>CAXXSC010000001.1:0-892484 GCA_963668435.2 Candidatus Latescibacterota bacterium
GCTTAAAAATCTCGAAGAATACTATGTCAAGCACCGTGCCGCCGGATTCAAGCGCTGGGATACGAACAAGGGGCTGTCCGGTGACTATGACAAATATGTCGAGCTCGGCGGCTATGAGCGCTACCGCAAGGTCAAGGACGATGTCGCGGCCCGCCGCGAATTCCTCAAGGAGGTCGGCAATCTCATGCGTCACGAGTCCTGGATACACCGTGGGCTCGATAATGCCTACACGCTCAAGCCCGATATCAATATCATCGAAGGCATCATCTCCATGGACGGCAACGAGCACGGATGGTGGAATATCGGCGACGAACACCTGAGCAATATCGTTGTCGCTGGCTGCTCGCCATTCGAGGTGGATGCTGTCGGCAGCTATATCATGGGCCATGACCCGCGTGAGATATGGTATACCCGTATCGCGAAGGAAAAAGGCTACGGCGAATGCGATCCCGAAAAAATCGATATATATTTCATCTGTGAGAACGGCGACATCCGGAAAGTGAAAAATCTTGCCGAGATCAAACGCCATCCCCTCGGCCTCAACTGGTCCCGCAGTGACAATCCCGAGGAACGCCTGTTCTGGTAGGATGGGAGAAGAGGAAGAGAAGATATTGCGGGACAACCCGGAATTTCCCGGGTTTTCCCGCACCCTTTACTGGAAAGGGTCACGGACCCCTTTTTATATCCGTCATCCTGCGATGCCGGATGAAATCGTGCCTGCAGGTGATCCCGCGTACTCAGCGCAAGGTCGTGCAACACCCTTGTGCGGGAGAAACTGAATGAAACCGTCAGAAAAAGAAAGCATCCGCTGATGCCCCGCATCCTTTCCCGGAAAGGGTCAGCGGACCCTTTATATATCCGTCATCCTGTGATGCCGGATGAAAAATGTGTCTGCAGGTGATCCCGCGCACTCAGCGCAAGGTTGTGTAACACCCTTGTGCGGAAGAAACTGAATGAAACCGTCAGAAAAAGAAAGCATCCGCTGATGCCCCGCACCCTTACGTTTCTTTTACGGAAAACTAACGCAATCTGAGATATTTTCTTCGCAGACCGGCCCGTATATTACTATCAGATTAAAGATTGATAAGAACTTCCTGACAGGATCTGCGGGACATGCTGAAAATATTTCTCATTGTACTGTCGGCCATCGCGGCTGTCGCAGCGCTTATCTATCTGGTCAACCGTGTCAGCTACTCATTGATGAAACGCAGGGTTCTGAATCAACGGACCTGGGGATTGAATATCTGCTGCGGGAAAACGGACGGCGGTGGGATCAATGTCGATATTGTCAGGCACACGGAACTTCCCAATCTGCATATTGTCGATGATATTTACCATCTGCCTTTCGAGACAGGCCAGTTCGAGCATGTTCTCTGTTCCCATACGATCGAACATATAGAGGATCCGGCCCTTTTCGACCGCGAGCTCAGACGGGTTGGGGGCTCGATCCTTTACATTGTGCCGCCGCTCTGGGATCTGGCCGCCGCGTTCAATATTGTCGAGCACCGCTGGCTGTTCCTGACTTTATCGAAAGAGCACGGAAGCCTGCCGAAATATATCCGTTTGCCGTTCGCCGACCTCTTTCACGAACTTATCGGCGGGCAGAAAATCCGGGCGTAAAGTGCTGGACAGAAGGCGTTTCAGCCAGTAGAAATATCCGGAATCGTTACATATAAAAAGCTCCCCAAATGAGAGGAGCTTTTTATTTATTGATAAAGCATCTTTCTGAATGTAAACGGAAATAGCGACTGTAAAATCTCTGCTGCCAACCTTAACTCACCCCTTGATCCCCTCTCTTTAAAAGAGAGGGGAAGCGCCCGCAATCGTCTGGTTTGTCAATGGTTTAAGTGCGAGGGGTGAGTTCCGGGCAAGGTGGGGATGTTCAAAATATCCGATCCCTGATTCCTTTGACTGCAGATTCAATTACAGTGCAATCCTGAACTCGCCGCCGATCTCCTTAAGCTGCTCATAGGTCTTTTTCAGGAGCGGGATGCCGTTTTTGCGATGATAATCCTCCTGCTCGAACTCTTTCTGTCCGGCGAACCAGACACGCTCACCGCCCTCGGCAACAGGGCAGTTGCGAAGTCCCTCGAGCATATTGTCCATGTCATGTTTGAAATCGGCGGGATCGCGGAACATGTCGATCCTTATCGCGCCGAAGAAATGGCCGACCCGAGCCGAGGAAGTCTCGGTGTCGCAGAGTCCGGGCCCGAACGCCTGTCCCGACAGGAGCGAGCAGAGGATGTCCACCATGACCGCGAGACCGTAGCCCTTGTGGCCGCCGAAATTTTCGCCCTCGCCGCCGAGCGGGAGGATGCCGCCGCCGATACGGTTGAACATGTCGACCAGCAGTGATGACGGGTCTTTAGCGGTTTTGCCGCTTTTGTCGACTGCCCAGCCTGCGGGAAGGTCTTTTTCGAGACGGTCATAGACCTCGACCTTGCCGCGGGTGACTACCGTGGTTGACATGTCGAGGACGAACGCACGTTCTTTATCCGCAGGTGCGGCGAATGCGAGCGGATTGGTGCCGAACATGACCTGCCGTCCGAACGTGGGCACGCCGAGCGCCGCAGTATTGGTCATGGCGATGCCGATCATGTCGTGCTCTAGGGCCATCATTGCGTAGTAGCTGGCGATGCCGAAATGATTTGATTCCCGGACTGATCCGAAAGCCGCACCGGTGTCGCGGGCCTTACTGATGATTGATTTCATGGCATTCACACTGACCGGCGCACCCATGCCCCCGGCGGCGTCGATCACAAGCGATGACGGTGTTTCCCGAAGGCGTTTAACGGGGGCATCTGTCAGCATGAGACCGCTCTTGAGGCCGTTGACATAGCGCCAGAGACGGGCGATGCCGTGGGAGGGTATCCCCCGGAGGTCGGCTGTCACCAGCACGTCGGCAGCGCAGACCGCGTCGTCCTCTGTGAGCCCCAGCGCGATGAAAACATCCCTCGTGAAATTGACAAGCGTATCGAAATCGATAGTGACTGTTGCAGTATCCATATGAAATCCCCTGAAAAGACTGTCCGCGTTTCGTATTGATGACAACATATGCTCTCAATGCGAGGATATCAAGGCGAAATGAGTACGATAGAGAGACAATGCGGCTTTTGGTGACGTTCTGGCATGACAAAACGTCATGGAGGCGTTTGTAGGAGTGGGCCGTCAAGTCTGCGGATGGCCGTTTTTCGGGGGCTGACATGCGATTTTCAGTTTCGGCACGTATTTTGCGTCATTAATATTCCAGAAAAAACGCTCCACACCAGCCCAGTGAAGCGCCTGCCGGAAACATGCTGTAAGCACTGAAGGCAGGAATAATAAAAGAGCGGGTCATCTGACTGCACGGCTGCCATTTGCCTAACCATAGACATCACCCGATCCCTCAAATGGCTGCCGGCGGTTATATCGCTGCACGATGTGCCCGCTCTTTTATAGTATTCAGCCCACGCGCCTGGATTTCCGGGCTTTTTTTATTCCACCGATGTCATGGGAACTATCACCTCGCAGGGTTTTCTCAGCTTGCGCCAGAGATTGTCCATGGGGTCGAATTTTGTCTCCATGTCGAACTCGTACATGACATAGGCGTTTTTTTCATAGTAGGATGAGCCCTCTGGTATGGTGATCAGCCGTGATTTTATGGTGTCGGTGTCAACGCCGTTGATGATCCGGTATGAGTAGACCAGACTTCGGAACCAGTAGAGCGCCCCGCCGTGCTGGCTGATCACGGTATGGGAGTTGTAGATCGGCGAGGGTTCGCCGGTCAGGGCGTTGACATTTTTGTGATCGAGCCGGATGCTGCCGAATCCGTAGCCGTTCTCCATATGCGCGAAACTGACCCAGGACATGTTCGGCGGCAGTGCGCTGCCGAGAGCGTGGTGATCGAGCCGGGCGTCATGGAAAATCGGGGTGCCGCCCATTTCACCATCGTGGCCCTCCATCAGGTCTGGTGTCCTGTTGCGCCAGCCCGCGTGAGTGAAATCCTCTGTTTTGAACGTGAACTCGTCATTTCTGATCGCGAATGTTTTCGTTGTCTTTTTCGCCTCGATATAGGATTCCATGATAAAATACGGCAGTCCGGCATAGAAACGGTAGTACACGTCCATATAGACGGTGTCCTGTCCGGGGATGAGCTGTTTGCGCCTGACCGAGAAGAATATCGGGCCGTCCTCGATTACGGTGTCCGGTTTCTCGAAATGATGGGCGTACCACCACCGGTAGCCTGTCGTGGGGAAATCATCCGGGACTACGATGAAATCGGGATTCCAGTGCATGTCGCCCCAGCTGATGCTAAACGAGGGTTTTGTGGCGAATTTATAGTCGATCTGCACAATCTGGCCGCTTTTTTCGCCGGTGAGAATGCTGTAGCCCGTGTTGTCGATATTGTATTTCACGCCGCTGCCGTCGACATTGAGCACACTTTTATATTTTGGCTTCCGAGCTTTCGGGTTGTCGAGCAGGGCGCATAAACGGATCGTTTCGTAGGCGGGAATATCGAGAAAAAAAGCGACACGCATCCGGATGAAAACGGTGTTCTGATCCATTTTCTCGGAAGAATCGAACTCCCGGCGGGGTGTCGATGGCTGTATATGGAATGCCTGTGAGGGGATTTCTGTCATGGCGCCATTGTCATTGAGGCGCACAATGCGGAGTTCGCGGCGGATATTATCCTCGACCGCTGCCCTTTTGCCGTCACGCACGGGCTGGAAGAACTGTATTTCGCAGTCTATAGGCTCATTGATACGGTCGATGCCGGCCCTTTCCTGGACTATGATGTCCTGTTTCAGGTTCCAGCCGGACCAGTCGGCGGCCTCCACTGCAGAGAACGGCATGACGACACTCAAAATGACGAACATGAACAGTACGGCGACGCGGCCGCTGACACAGGTTTTCACAGGCATGGCATCTCCCTCTTGCATGGTTGTATGTGCTATCCTAATCAATGACATTGTGTAGCTGTATGCAAGTAGAATATACTGCCGCAGTCCCGTTGGGGCGGGATAGACGAGGGGGTGTGAACCGTGCTGTATGTTTTTTGAGCGTGAAAAATAGGGACATATAAAAGCGGCAGGTGCAGTCCTTTTGAGGGGCACCTGCTGCCGGAAATTTCAGCAACTCTGATCAGTCACCCATAATTTTGACTTTGCACGGTTTTCTGAGCTGCTGCCAGAGTGAGTCGATGCCCACGTAAGGGTGATCTGTGTCGAACTCGTACATGAGATAGGCGTTTTTCTCGTAGTAGGATGAGCCTTTCGGAACATCGACGAGGAAACTGCGTACGGTGTCGGAATCCACCCCGGAACTTCCCCGAGGCGAATAGATGAGGCTTCTGAACCAGTAAAGCCCCTCGTCGTGTTCACTGATCACGGTGTGCGAATTGTAGAGCGGCGAGGGTTCGCCGGTGAGGACATTTTTATTTTCGAAATCGAGGCGGATGCTCCCAACCGCGTATCCGTTCTCCGGGTGCGCGAGGCTTATCCATGCGATATTCGGCGGAAGGCTGCTGCCGAGGACATGGCCGCCGACACGGGTGCTCTGGTAGAGACCGGTGGAGCCGATCTCGCCGTCATGGCCCTCCATCATGTCGGGTGTCCGGTTCCGCCAGCCCGCATGGGTGAAATCGGTTCGCCCGAACGCGAGTTCATCGTTACGGATCGCGAATGTCTTCGTATCTTTTTTCGCTACGATATGTGATTCCATGATGAAATAGGGTAGGCCGGCATAGAAACGGTAGTAGACCTCCATCCAGGCGGTGTCCTGCCCCGGAATGAGCTGTTTGCGCCTGACCGAGAAGAATACCGGGCCGGATTCCGTTTCCGTGTCGGGCTTGTCGAAGTGATGGGCGTACCACCAGGTGTAGCCAGTGCTGGGGAAATCCTCGGGCACGACGATGAAATCTGGATTCCAGTGAAGGGTGCCGTATTTGAAACGGAATGAGGGTTTTGTGGCGAATTTCAGGTCGATCTGGTCGATCTGGCCGCTCATTTTTTCCGTGAGAATGCGGAATTTATCGTTTGTGACCGTGAATTCGACTCCCTCACCGCTGACTGAAAGGTCGCTTTCGTATCTGGCCGCTTTTGCCGACTGGTTGTCGAGCAGCACTGTGAACTCTCTGGATTCGTAGGCCTTGAGATCGACGAAAAAGGCGATCCTGATCCTGACCGGCACACTGGGAGCATCCGCTTTCGTCCTCGTGTTGCGGCGGATGTCGAAAGCCTGGACCGGTAGCGCTTTGTCTGTGTTGTCGACAAGCCTGATCTCGCGGCTGATATCGGCCTCGAGTGTGGATTGATCGGCGTTTCGCACAGGCTGGCTGAACTGGATCTCGCATTCTACTGGCTCGTGTGCGCGATCGATGCCTTCTGTTTCCTGGACAAGCACCGTCTGCTGCTGTTTCCAGTTTGCCCAATCGGCGGCATCGGCATGATCCGCGATAGCAAGGGCCGCAAAAATCAGGAATATGTGGACGATGAATATGTGTCTCACGTGGACTGCTTTTTCTGCCTGCATGAATCCCTCCCGTATGATTGAATGCGTGAATAGGATCAATCAATGGCATGGTTTCGGTTCAGGCAAGAAGAATATTTCTATGCAGCTATTCAGGGATTTGTATGGTCGGCTGTGCTGATTTTTTCCATCTGCCGCTCAGGGAATCGGGGATGATAATCTTGCGGAGCGTTGGATCGTAACAGACCGTAATGAGCTTGGCGAGCCTCATACGCGTATTCATGTCGTATTCGGCCGTGTCGGCGGCAGCGGTTTCCAGGTTAGTGAGAACAGTGTCACGCGGGAAAGCCGCACGGAAAACAAGACGGCCTTCGACTTTGAGCCCGTCCGCAAGGCCGCGCTGATACATACCGGTGAGATAGGACTGGCTGGTTTCGGCTTTCTGTGCTCCCGCCGAGGCGATAAAGATGCGGTCGTCCCGGGACATCCTCAGGAAATCGAGGAGCCCGTCCCGCCACATCAGTATGAGGAAACGGACATCTTTCTCGGAGATGCTCGCGAAATGCGTCCGCAGCATATCGTCGACCTGCCCCTGATGGGCGCCGTCCTGAATGTCCCAGACAATCGATTTTCCCGCGTGCTTAATGACAGGAAAAACTGCCAGGAGGCCACCTGCCGGTATGCCGAAGATATCGGGTTCGAAATCACGGCGCTCGTCACGGTATTCTTCCGGCGGGAGGCCCTTGCTGTTGGTCTTTGCCTTTCTTCCGCTCGGCCTGAGAGCGTAGGGTGTTCCCTCGAAAAGTGTCAGACCCCGCTGGAATGCTGTCAGGTTGGAGCTGTCCGCATTGGCGCGTGCAATCAACGAGGTGTCGGCATAGGCCCGGGTGAGATCACCGTCCTCCCAGGGCGTAAACACCTTTTCCTGCGGGCTGTCAGGTTCGATATTGTGTGATGGTTCTGTGGGAGGATTGGCGGCGTGTTCTTGTGTGAGATCATTGTTATTAGCTTGTGCCGGATAGCTTTCAGTCTGCGGGTCTCCGGTGGCAGGTGACAGCTCTGGGAGGGCGTGTGTATCTATGGGGTTTTGCGGCGAGGATTCCGGGATGTCTATTTCCTCGGCAGGAGGTGTAAGGGCAGGCACATCGACAGCCGGAGAGTCAATGATACTGGACAGGAAAAGCTCGTGATACACGATGGCAGGCGGCTGTTCACTTTCAAAACGGAACATGATAAAGAATGCGGCGAGGAGGCAGTGAAAGAGTATCGAAACAATCATTGCTGAGCGCAGCGCTGTCTTTCTTCGATACATTATATATCCTCCATGCACCTGATGATAAGGAATTATCTTTAATAAAATGACGAATCGCGATATTGTCAAGGAGCTTCCCGAAATGACGTCTCTATCAACGATAAGACGTATGAACCGACAGCCGGGTTTGAAAAAAATGATGGAAAATACATGTTTCGATTGCATTAGGTGTCGGGAAGGCTTAGCTTTTGCCCAGATAAAAAGAGATAAATTTTCCATTCGCACGAAGGAGATGTCACAGGTGAAGCGCATGATCTCGGCTTTGATGGTCATTTTGTTGTCTGTTCCGATGTTTTCAGGATGTGGAGGGGCCTCACGTTTTGCAGGTGAGGATGTCGAAAGCTATCTGTCCTATGTCGCTGAATATGAAAACACGGTGAAAATCCATCCGGGCTCGTTGTTCCGGGCTTGGTTTGCATCTGATGGTGAGGCGGCAGGTCATGTGCAGTCGTGGATCGACGGTGCAGAATCCGGCGATGCGAAAGCCGCATTCCTTGCGGGCGGAGCATATTATTTTGGTTGTGCTGTAGAAAAGGATTATGTTACAGCCGCGTCTTATTACCGCAGGGCGGCTGACAAAGGGTATGCGCCCGCGCAGTTCGCATTGGGCAAGATGCTCGACGAGTCAGAGGGCGTGAAAAAAGACCAGGCCGCTGCAGTGGAACTCTACCGCAAGTCAGCCGAACAGGGCTATGCTCCCGCGCAGTACAGCCTTGCCACGGCGCTGTACTGGGGACGTGGTATAGCAAAAGACCTCGCCGCATCGGCCGAGTGGCTGACAAAGGCCGCGGAGGCTGGGCATGCCGATGCCGAAACACTCCTCGGCTGCCGATATCATTATGGAGAAGGCGTCGATAAAGACCTTGAAACCGCCGCACGTTATTTCCGCAGTGCCGCCGGCAAAGGCCATGCCTGGGCGCAGTATCGTATTGGGATGGCTTATCGTGACGGCGCCGGTGTTGAGAAAAACAGGGACGAAGCCGTAAAATGGTTTAAAATGGGTGCACGCCAGCACAGCGACCGTTCTATGGTGCAGATGCTCCAGCATGGCGAAAGCTGGCGGTAACCGCTTGAAAAATGAATGAATAAGTAAAATACAAACTTAAATGAAACATGAATGGAGGACACATGCGTAGTCTGGTTGTAACGTTGGCCCTGAGCCTGCTGCTAGCCTGCATGGGGTGCGGCAATAAGGCGAAAGTGGCCAAAGGCGATATGGAACGCTATCTCGCCTGGGTAGCGGAATATGAAAATACGGTGAAAGTACATCCCGGTGCGCTGTTCAGAAGCTGGTATGTTTCTGATACGGAGCTGAAGGACCATGTGCAGACATGGCTTCCGCTGGCGAAATCGGGCGATGCAAATGCGGCGTTCCTTGCGGGTGAAGCCTGTTACTGGGGCTGCGGCATCGAAAAAAACTATCCCGATGCGTTCTCGTTGTTCTCCATGGCGGCCGAGAAGGGGCATGCGCCAGCACAGTATATGGCGGCAACCATGCTCGATGGCGGTGAAGGTGTGAAAAAAGATCAGGCCGCGGCGGTGGAGCTTTACCGCAAATCAGCCGAACAGGGCTATGCTCCCGCGCAGTACGCGATGGGCACGGCGCTGTACTGGGGGCGCGGTATTGCCAAAGACCTCGCCGCGTCGGCCGAGTGGCTGACAAAAGCCGCCGAGGCAGGCCATGCCGATGCCGAAACACTCCTTGGCAGCCGTTATCTCTATGGCGAGGGAGTCGCGAAAGATCTGGAGACCGCTTTTGCCTGGTTTATGAAAGCCGCTGAAAAAGGGCATTCCTGGGCAGAGTACCGCGTAGGTGTCGCATATCAGAAAGGCGAGGGAGTCGCCGAGAATATCGATGAGGCTGTCAAATGGTACAAGCTCTCGGCTCAGCAGCACGGCACAAGGGCACAGGACAGGCTTAAGGAACTCGGGGAGGTCTGGAAATGACAATGACGACAAAACCCTCGCGCAGGCATGAAAATCGGAGATATATGATGAAATATCTGAACTATCTGCTCCTTGCTGTAATGCTTTTTGCCGGGACCGAAACGATAGCGGCAATTCCGGCTGAATCGTTGGGACGGGCCCTTGCTGTTACCGAAATGACCAATGGCGGCGTTTACCTGAGCTGGCGGCTTTTTGACAGCGATCCGGCCGATATCGCGTTCGATGTATACCGCGTATCCGGCTCGAAAAGAACGAAACTGAACGAAAATCCGATAACGGCGACCACGGACCTTAGCGCCGCGGTCAGCGCGAAACGGGCGAGTTTTGAGCTCGTAGCGATATCCGGCGGGAAAACACTCGACACCTCAAACGCCCTTGCGACATGCAAGGCGGAGGGCAAAAACGCAGCTGTCCGCACCATCAAACTCGGTTCTGTCAGTGGCGAACGTGTTGGTTTCGGCGATCTCGATGGTGACGGAAATCTCGACTATGTTGTTAAGCAGCCAGGTGATTTCGGTATCGATCCCTACTACAAATCGTGGAAAAAGAGCAGGAATCCTTATTTCCTCGAAGCCTACAGTCATGACGGCACGGTCATGTGGCGTTACGAGATGGGCTGGTCCATCGAGACCGGAACATGGTACTCGCCTTACGCGATTTTTGATCTCGATGGCGACGGTTGTGCCGAGGTGGCGGTCAAGGCCAGCGACGGTGACTACCGCAACGAGGAAGGTCATGTCTGGACCGGCCCTGAGTACCTCGATATCCTCGATGGCAAAACGGGCAAGCGAATTGCCCGCACCGACTGGATTTCACGCGAGCCATGGGTCGATGCCATGGGTCCCGAGTGGGGATATGAGTATTCCTCACGGGAGCAGATCATGGTCGCTTGCCTCGACGGCGAAAAGCCCTCGGTGGTTATCCAGCGCGGCACCTACGATATCAATATCCTCTGGGCATTCGACTATGCGGACGGCGAGCTTGTCAAGCGCTGGAGCTGGGACAACCGCGGCGAAACAAAGGACTACTATGCTCAGAGCAGCCATACGATCAACCCCGCCGACGTTGATGGCGACGGCAAAGACGAGCTCATCATCGGCAGTGTCTGTCTCGATGACAACGGCAATTCGCTCTGGTCAACCGGCCAGGAGCATCCCGATGCCAATTATGTCTCCGATTTCGATCCGGACCGTCCCGGCCTCGAGATTTATTACGGACTGGAAATGCGTCAGAACAAGAATGGCATGTGCCTTGCCGACGCCCGTACCGGCGAGATCATCTGGGGTATAGATGTGCCGACAAAACATGTGCACAGCTATGGTCTTGCAGGCGATATCGACGGCAGCAGGCGCGGTAGCGAGTTCTACGGCAGGGACCGTGAAACCCCCGGTGGTGCGTGGCTCAAAGACTGCAAGGGCAACGATATTTCCGAAGCGCCGTTCAGCGCCCAGATAGTGCATACCGTGTACTGGGATGACGATCCCCAGCGCGAGCTCATTCATGGCGGTATCACCAATCTCGGCGAGAAGGAGCCGATCGCGAAATACAAAGGCAGGGTTCTCGCGATTGCCGATATCTGCGGCGACTGGCGCGAGGAGATCATTACCACCAGTGAAGAGGACGGCAAACTCATGATCTACTCGACCACCATCCCGGCGAAAGACCGCCGCGCCCACCTCATGAGCGATCCAATCTACCGCCTGAACATGATCGGGTTCAGCAGCGGTTACTGGCATAATCCCATGCTCAGCTATGACATGGCAAGCCAGGGAGAATAAAGAAAAGAGAAAATGAGGATATTTGCGGGGAGAACCATCATTCCATGGTCCTCCCCGCACCCCTCTCCGGGAAGGGCAGGCGGGCCCTTTTTTATCCGGCATCTGATGATGCCGGGTTTTTTTTATCCTGAAATAAATTCAGGTACTACAGGTACTATCTGTCAACACAGATGCCGAAACCAGTCCGGTATGACGGTCAAAACATTTCCTGTCATGTATTTCATTAGTCACGGATATATTTTCTTTCCCATCCTTACTTTTTCCCTTATTCCTTTATCTTTAAACTTTCATCTATCTTTTCTCTGTGAACTCTGTGGTCTTTGTGGCTGTTCTTTTCTTTTGCTGGTAAAAATATCTTGACATAATGTAAGAAATATGTTACATATTGTCTAAAGGATGTGACATTGTCGCTCGGTAATGCTTTCAAAATTGATAGTTGGCATACATGCCGGGAATAAAGGAGCGCTGCCATGAACAGGCATGAAAAGATCGCGTGGTTCAATCTTGCTGTGATATCAGTCTCGATTCTGCTGTTTATTGTCTTTTTTTTCCTCGCAAGGGAGAGTTTTCCTGTTGGGCAAAGCCTGAAAATATCGTTCTCGGCTTTCGCTGTCTGCGGCCTCCTCGGGCTCAGCCAGACATTGTTCAGGAAAGAGGACGGCGCCGTTTCGGGGGCACGCATGTTCGATCCCGATCTCGACGAGCGCGACATACGGATTTATCAGCGTGCGGCACTGCACGCGTTCGCTGTATTCTGGGTCGTTTTCGTTTTCCTCGCCGAGGGTGTATGGATATATTTCCGCTTTTTCAAGAAGGTCGGAGGAACGGTTATCGTGCCATTCGATCTGGATTTTCTGCCGCTGATGATCTTTCCGTTTTTCGTTTTGCTGGTGCTGGTCTATACGATTTCGGTCATTATTCAGCACCGAAGAGGTGTTTGGGGTGACGAGAGTCTTCAGGGCGGGTTCGTTCCCAACCGGAGAGCGTATTATTACTCATTGTTTTTCATGCTGATTTTTCTGCTTGTGGGTGCGTTTTCTATCATGAAAGGGCAGTTCCTTTTCGGCCTGGAGTTTATTACAATAACCACGGGCTCAACGTCGATGACACTCCGTGAGCTCAGGCGGAAACAGGGCTTTTCCGGCGACGAGAAAGAACTTCTGGGCTATGCCCGCTCGAGCCGTATTTTCAACGCTCTGTTTACTGTGCTGTATGTCCTGCTGACAGTTGTGCTCATTGGGAGTTTTGTCACTGACAATGTCTTGCGCTGGCCATCGTTTCTGATATTCCTGTTCATCGGTCTTATTTTTTATCTGACTGTGATCGCGGACATGAAACTCTATATCCGGGAGCACCGTCATGAACAAGGCTGAGATCAGCAACTGCATCCGCCGCTACCGTTTCGAGCACGGCGAAATGACCCAGGAAGAGCTTGCGGGACGTGTCGGTGTTTCCCGTCAGACCATCATCGCCCTCGAGGCGGGAAAGTATGTGCCTTCACTTGGGCTGGCATTCAGGATCGCCCGCGTATTCGGCGCGAATCTCGAGGACGTGTTCGAGTATGTCGGGTAAAGCGTCTGTTCGAATGTTGAATTCATTGCGGAAATGATATGAAAACAGCCTTTTTTATCGTCCAACTGATCTTTCTGGGAGCGGGAGTGGTGTCAGCGGTTTTTGCCGGGAGCGTGCTGCCGATTATAGCAGCTCTCATACAGGTGATCCTGTCCTGTGCGGCCGCACTATATTAGTGTTATTTCAGTGTTTACGCCCTATATGCTGTACGTATTTTCCCCTGTCCAAATCCCCATTGCCCCATATCTTCTTTATTGTTATATTACTAATCTGCCTAACTGTGCCGTAACAGGCGCGGTTTGGCTGGTCTTTTCGCAGTAAAAGAGGTGTTTTTCGTTGCTGTTTTCAGTGTTCTGATTTTCAGCGGTGGCCTCTTTCGTATTGAAACCCGAATCATGGAATAAAAGCAGATATTATGACTGATAGTGTTTCTCTCAAGAATAGAATCAAACCCCTTCTCGCCCGTGTGAAACGTCCGGCACGTTATACCGGTGGAGAACTTCACATGGCAAAGAAGGACCCGGCGGCGCAGAATGTCAGTGTCTGCCTCGCCTTCCCGGATATCTACGACATCGGGCAGTCCTACATTGGTTTCCACATTCTTTATCATATCCTCAACAAGCGGCCCGCGACGCTCTGTGAGCGGACTTTCCAGCCCTGGACGGATATGGAGGCTGCCATGCGTGATGAAAAGGTCCCGCTTTGGTCGCTGGAGAATTTCCTTCCGGTTTCCGCGTTCGATGTTGTCGGTTTCACGCTTCAATATGAGCTTCATTACACCACCGTGCTGAACATGCTCGATCTCGCCGGTATTCCGCTCCACAGCGAAGAGCGCGGCGAGGATGATCCGCTGGTCATCAGCGGCGGCACCTGCGTGGTGAATCCCGAGCCGATGGCGCGCTATTTCGACGCGATCCTGCTTGGTGACGGCGAGGAGGCGTTTTCCGAGATCCTCGATGTTGTCGAGCAGTCGAAAAAAGAGGGGCTCGACCGTCTGGAGACCCTGCGCCGTCTTGCCGGAGTGGAAAGTGTTTATGTGCCCTCGTTCTATCGTGCCGAGTACGATGAAAACGGCACGTTCACCAAAATCGAGGTCATCGATGACGCCGCACCGGCCACACTGAAATCCCGTGTTGTCGAGCAGATGAAAGCCGAGTTCTATCCGGAAAAACCGCTCGTGCCGGTGACCGACGTTGTCCACGACCGTCTGGCCGTGGAGATCATGCGCGGCTGTACCCGCGGCTGCCGTTTCTGTTCGGCCGGTATGAGCTACCGTCCGCGACGGACACGTCCGCCGGAGGATATCGTACAGCAGATCACCCGCGGTATCAAGACGACCGGTTGGGACGAGGTCAGTCTCGTGAGCCTTTCGACCACGGATTATCCCGGCATTGACCGCGTGGTTCGCGAGGTCGGGCGCAAACTTGAAGGCAAGGCTGTTTCCATCTCGCTGTCGAGCCTGAGGGCGGATAATTTTTCGCTCAAGATGGCGGAGGCGACAGCGGGCGGCAGGAAAACGAGCCTGACTTTCGCGCCCGAGGCAGGAACACAGCGACTCAGGGATGTCATCAACAAGAATCTCACCGAGGAGCAGCTGATAGAGACGGTCACGTCAGCGCTCGAGCAGGGATTCGGCAATATCAAGCTGTATTTCATGATCGGTCTTCCCACCGAAACGGATGAGGATGTGCTGGCGATCGCCGAACTTCTCAACAAAGTCGGCGGCATTGTCAAACGGAACAAGGGACGCAATCTCAATGTGACTATCTCGCCGTTCAGCCCCAAACCGGCGACACCGTTCCAGTGGGAGAACCAGGCCTCGGCAGAGGCTTTCGAGGAAAAGATGCGCCTTATCCGCCACAATCTCCGTTCACGTGCCGTGCATCTCAGGCAAGGGAACCCGATGCTGTCCCTTCTCGAAGGAGCGATCGCGCGCGGCGGCCGGGAAATGGGCGATATCATTTTCGAGGCATGGAAACGCGGCAGCAGGCTCGACGGCTGGAGCGAGTTGTATGACGGCGAGACCTGGAGCGATGTGTTTTCCGCGGCCGGGATCGATCTTGCTGCAGGTGGGGGCGGAATGGAAGTCGGCACGGCGCTTCCCTGGTCGCATCTTTCTTTCGGTGTCGAAACTCCTTATCTTATCGCTGAACGGGAGCGGGCTTACCAGGGCGACACCATACCCGACTGCCGTGAAAGATGCCACAACTGCGGGCCTTACGCGGCATTCTGCAAGGCGTTCAGAGAGGAAGAGGCCTCGCGCGCTGGTGTCCAGGGTGAGCAAAACCGCGACACTGCAAGCGCCGCTAAATTCGGCAGGAAGAGAAAACCGGCTGTGACCCGTTCGGAGCCGCTGGACATTCTCGGGACACGATTGAGGGTCAAGTACACGAAAGAAGAAGCGGTCCGCTATTCCAGCCATCTGGACATGATACGGATTTTTGACAGGACACTGAGGCGCGGCGGCATTCCGGTGGCCTATTCGCAGGGATTCCATCCTCATCCCAAAATTTCATTCGGTTATCCGCTGCCGCTTGGCTATAAAAGCGGGGCCGAATATGTAGACATCTCGCTCAGTACGCCGTTCCCGTCGTTCGAGAAGGCGTTTCGTGAGGGGCTGCCTGATGGTGTCGGACTTGTCGATATCAGGTCGATACCGGATAAGACACAATCTTTGACAAAACTGGTGACGCTTGCCGAGTACCATGTTGCCTGCGAGGTCGATGACCCGCTGGAGGCACGTATCGGCGAGACGCTTGCCAAAGAACACATAGAAATGGTCAGAATGACCAAAAAAGGAGAAAAAACAGTCGATGTCCGTTGCGGAATAGAATCTGTTTCAGTGACTGATAACCGCGACGGCTTGACTTTACTGCTCCATCTCGATCAGGAACGGTCGGTGAAACCCTCGGAGGTGCTCTCTGTGTTGTTTGACGACCCGACCGCACTGGATGTCACGAGGATCGAGCAGTATGCGGTGACAGATGCAGGAATGCAGTCGCCGATGGAGATTCTCTGGTAAACTTTTATCCCGCAGAGACGGTAATAGAAGCGGCATTTTTCATATAGAGAAACGCCGTCTCAAGAGAATATTTGCGGGGAGCTAACGCAAGGAGTTAGATGTGAAAAGTGAAATCATCATTAACGCTTCAACGCACGAAACGCGGATTGCGATCCTCGAGGACGACCGTCTGGTCGAAATCTGGGTCGAGCGTCCGGATAACGAGCGGATGGTCGGCGATATTTACCTTGGCAAGGTAAAGGCTGTCATTCCCGGTATTCAGGCGGCATTTGTCGATATCGGCATGGAAAAGAGTGCGTTTCTTCATGTTTCCGACATTGGCGAAGCAGCATTGGATTTTGCTGCGCAGTATGATGATGACGATGAGGACGACGAAGATGAAGAGCCCATGAAGGAAAAACAGCCGCGCTCTAAAGGCAGGGGCCGCAGGCATGACAAGAAACAACCTCCCATCGAGGATCTGATCAAGAAAGACCAGGAGCTTCTGGTGGAGGTCACAAAGGAGCCCATTTCCACCAAGGGTGCCCGCCTGACCTCGCAGGTCACCCTGCCCGGACGTTTCCTCGTGTTCATGCCCGGTGTCAACAAGGTGGGTGTTTCCCGTAAAATCTCCTCATGGAGTGAGCGGAAACGCCTTCGTCAGCTCGCGAGAAAATACAAGCCCAAGGGCCACGGCGTTATCATCCGTACGGTCGCCGAGGGCAAGGATGACGATACGATAGCCAATGAGATCAAGGATCTTGCCGCAACCTATGAAGAGCTGATGAAAAAAGCCGAGCCCGCCAAGCCGCCTGTGCTTCTGCACAAGGCCATGGGCATGACCTCCGGCATCATTCGTGACCTTCTGAGCGAGGATGTCGAGCAGGTGGTGGTTGATTCCGAAGAGCATTACCACGATATCCGCCGCTACCTCGAAAGCACCTCGCCGAACCTCATGAACAAGCTGGTGCAGTTCAAGGGTAAAGAACCGATTTTCGACCATTATAACCTCGAGCGCGAGATCGACAGCATTTTCAGCAGGAAAGTCTGGCTGAAATCCGGTGCATTCCTCGTCATGGACCACACCGAGGCGCTGACCGTGATCGATGTCAACAGCGGGCGCAATATCGGCAAGTCCAACCAAGAGGAGACGATCCTTAATATCAACCTCGAATCGGCCCGTGAGATCGCCCGTCAGCTAAGGATCAGGGATATCGGTGGCATCATCGTGATCGATTTCATCGACATGATGAAAAAAGAGAACCGCCGGAAGGTTGAGGATGTTTTCGCCGCGGCGCTCAAGAACGACCGCTCGAAAATCTCGATCTCGCAGATCAGCGAGTTCGGCCTCATGGAAATGACGCGCCAGCGAGTGCGACCCAGCCTTATTTTCACCTTTGCCGAGACCTGTCCCACCTGCGACGGCATCGGCATGGTGCAGGGCCGTGACACGACAGTCACCAAGCTCGAGCGCTGGCTGGCCCGTGCCGAGGCGTTTGGCAGCGAGAAGAACTATACCGTGTTTGTCCATCCCGCGCTGTTCGAATACCTGATCGAGAACAGCAATGAGCGACTGACTCTGCTTCGCTCATGCACGTCGATCGCTATCGATATTGTCGCTGACTCGAAAATCGGCGTCGACGAGTTCCATGTTTTCAGCAGTGGACTTGGCAGCGATGTCACCAGTGAGTTTGTCGCCGGTAAGAAACAGGGTGGCCAGAAACAGGGTGGCCAGAAAGCCAGTGCGGCCCGTGACACTATTGTCGGTGCAGGCAACGGCAGTGATCTTCGTTTCGGAAGGAAGAAAAAACCGAAACGCCGTTAGTGAGAGAACAGAAGACGTCCGGTTATCTCAACGGGCAATGTCGTCATATACAGATACAGAAAGCCCCTGCCGATACAAGCAGGGGCTTTCTATTTTCAGGATGCGTTTCTCTATCTATCTGACTTCGAAAGTGTCGAAAAGGGATTCTGCAAGTTCCACAGCGGCATCGGGAATGATAGCCAGCTCACAGCTTTCGGAGAGCTCTTTGTCAGCGACACCGATATTTCTGAAACGCTGCAGATAAAAACGTTTCGCACCGGCCGCGGCTATTGCCCTGGTTGTTTCGATGAGCTCGTGCTCACTGAGAATGTCCGGGTGATAGGTCGTGCGGAACTCGTAGTCGCAGTCCGAATTGATGATAAGATCAATGCTCCTCGAAACCTCGATGCAGGTCCCCTGTCCGCCGGTAACCCTGTCGTAGGCCCTCGGCGGCGCCTTGACATCCATGGCGACAAAATCGACAAGCCCAGTCATGAGAATTCTGCGCAGCATGGCTGAATAGTAGCCGTTTGTGTGGACAGCTGTCGCATAGCCTTTTTCCCTGAGCATGGCAAGAAAAGCGGGCAGGCTTTTGTGCATACAGGGTTCGCCGCCGGAAATGACAATTCCCTCGAGGAAGCCCCGGCGTTTATCGAGGAAACTCTCGACCTCCTGCCAGGATTTCACGGGCTCACCGCTATTTTGAAGCAGGTGGTTATGGCAATATCGGCAGCGCCAGGGACAACCGGCGACAAAGAATGCCGCGGCTAGCCTGCCGGGGAAATCAATGGTTGTCATCGGCTCAATCCCCGCAATGGGGAGGCTCCGGCATGCATCGATATCCCGGGCGGCCTGCCGGTCTGTCAGTGGAACCGCCGAACCGCCGTCTATTATACTATCCATCGTTTGACCGGTATCCGTTTCCGTTTACTGGCCAAGTGCGTTGGACTCGGTGAAGAAAGTCCGCTCTGCGTGTTCGCTTTTCTTTCCGATATTGAACTGGCTGACCGGACGGTAATAGCCCATGACACGTGTCCAAATTTCGCATTTCTGGCGTTCTTCGTCTGTCAGAGTAACTGTCTGTTCGTTAACAATAGCCTGTACCATGGTGGTCTCCCTCTTCGTTTTCACTATATATATTGTTTTCTCTGTTATTATCAGTGTATTGACTTTATATCCTGCCGCTGCCGAGCTGTTGAGATGCCATGGCAGCTTTTTTCATCTGTTAAATGAGGTCGTCGAGCGCCATCTGCGCCGATTTCTCCTCGAGCTTCTCTTTGTCGCATTGCGGGCAGAACTCGACCTCGCCCTCGATGTAGCCGTGTTTCGGGCAGATCGAAAATACCGGTGTCACCGTGATGTAGGGAACCCTGAATTTTTCGAGCGTCCGCTTGACGATCTGCTTACAGGCCTCCGGATCCGATACGCGCTCGCCCATGTAGAGATGGAGCACCGTGCCGCCGGTGTATTTGCGCTGCAGCTCTTCCTGATGGCTCAGAGCCTCGAAAGGATCGTCGGTATAGCCGGCGGGAAGCTGGCTCGAATTGGTGTAATAGGGTGCTTCCTCGGAGCCCGACTGAAGGATGTCGGGATAGCGTTTCTTGTCTTCCTTGGCGAAACGGTAGGTTGTGCCCTCGGCCGGGGTGGCCTCAAGGTTGAACAGCGTTCCGGTTTCCTCCTGGAATTCCGTGATACGTCCACGGATATGGTCGAGGATATCGATTGCTAACTTGCGGCCTTCTTCGCTGGCGATATCATGCTTGTCATCGGTGAAATTCCTGATGCATTCGTTGATGCCGTTCACGCCGATGGTCGAGAAATGATTGTCCAGTTTGCCGAGGTAGCGTTTCGTATAGGGGAAGAGGCCGAAATCGATGAGCCGCTGAATATTCTTGCGTTTGATTGTCAGTGAGACTTTCGCAAGGTTCAGGAGGTAATCGATCTGCTCTTTCATTCCCTCCATATCGCCCTTGTAGAGGTAGCCGATACGGGCGCAGTTGACTGTTACCACACCGATCGAACCGGTCATTTCTGCGGAGCCGAAAAGGCCGTTGCCGCGCTTGAGAAGCTCGGTAAGATCGAGCTGCAAACGGCAGCACATGGAGCGCACCATGTTGGGGGAAAGATCCGAGTTAAGGAAATTCTGGAAATACGGAATACCGTATTTTGCGGTCATCTCGAACAGAGGAATTGTATTGGGATGGTCCCAAGGGAAGTCCTCTGTGATATTGTATGTCGGAATCGGGAAGGTGAAAACACGTCCCATGGCGTCGCCGCGGCTCATGACCTCGATGAACGCCCGATTGATCATGTCCATTTCTTCCTGAAGCTCGCCGTATGTGAAATCGACTTCCTTGCCGGCGATAACCGGTTTCTGCCATGCGACATCCTCAGGGCATACCCAGTCGAGCGTGACATTGGTGAACGGTGTCTGGGTTCCCCAGCGGGAAGGAACGTTCAGATTATAAACAAATTCCTGTATGTTCTGAAGCACATCGTCATAGTTCAGGTTGTCGACCCTGATGAACGGCGCCAGATAGGTGTCGAAAGAGCTGAATGCCTGCGCGCCAGCCCATTCATTCTGGAGGGTGCCGAGGAAATTGACCATCTGGCCGACAGCGCTCGAGAGATGTTTCGGCGCTTTTGCCTCGACCTTGCCGGGAACACCGTTGAAACCGTCTTCCAGAAGGCGTCGGAGCGACCAGCCGGCGCAGTAGCCGGACAGCATGTCGAGGTCGTGGATGTGCATGTCGCCGTTACGGTGGGCCTCGCCGATATCGTCGTTATAGACATGGTTGAGCCAGTAGTTAGCGATGACTTTACCGGAAACGTTAAGGATCAGACCGCCGAGGGAATATCCCTGGTTGGCATTGGCGTTGATACGCCAGTCGAGCTTGTCGAGGTACTCGTTCACGGAACTGAAAACATCGACAAGGGTCTTCTTGTCCTCGCGGAGTTTCTTGTGCTGCTCGCGATATACAATGTAGGACCTGGCGGTCTTGACATAGTTTGCGGCGATAAGCACGTGCTCCACGATGTCCTGTATCTGCTCAATTCCCGGCACCGCGCTGTGCCGGGCATGAGTAAGCACCTTGAGTACCTGCATGGTGAGAAGTTCCGCCTCGAAACGGTCGAACTCGCCGGTTGCTTCGCCAGCCTTGGCGACAGCATCGCGGATTTTTCCCTGATCGAAAGCGACACGTCTTCCGTCTCGCTTCCGTACTTCCTTGAAAGGTACGTCAAAATCATTGAACATAAGGAACTTACCCCGTCTATTTTATTGTGAAGCGCACTTTATTAACATCATGTCAACATGATATACACAGGCATTTAACATATTTTGCACAGGATATCAACAATATGTTGTGTTGCAGGAATGATAAGGTACAAAATGTGGGTTGAGGCCTCATTTGTCAAGGATAAAGTTTGACTAATCCGAAATCCGACAAAAGTATTTTATCTTGCTTAATAACAGCAGGATGAAGGGTGTTTACCTTTGTGGATTTGCCAAAAAGCAGCCGGTTTCCACATGTGAAAACCGGCTCAAAATAGTACAACGTTTGGATATGCAATATGTCGTCTTTGTGATGATATTAACATCTATATAAAGTGTTGTCCTGGGATAGCCATGTGCTATTCGAAAGACACCTTCGGCACCTCCGAAGCCCCCTCGGACGCCTCGAAAAACTCTCTTCGTTCGAATCCGAACATGCCTGCGATCATCGATTGCGGAAAACGCCTGAGGCTGGTGTTGTAAACCTGTACGGCGTCATTATAGCGTTTTCGCTCGACCGCGATACGGTTCTCGGTGCCCTCGAGCTGGTCCTGCAGCATGACGAAATTCTGGTTGGCCTTGAGCTGCGGATAGTTTTCCACAACGACCATCAGGCGGGAGAGTGCTCCCGAAAGCTCACCCTCGGCTTCCATGCGCTCGGCGGGGGTTCCCGCGCCGCCGACTTTCGCGCGGGCCTCGGTAACTTTTGTCAGCACCTCGTCCTCGTGGGAGGCATAGCCTTTGACAGTGGCGACCAGGTTCGGGATAAGGTCAAAGCGCCGCTGGAGCACGTTCTCGACCTGCGCCCAGGAGCCGTTGATATTCTCGTCCAGCGTGACAAGAGTGTTGTAGGTGTTCTTCACGAATCCAAACACACCGAGGGCAACAAACAGGAGGATGCCGAAAATAACGGCGAGAATCAGAAGGATTTTTTTCATGAGCGTGTTTCTCCTTTATATAATCGTGCGCGTTTCATGGTAAAAATCATATCGTTTGTTTAATAGGCGCTCAGCCAGACATGAAGGAAATAAGCGCCAGTTGTGCCTGTCTCCGTGCGGATAGAGGCGCCATCTTTGTCATAGTAATGCTGTTCGAAATCCCATTCGATCCTGAGGTCCAGGCCATAGGAGTCGGTTTTTGCATCGGCAGCAGGAACTTGGATGTTGATTGACGGCGTTACGGCAGCGGTCCGTTTCACATTGTCGCCGCTATCGAAACGCTCGTAGTAAACATAGCGCGGACTCGCAAGGGACATCGTGCATTTTGTCGCCCCCTCGACATCGCCCGGATCAACCTTGAAATTGAGGCCCTTGAACAGGGTGTACTCGAGATCGACGGAAATACGGACATCATCATTGAGCGGCATAATGCCCTGGATGTCGAGATAGCTGCCGGTATCCTGTGTATAGGCAAGCAGGCCGCCGGAACCAGTGAGCTGGCCGGAGAAGGATATATCAAGCGGGTTCTGGGCCCTTATGCCGGGTGTGAGGACATACTGACGGCTGTAGTCGAGCGGAATGACCGATTCTTCGCGATCGATCTTGAGCTTCCCGATCTTGAGCGGCTCGTTCGTGGGTTTTGTCCATTCAACCGTGAAGGGGAAATCTGTGGAGTCCCGTCCCGCATTGTAGAACACTCTGAGCAGGTTGCTTCCCGGATAAATGGCCGTAATGTTAAATTTGCCGTCCTTGTCGCTGGTTGTGCTCTTAGTTGCGTAGTAGTCACGGGAGCCGTCCTGGCTGACCGAGTAGACCCAGGCACCCGAAACAGGCTCGTTGTCGGCATCGATAATGTTGCCGCTGCCGTTGTAGGACCATCCCAGCGGCTCCATCATGGCTGGCAGTTTATAGCTGTGCTCGTGACCGAGGCCGCTCAGGTAGTCCTGGATAACTTCACGGAGTTCGTTGGTGTCGCGCGGGCCTTTGGCAAGAATGCCGAGAACATCCGCCAGCGGAGCTTTCACAACCGGCGCGTCGACTTTTCCTCTCGACTTGTTATAGCTGACCACCTTGTCCGAAGAACGGGTCAGCGCACCCAGCATGATGGAACCGTAGCCCTCATGGCTGGGAAAATCCACAGCGTCAGGTCCGCTGCTGCCGAGCACCGTGAACATGACCGGATTTTCGATGTCGAGGCTGCCTGCTACTATGCCGTTGATCATATAGTCGGAGTAGTAGGCGTATTCTTCGAGAAGATACTTGCGGCCGGGATGGTAGTCGGGAATGCCGTGCTGCATGGTCATGCCGATGAAATTTGTCGGCATACGGCTGAAAATCTGCACGTAGCGGTCGTAGCCGCAAAGCACGTGGTTCATGTAATGACCGACCTCGTGAGCGATAGTGCTCAGTGAGGCGTCGCGTTTCAGTTCGAACACCGCGTTGCTGAATATGTAGTTGTTACCGTGGATATAGGCGTTTCCACCGCTGGACCAAGTGATTTTGTACGCGAGGTCGCCTGCGATCTGTGTTCGGGCAGAGCTGGCCAGCGATGAGGGAAGGTTGTCGAGCCAGTAGGTGACAACCTCCTGTACCGATGCTCGGACTGCAAGCATCTGGAGCCCGGCAGGCGAGCCTTTCTTGACCTTGTTCACGGCAAAAACGGATGCGTCCGGATTGCTGATTGCCGCCTTCGAGGCTCCCGTACCGCCGAGGACATGGGCGCTGATATTGAATGTTGACGTGCCGTCATCTTCACTGACCGGGGGAATGCCCCACCAGCCTTCCGCGCCTGCCATATCGTCGATGGCGGCGTTGTCGAGAGTCAGATATGAGTAGAGGACAACTTCCTCGTCCTGTTCCGCCGGGAAACTGATATAGAGCGAATCGGCGCCTGTATACGTGACCTGCATGAGTTCGGCGCCGTCATCGGGCTTTTCGAGGCCGGATTCGATTTTCGCCACGCTGAGCGTTCCCTGGCCGCCTTCGGGAAATGTGAATGTTGCGCCGCTTGTGCTGTCGGAAATATCGACCACCGAGGAGGATGAGACCGTGTGTACCGACGGTTCTCCGACGGTTGTGCCCGGATCGCTGCTGTTGTTTTTGTCTGAACTGGGAGAACTTCCTGAACATGCGGTAAACAGGAGCGCTGAAACAATACACAGCGATGCAGTTAGCCATGCTTTTTTCATTGAGAGGTTTCCTGAATAAAATGTTTATGCGTTTTTGATTCAACGCCTGAATACCCTGTGTGATCCGCATTTTCAGCGTTTATCCATAATGAATCAGGACATGAAATCGATTTCATCCGAGAGCTTGTCCAGTTCCTCGACATAGAGGTCGAACAGTGTATCGGCCTCGCTGTCGCTGATCTTGATCTCGCCGTTCGCCACCGCGATGAGTTTTTTGAAAAGGCTGATGTCGAGCTCGTAGACCGCCGCGACTTTATCAAGCAGTGCGGAGGTTTTAGTCGGGATATCCTCGTTTTTCAGGTAAAGTGCTCCGGAAAAAAGAAGGCGGAATGTCGCAAGCGAGCGCTGAACGAGGTCGATCAGGCCCTTGCTGTCGCCCCTGAGGCTCAGGTATTCAGAGCGGAGGTGCAGGAGCTTGCCCTTGATCTCGCGTTCGCATTCGTTTCTGACATCATCCACGGTGTATTCGAGATCGTCGAGAATGTCCGTGCCGAAAACGACATTATACGCAGAGGATATGTCCATGAACTCAAGCGGAAATGTGTCGAGAGATTTCTGGACGTAGTCCGGCGTGATGAAAAGCGGCACCGAGATGAGCTTTTTTCGCCATGATTTCATGTATTTCGCGCAGTGCGCAAGCTCGCTTGGTGTGCTGTCTGTGACAACCACAAGGTAATTGATATAGGGTGTTTTCGAGGTTTCGCCCCGTACTGCAGGCCCGTAAACAATGACGGAAACAAGCGTTTTGCCGAAGGCTTCTTTCACATCCGCTAAAAACGCCTGCGATGTTTTTTTCAATGCTTCCGGAATCTGTTCCATGATTTTCTCCGGGCTAATTCGTTCTGCTCGAAGGAGACCGAGCGAGTTAATACGTATATTTTTAAACTGAGAATATGATTTTCTGTGTCAGAACCCGCCGGAAGCCCCGCCGCCGCCGGACATGCCGCCGCCGAAACCACCGCCGAATCCGCCGCCACCGAAACCGCCGCCGAAACCGCTGCCGCCATAATGCCGTCCCCTGCCGCCCATCATGGAGCCGAGCATCATGCCCATGAGCAGGCCTCTGCCGCCGCGGCTGCTGGACAGGATGATGAAGACGATCATCATTATAATAAAGGACAGGAGGTTGGCGCATGGCGAACCGCGCCGTCCCGACCGGGTGCCTCGCTGACGCACGGGCGATTGTATGCCGAGTTCGACACCTTTGTCCTCGGCAATGATCTGGGCCGCGATAAGCGCACCGTTCGCGATACCGGTGTTATAATCGTTCTGTTTCAGGGCCGGCACCATATACTGGTCGCGGATCTGACCAGCACGGGCATCCGTTATAATGCCCTCGAGGCCGTAACCGACCTCGATCCTGATCCGCCGTTCCTCGACTGCAACGAGGATGAGCAGGCCGTCGTTCTTGTCTTTCGAGCCGATGCCCCACTGTTGGAACAGTTCGACAGCATAGGAATTTTCATCCATGCCGCCCATGTCGGCGACCGTGACAACCGCGATCTCGGCACCGGTTTTCTGCCTGAGGTCGAGCAGGACACCCTCGAGTTTCTGTTCGACATTGCCACTCAGGACATTGCCGAAATCATTGACCAGACCTGTCGGCCGCGGGAATTTCTGTGCCAGAGCCGGGTGCGCCAGTAGCATGGCCGCCATGACCAGCGCCGCGAAACAGAGTATCGAATGCCGTATTTTATGCATAAACCGTCCCAATGTAATTGAAATTATATGCTCCATTGTGCCGCCTTTATTTGAATCCGCCGCCGAAATTGTTGTTGATACCCCTGAATCCGTCACCGTAAAATATGCCGCCGGAAGAATCGCCGAAAGAACTGCCGAACTGATTTCCGAACCGGGAATAGCGCCGCACTTTCCGCTTTTTGAGAAAACTTAAAAGCGTATCGAGCAGCCAGACCGCGTAGATTACAGCAAGGACAATAAGAGCTGTCCAGGAAAAGTTACAAATAACATGTCCGGTGCTGATATAAAGTATAATTAACCAGAACATCAGTTTCATGCCGTTCTCCCCTGTGATGGAACCCCTCTTCATACACTACATGATATTCGGCGGATTTATTCATCTTAAACGTAAGGGCGGTTCAATTAATTCCATTTTTTCCTGTGAGCGAGTCTTTAAGCGCCTGACCGTGTTCATGGAAGTTCGACTTGTCATCTTGATAAGCCTTCACTTCCATTGTCTTGTCAGGCTATTAAATATGCCGCCCATGTCTATAAAGCGAATTATTAGAATTACCCTCAGTATAAAGGTATTGAAACGGGAGGTGACAGTCAAGTTAATACCATGTTACCCGGCAGCTCTGAGATATAAAAAACGCCCCGGAACAGGGCGTTTTTAAGCAATGATGGCGCTATGGATTATTTCATAAGTGTCATTCTCGCAGTCTTTGCCATGCCGCCCGATTCAAGGCGTGTGAAATAGAGCCCCGACGAGACAGGCATTCCGTTTTCATTCATGCCGTCCCAGACAATACTGTGCTGTCCGGCAGACAACATGCCGCTTGCGAGTGTGCGGATTTTCTGCCCGGTGATATTGTGGACAGAGAGCTCGGTGAAATTGGATTCCGCCAGCGAAAACGAAATTGTTGTTGCCGGGTTGAACGGATTGGGGAAGGGTGTTTCAAGTGTCAGTGCCGACGGTTTTTCAGATTCGACAGCGACAGGATTCGCGAAATCGTATTCTTTAAGGTCTTTGACGAAAATTTGGTTGCCATCATCATGATCCAGCGTAAAAGCGAGTTTGGAGCTATCAGGCGACCAGCACTTGAACAGTACCATTGCGTCATCCATGCCGGGTGTCACTAACGTAACAGTCTCTGTCTCGATATCCATGACCAAGATTTTTGACTCATCATCCAGGTCAGTATACGCGGCCAGTTTTCCATCGGGGGAAAGGTTGGCCTTGCCCGGGATTTCAACTGCGCTTACCTGCTCTGAACCGCTGCCGTCGAGCTCGATTCTGTGGATGGTGGTTGTTTTGCTCTTATTGTCGTATATAGTGCCGCGAATGTATGAATCATCAGGACTGAAAGTGATACTGCCGACACTCTGATTTTCAAGCAATGTTGTCGTGCTGTTATTATCGGTATCGAGGAGCTGTAAATCCAAACTGTTTGTGTTATAGTATGCATAATATCTTCCGGTGTTGCTGTTGAAACCGGAACTTATATTTTCCGCGATTACGCGTGATTCACCTGTTTCGATATCGACAGCCATAAGTGCTTGTATGCCGTTGACAATTTTCGAGTTCTGTACATATTCTCCGTTGTCATCCAATGTGATATCAACAGTAGATCCCTTTTCCTCGTCGATGAATACGCCTGAGAAAAGGACTTCCCTGCTGTCGGCGGTGAATCCCAACACACTGGCAATTGAATGTGAAACATAGTATTCATTGTAATGATAGTTGCTGTTGTAAACGCTGGTCGGCATTCCGCCATCCGCGGGCACTATCCATACATGCGTATTACTTATAAAGTTGCGTGTGGCGATCCATTTGCCGTCGGGGGACCAGACCGGCATGAATTGCCTGTGCGGTATCATTGTATATGCACTGTACAGGCTCCAGGCGGCGCTGTCTTCGGCATAGAATCCTGTGCCGAATCCACCGATAAATTCCTCCGGCCTGAATTGCTCGGCGTCATAATCGATGATGACTTTTGTGCCATAGCCGGGGATATCCTCCGCCGATACGGTTCCGCCCGTTACTGCCAGTATTACCGCAAAAGCCGCCAGGAAAATACTAACACACTTTTTCATCTTCGTCTCCTTCCAGGACAAGTGTTTGTGGGTGTGTCGCCTGGATGCATTTTAGCGGTGTAAACTAAATATTTCAACACCCGTGATTTCATCTGAAATATTTCAGATGAAATCACGGGTGTATTTGTGTGCCGTGTCCTTAAGTGTCGTATTGCGGGTTATCTCATAAGTGTCATCCGTGCTGTCTTTGTCAAAGCCCCCGATTTGAGGCGTGTGAAATAGATCCCTGACGAGACAGGCATTCCGTTTTCATTCATGCCGTCCCAGACAATACTGTGCTGTCCGGCGGACAAGATGCCGCTTGCGAGCGTACGGATTTTCTGCCCGGCGATATTGTAGACAGACAGCTCGGTGAAATTGGATTCCGCCAGCGAAAACGATATTGTTGTCGCGGGATTGAACGGATTGGGATAGGGTTGTCCGAGCGACATGGCAAGCGGTGTTTCTTCGGCAACAGAAACAGATTCGAGATCGAAATCCATGACCATGAAATAACACTTGTTTTCTTCGTTTCTAGCGTAGAGACGATAGCAAAACTTGTCATCATAGTCACTAAACCAAGCATGAGAACAATAATACTTGGTAGAAGGAAGCACGCGGATTGTTTCCCCGCTGATCGTATTCAGCGCATAGTAGGTCATGGTGGAGCCCACATCAGGCTGGTTTATTTCGGTCAGGGGTTTCTGTCCGGAATAAAGGATCCATTCGCCGGTGGATGAGAGTGAAAAATCATCAATATTACCAACGACGCTGTCCCTGTCGAAATCTGTCAGCTGTTCGCTGTAACCGTCCTTGACGTTCATGCGGAAAATCTGGGCAATATTCAGCTCATCGACAGCGGCATGGAAAATCCACTCGCCGTCGGCACTGTAGCCGGGGTTGACGACATAATTATAGTCTTCGTTGAAATCAATATATGTTTCTTCGCCGGTTTCCATGTCCAGTTCATAGAGAAAACTGTCCGTGAGATAACGGTCAGACTCGAACAGCGGCTCGTCACGGCGATTGAACAGGAACTTTGTGCCGTCGGCATTCCAGAAACCCGCCTCGCCGTTCTTGACTATTGTGCGGACACTTTTTGTGTCGATATTGACAGAGGCAATGACCGGGCAGGGGTAACGGATGAAAATATGGCCGTATTCATTGTCGATATAGGAGCCGTGGTCCTCGTCATAGGTGTAGTACATGAAGGTGACCTCACGGCTGTCCGGCGTGAAACAGAGCACCTTGCAGTTATCTGACGACCGCATGTCTTCATTTTCGTACATCATGACTGTGTCGAAAAGCAGTTCCGGCCAGCCCTGGGGATGCCGGACTATCCAGATACCGAGATAGTTTGAAAAGGCGATGTTGTCACCGTCCGGGGACAGTACGGGTGTGTAGGAGTCTTGTTCAAGAAGCGAAACAACCATTTCGTGGCTGCGTTCAAGACCGAACACCCATTCCCACTGGGAATAATTACGGTCGTGGTTAATAATCTGTTCTGTGCCGAGAGTGGGGCTCAGGGCATACGAATACGATGCCGCGACAACGAACAATACGGTTAGAAGCAAGGCTCGTGCATTCTTCATTCTGGTTCCTTCCGCTTGCCGAAGCGCCGCTGTATATTGGCTGGTTCTCCTATTTACACAAGTAGAGGCCACAAGGCAAGCATTTTTTAAAACGCCCCACACAATGGCGGGGCGTTTCTCTGGTGTGCAGCATGGTCACAAGCGCTTATTTCAGCAGTGTCATGCGACGGGCGAGCGTTGTGTTTCCCGTCGTGAGCCGCGAAAAATAAACGCCTGAAGAAAGTGCGCCACCATTGTCATCTCTGCCGTCCCACACAACAGCGTGGCTGCCCGCCGAGAACGTGTTCGCCGCGAGCGTACGGATTTTCTGGCCCGAGCTGTTGAAAACCGCCAGTTCGGCGAATCCGGGTTCGGCGAGTGTGAACGAGATAGTTGTCGTCGGATTGAACGGATTCGGGAACGGTGCATTGAGAGCGAATGCAGAGGGGCTATCCTGCTCGACTGCAAGCTGGTTATCTATATCCTTGTTCATGTTTTCAAGGGCGATGTCCACGACATGGATTTCGATAGCTGTCTCATCTGCCTCAAGGTCACGCCAGGTGAAAGACAGTTTTGTGCCGTCGGGAGAAAAGCGGGGATGGCTCATTCTGGTGTTTGGCTTGATCGGGAAAAGTGCCAGCGATTCCCCGCTGATCATGTTGCAGGCGTACAGCTTGCTGATATTGTCCGTGCTGAAATTGCCGGAATTCGTTGTTTTGCTCCTGGGACCGGCACCACCCTGATAGACGATCCATTGGCCGTCGGGGTGGATGTCGAAATTGTACATTTTGCCGGAATCTTCCACCTCGATGGGGATTTTGACCGGGTCGCCACCGTTAACGGAGATTTTCCACAGGGCCTCTTGTTCGTCATCCCAGTAAATGACATGTTTGCTGTCAGGTGTGAATTGAAAACAGTAGGCGTTAGTAATTGTGACAACGTCTTTGGTGTTCAGGTTTTCGATCTTGATTGTACGATATTCGAAAGGGTCGTCGGATGCAATTCTATATACGAAATAGTTCCCGTCCTTACTGTAATAGCCATCCATGGCATGCTCGATGAACGTGCTTATCTCGCCACTTTCCATATCGATAGCTTTGATTGATCTGACAGGATAGTTGATCGAGGAGCTGAACGAGTCGTCGCCATCCTCGATTACCACGTCAGTGCCTTGCGCTTCATCTAGAACAACACCGCTGAAATACAGTTCGCTGCCGTCATTGCTGAAACCGTACAGAATCGAGAGTCCGTTTGGCAGAACATAATCCCCATATTCAATACAGGTGTTGTTGAGATATACCGGATCACCTCCATTGACAGGTACCTTGAAAATTCCCCCGGGGTTAACACCCGCCGAAACCGCAATCCATTCACCGTCTGGTGACCACGCCGAATTAAACACTATCTGCGAGAGGTTTTTGTAGGCAAGATACTTTGCCCAATCATAATCGTAATGATTTGATAAAGGCAAAGGTGCTACACCTTCCGGCTTGTATTGTTCGTAATCATAATTCATCGATAAGATATTTGTGCCGTAGTCCTCATAAACCTCGGCAAGCGCCGTGCCGGAAAAAAACATAATGGCAAGCATACATCCGGTAACAAAAACTTTCATGGGCATCCTCCTTGTTTTATCCGCCTTTTTGCAGTGATTGTTTATCGGTGGTCGAAATAACACATGATGTTTCATGGCAGAGGGTTTCGCTTATATCTCTGCCCTGGCCCTGCTGCGGGTTTTGACAGCAAAAAATGCCGCACTGCAGACCAGGATAGAGAAAATGGTGATGACAATGTTTTTCATCTGATTCTCCTTTTTTTAGTTCACTGTCAGGTTCTTGTATTGTCTGATAATATTCTCTTGACAATCTACCGGGTGCAATATGTTTTGTCAAGTTGTTTTTTTTACCATGATAAATGTCGTGTATTTTGGCTTTGCAGAAAGTGTTGACTGTTTATGCGGCAAACTCTATATTAAAACATTGGTATAGTGTGCTGTTGCGTGGTTTTGCCAGCGGAAGGATGGAGGCTGTATGCGTAACCTGTTCAGCGAGTTTCGCATTATTTTCGTTACCGGTATAATCGTGATCGTGTTCATCACATTCGGCACGGTCGGCTATATGAGTATCGAAGGGTGGAGTTTTCTCGATGCTTTTTACCAGACTGTCATCACCGTGTCAACAGTCGGGTTCGGTGAACAGCACCCGCTGGGAGCCGGTGGTAAGATCATCACGATTATCCTGATCCTGTTCGCCATATCACTGCTCGGTTATTTCTTTTCACAGGCGGTCACCATCATGGTGGAAGGCCGTTTGAACGCTGTCCTCAGGGGGAGGAAAATGGAACGTAAAATTGCACGTTTACAGGATCATTTCATCATCTGCGGTTATGGCAAGATGGGCTCGCAGGTTGCGTTCGAGTTCAGTCAAGCGAGAGTGCCGTTCGTGGTGATGGATATCAACGAGGCCGCGTTCAATCACGCCGAGTATGACGGGATGCTGTGGATTGTGGGGGACGCCCGCCGTGAGGAGGATCTCGAACGCTGCGGGATTGCCCGCGCCAAGGGTCTGATCAGTGTGTTGAGCGAGGACCAGGATAATGTCTATACCGTGCTGACTGCCCGGGGGCTCAATCATAATTTCCGCATTGTCACACGTGCCAACGAGTACGAGTCGGAGAAAAAGCTCAAACGTGCAGGGGCGGACCACGTGATAGCACCGTTCAAGATAGGCGGCAGCAGGATCGCCTCGGTTATGCTCCGTCCCTCGATCAAGCATTTCCTCGACGGCCTTTCCCGTGCAGAGGAAATCCGTCTGACACTGGTGGAGCTGGAGATAATGGACGGTTCCAATCTCGCCGGACGCACGATCAAAGAGACCGGTATCATCGATATTTCGGAGAGCATCATTATCGGTCTGCGCCGTCCCGCCGTGCCGATCAATATCAGGCCGTCGCTGGACACGAAACTCGAGGTCGGCGATCAGTTGGTGCTCATGGGGCAGCTGGACGCTCTGCATAAAGTCGAAGGGCTTATGGGGCGGTGAACTGTAGGGCTAAAAATACAGGCAAATCCCTAATTTAACATCCTTTGCATCCATGTTGAAAGCGGATGTTTTTTTGCTGGTACGTTCGATTTGGATTCCCGGATTGTAAGACGTGTCTTCTCCTTTTTCTTTATAGAACATAGCTGAAAGGCTGTACTCTGCGACAAGGCTGATCTCTTTTCTGACAAACCATTCAATGCCCAGTATTCCAAGCAAACCGGCTGATTTATATGTTTCCTTATCAGATGAAATTCTACTCCTTCCGTCATAGTATGTTTTGTCTTTAATCTTACGGTATACGGCAGCAGGTCCTAAGCCATAATACAGGTTGACAGTTTTGGCGTTGCCATTTGTCCTGAGATATACAAGGTGTATGCTTAGTTCATTCGTGGATTTTGTGTTGTTTGTCTCTGATTTCCTTTCTCCGGTTTCCTGCTGTATCAGGTTTACCTTGCTTTCATAGTCGTTATCAATGCTTAACCTGCCCACATTGAGGCCAAGTCTGAGTGCTGATTTGTCCGAGATGTGCTGTTTGTAAGACAAAAGCGCGCCTTCGATTGCCCTGAGATTGAGATCTTTGATTTGAAATATCAGGGCTTTCGAACCTTTGTGGTATGCGTGTTCAGCTGCATATGTGTTGTGGCTGTATACTATGAGCATAAAAAGCAAAACACAGCTCGCGAGTGCTCTTCCCGGTTTTGCCATTGACTTTAAATTTCCATGTTTTCGTGATCTTCAGTGTTGTCTGTATATGGAAAATGTAATATTCATACGTGTCCCTGTATGTTTTGTATGTTATTAACATAGATTTATCACATCTGTTTGTCAAGTCCATAATCGCTTTCAAAAAATGAGAACATATCCTGTTGCACCGTTTCGCTTAAACTTCACGCATGCGGGCCTCTACGGTCTGCACAAACCTTGACTCACGCGCTCCAATTTCCTATATTATGAACATATCTTACCCTTCCAGATATGATACCTGCAAATAACTGTATTTTCGAACCTTACATAAAAGCGAGGCAGCCGGATGGTCAGAAGAGTCACGGTTAGAACGAAAACGCAATTCCCCGACAGCCGCGGCGAGGCCCTTAAGAAGGACGCGCTCGATCTCGGAGTCGCCGGTATCGGGGCGGTCAGTGTGAGCGATGTTTACCTGTTCGAGGGTGATATCACGGACAGCGAAATAGAGAGTATCGCCGCCGAACTTCTCAGCGATCCGGTCACCCAGGATTACCTTGTCGACAGCATGCCGGAGGAGGCGGGCCGTATCATCGAGGTCGCCTATCAGCTCGGCGTTATGGACCCCGTTGTCGGATCGCTTCTCAAGGCGATCGCCGATCTCGGAATCGAATCAGTCGGGGCCGCCCGCACGATGAGACGCTATGCCATCGACGGTTCGCTTTCCGATGACGATATCGCGCTTCTGACAGACAAACTCCTGGTCAACAAGATCATCCAGGAAAGCGCCACTCCCGGTGAGACGGCGTTCCTTCACGCGAAAGCAGTCGAGGGTGTCGAGCGCATCGAGGTGCCGCTGACCGGCCTCGACGACGACGGTCTGATGAAGCTTTCCGAGGAGCGTTTCCTTTCGCTCACCCTCGAGGAAATGCAGACACTTCAGGCGCACTACAAAAAAGAGGGCCGTGAGCCCAGCGATGTCGAGCTTGAAACATTCGCCCAGACCTGGAGCGAGCACTGTGTGCACAAGACGTTCCGCGGCATTATCGACTACAACGGCGAGACAATCGACAATCTGATCAAGCAGACCATTTTCAAGGCCACGAAAGACATAGACCACGAGATGTGTGTCAGCGTGTTCTCCGACAACGCCGGGGTGATTCGTTTCGACGATGAGAACAATATCTGTTTCAAGGTCGAGACGCATAATTTCCCGTCCTCGCTGGAACCGTACGGCGGTGCTGGAACCGGTATCGGCGGTGTAATCCGCGATGTACTCGGCACCGGTCTCGGCGCGAAACCGATCATCAACACCGATGTTTTCTGTTTCGCCCCGCCGACCATGAAACTGGCCGATGTCCCGCCGGGAGCACTTCATCCCCGCAGGATCATGAAAGGTGTGGTTTCCGGTGTTCGCGATTACGGCAACCGCATGGGCATTCCGACCTCCAACGGTTCCGTGCTGTTCGACGAGCGCTATGTCGGCAATCCTATTGTCTATTGCGGAACGGTTGGTATCATGCCGCAGGATTGCTCGTTCAAGAAAGTCTCCGCGGGCGACATCATTGTCGTTGCCGGCGGAAGGACCGGGCGTGACGGTATCCACGGCGCGACACTTTCCTCTACTGAGGTGACCGAGGAAAGCGAGACCACCTCCTCCCACGCCGTACAGATCGGCAATGCCATCCAGGAAAAGAAACTGACTGATACGCTTCTTAAGGCACGTGACCGCAAGCTGTACAGCGCGGTGACCGACTGCGGGGCGGGCGGCCTTTCCAGTGCCGTGGGTGAAATGGGTGAAGAGACCGGCGCGCTGGTCGACCTCGAGACAGTGCCGCTGAAATACGAGGGCCTGACCTACTGGGAAATCTGGGTTTCCGAGGCGCAGGAGCGTATGGTGTTCGCAGTACCTCCGGAAAATGTGGACGAACTGCTCGGAATTTTCGCATCCGAGAATGTCGAGGCTACGGTTATCGGCAAGTTCACCGGTGACGGCAGGCTGACGCTTCGTTACCGCGGAACCGTGGTCGGTGAGTTCGACTGCGACTTCCTGCATAACGGTGTGCCGCGTCAGGCACGTAAAGCGACTTGGTCGAAACCTGAGCATTCCGAGCCGGAATTCCCCTGTCCGGACGATCTCGGTCCGGCGCTGAAAGAAATTCTCGCCGCATGGAATGTCTGTTCGAAAGAGTGGGTGGTTCGCCAGTACGATCACGAGGTGCAGGGCGGCAGCATTGTCAAGCCCATGACCGGCGCGTCAAACGACGGCCCCTCGGATGCCTCTGTGACACGCCCGATTTTTGGCAGCGACAAGGGTATCGCGGTCGCCAACGGCATCAATCCCAAATTCAGCGCAATCGATCCCTACCACATGGCCATGTCGGTTATCGACGAGGCACTTCGCCAGATCACCGCTGTCGGCGGCGACATCAGGAAAACGGCCCTTCTCGATAATTTCGCTTGGGGCAACACGACCATCCCGGACCGTCTGGGCGACCTCGTCCGTGCCTCGCAGGGCTGCTACGATGCTGCTGTCGGATTCGGTACGCCGTTCATCTCTGGCAAGGACAGCCTCAGGAACGAGTTCCATTACGGCGACAAGGTGATTCGTATTCCCTCGACACTTCTGATCAGCGCGATGGCGGTGATGGAAGATGTGAAAAAATCGGTCACCATGGATTTCAAGGGCGCCGGGAACGCGGTTATGGTTGTCGGCCTCACGAAAGACGAAATGGGCGGTTCGCACTATTATGACAATCAAGGCTTTATCGGTAACAGCGTGCCCACGGTTGATGTGGATACGGCGAAAAAGACCATGATCGCGCTTCACGAAGCAATCGACAAGGGCCTGGTGATGTCCTGCCATGACTGTTCAGAGGGCGGAATTGCCGCCGCGGTTGCAGAGATGGCGTTTGCCGGAGAGGCCGGCGCCAGCATCGATCTGGCGGCTGTGCCCTGTGAGACGGAAATGCGCGACGATCACATTGCGTTCAGCGAATCTAATTCCCGTTTCATTATCGAGGTGGCAAACGACAAGGTCGAGGCGCTCAAATCAGTGCTCGACGGTGTTTCGTGCGCAGTTATCGGCACGACCGGGGACAGTGGAAAATTCACTGTCGCGAGCGGTGGGAATACGCTGATCGACGAGAATATTTTCGATCTCAAGGAGTCCTGGCAGGCCCCGTTGAGAACGGTATAAGATACCTGACGCGGGGATTCATGGCTGTGATATCGTCAATCATGTCAGGTTGGGAATGGGAAAACACTCTATCATGCAGAGAAGGGACGAAAGTGAGGTGAGCCGAATGTTCAACATGAAAAAAGCGGTTTGGGTTGTTGTGTTGCTGCTTGCTTTTGGCTGTGGCGAGGATAAGGTTGTCAACAATTACTATAATGACAATTCAGCGGCAATAAACGGCATCGAGGGATTTCTGACTGTCACTCCCGCGAAATGGTACAATAATCATGGTGCGGCAGTGTCGCTGAATTTCGATATCAGGTGGCGCGGCGAGGGCAGAGATGAAGCGAACGATACCATGGTGGGCCTGGCCCTGGAAAAAGGTTTTAAAGCTGATATCGAGCTTGTTACTGCCAATTACACCGAGTGGCCTGGCCTTGTGGATGAGATGCACAGCGTTATGGAGCCACGGGGTGTCAGGTTTTTCGGGCACGGTCATAATCATGACAATCATGACAGTTACGATTTCGATTATTGCCTGGATTCGTTCGTGACCTGCTACAATTACATGAAAGATTGGGATTTTATTCCCAGAACCTATGCTTATCCTCATTGGGCAGGCAGAAATGCGACAACGCAGGCCGCCAATGAGCTTGCCGGTTTTATCGCAGCCAGGGGTCGAGAGGACGATCTGGATAACGTGTATATCTGTCCCGGCGCTAAAAAGGCGCCCGATAACTGGTATTACATGCCGAGCGCTGCAGCAGGTGACATGGTGCCCTACATCATGAATCATGATGTCATGGGTGGGGTGATTGAGGGGGCTGTTGAAAGAAATGCCTATCTCATCATTACCTATCATTCGATAGGCTATCCTCAGGGATGGGGTTACTATCCGCTGGAAGATTACAAACAGGACCTCGATACGATCGCGGCTCATGATTTCTGGGCCGGTAATATGGATGATGTCGTCTGCTACATCATGGAGCGTAATGCGTTCAAAATGGAAGCGTCGATTTTTTCAACGAGTGAAAATATGCGAAGCTATACAGTATCTTTTAAGGACGGGCTTGACAATACGGTGTTCGCACAGCCTTTGACGCTTGAACTGGCCTGTGCGGAGAGTTCCGGAATCGATTCCCTGTCTTTTGAGCCGCCGATAAACGGCAAGAGCGTTTATGTACCGGAAAGTGGGACGGTCAGCTTTAATGTCCTTCCGGATGAGCGAAAATACCGCTTGACGCTGTTCTGCTCAGAGAGAGAAAACTAACAGTAACATTTGAATAATTGAGGATGCAATGGCCAAACCGAAAGTCCTGATACTCCGCACAGCCGGAACGAACTGCGACATGGAGAGCGCCTATGCCTGTGAACTGGCCGGGTTCGAGACTGAGCGTGTCCATGTAAACCGGATCGCCGCGGGCGAGATTAGTTTCGATGATTACTCATTCCTGTTCATTCCCGGCGGATTTTCCTATGGTGACGATGTCGCCGCGGGAAAAATCATGGCGCTGGAACTTAACAAGCGGCTCGGTGACGCCCTTTTCAAATTCGAGGATGCGGGCAAGCTGGCGCTGGGTGTCTGCAACGGTTTCCAGGTGCTGATCAAGACAGGGCTCCTGCCGTTCCATACGGAGAATTTCTCCGACATGCGGGCGACTCTGACACTGAACGATTCCGGCAAGTTCGAGGACCGATGGGTACACCTCAAGACCGAGCCTGACAATGTATGCGTGTTCACGAAGAACATGAAGCCCCTGATGGAGCTTCCGATCGCCCATGCCGAGGGCAAATTCCTTGTCAAGGACAGCGGTACTCTCGATGAGCTCGAGAAGAACGGCCAGGTGGTTTTGAAGTATGCGGCAAAAGACGGCGGCGGCGAGCCCGCGTATCCCGAGGATCCGAATGGCTCGATCAAGCATATCGCAGGAATCTGCAACAAGCGCGGAACATTTTTCGGGCTCATGCCGCATCCCGAGCGTTTTCTTGCGAAGACAAACCATCCTCGCTGGACTCGTGAAAAACTGCCGGAGGAAGGTGACGGTCTCGCGTTCTTCAAGAATGCGTTCGAATACTGTTCCGGTATGTAATACACCAGAATTACATTATTCAAAAGCATTGCCGGGTATTCCTGACAATGCTTTTTTATTAGTGGGCAGCCAAGAAAAATCTGTCGCAGTCCCGAGTTATTATATACCTTTCTTTTCAGGGATGATTCGGCTCACGAAAGTTGTTCCGCGAGACTGTTTTTACAGGGAGATATTGCTATTATTTCCATGCATACACACCAACGCTTATGTCGTTTTCTTCTCGTTATATATCTGCTGTTGCCAGTGTTTTTCTTTTCGGCAGCCGCAGAGGCGGAAGACGGCAGTGTATATCATGTCCTTCTGCTCAATTCCTATCATCAGGGCTATGGGACGGATAACTATGCGGTGATCAAGTCCGTGTTGACGGATTCAGGCCTTTCTGTTGAGCTTTACAGCGAATATTTCGACTCGAAACGTTTCACCAGTGAGGCACAGGCGCAGCTTTTTCGGGAGATGCTGGCGAGAAAATACGGAAATCTCCATCTGGATATTATTATCTCGACCGATGACAATGCGCTTTCGTTCCTCGTTCAGCACAAGGATGATGTTTTCGGAAAGATACCGGTCGTATTCGGCGGAATAAACAATATCGCTATTGCCGACGATCTTGACCGAGATAGCTATACGGGATTTTTCGAAACGGTCCGTATCGAAGAAACCATTGATCTGGCCCTGAAACTCCATCCCAATGTGAAAAAGATCGTTGTTATCCACGACGATACCGATACCAGCAACAGCATGCATGATGAAGTGATGCAGATAAAGGACCAGTATCCAGAAATCGGTTTCGAGCATATCAGCGGCCATGATAACAGCAGTGAAAGCATGATTCAGTCAACATCTTCGCTTCCCGGTAATTCAGTGGCACTCCTCATGCTCTGGAACAGAGGGCTCGACGGCAGGTATTATTCCCAGCAGGAATCGGCTGCCATGATAAGTAAAGTGTCGCCGGTCCCTGTGTACTGCATAACACTTCCACCCATTGGCCACGGTGTGGTCGGTGGTAAAGTTCAGCGATATGAAACGCATATCGAGGCGGTGGCCGGTTATGCAATACGGGTGCTTCAGGGCGAAAGCACCCGTGACCTTCCCCTTGTGTCCGACCCTTTCAGCGAATATGTTTTCGATTACAATCAATTGCATCACTGGAACATCAGGCTGTCCAACCTCCCAGACAGCAGCACGATACTGAACAGGCCCCAGAATTTTTATTCACTCAACAAGGAACTGGTCTGGTTTTTCGCGGTCATACTGGCTTTGAGTATTGCCACGATTGTAGTCCTCACGCTCTATTTTTCGGGCAGGGTGGCAATGGAGCGGAAGATCAGGGAAGGTGAAAAACGATACCGCCTTCTTTTCGAAACCTCACGCGACCCTCTGAATATCAACACACCTGACGGCAAGGTTATCGATGTCAACCAGGCATTCCTGGACCTTTTCGGCTATAAAAGGGAAGATATCGTTGATTTTCATATGACTGATATATATTTCGAGCCCTCGGACCGCCCCGCGATTCTGGCGAGACTTTTAAAAGAAGGGTATATCAAGAACTATCCGGTCAAGCTCAAAAACAAAGACGGTACCTTGATCGACGCGTTGTTCACGGCCAACCTCATGAAAGACGAGAACGGCAATCCGGATCAAATCTTTGTCAATACCCACGATGTCGGAGAACGCAAACGTCTCGAAACGCAGCTCATGCAGGCGCATAAAATGGAGTCGGTGGGACGTCTTGCCGGTGGTATCGCCCATGATTTCAACAACATCCTCACCGCGATCATCGGCTATACCGAGTTTGCGCTTTCCTCGGTCGAAATGAAGGATGAGTTGTACGAAGACCTTGTGGAGATAAAGAAAAACGCTGACCGTGCGGCCGAGCTGACGAAGAAGCTTCTTGCCTTTTCACGGCGTCAGATGGCGGCTCCACGTGTTATGAACCTGAATGAAGCGCTGACCGACATGGAAAAGATGCTGAAACGCCTTATTGGTGAAAACATACAATTCAATACTGTGTTCGTTGAGGATATCTGGAAAGTTTTTATCGATCCCGGGCAGATCGAGCAGGTGCTCGTCAACCTCGTTGTCAATGCCAGGGATGCTATCGGTGAAAAAGGAACAATAACAGTCGAGACCGCCAATACACGTTTCGGAGAGCATGTAAGCCACAATCATTTCGATGTCGTTCCCGGTGAATACGTGATGCTTGCTGTCAGCGATGATGGTGTCGGCATCGATGAGATAACAAAGAACAAGATTTTCGACCCGTTTTTCACCACGAAAGAGCAGGGTAAGGGAACGGGTCTCGGGCTTGCGACCTGTTACGGCATCGTGAAGCAGAACCGCGGCTACATCTGGGTATACAGCGAGCCGGGAATGGGGACAACATTCAAGGTTTATTTCCCCTGCGATTCCGGCATATCCACCGAGGAACAGGGACAGGAGCAGGAAACACCGGTGGAGGTCATCGGCGGCGTCGAGACAGTCCTTGTCGCCGAGGACGAAGAGTCTGTGCGTAAGATGATTGTCCGTGCGCTGGAGGAGAGCGGCTATACGGTGCATTGTGCGCATGATGGTGTCATGGCTCTCGAACTAATGGAAAAAGAGGGATTGAAGCCGGATATCCTTGTAACTGATGCAGTCATGCCGAGAATGGGCGGTTTCGAACTGCACGAAAAGGCCTCCGGAATCCTGCCCTCGCTGAAAACGCTTTATATTACTGGTTATACCAATACTGTATTCAATACCAGGGGAGATGGTCCGCAGGCAAACCTTATCCAGAAGCCATTCACACAGGATAATTTCCTCTCAACAATCCGTTCAATTCTCGACAGTTGATTCAGCTTGCCAGAAAGGACCAACCATGCAGGATGCTACGGTGAAAGACACCGTTATCGAACTTTTGAAAAAGTCCTCAAAAAGCAGGATCCGGCGTCGGCAGCTTTATAAACTATCCGCGATCAAGGGCCTCGATTATGAGGATTTCAAACGCGTACTCGATGATATGGAGGCCGCGGGAACAATTGTCCGGCTCAAGGGACGGCGTTTTTCCCTTCCCGAGGCAAGCGGCATTTTTACAGGTGTGTTCACGCTTGCCCGCAATGGCGGCGGTTATATCCGCTCTGAAGACGGCGTTTCCTATTATGTCATGCCGAGGAACGCGAAAGGCGCTCTTTCCGGCGACACTGTCCGGGCCGATATCAGCCGGAAAAACCGTCCGGGTTATTCCCCGACCGCGAAAGTTCTTGAAATAATCGAGCGTTCCAGCACGCCGGTTATCGGTATATTCAGGCGCACCGTCGCAGCGGAATACATCATGCCCAAAGATGAGAAACTCTCCAGTATGCTGGTGAAGAATGCCGAGGATTTCGAGGTCAAAGAAGGCGACATGGTAGTGGTGCACATCGACATGCCGCAAAAGGGATTTTCCAAGCCCATGTGCGAGATAGTCGAGGTGCTGGGTGATCCCGACGCTCCCGGTGTGGATGTGGTTGCCATCGCGAGACAATACCGTCTGGCAATCGAGTTTCCCGAGGAGGTCCTCGACGAAGTCAAGGGGCTGTTCGATGATCTCGGCGAGGAGGCATTTGCAGGGCGCAGGGATAATCGCGATACGGTGACATTCACTATTGACCCCGATGACGCGAAGGATTTCGATGACGCCATATCGATCTCGAAGGACGATGCCGGGAATTTCCATCTCGGTGTGCATATCGCCGATGTCGCCCACTATGTCAAGGACCATTCGCGCTGCGACCGGGAGGCCCAGAAACGCGGTATGAGCTGTTACCTTGTCGATCGTGTGCTGCCCATGCTTCCCGAGAGGCTTTCGAATGATCTCTGCAGTCTCAAGCCGGATGTTGACCGTTTGACCAAGAGTGTCTTTGCGGTCGTTTCGTCGCGCGGTGATGTGCTGTCGAGCGAGATAGACAATACGGTGATCCATTCCGACATGCGTCTGACCTACAAGCAGGTACAGACACGATTGGACGGCAAAACCGGCAACGGCGCCGGGGATATCACCCCCGAGGTTTTCGAGGGGCTCACGCTCCTGTCCGAACTCGCCGACCTTCTGATAAAAAAACGCGAGGATCGCGGCACGATAGATTTTGTCAATCCCGAGGCGAAAATCATCCTCGACGAGCTTGGCAAACCGGTGGATATTATCAAGTATGAGCAGCTCAAGGCGCACAAGATGATCGAGGAGGCGATGATCCTCGCCAATGTGATCACTGCCCGTTCGCTCGGCGAGACCGAGGCGCCGTTCCTGTACCGTATCCACGACACGCCCGACAAGGAGAAACTGGCCGGATTCGCAGAAACTGCCAAGGCTCTCGGTTATTCTTTCAAAGCTTCCCGGGCGGACGACCGCGAGTACATCCGCGATTTTCTGAGGAGCATCTCGGAATCCAATCACGAGCGCACCCTGAACATGCTCATGCTGCGTTCCATGAAACGCGCCCGCTACTCGATCTCCAACAGCGGCCATTACGGGCTGGCGCTCAAACATTACACGCATTTTACCTCGCCCATCCGCCGTTATCCCGACCTGATCGTGCACCGTCAGCTCGACAACTATGTCATCCACGGCAAACGTTCGGACAACCACGAGCGTGATTATTACGATGCCCTCGGTGATGCGATCACCCAGCAGGAGATTAACACCGATAACGCTGAGCGTGACTCGATCAAGATGAAAGCCGCTGAGTTCATGAACGGGCATCTCGGCGAAGAGTTCGAGGGGACAATCACCGGCATGGTGCCCTCAGGATTCTGGGTCGAGCTCGACCGCTATTTCGTGGAGGGATTCGTACATGTCTCGAACCTTCACAACGACTATTATATCATCGATGATCACGGTGTGGCTCTGGTGGGACGATCGTCCGGCCATCGGTTCATGCTGGGGGACCGTCTGAAAGTGCAGGTGGCGGCCGCCGACAAGGACAAGGCCGAGATCGATTTCATGGTCGTCGCGCCGCTGTCAAAACGGAAACTGCGCCCGAACAGCAACTCGAACAGCAAAAAGAAGCCGAACACAAAAAAGAAAAAGAAAAGACGGTAATATTCAGGCCGTATTGAGCTTTTTCAGCGGCGATTCTGGATTATTTATGCGGCTTGATTTATCACGGCTGATTGATGTTGGCTGATAGAAGAGAGTCGGGAGCGCCAACTTGTATCTTGAGGATAATAGCACGAAAAAAATATATTGGAGGAAGATATGCCGAGACAATCCACTTCGAGAAGGGACTTCCTGAAAACACTGGGCGCGGGCGTACTCGGATCTGCACTCGCTCCGGGCATTGCCGGGGCGGCGAAACGGCGACCCAATGTGCTGCTGATTTTTACTGACGATCAGGGTTCGATGGATCTCAACTGCTATGGCGCCAAGGACCTTTACACACCGAACCTCGACCGCCTGGCGACACAGGGGACCCGTTTCACCCAGTTCTATGTCGGTGCGCCGGTTTGCTCTCCCTCGCGTGCGTCGCTGCTTACGGGGCGCTGTCCGCAGCGTGCCGGTCTCGCCACAAATTCCTGGGGAGACCGGGGCCTTCCGCCCGAGCAGGTGACATTCGCCGAGACATTCAAGGCCGCAGGCTACCATACGGGTATTATCGGCAAATGGCATCTCGGCGACACGCCGCGTCTCGCACCACGCAAACAGGGTTTCGACGAGTTCTTCGGGCACAAGGTGGGCTGTATCGACAACTACTCCCACTATTTCTACTGGCAGGGGCCGAACAAGCATGACCTCTGGAGGAACGAGGAGGAGATATGGGCGGAGGGCAGCTTTTTCCCCGACATGGTTGTCAGCGAGGCGAGCCGTTTCTTCGAGGAGAACAAGGACAGGGAGTTTTTCCTCTACCTGCCGTTCAATATGCCGCACTATCCCTTGCAGGGGCAGGCGAAATTCCGCGAGCGCTACAAACATCTCGATGCGCCGCGCAGAATGTACTGCGAGTTCATGTCCACCTGTGACGAGAAAATCGGCCAGGTGATCGACAAGGTCGACGAGCTCGGACTCAGGGATAACACCATCATTGTCTACCTGAGCGACCACGGCCATTCCGAGGAGGAACGGACTTTCGGCGGCGGCGGGTATTCCGGCCCCTATCGTGGTTACAAGTTCAATCTCTGGGAGGGCGGCATACGCGTGCCATGCATCGTATCGTGGCCGGGTCATATCCCCGAGAACGAGGTGCGCGACCAGCTCGCGACCAGCATGGACTGGTTCCCGACCATGGCGAAATACTGCGGTGTGCCGATGCCGAAACACACCATCGACGGCTGTGATATTTCCGCTGTGATCGAGTCGGCTGACGCGAAAACGCCGCACGAGGTGTTCAACTGGCAGTTCAACAAGCACTGGGTTGTGCGCGAGGGCAACTGGAAACTGGTCTATAAGGGTCCCTCGACCGAGGAAAACGGCGTAAAAATCCCGCAGGCCGAGTATTTCCTTTCCGATCTCTCGAAAGATGTGACTGAAACGAAAAATATCGCCGACCGTCATCCCGATGTTGTCCGCCGCCTGACCGCGATACATGAAAAATGGGCAGGCGAGGTCGGCGCTGAAAAACTGTAATGTCCGAACATGCTCCGGTGTCGATGCCGCTGCTGTTTATGAAAAGGATGCTGCCATGAAACGTTCGATTTTCTGTATGCTGTTTCTGATAGTGCTATCGTCGCTGGCGGACGCGCAGCTTCGCGACCCCGCCACCTCGCCGGTGTTCAACGCCGACCGCACTGTGACTTTCCGGCTTCGCGCCCCCGAGGCGGACAATGTGAAACTCAATGCCCAGTTCCTCGATGAGCCGACGCCGATGAAAAAGAATGCCGATGGTGTCTGGGAACTCACTGTCGGGCCCGCAGAGCCGAAAGTGTATTACTATAGTTTCCTCGTGGATGGTGTCAGCGTGATGGATCCACAGAATCCGGCGATCGCGACCTCGCTGTTGCCAAGCGCAAGCACGATCAACTATCCCGGTGACGGCCCCCAGTTCTACGATGAACAGGATGTGCCCCACGGTGTCGTGCACACCCATCATTATCATTCGAAACTGGAGAACGCCAGCCGCCGCCTCAACGTATATACACCGCCGGGCTACGATCCCGCAAAAAAATATCCGGTGCTCTATCTTTTCCACGGTTATTCGGACAATGATAGGGGCTGGATCGATCTCGGCCGGGCAAATTTCATCCTGGATAACCTGATCGACGAAAAGAAAGCCGTTCCCATGATCATCGTGATGCCGTTCGGCTATTCCGAGCCGAGACCGGGAGACAATGGTGATGATTGGGGCGACTGGGCCCTGAATGTGGTTCCACGCTACGAGCGCGATATAATGAACGAGATCATCCCGCTGGTAGAGGGGGCGTATTCAACCGCAAAAGGCCGTGAGAACAGGGCTGTCGCGGGCCTTTCCATGGGCGGCGGACAGTCGCTCTATGTCGGGCTCAAGAACCTCGATTCGTTCGCGTGGGTCGGTGCATTCAGCGCGGCGGCGAACCCGAAACTCCACGGGCCGCTTCTTGCCACCAGTTCCGCGAAGATCAATGCGAGCCTGAAACTGTTCTGGATCGCTATTGGCGAGGATGATTTCCTGCTTCAGGCAAACAAGGAATTCACCGGCGACCTGAAAGCGAAAGGGATCAAACACGAATTTTATTTAACGGAGGGCCCGCATACCTGGTGGGTCTGGCACCGTTATCTCAGGGATTTCTCACAGCGCCTGTTCAAATGACAGGAAAAAAACAAACAAGAAATATGAAGTAAGGAGCCGTCATGAAAAAAATTGTTTTGACCGGACTGTTCGTTCTGCTTGCCACCGCCCTTCTTTCCTCCTGCGCTGTTGTCGGCAAGGATTTCCCTACCGACAAGGTGTCCATGATCAAGATCGACCAGAGCACGAAAGCCGACATCAACAGCCTGTTCGGCACTCCCTGGCGCACCGGTGTCGAGGACGGCGACAAGACCTGGACCTACGGCTACTACAAATACACCCTTTTCGGCAGTTCAGTCACACGCGACCTGATCGTGCGTTTCAACGAGGCGGGGACGGTTACCTCCTACTCGTTCAATACCTCCGATTTCGAGGAATAAAGGATTGACGAAGATGAGGAAATAATGACAGATAATGACTGCAGAGACGCAAAGACGCAAAGGGTAAACAAGATTTCAAATATGGTCATAGGTGCCGAAATTGAAGTTCATAAGACATTGGGACCTAGTTTGTTGGAAAGTGTTTACCAAGAATGTTTATGTGTGGAACTTGAGAAACTTGGTCTTTACGTTGAGCGGCAAATCTTGATGCCAATAACTTATAAGGGAAAGCGACTTGAAGCCGGATTCCGATTAGACATTTTTGTTGAAAAATTCTTGTTATCGAGGTGAAAACCTTTGAAAAAGTACTACCAGTTCATGAAGCTCAATTATTATCGTATCAGAAAATGAGCAGTTGTAAGTTGGTACTTTTATTGATTTTCTATACTCCTGTAATGAGGCGGGGGATTAAACGAGTTGTGAATAAACTTTAACGAACTTTGCGTCATAGCGTCTTTGCGTTGTTTATTTAAAGAAGGATCGAGGAATGAAGAAGACATATCTGCTTTCGATTGTGATCATGTTACTGTTTTCGTGCAGTTCATTTGCTGCGCCGCTTGCCGAAAATCCCGATGTCGCCTCAAATATCCGTCTTATGACGAGCTGGATCGAGTCGAAAATGGCCTATGAGGATATTCCGGGTCTTGCGATCGGTGTCGTTCGCGGTGATGAGACTGTCTGGGCGCAGGGATTCGGGAGCACGGAGCGCGGCGGCGGTGACCAGGTCGACAGCCAGACACTGTTCAGGATTGCCTCGATCTCTAAACTGTTCACAAGCATTGCGGCGCTCAAACTTCGCGACGAGGGCAGGCTCCGCCTCGACGATCCAGTGGCACAGCATCTGGAGTGGTTCGATATTCAGAACCGTTTCGAGGACGCGCCTCCTATCACGGTCAGGCACCTTCTAACGCACACCTCGGGCCTTCCGCGCGAGGCAGCCTATCCATACTGGACCGATTTCAAATTCCCGAGCCGCGAGCAGATCATAGAGGCACTTCCCGGCCAGCAGACCGCCTATCCCTCGGAAACCAAGTGGAAATACTCCAATCTCGGCCTGACAATCGCCGGTGAGGTCGTGCAGGCGGCGGCAGGCGAGCCCTATGCGGAGTATGTCCGTGAGAATATCCTCGAACCGCTGGGCATGAGTTCGACCCTGATCTACATCGAATCCGATAATCCGAAACTGGCTCGTGGCTACAGCCGTAAAATGGTGGACGACAGCCGATTCGCGACACCGTTCACCGAATCGAATGGCCTGACACCGGCGGCGAATTTCTCGACCTGCCTCGATGATTTCGCGAAATTCGCCAAATGGCAGCTCCGGCTCCGCGAAAAAGGCGGCGAGGAGGTGCTCAAGGCGAGTACACTCAAGGAAATGCAGCGGGTGCACTGGCTTTTCCCGTCGTGGACAGGCGGCTGGGGCCTCGGTTTCTCAGTCAGCCACACTGACAAGCGCGACATTATCGGGCACGGCGGCCATGTGTCGGGTTACCGCTCGCGTTTCAGTCTGAGCCCGAAGGAGAAGCTTTCGGTCTTTGTCATGATGACTGTCGATGACGGCGATGCTTCCGAATTTGTCGACATGGCTTACACGCTTCTCGCTCCCGCGATTACGGCGGCGGCCGAGGGAAAAGAGAGCGTTTCTGAAAGCGAACAGCCAGATCCCGCCCTGAGCCGCTATGTCGGCAAATACAGCGACATCTGGGGCGATTCCGAGGTCATGATCTACAAGGGCAAGTTGGCGCTGATTTTTCCGCAGGCGAAAAATCCGCTTACCTCCATGCTCAAGCTCAGCTCTGCCGGGGAGCACCGATTTATGATCGACGGCTCCGGTGGTGCGGAAACCGGCGAATACCTTTCGTTCGAGATGAATCCCGACGGCTCTGTCAAACGTTACAAGCTGGGTGAGAATTATACTGATAAAAAATAGCCAGGATTCAGTAGACAGTAGTCAGGAGAAAAGTAAGAAGAATAGAACACGGATGACGCGGGTTGAACGGATGAAAAAGAGAACTGCGGAGATGCTGAGAAAAAGGAAGATACCAAAGAAAAAGATTGTCTGAACCGCTGATAAAAGATGATGAAACTGACAGCAGAATGATAAAAGAGAGATTCTTCACTTCGTTCAGAATGACATCTGCGATGGTATGTATTAGGCGGTATTTAAGATGACAATCTTGTGGTTGTTGGTGTCGTTTTCGTTATACAGGACACTTTTGGTATTTTTTGAAGATTTTGACAGACAGAAATCTTTAACGAGTTCAGGATGACTGTAGTGTAAATCATAGTAATCATTCAATCATCGTTATCAGTGGTTCAGACAAATCTTTTAAAAAGCCCCCGTATTACGCGGGGGCTTTTCTTTTTGTTCTCTGCGCCCAGAATGATTGTCCTTCACTTGGCTTGTGCCATCTCGACGGGGTCATCGACCACGATGTCCACAGAAATCTCTTGCCCGGCCATGACCTGTGCCATTTTAACTATAGCGCCCTCTTCATTCGAGGCTTTGACCAGATAGTCGCCGGAAAGCAGCGGTATACTGAAACGTCCCTCTCTGTCGGTGACAGAGGTGGCGTATGAGTCGCCGTTGAAGAAAACATAGACCTGTTTCTTGAATACAGCCTCGCCAGTGCTGCTGTTGGTCACCCGGCCGCTCAGTGTGCCTAATTCCGCGCTGTTTTCCACCAGGATGAGATCACCGAGTTTGCCGGAATCAGAAATTTTAAGGGCTGTGAAGGGCCCGAAACAGCCCCATGACGTGTTGCTTTCAAGGTTGTCGCGGTCGTCGATTGCTATATCGAAACCTATGGTTTTGCCGGGCGTAAGCTCAGTGGTAATATGCGGGTATTCGTCGAAGACCTCGACGGCCCACTCGTAGATAGTCGTGTCGCCGTGACGTGCATAATCCGCCTTCGTTCGAGTCATGGAAATGGTGCCCGCGACCATATTCGGATTAAGGAGGTAGTCCTCGGTTAGTGTGTAGGCACTGTAAATACCGTTGTTGGCGGCCATGACATACTGGTTGACCGGCAGGGTGCCAGCATCCCAGTTGTAGTTGGTTTTTCTTGTGTGAAGACCATCGAGATAGAGTTCGCAAGCATCGGGATAGTCGCGTATGTTCCGACTTTCCTGATTGGTGAATGTAAAAACTATATCGTCGGTGACCTCTATAGCAAAATACAGGAGCCCTTCCTCCGTATTGTAGCCTGCCCGGAATTTTGCTGAACAGTCGGAGCTGTTTGACAGGTCTTCATCGTCAAGATCGGTGGGACCATAAGCCCGGTCGAAATTGAGGATCTTGTGGCTGGCCATATCCTCCGGCCAGTCGGAAAGGTCGCCATCGATAACAATACCATTGACCGGGTAAGCGTATGCACTGTTGTTGTACAGCTTTTCCGGAACCGCTTCCGGGGGCCAGTTAGCGCTGTATTTATTAAGCGATCCTGTCTGTACGAAACCGAGTGGAAATGCCAGCGCGAGAAAAAGTGCAATCATGGCAAGGATTGTGATAGCGGCGTAATCGCTTTTGGAAAGGTTTCGTCCCAATGGCCTTGTGAGAATTTCACGTATACGTCTGGCAAAAGGACGGCGCGCGGGTGAGAAGGCGAGGGCCATTTCCGGTTTTTTCTCGTTTCCGACAACAGTTTCCGCGATACGAAGAAGTGTGCCGGCGTACATGGCGCGTTTGTGTGTTTGTTCGAGGACAAGGATGTCGCAGGAAATCTCTGCAAGATATTGTATGCGGTACAGGATCATCCATACAAACGGATTGAAAAACAGGAACGCCCTGAGCACTGACAGTACAGACAATACCGCGACATCGTTACGTCTGATATGCGAGAGCTCGTGCAGGGCGACAGACAGAAGCTCATCGTCGTTCAAGGCGTCAGCGAACGAGGTGGGCAGGACAACAACGGGTCTGAATGTCCGGCAGGTGAGCGGACATGAAACCTCGGCGCTTTCAATGAGGATGACATGGTGTCCGAGGCCGAGACGTTTCGACGCGTCTTTGAAAATGCCTGTGATACGCCTGTCGTAGACAACATCGCTTTTCTTGATCCATTGCCCGATCCTGAACTTTCCAACGAATGTGCGTGCAAGAAGAAAAACGAGGCCGCTCATATAGAGCATGAATCCGAAAGCATAGGGATACAGTTTCACAAGATACGCAAGCAAAAGCGCCGTATCGTGCAGCCAGTATATGTGTGTGTCACTCTTGACATTGTCGGGTGTTGCCTGCTTGGTGTCCGTTTCCGCGTGTGACGGTTTTACCGCGTCGGCGCTGACTGCCCGTATGTTTGGAAACTGCACTGATTCGGGATTGCGGGACGGCTGCTCGAGAGAGACCGGGATTTTCATCTGCGGCCCGCCGAGAATAGCGAGACTGTCACTGAAATAGGGAATAAACGGCAGGACCATGAACGCTGCAGTCCAGATCACGAAGCGTACTGACGGATTCTTTTTCCGCAAGAGGAAAACGATTACGGTGGCCGCGAGAAAAATGATAGCGGATTCCCATATGATTGCGAGGAAGAGGCCGGACAGTTCGTGGCCTGCGCTGTCCATGAGCATGAGCAGGGCAATCGCGTTCATTCGCCTTCCCTCGCTTTCTCTTCTTCCACGAGACGGTGGATTTCATCGATCTCGTCGCGGCTGATATCCTTGCCGGACAAAAGAGTCGCGACCATACTCGACTCGGAGCCGTCGAACACTTTGCCCAGAATGTGCTCGAGCATCGTTTTCTTCGCCGTCTGCTCCTCTACCAGTGCCCGGTAGTGGTAAACCTTGCCGTCTTTACGCCGTGCCACAAAGCCCTTGTCTATCATGAGCACGAGCATATTCCGGATAGTGCCGTAAGCGGGCTTTTTACCGCTGATTTCGAGGTCGGCGGCGATCTCATCAGGCGTGGCCTCGCCCTGTGCCCAGAGAATTTTCATGAACTGCATTTCGGTATCGGTGAAAGTGCGTGGTTTCAAGGTGCCACCTCATTTTATCAGTAAGTACGAAAGGTTTCGTAGTAAAGTATATACTTCGTTCAATGATCTGTCAAGGAGAAAATACGAAGGGTTTCGTAGTTGTGGGAATGCCACAGAGGACACAGAGTGCACGGAGAAAGATTATAATGAAACACGGATGACACTGATTGAGCGGATTGACCACGTCTAAAGAGAAGCAAAAGAAAACCGCAGAGGCGCAAAGGCGCAGAGGAGAAATGAATATGGAAAAGATTGTCTGAACCGCTGATAACTGATGATGACATTGATAACAGAATGATAAAAGAGATTGTTCGTTTCGTTAAGAATGACATCTGTGGCAATCATATTTGTTATCCATCATTGTAAGTGTCAAATATAAAAAGCCCCCGCATTCCGCGAGGGCTTTTCTCTGTGTACTCTGTGGCTGACTATCTTCTCAATTTTGAATTTTGAATCTTCAATCTTGAATCCTATTTCACCACCGGCGGAACATCTTTCTTTCCCGCGCCCCATTTCGGATTCGGATAGGGGATCATGTCGAACTCGATCGTGGAACCGTTCTTGAACTCGTCGTGGGAGAACCAGCTTTTCGTGTTCTTCCTGCCATTGAGTTTCGAGGAGTCGATATAGATGTTGTCCGGCGAGGCGTTGTTGGCCACGATGGTGAAATCACTGCCGCCGTAGAGATAGTCCGGCAGGTGGATGGTGACCTTGTCGAACACCGGGCTCGCGACAACATAATTCGGTGTCGAGGGCGCGACAGGGTAGAACCCCATGGCGCTGAATACGTACCACGAGGACATCTCACCGGCATCATCCATGCCCGGCAGCGCGAGGCCGTTATCGCCCACATTGTACATGACATCGAGGATTTTACGCACGATACGCTGTGTTTTCCACGGAGCACCGGCATAATTGTACATGAACGGCGCCTGGTGTGCCGGCTGGTTGCCGTGGGAGTACTGGCCGATAAAACAGCAGGTGTTACGGGCGATATGGTCGGGATTCCACGGCACGACGAACAGCGAGTCGAGCTTGGCGATGTAACGGTCTTTGCCGCCCATGATGTCGATCAGGCCCTGAACATCGTGAGGAACGTAGAATGTCGACTGCCAACCGGTTGTCTCGCGGTACATGTAGCCGTACCAGGGGTAGTCCGGCTTGAACGGGGTTGCCCACTCGCCATTCTCCCATTTACCGCGCATGAAATTGGAGTCAAAGTGGTAGACATTGCGATAGTTCTGGCCGCGCTGATAGAATTTCTTGTAATCGTCCGTTTTTCCCAGCTTTTTCGCGAGCAGGGCGATGGAATAATCGTCATAAGAGTATTCGAGCGTCTTGGTGACACCGGCGCTGCCGCCAGCGGGCGGAAGCAAGAGCTCCTCATCGGTAATTCCATAGGGGGTTGGCACATAGCCGTGCTCGTTGTAGAACGTATTGTTGCCGCGTGGGCCGCCCACTTGGGTCGCGTTTTTCACCAGAAGGCGGTAGGCTTCCTCGACATCGAAATCTGTCAGACCGCGGATGTAGGAGCCCGCAACCATGGAGGCCGCGTGGTCACCGTGGAAGAAACTGGGCATGAACCCGCTTTTCTGACCCATGTCTATGCAGGACTTGATGATATCGCGTTTGACCTTGGGCTCGAGAATGGTGAGAAGCGGCAGCTTGTTTCTGAATGTGTCCCAGAACGAGGGGCGGACATAGTAATTGTAGTCGGCCTTGTCAGTTTTGCCGTCCGCGCCAGTGAAAGAACCGTCCACGTCGCTTCTCAGGGCGGGCCAGAGAACCGCGTGATAGAGCGATGTGTAGAACAGTTCGCGTTCGCGCGGTGTGCCGCCCTCGACCTCGACAGAGTTCAGGAAATCTTTCCATACTCTCTCGGAATTACGTTTGACAGCATCAAAATCCCAGCCGGGATTTTCCGCGTCGAGGTTCATTTTCGCGTTTTCCATGCTAACCCATGAGAGGCCGACCTTGACCTGTACGACCTGGCCTTCTGTGGTCTTGTACTTGAGATAGGCGCCGATATCGACACCTTTCTCGACATGCTTGCCGTCCTTACGCTCATGGCTGGCGTAACCGTTCCAGGTGCCGGAATAATAAAAAGGCGTGTCGAACTCGGCATGGAAATAAACGACCTCATGGCCGAGGCTCTGCCAGCCGCGGACAGTGGTATCGTCGACAATTTCGATATAGGCGTCCTGTACACGCTGGTTGGCCTTTTCCATGTCGAAAAGAATGAAGGAGTTGACCGATTCGGGGAATGTATAGCGGTGGAATCCTGTCCTGAGTGTCGAGGTCAGCTCCACGTCGGTGTCGTAATCGTCGAGATGGACACGATAGTAGCCGGGCTCGGCGAACTCATTTTCATGGCTGAAATGAGAACCGTAGCCGCGGGCATTCCATGGGCCCAGACGATCGCCGGAGCCCCTGATGTAGAGACGGGTGACCACCGGCATGATCGAGATATTGCAGAGATTCCAGTGTCCCTTGTTCGAGTGGGTGAAACCGTTGATAACATCATCCTCGTAATAATAGCCGGAGCCGGTGACAAATGTCGTGACCGGGCTGCACTGCACCATCGCGTGGGGAAGCGCCGCGCCTGGGAATGTGAATCCGGCCCAGACACGCCAGCCTTTCGGCGGAGTGTAGCCGATCTGGGCGGGATCTGTCAACGGCTCGGTGCCGATGAAATGGTTGACCAGCTCGTAAGGCTCGGTTGTATCCGCGTGGCAGTCACGTGCGGACGAGACATATGCGATGGCAATAAAGAGGCCGAGAATCGCAACTGCTGCAGGGGCCTTGCGAAAGGCCGTTAACAGTCGTGAATGGCTCATGTCGTCTCCCTTGTTTCAATATGTGGTATGGTGGGTGTTTAAGTGCGAGCAGTTAGTAAGATACGAAAACCGGAACGGCTTTCCAAATTTTCAGCGCTCTAAAAGTATTGTATGACTGACTTTGAAATGGATTTTGTGCTGACGGAATAACGTGTGCGGCAAATGGTTTTGCTGTTTGGGGTGCTTGCGGAGAATTTAATTGATTGTCATGAGGATTGCTTTGATAAAACCGGCGATCTTGATCAGTGCGAGGCAGGCGATTCCTGCAAATCCGAGGCGCAGGAAAATGGTCATGAGGTCACGTGCGATTGAAATATTGTCCACATGTATCTCGCCTTTGTGTTTTTCGAGATACGCGCGACTTTTCGAACGGTTTTCACGAATCCTGTCCGATTCCCAGCGCCTGAGCGTATTCATCGACATGCCGAGTTCTTCGGCAATCAAGGGAAGCGATTTTCCTTCCTGCCGGAATTCATGAAAAAGCCTGTATGCGTCCTTGACTTCCATTGTTTTTTCCTGTAACTGGCAGAATGCGAAACGATACTATCCGCCATAATTGTGCCGCTAATTGATCCACCTGCTCCCAACCATAAAAAATAACAATAATCTTGATTTTAAACAATGCTGTTTTTACATGAAACGGTGATTTATGCAATTTTATTTTTGCTCTGTTTTAGGGCTTATCTTCTTGTTATTTATTGTGTAATCTGTGTTTTTGAGAGTGATCGGAGATGGTGCTGCCGGTTAAAGAGCTTGATAGTCTACTGCTGTAAGCAAAAGCTGCGAACAAATACAAAAAAGCGGGAATATTAATATCCCCGCTTTTTTTTACACCTGTGTTGTCGAGCGTGATGTAGTGCCTGTCCATCGAAATACAGTAGAGATTCGCTCCCGGAGCAGCGATGTATTTCAGATTGTGCCATGTCAGTGCCGAAAAGGAATTGTGTTCACGGCTGTTCCGGTTTTCTCCATCTGGAGTGCTGGCGCTCACTGACACAAATAGCTGCACAGAACAACGGCAAGAATCAAAATCAAAAGTATGTTTGCTGTCTCGTTGCCTGTTTGGGCTTTTTGGTGATTCTCCTTAGGAGATTCTTGATTTACCTAAAAGCTCCATGAAAAATCAGCAGTCAAGGACTGTACGATAGATTCGGAAAAGATATCCGCATCGTATGTAAGGCCAAATTTGCCGTTTGTCATAATTGTGATTTCCGGCGAAACTCCGATATAGAAAGAATCATCGGAATTCATTTCAATGGAGTGTTTACGTTGCTGACCGGCAAGTCTGGTATCGGCATCCCATTGCGAGTCGCCGTATTCATGGTGCCAGCCTGCGGTCAGGCCTAAATCCATCTGGAAAGTGCCCCGGAAATTCTTTTCGGTATGCATTCTGGCGCCGAGCATGTGTCGAACGAAATTTCTGTTCCCGTAGTTTATGTTGTCATATGACACCAGTCCGGCATTCCGTTCGCTGCATTCATTGCTTTGCATGTGATCAAATTCGATATTAGCCAGTGGAGTCACGGTTGTGTTCGTTGTTACAGGGTGATGCCAGCCGGCCTCGATCCACGCGGAAACGATTTCGCTTGTGAAATCGTAGCGGCCTGTTTTATCAAGCAATGAGACAGTTCTTTCTCCATTATTATCAGCGTTCAAGTATGACACGCCGCTTGATGAATAAAAACGCTCGCCACCGAACGACCCATACGCATCAACACTCATCATCGTGCTTGATCCGTCACCGTTGTTGTCATCAATATCCAACTGACCTTCCGAGATATTGAAGGATATACCCGCCATCGTTTGAGGTGTAAATGAGATTTCATACCCGATATCGATTCCTGCGGTATTCCAGTCATACGCGGATGAAACGCCCTGCGAATCCCTGCCTCCCCATACCCCGTAGGGTGACGCAAACACTGTATGTTTTGTATTGTTTCCCCGGCCGGCGGTAGTATTCAGATTCTTCATGAACAAACGGCGGGATATGTTTTTTTTCATCTGCCTCGAATGGGCGAGGTTCATGTCCAGCAGGGCAAGTCCTGCCTGAGGTGCGGACTCGTGAGGTGATACAGTCGATACCACTTCAGCCAACAGCCATTTTGCCATCAATTTCTGGACTTCTTTAGTACTATGGGCCTCATCCCACCATAAATAATCATTGGGATTGTCCACAACTGACGAACCGTCAAACGCGGAATCCGTAATGTTCGTAAATCCGAATTCCCCGGGATTATTGTACACGTAGGTCAAGTCTTTGAAGAAGTCCGGGCGAATTATCTTTATATCGGGATTCCGGGACACAAAAGAAGCCAAAAGACGGTCAACTTCCATGTTGAGCGTGATAAGCCATCGGCGGGCGTATAACATTGTCTCGCTGCCCATAACAAGCACACCGGGACTGAGATGCAATGGGTAGAGGGTTGGAATGATGAGCTGTCTGGCGCCTATATCCGCAAGTGTTTCAATGCCGGACATCAGTTCCGCCGCAACAACAGCTGGATCGTCCGGAATTCCGGTGCCGACCGATAAAAGGTCATTGACACCGATCGATACCAGCACCATATCATTATGGTCGATGGTTTTTTCGGTGGACAACATGATTTGTTCGGCGAGAAGCGGTATTTCGGGATCCCAGCCCTTGCTGATGCCGGCGCCGCCAAAAGAATAATTATATCCGCCGTTAAGAGCTGGGTCGCTGCTCCAGCCGGCTACAGCCTCTGCGATAGCGTCCAGATAATTGGGGCCGTTGCAGAAACGGCCTTCCCACTGCAAATAGCCGTGAACTTCCCCGCCAAGTGCAATGGCCAGATTTCCTGTGTCGATTCCGCTGTCACCATAAGAAAACAGTGCGCCATGATCAGCCGCAGTTGCGTTGGTAAGTGGAAAAGCTAATGAAAACACTGTCATAAATAGTGTTAACACCAACATCCCGATCTTCTGAAAATTGCCCATCAACATTCCCTTTACTTTTTCCAATTATGTGTCAATAAAATCCATCGACTGATATTTGCTGCGTCAATAACCTCGGTTATTTCCGGTAAAATGACGCAAGGGCATCTCTCGTAACTCCACTTTTACCGGCGAGCGTATCTTTAAGCGCCTGACTGCGTTCATGGAATTTCGACTTATCTTTACGATAAGCATTCATTTCCATTGTCTTATCAGATCGCTGAAATATATCGCTCATGCCTGGAAAGCGAATTATAAGAGATACCCTTGAGCGGTTTCGGATATTGCCGTTCAAGGCAGCTGCCTGCCAATATCCTGTGCGGCAGCTGCCAGAACGTCATTCACTTATTTTTTACAATTTCACCAGCTCGTCGATAACGATGTTTTCCTGGCGTTCGATACTCCGTCTCGCCGCGACACCGATGAGAATGGAGAGCGCGCCGGCGCGTGTTCCGGCGGTCTGTCCCAGCGGATCTGGTGCGCCGCGGAAGATCATGTCCTGCATCTTGGTGTCGGAACCCCAGTGTCCCGCGCCGCCGTGCGGTATGGTGAAGGTCTTTGTCGTGCCGAAATTCTTGGTGATACGGAAATCGGCCATTCCCTCGACTTCCCACGGCTGTTTGTGATACTCGCGTGCGTCAAGACGGCCCTTGGTGCCGTTGAAGCCGACAAGATAACCCTCGTAGGGCATACAGGCGTTGAGCGAGTAGTTCAGGGGGATATCACTGTGATATTTCACCTGTACCGCCATGGTGTCCCAGATGTTGATGTCTTTACGGTAGAGACAGGAATCACGGATGTAACCGTCCACGTCTTCGCAGTTGACATAGAGGTTCATCATGTGTTCGCTCTTGGTGATGTCCCAGTAATAAGGGCATTTGCTCGTATGGGGGCAGGTGCGGCAGTTCTTCGCCCTGAATTCCCCGTTGAAACCGTAGTGGCGAAGGTCAGCAAAGGCACGGACCTCCATCGGTTCTGCATCCAGCCACCAGTTGAGAAGGTCGAAATGATGTGTCGACTTATGGACCAGCAGCGAGCCGGAATTCTGCTTGTAGCCGTGCCAGCGGCGGAAATAGGAGGCGCCGTGATCCGTGTTGAGGTAATAGTTGAAGTCGACAGAGGTGATTTCGCCGATCTCGCCCGAGGCGATGATTTCCTTGATCCTGACTGCCGCGGGACCATAACGGTAGTTGAATGTAACGCGTACATTCTGGCCGGTTCTGCGTTCGGTGTCGAGCACCTCCTGGCACATTTTCTCGTCGGTGGTCATGGGCTTTTCCGTGATGACATCACAGCCCAGTTCCATCGCGCGGCAAATGTATTTGGCGTGGAAACAGTCTTTTGTGGTGACGATGACCTTGTCGGGTTTCGTTTTAGCGATCATCTCGTCGAAATCGGTGAATGTGGGGCAGTCGACACCAATATCTTTTTTCGCGAACTCGACTCGTTTGTAGTTGATATCGCAGAGCCCAACAAATTCGAGGACATCGCTGTAATTCTTATTGAGCGTTCTGCCCCAGAGACCTGTTCCACGGCTTCCGGTGCCAACCATGGCAATCTTGAGCTTTTTGCTTTTGGCCGCATGGGCTTCTCTGCCGCCCGACAGGGGTATGGCTGCTGCGCCCATAGCTGCGGCGCCTGCTGCACCAAGGAATTTCCGGCGGCCCTGTTCAATTTTTTCGCTGCTCATCATCTCCTCCAATAATTGATTCAAGAATGTAGATTAAAATCCAATATAACAGTTGACATGGGAAGGTCAAACAATCAATTTCCCTGATCCCTGACTTACAGTTTCACCAGCTCATCGATAAATATCGGCCGCTGCTGTTCGATACTGCGCCGTGCGGCGATACCGATGAGGATAGACAGTGCGCCGTCGCGGGTGCCTGCCGCCTGTTGGAGCCTGTCCGGCTCGTTCCTGAAAATCCTGTTCTGGAGTTTTGGGTCAGCGCCGCCGTGCCCGCCCGGCTCATTGGCTTGCATTATGTAGTGTTTTGTCGTACCGAACAATTTTGTCAGACGGAATTCAGCCTGTCCGCCGGGCTCCCATGGCTGACGGGAATATGCACGGACATCGAGGCGGCCCTTTGTGCCGTTGAACGACACGCGGTAACCCTCGTAGGGCATGCAGGCGTTCTCGGAATAGTTCATGATAATATCGTTGGTGTAGCGGACACAGAGTGACATAGTGTCCCAGATATTGATTTTCTCGCGGAAAACGCAAGCGTCGCGGATATAACCGTCCACATCCTCGCACTCCACGTAGAGCTTCATGTAGTGATCGTTTTTCGTGATATCCCAGAAATAGGGGCAGGTGCCCTTGTGAGGGCAGGTCATGCAGCGCTCATGACGGTTGTCGCCGTTGAAACCATAATGGCGAAGGTCGCCGTTGGCATTCACCTCGAGCGGTTCGGCATCGAGCCACCAGTTCATCATGTCGAAATGGTGTGTCGACTTGTGGACAAGCAGCGAGCCGGAATTCTGTTTGAACGCGTGCCAGCGGCGGAAATAAGAGGCGCCGTGGTCCGTGTCGAGGTACCAGCTGAAATCGACCGAGCATACTTTGCCGATTTCGCCGGAACGAAGTATCTCTTTTGTACGTACGACACCGGCACCGTAGCGGGCGTTGAATGTGACTGTGACCTTTCTGCCGGTTTTGCGTTCCATGTCGAGGATTTCCTGGCACATTTTCTCGTCGGTAGCCATCGGTTTTTCGAGTATGACATCGCAGCCGAGTTCCATGGCGCGGCAGGCGTATTTCGCGTGAAAACAGTCCATCGTGGTAACAATGACCGAGTCCGGTTTTGTCGTGTTGACCATCTCGTCAAAATCGGTGAATGTGGGGCAGTCGACACCGATATAACTTTTTGAATAGGCAAGACGTTTGGGATTGATATCGCAAAGGCCGGTGAACTCGACCACATCGCCGTATTCATTCACAACTGTTCTGCCCCACATTCCGGAACCGCGTGACCCTGTTCCTACCATCGCAACTTTCAGTTTGTTTCCAGCCATAACAGCGTACCTCGGTTATAAAAAATGAGTTCTTTTCCAGTCTGGATAACTTGCTTGCTAATTGCTGAAGACATCGGCAATTTTTTTCAGCAGGGAGTGTTTCGAAAACGGTTTCTGGAGAAAATTGATTCCCTCTTCGAGAATACCGTGGTGGACAATGGCATCGTCAGTGTAACCTGAAATAAACAATATTTTTATCCCGCTGCAGATCTCGGATATATTGTTTGCGAGTTCCCTGCCACCTGTCTGCGGCATGATGACATCTGTGATAAGAAGGTCGATCCTGCCGGGATAGTTTTTTGCTGTTTCGAGCGCATCGGCCCCGTTTTGTGCCTCGATGACGGTGTATCCGCTTTTTGTGAGGATTTTCGTGATCATATCCCGGACAGTTTTTTCATCCTCGGCAAGCAGTATTGTTTCATGGCCGCTTATTGTATCGGCAGGTGCTTCGTTTTCACCGGATATTGTGGATGTTTTCTCGGTGCTCTGCAGATATATCTTGATTGTCGTTCCGAAACCGGGCTCGCTGTAGACCGAGATATGCCCGTTATTCTGTTTGACTATGCCGAAACAGGTGGAAAGGCCCAGTCCTGTGCCTTTCCCTTTTTCTTTTGTTGTAAAGAAAGGATCGAATATTTTCGACTTAACCGATGTCGGAATGCCGACGCCGTTGTCGCTGACTGCAAGCATAACATAATCGCCGGAGATGGATATACCTTGTGAACTGATATCCTCGCCGTTTAGATGGACATTAGCGGTTTCGATCAAAAGCTTGCCGCCTTGTGGCATTGCATCACGGGCATTTACCGCAAGATTGGTTATGACCTGTTCGATCTGCCCGACATCGACTTTTACCGGCCATATATCTTCGGTGAGCTTTGTCGTATATTCGATATCCTCGCCGATAAGGCGGATGAGCATTTTCTCAAAATCGCGGATTGTCTTGTTCAGATCGAGGACTTTCGGTTCGATGATCTGTCTGCGGGAAAAAGCGAGTAGCTGCCGTGTCAGATCCGCCGCACGGTGCGCGCAATCCTTGATTTCCTGGATTTCCGAAAAGAAGCCTGATTCACTGTCCATGTCCATCATTATCAGTTCTACATTGCCGATGATCGCTGTCAGGATATTGTTGAAATCATGGGCGATACCGCCGGCAAGGCGCCCGATCGATTCGATTTTCTGTGACTGGCGGAGCTGCTCCTCGAGAAGCACGCGGTCGGTGATGTCGATGATGATTCCCTGGTAGTGGGTAATTTCGCCGTCACTGTTACGCTGGATGTCGGTGATATCGTCCAACCACTTTATTTTCCCGCTTTTCGTGATAATCCTGTAGGGCTGGTGGGAAAAACGGGAAATCGAGGGGTCTTCGGAGTTTTTTGCGACCTCCGCCCGTATCTGTTCGGTGTCTTCTGGATGGACAATCTGGATGTAGGTGATGCTGCCGGATTTAAACGCTTCAGCTTTATATTCGGTCAGTCTTTCCACGTTATCGGAAACGAATGCGAGCGGCCAGTTTTTTTCGTTTTTCCACTTGATAGCGACAGCGGGACTTTTTGTGATGATATCATATGTGTCACGAAGTGATTTTTCCACCAGTTTCCGCTCATCGATTTCTCTCAGAAGCCTCAGGTTATTGGTTCCTATGTCAATCATGATGTCGGCGATAACTTTGTAATACGCGACAATGCTGTCAATTTCATTCCGGGAGAATTTCGGGATCTGGCGGTATGCCTCAAGATAGCTTTCGACATCGAATCCAGCATCTTCCGCCTGTTTGCGGAAATAGTCCTCGTCAAGAAGCTGGTCATCAAAAAAGAACTGGCCGAAGAAGAATGTGGCGATATGCATTCCACCGATGACTAATGGAAATGCTGTTTCGCTCAGGCCGTTTCTGCAGCGGTATGTTACGTAATCGCCTTCGTGAAGGTGCGTTTTTATATAGGCGTCGCTTTCCCTGCACCGTTCACTTGTCAATGGATTTGTGCGATGGAATTTCGTGCAGATATCGATCCATCCGGCAGCAACAAGGACTTTTTCGTCCGGATCGACAACAGCACTGGGCAGTCCGAAAGCCTGATAGAAATAATCCATTGATTTCTGGAGCTTTTGGATGTCCACGAGTTCCGCAAAGGTGTGCTCGAGCATAGTCATGCCTGTTTTCCCCCGAAACAGTATACTGCGAGTTAGCCGGCTAGAGGTAGCAGGATATGCCGGGCAAATAAATATTTGGGTTTCCCAAGTATTTTGTTGTACATTGCCTGACACGCATTGTTTATATATAGTATACGCTATCAGCAAAGTAAACAGTTTTCACAAAACCTTATTTCTTGGGCCAGTTCATATTTCACGGGAGATTTAAACTATGAAGCTCCGGATACTGTGTTGCTTGGCTATTATGGTGCTTGTCACTGCCGCAAGCGCCGGGACTGTGCTCGAACCTTTCGAGTATTTCGAAGATTTCGAGACGCGTTCTCTCAGGGCATGGGCCTCCTATCCGCTCTGGCAGGATACCGCCTATGATCCCAATTTTCGGGTCAACGAGATGCTGCCCGGTGATCCGAACATTTCCATCGTACAGATTGTCACCCCCTACACCAATGTGGATAATTATGCCGGTGCACAGAAACTGTTCGATATCTGGCTTGTTCCCGGCTCGAAAATATCGCTGAAATACTATCTCAAGACCACGATAACGGTCGAATATGTCAAGATCCGCCTTGCCGCCGGGCAAGACGGCCAGGTGGACTGTACGATCGCGAACCCTGTAATGAACGCGTGGCAGGGGGCTGTCGTCACCTTCGAGGATTTTGTTGCCGAAAATCCCTGCCTTGCCGGAAAGGACAGGATCAAGGTCAATGACCTTGCGGTGCTGGCGAAAATTCCCGATGCCGATCCTGCAATGCCGATCTATCTCGGCATCGATGATGTGTCCGTGAAGGCCGCGCAGGATATGGCGTTCAAGTTTGCCGAGCCCGCCGTGATGAAACTGAGCGAATTCAAGCCCTATATCGCCAGTGAACATTATGCGAAAGGCGCCTCGTTCTCTCTCTCGGGCCAGTGGCCGCTCGATGCCGCGAAAGTTACACTCGAGATCAGCGAGTTTACCGACAGCTCAAAAACACTGTTGTCGAAAACACTTGCCGGGAAGGACGGTTTCTGGTCGCTGAAATCGTTCAGACTTCCTTTTGACAAGGGTATGTACCGCGGAACACTGCGTGCTTTCTGTTCTCGCGGCAATGAGCTGTCCTCGACCGAGTTCACATTTGTTGTGGCTCCTGACAATATCAGGGACAAACATCCCCGTCTCTGGTTCGATGCCGCCGAACAGGCCGCAATCGAAGCACGTCTCAAGACAGATGAATATGGAAAAGTTTACGAAAACCTGAAAGAACATGCCGCCGAACAGCGTGAGAACCTTCCGGTCGACAAGATCGAATATGTCGCCGATCAGTTCCCGGCCGAACACTGGCTTCCGACCCTGGGCGCATGGGGGCAGGCGACAGTCAGGAACTGGAACCGTGCCGCCGAATCGAATGCGCTCGCTTATGCGTTTCACCACGACACCGAGGCGGGCGAGTACGTTGTCGCTCTTCTCGAAAAGCTGGCGACACTTCCCGACTGGAACCATCCCTGGCTGGCGCGCCGGGGCCGATTCACCTATCACCCCTCTGGTGTGATGCACCACAAGCTGGCGCTGGCCTATGATCTCACCTATGATCTCATGAACAACTATCAGCGCACGCTCATCCGGGAGGCTTTCCTCGAAAAAGCGGTCATCGACAACCACCGCACCTATGTCGAGGATGATATGGTCACCAACGACACCTCGAACTGGATCGCCCATGTCACCGGTGGCGCAGCCATGCTCATGGCAGCCATGTACGGCGACGGCGACGAAGTGCTGGAGCCTTATTTCAGCGGCGCTGTGTTCAAGCTCTGGGATTTCATCAAGGCGGTGCACGGTTCCGACGGCTCTTACGGTGAGGGCTTCTCCTACAACAGCTACACAAATTACACGCTTCAGGAAAATCTTCCCTCGCTGGAAAATGTGTTCGGGATAGATCTGCACGAGCCGCTGAACGGTGCATGGCAGGAGGCGGTCTGGTCCGGTTTCATCAAAAACAAGCGGACATTCGATTTCGGTGATTCCCATCAGCGTATCAGCGGGATGAACCGCTGGACCTGGCTGGTTCCGAAATTTGAAGATCCCGTTCTGAGCTGGCTTTACGGTTATGTCCAGAGCTCTCCGACTCTTTTTGACGCTATCTATCAGCCCGGAAATGTGCCTGCGCAGGATCCGTTCGGCGAGAATCCGGTGCGTGTTTTCCGCGATGTTGGCACCACAATATTCAAGAGCGGCTGGGACACGGACGATTTTGTGTTTGTCCTGCGCACCGGGCCGTTCATCAACCATCAGCACATCGATCAGGGCACATTCTGGCTTGCTGACCGCGGAAACGAGTTCATTGTCGAACGTCACGGCAGTTCCTATTATGACGATCCCCATTACCAGACCCATTACACCCAGCCGGTGGGGCATTCGACCATCCTGATCAACGGCAACCACCAGAGCCAGCGTGTCGGCGATGTCAAAGGCATGGCCGAAGGATTCGAGGAATACGCGTTCATTTCCCATTTTCTCGACGGGAAGAACGCGGCGTTCACCCGTGGTGATATCGGCCGTCTCTACTGGGGCGAGGTGGACAGTATGCAGCGTAATGTGCTCTATATCAAGCCGCGCACGCTGATTATGCTCGACACGGTCGATCCGGGTGAGGAAGATGTCGAGGTCTCACTGCTTTACCAGACCGAACGTCTTGAGGATATCGCTGCTGCGCCCGAATATTCCACGATCACCCACGATGACGCGACACTTCATTTCAGCCATCTATGGCCCGAACAGTCCGAGGTGATTGCCGAGGAGACACCGCATTATATCAATGCGCTCATGAACGACAAGCCGCTGGTCAAGGAGGGCATGCTCAGGATCAACGCCCGCACGGACGGTGTTCCGCTGGTTATGGCCAATATCCTGACCACGACAACGGAAGGCTCGGAGCCTGATATTGCCGCCGTGAAGGGCGACGGTTTTGTCAAGGGTACGGTGAACGGTGTTATTTTCGGCTTTTCCACGCGTCCGGGTACGAAATGGGAGACCGGTCCGGTTATAACCGACGCTCTCGCTGCCACCACCGAGGGCGACACGATGCTTCTCGCCATGTGCCGTTATCTTTCCATCGACGGCAATCTTGTGGTCGAATCCGGTGCTCCCATGACATTCGAGCAGGCCGGAGCTGTCATGAAATTCTACCGCTGCAGCGAGGGCGAGGCGATTATCGGCACGGTGGGAAGTCCCGCGAGTATCACGCTCAACGGTGCGGCTGTGAAAGATTTTGAGTGGCTGCCGGAAAAAGGCGGTGTGAAACTGAATCTGCCCGCGGGCGAGGGTGTGCTTGAAATTAAGTAGCGGTATGGATCACTTCTTGCTGATAACACGGATGTGTTTTAAGCAAAAGTGGCATTATATATCTTTTGTAACAGTATGTTTATTTTAATGTAATGAAAGGGTTCAAGATGTCGTTGCTACCCAGTGAAGTCATTGAACAATGGAATAATCACGCCGGTCCGGTCGTGCTGACCACGGTCGACAATAACGGGATACCCAATGCGATTTATGCGACTTGTGTCGGAAAATACAGCGATGAAATTCTGGTTGTCGCCGATAACTATTTTGATAAGACGAGGAAAAACATCCTTGCCGGATCGAAAGCCTCTCTTCTTTTCATTACCGAGGAAAACAAGTCATACCAGATCAAGGGGACTGTCGAACTTCTCGAATCAGGCCCGATTTTCGATGACATGAAGACATGGAATCCGGAGAAGCATCCGGGACGTGCGGCTGCCGCAATCACGGTCGAAGAGGTTTACAGCGGCGCGGAGAAAATAGTGTAAACGAATATTATCATTGTTTGATGCAGGACAGGACGAGGCTAATACGCTCTGTCCTGCATTTTCTCTATATGCCGGTGGCGGCTTTCTCTTGTTGTTGTTAAGACTTTGTGCCGCTGAGTGTCATGACGCTGTATAAGATGGCATATCGGTAATTACATGCAAGTCAGGGAATTACGAGCCTCTGCAAACCCGGATTACTGTTCCTGTAACAAAGATGTCTGTTCAATTCCCGCTCTGTTTTCAGCCGAAAAGTGAAATTCAATGACAGTGTATTATGCTTCAATACTGATTTTTTTCCTGGCATTGCTCATGTCCATGACGGGACGGGGTGGAGGAAATTTTTATGTGCCGATACTCATCGCTTTCGGGCTCAGCGCTTATGATGCGGCAGCGGCAGCCCAGCTGATACTTGTGTTCAGCGCTGTTGCCGCCATGCTTGTTTTTCATAAAAGCAGGATGGTGGACTGGAAACTGGCGTTGATCCTTGATCCACCGACCGATATCATGGCGTTTGTTGGTGGTTATTTTGCCCATTCGTTACCGGAAACTCTGATCAAAGGGATTTTCGCGGTTCTTCTCGTGATTGCTGCGCTGTTCATGCTGAGAAAAACTCCCGAGACCACGGCTGTTATCAAGAAACGTGCCGGATACTGGTATCGGGAGTATGGTGATGTCCGCTATTCTGTCAACATGTGGCTGGCGATGCCGGTTACCATTGCGACCGGTTTTGTCGCTGGCATGGTCGGAATTTCCGGCGGCTCGTTCAAGGTGCCGCTGATGGTTCTCGCCTGTGGAGTGCCGATGAGGATTGCTGTCGGAACCTCCTCTGCCATGGTTGCCGCAACTGCTCTCATGGGTTTTCTGGGGCACAGCGCAAGCGGCCTTATCGATTTGCACGGCGCTTTCCTGCTTGCCATAGCGGGAGTTGCCGGTGGTCTTGCCGGTGGAAAATACGCGTTAAAAACCAATCCCGCCAAACTCAAGCGCATATTCGCCGTTACCACCCTGGCCGCCGCCGTTTTCATGTGTATCAATATTCTTCTGACCGGATAATGGCTCTGTTTTTTATCGAATTCAGGGCTCGCCCTACTCCCCCTTGATCCACTCCTCCGTGAATGTCGCGAACGTGATCACATCATAGGCGTGTTCCTCGCCGCGCTCGTAGAAACAGGCAATGCGGCCGTCCTTGAGCACCGAAAGGCATGAATACGCCGAACGTCCCTCGTTGATCAAGCGCGAGTACGGCCAGTAACCGCAATCGTCCGTGCTCATCTTGACTGTCATTTTCATGCGTTTTTTGCCCGCGGGATTGGAGAAAAGGAATGTGTCGCCGTTACGGATCAGGCTTGCCTGGCAGCGCGGTTCCACGAGATAAATATCGAGCGCCGGAACAGTCCAGGTCATTCCGCCGTCCGTGCTTGTCGAGATCGCCCTGCGGCTTTCGCCGTGATAACTGCGCATGTTGAGGATCAAACGACCATCGGTGAGCTCGGCCACCTGGCATTCGTTGCAGTTGGGTGTCGCGGCGCCGCCGAGTTTCCAGCTTGCACCGTGGTCGTCGCTGTAGATGATATGGGAGCCGTAGATTTTCGAGCCGAGGAGGGCGTGGTCGCAGGGTATGACCAAACGTCCCGTGGAGGTCTGGATTCCAACGCCCGGACCGGTTGCGTACCAGGTCCAGTCTTCGCGCTTGGTGGTCGAGGTTATCTCTTTCGGCTGGGACCATGACGCGCCGTCGTCCGTGCTTTTCATCACCCAGACTGTACGAGAGCCCTCGCTGGTGCCTGCCATGATATCTCGCTCGTGATCGTGGCCGAGGTTATGGGTGAGAAGCAGCCAGACAGTCCCGGTCGAGCTGTCGATGACCGGGCAGGGATTGCCGCAGACATTGAGACCGTCGTCCCAGATGGTCTGCATGGGCTGCCATGTTTTGCCGCCGTCAAAACTGCGCTTGAGCACGATGTCGATGTTGCCGGAATCACCGCGGTGGCCCTTGCGGCCCTCGCAGAATGCCAGGATTGTGCCCGACTCGCAGGTGATCAGCGCCGGGATGCGGAACGTGTGATAGCCATCGGTGCCCGATACGAAAAGGTCGAGCTGGGTGAGGCCGTTGTCATCGGCGGCAAAAGCTGTCATTGCGATGCAGCAGCATGCAAGAGCGAGCGTCAAAATCAGGGCTGTTCTGCGGGCGGTTTTCATTGATCCTCCGTTTGTGTTCTGATATCGTTATTTATTTGTTTTCAATCCATTCACGGTTGAAACGGGCGATCGTGAGCTTTTCATATGCGTGCCTGTCGCCGCGTTCATAAAAACAGAGTATGCGTCCATCAGGAAGAGATGCCAGCGAGGAGTAGGCGGAAGGTCCCTCGTGAATCGTTTTCGCAAGCGGCCACGTGGAGGCGTCGTCGTAACTCACACGGACTGTCATGTTGATACGGTCTTTGCTGTCCGCCGGATTGGAAAAGAGGTGGATACGGCCGCGCGGAACAAGTGAATCGATGACAGATATGAAACTTCCCTGGCAGCCGGAGGCGACAAGTGCCGGATCGAGACGTGTCTGCGACCATGTTTTTCCACGGTCGCCGCTTTCTGATATTGCTCTCAATCCGGGACGTTCCGGGTATTTCCTGATATTGATAAGCAGGCTGCCGTCGGAACGTTCCGCCACCTGGCATTCGCTTGTGGCCGTGTCAGGCACTGAGCCGCCAAGCCGCCAGCTTTTTCCGTGGTCGTCGCTGTAAATTACATGGGACTGGTAGTCTTTCGAGACTGCCACGCCGTGATCGCAGGGAATGACAAGACGGCCGTTTGTCATCCGTATGCCCGAGCCCGGGCCGGTGGCGTACCATGTCCAGTTGTCTTTCTTCACAGCGTCAGTTATGTCGAGCGGTTCCGACCATGTGGCACCGTTGTCGGCACTCTTCATCACATGGACAGTCCGGCTGCCCTTGCTGGTTCCGTCCCAGATCATGCGTTCGCGGTCTTCGTCGAGATTGTGGGTGGAGAAAAGCCAGATAGTTCCGGTTTCGCTGTCCACCACAGGGCAGGGATTGCCGCAGGTGTTGGCGCCGTCATCCCACACCAGCTGCATGGGCTGCCACAGGTCGCCGCCGTCGAGACTGCGTTTGAGCAGAAGGTCGATATCTCCTGCATCGCCGCGTCCTGCCTTGCGTCCCTCGGCAAAAGCCAGAATTGTGCCGTCGGGAGCAACAGCAAGAGCCGGAATCCGGCATGTATCGTAACCGTCAAGGCCGCTAATGAAGATATCCTTGCTGTCGAAAGAGGGTTCCGCAATGGCGTTTGTGACAGCTATGGCGAATACTAAAAAAAACGACAGCGTTATCATTACGGAATGTCTCATGGAGTCCCCTTTGATGATTGTGCTGTGCGGCGGTTTCTTCGCGTGTGGAACGCGGCGGAAGGGCTGGATGCTGATACCATAACTCGTCACCCGGTATACGGCTCAGAGCATGAGCTCAAGCTCGATCTGCTTGAGCTTGGCGGTGTCGAGCATAATCGGTTTGATTTTTTTCCGGTACTTGTTGGTCGTGATGATGATTATCGGACGTGAGGGATTGTCCTTGTTCGTTTTTGCCACGACACCATAGCTGCCGATAAGCGATGGATCGACAATGCTTGATATCTTGACACTGGTACCGACCGGATAGACCGCAACCACCTGGGTCAGCGTCTGAATAATGTCTTTGTTGTATACCGAGCCTGCCTGTTCCAGGAGGCTCTTGAGGACATCCTGCGGCTGATGGAGTTCGCCGGTTTTCTCATCCATAATGAGGTTGTCGTAAGCGTTCGCAACGGAGCATATTTCAGCCAGACGGAATATCTGGCCTTTTGTATCGTGGGAGCTGTTTTTCAGTGGGGGAAGGTTTCTGCCCTTGAGCCCGATGGGAAATCCGGTGCCGTCCTGATTCTCATGATGCTGGTTTACGATCTGGGTTTCCATCGGTGAAACATAGTTGTCGTTTGTAAGAATCAGATAGCCGAATGTGCTGTGTTCACGATAGAGTTTGTGGGACTCGCTTTCGTCCTCGGCATTCATTTTCTCAAGTATGAGCTTGCCGATATCGTGGAGGAAGCAGCCGGTGGCAAGTGTTTTTAGCTCTGTCGACGTGTACTTATACTGCTTGCCGATAATAATGGACAGCACAGCTGTGTTCAGGGCATGGTCGACAAAAGCGGAATCTCTCGATTTCAGCATCATCGAATTGAGAAAACGCGCTCCGACCTCAGCGATCTCGGCAAGAACGTCGTCGACAAGTTTACGGATGTTATAGGCAATATTGAGGTCTTTCAGCGCACCATCGTTGATAGCGTCGACAATTTTCGAACGGCTCATGTCGCGGAATTTGAACGTCTTCTCGATTCTTTCTTCGGTATTCGCGATAGCGGCATGTGCCTGCATGCGTACTTCGTCGCTGATGAGATCTTCGGGAATGACTGATTCTGTGCCTTCCTCCATGATGTAGATATGGCTGTAACCGCGTTCTCCGAGTTTGCCGATAACATAGTCGTTGATACGGTATCCGGCGCCGAGAAGCAGTTTGCTGCTTCCCTGATAAATGGATTTGCCGAGAACCATTCCCGATTTAATGTCTTTTACAGGAATCAGACGCATGTATTTTCTCCGCGGAGGCGTTGTGCCGGACCGCATAAAATTTAAAAATCAAAGCTGTATAATAATATTAGTCCTTAATAAGAAAAGAAACTCATATTAACAGCAATTTGCAACTTTTTTTTGCGATTCCTGTTTCTGTTTTGCTATAAAAAAGGACCGGTGTTCTCCGGTCCTTTCAGGTATATCATTGTTATACGGAAACTTGCTGCCGTTAAAATGTCTGGCGAAGGCCCACAGTATAGGTTCTTCCGAAATCGGGGAATCCGACAACAGTCGAAAACTCTTCGTCAGTCAGGTTCTTGATTTCCAGATATATACGTGTGGCGGGACGGCCGTAGAGTCTGACACCGGCGGTCATGTTCACGGTTGTGTAATCGCCAAGGTCGACCGGAACGGAGCTGTCCGCTGCAAAACGGGTGCTCTCGTATTCCGATACATGTTTCAGGTAAATACTCAGGTCATAACGCTGATAATCGGCATTCACACCGGCGCTTCCGATGAATCCTGGCATTTCCTTGTTTTCTTTCCAGCCGTCGTCCGTTTTCATTTCGGGATTCATGACGGTGGCATTCAGGAAGAATCTCGCGACATTGAAAAGCCGGGTGCTTTTCGTGTCGAGCTCGATGCCGTTTGTGTACTGGTCGCGGTTGAGATAAAGCTCCATTATCTGACCGTTGTAGGTTTCCGTTTTTCCGCTCAGCACGATAGCGTCATCCTGCCGTGAAAGGAACGCCGCGATAGATGCCTCTCCGAAACGGCTGTTGAATGTGCGGACACCGAGATCGAGCTTGATGCGCCGTTCGTTGGAGGGGGTGTCGCCATTGATGTCACGACTGCCGTCACGTGCCTTGATCTCGCCGACAACGGCATTTGCGAAGAGGGACAGCGCCGGTGACATGTGCCATGCCGCACCCATGCTCGCGTTCAGCATGATAGGCTCCCACTCGTCCGTGATCGGTGTGACTTTTCCGAATCCTTTTGCGCTGCCGTTGATGCCAAATGCGCCGTAGTCCTCGATATAGGTTCTTTCGAGCCGGATCGCGCCGTCGAGCGTGAGCCTGCCGATCCGGTGTTCGTCGGCGACTGTGGCGGAGTAGCGGTGAAGGTCGCATTTCTTTCCGGCGAAGAAACGTTTGCCGTTGGGCGCCATCCAGTGGTTGTAATAGATCGAGCCTCTGAGCGTGTTGTTCTCAGTCAGCGCATAGGACTGGATCAGGTTGAGCCCCCATTCGAAATCATGCTCGGAGTTCGCTGTGTGACCGTCGGATGTGTCGTTCTGGAAGACATGGTTACGGTCGGCATAGAACAGCTGAAGTTCCGTCGACTTTTTGTCGTCGGGATGATAGAGGGTCTTGAGATTTGCGAATGTTGTTCTGAACGGATCGAAACGTTCGACTGTTTGCTGAAACTTGGATGCTGCTGGATCCTCGGCCCTGCGCAGTTCGCGACGACCGTTAATATGGAAAATGTTCGCGCTGATATCGAGATCGTTACGCGGTTTGAATGACAGCGATGCCTTGAAATTTGACATGTTCTCGGCGGCATTCTTGCCATCGGGACCGTTCGTATGCGGAGTGTCGACCGACAGGGAATATGTCGCCTTGCCTACTGTTGCGCCGTGTGAGAGACGTCCCCGGTAGGTGTCAAAACTGCCGTACTCGATATCCCATGAGGTCTCGGGTTTCGTGTATGTTTTTGGTACGATGTTCACGATGCCGGTCAGGCCGGAAACACCGGAAAGCATAGCAGCGCTGGAGCGAAGCACCTCGATACGATCGATGTCTGCGGTGGAGAAAAAATAGGGTACCTCGTGGAACTCGCGGAACAGTGCGCCGTCGATGGCATACTCAGGATAGGGGTATTTCTGGCCGCGAACCGAGAAGAACTGCTTGACCTTGCGGCCGCGTGTCTCAACCCATGCGCCGGGCACGTAATCGAGCGCCTCGACGATGTTTTTTGCGCCCTGCCTTTCGATATCCTCGCCAGTGACTACCGACTTGGTGATTTCGAGTGCGGCTGCCTCGGTCGAGGGCTCGGCGATTACATCGCGGGGTGCGGTGCCCCTGATCTCCATCGGTTCGATCACATAGAGCGGTGTCTTTTTATTGCCGCTGGAGACGGCAACTGCGGCGGGAGATTTTTTCGGCACTGTCCTCGGGCCCTCTTTGAAGAATTCGATCCAGACACCGTAATTGACACCGTCCGAGCCGGCGGGTGACGGCATGATAATCCTGAAATCCTTGAATCCGCGGGATTTTGCTGCTGCCGCGAGCATGACAGCTGTTTTTTCCTTGTCATATTTCGGGCCACCGCCTTGATTTTTCCTGACATCGCGGGCGACATTGACAGGAAGGTTTTCCGAGAATCCCCTGCCGATATAGGCCGGGCAGCCGGGTTTCAGGACACGGTAAATCTCTGAAAACGCCTTGTCGATATCCTTCCAGAACTGGAAAGAGCCGCGGGAGACAATGATGTCTGCGTAGTTGTCACGGAACGGCAGTTTTGTCGCGTCTGCGACAGTGAAACTGACCCGTCCATCTACACCGGCGGCTTTCGCCTTGTCCGCGCTGTGGGTGAAGAGTGCGGGATTGATGTCGGAATTTATCCAACGCATACCGGTTGTGCGGCGTGCGAGTTCAACTGAAAGATCGCCAGGGCCGCCGCCGATATCGATACCGACGCCGATCCTTGAGGAAAGCGCGTATTCATTGACAAGATGTTCGGCAAGCGGGCCGTAGACAGGCGCGAGTGCGCTTGAGCCCTTTTTTACGTAATTTTCTGCCCTGTTACGGTTGTTCGTTGCGTTTTGTGCTGAAAGCGGTGTGATAAACGTTGTGACACTCAGCAAGAAAAGTAGCACTGCTGACCCGATCCTCTGCATGCATCCTCCTGTTTGTTGCTCATGTAACCTGTTGTGAATGAGTGTTATAAGCGTCGAAAATTATTTCGCCGCGACTATTTCGATACCCGAAATCAGCGGTTTTCTTTTAGAACCATTGGCGGGTGTCAGTTTGATGACGAGTTCGTTCCCGGCTTTGATGTTCTTGAATTGCTTGACAATGGTCCGGTTGGCGCCTTTTGCTTCTCTTACAATGTCGAGCTTCTTCACTTTCCGGCTGCCTTGAAGGGCCACGTCGAACACGCGCTCACCAGCGGTGATATCCTCCGGCTCAGCGAAAAGGAGGCTCACGTTATAGCGTTTTTCCCCTGCCGGTTCTTTTGCCAGTGTTACCGCGATGCGCTCGATGCCTTCGCCGCCCGAGGCGGTGACCCATTTATTGCCGCCGTCGGAAATCCGTGATGAATGTCCGCGGAACCATTCCGGCTGTTCAGGTGAGACCACGACCGGGATGTCCGGCGAGTCGCCGCCGACACTGGGGTAATCGAGCCAGAGTGTGCCGCTGTTGTCCATGTGGTCGCCGGGCGCACCGAAATTGATTCCAACACGCTCGATCCTGCTGCCGTTCCACTCGAAATCGTCGAATGTCCATGTCTCGATGTCAGCATCGGGCATGTAGACCATGGCGAGCGAGGTCTGGTTCTGGTAGGGACAGCTGCATGTCCGTGTGTAGTCGGGAGCGTTCAGGACACCGTCCGCGGCAATGAGGCTGATGGTACAGCCGGACTTGAATCCGCCGAAATTACCTGTGCCGCCCATATTGTCGAAATCCATGAAGCCGGCCGCGCCTGAGCGGAATGTCAGGAGATGTTCGCTGGCGACAGGATAGTTACAGCCGTACATGCGTTTCCAGGTCCAGGGGATGATGTCGCCGGTGATCGGATCGGTGCGGGTTTCCGGTTCACCGTTCAAAAGGCTGAAAATAACACCCTCGGTAATGATTCGCGAGCCATGAAGGACCGGGAATGTTTTGTAATCCACGTTCTTGTCCCAGATAACGGAGCCGTTCGCCGCACGGTAAGCGATCATCTGTTTGCCGTCTTCCCCTTTGACCGTATCGCGCGAGGGCCGGGTGGACTGGACCAGGATGTCGTTCTCTTTCGACCATGCGAGGTAGGAGCCGAATACGCTGTTACGGTCTTCCCAGAGCATTTTGCCGCTTTCGAGGTCGAAGGTGACAAGGCGGCTTGGCGCGGAGGCTGTTTTGCCGCGTCGGGAGAGCTGGTCCCTGATGAGCGGCGGGACTGTGTCGAGGCAGTGAATACGCGTGTCGCCAATAGCGATGCCGTTGTGGATAAATCCTGTTTCAGCGTCGGTTTTCCAGAGAACCTCACCTGTGTAGCGGTTCATGACAACGAGGCCGCGGCTTGCGCTTGTGTCAAAGTCCTCCCAGATCGAGTACTCCGCTTTTTTCTTCATGAGAAGGTCGGAATAGGGAACGAAACCATAACCGCCGATAAGCTTGTCGCCCGCCACGGAGATATAGGCCCATTTACGGTAGGTTTTGCTTTTTGCCTCGGGATCTTCCGGTGGCATGCGAAAGCGGGCCAGCTGTTTCCCGGTGACAGCGTCGAGAACTTCGCAGTTGGTGCCCTGAATAATGTAGACCCTGTCTTCCGTGGCGATGAAATTGGTGCCGCGGACATTGGCACCGGGAAGATGTACCTGGTTGTAACGTGTGTTGGTCGGCGAGTCCTTGTATGTTTCGTTGAAATACATATCGTAACCGCCCAAGTCGAGCAGTTCCGCCTTCCAGAGCACCCGGCCGGTGTAAACATCCCGGGCCGACAGCGAGGTCATGCCCTGAATGAACAGTCTGCCGCCGACTACCTGTTCCGAGGGGCCGTGCCCGTGGCGTGGGAGAACATCCAGATTCGAGTTCCCACCGAACCAGAGAATGCCGAGCGGCAGTTTTACCAGGTCGTCGTCCGATTTCGCGGTGTTGCCGGGATCGCCGTAGTTGTGGGTCCAGATGTCGGTGCCGGGCAGTGCGCCTTCACGGGTGAGGCTGAGCATTCCGGCTGTCCTGCCGATTTTCGCTTTCTGGAGTCCCGTTTCCCTGATTCCGTCGGAGAATGCAACGGCATCCTTGCCCTCGAGCGGGAAAAAGGCCGTTCCGCCGTATGGACGCATACTCTGGAAGAGTTTCGACATGAATCGTGCATCGGCTTTTTCAGGAAGGAGCGTGCGGTCCCCGATAATGGTCAGCGACGCGAAATATTGCGGCACCTGGAAATCCGCCGGCCGCCCTTCGTGGACAGAGATGCGTTTTCCGTAAAGTCCTGCGCGGTCGAAACGCTCTTTCAGTTTCAGCACTGCCGAATGATCGGGCTCGACCAGAATGACATGGAGATCGCTGAGATTGATCAGCGCCTCGGCAAGGTCACCGTCATCGATGCAGTAAAGCAGGCAGTAGCCGTTGCTGATGCCGGTTTCGGCGAGGATGGTTTTTGCCCGCTCAGCGGCCTCGCGCGTGTGACCTGAGACTGCGGGCGTGGCCGGGTAGGCTTTCGGTGCCGTGTCGGTGTCGGCAAAAGCCAATGATCCTGCCGTCCAGCGTGACAGCGAACAGTTTGCCGTCGGCGGCGAGAAGGCGTTCGACAGGGCCCTCGACCGTTTTTTTCCAGATGAGTTCCGGCTGCTGTTTCCCCGCTGGGATGGCAAGGCAGGTGATGACATCGTTGCCTGCCGCATAGAGCTTGCCGCCAGCCTTGATGAGATCGCCCGAGGCATCGACAGAGCTTTCCCAGAGACGGTTCTCTGTCATGGCCGTCGAGATTTTTCCCCTGAGTGTGCCAGTATCAATATCTTCATCGCCGACAAATTCTTTCAGGTCCTCCGATACCCAGCCGGAGCGGACCGCGATGACACTGTCGCCGGAAAAATACCAGGCATTTTCCGCAAGGACCGGATATTTCCCCACCGGCGCGTGCAGTACGATGCCGCTCTTGAGGTGGTACATGGTGGCGTCTTTTTCGCGGTGATGGTTGAAGAAGACATTGCCGCGTGCGCAGACAAATGAGCCGCCGGTCTTGCCGCTGTCGGCGAGACGGTAGTAGTCGAAAGCGCCGCTGTCCCGGTCGAAAACCGCCGGAACGGACCGTCCGCCGGGAATGAGCAGCCGGTCACCCGACACAACCATCGAGCCCTGGGGCGCGACACCGGCGAATGAAGGCGCACGATGCGGCTGGCGCATGTACTCTGAGCCGTTGCCGTCGTTTTTCCAGATGATCTTACCGCTTTCAGCATCGAGGGCGTAGATGAAAGTGCCCATCATGGGCCAGATGCTAGCCGCGTAATATACTGTGCCGTCGTTGATTACCACGCCGCCGCGTGCGGGCCACATGGAGATGAGGCGCCTGTTGCCGAGGAGTTTTCGTTCGCTTGGGCCGCCCCGGTGTTTCCATATCAGGTCGCCGCTGTCGGCGGATAGGCAGTATAGGCAGCCGTCGTCGGAGGTGACATAAACCTTGCCGTTCCAGACCGCGGGAGCGAGGCGCAGGGGCCCCTCCATGCGGTATGTCCATATCTCGCGGCCGCTTTCAGTGTCGAGGGCGACCAGTTTGTCGCTGTCGTTGAAACCGAGGAACATTCGTTTACCCGCAACAACAGGCTCGAACAGACGGTCGTACGCCATCAGGTCCTGGTTCAGGGGATCGTCCCAGACAGTCACTCGCTCCGAGTATTCCCGCGCCCAGAGAAGATTGAGGTTGTCGGGAAGCTGCTCCGGGGAATCGGCGGTCCTGCCGGCATCGTAGCGCCACATGGGCCAGTCGGCGGCAAATCCGGGAATGGCCTGAATGAGAGTGATGACAATGAGAACGAACAGTATTTTCCGTATAGGTGAGATCATATCTGCACCCCGTGTCTGATGTGCATTTTTTACGATACGGCCGGACAACGGAAATGCCGCCGGTCGCAAAACATTATTATGATTATCCGGCGAGTGCGCCGTTTTCGAGATACACAGTTTTCGTGGCGAACGAGGCCGCCTGATCGCCGTGGGTGACCATGAGCACCGCGCCTCCCGACTCCGCGAAACCTCTGAGACATTCCAGGACAGTCGCCGCGTTTTTCTCGTCTAGATTACCGGTAGGCTCGTCGGCGAGAAGCAGGCCCGGATCATTGAACAGCGACCGTGCGAGCGCGGTACGCTGACGTTCCCCGGTACTGAGCTCGGCCGGGACATGCTCGGCACGGTTCCCGAGACCAAAACGCTCGAGCAGTTCCATTGCCTTATCCCTGCTCGATTTCATGGGCAGGGCGACTGACGGCGCCAGGATATTGTCGAGCACGCTTAGGTAGGGCACGAGATGGAACTGCTGAAACACGAACCCGATTGCCGAGGCCCTGAACCTCGCCCGGCTGTCGGGCGGCAGAAGGTAGGGATCGACATTGTCAACGACAACATGGCCGCTGTCCGGAGCGAGAAGGCCGCCCGCGGCGAGAAGCAGTGTCGATTTTCCGCATCCGCTCGGGCCGCGAACCGCCGTGAAATCACCATCAGCGACAGTGAGAGAGACAGCGTCGAGCGCGGTAACCCGTCCGTCCGGACCATTATAATATTTGCTTATCGAATCGATTGTCAGCATGGCTAAATCCGTTTATCGTTCATGGTTCAAATGTCAGTATCGTTTCACATTGCCTAAAAATTGAGTTGCCGATGCCGCGGGGCTGTATTTCCGGCGCGGCTCATTCCTCGCTCAGGATAGAAGCCGGATCCTGGCCCGCGGCCATAAGTGCGGGAGCCCAGCTCGCGATGCAGGCGAGAAGCGGCGAGAGTACTATGACGCCGAGTATCAGTTTCGGCATGACAAGGTCGGCGATTGTCGCGGAGGCCGGAAGTTCGCTGGTCAACGCAGCAAAGGCGAATCCGACGACAAGGCCGATGACGGCTCCGGCAAGGCCGAGCAGTGCCGCTTTCGCAAGAAATACCGTGAGTATCTGAGTGGAACGGAAACCGAGCGCCCGGAAAACACCTATCTCGACACGCCGCTCGCGGACATTGTTGAATGCGAGCACGGCGACGAGGGCCACACTGCCCAGAATGATAAGCGGAATGATCCATGATGCAAGGGACTCGCGTTCCTTTCGGAGCCTGTCGCGATAGAGCTGTTCGGCGGCCAGTGTGGAATCGGCTGTGGCCTTGGCGCGCTCACGGGCTTTTGCGCGGGTGAGCGACTTGTTTTCCATTTCGAGCACCAGCGTTTCCGGCAGGATATTGCCGACATCACGCCGGATTTCCTCGAGCGAGTTGCCGGGACAGAGGCATTTCAATGCGAGTATACCGTTGATCTGACCCTCTTTGCCGAGCATTTCCTGCGCGGTCGCGAGATCGATCCAGGCGGTGATATCGTCGCGGCTGCCGCGCTGCTCGTGGCACTTGTCGACAGTGAATTGGCGTTTCATGAGCTTGACCGAGTCTCCCGGTTTGACACCGAGGCTCTGCCAGAGTTCATAGCCGAGAACAATTTTGTCCTGCGGGACCGCGACAAGGATCGGCTCTTTCGGCTTGCGGTGGACAAGAGGCACTTCGCCCCGTGTGCCGATGAGGATGATCGAGCGGTTTGCCTGTTCCGGCCAGCGGATTTTCTGCTCGATGCTGGGCAGGAGGTGGCGGACTGTCACGATATTCGAGGCGGCCAGACGGTTGACATAATCCTCCGGCATGAAACGTGACGCATAACCGTCATCATAGAAATTGCCGAGTTCCTGATCTTTCGGGAGAATGAGCAGGTTGAATCCCAGCTCTTTCATGATCTTGCGGTAATCGTCCTCCATGACACGCATTTTTTCTTCTGTTTCGCGCTGTTTGGCCGCGATTATGTCGGCGGTCTGGATATCGTAGGCGGCGAACACCGTGAGCTGTGCGGTAAGCACCGCCGCCGCGGCAATGAATGCGGCAAGGCCGACGAAAAATGTCAGCGGACGGTGGCTGATCTCACGTATGACAAGGCGCCAGAGGGTCATCGTTTGCCTCCGCTGTTTTTACGTACGAGAATGACTGACGCCACGGCTACCGCGGCTAAAATGGCTGTTATGACAATGACAATGTTCATGGTAAGGGGGGACGGCGTGTCTTCTCCGTCACCGGGATCATCCACGGCGGATGCCGGTTTGTCCGCTGGAACCGGCGTGTTCTCGATCCCGTCGCCCTGATCGTCGCTGTTATCGACAGGTTTGAGATCGGAGATACTCACCAGCGGCGGCAGGGGCACATCCTGTATCCAGCTTTCGCCGAGACCGTTGTCCCAGTCGGCTCGTATAAGGATGTCGACACCGGGATTGAGGCTTTTGACCTCGCAGGAGCAGGCGCCGGTCATGAACGAGCAGGCTGTGTGAATGTTGTCGGCGGTTATGCCCTCGCCGATGAGCGCATAGAGCGCCCGCCCGCGTCCGAAAACAGGAAACACCATCGGTTCTTCGATATAGTCGCCAAGGTCGGGCTCGGTGAACATTAGCATGCTGACAAGCGCAGCTTCTTTCGGGTCGTTCCGGGAAATACGCAGAAGAGAAAAATCGATGCGCACCTCGGGGCCGTTACTGACATCGACCGGCATGGCGGCCTCATTGCCTTCGATTTCTGTAGGAAGCACCAGTTCCGTCTCAAGTGCGGTGATGTGTTTTTCTATGAAAGCAGCTGTTTTATCGTCTTTTGCCTTGTTTCCGCTGTCAATCATGAGGAAAACGGCTGACTCGCCATCGAGGAGACGGTCCGCCACGGTTTTGCGCGCTGGAGAATCGAGCACGAGCCGGGCGTTTTCGGCAGACAGCCCCGAGGACCAGACCGCGAAATCAAGGCCGTAGAGATGCGGGAACTGCACTGCAAGTACAGGTGCCTGTTTATATTCCATCGACTCGTAGAGTTTTTGCCACTGAACCGGAAGGCCGCCCGAGATATCGACAGTTGTCACTATCTGATTGGCACCGCCCGGACGGTCGCCCGCGGAGGACTCGAGAATTTCTATCGCCTCACGTGCCGCGTTGTCCGGTTCGCCGTCGAGGAAGACTACCACGCGGTACGGGTCAGCAGGCCATCTTTCCAGTGCATACCGGAAAACCGGCACATTACAGGCATAGGCAGTCATCACGGCTGTGAAAATCACCATAAGGACAGCGATGGAAAATATAGGTGTTTTTGAACCTTTATAACGCATCATCAAGCCGTTTATTGAAAGTGGTTATCATTACAACGCTCTGGGCACAATTCTGTTCCGTCTATGACCATGCCTGAAATTACATAGAAATCGGTTTCAAAGCAATAGTTGCCTTGATAAGATAGCTGCAGTTGCAGCGCGCTGTGGCGTCCGGCATGAGCACGACTCCTCCCGCCGCGATGGTATTGATCCAGCAGCCGGGGCGGATGCCGCCGAAATTCAAGGTTCCCTCTTCTGGATCATCAAGGTCAAGATAGCCCATTGTGCCGCTCCGGTACAGCATGAGATGCCGTGAACTGGTTATGATGCCGCAGTTGTAGGAACGGCTCATGGCGAAATCGAGCTTTTTGCCGGTAGCGAGGTCAAATGCCCAAGGCTCGAGATAGATCGTGCCGTCATTGATGATCGGGCGAGAACTGAAACCGTAACCACTGTTTGGGCCGACACCGGTTTCGGTGTCCCAGAGCCGTTTCAGTGACATGGCATCGAAACCGCTCATGGAACCACCCACGTCGGAGGGCAGTTTGAAACGGGTGTACTGCTGGGTCATTATAAGGAGGTTCTTGTCTTTTGCGAGAGCGAGAAGTGTGCCGGTTATGTTTCGTGATGCCGACTGAAGGATTTTGCCCGTATTCGCGTCGAGAGCGAGGAGTTTTCCTCCGGGATGGTTGACTTTACCCTTGTAGGAACTGTTGCTTCGCCTGCCGCCAGCAAAGAGGTGGTCGTCCTTGAAAATCGTGCGGTCGATAATGTAAACGCGGCCGTTGCCGATAGCGATGGCATTGTGGCGGATAGAATTTTTAGCCTCGTACATCCATTTAAGCTCGCCGCTCATGGCATCCATGGCGAATATGGCTTTCGATTCGCTGTAGAGGTTGCTCATGTCGCTTTCGAGATAGCCCCATTTGGTGATATGCTGATCGTTGACAATCGTGCCGAAAAGGATACCGTTCTCGACCGCGATATAGCCCCAGTAGCTCTGACTGCCGTCCGGAAGACGGGGGACGCGGAAACGGTTTAAGAGCTTGCCGGTGGCTGTGTCGAGCACGAGGACATTACGGAACGTGTCGCTCGCCATCTGCCGCGATACCCTGACATAGAGACGGTCGCCTTCGATGCACCAGTTCCCCTGGGTGTTGGCCGCACCCATAAGGTGCTCCTGGTCGTAATCTTTCTGCAGGTCCTCGATGAAGTATTCCCACATGACGTGGCCGTTATAGGCATCGTAACAGCGGATGCCGTGGGTGCCCTGCACGAAAAGACGGCCTTCCGTGGAAAGGGGGCCGACAGCGCGCCCGTGGCGCGAGGGCATTTCATAATCGGAATCGCCGAACCAGAGCATACCGAGCGGCGCCTTGACAATCTCGTCGGGAGAGTTGATGGTGTTGCCCGGATCGGCGTAAAGGTGGGTCCATTCACCACCGCCCTTGAGAGAATCCCGCACAAACATTTTCATGTCGCCGGGCTTGCCGATACATATCGTTCCTCCGCTTGGCCGCAGCTGATCACTCGGGCCATCGATTTCACCTGCGCCGTTGAGAACTGAGTTGCCGGCGACAACGAGGTTGGCGAAATAATCGGGAAGTCTGCTTTTGCCCTCGTTTTCCAGCATTACGGTCACGCGGTCGCCGTAGAGACCGGCGGCATCGAGTTTTCTGCGGGCTTCCGCGACTTTTTCCGGGCTATGCGCCACTGCGATTATCTTAAGGTTTGTGCGGCGGGCCAGCTCATAAGCCAGTGCGCCGTCCTCGCAGTTGATGTCGAGGCAATAGCCTTCGGTGATGCCTGTTTTCGCGATGATTTCTTCCGCGGCATCTCCGGCAGCTTTGTTGTCGCCGTAGGGACTGTTGTCGATTGTTGCGGTGACAGTTTTTGGCGATTTCGTGGCGGAGTCGTCGAAACAGTAGATCATGCCGCTGCCGGTCGAGACATATAGAGCGCCGTGGGCGGCAGCGAGTCCCCAGGGGATACCGTCCACCTCATGCGACCAGAGCACCGACTTGTCCGTGCCGTCGATCATGGTCACCTTCCCGTCGGCGGAGGCTGTGACTATCTTGTCGCCGGCGGCGATCATGGTGAGTGTTTTTGTCTGACGGGTGTCGGTTTGCCATTCGGGATCAGAGATGACCTTGCGGATTGTGTCCTGTCCCTTGCGGTCCTTGATCGTGATCTCGTTGATGAAACTGCCGCGCGGGATGGCTTTCAGCTTGTGGTCGGTGCCGCCGACAGTATAGATGTATTCCGGTGACGCGGCTATTGCGGGCGAATCGAATTCGTTGGAGGCCGCAAGTTGGCCATCGGCGACCGAGAAAACGGCGTTCCGTTCACCGATGACTTCCCAGTCGAAACGGGTGTTGCCGCTGGTGGCGAAATAGATGTCGCCGGCGGCCATGACACGGGAACCGCCATGGGTACGGAATTTCTGGAGGTGAAAATAGGCCAGTTCACCGCTATCGAGCGAGAGTGCCGCGGGAATCGATCGTCCGGTGGGGATGAAAAGCTTATCGCCGGAGCTCAGAAGGTAGCCCTGGGCCGAGATGCCGCTTTTCGCGACCGCGCCGCCGTGGGGCTGGTCGTAGAGCATGCCGCCGGAATCCTGATTAACCCATATCTGATCGCCGGTTTCGGGATCAACAGCGTAGATAAGGATTCCCTCGGAGGGCCAGATGCCGACACCGTAATAAAGAACGCCGTCCCTGATCACCAGACCGCCGCGCGCCGGATGGGTCGAGACCATGTGGCCGTTGCCGATCAGCATGGCGTTATCGATGCCCTCGCTGTTGTTCGGGCTGCCTTGTTTTTTCCAGACCAGTTTTCCGCTGGATGCGTTGATACAGTAAAGACAGCCGTCATCGCTGACAGCATAGACACAGTCTTTCCAGAGCGCGGGAGCAAACCTGACAGGTGCGTCAGTGAAGAAGGTCCATTTGTCGCGGCCTGTCGCTGTATCGACCGCGTATATCTTACAGTCGCGCGAGCTGCCGAAATAGAGCGTTTTGCCGCCGATGACCGGCTGATTGGCGTAATCGAATGTCATACGGGTGTGCACACCCTGCCATGCCGGATCGGGCGCCGGTGTTTCACGAATCCATTTCAGGGAGAGATTGTCCGGGAGCGCGACAGGGGAATAACCGGTTCGGCCAGCATCGGCTCGGTACTGAGGCCAGTCTCCGGATTCGAGAGAAACGTCCCGCGAGAGGGGCGCGCAGGAAAGAATGGCAGCAACGGCCGCCAGAAAGAGACAGGCGCAAAGGCGTTTCATGGGCATTCCTTTCAGGAGTCTAAAATTTCTTTAGTATCATTAAAAGGAATATATGAATTTTAATACCGAAGTACCATTAGAATGTCATGAAAAAGTGTGAAAGCTGGCGTGAATACTGTCCGGCTAAAGACTGCCATGATTTTTCAGAAGCAAACAACATTATTTTTCAAGCCACTTTTTCCCTTGCCGGAAAAAGTGGCGTAAAAAGGGCAGCGTCGGCGGACGCATCATAGTCTGCTCGTCTCGTGCAAACTGTCCGGCCAAGGGTGCTTCACGACCTTGGCCTGCGAATGCGGGATCACCTGTCCTGTGAAAAGCTGATACACGTTTTCATGTCCCCGGAAACAGGCGGACGCGTTTTAAACTCAAAACGCGTCCGAATCAGTATTGCGATTGTACTTTCATGTTCGGTTGCATGGACGGGACTATACTATTGCAGGTTTCGTATCCTGACCTCGATACCGTCCTCGTTTTTCAGGAGTCTGACCAGTTCCGAGGTGTCGGTTTTGCCGAAATGATACGGATAGAGCACTTTCGGGCGGAACGCACGAGCGGCGTCGGCAACCATTTCAGGAGTCATTGTGTAGGGCAGGTTCATGGGCAGGAAGGCGATATCGATATCTTTCTGGGCTTTCATTTCGGGGGTGTTCTCGCTGTCTCCCGCGATATAGACACGGGTGCCGCCGAAATCGACAATATAGCCGTTGCCGCGGCCTTTCGGATGGAAATGTTCGCCGTTGTCACGTTTGTGTTTAATGTTGTAAGCGGGAACAGCCTCGATCGACAGCCCCTTGACCGTGGCCTTGTCACCGTTTTTCATGACTGTGCCCTCGACTGCGCCTTTACAGGACTCGGTGATGATTATCTCGGTCGTGTCCTTGCGGATTTTCTGGACGGTTCCTGCATCGAGATGGTCGCCGTGCTCATGGGTGATCAGGATGACATCGGCTTTGGGCAGGCCGCTGTAATCGGCGACATTGCTCCAGGGATCGACATGGACGATGAGTCCGCTGTAATTAAACATCAGAGTGCCGTGGCCGAGGAAGATGATGGCGAGTTCACCTTCAGGGGTTTTGAACGTGTCGGTTTCATGAGTGTCTTGGGCGTTCGTGTTAGAAACGAATGCCATGACAAAAAGGATAAGTGCCAGTGTTTTCATTGCTATGCCTCCGGTATATAGGAAAAACGTATGGAAATTTGCAAAGTACTTATGCAATATAATGGTTGAAACGAATTCGTAAAGTCACTTTTTTAATAGAACTGTTGATATATTATGCTTTTCTTAATATATGGCAGAAAACGAGACTGAAACCGATTCGTTTCCATGACGTTCAATCAGAAAGCATAATGACAAGAGACAAGCGGCCCGGAGGTGGAATGACTGATCGCACAAGAGCTTTGCAGGTCACGGCAGCATCGATATTGGCAGCTTCATTTATTTTCTTGTTTTCGCTGAATGTTCAGGCACATGAGGACATGAGTTCGCAGCCCTCGGTCAAGGCGCTCAGGATCACGGAAAAACCCGTTATCGACGGTGTTCTCGACGAGCCGTTCTGGGATAAGGCCGAGACGATTGATCGTTTCTGGCAGCGCAATCCCGACATGGGCGCTCCGGCGACTTTTCCGGTGAGTATCAAGGTTGTCTATGATACCGACACGGTTTATCTCGGTTTCGAGATACATTCCGGCGATCCTTCCGGGCTTGTTTCAACGGTACTTCAGCGCGACGGCAAGCTCAATGCATATGACGATCATTTCGGCTTCCGTTTCGATACTTTCCATGACCACCGCGACACGTATTATTTCTATATCAATCCTCGTGGCACACGTCTCGACGGCCACGCAATTGACGAGGGTGTCAAGAGCGACGACAACTGGGACGGTGTCTGGCAGGTCAGAACTAAGATCATCGAGGACGGCTGGCAGGGCGAGATAGCGATGCCGGTCTATAATTTCCGTTTCAGGAATGTCGAGGATGCTGTCTGGGGTTTCGGCGCACTGGTATATGTGTCCGCGACACAGGAAAATATCTCCTGGCCCAATATGGAGAAACAGACACGGAAGCCCTCGTTGTTCGGTCATATCACCGGGCTTTCCGGGCTCAACCGGGCACGTCCGTTCGTATTCACGCCCTATGTGCTTGCGGGATCATCGTTCGGTGTCTACGAAAAAACAGCATCGGAGCCGGCCGAATGGCAGTCTGTCGATGACAGTTTCGAGCGCGATCTCGGCCTCGATATCCGGTACCGTCCCACAAGCAATATCGAGGCGAATGTGGCGCTCAATCCCGATTTTGCCACCGTGGAGGCCGACCAGTTCCTGTTCAACCTGACAGTGGACGAGCTCCAGTATCCTGAAAAGAGGCCGTTTTTTACCGAGGGGCAGTCACGTTTCGAGACGCCGATCCAGCTTTTGTACACGAGGCGTATCGGCCTGGGTGAAAACGAGGTGATCGCCGGAGGTAAGCTTCACGGACAGGCGGGTGCCTATGATTTCGGCGTGCTCGACGTGCTGACCGGTGAGGGGCTCGATACAGCGTTCAACTACTCGGCGCTCAGGGTGAAACGGGATATCCTCCGCTCCTCGACAATCGGTGTCATGGCTGTCGGAAAACACGATGCCGAATCGGATTTCGAGGAGGTTAACAGCGCGGTCGCTGTCGATCTGAACTACCAGATCAGCGGATCGAAAAGCCTTGTCGGGCAGGTGGCCAGGAGCAACCGCGCGGATGGCGGCACGGATGGTTTCGCCGGCGAGATCGCGTTCAGCCACAGCTACCCGCTGATCAGTTCGCGTGATACGTTTACCTGGAATACAACGGTTTCTGCCGCCGATGAGGATTTCGATATCGGTGATATAGGCTATTTCGGAAGGAGCAGTCTTAACCGCCGCGGAGTCAGGAACCGAATAGGCTACAGCTACTGGGTGAAGTCACGTGGGATCAACCGTTTTTCGCTCAACCAGACCATGTGGTATTTTCAGGATTATCACGGTGATGATCGGGTGCAGGACGGGCAATCGGTCAGTGGTTCGATCCAGACGACAAATCTGATCGCTCCGGGATTTGTCATAGAGGACAGTTACTACTATTTTCCCGATACCGGCGAACGTTATGACAACACGAACAGGACAGTATCGCTCGAATTCGGGCCCTATCCTCGTTTCAGAGGTGAACTGCTCTACCGGACCGGCGATAATTTCGGATCGTCCATACGTTATCTCGACTCGGAAATAATTCTCAAGGTCAACGGGCAGATGCGTATAACCTCGAATTTTTCCCATCTCGAGAGCGAACCCGGCGACAGTCTGTTGCCCGATACAGTCAACGATATCGCCCGTATCGGTTTCAACTACCTCTTTACGCCCGATCTCTACTGGCGGCTGTTCGTGCAGAGCGATTCGTCCGACAAGCTGGCGCTGGTCAATACGCTGCTCCGCTGGGAATTCCGGCCGGGAAGCGTGTTTTACCTGTCTTACAAGGAAACACGCGATGACAGTCTCGGCGATTTCATGACCAGCGACCGCCAAGTCCTCGCGAAACTGAGCTACCATATCCACAGATAGGGGCCGCGGAAATGAGCTGGATCTTATGCTGGGGATTGTGCGGTATTTTTTGAGGCTGCGCGGACATACCGGGCCGTTGATCAAATGAATTCCTCGGAGCTTGCTCCGGGGTAGTTCATTATTCCGGTCAGAGATACTGGATAAAAAAAGGATGTTTTGTGATAAAGAAAAAACTCCCCATCAGGGGAGGTCCCGACTCAATACTGTTTCGCTATCCAGTATTTATGTTCGGCGTTTTTTCTGCTGTTCTTTCCGTTGCTTTATCAGCCTGTTGTCCTCCTCCACTGAGCGGCAGAGGCCGGAATCATCCTTGTTCACAAACAGTTTCGGCAGGAACCACATGATGAAGGCGCAAGCGAGCGACACAAGGGCAAGCACCCACTTTTGAGAGGTCGTGAAATAATAAAAGGCCGCCGCAAAGAAGAGCAGGAGGGCCCTGCTGATGATCCATATTTTCTTTTTCGCTTCCATGTGGCACCTCTTTATCGTGTTGATTGTATTATACCAGTATATGGTTTTTTTCGGCGGCAGTCAAATTTTCCGCCGAATCTACTGTAATGCGCTTAGATGTTTTTCATATTATTGCGGCATTATTCGCAAATAACCTTGTTGCGCCCGGTCTCTTTGGCTTTATACAGAAGTTCGTCAGCTTTTATAAGCATTTCATCGAGGGTGTCTGGAATGGCAGTGCAGATGCCGGCGCTGATAGTGAAACTGAAACTCGTTTCTCCCGCATTGATGTTCGATGACGATATCTTTTTCCGGAACGTTTCGACTTTCTTGTACACTTCCGCCCGTGAGAAATCCTGGACCATTATGCAGAATTCCTCGCCGCCGAAACGGGCAACCACGCCATCACGGTTAAAACATTCTTTCAGGATGTTCGCCATGAATTTCAGGACCTCGTCGCCGGTATCGTGACCGTAATTATCATTGATGCCCTTGAACTTGTCGATATCGATCATGACAATGGCGCAATTCCCGCCGTATTTTTTTAATTTATCGAAACGATACCGCGCTTCCTCGAAGAAGAAACGCCGGTTGTACAGACCTGTCAGGTAATCGGTGTTGGAAAGCTTGCGGATATGCTCGATGTATTCCAGCATTTCGATGTTTTGTGTGATACGGCAGTAGAATTCCTCGTTGGTGAACGGTTTTGCGATGAAATCGTTTGCGCCGCTTTTGATGAAATGTGAGGACAGTTTCGAGTCGCCCTGAGAAGATATGCCGATGATGGCCAGACGGTCGAGCGTGTAATTGCTCCGGATGCGTTTTGTCAGCTCGAAACCGTCTATCTTTGGCATATTGAAATCAGTGATGACCAACTTGATGTCAGGGTGCTCTTCTATGATTTTCAGCGCCTCGATACCGTCGGTAGCCTCGAAAACATCATAGCGATGAATGTTGAGGAGTTTATTGAGATGTTTGCGGACAACATTTGAATCATCGACAACGAGAACTTTTATCCCGGGATTACGGTCAAGACGGCGAACGAGCGAGAGAACGTAGTCGACATTCCCGATGCTTTCCTTGACAACGTAGTCGACAACATTCTTGCTCCAGACAAGCTCGCGGACCTTGTCGCTCAGGACACCGGTGAACACGATGGAAGGGATGTTGTAGCCGAGAACCAGATCGACAATCTCTCCCTCCTCGGCATCAGGAAGGTTGAGGTCAAGCAGGGCAGAGAAAAAATCACCCGATCTCTCTTCGAGAACGGTCTGTACCTCCTGGTAGGTTTTTGCATGGACTATTTCAAGCTCAAGATCCGAATGCACACGGCGGATGATGAGTTTCGCGATCGTTCTGTTGTCCTCGACGAGCAGCAGGCATGACATGTTTCCACTCCTTTACGGGTGGTATCCGGATATAACCGCGCGTCGAAAGGATGCCCCGCAATGAAAAGGAACATGCTCGCGATACCGGTATGCCCAACGGAACATCACGATCCCTAAAAGAATAATAAACATTTCCCGCAATCACGCAAGTTGTTTCTATACAGTTCTCTATGGCTTTGTTGGTGGCGGTCCGCTAACCATCCTGTTTTCGTTGCCGTTCAGGAGTATTTTGGCACCTCGATCCTGCCACGGATATCGCGGAACGGTGTGCCGTTTTCTCACCGCGAGCCCGTAGCTTGCCAGTGACCGTTATCTGTGGGTGAGTTTAGGCATATGTGGTGTTGTGTAATATGCCTATTGTATTAAATATATTTGACAGAATTCTTCTTTCAAAATATGATTATATGTTGACAGTGTGTACGTAAGTATATAATATGAGATTATAATTGATATAACTACATTTATATGGAGGAGATATGCATTATTTGTCTGATATATCAGTGAAAAATTTTAGATCAATAATTTATGAATCATTTTCATTAAACTCTTTTACTGCTTTAGTTGGTTATAACAATGTTGGCAAATCTAATCTTTTGTTTTCGATCAAATGGATTCTCAAACCAAGTGTACTCACTGTTGCAGATTTTAATAATCAGAGTCAAGAGATTGTTGTTTCTGGGACAGTAAAGGGTGTTTCGAGCGATGTGTTAGCAAATTTAGCTGAAAACCATAGAAGTAAAATAGAGCCATACTGCATTGGTGGAAGTATAAAATTTCGCAGGAAACAAGATTCATCGTGTACTTCAGTTAGAGGGATTCTCTTAGAGATATGGAATGAAGAAAATCAGGAATGGGATAAAAATCCAACTGGTATAGCAAATGCAATAACTGCGTTATTTCCAGAGCCAATTGAAATAGGTGCGATGGAGGACGCGACAGAAGATGTGAGCAAATCAAAAAGTAGCAGTACAATAGGTAAATTAATAACACAAATATCTCAATCGATGGAAGATACTTATAGCCAAGAAATCCAAGATACTTTACATGGATTAAAAGAAAAACTTGAAGCAGATGGAGGTGATAGACCTCAAGAACTTATACAATTTGATAAAAATGCAAATAAAATAATCTCAGAAATGTTTCCTGGGGTTCATATAAAACTACATATTCCAACTCCAGAATTGGTAGGTTTATTTAAAACAGGAACTTTAAAAGTCTTTGAGCGAAACTGTACAACAGGTCGTGATGTTTCTTGCTTTGGACATGGCGCTCAACGTTCGATTCAAATGGGTTTGATACGCTATCTGGCTGATATTAAAAGAGATACTGGTGTAGGAAACACTCGAACACTTTTACTTGTTGATGAGCCCGAATTGTATTTACACCCACAAGCAATTGAGAATATAAGAATTGCTTTAAAATCATTGGCATCAGAAAACTACCAAGTAGTTTTTTCAACACACTCTCCACTAATGATTTCCATGAATGATATTGTTAATTCAATAGTACTCAGAAAATCAGATGACAGAGGTACTTTTGGACTTGAAACTCTTGTTAGTTCAGTTGAAAAACTTATAGAAAAAAGACCACACCAATTAAAAACACTTTTTGAACTGACAAATTCAAGCCAAATTCTCTTTTCAGAACATGTCATTTTAATTGAAGGGAAAACTGAAGATAAGCTTTTAACCAAAATTTTTGAGCTATTGTCAGGTTCAACAATAAACGCAGAAAAATGTTGTTTTATTTGTCTTGATGGATCCGGTAATGTTAAAAAGAGTCTTGAAATTTTAAATGCCATAGCAGTAGTGTCCCAACGTTATAAATTAAAAACCATGTAAAGAATTGATAATAAATATGATAGAAAAAAATAAGACCTGTATCGACTTGAAAAGTGTATTAAACTATGACCTGTCCTATAGCAAAGGAGAGGTCGATGTATACAGGTCGTACGGTTTTTTCACAACTCATGGATATATTACCATGGAGACGATTTCAAACATGTGTTAAGCGGTATTCGGGCAACTATAAAGTAAAGGAGTTCACCTGTTCTGATCAATACCGCGTGATGGCTTTTGCTCAACTGACATATCGTGAAAGCTTGCGAGATATTGAAGCCTGTTTACGGGCAATGAACACCAAGCTGTACCACATGGGAATCAGAAGTACTATTTCCCGCAACACACTGGCACATGCAAACGAAACACGCGACTGGCGAATCTATGCTGATTTTACACAGGTACTTATCGAGCATGCGAGAAAACTATATACTCATGAGCCGTTCGGTGTTGAGTTGGACCAGACAGTGTATGCGCTCGATTCAACGACCATAGACTTGTGTTTGTCCGTATTCCCCTGGGCACAATTCCGAAAACGGAAAGGAGCGATCAAACTTCATACACTCTTGAATCTGCATGGAAATATTCCGGTATTGGCAATTATCACACATGGCAAAGTCCATGATGTAACGATTATCGACAGTTTACTTCCGGAAGCAGGTGCATTGTATATCATGGATCGCGCTTACATAGATTTTGACCGGCTTCACTGTATTCATAACGCAAATGCGTTCTTCATTACCCGAGCAAAAAAGAACCTGCAATTCAAACGAGTGTATTCACATGTTATCGATAAATCAACCGGACTTAAATGTGACCAAACCGTTGTTCTAAAAGGATATTATACACAACAAAAGTACTGTGACAAACTACGACGAATCCGATTCTATGACTCAAAAAAAGGTAAGAATCTGGTCTTTCTGACTAATAATTTTGACCTACCTGCTTTGACCATTACAGAGTTATATCGTTGCCGCTGGCAAATTGAACTGTTTTTCAAATGGATCAAGCAGCACCTGAGAATCAAATCATTTTATGGCACATCTGAAAATGCTGTCAAATCTCAAATATGGATTGCTATATCTGTCTATTTATTAGTCGCCATCATGCGAAAAGAACTGAAAATCGACCTTAGTCTCTACACAATTCTACAGATTCTAAGTGTCTCGCTGTTTGAAAAAGGTCATATTTATCATATACTTACAGAAAACAACAATTCAATCGTGAACCATGAAAATCCTAACCAATTGAATTTATTTGACTAATGTTGGGACACTACTGATGCCATAGGAATTAAAACATCTGCAATTGTAGACTTAGACTTTGCTTTTAGAATTGCCATAAGAAATGGCTTAATTGATAAGGATGATATGGATATTGTTACAATTCGAAACCTCTGTAAAGAGTTGCCTTCAAAATATCAATTTAATATAGGAAAAGATGGTTTTCCTGTAAGAACGGGCGATGATGATGCTTCAGTTGGTTTTAATATCATTGCGGAAGAATATTCTGAAGCGCAAGAACATATCGAAAATATTCACAATAAATTACTTGAAGATAACATTTGGATATGGACGCATGGAACCTTTGATCAACATTTAGACCTACCATCGAAAAAAGAGGGCGGATTAGCTACATTTCTTGAAAAAATTGAGAACGAGGGATGTAAGAATGCAATATCAGATTATGATGGTGTTAAAAAGATGGTTGATTGGATTCGTAATCGTTGAAATACGTTAGCCAATAATGTTGAGGTACTCTCACCGCGAGCCTCTTCCGCCAAGCCGTTGGCCGCCGTCCACGAGGATTTCCGCGCCGGTTACACAGCGGGCCTCGTCCGAGACGAGGTAGAGCACCGCATAGGCGACATCCTCGGGCATGGTCCAGCGTTTGAGCGGAATTTTTTCCACGATTGCGGCTTTCTGGGCCTCGATGTCGGCGTTCTCGTCAAAAATGGTGCCCCAGAGCGGGGTGAGTGTCGCGCCCGGTGTGACAAGGTTGCAGCGGATATCGTAACCCTTGTCCGCGCAATGAAGTGCTGCCGTCCGGGTGAGGTAGTGCATGACCGATTTGCTCGCGGCGTAATCGAACATGGTCGGCATGGTGAGATGAGCGGACAGCGAACCTATGTTGACAATCGCGCCGCCGTGCCCTTTCATTGCCGCGATCGCCGCCTTGCAGCCCAAGAAACTGCCCTCGCCGTTGACCGACATGACTTTTCTGAACTGTTCGAGGCTCAGTTCTTCGGGATTTTGCGGAAGGCCGAACCCGGTGCCGTTTATGCCAGCGCTGTTGACGAAAATGTCCAGTCTGCCGAGCGTATCGGCGACAAACGCCATCGTATCAGCCCAGGCGTTCTCGTCGCTGACATCGAGATGGTGAAACGCGAGCCCGGTTTCCTCCTCGGGCGGATTGATGTCTGCGATGATGACCTCCGCGCCTTCCGCGGCAAGTAATTTAGCCGAGGCGAGCCCGATGCCCGATACACCCCCGCTGACAAGCGCTTTTTTCCCTGTGACACGGCCTTGTTTCATGTGATAATTTCCTGATTTACGGTTCAAAATTCAAAAGGTCAGTAGTATTGTTAACTTTGTCTTAGATAACGAGCAAAAAAATGATAATGCGACGGCGAAAATATCCGGCTCATTTTATCAGAAGCATTTTGCCTGTAACTGTCTGCCTGCCGCTGTCGAGGCGGTAAATATAGATGCCCGAGGCCATCGAGCCGCCGCCGAATGCCACCCGGTGATGTCCCGCCGGATGCTGTCCCTCTGCCAGAACCGCTACAAGCGATCCGGTAACCGTGTAAACACTGAGTTTGACCTCCGATGCCTCGACGAGACGGTACTCAATGCTTGTCGCGGCGTTGAACGGGTTCGGATGGCAGCATATTCATGGGGGTGTTCCTGTCGGCAGGACACTCCTGTTTTTCACGCCGACATCGGTGGCGCCGTACTCGAACGCGCCGGGATCGGGAGCGTTCCCCTCGTAGGTGAGGCTCAGGCCTTGCCCCTGTTTCCATGCGAGCGGACGGTCAAGGGTGATCGTGTTCATGCCGTAATCGATAGACTGGATGACTGCGCGTTCAGTTCCTCCCTCCAGTTGTACCGTGTCGCCGGTCTCGCCCGGAATTGTCCAGCCATCGAAAAAGTATCCGGCATCCTCAACGGTGAATACGGTTCCTCTACCGTTCTCGCTGGTGATTGTCGTGAGGAACCGCCCCTTATCGATACAGGGGCTGTTTGCGGCAAGACGGAAATCGGGCAGTGTGCTGTCCTCCGTGTCCGCTGGGATGGTGTTGTCGAGGAACGCGGGATCGCTGTCGCTGTCGAGCCAGTTGTATTCAATCGTTTGCGGGCCGGGATCGCCGTACCCACCGATCGACTTGCCGTTGCGGTTGCCGTACATGATGTTGTTAATGATTATGTTGCCGGGCATGGTGCCGTTCCCCCAGTTACCGAACGCCAGCCCTGCCTGCCAGAAATGATCGATGCGGTCTTCGTAACCGTTATGGTAGAGGGTGTTGAAATAGACATGGTTGTTTGTCGGGATGCTCACGGTCATGCTGGCGAACGCGATACCTCCCGCACCGTTTGCGTAGCTCATGTTGCGGCGGGCTATATTGTCCGGGCAGCGGAGGACCAGACCGTTCGCGCCGTTGTCGTCAGGCGGTTTTCCCGCGAAGGCGAAACGATTGTCCTCGAAGAGGTTACGGTGCACCATCGGGCCGATGCAGAGGAGGTTACGGTTGCCGTTTTTTTCGCCGTTCTCACCGTCCATCCAGTCCTCGTTGTGGAAATAACAGCCGCGCACGACATTGTATGCGCCGCAGATGTGAAGGCTGTGATGGCCGCTATAGCGGAAAAGGCAGTTTTCGACGACATTATAATTGGTTGCGTCGGTCGTGCTGGTGTCATAGCCGATATCGAGCAGGACACCCTTGTCATCACCCTCGAGCACCCAGCCGAAATGGGAGAACGTACAGCCCACGATGCTGTTGTAGGTGGAGCTGTCATGCACCCAGGAGCCCATCCAGACATCCTCGCCTCGGTTCCTGTCGAAACTGCAGTCGATAATGCTGTTGTGGTGGCCGTTCACTACGATGAGGAACTGGCGGCAGTTTTCGAACGCGATGCCGCTCACCACTATGTGACTGCGGCGCTGGAGGTGGATTGCGTAGTCGGTGCCCCTGATGACCGCCTGTTTGCCCTCGGCTGACATGTAGGTCAGAGGGGTGCCTTCACCGCCGTCTCTGACAGGTGATATGTAGGCGTTGTAGACGCCGCCGAGAAGGCAGACTGTATCGCCGCCGCGGGCGCTTGTGTTCGCGGTGAAAAGTGAGCAGGGGCTGTCGCGGTCGCTGCTTTCCGCCCATGATGAGGTGCCGTCCGGAGCGACATAATGGGTTTCTGCGTGGACGTTCGGGGCCGCCATGACAAATGCGGCTGTGAGAATGATCGATGCGATATTGAAATTACGTGTCATATCGTTAGCTCCTCCGTATTTGAGTCGCTGTGACATGCATATCTGCCGGACGTGCGTATCACGCCTGGTAGTGACGTGCCTGGAAATGCATCATGTAATCGAGGCCCCATTCCGTTTGTGTTTTTTGGCCGGAAGCTGTTTCCTGAATGAGCCTTAGCAGCTCTTCCGCCCGGCTGTCGAGACTTTCTCCCGAGGGCGCGGCGCAGAAATCAATACAGTTACCGCTGTCGGCTGTGTATTCCTCACTGCCGCTCATTTTGAGCACTGGAAGAATTGGTGACGGTGTGTCGGCCCCGACTGTGAACGGCATTTTGTTGCCCGCGCCCGCGCCGCAGGTGTTGATCATCAGCTGGGCCCCCGCACCCATAAGCCCCGCCATCACGAAATCAGTCATCGCCGGGCCGTCCATGAGGATGAGGCCTTTCCGTGAAGGTTTCACGCCATATTCGACTACCTCGCGTATTGGCTGCGTGCCGGCTTTCATGACGGAAACAGCCGCCTTGTGCCTGAGAGACTCGAGGCCGCCCTCGGTGTTGAACGCCACCATCTCGATATCGTCGATGGATTCGCCCGAGGCTGACAGGCGGGCTTTCTGCGCCTCGTACATGGCGATAAGGCGTTCGCGATCCTCAGGGCGTTCGCAGCGGTCGAAAAGCAGATCCTCAAGACCGATGAGATCGGGCGTTTCGCTGAGGATCACCGTCGCGCTTTCAGCGACAAGCATGTCGACCGCCCTTCCGAGCACCGGATGCACTGAATCAGCCGAGACCGTGTCGGTTCCCGCGCAGTTGAGGCCGATAACGAGATCCGAGATTTTTGCAGGCTGACGCTCGATGCTGTCCGCCTGTTTCAGGAGCTTTTCCGCCTGCGCGATGCCGATTTCGATGAGCGTTTTGCCCGAGGCCTGATCGCGGGCGGAGACGATAAGGAATGGCACGTCGGCTTTATCGGCCGCTTCGAGAATCTCTTCGGGCGCATGATCCTCGTTGCCAGAGGACACATAGACGAAACCCGCCGTGTTGGGGTGGCTGACTATGCCACCCATGAGACGTTTGAACAATGCGCGGTCCGGTGCGAAATTTCCGACACCGTGCTTGTGGGTGATTGCAAACAGGTTCTCATGCGCCGCCGCAATCTTCTGTGACCACGGATTGCAGCAGAGATCGCCGGAGATGACAAGGACAGCATTTCTGATGCCTGTCGGACGGTTTGTTCGAGGGTATCCTGTTAGTCCCCGCAAGGTATGCATGGAAATCTGCCTTTGCTGTCAGCATGCGATTATTGTTAAGTTAAGTGTAGATTATATTTAGTGTTATCATGCATAATATCATTGTAGTGATATCATTTCGACTTGCCCCGTTGCGAGGTGCCCACGCAATCATTGCGTGAGACTGAATTTGCTGATAATCGACCGGGCATTGTCCGCGAAAAGCCGTATGTCCATCCCGGCGAGAATGCAGTCGAATCCGAGCTCGTGATAGAGTGCGGCTGTTGCGGGATCACCGGTGATCATGGCCCCGTATTTGCCGTGATTCCGTATAGCATTGCCGACAGTTTCAATCGCCGCCGCGCAGTCCGGATGTGTGGGATCGGGATCGATTCCCATATCCTGGCAGAGATCGGCATAGCCCACGAACAGCATGTCAACGCCCTCGACAGCGGCTATGGCATCGGCGTTTTTAACAGCCTCGAGCGACTCTATCTGCACGACAAGAAGTGTCGAGCTGTTCAGCGCGGTCATTCGCGAGGTGGTCAATGGTTTCCAGCCCTGTGCGGTGCTTCTCGTGGTGCTTGCAAAGCCCCGTCTGCCGGTCGGATAGTATTTTGCGCCGCCGACCGCTTTCAGAGCATCCCCGACAGTATCGACATGGGGGACAATGACGCCGCCAGCGCCCATGTCGAGCGCCTGGCCTATTTCATTTTCATTGTTGTTGCGGACACGGACAATAGGGGCAGAGCCCGCGTTTTCCGAGGCGAGTATCAATGTCTCGACCTCGTGCAGGGAGAGCGTGGTGTGCTCGGTCTCGATCCAGGTGAAATGAAATCCCGCGAGCGCGATGATCTCGGCCATCGCTATGGACGGCTGTGTGATCGAGCAGCCCAGCACGGTCTTTTTCGCGGCAAGCCGTTCCCTGATGACCGCTGTTTTGTCCTTTCCGTTCAGCAAGCCGCACCCCCGTCGACAGCGATGACCTGTCCAGTGATCCAGCCTGCCTCATCCGAGGAGAGAAACGCGATCAGCCCGGCGACATCGTCAGTTTTTCCCGGCCTTCCGAGCGGTATCTGGCTGACATAGCCGGCGACTGTCTCATCAGGCATGTTTTCGTTAAAACCGGTGTCCAGTATCAGGCCCGGTGCGACACAGTTGACCGTTACGCCCAACGGCCCGAAATCCCTCGCAAACCGACGTGTCAGGGCCACGATGCCGCCTTTTGCCGCCGCGTAATGGGCATTGCAGCGGATAATGGAGGATATGCCGCCCACCGAGGAGATCATGATAATACGGCCGTATTGTCGTCCGCTCATCGCCTTGAGAGCCGCTTTTGCTGTCAGGAACTGGCTGGTGAGATTGGTGTTGAGCATCTCACCGAACTCATCGGGCCCGATGTTGTCGAATGAAATGCCCGCACCGGAAACACCGGCGTTATTCACGAGGATATCGATTTTACCCCAGCGGCTGAGAGCGGCATCCATCAGTTCCGCGACCTCATTTTCTTTTGTCACATCCGCCGCCTGGAAAAAGGCCCGTGCACCGCTTTCATTGATTCGCTCCACAAGTTCAAGGGCGGACAGGCGTTTTTCAGTAAGATCGTTGATGCAGATTTCCGCGCCTGCTTTCGCGAGGCGGAGCGCCGCGGCTGCCCCGATGCCCGATGCCGCACCGGTTATGATAGCTGTTTTGCCTGTCAGGTCCATGATTCTATGCCGTGTAGTATGGTTTTGGTGCGATATGGCGTGAAACTATGATGCGGGGTCTGGTATCCCCCTTGTAAACGCTGTACTTCGATATTTTATATACATAATAATTTTGTGAATTGGAAGTGCTAATTTGCCGTGTGGGAGTATTGGAAAAAGCTTTAACGCTGGCGTGATCAGACCGGTGATTTTTCGTTTATTACCTTTCGTATCGTGCTTTTCAGCCCCGTTTTCCCCTTCGGGACTTACCTTTCAAACAGCCTTCTCATATAACAATCGTTGCCAGAAAGCATAAAAATTCGTACATTTATAGCGAACAATCCCACCGGTAATAAATGTACAAACAGCGGAGACAACCGTGAATGTTCTCGTGATCAACTGTGGAAGCTCCTCAATTAAGTATCAGCTCATCGACACTGTATCGGGGGATATCAGTGCCAAAGGCCTCATCGAACGCATCGGGTTCGAAGACGCCGTTTTCAGCTGCCAGGCAGGCGCCTGTAAGGGCAGCAGGGAAACACTGCCGATCAAGGATCATACTGTCGCCATGCGGCGTGTTCTCGATGCTCTTGTCAACGACCACAAGGCGGTTGAAGACCTCGCCGAGATCAGCGCTGTCGGGCACCGTTTCGTCAACGGCGGAAAATATTTCAAGGAAGCGGTCCTCGCGGACGATGCAGTGCTGGACAGGATTCGCAATATCCTCGATATAGCGCCGCTGCACAATCCCGCGCACCTTCTGGGCATTGAGGCCTGTATCGCGGTCATGCCCGAGACGCCGCAGGTGATCGTGTTCGACACCGCGTTCCATGCGACACTGCCGCCGAAAGCGTTCATGTACGCGGTACCATATGAAATGTATGACGAGCTTGCGGTGCGCCGTTACGGTTTCCACGGCACCTCGCATTATTATGTGTCCCAGCGCGCCGCGGATATCCTCGGCCGCAGCGACGATCAGGATTTGAAGGTTATCACCTGCCATCTCGGCAACGGCTCCTCCATCGACGCTGTCCTTGGCGGCAAAGCGATCGATACCTCAATGGGTTTCACTCCTCACGAGGGGCTTGTCATGGGTACGAGGACAGGCGACATCGATGCCGCTGCTATCCTTTACATGATGAAAAAACGCGGCATCTCAGTCGAGGACATGGACACCCAGATCAACAAGAAAAGCGGCCTGCTCGGTGTCAGCGGCGTATCCTCGGACATGCGCGAAGTCAGCGAGGCGGCGGAAGCCGGCAACGAACGTGCACAGCTCGCGATCGATATGTTCGTCTACCGTATCAGGAAATACATCGGCTCGTATGCTGCCGTGCTGGGCGGCTTGGACGCTCTCGTGTTCACTGCGGGCATCGGTGAGCATGCGCACGGGCTCCGCGAACGTATCTGCGAGGATTTCGGTTATCTCGGAATCGAAATCGATACCGGGAAGAACAACTCGAAGCCCGGCGGTGAGTACGAAATCAGTACTGACAGCTCGAAGGTGAAAGTCCTTGTCATTCCCACCGACGAGGAAGGTGTCATCGCGAAAGAGGCGGAACGTCTGTGTAAGTGATCAGCCTGAGCATGACATGAAAATTAAAAAGCGCCCATTCATCCGGGCGCTTTTTTTGGTTATAATGGGGAATCCCTTATTGATACGACTTATTGAATACCCGTTTAGCCTTTGATTTTCCGCAGTATTTCCGAAAGAAAAGCCTCTATTTCATCCCAAAGAATATTTTTGTTTCCAAAAGAAAAATTTTGACATATACTAAAGCTATAAACTTTGCCGGAAATGCAGAAAAATCCGGCCCGGCAGGGTATTCTCACTGAATGATTCCATAAAAAAGTCACTCTTTTCTTACTTTCACGATCCTTTCTCAAGGAGGTTTGATGGTATGAAGCGCACCTGTGCCATGACGGTGGTATTGATCGTTGTGTTCGCCTGTTTCGCGGCGTCCGCGGTTTATGCACAACCGTCGAAAGACATCAAGCAGATATATCCGAAGATGTATCTCGCGACCGGTCTTGACTGGGAGGGAGAGAGCACTCAGAATACCTGCTGGAACAAAATATGCGAGGACAAGCAGGGCCGTATCTGGTTCGCCGGCGGCGACCACTGGGGCACCGACAGGAAAGGCGGCATGTACGAAGGCCGCTATGACCGTCCCTGGGGCATGGGCAACGCCACAGTCCATTATTATGACCCGAAGACAGACAAGGCGGTCGAGGTGCTCGAGCTGGACAAGGTAAGCGCCATTTTCTCCAACGCGGAGACGCCCGGTCACGGCAAAATACACGCCGACATTGTCTGCGATGATCAGGGTTATATCTGGACAGGCGGCTACCTCGGCTCTTCATACGATCACGAGTGGGATCAGCAGTATTATCCCAAGAGCTATGTGGGCGGTGCGATCATCCGTATCGACCCGAAAACATTCGATGTGGACTATTACGGCATCCCGAACCCGGGCGGCGGCCTCGTGTCGGTCAAGTTCGACAACAAGCGCCGTGTGGTGCATGGTGTCACCATCGACCGTAACCGCTACTACCGGATCAATGTCGAGACCCGCGAACTGAAACGTTATGATATCGCCCGTTTCAGCGGACGCGAGGTCATTGTCGACCACAACGGCGATCCGTGGTTCCCCAACGAGTTCAACAGTCTCACCCATTTCGATCCCGACACCGAGACCTATACCGATTATAATATTCCGATCCCCGGCCTTCGCGCCTCGGTCTGCACGAAGAAAGGTGTTATCTGGGGTATTTCGCCGGAAGGTTTTGTCTGGAACTGGGACACGAAAACCAACACGGTCAGGGAATTCGGCCATATTGTCCAGACTCCCGATATCCGTGTCTACACGCCCAATATCGCACTGGATGAACAGTGGGGCAGGCTCTATTTCATGGCAGGCGGCCACGGCACAACGCTCGCCGGTATGCCGATTTTGACCGTTTTTGACATCAAGAACGAGAAATTCTTCTGGGCGGGCGCTGTCGATGTCGACGGCTGTTACGGCGCCACGGTGGGCAGCGACCACAATGTGTATTTCGGCTGTTATGCCTATGCCCAGAAAGGCAAACGCCGTATCAAGAACAAGGCAGGCGAGGAGTATCGAACAAACTACCTCGTCCGTTTCGACCCCCCGAAAAACCTGGAGGACTTAAAGTGATGAAGGCACGTACGAATGTATTTATTGCCGCGTCCCTGGTCCTGATTGCGCTTTTAGCCGCGATCCCCGCTTCCGCGCGCCAGGGACAGATGGATGCCGGTGCGATAACCGGCAAGGTGCTTCTCTCGAACGGCCCCGAAGGCCCGATCAAGGGCGGCGAGAGCAGTATTGTCAACATGCTTCTCATGCCCGACGGCGCGGTTGTCGGCGCGACACAGGCGATTTACGGCGCCGAGAGCTGCCACCTGTTCAAGGTGGAGGGCGAGAACACCGCGCATCTCGTGAATGTTACCGCCAAGCTGCCCGGACAGGCGAAAGTCTGTAACATTGTCCAGGCCGCGAACGGCACGGTTGTCGGCGGCACCTCGACCTACAACGAGATTTTCGACGACTCGAAGAATACGTACGAGGGCGGCCACCTGTTCGCGTTCGATCCCGCCACGCGGGCGTTTACCGATTACGGTGTCGTGATGGCCGGACAGGGGATAAACTGTGTCGCGGTCGATACACTTCACACACGCATCTACTGTGTAACCTATCCCAAGGCCCACCTTTTCTCCTTCGATTACGCGACGAAACAGAAGAAGGATCACGGCATGGTGATGCAGGAATGGCGTGTCAAGGATCTCGGCCTTGTTTCGTGGCGCGGTGTCCCGAAAGTGCTCATGATCGACGATGCCGGCACGGTCTATTTCTCGACCTACTATAACGAGGGCGCGAAAGCCGACGATCAGGGTGACCCATTCAACAGCGGCCTTATCGGCGGACGTATCCTCCGCATGGCCTATGGCGACGACAAGCCCGTGTTCACCGGCGCGGTGGTCCCGACCCAGAAGGGCATGGACAACGATCCGATCTACGAGAACACCATTGTCGCCGCTATCAAGGCGAAGGACGGCGGTTTCTGGTGCGGCTCCTCGGTGGACGGTTTCCTGTTCAAGTTCTACCCCTCGACCTCGACGGTGGTGAATTACGGCAAAGCGTTCAACTACTGGAACCTGAAATCGTTCGCGTACGGCGGGGACGGCAGCCTGTACATGCTCGGCGGCCGCGATTACGACTACTCGTGGCTTCTCAAGTTCGACGCTGTCACGCGCTCATTCGACTGTGTCGGCTATCCGGGGCAGGACAGCCAGGTCGGGGCGATCTCGGCTGACAAGGACGGCAACATCCTCATGGGCGAGAACTCGCGGAATTCCTACATTTATTTTTACGGGAATTCGAAGTAGGAAGAGTAGTGACGTTGTGAAATGAAAAATCCCCCTTCGTGACGGAGGGGGATTTTTTTTTGTTGACAAAACGAATACTACTAGCTATACTGCGATTAGTGAGTTGTTAATAGTTATACATGTCAAGGAGGCGGTATGAATTCCATTGAAGAACTTGAATCTCTTGTCTGGCGGAAAATACAGATCGCCACACAGAAGAGGGATACAGCGAAATTGTCAATGTTAAATTCTTTGGCGGCTAAACTCGAATCGATAAAAAGCGATCTTGAAACGATTGAGCAGTCGCTAATCAATGATGCAAGCCCGGATGAAGGTTTTTCTTCGACTAATACGTTTCCTCCAGAAGGCACAAATCTGCGTTTTGTGTATAAAAATAAAGCATATACAGGTGTTGTTAAGAACCAACAGTTTTTCATATATGATTTTGGATTCGCTCATACGTTATCGAGAGCCTCGATGATGATAACGAAAAACAACAGAAACGGTTGGCGAGACTGGTATTTTCAGCTTCCTGGTGATTCCAGGTGGATTCTGGCTGATGATTGGAGGGGGAAAGGATGAAATCTAATATTAAAGGCATATACTATCGTCAAGATGGTTCTTACATAATTAAAAGAAGAATTTGTAATAGTGAAATCCAATTAAATGTGTATAAGCCAAAATATAAATATAATGTTATCAAATGTGTAATAGAGCTTCTTGATGGTGAGTTTTTTGGTTTTCTGGAAAAATTTTATCATTTAGACAAAGAAAGGTGTTTGAAAAAAGCTGGAAGAACGAGAAGATGTATTTCAAAAAATAAAGAAGATATGATTCTTGGATATTCTGAAAATCAATTAAATTATCTAAATTACAAATATAAAGAATACTATTTGTGTAAACAGCTTGGTCCTTCAGATATAGTGCGATATATCAAAGAAATTTGTGAAACATGTTGTATTGAATATGGATTATTACATGATAAGGAGCCTTTTTTTCGCCTGATTCATGAATTCTCTTCCCCTTCAACCTTGAACCTGAAACTTTAAACTTTCTTTTCCCCCTTGCATTCCCCGGCGTTCTCCCCTAAACTACCGGAATCATATATTTCCGACAAACCCCACACGGGAGCACGCCATGAAACGTCTCGTTCTATCGATTCTCACCCTTGCGATGTTCACTTCCATTGCCTACGCCGCCCCTGTTCCGCCCTCGCCGGATGCGGTGCTCGCCACGCTCAAAAAAGGCCATCCGCGTCTCATGATGACCGATGAGCGGCTCGCTGAAATCCAGTCGATGCGGAAGACCGACAACATCCTTGACGGCTATATCGGAGAGGTGCTCACGAAGGCGGAGAAAGATCTCGGCCTCCCCGCGCTTGAGCACAAGCTTGTCGGGCCGCGGCTTCTCTCGGTCAGCCGGGAGTGCATGCGCCGGGTCTATTCGCTGGGGCTGGCATGGCGTTTGACCGGTGACGAGCGTTTTGCGAAAGCGCTGGAGTCCAACCTGCTCACTGTCGCGGCGTTCCCCGACTGGAATCCTTCGCATTTCCTCGATACCGCCGAGATGAGCCACGCGGTCGGTGTCGGCTATGACTGGCTTTACGGCTGGTTGAGCACGGATTCGCGGGAGAAGATCAGGAAGGGGCTGACCACGCTGGGGCTCGACCCCGGTGTCGCGGCTTATAAGGGTGAGGCTTCATGGCGATGGTGGATCGAGAGCTATCACAACTGGAACCAGGTCTGCAACGCCGGGCTTTCCGTGGGTGCGCTGGCTGTCGCCGAAAGCGATCCTGAGTACGCGAAAGTGATCATCCCCTCGGCGGTCGAGTCCATGCCGCGGGCGCTGGCGACCTACGGTCCCGACGGCGCATGGCCTGAGGGCCCCGGCTACTGGCATTACGCCTCCCGTTATACCGCGTTCGGTCTCTGCGCCATGCGGACAGCGCTGGGGACAGATTTCGGGCTTTCGCAGATCGAAGGGCTTTCTGTGACCGGCGCGTTCCCCGTGTTCACCACCGGGCCGACAGGGCTTTATGTGAATTTTGCCGACAGCGGTGAGCGTGCAACCCGACGCTGTATGACGACCCTGTTCTGGATGGCGCGGACATTCGACAAGCCGTTTTATTCCGATGCCGAACACGCGATGGCTGAAAAGTACGGCGCTCAGCCGCTGCATGTGGTCTGGTATGCGCCGCCCTCGGGGAAAAGCTACGATTCGCAGCTGGACCGTCTGTTCAAAGGCAGTGTCGAGCTCGCGGTGTTCAGAAGCGCCTGGTATGATCCCGAGGCCCTGTTTGTCGGGTTCAAGGCGGGATACAACCAGGTGAACCACGGGCATCTCGATCTCGGCAATTTCGAACTGGATGCCCTCGGAATCCGCTGGGCCCGTGATCTTGGTTCGGACGATTACAACCTTCCCGACTACTGGGGGCACGACAAGGACGCCACCCGTTGGACGTATTACCGCCTGAACTCTTTCAGTCATAATGTGGTGATTCTCAACGGCGAGAACCAGGATGTCATTGCCGAATCGAAATTCGTGGCGTTCGGTTCTAAAAAAGACAGCGCGTTCGGTGTTGTCGATGTCAGCACTGCCTATGCGCCGCATTCGACAAAATCGCTGAGAGGCGTCAAAATTGTCGAAGGCCGCCGTGCCGTTCTGGTGCAGGACGAGTTCGATCTTTCTGCCGCAACCGATGTTGCTTGGGGGATGACTACGGATGCCGATATAGCACCCGATGGCGCGAGCGCGACACTTCGCCAGGACGGGAAAGAATGTATGGTAAAGATAGTGGAACCCGCAGCTGCCGTGTTTACGGTCGAGTCTGCCGAACAGGCGCCGCCGCAGAAACGCAACAAGGGTGTCAGCCGCCTGATGATACGTACAAAAGCAGGAGCGGGGCCGTGCAGGATCGCGGTGCTGTTCATGCCGGTCTGGAAAGATGGGGCATATAAAGGGACTGTATCTGTCAAGCCGCTTTCGGAATGGTAAGAAAACACTGGTAAATGATGAAACATTTTGTTAGTTTTTGAGTAAATAAGTCATGACAGTTGAAGTGGCGGGGTGTGTGGCGTTTTCGGTGGTTGTCCCGTACGATGTGCGGTGCGGTGATATTATCGGGTATGACATGTTCCCGGCTTCTGTGTATTCATGATGTGGTTATAACTCAACGAGGTTTTCTTATGGTTGATTCTCTACCGAAAGGCCGGGTGCATTCCATCGATGCGCTTCGTGGTTTTGACATGTTCTGGATTATCGGCGGCGATATGCTTTTCCGCGCGATTTTCAAGCTCATGGACAATCCGGTGGGGCATACGCTTTATGAGCAGCTCGAGCACAAGAGCTGGAACGGATTCGCGGCGTATGACCTGATATTTCCCCTTTTCATGTTCCTTGCCGGACTGTCGATGCCGTTCTCTATCACGAAACGTCTCGATCGCGGTGACTCACGCACCGGTCTTTACAAACATATTCTCATCCGATCGGCGACCCTGTTCGCTTTCGGCCTTATCTACAACGGCATCCTGAATTTCCAGTTCGCAAACATGCGCTGGCCGGGTGTGCTGCAGCGTATTGCGCTCGGTTATCTTTTTGCCGCTCTCATTGTCATGAACACGAAGATCAGGGGGCAGGTGATCTGGACCGCGGGAATCCTTTTGGCCTATTTCGCCGCAATGAAATTCATCCCGGTGCCGGGCTATGGTGCCGGTGTGCTGACACCCGAGGGGAATCTTGCATCCTATGTGGACCGTCTGCTCGTTCCCGGCCGCTTCTGCTGTTTCGAGTTCGGTGACAACGAGGGGCTTCTCAGCACAATACCGGCTATTTCCACTGTCCTGCTCGGTGTGCTTTCCGGTCACTGGCTGCGTTCGGATACAAACGACATGCGCAAGTTCAAGGGGCTGGTTGTCGCCGGTGTGATGCTGCTTGCCGCCGGTATTGTCTGGGGTTCGCTCTTTCCCATCAACAAGCTGCTATGGTCCAGTTCCTTTGTCCTTTACGCGGGCGGCTGGAGCATTCTACTCCTCGCGCTGTTCTATTATGTCATCGATATCAAGGGTATACGGGCGTGGTCATTCCCGTTCACGGTTATCGGGCTCAATTCCATTACGATCTACATGGCCTCGAGGGTGATCGATTTCCATGGTATAACCAGATTTTTCATGACAGGCACAGCTGAACTGCTCGGCGCCGGCGGGCCGGTAGCGATCGCAATCTGCCTGCTTACGTTGAAATGGATATTCCTTTATTTCCTCTATCGCCATAAGATATTTCTCAGGGTCTGATCCGATACAGTTATGATAAAAAACGCGGGAGATTATCTTCCGCGTTTTTTACAGGCGAAGCCCCGGGAACACAGGCAAAAATGTCTTATGGCATATAATTTGCGCTATCTATGGCCGTTCGCATATATTGCGTGACGATGCAGGTGATTGAAAAATAATTTGTGTTGTTGATTTGAAATTCGTTTATCTGGCTGTAATATATGATATTATATTGAATTGTTATAGGTTTGGGGTTTGTGACTTTATTTTCGTAAATGTCAGCCGGATCACAGTTTTTTACGGTAGCGGAAGAATAAATTTCCCGTATGGGGAAAAAAACGCAACGACACGGTTCCAGCCTGTGTTAACGGGATTACAGGACGTTTGAAGTGAAAAGGATATATATGCGTTTTCGTCTAGCGATATGTTTCGTTTTCTGTATGGCCTGCCTTCTGGCTCTCTTTTCGGGCGGCTGCATTTTCGACGGTGGCGGCGGTGACGGCGGCGGTAAGGACAACGGTCCCTCGGTGACCTCGCTCAGCATCAAGTCTGGTGATGTGTATTCGAGCTCTGACCTCGAGGTGAGCTGGACCGGAAGCAGCAACGCCGGGGAATACCAGTATGTCATCGACGGCGAAGAGTCCTCCTGGAGTGATATCAGTCTCGCCGAACTTACCGGGCTCGGCGAGGGCCTGCACGAGTTCATTGTCCGGGCCCGCCAGGACACTCTTGTCGGCAGGGACAGGACAGTCTCGTTCGAGATCGATGCCGTCCAGGGGCCCGGTATTGTCTTTTCACCCCGTTTTGTCCGTACAATGTCCTATGTTACGCTCTACCTCGAGGATGTTGAATCTCTCATGACCGCGCATATCGAGCTGAATGCCTCGGAAGAGTCGGCGCAGTTATTCAATTTCGAGCCCGCTTCGACAGTATATGACGACGGCCGTCTTGTGGTTATCAGCGATGGCAGTGTCAATGGCAGGCTCGTGCTCGATATCGGTTTCCCCGGTGTTCTTGAGGGTGTCGGAGGACGGGTCGAGATCGGAACGTTCATTGTCCGCAGTCTGCTCGATAGCGGCACGATCACTATCGACAGCGAAAACAGCGCTTTCCGCGATATCAATAACGAAGCGATCGAGATTATCGGTTTCGACAGCATAAGGGTTTCGAAATGAAGTCATTCCGTGTTTTCATAGTTGCCATGCTGGTCTGTCTTGCCGGATTAGTGCAGTTGTCATATGCTGCGCAATTTCCGGCCAAGCTGGACATGGTCAGCCCGCGTAACACGGACTACACCGCGTTTCTTGGTGAAGCGGTCAATGACAGTGTTGGGCATGCGGTAGCCATTGGCGATATCGACGGCGATGGCCGTGATGACGCTGTGTTCAGCACATATCTCAGTGATGGCGGCAGAGGTGCTGTCTATGTGCGTTTCGGTGCCGACGACTTTTTCGACAGCGGGACATATGACATCTCAAACAGCAGCGCTTTCATGAAAATCAGTGGAATCAAGGATGTGGACTGGACCGGCTATTCTCTGGCTGTCGGTAATGTAAACGGTGATGCCTGCGATGACATTATCATCGGCACCCTCAAGGGTGATACGCCCAACGGCATAAACACCGGTATCGTCTATGTCGTATTCGGCAACACGGGGTACACTCCCTCATCGAGTGTCAGCATTACATCGTCGAGTGTCGTCACCATTTACGGCGGTGTTCAGGCCGGGGATGATCTGAATCGTTTTGGGCAATCCATTGCAGTCGGCGATTTCGACAGCAATGGACGCGATGATATTATCATCGGCGCACCCGGTGTCGATCTTGCGGGAAAAGCGAATGCCGGTACCGCCTATGTCGTTTTCGGCCCTCTCAGTGCCGGTTCGACTGTCAATTTGGCGACACCGCCCGCGAATGTCATGACCATCAAGGGCGCGGCGGCAGATGACCGCACAGGCTGCGCGGTGGCTTCCGGCGATTTCAATGCCGATGGCTATGACGAGATTGTCGTTGCCGCTACAGGTGCTTTCGGAACAAAGGGCGCGGTCTATCTGCTCAATGGATATGCCGATGTCGATACGCTTGGTACGGTTGATCTCGTGACACCGCCTGACAAGACACTGATCTACAGAGGTGGCGAGGAAGGTGCACGAATCGGCACGGCCCTTGCTGTCGGCAATGTCAACAACAATATTTATCCCGATCTTCTTATCTCCTCAGTCGTCCGTGACAATATGCGCGGCGAGGTTTACGGTATAGCCGGCGGTCCGGACCTTATCAAGACGAGGACCGTGGATCTCGAAGAGCCCGATCTCGGTGAATTCTGGATTTATGGCGATGACCAGGGTGAGATGATCGGTCATTCTCTCGCAGTAGCCGACCTCAATCAGGACGGTTTCGGCGAGGTTGTCATGGGGTCGCCCTCAGCCAGCGACCTCATCCTTGGTTATCCACGAACCGTTGCCGGCAGGGTGAGTGCGATTTGGAGCGATAATACGTTTTTTTCGGGCAGGGAATTCGATCTCAACGACGATCCGGACAGCGTTACGGTGTTCATCGGTCCCGAAGAGTCGTCACGTCTCGGTTATTCACTGGCGATGGGCGATTTCGATGGTGACAATGTCGATGATATTCTCATGGGTGCACCCGGATTAAATACCGACAGTGTTTCGGGTGCGGGCGAGATTTTCGCTGTCCGCGGACAGGCCTCGACAACTATTACGACGAAATATCCCGAGGAAGGTTCCTTTGTGCTTCCCGATTCAACCGTGATCATGTGGTTGAGCTCCGATATCCAGACACTTGCAGCTACCGCAACAGACCTGACCACATCCTCGTTAGTCCCTGGAGTCAAGGATCTCGAACTTAACTACGCGACTTATGTGCCCGATGATCCCTGGCTGCTTGGGCACACCTATAGAATCGATGTCAATGGTGTCAATGCATGCGGTGAGCCGTTCGGACCGATTTCCTGGGAGTTCGGCATCAAGACGGATGACAGAGTGCCGACAATGCTCTCCATTTTTCCCGACAGCACCTGCACCAATGCGCTGGAAGATACCGACATCGTTATAAATTTCAGTTCGGATGCTCATCAGGATTCCACAAAGGTCACGGTTACCGGTGCGAGTGCCCGGACAATCAGTATGAGCAAAGCATGGGTTGATTCAACCCTGACCCTTTCACTGGCGAATGCGGACACTTTCGCGCTCGACGAGCACATTACTGTCAATGTCTATACCGCAGACCAGTACGGCGACAATGCATATTACCAGTGGAGTTTTGACATCCAGGAGGAAACGACGCCGCCTAAGATTTCTTTTGTTACGCCGGGCAATCCGAACAAGCTGTCAAACACCGCTCCGATTTCAGTGATTTTTTCCGCTGATGTCGAGAAGGATTCGGTGGATGTCTATCTCGAAGGGAATATTTCCGACATCGACGGTGACTGGGCATGGGCCGATTCGACCTACACGTATACTCCCGATACACCCTATGAGCCGCTTGATACGCTTGTCCTGACTGCCAGTGCGTATGATATCAATGGCAACAGTGCGAACGCCTCGAGTTCTTTTACCGTCAAGGGCGACGAGATTCCCCCATCGGTCGTTTCGAGTGTACCTGCGGACGGTGAGATCGATGCCCCAACGAACGAGGCGATAGCCATCACGTTCACCAACGATATTGCACCTGATTCGACCTATGTTACGGTCACCAGCCGCAAAAAGGGTGCGATCCCGGTGACAAGAAGCTGGGTCGATAATACAGTGAACCTTTCTCACGCAACGGCTTTTGCCCCCGGCGACACGGTGACTGTCGAGGTTAACATGATCGACCACTATGATAACCGCAAGACAGAGTCATGGAGTTTCTTTGTCAGAACGGATGTAACAGGGCCGTCCATCAGTTTAAATTATCCCGGCAGCGCGGACAAGCTCTCGAATATGGCCGCTATTGCAATCACATTCTCGGATGATACCGATAAATCCACGGTGAGTGTTGATTTTACCGGTGTTACCAGTGTGATCGACGGCGACTGGGTCTGGGATGATTTTACCTATACCTTTACGCCGACAACAGCGTATGCGGCGCTTGATTCTCTGACCCTTGTGGTTTCCGCGACCGATATTCACAAGAACAGCAGGACACTTGTGACGCCGTTCAAGATCAAAGGCGACGAGATCGCACCGTCGCTTCTCAGCCGTTCGCCTGGACCCGATGAAGTGAACGTACTGCCTGGCAGTCCGGTAATTATCTCGTTCAGCAGCGACATTTCCCCTGACGCGACACAGTTTGTCATTAAGGGAAACGAACAGAATTCAATTGAGTTCGAGGCCGAATGGGAAGACAATACGGTTACACTGAGACATGAAGAGGATTTCAATCTCGGCGAATACATATTTGTATCCGCCTTGATGCAGGACGAGTGGGAAAACAATGCGACCGAGGTCTGGCATTTCGTTGTCAGAGAAGAACTCAGTGCTCCTGAGATTTCATTTGTTTATTCCGGCAGCGCAAATAATCTTTCGAAAAACGCGACGATCCGGTGGAATTTTCCGACGATGTGGACACCTCGACATTTTCAGGTGTTCTAAACGGCGCCGATGGTGAAATTACGGGAAGCTGGGATTGGAATGACAAGATCGTTACATTCACCCCGTCCGCACCTTTCGAAGCGCTGGAAACATTCACTCTCAGTGTTTCGGTTGCCGATATGTCCGGCAATACCGCGGAAAAGACACAGACATTCACCGTCAAAGGCGATGAGGTTGCCCCCAGTATTATCCACAGCAGTCCCGCAGCTGATGCTGTCAATGTGGATAATGCCGCGGGTATAACCATATCGTTCAGCGCGGATGTGCTCCCCGATTCTACCGTATTCTCGCTAATAGGCGTCGTACAGGGCCGGATTAACGTGCAGAGAATCTGGCTTGGTGCAACAGTCACACTAACCCCGCTACAGCCGTTCCTTGCCAACGATATGGTAACGGTTGTGATTGCGATGATGGACCAGTACGAAAACAAGGCCGTTGAGAATTTTACGTTCAGGATAAAGGCAGATCAGACCTATCCGGTGCCGACTGTGATCGTGCCGACCTTGCCCTCGCTCATGGGCAGGCTTGATACTATCACGCTGGCTTTCCCCGATGATATCGCGAAGAATACAGTCTCGGTATCGCTGAACGGATCGCTTTCGGGTTCTGTCGACGGCCGCTGGAGCTGGCAGGACAACAGCTATGTTTTCACTCCCAACGGCTATGAATACGGCGAGGATCTCGTTCTCAGTGTCGAGGCGAGTGATGTTTCCGGAAACACGATGCCCTCACAGACCTATGATTTCACGGTCAAGCTCGATGATACAGCACCGTCGCTTCTGTCAAGCACACCTTCCGATAATGATTCGGCAGTGAACCTGTCCTCAACGATTGTGCTTCGGTTTACGGATGACGCCATTCCCGATTCAACAGAGATCAGTATAAGCGGCCAGGTCCAGGGGAATATCGCTTTTTCCGAGAGCTGGAGCGGCACGACTGTTACTCTGACTCCGGCGGATGATTTCCTGTTCGATGACCGTGTCACGGTGCATTATGATTGCGGTGACCAGTACGCCAACTATCTGAATGACAGTGTTGTTTTCTATACAAGCGGTGATTCTGATGCGCCGTATTACACGGTGACGGTCTCGACGGGCATCTCATATCTCTGGATCGACGATACGATTACAGTCAGCTTTTCGAACTTGATCGAACTCGATTCGGTTGAGCTTGAACTGAGAAACGGCGGCGGTTCGCTCATCGGCGGCTCATGGGATGTGAGCGGGCGCGATTACACGTTTACACCCGCGACCGGCTATTCGCCCGGCGATATCCTCACACTTTCGGTCGAGGCCGATAACAGGGTGGGGCGGCCCATAGAAAGTGGCAGCCATTCCCTTATGGTCAAGGATGACAATGCCGCACCTGTCATCGTTTCGCGAAATCCGGAGAACGGCGAAACCAGTGTTCCCGCCAAGGGTGACATTGTTGTTGAGCTCAGTGCTGACGTTGTCGCCGATTCGACCACGGTCACTCTTATGGGAGAGCAAAGCGGTGAATATCTCTCCGTTCTTGCCTGGGATGGCCGGGAAATGACAATCGATCCGGTCGGCCTGCTTCAATCCGATGATACTATCACGGTGACAGTGTCGACAGCGGACATTTTCGGCAACAGGGCGGATTATCAGTGGAGCTTTAAGGTGCGTCATGACAGCGAGGCGCCCGGCTATGAGCCAGTGACCTCTGTGCCGACAGACCGTCTGCCATTAAACGCTGTCATAACTGTCAGTTTCAGCGCCGATATCGATTCGACCTCGCTCGAGGCCACTGTATCAGGCTCAGCCAGTGGCGAGATCGAGGGTGCCTGGAGCTGGCGCGGCACCGACTGCTCGTTCAAACCCTCCGGGCAGTATTCCCCGGGAGAGACACTGACACTGACTTTCAGCGCCTCGGACATGAGCGGCAATGTCATGCCACTTGCGACAGAGACATTCACCGTAGGTGAGCACGTCCCCTGGCTTGCGATCGACGAGGTCACTCAGTCGGAGATCAATCCCCTGACATATGTCATTCAGTTCCATGTTGGCGATCCGGACGGTAACAAGGTAAGGATGCGTAATTTCTATTATTCGGTCGACGGTGCGCCCTGGGTTGCTGTCAATGCTTCGGCATTGAGCCTTTCGGGTGACCTCGATCCCGGAAATTACAGCATGGAATGGTCGCTGCCGGATGCCACAAACGGTGTCTACTCGAACGATGTCCGTTTCGCGTTCGAGGTGTATGATGTCCTCTACAATTCCGGCCGGAGCGAATCACCGTCCTTTTTCGTGGACAGGAACACTGTTCCGGATGTCCATGTCGGCAACCTGTCGGTCAATGAAACGGCGAAAAGACTGACCATACCGTATACGATCACCGATACCGAACACAACACTGTCGCCTTGTCATTCTTCTATTCCCGGGATAACGGGGAGACATGGAACGAGGGTGAGGTTCTCGAAACGATCAGCGCTCTCGGATCATCGAAATACACTGGAAACCTGACATGGGTCTATGACGGCATTCTCGAAGAAGGGATCGATTATTTCGGTGTTCGGGTCAAGCTGTCAGTCGCGGATTTCAAGCAGGGGGGCGAGGATGAAAGCAATGCGGTGAATATCGATCTGAACACTCCGCCCTCGCTCGTGCTCGACGATTTTTTCACTACGCAGAACGGCGATGTTCCAATCACCTATCATATCAGCGATGCCGAGCAGGACAGCGTTTCACTCATCTGCAGCTACAGTGTCGACGGCGGCAGCAGCTGGAAGAGTACGGAGTCTCTCAGCGGCAATACCGATATCACCGAGTACGATGGCACAGTGATATGGCACTCCAAGAAAGACCTTCCGACCATTTCCTCATTCTCTGTGAAGTTCCGTGCTGTGCCTGTCGATCATGATGAAGGCTCCGGCGACGAGACCGGGCTTTTCCAGCTGTTCAACAACAGTCCTCCGAAAGTCAGTGTGGCTTACCCGGACAGTGCGGGCATGGAAGCGGTGCTGTCACTCGTGATAACGGATAATGAGAACGATAAGGTTGACGCTCTCGTGCAATGGTCGATAGACGGTGAGAACTGGAACACCGCAACTGTCACAGGCGATACGGATGATCTCACCCCGGGCGGCACTGCAATCGATATTGCCTGGCAGAGCGGCACGGATATATATATCGGATATTCAGGTCTCGTGTTCGTTAGAGTCAGTGTCTTCGATACGGCGAATCCTCAAGGTTCAAGCGTGATCAACAGTGTTGTCGATACGATACACATCGACCGTAAGGGGCCGATACCCGAAAAAGTCTGGGCTACGGTGGGAAGCGATACTGTCTATGTCGCGTACAATGAGCTGGTTCTTGACAGCACGGCGCTCGATCCGGCGGCATACAGCCTGTCACACGGGCTTAACATCGGTTCTGTCGAGGTCGAGAATTCCGGATTGTCCTATTTTGCATTCGTGATCGATGATGTCCTTCCGTTCGAGGTGCTGACTCTGACGGTCAAGGGTGTCAGCGACCGCTACGGCAATGTCACGGATTCGGTGGACATAGAATTCTATCCCGAGGACGATAACGCGAACCCCTCTGTTGCGTTCGTGAACCTGTCCGGCGAGGTCGCAGGCAATGTCATTATCAATTATGCTGTCACAGACTCGGAGGGGGACGATGTTTCACTCTATTTCGAGTACTCGATCGATGACGGCGCAAATTGGAACGAGGGGTCGACTCTCGGCACTACAAGCGGTATCGGTTCGGACAACTATGACGGTGCGTTCGTATGGAGAAGCTCCGCCGATCTGCCCTCTATCGAGACGGACGGTGTTCTTCTCAGGCTGACAGCAGCGGACCTTCAGAGCGGCGATCCGGTTGTTTCCGAACCTCTTTTCGTCGATAACAACAATCCGCCGTCTGTCATCCTGTCGACTGCCGATCCCGACAGTGTCTATTCGGGCGAGATGGAGCTGTTCTATCAGCTTTCCGATGCCGAATCCGATACGCTTTCTCTCAAAATCGAATACTCTCTCGATAACGGTGATAGCTACCATATTGCCGAGGTAGAGGGGAAACTTGAAGATATTTCAGTCGATTACTATAATGGTGTGTTTGTCTGGGATACGGACGCTGTGCTGCCGGATGATTTCGGAACGGCAATCATCCGCATGACAGCAAGTGACAACGACAATGGTGCACCCGCAACCCTTCCGGTTAGTGTCGACAATTATGGCGCGGTGCAGATATCCCTTTCAGTGGAAAGCAGTGAACATTCCGGCGATGTCGCAGTTTCGTATGTCATTTCCGATCCGCAGGGCCGTGCGGTGACACTTGGAATAGAGTATTCGCTCGATGGATCGATCTGGTTCCCCGCCACAGTGACCGGCAATGTTGCCTCGATCCTTCCCGCAGGCTACGAATCCTCATTTACATGGAAAAGTGGTGTTGATGCCAACGGCCGGGAGCAGTCAATATATGTCCGGGTAACACCAGATAACGGCAAGGCGGGGCTTCCCGGAATACTGCCCGTTGCGGTCGATAACAACGATGTCCCCGTACTTACTCTTGATGAAATCACTGGCGAGCAGTCGGGAGAGATAACGGTGCAGTTCTCCGTTCTCGATACAGAGCGTGATCCGGTCGATGTAGAGATATACTACAGCATTGACAACGGCACTCACTGGTATCAGACCGAACTGAAAGAGGCGCCGAGCGGACTAAGCTCGGGCGGCACGAAACACAGCGCTGTCTGGCTCTCGGCAAGCGACCTTCCCGGCCGTGTCTACAGTGATGTCATGATACGTGCTGCCGCGAGCGATGGCGATACCGGCAACTTCGCGGAAATCGGCGGTATTACAATCGATAACAACGCCGTGCCCGCAATCGAGCTTGCAATCGACAATCCTGACTCTGTCTACGACAGCCATGTCGATATAAACCATGTTCTGTCCGATGCCGAGAACAACATGCTTTCGTTATTGGCGGAGTACTCGACCGATGAAGGCGAGACCTGGCATACAGCCACGGTTACCGGCAAGACCTCGAGTATTTTCTCGGGTGAATACAGCGCCTCAATCCGTTGGGAAATTCTCACCGATCTCGGCGGATATTATGGTTCGGCTTTGTTCCGGGTGACACCCTCAGATGACGATGCAGGTGTTCCGGCTGCTGTAGAGCTTTCTATCAATACTTTCGGCAACTGTTCGATTTCGATCAACACGCCGGGAACGGCCGACGGCGACGAGCGGGTGACTGTCCAGTATTCAATCACGGACGAGAACCACTCGCCTGTCAGCCTGACTGCCGAGTATTCGACCGATGGCGGTGAGCTGTGGCAGTCTATGACAGTCGATACATCACTCAAGGATATTCCCGCGAGCTCATATCAGGGATCGTTCGACTGGCTGGCGATCGAGGATATCGACGGTATCGAGGCACTGGTGCTCATTCGCGTTTCACCGGATAACGGATCGCCCGGAAGTCCGGCCTATGCCTCGGTGAGCGCCGATTACAACAAAGTGCCCGTATTCAGCGAACTTCTCACTGACACTGAAACAGTCTACAGCGGCACAATATCGTTGTCGTTCATGATGAGCGATGCCGAAAACGACATTCTTACCGCGGATTACGAGTACTCACTCGACGGCGGGACTACATGGCTGACCGCAACGATGAGTGGCGGCAAAACAATCCTTCCGGGCCGTCTTATCCAGGCTGACTGGGACAGTTTCCGCGACGCCGGTTTCGGCCAGGAAATGAGCGTGTATTTCCGTTTCATCCCGAAAGACAACGACAGCGGCGAGGCGGCGGTTGTCGGACCGTTCACAATCAGCAACCTTGTTGGCGATTTCAATTTCGATTCAGCCATCGACGGCCGCGACCTGCCGACATTCATCGATGCCTGGGCAAACAAGGACTATGTCTATGAAACCGGCCCGGTTTCCGGCGCTCCGCCTGCGATCAAGGTGACCCCGGACAGCCTTTTCAATATCGAGGACCTTTCAGCGTTTGTCTGGATGTGGAACTGGTACAGCGAGGAGAGTGCGGGCAGTGAAAAAGCGGTGGCGGCGAAAGCACTTGAAGATTGCGCCCGGACAGAAGACAGCGGTGTGCTGGATGTCAGTGCGCTGGGTGACGGCACGATTGTCATGAGCACGATGCGCTCCGCCGACTACCTCTCGGTGACAGTCGTTGCGGAGGATGGTGAAGCACTCGAAATAGGCGCCGTGGACACCGGTTTCTGGGGCGGCGGCAGCCTATTCCTTTCGCGGAAACCGGACGAGAGTGTGTTCGAGCTTGCCTGCGGCCGTTTCGGGCAGGCAAAAGAACAGATCTCCGATATCGCGGTATTCAATACTGGCCGCGGAACCGGTGCAGTGACGATCGGCTACCGTGTCCGTTTCGAGGATTCGCCCGAGATATTCGAGGGCACGGCCCGTATTGCCGCCGAGGACCTGTATTCGAGACCGGAGGCGTTCTCACTTGCCCAGAACAGCCCGAACCCGTTCAATCCCTCGACTCTTATAAGCTACAGCCTTCCCGAGGACGCCTATGTCAAGCTCGTGGTGAGGTCGATAACCGGGCAGGTGGTTGAAACGCTCAGGGACGAGGCTCAGACAGCGGGATTCTATTCGCTCAGGTTCGATGCCTCGGGTCTTGCCAGCGGGATGTATTTCTATACGATCCGGGCGGGGAGTTTTGTGCAGACAAAGAAAATGACGGTGGTTAAGTAAAGGCACTGAGTTATAAAAGGCACAGAGGCGCGAAGGCACTAAGTTTAAAAAAAGAAAAGGCACAAAGGCACAAAGTTTAAACAGCGGTTGAAACACGGGATTTTAATCTCTCCGTAGCCATTTCTCAGAAACTTGCTATGTAAATAAAAAATCCCCTCCAGCTTTTCAGCTGGTTTCCTCCCTGAATGAGAATTGATGCTTGTGGTGCTTTTGGGCTTACCACATAATCTTTTTGTCGCGAAAGCCGTTGTTACTCTACGCAAAAACATTCAGTTACTTTTCAGTTTTCTAATAAGAGAACTCAGCATTCTGTCAATTTCGCTGGTTTTATCTTCAAGCTTTTAAAATCATTTTGATTGAGCATACTCAGGTTTTCGGCTATTATCAATTGTGTCTGAAACTCAAATAGGGAGCCACACGCAATCTGAAGATATCTGATATAATCTTTCGTGGCATTTCGACCGTATCCTTCTGCAATATTGCTCGGAATGGATATTGAAGATCGCTTGATTTGTGATGTAAGGCCATATTTTTCATCCGCTGGAAACGACTGTGTCATAGAGTAGATGTCGGTGACCAGATCAATGGATTTTTGCCAGACAATCAGATCTTTATATGTTTTCATAATGCGTTTTGTACTCCGTTTCAACTCTCTGCCTAAGCCAATATCTTAACTTTGTGCCTCTGTGCCTAAGTTGTTGATTTTCTGAGTGCCTTTGCACCTGTTTTTACCACGTCCTGCCCTTGAGCAGTTTTTCCTTCTGATATGGTGTCAGCTCGTCACCGCGTGCCTTGAGCCATTCCGTGAAATCCTTTTCGATCTCATCCGACCATTTGGTGTCGATCTGCCCCGGCGTGTATTTGCCCTCACGGAGTCGCTGGTGGCCGAACCTGTCACGAAGGCTGACGATCTCCGAAGTCTCGACTACCTCTCGTGCCAGATGAGCCGGGATGAAAATCACGCCCTCTTTTTTGCCCAGTACGATGTCGCCCGGCATGACAGCCGCACGGCCCATCTGAACCGGGGTGTTGATTCCCATGAGCATGACATCGGTGAGGAATGAGGGATCCCAGCCGCGGTTGAATATGGGGAAGTCGGGGATGTCCAGAACGCCCTCGATATCGCGTGCGCCGCCGTCTATGACAACACCGGTGCCGCCGGTTTTCACATTGATCGCGTTGGCGAGGTTGTCGCCCAGGAATGTGCCGCCGATAACCTTGCCGAAAATATCGACGACAATGACATCGCCCTCGACAAGGGTGTCGATGATCCAGGAATTCGGGGCGCCGATACGGCCGTCCTTCTTACCCTCCTCCATGATCACACTGTCCACATCGGGGCGTTTGGGATAATAAAATGCGGTAACCGCGCGGCCCACCAGCACCGGGTCGTCCTCGGTAACCACCCAGCCGGCTTCGAACTGGTTCGCGAATCCGTGATTTTTACAGGTGGCCCATGCCTCCTCGATGGATACGTTTTTCATGCGCTCGATAATGTCATCCGGGACTTTCGGGCGGCCATCGGGGAAACGCTCGCCTTTCCACTCGGGTGTGTAGGCGAGAAGTTCCTCTTTCGAAAATACACCGACCTGTGCTGTGGCGGTTGAGGCGAATCCCATGATTGCCACAAAAAACAGTAAGACAATTCTTTTCATAGTTGATCTCCCTGAAAATAGTTGGAAATATAATTAGCACTTTATCGAAAAAAATCCTCGGAGCTTTCTCCGGGGGAGTTAATTTTTTCAATTTATTACCACCTTTTTCCCTCGCCGGAAAAAGGTGGGCAAAAAGGGCGCCCGATGAAAAGCTTTGTCCCTCACTTTCTGCGTATTTTCGGGAAACGCTGAACTCGCTGACGCTCAAACAGGCAGCCTTTCCGACCCGAAAATGCTTGTTCGTTTGGGGCTTTTCAACGGGGGAAGTCCATGACAGGCGGACTATTCCGCCTTTATTTCTTTCTCTTTGCCGTGAATTGAGCTGTCCAGTATTCGCCCATAGTGACAATACCCTGCATCTTGTCACCGATTATTTTTCCGATATACCAATAGGTGATGCCAGTCGCTTCATGCCTTAGCCTGCTCGTAAAACTGATGGCGCCCTGTTTACTGTCAGTTTTGCCATTGAGCTCACCCTTGAGGCGCATCCCTTTATAAGTGCCAGTTATTTTCTCGTCCTCCTGCTCAATGATCGCCGTATGTGTTGCCGTGCCGACCACGAACGTGAGCGTGATTTCCCATTCGCCTGCGGCACTTGCCGGGGGCGAGTCCTGCGCGTCCGCGGTGAAACCAGCCATACAGGCAGCGAACAGCATAAACAGGATTACATTTCTTTTCATGACTGTCTCCTCGTGGATGGTTTCTGTTATGCTTTCGCCGTCAGTATCTCTTTCAGACGGGCCGCGACAGGGATCTCGTCGCCTTCCTCCATCATGTAGGCCATGATATTCATACCGCTGCGGTTGGCGTTCATCATGATACGCGGACTACCCTCGTCGAGCTTTCTCGCCACCTTGCCGGGCGGGATTTTCACCTGCGACTGCTCCCAGTCGATCTGGAGACGGGGCGCGTCATTTGAACGCTGAGTCGGAAGGATCACCCGTGTCGTAACTGACGGTACCGATGACAGCTCCGCGCTGATATAATCGAAACGTCTGAGCCACTCCTGCCATTCCGCCTCATGGTCGCGGCCGTTGAGCCAGAGATCGAGCGCGGCCAGCGCTCCCATGATCTCCTCCTTGCCGCATTTCATGGGCCGGCCGAGGGCGTGGTGTGGTGCCAGATTGAGGAATGCCGCCTTGCAGAGGTCCTTGCGGCCGAGCAGGATGCCCGAGCTCTGCGGGCCGCGGAGGCATTTTCCGCCGCTGTAAGCGACAAGGTCGCAGCCGGCCTCGATATAGAGGTTCGGGACATCGGGACGTTCCGCCGCGGCATCAACAAAGACCGGAATGTTATATTTTTTGCCGAGACGGACAATGTCTTCCAGCCGGATATCGCCGCGGTCAGACTGGTCGCCGAGCACCGGAAGCATGGCTGTCCTCTCGCTGATCATGGATTCCATTTCATCCACAGTCTCGCAGGTCAGCATTTTTGTTCCGACCATCAGGAACGCGCGGTCGTAGACATTACGGTGCCATATGGGCGTTATCATCTCGTTTTTCATGCCGGTGGTGTCGGGCAGAAGGGCCATTTTTTCGGGATCGGCCCCGGCGACACAGGCGCAGGCGGCGCCGAACTGTGCGGCGTTACAGCCAGCGGTGATCATGCCCCATTCCGCGCCGGTCAGTTCATGAAGGCGCTGTCCGACAGCCTCCATGAGCTCGTCCATGGAGACATAGGCCGTGGCGGCGGCCATCATTGCGGCCTTAACCTCGGGCAGCATAAGCGAACCGGAGAGCGCGGTGTAGGTGCCTTTGCAGTTGATGAACGGGCGGACACCGAGAGATGTGAAATCCACAAGCGGGATCCGGCCGCTTTCTTTTACTGCCTGTCCCGCACAGCCGCCCGTACCCGCGAGTGCCGCGAGCCCGGATGCCTTGAACAGGCTTCGGCGGGAGATGCCGTTTTTCCCCGGTGCTGTGATAGTCGTTTGTGTTTTCATTGTCAGGCCTCTCGTGTGATCTCAATAGCCGAACGGTAGGCCGCACGGCAAAATTTTCATGGATCATGTGGCAGAACAATCGGAAACGGGCCAGCCGACCTTTTCCGTATATGGCGCGGGAAAAATCATGGGATGACAATCTTCCCGCAAGTAGTATTCATAATATGTGCTATAAGCTATGAGCTACAGTTTTTCGGTGTTTTTTTCGATAAACGTATCGACTTTCGATTTGCCGTGGCTCCGCTGATCGACATAGTAGAATGTTTCAGCATACTCGAGGCCGTGCTTTTTGCCCAGCTCCCTGTACTCGTCGATAAGGAAATGGCGCACGTATTCACGGTCGGCAGTCTCGTCATCATTGCCGAGAATAGCCAGTTTTTTGCCCTCGCGGGCGAGCTTTGCCCTGAGCCTGGAGCCGTTTGCGCCGCCGCCCTGCGATTTGCATTCTGCGATGGACTGGATTTTCTGCTCGATCGTGCCAGCTATGTCGAATACACGGTTGTAGGGCTGGCCGGGCCGGGCGGAATAGTAGTAACGCTCCCTGACCGAATGGGCCGGGAAACCGCAGGCGATCTGTTCGGGATAGTCCTGGCCCATGCCGGACATCCAGCAGGCCTCTTCGAGCACCTGTCCTGTCACCCAGTGGTCGGGGTTTTCCTCGCCGTGCCCCCAGGGATTGAACGACATAACGGTATCGACTTTGAGCATACGGATGAGGAACACCACGCGTGCCCGGAATTCCTGTGTCGAGATATTATTCATACGGTGGTTGCGGTAGTAGAAATCGTAAACATCTGTGAAACCGAGGGCTTTCGCCATCTTGAAATTCTCTTCCTCGTTGCTCTTGATATTCTGCGACTGAGTTCCGGGGCCGCATTTCTCGTCGTTGGAGGTGCGCAGGAGATAGCCGGTGTAGCCCTCGTTGATCAGTTTCGCGCAGGTGCCGCCCGCATAGTAGGGGATATCGTCCAGGTGAGCCTGCACCGCGAGGAACACCTTGCCCTTGTGCGGCTTTCCGGGCTGTTCCCTGACCACGACGACATCATTGTCATCGACACGGTAGGCCCATGCCTTGTCCTGGTTGATTGCGCTGTTGCCGAGGAGCCCCCCGCCGAGCGCCGCTTTTCTGAAAAATCCGTTACGATTCATTATCAGATTCCTTTCATGAGGATGGCGCTCAGTTAAGAGGTTTGGCGTTCTTTTCGATGTACTCGTTCATGTAGCTCGACGGCCTGACTTTCGGGCCGATGTACTTGAACGCCTGTGCGTACTCGAAACCGAACTGTTTTCCGAGCGCTTTTTCATCCGCCATAAGGAATTCTTTCACATAGTTATAATTCGCCTCCTGGTCGCTGCCGGAGAGAATGTCGAGACGTTTGCCTTCTTTTTTCAGCCTTTCCCGCAGCCTGACACCGTGGTTGCCGGCCGGGCCCTGGGCGACATTTGCCATGTTCGAGCGAATATGGGCGTCGACATGGTTCGAGATGTCGACAATGCAGTTGGCGTACTGGGTGCCTCGGGCGTGGTAGTATTTCTCACGGATGCCCTTGGGCTTGAGACCGCCTCTCGTGAATTCGGGATAGTCTTTGCCGCCGCCTGCCATCCAGCATGCCGCCTCGGTGGCCTGCGCTGTGACATAGTGGTCGGGATTCTCCTCGTAATGTCCCCACGGATCGTAACCGATGACAGTATCGACCTGAAGCGCCCGGAACAGGAATATCAGACGTGCCTTGAGCTCGATGACATCGATGTCCTCCATGCGGTGGTTGCGGTAACCGAGATCGAACACTTTTTCAAGCCCGAGAGCCTCCGCGACAGCATGCCAGTCTTTCTCGTTGGCTACACAGGTGTCGCCGACAGTGCCGGGGCCCGCGTGATCGTCGTTGGTGACATTGATAAGGTAGCCTGTATAGCCCTCGCTGATGAGTTTTGCGACCAGACCGCCTGCGAAAATGGGAATATCGTCTGCATGGGGCTGGATAGCCGCCAGCACACGGCCCTTGTAAGGTTTGCCCGGCTCGTCTTTTTCAATGAGCAGGTCATCGGTATAGAGAATGTGATTGGATTGACTCGCCTCGGCTGACGGGGGCTTTACGAAACCGGCCGCCGCTCCGGCGGCAAAAGATCCGGCCAGTGTTTTCCCCATGAAAGATCGGCGTTCCATCTGCTCACTCCTTTCCTGATGAAAAGTCTATGGAATTTTTTCTTGCGGTCTGTTTCTGCGGCTGTGAATATCGGATTGTATGCCGCCGGCAGATACCAGTTTTCATTATCCGGGCTGGGCACCTGAGCGAATAATAGCGCCCATCCCGGATAAAGTCAAAGTTTTAAATAAGCGTTTGCGGGACAATGGGACTTGTCCATACCGGTGGTGAAGTATCATAAAACGTTTAAGAAATTAATTTCGTCACACGGTTTTTTTTCTTTTCAATCGGGCCATAATGCAATACATTACCGATAATTACGACAGTACCTGACAGGAGAGGTTCTTATTAATGAGCATGAATGGCGCTGAGAACGACTGGCTGCCGATGACCAAGGGTGATATCGAAGATAACATTCTGACTGTTATCTCGGCCTTTATCGACAAGACTCCCAATCTGCCGATTCATGTCCATCGGCTTCTTGAGATTGTTTCTGACTCGGAAAGTGAATCGCTCGATGTCGCCAATGCCGCCTCTGCCGATCCCGGTCTCGTATCGAAAATTCTGCGTGTGGTCAACTCCTCCTATTACGGCCTGTCCAACCGGACCGACAATATTCATTTCGCCATTGTCCTGCTCGGCTTCAACGAGGTTCGGAAAATAGCCATCCAGACCAGTTTCAAGGAGATGTTCAAAGAAGGCGGTTTCGGCAAAATCTATACCACGGACGGCCTCTGGAAACATTCGTTCCTCGTTTCTGTCTGTGCCGAGACACTGTGGCGTGACAAGGACAACAAGCAGGCAGGCGATATGCTTACATTCGGTATCCTCCACGATATCGGAAAGTTCGCCCTGTTCAAACTCGCGGTCGCCATGAAACAGAAAGGTGTCGCGCCTTATGCGAAACCTGAAGAGGTCGAGGGGCTTTCCCTTATGGAGAAAGAGGAGGCGCTGTTCAAGGTGAACCACCCTGTTGTCGGGGCGCTGCTTGCCGAGAAGTGGGGACTGTCGAAGCGTATCATCCATGTGATCGAGTATCATCACCATCCGCTTTTCTACCCTGCGGATTCGATTCCTCAGGAGTACCGTGCCGATGTCGCCACTGTCAGTATCGCGGATGCGCTCGTACATCATCTCAATGGTGTCGAGAAACCGCTGATACCCGATGACAGTTATTTCGAGGTTCTCGGTCTCAAGCCCTCCCTGGATGCTTGTGTCAACGATGACCTTCTCGAAAAGATGGAAGAGGCGAAATCTTTCATTAATGTCTGATACGCTTGCATTCCGGGCTGCATTCCATAATCTGTGCCGACTCCCCGTTTTCCTGCCGGATGGTTTCTGGATTCAATCAGGTGCTGTTCCTTCCGCCGGGGAATGACGGCAAAAAATCCTCGAAAACAGCTTGACATTTATTCTAATATTACGTATACTACCTTTCTCATTTTAAATGCGCTTGTCCCGGCACGTAATCCGTTTTGTGCCCATAATTCCGGAGGTTGTTACATGTACGCGGTTGTCGATATAAAAGGTTTCCAGTACAAACTGGAAAAAGGTGAAAAGCTGAAAGTGCCCAAATATGATCTCGAAGTCGGCAAGACTGTGTCGATTCCCGAAGTCATGCTTGTTGCCGATGACAAAGACGTAAAGATCGGTGCTCCCTATGTCGAGGGCGCTGTTGTCGAAGTTACTGTCACGGATCAGGGCAAATACCCGAAAGTAACCGTGTTCAAGAAGAAACGCCGTAAGGACTATTCGGTCAAGCGCGGTCATCGTCAGGATTTCACTGAGATCGAAGTGAAGAGCATCAAGGTCGGCAAGAAGAAAGCTGCGGCCAAGAAGGCTGCCGACGCCGAAGCTCCCGCAGCTGAGGCCAAGGAATAATTTCGAATAAAATTTTCTGTATAGATATTTTGGAAGGAGCATCAGCATGGCTCATAAGAAGGGTGTAGGAAGTTCGAGAAACGGCCGCGATTCTGTCGGTCAGCGAAGAGGTGTGAAGCGCTTCGGTGGCGAGAATGTCATTGCCGGCAATATCATTGTCCGCCAGTGCGGAACGAAAATCCATCCCGGCAAGAATGTCGGCATTGGTAACGATTATACGCTCTTTGCTCTTATCGACGGTCGCGTGGTTTTTGAGCAGCTCGATAAGAGGCGTAAAAAAGTTAGTGTTTACGCCGCGCAGTAAAGTTTCCCGACTATGATTTTATAAGCGCCGTTTTTTTTAACGGCGCTTTTTTTTGTCCTCTTTGCGCAGAAGTAAATTCCGGTCTCCTGAAAAATTAAACAAATATCTGACTTTTTCTTTGTCGGATTTTTTGTATATTACTTCTTGCTTAAAGATTTACATCGATTTACATTTGTGTTGTTAAAGGTCTTGATAGTATCTATTTCTTTTTGTACATTGCTGTGCATTGTACAGCCGGCCATTATCGTGCGGTTGTTTCACAGTCCATAATAGCATTAGCGAAAGATTGTAATGAGAACGATAGCATTCGATACCCTTGTTGAGGCGGTTCATGATCTTGTATGCCGGGCGACAACCGAATTGCCTTCCGATGTGCTCGAAAGGATAGAGGTGATGCATGCGGCGGAGGACAGTTCGCCAGCGCGCGATATCATGGGGCAGATCATTGAGAACGCAGAGATAGCCCGTACAGATAAACTGCCATTGTGTCAGGACACCGGAATCGCGGTCTTCCTGATTGATATCGGTGATGACTGCCGAGTGGACGGCGGCGGGCTTGAGGCTGCGATCAACGAGGGTGTAAGGCGCGGGTATCGCGAGTGTGCTTTAAGGATTTCTATTGTCGCCGATCCGTTCCGCCGTTCTAACACGGGCGACAATACTCCGGCGGTTATTCATAGCAGGATTGTGCCGGGCGACAGGCTCGATATCAATTTCTGCCCGAAAGGCGGCGGCTGTGAAAATATGAGCCGTCTGGCCATGCTGACTCCCGGCAAGGGACGTCAGGGGGTGTTTGACTTTGTCGTGGAGACAGTTCGTATCGGTGGTGGCAGACCATGTCCACCGCTTGTGGTCGGTGTCGGTGTCGGCGGCAGTTTCGAATATTCCGCGGTCCTGGCGAAACGTTCTCTTACCAGGACAATCGGGGTGCGCAATGCCGATCCTTTCTATTGTGCGTTGGAGGAGGAGCTGCTGCAGGCGATAAACGAGCTTGGAATCGGGCCAATGGGGCTTGGTGGAAAAACCACTGCCCTCGACGTTTTTATCGAGTCGGCGCCCTGCCATATAGCGAGCCTGCCGGTGGCTGTTAATATTCAATGTCATTCGGCACGTCACATGGCACTGTCATTATAACCGACACTGCCATGTCATAATGTCAGCAATTTGTCCCATTATGCAGCATGGGGCATCAGTGGAAATGTTTAAACCGCAATATATGAAATATATGCATAACTATGAGCGATAGCATCTTGCGGCTCTGCCGCCGTTTGTGGCATGAAGCTTGCGTAACTAAATACTTCTATACCTGTCAGTAATTTCAAACGGATGCCCCTATGGCTGAAGAAATAACAACTATAACCACGCCGATCGATCCTGAACAGCTGGCGTCACTTAATGCCGGCGACAGAGTCCTTCTGTCCGGTGAGATTTTCGTGTTCAGGGACCAGGTTCACAAGCTGCTTCTCGAACTGATAGCCAAGGGAGAGCCGATGCCGTTCGATCTGACAAATGCGGCGCTGTATTATTGCGGGCCCACGCCTGCTAAAAACGGTATGGCAGTCGGATCGGCTGGGCCAACCACCTCAAGCAGGATGGATGATTTTACCGAGCCGCTTCTTGCCCGCGGGCTGAAAGTCACTATCGGCAAAGGTGACCGTTCCGAGGAAGTTGCTGAGGCATATGCCCACCACGGTGCGGCTTATTTTGTGGCCGTGGGAGGGGCAGGCGCCCTGCTCGCCCGTACTATCGAAAACGCCCGGGTTATTGCGTGGCCTGAACTGGGGCCGGAGGCGGCCAGGGTTTTTACGGTGCGTTCGATGCCGCTGATCGTTGGAATCGACTCCGTGGGAGAATCGGCTTTTTTTCGTGCAAAATGAAAAAAAATATGCCCATGTGACATGTGTCACCGTTTCGACAATACTGGATGTTTATACTTGTATGTGACGCGCAGGAAATACTGAAATTAAGCATAAACAGCGTATAAAAGTGGAAAATTTATCTGATGCAATACACAAGATGTTGCGTTTCAAGCTGTTAGAATACAATATACTGGATTAGGAATGTGTTAAGTGTTGTATTCTCATGATTAATGTGAAAAAAATCTTGACAGGATATGCGCAATATGATATTATTCACCTTACATATATGTATGAAAAAACTATTGCTTGCGTCAGGAATTAGAGATCACGCCTTGTCGGAAAGGAGCTAAATTTATTAAAAACTTTGGCTTACTGATGAGGTTTGCTGTCTATTTTGTTGTCTGGATATAAAGGAATTTCCGAGATAAAGAGGGGTTTTTGTAGAATTTTAAACGCATGGATATGAAGAAGTCTTCGAAAGGAGGGATAAGAAGAAGTCTTTTACGTATAGAAAAATTGTCGAAAGCACAAAATCCGGAAGAACCAGAAACGTAACACGAGATAATAAGGAGGGTGATGCATGTAGGAAAACCTTGTGAGCATTTTTTCTGGTGTGTTTGCAACAAAAAGGGATGTGGTTTTTTTATCAAACATCATTTCCTCATATGAAAGGAGATGGGAATGAAGTTTAAAGTAATTTTTTTGACTCTGCTTATCGCAGGTCTCATGCTTGGCGCTGGTTCTGCGTTTGCTGCTCTGACAGTAGCAGACCATGTTGATGCGTCTGGCACTATTTCTCCTGGTGGTAGCGCTGTGATTGCTACCTTCAAGGTTACCAGCGGTGCTGCTGACGAATCGCTGGATCAGATTGCGTTCCAGGGTGCGCTCGGAACGTTTACTGATGCTGATATCGCCAGTGTGGCTGTATATCAGGACATTAACAACAACCAGATCCATGATGCATACGACATCCTGCTTGGCGACGTTATCACTGACGTTTCCACTGCAGGTGCAGGTCCCGCATCGTGGAATGGTGCCGATGTCACAATCGATCACGATGACATCGCTTTTGGTGCCAGCGGCACGGTCAAGTACTTCATCGTCGTTGCGACGCTGAAGGCTCAGGCTCTTGCTGCTCCGACAACAGCTGATGGTGTTGCAACGCTCGGTATTGACAATCTTGATGTCAAAATTGCCGGTGGTGCTTTGACGGCCGTGAACGTTGCTCCTGCAACGGCTGCGACTGCTGCTATCGTTGCGACGAAGCTCAGCTTTGTGACAGCCAATGTGAATCTTCAGGTTGTTACTGGCGCCACTCTTCTCGGTGGAGATGATGTAATTCTTCTCGAGGCAGTTGACGATTATGGCAACAGAGACCTTGGTTATAACGGTGAAGTTCAGTTCAAGGCAGAAAGCTATCTGACTGGTACTGTTCTTTCCGGACTTACCGCCGATCTCGGTGACGGTGCCGGTGGCGCTGGCGATGGTGGCGAACTTGACGTTACCGTAGGTAATGCAGGTGACGATGCTGCACCGCTGGTGGCTGGTGTCCTCAACATGGATACTAATGATAGCGCTGGTGCTGGTATTGAGGAACTTGTTGTTGCCGGCAATGCTGGTGCTGTTACCATCGTTGCGGTTGCTTTTAATTCCGATGCTACCGCAGATGATTTTGGCCTTGAAGGCTCCGTTACTGTTTACAACGATGCTTATCCGGCAGCTGTTCCCGCAGTCGCAACCCAACGTGGCGTCGAGTTCTACGACACGAACCACAATGGAAAGTTCGATCGCGCAACTATCTTCTTCAATATCCCGGTTAGCCTGAACGTTGCTGCCAATGCAGATTTCGAAGTTGGCGACTACGTACTTACCGGAACCCCCGCTATCGCTGTCGATAATGGTGGTTACGGTGTCCGTAACGCTGGTGAAATGGGTGTTACCGTTTACCTTACAGAGGAAGACGATTATAACACTGGTGTTATTTCAGAGTTTACCTATGATAGCACGAACTCGCAGATCCAGGACAATGGTGGCGCCAATGACGCCGGTACTATTGCCGCTGGTGACGCAACCGAGAAAGACAAAGCTATTCCTGTCATCGTCGATGCACGTACGGTTGACAACGGTGCTGGTCCCCACACCGCCAACAACGGTAAGGTCGATGGTATCCAGATCACTTTCTCGGAAGAGGTTGATGGTGTTACCGCTGACGCTACACGCCGTACACCTGCACAGGTTGCCAACTTTGCCGGTGCCCTGGTGCTCCGTCTCACCAACCAGGACGGTGTCAACACCCGTATTACGGGCCTCTCCACCGCTATCGAGCAGGACGGCAACGTCTACACGATCCCGGTCAACCAGGAGAACAGCTCGGTTAACACGGACGCCGTTCCTGTTATAATGAGCAAGTACAACAACAACAACTACGCTATCTACGATAACGTTGGTCAGCGCCTTAACCTCGATGTCACAGACTGGATCGAGGACGAGGTCGATACCATCAATGTCGACGATAAAGTCAAGCCTGTTGTCGTATCTGTCACGACGAATGAAGTCGAAGCGACTGCTGATGGTAAGATCGACATGATCTCGGTTGTTTACTCAGAAGCCATCAATGAGGCTTATGGTGACGTTTCCTTTACTGACGCTGTTTTTGGCAACTATACAATCACTGCCGCATCACGTCAGTCGAACACCGAAATCAACTACACTGTTAGTGAGCATGAAACGATGTATGACACGGAAGCCACGCCTTCCGTCAAGTACAACGAAGATGGCGATTCCAACCTTCTTGACAAGGCTGGTAACGAGCTCTACGAATATGCTGGCTCCGAAACCACCTATACCAAGACTGACAACGCCAAACCTGTTGTCGTCAAGGTTACCGGTCTCGATGCAATGACCGCATGGGATTCTGGCACCGATGCTTATACAACCGGTGTTCCCGATTCCTATAAGACTGGTGCAGACGGTCGTTTGGACGCTGTTCAGATCACCTACTCCGAGAAAGTCTCTACTGATGCGCGCGACGACGAAGGTGAGACTGAGGCAGAGCGTGACTTAGCCATGAACCAGTTCACGGTTGATCACGAAGATGATGGTGGTATTGGTAACTCCGCTGGCACCATCACTGATGGTGGTACTTATGAGTTCTTCGATAAGGCTACTGGTGGAACGTATGATGCTGACGCCGTTCCGACATGGGTCGATGACAGCAGTGATGACACCAGTTCTGTTATCACTATCTACTTCCAGTCGATCACAGAGAATAACCTCGAAGACGCAGACCTGACGCAGAATGCTGCCGGTAAGTCCCGTAATGGCGGTGACACCGGTGTTATTCTCGATCTCGTTTATGCTAAGGGCCTTGCTGCCGACCGTATCAAGGATATGGCTGGTCTCGAAGCTGATGGATTAGCTACGCTTCCTGCCGGTATCTCCGTTGATACCGCTCTGCCCTATGTCATGTCTATTCAGACTCGCGACATGTACAATGAAGTCAACGACGGTGAAGACCTCGGTAATGGCGACGGATATATCGACAGCTTCCTGTTCGAGATGTCCGAGATCTCCGGTATTGCCGATGCTGAGAGTGTTGGTGGCTTCACGATCGATACAGAAGGCGATGATGACGGCGACAACACTATCTCTCCGTATGGTTTTGATTCTGACGACAGCATCGAAGCATATGACTCTCACGGCGTTGTCTCTGACGAGATCGACGATGATGACGATTATGAAGATGATGCAACAGGCCAGAACTTCTCCTACGGTGGCGCCGGTTCAGCCGATGTCATTCTCTTCGCTACCAATGCAAAAGAGAACGACCCCGATACTGACAGCACGCCTGATTTCAACTATGACGGCACCAATCTCATTCTTGATACCGCTGAGAACGCAATGGATGAGTTCTCTGACATGACTGCAGTCGATACCGCCAAGCCGGTTATCGTTCAGGCTGTCGGTCTTGTCGACTCGAAGAAGATCTATGTTACCTTCTCCGAGCCTGTTGGTGTTGACACCAATAACGACCTGAGTCTTATCGACGGTGCAGATGATACAGATGCTGATGACATCAATGCTCTGTTCGATGAAGACGAGGCTATTGCTGGTAACACATACTTCAAGTATGATGACCGTAATGATGGCGAAACTGGCGACAGCGCTAGTTCTATTGCTATCACAGACGTTGAGCAGACTCAGGCTGATAACTTTGAGAAGCTCACCATCTGGGTCGACGAAGACCTGACAGTTGAAGACGTCGAAAGCGACTTCATCTGGGTCTACGATGCAGACATTGCCGATGCAGTTGGTAATGACATCATCTGGGATGATGATGGTAAGAATGACGGCGAAGAAGTCGACACTCTGAGCATCATGATCACCATTGATGACCGTATCAGACCTTATGTTGTCGATGCCTGGACAGTCGACTATGACAACGACGGTTGGATCGATCATATCAAACTGAAACTCAAAGACGAAGACATCAATGTTGAAGCCTTTGGCGATCTGTGGGTTGACGAAGTCAAGCTCAATGACAAGCAGAAACCCGCTGGCGCAGACGGCTACGCTGATGAAATGTTCGACGCCACTGGTTGGGATATCGCTGGCTTCACTGGTGAGAAGTGGGACTTCACGTTCCACGGAACTGCCACTGATGCAGGCGCAGTTGGTGAACTGTGGGATCCCGCCGATCCGTTCTATGTCTACATCTCTGTTGACGAGAACAATGGCGTCACCACCAATACCTTCACGGGTGTCGGTGACACAGATCAGCATCCGGACATTGATTCCGCGGCTGCAACTTTCCCGAAAGATTACAAGGGTAACGAGTATACCAACGATCCTGAAAATGATGTAGTTATCGACGCTGACGAAGGCTCCAATATCACTTGGGCTCTCGATGATGTCGGTGCTGTCATCATGGACGGTAAGTTCTCTACCGCTCAGCAGGCTCGTTTCCATCTGTCCGAGAAGATCGATACTGAATCTTGGGCAAATACAAATGTCTTCTCCAGCGCCTTCCTGCTTTATGTCGGCACGAACCTGTCTGATGCCTGGACCGGTACTGTCAAGGATATCGAGCAGACTGAAGATGGTTGGATCAGGCTCGACTGGACCGATGATTCCGATATTACCGCTGGCAATGGTGGACATATCGAGTGGATTGCCGGTTCCTGGAAAGACCTCGCGCTCGCACGCGATGGTGATGCTGAAGATCAGCAGAACCTGAATATCGCTTCCGAAGACCTCGTCGTTCTCGACAAGTGGATGGGTGGCGAAGGTGGCGATGGTGATCCTTTTGTCAACCTTATCGCTCCCAACGGCGGCGAAGTTGTCAACGTTGGCGATACTGTCAAGGTTGTATGGTCCGAGGCTGATCTTGGAACAAATGCTACAGTCGACGTCCTGGTCTCGCTTGATGGCGTTACCTATGATTTCGCTGCAGCAGATGCCAACGATCTCGCACCTGGCACCAATGTTTATGACTGGGTACCGACTGAAGATCAGATCGGTAATGTCTGGGTCAAGGTTGTTTCCTCTGACGGTGGCGAAGACTTTAGCTTCCAGACTGTCAAGGTCGATCCTGAGATCACAGGTCCCGCACCTGTCCTGACCGTTCTCGATCCTAATGGTAACGATGAGTTCGTTTACTCCGAGGATTTGGAGATCACGGTTAACTGGTCTTCCGCTAACTTCGCAGCCGGTTCTACCGTCAAGGTATACTACCAGGCTGACGGTGGTAGCTGGACCGAGATGGTTGATCCTGATCCTGCAGCAGTCGCAGCGGCAGCCGCACAGGCAATCGCTGATGACGATCAGGAAGTTGCAGACGATGCACAGGATGAGTATCTCGCAGCCAAGGCTGTCTATGATGCCGGTTACGATGAGCTTCATGCCATCGCAGTCGCAGCAGCTGTAGCTTCTGCTGCTGATCCTACTGATCGCGATCTCGCCGCTGCTTCGACAGAAGCATGGGATGCTGTTGGCGATTATGAGGATGAGAATGAGCCTGAGCTTCTCGCTCTTCTCGCTGATTATGAATCTGCACAGGCAGATGCCGATGTAACTCAGGCAACAGCTGATTCTCTGTGGGCACTCGTCCCGCCGACGGATCCGATCTATGTTGCTGATGGCACCTTCGAGTGGATTCCGAGCTCGAGCGCTATCGTTGGCGCCAACCTGAAGGTCAAGGTCGTTTCCGGTGACACATCGGATATGAGCGATCAGGTCTTCCATATTACCGATGGTTCTGGAAGCACCGGCGAAGTTGTTTATGACATCGCTGCTCCTTCCAACCTCTCACTGGTTGACGTTCCTGGAGACCAGGGTGGCTGGTTCTACGCTACCTTTGAAGTTTCCGAAGACAACGATGTTGTCAATTCCTATCAGTTCTATCGTGAGACAGCTCTCAACGACGCTGATCCTAACGATATGAGATGGGTCCTCTTCGCAGAAGTTGGCAAGGGTATCGAGACAGCTGGCAAACAGACTGTTCTGGTTTCCTTCCCGGTCAATGGCGAAGCCACATACGGCGTTGCCGCTTCTTCTGGCGAAGTTGTTTCCACAGTCGGCCTCAAGGCTGGCGATGTTCCTGTAGCAACACTGGTTGACGGTGCTGCAAGAACTGCTGATGGCGTGCTCGTTTCTGATCTCGCTACCGCAGTCGGCGGCCCGGTTGATAATATCGCACCTGCAGCAGTCACCGAACTCGCAGCCAATGACAATGCTGGTACCGCTTCTGGTATCCTTGTCTCCTGGACCGCTTCTGTCGATGACGCAATCGTTGCTACCTACGGTGCTTCCGGCCAGTTCCCGATCTATGGTGTCAATGAGTATGCTATCTTCCGTGACGGCGAACTCGTTGGTACAGTTGACCGCGGCGTCACCTCCTTCGTCGATGCAGTCGAAGACGGTGTTACCGCATACCAGTACGTAGTCAAGAGTGTTGATGACTCTGGCATTGATGTTGCCAGCGGCATCAAGTCTGCAATCGCTACCTCCGATCTGACTGGCGACCTCAATGGTGACAGCATGGTCGACCTTAGCGACTTCGCAATCTTCGGCGCTAACTACGGTTCGCTCGAAGCTGACGCTCCTGATAGCTACATCTGGGCATATGACTTCAACGCTGACGGCACGATCGACCTCAGCGACTTCGCAATCTTCGGCGCTAACTACGGCCGCACGATCGAAGCTGCTAAGGGTGTTGTTGCTGAACTGCCTACAGCTGATGTCATGATGGCAATGAACGGCGAATATGATGCCACCACATCCACCTACAAACTCCATGTAAATATTGGTCAGGACATCGATGGTTTCGACTTCATGCTGTCCTATGACACCAATAATCTTGAGTTCACCGGTGATGTGACTGGTCTCAACGGCCTTCCGTTCGCAAGTGAAACCGAAGAAGGTGTTGTCAATATCGCTAACGTGTTCGCAGGTGAGAAATTCAATGGCACCGTGACCCTTAGCTTCAACACCCTTAGCGACTATGATGACATGGTCTTCACCATCGACAATGCTGTCGTCGTCAATGGTTTCGATCTTGCTAAGGTTACCGATATCGCTGATTTCGAAGCGAAACCGGTTCCGACAGTTTACACTCTGTCCCAGAACTTCCCGAACCCGTTCAACCCGACAACGACCATCGGCTATGCAATTCCTGCCTCCGGTCATGTCGAGCTGGCTATCTACAATACCGCTGGTCAGAAAGTCCGCACGCTCGTCTCCAACGAGCAGTCCGCTGGCTTCTACAAGATGGTTTGGGACGGCCGCAACGAAATGGGTGAGTCTGTTGCAAGTGGCGTTTACATCTACAGGCTTAACTCGGGCAGCTTCAGCAAGACTGCCAAGATGAACCTCATCAAGTAAGTATCTTTGAGAAAGATGGGGGCCGTTCAAACGGCTCCCATCTTTTTCTGATATGTTTTACTATAGTGTACTACAAAAAGAAGGAAAAGTTTGATGAAGAGAAGTTTTGTTGCCTTCTTTGTTCTGATTCTCGCTCTTACCATGGCAACCATGGTTTCCGCACAGACGAACAAGCTTGCATTCTTTGATATCGATGCTGAAATCCAGACTGAAGGATTCCAGGGCGGAAACAGTGTTGGCGGTATTGAAAGTGGCAAAAGAGTTGGTTTTGCTCTTTACGTTAAGAATGTAGACCAGCTTCGCGGTTATCAGGTCAAATTCAGCTGGGATGGTACTCTTGCTGAAATGACAAGTGATTCCGGTTCTTCCATTGATCTCGATGACAGAAATGTCAACAATGAAGACGTTACCCTCAGCGAAGATAACGCTGTTGGTGATCTTTCCAGCTTGGGTGAAGTTAGTGGTGACGGTTCCTACGAAATCACTTTCAGCAAACTTGGTGGAGATGCCCTTTCTTCGACCGACTATGGTCTGGTCTATCTGTTTGTTCTCAAGACTTCTGATACTTTCACAGCTGATACTGCTCTGAGAGTCCAGGCAGAAGTTACTGCTCTTAATGATGCAGGAACGCAGAAATCTCTCGGCACCAGGTCTTTCTACATCAACGGTGGCGTTGATGTCAAGACCTCGTCCTGGGGAGAGATCAAGAGCCAGTTCAAAGACTGAAAAGGCTTATAAAGGTCTAAAAAAGCCGCCAATTTGGCGGCTTTTTTTTATTTCAGGTAGATTGCTGATCTATGGATAGATAAATTATGATGGGTGAATCTGAAGAAATATATACCGGAGGAAGTCTGTGGAAGAGTTGATGCGTTGAAATCCCAGTTAATATTAAAGGCGCTTGATTGTGGTGTATAAGTGCGGGAAAATATTTTCTGACCTATGATATTGAATACTTCATACGTTATTGAACTGCCTGTAAACTCGTTGAGTTGTAAGTCGAATGATATTGTACTGTTAAACGGATTGGGATATGCCTGAGAAACATTGAATGACAAAGGTGTTTGCGTTTCTGTATATAAAGGCAGAAAATCTCCGTTGGTAACAAAAGAATCATAAATTCTCAGTTTCCCATAACCCCATATTGAATTTGGGACATCACCCGTGAAGCTATCTTGCAGAGCCCCGTCGATAATTATCTGGTTTACCATGTCAGGGCTGTAGTCAGGATGCAGCTGCTTGATTAATGCGGCACAGCCTGCAACATGGGGAAGGGCAGCGCTCGTACCTCCAAAGTCAATATAGGCACCGGGATCACCGCCTATGGCGTAATGAGAATTAAGTGAATATACTAAGGTACCAGGCGCGCAAATGTCGACAGCGCGGCGACCATCCATAGTCAATCCCCAGGAACTGAAATCGTTAATATCTCCTTTTGTGTTGCGAGTGCCTCGAGGATCGTAGGCACCAACAGTTAAATCTTTCTCTGCTGTGCCGGGTGAGCAGATCGTTCCATCATCAGTTACATGGGATGTAAACTGCGTTCCGTTCATCCAGTGAGTAATATTGTCAGAAATATAGGCGTCAACTGCAATACTTGAAGAACGTCTGTTGCTGACAGAAACTGAAAAATCCCCGGAAAATGATTTTTCAGAAGAAATTATTAGATCCATGCGATTGGTGTTCTTTGAAGATATATCCTTTCCTGAAAGCACAATAAGGTCGGATGCTTTATGTTCCTGCTGGTCGCCGTTTATAACTACATATAAGCCGTCCGGAGTTGTTAGTGTCAGCGTAGGTGAAAGAAAACGTTCCTGCCAGATTAAGCTAAGAAAAACAAAATTGACTCCGATATCAGGTACATTGAATTCGATTGTCTCAGTCTCAGACCGTCCGGGATTAATGCGCGCATGCTTTTTACGTGCAGGTCCGGCCAAATTTCCTGATGCTGTAAACTGGAGATAACCCTCATCGAAAAGATCGTTAATAAAAATTTCGAGATTTGATGTGCCATCGAGAAACTCAAATACAAAAGAAGCAAACTCGTAAAGATATATATCAGGATCAAAACGAGTCGCCCAGAAAATAGCTTCTTCGAGATTAACATCAGCCCTGTCTATTACAACAAAATCAACACCTGGCGCCATGCCTGTAAAGCGCCTTCCAGGAATTTGTCCTCCGATGATTCCGGATGAACCTGTACCGTGGTTATTGACATCACCTACAACAGAAAAAAGGTTTTCGCCTCGTATATGTGGGCCGTTAGCATCATAAACCGCCTTGATTTTTGAAGAGTTCAATGCGGTTATTGTTTCTCCTGTATCCAATAGATTGTTGCCGTTAAAATCATTTGTAACAAAAATCATTTCGCCAAAACAAGGATCGTTTTCACCGAAACCATTTTCGAGGCCGTAATCACGTTCAAAGTTAGTATTTGCGTCGTTATAAAGCCAATCGATGTCTGCGTCGTAAATACCTGCGTTACGACTTACAAGTTCAAGCGGGTCAGAGAAATAAGAGTCAAAAAATGATAGGATTTCGTTGTTGTCGCGTTTTCCGTTGCGGTTCAGGTCGACAAAATCAATGTTCTTATCAAAAATTCCGTTACCGTTAAAATCAATCCAGTTGTAAGTCTCGCCATCGGCACGGAAGAAACCGGGATGATAGATGTCTATACCAGTGTCGACGTTTACAACGGTTACACCGCTGCCGTCTAAGGGTATGCTGGTATGACTATTATTCCAGACATTTGATGCCTGTACCTGTGGCGCTGATATTTCGAGTGTTGAGAGGACAGAAGGTTTCGAGCTGGCCTCAATGCGTAGCAATTTCTTGAAACGCATAAGTCTTTCAAGGCTGTCAAGGCAGGCATTGGCGCAATAGACGTGTCTGCTGTGTACAATATCACCGTCTAAACGAGTGAAAAGGAGGCCTGAGGTCTCAAGTTCGCTAAGAAGTGATTTGTCGGGCGTATTTCTAAAACGAACAGTGACAGCTGTCCAGTTGTCATTCGAATCGACTGTATTTTTGAAAGCTTCTTTGGATGAGCTGTTGCGCTGAAAAAATAAAGATGGTGAAATGGACGGTTCGGCGTTAATCATGGAAGATGAAAATATTAAAAAAGTTAACGTTGTTATAAGTCTTTGCATAAAATCTCCTTTGTTTAAAAAAATATAGCTTATAAAAAGACGTAGTGCAATAGTGTAAAACTACAAGTCTAGCATATAAGATTGACTTGAGATTGTTACGGTCGTGTGATATCTTATTGTTATAAAGAGTGAAAATGCGTTGTGAAAGGATATAAGAATAGATTATGGCCCATGATATCGATGAAATAATAAAAGCGCTCAATGGTGCAAGACACGAGTGGCGGCTGCCCGTTGTCAGCGAAATAGCGGAGAAAAAACGCGATCCGTTCCGCATTCTCATCTCAACGATTATCAGCCTAAGAACAAAGGACGATGTCACACGTGACGCGACAATACGTCTTTTCGAACACGCTGAAACCCCTGCTGAGATGATGAAACTGGATAATGAGACTATTGAAAAGGCGATTTTTCCAGCGGGATTTTACCGCAACAAGGCAAAAACCATAATCGATGTTTGTAAAACATTAGTTGAGCAGTACAAAGGGATTGTCCCGGATGATATCGATGAGTTACTGAAACTGAAAGGAGTAGGGCGTAAGACCGCGAACCTTGTTGTAACTGTTGGGTATGAAAAACCTGGGATTTGTGTCGACACGCACGTACATCGTATTTCTAACAGATTCGGCTATGTTAAAACAAAAACGCCGAATGATACGGAATTTGCTCTCAGGAAGAAACTGCCTGAAAAATACTGGATCGAATACAACGATCTTCTGGTGGCTTTCGGTCAGCATGTCTGTAAACCGATATCGCCTTTATGCTCGCAATGTCCTGTCCATGATCACTGCCACAGGGTAGGTGTTAAAATACATCGCTAACGTTCTGTGATTTTGGCAGGTTGAAGTGCAAATATCAGCTTTCAAGCATTTCATAATAGAGGGCCTCGAACAAGTCGACCATGCGTTTTAATGAGAACTCCTGTGCTCTCAAACGGCCGTTATTGCACATTGTTTCCTGAAGTTCCCTGTCGTTGATGAGGCTGAAAGCTGCCTCGGCGAGCCCTTCGCTGTCACCTGCGTCAGCAAGTAATCCGGATATTCCTTGTTCTATCACATCGGCGGTACCGCCAACACGTGTTGAAATCGGCACAGAGCCCGCCGCCATAGCCTCCACGAGAACCCGCCCGAATCCCTCGTTCTTCGAGGTCAGCATGAAAATGTCGAAAGAGGCCATCACTTCCGGCATATCCTCCCTGTGGCCCAGGAAAAGAACCTTGCCTGTCAGGCCAAGATTGGCGGCCTTTTCTTCAAGCATTGAGCGTTCGTCACCATCACCTGCGATTACGAAACGCACTTTGTCTGTTTCGGCGATTATTTTCTCGGCAGCGTCGAGTAAAAGGCTGCAGTTCTTGACATCTGCAAGACGGCCCGCCCAGCCTATTAGTTGGCAGTTGTCAAATTTGTATAATTTTCGGACAGCATTGCCGTCGGCAGAAGAAAATCGTTCGATATCGACACCACTGTGGACAATTCTGAATTTCGATGCCGGCGCAATCTTGAGATCGATGTGGTCCTGCCTGCCTTTACTGGTCAGTGTCGTGATAAACTTTGTGATCAGGGCAGTTATAAGTTCTACGAGGATGAAAAAAGAAGTGACTGTTTTGCTGTAGTATCCGTAAAAAATATGACCTCGCGGGCTGTGAACGATATTAGTTATTCCTGCAAAACGTGCCGCCCATCGCCCGATAATACCGGATTTTGAGGTGTGGGTATGGACGATATCCGGGTGTAGTTTATGGATTATTCTGTTTAGAGCAAAAAATGATTTAAGATCATCGAGCGGGGAAATCTCTCTCAGAAGGGATGGGACAAAAAGAAGGTCGAAACCATGCTGACGGGCTATATCTTCAGGATCCTTTTCTGGATCAACGGTTTTGCCGCTGATCAGGGTCACGTTGTGGCCTCGGTCACTTAGAGCGGCGCAGTGTTCGAGTACCGAGGCAGCTGAGCCTCCGCGGTCGAGCCGTGTAATGACCTGGACTATCGTGAGTTTTTTGTCCTGCATCGTCTCATATCCCGTTTCTGGACGTGTCGGAATCTTTGGCCTTAGGTGAGTATATTGTATTCTGTTTCAGGTCATCGGGATGGATCCCGGAAGAGTCACCTGATCGTTATATCGCCAATTGTTATGTTTGCGGCAAGTTTCTCGGCCATCGTTCTCCATGAGAATTCAGTGTTTGCACGTTCCCGTCCTGCTTTCCCCATGGCTTTTGCCGTTTCGGTGTTGTCGAGCAAACAGGCGATTTTTTCTGCACAAGAGCTGACATCTTCGGGATCGATGATAAATCCGGTTTTCCCGTCCGCGACAGCATCGACAGCACCACCGGAATTTCCCGCAATGACAGGTTTTTCAGCGGCGCCCGCCTCGATGAAAGAGATGCCGAAACCTTCAATGGAGGTGGTTTCATCGAAAACCTCGCGATTGGGCATGACATAAATATCGCAAAGCCGGTAGTATACCGGCAGCATATCATCGGGCACAGGTCCAGCGAAAATCACCCTGCCCTTAAGGCCATATTCTTCTATGAGTGACTCGAGACGCGGACGGTCGTTGCCTCTGCCAACAATAATGTACACGAGGTCATCCCGGTCTTTCAGTTCGCGCATGGCCCTGAGAACGAGGTCGTGGCCCTTGCGCTTGACAATCCTTGCAACAGTCAGAAGTACTGTTTTCCCCTCAAGACCAAGTTCGGCTCTTAACTCGTCTGCCGGGCCGGGCGTGAATCGGTCCGCATCGACCGCTGGATAAATTACCAGTATCTTGTCCTCGGGAATGCCAAAATTGACGATATCCTGTTTTGTCGTGGGACTGTTCGCGACAAGACGGTGGCAATGGCGCAGCAGAAAGAATACAATGGATCGTTTTAGCGGTGAACTGCAGTACGCCGAGCCGGTTTCTGCGCCGTAAACCCAGACAAAAGCAGGAATCCCGAAAAAAAGCTGGAAAAAATACGCCACCGGTCCAGCGGTAACTGCCTGACCGGCGTGTATTTCACGTACATTTCTGAACAACACATGATAAAACGCTATGAAAAACATACGGATGACTGCCAGGATTTTTCCAGCTGGACCAGGCAGGAACGTTCGAAATCGAATCGGCGATTGGCCGGATGCACTATCGAACTCCTCTGCGCCGGGCTGCCAGGGAGTGGCGAGAATCATTTTGTCCGGCGGGAAATGTTTCCACATGTTGTAAAATACTGTGGCGATACCCCCTAAAACCGGCGGATAATCGTTGGTCAGGCAAAGAGAACGTTTCACATAAGGCTCCGGGATCGATTTGTTTCAGAACTGCAAAGACAGTTTCATGTCCCCGGTCTGCATATGACAGACTGTGCAGTCAGAAAAGTGATTAATTCCACCATTGAAAGATAGTACATTTTTTCAGTCAGGTAAACAATGCTTTTCCCGGCTGTTATTTTTACCTGTGCTCAGAGCTGATGACAATAATTCAAATCGGTTTCGTGTTTCAGAGGGAGTTCCATTGCCGCATTTTTGTCGATTCCGTTGTGACGCTAAATGCCATATTTTAAGGAATTACTTGTATTATTGCCAATTAATAACGATATTATTTCTTACATTGGGATTGCGTGATTTGACGTGAAATGCAGGGGGATTTCCAATAAGCTGCCCCCTTTATGAAAGCGATATGATGGCGTGATACGTATTCTAAATATCCGTTGGAATACCTGAACGCGTGATAACTTCCGGGTACTGAAATATGAAAAATATGTGGACTGTCACGGTCATTCTGCTTATTGCGTTATCTTCTGTCAGTGTTTGTGCAGATGACTACATTCAGTCGGTTGGCTTGATCCATATGGATTCGGAGGTTTCCGGGGGCGAGCATACAATATCTATGCTCGGTTCTGTTGCCAAGAATGCCGGAGCTGATGTCGCATTCCTCACCGATCATGATACCCAGAAAGCGACATACGGCATATGGCCCCTGCGAAATTTCCTGAAAGTATCGCACTCCCGTGCCTCAATACGTAATTACGGTATTCAGAAATATCTCGACGAAATAAAACAGGCTGACAGGAATCTTGACGATTTCCTTTATTTGCCGGGTGTTGAGGCTGTGCCGTATTATTCATGGGGGCGTTCGACATTCTCGAATCTGCCTCTCATCTCGCATCTGCACCGTCACATACTTGTGCTCGGGATCGACAGCGCCGAGCAGATAGAGTACCTGCCCTCCATCGAGACCGGCTATCCGCGCCAATATACCCGAAAAAGCCTCATGAAGCTTCTGTGGCTGATACCACTGTTTATTTCCTTCTTTTTATACAAGCCGCCTGACCGTACGGTTCATTATAGCAGTTGGATGAAAGCCCTGTTTTCGGAAGAGCTTAACTACCTGGCCATGGGCTTGCTCGTTTTTTCGGTTATCTTTCTTTTCGACGCGTTTCCATTCAACGAGCCGATTGTCGATCAGTATCAGGATGATAACGATGTGCTGCCCTACCAGACCCTTATCGACTATGTGAACCGTCAGGGGGGGCTGACATTCTGGGCCCATCCGGAGGCCATGTATGACGAGACGATATCGACCGAAAAAGGAAATCCTTTCGTGTCAGCGGCGCTTCGCTCGGTTCTGAGCGACGGCATAGAGATCAAGACCGAGCCCTATTACAAACTGCTTAACAGCACCCATGGCTATACCGGTTTCGCCATCTTTTTCGAGGGGCACCAGATGGTTGGTAAGCCGAACGGTGTCTGGGACGGTGTTCTGACACAGTTCTGCGAAGGCTTGCGGCAGGACCCTGTTTTTGCCATCTCCGAGTTGGATATGGAGGAGGGGACCGATCCCGAGACTGCCAGCGAATCGCAGACAGTGTTTTTGGTCAGGGAAAAAACACCAGAAGAGTATCTCGAAGCTCTTAGGAAAGGGCGTGTTTACTGCTACCGCAACAATCTTTCCAAGTGGGTCACTATACAGGATTATTCGGTCAGTTCCGGTGGGCTTTCAGCTATATCCGGCGAGCTTGTTCCCTTTGAAGAAAACGCACGTATGACACTTGATCTCGATATCAAAAAGCATGATCTCGAGTTCAATGTCATTGTCATCAACAACAACCGTGTGATCGCCAACAGAAAAATTAACAAATCAACACATCTGACTGTCGATCTTGCCGAGCCTATGGCAAAAATGGGCTATGTCCGGGTTGTCATGTATCAGGGGAGTTCCCTCCGAATCGCCACAAATCCAATATTCTATCTCAACACGAATCCCGTTTTATCCGAGGATGACAATATCTGAGCTCTCTTGCGGTAAAGCGGCAGGGGGAACGCCGTGATTGTTTCCGTACACCAGCCCCATTACATGCCCTGGCTTGGCTATCTTGACAAGGTCGATTCGGCCGATGTTTTCGTGCTGCTCGATACTGTGCAGTTCGAGAAGAACGGCTGGCAGAACCGGAACAGGATCGCCACTCACAACGGCTGGATGTGGCTGACTGTCCCCGTCATGCACAGTCTCGGGCTTTCCATCGCGGAAACAGAGATCGACAACAGAAAAAACTGGGGACGGAAACATTTACAGTCCCTGATCACCAACTATTCAAAAACGCCGTTCTTCAAGGACTATCGCGCATATCTCGAGGAGCAGTACAGTAAAGAGCATCGTTTTCTTTCGGAGCTCAGCTGTGAGATGTTTTCCTGGTTCATAAGCACTATCGGTATCGAAACCAGGATAGAGACAGCGTCCCTTTTGGAGAAATTCCCGGAGGATCCGAACGAGCGCCTTGCCGCCCTTGTGGCCTCTCTCGGCGGCGACATTTATCTTGCCGGGAGCGGTAGCCGGTCGTACCTTGACGAGGCGGTTTTTTCAGCGAGAGGCATCGAGGTGGTATTTCAGGACTATACGCCGGAACCCTACCGGCAACTTTCAGATGAATTCGAGCCGGGCCTTGCGGCCATTGATGCGCTTGCCAATATCGGCCCGGAAACTCTCGACGTTATCAGAAAAGGCAGGAGGACGAAACTGTGAAAGTACTTGCACTCGGGGCGCATCCCGACGATATCGAATTCGGCTGTGGCGGCACCCTGCTTCGTTTCGCTCAGGCCGGGCACAGTGTCCATTATTATGTGGCGACATGCGGAAGCATGGGCGGCGACAGTGAGATACGTCGCCAGGAGCAGATCGAAGCGGCTAATTACGAGGGCATGAAAAAGCTCTATTGGGGCGGATTCAGGGATACAGAGCTGCCTCTCGGCAAGGACCTCGTTTCCAATATCGAGCATGTGCTCAGTGAGGTTCAGCCGGACTATATTTTCGTACACAATGGGGAGGACACCCACCAGGATCACCGCACACTTGCCAAGGCGACCCTTTCTGCAACCCGTTATGTTCCGAATTTCCTTTTCTACGAGGGGCCCACAACGGTGAATTTCACACCCAATGTCTATATCGATATCGACGATACCATTGATGGCAAGATCGGCCTTCTCAGAAAGCACAAATCGCAGGTGGCGAAAGTCATTCACGGCATGCCGGACCTTTCGATCGACGATTTTGCCATCGCAACCGGCCGTTTCCGTGGAATCCAGGGGCGGAAGAAGACCGCCGAGGCATTCCATTCACTGAGGCTTTTCATCGACATCCCGGTCGTGGGAACTTGTGTCGAGCCGTGATTTTTCGTCAGCTTCTGAGAATGACTGCGCACGGTCTGTGACGGCGCTATATCCGGTTGTGGTGAAATGCCATAATCAGGGCGATGTTGTTATGTGAATGAGAACAGGAGGGACAGCTTATTCAAGCTGTCCTTTTTTTATGGACGGATCGTGATATATTTTCAGGCGGCGAAAAGCGTGTGGTCGAGGACGATTTTTGTGCCGATTGCGATGAGTACGAGACCGCCCATGAGCTCCATACGTCGGTTGAACAGGCTTCCAATCCTGCAGCCCAGCTCGATTCCGGCTACTGAGAACGCAGCCGCGACAATGCCGATTACGATGCTGGGGAACCATATGGGGGCACCGAGGACGCCGAGGCTGAGACCGACTGCCAGCGCGTCGATGCTCGTGGCGACTGCGAGCGCCAAAAGGGTGAGGCCGCGTGTCGGATCACTCTCGAAACACTCATTCCCTTCCTTGTCGAAACTTTCATAGATCATCTTGCCGCCGATTATCGCCAGAAGGGTGAAGGCGACCCAATGGTCAAACGCCGAGATGTATTGTTCAACGGCGCTTCCGAGCTGCCAGCCGATAACCGGCATTATGAACTGGAAGAAACCGAAACTGAATGCCATGCGGAATGTTTGACGTCCGGTGACACAGCCGAGTTTGATCCCGGTCGCCACCGATACGGTGAACGCGTCTATTGCGAGGCCGACCGCGATAAATAGTGTTGTCAGAAATCCCATGATGTCTCCCGGATGACCGTTTCCGGTATGTCTGCCGTGTCATGTTCCGAGTTGTGAAAATGCTGCCGGCTCATTTTCCCTGTACTGTAAGGTACGGCTTTCGCTCTGAAAAGGATCATATTTTTTCTCCGACCGCCACAATCGAGAGCCCGAACGGCGCGGGTATGATTTTCTCGAATGTCATGAACGCCGGTGTCAGTCGGTTGAACAGCCCCAGCGGCCCTTCGGGCAGGATGTCGTGCCTGAGAATTCGCGAATAGAGAAGCCAGCCCAGTGCACCCGGCATGTTCATCCTGAAACAGGCGGCGGTACGGAATCCGCAACGGTCGAATTTTCCCCGTATTTCGCGGGCCGTATAGCGCCGGAAATGGTCAAGATGCTTGTCGAGAGTACCATAGAGCAGCCTGTGTGCGGGAAGCTGGAGGATCACCTTTCCGCCGGGAGTGAGGATCTTCGCCATTTCCGTGAGCGCGCCGATGTCGTTGTCGATGTGTTCGAGGACATTGAGCGCAATGACCGTGTCTATGTTCCTGCCTGCGAGATGATTGCCCGAACCCTCGAGATCGTACCGTTCGACTGCCACGTTGTCCCGGGCGCCAAAGACCGTATTAAGATGTTCGATATAGTCGTTGCGTATGTCGGTGAGAATGAGCTGTTTCTTGTCGAGGAAATAGCGTGATATGTTGCCTATCCCGGATCCTACCTCGAGAACATTGTCGCCGGTCAGGGGTATGATGCGTTCCATCACCCAGTCATTATAGTGGGCAACAGCTCCCATGCGCCGCAGTGTTTCGCGGCCGATATCTGTCTGTTGAGCCGCCATATCAGTCGAAAAACCGGAAACGGATGATGGTGTAAAAAGCGTTGACCGCATCCTTCCAGCCGATTTTCTTGCCTTCGCTGTACTTACGGCCGTTGTAGGAGATGGGTATCTCGTAGATCCGCACGCCTTTTTTCGCGATTTTTGCTGTGATTTCGGGTTCGATCCCGAAACGTCGTGATTTTATTTCGATGTCCTCGAGTATCTCACGCTTGAACACCTTGTAGCAGGTTTCCATGTCGGTGAGGTTGAGGTCAGTCATCATGTTGGAGAGAAGGGTCAGCATCCTGTTGCCCACGGTGTGCCAGAAATACAGCACCCGGCGCGGACCGCCGAGGAAACGTGATCCGTAAACAACATCCGCCTTGCCGTCGGTTATCGGCTTGATGAGAAGGCTGTATTCGGAGGGATCATATTCGAGATCGGCATCCTGAACGATGACAATGTCGCCGCTGACCTCTTTGAATCCGGTGGAAAGAGCAGCGCCCTTGCCCCGGTTTTCGGGATGGTAGAGGATTTTAAGGTTGGGATCGCTTTCCATCGCCTTGAGGATATCCCTGGTGCCGTCCGTGGAACAGTCGTCGATTATCACGATTTCTTTCTCGAACGGGGTGTTCCTGACAAGTTCGAGAATAGTGCCGATTGTGTTCTTCTCGTTATAGACTGGCATGACAATACTGAGTTTCACGGCTTCTCCCGTTATTTTATCCCGATTTCAGTATTCTATTCTAACTGCTGTTGGCTGCCTGCATTACAGTCACTAATAATAGACAGCAATTACGCGGACTCATTCCATGTTGCCCGTTACACGAATATACGCTACACGACTTTGAAAGTCAATCATACCCTGACACCTGAACAGTACTGGAAAGCCCCCTCGCCGCAGGTCCCGCTTGACTCCGGGAGCCTGATGTTGTAATTTTCCCATGATTTCAAATGCAGTTTCTCACTTCAGGACCGAAAAATAAGAAAGCTGGCCCGTGGCTAATACCGACACTAAAGATCAGAAACAAAAAGACAAAGTTGCCTCCCTGCCTATGGCGCAGCGAATTCACGCGCTGGCTGAAAAGGCGTCTCCCGTTTTTCCATGGATTGTTGCGGGACTTTATTTTATTGTTATGGCATTTTATACATTTCGCTATCATACCATTGGCGACATGGGTGTCGAGACCGATTTCTATGTAGAACTGGTGCCGCAGGCGCAGAAACTGCTTGCGGGTATTTTCTCTCCTGAGAATTACGGCGCCAAGGGGCCGGTCTATTCGCTTCTGCTTGCCGCGTTCACCCTGGTGGCGGGGGACTATTTCATCGCCGGTCTGATCATCAATCTTGTTTCGGGCGCGGCTTTTATTGTGGCGCTGTATTTCCTGATAGTCGAACTGTTCAACCGTCTCACCGCCTCACTTGTCATTGTCGCGGTGACAGCGAACGCCATGTTTCTTTCCTACACCTACCAGGCGGCCTCTGATCTGTCGTTCATGGCTCTCTGCGCTCTTTCCATGCTGTTCCTGATACGCGGCACATCCACTCGCGGGCTTGTTCTCTCGGCTGTTTTTGGAGCTGCGGCATTCCTGAACCGCTACAACGGCGCGTTCATTATTGCCGGTTCTCTTGTCTGGATCGCTTTTCAAGAAGACGCCCTCAAAATTCGTTTGAAACGTGCTGTCCTCTGGCTTGCCGTTTTTGTGGGTGTCGGCCTGCCGTGGTATATCCCCAATGCGATTGTTATGGGAAGTCCCGTGCATAACAATAACTATATGAATGTTATGCTGGAATATTACGGCAATGTCAGCGATACCGATTCCTATGAGACCTGGACCAAGGCGCTGCCCGAGGATTTTGAAAGTCTCAGTGATATTATTTTTTACGATCCTGTCTATTTTGTAAAACACAGTACCGAGAATATTTGCAATCATTTTATTTCCGATATGCGTCTGCTCACCGGATGGCCTCTCGCGATTTTCATCGTTCCAGGGCTTATCCTGATCTTTTTTGCGGGATTGGACCGTCGCAAACTGGCCTTTTTCTCTTTCGGCGCGTTCTATTTTCTCATCCTGGTGCTGGTTTTTTACAACTCCCGTTTTTCCCTTTTCCTGCTGGTGTTTTACCTTCCCATCGCGATCTGGCCGTTCACCAGCGACCGTGCGGCTGACTGGCTGTCGGAACTGTCATTCCCCGGTTCTGCCGCGTTCTTTGTTGTGACCCTTATCATGCTCGTGATGGCTTTTTCATCGGTGACCGGTATCATGAAAAGCCAGCCGCCGTTCCTCGAGGAGCTGAAAGAGCTTGGTGTTGCGCTCGATTCCATCGAGAGTGACAAGAGCAAGAAACTTGCGGCGAGAAAACCTCATACCGCTTATTTTGCCGGTCTCGAGGCTGTGATGTTTCCTGCCGACGTGATGACTGTCGACGACCTTGTCGGCTGGCTGAAGGTGAATCATGTCGATTACGTGCTTTACAGCGGTATCGAGGCCAAGATCCGTCCCAGCGTCGAGGAACTCCTCAGTATTGATAAACCCCATCCCGGCCTTGTTTATGTGACGCACAACCGTTTCGGTGTCATATACAAGGTTTTCAATGAGCGCTGATCACTACACCGCTTTTCCCTTTTAAGCTTGACTGCCTGTCGGAAACACCGCTGACGTTTCTTTTCATCGGCGACCTGCTGTCCTTCATATTTTTCGGGCGGAACTGATCCTGTCTGACAAATTCCATTTGCGAATGCTCATTTACTATTATGTATATGCGTAACTGCGGCGATTATCGTATGGAAAAGAAATCTCTGCAATTCCTCAAAAAAACGTTACTCTCTGGTTGACAGAGGCGCGCTATTCTGTTACCATGTATGAAATATCATGAGAGATGTGTTTGGATAACAATACAACGGCAATCCGCGGATAATACCGCGGTAGGAGAGAGGAAATCATGGCAAACATCCTAACTGACAACCCGATAACCCGTTTTTTCAAGGACGTTGTCGGGCCTGCGGCTATTATGGCCGCCGGAATGATCGGTGCAGGAGCGGTATCGACAAGGCTCATGGCCGGCTGTTGGTTCCGTTTCGACCTTCTCTGGGTTGCACTTTATGTCATCCCAATGGTCATCATCGCTAACGATTCAGCGTCGCGCATCGGCAATATCACCGGACGCGGCATGATGGAGATGATCAAAACTGAACTGCACCCGGCACTTGCCTGGTTCATGTTCGTCCCTACATTTTTCCTGAATATTATGGTCAACATGGGACAAATGTCGGTCATGGTGGCCGGCACCTACGGCATGTTCGGCCAGAAAATGCCGACAGGCGGTGTTGTGACATCCGGTGTCGTTATCACGACCGTGGTTCTGACAATCCTGTCACTGGCTATCGTGCTTTACGGTGGATTCAAGCGTCTTGTCAAAACCATGACCTGGCTTCTGATGCTCATCCTTGTCTGTTTCATCGTCGTGGCGATCAAGGGGCTCATGCAGCCCTCGACCTGGGTGGGACTTGTCGGCGGTCTCGTGCCGAAACTCCCCGAGGATGTCGCTATTGTCGGCAGTGACGGTGTCAGGGGCGCTTTCACCCAGCTTATGAGTATCGCAGGTCAGGCTCTTCCCGCATCGGTGTTCCTTTCATTCGGTTATTTCACCTCGAACGCGAATTTCACCGAGGCCGACATCAAGTCGACTTTCCGCAAGAATGTCATCAATTTCGGTGTTATATGGGGCCTTTTCTCGGTGGTCGTGGTTGTCGCTGGTGCTACCGCGCTCCATGATTTTTACAGCGATCCGACCTATATCGAGGGACAGATAACACATTTCTCACAGTTCGAGAAAGTATTTGACGCCGGCCGTGTTATCAGGCCCGCGCTTCCTGCCGCGCTCAAGAGCGTTGCGCCGCCTATTTTCTCGCTCGGCCTTCTCGCCGCCGGTTTCACCACCATGGTGTCCGTGTCGATGCTCATGGTTTATTTCTCGCTCGACATTATCGGCCGCAACTGGAAATACACCGATGAGAACAAGGCTTTCCGCTGGATGCTCGGTCTCTGGATCGCAGTTCCCGCGATTCTGTCGCCGTTCTGGCAGCTTCCGGCCATCATCAAGAACATTCTCGCCATGGCTGGCAACCTTGTGCTTACACCTATTTCGATGTTTATCCTCATGTTCTTCATGAACCAGTCGAAATACGTGAAAGATCACACCGCGAGCTGGGTCAGGAACCTCATTCTCGGTGTCACCCTTCTGTTTGCCCTGTTCGTGACAGTGTACCAGGGAATCAGGATGTTCGGCTAACAGCCATGTTATTGACATTTTACGGCAGGTCCGCAGCTGGTGCGGGCTTGCCGTATTTTTCATCCGTGAGACAACCCGGGAAAACATAGGCCGGTTTTCATGCTGAAAAAACTTAACGGACTGCTGAAAAACATTTCATGTGCCGCGATTTTCGTGTCGCTTCTGTTCATCACGGCAGCGCGGGACAGCGAGGCATTTGTCGTTGTCGAAAATGGCCTTCCCATGTGTTTTATCGTGTTGGCTGACAATGCCCATCCCGCGGAGCTATTTGCCGCGCGTGAGCTTGCCGATCACGTTAATAAAATGACAGGCGCCGAGCTGCCGGTTCGCAGCATGGCATACGGCGACATCCCTGTCGCAGGTCGGGCGATTGTGCTCGGCAGTGCCGGTTGGCAGTCTGACAGCCGTTTTGACGATACCGCTGAAGATATGAACCGTCTTGGCGCACAGGGCTATATAATGAAAAGCCTGGCGGGTGACGAGGATCATGCGGAACTGCTCGTGCTTGCCGGACAGAGCCCGCGGGGGACTCTTTATGCGGTCTATGATTTTCTTCGCCAGGCCGGTGTCCGCTGGTATACACCGGATTTCACCTATTGCCCGCCGCTGAAAAGCATCGATCTCGGCGAGGTGTCCGTTTCCGACCTTCCCTGTTTCACGTATCGCGATGTCAGTCCGACCTCCGCTACCAATGACGAGCTCTGGCGTCTCCGCCTCCGTCTCAACTGCGGCAAGAGTTTTCTCGAGGAGAGCCTCGGTCTGAAGGAGATGTACCTTCCCGAGACGGTTGCGCTCGATGCTCTCCTGCCTTCCGATCTCTTTGCGGAGGATGCCTCGCTTTTTCCTGAAATCGATGGCGAACGACGTGAGGATACCGCCGGACGATGTTTTTCGCATCCCGATGCCGCGATAATTGCCGCGGATAGTCTTGCCGCATATATCGAACGGACTGATGGATGCCGCCTTGTCAGAATCACCCTGCCCGACTCGTCATTATGTCAATGTGAGGACTGCCGTTTTCTTCGGGAGCAGGAGGGGGCGGAAAGCGCCCTTGCCATTCAGTGGCTGAACGAGATTGCCGACAGGCTCACCGGCCGTTATCCCGCTTTGAGGATCGAGCTTGATGCTGTCGGCGCTTATGAAGAAGCACCGAAAACGATGAAGCCGCATCGTGCGCTGATGCTTCGTCTCGCCCCGGATGATCTCAATCAGCTCAGGAATTATGAGGACTCGGTCGATACACGGACACTTGAATTTGTGGGGAATCTCCGCGGCTGGCGACGATCCGCGGCTGCTTTTATTGTCTCCCACCCAGTCGGCAGCCACATTTATCCATCGATGCCGTTTCCTGACATGGGGCAGATTTTGAGTTCTCTGAAAGTCTATCATTACGAATTTGCAGAGGGCTGCCTTTTCAGGATGCCTTCACTGGAGGGTGCGCCTGTCGCTGACAGCGAGTGCAGGACCTGGCTTCTGGCTGAAATGAGCTGGGACAGGTATCGTGACAGCGCCGCGCTGCTCAAAGAATGGCAGGGGGCTGTCTACGGGCCCGCTGACAACGCCATGTCCGATTACCATGAACATGTGGCTGAACTTGCCCAGCGCCCCAACCTTTCGGTAACTGTGATGACAGCTCCGGAAGAATTCATCGATCCGCAATGGATCGACAGCGCCGACAGGATACTGGGCAGGGCCACCGCACATGCGCTAACTGATGATTCAGTTCGGGACCGTATTAAGAGGGAGCGCCTTGGACTGGACCTTGTCAAGCTGCTTACATTTCTTAACAATTCAGGAAATGTCAGAAAAAAAAGTGTGGAAAAAAGCCTCGAAAGGTGGGAGAAAGGGCTTGGCGACTACGCAATTGCGCAGGTTTCATGCTCTATGACTGCCCGGGCGTTGGCTGACAGCGTCAGGGATCGTTTGAAATGAACGAAGAGTAATACATTTCTTTTTTCTTTTCGCAAGTCGATAGCTCTTGACTGCTGAAATCGCGATTGTTATTATACCTTTTGTTATGTTACTGTATTTATAAGGGGGAAACTGTTGCGACTTTGTGCCGTTAGGGATCTTGATGAGGATATGATCCTCGGTAAATCTATATATCAGCTGAATGGTAAACTTCTTCTGGGCGCAGGTTTTCGTATCAGCCAGCAGATGAAGGCAAAACTCATCGAGCGTGGCTATACCCATGTCTATATCCACGAGGAAGGTACCGAAGAGGTCGAGCCTGAGGAGATTGTCTCCGAGCAGGTCGGTTTCGAGGCTCGTTCACAGCTGGCCGGCAAGATATTCGATATCCAGAACCAGAAAGATTTCAAGAACGCGTCGGCGGCAAAAGTTTCAGATATGCTTGACGACGGCAGTCTCAGGGATACGAATATTACGGGAGATATGCGTAGGATTGTGGAAGAGATCCTCAAGGATATTTCCGCAGCCGGTGCCAAGGTGCTCAACACGGTCATGATCAAGACCGCCGATACCATGTTCCTCGATCACGCGCTCAATACTGCGGTCCTTTCAATCATGATCGGCCGACGCTACCGTTTTTCCCAGAAAGAGCTTCTGAGTCTCGGCCTAGGCGCATTCCTGCACGATATCGGCAAAATTGTTATTCAGCAGATGAACAAGAACACCGATCCTGCGAAATCGAAAGAGCTCTACAAGGAACATTCCACTTACGGCTATATGATCCTGAACAACCAGCCGGGTGTTTCTCCTCTTGAGACACAGATTGTCAATCAGCATCACGAACAGCAGAACGGCAAGGGATTTCCGACTGGTCTCAAAGGCCAGAACCTGCCTCCGACCAAATCGGTCGACCGTGTCACGAAAGGACATATCTTCCGTCTAGCAGAGGTTGTCAGTGTCGCCAATGCTTTCGATAATCTCTCGTTCAATCCCAATGACAGAGAAGAAAACGATCCGATCCAGGCTGTCAAGGAAATCATCCTCAAGGCCGGTACGGTCTACAACAAGGATATTGTCAAAATGCTCCTGACTGTCGTGCCCTACTATCCTGTAGGCGCGACTATCAAGGTTATTGATATCCTCGATCCGGCTTTGATCGGCTATATTGGTGTTGTGGCGAAACTCCACAACGAGAACATCAACAAGCCGACCATCATTCTCACGCAGAACCGTTTCAAGAAAAAAATCAAACCTATCGTTATCGACACAATGAAACTGAAAAAAGTGGTTCTGAAACTCGTTGTCTGATCCTGTTCAGCGCCAACCACACCGCACCCCTTTCTCTGATTCTCCATATTAATTGACAACGACCGGGAGGAAGTTTTCGGTCTGCTATATATTATAACTGTTCCGGGCAGTCTTTCTGCCGGTTCGACAACGTCTCTGGTTCCTTTGGGGTGGGGGCTGAGGGAGCTTTTTTTCCTGCTGCATGCTTCTTAAACCTTCGAGTATTTTTATGTTTGAGACCATGGGGTGGAAGCTTGAGACAGGTGTTGAAGGAAATCATTGTTTTTTCTTGCATGTCGATATTATATTGATACTAAATGGAGCTTTGTTGCGTATAGGCTTCCTCGGAAAGAGACAGTTGGTAATACAACAGGAATACTGACGATGCACTGGACACAGAAATTGCTCTTTTTTCTCGGTTCGATCCTGGCGCTTCTGATTGCGCTTCTTGGTGCCGGACGGGCCTGACAATGTGGCAAGGTATAATTTGAGTGCCAGTTCTTGATCCACATAACGGACTTTTCTCAAGGGGTGCCGTTTATGAATGATTCCGCTAAACACGAACAGCTTGACGGCAAGGTTCTCATTGTCGATGACGAGGCCAGTATCAGGAATGTCGTCAAGATGTTTCTCGAGTATCACGGTCTTTCCGTGACTACCGCCTCCGATGGAGAAGCGGCTATACAGCTTGTCAACGAAGAGTCTTTCGATGTATTGCTGACTGATATCATGATGCCCAAGGTTGATGGTCTTACGCTTGCGGCCGAGGTCGAGAAGATACAGCCCGATATGCTGGTTATTCTCATGACCGGTTTCGCCTCCGTCAATACCGCGGTCGAGGCTATCAAGCGCGATGTTTTCGATTATATTCTGAAACCGTTTCAGAATATGCAGATAGTTTACCAGTCGATTAAGCGTGCTATCGAGCGGAAACGCCTTCTGAACGAACGAAAAACACTGATAGACGATCTGAGCCAGGCAAATTCCGAGCTTGAATATCATCGGAATCTTCTCGAGAAAAAAGTCCTCGAGATAGATTCTGAGCTCAGTCACAGGGTCGAACGCCTGACCGTCCTTTATGATATAAGCCGTTCCGCGACATCACTGGCTGATCTTGACAGCCTGCTGAACGGAATTATGGAACGCATTATAAGCCTTTTTCCTAGTACAGTCGGCGCCATGTGGCTTGTCAAGCCCGAGCAGAGGACTCTTGACCGCGTTTTAGTCAAGGGGCTCAAAAACCAGGGTGTTCTTGCCAGCAGTATCGGGATGAACGATGGCGTTATCGGCGAGGTAGTCAGAAGCGGGCATTTCAGTCATTTCAGGACTGTGGATGAAGTCAGCGATCCCGCGATCCGGAGTTTCTGCGTTCAGGAAAATATTGATAATCTTGTCATTCTACCTTTGCGCTACGAGAATGAAGTGCTCGGTGTTTTCAGTGTTATGCACCGTAACAATAGCGAATTCAAGCCGGATGTCATAAATCTTCTCATGGCCATCGCCGACCAGGCTTCGATGTCGATCAAAAACGCGGAGCTGTACCGTGGTCAGCAGAAAATGTTCCGCGAAACGATAGAGGCGCTTGCAACCGCGATCGATTCGCGGGATAATTACACCGGCGGCCATTCCAACATGGTAACGACCTATTCGGTCATGATCGCCGAGAAAATGGATTTCGACGAAGAACGTCTCGAAGTGATTCGTGTGGCAGGTATCCTTCATGATGTGGGTAAGATCGGCATTACGGATACCATTCTCAATAAGCCGGGAAAGCTCACTGACGAGGAGATGAACATCATCAAGGCGCATCCCGTTCTCGGACGAGTGATCCTCGAATCCATTGATGCTCTCAAGCATATTTCCGAAATTGTCTATCATCACCACGAGCGTTTTGATGGAAAAGGATATCCGGATGGTCTCGAAGGTGAGCAGATACCTCTTGAAAGCCGTATTATCCAGGTAGCTGATATTTTCGATGCTATAACATCAAACAGGATCTACCGAAAGAGTATGCCGCGCCAGAAAGCGCTTGATATAATGCGCGAAAACAGGGGAACTGTGAGCGATCCGGAAATCACGGACATCCTTCTCGACCTGTATGAACACGGTGCGTTTGAACCGTTCCTCAGTTAAAGGCGCGGTGATTCGTTATCGTCAGAGTCCTCACCCGAACCGTACAAGTGTATGCAGAACAGTTACTCCGATTACAGCGCTCATTATAGCATCGATGCCCATGACATGCCCATGCCTGAGGACTATGGGCGTTTTCGACGTCATGCGGAGTTTCGGCGTTTCAGCCTGCTGGCCAGGCTGCTTGACACCGGGCGACCCATGTCAGTGCTCGATGCCGGTTGCGGCAATGGCTGGCTTTCGGAAATTCTGGCCTCCCGCGGGCACAGGGTGTCTGCCCTCGATATCGGCGGCGACAGCTTGAAGCGCGCAAAAGCCCGTCTGGAGAGTCGTGATACTTCTGTTTCTTTCTGTTCCGGCGATATTTATTCCCTTCCGTTTCCCGATTCTTTTTTCGATGCAGCCGTGGCGAGTGAGATCATAGAACATCTCGACCGTCCAGATGATGCCATTAAAGAGCTTGCCCGTGTTGTCAGGCCCGGCGGTCATGTGCTGATCACGACACCCTACCGTGAGACCATCGAGTACACGCTCTGTATCCATTGCAATAAAAAGACGCCTGTGAATGCCCACCTTCACTCATTCGACCGCGAAAAAATAGAATCGCTGGCCACAGCGGCGGGGCTTACAGCCGACCGTTTCGATGTTTTCATGAGCCGTCCGATGGAGCGTCTCGGGCTTTCCGGCTTTACCGGCTTCCTTCCCTTTGGTGTCTGGCGGATGATCGATAGAATTGCCTGTGCTGTTTTCGGCAAGGAATCTTTCCTTGCTCTCAAGGCGGTCAAAGGTGAATGAGCATCAGGGCATACGCGACCGCGCGGTGCTGGTAACGATCGGCAGGAGCCTCTATGTCGCCAGCGTGTTCGTCCTGAATATCGGGCTCGCGCGGGCAATGGGACCGGAATCGTTCGGCTCGTTCCAGCAGGTGTTCATTTTCAATGCGCTGTTCCTTATCCTCTCGCTCGGTATTCCCGAAACGGTATACTTTTTCGTGCCCCGTCTCGAGGGTGATGAAAAAACACGTTTTCTCGGGCAGACAATGGCGCTGCTGCTTGTCTCCGGCATGGTGACAGCGGGCATATTTACCCTCTGTGCGCCTCTTTTCGCCTGGAGCCAGCGGAATCATGCTATCATTCCCCATCTGCGGCTTTTCGGTATCTATGGCTGTTTTTATATCGCCAGCTCGTTTGCCGATCCGCTGTTCATTACATTCCGGCGCACGTCGTATGTGTTTCTGCTCAACCTGTTGCACGGAGTATTTCTTGTCGGCCTGACTGCCTGGTATTATCTGGCCCCTGTGCAGACAATCATGCTGTTTAAGGCTATGGCTGTTTTCGGCGCTTTCCGTTACGGTCTGTCGATGTTGCTGGCTATGTCGATACGTTCGGAAACCGGGCCTGTCAGTATTTTCCGCGGCAGCAACAACCTGATGAAACAGCTTGTGTTCGCGCTGCCTATCGTGCTGACCTCGACAGTCGATATCATCTCGCGCTGGCTTGACAAGTTTGTCGTGTCGGCGGTTTTCGGCCCCGAGACGCTCGGCGTGTTTTTCGTCGGTGCGATCGAGATACCCTTTGTTGCGGTGATGGTCTCCTCTGTCTACAGTGTCATCTCGCCGCTTCTCAATTCCTATCATCACAGTGGGGACAGCGAGAAATTCATCCGTCTCGTGAATACCACGTTCAAGATTCTCGCGAGGCTGATATGGCCGCTGTTCGTTTACTGTTTCGTTTTTGCCGACCTCTTGATCACCGTGGTGTTTAAGGAGACATTCGCAGGCGCGGTACTGCCGTTCCGCATCTATCTTTTGCTCCTGCCGCTGAGAGTCGCCTCATACGGTGTCATACTCATCGCGCTGGGGAAACCGCAGTCAGTATTCCGTACCGCGGTGCTTGCCCTGCTCATCAATCTCGTGCTGAATATCCTTCTCGCGCTGACTGTCGGTTACTGGGGCCCTGCCGCAGCGACTGTCATCGCGACCTATATACATGTCCTGCTGCTCGTTGTCATAATCCTGCGTCAGACAAATGTGAAAGTGAGTGAGCTGATACCGTTTCCCCAGCTTTTTGCCGTGGGCGTAACCTCGCTTTTCGCCGTGATGATAGCCTTTGCCCTGTCACTGACAGTCCATAATGATATTGCACGAATAGCGGTTTCGCTGGTATCATTTATTATCGCCTATGCACTGCTGGCAGTCCGGGCCGGATTCCTCAATCCGGGTGACCTGCTCATTTTCAGGGGAGGAGTGAAGCGTGGCTAAGACATTTGAACTGGAAATGATAGAGGATTTCGCGCTCTGGGATGAATTCAACGGCAGCTCTCCGCAGGGGACGGTGTTCAGTTCCTCTGCCTGGCTCGATGCTGCGGCCTCCGCACAGGGCGGTGAACTTCGGCTGGCGGCTGTTGTCGAGAACGGCAGGATGGTGGCGGGCCTTCCCTGGGTGCATATCGCCAGGGGACCTGTCAGGAAAGCGAGTTCGCCCGCGCTGACACCCTATTCTGGAATACTGTACCGTCCCGATCCCGGCAAGCGTCATTCCGAGGCGGAAAGTTTCAACATGCGTTGCGCCGAGTTGTTCATTACACGCCTGAAGGAAACGTACCGCCACGTCTTCATTGCCCATTCGCCGGGGATGGAGGACATCAGGGCTTTCGACTGGGCCGGATTCGGCAGCCGGGTTAAATATACCTACCTGCTCGATATTGAGGATCCTGACAGCCTGTGGGAGCTTGTCGAGCGGCGGGTCCGGACAGTGATCCGCAATGCGGAAAAAACACTCGTGTTGGGTGGTGCGGTCGATATTGGGACATTCACCACGCTTTACGAGCGCATTTACGGTGACCGGGGACGGCAGCTTCCGTATGGATCCGGCATGGTGAAGGCCATGACTGAGCGGGTTCTTGCCGAGGGGCTTGGTGAAATGCGGTCGGCTGTCGATGAGGACGGGAACGTGCTTTCGACCATGATCCTGGTCAGGGACGAGCGTACTGTCTACGCGTGGCTGAGCGGTTCGCTGCCGGGTGAAAACGCCAGCGGAGCATTTTCCCTGCTTTTCTGGGATGCGGTTAAAAGATATAGCGGGAGTCACGAAAAGCTCGATATGGTGGGCGCCAACATAAAATCGATCGCCTTTTTCAAAAAAGGATTCGCGGGACGGCTGACACCATATTATGTTACCGATTGGTATTCCTCTTCAATTGCACGTTTCACTTTTGCCGCGTACACGGCTTTGCGTAAGGTGTTTCGATGATAGATCTTATTATAACCCTTCCTGCGGAAGGGCCTATTTCACTGTTTACCAGAAATTTCAGGGTTCATGCCGGTATTCCCCTCGGCCTTTACGATGAGGGGCCGCGAACGCCGGTCGCCCTTCTGTATGGTGATGTTTCCGAACATATGCTTCGTGCCATGAGTGAGCACTATCAGGCAATTATCGCCATTCCCTACATGGACAACGACAATATTCCCGAGAAACCCTCGAGCTATACGACGCAGACACTTCAGGCGCCGATCCTCGCAACTGTCCAGCATTTTGACATGCCGGGATTCCAGAGTTTCGTCAAGACATATCAGGGCAGCCCGCTTGTCATGAAAGGCCGGGTCAACAACTCCCTGGTCCTGCTGTTCGCTGCCGACCTGATCAAGTCAACCATCAGGATTCTCTCGGGCGAGCTTGAGAAACACGGCGAAACCGATGACATAGGACGCCCGATTCCACCGCCTGAGACTATCACCTATGCCCCTGCCGTGTCGTTGCAGTTCAACCTTATCGAAAATGCCATCCGGTATATATTCCGCCGTCTGGGACTGCCGCTTCTGTCGATTCCTCGTTGGCCGGGTTCTGCGCCCCTTGCTGTTTTCCTCAGCCACGACATCGATGTGGTAAGGAAATGGACCTGGAAACGATCGGCCTATGAATTGGCGATGGGGCTCAAGGATATGCTGATGCTGAAACCGGATCATCTGAAAGATTCGATTTCATCCATCATGAACGCCATGCGCGGGCGCGACCCATACTGGCTTTTCGACGAGCTTCTTTTTATGGAGAACGGCAGCGGATTCAAGTCGACATGGTTTTTCGCAGCCTATGGTGATGAGTTCAGTGAGCGTGAACGGGATTTCGATCCGGTATATCGCCGCAAGCCCGCGGAAATCTCGGCAATGATACGCCGCCTGATCGACAACGACTGTGAGATTGCACTTCATGGCAGCAGGAACGCACATGTCAATGCGAAGGTGCTTCGGGAACAGCTCGATTTCTTCGACAACCGTCTTGGCGACCACCTGCGGGGTGTCCGTCACCACTATCTCATGTTCAGCCACGGGCGCAGTTTCGAGGCGGCCTCGAAAGCACGGCTTCTCTATGACAGCACTCTCGGATTCAATGACAAGGCCGGATTCCGCAACGGAATGGCCTCACCGTTCTTCCCTTTCAGCAATAAGCATGATGCCGGTTCGCTTGTCGAATTACCGCTGGTGTTTATGGATACCTGTTTCCTGCACCGTAACGAGGACCCGGAGGCGGTGAAAAAACATGTGACCGAGGCTTACCTGTATGCGAAAGCCGCCGGCGGCATGTTCAGTGTCTTGATCCATCCCGGCAACATGGACCATATGGAAATACCAGAGCTGAATCATTTTTATCACTCACTGCTTGCTCGTTTCAGGATGGACCATGCCATTTCCATGACAGGACGTGAGCTTGCCCGCTGGTGGATGCAGCGCGAGGTGGTGCTGAAAAACCTCGAATTCGCGGAGACCGCCTGGCGCATCAAGGGTGTTGAGCTGCCCGAGAACATGGAACTGCAGATATCGGCAAAGAATATATCGTCCATGCGTTTCCTTATTGAAGGGGCCACGGGTGCAACAAAAGTCGACGAGGACAGCCTGACGATACGTCCGGAAAAAGTCGACCCGGGCAAGGGCCTTCTTATCAGGCAGAAAAAGTAGGACTGTTGGATTAAGCGTTCATGATTGTTGAAACAAAGGCTGCCTGCGGAACTGTCTGTCCTGAAAATCATTCCCAAGAGAAAATGTTCTGATTCAATGATATAGGCTGTCACTTCTATTGTCTTGTCAGATCGATTAAATAATTCGCCCATGTTGAAAAAGCGAATTGTGAGAGATACCCATATTCCTGTATCCGACCAACAGCAATCCAGCATCTGCCGGAATGAAAGGTGTTCCATGAAACGGGCGCTCATCCTCCTGATCGGAGAAATCCTCGAAGATCCCCGAGTCCTGAAAACGGCACGTTCGATTGCGGAGCGCGGCGTATCGGTCACCGTTGCCTGTACGAATCCCTCGGGACGGTCGGAAAAGGAGGATTTCGAGGGGCTTGTTATCCGGCGTTTTCCCCATCGCGGCGAATTCATCCTGAAACGGCTCTACACCTTTTTAAAAAGCCGTCTGCCCTCGCGCATGGGCCAGACCCTGGCGAAAGGACATGAGGATGCGCCGTCGAGGCCGCTTGCCGCCTGGCTGAAGAACCGTGTGCTCTCACTCAATTTCAGGCATTTCATGGGTGAGAACATGGCGATAAACCGTAAAATGGCCGCCGCTTTCAGGAATGAGCGTTTCGATCTTGTCCATGCGAACGATTTTGATACACTTCCCGCCGGACGTGAACTGAAACAGTGCGGGGCCGCGGACGCGTTGCTCTACGATGCTCACGAGTACTGGGCGGGGATCGGTGTCCACGGTAGTGTGGCCAATGAGCAGGTGCGGGTCATTGAACGCGATGGGATCGAGGCTGCCGATCATGTTGTGACAGTCAATCCTGTCATCGCGGAGACAATGCAGGAAGAATACGGTTTAACGACGACACCTGCGGTTGTTATGAACTGCCCGTACCATGATGGCGGTGAAACTGTCGAGCCGGTTATCCACAGTCCGCTGCGTGTGGTGTACCAAGGCAAGCTCCAGGCCTTTCGCGGCCTTGATGAGCTGGTCTTGGCGTTCCAGGATATCGAGAACGCCGAGCTGACCTTTTCCGGTTTCGGGCCGCTGGAGGAAAGTCTCAAGCGCCTTGCGGAATCGTTGGGGCTCGGTGATCGTGTGCACTTCCTCGGTCGTTTCAAGGGGGAGGATACCGTTACGATCCTGAAGGAGCACGATATCGGGATTATGCCTTTTCGAGATGTTACTCTCAACATGCGCTATACTTCGCCGAACAAGATGTTCGATTACGCCATGGCCGGTCTTGCAATCGCCGCAAGCGATTTCCCGTTCCTGCGGCAGATAGTGGTCAATCACGGCATGGGAGTAATGCTGGATGCGGCCACGCCGGAGGGTATCGCGGCCACGCTTTCGCGCATGATCACTGACAAGGATGCCCTGCTCGCTTACAAGACAGCCGCCCGCCGTGCCGCGCTTGAATCTTTCACCTGGGAAAAACAGTTTGCGGCCTATCCCTGGACAGGGGCTTGACGGGAGCGGTTTTTGCGCTATATTGCGGATAGCGGACGTATGCTGTTTGCTTATGGAAATCTCCGGGCAAAGCGCTGCGTTTTGTCCAATATCGATACTCTATCTTCTCTGTTTCCGTTCACGGGACAGTGTCGGCTTTGCTTCCGCCGCCGAGGCGTTATTTGAAAGGCGTCATTGTGGATCATTCCTTTTCCATGCCCGATTCGGTGCAATCGATATATCCCAACGAAATGCAGATGCTCGGCACAACCCCTGCAATCGTTTTCCGTGACCACCGCTGGACACTTCCGGTAATTCACCGTGCCGCAGAACACGGGCTCATCGACCTTCCGGTGCGCCTTGTGACATTCGACCGTCACCGTGACTCACTTACACCAGAGGATGACGACTGTATTCTCGCCGCTTTCAGAGACAGGCAGCCCGGTTTCGATGATCTCATGCATATCGTGAAATTCCACCTCTCTCCCCGGGATGACGACTGGATTGTCGCCGGAATGGAGATGGGACTGATATCTGATGCTGTACAGTTCGGCAGCAGGCCGGAACGATCACGTGATGCATATCGGGAGTACCGCGACAGCGAGGGGAATACGCACAGGATATTTCATCTCGGTCTTCCTGCCGAGGAGCTGTCATTCAAGGGCGCACTGGCGGATATGTCCCACGATGCCGCCTCTAACGGGCTGTGGGAGATCCTCGGGCTCAAACAGGAGCAGTGTGAGTTTGTTACCGGTGAGCCGGTGGTGTTCGATATCGACCTTGATTTTTTCACGTTTTCCTGGGAACGCTATACGCTGCCTTTCACCGATGAGCTTTTCCGCGGCGAATTCCTTAACCTCTGCCAGTCTGCCTATTATGATGACTGCCGTCCGCTCGACCTGGTTAAAAACACGATCGAAGCCGCGGGTGTGATAACTATCGCCGCCGAGCCCCAGTTTTGTGATGGTGCTGTCAAAACCCGTTCGATTCTAAGCCGTTGCAACCGGTATCTTTTTGACAGCCAGCTTGACACCGATGTGATCGAAGTTGATTACAATCCTGTTTATCCCAGCGAGTAGTACTCCTCCGGCTCGAAAATTCTCTTCAAAAGCTGTTAAAATAATGTTTGACATTCATGGTTATTATTGGTATATTTCCGGTCTACGTGGCGGGAGGAGACTTTTTGTCCCTATACGTACTCGCGATGTATGTCGGTGTTTGAAATGCGATCCGGGCGGGAATAACTCAATTGGTAGAGTATCACCCTTCCAAGGTGAGAGTTGCGAGTTCGAGTCTCGTTTCCCGCTCCATTATTGCGATACCGGTCTTTATAGTGAATTTAGCGGGCCCTCATAGCTCAGGAGGTAGAGCGCATCCTTGGTAAGGATGAGGTCACCAGTTCGAGTCTGGTTGAGGGCTCCATTTTGTGAAATAAAAATAACAAAACTCTTTTTTTAATTTACATCAAAGGGGATTCAAATGGCCAAGGAGAAGTTTGAGAGGAGTAAGCCCCATGTAAACGTGGGCACGATCGGACATGTCGACCATGGCAAGACGACGCTGACGAGCGGCATCACCAATGTTCTTAGTCAGCTTGGTCTGGCGGAGCATCAGTCGTTTGATGATATCGACAAGGCACCCGAGGAGCGCGAGCGTGGTATTACGATCGCGACTGCTCATGTTGAGTATCAGTCTGAGACGCGTCATTATGCGCATGTTGATTGCCCTGGTCACGCTGACTACGTGAAGAACATGATCACGGGTGCGGCGCAGATGGACGGTGCTGTTCTGGTTGTGAGTGCTGCTGACGGTCCTATGCCGCAGACGCGCGAGCACATTCTTCTTGCCCGCCAGGTTGGCGTTCCCCGCATCGTAGTGTTCCTGAACAAGTGCGACATGGTCGATGACGACGAGCTTATCGAGCTGGTCGAGCTCGAGGTTCGCGAGCTTCTGTCGAAATACGAGTTCCCGGGTGACGAGATTCCTTTTGTCCGCGGTTCCGCGCTTCAGGCAATGGAGTGGGATGGCGAGGACAAGGATGCGCCGTGTGTTGGCGTTATCAAGGAGCTCCTGCAGGCGCTCGACGATTATGTTCCGATTCCCGAGCGTGATCTTGACAAGCCGTTCCTGATGCCTGTCGAGGACGTTTTCTCGATTACCGGCCGCGGTACGGTTGCTACCGGCCGTATCGAGCAGGGTATTATCAAGATGGGCGAAGAGATGGAGCTGGTCGGTATCAAAGATACCATGAAGACGGTCTGTACCGGTGTTGAGATGTTCCGTAAGATTCTTGACGAAGGACAGGCTGGCGACAATGTCGGTCTGCTTCTCCGCGGTATGGACAAGGATCGTGTGGATCGCGGAATGGTTCTGGCCAAGCCCGGTTCGGTTACGCCGCATACGAAATTCCGCGGTCAGGTCTACGTTCTGACCAAGGAAGAGGGTGGTCGTCACACGCCGTTCTTCACCGGCTACCGCCCGCAGTTTTACTTCCGCACGACGGATGTGACCGGAACGCTCGAGCTTCCTGAAGGCGTCGAGATGGTCATGCCCGGCGATAACATCGAAATCACCGCAGAGCTTATCACACCGATCGCTATGAATGACGGTCTCCGTTTCGCTATCCGCGAAGGCGGCAGGACGATCGCTTCCGGTGTGGTTGCCGAGATTTATGAATAAAGGGCGGTAATATGCCGAGAGAAAACATATACCTGATTTGTCAGGAATGTAAACGTAAGAATTACGTTAAAGACAAAAACAAGCGTCTCCATCCTAACAGGGTGGAGTACAAGAAGTACTGCAAGTTCGACAAGAAGCACACGCTTCATAAAGAAGGTCGTTAAGCGGCAGCTTGTTTTTGATGTAGTATAGTTTTTCGTGCAGGCCAGTAGTTCAATTGGTAGAGCACCGGTCTCCAAAACCGGCTGTTGGGGGTTCGAGTCCCTCCTGGCCTGCCATTATGTCGAAACCGGGGGTGGGTTGCCCACTCGCGGTTATTGGTTCTTTGCTGGTTTCTATTTTTGAACACGGGCGGCTAATATGGCGAAATGGATCGACAGTTCCCAGAAGTTTTTACGCGAAGTCAGAAGCGAAATGGCCAAAGTCACCTGGCCAACATGGCCTGAGCTCAAGGGCTCGACCATACTGGTCATGGTCGTTTCCGTGTTCTTCGCGGTGTATCTTTTTGTAGTAGACAATCTTCTTGCTTTCCTGAGCAAGTTGTTTTAACGAAGTATCTGTGAATCGAGGCGGCTGATCAATGGCCATGCACTGGTATGTACTTCATGCTCTGTCGGGGCATGAGAATAAGGTAAAGAATTATATAGAGATTCAGGCGGAAATCAACGGTATTCAGGATCAGATCGGTCAGGTTGTCGTGCCCACCGAGGATACGGTCGAGATGCGCGACGGTAAGAAAAAGACCACCAAGCGAAAATTCCTGCCTTCCTATATACTTATCGAGATGGAGCTGACGAGCGAAAGCCAGTTTTTTGTCAGCAATGTCCCCGGTGTTACCAGTTTTGTCGGACCGGGCAGAAGGCCCGAGCGTCTGAAGCAGGTCGAGGTTGACAGGATACTTGGACACATCAGTGAAAGCAAGGAACGTGAAGTTCCAGCCATGAAGTTTAATGTTGGCGACAAGATCAAGGTTATCGACGGACCGTTCACCGATTTTTCCGGCGAGGTCGAAGAGGTTAATCCTCTGAAAAGCAAGGTGAAGGTTACGGTGTCTATTTTCGGACGTCCTACCCCTGTTGAGCTCGATGTGCTCCAGGTTGAGAAGGCGAAAGATATCAGCTGACAGATGCCATGCCGGAAATCCGGTTTTCATGGCTTTTTTACTATGCCGCTTATCTGAGAATGTTTTGGTAATAAATAACATTTTTATATAACTTGAAAGAAGGTCGAAGATGGCCAAGAAAGAAATAGCTTCAATCAAACTGCAGCTTCCTGCCGGTCAGGCGAATCCTTCGCCTCCGGTTGGCCCGGCGCTTGGTGCGCACGGTGTCAACATTATGGAATTCTGCAAGGCGTACAACGCCAAGACTCAGAGCCAGACCGGAATGATCATTCCGGTGGTTATCACTGTCTATAATGATCGTTCCTTCACATTCATCACCAAGACCCCGCCGGCGTCGCGCCTTCTTCTCAAGATGGCCAAGCTGAACAAGGGTTCCGGCATGCCGAACCGTGACAAGGTTGGCAGTGTCACACTGGATCAGGTGAAAGAGATCGCCGAGATCAAGATGAAAGATCTCAATGCGAATGATGTCGAGAACGCAATGGAAATGATCAAGGGAACCGCCCGCAGCATGGGCATTCTCGTTGAATAGTATTACCATTTCCGGTTATAGGGCCATGAATCAGCTGGGTACCGGTTCGTGGTTTTGTAAGTATACCGCATAAAAGGCGGTTGTTGCTGCCGGAAATTATTTTGCAGTTACGCACAAGCGGGGTGGTGCCCGTTGTTTCAGATGCTTTACATATATATCTACATCAATTAATCAGGGAGCAAACATGAAACGGGGAAAGAAGTACACGGAGGCCATGGGTAAGGTCGACAGACTGAACCATTACCTTCTTGATGAAGCCCTCGAGCTTCTGCATCAGCTCCCGGCGGCTAAATTCGATGAGACCATCGATTGCGCCGTCCGGCTGGGAGTGGACCCCAGACACGCTGACCAGATGGTGCGAAGCACGGTTGTTCTGCCTAACGGAACCGGAAAGAATGTCCGCGTTCTCGTTTTCACTCAGGGTGAGAATGAGCAGAAAGCCAAAGAGGCAGGCGCTGATTATGTCGGCGGAGAAGATCTGGCGAAAAAGATTCAGGATGGCTGGCTTGATTTTGATGTCGCGATTGCGACACCTGACATGATGAAAGTTGTCGGTAAGCTCGGTCGTGTTCTCGGTTCGCGCGGCCTTATGCCGAACCCGAAATCCGGTACAGTAACTCCCAATGTGGAAGGCGCTGTGAAAGAGGCTAAAGCTGGTAAAATCGAATTCAGGGTAGACAAAGTCGGTAATCTTCACGTTCCCGTCGGCAAAAAATCTTTCGGGCCTGAAAAGCTCAAAGAGAATGTCAAGGCGTTCATGGATGCTGTCATGCGCTCTAAACCGTCGGCGGCAAAGGGTACCTACGTGAGAAGTATTACCATCTCTTCCACCATGGGTCCGGGCATCAAGATCGAGAAAAACTCCCTGCTTCAGGATATAGCAGGGTAACCGATCACGATTCGTATTCCATGAATCACTTTCAATGAGGTTATAGATGACAAGGGAAGAGAAAGTCAAAGTTGTTGAGGAATACCTGGGAATTTTTGAGTCCCCCGGTATCTACCTCATGGATTTCACGGGGCTGAATGTCGCTGAGATCTCCGGACTTCGCAGGAAGCTCCGCGAAGGTGACGTTTCCATGCGCGTGGTCAAGAACACGCTCGCAAAACGTGCCCTGAGTGAAATCGGCAACGATGGCCTGGATAACTACCTGGTTGGCCCTGTCGGTGTGGTTTATTCCTCCGAAGATTCGGTCATCCCGGCACGTCTTCTTATCGACTACATCAAAGATGTCGAAAAAGGCGAAATCAAGGCTGGTTTGGTAGACGGTCAGGTCGTCGGTGTTGACGAGATCACGGCAATCTCCAAGCTCCCCACGAAACTGGAGCTTCAGGCGAAGATCGCTTCAGCGCTCAACGCACCGATTGTCAAGATGGCTCAGACGCTCAACGCACTTCCTGTCAAGTTTGCACGCACCGTTCAGGCGCTTGCCGACAAGAAGGCAGAAGAAGAATAGATATACGAACAACGTTTCGCAATGCGGTATGACGGTATCGAAAATCCGGACTGTATCAGGCGGGACACTTTGATTTAAGCGGGATTTGTCCCGCAAACAATAACGGCACAACAAAATCAATATATTCTTAAGGAGACAGCAATGGCTGAGGACAAAATCACCAAACTTGTCGATGAAATTGGCGGGCTGACCGTCATCGAGCTTTCCGAGCTCGTTAAGGCTATCGAAGAGAAATTCGGCGTTGAAGCTGCCGCACCTGTCATGATGGCTGGTGGCGCAATGCCTGCAGGCGGTGGCGACGCTGGTGCTGCTGCTGCCGAAGAGCAGAGTGAGTTCGATGTTGTACTCACCGATTTCGGCTCCAAGAAAATCCAGGTCATTAAGGTTGTCCGTGAGCTCACAGGACTCGGCCTCAAAGAAGCCAAAGACCTCGTCGAAAACGTCCCCGGCAAGATTCTCGAAGGTATCGAGAAGGAAGTTGCCGAAGACGCCAAGAAAAAACTCGAAGACGAAGGCGCAGTCATCGAGATCAAGTAACATCGCTTTCAATGCGGCCGGGGCTGGAAGACATCCGGCTCCGGCAGCATGCAGAAGCCTCTCCGCGCTGATTTTCAGCGGATAATCCGGGATCAAAAACGATCACGGATTTCTGCGTCTCAGGCGCCGGGGCCTGTATCATCGAATTCCGGGGGTGTCGCGGGCAAGAAGAAAAAGCCCCGTAAACCCTCACCGACCCTTCAACGATGTCCTACATAAACTGTTCGCGAAAGGCATGACGGACCGCAGAAATTATAGAATTTTCGAAGCGGCCAGTTATGACCGGCTTCGTTTCCACGACTCACATTAAATCAGAGTCATAACTGTGGTTAAAGTGTGTGCATTTTGCGTACAAACCAACCGGGAGAGTGATACACGTGCGTGAGGATAAGATGATTCAGCGGCACTCGTTCCAGAAAATCAAGACAGTAGTCGAAATGCCGTATCTCCTCGATCTGCAGCTGTCCTCGTTCAAGAATTTTCTGCAGCTCGACGTCCCGCCCGGAAGACGGAAAAGTATGGGACTGGAGGCTGTGTTCCGGTCGATTTTTCCTATTACCGATGTCCACAATTCCATGAGTCTCGAGTTTGAAGAGTACTCTGTCGGCGTTCCGAAATATTCCATGGCGGAGTGCATTGAGCGCGATATGACCTATGAAGCACCGCTCAAAGCAACGCTCAGGCTCGACTATTTCGAAAAACACGGCAACGAGACTACACTCAAAGAGTCGGTCCGTCAGCAGGTCTTCCTCGGTGAGCTTCCGCTCATGACGGATTCCGGTACATTTATTGTCAATGGTGCTGAGCGAGTGATTGTCAGTCAGCTCCATCGTTCACCGGGTGTATTCTTCGGCGAGGAGACCCATCCCAACGGCAAGCTGCTTTTCAATGCCAGGATTATTCCCTACCGTGGAAGCTGGGTCGAATTCTCTATGGACATAAATGATATTATGTATGCCCATATCGACCGTAAGCGTAAATTCCCTGCATCCATGCTTTTAAGGGCGTTCGGCTTCTCAGACAACGAGAGCATCTGGCGCCTCTTTTATGATACGAAAAAGGTCCATGTTAAAGATCTCGAAGTCGGCATGATTCTCATGGAGAACATAGTCGATAAAGACAGCGGTGAACTTCTCGTAGAAGTTGCCGACAAGCTGACCGAGGAAACTCTCGAGAGCATCCGGGCCATGAGAAGGAAAACGCTCGAGGTTCTCGATTACGATCCCATGCGTGATTCCACAGTGATCGAGGATACCCTCAAGAAAGACCCGACAACAAATGATGAAGAGGCGCTGTACAGGATTTACACGCTGCTTCGTCCCGGCGATCCGCCGAATGTTGAAACGGCAAGGAACCTTATCGAGCGTATGTTCTTCAGCCCCCGCCGCTATAATCTCGGTGATGTGGGCCGTTACCGTCTCGGTCATCGTCTTGACTCATGGGGCGATCAGGAAGAGCCCACGGTTCTGACCGTTGACGATTTCACGCTCATTATGAAATATATTCTTGGCCTCTGCACTGAAAAAGAAGGCCATTTCACAGACGATATCGACCATCTCGGCAACAGGCGTGTACGTTCGGTCGGCGAACTTCTCGCCAACCAGTTCAATGTCGGCCTTTCCCGTCTTGCCCGTACTATCAAGGAGCGCATGAGCCTCCAGAGCGACGACAAGAAAACGCCGCATGATTTGGTCAACGCCCGCACGGTTTCAACCGTGGTTGCCTCCTTCTTCGGGTCGAGCCAGCTGAGCCAGTTCATGGACCAGATCAATCCTCTGTCCGAAATGACTCACAAGCGACGTCTTTCGGCACTCGGCCCCGGTGGTCTCACACGTGAACGCGCAGGTTTCGAGGTTCGTGATGTGCATCATACACATTACGGCCGTGTCTGCCCGATCGAGACCCCTGAAGGTCCGAATATCGGTCTTATCTCCTATCTTGCAACTCATGCCCGTGTCAATGAATTCGGTTTTCTCGAGACTCCCTATCGTCGTGTGACGAAAGGCAAGGTCTCGAACCTTATCGAGTTCCTCAGCGCGGATATTGAAGATAAATATACTATCGCACAGGCGAACGCGCCCCTTACAAAGAATGGCGAGTTCGTAAACGATGTCATTAAATCCCGTAAGCGCGACGACTATCCTCTGGCTACACCGAGCGAGGTCGACTATATGGACGTTTCACCGAAACAGCTTGTCGGTGTCGCAGCATCGCTCATTCCGTTCCTTGAGCATGATGACGCGAACCGCGCGCTCATGGGTTCGAACATGCAGCGTCAGGGTGTCCCGCTTCTCAAACCGCAGGCTCCGATTGTCGGTACCGGTATGGAGCGCAAGGTCGCTATGGACTCCGGTGCACTGTGTCTTTCCGATGTCCACGGCGTTGTCGAGCATGTCTCTTCCGACAAGATTATCATTCTCAAGGATGAGGACGACAGCAAACCGGAATCGCTCTTTGATACACGTGACATTCATCGCGTGTTCACACTGACGAAGTTCAAACGTTCCAACCAGGATACCTGCATCAACCAGCGTCCTATCGTCCGAGTCGGCGACAGGGTCGAACCCGGTTCGGTGCTTGCCGACGGCCACGCTACCGAGAAAGGTGATCTCGCCCTCGGCAGGAACGTGCTGGTGGCATTTATTCCCTGGTATGGTTATAACTTTGAGGACGCTATCGTCATCAGCGAGCGCATGGTCAAGGTCGACGGTTACACTTCGATCCATATCGAGGAGTTCGAGTGCGAGGTCCGCGACACGAAACGCGGTACCGAAGAGCTCACACGCGAGTTGCCCAATGTCAGCGAGGACGCTGTAAAGGATCTCGATGATCTGGGTGTTATCCGTGTCGGCGCTGAGGTTAAGCCCGGCGACATCCTTGTCGGTAAGGTTACTCCGAAGGGTGAAACTGAGCTTTCGCCTGAAGAGCGTCTGCTGAAAGCTATCTTCGGTGAGAAGGCCGGCGATGTGAAAGATGCCTCGCTCAAGGTTCCGCCTGGAATCGAGGGTGTTGTTATCGATACACGCCTTTTCTCCCGCAAGGAGCGCGACGACAAGACCCGCAAGGCTGACAAGGAAGCTATCGAGAGGCTCAAGAAAAAGTTCAACGATAAGATATTCCAGGTCAAGACTCTGCGAGCCAAGGTTCTTACCGAACTTCTGTTCTCAGGCAAATCCGGTTCGGATATCTATGATATCGATACAAGAAGCATTGTCGTCGAGGAAGGCAAGTCGTTTACCAAGAAGCTTATCGCTTCCCTTGATTTCGATAAATGCCGTCCCACCGGTCTCTGGGCCGCTGACGAGGATATGAGCCTCCAGGTGGAGAAAAACCTGGCTGCTGCCAACAACGAGATCAGGCTTCTGGAAGATCGTCTCGATCGTGAGATCGAGAAGGTTCAGCGCGGTGACGAGCTGTCACCGGGTATTTCCAAGCTGGTCAAGTGCCGCATCGCCAGGAAACGTAAAATCCAGGTCGGTGACAAGATGGCGGGACGTCACGGTAACAAGGGTGTCGTTTCCAAGATCGTACCCGAAGAGGATATGCCGTATCTCGCGGACGGCACAGCTGTCGACATCGTGCTGAATCCGCTTGGCGTGCCCTCCCGAATGAACCTGGGCCAGATTCTCGAGACGCATCTCGGCTGGGCCGGTCAGAAACTCGGCAAGCATTACGCCACCGAAATTTTCGACGGTGCGAGCTGGTCGGAAATTCAGGACGAGCTCAAGGCCGCCGATCTTCCCACCAATGGTAAGACCACGGTTTTCGATGGACGTACCGGTGAGAAGTTCGATCACGAGGTAACAGTGGGCATTATCTACATGCTCAAACTGCTCCATCTCGTGGCCGACAAGATTCACGCCAGGAGTATCGGACCATACTCGCTCGTGACACAGCAGCCGCTTGGCGGCAAGGCGCAGTTCGGTGGTCAGCGTTTCGGTGAAATGGAGGTCTGGGCACTCGAGGCATACGGTGCATCCCACATCCTTCAGGAGATGCTGACGGTCAAGAGCGATGATGTCATTGGCAGAAGCCGTCTCTATGAATCGATCGTCAAGGGCGAGAATCCGCCTGAGCCGGGCCTTCCCGAATCGTTCAACGTGCTTATTAAGGAGCTTCAGAGCCTCGGCCTTGATATCCAGCTCCTGAAAAACAACGAAGTCGTCGGGTAGGTTCGCCGGAACGGGACAGCTGACGGGCAGATTATGAATTTTCTGCCCTGATGCGATGCCCGCTTGTTCGAAACCTGTTGAGTGAATTATATGCCTCCTGCGAGGCGATAGACATAAGCGGTGTTATGCCGCGTTCATCAAGGAGGGATGTTTGTGAACAGCCCCAAACAGTCGACAATGACGAAAATGGCGGACTTTAATGCGATACGTATTCAGCTCGCATCGCCCGACAAGATCCGCAACTGGTCGTTCGGTGAGGTAACAAAACCCGAAACGATCAATTACCGCTCGTTCAAGCCGGAACGCGACGGTCTTTTCTGCGAGAGGATTTTCGGTCCTGTCAAGGACTGGGAATGCCAGTGCGGAAAGTACAAGCGTATCCGATACCGCGGAGTTGTCTGTGACCGATGCGGTGTCGAGGTGACCCAGGCACGTGTTCGCCGTGAACGCATGGGACACATCGAGCTTGCCGTGCCGGTAACACATATCTGGTATCTGAAAAGCCTGCCGTCGAGGATAGCGTATCTTCTCGATGTCAGTGTTCGTAAGATTGAAAAAGTTATATATTATGAAGCTTATATCATGCTCGATCCTGGTGATTCCGGCAAATCTGTCGGTGAGATTATCTCCGAGGAAGAGTACCTCGATCTTGAGGATGAGGGACATCAGTTTACTGCCGGCATGGGCGCCGGAGCGGTCAAGGACCTTCTCGGCAGTCTCGACATTAGCGAGATTTCCGCAGAGCTTCGCGCAAAGGTCAAGATCGAGACCTCTGCCCAGCTCAAGCAGGAAGCACTGAAACGTCTCAAGGTCATCGAGGCGTTCCGCCAGTCCGATAACGATCCTGCGTGGATGGTGCTGGATGTCATTCCAGTCATTCCTCCCGACCTTCGTCCGCTGGTACCTCTTGAGGGCGGCCGTTTTGCAACTTCTGATCTCAACGACCTCTACCGTCGTGTGATCAACCGCAACAACCGTCTGAAAAAGCTTATCGAGATCAAGGCTCCGGATGTGATTCTCCGTAATGAGAAACGCATGCTTCAGGAGGCTGTCGATGCCCTTTTCGATAACGGCAGGCGTACACGCGCTGTCCGCGGTGACGGCAATCGTGCTCTCAAGAGCCTTTCCGATCTTCTCAAGGGTAAACAGGGACGTTTTCGTCAGAACCTGCTCGGCAAGCGAGTCGATTATTCCGGCCGTTCCGTGATCGTGGTTGGTCCCGAACTGAGGATTCATCAGTGCGGCCTTCCCAAAACTATGGCGCTGGAGCTATTCAAACCGTTCATTATCCGCGAGCTTAACCGTCAGGATGAGCGGGTTACGATCAAGCACGCCAAGAAACTGGTCGAGCGTTCCTCGCCCGAGGTATGGGATATAATCGAGGAGCTGTGTAAAGATCATTTCGTGCTTCTGAACCGTGCACCGACTCTGCATCGTCTGGGCATCCAGGCATTCCTGCCGGTTCTTATCGAAGGTAAGGCGCTACAGCTTCATCCTCTTGTCTGTGCGGCATTCAATGCTGACTTTGACGGTGACCAGATCGCAGTGCATCTGCCGCTTTCCTATGAGGCGCAGATCGAGGCGAATATGCTGATGCTTTCCGCCAATAACATTCTGTCGCCTGCATCCGGCAAGCCCATCGTGGTTGACAAACCGCAGTGTATTGTCCTCGGCAGCTATTATCTGACCAAGCTGGCCAATGACAACAAGGGTGAGAAGCTGGTCTTCGCCAATACCGAGGAAGCCAAGCTGGCGTATGAAAGAGAAGTTATCACCATCAACTCCAAGATCAAGGTTCGTATTAAAGGCAAGATCCTGGAAACCTCGGTTGGCCGTATTATCTTTAATGAAATACTTCCGCCGAACATGGGCTTCCTTAATAAGACTATCGACAGCGGGCTTCTGAAAAAGACAGTCGCCGACTCCTTCAAGCTTAATGGTCGCAAGGAAACTGTTGCGTTCCTCGACAGGCTCAAGGCACTCGGTTTCCGTTATGCGACCTATTCCGGTATCTCCATCGGTATTGATGATGTTATCATCCCGACAGAGAAATACAATCTGGTGGATCAGGCGAATGGCAAGGTCAATGATATCAGCGACAAATACAACGCAGGTGTCATTTCTGACGGTGAACGCGGTAACCAGATCATTGACGAGTGGTCGCATACCACCGCCAAGGTTGCTGAAACGGTGTTCGAGGCTCTTCGCCAGGCAGAGGACGGTTTCAATCCGCTCTTCGTTATGGCAGATTCCGGTGCTCGTGGTTCCAAGGACCAGATCAAGCAGCTTGCCGGTATGCGCGGCCTGATGTCGAAACCGCAGAAAAAGATTACCGGTGGTTACGGTGACTTTATTGAAACACCGATTACCTCGAATTTCCGCGAGGGTCTTTCCGTGCTGGAGTACTTCATCTCCACGCATGGCTCCCGTAAGGGTCTTGCCGATACGGCGCTCAAGACTGCTGAAGCCGGTTATCTCACTCGCCGTCTGGTCGATGTTTCCCAGGACTGTATCGTGATCGAGCCTGATTGCGGTACGTTCCACGGTATCGAGATGATGGCGCTGAAAGAGGGTGAGACGATAGTCGAGCACCTCGGCGACCGTGTTTACGGACGTATTCCTCTCGAGGATATCGTGGCACCGGTTACCGGTGAGGTTGTCTGCGAAGCTGGCGAGATGGTTACTGAAGAGATGGCTGCGAAGATCAATGATTCTACGATCGAGAGCATTCTCATTCGCTCGGTTCTCACCTGCGAAAGCCGTCGTGGTGTCTGTGCCAAATGTTATGGCCTCAATCTCGCGAAGGGCATCAAGGTTACAATCGGTGAGGCTGTCGGTGTTGTCGCCGCACAGTCCATCGGTGAGCCCGGCACGCAGCTCACGCTCCGTACATTCCATATCGGCGGTGCCGGTGAGCGTCTGACCGAGCAGAGTGAAATTACGGTCAAGAAGGGCGGCAAAGTTATCTTTGGCGACAAGCTCAAGACTGTCTATCACTCCGACGATGTTCTGGTTGTGGTTGGCCGTAACGGTGAAATTTTCATCGAGGACAACAACGGCCGCACGGTCAGTACCTACGAGGTGCCGTACGGTTCACGTCTCATCGTCAAGGACAATGACATGGTCAAGGACGGCGAGACGATCTACACGTGGGAACCGAACCACACACTCGTGGTTACCGATACCGCAGGTTTCGTCCGGTACGAGAATATTATCGAGGGCGTGACATTCCGTTACGAAGTCGACTCTGAAACCGGTCACAAACAGCGTTTCATTACCGACCAGCGTAACCGTTCACTCACTCCGCATGTCGATATAGTTGATGCGGACGGCAACAAGCTCCGTTCCTACTTCCTTTCACTCGGCTCACGAATCATGGTCGATAACGGTCAGGAGCTCAAGGCCGGTGAAACGCTTGCAATGCTTCAGAGTGAGCGATTCAAAACTCGTGACATCACGAGTGGTCTTCCCCGAATTGCAGAGCTTTTCGAAGCCCGCAAACCGAAAGACCCCGCGATCATATCCGAGATCGATGGTATTATCGAGCTGGGTGATCTTGTCCGAGGTTCGCGAAAACTGCAGATCAAGGGTGAGAACGAGTTTGTACGCGAATATCTCATCCCGTACGGTAAGCATCTTCTTGTTCTCGACGGTGATTATGTTCTCGCTGGCGAGCGTATGACAGAAGGTGCGGTGAATCCGCATGACATTCTCAGGATCAACGGTATCCATCGTGTCCAGGAATATCTCCTGAACGAGATCCAGGAAGTTTACCGTCTGCAGGGTGTGAAGATCAACGACAAGCATATCGAGGTTATTATTCGCCAGATGCTTCAGAAGGTCCAGGTTGTGGATCCCGGCGATACCAGTTTCCTCGAGGGAGCGCAGGTTGACAAGTTCACCTTTGCCGAGGTCAACGAGAAAGTTGTTGCGCAGGACGGCGAGCCTGCGACGTTCGAGCCCATGCTGCTCGGTATCACCAAGGCCTCTCTCTTCACCGAGTCCTTCCTGTCCGCGGCCTCCTTCCAGGAAACCACGAGGGTGCTTACCGAAGCCGCTGTTCAGGGTAAGATCGACGAACTCCAGGGACTCAAGGAGAATGTCGTTATCGGTCACCTTATTCCTGCAGGTACAGGCATGAGCCTTTACCGTGATGTCAGGCTGGTGGGTGACAGCGACGAGTTCGCTAATCTGGTGAAAGAAGAAGCGCCGGTCGAGGATATCGCCGAGGCGGTAACCGAAGACGAGATAGTGTCGGCTGAAGAGTCCTGACATTGTCTCAAAGGTGCTTTATGAAATAGTGCGGAACCGGCCAGGACAATTTGTTCAGGCCGGTTTCGTGTCTATCATGAAATGCTAAAATAGTGTTTGACTTCTCGATTTTTTATTGTTATATTTAAAATCTCGACATTTGTTTTGTTATTCAGTTCTCTATATTATAATATGGAGACGCAAATTGGGAGTTAATTGTGCCGACGATTAATCAGTTGATCAGAAAAGGGCGCAAGGCCAAGAAAAACAGGAGCACTGCTCCGGCATTGAAGGCGTGTCCGCAGAAGCGTGGTGTTTGCACCCGTGTATATACTGCAACGCCTAAAAAGCCGAATTCGGCTCTGCGTAAAATCGCTCGTGTCAGGCTTTCGAACAATATTGAAGTGACTGCTTATATTCCTGGCGAGGGTCATAATCTTCAGGAGCATTCGATTGTGCTCGTTCGTGGTGGCAGGGTGAAAGATCTTCCTGCTGTCCGTTATCATATTGTTCGTGGAACGCTGGATACGGTCGGTGTGGATGGGCGTAACAAGTCCCGCTCTAAGTATGGAACGAAGCGTCCGAAGAGCTAAAAATAAAGGACAGGCGATCCGGCTTTTGTTCGGGTCGTGAGGTTTGTAAGAGGGTTGTATGCCGAGAAGAAGAAAAGTACAGAAACGTCCGCTGATGCCGGATCCCAAGTTCAAAAGCGCGCTTGTTACGCGTTTTGTGAATAACCTGATGAAGGATGGCAAGAAGTCTGTTGCTGAAGGGATTTTTTATGATGCCGTCGATATTATCGAGGATCGTACAGGCCAGAATGGACTTGAGATTTTCGAAAAAGCTATGGAAAACGTTCAGCCGATCGTCGAGGTTAAGAGCCGCAGGGTCGGTGGTGCTACCTATCAGGTGCCTGTAGAGATCAGGCATGAGCGCAGGCTTGCTCTTGCGATCAGGTGGCTGATTTCCTATTCGAAATCCCGTCCTGAGAATACTATGGCTGAGCGTCTCGCTATGGAATTCGATCAGGCATCCAAGAATACCGGCGCCTCCATCAAGAAGCGTGAAGATACGCACAAGATGGCTGAGGCAAATAAGGCATTTGCGCATTACAGGTGGTAATGTTCTGGCATCGTGACGATGCCGCTTAAATTGTATGGCAGTATCAACCTTTGAACTGTAGCTGTTCTGCCGGTTGCAAGCGAAGGGGAAGCTCGGGAATTCCGTGTATCCCCGAGCTTTTTTGCGGTATAACACTTACGTTTAATGGTTACAGCATAAACAAGGAATTACTGAAAAATGGGAAAGACCTATCCTGTTAAGGATATGAGGAATATCGGCATCATGGCTCACATTGATGCCGGGAAGACTACGACAACCGAGCGCATCCTTTATTATTCTGGTAAGGTGCATCGTATTGGTGAAGTGCATGATGGAGCCGCCACAATGGACTGGATGGATCAGGAGCGGGAGCGCGGAATTACGATTACCTCCGCGGCGACTACCTGTTTCTGGCGTGATACGATGATTAATATCATCGACACTCCCGGGCATGTCGATTTTACAGTCGAGGTGCAGCGTTCGCTTCGCGTACTCGATGGCGCTGTCGGCCTTTTCTGTGCTGTCGGTGGTGTTGAGCCGCAGAGTGAGACGGTATGGCGCCAGGCTGACGACTACAAGGTCCCGAGGATCGCGTTTGTCAACAAGATGGACCGTACAGGTGCCGATTTCTTCCGTGTCCTCGATATGATGGAGGAGCGCCTCCATTCTCACTTTATCCCTATTCAGATTCCTATCGGTGCCGGTGAGCTGTTTAGCGGCATCATTGATCTGATCAAAAATATTGCAGTTATATATGAAGGCGAAGGTCAGGATCTGACTTTCTTCGAGGAGCCGATTCCCTGCCGATCTGGTTGGTGTCGCTCATGAGTACCGCGAGAAGATGCTCGAGGCAGTCTCTGATTATGATGATCATCTCATGGAGCTCTTTCTTGATGATCAGCCTATTCCGGAGGCTCAGATCAGGGCGGCTCTGAGAAAGGCCACCTGTGCCGGTGAGATCACTCCGATCATGTGTGGTACCGCATTCAAAAACAAGGGTGTCCGCCGTCTTATGGATGCCATTGTCGACTTCCTGCCTTCTCCCCTCGATGTTCCTCCCGTTGTCGGAATCAACCCGAAAAATGATGAGCAGATAGAAAGAAAGCCTAGTGTTGATGAGCCTTTCAGTGCACTTGCTTTCAAGATTGCCACCGATGTTCATGTTGGTAAGCTCATTTTCTTCCGCGTCTATTCAGGTTCTCTGAAGAAGGGCGGTACGGTTATGAATCCGATCAACGGCAAGAAAGAGCGACTGGGCCGTATTCTCCGTATGCATGCGAACAAGCGTGAGGAGCTTGAAGAGGCAAAGACTGGTGATATTCTTGCCGCGGTCGGACTGAAAAATGTCGGTACCGGCGATACGCTCTGTGATATGAGCAAGCAGATTATTCTGGAACAGATGGTGTTCCCGGAGCCTGTGATTCATATCGCTGTCGAGCCCAAGACAAAGGCCGATCAGGAGCAGCTCGACATGTCTCTCGCGAAGCTTGCCGAAGAAGACCCTACATTCCAGGTTAAGACAGATGAAGAAACCGGTCAGACGATTATTTCCGGTATGGGTGAGCTTCACCTTGAGATCCTTATCGATCGTCTGAAACGTGAGTTTAAGGTGCAGGCGAATGTAGGTGCTCCGCAGGTTGCCTACCGCGAATCGATTTCAAAAGAGGTCGTGGTTGACAAGAAATTTGTCCGCCAGTCCGGTGGTCGTGGTCAGTATGGCCATGTTAAGATCAATCTTGGCCCGGCTAAAAAGGGTCAGGGGCTTATTTTTGAAAACAAGATTGTCGGCGGCGCCATTCCGAAAGAATACATTTCTTCCTGTGAAAAGGGTGCTAACGACGCAATGAACTCAGGCGTTCTTGCCGGATTCCCCATGCAGGATATCCATGTTGAGCTTTTCGATGGTTCCTATCATGAGGTTGACTCTTCGGAAATGGCTTTCCGGATCGCCATGTCCATGGCAATGCAGGAAGGTTTCAGGAAAGCCAATCCCAAGCTGCTCGAGCCGATCATGTCGGTCGAGGTCGTCAGTCCTCAGCAGTATACCGGTGATATCATGGGTGATATGAATATGCGCCGAGGCCGTATAGAGAAAATTGAGACGAGAAGCGATGCGCAGGTGATCAAGGCGCTTGTCCCTCTTTCAGAAATGTTTGGATATGCGACGAAGCTTCGTTCTGTAAGCCAGGGTCGCGCAATATATACAATGGTTTTTGACGCTTACTCTCCTGTTTCCGAGAGTGTGGCGAAAGAAGTTATCGTGAAATTCGGTGGAACATATCAGCCGCCGTCAGAATAAAGAAAAAAAACAACAGAGATAGTACTTTTAAGGAGGATTCAAATGGCCAAGGAGAAGTTTGAGAGGAGTAAGCCCCATGTAAACGTGGGCACGATCGGACATGTCGACCATGGCAAGACGACGCTGACGAGCGGCATCACCAATGTTCTTAGTCAGCTTGGTCTGGCGGAGCATCAGTCGTTTGATGATATCGACAAGGCACCCGAGGAGCGCGAGCGTGGTATTACGATCGCGACTGCTCATGTTGAGTATCAGTCTGAGACGCGTCATTATGCTCATGTTGATTGCCCTGGTCACGCTGACTACGTGAAGAACATGATCACGGGTGCGGCGCAGATGGACGGTGCTGTTCTGGTTGTGAGTGCTGCTGACGGTCCTATGCCGCAGACGCGCGAGCACATTCTTCTTGCCCGCCAGGTTGGCGTTCCCCGCATCGTAGTGTTCCTGAACAAGTGCGACATGGTCGATGACGACGAGCTTATCGAGCTGGTCGAGCTCGAGGTTCGCGAGCTTCTGTCGAAATACGAGTTCCCGGGTGACGAGATTCCTTTTGTCCGCGGTTCCGCGCTTCAGGCAATGGAGTGGGATGGCGAGGACAAGGATGCGCCGTGTGTTGGCGTTATCAAGGAGCTCCTGCAGGCGCTCGACGATTATGTTCCGATTCCCGAGCGTGATCTTGACAAGCCGTTCCTGATGCCTGTCGAGGACGTTTTCTCGATTACCGGCCGCGGTACGGTTGCTACCGGCCGTATCGAGCAGGGTATTATCAAGATGGGCGAAGAGATGGAGCTGGTCGGTATCAAAGATACCATGAAGACGGTCTGTACCGGTGTTGAGATGTTCCGTAAGATTCTTGACGAAGGACAGGCTGGCGACAATGTCGGTCTGCTTCTCCGCGGTATGGACAAGGATCGTGTGGATCGCGGAATGGTTCTGGCCAAGCCCGGTTCGGTTACGCCGCATACGAAATTCCGCGGTCAGGTCTACGTTCTGACCAAGGAAGAGGGTGGTCGTCACACGCCGTTCTTCACCGGCTACCGCCCGCAGTTTTACTTCCGCACGACGGATGTGACCGGAACGCTCGAGCTTCCTGAAGGCGTCGAGATGGTCATGCCCGGCGATAACATCGAAATCACCGCAGAGCTTATCACACCGATCGCTATGAATGACGGTCTCCGTTTCGCTATCCGCGAAGGCGGCAGGACGATCGCTTCCGGTGTGGTTGCCGAGATTTATGAATAAAGGGAGTTAGTAACGTGGCAGGTCAGAAAATCAGAATTAAACTCAAGGCCTACGATCATGCCTCGCTCGATACTTCAAGCGACGAGATCGTCAGAACCGCCAAGAGGTCCGGTGCCAGGATTTCCGGCCCCGTTCCGCTTCCCACGAAGCGTTCGATCTACACGGTTCTAAGAAGCCCCCATATCGACAAAAAGTCGAGGGAGCAGTTCGAAACGCGGGTTCACAAGCGTCTTATCGACATTTATGATTCAAATCAGCAGACTGTCGATTCGCTGATGAAACTCGATCTTCCGGCCGGCGTGGATATCGAAATCCAGGTCTGAGACGGACAAACGGTTCACGTTTGACGGTTAATAATCCCGTTGAAATGAAAACTGAAACGCAGCACAGGTGGAATAATGATAGGATTGATTGGTAAAAAGATCGGCATGTCCCAGATTTACAATGAGGACGGTGTCCTGTGCCCGGCGACATTAATCGAGGTCGGTCCTTGTCCTGTAGTTCAGGTCAAGAGTACGGATGGCAAGGACGGTTATAATGCTGTCAAGATCGGTTTCTGGGAGTCGGAAAAGGTCGCCAAACCGATCCGGGGCATCTTTGAGAAGAAGAATCTCGCTCCTGCGAAGAGACTTCGCGAGTTCCGTGTCGATGATGTTTCCGAGTTCGATGAGGGGACGATCCTGAAAGCCGACGTTTTCGCCGCAGGTGAGAAGGTTATGGTTCGCGGAACTACGAAAGGCCGTGGTTTTGCAGGCGTTCTCAAGCGCCACAATTTCAAGGGTGGAGATGATACCCACGGTTGCCGTGCGAACAGGATTCCCGGTTCGATCGGTGCATCTTCTGATCCCTCAAGGGTCTTCAAAGGCAAAAAGCTTCCCGGTCACTATGGCGCAGCCGCCCATACCGTGAAGGGCCTTGAGGTGCTCAAGGTCGATGCCGAGAAGAACATTATTTGTGTAAAGGGTGCAGTGCCCGGTGCCAAGAACGGCATTGTGTACGTCACCAAGCAGTAGAAAGAAAAGGCGAATGGTCGCCTTCAGTAGTTAGAAGATACGGTATCACTGAGACCTTTTAAGAGGTAACGATGAAAACGGTAACGGTATACAAACGCGATGGCAGCGAAGCCGGTACGATCGATCTGCCCGATGATGTTTTCGGCATCGAGCCCTCGGTTGTCGCGATCCATCAGACAATAAAGGCCCACCTCGCCAACAAACGTCAGGGCAATGCCTCGACGAAAACACGTGGCGAAGTGAACCTGACGAAATCAAAGCCTTATCGCCAGAAAGGCACCGGTCGTGCACGTGCCGGTAGTGCCAATTCGCCCGTATGGGTCGGTGGCGGTACTGCTTTCGGTCCTCTTCCCAGGACCTACACTCAGCGTACAAACCAGAAAGTCCGTCGTCTTGCACTCAAGAGCGCATACAGCATTAAGGCCACTGAGGACAAAATCAAGGTTGTCGAGGATTTCACGCTTGAATCCCCGAAAACCAAAGATATCGCCGATATGCTGAAAGCTCTCGGTATTAACGGTGAAAAGACGGTTTTCCTGTTTGGTGCAAAAGACGAGATGATCTATAAATCGTCGCGTAACATTCCCAAACTCAATGTCAACATGGCTGAAAATACTCATGCATACGAGGTCATGAACTCTGATGTTCTTGTTATGATGAAATCGGCGGTCGACAGGGTGAAGGATATCTTCCAGGGAGGAGCCGCCTCGTAATGAAAAACACGAAGAATATTATACGGCGCCCCATCATCACGGAAAAAGCGACGATGATGAAAGACAGCGAAAACAAGTATGTCTTCGAAGTCGAAAAGGGTAGCAACAAGATCGAGATCAAAAAAGCGGTCGAGGACCTGTTCAAGGTCAACGTAACAAGCGTCCGCACTTACACCACGCATGGCAAGATTCGTTCGCGCGGTCGTTTTCGGGGCAAAAGGCCTGACTGGAAACGTGCCATCGTCCAGCTCAAGGACGGCGAGTCAATTGAGTTCTTCGAAGGTGTATAAGCAACGTAAACCTATCGTAGCTGTACGGATAACAACAGCGTAACTTTAAAGAGCAGGTAATATAATGGGTCTGAAAAAATATAAGCCGATAACTCCGACGATGCGTTTCAGAGAAACGCCCGATTTTAAGGAGATTACAAAGACCGAGCCCGAGAAATCACTTCTCGAGCCCATGAAGAAATCCGGTGGACGAAATTCTACAGGACGTATTACAGTCAGACGTCGCGGCGGTGGTCACAAGCGTCATTACCGTATCGTGGATTTCAAGCGCAAAAAAATAGGTATCCCGGCACGAGTCGATTCAATACAGTACGATCCCAACCGTTCGGCACGTATTGCGCTTCTGGTCTATGCTGATGGCGAGAAAACATATATTCTCGCTCCTGACAACCTTAAAGTCGGCGAAACGCTCATGAGCGGCCCGGATGCCGATATCAAGCTCGGCAATGCACTTCCTCTGGCAAGAATTCCTCTGGGTACCATGGTTCATGCAATTGAGGTAAAGCCTGGTAAAGGCGCGCAGTTTGCACGAAGCGCTGGCGCATCCTGTCAGATCATGGCCCGTGAATCCGGTATGGTCACACTGAGGCTTCCCTCAAGCGAAATGCGTATGTTCCATGAGAAATGCATGGCGACTATCGGCCAGGTCGGTAATCTCGATCATCAGAACGAGAATCATGGTAAAGCCGGTAAGTCACGCTGGCTCGGAAAACGCCCGAAAGTTCGCGGTGTTGTTATGAACCCGCACGACCATCCGCATGGCGGTGGCGAGGGCCGTACTTCAGGTGGCCGTCATCCGGTTACTCCCTGGGGTGTTCCGACCAAGGGCTACAAGACCCGTAAGAAAAACAAAAAGTCCGATAAGTATATCGTGAAACGCAGAGTTAAATAAAGAATTCTGACATTTTAGAACCTGCACTTTGGAGGATACAATATGGCGCGGTCAATTAAAAAGGGACCGTTTATCGACGATCACCTGGACAAAAAAATCACCGACATGAACAAGCGTGGCGAGAAGAAGGTTATTCAGACCTGGTCCAGGCGCTCGACAATCACTCCCGACTTTATCGGTCACACCATCGCCGTGCATAACGGCAACAAGTTCATCCCGGTCTATGTTACCGAGAACATGGTTGGCCACAAGCTTGGCGAGTTCGCTCCCACGAGGACATATCGCGGACACAGCGGCAAGCTGATTGAAAGAGCGGTTAAGTTCAAATAAAGAGAAACAATAGACTTTCATTATAGATATGATTTGGGACGTCTCAACAAAAACGTCGTAAAGGAAACAGGTTACCGTTATGCAGGCATTTGCACAAGCTCGATATATCAGGAGTTCCGCACGAAAAATGCGTCAGGTTATGGACCTGGTTCGCGGAAAAAATGTCGAGGAAGCGTTGAATATCCTTCGCTTCACGCACAAGAAAAGCGCGCTTCAGCTCGAAAAAGTTGTTCGCAGCGCTGTCGCGAACGCGCAGAACATCCATGGTGACAAGATTCACGACCCCAACGAACTGTCTATCATCGAAGCACAGTGCGATGAGGGGCCGATCATGAAACGCATCAGGGCCCGTGCCATGGGCAGAGCTTTTAGGATTCGTAAAAGAAGCTGCCATGTCAAGGTCGTTGTTGCAACGGAAGAAAATTAATCGAATAGGTGACAGGCGCCGCGAAATATCAATGTGGTGACCACACCATTAATAACACAGGGGGTTTCAACCTTGGGTCAGAAAACTAATCCGGTAGGATTCAGGCTTGGTGTTTCCAAGACATGGAGTTCCCGCTGGTTCAGCGAGAAGGGTTACGCCGAGAATCTCGAGGAAGATATCGCTCTCAGGCGATATATCATGAAACGTCTGTCTCGTGCCGGCGTTTCGAAGGTCGAAATCGAACGCCGTACAGGCAACGAGGTGACCGTTAATATTCACACCGCCCGTCCGGGTATCGTCATCGGCCGTAAGGGCTCCGAGGTTGACAAGCTGCGCGATGAGCTGAAGCTTCTGACCAAAAAAGACGTTTACCTTAATATCGTCGAGGTGAAACATCCTGAGCTGACAGCTAAGCTCGTGGCAGAAAACATCGCCCGTCAGCTCGAAGGCCGTATCAATCACCGCCGCGCAATGAAGAAGGCTGTTACTTCGGCAATGCGTCTTGGCGCCGAGGGCATTCGTATCGCCTGTTCGGGTAGGCTTGGCGGTGCAGAAATGTCGCGCAAAGAACGTTACCTCGTTGGTCGAGTGCCGCTACATACGCTCAGGGCTGATATCGATTATGCCACCGCGATTTCCTACACCACATACGGTGTTATCGGTATCAAGGTGTGGATATCGAAAGGCGAGGTTCTGGATACTCAGGGAATTTCAAAGTAACCAAGCACGGTAGGCCATTGGCCTGAACCGTCGATATATACGAGGATAGTCAATCATGTTAATGCCGAAACGTGTCAAACACCGCAAGCAGCAGCGCGGGCGTATGTGCGGCCTGGCAACAAAGGGAAACAAGATTTCCTTTGGAGAATACGGCATCGCCACTATGGAACCGGGCTGGATAACTGCCCGCCAGATCGAGGCTGCTCGTGTTGCAATTACCAGGTACATGAAACGTGCCGGTAAGGTCTGGATCCGTATTTTCCCGGCCAAACCGATCACGAAAAAGCCTGCTGAAACCCGTATGGGTAAAGGTAAAGGCGCCCCTGAAGAGTGGGTATGCCCTGTCAAACCCGGCCGCGTTCTTTTCGAGGTCGAGGGTGTTGACGAGGAAACAGCCCGCGAGGCGATAAGGCTTGCAAGTCACAAGCTTGCAGTAAAGACAAAATTCGTCGCCCGCAAGGAATACGGAGAATAATAGAACGCAGACGTCAAGCACGAACTGCATAACGTAATAACGGAGCTTTATAAGATGAAGCCGCACGAGATTCGACAAAAAACGCTTGAAGATGTCAAGAACGATCTTCAGGCAGCGGAAGAAAACCTGAGAACAGTGCGTTTTCAGCTTGTGACCGCGCAGCTCGAAAATCATTCAATGCTGAAGAAGGCAAAGAAGGAAGTTGCGCGCCTGAAGACAATCCTGAAAGAGCACGAACTGAATATTAATAAACTTGGCGAGCCCGCCGGGGCGGCTGAATGAAAGGCGTAAAGATGACAGTAACGAGCGAAAGAGGACGTCGCAAGACCCGCGCCGGACGTGTCACCAGCGACGCTCGCGACAAGACCATCACGGTATCGGTCGAGCGTACGGTCCTGCATCCTCTCTACGGCCGTGTGGTTAAACGCAGCAAGAAATACATGGCACATGATGAAACAAATGATGCCCGTTTAGGCGATGTTGTTGAAATCATTGAGACCAGGCCTTTGTCCAAGACCAAACGCTGGCGCTTGAGCCAGATCATTGAGCGAGCCAAATAACAACAGGTTCCGGCGCGGTGAGAATGAACAGTGTATCACCGGGAGCCAATGGCGGAAGTTGTTTACGGAGATAAGAAATGATACAGGAATACACAATATTGAACGTAGCCGACAATTCGGGCGCAAAGAAAGTTATGTGCTTCCGTATTCTCGGCGGCTCGAAACGGCGTTACGCCTCGATTGGCGATATCATTGTCTGTTCTGTTAAGGATGCGAGTCCGAACGGCCAGGTCAAGAAGGGTGATGTAGCCCGCGCCGTGATAGTTAGAACCAAGAGGTCTGTCAGGCGCAAGGATGGTTCCTACATCCGATTCGACGATAATGCAGCAGTTATTATCGATGATCAGAAAGAGCCGCATGGAACACGTATTTTCGGTCCGGTGGCAAGAGAGCTTCGTGAGAAGCAGTTCATGAAGATTGTTTCACTTGCAAGCGAAGTTCTGTAAAGAATAATGATATCATCGCCGTGTCGTAAAAGATGCGGAACCTAAACCGGAATGGTGATAAAATGAGAAAGATAGTAAAAGGCGACAGGGTTATCGTCATCAGCGGCGAAGATCGCGGCAAAGAGGGCATCGTCCTCAAGACAGATGCTGTTAAAGAGCGCGCAATTGTAGAAGGCGTCAATTTTGTCAAGCGCCATCAACGTCCGACCCAGACAAACCAGGCCGGCGGTATTGTCGAGAAAGAAGCGCCGGTTAATATGTCGAATCTTATGGTCGTTTGCAGCAAATGCAACGAGGGCGTCAAGACAAAATCCCTCAAGCTTCAGGATGGCGGCAGTGCACGCGCCTGCAAGAAGTGTGGAGAGATCATCACAAGTCAGTCATGACACTACATACGGAACTGCACCAAAGGGTTGAGAAGCGAAAGACGCTTCTTTCCGGCGGAAGTTTTTTTCGAGTAACAGAGGTTGGAAATGACACCGAGATTGAAAGAAAAATACGAGAAGGAAATTGTCAAGTCCTTGTCGGATAAGTTCAAGTACAAGAATGTCATGCAGATCCCGAAACTGACAAAAGTTGTTGTCAATATCGGTACTGGCAATGCCACGCAGGACATCAAGGAGCTTGAGAGGGCTGTCGAGGATATGACGACCATTACCGGTCAAAAACCCTCGATCAGGAAGTCACGTAAATCCATCTCGAACTTCAAGCTGAGGGCAGGCATGCCTGTTGGATGCATGGTTACGCTTCGCGGTGACAAAATGTTCGAGTTCCTGGACAGGCTGCTTAACTTCGCCATTCCTCGAATTCGTGACTTCCGCGGTGTTCCCGGCCGTTCATTCGATGGCCGCGGCAACTACACGCTTGGCGTTAAAGAGCAGATTATGTTCCCTGAAATCGATTTCGACAAGATCGACAAACTCAGGGGTATGGATATAACCTTTGTAACAACGGCTCAGACGGATGAAGAGGCCAAGGCGCTTCTTACCTTCTACGGTATGCCTTTCAGGGACTGATACCGGGCCAAACCTAGGAAATAACAGCAAACTTTAAACGGGGGATTCGCTTCCGTGGCTAAGAAAGCACTGATAGTAAAACAGAAACGTAAACCGAAATTCAGCACGCGCTCTTATACGAGATGCTTCAGGTGCGGCAGAACTCGCGCCTATATGCGGAAGTTCGGTATTTGCAGAATTTGTTTTCGTGAGCTGGCCCTCGCCGGAGAAATCCCCGGCGTGACCAAGGCAAGTTGGTAAATATTATATTATTCACCTTTTTATAATGAGGAGCGATACCATGGGTATGACTGACCCTATCGCTGATATGTTAACCAGAATTCGAAACGGGTCACAGGCAGGTAAGAAGTGGGTCGACATTCCCGCTTCGAAACTGAAAAAAGAGCTTGCCCGCATCCTTGCCGAAGAGCACTTCATTACGAATTTTCATTTCGTTGAGGACAAGAAGCAGGGTGAGATTCGGGTTTTTCTGAAGTATGATATGAATGAAAAACCGATGATCAAAGGCATTCAGCGTGTTTCAACTCCCGGACTACGCAAATACTCGAGTTCGAAAGAGCTGCCCCGCGTATTGAATGGGCTCGGAATTGCCATAATCTCGACTTCGAGCGGTGTTATGACTGATCGCGACGCCAGGAACAAAGGTGTTGGCGGCGAGATTATCTGCCGAGTCTGGTAATGTGGTAGTGAGACGACAACAACAGTTTCATCAAATGCATGTGAGTATATCATGTCAAGAATTGGAAAACAGATCATAACAGTACCGAGCGGTGTTACCGTTACTGTCAAGGATTACGTTTTCACCGCCAAGAGCAAAAAAGGCGAGCTGAAAGTATCGTACTCCAAGAAGATGAACGTCGTCATAGAAGGCGATACTGTAACGGTGACTCCCGCTGTTGAAGAGCGCGATACAAGTGCGTTCTGGGGACTGACACGATCGCTTATCCAGAATGCTGTCACCGGTGTTGACACCGGCTGGGAGAAAATTTTGGAGATCTATGGTGTCGGTTACCGCGCCCAGCTTAAGGGCAAGGACCTTGACCTTTCTATTGGCCAGTCTCATCCGATCGTAATCAAACCTGAGAACGGTGTTTCTTTTGAAGCGGCGCAGGAAACGATTGAAGGTCAGAATGTGCAGGTTGTGAAAGTCAAGGGCATTGACAAACAGGCTGTCGGCGATGCCGCAGCAAATATTCGTGCGCTGAAGCCGCCCGAGCCATACAAGGGCAAAGGCATCAGGTATCGCGGAGAATATGTCCGCAGGAAAGCCGGTAAGGCTACTGGTTAAGAAACAGCTTAGCAGCGTAACCATAACAGCGGTTACGATACGATAGTGGAGGGGACATGATTCATCCCAAAAAAGAAAAAATGACAGGGCGGAGAAAACGCGCGATAAGGGTGCGCAAGAATATGCATGGCACCGCCGAGCGTCCCCGTCTGTCAGTCAACCGCTCGATCAAGCACATCTCGGCACAGCTTATTGATGACGATAAGAGTGTGACGATCCTGGGCATCTCCTCGGACTCTGAGAATTTCCGCGGTAAGAAGGTCGAAGGTGCAAAGACCGGTCTTGCAAAGGAAGTCGGCAAGATGATTGCCGAGAAGGCCAAGGAAAAGGGTGTGACCAGCGTTATTTTTGACAGAGGTGGTTATTTGTATCACGGCCGTGTGAAAGCACTTGCCGATGGCGCGCGTGAAGGCGGCCTTAAGTTTTAATTCGGATAAAAAAATTAACGAAACGGGGGATTTATCCTCCAATCACCTTCATCTTTAACAAGGAGAAGGGGTAGCTTGAATAGAGTTCAGTCAGAAGAAACCGAACTGATGGAAAATGTGATCCACATTGCGCGAGTCGCGAAAGTGGTCAAGGGTGGAAGGAATTTCTCCTTCAGCGCACTCGTTTCCGTCGGTGACGGTAAAGGCTCGGTCGGTATAGGCATGGGTAAAGCATCGGAAGTTTCCGAGGCTATCCGTAAAGGCAACGAAGCCGCCCGTAAAAACATGGTCAGGATCCCGGTTGAAAACGGCACTATTCCGCATCCCATCAATATCAAGTTCGGTGCAGCCAAGGTGCTTCTTAAACCAGCTGCTCCCGGTACAGGTATTATCGCCGGCGGCACGGTTCGTGCAGTTGTCGAGCCTGCGGGTATTGTGAACATCCTGGCGAAATCGCTTGGTTCCTCCAACCCTCACAACGTTGTCAAGGCAACGATGAAGGGCCTGATGGAACTGAGGGATGTGTATGCGGTTTCGAAAGAGCGTGATCTGCCGGTCAACGAGATCAGGTAACACCGCGTCGGCATCCTTTACTTTGGATGTTTCGAAATCACACCAGCACATTGCTTTAAGATGGGTACAGGCATGAAGAAAATTAGAATACAGCAGGTCCGTTCCGGTATAGGCCGGAAAGAGGATCAGAGAAGAACGCTTGTCGCTCTTGGCATCACCAAGATGGGACAGGTTGTCGAGCACGACAGGACCCCTCAGATCGAGGGTATGGTCAATAAGATCCAGCACCTGTTGAGCGTCGAGGAAATCGGTTAAATAATCGGTTTTTTATAAAGAAATTTGTACGATCACATTGTTTTTGTAACAATTACGAGGGCAGACGTGAAACTGAATGAAATGAAATTACCCAAGGGCGCAAAGGCCAAGCCCACCAAGAGACTTGGCCGCGGGCGTGCTACGGGCCAGGGATGTACCGCCGGCAAAGGCCACAAAGGCCAGAACAGCCGTTCCGGTGGTGGCGTCCGCCGCGGTTTCGAGGGCGGCCAGATGCCCCTGATACGCCGTGTCCCGAAAAAAGGATTCTTCAACAAATTCGGCGAGACATTTGAAGTCGTCAATCTTTCGGACATTGAGAAGCGGTCATTCGAAGGGGATGTAACTCCCGATACACTCAGGGAGAACGGCCTGGTGCGCAAGATGAGCTCGAAGGTCAAGATTCTCGGAGATGGTGAACTGACTAAAGCCTTGAACATTAAGGCTCACGCTTTCAGTCAATCCGCCAAGGACAAGATTGTGAACGTGGGTGGAACGGTAGAGGTACTATAACGTGATTGGATCGATTAACAGTATTGCCAAGATTCCCGATCTTCGCAGACGTATAACCTTTGTTCTGCTCATGTGTATTGTATACAGGATCGGCGGCTATATCCCTATTCCTATGATCGATGCAACTGCTCTCATGAACTATATGAGCAGCATGCAGAACACGCTTCTGGGCATGTACGACATGTTTGTCGGAGGCGCATTCACCAAGATGACCATTTTTGCCCTCGGCATTATGCCCTACATTTCCGCATCGATTATCATCCAGCTCCTCGGCTCGGTTGTGCCTTATTTCCAGCGCCTTTCGAAAGAGGGTGAGGAAGGCCGAAGGAAGATCACTCAGTACACCCGTTACGGCACCGTGCTTCTCGCTGGCGGCCAGGCATTCGGTATTGCGATTTGGCTCCAGAAACAGACTATCGGCGCCATGTCGATCGTATCTCATCCCGGTGTTGGATTCATCAGTGTTGTGATGATTACGGTTATCGCGGGTACAATCTTCCTCATGTGGCTCGGCGAGCAGATGACGGAGCATGGTATTGGTAACGGTATCTCGCTGATCATTTTCCTTGGCATTATCGCGCGTTTCCCGTTTGCGATACGTGCTGAGTTCCGCGAGTACATGGCTGGTCAGCGTTCGATCATCACTGAGATCGTGCTGGTAGCATTCATGTTCGTGATTGTCGCTGCTGTTGTTCTTATTACACAGGGACAGCGCAGGATTCGCGTGCAGTATCCCAAGAAGGTTGTCGGCCGTAAAATTTATGGCGGCCAGTCGACATATATTCCGCTCAGGGTCAACACCGCCGGTGTTATCCCCATCATTTTCGCTCAGGCGATCATGTTTGTGCCCAACACTCTGGCAACCCTGATCCCGTGGGAATTCCTGCAGTTCGCGAAACGTTATTTTGAAATGACACATCCGCTTTACTGGCTGGTATACGGTGCGCTGATTGTGTTCTTCACCTATTTCTACACCGCGATCGTCTTCAATCCTGTTGACCTCGCTGATAATCTCAAGAAATATGGTGCGATCATTCCGCAGAAACAGCCCGGCAAAAAGACTGCCGAGCATATCGACCGTATTCTCACTCGTATCACCCTGCCCGGCTCGATCTTCCTGGCGCTTATCGCGATCATGCCGTTCTTCATCGTGAAGTTCGCTAAGGTCAATTACCAGTTCGCCTCCTTCTTTGGCGGAACAGGCCTTCTGATCGTCGTCGGTGTCGCACTCGACACTCTGCAGCAGATCGAATCCAAGATGGTCGAACGTCATTACGAAGGCCTTCTCAAGGGCGGCAAGATGCGCGGCCGCAAGTAACAGCGGAAACAACGGAACGGTAATCTTATCAGCTCCGAATGGGAAAGAAAACGGGACTCAGCGCTCGTCCCGAAAATGGATCAGATGAAGTACTGAGGGAAAGGATAAACTGGTGAAACTTATATTACTCGGAGGGCCCGGCGCCGGAAAAGGCACGCAGGCCGCGAAACTGAGAGAGAAATACGGCATAGTTCATATTTCCACCGGCGAGGTGCTTAGAGAGGCGCGCGCCGAAGGAACAGAGCTTGGCAAGAAAGCAGCCGAGTATATGGATGCTGGTAAACTTCTTCCAGACGATATCATTCTCGGCATTGTTTCGCAAAAACTTGATATGCCCGAGTTGATGAACGGTTTCCTGTTCGATGGTTTTCCCAGGACAATTCCCCAGGCGGAAGGTCTGGATGCCCTCATGAAAGAAAAAGGCATGACGCTCGACGCGGTCGTATCGATCGATGTCGATGACAAGGCCATTGTCGAACGTCTGCTGAAAAGAGCCGAGATCGAAGGCCGTGCCGATGACAACTGTGAGACCATTGAAAACCGTCTCAAGGTGTATTATGACCAGACAGCCCCGCTGATCGAGTATTACAAAAAGCAGGGACTGCTCAAGTCAGTCGATGGCATGGGAAGCATCGAAGAAGTTTCAGGGCGTATTTTCGACGCTCTTTCATAGGTGCTTATCAGCGCTGTAACAAGACGGGTTGACTTAATAATAAGCGGGTAGAAGTAAGTGATCAATATTCGGTCAGAATCTGAAATCGAGAATCTTCGGAAAGCGTGCTCTCTCACTGCCAGGACGATGGAAAAAGTGAGAGATGCGATAGCGCCCGGGGTGACGACTTATGATCTTGATCAGATAGCCCGTGATTACATCGAGTCGAAAGGTGGAAAGGCGGCGTTTCTGGGTTACAGCGGTTTTCCTGGAGCTATCTGTGCCTCGGTAAATGAAGAAGTTGTTCATGGAATACCGTCGCAGAAACGGGTGCTGAAAGAGGGAGACATTATAAAGATCGACCTCGGCGCCTATCAGTACGGTTTTTACGGTGATATGGCAAGAAGCTATGCGGTTGGCGATGTTTCGGAAGAAGCTCGCGCACTCATGAAGGCCACTGAAGAATCACTGTACCTCGGCATTAAAAATGCCGTGGCCGGAAATCGTATCGGCGATATAGGGTCCGCAGTGCAGACTTATACAGAAGAGCGTGGATACGGTGTGGTGAGAGCCCTTGTGGGGCACGGCATCGGCCGCAATCTGCATGAGGAACCGCAGGTACCCAATTTCGGAAGACCCGGCAGCGGGCCGAAACTGAAATCGGGAATGGTACTGGCAATAGAGCCAATGATAAATGCCGGGACCTGGAAAGTTAAAACCCTTGCCGACGACTGGACTGTAGTAAGTGCCGATGGCTCACTTTCGGCACATTTTGAGAATACCTGTGTTGTTAGAGATGGAACCGCTGAAATATTAACACTATTAGACGGGGAACAGGAATGGGAAAAGACGATACAATAACCGCGGAAGGCGTTGTTGTTGAGTCGTTGCCGAACGCAATGTTCAAGGTAAAGCTCGAGAACGAACACATTATCCTGGCGCACATCTCCGGTAAAATGCGCATGCATTTTATCAAGATTCTGCCCGGCGACAGGGTGACAGTAGAAATATCGGTCTATGATCTTTCAAAAGGACGCATTACGTATCGGCATAAGTAAGGCCATGCCATCGGTGACAAACGCTGTTTCCTGACAGTGTCAATGTTGTATGACCATGCTGTTTGACTTATACATAATGAAGAAATACGATCAAGCTCATAGAAGCGAGGTGACAAAATGAAAGTTCGCGCATCAGTTAAAAAAATGTGCATTCAGTGCAAGATTGTCAGAAGAAAACGCGTTCTTCGCGTTATCTGTAAAAACCCCCGCCACAAACAGCGTCAGGGGTGATGACGTCAGGCTTCAGCAGACTGAAAGCTTTTAATCATGTCTGTATAGTCTGTCGATACGAGTGAATACAAAACATATGATGATACAGTAATGGAGGATTAACAGGTGGCACGTATTGCTGGAGTTGACCTGCCTCGTGAAAAACGAACCGAAGTTGCGCTGACAAAAATCTATGGTATTGGCCCGACGCTGGCAAAGGAAATCTGCGAAAAAGCACAGATCCCTGCCGACAGCCGTGTCCAGTCCCTTACAGAAGAACAGGTTGTCACGCTCAGGAACGTTATTGAAGGCAATTACAAGGTCGAAGGTGAGCTGAGAAGCGAAATCGTCATGAATATCAAACGCCTGATGGACATCGGTTCCTACCGCGGTCTCAGGCATCGCCGCGGGCTTCCCTGCCGAGGTCAGCGTACAAAGACCAACGCTCGTACCCGTAAGGGTCCGAAACGCACGATGGCAAAGAAAAAGAAATAAACTGTGATAGGCTCAGGCCAGTTCGCAGACATCATTATAAAACAAAGGTGGTGCTGATTTGGCAGCAATGAGAAGACGTACCAAGAAAAAAGACAAGAAAGTCGAGCCCGAGGGTGTCGCCCATGTAAGGGCCACGTTCAATAATACGATTATCACCATTTCCGACAAGAACGGCAATGCGATATCGTGGGCATCGGCCGGTAAGGTCGGTTTCAAGGGCTCCCGTAAGTCCACTCCGTTCGCGGCTCAGCTCGCAGCTGACAATTCCGCGAAAGAGGCGATAGCGCAGGGACTCCGTAAGGTCGAAGTTCTGGTCAAGGGACCGGGCGTTGGCCGTGAGGCAGCAGTTCGCTCTCTGCAGGCTGCAGGTCTCGAAATTACTGCAATCAAGGATGTCACGCCGATTCCGCATAATGGTTGCAGGCCGCCGAAAAGGCGTAGGGTCTGATTTATTAGCCGGTTCACGGGATGTTGGCCGCGGAAATCTGTCCGTACGGTCAACCAATAGCCGTTTGCCTAAAGCAATGAATTATTTTTTGGAGGTTTTACTCGATGGCACGTTACAGAGGGCCAATTGTTAAGAAGTCGAGAAGGCTTGGTATTGCACTTTCCGACAAGTCCGCGCGCATTATGGAACGCCGTTCCAATCCGCCTGGCCAGCATGGCGGACGTATGGGCCGTAAACTTTCCGATTACGGCAAGCATCTTCTGGAGAAACAGCGTATCCGTTATCTCTATGGCCTTTTGGAAAAACAGTTTAGAAATTATGTTATCAAGGCTATGAGCCAGTCGGGCGTCGCAGGTGACAATCTGCTTCAGATGCTCGAAACGCGTCTTGACAATCTCGTATACCGCGCGGGTTTCACCCATACGGTTCGTGAGGCTCGTCAGACGGTCACGCACAAACATATTATGGTCGATGGCAAGGTCGTCAATGTGCCTTCCTTCCAGGTAAAACCCGGCATGAAGGTGCAGGTCATCGAAAAGATGCAGAACAATCCGCAGATGCGTGAGGCGGTGGGTAAAACTGCAAACAGCACGATACCGTATCTTGAGATTTCCCGCCCTGACTTGAGCTTCACTCTTACTCAGGTCCCCGCACGGGATATGATTCCCATCGAGCTGAACGAAAACCTGGTAATCGAGTTTTACTCGAAATAGACTGTCTCGCAAATAGTCATAACCTTTTTCGAAAGGTGTGCAATCTTATGAAATGGAAAAGTCTGCACATGCCGAAAGGCGTCGAAGTAGATGAGACGACTCTGACCGACAGCTATGGGAAGTTCGAAATCCAGCCGCTCGAGCGAGGATTCGGCATTACCCTCGGCAATGCGTTACGTCGTGTTCTTCTCTCCTCCGTCCAGGGCGCAGCAATAGATTCCATACGGATAAATAATGTCCACCACGAATTTTCGTCTATAGACGGTGTGGTGGAGGATGTACCCGAAATAATCCTGAATCTCAAGGAAGTCGATATCAAGCTTTTGAGCGACGATCCTATTGAGATAAATATTGATGTCAAGGGTCCCAAGAAGATCCTGGCAAAAGATCTTCAGATCGATTCCCGTATCGAGGTTATGAATCCCGATCATTATATCGCCGAGATCGATGCAGAGGGACAGCTATCCATGGATTTGTTCATTAACGATGGTAGAGGTTATGTTCCCGCTGAAGAGAAAAACCGCGGCGACAGGTCGGTAGATACGATTCTCATAGATTCAATCTACAGTCCGATTCGCAAGGTTAATTACCAGGTCGGTAATGCTAGGATCGGTCATCGTACTGATTATGATAAAGTTACGATAGAGATCTGGACTAACAAGACGATTCAGCCCAAAGACGCGCTGTCTTACGCTGCTAAAGTTCTCAACGATCATCTCAAACTTTTCATTGATTTCGAAGAGGAGTTCGAGGTTATTGAAGAGGACAGGCTTGACGAGGATAAGGTCCGGATCGCTCAAATGCTCGATATGCCTGTCGATGAGATGGAGCTTTCAGTCCGTTCTTCCAATTGCCTGAAAGCCGCCGGTATCAAGCTGGTTCGCGATCTGGTGACCAGGACCGAAGCCGATATGCTCAAGTACAGGAATTTCGGACGTAAATCGCTGACAGAGCTTAATGAAGTGCTTCAGAATATGAAGCTTTCCTTCGGCATGGATGTCACCGTTTATGACGAAGAGCTGGATAAAATGAAAAAAAACAGGAAAATCGGACAATAGCACCGGATGACATTTGCCGTCCTGCTCACTGACGGCAGTAATCGAAACACCCGGTATCAGAGAGGAAGGATTACAATAGATGAGGCATATGAAATCCGGACGTAAACTGTCCAGACGGAAAGCACACAGGGAAGCGATGCTCGCCAACCTTGCCGCATCGATCATAAAACACGAGAAGGTGCGTACCACTGAGGCTAAGGCCAAGGAAATCCGCCCGTTCGTCGAGCGTCTCGTCTCGTTCGCACGGAGAGGTGATCTGCATGCACGCCGCATCGTTCTTTCCCGCCTCAAAGGCGACAAGGACGCTGTTCAGAAACTGTTTGATGAGATCGGTCCCCGTTATACTTCACGTCCCGGCGGTTACACCCGCATTCTCAAACTCGGTTTCAGGGCCGGTGACAATTCCGCCATGTCCCTGATCGAATTTGTCAAGGACGAGGACACGAAGCCTGCGAAGAAGTCCCGCCCTAAGAAAAAAGCTGCTCCTAAGGCTGCACCTGCTGTTGAAAAAGTAGAGGCAGTTGAGACCGAAGCTCCTGCAGAGGTCGTGGAAGAGGCTACCGAGGCTGTCGAGACTGCCGATGAAGAAACGGTCGAGGTTGAGGAAGCACCCGCTGAAGCCGCTGCTGAAGAGGCACCTGCTGAAGAGCCTGTTGCCGAAGCTGCACCTGCTGAAGAAGAGAAAAAAGAGGATGCTGCCGGAGAAGATAAATAAGCATACATTCCGGAGTATTCCAGATAATAAAAAGGGCGCTGGCTGTTGTCGGCGTCCTTTTCTTGTTTGTCGAGGGCTTTTCAGGTATTACATTATACATCGAAATGATAATTGCTCATCTGGAGGATTTGTTGGGTAAAAAGTATTATGATGTCGTAATTGGTGCTGTTCTGTCGATATATATATGTACTGCCTGTCTGGCGTTGTCACCGGCATATGCTGATGAACCGGAAGTTCGCGGCCTTTGGATCGTGCGTGATACCCTGTCCAGTATAGAAAGTATTGATGCGGCGGTTGATTTCGCACATCGGAATGATTTCAATGTGCTTTTCGTCCAGGTTCGCGGCAGGGGCGACGCATATTACAACAGTTATTTCGTGCCTGGGCCGGTCAATGGTGTTGAGGTCGGGCCTGATTTTGATCCTCTCGAAGAGATGATAACGAGGGCGCATGAAAAGGATATCGAGGTTCATGCGTGGTTCAATATGTTCCTCACCTGGTCTGACGATAATCCACCGCTTGATCCTGAACATCCGCTGAACAGCCATCCCGAGTGGTTTATGGTTTCCGCTGAAGGCCAGTCTATGGCGCATTGCCCGATCGAAGCGGTCAGGAGCAGTCGGAATGAGGGCCGTTACGTTTCACCTGCACTCGAAGAGCTGCGTTCATATCTTTCAAAAGTGATCACCGAGGTGATTGTCACTTACAATGTTGACGGTGTTCATCTCGACTACATACGGTACCCGGGGCGCGATTACGATTTCCATCCCCGTATAATTGCGGATTTCGAGGCCCTTTACGAGGTCGATCCGAGGAATGTTGTCGCTGGAAGCGCCGCAGTAGATCCGGCACTTCAGTATCTCGGACGATGGGTTGAGTTTCGAGCGGAGCAGGTGGACAACCAGGTGCAAAGCATTCGCCGCCGTATCGACCTTGTCGATCCCGATATACATCTTTCCGCGGCGGTCAAGCCTCATGCGAGCGAGGCATATTACCAGTATGGGCAGAACTGGGCGGGCTGGCTCAATAGCGGCCTTCTCGATTTCGTTGTCACCATGAGCTACTATACCGAGGACGAGACATGGCTGTCAGTGATGCGGGAAAACCTCGAGCAGGTCGATCCTCGAAAAGTGGTGGGTGGTATCGGCGCCTACAGGATGGATGCCAAGAAAGCGGCTTCACAGGTTGAAATGACACGTAAGCTTGGGCTGCTCGGCCACTGCATGTTCTCGTATACGACATTTGTGGAAAATAAACGCTACGGCTCCGCATTTACGCGTAAAGTCTACAATGACTCAGTAGCGCCTCCCGACGATTATAAACCGTATCTGAGGAAAGTCTATGAGTGACACATCGGTCCGTGTTTTTGGCTCAGTGCTCGATTCCAATAGTATCGATGAGAGTGGTGATCGTCCGCGACTTCTGCCGGAAAACATTGAGCAGTGTGCAGAAATCCTAACTGCGGCGACAAAAGACAGCATACCTGTAAGTGTTGAGGGCGCAGGTTCATATCCGGTGCCAGAAACAGATGCGGTAGCGCTTTCAACAGAAAAAATGACTTCTGTGCGCGAGGTTAACGGCGAGGATTTCCTCATGGTTGCCGAGGCGGGTGTATCTTTGGCGCAGGCGGCAGAAAAAGCTGATTCCGAAGGCTTCGATACGGTGTTCGATACACGTTTTGCATCTGATGCGACAGTCGGTGGCGCATTCATGAGCGGGCCTTACGGGCTTTCCGCTTACAGACGTCGCACGCTGACAGATTCGGTCATGGGGCTTAAATGTGTCGCTGCTGACGGTTCGATTATATCCGGTGGCGGCAGGACGCTGAAAAATGTTACCGGCTATGAGTTACCGCGTATGCTGGCGGGCTCTTGTGGGATTTTCGCTCTTGTGGCTGAAGTGACAGTTCGGATACGTCCGAAAGCTGAGGCACGCAAGATATTGTGCCGTCAGTTCCCCTCCCTGAAAGTTGCCCTTGCCGTGTTTGACATGCTGAGATCGAAACCGCTGATACCGGATTTTCTCGAACTTTCATGTGTCTCGACAGGCAGTTCAGCTGTCATAACTGCGGGATTCGAGGGCTTCGAGGGTGGCTTGGGCGAAAAAGCGGATGACTTTTCGGCTATAGCGCGGGATCGCGGAGGAAAAGAGGCCGATGATACCGCAGAATTACAGACGTTCCCGGTGAAAAACGAAAATCTTGTGACGGTCAAGGTTCCCTGTGCCGCGATAAGCGTTTTTATTGAATATCTGGACTCGATTTCGCAGGGTATTTCACTGCTTGCGCATCCCATGGAGAGCAGCGTGCATCTCATACTACCTGATGAGGCCATTCTGCCGGAAATTGAGCGTTATGCGCTCGCGGTTGGCGGGAAACGTCCACTTGTTCCCGGTAGTATGCGTTGTACCGGTGTAAAAAAGATGATGAGCGAGGCCGAAATGAAAATCGCTCTTGAGCTGAAACGAGAACTTGACCCGAAAAATATTCTCAATCCTCATTTGCTTCCCGAATTATAAACGATAAGGACTATCTGTGAGACGAGGCGACAAAATAACTGCGCGTATTGATAAACTCGGTCCCGACGGCAACGGACTGGCCGTTCTCGAAAACCGCACTGCCTCGGTCAAGGGCGCCCTTCCCGGCGACACGGTCGAACTTAGGATACAGGGCGTAAAGCGGAGCACGGCACGTGTGAAAGTCGAGCGCCGCGTGGAATGTGATATCGAGCGCCGACCGGTTGATTGTCCGCATTTCGATGTCTGCGGCGGCTGCCGCTGGCAGGATGTCGCCTATGAGACGCAGCTGCAGCTTAAGACGGGGATGGTGCGCGAGGCTTTTTCAGGTCTGGAACATATGGAACTGCCCCAGGATTTTTGTGTTGAGGGATCGCCTGACGAGTTTTTCTTCCGCAATAAAATGGAGTTCTCGTTCGACGGGCCGCCGTGGCTTGATGGGCAGGTGCTGTTAGGACTGCACGAGGCGGGGCGGTTCGATCGTGTTTTCGATCTTGAGCGTTGTTTCCTGCAGTCGGAGATTTCGAACAAGGTGGTTACTGCGGCACGTGCGTTTGTGGAAAAAAATAGCCTTTCCGCGTACGGTCTCAAATCACACGAAGGCCTTCTGCGCTACCTCATGGTCCGGGACGGCAAAAATACCGGCGATTGTATGGTCAACCTTGTGACCTCGGGCGAGGATTTCCCGGAGGCCGCCGCGTTTGCCGAGTTCATGCACGAACAGGTGCCCGGGGTGACTACTGTTATACGAAGTATCAACAACAGCAAGGGTGGCGTGACCTATGGCGAGGAGCGGGAGATTCTCTCAGGTGATGGTGCCATTACTGAAAAGATCGGCAACAAGCTGTTCAGGATTTCGCCCGATTCGTTTTTCCAGACCAACCCGCGTCAGACAAAAGAACTTTACGACTGTATCCGCGATTTTGCCCGGCTCGACGGCAGCCAGTTGGTGCTGGACCTTTATTGCGGCACCGGCACAATCGGTATCTATCTGGCCGATGCAGCTAAAGAGGTCGCAGGTATCGAGATGGTTGAGGATGCGGTCAGAGATGCCGCGGTCAATGCAGATCTCAACGGTGTCGAAAATATCGTTTTCAGCGCAGGGCTTGTGGAGAAAATGCTCGGCGAATCGCATGGGATCTACGATGTCGTCGTCTGCGATCCACCGCGAGCAGGTATTCACCCCAAGGCGCTGGCACAACTGATCGAACTTCGCATTCCCCGCATGGTCTATGTTTCCTGCAACATAAAGGTCCTGCCCAAAGACCTCGAACTGCTCGCCATGGCCGGCTACCGCATGGACGCGGTCAGGGCTTTCGACATGTCACCACACAGCGCGCACGTTGAGACTGTTGTGGGACTGTCGCTCTAAAGTACAGAACTTGTTGTCCACATTGAAATCGACTCAACAACCGTAATGCAATTGTTCTGTAAATTACCTTATCAGTAGCATTTTGTGCGTTGTCATTCTGCCGCCGCTTTCCAGAACAGCGAAATAGATTCCCGATGACATACTCTGGCCTCTTTCATCCCTGCCGTTCCAGACAATGCTGTGATTGCCGGCGCTTATCATGCCCGCATGAAGTGTCCTGGCTTTTTGGCCCGCCGCGTTGAAGATCGCCAGTGAAATGTTCTCATTCTGCGGGATCGTGAAACTGATCGCCGTTTCGGGATTGAACGGATTCGGGCTGTTGCCGCTGATGATGATTTCGGTGGGAAGGGCCGGTTTTTCCTCAACCGCGGTAGTGCTGAGGTCGAGGGCGTAGATACTGTTCTGGCCGACAACGTAGAGCTTGTTGTCCTGTGAAATCTGCAGGTTTACGGGATAGTCCTCGTTGTAGCCGCTCATATCGAGATAGCACCATGAACTGCCATTGAAGTGCCGTATTCCATGGCGTGCGATTGCGTAGATACTGCCGTCGGGAGCGGTTGTCATGTGCTGTGCGTATTCGATTTCGACAGCAGTAGACCAGTTATAGTTCGAACCATCCAAGGTGCCCTGTGTTTTATTGCTATCAAGAGTCAGGCCGTCGTTGGTGTCGCCGTCATTGTTAAGATCGACAAGTTCACGGGCATAGGCGGTATCACCCTCGAATTTGTATTCGAAATTTGTGTTTACAGGAAGGGTAAAACCTATTTCATGGCAATTGTCGCCATAGTTAAATGTCAAATATTCATCTCTGTTGAAGTAATACGCCACTTCGAGATTTATGATGTGGTTAAGGATTTGTTTGGCCTCGTTAACTTTCGCGCCTGTAAGCTGTTCTTCATATTTCTGCTGGTCGAATTCGCCAAGCAATGTCCAGTATTCGCCCTCAAACCGGTACATCATGGCATCAAATCCCGAGGCCCAGAGAGTATTGTCTTTTCCTGTTGTCAATGAATAATACCCGGGCATATCTGTTGATAGGTACGCTGTCCATCCACCGTTCTTGAACTCTGCGATACCTTCGTCATAGTTACACGCGTACAAGGTGTTGTCAGGGCCCGCTGTCATGCTCGATATCATAGTGAGATTTATGCCGTCGGCATCGGTATGGAGCGCCCATGCGCTGTCTTTGTGCTGGAGCAGGCCCATGGCGTTGCAGGAAAACCAGACAGAACCGTCAGCGCATGTCAGGCTTCCATTGATATAGCCCTCACCAAGATCGAGTCCATGCTCGACTGTAGTCCATTCGTCGCCGTCAAACTTCTTGATGACGCCGCCGTGTAAACCCGCCCACACAACACCTTTATTGTCGATACAGATTGTTGCGACAAGGTCAGCGAGCAGGCTGATATTGTCGCCGATTTCATAAAGTGTATGGGTGTTGTCGTGCAAATCCCAGCGTATGACACCCTCGGCTGCTGCGGCCCACAGGATATCGCCATCGATCACCAGATCACTGACAGTATAATCGCCGGTGAGTAGTGTCCAGTCCTCAGCGGCGGCGTTTCCACACAAAGTGAGGATAAGAAACAGCGAACATAGAATGATACGAAACATACAGCACCTCCCGTCTTCATGAATGATGTTTTATAATCGGTTTATTTCTCCCGTAATTTCGGACTGAATTTGCCGGACAGTTTCTGCCGGACTGTATACAATGATTCGAGCATGAGGTAGATGACAGCAGCCTGGAGCCCTGTAAAAATGCGAACGTTATTAGTTGCATGACGTAACAATTCGTACATAATGAGTCTGAGAGAAAATGAAAATATAACTTCGCCTGAGAATATAGGGATGGCTGTATATACAAGCATACCGCAAATATACCATGCTGTAGATGCAGCCAGGAGTGTTATGAGGCGTATTCTCGGAGTGTCGAACCAGTAAAGCCAGCCGAATACCGACAACATTGTTATGATGAGATACGAAATTCCTAAAGACCCCATAAAATCGAACTGCTGATAAACCTGATAGTCCATGAGAAGCCGGACTATTCTTGCGTGAAAGATGAGCAGCAGCACATTGATCAATACGAGTATGTAGGGATTTAATGTGCTGAACCAGTAATCCCGGCCTTTTTCGAGACCTGTTTTCCATGTTCGGAGTGTCGCAAAAAAAAGAATGGATGTCAGTATCGCGGGAATTACTTTATATGCCATAATACCGACATAATCGGGGAATATGAGCTCGCCTTTCGCCATCAGGAGCGTGAGTTTCACAAATGTGACCTCGAAAAGGAAAGGCCCGAGATGTATGAAGAGGATTGTCGCGGCGAAGACTGCGGCCAGTTTCCTGAAAAACGAGACACCCGGTGCAATATCCTCAACGTCCTGGAACAGCGAGGCAATCACCGCAGGATCACCGAAATGCTCGCGGACAAGAATAAGCGCGTCCTCCTCGCTGATCATTTCGCTGCCGTCGAGATAGCCGCTGAGCTTGTCCTCCATGTGGCTTAAGAGTTCCGCGCGAATCTCGTCATCGAGCTGCTGTGACACCGATATCTTCTGACTGAGCTGTTCAAGCTTTTTCCGTGTTGTTTCACCAATACTTGCAGACATTGCCACCTCCCCGTACCGTTATTTCACAGCTGCCGTGATCTTCCTTGCATTTTGCCTGTTTCTGAGCTCGAGCAGCCCCGCGAGGACAAGGTAAACCAGAACTGCCATCAGACCGTATTGTATTGTACGGGCCATCATGGCATTCTGAAGACCGATCAGATGGTATAACGCGTCGCTCATGAATGAGTCAGGCAAGGTTGGCCTTGCCTGATCGGGCATTGTCTTGAATTTAATATAAAACATGGTGAGGCTGTAAAAGGCGTGGTAGAAAGCCTCGGCGAAAAACCAGAGCAGGGCTCCTGAAAGTAATGACTTAATACGCTTTGCACCGCTGTCGAACCAGTACATCCAGAGAAGGCAGGTGAATGGCGGCAAGGTTTCATACATGACTTTCAGATACAGATGGGTGCCTTGGAAACGCAGGCCATGATAGAAAACGAGTGAACTGAGGATGACCAAACCAAGTGCTGAAAGGGCGAGTTTATCCGCCCGCATTTTTATGAACCACGGCTGTGCGCCTTCTTTCAATTCTGTTTTCCAGCGTTTGAGATGTGAGAAAAGCAGGAAATACAGCAGAACAACTGGAATCAATGTCGGCAGCATAATCAGCAGTGAAATCTGATCGTGTGAATCGAAGAGTAACACCGAAAACGCGTTGATCAGTATGGTGATTCCATACACGACCGGAATGGTTGTCATGAATACCGCCGCCATTTTACGCCATAACGAGATCTGGATTTCCATATCTTCCGCCTCCCTGTAGAGATTTCCGATGTGTTCCGGTGTGCCGAAATGCTCGCGGACAAGTGTGAGCGCATCGTCTTCCGTGATCGTTTCCGCGCCGTGGAGATAGCCCGAGAGTTTGAATTCCATATGGGCGAAAAGCTCTTTTTGCTGCCCTCTGGCAAGCCCGTTCTGTTTTGCGATCTCTTTCGAAAGCACAGTGAGCTTTTTCAGCAGGTCGTTGCCAATTGTCTCAGACACCCCAGGCCTCCGATCGTTTCATGACCAGTGAAAAAAAACCACTCCATTCGCGGGCGCCCTCAGTCATTGCCTCGCGGCCTTTCACCGTGATATAGTAGTATTTGCGTTTTTTCCCATTGTCGGCGGTTTCCCACTGAGAGCGGAGGATGCCCTCCTTCTCCAGTTTCCTGAGCACTGGATAGATCGTGCCCTCCTGCCAGGTATAGACATCGCCAGCCATCTCGTTGATGCTTTTGACAATCTCATACCCGTAATTCGGCTTATCCGCCAGCACGGAAAGAATGAGCATCGAGGTGGATGCGCCCACCAGTTCCTTGTTGATATTCATTGCGGCCTCCATACTGTTAACTTCTCAGTATATGGTACTGTGATCTTCACAGTATGTCAAGAGCTTTTTCGGAAAGGTTTTTTTTCTGCTGATGGAATATCATGGATGAAATCTGTGAATGGGGGTATATGTGTTTTTCGGTAAAAACTTAGGAATTCTTGGTTTTAGACGCTTTTTCCGCGAGGGTGAGGATGAGGGCGGCGTTCAGGATCAGTGAGGTGGAAATGTACCGCGATTGGCCGTTATCGAACCCGATGAGACCGTCACGGTCACGGCTATGATTGTCGATAGCTATCTCGGCATTTTTGTGGAGACGGAAACCACTGTCGCTTTCGTGCGGCGAAATGCTGATCAGGTGCGAGGTCCACTTTTTGATTTTCGATACTGTCAGCATATCCGCTGCCGCGTTCGAGCTTGCGGAACTGTATATAACGCAGTCGCCGGGGGTGATGTTGTCGGTTCCAATAGACGACTGCGGCCGGTATTCGAGAAAGTCAGGCAGGGTTGCTGTCTGAAGTGCAGATTCTATGAATGACCCGTTTCCCGTGGCATACACGTGACCACCCATATCGATGCATTCGCTGATGAGAGCTGCGGCGCTGTTCAGGCTGTCTCCGGACTCGATGATTTGTTCGATACTGTCGGCAACAGTATTCAGGACCTGCATTGCCAAGGATGGTTTCGACAAGTCAGTCAACCCGATACCGCCTGAGCGGTGGTAACATTCCGCCGCGATTGCGCTGATGATCGAGAGCAGGACCGGCGGCTCAAAAGAAAACGTGTCATGTCCTTGAATGTGTGGGGGGATAGCAACAGCGGAACCGTTATTGTCGGAGGCTTCGCCGATCCAGACTGTCTTGATGCCGTTTTCGATAGCGTGTCTGCTGACACTGTCCATTGTCAGGCACATGAGTGTGTCTTCGGGTGAGAGTGTTTCTGCCATTTCTTTCGAGCGCAGCGGAATGAACAACGGGGGGAGCAATGCTGTGGGATCGGTGATGAACGCACTGTATTGTGATTGCGCGTCATAGAAAAAACAGCGTTTTCGGGCTATGACCGTATCGGCGAACAGGTTGGCGGCGTCACGGATTGAATCGCTCTCGTCAGTGACAACGTCTCGCAATGCCTTGACGCAGTTGTCCAATATGCCGGTGTCATGAGGCATTTCCCTCTTGCCGCAGGCTGCGAATAATAAAGAGCCTGCGGCAGCCGAGGCGAGTTCGAGAATTCTGCGTCGTGTTCTAGACTTTTGCATCATGATCGATCCCGTTTACGTTCAGTGGCTTATACTGGTAATCTACACTGCCGGACCCGCCGGGAAAAGGGCTTTCTGTTCTCTCGCGGACTGAGGTGCGCCATAATACCGTTGAATGACCGAAGTGAATGTACTATATTGATAGAAAATCGGAAAAACGGCAAACAGTGAGGCGTTCATGCGATTTCTTGTGACCGGCGGTGCTGGTTTTATCGGTTCGAATATTGTCGAAACCCTGCTTGGCAGGGGCTACGAAGTGACAGTGCTTGACAACCTTTCCACGGGCAAAAAGAAACACATTGACGAGTTCAGCGATAACCCGTCATTCACGTTCATCGAGGGCTCTGTTACCGATCCTACGATCTGCGCAAGGGCTTGTGAGGGTATGGACTATGTCTTCCATGAGGCTGCGTATATCAGTGTGCCCGGCTCGGTTGAGGATCCCGTTCATACTCACGAAACCAACGTGACCGGAACGACTAATATGTTTCTCGCGGCCCGTGATGCCGGGGTGAAACGCGTTGTCTGGGCCTCCTCGACCTCTGTTTACGGCAACTCGGATGTGCTGCCGAATGTCGAGACCATGCCGCTTCGCCCGCTGTCCCCATATGCATCCTCTAAAGCTGCTGGCGAAATGTTTGCCTGTGCATTCAGTGAGGTCTATGACATATCGATTGTCAGTCTCCGTTATTACAATGTTTTCGGCAAGCGTCAGGATCCGTTCTCTCTGTATGCGGCGGTGATCCCCATCTTTGTCTCGAAACTGCTCAAGGGCGAGCGGCCGATCATTTATGGTGATGGCGAACAGACCCGCGATTTCGTGTTTATCGAGAACATTGTCGATGCGAATATTCGCGCTGCTCTCGATGCGAAACCGGAGGCCTCGGGACGGGCGTTCAATATCGGCTGCGGCGAGCGCATCACCATCAACGAGCTGTTCAATATCATTGCGGAAGAGCTCGGAAGCGATCTGACACCGGACTACCGTGATGCCCGGGTCGGCGATGTTCGTGATTCGGTGGCAGATATCTCGGCGGCGAAAGCGGGATTTGGCTATGATCCGGCAATCAATGTCCGTGAGGGGCTCCACAAATCGATAGGCTGGTACCGGGAGAATCTTGTCTGATGTTTAAACGTTTTATCGCTGTGTTGTGTGCCTGCTGTATTGCGGCAGGGCTTCTGGTTTCCTGCTCTAAGGAGCCGCTTGAGGTGCTTTCCGTGGTCGATGAGGACCAGGGGCGGATGATCCGCCTTTCCGGTGAGAAAACGAAGCCTGCAAATTTTTACGATGCCGATTTCCTTGTCCTCGGCGGCGGGCTCGGCGGGATAGCCGCGGCGCTTTCAATCTGCTCGTCCGGCCGGACCGTGGTCCTGGTCGAGGAGTCGGACCGGATAGCGGGCTGTTTTGACCAGCCGGACACCACACTTTTCAGCGACAACAGTTTAATTGAGAGCTCAGGGGCCTCGCGCTCTTACCAGGAATTTCGAAAAGGTATCAGGGAATGGTATAAAGAGAAGAAGGAACAGCCGCCGGAGTTGTTCTCCGAACTGTTCAGCGGTATCGCCGAATTCGAGTCGGACCAGTTCTGTTTCGAGACCGAGGCGGCACTTAAAGTTATCAACGATATGATGGCCTCGAATATCAAGCGCGGTAAACTGACCGTGATCAAACGCCATAAAATAGCCAAGGTGGTGACTTTCAGCAGCCGTATCGCCTCGCTTCACGCTATCGATATGGACAATCTCGTTGTCAGCCAGTTCACCGGCTGGATGATTGTGGATGCCACCCGTTCGGGTTATCTGATGCCCATTGCGGGTATCGATTTTAATCATGGTAGGGAAAGCTCCCGCGATACGGGCGAAAAACTCGCACCGGTCAGTATCGGTTCCCATGAACCTTTGCGCTACCTCCATTGTACGCCGCCCGATGATGACAGCGGTGTGGCAGTCTGCGATATCAGCGAGTCTTCGCAGCCCTCGACTGAATTCATGGTCGAGATTCCTGTTTACCGGTATCCGCGGCGCATGAAAGGATTTTACCGAATATCAGAACAGGATATCCTGAAATCATATCACGAAGGGCCGCGAGGTAAGTTTTTTCGTGACTCGGTCGGGATCGGTTTTTATCCTGTCATGTTGGACGAGCCGGACGGCGGCAGACATGTCGCGGAAACAGTACCATTCCAGGTGCCGCTGTCAGCGCTTATTCCCGAACGTTTCGCTAATTACATCGCTGGAGGCAGAATCCTCTCGTCGACATTTGTGGCCTCGAAAGCCTATATGAGCCCCTCTGTCGAGTGGACGATAGGCGAGGCGGCAGGTGAGGCGGCGGCCTATTGCGCAGGCTATAAAATCAATACCCACGACCTGCTTCAGACCCCCGAACATGTACGCGGCCTTCAGGACTGGCTTGTTACGAAACGGGGAGTTCCTATCTACTGGTATGACGATGTCACACCGAGCGATCCTGATTTTGCCGAGGCACAGCTCCGTCCTTTCGACGAAAGCGGTTACAACGAGGCGCAGACAACACTTCATTATCATAAAGAAAAACAATAAAATGTGCTGGTGGCTGTCATGGGCAGTGTAGGTACAGTGTATCCCGCCGCTCAGGTGGCAGGTGTGTTTTACCGGGACAAGGATGTTTACAGGCAGGTACTTGAAATCCTGACTGAGCGTTTTAGCCCACTTGTGCTTGACAGCGGCGAGTTCGATTTCACTATGACCGAGTATTATGAGCGGGAAATGGGTGCCGGACTGAAAAAGCGTTTCCTCTGTTTCGAGCAGCCCGCCGATCTCGATAATTTCCCTGAGGTCAAGCTTTTCACCAACAATCTCGAACGTCAATTCGCAGTTGATACCGAATACGGTTTTGACCGTCGTATCAATATCGATCCCGGCTATCTCACGTTACCGAAACTCGTACTGGCCTCGACAAAGAATTTCCATCACCGCATTTATATCGGCAAAGGAATATATGCCGAAGTTACGCTACGGTATTATCGCGGTGCCTTCATCCCATTGGAAACAACTTTCCCCGACTACAAGACTTCGCTTGCGATTGACTTTTTTACCCGGGTCAGGGACTATGTGCAAAGGAATAAAGCAAAATGGACATCAGTCAGCGAATAGAAGAGCTCAGGCGCGAGATACGAGACCACGATTACCGCTATTATGTCCTTGCCGAGCCCTCAATTGACGATCAGGCCTATGACATGCTGATGAAGGAACTTGAGGCGCTGGAGGCCGAGCATCCCGAGCTTGTCAGTCCCGACAGTCCGACCATGCGTGTCGGCAGCGATATTTCCAGTGAGTTCCCGCAGCGTGAGCATGCGGTTCCCATGCTCAGTATCGCCAACACGTACAGTCGCGAGGAGGTAGAGGATTTCGACCGCAGGACCAGGAGCCTCCTCGATTCAGATGATATCCGATACACCTGCGAGCTCAAGATCGACGGTATTGCCCTGTCCCTTCACTATCGTGACGGCGTGCTTCATTCGGCGGTGACACGCGGCGACGGTAGAGTTGGGGAGGATGTCACGCAGAATGTGAGGACGATCCGCTCGATACCGCTTCGTTTCGCTGACAGCGGATCCTGTGAGATACGCGGTGAGGTCTACATGGAGCTTGAAGCCTTTTCCCGCATGAATGAAGTGCGCGAGGCCCAGGACGAGAAAGCGTTTGCAAACCCCCGCAATGCGACTGCCGGTTCTCTGAAGCTTCTCGACCCGAAACAGGTTGCGGCCCGTCCCCTGAAATATTTTGCCTATTGGCTCCGTCTCGAAGACAATATGCCCGAAACACAGTGGGACGCTTTGGCGCAATTGCGGCAGTTTGGTTTTCCGGTCAATTCCGAACGTGCACTCTGCAAAAACAGCGATGAAATCATGAATTTCGCCTCCGGAATGGAGGCAAAACGTTCTGATCTGCCCTACGATATCGACGGTATCGTCATCAAGGTCGATTCGTTTGCGCAGTTCGAAGAGCTCGGAGCGACAGCGAAAAGCCCGCGTGGTGTGGTTGCCTATAAATTCAGTGCCGAACAGGCAGAGACGATTCTCGAGGACATCATATTCCAGGTGGGACGCACCGGGACTGTGACACCGGTTGCTGTGCTGTCGCCTGTTTTCCTCGCCGGTTCAACGATCAGCCGCGCCACCCTTCACAACGAACAGGAAATAGCCCGTAAAGACATCCGTGTTGGCGATACGGTGGTTATCGAAAAAGGCGGCGATATCATTCCGAAGGTCGTTGAGGTTGTCGTGGAAAAACGTGTCGCCGATTCCACTCCTTTTGAATTTATCACCAACTGTCCGGTCTGTGGGACCGAACTTGTCAGGGATGAAAGTGAAGTCGCTGTCCGTTGTGTCAATGCCGCCTGTCCAGCCCAAGTCGAAAAACGCATTCTGCATTTCGCCTCGCGCGAGGCGATGAATATCGAAGGCCTAGGCCCCTCGAACATTACGAAAATCATTTCCACCACGGGCATTACCGATTTTGCCAGCCTTTACTCCCTGACCGACGAGCAGATTGACAATATTCCTAGCTGGAAGGAAAAGAGTCGCGTTAATTTCAAACTGGCCCTTGAGAACAGCAAAAAACGCTCGCTCGCACAATTTATTTTCAGTCTCGGTATCAGGCATGTCGGTGCCGGCGCAGCCCGAACACTCGCCTCGACATTCCGTTCTCTCGATAAACTCATGGCAGCTAACCGGGAAAAGCTCGAACAGATTGACGATATCGGTTCAACGGTAGCCGACAGCATCCTCGAATTCTTCAATAACGAATCAAACCGCGAGATAATCGAGAACCTCCGCAAACACGGCCTTCCTTTCGAGGAAATCCAGCCGGAACCTGTCAACGATTTTGTTTTTTCGAATAAAAGTTTTGTCCTGACAGGGACTCTTCCTACAATGACCCGCAGTGAGGCAGCGGACAGTATACGCGCTCGTGGCGGCAAGGTGGTATCCTCCGTGTCGGGAAAGACCGACTATGTCCTTGCCGGTGAAAATCCGGGTTCAAAATTCGATAAAGCACAAGCGCTTGGGATAAGCATTATCGACGAAGAGGCATTTTTTCGCATGCTGGGAAACTGATACCGCTATGATGTTCTGCTGGAATTTGTTCGGTTCATTTCAACGAAAATCGTTGACTTGAAAGCAAATTTTGATTATATTCTGAGGCGTTGTACAGGAAATATATAAGGTGGGGCTATAGCTCAGCTGGGATGAGCGCCTGACTGGCAGTCAGGAGGTCTGGGGTTCGATCCCCCATAGCTCCACCAAAATGAACGTTTTTGCGAACCTACAGAAACGTTTTGTAATTCATAGAGGTTAAGTACAAATTTGTCTGGATGTACTTCGATGGATTGTATCATGCATTGGAGGGCTTCAGACTTTTCTTTTTCTGTGAGGTTGTTGAATATCGTCTTGAAATTCTTCAAACTGGCTTTCAGATAATCCGCGTTGTATTCCGCTGTATTTGTGCCTTTCATTTCCTCCTGAATCGCTTCAACTTTTTCCTGTATGACTTCCATCTGCTTTTCCCGTTCAGCGATAGCAGTTTCAACACGAGAAACAGGCAGATTGCCACTGCCAAGAGCATTCATGAATCGTGTGATCTCGGATTCAATTTCTCCGATACGTTTCTTTAGCTTCCGTTCCTCTTTTTTCAGCGGTTCAAGACTCTTGTCGAGATCGCGGTTCAGGTCAGTTAAAACAGTATCTAAAATCGTGTCATTGGATGCCAGTTTAAAAATGTTATCAAGAATGCGTTCCTCAATCTTGTTGGCGTTCACAAATTTTAGCGAACAATCCGTATATTTGTGATGTGCCGTTGTCGTACATCGGTAGTAGGGTATACGGTTCTTTGAACCATCTTTCCGGCGTTTTAATGTGTAATGTGGAGTCAATGACGAACCACAATCGTGACAGCGCAACAAACCCTGTAACAAGTACACACGGTTGTTACGTGACGTTACATGTGTGCGCACGGGATGTAATGATTGCACGGTATTAAATAATTCGTCACTCACAATGGATTCATGTATCCCCATGTGGCGCAAGTCGTTGCATTTTATGTATCCAATGTAGACGATGTTGGACAGTATTTTACGTATTACGGTTTTATTCCACGGTTTTCCGTTCGCGTTATACCATCCCCGTGCATGTAATTGTTCTCGAACGTAAGCCAGTGACGGTTTTTCCGTGTACGTTTCAAACATAAACCGTACGATAGGTGCTGTTTCTGGATTCGGGAAAATCTGCTTGTTCTCGTTATAATATCCGTACGGCGTTCTTCTTCCGTTCCACATCCCCTTACTTGCCCGCTGTCGCATTTTATCCCGTATCCTGTCCGCGATCATTTCCCGTTCAAACTGCGCAAAACTCATAACCATGTTCAGGCTTAATCTGCCGATTGAATTGCTTGTATCAAAATTCTGGCTGACAGACACAAATGAAATGTCATGTGCTTCAAAAATATCATTCAACTCGTAGAAATCCCGCATGGAACGTGCAAGGCGGTCTATCTTATACACGACAACACAGTTGATTTTTTTGCTGACAATATCCCGTATCATCTTTTGCAGTGCAGGGCGTTCCAATGTTGAACCGGAAAAACCGCCGTCTTCATACGTATTGTATACTGCATACTTGTTCAGCTTGCAATACGCCTCTAACTGCTCTTTCTGTGATTCAAGCGAATTGAAATCATTATCCATCTGCTGTTGTGTGGATACTCTGGTATAAAGGCCGCAAGTAATATTATGAGGGGACATATTCCAATCCTCTAAGCTGATATTTTACGTTTTCCAATAATGTTTATAATCACAATAAAGGCAATGAAGCAAATAATAAATATCTGAGAAATTGCAGCAGTTCCGCGAGTTGTACAGAGATCGAATATTAAATCAATAGCATAACAGGCTGAATGTGTTAACTCTTGATTTTCTTCACAGTATTTCCTGAACTCGTTCCCTTTGTTACAATGGAAAAATAATAATGAAGCGAAATGATTTGCTGCAATCTCCTTTTCTGCTTCAGTCAAATCTTCACAAGTGTCTTCAATAACCGCATGAAAAATTTCATGTGCTATTGTGAAATCCTGATGATAAATATCTTTGTCACCATTAATGCAAATGATACTTTTTTCTTCTATCTTGGCAGTAACACCACTTGACTCATGGAGCCGAGATTCATAATCAATGAAAAGAGGAATGTTTAATTTTTCTGGAATGTTTTCCACATCATAAAATGACTCTACAGGATGTTTATAATACAATTCACGTGCTTTCCTGAAAGCAAGAAAGAATAATTGATGTTTGTTGGTTAATATATCAATTGTCCTATCTTGAGGGATATTCATTTTATCTTCCCATTTCTCTACAAAACTCTTCATTCTTCTTCCTCTATCATGTTTAGCATAAACGTTTTAATTTCTTCTATCTGCTCCGGTGTCATTTTATTCGCAGTGCGAAACAGAAGCTTGACATCATCATTTTTTGGTGTCGCGTACCCCGCATCCAACAACAAATCTTCGGCATCGATATTAAGGGCTTTTGCAATACTTACAATGTTTTCTTCAAGTGGTTTACGTTTACCATTGAGTATATATGACAAAAAGCCCGGTGAGATGCCTGCTTCTTTTGCCAATCCTCTTACAGAAACATTCTGCTTTTCCATTTCTGCTTTAACTCTATCGCGAAACGCAATAGGCGCTGGATATTTATGATCATGACTCATTTTGATGCTCCTTTCTATTATGTAATATAAGCATAGTAATCTATTTGTCAACGGAAAATTTAAAATGACCTTGACACCCCAAATTAAAATGATTATATATGCATCGTTGACACAAAGATTACATTGGTTACTCTAACACAAACTTTTTCTAATGGAGGTCGAAATGTTCAGAAACAAACTTGTAGAACTCAGGGAAAACAGGGGTAAGAGAGGAGTATCACAAGCACACCTTGCCCGCAGAATCGGTATTAGCAGGGCGTATATGTCGAGAATCGAAAAAGGTAAGCAAGTACCTAGTCCTAAAATCATGTTTTGTCTGGCACAGTATTTCGAGTGTCCGATAGAAGACATATTCACTTACATGCCTGACTAACAGAAAAAAATTTTAATCCGAGTGTAATCATAAAGATTACGACAAGCATTATGGATACGAAAACAATTACATACAATGTTATCTCAACTGAAACGCAGGATTGTAAAGCGCGATCTGCGAGACTGATTGAGATTCTACAGAAAGGAGTCATGAGATATGCACAATCACAACTCGAATCTGAATGAGAGAAGTGCGATTAACGACAATATTATTATCTCTCTGCGTTTTATCCCCGATGGAAAAGCCGCGAAAGCGTTTGCGGATGTTACGTTCGGTTCCGATATGGGCGAGTTTACCTTGTCGGGCTTCAAGGTTATCGAAAAAGACGGTAATCCGCCCTGGGTGGCTATGCCTGAATTTTCACTGAAACAGGAAGACGGCACGTACAAGCGGTATCAGAAGTTTTTCCCCAGCAGAATTTTCAGGCAACATATATCCGAACTCATTCTCTCAAAATACCAGAAATAAATGAAATGCCCTGTTCAGGTTGCCAACTCCTGATCAGGGGGACGCAAGGCAGAAGTGCCAGCCGGTGGAGGGGGGATTGTCCCCTTCTGCCGGTGTCCTAACCGCAGTGGGACACATGAACCGCTTGCGGTTTATGGGCTGCGGTCAAAGTTGGTCGCCCGAAGGGCGAAAGGGGCGGTGACGAGGTGGGGCAAAGTTCACTTGATGCTTTATACAAATAACTGTAAAAAGAGAAGGGAAAAATCATGATAGCTTCAGGAAATACGGCGGTTGAGCAATACATCAGTCACGGAACGATAAGAAGCGATCCCCGCGAAAAATATTTCACTCCTGATGAAATCGCGTTCAATGATGCAATGATTCCCCTTCTGGAAGAACACGGCATGGAGGACAAGGCGCAGAGGATGTGCGATTGCGGAAATAAGTACAACGCTTTCAGGTGCAAGGAAAGCGCCCATGCCGACAAGAAACAGATGATCTTTTCATATCGCTGTGAACTCAGGATATGTCCCCGATGCGGCAAGAAACATGGCTATGAGACGCGCAGGAAGGCGGGGGAGGTCATGAAAAGCATTCAGAAGACCCGAACGCACAAGTTTGCGCTTCTCACGCTTACAGAGCGTTCTACGGCAAAAAGGGCGTTAACATCGAAGAGGCTAAAGGCGTTTAATCAAAATGTCCGAAAACTGATAAATAAGCTATATCCGAAAAAGCAGAACTGCGGAGCAATGGCAGTAACAGAAATCGGGAAGCGCAACAATGTTCATGCTCATGTTCTCGTATATGGCCCGTACATATCACAGGAAATCATATCTAAATACTGGAAGGCAATTACTGGTGACAGCTATATAGTCGATGTCAGAGCGGCACGAGATCACAAAATAGCGCTGTATTATATAACAAAATATATTCTTAAAGCGCCTGAGTTTGACGAGTTGGAGCAATATGTATTGTTTCTCAAGGCATTGAAAGGTGTCAGGCGGCTTCACACATACGGGATTATGTACGGTGTCAAGATTCCGAAAAGAGAGGCGTTGAAATGCCCATATTGCGGTGGTGGGATTGAGTATGAGGGGATGGTTGATGAGCTGTATTACGGGCTTTTCATGGAATATTCCAACATCCCAACGCAGCAGAAACAAAAAGAGGCGCCATTGCTGACGCCTCTATGATCGAGATATAAAACAGACAGGCTATTTGATAAGCAGCATCTTACCGCTTTTCGCGAAATCCTTGCTTTCCAGACGGTAGAAATACACGCCGCTGGCAAGGTCGCTGCCGTCGAACACGGCGCTGTGCTTTCCGGCGCTCATGTAGTTATCGACCAGTGTGGCTACTTTCTGGCCGTTCGAGTTGTAGACTGCAAGTTTCACGTTGCCGGGTTTGGCAAGCGTATAATGCAGTGTCGTTGCCGGATTGGCCGGATTAGGGCTGACCGATACCTCGACAGCTGCTTTTTCGAGAGTTGCGTTATCAGTTTCTTTATGGATTTCGTCAAAGGATTCAACGCGATCTTCATAGAGATTTTCATAGTTCCACGGTTCATAGGCGATCCCCGCAGAAGCATATGCATCCAGAAGCGTTGCGTGACCGGGATTCAGTTTCTGCGCCATATCAGCATATTCACGTGCTTTCGCCTTGTCATTCAAACGGTCGCCGTAGAGCATGGCCATCTTGACGAGGATGTCGATTTCGGCGGATGTGCCATGATAGCGGTCTTTGAGTTCCGAATAAGCATTCAATGCATCATGAAATCTGTTTTCCATGACATACAAATCGCATTCGAGGATATCGAGCAGTGTTCTCTGGTAGTCACGATAATTAGCTTCTTCAGAAGACATTTTATCGCGTAATTCAGAAAAACCCACGCCTGATTTTTCAGCAATTCTTGCAAGAGATGTCAATGCGGTCAATCTTTCTGAAGGACTGGATGCCTGGTCAAGTGCTAACATTGCGGCATCATATGCCCCTGACAAATCCGAATATCTTTCACATGTTCTCGATTCATCCAGTAGCTCTTTAATGCTTTTCACATAGTTGCTTGCAGCTTTTCCTGCAGCATACGGAGTATCGCTAGCATTGGCCCATGATGTGACTTTTGTAACATCGCTGAAAAGCTGTGATGCACTATACGGTGTATACTGCCCCCAATGATTTTGATCGGCATATATACTCGATGCATTCGATGACAGGTAAACAGCATAATTCCCCGATTCATCATAAATATTGTTAGACCTGTTGTTTATATCGAGATTGCCATATTGGTACACAAAAATTTTATGACTAGAGATGTTTTCTTCTAAGGCTGAGTATTCTATTTTGGGCTGAGCGTAAGCACACGATTCGATACCATGCAATGTGGATGATCCGTTTATCCTTACATGATTAAACGTCGGTCTGCCATTTGTCCCTGTGACACTAATGCCGGTAGCACAGTTGCTAACATTTACATTATAAATCAATGGCCCTGCATCTGATGCCCGAATTCCGTCAACAGTACAGTTACGAATAGTTGGATATGAACTCGATGGCGCATCAACTATAATGTTGTGTTTAATGAACAAACCGAATTGAGCATTTTCGATGATACTATTTTGACCAAGCGTAATAAAGCCGCCGTTCTCATATACGCCGCCCCAGTTGCCGGAGGAGGTCAATTTTGCATTCGCACCAAGATCAAGTTCACCTGAGTATTGAAGCACTATCTCACATTCGTTGGCATTTGCCCCATGATTAGTTCCGCTTTGCGAATCGGCGAAGGTTACAGTGACACCATTGGCGATTGTTAATGTCGTGCCCATGCCTGAGACAACGATATCGCCTGATATTGTTATATCGCTGCTTATTGTTGTGTTTTCAGATATTATCCATGCCTGATTTTCAGGAAATGGAAATACTTGAAGATCCGTGGTTCTTCCAGAATGATGACCAGAGTCTGTTGCATCTGAAAAAAGTGTAGGAGATATTAACGATGGACTATCAACTATTTGAGTGCTATCCACAACATAACTTGCAGAATAAGTACCATCATCATTATCAGTAAATGTAATAATTTGGCCACCAATAAATACAGCCTCCCCCGAAAAGCCTTCTGCAGAGTTTACTTCTGTTATCTCAATGTTTATTGAATCACCAGAATAAACTCTCCCAGTACTTGGCGTAATGGTAATAGATTCAATCAAAGGTGTATAATGAATGCTGATATCATCAAAAATATCAGCATCATACATTTGTGGATTCATTTGAAAATCCGTAACTCCACTAACAGGATCGGTAAATGTTCCCATAAAATCATGAGTTAAAGGAGACGCATAATCAAACAAATCTTCAAATGACGTGTCTAATGAACTAAATGAAGAGGAATTATCTTTTACTCCCTCAATCAAGTAATGTGAAAACACTCCATGGGAATTAAGAGTGTCACTCACAGCAATTTCATTTTCAGCACATGCAGACATAACAATTGAAAGGTTTGTTATATTGTCCGGGAAAATACCAGCCCCACAAGCATCAATTATTGCAACAGTCTCACTATAAGATTGCATCATTTGAGAGGAAAGAGTTACTGGTGAAATACAGCCCATGTTCGTTGTTATTATGCCTTGATTTGGTGGATTTGATAAACCTCGTCTTTGAGACAATGCATTTGTTGTACCATGCCCGGCAAAAAAGAATATATTGCGAGTAAACAACATATCTGGCATGGATGATAATCTGTTTGTGATCTCTGTAAGGGTAGCGTGTGTATCAGATAATAATTTAAGATTATCATTCCCCCATTTTTTATAAGACAACACTTGATTTCTTAAATCCCTCGCATCCCATTCGCAACCATTTAAATCAGCACCTTGTTGAGAATAATCATCAATTCCAACAAACAGCCCATAAACTGCATGTCCCGGACCAAAAGGATCTGCATAGCTCGATATTGATAGAAATAAAAAGCATGTAATTATGTAAAAACATTTCATTTTATTACCTCATGTTTTTTATTTTGTTATCAGTAGTGTCCCAACATTAGTCAAATAAATTCAATTGGTTAGGATTTTCATGGTTCACGATTGAATTGTTGTTTTCTGTAAGTATATGATAAATATGACCTTTTTCAAACAGCGAGACACTTAGAATCTGTAGAATTGTGTAGAGACTAAGGTCGATTTTCAGTTCTTTTCGCATGATGGCGACTAATAAATAGACAGATATAGCAATCCATATTTGAGATTTGACAGCATTTTCAGATGTGCCATAAAATGATTTGATTCTCAGGTGCTGCTTGATCCATTTGAAAAACAGTTCAATTTGCCAGCGGCAACGATATAACTCTGTAATGGTCAAAGCAGGTAGGTCAAAATTATTAGTCAGAAAGACCAGATTCTTACCTTTTTTTGAGTCATAGAATCGGATTCGTCGTAGTTTGTCACAGTACTTTTGTTGTGTATAATATCCTTTTAGAACAACGGTTTGGTCACATTTAAGTCCGGTTGATTTATCGATAACATGTGAATACACTCGTTTGAATTGCAGGTTCTTTTTTGCTCGGGTAATGAAGAACGCATTTGCGTTATGAATACAGTGAAGCCGGTCAAAATCTATGTAAGCGCGATCCATGATATACAATGCACCTGCTTCCGGAAGTAAACTGTCGATAATCGTTACATCATGGACTTTGCCATGTGTGATAATTGCCAATACCGGAATATTTCCATGCAGATTCAAGAGTGTATGAAGTTTGATCGCTCCTTTCCGTTTTCGGAATTGTGCCCAGGGGAATACGGACAAACACAAGTCTATGGTCGTTGAATCGAGCGCATACACTGTCTGGTCCAACTCAACACCGAACGGCTCATGAGTATATAGTTTTCTCGCATGCTCGATAAGTACCTGTGTAAAATCAGCATAGATTCGCCAGTCGCGTGTTTCGTTTGCATGTGCCAGTGTGTTGCGGGAAATAGTACTTCTGATTCCCATGTGGTACAGCTTGGTGTTCATTGCCCGTAAACAGGCTTCAATATCTCGCAAGCTTTCACGATATGTCAGTTGAGCAAAAGCCATCACGCGGTATTGATCAGAACAGGTGAACTCCTTTACTTTATAGTTGCCCGAATACCGCTTAACACATGTTTGAAATCGTCTCCATGGTAATATATCCATGAGTTGTGAAAAAACCGTACGACCTGTATACATCGACCTCTCCTTTGCTATAGGACAGGTCATAGTTTAATACACTTTTCAAGTCGATACAGGTCTTATTTTTTTCTATCATATTTATTATCAATTCTTTACATGGTTTTTAATTTATAACGTTGGGACACTACTGTTTTGTTATTAAAACTTACCGGGTGTTGGTATCGAATCACTGATCTCTACGCCCCAGCTGTTTTTTGCATTTCTAACATGCTTGAGATTTATACTTTTGTCTTGAGAAGTTTGAGAAATAACAGTATTAATACCTTCCCTTGCCATTCTCTGAAGACCCGACCGAGGCTCGCCATAGCCTAAATAGTAAACGTGTCTATTTTTTTCATCAGAGCCTGTCATAAACATGTAATAGTCACCTTGTCCATTCATAAAATTGAGCATTTTGAGTTCATGGAGATCAGGTACAACACCCCACTTTTTTATGAAATGTGATTCATTGGCACATAAAACAAGAGTCTTGCCTGCTTTCACCGTAATTCCTATTGAGCCATCTTCATTCATGATGGGATAAGGCATCGTCCTGCTGGTGGCAGTCCGAATGTATCCAAAAACAAGATCAGACGAGGTTGGATTGTAGAGTTCGACCCAATTTGCTTTAGTATTATTCACATTTAAATATGCTTCAGAAACAATAAGTTGTCGAGGAGTGTCATTTGCATAACCAGCCTGGACAAAAATCGAGTAAAAAAATACAACTAAAGGCAACATGTTATAACAATTTTTCTTTTTCACTGTTTCTCTCCTTAACATGAGGTGATGTTTGATTTACTGTTTTTTTATCTTTACCCCCCTTTCTTCAAGTTTCGGTATATACTCCGTTAATGTTTTTTCTGAAAGAGGATTATCAGATAAATCTATTGAAAAACCTGATTTAAAATACACATTGTCAAATAGTGGCTTGATATCTCTTATTTTGTTAGAGTAAAGTCTCAAGCGAGATATATTTTTCAAATTTTCAAGACCACACAAACTTTCGATTTCATTGTTGTCGAGGTATAAGTATTCAATATCAGGTAAACATGAAAATGCTTGTATCTCGTTGATATTATTATGGCTAAGGTTTATCCATTCTAGATTTTTCATATTACTCAAGATATTGATATCAACAATTTTACAATTAGTTGCCCAAAGTTCTCGAAGATTTGTAAGGTTTGAAAGGGATGAGATATTCGAAACGTCGCAATGTCCAAACAACAGCTCTTCTAACTCGACACAATTTGCAATGGGTGAGATATCATGTATTGGATTTTCAAATATGCCAAGAACGCGCAATTTTTTTAAATTTTTCAACGGCGTAATATCTGCAATATTATTTATATATAACTGTAGAATTTCAAGCTCTGTAAGAGTGCTTAATGGAGCAATATCCTCCAATACATAATTCTGATCTAAATGCAACTCTTTCAGTTTTTTACATTCAGATAACGGCGATAGGTCGGCAATATTCTGAAAAGGGAAATGAATAACTTCAAGATTTTTACATAATCCGATATTCTGTATCGATGATATCTTATGTGGATCACTCATACGAAAACATCTTAATGTAACAAGTGTGGAGAGAGCATTTTCTGTGATTCGACCGGAAGGCAAATTTATTGATTTGCGAACTGATAGTTCCAGGTTTTTATCTTCAAAAACAGGATTGTCATTTGGAAGAACCGTTACGACAACAGTATCAGGAAGGCTATCCTTACTAAAATCGCTTACCGTTAGATAAAAAGTATATTCGCCTTCATGCAAAAAACCACAAACGGTTTCGGGTACAGGGAGAGATACAACAGAAACATCACAAGGATTGTTTTCATCTGCTTCCCATTTATAAAAAAACTCCTTCGCTTCCCAAAGTTCACTTCTTGAACCGTCAAATTCAACATATTCACCAACGCGAACGGTAACGTCAGGTCCTGCGTCGGCTTTGTACACTGTTTTTTCAATTGTCACATCATTATCGCATGATGTTAGAACAGCAAAAAATAAAAAAACAAATAAATGCTTTTTCAATGAAAACTCCTTAATAATTAAGACTTACTGTTATGACACACCTAAAAATTCATTTAAACTTATAATAGCATTATCACTTTACTCATTCATCATCATGTATGAGTGTAAACGACATACATAAGTATGAAAGTGAAAATATATTGATTACGCATGAACAGTAAGAAACAAATAGACTATAGATAATTGCGAGGGAGCATTGCTGAAGTCACAAAAGAATTCCGTCCACATCATCCCCGCCTGAAAAACCAAAAGATCCAGAATAGCATGACCACTAATTGCATAGTATTATATTTATTATATTTTGTCAACTATTATTTTCATAATAATGGTACATTGTGCCCATATAAGAGCAACATATCTTAAATTTTTGTATGATAATAGTCGAATCCGAAAATTTGATGCTTGACTAGTAACAAAGAAAAGATGCCCGTTTTTTTACCCTTATTTATCAAAATTGTTCATTAGATACTATCGAAACTAATAGTTCGCAAATCGTTCAATTTGCTCCACCAATTTAAACCCTTGTTTATCAAGGGTTTTTTCATGTATATATAGTGTGTTTTTTGCTCTCCTTCATTTTTTTTCCCCTTGTTATTTCCCTTGTGCATGGTCGTTCTCTTCCATCTTTCGGCTACCCACTCCCGGCTTTTTTCATGATAACAATAGTATGCTTTTTGACAATACTGCGACCATGATTCACTGATAAATTATGTGTTCTTTGGCCAAAAAAGAGCGGTTCAAAATTCGGGATATCTTCAAACAGAAAACAATGACATTCAGAAGGGACGTATGATTTGGGGAAAGGAGGTGTCAGAAATCACGTGTAGTCTGAGAAATCCACACCATAATATCAAACTACATTTATCCAGAATGTTCTGACTGGTTACACCGAAGAATATTTCGTATTATGGCCGCGTTGTTTTCGCAATGTAGTCCATCCAGCATTTCACCATGGTTACCGTCTCCATTGATGATTTCGAAAGCCGCTTTTGTTTTATTTTTCCATGCTGATTGCGAACGGAGCATACCGAATCTGTCTTTGGTTGGGTTTAGGTGGTTATCTGCGGCACTGATCACCGAAATATTTGCGCTTACCATACCGGATTCTACACCGCTGTAAAGATATTCTGCATAGGCTGTTCCGTTCAATACAGCGGCTTCCCTGGCGGCAGTATCGCTGAAATAGACAGCGTATTCTTCGCTGTCAAGTATTTCGCGCATTTCACGTTCATGACGTGATATAGGCACATTCACTGTTTCAAGCCGGCAGTAGCTGTCCAGCATGATGATTTTGTCAACTTGACCTTTTGCACGTTCAATCGCCTGCGATGTTTCGAACGCCAGATTGCCACCCCCGGAGTAACCGAGCAGGGTGACCGGTGCATGCCGTGCTTCTGTGAGTATGTGCGCTGCCGTTTCGCTAACAAAATCGACATCTTTCAGATAATTGTAACAGACTAAGCGACGACAATTTTTTAAAAACGCAGCAAGACGCTGATAAACAAGGCCGCTGCCACCATAAGGAGGGAAACAGTAGAGTGGTGTCCCGTAATCATTGAAATCGATGTGAAAGTCTGAAAGGGAGTTCTGGACATTCGAATCAAAACGATCGATAAAAGCCCCAAGTGCCAGGGCTGTCGGGTAACGGTATACAGCGGATACAGGCAGGCGTTGCCCAGTATTTTTCGCTATTAAGGAGCATAATCGAACCGACAGGAGGCTATGTCCGCCTCGTTCAAAGAAATTATCACCGGATTGCATGGTTGTGACGCCGAGGACCGATTTCATGGTATCGAGGACAATTTGGTCCGAATGGCTTGTACTATTTTGCATCGGTGTCTGACGGGCATTCTGTGTTTCCTTTTTGGTGGTTTGAAGGAGTTTCATACGATCTATTTTCCCCGACGGGGTCAGAGGAATTTGCTCGAGGCGGATGATAACAGATGGGATCATGTGGGAAGGCAGTTTTTTAGAAAGCGTGTTGCGAAGTGTCTCCGCATCCAATTCTCCTGAACTCGTGAAAAACGCTTGGAGGTTTTTGTCGCCCGACGAGTTGTTAATAACGATCGCCGCGCATTGCCGTACATCCGGGACTGTGGTGATTGCAGTTTCGATTTCGCCGGGTTCGATACGGAAACCGCGAATTTTGACTTGCTCGTCCTGTCTCCCGCTGAAACAGAGCAAACCGTCATCCCGCCAATAACCTTTGTCGCCGGTTTTGTATAGTTTTCCTGAGGGATTGAACGGATCGTCGACAAAAGCTTTTTCTGTCAAATCGTCACGGTTGAGATAGCCGCGGACGATTCCATTGCCGCCGATGCATATTTCGCCTTCCGCGCCGACAGAGAGTGGCGAGAGCCTGTCGTCGAGCACATATATCTGCTGGTTCGGTAATGCCCGCCCAATGGGTGCAATCTCCCCGTCGCTGTCGGGAATGGTATCGAGATGACAGAAACTTGAATCGATGGTCGTTTCTGTTGGACCATAGACATTGGTGATCGCGATTTCAGGGTAACGTTCATATATCTTTTCGACTGTTATGCGTTTGAGGGCCTCACCGCCCAGAACCATTCGTTTGAGTGAGGATGCAACAGTATCGCTTTCGAGTGCTATGTTGACAAGGCTCGGCGTGCAGTCGAGGATATCGACTGCGTTATCCGACAGGAAACGTATCAAAAGCACAGGATCCAGACGGGTGTTTTCGTCGGCAATTGTCACTGTATGGCCATGGCACAGCGAGGGATAAAATGCACGTCCCGATGCATCGAAAACATAATTGGCGACAAACGCTATTCTCAATGCAGAATCGCGGTAGCCCGGTATTGCGGCACTGTACCCGTTAATGAAATTGCTTACATTCCGATGCTCCGCGACCACGCCTTTTGGAGTTCCCGTCGATCCTGAGGTATAAATAATATATGCCGCGTCATTTTCGTCTGGCCGTACCTTTTTCAGAAGCTCGCGATCGCTTTCACCGGAGACCATCACAGACTCGACCGAGAGGATGGGAATAGAGTATTCTTTGAAACGGTGATGGTGTTTTTCTTCTGCAAGAACAGCTCCGCATTTGCTGTCCCCGAGAATAAACGATATACGCTCATCAGGATACGACGGGTCGAGCGGAACAAAGACTGCTCCGGCTTTCATGATGCCGATTATTGACGGCAGCATTGAAAGGTTCCTGCCTGTCATGAGAGCCACCGGCGAGGATTCTTGGATACCGGTGCCGCGGATCAGCGATTCCGCAATGGCGTTTGATGCCTGTTCAAGCTCATGGTACGTCATGGTGCCGTCCACGGCGATTACCGCTGTCCGATTAGGATATCGGGCTGCGCAGGCATCGAACAGTTCAGGGAATGTACGATTGTCTCCGGGCAGGATTTCGCCGGGAGGAAAACGGTGAATCATGTCATGCAGAACATTTTCCGGTAAGATCTGCATATCGGCAAGCAGGCTGTCGGAATCGTCAAGCGTCTGAGTCGCCAGTGCAATAAGGGCATCGCGGATAAGTGCGGCTGTTTTGTCGTCAATAAGCGCCGCATTGTATTTCAGGAAACAGTCGATTTCATCGCCGCTGTCTGCGACAAAAACGATATCGTAATCGGTATGCCCTGAAAGACGGCTGTCAGGTGTTATTGACAGCGGGTGGTTATCAGTTGATGATTCTTCTGTGACCGGGTAGTTCTCGAAAATCATGAGATGATCGAAAAGAGGCGCAGTAATACCGCATGCCGTTCCGATATCGGCAAGAGGCAGATGTTGGTGCGCTATCGAACCGGCGAGCCAGGCACCGGTTTCAGTAAGTATCGTCCGAAAGCTGCTTTCTTTAGCGAGCCTGACCCGCATCGGGATTGTGTTGATGAACAGACCAAGTGTTCTCCCGCTTCCGATCAGTTCGGGCGGACGGCCTGACACGACAGTTCCCCAGGCTATGTCGCGTTTGCCGGAAAGAGCGCATATTGTTATTCCCCAGAGTGCCTGCAGTGCCGCGTTGAGTGTTGTCGAACACTCAGCCGCCAGCTTTCGCAGATTCCTTACTGATGTTTCGGGCAACGTGAATTCCAAAACGTCCATACTGAAACGTTCTGGCTGTTTTTTCCATTTTTTTGTCCAGCCGATTGCGGAGGAGGGCTCGAAACCTTCAAGTTTTTCACGCCAGAACGACAGGCCTGTCTCTCTGTCCTGACCGTCCAGATACTTTACATAACGGCTGAACGGTGTTGTCGCCGGCAGAACCGGCTGCCTTTTCTCGTGAAATGCCGAATACGTGGCGAGTAATTCCTCATGAAGAATGCCCTGGCACCAGCCATCCATGATGATGTGATGGAATGTAAAAAGGAAGATGTTTTTTTCGGAGGACATCCTGAACAGCCTGATTCGGAAAAGCGGTGCCTGTTTAAGGTCGAAACCTTTATCGATCTCCTGTTGTGATCTTTTCTCGATAAAAGCCAGGCATTCGCTCTCTTCCATGCCTGAACAATCGTCGGTTTCAACAGCTGTCACGAGTTTTCTCAAAACGATCTGGAGCGGTCTGTCCGCACCTTCCGCTGCGATGAGTGTGCGCAAAGCCTCGTGACGCTGTATCAGAAAGTTCCACGATTGTTCGAAGATCTCGCTGTCAAGAGCACCTTCGATGATAAAACGCGACTGCATGATGTAGGCGCCGGGGCCGCTCATTTGCTCCCTGAACAGCATGCCTTCCTGAAGTGGTGTCAGCGGATAGATGTTGATTATGTTTTTTTTATCGAGCATGGTTTACAGATTTTCCAGGAAACCGTCGAGGCCGCCCTCTCCGAAATCGCTAAAGTCGTACTCCGCTGCCTGGCAGGCTGCGGAATCCATCAGACATTCTTTATACCGCGCTATCAAGGCTGCCGCGTCATTTTCGTTTATACTATTGCTGTCGTACGACATGTTGACTGTAAGAGTATCGTTATCTACCGACAGCATCAGTTCGAGCGTATAACCCATGTTGTTTTCAGGGCTCACCGTTTCGCCGCTGTCCTCGTTGGCAATTGCGAACATTCCCTCGTTGAGATCGGTTCGTCCGAGGTAGTTAAAAGATATTTCCGGTGTGACCGCAAGTTCTTCATGACCGGCACAGTAGCGAAGGATGCCATACCCCACACCTGCATGAGGAATATCTTTCAGCATCCGGTGCGCGTTGCCGAACACCTCGCCCATATCTTCGCCGCAATCGAGTAAAAACGGCCAGGCCGCTGTGAACCAGCCAACCGTACGGCTCACATCCGGACCGGATGTGCCGATATTCCGGCCATGACCTTCAAGAAGTATACGTATTCGTGTCATACCTTTGAATCGTGCGAGGGCTGCCGCGAGTGCCGCAAGCATCCGTGCCTGAATTTCTTTTCCGTCACCGCTCCCGGCTATAGTATCGACAACATCTCCAGTTACATTTGCCGTCAGCGTCTGCATTATCCCGTGGCTTTTTCGAACACCGAAATTGTCGCATTCCGTGGTGACGATTTCCCGCCAGTACGGCAGCTCATCCTCAAATGTTCCTGATGAGGCCAGGCTTGCGAGATGTGCCGCCCAGCTTCTGAAACTCGTGCTTTTAAGCGGAACTGCGGGTGACTTTCCTTTTACATTTTCTGTATAAAAAGATTCGAGATCTCGGGCGATAATGCGCCAGGAGACCGCATCGATAATGATATGATGTGCGCAAAGAAATAGCCGGTCACCGTCAGGTGTCCTGAACAGCACCACTTTCAGAAGAGGCCCTTGAGCGGGATCGAAACATGCCTGAACCTCGGCTGACTGTTCGGCAAGTGCAGAGTGCCAGTCGGCAGTGTCAGTCAGATCGATACATTCCGGATGAATTAGGGTATTATCGTCAAGTATTTCAAAAGTATCGGCCTTCATAACCATCCTGAGAGCGTCGTGCTGGCTCCAGAGCAGACCGAGTGACTTGTTCAAAGCATTCAGGTCAATAGTGCCCGAACTTTTCAGGAGAACCGACTGGTTGAAATGGCCGGGCCGGGCCGTGACTGTTTCCCGGAACCATCTGAGTATTGGAGTTGGCGCTATAGTGCCTGTCACGTTTTCCCCGGCACAGTCAAGCAATGAACGCTGCATGACAGCCGCAAGATCGCTTATGACAGGATTCTCGAAAAAGTCTGCTACTGTCAGGGACCAACCCTGCTCATAAAGGCGGGCTACTGCCTGGATTGCGCGAATCGAATCACCGCCGGAAGCGAAGAAATTAGCGTCGGCGCTCAGTGTTTCCACTCCGAGCAGACTGGCACAGGCGGCGATAAGGACACGCTCTTCCTCGGATTCAGCTTCCTTTATTGAGACTGAATCATGTTCTGCCGGATCGGGAAGCGCCTTGCGGTCGATTTTACCGCTTGCGGTCATTGGCATGGTGTCGAGCCGCTTGAGAACATGCGGGTGCATGTAAAGCGGGAGTTTCGAGTGCATCTCTTTTACAATCTCAGACGTTTCGGCATTTCCTGTGAAGAAGGCGGCGAGACGAAGTTTTCCGGCCTCACCGTAGGTAATTACAGCGGCATCGTCAACACCGTCGATAATGCGCATGACATTTTCAAGTTCTCCGAGCTCGATACGGTGGCCGTTGATTTTGACCTGATAATCCATGCGGCCATGAAAGAGCAGATCACCGTTTTCATCCCAGCGGACCAGATCGCCGGTGAGATAGAGGCGTTTTCCCGGATTGAAAGGATGCTGAACAAAAAATTTATCTGTCAGTTCCGGCTTATTAATATAACCGAGCGCGAGGCCATTGTCCGAAACGGCAAGCTGGCCGGGTACTCCAACGGGAAGGGGGTTCAGTTTATTGTCGAGCACCAGCGCCTCGGTGTCGCCGACCGGGTCGCCTATGGGAATGCCAAATGGATAATCGCGATTGGGGTCAACAATGAAAATACTACTGCATATGGAATCCTCGGTGGGGCCGTAGCCATTGATATAAATATGTTGTCGGGCGTAATAACACGCATCGTCGACATTGGCAGCTTCACCGGCGGTTTTCAACACGCGAATTCCCGGGAATTCCCGCTGGCCGAGACTGTGTAGGTATGACGGCGGAAGCAGGGTGAACGTTACCTGCATCGATGTCAGGAACGAGCGGAAATGAGTAACATCTTCGATTGTTTCCTGGTCTGCAACAACGAGCGAGGCGCCATTCAGAAGAGAACAGAATATTTCATATAAACTCGCGTCGAAAGAAAGTGAGGCAAACTGTGTGAAACGATCAGCTGGAGTGATATCGGCTCTCTCCTTTAGCTCGCGTGCCCTGTTGACAAGGCCGAGATGCGGCAGAAGAACACCTTTGGGTATACCAGTCGACCCGGAGGTATAGATTATATATGCGCTGTCAGTTGGTTCGACCGCAGCCTGTATTGTTTCATCCGGATGACGTTCCGCCGTAGAAATATCTATTGTCCTGCAGCTGGCAGGCAGCTTGTCTGTCGAAACGGCATCAGTGAGCACAATACTCGCACCGCAGTCGCCGAGCATATAAGCGATCCGGTCCGGCGGCAGTTCTTGAGCAAGCGGGACATATACTGCGCCTGATTTGAGAATTCCGAGAATGGTAATGGGTATCCGGTAACTGCGCGGCATGAATACCGCTACCGGGTCTCCGTTCTCAACACCATTGTCAAGCAGCATGGTTGCAATGCGGTTTGACGCGCGGTCAAGCTCGGCAAAGCTCATGGTCGAAGCATCCGGGAGCACGAGAGCGGGCGCGTCGGGGATATCAGACACGATCCTTTCGAATGCGCCGTGAATGGTCGAATCGCTGTAATTACGTTCCCGGGGGAACTGGAAGCGTTTAAGCAGCGCCTGTTCTCCGGGGCTTAACAGTGTCAACTCCGAGAGTGCCGTGTCGGGATCGGAAAGGGCATTGTCCATAAGGGTAAAAAAACAATCTGTCATACGGCGTATGCGGCTTTCTCTGAAAATGGCGGCGTCATATTCCACAATAAGTGTGAGCGATCCGCCGGAAAGGCTGAAATGAAACACCATGTCATACTTGCTGATACCGGTTTCGAGCTCGAAAGGTTCGAATTGCAGCCCTGTTGCCGGTAAGCCTCCCGGGTTGAAATCCTCGACCAGTGTTATGCCGATATCGGAAAACGGCGCGCGGGAAAGATCGTTTTCGACAATGAGATCCGGAGCGATCAGGTCGAACGGGTAATCGCGGTTTGCAATGGCCTGTCCGAGTTCTTCAGCCGTTATTTTTGCAAGCTCGGAAAATGGCATGGAATCCTGCAATAAGGCCCGCAATAGGACGCTGTTGGTGAAATCACCGGGGATCTGTTCGAGTTCGGCCTGTCCGCGGAGTGTCAGAGGCGTGTTCAGAATGATCTCATTCTGCCCGGTTATCCTGTAAATCAGTGTGCGAAGCGTTGAGATGAGTAATGAGAAAAGACTGTGGCCGCTTTCACGAGCATATCGCTGTTTTTTCTCGAGAATGACCGCCGGGAACGTATAATAAAACGTGGCGCCCTGATAGCTTTTCCGCGAGGGACGGGGCATATCCAGAGGCAAATCGAGACGGGGCAGTTCGCCCGAAAGTTTTTTGCGCCAGTAGTTGCCCTGGCTGTCAAATGCACCGTTTTCGAGGCGTTCATTCTGCCATGCGGCGAAATCCCGGTACTGAAGTTTCGGTTCGGAAAGCGGTATTTCATCGCCACCGGAAACCATGGCCTGATACACGGTGAGAGTCTCATTCAGAATAAGGTCGAGGGACCATGCATCCCCGATGATATGGTGCATGACAAAGAACAGCAGCGTTCCCTCGCTGTCATTCATCAGCGTTGCGCGCAGCAACGGACCTTTTTCGAGGTCAAAGACAGTCTGGCAGTAACGGTCGGCCTGCTTCGAGAGCATTTCCGCCGTTTCCATATGGTCGAAACGGTCCAGACGGAATGCATGTTCGGTACAAAGCCGTTGCCTTAAAACGCCCGCACGTTCGAAGAAGACAGTGTGCAATATGTCATGTCGGTTGACCACTTCGCCAATGGCTTTTTCCAGAATATCCTCGTTCAGATCGCCGGTAACACGGAACGCGGCTGCAATATTGTAAGCAGTGAAGCCGGGCAGCATGTTTTGAAGTGTCCATAGCCGCAGCTGCGCGTTCGTGGCGGGATAGTCGGGACGTTCCGGCTGCCGGGGGATCGTGTTGTTCAGTTGTTTGTCTTTTTGCGAATCGACAAATGCGGCCAGGGTTTTTACTGTAGCCGCGTCGATAAAATCATGAAGTCTGATCTCAACATTGAATTCGCGGGCGATGCTTCCGACACAGCGTATAGCCTGCATCGAGCCGCCGCCGAGAAGGTTGAACGGGATTGTTACACTGATTTTCCTGATTCCGAGAATTTCGGACCATATTTCGGCGATACGTTTTTCTGTCTCGGATTCCGGTGCCGTGTAGTCCCTGTTTTCGTATATGATCTCATCCGGTTTCGGCAGGGAGCGATAGTTGATTTTTCCATTGATACCTAATGGGAATTTGTCCATCCGGACAAAATAAGAGGGTATCATCGCGCTGTAGAGGCTGGTGGCGATAAACTCTCGTATCAAAGCTGTTTCGAGCTCTTGTTCCTCGGTATAATAACAGATGAGCCGCATTTCGCCGGTATCGTCGAGCTTGTACGGCATGACATGGGCTTCTTTGATTCCCGGCATACTGTTGACAGCCTCGTCCACCTCGGAGAGTTCTATCCGTACACCGTTGACTTTAACCTGGCGGTCGAGACGGCCGGCAAATTCCACACTCCGGTCTTCCCTGTACCTCCCCATGTCTCCGCTGCGGTAAATGATATCTTCGGGATCACCGCTCAGGGGATTGACGATAAACGAGTCGGCGGATTTTTCGGGATCTTTGAAATATCCTTTACTGCGGAACGGTGTCTTGATATGGATTTCACCGATTTCGCCGATTTCCGCGAGACGTCCGTTTTTGAGGATTATCACCGCGGTGTTGCTGATGGGCGAACCGAGCGGCATGATCTGCCCAGGATTATCAGGCGGAAAATCCAGCCGTAAGAAAAGCTTTGCAAGCGTTGTCTCGCTGGGGCCGTAGAGGTTAACAAGACTGATCGTATCTTTGGCAATAGCCTGAAAACGCATGACATCTCTGCCGTAAACCGCCTCGCCGGCAAGCATGATATATTTGAGCGAGGAAAGAAGGTCTTGTGGTTCGGGCCTTTTTTCCAGTTCCTCGAGGAGAAGGCGGAACATGCTGGGTACGATATGAACCAGTGTCAGGCTGTTATCGACAATCCAGTCGAGCAGGGCAGCAGGTGAGGACTTGATATCCTCTTCAGGCACAGCGACCATTCCACCGCTGCTCAAAGGCGCGAAAATATCCCTGAGCGACACATCGAATGTCGTGGGAGCGAGATTTGATGCGCGGAGAGACTCGTCAAATGCGAACTCTGTCTTCTCCCAGTGAATGAAATGTGCGAGGCTTTTCCGCTGTCCCAGTATAGCTTTCGGTGTGCCGGTTGTACCGGAAGTGAACATGATGTAGAGATCATCGTCCGGATCGAGATTGTTAGACGGCCGTGAAGTGTCGGGGATGACCGCTATCTGTTCATTACTGTCGGCAGTAAACATGGAGACCGGACCGGTTTGTGCCGTAACAGTTACGATCGATGCGAATAACTGTGTCTCAATGAGAAAATCCCCGACCGGCTCGCGTTCTTTCCCAACAGTAATGACAATGTCGGGACGGGCCTTAAGGAAAATACGTTTTTGACGTTCAAACGGGGCATTGGGATCGACCGGCATGAAAACAGCTCCCGCTTTCATGACACCGAGCATGGCCGCGATATATGCCGCCGAATTGGGGATGACGATTGCTGCTATTTTCCCGTGTCCTATGCCATTGGCCGCGCAGCAGTTGGCGATGGCGTTAGCGGAACAGTCCAGTTCACGATAGTTTAGTGTCGCATCTGCGGCAGTAACGGCTTGATTTTCCGGCCAGGTGTCGGCCGCGGCCTCAAAGACAGTTATCAGTTTTCTTTTATCCATGTTTATTTAGTTACCATTTTTTTGCCGTTTAACGATCCGGCATATCAAATTCGTTCAAGAAAAGGCCGAAAGTAAGCACAATCATCAGGAGATCGTTGTCAAACGTCTGATTGACGGAAAAAACGTCCTCTGAATACATGTGTTTCAATCGCGTAACGGTTTCTGTGTTGAAATATCCCTGACGTTCGATAGTTGCGGTGTCGAGAATGTCATGCACCCAGTCGATGCCGCTTGCCAGAAGATACGGGCTGCCAGGAGCTACAAAACTGAATTTTTCACGTTCCACGATAGCCGGTGGAAGATACCGTTCGGCGGTTTTTTTTGAGAATATATTTTTCGCAATTGTTTTTTACCAGCATGGAGGGAGGAATTTTCGCGGCTGTTTCGATAAAGTCTTTATCGAGAAATGGATAACGCGCCTCCACTGAACTGCCATAGGCCATACGGTCGCCGTGATCGCTTAACAGGTGATCGGCCAGGCGGAGCTTGAAATCAAGATAGCTGCGTTTGTGTGCGGGATGACGTCCTTTGATACGCTTCGGGTTGATAAGGTTTGTGTCACAGCAGTCGAATCTGTCAAGTTCGGGCAGGAGATCGGCATGATAGAGCGCCTCCTTGATCTCGCGGAATGGAAGGAAATCCCGTTCGTACATGAGTTCGCTATCGCCCCAGAGACGATTCCTTATATCGGCCTCCATCATAGCCTCGATGCCGTCGAGCGCCGCCATGTTCCGACTGTTGTCCATGCGGTAGCCAACGTAGCCTGCAAAGAGCTCATCGGCCCCCTCGCCGGTCAGTACGACTTTCATGCCGTTTTCCCGGACGAGCGAGGAAAGCATAAGTGAGCAGACATCATAGGTTTCTTTCAGCGGGCATTCCGTGAGGCGGATGACCTCGGGCATCAGGCGTTTGACATCATGTGAATGAAATTTTATTCCATGGTGGATGGAACCTGTCTGATGTGCGATCAGTGTCTGGAAACGGCGTTCATCGATTTCCGGCTTGTCAAAACCGATGGAAAAAGAATGACGCCTGACATCTGGCGCGAGATCGTGAATTATCGAGCCGACCAGTGACGAATCCAGTCCGCCGCTCAAATAAAATCCAACCGGCACATCTGCCTTGAGACGGTAATCGACAGCTTGCCTCAGGGACTCGTCTATCAGTGATGATGCCTCTTCCTCGTTCATGGCTATATCGGAAACTTCCGGGTAGATAAGGTCCCAGTATTCGGTATCCTCGATCCCGTCCGGTGTCACTGTTACATAGTGTCCCGGCCTGAGTGAAAAAATCCCCTCGAACATGGTTGAGGGACTGATGATGCCGGGAAACGTGAAAATCTGGTCAAGCGCGGTCAGGTTCACCCGTTTTTCAATGCCTGGATATTCGAGTATCGCCTTGATTTCAGACGCGAAAACAATAATGTTGTTGATGATCGAATAAAACATCGGGGCGATTCCGGTCTGATCGCGGCCAAGGCAGAGCGTGTGGGTCATTTTATCATAGACAGCATACGCGAACTGCCCGTTCATGCGTTCGACAAATGAGGGGCCGTACTCCTGATACGCGTGAAGCACAATCTCTGTATCGCATGAAGTCCGGAAACGGCAGCCGCGTCCCTCGAGATGTTTTCTGATCTCGCGCCAGTTGTATATTTCACCGTTGCAGGCGCTTATATACCTGCCGTCCTGGCTGACAAAGGGCTGTCTACCGCCCTCGAGGTCGATAATGGAAAGACGTCTGAAACCCAGGCCGAAACCTGGTGAATTATGCACGGACTGGTCGTCAGGGCCGCGATGAGCGAGACGGGATGTCATGCGCTCGAGTATATCGGGTTCGACAGTGTAATTTCTGTCCATCGAATAGAAGCCGGCGATTCCGCACATATCAGAACTCCTCGCTGATGTTGTCGAGTGAGTTCAGGAACTGGTCGGTTTTTTCCGCGTTCTCCCCGGATAGCAGAGAAAAGAGCGAAGATACTTGTGTGTCCGGATTTTCGACCAGCTGTTTCAGCGTTACGGTATAGTCGCGGACAAGGGATTCTATTGCCGCCTCGTCATAACGTGAACGGTCGAATTCGACGATTCCCTCGATACCGTTTGTGGTGCTTTCCAGCTCGAACATTATCTCGAATTTCGCTTTCGGTGATCGCGGTGCATATGAACGTGTCGCTGTAACGCCTGGAATATCCAAGCGGTATTCTGCCGTATTCTGGAGGATAAGCATGACATCGAACAGGGGATTTCGTCCCGAATTGTCCGGTCCTGCGAAGCGGTCAACGAGCATGTCGAACGGATAAACCTGGTGTGCGAAAGCCGACGACACTCTTTCCGTTGTTGAGGTGAGCAGCTCACTGAAACGCATGTCGCCTTCAAGAGCGATACGAAGCGGCAACGTGTTCAGGAAATACCCCGGCATTGTCTCGAATTCGGTAAGGACACGTCCCGAAACGGGCGTGCCAATCACTATGTCTTCCGCCGAACTTCGCTGATGCAGAAGTGCGCCAAGCCCGGTCAGCAGTGTCATGAAAAGTGTCGCGCCGTTCTTTTTTGCCAGTTTGTTCAGCGATTCAGCCAGAGAAGGATCGAGAGTGCAGTTGACAATCCCGGCTTCATGAGTATCACCTTCTGAAGCATCTTTTCTTGTCGGCAGTGACAGTTCGGGGATCGGCGGAACGAGTGTTTTTCTCCAAAATTCGAGGTCTGATTCGGCCCGTGAACCGTCAAGATAGCCAGCGAACCAGGCGGCATAGTCACGGTAGTGCCATTCGGACGGAGTGGGGGAGCTGTCATTTTCCCTGTATAAACGTGACACCTCATCCAGTAGGATCGTTGTTGTCCAGCCATCCGAGATGATGTGATGGATATTCAGGATGCAAAAATGTGTTTCTGGCGCTGTTTTCAGGAGGACAATCCGTATCAGCGGTCCCGATGCGAGGTCGAAACGGTAGAGTGATTCGCTATCGGCTTTCTCTTTCGCGAGATCGGAGAAATCATTACTGCCGCTGAGGTCTTCATATTCAAAATAAAAACCGGTCGCCGCATTGTCATGTACGGTTTGGAAAAATTCACCGTCCTGCTCGTCGAATGTCGTGCGGAGTATTTCATGTTTCGCTACAAGTGTAGAAAATGAATCTTTCAGCCGTTTGTTGTCGAGAACGCCTTCGAAAAGAAACATTTCGGTCATGTTGTAGGCGCTGCCGCCCTGCCGAGCGGCCAGCCATATCTGTTTCTGTCCGGGTGTCTGCGGAAAACGATTCATGACCGGGCTGTGAATGAGTGTATCTGTATCCGGCACTTTCGCCGTGCAGTTCTGAATAGTTTCCGCTGTCGGCGCGGCGAAAAAGCCCCTGAGATCCACATCAATACCGAGGTCTTTACGGCAGCGGGCAACAACTGTCACCGCGTCGAGGCTGCTCCCACCCGCGGCAAAGAAATTATCAGCCAGTCCCAACAGGGGATTGCCGGAAAGCTCCCGCATAATTACGAGTGCCGGTGTTGACTGCGATGTTTCGGCGGGAGATGAATCTGCGATGTCCTTGTGTATGAGGGCCTGGAGCGCCTTGCGGTCAATTTTGCCGCTCGATGATACGGGCAGAGAGTCAACTAATTCGATCTGTCGAGGCAGCATATAATCTGGCAGGCGGTCCATGAGAAACCGCCGAATATCCTCTGCCGGGCAGTTCCCGACGATAAAGGCAGCAAGATGGTCTCCATATACAACCGCGGCCTCACTGACTTCCTCGATGAGCATAATCGTATGCTCGATATCCCCGGCCTCGATGCGGTGACCGGCAATTTTGAATTGATCGTCCAATCTGCCGCCGAGTGTTATTCTGCCGTTTGCGGATCGTTTCGCGCTGTCGCCGCTTCGGTATACTCTTTCACCATTGTCAGGCAGTGTCATGAAACGATCCCGGGTAAGTTCGATGTTGTTTCGGTAGCCGCGGGCAAGGCAGGCTCCGCCTATGCAGAGCTCTCCCCATGCACCGGGAGGCAGGGGCTTGGCGGAATCATTGAGAATGTATACCGTCGCGCCTGTAACCGGAAGGCCGATATCGATCGTTTCACCGGGAGTTACTCTGGTTGAGGTGCAGCCAATAGTAGCCTCGGTGGGACCGTATTCGTTGAAAATCGCCATTTCAGGATTTATCGAAAACAGGGTTTCCACATCTACAGTACGGAGAGCTTCGCCGCCGATAACCGTGCCGGTGATGTTCGTCTCCTTGATTCCGAGGCCGGCGATTATCCGGGCGTGGGACGGTGTGATATTGAGCACATCGGTTTCCGTCCCGGGAGAGAGCGCAAGGGCAAGCGCCTCGGCAGGATTTGAATCCTGATTGGGAATACGAAGTGTTCTGCCCATGCAGAGTGGCAGGAACAGGCTCATCATGGTCATATCGAAAGCAAGTTTGCTGGTAAGGCAAAAATTGCCGCAGTCCTGTTCGGCGAAATAATATTCCTTTGCCCAGAGCACATAATTCATAAGGCTGGCGTGTTCGATTTCACAGCCTTTCGGGCGCCCGGTGCTGCCGGATGTGTAGATAACATAAGCGAGATTTTCGGGCGATGGCGTTTTCAGTTCCTGCTGTTTGCCGTCCACATCGATATCAGCAAATTGCATGAGATTGCATTTCTGACCGGTTTCGAGAGATTCGAACAGAGTGCCATCACCGATCAGAAGCGATATGTCAGCATCGTCGATAAGATCCTGGATCCTTGCCGACGGCGCCTCGTGATCGAGAGGAAGAAACGCAGCTCCTGCTTTGAGCACCGCGAGAATTGTCTCAATACATACCGCCGATGGTGCCGCGGCGAATGCGACAAGCGATTCTGCCCCGATAGCATAATCGTTTATCAGCCGTGCCGCGATGGCAGTGGACCTGCTCTCGAGTTCAGCATAGCTTATCGTTTTGGCTGGGCTGATAATCGCGGCAGCTTCCGGATGTTTCTCCGCTGTTTCGGCAATGAGGCTGACAACAGTCTTTTCCGTTTCGGGGATGGATGGGCCATTATCCCATTGTGCATTTAAAGCCGTTATGGTTTTTGGCTGAAGAAGAGATATTTCACCGATTACGGTGGAAGGGTTTTCGCAGACTGTGTGTGCTATATGCTCGAAGGATTCGGCCCAGTAGCCAAGATCGGCTTCATCCAGGGCATTGCTGTCGAATTCGAAATCGAGATGAATAACATTGTTCTTTTCGATGGCATCGAGGCTGAATTCGAACATTGATCCGGGAATGGGCGCATCGAGTTCCTCGATTTCAAGGCCATCCAGTGCAAGGCTGCGTTCATCGGCGCTTTCGAAGGTGAGCATGGTTGATACGATGGCACCGGTATCTCGTGCGGTCAGTTCGAACGGCGCATCCTGATTCTGGTAAGATTCAGCGCAGACAGCTCTAACATCCGAAAGGAAATCGCGAACGGTTTTCGACTCATCGATCCTGATGCGTAACGGCAATGTGTTGACAAACATTCCAACCATGCTTGAGAACCGTTCTTCAGGACGTCCCCCCGTGGCGACACCGATCAGCATGTCCATGCTCCCTGTCAGCGAGCGGACAAGAATCCCGTATACAGCCAGTAGAAGCATATAAGGTGTTACCGCAAGGGACGCTGCGGCTTTTCTGAATACGGGGGCGTCGAGTTCTCCTCTGACATGTCCTGCCGGAGCGGATCCCTGCGTGTCGGTCACCGTGCGTGAAAATGACAGTGGGGCCGGAGCATCCTCGAGTGTTTTCCGCCAGAACTCCCGCTGCTCATTGCAGGCATCACTGGTCTCGAATTCCCGCATGAACGTTTCATACTGCGAGTATGAGGACTGCATGGGAGGCGGTTCCGTTCTATTATAGTATGCATTCAGTTCCTGTGTGATCGTCGCCAGTGAAATGCCGTCGACCACGATATGAAGGGAATCGAACAAAAAGAGCCATTCATCGGCAGCGAGTTGTGCGACGCCTATCCTTATCAGGGGGGGCTGTTCGAGATCGAAAGGCCTGATGAAATCCTGCTGTATCTTCTCCGGTTCACAGTTGTCCGCATCGATTCTCTCGATTGAAAATCGGGGTTCCTGTACAATGGTTTTCATAAGACGGCCGTCGATAAGGCGGAATCCGGAACGCAGACTCTCATGGCGTTTGATGATCTCGCCGAAGCAGATTTCGAGCCATTCGATATCCGGTTCACCCTTAACTTTCCAGGCTGCGGGCATGTGGTATGGGGCCTGTCCGTTTTCGACCTGCATGGCGGCAAAAATTCTTTTCTGCACCGAACTGACCTGGTGGAAACTGTCGGGGACACCGCGTTGATAGCGGAACGGGAATCCTCCCTTTCTGAGTGTGGCAATCGCTTTTTTTGCGGCGGCGATTATTGCTTCTATGTCAGCCTTGGTGTGGGCTACTGAGAGACAGCATGTGCGGCGTTCCCAGACATAAACCCCTTCATCGCAAAGAAGTATAAAAAACAGATCGAGTTCAATGGGATTTGCCAGAAGCGACCACTTGCCAAACGAGTCGAAACGGAATTGAGAACCGAAACGCTCTATTCGCAGAGGAACTTCCTCGTCCTGGAAGAAAATATTCAACTCGTCGGCGAGAAACGCCGCAAGTGAACTAACCCTATCCTGCAGTGCAGGGCCTTCTTCAATAAAGTGCTCGGCAACCGCTTTGACAGATTCCATGGCGAAGGGGTGACGGCAGAACGTTCCGCCGAACACGATGGCCCCCTCATCTGGCATACTGTCATCTCCATATTGCCAGTATCCTCCGTCGATAAAATCGAGATAACGAGACGAGCCAGTGATCAGTCCGATCGGCAGACCTCCGCCGATAGTCTTGCCGTAAAGCGCCATGTCGGCACGTATGCCGAAATATTCCTGTGCTCCTCCCGGTGCAATGCGGAAACCGTTGACCATCTCATCGAAAATGAGCGCGATATCATGTTTGCGGGTAATCCGCCTTAAACGTCTAAGGAATGTTTGCGGCTGAAGGCTGGGCCTTCTGCTTTGCACCGGTTCGACGAGAACCGCGGCAAGTTCGCCGGCCAGCTCCTCTATACGTTGCAGTGAGCTTTCGGAATCGTAATCGAGCAGTACGATATCCTCGATCATTCCCGGTGGCGTTCCGGGAGACAACGCTGAAATTTCATCGCCGTCGCTTATACCGAGGACACCATCGAAAACACCGTGGTACGCACCGTTGAACATTGCGACTTTCCGTCGTCCGCTTGAGGCGCGCGCGAGTCTGAGGGCGATCATGACCGCCTCCGAACCGGTGTTGCAGAAACAGACACGCTCCATGCCGGTCAGGCGGGCGATACGTTCGGCCGTTTCGCCTGTTATGTTGCACTGGGGGCCAAGCTCGAATCCGTCCGCCAGGCGTTTTTCAACAGCCTCGACGACAAGAGGATGACGGTGCCCCATGAAATTGACTCCCATGCCAAGGGCGATATCGATATATTCATTGCCGTCGAGATCGGTAAAACGGGCGCCGTCGGAACCGTCGGCGATTATCGGGTATATCGCCTCTTTAAGTCGCTGCCGGTAAGAAAGCGTGTTTTTCCAGTCGGCAAGCTCGCGGCGGTTTTTCTGCGTTTGCTCCCGGGATTGTTTTGTGCGGGCGATGTGGCGTTCCAGCAGTTCGTCGATGAATGCTTCCTGTTCGGTGCTTAGATTGTTTTCAGCGTCCAGCTTGAAACTGCGTACGTTGTGCTGAATGCCAGAGTCCGGTTGTTTCTTCTCTGCCTTATCGATGGCGGCTGTTCCGTGCGCTATGTCCAAAGCGGCGAGCTGTTTATCAAAAAGCGATTCCAGTGCCGCTGCCTGGCTGCGGAAGAGGGCGAACAGCTCGTCATCACCCTCAAAATTGATGTCGACAGTGTTTTTACCCTCGCCAGTTGTTTCATCGTCCGGGATTTCGGTACCGTTATTGCTGTCAGGGTGAGGAGGCGACGATGGCGCGGGTAATGATTCGCAGAGCCCGGCAACATGAGACGCCAGTGTTTGCAGGCTCGGCTGATGCTGGAAGAACCATGCCATTTCCAGCTTGATTTTGAACTTTCGCTCGATCTCCTGCCCGAACCTGAGCAGCATCAGAGAATCGATGCCGAGTTCAAGCAGATTCACTGAATCGTCGAATTCATCCTCTGGTATGGTGAATGTCGTTTGTGCAATATTATCGAGTACAGAAAGAACGTCAGTCTCAGTCATATGCTGCCGAATCCTTTTTATTGAGTCGATCGAGCGTTTCACGCTGTCTGGCAAAAAGATGCTGCATGGCCTCACGCTGCATGGCAGTTGTTTTAGCTGCCGTTCCTGAGCCGGATGCCGCTATTGTTTCATTACCGGTAACCTCAACCGTTTCGGATATGCCGGGCCTGTCATCTGATACACCGGTGTCTTTTCCGGGGCGGAGTACTTTGTCATGGAAAGGATAGAGCGGACAATCGATCCCTGGATTTCGGCTAAACACACCGCCGCCGAAATCTACGGTGCAGCCTGCGACATAGAGTTTCGCGAGTGTCAGTGAAATCTGTTTCCATGCCGGTATCCCGGGGCCCTGTGAAAAGAGCCAGGGAATATTCTCCGTTACTCCGCGGCAAAGGCTTGTCAGGGTTGGCGATGCTCCGATCTCAAGGAAGGAATCCACATTGTCCACCGTGGCGAGCGTCTCGGAAAAACGGACAGGCCTGCGCATCTGGCTGCACCAATAGTCAGGCCAGTCAACGCTGCTGGAAAGACTTTCTGCCTGCATTGAGGATATAAACGGAATCGTTATTCTACCAAATTGCCGCCCTTTTAAAAACGCACGGTATTCGTCGAGAACGGGTTCTATCATCGATGAATGGAACGAATGAGATACGGGCATCTCGCGATACTCTATTCCAGCGGCAGAAAGCTTTTTCAGAATATCAGACATCTCAGCTGCCGGGCCGGAAATGACAATGTTGTCATTGCCGTTAATTGCCGCAATATCTGAATTCGTACCCGCGAGATATTCCTCTATTATATCAGTTGATGCCAATACCGCTGCCATGACGCCCGGTGTGTCGATGCTGTCGGCGAGGCGGGCGCGTTCGAGAACTATATCCATTCCCTCTTCGAGCCCGAATACTCCTGCGGCATATGCCGCGGCATATTCGCCGATACTGTGCCCGATAACGACTGCGGGACGTATGTTGAATGCCCTGAAGAGCTCGACCAACGCGGCTCCCATGGCGTATATAGCCGGTTGAGTATAAATAGTCCGGGAAAGTTCGCTGTTTTCTTCGAACATGATGTCAAGAAGTGATGTGCCCAGTTTTTCCTGCGCTACGGTTTCGCATCTGTCCATTGTGGCCCGGAATGCCGGATGTGTCTGATACAATTCTTTGCCCATGCCGGATATCTGTGAGCCCTGGCCGCTGAACACAAAGGCTGTCCTGACATTGTTTTTTGCTTTTCCCGCGACCAGCGCACGGTTTCGTTTTCCTGCCAAATGGGCTTTCAGGGTATCATGTGCGCCGGTACTGTTTTCCGCAACGAGGGCAAGGCGCTGATTGAAATGATCGCGGCCAAGCCCGGCCTTATCACAGATGCCGTGGAAATTATGGTCATCATCTGCACAAACCCCGGCTATTTCCGCGCTCAGTTCATCGAGTGAATCTTTGTGTTTTGCGGAGATGGGAAGGACGCGCCAGGCAGTGTGTTTAGTTTCTGAATTAATATCTATGGGCGAGTCGGTTGTTGTAACGCCTGTTTTAGGGGCTTCTGAAAGGACAAGGTGTGCTCCGCTGCCCGAAATGCCGAATGAGCTGACCCCGGCGATACGTTTCTCTGACAATTCCGGCCAGGATCTTTTTTCGCTGCAGACCTCGATATCGGCACTATTCCAGTTCAGCGACGGTGACAGTGTTTCTGCATGGAGACTCGGCGGAATAACACCGTCTTTGACCGCGAGCACAGTTTTAATGAACGAGGCGACACCTGCCGCCGCTTCCAGATGTCCGATATTGCTTTTTACCGAGCCGATAAGCAAAGATTTATCCCGCTTTCCGAAAACACTGGAGAGTGCGCTCAGTTCTATTTGGTCTCCCAGTTCCGTTCCGGTACCGTGAGTCTCGACATATGCGATTTCGTCTTGAGAAACACCTGCATTGTCCAGCGCCTTTTTGATGATACGCACCTGGGCTGGTCCGGAGGGGGCTGTGAATCCGGCGCTCTGGCCGTCGTGTCCCATGGAGCCGCCAAGAATGACTGCATGAATCCGGTCTCCCGCTTCAAGGGCATCCTCGAGACGTTTCAGGACAACAATGCCAGAACCTTCGCCCCTGCTGAATCCGGCTGCGCCCTTGCCGAATGCACGGCTTTTGCCATCGCGGGAGATGCCGCGAATCGCGCAAAGAGCGATATATGACAATGGGCTCAGCAGAAGATTGACGCCGCCTGCAAGGGCAATCGGGCACTCGCCGTCCCGTAAGGCTTTCATGGCAAGGAAAATAGCGGAAAGAGAGGATGAACAGGCGGTATCGGTCGCCATTGATGGGCCGTGAATGTCATAGAAATATGAAAGACGGCCTGCGGTGGAGTTAAATGTTGCACCGGTCAATGTATATGGGTCGGAATGATTGGCGAGCTCGTATGTGGAATACGCCATCAGAAAGTCGAACGAGGAAACGCCGAGGAAAACACCGGCATCGGAACCGCGCAGACTTGACGGGGGGATACCTGCGTCTTCGAGGGCATGCCAGCTTTGGTACAGCAGAAGCCTTTGCTGCGGATCCATGACCGTTGCCTCGGCCTCTCCGAGTCCGAAAAAGGCATTGTCGAATGCAAAGGGATTGCGATCGAGAAAGGAGCCGTATTTGCAGTAATATTTTCCCGCTTCGCCTGTTTCAGGTGAGTAATATCGCCTGTTGTCCCATCGCGAGGCCGGAATTCGGTCAACTTTACAGATCCCGTTATCAAGCATTGTTTTGAAAGATAGATAGGAATCCCCGCTGCCGGGAAACTCGCAGGCTATGCCGACAACGGCAATGGGCGATTTTCCGGCCTTGCTGTGTTGTTTAAGGGCGTTGTTTTCTTCTGCTAGCTCACGTATCTTATCGCGTGCGGCTTTGAGAATCTCTTTATATTGTGCTTCCCGCTTTGTATCCATGCATTACTCTAATAAATTTTCAATATCTTTCAGAATATCGTCAGTATCCTGTGATGCCTCCGTGGCATCGGCAGGGGACTTCAGAGCGTTTTCAGCAAACCAGCTGCTTATTTTTTCGATAGTCGGGTAGTTGAATAAGAAAGACGCCTCGAGATCATAACCGGTTTCCCGTATCAGACGGTTTCTGGCTTCAACGGCCATCAGTGAATCAAATCCCTGCTCCATCAGGGGCTGCTGTCTGGCGATTCGTGACGGATCACTGGAGCCGAGTGTTTCGGCCGCTATTAATGCAACGGTGATTTCCAGCTCCTCTCTGCGTTCGGGACTGTATTCGTCGAGAATCGGCTTGAGCAGACTTTCTTCAACATCCGTTTTCTCGGATTGTATGCGGTATTTCGATGCTATCGTTGCAAGATATTCTCCGGGAAAATCGGGCCGTGCCTTAAAATACAGTTCCCAGTCCATTGCCATGATGCCCGCAACCGGTTCTGGTGACGCCGCCGCTTTTTCAAGGGCCGGGAACGCCGTTTTCGAGTCGATCCCGAGTATGCCGCCCGCAGCGAGGCGTCCGCCCCTGCGAGCGTCTTCAGACGCCATGCCGCCATTGAGCCATGGTCCCCAGCACACAGAGAGCGCGGCCAGGTCGTTTGACCTGCGTTCAAACGCCAGGGCATTAAGCATGGAATTGGCGGCGCTGTAGTTCGATTGCCCGCCGCTGCCGAGAACTGCGGCGGCAGACGAGTACAGTACGAAATAATCGAGCGCCATGTCGCGGGTCAGTTCATGAAGAAGCAGAGCGCCGAGGGCTTTCGGGAAAATGACACGTTCCATTTTACCCCTGTCCTGCTCGGATATGGTGGCGTCGTCGAGGACACCGGCGGCATGAAAAACACCTCTCAGCTGAGGTAACGTTGCTGTTATTGTATCGAAAACTCCGGCAAGATTGACACGGTTGGAAACATCGCAGTGAAACTCTTCGATCCGGCATCCCTGAGCACGAAGCTCTTCGATTACATCAATATTGGCGTTTTTGACTCCGCTGCGGCTGAGTAGTATTATGCAGCCTGCTCCCTGATTGGCCAGCCAGCGCGCCGTTTCGATTCCAAGTGCGCCGTTACCGCCGGTAATCAAATAACTGCTGTCACTTGTAATGGATGGGCGTTCCCCGGAATCTGTCAATCGGGAAAGGGTTTGGGCATAATAACGGCCGTTACGGATCGCACCGAAATACATGGCGCCGTTGCTGTTTTTCGTGCCCAGTATGGCGGCGGTTGTCTTGATCGAGGACTCGCTCATTCCACAGCTCAACATAGCGCCGACACGAGCCATATCCTCCGCGAAGAGCGACATAGCTGCGCCCCAGAGGGCCGAACCAGCCATGCCGAGCGATCCTGCCTCGCTGTTGTCATCACAGGAGGCCACTATATAAAATGTCGCCTTCAGGTTCTTTTCGTTCAGAAGTTTTACGCAGTCGACAAGGGCCATTGCAGCGTCAACCGCCGCTACTGTTGTTTTTTCCGCATTACCTGACAGGCTGCTTTCGCTGTCACAGGCAAGAACGATGTCTGTGTTCCCGCTCTCGATAGCAGTGATTAAGCTTTCGGGCGATCTGTTCAGTTCTCCGGCATCTAACAGAAGACCGCCGCGTTGTTTGTGAATCTCTCCGGCAATTTTCCCAGAGCCGGTTGACAGCACAACGAGGTCAGCCCCGGAGCTTTCATCCGGTATTTCACGCTCTATCCACTCCGGAGTATACAACAGCTCGTCCGCGCCTGTGTCCAGGGCACGGTACAGTGTCTGGCGATTTGTTTTCTGCATGAGGAGGCCGGATAATTTCATGACCGGTTCGCCGGTTTCGGTCATTGCGACTATGTCATTACGCACGAGCCCCTCTGTGTTTCTGTCTGCTGTTGAATAACAGATAACTTCGTCGGGGAAATCGCGCCAGAGCGTGACCGCATCGATGTGCATGGGGATGAGTGTCGCGTTATCGCTCAACAATTCATCCATGTATGTGTGGAAGAAACAGGGAAGGCCTGTCTGGAGTATCGCGTCGATTGCACCGGGATATGCCACATGGCCGCGTTCGGTGAAATTGCCCCGTTTTATTGTAACGCGGCAGCGCGCTTCATCGTTACCCGGCTCGATGTCGGCAATCCGTTTAAAGCCCTCGCCAATGGTATAACCCGCATTCACGAAAGTGCTGTAGAAATCATCAACGGAGAGAGGTGGCGCTGTATCCAGGGGCTTGTTCAGCAGAGGTTTGCTTTCGGGCTCATCCGGGAGTGTCTTCGAAATAACGCCACGGCAGTGAATGGTCCATTCTCTTGCGTCATGCTGCCTGCTGGCCAACTGGAATGGATTGTTATGTTCGCTGTTTTCCTTTTCGATAATGATCTGCACGTGCCTCCTGATTCCCGCAGGCACGATAAGAGGCGTTAGAAAATCAATATCCCTGATAACGCAGTTCGGAACGCCCCATGTCTCGCGAACAGCGGCAAGCAGCATTGCAATATGTCCTGCACCGGGACTGATCGGCAGTCCGTAAATAATGTGCTCATGTAAAAATGCCGGACCGTCATCGTCGAATATCGTTTCGAAAACGGTGGTTCCATTAAACGCAGGGCTTTCAAGTGAGTGTCCGAGTACAGGATGTGCATCTCCCGGTCCCGAGTCGGGCGGCTCTGTCCTCACCTGCATCCAGTGGTTTTCACGATTGAAAGGATAGGTCGGCAGCTCGGCCCTCTTGCAGCCGAATGGCTTGTATATAGCCTTGCCGTCTATGTCCACACCTGCATTGAACAGCTCTGCGGCAGCAGACAGCATTGTCGAGACAGCATCCGCTTTCGGTGAAAGCGAAGGTATGCAAATCGGCGATTTTGTGTCGGCGGCCTGCTTGACAAGACCGCTCAATGCCGCTGTGCCGCCAACTTCCAGCATTACATCACATTTTTCGAGCATCAGTGCTGAAGCGTCCTTGAAACGCACCTGCCGGGTAATCTGTTCTATCCAGTACTCTTTTGTCATGACAGTTGACGTTTCTTCTTTACCGGTAACTGTCGAGATAAAAATTGTATCGTGAGGATTTTCGAAACTGATACCCTCGAGCGCACGGCCGTATGTTCTGGCTGCATCTTCCATGAGCGGCGAGTGGAAAGCGTGAGATACCCGGAGCATTTTGCTGCCGATACCCTCTGATTCGAATTCCTTACAAAGCGTTTCAACAGCATCGTCCGGCCCGGCGATTGTCAGGGATTCAGGTGCGTTGACAGCGGCAATCACGACCTTGTCATGTGCCTGAAGTTTTTTCTTAACCGTTTCTTCTCCTGCAAAAACAGCGGCCATTGTACCGTTTTTATCCGCAGTGCTCATAGCCCTTGCCCGTGCAGCAACGAGTGTCAGCATCTGCTCGACATCCATAATGCCTGCGGCCACAGCGGCCGGATACTCGCCAATGCTGTGTCCGCTGACAAAATCGGGTTTTATTCCCCAGGCCAGCCACTGATACCATACCGCATATTCGATAGAGGCGATAACCGGCTGGGCATTGGCTGTTTCAGCCAGCTCATCGGCTGATACGGCGCCGTAGAGCAGGTGCAGAAGATCGATACCTTCTTTTTTAAGAATTTCTGCGCATCTATTGACAGCTTCGGTGAATTCCGGATAGAGCCCGTAAAGCGCTTTTCCGATTTCGGGATATTGCGATCCCTGTCCGGTAAAGAGCATGCCAACGACAGGATGTCCCGCCGATTGGTCAGGTGTTTTCCGTGACCGGAGCGCAGATGCTATTTCCGAAGTGTCAGAGCCCGTAACTGCCAGCCTGTATCGATGTTTTGCCCGTCCGGTAGATGACGTGAAGCAGACATCTGAAAGGTCTTGCGTATCGAGTTTTTCGATCAGACCGGCATACTGTTCTTTCATGTCGTTGAGGGATTCCGGCGAGCCAGCAGAGAGAGGTAGAATGAACGCCGATGCTTGTTTGTCGGAATCCGTTTTGGGAAAAGACGCCGTCTCAACTGGTTTGTATTCCTCGAAAATGGCATGGACATTGGTGCCGCTGAAGCCGAATGCACTGATGCCTGCCCTGCGCGGGCGGCCATTCGGTTCCCATGTTGTGTTTTCTGTCGGGGCAACGATGGGATACGAGTCCCAGTCAAACCGGGTGTTCGGTATTTTAATGTGGATATTGGCCGGAATCAGGCGGTGTTTCATTGAAAGCAGGATTTTCGCGATACCTGCAACTCCTGCCGCCGGTTCGAGATGACCGATGTTTGCTTTTACCGAACCGAGCAGGAGCGGATTGTCGTCGCTGCGGCCGCCGCAATACGCATTTGCCAAAGAGCCAATTTCGATGGAATCTCCCAGCGCGGTGCCAGTACCGTGAGCCTCCACATAATTAATATCTTCGGGGGCGAGGCCGGCGTCATGCAGCGCATCTGCTATGACCCGTTCCTGTGCAAGGCCGTTCGGTGCGGTAAGGCCGTTGCTCTTTCCGTCCTGGTTTGTTGCACTTCCGCGTACAAGGGCGAGAATAGTATCGCCATCCCGTTCAGCGTCTGACTGCCGTTTCAGAAGCAGCATAACGCATCCTTCACCTCTGCCGTAGCCATCGGCGCCGTCATCGAAACTCTTGGATCTCCCATCCTTGCTGACAGCCCCGAGCTTGGTAAAAGCCACGTGCAGGTCGGGCATGAGCATGAGATTGACTCCGCCGACGACTGCCATATCGGATTCTTTTTCACGGAGACTGCGGCAGGCGCAGTGCAGTGCGATCAACGAGGAAGAGCAGGCCGTGTCGACAGTATAGCAGGGACCCTGAAAATCATTTAGATACGCCAGACGTCCAGCCGCCGCTGAAAACGTGCTTCCCGTCAATGTGTAGGCGTCGATTAGTTCCCTGCAGTAGCTGTTGCGGTTTGCGTGGCCGTAATCGCTGCTGGACATGCCGAGAAATACTCCGCATTTGCTTCCCTTGTATGCTTGTATATCGATTCCAGCGTTTTCAAACGATTCCCACAGGACTTCGAGCAGAAGGCGCTGCTGGGGATCGAGCTGACGGGCTTCGCGGGCGGATATATTGAAAAAATCCGCATCGAAACCATCAAGCGGGGTTGTCAGAAATCCACCCTCATATGTGTGGCTTTTCCCGGGGGCCGACGAGTCGGGATCATAGTAAGCGTCTTTATCCCAACGGTCGGGTGGTACCGGACAGACCGCGTCGACATTGTCCTTGATAAGCGACCAGAAACTGTCAACATCGTTGGCCCCGCCGGGCAGGCGGCATGAAAAACCGATAATGGCCAATGGTTCCCGCGTATCGCCTGTGTGGCGATGCTTGGTCAAAGCCGATATTGCTGTGTCTGGCTCGAGAATACCGAGTATATGGCTTGCGAGCCGCTCGATTGTGGGGTGGTTATAGACGATAGCCGCGGGCATGTTGACACCGAGCCGATGCTGTAGTTCGTTCCTGATCTGTACGGCAAGAAGTGAAGTCACTCCCATACTTAAAAATTCGAGATCATCCGATAGTTCGATTGTACCGTCTGACACTTTTGTGAGGCTTTCGCTGATAACCTCCTTTAGAAGCGGCAAGCGTCGTGATGGATCGGATTCCATAATATCCCGGACTTTATTATCCTGTGCAGACGTGCCGGATCCGGTGTTGATGCCGGTATAGTCAGTGTTCAGCATCGCCACGGCTGCCTCGACACCCGGCATGGCGGGTTTGTCCCGGTTCATGAGTGCGCACAGCTCGATGGATACACCGTGAGCCTGTGCATTATCGATGAGCGTATCCTGCAGAATCGCGTGAGGTGATACCTCGATAAATGTGTCTGCGCCGTCTGACAATGCAGTCCTTACCGCATCGCCGAACCTGACCGGATAGCGAATATGATCACACCAGTACGAAATTCCGAAATCACCATCTTCAGCAGAACCGCCACGAAGGGATGAGTAAATTGGGATGTCTGCTGTGCCTGGGGTCACATCCGTTATTGTTCGTAAGTGTTTTTCAATATATGGTTCCATCACTTGCGTGTGGAGTGGGATATCGATTCTGAGTAAACGGCAGAAGACCTCATGGTCCGCGGTAACGGCATCCATGATCTTTTGAAGCTTTTCCTCTTCACCGGCAATCACGGTGGCGGAAGGGCTGTTGATCGCGGCAATTGCGACCGATTGGTTATCCCCGATATAGCTCTCGACAGTATCGGCCGGTAGTGAGATATGCATCATTTTCCCAACCCCGGTGACCTCTTTCAAAAGGCAGTTCTGTTTCCATGTCAGCAAAGCGGCATCCTCGACAGATAATATCCCCGCAGCAAGAGCTGCCGCTATTTCGCCGGCGCTGTGTCCAATAAGCGCACGTGGCCGAACTCCTTTGTCCAGAAGCAAATGAAAAAGGCCGTATTCTATGGCGATCACACAGGGATGGCCTGTCTCCGCATCGGAAATATCGTTTCCACTTCGTATCTTTTCTACAGGCGACCATCCGGCCAAAGAGCTGAAAGCGTCATCGAAACGACGGATGTTGTCGGTAAAAGCATGCTCAGTGTCGAAAATGTCGTTCGCCATTCCAGGCCATTGTGTGCCGATTCCCGAGAATATCAAAATTGGATTGCGTTGTATATTGTTCATTTATTATCTCCACTGTCGAAACTCAGTACATGTATCTGCGCCTGCCTGTATTCAAGGTTGTCCTCACGAGCCTGTAGCAGCGTGTCGCGTATGAGGCTGCCAATTTCCTGAATACGTTCAAATGCGAAAAAATGTCCTCCCTGGAAACTTTTGACTTCCACAGGTGCGACAGTATCGCGGTGCCAGAGGCGAGCCTGTTCTGCCGGTATATCGTCTTCACTACCGATTAGAACCGTAATTGGGCTGAGCACCGGTGAAAAGCTTTCGTAACGGTGGTTTTCCAGAGCTTTGACATCCCGGTAAAGGATGGGAGTGAAAAGTTCCATCAGCTCTTTGTTTTTCAGTACTTCATCCGGAATACCACCGAGTTTCGCTATTTTTTCAATAAATTCATTGCCGGGTATGTCGCTCCAGTTGAAAGGTGGCTTTATGCTTGCCGGGCGACGAGCGGAAATAAAAATGTGAAGCGGTTGGTGCAGCAGCTTTGTCTGTGCTTTATATGCAACAAGGTACGCGAGCATGCCGCCCATACTGTGACCGAAAAGCGCCCATGTGCTGTCGCCGATTTTATTCTCTATCTCTCCGAGAAGGTAATCCGCCATTTGATCGAGGGTTTCAAGCTGGGGCTCATTGAACCGGAGGCCATGACCGGGAAGGTCCAGAGCGATCGGCGTGATGTTTTCTCCGAGATACGAGCCCAGTTTCTGATAAGCGAAAGAGTTTCCACCTGCATACGGAAGACAAAAAAGCAGGATATTGTCCTGATGTATATTGTCATGCATCTGTTACTACCTCGATATAATCGGGAAAAGCGGGGCGTTGGCCATCGCTGTCGTACTCGAGGACAGAATTATCGGCGCTGGTGCCGGATTCACGGAATCCTGCAAAGCGATATGTCACATACATCATGCGGTTACGGCCGGTTTCCACAAAATCGGCAAACAGTTTCTTTCCCGCGTCCATTGCATCCCGGATAATACAATTGAGAAGGACCGAGCCTACGCCCCGGCTCATCACGCGGCATGACATGAGCAACAGCTTGATTGTCCATGCCTCGTCGCCTGTTTCAATCAGTGCCAGCCCAATACGGCCGTAACTGCCGTATTTGTCCTCGAGGGAGCAGATTAACAGTTTATGAGAGGGAGAGTTTCTGAGCGCATTCAACTCGTCAAAATCATAGGTTTGCCCTGTTGCGTTGAGCTGATTTGTCCGCTCTGTGAGTTCAACCGCCCGTTTCAGGTCGTCCTCGCAGGCGATATCGATCGTAAAACGCATGTTGAGACCGGCGAGAAATTCTTCCTGAGGTCCTTCGAAACGTTCTTCCGATTCAGTGCGCTCCATATCTTCAAGGTACATCAGCCTGCGTTTCGATGCGTCCTCTGTGAGGAATTTTGGATGCATGCGTTTCATGTCGGGAATGGACTGTATATCGGCGGCATCGATAGTCATAACCATCGGATGAACGGAATTGACTTCCTCGCGCTCAAAAGGCTGATCGTCGACAAATGCAAAAGTATCTATATTAATATTCAGGGCATCGGCAATTTTTACTATCGAGGTGCTCTTGCTGCCGAAATTTATCTGTGGATGGAGGAAATATTCATCGAGCCCGAATTCTTTCAGGCGCTCTATCGCCGATTGGTATTCGTTCCTGCTTGCAATGGATTGCATGATGCCCCGGCGGTCGAGCTCTTTCACTATAGATGCCGCATCCTCGCGAAGCTTATCGGCGCCTCCCTCAAGTAAAACACCCTCCCATAGGGTATTGTCAAGGTCCCATACAAGGCATTTGATTTGTTTCCCCGTTTGCATCGATTCTGTCATGATTTTCTGCGCCTTTTTCTGTTTCTGCGGGCCGCGCTGCTGAATGTGTCCCGCGCAATCATCAGTTGCTGCATCTGCGAACTGCCTTCGATGATTTCGCAAATTTTTGCGTCCCTCAGATAGCGCTGTACCGGGTAATCGCTTCCGCACCCGTTACCGCCATGTATCTGAACAGCATCGCTTGCCGCTTTTAACGCAGCTTTGGAACTGAAATATTTTAATGTTGTGGTCAGCATAATTGATTCAGGCTCGATATTTTCCCTGGAGGCGGCCGCTTTTTCGGCAAGCGCCCGTGACGCCGTGTAATCGGTTGACATGTCGGCAATCATGGCCTGAATGAGCTGGTTGCTGCGCAATGGTCTGTCGAACTGTGTTCTTTCTCTCGCGTAACTGACACTGGCATCGAGGCAGGCGCCAATAAGGCCGGTACAGCCCCAGCCGACACAATAACGGCCGTGATCCAGCGAGTGTCCTGCGACATAGGAAAAACCGCCGCCGGAAATGCCCAAAAGTGAGTCAGTACCGATACGGCAGTTATCAAATGTCAGTTCTGAAACACCTGCGGCGCGGAATCCGAGCAGACCTTTCATGGGGGTGATTTCAAAACCGGGGGTGCCGCGTTCAAGAAGGAACGCCGTGGGGCCATGCTCTTCGCAGCGAGCAATCACGAGGAACACGTCCGCTTTCGTGGAGAAAGATATCCATTTTTTTGCGCCGTTGAGACGGAAATTGTCACCGTCATGCATGACACTGGTGGCAATATTGGAGGCGTCGCTGCCGATAGAGGGTTCGGTCAGGGCGAAAGCCGCTCGTTTTTCTCCCGATGCCAGGGCGGGAAGCCAGCGTTTTTTCTGATCATTGCTTCCCCAGCGGAGAATAGCCTGTGCTGTCATGTTGTGAACGGTCAGCATGCTCAACAGTGAAACGCTGCCGCGGGCAATTTCAGCACAGCATTCGCCAAATCTAAGGTTATCCAGCTCCATGCCGCCCCATTCTGCAGGCATGAATGCGCCGAAATACCCTTGCTTGGCAAAATCGGCCAGGAGATCGTCGGGGATCGCCTCCCGTTCCTCCCATTCATTCGAAAAGGGAAGAATGGCTGTATCGATAAAAGTGCGGAGGCGTTCTATTGTTTCGTGCATGGCCGCCATTATCCTTTTCCGCGGGCAACAAGTTCTGATATGGCATTGATAGAGCGGAAATTGCTGAAATCGAGATCTTCCCGGCTGATGGTGATACCGAATTCTTTTTCGACGAAGAGAACGAGCTGCATGGCGAAAAGAGAGTTCACATAGCCAAGTTCAAACATATTTTCATCATCTTCGAGCTCATCGTCTCTGACATGATTCATAACAAATTCACGGATTTTTGCCTTATTTTCACTCACGTAAGATCAACCTCTTGTTTTTTTGATTGTGATTCGTATAAAAATAATATACGTATTTTTGTACGTTTCATGCTAACAGTTATTGTTGTGTGAGTTGCCGGCAAGAAATGGTTTACACGCTGGTAATCAGGTCAAGTCAGTGTTTATCACGCTGCGAGCATGATTCGCCTGGATATTCGTGTGCTTGATGTTATTTCATAGTGGCAGGAAATCCCTTAACAGGTGATCAGTCCGGACAGCCATATCGTGTGGGGCCGGATTGTGGTCAATATTTATAGAAACCTTCACCACTTTTCCGTCCGTGAAGTCCGGCATCGACCATTTTCTTAAGTAGGGGGCAGGGGCGGAATTTACTGTCGTTGTAGCTTTCGTAGAGTACATCAAGCGAATAAAGAATTGTGTCAAGCCCGATCAAGTCGCCGGTTTCCAGCGGTCCCATGGGATGTCCGAAACATGAACGGAATATCTCGTCCACATCCTTGGCATTCGCTACATTGTCCTGAACAAGCCAGATAGCCTCATTGACAGTAAGCATCAGCACCCTGTTTGAGACAAAGCCCGGCATATCATTGACAATAATGGCTTTTTTGCCGATATCTGACAGAAAAGCCTTTGCGGTTTCTATGGTTGTGTCGCTCGTATGGAATCCTCGAATCACCTCAACCGCCGGTTTCATTGGGACCGGATTCATGAAATGCATCCCAAGCACTTTGTCCTGTCTCTTTGTCCATGACGCTATTTTTGTGATGGAAATGGCCGATGTGTTGGCTGCAAATATACATTCCGGCTTGCAAATCGAATCGATTTCGTGATACAGCGGTTCTTTCAGCGTCGTGTTTTCCGTAATGTTCTCAACCAGAAAATCAACATCGGAAAAAGCTTTAGGCGAAGTGTCGAACTGAATCCGTTTCATGGCCGCGTCCGGGTCGAAATCCTTGTTGCTGAAACAATAGAAACGGAGGCCCTGGTATATGTTTTCGCGGGCTTTTTCTATGGCATCCTCTGATTTGTCAACAATAACTGTGTCCAGATCAAATCGAGCGAGGGCTTGAGCCAAACCACTTCCCATAACGCCGCTGCCGGCAATTCCATAACGTTTTATTTCCAAATCGGTATATCCTCTCTCAATGTACAGCCTATTACCATAATAAGGTTGTTTTACCAAAAACATCTCTTACTAATACAAAAAATAAAGAGTAGAAGTCAAGATGTTTTTGCATGCACATTCGGGTTGTGTGTAAAATATATCACGCATTATCCTCTTTGTTTGGACTCATTAGGCGGGAAGGATTTACTCTGTCTTAATGCTGACTGCAAATATGGCGATATGGCAATATTTGCATGGTGAAGGCGTGGCTGAATACGCCGTATAATTCTTCTAAAATGTTATTTGTCAATTGTTAATGTAATTACGTGGTTGGCTGTATGTGAAAAAAACATTCATCGAATTTTCTTTGTTGTGCTCGTCTTCTGTATTTGTGTATAATATTGTTAATAAATATGTTAAGTTAAAAAATACGGTTTTTGCAGCTCATGATGTGTTTTGTATTAAAATGCTTGTTAGAATACTAAAAAATATTTTTTTCCTTGACAACGCCTGAGAAAAAAAACATCATTCAGGTTGGTAAGATTTTATTTGTACTTACTTTATTGGCGAAGTACTCAATGCTGTTTTGAATTTCGAAAAAAACTGAATAATAAAGATCACTCCAAAGAAAGGAGTAAATATGCACAGGCTGAATGTTGTGTGCATAGCGTTGCTGATCGTTTTTGGTGGCGCAAATATGGCTGTTTCACAGGAAAATTATCTTCCCGGCGACAAAATCGAGTCAATTCTCGGCCCGGAAGATCATACTGGTGTGAAAACGGTCAAGGCTGGTACGTCCATTATTCTGAAAGGTATGTGCCGCGACGCTATGACCAAGTTTACGATCTGGCGACTGCAGCAGAAATTTGGGAATATCACCGATTTGACGTTTATGGAGAGTGGTGCGCTGAAAGATCTCGAGCGTATGGAGTCTTCGTTTTCCCAGGATCTGGCACTGAGCTTCAATACCGAAGACAGCTCACAGCTTGCACAAGACCTGCGCTTCAAGATCATCGAGGGGCGTCTGGTTGTCAGTGGTTATGCAAATAACAAAGACGATATTGCCAAGATTGAGAATATTGCGAAGATCTACGATAACAATCCTGTTGTCAATGTTGAAATGCGGAAGGATATGATCGAGATTGACGCTATTTTCTGTCGTCTTCAGCGGACAGACGGCCGCAGTTTCGGTACGGACGGTCTTCAGTCGGCAAAAATTACAATTCCTGCAGCAGGCTATACTTACCAAGGTGCGGCACATAGCAGCAGTTCTGATGCGATTTCTAATGAGGGTGGCCAGTATTCGAGCCTTGATCACCAGTTGAGTGCCGAGCTCAATCCCGGCAGCCTCATCAACTCTCTCACGTCTCATTTCCAGGTTCAGCAGGAAGATGTGAAAATTCTTGTCCGGCCGCATCTTTCGACATTGAACGGCCAGTCGGCAGAATTCCATTCGGGCGGACAGCAGCCGTTTGAGATCGCCAACCAGAATGTTCAGAATATCGAATGGAAAGATTACGGCACCAAGCTCACTATCAATCCGACTCTTACCACGAACGGGCAGATAGAACTCGATGTCAATATTGAGCTTACAATTCCTCTGAATGATGATAAGAACCGTTTCACCAAGTTCAGTCACAACGGCCGCGCGATTCTCAATGAAAATGAAGCGCTTGTGCTGAGTGGTCTGGTGCAGCAGTTATATACAATGGATGTTGCCCGTACTCCCTATATAAGCAAAGTGCCGATCCTCAATTTCTTCTTCGGTATGGAGGATAAGGATCATGCGCAGGAAGAGATGGCCGTTGTCGTGATGCCGCGCCGTCCCGCAATCGGCAATACAGAGGTTACCGGCATGATGAAAGGTTCTGAGCAGCTCCAGAACATAATTATCGATACGGAGCCGAAAATGGGTACTGTTCCCGAAAACGAAAAAAACAGGCGCCCGTAATTATGATGGCGTGAGGCTGTATTGAGGCAATGGCGCCAGTTTTTGGCCGCGCCATTGCCGTGAATGTTTTTGGTGGCCGGTCATTGGGATATGGCGAGGTGACGATCGTATTTCGTTCACGTTGACGTTTTCTGTAACCCGGTGTTCCAACGAATAGAATTCAAGGATGTATTATGAGGAGCTTTAATGGGATAGCAGCGGCTTTAGCTGCCGTCACGGTGTTGTTTGCTGCTGGTGTTGCTGCGCAGGAGTTTCCTGACGAGGTCTATTTGCCAACTGCTCCCGAAAGCGAAGCCTCCAATGTACTTCCGTGGAAGCCTGCGCCGCCGCAGTGGGCTGAAATGTTGTCGTTTTACGTTGATAACGATATTTTCCCCGGCGTGTCGGTTTTATACAAATCTCCCAACTGGGGAGTCAGGTTTGTCAGCGCAGGCCAGCCTATTGTTGGGAAGGACAAGTTTAAATTCAAGCCGAGTACACAATTCCGCATCGGCAGTTGTTCCAAGGCGACTGTGTCAATCGTGATGCTTCAGATGGATTACGAGCATAAGCTCAATCTCAGCGATCCGATTACGATGCATTTGCCGCCGGAAATCACGGATAAGATTCCCCACGCCGAGAGCATCACGATCCGTTCCTGTCTCGACATGACTTCAGGCTTGAGGAGCTACACGGATATTGTGCTTCTTGGCGATCCGCAGCCCGATACCGCCCTTAATCATTATCAGCCTACTGACATCCTGAATATGGCCATGGATTATGATTCACCGGAGTTCTTGCCGGACACTACGGAAGATGGAGAGCATTTCAATTACAATTACACAAATACCGGTTATCTGATTTGCGGTCTGATTGCCGAGAGGATCGACGGAAAACCGCTGCATGAGCTCCTTCGTGATCGCGTGTTCGACAAGATCGGTATGAGCGACACTTTTCTTGCCCAGGATTACAGGATTACCCGGCGAATGGCTCACGGTTACACGGCTTTTTACGAGACCGGGGCATGGCAGGATGGTACGATATATGATCAGAGCGTTCCATGGGCGGCAGGCGCCGTTATCTCGACACCCTTTGATCTGCTTCATTTTTACCAGACAATTTTTGAATCGGAACATCTGCTGAAAGATCTGTCGCGGCGGAAATTCCTGAGAATGAACTATGCCGAAGAGCACAAGGGTTATGGCAAAGCCATCCTCGAGGAGATCGTTCCGGCCGGTTCAACAATTGGGCATGGCGGAACTGTTCTTGGCTACCTGACACTTATGCTGCATTCACCCGATGAGAATTTTTATTATATCAGCTATATCAACACCTGGGATAACAAGTATTGCCGTGTTGAAGTCTGTAACCGTATTCTCCATCTCGCCCTCGGCAGTCCGGAAATGCCATCGCCGGCAGATGGCGTTGATGCGCCGTTGAAAAATGGTGGAGTAACGCTTTCCTGGTATCCCGGCAACCTGAGTGGTGAAGAATATCATGTTTATGTCGGTACGAATGAGCAGGCTGTGGTCAATGCGACGCTCGATAGCCATTCCGGGGTCAGCCTTGAGCGCGCCAGTGAGCTTTCCCTGGTGAAACGTGGTTTGAAACCGGGCACACGCTATTATTGGCGTGTCGATACGCATCATAAGAAAAGCGAACGTGAAATCCAGTATGAACAAGAAGATATCGAAACCCTTATAGGTAATTTCAACACCTATGCATACAGGGATGTCGATGATTACGACACCATTCCGGGACCCACATGGTCATTTACCGCAAAATAAAAAACAATATATCAGGCATAAACGCTTTTGTTGTCTGCCTGATTGTTCTCGGCTTCGCGGCAGGACAAGTTTTTGCCGCCAATGCTGACACAAACGTGCTGCCATGTCCCGAAGAGTGGTTGACTGACGCCCGTTTTTTTGTCGATAACGGTCAGATTCCGGGGGCGCTGATTATTGTTGACAGCCCGGAATGGGGCTTGTGCGTTGGTTCCGCTGGATTCGCCGATATTAGCGATTCCACGCCATTCGATATCGGAATGCGTTTCAGGGCGGGAGAAGCCTCGCGCCTGATGATGACGACGATTATCCTCCAGCTTGAGCATGAAAAGAAATTCCAGCTCGACGATATGATTGATGATATTATCGGCGGCGGATATGTACCGAACGGCGACAAGATAAGCATTCGTGACTGTCTCAAAATGCAGACCGGTCTCTATGACTATACTCAGGACGAGGTGTTCAGTACGGCAGAGAAATCGACGGGGGGGACCTACCTTCCTGAAGAAATACTGTTCAAAATCCGTTCGGGGCTGCACGATCAATCGCAGTCTCCCGGCGCTGAATTCGATGAATCTGATACCGGTTATCTTCTTGCCGCGCTCGTGATCGAAAAGACAGAAGGGAAACCTCTCGGCCTGGTCATGGAAGAGAGGATTTTCCGGCCACTTGGTATGGACAATAGTTTTTTTGCCTATGAGCCCGATATCCCGGAACCGCTGATTCACGGCTATGCCAATATGGATTCACTTGTCACCGACCGCAGTTTTTATAATCCGACAGCACTTGGGCCCGCGCGCGCTGTTGTGTCAACTCCTTCTGAAATCCTGCATTTCCTGAAAGAGCTTTTGGAAGGGAAAAAGCTACTCAGTGAGCGTTCATACGGTCTGATGACGGCATTTGCCAATGCAAGAAACGAAGAGGATGCCTTTGCGCTTGGACTGCTTGAGCGGATTTCCCGGCGTGGAACCTGGCGTGGTTTCGAGTCGAATGTGCCCGGCTATACCGCTATGGCAGGATATTATATGCAGGGTGATACGTACATCATGGTTCTCACAAACAGCAAGGAGAACAAGGCTGTCTGCCGCGAAATATTCCGGAATGTGTTGCGACGGGTCAGCGGATGTCCAACCGACTATTCGCCACGGGACAAAAGAGCTGTTGAGACGGGAAGTAACGGTGTGCGCCTGTCCTGGCAGGCCGGGTTTATTTACGGTGAGAAGTACCGTGTTTTTGCCGGAAGAGATCGGACAAAAGTCGAGAGTGCGACCGTTGATCATCATCCCGATGTCACCATGCTCGAGGCTGACGCGAAAGCCTACCGCGTTTATTTAAAGGATCTGAGGCCGGGACGATATTACTGGCGAGTTGAGGCTGTTCGCAAGCGCCCGGACACTGAAATGGAAAACGCCTGGGAATGGCGCGATCATTTGCTGGAACAGCATCCGCAACTTCCCTGGCTGCCAGTTCCGGAATACGAAACGGTCACTGGCCCGGTCAGTACATTTTCAGTGAGATAATGAACGAGATTAGCGAGAATTAGAATATGTTGGCAACGGATGATAATTCGAACCAGCCCAAATATGTTGGCCGTTTGGTAAATATGCCGTTTATCAGGCTTTTGCTTGAGCACCTGCAAGATAAAATTTTGCGTGTTTTTATCATGAGTTTTCTTTCTGGCGTATCGAACGGTGCGATTGTTGCGATTATTAACGGTGCGGCGATAACTCATCGTAAAGGTGAGGACGAACTGATTCGTTATTTTTTCATGTTCGTTGCGGCAGTTGCCATGTATGTTTACTGCAATAACGATTTGTTACGCATGTCGGTTGTATATGGAGAAAAAATAGTCAAGCATTTCCGCCTCAAGCTCGCCACCCTGATTCGTCAAAGCGATCTTCTGTTGTTCGACCGGCTCGAGACCTCACAGGTTTATGTAACCCTTTCCGATAATACTTCTATTATTTCCAGAGCCTCGGAGCCGATTTTCAAAGCGAGCGGTTCCGCAATTATGCTCTTGTTCTGTTTCGTGTATCTCTATATCATATCTCCGGTGGCTTTTTACATCAATATCTTGATGACGATCACGACAATGCTGATCTACATGAAAGTGGCTGTTGATGTAGAAGCGAGTTTTTCAAAAGCGTACACTCAGGAAAAAGGCTTTTTTCATCATATCAACCAGCTCCTCGAAGGTATCAAAGAAGTAAAGATGAGCCGTAAGCGCGGTGATGACCTTGTCGGTAATTTCATTGAACCGCAGGCAGAGAATGCCCGCAAGCATAAGGTGACCGCCAACAGCCTCCATATCAAGAATTATCTTTCTACCAAAGTGTTCGTGTTTTTTGTCACCGCGAGTTTTGTTTTTCTGCTTCCCATGCTGCAGAATATCTCCAATGAGGATGTGATTTCCCTTATTGCCGTGGCGCTTTTCATGATCAGCCCCATCGGTGATCTCGTGCAGGCAATACCCGAACTCGCCCAGGCGAATGTTGCGGTTATCAAGCTTGATGAGCTCGAAAGTAATCTGAATCGTATGGAATCGCTTGATTCGGGTGCTCCGAAATCCTCTGTTGCGACCCTAGGCCTCCGCAATGCGGAATTTTGTTATCGTGATACTAAAAACGAGCCTGTGTTTTGTGTCGGGCCTCTCGATATGGAATTTAACGCCGGTGAAGTGAGTTTCCTTGTTGGCGGAAATGGCAGTGGAAAATCAACGGTCCTCAAGCTGTTAACCGGTCTCTATCCCCTTGACAAAGGCAGCCTGCTGCTTGACGGTATCCCTGTCGAAAACCAAAACCGTCAGATGGCGCGTGAGCATTTCTCATCCATTTTTTCAGACTTCCATCTTTTTGATATGCTTTACGGCATGAGAGATACCGGCTCGGAGAGGGTGAATGAACTTCTTCGCCAGATGAAAATGGAATACAAGACAATTTACAGTGACGGCGCATTTTCCCGTATCGACCTCTCCACAGGGCAGCGCAAACGTCTCGCTCTTATTGTGACCATGCTTGAGGATAGGCCAATCTACATTTTTGACGAAGTTGCCGCCGATCAGGATCCGCAGTTCCGTGATTTCTTTTACCACGATATTCTGGCCGAATTTAAAAAACAGGGAAAAATTGTGCTGGTTGTCAGTCACGACGCCGAATACTTTGAGGCTGCCGATAAAGTCTACCGTCTCGATTACGGGCGGATCATCGAGGAAATATCACAGGGTGGAGAGACAGCATGATCCGACTTGACACCGCGCTGGATTGGCTCGAAGTTAAAGGGCGCAACAGAAAGAAAATTACCGGACGTTTTCCGCATACAGTGGGATTCGAAGAATTGAAAGAGATTTCGGGCGAACTTGATCTTGCACCGCCTTTTTCAATCGTGACTGTCGGTATAGAACGCGGCGGCGTGGGAAAAAGTGCGATGACGGTGAATCTGGCGGCTTTTCTCGCCATGCGGGGACTGCGCGTGCTTGTGCTGGATTATGATCCTCAGGCATGTACAACAAATTTCCTGTTGCCGGACAATATTGAATATTCAGGATTGATTACCATGCTGGAACTGTTTTCCGGTACGGATCGTAACTTTACCGATGCGGCGATAGAAACCCGTCTTGAGGGTGTCTGGATGATACCGTCAAAACCGGAAGTGCGGATTATCGACCGCACTTTGACCGGTAAAGCTGTTCATGAAAAGCTGGATAAGCTTTTCACGGGCTGCAGCGAGATGTTCGACCTGGTAATAATCGATACGCCGCCAAGCTATTCCGACAGAGTGGCGGCAGCCTATGTGGGGGCCGATCTTGTCCTGATACCGGTTTTGCCGGATGTTTGGACTATAGAATCCATTGCATTGACAATAGAGGATGTTGAAAGTACGTCGCGTGAGCTGAAATGCCGGATGCCTGATGTCCGGCTTGTTTTCAATCGTTTCAATCCACGGCGAAGAGCAGGGATCGAGGGAGAGTCTATTATTCGGAAAGAATACGGCGACATCTTGCTGCCACAGACCATTTCTGAATCCGCCTCCGTTCAAAACCTGCTGAACGAGGGGCTGACCTTTCTCAATGCCGGGTATGGCAAGGTCCGCGATGAATACGCCGAGCTTGCACGGCTTGTATCCAAGCGTTTAAAGGAGATATCTGTAAATGAGAGAACTGAAAAAACCGAATCGTGAAGTCATGCTGCTTGATGATGAGGAGTTTTCAATTCAGGCGGTAGAGGCCTCTCCACCGGGAAACGATACAATAAAAATCAAAAAAACAAAATCCGGAACGCGTGAAAATGCATATCGGATGAACAATCGCTATACGCTGGCATCGGCAATGGCGGGCGCTATGCCGCTGCCCGGTGCTGACATTGTCGCGGTATCCGCGATACAGACTGACATGGTATTGGAATTAGCCTCTCTGTACGGCCTTCGTGTCAGCCGTAAATGGGGCGCTAAAGTCGCAGTAATGCTTGCTACAGGTATGACTGTTTCTACCGGGATGCGAAGTCTGTTCAGCATCATGAAAACGCTGCCTGCCGCCGGAACCATCCTTGGTGGTGGATCTGCCGCAACCGCTTCTGCTGCTACAACATACCTCATTGGAAAGGTGTTGATTGAACACTTTGAAAAAGGAGGGGGGCTTGACAGTATTGCGATGCCGAAACTAAAAAAAATGATGAAAGATGAGAAAATATCCTCAATGAAAAGATGACATGACAGGAAGCGCCGGTTCTTTTGATAATCTGGTTGCAGATTGTTGATTTTCGTTGGATATTACACAATTGTCACCATATCTTAACCTATAACGCGAGAACATAAAACCTATTATTAGAGGAGAATACCATGGAAGCGAAAACAGACGAGACTGTTGTCGACAAAACCGAAGAAACAGAAGAAGCAACTGAGACAGTAGAGACTGAAGAGCTTTCAACTGTTGAAAAAGCTGAAAAAATCGTTCGCAATCACATGCTTGTAGCCCTCGGCACCGGCGTTGTACCGCCTGTCGTTGACATTGCGGCGCTTACAGGTGTCCAGATCCGCATGCTGTACGTGCTCGCCAAGAATTATGATCAGAAATTCAGCGCCGACTGGGGCAAGTCTGTTATCGGATCTCTTGTCGGTGGTTACGGCATGGCGAAACTCTGCACGGGCGCTGTTTACAGCCTGATGAAATTCATCCCAGGTATCGGACAGGTTGCCGCACCGGTTTCTCTTTCCGTTGTCGCCGCAGCATCGACCTATGCGCTCGGAAAAGTCTTTATCAAGCATTTCGAGACCGGCGGAACGCTGCTCGACTTTGACGCCGAGAAAATGCGCGCTTACTACTACGAGCAGTATGAGAAGGGTATTAAGCTTGCAAAAGATCAGGCGAAAAATGAAGCTGAGACCGAGAGTGAATAGCGGATTCTATTGTGAGGATTTGCACCGAAAAATCTGAAAAGGATGCCGAAGATTCCTCCACCGGAGCTTTTCTTCGCTTTCTCTGGTCAGATGAAGCACATGTTTTTACCGACTTTCCGAGGGCGGCTGTTTCGCTTTTTCCAGAAGACGAGGCCGCCCGTATCGGTCGTTTTGTCAGAGAAGAAGACCGTCAGAGTCGTTATTGTGCAGCCGGACTTCTATCGGTCCTGCTTACCGACTCGTTTCGTGATATCAGTCCGCTCAGGATTGTCCGGACAGAAACAGGCCGACCCCGTCTGGATGACCTGAAAGATGTTGATATAAGTATCTCACATTCAGGTGGAATCGTCGTTGTCGCACTTTCCACTGTCGGCAGGATTGGCGTTGATGTTGAAAAAATACGTCCGATAGAAACGGACGATTTTGAACGAGTGTTTCCGGCAAGTCTCTGGCGGCAGATATTCCCTCCCGATAGAGACGCGGGCGGCGCTGACCGGGATGAGCAGCTTTTTTTCGATGCATGGACTCGCTTTGAGAGTGTTCTCAAGGCCGATGGCAGAGGGCTTCTTGCCCCTGTCGGCGATATTGTGTTCGATGGAAATACCGCGGTTCTTAACGATTCTACATGGCATTGCACAACGGCCGAACTCAGGGACGGGTACGCATTTTCCTTTGCCGCTGAGAACGCTGATTCAAGCGGTGAGATCGTATATATCAGCGGTCAGGAATTGATTGAACGCTGTAATGTGCTGTCCGGAGATTGAGACGGCCTCTTTTTTTGATATCGTCAGGGATGAAAAGCTATATTATACGGGCTATGTGAAGTTGTGATACTGCAATAGTCAAAAATATAAGCGGAATCTCAAAATAACGGTATATTTTCAAAAGGCATTTCGAAAGGATCAGGACTGAGGAATGTCGGCACCTGATAGCGGTTGTCATATAGCAAAAGGTGGAAAGCCGGTCATCCGCACTCCCGATCACTAAACACCCAACACCTGATGAAGTGGTTTTGGTCTGTTTATCTGTTCCTGCTCAACCATTTAAGCGAATGACGTTTTCAAAAGTCAAGAAAGAAGCAATGCCGCATGGCGACTTTCAGGGAAAAACTCAAGCGTTTCTGGAAGAATAATAAAGTCTACAGTCTGCCACTGGCTTTGGTGCTGGTTTTCACCGTACTGATGTTTTGGCACAAGATGGTGATAACAGTTCCTGCCGGTCACGCGGCTGTTCACTGGCGGCGATTTTATGGCGGTACGGTGACGGACAAAGTGTTCGGAGAAGGTTTGTTTATTATTTATCCCTGGGATAAGATGCATGTTTATGATCTGCGTTTGCAGGAAACACGGCACGAAATGCATGTCCTGACACGCAATGCCCTCTCTATTACACTCGAGCTTTCGATACGTTATCACCCAGAACGTGAAATGCTTGGATTATTGCATAAAAAAATCGGTCCCGAGTACGTAAGGAAAATCGTCATTCCCGAAATCGAATCATCGCTTCGTACTGCAATCGGCGGATGGGATGCAGAAAATCTCTATTCGTCAAGACGTCTGGCGCTTGCCTCGATCATTCGTGATGCCATCAGCCGTGTCGGCGAAAATTATATTTTGGTCAATACTGTCATTATCAGGAACGTTGATTTTCCTCCGCTGGTTGCTGATGCGATTCAGAAAAAAGAACGTGAAAAGCAGCTTGCCGAAGCGTACGAGTATCGTTTAGTGCAGGAGACAAAGGAAGCGGAACGAAAACGGATCGAAGCTGAGGGATACAGCCGCTATAATGACATCCTTAACCGTAGCCTGACACCGAATATATTGAAATGGAAAGGTGTTGAAGCCACTCTCAAACTTGCCGAATCTCCCAATGCCAAAGTTGTCATGGTTGGTAACAGCTCGAAAGAACTGCCGATTATCCTCAATGTGGATAATATGGACTCCGGGAGTGTCGGGCGCAGTGAAATCACACCCAAGGCATCCTCCGATTCTACTGGCATATCACATCCCGAACTTTCAACGCATGAATTCCTTACTGAGTTGATGAATAAGGGCGAGGGAGGTGACACACCATAAAAAAGATAGCCGTTCTTTTTATTGGATTGTTACTGTTCTTTATCGTATATCGACTGCATGGTAAAGAAGAGGCTGTTTACCGCACTGATGCAAAAGAAGTTCGCAGGCAGGCTTGTCTCGAAAGTCCGACATTCAATATAGCCCTTGCCTTTCCTGACAGCGAAGAAGAGTATTTACAATCTGCGATCGGCGCTGAAATGGCCATTTCAGAAGTGAATTTACATCTGAATGAGGACTGCGGCGGCATTTCTGTAATAGGTTCTGACGGAACCCTTCAGCAGAAAAAGATCAAATCACATTATTACAGCTATGATATGGATCATGTTACTATTGATCCTGTTGTCGACGTAGCGCGGAAAATTTCCCGCGATTACTCATATGGCGCAGTGATTGGATTTTACACTTCCGAGGAAGCGTATCCGGCCGCACTTATCTTTCAGGAATCCGGCCTTTTGTATTTATCGCCTTTTTCGACAAGTTCGAGAATCACTAATCATAACTGGCCTCTTGTTTTCCGCACGACACCAAATGTCGACATGATCATGTCGGCTCTTTTTAAAGGTATGTCGCGATTGTTTCTCGCGCAGCAAGAGCCTATAAGGCTTGCCTTTTTATACACAAATTCAATTTATGGTGATGACGCGAAAACGGCGGTTAACAGCCATATCGCCAATAAATCAAGGCTTTACGAACTTCTCCGGCGCACTGACGCACTTATTGATAATGAGGTGCTTGATGGCGATGCGCCGTTGCTTAAATGGCTTGTTGCTGATAATGACAAGCAGAAATCCATGCTCGATGAGCTCGATATTTCTGACAAGCTGTTCTTGATTCAGGCGCTGGCCTTTTATGGCTTTACACAGCCGGGAGTGAGCATACACGACCTGGATATCGACAGTCTTCAAGAAATCGGCCATTTGCTTTTTGACGAAAGCCTGACAATCAACTCGACAATCGACAGTCTGCGGGTCCTTAATCCGCCTTTCGACGTTGCATTTTCGGGACGTTTTAAACACGGAGATTCTGATTTCAGCGCCCAAATTAGAGATCTTTCGAAAGCTGATGCCGATGCTATTATCATTCTTGATTATCTGAATACGACAACGATCGAACTGCTGAAGGAAATACAGGAAGCCGGTATCAAACTTCCGATTTTTGCCGATGACGGATTTGAATATCCATCAATTCTGAAAGAAGTTTTCGATGAGAACAGCAATGATATGTATTTGGTGAGTGTCTATGACGATGATAAGCATGGTTCCATTCTCAATGAAAAATACAATAAACTGCGTGACACACTTCCCGCCCGTTACCAGGTTGATAATTTTGATGCTTCGTACCAGACCTATCAAACCTATCAAACGATTTGCCTTCTCGCACAAGCGATACATGCCAGTAAATCAACGGATCCTTTCACTATTGCATCACGAATTAAAAATACCAGTGGAAACGGATGGAAGATGTTGAATGGGACATGGTTCAATTTTGATGACTTTGGTGATCTCATCGAACCTGAATTTGTTTTAAAGCAGTATAAAAACGGAAAATTCGAGCGAATCTAAGGAGGGAAAATGATTCCTTTACCTATTCTCTATATCGTGGCCGCCGTACTTGTCGCCAGTCTCGGAACTCAAAGAAAATGGGGTTTCTGGGGCTTTTTTGTTCTTTCGATTATACTGACTCCGATTGTAAGCCTTATTGTCATCATGGCGACCGATCCCATCGAAAAGCCCAAAAAGCAGTGATCAGGAATATTTATACTGACTATTAGGATTGTAAACGGCAGTAATGACCCGACAGTATTTGGGTCTCAGTCAATTGTACAGGAGTACATTCATTTTGCTGGGGTATTCAGATGCTTATTGGGAGCAGTTTGTGGTTAAAGGATGCTTGTGTTTTCTTCCTTGCCGTCATGAGATTATGATTAACCATTTATCTGAAAAGGTTTTAATTTGAAACTGCTTTTTCGTAATCATTATCTTGCAACCTTCTTTACTGCCTCCAATAATGATATGTTCTTCTTTGAATGTATGATACCCGAAGTTTACTGATGCGCGTTTGTGACAAGCTCTAACAGCGGTATGACTAATCCTGTTGGCGATGCAAAGATTAAGGGCAGGTTGTTGGTGTAAAATAATTTTTTGAGATTTGTTTGATTAAGAGTTGGAAGTTTACTCACTTTTTTGGGCAAAAATAACGCACTGTTTCCGCAACTTCACACTCTCCGTAACGGACCCACGATCAATAACAATTTGAATTACTCACATTTTACCATCTTACATTTATTTCTTCCTGATGAATGACGCTGGCGGGCTATTGCGTCAAGTTTCTATTGCCTGTATTCATTGGGTTGGCTATATTTGGGCAGGTAACGGGAAAACGGTGAAAAACCGTTGCGGACCCGCCGCTGTAACCGGGAACTCGAGCCGTACAAATGTCACTGTCCTGTTGGATGGGAAGACACGGTAACGGGTATGATCCGGGAGCCAGAAGACCGGCCTGAAAAAAATACATGGAATAACTCACGGGCTTTGGGTTATTGTTGTTTGCAGGGTAAAAACGGAACCCGGCGTATGATTGTATACGTCGGGATTTTTTTTGGAGTGACATGAGAATTGTACTCATATTAATCGGCTTACTGATTTCGCAGGCATCGTTTTCCGATGAAAACGTTGATATGGCACGTATTCGCGGTATTGTCCTGGATGAAAGCGCGTCGCCGGTTTCCGGGGCAGTTGTAAGCTTGGAATCACCGAGCCGGGCTGATACTACCGATACCTACGGACGTTTCCTTTTCGAGCGGCTTCAGCCGGGCAGATACCTGTTATCTGTGAAAAAAGACGGTTCTTCTTTCTCGCAGCTGCAAAATAAGGTGACAGCAACCACCAGTCCCGCTGATCCGGTCGTCTTTATACTCGAGCAGAGAACCTATACTGTTGACGAGGTCGTTGTCATCGGTTCGAATGAAAGTTCAGGTGATCAGCAGGAAAACAGTCCTTCCCAGGTGGATATCGTAACTCGATCGGAGTTTGAGGTCCATGCCGCGACTGTCGAGGATGTCATTGCATCGACTCCGAGCGCATCGATCAGCACCTATGGCGGTCTCGGCTCCTTTTCCGAGGTGTCCCTTCGTGGTTCATACTCGAACCAGGTGCAGGTCTATGTTGACGGTATGTTGTTGAACGAATCGATCGGCGGCTCAGTCAATCTTGGACTGATACCGCTGAACAATGTCGACAGGGTTGAGATATGGCGAAGTGGTGCACCTGCTCGATTCGGCGGTGATGCGGTCGGCGGCGCCATAAACATCGTTACACGGGAGTATTCGGAAAACAGACAGACCATCTCGCTCGGTTACGGCTCGTTCGGGACTGTGACCGGTCATGGCGTTTTCGGCTTCGGGCCGAAGGATTCACGTCTGATAGTCTCGCTTGATGCCGCGACATCCAGAAATGATTACGATTACACGAGCGATAACGGCACACCGCAGAATCCCGATGACGATTATACGACTTATCGCCGCAACAACGATTATCGGACCGTGAACGGGCTTGTAAAATATCGCCGTCTCATCGGCAGCGGAATGATTCTCGAGGTTTCCAATCATACCATGTCCTCCCGCAAGAACCTTCCCAACACCCAGCACATACTTTTTTCAAGCGCGTCTCTGAAAACTTCGAAAAACCTGTTGCAATCACGCTTTTCGTGGATGCCCGAATCACTTCCTTTTATGGAAATCGCGCCGACAGCTCATTATATCGTCTCAAACGAGCATTACGAGGATAAGGACGGTCATGTGGGCTGGGGTGAACAGGACAATATATATACGACCAATACGGTCAAGGGTATGATCCCGTTTTCGCTGCGTCGGGCAATGTTCGGCTCGTTCACGCTGACTCCGGTGGCATCCCGGGAATCGTATTCACCGGAACACCGTCTCGAGAAAACAATTCCCCTCTCCAGCGACCGGGAACACCTCGGTCTTGTCGGTGATTTTGAGATGCACTCGCCGGGTCAGGCTGTAACGCTCACTGCAAATATGCGCCGGGACCGTTATTACAGCGAATATGAGGGGCAGGCTAATGTGTTCAGTCCGGAGCCGCCTGAACCCAAATACCATCATTTCACCAACAGACAGACAGGGATTAAAATCGAGCCGCATCCTCTCGTTTCGTTCAGGTGGAATTACGGGGACAACTGGCGTGTCCCGAGTTTCTACGAGCTTTTCGGCGACCGCGGCGGCATTATATCGAAATCGGGTCTCAAGCCCGAACATGTGTATCGCTGGGATGCCGGCCTCAGGTTTCATCTGCCGGAATGGGCCCGCTCACCCGAGGGACGTTTCGATGTTGTCTATTTCGACAATAATTATCGCGACCTCATACAATGGTATACCAATAATTACGGATTCATTGAGCCTGCGAATGTGGCCGGTTCATACGTGCGGGGTACTGAGCTCATATGGAATACTCGTTTATTCAATTCCATTGGCCTTCGCGGCAACTGGACAATACAGAATTCACGCGTGACTGACACAACGAAAAGCTACCACCAGGACAAACAGCTCCCCAATCGGCCAAAGCGCTACGGCACCGCAACACTTGAGTATTCGCGAAAGAATGCCACCCTGTCATGGATTTTGGATTACAAGGATTCATACTACCTCGACCGCTCGAACCAGCCGCACATGAAATATCCGGGACGGTCGCTGCATGACCTGTCCTTTTCCCTTGGATTTAAGGACAATACGATGGTGTGGCGCTTCATGGTTGAAAATGTAACTGACAGGAATACCTTTGACATGCGGGGCATGCCGAAACCGGGACGATCATATTCTATCGACATACGTTATTCATTATGAAAGGAGGTCAGGCGGCCGAAGAAATACTAAATAACTACTCACACTCATAATTTTGGAGAAAATCAGATGAAAAAAGCGTTTGCTGCCGTAGTTATGCTGCTTTTTTTTGTGTCAACTGTGTCCGCGGGTCAGCTCATCGTAACAACATCCGACTATGAATCGGGTAATACCGCTGTTTACAATACGGGAACAGGTGATTTTAACGGTGCGGCTCTCGGTCAGGATGATCAGGATATTATTGTCGATTCCGACGGTGAAAATGTATATTTTATATCGAGAACGCTGGGCTCCGTGGCAAAATACGATGCTGATCTCAATGGCATGATCTGGCAGTATTCCGTCGGAGCTGGATCAAATCCGCATGATATTGTGTTCCTTGAAGAAAAAGCGTATGTTATTCGTTACGGTGCGCAGGAAATCCTCGTTGTAGACCAGAATGCCGGAAGCCAGGATTCTTTTGAACTGGGTACAATCGACATTTCAGCTTATGATGAGAACGGCACACCTGAAGCGACATATGGCTTTGTCTGTGACGGTATGGTTTACGTCGTCATGCAGCGTCTGAACGGCTGGACTGCTGAGATCCCGGGCTATGTTATAAAGATCGATCCGGAGACAGATACGATCTTGGACCTCGATCCCGCAACTGACGGCGTTCAGGGCATTGAGCTTCTGGTGAAGAATCCCGCATATTTCGCCCAGGTCGGTAATACCGCGTACATTGGCGGCCATGACTGGTCCGGCCAGACCGAGGGTGTTCTGACTCTCGATCTCGGCAATGTGGACCTTCCCCAGTCGATGCTTCTGGACGAAGAAACGATGTTCATGGATATCACCGGTGTCAAGGTCTTCGATGAAACACTCGCTATATTCTATTCTTCCGCATGGGTGGAAGTTGGCGGCGAATGGGTGCAGGAAGCTGCGGCGTACTGGTTCGATCCGGCAACAGGTGCGATGGGTGAGGCACTCCCGATCCCTACGCCTGACGGTGGCGCGGTCAAGGTCGGTGATATCGTGTATGTCGGTTCAAGAGACAATGACGCATTGGGTATTTATCCGGTCGATCCCTCGACGAATACGCTTGCGGGAGATATAATGACATCGTCGCTGCCGCCAATGTCGATGGTGTATATCGAGAGTGGGGCGACAGCGGTGAATGACGAGGCCGTGCCCGAATCTTTTGCACTCGATGCGCCGTATCCCAATCCGTTTAATCCGTCGACAACCCTTTCGTTCTCGTTGTCGGATGCCGGTATGACCTCGGTTGAGGTGTTCAACCTTGCTGGCCAGAAGGTCACAGAGCTTGTAAATATGCATCTTGAGGCCGGAAACCATTCTGTAGTCTGGAATGCCGGGAATGTATCGAATGGTGTCTATTTCATCAGCGTAAAACATGGTAATACCGTTCAGTCAGCCAAGGTTGTGCTTGTTAAGTAATATCTGTAAAGTTTTTCATAATCAGTATATTATCCATGAGGGGCGTGTGTCCCCTCATGGATGGTGTTTTATCTGAAAGGTGTCCCATGCGGTTCAGACAGAGCTTATATCGCTATTGCGTGATCATTATAGTCGGCTTGTGTGTCATTTCGGCCGGCTGCGGGCGGCAAAATGCTGATAAAGAACGGGTTTCGCAAGATCAGGCAGGCACCGCGGATTTCAAGAGGATTGTGTCGCTTGCCCCGAGCATTACCGAAACGCTTTTTGCCCTTGGGATCGGTGAGCGTGTCGTTGGTGTGACACGGTTCTGCAACTACCCGCCGGCAGCGAAAGCAAAAGAGTCAGTGGGGGGGTATCTCGATCCCAATTACGAGAAAATGGCGACCTTATATCCGGACATAGTTTTTCTGCTGCCCGAACATGAGGATGTCCGCGCGTATCTTGATCAACTGGGTATACGGCACGAAACGGTCCATAACCGCACTGTTGATGAAATACTTGAAACTATCCATACAATCGGCGTTCTCTGCAATGCTGAAACAGCCGCTGATTCACTCATTGCGTCAATCGATATGAGGATGCAGGCGGTTCACGGCAGACATGCCAGTAGCTCACCCAGGAGTATCCTCATTTCCATTGGCAGAACAATGGGAACGGGCACGCTTCAGGATATTTATGTCGCAGGCACCGGTACGTTCTATGACGAACTGATCGGACTGTCCGGTGGTGTCAATGCCTATCGCGATACGAAAACAGCCTATCCGTTGCTCAGTGCGGAGGGGCTCATGCATGTCAATCCCGATGTTATTATCGATCTTGTTCCCGATTTCGATGCAAAAGGATTTAGTAAGGCTTCGCTTCTCAGTGAGTGGTACAGTGTTGGGCATGTGAATGCGGTCAGGGATTCATCGGTGTATCTCCTCACCGGCGATTACGCCGTTATTCCGGGTCCCCGATTTATTAACTTCATGGAAGATATTGCTGCAATAATACATACGAAAGCGGTGAGGCAGTGACGCCCATTATCAGAATCGCTGATTTCTCGTTCAGTATCGGTGAAACTCAAATTCTCAATCATGTCAGTCTCGATCTTTTAAAAGGCGAGTTCGTATCGATTATCGGGCCGAACGGAGCCGGTAAGTCAACCCTTCTGAACTGCTTAATGCGCATATATAAGGGCGGCACTGGCGTACTTGAAATAGACGGAAATGATATCGAGACTTTCAGCCAGCGAAAACTGGCTCGTCGTATCAGTTTTATTCCCCAGCAGGATTTGAGCGGTTTCCCTGTGACGGTTGATGAGTATGTGTTGATGAGCCGCTATCCGCACATGAGCCCGTTTTCGACAGTCAGCGATTCCGATCATGCGGCAGTCAATCGTGCGCTTGAAATAACCGGATGCACCCGTTTTGCCCATCGAAATATCGCGACCTTGAGCGGTGGAGAACGCCGGACAGTTTCAATTGCCGCGGCACTTGCGCAGGAAAGCAGGATCATGCTTCTCGATGAGCCGACAACTTTTCTCGATCCGAAACATGAACGCGACATTTTTGCCCTGATCAGGAATATCAATCGCGATCTCGGTTATACCATTCTCATGGTCACACATGACATCAATCACGCGGCGCTTTCCAGCGACCGTATATGTATCATAAAGAACGGTGAGTGCGCATATTTCGGCGAGCCCAAAGCCATGATGAACAATGAGATACTCGAACCGCTGTTTGATACGTCTTTCGATTTCATTGCACACCCTGATAATGGTTTTCCCGTCATTCTTCCTGAGGGAGGCCGCGATTGAAACAGCACGTCATGCTTTTTATAATATTTGCCGCCGCGGCATGCACACTTTTAATCGCACCCTTTATAGGGATCGAGTCTGTCTCGCCTGCTGTTGTGTTCTCCGGCGCAGGTGAGGAAATAATCCGGGATATTTTCTGGCGGATTCGTGTGCCGAGAGTGCTGACAGCATTTTTTGCCGGTTCCGTTCTTTCAATCAGTGGCATGACATTTCAGGCGTTGTTCAGGAATCCGCTTGCCACCCCCTATACCCTTGGTGTCTCCAGTGGTGCGGCGTTCGGTGCGGCTTTGTATGTACGGCTCGGTATCGTTTTCTCTCTGTTCGGTATGGCGGGACAATCGGTGAGCGCATTCATCGGGGCGTCGACCGCCCTCGGCATTGTATACTGGCTTACCCGCATGCGGAACAGTTTTTCGACTGCCTCCATGCTACTGGCCGGTGTTGCGGTCAGTTTCTTCTTTTCAAGTTTTATCCTCTTTCTGCAGTATTTGAGCGATTTCACCCATTCGTTCAGGATTGTCCGCTGGATGATGGGCGGGCTCGAGGTCGTCGGCTACCGTTCTTTCCTGTTGGTCATGCCCGTGGCTGTTATTGGCGGTGTTATATTGCTTCTGCTTTCACGCGAACTGAATCTCCTGTCATTTGGTGAGACCATTGCGCTCAGCCGCGGTGTTGACACCTCGAAGCTGAAAACGTTACTCTTTTTCATCGTCTCGTTCATGGTAGGGACTGTTGTGTCGATAACCGGTCCTATTGGATTTGTCGGCATGATGTGCCCGCATATCTGCAGGCTTCTTGTCGGTCACAGCCACCGGGTGCTTATGCCGGCATCGTTTTTCTTCGGCGGGATGTTCCTTGTAATCTGTGACACAATCGCCCGCACTGTCATCGCCCCTGCCGAAATACCGGGCGGCGTTATTACCGCCCTGTTAGGCGGGCCGTTTTTCCTCTGGCTCCTGATGAGCCGAAAAACAGAAATGACCACCTGATTCAAAACTGCACAGATACATTAATCAAAGGAATTCCTCACCGCTTGCTCCGGGGCAGATTATTAAAAGCCGCTTGATAACCGAGTCCCGTCATTCTGAACGTGTTTCAGTATCTGATGTACATCATTTTCACCAATAAAGCTTATTTCATGAGAATAGCACGAGAGTTTTTTTTGGGAGGCATCGAATTTTGAAAGGTTATGTCCAGATATACACAGGAAACGGTAAAGGCAAGACAACGGCGGCTTTCGGGCTGGCATTGAGAGCCGCCGGCGCTGGATTAAAAGTCTTTATAGCACAATTTATAAAGGGAATGCATTACAGCGAGCTGGATGCGTTCAAGCGTTTTGAGGATATGATAACCATACGGCAGTTCGGCCGCGGCTGCTTTATTTACGAAGAACCGGGGCAAGAGGATATCGACTGCGCCCGGAGCGGTTTGGCTGTTGTAAAAGAAATTGTTCGTGATGGCGGGTACCAGGTGGTTATCCTCGATGAAATCAACATCGCGGAGCATATCGGCCTTTTTGCCGTAGAGGATGTCATAGAGCTGATAGAGTCCAAGCCTGAGCATGTTGAGCTTGTTCTCACCGGCCGTTATGCCCATCCATCACTAATAGAACGTGCGGATCTGGTAACGGAAATGACCGAGATTAAACACTATTACTCGAAAGGTGTCGAGGCGCGTGACGGTATCGAAAAATGATTTATCACTGTTGGACGGCGGGATCGCGCTCTCCTTTCCGTTCCGGCTCGGAACGTCATCCTACATCATTCCTGCCGATATCATTCCAAATGTGAGAGCCCTTGCCGGAATTGTCGACGATATCGAACTGGTTCTTTTCGAAACGGAAGAATTTTCCAACTTGCCGGATGCCGATACAATCGATACACTGCGTGTTCTGGCAAAAGAACATGAGTTGAGCTATACGGTTCATTTCCCGTTGGATGTGTCTCTCTGTGACAGCAATGAAGAGTGCCGGGAGAAGTCAGTCGAGCAATGCAGGCGGATTATCGACTGTACCCGGCCGCTTGACCCCTTTGCCTTTATCGTTCATTGCAATGAAGATTCCCCTGAGGGGGAATTCCCGTCCCGTGATATGGAGACGTGGCTGAAGCAGGCGCATCGTTCTTTCGGCGAGCTATCATCCTGTGTTGACGATCCGAAATGTTTTGCGGTGGAAACACTTCGATATCCTTTGCACACACTTGAAACTCCCATACGGGAGCATGGCTTTTCGGTCTGTCTGGATATCGGACATTTGCTGTTGAATTCGTATTCGATCGAGGAGCATTATAGAAAGTATTGGGATATAACCCGGGTCATTCATTTGCACGGTATCATAGATGGGAAAGACCACGCAAGCCTGAAAGGGCTCGATAAGCAGGTTCTCGAAATTTTGCTGAATCTGCTGAAAACGACTGCGGCATCTGAGCGGGTGCTGACACTCGAAATTTTTTCCGAATCGGATTTTATTCATTCAATGGAGATATTGGAACGCTATGCCGAACGCTGAGTCAGTTCTCATCACCGGAGGGGCGAGAAGCGGTAAAAGCAGCTTTGCCCTCAAATGTGTGTCAAAGTATGCCAGGAAAGGATTCATTGCCACCGCAACAGCCTTTGATGATGAAATGCGTGAGCGGATACGCCGTCACAAGGCTGAGCGTGACAAATCCTTTGTCACTGTCGAGGAGCCTTACGATATTGCGGCGGTTGTCGAATCGCTTGCACCGTCTGTTGACAGCATTGTCATCGATTGTATCACGATCTGGCTGAGCACTGTCATGGACCGTCATCGGGATATAGACGGGCCGTTTCCACCTGTCGAGAGATTTCTCTCCCTGCTTGATAACGTGCCGTGTCCGCTCTATATTGTCACGAATGAGGTCGGTATGGGCATTGTTCCCGATAACGCGCTTGCCCGAAGGTTCAGGGATATCGCCGGAACGGTCAACCGCCGTATCGCTGAACGTGCGGACAGGGTTGTCTGCATGATAAGCGGCCTGCCGATGACCTTGAAAGGATCTGTCGATGACACGTTTTGATGAGACAATAAATAACATACAGCGCTATGATGGTGATGAAGAGATAAAACAACTCATACAGGATCGTCTTGATTCCCTGACCAAACCGCCCGGCAGTCTCGGAAGGCTCGAAGAAATCGTGCTCAGGTACGGCATGATGACCGGTTCGGCCGATCTGAAGGCGCCGAAAAAGCGTATTGTGGTGTTCGCTGGTGACCATGGCGTTGTCGAAGAAGGCGTTTCTGCATTCCCGTCCTCTGTTACTCCGATGATGGTTAAGAATATGGATGCAGGTGGGGCGGCGGTCAATGTACTGGCGCGTCATGCCGGTGCGGAAGTCGTCATCGTCGATGTGGGAGTATTTGACAGTCTTGATGGCCTTGATAATGTTGTTGCGAGGAAGGTGCGCAGAGGAACGGGAAATATGCTCAAGGAAGCGGCCATGTCTCATGATGAGATGTTTGCCGCTGTGGAAACGGGAATCGAGTGTGCTGAGCAGGCTTTCAGTGACGGTATCACACTTCTTGGCACCGGAGAAATGGGTATCGGCAACACGACACCCTCCGCCGCGCTGTTTGCCGCGCTGCTTCCCGCTGAAACCGCCGCCGTCACAGGTGCGGGAACAGGTATAGATTCAGAACGTCTGACCCATAAAACCTCTGTCATCAAGACTGCACTTGCGCTGCACAGGCAGGAGCTTGCCGATCCTTTACGTGCCTGTGAAGCCGTTGGCGGTCTCGAGATCGCAGCCATTTGCGGACTGATTCTCGGTGCGGCTCGACACAAAATCCCCGTTGTCGTCGACGGATTTATCTCGACTGCCGGCGCACTCGTTGCAATTCGCTCATGTCCCGCGTCGCTCGACTACTGTTTCTTCAGCCACTGTTCGGCGGAAACCGGGCATCGCGTATTTTTTGACACGATGAGGATCAGGCCCCTGCTCGATCTCGACATGCGGCTCGGTGAGGGGACCGGTGCGGCGCTTGCCATGAGCATAATCGACGCCTCAATAAAGATATACAACGAAATGGCGACATTTGAATCTGCTGGTATTGCGAGGAAATCGTGAAGGATTATTTCCGCGGATTCATTTCGGCTGTCCGGCTGCTGACTGTTGTACCGGTTCCCGGCGCTGAGAGCGTTAAACAAACATCGGCCCTTTATTGGTTTCCGGTGCTGGGATTACTGATCGGCGGAGGACAGTTAGGCATAGCGTATTGTGCCGGTCTGGCGCCGATTGAGTGGCCGGAGGCAACAGCTCTTCTCCTTGTTGCTTTTGCCGCTTTTATAACCGGGGGGCTTCACCTTGACGGACTGGCCGACTGGGCCGATTCACTGGGCTGCATGGGCGACCGTGAGAAGATGCTCAGGGTCATGAAGGACTCACGGATTGGCTCTTTCGGTGTTATTGTGCTGATCTTTATCATTTTTGCGAAATGGATTGCAATAGTCCGCCTGATTACTGGCGGCCGTACCGAATTTATCATATTTGCGGCTATACTGTCGAGGACAATGATGGTCGACCTCGCTGTCCGCCAGCCCTATACCCGTAGCGAAGGGGGTACAGGTCATGGTGTTGTCAGTTCAGCACGGCCAGCTCATTTCCTTGCGGCGTATTTTCAATGCATTGTGTTTGTGCTGCCGCTTGGGGGAATAAAGGCGGCGGTCTGCCTGCTATTCGGAATTATGATGGCATGGCTGCTCGGTGGGTGGAGCAAGAGGAAGCTCGGTGGAATAACGGGTGATATTCTTGGCGCCTGTTCCGAACTATCTGAAACAGCAGTGCTTGTTAGCGCTGGTTTTTTTGCCGGAGTGTAATGGGATAATCGTGATGGATAAGTATAGAAAAAAGGCTCCCTGTATTGCGGTTTTCGGAACCGGTTCTGATGTCGGTAAGAGCATTGTCTCCGCGGCTCTCTGCCGGATATTTGCCAATGAGGGTGTCAGCGTTGCACCGTTCAAGGCTCAGAATATGTCGAATAATTCATGGGTGACCAGCGAGGGTGGTGAAATGGGCAGAGCCCAGGTAGTACAGGCTGAAGCCGCCTGTATCAATCCGCACGTGGACATGAATCCGGTACTGTTGAAACCGTCGGCGGACACCGGATCGCAGATAGTTCTGCAGGGAAAGGTGCACGGTTCCTGTACGTCATCCGATTACTGGAACAACAGAGATTATTTGTTCGGCAAAGCTCTTGAAAGCCTCGAACGCCTGAGAGACAACTATGAACTGGTTGTCATCGAGGGGGCGGGCTCCTGCGCGGAAATCAATCTCAGGGATCGTGATTTTGTGAACTTTCGTGTTGCTCATGTGTCGGATGCGCCCGTTATACTGGCAGCCGACATTGATCGTGGCGGCGTTTTCGCCCAGGTTGTCGGTACACTTGAAGTGCTGCCGGAAGAAGACCGTAAGAAGGTCGCCGGTGTTGTCATCAATAAATTCAGGGGGGATGCCTCGCTGTTTCAGGACGGTATATCCTGGATAGAAGAAAGAACGGGAATTCCAGTTCTCGGACTGATCCCCTGGTACTACGATATACATATCGATTCAGAGGATGGCGTTATTCTCGACGCACAGGTGGCGGATGAACGGAAAAAAAAGGAAAATCCCTTGCGAATAGCAGTACTCAAGCTTCCGCACATCTCCAATTTTACCGATTTCGATGCACTGATGCGTCATCCCGCCGTTCACTGTGAGTATCTCTATCATCCGGCATCGCTCGATTCTTACGACGCGGTGATTTTGCCGGGAACGAAAAATGTCCGTTTCGATATCGATTGGCTGCGGGGCAGAGGCTGGGATTCCCGTATTTATTCCTATGCGCGGTCAGGGGGAACGATTGTCGGCGTTTGCGGCGGTTATCAGATGCTTGGAATGGCCATCAGGGATGATCACGGTATCGAGGGCGAACCCGGAGTGACACAGGGTTTCGGCCTCCTGGATGTGGAAACCGTGCTCGAAGCTGAAAAAGCGCTTGCACAGGTCGCAGGCGTCTCGATTGAGCATGGTACAGTGATCGAAGGGTATGAGATACACATGGGGAAAACGGAATACGGCGATACTGTCCGGCCTGTTTTTCACATATCGGTATGCAATGGAGAGGAGCGTGATTATACTGATGGGGCCTGTAATGAGGATGGTATAATATGGGGCAGTTATCTGCACGGTCTATTCGATAGTCCCGGATTTCGCCAGTCATTCCTCGAGGATTTGAGTAAAAGAGCCGGAAAAGCTGTTCCCGCGCGTGAATCCGAGTTAAATACTGCTTATAAAGACCGCCATTACAATCTTCTTGCCGACCATTTCGCGAAACACCTCAACATGCCGCTTCTCAGAAAATTAGCCGGTTTGACGATTTAAAAGGGACATATAAAATGACCGAACCGGAAATGTATCGGCATGGAGGAAATCCTTACGACGTGTACCGTCGGCTTGGGATAGAGCCACGCTCTTTCGTCGATTTCAGTGTCAATATCAATCCGTTAGGGCCGCCGCGTTTTGTAAAAGATCGTTGGAGCGATCTGTACGGCGATATCATGGAATACCCCTCGGTCGGTGGAGAGGGCATACGGACATATTATGCCGGAAAATACAATCTCGATCCGGCAACAGTCTTTCCGGGAAACGGTGCGTCGGATGTACTGTATTCTTTATTTCAGGCCTTGTCACCGAAATGCACAGCAATCATTGTGCCTTCGTATCATGACTATACCCGTGCGGCAGAACTCTGTGGCTCAGAGATACGGCCGATACCGCTTCTTCCTGAGCAGGATTTCGTATGTCCTTCTGAGGCTGTCCTGTCAGAATATCTCAAAGGCAGCAATGTGTTTGTGATGGGAAATCCGAACAATCCGACCGGAACTTTCTTGAGGCGGGAAAGCATTCTATCACTTGCTGAAACGTATACTGATATCTGGTTCATTGTCGATGAATCCTTTTCCGGTTTTTTGCCGTCACCTCAAGACGTGAGTCTCCTGTATTTGGACCGAATACCCGAAAACATAATCCTCATCCAGTCTCTCACCAAGCTCTATGCCCTGCCCGGGCTTCGCCTCGGCGCGGCGGTAGCCTCTCCTGAAATAGTTGAACGTCTGGAAGCACAGGCAGTCCCCTGGCGGGTGAATAAACTTGCCGATTCAATTGCATATGAATTGTCGCATTGCGATGATTATGAACGTGAGACCTCCAGTCTTGTCGCACAAGAGCGGACACGGCTCTATCGGGAGTTTTCATCATTGCCGGGAGTGAATCCTGTTATGTCATCCGCGAATTTTTTTCTGGTGAATAACACGAATGCCGGTCAGTTTGATAGTTTTTTGAGAAGAATGCTTGCGAGTGGAATTGTCCTTCGCGACTGCCGAAATTTTTCCGGCCTTTTCGGAGCGTACTGGCGTTGTGCGATTCGCGGGAAACAGGACAATACCCTGCTGACTACTACGCTCAATGATGTTTTGGAGATATACTTTCGTGCAGTGTGAAATTGTTTTCTTACTTGCTATCACCCTGGATTTTTTTATCGGCGATCCATCGTATTCTCTTCACCCGGTGCGTATAACAGGGAGAGCGATCTCTTTTTTCGAACATGTTCTATATATATCCGGCTGGCGAGGTTTCTTCCGAGGGCTGGCGCTTTTTGTCTGTATGCTGGTCGTGACTTTAATTACCATTGCATGCCTGTATCTGCTCATTCACAGTCTGAATGAAATTGCGGCAATTCTTTTTTCAGTGTATATCGTCTACTCTTGTATCGCATATCGTGATCTTATTCGTCATTGCAACGCAGTTTATTCAGCATTGATTGAGAATGACATCGTCCGTTCCCGTCATGCGCTTTCAATGATTGTCGGCCGTGATGTGCTTTGTCTTGATTCAGTCGGTATCGGGCGGGCACTTATTGAAACTTTGGCAGAGAACTTTGTCGATGGTTTCCTGGCGCCTGTTTTCTGGTTCGTTCTGGGTTGTTTTTCAGGGAAGTGGTTGGCTGTAGAACCGGTTTTGCCGGGAACGCTCTGTATTGTCCTGTACAGGACTGTCAACACGCTCGATTCGATGCTTGGATATAAAAACGCTCGCTACAGATATTTCGGTTTTTTCAGCGCCCGCGCAGATGATCTCATGAACTGGATTCCCGCCCGTATCAGCGTATTTATTATTGCCGCTTCTGCGGGCCTGTGCGGTATGAATCCGTTATCATGTCTCCGAATAGCCGTGCGAGACAGGTTGAATCATTCTTCACCAAACGCAGGACATCCCGAAAGCTGTATTGCCGGTGCAATTGGGGCTCGGCTTGGCGGGCCTGTCACGTATTCATATGGCACGGTTGAGAAAGCATGGATGGGTGAAGGATCTGAAAATGTGACAAGAGAGCATATCAATCGTAGTTTGACTGTGATTCATTGTTCCTTTTGGCTATCTTCCTTTTTCGCAATTATGTTATTATTTTTAATTTCCATCCCTCATGTCTGAATCCCTCGCTTTTCAGGTGTCAAGTAAGCCTTTTCAATATTCCCCTCTCCCATATTTCGGGGCGGTTCCCCCTGAAGAGGAGCGATCGCTCCGCGACGAAAAAGACCCTGCAACGACAGTGACAAGCGCCGAAGATATAGGTGACCATGCAAGCCAGCATTCGGCGGCGCAACACCGAGCAGCAGATTAATCTGCACGTTTATATCAGAAAAATATGTATCTTCTCCCTTCCCCTCACATAGAGCGGCACCGGCGATTAGCCTGATACGGGCATTCTTCTGTTGTCTTGTAACGCTTCTCTGTACGTATTTTCTAATTGTAAGCTCAGATGAAATTGTCGTTTCTGAGGTGTTTTTGCGATGCCGGCGCGGTTTTTACGATCAGAATCTGCCGTTAACATATGCTTGAATAGCGCGCAGATTACACTGCACCATTTTGTCTCATGGCAAACCTTCTCTCCGATCCGCCGAATATTCTGCTATACAAAACAAATTTGCAAACAAACAGGGTAAAAAACTCATTGACAAACAATATCTCAATTGTTATAGTAGCACTCAGATAAAATAAAATAACACATAATGCACAACAAGATCATTTACAATAACATTATCCGAAACGGAGGATACTTGATGTATCGTTTTGCTACTGTATGCCTGATGGGCTGTTTCCTGCTTTCTGGAAACGCAAGTGCCCAGCAGAAAGATTTGAAAACCTATGAAAGTGACGAGGTTGTGATTACCGCGACCAAGACCGAGACCAATGCTCTCAACGTGCCGGTAAACGTCGAAACCGTCACACGTGAAGAAATTAAGTCCAAGCAGTATAACAACCCCAATGTCGGTGAAATCGTACGCGATCTCCCCGGTGTTTCAGTCGGTCATGGCGACCGGAACATCCCGCCCTGGGTGCATCTCCGCGGTACCGGCTATTTCATCGGCCGTACGCTGTATATGGCTGACGAAATCCCCATTGCCGAGCCGATGGTCAGTATCGCTGTGCATCCCTACAACCTGTCGGGAGTCGAGGTGCTTCTGGGACCGTCCTCATCTCTCTACGGTCCCAATGCAAGCGGCGGCGCTCTGAACATGCGCTCCATCACCGGACGTGACAATCCCGGAATCAATGTCGGAATGGGTTATGGCTCGTTCAACACATTGCGTCCCAGCGTTTCATTCGGCAAAGAGCTTGGCAACTGGGATGTCTACGGTTCGTTTAACTCCGACATCTCCGATGGTTACAAAAATACCGATCTGGAAACCGGCCTCTACATGATGAACAATGGCAGGGCCTCCTATCTTAATTATGTCGCGATAGAGGATGAAGAGTACACCAACAACTATATGTACGGCCGTGTCGGATACCGTAATCCTGATAATGGAGCCGGATTCTCTCTCGGTGCCCATGTATTCACCGAGGATGTTTATGGCGGCAAAGAAAATGCAGAAAACGACGGCACCCGCATCATCAGCACCGGTAAAGCGTTTGCGCCCGTATATGACCTCGGTATGGCAACGCTCCGCTTCGGCTATCAGAATCGTGATGCCGACTCTCAGAGCACAAAAGGGCTTACAAAGGTTGCAAATACCGATATCGCAGGCCGTTATGTCTATACCGCCATCGATGCTGATAACAGCTATGTCTATGATCCGACCATTACGCGCCACTCCAGCACAAACAATTCACGTATACCGCTCGATCTCCAGTTTGACCTGACCGCGATCGAGGACCACACATTTACAATTGGCGCTACCTATCTTAAGGATTCATGCGAATCATTTGCAAAGAATGCGAACAAAACATCGACACTGTCAGAATCGGAATACGATATCACTCAGACCGCATTTTATATGCAGGATCAGTACACATTCCTGGATGACAAGGCAACTCTTCTGTACGGCCTCAGGCACGATGAGTGGGAATATTCCGACATCTACGATTCCGGCTCGACAAATAAAACTCCTGACGATGTCACGCAGGACGCAACGACATTCAGAGGCGGTATCAAGTATCAGTTGAATGAAGAGTGGGGAATCCGCACATCAGCAGGAACAGCATTCTGGCCGGGTCATGCAAAGTGGTTTTTCCAGAACGTGTCAACGGGTACAATCTGGCGTGAGGCCAATCCTGACCTGAAACCCGAAAGAACGCAAATGGTCGATTTTGGTATCGACTATACCAACGAGGAAAAACGCCTCGTGATCTCGGCGACTCATTACCGCGGTTCCATCAAGGATGCCATGTGCTATGTCTATGATCAGCATCCGACCCTGGACGGTGTCCAGATCATCCGCACTTCGAATTCGGATGATGTCGACATCAAGGGTTATGAGCTGAGCATTCGCCAGGAAGTCATCGACAATGTCAGCTATTTCTTCAACTACACCAAAAATTCCTCAGTTATAACTGAATCGGCGACAAACAAGGGCCATCAGCTCAGGAACGCCCCCGATTTTACCGGCAGTGTCGGTCTCATCTATAACGATGTCGTTCGCGGTCTCGGCGGTCGCCTTTCCGGCCGTTATTCTGACGACCGTTATTATGATGACGATAACACCGAGCTGCGTTACTATCACATGAAGGAATACTTCTGCCTCGACACTAAGCTGTGGAAAACGTTCAGCCTCGGCCAGAACAGTGTAACCACATCCATCGGTGTCGACAACATCTTCGATACCGAGTATGACGGCGAGTTCATTTACAATGCGCCCGGCAGATTCTACGAAGTCAATGTTTCATATCATTTCGATATGTAAACAAATGACGGTACCATCCCTCTGGAACAACGGGGGCGATTGCATAATCGTCCCCGTTTCCATATTATACATAGTATCTTTCACGCGGCCGGGCACATCGTCTTTTTCTCTCACACATATGGAAAGACGTTTTTTCTTATATGATTAATCGATTTTTTTCCTCTCTCCTGACAATGCTGATCGTCAGCATCGTTTCGTTCGCAGCGATAGAGCTGGCGCCGGGCGAACCGGAAGAACTCCTGCTTGGTGCGCAGGCACGTGACCTCCCGCCCGAAACACTCGAACGCATTGCAAGTATGTACCAGTTCGACCATCCCGCCCATAAACGCTACCTCTCGTGGACAGCCTCCGTTCTGTCAGGCGATCTCGGCGTTTCCCTGAAATCTAACCGCCCCGTACTCGAAGAATTCTTTGTCAGGATACCGGTTTCTCTCACTATCGCGGCCGGTTCGATAATATTCGGTGCTCTTGTCGGGCTGTTTTTCGGTATACTCTGCGTCCTGTATGAAAAAGGCGTCGTTGACCATACAATCCGAATTCTGTCAGTTGCGGTCACCTCCATACCGGTGTTTCTCACGGGCCTGTTCTTTTTGTATCTTTTTGCGTTTCGCCTCGGTTGCCTGCCCCTGTACGGCACCGGGAACGGTCTGGGTTTCGTGCTGCCAATCGTAACACTTGGAGGCGTACTCGGCATTTCACTTTCGCGTATCGTGCGCAATTCCCTTCTCGGTGCGGTGCACGAGGAATATTTTCTCGCAGCACTCGGGAAAGGGCTGACCTATCGTCAGGCCGTTTTCAGGCACGCGTTGAGAAATGCCCTGACACCATCGGTCACCTATCTTGCATTGCGTTTCGCGGGGCTTCTCGGTGGGATCGTGCTCATCGAATCCGTATTCTCGTTGCCCGGGATGGGCAGTTATATTTTCGAGGCGATTTTCAGCAGGGATTATCCTGTCATACAGGGCTATATTCTCTTTTTTGGTTCTGTTGTGGTAGTGGTGAATCTCGGAGCCGACATCATTGTCCGCCATATCGATCCACGTCCAACTCAAAGCAGGATACAATAATATGCCGCTTTACGGACGCTGCGGAGTCGCCATTCTCATCCTGTTCGGCCTTATGATAGTCCTGGGCGGTGCACTTGCCCCGTTTGATCCGCTGGAGGGCGATTATTCCACCATTTATTCCTCTCCCGGTCTCGATCATCTCATGGGAACCGATCATCTGGGCAGGGACCTGTTCAGCCGCCTTCTCGCGGGTTCGCGTACGACACTCGGGCTCGCCTGCATCATTGCCGCGGGTAATATCGGCATAGCACTTCTGCTCGGTACGATTTCCGGTTTCAGCGGCGGCTGGATCGACGCCGTGTTCATGCGTCTGGTAGATGCGCTAATCGCGCTTCCCAATTTCCTGCTGGCAGTCTGTTTTCTTGGAATCATGGGCGGCGGCACATGGAACCTCGTTCTCTTCCTCGTCCTGACCGGGTGGACACAGGTGGCAAGGATTGTACGGAATGAGCTGGCGGTTGTCAAGAACCTCGATTTCATTACATCAAACACCGCTGCGGGTTACTCGAGGGTGAGAAATATGTTCCTTCATGCCCTCCCGACTGTGCTTCCTCAGCTCATGGTGCTTTTTGTGACAGTGCTTATCGGCGACATATTCTCCATTGTATCGCTGAGTTTCCTCGGTATCGGTGTATCGCCGCAGATACCGGAATGGGGCGTTATCCTTTCCGACGCCCGTGAATCTTTTCTGACAACACCCTGGCTCCTGATATTCCCTTCGCTGTTTATTGGTCTGGTAGCCACAGGTTTGCATTTAACCGCGGATGGTCTCCGGGACATGCTCGACAAGAAACGCTCCCTGTTCAATGTCGACGAGGTGACTGTTTTCACGGAAGGCGGTATTCGATGAAAATGCACGAAATAAAATATTTAAGGATTTTAACTGTTTTAGCCGCCTTCCTGCTGGGCATAGCGATTATTTCCGGCTGCGGCTCACCTGAAAGAAGTTCGAAAACACTCGTTATCGGGGTGCCGTCAAGGCTCAATCTCGGCTCGAACAATCCGGTCATGGTCCAGCGGAACACCAATGTCTGGGAGACGCTCACCGACCTCGACCACTCACTCGTTTCCCAACCGAAATTGGCCACATCATGGCAGGTGAGCGCGGACGGCATGAACTGGACATTCCGGCTCAGGCAGGGTGTCGTTTTCCATGACGGTGCGGTACTCAACGCCGAACTTGTCAGGAAAAACATTCGGCGGCTCAAGGAGCATCCCGAACTTGACTATTACAGCGTCTACACTCATCTCGAATCGGTTGAGGCCGAGGACGACTCGACGGTCGTTTGTGTCTTTTCACGGCCGATAGTTGACCTGCCGAACAAAGTCGGACACTATTTCGCAGGCATTTTCAGTCCGGCGTCATGGGGCGAGGACGGCAAGCTCAGCGCTCCCGTAGGCTGCGGACCTTTCACGTACGAGGGCGGCGAGATAGGGCAATATGACAAGGTTGCCGCTTTTTCGGAATACTACAAAGGAAAGCCGTATTTCGACCATGTCGAGTTCCGCATTATTCCCGATCCGGTTGTCAGGATAATGTCGCTCCTTCGCGGCGATATTGATATGATCGCCCATCATGGCGGTGTTCCCGCGAACCAGCGATCGATGCTCACCGGAAAGGCAAATGTCAAGCTCGACTCTCTCGATGTGGCGATCACTCATTATATGCTGTTCAACTGTGCGCGCCCGCCTTTCGATAATGCCGCGGCAAGAGACGCCTTCGACCGTATCCTCGATCGTGATGAACTGGTGACGCGAATCCTCAGTGGTGCCGGGACCGCCGCGCACGATTATTTCATTGAAAAAGCGGTGCTGTGGGACAGTAAGCGGTTTTCGATCCATCCCGATCCATCCCTGCCCGCCTCGGACCTGCCAGCCGAATTAAAGACAAGACCCCTCGTGCTCCTTGCAAACCAGGGCGACATGAACTCATGGGGATACCGCCGTGTGGTGGATTATCTCGTCGATTACTGCCAGGGAGCGGATATCAGCTTATCTGTGGAGGTCCTCGAGGGTGGAGCATGGCAGGATGCCACGAGGGATGGCAAGTTCGATATCACACTCTATCCGCTTTCCATGCCGACAGGCACACCGGAACTGTTTATCCGCCGTCTGGCCTATTCCGAGGGTATGCGGGTGCGTTCCATCGGCAATACGACACATTACTCCTCAGCGGTGCTTGATTCGCTGTTCGAGGCCTCTCTCGGCGCATCGACCCTTGAAAGGCAGCAGTCAATGTTCAATAGTATACTCGACATGCTGGCACAGGAAAAACCTGTTGTCCCGCTTTTCCATGAACGGTATTATTTCGCCTATCGAACTGGCCTCGAGGGAGTAGCCCTCGACCCATTTCTGAAACCAGACCTTCACGCTCTCAGGGAGTCGCAGCAGTGAAAGGCACAGTAGCCATAAAAGACCTGTCGGTTACATTCGATACGCCAAACGGCGCAGTGAAAGCGGTTTCCTCCGTGACAATGACTGTCGGGGCCGGTAAACGGGCCGCGCTTCTCGGGGAAAGCGGCTGCGGCAAGAGTGTGCTTGCCCTCGCCATGTTCAACCTGCTACCCCGGAACGCGGTAGTCGAGGGCGCGATAACAGTCGACAATGTGACTGTATCGGACCCGGGAATGGCGCAGTCAGTGAGGGGGACGGTGTTGTCAATCTGCTGGTCCAATGCCGAGCGTTTTTTCAATCCGGTCATGACTGTGGGTGACCAGGTCGTGGAGGCATACGCCATCAATCATCCCGGCAACAGGGCAGGAGGCCGCGACAAGGCATTCAGCCTGCTTGAAAATCTGGGGTTCGATGATCCCCGGCAGGTTTTTACCTCTTATCCTTTCCAGCTCAGCGGCGGCATGAACCAGCGAGCGATGATTGCCATGAGCATGATAAACGATCCGCCTGTTCTCGTTGTGGACGAGCCGACACGCGGCCTTGACGATTTGAACCGAAAGCTGGTGATGGAGGCTGTCGACAGTCTCGACAATGTCACACTCCTGCTCATAACCCATGATGTCGATTGCGCTATCCGCATTTCAGAAACTGCCAGCATCATGAAAGAGGGGGCTATCATCGATTCCGGCCTGACCGGCGACATTCTAGTGATGCCCTCACACCCGTATACGGCACGTCTCGTGGAATCCTGTCCCCATCACTGGAATGACCGGACCCGCCCGCTCATCGCAACTGAGAATACGAAGCATGTCCCGGATGGAGATCCTTATGACGCAACATGAATCGGTCATTGAGGCACGCGACCTCTCTGTATATCACCGTCATGGTACTGTTTTCAGCAGAAAAGCCTACTGTGTCCGAAACCTTAGTCTCCATGTGCACCGTGACGAGATAGTCGGTCTTGCCGGGCCGAGCGGAAGCGGTAAAACCTCGGTGGGCAAGTCGCTGCTCGGCCTGATCGGCAGCTGGGATGGCGATGTATACTGGAATGGTCACAATATCAGGCGTGGTGTTCAACGGTCGCAGCGCAGGCAGTTCGGGTGGCTGCCGCAGGAATCGACACTGTCGTTCAATCCGGCGCGGCGTGTCGTCGATGTGCTGCTTGAAACCCTTGCTGCCAATGGCATGAGCGACGATGCCGAGAACCGCATACGGCATATGTGTGAATGCATGAACCTCGATTACAGTACAATTTTAAGATATCCGTTCGAGATGAGCGGCGGGCAGGTCCAGCGCTGCGCCCTGATCCGGGTGCTGATGCTTGACCCCGTATTTCTGATGCTCGACGAACCGACATCCTCGCTGGATCCCATTACACAGCTCGATATTCTCCGTCTTCTGCTCGATTGGAAACGTGATCATGGGCTGACAATATTATATATTTCTCACTCGCGAACATTACTCGACCATCTCTGCCACCGTGTCATTCTTCTGGGACAAGAACATGAAAACGATTGAACATGAAGCTTCGGAAATGATTTCCGCCAACAGCGCCGCCTACACAAAGATTGTCGACGAATGGGATAAGGCCTGGGGCGAAAAAAACGAGAAAAACCATGCTCCATGCCGCGAGTTGTTTATACAGCATCTCAATGGCAGTCGTGTGCTCGATGTTGGGTGCGGTCTCGGTCGGGACAGCCTGTTTTTCCAGTCAAATGGGCTTGATGTTTATGCGGCCGATCTCGTGACTGGTTTCCTCTCGAATATCCGCCGCTCGAATACCTCGGTCAGGGCATTTGCCATGGACGTGACCACTCCCTGTATTGCCGACTCGGTTTTCGACGGTATTTTCGCTTTCGCGAGTTTCCTTCATGTGCCCCGCCCGATGTCGCTTGAAACACTGAAAGCCTATCGCTCTATGCTCAAACCGGGCGGCATTCTCTTTCTCTACCATGTGGCATCCCGAAAAGGTTTCGGCACCTATAAAGTCGACAATCTTCTTATCGAGAACAACCCCGCATTCTGCACTTGCCATGACGAAGACGAACTCACCGGTCTCATTACCGGGGCCGGATTTGCCAGTTCGGAAATAATTCACCTCACAAAAATCGACAAGCCCTCGGAAACCGCTGTCAAGTACGGCCTGGAACCTTACCAGGTTCTCGCATGGAAATGATGCAATCTTTCATCCAATAAACAGCAAAACTGATATGATCATTGCGAAGATCACCGGGGCCGGTACTATTGGTTGAGTGAATGTCAAATTGATAATTGTTGACATGGTATTTGTTAAATGCTATCATGGTTGTATAGGTTTGTGCATGTGCCTTTGTGTCGTTAACAACAACTCCTTTTGTATGCAGGGAGGGGTGGAAAATGTCTGACAACGAAGTGAAAGAGATGCAGGCTGCCGGATGGTTTTTTCGGCTGATAGGTATTGGATGCATACTGTTTGCTGTTATTTCTCTTGGTGGATGGGATTATAGCGGTATAAAAATCAAAATATTATTTTTGACATTAGGCGGTGTGTTAATTGCCTATGGACAACGAGTAAGCATAGCCGATGCAAAATTGTTGAAAGAATGTCCGGAATGCGGGCAGGAGATTAGAATGACCAATAAGGTTTGCCCTTATTGTAATTGTGACTTACATGTTACTACACGATTTCCGGGAATTGAGAATTAGTACATGAATTGCCCGGATGTTCGCGTTGAGGAATCCTTTTGATATAATTTATTTTATCAGCAGCAGGCGCTTTGTTTTATTGAAACTGCCGGTGGACATTTTATAGAGATATATTCCGCTTGGCAGATCGTTGAGATCAACAGTCAGGTTATGTTTTCCGCCGGTATAGTGCTTTCTTGTCAGTGTTTTGATTTTCTGACCGAGGACCGTGTATAGATCAATGGTAATGTAGGCATCTCTGGGAAGTTCAAACGTTATGGTTGTGGTCTGGTTGAATGGATTGGGATAATTTTGCCGGAGGATAAACGCACGGAACTCTTTGCCTGTCTCTTCATCAATTGTAATATAATTGTCATTGATCGATCCCGGGGTGCCCTGTAGTTTCGAAGGGCTCCAGTTTGCGCCCTGTGAGTTGTCACGCGCCGGATTGGAGAGAGAGATTGTCCTGGCCGCATCATCGTCAAGTTTCGGCCAGGGGCTGCGGTTGTTATATGTCAGCGAGTCGACAAGTGTACCATACTGGTCATAAAGGCGCACCGCATCACCGTTTTTATTCAAACCGAAATCGAAATCCCCCTGCCTGTTTGTGACAGACGGGTATATCTGTTTGAATTTCAGGCTGTCTGCGCATAAAATCAAGTACTCTTTGGGCAACAGTTCCGTGCCGTACTGAATTGTGAATTCGTTGTCATCCTGCGAATCTTTCATTACCCAGTGTCCGAGGTTGATAGTCTGATTGCTGTTATTGAAAAGCTCAATCCAGTCTCCGGTGTCGAAATCATTTTGCGACTGATAATTTACCTCATTGATGATAATTTCGGAGTTTGGCACATCACCCTCTTCAAATATTGCTTTCAGCGAAACATCGGTGTTGCCTGAAATACGTATTGTGATTGAATCGTCGTTTACGGCCCCCTCCCAGCCCACAAAACGGTATCCGGCTTTCGGTATGGCTATCAAGGTGACAGGGATGTTCGTGAAATACATGCCTTCCCAGGGGAATTCGTCGAGAACCATGCTATTGATCCTGATTGATCCCATTTCACTGCCGGAAACATCGATCGAGAATTCCGCCCTGCTCCCGGTATCGAATTTATCCTCGATGAATGTTATCAGGTACTCGGGCCTTTTTTCGGCAAATACCTTGAGCACCTCCATGTTGTCGTGCCACTTCTCCATGGATTCGGGATAGCCCCATGTCTCAATGTGTGCGGGCATTTCCGTTTCGATATTACCCTCGATATCGGCAATGATGGAAAGTACTGTCTCGCTTGAAAATAGTGTCGATAAATAATCCATCATACAATTGATGAACTTGTTCCTGAAACCATCGTTTCCCAGAAGCTTCCTGAGGATCATCGTCGACCATGCCGGATTCCTCCACTCTAAACCGTTCACGGTCATTGCATGATCGAGCGTATTATACGTGTAGGCGCTCGAAGATTTCAGTCCGAAACCGAAATCCGTGTCGAAAAGCATCCAGCGCCATTTGCTACCGTCTTCTTTCTCGCGCCAGTACTTGATATTATTGCCCGGCCAGTCCTGATTGTCACAAAATATCTGTATGGCGTTGTAGGAAATGAATTCGTCAATATCCATCTGTTTTTCGACATACTCGTAGTTCTCGGCTTTGCTCAAATCATGTGATTCAATGTAATTATAAAGGCGCTCATAATCCCCGGCCTCACCCTCTATGACTTTCGCGTTGAGCTCGAGCATATCAACATTATCGGGATCGGCATTGTGATGTGTGGCAAGGTAGTCTTCGTTTTGCTTCTCGCGTATACCTTGGATTCCCCAGTAACTGCCATTGATATAGACAAGCGCAGGCCTGAAATTCTGCTGATCAATATCAATGTCTTTAACCAGTGTCTGAATCATGCCGTCCCGAATATGTGTGAATTCGAAATCATTACCGGCATTCCTCAGGACAAAGGACTGGTATTCTTCAACATCACTATCGGGGAATAGACGGCAATTGATTTTCTCGACACCGTATGAATTTCTGAAACTGACAGCGAGTGATTTCTGAGGCCAGTAGCGGCTTCCCAGGCCGCCCTTGATCGAAATACCGGCATCTTCGCTGAACAGCAGGCTTCCATCCGTCTCATAAAACTCAATATGTGCCGGACGTTCCCACTCGTTCCAATAGTTCGGAGAACAATAGATGCCTGTGTCAGTGTCCCAGAGATTATCAGGCGGCGTTGAAATGGATATTACCGGAAGTGAGTGTTCGGCACCGACAAAATATGTCCTTGTTGTTATCGGGCCCGGCAGTCTGTTGCTATGAAACGCTCTTGCTTTGAATATAGCTGTCTCGGAAAGTGTGATCGGACCGGAATAATATGCCGAAGACATGTCCGGATCGTCGCCGCTCAGTGTGTAGTGTATCTCTTCAACAGGTGAATCGGTCGAAACAGTTACCGTGACAGGGCCTGTATAAAATCCTCCGGCAGGTTCCGTGTTGGCGGTCCCGGCATTTTCTGTAAAACCCTCTCTGTTTGTCGTTCCGGGTGTCGGTGCATTTGAAACAACCATCATCGAGCCGCCGTCCGGATAACGTTCCTGCGAATTATCGACAGGCAAAAGCTCATAACTGAACTGGTCGCAGACAGTGCCTGTATCGCTGCTCAGTGTCAGCGTTTCTCCCGAGGCATCGAGCTTGAAATTTGTGTGAAGGCAGGGGGGCGTGAATTTAAGGTTTTCGGCGACACCGGAAGGATTCGTCGGGACACTGTCCATGCCCAGGGTCAGGTAGGGATCTATAAACAAGTTATCTGAGTCTTCTTTGTTATTGTGCACCTGGATCGCCAGGACATTTTCACCGTTCACAAGAAGCGATTTGATGTTGTCGAGTCTGTACCCCTCGGGAGGCAACCCCCAGTTCATGAGCGGATCCTTGTAATATATCGACTTCTGATTATACGGCGGGTGCTCATCGGCAAATCCGGAAACATTCGAGCGCGCGATTTCTACACCGTTCAGGTATGCCACAAAACCGTCATTGTAATCCACGTGGAAAAAAACATCGGTGATATGTGACAGGCTTGATACAGTAAAGGTCTTTCGGATGAAGAGTGTAATGGTTTTCGGGACAACGGTTGCTACGGTATTGTAGCCGTAGCCGAACTGGCTGGCGCCGGAGTTCCAGTTGTCATCATTGAATCGTTGCTCCCTCCAGTTTTCAGGAGGAGCTTCCTTGCCTGTGAAATACCGCCAGATGTCACCCTTGTTTATTACCGTTTCCCAGTGTGACGGGTTCGTAACACGGTTTTTGCCCGATGCAAATACCAGAAGATGGCCATGAGGTGAGATCGTTATATGAGGAAATGTCCATTTTGCCGGATCATACTCGTTGTCTGAAAGTGTATAACCGTGAAGGTCGATGATATCGTTTCCGGGATTGTATATCTCGATCCAGTCTGAATTATCCCTGTCTTCATCTTTTACGGTGAGAATGTTGCTCGGCATGATCTCGTTGATAACCGGTGTTGCGGAAAACGCGCTGTCGATACAAATCAGACACAGCATCTGGAAGACGGTCAGGATAACAAAGCATAATTTTTTAGCATAACCACACATCATACCGCTCTGTCAGTAATATGCATTTCATGTTATTTTATCAATAACATCGATTTTGTTTTCGACGTTGTTGAAGTAGATATACGGTATACATAGACGCCGCTTGAAACATTATCAAGGTTGACTATCAATTCGTGGGGGCCGGGTGTCAGAATATTATTTGAAACTGTAGAGACTTTCTGGCCGTTCATCGAATATATATCCAGTGTTACACGGTCCGGCAGCGCCAAAATAAACGGTATTGTGGTCACGGCATTGAACGGGTTCGGATAATTCTGTTCAAGAGCGATAGATGTAACCAGTTGATCGCTTTCCTTGATATAATACTGGAACGTGTCATTGATTTTTCCCGGTGTTCCATAATATTTTGATGCTGCCCAGCTGGAAGGCAGGGCATTGTCCAGATCCGGATTGATCAGCGATAATGTCGAGCCGCTGCCGTCGGGGCCTTCGGGCCAGGGCATGTTATCGTCGTAATGCAGGGAATCAACGACAACACCGTTACTGTCAATAAGGCATATAAACTCACCGGCGCCGCTCAGGCCGAAATCCATTTCCCCGGTGCAGGGTGTAACCTCAGGGAATATATTTGCAAAGAGAGCCCGGTCGGCACAGATAACTCCATATTCTCCCGCCGCGAGTGTATAGGCAAAGGGAAACACAAAGCCATGTGCGGTATTGCTGTCACGAAAAATCCAACCTGACATGTCGATAGGGTAATCATTGGGATTGTAAAGTTCCAGCCAATCACCGGGATCATTGGTGTCTAGGGAATTGTAATTGATTTCGTTTAAAACAATCTGCTCGGTTTCCCTATAAAAAGGAAATACGCCTATGTCTGTCCGGGACGCGTCATCATCGGGCTGATACTGCGGATTACCGGCGTCGATGGCAGGTGAATCCGCCCTGAGCGTGTAATTCCTGTCCTCGATGGATACGAATTGCGCATCCCCTTCAATATTGCCTGTTCCGGGGATATTTCCCGAATCCGACAGAGAATAAGAGACTTCAATTTTGGAGTCGTTGTCATATTTTATTACGGTATTATGGCAGCGCGAAAAAATCGTATTGCTGACGACAGCGGTTCCGCCAAGCTTTACCGGATCACCCTTTATATAAGCGTAGATTCCGATTTCCGTGTCATCGATTGTAGTATGATCGATCAGCGCATTCGATGAATCTTTCACCGCGACAGCGATGTCGGTGTTGACAAACAGGTTGTGTGTTATGGTGACATTTTCCGCGGCGCCCCCGATGGAGACTCCCTTGTCGGCAATGTCCAGGAACACGTTGCCGCTTATATTGACCGTCGTTTCGAATATGTCGATTCCGTCATCATGGCCGTTAACGAAATAGCAGCCGCTGACTTGTACCGGCTCGTCACTGCCCGGATATATTTCAGCGAAATACAGCAGATCGTTATCGTCATCCACCCTGGACTCATCCTCGCTTGGAATATCGGTGAAATACGTGTTGGTAACAGCCCCACGGCACAATTTAAATTCGGCGCCTGTATCGCAGCGTGACAGTAATGACGAGTCGATATCGATCACGCCGTTATATCCTCCAAGCGCTTTGCCGGTATTGTCGAAGAAGAAACCGTTGTCAACATCTAGACTGCCTGAATAGACTTTCAGGACCGGCTGGCTGTCGGAATGCCCGAAACTCTGCGAGCTGTCCGCGCCGCCCTGAACGAAAAAACAATATGCGAAGGAACCGGCTCCCTTTCGAATTTCGATGCCGCCCCAGTGTGAGTCGGCATTCGCGGCCATAAACGTTATGGGAAAGTCCTCTGTTCCTTCGGCAATAATTGTTCCGTTGACCATGACATTCGTTTTGCTTCCCAGAATGACCGCGGCTCCTTGTTCGATGATCAACTCGCCGCCCTCCCGAATGGTCAGGCTGCCGACAACACGATGTTCACTGGCGGCGGACCACACCTCCCGGGAGGAAATGGTACGGTTGACATGTCTTTGAACCGGCAAAGATGTTGTGGCGGACACCGATGTGCGCCCTGAGTAGTTACCCAATACAAGGCTGAAATCGTTAGAGGCCTCAACAGATTTGAGCACACTACCCACTCCGTTTTTTACCGCGACATCTGATGTGCCGAGATACGCGTAATCAGCATCCAGTCTGAATGATCCTGTCACAGTCGTGTCAATACCGCCCAGGCCGTTCATAACCCGGATAACGATGGGAAGAAACTCAGTTGATGATAAATGGTGCGGTGCAATGATTACCGTTTCGTTATTTTCCTGACCTGCAGAAAATGGCACAGAGAGAGTGCAGGATAAACACAGAAGGAAAAGCACCAAGCACGCTTTTTTTATAATGCCTGTCATTTTATATGCACCATTTTTTTGCTCTTGTGAAGTGAGCCTGCCTCTATCCGATATATATAGACACCACTGGAAAGATGTGAGGCGTCGAACAATACAGAATGGTTTCCGGCCTCCTGATATTTGTTAACCAAACTCGAGACACGCTGCCCGTAGATATTGTACACATAGACTGTCACTTTCTGGCCGACAGTGAGGGTATAATCAATAACGGTTTCCGTTTTGAACGGATTCGGATAATTCTGTTCAACCAGCAGGCGCTTTGGTGTTGTAATATCGGTTGGGTCATATGGTTGATAGACATCATTTATTTCTCCTGGTGTTCCAATGCCTTTCGAGGCTTTCCAGCTTTGCGGCTGAATATTATCACGCGCGGGATTGATAAGTGACAGGGAGTGACCGTCGCCGTCACACTCTTCCGGCCACGGTTCTTTGTCATCATAAACAAGCGAATCCACAACGGCACCGCTGCTGTCGAGCAGCATGATCGTATCGCCTTGGCCGCTGAGCCCAAACGGCAATTCTCCGATTACGTTTTCTACATCGGGGAAAATACTGTTGAATGAAAGGCTGTTTCGGCAGAGAACAATATAGCTGTCCGCTTCCAGTATTGTGTCATCGGGGAACGTGAATCCATTTTCTGCGTTTTCGTCTCTCAGCACCCAGCCCGAAAGATCAATCGGGATTGTATACGGATTGTACAGTTCCACCCAATCGTCGGAATTTATACTGTCCGAGGAATTGTAGTTGATCTCGTTGATAATCACTGCCGAGTTGTAAATCCGGTAATAAAAGGCTCCCATGTCGGCAACGGTATTGTCAGTATCCATTTCGCTCTCGGGATCACCGGTATCGATTGCCGGTGAGTTCTGTCTCAGGTGAAAATCACCCTCCCCGGGCATAAGAAACAGCGGATCCGCCGTTATATTGCCATTGCCGGGAAGCAGGGTGTTGTCGGAAAGAGAATATGTCACTAATATTGACGAGTGCTCATCGAAAGAAATGTCCTCATCGAGCGAGGCGGAGAAAATGGTGTTCCGTACTGTCACCGAAATATCGTTTTCCGTCTCATCACCTGCGCTGGCGGAAACCGCGATACTGTTTTCGTAGAACGTCTGGTGTTCTATGTTTATGTCCGGTGTTTTGTGAACAGCGATCCCTGTCGAGCAGTTACGCAGAAGATTGTACCTGAATCTGATGTTCCCGAAAGAATTGCTGATCGAAATACCGGCGCCATAACACTCAAAGATTGTATTCCCCCGAATCGTTAGATCGGATGCGCCATTCATTATTTTAACACCGTCATGGTCCGACCCGTGAAGGGTATTTTCCGATATTTCGCTTTCAATAGGCGATTCCATGCGAATCGAGGCCGTTCCGCCGCAATACATGAATTCACTGTTGCTGATTGTGCAGCTGGCATTTTCAGCCGCGAGATGTCCTTCGCTGTCAGTTTCAGCGAACACGCAATTACTGACATATAGCGAGCCGCCATTGATCCCGATGCTCTTTCCACCACCGTCGAAACTTACTGTGTCGAGCATAACATCCGAGTAAACAGCTGACACAGCAGCCGGGAATTTTTCCGGATCACGGCCGCTTGTTGCGTTTTTGATCGAGCAGTGTGACAATGTTGCGGTCGCGTCCTCGAAACAGAGCGCCCCCCAGGAGCGGCCCGATGAGCTGACTCGAATATATACAGGATTTTCTTCGGTCCCGTTGATAGACAGTTCGCCATTGCATATTATACTGGTGCCTTCAGAGAAAATGAGCTCTGTACCGGCCTCGACAGTCAGTGATGATTGCGGTGTGATCGTCACATCGCTTGAAATATTGAATGGCGAATTGTCGGGTGTAAGGATAACATTGCCATTGATAATGACAGGAATGTCCGTGGCATTCTTAACTTCCATCCTGTTCCAGGAATTATAGCCTTCTATCCAGTTGTCGCCGTCACCCGCCATGACTTTCCAGTAATAGGTTCCGATCGGAAGCATTTCCGCAAACGTATAGGTGGTATCGGAGATATCCTCAATATAATTGAGTTCTGACTCCAGGAATTCATCGGAGCTTGTGTAGACTATCTTGTAGCTGACAGGATCGCCGTCAGGATCTATCGACGGGTGCCAGGTCAGGGTGATGGCATCGGAAAACGGTTTCGCTGTCGGATCTGCCTTGAATGAGCGCGGCCAATGGGCAAACTGGTTTTTCAATATGTCATGACGTTCCTGTATATAGACATTTTTTCTCTTCAGATAATACAGCCATGCTTCCACATTGGCGAGTTTATCTGTTTCATCCTCCGCTACAGAGGTCCTGAGCGCGACACTCAGGCTGTCGATAATCGGGAACAAGCGGTTGCTGTTGAACAGCGTTTCGGCAAGCTCATCTACTTTCTGACGGATATCATAGAATATTTTCGGATCAAGCAGCGCCCGTTCGAGGAATGGATTGTCCGGCATTTTGACGTTTGAACTCTGCTGGTAAGGGAATGTGTTATCGTATATGCCGATTGTTTTATCCAAATCCCACGGCAGCATCATCCATTTGTTTGTGCCGTTTATGTCATGGTAAAGGTAATAGTTATGATAGTAGGTGCTTCTGTTTGATATCAGCATATTCATGGCAATGATGTTTATCATTTTTTCATAATCGAATGTCTTGAGAACAAAGTCATAGTAGTCTTCATCAGACACAGTGTTCATGTCGTGATGCAACTGCACCAGGTCTGACCAGTCAGAATCGGTATTGGTCTTTTTCTCCCAGCACGTATAAATGTCATCATAGATGCTGAGGGTCGCCCCGTCATGTGTGGCCTTGTAAAGGTTGCCTTTACTGTCCATGTTACGGAGTGTCAGAAAATCCTCATCAACATTTTCAACATTCAGGTAGAGCCCAAGGAACTCGCCGTTCAGGTAAAGACGGGCATATTCCGTTGAAAAAACCGGCTGCCCTGATTCACGCATCAGATAGCTCGACAGAAACTGTTGAACGTAGGTGTTGTCGAGATATTCAGCATTGAAATTTATCGTTTCCCGACCATTTGCAAAAAGCGTCGAGGATTTCATTTTAAGGGATTTCTTTTCCAGCGATCGCGAATCGTCGCCCCTGATGCGGATACCGACATCGGGCCAGTGCTGGCCATTGTAGGAAAGCGTTGCCGGCATGTAGTCATTCAGCAGATAATTGTCATACAGATAGTCGAAATCAGCCGGATCGCAGGTAATGAAATAATTCGTGATGGATGAATCCGGTTTTTCGCCAATTACATACGTGCGTGTTGCGATTTCTCCGGGGAGCTTGTTGTCCTCGAAAGAGCGGGCATGCACGACAGTTGATGTGTTGATGGAAAGCGGTGAAGAATAAACGGGGGAGGCTCGGCCGGGTTCGGTGCCATCGAGCGTATAATGGATTTCAGCCGTTGATGAGCCGGTGGCCATCGATATGACTATGCCGCTCTCGTAAAATCCCTCTTCTTTTGAGATAGAAACCGTACCGGCGTATCCATTGAACGCTTCGTCCGCATTTTCACTCCCGGGAGTGGTCGAGGCGAATAACACCCAGTTGTCAGCACCGTCCGGCTGACGCCCGAGAGTGAAGTCGACAGGAATACTATGTGTGTTTATCTCGTCGACCTTGTTGCCGAGCGGATCAAACAGTGATATTGTTTCGCCGAGTTTGTTGATTTTGAAATTTGTATGGAGGAATGGTATGGAAAAACTCAAAATGTCGGGTGTGCCGACCGGGTTTTCCGGCGGAACTTCCATTTCAAAGGTCAAAAAGGGGATAAGCGACATATCGGAGGATGTCAGGTGCGTGTTCTGCGCCTGAATGGCAAGAGTGTTCTCGCCGGGAACAAGGAGTGACGCAATATTCTCAATTTCAAAAAGTTCCGGTGAACCGCCGACAAACATTTGCGCCTCTATTGCCGTATCGGCCACCCCGTAATAGGGGATTGTCGATCCCGGGCTGCCGAGATTGGCCCGCGCGACCTCCTGCCCGTTGATAAATGCAATGAAGCCGTCGTCATAATCGATATGCAGAAAGCATCGTGTAATATTGGCAACATCATCGACAGTAAAATTTTTCCGGACATAAACCGAGACGACCTTTTTTGAAATGACAGTCTCGTCGTCGTTATCTCCAAAACCGAAACCGCTTGGCCCCTGCGCCCATGACTTATCATCGAATGAATTCTGCATCCAGTCCCACGGTGGTTCGGTCACTCCCTCAAAATAGCGGAAAATATCTCCCTGGCGGATAACTGTTTCCCAGTGTTTGACCACCGGATTGCGGTCTTTTCCCGAGGCAAATACGATTTTATGCTGGCGGGGGTGAAGAGTCACGGCGGGAAAGACCCACTGGTACGGATTTTCGACAGTATCGGTCAGCCCGTATCCTGTCAAATCGATTGGCTTACTGCCCGGATTGTAAAGCTCTATCCAGTCAGCGGTTTCCATGTCTTCATCCTGAATCGTCCCGGAATTTGAAGACATGATTTCATTCAACAGGGGGGTAACTGTTTCCTGAGAATAAACTTTGCCGCCTGCAAGGCCAATCAATACAAGTGTTAAAGAAAATAACAACGATAATCTTATGACAGTATTCATATTATTCCGTTTGGTCCGACTGAAAACATAACAAAGCGGAACTGAGATACATAAAGTTGCTATTTCCAGACAGTTAAACCTGTTTCGTTTTCAGTGTGGTATTTCGAAGTATGCGGCGAAGTAACATTCTTTGCCATTAACAGCCGTTTTGCGAAATTCACGTTAGCACATGCGAAGATTTTCAGCCATATTATTCGAATTCCGCCATGCGCCCCGATATTCACTAGATTAAATATAAAGTTCTTGTGTTTAAATAGCGAAAGTTTTTTTGCATGCCGCCTTTTCGTAAAAAGCCCAATCTGCAAGTTTTCATCAATGCCGGAAATCTCTTTTATTCATCCGTGTTTTTCCCATTGAATAATAAATCCGTGTTAAAACTTCATAAGGATAATGGCTAATATATAACGAGTCTGGACAGCTTGTATGTTAAGATTTGTATCCTGAATGGACAGGATGCCGAAATGTGTTGGATATGGTCGGGCAATTATGTTATAAAGATAATAAGAATAACGTGTTTGTCGAATGATGGTAAAGATATAATCACAGTCTTGGGCGTAAAGCTTGAATTACACATAATTAATTAACACGAATAAAATATTGCTTGCAGGTCATTCATAGACGGGTTATTATTTTAGTTTGAATTGCAAGACCTTTGTTGCCTTTCTGTTTGGTGGCGAGGGGCTCGGTGAAAGACATGCTATTATCGGGCTATAATTATAAAATACAGGTATTTCTGACGATATAAAATGTTCAGATAAGACCTTTGGTCTGTGACCTGCTTGGTCTTTAATTAAGTTTTTCTTGCTCTGAGATGCTGTTCTGTGTTAGTTTGAGTTTTAGTTGGATCAATCTATTTGTTTCTCGTGACGGTGGAAATCTCAGATGGGCAATGAAAATTGATATGGCGTAAGTCCAGTATGTTATTGTTATATACGCTTTTTGTTTGTTTTGTTAAGGTTGCGAAAACATGAAGGTGACGGGTCAAGTACCGCTCTAAGTTTTTTTATAATTCATCATATCTTCAGCTTTTTTATACATATTGACACTTTTGATGATACATCATAAAAGGATATACCATGCAGACTTTATTGAACTATGGTTTTGAGCAAATCGAATGGCAGATTTCACTCTTGTCCTTTCTGTTGGCCTTCGTGCTTTCCAGTGTGATAGCCGTGATGTACGAGCGAACGTTTCAGGGACTTTCCTATTCCCGTGGCCTGGTGCAGAGTATGATCCTCGGAAGCATTGTATCATGTCTTTTGATGATCGCTATAGGTGATAACATCGCACGCGGTATCGGTATTGTCGGTTCGCTTGCCATTATCCGTTTCCGGACAAACCTCCGGGATCCCCGCGACCTGATATTTCTCTTCGCTTCTCTCGGGATCGGTGTCGCCTCGGGTGTCCAGAGTTATGCAACGGCAATCATCGGCGCCCTTGTATTTTCGATGGTTGTCTTCGCGTTATATATATCTCCTTTCGGTACACGCCGCAAACACGACGGCCTTGTTCGTTTTCAGATACCCACCGGTATTGGGGCTGCAAATGCTGTTGCCTCCATCCTTAAAAAATATACAAGAAGCTTTGTTCTTGTTACCATGCGGAATGTCGCTCAGGGGGAAATGGTCGACTATGCGTATCAGGTCAAATTATCAGGTCCTATAGCCAATCAGGCATTGATCCAGCAGCTTGAGTCAGTTGAAGGCATTCGCGGGATATCTTATATGAATCAGGATGCTACGGTGGAGGTATAACAGAGAATGGATATAATGAGAAAATTCAGGCAAAGTCATAATTTCAACTGGTATATCCTACTCTGGGGGCTATCTCTGGGCGTTGTTGTGTACCTTTTCCTTAACTGGCATATCGACAAGCAGTTCATTGGCATTGTTGAGCGGAAATCCCATCAGATCGGCGCTCAGGAGCCCGGTAAAGTCAAGACCTTGCTGACAAATGTGGGCGAGCAGGTTAAAAAAGACCAGGTGCTGGCCATTCTTGACACAAGCGATTTGACTTCCCATCTCAGCTATCTGAAAAATGAACTGGCGTATATCGATAAAATGGCCGATGCGCAGAACGGTTATAATTCAATAACAACCCAGCGGATTCTTCTGCAGTTGGATAATGAAGCCTCGGCGTTGATTGACCGTATATCTGATATTGAATCGAAAAACACAGAACTCAAGGGTTTGAATGCTGAAATCGAGCGGCTGCAAAACGCTGAAAAGGCAGGTCTTGGCTATAACAGAGATTTGTCTCCCATGCTGCTTCAGCGCGATGCGCTTGCCAGTTATCTCCGTGAGCAGAGTAATGATCTTGATGCCAAGAAAGAGCAGTTGGAAAAAATCAGACGGTCGAGAAGGCTTCTTGAATCACAGGACGCTGACAGCCTTTCGCAGTCACTGCTGGTTGAACAGCTCGAGTATAGCGAATCGCTGAGGCGGGATATTGCCGAAACTGAAAACCGTATCAAGCTCAGAACGGTTCTTTCGCCATGCGACGGCTACATAACGGAAGTGTTCGCGTATCCCGGTGATGTGGTTGACCAGTTCATCCCCGTTTTTGTTATCGAAGAGCTGAAGCCCCGGTTCATGGATGTTTATATTCCTGAAAGCTCCAATCTTACACCGCAGTCGGGGCAGCATGTTGAAATATTCTGTTCAAGGAACAAATTGTATAACACAACAGGCACGATTGTTTTTGTGCATCCCGGATTTGCAATGGCGTCCGAACGTGTGTCGTTCCGTGGGCAGACATTCTGGGCGAGAAAGCTGCGGGTCGAATTGCCGGAAGATCATCAGCTTATTCCCGGCGAGGTTGTCAATGTACGGCTCCTGAAAAGTGAACATCACATGTCTATTTTTCCTCTTCGGCCTGTATCTGCTGCTATCAGCCAGGATTTCGAAGGCCGCTTAAAAGCAGAGCTGCGTAACATGCGCGTTCCTGATGAATTATGGAAACGCTCACGGTTCGAGCCCTCCGGTGTTGTCTGGCAGGAAGATGTCGGAAAGTTCCTGATTGTAAGCGATGATACCGGTATTCAGGATGAAGTGAATGATAAATCGTCAATAGCATTTTTGATGGATAAGCATGGAAATGTTGACAAGACGCCAGTATCATTACGCAGTATCGGAAGTGTCAATGATCTTGAGGCTATAGCAGATGGCGGCGGCAGCAAACTGTACCTTGTTTCGTCTCAGAATATCAGCAAAAAGGGCAACCGTCCCCAAAACAGGGAATCGATATTGCGTGTTGACAGCAGGAACGGGTCTTTCACCGTTACCGGCAAGATCAGCTTTCTCTCGCTTTTGCTCGCCTCATACTCAAACTCTGATTTAACACAACTCGGCCTTCGGGAGTTCGGTGCTGATGGAAAACCGGCGCTGAATATCGAGGGCGCCGCATACCGGGACGGCTCATTGTATCTCGGATTGAAAGAACCGGTTTCGCCAAATGGCGCCCTTATCTGGGAGCTGTCCGATGTCGATGATGTGTTTGAGAATCAGCATCTGCGGCCAGGTCAGTTGTCGTTGTATGGCTATGTACAGCTCGGTGACGGACGCGGCGAACGAGCGGGTATTTCCGATTTGACCTTTGAACAGAACGGCGTTCTGTGGGCTTTATCGACAATTCCCGGTGTGGACCTGGAAAAACAGGTCGGCGGATTGCACCGTATTAACCGATTTTCGGACGGACATCTGGAAGCAACCCGTGTCATGGATTTCCCCGGTTCAAAACCGGAGGGGCTTTGCGGCGACAACCGGGGCGGGCTTATAATTGTTTTTGATGCCGACAATGACATCCCTGCGTTTTGCCATGTCAAGACGGAGGGATTATGATTAAAAGCACCTTCAGGGCAGCTGGTTTCCCCGTATATCTTATGATGTTCACCGCCGTTTTCCTGTTTAATACATTCAATACATTTGCCCAGGAAGAAAGTATGTTACCGGATCCGGGAAATGTCAATACAATAACGGGGCCGGTGCTCAGCGAGCAGGATGTTGTCAATCAGGCTTTGGAATACAGCCGGAAGCTGAAATCGTACAGCACGAACGTGCAAATTGCCGAATACCGATACAAATCGAGCGGTTTGTTAGAGAATCCGGAATTGCGTTTGAGAGATATTACGACACGTAATATCAACGAGAGTTTCGATGAAGTGCAAGTCGGTTTGCGCTTGCGTTTCCCGGATCTTGGAGAGCTCGGCCAGGAAAGGCAGCAGGCGCAGGTTGAGATATGGAAGCAGAAAGTTGAGGAAATTCGTTATCAGCAGAAACTGGTTGCCCGGATACGCCGGAATTATGCTACAGTCCTGATGTATGATCGTCAGGCTGAACTCGATTTTCAAAGAGTCCGGAAAGAAAAAGAACGAATTAATATCGTGAAGCACATGGTTGAGCTTGGAAACCGGTCGGTAGTCTATTACACAAAAGCGAAAATGTGGCAGGCTGCGGCCAGCAATGATTACACCCGTACAATCCAGAAACAAAGCCTCGTTAGGCGCGAACTCGCCAAGCGGAGCGGTATTTCCGAGAATGCTGAGTTTGTCATGGATGATTTGCCGGAAATCAAACTGGACCCCGAAAATCTCATTCAGCTTGCCATTCAAAACCGGCCGGAGATCGAATTGGTCCGGCAGCGGATCACGCTGGCTGAGAGGCGGAATAAATATGAACGTCTTCAGCGTTTCCCATGGCTGAATTTTGTCGAGGTGTCCTATCATAATGAAGACCGCCGCGATGAAAATTGGAGCGAGGTCATGCTTGGTCTCAAACTTCCTCTTCTCGACAGGAACCGGGGCAATATTAAAGCCGCGGACCTTGCAGCAAGAATGAAAGAGAGCGAATATGACGCCATCAGGGAATCAATCGAGGACGAGGTGCGGCTCGCATATACTGTTTACAAAGACCTTTTGCTGGATTGGAACAATTTCCGGGTATATGCAAATGAACTAATTTCAAACGCCCAAACCGTCGTGGAACAGGCAAAACAGCATGAAGTTCTGTTGCCGGATGAGGTGATGGAAATGGAACTCACCATCATCGATACAAAAAAATTGCTGAACGAAAAGAGGCAGAATCTTGCCCATGCTCTCATTGACCTGTACTACGCCATCGGGATAGAAAACTATGATCAAATTATCGCAAATGGAGCGGGAAGAGGAAGCGAATAATCTCAGTAAAATCCGCCGTTATGAACTGAAGTATGTTATAAACGAGAGCCTGGCGGCTGAAATCCGGGATTATATCAGCTCGATCTGTACGCTGGATAAGCATGTACCTCCGGGAGAAACTGGCTATATCGTCAATAACCTGTATTTTGATACCGGTGATCTCAGGTTTTATCATGATACAAAACATCGCAAATTAACCCGTTACAAGCCGCGTGCCCGTTTTTATGGTGAAAAGGCCAGCGATTTTATTTGGCCCGAAATAAAATTCCGTAATGCCAACGTTATCTGGAAACGGCGCTACAGTATTCCCATTGACCAATGGCCCGGATTGTTTTCACCATCGAAGACAAATCATGCGTCTCCCACTTTCAAAAATGAATTTGAGAAGTTTGACGAGGTGGTTTATTGGCACAATGCCCAGCCTGTGCTCCACGTTCGCTATTTTCGCGAGCCTTATGTTACTGAGTTGGAAACGTATGGCAGGATTACGTTTGACCGCCGTCTTTGCTGCAGGCCGACAGACGGATCGATCGATCTGGAATATGATGAGAGAGACATGCTCTATTATGATGATCCTATAACTGCAAAAAGTGATGACTCGCCACTATTGCTGGAAATAAAAGTTGAAACACATGTTCCTGCCTGGGTTATCAGCCTGATTCACACATTCAATCTCATGCAGCGTCCGTATTCAAAATATTGTTATGGCATTGATTCTCTGTTCCATAACTGTGATAACGGCAGGATCGCTAATTTCCCCCTTTAATCTCTTCTTATAATCGTATTTCAATTTGTGGCAGAGCGAATGATCGGCCCTCGCTCCGGTGCCGTTTTCTGTCACAGTGGTGTATGCAACCGCCCGCAGCAAATGTCCCACGCTGAACGCGACAATTCCGAAAAATCTCTGAGTCAAGCTGATGCTTTGTGCTCATGACTGCTGTATGGCTCTGGCTTGTATTTTTTGAAATGGACGGGAGAGGACTCCCCCGTTGATACTGGAGTGCTGTGCTACACGTATTTTATACGCAGGTAATGCCCTCTTCCGGTCCGGCGGCAACAATACGGTTGCGCCCATGTTCCTTGGCTTTGTAAAGTGCCTGGTCTGCGGCGAGAACACAGAGCTCAGGATTACAGCCTTTCTGCGGGAACATAGTGGCAATGCCCATGCTCAATGTCACGTAATCGGCAACGGGCGATGCTTCATGGTGAAACGCCCTCTGACGGATATTGTCGAGAATGCTCTCCGCAACATGAAATGCACCTTTTTCACTGGTGTCCGGCAGGACGATGATAAATTCCTCACCACCGTAACGGGCGGCGATATCACCGGGACGGTTCGTGCATTCTTTGAGGATACCGGATACCGCTTTAAGGCATTCATCGCCCTTGAGGTGCCCGTAAAAGTCGTTGAAATTCTTGAAATGATCGATATCACAAAGCAGCACTGAAATGGAGCTTCCGCTTCTGGCCATATCTTTCCACTGGAAAGCAAGGAACTCGTTAAAATAACGTCTGTTATAGAGGCCGGTGAGCTCGTCGGTGATTGCCATCTGTTCGAGTTTTTCGTTGGCTGCCTGAAGGCTTTTTGTCTGTTCGTCGACAACTTTCTGGAGATGGATACGCTGACGGTTGATCATCATGACACGGGTGTAGTGCACCGAAAGTATCACGGCCACGATTGCGAAAAAAGATGTTAGACGGAACCACCAGCGCTGCCAGAAAGGCGGCGAAATGACAATGTGAAGAGATGTTCCCTCGTCGTTCCAGTAACCGTCGCTGTTGGCGGCCTTGACTCTAAAAGTATAGCTGCCGGGTTTGAGATTCGTATAGGTGGCGTCACGGTCTGATCCAATGTAAACCCAATCTTGGTCGAATCCTTCCATCATGTAGGCGTACACATTTTTTTCCGGTGCGGTGTAATCAAGCGCGGCAAAGCTCAACGAAATAAATGTGTCATTATAGCTGAGCCTGATATCATTGATTTTGTCGATAGGCTTGCCGAAATCAAATTCACGGTTGAATTTCTTGAACGAGGTTATTACAACGGTCGGTGTAATCGTGTTCGGTGTAAGCGATGAGGGTGAGAAGCGGAAAAATCCCTCCAGTCCGCCAACGTATATATGTCCACTTCTGTCGCGATATATCGATTTTCCCGTGATACTGGAGAAGGGGACTCCATCAGCTTTCCCGAAAGTCCGAAGCAATTTATCGGTTGTTGAATATCTCCCGAGCAGGGTGTTGGTAGTGAACCAGATATTATCTTCGTCATCTGTGGTGGTTCCGGTTACTGGCTCATTCTGAACTTTTGATGTTTCGAAGAGATAGTGAAACTCTTCCGTGTCTGAAGAATATTCCAGCATCCCTTTGTCTGTTCCGAGAAGAATTGTATCGTCGGGGCCATATGCGAGCGACGGTATTTTATGAGGGGTGGAGTATTCTGAATCGCCCACGCCGTTGAACAGGTGCCTGATTGAATACGTTTCGAGATCAACAATGTTGAGTCCTTCCGGGTTCCCAAGCCACAGGTGTCCCGTTTTCTCATACAGCGCGGTTGCTGTGTACCTGCTGGTTAGCAGGGAGTCGGCGACAATATCGTAAATGAGTTTCAGTTCCCTGTTTTCTTCCGGACTGTAAACGGACATACCGTTATAAAGGCCCAGACAAAGATTGCCTTCATGGCTTTCCACGATATTCGTTACATAACTGTTAAGCCCGGTGTTGCTGTCAAATAAACAAAAGAACGCTTGTTTTTCCTCGTCGTATTTTTGAAGCCCGTTGCCGCCGGTTCCTGCCCATATCCGCCCCTTGGAGTCTTCAAAGAGACCGTAGATGTGGTTTTGCCCGAATGTCATTTTATTATTGACAGTTATAGGTGGAGAAAATGCCTTGGTCAGGTTTTTATCTGTCTTGAGAACACCGTTTCGGCTCCCGATCCAGAAACGTCCTTTGCGGTCTTCCAAAAACGAGGTGATTTCGCCATCCGGATTAGAGGACAATATTCCCGAGCCGTTTGGATAATACTCGAATATGCTTTCCGGTGAAGGAAGCTTGTTCAGTCCGCCCATCAGTGTCCCGACCCAGAGAATGCCGGTGCGGTCAAAATACAAAGGCCATATGCCGTTTGTGCTTAAACTGGACGGGTTGTCCGGGTCGTGCCGGTACCTTGTGAACACGCCGCGCTCTTCATCAAAGGAACATAAACCGCTTCCCGTGCCGATCCATAGCTTTCCTGTCTGGTCGAGTGCCAGGTGCCCGATGAAGTTACCGGATATTGATGACGGATCTTCCGGATCGTTACGATATGCGGTGATTTTTCCTGTTTCGGGGTCGAAGTTGTGCAGGCCGCCGCCCCAGTTCGAAACCCAAAGTGTGCCGTTTTTGCCCGGAACAATCGATCCGCAGTAATAGGAAATTGTGTCTTCGTTGTGGTATTCAATTGCCGTTCCGCTTTCCCTGTCGAAAATGCTGAGCCCGGAGCCTGTCCCAATCCAGAAACGACCTGTTTCATCCTCATATATTGCACCGATATTATCCGAGGCAAGCGATGTTGAATCGCTGACATCGACATAATATATTTTCATTTTGTCCGTTGACGGGTCATAGCAGTTAAGCCCCTTGAGTGTGCCGATCCAGAGCATCCCGCGGCTGTCCTCGAAGATCGTGTTCACCCGGTTGTCACTGAGTTTGAGATCTTTGTCTCCATTGTTGAGCATATGGGTGAAGGTGTTCTCTTCGCGATTGAAACGGTTCAGGCCGCCCTGCTGGGTGCCGACCCAGAGAGTTCCTTTCGAATCTTCGTAGATAGAGAGGATATAGCTGTCGGATATGGAGGTCGGATCGCCGTCCTCGTGCTTGTAAACAGTGAATCCTGTACCGTCATAACGGTTGAGGCCGTTTGATGTGCCGAACCACATGTAACCCATGCTGTCCTGCAAGATGCTTGTCACAGTATGGTCGCTCAAGCCGTTGGCGACACCGATTCTGACAAATCGGGGCGCTGCGGAAACTGGAGGACACGCCAGGAATGCGATGGCGATAAGTGCGGCAAAAAGCGTGGAAAATGGCGAACGAATCCAAAGAATGATCCGCCATGTTATTGTATTGTCAAGGTTTGTCATATTCAAAAGGATGGATCCCCAGTAAAAAAAACGGGTGAGTGCATGAAACCTGTCCTTATCCCAATATTGCCATATTGTCGGCAATATGCAAGTATTATCAGCATGTTATGAAAGGATATAATACCAGATATCTAATGATGTTTCTGATGTATATACTTCAGGTGTTTGTGCGCAAATTACAGGTAATAAGTAGAGTATTGAGATGAGTTGCGGGGGCCATATTTTTTAAACGCTGTGTAAAATCGAGAGAATGCAAATCGATAGACTTTTTGTGATCTGAGTCAGGCGGTGTTTGAGTGACCGTGTGTATGGCTGAATGTGTTGAACGAAAGATTTTCCATAGCTTGCGACGGTATGATTCATACCTCACGGAAACGAAATGTCACTCAGGGCAATACTTCTTTTGTTGTCGCAATTCCACTCCATCAAGAAGCCGAAATGAGGCTGTTCCAATCCATACTGATTGGTTGTCGAAAAAACAGATAGCTGGACTTTGCTGAATATAATGTAAGACACTATGGCACCCGCCGTGAATCCGTTGTCGAACATCGATCTGAAATAGCGTTTCATGCTGTAATATTCCAGGTAGCCCGAGTAGAGGCGGAAAGCGCTTATTCCATGATGCGGTAGTTTTTCTCTGAAAACGCTGAGTTCGAGGCCCGCTTTATAATAATTCGGCAGCACCTCGTTTCTGTACGAATGGGATGCCGTAAGATCCAGGCCGTATGTCGGTTCAATAACGAGGTTTTTCTTTATACCGGTGAATAGCAGTAACCCTGTTTTCGAATATCCGAGATAGGGAAGGTCCAGTTTTTTTATTCCTGTCAGCGAGTGGTAACTGTTCTGAATGGTTTCTCCCCCGAAATTGTCATTTCCGACAATTCCGATGCCGACCGAGTATGAGCCCCAAGACTGTTTCTGTCTCATCAGCAGGCGCATGATGGCGATATCTGTCCGGTATTCCCTGGTCTTGTTGGTAATAATGCTATCGAAAAAATCGAGAGAAAAATACGTTCCATGAATGTCCATGCCCGCCTGTGCGAGAAAAGCGGCTGTGACATTATCGTCTCTGCCGTGATTCATGGATTTTCCGAACACATTGTCCACGGGAAAGTTGTCGTTCCAGTAGCCGAAATGATACTGAACTGTATCATGCACTGGTGGGATGCTGTTTTCTCCAGAAGCCGCCGGTGAAATGTTCACTGTGAAAAATATCAAAAGAATAGTGGCGATTATATGGATTTTTTTATCGGCAGTACTGTGAAAGAATCCCGGCGGCATGGTGTATTCTCATGATTAATAGACAATCCGCAGGCCAAGGGCGCCTTGTTTGTCTTCGTTGTTTTCTTCATATGAGTCGTAAAGTGTGTAGACATAATAAATACCGAACAGCCTGCCGGTCGCTTTCTTGTAAAAATTGATTGTCAGCGAGGTCTTGTTCTCAGAGCTGTTGTCCTCTTTCAGCCATAAATGCTGGTTCAAGGTGCTGGAAATGATCCAGTTATGGATCGCAGAAACATGATAACGGAGAACTGACAGCATCTCGTACCTGTAGCTGTGGTTCCTTGCCGACCATACCGAGTCCGATCCGTGCATGAACATGCCGGCTGTACATCGGGCATCGAATGAACTGCCCCGTATACCGGCCCCGGAAGTGAATTTTTCAGGCAGATAAAGGTATGAGGAGCTTTTTGTGCCGATCCCGAAACGAATGCTGTTCTGCCAGTATGCACCGTTGAAATCTTCAGCCCGGCTGATCGAATAGAGGCTCTCGTGATGGAAAACGCTTTGTATGAACCATGTGTCGAATTCATACCGTATGCCGGGAGAGAGGGTGTAGCGGATTTTATCGAGATTGAACACTGTGGAGTCAGACCGTGAAATGATAGTCATATTGCCGACAATGCCGGAGGCAACGAAACGGCCTTTCCGGAAAAAATCCACATGTGAAAGGAATTCAGCCCGGTAACCCGGGTACAGCCCCGCCGTTTTCTCGACTCCGTGAATATATGGTGCGAACGACGCATAACCCTGTGTCTGCATAAGCAGTTCTCCGGAGGCTTCGTCGTTTCCGATCAGGATTAAACATCCCACGAGCACGAGCATGAACACTGCCGGTGATATGAATTTGAATGATATTTTCATACGTTGCATTATCCGCTTTAAGTCCGCAGCTTAGCGTATCAGTAGAGTATTTTGAATCCGATGGAGCCGAGACCGTCGGAATTATCAAGTTCGAAACTGTCATAAAACGTGTATGAATAGTAAAATCCAGCAAAATGAACCGTACCTCTCCGGAACATGTTGAGCGTCAGGTTTATCTGGTGATCAATAGCGTCGTTCTTTTTCATCCAGCAGTTCTGGCGAAGGCTGCCGAATATGGCCCAGTTTCTGAATGATCCGAGATGATATCGAAGCAGCCAGAACAGCTCATATCTGTAATCGTGGTTCTGGCCCGAGAACAGGGTTCTTTTCGCGGGGATGATATAACCGGCATTGATCTGCGCGTCCCAGGCATTGACAAAGGAATTCCTGACCTGTTTATACCTGTCGCGCAAATAAATGTAATACGATTCCTTCGTGCCGCAGCCGATTTGAAAACTGTTCCACCAGACCGAGCCGGCGGTCTCCGGATGGCTGATCGTATGGATGCATTCGTGGTGAAGTGCGCCTTTGATAAGCCATCTCGGGAATTCATAGCGGAAACCGGGTGTCAGTGTATACCTGATCCGGTCCATCTTTAGGTGGCTGTTAGCCGGTTTTGTCAGGATGGTAGTGGTGCCGAGAAGGCTGTTGAAAATCAATCCCCTGTACTTGAAAAAATCCACGAAAACGAGGTATTCTGACCGATAGCCAGGATTTTTTCCCGCACTGTTATCGAATCCGTGAACATAGGGGGCCACGGAAATATTACCGTGCGTGTTCATCATCAGTTCGGCGAAACAGACCTGCTGAACGGTGGTCAGGCTGACCAGTGTCATAAAGATCAGTGCAAGGGTATGGGCTCTTCTGTTCATTTTGGCTGTGAGAGCAGGCACTGTTATCGCCCTTTTATTAAGACTTCGAAATGGTCAATTAAAGACACCTGTGCTTGGAGGGAATGTTTCCCGCCGGATACTTTTCAGCCGATTGAATTACAAATATGCTATGGCATGTCTCGAGAATGCCTTACAGATTATATACAACAAATCATGAGAGATATAATATAAAATCTTGTTTCGGGGAAATAGGCGGTGAATGCTGATAGGGGGCGGGAAGGTATGTCTGTTTTTTCTTCTGGCGGACCGATGAGTCGAAATCATTGATTGCTGGTGAATACCGGCCTTTTTCAATAAAAAACAGGGGAACGCGTTTTGCGGCACGTTCCCCTGTTTGCAGACACTTTCAGAACTCTTGTATTACCTGATACGGTATTTTTTCTCTCCAAGCGGTGTGTTGGAGAAATAATCGTCGTGAATACGCTTGATTTCTCTTCCGAGAAAGAGAAGCGCCAGCAGGTTCGGGAGTGCCATGAGAGCATTCATGACATCGGTGAAGAGCCAGACTGTTTCCAACTGCATCACTGCGCCGATGAAAATGAACGCGATGAATACCATCCGATAGTATTTCATCACCGATATTCCGAAAATATACTCGATGGCGATTTCACCGTAATAACTCCAGCCGAGGAGGGTAGAGTAGGCGAACACAGCCAGTGCAATAGCGGTGAGATAGCTGCCGATCCCTCCGCCGAGCAGCGTGTTGAATGCCTCGGCTGTCAGCCTCGCACCAGTCAGTTCGCCGTCCATGCTCTGTGACATGATAATGATAAAGCCTGTCATGGAGCAGACTACGAGTGTATCGATAAATGTCTGTGTCATGGAGACCAGCGCCTGGGTGACCGGATGGTCTGTCCGTGCGGCGGCAGCTGCTATCGGTGAGGAGCCTTGGCCGCTTTCGTTGGAAAGAAGGCCGCGTGCGAGACCGAAACGCATCGCTTCTTTGATACCCGCGCCGACAACGCCTCCGAAAACAGCCTGGCCGGTGAACGCGTGAACGAAAATGGCCTTAAGCGTTTGGGGCAGAAGGTTGAGGTTCATTCCCACCGCGCTGAGTCCGGCAATCATATAGAAAAAGATCATGATTGGCACAAGTATCTGGGTAACCCTGCCGATGCTTTTAATGCCTCCGAGAAGGACGACTCCAGCGCATACGGTTATGATCAGGCCGGTAATCCAGTTCGGGACGCCGAAAGCGCCGTTGATCGCCTCGGCAACCGAGTTCGACTGGATCATGTTGCCGGTTCCGAAGGTGGCGATGCTTGTGGCTATGGCGAATGCCATTGCAAGCCAACGCGAGCCGAGCCCTCGCTCGATATAGTACATCGGACCGCCTGCTGAGGATCCGTTTTTCTGTACTACGCGGTAGCGGATTGCAAGAATTGCCTCTGAATATTTCGTTGCCATTCCCACAATGCCTGTGACCCACATCCAGAAAAGAGCGCCGGGGCCGCCCATAGCAACCGCGGTGCCGACACCGGCGATATTACCGGTACCCACGGTGGCCGCGAGTGCGGTCATCAACGCCTGGAAATGCGTGATGTCACCGGGGCTTTTATCGTCTTTAGGCGGCAGGAAAATCATCCTGAGCGCACGGAAAAGATGCCGAAACTGAACAAAGCCCAGCGTTGTGGTAAGATACAGGCCGGTGCCGATGAGTAATACCATCAGCGGCAGGCCCCAGAGTATGTTCGAAAGATGTGATAGCGTGTTATGGAGTATATCCACTAATACCTCCCTGACGGTGTTGCTTTGTGTTAATTGTTATTCAGTTTTGCTGCAATTGCGGGCGGAAAGCCCTCGAGTGTAACATTTTTATTATAATTAATGCTGTCAACCTGCACGATATGCATGCCGATAATCGATACGAACGGCCGGGATACTTCTCCCTGTTTCAGGCCCTTTATCGCTTCGATAAATGAGGGCAGCATGTTGTCCGTTGTCTGCCAGACCATGTAGCCCTCGGTGTTTTTGATGAGGTTTTCGACGGGATAATCCTCGATAATTTGTGAAAAATCCTCACCCGATTGTATCCGTTTTCCCGCTTTTTCAAGATCGGCAAGTGTTTTCAGGCTGTCGGCCTTTCCCGGTGTGAGCATGAAAAGGATGTGCTGGGCATGACGTTTGTCGGCATCGATACCGTGCAGTTTTATGATATGGTAGCCGAACTGCGTTTTTACCGGCCCCGCAATCTCGCCCGGTTTCATGGCAAATACAACATCTGAAAACGGTTTGACCATCGCCTTATGCTCAAAAAAACCGAGGTCGCCGCCGGTGTGTGACGCTCCCGGCTCCTCCGACAGTTTTTTTGCCAGTGTGGTGAAATCCTCACCGGCCTTTGCCCGTGCGAGACAGGCTTCGGCTTTTTTCAGCACTTCGGCATCACGCTCCTCCGATATGCCGGGAATGAGCATGATCTGGCGAAGGCGGTATTGATAGGGGGTGAGGAATTGGGCATGTGCGCTTGTCTGTATTATAAAGAGGATCATGATACTGCAATAAAAAATGATGCGTCCTGCAATTTCGGGCATATAACAATCCTTAATAGGCGGTTTGGCTCATAGAAAGCATTAATATATTGATATTTTGAGGAATTTACAAAAAAAATCCTCTTGTCAGCAGGCGTTTTCCTTCATAGCTTACAGGTTACCATTGAAAAACTGTCATTCCTCCAAGATTGTTGTGGAAAGGATACGCTCATGATCCGTACAGCATTCCTGTTCTGTGCCAGCCTGCTCATCGGTGTCGCGCTTTGCAGCGCCGCAGGAGCCGATGTCGTTCTCGAACCGTTTGAATACAGTCAGGATTTCGAAACGGTGGAGCTTTCAGCCTGGGCTTCTTATCCGCTCTGGCAGGATACTGCGTATGATCCTAATTTCAGGGTCAACAACATGGTGCCGGGCGATCCGAACATTTCCATCGTCCAGATTGTCACGCCCTATACCAATGTCGATAATTACGCCGGAGCCCAGAAAGAGCTCGATATGTATCTCGCTCCCGGCGACAGGATTTCCCTCCGTTTCTACCTCAAAACACAGCTTGATCCCGAATACCTGAAAATCCGTCTCGCCGCTGGTGAAGATAAGAAGCTCGATGTGACACTCCACCGTCCTGAGAAGAACTGCTGGGTGCCGGTCACTGTCGGCTATGATGATTTTGTCCGAGAAAATGCGGGTATCGCCGGGAAGAAACAGGTAAAAGTAAACGCTCTTGCCGTTCTGGCGAAATTCCCCGATGCCGATCCCTCGATGCCTATTTATTTTGGCCTCGATGATGTGAAATTCCACGGATCACGGGCGATGGCGTTCAAGTTCAGCGAACCCGAGATGTGTAAACTTTCAGAGTGGAAGCCCTATATTCCCAAAAAACACTATTCGCGCGGGGATATGCTGACTGTTACCGGTGAATGGCCGCTTGGAGCCGGAGATGTTATCTGCGAGGCTGTTCTCTACACCGATCACGAGAAGAAGGCGTTCTCGGCAAAACTGAAAAAGAAAAAAGGCGCCTGGACACTTTCACAGAAACTCGATCTCGATCCCGGCCTTTATCTCGCCACGCTGACTGCCCAAAAGGGGAAGAATACACTTTCGGAAACACAGTTCACATTTTATATCGCACCCGGGGGGATTGCAGAACAGCACCCCCGTCTCTGGTTCGATGCCGGCAAAATGGATGAATTGACAAGCCGTCTTCAGAGCGAGCGTTTCAAATCAATATATGACAGAATGCTTTCCTCCGCGGAATCCTCCCGGAAAAGTGTGCCGCTCGATGAGGTCGTGTTCGATATAGACCAGTTCCCGCAGGAGAATTGGCTGGCCACACTCCGCGGCTGGTCCGGTTCGCGTATCGGTGCCTGGAGAAGCGCCATTCACAACAATGCCATGGCTTACGCTTTTCACGGCGACCGCGAGGCCGGTTTGTATGCCAAAGACCTGTTCCTGAAAATTTCCGAGTTCCCGTATTGGCTGCATCCCTGGATGATCAAGCGTGGACGGCATATTTATTATCCGGTGGGCGAAATGGGTATGGAGCTTGCCCTCGGTTACGACCTTATTTACGATCTCATGAGCGAGAGCGAGCGCGAGACGGTCCGTGCCGCCATGTGGAAGAATATCGTGCTTGGTTGTCATGAAGGCTATGTCGAGGATGATCTTGTTACTAATAATACTTCCAACTGGGTGGCACATATCACCGGTGGTTCGCTGATGTGCCTGGCCGCCATGTATGGAGATGGTGCCGATGTCGCGGTTACCGAACCCTATCTTACCGGTGCGATTATGAAAGATCACCAGCTCATCCAGTATACGCTCGATCGTGATGGCGCCTATGGCGAGGGTTACGGTTATTTCAATTTCTCCATGCTTTCCTGGTCGAAAAGCCTTCCTGCTGTCGAGCGTGTGTTCAATATCGATATGTCCTCGAAACTCGACGGTTCTTATAAGGAACTGATCTGGGCCGGTCCGGTTCAGGATAAATACACTTATTATTTCGGTGATTCCAGCGGCGGGCTCCGTCCCATGACAAATTTCGCATGGCTTCTGCCGAAATACCAGGATCCCATGCTCGGCTGGTTCTACAATTTCATGAAAAACGGCGAGACGTTCATGGATGCTCTCTATGAAACGAAGGATGTGCAGGAGAAAGCTCCGTTCGACCAGGATCCGGTCGCTGTTTTTCGCGATGTGGGGACTACGGTGTTCAAGAGTGGTTGGGAGGCCGACGATTTCATTTTTGTCATGCGCAGCGGTCCCTTTGTCAACCATCAGCATATAGACCAGGGAACGTTCTGGCTGAGCTACGGCGGCAGCAAGTTTATCGAGGAGCGCCACAACAGTACATATTACGACGATCCCAACTATCAGCCATGGTATACCCAGCCGGTGGGGCATTCGACTATTCTAATCGACGGCAACCATCAGAGCCAGCGTGTCGGTGATCTCCTCTGGCATGTGGACGGTTTCGACGATTACGCGTTCACTTCGCATTTCCTCGAGGGCGAAAACGCCGCATTCAGCCGTGGCGACATCGGACGGCTCTACTGGGGTAAGGTGGATGGCATACAGCGAAATGTGCTCTATCTCAAGCCGAATACCGTTATCATGGTCGATACTGTCGATCCGGCCGAGCGCGATGTCGATGTTACATTGTTGTATCAGACAGAGCACCTGAAAGACATCACCGCGGCGGCTGATCTCTCAACTATCTCGAAAGACGGCAACACGCTCGCTATTCATCATGTATGGCCTCAAAAGCCGAAAGTCACAGCTGTCGAAACGCCGCACTATCTGTACACATTACAGCGTGAGCGCAATCTTGAAAAAGAAGGTATGCTTACGGTGACCGGCAGAACGAACGGCAATCCCCTCGTGATGGCCAACATCCTTACTGCATTCAAGGACGGTAGTGATACCGATGTCGAGGTGATCGAGGGTGACGGCTGCATTTTCGGTACTATCGAGGGTACACCGTTTACGATCAATACGAAACCGGGTCTTCGTTATGACATTCAGGGGGCGGCAGTCACCGATGCGTTGATGGGATCCGGCAATAACGGACAGATTTTCATCGCTATGGGAACCTATCTCGAAATGAACGGTGCAGTCGTTTTAGAGTCGGAACAGCCCATAAGCTGTGAAATTGTCAATGGACGTATTAAGTATTATCTTTCGGATGAGAGCACGGTCTTTATCGGCATGGCCGAAAAGCCGGATGCTGTTGCAGTCAATGGTGCTGCCGTTGAAAAAATCATGTTTGACGCTGATCGCGGCGGTATCGAACTTACACTGCCCGCAGGGGATGGTTTGGTCAGTTACTGACCGCATTTCGCCGTATCAGCTTGTTTGGCGTTCACGAGTTAAAAAGGATAACATTCACATTGAAACAATTATTTTCACGAATCTGCCTGCTGTTACTGTGCTTTACGGTCCTTACTTTGTCCGGATGCGATCTTTTTGGCGAGGATGAGAAGGTTGACGAACTTGGCTGGAAAAAATCCTCGATGTCGAGTAAGGTAAAAGGCGTATGGTACATGAACGAGGTGAAGTTTTTCGAGGTGTCATCGAAAATTATAGACCTTGACAACAGGGAATGGGTTGTCATGAGTGTCCATAAAAAAGACGACGAAACACGTGTTATCGTCGAGAGCGGCATAGAGCGCCGCGCATTTTACTTCCGAAATATTCATGATGAATCTATCGAGGTTTCGATAGGATATATAGCCTATACAATTTATGATGCAAAAACCGCAGATAGAATCGAATGGCTCGAATTGCGTAAATGACACATTATTAAAGAGATGCAATTCTGCCCCTAAAAAAAATAAAAAAGTGTTTGACTTGAGGCGCAAAATATAGTTAATTCATGAGTTGAGTACGAATATTAACGATGCCTTACCTTTTGTCAGATTCTCTCAACTCTTTTAATTTCAATGATTTGCATTGAGTATGAAATGTCGTTAGGAGGTGGTGCGATGGCGCTGTAGGACGTTAATTTTTTTTTCTTTGGAACCTACCTCAAGAAAAGGGGACTATGAAATGAAGAAGTTTATTGCTTCGTTGCTTATTGCAATGCTTGTTGCTTCCGCTGCTTTTGCTGCAAATTTTCAGCCTACAATGCTGAAGCTTGGCTATGAAGAGACCATCAAGTACAACTTCGATGGCTCCAACATCGACATTCCGTTCACCGTTTCCGGTCAGCCTGCTGGCGTTCTCTTTGCTCTGTTCACCAAGGACAAAGCTGAAGATATCGCTCTCACCACCAACGGCTACCTTGACTGGCACACGGTCAATGGCGTTGACACCTGCCTCTACTACTCTGACCTGAAGACGGTTCAGGTTGGCTCCAGCTACATCACCTGGGACGGTAAGGACCAGGATGGTGGCGTTGTTGAAGCAGGCACCTACACCTATTATCTCTGGGCATTTGACAACCAGGGAACCAAGCAGCCCATGGGTCTTAGCCTTCATTCTGGTTGGGGCTTCGACATGACCACCAACGTTCAGGAAATCGACGAAGAAGGCCTTCCTATTGAAAACCCGATCTGGTTCCGTAACATGAACCGTTGGGAAGTTGGCTCTGATCCTGAAGACGCAACCCAGCTGATCACCACCACCATTACTCTGGCTGAAGGCTGGGGCATCGAAGGTGACACCGTTCTGCAGGCTGATGATTTCAACTATCAGTACAACCGTGTTAACAACAAAGATGCCAAACAGGGTTCAGTACAGAAAATCAAGTTTGTCGCCGGTGGCGACGCTGAAATCGTCGAAGACTGGGGCGAGGAAGCTCCTTATGGTTATATCTTCAGCACCGCTGGTGGTGGTTCTGCTGGTATGGCTACTGATGGCGAGTACCTCTTCACCAACGACGAAAACCACACCGCTTCCAACGATCCCGATTCCGATTTCTACATCTATGATATGGACGGTTATCTGGTCGACGAGATCGACATCTCCATCTGGTGGAGCTCCGCTGATGACTTCTCCAAAGATGCTCAGATGAACGGTGGCCCGAACAACTTCGAATGCCGCAATGGCAAAGTCGTCCTCAACTGCCATTGTAACTGCCTGAACCAGATGTATGATCCTGCTCGTTACATCGAGTCCGGCGAAGTCAATGACCTCCTGGTCTGGACCAACGACAATGGTGACTACACCCTCGATCATAACTGGGAAGCAACCGCTGACAAGAAGTGGGTTTGCAATGACTACAACGTTGGCCCGTACAAATACTGTGTCAGCGCTGACGGCAACCTCTTCACCGCAGTTTGCTCCTACGATGTCGGTACCACCTCCTTCGGTCTCTTCGCTCCCGACGGAACCGGCCTCGGCTTCTACACCTATGCTGGCGACACCGCCGGACAGAAAAAAGGTGAAATCTTCATCGACAGTGGCACCGCATTCGACGGTCTTTACACTGATGATGAGCACACTGGTGGCCATCACACCAACTCCTGTGCTGACAACCGCGTCAAGGGTATCTTCTTCCTCGGCCATGACACTGTCAAGGGTGTCATCACCAACGAAGTCGCCGTTGAAGATGCAGCTCCTGCAGCTTTCGCAGTTGACCAGAACAGCCCGAACCCCTTCAACCCGACAACCACGATCAACTTCTCCCTCGCACAGGCTGGCGATGTCTCCATCGACGTCTTCAACGTTGCAGGTCAGAAGGTTGATTCTCTGGCTGACGGTTTCATGGCTGCTGGCAGCCACTCGGTCGTTTGGGATGCTTCCAACTTCTCCGCTGGTGTTTACTTCTACACGGTGAAGTCTGGCTCCATGAGCAAGACCATCAAGATGACGCTTATCAAGTAAGCATCTCTTGTTTGAGTATTCAAAAGGCCCGGTTTTCCGGGCCTTTTTTTATTTTGTCGTATCATAGCAGCCAGCGCTTTGTCTTTTTCTTGAAAAGTTTTCGAAAATATTGTATTATTAGATGGTTGAAAGTGCATTTCTCCTGTTATGGCGAATTATGCTGACCGATTGCGATTCTCGAGGTGCTCCATGAAAATTGACAAGCGCTTTTTTATTTTTGCCGGAATTATTCTCCTCCTGACCCTGAGTGCATATGCTCCGTCATTTCATGGCGATTTTCTTTGGGATGATGATGATCATGTCAGCAATAATGAGCTTCTACGCGATTTCGATGGGCTCAGGCGGTCATGGTTCGAAATCGGTTCATTTCCTCAGTATTACCCGGTAACCCTGACCAGTTTCTGGTTGAATTACCAGACCGGAGGTCTCGATACTACCGGTTATCATGTCGTAAACATTCTGCTTCATGCTTTCAATGCCATTCTTCTTGGAGTGATTCTTTCAAGGCTCGGTGTGCCTGCGGCATGGTTCATTGCTCTTGTTTTTGCGCTGCATCCGGTTAATGTGGAATCGGCGGCATGGATCAGCGAGAGAAAAAACACGCTGTCCGGATTTTTTTACCTTGCATCACTTCTGTCAGCCCTCCTGTTTTTCAGGCTCGACAACGAGGATGTGGATGATGGCGACAGCAAGTATCGTTCTCACTATCTCTATGCGGCGTCACTCATATTTTTCCTTTTCGCGCTTCTCAGCAAAACGGTTACCGCCACACTTCCCGCTGTCATACTCCTCATAATCTGGTGGAAAAAAGGCCGTTTCAGTCTCAAGGATACAATATATTCCGTGCCAGTGTTTCTCATCGGTATTGGCATGGGTGTTCTGTCGGTATACATGGAAAAACATTTTGCCGGCGCAAAAGGCAGCAGCTGGGATTATGGTTTTGTCGAACGTGTTCTGATAGCCGGACGAGCTCTTTGTTTTTATGCAATGAAACTTCTTATCCCGTATAAACTGACATTCTCCTATCCCCGATGGAATATCGATGCCTCATCTGTCCTCCATTATATTTTCCCGCTGATTGCTGTAGCTGCGGCTGTCATGCTCTTTATATACCGGAAAAAGATAGGCAGAGGCCCGCTTGCCGCGCTGCTCTTTTTCTACGGAACCCTTTTCCCGGCACTCGGTTTTTTCAATGTCTACCCATTCCTCTACTCTTTTGTCGCCGACCATTTCCAGTATCTCGCAAGTATCGGCATGATAGTTCTCATTGTTATGCTACTGAGAATTGCAGCAAGAAAAACAGGATTGACAGGTACAAACGGTACTGTCGCCGCCGTTATTATCTGCGCCTTGCTCTGGAGCCTTACATGGCGGCAGGCACATATTTACGGCAACCAGGAGCTTCTGTATCTCGACACGCTGAAAAAGAATCCACAGTCATGGATGGCACATAACAATCTTGGCATTTATTATGATATCATCGGTAACTACAAAGGATCGATCAACCATTACAAAGCCGCAATAGCTCTCGATCCGGGACATGCAAAGGCGCATTACAACCTTGCGAATGTTCTGGTCAAGTTAGAGCATTTCGATGAGGGGATCGCTCATTTTAAGGAGGCTTTGCATTACGATCCGGATGATTTGAGCGCCTATATCAATCTTGGCAATACCTATAAGCGACTTGAACGTTATGACGAGGCAATTGCAGAGTACAATAAGGCGATAGAGAAAAAGAATGATTTTGCAGAGGGTTATTACAATCTCGGTTTATGCCAGTTGACCATGGGTGACGCTCAGGGGGCCGTCGAAAGCCTGAAAGAAGCGCTCAGGATCGATCCAACTGCAGCAGAAACATACAACAATCTTGGCAATGCCTATTCGAAACTGAATGATAATGAACATGCCATACAATATTTCAAGAAAGCTATTTCCCTCAAACCAGACCACGTTTACGCGCATTATAATATTGCCCTGATCTATTCAAAGATGGAAAAATATCAGGAAGCTGTGCCGTATTACAGGGCTTCGTTGAAACTGAATCCCGGTTTTGCAAGCGCACACAAAAATCTTGGACTGGTCCTGCATCGCCTTGGTCAGGAAGATCTGGCGCAGAAACATCTCGAGGCGGCCCAGCGTCTCGGCAGATAAGCTCGGTATGTTATCGCCGACATTAGAGAAACGTGCCTTGAATATAACTTGCAGCGTAAGAGATGTATCCACATATAAGAGGGGAGAGGAAATGAAACGCCTGTGTATCGCTTTCTGTCTTTTTTTGATCTTTGCCGCACATTCTGTTTATGCTGCCGCACCGCCACGTGAAAATACAGTAACCACCCTGAAAAAAGCAAGCACTTTCATGACCTCCATCTCGACAAATGGCGGATATGTCGGTATATATTCCCTCGATCTGAAAGAACGTTTCGGCGAGGCGGTCTATGAAAAAGCCGCGGCAAACGAGATATGGGTGCAGCCACCGGGGACACCAACGATAGGTCAGCGTTATCTCAGAGCATGGAAAGCCACTGGTGACCGTTTCTATCTCGATGCGGCACGTGATTGCGGACGTGCTCTTGTATGGGGGCAGCGCCAGGAAGGCGGTTGGGACCACCGCGTCGATGTTTCAAAGCTCACATCCTCGGCAACTGAACCGGAACGCGAGAGCGGCAGCGGTTCTTTCGATGACAGTATCACCCAGGGGGCACTGACATTTCTAATAGAACTCGATGGCGAGTTGAATGAGAAATGGCTTGATGATGCAATCGAACTCGGTATGGCGTTCATGATCGAGAGCCAGTTCGAAAACGGTGCATGGCCCCAATGGTACCCGCTTCGTGAGGGGTATCACGATTACTATACCTACAATGATAACGCGATAAACGACAATATCCACCTCATGCTCAAGGCACATTCGGTTTATGGCAAGAGTGAGTATCTCGCGACTGCGGAAAAGGGAGGTGAATTCATTCTGAGTTCACCTGTTTCAGAATCGCAGCCCGGCTGGGCCCAGCAGTATTCACACGACATGAAACCTGCCTGGGCACGTGCATTTGAACCGCCCTGTGTATGCAGTGCTGTGACATCACGAAACATCCGCATGCTGGTCGAGCTTTATCATTACACGGGCGACAGGAAATATCTCGAGCCAATTCCAGCGGCATTTCACTGGCTTGCGGGCTCGAAAATAGGTGACAACCTCTGGGCACGCATGTACGAAGTCGGAACGAACCGCCCTATATATGGTGACAGGGACAAAAAAATTCATTATACACTCGAGGAAATCAGCGATGAGCGGCGGAACGGTTATTCCTGGCAGAGCAGCTATGGTCTTAAAGGGGCGCTCGATGTTTTCTGCAAGGCGCTTGCGTCAGGGCCTGTGAAGCCGTCACCGCTCGAGAGCTTGTCGTTATTGCCTCCGGAAGACAGGGCAGAGCGAAAAGCTGCCATGGTTGATGAAGTATCTGAAGCCATCAGGTCGCTGGATGAAAAGGGACGGTGGGTAAACGAAGAGGATTCGCGGATTTATGCACGTGATTTCGTCGCAAATGCGAAATTACTGCTCGATTATATCGAAATTACACAGTAAGATACCGCGTTGTTTATTTTGAGGTGTCAGACAGGACATTATCATCATTTCTGGAGAGGTTTCAGCATGAATTTGAGGGCTTGCTTTCTGTTAGTCTGCCTTGTGGTTCTCGGCGGATGTGCATCTATGAAACAGCGTAAGGCTGAGGTGTTTCCGCCTGAAATGCCGACTGTCGAACGGGAATTCAGGGCCGCCTGGGTGGCGACTGTGGCGAATATCGACTGGCCGAGCGCACCGGGGCTTTCGACCGATGATCAGCAGCGTGAAGTAATCGCCATTCTCGACGTCCTTGCCGATCTCAATTTCAATGCTGTCGTTTTCCAGGTCAGGCCGCAGTGTGATGCCTTTTATAAAAGCGAGCTCGAGCCCTGGTCGTATTATCTGACCGGGGAGCAGGGAAGTGCTCCGTCACCTTATTACGATCCCCTCTCGTTCTGGGTCGAGGAGTCGCATAAACGGGGCATGGAGCTTCATGTCTGGTTCAATCCCTATCGTGCCCATCATACTGCCGGCGGTGAGATAACGGATAGCTCCATTGTCAGAAAACGCCCAGAGATCGCAAAAGAGCTCAAGGGCGGATTCTGGTGGCTCGATCCTGCAAAACAGGGCACGCAGGACCATTCAATCGCTGTTGTCATGGATGTTCTCGAACGCTACGATATCGATGGTGTTCATTTCGACGATTATTTCTATCCCTATCCTTCCTATAATAACGGCGAGGATTTTCCCGATGACGACAGCTGGCAGGCTTATGTTGAGGATGGCGGCAAGCTGTCCCGCGGTGACTGGCGGCGAGAGAATGTCAACCGTTTCATCAAACGGCTCTACCGGGAGATCAAAAAGGAAAAGCCATTCGTAAAATTCGGCATGAGCCCGTTCGGAATATGGCGTCCATTTTATCCGTCTTCGATTCGCGGATTCGATCAGCACGATCAGCTCTATGCAGACGCCCGTCTATGGCTCAACGAGGGCTGGGTTGATTATTACAGTCCGCAGCTCTACTGGCCGGTCAACCAGATCCCCCAGAGCTATCCCGTTCTGCTCGGCTGGTGGAACCGTCAGAATTTCAAAGGCCGCAATCTCTGGCCCGGCCTCTATACCAGCCGTGTGAATGATGAGAAGGGTGTCGACAACAATATCAGCCAGATCATGATTACCCGCGGATTTGATCCGGATCATGCCGGTAATATTCATTTCAGTGTCAAGGCACTGATGGCCAATAGCGGTGGTATTGGCGATGCCCTTGTTGCCGGTCCATACAGAAATGACGCGCTTGTGCCGACCTCCTCCTGGCTCGATGACAAAGCACCGTCGGTGCCGGAGGTAACTGTTTCTTCGGATAGCGTGACCTGGAAACATGAGGATGAGGCCGATGTTTTCCGCTGGGTTGTTTATATCAAGCGCGGAGATGTCTGGACATACGAAATTTGCAACAGTGACTGCCGCAGCTTTACGATTGCTCAGGAGATTGGCGAAGATGGGGCGGTTGCCATGCCTGTTACTGACATTGCTGTGTCAGCTGTCGACAGGACCGGGAATGAAAGCGTCAGGGCATTTGTCAAAATATCCCAATAAGCGGCCGGATATTATAAGCTGGATACCCGTGTTCTGAGAAAGCTGGAGGTGGATAATGGATTACACAACGATACAAAATCTGGCCTATTCATTAGTCGCGTTTTTAGTTGTCACAGTCCTCTATCAGCTTATGAAACTTCAGGCGAAGAAGACCCAGCAACACAAAAGCCTGAGCATAAGCAGGTACTATAGTATTAAACGTTTCCTGTTTCTCGTTTCGGTGCTGGTTTTCCTCGTGGGTATCTTCATGATATGGGGAATCAACATTGAGAGGGCCTGGATTGCCCTGACAGGTATTGTTGCAATGGTCGCGGTTGCGTTTCTGGCGATCTGGAGCCTGATCGGTAATATCCTTGCCGGGATTATCCTGTTTTTTACCGCGCCGTTCAAAATCGACGATGTTATCGAGATCGCGCCGGACCAGATCAAAGGTAAGGTTGTTGCCATCAACTCGTTTTTTGTCCTGGTGATCGATGACGAGCAGAATCATATAAGCATACCCAATACGCTGTTTTTCCAGAAATATATCAAGCGTTACAAACATCAATGATACATTCTGCAATTTCTGAATGATACTGTCAGGTGCCTGCCATGTCAAGCGTAGGGTGTATTCTTGCTGATGTGCGCGTGCGCCGGGTAATAAGGGCATCAATCTTGGGATGGTGGGAAAAACAGTACTCGAGGCATAAAAAAAACAGGCTGAATGCCTGTTTGTTTTATGGCGTCCCCTAGGAGAATCGAACTCCTGTTGCAAGGATGAAAACCTTGAGTCCTGGGCCACTAGACGAAGGGGACGCAGCTGCTCTTGAAGATTGTAAATATACTACATGACAGAATTGAAGTCAATATAAAAAGTTGCGGGAAGTGAAATTTCGTTCGCGTCAGCCGCTGATATTTTCAATGAAGAATTTCTTGTACATGGAAAAATCGTCGAGCATTCGGCCCGCTCCCTCGACAGCAGCGGTCTTGGTGTTCGGCGCAATTCGGACCTTGATGCCAGTTGTTTCTGTCACAAGATCCGGGAATCCCTGAAGCAGAGAACCCCCACCTGAGAATGTCATGCCGCGGTCGACAAGGTCGCCTGAGAGTTCGGGCGGTACATTTTCCAGAAGCTGCTGGATGATTTTAAGCATGTCGTTGACCGGTTTCTGGACGGCTTTACGGATTTCACCAGTACCGATCTGCATAGTCTTTGGAATACCCTTGGCGAGATCCTGGCCGCGCACAGAAAATTTCTTGTCACGTCCGACCTTTTTTGCCTGGGCAAAATTGATCTTGATCCATTCCGCTGTCTGGCCGCCGACATAGAAATTATGCTCGTCCCTGAGATAGCGGATGATGGCTTCGTCTATCGATCTGCTGCCTGTCCTCGTGTACGACTCATTGACAATGCCGCTGATCGAGGTCACAATGGCCGAGATGGAACCGCCGCCAACGTTGACAATCATGCTCGCCTTGGGCATATCAACCGGCAGGCCGCAGCCGATTGCCGCCGCGAACGGTTCGTAAACCAGGTGGGTTTCACGTGCGCCGAGTGCCGCGACAAATTCCTGCACCGCTTTGTGCTCGACACTGGTAAGCCCGATGGGAATTGTAAGGACAACACCCGGCCGGATCAGCAGGGTCGAGCGCCGGGCCCGCTTGATAAATTCCTGGATCATCATTCTGACTTCAGAATAATCGGTAATGGCGCCGTATTCCATCGGAGATTTGATCTTGATGCCGGAATGCGAGCGCCCGATCATCGCTTTGGCGTCATGGCCAAGTGCAACCACCTTGCCGCTCTGCTCGTCGATGCTCATCAGCGAGGGCTCGTCGATAATGAGCCCCTTGCCCTTGACAAATATCTGCGTGGTTGTAGTGCCGATATCGATTGCGATTTTTGACCATGTTGTCGACTTGAAGTTGAAAAATCCTGAATAGTCCTTCTCTTCCGCGTACTCGAATTTTCTGACCTTGTCGACAACATAGATGGAAGGATCCACATCCATCGCGTCGCTCTCGACAATTCGTGTGCCGAATGTCTTGCTCGTACGCTTGATCTCACGTTCAGTCAGTTCACGAACGGTGCCGTTGCCTGATTTGCTGCCAAGCAGTACCGGCATTATTTCGTAGAGATCGACCGCCGGTTTCGCTTTTGGCGCATTGATGAGGTAGGGGATTTCGGCGGCAACTGACTTTCTTATGATCTTGTCGAAGGAAATGCCGCCGGCAAATTCGACCTCAATATCGAGGTAACGCTTGATGACCTCCGTGAGGCCGTTGCCGAGACGTTCCTCGTCTTTTTTCATCACCATGTTCATGACAAGGGTCGGCTTGAAGTCTTTCTGGAAAGCGCGGAAATCCTCAACACTCTCCGGGGCGACACTCTCGATGGTGTCGAGTATCTCGCCGATTTTCATGAAACGGCCGTCCACCGAGGGTGCTTTTGCCTCTTCGACCAGTGACCATGCCTTGTTGTGTTTCTTGAGGAAGGTATGAAGCTTGCGGAAAAGGCAGATGCGGACAAAATTATATACACTCTGGATCGAGGTCGTTTCCGGTGTTGTCACCAGTATATGATCGGTGGCCGCGAGAAAGAAATCGATCGTATTGTAGGAGGTTCCCGCACCCAGGTCCAGGACTATATGGTCTACGTGAAGGCGGTCAAGATAACGGAGCAGCTTGACTTTCTGCGTATGCCAGGGATTTGCGGAGCCAACGATACCGCCGGATCCGCTGATGAATTTCAGATTGTATATGGATGTGTCGAGAATAAGCTCGTTCAGGTCTTCAACGCGGCCTGTGAGGAAATCGATAAGGGTTTTCGGCGGATATTTAATGCCGAGGCAGGTGTGCATGTTGGCATTGCCGAGATCGAGATCGATAGCGACGACTTCTTTGCCAAGGCTGGAAAGGACAATGGAGAAGCTCGATGCGAGAAGACTTTTTCCCACACCGCCTTTACCACCGCCGACCGCCCATATGTGACGTTTGCTGTCAGCGAGTTTCGAAGTGGATACACTCATGGATAGTTGATTTTTCCGATCAGATGAAGCAGAACTGTATTGGAATGAAGAACATAGGAAAAATATACAATACTGGCTGAAACGCAAGTATCTTTTTTGCTTACGACGGCCTCAATGGGGATTATTTTGGATGTTTTGAGGAAAAATGGCTTTTCAGGGCCTGCTATTGATAATACCGCCGCCGATCACGACCTCTCCGTCGTAAAAAACAGCGCTTTGACCGGAGGTGATCGCACGTTGAGGTGTTTCGAATCTGACCGTCGCTGAATTACCTTCAGGAGTGATCACTGCGGTTGAACCCTGATGGCGGTATCGCACCTTGGTATTGGCCGTGAACGGTGTCGACGGCTGTTTCCTGCCAGCCCAGAGGATGTCGCTGACAGACATGTTGTCCGAGAACAGCATGTCGTCCGTGCCGACAGTCACCGTATTCTTCTCCGTGTCTGTGGCGACAACATAGACAGGATATCCCAATGCAATGCCCAAACCGCGTCTTTGTCCGATTGTATAAAACGAGGCGCCGCTGTGCCGTCCGATTTTTTCGCCCTCAACAGAAAGAATATCGCCCTCCCTGAGCGAAAGCGGCAGCGAATCGAGGTGGCGTTCCCTAAGAAAACGGCCGTAATCGTCATCGGGAATGAAACAGATTTCCTGGCTTTCACTCTTTTCAGCGGTTGCGAGTGTCTTTTCCTGCGCTTCGAGCCTCGTTTCCTCTTTCGTGAGACTGCCGAGGGGAAAAAGGGTGCGCTCGAGCATTGCGCTGTCCAGTCCCCAGAGGAAATAGGACTGGTCCTTGTTGCTGTCGGTGCCGCGGACGAGATAAAAGGCGTCGTCCGATCCACGTGCAATTCGAGCGTAATGCCCTGTGGCTATCATATCGAAACCGAGTGCCTCGGCTTTTTTCATCAGCACAGTCCATTTCATCAGCGTGTTGCACCTGACACAGGGATTCGGTGTACGGCCCGCGAGGTATTCATTGATGAAGTCTTCTACGACGCAGTGCTCGAAATCCTCCTTGAGGTTCACCGTATAGTGCGGCATTTTAAGTTCATAGGCCACACGTTTTGCCGCAGTGACCGATGACAGGTCGCAGCATCCGCGATCGTTGGCGCGCCCGCCAGAGCGGTCATAGTCCCACAACTGCATGGTGAGGCCGATACAATCGAAACCTGCCTCCGTGAGCAGGCTCGCTGTCAACGAGCTGTCAACGCCGCCGCTCATGGCAACCGCGACTTTCCGCGACGGATATGCCGAGGTTTCGAGAGGATTTTGTATGCTGTAGTCCATAGGCTCTCATTTATTCAATGAAAAAGGGGCGAGACAATCTCACCCCTTTGAGGCAGTTTTGTGCCGAACTCGGGAGACGCGTTTTCCAGGGGCGGCTTGTCCATGCGCTTATGTGTTATCCCTGATGATGTTCCTTGAAGTCCTTGATGGCCTCATGAAGTGCATCCGCCGCCAGGTTCGAGCAGTGCATTTTCGCAGGGGGAAGCCCGTCGAGAGCATCGGCAACAGCCTGTTTGCTGATCTGTTCGGCCTCTTCGAGAGTTTTGCCCCTGACAAGCTCTGTGACCATTGATGAGGTGGCGATAGCCGCACAGCATCCGAATGTCTTGAACTTTGCCTCCTCGATCACATTTTCATTAACCCTGATGGCGATTTCCATGACATCGCCGCAGACCGGGTTTCCCTGCTTGCCGATACCGTCGGGATTGTCCATGACACCGACATTTCTCGGATTTTCGAAATGGTCCATGACCTTGTCTGAGTACATTGGGTGCCTCCGATTGTATATGAAACGGTTATTGTTATTATCACAGTCCGCCTGAAACAGCCCTGAGGCGTTTCACTGTCGGCGGTAATACCTCAAGAATACGGTCAACGCCCTCTTCGGTCGAGCCGTAACCCATGCTGAAACGAAGCGAGCTTTGCGCAACTTTCGGCGAAATTCCCATTGCTACCAACACGTGGGACGGTTCAACCTCCCCGGTGCTGCACGCTGATCCGGTTGAAGCTGCGATTCCCGCCATGTCTAGGCTGAACAGCAGCGCCTCACCATCGACTCCCGGTATGGAAATGTTCGAGGTGCCCGGAATCCTTTCCGCCTCTCGGCCGTTGAACTGAATGTTCTCCACGGCCGTTTCCATACCTTCTTCAAGACGTTTGACAAGAGCGCTCAGTTTCCGGCTTTTTTCATCGATCTCTCCGCTGGCGATTTCCAGCGCTGTGGCGAATGCCACAATGCTCGGAATGTTCTCTGTTCCGGGACGCATCCCGCTCTCGTGAGAACCGCCGAACATGAGCGGATTGACTGTCACGCCCTTTTTTATGTACAGCACACCGACACCTTTCGGCGCGTTTATCTTGTGTCCTGACATTGAGAGCATGTCGATGCCGAGCTCTTTCACGTCGATAACTTTCTTGCCTGCCGACTGGACAGCGTCGGTATGGAAATATGCCCCTGCATCGTGAGCTATGGCCGCCGCCTGTGCGATATCCTGCACCACGCCGGTCTCGTTGTTGGCATGCATGATACTTACAAGGCGTGTCGTGCCGCCGATGCTGTTTTTCAGCGCGTCCATGTCGATCCGGCAGGCGCTGTCGACACCGATTCGTGCGATAGGATAGCCTTTTTCCTCGAGGTCATCGGCTGTTTTTATGATGGCGCTGTGCTCGACAGTCGATGTGACAAGCCCGTTCCTGCTCTTGTCAGCGGCAGTGATACAACCGGCAAGCGCAATATTGTCGGATTCGGTTCCGCAGCCGGTGAAGAAAATCTCGTCGGGTTCAGCGTTGATCAGTTCGGCGGTCTTTTCCCGTGCCTTATCAAGACCGTTCTTTGCCTCACGTCCGAATGAATGCACACTTGAGGGATTCCCGTAATATTCTCCGAGCCAGGGAAGCATGGCCTCGACAACCTCGGGACGTACTATTGTCGTGGCGTTGTGATCGAAATAATAGCGTGTTTTCTCTGTCATTCCGTTTCCCGTCCTGTACAACATGTTCCTGCTTTGACCGTCGGCATCGTGTCGCCAGTCATTTCGGTGAGCGTGATTGAGTCGAATGCATCCTCGATGACTGTGCCCAGCTGACGGTATATTCCAGAACTCACACAGTTCCGGATTTTATCGTGTACTGCATCCGATTCAGTGTTCTGAAGGCATTCGCAGAGAGCGATCGGCCCTTCGAGCGCCCGCACTACATCGCCGATACTGATTTCCGAGGGTTCCCTCGAAAGCTCATAGCCGCCATTGGCGCCCCGCTTGCTTATAACGAGTCCATCGGTCCTCAGCGTGTGAAGCACCTGCTCGAGAAACGGCACCGGGAGCCCCTGGCTTTCCGAGATCAGTCTGATGCTCAGCGGCCCCTGTCCGTAGCTCTGCGAAAGCTCGTACAGCGCCTTGATGCCATATATGATCTTGTTTGAAAGTTTCAGCATAATAAGTCCGCAGGTTAATCTTGACTCTTTTAGTCAAATATACTATACCTGACAAATAAAGTCAAGATTAAAAAGGCGGTGATACGGTTGTTTTTTTGGGAGAAGGTTCGAGGGGGATGTTTTCTTTTGGGTGCCTTAAGGTTGATCTGTGCCGTTTGTGACAGGAATTCAGGATTCCAGAATTGCCTTGAAATAGGAGATCGTCTCGTCAAGCCCCTCATCGAGATGGGTTTGGGGCGCCCAGCCAAGTTTATCCTCGGCGAGCGAGGTGTCTGGTTTGCGTCGCACCGGATCGTTTTTCGGCAGGGGTTTTCTGACAATTTTCGAGGAGGTGCCTGTTTTCGCGATGATTTTTTCGGCAAGTTCGAGGATGGTGAACTCGCCCTGGTTTCCAAGGTTGACCGGACCGTGGAAATCGTCCGGCGTATCCATCATGCGGAGGAAGCCTTCGATGAGATCGTCGACAAAGCAGAAAGAGCGGGTCTGGCTTCCGTCGCCATAGATAGTGATGTCCTCACCTCTGAGTGCCTGGACGATGAAATTGGACACCACACGGCCGTCGTTGACACTCATTCGGGGGCCGTAGGTGTTGAAAATCCGCACGACACGGATGTTGACCTTGTTCTGCTGGTAATAGTCGAAAAAGAGGGTTTCGGCGCAGCGCTTGCCTTCATCGTAGCAGGAACGCGGGCCGATGGGGTTGACCCTGCCCCAGTAGCTCTCGCGCTGTGGGTGCTCTTCAGGGTCACCGTAGATCTCGCTGGTGGATGCCTGGAGGATTTTTGCCTTGACCCGTTTTGCGAGGCCGAGCATGTTGATCGCACCCAGCACGTTCACTTTCGTGGTCTGGATCGGGTCCTTCTGATAGTAGATAGGCGAGGCGGGGCAGGCGAGATTGTAGATCTCGTCAACTTCGAGATAAATCGGAAACGTGACATCGTGACGGACCAGCTCGAAATTGGGCTTGTCCAGCAGCTGGTAGATGTTTTTTTTGTCGCCGGTGAAAAAATTGTCGAGGCAGATCACATCATAGCCGCGTTCAACAAGCCTGTCGCAAAGGTGTGAGCCGAGAAATCCGGCGCCGCCGGTCACGAGAATACGTTTCTGACGCATGCTTCCTTCCTTTCGTCGAGCTTTCGCTGCGGCCGTTGTTGAGCCCCTTTGTGTTACATGAAACCGTGCTTTATCCGGCAGTAAGATACTGTTTTATCATGCGCGTGTACAGCATTTTTTGCCGCCATTAGCATGTGCCTGTTCGATATATCAATACTGCGTGTTTCGATATGGGATATGCCGCTTTGACGGCATATCCCGGCAGCTGTTTACCTGAAAATCTTCTCGTCGATCCAGTCCGGGTAGGGGCATGGTGCCTCCCAGTCGTCTGGGACATCCTCGACACGGACAAATCCGCCGTTATGTTCGAGATGTGACTTGAAGCCCGCGAGGAAAATCTGAGTTTTCTTCAGGATATAGTCGTAATCCCAGATCATCTTGCGGGTCTCGAACAGGCGCTGCATCTGGAGCACTGTGGGGAAGAACAGCGAGTACAGGCGCAGCTCTTTGTCGTTGTAAGTCCAGTGGTTATCGATATCCCACCAGCCGCCGTTGTAATAAATGCGCATGTTGGCGTTCGATCCGTAGCCTGTAAGCTGCTGCTGCGAGACCATGAACTTCTTGTCCTGCTTGCCGATACCGGGGATGTCGATACCGTTGTACTGGAGTGTCAGGAGGCCGTACTCCATTTTCTTTTTCGAGGTTGGCGTGGCCTTGTTCCACCAGCTGTCTGCCTGCAGTGACACCTGCTCGACATCGAGCCCGAGGATCGCGAGCAGATAATAAAGACCGTGGATACCGTGCATGGGATACTCGTAACCTGCCGAGTTGTCGGAATTAGCACCGAGAATGGTCTTACCTTCCTTGAGAAGCTGTTCGATCTTGCCGCGAGCGGTGACCGATTCCTTGATGAACTCACGTTCGTCGGTGCACTGGATCGGCGTATTGTGCTTGCGTGCCGTCTCGACAATATCACGCGCCGCTTTCATGCTGTAGGCGAAAGGACGGTTGATGTGGCAGGGAATGCCCGCTTCGAGATAGGGCCGTGTCAGCTCGGGCCACCATTTGACCTCATAGAAACCGCCGAAAATCATGCCGTCGACCTTACCCACCATGTCGTCATAGTTTTTCACCGGCTCGCAGCCGAAATCTTTCGCATAGGCTTCTGCGACTTTCGGGTCGCGGTCCCAGCAGTGGGTGATCTGCATGCGTGTCGTGCGGCCGTACCATTCCTTGCCCTCGACTGGATTGATGGTCGGTGACCAGATGTCATAGTTCAGATGGCTGCCCTCGCCTAACGCGACAGCGCCGACCTTGATTGGTTCGAACGAATTGGACGCCTTGACAGTTGCCGCTTCCGCCTGACTGCTTCCGGTGAGCGCGGCGCCTCCCGCGAGGGCCGATGCTCCGAGGAAGCCTCTTCTGCTGGGATTGCTGGACATTGTATCCTTCTTTCCTGTTGTTTTATGCGGTGGACATTGGTGTTAAAAAATCAAAAAGCGATTGTCCACCGCTTATCGGTTGTATTCTTCAGTGACGTTGATTATTTTCAATACATAGCATTTTTCATCGTCGAAGTCATGTAAAAAATGGGAAAAGCATGGAACTTGGTAAAATAAATCTCGATGAGGACGGTCTCGGTTCGAGCCGGCGATTCGATCGTGCTGACAGCTCCGAGGGCAGCGATGCTTTCTATCACGATCTGCCGCGGCTGGTGCTTATTGTCCTGATGCTTCTTGCCGCACTGCTTGGCTGGTATGTGAAATCGCAGGCTGAAAAACCGGAAAAAGTGATCGTCAGGGCTGCCGAAACCATGCTGAAAACCACCTTTGCCGCAAGCCTTGAGGGTACACAGGGGCTCAAGTCCATCCTGCTTGCGCGCTATAGGACACATCAGGTCTACCGTCCCGGAAAAGGAATAGAAAACGCGAATCCCGATCAGTCTCAACAGGGAGATGAAGCTCCATTCGACGCCCTCAGCGCTATCGAGGCGCTGAAATCAGCAAAGGACATTGTGGAGCACGACCGTGAGGACATGTATGGCCACGGAACACGTCATTTCAGCGGGACTGTTGCCTCGCCGCCGGATTCCTCGGTGTCACCGCTCACCTTCGATGTCTGGATTGGTATCAAGACACATCGGATTCACCGGATTATTCTGAAACGCTCTGAGCCCTCCACCGCTTTCGATGATAAGGGCCATGCGGTGCCCAAAACCACGTGGATCAATATCTGGTACCGTGACTGAAAACTTCACGGCACCGACTCATTGCATTCCTGACATTTCCCAAAAATCAACATGTCTCACCAGCCGTTCTCACGAGCCGGTCTCGATTTTTCTCACTACGATACGGTCATTCTCCCGTTCGGCTTTCAGCGTGAAATCGAAAAGGTCGCATTGAAGGCAGATCAACGGGTCCTCCGGCGGCAGGTAGTCCGTATCGGCACGGAGGAATTTCTGTGCGGTCTCGTCGGCAAGAATCGTTTCGAGCGCTTTTACGTGGTCGTACGGTTTGCCGGTGAGCAGGCTCTCGATATAGTCGCCGCAGAACTCGTCTTCGGGGGCCTTTTCGACAGCGCGGTCGCCCATTGCGGCAATTGAAACGATCTCGGGATTTCTGCCAAGAATATAGTCGGCCGTCGCCCGGGCGGTGACAAATGAGGCCAGCAGTACCTCGTCTGCGCGTTCCATTGCCTCGACTGCACCCGTGACTCCCGCCGTTGTCCGGTGGATGACCTCGCGTCCTCCGAAAAGAGACTGCCCTCTCCGCATGATCTCGAAAGGTGAGTTGCCAAGATCGAAACCTTCCAACGGCACGGCGTTGAGTTCACCCACAAGGATAGCATCGCCGCTTATTTCTCGGCATCGGTCGATGTCGGCCTCGATGCAGATGCGCTCGGCGCCGTAACGGTACATGAACGGTTCACAGGTGAATGCCCGGAAAACATCGATAACGACAGTGATCCCTGCCGCCTGTTTGAGCCCTTCGAGAAGCGAGAGACGCTGTATTTTCATATTCTGCCTTTCTTTCATGTGGATATATTACCTCATTCTTATGAGAATATAATACATGCCATGCCCGAATAGTACCCGCAGATGGAAATATAACCTTCCCAATGATGCTTGAAAACAGCCTGCCGAAAAAAGCTAACTTATGTTTTATCAATCGTATGTCATAACAAAGTCGTTGACAATTGTATTAATTATCATATATTGATTTGAGGTATTGCAGGTGCTAATCATAGCAAGGATATGCGATTATGGCGGAAAATACCGATAATACGGCCGGAGATAACGAAGAAGAACTGGATTACGATGATCTCATTGGGGATTTCTCTGATTCTGAAACAGAGAACAAGGGTGGCGGTGAGGCGCCCAATCTTGATACCATCGCCTTGTCCGAACTCGTCGGGGATGATTCACTTGCCGACGAGGTTCCCGATGACCTGTTCGCTTCCCCCGATGCCGTTCCCGACAAAGAGATAACGGAGATTTTCGACGATCTCGAGGCTCTTGCCGGTGATGATGTTGTGGAAGAGACCGGCAATGACGTGTTTGCCAATGAAGATGACAGCGGAAGTGAAGATGAAAAAGAACCGAATCAGGAGCTTTGCATAGATGAAAACACCGGCAGTTACGCCGCGGCTCTCAGTGAGTTCGATCAAAAGGGCGGCGAGCCTGAAATAGAGGTTGAACAGGTTTTTGCGGAATCAGAAAACGCGGGTGAGCCTGAGGAAGTAGATTTCGATTTGTCTTTCGGCGAGGAAGAGGGTGAAGAGCAGTCGGCCGATATCGTTGGCGAAACAGAAAACCCCGTCGATATTTTTGCGGACGGGGATGATTCGCCTAAATCCACCGATGAAGACGAGGAGTTTGCTGTCAGCACTGCGGCAACCGGCACTTTTACGGTGGCAGCGGTTGACAGCGCTGATGATGTTTCATATGCCGATATCCTCAACGAGGCTGCCGATGATACAGGTGAAAAAGAAGATCCGTCATCTGTGAAAATGAAAATAGATCTCTCCTTCAGTGAAGATGAGGGCGAGACGGAAAAGGAAGATTCCGCGGACGGGTATGCTGATGTTCTTGCCGGTTTTGACGGCGATGAACCCGAGACGCAAGAGCAGGAAACGGGTGTCGTTGATATCGATGATGTCAGCGAATCGGCTGAAAGTGAATTCAGTTTGGATTCCGAAGCCGATGTTGATGATGCACCGACATATGCTGATACGCTTGCCGGATTTTCGACAGATACTGCTGAAACGGAGGATTCCGGTGACGCGGAAGAAGAGATCGGTGAAGAAGATATGTTCAGTTTCGATGAGGATGAAGACGAAGACGAATTCGCCGGTGGCGTGCAAGAGGAGGCGGCCGCTGAGCCTGCCGAATCTGAAAGAGACGGCGATGATTTCCTCGGTCTCGGTTCGCTTACCAAAGAAGGGGCGGAAAAGAAGAAAGTCGAGGTGCTTTTCGAGGGGATTGAGATGACTTTCGATGATCAGGTTGCACTGGTAACGAAAGCAGAGGTCCTGATTGCCCAGGGGAAGGCGGAAGAAGCAGAGGCCCTGTTCAAGGATGTTTCAGATAAAGGCGGTGTCACTCACTGGGTGGCGAAACGGCTCAATATAGAGCAGGAGTCAGCACCTCAGGCTGCTGTTGAGCCGGTTCAAGGGGAAGATGTCGGGGAATAACACACAACGTGTGGAATTTGATGTTTTCTCGGGCCGCCGGGCGTGGCTTATATATCCCCCGGTGGTCTTTTGCATATATGGCGGTAAAGCGGTCATTTTTCCCGGAAGAGGTCGTGGGAAAAGCTGTAATGATGTCCACTGAAAAGATTGACTTTCAGTGCTTTCATTGCGTATCTTACAATCTTGGTATTTTTGGCAGTTTTCAGGACGTTTTTTATGTTCAGGGCGGGAAAAGATGTTCGAAACACTTGTCGGTCAGGAATCGATAAAAGAAACGCTGGAGAGGATGCTTCTTTCGGGACGCATTCCGCATACAATGCTGTTTGCCGGCCCCAATGGCGTCGGTAAAAGCGAAGCGGCGTTCAACCTGGCCTCCGCACTGCTCTGTCGAGAGAGCGAAACCGGCTGCGGAAGCTGTTCGTCATGCGTTAGAGCGAAACGTTTCGAACATCCCGATCTTCATCTGCTTTTCCCGTTCAGAGCGCAGCCGCTAGCATCGGGTTCTTTCAATGAGTGGATGGATAACCTTCAGGCCCACCGCAGACTTCTCGCGTCTGAATCGTATGCGCCGGTCGTATACGAAAAAGGGCGCCAAATTGTCACTGGTCTCGTCGATGAGGTCCATGACCGTTTGAAAGAGGGCTCTTTTGAGGGTGGAAAGCGTGTCTGCATTGTCCTTGAGGCCGATTCGCTGAATGACAAAACCGGAAACGCGCTTCTGAAAATCCTCGAGGAGCCGCCGCCGGATGTTTATTTCGTCCTGACCACCGAGCGTCTCTCCTCGGTGCTGCCGACAATTACTTCGCGTTCCTCTGTATTTCGTTTCAGGCGCCTTCAGGCCGCTGAGATCGATGAATATCTCGCTCTGAACGGTGTCGGTGATGCGAAACTCAGGGTGTCGGTCTCCAGGCAGGCGGAAGGCAGCCTGAAAGCCGCAAAAATGCTTGCGTTTGGAGACAGGAGCGGGCTCGATGATACCGCGGCCGCACTGTATCTCGGTGTTGCCGGGGGCACGGCAGATGATGTCATCAAGGGCGCTTTTGCGCTTCAGTGGTCGCGTGATGTTGCCGCCGCAGAAAAAATGATAAATTGTTTTGTCCGTTTGACAGGGGATGTGCTTCATGCCTATAGCGGCGCTGGTGGATATTCACCGCCCGTTACTGCGCTTGCCGGGAGAACGAACATTCGCTCCCTGAACAGGCTTGCCGGAAAATTCGAGGAAAGTTACGATATGCTCGGCCGTAATGTGAGCATATCGATGGTGATGACAACGTTAATGTACGAGATACAGGATGCATATCGATAAAGAACAGACCGACATGGATACACTCGTTTATGAGCTGGAATTCAAGGGTGGCAGGAAAGACTATTATGTTTGTCCGGAAAGTCTGACTATCAAACCGGCGGAACATGTCATCTGTCAGGCCGACCGCGGCGAACATCTCGGCCGGGTCCATCGAAGTGGCCCCCTGTCCGCGTTTCCCCTGGCGAAAGAGCTGAAGAACATCATCCGTCACGCCTCCTACACAGACATGGAAATCGTGATGGACAACAAGCACAAGGAAGACGATGCGTTCAAGGTCTGTCAGAGAATGATCGCGAATCATGGCCTTAAAATGAAGCTTGTTGATGTTGAATACCAGTTCGACGGCAACAAGATATGTTTCTTCTTCACTGCGGACAAGCGTATCGATTTCCGTGCTCTGGTCAAGGACCTTGCCGCGGAATACCGTACAAGGATCGAACTTCGGCAGATCGGTGTCAGGGATGAGGCGAGACGGCTTGGCGGACTTGGTGTCTGCGGGCGTTCGCTTTGCTGCAAGACATTTCTGACCACGTTCGAGCCGATCACAAGCCAGATGGCGAAAGACCAGAACTTATCCCTGAGCCCTTCCAAGATCAGCGGGCTCTGTGGGCGTTTGATGTGTTGTCTTGCCTATGAAGAGGATTTCTACAAGCACCAGTCTGATTCGCTCCCCACGGTCGGTTCGATCCTTGAAAAGGACGGCAAGGAGTACCGTGTCGCGAAAATAGATATTTTTACCGAGGAATTTGTCCTCGTTGATAAAAGTGACAACGAGGAAATGCATGATATAAATGATTTTGCCAGTTACAGGGTCGTGAAGAAAGGCCGGAGCCAGAGCTACGATTACAACTCGGACGGCGATTCCGACAACACGTCTTCCGGCAACGGCGGCAAAGACCGAAAGGCGGACAAGCGATGAAACCTTTTTATATAACGACAGCGATCGACTATGTGAACAGCGTTCCCCATATCGGGACAGCCTATGAGAAGATCAGCGCAGATTGTATAGCGCGAAGCAGACGTCTTCTGGGCTACGATGTTCGTTTCTGTATGGGGACCGACGAGCATTCGATCAATGTCAAGAAAAAAGCCATTGAAGAAGGGCTCGATCCGAAAGCGTTCTGCGACCGGATGGTGCCGCGGTTTGAAGAGGCCTGGGAGAAACTCGACATATCCTATGACGATTTCATCAGGACCACGGAGGAGCGCCACCGTATCAGCGTCACGGAGCTTTTCCGCCGCATCATGGCCTCCGGTGATATTTACACCTCCGATTATAAGGGCTGGTACTGCGAGGGCTGCGAGTCATTCATTCAGGAAAAAGACCTTGTGGACGGCAAATGCCCGAACCACATGAAAAAGCCCGCCTGGATAGAGGAGCAGAACTATTTCTTCAAGCTCTCCGCCTATGGCGACAGGCTGCTGAAACATATCAAGGCCAATCCCGATGTGATCCGTCCGGAAAGCCGCCGTAACGAAATTATCCGCCTGATCGAGGGCGGTCTCGAAGATATCAGTGTATCGCGCTCCGGTTTTGACTGGGGCATTCCGTTGCCGGATGATCCCGATCATGTGGTCTATGTCTGGTTCGATGCGGTGATCAACTATATTTCCTCGCTCGGTTTCGGCAGCGAGGACGATGCCGATTTCGAACGCTACTGGAACGGCGGCGATGTACTCCATATCATCGGCAAGGATATCACCCGTTTCCACTGTGTTATGTGGCCTGCTATGCTTATGAGCGCCGGTGTCGAAGTGCCGGACTCTGTTTTCGGGCACGGTTTCATTTACCACAGTGGCGAGAAGATGTCGAAGAGCCTCGGCAACGTGGTGAATCCGCTTGATGTTGTGGGTCAGTATGGCGCCGATTCTCTCAGGTATTTTCTGCTTCGCGAGGTCACCTACGGTCAGGACGGCGATTTCACGTTCCCCCGTTTCATCGAACGCTATAATGCCGATCTCGCCAACGATCTCGGTAATCTTGTAAGCCGCACACTCACGATGATCAATAAATATCTGGATGGCGCACTGCCAGAGGGGGCCACGCCCGGCGAGAACAGCCTGTCATCCACTTTCGGCTCTTACGAGGCGCGTTGGAAGGATGCCATGGAGGCGCTAAATCTTTCCTCGGCGGCGGAGATCGCCTGGGAATATGTGCGCATGGCGAACCGTCTGATCGAGGACAAGGCACCTTGGAAACTGGCGAAAGATCCCGAGAAAAAGGATGAGCTTGTTTCGGTGCTGGCTGATCTTGCCTCGGCGATGTCGGGTATCGCGATCCTGCTTTATCCGTTTATCCCGTCGAGCGCTGAAAAAATATGGGAAGCGTTCAAAAACGACGGTGATCTTATGGATTTCCGTTTCGATCCCGAGGCTGAAACGAAAGTCTCCGTGTTTGCACCGACCGGCAGGAAATTCGAAAAAATCAATGCGTTGTTCCCAAGAATAGAAGAGAAGAAAATGGACGAAAAAGAAGCTCCGAAATCCGGTGAAGACAAGACCGCAGAAGCGGCCCCGCCTGAAAAGGAAGAAAAAGAGGACTATATCGAGTTCGATGATTTCATGAAACTCGATATCCGTGTCGGCACTGTTACCTCCGCCGAGAAGGTGGAGAAGTCGAAAAAGCTCATTCGGGTCAAGATCGACGATGGCATGGGCGGACGCCAGGTACTCGCCGGTCTGGCCGAATATATCGATCCTGAGACGCTTGTGGGAAAACAGGTTACCTTTATTGCCAATCTCAAGCCGCGCAAGATGATGGGTGAGTTTTCCGAGGGTATGATCCTTGCCGCGCATGGCGGCGAGGCCGGGCTTAATGTGCTTCATCCCTCGGGCGAGGTTCTGCCGGGAGCAAAAGTTAGCTGATATGCTGGTAGATACTCACGCTCATATTGATTTCGAGGATTTCGACGGAGACCGGGACGAGGTTCTTGCCCGGGCCCGTGAGGCGGGAATGCGGCATATCATCGTTCCGGGTATCGATGTGGCTACCACACGGAAAGCGATCGAACTTGCCGGTCGCTATGATATGATCCATGCTGCTGCGGGTATACACCCGAACGGTACCGCCGAGGCCAAGCCTGGCGACCTGCTCGAGATTTCCCGGCTTGCGGAACAAGAAGAGATTATCGCGGTCGGTGAGATAGGTCTCGACTTCTACCGTGACCGAGCGCCGCGTGATGTTCAGGCGCGGGCGTTTAAAGGTCAGCTCGAATTGGCGATAGATCTCGATCTGCCGGTTATACTCCATTTCAGGGAAGTCGAAATGGAGGGTGTCGAGATGGTCGGTGAGGAACTGCTCAGGAGTGTCAGGGGTGTTTTTCACTGTTTTGGTGGATCGGCTGATTTTGCGAGGACACTGGTCGATTGGGGCTTTTACATTGGATTTGACGGGCCGCTGACCTATAAAAAAACGGATCGCGATGTTGTCGCCGAGGCTGTTCCTCTGGATAGAATCCTCATCGAAACCGATGCGCCGTTTTTGTCTCCGCAGTCCAGGAGGGGCAAGCGCAACGAGCCGGTCTATGTGCTGGAAACGGCGGAAAAACTTGCCGGGATTAAAGGTGTTTCCCTAAACGAGATCATCTCGATTACCGGTGAAAATGCCCGGCGGCTTTTCGGCTTATCGTGAGGTTTCAACGCAGGTAAAAAGAATCAATACAGGATCTTATGTCATCAACTGAAATCAGGCACAGGGCGCGGAAACGTTTCGGCCAGCATTTTCTCAACAACGGCCGTATTGCCGACAGGATTGTCGATAGCGCCGATCTGTCACCTGATGACACCGTTATAGAAATCGGTCCCGGGACCGGCATGCTTACAATGAAGCTGCTTGAACGGGCCGGCAGTGTCATTGCGGTCGAGATTGACCGCGATCTGGCTTCAGCGCTCAGAAACAAATTAGGGGGAGAACCGCGCTTTCAGCTTATCGAACAGGATATCCTGACTGTCGATCTCAGTTCCCTGCCCGGTGTGGAAGGCCGCCGTGTGAAAGTGGTGGCGAATATTCCGTACAATATCACCAGTCCGATTATCGATCTAATACTTGCGAACCGCGAGGTCGTCGGATCGGCGGTGTTGATGATGCAGCGTGAAGTGGCGCATCGGCTTGCCGCAGGACCCGGCTCGAAAGAATACGGGCTTCTCTCGCTGAACGCGGCACTCTTTGCCGACACAAAGAAACTGTTCGATGTCAAACCGGGCTCGTTCACTCCACCGCCGGAGGTGACTTCAACGGTGGTATGCATGACGGTCTCACGGAGTTCCCGTTTTCCGCTCGAAAACGAGTCGGTTTTCCGGGTTGTCACCGGTCAGGTGTTCAGGCAGCGGCGGAAAATGATCAGGAATACCCTGCCGGGCTGTCTGCCGGGATTCGGCGTTGATGAATCCGAGGCCGCGGGACTGCTTGCCGAAGCGGAAATAAAAGAAACGGTGCGTCCTGAGCGGGTGCCTGTTGACGCGTTTGTCCGGCTGAGCAACGTGATTAGCGCCAGGGCAGCAACCCACGGGCAGGAACACGACTGATGCGATTTCTCATTGTTTTCACTGTGCTTGCGTTTCTCATGCTGCCGTTGAATGCAGTCGCTGATGAGATTTCTTTTAAAAGAAACGATAAAGTCCTGGAATGGAAGACCATCAACAATGGGAATTACGGGCTTCCGGGTAAGTTCGGTATAGATTACAACAGTCATCTTTCAACAACGTTGAACCAGACCACTGGGACAGCCGACCGCTGGTACGATACAGTCAACAACAGCGCCGATTTGACCTACAATTACTCGAAACACCTCGATGTTATTGTCAGCGCTAAAGAGGACTGGAGCCGTGACACCATGAGCCGTCTCGGCGAGAGCCTGTTCACCACGGATTTCAGCGGTGGTGCGGTATACAAGGTGCGCGACGGTTTTTCGCTTAAAGGTCTGGCTGGTCATTTGTACGATGACCGTTTCGAGAACCGGGACAGCGGTGCAAGGGGTGCGGGTGCGTTAGAGTACAGGATATCACCGGTCAAGGGCCTCGATCTGCGTTTTAATTCGAGTGCCGAGAAAGCGGCGATGAAGCGCTCGGTGGATATTGTTGACAGCAAGGGGGAACTTGCCTATCGACGGGGTTCGACCTCGCTCGGACTCGTTCTGGGGAACACCTACAACAAACGTGGCTATTTTTCAGATATTGACCGGAAAAGCATAGAAAAACGTAAGCGCGAGGTTCAGGACTTGACGTTCAGCCTCGAACGCGGCGATTTTCGTGCACTGACCGACACGACTGCCGTATCTGTCGATGTCATGCTGGCACGCCGTATCATTGATGACAGTGCCAACGATAATGAGCGTTCGTCCAAGTACCATAATAATGCAAAAGGCGACGAGCGCGGTGTCGGCTTGCGCTTGGGACGCTCTTTTGCCGGAAGGCGGACTGTCCAGTGGGGCACGGAGCTCTCGAAATCCTCCAACGGAGTCGAGCGCGAAAGCCGCCGCAGGGATCAGACAGATATACAGACCGACACTATGATTGCCTTCGGATTCGGACGCAGTGATTCGGTTAGTGTGGCGGGTCTTATTAAGCGTACCCGAATCGATACTCCGGCAGGTTTTGCCAATGATCGGGACGAGCTGAAATTAGAAGGTGGTATCCTCTATACGAGAGATTTCCATGAAAGTCTGGAGACAGCACTTGACTTTCGTATCATGGAAACGCATTATGTAAATGTGGATGCAACTCAGTCTTCGCAAAATAAATGGCTGAAAACATATCTATTATCACCATCGCTCGTTTATGCGCCCTCGGGGAGATTTCAGATAGATCACACGGTCAGTGTGTACGCGAATTATATCTCTTATGATTTTGAGGAGAAAGGCCGGCCGAGAAGCAACATATCACGGCGTATGACCTCGGAAACGTGGATGGACTGGCGACTGTCGTCACGTGTGGACATACGTGCCGGCATGATGTTCGAGGAGAACGACTACGGGCTACTGAACCTTGAGAATGAGCGTTTGCCCTCGGAGGAGGGTATCAAGCGTTTTGGTGATCTGTCGGTGAAATACCGTTTCAGCGAGTGGCTGACGGTGACACCGCAGTATATTTATGCAATCAGGAGCGACTGGGAAATTGACGACGGCGACCTGACATCGATCAGGCGTGAGGTCGATCAGACTTTCGGGCTTGCATGCAGGCTTTTCGAGAGCCCGAACGGCAGTATTGATGCCTCGGTGCGACGGATAATACGCACTACCCAGGAGTATCCGGTACGAATCAGAAATTACATAACGTTAAAAATAAATTACAGGATGTAGTATGTATGAAAAAGAACCGAAATGGGAGTTGCCTAACATTGAAATCGAGCGAATAGCCCAGAAATTAATCTGGGAGCGGCCCATGCCGGAGCATTTCGCGAAAATGCTTGCCATGAGGGGGATCGAGTCGATGGCTGAGGCTGAGTCTTATGTCTTACCGTCGCTCGAGGATTTGCGCGATCCTTTCCTCATGAAGGACATGGATGAGGGTGTTAAACGCCTTCGTGCCGCTCTTGATGCGGGTGAACGCATCATGATTCTTGGCGATTACGATGTTGATGGCGTGTGTGGGACTGCCCTGTTCATGCGGGTTATGTCAAATTTTGGTGTTAAGGTCGGTTACCATGTGCCCGATAGGTTTAAAGAGGGCTATGGTGTTTCGCGCGAGGGTATCAATCACGCGATCGAGTTTGGTGCGACCCTTGTGGTCAGTGTCGATTCCGGCATTACAGCGATCGATGAGATCGAGTATGCGCGTGAAAAGGGCATCGATGTGGTCATTACGGATCACCACGAGCCACAGGCGTCGCTGCCTGCCGCTCTTGCCGTAATCGATCCGAAACGTGATGATTGCAACTATCCGTTCCGTGAGCTTGCCGGTGTGGGAGTGATGTTCAAGCTGTTACAGGCGCTCTACACGAATGTTGATATGAATCCGGAGGAACTGTTCGAGGAGCTCGATCTTGTTGCACTCGGTACCGCGGCCGATGTGGTCCCGCTTGTCGATGAGAACCGTATCCTGACACGTTTCGGTATCGAGCGTATGCGATGCACGGCGAATACGGGTTTGGTTGCCCTGATGGAGGTGTCCGGTTCGAAACAGGGACGTACCAATTCGAACAACATCATCTTTTCGCTGGCGCCGCGCCTGAATGCTCCCGGAAGGCTTTCCAGTGCATCCAAGACCGTGGAGCTTCTGATTTCCGAGAATTGGATGAAAGCGCTGAAAACTGCCGAGGACATCGAGCAGGAAAACATGGTGCGCCGTCAGATGAACGATCGTGTGTACACAGATGCCGAGGACATGCTCAACAATGATACCACAGGCATGCTGGAAAGCGGTATTGTCCTGGCTTCCCAGGACTGGCATCAGGGTGTTATTGGAATTGCTGCCTCGCGTCTGGTCGAAAAATACTATCTGCCTACGGTGCTTATTTCGCTCGAAGGCGATACCGGCAAGGGTTCGGCAAGGAGTATCAAGGAATTTGATATTATCGATGCCATGGGTCAGTGTGACGATGTTCTCGAGAATTACGGTGGCCATAAATATGCGGTTGGCCTTTCGATAAAGACTGAAAAAATAGATGAGTTCCGGGAGCGTTTCATCAACATCATCAAAGGCTCGATGAAGGACGGGCTTCCGGCACCGAGTTATACAATAGATTCGGAACTCGATTTGTCGTATATTAATGATAAGCTGATACAGTTTCTCGAAAAGATGGCGCCGTTTGGTGAGGGCAATCCCATGCCGCTCTTCCTTACCAGGAACCTTCGGCCTGTCAACAATTCGAGAATCGTAGGGAAAAACCATCTGAAGTTCAAGGTGACAGACGGCTCCAGGATGTTCAATGTTATCGCGTATAACATGGGACAGTACCGTGACCGGGTAAAAGTCGGGGCGCCGCCGATCGATCTTTTATATAATGTCGAGGAAAATGAATGGATGGGCAAGACGAGCATTCAGCTTGTTGCGAAGGCCATCAGGTAGTAACTTTATAGACAGCGGTTGACGGAAAACAGTCACCTGTCTTTCCTGCCGGAGTGCGGGAATGACAGGATGGCAGTCACTTAAGAACTTTTATTACGATTGATAATGATTTATGTCCGATCAGATACAGATCGCGGACGAGCAGGATCAGAAAGACATTATCTATATCCTGCAGGAAGCGACCAATAAGAAAGTCTGGACCTTTGCCGGCGGCAAAGGCGGGACCGGTAAAACTGCGGTGACCGCTAATATCGGTGTCGCGCTTGCCACTATGGGCTATCGGGTCATTCTTGTCGATGCCGACCTCGGTGGTGCGAACCTTCACACTATCCTCAATATCAAACGTCCGAGAGTCACTCTCTCCGATTTCATCAACCGCAGGGTCGAGAATCTCAGCGATATCCTTCTCGATACTCCCAGTGAAAATCTGCGCCTGATCAGCGGCGGCAGCGACATGGTCGGTCTCGCCAATATTCCCTACCAGACCAAGGTCAGGCTTCAGAAAAACCTCGAAATGCTCGAGGCCGATTATATCATGATCGATCTCGGCGCGGGAACGAATTACAATACACTCGATTTCTTCGTTCTCTCGAACGAGGGCTTTGTCGTGTGCAATCCCGAACCTACCGCAAAGATCAATGCGTATACATTCCTCAAGAGCGTTGTCTACCGTCTGATCGAACGCGAGTTCAAACGCGGCACTTACATCAAGGACATGATTGTCAAAGAGGGCCGTAACAACAACAACGGCAGCCTGCCGGTGCCAGAACTGCTCAAACGCATACAGGAAGTCGATCCCGAGTCCTCGGCGAAAATACACAATATTCTGAACCATTTTCAACCGAAAGTCATCATGAACAGGCTCAGGCGTTTTTCACAGGAGCGCGAGGGGATGCAGCTTGCCGCACTTACGGAAAAATATCTCGGTATTTCCCTCCAGTACCTCGGTATGGTTCGTGACGATTCTCATGTCATTGATTCTTCGGAGCTGATGATGCCGTTCGTGCTCCAGTTTCCCGGCTGTGGCGCATCCAAGGATATCTACACCCTGGTCGGCAATCTCGGCATAGAAGACAAGCTAAGCCGTTTTTCGGTCAATCGTACGACAAAGCTCAGGCGCTATATCAAGTCGGAGCGTCGCTACTGGTACCAGTCCTGACTATGACAGTTCAGCACTTACCCACCCGGAACATGTCTCTCAAAAAAGTCCTTCCATGCAGTGAAATCTTGCCCGCAAAGACTGATTCTCGTATATTGTACGGACGCATACAATTCACAATTGCAGCAATAAAGGAGCACAGGGTAATGAGGAGAGGTTTTTACTTTTTCGGTATCATGATGCTCGCGCTGGGTATTCTTTCCTGTTCCTGCGGCAAGCAGGAAAGCGCCGGGAAGCGGGAATTGAAATCTGGCAGCCTGACAATTATTTATTCAAGCAATATCGGCGCAATGATGTACCCCTGCGGCTGCCGTGTCCCCATGGGTGGTCTCGCACGGCGTGCGACTGTCGTAAGGCAGATAAAATCAGAGGTTCCCGATGCTCTCGTGTTGGACTCAGGAGCCTTACTCTATCCATCGCAGTATCTCTATCCTCCCTATGACGAAATCGGGAAACGCACATCGTATTTCATTGCTGATATTGTCAGCGATATCGGCATCGATGCCCTGAACGTGTCAAGCTATGATCTCGCTTTCGGGCCGGATTCTCTCTTGACTTTCGATGCGAAATATGATGCCGACTGGCTGTCATGCAATATTGTACGGCGTGGTGAGACAGACATCATTTTCACTCCCGACAAGACATATGAAAGCGGCGGATTCACTGTCGGTGTATTCGGTATAATGAGCAGACGCTCCATGGGGGTCGAGATCTTTCGCGATGATGCGCCGGTCGATGTCCTCGACCATAACGAGGCAGCGAAAAAGGAAGTCGCGAAACTCAAGCCTAAAAGCGATCTCATAGTTGCGCTGGCATATATGGACCTGGTCGATGTCAAGCGCATGATCGAGTTGAATCCGGATATCAATGTAGTGGTTATGAGCCACACCCAGGATCACAATCCCTCGTCTGAGCATAATGATTTCCTGCCCATTAAATTCAATGACGCCCTTATTGTCAGATGTCCTGACGGCGGCAGGGTTGTCGGACGTCTCGATCTCGATATTGTCAAAGGCGGGCTGACTTTTGTCGATGCCGAAAAGTATATCGATCTCAGGCCGGAGGAACTTCGCAAAGCCGATCCCGCACCCACCAGCTCGACCTTTTCCCATACTTTTACCGATCTCGACAAGAACATAGAGTTTGATCCGGTTGTCTCCGACCGTATCAATGAATACGCCAAGAAACTCTATGCTTTCACGGATACGCTGGATATCGACTACAGGATACCCTGATCATACAATATGATATATACATAAAAAAGGCGGCCCGTTAAAGGCCGCTTTTTTTGTAGCGTAGTATATATTTTGCCGGATGCTGGGCGCACGACGGTATGTGTCGGCGCTGTTTGTGATTGCTCAGGGAATCTGTGCCGAAATCGTCATTTTATGGACATCCTCCAGCGCATCCTCCGGACAGAAAGCGTAGTTGAAACGATAGCCCTTGAGCACGAGCCCGAATCCGAATGTCCTGATGGCAGAAACCTCAGTCTCAGCTTTAATGATCTCCGTATCGATTTCGCTTCTGCTTCTGGTCCCGGCCCGAATAAAGAAAATATCGCGCATATTGACCTCGATGCCGAGAGCGAACGCCATATCGTTGTCGTTAGGGAAAATGGCGTCGGCCATGATCGTGATCGGCGCATGGGCCAGTTTCTGACGGGCACCGGCGATAAAGGTCATCGGCAGGGTCTCGTCGTAACCGCTGGAGTAGCTTTTCGTGACAGTACCGAGATTCAGCAGCGCCGCACCAACAGTGAGCCCCTCGAAAGAGGGAGTGTGAATGATGCCGATGTCGAAAGCCGCCGCCTGGGCGCTGTAATCATCGAGCTTGGAGCTGTAGTAGGAAACAGACGCGCCGACTTTCAGGTCATGTCTGAGTTGACGGCCGATGTTCAGAGAGATGCCGATATCACCGGCGGAAAACGTGCCGGTACGCTGTCCCTGGCGGTCCGTTCTGACAAAATCACCATAGTTGACATAGCTGACCTTGAGACCGACATCCTTGCCTTTGAATTTGCGGGCATAGCCGATCGTGCCGAACTGGGTATCCACATAATGAGACACATAGCTCAGTTTCAGCGTGGGCTCGGTGATGCCCGCGATAGCTGCGGGATGCACCATGAGTCCACCGAAACCGTCATTTGCCGCCAGTGTTTCGCCAGTTGCCGCGATTTCGGCATCACTCGCCGCCTTGATCCAGGCGAACGAGGTCTTGCCAAGAGCATCGTTGACACTTCGCGCCTCGGCAGTACCGAGCACTGCGACCGAAAGCGCAATACTCAGCGCTCCCGCAATCAGGCTGCCTTTCCTTCCTCTCATCATCCGAGCGACTCCTTGAGTAGTTCGTTCACTTCACGCGGATTTGCCTTGCCTCTCGTTGCTTTCATTACCTGTCCGACGAAGAACGCCATGAGCTTGGGATTGCCCGCGCGGAACTTTTCGACCTCGTCGGGATTTGCCGCGATCACATCGCTGACAATCTTCCCGAGTTCTCCCTTGTCGGAAATCTGGACAAGCCCTTTTTCTTCGACAATCTTTTCGGGTTCACCGCCGTTTTCGAGCATTTCCTCGAAAACAGTTTTTGCGATCGCACCTGAAATGGTTCCCTTGTCGATAAGCTTGAGCAGGTCAGCCAGTTTTTCCGGGCTGATCTTGAATTCGGCTATATCGATCTGTTGATCGTTCAGGACACGGGAAACCTCACCCATTATCCAGTTGGATGCTTTTTTCGGATCGGCACCGCCTGCAATAACCGCCTCGTAATAACGGGCCAGCTGCGGGCTCGAGGTCAATACCTCGGCGTCATAGGCCGGAATGCCGTAGTCTTTCTCGAACTGCGCCATGAGCTCTGCACGCATTTTGGGTAGCGCCTTGCGGATTTTCTCGACCATCTCATCATTGACGACGACCGGGACTAAATCGGGTTCCGGAAAATAACGGTAATCGTGAGCTTCCTCTTTCGAGCGCATGGATGAAAGACGGTGTTTGTCGGAATCGTAAAGGAGTGTCTCCTGCACGATCTTGCCGCCGCCGTCCACGACATCGATCTGACGGTCGATTTCGAGCTCGATTGCCGCAATCGCGTTCTCGAAAGAGTTCATGTTCTTGATCTCGGTGCGTGTACCAAGCTCTTCCTGCCCCTCGGGCCTGATGGAAATGTTGGCGTCGACACGGATGTTACCCTGGAACATGTTGCCGCGGGAGGCCCCCGAAAATACAAGCATTTCCCTGAGTTGGTTCAGGAAGAGCGAGACCTCCTCTAGCGTGTCGAAATCGGGCTCGGTGACAATCTCTATCAGGGGAACGCCGCAGCGGTTCACATCGAAATAGGATTGCGCGCGGCTCTCATCATGAATGAGCTTGCCAGCGTCCTCCTCGAGATGGATGCGGTTGAAATGGATGGTTTTGGGCCCCTTACTCGTGTCGAGCTCAACCGTACCGCCCTTGATCAGCGGGAATTCGAACATGCTGATCTGATAGCCTTTGGGGAGATCGGGATAAAAATAGTTCTTTCGTGCGAAATAGCTTCGGTTCTGCACCTTGCCATTTGTCAGAAGCGCCATGCGGATGGCGAGCTCTATCGCCCGGCGGTTCAGCACCGGGAGCACACCGGGCATGCCGAGGCAGACCGGGCATGAATGGCTGTTCGGGTCGCCGCCGAACTCAGTTGGGCAGCCGCAGAAAATTTTCGTGTCGGTGGCAAGCTGGGAGTGGATCTCGAGGCCTACGGTCGGAATATATTTCATTATTTGGCCCCTCCTTCCACGGAAAACCTTCCCACGTTCTTTTCGAGTGCCGAGGCAAGGCTGAACAGGGTTTCTTCGTCAAGGGCCTTGCCCATGAACTGAACGCCGACCGGAAGGCCGTCCTGTGTTTTTCCGGCGGGAACTGCCAGGCCGGGGAGTCCGGCAAGGTTGAGTGAAATCGTGTAGATATCTGCAAGATACATCTGAAGCGGATCGTTGATCTTGGATCCGAGCGGGAATGCAGGCGTGGGTGAGATCGGCGCGAGAATAGCGTCGACTTTCGTAAGAGCGCTATCGAAGTCCTGCTTGATCAGGCGGCGGACTTTCTGTGCCTTACGGTAGTAGGCATCGTAATAACCAGCGGACAGGCAGTAGGTGCCGAGCATAATACGGCGTTTGACCTCGTCTCCGAAACCCTCGGAACGGGATTTCGCGTAAAGATCGTAAAGATTGTCGGCGTTTTTCGATCGATAACCGTAACGGACACCGTCAAATCTCTCCAGGTTCGCCGATGCCTCGGCAGTTGCGAGGAGGTAATAGGTCGGCACCGCATACTCGTTGTGAGGCATGGATATGTCGACTACCTCGACACCTTCTGATTTCATGATCTCGATCGCCTTGAGGGAAATGTCACGCACCTCGGGATCGATGCCCTCGCCGAAATACTCGCCAGGAATGCCGATCGTGAGGCCCTTGACCGGTTTGTCGAGCGAGGCCATGTAATCCGGCACAGGGGCGTCAAGACTGGTGGAATCACGTTCGTCGTGGCCCGCTATGGACGAGAGCACAAGCGCGGAATCAGCGACAGTCTTCGTCATGGGGCCGATCTGGTCGAACGAGGAGGCGTAAGCGATAAGGCCGTAACGTGACACGCGGCCGTAAGTGGGCTTGATGCCGACAACGCCGCAGAATGATGCGGGCTGCCTGATGGAGCCGCCGGTGTCGGAACCGAGTGCCGCGATACATTCATCAGCCGCAAGAGCCGCTGCCGAACCGCCTGATGAGCCGCCGGTGACCCTGCCAGTGTCATGGGGATTTTTAGCGGGTCCGAAGAAAGAGGTCTCGCAGGTGGAGCCCATGGTAAACTCGTCGGTGTTTGCTTTGCCGGTGATCACTATACCGGATTTTTTCAGTTTCTCGACTACACAGGCGTCATAAGGCGGGATGAAATTGTCCAGAATATGTGAACCCGCCGTCGTTCTGATATCCTTTGTGATAATGGAATCCTTGATCGCCATCGGAACACCGCCGAGAGGCCCAATGTCTTCGCCTTTTGCACGGCGCTTATCGATCTCATCGGCACTGGCGAGCGCTTCGTCGGCAGTCACCGTAATATAGGCGTTGATGCTCTCCTCCATCGACTCGATGCGGGCAAGTGTGGATTCTGTCGCCTCGCGTGAGCTGACATCGCCGGTCCGTATTTTTTCCGCCAGTTCAGTTGCGGTCAGTTCGTACAACTCCAAACCAGTTCATCCTCCTGTGATTCCGGGTGCCGCGTGTCAAGAACACGTCGTCCGCCCATATTGTGCAAGAGGCCGGAGATAGCTCCGGCCTCGTATACTGCTCATGAATTCCTGCTGCCGTGAAAATTTTCAGGCGTCGGAACCCTGATCCGGTGCTTTCTGGGATTTCAGCTCGTTTTTGACCTGAGGCGAGGATGAGCTTGGCGTTGAACTGGAGTCGAACTCATCGGTGATGTCGCGTGCGGCCTTCTTGAACTCCATGATGCCTTTACCGAGGCCCTGTGCGATCTCGGGAATGCGTTTCGCGCCGAAAACCAGAAGCACGATGAGGAAAATGACTGCCAGCTCCATGGGGCCGAGGCCGCCGATAAATGCAAGCTGGACCTGATCCGTGATGATCATTGTGTTTCACCTCCAGAATAAAAAAACGAAAAATTGTTGTAGTGTTTTGATGCCGTTTCATGGAAAATCAATACGAGTATTTATGATAATACCATGCACCGACGATACCCAGTATGCTGAAAAAATTTATGTTGAAGCTGAATCCGAATGTCAGTGTCAGAATCAGCAGGTTCAAGTCCCAGGGGCCCGCGGTGTAGACCAGAAGAGGCGAGATCAAAGCTTTCGCTACAATATGGTCCGCCGGAAGAAAAAGACCGAGCAACTGGCCGAGTGCGCCGCCTATCAGTACACCGACAAAAAGCGTGACAAGTAAAACCCCGACTCCTTTTCCTCTCATTGACGCTCCTTGTCATGTGTTATGAAACTAATTCTATTACAGCGCCGCAGTATGCCGCGCTATCATATTACACGGCTCAATACCGCGGACGTTTCCATTTGTCAGCGGCCGTCGGCCTTGTGAAAGACATTGTTGATGACATGGACAACCGCCGGTCCCATGAAAAATCGTATCGGGCCCGACGACAGATACATAATGCCGGTGATGAAAAACAGCTCGTCCGGGAAAAGGATGACTGCCACCATGTGCGAAATGAACCAGGTGCTGACTGCCTTGTCACGGAATGTGTGAAAACTGATTCTCGGAAATGTCGCATATTTAAATGCGCTGACCATCGCGAGCGAGGTCAGAAGTACCAGAACCATCGCGAAATCATAGCGGGCGAAACCGTCCCAGACATTCTCGGTAAAAAGAATATATGAGGCGAGAATACCGGCTCCCGATGGTATCGGCATACCGGTAAAATTGAATTTCTTCCCGGTAGATGCCGAAAGGTTGAACCTTGCCAGCCTGAACGCTCCGGCTCCGAGGAATCCGAACGCCAGCACATAGCCGATTTCACCGGAACCCTTGAGAGCGTAGCTGTAAAATAGTGCGGCAGGGGCCATGCCGAATGAAACGACATCGGCAATAGAATCGAACTCTATGCCGAATTCACTCGATGCTCCGGCAAGACGTGCGACTTTGCCATCGAGTGCATCGAAAATCCCGGCGATGATTATCCACCATGCAGCCGTCACGTGATGGCCTTCAATGGTGTGTGTCACCGCGAGAAATCCGCAGAAAAGATTGCCGAGGGTGAACAGGCCCGGTATCATCGACCGTCTCAGAACCCGTCCCATCGTGTTACCCCCATTCCTTATGTGTGTCTATCGTGCCGGATTTTCCGGAGCGATATCTGAATTTGCTTTATCTGCTTTCGTCAGTCCGGGCTATAACCGTTTCACCGGCCTTGACCTTTTCGCCGAGCGAAACGGACGGCTCGAAACCCGCAGGAAGATAAACGTCAACACGGGAGCCGAAACGGATCAGTCCGATCCTGTCACCTTTGCCGAGGCTGTCGCCCGCGGAAACCCTTGTTACCACCCGACGTGCTATCAGGCCCGCAATCTGGCGAATCCTGAGCGGGCCGAACGCCGTTTTCACATCGGTGTCGCCATACTCGTTTTCAAGTGCGGCACGCTCGTTCATGGCGTTCATCTTTTTTCCGGGCTTATGTGCGGTAGCCACGACAGTTCCGGTCAGGGGTGTACGGTTGACATGGACATTGAAGACATTCATGAAAACCGCTATCCTCAGCGATTCACCGACATCCTGTCCGGCACCTTTTCCGCCAAAATCCTCGATCGTCATCCGCGAAATATCAACAACGACACCGTCCGCAGCAGAAACCGCAACATGTTCACCATCCGGCAGCGGCCGGGACGGATCCCTGAAAAAATACATCACATACAGCGCCACAATAAATGTCGGCGCAGCGAGCATAAGCGGAAGGCCTTTTCCTGTCACGAAAAAAGCTGCCACCAACAGTGCGGTCAGCGCCATTGGCAGTGCCGCGAACAGAATTCCTTCCGGATCAATTTTCATCATAAACCCTCTGATTATACAATATAAGTGTCATTGCCACATTTCACAACAGTTATTAGAGTGTAAACTTCTCGGGAGCAGCTTTTTTTGGCGTGCCGGACAGGGTCTCTCGACAAAGTCTGATTCGGGTTGAAAATCCCTTGATTGCGAGCAATATTCCGGCTTGTCGCAGCTGTCTTTTCCGGCAAACAAGGCTCTTTTTACTGCATGCCGAGTTTCAGGCTGCAGTCGCTGAATTTTCCTGCACGGTACACGTTAAGGGTGAATGTCTCGCCGGGAATTGCACCCTCGAACATGCTTCGTATCTCTTCCGTCGAGGTCATCGTGAACCCGTTGACCTTGACAATGATATCGCCGCGCTTAATCCCCGCTTTTTCGCCGGGGCTGCCCTCCTCGACAGCGGTAACCAGAACACCGCCGTTGCCCTCATATTCGAGGGATGAGGATATGTTCGGGTTCAGCTCCTGCACGGCTATGCCGGTGTACCAGTTGCCGATGTCGCCGTCCTCGTTGACATGGTCGAGGATGAGCCTGACACGGTCTGCCGGATACGCGAAACCGATGCCGACCGAGCCGGAATGGTTGGGCGAAAAAATAGCTGTGTTTATACCCACGAGACGTCCGTTGAGGTCGACAAGCGCGCCGCCGGAGTTGCCCTCGTTGATGGAGGCGTCTGTCTGGAGCATGTTGCGGTAATAACGGGTGACATGTTCGCCGGGGATGGTCAGGTTCCTGCGGGTTGCCGAGATGATTCCGCGGGTGACTGTCGCTTCGCCGCCGAGAAGGCCGCCGGTGAGCGCATCACCGAACGGGTTGCCGATAGCGAGCACTGTCTGGCCCGGCTGGATGTTCGAGGAGGAGCCGATCTCGATAAACGGCAGGTTTTCGGCCTCGATTTTGAGAATGGCGATGTCCTGAATCGGGAAGTTCCTGATGACTTTCGCTTTAAATGTGCGACCCTCGCTCAATACCACCTCGATGTCCAGCCGCGTGTCGCGAAGGTCTCTGTTGCCGTTGGTGATGTTAATGACATGATCGTTGGTGATAATGATGCCATCTGCGCCGATAATCACACCGGAGCCCATGCCGCTGATCGGTTTCTGCATGGGACGCCTGCCGTAGAGCATACGCATGAACGGGTCGCGGAAACTGTAATACACGGTGCCGGAGACTTGTATGGTCACAACCGCCGGGGTGGCTTTCTTCGCCGCGGCGATGACCGCGTTCTCGAAACTCCGCACATCGAGGATCGGTGGCGCGTTGACCGGTGCCTGGGCTTTGAAACTTTCATCTGCTCCGATTTCAGACCGATTTTCAGGACGTATTATCCTTGGATCATCAGGCGACATTTGTGTTGCTGGCGATGGGGCCTGTGCTTCCTGTTCCTGCTGCTTTGCGAGCTGACGGCCCGCGTATACACCCACTATCATTGTGACGATAATAGCGATGAACAGCATCAGGTATATGTTGAACATCACTCGTTTTTTTACCGGCGGTTCATAGGATCTGAAATTGGGGTAATCGTCGTGGTTCATGGCATTTCTCCGTAATCAACACGAATAAGACAAAGACCCGAGGCCGGGGCTGTCGGTCCTGACAGGCTCCGGTCTCCCGTTGCGAGCATTCTCTCGAAAAGATCGGGCGTTTCCGCGCCTCTGGCTACCTCCGCCGCCGAACCGATGATCCTTCGGACAGCGTTGTGAAAAAAGCGGATCGCCGAAATCTCGAATATCATGAAATTGTCCCGGAATGTCCAGCTGTTATTAAAAATGATGGTCTCGTAATCCTCATCCTCACCGCCCTTTGAAAAGGCTTTAAGGTCAAGGCGGCCTTTCAGCGGTTCTACGGCCTTTACGAGAAGATCCCTCGACAGTTTATACTTGCATTCCCAGATATGGTTCCGTTCAATGGCGGTACGCTGGTCGGAAATCATGTAACGGTAGGTCCGGCAGCTGGCATTGTACCGTGCGCTGAATCCCTCCGGGACCTCACATGCCTCGATGATCGCTATGTCGCGGGGAAGGCTTCCGTTGACTGCATGGGCGATACGGTCGGTGGCGATTTCTGACGAGACAGTGAAATTCGCGACCTGTCCTTTCGCATGGACACCGGCGTCGGTCCTGCCAGCCCCGGCAATCCTGACCGGCTGCTGGAAAATGGCTGCAAGGGCCTTTTCGATCTCGCCCTGGACTGTCCGCTGGCCCGGTTGAACCTGCCACCCTGCAAAATCGGTACCGTCGTACTCGATGATCATTTTTATTGTGCGTTCATCTGGATTCGTCAAAATATACAACCTTTATATCAGCGTGTGAACATGGCAGCGGCAAGAAGCGTCGTCAATCCCAGTGTCAGCCAGTCGCGGCTTGTCATGGCAATGTTGACCAGACGTGTCCTTTTTTCCGCGCAATGGTACATACGGCAGTCCATGGCGACTGCCAGTGTTTCCGCCCGCCGCATCGCCGAATAGAAGAGCGGCAGGAACATCATGGATATCCCGCGCATCCTCGCTGCTATCGTATCCGCTCTGAATCCCCGCGCCGCATAGGATTTCTGTATCTTTTCCGCCTCATCGATGAGGATGGGGATGAAACGGATCGTAATGACCATGGCGGTCGCGACCTCATGGACATGCAGACCAAGCCTTGCCAGCGGCGATATCAGTTTTTCGATGCCGTCGACAAGGATGATCGGCTCAGTGGTCAATGTCATCACCGAGGCGAGCAGGACAAGCATCGCAATTTTCGAGGAAAGGAGCAGACCGAGTTCGAGCCCCTCGCGGCTGACACCGCCATAGGGCAGGGGTGCCGTGAAGATGATATCGCCGCCCCGGAACAGCACGTTAAGCGCGAACGTCATTATGATCAGCCATTTGAACGGCAGGAGGCCGCGAAAATAAGCGCCTGCTGACAATGCGCTGGAAAACATGGCCGTTACTGTCACGGCAGCCGCGATTCCCACCGTAGTCCACGAGTCCGTACTGAAAAGCGTCGTTGAGATCAAAAGCAGCGAAAGAAGTTTCGTTCGCGGATCGAGACGGTGCATGAAAGAGGCGCCGTGAATATATCTTCCGAGTGTGATGTCCCTGAGATTCATTGTGCTCCGTTATTATGCCGTTGGCCGCTGTGGCGGGGAGTGACCGATGCCAGCCTTTTCGGCGCTCTGCTTTTCCCCAGCGCCCGCCAGTCGACTTCCTCGAAATCGAGCAGGCGTTTTTTTACAGGAAGGCCGCTTCCGAATCCGCCGATACCATTGGAGGCGACCACCCGGTGGCAGGGGATTGCGATGAGAATCCGGTTTTTGCCGCAGGCACCGCCTGCCGCCCGTGATGCCAGCGGTCTGTCGACTTCCGCCGCAAGCTCGCCGTAACTGATTGTCGTCCCGAACGGGATGCGCGCGATGGCCTTGTGAACCGCCAGCGTGAACGGTGTCACCCTGAATGGCTGTACGACAGTCTCGAACGGAGGCCTGTCACCTTCGAAATATGCCTCGAATAGTTCAATATCCCTTTTGAGCGCGGAGCGGTCATGAACTGTCACGATTCCCCAATCGATCTCCAGATCGTGACGGAACTGGTCAAGGCTTTTGTCCCGTCCCGCGAAAACGAGCGCCTCGCCGGTGCTGGCAAGAAGCGCGTTAATAACCGGTCCCCTGACCTCCGTGACATAGAGCCTTTCAGGAAGCCGGGAGATAGGATCGAGAAACGCGACCGGTGATTCCGGTAACAATTTCGTGTGTGATCGTGTTGCCAATTTCCGCGTGCTCCTCTACCGTGATGCGGCTGTCACCGTCTTTGCCGATGAGCGTTATCGTGTCGCCCTCTGTGACCGGGCCGGCATCGGTGATATCGAATACCGTATGATCCATACATATCCTGCCCGCTAACGGAACCGAAACGCCGTTAACAAGCCCGCGCCCCCGGTTCGACAGGAAACGCTTGAATCCGTGCCCGTAACCGACAGGCACTGTCGCCAGCCGTGACGGGCGTTCTGTTATAAATGTCCCCCCGTAAGAAACAGGGAATCCTGCGGGAACTTCCTTGATAAATGTTATCCTGCTTTTCAATGAGAACGCCGGTTCGAGCGCGAGTGTTTCCAGATAGCCGGGATATGCCTCAAGACCATAGGTCATGATTCCCGGCCTGACCATGTCGAAATGTGCCTCGGGGAATTTCAGCGTGCCTGCCGAATTACATATATGGGCGATTGCAGGCCGTATTTTCAGCGATTCGAGCTTGTTTATCAGTTCGCGGAAACGACCGATCTGTTCCCGCGTATCATCGTCGCACTCCTCGTCCGCCACCGGGAAATGGCTGAAAATTCCCTCGACCTCGATAAGGTCGGCCTGCCATGCTCTCTCTACCAGCGGGATTGCCTCTTCATGCCAGATGCCGTTACGGCCCATGCCGGTGTCTGTCTTGATGTGGATTTTCGCCCGGCGCTGTTTCTGCCCGACAAGTCTGATGAGTGAGTCGAGCATGGTGTGTGATGTGACCGCAAACGTAATGTCATGATCGATCATGGTTTCCATGTTGCCGGTGTGTTCGGCTCCCACCGCGAAAACAGGCGCCTCGATCCCGTGACGTCTGAGAGCGACAGCCTCGGATGCGTAACAGACGCCGAGAATGTCGGCCCCGGCTTCGAGCGCCGTTCTCGCGCATTCGATCATGCCGTGTCCGTAGGCGTTTGATTTGATCATGGGCATCAGTTTTACCTGATGGCCGGTGAAATCATGTATTGCCATGAGATTGCGTTTATAGGCTGCCAGATCGATGACAGCTTCGGTATTTGAATCGGGAGTATAGTACATGTTCCTTGTCCGTGGAAATAGTAAAACGTGGAGGGCGTTGCAGCTTAATTATAATACTGTTTTAAGCGCATCATATAAATGATATGAAACTGTTTGCCGGATTATCCTGCCTAGGTTCCCAACCATATAGTATGAAAAACGGTATGGTTGCCTCTGTTTTCTGTGTTGTGCGGCAACAGGTGTTTATGAAATGAAAGCCTCAGAACCATTTATTTTTCTTGAAATAGAGCCACATGAAAAAGATTGCGACAATACTGGAGCCCATGATGATGAAAAAACCGTAATCATCATGCAGGAATGGCATATGATCGAAATTCATGCCGTAAATGCTCGCGATCAGTGTTGGGAAAAGCACGATCGTGGCGATCATGGTCAGTGTCTGCATGGTGACATTCATGCGGTGCTGCGTGATGGTCATGTAGGTGTCCATGGTGCCTGTGACCATTTCGATGTACGAGCTCAGACGGCCCTCGATATTGGAAACGTGATCGTGAATATCCTGGAAATAAATCTGGTTCTCTTCCTGGATGAGATCATGTTCCGTTGTGCCGAGGATGTCGATGACCTCGACCTCGGGGTCGATGAAACGCCTGAGATTTATCAGACCGCGTTTGAGTTTGAACAACCCGTTGAAGGTTTCTTTCGAGGGTTCTGACAGTATTTCGGTCTCGATTTCAAGGATGGTTCGTTCGAGACGCTTGAATGAATCCATATAATTGTCAACAAGAGAGTCTATTATAGCGTGGAGTATCTCGTCCGAGCCCTGGCTCATGAAATCGATACCCTTTTCAAGGCGTTTCTTGACACGTTTGATACCCGGGGTCGGTCGTTTGTGATAGGTGACAACATAGTTCTTGCTGAAAAAGAGATCGAGCTCGTTGATGTCGAACGACATACTTTCTTTTTCGAACAGCACGGAGTGAAGCACGAGGAAGAGGTAGTTCTCATAGTCGTCAAGCTTGGCCTCCTCGATATCGAAAGCAGTACAGTCTTCGATGGCGAGCTCGTGGAATCCGAATACCGTGCTGAGGATCTCGACCTCTTTCTGCGAGGGCGTTTCGAGATCGACCCAGAGATCGACGTTTTCCTCGTCGACAAGCTCCGGAAGCATCTCCACGGGCGGTTGATCGAGCGTTCCCTCTGCTATATTGTAGCTGTATATGGTGATCATAATAAGCTCCAGACGGGAAGCTTACGCCGCTCTGAAAGATGCTGCCGGCGCAGTTCTCTTTATATCATAAGCCTGTCGTCGCAAAACGACTTTTACCAGTGCCTCAAATGGGTGCTGCCGCTCAACAGAACAAGACAATGTAAAAAACAGAATTTTTACTGCCAAAGTCAACAATTAAGTGAGCATCACGTCTAATCTGAACGTTTTTTGGGGAAATTAAACTCGACTTTTTCTACAGAAATAGTCTGGATTGACGGTGGTGGACGTTCGAATCCTCTCTATATTGTAACGTGCTGTTTTTATGACAACACCGGTTCGCCGGGAGCTTGTTAATAGAGGTAAATATCTGTGCATTAAGGGAGATATTAAAGACGTCAATACACATATTACTACAATAAAAGTGCTTGAATTTTAGAGTAAATACCGTATCTTACGGCAGAAAGATTCTATCGCGTATAATCCGTAGCAAAAGGCGGGGGGAAGAAAAAAGACTTGACAAAGGACAGGTTTCCCGCTTTATTGTTAGTAATAACTATTATCAACAAGGAGTAGTCTGTGTTACCTGGGGAACAGAACAGAATGACGCGCCAGCGCAAAGTCATTTTGGAAGAGTTGAGGAAAGTGAAAAGCCATCCTACGGCTGATGAGGTCTATGAGATGGTTCGGAAGATTCTGCCAAGGATAAGTCTGGGGACCGTGTATCGCAATCTTGAAACTTTATCGGATCTCGGTCTTATTCAGAAGATCGAGGTGGGGGCTTCACAGAAAAGGTTTGACGGTGATATGGGACGGCATTTCCATGTCAAATGTGTTTCTTGCGGGAAAGTATTTGATATGCCTGCCGAACTGGTCATAGAACCCAAATTTGAGCGGAATAGCCTTGACGGCCTTAAAATTGTCAACTATTCACTGCATTTTACGGGTGTCTGTGATGAATGTTCAACCAAATGACTTACTGACGATGTGATCGGCGGGATGATAATCAAATTCACTTCTCCTGACTGAACAGACTGACGTAACTTAGTAATACTCGAAGAGTTATTACAACATCAATTCTGAAAACAGAAAAGGAGGCCCTATCAGTGAGCACACTTAAAGGCACAAAAACAGAAAAAAATATTCTTACCGCTTTTTCAGGTGAATCCCAGGCACGGAACCGTTACACCTATTACGCAAGTAAAGCGAAAAAGGACGGTTATGTGCAGATTGCCGATATCTTTGAAGAGACGGCAAACCAGGAAAAAGAGCACGCAAAACGTCTTTTCAAGCTTCTCGAGGGTGGAGACGTTGAGATCGAAGCTGCATTCCCGGCCGGTGTAATCGGCAGCACAGTCGACAACCTGAACGCAGCTGCCGCAGGTGAGAACCACGAGCACACCACCATGTACCCGGAGTATGCCGAAATCGCCCGCGAGGAAGGTTTCGATAAGATCGCCGACATTATGATGGCCATTGCCGTAGCTGAAAAACAGCACGAGAAACGTTATCTCGAGCTCGCAGCCAATATTGAAAACGGCACTGTATTCAAGAAGGGTGAAAAGGTCGTCTGGCGCTGCAGGAACTGCGGCTGGCTGCATGAAGGCACTGAGGCTCCCGAAGTCTGTGAGGCATGCGCGCATCCCAAGGCTCATTTCGAACTGCTTGGAGAGAACTGGTAGACGTTATGGATATGTGGAGAGCCAATGAAGGCTCTCCACGACATCCGATTGGGGGGAATATGAACGAATTGAGGGATTACATTCTTATTTTCGGTGACAGGTTCGCGCTTACCGGTAAAGGTGTCAAGGTCGGGGAAAAAGCACCCGATTTGACACTTGTCGGCAATGATCTCGCGCCTGTTTCTCTTGGAAGTTTTAAAGGAAAAGTGCTGGTGATCGTGGCGGTGACCTCGTTGGATACGCCGGTATGCGATATTGAGACAGCACGTTTCAATTCCGAGGCGCAGAAACTTGGCGACGATGTTAAAATCGCCGCGATCAGCATGGACCTTCCGTTTGCACAGGCCCGCTGGTGCGGTGCCCGTGAGGCTGAGTATGTTGTTACGCTTTCTGATCACAAAGATGCCGCATTTGCCGAGGCTTTCGGTGTCATGATTCCGGATTTGCGCCTGATTGCCCGCTCTGTTTTTATTGTCGACAGGGAGGGAATTGTACGCTACATTCAACTCGGTGAGGAAAACACAGTCGAGCCTGATTACGACGATGTTCTCGCCGCACTTTCAAAAATTGTTTAACTGCTGGAGGATCAGATGGAAAAAAGTATTCTTCTCTTGCTTATTGGAAACAGGACGGGAACAGCGGTTAAAGTCCAGGAAATACTGACGAATATGGGATGTTTCATCAAAACTCGCCTGGGTATTCACGACGGTTCACCGCAGGAATGCACGAACAGCGGCCTTCTGATACTCGAGATCCTTGGCAGCGATGAAGACAAAAAAGACCTTGTTGCGAAACTTGAAGCGCTTTCCGATGTCAAGGCCAATCTTGTAGAGATGTCGATCTGACCTTAATGTGTGAATTTTTCATTTAGAGAGGGTAATATAATGGGAGTCAGTAAGAAACTTGAAGTCTACAAATGCGAACTTTGCGGCAATATGGTTGAGGTTCTCCAGGTCGGTGGCGGCGAACTTGTCTGCTGTGGCAAGCCCATGACGCTCGTAGAGGCAAACACCACGGAAGCTGCAACAGAGAAGCATATCCCGGTGATCGAGGAAACCGCCGAGGGTTATGTCATCAAGGTCGGTTCTGTCGCACATCCCATGCAGGATGAGCATTATATCGAGTGGATCGCGCTCTGTGCAGATGGTGTCACTCATCGCAAGTTCCTTGAGCCCGGTGAGGCCCCCGAGGCTGTGTTTACCGTCAAGGCTTCCGAAATCAGCGCCCATGCCTATTGCAATATTCATGGACTCTGGAAAGCCTAAAGCATTGTCAGCAAGGAGAATTATATGATAAATGAAAAGATGCAGGCGGCACTCAATGAACAGATAAATGCTGAATTCTATTCTTCCTACATCTATCTTTCCATGGCCGCATATTTTGATTCCGAGAACCTTCCCGGATTCTCGAGTTGGATGAAAGTGCAGGCCCAGGAAGAAGTCAGCCACGCGATGATCCTCTTTAATTATGTCTGTGAGCGTGGAGGACGTGTGCTGGTCGAGGCGATTGAAAAGCCGGATACCGAGTGGGAGTCTACCCTCGCTGCTTTCGAGGCCGCATATAACCACGAGTGCAAGGTCAGCGGCCTGATCAATAATCTGGTCGATCTCGCACTCGAACTTCGCGACCACGCAACCAACGCCATGCTCCAGTGGTTTGTTTCCGAGCAGGTGGAGGAAGAGAACAGTGCTGACGACATCGTGCAGAAACTGAAACGCGCCAGCGGCAATCCAAATGCCATTCTGATGCTCGACTCACAGCTGGCAGCGCGTGTGTTCACGATGCCTTCGCAGCTTGCCGCCGAATAATAATGTCGGTTAAGACTCGGATGGTGTCTGATTTTCGATATTCCCGAGTGCTAATTGTTTTCTAACATAGTGATAATAATTATCAGTAGTGTTGGGTGGGAGCCCAATGATCATCTGATGAAAATATGGAGGTTTTTACGTATGAAACGACGGGATGCGCTGATAGGATCGGCCCTTATGGCCGGTGCAGTCTCGAATAGCGCCTTTGCGGCTGATGGAAAAAGCCTCGGTGACAGCATTATTCCGCCCTCGCAGGAGATGGGCAAGGAAAAACATGTTCCCATCATCACAGCACCCTCCAGTGCAAAAGCTGGTGAGCCCTTCATGGTGACTGTCGAGGTCGGGAAAACCGTTCCCCATCCGAATACGAAAGAGCACCACATCAAGTGGATTCAGCTCTATGCCAAATATGAAGATTCCCGTTATGTGATCGAATTGGGAACTTTCAATTTCGGTGCGGGTGTTGCCCAGCCGAAAGTGACCGTGCCGGTCATGCTCGACAAAAACGCAACTTTGTTTGCGCTCGAGCATTGTAACATTCACGGGATTTGGGATAATTCCGTCGAAATTTCGATCAGCTGACGGCATAGGAAATACAATTTAATCATAACACCCTGCCGTGATATATTGATCGGCAGGGTGATTTTATCTCGTCTGAAACGCGACCCGGCCTTGCAGCTGGGACAGTCCGGAATGAAGCGCAGAATATCACTTTTCCATTGGATTCCGGCGTTGTATTTGTATATTACTGAATGAGTGGTATCGCATAGTAGTTACAGTGTTATAGTCTTTATAGAAAATTCAACAGATTAGCTGTGATATATTCGTGAAAGGAGCCGGCCGTGGCTTTTACATTCAATGCCGATGAAATTTTTGAAATCGCAGAGCAGATCGAAAGAAACGGTGCTAAATTCTACCGTCAGGCAGCAGACAAGCTCGAGGATGGGGCTGTTAAAGGTGTGCTTCTCGGTCTTGCCACCATGGAAGATACCCATGAAAAGCGCTTTGCCGCCATGCATCAGGAAATTGCGGAAAAAGACTTTACCGCCCCTGTTTTCGATCCCGACAATCAGGCAGGACTGTATCTTCAGTCGGTTGCCGACGGCAAGGTTTTTGATCTCAGTTCCGAGCCTGCGGCCATTCTCAAAGAAGGAGTGACCGCAGAAAATGTACTGGAGTATGCCATCGGCATCGAAAAGGAATCGGTCATATTTTACAACAGCATGAAGGGAATGGTGCCTCCCGATCTTGGGAAAATCTATATCGATGCTATCATTCTTGAGGAGATCGGCCATATTATCACCCTCCGCGATCAAATCGAAGAACTTGGGAAGTAAAAAAACGAGGAACAGATGAAAAAAGAAGTTTTCAAAGCGGTCAAGGTTAGTGAGAATGTTTACTGGGTTGGCGCCATTGATTGGAGTGTGCGGGATTTTCACGGTTACCTGACCAGCCGCGGCACCACCTATAACGCCTATCTTGTCCTTGCCGATAAAATAACGCTGATCGACACGGTCAAGGCGCCGTTCAAAGACGAGCTCATGGGACGTATCGCCTCGATAGTCGATCCAAAAGATATCGATATAATCATCTCGAATCATTCGGAAATGGACCATTCCGGCTGCCTGACCGATGTCATGGAAATGGTTGAACCGGAAAAAGTCTATGCCTCGGGAATGGGTGTGAAGAACCTCGCCCATCATTTCGGTCCTGATCTCGCCATCGAGGCGGTCAAGGACGGCCAGACTGTCAGCCTCGGCAACATGGATATCGTGTTCATGGAAACGAGGATGCTTCACTGGCCCGACAGCATGTTCAGTTACCTTCCCGGCGAAAAACTGCTCTTTTCGCAGGACGGTTTCGGTATGCATCTCGCCTCGTACGAGCGTTTTGCCGATGAGATCGATGACAGCATTCTCGATTATGAGGCGGCGAAATATTTCGCCAATATCCTGATGCCTTATGCCGCTCTCATCCCAAAAGTTGCAGAAAAGATTGCAAAAGCAGGATTTGAGCCCGCTGTTATCGCACCCGATCATGGTCCCATCTGGCGCACATCAGAGGATATCGAGCACATTCTCAACAGTTATGCCATTTGGTCCGCACAGAAACCTGAAGCGAAAGCGGTTGTTGTCTACGATACCATGTGGAATGCAACAGACGAGATGTCACGCGCGGTTTGCGAGGGGCTTGAGAGCAGCGGTGTTCATGTCAAGCTCATGCCGCTCAAGGGAAGCCACCGCAGCGATGTGGTAACTGAAGTTCTCGATGCCGGGGCGCTTCTTGTGGGAAGCCCAACGATAAACAACAATCTTTTCCCGACTCTGGCGGATGTGCTCAGTTATCTCAAGGGCCTCAAGCCGAAGAATATTCTCGGTGCCGCGTTCGGATCGTATGGATGGAGCGGCGAGGCTGTTCCGCAGATCGAGAAAATATTCGAGGAAATGAAGATCGAACTCGGCGGCGAAAGTGTCAAGTGTCAGTATGTGCCGACCGAAGAAGACCTTGTCAAATGCCATGAACTTGGCGCCGCAGTCGGCAAAAAAGTCATGGATAGTCTGGAATAGATAACCGGAAGTCAGAAAACAGTGACCGGCAACTTCAATAGCAGGAGGAAAAAATGCAGAAATACGTTTGTGACCTTTGCGGCTATGTCTACGACCCCGCCGCCGGTGATGAGGATACTGGAATCGCTCCCGGAACCTCGTTCGATGATATTCCCGACGACTGGGTATGCCCGGTCTGCGGTGCCGGTAAGGACGAGTTCTCGCCCACCGACTGAGATCACTGCTGATTAGAAATGAAAAGCCCCCGAAATGACGGGGGCTTTTTTTGTGGGTAGTATCTGCACTGAACCACGATCAGGACAGAAAGCATCGCAGCACTTTTTTACAGCTAATCCGCTTCAGTTCTTGTTTTCACCGGCGGGTGTGAAATGCCTGATCAGCAATGTGCCTGTTGTACCGTTTCCTTTTTCGGCGCGCATTTTTGCGCTGATCACGTATTTTGCGCCGCGAGCAATTTTTTCAACTGCGAGACGGTAATTCTGATCTTCGTTGAAGCCGCCGGTTTTCCCGGGGTGTGTGTCGCGGTCAATTTCGATACCGTTTGCAGCCAATGCCGCGTACTCGATATGGACATCTCCCTCGCCGTTGTCGCGCCTGAAAGTGAATCGGTAATAACCCGGCTTTGTGATGAATTTCGATACATCCCACTCGAGTGTTTCCGCTGAATCTTTCACCTGTCCCGATTGCCAGTTGCCGACAATGTCGCTTTCCGTGAAAGAATCGACATCGAGCATTTCCAGGCGTTTCTTGTGGACATTCAGACGCTGTGTGAAATTGCCGTAATCTTTCCGCGATTCATCTGTCCAGACAGCCTCGCTAAAAGCGCAGATTCGCGGAAATATTTTATAGTAGACCTCCGGCTGGTGGACACGTTCGGTCCAGATGGTGCATTCGGCTCCCATGACGAGCGCCTTCTCCTCGGCGGTCAGCTCTTCCGGCGCAGGCTTGAATGTATAAGTATTTTTCATCGGCAGGATCAGCATCCATCCGACATGAATGCCCTCGTCGAGTTCAGGGTAGTCCATGTATGTGAACATGTGCGGTGAGGAGATGACCCTGTGGCCCGCCTCCGTGCCCTCCAGTGCGCCCTCCAGTCCGCGCCAGGACTGAACGATAGCTGTTTGCGACGGTTTGCCCTCCAGGATCTCGTCCCAGCCGATGACTGTCTTGCCAAGGCTTTGGACGAATGTGTCGATACGTCGTGTGAAATAACCCTGCAGCGCCTCTTCATCTTCGAGACCTTCATCCTTGATCCGTTGCTGACAAAGTTTGCAGGCTTTCCACTTGTCTTTCTTGGCTTCGTCGCCGCCGATATGAATGTACTGCGACGGAAACAATACTGCGACCTCGCGAAGGACATCCTCGAGGAACGAGAACGTGTCCTCTTTTCCCGCACAGAAAAGCTGTCTCATGATGCCGTATTTTGTTTCAACGCTGATCTCTTTGCCCTCGCAGGACAGTTCCGGGTATGCCGCTATTGCTGCTGTCGCATGGCCGGGCATCTCGATCTCGGGCACGATCATGATATGACGGTTTGCGGCATAGGCTATAATATCTCTCATTTCATCCTGCGTGTAAAAACCGCCGTGCGGATGATCGCCGTCCATGCGCCACGCGCCGATACTGGTGAGCTTGGGATATTTTTTTATTTCGAGGCGCCACGCCTGATCGTCGGTCAGGTGCAGGTGAAGTACATTCATCTTATGCAGTGCGAGGAGATCGATTGTCTTCTTGATGAAATCCGTCGAGACGAAATGACGGGCTGTGTCCAGTGAAAATCCCCGCCATTCGAATGACGGTTTATCCTCGATTTCCACGCAGGGAAGCATGATAGCGCCATCACGCTTCTCTGCGGTCATGAGCATCTGTGTGAGAGTCTGGATGCCGTAAAAAATACCATCGGTGTTCAGGGCTTCGATCAGAATCATGTCGGTTTCAATGACAAGGCGGTAACCCTCTTTGCCAAGTGAACTGTTACTTGTCAGTGCGAGCATGATACTGTTTTTTTCTGAATTTCGGGAGTCGTCATCGCAGATTTCGTTGATTGTCCCGCGAAGGTGGGATTCCAAATCAGCGAGTTTCCCGGCATCGCCAGTGAGCCGGATTGTTGACGATTTGCTCAGCTCAAACGTGCCGCCGTTCATGACAAGCCGTCCGGGTCGTGGAATGATACCCAGTGATGCTGTGCCGCTTGCTGCGCCGGCAATTGAGGCCGGTATCAACAGGCATGCTGACAAAATGAGTGCAACACTGCTTATGGTGATATATTTCAATATGTTGTCTCTCATCAATTACTCCCATCCACCGAAATTACGAAGAACGACCGAGCCTTTCGAATCGGCGCCCTTGTCGGTCCTGATTTTAGCCTTGAGTGTATAGGTTGCGCCCGGCTTGACCGCGTTCACCGTGAAACGGTAGGCGTTTGCCTTGACACGCTTGCTCCCGGTCAGGCCCTCGTGCTCGTCGCGGCCGATCTCGACGCCGTCCTCATAAAGCGCCGCCCAGTCGGTGACCACATTGCTTTCTCCTGAATCATGACGGAAATTGATACGCTTGTGGCCGGGCTCCGTGATCCATTTCGTGACGTCCCATTCGACAATATCACCATCGGAATCGACCTGTCCCGCGGCCCACATGCCGATGACAGTTACCGGTTTGAAATAATCCACGCCCATTGTGTCGAAATGACGGTAGTGAATGTCCATCCGTGTCTGGAAATCGTCCCAGTCTTTCATGTCGGCGGGAGTCCACACTGTCTCGCTGAACGCTGTCAGGCGGGGGAATACATTATTGTCGACCTCAGGCTGTGGAAGCCGTTCGCTGAAAAGCGTGGCCTCACCGCCCATGACGAATTTCGCTTCCTCGACGGACAGGTCTTCCGGTACTGGGTTGAAGGCGTAAGTCTGTTCGAGTTTCGTAACCCTGAGCCAGCCGGTGTCGTTGATACCCTCGGCCTCGTTGGGAAAATCGAAATAGACATAATTATAAGGTGTCGAAATGACCCTATGGCCAGCTTTCGCACCCTCGATAGCTCCCTCTTCGCCGCGCCAGGACTGGACGATCGCTGTCTTGGAGGCGCCGCCCTCGAGAATCTCGTCCCAGCCGATTATCACACGGCCCTGTTTCCGCATGAACTTGTCGATACGTCGGGTGAAATATCCCTGCAGCTCATTTTCGTCCTTGATGCCGAGCGCTTTGATCCGTTTCTGGCAGTGCGGGCAGGCTTTCCACTTGTCTTTCACCGCCTCGTCGCCGCCGATGTGGATGTATTCCGAGGGGAATATTGTACACATTTCCTTGAGCACGTTCTCGATGAATGTGAATGTCGATTCCTTGCCCGCGCAGAAGAGGTTCGGATGAATGCCGTGGTGTGTTTCGACATCGATGGCTTCACCCTCACAGGAAAGCTCGGGATATGCCGCGATGGCGGCAGTTGCATGGCCGGGCATTTCGATTTCGGGTACGACCGTGATATAGCGCTCGGCGGCGTAGCGGACAATTTCGCGGGCCTCGTCCTGGGTGTAGTAGCCGCCTCTGCCGAACTCCCTGAACGGGCGCCAGGCGCCGATCTCGGTGAGTTTCGGGTATTTCTTGCTTTCAAGGCGCCAGCCCTGGTCATCGATGAGATGCCAGTGCAGCACATTGAGCTTGTGGTAGGCAAGAAGGTCGATATAGCGTTTCACGTACTCGATGGACATGAAATTCCGTGAGCAGTCAAGCTGAAATCCGCGCCACTCGAACGCCGGCTTGTCGATGATGGCGACACAGGGGATCGTGTTGGCCGTTGTGTTGTCGAGAGCGCTTGTCATGAGTATCTGTTTGATTGTCTGGGTTGCCCAGAATGTGCCGGCAGGTTCAGGCGATGCTATTTCCACGCGCCTGGAGCTGACCTCGATGCTGTAGCCCTCTTTGCCCAGGTCGCCGCTGCGGTCTTTTTTGCTAAAGACGATGACATTCGATGACGGCGGATTTTTTCCGGCTTTTCTTACCTCGACCTCGAGACCGGTGATGTTTCGGATTTCGATATTCAGCAGGTGGGCGGTATTGAGCAGTTCTGGTGATGAGTCGGGTACGACTATAACCGTATTGTAATCGACCGTGAAATGGCCTGATTTCTGGATCATCGAAAGCGGTTTCGGTATGATTTCGAGTCCATTGTCAGCCAAGACCGCTGATGGGGCGATAAGTATGCCTGTCAGGAGCATGATGAGCATCAGATGGATGCAGGCGCTGTGTTTCATGGTTCGGACCTCCGATTTATTGTGAATCCAGACTTTACTCTCCCATTTAAAAATAATTACATTATCTGAAATTAGAAAGAACGAAATGCACCAGCAGGTGATTCCGGTAAATCGGTTGACGTGTCACTGTTCACTGCCGTATATTATATAGATTATAGGAAAATGCAGGCCGCTATGGCCGTTACTTGAAAACGGGATCGTTCATGCCGCAGAAAAAACAAAAAAAACAGCCGACAGGTCCGCTGAGAAAGCTGTTCTATCTTTTCCTCATGTATTTTATACTCGGGGAACTGATCATTCTCGGCAGTGCGGCATATATTCTGAATCTCTATGCCAGTGACATCCCGAGCATGAGTGAAATCGAGCGTATCCCCGAGGAGCAGAGCCTCGCGACAGTGGTTTATTCCAGCGATGGTGTCGAGCTCAATTCTTTCCAGCGCGAACGGCGTTTCTGGGTCTCTTACAACGAATTCCCGCAGGTGTTGATCGATGCCGTTCTTGCGACCGAGGACAAGCGTTTTTTCGATCACTGGGGCATTTCTCCGATCGATATTTTCCGCGCGATGGTCGCGAATGTTAAAACGATACGTTTCAAAATCACTCCGAATCCGCCATACTTTTTCACCCACGGTCAGATACAGGGCGGTTCGACGATTACCCAGCAGCTTTCCAAGATGATGTATTTCGATCCCGAGAAAGTGCTTGCTCGAAAAATCCGCGAGATGATCACGACGATCTATATCGAGAGGACCTACTCCAAGGAGGAGATCCTCGAGATGTACCTCAACAAGTATGAATTCTCGAATAAACGCTATGGCATTCAGGCCGCCTCGAAATGGTTTTTCAATAAGAATGTCAGTGAGCTGACCTTGCCGGAGGCGGCACTTTTTGCCGGTATGCTCCAGAACTCCGCGAGGTACAATCCCAAATCACAGCGGGAAAGTCTCCGCAAAGAGGCGCTGGCACGCAGAAACACCGTTTTGCACATGATGGTGCGTGCCGGGAAAATCCCTTTCTGGGTGGCTGACGAGGAGCTTGTCAAGCCCATCGAGCTGTATTCAGGCCGTCGTACCGGATTTGGCAGGGCGCCCTATTTTGTCGAATATATCCGCAAAAACCTCGATGAAGAGCGTGGAACGGAATTTCTCGAGACCTCCGGTTCGAAGATTACGACCACCCTTAACTGGGGGCTTCAGTCTCTTGCCGAGGAGGTCATGACAATCCGTATCAACGAGATGCAGGCTGTCTTTGACAAACGTCTCAAATATAAACGCCCTCCGAACCTGAGCAACTACGAGGCCGAGCTGGATTCACTGAAAAAAACGGCTGTGCAGGCCGCCCTTGTCGCAATCGATGTCAAGACCGGCGCTATCCTTGCCATGATCGGCGGCAGGGAATATTCGGAAACGAACTGGTTCAACCGTGCGACACAGGCACAGAGAAGTGCCGGTTCCTCCTTCAAACCGTTTGTCTATACGGCGGCGCTCGACAACGGCTGGCGCTGTTCCGATACGATCATGGATTCATACTGGAGCCTGAGAAATGTTGACGGCACCTACTGGGAACCTAATAATTTCGAAGAGAATTTCCTCGATATACCGCTATCTCTCAGGGACGGTTTCAAGGACAGCCGCAACATGATCTCGGTCAAGCTGGTCAACGATATCGATAACGGGGGTATCGGCCCGGAACTGGTCAAGCAGTATGCACGGCAGATGGGTGTCAGCACCTTTATCCCCGCGGTCCCGACCATTTCGATAGGAACGGCCGAGGTAAGGCTGCTCGATATGGTGTCGGCTTATACTGCGTTCCCGAACCTCGGCATCAAGCCGCACTATTACTCGATCAAAAAAATCGAGGACCGCAACGGAACACCTCTGCCCGATATACATCCTCCGGCACCCGAGGAGGTGCTGAACGAGGAGGTTGCCTCGCTTATGGTAACCATGATGCGCACTGTCGTTCAAGAGGGTACGGGGCGTAACATGGTGCCGCTTTACGGCATGGGAGATCGTGTCTGTGCGGGAAAAACAGGCACGGCGAACGAGCACAAGGATGCCTGGTTCATTGGTTACACGCCGTTTATCTGCTGCGGTATCTGGGTCGGTTTCGACTCGGAGGAAACGCATCTCATGAAGCCGTATCACACCGGTGGCTGGGCCGCAATACCGATCTGGGCCAAGTTCATGAAAGCCGCCCACGAGTATCTGGGCTATCCCGACCAGGATTTCAAGCTTTCACCCAATATCACGACAGCACGTATCTGCCGGGATTCCTATAAGCTTGCGACACCCTCCTGTCCGCACGACAGGGTGTATACCGAATACTATAAAAAGGGCACCGAGGTCAAGGAGTTCTGCGACCAGCACTCGGCTATCCGGAACGAAACACCGGGGAACCGTCTAAGGGGCAATCCCGTTATCAGACGGGGACGGCGCCAGTATTGAGTGCATGACACAGATGTGTCGTGAAGGTTCCGGCAAAATAAATAAAATCGACTTTGTATCTGCTATGTATCCGGAGACAGGATTCCCGGATGCATGAATCCACGAAATCTGAATTCTGAAAACGAAAGGCCACTGCATTGCGGAAAGTGTATTATCTCGCAGTAATGCTGTTTCTCATGGCGTTGATGGTGTTTTCCGGCTGTTCGAAAGATTATCAGAGTTATGACGAGCTTGTGCGCGACGGTGTTGTAGAGTCGAGCGCGCGGAAAAGCTACAAGAAATTTTTCGATGCCGTTGATATACTGGCTCAAAACGCTGAAACAGACAGCCTCCAACTCAAGGAGGTCATGACCCGGACCGACGATCTTATTGCTGATCTCCGGGATTTTCCCACAACCGTTCAGTCGCGGATAGCTCTCGACGGGCTTTCGTTTGCCGCCGCAGACCTTGCCGCCTCACCCCATTTTGACGGGCTCAACGATATCTCCTTCTTCTGGCGCAACGGTCTCCTGACACCGCTGTTCATGCTTGGAAGGCGTTATGTCGGTATGGATATGGAAAACGAGTCAACCATCCTTCAGCTCGTTAAGGCGCTTCAACGGAGCATGGCAGACAAGGCCAGCGATGACATGCTTATGGAGATGATACAGCTTGTGGGGCCGAAACCGCCGGAAAGTGTTTTTGAGGTCTGCCGCGCTGATTCTTTTGTTTTCAAAAAAGTGTTCGATCTGCTTGTCTATTCCCGCAGCCTTCAGGATATCGGGCCGCCGGTCTGGATGATGAGCGGACCGTGGTTCGTCGCGCTTGTTTTCGAGAACTCACCCATGCAGTTCTATGCGCTGAAACCCATCGAGATTGATGACAGCATGTTCCTGACATTCCGTAATTACAGGCCCGGTGTCGTGTATGAGCATGTTTTCGAAGATCCTGCGCCCAAGGATACAAAGGAGATGGATGGCTGGCTCGAAAGGGCGTCGGCACATCTCGATACCCTTCGTTTCGATACCGACACAGTGAACCGTATAATAAGAAGCGACCTCCCGACATTTGACTCTCATTATTACTACGATAACTATCTTCTGGGTGCCAAGGCGGATACTGTCAAGACCGAATTCCGCATTATATTCAAGCGCGAGCAGGTGCAGGACGGTTACGATGTCGCCGGCGTGGACAGTCTCGAGGTTATACTCTCAGAGAAAGAGGTCATGTCGAGGGCTGAATTCGTTACACCGATGCTTGCCAAGAGGATACGGGGCGATTCTGTTGTGAACGGCAGGCTGGCCCACGGTAAAGAGGAAGTCGGTCTGGCATTTCTTATGCCCATCGGCCATCATGATGAAGCCATTGTGGACCGGATAAAACGGCGGATGCTGCCTGAGATCAAGGTGAATACCAACTGATAGAATTCACTGGTTGTGCTGAATTGGAACCGGGGTAGCAGCAGGGTGGTGTTTCATTACTTGAGTGTAATGCCACATTGTTTCCATTGCCAGCGCCCGAGTGCCGCTAAAAAGTTGATGATATAGAAAAGACCCGTTGTCGTTATGTGACAACGGGTCTTTTTGTATGTTCAGCAGCACTGGGCGCCGTCATATTGGCAGTCCTTTCTGTTTCTCTGTTCAGCCATATACAATAGATACTCTATTCAATGCTGTTGAGCTTCCTTAGCCTGTCGATCTGCCGCGCCGCATCGAGAACACCCGGTTTTATACGCTGAATATCCTCATAGCAGCGCAGGGCCTCGTCAATACGACCAAGATGTTCCAGGCCCCAGCTTTTTCCCTGAAGTGCCACGACATAGGCCGGATCGTTTTCAAGGATTGTGCTGTATGATACCACAGCCTCATTATACAGTCCGAGGTTGAGTTCACAGAGCCCTTTGCCGGTAAGTGCCAGTTTCGAATGTGGCCACCAGAAAAGAACACGATTGTATCGATCCAGTGATTCTTCGTATTTGCCTGCCGCTAAAAGACGTATCGCCTTGTCGAGCCTTCGCTGGTTGGCTATTGTTTTGTCCCAGGCTATGGCAAAACTGACAATCAGTGTCAGAAGTATTATGACCAGCAGCGACTTTCTGGTCAGACGGCGCCGTTTTGGCAGGTGTATTCTCGAACGCAGTTTTTCGAACAAAATAGCTCCGTTTTCTGCTAAGGATAAAGCATTTTCATAACTATCATACATAAAAAAGTTATTGACATGCAATATGCCGTCCGCCTCATTTTTTGCTGAATCCTGAATCCTGAATCCTGAATCCTGAATCCTGAATCCTGAATCCTGAATCCTGAATCCTGAATCCTGAATCCTGAATCCTGAATCCTGAATCCTGAATCCTGAATCCCCTTCAGTTAGTATTATACTCTTCACAGTGAAAAGCGATTGTTTTTTTCTTCCGGTGCATTTTTCTTGAAGCGGAGGCCTTTCCGGCATATATTGGATAATCCTGTTTACGTATTCGACATAGCACATCGAAAGGAGCTCTTTGATTATGACACGGTTTGTGGTTTTTCTCATCACGCTTCTGACAATTGTTTTGAGCGGGACGGCGTTTGCACAGAATCTTGATGGTGCGGCTCCCGGCCCGAACGATCCTGATATTGATCTGTATATTGCGTCATGGACAGAATCTCATCCGAAACACACCCATGGCACGCTGATAGAACGTGATATCCTGACACAGGGTGACCAGCTCAATCCGCCCCGTCGCGGTGCAGTTCTGAAATTTGTCAAGCGTTTCACTTACGGCACTCTCTTTGAGGGAAATTCGACACTGCCGACCATGCTTGACGGTGAGCAGGAAATATTCTATATCACCGGCGGCGAGGGTGTTATCGAATGGAAAAACAAGAGCGGAAAACTTGGTAAAAATATGTGTGTGCTGGTGCCCGAGGGGCTCGAGTTCACAATGAAGAACACCGGCAAGGGGCCATTGACAATGTATGTGATCGTGGAGGCGACTCCCGATGATTTCAAGCCGGTTGGGGATGTTGTATTCAGAAGCAATGATCTCGTGCCCTTCAACAGCAATATCGGTCACTGGAGCTATCGGGAAAAAGACCTGCTTCTTCGTGGTCACGGACTCGCGGAACTTCACGCTGTCATAACGCTTACCCTTGACCCCATGACAATCGGGCATCCTCATTTCCATGTGGACGGCACCGAGGAGGTCTGGACCACAATTTCCGGCGACAATATCGCCTGGCTCGGAAAAGATATCCGCAAGCAGCCGGCTGGCACAGCCTATATGATCCCTCCTGACGGCAAGACGAACCATTCGAATCTCAACCAGTCGGAGACTGAGCCTGTTGTCATGCTCTATTTCGCGGTCAGAAAAGACCTTCACCGCTGATGCGGCTGTTCACACGTCATTAGATGACACGTGCGATAGCTGGATGATATTTTCAAGCGATAAATGACAGCGTTTAAAACAGAATATCAATGCCCGGTTTACTGCCATGAACCGGGCATCTTTATGTTTGCTAAAAGGTTAAGAGAAAAAAATATTGGAAATTATGTCTGGTCAGAGGGAGAGCGGATAGAAAAAGCGGGATGAATTGACAGCGATACTGTCAGGCTGGTTCTTTCAGGCCGTTGAGGAGAAGGTCGAGAACATGCTCCACACGATTGTGATCGAACTCTTCCAGGGCGATTTCGGGATTGACAACTTTCAGGAGCGGCATGCCAAGGAAGAAAAAGATATTGAGGCTGATCATGTTGATCAGGGTGTGCATGGGATCGACATCGCGCATGACACCGTTTTTCCGAGCGATCGATATTGATAGTAAGATGTGGTTTCTCACCGGTTTCAGCACCCTTGCGAGATCTTTTGCCGCCGGCGACATGCTTTTCTCGTCGGCTGAATCGTTCTTGAGAAGTTCCCGTATAAGCAGTCTGAAGAAATCCTGATGTTCCTCTACAAAATCGCTCTGGGTTCTGATGAACGCCTCAATGAAGGGGAATCCCGGTTCTGATTCCGCGATCAGTCTGGTCATGCGCCTTTCCATCTCCGCGATACGTTCCCGGAACACCGCCTCGAAGAGCTGTTCTTTTGTGCCGAAATGGTAAAAAATAAGCGCCTTGTTGACCGCGGCGGTACTGGCGATTTGACCGGTGCTGACAGCATGAAGGCCGTGCTGGCCGAAAAGCTCGGTTGCGGTACTCAGTATTTTTTCGCGGGTGTCCGTTTTTCGCGGCATGAACGCAGTCCTTCTCGAGTTGACCGTATGGTTAATAATATGGTGGCGGCACTTGTGTATGTCAAGCCATTTCATACCAGTGTCCGACTGGATCAACCCTGCATATTGTGACAGTTTCCACTTGATGAGGGAGACCTCTTGTAGTATGCTTCAAGTGTATATTTCAATATCGCGCTATCATGTTGCCGGCAGGAGGGAATACAATGAGAACATGGAAGAATTGGTGTATCGCGCTGTGCCTGGTCGCTGTTGTATTGGCAGGGTGCCAGACTGAGACAAAGACAGTCGAAAATGAAGCGGTCGAGCCCGCTCCGAATCTGTCCACTCCCGGTTTTGTTATCGATTCGCACATCCATTACCGTGCCACCGACGAGTGGGAGGAGTCTTTCCTCGAGGTTTTCTCGAAATGGAACGCAATGGGAATTATTCTCGTAGGCATGAAAGACCTCGAACGGGGGATGGCTTTCGCGAAAAAGCATCCCGGCATGGTCATTCCCTATGCCGCGATCGATATCGACAGCCCGACCGTGCTTGACGATATCAACCGTGTGTATACCATGGGATTCAAGGGCCTCGGCGAACTGTTCGCGCTTAACGAATGGGATTACAACCACCCGAAATACTACCCGATATGGGAACTGGCGGAGAAACTCCGTCTGCCGATCGCGCCCCACACCGGCATCCATGCCAGCGGGCAGATGTCGAGGATGCGGCCCGGCTATCTTGCTTCGATTGCCGCAAATTATCCCGATCTTGTCATTCATGCCGCGCATTTCGGTAATCCCTGGTACGACGAGGCGGGTGAAACCACGCGCCGCAACAAGAATCTCTTTTTCGATATGACCGGCTCATCGCTTATCAAAAAAGACAAGAATCCCGGAATCTGGATGGAGTTTCTCTGGTGGACGCCCTATATCGGCAAGGCTCACATGCCTGCCGACGCGGTTCCGGCGTTTCAGAAAATCGTGTTCGCGACAGATGAGTCTCCCTCCGGTTTCGAGGATAACATTATTCGTTTCAACAGGATGCTCGATGCCTGCGGGGTCGACGAGGAAACCCGGAAGTTATGTTATTACGGGACAATCGCCAAAATTCACGGCATCGATGTATCCAAACACTTGAAAAAGCAGTAACAATTCGATCATAAATCAGCAGCATCGGAAAGATGTTACATGTCTCTTCCATGCGTTGCCGACTGTGTAAAAAACAATCATCAAAACAGAGATTATGGAGAATTCAATGAAAGTTATGCCTGTTAGTGAAGTCCAGCAAGAAACTGTCGGCGGCGAGGCAGTCGCGGCAAAGATCCAGTGGCTCATTTCAGACAAGGACGGCGCTCCAAATTTCTATATGCGCCTGTTCGAGCTCGGCGAAAACGGTGCCACACCCCATCATGAACATGCATGGGAGCATGAGGTCTACATTCTCGAGGGCAAGGGGAAACTTGTCGCCGAGGATACGGTCTATGATCTTGGCCCGAACATGTTTGCCTTTGTCAAGGGCGGTGAAGTGCACCATTTTGAAAATACCGGGAACACACCGTTCAAATTCCTCTGCCTGATCCCGCGGGAAGACGCAAAATGCTGCTGAGGCAGTGGAAAGCGAGATATAGATAGTATGTCAGGATCTTTTAAAGGCTTCAGCGAGGAAAGTCTCCGTTTCCTCGCGATGCTGAGAGAAAACAATGAGAAAGCCTGGTTTGATGCCCACCGTGATGAGTATGATCGCCATATTCTTGCGCCCTCCAGGCTGCTGGTGGAGGATCTGGGCGAGGCCATACGCCGTTTTGTGCCGGGAATAATTGCCGAGCCGAAAGTAAACCGTTCGCTTTTCCGCATTAACCGTGATACCCGGTTCAGCAATGACAAGAGCCCGTACAAGACCCATCTCGCACTATGGTTCTGGGAGGGGCATGGGCCACGAATGGCGTGTAGCGGCTTTTATTTCCATCTCGATCCGGAAATATTCATGATCGGTGCCGGGATATACCGTTTCACGCCTGAAACGCTTGCCGGATATCGTGCGCGTGTAATAAATGAGATGCATGGCGATATACTTACGAAAATCGCCGATGATATGGCTGGAAAAGGTTTTCCGCTGCAGGGCCTTCATTATAAAAGGATACCGCGCGGTTTCCCCGCAGATCATGCGAGAGCGGAATTGCTGAAACTCAACGGCCTTTATTCCGGCGCTGAGTTTGAACTCTCAAGCATCCTGTATTCGCGCGACCTGATTGATTTTTGTGTGTCGAATTTCCGCCTCATGCAGCCATTGCATGAGTGGCTTCTCGCTATGACTGAAAACGCCTGATCTGACATGAGCCTTATTTCTTTGAGGCTAATTCCCCGTAGCTTGTTTCGGGGTAATTCATGAAAGCTCCGAAACGGCCGAGGAGGGGATACTATGAAACGTCGCACGAGTTTTTTTCCAATTGCGGCTTTATGTGGTGCGGGATGTTCTCAAGCTTTTATGCACAACGACAGAAGTGTTCTTGTCCATGTCGACACACCCGGAGCACGCCGTCACTATACGCAGGATATGCTGAACCGGATTTGCTCCAACCTCGGCCCGCGGCCGGTCGGAAGCGCCAATTACCTCAACTCGGCTGAGATTGTTCGGCAGGAATTCGCACGCTCCTGCCCTGTCAGTGACTTCGATTACCACCGTTTTGAGCGCTGGGTGCTTAAGGGGGTGCCATTTTTGAAAATCGGCGGCACTGTGCTTGAGACATATCCAGCTCACGGAACGGCTCCGACAGGTCCCGATGGTATCCTGGGACGTCTCAAACGGGTCGACGGCCGCAAGGTGCAATACGCCATTGTCGATGCCAGTGGCCGGAAGGAACTCGGCTATATTGCCGCCCGCTACGATCTTGCGGTGCCGCTGCCGTATTACTCTTTTGACATGCAGATTGGAGAAGCGCCGGTTTTCAATGTGGGAAAAGTCGACATCCCTGTCCTCAGTCGCGCTGTCAATTCCGGTGAGCCGGTGCGGGCGTATTTCAGCGCAGATTTCATTCCCGATGTCAGCAGCGCCAGTGTTGTTGCGCAACTGCCCGGCAGTATCGACGAGGAAATCATTGTCATCGGGCATCTCGACACGGTCTACAACACGGTTGGCGCCAATGACAACACCGCGACGGTTATTGTCATGATGATGCTTGCCCATGTGCTCGCGAGGAAAAAGCTCCAGCGGACTATTACGTTCCTTGCCGCGGATGGCGAAGAGTACGGTAAGCTCGGCGCGATACATTATGCTGAGCGGCGGAAACGCGAGGGCACATTCGGAAAAATCCGCTATCTCGTCAATTTCGATTCGCTGACCTGGGGTCCGGACCTTCAGATAAGCTCCCGTGATGCTGACCTGCGGGAAATGATTGCCGATATAGACATGAACCTGGGCACGGCGGGCAATCCGGCGCTGAAGGATGAGGACGGTTTCGCGCTGGACGGTAAGCCTTTCCGTTCCGATCATATTCGGGCCATGTATGTCAACAGCCTTGGTTATGACACAGTGTCTGTCTGGCACCGTCCGGAAGACACTCCGGATTCGGTTCCGCTCGATACAGTCGAGACCGGTTTCCTTGTTTTTCATGAGTACCTGAATCGTCTGGCTTCACGGTAAGAACGACTTTCATTCCATTCATATAATCATCGACTGCGGGAGGAGACATGAAAAAACTGTTCTGTGCTGTGTTGCTGATGGCGGGAATGTTCCTCGTTCTTTCCTGCCGGGAGGCCGAAGTTACTGTTGCCGTTTCAAGCAACGGTCATGATCTTATCAGTAAACCTTATGAGCTGGATACAGGGTTGACCACGCGCTCCATTTCGTTCGAAAATCCCACTGGCGAGCCCCACAAAAGCGGAATGGCGGCAAGCCGTCTTGGTGTCGGACGCAAAGGCTCGCCCATGCGGCGTGTGCCAGCGGATTCAACCTATGTGCTCTGTGATATCACCGGAACAGGGACCATCCGCCATATCTGGATGACAACCTCGCGCACACCTGTCAATCTCAGGAGCCTTGTGCTCAGGGTGTGGTGGGACGGTCAGGCGCATCCGAGCATCGAGTGCCCGGTCGGTGATTTCATGGGATTCGCCCACGGCAAGGTCATGCCTTACCATTCGGCGGTTCATTCCTGCGGAAAGAACGCCGGTATGAATATCTGGCTTCCGATGCCGTTCACTTCCGCCGCGAAAATAACTGTCACCAACGAGGGCGCTGAAACAGTCCCGCTTTTCTATCAGATAGATTACACGCTCGGCGGCGATTTTACTGAAGATGTCGGCCGTCTCCACTGTGTTTTCATGCGTGAGAACCCGACCGAACAGAAGAAAGACTTCACGATCCTGCCGAAACGCACGGGCCGGGGGCGTTTTATCGGCACGGTGCTGGGAATCCGTTACGAGGACAAGAACTGGTGGGGTGAGGGCGAGATCAAGTTTTTCATGGACGGCGACACCGATTTCCCGACTCTCTGCGGCACGGGAAGCGAGGATTATGTCTGCCTTTCCTACGGTATGCAGCAGACGCCGTTTTTCTTCAACGGATGCAGTCTGAACGATGCAGATAAAGGTTATGTCTCAATGTACCGCTGGCACCTTCCCGATCCCATCTACTGGAAAGAGGAGTGCCGCGTGACGATCCAGCAGATCGGCTGGAGCCGCGAGGTTGAGGACGGTCTCTATGAGCGCAGTGACGACTGGTCGGCCTCGACATTCTGGTACGAGGCTGTCCCCAGCGATCCACTGCCGGAACTCATCGATGTGGCGGAACGGACGAAAGATATCTGGGAAGATTAAAATTCAGCTGTAGATATCACGGATTTTCGCAGATGAAATCTTATGGCCACGAAAAGGCACAAAAAACACAGATTTATTGAGGTGTCTTATGTTTGGAAGTTTCGATCCTGGTAAATATACCGTGATTTTTGCTGTGCTTGGTACTGCAATTGTTGCTGCCCTTGGGCTCTATCTTAACAGCCTGAAGGAATTTGGGACGGTTGGTACAGTTATCGGTGCCGGTGTAGGATCGGTGTTCGATTCTAAGGCTCGAATGAACAAGACGAAAGATGTGATGTAAGTTAAATATCTTTTTGAATAAGAAGCCCGCCCAATACTGAGCGGGTTTCTTGTTTTGGTGATCCCGCAATCGCAGGGCAGGGTTGCGAGCACCCCTGTCCGTGAAAACGAGATTGTATATCAGATAAAAAGCGCCCGCTGGCGCTTTCCTGGAAGAGGTTCGGAGAAACCTGGGAAATGCCAGGTTTCTCCGACATTTTTATACCTTCTATTATTCTTTTCTCAGTCCCCGTAAATTTTCACACCGACTTTTTTCGCGATTTTCCTGATATAGGCTATCGCCTCGGGGTACTGCTCGTCCGGGATGTGCTCAGGTTCGAGTGCGCGGGGGTAACCGAGGTGGCTCATGCGGATGAGGTAGCGCTCGTAATCCATGACACCCTTGCCCGGACAGACCTCCTGTACGAGGACAGTCTGCTTATCGGGAATGATATAGCTGTCTTTCGCGTGGCAGCCGTAAATATCCTCGCCCAGAAGGTCGAAGCATTCGTCGATCAGCTCCGTGGAATGATAGTAGCGTGCCAGCGACATCATGTTGTTCGGATCGAGGTTCACCTTGACCCGGTCACTGCCGACATCGTTCATGAGACGTTTGTGCGCTTTTGGACTGTCGATGTTCGTGGTGACCTGCGCCTCCATTCCGATGACAGCTTTCATGCCCTCGGTGTCCTTGAGCACCTGCTTGACACTGTTAACCAGCCTTTTCCATGTTTCGGGTGACCAGTTGTCGGGATGCATGCCGATCAGGCTGTTGGTGTTGCAGCAGCCTGAGACTGTGCCCACCATGCGGCAGTTGACACTTTCGGCAACCTCCATACAATGGGCGAGGGCCTTGAGGTTTTTCTGAAGCTGAGTCGTGCTCGGTGTAACGAGATTGGTGTAGCCGCCTACCTCGTAGATGATAACATCTTGTTTTTTACAGGCTTTGACAACCTCCTCGCGCTCGGCCATTGTCATGGAGTGCCAGGGCTCACCCTTGTTGCCGCCGGGGTGACGTGCTCCCTTGGTTGCCGTGAAACCTGCTTTGCGGCGGCGGATAATCATTTCTTCCGGGCTTTCGTTACCCTCACGTTTGATATTCATCGCAAGGCGTATCGGTGTCCGGCCGGCCTCCATAGGTGCCGGTGTGTAATCGTCGGGGCCGGGCGCCCATGCCTCTGCCTTGTTCGCCCGCATTGCCATGCCGAAAGCTCCTGCTGCCGAGGCTATGGATGCAATCGCGGAACGTCGTGATATGTTTCGTGACATGTTTTCTCCACCATCGATCAGTTATTATTGAGTTTATCAGCAATTGTATCTAATGTTGAGATCGTTTTTTTGAGCATAATAACTACATAAATGAGAAGGAAAATAGTTAGTAATGGAATAACAAGATTGAATGACCAAAAAAGATATCTGAAAAAATGGCTTGCCATAAATCAAACTCCAGTCAGAAAATTAAACGAAACGTATAGTGTCATGTTATGAAAAACAATGTTTCCTCAAAATGAAAGTATGATCTATGGTCAATATCTGTTTCGGATCAGCTTTCGCCGTAGATTTTGACACCGACTTTCGCCGCGACCTTTCGGATGTATCCTGCCGCCTCGATAAGCTGATCTCCCGGCACATGCTCGGGAAGGAGCGTTCTCGGCCATTTGAGACGGCTGATACGGACGAGATAGGTCTCGTAGTCCATGACACCCCTTCCGGCGCAGACCTCCTGCACGTGGACTGTCTGCTTGTCCGGCCAGATATACGTGTCCTTTGCATGGCAGCCGAGGATGTCCTCTCCTAAAAGATCGAAACACTCGTTGATCAGTTCGGTTGTGTGATAATAGTTCGCCAGCGAGCACATGTTGACCGGATCGAGATTGACAGCACAGCGCTTGTCTCCGACATCGTCCATGAGACGGCGGTGTGCTTTCGGGCCGTCAATATTCATGGTGATCTGCGCCTCCATGCCGAGAGCGGCTTTCAGTCCGGCTGTGTCCTTGAGCACCTGCCTGACCGCATCGACAGTTATCTGCCAGGTTTTTTCTGTCCAGTTCTCGGGATGAATACCGATATAATACTTGGGATCGCGGCTTCCCGTGCAGGTGCCCACCATGGGGCAGTTCACTTTTTCCGCGGCCTCAAGAGCGCTGGCAAGATGCTTGAGATTTGCCTGACGTTTCGTTTCGTCAGGATCGATCATATTTCGGTATCCGGCAACCTCGTAAACGACGACATCGTGCTCTTTAAGTGCCGCGTTGAACTCGGCGAGCTGTGAAGCGTTGAGCGCATGAATACCGTCCGGGCCGGTTACACAGCCGCTGTAGCCCCGCTTGACAAGGTCGCGGACCGATTCGCCCGGCCCCAGCGACAGATTAAGCCCACCGCCGATCCTTATCGGTGTCGGTCCCGGTGTAAGGTCACGTTTCAGGTTCATGTCAGGGCCGGGATCCCAGAACTCCTTGCCGCTCAAACAGTCGGTTTTCGCGTGGGCTTTCGCCGCTGTGAATGTCGTTCCGCCCGCGATACCTGCGGTTGCCAGTCCTGTTTTCAGTGCCTTTCGCCTCGAGATATGTCGTGCCATAGCGTCCTCCTTTGCGGTCATTGCCGACCGCATGCTCGATTGTCTTTATCAGCCATACAGTTTCACACCGACCCGGTTCGCCACCGTGCGCAGATACTCGTAAGCCTCTTCGAACTGATCTGACGGGATGTGCTCGGGAAGGAGCGCGCGGGCCCATTTCATGCGGCTCAGACGGACAAAATAGGTTTCGTAATCGAGCCGCCCTCGTCCGGGACAGACCTCCTGGACATGGACTGTCTGGCTGTGAGGCAGTACATAGCTGTCTTTCGCGTGGCATCCAGCGATGTGCTCGCCGAGGGTGTCGAAACACTCGTTAATCAGTTCGGTCGTGTGGAAATGATTGTAGAGATGCACCATGTTTGTCGGGTCCAGGTTGACCTTGATACGGTCGCTTTTCATGTCTTCGATGAGCCTGAGATGCGCCAGCGGGCTGTCGATATTGGTCGTGATCTGCGCCTCCATGCCGATCGCCGCTTTCAGACCTTTTGTCAGGTCGAGGATCTTATGCAGGCTTTCCTGCAGCAATTCCCAGGTTTCCAGTGTCCAGTTGTCGGGATGGACAGCATAGTTGTCCACGAATTTGTTGCCTTCGGGATTGCGGCTTCCCGAGATGGTGCCGACCATGGGGCAGCCGACCTTTTCCGCTGCCTCGAGGCAGTAGGCGATACGGTTGATATATTCGCTGCGGACTTTCTCGTCGGTATGGAGGAGATTACGGTAGCCTCCAACCTCGAAAATGATCACATCATGCTGTTTCATTGCCGCTTTGAGCTCCCTGACCTCGGAATCCGTTGCGTCGTGCCAGTTGTCAGCGCTGGCGATACAGGCATGAAGGCCGCGGGAGGCAAGTTTGGCGATCTCCTCGCCGGGGTTGCTGTTGTCCTTCTTCGAGAGGTAACCGGCAAGACGGACAGGAGTTTTGCCAGGTTTAAGGTCTTTTTTCAGGTCCGGATCGGGGCCCGGTCCCCATGCTTTTTCCCTGCCGGGGCCTTTTTTCGAGCTGTAGCTCGCTGCGAATGCGAAATTTCCCTGTGCGATAAGGCCGGTTCCGGCGATTCCGCCCGCGAGTGCACTTCGGCGGCTGATCTTCTTTTCCATTTCGTTTCTCCGTATCCTGGCGTTCTGAGAACGCTGTATTGAGTGAATGAGACAAATTCCGTATCGTTAACTGTTATGTGATATGAAATAAATATCAGGATAGACGGCCCAAAGCAAGATTTATCTGGTTCTGACAATATTAATATTGATAAAGAACCATGTTTTTCATTACTTTCATGACAGTTAAGACAATCAGGAATGCCTGTCAAAGGGGATAATATGACACCGCGAGAAAATTTTTTCGCCCTGCTTCAAGGGGAACCGTACGAGACAACACCTATCTGGCTGATGGGTTTCGAGAATGAGGATGTAGCCCGGGCCCTCAATCCGGATACGCGTCTTCCGGACAACCTGTCCCATAATCCCGAACGGGTGGATTATCCCTGGGACCGGATTTCCGACGAGGAACGGGAACGGACAGTCAATTATAACCGTGCCTGCCTGAAACCGATTATTGTCGCCGGCTGGGGGGCAAACGCACCGCTTGGGCACGGCGGCCCCGGAGAGTTCCATTTCAACCTTGAATCGCTTAAAGAAGACGAACGCATTGTTGTCTGTGAAACCGGATGCAAGCGCGTGGTCAGGAAAAATCCCCATTTCTACCGCGACTATGATTACCCACTGACAACGATCGATGATGTGGACAAGCTCGAACTGCCCGATCCACGTGATCCGGCACGGTATAAGGGTTTCGCCGAGGATATCACATGGTTCAAACAGGCCGGATATGCTGTCGGCGGCAACCTTAACGGTTTTTTCAGCGGTCCGCACTATTTCTGCATCGACTATCAGGAATTTCTCATGTCACTTCTGATTGATCCCGTGAACTCGAAAAAGCTCATCGATATGGTCGGGGTCTGGAACATTGCCGCCGCTGAGGAAATGCTTGCCCGCGGCGTGGAGGTCATCGTGCTTTGCGACGATCTCGGTTCCTCCGACAACCTGCTTATCAGCCCGGAGCTTTACGAACAGTGGATTCTTCCCTGGCACAAACGTCTGTGCGAAATCGCCCACGAGTCCGGTGCCTATGTCCATCTCCACAGTCACGGCAATATAAACAAGATCCTGCCGCTCGTGCTTTCCGCCGGGGTAGATATGGTCGATCCCTTCGACATCTACGAATCAATGGACCTTGTGGCGTTCCTCGGTGACAGCGCCTCGTCCAAAACAGTGCCCTGCGGCGGATGCCACAAATTCTTTTTCGACTGGGAGCGTGATCAGCAGAACGAATACCTCACTGACCTCTTCAAGCGGGCGAACGCGGCCGGACGATGGATGTTCATGGACACCGGCGGCATTCCGGAAAACTGTGACAAAGAGACATACGACTTCCTGATCGAGAGGCTTGCTGAGCTGTCGAAGCGGTGACGCGATGGTGGATATAATGGGGGGCGGACGTGCCAGAACGATACGTCATATTTTTGTAACTGTTTTCAGCACTGGGGAATATGCGTTCTGGCTGAGGCATGCGCAGGCAATATCATTGAATTACACTTAGGAAAAGCGGGAAAGGCCGATACCGGTTTTTCCCGCTTTTTGTGGGATTTATATGCCGGATTTGAATCGGATAATTGCCGAAAGTGTGTCGCATACCGGTGTCGGAACACTGCGTTTCCCGCCCTCTGCGCCGACATAGCCAGTAAGTGCCTCGACCTCGGTGCGCTTGCCTTTTTCGATATCCTGCAGCATTGATGAGCGGTGGTCGTATGTGGCGGGTATCTGTTTTTCGTAGAAGAAATCGCGGTACTCGACAGCATTCTGCCAGTGGGTCCGTCCCCCCATGGCCTCGATGACCGCGAACACCTCGCCGATAACGGAGTCCATCACCGAACGTGCCTGGGGATCGTCGCCGAGTGCGCCGTAATGGACACCGAGCGCTGCACCGAGCGGATTGAGTGCGCAGTTGTAGAGAAGTTTGGCGAAAAGATCGCGCTGGATAGTGGGGGTGGCGCGGCAGGGGAGGCCGCTGTCGTTGATTGCCGCGGCTATTGTTTCCGCGCTTTCCGGTATCATGCCTTCGTCCGGACCGCCGATATGGACATCATCTGCTGTGACCGTGATCCTCACCTGTCCGGGATTGTCAATCGTGAAACCGGTGATCACCCGCCCCCCAAGACTTCGCTCTTTCCCGAATACCTCGACTAGCTGTTCCAGGTTGCCGCAGCCGTTCTGAAGCGAAACAGCTTTAAATTGCTGAATTGTCAGCTTTTCAAGCTCTGTGAGCGCATCCGCGGTATCATAGGACTTGGTGGTCAGGAGGACATAGTTATAATGACGGTCTATACATTCCTCGATTGATGAAAATGCTCTGATCCGGTCCGTTCCTACCTTGAACCTGCCGAAAATACCCTCGACAGCAAGGCCGCTCTCATTAATGACCTTTGCAAAACGCGGCCTGACAATGAGATCGACAGTATGTCCCGAGGCGGCGAGCATGCAGCCGATAGCCTGGCCGACCGCACCCGCGCCGAAAACCAGTATTTTCATAATAAGATTTTCCCTGCGCTTTTATCGCTGACTGTTCTTTTTTTGTCGGATCATTTTTCGGAATCTATGTTATCCCAAAGTCTTTATGAATCTTGATATTATGTCATTTCCCTATCGTCATCGTACCCTTTTCCGCCATGCGTTTTGCGAATTCATCATGACCGATTTCCCGGATAAGTTCAAGGCTCCCCAAGCGGTCGGATTTGAAAACGAAGGCGAAAATCTTTCCGATGAAATTGTTGATTTTCTTACAATCCGCCGCATTCTCGAAAAACGTGCAGTCGGCACAGCTAAGGAACGAGTTTTCCATGCAGCATGATCTCACCTTGCACCAGGCGGCTTTCGTATTTCCGTGACAACCGGGGCATTTCCCCTTTTTGTGTGAACGGCAGGAACCGCAATATAGCCCGCAGTAAGAAACAAGCGACGTGTCAGGTTTCAGTGTTTCCATCACATCATCCTTTTTTAAGATAAAACATAATGGTAAGATGACAATCACTTTTACACGTGCAGTATAATACTTTTCACTCAAAAAGCAAGAAAATAATTACACTATAATGCGTGTCCGTTCATACTGTGTTGATAATCATATGAAAAGATTGATGTTGGAGTTTTTCGATGCGGCGAGATAGGTCGCAACACCGCCGATATCGATACCGTCGATGAGCTCCTCCTTCTTCATGCCCATCATTTCCATCGAGGTTGTGCAGGCGACAATGCGGACATTCAGCGCCTGCGCCATGCTCAGAAGCTCCTCGAGCGAGGTCATGTTCTTTTTCTTCATGATGCTTTTCATCATACCGGTGCCCGCTCCCATGAAATGCATCTTGGACAGGCCGGTTCCCGAGGGGCCTTTCGGCAGCATCCAGCCGAACATTTTCTCGATCAGTGATTTTCCCGGGCGGCTGAAATTGTCTTTGCGGAGGAGCGAAAGTCCCCAGAATGTGAAAAATATCGAGACGCTCATGCCCGAGGACGCGGCTCCGGTGGCAAGAATGAACGCCGCCATAGCTTTATCGAAATCGTTGGAAAAGACTATCAGCGACATGCTGTTATCGGTTTCGCTCATTGTGACTGTCTCCTTCTTATCTGCAAAATTTTGAAACTGCCGGTTGTTGCTGTAATATAAAGCGCTTCATCGCTCCTGCAAGATGATAAAACAGTTTTCAGACAGGGCTGTATCGGCTATATTGCCTGAGTGTGGCGTTAACGGGACGGTTTCGCCGTTTCACGTCTGATGAAATATCCCAAGGCTTTATGGAGGCGTTGCGATGAAGATAGAGTCGAAAACATTTCTGCCGGTCGAGATCGTTTACCACCCCAACTGGTGGAACAAAGAATACGGTATCTCATTTGACAGGAGCTATTTTTTCGATCCGAACCGCCGGGTAAATGACGAGATGCTCATGCGGCGCAAGCTCTGGGAGCGTTTCGGCGCTTTCGGTTACGGTGAGGAAAATCCGGTGCCGGAACCGGTGATCGGACCTGTGCATCTCGCTGCGGGATTCCTCGTTTCCGCTGTCTGGGGTTGCCCGATACGCTATTACGAGAACAACAGTCCCGTTGTCGAGCCGCTTTCAATGACTATCGACGAGCTTGATGCCATGGATATTCCCGATCCCGGTGAAAACGCTGAATTCCGGGATTTCATTGCCCTGATCGCGGCGCTGAAAGAGCGTTTCGGTACAGTTTCCGGTGATTTCGGCTGGGGAAACCTTCAGAACCTTGCCCTCGATCTTATGGGCCAGAATATTTTCATGGCCTATTTCGACAGTCCCGAAAAAGTCCACGCAATTTATGACAAGATGAACGAATCGATCATCGATCTCCTTGAAATGGTGCGGAAGGAGACTGGCACAACCTCGATTTCCGTCAACCGGAGCATCGAAAAGGTCGAACCCGCGATCAACCTCCAGTCAAACTGCTCGGTGCAGATGATCTCAAATGCCATGTACGAGGAGTTCCTGCTGCCCCACGAGATAGAGCTTTCGAAGAAACTCCAGCCATACGGCATTCACCACTGCGGCGACAACATGCACGAGGTCGCCGAGGGCTATTCCAAGGTCAGCGAGTCCTGCTTCTTCGATGTGGGCTGGGGTGCGGATATCGCCCGCTGCCGTGAACTGATACCGGATGCTTTTTTCAATGTCCGCCTCTCGCCGGTGAAGATCAAGACCTGTAGTGCTGACGAGGTCGAGGCCGATCTCATAAACCTGCTCGAAAACGCCGGTGATCTCTCGAAAGTCGGCATCTGCTGTATCAACATGGATCACGGCACGCCCGACGAGAATGTGGCGAAAATATTCGAGGTCGCCGAACGATACCGTAAGTTTGGCGGATGAACCGTGAAAATTTGTTTTTGCGGCACATGGCTGTCGGAAGTCTGCTGTGAGGAGTCGGCATGACACGGTCCCGTTTGATGCTCTGCATACTCGCTTTTATTTTTCTTTCTGTTCTTGCGGTCGAATTGCTTGCATGGCGTCATGCCAGAGCTTTTATAGTATACAGTGAAGGCGCGAAAAAGACGGACAGCCCCGAAAAGCTCGGCTTTGCCGCTAAACTTGCTGTATTGTTCACGGGCATCGACAATCCCCGCCCCCGCGGCACACGTACTCCCGCTGATCTCGAGCTCACATACCGGGACAAGACTGTCGAATGTGATAACGGAATTATTCTCACTGCATGGTATTGTCCTGCCCGCTCGAATGAGACACTGGCGGTCATGTTTCATGGAAACGCGAGCGACAAAAGCACACTCCTTGACGAGGCCGCCGCCTTGAACAGTCTTGGCGTATCCACCTTCCTTGTCGATTTTCGCGGCTCGGGCGCTTCTTCTGAAAATTACACCAGTATCGGTTATCTCGAGGCTGAGGATGTCTATAATGCTGTCAGGTATTGCCAGGGTGAGCTGCCCCATCGGCGTTTGATTCTATACGGCCGTTCGATGGGTGCCGCGGCACTGCTTCGTGCCGTCAATCTCGGGATTGTACAGCCGGACGGTGTCATTGTTGAGGCCGTGTTTGACCGTTTCAGCGGGACTGTCGCCAATCGTTTTCGTGCCATTGGACTGCCGTCACAGCCGTTTACCTGGCTGCTCCTTTTCTGGGGCGGGCTTCTACTGGATTTCAACGCGTTCAGTCATAATCCCTCCCAGTATGCCGCGGCTCTCGACTGTCCGGCCCTTTTCATGCATGGCGGCCGGGATCAGCGTGCAACTGTTCCTGAGGCCGAACATGTCTTTTCCGCAGTGAAAGCGCCCAAACGAATGTATATTTTCAAGAATATGGGGCATGAATCATATTGCGCAAAAGAGAAAGGGCTATGGCTGCATGAAGTGTCTTCCTTTTTGTTGTTAATTGAGTGAGTCTGGTTTAAAGGTAATATTTACAGGGTAATAGCCTGGTTGTATATTTGTCCGCGTTTTCGCTTGACGGGGGCTGTGAATCCAGATGGGCTGCTTTCTGCATAAAAGCGGCGGTAATCATCAGGTGATCAATTGTCCTTATGCGTTTTTAAAGGCACTTTTCCTATTGACAGTCACTGGGGGATGCGTTATAATTTTTCAGATAAGACCTGACAAAACTTAACGTTTCCATTTTCCCATGAGGGGGAGGTATGAAAAAATCAGTTATCGTTATGGTCGCATTGATGCTCGTCGCTTCAGGAACAGTTTGGGCATCAGGACTTGCAATTCCCGAGCAGGGGGCCGCCGCACTCAGTATGTCAGCTGCCATGACTGCTCGAAATGAAGACCTGAGCGCCATTTTTTATAATCCCGCAGGCATTGACTATGTCGAGGGCGTTGAAGTCTATGCGGGGCTCACTCCGATTGTCCCGATTCACGAGTATTCTCCGTTCAGGGAGGATATCGGTACTTTCGATAGCGAAAAAGCCAATACGAACGTCTATCTTCCGCCGCAGCTTTACGCCGCCTGGCGTGCCCGTGAAAACTGGGTGCTCGGTATTGGCATTTTCACTCCTTATGGTCTCGGCACCGACTGGGATGAGGACTGGACCGGCCGTTACACCAGCACCTACGGTGAAATTCAGATGATTTTCGTCAATCCGACTGTCGCGTACAAAGTTAACGACCAGTTGAGCATAGGTGTGGGCGCGTCCTACATTTCTTCCTCTGCCACGATCGAGAAAATGATCGATACTGGCACCTCCCTTGCCAATGCAGGTCTTCCTGTTACAGGCAGAAGCACCACCTACGACTCTAAATTCGGTCTTGAGGGTGACGGTTCCGCGTGGGGATTCAACGCAGGTGTTCTGTACCGTCCGTTCTCGCATGTACAGTTGGGCGTTTCCTACCGTTCCGCGTTCGAGATGGAATATGACGGTGATGCCAAGTTCAGACACGCCTCCGTCCTGAAAGACATCGTCCTGCCCGCGGCCATGGGTGGCAATGCATACAACGTCGCTCTCGCGTCCATGCCTGCGACACAGTCTGGCACTGCGACACTCAAGATGCCCTGGACACTCAATGTCGGTTTCAAGGTTGATGCGACAGAGAAGCTTGATTTCTCAGCCGAATTCGACTATATCGCATGGTCAACCTATGAGGAACTCGTGGTCGATTTCGACAAGGATTTGCCTGTCGACAAACAGATCCAGGATAAAGACTGGGATGATTCCGTTGTCGTCCGCGGTGGAACTTCTTATGACCTGAACGAAAAGACCGTGCTGCGTTTCGGCCTCATGTATGACTGGAACCCGGTTCCCGATGAGACAATCGACCCGCAGCTGCCCGATGCCAACCGCATAGGGGTTTCTCTCGGCGCGGGCTATACGCTCGGCAAGGTCAGGCTCGATGCCGGTTATATGCTCCTGTCTTTCAAACGTCGTGAAAAAGACAATGGCGCAGGATTCAGCACCGATGTTACCGGTGACGGTGAGATCGACCGTTTCGACACCGAGGCCGCCGGAAATTATCCTGTCGGTAACGGCATGTATGACAGCTATGCAAATCTGTTCTCGGTTTCTGCATCTTATGCATTCTGATCAGTAAGCGATCATAGATATGAAAGAGGGTGCCGATGGCACCCTCTCTTTTTGCCCGAAATTTTTGCTGATATCAGGTTGTGGCTTTGGTCAGCCGATGAAAAACGCCAGTGTCATCAGTCAGTGTGGAACAGCTCTTCCATATTTGCCCACAGCTCTCCATCGCCCGCGTTGGGGACTGCCTCGACACAGGGGACACAGACATCCCACCATTCCTGAGTCACTGGATCTGCGGCCATTTCCCGCATGTCCGCCTCGAAATCGCTGCCGTTGTACTCGAAATAGGAGAAAAGCAGGAGCTTGCCCTCCTCGACCTCTTTCATGTAGATCGAATAATTCACGATATTACATCCTCGGATCGTTTTGAGGACGCCGGGCCAGACAGACTCGTGAAGTTTTTTGTATTCGGCGGCCCTGTCCGGTTTCAGCGAGAGCACCATGCCGTAGCGTTTTGTCGTGTCAGCCATCATGCCTTCCTTTATTGGTCGTGCGGAAGATTTTTTTGTATCAGCGTGCCTGTCGCATCACGATACGTTCGTTGGGGGCTGTCGTGAATGTTATTTTGCCACCCCTCGCAGTTTCCTTGTGGCCGTCGCGCTCGATAGTGAATGCGCCTTCCCACGGGTTGATAACAGTCAGTTCGCCGCCTTTTTCGCTTAGTATCTCCACCCATTCAAGCACGCCGTTCTGCCGTTTTGCGCTGACAAGGAACGCGCCTTTTGCCCGGAGTGTCCTGAACTCGGCATCCTTGTCCCCGGGCCAGTTGGGAAAGAGCCTGATCTCACCGTTATAGCTCTGCATCATGCATTCGTTGATCACGGCAGGGAGCCCGAAATTCTCGAACCAGATACCCATCGGCGCCATGAAATCGTAGGGCGTGTTATTGGTGTAGCGTCCGTGGATCTGCAGGACTTTGTCCGTGCAGCTTCCGTTGGGAAGCAGGCAGTAGTTGATCTGGCGGGCGAATTTTTCGAGGTCGAGCACACCGAGCCGCGCCGCCTGAAGGTTGAGGAAGACAAGTTCGTTGCCGCCCTCGTTCTGCTGGTTTTTGAGAGTCCGCAGGGCAAGGTCGTAGTCCTCTTTCGGTGAATGGAGACCGTGATGCTCTCCGGGGAAGACTGTCATGGTGCTTGCCGGTACGTTGTAGACGATATCCGGCTCCTCGCCCTCGACAGACACGTAAACCTCGCCAATGGAGCTTTCCGCTGTCGGATATTCGGGGAAATGGGCGAGAATGTCGCGCACATCGGCCATGAGCTCTTTTTCAGCAGATTCAATGGCAAGGATTTCACAGGCCTCGAGATAGGCATTGAAAACGAAACGGGTGAGTGTCAGGTCGGCTATCGTGTCGTAGTTCTTGTCGAATCCGGGACGGAGGCCGTAGAGCTCAGGCGGGACCGAGGGCATAATGTGATAAAGACCGTCGTCCCATTTGCCTTTTCGGGCATCCGGGCGTTTCATATAGTCGACCAGGAAAAGCACCGCCTCTTTGATTGTGCCGAACGCACGGTTGCGGAGGTAATCCTCGTCCAGAGTATAGCTGTAATGCCACCAGAGGCTCTGCACAGTCCAGGGCGTCTCGAAAACTTCCCAGCCCCAGGTTGGTACAGGATAGGGCATGATCCTCATGGGTACCGGGTAGGCCGAGTGCGGGAAGAATGCGCCGCGCATTTTATAGTAGTTCCGCGCCCAGAGTCTGCTGACCGGCAGGAGGTAGCGCTCGACCATCTCCACGTATGGCTCGTGAAGTTCCGTATGGTTGCTGGAGAATGTGGCCCAGAACGCCTGCTGTGTGTTGTAGTTCATGTGATAATCGCCGTGCCATGCGGTGCCGATGTTCTTGAAACTCCAGTTGGCGAAAAGGCCGGGACATGTATAGCCTTTTTTCAGGGAGCAACGCAGGAAATAGAGATTGTGGTACCATGTCCGTTCGAGGATATTGTCATCGAGGGCCACGCCTGATTTCGACCAGTAGTCGCCCCAGATGCGTGCGCTCGCGTCGGCGGCGTTTTGGTATTCGCTGGGTGCGAGTGAGGGCATCGCGACAGCTTTCGCCGCGGCAGCTTCGGAATATTCCTGTCCTTTGAAGTGATCGAGCTGTATGCAGAACGAGAAATCGCCCTCACCGCACGCAAGGCTCAGGGCGTCTTTACTTTTCTCCGCGGGAATGATGCCGAGGCCGGTGTTTTCGCGTTCTTTACCGACAGCGCTGTTATCAATTGAGGAGGACAGGGTCAGCGAGGTTACGAAAGCGTTGTCACGTGGTGAGGGCTTATAATCCTCGCTCGATTGCAGTTCCTGTTTCGGGAGTATCTGCCGGAACGCGAGCCGTGAAACCTCGGGCATGCGTATCGTTTCGAATCGCGGCAGCTCTTTCGGTGTCGCCGGATCGGGAATGAGGCTGGCATAGACAAAGGGCGCTTCCACGGGTGAGCCGCTCGAATCGATCATCCTGCCCCAGAGACGGTCCATCTGCATGTCGGTGAAAATTTCCAGATGCCGGGTTTCGCCGTCGATGAGGAAATCGATCTCGCAGACTCCGCGGTCGATATTCACACGGTGTCCGAGCAGTTCCGCTTTCCGGCGGTCGAACCAGAGGATGACCGAGCCGCAGGGGAACGGGCGCGGGTAGGGTTTGGCGTAGTCCTCGCGCATGGCCTCGATGTAGTTTTTGAACCACTTGACATCAGTGAGATTTTCGAGCGTATCGGGCATGGCCATGACTTCGTCGAATATATCCTGGAATGTGCCGGTGCGGCCGATATTCTTTTCGGAAAGCCGGATGTCCCAGACATCGTTGTGACCGAGGTAGATCACCACGGCATCGGGACGGGTGCAGACCACCGTGCCGAGACCGCCGTTACCGAGAAGGGCGCCCTCGAAGAAATCGATGGCGGGACGCTTGTGTTCAATCGAATGTGACTTTGCCCGTTCAAGGGGGATGACTTCGGAACGTGTTTCCGCGGAGGAGTGGTATGAACCAGCCACGGTCATCAATAACGTCATCATCAGAAACCCGTAAAGAACTTTCCTCATTGTATTCCTCCTGTATTCTGTATTTCCCCGCTTTCAGGGGTATCTAAAGCCGTTAATCGAGATGATATATCTCCTCCATGGTCGACCACCATTCGCCCTCACCGGCTGTCTCGATGGCTTTCTGGCAGGGATCGGTCTCTTTCCACCAGCGCTGCGTTTCGGGATCGGCCGCCATTTTCGCCATGTCAGCCTCGAAATCGGTGCCGGTGTATTCGAGGTAGGAGAACAGCATGTGTTTTCCCTGGGCCACCTCCTTCATATAGATCGAATAGTTGCTGATATTGCAGTCCTTGAGTTTCGCATTGACCGCTGGCCAGGGATGGGCGTGAAGTTGTTTGTATTTCCGGATCATTTCCGGTTTCAGTTCGATCACCCAGCCGAAACGCGTGACTGTCAGGTTCGGATTACCCATGGCGCTGCTGTCCATGAAGGAGTGCGCGAGGAATCCGGCGACGAAAAGAGTGAGGGAGATAAGTGTTCGTTTCATATAACGCCTCCTGAAAATGCCGCGAAAAGCATATTTTTTTGAGTCAAATCACCGTCTCGCCAAACCGCAGACTGCAATAAGGAAAACATTCGTTGCTGTCATGATTGCCGTATGGCGAACCCTAACCGAAAACGATATAGAGCGTGATCATCAGCACAAAAAGAAGGGCCGCGAGGAAACGGTAATTTCCGATACCCCGCCAGGATTCCCCCTTGAGCGAGTCGAGTGGATTGCTCCAGACCAGTGAGATACTTTCTTCATTGTGAACGTGCGGCCTGATAAGCGACAGGGTGATCATCAGTGCCATGCAGATCACGAAAAGATAGAATGTCGCCATCATCGAGGGGACATTCCATCCGGTCTGTTCCTTGAACCAGTCAAGCAGGAATACCGCGAAACCTAAAGTCGTGCCTGTCCAGAGTGTTGCGGTCGATGCTGTTGAGGAGGCTTTTTTCCAGAACACACCGCAGAGGAAAACTGTAGTGATCGGCGGTGCCACATAGCAGATAATAGCCACGATTCCCTGGAAAATGCTCTGGAAATGGCTCACGAACGGCGACCAGATGATCGCGGTCACCATGGCGACGAATGTCACGACCCGTCCGATCAGCACGAGCTTTTTGTCAGGTGTATCCGGCCGCCAGCGACGGTATATATCGAAACTGAACAGTGTGGCGATTGAATTGAGCGCTCCCGACACTGTGCTCATCAGCGCGGCAAGCAGCGCGGCGGCGACAATGCCTTTGACGCCGATCGGGAGGAGCCTGCTGATCATGAACGCGTAGGTATCGGCTGAATCGGAGAGCTCATCCGGAAGCACACCCTGTTTGATGAGCGCAAGGCACATCAGGCCCGGCAGGACAAAGATGAAAACGGGAAGAATTTTGATGAATCCGGCGAAAAGCGGCCCGATTCGTGCGTGGTTCTCGTCCTTTGCGCCGAGAACGCGCTGGACAATGGTCTGATCAGCGCACCAGTACCAGACACCGATCACGGGATAGCCGAGAAAGACAGCGTACCACGGCAGGCCCGACGGGTCCCCGGCATCACGCAGGACTGTGAGTTTGACCGGATCGACACTTGCTGCCAGCCCCTCCCAGCCGCCGACTCTCATATAGGCTATGGAGGTTATGCAGAGTGCCCCGAGAACGAGCACCACTGTCTGGATCGATTCGGTCAGCACCACCGCGAGAAGGCCGCCGATAATGGTGTAGAGGCCCGTCAATAGCGAGGTGATCACGATGCTGGTCATAATGTTGATGCCGAAAAGCCCGCGGAGCACCACCGCGCCGGTATAGAGTGAGAATCCGATGTGGATGAAAATTGCCGAGACGATCGAGATGAACGCAAGAAAATCACGTGAGGGCCTGCTGTAACGCTTTTCAAGGAAATCGGGGAGGGTTGTCACATTGGCCCTGATATAGAACGGCGCGAAAAAGAGTGCGAGCCCGATCAGTGTGAATGCCGCCATCCACTCGAAATTACCGTAGGCGAGACCGTTGACATATCCCTCCTGCGCGAGGCTGACCAGGTGGATGGTGGATATGTTTGTAGAGAAAAGCGCAAGCCCGATAACCGGCCAGGTAAGTGTGCTGCCTGCAAGGAAATATCCTTTGCCCGCGCTCGTTTTTCGCTGCTTTATACCGGCCCAGCAGCCGAGGGCGACAATGCCCGCGAGATAAACGATGATAACGGCGAGATCGACAGGGTGGATCGCGAGCTGAGCCTCTGACATGAGATTTCCCTTTCCGATATGCTGCTCATGGCGGGTGCTGTTCTGTATTGTTTTTATAGCAACTGAAAAAGAACAAGTCAAGGTGGAAAAAGCGGGTATCGGTCTGAATCAGCGGAATACGGTGATATGGAGCGTTCCAAAGAAGAGCGTATTTGTCACAAACGGGGTTTTCCCGTTTTTTCAAATGCTGGAAAAGGCTGAATGCCGGTGTAGTGGATGAGGAATGTCTTAGGCAAAAAAAAGGACATCCATTTGGATGTCCTTTTCAGTCTCTGCGGAAAGCGTTTACGCCATGCTGGCGACAAACTTGTGCAACCTGGACTTGGTGCGGGCTGCCGTGGTCTTTTTGATGATTCCCTTGCGTGCGGTGGAATCGATGACCGGAACGGCTACCTTGAACGCAGCCTGTGCAGCGTCCTTGTCCTCTGCGGTCCTGACCTTCTTGATGATGGTGCGAAGACGTGACTTGGCAATGCGGTTTCTCAGATTGCGTTTCTTGTCCTGACGGAGCGCTTTCTTGAAATGATCATGATGCGGCACGTTGTTACTCCTTTAATCTATGGACTGCATATAAATAGTATTTCGAAACTGAGCATACTAATATACGAAAAATACAAGGTGAATGTCAAATATTAATTTATGCTCATTTTCATTGGCCGAAATCCGCATTGTTCCTGCTTTGGGCCGCTGTTATCGGCATAATCGAGAAAACGGTCAGAGCTCTTTGATCGTTATGTTGCGGTACCAGACTTTCGCGGCGCCGTGAAGGCCCTGGAAACCGATGTGTCCCCTGAGAGGCATGTCCTTATAGGCTGTCCTGAACTTATTTTTGCTGCCATCGGGATTTTTGTGCGCCTCGGTCCACTTGTCGAGATTCATGTCGATCACCTCGACATCGTTCAGCACCACGTTGATGTTCTTGCCTTTGCAGGTGATTGTGAAACGGTTCCATTCACCTGCAGGCCTGACAGCTTTTTTCTTGGGCTCGAGGACATCATATATCGCCCCGCATTCGTGTTTGCTTGACTCGGCCATTTCGTAGGAATCCAGCACCTGCACTTCAATGCCGGTCTGGATCCAGTCGTCGAGATCGGCGGTCCTGAAAAGAATACCGCTGTTGGCACCGGGATCGAATTTGCATTCGCAGTCGAGAATGAAATCACCGTACTGTTCTTTCGTCCAGAACAGACGGTCGTGTACTGCCGCGAGCACCCGTCCTGTCTCGACTGCCCAGCTTCCAGGCTCGTAGACCGCATTGGAGAAATCGTCGGCGAAAAGTTCTTTCCAGCCCTGCTGCGAGGTGTCCGGGTGTGTTGCCCGCATGACACAGGCCGGGCTGACGAGCGCAACGAGCAGCAACGAGAGAATTGCAGTGCTGATTTTATTATGCATCGATCACTCCTTTAATATGAATTCGAGAGATACTGATTTGCCCTTAACGATATGGTTTTGATTTCTGTGAGGCAAGTTCCATTCACAGTATTTCAGAAAAATCTGTGGTGATCAGCACCGAGTCCTTTTTCGCCAAGTGTCAGGAAACGCTGATTTCCGCCGTCGGCGTCCATGAGCCACAGGCCGGAGGGCTCGCCGATACGTGCCCGTGCAAATGCGATTGTCTTTCCGTCCGGCGACCAGACTGTCCTGAAGTCCCAGGCCAGCGGCTCGTTATCGGTGATTTTTCTGAACTCCTTTGTCTCGGGATCGACAAGGCAGATGTCGGTACCACCGCGGGCTTTTTCGGGATAGTAGTCGCGGTTGAAATGATCGGTGTCAGGACGGCCGTTTGCCCATTGCCACGCGGTTAGCGAGCCCGTTTTTGCCCTCGTGTGAGTGATGAACCTGCCGTCGGGGGACCATTCAGGCATGTTCGAGCCACCGCCTTTCGTTTCCGGATCGCCGTAGGAGGTGCCGAACCAGTGACGGAGGCCGTCGGTAATCCTGCGTGTCTCGGAGCCGTCGGGGCGTGCAATCCATAGATCGGACCAGTCATGGCCGGGATCCTCCCGGAAAAGGCAGTCCTGATAGAGTACCCATTCGCCGTCCGGTGACCAGCTTGTGCCGAAAAAGAGATGGTCGGGGTCGCTTGCGAGCTTTTTCCTTTCGGATCCGTCGAGCTTTGCGCTGAAAATACTGTATGGCATGGTGTTGGTCACATGAAAGGCGAGACGTGTCCCGTCCGGGCTGAGACTGGCGCCGTAGGTGTAGCCGTCGCCCGCTTTCGTGATTTCCACCTGATCGGATCCGTCGAGGTTCATGCTCAACAGGCGCTGCTCACCGTCGATTGTCGGCTGGGTGATCATACGCTTGCCGCCGGGAAGGAGGATGGCGGGAAGAAGCTGGTTGGAGGGCCTGTTTTTCGTGGCGATCTCGGTCAGCTCTTTCGTGCTGAAATTGTATATCCAGATATGTGTGCGGACCTCGCCTTCCCACACCTTGCCTTTTTCGTAGCTTGTCACGAGCATCCGTTCGCCATCCTCGAATATCGGGCCGCTTCCCCAACTTTCCTGTCCGGGAATATCGAAATGGAGGTATTCAAGGCCGCTGCCATCGCAATTGATAATGCCGATCCTGCGTGTCCGGGTGAGGAATGCCAGCCGCTGTCCTTTTTTCGGATTGGCCTTCGCTGTCGCGGCATTTTGGTTTTTCAGGCCGGAAAGACCTGCCATTCCTGCGGTGAGCGCTGCGGCTGACCGGCACATTGTCAGTGTGAAATCACGACGTTTCATAAGCTGCCTTTCTTTTACTGAGTGACTGGTTCGGCAGTGACATTAGCCGGTGATTTGCCCGTGCGTTTAAGTGTTGCACGGCATGGTTCTCCGGCGCTGAGCGGAAGGTCCGCCCCGAATGACAGGCCGTTCATGTCGATATCGAGCGTGTAGGCATCTGTTCCTTTTTTAAGGTCGGCCTTGTATGTCGTGTCCTGCCCTGAGTTTCGCGGACGGTAGACAGTCACAAACTCGCAGGGGCCTTCGATTGTTTCCGTTGTGGCGGTGAGATGCCATTGACGGAGGGTGACCCGTGGCCGTGGATTGGGATCGTACTGGTTGGTCTGGCTGAATGTGAGATTGCCGGGCGACAGGAAATCGATGTCGCAAAAGACCCCGTCGTTATCGACTGTAATCGAATGCTGGCCGTTGACCGCGATCTCCTTTTCGGCGTGAAGCCAGTACTCGTAAAAAGCTGGATCGTTCGGGGTAAGACGGTCGTAGACAACGATCAGTTCCGGTTTCACAAAGATGATCGTCCGGGTGAAATGTTCTGTTTCGCCGGTGACAATATCGATTTCCGGCGTTGTCGTGAATTCGCTGATCCGGCCTTTCGCTTTCGGCGAGCGTTTCGGCTGGTCCTCGCCGTTGATCCTGATGCAGTTGGTCGAGCGGGTGCTCCACATCCAGTTCTTATGGTGATCACTGCCGTAGTTGTCACGTCGGCCGGTGCGGATCAGGAGATGTTTGCCGTAAGCCCAGAGATTGAATGAATTACTGGCCTCATAGCCGTGCGACTGTGTCCCGAACGGGCTCGACTTGAAAACCACCTGCACATTTTCCATGCCGTCGCCGAGGTTGCTGTTCAGGTATGCCTGTCCGGTGCCTTTGAAAAGGCGCGAGCCCGGAAGGTCTTTGGGCGTTTTCGCGGCTATTTTCGGCAGCGCACCGTGCACGTAACTGATGTAATCACCGTGGGCGTGGTACTCGCTCGAGTTGACCGGGCCGCCCATTTTCTCCACCCACCACTGCCAGTGGGGATTGCCTGCCTGTGTGGCGAACGTGGTCATGAGCGGAATGTAGTTCGAGGGCTTGCGAGCGCCGACCAGGTCGCCGAAACCGGTGCCGTAAGTCCCCGGCGGCATCAGATACATGGCGTAGTAGCCTACCTGTGAATAATAGGGCTTATCGAAAGCGTCGATACCGAGGGCGGAACGCATGACATCGGCAAACCATGTGAAACGCTCCTGGTATTCCCACCAGTAGGAAATGCCTTCATGCCAGCCGCCGTCGTCATCACTCCAGACAGGATAGCAGGCGTGGAAAACATTCGCCGCGAACCATGTCCAGTCGTCGGCCTCCTCGATTTCGCCGTGAAAAGCGATGCCGACCTCGCCGAGAAAATGCCAGGCACGGTTCTTGTGGCTGTTGTAGGGTTTCCAGAAATGGCTCGGGTTGAGGTGATTATACATTTCAGTGCCGCGTATTCGCATGACCTTACGGCATTTATCCTTCTCGCTGTCGCTGAGAAGGTCAAACGCATACGTGTATGCCCGCGAGAAAAGGTAGGCATAGGGCATGCCTGCCTCGTCATTGTAGAGATAGCCGGTGCTGCCTTTCGGGTCCCATTCGGCGCATGCGAGCAGGATACGTTTCGCTTCCTCGCCATACTTTTCGGGTCCGCCGAGCAGATGGGTGAATGCCAGTGTCGCGGCGCCGTTAAGCGCTTTCACCACTCTCATTCGGTTGCCCCACCAGATGCCGCGCCACTCCTCACTGCCGCGGACAATGCCCTCGGGATAAAGCGGTGGTTCTGAAATATCGGGCGGCTCCGCGAGCAGCTGTGAGCACTGGCTGTCGAGGCGCTCGTAAATATCCTTGAGACTGCCTTTGGCCTTGCGTTTCAGTTCCGGCATGTCCTCCGGTCTGACAAAGAGCCGTGGGTGGCTGTCAGGGATTCTTGCGAGCAGTTCGCCGCGTTCCGGGAGCGGCATCTTGTTGGAGTCAGCAGTGATTTCAAAAGATCGCACCGTACTCCAGCCGCTACACCCGCCATCCGCGTTTCTGCCACGGTAGCGCCAGTACAGCCGTCCCTGTCCAAGGCTTTTCGACGCTGTGTGGACATTGGACTCGATTCCATCCGCCGAGTAGACAATATCGGTGAAATCCCTGTCGCGGGCGCACTGGACTGTCCAGGTCATATTTTTCATCGGTCGCCACGAAAAGGATGGGGGATCGATTGTGGACACGGATTTGTATGCGGGACGGTATCCCCATTCGCCGTTACCGGCGGGAGTCTCGTCCAGTGTCTGCGCCATTATGCCCGGTGAAACGCATAACAGGAGAACGATGAGTGACATACAATTGAACAGTCTCATTTTCATACTTCTCCATATATGTAATATGATGTGAATTATCGCCGCTGTGCCGCTGTGCCGCTGTGCTCTATCTGGCTTTTTTGAGCTCGATGAGATAATCGATCCCGGATAAAACCGAGGGCAGGAAATAACGATCGGGTTTCCTGAAAAGCGAAGCCCGCATGTAACAGTAGACTGTGCAGCCCTCGCAGTATGCGCTGGCTCCCTCGAGTTTTTTTGCCTCTGCGATCTCCTGTGATTTCAGTAGGCCGTAAAGGTTGTCCTCTATCGGTATTTCTTTTTCGCGGAAATGGAAACAGGGAAGGATGAGCTTGTTGTCCGGCGAGATCACGACCACCGAGCTGACTGCACGACAGCGCGGTTTTGCCCCCCTGTTGCCGCCATCGGCGACAAATTTAAGGAATCCCCTGTCGATTGTGACCCCGCGCTGTTTCGAGAGACTGATAAGCTTCTTCGTATTTGCCGGAGAAAGCCCTTCTACGCCGGGATAGCTGAAACAGGGGTTGATGAAAAGAAGTACTCCAAGCGACCGTGAAAACGCGATGACATCTTCCAGTGTGTCGATATTGTCGTCGGTGACCGTGAAAATGAATGTCGGTTTTTCGCCGAGCACGCGAGCCGTCTCCACACTTTCGATGACACGGTCGAAACAGGAGACTGCGCGAAGGCTGTCGTGACTTTCTTTGTCTGCGCCGCCAAGAGAGAACTGGAGGATGTCGATTTTTCCGGCAAGCTCTTTCGCCCGTTTCGGATAAAGGATGCCGTTCGAAGTGACCGTTGTCCTGAGCCCTGTTTCTTTTGCCGCCCTAAGAGCCTCTGGAATATCCTCGTAAAGCAGAGGTTCGCCGCCGGTAAAATCGACAAAAACCGCTCCGGCACGCTTGACATCTGTAAGATTCTTCCGGATCGTGCCTATATCTGCCTCGTTTCCGCGCCCGACACTTGTATCGCGCCAGATGTCGCAGAATCCGCAGCGGGCGTTGCAGCGGTAAGTGAGATAATAGTTGCAGATGACAGGTTTCATTGCGGTTTCCAGCTGATATGAGAATGGACTCTGGCCGTGATGATGATGTTTCTGCTAATGTCAGGAAAAATGACGTCGGAGGCAAGGATTGAAATGCCTTTGCGGCCTACAATGTTGATAAAGCTTATTGTGGAATGAGGTCGAATTGATCATCACGGGGTAATAACTATCTGTGAATTTCTTGCGGCTCTGCAAGAGTAGCGGGTCTTCTGTTGCATTTGGTCGTGCCGGATTGCCTGTGTCATTTGAACTCTCAGATTGATATATTCAGAAAAATGTGAAATCATAATAAAATTCCGCAAACGCAATTTATTTCAAACCTTTTGCCGGTATCAGCCGTCACACCTTAACGAGAGGCGCTTTGGTCAATGCGCCGATTCTCATTGACTCCAGTTCTGATAAGCAGTATATTTACTTAATTATTCCAGAGGTGCAAACAACGAATTTACAGGGGTTTTTTGTGATACTTTTTCTGCTTGTCCTACTTGTTCTTTTTGCCGGCTGCGATACCGCGGTCGACAAAAGTGTCACTGCCGATTACAATTCCACCGAACCGAGAGGCCTCGAAACAATCGTCATTCCCGCCGATTCCCTCGTTGTCAGCCATACATTCCGCAAGGGTATAGGTTCGTCCTCATACACGCTTGCCGGAACTTATGGTGATGCCGAGGCGTTTTCCGTATTCAAGTTCAGTGTCGGCAATATCAACAAAGACAATATAGTCGATGCCTACGTTGTTCTCGAGGTGGATGATACGTGGGAATCTGGTGATGTCGAGTTCGATATTTACGAAACGCACGTTGACTGGGCCGATTCCGTCCTGATCAAGAGCGAGGACTTTCTCCCGTCGCTGACAACGCCGCTGTCCACTTGTGCTGTAACCGATAGCTCGGTTGTTGAGCTGACCTTTCCGCTGTCTGCCGAGTTGATACAGAGCTGGGATGATTACGGTGCGCTTCTGGTGAAGAGTTCCGCGCTTGGCGAGTCGATGGTCAGTCTTTTGAGTGATGATACCAGTTATTCGCCACGGCTTGCGCTCGTGAAGGAGTACAGCGACGGTGATATCGATACCACCGGTGTGTATGCTTTTGAAGGCACCTATGCTGTCGAGGTGGGCGGCGTTACCGCGCCGACTGTTATATCCGAGGGTGGTGGCAACGGTTTCGTCATGCAGGTGGGATTGCCGGCTTCGCTTCCGGCTCATGCGACTGTTAACAGCTGTGAGGTAGTCGGCAGGATCCCTTCGAAAATGATAACATCCACCACGCTCGATATCGATGTGTACCGTATCGAGGATGCGGAGTTCGAGGATATCGACAGTGTTGGCTTGTCATCGACAGATAAATACAGAGTGAATGTCTATGATGACACTGAAGACTTTACGCTTGATCTGACTGATATAGTCAATGAATGGCATATTGGCGGTCTCGGGAATTTCGGCCTTCTGTTCCAGCCGGTGAACGAGGGCAGCTCTCCGTCGCACTGTATGATGACATTTGTTGATTCTATTTACTTTACATATACGCCGTTCCCTGCAACGGCAACAAAATAAGCGGTTTACATGGCTGTCGCCGGGCAGGTTCTGCCGCCCGGATGAGTACCGCGTTTTGCGGCTGACAGTCATACCGCGGAATGAAATTATCTGGAGCTTTCTGTGATTACGACGATACGAACGACTGTTTTTTCTTTATTGCTCTGCTCGGTTTTCGCCCTGTCCGCCGCTGCCAGCCCGATTTATTCATCCAATGGTATCGGTTCCGCCGTTCCCGATGAGAACGGATGGGTCAAGGCCATGGGCGGCGCCGGTGTGGCGAATGCGGACGGTGTCAATTCCATGCTGAGGAATCCTGCACTGCTTTCCGCGTTCAGCCGCTACACTTTTTCTTTCGGTGTCAATCACGACCGTAACACCACCTACTCCGGCGGTGCCGAGGCTCCTGATTTCGCGCAGACGGATGTCGATCATTTCAGGCTTGTTCTGCCGCTGTATAAACGATTTGTCTTAGGCTGGACTGTTGCGCCCCTGACAAGGACCGACAGCATGATATTGTTCACAGACAGTCAGTACCGTGACGAGGTCAGCTTTTCCGGCGGTATCAATGTTTCCTCGGTGAGTGCCGCGACTTCATTCGGCGATTTCCTTCGCCTGGGCTTTTCCATGAACTATCATTTCGGTATGATCGAGCAGGAATGGATTCGTTATTTTTCAGAGGATTCCAGCTATCTGGATGCAGAGGATTTTGTCAAGAGCAAGTATAAAGGTTACGGCTATGCTGCCGGTGCGGTTGTTAAGGTCATGCAGGATACCCATGTCGGTATCGGTTATGTTTCGAAAGTGAATCTCGACCATTCGCTGAAAATCACACCGGGTGATTTCCAGAATCCCGAACAGCTTCTCTATTCCAATACTTTGCATCTGCCGTCGAGGCTAACTTTCGGTGTCAGCAGGAAATTCGGCCGATTCACTGCCTGTGCGGATTACCTCATGGAGGGGTGGGCGGATGCTGCCAGTACGACCACGGAAAAAGCGATGTATGACGATGTCGGGCGTTTCAGCATCGGTCTGAAATACACTCCCGTGGTACCGTATGGTATACCGGTCCCCTTGTATCGGCGCATTCCGCTGTCGATCGGCTTCAAGACCGGGAACATGTATTACAAGAGCTATCCCAAAATCGACACGGTGACCGAAACGGCGGTGACTTTCGGTTTCGCGATTCCTTTTATAGAGGACGCGGCCTCGCTGGTGACCTCCTTTGAGGTCGGCAACCGTGGGGACAAAGGGAAGAACGGCTGGGAGGAATCCTATATTGGCATCGGATTCCTGCTCACCGGTATGATAAAATAACGGCAATTTCGCGGCAGTATTCTTTTTGCCGTGTTTATGACATACGTATTTGACGGTGACTGCCTGTTTTTTCAGTCCCGGAAGTGATACGAGTTGAACAACAGCCCCTTCGAGCAGTGGATGTATTGAAGGTTTCCATACTGACGGGTCTGTTCCCGCGGTATGGCATATGTCCCTTGCGGGCGTGTCAATCTCGGAGTACGATGCAAAGGGGGCTTCGTTCTGAGAAAGTGTATTGGTGTGCTGTTTCTGGTCATGCTGACTGCTTTTTCGGCATCGGCTGATTCGACCAGATATTTTACAATGGGAACTGCGCGGGCCAGAGCGCTTGCCATGGCCGGGGCATATTATTCGGTTGAGGACGATTTCTCGGCCGGTTTTTATAATCCCGGTGCGTTCAAAATCCATGCGACGAAGAATGAGCGCCGTATCAAGCTGTTCTTCAATCCGGTGGCTTCCCTGACAGCGTTCAAGGATTATTCCGACTACGACTATGATTACAGCCGGGATGGCGAACTGACGTTCGAAGAGGCGCTGGTGTCGTTGTCGATGGCGATCAAGGGTCTGACATTCACCACGACATACCTCGATTTTGGTATAGGTTTGGGTGAAGAGATCATTGGCGGATCTGCCGCAAGTATGAAGACCGCGGGTGAGCTTCTCAGTTTCGAGGGCATGAACTCGGGGGCTTTCCATTCGGCATTTGTGAATATGAAAATTGCACCGGCAGTCTCGATAGGTCTTGCCGGTACGCTCTATTCTCACGGTTTCGACGATAGTAATGATCTGGATAGCGGCTATACTTTCGGTGTCCAGCTCGCACCGAACCCTAAGCTAAATGTCGGTATTGTCTATACCGAAATACCGGAGGATTTCGAGAACGCACGCATGGGCCTCGAAAGTGTGGAGAGTAATTCGGCGATCAGCGGTCTTACCTATCACCCGGATGAAAAGACGATACTCTCGTTCGATCTTCGCTCAGTGAACAAGGAAGACAATGACACATCGCGTCAGATACACATGGGATTTGAGCGAACATTTTACGAGCGGATCTCTTTCCGTGCAGGATATTACCGCGAGAAGGCTACCGATCACAACATCTATTCGGCCGGTATCGGGCTCCTTCCCCGCTGGGAAAAAATTAAAAAGTTTTCAGGAACGACAAGAAATGATATATTGTCGTATGCATTCATACTGGAAGAGAACTCATACAGCAGGCGTTGGCATGTATTGTCACTGCTGTTGCGCATGTAACCTTCAGGAGGGCTTGTCATGAAATCTGTGCGAAAACTTCTCGTCCCGGTGCTTGTGTCGCTTGTCGTCTTCGGATGTGCGGCATCGGGAAAGAAAAAAGCCGATTCCAAAGCTCAGGAAACAGATCGTATGACCGCCATGCTCGAGCAGATCGACAAAAACGCGGCATCAATTAGAGAATCCCAGGCTGACATCCAGGCACTGTCACAGCGTCTGACCAGCCTGGAGAACAAAGTCAACACCGGAATGACCGATCAGGTTGCCTCAGTACAGGAACTGAAGGAAAACATCGCTTTTTACAAGGACCAGATTCAGCGTCTCGATAATTCCATCCGCACCCGTCGTCCGGCGGCAAGGCCTGCCGCGCCGAGCGCATTCAAGCCCGGCGGTTTCGATGCGTCCGCCTCGTACAAGGGCGCGCTCGACGAATATTATGCCCGTCGCTATGAATCGGCGATCAGCGGATTTACCGAGCTTCTGACTGTAGCGCCCACGCATGACCTTGCCGATAACTCCCAGTACTGGATTGGCGAGTGCTATTATGCAATGGGGAATTTCAACAAGGCGCTGGAGTCGTTTAACAAGGTCTTTGATTTCAGCAAGTCGAACAAGTTTGCTGACGCACACTACAAAATTGCGCAGACGCAGCTCAAACTCGGCAACACGGATGCTGCAAAAGAGGAATTTCGGGCTGTTATCAGCACCTATCCCGGCACCTCGGCGGCGAACTATGCAACGGAAAATCTGCGCAAGCTCGGAGAATAACGGGTGCCGTTGCCTCGGAAGATCGTTTTTTTTACCATCGCACTGTTAGCCGCGTACCTCATGTCGGGTTGCGGCTGGGTGAAACATGGCGGCCCTGCTGTCGGTGAAATGCCTGTATCGCATGCGGCGGTCAAGGAAATGGTCCTTCGGGACGCTCTCGCGAAACTTTCCCTGCCGGAACACCTTGAAGAGGGTGTTGTCATTTCGGTCAAAAGCGGTGGCGAGAGCGGTGATCTGCTCAGGATTCTGGCGGCATCGATGCTGAAAGACCGTGGTTTCCGTGTATTTACTGAATCGCAGAATGCCGCGACACTGGAGCTTGAGCTCGAAAAGCTCTCGATTGTGCTGACAGATGCCGGAGAGAAAGGGCCGAGACTTGCCGCCCGTAATGCCGAGGCACATATCGTGGCTACAGTGAGCGGTGAAGAGGGACGGCGGGTATTTACGGCCGATGGACACTACAACGACCGCTATCCGGTTAAACTTCTGGCCTACACAAAGGATCCTCATGTAATCGACAAACTCGACGAAGGACGTCTTTTCCCATTATTAAAACCGTTGGCGATCGGAACTGTCTTAACAGTGATTGCCTGGATGCTGTATTCTTACAGAGCGTAATGAAAGAACAGAAAGAATGACCGGTATTAAAAGAATAATTCCCGCACTTATCGCACTTGTCCTGCTCGGGGGCTGTTCCAAGTTCCTTAAGAGAAACGACGAACTTATCGGCGCTGATTTTTACTATAAGCGCGGCCTGGAAATGGTAGAGAAAAAGGACTATACACGTGCAGTCGAAAATTTCCAGATCGTTGTCGACTCGTTTCCGGGCTCTGCCATTGTCGACCATGCCCAGTTCATGCTTGGGCAGTCTCATTTCCTGAGTGAAGAGTATCTGACTGCCGCCTATGAGTTCGAGCGTGTTTACAGGGACTATCCATCAAGCAAGTGGGCTCCCGAGGGACATTACCGCAAGGCGCTGTCATATTACATGGAATCGCCCGATGCCCGTCTCGACCAGGAAAACACGATACTCGCAATCGGCGAATTCAATCGTTTCATCGATAACTATCCGAGGAACGAATTTGTTAAAGAAGCTCAGGAACGTATCGAAGAACTGGTAACAAAACTGGCCTACAAGGAATACCTCGCCGCAGACCTCTACCGCAAAATGAAGAACTATGACGCGGCAATCATGTATTACAATTACGTGCTCGAGGAATATCCCCGGACAGTCTGGGCGCATCATTCGCGTTTTGGTATCGGCCTGGTCCATTACAAGAAAAAAGAGTACGAGACCGCCCGGACATGGTTCCAGCTCGTTCTCAATGCCGAAATCGACAATGAGCTCAAAGAAGATGCTGAAAAAATGATTGAGGCCATCGAGAAACGGACTTCCGACTGACAGACAGCATCTTGTCAGACAGCCGTTATTTCCCAGCAAACACCCCTGCCTGAACAGCAGGACGGGCGATCGAATCACGAGATAAGTTTTGAGCGACAGCAGAGAAAAAATCGGCCTCTATGGTGGCACTTTTGATCCCGTTCACAACGGACATCTCATCATAGCTGCGTCTGTCCTCGAAGCGCGTGGGCTCGATCGGGTCATATTTATTCCCTCCGCCCGGCCTCCCCACAAAAGCCGCGACATCATGTACCACGCTTCAGCACGTTTGGAAATGCTCGAGCGGGCGACTGAAGGCGATTCCCGTTTTTCAGTTTCGGATATTGAACTGAAACGGGAAGGTTATTCCTACACGATCGACACTATTCGCGAGATGAAAGCATCACTTTCAGAAAACACCGAACTCTTTTTTATTGTCGGCTTCGATAACCTTTTCGAAATCGAGCTCTGGCGGCAGCCTGAAGATATTCTCGGTGAATGTTTTGTGCTTGCCGCGACCCGTGTTTGCGACAGTGGCGCTGAAATTCCCGGCTGGGTCCGTGAAAGAGTCGATATTGTCGAGGTTCCCCTGATCGAGATTTCGTCATCAGACATCAGAGCTCGCCTCCGCGAAGGCCGGAGTGTTCGTTACCTCGTGCCTGACGTGCTGTTGCCTATGCTTTCTTCCGGCAAGTAACCGGGTAGTGCTGACATCCAGAACTGCTCGCGATGAGCCCCGTTTCCCGTGAAAACAATTTGCCGCCCGCGTCCCCGATGCTATATTGCATGATGTAAAGCGAATCCCCGGAAAAGAAAGATTACTCATGGAAAAGAACGCGAAGACTATCTATCTCGTGGACGGTACCGCGCTGGTTTACCGTTCCTATTTTGCCTTTATCAAGAATCCGCTGGTCAATTCTCGAGGTGAAGACACCTCGGCATCCTACGGATTTTCCAATACTATCATGAGTCTTATCCGCGACAGAAAACCGGATTACCTCGCCATTGCTTTCGATACGAGGAAAGCCACATTCCGTCACGAGATGTACGATGCCTACAAGGCCACCCGTCAGAAAATGCCCGATGAGCTCGCCGAGCAGCTTCCGCGTGTAAGGGAGGCCGCCGAGGCTATGGGTATTCCTATCCTCGAGATCGAGGGTGTCGAGGCGGACGATGTCATAGGCACCCTGGCGGTTAATGCTGCAGCCGAGGGGCTTAATGTGGTGATGGTTACCGGCGACAAGGATTTCATGCAGCTTGTGGACGGTAAGATTAAGATGCTTTCACCGGCAAAGAACGATCTGATCGGTGAGGACGGTGTTGTTGAAAAATTTGGCGTGAAACCCACGCAGATAATCGACCTCCTATCCCTCATGGGCGACAGCTCGGACAATGTTCCCGGTGTTCCGAGAGTTGGCGAAAAAACGGCGGTTCAGCTGCTTACAGAATTCGGTTCGCTCGATCAGGTTTTGGAACGTTTCGAGGAGATTTCAAAACCCTCGATTAAAAAGAGCATCGGAGAAAACCGTGAAATGGCACTGCTATCCCGCCGTCTGGTGACCATCAAGACGGATGTCGAACTGCCGTGCAAATTGGATGACCTTGTATTTGAGGGAGTAAGCGCCGAACGTGCACGTGAGTTTTTCCTGGAGATGGAGTTTACCCGTCTCGTTGAAGATGTCAGGCACGCCAGCGAAGACATCGAGACACCGGTGAATATTGTCGATGATTCCGGTCTTGAAAGCCTGATGGAACGTCTCAACTCCTGCGAATTGATCGCTGTTGACCTCGAAACTACCTCGATTGACCCGATGCTGGCCGAAATTGTCGGTGTATCACTTGCCGCCTGTGATGAGGCATGGTATCTGCCTGTCGGTCACAGCGAAGGGCCGAACATGGATGCCGACCGGACGCTCGATGCGCTGAAAGGACTTCTTGAAAATCCCTCTGTCGGCAAGGTCGGGCATAATATTAAGTACGATGCCACTATCCTGCGGCGTTACGGTGTCGAGACTGCACCGATCGTTTCGGATACGATGGTTGCCGCCTATGTCCTCGATCCGGGCAGCCGCGGCTATTCCCTCGACAAGCTTGCCGACACGGAACTGCATCACGGTATGCAGTCGATAACCGAACTTATCGGCAAGGGGAAGAACCAGGTTTCCTTCGCCGAGGTGCCGGTAGTGGATGCCGCACGTTATTCATGTGACGATGCTTTCACCACGCTCCGTCTTGAAACGGCGCTTCGCCCAAGGATAGAGAACGAGGGCATGAATGAGCTGTACGAAGGACTTGAAATGCCCCTTCTCACAGTTCTCATGGATACCGAAATGCATGGTGTCTGTCTCGATCAGCCCTTCCTCGCGGGGCTCTCCGATGAGTTTGCAACGATGATGGCCGATCTCGAAAAACAGATATATGCTGCGGCCGGTGAGGAGTTCAATATCAATTCGCCGAAACAGCTCGGTGTCATCCTTTTCGATAAAATGGGCCTCAAGGCCCGCCGTAAAACGAAAACCGGCTATTCTACTGATATCGACACGCTGACCGCGCTTGTCCGTCAGCACGAGCTTCCTGGACTCATTCTCGATTACCGCCAGCTCGCCAAGCTCAAGTCGACCTATATCGACGCGCTCCCGGCCATGCTCAACCCGGAAACAGACCGCGTGCACACGTCGTTCAACCAGGCTGTCGCCGCCACGGGGCGGCTGTCGTCTTCCGATCCGAACCTTCAGAACATCCCGGTGCGTACCGAACTGGGCCGTCAGATAAGGGAGGCTTTTATCGCGCCCCAGGGCTATGTGCTTCTCTCCGCCGATTATTCACAGATCGAGCTGAGGATCATGGCGCACATGTCGAAAGATGCCCTCCTGACCGAGGCGTTTGTCAACGGTGAGGATGTGCATAAAAAGACCGCCTCGCATCTGTTCAACACATTTCCCGTGATGGTTACCGATGATCAGCGCCGTCAGGCCAAGACCATCAATTTCGGCGTGATGTACGGTATGGGGGCTTATGCGCTTTCGGAACAGCTCGGAATTAAACGTGCCGAGGCCAAGGAGTTCATCGATAACTATTTCGCCACCCACAGCGGTGTCAGCGCTTTTATCGATACAACTGTTGAGGAGGCGCGGAAAAACGGCTATGTGACAACGCTTCTCGGTCGCAAACGCTATGTCACCGATATCCTGTCAGAGAACCGTAATGTTGCCGAATTCGCCAAGCGCACCGCGATCAACACGCCGATACAGGGCAGCGCTGCCGACCTTATCAAACGTTCCATGATCGAGATGTCCAAACGTCTCAGGGAAGAGGATATCGATGCCTACATGATCCTGCAGGTGCATGACGAGCTCGTGTTCGAGGTGGCTGAGGATCAGGTGGAGCGCCTGACCACTCTTGTCAGGGAAGTCATGGAGGGGGCGATGGAGCTCGATGTGCCGCTGGTGGTAGATATCGGTACGGGAAAGAACTGGCTCGAAGCGCATTGATGGTGTGCAAGTTCAAGGGATAAGGATCGAACTGGTAAATGAAGCATAACAAAATGTAATATCAGTTAATATGTGAAAAGAATGAGTAACAGTCTGCCGTGACAAGGCATAGATAATCAGACAAAAAATCCCCCGTCAATTGCAGGCGGGGGATTTATATATATATTCAGACGCTGTAAAAAATAGAGCGTTTATCTCATTTACTTGATCGCGAGGATGAGTGCCAGCTGGGCGCGAAGGTTCGAGGTCTCTTCTTCGCTGCCGGTGGCGCTCCAGTAGCCGGTGGTCCAGTGCGAAAGCTCGAATGCGACTGTCGTGTTATGAGCGATCGTGCGGAACGTGTTAACATAGAAGGCCATGTTCGAGCGGCGTACCGGCCTGTTCTTGTCATCGTCTGTGGAGGGCATGTCAGCGCCGCCGCCGATATTGAAGGAGGTTTTGGCGTCTTTCTTGAATGTGGCGTTAATCCAGCCACCGCTGCTTTCGACTTCCTCGTCGAGCGTGGTGTCATAGCCCTGGCCGATGCCGCCGAAATATTGGTTCAGGGTTGCGCCGGTGAATGCCTCGCCCTTGATCGTGATCGCATCGCTGAGTGTATAGCTTGCGTGAACGGCGAGAGAATAGGATGAGTAGGTGTCATCATCGCCGGTAGCATCCGTGTACTCCATCGAGCCGTAGTGGCCTGCAACGCCAACCATGTAATTGTCACCGCTGTAGGATACACGTGCCTGAAGTGTCGGGATACCGGAATCACGGCCATCGTCGACACCGTCCGAATCGATGTCGTCACCAATATTGCGCGAGAGTGAACCAACCAGCTCGAGTCCGCTGTCCATTTTCATGCCGAGCTGAAGCTGCGGGTGGCGGTAGCCGATGTTACCGCAGTTCCAGAGCACAGGATAGTTGACCGTGGAGGGATTGAGCGGTGAAATAACGTCCCATGTCTGACCGGCGATAATCCACCAGCCGTCGAAATCCACTTTCAAAAATGCGTGACGCATCAATATGCCGTTCTTGTTCTCGCCGCCGCCTGCGCCGTAGAAATCGACCTCGAAACGTCCGGTGACCTGCGGTCCGGAGAGGTTGTCGAAAGCGATATCAGCACCGAGACGGGTCTGACGGGCTGTCATGTTGAAATCGTTATCATCGTCGCCGCCACCGTTGTCATTGACCCACATGGCAAAATTGCCGTGGCTGGTGCGGGCGGTATCGTAGGAACTGTCGAGCTTGATGTAGCCGTAGGGTGTGATTTTGAGCGAGGGTGATGCTGCGAAAGCAAGGCCGGTTGTCAGAACGAATGCGGCCAGTGTAATCGTGATCAGTACTGATTTCATGATTCCCCCTTTTTCATGTAAGTTGTACGTACGATGCAGACACACGTATAATATACTACATTTTCACGATTTGCGTAAGTCTTATTGTTCACACGGGCATCCGGGTGGATTTTGGATTACATGGTACGCGGAAACAGAAACCGCTGTTGTTTTGTCAGGTGTTCGTGATTATTTTGCGTTTGTACTGTAACTTTTCTGCGGTAAACAGTGTGGATGTTTGTGTTTCCTGGATTGGAGGGATATAAAATGTGTCGATTACTATCCGGTTTCATCCTGTCGTTTCTTCTCTTGAGCACTCCTGCTCTCGCCGAGGAGTATTATACGTTTTATGGAGTAGTGTATAGCGGTTTTAAGTATGTATCCGCAACAAGTAGTATTCCAAATCCCGGCGTAGTGATCACGGCCGAATTCCCGGATGCGGGAAAAATATACAGCACCGTTTCTGATGAGAACGGCTTATACGAACTGCCAATTCCGATGTCAGAGGTTGTCGCTGTGGAAGAACAGCCCGAGCCCGGCTTTCTGCTGAATCAAAATTATCCCAATCCCTTTAATCCGAGCACGACAATCACGTTCGAGATACCGGACGAAGAGCATGTATCACTCGAAATATTCAATATATCAGGCCAGAAGATCAGAACACTTATCGATGATCACCGGTCGGTGGGGATGCATACGGTTACGTGGGATGGCAGTGATGAGAACAGCCTTGGCGTATCGGCGGGCGTGTATCTTTACCGAATAAGAGCAGGCGCCTTTATGGAAACGCGGAAAATGACACTTCTCGATGGCGAAGTTGGTACATCAAGTCAAATGGGCGCTGTCATGTCCGCGAAAGCCTCCAATAGTGCTGAAAATAGATGCTCTGTTATTTTGTCCGCTTCGAAAGACGGGTATGTAACACAATATTGGCATCTTAATACAATAACACTTGTGCCTCAGCGAATACCTGCAATGTTCACACCTATGCAGCTTGACCATTTCCCACTTGCCGTGGGCAATAGCTGGACATTCGAGTCGGATGGCGAGGAATACACGTATACCGTTACAGAAAAAAGAACGATCAACGACAAAGAGTACTTTGTGTTCGACACCCCTCCGAAATTTTTCGAACAACGGCCAAATCCGCACCCGTATCCGGCGGAAGCGATGTTCAGGAAAGATCTGGCAGGTAATGTGTTCCTCTGGGATGGAAGCACCGATGTTCTGGTCTATTTCTTTTCTTTTACGACTGCATCCGATAAGAAAATGATAGACAGAATCGGTGAACCAGCGGTTGACTTATCCCATTACTATTATATACCGGATGAGATATCGACACTCATTTATAGTGTCGATGATACGGTTTCGTTTGATGATCACTCTTTTTATCCATGTTACAGGTTTTATGTGTGGTTGACTGGTTCGCAGGATACGTCTGTCAACTACTGGTTCGCACCCGGTATCGGCCCGGTGAAAATACAGTGGCCATCCGGCTACACGCAGCCCTTTATCCTGAAACGGGCAATTATCGATGGAGAAGAGATTTTCAATAAAGAGTGATCGTGATGATTGGAGGGCGTGTAATAGCGGCAGAAGCATGCACTGAAAGGCAAGGCAAAAAAAATCCCCCGTCAATGTGGCGGGGGATTTCATTTTTTCACCGCTGCTGTCAGTTGAGCAGTGACAGCGTCATCTCGTCCGCGTTTTCAAACTCGGGTTTGTGGAACGGATTCGTGAATGTGGAATCCACCACTATATCACTGTAATCATCGTACCAGTATGCGTTGGGGTTGCGTTTGAACACAACGGTGTAGGCCTTGTCTGTCGGATTGGCCGCGCGGTGGAACCTGAAGAGAATGTAATCATCCGTGATGCCCAGTATCTCGATTTTGCCGAGCGTGTGGGACATAACCAGCCGGGAGCGTTTTGCAAGGCCGGAGCCCATCATTTTAGCCTGCTCGTGGATTTCGCAGGCTTTTTCCACCGGGATGGCCAAATGGTGATTGCCCTGTGTCGGGCGGCACTGGAAAACGTAGTAGGGCGGCACACCAATGAACGAGAGTTCGTCGAGAAGTTTTCCGAGGACTTCCGGTTTGTCATTGACACCCTTAATCAGCGGGGTCTGGTTGACAGTCACCACCCCTGCGCGCTGGAGCAGGTGAAGTGCCTGTTTGGCCTGCTCGGTCAGCTCGCGCGGATGGTTGAAATGGCACATGACATAGATTTTCTTCTCGCAGGTGCTGTAGGTCTCGAACATCTCGATCAGCGAGGGATCGTTCAGGATGCGGAAAGGATTGAACGCGGGCATCTTGCTGCCTATCCTGATTATACGGATATGCTCGATCTCTCTGAGTTCGGCAATGATCTTTTTCAGGCGGTTGGTCGAGAGAAGGAGCGGGTCGCCGCCTGTGAGAAGTACATTGTTGATCTCGGGATGCTGGCGAATATACTCTATGCCCTCGCTAATGTCACGCGTAACCTCGTCATTAAAATCCATGAACAGGCGTTTCCGGAAACAGAACCGGCAGTAGGCACCGCAGACATCGTTGACAAGAAGTACCACCGTGTGCTCATACTTGTGTTCGAGCCCGGGAGCCTTTTTGTAGAGCTTTTCATTGGAAGCGTCAAGCTGTCCGACCATCGCGAGCTCGTCGCGGTGGGGTATAACGATTTTCCTGATTGGATCGTTTGGATCGTCCCAGTCGATTAGCGACAGATAATACTCGTTGGCGCGGAATGCGAACGTATCGCAGACCGGCTGGAGCCTTTCGCGCTCATGGCTGGACAATTCCGGGATTTGTTGCAGTTTCGTGATATATTTCGGCTGCTTCACAGGTCCTCCTTTCCGTCATTAAGACAGCAAAACATCGATTCCATATGGAATGGATACCCGAAACAGTCGTGCTTTTAGAGACAGTACGGCAGGGAACATCAGAGAGATATTGCAAGAGGAGTAATGGAAATGGTAAGTTGCGCGGTTTGCGTTTTATGCTATATCAGTTTCCCCTGTATAAAACCGATTGCCGGTCCGTACAATTCAGCACAGTGTATCCAATATACGACATATCAAGGTAAATGCAAGCACTCATTTTCCGCAGATGTCCAATAACACTGCAAAAGTGGCAGATTTCAGTTTGCATGTTGTTGCCGGAACATTAGTTTTGTATGATATAGTATATTCTCATTTTTAAAAGCATCCTGATTGTTGGTGTCAGCTGATTCAACAATGGAAGGTTCCCCACATTATTACGGAGGCGGCTCATGAGATTCCCCCATGTCTTTTCAGTGCTTATCGCTATATCACTGCCTGTGCTGCTTTCCTGTGGCCGCGAGACCGTGACCGACAGGGATGTCATCGGTGCGGAGTCGCTCGTTCCCGACAATCCCCGGACGCATTATGCCCGTTCTGTCAATGATGCCCCCGCCGATGGCGAATGCCTTTCGCTCAATCCGCCGCGTTTTCGCTGGCGCTATCATCCCGATGGCGACAAGGGCGGCAATATCTTCTTTGTCTTTCAGGTGGCGCCGACACCGGGATTCAATCGCCCGATCATTCATATCACGACACCGTTCAATTTCTATAACACCATCGCACCGTTCAGGGGGAGCGGCCCGTTCTACTGGCGTGTCGGCTATATCGAGGGCGATGACGACAGCGTGAAGCCCTTTCACTGGACCGAAACGCGCAGTTTCACTGTCGCTGACGGTGCCGTTGAATGGGACCGTTCCATGCTGGCTTTGCCCGATTTCGATAAAAAGTCGCACCCGCGCCTGTTGTTATCGGATGAAGTGCTGAAAAAGCTCAGGGAACTGGCGGTTTCCGATCCCGAAACACAACAGATTATCGGGCGTATCTGCGAAACCGCGGATGAAACGCTTACACTGGAATGGTACAAGCGTTTTCCGAAGACCGACGAGCACGAGGCGCCCGAACTTTTTTATAAGATTGCGCAGCGCCTCTGTTACGTGGCTTTCATGCACCGCTTCAGTGATGAAGATAAATATGCCTCGGTGATTCCGCGGGCGGTGACATTTGCGAAATACCGGAAAGGCTTCCGCTCCTCACCCGAACCGATGGGGGAAAGCAATGAGGATTCCACACAGAATACCGAATTCCTTGCGCTCCTTTATGACTGGCTCTGGCCGGACCTGACAGCGGCGCAACGCAAGGCGTTCGTTACCTCGCTCGACTGGCGGATCGATCATTTTGTCAATGAGTTTGCCTGGAAACGGACCCGGCACGGCGTCCGGGCGGTTCAGTTCAGCGGTTCGCTTGCCACAACCGGCGCCTCACACTCGTTCGAGGGATTCTGGGATACGTTCCCGGCGGCGATCGCTGTGTATGAGGATTCCGAGGCGGCGCGCACGGCTTTCCATCTCGGCGTCAACTGGATGGCAGGCGTCGGCTCTAGCCACGGTTTCGACGAAGGCTGGAACGAGGGGCCGGGCTATTCCAATTCGAAGTTCAAATGGATTCTCAACGGCATCCAGTATCTTGACAGCGCTTTCCCGGAGTTTCAAGTCGGCAAGAATCCCTGGCTCGACCGTATCGGGGAATGGTTCATCCGGGTGACCCCTGTGGGCATGAAACACGCTCCCTGGGGGCATCAGAGCAACAACCAGGGGTATTATGATTATAATCGGATCAACAATTTCCGCCGTCTTGCCTATATCGCGGATTGCCCATCGGTTCTCGAATGCTGGAATGAGCTTGGCGGTCCGGACAGATACCTCGAATCCTCGGCACGTCTCTGGTGTGAGGCGGTGCTCAAGGCGCAGCACGATGAACCCGTGATTACGTCGGCAATGGATCCCGTGGGATTTTTTCCGTTGGGCGGATGGGTGATGGCTGGTACGATGCCGCCGTCGAAACGGGCCGCCTATCTCGAATCGACAGGCATGATTTTCCAGTCCTCGCTCGGTGCCTACAGCCATTCGTTCGCCAGCGAGAACTCGTTCCACATCTATGCCTATGGCGAGGATGTCTCCTATGCCGCGGGCACCAGCGAGTACGAACCGCACGCATTCCATACCATGAGCCACAACAGTATCCTCGTGGACGGGCTCGGACAGTCGCAGGCACGTCCACCAGAAACGCCGCGTGTGGGATATATACGTGCTTTCAAACAGGGCGATGGTTATCTCTACTGGGCCGGTGACGCCTCAAATGCCTACCAGAAAAAGCCGCTGGACCGCTCCGGTGACTGGTGGGGACGGCTCGATCCCATATATGAAAGCCGCGATTTGCCGTATTTCAAACGTTTCATCAGGCATGTGGTGTTTGTCAAGGGCAGGTATTACGTCATTTTCGATGATCTCGCTTCCACGCAGCCCGCGCAGTACAGCTGGCTCTACCATATCCTGCCGGATGATCCCATTGAGGTTGACGAGTCGAAATGGACCATCGATTATAACGTCGGCGAGGTTCCCGTGAGGATTGCCCATATAGCGAACCGCGATGATCTTGAACTTATCGACATGCAGGGGGCCGAGGGATTCAAAAATCCTCTCACCGGCGAGGACTACACCACTGAGCTTGGCCGTCACCCGACAGGTGTCAGGAAAGAAGAGCATATCGCCGGTCACAACCTCTATATTTCCAACAGGACGAAAAGCGCGGATTTCCATTTTCTCAGCGTAATCGCGCCTGTTGAGCCGGGTGCAGAATTCCCGGAGATCAGACGTCTTGACGATTTTACGGTTTCGGTTGACGGTTTCACGGTGTCGTTCGATCCGGGGGGCCGGCATGATGTTGATCTGCTTGTTGATGTTCCGGCGCTCAGAGCGGACTCTCCGAAAATGAAGTAGAGGTGTCCTGCGTCACTTTTTTCGATTTGCTTTTATACGGTATTATGTATATTGCGTATTGGAAAGAGTGGCTGAACTTTGATAAGGAGCTTTGTATGGCATCGAACACCAGGCGTTCAGGGTGCGACCGCCGCAGGGATCGCATCCAGATCGGCAACGACGAAGACAGGCGATACGAAGACCGCAGGGCGCTCTTGCGCGAACCGGCGCAGATCATCGAAACCATGAAGAAAATACCGATGTTCATGGGTCTTGCCGATGAACATTACGAGAAAATCCTCAGTATCTGTTCGAAAAAGCTGATTCCCGGAGATCAGTATCTCTGCAGGGGCGGCGAGCCGTCGAACGCGCTGTACATCCTCGCCAAAGGCCAGTTGGAGGTTATGACAAAGAACGGTGTGTTCCTTGCCTACATAACCATGTTCGGTTCGGTTGGCGAAATGGGAGTGTTTACCGATACACCGCGTTCGGCATCGGTTGTCGCCACGGAGGATTGTGTCGTACTGAGTGTCCACAAGGCAGAGCTTTTCCGCCTCTTCGAAAGCGACTGCGCGCTCGGCAACCGGGTGCTCCTCAATGTGGTGAAAGACCTTGCCAACAAGATACAGGAGGACAACGAGATCATCGACGAGCTCAGGAAACGCCGCAGCAGTATATTATAGAGCGCGTTTGACGATACTCGGATTTTGATTGCCCGGAATTATCCGCAATGTTAAGGGAACCTCTAATAATTGATTTTCATCGAATCATGTTAATATCAAGCTGATTTTTTCCTGAACAAGGGCATCGAACAGCAAAATCAGGTTGTAACATCCATCAGTTTTGCCCAAATCAGTGCCCACTGAGGCTCATTCGCCCCATATAGAGGCTTCTTATGCCGTTGAGGGCGCAAGTATCCCCATACGATGGATATTATAAGCCAGGTTTCTCAATCCAATTTTGATCTCGGCCCGTGCTATACTGATTGATCGCAGGAGCAATGACCCGGCCATTTGAGCCTGGATACCGAAGACGTGCTCGACTCGGCATCGTACCCGAGAGCGCGTCCGGTTGCCCTGCTTCTCCCACGCTGTCAGCTTCCTGTGCCGACATCCCTTGCGCTGCAGGTGCGCACGGAATCCCCGCTGTTCCAATTCGTTCCGGTTGTCTTTAGACTGATATCCCGAATCGGCCCACACATCCCGGCTGCTATTGCTCTCGTCGAGGAGTTCCCCGAACACTTTGCTGTCGTTGATCGCCGCATCGGTTACCGCATAGTCCCGGATGAGTTTGTGTTTGGCATCGATGCTGATATGGTTCTTATAGCCAAACGCGTGCTTGTGAGAACGCGCGGACCAGCGGGCATGCGTGTCTTTCTGACGGGACTTTGTGTCACTCCATCCCTCCGGGACGCTCCCGTCTTTTATCTGCTGGTTTTCTTCACGGCTGTTGCGCTGGATCGGCACCGATACGAGCGAGGCATCCACGATCTGCCCTTTGCGCGCGGTGAATCCCTGCTCACGCAAGTACCGGTCGAACTTCTTAAACAGGCGTTTTACCAGCCTCGCCTCGCCCAATTGTTCCCGGAACAGCCAGATCGTCTTGGCATCCGGCACCCGATCTCCAATGCCAGGCCCTAAAAATCGCATGAACGACAGACGGTCGCGCACCTGATATTCAACCGCATCATCACTCAAGTTATACAGCGATTGCAGCACCAGTATCTTGAACATCAACACCACATCAAACGCTTTGCGCCCTGCAGCACTCTTTCGCTCTTTCTCCCGTATCCGCTCAAGCTCCGGCCGAAAAAGCTCCCAATTCACACGATCCTTCAACTGAACCAGCGGATCGCCGTTCTTCGTCAGGTCATCAAGACGGAGCTGGATGTCGAAAAATCCTTTAATCATTGCTTATCTCCATTATTATTAATCTCTTATCGTATATCTAACTGCAATATACGCTCTCGCATGGAGATCGCTATCCTTTTTTACTGCTTTGGGGCCGTTTCTATTGTATTTTTAGAGATACCCTTAAACAAAAAGGGAAACCAGCACGGTTTCCCCTTTTTGCTTCAGCCTTTTTCGACATAGGGCGGGATGTCACGTTCCATTGCCCAGTGAGCGGCCCGCCAGAGAATCTCGCGATACTCCTTTGTACGGTAGGCCCACCTGAGATGGCCGGGCAGGAAACCCGCGATCCTGCCTTTCCCGCGTTTCAGACACCAACCGCCAACCGCCTCGTGCTTGTCATGCATGGCAGTCATCTCGAAAAGCGTTTCGGTCGACTGCTCCCTGATGACCACGGCGAACTGCTCGTCGAGCTCGATCATGAAATTGCCGATTCCCGCGGTTACCGGATGCGCGTCATTGAGATCGTGTATCCAGAGCGGCTGGATCTCGCGGTGCATGACCGGTGTAATCCCGAGAAACTCGGTCAGACGGCTGTTTCCACAGAAAATGCTGTTATGCAGGGGAAGGAATCCCATGCCGCGTTTTTCGACGTTGTCGATAATTGCCTGCACGTTCCCGTCGGTCCAGAACATCGCGCCGCTTTTCATTTCCTCCGCGAGACCGTCCTCGCGCCAGTCGATATCATCCGGCCTGCTGTGCCTCGAGGTTATCAGAAGGTCGGCATCGCTGATAAGCGCCGGGCTGAAAAAGCGGCTTGCCTGCACGAAAATCATCCTGAAATCCGGTTTCCCGGCGAAAATACCGCGCATGTGGAATTCGAGCGGGATAGCGTTGTGCCCCCTGTCGCCGCCCATGAATGCCACAATTTTAGTCTCGCCCGGTCGTTTCGGACGTGCCGGATCATGAAGTGGAATGGAATTCATTGTATTATTCCTGACACTGTAATAAAGGATATGTCATCTCATTTGCTTAATTAAGCGCCGGGCGCCTTGAAATCCGGGATATCACGCTGCATTGCCCAGTGAGCTGCCCGCCAGAAAATAGTCTGGTACTCCGGCACCCGGTAGCTCCACTGGTAGTGGCCCGGAAGAAGCCCGACAACCCGTCCCTTGCCGCGTTCGAGACACCAGCCACCGACAGCATCGCGCTTATCATGGACAGCCAGGCTCCGGAACAGCAGGGTGGTTGTCGACGGGTCCTTGATCTGGACATCGAACTGCTCGTCGAGGTTGATGAAAAACTCATCGATTCCCTCGGTTATCGGGTGCGACTGGTTGATATCCTTGATGATTACCGGCTGGATTTCCTGATGGAGAAGGGGCTCGATCCCGATGAAATCCTCAACTTCTGTTCTGCCTGAGAATATGGTACAGTGGATTGACATCCAGCCCATACCCCGGTTCTCGACATTGTCGAAAATAGCCTCGAGATGTTCGTCGGTCCAGATGCGGTCGCCTTTCGGACGGTCCACAACCACGGGTTCCGGTGTCCAGGCCGGGCTGTCTCCGCCGCCGTAACGGGCGGTGATCAGAAGGTCGGCGTCGGAAAGGAGTTCCGCGGTGAGATAGCTGCTGGCGAGGACGAAATAGACCTTGTAGTTCTTGCCCTGCGACATGATCTGCCTGACATGGTGTTCCTGCGATACCGCCGGATGCCAGTAGTCGCCCATGACCGCGACGATTTTGGTCTCGCCGGGTTTCTTGGGCCGTATCGCCGCTTGCGAGGCCGAGGGTGTCATGGCTGCCGCCGCGACACCTGCGATACCGGTTTTCAGGGCCGTTCGCCTTGTTGTCGTGTTCTTTATCGTATTGTCTGCCATTATTCCTCCAGGTGCAGCGGGCCTTATTTATCAGTGCCCCAGTCGATTTTTTTGAGATCGTTCATGAGAACGTAGACCCGTCGTGCGGTTTCATTCGTTTTGCTGTCGAGGGGGATGAATGATACCGCGAAATCGTGAAAGCGTGGTGTGTTTTTGCTGCCGCCGACAAAGCGGATACGCCAGATGGAAAACTGCGGCTGGACCTTTTCCATCAAGGTGATACGTTCGATTTTCGCCCGTCTGATGCCGTCGTGGAAATAGGTGACGAAATCCTCGGGTGTGTCGAGCCTGCCCCGGTGGAAACGGATACTGCCGCGCTCCGCTTTTGTGTAGTTCGGAAGTTCGCGTCCGGTGACAAGGTCGATCCGTTTCGCTTTCTTGTCGAACTCGATATTGACCGGCTTGTCCGCCGCCGCGAGAGATGCTGCCATTAAAAATGCCGCAAGTACAAGACAGCACACTGTTGTTATACGTCCCGCTGCTTTCATGAAACCCTCTCTTTTTCGGAGGCGCCGGAAAACCGCCTCCCTGTGACCGTATTCCTTTGAAGTTATAATAACACAATAGTACCGGCAGGTAAACGGTAAATTACAGTCACTTTTCTCGCAGGCTGTCCGCAGGAGGCGGATGAAATGCCTCAAATCAGGGGGGCTGAGACTTGAGCGGAAAGATTGCCTATGGCAACTGCCCCGACCTTACTGCAATTTCTCTTGTGTTCATCAATCGCTCTGCCAATATTATCAAAAAGAACGAAATCACGGGAGAACTATCATGAAAAAGACCATTCTCCGCATTCTGGCAGTGGCGGGAAGCGCGCTTGTCATTTCATGCGGCAACGTTGATAGAGAGGAGCTTATAATGTTTTCATATGATGTATCGAAAGACGGCGCCACCGGATACACCATCGTTCAATTGAACGCCGACACCCCGGACCGTCCCAATGAGAATATCAGTATCAAGGTGGCTGTCGAGGGCGGCAGCAACATGTTTTCCATGACCTCCGGCGGTCTTGAACTGATCGATGCCGATCCCGATCTTTCGAAACTGCATGTCAGCGGGCGCGGCAATTTCCTCCTCTATCCCTCGCCGAACAGGATACGCAACGCTGACTACAAATTCATGGGCAAGGATTACAGGATGTCTTTCCCCGGCGAGGAGCGCTCGCACTGGCTTCATGGCATTGTCCGTGACGACAGCGCCTGGACCTATGACGAGCCCGAGGTGCGCGACGATTGCGTTGTGCTCAGGACACACTATGTCATCGACCGGGAGAATCCGCGTTTCCCGGCCTATCCGTTCGCCAATGTCCTTACTGTGGAATACAGCGTGTTGAAAGACCGTGTCAGGGTTGCCTATACTGTCGAGAACACGGGAGAGGAAGCTCTCGGTTTCGGTTTCGGCCTTCACCCCTATTGGCGGGTGATCGGCGAGAAAAAAGACTGCCGTATCCAGGTGGCCCTTCCCTGGCACATGGAGGCCACAGAGGACCTTCTGCCAACCGGGAAAATTACGGATACAGCAGGCTCGCCATGGGATCTCAACGAGCCGGCGCCGGTCTCGGAGCTCAAGCTCGATGATGTCTACTTTGGCGCGACACCGGAAAGCAGTGTCCGGGTTTTCTTTGATGCCGCGGGTATCACGCTCGATCTCAAGGCCAGCGAGGATTTCACCCATGTGGTGGTCTATACGCCCGATCCGCCCTATTTCTGCGTCGAGAACCAGACCTGCTCTACCGATGCCCACAATCTCTATGCGCAGGGCCTCGAAAAGGAATCGAACCTTCAGATTGTCGAGCCGGGCGCGAAAAAGAGCGGCCATGTCGAGTATGTTCTTTCGAGGAAGCAATAATGATTATTGCTATGAAAGGCGAATACAATGAACTATAAAATCGACGAATCGAGACGCTCCGGTTCCGATCGCCGCAAGGTTGAGACACGCGAGGGATCCGAGCGCCGTGTCGTTATGGCGGATAAGGGCAGCTATATATCCCTGATCCAGAAAATCCCTCTGTTCAAGGGGCTCGGGCTGTCACAGTTCAAGGCTATTCTTCGCATTTGTGCCCGTCAGAACTACCGTCAGGATGAGACCATCATTCATGACCGCGCCGAATCCCGGGAGATGTATATTCTGATCAAGGGGACACTCAAGGTCGTGCTGTCCGACGGTACCGAACTGCTTCAAATAAAACCGGTGGATGTTGTCGGTGAAATGGGAGTGATAACTGGTGATATCCGTTCCGCCGCTGTCGTTGCCGCCGAAGAATCCACAGTGCTGGCTATCCGTAAAAGAGAGTTGCTGCATGTCTTCCACAAGGACAGCGAACTGGCGGTGATCATTCTCACCAATGTTATCCGGGGGCTTTCCGGTAAGGTCCGGCACAGTAACGAGATCATCGACGAACTGCGGAAAGCCGCCGAGTCAGAGGATGATCTCGGCAAAATATTCGAGGATTGGGAGGAAGAGCATGAGGAAGAGCTCTGATCTTGTTGAAAACGTTGAGTTCTTTCCGATACATATGCGGCATATTTTGACAGTTCCATTGATGATTTCAACAAAACTTTTGTCCTGCGGAATGAATTCTGCTTAAAGCATAAAAAAACCGGCATATCGTTGCCGGTTTTTTTTATAGGTGTTTTTTACACTTTTCAGGGCAGTTTCCATCTCAGGACAGCCATGTGGTAGCGCGGATGGTTTTTGTTCGTACCACTGTAGTAGGCGGTGACAATGGTGCCGTCTTCGAGCTCGACACTTGCCGGATAACTGCCGTCCTTGCCATTGTAATAATAAATGATCATGGGCTCGCCCCAGGTCCTGCCTTCATCCTCGCTGATACGTGCGGCGACCGCCCTGGTGCCCCAGCGGATGCCGTAGGTCAGAAGAATACGGCCGTCCCTGAGCGCCAAAAGATGCGCCGGGTGTTCGTTACGGCGTGTCAATGCACCGTTTTTCAGGTTTACGGGAATATCCCATGTTTTTCCCTCGTCTTCAGACACGATGAGCTGGACATCCTTGTTTTTACAGGTTCGTGCGGCGGCGAGCCAACGGTCTGAACAAAGTCTGAGCGGCGCCGTTTCGTTGAAATCGTTCCATGCGCCAGGACCTTCCCCGAATTTCCCCATCGGTACGGCGTCACCCCAGCTGAGACCGTCATCATAACTGAAAAGCATGTAGGCCGGTCGGCTTTGTCTGTCGATGTAGCCATAAGCTGTCATTGCCAGTTTTTTGCCGCCAAGCCTTATTATATCGCCGAAAGGAATGAGTCCGGTTTCGCCCTCGGGAAGATTGAACACCCCGTTGCTTGACCATGTTCTGCCGCCGTCGGTGGAACGGCACACCGCATTCGGGAGAATGTACTCCCGGAAATTCTTACCGCCCCATCCCGAGACAATTGTCACAAGGGCGCCGTCATTGCTGAGCCCCGCCGCAAGGTTCATGCGGTTGGTGTTCGGCTTGTGCGGTATCGGGATGCCCCTGAACTGCCACGTTTTTCCGCCGTCTTCACTGACATAGCAGACAGCATCGCCTTCTTCCTGGCCGTGCGATGGCTTGTTGAAAATCAACGCGGCGATGGAGCCGTCCGGCATGAGTGTAAGGTTCGGCCATGCGCAGGCATTGTCGACAGCGATGATGTTCTCTACATTCCCGATTACCTGTGTTTCATGGAACACAGGCGTCTGAGCCGGAGAGAATGTGCCGAACAGTACGAGGCACAAGAATGTCGCCAGAAATGTAAGTGAAGCGGGTCGTTTCATAATTCTGCCTTATCGTTTAAAAGAATTCAATTCTCTTTTCGTGCTGCAGAAAGGGAAAATCTATCGCTCGCGTGATTGGAAGCGCCTCACATCGGTCATTTCACCTGAATGTCCCAGTATTTCGAGGTTTTCGAGCTTCCTTTCGGGCCGCTGACCTCAAGGGATGTGACTTTGTACAAGCCGGAATTTTCGGGCGATCCCGAATAGACGCCGTTTGGTTTCGGGAAACTGTGGATCGGGAACTGTTCAGTTGAGGTGCTGCCGTCGCCGAAAGTCCATTTCCAACTTGTGATCTCGCCAATGGACTCGTCGATGAACGCGACTTTCCTCGTGTCTGGATCGATAACTTTCCATGACCAGCGTGCCTCGATATCTGGCTCGAGTTCGGGCTCGACAGGCATCAGCCGGAACGCGCAGAGATAGGAGGCGTCGTGCACCATTTTCGTGTTCCAGGCGAGATTGACATGACCGTCGCGCTTGCCGCCATCAAACTCGAGGATTGACCATGAAAGGCCGATGAGGGTGTCCTCGACCAGCTTTGAGGCAATAGCGTTTTCCGGGCCCTCGGCGGGAGCGTAATCCCAGGGTGTGATCCAGAATTCGAGCACCAGTTTACCGCTCTCGCCGTGCTTGACATTGTAATCGTAGGCGTAGTTGGAGTAGGGGAAATACTTGATCCAGGGCTGGCATCCCCAGAGAAGGCACCATTCGTTATTGATCGGTGGCGTGAAAATGTGGTAATTCTGGGCGTGGACGCCGCTGAATGTGGCCTGTGTTTCAACTGCGTCCTCAATCTGTGGATTGTGGATGAGCGAGCCGCCCGAAAGGTTGCCGTCAACCGCGATCTCGAAAATGTCATTGGAATAACCGGTCTCGCTGACACGCATATCCCAGAAATCGTCGTAAGCCTCGTAGAGAAAATAGAGGCGGCTCATGCCCTTGACCCAGCCGACAGTGACCTTGACATCGAGGTCTTTCGGGTCCATCTCTCCGTGGCCGTCCTCTGTGTCCCTGATCTGGTCGGTGCCGTAGGTGTAGCTTTCCGGCACGATATCCCAGTCGGAGGTGTCGCCGTCGATACAGGGCATCATTGTGCGCGGAAACTGGAATATCTTGAACTCGACATCCGGACGCGAAAGAGCGTGGGCGTATGCTCCCGATGCGATAAGGATCAGGGCGAAAATAAGCGTTTTCAGTCTGTTCACTGGTGGCTCCTTTGTATTCAGGGCAGCTCTGAAAATTCCATTTTTGTCGGCGAGCGTATCTTTCAGCGTCTGACCATGTTCGTGAAAGATCGACTTGTCATCATGATAAACTGTCACTTTCATTGCATTGTCAGGTCACTTGAATGGCCACTCATGACTCAAAAGCCAATTATTGGAGATACCCTGTAACTGTGTGATTTTTTTCGATCACTGTATCATGCGGAAGCGGCGCGCCGGAATCAAGGAAAATCTGTGATCGCTTTAGGCCGGGGAGATTTGTTTCGGGAATCTGATTTTGTATGCAGCTAAAGCGGCGGGATGCGCCTTTTGGCAAGAATAAGTCTTGAACTGCCCCGCGAGACTTCGTATTATTTGTAAATGCGAATTATTATGTGGGGCTGTGGCCTTTCAGTTTCGGGTGCCGCCACTAAATATGATCAATAGAGGAAAGGCTTAACATGCGACTGTGCTGGAACGACAGCTTCAACGGCCCCCTTGGGGAAATGAAGCTGGAAGATGCGCAATTTGTCCGCAATATCGGGTACGAGGTTGCCGGTATCAATGCCGGTGTAACCTCTGCGAGCGACGCGGAAATTGCACATGCGAAACAAATTTTCGAGGAAGTCGGCCTGACACCCGGTCCTTACGGTTTGGGGGCATCGGCAGTTCGCCCTGACAAGGCCGACCAGAAAAAACAGATGAAAATGATCGCGGATGCCGTGACCGTCGGCGGCAGGCTCGGCTGTACAACGCTCCGCTACTCTGTCGGCAGTATGAATCCGAAAGATATATGGCTTCATCATCGTGATAATGTTACACAGAAAGCCATGGATGAGCTTGTCAAGAATACGAAAGAGCTTATTCCTTATGCCGAGGATGCCAACTGTATTCTCTGCCCCGAGACCACGCAATTCACCATCGTGAATACGATCGAGCGGATGAAAGAGTTCGTTGACCGCTGCGATTCGCCCTATGTCAGGATCATTTTCGATCCTGTCAACCAGATGAACGCCCAGCGTGTTTACGACAACGGCGCTTTCATGGGCGCCGCAATAGCCGAGCTCGGTGACCGAATCGGTGTTATTCATGTCAAGGATGTCATGGTGCAGGACCTGCTTCTCGTCGTTCATGTGGATGAAGCGAAAATGGGCACCGGGCTTCTCGACCACGCTGCCCTGATCAAGGCCTCGAACATGCTCGAGCCCTGGAAGACATTTTCACTCGAACATATACATGACCGCCGCCTGATAAAACCGGCGCATGATCATATCCAGAAAGTCGCCGACAGCATCGGCCATGTCTGGACCGACCCGAAACTCACCCGGGACCGTTATCTGAAAGGAGGCCGGAAATGAGACTCTGCCTGAACGATTCGCTTGTCCGGCTGCCATTCAGCGAAGAAACGGAAAAACGTGTCAAGATTGTTCATGATATCGGGTTCCGGGTGTCCGGGCTCATTATCGATCCCGAGGCGACAGACGACGATATAAAGCGCACGCAGGATGTCTTCGCGAAATATGATATGGCGTTCGGTTCGGCCTCCGGCTGGTCGTATTTCAATCCCGACCCGGCAGTTCGCCGCGAGCGTGTAGACAAGATGAAAAAATTCCTTAAGGTCGCCGGCAAGGCCGGTTGCCCTACATTCCGTGTCGCCGGCGGCAGCATGAGCCCAAAAAATGTGTGGATGCATCATCCCGAGAACCATACGCACAAGGCGATGGATCTCTTTGTCGAGGCAACCCGCGAACTGGCGCCCTATGCCGAGGATGCCGGTGTCTGTATCTGTCCCGAAACGACTCAGTGGACCATTATCGGCAGCCCGGAGCGCATGAAACTGTTCGTAGACCGCTGCGAGAGCGATTATGTCAAGGTGATCCTCGACTTCGTGAACCAGACCCGCCCCGAGGATATCTACAAGACCGGCGAGTTCGCTTTGAAAACTGTTGGGGAACTCGGCGACCGTATCGGCGTCTTTCATGTAAAGGACGTTATGGTGCAGGACAGCCATCTGGTTGTGCATATCGACGAGACACCGGTCGGGACAGGCTTGCTCGATCATGACGCTATCATCAAGGCCTCGACCCTGCTTGAGCCCTGGAAAACGTTCTCTATGGAGCATTTCAATCAGAAAGATGTGCCGCGCGAAACTCAGTGGCAGCGCGGTTTCGATCATATCCAGGAACATGCCAGGAACATGGGGCATGTCTGGACCGGTCAGCATCTGACCCGTGAAAAATGGGCGCAGGGTGTGAAACGATAACCAATGTGCCGGGTATAATATGAAGATACTTTGATTGAGCATTTTGAAAACGTATAGAAGGACAATCATGAAACGACGTAATTTCATATCAAGTGCCGCGACAGGTGTTTTGGGTATGGGGCTCGGCGGCTGTGCGCTGAAACCGCGCACGATGAAAATCGAGGCTGAGGGTGTGCCGTTCTCGTTCGGGGACAACTACCCGAAACCGAAAGGCGGCAGCATGCCCATGAAAAAGCTGGGCAAGACCGGTATCGAGGTATCCAATTTCTGTTTCGGATCGCACATGCGGGCCTATCTGAGGCCGTACGAGCGTGAGCGTGAGCGCATGGTGCGCGAGGCTTATGATCTTGGCATCAATATTTTCGATGTCTATGACAAAGAGCACGAAGTCTACCAGTACGAGCCCATGGGACGGTATCTCAAGCCCATGATCAATGACGTGCTTATCTCAATAGCGCTTCTGCCCTATGACGGCCGCAACCTTCAGCAGCAGTTCGAACGTGACCTGAGGGTTTTCGGGCGCGATCATATCGACCTTGTCCGCCTTCATGTTTACAAGAAAGAGGATGCAAACTGGGCATACTGGGATCAGGTGTTCAAGTGGAAGGAAGAGGGCAAGATCCGCGCGGTTGGCGTGCCGATCCACTATTACGACGATCTCTTCCCGCTCATCGACGAGTATCCGATCGACTATGTGGTCTATCCGTTCAATTTCTATATGAATGTCTGTTGGGACAGCTATCGGATGAAAAATCCCGAAAAATACGCCACAATCCCGCAGCTTCTCAAGGAACGCGGTGTCGGCTCGATCACCATGAAACCGTTTGGCGGCGATTACCTCGCGACACCGTTCATCGATGTTGCCGACACGTTCAAGAAGGAAAAAGAACTTCGGTTCGCCCAGTCCATGCTCCGCTACATCATTAATTCGGGTGTTGCCGATACGACTTTCACCGGCATGTACTATCCCTCGCATATCTATGAAAATGTAGATGCTTATTACAATCCGGCACTGAGCAGTGAAGAAGAGCGGCTCCTGAACAAGGTGCGTAAGGTCGCGCGGACGAAAGCGTATTCGATGCTGCCGGGTCACTACAAGTTTTTCAGGCACTGGGTGCCTGATCACGGACATGAATCAATGACGAGAACTGTGTAGACGGCTCTGTTGCTGCACATGTTCTCCATCTCTTTGGTAAAGGTGTATCATGAAACGACGTGACTTTCTTGCAATGAGCGCCACTGGAGCGATTGGATCGGGTGTCGCCGGATGCGCTGCGAAACAGACGAATAAAATCCAGCTTCAGAAAAAGCTGTCGCCGTTCAGCCCCCGTCCCCGTGGAGGCACCATGCCGACAGGTGAGCTGGGCAAGACTGGCATCAAGATATCGAAATTCGGTTTCGGTTCTCATATTCGCGCCGAGATGGTGAGTTATTACAAGCAGCGCGAACACATGATACACGAGGCCTATGATCTCGGTGTCAACGTGTTCGATGTCTATGACGAGGAAAAAGGCTCGTCCCTGACCGGCTCCTATCAGTACGAACCGTTTGGCCGTCAGATCAAGCCGTTCAAGAACGATGTGCTTATCTCGATCTCGTTCAAGCCCTATGACGGCAGAACGCCCGAGGAGGAACTCGAACGTGATCTCAGGCTTTTCGGCCGTGACCACATCGACATGGTCAGAGCCCTCCGCGCTCCCGAGCACGAGTGGTGGGAGAAACTGTTCAAGTGGAAAGAACAGGGCAAGATCAGGGCGGTGGGCGCGCCGGTCCATACTTGGGAGCATATCGATATGATCCTAGGCAAGGTGCCGCTGGACTATATCATTTTCCCCTACAATTTCTACCACAATGTCTGCTGGGTGAACGACAAGCCCAAGGATTACACGACCCTTCCGCAGAAACTCCGCGAGCATGGTGTCGGCGTGATCACCATGAAACCATTCGCGGGCGACTATCTCTGCGAACCGTTTGTCGATGTGGCACGTAATTTCGTGGACGAGCCCCAGGTGAAATTCCCGCAGGCGGCGCTTAAATGGATCATCAATTCCGGTATCGAGGCGGATTGCACCTATGCCGGCATGTACCAGCTGCCCCACCTCTACGAGGATATCGAAGCCTATTTCCATCCGGAAATGAGCTCCGAGGAGAGTGGACTTCTGGACAAGATCCGCGAGGTGGCTGTCATGAACGCCAGTGCATGGCTCCCCAACCACTACCAGTTCCTGAACCAGTGGGCGGGCTCGAAAACGGGGCCGTCAAGGATGGTGTAACAGCCCAGAAACATGCTGCAGCCGAATACAAAGGATTAAGAAAGAAGGAGCGGTGGAAAGCCGCTCCTTTTTTGTGGATATGGCGGAAGGCGGCGGTGGAAAATGAGCCGCAGAGTATACAGTTTGCACGGAGATGATTTTCAGTATGGAAAATGATTTGCTTGTTTGATGTGTAAATTTTCGCTCCCGGCAAATCTGCTGTACGGTATCTGAAAACATTCCATATCTTACCTTCGAGATGAAATCATCCTCCGTCATCCGAAAAAAACTTTTATCCGGCACTCCCGAATCGTATCTTTCCATATTGCAGTCATACATGAGGAGGAGTGTCATGACATCCCGCGAACTCGTACTCTCGGCATTCGACCACAAGGAAACAGGCCGCGTTCCTATCGACCTTTCGGGCCATCGATCCTCAGGGGTGAGCGCAATTGCTTACCCGAAGCTCCGCCGTTATCTCGATCTGCCGGAGAGGCCGGTACGGGTCTACGATCCCGTGCAGCAGCTCGCCATTCTCGACGAGGATGTGCTCGATCGTTTCGGTGTCGATACTATCGAGCTGGGCCGTGGTTTCGCGCTCGAGGATAAATGGTGGGCCGACTGGGTTTTACCCGACGGCAGTCCCTGTCAGATGCCGGTATGGGCACTTCCGGAGCGTGAGGATGGCCGTTGGGTGATACGTTCGAGGAATTCGGGCCGGATTATTGCCCAGATGCCTGACGGCGCCATTTATTTCGAGCAGACATGGTGGCCTTTTGCCGAGGAGGAGCCTGATCTCGGTGCCATGCCCGGCAACTGGTCGGAGAGCATGTGGGCCGCGATCGCCTCGCCCCCGGGTGCGGAAACAGAGGGTGAGGGAGGCACCGAAAGGCTCGCGGCCGGAGCAAGAGCACTTCGTGAAAGCACGGACCGCGCTATATTGGGGCTTTTCGGCGGCAATCTGCTCGAATTCGGGCAGTTCCTCTACCGTAATGACAATTTCTTCATGCTGCTTGCGGGTGAGCCGGACAAGGCCCACGCATTCCTCGACCGTATGGTGGAGCTTCATCTTGCCAACCTCGAAACCTATCTCGGCGCGGTGGGCGAGTACATAGATATCATTGTTTTCGGTGACGATCTCGGGATGCAGACAGGGCCGCAGATTTCGCCCGCCATGTACCGCGAGTTTTTCAAACCGCGGCACAAGATACTCTGGAATCGGGCGAAAGAGCTTGCCGATGTTAAGGTCAACCTCCATTCCTGCGGCGGCATACGGGAACTCCTGCCCGACCTGATCGAGATCGGTCTCGACGCGGTCAATCCGGTGCAGATCAACTGCAGGGGGATGGAGCTCGACAGTCTCAAACGCGATTTCGGCCGTGATATTGTCCTCTGGGGCGGCGGCTGTGACACCGGGCACGTTTTGTCGAAAGAAACGCCTGAAGCAGTCCGCGAGCACACGAAAGAGCAAGTTGATACAGGACGTGCGGGCGGCGGATTCGTTTTTCAGCAGGTACACAATATTCTCGCCGATGTGCCGCCGGAAAACATTATCGCCATGCTCGATGCGGTGAATGATTGAGTGAAACGGATAGACCGGAAAGCCGGGGAAAGGGACGACTGATGGTTTTTAAGAAAGACAAAGCATACCGTGTCCGCAAAAACAGTGTGGACATGCACATATACAACACCGCGGCAGACAGCCCAAATGCGGCTGTCGTGTACCAGGAGACGGAAATCGGCCATGCCGAGGAGTTCCTGCATGAAACGAGCGATTTTATCTTTTACATTATCGAGGGCAGCGGCGTCTGGGTGATCGAGGACGAGGAGTATCCCGCAGAGGGCGGGGATGTGGTCATCGTTCCCGCCGGAAAACGCTTTTATTACCGCGGGGCTCTCAAGCAGGTATGTGTAACCGCGCCCGCATGGGACGAACAGCACGAAAAGCATATCAGGAACGTGGAATTATAGCGTGTTAGCAGACAATTTTTCATTGAAAGGTTTCGCAGGTTATATCATGAAAGTCAAAGAATCGATAATAATCAGTACGGGAATAGTGCTCGCCGCACTCGTGTGGGGGATTTTCTTCTTCCAGAGCAGGGCCGAAGACAAGACCATAAAAGTCGTTGGCAGCGCGTCGAAACAATTCCAGACCGACATTGTCAAATGGCAGCTCAGGATCACGAGGTCTGCCAGTCAGTCGATGCTTTCGGACGGCTATTCGCAGCTCAGGAGCAATGTGGCTGCGATCAAGGCGGAGATACTCGCCGCAGGTATCGAGGAAAAGCACGTTACGGTCCAGCCGGTCAACACCATGCCGGTGCATAATCGGGAGGGTGTTATCACGAGCTATCGGATCCAGCAGTCGCTGACTATCATCTCAGATAAGGTCGACAACGTGGAGAAACTTGCGCTCAATCCCGACACGATAGTATCGAAAGGCATCATTGTCGAACAGTCACAGCTGTCCTATTTTTACTCGAAAGTGGACGAGCTCAAACGGCAGCTTCTCGGCGAGGCATCCAACGATGCGCGCATGAGGGCGGACGAGATCGCGGGAGGCACCGGTGTGATAGTCGGCTCGATCAAGAATGCGCGGGCGGGTGTTTTCCAGATCACCGAGCCCTATTCGACAGAGGTGAGCGGCTACGGCATTTATAACACGAGCTCGCGGGAAAAGGAAATAAAAGTCACGGTGCATGTCGAGTTCAAGCTCGACTGATCCGGCACAAAGCTGATATACGGAAACAAAGCGAAAAAGAAAAGGAATGTTGTTTATATGACGCAGGAAAGTGTCCTCATCTATACTGACGGCGGCTGTTCGCCAAATCCCGGGTTGGGCGGCTGGGCGGCTGTCCTCATTTCACCCGAACACGAAAACCAGAGAAAAGAAATCTACGGTGCCGAGGCCGATACCACCAACAACCGCATGGAGCTGACTGCGGCGATTAAATCACTTCAGAGTCTCAAACGCCCCTGTGTTGTAGAGCTTCACACAGACTCGCAGTACCTGAAAAAAGCTTTCACCGATGGCTGGCTGGCGAACTGGCAGCGCAACGGCTGGCGGACTGCCGCGAAAAAACCGGTGCTGAACGCGGATCTCTGGCGCGAACTGATCAGCCTGACCGACAAGCACCGTGTCAAGTGGAAATGGGTCAAGGGCCACGCGAACAATGAGTTGAATAACCGCTGCGACCAGCTGGTCGGACTTGCGCGTGCCAGATATCTCAATGGAAATAAAGAGGATGTCCTCTAAAAGTATGAAGCGTTCCAGTTTGCACTTGTCGCCGCTTCCATAATGCTGTACTTTAGACAGGCATATGATTGGGTATCATTCTGTTGAGCGGAGGAAAGGATGTCAGTAAAACGAGTTTTTGCCGCATGTTTCTTGATCGCCATGTTTTCAGTTTCTGCTGCAGCCGCCGAGAAAGAGCTTGCTCAGCCGCCGGTAATTAGTGTGCCGACTGACACGGCACCCTCGGATGCTATCGTGCTTTTCGACGGTTCTTCTCTCCGGGAATGGCAGTCCCTTGACGGAGGCGAGGCAAAATGGAAAATCAGCCGTAATACGATGATGAACACCAACGGCAGCGGTGGCATAATCACGAAACGCGATTTCGGCGATGTGCAGATTCATCTCGAGTTCGCCACGCCCGAGGTGGTCGAGGGTGAGGGGCAGGCACGCGGCAACAGCGGTGTCTATGTGCAGGGTGCTTACGAGGTGCAGGTGCTTGATTCTTACGAGAACGAGACCTATGCCGATGGTATGCTCGGTGCGGTCTACGAGCAGTATGTCCCGCTTGTCAATGCGGCAAGGAAACCCGGTGAATGGCAGACCTACGATATTATTTTCCGGGCGCCTGTCATCAATGGTTCCGGCCATGTTGTGAAACGTCCGACATTCACGGTTTTGCTCAACGGTGTGCTCGTTCAGGACAATGTGGAGATCAACGGTCCGACACGTGCGGCGCCGAGACCGGATATTTCCGGTAAGGGTCCGATCTACCTTCAGGACCACGGCAATCCAGTGAAATACCGCAATATATGGGTCAGGGAGTTGTAGAGCAGGAACTCAGGGGGCGACAGCCTGTTGTCTGAAAATCAGCGACATATCCTGACTGCCTGTCTGAAATGGTGATATTGTGACATGCTTTTCATGTCGAAAAATATTGAATCGTCTAATTTCAATTATTAGTCAAAATGAATGGAGGTCATGAATGAAGAAAGCGATTACTCTCGCACTTGTGCTGGCAGTTTCCGTGCCGGTTGTCGCCGCCGAGAAAGAGCTCGCACAGCCGACGGTGATTACAGCACCCGCAAATGGTGTTCCCTCTGATGCTATCGTTCTGCTCGACGGCAAAAGCCTGAGCGAGTGGACACACACTGATGGCAATCCTGTCAAATGGAAACTTGAAAACGGTGCTATGGTCGTGGCCAAGGGCAACGGCGGTGTCATTACAAAAAAAGAATTTGGTGATATTCAGCTTCATCTCGAGTTTTCGACCCCCGCTGATGTGGTCGGCGACGGTCAGGGTCGCGGCAACAGCGGTGTGTATTTCCAGGGCTGTTACGAGGTTCAGGTGCTTGATTCCTACAAGAACGAAACCTATGCCGACGGTATGCTCGGTGCTGTCTATCAGCAGTATGTCCCGCTGGTGAATGCCGCCCGTAAGCCCGGCGAATGGCAGACCTACGACATTATTTTCCGCGCGCCCGTGCTCAACCAGAGCGGCGCAGCGGTCAAGCGCGCCACCGCCACGGTGTTCCTCAACGGTGTCCTTATCCAGGATCATATCGAGATCCAGCCCACACCCGGCGGTCCGCGCGAGAAAGGCGCAGCCAAAGGCCCGATCTACCTTCAGGACCACGGCAATCCTGTGAAATACCGCAATATCTGGGTCAGGGAGCTGTAAAAGACAGTATTCAGGAATCAGAATTCAGCAGAAAAAGGGCGGCCGGGTGGCCGCCCTTTTTCTCTATATGTTTGAAAATCATAGATATTATGGATGATTAATTATCTCTGAAATTGTTTCTTCGCCATATTTTTTCTTTAAGTTAAATAAGAAAAATGGTTCAACAGCATTGACATAAGATAAATATCCCTGCAAATATGCTCGTTCTCTATCGTTTAATGTATCTTTTGTGTACCTGTAAATCAAACTTTTAATATAGCGTTTTCTTTTTCTTCCTATTGATACTTTATTATCTGGTGTGATTACTAATCCTGTTACTATTCGTCTATATTTTTTTGAGCTAAAAGATGTTTTATTATTATTTAGAGTGAGTTTAGGTGATTTTGTATTGTCTAATATTTTAATTACTTGGTTGAGAATATCTTCAAGGACGCAAGGTTTATTCGAAGAAAAGTAAATATCATCGGAATACCTTGAATAAAAAGAATTTCTTTCTTGTGCCATTTTATAGCATTGTAAATCAAAATTATATAAAATCGCATTTGATATTATTGGAGAACTTGGGGCTCCTATTGTTAAACAATCTTTTTTACATACTATTGAATTTATAATTGTTTTATCATTTTCAGATATTTTGTATGGAAACTTTTCTTTGTTTTTTTGAATTAGTATTGAAATGTCTTTGCCCGCAATAGAGGGGAAAAAATTTTCAAAATCCATTTTCAAAAGATATTTATTTTTTGAATGAATTTGTGCTAAATCTTTTATGTTTCTTCCTTTTCTATAAGAATAGACTGAATCATGAATTGGCAAATACTCGAATATGTTATCGATCAGCCATCTTTGGAGAAATTTAACTTCAATCGATGGGTGTGAAATAGTTCTATTCCCACCAGTTTTTTTAGGTATCATATATGTTTTATATCTATGGCTGGCTGAACGAATTACTTTTTGCAAGTATTCGGATTCAAGGCCGGTTTTTTTTGCGATAACCTGAATTATCAAGAGTTTGCCTCTATTAATTTATATGTTTCATCATGATGTTTGTTGAAAAATGATGTTGTTTCAGTTCGCAAAGATTCTACTTCAATGTTTCTGAAATCTAAAAATGGTTTTACGTTGGGTGAGGGCATAAAGTACTGTGAATCATCACCAATTCTTAAGATTATCTCGCCTGAGATTAATATTGACATTATGGTCATTATTTCTGTATTAATTTTTTTTGTTGTTTTCGAAAATAATTTTTCAATACAATGTATAATACCCTCAAGGTTTAACACCCTAAAAATATATAAAATCTGAAATATTACATACATTTTCTGTTGTATTGATAATTTCGAGAATCTTATATATTTAAATTTCTTGGATTGTGTTTTGTGGAGTCTATCTGTTAAGCGTTTTTCAATTTGGGAGAAATTAGGATTCGAAAAATCCGTAAACAACACAGGTTGGAAAATAGATTTTGAATTGATTCGGGGCATTAGACCATTGTTAATAAATGAGTCGTTTTGCTCAGATATTTTATTGACAACGAGGAGTTTTTTTACGGCATCTTCATTATTTGCAAAAAAGCCAAGCTCTGCAATTGAGCCTGGGCTTTCTGGGAAAATTAGGATACAGTCTGATATAGCAACAATGAGTGTTTCAAAATCAGCAAGATTAATAAAACCATGATCATTATAAATATTGATGTCAGAAATTGCACTTTCAGCAAGAATAATTTGAAGGTCTGAATGTGTTTTACTGAAGTGTTTTAGGAATCGCTTCCGCATGGAGCGCTTATAAGCCACTGTAGACCCGCCACAAAGAAATATAATGTGACGCTCTTTTCTCTGATAAATAACTTTGTGTTGAAAAGAATCCTTTATCCTTCTCATCAGATAGTCACTGCTCGGATGAGAAAAGGCATGTAACATTCTTGCCTCTTACTTTAGGCGCGGCGGACTTAAAGGTTAAAATATGCCAGCATTCTGGCGGATTTGAAGCTTTAAGTCCGCCGAAGAATGCCAATCAATGCAATTCAGCCTGGCTTTACACCCGGCATTATACATTTGCATCATAACAACAAATGTACGACTAAGAGGCAATAAAAATATATGTAATTAACTGAGAAAATCAAGTCCTTTTCTGAAGTTTACTTCATTAGCATCATATCGCTGTAGGACACTTTCACAAGCATATCGTCCGTTATGCCCAAGTGCGTGAGATAATCTTTACACTGGTGCCGCAGATCCTCTATACCATGGTTTTCATCCCCGATGGCCTCGATCTCGAAAAATTCGCCGAGCCCCTCGACACTGTCTATATGGAATTTGCAATTGTCGAGAAAATAGATGTCACGCAGCTTGTCGACAACACAGAGAACGCCCAGCGAATCGGTTAGGAGACGTTTCAAGCCGTCTAGATGCAGATCCTTTGGGCTGAATTTCTCGATCGTGTAGTCACAGCGTTTCGGGCCGCTGTCGTTCGGGCGGTGGTAGTGAACAATGCAGGCCTCAACATTTCCCTCGCGGATTTTCAAACGGCCTTCCGGAACATTGAAATAGGTGTCGATCTGGTGATCCCGGCCTTTGAAATCGGCATGGTGCTTTTCGAGGAAAGCCCGGATTTCAGCGCTGTCCCCGATCCGGGCCTTGATTTCTATATTGACGTTTTTCATAGCCAGTCGACAACACCTGTTTCAAGCGAGTAGTGAGCGGCTTTCACCTCGGTGACACCTGCGCTTACAGCGGCGTTGACAGTGTCATCGGCCTTAATCTGGGCGAGGACTGCCAGGGCGTTTTCTGTGATTGCCTCGTTGGGATGATCGCCGGGTATTTCTTCCCCATGGTTGCAGGGATGTTGCTGCGGACCTTGTCGATGATTGAGGCGATGCTGTCAGGTTCACCCGCGAGTGCCTCGTCGGGCTGAATCGATGCAGTCACTGCACCGCACAAGCTGTGGCCGAGTACGACGATCATTGGGCATTTGAGATGAAGTGCCGCGTAGGCGAGGCTGCCCCTGACCGTATCGTCGAGAACATTCCCGGCGACCCTGATGACGAATATGTCACCGATACCACAGTCGAAAATAATCTCCGGTGGAACACGCGAGTCGGAACAGGTTAGGATTGCCGCGAACGGTTTCTGTCCGTTGAGAACTTCCTTGCGCCGTGCCCCGCCGGTTCCGGGATGTTCGAGTTTGCCGCCGACGAATCGTGTGTTGCCGTCCTTTAGTTTCTGGAGCGCTTGCTGAGTTGTCACGATATTCCCCCTATCATTGACAAATTATATACGATGTGCTGGAAAGTATAGCACACAGGAGCCTCCAAGGCAACGGATAAGCGCTCTGTGGCGGCGGAAAAGCTTGTCCAAGCAGCGTTTATGTGGTATATTTCTAAATTATAAAGTCCGGAGGCATTCATCGTGATCGACGATCGTGACAGGGAGTATATGGCGCTCGCTCTTTCGCTGGCGGAAAAAGGCCGGGGTACGACGAGCCCCAATCCGATGGTGGGCGCGGTTATTGTCAGGGATGGCGCAATAATAGGCCGGGGATGGCATGCACGTGCCGGAGGGCCGCATGCTGAGGTTGCCGCGGTTAACAATGCCGGCGGCGAGGTTCGCGGCGCTGATATGTATGTGACGCTCGAACCATGCAACCATCACGGCAGGACGCCTCCTTGTACAGAACTGATTATCAGGCACGGCATGCGTCGTGTCGTTGTGGCAATGACCGATCCCAATCCGCTTGTCGCGGGCAAAGGCTGTGACCGTATCCGGGAGGACGGTATCGAGGTCGAGGTCGGCCTCATGGAAGATGCGGCGAGGAAACTCAACGAGGCTTTCATCAAGCACATTGTCACCGGGATGCCGTTTCTGACGTTGAAACTCGCGGTCACCCTTGACGGGTTCATCGCCGACTCCGAGGGCCAGAGCAAGTGGATCACCGGTGCGGAGGCAAGAAAGCTTGTGCACGGTGTCCGGGCCGAATCCGACGCTATTATGGTCGGTTCAGGCACGGTCTCTGCCGACAATCCCTCGTTGAATGTGCGCGATGCCGAGGGTGAGGATCCTCTTCGGGTGCTGATCGACTCGAAACTGAACATTGCACCCGATGCCCGGGTGCTCGCGGATGGTCATGCGATTATTGCGGCGACCGATACGGCGCTGTCCGAAAAAGAAAGCGCTCTTCTGGCCGCTGGTGCCGAGGTCTGGCGTTTCCCGTCAGATAATGGGCGGGTGCCTTTGATGCCGGTTTTAAACAAACTCGGCGAGCGCGGTGTTATGACTGTCCTCTGCGAGGGTGGAGCCGGTCTGGCTTCGTCGCTAATTGCGGAGGGGCTCGTCGATAAACTGGTCATGATGATCGCACCGAAAGTGCTCGGTCGAGGTGTATCGGCATTCAGCGGTTTCGATCCCGGCGGTATTGAGCATGCGCTTGTGTTCGGCGATGTCGAAAGCCTGAGTCTCGATGGAGACACGGTTATTACTTGTTATCCGCAGCAGCCTGAGTGATTGATGTGCCGGTTTAGTACTGAAAGCGGCGGATAATGCGGGCGCTTTTAATGCGACAGGGCCTTGAACTGTGAGCCTTGCATTTTGAATCTTGAATCAGTAGTGTCCCAACGTTATAAATTAAAAACCATGTAAAGAATTGATAATAAATATGATAGAAAAAAATAAGACCTGTATCGACTTGAAAAGTGTATTAAACTATGACCTGTCCTATAGCAAAGGAGAGGTCGATGTATACAGGTCGTACGGTTTTTTCACAACTCATGGATATATTACCATGGAGACGATTTCAAACATGTGTTAAGCGGTATTCGGGCAACTATAAAGTAAAGGAGTTCACCTGTTCTGATCAATACCGCGTGATGGCTTTTGCTCAACTGACATATCGTGAAAGCTTGCGAGATATTGAAGCCTGTTTACGGGCAATGAACACCAAGCTGTACCACATGGGAATCAGAAGTACTATTTCCCGCAACACACTGGCACATGCAAACGAAACACGCGACTGGCGAATCTATGCTGATTTTACACAGGTACTTATCGAGCATGCGAGAAAACTATATACTCATGAGCCGTTCGGTGTTGAGTTGGACCAGACAGTGTATGCGCTCGATTCAACGACCATAGACTTGTGTTTGTCCGTATTCCCCTGGGCACAATTCCGAAAACGGAAAGGAGCGATCAAACTTCATACACTCTTGAATCTGCATGGAAATATTCCGGTATTGGCAATTATCACACATGGCAAAGTCCATGATGTAACGATTATCGACAGTTTACTTCCGGAAGCAGGTGCATTGTATATCATGGATCGCGCTTACATAGATTTTGACCGGCTTCACTGTATTCATAACGCAAATGCGTTCTTCATTACCCGAGCAAAAAAGAACCTGCAATTCAAACGAGTGTATTCACATGTTATCGATAAATCAACCGGACTTAAATGTGACCAAACCGTTGTTCTAAAAGGATATTATACACAACAAAAGTATTGTGACAAACTACGACGAATCCGATTCTATGACTCAAAAAAAGGTAAGAATCTGGTCTTTCTGACTAATAATTTTGACCTACCTGCTTTGACCATTACAGAGTTATATCGTTGCCGCTGGCAAATTGAACTGTTTTTCAAATGGATCAAGCAGCACCTGAGAATCAAATCATTTTATGGCACATCTGAAAATGCTGTCAAATCTCAAATATGGATTGCTATATCTGTCTATTTATTAGTCGCCATCATGCGAAAAGAACTGAAAATCGACCTTAGTCTCTACACAATTCTACAGATTCTAAGTGTCTCGCTGTTTGAAAAAGGTCATATTTATCATATACTTACAGAAAACAACAATTCAATCGTGAACCATGAAAATCCTAACCAATTGAATTTATTTGACTAATGTTGGGACACTACTGATCTTGAATTATAAATAAATTTGGAAATAACATGTTTACCGGATTGATAGAAGAGGTCGGCAGGATACGTTCTGTTTCACAGCGCGGCAAGACTGCCGATATAAATATCGGCGCCTCGTCAGTTCTCGAGAGTGTCGCTTTGGGCGACAGCATTGCGGTCAACGGTGTCTGTCTGACAGTGACAGCGTTCGGCGATGACAGTTTTACCGTGCAGGCGGTGACGGAAACCCTGAAACGGTCGACGCTCGGCCTGGCGAAATCCGGCGATCCTGTAAATCTCGAGCGTTCTCTTAAGCTGGGAGACCGTCTCGGCGGCCATATCGTACAGGGGCATGTCGATGGTGTCGGTAAGATCGTTTCGGTACGTGGCAACGCGGACAATATCGATATCGCCATTGCGCCGGAACCGCAGCTCGAACGGTATATTGCCGAGAAAGGCTCGATTACGATCGACGGTATCAGCCTGACCGTGACCTATTCACGGCCCGGAGAGTTCGGTGTGACCATTATTGCCCATACACTCGAGGAAACCACGCTTTCCGGGGCAAAGGCCGGGAAAAGGGTTAATCTCGAAATAGACGTGATCGCCCGGTATATAGAAAAGCTCATGAGTTCAGGCGGGGGTCTGACAATCGAGCGGCTTGAAGATCTTGGATTTTAATCCGGGTGACAGGGATGTAAACGATGAACACATGGTTCGGATATGAGCTCCGGCCAGAGAGAGGATGACCGCCATGGCGGAATTTACATCGATAGAGAAAGCGATTGAAGATATTGCTGACGGCAAAATGATCATTGTTACCGATGACGATTCGGAGGATAGTGGCGGCGATCTGATGATGGCAGCCCAGTTTGTCCGGACAAAAGATGTCGGTTTTCTCATGCGAGAGGCTGGCGGTCTCATGGCTGTCGCTGGCACGACGGAGCGTTTCGATGCTCTTGATCTCGATCTCATCGGTATCAAAACCGAAACACTCGGGAGCACCAATTTCGGTATCAGCATAGATGCCCTTGAAGGTAACAAGGCCGGCGGCGCTTCTGCCGCTGACAGGGCCGCGACAATAAGGCTTTTTGCCGATCAGGACGCGGTTTCCGCTGATTTCGCAAGGCCCGGCCATGTTACAACCCTCAAGGCTCTCGATGGCGGCGTGCTTTCGCGGGCGGGTCACACAGAGGCTGCAGTTGATTTTCCCCGCCTTGCAGGATTGTATCCAGCCGGGCTGACCTCGGTGGTAACCGATCCGGAAGGTGATGTCGCGAATCTGAGCTACCTGCAGGAACTGGCGGACACGCACGGTTTCTCAATCGTTTCCATCCGCGACCTGATCGCGTTCCGGCGCAGGAAGGAAAAGCTGGTCGAGATGATCACCTCGGTGTATTTTCCCACGAAATATGGTGTTTTCGATCTCAAGGTTTACGAGAGTGAGATCGACGATCACCATCATCTCGCAATTGTCAAGGGCGATGTTGCCGATGGCGATCCGGTCCTTGTCCGGGTGCATTCCGAGTGCCTGACCGGGGACGTGCTCGGTTCCCTGCGCTGTGATTGCGGTGATCAGCTTGCTCATGCAATGCGGATGATCGAGAAAGAGGGCCGCGGTGCGGTGCTGTATATGCGACAGGAAGGCCGTGGGATCGGTCTCACCAACAAGCTTAAAGCATACAAGCTCCAGGACAAGGGACACGATACTGTTGAGGCGAACATCATGCTTGGTTTCGCGCCCGATCTCCGGGATTACGGCATCGGCGCACAGATTCTCGCCGACCTGGGCATCGAAAAGATCAGGCTGATGACCAATAATCCCAAGAAGATCATCGGTCTCGAGGGTTACGGACTGGAAATTGTCGAGCGTGTGCCCATCGAGGTCGAACTATGCGGTGAGAACGCATTTTACATGCAGACGAAAAAAGACAAGATGGGGCATATTCTGAACCAGGACAAAATCCCCGACGCGGGAAAACAGCCCAATCATCAGCATGAATGCGACGAAGACTGAGATGTCCCAGTCTGATGAATGATAATAGTAACGCTAAATAAAACAGTCACATGATAACAAAGGAGTCATGACAATGGCTAAAATCGTACAGGGCGATCTGACCGCCAAGAATAAGAGATACGCGATTGTGGTGTCACGTTACAATGAACTTATCGGCGGTAAGCTCATGAGTGGCGCCATCGATTGTCTGGAGCGCCATGAGGCAAAGAGTGACGATATCACTGTCTACTGGGTTCCCGGCGCATACGAGATCCCGCTGGCAGCGAAAAAAGTCGCTGAAACCAAGAAATTCGATGCGGTCATTTGTCTCGGCGCTGTTATCAGGGGTGCGACACCGCATTTCGATTTTGTCGCTTCCGAGGCCGCCAAGGGTATCGCCATCGCCAGTCTCGATACCAGTGTGCCGGTGATTTTCGGCCTTGTCACAACCGATACGGTCGAGCAGGCAATCGAGCGTGCAGGTACGACAGTCGGCAACCGTGGATTTGATGCCGCACTTACCGCCATCGAGATGAGCAATCTCATGGGAAAGATCGGGGAATAGGCCGTGTCGAAACGCCATAAAGCGCGCGAGGCGCTTGTCAGGGCTCTCTACATCGCTGAGTGCCGCGGGCTCAGTGTCCGTGAGGCATTCGAGGAGATGGAAGAGGCTGACCGTGAAATCGCATCCGGTGGCCTTGATCCCGATGCGCCCTCGCTGAAGCCGTTTACGCTTGGTCTTGACGAGGATCAGAAACGTTTTGCCCTGTCTATCGCCTCGAAGATCGAGGCTAATGTCGAGGATTTCAACGAGAAAATCCGCGGGGTGCTCGTTAACTGGGATTTCGAACGTGTTTCACGGATCGACCGTTATATCATGTGGATCGCTCTCGCGGAAATGATGTTTTTCCTCGATATTCCGGTTGGCGTGTCGATAAACGAGGCTATCGAGCTTGCCAAAACATTCAGCACGGAGAAAAGCCCCGGATTTATCAACGGCATCCTTGACAATCTTGGGAAAAAGATGGATAATTAGAAAGAAGTCATACAATTAAGAAGAACTAACGAAAGGCCGGAAATTATGCGTTGTTTTTTCAGTGCCGCTGTTCTCGTAATTGCATCGCTTTTTTCAACCATTGTATCGGCCGGAGAGCTTAATGTGCTTCCCGGCCGGTTTTGTGCTTATACTGCGCCTCACGCCTTAGCTGAAACGTATCCCGTGCAATTTTCCTGCGCAGATTGCGGGGCTCAGACCTGCTATGGTCATCTGCTGTCCTCGCTGAACAGTGTCGATTTTAAGGGGGATGTTTCGCCTGCTGTTTTTTACAACAGGCAGGACGCGGCCTTTTCAGGATTCGATATGGGGATGTTCCACAAGTATGCCGGGTACGCCACTCTCGCCGCCGCTCTTGTGACCGGCGTAACGAAATCCTCGCATTCCATCCACTGCGATTTCGCGAAAGCGACAACAGCGCTTGCAGGTGTGACCGTTCTTTCGGGTTGGTACCAATACGGGATGCCGACCTTGGCAAAGTCGCGTTTCGTTTCCGACATCAATATGCACAAGATCCTTGGATTTGCCGGTATGTTAGGTTGCGCTGCTTCCGTCTATCTTGCCGAAGATCATGAGATTTCGAGTCATGGCGGCATCGGTGTCGCCGGAGCAGGTTGCATGGCATTGTCTGTCGTTCTGATAGCTTTTTGAGACTGTGAGAAGTACAAATAAAAAAGGCGCTCAATGAGATGAGCGCCTTTTTTTGTCAGCTTTATTTATGTTACGGCCTCGAATCAACCTGCACTTTTTCCGCCCGCTCGATATATTCATGATAGTTCACGAGTTTGTACTCACGCTTGATCTGTTCGATCGACACGCTTTCGTCATTGCTCTCGAGGATGAACCAGCCCTCGGGATGGGCGATCTCGTATTTGAACTTATCTCCGTATTTCTGCTGAATATCCCTGAAAGCGCCATCCTGGAAATCCCAGTGAAACACCTCCCTGTCGAGGTTGATGGTCGAGCAGAACCATTCCTGGAGCCTGCCGTTGCCGCCGATGTCTTTTCCTGTGATGTCGATAATGCGTGCAGGCTGGTAACGGGTGCATGATACGATATAATATGTGTTCTGCATGGCGAGTGCGTTGAGCAGTGCGCCACCTGCGAACGCCGAGGGCCAGAAAACGATCTCCGCGCCTTTTTCACGGAGTTTCTTCCATGTTTTCGGCCAGTTGGCGTCGAAACAGATCATCATGCCGATCGTGCCGAAATCAGTTTCGAAGACTGGCGGTTCGGCGGGGCCGGGTGTAATGCCTTTCCTGACCTCGCCCTCAGTTGGATGGACCTTGTCGTATTCGCCGACAATCTGCCCCTTACGGTCTATGAGCACCGCGGCATTGTATATGTGCCCGTCACGTTTCGTATACATCGGGCAGATGACATAGCAGTTGTGTTTTTTCGCGTAATCGGTGAAATGCTTGACAATCGGGCCCGGAAGGATTTCGGCACGTCCCTCGTATGGCGGCAGGTCGGGCAGGTCGGCATGGGGAAAGGCCTCCGACAGGCAGACAATGTCGGGCTTGTAGGCCGCCGTCTGTTCCATGCGCTCCAGCGACTTGTCGATCCGTTCATCAACCGTTGTGCCCATCGTGTTGACAGGAGCGCCCCACGGCGACATGAGCGTGATCGAGGCAACCGTTACCTCGCGCGGCAGCTTGTCCCGCGCTTCGGTATTGGATGATTGTGCCGATATGGCAAACAACAGAAGGAATGATAGGTACGAAAAACGTGTTGCCAATCGTTGCATTCTCCCTCCTTTTGCCTAACTCCGGATAAAATCTGTATCGGATTTTCAGGCATTGATTACGATGTAAGTTCCTTCTATTACAATCCTTTGAGCCATGCCTCGCAGACACCGGGCCAGGTTTCCAGAGCCGGTCTCCCCGGGGCCAGTCCGAAACCGTGGGGGCCGTCCTTGTAGATATGCATTTCCGCCGGAACACCAGCTTTGAGCATCGCCTCGTAAAACCGGACACTGTTCATGACCGGCACCGCGCCGTCATTGGTAGTGTGAATGAGGAACGACGGCGGCGTGTCTTTGGTGACCTGCATCTCGTTCGACATGAAATCTTTCATTTTCTGCGTGGGATTTTCGCCGAGCAGGTTTTTCTGCGAGCCCATATGAGTGATTTCATCCTGCATGGAGATGACCGGATAGATAAGGATGCCGAAATCGGGACGCGGGCTGACCTTGTCGATAGTATCCTGCGGGGGGTAGGCCTCCCAGTTGAAATGGGTGATTGCGGAGGAGGCGAGATGCCCGCCTGCCGAGAATCCCATGATGCCGATTCTGCCGGGATCGATGCCGTATTCATTTGCGTGGCTCCGGACAATCCTGACTGCCCGCTGAGCATCCTGAAGGGGCGCCGGATGACCGAAATCGTACATGCGGTACTTGAGAATAAATGCCGATATACCGAGGCTGTTCAGCCAGCGGGCAACATCGTGACCCTCGTGGTTGATTGCGAGCCGACGGTAACCGCCACCGGGGCAGACGACTACAGCCTGTCCTGTCGCGTTCGCTTTCGGCGCAGGGTATACGAGAAGAGTCGGGTCGCTGACATGGTTGATCCGTCCTGCCGGTTCCTCGGTTTCGGCTTCGATGGTTTTTGCGCCGGGCATGCTGTCCGGCCACAGCCTGATTACCGGCGGTTCGGCAAACACTGTTGCGCCGAATACAGCCAGAAAGACTGCAAGTGCAAGTAAGATTACGTTAAGGCGTTTCATGGGGTTGATCATGGTTTTCTCCTTATAAATGATATGATTTCAATATTTTCAGTATAGCGTTGCCCGCTTTTGATAGGCAAGGGTTTTCTCCAAGGGGCCGAAACGTTTCGACCTTGCTTTGACCTTCCAATTAGTGCATATTATAAGATTAAAGGTTTCAATGCGATAAACGATATTGACAACGATGACGGGGTGTTTCGGGGAGTTGTTTACTGTCTCCTCGCTATGTTTCGTATTATCAACAGGATACTATTATGGCTATCGGTGATTTTTTCAATTCGGCACTCACGAAGATTTTCGGCTCGAAAACCGATCGTGACATGAAAGATATACTTCCCATTGTCGACGAGATCAACGAGCATTATGCCGAACTCGCTTCCTTGACCGATGACGAGCTCAAAGCGAAAACCCCGGAGTTCAGGCAGCGGCTTGCCGACGGCGAAACGACCGACGACATTATGCCAGAGGCCTATGCGGTGGTCAAGGATTGCTGCCGCCGTCTTATGGGGAAATCATGGGCAGTGATGGGGCATGAGGTCACCTGGGACATGATACCCTACGACTGCCAGCTTGTCGGTGCAATCGTTCTGCATCAGGGTAAGATTGCCGAAATGGCGACCGGTGAGGGAAAGAGCCTTGTTTCGACCATGCCGCTCTACCTCAACGGGCTCACCGGCAGGGGGGCGCATTTTATCACGGTTAACGATTACCTTGTGCGGCGTGATGTCGAGTGGTATGGCATGATATACGATTTCCTGGGGCTCACTGTGGGTTATATCACCCATGATATGTCCTCGAAAACGCGTCAGGCGGCTTACAGCTGTGATATCACCTACGGCACCAACAACGAGTTCGGTTTCGATTATCTCCGCGACAACATGGCGATCAGGATTGAGGATGTCGTTCAGCGGGAATTCCATTACGCACTTGTCGACGAGGTCGATTCCGTGCTTATCGACGAGGCGAGAACGCCGCTTATCATCAGCGGCCCCGTGGGCACCTCGACCCACAAGTACCAGGAAATGAAACCGCTTGTCCAGCATATTGTATCACAGCAGATGCATCTGGTGAACGGCAAGATCGCCGATGCGGAAAAACTTCTTGCCGAGGGCGACGAATACGAGGCCGGGATGTTGCTGTTGCAGGCGAAACGCGGCACACCAAGAAACCGCCGTCTCATGAAACTCGTCTCGGACCGTCCCGAACTGCAGAGACTGATCATGTCGGTGGAGTCCGATTTTCTCCGCGACAAGCGCATGCCTGAGATCGACGAGGAACTGCTCTTTGTTGTCGATGAAAAGCAACACACGATCAATTTCACCGACAGGGCTCTCAACAGTATGCCCGAGGAGACCCGCCAGACCTTTGTCCTGCCCGATCTCAACGAGGAGATCAGCGCGATCGAGCATGAAGAGTCGCTTTCCGAAGAGGAAAAGATCGCGAAACAGGACGAGCTTACCCGTGAATTTGCGCTCAAGAGCGAAAAAATACACAATACGAACCAGCTTCTCCGCGCCTACACGTTGTTTGTCAAGGACCAGCAGTACGTGGTGCAGGACGGCAAGGTGCTGATTGTCGACGAGTTCACCGGACGTCTCATGTCTGGCCGCCGCTATTCCGATGGCCTTCATCAGGCGCTCGAGGCGAAAGAAAATGTCAAGATCGAACAGGAAACCCAGACACTTGCCACCATCACACTTCAGAATTATTTCCGCATGTACGAGAAACTCTCCGGCATGACCGGTACCGCTGAGACCGAGGCGGGCGAGTTCTGGGAGATATATAAGCTCGACGTGGTTGTCATACCGACAAACAGGCCGATCGTTCGTGCCGACCGCGATGACCGTATTTACCGCACACGCCGGGAGAAATACAATGCGATCATTGACGAGATCGCGTACCTGTCCGAAATAGGACGGCCCGTGCTTGTCGGTACGGTCAATGTCGATGTCTCTGAAACACTTTCACGCATGCTCAAACGCCGCGGTGTCAAACATAATGTACTGAATGCGAAACAGCATCAGAGTGAGGCTGAGATTGTTGCCAATGCCGGGCGTAAGAGTGCGGTCACCATCGCCACCAACATGGCCGGCCGTGGTACTGACATCAAGCTTGGTGAGGGTGTGAAAGAGGTTGGCAATGACGACAGCGGCTATCCCGGCGGCCTCCAGATCATTGGTACGGAACGTCATGAGGCACGGCGTATCGATCGTCAGCTCCGCGGCCGTTCCGGCCGTCAGGGCGATCCCGGATCATCGATTTTCTACCTGTCCCTCGAGGACGATCTTATGCGCCTTTTCGGCTCCGACCGCATTGCGGGGATTATGCAGCGGCTTGGCGTAGAGGAGGGTGAGGTTATCGAGCATGGTATGGTCACCAAGTCCATCGACCGTGCCCAGAAACGTGTCGAGGCCCAGAACTTCGCCATTCGTAAGCACCTTCTCGAGTATGACGATGTCATGAACACCCAGCGCGAGGTTATTTATGACCTCCGTAACGCCGCGCTCAGGACTGCGAATGTCCGCGACAGGCTTTTCGAGATGATCGAGTCGATTGCCGAAGAGCTTGTCGATACCTACACCGTGTCATCGGGTGTTCCCGAGGACTGGGATATGGACGGGCTCATGGCCGAGTTTGCCATGATATTCTTCACCCGCTTCGCGCTGACTGACGAGCAGATGAAAACCCTGCCGCAGGATGGGCTGCTGGCCATGCTGACAGATCTGGCGAAGAAAACCTACCAGCATCGCGCGGCTATGATCGAACCTGACATTCTCGCATGGAACGAGCGGGTGATTCTCCTTTCGACCATCGACGATTTCTGGAAAGAGCATCTCTATGAGATGGACCAGCTGAAAGAGGGTATCAGCCTTCGTGGTTACGGACAGCGCGATCCATTGGTCGAGTATAAACGCGAGGGCTATCTGCAGTTCGAGACAACACTGAAAGAGATTAACAAGACGACAGTCAAGACTCTTTTCCGCGGCATTACTCAGGCACAGGTCCAGCGTGAGGAAGGTCCCCGGTCGACTCTGACCGCCAATGCCCGTGAAAGCCACGCTGAGGTTGCGGCCTATGATACCCGTCCCGTGGCAGAAGGCGGAACACCTTCGCCGGGCCGTGAATCACAGAAGAAAGCACCTGTTGTTCGCAATGAGAAAAAAGTCGGACGTAATGATCCATGTCCCTGTGGTTCGGGTAAGAAATACAAGCAGTGCTGCGGAAAAAACTGATTGTCGATAGCTGGTATTTCTGCCGGTAACGCTTGACTGTGTTACACTGGAGTGTTGAAGCGGTTCTCTCAGGACTGTTCTGCGGGTTTTTCGCAGTAATAGACTTTTTCATTCAGATTGAGACCGTATATATTATCGGGGCCGCCGAATTCCGCTCGATGCTGTTCCCAATCAAACAGGGTAACAGTAAAACCGGCTTCTTCCAGGTGCGAAAGATAATCCCTTCCGATTATTCTCACATGATCTTCTTGACCGAATTCTTTCTCCCGTTCTTTCGGATCGACGACAGTGATGTCTTCATATGTCGTTTCGAGATTGATAGCGACAGGGGATTGAAGGATAGCCCAGCCTCCGGGCTTGAGAATCCTGAATATTTCAGATAACGCCTTCCGGTGGTCGTCGACATGCTCCATGACATGATTGCAGAGAACTGCATCGAATGATCCATCTTCGTGATGAATATCCATGACGTCAATAGTTTCCATGATATCGATGGCATGTTCATCGACATCGGCGCTGATATAGTGGAGGTTTTTGATTTTCAGCAAACGGTGGTCGATATTGATTTCCGGTGCGAAATGAAGCAGGGACATGTTTTCGGTGAACAGTTTCGTCCGTGTTTTCAGGAAGAGATACAGGAGCCGCTCTCTGTCTTTCGATTCGCAAACCGGGCATAATCCTTGCGTTCTGTGTCCGCCGCCGGGGGTATCATATTTTAAAAAAAACGGATTTTTCGGGCCGTACGGCAGAAAGGTTGCAAGACAGGCGTTGCAAAGAGGGCAGATCTTTCCACGACCATAATACTTGATCTTTTTCAGTATTTGAAAGCATGATTTCAGCGCTGAATGACTGATTTCGGGAGTGATCTTCTTGACAATCGAAGTTACAGCAGCCATTGGGTATCTTGATTATTATCTTGAAAGAACAGAGGGCATGCCTTTGAACGCAGCTTACGGATCAGATATTTGACAATTGGGAAAAATCATTATCTGCCTGAAAGATAATAATGACGAGGTACTCCAGGGGCAAGGTATTATTTATAAATAAATTTTGATATACCGTATTCGGTGCCGAACCAGACAGCATCCTTTGTGCTGGAGATGCAGGTTACAGAATTATTGCCGAGGCCGTTCTTCGTCGTATATGCCAGCCAGTCGCCGTCGCTGAAGCGGACGACACCGCGGTCTTTGACCGCGAACCATTTGGCATCCTGATGGTCCACCGCGACCGCTGTGATATCAACACCGGGAAGCCCGCTGTTGCCGGTGCCGTAGGACAGCCACTTATTGCCGTCGAAACTGATAACACCACCGTATGCCGCACCGAACCAGACCGTGTTGTCGCTGTCAATGGCGATCGAGGTTATCGTGTCACTCATGAAGTAGCGGTTGCCGCAGTTGTGCGTTTCCCACTCCGTGCCGTCGAAACGCGAAATACCTTTCATGGTGCCTATCCAGGCAACACCATCCCTGTCGATGGCGATGGCCCGTATGCGCATGTCTACAAGCCCGCTGTTTTCGGTAGTGAATGTTGTTTCCACGCCACCAGTGATCAGCGAGAACCCGTCGTTTTTCCATCCAAGCCAGATGCGATTGCTGTGGTCGATTGCACAGGCTGTGCATATTCTGCCGTTAATAACGGCCTCGTCGATCTCTATCTGTCTGCCCGTGGCATCGTAAAGTATGAGCGGTGTATTTTCCGCGGGTTTCATTTTGTCAGGCGCTGTCTTTTTCGTTTTCGATTCAGAATTCATCCCGGACCTGTCTGCTGTTTGCCAGCCTGCGTCGCACTTGCTTATGACACCGTATTTGTCAAGATATGCGCTGACAGCGTTATTGCCTGAACAGAACAGATTTCTGACAGCGAATTCGGGCTCTTTTTTCCAGGGAGCGGTGAAACTCTGCCAGCGCCCGTTTCGCCTGACCGCTGCGCCGCCGTTTTTGGTACAGACCCACATTGTGCCGTCATCCGCAAGGGCGATATCTGTAATATTGCTGTCCGGCAGCTCGTTTTCGCCGGGGCTGATCTGTCCGGTAACCGTGCCGTTGAAACGTTTTATTCCTCCGCCGCCTGTACCGATTAGTGCTGTGCCGTCGCTGTCGAACGCGATGCATTCCGCGAACAGGATTTTCTCATTCCGGCGCCATGCCCCGCTGTCCTGCCAGGCGATTCCCTGCCATGAGGCCAGCCATATCCGGTCCCGGCTGTCAATGGCGAAACCGTTGATCCACGTGTCGTCAAGACCGGCGTTGGCCAGGAGGTCATGCCATGTATCGCCATCGAGACGCCAAAGGCCGGTGTCGACGGAAAGCACCAAGCTGCCGTCCGAGAAAAAGTCCATGCTGACCGTGCGGCATTTCCCGGCCTGATACTCCGGTGCAGGTATTTTTTTCCATGCATCCCCTTCATATTTGGCGATGAGGAGTTTTCCGTTTTTGTCTGTGCCGGCAGCCCACAGGCCGCTGTCGCGGGAGTGCTCTATTGCCCTGATACCTTTGAGGCTGATCCCGGAGGCAGTTTTTGTGAAATTCACCCAGGCACCGTTACGACAGCAGGATATTCCGTCGTCTTTTGCTGCGAACCACGCCGCGCCATCTGCATCGACTGCCGCAGCCAGGAGCTGTTTCCCGATAATGCCGCTGTTTTTCGGTGTGTAATTGGACCATGCACCGTCACGGAAACAGGCGGCACCCTCGGCGGTGGCGAACCATACGCTGCCATCATCGGCAAGTGCCACAGAACGTACATCACGTGAAAGCGGATGCGCGAAAAACTGTGTGTAATGCTGCCAACCGTTTGCCAGTACGGTTGACGCGGAGTACGTCAGACCGATAAAAGTCATTATAATCAAGATGTTATTGTGGTTGTTGTGTTTTGTTTTACGCACGAGAGTGTCCTTTATTATATAATTTTACCTTATTAATAGTATAATCGTAAAAATTATTGTGTCAAGCAAAAGATTGTACATGGTAAAATGTTTTTCTGCTGTTCGGAGATTTTTTCTTGTTCCGCATATTTGCGTTTAGGGTTTTGTGTTGCAGAAGAATCAGCTATTTCGTATATTTATTTTCTTATATTTAAGGGTTTCCCGACAGAAATACCAGCCAGCGGAGGAATACTATCGTGAAGGACATTCTCAAGAACGGCGTAATTCTTATGCTTTACAGCCTTATCGCGGGTTCGGCCCTCGCGTTTGTCTATCTTAAGACCGCACCGGTGATCGAAGCACGCAAGGCGGCGCTTGCCAATGCTGTTCTACTGGAGGTCCTGCCCGGAATGGATGGCGGTTATGTTCCCCAGGGAGATCCCGAATCATTCGAATACTGGTCGGCCTACAAAGGCTCGACCTCGGGCGAAGCCGACGGCTATGTTTTCACGGCAAAAGGCAAAGGTTATTCATCGACCATTGAAACAATGGTCGGTGTGGATAAAGACGGTAAGGTCGTTAATCTCAAGGTGGTGTTCCAGCAGGAAACGCCCGGCCTTGGTGATCAGATCCTCGCCATCAACGATGGTGAAAGTGATCCCTGGTACACCAGGCAGTTCATTGGCAAAAGCGCCGATGACGACCTGAGGGTTGCGGATGACGGCGGTAGTATCGATGCTATTTCCGGTGCGACTATTTCGTCGAGGGCAGTGGCGACATCGATCCAGAACGGTCTGGGCCAGCTCAGGGCTGCGTTGACAGGAGGTGAGTTCGTTCCCGTCGAGGTCCCCGAGGAGGTGGAGCCTGCCGACATGCCGATCTCAATGCCCGAGGAAGCCGATCTTGTCGAGCTTATGCCAGGAATGGCCGGTGGTTACGATCTCAATGATGAAGATGATATGTTCCCTGTCTGGACAGCATGGCAGGATGAAGGTAAGTCAAAAGTCGGTGGTTACCTCTTTGTCGCGCGCAAGGAGGGTTTCGAGCATAACATCGATACGCTTGTGGCGGTAGATGCTGACGGCGCTGTGCAGGCGCTTAAAATCCTCTTTCTCAAGGAAACGCCCGATTACGGCGGCAGGATGAAAGAGGTTCGCGAGGGAGAGGATTCTCCCTGGTTCCTGACTCAGTTTGTCGGCAAGACTGTCGATGACGATGTCAAGCTTGCCGATGACGGCGGCAATATCGATGCTGTTACCGACGCCACAATTTCCTCAACTGCTTTCACAGGTTCCATGAATTCCGGTCTCAGGCATCTCAAGGCTGCGCTTAACGGCGAGGAATTCATAGATGAATCCGATGATGAGGACAGCGACGAAGACGACGAAATCGCATTTCTCTTCGAGGATGATGAGGACAGCGAGGAAGAGGATGAGGAGATTGCATTCCTGTTTGAGGACGATGAGGACGAAGACAGCGGCGATGATGAGGACGCGGCCATGGAGCCGATCGATCCCGCCGATGCGCTTGCCGAACTTTTCTCTGAGCGCGAATACGAGCTTAATGACGAGGGCGATTTCGAGTTTTACGCGGCTTATGCCGATGTGGCAAAAATCGAGGCCCTGGGATATGCGTTCGTCGTTGAGGGCGAGGGTTTCGAATCCAATATCAAGACGCTTGTCGCAGTCAACAGCGAGTTTGTTATCGAGGCCGTGAAAATCCTGTTCCAGGATGAGACGGAAGATTACGGTGCGAATGTCATGCAGGTAAGGGATGGCGAGGAAAGCCCCTGGTTCCAGCGCCAGTTTGTTGGCAAGAAGCTCGCTGCGATCGCACTCAAGGATGACGGCGGCGAGATTGACGCTATCACGGATGCGACTATCAGCTCGACTGCGGTCACCCAGTCCATAGCCGAGGGCCTTGAGGCGTTGATGAATGCTGTTCCCTAAGAGGACAGCCTGACAGAGAAATTAAAACGCGGTATCCGTTTAATGGCTTGAAGCCGGAGAATAATAACGGAGTACCGTGTTTTTTTTATGTCCGGAAACAGACTGGGAATCGATCAGACTGCTTTCACGCGGAACACGTCGGAATAACGTTCACGCATTGCCTGCTCGCATTCGGCCGCTTTATTTTCATCCTCAAAAATACCCAGCATTGCCGCACCACTGCCGGTCATGATGCCTGCCTCGGCGCCGATATCGAGAAATCGATTGCGAATACTTTCCAGTTCAGCATGCGCGGGAAACACAACGCGCTCGAAATCGTTCACCAGCACCCCGAAAAACTCATCCTTTTCCAGTGTTCCCTCAAGAAGTCGGGATGTCATGGCCATATAGCGGCCGTTGTCGCCAGGATACTCCTTAAATTGACAGTAAGCCCATGCTGTCGAGATGCCGAATCCGGGAAATACAATGACATAGGTGAAATCGAACGGCCATTGAGCTGGCATCATGCGTTCTCCGCGTCCGCTGACAACCGCTGTGCCGCCGGACATGAGAAAGGGCACATCAGAACCGATCTGTGCGGCAATTTCCATAAGTTTCGCGTCTGAAATCGAGAGTGTTTCATGTTCAGTGACCGCACTGATCGCGGTTGCGGCATCGGTCGATCCGCCGCCGAGCCCGGCCCCCATCGGTATGCGCTTGATCAGCGACAGCGCAAGGTCGAAGCTGCGGCCTGATTCATTTTCCAGTGCTGTTTTTGCCTTGAGAATGAGGTTGGAGCTGTCGCAGGGAACGGATTCGACATTGCAGGAAAGTGAGGTCATCTCTGCCGATTCAACTGAAAGCTCGTCATAGAGCCCAACTGTCTGGAAAATGGAGAGGATGTCATGGAATCCATCGCCGCGTTTCCCGAGAACCCTGAGACCGAGATTTATTTTTGCCGGAGCTTTGATTGTAAGAGACATGCTGATCTTTCGTAAGAATACTCAGTCAATTCTGGCTGATTACGATTGCTTTATCGCAGTAATCACAACGGTTTGCGGCCTTGAAATGCTCTATTGTGACCGCAGCATGGAGATCAGGTTGCTACGCAGTTCGGCAGGCGAGAGATTCCTGATCAGGCGGCCGTCGACCGCGATAGAGATGGCTCTCGTTTCCTCGCTGACAACGATAACGAGTGCATCTGTTTCTTCACTGATTCCAAGTGCGGCACGGTGGCGTGAGCCAAGCGAACGGTCGATTTCGGGAGATTCCGACAGCGGGAGCAGACAGTTTGCCGCAGTGATCCTGTCGCTGCGGATTACCACTGCCAGATCGTGCAGCGGCGTATTGGGTGTGAAAATCGTTACGAGAAGCTGGTGGCTGACCTCTGCGTTTAACTGGGTGCCGGTGTCGACAATTGATCCAAGCTGCGTATTGCGAGTCATGACCATGAGTGCGCCGAAATTCTTTTCCGCAAGACGGCGGGCCGCGGTAACAACCTCGTCGACCGAGCGCTGTTCCTGGTTGTGGATGAAAATGCCCATGATCCGCCAACGTCCGATCTGGATAAGAAGGCGTCTGAGCTCAGGCGCGAAAATAACGACGATGCCGACCAGCCAGACCGAACTGAAAAAACTGATCAGCGCATTCAGTGCCCTGAGCTGTGCCCAGCCTGCAAAAATGGATGCCGCGAGAAGTATGAAAAGGCCGGTGACAAGCTGCATCGCACGCGTGTCTTTAAAGCGCACGTAGAGGGAGTAGAATATCAGGGCAACGATGGCGACATCGATAAAATCAACCAGTGTCACCGGCAGGAAACCGATCTTGATCAGGTCCATGACTGACTCCCGGAATCTTGTTTCGCACTGTTTCTGATTGCTTGCGCGACAGCGGCGGCCTGGCGCATTTCCCTGACATCGTGCACCCGGTGAATTTCAATGCCCCTGAGGACACAGTACGCCGTTATTGCGGCAGTTCCCCCGAGACGATCCTCGACACTGTCGCCGCTAATCATGCCGATCATGCTTTTCCGCGATGCACCAACCAGAACGGGACAACCGGTTTCGTGCAGACGGTCAATTGAAGCAAGCAGCGACAGGTTGTGTTCGATATTTTTCCCGAAACCGATACCGGGATCGACAATTATCCTGTCACGGGTTATACCACGCGATTCGGCGAATGCGATTCGTTCCTTGAGGTATGTTATAACCTCTTCGGTGACATTGCCGTACTCGGGTGATTTCTGCATTGTGCGGGGGCTGCCCTGCATGTGCATGAGTATGACATTTGCATCGCTGTCACTGAGCACCGAAACCATGGACTCGTCAAATTCAAGGGCCGAGATGTCGTTGACAATCGACGCACCAGCGTCCAAGGCTTCACGGGCGACAGATGCCTTGTATGTATCGATGGAAATGGGAACATCCAGCTCATTCTTTATAGCTGAAATCACGGGAATCACCCGGCGGAGTTCTTCGTCGGCATCGACCGGATCAGCGCCGGGGCGGGAGGATTCACCGCCGATATCGATTATATCAGCTCCCTCTTCGACCATTTCGGCAGCATGTCCGGCAGCGCGGACAGGATCCAGATACTGTCCGCCATCGGAAAAGGAGTCGGGCGTTACATTAAGAATGCCCATGATAAGGGGATGTCCACCGTTATAGTGTTTGCCGCCGATCGTTAGCTGCATTTTCCTGCCTTGGATTTGTTTGACGCCATTGTTCGGAAATGCCGGATGAAAGACGTGCCGCACCGGTTATTCACAGTGCGGCACGCTGAAACCGTATTGTTAATTAATCTCACGAATTTTCTTGGCCGGCGCTTTTCTGATAAAACGCTGCCTGCCGCCGGTTTTAAGTCGGATGATACGCGACCGGGACGACGAACTTCGTTTGGATTTGCCGGATGATCCGCTTTTTGATCCCTTACCGCCATCTGATGAACCGTTGTCAGTGTTTTTTGCGCGGTTATCTTTTTTAGGCTGATGGCCCTGCTTTTCCTGTTTTTCCGGCTTCTCCTGTTGAGAAGTCGTATCAGTTATTTTAGGTGCGCGAGGTTTTCTGGATCGTCGCTGGCGAGGCTTTTTCGCGCTGTTTGCGCCGTTCTCGGTGTTTTCTTTGCCGTTTTGCGTGGCTTCACCGGCGCTTTGTTTTTCCTCTTGTTTGGCTTCCTGCGGCTCAGCCTGTTTGGCCTTATTATCATCCTTGGCAGGTTGTCTTCGCTGAGAGCCTTTGCCGCGGGAGGGTTTTCTCCTTTTACGCCGCGTTTTTCTGCCGATATCCTCGCCGTTGATAATACGATCGATTTCGGGACCGTCGAGCACTTCATATTTCAACAGTGCGTTGGTCAGGTCCTCGAGCTGATCCATGTGCTCGCGGATAATAGTCTCGGCTTTCTGCTGGGCAGTCTCGACCAGTTTTCTGACTTCCTGATCGATCGCAATGGCCGTTTCCTCGGAATAGTCCTTGTGAGAGGCTATCTCACGGCCCAGGAATATCTCCTGGTCTTTCTGTCCAAATGTCAGGGGGCCGAGTCGCTTGCTCATACCCCATTCGCAGACCATTTTCCGGGCAAGTTTGGTCGCGTTCTCGATATCGTTCGCCGCACCGTTCGTGATGTCGCCGAACTTGATCATTTCAGCGGCCCGTCCGCCAAGCAGCCTGACCAGTGTGCCGATACAATAGTTATACGACCAGTTATGTTTTTCATCCGAAGGAAGGAACTGTGTTTGGCCGAGAGCCCGTCCGCGCGCGATAATCGATACTTTATGGACCGGATCGGTGTGCTCTGCATACTTTCCGGCGAGAACGTGACCAGCCTCGTGACAGGCTGTCAGGGCTTTTTCAGCGTCATTGATGACCATCGAACGCCGTTCGGCGCCCATCATGACCTTGTCTTTCGCTTCCTCGAAATCGGCCATGGTGACCTCGCGCCGGTTTATGCGTGCGGCCAGAAGGGCGGCTTCGTTAACAACATTCGCAAGGTCGGCGCCGGTCATGCCGGGTGTGCCCTTCGCGATGCGCTCGAGATCAATGTTTTTAGCGGACTGGATTTTCTGTGCATGGACCTTGAGAATCTGCTCGCGGGCCTTGACATCCGGCCAGTCGACCACGATCTGACGGTCGAAACGTCCGGGCCTCAGAAGCGCCGGATCGAGCACGTCGGGACGGTTCGTCGCGGCAACGAGAATGACACCGTCGTTGGACTCGAAACCGTCCATCTCCACGAGGAGCTGGTTCAGTGTCTGTTCGCGCTCGTCATGACCGCCGCCGATTCCTGCGCCGCGCTGACGGCCGACAGCATCGATCTCGTCGATGAATATGATGCAGGGGGCATTGGTCTTGCCCTGCTCAAAAAGATCGCGGACACGGGAAGCGCCGACACCGACGAACATTTCGACAAAATCGGAGCCGCTCATGCTGAAGAACGGCACACCGGCCTCACCGGCGACAGCTCTCGCGAGAAGTGTCTTGCCGGTGCCAGGAGGTCCGACAAGGAGGGCGCCTTTCGGGATTTTTCCGCCGAGACGCTGGAATTTACGCGGCTCTTTCAGGAAATCTATAATTTCTTCAAGTTCGGTTTTCGCCTCGGTGACTCCAGCGACATCTTCGAATGTGACCTTGGGCTGGTTCTCGGCCAGCATTTTTGCCCGCGACTTGCCGAATGTGAACACACCTTTGGGGCCGCCCTGCATCTGCCTGAGGAAAAAGAGCCAGATACCGAAGATCAATATCCACGGCAGGGTGTTGAACATGACGGTCATCCAGGTCCGCTCGGGCTCGATCTTTATATTGACCTTATGGGAGAGCAGCTCGTCAAGGAAGGCGCGGTCATAATGACCGATCTCGACCCTGATGCCGTTGTAACTGCTTTTTTCGCCGTTGATGTCAATGGTCTGAGGTGTCTTGAATTTTCCGGTGAGGCTGCCATTACGGATTTTCGCCTCGGCAAAAGTATCCTGCTTGAGAAAATCGTCAAACTGTGTATAGGTGATTTCCGCGTATTGTGCTGTCTCGGAGTTCATGTTCCGCCACATGAAGAAGCCGAGCATGATAAGGAGGATAATGAAGGCCAGGCGGTGGCCGAAAGGCCAGCCGGTTTTTCCCTGCTGTTTGCCCTGTTTGGAGGGCTGAGGGCCGCTCATGCGTTTTTTCTTGAGAAGATCGCGGTCGCTGGGCCTTTTCCGCATATCCTGTTTTTTTACGATGCCGTTGTCGGGCATGTCGTTTCTGTTCATCATATTATTATTCGATTCCTTTAGGTGCTGCTCCGGTTTTTACCATGTATCGCCTCGCCCTGTCCATGGGCGCCGCCGTATCATGATCAGCGGTTAAACATGGTCCGTGTGATGCCGTTGTGAAACTCCAGTCTCAAAAGCGATGTGACCGCTTTTACGGTTCCAGATTCTGAATCAGGTATCCGCAGCAATTCCGAGGAGCGAACTCCCGGAATCCATACCGGTATTGCGCCTGCCCGGATGACCGGAACCTGGTGCCTGAGAATTTTCGGGACTGCCTGAGCGATGCAATCGCTGATTTTCACCGTCTCTTTCATGCCGAACGGTTTCATCCGTTCGCCTTTGACAACAGGGCCGGCAGTCAGTGGGCCGTGTGTCTCGATAATATCGTGTGAAACAAGCACCGAACTGATACCGTCCACAGCGTTGTCCGCCCTTGTCCCGGAAACCGAGATTGAGCCGCCGCCAGAAGGCAGTTCCATTGTGCCGTGCAAGTGAATGTCCGCTGGTTCGGGCAGGGGATCCGGGACGGTGAATATCACGACACCCCGTTCGACACCAAACCTGATTTTTGCACTGATATCCATGCTGCATCGCGAATTTTCGAGTTCGCTCATTACAGCATCGATTTCGCGCAGGTCCGTATCTCTGCCCTTGCCCTCGATCAGCATGAGCGCATGGCGGACAATGCGTTGTTTCACAATGTTATGATAATCCTCCATCCTTGATTTATCAAGGAGTATTTTGAATGGGTTAGCCAGGATAACACATTCACTGAAAGCATTGCCGACAACCGTGTCGAAATAGTCCTCCTGCTGACGGGACAGTTCCGCGAGCCGTCCGGCACTTTCACGGAAGGCGAGAGAAAAACGTTCCGTGATAAGCGGCATCAGTTCGTGCCTGATACGGTTTCTCGTGAAACGGTGGTCGTCGTTGCTCGAATCCTCGCGGAAACGGATGCCTGCCGACTGTGCGTAACTTCGGATTTCATCCCGTGTGCACATAAGCAAAGGACGGCACCAGAGATCATCCCTTAACGGCAGGATTCCTTTGAGGCCGCCTGGCCCAGTCCCTCTTATCAGACGCTGGAGGATCGTTTCCGCCTGATCATCGAGCGAGTGTCCGGTGGCGATACGTTTCGCGCCGCAGTCCGATGCAGTACGTGCGAGAAAATCGAGACGTGCCGCGCGGGCTGCGCTTTCGAGCGATTCTTTTTTCTGTTCAAGTGTTCCCGGGGATAGTGTTTCTGTGACAAACGTAATCCCGATAGCGTTGCAGAAGTCCCTGACGAACTCCTGATCACCATCGGATTCTCTGCCTCTGAGGGCATGATTGAGATGGGCCCCCACGACACGGAATTCTCTGTCGCGTGAAAGCTCGACAAGCACGGACAGGAGCACCATTGAATCACCGCCGCCTGAAACGGCCGCAACAATAGTACCTCCCGCCGCGGGAAGCAGTGAATGCTCCCGGCAGTAACTGTCGACTTTCCGGACAAAGGTTTCGGATGAAAACGCTGTGTCATGCATAGTGAAACACCGTTCCGGGCGCTTTGCCCTGTCCGGTTCCGCTATTACTACAGGCACGCAGGCTTTGTGCGGATTCCGGACAAGAATGCAGGGGTCTCTGAGGGAAGGTCAGCTCTCGACGTTCTCGCCGATCCTTTCGCCGATCGGAATAAAGGCGCGGTTGTACTCGCCGGTATATTTCGATGTCGGGCGGATCAGACGGTTGTTCTCGTACTGATCGAGAATATGAGCGACCCAGCCGGCAATACGCGACGCTGCAAATAGTGTCGTGTAAAACTCCGGCGGGATGCCGAGTGCGTTCTGGACGGTTGCCGAATAGAAATCAACGTTCGGATAAATGCCCTTGGACTTGATAACGATGTCCTCGATCATATGCGAGATCGTGTAAAGGTTCTTCTTGCCTTTTTCGCTGCAGAGCGCTTCCGACATGTTTCTCAGGTGACGGGCTCTCGGATCTTCCTTCTTGTAGACACGATGGCCGAATCCCATGACGCGCTGTCCCTGTGAAAGCATGGTGTTGATGTACTCTTCGACTTCATCCACGTTGTTGATCTTACGGAGCATTTTCATGACACGCTCGTTCGCGCCGCCATGAAGCGGGCCCTTGAGCGTAGCCAGTGCAGAGGTGACCGCGGCATGGATATCGGCCTTTGTCGATGCTGTTACACGTGCGGCAAAAGTCGATGCGTTAAGGCCGTGGTCGGCATGGAGGAGCAGGAGCAGATCCATCGCCCGTGCGTGCTCCTTATCGGGCACTTCCCCGTTGAACATGTAGAGAAAATTCTGCGCCATGTTCAGCTTGGGGTCGGGTGAAAGGATTGTCTTGTTGCTGCGAATCCTGAACAGGCTCGCTACCAGTGCTTGCATCTGCGCGATAAGGCGGATGCCTTTCCGCCGGTTTCCCTCGAGTGAATTGTCCTCGAAGTCGGGATCGAAAAAAGAAAGTGCGGAAACCGCGGTTCTCAGCACATCCATGGGATGGCTTGACGGCGGCATGATCTCCATCATCTGAATAACCTGTGTGGGGACCCGCATTTCACGGACGATCTCGCGTCGGAGGACTTTAAGCTGCTTGGCAGTAGGCAGGTCGCCGTTCAGCAACAGATGGATCGTTTCGACAAATGATGTCGTATGCTCTGCGATTTCGTGGATGTTGTACCCTTTGTAATAGAGATTGGCATGAATGCCGTCCACGAAAGAAATATCTGTTTCTGCCGCGACAACGCCTTCGAGACCCCTTATGACCTCATTGCCTGCAGCCTGCGTGTTTTCCTGTGCCATTTTCTATATTCCTTAAATAAAAACTGTATTAAGCCTGAAATTTATAGATATGTAATATACATAATAAAGGGCTGTCATATCAAGTTATAATAGTATTTGCTTTCGCAATGCGTAGGTTTGCCGCTGTTTCTGATTTTTCGACACGTCCAATTTTCATCCCGGCGTTGAATTAAACTCATTACCGGTACCGCAGTTCCATGAAACATATGCATTGAGGGGGTATTTCCGTAGGTAAAACATATTGACGGCGAAATGGCAGCTTAATAAAAAGGATCCCTCGAAGCTTGCGCCGGGGTTGTTCGTAAAAAGAAAGCACTGCTGGCCGATATATGGTAACTGCGACTTTCGATCCGGAGTGTTGCCGTGCGGCTTTGAGCTGAGGGTAAAAAAATAAGGGCCTGGTTTCACCAAGTCCTTGTTTTTATTTAAATGGAGCGGGAAACGAGACTTGAACTCGCGACATCCACCTTGGCAAGGTGGCGCTCTACCACTGAGCTATTCCCGCTCTCAATTTCAGAGTTCATAAAATAATCGATTTGATGGCCCGACACAAGAAAAAAATTAACCGGAAGACAACATTTCTTCCGGTTAACTTTCTGAATGTACGGAACAGTCGGCGGGAGCGTGTTTTACAGATCTTGCCCCCGTAACATTATTCTGCTGAAATCACACCGAACCGGCGATGATTTTGTCCATTCGCCTGCTGACATCGGTCAGGTAGGCCTCGTCGCCTGATTTCAATTCAGCTCCCATGTAGCCGGTGTAACGTATGTCGCTGAGAGCGTGTCTGACCTCGTTCCAGTCGATTGTGCCGTCGAGAATATTGGTGAACTGGCGCTCTTTCGTGTCGAACCCCTTGATATGCAGTTTGACAATCCTGCGGCCGAGTGTCCTGATCCAGTCCTGCGGGAAACCGTAGAGGGCGATATTGCCGCAGTCGAAATAGGCCTGGAGGTAGGGGCTCTCGAATTCGTCGACATAACTGGCGAACTCGATGGGTGAGAGCAGGAACTTGTTCCAGACATTCTCGATCGCGATGACAACATCGAGTTCGGCAGCCATTGGCAGGAGTTCTCTGATCACTTCCTGGGAACGCTTGTACGCGTCACGATAGGATGTTTCCGCATTGACAACGGCGGGTACGAGCAGAACAGTATCGCAGCCGAGAGTTTTGGCGTTCCTGAGAGAGGTCTCCATGCCCTCGATTCCCTCTTTTACTTTCGCGGAATCACTGCTGGAGAACGGGCAGCCCCAGTGCTTGGAATTCATGATCGAATGGATGGCGACACCGTTTTTTTCAGCGGCGTCTTTCATCTCCTGGACTTCCGCGTCTTTTTCCTGTGTCGGTATCTCGACTCCTGCATAGCCTGCGCGTTTGATTATGGCGAATTTTTCGGCAATGCCCGGCCCGTCCGGCAGCATTCCCCAGTAAAGGCTCTTTTTGATTGTGCCGCGGAATGCTGGCGCCGCCGACACTGTTGTGGCTGCCATGCCCGTAACTGCCACTGCCGCTGTTGTTGTCATGAATGTTCTGCGTTTCATGGGATGATCCCTTCCCCTTGTAAAAGTATGTTTGTTTTTACCATATAGAAGTATAGTATACAGTGTTCACTGGTCAGGCAAGTGAAATCGCCACGGTTCCGTCTGAAAGTCTTTGCCTGTTATGGCAGTGCGTTCGCATGCTTTCCCCTTGTAAAGCATCCCGCCGCTGTGTATATATCAGCAACACGTACACGATTACTGGGGATTACCGCATGAACGCCCGTGAAATATTCCTTGCCGCTTTAAAACGTCAGCCGACACCACGTCCGGCAACAGGCAGCGCCACCTCGATGGTAACAACCGATCTTATGGAAACTGTCGGCGTTTCTTTTCCCGAGGCGCATATCGATACCGGGGCTATGGTTTCGCTTGCCGAGACCTCGTATACGATACTCGGTTTCGACAATGTCATGCCGCTGTTCAGTGTCTGGCATGAGTCGGAGGCGTTGGGCTGCGAGGTCAACTGGGGTGATCCGGGCCATATGCCCGATTCCCGCGGTGCGCTCTACAAAATCGATGACGAGATCAAAATTCCCGGCGATCTTTTAAAGCGCCGCGGCTGCCGTGTGCCGCTCGAGGCGATTACATTGCTGAAAAAACGTATCGGCGGAGAGGCCGCTGTGGTGGGCAAGGCTTTCGGGCCCTGGACACTCGGCTATCACCTTTTCGGTGTCGAGGAATTCCTCATCAACACGATCCTTAAACCCGATGCTGTCAGGCGGGCGATGGAAAGGCTCAAAGAGGTGACTGTGGCGTTCGCTAAGGCCCAGATAGATGCCGGTGCCGATGTACTCTGTCTGCCCGACCATGCAACACGGGATCTCTGTTCGCCGGACGCTTACCGTGATTTCCTCGTCGACATGCATACCGAGCTTGTCGAACGTATTCCCTGCCCGCTTATCCTCCATATCTGCGGCGACACGTCCGACAGGATCGCCTATATCAGGGAAACCGGTATCGACTGTTTCCATTACGACAGCAAAGTGACCGACAAAACCGCCCGGGATCTTGCCGGTGAGCGCCTGTCGCTCATGGGCGGAACCTCGAATATCGACATCGTGATCGATGGCACTGAGGAGACAATTGCGGTGGATGTGAAAGCGAAAATCGATGCCGGTATAGATATAATCGGTCCCGAATGCGCGGTCCCGCTCAATGCGCCGTATGAGAACCTCAGGATAATCGCCCGCGAAGCGAAGAAACAGGGAACTGCCTGATATTTCTTGTTACAATATCACTGATAAAAAAACAATTTGACTTGCTGGAGAGAGATGTGCGATTAAAAATAGCCGGTTCAACCGTAGATACGGGAGCTTTAGCGCTTTTGCTTGTGGCGCTTGTCCTGTCTGTATCGGGATGTATTTTCAATGAAAAAGAAGAGAAAAAAGAAAGCGCTCCTGCTGTCAGTCTTGATTCATACAATCCCGCGGGAGAATTTGCCCTTCGCTACTATCCGATGGAGCCGGGCGCTGTATGGGAGTATTCCGCCGATTCGCTTATTGACGATGTCAATACCCACTCCAATGAGACGGTGAGCTGTGTGGCTGTTTCGACCGAGGATGATTTGACGATGTTTTCACTGCGTTACGGCGATGTGGAGGATGCCACGAGTTCCTACTGGCTCAACGGCAATGACGTGTATGGTGTCATTCCCGGCACGAGCAGCCAGAAAGCTGTGGGCAAGCCCGCAGCTGCCGAAAAGATCGAGGAGCTCATTTTTGACGAGGATGATCTCAGGCTCCTTTATCGTTTTGATGTGCCGTCCGGCAGCTCATGGAAAATCTTCGAGGAAACCGAATCTGACTCATACATGGCCAACGGCGTCTATGTCCCCGGAAATGAATATTATCATTATGTCATGACCGGGAAATATCTCGGCGAGGAAACGATTGAATCCGGCGGTGTCGTATATGAAAACTGTAAAAAATTCAGGCACAGGACTGAGTTCACATATCGTTATGTCATCAGGGATACATTTTCGGCGTATGTCAGTTCGGAGAGCTATGAGCTGACAGAGATCATGTATTTTGCCGCGGGAACGGGACTGGTAAAGACGGTGCGCGATTTTTCCTATGTCAGTACCGATGCCAAAAGCTCCGGGCATGAGGAGCTGGAGCTCGCGAGCTATACGGTGTTTGGGGCATCGCCGGATACTGTGAGGCTGAGCAGTGTCCGCGGCAGGATTCTTTTCCCTGATGGGAACGCGGCACCCGGTGTCAGGGTTGAGATTGAAGGCGGCGGCGTTCAGAAAGCCGCGGAAACGGATGCGGACGGCTTTTTCAGATTCGACGGGCTCGATCCGGGCACATATACCGTAGCAATTACGGACGGGAACTGGTCGGTGCTGCCGCTCAAAGCGAAAGCCGCCATAACGAACCATGACATGGATGTCGGTGTGTTTCTCTGCGAAGAAAAGAAGGGCCTGTCCGGAATGCCCACGGCCGGAGCCGATAACTATTTCCCCTTCAGGACTGGGGCGTCGTGGCTCTATGATCTTGATGAATATGACTATGAAAGCGGGCAGTTTGAACGAACGATTTCCGTTTCGGTGATCGCCAGGGGAGAGATTGAAAACGATTATAATGGCAAGACCTATGACTTGCTGGAAAGCAGTGACAGCCCGCGATATACCTGCCGTCGTTTCGACGGGGACTCTGTCTATGAAATGACTGCGCATTATTATGGTGAATACCTTCACGAGGTCGCGAAACCCTCGCAGCTGTCATCGGTGGAGAAAGCCGAAATCGCCATGCTGAACGAGCTCGAGGAAGGACTTTTCTATCGGCTCGACCGTCCTGCGAGAAGCGCCCATGTGATCGGCTATTCAAGCTCGAGCGAGGACAGTGTCGCCATGAATATCAACCTGAGCTCATGTTATTCCGGTCTCGAGACAGTGACTGTCGAGGCTGGTACGTTCGAGGACTGTCTTCGCTATGACATTGTGTATCAGGTCGGCACAGTTGCCGATACACACAGCGGTTATCCCGACATGTATTATGTCAACGGCGGGATGACCATGATTTTCACGCGGTGGTTTGCGAAAGATGTGGGCCTTGTCCGGGAGACGCAGACACGCTATGAGGCCTATGAGGAATGCAGCGGCCCGAATGACTGCACTATGCAGGACAGCCGTTTCATCCTCTGTAACGAGTACGTTCTGCGGGGTGTGTCGTTTCTGGAAAACGATGGTGAAAACTGAGTTTTGAGCGGCCTGTCTTGTCCGCGGGAACATGTGAGCGTAGCCGTGTATTTTTCTTGTTTTTTCGCAACTGTGGCTTGCATTCCATGATTTCAGATGTTTATTTAATTTCAGTAAAGTTTGTGTCTTTCTTTCAAAACTTTTTCAGGAGAAGAAACAATGATTGTCAGTGTTCTCAGGGATGTTTCACCGGTTGCCATGCTGCTCGGCTGCTGTATCGCCGTGTTCGCTATGGCCTCCTGTTCGGATCAGCCGGACCATGGTGGCTCGGCAGCCCCGCCCGCCAACAGCAACCAGGCGCTGCTCAACGCCCTTGACGGTAATACCGAGGCTTTGGTGCTCGGCAATGCGGACGGCCCGCAGATCATTATCACCCCCGGACTCAGCGCCCGCGTGCTCGGTGCCGCCATCGACGGTGCGAATGACGAGAATCTCATGTGGGTAGACGAGTCTGTACTGGACGGCTCCATGTTCGATAAAGAGCCGAGGTTCTGGAATGCCGGTGGTCTCAGGACCTGGACCGCGCCCGAGGACCTGTTCTTTGTCAATGCAGAGAAAGATGCGGACAGTTGGTTCGTTCCCTCCGAGCTCGACCCAAGGCCCTACGAGCTGATCTCAAAATCGGCTACCGAGGCCAGTTTCAAGGCTGATATCGATCTGCCCGCCAATATCGGCAAGACCTATCATATCACGCTCAAGAGAGACATTACGCTTCTGACCGCCCCGCCTGCCGATGCCGGAAAACTTTCCTCCGCTATTGAGTACATGGGTGTTGCCAAAACGCATTCGCTGACCAACCGCGGCGATCTCGTTATCGGCGAGGACCTTCCCTATGTCTGTCTCTGGAGCCTGCTCCAGATCAATCCCGCCGGAACGACCATGGTGCCGGTCAAGGATGGTGTCGATCCGAAAAGCGCCTACCGCGAGTATTTCAATCCGCTGGGTGACCGTCTCTCTATCGCAAACAATATCATCTCGATCAAGATCGACGGCAAATACCGTCTCAAGATCGGTGTCCGCCCCGATGCTGCGGGTGAGGGTATCGCATTCCTCCGCGACAATAAAGATGGCACGGGCATCCTGTTTGTCAAAGAATTCCCGGTTGATCCCGACGGTGTCTATGTTGACAAGCCCTGGGGTAAGCCAAGTGATTACGGCGATGCTGTCGAGCTTTATAACGATGATGGCAATATGGGAGGTTTCACCGAGATCGAGTGCCACGGCCCAGCACAGCGTCTGGCAAAAGGCGAGAGCCAGACCCATTCGCTCGAGCTGCACATGTTCCGCGGGCCGCTTGAGGAACTGAAGACGATAGGGGCTTCACTTCTCGGCGCCGATCTGACCAAAGCTGTGTATTATTGATAATTTAAAGACTGATTTTACAAAGAGCGGGGTTGACACTCCGCTCTTTTTTTTCGGTTATCTGTCATATCAAGTGACAAAATGTCAGTTTTTACCCCAAAATCAGCGATTATTTTGCACTTGGATGCCGTTAAACAGGGCTATAAGTGCTGATTTTGCATAATAAGTCGATATGGCATGATGTTAGCTTAATTTACTAAGAGTTAGTAATACAGTATATCCGGGAGAGTGACGATCTGACGATGTTTTCTACTCGCTTTCATCTTTTTATGCAGCACTGACTTCAGTTTTTCACCGGAGCTATTTATGTGGTTAATAATTTTTATCCTCTCATTTTCTCTGTCGGCACAAGCCTCTGTTGACAGCCTGAAAACCGTTCTCGTAACAGCTGAAGGCCGTGAAAAAGTCGATATCCTGAACAGTCTTTCGGATGCGACCTACGGACTGTCGGCGCTCAATTACAAGGGAGATGCCGATCAGGGCATTGCCTATGCGGTCGAGGCGTCGGCTCTGGCTGAAAAACTGTCCTACACCCGAGGCCTTGCAACGGCGCTGGTCAATGAGGGCTATTTACTGCATTTGACCGGGAAAACGGAGGAGGGTTTCGAAAAACTCGATACGTCTCTTTCTCTCTACGATAACAAAAAAGACAGGCTGACAGGGCTTGCCTACCTGTATATCAGCCGATGTCATAACAGGCTGGGGCGTAAGGAAAAATCTTTTGAAACAATGAAAGAGTCGTTCAGGTTATTGAGGGGGATCGACGAGTATGAGGATGCGACCTACGTGGCAAACAATATCGGCTGGAAATATTGGAAAATCAGCCAGTTCGACAGTGCTCTCGTGTATTATGACGATGCGCTCGAGTTGGCCGGTATTACAGGCGATATGGGAGACAAATCGAAAATCACCAATAATATCGGTGTCATCTATTACCAGACCGGTTATTACGAAAAAGCGCTCGAGTATTTTTTCATGTCCCTGAAACTGTTTGAGGCGCAGGGGAAAAAATCGGGTATAGCACTGACAACCATAAGTATCGGCAAAGCGTACAATGATCTTGGCAAAACAGATGAGGCCCTGATCTATTTACAGGATGGGCTTGCTATTGGCCGAGAAATAAAGCATAACTATTCCATAGCCTACGCCCTTAACAATCTTGGAGCTGTGTATGAGGTGACTGGCGATTTTGATGCTGCGCGCGAGTATTATCAGAATTCGCTTGCTTCCTACCGGGAGCAGGGCGATGCCATGGGAATATCACAGACACTTAACGACCTGGGGAACCTGTATACCCTCATGGGCGATTATTCAACTGCGAACGAACTCCTGCTCGAGGCGCTGGAAAAATCGACAGAGATCGGGAATATGGAAAATCAGGCGGCGGCGTATTACCATCTGGGCAATAATTACCGTAAGACTCATGATAACGATCAGGCGCTGGCATCATATCTGAAAAGCCTTGAGCTGAGCGGTAAAATCGGCAAGCGCGACCTGATGATGAATACATATTTCCAATTGTCCGAACTGTATAACGAGCAGGGCAGGTCGGCAAAGGCCCGTGAGACACTCAAGCATCATTTTGCATTGAAAGACAGTATACGCGACGAACAGGTGCTGCTGAAATCAAACCTTCTGAAACTTTCCTATGAAAGCGAGAAGAAAGAGCTGGAAAACAGGGTTCTCAGGCAGGAGAATGCCCAGCATCAAAGGATTATATACCGTAACAATATAATAATATTGATGTTCGGTGCTTTTCTGCTGACCACGGTTTTGCTGGTGGTTATGCTCTTTTTCATGTACCGGGACAAGAATATTGCTCTCGCGAAGATCCAGACATTTTCCCGTGAACTGGAAGTGAAGAACACGGCATTGCGGCAGGAAATCGAGGAACGCAGAAAAGCGGAATCGAAAGTCAAGATACTGAGCGGATTCATACCCATCTGCGCCTCATGCAAGAAAATACGCGATGACGAAGGGTACTGGACGCAGATAGAACAGTATATCAGAGACCACTCAGAGGCTGATTTCAGTCACGGAATCTGCCCTGACTGTATGGCAAAACTCTATCCCGAAATGGCGGACAAAGAGAGGGCGAAACGAACCCGAAACCATGGTTGGCACTGACGCTGCCAGTCAGCGTATGACTACATTCGAGAAAAGTGAACGGGGAATGCCGGACAATGGTATTCCCCGTTCTATTACAGACAGTCAACTCATTGTTGCGTGCTGTATTCAGCCCTGAGTTTATGTGCCGCCTCGATCATGTTTCTCAGCGAGGGCATGACCTCATCCCAGGTTCGTGTTTTAAGGCCACAGTCTGGATTGATCCAGAGACGTTCCGGGGGCAGTATCCCTGCGGCCTTTTCGAGCAGCTGGACCATTTCCTCCGAGCTGGGAACACGCGGGCTGTGGATGTCATAGACACCGGGTCCTATCTCGTTCGGGTATTCGTACTGCCTGAACGCGTCGAGAAGCTCCATGTTGCTCCGGCTTGCCTCGATACTGATAACATCGGCATCGAGCGAGGCGATTTCCCGGACTATCTCGTTGAACTCGCAGTAACACATGTGAGTATGGATCTGTGTGCTGTCGGCAACACCGGCGGAAGCCAGCCGGAAGCATTCCGCGGCCCACCGGTAATAATCCTGACGGGAATCCTCCTTGATCGGGGCGATTTCCCGGAATGCCGGCTCATCGATCTGGATGACCGAAATTCCCGCTTTTTCAAGGTCCATGACCTCGTCGCGCAGGGCAAGTGCGATCTGGAGGCAGGTATCGCGGCGGGATTGGTCGTTGCGCTCGAAACTCCACGCAAGGATCGTCACCGGCCCGGTGAGCATACCCTTGACCGGCTTGTCTGTCAGTGATGAGGCGTAGGCAATCCAGTCGACACTGACAGCTTCGGGCCGGGAAACATCGCCGTAAATAATCGGCGGCTTGACACAGCGTGTCCCGTAACTCTGAACCCAGCCCTGTTCGGTGAAACAGAAGCCGTCGAATTGTTCGCCAAAATACTCCACCATGTCGTTTCGTTCAGCCTCGCCGTGGACAAGCACATCGAGTCCGAGCTCTTCCTGACGGCGGATACAGTCCTCAATGTATTCTTTCATGGACGATTCGTACACATCCCGGCTGAGTTTGCCGACACGATACTGCCTTCTTGTCCGGCGAAGTTCCCCTGTCTGCGGGAAAGAACCGATCGTCGTTGTCGGGAAAAGAGGCAGTTCCAGCTTTTCGGCGACAGAATCCTTTCTTTCACTGTATGGTTTCGAACGGAAGAACATATCCTCTGAAAGAGCCGCCATTCTCTCGCGCACATCGGTATTTTTCAGGTCCGGATGCGACTGCCTGCTCCAGAGGGCGGCCCTTGCCGCTTCGAGCTCGCTGCCGGTATCCCGCTTTGAGATGAGCGTATCGCGGATGATCCCGGTTTCCCGGCATTTCTGGACAGCGAATGCGAGCCATGACTGAATCGTGCAGTCCAGCGCTGTTTCGTCGGCGATATCGATGGGAACGTGCAGGAGCGGGCATGAAGGCGCGATCATGATCCTGTCGCTGCCGAGTTTGTCCACGGCTTTTCCCGCCGCCGCCAGTACCTTGTCGAGATCGGCACGCCAGATATTCCTGCCATCAATGAGGCCGAGCGAGATACCGGCGCCGTTTTTCAGTGATGACATGATATTTTCGGCTTCTTCGGGAGCGCGGACACAGTCGATGTGAACGAAGTCTACGGGCAGATTTTCAACGATATCGAGATTGTGGGCGATACCGTCGAAATAACAGGCGAGCAGGATTTTGGCTGAACCGGCATGTTTCCTGACCGCATTGAACGCCTGCTCATAGCGTGCTTTCATTTCAGGCGCGAGGGAGGTGACGAGTAAGGGCTCGTCTATCTGAATCCATTCACAGTTTTCAGCAGCATCCGCGACTATGCCGCAGTAAGCCTCCAGCATCGAATCGAAAAGTTCCCACTTGTCAAATCCATCATGCGCCGCTTTCCCCAGTGCCATGAAAGTCACAGGGCCGGGAAGGACCGCTTTGGGTGTGAATCCTGCCGTTTTTGCCTCGCCGATATGGTCGATCAGCGGGTGACGTTTTGTTTTAAACTGCATGCCGGGGTAGAATTCCGGGACTATGTAATGATAGTTCGTGTCGAACCATTTGGTCATTTCCATCGGCGCAATGTCCGGCAGAGAACTGTCGCCGCGCGCCATGAGGAAATAGCGGTCGAGATCGCTCATGTTTTCAGCACTGTCGAAACGTGGAGGTATGGCACCTAGGGCGCAGCTCAAGTCGAGTATCTGATCGTAGAATGAAAAATCACCGGCCGGAACGAGGTCGATGCCGTTCTGGCTCTGCATCTGCCAGTGTTCCCGGCGGAGGGAGCCTGCGATATCGGCAAGCTCTTTGGGGGAGATATCTTTTTTCCAGTAGGATTCGATGGAACGTTTCAGTTTACGGTTTTTCCCGATTCGGGGAAAACCGAGCGTGTGAGTCAGCATTATGCTCCTCCTTTTTCGTTTCCTGGTTAATGACGGTGACCACTGATAATGAAAGTAGAAAAACGTCATATCGCGGAAACGGGCGGCCTTCATACTCCGTGATGGAGAAGTGGAAAGAGCATTGCTGAGGCTCCACGATATATGTCGAAGTCTGGTTCTTAGGTCATAAATACCTCCTCTTTATGTGTTTGCATACTGCCATTTCGCCGCATGTGACGAACGGTCCACAGTCGCGCTGTGAGCAGTATTTTAGATTGAACTATATAAACTATTTCGATGACAGTGGCAAGTATAAATGGCTTTTCGGGGTGAAAATACGCATCTGCCTGTCTGAAAAGGCATGTCATTCCCGTTCAATCAGCATTGTGATAAAATCGATCGGCCAAAGACTATCAGCGATCGAGCAGTTTTGCCATGGCATCGGCATAGCGTTCGCCGAAAATCCTCATGCTCTTTGTGTCGAAATGCCAGTTGTCGGTGGTTTCGAGCCCGTCCGAATTGACATATGCTGTTCCCGGAACATTGTCCGGAAGTTCGGCTATCTGCTTGTTGACCGCCCAGTCCTCGCTTTTCCGTACCTGTCCCGCGACAAACGGCAGGCCGGGCATACCGAGGTCCTCGCGGAGGTTTTCGATGAGACGTTCGATCTTGAGATGATAATCGGTATCGTCGCGATTGGCCTCGCCCTGGTGCCAGAGTATGCCTGCGAGTGTGCCGGAACGCGCGGCCTGACGCATCCTTGCCACAGCCTCGTCGTAGAGAAACTCACCGCGTTCCCACTCGTCGATATTCGTGCCGCCGCGCGCGCAGCTGACAATGCCGATGGTCGCGTCTGGTTTCATCCCCGCCATTTTCCGTGCGAATGTGTAGCCGGGATTGAGACGCTGCATGCCCATTTCCTTGCGATAGCGTGAATAGCGGTTCAGCGGGTTTTTCAGCGGTTCCCAGTCACCGTGGTCGGTAAAGAGCTCACAGCGTTCCGGTATGGCCTCGTCCTCTGCCAGTATCTCGGCACGGCCTGCCATGTTCGATTGTCCGATCAGGAGGAATACCATACGGTTGGCGCTGTTATTGTCGGCGGCCACGGATTGCGCCGCTGTCAGAATGGTCATAATTATCGTGGAGACTGCGAGTGAAGCCGCGATTTTCATGTGCCTGTCCTTTCACGCTGTTGGATGTGTTCTGATATCATAGCAAAAAGTGCCGTGCAAGGCAAGGACCTGTCAATATTAATGACAAACAGAGGTCACTGTCAGCGGATCGCGGACCGGCATCCAGCGGTACTCGAGCTCTTTGCCATCCTCGGTGACATTCATGCTGCCCTCGATTGTGTTGCCCTCGACAATACCGTTGAAGGCCATCGAATTCTCTGCGTTGTCTTCATGTATGCCGATAGTCAGCGATATCTCCGTGCCGTTCATCGTACCCTCGACAATCGGGTACTCACTTTCCTCTGTCAGGAGCGAGCCTGTAATATTCTGAAAATTCTGCCGGATTATCATCCGGTAGCTTTTTTTGAGCATTCCGGCGGGAACACTCCATTCCCAGTTGCCGCTCGCGTTGGCAGGCATGGTCCAGCAGAAAAGCTTGTGCGTATATGTTTCACCGGGAATTTCACAGTAGTCATCGGGTGCCCAGTCTTTCATGCCGTAATTATGGGAAACGATCCGTGTCCCGGGACTGAGCTCCTGAAACAGTTTCGGACGTAGTTTGAGGTTGAACCGGGTCATGAGATAGATTGAAATGACAGTCGCCGGGCGAAGGTCCAGTTCAAAAAGATCGCCTTCGACAAATTTCACCTGATTGGTGACTCCGGCCTTGAGAGCTTTTTTCCTGCTCTCCACGATTCTTTCCGGATCGATATCCACTCCCAGACCGCGTGCGCCGAATTCTTTCGCTGCCATCACGACCACACGGCCGTCACCGCAGCCGAGATCAAACAGAAAGTCATTCTGGTGAATGTCGACCATATCGAGCATTTCCCGTACCACGTGCATCGGTGTCACCACAAATGGAATATCGAGACGGTTATCCACCTGTTGCGACAGCGCTCCGCCCGGGACGAGCAAAATCAGCGCGAGACTTTTCAGGAGTCGCAGTTTCATGGTTTCCGCTTCCTTTCCTAAGCGTCTGGTGGATCTGTACGGCTGCCGAATAGAAGAAGAGGTATGCCGGCGACAAGCACGGCTGCTGAAAGCAAAGCTCCGCGGCCGGTATAGACGATACTCGAATAGAGCATGTAGAGGCATGAAAGCGAGAACAGGGCGGGGACAAACGGATAGAGCGGCACCGGAAACGGCCGCTTTGTTCCCCGGTCACGATACCGCAGTATGAACAGCGACAGCCCGCTCAGGAGAAAAAAGAGCCAGAATGCCGGTGCTGTGTAATCGACCATCGCCACAAAACCGCTCCTCGTTCCCGCACCGAAAAAGATCAGTACGATGGTCATACCCGCGAGAAAGATCAAGGCATTGACCGGTGTGCCTTTTTTGCTTTCCCATACACCGAGGACCGTGAACGCCGCTTGTTTCCGTCCGAGCGAGTATATTGTCCTCGCACTGGTGATAATAACACCATTCATCGAGCTGAGGGCCGCGAAAGCGATAAGGAGGCTGCTCGCCGCGGCGCTGCCTCTGCCGAATATTTTTCCCATTGCATCGGCGGCGACAGTATCCGATCCCGCAACTCCTGCATGGCCCAGAATCCTGAAATAGCCGTAATTCACCGCTATATAGACCGCCGTTATCACCGAAATACTAATCAAAAGCACTCTGAGCATATTCCGCCCCGGATTGTCAACCTCGCCCGAAAGATATGCCGCCTCATTCCAGCCGCCGTATGTGAGCAGTACGAAAATCATGGCGTTTCCCGGCGAAACCGCACTGAACGATCCGCCGCCGTTTTGATGTACTCCGCTGAAAAGCGGCGCTACAATGGCAAAGAGGAGCAGACATGCCACGATCAGTGTGGTCATGTATTTCTGAGCGCTCACGCCGGGCCTGATCCCGGCAATGTTCAGCGCTGTCAGGAGTACAACCGAAATGATACCCCAAATAGCCGGAGAATTTTCACCCAGCGGCGCGACAGTACTGAGATAGTCACCGACTATGAATGCCCACATCGCTATCGAGCCTGTCTGGATCACTGTCATGCGGGCCCAGACGAAAAGGAATCCCGTGGAGTCGCCGTAGGCACGTACGAGATAATGGTAATCTCCTCCGACATGGGGATAGGTCCCGGCGAGTTCGGCATAGACAAGGGCACCGCACAGTGTGATCAGGCCGCCAGCGAGCCAGAACAGGAGCGCCATTGCCGATCCGCCCGACATGGATGCGACGAGCGACGGTGTTCTGAATATTCCCGCGCCGATTACGACACCGACACAGACAGCGACCGCATCCCCGACAGACAACGACTTACCCGGCAGGCCGGAACTTTCTTCGGAATGCTGCTCTTTTATCATCAGTTCTCAATATTTGTGCTGTTATTATGTATAAAAACATTTTTAACAATCGCAATACTGTAATATTTGGGGTGTATGGGGCGCTGTCAATGATTTATTGACGGTGATGCAGGAAAAACGAGGAAACTGCTATAGGGTGAAGCGTTTTGGCACAATTATCGTACCGTGAAGGGGGATGGAATCCGTCTGACTAAAATACTCTGACCAATACCGTATCCAGTATGTTTGGCCAAAAAACACTTGAATTAAAATCGTCTAAGACTTAGGCCATGTGCAGGTATTATGTATACGTGAATAGTTTTTTAAATCGTCTAAGTGTGGTCTAAGAGGGGGCGATGAATATTTGTGGATGTTTGTAAGTGGTTGTTTTTCATGGTACCGGGAACGGGAATCGAACCCGTACAGGCTTACACCCCTGAGATTTTAAGTCTCATGCGTCTACCAGTTCCGCCATCCCGGCACTGTAAGAGAGCGGACAACAATATAGCGAATCGCTCTGGCGCTGTCAAAGAAAATAAGCCTGACTCCGGATGCGGAAGGCATAGATATTCCATGCACGGCGCAGGACCGGGCGGCCGTTATCTGCTTCTGTAGTCAATGGCCGGGATAATAACGTTTATGCGCTAAAGTCGACACTGCCCTCGCTGGCGAACTGATCGAGCGCCTGGTTTACCAAGTCGATGGTTTCGTAGGACACGTCGGGAAGCATTCCGCCGAAAGCAGCCTCGGCCTCCTGGAATCCCTCCATGACCGCCGCGCGAACTTCTTCTGCATAGGCAGCCTTGTCGCCGCCGTCATAGAACGCGAGGGCGAACTGGACAATACGTGCCGCCGTGTTTTCCGCGGAGAAATCGTTAACGTCGAGTGTCATCTGCGTGACACTTTCGGTTTCCAGTTCATAGACGCTTTCGGTTTCCATGCTGATGATTGTCGTGCCGTAACCGGAGCTTTCGCCTGCGGACTCGAGACCGAGGAGGTAGCGTTCGTAATTGTTTGACAGCTCGGCGGCGTTCTGGATGAGTTGGTTGACTCTTTGGCGGATTGCCTGAAGGTAATCACTGACAATTTCGTCGGCAAGTTTCATGCTTTCGCTTTCGAGAACTGATGCGGCTTCATCGCTGGCAGGAGCCCCGTTCGTGCTGCTTATCACCATGCCCTTCGACGTGTAGAGGCTTTCGCGGTAGAGCGAATGCTCGTGGCCCGTGATAGTGACCGAATCGCCTGAATTGGAAAAGTCTATGGAAAAACTGCTTTCGGACTGGTAAGACTGTTCGTACTGCTGGACGCTTGAATAGGCTATCGAAGCTGTTGGTGATCCTCCCGATGCTGCCGCGGCTGATAACTGCATGAGAAACTCCTCCCAGGTAAGCGCCGGATTTTCCGGCTTCCATGCTTAACATTAATTAACCTTTATTAATTATTTCGGCCGCGGACAGGCAGAGCATTATTTTCTTAAGTGTTTTTTTTGGAAATTTTCAGTTAGCTCTTTTTTATCCGGGAGGGCTGAAAATTGGTGATATTTGTATCATGCAGTTATTCAACGGGATATGTGAAATATTAATGGTGTTTGAGAAATGTTTTTCAATGTATGGCTTAAAAAAGTAAAAAAATGACCGGAGATGGCTAAAGTCTCCGGTCATTCATGCCGATATCATTAAATTACATTGATCACTTTATGTATAGAAGTTTCCCCGTTGCCAGGCGCCCGCCTGCTTTCAATGACAGAAAATAGACACCGCTTGCGAGACCCTCAGCATGAAATGCGGCTTTGTGCCGGCCTGCGGGAAGGTCGCTGTCGACGAGGTGTGCGACTATTGCTCCCTGAAGGTTGTGGACTGTCAGGCTGGCATGTCCGCTTTCTTCCAGCGTAAACGGTATCGTGGTCGAGGCGTTGAACGGATTCGGCCAGGCGTTGTCGAGCGCGAAAGCGAAAGGTTCGGGCTCGTCCTCGACAGCGGTTGCCTCGACAGTCTCGAATGCATACACGAGATCGTAATTTCTGTTGATGTTCGAGCCGTTTGTTATGACAAGTACCGCCGAGTCGAAAGACCGCTCGACACGGACCTGTGGATTATCACCAATCAGCTGCGTGACAATGTAGTCGTTGGGCGTATTGTAGAATATAAGGTGCTTTTTCCAGACACCGCCGTCCCTGTCGATGAAATTGAACTTGAGGGTGTCGTTGACAGCGAAACGCTCCTCAGGCGTAATGTCCACATATTTGAACGTGTATTTCTGGAACGAGAGTGAATCTTCCGCGCTTTTAACCGTGAAGTACTTTTCCGCTTCGACCATGTCGGTCATGATATCGGAATCTTTGAAAAAGGCGTTGTTAGAACGGTAGCCGGTGAAATACATCCAGACCGCGAGGTCGGACAGGGCTTGCGGCACGCCATCGGGAAGCACCGTGTTAAAATCCTGTATGTCGGCACTCTGCTCGTCGCGAAACTTATTCCAGAGCTTGCGGATCATATCATCGCCATAATACTCTGCGATATGCATGGCGAAAACGCTTGCTGAATAATAGAATCCCGTACGGTCATTTGTGTTGATCGGCTTGTTGCGGTTGCTGAACATCTCGCCGAGATAATAAAGGTAATCGTTGACCTCATCCCAGGCGCGGTCCTCCATCCAGACTGCTGTCTGCTCCATCCACCAGAGGGATGGGGTCGTGCCGTAATACGAGAAATGGATTACATGGAAGAACTCGTGGGCAGTGGTGATTTTAAGCGCGTCATAGCCTTTTGTGCTGTAAGGGCCCTCAAAATCATTATCGATCTCGATCCATGAGGAGGTTTTGCCATAAGAAGTATCAGGCTTTGAGAGGCCATAATAATAATATATTCCTGACTGAAGGTGCTTTATATAGCAGTCCACCATGCCGCTTAAGCCGCCCCCGAGAAGGCCGTCGCTTTTCGGTGACGCATAGCTCAAGTCGGTGACAATAAGGTCCCAGGCATAGTCGAGGTAAACGCAGGTTGAATCGATATAGTCCGGGATGCCGTTGAAATCAGTGTCCGCAAGGTCAGGTGTATTTATGCCGCTGAGATCGTAATGAACGCGAAAATGCCCCGAAGGGGAATCAGCATGAGCGTCCATTTCGGGACGGCCGTCTTCCGTCACCGCCGTTTTCATCGCCGCTGCGATTTCATCGTCACCCTGAAGTGCACCGACTATGTACGGTGTACCGCTCTTGATTGCGGTAGGCTCGCCTGTATCGCCGATAATGCGTGCTAGTACTTCATCAATGGCATCAGTTTCAGCATGAGCACCGCCGGTTATGAACGCGGTTGTCATAAGTACAATAAGCGATTTTATGAACGTTTTCCTCATTCTGCTTTCATGCTGATCGTTTGCCACGACATTATTTCAAATAGAGCGTCTTTGCTGTTTTTACACCCTGTGCCGTGGCGATTCTGATAAAATAGATGCCGCCCGAAAGGTTTTCCGGTGTCCAGAATATACGATTTTCACCGGCTGTCATCTCGCTGTTGATCAGCGTATCCACTTTCTGGCCCGCGGTGTTGTAAACAGCGGCGCTGACATGGCCGCTTTCCTGTAGTGTGAACGAGATGCTCGTCGAGGCATTGAACGGGTTCGGCCAGGCATTGTCTAGCTCGAATGCGTAAGGCGCGGGTTCATCTTTGACATCGGTAGTCTCGACAGTCTCGAAAGAGTACACGAGATCATAGTTTCTGTTGATGTTCGAGCCGTTTGTTATGACAAGTACCGCCGAGTCGAAAGGCCGCTCGACACGGACCTGTGGATTATCACCAATCAGCTGCGTGACAATGTAGTCGTTGGGCGTATTGTAGAATATAAGGTGCTTTTTCCAGACACCGCCGTCCCTGTCGATGAAATTGAACTTGAGAGTGTCGTTGACGGCGAAACGTTCCTCAGGTGTGATGTCCACATATTTGAACGTGTATTTCTGGAACGAGAGTGAATCTTCCGCATTTTTGACTGTAAAATATTTTTCCGCTTCGACCATGCCGGTCATAATACTCGATTCGCTGAAAAAGGCATCGTTGGAACGGTAGCCGGTGAAATACATCCAGACTGCAAGGTCTGACAGGGCCTGCGGCACGCCATCGGGAAGTATCGTGTTGAAATCCTGAATATCGGCACTCTGCTCGTCACGGAACTTGTTCCAGAGCTTGCGGATCATATCATCGCCGTAATACTCTGCTACATGTATGGCGAAAATGCTCGCTGAATAATAGAATCCCGTACGGTCATTTGTGTTGATCGGCTTGTTACGGTTGCTGAAAATTTCACCGAGATAATAAAGGTAATCGTTGACATCATCCCAGGCGCGGTCCTCCATCCAGACTGCAGTCTGCTCCATCCACCACAGCGAACTGCTGGTGCCGTAATACGAGAAATGGATTACATGGAAGAACTCGTGGGCAGTGGTGATTTTAAGCGCTTCATAACCTTTGGTGCTGTAAGCCGCCTCTGCGAAATTGTTGTCGATCTCGATCCATGACGAGGTCTTGCCATAGGCGGTGTCAGGCTTTGAAAGGCCGTAATAGTAGCTCGCTCCTGACTGAAGGTGCTTGATATAGCAGTCCACCATGCCGCTTAACCCGCCTCCGAGAAGGCCGTCGCTTTTCGGTGATGCATAGCTCAAGTCGTTGACAATAAGGTCCCAGGCATAGTCGAGGTAAACGCAGGTTGAATCGATATAGTCCGGGATGCCGTTGAAATCCGTGTCGTCCATGTCAGGCGCGTTCGTGCCGCTGAGATCGTAATGAACGCGGAAATGTCCCGAAGGGGAATCGGCGTGAGCGTCCATTTCGGGACGGCCGTTTTCCGTTACCGCTGTTTTCATTGCAGCGGCGATTTCATCGTCACCCTGAAGTGCGCCGACTATATACGGTGTACCGCTCTTAATTGCGGTAGGCTCGCCTGTGTCGCCGATTATACGTGCGAGGACTTCATCAATGGCGTCGGTCTTTGCCTGTGCGGCACCTGCCAGAGACGCGGTCATCATGAGTGCTATGAGTGATCTTTTCAGTGTTTTCATTATTTTACTTTCGTTTCCATGTGATCGGTATATACTGAATTATTTCAAAAAGAGAGCCTTTGCTGTTTTGACTCCCTGCTCGGTTGCAACCCGTATAAAATAAACACCGCCGGAGATATTGCCGGGTTTCCAGAACAGGCGTTTTGCACCGGCTGTCATCTCGCGATCGATCAACGTGTCCACTTTCTGGCCCGCGGTGTTATAGACTGTGGCGCTTACATGGCCGTTTTCCGGCAGGGTGAACGCTATACTCGTCGATGGATTGAACGGATTCGGCGATGCGTTGCCGATGGCGAAAACTTCAGGAGTTTCCTCGACATCGCTTGCCGTTGTTATATCCGCAATATACGAAAATCCAAAACTGTCGCCGTAGAAATTTGTGTTCGAGACAACAAGTATGATCTTTTCCCAGTTCCTGCCGAAAGGCACGACATCCTTGTTGTTGCTCAGTGACTGGATGCGGTAATCGCCGGGATTGTTGTAGAGTATGACCGAAGAGGCCAGTTTTGTCGCGCTCGTCGACGGTGTCACCTCGACCGTGACACCGAATCCGTTGCCGTAATCCTCATCCAGAACGAGCTCTATATATTTTGAGGTCATAAAATTGATATCCGAGAAATCTTTTTCCCAGGGCCTGTTCAGCGACTGCCAGCTGATTGGCGCCGAATAGGGAAAACGGTCGCCGTCGAGATAGAACGCCTCCGTATTGGCCCGGTCTTTCGTAAAGAAATTCCAGCAGGCAAACTCATTATAGGCTTCCGCAAGGCCGTTGGGTATAACATCGTTGAGCGCCGAAATACTGCTGTTGTCTCCCTGGGCATAACGCTCCCATGTCGAGCGGATGATATCGTCGCCGTATGTTTTCGAGAGATACATGGGCCAGATACCTGCGCCGTATTCAAAATTGCCGATACTGTTCGAAAGCGAAATATCCGGATAAAGCATGAAATCGTCAATATAGGTGAAATAATCCTCGATATCCGGCCAGGCCCGCTGTTCCATCCACACCGCTGTCTGTTCCGCCCACCATAATATCGTTCTGGTGTAAATGTAGCCGAACTGGACAACATGGAAGAACTCATGCGCCGTCGTGATCTTGAGCGCATCATATCCATGAGTTGGGTAGACACTCTCGGCAAAATCGTTATCGATATATATGTGCGCCGATACCGGTTTGTTTAGCAGCACATTACCCGTGTCCGGATATGCCATGCCGTATGTGCCTGTGACAGCACCGAAATTTGTGATATAGCAGTCAATTTCGTCGCCGCCGCCAAGGCCGTAGTCGGAGGGCGGTTCATTGAAACCGAGCTCATTCACCTCAAGGTCCCAGGCGTATTCGAGATAGACCATTGTCGAGTCAACGTAGTCGGGGATGCCGTTTCTGTCGTTATCAGTCTGGTCGGGGGCATGGTAGGAGGATGTGTCGTAATGGACCCGGAAATGGCCTCCGCTGGAGACTACTGACTTTTCCCTGTCGACATGCGCCGCCACTTTCGCTGCAAAGAAACCGTCATCTTCAGCGAGAAGCGGCGTCAGGCATTTTCCCCGAAAGCCTTCTTCTTCCAAAGCTGTGAACATGTTTTGAGCCGATGCGGTAAACGGCAACAGCAAGAATACTGCTGTTACTATCATATATTTTAAACATCCGTGCTTCATTTCATCCCGTCCCTTTTATCATTGTCCGGTATTGTCTGAGAAATACGCATAAAACGTAATATAGTTGAGAAATACTGACCATCAAAGTCATTTTACCCTTTTGTAAGACGTCTGCACGGCGGAATAGTTTCTTCCTGTTTGATGCAGGCCCGATACAGGTGATATAGACAATCAAGCTGTAAGTTTTTTGATGTCCAGCCTGAAGAGAGAGTTTAATAAAAAAAATGAATATTTTCATGCCGTCCTTTTTAGATATATTAGAAGGAAGGAAATTGCAGTAATCTCTATCACATTCCCGGAGGGAGGATACAATGTTTTTTGCCGGACTCATTATTTGCGTGGCAAGCATACTGATGATAATCGCCGGTGTCAGCGCCAGGAAGCGTGGTGATGCTGTCGGTGGTAATCTTGCACTGATCGGGAAAATAGGTATTGTCATTGCGGCTATGGCTGTTGTCGGAAGCGGTGTCAGGGTGATCGGTCCCGGCGAGGTCGGCGTGATGGACCTTTTCGGTAAGGTGATTGACCGAGAACTTCATTCCGGTGTCAACCTTGTCAATCCCCTTGTCAATGTCACCCGTTTCTCCATCAAAACGCGCGAGATGCAGGAAACCATGAACGTTCCCTCGAAAGAGGGGCTCCAGGTCGATCTCGATGTTTCGATCCTCTATAAGATCAAGCCCGAGGCCGCATCGGACATTTTCAGCACAATCGGCCCTGATTTCGCCGATATTGTCATTATGCCGTCCTTCAGGAGCGCGGCGCGGAATGTTTCGGTGCTCTATGATGCCAGTGCGCTTTATACAGAGGCACGGGAAAATCTGGCGAAAGACCTTTTCAGCCAGCTCGAAACGACGCTTGATGAGCGCGGGGTCATCCTCGAGAGGGTGATGCTCAGGAGCATCGTTCTTCCCACGACAGTCACCCAGGCGATCGAGGAAAAACTGAAGGCCGATCAGGAGGCCCAAAAAATGACGTTTGTGCTCGAGCGCGAGAAGCTGGAAGCGGAACGTCGCCGTGTCGAGGCTGTCGGTATCAAAGAGGCAAATAAGATCATCGCCGAGGGCCTGACCGCGAACTACATCCAGTGGTACCGGATCGAAATGCTCAAGGAACTGGTGACCTCGCCGAACAATACTATCATCATCATTCCGGACGATCTCAAGGGTGTGCCGCTGATCATGAATAAGTAGGATGAAAACACGGGAATCGGGTGTCTGGTGTCTGGAATCAGAGTCCTCAAATCCTGCCGTGTAAGATGTTATGTGTTTCTGCCGCAAGCAGAATATAACCACAGATTCAGGCGGCATAGGATATAAAGTCGAAAAGCCCCTGTTTTTCTCGGGGGCTTTTTTGATGCATCGGCGTAGAAAATATTGTATACTGTTCCTCAATGGTAAATCATGCAATCAAAACAGGAGACTCAGATGAAAAAAATGTTCGTGTTTGCCCTGCTCGGCCTTATGACGCTTCCCATTGCACTGTCTGCCCAGGAGAATGATGAGGACTGGGTAAGACGCTATGACTGTTACCGGGCGGAAGGTGAGATTGTTGTGGACGGTGTCGGCGACGAGTTTGCCTGGAGCCTGGCCCCCACGGTCGGCGAGTTCACCCGTTTCCAGAAGAAGGACTCGCTGGTGGTGCCGTTCCGTACGACCGCGAAAATGCTCTGGGACGACAAGAACCTCTATTTCCTGATCTCGGTGGATGATCCTGATATCTGGAGCACAATGACAGTTCGGGACCGTGACTGCCTCTGCCGGGAGGAGACGATCGAGATTTTCATCGATGCCGATGGCGACACGAAAGACTATGCCGAAATCCATATCAACTGCCTCAACACGATCAACGATATCTGGATCCCGAAGAATGATTTCAAGTTCCATGACGGCAGCCCTGTCGACTGGGATAAGCTTTATGCCTGGACACAGGAAGGCATGCAGCACGCGGTCAAGAATTACGGTACACTCAACGATATGAGCGATGTGGACCAGGGATCGGTGTTCGAATTCGCCATGCCCTGGGACGGGTTCGGCAAGATCGCGGGTAATGCCAACACCCCGCCGAAACCTGGCGATGTCTGGCGTATCAATGTCAACCGTTATGAGCGCCCCCGTGGTGAGGATATCCCGAAAGGCCGCGGCGACACCTATGCCGAACTTTCCGGCTGGGCGCCCATGAACCTTCGTTCCTACCATGTGCCGGAGCAGTTCGGTTTCGTTAAATTCTGTGATAAGTAAACAGCAGACCGCGAGGGCTGAAAACGCCGGTCAGGCTGAATCAATGGCCGACTGGATTATGCCCGGATGTTTTTTCGCAAAGGTGTTTCAAACCTTTTCGCGGTAATATTTTCAGGAGGAAAATCGTGGCACGTTTGATGGTGAGTATTTCCGGAGTCCGTGGTATCTATGGCGAAGGCCTCGATGACAGTGTCGCCGAGAAATTCGCATATGCGTTCGGAACGCTTTACAAGGGCACTGTCGTTGTCGGGCGGGATTCCCGGAAGAGCGGTCCCATGATCGCCGCCGCCGTTTTCCGCGGGCTCGGCAAGGCGGGCTGTGAGGTGATCGATCTCGGGCTGGCCTCCACGCCGACCACGGAGATGGCTGTTGCCGCCCGAAAAGCCTCGGGCGGCATGATAATCACCGCGAGCCACAATCCCGGCCAGTGGAACGGTTTGAAATTTCTCGGCCCGGAAGGCATCTTTCTTGACAAGGAGCAGGCGGCTGAACTGATCGGGCAGTATGAATCGCTCGGTGACCTGCCGGATGACACCGAGGGCGAGCCACGTTCATGGGATGGCGCGGACAGGCATCACATCGATGCCGTACTTGCGCTGGATTTCATCGACCGTGAGCTCATAGTCTCGAAGAATTTCTCTGTTTGTGTCGATGCTGTCGATGGTGCGGGCGGCCCGATCATGGGTGAGCTTCTCAATGAGCTCGGCTGTACGGTGCATGGCATGAACATGAAGCCCGATGGTGAATTCCCGCACAATCCCGAGCCGACAGCGGCGCATCTTGCCGATCTCTGCGGCTTTGTAGGTGAAAAGAAGGCTGATATCGGTATAGCTGTCGATCCCGATGTCGACCGTATCGCGCTGGTCGACGAGAACGGGGTTGCGATTGGCGAGGAATACACCCTGCCTTTCGTGATCGATTACATGATGGCGAAAAAGGGATGCGATGCGGCAGTCAATCTTTCTTCCTCGCGTATGTCCGATGATGCCGCGGCACGTCATGGGCGCACGGTCCACCGTTCGGCAATCGGAGAGATCAACGTGGTGACGCTCATGAAAAAGATCGGCGCGGGTATCGGCGGCGAGGGTAACGGCGGCGTAATCCTTCCCGATATTCATTATGGGCGCGATGCGGTTCTCGGTGCGGCGATTATCCTCCAGATCATGGCTGAACGCGGGATGACTGTCTCGGAACTTGCCGCGGAATTCCCCAGCTACACCATGATCAAGGAGAAGGCGTCCTTGGGCGAAACCGACTGGCGTGAGGCCATGCGGAAAGAGTTTGACGGTGAGACGCTTGACGAGGTGGACGGCATCAAGGTGATATTCCCTGATTCCTGGGTGCATGTCCGCGAGTCCAATACCGAGCCGATTGTCAGGATCATGGCCGAGGCCGAGGGTGAGGAAAAGGCACGTGCTCTCATCGAGAGGGCGCGAGGGATTCTGTAAAGCAGCAAAGCGCTGAAACACACGCTTTTCTTGAGTGCGATACCTGCGGATTACATATTGTTTCTGATACGAGGCAGTTTCCCCGAACGATGGGAGGCTGCCTCTTCAATATAGTGGCGCCAGGCAGTCGCGACATTTTCCGCCGTTTTGCTGTCCACCACTCGTACAATCCGTGCCGGAACGCCCACGGCGAGGCTTTTCGGCGGTATGACCGCATTCTCCTTAACGAGCGCGCCCGCACCTATGATCGATCCCTCTCCGATCACCGCGCCGTTCATTATTATCGCGCCCATACCGATCAGACAGTCATCGCACACGGTGCAGCCGTGAAGGATTGCGCGATGACCGACACTGACCCTGTCACCTATTATGCAGGGCGTGTCGTTTGCCACGTGAACGACCGAAAGGTCCTGGATATTCGTCTTCTCCCCAATCGTGATCGGCGCCATGTCACCGCGAACCACGGCGTTGTACCAGATGCTGGAGTCTTTGCCCAGGCTGACATCTCCGACAACAACAGCACCGTCCGCAATGAAATATGATTCGGTTTCTGCCATTTTCAGCACCTATAATTCAATCGGATTGCGGGTGAGTGAGAAGCGGAAAATCCACGGCGCGAAATACTCCCGTGAATATATGACGGGCACATTGTCAGTGTTCTTGTCGGTGCCCTCGAAGAAAAAAATGTGGGAAGACTGGTCGATTTCCAGCTTGTCGGCGATACTTTTGATGTGGTGAAGCGGCGAAAGCATGGCCTTGGTCGCCTCGAGCCTCAGGGCGCATTTGTAGGTCAGATGATCGATCAGCGAAAAGTTGGAGACGCCGTCCCACTGCGGGTATTTCGTCATCGCCCAGTAGGGAACGACATCGATGGTGTAGGCCACCGGCTGACCGTTCGCCGTACGGATGCGCTCGATACGGATCACCTCTGCGCCCGGACTGAGCTGCAGGCGCTCGACATCGTCGGGAAATACCTTCTCGGTGTTTATTTTCATGGATTTTGTGCCGGGCAGGAAATTAAGCGACTCTATCATGGCGGTGATACTGCGCGGCACAGAAAGGCTCAGGGTTATCGCGGGCTCTGTCGATTTGACGAATGTCCCGAGGCCGTGCTTGCGGTAGAGAAGGTCCTCGGCCTCAAGCACTTTCAGCGCCTCGCGGAGGGTTGCACGCGATACACCGCATTCTTTTGCCAGCTCCGGCTCAGAGGGCAGTCTGTCGCCTGTCTCGAAACGGTTGCCTGAGACGATCATTGTCCGAAGTTCATCGGCGACAGAATTATGCAGCAGTTTTTTCATGAGAATGGCATCCCGAAAAACATTTTAATTATATCTAATGTATACAGGATGTTAGGCTGTTTGTCAAGCGCTGTTTTCAGGCGAAAGGAGGGATGCTGTACATGGAGCGCTTAAAAGTGATCCTTCAGTAGAAATAAAAAGGGGCCGCCCCCCCCTTAGAACTCGTCGAAGTAGATGCGTTCCTTGTCCATGCCGTGCTTGATAAGCAGGAGGGAGGAGAAGTGGAGCATGGCAGGTGGGCCGCACATGTAAGCCTCCCAGTCGGTGAGATCGTCGAGATGACGTTCCATTACCTCGGTAATGAGACCGGTCTCGCCCGACCAGCATTCCAGGTCCTCGGGCGCGCAGTCGGAGATGGCCGGGATATGGTTGAGACCCGGAAGGTCTTTGATGACCTCCTGCTGGTAATGCTCGGTGAAATAGATATCCTGTGGACCGCGGCCGCCGTAGAAACTGTAGACCTTGCGAGGCGATTTCTTTTCCTGAAGGTAATGGATGATCGACCGGATGGGTGCGCTTCCCGAGCCACCCGCGACACAGACGATCGGGCAGTCGGTTTCCTCGCGGAGGAAGAAATCACCATAGGGGCCGGTGAGATATATCTCGTCGCCGACCTTGAGCTTGTTGAACATATAGGAGGTGCAGAGACCGCCGGGAACGAGGCGCACGATCAGCTCGACAATATTCTTGTCATTCGGGCTGGAGGCGATGGAATAAGCGCGCTCCTCGCCTGCGCCGGGAATCCTGAACTGGATGAACTGGCCGGGCTTGAACTTGATCTCGTCCGGGTCCTTGAGCTTGAAGCGGAACATGCGGGTGTCGTGAGTCAGCGGCGTGATGGCCTCAACCACGGACTTGAACTCCTTGACGAGGAAATATTCCTCGGGAATGACGATTGACGTGTCTTTTTTGACCTTGACCTGGCAGAGAAGGCGTGTGTTGTCGGCAACCTCCTCCGGTTTCATGAACGGGCGCTCGGTAGGGAGCAACGGTCCGACATCGGTAACGACACGTCCTTTACAGAGGCCGCAGGTCGCTTTCCCGCCGCAGGCCGAAGGGATGAAAATCTTCCGCTCGGTGAGATATGACAGGATGGTCGAGCCGCCCCGGACAGTGAACTCCTTCTCGTCGTTGATCACCAGTTTGCACTCACCGTAATCGGCAAGGAACTTGTCGGCGAGCACCAGAAGGATGCCGAGGATGAGGCTGATACCCGAAAGAACGAATACCGGTGTCAGAAAAGTCGTCATAGTTTTAACTGCAATTCAAAATTCAAGATTGAAAATTCAATATTATTTTGTCACAGAAGGCTCAGAAAATACGTAAGAAAACATGCATTTATGTAAGAGCTCTGTCTGAATATTCTCTTTCTCTGTGTGCTCTGCGGCATTTTTTTAACTTACGACATGATCCCCGCGAAACCCATGAACGCCATTGCCATGATGCCAGCGATAATCATGGTGATTCCGGGCCCCTGAAGGCCTTTCGGGACATGCGAAAACTCGAGTTTCTGCCGTATGCCCGCCATGGCGACAATGGCCATTGTCCAGCCGATGCCGCTGCCCAGCGCGAACGCCAGGCTCTGCACGTAATTGTATTCGCGGATCACGCTGAAAAGCGAGACACCGAGAATGGCACAGTTGACCGTGATAAGCGGCAGGAAAACGCCGAGCGACACATACAACACCGGTGAAAAACGGTCGATGAATATCTCGACTATCTGCACAAAGGTCGCGATCACCATGATGAACACGAGGAACTGGAGGTACTCGACCTTGAACGGCACCAGCACGAGGTGATAGAGCGGCCAGTTCAGCCCCATTGTCATGAACATCACGAAGACCACCGCCATACCCATGCCGAACGCCGTGGGGATCTCTTTCGACACCGCCACAAAGGGGCAGATGCCGAGGAAATAAGTCAGCACCACGTTCTGCGTGAATATGCTGGCGAAAAAGATTATGAACAGTTCCATAAAATCGAAGGGCATGGCCTTATCCCTCTTCCTTGAATATCGAACGGAGTATCCAGATATAGATGCCCAGCACGAAGAACGCGCCCGGAGCCAGGATCATGATCACCCACTGTGTCCACCAGTCGCCGAGGACCGTGAAGCCGAAAATAGTACCGAAACCGAGCAGTTCGCGAATGGTCGCGAGCATCAGCAGCGAGAAGGCGTAACCTGAGGACACGCCGAACGCGTCCACGATCGAGGGCAGCACCGGGTTCGATATTGCGAACGCCTCGGCACGGCCCATCACGATACAGTTGGTGATGATCAGGCCGACATAGGGGCCGAGTGATTTCGATATTTCCGGGAAATATGCCTTGAGCATCTGGTCCACGACAATGGTGAACGTGGAGATCACCATCATGAACACCGCCATGCGGACACGCGAGGGAATAATGCTCCTGATCGCGCTGATCATGGTCGAGGAGCAGACTGTCACAAAAATGACGCCGATGGACATGGCCAGCGAATTCTGCACGTTGTTGGTTACAGCCAGTGTAGAGCAGAGGCCAAGCATCATGCGGAAACTGGCGTTATTCGTCCAGAATCCCTCGAAAAATATTTTCCATTCTCTTGTCTGTAACAAGCCCACGGAAAAACCCCGGTTAAAATTCAAAATTCAAGATTAAAAACTGTAGCCACAAAGTACACAGAGATCACAGAGAAAAACTTGTAATACTTACTTTTTTTCTCAGAGGCCCTGCCTCTGCCTTCTTTTCACCTAGCAACTTGATAATTTACCGACTTGGTGACTTCTTTTCACTTACTTATAAACGCAACAACTTCTTTTCACTTGATAACTTGCCAACTTACAAGCTTGCCGGCTTCTTTTCTCTCTATTTCTTAAAATACTGCTGAAATCCGTTGTTAAGGATCTTTGCCAGTGCTTTCGAGGTTTCGGTCGCGCCGGTGATAGCGTCGAACTCGGACGCTCCGGCATTGCCTTTCGCCATCGCGATACCGTTCGAGACTTTCTTGCCGATGAACGAGTTCTGAAAACTGTCCTCGGTGATAAGTGCCCCAAGGCCCGGTGTTTCCACCTGGCTGACCACCTTGAATCCGGTGATCGTGTCGCCGTCCAGCGCCACGACAAAAGACATTGCCCCCTGGAATCCGCTTCCCGCAAGGGACAGCGCCCGTGCGCCGCCTTCGCGGTTGACAAAAACGGTGAGGCCGCTTTCCTCGCGCTCCTCGATGCTTTTATTGTAGGTCGCGATGGTGCCCTCAGGGTCTCCGCTGTCGTAGGGGATATCGAAAACGTCGAGCACCGTGCTTATATAGGCGATACGGTTGTTCCGCTCGATTATCGGTGCGGTCTTGTAATTTACGATAGCCAGGGCGGTGGAGCAGATAACCGCCATGATCAGAAGAAGGCCGATCATCCAGGGTCTGCTGTTCATTGGCCGCCTCCTTTGCCGTATTTGATCGCGAGCACGGTGTCATCGATAACCGCGGCGAACATATTCATTATAAGGATGGCGAACATCATGCCCTCGGGATAGCCCGAAAGGTTCCTGATCACCACGGTGACCAGACCGATAAGTATGGCGTATATCCACTTGCCTGCCGTCGTGAACGGCGACGAGACCGGGTCGGTGACCATGAAAAACGCACCGAATAAAAGGCCGCCGCCTGCGAGATGGTAGAGCGGCGAGGCGAAAGCTTCCGGATTGGCATGGTGCATGATTGCCGCAAGGGCGGTTGCCGCGGCGATAGTGCCGAGCGGCAGGCGCCAGTTCGCGACCCGTGTCATGATCAGGAAAAGGCCGCCGAGAACGATCAGCACTACCGAGGTTTCGCCCATCGAGCCGCTGGTGAAACCGAGCAGCATCTGATTGACCGAGGCCGCCGCGCCGTTCTTGAACGCGATCAACGGTGTGGCGGCGGTGACCGCATCAGCGGAACTCGCCCAGTGGGTGAATCCGCCGAGCATGCCGCGGAACGGCTCGACCCACATGGAGGCCATATGTACCGGGAATGTTACCGCGAGGAATACGCGCCCGACAATCGCCGGATTGAATATATTCTTGCCTGTCCCGCCGAAAACCTCCTTGCCCAGAATAATGCCGACCGCGAGGCCGAGCGCCGCCATCCAAAATGGTATTGTCGGCGGCAATGTCATAGGGTAGAGGATGCAGGTGACAAACATGCCCTCGGTGACCTCTTCGTCGTTGGCCACCGCGAACGCCATTTCGATCACGATACCGACAATGTAGCAGAGCATCACAATGGCAAGACTGCGCCAGCCGAACAGATAGATCGAGGCGAGCACAGTCGGCGCCGCCGCACCCATGACCACCGACATGTAGCGCTTGAGGTCGGTATTGTCGCGGATATGCGGGCCGATCGCAGGGTTGTTGTTCTTCGGTGAGAAGTAAAAAGTTGATATCGTTTCCCAGGCGGGCTTGAGCTTGCTGTTCTCGAACTTGCCGTCGAAGAACTCGATGAGCGCGCGGAATCTGTCAATCGGCGTCGGCATCGGGCCTCCTCGACTTGCGGTATTCGTCGGCGGCTTTTTTTACCGCCGCGGAAACGTGTATTTTGGACGGGCAGACATAATCGCAGAGTCCGCAGCCGATACAATCATAGGGTTTGAGCCGGAAACTGTCCTCGATTTTGCCGATACCGACATGTTTCCAGATCAGGAAAGGATAGATGCCGACAGGACAGACCTCGTCGCAGAAATTGCACTGGACACAGGGCCTTTCCCCGCCATGAGCGCCCGAATCGAGCTTTTTCGGCAGGAACGGCACAAATTCGGCCACAGAGGTCAGCGTGTAGCTGTCCCAGGAAAATCCCGGCATCATGAACCGGAAAAGCTCACGGGCCTCGATTTCCCTGATGACGGCAATCGCGTTATCGAGCGGGAACAGGACATCGCTGTCCTCCACACACGCGCCGCGCATGATATCGCCCCTGACAATGCGCCAGGGGCCGAACTCGTCTGATTTCATGAGCTCATGCCTGATTTGGCCTATGCCGGTGCCGATTCTTGCACGGTACCAGCCGGGACGGGAGACACCGGGGCCGGCGATACGGACCACGCGGTCGATGAGCGGTTTTCCGCTTGTCATGATCTCGGCAACCTGCACGAGGTCGTCGAAATCCGTGACAAGGATGGATTTGTCGCGAACGCCCTCGGGCGAGGTCAGCTTTTCGCCTGCGACCGCGCGGGAAAGCAGTTCCGGATCTTCCTGCGGATACTTGTCGGAAAGGAATTTGACCGAGGCGTATTCGCGTATTTCCGAGGAGGACAGCTCACGTGCGTTCCGCTTGTTGGCGGCAATCGTGATACTTGTCTCGGGGAAGACCGCTTTGAGAATCTTGAGGCCGTTTGTCAGATGGAACGGGTCGCCGCCGATATCGCTTTTCCAGCCCTGACCGAGCGGTGTCGTGTGGACCGCGTTGACAATGACATGATTTACCGTGTCACAGTCCTCAAGTGCCGTATGTCCCGGTGAGAGCAGGAGGATGGAGCCGCTTGCGCAAAGCTGCCTGAACAGCTCTCCGCGCTCGAGCTGCCAAGGAGACCGGATATGGTCTTTCAGGGGCTCGAACTGCGTGGTGCCGTCACCGCTGAACACGATTTTATCATCGGCGATTTCACTCACATGCCCGTTGACAGGAGCATAGAGCCATACAGGACAGTCGCCGGATGTTTTCGCAACCGGAGCACCTGCCCTGACCGGATCATCCTTCTCGACCATGGCCTCGAACGTGAGGTCCTCGACAGAGAGCGGCAGGACAGCGTTTTCAGGCACTGCAAGGTCTTTCAGCGCAGCCGATGCCGCACCTTCGAAACCTTTAAACCTGTATCCGCCCTGTAATTTCACGAGTATCTTCCGGGTAATGTTAACGTTCATCCAACAGAAATCGAAATAAGCCTTAGCAGTATACTAATGCATTCCGTTTAATGCAATAATAAATAGCGCCATATCCATCATTTTTGAGACGCTTGTTTTCGTTGTTATTTTGACTTTAACGCCGCCGCAAGTTCGCCCGGCTTGTTCGTCGTGATTCCGTCAACTCCCATATCGGCAAGTTCAAGCGCGCGGTCCATATCATCGACAGTCCAGACATAGACTCCGAAACCCTCGCTGTGAGCTTTCGAGACAAAGTCGGCTGTCACGCCGTTGTGATGCAGGTCGAGCCCGTCGATACCCGCCGCACGGGCTTTTTCGATGAATTCACCATCATAGGGGACAGTCTTGCCGGTGTCCTCGTCTTTTTTCGCTCCAGCGAGCCAGTAGACCGGAATGTCCGGCATACGTTTCTTTGCCGCGGCGGCTGTCTCGTAGCCGAACGTGATAATGCGCATCGTTTCCTGCTGTCCGCTTTCACCGATCATTTCCGCAAGCGGCTCGATAACCTCCGGCCCGCACTTGATCTCGATATAGAGGTGCTTCCCGTTGGGTATGGTTGCGAATATCTCGTCGATGAACGGGATTTTCTCACCGGCGAACTCAGCGCCCTTGAAACTTCCGGCATCGAGCGAACGGAGGACATCGGATGAGGTCTCGGCGATCTTGTGCGATTCCCCGGTGGTGCGTTTCGTGTCCGAATCGTGCATGACCACGATGCGGCCGTCCGCGCTGAGATAGATATCGATCTCGACAGCGTCCGCGCCGACTTCCCAGGCGGCGTTCGCCGAGGCGACCGTGTTTTCGGGGGCGATGTGCGAGGCACCGCGGTGAGCGATATTTTCAGGCATGGTGCTTCCTCCGCATCCGGCGAGTGACAGGGCGAGCAGAGCGGCTATGGCTGTTTTTTTCACGTCTCAAATCTCCAGTTCTCTGATATTTTATGAAAGAAAGCGCTTTTTCGGTGTTCTTGATGACCGGCTTCATGTGTGTTGAACGGGCGCGCGGCTGAAAATCGGGAGGCCGGTCAGAGCACTATTTTGTCACGTTTGACCGCATCCGCGAAATTCTGAATTGCTTTGCCGCGGTGGCTGACCGTGTTTTTCCTGTCCCGGTCGATCTCTGCGAATGTGGCCTCGAACGGCGGGTAGTAAAAGAGCGGGTCGTAGCCGAAACCGCTGCCGCCTTGCGATTCGCGGGTGATCAGTCCCTCGACTGTACCCTCGGTACTCCATTCGAACCCGTCCGGCCTGACAAACGCCATCGCGCAGACAAATCGTGCGGTTCGCTCGCTGTCGGGAATCTCTCGCATGAGATCGAGAAGTTTGCCGTTGCGTTCTTCTGTCGTGGGTGCGAAACGGGCCGATCTGACACCTGGAGCGCCGTCGAGGGCATCCACCACCAGGCCGCTGTCGTCGGCAAGCGCCTGGATTCCGGTCGCCTTGGCAACCGTGCGTGCCTTGATGAAAGCATTTTCGAGGAACGTTGCGCCGTTCTCCTCGATTTCGGGGATTTCCGGGAAATCGGCGAGTGAGAGTATCTCGATACCGCTGTTGCCGAGACTGGCGGCGATTTCCTTGAGCTTGCCCTTGTTACCGGTTGCCATGATGAGTTTCATGTATGCTCCGTTGTGCTGTTATGTGAAAAGATATTCTCGGAGTTTGCTCCGCCGCCCTATTAAGCGCTTCTTGAGAGTATTCTGCGAAAGAGTATGTGCGGCCGGTTTCCTTCGCCCCGTCAGCTTTGTCGTTCACTGCGGAAATACGGGCGGCCGCTTTCAGTCGATGCCGAGTACCGCTTTCTGTTTGGCGAAGATCGAGTGCAGTGCCGATTCGGCGCTGTCGATCATCTCGTTGAGTGTTTCGCGGTCGAACGTTGCACCCTCGGCTGTTCCCTGTATCTCGATCAGTCCGCCGGACTCTGTCATGACGATGTTCATGTCCACATCGGCGGAGGAGTCCTCGACATAGCAGAGATCGGTGAGCACATCGCTGTCCTTGACGCCGATACTGACCGCGGCAACCAGTTCGCGCATGAAACTGCGCTCGGTGAGCCCATCGTTCACCAGCATCCTGCTCGCGTCGTAGAGGGCGACAGCCGCGCCGGTGATCGAGGCGACCCGTGTGCCGCCATCGGCGCTGATAACATCGCAGTCGACCGTGACTGTCCGTTCGCCGAGAGCCTTGAGGTCGGAGACAGCGCGGAGCGAACGGCCGATCAGACGCTGGATTTCCATGGCCCTGCCGTTCTGCTGGCTGCTGTTGACCGGACGGCGGTTACGGTTCTGTGTCGCCCGCGGCAGCATACCGTACTCGGCGGTGACCCAGCCCTTGCCGCGTCCCTCGAGCCAGGGCGGCACCCTGTCCTCGACCGAGGCTGTTATGATTATGCGTGTGTCCCCGGTCTCGATAAGGCAGGAGCCCTCGGCATGGGGTATATAGTCGCGTGTGATTGAGATGTCGCGCAGCTCGTGGGCTGCTCTCGAGTCGATTCGTTTCATACTGTACACTCTATTTTATGGCTGATTTGTTTTATCGAAATTTGAATGTCTCACTCTGGAAATGGAAGAAAATCCCTCGCCTTCAGGCGAAGACTTTAGTATGCAAGTAATGCCAGACCCCCCGCTGCATTGCAGGCTTCCCCCCTTCGTAGGGGGGGACGGCGAAGCCGAGGGGGGTATTATTCTGCGGCTTTAGCCGGTAGTGGTTTCATCAGTGTCCTTCCGCAAAATCCGCGAAATCCGTGTTCTATTCTTCTATCGTTTCTCCTGACTCCTGTATTCTGGCTCCTGACCCCTGCTTTTAATAATATCTCGCCATGCTTTCACGGTAGTCGGGAAGGTCCACGTGTATGATGTCGCACATTTCGTTGATGCGCGAGTAGATGCGGTGACGGGACATGTCCACCTGTTTGCCGCCCTGTATCTGGGCGAACGCCGTGCCGTTACGGGATTTCCCGGCGTTTGGGTTCTTTGCCGCTTTTCCCAGGTCTTTCTGGGTCCAGACAGGGATGGGTGCACTGTTGTCGCCCCTGTCGGAAGCGAGATACTGTTTGAGGCTTATATTCGAGGTTATGATGGTGACTTTTTCCTCGCTGTAGCGGGAGTCAATCAGGTTGTAGAGCATCTCGGACTCCCATTCGGTGTTACGCTGGGTGCCGAAATCGTCGATGACGAGAAACGGGACACTGATAAGCCGGTCGACTATCTGTCCCGCGCTGCCGTAAGAATCGTCCGTACGGTCGAATGTGCTGCGCATACGCTGAAAAAATGTGCGGGAGAGATCGATGTATTTCCCCGGCTGGGCGTATTTTAGCATCAGTTCCTGTAGGGTGATCGCGGCGAGAAGGGTTTTTCCGCTTCCCGGTGGACCCCAGAGGTAGAATCCCTTGTTCAGTTTCTCGTCCGCGGGCTTGTCCTTAATGGTCGCGAATGTTCCGAGGATCTTGTTTGCCTTGCGGACTATGTCTTTTTCCTTGAAATCAATCTTGAAATCGTTGCTGAATTTCCAGAAGTATTTTCGCGGTATCTCTGAGTCGCGGAATGCTTTCTTGACAGCAGCGAGACGGATTCTCGGCGAGCGGCACGGGCACCATTCACGTCCGCCGCCTTCGGTGAATATTTCGTAGGGCGAGACAGCGCCGCAGGAGCATTCTTTCTCAATGCAGTCGCAGAGTTTCAGTTCGCCGTGAGAGCCAGCGACAATGTTATCGCCGTCGTATATGATCCCCGAATCGCCGCATTTCTTACACCGTTTCATCTCAGCCTCCCGAAAAAATCTGTTTTTCGACATCCCGTTTAAACTGTATGACCGCATCGTAGATAGCCTGCGCTATCTTTTTCTGGTAGGTCGAGCGCTTGAGAAGGCGCTCCTCTTCGGTGTTGGAGATGAAACCTATCTCGACGAGGATGCTCGGCATGGATGCCTGTGTGCCGAGCATGACATAGAACGGCGCCTGTTTGACGCCGCGCATCTTGAACTTGGTGGCCTGGCAGGATTTTTCGAGAACCATGCTGCCGAGGTGCTGGCTTTCCCGCTGGTAGACACTGTTCCACATGGCGCCCTCGGTATAGCTCATGTCGGAGATGTTAATCGCCTCATACGCTTTCTGGTTCTCCTCGAGGTCGATAACGCCGTTTTCGCGGCGGGCGACAGTCAGGGCCGCCTCGTCCTTGGTCGCCGAGAGGAAATAGACCTCAACACCGTTGGCGCTCCTGTTCCTGTTGGCGTTGGCGTGAAGGCTGATGAACAGCTTGCCGCCTGCCTGCATGGCAATTTTCGCCCGCTCGTGCAGGGGCACGAAAACATCCTTGTCGCGGGTCATGACAGCCTTGACCTCGCCGCTCTTGTCCATGATCTTCTTCAGCTCTTTTCCGACGCTGAGCACGATATCCTTTTCCTTCGTTTTCTTCGGGCCGACAGCGCCGGGATCCTTGCCGCCGTGGCCGGGATCGATGACAACGGTGTCGATACGCATGTCGAGGAGCGATTCAGGCCCGAGATGGGGGAGAAGCATGAAATCGCCCTGGAGATCCACCGCGACAGGTGTGTCGGCCGGGTCAGCTGCCCGGTTGTTACGGATGGAAAGTGTGATCACGTTCGGATCGCCCGTTTTAAGAAGGTCGAAAGCACCGGCATCCTCTGCCAGGAGAAAACTGATCTGTGCCGAATCACTCCGCTGGTAGCAGGCGGTTGTTTCGATCAGCGGCGACTCCACGGGGAGGAAATCGGACTGCCTGACATAGACAGCGTCCTCTATCGTGAGTGTGAGCAGGCGCTCGCCCTCCATTTCTGCGCGGGCTTTGAGCGGCTCGTTCAAGTTCACCGTGATCAGCGTGCCGTTATCCTTGTTGTCGCAGAGCACCGAGGCGACAGAACCGAGAACATCCTCCACAACCAGGCGCTGTTTCTTCTCGTCCCATCGGAGATTCCCGGGAAGGAGGGTCGAGATGTAATCGAGCGAGGCTGTCGCCGGGACATAGAGAGCGCCGCGGATCATTCTCGCGGGCAGGGGCATGGTGCGTGCCGAGCCGTTTACCAGCGCTGTCCGGTTGTTGTGGGCGAAACCGATACTGTTCGGGCCGCGTGTCAGCGACATTCTGTGAAGTGCCGGTTCGTTGTCAAGCGTGAGCCCATAGGTCTCCGCGATCTCCACCAGCGACAGGTATGGGACCTTGTCGATATAGCGGACACGGAAAGAGCCGGGTGACTCACTGTCCTGTGCAGTGCCCGCGACTCCCGCGAAAAGGAGCAGGGCCATGAGGGCAGCGAGTGATTTATGTATGATATTTTTCCGCATAGTAAGATTTTCATCAGTGTCGGGTGTCTGCGCGCGGAAATGATCTGTCAACGGACACTCATCTTGCGGGCGCGGTCCATTTCGCGTTTGGCATCTTTCGACTGCTGGTCCCGGCGTTTGTCGTAAAGCTGTTTGCCGCGGGCGGTACCGATCTCGACCTTGACCCGTCCTGCTTTGAAGTAGAGCTTGAGCGGCACCAGTGTCAGGCCTTTCTCGTCGATATTTTTCCGCAGGCGCTCAATCTCACGCGAGTGCATGAGCAGCTTGCGGTCGCGTGCGGGATCGTGGTTGAAATAGCCGCCAGCCTTGTCGTAGGGGCTGATATGGAGGCCGATCAGCCACAGTTCGCCGCTCCTGACACGGGCATAGCTGTCGAGGAAATTGACACGGCCCTCCCTCAGCGATTTGACCTCGGTGCCCTGAAGTACTATGCCCGCCTCGTAACTGTCGAGTATCGAGAACTCGTGACGGGCTTTCTTGTTTTTCTGTATGATCTTGATATTGTCCATTGTGCCGCCGTTTCCGCTTAAATCGTGCAATTTCCGTAATATAGTATGCACGCCCGTTTTTTTCAAGCGCTATAAAGCGACAGAAGTTGCTGGAGGCGACAGTTCAAGGGTTCATGGATTAAGGATCAAGATTCAAGATTGACCGAAAAGGGGAGAGGCGGGGAAAGAACGGCCCCCTTCCTGTCCCTTCGGGACATCCTTCCCCCAGAGCGACTGTGTTAAAAGTCAAGGGGTAACAGGCTGCCATGGACGTGAGTCACGCATGACAGCATTGAGAATAGTGAGTAATTTTCTCATACAGGCGGTGATAGCGACCTTAAAGGGGGCAGGAAAATGAGAAGTCAAGTGATGTCGTTAGGGGGGCGGAGGATAGTGGGCAAATGAGACTCAGGCTGATATGTTCCTCTGCCAAGGGCTGCGTCAATCCGGTTTGTCAGATTCCAGGCAAATTCGTCAAGAATCTTTTCTTCGGAATCCTGACTGTTGACTACTGTCTTTCTCCGGTGATCCTGCTATCCGGCGTTGTCGTCGCAGCGACAACAGTGAATCGATCTGCACAGCCCTCACTGAAATATAAAGCATCCTCGATGCCAGAAATAAAAAGTGCCCTCGGCACCTTTACGGAGGGGTTTCAGGGGAACCCGGGAAGTGCCGGGTTCCCCTGACGACAACCACTGTCCGGTCGTGAGAACGGACAGGTCAGTATTTCCAGCGCATCAGTCGTTATCGTAGAGCGAGCGCATGCGGTAGAGATGTTCCATGCCGCCTTTGAGCGCGCCGGAGAAATAGGAGCCGGGGACATCGCCGCCGCTCTTCTCGATATAGCTCTCGATAAGGCACATCATCGAGCACCACCAGAGATGGTCGAGGAGGACACCCGAGGTCGGGCAGATACGGCGTTCGAAACCGTGGACCGCAAAGAGACCGTCTGTATCGCACATTTTGCCCGCGTGGATATCGCTTTCTTTCGGGACAGTCCTGCCCTCGGGGACATTGTGACCGCGTGTCGCCGCGCCCAGCGAGATGACTGTCAGGCCACGTTTTTTGAACATGTCGAGGAACGCGAGGTCGGTCTCGTCCTCGGGCTTGGTGATGCCCATGATGACAATATCGTTTTTCGTGCCGGGGAACGCGTTCTTGTCGGAGGGATCGGTGCGGTCTCCATAGACACCGCGTGTGACAGCAAGGCCGCTTCGACGTGTGCTCGCCTCGCCGGCGATGGAGTTGTAGCGGCTGTAACCGTAGACAATGCCGCCCTTGAGCGCTGTGTCGGCGCAGAGATCACCGATCTTCTTAAGGGTGCCCATTTCGGAGAACACCATCTCGATCTGATTCATGACCTCGGCGAAATAATCGTCCATGAGAGGGTCGCCAAGTTTCACCCAGCCGGAGAAATTCTGGTAGTCGACCGTGGCGCTGCTGCTGATCGTGGGGCAGTCGCCCTTGACCGGGACACGTTTGCCGCGCTTGGCGAGGATACGGCAGGCATCGGCCAGCATCATCCAGATCGTTGTCTTGCCGACAATGCCGGAGACAGGCCCGAACGGCGAGGGCATACCGGGGATGTTCATGAGGCCGCCGAGCGAGGTGGCGCGGTTCTCGATAAACAGGTCGGCGTAGGGGCGGAGTTTCTGCTCCTGAATCTCCTCGCGGAGGAGCTCAGGATAGCGGGCGTCGCCGCTCCAGGAGCTGGGGCAGCCGATGATGTAGATGCCCTTGTCTTTCACCTCGGCGCCGTTTGCAAGCTGGCCGGAGGCGAGGACAAGGTCGCCTCTTTTGGCGTTCGCGACATTGAAATGCGGGACGAAAATCTCGGGCTCGCCATTGCGGCCGTCCCATGAGTCAGCCTCGGTATGGCCCGCGTCCCAGGCATGCTGATAGCATGTGCCGCCGTTGATAACCGTATCGGCGATAACATAGGCCGCCTCCATGAGGTTCTGGGACTGGGTGTCCCTGACCCAGTTGAGACGTTTGCGGACTTTTTTCGAGTACTGGAGCGCCAGGGGGACTTTCCCGATGGTGTCCTTGGCAAGCTCGCCGCCGAAAGCGCCGGAGGCCATTGAGGCAAGTCCAGCGAGCGACAGCGGCAGGATTCTCACTGCATCGCGACGTTTCATGATCATTCTCCTGAAATGTGTTTATTCGGTATTCAGATACACTTGACATCCATAGAGACAGTATAGAAATGAAGTATAAAGGTGTGTCCGGTCTTTCGCAAGGGCATAGCGTGGTCAGGAGGTGAAAAAGCACTGCCGGGGATGGTGTTTTTTAAGTTTTTTTCGTTTTTTTGCACAGAAAGCATTGACATGCCGCGTAACATATATATAATATAATACACAACGTGCTGCTGAAACCGGTCATCGGATGCTATTCCGATGTCCGATCCGATTAACCATGAAACCATCAATGATATCATCTGCGTGCAGCTGCAATATGCCAACAGCCAGGACAGCAGCGCAAGTTATATGAAAACAGGCTCTCGGATCACCCGGAGGTACCATGAGAGACAGCATTATAAAGCGAATGGAAGAGGATGCCAACCTTCCGCCTCTGCCTGAAATCGCAGTGAAAATACAGATTCTCGTCAATGACCCGCAGGCAAACGCCCGGGCCATCGCGAAACTCATCGAGGTCGAGCCGGTGCTTGCGGGCCGTATCCTGAAACTCGCCAACAGCGCTTTTTACAGCCGGAGCACGACACCGATAACCACCCTTCCGGTCGCGATCACCAAGATCGGTCTCAACATGCTGGTCAAGCTGGTCTATTCACTGAAAATGACCTCGCTGTTCAAGGACAGCCCGTTTATCGACAGTAAACTGTACTGGAAACACTGTGTCGCGGTCGCGGTGTTCACCCAGTCGCTCAGCCAGAGAGTCAAGGCCCCACAGGACATGCAGGACATGGCATATCTTGCGGGATTGATGCACGATATCGGCATCATGGTGTTCGGCTATCTTGTTCCCGAAGAGTACGAAAAAATGCTGGAAGGAATCCAGGAGGGCGATATCCCGCTGGAGCGGGCCGAGCAGGAGGCCTTCGGCATCGATCACGCCGAACTGGGCGCCCTATTTGCCGAGAAACACTGGGAGGTGGATCAGCGTATTGCCGACGCCATTCGTGCCCATCATCTGAAACTGGACCATGAAGAGGATATGCATCTCTGCAAAGACCTCATAAAAATATCCAACAGCATCTGCAACCATTTCGATATCAGCAACGGGGTCTCGACCTATCCCGAGATTTTCCGCGATATCTCCTGGGACCATCTCAATCTGACAAGCAGTTTTGTGGACGAGGTCATCGAGGAGATCGAGGAGGCCCACAACCAGGCAAAAGAGGTCATGAACCAGTTTATCAGCGACATGACACGCTGACAGGCACTGCTGTCGCACGGCATTGAAATGCAAAACCTCCCTGTATACCGGGGAGGTTTTTTTTGTGGGAAGAGTGATCAGCTATGCGGCGTTGCAGCGCAGGAAAGAAGACCCCCTTGTCCTTCGGGCATTCCCCCTGAAAGAGGGGGAGCGTCGCCTTGCGACAAAAAACTTAAAAAAAACAGAAGCATACAAGCGCCGCGATGAAAGTGTCCGCCGACACCTCCCCCTCCTGACATCAACTGTTGTCATTTTGACCACAGATGTCAACAAATCCCTCTTATAGTCAACCGTTGTCAACAAGCCCCGATTGTCCCTTCGGGACATTCTTCCCTCAGAGCGTTCAGCCGCGCAGGGCTGAACAGCGTCTCGATCTGCACGATCCTCACAGAAATATAAAGTGCCCTCTGGCACCTGCACATCACTCACAGAACTATAAAGCATCCGCCGATGCCAGCGCTTTCCTTATCCAGTCGAACGCCTCACGCCGCATGGTGCCGTAATTGTAGATGCCGACAGCGGCGACACCGGCATCGGCGAGCACCTCGATCTTGGCGGCGAAATTGTCCTCGCCCGAGCAGTCGGGCCACTGGGGACGGACCGCAACCCTGAGCTTGTCCATCGGTGCGCCGGTGGCGGAAAGCTCCCCGAGGTCGGCGCCGAGGTCCTCAGCCTCGGGCGCATAGCCGCAGATGCCGACATAATCGGCGCTTTCGGCAAGTCCCGCAGGATCGGCACCGTAGAGGAAACCGGCTTTCGAGTTGGGCATGGAGACCGAGGCGAGGAAGGCCAGCGGCGTATTTTCGAGCACATCGTTTTTGAGGTCGGCGGCGATGTCCTCGATCACTGTCTCGCGCCAGGCGATAAGCTCGCCGAGCTGTTCGACAGCATCGGGAAGGTTATAGGGCGATTCCGGCAGGGGAAGTCCGTTGAAGGCTCCCTCGATAAGCTCTTTCACGGTGACCCGAAGCGCCGCCATGTCGATGCCGCTTTCGGCGGCCGAGAGTATGCAGTGCGGGCAGAAACAGAGGGAGAGCAGGTAGTCGAGCGAGGGCGTGATCTCGACACCGGTTATCATGTGGTGATAGCCGTGCAGGAAAGGCCTGAATGTGGCGGTCTCCGGCTCGAAGGCGTTCAGGTCGAAACGGCTGTCGAGGTCGGCCGCCATATTGTAGAGATAGGCGCGTGCACCGGGATTGGAGGGGCAGAACGCGTGGACCAGACGGTCTCCGAACGCGGTCTCGATACAGAGTTCCGGGAACTGGAAACCGTGCGGCGTGTTGTGAAGGCCGACAGTCCAGGCATTGATGCCGAGACCGGCGGCTTTGGCTGTGGTGATAAGCTCGCCGTAAAAATCAGTGCCTTTGGTGAGCGAGGACTCGTACGGTTTCATCGGGCCGTCGTATTTCGAGAGATCGGGAGCGAAATAGGTGGCGCCCGGCTCAGTGAACCAGACCTTGCGTTTCGGGTTGTCCGGCAGGATCAGTTTCGCGGTGTGATAGTTGACCGGGACACTCACCTGATCGAAACCGAGGGCGGCGATACGGTCGAGGGCGCGCTCGACACCGTGGTCTATGAGGTCCTGCGGATAGGCGAAAATGGAGGCTTTCATTGGCTGTCCTTTCATCATTTCCATGTTTCACAAGTTGTATACTGTATTTATAGGAAAGGACAGTGTGCATAACAAGTTGTTTTCGCCGGAAAATAGCATACGCCTGTTATGCGACACCAATATATTTCACACGGTTGTTATTTTTTCCTTGACAAGACACCTGAAAATGCTTATATTACCTCTCGGTAATAAGCGCAATCTCTATCTTTTATAAAGACTTGTTTTTACTGATAACTGCGGACTTTTAAGTGAAGTCCGCTTTTTGCATCGGCGGATACTTTCTGTTTCTGTGGTGGGTGTGCAGAATGACACGCTGTACGATGCTGCGACATCGTACGCTGGTTTGTGAGATCACTGTAACAGCTTGTCTGAACCGCTGATGGCGATGATTGAATGATAAAAGATGATTAAAAGATGATCCCCTTGCCCTTCGGGCATTCCCCCTCTACAGGGGGATGTCGTGAAACGACAGGGGGTCTTTCTCGCCACCCAGCGTTCAGCCGCGCAGGGCTGAACAGCGTATCATTCCACACTTCCACATCTGACCAAAAGCATCCTCGATGCTGATCCTGCAATCCAGCGTTGTCGTCGCAGCGACAACAGCGGCTGAAACGGCACTGCCTCAGCAGAAATAAAAAAAGGGCCCGCTGGCCCTTTCCTGAAAGGGGTGCGGGGAAAAATGTGAAATTACATTTTTCCCCGCAAAATCTTCTCATCTTCTCTCTTTTTCTTTTCTCTTCTTTTTCCCGCTTCTTTCCCTCAGAGATCCACGATCTTGCCGGGATTCATGATATTGTTCGGGTCGACCGCGCGCTTGATGTTCTTGATGAACTCGAGCTCGGCCTCGCTGGCGATAAGCGGCATGTATTTCTTACGCTTGGAGCCGATGCCGTGTTCGCCGGAGATCGTGCCGCCGAGGTCGCGCGTGGCAATATAGAGCTCCTCCAGGATATGCGGGAGTTTCTCGTACCAATCGTCCATGCTGGAGTCGGGGTTCTTGATCGCGGTGGCGTGAAGGTTGCCGTCGCCCGCGTGACCGTAGCAGGGAATCTGCACATCGTATTTTTCGGAGATGCGCTTGATCTCGGGCATGAGATCGGGGATCTGCGCGGTGGGCACCACGATGTCCTCGAGTGACTGGTGCGGGCTGACCACCTTGAACGCCTCGGCGATATTGCGCCTGACATTCCACAGACGTTCCTGCGTGGTGTAGTTATCGGCCACGTAGACCTCGATCGCGCCGTTGTCCATGCAGAGATTACCGACCGCGTCGTACTCTTTCTCGACCACTTCCTCGTTGGAGCCGTCCACCTCGATCAACAGCATTGCGCCCGCCTGCTGGTAGGGGATCTGCTCGTTGAGGTATTCGCATGAGGTGTGGACAGACAGCTGGTCCATGAACTCGATCGCGGTGGGGATCACGCCGCCCTGGGTCATGATTTTCGGCACCACGGAGATAGCGTCCTGCACGGTCTTGAACAGGGCGAGAAGGTCGACCTTCGCCTTGGGAAGGGGCAGGAGCTTGATGATGACTTTCGTGATGATGCCGAGGATGCCCTCGGAACCGACAAAAAGCATGCGGAGGTTGAGACCGGAAACGTCTTTGACACGTTTCCCGCCGAGCATGATGATATCGCCGGTGGGCGTGACAACTTCCAGGCCCATGATGTAGCGTTCGGTGACACCGTACTTGATAGCCTTGCCGCCGCCCGCGTTCTCCGCCACATTGCCCGCCACAAAGCAGGTTTCGAGGCTCATGGGATAACCGGCGAAAAAGAGGCCGTCATCGGCGATCTTGTCGTTGATCTCGTTGGTCACCACGCCGGGTTCGACCACCACCATCATGTTCTCGGTGTCGATCTCGAGGATTTCGTTCATGCGCTCGACCGAAAGGAGGATGCCGCCGAAAATCGGGACAGCGCCGCCTGAAAGGCCGCTGCCAGCGCCGCGCGGTGTGACCGGGACCTTCTTCTCGTTGGCGAGCTTGACAATAGCCGCGATCTCCTCCGCGGTGCGGGGCCTCACAACGACATCGGGCATGTGGGAGTATGCTTCCTCGGCGACCTCGTCGTGGGAGTAGGGCTCCATTTTATCATCGTCGGTGACAACATACTGGTCGCCGACAATGTCCTTGAGCCGCTTTACAATATCTTCATCGATTTTATTGTAGTCGTAGCTCATTATGCTTTTTCCTGTTTTCTGGTTTCGAGTTCCTTGATGAGTTCCGGGACAATCTCGAATACATCGCCAACGACGCCGAAATCGGCCACACTGAATATCTGGGCGTCAGGGTCGCTATTGATGGCGATGATGTTCTCCGAGGTCTTCATCCCCGCGAGATGCTGGATTGCACCGGAGATGCCCAGCGCGATATAGAGCTGCGGCACCACGGTCTTGCCGGAAAGCCCGATCTGCTGAGGATATTCAGCCCAGCCGCGCTCGACAGCATCACGTGTCGCACCGACACCCGCGCCGACACAGTGCGCGAGGTCTTCGACAACCGCGAAATTCTCACTCTTTTTGATGCCGCGGCCGCCTGCGACGATCCTGTCGGCTTCCTCGATGTTCATGTCGTCGTTTTCCATGGCGCGGAACCCGACATGTTTCTCACGTCCCGTGAGGATTTCCGCCGGGACATCGACCTCGACTATCTCGCCGGTCCTGCCCGCTTCCCTCGGTGGGATCGGTGTCGACATCGGACGGACTGTCGACATCTGCGGACGGTGGTTCGGGGTCTTGATGGTCGCCATGATGTTGCCGCCGATAGCGGGACGGGTCTGAAGCAGGTTGCCCGTGCCCTCCTCGATATCGAGGCCGGTGCAGTCGGCGGTGAGACCGGTGACAACGCGTGCCGCCACGTAGGGCATGAGCGTGCGTCCCTCGGTCGATGCGCCCGCGATGAGGATTTCGGGCTCGTAGGTCTTTATAAGGTATTCCAGTACGTTCGTGTAGATGTCGTTGCAGTAGACAGCGAGCTCGGGCCTGTCGACAATGTATACCTTGTCACAGCCGCGCTCGAAAAGCTCTTCGACTCCTGTGCGGTCGATGTTCGAGCCGATCACCACCGATGCCTGCTTGGCACCGAGCTTCTCGGAAAGCGAATCGCCGCGGCCCAGAAGTTCGAAGGCCAGACGGTCGAGTTTCCCGCCGCGCTGTTCTCCATATGTCCAGACTTCTCCAGCCAAGAATCTATCCTCCGTTATAGCAAAGGCTTGTCAGGCGGCACATGCGCCCGCAGCCTCTTATTCATTATATAAGGTCACGCTCCTCAAGGAAATCGGCGATCTGTTTCACCGCCTCGGCGACACCGGTTTTCCTGCTGTCGATCAGTACGCCGTTCCTTGTCACCTTGGGCTTGTCGATCTTGACAACACGTGTCGGCGAACCCTTGAGGCCCAGTTTCTCGTCCTCCAGCGTCAGCTTGTCACGTGTCAGCATGGGAACCTCTTTCGCCCGTGCGGCCTGCTTGCCCCTGAGTGTCGGAAGCCGCGGGAAACTGATTTCGTTCACCACGGTCAGAAGGCATGGCAGCGGCACGTTGACTGTCTCGTAGCCGCCCTCGATCAGGCGCTCAACCGTAATGGCGTCATCGCCAATCTCAACGATCTTGGACACGAAAGTCGCGATGGGAAGGTCGAGCATGGAGGCGATCTCAGGGCCCACCTGGCCCGTGTCGCCGTCCGTGGCACGGACACCGGCGAGTATAATGTCGAAATCGCCCATATCGCGGATTGCCTGCGCGAGCACATAGGATGTCGCCCAGGTGTCGGCGCCCGCAAATGCCCTGTCGGACAAGAGCTGACCCTCGTCACAGCCCATGGACAGCGCCTCGCGGATGGCTTTCTCAGCCTTGGGAGGCCCCATGGACAGGACAGTGATCTCGCCGTCCTCCTGCTCCTTGAGCTGCAACGCGCACTCTATTGCGTAAAGGTCGAGCGGGTTGACAATGCTCTCGACGCCGTCGCGGATCATGGTCCCGGTCGCCTCGTCCATCTTGACGTTGCCGGTTTCCGGAACCTGTTTAATGGGAACAATCAGCTTCATGTTATCCCCCTGTTCGGTGACTGGTATATGATGTGATTTGTTATTTTTTTAACATCAATCGGAGTAAGACTCGCAATATATTTGAAAGACGGCTCGAATACAAGCGGAAAGGGATATCCGGGCGGACAAAAAAGACATGAAACGCCCGATTCTCTCATTTACAGAAACAGCAGGCCTGATAGACCGGCTGACCTTGCTGAATGGAGGGGGGTGCCAACGGGCACTTTTTGTTTCTGGCATCGGCGGATGCTTTGTATTTCTGTGAGGGATGTGCAGACTGATACGCTTTTCGGCTCTACGAAGCCGAACGCTGGGTGGCAGGATCACCGGAAGACCCCCTGTCGTTTCACGACATCCCCCTATTGAGGGGGATAGCCTGCGGCGCTATAGTGCTGTTTTTTGAGTCTTTTGTCGCATAGCGACCCCCCCCCTTTTTTTCAGGGGGGACACGGCGAAGCCGAGGGGGGTATCTTTCAATCATCGTTAATCATTTAATCATAATAATCCGTGTTCCATTCATCTTTTTTCTTTCCCCCTGTATTCTGAATCCTGAATCCTGACCCCTTCCTTTTCTTTCTATTCTGTATTATATTATGATCAGCTAAATTTAATTTCACAACACCTGAAAGTGAGGTCGTGATGAGGTCTGCGAGGTTCAGGAGCACCATTTACGCAACATTTGCCGCCGTTTTTCTGTTGTCAGTTTTCTCCGCACACGCCGCAATAATCAATATCCCCGAGGAGCAGCCGACTATCCAGGCAGGCATTGATATCGCCGCCGAAAGCGACACTGTCCTTGTCGCGCCGGGGACATATTTCGAGAACCTCGATCTGCGGGAAAAGAGCATCACGTTAGCCTCGCATTATCTTACTACTGCGGATACGACATACATACATGAGACGGTGATCGACGCGCAGAAGAATGGAAAAATGGGTATCAATATTCAGAACGAGGAAGTTGGCCATGAGGTCAGCATTGCCGGATTAACTGTCCAGAATGCCACTTTTAAGCTGACTATCGGTGAAGGGTATGGAATAAGGTGCAAAAATACAAAAGCACACTTTGAATGGCTTGTGATACAAAAAAACAGCCCTACCGGCTTTTCTTGCTCCATGTCAGACATTGTCATCGATAACACTTTGATTTCCAATAACAGACTTTACAGCTATGGTAAAGCGTTTTCTGCTCATACATGTAATGTCACAATGACAAATACATGTGTAATAAATAATTCCGTTGATTATGGAATTAATTTTCAGAATTGTGATTCTGTTCTTTGTGATAATATTCTTGTTAAAAATAACTCAGATATTGGCATATTGTGCACGGCATCAAATGCGACAATCAAAAATTCAGTTATCGCCGATAATGGAGAACATGATTTATCTGCAGGCTCAAATGACATTACAATTATAAATTCCGTTATATATTCACAAAAAGAATACTATGAAAGGAATATAATATGTTCTGACTGTACTGTTCGTTTTATCAACTCGATTATTTGGGATAATACAAAAGACGAACAGATTTCTGTGCCATGGGAACTGCCGAGTAATCCTAAAGCCACGTTAATTTTCAGCAACTCGATCATTAAAGGTGGCTTGGATGGTATTGTCGCCTATTATCCAAGCTCTGAAATGAAAGCCGATATTTTCACGGAAGGCGAGCTCTACGAATTCGATCCCCTCTTTATAGATCCCGAAAACGGAGATTTCCACCTGCAGGAAAATTCACCCGCCATCGACACCGGCACTGCTTACTTCGAGTGGGACGGCGAGATCATCTTAGACCTACAGCCCGAAGAGTACTATGGTGCCGCTCCCGATATAGGAGCCTACGAATACGATCCCACAGTTTCTGTCGAAACAAGCGAGCTTTTTCCGCAGACAGCGCACCTCCTGAATCCCTCGCCGAATCCGTTCAATCCCTCGACAACGATATCTTTCACGTTGTCGGAGCCTTCCGTGATTGTACTTTCGATTTACAATATTAACGGCCAGCATGTGACTGATCTTGCGAGCGGGCAGTTCGCTGCAGGGGTGCATTCAGCCGTGTGGAATGCGGAGGGTATGGCGAGCGGCGTGTATTTTTGCGTGCTCGACACTGGCGGGGCGGTGGAGGCGAAGAGGCTGTTGCTGCTGAGGTAAAAAAAGACAGGATTAAGTAGTCAGGATTCAGAATACAGGAGAAAAGATGGAAGATGAGGGGCAAAGGCACGAGGGCACAGAGAAAAAATTGTCTGAACCGCTGATTGCTATGATTAAATGATTAACGATGATTAAAAGATCACCCCCCCTCGGTTTCGCCGTGTCCCCACTGAAAGAGGAGGGCGGTCGCCAACGCGACAAAAGACTTAAAAAAACAGCGCCCAAAACAGCGCCGCAAATACTGGTGATCGCACAAGCCAGCGTTCGGCTTCGCAGGGCCGAACAGCGACTGTACATGCACAAACCCATCAGAAACAAAAAGCGCCCTCTGGCGCCCCCTCTACAGGGGGATGTCGTGAAACGACAGGGGGTTATCTTTCCATCAGCGCAATCAGCGGTTCAGACAGTATTTCCAAGTGATCCCACCTTCCAGCGTTGTCGTCGCAGCGACAACAGCGGATCGATTTGCATATTCCTATCAGAAATATAAAGCATCCGCCGATGCCCGCTGATGCTTGCCTGACATAGGGCAATCTTGTATACTTACCATAATCGATCAGTCTGTCACTCTTATCCCATCAATGAGGGCGCCATGAAAAAAGCGATTCCGTTCCTGTTCTGTTTCCTGCTTCTGGGTGCCGCGGCCCGGGCCGGGACAACACCGGCTATCGGGCTGCATGAAAACACGCCGAATATCGTTGCCCTGACCAACGCGACCATTGTTGTCAAGCCGGGCGAGATCATCAAATCAGGCACTGTTGTCATCCGCGACGACCGTATTTTCGCGGTGGGAGAGGATGTCGATATTCCCCGGGACGCTGTCGTGAGAAACTGCCTCGGCATGACTGTCTATCCCGCCTTTGTGGAGCTGTTCAGCGATTACGGTATCTCAGAGGTTCCGGCCATGAAAACGGCAAGCGCCCATCACTGGAATCCGGCGGTCAATGCGGAACGTAATGCAATGGAGCTTTTCGTGACGAATAAAGGGCAGGCGGCACGTCTCAGGAACTGGGGATTCGCTGTGGCGGTCACCTGCCCGTCGGAGGGGATTTTCCGTGGGAACGGGGCGGTTGTCCTGCTGAAAGATGGTGACGCTAAAGAGGCCCTGCTGGATGAAAGCCCCGCCATGCCGCTTTCGTTCATACGCGGCGGACAGCTCAACTATCCCAATTCACGCATGGGGAGTGTGGCCCTTCTGCGGCAGGCGTTCCTTGATGCCGACTGGTACGCAAGGGCGCACGAGATATACCGTCGCTCGCCGGAAGGGCAGCACAAACCGGAGACGAATGTCTCGCTGGCGGCACTGTCGGCCCATTGCGCGGCAAAACGGCCTTTTGCGGCCTACGCTTCTGATAGTCTCGATCTTTTCCGCTTCGCTAAGATCGGGCGGGAGTTCGGCCTTGATCTTTGGCATGTGGGCACGGGCTATGAATACCGCCGCCTGGATGAGGTGAAAACTGCCGGCGGCAGGCTCATCCTACCTTTGAATTTTCCGAAAGCGCCGGATGTTTCTGCGGACGAGGTCGAGCTACGCGACCTCAAGCACTGGGATATCGCGCCTGAAAATCCCGCACGCTGTGCCGCTGAAGGGCTCGCTTTCGCGTTGAGCTCAGTGCGGTTGGGCAATGGTGACGATTTCCTCGCGAACCTTCGCACAGCAGTCAAGCGCGGGCTTACGCAAGAGACAGCGCTGGAGGCACTTACCACTGTGCCGGCTGAAATGATCGGCATGAGCGACCGTATCGGCACAGTCGAGGAGGGGCGGCTCGCGAACCTCTTTCTCACCAGCGGCTGTATTTTCGATGCGGAAACGAAAGTGATCGAGACCTGGGTGGGTGGCGAGCGCAACGTGATAGTCCCGCTCCCGGTCAGCGACATACGCGGCAGCTGGTCGCTCAGTGTCGATGCTTTGCCCGGATTCGGTGATGCCGAGCTGGAGATCATAGGCAATCCTGTCCTGCCGAAAGCGGCGCTCAAAAAAGGCGAGATGAAAGCCGATGTTCTCAAGCCGGTGCTCGATGCGGGACGTTTCATGTTCGCGTTTCCCGGCGATTCACTCGGTGCCAAAGGTATCATCCGTATGCAGGCGCTCGTTGTCGGCGGCCACATGAGCGGCGGCGGCATCATGCCGGACGGCCGCGAGTTCCACTGGGAGGCCGACCGCACGAAACTGCCCGGCGCTCCAAACGATAAGGCGGCAACTGAGAACAAGGCGACCGATGTGAGCGAAAAGGACAAAGAGCCGCTGGCGGCATCGTTCACGGTGGTCTGTCCCGAGGGCGCTTACGGCCGAGAGGCACTGCCGGAACAGCCGGAGACTGTCCTTGTCACAAACGCCACGATCTGGACCAGCGGCCCGAAGGGTGTGCTCGAAAATGCCGATCTGCTGGTGAAGAACGGGAAGGTCGAGAAAGTTGCCGTCGGTATCGAGCCCCCGAAAAACGCGGTAGTGATCGATGCCGGGGGGAAACATGTCACCGCGGGATTGATCGACGCCCATTCGCATCTCGCTGTCTGGGGTGGCGTAAACGAGTACACGCACTCGATCACCTCGGAAACGCGGGTGGAGGACGTAATCGACTGTGACAGCATCAACATCTACCGCCAGATGGCCGGGGGGCTGACAAGCTCCTGCATCCTGCACGGCTCGGCTAACAGTATCGGCGGCCAGAACACGGTGATCAAGCTCCGCTGGGGCTCCATGCCCGAAGATATGATTGTCGCCGAGGCGGTTCCAACGCTCAAGATGGCGCTTGGCGAGAACCCGAAACTCGCCAATGTGTTCGACACGAAAATCGATCGCTATCCGCGTTCACGTCTCGGTGTGGAACAGTTCATCCGCGATTCATTCGCCGCGGCGAAAGACTACGAGCGCTCATGGCAGGAGTATGAGGACGCCGGCAGGAAGAAAAAGAAACTCATCCCCCCGCGCCGTGACCTTCGCATGGAGGCACTTGTCGAGGTGCTGCACGACGAGCGCTGGATTCACTGCCATTCCTACCGTCAGGACGAGATCGAGGCGCTGATCGCGATTGCCGAGGACATGGGATTCAGGATCAGGGTGTTCATTCATAACCTCGAGGGCTACAAGGTCGCCGATATCATGCGTGAGCACGGCTCCATGCCCACCGTGTTCAGCGACTGGTGGGCCTACAAGGCGGAGGTTTACGATTCCATTCCCTATAACGGCGCCATTCTTCACAGCCGCGGCCTGCTGACCAGTTTCAACTCCGATGACAAGGAACTGGCGCGCCGCATGAACCTCGAGGCCGCCAAAGCCGTCAAATATGGTGGTGTCGATCCCATGGAGGCGCTCAAGCTGGTTACTATCAATCCCGCTGTCCAGCTCGGTATCGACAAAATGACCGGCAGCCTGGAAAAAGGCAAGGACGCCGATTTCGTTATCTGGAGCGGGTCGCCGCTGTCGTCAATGAGCATTTGTGAGCAGACCTGGATAGACGGCAGACGTTATTTCGACCGCGATGAAAGCCGTCAGTTCGAGGAGCGCACAGCCCGTGAGCGAAGTGCTCTCATACAGAAAGTCCTCCAGTCCAAGAACGGGAAATAGTGCGCTGTCGTGGCGGAAAGGAATAGAATATGAAACGGAAATATTACATACAAGTCATCATGACAGCGGTCCTGCTGTGCTGCGGCGCTCTGTCTCTTTACGCGCATGACAGAATACCGTCGCCGCCGCAGACAGCGCCGGTCGCCCTTGTCGGCGCGACTGTCCACACTGTTTCCGGCGAGGATATCGAGAACGCCACAGTGCTTTTCGAGGATGGCGTTATTACGGCGGTCGGCGGCAATGTCGCACTGCCCGCGGGTGTGCAGAAAATCGATGTCAGCGGCAAACATGTCTATCCGGGACTGATCGAAGCGCTGTCCCAGCTCGGCCTGACCGAGATCAGCGCTGTCCGCCAGATGAGCGATTACCGCGAGACCGGCGACATCAATCCCAATGTCCGGGCCGAAACAGCGGTCAATGCCGATTCCGAACGCATACCGGTGACACGGAGCAACGGTATCGCCATTGCGGGCACACTGCCCTCGGGGAGCCTTGTCGCGGGCATGGCGGCGGCGCTCATGCTCGATGGCTGGTCCTGGGGCGAAATGACACTGAAAGCGCCGCTCGGCCTCGTAATCGAGTGGCCGGGCACGACAGTTACTCCGGCATACGGCGCACAGAAAAGCGGTGACAGCCGCCGGAAAAATGTCAAGGCGCGTATCATGCAGCTCGACAAGACATTCAGCGAGGCCCGCGCTTACATGACCGCACGCGAGGCCGCGCCGGGCAAGGATGTGCCGGTGCCGAACACGGATGTCCGCTGGGAATCCATGATCCCGGTGCTGAAAAAAGAGATCCCGGTCTGGATACACGCCGACAGGAAGAGCGAAATCGAGGATGCCGTGGCGTTCGCTGTCCGTAACGATGTCAGGATGGTGCTTATCGGCGGTTTCGACGCCCCGAGCTGCGCCACGCTCCTGAATGAGCATGATATCTCCGTGATCGCCAGCCCGGTCTGCCGTCTGCCGCTCAGGCGGGACAGTGCCTATGACAGCTCGTTCACCCTGCCGGAACGCCTTCGTGAAAACGGCGTTAAATTCTGTATATCCGGCCACGAGGGGCACGGCAACGAACGCAATCTGCCCTATCACGCAGCCATGGCCGCGTCTTACGGCCTCCCTCAGGACGAGGCCCTGAAAGCGATAACGCTTCATGCCGCCGAAGTTCTCGGTATCGGCGACCGTGCCGGATCGATCGAGAAAGGCAGGGACGCGACAATAATTGTCACCGATGGTGATATCCTCGAGATCACGACACAGGTCGAGCGCATGTTCATCATGGGCCGCCCCGTCGATCTCGGCAACAAACAGACAGCCCTTTATGAGAAATACCGTGAAAAATACCGTCAGCATGATGCCCGAAACTAATTGTAAAAATAAAGTTTATCGTCTTGTGAACCGGTGGGTGCGCCTGATCGCACCCGCCGTGTTTCTCTGCCTGTTTTCTGTCGCGGTTTCGGCTGCCGAAACAAGCCGTACGCTGAGAACGGATCATTTCAGCATCGAATATCCCGCGGCGGGAAAGCCCTATGCGGAACTTGTCGGCGACATTGCGGAGTCAGGCTACAAACGTGTTGCCGAAATGCTCGACTACGAGCCGGACGGTCCAGTGCGTCTCGTGATAAGCGGCACAGCCGAAGATTTCAAACGTCTGACAAACGGCGTTCTGCCGGACTGGAGCAGCGCTGCGGCCCGCCCCCCCCGCACTATCGTTCTCTCGCCGCTTTCCGGCGGGAAAATGGGGATCGAGCATATCATTCCCCACGAGATCATGCATGTTTTCCTCTACGATGCCTCGGAGGGCGCCTTTGTGCCGCGCTGGTTCCACGAGGGACTTGCCGAGCTTGTCTCGGGACGGGGCGGGATACGGAGCCGCTGGCGTCTGACATGGAAAAGTATGCACGGCGGGCTCTTGAGTTTCGAGGATATCCAACGGATTTTCTCAGGAGACGCCGATGCTGCTGCACTCGCCTATGACCAGTCCGAGATCGCTGTCCGCATCCTGACCGAGATGCACGGCGGGGCTGTCTATGCGGGGATCGTCGACCGTCTGGCGGCAGGAGACAGTTTCGGGCAGGCGTTCGAGACCGCGACCGGCGTCTCCGTCAGCCGTTACGAGACCCATTATCTGAACGAGATCAGGAAACGCTATACAGCCCGTCAGCTGCTCTCCTACATCCCCGGCACCTGGACCGCTATCATGGTTCTGGCGCTTGTTGCTTGGGTCGCCACGAAACTGAGAAGCCGTCGTATAATGAAACGCTGGGAGACCGAGGAACGTCCCGGCAATGTCATCGATTTCGACCATTTCCCGCCCGATGAGGACTGATATGCGGTGCGGACAGGATGGCTGCCCCCCCGCTATCCTGTCTTCCTCCCCTGAACAGCGCCGCCGCTTTCACGCTTCGTTATGAACCGCCCCGCTCCGGGGGAATATTTCACTCCGACACAAGCATCGGGAATTAGCCCCTGAGAGATATACATACCCCCATTCTCCGTGTCTGAACTTTTTTAAAAAAGCTGTAATATTTTTGCCGTCCCATGCGTCCAAATATATGAGAGGAGAACAGTGAGTGTTTCACCGCACTCATTTCATATAGATAACGGAGCTGAATCCGCTTTCTCAATAAAACGTTCGCTGTTTGTTGCTTTCGCGGAAACAGCTGCCAGCCCGGGCACAGGTTGCCCGGGCTTTTTTGTGGAAAAGGTCTTCAGATAAACCGTGAGGATAATGCGTATCGGACAATACCGTATGATGGGGCGACCTGCGGCTTTTAGCGCATCTATTGAAAGTTTTTTTGCCACGGCATGCCGGACAGACGGAGTGGAAAAAAGACTTGCCATGTCACCAATCAGTGACTATATTGTGTCACCATGCAGTGACATTTGGCAAATACCACCTGGGAGAAAGCAATGAAACGAACAGCAGCAAGAATATTAATGCTATTTACATTACTCATCGGTTTCCACTCGACAGTATATGCGGATTTCGGGTTTGAGCTGGACGCGCTCCCCTTTGCCACCGGCGGCTGGTATGCCTCCGCGTGGCAGGGCTATGGAAAATGGCGTGTAAGGGCGGTCGCCTCGCATATAAATATCCCCGAATTTTCCGTGAAAGACGGTTTCGACAGTGCCGAAACGGATGCCTATGCACTTATCGCTGACCGGTTCTTCGGTTCCGGGGCAGAATATCACCGTGGTTTCTGGGCCGGAGCAGGCCTCGAGTACTGGCATAACGGCATATCAAGAAGCGGCTACCGGGGGCAGGCTGCTTACAATACGGTCATGTTCACGTTCGGTGCGGGCTATGTCTGGGAAATCACGGACACGATCTATCTCAATCCCTGGTTTGCCGGGCATGTTCAGGCCGCGGGTGACAGGAATGTCGAGGTTTCGGGACGTAAATACCGCCCCGGCAGTTTCCTGTCCGAGGCCTCGATGAAACTGGGCTGGCGTTTCTGAACAAGCGCTAAACAGCTATCAGCATCTGAACAAATATGAAAGAAGGTCACATGGAACGAAGCAGGCAGAAAACGAAAGAACGCATACTCGAATCCCTCGGAAACCTTCTGGCACGTCAGGGTTTTGCCAATGTCGGTATCAACACGGTGGCACGTGAGGCGGGCTGCGACAAGGTGCTGATCTACCGCTATTTCGGCGGCATGGAGGGGCTTTTCGAGGCATTCGCCCGTTGGCGTGAAATACTTCCTCAGCCGCCGAAACAGTCCGGGGACGAAAGCGGCGACACCCGGCAGGATTTCGAGACTGAGGCGATCTCATTCCTGTCCGGTTTCGCCCGGACACTCAGGGATGATCCGGTCATGCGTGAAATCATGATCTGGGAACTCCTCGAACGCAACAGCCTGACCGATGCTCTCGCGAAGGAACGCGAAAAACGGGGATTGGAAGTTGTCGGGCAATTCAGTGAGAAAAGCACGGAAGAATTCACCGCGGCGGCCTCGATTATCAGCGCCGGGATCACCTATCTCGCGCTCAGGGGCAAAACCGCAGATGTCTACAATGGTATCGAACTTACAAGCGAAGAAGGCTGGGAACAGATCGAAAAAGGTATCGACTTCCTTGTCCGCGCGGTCGCCGCACAACCCCGGCAATAAGGAGTAGTAGCATGAAATCCCATACAGGCAGACAGGCATTGATATGCGTCATTTTCATGGCTCTGACCATTTCAGCGTTTCAGCCCAGGAAAGCCCTATCGGCAGATACAAAGACTGTTACAGTTACTGTCGAGCCCGGCAGGCACTGGAAACACACGCTGATGAAGATCATGAAACTATACCCGGTCAGGACAACGCCGCAGATCGCGATATGGATCGAGGACAGTGACGGCGGAATGCTCGAAACGCTCTATGTTACCAGAAGGTACGCGGAACAGGACTGGCGTAAAACACCGGGAGAAGATGTTCCCGAGGGCGGTATCGTCAGGAAATCGGCGCTTCCGCTCTGGGCATACAGATATGCGGAGAGGACAGGCAAGCATGTCGGCGGCAGTGCGGAACTTCCGGACGCTGTCAGCGCTGCCTCACCCAAAGGCGCTTTCAGTATTGAACGTGAGATCACCGGTTTGCCGGAGCAGTTTACTGTCTGTGTCGAGCTCAACAACTCGGCGGATTTCAACGAGGGCTATCCGCGCGACTCATTGCCCGGCACTGCTGATTATTCCGGTGGGAAATACGGCAGCGGGCAACCGTCAATACTGTACTCGGGGCGCATTGACAGCATGTCGTCCGATAGTGATATTCATCTCTGCGCGGAAGGGCATGGCAGCCCGGACGGTTCCCAGGGCGATCTGATCGAGGAACTGTCCACACTCACGACAGCAAAGGAGATTGTCAGGGCGGTCACAGTATCAATCAGGTGAACGGCATCGGCGGGGCCAGAGGGCCCTTTTATTTTCTGGCATCGGCGGATGCTTTATATTTCTGATAGGAATATGCAAATCGATCCGCTGTTGTCGCTTGGACGACAACGCTGGAAAGCGGGATCAGGGGAAAGACAGTTTTAACCGCTGATGACAATGATTAAAAGATAACCCCCTGTCGTTTCACGACATCCCCCTGTAGAGGGGGCGCCAGAGGGCGCTTTTTGTTTCTGATGGGTTTGTGCATGTACAGTCGCTGTTCGGCTCTGCGAAGCCGAACGCTGGCTTGTGCGATCACCAGTATTTGCGGCGCTGTTTTGGGCGCTGTTTTTTTTAAGTCTTTTGTCGCGTTAGCGACCGCCCCCCTCTTTCAGGGGGGACACGGCGAAGCCGAGGGGGGTGATCTTTTAATCATCGTTAATCATTTAATCATAGCAATCAGCGGTTCAGACAATTTTTTTCTCTGTGCCCTCGTGCCTTTGCCCCTCATCTTCCATCTTCTCTCCTGTATTCTGAATCCTGACTACTGAATCCTGTCTTTTCTACCTCAGCAGCAACAGCCGTTTCGTCTCCACCGCCCCGCCAGTGTCGAGCACGCAGAAATGTATTCCGCTCGCCATGCCCTCCGCGTTCCACACAGCTGAATGCACCCCTGCGACAAACTGCCCACTAGCCAGATCGGTCACATGCTGACCGTTGAGGTTGTAAATGGAAAGCGTTATCTCGGAGGGCTCCGAAAGCGTGAAAGATATCGTTGTTGAGGGATTGAACGGGTTCGGCGAGGGATTCAGAAGGCACGCTGTCTGCGGCAGGAGTTTGTCTGTTTCGACTGATACAGTCGGGTCGTATTCGTAGGCACCTATGTCGGGCGCAGTGCCATAGTACTCTTCGGGCTGCATGTCGAGAATGACCTCGCTGTCCCACTCGAAATGGGCCGTGCCGGTGTCGATGGCGGGAGAATTCTTATGTAATAAGTAACTGTCAATTTTATCGAGATCACCACTCACAAAAACTGGATCGCCATAAAGAATAGTGCCTTCAAATGATATGTCCACATACTCAGAAAAATTATCCTTTATATAACTATAATAACTTGTGATACCTGATTGCCCGCTTTTCAGGAAAGAATTGGCAATAACGATTTGTTTTTTATTATCAGCTGCGCCTCTGTAATCAATGGCATACATGTCTAATGGTGCAAAAATCGTGTTTACAGCATATAAACTCGCACCGTTGAGTATTACTTGATCTATCGTAGACGTAACAACGGTAATATCTGACAGGTTAGCCGTGATATGATTATGAAAAATCAGGGAATTACTGACTTTCACATTTGAGTAATCCAATTCAAGACCTTCCATATTATCAAAAATCACACAATTCTTCAAGACAACGGACTCGCATTGCCGTGCAACAAGGCAATTGCTTAAATTGCCATAAATATAGACATCCTCAAGAAGAGCGTTAGACTCGCTAAAAGCAATTCCGCCACAGTCCATGGCGCTGCAATTTGTAACGTGCACATGTTTGATTACCGGACTGGAATCGTCAAAATCCATGCTGCCACCAGCATTTATACTGTAGCAGTTCTCAACAATCATATGTTCGATATATGGCGCAGCATTCCTGCAACTGATACCGGAGCCTCTGTTGATAAGTTTTGTCGGATTGGAAGCAATTGACCCATAGCTTAATCGAAGTGTGAAGCCGACAATTGAGGGCGATGTGCTGGTTTCCTCGTTGAAAATGCCAATACAACCCGCCTTACCACCCCCGTTGATCACCGTCTCATGCATATATGTCGTATCCGCCGTGGTGAGATAGTGCGAGGCAAGGGTGATGTTTTTGGCACTCAGATCGACATTCTCGAAATATGTCCCCGGCGCGACAAGGACAGTATCGCTTTCGGCGGCGATATCAATGCCTGCCTGGATAGTCGGCTGATCATCGGGGATGTTGATTATTGCGGCGTGTGCGGTAAAAGCTGACAGCAGGAAAACGGTGGCAACTGTTGCGAAAAAGATATTCCTGAACCTCACGGACCTCATCACGACCTCACTTGCGGGTGTTGTGCGTTAAATTTAGCTGATCATAATATAATATGAAAATGAAAAAAAAGAAAGGATTCAGGATTCAGTAGTCAGAATACAGGGGGAAAGAAAAAAGATGAATGGAACACGGATTCCACGGATTCCACGGATTGAACGGATGGACGCTGATTAAACGAAAAAAATAGCCACGAAAAGGCACAAAAAAACACGAGGTAAAGACAGAAGATTCACTGCAGAGGCGCAAAGGCGCGAAGGCACAGAGAAAAGGCTGTTAAAGGATTAAAGAAGAGGCTGTCATGCCGAACTCGTTGGAGTTCAGTAAATGCCGATCTTTGCCGATGGATAGTAATAATTGGTATCTTTACGGGAAACAAGCATTTTTCTTGACATTGCGGTCACATAGATTATATTTATTATGCCTATCTATGTATTGACGTATCTCTTTTGCATTGCAGGAATTATGCCGAAAAAAAAGAGCTTATCGAAGCGTCTGCTCCATCGTTTCGAATATATATCGCTTCGGGGGCTGGCAGTGCTGTTCGCTTTTTTGCCGCTTTCCGTGGTGTACCGGATAGCCGGACTGCTCGGACTTATTTGCTGCGATGTGCTGAAAATACGCTATGATGTGACAATAGAGAATCTTCGCCGGGCATTTGCTCCCGAAAGGGATGAGCGCGAACTTCATCGCCTTGCGAAGGAGTCCTACCGGCAGATCGGCATGACATTTATCGAGATGCTGCTGGTGCCGAGGCTCAAGGCGAGGATGCTTGAAATTGTCGATGTTTCGGGGCTCGAGGACCTGTCGTACCGTCCGGGTGACAAACGCGGGATAATTTTCGTGTCAGCGCATTTCGGAAGCTGGGAGTTGAACGGGGCGTCACTGGCCCTGTCCGGTATACCTATGACGACGGTGGCGAAACGGCAGTCGAACCCTTATGTTGATGGCTATATTACCCGGCAGCGTACTGACTTGGGGTTGAATATCGTTCAGCCGGGCGCCTCTGTCAAGCAGCTTGTGCAGGCATTGAAAAATGGCGAGGGTATCGGGTTGATATCCGATCAGGATGCGGGGGCACGGGGCGTTTTTGTTGACTTTTTCGGTGAGAAAGCCTCCACTCCGGTGGGAGCGGCCCAGCTTGCTCTCAAGTATGGCGCCCCTCTCGTTGTCAGCATGACACGCCGTCTTGAGGCCGGGCGTTACCAGAGTATTTTCCGGGAGGTCGCCCTCGAGGAGGGGGACAGTGCCGAATCGGTCACGCAGCGTTTCACGGCGGTCATGGAGGATATTATCCGGGAGACTCCCGAGCAGTATTTCTGGATGCACCGTCGTTGGAAAACAAAGGCTGACAGGGTTGCCGGTGAAAGTTCGCGGGGCAGTGGTTCCGGTCAGGAGACATCATGATTATCGGTGTGACCGGTTGTCCGGGCTCGGGCAAATCGATGTTCGCCGCATCCCTTGCGGATGAGGGCTGGCGGCTTATTGACGCTGATATGCTTGGCCGTGAGCTAGTGGAAAGCGATAAAGCGCTGCTCGATGATCTTGCCGGGGCTTTTGGTCAGGATATTCTCGGTGCTGACGGCAGGCTTGACCGGCGTCTTCTGGCAAAGCGGGCGTTTTCAGACAGGGAGAGGACCGCGGTGCTGAACGGTATCGTTCATCCGAGGCTGATAAAGTGTCTGGCGGACGAAATCGAAGAATGTCGTTCAAATAATGGCGACGCTGTTATAGATTGCGCATTGATTTTTGAATGGGGTATAGCGTCACAGTTCGATGCTGTTGTCTGTGTCGTTGCCGCTAAAGACCTGAGAATCAGGCGGATTGCTGCGCGTGACGGGCGAAGCAGTGATGAAATCGAGGACATGTTTTCGGCACAGCTTGCCGAGGAAGAAAAGGCGCACAGGGCTGATGTCGTGATCAGGAATGAAGGCTCTGCCGGGCGTTTGAGGTCATACGGGCGGATGTTTGCTTCCTTGAAGCTGTGATGGGAAAAGGCTGTGACAAGATGCGCCGATCCGGTGTGTCGAATGTGTTTTGAAATTGTAAATGGTTGATTATACAGCCCCTATGGGGTCATTGGTGCAGGGTGAGCTGTCCTCTGGCCGTGATAATTACGGAGTGCTCCATGGATAATATGCAGGATGTCAGCGAGGATGTATTGAAGATTCTCGTCGTCGATGATGAGCATAACATTCTCGATGTCATACAGACCTTCCTTGAAAATGAAGGTTACCGGGTTATGACCGCGGATTCTGTCGCTGAGGCCATGAGCCGTCTCGAAGAGAGCATGCCTCAGATTGTCCTGCTCGATATCAGGATGCCTGATGTCGACGGTATACAGTGCCTGAGAAAGATCAAGGAGATGTATGAGCGTGTTGAGGTGGTCATGATGTCGGGTTTCGCGACAACCAGCATGGCCCGCAAATCCTTGCAGATAGGGGCTTTCGATTATATAACGAAACCTCTTGAGTTCGATCATTTGAAAGAAGTCATAGAACAGATAAAAATCACGAAATTTCTGGAGAAAATGTGATAAAAAAATATAGCCTGACACGGATTTTCTCGGCAGTTTTCCTGTTGACTGCCCTCTTTATCAGTCCGGAAGTCCGTGCGCAGTCTGCGGACACTGTTGGCGCACCCATTGTCATGGACGAGTTTTCCGAGGGACGCGAACAGATGGGGACCTATGTTATCAATCCCCTCGACCGTCTCAATGTTGTCGTTTATGCCGGCGACAAACAGATAGAAAGCACTGATGAAATCGTCCGCAGCGACGGCACTATTTATCTGCCGTATCTCGAACGCGACGTTAAAATCGGAGGGTTGCGTATTCTCGATGCCGAGGAGGTGCTCGAGCGCCTTTCACGCAAGTATTTAAAAGAACCGCGGATCGTGATGACAGTGGTGCGCTCATATTCGCAGACAGTATCGACCTATGGTGAGATCCAGAGCATGGATGTCGAGATCATGAATCCCATACGTATTCTGCAGCTCATCGCAAAGGCGGGTGGCCCGGAGACAAACGCGAGATCCGATTCCATAAGGGTGATTTCCCTGGACGGTTCGATCAAGTATTTCAATTTCGATGAGGTCAACAAGACGCCGACCGACGAGGCCAATTTCTATCTCAAGCCGGGCGATATCGTTTTTGTCCCCGAAGAGGAGGATTTCCGTGTTACAGCCCTGGGAGAGGTTAGAAACCCCGGCGAGTACGGAATGAAATCCGGCAACAAGCTGCTCGATGCGATTGTCAGTGCCGGTTCCTGGACGGAAAGCGCTGATATCAGCAAGATAAAAATCATTCGCGATGTTGACGGCAAAAAAGTGACAGTTGAGACAATTAATTTTGAGAAATATCTCGATGACGGCGAGGTGGCGATGAACCTGCCGCTGCAGGATGGCGATATTGTTCACGTGTCGACTAAGAAGACCTCGGTATTCGTTTCACAATTCGGTAATCTAATGCGAGTGCTTTACACAATGGCGACACTCTACGCTGTTGTAATATCTATACAGAATTAAAGGAAGGGTTCATGAAATGGCCCAGTATGATATTGACTTACGAGATTATTGGCGCATTATCAAGAAGCGGCGCCCGATAATCATTTTTTCCATGGTCACGATGCTGATCTTTTCGTTCTTCTTTGCCCATTACAAACGCGGGCAGAGCACGCCGATCTATTCTTCAACAGCAACGATAAAGATCGATCAGCCCATGAGTCGCGGTATGTATACCCCGTTTTCAAATACCGATGATATCGACACCGATGTCAGGACTATTACGACGTTTCCGGTTATGGCGAAAGTGGCGGTCAGGTTCGGCGACCTGCCGGATACCCTCGCTGCCTACCCTGATTCAGTCAAGTTTGCCATGATCCAGAGCAATCCCGAGTGGTTCACGAAAGTGAACAACCTTATGACGCTGGTGTATCCGCAGCGTGACGAGTATACCAATGTGGTCAATATAACGACCCAGCACATGGATCCTGTCAGCGCCCGTGATCTTGCGCAGCAGGTGGCCGAGGTTTACCGTGATTACCGGCGTTTCGAGGCCAACCAGAGAATCATCCGGGCAATTGCTCTTCTCACCTCTCAATCCCATGAGTATGAAGCCCGCCTTGATTCGCTGAAAAATGAGCTGACTGAGTTCAAGACTAACAAAACGGTTGACCTTTCCATGGCGCCGGTCGATATCCAGCGTGATATCAGGCAGTATACGATGCTCAGGGACAATAGCATCGACAAGAAGATCAGGACGCAGGGAATTATTGACCGTCTCGAAAGCAATGGAAAGATCGACGAGTCAGCGTTTTCCAACCAGTTTGCTGAGGAAGAGGGCGGTATATTTCGAGGGGATTACCAGGATCTTCTCGATATGCAGTCAGAGCTTGAAGAGTTGCTGCAGTTCATGACCCCCGAGCATCCCGATGTCAAGGCCAAGATGGCAAGCATCGATGCTCAGCGGAATAGCCTGGTCAAACAGCTCAAAGGCAATCTCAAGGCACAGGACGCCACAAGGAGCACCTACGATGCACGTCTTTCAAAACTCAGGGAACGTCTCGATTCCATCACGCTCTACCAGGATTCCATGAGCAAGATACAGGAAAATCTGCGTCTGACGCAGGAACAGTATTACACAACCCAGCGAAACCTCTCTCAGTATAAAATGCAGGGAACCGAGGCTGTCGATGTGGTCAAGATCATTTCGCCTGCCGATGTGATCTATCAGCCGATCAATCCGCCGCCCTCGGTTTTCTCGATCTCGTTCATCGGTCTTTTCCTTGGCACTATCATAGGAATGACTGCGGCCTTTGTGTTCGAGACGCTCGATACGTCTATCGGAACGATCGAGGATGTCGAGGCCTATCTCGAGGTGCCGGTTATCGGCCTTATACCGCAGATCAGCGCCGATATGCTCAAGTCGAGCATGTACAATCCCGATGGCGGCAAGAAGTTCGATCACGAAATCGATGATGAACAGGCTATGCTGGTCATCCATTATGCGCCGAAGAGCGTGCTGGCGGAATCCTACCGTTCCCTGAGGACGAATATCCAGTTCATCACGCATGAAAAGGACGCCAACGTTCTCATGTTCACCTCGACCTCGCCGAATGAAGGTAAGACCACGAGTATTGTGAATCTCGCGCTGACGATGGCGCAGAGCGGCAATAAGGTGCTGCTGATAGATGCTGACCTCCGGCGCCCGTCCCTGGACGGTCTTTTCGGGCTCGAGCGTGAGAATGGCCTTTCCGAGATTGTGCTCGGCAAACGCTACTGGAAAGAATGTGTCAATACTGTCGCCGATATCATCACCGGTGAGCTGGGCATGAGCGAGATCATCCTCGAACCCGGTATCGACAACCTTCATCTTATAACGAGCGGCGCCATTCCTCCGAACCCGTCGGAGCTCTTGAACAACGACAACATGGACGAGTTCATAGAGACAGTCCGTAAGGCGTACGATATCGTGCTGTTCGACTGTACACCGACCCTGCCTGCCACCGACCCTGCCGTTCTCGGCAGAAAAGTCGACGGCATCATTTTCGTTTATGCTGTGGGGCGTGTATCCCGTGCCTCGCTTAAACGGGCGAAGAACCAGATGGACAATGTCAAGGCGAATGTGTTCGGTGTTGTGCTCAATGGTATCAGGGCTGACCTGTCGGAGGATTTCCACGATTACAAGTACAAGGAATACTACTATTATTCCTATACGGACGAGGATATCGAGATGGAGCAGACGCGGATGGGAAAAATCAAGAAATATATCAGTGATTTTGTGAATAAATTCGTATAAACAATGCGTCATGTTTTCCTACCGGGAGTGTAATATGTAGAAGGTGTTTGTCCCGGTCAGAAAGCGGTTTGGGATGCTGGTAATATTTGCCGGCAGGCATGAGAACGCTGAAAGGGGGACGCTATGGCTGTTGTGACAGTATCGAGAGATGTGGGTGCCGGCGGCGATGAAATTGCTGCAAGTATCGCCAGAGAGACTGGATATGAACTTGTCGACAAGGCACTGATTGTCAAGGTTGCGGAGCGGGCCGGAATAGCAGTTGATGAGGCGGCCGCTGTCGATGAGAAGTATGAGTCCCGAATGATCGAGTGGCTCAAGACTATCATAGAGCCCCGTGTCGGGAAAATTATCACCGAGACGGGAGGGCACATCAGCCCTGAGGATTACATCGAATACGGGCGGACTGTGATCAGCAGTCTTGCCGAAAAAGGCAATGTTGTCATTGTGGGACGCGGTTCGCAGTTCATCCTTCAGGACTGGGAGGGCGTGTTTCATGTCCGTATCAAGGCGGACAAGGCTTTCCGGATCAATCGCCTTGTGGAGAAGCGCGGGATTTCCGAGGCTGATGCCCGGGCCATTATCGAGAAAGCCGACAACATGCGCTCTCATTACCTCGAACGCTATTTCCACGATGAATGGGCGAACGGCACGGTCTATGATCTCGTGATCGATGTTTCAACCCTCGGTGTGGATGAGTCGGTGAAAATCATCACCGGGGCAGTGGCAGAGTTCAGCCGTCATAGCGAATTTGTGCCCGGTGAAAGGGACCGTCGCAAAAAAGAGCGCCGCGAGCAAGAACGCCGTGTCGGTGACCGCAGGGAAACGGAAGTGGGTGTGTCGCAGAAAGAGGTGACCCATATGGTCATGCGGGAAGGCCGTCCGGCGCGTTCTCATACGAAACCCGACCGTCGCAAAAAAGACCGCCGAACGAAAGACCGCCGCAGTGATGACTGACAGGGTGATCTTAGACAGTCAGCAGTGCAGCCCCTGTAATTGAACTGACAGGAACGGAATGCTTTACGGCATTCCGTTTCCGTATCACCGATAAAAAACAGGCGGCAGACCGAATATCTGCCCGGCTCAGCGGCAGCGATTTTGGACTGGAGTGACTATGATCGGATGTAGAAGTACAGGCTGGATACCGCGACTGGTTTTTGCCGCGCTTTTATTATTATCCGCGACTGCCGGGGCCCAGCATGAACGTTACATGGGCGAGGCCTATTTCGAATCGACCATGGACGAGTTCCAGATGGGCAATTACCGGAAAGCTGTGGCCGGATTCCGCCGGTTCCTCGAATTCGCGCCCCATGATTTCAACGGTCACTATCTTATGGCGCATTCCCTTCGCTATCTCGGCCGCTACAGGGAGGCACTTGACTACTACGATAAAGCGCTGGTCATTCGGGGCGATGATTTCGATGCCCATATATACGCAGGGCAGATGGCCTTGAAACTGTTACGGGCGGATGTCGCCAAAAAGCATTTCAGTGCGGCGCTCGATATCATTCCCGACGACAGCGATGCCTTGACCGGCACTGCCGCGGTGTTACGTCTCGAAGGCGAGGCTGACAAGGCCCGCGAGATTATCGGTTCAGTCCTGCAAACGTCTCCGGGGTATTCCTGGGCGATTCGGGAAAGCGCCATGCTCATGAGCGCTGAAGGCGATCACAACGGCGCACTTAAGCGAATCAAAGCTCTTTTCGAGAGTGAGCCCGGAAACTATGAGACCATAATGGCCTATGTGGGGATTTTGCGTGCCGCGGGAAAGACGGAAAAGGCAATCGAAACGTGCTCCTCCGCTTTGGCGCTGAAACCCGGTCTGCCCGATGCTTACCGGGAGCTTGGGAGCTGTTACAGGGACAGCGGCAATGAGCAGCTTTCACGGCGATATATCAGCAGTGCGGATTCGATAGTGTCACAGTAATTGAAGTCATTTCACAGCCGGTATCAGAAACAGACGGAAGGGATTTTTTCATGAAACTCGGCCTTAAAAACAAAGCCGCGATAGTCACCGGCGCCTCGAGCGGCCTAGGGCTTGCCTGCGCTGAATCACTGGCCCGCGAGGGTGTGAGGCTTGTGATATGTTCACGTAATTTCGACCGTGTATTCCAGGCGGCACGAACAATTGCCGAGTCCTGTGGTGCCGAGATCATTCCCATCGCTGCCGACATCAGTCAGCCGGACAGCCCTTCAAAGCTTGTCCGCGAGGCGGTGACAAAATTCGGGACAGTCGATATCCTCGTGAACAATTCAGGCGGGCCGCCTCCGGGCACATTCTCCGATATGGATGACGAGGCGTGGGAGGGAGCTTTCAGGCTGACACTCATGAGTGCTGTCCGTATGACACGGGCTGTCCTGCCGACGATGACGGAGCACAAGTGGGGGCGCGTGATCAACCTTGCCTCGATCTCGGTCAAGCAGCCGATCCCGAACCTTATTCTCTCGAATTCCCTCCGCTCGGCAGTGGTCGGCATGGCGAAGACCCTTGCTGCCGAGGTGGCCGCTGACAACGTGCTTGTCAATACCATCGCCACCGGCAGTTTCGATACAGATCGTCTCCGATCAATAATCAAGAAACAGGCGGAAGGTGCTGGGATTTCTGAGGGTGAGGCGCAGGTGAAATGGGCCTCTGCGATTCCGATGGGACGTATCGGCGATCCGTCCGAGCTGGCCGATTTCGTAACCTTCCTCGCCAGTGAGAAATCATCCTATATCACCGGGAACACGATCCAGATCGACGGCGGGGCGTTCATGGGGCTCATGTGACAGAAGAAGTAGTCAGAAGTCAGTAGTCAGTTGAAATGATCTCCTTCCATGCCGATGCTTATGCCACGCATATTAAGTCAATACTGTTCGGTAAACAAAGAAACTTGTGGAAAAGGCTTTTATTTTACATAAAAGAATACCCCGAATTTTAGTCCGGGGTATTCCTTTTTTTCAGCTGTTTTTTTCGCGCCTTCGCGCCTTTGCGTTGATTTTTATACTTTTTAAATCCGCGTGTATCCGCACAATCTGTGAAATCTGTGTTCTATTCTTCTTCTATCATTTTTTCTGATCCAAGACACCAGATTCCTGACTCCAAACCCCAAATTTTCGACACCTGAATCCTGCCGTTCTCACATTCCGAACAGGATCGATCCCTCGTTATAGAATGCTCCGGCGATACAGGCTGTCATAAGGCAGGCCAGTGTGGCCGCGACAAGTGCCCTCATGCCGATTTTACTCAGCGTGTGCACCGACTTGGGAGCGATAGCGGAAATACCTCCGACAAAAATGGCAACAGAGGCCACATGCGCGAAACCGCAGAGCGCATAGGCCGAGATCACCGCAGACCGTCCGTGCTGAAGTGCCCCGTCCGCGAGGAACTGAGCGAGTGTCTGGTAGGCGCTGAGTTCGGTGACTATCATACGGCCGCCGATCAGTTTCGCCACCTCGCCGGCATCCGCAGGCGGTATGCCGATCACCAGCGCGACAGGGTAGAAGATGTAGCTCAGAAGGCCCTCAAGTGACCAGTCTATACCAATGCCCGCAAGTTCGTTGATTTTTCCGCCGATGCCGCCGAGGACAAGATTGACCAGCGCGAGCAGACCGAGAAAGGCGATAAGCAGGGCTACGATGCCCACAATGAGCCGGACCGCGTCGTTGGCCCCGTTGATGATCGCCTCGATGATGTTGCGGTCTTTTTTATAGAAAGGCTTGATGTTGATGCCGAGTGTTTTTGGGGTGTCCGATTCGGGCAGGATGATTTTCGACATGATAAGCGCCGCAGGAGCAGAAAGCAATGACGCCGAGATGAGATGGGCGGCGATTGTGGGAAAGTGCTCGCGGAGGCTGAAAACATAGACCGCGAGGACATTCGACGAGACTGTCGCCATGCCCGCGGTGAGAACTGTCATCAGTTCGGAGCGGGTCATGTTCTCGAGATGCGGCTTGACAGTCAGAGAGGATTCGACTCCGACGAAAATGTTCGATGATACGCAGAGCGACTCGGCACCGGAAATTTTCATGAGTTTCGTGAATATCCGCGCAAAGGACCTTACCAGCCACGGCATGATCCCGACATAGTACAGAATGGCGATGAGCGCCGAGAAGAACACGATGCTCGACAGCCCCTGGAACGCCAGGAAAAAGCCGAGGGATTCTGCACCGGACTCATCCACGGTTCCCGGCGGGAGGGCCAGCCGGCCGAATACGAATTTCGAACCTGCCGTGGCGGAATCCATGACCGCGACGACAATATCGTTCAGCCAGACGAATACCTTGACTCCCGGCGGGAAAAGGAAAATGAATGCGGCAAAGGTGAATTGAAGTGCCAGCCCCCAGCCGATAAGACGCCAGTTCAGATGCCGTTTGTCCGATGACAGGAGCCAGGCGATGAAAAGCAGGACAGGGATGCCTGACAGTGAAACGAGGTTGTAGCTCTGCATGTAAACTCCAGTGATGTATATGGTTTATGATGTAATATTCTTCTGTGGTGCATCGGTGTCGAAGTTTTTCCTCGCGGTAACATAACAGCGTTTGATAAACGAGCCCTTCACCACCATTTTCTCGATTATGAATCCGGCTCGGACCAGCGCGCCGCTTAGTTCGTTTTCCGTGATCGGTACATGTCCGAACAGACCATTCAGCAGAAAAAAGCTGTCAGGGAAAAGGGCGTCGGCAAACGAGAATATCCCGCCGGGTTTAAGCACACGGGCGATTTCGTGTATCACGACCTCCCAGTCCCGGATATGGTCGAGCACAAAGAAATGAAATGCAGCATCGAGAGTCATATCCTCGAATGGCAACGAGCGCGCGTCACCCTCAAAAAACTCGATACCGTTTCGCGGGATATGGCAGTTCCATTCCCTGATTTTTGTCGTGTAGCGTCGTGCCTTTTCCACCATGACAGGATCGATGTCGATCGAAAAGAGTTGTTCAGAGCCGGTGTAATGCTTGATCAGGAGCGCTCCTGCACCGTAACCGCCGCCGATCTCGAGACTGACGCAGTTGTCGAGGCAGGGACTGTTCGCCAGCACTTTCGGCGCTTCTTTTTTGATCTGGTGGCGGACCCTGATCGAGGTGCCGAGCATAATTCTTTCGAGCCAGTTCAGTTTCATGAAATTCCGCGTTTCTGTTCCCGCTTTGTGAGCCGGTCGATGAGTTTTTCGCTCTGGAGTTCGCGAATGGCGTCGGAGGCGATCCATCGGGCGCTTTTTGTTCCGAGAGCCCGGACATCCTCCGCGCATTTGATGGCTTTTTCGCGGAGCGCGAGGTTACGTTTGCCTATACCGCGGAGTGCCCAGTTGACCGCTTTCTTCACCATGTTACGGTTGTCCGATGCCTCGCGGATGATCGGCGGGAAGAAAGTCTCGAAACGATCGTCGCCGGATTCTTTGTCGCTCCCGGCAAGACGTGCCATCATTACGAATCCGGCACGCTTAACAAACTCTTCTTCGCGTTCGCTCCATTGGAATGCTTTATCCCACGCGAGCGGGTGGCGCTCGAAAAGGTTCATGATGCACTGGTCGCACATCTCCCATGAATCGAAAGCGGTGGCCCAGTTTTCCATCAGGCTGTCGTCGGTTTTGGCGATTTCGGCGCAGAGAGTCGCCAAAATCCGTGTCTCGCGGCTGTTGACTGCCCAGAGTTCGAGTGCCAGCGCGTGATCACGGCCGATTTCTTTCGCAAGCGTCCTGAGAACCGGGACATTGACACCGTAGACTTTCTCACCGGTGATACCGAACCTTGCCATGCCCTCCACGGCAGAGGGGTCGGCTGTTTTTTCGAGCCTCGAAAGAATTTCGGTAACTTTCATCGATAACAACCGTCTTATTGTATGAGGGACCAGTGATACAGATTGTTTCGGAAATTCAGTGTTTTGATACGCGTAGCACTGATATGACCCTGATCAGGAACCGGGATGTCTGAATCCGCGATAATTTCTCGCTGGCAGTACGTGTTTATTTTCGTAAAATCATTGACTTTGAGTCACTCTATTAGCATATTTGCTTGAACATAGGGAATTAACGGGATGCCGCGGTGAAAATCAACGCAATTTTTCGTTAGTTTTCGCCGGGAGGGCCTTTATCCCGGACACTTCGACAGCAGTTCAGCCCGCATGAGTCCCACTTATGTCGGCAAGGTAAATAAAAATAGTAAAGGCTTTGCACGAAGCTTTCACTTTTCCGGGTCAATAAAACTATGAAAAAACGTTCGCTATTCTCGATTCTCTTCGCTCTTACCTTACTCCTGACCGTTTTCTCATCTTCAGCCTTCTCGCAAGTTGCCAATACCAAGGAAGCCCGCGACTATAAATATGCCGCCGGACTTTATTCCGAGGGTATGTATGAGATGGCGATCAGGGAACTGCAGGGATTTCTCGACAAGTATCCCGAGTCGGACTATCGTGTCAACGCCAGGCTTCTCATTGCCGGTTCGCATTTCTACCGGAAAGAGTATGCCGAGGCGCTCAAGATCACGACACAGATCAGGCGTGAATTCCCCTCTGCCCCCATCATGGACAAGGTGCTGTTCATGGAGGGGCGTGCCCAGTTCAAGCTGAAAAAGCACAAAGAGGCCATCACAACCCTTGAAAAGCTCACCGGCGACTATCCAGAGAGTGTCCATGCGGCAGAGGCCATGTACAATATCGGCGATGCCTATTATAATCTCGGTAACAATAAAAATGCCGCCGCGACCTATGAGGACCTCGCCAAAAAATATCCCAAGAGCGAGGTTGCGGACTGGGCATGGTACAGCCTTGGTGTGACCTGCCAGAATATCGGTGATTTCAAGAAAGCTGTCGAGGCGTTCGGCAATGTATTCAAGCTCTATCCGGACAGCCAGCTCAAGAACATCTGCCGTTTCAAGATGGGTGAGTCGTATTTCCGCCTGGGTGACTACGAGAACGCTGTCACCATGATGAACGATGTCATCAGTGTGGTCAAGGACCGCCAGATGGTTGTCCGCGGTTATTACCTCCTTGGCGAGGCGAATTTCCAGCTCGAGAATTATGCCATCGCCCGTAAGAATTACCAGATTGTTTACGAACAGTTCCCCTCCGAATCGATCGCACCCGATGCGATGGAGGCAGTGGGCTGGACATTTTACCGCGAGGAGCGCTACGGCAAGGCCGCGGAGCTTTTCGAGCAGGTGATAAAGAAATATCCCAATGCAGAGAACCTCGATTCCTCGTATTTCCGGCTGGCGCTGACAAAGAAACTTGCCGGTGACATGGCAGGCGCTTCCGCCACACACGGTGAGCTGGTCAAGCGTTACCCGAAGAGCGAGTTCGCCGACAACTCCCTGTATGAAAAAGGCATGATCGCGTATGATGCCGGCAAATTCAGTGAGGCGGCAGTCAGTTTCCAGAAACTGATCAGCGATTATCCCAAGAGTGAGAACAAGCCGGATGCGCTCACCATGTACGGCCAGTGTGTGCTCGAGAACAACGATTACGAGGCGGCGCTGATCGCGTTCACCGAGGTGACCGATTCCTTCAAGAAAGCACGTTCATATCCCACGGCGCTTTTCCAGCGCGCCTACAGCGAGTTCAAGCTCGAGCGCTATGAGGCGGCGGTGAAGACCAGCCAGCAGTTTGTGAAAGCGTTTCCTGAGCACGATCTTGCACCGGACGGCATCATGATCCTTGCCGAGGCGCTGTTCCGTCTCGACCGTTTCGAGGAATCGAAACAGGCATATGCGGGCATACTCAACGATCATCCGACCTATACGCAGGCGGCGCAGGTACTTTACGGTTTCGGCTGGTCCGCGTTCAAGCTTTTCCAGTATGACAGCAGTATCGATATTTTCACACGCCTGATCGAGCGTTATCCCGACTCCGAGCTTGCTTCCGACGCCGCTTACAGGATCGGTGACTGTTATTTTGCCACGGGACGTTTCTCGCAGGCTGTTGCCGCGTACCAAAGCATGCTCTCAAAGTACCCCAACGCCGATTTCGCGCCGCGTGCCGCCTACCAGGTGGCCCAGTCCTATTTCAGGATGGACGATTACAATCGCGCGGTTGCCGCATATGACAGGGTAATGGCCTATTATCCCCAGTCCGATCTTGCTGACGATTCCATGAACATGAAAGGCGCGAGCCTCTTCAAGCTTGAACGCTACCGTGAGGCCATCGAGGTTTTCCAGCGCATCAAGAAACCCTCCGACCTTGCCGACGACGCCTTGTTCCAGATCGGCAACTGTTATTACAACATGGGTGATTTCGACCGCGCTAACCAGACCTACCGTCAGGTGATGAATGATTTCCCGGAATCCGATAAGGTGAGCGACGCTGTGTCCGGTATAATGGATTCCTATCTGTCACGCGGGCAGGTCGATCAGGCTATCGGGCTCGTGGACGAGTATCTCGCGAAACAGCCAAAGGGCCAGCTTGCGGATACCATGCTCTCCAAGAAGGGCGACCTTTATTATAACATGCAGCGCTATGACGAGGCGTTTACCGCCTATGGTGAACTGCCCGGCAAGTATCCGGACAGCGACCAGGTGCCCTATGCTCTCTACTGGAAAGCGATGGCTGCGAAGGAAAAAGGCGATGCCGCCGCCTCCCGGTCCACGTTCGAGGATCTCAAGGAGCGTTTCCCGAAACATGACTATGGCGCTCTGGCCTCCATGAAAATCGGTGATATGGATATTGAAGAAGGCCGTTTTGACAGCGCTGTCGCCAATTATGATATCGTTATCCGCGAGCGCGGCAAAGACACGCTCGGCATCGAGGCACGCTACAAGAAAGGCCTTGCGCTCAAGGGTGCCGGTGATACGGCAGGCGCGGAAAACGCTTTCCGTGATCTGGTAGCCAATTATCCCGTAGACATCATGGCCCACAAAGCCCGCCTTGAGCTTGCCGAGGGTATGCTCGAAAAAGGTGAGGGTGACGAGGCTGTAAAACTTGCAGAGGCGGTTATCGAGAACCTTCTTGACGAGAACGCGGCGCGCGCACAGCTTATCATCGGCCGCCGTTATTATAACGATGGCGACTATGACAAGGCTTTCGACGAGCTGATGCGTGTGACCATCCTTTATAAGAACGTGGCGAATTTCGAGGAGTGGTCGGCGCGAGCGAAACTGCTGATAGCCGATTGCCATTTGAAACGCGGCAAGAAGGGCGATGCCGAGAAGGTATTGAAAGAAGTTATTGAGCTGCATCCCCGTGATGAATTCGGAGTCGAGGCCAAACGCTTGCTCGACAGCATCGAATAGGACGGGGCTGTGATAATGAGACGCTTAATGAAGATTTCTAAAGATACGTTGCGTTTTTCCGAGATAACGGCCGGATCGACTGCGGTTTCCCGTCGGCTGATGACGGCGATGTTTGCGGTGTTGATCTGTTTGGCGGGCACGGCGTTTGCCCAGCAGGAGTCGGAGCTCGAGCTCGAGGAATACCGTATTGTGGGAAAAGACACCCGTTCGTTCGAGATCACGGGCGACAGAAGCTCGACGGTCGATTTTGTTGTCATGTCGCTGCCGCTGCCGGAAGAAGAGAGAAGTATCGAGGCCTCGCAGGGACTGATCGCCAACGAGAACCGTATGTGGCGCGACGACAGCCGTGAAATGTACATTGGCGCCTACGGGCAGGCCGATGCTTTCTTTGGCTCCCGGACACCCGAGACTATCTGGGGCAAGGGCAGTTACGATGCCGGTGCCATGGCGGGAACGATCGATGTAGACAGCAGGATGTCCAAGGAAAATACGATTACGAACAGGGCGCCGGTCAGGCATGATGTCGAGGCCAACGCCTATTTCGGCAACGGACCGACGCACCTCTCCGCCCATGCAGGTTTCGGCTCAGAAGGTGAGGAGGTCGGCGGTGAACGTTTCCGCGGCCGTGACCGCGAGACCGGACGATATTCGGCAGGTGCGGCCCTGCACCGTCCTGTCGGAACCTGGGATATGACAGCACTTTTGTCTATTGATGGCGCCTCCTACAGTGACGAGGACGTGCCCTATGATGATGACGAGTTCAACAGCCGCGGTCGCTTGAAAGCACGTGGCGACATGGGCTCGATGACGGTCAATGCCGATGCCGGTTATGAGGCCTACTCGCTGGGTAATTTCGACGGTTCCATGTTTTCCGGCGGCGCAGATGCCGTGATGCTGCTTTTCGACAGTATGAGCCTTGGATTTGGCGCAGACCTTTATGTCTCTGCCATGCCCGACGAGGATGCCGAAACGAAACTGTATCCCAAGCTGTCGCTCGACTGGGCAATGGGACATTCCACGGCACTGAAAGCCCGTTTCGCTCCCGAGGTGCGCGGCTACTCGCACACCGATCTTTATATGATGAACGGTCTGACCGACATGACACCGCTCCTGTTCGAGAGCGTTCCGGTGAAACTGGATGCCGATTTCATCTGGCGTTTGACCGACAGGCTTTCGGTCGATGCCCTGGCCGGCTACTGCAGTTCAGAGAATACGCCTGTGTTCACGAAAACCGGCAAATTCTTCGCGCTGGTCCCGAAAGCCGAGGTCGATCTCTCTTCATTCGGATTCGGTCTGGATTATCACCGCTCAGTCTGGAGTCTTGACAGCTCTTTCACGGTGAATGACGCATCTTGGAATCTGGCAGGCGAGGTTCCTTACGTTCCTGCTTACGATGCTGTCGTATCGGCTCGATGGTTCGGTTTCGGGAAATGGGTCGTGAAAGGTAAAATGACATTCAGGGGTGAGCATTACACGACATTTGGCACCAACGACAAGGAAGACGCGTTCATGATGCTCGACTGCGGTGTCGAGCGCGAGATTAAGCAGAAAGTCACACTCTATTGCGATTTCCGCAACCTGACAGATGCGGACGGCGCATGGTGGACCGACGATTACCAGGTTCCCGGCATCGGATTCTACGCAGGGCTCCGGGCCGGATACTGATGAAATGATACTGTGCGGTTTTGGCTGTCTGCCGCACTGATACGAAAACTGATACTCTACATACCGATTCCCGGAGGAATTCTATGGAAAGCCTGACCCTGCTCGATATTGTCAAGAGCGGCGGAATTCTCATCGTGCCGATTTTTATCTGCTCGATCATCGTTGTCGCAGTTGCGGTCGAGCGCTATCTCACCTACCGCCGGCTGACCATCAATGTGCCGCAGCTCATGATGAAGCTCAGGCACCCGCTTTCGACTGGCGATATTACCTCTGCCATCAACGAGTGCAGCATGGTGAAAGGTCCTGTGACCGCCGTTGTCCGTGCCGGTCTTGAAAAAGTTAAATACGGCCGCGAGCACATGAAAGAGGCGATGGAGGCCGCCGGTAATATCGAGACCTATCATCTTGAGAAAAACCTCAGCGTTCTCGCCACACTCGCCGGTGTTACGCCGCTTATCGGTTTTCTCGGTACGGTTACCGGTATGATCAAGGCGTTCATGAAGATCCAGCAGCTTGCCGGTAATGTCAACGCCGATGTCCTCGCAGGTGGTATCTGGGAGGCGATGGTTACGACTGCGGCAGGTCTTTCGGTGGGTATCCCCGCCATGATCGCCTATAACTACTATATTAATCGTGTCCGCGGATTCATCTACCAGATGGAAACGGTTGGCGATGAAGTTGTCGATATCGTGACCCGCGATGCAGATGCCGCCGCTCATACGCAGCCGAAACAGGCTCCCGCGGCCGCACCGGCACAGCAGGCGCCAACACAGCAGGCACCTGCTCCTGCTCCGAAACCTGCGCCAGCACCGGCACCCGAGCCAGCACCCGAATACACGCCGGAACCGGCAAGCACCGAGCCTGTCACGCCCGAGCCGGGGCTTGACAGCGGCCCTCAATATTTCGCGGGGCATTCATTTGACCCTGACAATATCGATGCCGAAGGAGGCGCCAAGTCGTGAAAATCAAGGCTAACAAAGAGCCGTTGACCGCATTCACGTCGATATCGCTGACTGATATCATCTTTCTTCTGCTCGTGTTCTTTCTCTTGAGCTCGACCTTTGTGCTTCAGCCGGGTATCAAGGTGCAGCTGCCTGCCACGACGAATAATCCCGATGTTTCGAGCGAGAAAAGTGTTGTTGTGACCCTTTCGAAAGAAGGCGCGGTTTATCTCAACGACGATCTTGTGAACCGCGTGGAACTCGGCGCCAGGCTGAGGCAGAAAGTTCTCGATGTCGGCAATCCGATCGTTGTCCTTCGCGCCGACAAGAATATCCAGATCGCTGGACTGGTTGACATCATGGACATCGCGAAAAGCGCCGGTGCCGACCGTTTTGTTATTGCCACGGCTCAGAAAGAATAGTGAAAGCCGGATGTGACGGCAGAATGAATGCTGTCGGAAGATGCCTGCCGGAGGATCATGCCGGTGGGTTGTACTGTGATCGAATTCGTTTCATGTTACGGTAAAACAAATGGAACAGGCACGGCCGGAATACAATAAGCGTTCCTACATATACTCGGTGCTCCTGCATGTGGCGCTCGTGATGTTTCTTCTGAGCGTACAGGTGATGGTCGAGGTCGAACCGCCGAAATTCTACGAAATGGCGCTGGGCTCGCTCTCGAGAGAGCGTGTCGAGCAGATCATGACCGAATCACGCAGGGCAGAGGCCTCGCAGCGTCTCCGTGAGCAGGGCATGACTCCCGGTGAGCGTGTCGATGTCCCGGAACGCCGTATGATCGAGATCGAGGAACCGACAATCTCGGTCTCGAACGAAGAGCGTATCACTCCCAGTGATATGGTCAGGAATGCCGAACGTCAGTCATTCGAAATAGCCACACCAGATTTCGACGCGCCGACTGTTGACCAGTCTATTTTTTCCATGGACAGGAAAGAGAGTTTCGAAGGCACCCACATGACTGTCGGCGAGGAACCGGGCACCGGCATAGAAACCGGCATGATCGGCGACGAACCATTCATCATCGAGGGTGAGATCAAGGGGCGCGATATCTTGGCGAATCCCCTTCCTCAGTATCCTGCCGGGCTCAATAAAAGCGCACAGATCAAGATTCGTTTCAACGTGCTTGCCGACGGCACAGTTTCTTCCTCCGGCATGGTCCCGGTCAGAAAAGAGAATGCCACGCTCGAAGAGCTTACCATGAAAACTCTCCGGCTCTGGCGTTTTTCACCGCTGCCCGATGGCGACACACGTCTGCAGACCGGTGTCATCACATTTGTCTATACTGTCGAATAAACCGCTTCCGGCAACATACAGTTGCCTTTTCTTCTTTTTCCTCGTATCTTTAACTTTCACTATCAGTACCCAGCCAGATCCAGAGATACTGACGATATATTGCTAACCGGCTGTTTTTTCATGGCCGGGATTTTCGACGGACTATAATAAAGGATTTATTCATGCGGAGATTCAATATCACGACGGCGATGAAAATATTTTTGCTGATGCTCGTTGCGCTCACACTTCTGTTTTCATGCTCCGATGATAAAGACAAACGCAAAGTTGTCAAGGAAGAGTACGGCGAGCCGGATTATACCCAGTCATACACTTATGCCGGTATGAAATCCGAAATTTACATCTTTGCCAGGAAAGACATCAACCGTACTTACGAGTTCCGGAAAACCGTATCCGGCTGCGGAGGCAGCGGAAAATGGTATATTTACCGCTGGTATTATACGACCTATTATGATTCAACCATTGAACTCTATCTTCCGCCCGAAATCACGCACGAAAAGGTCGTGACTGCTCCCGAGGGTCAGCGATTGGCCATTTCCGCCCAGGTGCTCGATGATGAAGAGGTGGTTAGTGTCACACTCTGGTACCGCCAAGCAGGTCAGGAAGAATTTTTCTCCGTTCGCATGACAAGCAGCGAGAATAATGTTTATACCGCGAGTATTCCCGAAGATTTCATGACGGGTGACGGTGTTGATTATCTGATCGAGGCCTGGGACGAAGGGCATGCCACCTATATGCCGGAGACGGGGAGCTATTCAGTCTCTGTCACTGAAGCCGCCAAGGCAGTCAGCTACGGCGATGTCGAATCAAGCGCTTTCAGTGGAGAACGGCGCGAATTTGAAGTCGGTCTTCCTGCGGGTGAATATTCCCCTCTGAGCCAATGAGCGGGTTCAGGCTGAAAAGCGACTTTGCCCCGCGTGGAGATCAGGGCAAAGCGATAGAGGCGCTTGTCGGTGGTGTCAATACCGGCGAAAAGCATCAGACGCTTCTCGGTGTAACAGGTTCGGGCAAGACATTTACGGTAGCCAATACTATTGCACAGGTCAACAAGCCGACCATTGTTCTTTCCCACAACAAGACACTGGTGGCGCAGCTTTACGGTGAGTTCCGGGCCCTGTTTCCTGATAACGCGGTAGAATTCTTCATCTCATACTACGATTATTACCAGCCGGAAGCCTATGTCCCCTCCACTGACACCTATATCGAAAAAGATGCCGATGTCAACGAGGAAATAGACCGACTTCGCCTTCGCGCGACCAGTTCCCTGCTTGAACGGCGCGATGTCATCATCGTTGCCAGTGTATCCTGTATTTACGGCCTCGGTTCTCCCGAGGATTATCAGAACCTCCATCTCATGCTCGAGATCGGCCAGGAAATCGACCGCGACGAGGTCATCCGCCGTCTGGTGGACATCCATTATATTAGAAGTGATTTCGGCCTTGACCGCGGTAGTTTCCGTGTCCGCGGTGATGTGCTCGAGATCATGCCCGCCTATGACGACCGTGTGCTCCGGGTCGAGTTCTTCGGCGATTTTATCGAGGGCATTTCGGAGATACACAAGGTTTCCGGACAGCTGATCGACAACCGTAACCGCCTCGCTGTCTATCCTGCAAAGCATTTTGTCACCACCCGACCGCGTATCGACGAGGCGATCAATGCAATCATGATCGACCTTGAAAACCGGGTGCATGAGCTCGAACGCCAGAACAAGCTTGTCGAGGCGCAGCGTCTCGATCAGCGCACCCGCTACGATATCGAGATGCTCAAGGAAATCGGCTACTGCTCCGGTATCGAAAACTATTCCCGCTATCTGACCGGCAGGAAAGCCGGTGAGCGCCCCTGGGTGCTTCTCGACTATATGCCCGACGACTATCTCATGATCGTAGACGAGTCCCATGTGACCCTGCCGCAGGTTCGCGGTATGTACAAGGGTGACCGATCGCGGAAAGAGACACTTGTCGATTTCGGATTCCGCCTGCCATCAGCACTTGATAACCGCCCCCTGAATTTCGAGGAATTCGAGTCCATGGTCAATCAGGCGATCTATGTGTCCGCGACACCTGCTGACTATGAGATGGAACAGTCGCAGGGCGTTATCGTCGAACAGATCATTCGCCCCACCGGCCTTCTAGATCCAAGAATAGTCGTGAAACCGGCGGAGAACCAGGTTGATGACCTGCTGGAGGAAGTCAGGGAACGGGTGGCGAAAGACGAGCGTGTGCTGGTGACCACGCTGACAAAAAAAATGAGCGAGGATCTTACCGACTATTTTCATCAAACCGGCATCCGTGTCCGTTACCTTCACTCTGATATCCAGTCGTTGGAGCGTATGGAAATACTCAGAGGGCTCAGACTTCAGGAGTTCGATGTGCTGGTTGGGGTCAACCTTCTACGCGAGGGGCTTGATCTTCCCGAGGTTTCGCTGGTGGCGGTGCTCGATGCTGACAAGGAGGGTTTCCTGAGAAACGAGCGCTCGCTCGTGCAGATCGCAGGCCGCGCGGCACGCAATGTCAACGGCATGGTCATCCTTTATGCCGACACCATGACCGATTCAATGCACCGTATGATCAGCGAGACAAACCGCCGACGCAAAATACAGCAGGATTATAACGAAAAGCACGGCATCACGCCTGAGACGATCAAGAAGAGCATTGACAACATCCTGCAGTCGACAATTATCGCGGACGGCACCGGAAAAGAGAAGACGGTCGAGCCTGAAACGGTTGATATCCTCGAACTTATGGATTCGCAGGAAGCGCTCGATAATCTCAAAAAGCAGATGAAATCCGCGGCCGACAAGCTGGAATTCGAAGAGGCAGCCCGTCTCAGAGATGAAATTCTCAGGATCGAGGAGACTGTCGGCGGGGGATTTTCCGTCATGAAACGCCGCAAGGGGAAATGATCCTGCCTCAAAATGCTGCTGGAATTATTTGAGCGATATCCGTTTGAGAAATACGAGAGGCCGGTTTTTACCGGTCTTTATCAGTTTATGGTCCAGCGCATGACTTTGACTCCGTTTTTCCCCATGCAGAGATAGACAATTGCGCCCCGGCTGTTCACCACGAGGTCACGGATGCCGAGATATTGCCTGTTCTCGTAAAATGGCAGGCTCGGAACCTGTCCGGAAAGGGCCATTCGCGGTGTGAACCGGTAAATCCGGGCCGTTTTCCTGATCAGCGATGCGAGCTTAAAATAGCTGTTACCGTCAATGTCTTCCCCGATGAAACTTACACCGAAAGAATCGTCGAGTTCCTCAAACGTATAGCGGAACTGCACTTCTTTTTCTTTACGGACGATGATTTCCGGCTGTTTGTCCTTCGTGAGCCCGGCACGGTAATTATTTCCGGAATACTGCCCGATGCTTCCATAACGCCGGAACGGGATGCATTCGGTCCTGTGTACAGTCTCACCGTTCCGTGAAAGTTCGGGCGCCTCACCATTGCGGGCGAGTGTCGAGAACGAAAGCGAAATTGTATCTTCATGGACACTGATACCGGGGTCATGCCTGATTCGCTTTCCGGGATTGTAGAGGAGGCGCTCGACAAGCTCACCGTTCCTGTCATATTTCAGCAACTCGTTTTTTTCACTATTGTTGATCCAGATGTTTTCGTAGGAGTCGACATCCATATGGCCGAGGATGCCGGTCAGGGCGACCGGGAAGCCGTGAAGGAACTGGCCGTTTGCAGAATAGACTTTCACTGCCTTGTTGACGCTGTCCAGAATGTAGATTGTACCGTTGTCGGTGACATCCAATGCACCGGGACCGAATTTTGCACCATCGGCCCTGCGTTTGAGGCCAACCGCGTACTGGCCGCTTCCCCATCTGAGTTTCAGTACGGTTTCTTCATGGTGACGGGCTTCCGAAAGCGATGGGGGCAGTAGCAGCAATATAAGAAGGACTGGTCGGGTCAGGACGCTGGTTTTATTTGTCCACGACATATTGCCCATTCCTTGTTACAGCTTAAGGCCTGCTCAATTAATTCCATTTATTACGGCGAACGTATCTTTCAGCGCCTGGCCACATTCATGGAGTATCGGCTTATCTTATTGATAAATAATAGCTACCGTTGCCTTGTCAGGACACTTATATATGTCGCTCATGTATAAGCGAATAGTATGAGATACCCGTAATTATTTTCTTGGTTCCCACAGATAATCGCCGTTGCGGTCGATGACAGCGGACATGCGGTTGATTATCACAGTTGCTGCACCATCCTTGAATGTCTCCGCAGCCTCAAATACTGGATCGATAACATATTCGCCATCGAGACCGATATAACCCCATTTGTTCGTTTTTTCATCAGCACCCATGAGACTGTTCGAGTTCGTGATTTTCTCATAGACAATGAATTTTGGCGCCACCTGTACCGCCGCTATGCCGTTTTTGTATGGATACGCCTCGCGGAAACGCTTGTGCAGAAAACAGAATGTGCCTGTTTTGTCGATATAGGTCCATTTCCTTGAGATTTTCACTGCGGCACGCCCCTCGGAAAAATCGTGTGCATCCTCGAATTCCGGATCAATTACCATTTTCCCGCTTTTATCGATAAAACCATATAAGTCGTCCAACGCCACTACGGCATATCCTTCAGAAAAAGAAAATGCCGAATCGAACTGCGGTTCTATCACAATATTTCCGGCGGTGTCGATATAGCCTGCTTTCCCGCCTTCCCGCATAACAGCGAGGCCCTCGGAAAACGGGCCTGAGTATTGATAATCGGTCGAGAATGCAATAGTACCGTCCTTTTGCACATACTCGTAAAGTTTTTCGGAGACCGGATGCTCGGCAACGGCGGCCAGTCCCTCGGAAAAAGCTGTAGCTTTGAAATACACGGGTTCAATGACAACATTGCCTTCTCTGTCGATATAGCCCCGGCCGTGTTCCATTTTTACAGCGGCCAGCCCTTCGGAGAAATTTCCGGCGTCATAGAACTGATTTTCAATAACTGTGTCGCCATTTTTATCGATATATGCCCAGAGCTGGTTTTGCATGACCGGGGCCAAGCCCTCGGAAAATTTTCCGACTTCGTAATAGGCGACATCCGTAACACGGAGTCCGTCACGGTTGATGAAATACCAGTAGGTTTTATTTTTCGCAATTCCGGTGTTTTTTAAAAATTCCTTTTTGCCGCTGATTCTGCTTTCCATAATAATGCTGGAGTTCTCAGTGTGTTTGAGGTTAACGCCGCTATTGATTGCTATTGCCGCCAAACCCTCCGAAAACTCGCAGGCGTCCCCATAAAGGCCCGGGACGGCAGCTTCCCCATTATTGTCGATGTATTGAAGGTACTCGCCGCCGATAGAGACAGCCGCTATACTGTCGCTGAACGATTTCGCCGAGCTGTAATTTTTTCCGAAGATATTATTGCCGTCTTTATCGATATATTTCCATAAAAGGTCAATGACCGCCGCCTTGCCTTCCTGAAACGGTCCGGCATCGATATAGATTGGCGGGAGTATGATCGTGCCGGTTTTGTCTATATATCCCCATTTTCCGTTGATTTTAACCGCGGCCACATCCTCGGAAAAACACTCAGCATCCTCATAGACCGCGTCGATTACGAGGTCGAAATTTTTATCGATATAACCCCATTTACTTTTGATCTTGACCGGAGCGAGCCCGCAGGAGAATACTCTGACGTCGACATAGCTGGTTTCGGAAACACGTGTGCCGTTTTTATCGATAAAATAATAAAACGAGGCGTTTTCGCGGGTTTTAATGACAGAAGAGAGGTCTTCGGAGAACGACCGCGCGCTCATGTAGTTAGTATCAATGACAATGTTGCCGCTATTGTCGATGAAACCGTATCTGCCGTTCAAGCGGATTCTGGCTCTTCCGCACGTGAATGGGGCGGCAAACTCGAATGAGGGTTCTATGACCACTGCCCCGCTGGCATCGATGAAGCCGTATTTCATGTCCCGCTTGATGACTGCGAGACCCTCTGAAAAAGGGCTGGCGTATTCGTACTCGGTATTTATAACAAGTTCACCACCGGCATCGATGAATCCGTAACGGCCATTATCCATAACGCGAAACCTGATCGCCGGATCGTTGTCCGCTGCGGCAGCACCAACGTCGAGGAATATAAGGACGGCAAGCAACAGAAATATTCTTTTCATGATGCTTTTTCCTGTCGTTTCGGCAAAACGTTTATTGTGATAAAACTTATTAAAAAAACTATTCATGTCAAGTCTTTTTTTGTATGTGCTCCAATTTTTTACGATTTCTGCTGTTTTTGACATTTTCTTTGGAACAACCTTCTGATTTCTTTATATTACACAATCTTTAGCGGTTTTTCGACCTTTCCTCTTGAGGCCGTCTTTTCAAGGCATTTCACGATACAGGAGCTACTGACCGTATGAAAATTCGACGGCTTTCATACCTCTTTTTCGGTCACATGACCTCGGATCTCTATCCCGGCATGCTTTCTCCGCTGCTGCCGCTTCTGCTTGCCAGATACGATCTTTCAATGGCGACTGCAGGCATACTGGTCATGGTGCTTCAGGCATTCAGCAATCTCGGTCAGCCGCTGGTCGGGATTCTCAATGATTACCGTCCGATGAAATCCTTTCTCTGGATCGGTCTTCTTGTGTCGGCACTGCCGTTCAGCTTTCTTCTGTCCTATCATTCGGTGTCCTGGATGATAGTGGCCCTTGCGGTCTGTGGTATCGGTGTCAGCATATACCACCCGGTAGCTGTCGTCGCCGCCGGAATCATCGCCAAGGAGGACAAGCGGAGCGGTCTCATGATGGCAATTTTCTCTTCCGGCGGATCGTTCGGTTTCATGATAGCGCCGCTCATTATCGTACTGATAGTCAAGTATCTTGGCGACCATTATTTCCCCCTGATCATGATACCCGCGCTGGTCATGACTTTTTTATTCATAACTGACAGGAGAGTCGCTGTCTGCGATTGCCAGCATCAGTCGCTGGACGAGTGGTTTGTCACTCTGCGTGAAAGCAGGCGCGAGCTTTTCCTGCTCTGGATGGTATCCTCGTTCAGGGCTATTGTCAGTCTCAACCTCAGCTCTTTCCTTCCAATTCTTACAATAGCGAGGGGCGCTTCCTATGCGGCGAGCGCTTATTTCCTGTCTGCATCACTTTTGGCCTCGATGATTGGCATGTTTTTGGGCGGTTATCTGTCCGATAAGCACGGCCGTCGCAAGATCATGGCAATAACCTTGCTGTTATCCTCACCGCTGCTGCTTGCGTTCCAGTTTACCACGGGGCCTTTCTCGCTCGTGATGCTGCTGCTCGGAACCGCGGCATTATCATCGACCATTCCGGTTAATATCATGCTGGCCCAGCGTGCGGCTCCGAAACATGCCAGTATCGCCTCCTCATTTGTAATGGGCCTGCCGTTTGCTGTCGCGGCACTTGTTGCACCTATGATCGGTGCTCTCGCGGACCGTATCACTATCATTCCCACCATGACAATTATCTTTTTCGTGCCCCTGCTCGGCGGCGTTACGGTGTTTGCGCTTAAACAGGATTGATGCCCTAAATAGTTCAAATAGAATAATAACTGTTGCCGTTCTGTTCTTGTGTTAATTTTCGTTATCCGTCAGTATGTAATTTTGTGACCGGGTAAAGTTAATCAGTCAAAACTGCAGGCCCGTTGAAGGAATATCTTGACAATACCGTGTATAATTCTTACACTTATGTTGTTGCGCTCCTGTCAGAAATCTAAATAGTGGCAATAAACAAATTAATTGAAGAGGAGTCTGCCATGAAAAGGAACAAACTCTGTGTTTCCCTGACAATGATGGCATTTATCGTCATTGCAATTGCGTCTTTTGCCAGCACAGCTTCGGCCCAGAACTGGACCAAAATCGATGGAGTGTTTTACCGTAACGACGGCAAGGCGTTCATTTTTTCCGGTGACGAATATATTCGCTATGATATCGAGACGATGAAACGTGACGAAGGCTATCCGAAAAAGATCATCGACAGTTTCCAGGGCCTGACCTTTGTCGATGGCATCGATGCAGTATTCAACCGCGATGATGGCAAGGCATTCTTCTTCAAGGGCGACGAGTACATCCGTTACGATATGAAGTCAATGAAACGCGATGCCGGCTACCCGAAAAAGATCATCGACGGTTTCCAGGGCCTGCCTTTTACCGATGGTGTCGATGCTGTCTGGCGTCGTGAGGATGACAAGGCATTCTTCTTCAAGGGTGATGAATATGTTCGTTACGACCTCAAGACGATGAAACGTGACGAAGGTTATCCGAAAAAGATTATCGACGGTTTCCAGGGCCTGTCGTTTGTTGATGGTGTCGATGCGTCATTTAACCGCGAAGATGGCAAAGTGTTCTTCTTCAGGGGCGACAAGTACATCCGTTACGATGTCAAGACGATGAAGCGCGACGAGGGTTATCCCAAGGCAATCATGGACGGTTTCCAGGGAATGATTATCAAATCAGCAAACTAATTTTGCGTGGAATATAGTATTGATTAATAAGAGCCGGGACATTTTGCCCGGCTTTTTTTATTAAAGGACACCTCGAAACACAGTTCCTGAGTTGTTCATTCAATTGAAAGAGCAAAATGGATTTCCGGTGAGAACAAGTATTGAAGCACGTTCACGTCTTTGAGTGGATCTGCAGTAGGGCTTGTTTTCCAATGGGAGTGTATTGTTTTTTACATATTACATGAAAGGATTGTGTCATTGAAAAAGTTACTTGTTTTGGCATCCTTGCTGACTGTTCTTTCGGTTTCTCTGTCGGCTGATGCCCGTGATAGCTACTCAGAGCACGATAAAACGCTTCAAGTCATTTCAACAGCACATCTCGATACCCAGTGGCTCTGGACCATCCAGAAGACGATAACGGATTATATTCCTGCCACACTTCATGGGCAGTTCCACCTCATCGAAAAGTACCCGGATTACATGTTCAGTTTCGAGGGTGCGTTTCGTTATATGCTGATGAAAGAGTATTACCCGAAAGAGTACGCGCAGCTGAAAGAATACATCGCGGCCAACCGCTGGGCCGTTTGCGGCAGCTCGATAGAGTCGGGTGATGTCAATACACCTTCCGCGGAAGCCATCATCCGCAATATCATGTACGGTAACCGATATTTCATGGAGGAATTCGGCAAAAAAAGCAGTGATATCTTTTTGCCGGACTGTTTCGGTTTTGGCTACACGCTGCCGACAATTGCCACTCATTGCGGGCTTCTCGGCTTTTCGTCACAGAAATTGACCTGGGGCTCATCTGTCGGCACACCGTTTGATATCGGCATGTGGGAAGGTGTTGACGGTTCCAGGATTCTGGCGGAGCTCGGGCCCGGCAGGTATGTCACCAAGACGATGGAGGACCTCAGCGAGAGCGAGGAATGGATAAAGACTGTCGAAAATCAGGGTAAGGAATCCGGCCTGTATGTCGGTTATCGGTATTTTGGTGTCGGTGATCGCGGCGGCGCGCCCAAGGACGAGTTCGTCGACATCCTTGTTCAGAGCATCCACGGCAAGGGGCCTCTCAAGGTCGCCTGTTTTCCCGCCGACAGCCTTTGCCGCGAACTGACTGTCGAACAGAAGAACCGCCTGCCACATTACAAGGGCGAACTGCTGATGACCAAGCACGGTGTCGGATGCTATACCGCTCAGGGTGCCATGAAACGCTGGAACAGGATGAACGAGCTTCTCGCTGATTCTGCTGAACGTGCATCGGTGATGGCCGACTGGCTCGGTGCCGCGAATTACCCGCGTGAGAAATTGCGCGAGGCATGGATCCGTTTCATTTGGCACCAGTTCCACGATGATCTCACCGGGACGAGTCTGCCCGAGGTTTATCCGTACTCATGGAACGACGAGGTCATTTCCCTGAACCAGCTGTCTGCTGTGCTCGAGGATGCCTCGGGTGCGGTCAGCCGCACACTTGACACACAGGGCAGGGGAGAGGCGCTTGTCGTGTACAATCCCCTTGCTACAAGGCGAAGTGATGTTGTCGAGGCTGAAGTTGTTTTTCCTGATGGGGCGCCGTCCCACGTGCGTGTCTATGATCCCGATGGCAACGAGGTTGCCTCGCAGGTCGGGAGTGTGTCAGGCAATACGGTTTCGCTGCTGTTCCTTGCCGAGGCCGCGCCTGTCAGCTATACGGTTTTCGATGTGGTCGCCTCCGACAGCGGCTATGATCAGGACCGCGGCCTGTCTGTGAGCAGGAGTTCGCTCGAGAACAGCCGTTACCGTGTCGATGTCGATTCTAATGGCACTGTGACCGGGATTTATGACAAACTCAACCGCCGAGAGGTCATTGCGAAACCTCTCAGTCTCGATCTGCTGCCGCATAATTCGATAAAATGGCCTGCATGGGAATTGCTGTACGAAGATGTCAGCGCCGAGCCGATTGATCTTCCGGCAGAAAATGTGACCGTAAAAGTAGTCGCGGACGGCCCGGTGCGTGCGGCCCTGGAGGTTTCGTACAAGCGCGGCCAGTCCACCTACACCCAGTGTATCAGCCTTGATGCGGGCGATGCCGGTGACATGCTCGTGTTCGATACCGAGATCGACTGGCGCACGACCTGCCGTACTCTCAAGGCGACATTCCCGTTTGCCGTCTCCAATCAGAACGCCACTTATGATCTCGGGATCGGTACGATCGATCGCGGCACCAACACTGAACAGCTTTTCGAGGTGCCCTCGCTCAAATGGGCCGACCTCAGCGATGCCGACGGTTCCTATGGCGTGACTGTCATGAACGACAGCCGCTACGGCTGGGACAAGCCCAATGACAGCACGCTCCGGCTGACCCTGCTTCATACGCCGCTCGGACGTGACAAATACGGTGATCAGCGTATGCTCGATATCGGCCGTCATCAGCTCAAGTATGCCATAAGCGGCCACAAGGGCGACTGGCGTGAATCAGCCGCATACCATGAAGCCGCACGTTTCAATCAGCCGTTGACAGCCTACCAGGCACCGTCCCATACAGGTGATCGCGGCAAATCCATCACTTTCCTCGATATCAGCACTGACAAGGCACGTGTCATGGCTGTCAAATATGCAGAGGACAGCGACGAGATCGTTATCCGTGTTGTCGAAAGTGACGGCAGGGCTCAGAGTGGTGTTGCCGTTTCATTCATCGCACCGGTTGTCGAGGCACGCGAGATCAACGGCGCCGAGGAACCGGTTGGTCCGGCTGATGTGGCTGACGGTTCACTGGTGTTTGACCTGAAACCGTACCAGCCCAGAACATTTGCTATCAAACTTGAACTGCCCTCGGTCAGTTCGGTTCCTCCCTCCTCGATGGCGGTTGCACTGCCGTATAATATCGATGTAGTGAGTTCCAACGGCAACCGTTGCGACGGCGCCTTTGATGACAGCGGTATTTCATTTTCCGCAGAACTATTCCCGAAACGGATTGAGTGCGAAGGTGTCGGGTTCGATCTCGGCCCTGATGCTGGCGGTGAGATGAACGCTGTCGAGTGTCGGGGACAGACAATTGAACTGCCTCGCGGGCGTTTCAATAAGCTTTATATCCTCGCCTCGGCTTCGGAGGATACAGAGGGTACATTCACGCTCGATAACGAATCGCACGTTATTCCGGTGCAGTGTTTCAACGGTCATATCGGCCAGTGGGACAGCCGCATGGTGAATGGTGAGAGGACGGATGACATATTCGGCCTTGCACCGGCATTTATCAAACGCGATAAACTTGCCTGGGTCGGTACCCATACACACGGCGCGGATAATACGGACAAGCTTTACGAGTTCAGCTATATCTATCGCTATTCCATCGATCTTGCGGGCGGCGCAAGAACGCTGACGCTGCCGAATAATCCGTCGATCAAGATCTTTGCCGTATCGGCTGGCCTGAACTGGAATGACGATGTCAGGTCCGCTCAGCTGCTTTATGATTAACACTAGGCACTTGTGTGTCAGATAACAAAAAACGTGCCCGATGAATATATCGGGCACGTTTTTTTGTTCTGCTTTTCGGCTATTCTTATTCTTCGAGCCAGTTGGCCTGTTCCTGCAATACGCCGTGGGCATCGAGCCAGAGCAGGAGGTAGGCATCGGCAAACTGCCATGCCAGTATCTGTTCACGTCCGGCATAGGTGTCATATTCACCTTTCGCATAGGTGTGGCCGTCGGTGAAACGCACCTGCATTTCCTTGATCCTGTTCGCACGGAGTGTCATCCACTGCGATGCCTTGAACGGGTAGTCCTTGTCGAAACCGAGAAGGTAGGCGTAGGCGTCCATGAGATAGTATATGTCGTAACGGTAGGTGCTCCAATCCGTGCCGGTGGGGTAGTAGACGTTGGGCGAATTCTCGATATACATGGTTCCGCCGGGGGCCTCGTATTTAGCCGGGTCGAATTTTTTCTTGGTCAGGGTGTCGTAGATGACATCGTAATTGAAATCGGCTGATTCCGGCACATGTTTCCCGGCGAGCGACTGGGTGATGAAGGCCCGCATACAGTGCTTGATGGTGACCATGTAATCGGTGTGGATGAGCTTGTGGTTGATCACATAGCCCTCGTCGTGGAGGTTGTAGCCGTTCAGCCATTCTCCGACAGCCTTGCCGTCGATAATGGTTTTCATGTCCGACATGTCCGATTTCAGAGAGAAGGAACTGACCATGAGCTCGCTCGTGATCGCTTTCCATTTCGGGCAGTAGGGATGGTTGGGCATCATGGCGATCGCGATCTGGATTGCCGCTGCGTTCCAGGCGTTTTCCTCGGCTTTCGAGTCGCCGCCCTTGCCGTTCCAGTACGGTGTCTTGTAGCCGCCCCAGATGAAACGGTTCGCCTCGTCCTCGATAACTGAGCGTATCATGCGGTGTGTCTCGTCTGTGAGCTCGTCCCATATGATCCATGCGGCGTGACAGAACAGCGATGCCCAGAGCGCCGACTGCCATTGGTCGCCCCACGCGTCGAAATCGAACGTGTTGGCGCCGTGCGCATGCGCGAGTCCGCGGATGAGCTTGTTGACAGTCCTGAGCGCCTCTTCGCGCGGCAGGCCGAATGTTTTCTCGTCGTAGAGCCCTGTTTTCAGTACCACCGCGAGGGCATAGGCGGCGCTTGCCGGGGGGCGAATGCTTTTCTCGTTCTTGCCGTTGATCTGATACAGGTTCCACTCGGGATCGCCGTCTTTGTATGTGCGCCGTATCCAGTTGAGATTGTAGCGCGCGGTCTGGACGAGTATCTCAGCGGTCTCATCGAGATGTGGTGAGTCTTGCGCCGGTTGGGATGAAATCTTTGTCCAGTCGATAGGGACCACATCAGTCTTGGAATCTGCAAGAGTGATGCTTTGAAATACGAGGAGAAAGACTGCGGCGAAAGCTATAACGATCTTGAAAGAGCATTTCATAGGGACCTCATGCAAGGCGACGGTGTTCATTCGAGTGAGCAGGGCAACATGTTATGATTACTGCAATATACAGCAGTCACGCCGGAAAGTGAAGAAAAAGGAAGGTTTTTTAACAAAATGCTGACAGAATCATCCCTTTACATTCTATGATTTATTGTGTATATTTATAATCTACGTCAATTTAACTGTTGGAAACAGATAGAATCACTCGTTGCATCAATTTAACCCTCATAATTATAAAGCTTTACGTGAAGGAGGACTAATGTCCGAAAAGTATGTCTACACCTTCGGTGGCGGTTCGGCTGACGGTCGTGCGGATATGAAGAATCTGCTCGGCGGAAAAGGCGCGAACCTGGCTGAGATGGCTAATCTCGGCATTCCGGTGCCTGCCGGATTCACGATCACGACCGAGATGTGTACGGTTTATTACAAAATGGAACGCAATTACCCCGCAGAGCTGAAAGATCAGGTCAAAGAGGGTATCGCTCATATTGAAAAAGTTATGGGCAAGAAATTCAACGATACCGAGAATCCCCTGCTGCTCTCCGTCCGTTCCGGCGCCCGCGTTTCCATGCCCGGTATGATGGACACGGTTCTCAACCTCGGTCTCAACGATACGACCGTCCAGGGCCTGATCAAGGCTTCCGGCAGCGATCGTTTCGCGTATGACTCCTACCGTCGTTTTGTCCAAATGTACGGCGACGTCGTTCTCGACATGAAGCCCGAGAGCAAGGAAGAGGAAGACCCATTTGAGGTCATCATCGACGCCAAGAAAAAAGAAGCCGGTGTCGAGCTCGATACCGAACTCACCACTGACGATCTGAAAGACCTCGTGGTCAAGTTCAAAGCACTCATCAAGGAGAAGAAGGGCATCGATTTCCCTGAAGATCCTGTAGAGCAGCTTTGGGGCGCAATCAACGCTGTCTTCGGTTCCTGGATGGGCGGCCGCGCTATCACCTATCGTAAGATCAACAGCATCCCGGGCGACTGGGGCACCGCTGTTAACGTTCAGGCCATGGTCTTCGGCAACATGGGCGACGACTGCGCAACCGGTGTTGCGTTCACCCGCGACCCTGCAACCGGTGAGAACCGCTTCTTCGGCGAGTATCTCGTCAACGCACAGGGCGAGGATGTTGTTGCCGGTACCCGCACTCCTCAGCCTGTCAACGATGCTTCTGTCACGGCAGAAGGTCAGGATACACTCAAAGACCTCATGCCTGCACCTTACCAGACTCTCGAAGACATCTATCTCAAGCTCGAGAAGCATTATACCGATATGCAGGACATCGAGTTCACCATCGAAAAGGGCAAACTCTGGATGCTCCAGACCCGTACCGGCAAACGTACGGTCCAGGCTGCTCTCAAGATCGCTGTCGACATGGTCGAAGAAGGTCTTATCAATGAGACGACCGCTGTCACGCGTATTGAGCCCGAACAGCTTGACCAGCTCCTGCACCCGATGTTCGACAAAGAGGCCAAGAAGAGCGCTGTCGTGCTCGGCAAGGGCCTTCCCGCATCGCCCGGCGCTGCCACCGGTAAAGTCGTCTTCCATGCCGACGATGCCGAAGAGCAGGCTGAAAAGGGTGAAAGCATCATCCTCGTCCGCATCGAGACCTCTCCTGAGGATATCGGCGGTATGGATGCTGCCAAGGGTATTCTGACCGCTCGCGGCGGCCGTACCTCGCATGCGGCAGTTGTCGCACGCGGTATGGGCAAGTGCTGTGTCGCTGGCTGCAGTGATATCACAATCGACTATTCCAAGGGCCAGTTCACCGCCGGCGGTAAAGTCATCAAGGCTGGCGACTGGGTATCTCTCGACGGTTCGACCGGTGAGGTTATCGAGGGCCAGGTCAAGACCATCGCTCCCGAAATTTCCGGCCACTTCGCAACCTTCATGGCATGGGCAGACGCTGTCCGTACCATGAAAGTCCGCACCAACGCCGACACACCTGCCGACGCCCTCAAAGCTGTTGAGATGGGTGCTGAAGGTATCGGCCTTTGCCGTACCGAGCATATGTTCTTCGAAGGCGACCGTATTATCGCTGTTCGCGAGATGATTCTTGCTGACGACGAGGCTGGCCGCCGTAAAGCGCTTGCCAAGCTCGAGCCGATGCAGCAGGGCGACTTCGAAGGTATCTTCGAGGCCATGGGCGACCGTCCGGTCACCATCCGCCTGCTGGATCCGCCCCTTCATGAGTTTGTCCCCCACGAGGCGGAGAACCAGAAGGAAATGGCCGACCAGATGGGTGTCAGCCCTGAAGTCATCAAGGAAAAGGTCGACAGCCTCCACGAGTTCAACCCCATGCTCGGCCATCGCGGCTGCCGCCTGGGTGTCACCTATCCTGAAATCTACGAAATGCAGGTCAGGGCAATCTTCAACGCCGCAGTCACCTGCCACAAGAAGGGCCTCAAGGTCGTTCCTGAAGTCATGATCCCGCTGATCGGTACGCTTGCAGAGTACACGGTTCTCCGTGACATGACCGTTGGTGTTGCCGACGAAGTCAAGAAGGCAACCGGTGTTGATTTCGAGTACATGGTCGGTACCATGATCGAGATCCCGCGCGCTGCTCTTACCGCAGACGCGATCGGCGCTGAGGCTGAGTTCTTCAGCTTCGGAACCAATGACCTCACCCAGATGACCTTCGGCTACAGCCGTGACGATGCCGGCAACTTCCTCAAGGTCTACACGGACAAGGGCATTCTGCCTGCCGATCCGTTCATGACGCTTGATCAGACCGGTGTTGGCCAGCTTGTCGAAATGGGTATCGAGAAGGGCCGTTCCTCCCGCAAAGACCTCAAGGTCGGTATCTGCGGCGAGCACGGTGGCGATCCCGCATCCGTCAAGTTCTGCCATCGCGTGGGCATGAATTATGTTTCCTGCTCACCGTTCCGTGTTCCCATCGCTCGTCTGGCAGCAGCCCAGGCCGCGATCGAGAGCAAGTAAGCAGACTCTGTCGGCTTCAATTCAGTAGCGAAAAGCCTCCGGTTCAAACCGGAGGCTTTTTTTTGAATCCCATGAACGGATAGTATTAATTTTTCTTGTTTTTCAACACTATTTTATGTATTTTTACAGTCTGGCAGAATTGATGCCAGTGCCCGGTCGGGGCGTAGCGCAGCCCGGTTAGCGCACCAGCATGGGGGGCTGGGGGTCGTGAGTTCAAATCTCACCGCCCCGACCATTAGAAAAGACCGCAGCGTTTATGAGCAGATAGTGAATCTGCTCATTTATGTATTAGGGGGCATTCCGGTGAGTGAGCTTATTCTTCTGACCAATGACGACGGCTATCGTGCTCCGGGTATACGGACGCTGAAAAAAGCGATCGACGAGAAATGGAGCACAATTCTTGTCGCTCCTGACCGTGAGCAAAGTGCCGCAAGCCATGCCCTGACGCTGAATCGTCCGCTACGGGTGCATGATGTGGCTGAGAATGAATTGACGGTCGACGGTACCCCGACAGATTGTGTGATGCTTTCGCTCATGGGACTTCTCGAAAAACGGCCCGATCTCGTTATATCAGGTATTAACAGCGGCGCCAATCTTGGAGACGATGTCGTTTATTCCGGTACTGTCGCTGGTGCGGCAGAGGCGGTCATACTCGGAGTTCCGGCGATTGCGCTTTCCTTTGTCGATCCCGTAAACTGCGATTTTGAACAGGGCGCTGCCATCGCGAGAAAAGTCGCGGAGGCTGTGTTTGCCAATACACTGCCGAAAGGTGTCCTACTCAATGTGAATATCCCTTCGGGTGTCGACAATCCATCATTTGAGGTTACCCGCCTGGGGAAACGCTCTTACCGCGAAGTCATTGTCAAAAAGACCGATCCGCGAGGAAAACCTTACTATTGGATCGCCGGGCAGCCCGAGGACTGGAAGGGTGCGGACGACTGTGATTTTGCCGCGATAGAGCGGGGCAATGTCTCGATAACGCCCCTTCATCTCGATATGACAGCTTCACATGCCTTGAATGAAATATCCTCCTGGAGCTTTGACTGACCTCAATGGCGAAAGATTACGAAATAGCCCGTGCCCGGATGGTCAAAGAGCAGCTGCGTGACCGGGGAATAAGCGACGAGCGAGTTATCAAGGCAATGAATGTCGTGCCGCGTCATCTTTTCGTCGAGCAGGCATTCTGGCCCAGCGCATACGGTGAAAAACCCCTTCCTATCGGTTTCGATCAGACCATCTCACATCCCTTCATTGTCGGTCTCATGTCACAGAGTATGAATCTTTCCGAGGGAGCGAAAGTTCTCGAGATCGGCACCGGCTCCGGTTACCAGGCCGCAGTGTTGGCACTCATGGGCTGTAAGGTTTTTACCATAGAACGTCATGAAAAGCTTGCTCAGAAAGCCGAAAATGTTATCAGGAAACTGAAAATTGAGAATATATCGTTCCGTGTCGGAGACGGCAGTATCGGCTGGAAAGAGAAAGCGCCATTCGACGGCATCGTGGTAACCGCAGGAGCACCTGATCTGCCCGATTCGCTTATGGATCAGCTCGCCACGGGCGCTTCACTGGTTATCCCTGTGGGAACACGCAAAAGTCAGCGTCTGGTTCGTATACTCAAGGGAAAAAAGATGATCGACCGGTATGACATGGGTGACTGTAGTTTTGTCCCGCTGATTGGGAGTAAGGCCTGGGAAAGCGAGGCTCTGGGAAAATGATGCGCCGTATCTATGATTGGGTTATCCACTGGGCGGAAACGCCCTACGGTCCGCTGGCCCTGTTCATTCTCTCTTTCACCGAGTCTTCCTTCTTTCCGATTCCGCCGGATGTGCTCCTTATCGCACTGGCGATAGGTGCGCCGACCCGGTCGTTCAGGTTTGCAGGGATATGCAGTGTCGCCTCGGTGTTGGGTGGTCTGTTCGGTTATTATATCGGTTGGTCGTTCTTCGAGGTTATCGGCATGCCTATCCTCGAGTTTTACGGTTATGTGGACAAATTCGAGGTCATCAACGCGATGTACGCCAAGTATGATGTCTGGTTTGTCGGTGCCGCCGGTTTTACGCCGATTCCGTACAAGGTCTTCACTATCGCCGCCGGTGCTTTCAAAATGAACCTTTTGAGTTTTGTTATAGCCTCAGCCTTATCACGCTCGGCACGTTTTTTTATCGTCGCGGCAATGATCTGGAAATTCGGCGATGGAATAAAATCGACAATTGACAAATATTTTAATTTACTTACCCTGCTCTTTTTTATTATATTAGTGACCGGATTTATTCTTGTTAAATTCGTGTTTTGAAAATGTCGGGGTGTAGCGCAGCCCGGTTAGCGCGCCTGCTTCGGGAGCAGGAGGCCGGTGGTTCAAATCCACTCACCCCGACCAATAAAAACAATAAGTTGCAAAAGACACTGACACATAAAGCAGGTGGTCAACAGGAAAATGTGTCAGTTTTGTGTCAGTTGTTCTTATGATGCTTCGGCTTGTTTCTGGTCGGAGCTTTTTTCTTGTCTGTCCTGCACTATGGCGGGGATGAAATTCAGTACTTCTTTGACATCAAAACGGTCGATTGAGGTATATCTGTCGGTCGTTGAACTGTCTTCATGACCAAGCATCATTCGGATGTCTTCCAGTCGTGCACCATTCCGTATTAAAGTGCTGGCAAATACATGTCGTATATCATGAAATCTGAATTTGGTTCCATGTACTTTTAGTCCAGCTTTTCTAACAGCACGGTCAAAAGAATGGTTAATTGACTTATACCTTGTTTTTGTTTTGGGATTGAGGAAAACATAACCTTCTTTTCTTTTTCCAATTGACTGTTTTGCGATTCTGGTGGCATGCTCACTTAGAGGAAATATCTCATGCTTATCTCCCTTGAGTATTAGCTCGACTTCAGCTGTTGGTGTCAAATCATGAAATCGGAACTGTTTAATTTGAAGACTGAGAATGTTCTCTTTTCTAAAGCCAGTATAAAAAGCAAATTCAACAATATTTGCTAAAGGCCTTTTCATGTGTTGTAGAATTTCAGATGCTTCCTCTATTGTGATGTTTACATCACGTTTTTTGGCTCTGGAAAGAGCTTAAAACCTTGAAGAGGATTAGAGCTTAGAAACTCCCAATCGCAAGCTCGAAACAGCATGTTCTTGATTAGAGCAGCTTCTCTGTTGACTGTAGCATTTGATACTTCTTCTTTTTCTAATCTGGCGTGCATATACTCAAAGACAAGACGTTTGGATATCTTTGAAATAGGAATTTCAATCAATTCCTCACATCGTTTTATATTTTCAAACAAACCTTTCCACAAATCCTGAGTATTCTTGCTGAGATATTTTGCATGCCCTTCCATGAAAATAGGAAATAGGTTAAGCAACGTTATATCGCCTAATTCCTGTTGCTGTTCTAATTGAGCGAGCTCTTCTTCAGGCTCTTTGTCGTCCAAAAGCCAGTCTTCAAATTTCCTTGCCAACTTTTGAGTATACCGATAGTCTTTACCGACTGAAACACGTCTCCTTTCTCCACGAGGATTATAGTAATAAAGCTGATAGCTTTTTCCTCGCTGTTTTATCTGAACCGGTTTGAATTTTACCATGACGCTCTCCTTTCAGCGCATGGCCTCCGCATACAATAATATAGAGGCAAATCGAATTTTTATCAAGATTTTCGAGGCTGAAGAAAAAGTTTATGAGTTGGAGAATTCTTTCTGTTATGATCCCGTGTTTTGGGTTGTGAATAGAACTTATTTAGGAAGTCATCAAGGTCTGTTTTACGAATCCGTCTAAATTTATATATTTCTTTACCTGCACTCGGTTGTTCTTCAAAAGGAAGGTCGCCTCTTGCCAACCAATTATCGACGGTAGCCCTGCTCACGCAGGCATATTCAGCTGTTTCCGCAATCGTGAAAGCTCTTTTTTGGTTTTTGTTCTTCATATTCTTTGCCCAAGACTTTGCTATCACATATCAGACAAGTATAGAAATCTTTTTACACCAGCGTTATTAAACCACTCTGACCACATTGCTTTGAGACGGTCGTTCTCTTGACTGTATCCCGTCAGAACAATTTGGACAGTTATCCCCTTTAAGTTAAGAGATGGTTTGGTGCTGGATGTGGTTGCCTGATTACCGTAGTGGAGGCGTAGCCGTAACGGAGGGAATCAGGGAAGACTTGCCCTTTCTGCCTATAGTCAGTACCATACTGTTGACACGACAACGGGGAAGAAAGGAATGTCCAGATGCCTGCCAGGAAAGATTCAGAAAGTATCGTCCGTGATATCAAGCGGAAAACCCGGAAGAAATACACTGCCGAGGAGAAGATCAGCATTGTTCTTGAAGGGCTGCGTGGTGAAGAGAGCATAGCCGCGATCTGCCGCCGTGAAGGAATTAATCCGAACCTGTATTACCGTTGGAGCAAAGACTTCCTTGAAGCTGGAAAGAAACGGCTTCTGGGTGACACGCAGCGGGAGGCAACGAGCACGGAGGTGACAGACCTCAAGCAGGAGAACGACCAGCTCAAGCAATTGGTAGCCGAGTTGTCGCTGAAGAACCGTGTGCTTAAAAAAAGTTTGCATGGTATGGAATAGAGGTCGGACGGTATATGCGATATTCACAGGCTGAAAAAATGGAGGTAATCAGGCTGGTAGAGGAATCGGCGCTGTCGATAAGCCAGACCTTGCGAGAGCTTGCTATTAACCGTAGCACCTTTTACGCATGGTATCGAAAATACGCGGAAGATGGCTATGATGGCCTTGCCGACAGGAAACCCCGTCCGAAAAAGTTCTGGAACAGGATACCTGCCCCGGTGAAAGACCAGGTGGTAGCTATTGCCCTTGAGCTTCCCGATAAGTCGCCACGGGAGCTGGCATGGCATATTACTGACAGCTACGGTTATTACATCTCCGAGTCGAGTGTCTACCGGATACTCAAGTCCTATGATCTGATCACGAGTCCGGCGTACATCGTGATATCGGCTGCCGATACGTTCAAGCGTCCGACGAAAGAGGTGCATGAGCTCTGGCAGACCGACTTCTCATACTTCAGGATAGTCGGCTGGGGATGGTACTATCTCTCCACCGTCATGGACGATTATTCACGGTATATCCTGGCATGGAAGCTCACGACAACTATGGCTGCCCTTGATGTAATGGATACACTTGATATGGCGAGAGAAAAAGCCGGTATCGATAGTGTGAAAGTCCGGCACAGGCCCAGACTGCTCTCGGATAACGGGCCCTGTTATCTATCCCGTGATCTGAAGGAGTACCTTGAAGAAAGGGATATGTCCCATACTCGTGGCGCTCGCTATCATCCTCAGACACAGGGCAAGATTGTATCCCGTCAGAACAATTTGGACAGTTATCCCCTTTAAGTTAAGAGATGGTTTGGTGCTGGATGTGGTTGCCTGATTACCGTAGTGGAGGCGTAGCCGTAACGGAGGGAATCAGGGAAGACTTGCCCTTTCTGCCTATAGTCAGTACCATCCTGTTGACACGACAACGGGGAAGAAAGGAATGTCCAGATGCCTGCCAAGAAAGATTCAGAAAGTATCGTCCGTGATATCAAGCGGAAAACCCGGAAGAAATACACTGCCGAGGAGAAGATCAGCATTGTTCTTGAAGGGCTGCGTGGTGAAGAGAGCATAGCCGCGATCTGCCGCCGTGAAGGAATTAATCCGAACCTGTATTACCGTTGGAGCAAAGACTTCCTTGAAGCTGGAAAGAAACGGCTTCTGGGTGACACGCAGCGGGAGGCAACGAGCACGGAGGTGACAGACCTCAAGCAGGAGAACGACCAGCTCAAGCAATTGGTAGCCGAGTTGTCGCTGAAGAACCGTGTGCTTAAAAAAAGTTTGCATGGTATGGAATAGAGGTCGGACGGTATATGCGATATTCACAGGCTGAAAAAATGGAGGTAATCAGGCTGGTAGAGGAATCGGCGCTGTCGATAAGCCAGACCTTGCGAGAGCTTGCTATTAACCGTAGCACCTTTTACGCATGGTATCGAAAATACGCGGAAGATGGCTATGATGGCCTTGCCGACAGGAAACCCCGTCCGAAAAAGTTCTGGAACAGGATACCTGCCCCGGTGAAAGACCAGGTGGTAGCTATTGCCCTTGAGCTTCCCGATAAGTCGCCACGGGAGCTGGCATGGCATATTACTGACAGCTACGGTTATTACATCTCCGAGTCGAGTGTCTACCGGATACTCAAGTCCTATGATCTGATCACGAGTCCGGCGTACATCGTGATATCGGCTGCCGATACGTTCAAGCGTCCGACGAAAGAGGTGCATGAGCTCTGGCAGACCGACTTCTCATACTTCAGGATAGTCGGCTGGGGATGGTACTATCTCTCCACCGTCATGGACGATTATTCACGGTATATCCTGGCATGGAAGCTCACGACAACTATGGCTGCCCTTGATGTAATGGATACACTTGATATGGCGAGAGAAAAAGCCGGTATCGATAGTGTGAAAGTCCGGCACAGGCCCAGACTGCTCTCGGATAACGGGCCCTGTTATCTATCCCGTGATCTGAAGGAGTACCTTGAAGAAAGGGATATGTCCCATACTCGTGGCGCTCGCTATCATCCTCAGACACAGGGCAAGATAGAGCGCTATCACCGCTCACTGAAGAATGTCGTCAACTTGCTGAATTATTACCTTCCTGGTGAACTGGAACAGGAAATCGGCGACTTCGTTGATCACTACAATAATCACCGCTATCACGAGTCACTTAATAACCTGACTCCTGCTGACGTGTACTTCGGAAGGAAACGGGATTGTCTCAATCTGCGGGATAAAATAAAACGTGAAACGCTGAAACTCAGGAGGGATTATAACCTGGGGAAAGGAGGTATCAGAAAACACTTGCTGTATGAGAAAAGTACACCTTAATTTTTAACTACATGTGTCCAGAATGTTCTGACGACTTACAGCATCGGGATAATGGTGTCTACGTTGTAGGTGTGCCCGTTTGCTACATAGATAATGAGTGGGCACCGCGTGGATATGTTACACCGAATCATCGAGGATGGCTTCTTGGTGATGTGTCAAATGTGATTCTGCAAAGTTATATTCCCTATACGCAAGGCATTGTTGACTGCCCATATATTCCCGAAATGAAAATCTGCCCAAGCACCGCGAATTCTCTTAATACTCTCTTCTGGATGTTTCAGGCCGAAGTTGCTAATAAACTCAAAAACAGGAAAGCCAAGCATGTCGATAAATCGCTTGTTGTTATTGATACTATTCTCGAGCGGATTCAGGATGCGTATCGTACACAACGTGATTATATGTTCGAACATGCCGCAACGGTGGCGATGATGATCGGGAAAGGTGGGCATTTTCATGTCACGAGCGATCATAAAGGCGTTCAAAGCGAGTCGAGCGGTGTGGCCATGGGCCCGATGATGACAAACGCATTCCGCTCGAAAATGCAGAAGGGTGATGTGCATCTTCTTGCGACAATTGAACCTGATTCAAAAGTAATCGTCGACGAAGCAAAAAAAGCGCATGAGATGGGCCAGTTTGTTGTGTCAATTGCGCCGGAAAATTCAAATATGCTAAAAATGTATAGTGATGTGTTTATTGACAACTATAGTCCCGAAGGCGGCGGATTACTTGATATCAAAGGATTTGATGAAAAAGTGGCAACGGTTGGCGGTATTCTGAATAACTGGCTGATGTGGATTTTTACGGCACAGTTTATCAATGAGATGGTGGACCGTCAGTGGGTGCCGTATTTCTGGATGGGATTTTTCCGTGAAGGTGGCGGTGCATACAACCAGGCAATGCGACCGTTTTTCATCGAGCAAGGATTTTAAGGGAGTTTTATGAGAAGACGAAATTTTTTAAAAATCTCGAGTGCATTAGGAGCAGCCAATATTATGACAACGGGCTGCTCTCATTTTAAGAGAGCAGGACAGAATGGATTTGACCTTCATCCTGTAATAAAAAAAAATCCGAAAGCGGTTTTTGTAAAAAGGACAACAGTCAAGTCAAAGGATGATACTGCTGGATTCCAGCAGGCTGGCCTTGATATATCACGAGAATTGATAGTTGAAAGTAAAGGTTTATCGAAGGATACAACAGTCCTGATTAAACCTAACTGGACCAATCTTGGATTTATGAAAGATCGCGATAAAGATTTCGATATCCTTGGCGTTCATACTGATTTTGATTTCCTCGATGGATTTATGCGCGGACTGAAATCGAAAGGAATTCATAAACAGTATTTAAGGGATTGTGCTATCCCTTCAACATGGGAAACGCTAGGTTATTCTGAATTTGCAAAAACAAATGGATATGACCTGAAAGATTTATCATCAAAGCCTGTTTGGGAGCTTGCTGATTACGATGTTAATTATGTACAAATCGAAAATGGAAGAGTATTTAAAAATGTTGGTTTGATGGCACCAGCAGGTGATCCAGATGTGTTTCTGATAAACATTGCGAAGTTCAAATCACATGGTATGGGTATTACTGGTGCAGTAAAAAACTTGCAAGGGCTTTGTGCTCATTCCTACCATTCTTTCTGTATGTCGTATGATCGAATTCGAAAAAACTATGATAAAAGATATCTATCAAGTTTCTATGACAAATTTGAAGAAACCATTGAGAATCAATATCAGAAACATGTTGATCAAGGCATTTCCAGATGGGACCGGCCAGGTTCTGATGGCGGTATTTGGATGGAAACTTGGGTACAGAGAATGCTTGATGCTTATAGTGTGATCAAGCCTAATCTGAATATTATTGAGGGTATTTATGGTCATGAAGGTGATGGATTAGGACGTGGACCTCAGGGGCGGGGACAAGATCGTATGAGTAATTTTGTATTATTCGGACTTGATCCCATTCGATTGGATATCATTGCTCATTGGCTGGCAGGTCATGAGCCTGGTAATTTTGGTCTTTTCCATATTGCCATTGAACGAGGATTTTCGGATGTACTTGATCCTCACGATATACCTCTCTATCAATGGAGTGAAAGTGGTGTTGAGAGAATTCAACTGGACGATTTAAGTCGTACTCCTCTTTTAACATATTATTTAGCTCGTGATTACGGAAGAGGTAGAGAACCAAAATATCATATGGTTGATGAGGAATGCAATTATTCAGAGTGGAGAAAATATTATAAAATATAATGTGTGTCAGTTTTGTGTCAGAAACCTTGTGGAATACATGAAAAGATGTTAAATATGTCAATTTATAATATGCGGAGACCATGGTATTAATGTTGTTATTTCAATGACTTAACCTAAATATATGCTCTTGCATCTTTATGCTTCGGGAGCAGGAGGCCGGTGGTTCAAATCCACTCACCCCGACCATTTTAAGCCCTTGATGATCAAGGGCTTTTTCGTGTCTGGATGTTTTTGCGGCCACGAAAGGGATATGGTCAACGGGCTTGTCTGTGGATATTTGTGTCAGCTTGCGGCTGTTTCTCGGCATGTTTCAAGCTTCGCTGTTAGTGAGTGCACCATTCCCGTGTCCAGTGCATTTTAAGCGGAATTTGACGGAATTATTCCTGCGTTTAATAATAAATCGCCAGAGCATTTTTTCTTTTTTGGCGATAGATGTCAAATCCCGCATGTACACAATCACTCATTTTATTGCTCTGATACTGAACCCGGTGCCATACCAGCTATCACCCCATTCTTCATAGATAACCTCACCATCTGTATTGGTCACCGGGAACCAGAAACCAAACATGGTTGATATATACACATGGGCATTTTCATCATTAAGTGTAAATGTACAGGCTATCGTATTGGTTGTGCTTTCGTCTGTCAGCGCGACATTGCTGTGATTCGTTTGGAATTTATCATAAAAATCCCTATAGAGGTACGGCTCGTTGAATTGGAAGTTAAACTTTCCTGATTCGCTTGTTGACGCTATCGTTCTGACGCTGAATGTGGCGGTTATCTGTGCGGAGACCTGAGTGCCGACAGGTGCCAGTATTTGATTGTTGTTTTCTCCCTCAATAAGTCCTATGCCTGTCGCAGTAAAGGTAACTGTCGGTGTGACCTCGGCAATCTTCTCAAAACCAAATTCAATTAATTTCGCCCAGTTTGATGTTACGGACTTGGTAATCGTCACAGGCTTTGACGTATCTATGGTAAACGTCCCCATACTGAGAGTCTCGTTCGTGGGTTTGGACCAGTCGGCTGTAAAAGCGACATCGGTGGAGTCCGCCCAGTCGTTCCAGTATATCCTGAGATTGTTAGTGCCGGGATATATGCGGGGGAGTGTGAACTCCCCGCTTGCCAAGGTAGGGGTGCTGTAACTGGCCCGGTATTCATTTTCTCCGTCCTGGCAGATCGAGCTGACAATGGCACCTTTCACCGGGTTGCCCTGGGTGTCTTTGACTGTTCCCATGCCGTTATACGACCAGCCGAGAGGTTCAAGCATTGCAGGCAGCTTGTACCTGTCGGCAGTACGTGTGTCGAGATACTCTTGGATCGCTGTTCTCAGTTCATTGATGTCTCGGGCGCCGGAACCGGTCAGCGCAAGCACGTCTTCAACCGGTGCTCCAACAACGGGAGCGGAAACACGTGGTGATGCTTTCCAGTGACTTTTAACAATTGAGTCGGTTCTCAGTAGAGCGCCGAACATATACATGCCGAAACCTTCGTGACTCGGAAAATCACGCTCATCGGGCGATTTGCCTTCGAAAACATAGCTCATCATCGGGTCGGTAATAACTTTTCCCTCGACATCGCCGTTTATCAGCGCATCCGATAGGAATGCATACTCCTCTGTAATGTACATGCGCGGTGCTTTGTAATCGCCCCAGTCATGTGCAAGTATGCCGCCATACCAGTTTGTAGGCATCCGGTTGAGAATTTCCTCATAGCGGGCTGTTCCGACAAGGAGGTGATTCATGTAATGACCGACCTCGTGGGCTACCGTGTGGATTGTGGCGGCCTTTTCCGTGCTTTCGCTTATGCATAATTCGATAATCGCGTTTGCCCCGAATGTGCTTCCATTATGGTTGTAAGCGCTTCCGGAACTGGTGAAGGTCACATCATATTTCATATCCCCTTCAACCTGAGTCTGTACATTCGATGACAGATCGTCAGGCAAATTGTCAATCCACCAGGTCACGCATTGAGCCACAGATGCCCGTAATGCGGCCGTCCGTTGGGCGGTATCCGAACCCGGGGAAAAACTGGCAATAGCAAGCACAATGCTTTCTTTGGCGTTTGCGGACGTTATTTTAGCCGTTTTGCTATAGTCCATGGCCGGAGAGAGCTGGAAAACGACCGAATTATCACGTTCACCGGACGATGGTATTCCCCACCATGAGTAATCGCCGTCGAAATCATCGACCATTACACCGGTACGGCGCGTGTATACCATCACCATGTCCTCGCCGCCCTCTGTTTTGGGCACAAGAATTTCGACATCTTCATCACCGCTGTATGATACAGCCACTTTGGTCGCTTTGATGCCGACCTCCGGTGAGGATGTCACCGGCGCCACTGACAGTGTGCCATTGCCACCGTCAGGGAAAGAGAATGTCAGACCGCTCTCCGTATCTTGAACGTCATGCGGAGTACTGGAGTTGACCTCATATGTTTTCGCGGTGCCTGTCTCAATTCCAGTATCGCTGTCATCACTTTTATCGGAAGTCGGTGAATCGTCGGAACAGCTCCAGATAACAGCGGTAATCAGTAACATCACTGACAGGAGAAATGACATTTTTTTCATGTACTTTTGCATGATTGCATCTCCCGGAAATAGTGTGACTGGAATTGATGATCGGAATACTGCAATATTGCAAACAGGCGGTAGTCTGTCAATAGGATATTCATAGAGAAAAATAACAGGCGGGAATGGAATTGTAAGTCATCTAAAGCTCTTTAAATAAACTATTTATCTTATGATGTTATGATTGAGAAAAGCGCCATAATTAGGAGCGAAACTTTGTGCGCCCAGCTGGGCGGGCAGGCTTTTGCATAATTCTATGAAAAATAAGGACACCCGATAAGAGTGCCCTTATTTGTATCAGAATGTAATGCAAATTATTGCTACTGGAATCCGTGTTTTGTCAAGATGGATAGGGAGTGCAGACCGTCATACCAGATCGCAGGCATCACCCGGCATCCAGTGCGCATCCATTCCGTCCCATTTGACATTGCAGCCGATGGGATTGGTCAGGGGGATACTCACGGATTTTCCGGATAAATGCTCCTCGAGCGCATTCTCAATATCATTGACTGTTATTGCGCCCGCCTCACGGGGGGTGTCGACGCCACGGCCGGTGTAGATGAGTTTGCGGTCCTCATCGAAAATGAAAAAATGGGGTGTGCGTAACGCGCCATATGCCCGTGCGATATCCTGCGATTCATCGTGCAGATAGACCCAGGGGAAGTTCTGTTCCTTCATCCTTACAACCATGTGCTCAAAATCATCATCGGCATGGGTGTTTTTGCTGTTCGAGTTGATTCCGACAAATTTCACACCCTGAGAGGCAAATTTGTCAGCTGTCCGGCGGGTGACCTCATCTGAGCCGACAACATACGGGCAATGATTGCAGGTGAAAAACACGACGAGGACTTTGGCATCCTTGAAATCGGATAACTGATATGTCGCACCATCCGTTGCAGGTAATGAAAAATCGGGGGCACTGTCGTTCAATTGTAAAGTAAATGGCATTTTCAACTCCTGTTGATAATGAGAAAGGTAAGCTGTTTGTCCCTAATACAATATATCACTTTGCCAGCTGACAACGCAAATTGTTCGCCGAAAGGTCGAATGTCCGCTGTATGACCGGCTGTCAATCTGTCACTGCCTGTTCTTAAGATTGCAGGATTTCAGTGAGGAATGCTATCGCCGGACAACACGGAAACCCAGATTGTGGTAGCTGAAATCGGGATTGACATAGAAGCGACAAGCCGACCGACAGAAGTACTCAGGAGAGCTCCATCTGCCGCCCCGATAAACGCGATAAGAAGCTTTTTGCGCACCAGATGGATCAATTAGACTATCGCTCGAATAAGTGCCATACCAGTCATTACACCATTCCTGGACATTGCCGCTCATGTCACAGAGACCATAGTTATTGGCGGGGTAACTATCGACATCAGTTGGATGACCAATTTTTTTCTTATAATTTACGGTGTCTGTGCTTATTGTTCCATTTGCAGTTCCGTATGTGTACTGATTGCCGCCCCGGCAGGCATATTCCCACTCAGCTTCCCGTGCAAGATCAAGGCCGTAATACTCTGCTAACGCTTTTGATCCATACCATGTCACCCATGTTGCCGGCCAGTTCTCAAACCCGGATTTCACACTGAATGAGCCGCTGCTGTAGACTATTATGCATTCATTGCCGGGGTACGAATTGGAAGAGTCTGAAACATAACAATACCGTTGGTTGCACCAGTCGCCCATTTTGCCAGTTACCGATGAGCCTGATACTGTGATATAACCAGTGGCTAACGCCTCGTTCAGAAATTTGGCGTACTGGGCATTGGTCACCTCATAAATGCTCATCTCAAACGTAGAGACTGTCACTGTGTGGACCGGCTTTTCGTCACTTTCTCCATCATTTCTGACATCTCCCATCTGGAATGTGCCTCCGGGTATTGTGGCAAAGGTAAATCCCTTATAAAAGGTCATGCCAATAACGACAAAATCCATTGTCTGGCTGTCAGAAACCATTACACCTCTTTTCTTGAAAGGAACAATTGACTCATGTTCGATTTTCACGTTATATGTCGTACCTGACGCTTTCTTGAATGCAACTTGCCCGTCAGAATTGGATGTACCGTGTGAACCGGAAACAGAAGAAATACCCTCCCCACCGTCAATCAACAGCATTTTCCTTGTCTCGTGACGGTTATCGAAAGTGAGCTTATAGAGGTACAGACCGGCACTGACATTGTTTCCGTTGTCATCGAGCCCGTGCCAGTTCACTGTATGTGCTCCCGGCGAACAGTAGTCATCAAGCAATGTTGCGACCCTCTGGCCCATGACATTGTAAACGGTCAGACGTACCTGTCCGGCTGTGTCCAGTGTAAATGGTATTGTTGTGGATGGATTAAACGGATTGGGAAAATTCTGCCGCAACGCAAACGGTGCAGGTGTTTCCTTCTGCACGCTGACAGTTGGCAATGTAATCTGATAGTGGCCTGTCCCGTCAGTGATGCCTGAGAACGTGTTATATTGATCGTACTTGTCTATGAAAGTCACCAGCGCGCCGAAAACCGGATCGCCGGCGGAATTGGTCACAGTGCCTTGAATCGCCTGTGCCGTGAGAGATGTTGAGCTGAGTACTGCCGTTAATGCGAGAACCAGTATGTGGCGGAAAAGCATTTCTTGCGCCTTTGCAGTGCGTTTAGCCTGTTATATTTACCTAAATATTGTGAACGCATGCCCGCTTGTCAAGATCAGTCTGACAGGTTTCGGTAAAATGTGAAATGGGATTCCGGGGAGATATTTGGGGCGCAGCTGAAGACGGGAAGACCGCCCGGAGAGAATAGGGAGATCAGCGACACACCAGTGCAAACGGGCTGTGCCAACGCATGGATGACTATGTCGGCCTGCTCCGGTAGAAACAGTACCTGAGCTTTATTCTCAGTCGGCGGTGATTGTTATTCGGCACTTTTCTTGAGGCGGATCGATTCGATTACAACAAGTTCGAGAGGGAATGCCTCCGAAACATTGGCGACTCTCTTTGTTTTTACCTGGGCGATGGCGTCGGCGACATCCATGCCTTCCAGCACCTCTCCGAACACCGCGTAACCGAAACCCCTTTTGCTGTCATTTTTGTGGTCGAAGGACGCGTTATCCTTGAGATTGATATAAAACAGGCATGTCGCGCTGTGAGGATCGAGAGCCCTCGCCATGGCGATAGTACCGCGCAGGTTTTTCAGCCCGTTGGCCGCCTCGTTGGTAATAGGCGCTTTGGTTGCGAGCTGGACCATGTTGACAGTGAAGCCGCCGCCTTGAATCAGGAAATCGGGGATGGCGCGCTCGATCAATGTGCTGTCGTAGAACGACTCATTGACATAGGAAAGAAAATTTTCGACAGTTACCGGCGCTTTTTCGGGATTCAGTTGGACCTCGATCAAACCGAGGCTGGTTTTTATCACGACAACGGGGCTTTTCGATTCATTTTTGGCTGTATCCTGGGCAAATGCCGCAGAACAAAGTAAGATCATGGCAAAACAAACTGTTATACATCTCTGCACGAAATACTCCTTGGCGGGTGAAACGTTGAACGGTTATACGACACTGCAATATATACACAAGCACGAGACTGCGTGTCAAGGTAAGTATGAATTGGCAGGTTTTTGAGACGAACAGTAAAAGAGTGATGATCTCAGTTTCGGCAGAACTCGCACGGTGCAAGTTACATCACTGCAATATCGAAGATTACGGCGAGCAGGCTTTCATTATTAAGTGCCTGTATTATATAGACGAGAGTAATTCATCACCGGGCTGAAAACAAGCGCTTGTGAGCCATCGTGTTATGGCGGGAGGTGACTTGCTTGTGCAAGGTCTGGTTTCTCGTGTGAAATGCTTATCGTACCGGATTCAGATGGCTATTTTGCCGTATAGCCGCCGTCGACCGGGATGTTGGCGCCGGTGATATATCTGGAGGCGTCCGAGGCGAGAAAAACGATGATGCCTTTGAGATCACTGCTGTCTGCGAGACGGCCGAGCAGTGTCCGTTCGCTGTACTGCCGGACGAAAGGTTCGGGCATGGTGTCCTGGAAAAGGCCGCCGGGGCTTGCCGTATTGCAGCGGATGCCCTTGTCGCCATAGTAGCTGGCGACGAATCGGCTGAAATTGATCATGCCGCCTTTGTGAAAGAAATAGTCGGGATACCAGCCGCTCATTGAGGTGTCTTTGTAGTTGGTCGGATCGGGGCCGATCATGCCCATGATCGAGCCGATGTTGACGATTGAGCCGCCATTTTCGTTTTCTGCCATGAAATCGCCCATGATCCGTGTCATGGCGAAAAGCCCTGTTGCGTTGATCCGCATGCTTTCATGAAAAGCATCGATACTGTCGTCATAACCTTTCATGGGCCGGGCAACCGCGTTGTTGACAAGGATGTCGAGCCTGCCGGAACGTTTTTCGATAGCTGCTTTCAGTGCCCTGATACTGTCCTCATTCCCCTGATCGACTGCATGGGTGAGAACTGTCAGGCCGCGATCGCGTAATTCAACGGCGTATGATTCAAGCGCCTCTGTGTTGCGTGACGCCATCCAGGTTTCAGCGCCCGCTTCCGCGAGGGACTCGACGATCTGACGGCCATACAGACCCGCGCCGCCGGTGACGAGGGCTGTTTTGCCATTAAGTGAAAAGCTGTCGAGTACGGGCATTGTTTGTCTCCTGTGTGACGGTTAAGGGCCGTCCGGGCAGATATCCGAAAGTGTGATGGTTTCGCCGCCGTTTTCGCGGCTTTTGATTCCTGCGATGATCATGCGCATGAGTTCCACGGTTTCTGTGAACGGGAAAGGCCGCCTGCCGCTTTCGAGATAGCCGATGAAAGCCGCGAGCTGGGCTTTGAACGCGAAAAATGTGTCGCCGAACATGGCCTGTGCGTTTCCTTTTGTTCCGCCGAGGCTCAGCATGCCGAAAGCGCCGTACATGTCGCTGATGGCGGCGACAACGATCCCGGCGCCGCTCTTGTGGGTGAAATGGACTATGTCACGGCCCTTGGCACTGTTGTTGCGTGCGCTGATGAATCCCGTCCCAAGGATTGGATAGATGCCTTCGAGCGCGTGGATGCCGTAGCGTTCCCATGATTTCGGCGTGGTGATTGTGCCGAGACGGAGTTCGCCCAGCGAGTCTGTCGATTCACGGTGCCACTCGAATTCGCGGGCATAACGCATACAGCTCGATGACATGAAAGGTTTTCGCTCGCGTTCCCATGTGATGAACTGCGCGAGATCGTTTTCGTTGTCGGTGAGCGGCTTGTCGATGAAGGCAGGAAGGCCCGCCTCGATGAACGGACGGCAGCGTTCCACATGCTCATGACCTATGTCAGTGGCGACAATGACAGCATCGACCTCGCCGATGACATCTTCCGGATGCCCAACCACCGTTTTTATCAGCGAGGCTTTCGCCACATCGGCGGCGTCGGCAGGATCGTCTGTCCAGATATGCGTGACTTTTGCCTCACCGATCCCGAAAGCGCTTTTGGGCTCTTTGCCGAGATAATCGGGGATGGCCGCATAGGGGCAGTGCTCCATAACAGCAGGATCATAGCCATTGAAAATGGCGCTCCACGAGTAGGGATGGCCGTTGCCCTCGACCATGCCGATCATGGCGAGACGGATATCTTTCCGTGTGACCAGCGGTTTCGCGGCTTCTGTCATGAGCGCTCCCTTTCGAAAAAGCGTGATTTGGCTGTATACGGGCTGTATATTATTATTTCAAGCAGCTGTCACCGCATGATACGCTAATGTTTTGCTGTCCGCAACGAGTTTCGGCGCTGCGGCCGCAATGGGAGCAGGACCATGAACAGGCATGTTGAACTCGGGCTCGGAACTGTTCAGTTCGGGCTGGATTACGGCATTTCTAACACCCTGGGACAGCCATCGGAAAAGATGGTTTCAACGATCCTGGACAGAGCCGCGACGCACGGGATAAAGGTGCTCGATACCGCCTCCGCCTATGGTGAAAGCGAGACCGTGCTCGGTCGGACTGTCGGTGAAAGCGGGCGTTTCCGCATTGTCACCAAGCTCCCGAAAATCGACAGTGATAGTATTGGCGGCACTGAGATCGACATGCTTGAGCGGGCTTTCGACAGCTCGTTCGTGAAACTTGGCGGACAGCGCCTCGCCGGGCTGCTTGTCCATAATCCCGATGACCTTCTCAAGCCGGGAGCGGACAGACTCTATCGGCTGATGGAGTCATTCGTGTCCAACGGCCTTGTCGAAAAGACAGGTGTTTCGATCGCCGGAATCTCCCGCGGCAAAGAAGAGGAGGTTGGCCTGCTCCTGCCGCGTTATGATTTCGGTATTGTCCAGCTTCCGCAGAATGTTTTCGACCAGTCGCTGGCACTCGATGGTGTTATCGAACGTCTCAGAAATGATGGTGTCGAGGTTCATGTCCGCTCGGTTTTTCTGCAGGGACTTCTGCTCATGGATGCTGATGCACTCGATCCCTATTTCGCTCCGGTTCGCCCGCTGATAACGGATTGGCGTGATTTTCTCGGCAGGCACGGTCTTTCTGCGCCGGAGGCCGCGCTGGCGTTCGTGCGAGTCCATGTCCGGCCTGATGTTATCCTTGCCGGGGTGGCTGATGAGAAGCAGCTGGAAGAACTGGTTCGGGCGTTTTCTTCTACCACCCTGCCGGATGAGGACTTTTCACGTTTCGCACTCGATGATCCCGCGTTCACGAATCCGTTTTTCTGGAAAACCGGACGCTGAAATCATCATGCTGCGATACCTCCCTGTTATTTCCCCTCGTCATAGAGCCAACTCAGTTTCATGCGCCTGATACGGTGCGGATTAAGGCCGTGCATGTCTTTTCTGGACAGGAATCCGGCGCAGTAAGCGATCAGCGCGTAGTCGCCTGCAAAATGAATTGCGGTATAGCAGTAATGACCGTCTGGATCACTCTCGATGAGTTTTCGGACTGGCCATGTCACACCGCCGTCTTTCGAGATAGCTGCCACAAGAGGTGTGCGCCGTCCCGGTGTGAACGGGAATTTTCCGGAATGGTCGTTATACAGCGCCAGAAGGTCGTCACTGCCGGGAATACGCTTGATGCTGGCAGGCGAGCGCGGTGAGATGAGCGAACTCCGGTAGGGTGCGGAAAACGTTGTGCCGCCGTCGTCTGACCTGAACGCGTACTGGACACCGGCATCGCATCTGGCGAAACTGAACAGGGAACCTTTGGCGAGCTCGACAACGCCCGGTTCCTGGAATCCCGAACGCATGCCCGGTTCAGGCATTGCCCACCATTGGCTCGACTCGTACCAGCTTGCGCCCTCGTCGTCGGAAAGGAACCACATGGTGATCCCCCGCCTGTCCATGTCCGTTTTGCCTTTGCGCCAGAGGGGGCGGTGATAGGCGACCGGCACTACAAGCCTGCCGCTCTGAAGCTGGATGACACGGTCGTTGTTTAGAACAAAATAGCCGGGCGGATCGGTGATGACAATTGGATCACTCCATGTTTTACATTCATCCTCTGAAAGGCGAATGACCGCTTTACAGTCGTGCATACTGTTTTTCAGCAGATAGAAAAGGGCGATCCTGCCGCTTTTAAGACGGAGAAACGACACGCTCATGACATTGTAATCGCCAGTGTTCTCAATAATAGTCTCCGGTGTATCATTCCATGTAGCGCCATTGTCGCTGGACCTGATGCCGACAATACGCGCCTTACTGTGATCGGCCGCGCCGCCGTAAAATTGAGTATATGCGTAGAGGATACTACCGTCGGCAAGTGTGACAAAGGCACCCTCCGAGTTACGCGGAAATTCCTCGCTCGGATCGATCCTCAAGACAAGGCTGTTGTCATCGCTGTCCGCAACTGCCGCCGTGCAGATGACCAGGCAGCACATGAGTGCATAAAAAAGTTTTATCGCATTCATCACAGTATCCCCCTTGTGAGTCTAAGGCGTTTGTTTTCTGATTGTAACACTGCATTGCGCGTGGTCGATACCACTGAAATCAATATCATAGCTATAGCCGAGCGGTTCGAGTATCCGACGGTACAATGTGTCGCAGTGCAGGCAGTAATTGTGGTACGGCTTTATTTTCGTTTCACCGAGAAGCCGCCCTTTCGAAGGGCAGCGGTGAAGATCGATGCGGAAAAATCCGGCCTCTTCGTCAAGTTCCATGGTGAAATCGGCGGCCTCCTCATTGAGGGTGTGGCGCCAGTAGTCCCAGCATCCGCGAAGCCCTTTACGTTCCACATGGTCCCTGAGATTATCGAGAAACGTGTCGGAGATATATTCCCAGAATGCAGTGACCGCTTCTGTTCCGCCTTTATGCTCAATAAAACGGAACAGTTCGCTGTAGGCCGGAATGAAATCAGTGCAGGATATCATATTTTACGCCTCCCGAAACGTTGTCTGCTTGCGCCACTTTCCGGATCGTAAGAGAGCAGTTCATAATCAAGTCCGCTTTCCCGTGCAATAACACCGTTAACTGTTCGTTCCAATTCGATGAAGAGATCGGCGACAGTGTAATCGGTTTCCCGCATATGGACGACAGCGGGACAGGCAGTCACTGTCAGCAGAAGTGTGTCTTCTGTTTGCTCGATGGTGATTTTCCCGCCCTCTTTTTTGTAGAGCGCTGTGAAATATGCGGCGAGCGCGTCCAGCCCGCGGCTCTTGATATCGTTGATGAGCGGCAGGTAATACTGCTGCGTGAAACGCTCAAGGTATTCTATGACAGCCTCTGCTCCGAACGTGTGGTGGAGATAGGTGACTCCCTCGCTCAGCGCGCCATGGAAATCCTTGTGCAGATAGACATTGTCTGCCGCCCTGCGTTCCATTTTCTCTTTCGGCATACCATTTCCTTTCAGGGCAGAAGGATGTCCCGGTCCTTGTCGAGTACTTCCCGAATGGCGGCGAGACAGGAAACCGAAACGCTGTACTCGGGGAAATTCCTCGTCGTGCTCAGCACACCGAGCTCCATGAGCAGCCTCTTTTCCCCGGCCAGCCAGCAGGAAATGTCCCTGCCGCCGTAGACCGCGTACATCATGTCGTTCATGCGTTGCTGAAGCTCAAGAGCTTGCGGAATACGGCCGCTTTTCACCGCATCAAATATCATTCCGGCAAGATAGCCGTTGAAAACGCCGCCGCCGAGCAGAAGGCCGTCGTAGCCTGCCTTGAGATAGTCAACACAGTTGAACTCGTCACCGTCCAGAAGTCTGAGATCCGGCCGTCTTTCACGTGCCTTGAGAGCTGCCTCACGGTTTTCCGGCATGGTGGAGCTGTCCTTGAGCATTATGACTTTTTCGTGCATGAGCACATTTGCCAGGACCTCTGCAGGAACCGTGACAGGTCCGAATTTTCCGCGGTCGTATATGCCGACCGGCAGGGGAGAGGCCTCGATAGCGCGGACATAGTGTTTTTCCAGTGTCGCCGGGCTGACATTGTAAAAGAAGTTCGGCGGGGCGATAACCGCGATATCGGCACCGTCCTTAGCCGCGGCATTCATATTATCGATAATCCGCGCGGAGGAGTTGTCGGTCACCTGCACAGCGATAAGAAGCTGTCCGGTATTCACCGCAACGGTTTCTTTGACCAGCGTCCGTTTTTCGCTTTCGGGCAGCCAGGGGCCCTCGCCGTTGGTGCCGCAGAGGAAAAGCCCCCTGACACCAAGACGTATATGATGTTCGACCATACGTTTGATATCGCCGGTATGGACTGTCATTTTTTCGGTAAGTGGTGTCGGCGCTGCTGACCAGACACCGGTGAGTGCATCGGGTGATATCGATTGAGGCATCCGTGTTCCTTTCATTTCTGCTGTTTGATGCTGGCAGATGTTTTCAACGGCCGTCATCGGTTACAGACGGGTTACTGCATAAATCGCGAGCAGTGCCGGCACGAGAAGAGTGAGTCCCAGGCCGAATAGATAGCGTATGCTTTTTCCGCGTGTTTTGAGGAGGCTCAACAGCATGCTCACACAGATTGATACTACGAGCGATGACGGTCCGATCCAGAGGAACGTTACTCCCGGGCCGCCGGTCAGCTTGTCCCAGAACGCCACGATAACAGCGATCGCGACTCCGTAAATGGAGCCCATTATCGTTCCGAACGGCGTGGCGAACGGTACGAACAAGGCCATGAAAAACAGGTTGAACAGCGGGCAGACAAAGAGGCCGTTTGTTTTGGTGGTCACCTCCGTGATATTGCCCGGAACACCACCGATGAACGCGCTGATAATAACAACGAGAACGCCGACGAAGAAACTGCTTTTCCGCGCCAGTTTCAGACGCTGGCTGTCGGTGAAATCACGCTTTGTCAGCCAGGGCATGATGTCGGTCGTGAATACCGCCGCAGTGGAATTGACACCGGAGGAAAGACTGGACATTGCCGCCGAGAAAATCGCCGCGATCACGAGGCCGGAAATGCCGATTGGCAGATGGTTGGCGATGAAATTCGGAAAAAGGTAATCGGCGTCTGATACGATATCGAGGCCGTCCGGTATGAGCCAGGGTTGACGGCGGTAGAAACTGAAGAGGGCGAACCCCACCGAGATCAGGATGATGAAGAGGATTTTCTCGCCGAGCTGTGCGGTGAGGAATGCCTGACGTGCCGAGCGGACATCTTTTGTAGCGATAAAACGCTGGATAGCCATCTGATCCGAGCCCGCGGTGGCAATCCACCATGACAGGAAATGCAGCGCCGAAAATACCACAGTCAGCCTGATATAGGGGCTCAGGCTGAAAAATACCAGCTTGTCCCAGCTTGGCGACCAGGCATCCGGCAGCCATGCGCCGGTGCCGCCGAGTTTGAACGTGATGATCACGATGGTCAGCAGCGCACCGAAAAGCAGGATGAAAAACTGGGTGACGTCGGTGGTCACCACCGCCCTGAGTCCGCCCATCGTGGAATAGATGACTGTGATGATCCCGCCGATGATCGAGATCAAGAGGATATAACTGTTGTCGAGATTGAGCATGACCACAAGCGCTTTTGAGGTCAGGTAGATCAGCAGTGCCATCCAGAGAAAACGGGTGATTAGGAAAATGAGCGAGCCGGTAATCCTGACACCTTTGCCGAGAGGGCGCTCGATGATCTCGTAGGCGCTTGTGATGGGCAGTTTCATGAAGAGCGGAATCAGGAAATATGCTGTCACCGGGTAGACCACCACGATCGAGGCAATGTGGATGAGAAAGACCAGAGGGCCGTGCTTGATCACCTCGCCGGCCACCGCGAGATAGGATATCGTGCTGAGATATGAGGCGAAAAGCGAAATGCCGGAGACAAAGGGATTGACCGCGCGGCCGCCGACCAAATAGTCGTCACTCGTTTTCTGCCGCCTCGAGAAATACACGCCGATGCCGAGCATTGCTGCCGCGTAGACCGCGATCACCAGCCAGTCTAGCACACCGATGCCGCGGTAATCCCTGCGCTCTATCCTGATAAGGGCGTTTGCCGCTTCGACTCGTGTTTCGATGCTATCCGAATCAAGTAGTTTTTCGAGGAATGGGATGTCGTCAGGGGCACCTTCCGCCGCGAGGGCAAGCGTCGCAAACGGAAAAACGCTTTTTAAACGCCCGATGCTTGATTTCATCGAGGCTTTCAGGTCATTGCGGTTTTCCTCCGGAGCATGGATAAACAAGGCGGGAAGGATGGTGATATCCTGTTTTTCTTTGTCTGACGAGATTGCTTTCAGCCTGTCATAGGATGAAAGTTCTGTCTGATTGCTGCGAATCAGTGCCCTGATCGCCAATGTGCGGACTGATGCATCGTTGTCCCCGCAATGTTCGACAAGCTGTTCCCCGGCGGCACTGTCACCGCTGTTAGCGCCGACCTCCAGGGCTAAGATACGCTCTTGCGGCGTGCCGTTTTGGGCAATGGCCTGTATTTCCGGTGAATAGCTGTCATAGCCGAGCGAGGCCAACACATTAAGCACTTCAATTGTCGATGTGTCCGGCTGTGATGTCAGCATCCAGATCAGCCTGTCCATATGCTCCTGAAAAAGCGCCGGGTCTTTTCTGTCGGCAAGCGCCAGCAGGCCGCACTCGCCGGGCGTGAGACGGTCCCCTTTCCTGCGAAGTGCTGTGATCAGCTCCCTGATTTCCGGTGTGTAACCGTTTGTAAGGAGGATTTCAGCTGCACGGAAAGCTGTCTCGCCTGTTTTGCCGCCGTTTCCCGCACTGTCGACAAGAATGGCGACACAGCGGTTTCTTGTATCGGTGCTCAGGAGCGTGTTTTTTGCGAGGGCATACCTGCCGGAAGATACCAGAATGAGGAATGCCATCATGTAAAGACAGGCAAATCTTTTCATTTCATGACTCCGGCGGTCCTGACATCAATGCTCTTAATCCCCAGCTTTTCAGCTGGTGAGCCGGATTTGAAACGGAAATCCCTGTTATCCGGATCGACAAAAAGCGGATCAGCGAATACTGAACCATCCGTCGCCTTGTAGGGAAGGTAGTCGATCAGCGTGTAAACCATTGTCTTTTCATATGTCACAACGCCGAGACGGCTGAAATAAATGTTGTTCGGCATCGCGTCGAAAGCATCGTATGAGTGGGACAGTATGATTTCATCGGCGATCAGGATATTTTTCTCGAATGTCAGGCCCGATGATCGCGGGAATGACAGAATCTGAAGTTCCCTGTCGATGAAAACATTGTTGCGGAACGTACAGCCTTTTGTCATGTGCATGTGGGTCGGTCGGACACAGTTCTGAGCGAGGTTTTCCTCGAATGTGCAGTCGGTGGCGTTTTCATCCATGTAATATGCCCAGTTGAATCGTTTTTCGTCGCGCTTGAAATATCCCAGCCATGCCTCACGGTCCCCCGGGCCCTCGTGGCAGTAATTTCTGCGGATGATGTTGTTTGTTCCGCCGATATAGAAACAGCCGCCGTCGTTGAGCTGATGCATGACACTTGAAATGTCATTCAGTTCATACACGTTTCGAAGGCCGTTGACCTGCACTGCGGTATAGGCCGTGTCATGAATGGTATTATGGCTGATAAGGTTGTCGGAACCGCCTGTCGAGATGCCGATACAGAACGTGTAGTGGATTTCGCCGATGTGATGGATATGGTTGTTGCTGACTGTATTTTTCGTGCCGCCGAGATTGATGCCCGATTTGCCCATATGCCGTATTTCGCAGTGTTTGATTATGTTGTTCGTGCCGCCGATTGAAATACCTGAGCCCTCCACGTTTTCGACTGTGCAGTTGACGATACGGCAGTTCTCGACATTGCCTGCGGCTACAACACTTGTAGCTGACCACTGCTGTTCGAATGCGGTGACCGCGCAGGAGACGGTGAGACTGTCCAGTGTGATATTTTCAGCACCGCTTTCAATCCGTATGACCGTTTCGTGCGTGGGTACGACTGCATTGATGCCGGATGCGCTCTCGCCTGCTTTGGGCCAGTAGACCAGCCGTTCGTTCGTCCTGTCGAGATACCATTGGCCGGGACGGTGCATGCCCTCGCGTACGTTCCAGATGATGTAGGTCTGGCCGCGTTTCCAGAAACTGATATTGTGGTCGATGTTCCTGTGATGTGCGAACGACCCCGGAGGATAGGCCGCCGGAGAGGTGAATGTCAGTGTCTGTGTGGCCTCGTCCATGGATTTCAGGCCGACAAGCGAGGCCGACCATGCGCCGTAAGTTGTGAGCTCGGCATTGTTGAGATCGAGCCAGGGGCCGATGTCTTTCCGGTTGTATTTCAGGGTGGTGAGCTGTTTTTTCGAGGGTTCTATTTCCCAGCCGCCGCCCGAGGTCGATAGCCAGCGCACTCTGAATGTCTTGCTCAGATGGGTGAATCCACCCGTTTCCGGCAGACGTGCCCGTGGTCTCGCCTCATTATCCACGACCAGGAGGCGGAAATCGCGGCTCCGGTCTTTGGTCCCCGGCATTTTCGCTGTCAGGAAATCGCCGTCCTTTTCCCAGTCCGTGATAGCCTCACCGCCGTAGAGCACGGGATTTTCTCCGGGATATGCCTTGATAGTCAGCCCTGAATCGCGCTCATCGAGTTTTATTTCGGTCTCATAATATGATCCGTCCCTGAGGATGATCGTTTTCTGCCCGCTTTTATCCTGTTTCCTCAGGATATCGAGGGCTTTTTTGATTGTTTTGAGCGGTTTCTTTTCGGAGCCGTTATTCTTGTCGCTGCCGTCCGGTGCGACATATACTGTAAGGGCTTTCTCCGCTGCATGAATGCTGCCCGCGAAACAGACTGCCGAGGCAGTGAGACACAAAGTGATAACAACCGTTTTCAAAATGTTTCCGCTGTTCATTCATCGATCCCCTTATTAATCCGAGCGCGTCATGATGGTGATTAATCATACATGTTAGTTTTATCCGATATTTACGTAAGGAAACTATATGTTTTTTTACGGGCGAGGGCAAGTTTTATTATGAATCCTATCTATCGCATTATTGCAAATTGGATAACTGTCCAAATCGACTTACCGTACACCGAGTTATGTCTTCTCGGTAACTGAATTTTATTGCGTGGGCCTGTACATTTTGTTATATTATGTTAACCTGAGTTATTTGTCAGGTCAACCTACCGAAGATATACCGCGCTTTTCTCGGCCTTCTGTTTTGAGTTTTTTAACCGGGACCTATCGCTGTCGATCTCGGATAATCAAAACAGGAGCACCATGCAGAAACAAAGCTTTGAAGATCTCGGTCTTCACAAACGCATTCTCGACGCCCTTGCCAAAAAGGGCTATGAAACCCCGACGCCGGTACAGCAGGAATCTATCCCTTATATTCTTGAGGGCAGAGACCTTCTGTCCGCCGCCCAGACCGGAACCGGCAAAACCGCGGCCTTTTCTCTGCCGATACTGCAACAGCTGAATAAGCGATGGGCGCAGAGGACCGGCTCTGTCCGTGCATTGATCCTTACCCCGACCCGTGAGCTCGCGCTCCAGATCGACCAGTGCATGAAGGACTACGGCTGTTATCTTCGCTCACGCACGACTGTCATTCTCGGCGGCGTTTCGATAAGCCGGCAGATTAAATCGCTCGGAAGGCATCCAGATATCCTGGTTGCCACACCGGGCCGCCTGCTCGATCTTGTCGGCAAGGGGCATGTCGATCTTTCAGAGGTCGAAATGCTTGTCCTCGACGAGGCAGACCGTATGCTGGACATGGGTTTTATTCACGATGTCAAGAAAATAGTCTCGAAAACACCTGAATCTCGCCAGACCATGCTTTTCTCGGCGACTCTGACTCCGAGTATCAGGAGCCTTGTCTCGGATATGCTACGCGATCCAGCATCGGTTTCCGTTGCGCCGCCCTCATCCGTTGCGCCGAGCATCGAACAGAAAGTGCTGTTTGTCGAGCAGACAGACAAGCGCAAACTTCTGTACAATGTTCTGGACGATGAAGCAGTCGAACGCGCTCTCGTTTTTGCCCGCACGAAACACCGTGCCGACGCCCTTGTCAGGCAGTTAAAAAAACAGGGTATACTGGCGGAGTCGATTCATTCCAACAAGAGCCAGAATGCCCGCCAGCGTGCTTTGTCAGCTTTCAATAACGGCAAGGTGCGGGTGTTGATCGGCACTGATATTGTTTCGCGAGGCATCGATGTTGACGGTATTTCTCATGTGATCAATTTCGAGCTGCCGGAGGATCCGGAAAATTATGTCCACCGTATCGGTCGTACGGCTCGTGCAGGAGCGGATGGAATCGCACTTTCATTCTGCAACGCGACTGAGGTGACCCTTCTGCGCAATATCGAGAAGCTCACGAAAACCAGCCTGACCCGCATTGAAAGCCATCCTTTCTTTTCGCCGATGATAGCCTCGTGCCACGAGCGCTCGGTCGAGGCGGCCAATGCCAGGAGCCGTCCGAAACGAAACCGTCGGGCACGTCAGAATTTCAGGGCCGGCAGGCGGGCTGTTGTGTAATCAAGCATCTTCACCTTTTGATTCCGTTGCTTTTTCATTATCTTTGCCCTTGTCGATTATTATCCAACATTAAAAACAGGGCTGATTATGAAAAAGACTCTCGCTGTTCTTTTCTGTGCTGCGGCAATCCTTTCGGCATGTGCCGGAACAATGCCGCAGCATGTTCCCGCTGAAACAGGCGCAGAACTCACGCGTCCCGCACACGAACATTTCCGCCAGGAAGTACTCGCCAAAACACAAAAGCTCGAGAAAAAACTCGGTTGCCGTATCGGGCTCTTTTTCAAGGACAAGGATTTGCCGGTGCAGGTGGAATTTCGACCTGACGAGCGTTTTCATGCTGCGAGCACCATGAAAACACCGGTGATGATCGAGGTTTTCCGGCAGGCTGACGAGGGACTTCTTTCGCTCGATGAGCCCATGCTGATCGATCCGGTTTGCCAGAGTTTTCTCGAGGACACCACCTTTGTCTGCGATGCCCGTGGCTACATGCTCGAGATGCTCGGCAAAAAGGTGCCGATCAGGAAAATCACGGAGCAGATGATCGTTGTCAGCGACAACCTCGCCACGAACATGCTCATCGCGAAAACAGGCTATCGCTCGATAAACTCCACCATGCGGAGGCTTGGCGCGGAACGTGGCTATGTGCTCAGGGGTGTTCAGGACGATCCCGCTTACCTCGCAGGCCTCTCAAACCGCATGACAGCGCGTGACCTCTCGATCCTTCTGGATGCCATTGACAATGATCGCGCGGGAACGCCCGAATCCTGCAAGGCCATGCGGGAAATCCTGCTTGCCCAGGAATACAATACCATGATCCCGGCACTGCTCCCGGAGGATGTCCGCGTCGCACACAAGACAGGGGCGATCACCGGTGTCAGGCATGACAGCGCCATTGTCTACGCGCCGTTCGGCACATGGTACCTGACCATACTCATGGACGAGCTTGAGGACGGCGATAAGGGGATTGCCGCCGCGGCCGAGCTGTCCCGTTTCATATACGATGAACGAAAAAAACTGGCTGAGTAATCTGTCACACTCGATAACTGAAACATCCAGGATCAGGAGGGGCTCATCATGTTGAGAAGGTTTGGGGCGGTATCACTATTTGTGGCGGGAGCGCTTTTCGGCGCGTTTGCCCTGCAAATCTCGCAGGCTCATGTCGGCGGCATTTTTGGCCGTGAGGCGACAGCTGCCTCGATCGATTTCGAACAGCGGATCAAGGATCTCGGTATTACACTTACAGAGCCTGCGCCGCCGGTCGCGAATTTCGTTCACGCGGTGACCTCCGGCAATTATGTGTTCCTCGCGGGACATGGCCCCCAGAAAGCGGATGGAAGCTGGATGCGCGGGAAAGTCGGCGATGATATCGGCATCGAGGAGGGCAGAGCGGCGGCGCGGCTGACCGCGATCAACATGCTTTCCACGCTCAAGGCGGAGATCGGCGACCTGAATCGCGTCAAACGTATTGTCAAAGTGCACGGCATGGTCAATTCCAGTGAGACTTTCACCGACCAGCCCAAGGTCATGAACGGTTTTTCCGACCTTATGGTCGAGGTTTTCGGCGAAAAAGGCAAACACGCGCGCGCCGCAGTGGGCATGCAGCAGCTTCCGTTCGGCATCCCGGTCGAGATCGAAATGGTGGTCGAGATCGAATAGGAGCGTCATCGATTAACGTGACAGCAAGGCAACGATAAATATAAGATACAATGAAAAAGCCGGGACATATGCTCCCGGCTTTTTTCTTTCCAGTGTTTTTTTGGTGGATCTGAATCCCGTAAGCTGCTGTCAAGCCAGCACGAGGCTGTTCTGCTGACCGTGTCCCTCCACATCGATTTTCCCGTTAGCACTTACTTTAACAAGCGAAAATGCATTGTTCTCCAGGCCGGGCCCCTCGACCGCGGCACGGAATGTCAGGTAATGAATGCCGTTGATCTTCGCATAGCCGCCTGTATGCATGTGGCCCTGAAGGACCGCTCTGACATTTCCGGCTTTTTCCAGCAGGGCTCGAACCTCGGGCGCGTTCTTAACTCCGTGGGGATCGTCCTCGTTATGAAGGTTCTGGTGGCTGAAAAGGATGGCGGGAGAGTCTTTGGGCCGCCCGGCGAGATCGTTTTCGAGCCAGCGGAGTTCGCTGTCGGGGATAATGCTGTCTGTCCAGTCAAAATTACCGGCGATATAAGAGGTCTGGTCTTCTTTGAAATTGGCGTCCAGCACAACAAAATGCCAACCGTTGAGATCGAATGAGTAATATGTTTTATCTGAGCCGACAGCCTCGATGAATTCAGCTTTCGAGAATGTGGCGACATCGTGGTTGCCGAGGACATAATGGCGTGGCCCGCGGAACGAGTCGAATATTTTATCGATGGCAGCGAGGTAGCCGTATTCGGTTTGCTTATTGGCCTTGTCTATGAAATCCCCCAGCTCGATAAGGAACGCAGCATTATTTGCTTTAAAATAGTCAACCGCGCCTGACAGTTTTTCGATTGAATCGCGGTAGTGGCGGGTTCCGGCTGTTTTCTTGTCGGCGTTGTGGAGGTCCGTAATCACGCCGAAAGAGAAACCTGTGTTGTCATGTTCGTTCTGTGTAAGAGCGCAGTTGTTTCCCGTGGCGAGGAATGCCGAGGCTATACCGACCACCGCTCCGGACTTCATGAAATCTCTCCGTGGTATCATATTCTCCGTTCCCATACTTTCGTTATTGTTACAGAAAACTGTTATACTTGTAATAAACAGAGATTTCGGCATGGGACAAGGGCTTTTTTTGTTATGGAACTCTGGAAGGCTCCCGCAGGGAAAAACTAACAGAAATGCCATGAATTTTTTATGAAAACAGCGAAGAGTTCATCCGCGTTATCAGAACAGGAGTTTCAGTGCGGCGACCGCTGTGCTGACAAGGATAAGCATGCGGTAGTATTTTTCGGGGATTTTTTTTACCACGAAGACCCCTATGACCGCGCCGATCAGTATCGCCGGGATCATTGCGAGGTCGAACAGAAGGCTTTGGATGTGAATGGTTTTCCATGCAAAAATGTGAAAAGGGACTTTCGAAAAATTCACGATAAGGAAGAACCATGCCCACGTGCCGATGAATGTGTATTTGGGGATTTTCATCGAGAGGAGGTACAGCGACATCACCGGTCCGGCCGCGTTGCCGATCATGGAGGTGAAACCGCCGGTAAGGCCGATTGTTGTGGAGAACAGCCGCGATTTCGGCACCTCGAGCTCATCAATTTTTCGTTCGCGCCATATCGTAAGGATGATGCCGCCAAGGACAGTGAACGCTATCAGCGCCTTGAAAAGCCTGTCGGATATCAGCATGCCGATGAATGCTCCCAAAAGGATGCCGATGAGTGCCCAGGGCAGGAGCCTTCTGAGATGATGCCAGTCCGCGTGACGGTGGTAATAGGCGACACCTATAATATCGCCGAAACAGAGTATGGGGAGCAGGAAACCGACCGAGAGCCTGCCGCCGAAGATTGTGGCAAACAGGGGAATGGCGATTGTACCCGCACCGCCAATGCCGGTTTTCGCGATGCCGACCATCATGGCGGAGAACATTGCGATGCACCAGTCAAGGAGAGTAAGATCGAATGTGTCGAGTAATCCACTGAAAAAAACGCTGTCCATGAGCTCCTATTCCTGTTTATCGCTTTCCGCGTTTCCCGGAAAATGCCCGGATTAGCCCGGCCGCTTTCATGATAGCCCACACGTTACTCCAAGTCAAGCTCATTTCCCTTCCTGTACTCTAAACGATGACATTGCCGGAAAAAGGTGATTCTGAAACGGAAAATATGACTGTAGGCTGGAATCACTTGTTGACTAGACCGCTGTTGATGGTGGTTTTGATGGGTGGAAACATGGTGTCTGCAGGGTAATATTAAATATTCTCTGTAGGTAAAGTTATAAAATAACTGTTGCCTTGACGATCATTTCATGCTGATATTAAAGGGCATTGAATGGAATTGAGCAGGAGAATTGCATATGATTGAAAATCGTCGGCATAAACGTGTACAGGTATCATTTTTCCTGAAAATAAATCGCGATGATTTTGAAACAGTCCATGGTCATATCATTGATATTTCCACTTCGGGATGTCGTGTTCTGTCCGACCGTCAAGTCGACGCCGATTTCGAATACAGTCTGACAATCGAGATTCCCGCCAAATACGAGATTGAAAGCCCCCTCGAGTTGAATGCAGTTTGTGTGTGGTCAAGGCTGCTTGAGGATTCGGGTGCTTTCAGCTGCGGGTTCCAGATGGTCGATGTTCCTCAGGAAAAGCAGGCAATGATCGACAAGCTTTTGGCCGCGCTCACCGGAGAATAGTCCTGGCGGCAATGGCTCTGACTGTTTATGCCGGTGGTGCTTTTTCCTGATGCGGATAATTTCACCTTTCTGTGACTGATGTCACATACGATGTTTCCGTTGACAGATATCTTGCAACAATTATTAAATATCCGGCATTCACAGTGATTCGGAGTTTTTATGGAAGATCGCAGACATCAGAAACGGAAAAATGTCTCGTATTCGTTGGATGTGTATGACGATGAGAGCGGAAAACTGCTTGGGAAACTGGTCGATTTTTCCCGTTGCGGCCTTAGGCTTTTGACAGAGGACCCCCTGGAAACAGGCGCGATGTTTTTGCTCCGGATCGATTTGCCGAAATCCGGTGCAAATCCGCAAGCGGTCAGGATAAAAGCGCGAAGTGTCTGGCTGGAGCAGGATTTCTCTTCGAATGCTTTTAACAGCGGATTCTCGATAGAGGAAATGTCTAAAAAAACATTTGAGGCGGTTGATAAGCTCGTCCATCATTCCAAAATTTGACATTATCTTTTTGAGACTGTCCGGAATGCGGATTCTCCCTTTTTAATATTTTGCCGGTCGATTGACTGTCAGGCTGGCCCGAATAGAAACTCGTGTGGTTTTTCACGGGTTTTTTTATAACTTTTTACTACATTCATACTATAATGTGAAACTGCCGGAAGGTCTTTATCCATGCATAAAATCTCCGTTGTCATTCCGACACTCAATGCCGCGCGGACACTGGACTCCTGTCTTTCCGCGCTGAGAAAACAGGATTGCGGATGCGACAACATGGAGATTGTCATTGCTGATGCCGGTTCAAGCGACGCCACAATTGAAATCGCACAGAAATATCAGGTTGATCTCATCGTATCCAATCCACTGAAAACCGGTGAAGCGGGTAAGGCTGCGGCTATTGACGCCTCGAGCGGTGACATCCTCGCCCTGGTCGATTCCGACAATATTTTCGACGATACGAGCTATTTTTCAAAAGTGCTTGGGGCATTCAAGGACGACAGTATCAGTTTCGCCGAACCGCTTGCATGGACACATGACCCCGACGATACTGTCGTGAACCGTTATTGCGCCCTTCTGGGTATGAACGATCCGCTGAGCTATTTCCTGGGAAATTATAATCGTCTGAGCCACCTTTCCGGCCGTTTCACTGATATGCCGGTGAAAATTGTCAGCGAGGACGATAATGCAATGATAGTGGAGGTTGATCCCGCGCATGTACCGACTTTCGGCGCCAACGGTTTCATGATCCGCCGTGAGGCTCTCGAGGGACTTGTCTGGAGTCCCTATTATTTCGATATCGATGTTTTTCAGCAGGCAGTTGAAAAAGACCGTCGGCGGATCGCCGTGATCAAAAGCGAAACACGGCATCTTTTCTGCGACAGTGTCTCGACATTCAGGCGTAAACAGGCGCGCCGCATCCGCGACTATTTCTTCCATACAGCGGGAAAAAGGCGAAGTTACGATTATTCATCGGTGCCGCGAAGAAGTTATTTTACATTCATACTCTCAACCGTTACCATTGTCCCACTTGTTCTGCAGGCACTGCGCGGCTACCTGAAAAAGCCGGACACGGCGTGGTTTTTCCACATTCCGGCGTGTTGGATCACGCTCTGGGAGTATGGTCTCGGTACTGTCCTTTCCCGTTTCAAGCGTGCGGAGTACGACCGCAGCGATTGGAAACAGTAAAAGACACTCATCCTCGGATTATCTTGCTGTTATTGTCCCTCCGATGTTGTTTTTCCTTGACTTTTTTTTGCGCTATCTCATTAATGAACAGTATCAATTTATATAAATTTCCTTTCAGATTCGGCTTTTGCCGGCTGAGCAGAAAAAACGGGTATGTCACGGGAGGCCGAAATCGTATGTTTTCAGAGCGCAAAAATTTCTCAATGTCATTGTTTTTATTGCTGTTCGCTATTTCACTTTTAAGCATTGCCCCTTCTCAGCTGTATGCTGAGGAACTGCCGCAGGAACTTCTTTCTCTTGTCCGGAAAGCCGGTAATGCGGACAGCGATGTCGAACGTCGTGATATTCTTCGTTCGATGGCGGAACGGGATGACCTTCCTCCGGTATTCAAACGTGATGTCGGCGAGCTTGCCGATTTTGCCAGCCTCTGGGTCAATCCCGAAAAAGAGGTCAGGAATCCTCCCGACACCCGGAAAAGGGCGGCAGAGAACGGCTATCTCTGCTATTTTTTCAAATACCGCGATTACGAGGACCGTTATATTTATTCGAAAATTGATCATTCCTCGCCTCTGTATCCCATTGCCCTGATGTATGAGGCCCGCGAGCGTATGTGGGCTACATTCCAATCGGGCAATCTCTGGAATTCTCCCGACCGCGGCAAGAACCTGGGGCTTGTGCTCGAGTATTTTCGGATCGCAGCCCGTGCTTTCCCTGAAAATGACATGGTCGCCATGCATCTCGGCGAGCCGATTCCCTGGGAACGGTATCCGAATCGTTGGAATAATGCGCCGGAATGGGCTGTCCTTCAGCGCGAGGGCCTTGAAAAACTTGCCGATATCATTACATGGTGGATCGATGAGAGAATGCTTGAAAACGGTGAGTTTGGTGGTGGCTGGGGTGATGATTGCGAGATGTACCGCTGGTGGGTGCCGGTGCTCTACGGTTTTGCCGACCCGAAAATCTCAGCTGCTCAGGAGCGGTTCTCACGGGCCCTTTTGAGCCAGTCCCACCATGAAAACGGCTATACCTCGAAAATGTCCGATGTCGAGCATACTGCTGAGGATACCGGCGACACTATAACCCCCATGATGAACATCGACCCGGACAATCCAGAATGGAGCGGGCGAGCGATAAAAATCGCGGAACTTTTCGATACAGTCTGGTCAGGTGTGAACGAAAAAGGCAAACGCCAGTTCAAAAGCACCTATTTCAATGCCGGAAGCATTTCGGACGATCCGTACAGGGCGTGTGACACACCCCGTCATTTCGCGGCACTTCAGCCTGTAGCCCTGTATTGGCTGAGAAGCGGCGACAGGGAGGCGGGACGGCTTATTCTCGAATGGCTCGACTCCTGGGTCGAGGCGACAGCTCGTGAGGGCGACGGCAAAGCGGCAGGCATCATTCCCGCGGCGGTCTATTGGCCCGATGCTTCTTTCGCGAGGAAGGATGCCGTCTGGTGGGAGCCGAAAAACAATCCGGAACCGGCGCTTTACCGTTGGCCTGTGGCCTGCTCATGGGTGACCGACATGCTTCTTCAGGCCTGGTATATAAGCGGAGAAGATCGATGGCTAGGGCCCATCCGCTCGATGGCCTCAATACGCGGCAACTGGCTTGCCAACAAAGCGGCCGGAGAGCCGGAGCCCGGCAGTCTCGACTGGTGTGCCTCCCGTATGGGATCGACCTTAAGCGGCACACTTGCCAAGTATCGTTTTCTGTCCGGATCGGATGAATATGATACTCTTCTTTCAAGCGATGCCTCACCATATGTCCGCTACCGGCTCAATGGTGAGATGGACAGACTTCTTACCGCGCTAAGGAAAAATGCGAAAGCCGTGAGTGTGAATTTCGAGGGATTTACTTCCGAGGTCCGGCATACCGACCGTGTTATGGTCTGGCCCTCACGCTGGCTTGTGACCGGCGGTGTCGATCCCGAGGCGGCGTCAATCAACTCGCGGATGCTTTACGGCATGGCGACCGGCGATGTGGGCGATCACTCATTTTTCCCGCTGAATGCGGTGCGCTGGTTGACCCCGCCGCGTGAAATAGCGGCTTTTGTCAGGGAAACAGGCCAGGTTTTCAGTGCTGATCTTTTCCATTTCGGCGAAAAAGAACGCCCGATGGCCGCCGAACTGTACCTTCTGCCGAAAGGCGAATACACGTGGTCGCTCAGTGTAGACGGCAGGACTATTCCCGGTATGTCAGGTGTCTTGACAATTAATGGTGCGCGGACAAAACTGCCCTTTACGCTTCCGGCCGGTAAAACGGTGCGGCTCGAGATCAGGCCGAAAGGCTGATGATGATTGCGCTTTTATATTTACATTAACGATGCGGCTGGATGTTGAATGGAAAACCTGATGACATACGCGTCGTTTGTATAGGATTTCCAGAAATCAGGGCTCGTCTGCACTGCTGAGCCGTTGAACTAAGTAGGGGCGAAATAAATAAATGTCAGTGATGCTGAAGGCGGTTTCCCATGCCACATTCCGAACGTCTGCTGAAAAATGGCAGAGACTGTGACCATGAGGTCGTAGTACCGTTGAAACGCCGTGGTATCAGGCAGGCCGCTGGAATTGCTGTCCGTGCTTTCCGCGAGGACCCGATGATGGAATATATTTTTCCGCGGGGATCTGACGACGAGGCAAAAGCGCGGCGTTTTTCGGTGGCTTCAATCCATTACGGGCGTTCTATCGGACGGGTCGACACCACGATGGCGCTTCATGGCGTTGCAGTATGGGTGCCGCCGGGACATAACGATGTCTCAATGACTGCTTTTTTTATGAGCGGCATGCTTTTTGTCCCCCTGCTGATAGGACGGATATCCTTCCGCCGCTTGCTCGACTGCATCGAATACACCGTACAGGTGCATCACGAGTTGATGACTATGCCGCACTGGTATCTGCAGGAACTGGCGGTCGATCCGCTTCATCAGGGCAGGGGGATAGGCGCCGCACTCATACAGCCGGTGCTCGATGAAGCCGACAGGACAGGCCATCCATGCTATCTGGAGACATTTACCGGCAGGGGAGTCCGTTTTTACAAACGCCGTGGATTCCACGTTGTCCGCGAGGGTTCGCCGCCGCGGGGCGGGCCGCATTGCTATTCAATGGTACGAGAGCCGCATTAGTCTTCTGTTTTTGCTTGTATTTTGCCTTGATATGATAGAAAATATAAAGGGTGTATATGTTTCATATACCGGTGAACGTATCTTTCAGCACCTGGCAGGCAAAGGAAAGATTATCGAGTTTCTCATGTCGCTGAAATGATCGTTTGGCAGGGGGCGAGCAATAGAAAAGGCACTGCCAACAGCTCATGAGGTTTATAACTGTTGGCGGTGCCTTTTTGCGATTTTTCAGCTGAACAGCTATTGTTACCTGTCCAGCGGCTGGATATCTTCCTCGAAGAAGCGGTGCAGTGTCCTTGGGAGTTCATGATAATCGAGGTCCTTGATTTCAGTGCCGTAGTCCCGTGAATTGTATGTGTTCCAGAACAGGGCGCTGTCCTTGCCGAACCTGCCTTTACGGGCGTCGTGGATGAGCGCCGCCAGTGTCTTGGCCGTATAAGTGCCGTCGAGGGCGATGTTTTCATGTTCGCGCATCAGTTTGGCCGCCTCGGCTCCCTCTGTCGTATAGAGTCCGTAATCACTTCCGGCGAATTCCTGCCTGACCTCGATATCTGCTGTTTCTCTGCCGAGGAGAGGGAACGACGGATCGGCAGTATGCAGAAATCCGGCTGTCTGCTCATAAAGCCTGAGACTGTTATCGAGGTTGCTCCTGTCTTTGCCGAGCAGGGCGACAGCCACGACTTTCGACGGGATATTCATGGCCCTGAGCCCGAGTGCAATTCCTACCGCTGTACCCATCGAACCCATCGCGACATAGATATATGAAGGCGTATCGATTTCACCGGCATTTATCTGTTCCGCCAGCTCGATTCCGGCGTTGACGAATCCGGCTGTCCCGAGCGCTGTCGTGCCGCCGACCGGGATAATCATGGGGAAACGTCCACTTATTTTCTTCCGGGCGATGATGATTTTCCGTGTTGCCCTTCCGAATGCACGGTAGTTGCCGAAATAATGAATGTCGGCACCTGCCTGATAACTTCTTAAAAGCGTTTTGCCGATTGAGCGGGCATTGGGCTGCGGCCCGAGAAGTGTGATGCAGTCGAGGCCCAGTTTTTCGGCGTACAATGCTGTTGCGAGGGCATGGTTCGATCCCGCGCCGCCATAGGTCAGAACCTCGTGGTATCCCTTGTCGAGCGCTTTACCAAGGATGAATTCCAGTTTTCTGATTTTGTTGCCGCCATAGATATCACCGCTGACATCATCGCATTTGATCGCGAGATTTCCGATCCCGAGTTCTTTTGTGAGTTTGTTACAGCGATGAACCGGTGTCGGATAGTTTCCCAAGGCTGTGAACGGCAGTTTTTCACCAAGTGCCGGATACTTTTTAAAAAGGGCTAACATATCAGGAATCCTGTCTGTATTTGAATTGATGAATGACCAGTTGACAGTGCTGTCATTGGTGACATGAAAACGGAAGGGTCGCCGGGCTGTCGTGATACTGTAACAGGCCCGGCTATTCGGCAGGGAAGAATGCTTCTTCGAGCATCATGGACAGGGTGTGATAGATGGGTACGTGGAATTCCTGCACATGATGGACAATCGTGGCGGGGACCCGCACTGTAATGTCGGCGAGTTCGGCCAGCTTTCCGCCGTCCGCGCCGGTCATGCCGATAACGGTGATTCCTTTGGCACGGGCGGTTTCCGCTGCAATGAGAATATTTTTCGAGTTGCCGGAGGTACTGATCGCCACAAGCGCGTCGCCTGTTGTGCCGATGCCCCAGAGAATCTGGGCGAACGTGTATTCGGGATCTGCGTCATTGGCGAACGCCGAGCTCAGCGACAGGTAACCGGTGAGCGGTATGGTGGGAAGGGCGCCCTGTAGTTTGCCGGCAAGCTCCTCACCAAGAGATTCGAACGCTTCCGGGGGAAGCGGCCTGCGTTTATGGAAAGATTTCATGAGTTCGCCGGCCCAGTGTTCAGCATCGGCAGCGCTTCCGCCATTGCCGCATATAAGGACCTTACTGCCCGAAGAGTAACAGTCGCCGAGAGTGACGAACGTTTTTTCTATATCACGGGTGCAATCGGCGAGTGCCGGAAAGCGTTCTATGAGTTCTACAAGATGTTCGTTCATTCTATCGGGCCTGTCTATCTTTCCGTTTGAAGTGGAACCTCACGTTCTCTGCTAAATATACAATATCCGCGGCCCGCAGGCGAACGGAAAATGGTATCAGTCCTGTCCTGTCATCGCCTTACGACCCTGAAACCGATGTTATGGTATTTGAACGATGGTTCATAGGCCCAGGAAAATCCGCATCGGAGAGCTTGTGCACGGCTCGCCCAGCTTCCGCCCTTGAACACCTTGTTGGTGCCGTAATCGGGTCCCGGAGGATCCTTGTCCGGACGTACCGAGGGATAGCGTTCATCATACCAGTCATGGCACCATTCCCATACATTGCCGCTCATGTCGTACAGGCCGAACGGATTGGGCTTATAGCTGCCCGTTTTTGTCGGGTGACGTTTGACCGAGGAATAGTTCGCTTTCGAGGAACTCAATTTGCCGTCGTGGGTGGCGTACCGTAAATGCTGTCCCCCGCGCGCCGCATATTCCCATTCCGCCTCAGTGGGAAGGTCGAGTCCGTAATTTTTTGCGAAAGCATCGGCGCCGTACCAGGTGACATAGACAACGGGAAAATCGCCTTTGCCCTCGGCTACAGTGAAGGTGGAGTCCTGAAAACTGATCCAGCATTTGTTGTTGTTGTCGAAAGAGCCGTGCAGGTTGATGAGCTCCTTGCCGCCGATATCGTCCTCGAGTCCGATGACAATGCCGCTTGAAATCAGGATGCTGCCTTTGGCGTAGATGGCGTTAAGGAAGCTTGCGAACTGGGCGTTGGTGATTTCCGTGATGCTGATCTCGAAAGGTGATACTGTCACCAAAGTCGAGTCCGCCGGTTCCTCTTCGTCATCCTGTATGCCCAATGAGACCATGCCGCCCGGCAACGGCATCATGGATATGCCGATACCGTCGAGAAGGAAATCGATAACTTTCTGGCGAACGGCGTTGCCGTTGGCAGTTTTCATGCCGCCTGCCGTATCTGCTGAGTCGGTGCTGTCTGCGAAAGCCGCGCCGGTGTTCAGTGTCAGTGCTGTCATTGAGGCGACTCCGGCCTCCGGCATTCGTGAAATCATGCCCCCTGCCGTGCAGTAAGCTGTCACCGCAAATACCGCGAAAAGAAAAAGCAGTACACCTCGTCCTGTATGTTGTTGGATTTTCATCGATTATTCAACCTGATTTTTATGGCTTGATATTCACCCATACCATACAATAGGAGCGGGCAGAACGCAAGTGATAATACGTATTATAATACGCATTATCATACGTATGTGCATTCCGAAGGTTTCCGATTCCTTGCATCATACTCCCAGTGGTGGTATATTATATACACCCACGGACTTACAATTCCTACATGAAAGAGAATTACATGAAGTATACTGAATTGGGGAAGACCGGTCTTTCGGTTTCCCGTCTCGGATACGGTGCCATGCGTCTGCCAATGACCAAGGACGGACCGGATGGGCTTGTCGACCGGGAGAAGGCCATTCACCTTTTGCACCGTGCTTTTGATCTGGGAATCAACTATTTCGATACGGCACGCGGATACTGCAACGAAGACAGCCAGCGAGCGGTTGGCGAGGCTCTTGAAGACCGCCGTGACAAGGTTGTGATTTCCACGAAAAATCCCTGTTTCGGTAAAAACGAAAAGGAATGGTGGATCAACCTCGAGAACAGTCTCAAACGGCTCAGGACCGATTATCTCGATATATATAATTTCCATGGCATCAGCTGGAAAATATACAAGGAAAACATCGAGCGGCGTATAGGCGCCTGGATGCGCAAAGCTTATGATCAGGGATTGGTCAGGCATATCTGCTGTTCGATGCACGATCGTAATGACGCTCTCGTGAAAATGGTCGATACCGGCATGTTCGAGTCTATCACACTCCAATACAACCTCATCGACCGCAGTCTCGAGAAGGGCATGGCCCATGCTCGTGAAAAAGGTGTCGGCATCGTTGTCATGGGGCCTGTCGGCGGCGGACGTCTCGCGGAACCGAGCGAGGTGATGCAGGATGTTGCCGGCGGCAGTGTGAGAATCCCGGAGCTCGCCCTTCGTTTCGTGTTGTCGAATCCCAATGTGAATGTTGCGCTTTCCGGCATGAGCACGATAGAACAGCTCGAGGAGAATGTGAAGATCGCTGATGCAGGAGACACGCTGCCGGAGGATTATATGGCCGAGATCAAGCGCCGCCTCGTTGATCTCAGGAAAATGGCTGATCTCTATTGCACCGGCTGCGGTTATTGCCTTCCCTGCCCGCAGGATGTCAATATACCACGTATATTCCAGCTGCTCAATCAAGGCCGTATTTATGGTATATGGGAGAGTGCTCGGCAGGCATACGCCGATCTTGGCGAGGCCGCTTGGGAAACCGGTGAAAAAGCGACCAAATGTATCGAATGTGGTCTCTGTGAGCCTAAATGCCCTCAGCATATTATGATTCGTGACCAGTTGAAGGATGCCCACGCTATTTTATCAGAAAATTAATAATAACACATTATTCTATCAGGTTTCTGTTGTCTGGCATTGACGCATTATGTATATAACAGCTACTAATGACGCCGGAACGGGTAGGGGCGTAGAGGTCGGGGTGTTCTTTCAATTCTGACAGCAGAGCGGAGGAAAACATGATTCTCGACACAATTGAAAATGCCGAAAAGTATTACAAAATAAATCCTTATTTCAAAAAAGCCTTTGAGTTTTTGAAAACCGCTGATCCGTCGAATGCGGGTGTTACTGTCGAAATTGACGGCGAAAAAGTATATGCCATGATTATCAAATCGGTCGGTGAAGGCCGCGAGGGTGCACAGCTTGAAATTCATAAAAAATATATCGATATCCAGTATTGTGTCGAGGGGCTTCATGTTTTTGGCTGGAAACCCACCCGTGAGTGCAGCGATGTGACCCGCGAGTTTGACGATGCCGACGATTATGGTTTCTTTGGCGAAGAACCCGATTTCTGGGCGCCGGTCAAGCCTGGCCAGTTCGCTATATTCTTCCCTGAGGATGCCCATACGCCAAAGGGCGGAAAAGGCCCGCTCCATAAAATCCTTGTGAAAGTCGCTATCGATTGAGATAGTTTAAATATCGAGTTCAAAGGGGTTCCCGCCGGGAGCCCTTTTTTTATGCCGGGATTGCCTGTATGAGCCGCAAACATACAGTGACAATGTCTCTCAATACATGCATGGTGGAAATTGATATATGATGTGCCGCTTGCCCTCCTTCTTGCAAATAATTTGCATTGTGTTATATTACTAATATGGACCATTGTGATGCCGCTCATATCCTGCGTGAAAAACATATTCGCGCAACTGCGAGGAAAAAAGCACTGCTGGAGGAAATAATCGGCAGTGACAGTCCCCGCTGTGCCCGTGAGCTTTATGATACCCTGGCTGTTTCCTGCAGGCTTAATCTCGTAACTGTTTACCGGAATCTCGCCTCGCTCAGGGATGCCGGGATTCTTCGGGAAATAACAGATAGTTCCGGTGTCCAGTATTATGAGATGGCCTGCCGTCACAATCCCGTTCATCCGCATTTTCATTGCGAAAAATGCCATGCGCTTATTTGCCTGCCCGCCCTGTCGGGCAGTGATTCGAAACATATACGGGAGTTTGCCGATTCCTGCGATGTCAGTGAAATTAATCTTGTGCTGAGCGGTATTTGCAGACGGTGCCTGGAGGAAATTGAGTGAACCGCTTGTCCAAATATACGGTTATTTTTATGGCTGCGGCCGTTTTGGTCTCTGTTATGATGCTGTCATGTGCGGCGGGTGCTGATGAGACTCTTCGCACCGCTGTTTCGATTGCGCCGCTCGCCAGTGTGGTTGAACGTATCGGCGGAGACAGGGTGGACTGCCTCGTTTTAGTGCCTCCTGCCGCCAATCTCCATAATTTCGAGCCGAAACCCCGTCAACTCACCGACCTTTCCCGCTGTACGCTTTATTTTGCCATTGGTGTAGAATTCGAAAACATATGGCTCGAAAAATTCAGGAAACTTAACCGTGACATGGCGGTTGTGCCGCTCGACAGCGGCATCACGAAGATTCCGATGCAGTCTCACGGGCACGATCACGCCGAGCATGACAGCCATGACGAAGATCATGAACACGAACACGGTGAGGATGAGCACGCGACTGAACATTTCGACCCCCATGTCTGGCTTTCTCCGCAGAACATGAAATTAATCGCGGCGGCGGTTACCAATGCGCTTGTCAAGGCTGATTCCAATGGAAGTGAACAGTACCGCAGAGCCGGTATGCTCATGCAGAAAGATATTGATGATCTCGACGCGGAACTGACCGCCTTGTTTGCGGCTTTTCCAGAAAAAATGCCGTTCCTGGTTTTTCACCCGTCATGGGGCTATTTCGCGGAGGAGTATGGTTTGAGGCAGGTTGCTATCGAGTCGGGCGGACGGGAGCCCCGGCCCGCTGATCTTGCCGCACTGCTTGATTTTGCCCGCGAACATGACATTCACGAGATCGTTATCGACCCCCGGAGCAGCAGGAGAAGTGTCGATACGATTGCGCGGGCGCTCGATGCCTCTGTTATTACCGCCGATCCCCTTTCTGCGAACTGGCGGAAGGACCTTCATGATTTAGCCCGCAAATTAAGTGTCTCATTCGAGAAACGGAAACGTCAATGACTGACAGCACAGTGAAAGTGGAAAAAAGCACGAGCCCTGTTATTTCGCTGAGGGGTGTCGGTTTTTCCTATGACGGCGCACCGGTGCTGGAGAACATCGATCTCGATGTGATGCCGGGCCAGTTTCTTGCGGTTGTCGGTCCGAACGGCGGCGGCAAAAGCACTCTGTTCAGGGTTTTGCTTGGTTCGCTGCGAATTTCTACGGGCGAACTGAAACTTTTCGGCAGCGCGCCCTCTGATTCGATCCGTCGCATCGGTTACGTTCCGCAGAATACCTCTGTCGGCATTGATTTTCCAGTATCTGTCCATGATGTTGTCCTGATGGGGCGTCTTGGCGCCAAGGATAAAAATCGTGACGAGGAGGTAGTCAGAAAAGCGCTTGAGATGACTGGCATGTGGGATAAGCGCGAGGTCATGATTGGTTCGCTTTCCGGCGGGCAGCGTCAGCGGGCGTTTCTCGCACGGGCTTTTGCGACGGAACCTGATATCCTAATGCTCGATGAGCCGACCGCGAATGTCGATCCCGAGTGGCAGGGACGGATTTACGAATTGCTGAAATCCATGACCGGTTCGGTCACCGTTATTGTCGCGAGTCATGATATAACCGGCGTTATCGGCTATGCGGACAGTATTGCCTATGTCAACCGGCGTCTCCATTCTCATTCCGACCCTGTTCTTACCGAAAAGACCATCGAAAAACTTTCCGGCATTTCGATCGAGCAGCTCTGTCCGGTCGAATTCATTGCCCGTATCCTTTCAGAGCGACGGGAGGCCGGTGCCAAATGATGGAGCTTTTAGGCTATGAGTTCATGCGGAATGCGATTTTCGCGGGTGTGCTGATCAGTATCGCCTGCGGTGTTGTCGGCTCGCTTGTCGTGGTGAACAGGATGGTGTTTCTTTCGGGCGGTATTGCACATGCGGCCTATGGCGGGATCGGGCTCGCCTTCTTTTTGTCACTGCCGCCGCTTCTCTGTGCCGCTGTATTTGCTATTGTTGCGGCTGTTGTGATGGGTTACCTCGCCCTCGGCCACCGTCACCGGATCGATACGGTCATTGGGGCGGTATGGGCCGCGGGTATGGCTGTCGGCATTCTTTTTATCGATATGTCGCCCGGATATGCCGCCGATTTGATGGGCTATCTTTTCGGCAGTATCCTGACCGTATCGGGCAGTGAGGTCGTGATGATGCTTGTGCTCGATATTTCAGCGATCGCAATCACGGCCGTGTTTTACCGGCAGTTTGTCGCGATGTCCTATGACGAGGATTTCGCGGCTCTTCGCGGAGTGCCGGTGAGAGCGCTCTATTTCCTCCTGCTCATCATGAGCGCCCTGACAGTTGTCATGACTATTCAGGCTGTCGGGCTCATCCTTGTTATTGCCCTTTTGACTATCCCCCAGTTCATTGCCGAACGTTTTGCCCGTTCTCTCCTGACCATGATGGTGACAGCATCCGTTCTCGGTGTTCTGTTTACGCTCAGCGGACTTGTCCTTTCCTATCGCCTCAATCTCAGTTCAGGGGCGACTATCATTATTGTCGCGAGTTTCGCTCTTTTTCTTTTCCTCGCTGCGGGACGATTCTTTCGCCGGGCATAAAAACCGATTTGAGCCTTTTGCCGCGATATGCCGTAAAACCACCTTCTCTTTATTGTGTCCCATTTCAAAATATGCAACATCAGGTCATGCCAAACTTCATAAACGCCATCGCACTTTATTCTACAGCCACATCGCGCACCTTGACACGCTGTGCGCTGCCGTCGGGACCATCAACGGTAAGCACTACCACATAGTCACCGCCTTTTTCGTAAGAATGAATTGGATTCTGCTCCGTTGATTCATTGCCGTCCCCAAAATCCCAGTGCCACGAATCGATTTTTCCGTGGGACAGGTCTTTGAATGCCACGAGCCGGCGTTTCATGTCAGCAACGGTGAACGACCACTGGGCCTCGATTTTTTTCCGGTACTGCTCTTCGAGAGGCATAAGCCTGAATGCCACTTGGCATGATGCGTTCGAATCCATCTTTGTCTGATGGGAAAGGTTCCAGAAACCCTCATAGCGGCCGTTGCTTTCATCATAGTCGAGTACGGCCCAAGACAAGCCGATAATCGTGTCCTCAATCAGTTTTGATTCTATTGCCTTTGAGGGACCGTCGAAGGGCGCGTAGTCGAACGGTGTTATCCAGAATTCCAGTACAAGCTTTCCCGATTCCCCCTCCTTGAAATCATAATCGTAGGCATGGTTCGAATAGGGGAGGTCTTTGATCCAGGGCTGGCAGCCCCAGACCATTGTCCAGTCTCGTCCCTCACCGGGTGGTGTGAAAATGTGATAATTTTGGGCATGAACGCCCTTGAAACGAAAATGGTTGCCCGGCCATTTTTCCAGCTGGTCGTTGTTGATGAACTGCCCGCCGGAAAGATCGCCATCGACCACGACCTCGAAAATGTCGCCCCTCCTGTAATGCATGTTCCAGTAATCATCCGAGGCCTCATAGAGGAAATAGAGACGATTCAGGCCTTTCACCCAGCCGACTCGCACCCTGACATCGAGATCGGCGGGATCCGGCGGCCCCTCGTTGCCCTGTACCGTGTCCCTCAGCTCATCGGATCCAATAACATAACTTGCGGGAACCATATCCCAGTCACTGATGTCCCCGTCGATACGAGGGATCATTGTGCGAGGGAACTGGAATATTTTAAATTCGCGATCACTACGTTCAAGAGCGAATGCAGTCGATACTGTCATTAAAAAAAGAATGAATAATGTCAATCTTTTCCTCATGTAAAACTCCTTTCGGGATGCAATTGTAGTCAGTCAGTCACATTCAATAACTTTAGGGAAAAATTGTGTCAGGATGCAACAGAAAAGAATGAGCGATTTTTCCAACACTACGACAAGATTAAAGTTACGGTTAAAAAAAGGTGAATGGTTTGGTTTGGCCGGTTTTGGGAAAATGGTGATATATGAATATAATACAATATCATGTGAAGAAAATATGTGGTGTTGATCATGCATTTTTTACTTGCTTTCCTGCGTAATCTGAGCTACGTTACGATCATATTCCTGAAACTGTCCGTTTTCGATAACCATCCCAGATTTGAGGCAACTATGAAACACATTGTTATTGTGAGTTTTTTGCTTTGCTGTTTGGTGAGCGCATCATCTGTTTATGCCGAAAGCATTTATGAGCTTCGCAAGCTTACAGAGGACGAATGGCTGGCTATGTCCACCGAGGAACGCCTGACCGCTTTGGCTACATCATATCAGCATGAGGAAAACCAGACTTTCCTCGGGAAGTTCGGTCGTTATCATGACCTCTACCAGACATGGGGTTATGAGGCCTACGAAATGGAAGATCGTTACGAAAACTATTCCTTCAGAAATTTCGAATCGTACAATATCATCGAAGAACGCCGCAAAAAATGGTCCTATAACCAGTTTGGCGACAGGATCGCTAAAATGCGTCACAGCGCGAATATGTGGCGTGAAATTTACAGCGGCACGGCAACGACATATACGTACATCCCGTTCAACTACATCAACTCGATCGGTGAGAACACCGGTTATGTCGATGGTGTCTGGGTTGCTCGTGAAAGCACGGAAGACTGGGCTGTTTCGATTACCGGTGCTGGTTCGATCAGGACCATGTTCACCCCGTTGACACTGTCGCTTCCCAATGTCGATGGTGTTTCGATGGACTTTCAGACATCCAACACTGCTATCAAGCTTATCACAAGCGCTTATGTTGGACAGACCGGTAACGATGGCGGTACCGATACGTCGCTTTACCGTACTGGCGGTGTCATGCTTCGTGGTGGACGCATCAAGCATAAATTCGGTATCCTGACGCTTGGCGCAACCTATGCCACAGCCTATGGCGTTCAGGGCAACCGTCAGCGAGGCGGCGAGTGGCGCGGTACGGTCACGACCGATACGCCGACACCTGTTATGGTCGCAGTTCGTTTTCTCGATGATTCGCCCGCAGACAATGAAGGCGGACCGGTTGTTTACAATATTCGCCTGAAAGTTAACGGCAAGTACCGTGACGACATCATTCCTCAGGTTATCAAGGACGATGTAGGCCGTGACAGGACGACCGCAGTCTCCAACACGCTGGAACTTGGTTATATCGAGCCAAAATCGGCTGTCGGTATCAGGCCTCCGGACTACGATTATCTCAGTATCCAGGAAAACATTCTCAAGTACCTCGATTATTCCTACATGAACAATATTCAAAAAGGCAATAACCTCGAGGCCACCAGCACCAAATACGACCGTGATCTGGGAAACAGTTATTATTCAGTGCTTGAAAGCAATGGAAAACCGGTATCCGCAGATGGTACGGAAGCCCTCGTTTATATCTTTGATCTCATGAGTATTGCAGAAACCCTGTATCAGGTTGAGGCGGTGACAACCGTTGCCAACGATTACCGAATTCAGACCGCAATGATATACACAACAGAGCAGTCGGGCGGTCATGACTCCGCAGGTAAAGAGGTCAGCTGGTATAGTTCGACATATTGGCAGACTGTGGCGCAGTGTGAGGGAAACATCAAGGATAAATCAAATGTCAGGACTGTGACTTTCGATTTCGGTTTCCAAGTCGCTACGGTCACTTACGGTTTCGATATGGACCTCAACTATTATGGTTTCAAGGTTAAAGGCGAATGGGTTAATAATACCACAGGCAATATGTTTGCCGAAGGCAACGCAGGTGCCGGTGCCCAGGGACAGGTTATAAATAACCAGGAGCCCCGTAACGGACACCGTTACTACCAGCATGATAACGCTTATTATGTGACTCTCGATAAGCAGTGGGAAAAATTCGGCTTTTCCGGTGAAGTATTCAAGATGGGTAAATTCTACCGTCCTTACTTCGATTACTATTATCCTGAGGGTGGTGGTTGGCGTTATGCTATCAATACGAGGAACAGCATAGCCCGTGTGCCTCTTGTGGAAGACAACGATGACGGTGATGTTTATCCTGATACGATGCTTGTCCGCAGGACATGGGGTTATAATATTTATGATTCCGAGGATCCCGATGGAGTGTTCCCCGGAAACGATCAGGATAACGACGGCCTGCCCGACAACAACAGGAATAACAACGGCGAGCCCGATTACAACGAGCCGTTCATGATGTTCGATGTCGATCCTGACCAGTTCGTTTTCGGTAATGATTATAACAACAATACCATTCCCGATTTTCGTGAAGATGACATGAAAATGGATTTGCCCTATGATCTGGACCGTCAGGGCCACCATTTCTTCCTGCGTTATTCGCCGCTCAGCAATCTCAGCATCATTGGCGGATCGTTCAAAACCAAGGGTGTGGCTCTGGATAACAGAACATACAATGACTATGTCAAAGGTATTTTCGATTATAATGTCTTCGGTATCGGTAAACTCTACGCAGAGTACCGTTACGAGCGTATTCAGGATAATATCCGGGACGTCTACATCCAGGTTAATCAGTCGATGAAAGACAAGTATCTCGAACCTGGTATCACCGCATCGACCGGACGCTATACGCGTGACCTGTATTATGATGAGCTCGAGTACCGGAACTCAAATGTTAACAGGCTGTTCCTTGAGTCAAAGATCAGGGCCGTTCCGGCTATCACACTTGAAAACCATGTGAAATTCGAACGTAATGACCAGATCGAAGGCAATATGTATGATACGACTTACCAGCCCCATGATGTGCTGAGCACCATGGCGATGGTCAATAAGATCGTGTATACGAAACGCTGGGGTGATTTCGAGTTTTCACCCGGTATTAAATTCAGGTTATACAAAAAGGTCAGATCCGAGTCTCTTCAGCCGCTCGACCATTACCTGCTGAGAATACCTATGGTCATGTTCAAGTATTATGTTTCTCCTTTGACGGATATAACCCTGGGTATTCAGGGTATGGGCGCGTTTCCTATGTCATATGTCGACTATGTCCAGTCGCAGAACGACTATGATCAGGAAAACATCATCCTCCAGGTCCAGAACCGTTCCGCTTATTTCGGTTATAATGTCTGGGGTGCTATCGGTGTCAGTTATGAGAAGATTGGCTACAAGGAAACTGTTAGGGAGTACGAGTCATACAAGACTTCGTCGATGTTTGTGAAGATGTCTCTCGGCTGGTAGAAAACAACAGCATGAATATTGAAAAGGCGCCTTTCAAAGGCGCCTTTTTTTATGAAAATGAAATATGTGGAATGGTCCGATTGTCAGTAACTGCGCCGTTTATCGAACTCGTCAGCCATGGTCATGAAATTATCGTAGATTGTTCCAACAGCGATCGAATGCGTGGAACCAAAAATATACCGTCCGCCCTCTTTGTAGGTTTCCATGGCGTGGATAACATCGTTTCGTACATCTTCCCGGCTGCCTGATTCGAGATTCTCGACCGGGATACCCCCCCAAGGCACTATTCTCTCACCGTATTTCTCTTTGACCGCAAGGACATCCATTCCGGCGCTTCGCTGTATGGACTGGTAGGCGTCATAACCGGCCTCGATAAACATGTCCATGAGCGGCATGTTGTTGCCGCAGGCGTGTTTCATGACGGGAATGCCGAATGTGTCATGGATATTGGCGACACGGCCCTGTATGCCCGGCAGGACGAATTCACGGAACATCGCCGGTGAAATGAATGGTCCCTGCGTGCTGGAAAAATCCTGTCCCCAGCCGACAGCATCCTGGCCGTTTCTTACGTACTTTCTGTCGAGCAGGTTGTTGCGGGCGACCTCGTAACGTATCGCGGCTTTAACTGTATCGGGATTGTCGATATACTGCATGAGCCCGTGCTCGAATCCGCCGCCGCCCTCGTCAAACGAGCCGTCGATAATGTGAATGCCGACTTCGCTGCCCGAGGGACCCATCAGGAAACGTTCGCCGGAGAAAGCGTCGATGAAAGCGTCGACAACCTCGAAACAGCTCTCATCGATTTCCTCCATTTCGGGTTCCTTTTCGAAATCGGCAGGCGTATAGGACTTCGCTCCGACTGTCGGATCACAAATCTTGGTGATGTCGGCAGTAACTTCGGAATATTTAACTATCGAGCCGTTTTTGAACTCCCAGGTGTTCTCGTCGATCTTTTTCGGTGTTTCGTACTCGTAGTTTTTCGGCGGCGCCACACTCGAGGCCATAGCGGAAATGTTGATGATATCGAAACAGGGCATTTTTCTGAAGAACTCGATACCGTCCTCTTTCCAGCTCTGCACAACCTCGTCGCGTCGGCCTTCCCATAGTCCGATCTGGCTTTTCGCTTTTGCCCGGTAATAGGTTTCGCGGCCGATTATTTTGCCGACTGTATCGAAATCGACAGCCCATTCACCCCAGGGGACTTTGTCAGGGATATCTCCCCTGAGCACCGCCTGTACCCGTTCTTTCGATGTCATGAGACAACTCCGTAGTTTAAACACATGGATTATTCTGTGAGGATATGAAATACTGGACAATTAGCACATGTAACGGTATTGCTCTATGTTGTGCTCTTTGAAACGCCTGTCAGGTGCAGTTCGGAGATATGCGTGCCTTTTCAATGATATCAGGCTCTATGAAACTCAGAACGAATCCCCTATGGCTTTGATCATCGCCATGACATTTTCGACAGGGGCATCGGCCTGGATATTGTGGATCGTGTTGAATATGAACCCGCCGCCCTCGTTGAATATCCTGATGCGTTCGCTGACCTGCTCGTAAACATCGTCGGGACTGCCGTAAGGGAGGGTCGCCTGCGTGTCGACACCGCCGCCGTGGAAAACAACACGATCACCGAAATCGGCTTTGAGCCCCTCGGCCTCCATTCCATTTGCCGTGACCTGCACCGGATTGACAATGTCGAAACCGGATTCGATAATGTCGTTCATGAGGGGCCTGACACCGCCGCAGGTGTGGATCATTGTTTTCCAGGTGGTGTGCTCATGGACCCAGTCGTTGACTTTTATGAAATTCGGTTTGTAAAGGTCCCGGTACATGTCGGGAGAGAATAGCGGGCCGCGCTGAGACCCGAAATCGGTTCCTGTCAGATAGATAATGTCGATACGATCTCCGGCGGCCTGGAGGACGAGTTCCAGGTTGCCGAGGGTGATCTCTGTCTGGCGCTCGTAGACCTCCCGTATAAAGTCCGGCCTGAGCATGTGGGAAACATACCACTCCTCGATGTCGCGGATGCCTTTCGGATCGCGCATCCAGCTTCCCGGCACAGCCGCCACGTTGCCGAGAGAACTTCCCGGCATACTGAAAATGACAGCGCGGTCGGTGTTCCGTGTTATCATGGCGACTTTGTCGCCGAGTTCGCGCAGACCTTCCTCCGGAATCGGACCGAATTCTTCGAGGTTATCGGCAGGGTCGAGAGCGGTTTCGTCGATCGGTTTCTGACGGATGACAGCGTCGTGGTAGAATCCTCCCGCGGGCATTTTCAAACCCGGCCCGGCATTTCTGTCGCCCCCGGGATACTGGAGGATGTCGCCGTTCTCGTCAGGCTCGGTGTTGAAAAGGCCGGGCACGAGCACTTCCGCGCCGTCGAAGGTGGTCCAGGGTTTCCAATCGTTGTTGGGTACTCCGATACGGTTTACGCCGATACCGATACCGGCGCAGTCCGAATAGAGCCGTTCCTTGAGGTCTTCCGCGATTTCACCAAGCATCTGGTATGGTTCTGCGACTTTCACGCGGTCGCCGGGAATGTCGAGACCCAGTGTCTGCCTGAGCCGATAGACGGTTCCGACAGCAATTCCCGAAACCGGTGTGCCGCCGAAATCCACCGGGACCCGGTCGGGCTGCATATGATTGAGTGCGGCGTGTACTCGTTCTCGTGATGTCATCGATGGAACCTCCGCCTGAATTCCCCCGTTAAAAAAGGGCAGGAAAGGCCGTAAGAGGTCTTTCCTGCCGTGAAAAGAGCATGGTTCAAATGCGTGGCTTAGGGCCTGACCTCGTGGTCTTTATAGCGGGCAAAATAGAAAATCTTGATTTGCTCGTTGCCGTTATTGATATTCGCATGAGGTGTTTTGCCGTCCGGCGGGATCATGTAGCCGGTTCCCGGAGGCTGATTCCTGATCTGTTTGCCGATGAAAGCGATGCTGTTGCCTTTAACCGCTGTCCAGACCTCTTCACAGCCCGCGCCGTGGCTGTGGGGATGCCCGATGGTCATTGGATCGAAGCAGACCGTGAGAACGCGCTCAAGGGTGCCAAGGCCGGCGTCGGTCTCGAAGAAATTCTTGACGATGTGACACCAGTGACCGGTGGTGCCTTCAATCGGAAGTGTGTTTTCATCCTTGACCAGCATGTCCTTGTTCGGCCTGAATCCGGCGGGAATGGGCTCGTTGACAAGGTACATGGTGATGGGTTCTTCGCCAGTGTTTTTCATGGTGAATTCGAGATTTGCCGGCATGAGTATGCAGATGCCCTCGTAAAGGTCGGATGTTTTTTTACCGGCCTTGATCGTTCCTTTGCCGCCTGGTAATGTAGAAAATTTCCTGCTCGCCTTTGAGTGTCGTCGGTGTCGTTACCGCGTGTGCATCGAGCGTAGCATAGGAAAAGCGGTTGATATACTCCAGCACGGCGCCTTTTGTCGGTGGATTCATGGCATCGCCCTTAGTGAGGACAGCGCGCTCGATAAGGGATCCGTGGGTTTTGACAGGCATTGACTCCTGCCAGCTGCCGATGAACATGTCGATATTCGGGTCGACGCCGGGACGGTACGGAGCGCCGTCAAGGGTCTGGGCTGCCGCCATCGACACGAAAGCGGCCAGCAGGATTGCTGTAAGTACGAGTGTTTTCCGGGTCATAATAGTCTCCTTGTCCGGTTTTTCGTGAAATAAATGAAGGTTTGCAAATTAATATAGTGCCAAAAGCGCCCGTACGCATCCGAAAAGTGCCCGAGCAGGATGAAAGCGTATTATTACGCAAAAGCATTTTGTAAATCGTCCCGTTCTTACTATTATAGCTAAGTACGGATCGGCAGACATGAACCTGCTGCATTGTGTGCCGTGGCTGCCGTGAGAACTCTTTTCGGCGGTCATGACTTCTTATTAACTGAATGCGCTCATTTTTCAAGGTGGAACGGTAATGAAATCATTTCGCAAGGAACTGTGGTTCGATATACAGAAACGGCGCCGACTCATCAATATTACGCCTGATGTGGAGGCATGCCTTCAGGAAAGCGGCATCAGCGAAGGACTTCTGCTTGTCAATGCCATGCATATCACTGCCAGTGTTTTTATCAACGACGACGAATCGGGGCTTCACCAGGATTTCGAGGTCTGGCTGGAAAAGCTGGCCCCTGAAAAACCGCACAGCCAGTACCGTCACAACGGCTACGAGGACAATGCCGATGCCCATCTCAAGCGCTCTGTCATGGGACGGGAGGTGGTTGTTGCAGTCACGGACGGAAGGCTTGATTTCGGCCCCTGGGAACAGATTTTCTATGGCGAGTTCGACGGGAAACGCCGCAAACGTGTGCTGGTAAAAATTATCGGAGAGTAACCTTTTCACCCGCCGGGGTGTTACATAGTATGCCTTTATCAATAATCTTTCCGGAAACAATGAGGAAAACATGCTGAAGAAAATATTCTGTGCAATACTTGTCCTTGCATTTCTGACATCAGCCCAGGCAATCGAACTGCCGTTCGGTTTCTCGAAATTCGGCGCCATGGGAGCGAAGAATGTCATATTGATTGTTCCCGACGGCTGTTCTGTCCCGATCTGGGCCTCTATCAGGGCGATGACTGTCGGTGTGGACGGCCAGCTCGCTATCGATTCCCTTCCGGTGAATGGACGATGCCGGACCTATTCCGCAGATGCCATGATCACTGATTCCGCCGCGGGAGGCACGACCTATGCCACCGGATTCAAGACCAGGAACGGCATTTTATCCATGCATGCCATGACAACACGTGGCGATTCGCTTTCCGGCAAGGCACTGCCGACGATACTCGAGAAGGCCAGGGATAAGGGGATTGCCACCGGTCTTATCTCGACCGCGATGATCCAGCATGCGACACCTGCCTGTTTTTATTCGCACAGAGCCGACCGCGACTGGTATAACCTTATCGCAAACGATCTTGTCGATTCCGGTATCGATCTCATTATGGGGGGTGGACGGCAGCATATGATCCCGATGGGATCGGTCGGGCCGGAACTGGGCGCCTCGAAACGCGAAGACAGCCGTAATCTCCTTGAGGAAATGCAGTCGGACGGTTATATCCTCATGCAGGACAAGGTGGCATTCGACGCCTATGAGCCTGAAAAAGGTGACAAGGTGCTTGGTATTTTCAATCCCGGACATATGCAGTACGAGCTGGACCGTGCCAAGGATACAAATGGCGAGCCAGCGCTGTGGGAAATGACGGAAAAAGCCCTCGAGCTGCTCTCGAAAAACAGGAAGGGATTTTTCCTGATGGTCGAAGCGGCCCGTATCGACCATGCCGGTCACGACCATGATACCGACCGTTTCCTCTGGGACGGCATCGCATGCGACAAAACAGTTGCTGTCGCCAAGGCTTTTGCCGAGGAACATCCCAACACACTCCTGATCGTGGTGCCCGATCACGGCACAGGCGGCCCCCATCTTGTTGGACTCACCGATAAGACAAGCGAAGAGGAAAAACTGCTTTCCTACAATGAAGCCGGTTTTCCCAAATACCGTCTGGACAGCGAGGGATTCCCGATCGAGGATAACGGCCGCCCGCTCGCGATCCAGTGGGTTGACTGGGGTGGGCACACCGGCGAGGATGTCGCACTTTTTGCCATGGGCCCTAACTCGGAACTGCTTGGCGGCCTCGTACAGAACACCTATGTCAACCGTGTCATGATGATGCATCTCGGTCTTATCAAAACAAAGGACAGCGACGATGACGAGATCGATTACTGACAGGGGAAACGCCCGTTATCGGGCGACAGCTGTGATGACGGTGCTTTTTGCGGCCCTTTCGTTCGCTGCTGCCGTACATGCCGACCTGTATGAACGGGCGCCTGATGTCATGCCGGGCACGATACCGGAGATGCGCTTGCCGGAATACTGGGTCGGGCGCATGGAATCGCCTGACGAGGTTATTCTTGATATTGAGGAAATCCGCGCACGAAACGAGCGGTATCAGGCCTGGATACGGTCGCCGGAGCCGTTTAAGGATGTGCCGGAAGAGCGCGTACCGATACCGTATTTCTATCCCGGTGTGGTCATGTATCCGCCGGAGCTCAGTGCACTTGCCGTCGATGCGGTTGCGGATACTGTCAGAAAGCGGATCGGTCACGAGATCGATTATCTGAAAAGCCGTGAATGGGGGAATTATTACGGCATTAAGCACCGCCAGGCCGATATCGACAACCTCATCGCTGATATGGCGCTTGATTCTCTGCCGGGCAGTGTCGAGACAGAAAACGCCATCACGGTCAGAACTACACTTCAGCGCAATGTGCCCGCTGATTTCCCGGCCATGAGCGGTGCGGGTGACGCCGGCAGTCACCGCTGGGACCGTTGGAGCATGGGAGTGATCGCCATAGGGCGGCCTGTATCAGTCCTTCATGTTTCACGGACAGGTGAGTTCGTATTCGTTTTGTCCGATCTCGGCTATGGCTGGATGCCTTCGGTTGATGTTGCTTTTGCCACGGCTGATGAGATCGCACGTTTCGTCGACAATCCCGGATTCGTTGTCGCAACCGGCGACCGTGTGCCGCTTTACGCCTCGAAAGACTGCCGCTATGCATCGTCATCGTTCAGGATGGGGGACAGGCTGCCGCTTGCTTCGCGACTCAATCCCAGGCTTGTGCAGATCCCTGAGCGCAAAGTCGATGGCAGTCTCGCTTTAGCCACAGTCTGGCTTGCGACCGACGCGGATGTCAGTATCGGGTATCTGCCCTATACGCGGCGGAACATAGTAACACAGGCGTTCAAGCTGCTCGACAATCCGTACGATTTTACCGGCGAACTGATGGGCCGTCAGCACGAGACAACCTACCGAGACATTTTCGCCGTTTTCGGATTCGAACTGCCGCGTACCGATCCGTTGTTCACATTCTACGGCAGTGACGATACTGTACTGAAACCGGAGGCGGGCAAAGAGAGGCAGTATGAGACGATCCTGTCTCACGAGCCGTTTGTAACACTTCAGAGTTGCGGCCGTCACGGCCAGCTTTATCTCGGCGAATACAACGGCGAACCCATTGTGTTTGATCAGCACGGCTAGAGCTATACCGGCGATGACGGCACTGTGCTCGAGGTAAAACGCTGCACCATCGGGACATTAATGCTGCCGTCTTACTTTCTTGAGCGGAATGTGACCTTTCTGGAACTGAAATAATTTTAATAAGAACTACAATAGAATATATCACAGGAGATCAAAAGGAGGGGGTTATGAAGAAAACGATTGTTACCGCTGTATTCGCGCTCATGCTGTGTGCTGTCACCGTCGTGACTGTCCAGGCTGAACTGTATCCCAGGGCACCGGATGTCCTTAGAGGGACGACACCTGAAATGCGTGATCCGCAGTTCTGGATTCGCCAGATGGACAATCCCGACGAGGTGGTCATGAGTCAGGCCCAGATCGAGGCCATGAACAAGCGTTTCTGGGACTGGATCAATTCTGACGATCCGTTTGCGGGTGTTCCCGAGGTGAGAATGCCGAAACTTTCGAACTGGTGGCCCGGCTATCTTGTTTCAACGCCTGACCTGAAGAAGCTCGGCGGGAAGGCCGCGGCCGACACGGTGCGTTCCCGTATCGGCATTGCGATCCATCATATGCGCAAGCAGGAGTACGGCGCGATTAATGCTGTCGAGTATGCTCCCTGGCAGCTCGACGAGTTTGAGGCTGAAATGGCACTGGACGATCTCGGTTCGAGTGTGACCATCAATGACGCTATTGTTGTCCGTACCGCCCGTTTCAGGAACGTGCCGACTGAGACTCCCGACCAGATGGGGCTTCGTGAGAACGCGAAAACCCGCTGGGATCTCTGGAATGTCGGCATCGCGAAAATCGGCATGCCTGTTCAGGTCCTGCATCGTTCGAAATCTGGTGAGTATGTTTATGTTTACAGTGAAATCGGCTATGCCTGGATAAGAACCGTCGATATCGCGTTTTCCTATCAGGCGAAGATCGACGAGTTCACCAATCCCGACCGTTTTGTTGTCTGTACCGGCGATCGTGTGCCGTTCTATTCAGATGAAAGCTGCACCTATTCAGCCGGTTGGTTCAGGATGGGCGATCATCTTCCGCTTGCCGACAAGAACAGCGACAGGAAAGTGCTGGTTCCCGTCCGCAAGACAAACGGCGATTTTATGACGGAGACGGCCTGGTTGGCAAAAGACGCCGATGTATCGGTAGGATACCTTCCTTACACGAGGAAGAACGTTGTCCTGACAGCATTCAAGCTTCTCGATAATAACTATGACTGGACCGGCGCCTGGTTCGGCCGTCAGCACGAGACGACCTACCGTGATATTTTCTCGGTTTTTGGATTCAAACTGCCGTACTGGGGTGCGCTTTTCACGTTCTTCAACAAGAACTGCGAGGATGTGCTTTTGTCCGATGTCGGCACCGAGGCCCAGTATAAGCGTATCCTCGAGAACGAGCCCTTCGTGACGCTTCAGAGCTGCGGCGGCCACGCACAGCTTCTGCTTGGCCAGAAGGACGGTGTGCCGATCGTTTTCGATCAGCACGGTTACGGTTACGAGGACGAGGACGGAACGTTTCTGGAAGTCCGGCGTTGCTGTATAGGAGATCAGAGACTGCCAAGTTACTTCCTCAAGAACAAGGTCACGTTTCTGATATTGAAGTAATCCTGTGTGACTGGAGGCGCGCCATGAAAGAGAATGTAGGAGTATTCGATCGTATTGTGCGGCTGATAGCGGGGCTTGTGATATTGACACTCGGATTTGTCTTCAAAAGCTGGTGGGGACTTGTCGGATTAGTGCCCCTGATGACCGCGTTCATGGGCTGTTGCGCTCTCTATACAGTTTTCGGTTTCTCGACCTGCAGGCTGAAAGGCAAGACCTGAAACGGAAATGCCTGTATGGGAACAATATTGAAAGGCGCGGCGAAAACCGCGCCTTTCTCCTGAATGACACGTTTTCAGCTGCCAATAATGAGGTTGCTCCCTCTTTGCATACTTTTGTATATTGCATGGTGCAAATCAGGGGGATATTAGATGATAGCAAAATCACATAAATCACGGCTTTCGGGCCGTGTATCGATACCGGCGTCGAAGTCGCATACCATCCGGGGCCTTCTTCTCGGCACACTCGCGGACGGTGTTTCCACGATACGGTCGCCGCTTGAATCTTTCGATACATTGTCAGCCGCTATGGCCGCCCGTGCGCTCGGAGCCGAGGTTGACACAAGTAGTGTCGACTGGACTATCAGGGGGCTCAATGGAAGCCCGCGTGTTCCCGAAGATATTATCGATGTCGGCAATTCCGGTACGACACTATACATGATCATGGGTACCGCCGCACTCGCTGAGGGCTGGACTGTTATCACTGGTGACGGGCAGATACGTTCGAGGACGGCATCACCGCTCATTTCGGCTCTTTCCGGACTGGGAGCAACCGTAATCTCGAGCAGGGACAACGGATGCGCGCCGCTGATGATCCAGGGGAAACTATCCGGTGGCGAATGTTCCATCGAGTCGGTTACATCCCAGTACCTTTCAAGCCTGCTCATGACATGTCCGTTTGCGGATGGTGACTCGATAATTAATGTCCCGCTTCTCAACGAAGCGCCCTATGTTTACATGACGCTTGACTGGCTCGATTTTCTCGGTATTAAGGCCGATTACACGGACGATCTCTCGATGGTGAATATCGCAGGACGGCAGCGCTGTAAAGCGTTCGACAGGCGTATTCCCGGTGATTTTTCCTCGGCGGCATTCCCGCTTTCCGCCGCAGTACTTGCTGGCGGTGAAGTCACCCTTGAGGGGCTGTATATGAACGATACCCAGGGTGATAAGGCAGTCATCGGCATTCTCAGGGACATGGGAGCTGATATTGAAATAGACGGTGATCTCGTTACTGTCAGGGGCAGTTCACTCAAGGGTATCGAGATCGATATGAATGCCATTCCCGATGCTATCCCGATGTTGTCGGTGGTGGCATGTTTCGCTGAGGGAACGACCGTGCTCGGCAATGTCCCGCAGGCACGTCTCAAGGAAACGGACCGTATTGCGGTTATGGCTGCGGAGCTTGCAAAGCTTGGCGCGGATGTCGAGGAACTGCCGGACGGCCTCGTTATCAAAGGCGGTGGACTGCGCGGTGGTTCGGTCCACGGGCACGGTGATCACCGTATTGTGATGGCGCTGACAATAGCTGCGTTTGCCGCGGACGGCCCGATCTCGGTCGATACAGCAGAGGCGGCGGGAGTGACGTATCCCGGTTTCTGGGATTCAATGACGGCGCTTGGCGCGGACATTGAACTGGACGGGGAGTGACTGTTGCCGTTGCGGGTGACTGCATGCGGCGGTTTCGGCCAAGGATAACGTGAAAGCGGTGGGTATTATATGAAAGATAATATCGTTTTGATCGGTTTTATCAGCACAGGTAAAAGTGCTGTCGGTAAAATGCTGGGTGAGCGTCTTGGCAGGAAAGTGATCGATATCGATTCCCTTATCCATGAGCACACCGGCAAATCACCCGGTGAGATTTTTGCCGAGGATGGCGAGATCGCTTTCCGTGAGCTGGAGCTCGAGCATATCAAGTGGGCTTCCTTGAACAGGAATGCCATTATCAGTCTTGGCGGCGGCGCCGTGCTCAACCGTATCAACATCGACAGGCTCAAAGAGAACGGCACGGTTTTTCTCCTCACCGCCTCGATAGAAGATATCATTGACCGGACTATCAGGCAGGGATCACGCCCTATCCTTGACAGAGGCAAACGAGAGGATAACCTCAGGCGTCTCTGGGAAGAGCGTTCCGCTCTTTGGGGACCGGCCGCGGATGTCACCGTTGACACATCGGGAAAATCGGTCGAAGAGGTCGCAGATGAGATACTCGCATATATCGAATCTGAGTGAAAACACCATATTTTGCATAATAAATGAAGTTTGAATATAATGTGGCGGCTCTTTCGAGGCAGTCACTTGATCCATAATCAGCAGGCTGTTTAATTCAGCCGGAGAATCCCTTCTATAAGGTCTTCAGAAAATGTCTGATGCGGATTCAGTCAGCCAGAAAGGATTTAATTATGGCGGGAAATACTTTCGGATCGGTGTTCAGAGTGAGTACCTGGGGTGAATCCCACGGACCGGCTATCGGAGTTGTTATTGACGGCTGTCCATCCGGGATGGGGCTGGACGAGTCGATAATTCAGAAAGATCTCGACCGTCGCCGTCCGGGGCAGAGCGAGGTGACAACGCCGCGTTCCGAGACCGATACGGTTCATATTCTTTCCGGTGTTTTTGAGGGGAAGACGACCGGGACGCCGATTTCGCTCGAGATCAAGAATCGCGATTCCAACTCGTCGCAGTATGACAATCTCAGGGAAGTATTCCGTCCGGGGCACGCTGATTATACGTTTTTCAAGAAATTCGGTATCAGGGACCACCGCGGCGGCGGAAGAAGCTCGGGCAGGGAAACAGCCACACGAGTTGCCGCCGGAGCAGTAGCTAAATGCATAACAGGGGCAGAGGGAATCGAAATAATTGCCTACGCGAAACAGATCGGCACGATCGAGGCCGAAACATTCGACTTCTCTGTGATCGAGTCGAATCCCGTGCGCTGCCCTGATCCCGATGCGGCAAAAAAAATGGTCGATCTCATCCTTGCAGCCAAGGATGATGGTGATTCGGTTGGCGGTATAGTGGAAATCATCGTGAAGAACTGTCCTGCGGGACTTGGCGATCCCGTTTTCGACCGTCTCGATGCTGATCTGGCAAAAGCACTTATGTCCATCGGCACTATCAAGGGTGTCGAGATCGGTGCCGGTTTCGATGCTGTTACCAAACGTGGTTCCGAGAATAACGATCAGATTTCGAGTGAGGGATTTCTCACCAATAACGCCGGTGGTATCCTCGGTGGTATTTCCACGGGACAGGATATTGTAATCCGAATTGCTGTCAAGCCGACCTCGTCCATCCTCAAGGAGCAGAAGACTGTTGACAAGGAAGGCAATGATGCGACGATCAAGATCGAAGGCCGTCACGATCCCTGTATCGTGCCGCGTGTTGTTCCGGTTGCGGAAAGCATGGTGGCCCTAGTGCTTGCCGACAAGCTTCTTGCCCGCTAAGCGATCCCACAGCTGATAAGAGGGTGGGGAAGCGGTAGGACAGTATGCTTTATCAGGCGATTGAAAATAGAATAAAAAAACGCACGTTAATCAACGTGCGTTTTTTATTATCCGAGTCCAGTACCTGTGGTTATGCAGGCGCAGTGTCCGGTTCAGATCAGTCCAGCGGCTGGTGAAGCTCATCCTTGAGAAGCTTGCCCGGCTTGAAGTGCGTTTTTCTGCGCGCGGGAACATAGATGATTTCACCGGTTCGGGGATTGCGGGCCGCCGGTTTCGGTTTCGTGTCCTTGACCTGAAATACGCCGAAGCCCCTGATCTCGATACGGTCACCTTGGATGAGACTGTTCCTCATGGCATCGAATATACTGTCAACCATTTTGGAGGCCAGACTTTTTTTGCAACCGGTATCCTTTGCAACCTGTAGGGCAAGGTCTTTCTTCGTGGTTGTCATTAACTTCCTCCCATACCGTAGACACAGCCTCTGTCATTGGCATATATTCATTGGAAATAGACGACTATATCCGCCGACATCCGAAACTTGTCACGTGGTTCGGTGTCAATTTATCTGTATTATAGAGACGTAAAGTCCTTATTCTATGGAATTTAAATTAATAGTAATTCTGCAATATGTCAAGTAAAAAAATCATAAACAACAAGATACGCAAAATTGCTAATTTTATAATTTTCGTAAGTCTAATATTATTAGTACGATAGTTGGTATCGCTTTGGAAGTGAGGAATCGGGAAAAATGTTGGAGACTTACTTTTTTCTTTATAAATAAAGACTTATAAGCATTGATTTTATCACTCGTTTTTGTTGGTTTTGGCGCATCTTTTGTCGAAAAGTGACCCACTGATTGAGGATCATTTCGGATATTGTAATTGTGTCGATACGTTTTACCATGATTCGCAAATGCCGGGTTGTCCAAATAGGGTGCATTCTTTTCTTATTCCTTGTATTTTGAACTTGTTTAGTAAGGCCGGATTTCGTACAATTATAATCTGGTGAAAAAGAACAAAATATTATATATACGGAGCTTTCAAAATGAGGATACTTTCAGGTATACAGCCGTCCGGCAGTTTCCATCTGGGTAATTATTTCGGTATGCTGAAATCGATGATTGCCTACCAGGAGGAACATGAGCTTTTCGCCTTTCTCGCCAACCTTCATGCCCAGACAAGTGTATGGGAGGGAAAGCGTCTTAAGGATATGACCATCGAAGCGGCTGTTGATTATCTGTCGCTTGGCCTCGATCCTGAGAAAGCGGTGTTCTGGGTGCAGTCGGATGTGCCAGAGGTGATGGAGCTGACTTGGTATCTCTCCAATTTCACACCGGTGGGGCTTCTCGAGCGGAGCCATTCCTACAAGGACAAGATTGCCAAGGGTATCGCCCCCAACGCCGGTCTGTTTTTCTATCCGGTTCTCATGGCCGCCGATATCCTGCTATACCAGTCCGACAAGGTGCCTGTGGGCAAGGACCAGAAGCAGCATCTCGAGATCACCCGTGATATCGCGATCAAGGTCAACAATGCTTATGGGGAGATTTTCGTTGTCCCGGAGGCTGAAATTGATGACAACGTTGCGTTGATCCCGGGTCTCGACGGCCAGAAAATGAGCAAATCCTACGGCAACACGATTGAGATTTTCTGTGAAAAGAACGTCATGCGCAAGAAAATCATGTCGATAGTAACCGACTCCACACCGGTTGATGAACCGAAAGATCCCGATAAATGCAACGTGTTCGCTCTTTATAAACTGTTCGCCTCGCCGGAGGAAAAGGCCGATATGGCTGACCGTTATCGCAAAGGCGGTCTCGGCTACGGTGATGTGAAAAAAGAGCTTTTCGAACTGATATGGAATTTCTTCCTGCCCTATCGAGAGAGACGGGACGAACTGATGAATGACAAGGCTATGGTCGGAAAAATCCTTGCGGATGGCGCCGACAAGGCCCGCTATCATGCGAATAAAACCCTTCGCAAAATCAGAAAACGGGTTGGCACTACCTACCTGAAGAGCAAATAGCACATATCCGTTATTGTCATTTTTGATGTAGGTCGTCGCGTTCTGTCTCTGTGCTCCGGATGCATGTACGGCTGTTGTTATGGGCGCTGTCAGTGCGGCAGTGCCGGAGGCACACACATGTTTGCCGCTGCTTGTTCTTCCTTTTTTTGAAAAATGGTGCCTTTCGTGCTGAATCCTCTTGTAATAGTTTTCATTGGCTGCGGCCTGATATATTTTGCCGTCTGTCTTCTCAGCTTTGTCGGCCTGTTCGTGCCGCTGAAAAAGCGGGAAGGCGAACAGCCCACTGTTTCGGTCATCGTTCCCGCCCGGAATGAGGAGGCATCCATCGGCCTGCTCCTCGATGATCTTCTTGCTCAAAGCTATCCCGCCGACCGTTATGATATAACCGTGGTCGATGATTGCTCCACCGATCTTACCGTATCGGTTGTCCAGCGCTATCTTGCCTCGCATCCCAACCTGAGCCTTGCCAGTTCCGATCGCTCAAGCTCACCTTACAGCCACAAGAAGAAAGCGGTTCATGAGGGTATTCTGTCGAGCAATGGCGAAATAATCATGACTGTCGATGCCGACTGCCGCGTAAAAAAGGACTGGATAGAGAACATGACCGCTTATTTCCGCGACGGTGTCGATCTTGTCGCGGGTGAGGTTTCCATCGGCAGGGGCGGTTTCATAGGTATGCTTGAAACGCTGGAGTTCACGGGCATACAGTTAATGAGCGCCGGGCTCATGAATATGCGCTTCCCAATCACCTGCAATGGTGCGAACCTTGCCTATAGGAGGGAGGCTTTCGAGCGTGTTCACGGTTATGATGGTGTCGGGTCGGTGGTGTCCGGTGATGATGATCTGTTGATGCAGAAGATCACTACTGACGACAAGCGCCGTGCTGTCTACGCGGTGGGAAGGAGGACCGCGGTAAGTGTCGAGGCAGTGAAAACGGTGCCGGAATTCTTTTCCAAGCGAATCCGCTGGGCTTCGAAAATCGCCACGTACCCGTCACGCTCAGCGCTGGATATGCTTGTTGTTATCTTTGTTTTCTTTGTCATGACGCCGCTTCTTGTGACATACAGTTTTATCAGCGGCGCCGGACTTTTGCCATTTCTTGCCGGATACAGTCTGAAAACCGTCGGCGATTTTCTCCTTGCCGGCCTGGGAGTGATAATGCGGGGCAGGCCGCTTTTGGTTCTGCTCTTTCCCCTTGCCGAAATTCTGCATGTGCCCTATATACTATATGTAACACTGAAAGGTACTTTCGGTAGTTTCGAGTGGCACGGACGCAGGGTCCGCGCCGGTGGTGGCAGACGCTGAGCCTCAAGCTCTTTAGCCGTGACGGTCCGCTATGTTGAACGAAATCGTATCGCGCCTCGAACATATTCCGCCAGCCCTGCTCAAACGCCTGCTTGCAGGAGTGCTTTGGGAGGGAACGCCCGAATCAGGAAGCTTTGCCCTGACTTTTGACGACGGCCCCGATCCTGATGTGACTCCACGTGTGCTCGATGTGCTCGATAATACCGGCGCAAAGGCGAGTTTTTTTCTCAGCGGGACCAATGCCGTGAAAGAACCTGCGCTGGTGAGGCGTATTGCCGAAAGCGGGCATGTGATCGGCAATCATGGCATGAACCACAAGAGCCTGTTTCTCGCGAAAGCGGATGAGCTTGTCCGGGAAATCGATGATGCGGGAAAAGCCATCGCCGACGCAGCAGGTTTTATGCCGCGCTGGTTTCGGCCTCCCTACGGTCTTTTCGACCTGAGCTGTCTCAAGGCTGTTCGTGAACGTGACCTGATCATGACCCTGTGGACAGTCCTTGCCGGTGATTACTCAGATGACAGCGGGGAAGAGGTCCTGGAGCGGATCGATCCTTTCATTCGTCCCGGAGCGATAATTGTCTTTCACGATACAGTGAAAGGCGGTGGTGCTGCCCTTGATGGTATGCTGAATACGGTCGTTTCGACGGCGGAGGAGCGCGGGATCCTTCCCGGCAGCCTGGAATCCCTGACACTTTCATCTTCGATAGAGGTACATGATGCCGATAATTGAGAGTCTGGCGATTGCCTGTCTCATTTATGCCGCATTTTATTTCATTTTCGCGCTCGCGGTGACAGCCGGTATCAGGCGTGTGAAGCCGCGCGGAGCAGCCGCTGATGAGCCGGCTGTATCGGTTGTTGTATGCGCCCGCAACGAAGAACGCGATATAAAGCGCTGTCTCGAACATCTTGCGGCGCTTGACTATCCCGCTGAAAAGCTCGAACTCATTATTGTCGATGACGAGTCGGAGGATTCAACCGCGTCGATCATTGCCGAATTCGCGGCGGATGACAGCCGTTTCATCGCACTGTCGACGAAAGATGCGGTAACGAACCTTCCCGCCAAACAGCGTCCGCTCGATATGGGGATACGTCACGCAAAAGGAACGCTGATACTTGTCACGGATGCTGATATCGCTGTCCGCCCCGGCTGGATAAAGGCCCATGTGGCGGCTTATGATGATACGATCGGTATTGCGGGCGGAATTACACGTATCGATACCAGTTCAGGCAGGGGTTTCGACAATCTCATCAATCTTGATCAGGTTTCGAAACTCTCGGTTGCAATGGGGTGCGCCGGCCTCGGTGTTCCGCTGACTGTCATGGGCAATAATCTTTCTTTCCGGCGCGAGGCCTATATCGCCTGCGGTGGCTTCGAGGGATTCACGCCAAGTATTGTCGAGGACATGGCGCTCATGAACGCGATCATCCATGATACCGACTACACACTGGGGTGGGTTGCAGGGGACGAGGGTGTTGTTGAATCGACACCGGAGGATTCCCTCGACGCTTTTCTCAATCAGCGCCGACGCTGGGTGCACGAGCTGGGCGATCTGTCTTTCATTGGCAAGCTCATGATCGGGATCGAGGCAGTCATGGCTGTGGTTTTCGTTGTTATGCTCAGTATCTCGCTATTTGTGCCGCATCAGTTCATTGCTGTCTGCGTTGTCTGGAATTTTGCCTATATGCTGCTTCTGAAAGCGCTTCCGGGCAGTAAACGGCGTGACTCTGCCTGGATTCTCCCCATGCTCCTTTTTCAGTTGTATTACTCAGCCGTCTTCGTGCTGAAAGGTTTCGGCGAAAACAAGAATGTTGTATGGAAAGGGCGCGTTTACGGCAAGAGCTGAGATTCGCGGAAGGTCCTGATTTATGGCGGCAACGGCAATAATACAGACAGCTTTTATAGGGGATGTCGTCCTTGCGACACCTCTTTATGCGGCGGCGAGAAAAGCCTGTCCCGATGACAGGATCGTTGGCGTGGTCCGCAAGGGCTGCGACGGTCTCATTGGAAACAATCCCGCAATCGACGAGATAATAGTATGGGACAAGCATGGCGGCGACAATGGTCTTGGCGGCCTCATGCGGATTGCCCGTCGCCTGAAAGATCTGGATGTCAGGACAGCGCTTATTCCGCACCGCTCGATACGTTCCGCCGCGATGGCGTTTCTGGCTGGGGCGAAAACACGCGTTGGATTTGCCAAAGGAAGCGGCAAACTGCTTCACACGAAACGGGTGCCGTATCGTTACGGCATCCACGAGGTCGAGCGCAATCTCATGCTCGCAGGGGCGCTTGGCTGGAAAACAGACGGTTTTATGCCGGTGCTGTATCCCGATGAGCGTGACCGTGATGTTGTCGACAGCCTGAGCGGATCCGGCAGGGAGTACTGTGTATTCGCACCCGGCTCTGTATGGGCGACGAAACAGTGGCCTGCGGATTATTATATCGAGGTCGGCAGGGCAATGCGGGAGCGCGGCCTGGATGTTTTTGTGAGCGGCGGAATGGACGACGAGGCGCTCTGCACTTCGATTGCAGGCAGAATCGGTGATGCGCAGTCGACATGCGGCATCATGAGCCTCCGTCAGTCGGCAGAGCTTTACCGGCGGTCTGCGTTTGTTCTGACTGGCGACACCGCTCCGCAGCATATAGCTGCCGCGATGGGGGCGAAAGTTTTTGCCCTTTTCGGGCCGACAGTGAGGGATTTCGGATTCTGGCCCTACAGCGAAAGCGGTGTGATGATCGAGGAGGATGTGGTATGCCGACCCTGCGGTGCCCACGGGCACCGGAATTGTCCTGAAAAGCATCACCACTGCATGGTGAAAATAGTGCCGGAAAATGTGCTCGCAATTATAGAAAAATGGCTGGACGACGGCCGTTCAGCCTGAACTGACAGGAAACGGGAAAGGAGTGTCGGGTCATGGAAGCCTCCTTTTACGAAAAACTTGAGGGCGGCAGGGTGCATTGCGAACTCTGTCCCAACGACTGTGTTATTGCCGAGGGGAAAAAGGGCGCCTGCCGTGTTCGGGTTAACCACGGCGGGACACTTGAGGCGGTCTCGTATGGCCAGTGTGTGACCCTCGCGGTCGATCCGGTCGAAAAGAAACCGCTCTATCATTTCTATCCGGGGCATCCGATCCTTTCAACCGGGCCCAACGGCTGTAATTTCCGCTGCGAATTCTGTCAGAACAGCGACATATCGCAGGGGACGGTTGGCACACGCACAGTATCTCCGGAAAAACTTGCGGAATATGCCGCCCATGACGATTCGATCGGCGTGGCCTATACCTACACCGAGCCTTTTGTATGGTATGAGTATATACGCGATGCCGGCGCCTGTGTTCGGGAAAAAGGGCTGAAAAATGTACTCGTTTCCAACGGTTATGTGAATGAAAAGCCGCTGCGGGAGATTTTGCCGCTCATCGATGCCATGAATATCGATATCAAGTCTATGAGGCCCTCGTTTTACAGCGAAATCTGCGGCGGCAGGCTGGAGGATGTCCAGCGGACAATTAAAATAGCAAGTGAATCGTGCCATATCGAGCTTACCAATCTCGTGATCACCGGCTATAACGACAGCGAGGAGGAATTCGATCTTCTCGCCGACTGGATAGCCTCGATAAATCCGACTATCCCGCTGCACCTGTCGCGCTATTTCCCGCGATACCGTTTCAAGGCGAAGGAAACGCCGGTATCGACACTTCTCAGAGCGTACGAGATTGTCAGCTCACGTCTCGACTATGTCTACCTGGGGAACGTTCAGCTCGAGGGGGCTTCCGATACAAGATGTCCCTCTTGCGGTTCGACACTCGTCAGCCGGAGTTACTACCGGGTTTCGCTCGAAGGGATTAATGACGGGATTTGCACATACTGCGGCAGCGAGGTGGAAATAGAGGGCATTTGACAGGTGGTGCCCGGGGCGGTTTCCGTGCTGAAATTATTAAGCGCTTATCCCGTTTGCGGCCTGACAAGAGATTAATGAACTATCCCGGAGCAAGCTCCGAGGAATTCTATTGATTAACCGGAGCACCATGTTTCGACGTTATCTGACAAAAGCCGACACTTTTCTGATTGTCGTCCTAACTGTTATATCGCTTGCCGCTATGCTCGGGATGCGTGGTTTTGCCCTCAACGGGGCCCATGTGACCATCGAAAGCTCTGATGGCGGCATTGTCGAGCTTTCCCTCGCCGAGAACAGGGAATACGCTGTCAACGGGCCTATGGGCGATACTGTTGTCGTGATCGAGGACGGCGCAGTTTTTATCAGCGATTCTCCCTGCCCGCATCACTACTGCGAACGTATGGGTAAAATCCGTCGGCGCGGCGAGGTCATTGTCTGTGTGCCAAACCGTGTGATCGTTTCCATTAAAGGGGGCGACAGCGGGGAAGCACTTGATAGTGTGACTCAGTGATTGGTCTTGATTTAATATGCTGTTATTACAGGTGATTATATAAAAATGGTTAAACATATTACGCAATCCGGCACACGCCGTCTTGTAATACTGTCGATGCTTGCGGCGAGCGGGCTGGTGATTTTCGTGTTCGAATCATTTCTGCCCCTGCTCTGGTTCCGTCCAGGACTAGGCAATATAGCGACGATTCTCGCCCTGCTGCTTTTCGGTTTCGGTGATTCCATGAAAGTCACCCTTTTGAGGGTGGTGCTCGGTGCGCTGGTGCTGGGGCGCTTGTTTACACCGCTATTCTTTTTCGCGCTCACCGGGGGAATCGCCTCGACACTGGTGATGGCGGCGGTTTTCCGTTCGGGAAAGCTGTTCGGGCCGGTGGGAATCAGCGTTCTCGGAGCGGTTGCCCACAACATTGTCCAGGTCGCGGTCGCTTTCCTGTTTGTAAGGAGCGGCGAGTTGTTTATATTTCTACCAGTCTATGTACTTGCAGGTGTCGCGACCGGAACCTTGACCGGTATTGTTTCAGCGATGATATACGAGCGGGTGCGTGAGCGTGGCGGGCTGGTGTTTAGCTGACGATTGTATGGCCGGTAGCGATTCCTTTGAACGATTTACACACTGGTGCGTCTATGAAGATAGGTAAGACAAAAGTCGAGGTTTTCACCGGGCCGGTATCAGGCGCGGATGTGGAGGCGATTATCATTCCGGCCAACGATATGCTCTGGCTTGGCGGTGGTATAGCGTCTGACATACGGAAACACGGCGGCGACGAGATCGAACGGGAGGCAATGAAGAATGCGCCCGCGGATATTGGTTCTGCCGTGATCAGTACTGGAGGAAAGCTGCATGCGGCCCATGTCATACACGCCGTTATTGGTGGTCAGGATCTCAGGACTGACGAAAAATCCATTCGGAAAGCGGTGAACTCGGCCCTGACACTTGCAGACAACAAAAATGCGAAATCGGTGGGTATGCCCCTGCTCGACAGCGGTGCATTCGACGTCGAAATACATGTGGCGGCAGGAATAATGGTCGATGAAGCAGTGGATTACCTCCTTCGGTCGCGAAGTCCGATAGAGCGGTTGCTATTTATCGAGCATGACAGCGCCACCGGAGGGGTGCTCGATTCCGCACTCCGGGAAAAGTTTACGAAGCATGGCTGATAGAAAAAAGTATCCGAAACTCCGTGAGCAGGAAGAAATGATCCGGCGCTGTTACCGATGCGGGCTTTGCCGGACAGTGTGTCCTTCTTTCCGGGAAACCGGCTCAGAGGGATCTTCTCCCCGCGGACGTATACAATATGCGAGGACTGTCCTCGATGGCGAGGCATCGCTATCCGGTGCTGTTGCCGAAAATATGCTCGATTGTCTCAACTGCACCCGTTGTGCCGATGTCTGTCCTGCTGATGTGAGTGCGGCGAAAATAGTGCTTGCCGCCCGTGCCGATATGGCCGCCAACGGCGACTTGATGCTCGCCAAGAAACTGGCGTTCAACGGGGTGCTGAAACATCCGGCGTTCATGGCTCTTTCTGCGAAACTGGCGGCTTTCGGGAAACGTCTATTTTATGACAGCAGCGAGCTTCTGAATGCGCTGGTGCCTCGTTTTGCAGGTATGGGTGACAAGAAATTCCCGTCGCCCGTGACAGCGCAGACCATGGGACGCTGGCCGGAGCGTGTGCCTGCAGAATCAGGCAAACCGGTTATGCGGGTCGCTTATTTTATAGGTTGCGCGACGAACCTGATCTATCCCGAGGTTGCCGATGCGACTATTCAGGTACTGACCTGTAACGGTGTCGAGGTTGTGATTCCGCGCGGACAGGCATGCTGTGGTATTCCGGTATATACTTCCGGCGATTTCGAGAACGCGCGAAAACTGGCCGAGGTGAACCGAAAGGTGTTTTCGGGCCTTGATGTGGACTGTATCGTTACCGATTGCGGCTCGTGTTCTGCGGCGCTCAAGCATGAGGTAGAGGAACTGACCGGCCTGAAACCGTTCGATGTGCCGGTTTATGATATCAATGAATTCCTCGCCGGGAAGATCGAGCTGGCGAAACCTGAGCATGAGGTAAGGGTGAAAGTGACCTATCACGATCCCTGCCATCTGAAACGTGCCCAGGGTATCTGGCGGGAACCGCGGGAACTTCTGGAGATGATTCCCGGTCTCGAATTTGTCGAGATGGACGATGCCGATTACTGCTGTGGCGGCGCAGGGACATTCGCCTATACCCACCACGACCTTTCACGAAAGGTCGGCGCCACGAAAACTGATTCAATCAGACGGACCGGAGCCAGCCATGTCGTTACTCCGTGCCCGTCCTGCACAATGCAGATAGAGGACTTGCTCAGTCACGAGGGCATGGGGGTTAAGCTAGTGCATCCGGTTGTGCTGCTTGCCAGAGCATATGGATTCGGCGAAGACGAGAAAAACGGCAACTCGGCCAATAAGGCGGAACAGCCGATATTACAATAGATGAATTCGTTTTCAAAGTCCGTTATTTTACCAGTACGGGCTGGATAGAACGAAGACTCACAGAACAGGCAGAACAGGATTGAATAATATCATGTCTGTTTGAACGAAGGTTAAACGGGGGTATGTATGAACATACGGAATTCAGCGATGAGAGCGATTGCGGTTTTTGCCACCGCTATGATTCTCTTATCACTTTTCAGTGGTTGTGCGGCGGTCTCGAAGAAAACTGTGACCAAGCAGGATGCGGTGGATAAAAAGAAAGCGATGGATCTCTATATCGAGGGCAAGATCGCGGAATCGAAAAAAGATTTTTCGGGAGCCTCGGCCTCTTACTTGGAGGCGCTGCAGTACGATCCCAAATCTGTTGATATAACAGTTGCAGTGGCACGTGCTTTTTTCAAAGGCAGGAAGCTCAAGACTGCGCTGCTTTACTCGGAAAAGGCGCTCAAGCTCGATTCAAAAAACCAGGATGCGCTCCGTATGGTCCAGCAGCTGTATCAGCTCGATGGACGGACAGCCGATGCCGCCGAAGCCCTGGAAAAATATCTCGATACCAGCAAAGAAGTGGCATTCATGGACATTCTCTGGCTGTCACGTTATTATTTCGAGCTGGACCGCCGTGATGAGGCCCGCAACCTGCTTCTCAGGATCACAAAAAGCAAAAATCGCACGGCTGAGGAGATTTCGGCAGCGGCAGATGTGCTTCTGCGCGAAGGTTATTATGATGATGCGATCACCTGTATCAAGAGGATTGTCGAGCGTGACCCGCTCGATCCACAGGGCTGGATGATGCTCGGCCAGCTTTATGAAGAGCGCGCCATGTTCAATGATGCCAGGAACGCCTACATGAGAGGCCTGGAAAACAATCCGGGCAACGTGGAGCTCATGGTCAACATGGGCAATATCTGCCTTGTCGATAATGACTGGGATTGTGCGATACAGTATTTTGAGCAGTCGATCGTTAATGGCGCCAACATCGATAAGATTCCGAAAGTCCTCTGCGCCCTTTACTATTATGCCGGACGCGACCGCGATGCCGAACAGGCAGTTGCGACCATTGTCAAAAACGACCAGGATAATGTCGAGTTCTATTTCTCCCTCGGCAAGGCCATGAACTATCTCGGCCGCAACGAGGAAGCCATCGAGTTTTATCGCAAGGGTTTCAGCAAGGGTGTCGTGGACATGAGTGACGACCAGGTGTTCAACGCCTATGGCCGTTTCGCCCGTTCACTCATCAGGCTTGGCCGCAACGAAGAAGCTGTCGATCTTGTCCGCCGCGGCGCAGCAACGCAGATCAAGGACGGTAATCTCGTAAAAATCCTCGAGGCCTCGATCTACATGGACCTTCAGCGCTATGAGGATGCAATCCTGATCTATGACTGGCTTTTGGGTTCGCAGCCGGATAATGTGCGCTTTGTCATGATGCTCGGCCAGGCCTATAATACCGCGGGATTCTATGACAAGGCGGAGGAGACATTCCTTAAGGTTAAGGATATCGAGCCGGATAATATTGACTATCTTGTGCAGCTCAGCCTTGTATATGATTTTACCGGCAATTTTAAGAAAGCGGAAAAATCACTTCTCGAGGTCATCGAGAAAGATCCTGAACATGCTTTGGCTCTCAACAATCTTGCCTATATGTATATCGAGCACGACACCAAGTTATCGAAAGCGATAGATATGGTGAAATCCGCGCTTGAACTGGACCCGACGAATGGCGCCTATTATGACACGCTCGGTTGGGGCTATTACATGAAAGGCGACTACCGCGAAGCCCGCGAGAACATCGAAATCGCCCTTAAATGGGAGGATACTCCCGATCAGGGTGTGATTTTCGAGCATTACGGCGAAATCCTCCATAAGCTTGGCGACAAGGATAAGGCACGAGACGCATTCAAACGTGCTATCGAGCTCGGTGAGGACCCGTCGAGAATACAGAAGAAAATGGATGGTCTCGACCGTTGAGAGGACTGGCAAACAGGACATTGGCCGGGTTGGCTGTCCTGCTGCTCCTCGGTGCCGGTTGCGCGATCAGGCCGAGGCCGGTGGCTGAACGTCTGACTGCTGAAATGGCAATCAGGTCCCTGTATGCAAGAAGCAGCGGGATCAGGGATTTCAAGGGATCTGCAGCGGTAACTGTCAGCAGTTCTGAGGGTGGTGCACAGAATTTCAACATCTCTCTCCGTTTCCGTGCTCCGGATTCCTACCGTATACTTGTTAAGGGTTTTGCCGGTATGCCCGCGGCGATGATTACGATGCGGGCTGATTCCCTCATGGCTTATTTTCCCCAGGATAACAGCTATGTTACGAGCGGATCAGGTGAGAAAGCGATTAAGGCGCTTGCTCCGGGTATGAATCTCGATCTCTCACAGTTGAGCTCATGGCTGACCGGCCTGATTCCTGAGCATGAAATGAATGAGTATAAAAGGGAATTAACGCGCGATGGTGACAGGGCTGTTCTGTCCCTTGCGAAAGATCCGTGGGAGCATCGATTCGTTCTCGAAGGTGAAGCGCTCGATCCTGTCGAGGAGAGTTTTCTGTTCGGCGGCAAGCTTTCTTGGTGGAGAACCGCCCGTGGATTCAGGAGCTATGAGGACGGGGTGCGTTTCCCCCGCGTTATAGAGATGTATCGCGACGACGCAAGCGCTGTTTTCGATTTCAGCCGGATAGAGGTAAATAGCGGGCTGAGTGAAGATGATCTCTCTTTCACAGTGCCTGCCAACGCCGAACAACTGAGTTTCCCCGGATTTGATTAATCATGTGTTTTTCCGAGTAAGTTTGGAATTGGATTGTTGAATATTGTTTTCATGAATGAAATAATAGAATTGGATATTTGGTGACACGAACGAAAAAGAAAAAAAAAGCAGTGCCCGTGACAGCACGGTCTCTTGCCGCGGATATTCTCATGAGGATCGAGCGCGACGGCTCTTTTGCCGACAGGATTCTCGCTGTAGCCGAGGGACAACTTCAGGAACGGCGTGACAGATCGTTTCTCAGGGAGCTTGTCCTTGGCGTTCTCAGGAACAAAGCGCGCCTTGACCACAGCCTGAAAAACTGCTATACTAAAGACTTTGAAAAGCTCGATCCTTATATTGCGGCAGTGCTCAGGTGCGGTGTATACCAGATGCGTTTCATGGATTCGGTACCTGATTTTGCGGCAGTCAATGAGAGTGTGGATATCGCAGGAAGGCATGCGGGACGGGGAGCTTCCGGCCTTGTGAATGCCATTCTTCGCCGATTTGGCAGAGAGGGAGAACCGCCGTTCCCGGATGATCCGGTGAAAAGCTGCGCTCTTGAGTTTTCACATCCCGAATGGCTGGTCAGGCGCTGGACCGATGTGTTCGGAATTGACCAGGCTACGGAAATATGCCGTGCCGGAAATGAAAAGCACTCGGTCATGCTCAGGACGGCACGTCACAGGATCAGCGCTGACGAGTTGGTTGAGCGTTTCAGCACAGAAGGTTTCGAGGCTGTTCCTGTTGAGACGATGCCCGGATTTTTCTCCATTGTTGAGGCTACCGGACTTTTCACGAGCACGGTTTTCAGAGAGGGGCTGTTCACCGTTCAGGACCCATCCGCCGCGATGGCGGTTAAGCTGCTTGATCCCGGTCCGGATGACATTGTGCTCGATCTCTGTTCCGCGCCCGGCGGCAAGACAACTTTCTGCGCTGAGATGATGGATGATAAGGGCACGGTCACCGCTGTCGATGTGAATGCGTCGAGGCTTGGACTTGTGCAGGAATCGGCAGACCGTCTGGGGTTGAATTCGATCCGTTGTGTCGAGGGCGATGCGTTGAGCTATCGCGACAAAGAGCAGGAGACTTTCACGAAAGTACTGCTGGATGCACCATGCAGCGGAACAGGTGTGCTGGGCAAACGTCTTGATATGCGGTGGCGTGTTCAGGAGGAAGATATGGCACGTCTTGCCGCGGTTCAGGGTGAGATGCTCGATCATGCCGCCGGGCTTGTTGCCGAAGGTGGCACGCTCGTTTACAGTACATGTACGCTGGAGCACGAGGAAAACGAGGATCAGATTTTGGCATTTCTGGAACGTCACAGCAATTTCGAACTTGCTGTTGACGACAGTTTTGCGGATTATTCGATAGACAATGGCTACCGCATTTTACCACAGATGATGAACGGAAGCGGTGCATTCGCAGCGAAATTACGGAAGAAAAATGGCTGAACAGAACACGACGGGTCAGAATAGTAAGACGAAAAAGAAGTCGGCGGCAGCTGGCTGCCTTGGTGTCCTCGTTAAGCACATATTTGTGGCATCCTGTGCTTTCATCGCATCGGGCCTTCTTTTTCTTGTGACAATGGACCGTCTTATCATGCCGATCTATCAGCAGACCGGGAAAGAGATAAAGATGCCCGATCTCAGAGGGATGACTGTCGATGATGCCGATCGGCTTCTTCACTCGCTCGGACTGAGCGCGACACTAGAGAAAGAGGATTATAACCTGGATTATCCCGAGGGGACCATATATCTCCAGATTCCGCATCCCTCGACCAAGATCAAGCCGGGACGGAATATACGTATTCACCTTTCGAAAGGGCAGAGGCCGATACGTCTTCCCAATGTTGTCGGGCTGTCGAGGCGCGAGGCACGGGAGAAAATCAGAGATGTCGGTCTTCGTGTCAACGACGATGTCGCCTGGATTCCCTCCAATGAATCCTATAACATGGTTGCCGCTCAGGTACCGTCCGGCGACAGTGATGTGCCCGATACCACAATGGTGACTTTATTCATCTCGAACGGTGTCAAGGTGACCAATACGGTTATGCCGGACCTTCGGAACCTGAGCCTGAGTGCTGCACGCGACACGCTCCTTGTAAGAGGTTTTAATCTCAATCTGCTCAAAGTCGAAAAAGAAGAGGACGGCAACCTTCTGCCGGATACGGTCATCGACCAGGTACCATCGCCCGGAAAAGCTGCGAACAGGGATGACGAGGTCTATCTCGTTATTACGGCGCCGGGCAAAAATGAACGCTGATTAGCACGGTAATCCATTTCCTGTATTCATACACGGAGAATGACAATGAGTATTCAAATAGCGCCATCGATCCTTGCCGCTGATTTTGCCTGTCTCGGAGACGAGGTTAACCGTGCAACAGAGGGCGGCTGCGATACTTTCCATGTCGATATCATGGATTTTCATTTTGTCCCAAACCTTTCATTCGGACCGGCGGTTGTCGAAACCATGCGCCGCCTGACAGACCTGCCGCTCGATGTCCATCTTATGACCGATAAACCGCTCGAGATGATCGAGCCGTTTGCCAAAGCCGGCAGTGACTACCTGACTGTTCATGTCGAGACAGTTGATATTCCCGAGGCGGTAAAAGAAATCGAAAAATACGGAGTTAAGCCTGGTATTTCGCTTAAGCCCGATGCACCGGTCGAGACTGTCATCGAACACCTTGATATTGTCGATCTCGTACTTGTTATGTCGGTCTATCCCGGTTTCGGTGGACAGGCATTTATCGAGGATTCGTATGAGCGTATCCGGCAGATATCGTCGGCGATAGAATCGGCAGGACGTGATATCATTCTCTCTGTTGACGGTGGCGTGAATTTCGGAAACGCACCGGGGATGGTTGCCGCCGGCTGTAATTATCTGGTAGCAGGTACGACAGTTTTCAGGGATCACGGAGCTGTGGAAAACACGAAAAAACTACGGGATGCGGCACTTCGCGGCAAACGCTGATAGTTGCATCGCATTTATCAGCTTGCTGTTGCTATTTTGGAAAAAATTGTGCATATTACGAGTCTGTCGGAGGGCTAGTCTAATTGGTAAGGCAGCGGACTTGAAATCCGCCGTGGTAAAACACTTCAGAGTTCGAGTCTCTGGCCCTCCGCCATAATAGAAACAACCACTTAGCGAAAAACTGCTAAGTGGTTTTCTTTTATAAAGACGATTCCGGGGCAGTTCTGGGGCAGGTGTATTGTCAGCCTCACTCTATTTCTTTCATCAATTGACAGATTATTTCAGTCTGATATACTATAATTATACGACAGCCCGCCGATACTCTCCGCGATACCGATCCCGCCTCGACAATAATTCATAAACGCCGATTTTTACGGCGTGATAATAGTGTGCAATCATCGTCCTTTTACTTCCAGCAAAAAGGACAGCCCAATCTCTCAGAACGTCTTATAATCATAGTCAGCTTATCATGAGATATCGGGCTGTCCTTCGCAGGACAAGATTGCACATAATAAATAGATATGCCTCGCAATCCCAACGCCAAACGCAGACTGCTCAAAGCACTCTACGACCTCAAGTTCGCCACAATATACAATCTCTCATTCGAGAGCAGGGGCGCGACCAAAGACGCCTGCCTTATCGGTACAGGCCGTCATATAGCCAGGCTTGAACGGGACGGCCTGGTCATGCCGGTGCGAAAATACGGCTATCTCCGTGACGAACGATACCGTCACACGTTTTGGCAAGTAACGAAAGAAGGCGCTCAAGCCCTGGGCTATGAGCGATACACGCCTATTGGGCCGAAATCGGTTCAGAACTTTCCGCATCAGTTCGGGCTGATTGACGTTCTATGCGGGCTTTATTTTCCGTTCCGGGATGAATATAATATAACAATAACATATCCATCAACGGCCAATTCATTGGATAGATACAAACCGGACGCCATTGTCAGATATCGGCACAAAATAGAGGATAAGAAGTATGATTTCATCGTGGAGTTTGAACGAACGCGGACACCGAAAGCGATAATGGAAGAGAAAATACGGCTGAATGAGAAGATCAAGGATTTTCGGAAGTTTGGGTTGTCAAGGCATGCGAAATTTTTGTATGTTTTTACGATAGAGAATTTTGACGTGACGACGAGGTCGGTGGAGTATTCTGAATACAGACCGATGATTATTAGAGTTGAAAAACAGTTCGGACAGCTTATGAGATTGTCTGGGAAATTGCCAGATCATAAGTACCGGTTTGCACTTCTGCATAAATTCAAGGAGTATGAGAGGTCGGTTTGGGTGAAGCCGAGGGGCAGTAGAGTTAAAATTATATTTTAACAATCGGCACTCACCCGCGGTCGCACACCGAGAGCGCCGCGGCCATCGGATTCAGTGCCTGGTTAGGCTTCATCTTGGGCCATAAGCTGCTGGAGCTCGTACCGTGCTTCCGCCTCAGATTGGAAAGTTTCATCCAAAAGACCGGCCGCTCCCTCAAGGTAGCCAAGCAGGTCATCCATCACTTCACCAAAGTTCGCCACGTTCATGGTGAAATGATGGGGCAGATGTGCTTCTTCCGCTGGATTCATCGGATATCTGAAGGCGTAAGAACCTGGATCGATGTCGTCGATTTCTCGAACGACTCTCTCAAACTCATCGAAGGTGCCGATGGCCGTGTCCTTGAAGTCCCATCGCATTGCCCTGAAGATGGACCGCATAGCGGGTAGGAGCCGCCCCAACCGGTGGTTGCTGAAGAGTCCAGGAATATTCGGGCATTCTTTCCCGATGAGCCCCATGAGCATCGCTCCGCGATAAACGACCAGCTTCATGTATAGTTCCAGCGAATGCCGGTATAGATAGAGGACAGGGTATCCATCGTAACAGGCATACGCATCGCCTCTGAATCGAACGGCCAACACTCGTCCAGCTTCTCGGTATCCAAGCGCGAAGGCGCCGAGATCGCGAATCAGATCACCTGTATAGTTGAAGACCACGTTTCCGGTCGGGCTGGCAATGTTCACAAAGCGTTTCATCCCTGTATTCCTAATGCGAGCCAGTGGAGCCAAACGGCAAAATCAGTGGCCGTTTCAGCGAGTCCGCTGCATGTTGTTGTTAAGCACCTTCTCCCTCGATTTCTCGCTGAAGCTTCCGAACCACTTCCTCTGCTCCCTCGCTCCAATTCACTGCTTTAATGTTGGATAGCCATGGACTGTACTCATATACTTCACGTGCCGTAACCTCATGCCAGACCGGAAGAAGGACGTTACCTTTCTCAACGATCTCTTTTGTAAATACAGAGTCAAATTCCACTTTGGTCCATCCTTCGTTTCCGATGAAGTTCTTAGTGACCACAAGGACACACTTCTTGGATTCTTTGATTCCCTTTTCGATAGATTCTCTGAGCTTTGCTCCGACTGGCAAGGAAAACTCGTCGTACCATACTGTAACCAAGTTGGATTGCAGACCTAAGGCAATCGGACGAGCGATGGTCGCCTTGTCCCTTGAGTCGTGGCTGATAAAGGCAAGGGGCTTTTGAAAGTGCTCCCTCCTCTTCGCGTAAGTCACTCCCCTGAATTGGGGATCGAGCTTATTGTTCTTGATCGATGCCTTTATCTTCGTCTGCTGTTCAGGAGTGAGATCAATGTCTACATACAGGTATATCCGGCCGCTGAAGTGAAGTTCGTCGTGCCTAATCGGAGAGCAGCCAGGAAATCTGGAGATGACCGCAAAAGGATTCCTGTCTATCTTCAGTTCCCCTGCTGCATAAAGCTTGGCAGCCGGAAGTATAATGTTTGTGGGTGTAGGCCATCCTTGCGCCCAGAGGCCGTCTAATTTATCTATAAGCTCAACGAGTTCATCCAAGGAGTACACTTGGTCTAGGTATAAGGATACGAAAAGAGCCTTAGATGAAAAATCAAGGTGAATCCTTGAAATGACTTCAATCTCACCACAGTCACGAACAAGAAGCTGAATCGGTGCTTCCATTCTGACCGTATGGCTGAAATCAACCTCGAAATAGTCCCGTACCTTGGGCATATTTATCCAACTCATTTGTGCTTAACATCTTATTAAACTGCCACAGAACAATATATAACACCTACAGCCAAAAACAACTGTTTCTGACGCACCTCACCCCGCCCCTCAAAATCCCTGATTTTTCAGGGATTTTTTATTCCCGTTTCCAACAGGTTTTTGACGCATACGAATATCTTTGGTATGCTATACAATAATATATGCTCTTTTCAAACATGCAAGATTTTTTATGGAGGTAAAACCATGTGGAATATATCTGATAGGGAACAACTTGATAAAATACCCCGGTTGTTTAAAACCGAGAACATCCCGACAGAAGACAATCTGATATACCTTCACTTCTTTCTCGGCGGCTGCGACTGGTTTATCGCCGAGTATGACGGTGAGGACACATTCTTTGGATTCGCGATACTCAACAGCGATTACGAAATGGCCGAATGGGGATATATCAGCTTTGCCGAACTCAAATCAATCCGCATCCACGGCCTTGAAATTGACTGCGAAACTGATTGGACACCGAAACCCGCCCGCGACATCGACCTCATCAGACGCTGTAATGCCCTCTGAATAACCGCTTCATGCCTTCCACATCCATTGTAGCAAGGGAACCCGCCTTTCCTATAAAGGCGATGGACAGCCCTGCGCGTTCGCTGCCTGCCCACACCCTGACAGGAGGCAACAGCCCTCTGCCAGACACTGGCTGAGAAGTCGATCAGGCGGTTTGGCTCTCGGTTAAGAACACCGCCATCGAAGGAAACGATATGTCGAAAAACAAACTCGTTGTCGGCGACGCGATCTGGGCCGACATGATCCCGGACTGGCTCCTGGAGGAAATCAAGACAGAGCGGATTGTGTATGGCCTGGCGGGAATCGCCAATCCCGACACACCCAAAGTCGGGGATGCGGAAATTGCCGCTTACCTCATGACCGCCTCGATGCGAGCGCCCATCCCCCATGAATACGCTGTAATCTACATTTTCCTCGCCGCCCGGCTGATGAAAAAACGGGGGAGAGTAGTGCTCGATTTCATGGAAGAAAAATTGGAGAAGGGATTGACTCAGTGTGAGGAACAGAAGCTTCAGAATCTCAGGAACGATATCTATCACAAGCGGGGAGGGGACATTGACACACCGCTACTCAATGCGATGAGGACGTTCAAACAGGAAATCGACAGTAAAGCGGACAATCCGCAATTGTCGCTCTTTTGAAAGGAGAAATGATACATGAATGGTTTGATGGTTCACACAAGGGGAGGCCAGACCGTCACGCGAGACGAGCTTGAGACGATACAGGTGCCCGAGGCCACTGACAGCTATCAGCCGGTTTCTCATTTTGAGCTGGCAAACACGCTTGCGACCATTGGTCAGGACTTGCTGCGAGGCTATACCCTGAAAACGGAACAATACGGACTGGCCCGTCAGGGACAGCAGATGTTTGCCGTTCAGACCTACTCACGGGATAATTCCGAGATGGGGCTGTCAATCGGTTTTCGCAACAGTTACGACAAGTCCATGGCCATCGGGATCGCAATCGGGGCCAGTGTGTTTGTCTGCGATAACCTGGCACTCACCGGCGAAATTACGGTTCTCAAAAAGCATACGGCCAATGTATGGACCGCGCTTGAGGAAACGGTGATAACCGTACTCTACCGCTCTCAACACAATTTCGACCGGATATGCGAAGATGCTGAGGGCTTAAAACGCCGGGAGCTGGGGAATGATGAGGCGTTCAGGACGATGGGGCTGCTTTTCGGCAAAAGTATTATCTCGCCCCGGCAGTTGCCGGTGCTCAAAAAGCAGTGGCTGAATCCAGTAGTGTCCGGTTAGGTTTTAGCGAATAGATGCTGTTTATTGCTCCTTTGCTCTTGTTGAGCATCATCGAAAAAGCCTCGAGCTTCGTTTTGGATATTAATTCGTAATTCTCGGGCTCTTTTGATAGAGACTTTTTCATTATATTCTTCATGACAATAAATTGCTAACAGGAGGTAAGTAATAAGCCCGGCAAGCATTTGGACCTTCAAGCCATATTCACTGCGCGCGATGATATGATAGACTTTCAGATGCCGTTTCCACCAGGCAAAGAATCGTTCAATATCCCAGCGCAGCCTGAATGCAGCGGCGATTTGTTCCGCCGAGAGGTCGAAGCGGTCAGTTGCGATCCAGTACTCCTGGTTCAAGATGCGGTAAGCGACAACCCTGACTTCACGTTCCGTCTGGTTAATGGCATCAATACCAAGCAGTACAGTAGCATCATAGAAGATCATGCTATCCGTGTCGATGTCATGGGTTTGCAGAACTGTTTTTCGGGCATTGGCCTTAATACGGCAAATAAAATGCTTTTTATCCTTTTGCCAGCGGTCAAAGCCCTCGTGTGTCAGGTAACCTCGGTCCATGATTCCGGTTTGTCCCGGCTTGAGTATCTGATCGACATAGAGACGCTCATTGCTGTTGCCCTCTGCCAGAAAGAGTTTTTCCGGTATGCCATAGTTGAGATCGAAGCCGAGATGCACCTTTGCCTTGTTCTTGGTGGCCGTGTATTCCGCCCAATGCATGGAAAGAACCGCATCGACAAGCGAACCATCGATGGCAACGAGATCACCGTACTCCGTATGTTTCGCCGGTAATGTATTCGCCGCCTGAGCATGAAGCTCGGTAAAAACATGGAGCAATTGCTCAAGACCGCGACTGTTTATAGCTTCAAAAAAACTGCTCTTCTTGATGCCGTTTTTCGGCGCGATAACTTCACGTGCAAACGTATCTTGTTCAAGAACTTGCAGTAAGTGGCGGCCCGACTTGAACTCATTGAGATGGAAATATATCAAGCCATCGAGCTGTTCTTCAAAACTCATTTGCAATGGTCTGTTACCTCGTGATTTCAGATCAGGTGTGGCCGCAAGAGCTGTGCATAATGGCTGCCTAAATCGTTTGTACGAGCGTAGCGCGCGTTTTTTGATTCGTTTGTTCTTAAGCGGTAACATCTTCGCAAAACCCTTGTCAATTAAGGTTTTTGCGAAATTGTATCGCCTTATGCTAATGTTGATATGTCAAGCTCTTTTTCGTTTTAAAACTGTAAGCTAATTTCTAACCGGACACTACTGGAAATGAACGGTGGTTTTTTATTGTTTAATCAATATTGTAATAAATTTCTTGCATGTATCATTAAGATAGATTTATTTGCATTTAAATACAATTGTGTTGATTACGAAATGATTAATCTATTAAATGGTTTTATGCCATTTTTATGATAATGTCATAGATGTAAAGGATCGTTGGATATGAAAATTAAATATATAGAAATCCAAAACTTTCGAAAACTAGTATCTTGCCATGTTGACTTTTCTGAAAAAGAAACTATTTTCGTTGGAGCTAATAATAGCGGTAAAACATCTGCTATGGATGCCTTGATGGTGTTTCTCAAGAAATCAAGACACAAAATTGCTACAACTGATTTTACACTATCTAATTGGCTAGGAATCAATCAAATTGCATTAGGTTGGATTCAGAACCAGAATCCTGAAGACTTAAACCTGAGTTCTGATGCTTGGTATCCACTTGTGCCTTCTATAGATGTCTGGCTTAAAGTTAAAGATAATGAGGTTCATTATGTCAGTCACATAATCCCAACACTAGACTGGAGTGGTGGCAACCTTGGTGTTCGGTTTATATTTGAGCCCAATAATGTTGAGGAACTCTATAAAGCCTACAAATTGTCTTTTGAGGCGGCAAAAAGGATAAGTGAATCAAGGAGTAGCGAGAATTCATTGACGCTATGGCCAAAATCAATGCGAGATTTTCTAGATAAGGAATTGCATAAGCATTTTACTGTTAAGTCATATATTCTTGATCCTTCAAAATGTAGAGAAGAAAAACCTCAGGAACTTCCTGAAAACTCAGAATCTATCGGTGGTGATCCATTCGACGGTCTGATTAAAATTGATATTATCAGGGCACAAAGAGGCTTTTCCGATCCAAATTCAGAAGAAGGCGGGAACCACAGTGACAGAAGGCTTTCTACTCAACTAAGAAGATATTTTGAAAAACATTTAAATCCCTCTGAACTTCCAGAAACAGATGATCTTGATGCTTTGGAAGCTATAGAAGGTGCCCGAACCGCTTTTGACGAGAGGTTAAAGGAATCTTTCAAAGCTTCTATTGGTGAACTGGAGGGTTTGAACTATCCTGGGTTTAGTGATCCTATAATACAAATATCAAGCAAAGTAAATCCACTTGAAGGACTTAATCATGATGCCGCAATTCAGTTTAATGTATTACGAGATGACGTCAACAACGATGATATGTCTTTTTGTCTTCCTGAGACGTATAACGGCTTAGGTTATCAAAATCTTATATCAATGATTTTTAATCTGATAAGCTTTCGTGATGACTGGATGCGGGTTGGTAAGGCAGGTAAGAGAGCTGAATCAAGTGAAGGTTATATTGAACCCCTACATATAGTCTTGATCGAAGAGCCGGAAGCGCACCTCCACGCTCAAGTGCAGCAAGTTTTTACCAAAAAAGCCTATGATGTTTTGAGAAATAATGTTGGCCTTGGTGATGATGACCAGTATTCTACTCAATTGGTTATTAGTACGCATTCCAGCTACATTGCTCATGAAATTGATTTTGCTAGTTTACGGTATTTCAAAAGAAATCCTGCTACCTGTAAAGATGTTGTTCCCTGTGCAGAGGTTGTGAACCTTTCAAACACATTTGGGGATAATTCTGATACAGCCAAATTTGCCACACGCTACCTTAAAACAACCCATTGTGACCTTTTTTTTGCTGATGCAGTAATATTGCTTGAAGGTCCTGCTGAACGAATGCTCGTACCGCACTTTATCAAAAACAAATTCCCTGATTTGGATCGTAGTTATATATCATTTTTGGAAATAGGCGGAAGTCATGCGCATCGTCTCAAACCCTTAATAGAAACACTGGGATTATTAACGTTTGTGATAACTGATTTAGACTCTATCGAAGAAATGACAGAAAAAGACAAAAATGGAAGAGACCGAAGAAAAAATAAAAAAGTTTTACCAGCCAAAGAAAAGGAATACAAAACAAGTAATGATACAATTACGAAATGGGTACCAGAGAAAACGGTATTAGATGATATTTTAAGTGTCAGCCTTGACGATAAAGTGAAGGATGGATTTGTAAGAGTTGCATACCAATATGAAATCCAACTGAAATATTCAGATAATGATGTTAAAGCAATTCCTTATACCTTTGAAGACGCTTTGGTTTTAAGTAATATTGATATATTTAAGAATAAAACTTCATCTAAAGGTCTAATTAAAAAAATGGCAGATGCTGTCAATAAGCCAACCATTTCTGAAGCTTGTCAAGCAATGTTTGATGCTCTTAGTGAAAATAGCAAGAAAGCTGAAATGGCACTGGAGTTACTCTTTACTACAGAACCAAGCGAACTTGAGCCCCCACAATATATTGCCGAAGGTTTAGAGTGGCTTAAAGCTCAGTTGACAAGCAAGCATCAAGATTATTTAATTCAAAATGAAACTGAAGGAGGTGAATGATGAATGAAAATACCACATCCCTTTCTATTGATGATGAGATTTACAATTGTATGAACCTTGATGATCCCAAGAGCTTTTTTCTCTTTGCCGGTGCAGGTTCCGGAAAAACAAGAAGCCTTGTGGAGGTTTTAAAAAGATTTCGAGAAGAAAACATTATCCGATTGCGACGAAATGCACAAAAAGTAGCAATAATCACATATACCAATGCAGCATGCGACGAGATTAAAAGTCGTCTTGAATTTGATACCGCTTTTCATGTTTCCACCATTCACAGTTTTGCATGGGAATTAATAAATCCATATACAAATGACATGAGAAGTTGGTTGGAGAATTCGCTGAAAGCCGAAATTGATGACCTTAGCGAAAAGCAAAGTAAAGCCAAAAACCAAAACACAAAAGCCTACATCGACAGGGCAAGTAAAATTGAAAAGAAAACAGAGAGGTTAGGACTTCTGTCAGGAATAAAAAAATTTACCTATAATCCCAATGGCGACAACACTAGTCAGGATTCCTTAAGTCATTCAGAAGTAATCAATATTGCTGCTGATTTTATTAAAAACAAACCTCTTATGCAGAGCATTCTTGTGCGCAAGTTTCCCATCCTGCTCATTGATGAAAGTCAGGATACTAATAAAGAATTGGTTGATGCTTTCTTTGATGTGCAAAATGTGCAATCATCTAATTTTACCCTCGGGTTGTTTGGTGATACTATGCAGCGTATTTACATGGATGGAAAAAAAGATTTGGGTAATAATATTCCTGATACATGGGCAAAACCGTCAAAAGAAATCAATTATAGATGCCCGAAGCGAATCATTACACTGATAAACAAAATTCGGTCTGGTGCTGATGACCAGTCACAAACGGCTTACAAGGATGCGGATGGTATTGTCCGTTTATTTATTGTGAATAATTCTGACTCAATTGATTTTACTATTATTGAATCTGAAGTGGTTTCCCAGATGGCAGACGTGACCAACGACCAAAGTTGGAGTAGTTCTCAAGCAAATGTGAAAATTCTGACTTTGGAACATCACATGGCGGCTAAGCGTGGTGGATTTTCAAATTTCTTTGATCCTTTATATGCCGTAAATAATATGAAAACCGGCATACTTGATGGTACGTTACCAGGTATTTCTTTATTCGCTAAAAAAATTCTTCCTTTGATAAAAGCTAAACAAGCTGACGATCAATTTGCAGTATCCAGAATTGTGAGAAAAGAGGAATCTCCCCTCATAAAGAAGGATATTTTGAAAAATAGTCCTAATTCTATTGATGTTTTAAGAAAAGCTAATGATGCGGTTGAAAAATTGTGTGCTCTGTGGGACGATGCTGATCCATCTCTTGAAGATGTATTAAAAGTAGTACATTACAATGGATTATTTCAAATTCCTGACACATTGATTCCTATTGCTAAACGATTAACAGCTACTCATGAATTACCATTGGATGAAAGTGATGATGAATCAGAAAAAGATATTGTTATTGATGCTTGGGATGAAGCTCTTAAATGCTCTTTTAGCCAGTTTGAAGAATATGTGCGTTATATATCTGATGAATCTAAATTTGCTACCCATCAAGGAATAAAGGGGCGAGAATTTCCTCGTGTTATGGTCATTTTGGACGATGAAAATGCGCGTGGATTTCTATTTAATTACGAGAAATTGTTTGGAGCAAAAGAGCTTTCACAAACGGACATCAAAAATCAGGAAGAAGGAAAAGAAACCAGCATTGAACGTACTCGCAGGCTTTTTTATGTTACATGTAGCCGAGCTGAAAAAAGTTTGGCAATAGTAATTTATTCTATAGAGCCAGAAAAAGTGAAACAATTTGTTCTTTCCCAAGAGTGGTTTTTCGAAGATGAGATAATTATGATGTGAATAGAATGTCTTCTTTTTTTTAAAATTATAGTGCCTACTGTTAATCCTTAAGTAAACTTATTAGTTATATCTTTTCTTTCTATTATGAATAAGTTTCTAAACAGATACCTCCCAAAAAAGTTTATACACGGAAGAAATAATGGTAAGACTTGCGGATACATCAATACGTCTTTATAGGAAAAAGAATGGTAAAGTTTCTGTAAAGCTTCGTAGCTATTTGATGATAAAAACAAATTGCGGCTTCAATCTCGGTGCATATTTAAAGGATATTTCGTGTGTTTTGACTTTCTATAATGGAGAAAGAATGGTATTTGATGATGTGGCCTTTGCAGTTGACATGGAGTGTGAATACCAACTAGATACTATGGTTCACACTTTTTGGGCATCGGGAATTACCGAAATGGACGTTTTAAAATTCAGTATAGGTAAATTATGTGTAAACTTTTTGATAAGTTTCACTGGCCATCCATCTGAGGAACCTGATTCAGTTGAATACATTGTACCGTTAATTCCAATTCCTACAGTTTATGGATGATAATGAATTTTCATTCAATACTCTTTTTTACATAAATCTTAGAACAGTAAACAGTTTTTCTCCTAAACAGTAATAACATTCTAATTGGAGTTTTTTGTAATGGGATATACAGTTTTTCTAAGTCATTTTTCAGAAGATAAAGAATGGGTAGAACAAATAGCCCAGAAATTATTAAGTGAGAATATTAAGCCATATTTGTTTGAACGTGATCCCCAACCTGGTGAATCAATTTCTGAAAAAATACAAAATGCGATAAGTGATTCAGATGCTTTTGTTGTTCTGGTAACAAAAGAAGGGCAGGCTTCAAAATGGCTTAATGCTGAAATAGGTTATGCAAAAGCCGTTGAAATACCAATTATTCCACTTGTTGATTCGCGAATTAAGAATCCAGAGTTGCCTTTCATAGGTGATACTGAATACATAAGAGTTGATTTAAAGAATTTTGATAATGAATTGCCAATATTAATAAAAGACTTGTCTAAGCGAAAGTTTAATAAACACTTACTTTTGTTGGCGGTTGCTGGTGGTTTATTGTATCTATATTTTCATGGGAAAAATAAGACAATCGATTCTTGATACATTGCAGATCATGCCATGTGATTTTCAGATTGGAAATAATACTATGCTTTGGTTAAGCGTTTTTCCTCAACATAGGAAACAGTATGTATTATCAACCACCTAAGGTCATCGAACTATCGGGCAATGAATCGAAATTGTATCAATTAATTTCCGATAACTCTAATCCTAATATGGAATGGCCTCCTATTGCAGAATCTATGGAATCTCTTTTTATATTGCTAAATAAACGTAAAGCAATCCCAGTGATTCGTCTCGAAATCTTTACAAACCCCCAATACGCTGAATTTCAGAAGAAATCTCCTAAACAGATTTTTGAATCGAATGGTACTTATGGTAATGAGATTATCCGGCACCCAAACTTTCTTAAATACTTGCACTATTTTATTAAAGGGCCTGATTTACCTGCAGAAGCAATAAAAGGATTCTGTCGAATTCTTAATAATGATACAGGAACATCTGGCGAGATTCTTGATCAACTTTATTGCCATGTCCGTTTTAACATTCGAAAATACGATCTTGACCATCATTCAGCAGCAAGTAATTTTTTCAGATTGGCTGTTGAACTTGAAATCGAACATGATCCTTTTGCAATTCGCGCAGCAGCTATGTCTACACGTTAATCACGATCAAACATTCTCCTGTCATGTTCGTGCTCACAAATCGAGAAGTTTGCATAACAAAATCCCTCTTTCCGTTATCCCTTCCCATTATAGCGCCAGCTTTGAAGCTATAAAGGGTAGTTTGCCTGGCGTTCCGCTACAGTTGCCCACAATATTTTGCTGGCACAGGAAATCAGGGGCAAAATAATGATGGACAACTCCTGACGCTTCACTGGACAACTCCACCCTTGACAGCTCCAAGCAATCAGCCGCTGATAAGGGATGCGGGACAACGGTAAGACGGCACGTGTCTCAACTTTAACAAGACCGTCGCAAAAGGGTGCAGAACAAACCGCCTGAAACAGGGAAAGCATTTATTAAAAAGGCGCCCATTTGAAAAGGCGCCTTTTTAATGTTTACATTATTTTATCACTTTATCAGAATCATCTTTTTCGTCTCAGTATATTCTCCCGCCGTTATACGGTAAAAATACACGCCACTGGCATATCCCGATGCTTCCCAGCTCACATTATGACTGCCCGCTGAAAAACGATTGTCGGCAAGTGTGGCTACTTTTTCGCCCGCAATGTTATAAACTGCGAGAGTCACTTCAGACTCTTTCCCGAGGCTGAACGGGATGGAAGTCACCGGATTGAAGGGGTTCGGGCTGTTCTGGGAGAGGGAGAATGCCTCCATTGTAAAATCTTCAGAAATATAAAATTTTTCAAACCATGTTTCATGAGCTTCGACGGTATATAAATTGCCTGAATGGTCAATTCCGGTGATATCATCAACCTTAAATGGAATTTGACTTTCGAGTTGGTCGTCAAGTACTTTGAAGGAAAAATCACATAGACTTTGCGTTTCATCGGTTAGTATATTTACATGCTTACCGCAGATTGCAACCGAATTCCCTTTTTGGAAAAAGATAACATCTGAATTACCTGCAATCATTTCACCAGGTTTGGATGAAACCAGTTCGAATTTATCAGAATCGTATTTAATATCAAATGAAATTCCGCGTATTTTCGTACTTCCGGTGAAGGTCTTAACGATGAAAGTGTTTTCCGAGAGGTGCTGGATACGGGGGATCAAAATCGGCCTTTCTTCAGTTCGGCTTTGTTGCTTTAACGCAATTTTGTTGGTATCAAACGTGTTCAAACCGTAATTCCAACATATTACAATAACATCGCGCGTGTTAATTTCTCCGTTTCCATCGCAATCGCCATGAGTTGACAATGGATTGGACCATGGATCACATAGCTGAGGAATGAAATTCATTGTGGCTCCGGGTCGGGCGGGACCTTTTTCCCCATAAAAATCTAAAACCGTATCTAAATCGTCCATGTTTACTGTTGAGTCATTATTTGCGTCACCTGGAAATACGGTTATTCCCATCTTGATTGCTGTTGAACCTCCGATACATTCAAAATCAATGTGATTACCTTCCGAGTCAAGAGCATGCATATCAGTGAGGGTGAAATTCATTTTATCACCATCATTACAGTCAATTGGAGCAGTAAGCTTTATAGTTGCTATTACTCCGTTGCCTGAAACGCCGTATTTACCCATTAGACCGATCCCGAATTCATTCTCGCTTCCTAAAAACAAAGCATTATCTCCAAAAAAATCACCAGGCTCGATAGTATCCACGGTACAATTTGAAGCTAAAATAGAACCACTTATCGCCGTTACATTATCAATATCGCTCCCATAGAGTTCCCCAATAAAAGTTTCGCCGGCCTTGACGGATTCAGGTACTACAATCTCGATTTTGGAGGAATACATTAGCGGTTCTTCAGGTGTTTCCTTTGTCTCAGAAGAGTGTTCATTATCACTATCATCAGTGATCGCTGTTATTTTTAGGTCATCTATATACAGTGTTGTATCAGTATTGAGACCGTGTTCAATTGTAAACCGTGCCAATGCAGGATCAACCTCCGCATCTTCTTTAATGACAAGTGGGAATGTATATTCCTGCCAGTTACCCTCAATGTTTACTATCGTCCAAGCCCAGTTATCCCAAGGAGATATATCCCTAATGAAAGCAAAAGGTACGACAGAAGGTTTTGTGGCTTTGGCCATAAAAGAAACCATGTACTTTTTTTTGATTTTTATGTCCCAACCAACGTATTTAAACTGGATGAAATAATGGGCCTCACTGCTGCCCGCGTTGTTGATTTTTATGCAACCAGAATCGTTTACTCCTTCATCGTTGCTCCAAGCTACGTCGGAAACGTTGTCATGAATTTCACCTACAAAACCTTCACTACCACCATCGAAATTTGTAGAAAATGGAAATGACCTGATGAAAGTACTCTCCTGTGAAATATTTTCTGTGTCGGTCGAAACATCAATAGCTTTTACAGTAAACTCTTTTGATTCGCTAGATATTTCCGGATTTTCCACCGCGCTGACACGGATTATAAAATGCGATGATGGAAACGGTGGATTCCAACTGTAACCGTATTCTGAATCGAAAGATTCAACAATGGTTTCCCAGGATGAACCACCATCAGATGATATGTCTATTCGAACAGAGGGAACACCCGATGCAATCCAATTTATAGCAGTCGGGGTGTCGACTGTGTATGTTTCCCCGCCGGAAGGCGTTATAATCTGAAGTGATCCAGCCTGAGTTTCAGGTTGAGTTTCAACAGACTCAATAACGGTAAAGGATCGCGTTTCGGTTTCTCGACAATCGACATCTCCTTCGCCTCGATAAAGAACTTTATAAGAGTACACACTCACATCTCCTGGAGAAAAAGTTTCATAGCTGCTTCCTATCGGTCGGCCATTGGAGATCCAACTGGACTTAACGGCAAAACAGAAACAAGAGAAAGAACTCGACGGTAAATCAACTGAAACAGGTAAAGCCATCGCATGGCTCAACTCTATTGATGGACTGAAAAAGGAGATCAGCAGTCTTGCTGAAGAAGCGGTCAAACTGCAGAACGATGTTGAGGCATTCAAACCGGAACGCACCAAACTTGATCGAGCCATAAAGGCCGCTTCATTGGATGGATCGTATGCAACGCTTACTGTCATCAGAAAGCAGCAGTCAGATGAACAGGCGGCCCTGAAAGCACTGGAAACGGCCCTCCCTGAACTGGAATCCTCTGCTAATACACAGGCTGAATTGCTCAAGTCAGCGGAAAAACAGACCGTTAAAGCCAAAGAGGAACTCAAAACGGCAGCACCGCTCATCAAGAAAATTCGCTCCCTCGATCAAAAACTAGCCGAACAGGAGAAAGCTGTTTCAGAAGGTGAAGAGAGTTGCAAAAATGATGCGGCAAAAATTGAGTCCGACAAACAGACCAGACTTGAAGAGCAGGATAAGCGGATCGAGGCCGCAAAAGATCTGGATCTTGCTGAAGATTATCTCAAGGAACATGCACAGGATGAATGGCTAATCAGCGGTCTGGCCGGTGTTGAAGAACAGCTGGGCAGTCTGCTCTCCAGACAAAAAGAGATCACCCCAAAAGAGACCGATCACAAGAAGGCTGACTCGTCTCTGGATGAAGCGGTAAAGAAACTCGATGAATGTACAAAGCAATGCGGTAACCGCAAACATGAACTCGATGACGCATCAGAAAAACTTCAGCAAGGGAAAAGTACCTTGAGCGAATTGCTGGGTGACCGGATGCTGCGTGAATACCGCACTGAGAAGGAAACCATGCTTCGGGAAATGGCTTTTCTGTCAAAGATTGCGGAGCTTGAAGATCACCGGGCCAAACTGGAAGACGGCAATCCTTGCCCACTCTGCGGTTCGAAAGAGCATCCATTTGCAGAGGGGAATGTTCCGATACCCGATGAAACCGAAAAGAAAATTGAGTCGCTCACCAAGTTGATCACCAAAGCTGAGGATCTTGAGGCTGCCAATAAAATACTTGAAGAAACAGAAATCACTGCAAGCAAAAATCTAAGGGACAGTGAGAAAATGGAAGCAACTGCAGCCAACGATAAAAAGGCTACTGAGAAAACCCTTTGGGAGTTGAAAGATGGCTTAGAAAAACTCATAGCTGGTTTTACCGAACTTAAACAGGCTGTTGTATCCCGTCAGAACAATTTGGACAGTTATCCCCTTTAAGTTAAGAGATGGTTTGGTGCTGGATGTGGTTGCCTGATTACCGTAGTGGAGGCGTAGCCGTAACGGAGGGAATCAGGGAAGACTTGCCCTTTCTGCCTATAGTCAGTACCATCCTGTTGACACGACAACGGGGAAGAAAGGAATGTCCAGATGCCTGCCAAGAAAGATTCAGAAAGTATCGTCCGTGATATCAAGCGGAAAACCCGGAAGAAATACACTGCCGAGGAGAAGATCAGCATTGTTCTTGAAGGGCTGCGTGGTGAAGAGAGCATAGCCGCGATCTGCCGCCGTGAAGGAATTAATCCGAACCTGTATTACCGTTGGAGCAAAGACTTCCTTGAAGCTGGAAAGAAACGGCTTCTGGGTGACACGCAGCGGGAGGCAACGAGCACGGAGGTGACAGACCTCAAGCAGGAGAACGACCAGCTCAAGCAATTGGTAGCCGAGTTGTCGCTGAAGAACCGTGTGCTTAAAAAAAGTTTGCATGGTATGGAATAGAGGTCGGACGGTATATGCGATATTCACAGGCTGAAAAAATGGAGGTAATCAGGCTGGTAGAGGAATCGGCGCTGTCGATAAGCCAGACCTTGCGAGAGCTTGCTATTAACCGTAGCACCTTTTACGCATGGTATCGAAAATACGCGGAAGATGGCTATGATGGCCTTGCCGACAGGAAACCCCGTCCGAAAAAGTTCTGGAACAGGATACCTGCCCCGGTGAAAGACCAGGTGGTAGCTATTGCCCTTGAGCTTCCCGATAAGTCGCCACGGGAGCTGGCATGGCATATTACTGACAGCTACGGTTATTACATCTCCGAGTCGAGTGTCTACCGGATACTCAAGTCCTATGATCTGATCACGAGTCCGGCGTACATCGTGATATCGGCTGCCGATACGTTCAAGCGTCCGACGAAAGAGGTGCATGAGCTCTGGCAGACCGACTTCTCATACTTCAGGATAGTCGGCTGGGGATGGTACTATCTCTCCACCGTCATGGACGATTATTCACGGTATATCCTGGCATGGAAGCTCACGACAACTATGGCTGCCCTTGATGTAATGGATACACTTGATATGGCGAGAGAAAAAGCCGGTATCGATAGTGTGAAAGTCCGGCACAGGCCCAGACTGCTCTCGGATAACGGGCCCTGTTATCTATCCCGTGATCTGAAGGAGTACCTTGAAGAAAGGGATATGTCCCATACTCGTGGCGCTCGCTATCATCCTCAGACACAGGGCAAGATAGAGCGCTATCACCGCTCACTGAAGAATGTCGTCAACTTGCTGAATTATTACCTTCCTGGTGAACTGGAACAGGAAATCGGCGACTTCGTTGATCACTACAATAATCACCGCTATCACGAGTCACTTAATAACCTGACTCCTGCTGACGTGTACTTCGGAAGGAAACGGGATTGTCTCAATCTGCGGGATAAAATAAAACGTGAAACGCTGAAACTCAGGAGGGATTATAACCTGGGGAAAGGAGGTATCAGAAAACACTTGCTGTATGAGAAAAGTACACCTTAATTTTTAACTACATGTGTCCAGAATGTTCTGACGACTTACAGCCGGACCAGGCTGTAATAAGGTTATTAACCGTGACTAAAAGGGATAGGTTTTAATGGCGAAAAAAAGATATCTGACAAAATCAAGATTCAGACTGGCAATAGAATGTCCTACAAAACTTTTCTATACAGGGAAAAGTGAGTACGCAAACCAGAACCTTGATGATAGCTTTCTTCTTGCCTTGGCCGATGGTGGATTTCAGGTGGGTGAACTGGCTAAATGCTATTTCCCGGGTGGCTATGATATTAAAACGCTGGATTATGAGCTGGCTCTGGCTGAAACCAATAAGCTGTTACAATTAGAACGGGTCACAATCTATGAAGCCGCAATAGCAACAGAGAATCTCTTCATTCGTACAGATGTTCTGGTAAAGAACGGGAACCGACTCAGTCTCTATGAAGTTAAAGCAAAATCCTTTTATCCAGATGAGGAAGATCCCTTCGCAAATAAAAACGGTACAATCAAATCCGGTTGGAAATCTTATCTTTATGACGTAGCCTTCCAAAAGTATGTTATCAATCAGGCTCTCCCGCAGTTTGAAGTATCTGCCAATCTTATAATGGCGGATAAATCTTCTACATGTCCAACCGAGGGTCTAAACCAGAAGTTCCGGCTGGTTAAAGATCAAAATGGTAGGAAGTCGGTTTCCGTTTCAGATGGTCTGACAGAAGCTGATTTGATACCACCAATCCTCTGTAAAGTCAATGTGGAAAGAGAGTGTGAACAGATTTTCGCAGGAACAGACGGAGGAAGCGATCAGTCATTGAGTTTCAAACAGCGAATAGATCTATTTGCTGATCACTATGCTTCTGACACTAAAATTCCCTCATCGGTATCACCCTGCTGCTCAAACTGTGAATTTTACACTACAGACATTGATGAGGAGGCAGGATTGGGGAGTGGCAGGAAAGAATGCTGGAAAGAGAATCTTGGTTGGGACGACAAGGATTTCGAGTGTCCTACGGTACTGGATGTCTGGAACTTCAGAAAAAAGGCCAAACTGATCGATGCGGGCTGCATCAAAATGTCGGATCTGACGGAAGATAATGTGGCTCCCAAACCCGATAAGAAAACGGGAATATCAGCAAGTGAACGGCAGTGGCTGCAGATTGAAAAATACCAGACAGGCGATAATAAGGTGTGGATAGATCGAGAGAGCCTCCAAAGCGAGATGAACAATTGGGTGTATCCACTTCACTTTATTGATTTTGAAACCACGATGGTGGCTATACCCTTCAACGCAGGTCGTCGGCCTTACGAGGGAATCGCTTTCCAATTTTCCCATCACGTTGTTCACAAAGACGGGACTATCAAACACTTTGGTGAGTATCTGAATACGAAACAGGGAGCGTTTCCAAACTACGACTTTTTGAGGGCACTCAAGGCTCAATTAGAAAACGACTCTGGAAGCATCTTCCGTTATTCCAACCACGAAAACACTTTCCTCAATATGATTTACCGTCAGCTTCAGGCTGAGCAGAGGGAGATTGCAGACCGGGAGGAATTGTGTGATTTCATCACGTCGATCACCCAGTCTGTGAAGGACTCAGTAGAGCAATGGACTGGCGAGCGCAATATGGTAGATATGTGGGAAATTGTTAAGCGCTACTATTATGATCCGGCCACTAATGGGTCCAACTCAATTAAGCAGGTACTCCCGGCAATCCTTAAGGGTATCTCTAAAAATACAGTAGAAACGGCCCCAAAGCAGTAAAAAAGGATAGCGATCTCCATGCGAGAGCGTATATTGCAGTTAGATATACGATAAGAGATTAATAATAATGGAGATAAGCAATGATTAAAGGATTTTTCGACATCCAGTTCCGTCTTGATGACCTGACGAAGAACGGCGATCCGCTGGTTCAGTTGAAGGATCGTGTGAATTGGGAGCTTTTTCGGCCGGAGCTTGAGCGGATACGGGAGAAAGAGCGGAAGAGTGCTGCAGGACGCAAAGCGTTTGATGTGGTGTTGATGTTCAAGATACTGGTGCTGCAATCGCTGTATAACTTGAGTGATGATGCGGTTGAATATCAGGTGCGCGACCGTCTGTCGTTCATGCGATTTTTAGGGCCTGGCATTGGAGATCGGGTGCCGGATGCCAAGACGATCTGGCTGTTCCGGGAACAATTGGGCGAGGCGAGGCTGGTAAAACGCCTGTTTAAGAAGTTCGACCGGTACTTGCGTGAGCAGGGATTCACCGCGCGCAAAGGGCAGATCGTGGATGCCTCGCTCGTATCGGTGCCGATCCAGCGCAACAGCCGTGAAGAAAACCAGCAGATAAAAGACGGGAGCGTCCCGGAGGGATGGAGTGACACAAAGTCCCGTCAGAAAGACACGCATGCCCGCTGGTCCGCGCGTTCTCACAAGCACGCGTTTGGCTATAAGAACCATATCAGCATCGATGCCAAACACAAACTCATCCGGGACTATGCGGTAACCGATGCGGCGATCAACGACAGCAAAGTGTTCGGGGAACTCCTCGACGAGAGCAATAGCAGCCGGGATGTGTGGGCCGATTCGGGATATCAGTCTAAAGACAACCGGAACGAATTGGAACAGCGGGGATTCCGTGCGCACCTGCAGCGCAAGGGATGTCGGCACAGGAAGCTGACAGCGTGGGAGAAGCAGGGCAACCGGACGCGCTCTCGGGTACGATGCCGAGTCGAGCACGTCTTCGGTATCCAGGCTCAAATGGCCGGGTCATTGCTCCTGCGATCAATCAGTATAGCACGGGCCGAGATCAAAATTGGATTGAGAAACCTGGCTTATAATATCCATCGTATGGGGATACTTGCGCCCTCAACGGCATAAGAAGCCTCTATATGGGGCGAATGAGCCTCAGTGGGCACTGATTTGGGCAAAACTGATGGATGTTACAACCTGATTTTGCTGTTCGATGCCCTTGTTCAGGAAAAAATCAGCTTGATATTAACATGATTCGATGAAAATCAATTATTAGAGGTTCACTTAATCTTTTAATTACATTTGTCCAGAATGTTCTGACGACTTACACGTTTTGAATGTGGTAAAATCCTTGTATATTGCGATCAAGGAGGCAGCCATGAGAAAGCGGTTTACGGAAGAGCAGATCAGACGGATGGTAAATCCGCCACCGGGCAAATGACCATTTCCACTTAAAGTTTCTGGCCCATCACCTGATTTGATGATGTAAGAACATCATTTTCTTCCGGTTGCTCCTTACCCTAATATCCCCTGATTATAGCATTTAACGCTCCCTGTTTCTGGCGTACACCTTACTCCAGTCCTTAAACTGGAAAATGGAATGACATTTTCGAAAATAAACGAATATCGGGTTGCATTTCTTTTCTGTCATACATATACTTTGTAACAGTAGAAATATTGTCAATTGAATGATAAGGGAGGCTGTGATGAAACATTACTTTAGCTGCGATAATAGTGCAATATTTAGTATTATTTTTATTGTTATGCTTGTATCGCTTTCCGGTATAAGTGTCGGAGATGTAGACCTGACAATAAAGGGGACGGTGGTATTTGACGGTAATCCGGTTTCATCGGCTGCGATATATGAAGTTAATAATGGAAATGCTAATAATCCTTATGAGGTTTCTGCCGATTCTGTTGCCTGTACGGATGAGAATGGGCAGTTTCAGATTAACGTGGAAAAAGATTTTTTTAATGACAGGGGAGCAGCATTAAAAATCGTTGTTGTTCATCCTGAATATGCTTTTGGATGGTTTAACTATACAAAAGGGCTTCTCGGCCAGGACATGACTATCAAATTAAGTGAGCCCAATGCTGTATCCGGAACAATTGTTGACAGGAACGGGCATCCAATAGAAGGCGTCGAGGTTAACACAGAGTTTATATCCACGAACACCTCCGGTCATCCGATAATGAGGAATGTAATGTATATTAAGGGCTCGCTCCCATACACCTCGGTGATAACGGATAAAGATGGAAAATTTTCACTTGGCAGGATACCCGGAAGCGCTACGCTTACCATATCGACAAAAGTTGAAGGCTATGCAAATCAAAGAAAAATGGGAGTCGATTCGGAAGCCAGGGATGTTGTTATCGAACTCATTCCGGAAGGAATAATTGAAGGAACAGTCACATATGAAGACTCACGGAAGCCGGCCGCTGATGTGATGGTGATGACACAGGGATTAAGTAAAGACGAATGTAATTATACTCATACCGATGGTGAAGGGAAATATTCCCTCCAGGGCCTGATAGCCGACCAGTACAATGTTTTTATTGGTGACTTGGATGACTGGACTGCTGTAGCCGCTCAAAATATTTCGGCGGCTGAAGGTAAAATAACGTCGGATGTCGATTTGGTGTTGACGAAAGGCGGTTTCATCACTGGCAGGGTGACAGTCAAAGGTACTGGCGAGCCGGTCCCGGATGCCGGAATAGGTTTTTACGATGCCGCACGGCCTGAACCTCAGGCGGCTATGCATGGCGCTTTTACAGACAAGGACGGCTATTACAAATTTCGAGCGGCTCCGGGCAAGGCACTTGTATATGCATCATGGAATCCTCCGGAGGGATGTATTGTAGATCATACCGCTCGTGAATATGTTGATGTTGAAATGGGTGGAACTGTAGAAAATATCGATTTTGAATTTGAAAAAGGGATTAGTGTGAACGGTGTTGTAAAAACACTGGACGGGGAGCCTGTTTCCGGGGCATCAATAACCAGAGGCGGCAGGTTCGGATATGGCGGCTTCTCTGTGGTATCTGATGCCAAAGGAGCGTTCGAGATAAAAGGATTGCGTAAAGGCGATGCTCTGAATATCAGTGTCGAACACTCCGCGCGAAAATTGCGAGGTAAGGAAGAGCTGATAGCGGAACAGGATGCAGAGGTTGAAATACTGCTTGAAGAGTACAAGACAGTCAGTGTGAAAGGTCTGGTTTTAGATTCTCAGGGCAATCCGGCTATTGGCACCGACGTCTCTCTCTTACGATATATGGATAGCGGAGGCGCGATGAGTTCGGTTGCCGCAACAACTGATGCCGAGGGTGTTTTCGCTATTTATGATCTGGTTGTTGGAAACGATTATAGTATCCTCGCTCAGAATGGACAGGCACGATCAGAAAAGTTTACTGCCGCTGAAAATATGGAGCTTTTTGAGTTGTCTCTTCCTCAAGCGGATCGATGGTTGGAAGGCGTGGTGTATGATACGAGCGGCAATCCGGTGCCGGGTGTCCGTGTCATGGTTAATGGCGGCGCATCGGGTTTCATGCAGTCAATGACTGATAGTGATGGCAAGTACCGCCTTGACGGTCTTATTGGGAAATCTGAGAATGTCCGGATGATGTATGAACGGCGCGGGTCTTATGAATTCAAATATGTCCTGACAAATCAAGTGAAAGATTTTGAAATTGAGATTGCGAATAGATGGCTGGAAGGCAAAGTCACCGATGCCGATGGAAATCCTATCGAAGGCGCCTTTGTGACAGCTGATCAAGCTGGGCAAAGGTCGAGGTCCGGGCATAGAAATGTTGGTCAACAGACAGGTTCCGATGGAAAATTCCGTCTTGAAGGGCTGTTAAAAGAAAAAGAAGCGATAAACATAAGCCATAAAGATCATGGTTATAAGAAAATCGAAAATATTGAAACAAACAAAAGCGACGTAGTCCTGGTCCTGGACGCAGATTCATCAGATAGAATGGGCCGCAAGCCCTGAAGATGATTATGGCTTGATTGAATACGAAGGTTTAGGTAATAATGTAAGTGTCCCGGAGCATGATATGAGTAAACCGTTGTCCGTGTTGAAACTCATTCGTGATGAAGAATGGGATAAGGTGGAAGATGCGTTGAGCTCGGCTCAAGACAAAAAATGGTCTAAACCGATGCTTGCCATTGTTCAATCAAAAAAACAAAGAACAAAACGAGTATATTCAAACAAATACCGAGATAATACAGGAATCGTCACTTTATGCACCTTCCGTTCTTGAGTGGTTGTGTTACAACCTGTACCGGGAAGCCAGAAGGCGTGAGGCGGCAAGAAAGTATGACGAGTCAATTACTATGCTGACGCAGATTCTTGGGAACATGAAAAAAGGAAGAGTTTATTATGACTCTCAGCTTACGCTGGGGCGCGCCTATTTTAAAAGCGAGCTATATAGCAAATCAAGAGACTCGATCGATAATCTGCTCAGTGACAGCGAACTTAAGGACTTCGATATGGACTTACAGTTTCAGAATGAAGGGAAAGAACTGTTACGGGCGATCAATCAGGCCCAGTCTTCAAACTGAAGGTAGAAATGCTGCTTAGTGAACGAATAGTTGAGATAATTGCGATAACAATACTCACCCGTAGAATACTGTGGGGAAGTTTGTTTTTTATCATCTTTTGCCCTTATTAAGGGCCTCGTATAAATAAAAAGTTGTTTTTTTTCTTGACATCACTAATTTGTTAGAATTATTATTATCATAGCCGTGAGTATGTTACTGTGAAGATAACTTAAAATGGTATTCCTCGTATGAAAAAGTCCGTTTTCCTATTGTTGGTGTTTGTTGTGTTGAGCAACATACCGGCATACGCTGAATCGAGTGATATTATCCTTTCCCCTGGAGGAAATATCATTGCTTTATCAGTGGCGAATGAATGGAAAAAAGATCTGGCCAATCTGTCTGTTTCTGTCGGAATGGCTGATATTCCCGATGGGCTTGATATCAATGTAACACCATCAATGTTGTCTATCCGTAACGATAAAAGCCTGAAGAAGAAAATATTTTTGGAGATTACAGTCAACGATGAAACTGCCACTGAGGCGTTTGACATTCCGGTTATTTTTTCTGATAGTTTCGGGAATAGCTGGGAACATGTCATTCCTGTGAGTATTACGAGTGAGGTGCCGACACAGAACAGCCTTGCCCAGAATTTTCCCAACCCATTCAACCCAACGACAACGATCCAGTTTTCGCTCGCCGACAAGTCGAATGTCAGATTGTATGTGTACAATTCCCTGGGGCAGCTTGTTACAACACTGTTGCATGAAACAAGATCGCCGGGAATGCATTCGGTAGTGTGGGACGGCAAGGACGAGAACGGTTTAAAAGTATCAAGCGGAATATATTTCTATCATATGGAAACGGAGACTTTCAGTAATACCAAGCGAATGATGATAATCGAATGACGGGGAACTGAAGTGAAGAAAATGTGTGTTATCATATCTGTCCTTGCTGTTATGTCGTTGATGATATTATCGACTGTTGAGGCTGCTGAGACTTTTTTTGCCGGGTATACGGATACTGATGCTCCTTTTGTTGTTGATGGGGATCTGGGTGATTGGGATGAGCCGGATTTCATTGTTGCGCAGGAAAAGAACGAAAAGTACTCGGCTTCTGGGAAATACGCGGGCACAGAGGACCTGACGGTTGAATTTTCGAGTTTCGGCGACAAATCATACCTTTATTTTGCGGTCAGGGTTGCTGATGATGCTATGGTGTTCGGAGAAGCCCCGGTCGGTACGCCCATACATGACGATTGTGTGGAAGTGAGGTTGTATGAGCAAGTGGCCGATGATACGCCGATGAAAATATGGGTTTCAGCCTGGAAAGCTGGTGGTGTCAGGCTGGAGGGACGTGAGTTCGGTAAAGGCGTGTCATATCCTGATCTCTGGCAGGACAAAGGTGTCAAGGCGGAAATTGTGATTGAGGACGATGTGTATACAGTGGAGGTCGCGGTTCCTGTTGAGCTGATCCATTCTCTTGGGTATGAAAGCACGGAAAGAGTCAATGCGAATATGCTTGTCTGTGACGATGATGACGGTGATGATGTCGATACGATTATTCAGTGGAATGCAGATACGGATATCGCTTTTAACACTATTTCTTACTCAAATTTCGTTGCTTTTCCGGAGATAGAGGATGATACTCTGTCCGAATCTTCGGAAAATACCCGGGAGGTGGAGGTTGTCCTTGCTGCGCCTGATATTAATGCCGAAGTTCCCGATTATGATGTGCAGTTAGGTGTGGCCCGTGCATTTGAGAAAGCTAAATTATATGATCAAGCGGTTTCCGAGCTTGAAAAAGTCATTGCTGAAAGTTCCACACCTGAAATCAAAGTGCGGGCAAAATCTGACCTTGCACGGAATCTTTTCATAATCAATGATTTTACCCGGGCAAAAAGTCTGTGCCGGGAGCTTCTTGATATGGAGCTTGCCCCGGAAGTTGAGCTTAATGCAAAAATGGTACTTTTATCGATAGAGCGTAAAGAAAACCCTAAGCCCCCTTTTCATAAGTGACCCCCCTCTTTTGATTGGGCTGACCTGTGAGGATGCTCTCCTGCATGATTATGAGCATCCTCACGGGAAAAAAAGCAGGTGATATGACTATTAATTATGTGAAAATCACTGCGTTACTGATATTGGGGCTCTGTACAATGTGCGGGGTTTCCGTCAGTGCTGTCGATAGCACCGGTGATTCTCTCTGCGGTCCGCTTTGCCTGCTTGAAGTATGCAAATTGTATTCTACTGAGGCTGATCTGTCGGAAATATGCGAATGGTCCGGTCACGATATAAAATTCGGGACGACGATGCTTGGTTTGCTTCATGCCGCTCATAACCTGAATTTGCCTGCTGTGCCGTTGGAATTGTCGGTCGAGCAGTTAAAAAAAGAAAAATCTCCGGGAATTGCATTTGTTGACAATAATCATTATGTTTTAGTCAGGGAAATAAAGGGTGATCAGGTATATATACAGGATCCGCCTGCTCAACCGTACTGCCAGAATATCGGCATATTCAGCAAGCGATGGTCTGGAGATATTCTGCTGTTTTCTGCCCGGAAAAGCCGGCAGATGAAAGCAGAAATCGAAAATATGCTCAGCACACTTGACGGGCCTCGATGTTCTCTGAACACCAGGAAATGTGATTTCGGTGCAGTTGAGAATGGAGACTCGCTTAGATATGTTTTTCCCGTGCTGAACAGCGGATCCACCAAGTTGCAGCTTCGGGTCAAGTCTTCCTGCGGCTGTGTGAAATCAAAATTATCGCAAAATGTACTTGAGCCTGGGGAGCAGGCTGAGATTTCTGTTCTTCTTGTTGTCGAAACGCTTGAGGAAGAGTTGCATCATGATGTTATTGTCAGAACTAACGATGTTCTGAATAAGCATGTGACTCTGACTTTGAGTGCGACTGTTAACAAATCACTAAATATTTATCCTCAAAATCTGTGGTTTGGGGATGTGGGGATGGGGGAGGCTGTAGAGCATGAGCTTTTGCTTGTTGGTGAGGCGGAAGATTCATTTGTAATCAACAAAATTGAGCATCCTGACTGGGTAACGGTTGAAAAACTTCCAACGCGGCATGGTAAGAAAATGGTCCTGCCTTTACTGGTTTCAGTTAGTAATAATGGACAGAGCTTCACTGATAACCCGTCAATAAAGCTTTATACATCCGGGGAAAAAGCGCTTCGATACGAAATTCCCTTGAGAGGAAATTTCGTACAATAAGCACTTTTTCTTTTATATCAATGTTATCAGCTTGGTCACTTTTTTGGGCTTTGCCTAAAAATAGATTCTGCGTTTTAGGATTATGCTGAGTAAAAACTTAACAGGACTGTTATTATGAATCGGATTACTGACACTGAATTGTTTTTTCTGAAAATTATCTGGAACAGGGGCGAGTCGACTGCAAGGGAAGTTCATGAAGAGTCATTGAGCACAAAAGAACGGAAATATATATCCGTCAAAACGACGCTTGATATCATGCATGAAAAAGGTTTTCTGAAAAGGCGGAAAATCGGCCCTGTCTATCTCTATGCTTCTTCAGAGCCCAGGCGTTCTTTTTTGTCAAAAGCAATTGATAATTTTGCTAAGATGTTTCTTGATTATCAGGATCAGCCGTTGGTTAATTATCTTGCCAATAAAAACGATCTCGAGAAAACGGATCTTGCCAAGATAGATGAAATGTTGAACAAAAAAAAAGATGAAAGCTAAACTCCATGCTTACGGCATTCTTAGACTATATACTCTTTTCCAGTATTGAGATAATACCATTGTTTATTATCATGTTGGTATTGGACAATCTTTTTTTTAAGTATTCTCCCAACATTAAATACTGGTTTTGGAGTGCTTTCTTTGTGCGCCTGGCATTGCCTTTCCACTTTGATTTCGCAATTACCAATTCAATACAGGAGAAATCAACGGAAGTCATTCAGAGTATCAGTCCTGCAAGTATTAAGCTGCTGCAGGAAAACCAGCAGGCAATATCGGTTTCTTCGCCAGGCTTCCAAAGTGCATTTACATTAGTGTTTTGGATTGTCATGACGATAATAGCCGGTGTTGCGTTGTATAAAGTATATCAGTTAAAAAAAGTCTTTAACAATTCCTTCGAATGTAAAGATAATACACTGGCTGATATGCTTGCGGAATTGACGGGTAAAATGAAGCTCCGACGTAAAGTCAAGTTGTATCTAATTGATATCGCAAGGATCAACAGCCCTGCCGTAACCGGGATATTCAAGCCCAGGATTTTTATACCGATTCAGCTGCTTGAAACTATGAATGAGGAAGAGATGCGGGCAATTTTGATTCACGAACTCGTTCATATCAAACGTTTTGACACCGTGACAAATTATGTGCAATACGTTTTACGCGTACTGTATTTTTTCCATCCTCTTGTCTGGTATGTCAACAGTGTTCTTAAAAAGTATCGTGAAGAAGTCTGTGATGATATTTCCGTGTACTACTATGACGGAGATCAACGTAAATACTCAAGTTGCCTGTATAATGTCATGAGCTCCATCAGGAACGAGACAATCGCTTTTTCTCTGGGCTTTTCCGAAAAGAAGAACGGCATTTCAGAACGTTTCAGTCGCCTGCTGGATGATGGCTACAAACCATATCGACGTATAAACACTGTAACATTGGGTGCGTTATCTTTATTGCTGGTTGCAAGCTTTGGAATATCCTGCGATAGTATTTTAGAAAATGATAAAATTTCGAAAACGACTTCTCAGGCGATTGATGTAATGGAAGCTAAAAAAGATAACTATGTTAAAGTCAGAATAGCATTCTTAGAGTACGGGAAAGTGGAAATTGATGGCGAGAAGTTATCCTATGAAGAAGTTCCTGATAAAATCCAGGTACATGTCGATGCTGGTATTACAATCAGGTTAACACTTGCTCCATTGAAGACTACAACTCAATATGAGATGGAACAGCTTATGGAGATTTTAAGATATTTGGAAATTGAAAGCATAATGATTGAAAATACAAGAGATAAATAGGGATGATCTAATGCCACGCTATTTTAGACAAATTGTGATGTTTTTGCTGGTATTGTCATTTATTTTCCTATCCGTTGTCAGCATTTCGAGTTCGACACAAGATGAAACAGAACTCATTTCACTTGATGATATGTCTCAAATATCAGGCGGTTGCGATTCTTGTGAAAAGAGGAATGGCATTTGTACAGGGACAAATTGTACTGCGTTTAGTGTTGGCGACTGTGACGGCTGCACAAAAGATAAAGTATTTATCGAATGTAGTTGCGATGAAGGTTTAATAAAGTTTAAGGGATGTGAATTTTAACATCTGGTGGATAATGAAAGGTATACTTGGAATTGTACTGTTTCTATTGACATTGTGTTTTGGTACAGCGTCTGCTTTTTCGGCTGATTTGAAAACAATCAGCAGTGAAGCTGAAAAAGGTGACAGCATTGTCCGGTCCGGGTATGGTCAAATTGTGTATACGATGACCCGTGTCGATTCCTTGAGCGCCAGGACAAAGCAGAAAGATCAGGAGTTGACAAGTTCTTTGCTCCCAGGGCAGACTATGATCATTCAGAATTATACTGAGGTTTTCATCGATATGTCCTTCGATGGTCCCAGAATCAGGAATGACATTAGCACAATCTTTAACTGTCCTGACGGGACATCGTTCAGCAGTCACTGGCTGAGCTCATATGATGGAAATCAAACCGAAGAGCTCCATCTCGATAGTCTCGGCCCAAATGGCTTTATCACACCGAGGGGGTATGTGCGGACTGAAAATGTCATTCGTGTCCATCAGTATGACCCCAGGTATTACGGTAATGCGGTTTTCAATGTGCCGGTTGCCACGTTTGTTGGCGGTCTCTGCCGGGAAGGTTCACTTGAAAACATACGCATTTCAGGTGAGGAAACAATTGACGGAATTGTCTGCGATATAGTTGAGGCTGATGTTGCCAAATCTGACAAGGCGTATAAAGTCTGGCTGGCAGCAGAATATAATTATCGCCCCGTGAAATATGAACTTCGCACATCAGAGGGGCTGGAAGAAGTCATAAATTCATTTAAGCAGTACGGCGATGTCTGGTTCCCGGAGATGATAACTGTCCAGAAATATTATTTCGATGGGAAACAGTTTGTTATTGAAAAAAGGATGACACTTGATGTTGATGATCGTTTCGAGGTGAACAGCGTCCTTGAACGAGAGGTGTTTGATATTGATTTTCCCCGTGGACTGAGTGTCTACGATTTCAGAACTGGAGAAAACTATATCAAAGAGTGATGATGGTATTGGCAGGTGTCATGTGAAGGTATTTGTGAAGTTGGGTGGTGGAGGTGGTTTTCTGAAAGGAGAATATAAGTATACTTAGGTTGCTTGTCATTCTCTGGACGGGAAAAAAGAAAACCGGGAGTGTTCTAATGGAGCACTCCCGGTTTGTTTTATACTGAATTCAGCTTATCCGATTGCGTTGTTCCCGCGTTCCTCGGTTCTAATCCTGACACACTCTTCAAGATCAAAAACGAAAATTTTACCATCACCGGTTTGCCCGGTTCCGGTGCTTGACAGAATCGCATTGATCGTTGTTTCCACATAATCATCGTTAACCGCGATCTCGAGCTTGGTCTTTCTCAGCAGGCTGCCGATCTCCTTGTGGCTGCGATAGACTTCGGATACGCCGATCTGCCGTCCACGGCCCATGACCGAACTGACTGTGACAAGATCAATTTTTTGTTTCTGTAATTCATCAAGTGCGGCATCAAGCTTGTCCGGCTGGATGATGGCGATAATATATTTCATGGTTTATTCTCCGATAAGGTTGTTGTTTACACAGTAATCAGGCCGTTGATACGCAGCTGTCCGGATTGTTGTTAGTCCAGGACCGTGTAAGCCGTTTCTGAATGATCGGCCAGATCGAGGCCAACACGCTCTTCATGTTCAGAGGCACACAATCCAACTGTTTTATCAACAAATGTCAACAGGAGCCACGAGCCGACACCCGACCAGATTATTGTATATACAACAGCTTTTGTCTGAATTACAACCTGCCAGGGATTACCATAAAACAGTCCGTTAATGTCATTTCCTGGAATCGCGCTGGTTGCCCAGAGACCTGCCGCGATCGAGCCCCAGATACCGGCGATACCGTGAACACCGAACACGTCGAGAGAATCGTCATAACCGAAGAATGGTTTCATGTAGGTAACAGCGAAAAAGGCGATAAGGCTTGATCCCAGGCCGACAAAAAGCGCACCGACAGCGTTGACTGATCCTGATGCCGGTGTGATGGCGACGAGACCTGCGACTGCGCCGGTAATAATGCCGAGCACCGTGGCTCGTTTATAGACGATATAATCGAGAAATACCCATGTAATGCCTGCCATGGCGGAGGAAATATGCGTAACCACAAACGCGTTAACACCGGTGGCATTGGCGGCAAGGGCGCTGCCTGCATTGAAACCGAACCAGCCGACCCACAGAAGACCTGCGCCGAGTACTGCCAGCGGGAGGTTGTGGGGCGGTGAGATTTTGTCGGGAAAGCCCTGACGTTTTCTGATCATGAGCACTGAGACAAGCGCCGCGATACCTGCATTGACATGGACAACTGTTCCACCGGCAAAATCAAGAGCGCCATCGGCCCCAAGACCAAAAAAGCCGGTTACGCCACCCCAAACCCAATGCGCGACCGGGCAGTAGATTAAAAGAAGCCATAGCGCTGTGAAAAGCATGTATGCCTTGAAACGCATACGTTCAGCGAAAGCACCGACAATGAGTGCCGGAGTTATGATAGCGAATTTTGCCTGGAAAATCATGAATAGCTGGTGAGGTATGGTGCCCATGGGCTCAAAACCGACATTCGCAAGGAAAGCATACTTGAAATCACCGACCAAACCGCCGAGAAGGCTTCTGTCGCTGAATGCCAGGCTGTAACCAACCACGACCCATAATACTGTCATCAGGCACATGGCCATGAAACACTGCATGAGGATAGACAGGATATTTTTACGGCGTACAAGGCCGCCATAGAAGAACGCCAGGCCGGGAGTCATAAGAAGAACGAGTGCTGAGCTGACCAGCATCCATGCGGTGTCACCTGAATCGATGCCGCTTTCACCCGTATCTGCGAGCACGAATGTGCTGAAAAGAAGCAAACTGATGCAGACAGTAAGAAATAACCGAAATCGCATTGCATACCCTTTCATTTACATGCGAGATATTATTTGAAAATACAACAGATTTTCAATAGTAGTGGCTATATCCATGCCAAAATGATTGGTTTTAGCTGTCTGTATGTTCGGGGGGAGGGGTGGTTACATGGCAGATAACCCTGTCTGTGCCTTTGATCATTGATGATATGGCTTTGTAACATGTTTGATGAGCTTATGCGAAGAATGTTTGTTGTGCTGATAGTGTCGAGGCCGATTGAAACAAAAACTGTGTAAATATTGCGCACATACTGTCAAAAAATGAGCAGGTATTTGTTGTGTTGGGCTTTATTCGGATTTCGGCTTTTTCTGAAACCATGGTACTATCATCGAGGTTGTCTCTCTGTATGCGGCATACTCATTGGCGAAATCGTGTAAGAGACGTTTCTCTTCCTTTATGATAGCAAACCTGACAAATGTTAGAAAAAGAGAAGTAGAAAAAGACTGCCCAGTGAGTTGAGGTAGAGAGCAATCGAAAGATATATCGCGTTTGCACCGAAAACCATCGGGTTACGGGAGTGTTTATAGGGGCCGTCAATGACAAGACGTTTTGTTTGAGGGCTGATTGTAAAGCCTGCGATATCAGCCGGTCCGCCGTTCCCTTTGAATAAAAAGTATAGGTTAGACCAGAAAACGAACAGTACGCCAAGCATCAAAAGCAACACGGACAACAAAAGGAGAGGTATGTTGTTGGAAGGAAAGGTGTATTGAAAACGGGAAGGCCACTTGTTGACAAACGCCAGATGATGCATGGGATGAAACCGAGGAAAAGCAGTGTTCCGCCTTAATAGCCGACAATATGCCTTACAAGATCGTTTTTGCCCATAATTCCCATCCAGCGTTCAATTATCCAACAGTATTAAAAATATACTCTTTCTCGCGCACGACAAGAATTAATTACATACTTGTGTTTGTGTCGCAATAAAAAAGGACTTATACGTGTATGGCATAAGTCCTTTTTCTGCTCATTTCACGATCGGTCAAAGACGGTAAATATAATCGACTTTCAGCATGGCCGCGTTCTGGAGTGTGCTGAAATCTTCGCTCTCATCCATCAGGTGGTTGTAGACGATATAGACATCGCTGCCGATTTTCGGTATATAGTGGAAACGCAAGTTGACATTGACCTCGCGTGTATCGTTGTTCCACTGTAGGAACGCCGTGGTCGAGAGTTTTGTCGAGAAATCGACTGTGAGCCTGCTGCCGTATTCCCGGGTGATGAAATGCCGTTTCCCGACAGATATATCATTATAACGGATATCGCCTGAAACAGTGTAGTGCATGCCCGGCTTGGTTGTCAGTTCGAAATTATATTGCTCGCGCGAACCATTGAAGAAATCGCCGATGTCGGTTTCGAAATCGACAAATACCGGCCTGCTTTCGCTTGTCTCGATCTCGAATTCAGTGTGGTACCAGTCGTAGTTGCCGACCGGAATCACGATATCGTCGAATATCGTGAAATCACTGTCCACGTACTCGTAGCGGTTCTCGATCTCGATGTTAATTTCATCGTTGGCTTTTGTGTAAAGTCCGAATGGCCGGATCTTGACATAGCGGGCGATCATTTTCTGATCCATGTCTGTGTAGTAATTATAGTAAACCGGTTGGAACGTGAACTGTTTGACGAACGGGATGTTGGAAGGCCGCGGCTTGAATTCCATGCTGCTCATGTATTGATGTACGCCGGGCTTTTTCCCGCTGATGAATCCCATTTCCGGGTTGAATCTCGGCCCGATTGCATGGTAGACGAAGAATGCATTGATCAGGTCATTCGGGTAGTTGATAAATACCCTTCCCGCAAGATTGCCGTGTTTATTGCCATCAGTTACCGAGCCGACAAGGTAGCTTTGCACTTCGAAAGTCTTGTCACCGCGGAAACGGTCGGTTTTCAGTACGATGTCGCCGCCATAGACCTGGTTGTCATGCCCATCCGCCTCGATTTTGCTTGTGGCGACAAGTCCTAGATATGATTGCCTGAGTATGTCTTTTTTCATCCTCATGACTGTGTAGTTTGTCGATGGGATGCCGTATTTTTCCTCGGTTTGCAGGGTCATGACACCCAGATTGAACGAGCCGGTTTTCTGGGTGAGTTTCGCGCCGCCGAGAATGGGGATACTCTGACGGTCAGGCGAAAGACCGATACGCCTGGTATAAAAAACATTTGTCATCCCCTGGGAGAACGTGAAAAGTTCGCCGTTCTCGAGGAAAAAGTCCCGCTGCTCCGGATAATCTTCCTCGTAGCGTGTCAGGTTGATGACTTCCCGGTCGCTTTCGATATGGGCGAAATCGGTTTTTGAGGTAAGTGTGAGTGTCGTGTTCGAGGTTATTCCGTAACGGACGTCGAGACCGTACTTGAATGTTTCGTCGACATCCTTGCCGGCGGATTTTTCGGCTCCGGTAAGGATAAACGGTTTCACATCCAGCTGACGGCTGGCGGTCAGGTCGCGGTCAATCGTTATGGTCCCACCTTTTGCAAGGTGGAGAATATCGTCGTCGTGTTTCCAGCCGCGCCACATGATCTCTTCGTTTTTGCGGACTATCTGCCGTCTGAAATTAATGCCCCAGGTCTGGATGTCACTTGTTGGATACCGCAGTGTTTTGAAGGGGATTACCATTTCGCAGGACCAGCCGTCATCGGTGATCTTCGAGGCGACATCCCAGATGCCGTCCCACTCGATATTGGGCGATTCATAGGTTAAAAAAGTGCCGTCATAGCGTGATCCGTTGGCGTTTGCCGCGAAATAATAGCCCTGCCGCTTGTCATTGTACGTATCGATGACAACGGTGAAATTGTCCTCGATCTGATAGAGTGTGCCGTCGAGCTTCAATTCATGATGTACGATTCCATCGGGATTACTGTCGTAGCACTTGACACCGATATAGAAATTGTCCTCGTCATAGAGGAAACGTACGACGGTTTTTTCGGATGGTTCCGCACCCTCGATCATCTCTTTCTGTGTGAAGTCGCTGATCTGATCGGCGTTTTTCCAAATATCTTCGCTCAGGAAACCGTCCATTTTTATCGGTTCGGCCGTATACGTTGCCTTGAGTTGGGCATTGCCAGTTAGCGGGAGAATGAGCAAGAATAATAGAACGAATCCGTAATAGAGTGTTTCTCGTTGTGTAATTGCGCGTCTCGAACAGTGTGTCATAAAACTCCCTTTTATAATGGCTTGACGTAAAATTAAATAATTAATAAATTGCGATCTGATCAAAATAAAGTCAAGGCAAAAGAAGCAGACGGTTCTGTTGTCACTATTACAGATTATTTTTTCTATCGGATTGCGGCTGAAAATGTACTTTAAGGTAAGCCGGTTTCTGTTTCCTACGTTTTGATTATATGATAGTTCCCTTTTATCGGCGACGGGTCAGAAAAAAGCCAACAACTATCCGTGTTCGCGGTCCAAAAATGAGCGGACGCACTGCCGTAAAGACTGTTGCCCTGTCACAGCGATCGGTTTATCTTAAGGTATCTCTTATAAAAATAAAAATTTAATCAGGATCAGGGAAAATGCCGAAAAAACTTGTTCTGACCGTTTTTACCGCACTGCTGCTTGTCATTGCTATTGTCGCCTGTTCGAATCGCGAAATGGTGAAACGTCCAGTCGATTATGTGAATCCGCTTGTCGATACGCACAAATCACGCTGGATATTCTTCTCGTCTGCCTCAAGGCCTTTCGGGCTTGTCAATCTCAGTCCTGACACCGAAACCAATGGCACATGGAATTCAGGCTACATATATGATTCCAAAAAAGTCCGGTGTTTCAGCCATATTCACGCGTGGCAGATGTCCGGTATACCGGTGCTTCCTGTCACCGGCGAGTTCAAGGGGCACAAGGGTATGGATATCTATGCCTCTACATTTTCCCATGAGACGGAAGAGGTTGTGCCGGGTTATCATAAGGTGCATCTCGATGATTACGGCATCACGGCAGAGCTGACCTCGACCGACCGAACCGGTTTCCATCGATATACCTATCCGGCATCCGACAGCAGTTTTGTCATTTTCGATACAGGCGCCTACCTTGCCCACGGCCCGGTTGTGAGCTCCGAGGTGTTTACCGTCAATGAGACTGAGATTGCCGGAAAAGCCCTCATGGCTCATACACGTCGGCGACCGAAAGACACATGGGTCTATTTTGTAGCCAGATTCAGTAAGCCTTATGAGCAGTTCGGCGGCTGGGTTGACAGCACGCTTGTCGCAGGCACCCCGGAAGCTGTCGCGGGAAAAAACGCGGGCGCGTTTGTCCGTTTTTCCACCGGGTCGGAGGAGCAGGTGCTGATGAAAGTAGGCATCTCTTACACCGGGATCGAGGGGGCTCGTCTGAATCTCGATACGGAACTGCCCCATTGGGATTTCGACCGAATTGTGGATGAATCCTTGAATGTCTGGGATGACTGGCTCGGCAAAATTGAGGTCGAGGGCGGCACAGAGAAGCAGCGAATAAAATTTTATACAGATCTCTGGCATGCCCTTCAGGGACGAAGGATTATCAGCGATGCGGACGGTCATTACTGTGACATGACTGGTGATGAGCCTGTTGTCCGGCAGGTTAAGCTCGAAAAGAATGGGACGCCGGCGTTCAATATGCACAGTTTCGATGCGTGGTGGGGGAGTCACTGGTCGCTCAATATTCTCTGGTCACTTGCGTATCCCCATGTTATGGAAGATTTCTGCAACTCAATGGTCGAAATGTATAATAACGGCGGTCTGATTCCGCGTGGACCCTCCGGTGGCAATTACAGTTTTGTCATGATCGGTGATCCTGCGGTCTCCTTTTTCGCCTGTGCCTATGCGAAAGGTATCAGGGGCTGGGATACGGAGAAAGCTTACGAGGGGCTCTATAAAAACGCTTTCCCGGGAGGTATCAGGGATCGCGCCGGCTACGAGTTCGGAGACAACCCCTCCGGTGGCGGTATGGAGTGGTACGTGAAGAACGGCTATGTCCCCGAAGGGCTCGAGGGGAACGGATTCCACAAAGACGGCGCCGCAATGACACTCGAATACGCTTATCAGGACTGGTGTCTTGCTCAGCTGGCGAAAGGGCTCGGCAAGGACAGCGATTACCAGCTGTTTTCAGAGCGTTCTCTGAATTATCGTAACATCTGGGACCCGTCCGTTGGTTTCATGAGGCCGAGGATGCAGGACGGCTCCTGGCTCGAGGGTTTCGAGCCGGTAGGCGAAGGATTTTCCGCAAGCGGCTTCTGCGAAGGAAATTCGGCGATTTATACGCATTTTGTTCCCCATGATATTCAAGGGCTTATTGGTCTTGTCGGTGGCAAAGAAAAGTATACTGAATTTCTGAATGAGAGTTTTGAAAAAGCAACGGGGAATAACTTTGTCGCAGATCACGGAAAACACAGTATCAGCTGGGTGGATTACGATAACCAGCCGGGAACTGGTATGGCTCACCTGTTCAATTACAGCGGCGCACCATGGCTGAGCCAGAAATGGGTGCGTTTGGTTAAAGAGCAGGCACATGGCGATATTACACCGTATGGCGGCTATCATGGCGACGAGGACCAGGGGCAGATGGGCGCGCTTGGAGCGCTCATGGCAATGGGGCTTTTTGAGGTCAGGGGCGGTTGTGCGGAAAAACCGGTCTATGAAATCACGAGCCCCCTCTTTGATTCGGTCACTATTCACCTCGACCGGGGCTATTACGAGGGTGAGAAATTTGTCATAAAAACGCGTAATAACTCTAAGGATAATATGTATATACAGTCAGCCGAGCTGAATGGCGAACCGCTGAATAACTGCTGGTTCCATCATGGCGATCTCGCTGGTGGAGGCAGCCTTCTTCTTGAGCTGGGTGCTGAACCTGACAAAAACTGGGGCGTTGAGACGCCGCCGCCCTCGCTGACACGATGAGTGTCTGAGCGTTTGCCCGGTGTTAAACGCGAATAGCTGTCTTTGTTCATGTTTTTGACGTACTTTGCTGCACATCGCAAACGCTTTCCTTTAGTAATAATGGACATGGTGAACGCAACAGTGCGACACCATGTCCATATTTTGTTATGCCTGTTAATATTAGCTTAGAATAATATTGGGGTGTGAAGTAATGTGTTTCCTTTGCCATGAATGTCTTTCTCGATTGCGGAGCAATCCCGCCGATTGCCGGATGTGATTATTTTTAGAGGTGGATCACGATGATGGAGGATTGTTTCCGCAATGTAAAAAAACGGCTTTTGATAAAATTCAGTTTATTCATGTCTTCTTTGATGATGGTCTTAACATTTTTTATAAAAAGTGTGACTAAAAACACAGAATTACATGTTAAAACCTGGTTTATTATATTCGATGTGTGTCAGCTTTTTTTGTTTCCTCTTGGAAATATTGTATTACTTCAATTTGAGGCGGTAGCGGTATATGTAAACCGGATAATCTGGGATCGCAGGGCGTGTACAGTACGGTTTCACATATTGCTGGGCTATCATGTCTTTCCCGGCCATTGTCATTCTTGTACATACATGTAAATGGTCGCTGTGATATGTTCTTTTTAAGTGTTGACATAAGGACATATTTGTTTTGTTGTTGCTGGGTGCTGCTGAGGAGTGTTACGTGAATTTGGAGGAGCATTCCCTTGTCTTTGTGGGGAGTGGAAAGGTCAGTAATATTGGGGTGTGAGAAGGTTTTTTTTGACGGTTGAGTGTTAGAATTCGGTGAGGGAGTGTGGGGTGGCAGAATAACATGCATTTTTTTGCATGAAACACTTTCTCTTTTTGGGATTATGTGTTATATTACACTTGAATAACTTGTGCCCGCTGCGGTTTTTGTCGCAGTCAATTAATAAATGGTTGTTTGTGCAGTTCGTGTATGTCCGCGTTCTGCCTTTAAGTCGTTGTTTATAATAGAGTATTTTTTTTACTAATTTGACCGGAGATTAAATATGAAGAATGTTAGAGTTTTATGGTTGGTTATTGCTGTTGCTGCTTTACTACCGCTGCAGGCGATGGCGATGCCTGTTATCCCTTTTGTTAATATAACAACCAGTAGCGGTTATACTGAACTTGCTGACGCCTTGAATGAGGTTGGCGATAATGAGACAATTGAAATTGTACAGTCAGGGACCTATCAGTGCTATGGTCTTGCGATAACGCGGAATAATGTGACGCTCAGGGCTTCGGATGGTGTCAATGCAACGCTGAATGGCGATTTTAACTGGTCAGGCTATTGTCTCTCGATCAGCGGCCATGATGTCACCATCAGCGGTATGGAGATTACCCGGGCGATTAATCCTATTCGTGCGATTGATGCGACGAACCTCACGCTTGAAAATCTTGAAGTATCACATGCCAACGGCAATGGTATACATACGCAATATGCCGATGGTATTACTGTTGATGATGTCGAATTCACACAGATTACCAGTGCCGCACTCTATATCAATACGGCAACCGGAGCCACGATCAGCGGTTTAAGCACAACAAACTCCAATTCGATCAACAAATGCATCGAGGTCAGAAACGCCTCGAATGTAACCATTGACGATTCGTATCTTGGATGCTGGAACGTTAATGGCGTATTTGACGATGTTTCGGGCCTTGAGATACATGATGTCGAGATGGTGCATGGAAACTATGGCCTGTATTTTGATTCATGTAATGAGGCGATGATAAGCGATATAACGTCCCACAATGTTGTCAATGCTAATATATCTCTGACAGATTCGGATGACTGCGAGATCAAGGACAGTCATATCGAGCCGGGAAGCCGTGAGTCGATATCGCTGACGAGATCTGAGGGTACCTATATCCATGACGTTACAATGCACTGTACCGGTGGTTCATCGAATGGTATTTCCGCCAGCAGTTCTTCGGGCACGGTCATCCGTTACTGTGAGGTTAAAAGTGCCGGTTATGACGGTATCTCGTTAAGCGATTCACCTTCCAGCACGGTGGAAAACACATTCCTTTGTTCCAACAGGAAAGGTATTCTGCTGACGAATTCGAGTCAGGACTGTACTATCAAGAATAACACGATTCAGAACAATAAAGATTCCGGTATCAGTGTCAATTGGAGTCAGAGAGCCAATATCCGTAACAATATCGTTGTAAACAACGGTAAGACTTATTGGACCTGGGGCGTTCAGTGCGATTGGTTCTCAAGTGTCACGTTGACCTATAATGATGTTTGGAACAACCGCGCTAATTATTCAAACTGTACGGCTGGAACCGGTTCCATTTCGGTCGATCCGCTGCTCAATACCGGATGTGCCGAGGCGAGCCTGAAATCCGGTTCTCCCTGTATCGATGCCGGTGATCCTAACGACCCGGTCGGCAGTGAGCCGAATCCGAATGGCGACAGGATTAACATGGGCGCCAACGGCGGAACTGACAAGGCGGCCACGACCTCACAGATGGAGGTTTCGATTGCCGAAGCGGCTGCCCGAGGCTGGGTTAATCTTTACTGCTATCCCTGGGAGAATGTCCAGTACAATCAGGTGAGCGGCATGTCAAACGCATCGAATGCCATTCTTGCGCCCTGGACCGGATTCTGGGTTATTGTGTATCAGGATGTGGATCTTGTGTTCCCCGCCTCCCAGAACTCATCGAGCCGAACGATGGAAAAGACACTGGAAAACAGCTGGTATTACCTGATCTCCGTTCCGTTGTCGCCTTCGAATGGTGATCCCAATGCCGTGCTTGGCGATGATCTCGGCAGCGGACTTCATGACGGGACTTCGGATCAGAAATGGCGTGTTTCGAAATGGGATGTCGATCAAGACAAATATATCCGTTATACAGGCAGCGGCAGTATACCGACAATGATCCCCGGCCGCGGTTACTGGGTGCGTCATATCTACGATGAAGCGAAAACGATTTCCGTTTCGGGCTCTTCTGTCAGGACGAACACCGATTATGCATTGAAACTCAAATGTGATGGCCGCGAGACATTCCATATGGTTGGCAATCCTTTCCCGTATGATTTCGATTGGCGTACAGTCAAAGTGCGGGTGCCCATGTCTGAAGATATTCAGGCCGGCAAGATCGCGAATGTATCTGATTTCAATGATCTGGAAACCTGGGAAGCCGAGCTGAAGCTCAGCTCAACCGATGGTACATATGTGGATGAGAATAATATGGCGGGTATTGTTCTGTCAGACGATGATTACAGCTATATGCTGAACGCTGTCGATATGCCGCCGTTTTCCGATGAGTATGTCCGTCTTTACCTCATGGATCCCAACGATACGGATGGCAACGTACGTTCGCTGGATTACCGCGGACCTTTCGACAATGACTATTACTGGGATATCGTGCTCACCACAAATCTCGATGCGGTTGAGACAAAACTTGATTTCGGAAATCTCACGGCGCTGCCTGATATTTACAAGGCGACACTGACCGCACCGGATGAAACCGAGATCGAACTCAGTGGCGACCTCTCGATTCCGGTGAGCCTGACATCCAGCACTGAAACAGTCTACCGTCTCACCGTGAGCCGCAAGGTGCCGCTTGCCGTGTCCGACCAGGCCGTGCCTCAGGAATTCGGAATTGCAGGTGTCAGCCCGAACCCGTTCAATCCGACGACAACGATCGAGTATATGACTTCCGGCAGCGGCAATGTCAGTCTCTCGATTTACAACATCGCCGGACAGAAAATTGCTACACTTCAGGATGGCGCAATGAGCAAGGGAACACATTCCATCGTCTGGAACGCGGCAGGAAACAGCTCTGGTGTGTACTTCGTTGTCCTCAATGCGAATGGTATGCGCTCCACGAGAAAAATAACGTTGATGAGATAACAGAACAGTAATATCGTTTGAAAAATAATTTCGTATATATCAACAGGAGGTTTAATATGAGCTCAGGAAACGAAAAAGCAATCAATCGCAGAGACCTGATCAAAAAAGCGGCCAAAACAGGTGCCTTTGTTTTGCCGACCATGGTGTCGTATAAAGTGACGGAGCTTCATGCAGAGGCATCCGGCGGATTCCCGACCGAGCCGAAGAAGCCCACGTTCAACTAGTAATCCGTTTACTGACACTTTCGATATTGTTACCCTGAGCGGCGGGATATAATTGTCACTTCATTGGTGACGTTGCTGTGAAATCCGTCCTCATATACAGGGTATCTCACAGACTGACAGGCAGATACTTATCACAAGTGTCTGCCTGAACAGGTTCATGAGCTTCGGTTGCTGTTCTTCATGTCGGCTGTTGAGTCCGGTATGGGATAAAGCTAACGGTGATGTTGTCAAAAAGATCCAGGTCTATTATTCCCTGCTGACATGAAACGACCGGGCTCGAGAGGAGAAGTTCACGAAGTGGATTCTACCGTTTATCATAAAACGCAGGCGGTTGATGTAATGGATGTCGATGACGGTGTTGTGCTCAAGTACGAGGGCAATGTTCATGTACTCAACAGCACTGCCGCCAGAATTTACGAACTCATCGATGGTACACGGTCATACGGCTCCATCGTTTCGATAATCAGTGAAGAGCACGGCGGGGAGGATGTCGAGTCCCATGTCATGGAATTTGTTCAGTCTCTGAGGCAGGCACATCTCATACACGAATAGAAGCTTTCATGCGCATATCATTTTCGATTGGTTCCGGTTCTGTTGTCATCACGGGTAATACGGATCATTATTCCCCGATGCTTGCCAGCCTTTTCGATGCCTGGAACCGGGAGCCTGACGACAGCGAACAGCATGACAGCTGCCAGGTTACTATCCATAAAGAAGGTGATATCTGCCGGATACAAATCTCTGGTCAAGACATTCTCGAGGTAAGTCCCGAATCTCTGGTGAGCGCTGTCGAGCTGATTATAACAAATGTCGCGCGGGACATTCTGAAATCCCACCTTCAGCTTCATGCCGCCACACTTGATCTCAACGGCGCCGGATTCATGTTTGCCGGACCGCATGGTTCAGGAAAAACGACATTAACCTTGACTGCTCTGTCACGAGGCTGTAAGGTTTTAAGCGATGAAGTAACCGTACTTGTCGATACGAACCGTGCCATAGGTTTTCCCCGTCCTTTCCGGCTGAGAAGCGGCACACTTGCCATCAAGCCTTCGTTAATACCTAAAAAGCTTCCCCAGTTGAGCACGCCCGACGGTATCATGCATCTGCCTTTTTCGATGCCGGAGCGTGGACTGTACAAAGACGAAACCCGGATTAGCCACATTTTTTTCCTTAACAGAAAGCCCGGGCCAGTAACACTTGAGCCTCTTACTGAACGTGATGTGTTCGAACGTCTTCTTCCGCAGGGATTCAATACCTATCTCCGACCCGATGAATTCATCGACAGGCAGCTTGGCCTTGTTCACCGGACAGAATCGTACGAGATTTCCTATGAGGATCACAGGGCTGCGACAGATGCTGTGATCGCTCTGGTTCGGGGGGACGGATGATTTCTCTCGAATCGCTTTGCTCCTACCTTTTTTCTGTAATCGATGACAAAAATATTGTGGGCGGCCGTGATCAGCATGCATGGGAGCGCTGTTTGTCTCTCGCCGGGAATTTGCGTATGCCATTGGTGATCGGTGGCCTGATCTGTGAACGGCCCGATCTGGATATACCATTGGCTGTCAGGGAAAAAATTTCCGCCGATTTAATTGCGAACAAGGCTCGCAACGCATTACTTTCGTTGCAGATACAGTCGATTGCCAAATCATTCGGTGATGCCTACATTCCCTGCATGTTCATCAAGGGCGGGGCCTGCCTGGTCAGGAATTTGTATCCTGCGGGATGGCGTTTCATGAGCGACATCGATATCCTGGTGAAACGCGAGGATATAGAACGTGCGTCGCGTATTCTGTACGAATCAGGCTATGATCAGGTTACAGATGGCATCGAACAGCTTCATCACCTCCCGCCATTTTCTCACCCGGGATTGCCCGGTGAAATAGAGCTGCACTGGATTCCCTATCCTATCGGTGCGCCTGACAAGGAGCTGCTTGAGCAGTTCTGGTCAAGGGCGGAATGCGTATCGTTTATGGGGACAAGCGCTTTAGTGCCAGAGTTGACGGATCATGTCTGGCTCATGCTGCGGACCGATTTGGTGTCCCGGGCGACAATCCCGAGGCTTTCGGATATTTTCGAATACTCGCTCATAATAGACAGGGGGCTGCCTGTTGACCGTCTGCTGCTTGAAAAACGTGCTGATGCAGACAGAATACCCGGCCTTATCAATTCATTTTTCACATGTGTCGAGACATTTGCAGATGGTTACAAACCTGTCGACCCACAGAACTGCGAACTCTGTCTCTGGGAGGGCATCAGCAGGTTTATCAATCGAAACGAACTAAGCAGCAAGTTTTGGCAGTCATCACGCCGCCGTATCCTTGCCGTGCGTTTTCTCTCCCGGAAAGGCATTATGGCTAAGACGGCTTTTGCGCTATGGCTCGCGAAAGAGATTGTGACTATCGACCGTTTTCAGCCCGGCGATTTCAAAAAAAAGCCTCTGTATCTGAAAGCCTACGAGTATAGCAAACTTCTCCTGCTCTTTGCTGTATCCGGTATTGAACATTTTATTCTCGCCATTCATTGCAAGAGAAATAATCGGCATTGACAGAGAACGGAGGACCTATGTGCCACGTATTGAGTTCCATATTTTTCACGATAATGATAGTTTTGAATTCAGGCGTTGTTTTTGCCGCGGGTGGTATCGATTTACATTACCGTACTGTAGAGGACATCCTTTATCGTGAACGCGGCAATCTCGACGATTACATGAAAGAACGATGCCATCTCGATCTCTACTATCCCGAGAACAGTGATGGATACACAACGGTGGTGTGGTTCCACGGTGGCGGTCTGACAAGCGGAGCCGGTTCCGTGCCGCCCGCACTCATGAATCGTGGAATTGCGGTCGTTGCTGTAAATTACAGGCTCAATCCGAAAGTCACTTGTCCGGCCTATATCGAGGATGCCGCCGCCGCGGTTGCCTGGGTGTTCAAACATATTGGCGAATATGGCGGCAGTGCGGAGCGTATTTATGTTTCGGGGCATTCGGCAGGCGGTTACCTGACAAGCATGGTGGGAATGGACAAACGCTGGCTCGACGTTCATGGGGTCGATGCAGACGATATCGCCGGTCTCGTGCCGTTCAGCGGTCATACAGTTACACACTTCACTGTCAGGAAAGAACGCGGAATTCCCGGAACCCAGCCGATTATCGATGAATTCGCGCCGCTCTATCATGTCCGGCCCGATGCAACGCCGCTACTGCTGATAACAGGTGACCGTGAACTCGAAATGCTGGGACGCTATGAGGAAAACGCCTATATGATGCGGATGATGAAAGTTGCCGGGCACAAGCAAACCGTGCTTTATGAGGTGCAGGGATTCAATCATGGAACTATGGCTGCACCGGCATTCGATCTCCTTCTCGAACACATCCGCTCATTCGAGAATGCGTTGGGAAAATAGGCCGACAGCCGTTACTACGGACTTGATTACAGGACATTGATTGTCCAGAAGAAGAGCCGCCACGTAGATATCACGTGGCGGCTTTTTCTTTGGATTTGCTTTCTTCATTGTCAATGAATGCCTTGACACGTCGAGCGCTTGCCGCGGCCTTGCCGATCACGCAGGGGCCGGCTACACAACCGCCTTCGCAGCTCATCACTTCGACAAGGTTGCCGGGGCATTTGCCTTTGGCGTAGGCCGCGAGCTGTTTGATTGTCTTCTTCTCGAGACCGTCAATAAGCGACGGCTTAAGTTCGATGTCATCGCCAAGATACGCTTTGACCGCATCGGCGACACCATTTGTCATGGGGAAGCCGCGGCCTTCCTTTTCGCCGCGCATATCGAACTCTATTGCCTCGTGTTCTTCGACCTCGATGCTTGCGGCAACAAACATGGCACCCAGTTCCTCCACGGTCATGACATAGTCGATCATGCCGTCGGAAAGCGCCTCGTTTCTTTTTGCCACACAGGGGCCGATGAAAACGGTGATCATATCCGGATCTTTGTCCTTTACCAGCTGCCCGGTGTAATACATGGGCGAACGGGTGTCGGAAACATAGGATGCCAGCTCAGGCACATGCTTTTTAACCGTTTCGGTATAAGCCGGGCAGCAGCTCGTGGTCATGAATGATTCGCCAGCTTCCATGCGCTCTGCAAATTCTTTCGCCTCTTTTTCGGCGGTGATCTCGGCACCTGCTGCAACTTCCACAACCATGTCGAAACCGAGCGCCTTGGTCGCGGCGGCTACTTTGCCGAATTCGGATGGGAACTGGCCAGCTATCGCCGGTGCAAAAAGTGCGGCCACTTTTGTATCTTTTTTATTCAGACGGCCGATAATGTCAATGATCTGAGAACGTTCCATGATAGCGCCGAACGGGCAGGCGCTCATGCATTTGCCGCAGAATATACATTTGGAATAGTCGATCTCCTCGCGACCGATCTCGTCCTTGGATATAGCATTTGTCGGGCAAGCATCCTCGCAGGGCACCGGTATGTAAACGATGGCATGGTAGGGGCAGACCTTGAGGCAGAGACCGCAGTCGACGCATTTCTCTTCATCGATTTTCGCCTGACCATCGATTATCTGGATTGCGTCCTTCGGGCAGTTCACCATGCAGGGGCGGGCGACACAGCCTTTACAGACATTGGTGACAAAATGCCTGCCTTTAAGGCAGGAGGAACAGGCGTCGTCGATGACTGTCAGGATAGGGCCGCTGACCGTATCACGCTCGACTGCCTCACGGGCATAGTCAGACAGCGGTTTCAGCTCGTCTGTTTCCTCTTCGATACGGTGGCCGAGGATTGCCTGGAGACGGTATTTCGTGACAGCCCTGTCCTTATGAACGCAGCAACGGACACTCGGGCCTCTTCGGGGAAACATATCGAGCGGCAGCTGGTCGATGTCTTTGACAAGCCGGTCTTCCATTGCCAGTTTCGCTGTTTCTATCAGCAGTCGCTTTCGGATGCGGTTTGCGTTATTGTCAAAAGTCATATCATTCTGTCCTGTTTATGGCTTTTAGAGTTCTTTCCTTATCGCTTCGGCTACTTTGGTGATTGTTGCCTCGGCGATAATAGTCTCATTGACTTTGGCGAACGGCGCTTTTCCGAACTGTCCGTTCTTGCAGAGATCGAGACATGTTGAGCCTGAAAGTTCGATTTTATCTTTAAGGTCATCTCCCAGGTGATCGCCAATTGCCAGCAGGTCTCCCGCTCCCATGACAAAACATGTTGTGCCGGTGCAGATTGTGACTTTGATTTTTTCCATTGCCGTGTCCTTCATTTTCAGATATAGCTGAGGTGTGTTTCTTTCATGTATTTGTCGTGCAGCAGGTTGATGATGCGCTTGATCAGGTTGCGCCGAATGTCCAGCTCCGCGGGCAGGTTCGGATCCTGATGCGCGTCGTTTATTTTTGTACCTACCACAAAACGTATTATATCGTTATCGATCAGATGTGCAAGAAGTTTTTCCGCACTGTTGTTGCTCGATGGGTCCGGATCGACACCTTTTTCCAATAGTTCGGCAACCCTGCTCAGGGTTATTGTACCCTCGGTGACAAGATCGATGCCGTGCATTTTCGACGAGGGCGGAATCTCGGGATCGAAAGCACTGAGATCGACCTCGACCTTTCTGCCTGTTTCGCGTGAAATAATATTTGCCGTTGTGCCCCCGCTGATGATCTTTTCACCTTCAAAATCACAAAGCATCGCCGCCATACGCTTATCCTGTTCAGGATTCACCGGCGGGCCAGTCATGAGCATGAGCTCGCGGGGTTTTCTGAAATATACAACCGCGCAGCTGATATCGTCTTTTGCCCGGCTGCCATCGATTGCCACAGCTTTGCTCACCACCTCTTTCGCGAGGTTTCGGGCGGAAATATCGGGAGTGTCGCTGATAATTTCCCTGACATACTGTTTCGCATTTTCCTCGGTCCAGCCCAAAGGATAGTTCTTTCTGCCTATACCGGACTGCGAAACACCGTCGGTGAACGCGATGAGACGGTCGCCCTCGGCTGCATTCATGCCGCTGAACCATAGATCGCGCATACCCATGTTTTTTGTTGCCAGCGGCACACGGGACCTGACTATTTCACATTCAGATTTGCCCCGCATGAACATGCAGGATGGATTGTCGTATTCCATGATCTTGATCTCGCCGTTGTCGGCAAGGTCCATGATCGTGAAGGTGGAATAGCCGATTTTCCTTTTACTGCAGATCGGCAGGGTCGACATGATGATCTCGGAAGCCTTTTTCATCTCAATATCGGCGGTGACGAATTTCAGTGCCATCGTCGCCGTGAGCGTCGCCAGTACATTGGCCTTGATGCCGCTCCCGAGGCCATCGGCAAGCACACAGACTGTACGGTCGTCCAGCGCGGTCTTGTGAGAGACGAAGACATCGCCGGGGGCGTCCTGCCCGTACTTGCTGGTCTGGCTGAAAGCAATTTCGATGAACTGCGTTCTCTCAGGCATTCTTTTCATCCTCCCCGACAGTGTCGGTTGGGAATGAGTCGATGATCGAGTTGAGAATCACTTCCGAATCAGCGGCGTTTTCGCCAAGAAGGTACGCGATTTTCTGGACAGTTTCCAGGTTTTTCTGGATAACATCACGTGCCTTGCTGACGATACGTTCTTTCTGGATGACCGGCGCGGTGATATCCTGCACAATACCGCCGACAAGACGGTTCGGTTCTATTGAAAACACACTGAGATTGATCGCTTTCTTGCCAATTTTCAGGTCGATGGCAACCCTGTCGTTCTCGTTCTCGAGCACTTTCTCGAAATAGCGGTAGAACGGCGTTATTTTTTTCAAATTGGCCCCTTCGAGATTCGGTTTCGTTTCGCTTACGAGAAGGAGGTCGCCTCCGATGATCTCGCTGAAACGCCGGTTGCTTTCCACAATGCGCAGTTGCCTGTCGACAATGACCACACCGCTGGGCATTGTGCTCAGAAGCGCGTTGGCTTTTTTCATTGCGAGTTTGCGCATATAGCCGGTGCACATGCTGGGTTCGGCGGAACCGGCAAGCAGGGCTTTCGCGAATTCCCGGCAGGAATCATAGCCGCAGCCGCCGCAGTTGAGCTCGTCGGCCTTCGTGTATTTTCCAACAGTCCTCAATGCATCGAGAAGTTCTTCCTCGCTGTATTCCTTGCCTTCGAGTGTGATAGCGTCATAATTACTGGAAATGTCAATCGCTGCCTTGCCGGGAATGTCGGAACTATCGAAATCCGTGTTTGCAAGGACTTTTCTACGCTTCGCAATGGTAGCCGTTCTGCTTGCGGAGCAGGGTCCGTTGACACAGCCGCCCTCGCATGAGAGAAGTTCCACGAAAACAGGTCGGTCGGCCTCGATGCTTTCGATCTCATCCATGACACTTCGGATGTTCTTGATGCCAGAGAAAGCCATGAAATCGATGTCATTGACCAGGCAGTTTGCCTTGATTCCAGCGATCATACCGCCGTCCACAGGATACATAGCTCCTGCGTGCGCACGATGGGGAATGAAATCGTCATCGCCGCCTTGCATTTCTGACGGGTTTATCTTTTCATCATCGAGCCATTTTCGGAGTTCCTCGAACGTGATTGCCGTGTCGATCAGTTCCGGCATAGTGTCAGCTTCGTTTTTCTTTGCGATACAGGGGCCTATGAAGACGATCCCGATATCCTCTCCGTATTCTCGTTTCAGCAGTTTGCCGTGGGCGAGCATGGGGGAGAGGAGGCCGCAAATCCTGTCCGCGTATTCAGGATGGTATTTGCGTATGTAATCCACCGCAGTGGGACATGCGGACGAGAAAAGCACACCGTGTTTATGGTCTTCGAGAAGGTCGGGAACAGCAGCGGAGACTTCTTCCGCACCGAGGGCTGTTTCCGAGACACCGTAAAACCCGAGTTTCTTGAGCGCGGCGATGAGTTTTGCTTTCGGTACATCCGGGAATTCGGAGATATAACTCGGCGCCAGGGATGCTATTACCCTCTTTTTCATAGAGAAAAGAAGTCTCAGACGGCCGATTGCGCTTCTGACACGTTTCGCGCCGACTGGACATATTTCGACGCAATGACCGCAGCCGATACAGCGTTCCGGGATGATCTCAGCGTGGCCGTTCTTTATACGAATGGCCTTAACCGTACACTGGCGCAAGCACTTGTAGCAGTCCTGGCATTCCGCGGTTTCGGTATAGAGATGAGAGTTCGTTTTCATGCCGTTTCGTCCGTTTCTTGAAGAGCATTTTTCCCGTTGAGATGGTATTCGAGAATATCAGCGATGCTGTCAGGATCAACCTGTTCGTAATTGACACCGTTGACTGTGACATTGGGGCCGCTTTTACACCGGCCTTCGCAGAGCGCGCCAGCCAGCGTTACAGACGCGTCGATTCCGCGCTCACGAATATATTGCTGAATATTGGCAAGTGTTCTGTTGTTGCCGCGTGAGAAGCAGGAACTTCCCATGCAAAGACTGATTTCGAGCGCCTTTTCTGTCATCTGTTCAAACCTTTGTCGTATGTTTATCGTTATCCATGAGCACGTCCAGTCTTTTTGACAGCACGGCTAGACTGGCTGCGAGATCGACTTTTTCAACCGCGATAGTGGCGGGGAGGTCAAGATTCACCGTTGTGAAATTCCAGATAGCCCTGATACCGGCATCAACCATGAGTTCCGCCGTTTTTTGGGCTGCATCGGCACTGACAGTCAGTATGCCGATCTTGACATGCATGCGCCACGCGAGATCGATAAGCCTGTCAGTGTGAAAAACTTCCTTGCCGTGAATCGCCATTCCGACCTTGTCATCGTTCACATCGAAAAGTGCCGCGATGTTGAGGCCATAATCGGAGAAACCGCTGTAACCGGACAGCGCAGCGCCTAAATTCCCTGCGCCGACAACAAACGCGTCCCGGTTGTTGTCCCAGCCGAGGAAACGCTCGATAGCCTCGATCAGCGCCTCGATTTCGAAACCAACACCGGGCTGGCCGGAAAGTCCGGTCACCTGGAGATCTTTGCGAACCTGTATTGACTCAAGGTCAAGCGCCTCAGCGATTTTTGCGCTGCTTATGTGGCTCAACCCTTCATTCTTCATGCGTTTCAGATACTGCAGGACAGAGGGAAGCCGCCTGACAGTAGGTCTCGGTGCGTTTTTTGCGCCGTAATGATTGCCCATGAACAGCCGCTCCAGTTCGACGATTTTTAATTGATGTTTATTTATCGATAAATATATATCAAACTGGCATTTTTTGCAAGTTATTTTTTTCACAAATAGCTTTGCGGCTCTGTTCTACCCTTCCCCTTTTCTTTTTTAACGCCTGAATCGCAAGAAGGATTTGTATGAATCTTCACCCGGATGTATAATGCTTTATGGTTAAGAGCGCCTTTATTAATTCCATTTTACCAGCGAGCGTATCTTTCAGTGACTGACCGCTTTTGTGGATGTTCAAAGTATCTCTTGATACGTCATCACTTCAATTGTCTTATCAGTCTCTTAAAAATAGCTCATGCCTGAAATGCAAATTATTAGAAATACTCTTAAGTTTTATTCACTCATTATAAGAGCAAACGGAGGAGTAATGGTTAACGATAAACTTCGCATGTTGATTGTTGGTGCCGGATTCATGGGGGAGACGCATCTGGAAGCCGTGTCAGGGCTTGAACATGTCGAATTCACAGCTGTTGTCGATAGAGATGCCGCGAAGGCGGATGCTTTTGCTGAGAAGTTCGGTCTCACACCATTTGACAGTCTCGATAAGGCCATCGATATCGCGGCCCCTGATGCTGTTGATATCTGTACGCCGACAACGACGCACCTTCCCATTATTCGGACATGTGCCGATCACGAACTTCACTGTCTCTGCGAGAAGCCGGTCGCGTTGACTCTTGAGGACGCGCGCGCGATAAAGGCTCTTGATTCATCGTATTCCAGGATTATGGTGGCCCAGGTCCTTCGTTTCTGGCCGGAATATCAGTATGCTGTCAAAGCCGTAGCGGAAAAACAGTTCGGAGATCTTGTCGGTGTCGATTGTAAACGTTTCTGCTCTCCGCCTGACTGGAATGACTGGATGATGCGTCCCGACGGCGGCGGAGGTGCCGTGATTGACCTTCAGATCCACGATCTGGATTTTATATTGAATCTCCTCGGTGCCCCGAAAACGATTTCGTCAAAGGGTGCTGTCACCAACGGTGCGGTAAACACGGTCTATAACACCCTGGATTACGACAATGGTGCCGCTGTATGGTCAGAGGGCTCAATGATTGCGCCTGTGTCTTATCCATTCAGAATGTGGTACAAAATAGTCTGCAGCGATGCCGTGCTCGAATTTGATTTCTGGCGTCCGAAAGGTGAGCGGCTCATGGTGTGCCCGGTGAATGGTGACAAGTTCCATCCTGAGTTGCCGAAACATGACGCCTATGGAGAGGAAATTTCATATTTCGCCCGTCAGATCCTCGACAATGCGCCATTCGATCTTTGCCCGCTTGCGTCATCGGTGACTGCTCTTGAAATGTGTTACGCGTCCAATGAATCAGTTCGGAGCGGCGCACCTGTCGCTTTTGGAGAATAAAAAATGAGTGAAATGAACAGCAAAACTCTGACTGTACTTGCCGCAGGGGCGCATCCTGATGATATCGAGTTCATGATGGCGGGGACTCTGCTGCTTCTCAAGGACTGCGGAGCCGAGATACACATGTGGAATATGGCGAACGGCAACTGCGGCTCCGATAGTCTCGACAAAATCGAAACAGCGGAAACACGCTGGCGGGAAGCTAAAGCCTCCGCGGCGTTGGAAGGCGCGTTTATGCACCCGCCTGTCACGCATGATTTCGGTCTTGTCTATACCGAAAATATGGCGTCGAAATGTGCGGCCTATGTGAGGAAAATACGTCCGGATATCCTGCTTGTGCCGTCTCTCGAGGATTACATGGAGGATCATCAGAATGCCGCCCGCCTGCTGGTTACTGCCGCTTTCACAAGGGCGATGTGGAACTTTGCGACCATGCCGGATACTGTGCCATATTCAGCGGATGTGGCAATCTACCATGCCATGCCCTATGGGCTCAGGGATGCCATGCGGCAGAGGATCGTACCTGAGTTTTTCACCGATATATCGGGAGTGATCGATAGAAAACGCGCCATGCTTGCCTGCCACGAAAGCCAGCGGCGATTTCTCGAGAGCACCCAGGGTGTCGATGCATATACCGAGATGATGCTGTCGATGTCGAAAGAGGTCGGCGATATGTCAGGCCGCTTTGAATATGCAGAGGGCTGGCGGCGGCACTCACATCTTGGTTTTGCGGCAGAAAATTATGATCCTCTGGGGAATATTCTTAATAAGTATTGTTTTATAAATGACAAGTACGATCAATGATTGGATATAACAGAGCGGAGGACAGGAATGGCGAGACCACTCAGTAAAGTCGCCCCCGGATGGTGGGATTACACAACACTTGATGCCGATCTTCTTGACGAGGCGGCTTCTTTGAGCGCGGAGGATTTGTCCCGGCTTTCACGGCCGGGATTCACGGTGACTTTTTATGATACGATCGAGGAATTCTATCTTGCGGAGGCCCTTGAATATATCGAGGCTTTCCAGCGTTCCAACGCCGATAATCCTGCGGGAATCTGCGGGCCAATCGGCCCCACAGAGCAGCTGCCACTGGTCGCGCGCCTGATAAACAGCCTCGGGATAGATGTCCGGGATGCCCATTTCTGGGGCATGGACGAATGGGTTGAGGACGGCGAACCTGTACCGGAGACACATCCCTTGTCTTTCGCGAAATGCGATCGAGATATGTGTTTCGACAGGATCGATCCACGGCTCAGGATGCCTGATGAGCACCTCCATTTCCCGACCGGCGATCTCGATGCTTATTCGACTTCTTTCGATGACATAAAATGTGTGCTCATGCAGGGCGGGCAGGGCGATGTCAAACATTGGGCCTTCAACGATCCGCTCAAACGGGAGGGTGAATTCGCCGATATGCCGCCCGCGCCGGAACGTTACCGTCAGTTGAAAACCCGTGTCGTCGACCTTCACCCCATGACTGTCATGCAGAACGCGAGAACCTCAGGCGGCGGAAAAGTGTCCGATGTGCCCTCGCAAGCGGCGACTGTCGGCCCGTATGAGACCTGGAAAACCGAAACTGTCTCGATCTGGCAGGCCGGAACACATGACAATCCTTTCGGACAGCGGCTGACCGCTTTCATGATATCGAAAGGTATTGCCGACTCGTCTGTACCGATGTCGCTTCTTGCGGATCATCCAAATGTCCGTTTCAATTATTACCGCGGGGGAATCGGTGAAGTCATGACGGAGCTTCATTGATATTCAATTAAATACTGATGTGCAAGACATTGTATTCATATCCTCTGTCCTGTCTCGTAAAAGGAGTGATCCAGTGCGTGTGCCCATTTTTGTGTTGTTTGCCGTAGTTATCCTGCTTTTAATGCCGGTGTGTCTTTCTGCCGGGGAATATACTCTGCCGGAGAATGAAAATCCCTGCGCTGTTGCCACATTCGAGTGTCTGGGATTGTACTATACTGTCGGTGATACAGTCTCAGGTCCCTGCCATGTGTCATATCGTGAGGAGGGCACGAGTGATTGGCGTGAGGCACAGGATTTATGGTATGATAGCCGCCAGGGGCAGTTCAGGGGAAGCATTGTTGGTCTTGTTCCCGGCACCCGTTACGATGTCAGGTTCGAATATGCAGGTAAAGAAACAGTCATCCATACGAAGACACGCAGCACTGAAATACCTGTTGGAAAAACGACGTACATTGAAAACGGCGTTTCTGAAGTTGAACTGCACATCAGCGAGGGCGGCACTGCCGATGCCTGGCATCTTGTCACGCCTGCCGAAAATGGCGTGACTACGATCGATCCTGAAAATTTCCGCGATCACAATATTGTAATCGAAGCGGATTTCGTTATTGTCAGGGGATTCGAGCTGAAGAATGCGGCGCGGCATGCCATTGTTATTCGGAAGGGTGTTCAAAATGTCCTGGTCGAGGACTGCCGTATCACATACTGGGGCCGGGGAGGCGGCCCGCGCTCTTTCGGGAATTCCGGCGGCTCCGACAGTGCTGTCTATGCCGAGCGGGGCGCAGGCGGGCTTATCATCCAGCACAATCTGATCGAACATCCGCGTGGTGCGAGTAACGATTGGGATACCGGCCATCCTAACGGTCCGCAGGCTGTGACCATGATTAATTCGACAGGTGGTAATGTCATACGCTACAACACGATACGCTCGACCGAGGATCATGGTTTCAACGATGCTATCGGCGGCGGCAGTAACTACAGTAATGAGGGCAGCCCTAACCGGGATTCGGATATTTACGGCAATATCATCACCAATGTCTGGGATGATGCTATCGAGAGCGAGGGGGCGAATATGAATGTCCGCATCTGGGGCAATTATATCGACCATACGTTCCAGCATATCGCTACCGCCTCGACAACTTTCGGGCCGCTCTATATTTTTCGCAATATTTTCGGGGTCAGCCGCAGAACCCATAAGAATCCTCTCGGCGGTAGTATGATCAAGCTTGGCGAACGCGATCCCTATATCGGCGGCGTCAAGTATATCTACCACAATACGGCACTTCAGCCGCGAGGCGCGTTCAGCGTTTTCAGCGGTCATCCATGCACGAACAATGTGACACGAAATAACATATTCGACTGTCCCGGCACGCTGACAGGCCGTCGCGAACCGGCAATTCCCAGTGATCTCGACTACGATCTTTTTTCCGGTATCCATCTTGTCGAGGGATTCGAAAAACATGGAGTCCGCGGGAAACCGGCTTTTGTCGAGTCGTATGCACTCGAGTTCTATCCTGCGCCGACAACCACGAAAATCGAGTGGGGGCGGACAACTACTATCCACGACGGCCAGAATCTTACGGTGACAGATAAGGTCATGACCGTTCCAAATCCTGTCATCGATGCCGGTATAAGACTTCCCAATTTCAATGACGGTTATAAGGGCAACGGGCCCGATCTCGGCGCTTTCGAGCGTGGTACACCACCGCTGAAATTCGGCCGTCATGCCGATGGCACTCCGAAAAACGCCCCCTGGGAGCGCTGATCTACGAACGAGAAACCTGTTGAATGCGTTATCAGAACAATAAACGGGACGACGCCATAAAAAGGCACCGTCCCGTCAGGGGGGAATGAAAAATTTGAAAATTTGCCAGAAACACTCATTTTGTTAACGCGTGTTTTTTGGGCGTTATTCAGGTTTTAAATCCAGCATCTGAGTGAGTGCCGTAGCAACAAGCTGAAACGAAGCTTTTTTATAAACGGCGCTGATGGTACCATCTTTATCGATCATTACACAACTCGGAAAGTTTTGCAGGTTGTAACTGTCTGTCAATGTTTCACTGCTGTCGATAAGGGAATTGAGTGTTATCTCGTTCTCCTCAAGGTATTCCTTGAGAACTTCGGGATCTTCCTCGTCGAGCACATTGATTGCTATGAGCTCGACATCCATATTTACTTTCTTGAAATACTCACTCATCCTGCTGTATTGTTTCATCGGTTCGGCACAACCCTCGCTCCATGAAGCCCAGAACAGAAGAATGCGGATTTTTCCATTGCTGTCCGACAGTTTTACTTGGTTGCCGTCGAGATCGGGTAATGTGAAATCCGGCGCTGGTTTGCCGACCAGGCGCTTGTTCCGCACTTTTGTAACCATGCCGGTGAGCCTGTTGCTCATCTCGACATCTCCCGGCGGCATGAACGAGAAATACTTCGTATCGTATTCCCGGTCGAACTCAATGCCCATATGCTTGAGTGAGACATCGACCGTTCCCGTCATTTCGGCTTTCACTTCATCTTTCATGACAGCGTCAATCTCGTCGAGTGGAAGCGTATAAGATACTTCCCGGATGCTGTAATCGTTCTTGTCAATCAAGAGCCTGATCGTGCCGTTTTTGTGGATGACAGGTGAGAAATCGACAAAACTCAAGTAGCGGCTTGTCGGATTGAGACGGTCAAATGGTTTGACAACCTCGATGATACTGACCGGTCTGCCATCGAAAACATCTTCGCCCTTTTCCGTAATCGATACACTGTTTTTTATCAGGGTGTCAAACGCATTTTCATCCAGTATGAAAAGAAAATCGAGGCTGTTGCCATCGGTCTGCCAGGTGAGAATACTGTTCATGGAGATCGAAATACGTTTGAGATTTTCTGATGTGAATGTGGTGTATAATTCCTCATAGTTGTTGTAAATTGAGTACATTTTGCTATCATTGTACTGCGAGAGACCGCCGCTTTCTGTCGGTGTCAAACACTCGAAGCGCATCAGGTCGGGGCGTTGGTACGTGATGGAATAGGGGATTTTTTCAATCCATGTTTCGCCGTCACGATGGTGTGTGAGCTCGATGAGCGTAAAATCAGTGTAACTTTTCATGTTTTTATAATGTTCGACCGCTTTTACAAGAATATCGGGGTAGCGGGTATATTTCGGTTTCAGTTTAACACTGCTTGTTTTCCCCTGGCGGACTGTGACTTTTTTGAGCGTAACAGCGTCGAGTCCCTGCATAGGCGAGGTTTTTAGTTCATAGCTGCCGGGAGGCATAAGTATTTTGAACTCGCCGTTTGCATCGGAGACACCCTGGCGCAAGTACTCGTCGTTTTGAAGAATTTCGAACTTGAATTGGGAGAACGGGCCGCGGGCCTTACTGTCTGTCACCTTACCTGCGAGCGTCCCCATGCTTTCGATGCTGCCGCCGAGAGTGACTTCACCAAGAGTGTCAGCATTGAAGAATTTATATGGTTTGTACTTGCTCCAACCCACCCACGCCGGGCGTTCCCTGGGTCTTTCATCACTGGTGTCGGAGTCGTTGATGATTACATCGAGGCCGATTTTCATGCCTTTTTCAAGTGTTGTCGGCTGGTCAGGATAGTGCTCGAACAGCTCAACAGCCCACTCGTAAATAGTAATGTTGCCTTCCCGTGAAACGGCGCATGAGGTCCGGGTTTTTGTCACGTCACCACCGGCCATACGGAATGCTACCGGTTTGGGTGCACCGGGCCTTTCGCGGTCATAGCTGCCGCCGGGTGTGGCTTGGACATATTGGATTGCGGCCATTTTTGTGGCGTCAAAACCTACGCCGCGTTCAGGGGTTACAACACGGCCTTTTCTTTTGCCTTCGGTATATATTTCGCAGCCGTCAACAGACGAATATCCGAAACCATTGGCCTGGACATCATCTCTGACAACCACCGCGACATGCAGGAAATTAGTGGCAAGGTTGTAACCGACCATGAAATAGGCGTGAAGGTCTTCGCTGGTCATCAGGTCGGCATGATCGATGTCGGTGGGGCCATAAGCCTGTCCGTGATTGAGGATATAATTGCGCTCAAGACCGTCCGGCCAGTCGCTGAGATCACCGTCGATAACGATGTTTTCGAGATGAACAGCGGTGACCGCGGGAACATCAGCTGTTCCTGCGAATGCGCTTGATGAGATCATGCAGAGACATAAGAAAGTCAGTGTTACGGCGAAATTCAGTAGTTTCATGGCCTCTCCCGTGCTTGATAATGTTGAAAACGACAATAGATCGATAACTAATTCTCTACTTTCGGCGTGGCTGCTGCTGAAAATTGTCGCGGTGAGCGCTGCAGCTTATCATTCTGCAGCGCTCACTGTCGCCCGACCCCGCCACACCCATGTTCCTTATTGTATTGTTATTGTATGGCGTTCGTTTTTGGTCTCGAACGGCCCGACTTTATAGCTTGTCAGGACAAAATAATCGCCTTTTTCCTTTTGGCCGACCCATGCGGCCGAGCAGGTAAAGCTTCAACCATACTCGAAAGTGCCGCGGGCAACCAGTTCACCGTCTGATTTGACAATGCGGTAGCGCGGCTCTTTCGGATAAGAGCCAGTCTTCTTTGACAGGGGAATTTTTGTGTTGCTGCCCTCGGAATGAGCAATCATTGTGACCTGCTCGTCATTACTTCCCCTTGTAACAAAGGTTAGTATCGTGTTGCCTGAACCGCGTCTGTCATCACGATGAACCTGAGGCGTGAAAGGCTCTCCGAAAGTCAGTGTCGGATTCACGCCTTCACCGACACGTACCGCTAGCGCCTCCTGGGCGCCAGTGGCGGTAACTTCCCACCTGTCGCCCTGATCGTCATTTTTCGCGATCCGGTAGTCGATGAGCCGGTAATTTCCTGCCGGAAGCGAGAGTGAGCTGTCGTCACAGTTGCGGGCGACAACAATGCTGCCGTCATCATCGTTCAATAATGCGATCTCGATCGGTTTGAAGGAGAGAGCCAGCGGAAATAATTTCTCTGTCGCTTCCGTCAGGGTAATAAGGCGTTTCCCCATGTCGATATTGAGCCGGTACAGCGAAGATCCGATATACAGCCATTCCCCGTACGGCTGGTTATCTGTATAACCCAGCTCGCCGGTGTCCATATAAATCTCGTCAGAGCCCAACTCCATGAGTTTGATATTGTTCCTGCCCGGCGAGTCTCTCAGCTCTCCCTTGTCGGTAAAGCTGCCGTTGATATTTGTATCGTTGAGCATAAGCGAATATGTTTTGCCATTGACCTCAAACTCGCCTCTGAATACACTGGCTCCGTAGAGATATACCTGTGTATAATCGAGTGTCTTTTTGCCGTCTTTTTCGACAATATGACCTGATATGCGGAGTTGGATGCTATAGGGGACTTCCCCTCCATCGACAGTGACACTGATATCTATCGACGAGAATGAGCATTCAAAAAATCCGTTGTTGTTTCTTCTTTCATCCCTGGTGCCATCGATCGGTTTTTCTTCCGCGAGATCGCCGTCGTTATCCATGTCAATATATATGCGGCTATAACCGTTGGCATCATTTTCCTTTTCATCGAAAACAATCAAGAAGCTTTTATCACCCATTTTATGCAGGAGATAAAGCGGTGTTTCCGCATTCAGGGCCGGGAGTTTCCAGTTACCCTCCGGAATCTCCTTGACGGGCATGGTGAAGACGTGCCCTACAGGCCGTAACTTGCTGCGGTCATTTGATTTGTCGATGAATTTGAGAGGCACCTCGATTGTTTCTGCCGAAGCCGTAATGCTCCAGAAGAATGCCGCACAAAGTGCCAGGTTCAGTATTTTTCCCATACGCCCCTCCTGTAAATTAACGGATTTCGTCTGAATCTCCGGATATGACACATTTCATGCGTTGCCGGTAAAAACTGTTGAAAGCTGTGAGAATGAGATATGGTGATATAATCAAATACATGATAAGACCGTATATAACGCTGACCAGCAGAATAGGCAGGATCATTCCATTATTGATAATTGAGCGGAAATGTGAGACAAACATAGACAGTGTCATGAAGACCATGATGATGAGCGGAAGCCATATATTCAATCGGAAGAAATTGAACTGTTTCCTTACGATTGCCCCTGCTCCGCTCAGACCGCCAAGAATGGATACCGTGCCAAGCAGGTAAAACTTGACAGGACGGAATTCCTGAACACCGTAAGTCAGAACGATAAACACACCGGTCAGAATGAAAATACCCGCAGAAATGCTGATTTTTATATGCCATTCCGTGTCTTCCAGAATGTCGCCGAAGAGCCATAGAAAGGCCAGCGCCAGTGACAGTGATGCGATTACATCACCGAAACCGAAAGTGGATAATGACGCTGTTGTTCCGATAATGAGCGCCACAATCTGCAGAAAACCGAGCGGTATGAGCAATGCTGCCGCGCGCCATGACCGGTTTTGCTCTGGAACCATGAGCAAAGCAAGCAACAGCCAGACCGCTGTCTTAACCAGAATCCGGGTAATCAGCCATGACAGTTTCCATTCGAAATAGACCGGTGCTCCCTCTTTGGGGCCAAGATCGCCGATGGAATGGATGGCGACTATTTTCAGTTTTCCGTGTACTGTGGGGGGTACTCGCCATGAGTACGAACAGGTGCCGCCTCAGCCATAGCGGAAGGTGCCGGTGGCTACCTTCCGGTCGTTTTTATATATGGCGAACTGTGGGGTTCCGCTCCATGAAGTTGTATAGCGGTGGCGGAATTCGGTGCTGTCGACACCGACAAGTTTATACTTGAGAACAAGGTTAGCACCACGTTTTTCTACGCTAATGGAATTATTGAGAGGCCCGCCAATCTTAAGCGGCACAGTCTCATTCGGGAGGATTTCAATCTGTTGTGTCCGTGTTGCATCGAGACTGCCGTCACCCATATAATATTTCTGCATGTGGTACTTGCCTGCCGGGACAGGTGTTTCACCGGATGGATTCTGAAGGATGGCGAGATTAGTGGTTTTCCCATCCTTTGTGTATAACAGCATCCTATCGACTTTTCCCTCGATGTCGAGTGTGCCCATGGGGCTTTCAAACTGTTCGAGTTCAAGCATGAGCTTTGTCTGGCCGCTACCGTCTACGGTGAAGGCGAAACCGATTGATATGTTTTTGTCATTGATGAAGATAGAGTTGGGTATCGAGTGACGGTCAACCCCGATAAATCTGGTCTTGAATCGATGATTTAATTTTCTTTTGGGCATAATATGACAAATATCGCCGTCGTCGATAATCCCGTTGAGATTGTCACAGACTGCGATCACCCACTTTTCGCCGCCGATGTCAATGCCGGTCTCCCAGCCCGAATTAATAACAGCGTAACCACTGGCAGTTTTGTGAGGTCTCTTGAGCTGGAGGCTGACATGATAATCGATAGTACCGTTTTTGTGCGGCAGTGAAAGCACAACATCATCGAAATGTTGTGCACGTGGATTTATAGATCCGTGGTTGATCGATGCGGGCGCTTCGTCGGTCAGGTCAAAATTCCTGTTATGGTCGAGATAGAGTGTTGCATGATCGACATCCCACGCGAAACAGATATACGTCTTCCTGTTCAACCCGAGAGGAATAACGCCATATACGATATCCGTACCCAGGTATTCGGGTTCTTTCCTGAACTTGACCTCCTGGCCTTCGATCTTGAGGGCAATACGGTTGAAGAATCCTTCGGGCCGGGGGACCATACGCAGCGATCCGCCGTCTTCCAACATGTCGATGCTGTCATGGGAAGTTTCGGCGAATGTAATGACAGCATCCGCAGGGGAAGAATAAATAAGGGTACACAGGAGTATAAGATGTAGTATTATTTGTTTCATAATGTCAATGTAATACGAAATCGCCAAAAAGCAAGAAATAATTCTCGCTAATTGCGGTCTTGTGTCGTTACTTTCTGGGGCACAGTGTTTTACAGTCATGGCAAACAATGCAGTCGAGGGCCCTGTTTGCGGGTTCTCCCTCGGCGAATCGCTCAGATGGATGAACATCCGCAGGACAGCCTTTATCGCACTTGCCGCAAGAGACACAGTTTTTTTTCGGTGGTCCGACTTTCCAGAAACTGAAATGGTTCAACGGTGCCATGAGTGCTCCGATGGGACAGAATACCTTGCAGAAAAAACGGCTTGAAAAGACGACCGCTGCGAGAATGAACACAAGAAACAGGAGCTTTACCATATTCGTGGTGCTGATCGTGCCGAAACCGGCAATAAAGAGATTGGGTACGGTTACCTGCAGCGCCGAGGACGGGCAGATACGGCAGAATGTATAGAGTGTTTCTTCGCCGAGGAACCACGGGATCAGGAACACCGTGATCACGAGTATGAAATATTTGATAGAGAACATCCATTTGGGCGGTGTGATTTCCGGTGTTTTGATCTTGTGCAGCATGTCCTGTATAAATCCGAAAGGGCATATCCAACCGCAGAAAAGCCGTCCTGCGATCACGCCGATGAGCAGTACTGTACCCAGTGCCAGAAGCGGGAAAAGGTGATAGCCGGAATAATGCACAAAAACGCCGATAGGACAGGCAAACCACGACAGCCAGCAGCTGTGGCATGACAGCACCGGATTGCAGAACCATTTTGCCTGTGGTCCCCACGAACTGTGAAGCAGTATAAGCGATACGAACTGTGTAAGATGGCGTTTCAGCATTTTCCTCTTGTCCTTACCCGCAATTCCGGTAACTTTTACCTGACACCTTTTACCTGACACCTGACATTCGAATGCGGCCGCCGTGACCGCTAAAGATACTACTGTCAGGTAGGGCAGGGGCGTTTTCCCCCGCCTCCCTCGAGCCTGTCGTAGGTGGAATAAAGACGGCCGTCGATGCGGTCGACCCCCTGGAATGTCGAGTCAACGGTCAACTGAAATTCACTGATACGCGTGAATGTCATGAAACCGAAATCGTCCTCATCCTCCTCAATCTCGAAAACCTTATGCGAGTGGAAACCGGCTCCGGCAAGCAGCAAAAGCGCTGTGACGAGCAGTGTTACCGTTATCGCTTTCCGTTGTTTCCCGGTCACTTTCATCGGAGCATTCGCCTTTCGTAATCGGGCGCCAGACTGCGGATATTGCCGTTCCTGATCGTGACATGCAGGGCGTCGAGATGATCGAGAATCGCAATGGCGTATTTTCGAGTGCTGCCGATATCGTTTTTGAATGTGCCGGAATCGATACATCCCTCTTTCTTTGCGGTATTGACTGCGATTTCCTGGGCCCTGAGAAACGCATTCCGTGAGAGCATCACATTTTTCGAAAGCCTGATAAGTGTCTGACGTGCACAGAGATATTCGACAAGAAGCACTGTTTTTTTCTCATCATGTCCGAGCATTTCAGGAAGTTCGTCCGGCCGGGGCGCAGAGAACAAGGCCTCTTCATAGATTGTGGTGATTCGCGCGATAAGGGCTTTTTCCTTAGCGCTCATCGAGCTTGTGCTGTCGTTCAGAAGAATCTTGGCACCGCTGAGCATGACAAGTCCCTTGTCAGTAAGATAGTCCAGCACCAGTTCCAGAATACGGTCGGAACAGGTGATTTCACGGGCCAGTTCGTCGGTGGTAAGTGTCAGGTTCTGCGAAATATCAGCAAAATCGTTTATAAACCTCTCAGCCTCGTTACAGTATTTTTCCACTGTTGCGGCATGTGCGAAATATCCCTGAGAAAGGGCTATTACCGCACCCTCAGCCGCGAGCTTTTCAAGAAGCGATTCCGCCATTGTCACGGGTATCAATATTTTTTTCGCGCAGGTATCGGCGTTCAGTTCTTTCGCGCTGCCGAGAAGGGTGTATTCGACACGTTTTCCAAGTCCTTCCCGTGAATGAGGATCGCAACCGTCGAGAAATCGCTCATATTCGTGTAGTGTTTCCAGAAGCTGCCGTTTTCGCGGTTTCCCGTTATCGGAGGAGCACGAAAGGATTTTTCCACCGGCAACAGTCGTGGCGGGTGACAGACGGCGAATTATACAGCGGTCATGTGCGGCCACCGCGACAGGTTCCGCAAGGACAAGGGATGCCAGTGCCGATGTGTTGGCATTCAGCTCTTTATCCTCTAAAAGATACAGTTTGCCGTTAACCTCGGCTGTTCCGCTGTGAACTTTCACTGTCTCCGCGTTTTTCAGGGGGAGGGTGAGTTCAGGAACCGTCGTGATCCTGACATGTAAGCTTTGAGATGCCTTGTGCATGCCGGGAAGGGAGAGGACCTCACCGCGCGAGGGCGGTGTCTTGCCGAATTCCGGGATGTTGAGTGCGAGGCACTGCCCGTATTCGCCCTCACCGCTGTCATGGAGGAATTGCTGCATACCGCGTATTTTGCCGGTCCTGCCGCCCGGAACGATCTCGACCCGTTCACCTGTCGAAATACCGCCCTCGACTGGAATACCCATGATAACCGATCCGAAACCTTCCCGTTTGAATATCTGTGCGACAGGCATACGGAATATGCCGTGGCGCGTTACTTTCTTCAGCACATTCAGTTTTTCCGTCAGAATGGCATAGAAGTCCGGGTAGCCCTCGAATGTTTCCGACGAAAGCGGGCAGAGCGGGGCATTCTCGAGGAACGTGCCCTTGAGAAACGAGCGAGTCCCGGCAATAGTCTGTTCGAGATGTGCGCTGTCGACAAGATCGCTTTTCGTTATTGCCACTATCCCCTCGGGCACTCCCATGAAATCCATGATCCGCACATGCTCCACAGTCTGCGGCTTGATACCGTCGTCGGCCGCCACGGTCAGGATGCACATGCCAATACCCGAAACGCCGGAAACCATCGTACGGATGAATTTTTCGTGACCGGGCACATCGACAATACCGACACAGGTGCCTGCGCCGATCATACAGGGCGCGAAACCGAGCTCGATTGTCAGGCCGCGTTCCTGTTCCGTTTTCAGACGGTCGGTTTCGCAGCCGGTAAGAAGTTTCACGAGCCGTGTTTTTCCGTGGTCGACGTGGCCTGCGGTACAGATCATCATTGCCACGGAGGGCGTGCTTTCGAATTCGACAGCGCCCAGTGCTGTATGTGGACTGCAATCAGCCATAGATTTCTTTGCATACCTCGCGGTAGAGCATGAGTGTCGGGCATCCGGCGAATGAGATCGCCAGATATGCGGCTTCGTCGATTTCCTCTCTCGTCATGCCCATGCCGAGGGCGCCTTTCATGTGCGCGACAAGGCAGGGGCGGCATTTCTTTGCAACGGAGAGAGCTATTGCCATGAGCTTTTTTGTCTTCGCATCGACTGCACCCGGCGCCGAAGCCGCCTGCATGAATCCGGTGAACATGTCGATTGAGGAGGCCGGGATATCGTCATCGAAAAACGGCGGCGAGGCACAGCAGGGCTCGTCTTCGCTCTCCGGTACCGTGCTTATACTAACCGTGGCGGCTGGCTGTGCTGCGGGAACGCTTTTACTGGTTTTCTCCGTTTTCGGCAGAACCGCACCTTCCTTTGTACCAAATGTGTTTCCGATATGAGAATTGCGGATCATGACTTTCCCCTCGCCCAGTGTGTCAGACGGCTTGACGATACGCCCTATAATAGTAGCCGCGCTGTGGCCGCGTTCCTGAAGAGCCTTGACATAGTTCTCGGCATCCGATTCCGGCAGGGCCACGAGCAGGCCGCCGGAGGTCTGTGGATCGAAGAGTACCTGTACATGCCTGCTGTTATCCGATTCAGTTACTGCCCACGCCATGGAATATTCCTGGTTGCGTTCGACAGCGCCGGGAATGATATCGTTATCGAGACATATCTCCACCGCGGCAAAGACCGGTATCTTTTCGAGGTCTATTTCCGCAGCAAGGCTTGAACCGCGAGCCATTTCCACGAGATGTCCCATGAGTCCGAATCCGGTGACATCGGTACAGGCATGAGCGTTGTGTTCGACCATGAGCTCGGCGGCATCCTTGTTGAGTGTCGCCATGGACTCGCCGGCTTCGTTGAGCACTGTTTCACTGATCCTGCCGATCTGCGCGCCGAAACAGATTATCCCGGTGCCCAGCGCTTTTGTCAATACGAGGACATCGCCTGCCTCAGCCGCACCTCGCTCGACAGCTTTTGCCGATTCGATTACACCGGTGACCGCGAAACCGCATTTCACCTCCTCGTCGTTGATGCTGTGACCGCCGATAAGGCTGCAGTTCGCTTCATCAAGCGTGTCCATACCGCCGCGAAGCAGGTCCTCCATGATTGCGCCATCAAGGATGTCGATGGGGAAGCCGACCACAGACAGTGCTGATATCGGTTTCCCTCCCATGGCGTAGACATCGCTCACCGAATTTGCCGCCGCGATCCGTCCGAACAGGTAGGGATCGTCCACGCAAGGTGTGAAAACATCGACTGTCTGCACGAGTGATATGCTGCCTGTGAGCTTGTAAACACCGGCGTCATCGCCTGCCGCGGTGCCGACAAGCACATTGGGATCGGTGACAGGCGGCAGGTTGCCGAGAATGCGTTTCAGGTCGGCCTGGCCGATTTTTGAGGCACAGCCTGCCTTGCGGACGTATTTTGTCAGGGCAGCGCTTGTTTGTTTCGCCTCGGGACGTTCCCCCGCGCAGGTACAGATGTTCTTTTCCTTGAATATATCGCAGGGGCATGGCTTTTTCGGATTGCAGACACAGTGGCCGAGTTTCATCGACCGTGCCATAACTTTTTTCCGGCGTTCTTTATTGACAGCCATCGTCATCGTCCTTTCGCACAGTGTGCAATGCTTTTCAATGCTTCGTGAAGAATGTCGTCGTCACCATCGAGCAGCGTGCGCATGTCGAGAATGACACTGTTGTTATCGATACGGGCAACAACCGGCGGCTCATTTTTCCTGAGCAATACCGAGAGGCGTTCCGTTGACATCGTTTTCGGCTGTAGGGCAATTCCATACGAGGGAATGCCCGTTCCCGGCATGGAGCCGCCGCCGGTCTGGCTTTCGCATTCAACAACTGTGGCCAAGATGCCGGGCGTGTCATTGTCGAACCGTTTTTTCAGTGCTTCTGCGCGCTTTTTCAACTGCTTGCATGGCAGGGTCATCATACGCAGCGTCGGGTGTTTTTCGGTCAGCGTTTCCGGTTCGAGAAAAAGCCTGAGCGTATTTTCGAGCGCTATATCGGTCAGTTTGCAGACCCTTAGCATGCGGGTCAGGGGATGTTTCCTGATCCTGGCAATATACTCTTTTTTGCCGACAATAATGCCCGCCTGTGGTCCGCTGATGAGCTTGTCGCCGCTGAACAGCGATATGTCCGCGCCCGCCGCTATGCTGTCCTGTACTGTGTTTTCATAGGGTAGTCCATAGTTCCTGAGATCGACCAGTGCGCCGCAGCCGAGATCGTCCACGACAATAAGCGGCTGTTTTTTCTTGAGCGTGACCAGGTCGGCTACAGGCACCTGCTTGGAAAATCCGATGATGCGGTAGTTGCTCGGATTGACCTTGAGAAGCATGCCTGTGTTTTCGGTGAGTGCGTTCTCATAATCCCTGAGATGTGTCTTATTGGTTGTGCCGACCTCGACCATGATAGCGCCGCTTTGGGTAATACAGTCCGGAAGCCGGAACGAGCCGCCGATCTCGATGAGCTGACCCCGCGAGATGATGACCTCTTTCCCCGGGGCCAGCGCCGCCAGTACAAGGAGTGTCGCCGCCGCGTTGTTGTTGACAATGACCGCGTCCTCTGCGCCGGTGATGCGCTTGATCAGTTCCTGGCTCATGTGGTTGCGTTTGCCGCGTTTGCCGCTTTCCAGGTCGGTCTGGAGGTTGCAGCAGCGATCCAGTCCTGAGAGCGCATGAACCGCCTCTTTCGGCAGCACCGCGCGCCCGAGGCCGGTATGGAGGATAATACCCGAGGCGTTGACCACGGGCCTGAGCCGGTCGAGTTCGCGCAATTCCAGCCGTTCCGTGAGCAGTGTGATGATTTCTTCGCGAGTCAGGGGCTTGTCCTCCGGCCTTAGGTTTTTCCTTAGGCTGCCGAGAATTTCCCTGATTTCATCGAGGACAATCTCGCGGGTATAGTCCGCGATAAGCGTGCTTACTCTTTTTTCGCCCAACAGTGCATCGATGGAGGGCAGGGAGCGGCGAGGATCGCCGTTGTTGATGCTGTCGGTCATGGTTTTCCAGTCAGTCGTTGTTGGTCAGTGTTTTTCCGCCGATAGCCTTGAGGCCCTGTCCGTACGGGCCGGGAGAGCTTTTGAAATCGCCCTTGAAATCACGTCCGAAACGCGAGCCGGACGTTTCAGTTTTGTCGAGGTGGCTGTCGAGGGCTCGAAACAGGAAAAAAGCGGTTACTGCAAGGGAGATAATTAAAAAAATAATCAGGCCGGGAAACCACGGTGGCGTGTTGTACCTGGTCAGAAAATTGACAGAAAAAACAATGAGAAAGAAAATGAGCGCCAGTGCCGTGACTATTCCTGCAGTAAGAACTCTCGTCTTCATATTTCCACCCGTCGATCAAAGTACTTAATTTGGCGGAGGTGAATGGGAGTCGAACCCACCCGCCACCGTGAGATGGCGCAACGGTTTTGAAGACCGCGAGGACCACCGGGCCCTCATCACCTCCGCCTGAAAATCATTGCATTGTATCAATAATGCAGATTGCTGTACCATTGTCAACCATAAATTGATCATGGTCTATTGTTTGTTATGATTTTCAAGCCCAATCAATGCCGCACCATATGCCACTGTCAGCGAGGGGGCCTCTGGCAGCAGAAGTTCCCTGTTCAGTTCCTCGCCAAGCAGTTTTACAATACATTCGTTTCGCGCGACACCGCCGGCAAATGCCACCGGGCCGCCTGAATACACCCGCGATGTCATGGCCGCGGTTCGTTTTGCGATCGACATGTGAAGTCCGAGGGCGATACGGCGTCGTTCCTCGCCACGGGAGATCATCGAAATAACCTCGGATTCCGCGAAGACCGTGCACATGCTGTTGACCATGACCGGTGAGTCTGCCGAGAGTGCCTCACCGCCGAATTCCTCAAGGGGGTAGCCGAGCGTTTTCGCCATAACTTCCAGAAAACGCCCGGTCCCCGCAGCACAACGATCGTTCATCTCGAAGCTGTCGAAAGCACCGTGATTACCAAGAGCGATCGCTTTTGCGTCCTGTCCTCCGATATCGACTGCGGCGACTGCCTCCGGGAAAAGTGCGGATATACCCTTGGCGCAGGCCCGTATTTCAGTTACGACAGTGCCTCCGGCAATGCTCTGCGCCAGTTTGCGCCCGTAACCGGTAGCCACAACAGTTCCAGCCTGGAGGTCTTCAAGCGCTTTTTTTACAAGCGAGGCCGGATTATGACCTGTTTCGAATAGCTGTGAAGAACGAATCCCGTTCCTGTCGATCGAAACTATTTTCGTTGTCCTCGAGCCGATGTCGATGCCGGTTGCGATATTCTCCATTTTGCTCATTTCTCCCGTTACACCGAAAGTGTAACACGTTCGAGAAGTGCCTCGATACGGGTCCTAAGCTGTCCCTCGTGTTCCTCGCCGTAGTCGGTCTCGATCGTAATCGCGGGAATATCCTCAGCCTGAAGGGCTCCGGCGATCCGGATGGCCTCGATGTTGTAGGTGTGGCAGTACTGAAGCACATACTGGACGACAGCATCGACTGAGTATTCACGGGCAAGTTCAGGCACATGGGTGATACGCTCGTCGTTCGGTGTGAAACAGGAGCAGTCGATCTTGAAATACCGTTCGGCAACGTTGTCGATGAGCTCATCCACAGTATCGCCGCTCTCGTCGACGAGGTGTTCGAAAAACCTGGTGCCGGTACAGGACTCGTCGCAGACAACAGCCGCGCCGGAGCTTTCGATGAGATGGTGCAGCATCCAGTTACCCATGACCGTGGGACATCCCGCGACCATGATACGCGGCGCGTTTTCGTCAAATGGTGAAATCCCCTTGTCGACACGATCTCTGAGCTCTTCGTTCAGCTCTTCGAGGTTGTCGCAGAAACGGGCTGGGTCGACATTGAGCGCGGTCTGCATTACCACGAGGGCATCGGTGCCGCTGATCGGCGGATTGGGCAGTTTGCGGAATTCGTTCATCTCGGCAAGGAGCCTTCGCCGCCTGTTCAGGAGCGCAATGGACTCTTTGAGTTTTTCAGCAGTCACCGCAACGCCGGTGAGCTCTTCCACTGCCGATCTGAATTCGCCGATCTCTTCGCGCCATAGATTCATATCTCGGCCATTTTTTTTCTGCGGCAGTTCAAGGATATGGAACGGCACTTTTTTCGAGAGTATGTCCCATGTTTTCTTCTTGGCGTCGCAGGTGCTTTCGCCGACACCAAGGTCCTTTATGGGAGCATACGGGCAGGTTTTCGAGAAAGCAAGGCCCAGGGTGGATTTTACCAGCGGACAGATATCCCGCGGGAAGGATTTTTCGGCGTAGGGGACGCTGAAATTCGTGCCCCCGCAGAGTGCGACAGGAATTGCGCCCGCGGCGATTGCGATCTCGTCGGGAACATAGATGCAGAATGTGCCGATCATTTTGGCACCCTTTTCCCGGGCCTCGATGATTTCCTGCACCCTGCCGCCGTGGGATTCGTGCACTCCCTCATCGAAATGTCTCATGCCCTCCGGTCTGCCGCTCTGAGAAAGCACCTGCTTCCCGTAATTCGCACCGATCGACTGGAGCACTTCCTCGTGAAGTTCCACGTCCAGACCGAGATTTCGCCACATTTCTGCATATGAACCCATGCCATCCTCCCTGTTGTATATATATTGATTCGAGAAAAAAATATCTTTAATCATATTTTATGCATCTCCAATGCCGCTTGTCAAGGTTTTTTTCGTTTAATTTCATATACATGCGAAAGCCTCTTGCGTTTTGCTGACTTTCACGACACATTGCTAATAATAGCCATGGGAATACCAGGAGGTGAGTATGAAGCGCAGACGATTTTTACGTGATATGAACGGGGCGGCGGCCGGTACGGCACTGGCAACGGCACTGTCGCGGCAAGCTGGGGCAGACAGGGAAAAACCGCCGATAAAAAATGTACTGTTTCTCTTTGTCGATCAACAGCGTCAGGACTGTATCGGCTCGTACGGCAACGGCATTGTCAAAACTCCGAACCTCGACCGTCTGGCCAGCAGCGGTGTCCGTTTCACCAATGCCTACACACCGGCGCCGGTCTGCACGCCCGCGCGTATGTCTGTCCAGTGCGGTCTCTGGGCGCATCAGCACCGTCTGATATTCAACACCGGAAATGCACCGCAAAAGGGTGGACAGGACGATCCGAATCCCGGTGTGCGATTTTTCAGCGAGGACCTGAAAGAGAGCGGCTGGAACCTGTCCCATATCGGGAAATGGCATGTCGGGACCGCCAAAACAAAACCCTCGACACGCGGCTATGATGACTGCACCTATTATCCCGGTTACGGTATCCCCAACAATATCTACGGCTACAAACGCAATCCCCATCTTAACCCTCACTATGAAGCTTATCTGAAGAGTCTCGGTGTCGATACATTCTCGGTCACCGATATGAAAAATCCCGAGGGCACTCTCTTTTCCGGTTTGCAGAACGGCCCGAAAGAGGCCTCAATTCCGGCTTACCTCGCCAATCAGGCTATTGATGAGATAAACCGTCACGCCAAGAGTGACAGACCGTTTTTCGTCTCCTGCCATTTCTGGGGGCCGCACGCGCCCTACTGTCTTCCCGAGCCGTATCACAGCATGTACCTTGATGCCGACATCGAGCCCTGGCCCGATTTCGACTGCGACCTGACAGACAAACCGCAGATGATCAGGCGCTACGGCGATTATCTCGGAACGAAATGGTTCAACAGGAAACGGATAAGTCAGCTGATCGGCCAGTATTACGGCTATATCAGCTGTATCGATGATGAGATCGGACGCATTCTCGATGCTCTCGAGGCTGTCGGTACGCTGGAGGAGACGCTGATCGTCTATTCCGCCGATCACGGGAGTACTGTGGGTTCTTACCGTATGTGGGACAAGGGCTACGGTATGTATGACAATATCACCCGTATCCCGATGATCGCCTCACACCCGTCGTTTAATCCCGCGGTGAACGATTCCTATGTCAGCCTTATCGATCTTGCGCCGACATTCCTCGATACCGCCGGTCTCGAAACGCCCGAAATCATGGAGGGGAGCTCGCTGATGCCGATCCTCAGGGGGGAGAAAAAGCGTCTCAGGGAGGATTACATAGTCACCGAACACCACGGTCACCATTGCCCGTTCTGGCAACGCATGGTCAGGACCGACCGCGGCAAGTTCGTGTTCAATTATACCGCTGTCCATGAATTCTACGATCTTGAAAACGATCCCGACGAGACGAAGAATATTATTGATACAGTGGGGGACAGCACCCTCGAAGATTACAAAGAAATGCTGCTCGACTGGATGCGCAGGACGAAAGATCCTCTCTACAGCTGGACTAACTGCAGTCTCGACGATACAGTTTTCCCCTATTGACCGAAGGTCAGAGATTTTGAAATGAGAAAGCCTCGCAGAGTTTATAAATGCGAGGCTTTCATTTTGCATTACCGATGTCAACGTCCCGGCCTTTTTGGGGATTATCTGCTCTCAGGGCCTTTTGCCGTCTTGTGCCATTTCGGCTTCTTTCAGATGCTTGTCGATAGTGACAAGGTCGAATTCCCTGAGTATGTCGGCAATTTTGATCTCCGGGGAGCGGCTTTCAATTATGCTCCATTCCTCTTCGCCGTAGTTGGTGATCCTGATTTTCTCGCCATATTTTGCGTGGATATCCTTGAAACGGAGGAAAAACGGCCAGGTATGGAGAAATGCTATCTCGAGGTTGACCGTCGCGCATGTCCAGGGGTTCCAGCGGCTCGTTTTTGCTATCTCCTCACCGGTGATGCCGCATATTTTCGCGGTATCTTTGTTGACACTCGAAACAGTGTAGTAACGGTTGTCCCACGACCTTGAACTCACCATGCGCCCACCGGCATAGGCCGAGGACCAGACCACGATCTCAGCGCCCCTTTCGCCCAGACGCTTCCAGGCCTCGGGATACTCCATGTCGAAACATATCTGCATACCGAGCCGTCCGAAATCAGTGTCGAACACCGGCGGATCGAGCGATCCTGGCGTAATGCCGTTCTCCACTTCACCCTTTGTCGGATGGATTTTGCGGTATTCACCGGTAACGCTGCCTTTGCGGTCGAACAGGATGGAGGCGTTGTAGATATGTCCGTTTTCCTTCGTGTAGGTCGGACAGACCACATAACAGTTATGCTTTTTTGCGTAATCCGCGAAAACGCCCGATATTGGGCCCGGTGGTATTTCAGCGACCTCTTTAGCCGGCGGCCGTTTCGGGAGATGAGTGAACGCGAATGTCTCCGGCAGGCAGACAAGGTCGGGCTGAAACGACTCGAAACTTTTCAGGCGTTCGAGAACGAGCTCGATCATCTTCTCATGACTGTCCGTCTCAAGGCCGTCCTGGGTGATTGTCGCTATCATGACCTCGCGGGGGAGACGCTTCCCGGCTGACGAAGGGGCCGCATATGCTGTTTTTCCTGACAGGCTTCCGAATCCGGCCATGGCGGCTGCTCCCGCAGATGAAGATCGTAAGAATGCTCTTCGGTTCTGCATACAATTCTCCTGCTCTGAAATATGTGTGGACATTCTGCTTGTTTCTATAGTATATATGCGAAATCAGGTGACGGGGGAGATATTTTTCCGTTCTGCCTGAAAAATGGAACATACCTGCGAATACAGCGTTACAGTCAGAAAGAGTCATGTTATATGAAAGGCAAGTGCCATGAGTGACAATGGTAATGAAAAACTGTGCAGCCTTGTCAAAGACAGGGAATTGAAAAAAATTGCTGAAAAGAGTGCTGATCCGCAGTATATTTGCAGTAAGTGTTGCCGTGTGGCACACAGTAAAAAGAATCTCTGCCGTTCAAAAAAAATCGTCAAACTTTAATTTTTTATTGCGAGTATTTCCGTGCCCAAAATAAGAAAACGAATCCAGATACAAGTCATCCTGCTGTTTGCCTGTGTAATACATTTGTTTTCCGGCTGTTCGGCCATGAAAATCTATCCCGATGACCACTGGTTCGGACGGGACAAGCTTTATCATTTCACCTGCTCAGGAATTATTGCCGCCGCGGGGAGCTATGCTGCCTATCAGGGCCATGGCGGTGAGAACGATGCTCTCCTGACAGGTGCCTCCCTGACTTTTACCGCTGGTGCGGGCAAGGAAGTCTATGATGTCCGCATAAAACGTACTTACTGGAGCTGGAAAGACTGTGTCTGGGATCTGATCGGCGGCGCTGTCGGCACCTATACCGTTATTGCGACACAGTAAGCGGCCTCCACACATGCCTCATAACTCCTCTTGACGATATCTGCTGCCTGCTGCTTTGACTGGCCTTTTTGACGTGATTCATGTATATTGTTTCCGTAAAAGAAATCTATCGATACTACGGAGGAAATATCATGCTAACTATTCACGATTGTTCACATCTTCTGCTTGCCGGCGGGATGCTTTTCCTGATGATCTCGGCCGTAGGCTGCGGCAGTGAAAAAACACTGCCATATCTTGATACCTCGCTCTCTGTCGATGAGCGTGTCAATGACCTTGTCAGCCGTATGACACTCGAGGAAAAAGTGTCGCAGATGCTCAACAGTTCTCCCGCCATTGAGCGCCTCGATGTCCCCACCTACAACTGGTGGAACGAGTGTCTCCACGGTGTTGCGCGTGCCGGGCGGGCGACAGTGTTTCCGCAGGCTATCGGCCTTGCCGCCATGTGGGACAGCGGGCACATGAACCGTGTTGCGACAGCCATTTCAGACGAGGCTCGCGCAAAACACCATGATTTCGTGAAGAAAGGTAAACGCGGCATCTATCAGGGGCTTACGTTCTGGACTCCTAATATCAACATTTTCCGCGATCCGCGCTGGGGCCGCGGCATGGAAACCTATGGCGAGGATCCCTTCCTGACCGGAACGATGTCGGTCGCTTTTATCAAGGGCATCCAGGGTGACGATCCCAAATATCTCAAGGCTGTTGCCACCGCCAAACACTATGCCGTTCACAGCGGGCCGGAATGGAACCGTCATACTTTCGATGCGGTCACAGACGAGCGTGATCTCCGCGAAACCTACCTGCCGCATTTCAAGATGGCGATCGAGGAGGGCGGCGCGTTTTCAGTCATGGGTGCCTACAACCGTTATCTCGGCGAGGCGTGCTGCGGCAGTTCGCTGCTGCTCAACGATATCCTCCGCAAGGAGTGGGGGTTCGACGGCTATGTGGTTTCCGACTGCGGTGCGATCCACGACATTTTCGCCAACCACAAGGTGGTCGAAACGCCGGAAGAGGCAGCCGCACTCGCGGTTAAATCCGGCTGTGAACTGAACTGCGGCGAGGTCTACGAGCATCTTGTCGAGGCGGTGAAACAGGGGCATATTTCCGAGGACGAGATCGATATCGCGGTCAAGCGCCTGTTCGAGGCCCGATTCAAACTCGGCATGTTCGATCCCGACGATATGGTTGATTACGCGAACATCCCCTACAGCGTGATCGATTGTGACGAGCATCGTTCGCTGGCACTCGAAACGGCACACAAATCCATTGTCCTGCTCAAGAACGACGACGGGCTCCTTCCCCTGAAAAAGGATGCCGGTACTATCGCGGTCATTGGCCCGAATGCCAATGATGTCGAGGTCCTTCTCGGTAACTACAACGGTATTCCCACCGAGCCCATTACACCTCTCGCGGGCATCACGCATAAAGTGTCCGGCCAGTCGGAGGTTATTCATGCTTTCGGTTGTGAGTGGGCGGAAAACCTGCCGAATTTCGGGGTCGTTCCCGCCGAAGTGCTTTTCCACGAGGAGGACGGCGAGCTGAAACCTGGGCTCAAGGGCGATTATTTCAAAAATGCGAAATTCGAGGGCGAGCCCGCTTTTACACAGGTCGATCCGGAAATTAATTTCAACTGGTGGGAAGGCGCTCCCGGCGAGGATTTCAACGATGACAATTTCAGCATCCGCTGGAAAGGTGTCATTGTGCCGAAAGTCAGCGGGACATACTCGCTCGGCGCGTATGGTTCCTCCGGGTTCTCACTGTTTGTCGACGGTGAGCCGCTGGTTCGTTACCAGAATCCCCATGAGCCGCGTGCAGCCTATGAAACTGTTGAGTTCGAGGCGGGCAAGCGCTATGAGCTCCAGATCGATTATTACGAGCTTTTCGGTATCGCCAATATCGATCTGTTGTGGTCGCTTGGTGGCCGCGATTACAGGAGCGAGGCTCTTGCGGCGGCGAAAAAAGCCGATACGGTTATCATGGTCATGGGGCTCTCACCGCGTCTCGAGGGTGAAGAGATGAAAGTCAAGGTCGACGGTTTCCGCGGCGGCGACCGCATCCGTCTCGATCTGCCCGACATTCAGCAGAAACTCATGAAAGATATCGTTGCCCTGGGCAAACCGACTGTGCTGGTTATGCTCAACGGCAGCGCGGTGGCGATCAACTGGGCCTCGGAAAATATTCCGGCGATTGTAGAGGCATGGTATCCCGGGCAGGCGGCCGGAACGGCCATTGCCGATGTGCTGTTCGGTGATTACAATCCCGCGGGACGGCTCCCGGTCACGTTCTACAAATCGCCTGACCAGCTTCCGCCGTTCGAGGAATACGCCATGAAGGGCAGCACCTACCGTTATTTCGAGGGCGAGCCGCTCTATCCTTTTGGCTACGGTCTCAGCTATACGACATTCTCCTATGGCAATCTTGTAATGCCTGAGAAAGTGACTGCCGGTGAAAATGCCGAAATCAAGGCCGATGTCACCAACAGCGGTGCTGTTGCCGGTGAAGAGGTCGTCCAGCTCTATATCAGCGACCGCGAGGCCGATGTACCGGTTCCCATCAGGTCACTCAAGGGCTTCCAGCGTATCAGCCTTGCACCCGGCGAGACGAAAACGGTTACGTTCACTTTGGACGCCGAAGATATGTCGCTTATCGATGCTTCCTATAAGCGGGTTGTCGATCCCGGAGTTTTCGAGATCGCTGTCGGTGGCAAACAGCCCGGATTCAAGGGACATGCCGATGCGGAAACAACCTCTGTTGTGAGCGGCAGTTTCGAGGTGACCGGGGATGTGTTCTCGGTGGAGTAATGATGAGCCACTGAGATCACTGAGTTGAAATAAACGGATTTCAGGGACGTCAAGCCGGCAGATTGACAATTGTTAATCCGGCATCGCAAGATGCCGGATATAAAAAGGGCCCGTCGGCCCTTCCCTGGAAGGGGTGCGGGGAAACCTGGGGAATGCCAGGTGTCCCCGCATTCTTTTATTATTTTTATCTTTCTTCTTCTTCTTTCCTTCTATATCCGCCAGGGTGCCCGCATGGAGCGGAACAGCATACGGCTGGCCTCAGGATCGCCTATGATCTCTTCCGTGTCGGGATTCCACCTGATCTTACGGCCCACACGCATGGAAATGTTGCCGAGGCAGCAGAGCGAGAAAGATCGGTGGCCCACCTCGGGTGGCGCAGCTGTTTCCTCGCGGGATTTTACGCAGTCGAGGAAATTTTTGTAATGGTCGTTGGAGCGGTAGAGCCGGACCTTGCCGGGGCTGAGTTTTGTCATGATCGACTGCGGTTCGGCGGTGGTCTCGTTATAGCCCACATCGATCCAGCCCTCGGTACCGATGAACTTAACGCTGATTTTGGGCTTCGGGTGCTTGTCGACGCAGGTCATGGGGATGCCATCGGCAAATTCGTACTCTATATGACAGTGAAGCATGGTGTCGTAGAGCCCTGTCCTCGGGAATTCGCCGCGGCCGTCCACACTGATCGGGCCGGTCCTGTCGGTGCCGTGACCCCATTGGGCGATATCGTTGAAATGGGTGCCGAGATCGGTGATCATCCCGTTGCCGTAATCGAGAAGGAAACTCGGACGCGGATTCCATCGCATTTCAGTATGAGCTGCCCAGGGAGCAGGTCCCAGCCACATGTCGTAGTCGAAACCGTCGGGTATCGGTGTCTCGGGCTGGTCCTCGCAGCCCCAGCCGGATGGGACCGATGACTCGATCTTTTTCAGCTCGCCGATGAGCCCGTTTCTGACCATCTCGCAGCCGAGACGGAAACGCTCCCATGATCGCCGCATACTGCCGGTCTGGAACACACGATTGTTGCGTTTCACCGCCTCGACAAGTGCCCGTCCCTCCCTGATTGTAAGGGCGAACGGTTTTTCGCCGTAGATATCCTTGCCTGCATCCGCCGCCATAATCCCCATGACCGCATGCCAGTTATCCGGTGTCGCGATAATGACAGCGTCTATATCATCACGATCGAGGATTTCGCGGAAATCCTTGTGAGTATCGCATCCTGTGTAATTCTCGCTCCCGAATTTCTCCCCGTAACTCTCTTCAATCCTGTGTTTCGCTTTCATCATGCGTTTGCTATGGGCATCGCAGACCGCGACAAGCTGGGCCACGTCTTTCTGCAGGAATTGTCCGATCAGGAATGAGCCCTGCCCGCCAGAGCCGATAACACCGATAGTGATACGTTCCGAGGGCGGTGTTTTGCTCTGCCCGAACGCCGAAGAAGGGATGATTGCAGGCATGGCGAGGGCAGCGCCAAGACTTCCTGAAACAAATGAGCGGCGTGAAATCTTTTTTGTATGCATGATTTCTGATCCTCTCACGGCTGAGTTGTTGGCAGTCCGGTATATTGTGATATTGTAGTATGGGAAAGAAACAGGATGGCGTAAAGTCTTTTTTTATAGCCATGGTCCAGAGGCCCAATCTGTTTTCCTGGTTGATATGCCACGCGTTTTATAGTATATAGTTTTGATATAGTCTTAGGTTTGAAACATGGAGGAATTTGTGAGCAGTCATCAACGTTTTTCGTATACATCTATCGAGGCGCTCAAGGATGAAATCGCGGATCTCGCGCTTGACTTGCCCGTATCTGAAAATACCACAGTTCTGGTGGAGCCTTTCGCGCTTGGCAACGGCACTGTTCCCAATCGCCTGGTCATCCAGCCCATGGAGGGCTGCGACGGCACTGCTGACGGCAGACCGGGGGAACTGACTCTGCGCCGTTATGAACGTTTCGCGGCCGGCGGCGCAGGTCTGCTCTGGTTCGAGGCCACCGCTGTAGTGTCTGAGGGACGGGCCAATCCCCGTCAGCTCTGGCTGACTAATGACACTGTCGGCGATTTCAAAAAGATGCTGGAAAAGTCACAGGCTGCCGCTGCAAACCGTTTCGGGGAGGATTTCAGACCCTATACGGTGCTGCAACTCACGCATTCTGGACGGTATTCGAGGCCGGTCGACAAGCCCGCGCCGATTATTGCGGCTAAAAATCCCTGGCTTGCCGAAAAACGCCCGGAGCCCGATACCGTGATCAGCGATGACGAGCTGGAAGCTATCGAGGACCGGTATGTCGAGGCCGCGAAACTGGCTGGCGAGGCTGGTTTCGATGCTATTGATATCAAGAGCTGTCACCGCTATCTCATTTCAGAGCTGTTGTCGGCGCATGAACGTGAGGGGAAATACGGTGGTTCTTTCGAGAACAGGACACGTTTTCTGCTGAACATTGTTGATAAAGTCAAGGCCGCCTGTCCGGAAGGCCCCGCTGTTACCGTGCGGCTCAACGTTTATGATGCCATACCGTACCCCTGCGGCTGGGGTGTCGATAAGGATGATCATCACATAGTCGATCTTTCCGAGCCAATACGCCTTGCCCGCCTGCTCGAAAAGCGCGGTGTCGACCTGCTCGATATCACCGCAGGCAATCCATACTACAATCCACATGTGAACCGCCCCTATGACAGTGGGCCTTATGCTCCGCCGGAACATTCGCTTGCCGGTGTCGCCCGGCTCATGGGTATTGCCCGCGATATGCAGGCCGCGCTTGACAAGACAGCCGTAATCGCCTCCGGTCTCAGCTGGCTCAGGGAATATGCTGCAGAGGTCGCGGCGGGATGCATCGAGGCAGGATGGTTTACATTTGCCGGATTCGGCAGGCAGGCGTTTGCTTACCCCGATTTTGCCGCCGATATTATTCATGGCGAGGGCATGGACAGGAAAAAATGCTGCATCGCCTGCGGAAAATGTTCCGAGATCATGCGTTTTGGCAGCACGGCTGGCTGTGTCATTCGCGACGCCAAGGTCTATGTGCCGGTGTACAAGGCCGCAAGCGAAGGGAAAGACTCGATTGTCAGCAATCATATCGCAGAGCATATTTAAAGTGATGAGAGCCGGAAAAGTAACGTTTTAACTGGATGCAGAGGTGTTATGAAAAGCAGAGCAATGGTGCTCGAGGCGTTCAACGAACCGCTTCGAATGCATGAAATAGAGGTGCCGGAACCCGGCGAGGGCTGGGTGCTGGTGAAAATGCTGGCCGCGGGAGTCTGCGGTTCCGATGTCCACATGTGGAAAGGCGAGGATCCGCGCACGCCGCTTCCGCTGACACTGGGGCACGAGGGTGTCGGTGAGATCGTTTCGATCGGCGGAACTCGCATGACTGCTGATGGCCGTTCACTCTCGCCCGGCGACAGGATCGCCTGGAACCGCGGGATGGTATGCGGAAAATGTCATTACTGTGCCGATCTCAATAAGCCTTTCCTCTGCGAGAACCGCAGTGTTTTCGGTATCAGCATACCTTTTGACGAGGGACCTCGTCTCAACGGCTGTTATGCCGAACATATAATGCTGCGTCCGGAGACCGATATTTTTCTTGCCGCTGATATCGACCCTGCGGTGCTTGTTCCCGCCTCCTGTTCGGGAGGGACTGCTGCCCACGCTTTCGATTACATCGAGGCAGACCTTTCCGGCAAAACGATTGTCGTTCAGGGGCCGGGACCTTTGGGGGCGTTCGCGGTCGCATTCGCTGCGGCACGTAATGCAGAAAATATCGTGGTTATCGGCGGCTCGAAAGGCAGGCTCAAAATATGTGAGGGCCTTGGTGCGACAACACTGTTGAATCGTCGCGAGACAAGTCTGGAAGAGCGCCGTGAGGCTGTTCTGGAACTTACTGCCGGACGAGGGGCCGATTATGTTGTCGAGGCGGCCGGAGCGAACGGCGCGGTCGTAGAGGGCGTCAAGCTTTTGATCAAGGGCGGCTCATTTATTTCAACCGGGTATTCACAGCCGGCAGGTACCGAATCGCTGGATTTTTTCCGGGACATCGTTTCGCGGAATATCACCATACAGGGTATCTGGGTGAGTGCGACAGCCCATGTGAAATCGGCAATCGATCTAGTTTCCGCGAATCCTGATGCTTTTGCGGCACTGGTGAGCCACCGTTTCCCGCTGGAACAGGCCAACGAGGCGCTCGAGGTCATGCGCGAACGGATCGCAATCAAGGCTGTGCTCGAAATGACCGCTTGATCTGTGCCGGTGACAAGTTTTAAAGAAATAATAACGTGCAGTTTTTGAGAAAGAAGGTGCTTATATGTCGGAAAATACAAAACAGAAACGCCGGACATTCCTCAGAAACGCCGCGGCAACCGCCGGATCGGCAGCTGTGGCAACGGCAGCGCGTCCGGTGCTTGGCGCAAACGACCGTGTGAGGGTCGGGTTCATCGGTGTCGGCAATCGCGGCTCCCAGCTTCTCAGCTCATTCATGAAGAACCGCGATGTGGAGGTCGCCGCCCTCGCCGATTGCTACGAACCGTATCTCACCCGCGACCGCTCGAAAGTGCACAGCCGTTATCTCGATGAGATCGGGCACCAGATTCCGATGATGGGTGAGACATTCAAAAACAAGGTCGATGTCTACACCGATTTCAGGAAACTGATCGACCGCAACGATATCGATGCTGTCTGTATCGCCACGCCCGATCACTGGCATGCCATCCAGGCGATTCAGGCGATGGAATCCGGTAAGGACGTCTACGTGGAAAAACCGCTCACGGTGGCCATCAAAGAGGGGCGGAAAATGGTCGAGGTGGCCAAACGGACAAAGCGGGTCAACCAGGTCGGCATTCACCGACGGGCCTCTTCAGTCTATCGCGACCTCGTGGAAAAAGTGCAGAATGGTCTGATCGGCAAGGTGACTTTTGCACGTGCCTACCGTATCAGCAACATGGCTCCGGATGGTATCGGCAAGACCCGGCCGGAACCGGCTCCCGAAGGGCTCGATTGGGATATGTGGCTCGGTCCGCGCCCGAAAATACCTTTCCGCTATAATATCCATCCCTACCGTTTCCGCTGGTGGAAAGAGTATTCCTCGCAGATGGGCAACTGGGGTGTCCACTATTTCGATGCCATCCGCTGGCTGATTGGTGAACAGGCGCCGGTATCGGTTACAACCTCCGGTGGCAATTACATTGTCGATGATGACCGCAATATTCCCGACACCTCGGATACGACATTCGAGTTCGCATCGGGACGGATTCTGGTTTTCAGTATTTTGGAGGGCACCGGAACCCGCATTATCAACGGTGATGTGGAACTTCATGGCAGCAAGGGCACGCTTTCACCCAGCGAACGCGGTTACAGCATCACCCCCGCCCGTCCCGGTCAGTTCCAGACCTGGAAAGATCCTGTGGAGCCGGTCGATTTCAGGCTTGACATGCGCGAGGATAACACTCTCCGCCATATCCGTAATTTCCTTGACTGTATCAAGAGCCGCGAAGAATGCTACTGCTCGCTGGAAGAGGGGCATCGCTCCACCTCATTCGCGCTCATGGCCAATATTGCGTTCGAGCGTAAAAAACGTCTCGAATGGGATGCGGAAAAAGAGCGTTTCACCAACGACGACAAGGCGAACAAGATGCTCGAATACGATTACAGGAAGCCCTGGAAACTCTGATCACACTGACACTTGCAGATATGGAGCCGGACATGGACAGGAATATTCAGACCCGCAGGGATTTCATCGCGAAAACAGGGGCGATCGGCGCTGCCGCGGCAGGAGGGGCGCTCTTTACACAGGAAACATCGGCCGCCGGACGCGATCACACAAAACGCCGTATCTGTATTTTTACCAAGCATTTGCAGTGGATGGACTATAAAGAGGCCGCGGATGCAGCAAAAGAGATAGGTTTCGATGGCGTCGATATACCGGTGAGGCCGGGAGGGCATGTTCTTCCCGGAAAAGCGCTCGACGATCTCCCGCGAGCTGTCGAGGCGTTCCGTTCGGCGGGTCTCGAGGTCTGCATGATCACCACCGCGATCAATGGTGTCGATTCGCCCCATGCCGAGGCTATCCTCAAGACTATGCGTGAGCTGGAGATTCCCTACTACCGCATGGGATATTACCATTATGACAAGGAAGTCGGCATCGCGAAAAGTCTCGATAACCTTGTTCCGAAGGTGAAAGAGCTTGCGGACATGAACCGCCAGTACGGTGTCCACGGGGCCTATCAGAACCATTCGGGTGCGTATCTCGGTGCACCGATATGGGATATCTGGTATCTCATGAGGGCGGTCGATCCCCGCTGGATTGGCTGTCAGTATGACATCCGCCACAATACTGTCGAGGGCGGTCTTTCCTGGAAAGTCGATCTTGAACTGATCGCACCCTGGATCAGGACTACGGTTATAAAAGATTTTAAATGGGGTCAGGTCGATGGAAAATGGAAAGTCGTTAACACGTTCATCGACGAGGGAATGGTCGATTTCGACACCTATTACGGCGAGATAAAACGTCTCGGTGTCGGCGGCCCGATTTCCATGCATTTCGAGTATCCGCACGAGAAAGAGCGCTCATTCGTGACACCGTTGTTCAAAAAAGACCTCGAGCGGTTACGGGCCCATATCCGGAAAGCTGGATTGAGCTGATTTTTGCCGGAATAATACCTGATACCGACGGGAACAGCCGGAACAGGAAGCGGGAGAGACATGCATCAGAAACAGAAAGTTATGAACCGTCGCGAATTCATGGGCAGGGCTGCGGCTGGCACTGCGGCACTGGGGCTCATGGGGGTACCGCGAACCAGTTCGGCGGCGGTTACTGATAAAAAAGGAGCAGGAATGCCAGTTACGATACAGAATGTCGATGCCGATTTCGAACGTGAGCCGCTGGTGAGGCCGTTCGGCTTCAAGGGCGGTTACATGAGTGAAATATGGCAGGCGGCGGCAATGATGGAAAGCGGTCGCGGCAATAAGGCTGTCGGACTCTGCACCCAGAGTGTGCTCTGGTCAGACGCCTCGGTTTTTTCGAGCCACTCGGAAAGCGGCGGCAATGCGCTTATGTACGCCATGAGCGAATACGCCCTTCGACTTGTCCGGGGACGGACGTTCGAAAACCCGGTGGAACTGCTCGATTCCGTCCTCGAGGAGGTTTACTCCTACGGCAAGGGGATCACCGGCAGGTTCGATCTCCGTAAAACATTTGCGCTCAATGCGCTGGTCGGTTTTGACAACGCCGCGTGGATACTCTATGCCCGTGACAACAATATCACGAATTTCGATGACATGATTCCGGTTGAGTACCGTCCCGCACTGTCGACCCGTCATGACAAGGTGGCCTCGATCCCGCTGATGTCCTACGGTGTTCCGGTTGACGAGATCACGGAGGCTGTCGACGATGGTTATTTCTTCATGAAGATCAAGATCGGTCAGCCGGGAGATCAGGCAGAAATGCTCGAAAAAGACAAGGCCCGCCTGTCAGCTATCCATGAGGCTATCGGCGACCGCAGGACAAGCCATAGCGCCGACGGGAAACTGCCGTACTATTTCGATGCCAATGGCCGTTACGAATCGAAGGAAACGCTCATGCGTCTGCTCGACCATGCCGACAAGATCGGTGCTCTCGGTCAGATCGCGATTATCGAGGAGCCGTTCCCGGAGGATATGGAGATCGATGTCGGAGATTTCGGTGTCCGTATCGCCGCCGACGAAAGTGCCCACACCGACGAGGACGCTGTCCGGCGTATCGACATGGGCTACGGCGCCATCGCGCTCAAAGCCATCGCCAAGACCCTTTCCATGACCATGAAAATCGCTGCCGCGGTCCACGAGCGGAATGTGCCCTGTTTCTGTGCCGACCTTACTGTCAATCCCATTCTGATCGACTGGAACAAGAATGTCGCGGCACGGCTGGCTCCGTTCCCCGGTCTCGGTCTCGGCCTGCTCGAGACCAACGGTCATCAGAACTACCTTAACTGGGGTGCGATGCTCGGGTATCACCCCTGTAATGGGGCTGAGTGGACGAAGACGAAGGACGGTATTTTTTCGCTCGATGATGATTTTTACGCGAAAAGCGGCGGCATCCTGATGGATTCGTCTCACTACACCGAGATGTTCAAGCGGGCTTGATTTTTGTAGAGAATACGATTGATATAATCTAAAGAATAATATGCCACTAACGACTATAGGGGTTGTCATGGCTGGCGAAAACGGTGCAAAAGAAGAAAAGGTTTGCGGTCTGCCCATGTTTGCGGCGGCCGATCCGGAGGTGCTCGAACAGGAACGCGCGGAATTGGCGGCACTCGAAACGAAAGGGCGTTTTGACCGCTGGAGGGGATATCTTTCGCGGACCGGTCCGGGATGGCTTCAGAGCGCGATCACGCTCGGCGGCGGCAGTGCGATATCGTCGCTTTACCTCGGCGCTCATTTTCAGTACAAACTTCTCTGGGTGCAGCCGCTCGCCATGCTGGTGGGTATTGTGATGCTTATGGCGGCATCGCACCAGACACTTTCGACCTGTGAACGGCCTTTCGATGCCATGAAACGCTATATCCATCCGGTGATTGCCTATGCCTGGGCGCTGGCGGCAATTATCGCGTCGGTCGTTTTTCATCTTCCGCAATACGCGCTTGCGGCCGGAGTTTCTGAGGATATGGTCGGCGTTTTCACCGGTTGGGAGCCTTCCGGTGCGGGACGGAACCTTTTCCTGCTTGCTGTCGGATTCATTGTCATGCTCATCTCGGTGGCGATTACCTGGAATTATGGCAAGGGGCTCAAGGGCATCAAGCTCTATGAAAAGATGCTGCGGGCATTCGTACTTCTGATCATCTGCGCTTTCTTTGTCGTGATTGTGCGGAGCACGCTGGAGGGACGAATCGAATGGGCTAAGCTACTTAAGGGATTTCTGCCGCTGTATGTGCCTACCGATCCAGCTGGTGTGACCAAGGTCATGGCCGCGTTCGGCGCCTCGGTCGGTATCAATCAGGCATTTCTGTTTGGCTATTCACAGCTGGCGCGCGGCTGGGGTCGTGAACACCGCGGCCTCGCGAAATTCGACCTCATGAGCGGCATGTTCGTGCCTTTCGTGATCGCGACCTCGCTCATGGTCATTGCCGCCGGATGCACCATATACGGCACTGAGTTCGCGCCATCCGACATAACTCCCGCCAATGCGGGAATGCTCATCGCCGCCACCGGTGTCGGGCCGCTGATCGGGCGTTTCATCTTTGGTTTCGGCATTCTCGGCATGACACTGAGCACGATCACCGTGCAGATGCTGGTTACCGGATTTGCCGCCTGTGAGATGCTCGGTCTCGAACCGAAAGGCTGGAACTACCGTCTGGCCTGCCTCATACCGACACCGGCGTTTCTCGGTGTCATACTCTGGAAGACCATGGGCACCTGGATTGCACTGCCTGCCTTTACGTTCGGCCTCATGATGCTTCCGATCGCTTATATCGGCTGGTTTATCCTGCAGAACAGCGCCAGATATCTCGGTGAGGACAAGCCGCGCGGCAGAAGCGCTTTCTGGTGGAACACGGCAATGGGCATTTCTTTGGCGGTGACCCTGACCAGTGTGATCTACACCCTGATCAAGACATGGCGGCCGTTGATGGAGCTTCTGGGAAAGATTTTCTGACAAGGGTATGAGATAGTTGAGCGAGAATGATATCCACATACGCCTCATGAACGAAAACGATATTTCCGGCGGTATGCGTCTCAAGGAGGCTGCCGGATGGAACCAGACAGAAGAGGATTGGCGGCGTTTTCTCGAATTGAGTCCTGACGGTTGTTTTGTTGCGGAATCAGGCGGCGATCTTGTCGGTACGGTGACCACCGTGAACTATGAAAACCGTGTGTCATGGATCGGTATGATACTGGTCGATTCCAATCACCGCCGACGTGGCATTGCCACAGCGCTCATGAAAACCGCTATCGGACATCTCGAAGGCAAGGGTACGGTCAAGCTCGATGCCACACCGGACGGTCGTGAGGTATATCGGCGTCTTGGTTTCAAAGAGGAGTATACGTTGTACCGGCTTGTGGCTGATAGTGCTGGCGGCGGTCTTGCCGGAAATGAAAATGTCATGTCCATAAGCAGGAAACTTCTGAAAGAGCTTTTCACCCGAGACAGGATTGTTTTCGGTGCAGACAGGAGCGGACTGCTCATGTCGCTGGTACAGCCGGGATACTTTTTCGGCGGCCAAGATGGCATTGCCGGATACTGTTTCGGGCGCAGGGGCACTAATTTCATGCAGGTGGGGCCGCTTGTAGCAGATAACGCGGAACAGGCTGCGGCGCTGGCAGCCGTAATGATTGCGAACACCGGGCAGAAAGCCTGTGTGCTCGATGTGCCTGCCGGGCAGAAAACCTTCATCGATATGCTCACGCAGAACGAATTCAGCGTACAACGTCCGCTTTACCGGATGTATCTTGGCGAAAACAGCTATCCGGGACAAGTGGACCATGTGTACGCCATTGCCGGCCCTGAACTTGGATAACGAATGGAAATCATAAAGGATTTTGACAAGCACAATCAACAGACGGGAGTGGAATGACAGAAGAAAATACGAATGAAACAGAACGGGTTTGCGGCCTTCCGATGTTCTCGGCCTCGGACCCGGAGTCGATCGAGCGCGAACGTCAGGAACTCGTGGCTCTCGAAAAAGAAGCGCCGGTCAAGCGTTATATCGGCTACTTTTCACGGACAGGGCCGGGATTTCTTCAGAGTGCCTTTACGCTCGGCAGCGGCACCGCGGTGGCGTCGCTCTACCTCGGCGCACATTACCAGTATGACCTTCTCTGGGTGCAGCCGCTTGCGATGGCAGCAGGAATCATCATGTTGATGGCCGCGGGCTATCAGACACTTTCGAGCTGTATGCGGCCTTTTGATGCCATGAAAACCTATCTGCATCCTTCGCTGGCATGGGCGTGGGCGATTGCCTCACTGGTTGCAACTGTTATCTGGCATTTGCCGCAATATGCCCTTGCGGCAGGTGTTGCCGAGGATATGATCACTGTGTTGACCGGATTCGAACCTACAGGCGGCGCCCGGACAATGTTTTTGCTTGTTATCGGATTCGCGACACTGCTCGTGTCGACAGTAATTACCTGGAGCTATGGCAGCGGCTGGAAAGGCATCAAGCTCTATGAAAGTCTCCTGAAGCTGTTTATTGTGCTCATTATTATTGCGTTTGCCATCGTTGTTGTCCGTGGTGCGTTAGCGGGCCGTATCGAATGGGCGAAAGTGTTTCGCGGGTATCTGCCGCTGACAATCCCAACCGATTCCGCCGGAATAACGAAAGTCATGGCGGCTTTCAGCGCAGCTGTGGGCATCAATATGACATTCCTCTTCGGCTATTCGCTTCTGGCGCGCGGATGGGGACGGGATCACCGGGTGCTTGCAAGGTTTGACCTCATATCTGGGATGTTCCTGCCCTATCTGCTTGTGACCTCGCTGGTGATCATTTCCGCCGGATCGACGATTTTCGGGACACAATTCGCGCCTTCCGATATCAGTCCCGCAAATGCCGGTGTGCTCATCTCCGCTACCGGTGTGGGGCCTGTTGTCGGACGTTTCATATTCGGTATCGGCATGCTCGGTATGGCGCTCAGTTCGATAACTCTCCAGATGCTCGTGGCGGGATTCGCTGCCTGTGAAATGCTCGGCAAGGAGCCGGGTGGCTGGAGCTACCGTCTGGCCTGCCTCATTCCCGCCCCGGCGTTTCTCGGCGTGATTCTCTGGCAGAAAATGGGAACCTGGGTGGCCCTGCCGACCTCGGCATTCTGCCTGATCATGCTGCCCATCCCCTATGTCGGCTGGATGCTGCTGATGAATAACCGGAAGTACCTTGGAAAGGATCGACCCGAGGGAAAAAGCCGTCTGATCTGGAACATAGTAATGGGATTTTCGGTTACCGTTACCATGATAAGTGTTGTCTATTTGACCGTGAACAAAATCAAGCCGCTCATGAACATGATTTCCGGGTTTTTTGGCTGATTGTTCGGTTTTTGACCTGATGTTATCAGGATCAACGAATACAGGTACTAATCGATGCAGGAATTTTGATTTACCATGAAACAGGAAATTATTACAATACAGGGGATTCAAGTCCGGTTATACTCCCTCAATACTGTCATAGTTGGCAGCGGTGCAGCCGGTTTCAATGCAGCTGCCTGTCTCCAAAACAATAGTGTCGAGGATATAGCGATTGTCACCGAGGGGCGCATGAGCGGCACCTCACGCAACACCGGTTCAGACAAGCAGACCTACTACAAGCTCACGCTTGCGGGAACCGAGGGCGATTCTGTCCGCGAAATGGCGGAAACGCTGTTCAGGGGCGGCGCAATGCACGGTGATATCGCGCTTACCGAGGCGGCCATGTCGGCCCGGTGTTTTCACCGGCTTGCGGCGCTTGGTGTGCCGTTTCCCCACAATCGCTTCGGCGAATATATCGGCTACAAGACCGACCACGACCCGCGTCAGCGGGCAACCTCGGCCGGTCCCTACACTTCCCGTTATATGACCGAATGCCTTGAACGGGAGGTCAGGGACAAGAATATTGCCATTTTCGACGGTTTCAGGGTGATTGGTATCCTGACAGACGATGCGAAGACGAGAACGCTTGGTTTGATAGCGCTCGATCTGAATGGGCTCGACTGCCCGGAAACGCGCTACGTGGTATTCAATTGCACGAACATTGTCTACGCTGTCGGCGGGCCGGCCGGAATGTACAGTGCCTCTGTCTATCCGGGCAGTCAGACAGGCGCGACCGGTACTGCGCTGGAGGCCGGAGCGGAGGCCGTTAATCTCACCGAGTCGCAGTTCGGCATCGCCTCGACGCAATTCCGCTGGAACTTGTCGGGGAGCTACCAGCAGGTTTTGCCGCGTTACATATCGACCGATCACGAGGGCGGCGATGAACGTGAGTTTCTCAATGACTGGATCGATAATCCCGGTGCACTGCTCGATGCGGTTTTTCTCAAGGGCTACCAGTGGCCGTTCGATCCCGGGAAAATCCGCGGCGGTTCCTCGATGATCGATATTCTGGTCTATCATGAGCGGGAACTGAAAGGCCGAAGGGTCTTCCTCGATTTCCGCAGGAATCCCTCGGCGCTGATGGATGGCGATGATGCCGATTTCAGCCGTCTCGGCGATGAGGCGTTCCGCTATCTCGAACAGTCAGGCCTGTTGTTCGGCACACCGGTCGAACGTCTGCGGAAAATGAACGATCCAGCATATGAATTGTACCGGGAGCACGGCATCGATCTCGAACGCGAGCCCTTGGAAATTGCAGTCTGCAATCAGCATAACAACGGCGGCCTTGCTGGAAATGTCTGGTGGGAGAGTAATCTCGCTCATTTCTTCCCGGTCGGAGAGGTCAACGGTTCCCACGGAATCCACCGTCCCGGCGGCAGTGCGCTCAATTCAGGGCAGGTAGGCAGCACCCGCGCGGCACTGTACATATCTAAACGTTACAATGACGGCCCTGCTGCAGCGGATGTTTTTCTCGAAAGCTGCGGACAGCAGATTGAAAACAGGATTGGCATGGGCGAGTCAATCGCCTCGACTGCCGGTTCCGGGGCTACGACCGCGGATCAGCGCCGGGAACTTCAGCGCCGCATGGATCGCGCGGGCGGTATTATCCGCTCCCGTGAAAGCGCCGATGAGGCAAGGAACGCCGCACTTGAGGTGCTTGAGCGCTTCAGGGATACTACCGGGATATCATCGATTTATGAACTTCCCGACGCCTTCATCAATTACGATCTTCTTGTAGCTCAGTATGTCTATCTCACGGTGATTGCCGACTATTGCGGCCAGGGAGGAAAAAGCCGGGGATCGTACCTTGTCCATGACAGCGAGGCGGCACTTCCTCATGGCAGCCTGCCTGACATGTTCCGTTTTTCACTTGATGAGGGATGTCTGTCCGACAGTGTTCAGACTCTGCGATATCGCGACGGTGTCTGCGATATCCGATGGGATGATGTCAGGCCGATTCCGGAGAGCGGCGGCTGGTTTGAGACTGTCTGGAACGATTTCATGAATGACAGGATTGTCAAGTAACGGGAGTTTTGCGGATTTTTCATATTCAATGGAGGGGAAGAGCTATGAAAAATGGAATGGTTCAGCGACGTGAATTCATAAAGACTCTCGGTTGTCTGCCGCCTGCTCTGGCATTTGCCGGGTGCGGTTCGGATAGTAATAATGGGGCGGAGCAGAACACACCCGGCATGAAATCGCTGAGAAAAAAAGCGGCGCACAGAAAACGCCGCATGATCATGAATAACGACGGCAACGATTATTCCAGGGCTCCCGAGGGTTTCTCGGTCAATCCGGAGAGTTTCCTGAATATGAGAAGCACTCCGCTTGTCGGATCTCATGTGGATGCTGTTTTCTATTGTACGGGCGTGTTCAATGTGTATACCCATAAAAGCGATGAAACCGAGTTGAGAACCATGATGAGCAGCGGTTCCCACTATGTTCATGAGCTGATCAAGCAGGGAACTGACTCTCTTGAACTGATGACAGGTTTCTGCCACGAGCACAACATGGAATGTTTCTGGTCCATGCGAATGAATGACAATCACGATTCCGGCAAAAATTACGAGTACCTTCTGTCGGAATGGAAACGAAATCATCCGGAGCTGCTCATGGGCAAGCGCGGGGACGAGTTTTCTTTCACCCGTGGCAAATGGTCAATGGTGGATTATTCGAGGCAGGAGGTGCGAGATAAAGTGTTCCGTATCCTCGAGGATGTTGCCTCCCGTTACGATGTCGACGGTATCGAATATGATTTTTTCCGGCACCCGGCGTATTTCAAGCCCCAGATGTTCGGGGAGCCGGTGACACAGGAACACTGCGACATGATGACCGGACTTCTGGGCCGGATTCGCCAGATGACAGAGTATATCGCGGCGAAACGTGGACGGCCGATGCTGATTGCATGCCGTGTGCCCGATTCTGTCGATTATTGCCGTGCCATGGGGCTCGATCTGGAAAAATGGCTGGCCGATGACCTCGTGGACATTGTATCCGGTCCCGGTTATTTCAAGCTGGAGCCATGGGAGAATTTTGCCGAACTCGGCAAGCGTTACGATGTGCCGGTTTATGCCTGTTTTGTTTCGAGGCGCATTATGGGTGGCGGCGAACCCGAGGAAGGTACCGCAATCAAATATTGGCGCGGTGAGGCTTTGAACGCCTGGAACGCCGGTGTTGACGGTATCTACACATTCAACCGTTTCAATCCTAATGACCAGCTTTTCCGTGAACTGGGCAACCCTGAACTGCTCAAAACACTCGACCGTATCGATCAGGTCTCATATGCCGGCAGCAGTGGCTATCTCGATCCGGGATATTGGCTGAAAGACGGGCGGGATTATATTATAAAGGGATAATCATACAATAATTTGTCAGAACGGGAACCATTGGATTTATATTGCGAACCGAGAACGTTCCAAGGAGCCGGGAGTTACTTATGAACGCAAGCAGATTGCTATTGTGTCTGTTCATGCCGTTAATTTTGTCCTGCAGCCGGGCCGATTTGAATTTCGACAGGGCTATGGCTAATGGCGAGTCTGCCAACGAGGGATTCCGGCGCTGTGTTCATTTTGTCGAAGGCTGGCTTGGTGAAGCCGACCCCAAAACCGGCCTGATTCCCCGCAACCTCGAACGTAACCGCGATATATGGAACGCGAAAGACAGTGCTGCCGACAATTACCCTTTCATGGTGCTGACCGCCGCTGTCTGCGACCGCTCCCTTTTTGAGGGGCGGATGCTTGACATGCTCGAAACGGAAAAGCGTCTGAGCTCCCGTATAGGCGCCTTGCCGGATACCTACTCATTCACGAAAGAAGGTTTCGAGACCGAAACACCCGATCATGCAAGTATCATGTTCGGTTCCTCGGAATATATAAAAGATGGGCTTCTGCCGCTCACTGAATGGCTCGGGAAAAGCCCCTGGTCGGAACGCATGATTGCCATTCTCGACGATATGTGGGCGAACGCACCGCTCGATACCCCGTTCAAAAAAATCGTTTCCGACAGCCATGAGATAAATGGCGAAATGCTCCAGACACTGTCCCGCGTGTACTTTATGACCGGCGACAAAAAATATCTCGACTGGGCTGTCAGGCTTGGTGATTACTACCTTTCAGGCGGACATCATCCGACGCGTGACACTGACCGTCTCAGGCTTCGTGATCATGGCTGCGAGATAGTGTCCGGGCTGTGTGAACTCTATACCGCGCTGCATTTCGCTGATCGAGTAAAGAAAGAGGAATACCGCGATTCCCTGTATGACATGCTCGATACGATCCTTGAAAAAGGGCGGAACGAGCACGGGCTTTTTTACAACGGCATCGATCCACGGACAGGGGCTGTCGTAATGGACGGTGTCGCCGATACATGGGGCTATACCCTGAACGGATACTATTCAGTTTATCTTGTGGATGGCCATGAACCGTATCGCGAAGCCGTACTGAAGGCATTGGGAACAATCGATGCCAACTACCGCTCGTTTGATTGGGAGCATGGAAGTGCCGATGGCTATGCAGACGCTATCGAGAGTGCCTTGAACCTTTATAACCGTGAGGCGGTTCCTTCAGCCGCGGACTGGATAGACAGCGAAATCAGGGTCATGTGGGGAAAACAGCAGGAGAGCGGCATTATCGAGGGCTGGCATGGGGACGGCAATTTTGCCCGGACAACCATCATCTACTGCCTTTGGAAAACACAGGGAACGACAGCCAGACCCTGGCGCGAATATCTGCTGTACGGCGCAGTCAGGGAAGGCGATGTGCTTGGACTGAAGATAAGTGCGGATGAGCCGTGGGAGGGCGTGCTCCTTTTTGACACGGCACGTCACAAGACAGTGATGAACATGCCGATCGACTGGCCTCGCATTAACCAGTTTCCGGAATGGTTCACTGTCGAATCAGATGCCGATTATTCCGTGAGAGGATTCGGGCATGGCGGAAAAAGAACACTGAAAGGGAGCGAGCTCATCAATGGCTTGCCCTTGAAACTTGCCGCTGGGGAGTCAATCTGTCTGACGGTTGAGAAACAATGATGAATGATATGATAATAACCATACTATCAAGGAGTGTTGTATGAGTGAAGCTAACGAAAAGATACTGCCCGGAAGGCGTCGTGCCCTTGCCGGAATAGGAGCGCTGGGAGCTTCTGTTTTTGCCGGTGAAATCGTCAGGGCGGCGGAACGCCGTTCCGAAAAGAGCGAATTTGATTATGATTTCAGACGTTTCGGTGCAAACGAAAAGATACGGGTCGGCATGATCGGCTCGGTCGGTCATACGAATCTGATTCTCAGTGGTATTGCGAAACTTCCCAATGTCGAACTTGCCGCGTATTCCAACCTTGGTGACAGCCAGATGGAACTGCCGCGTTCTCTCAAGAAATATGAGGATTACGAGGAAATGCTCGACAAGGAAAAGCTCGATCTCGTGGGCGTCTGTCTGCCGTATTATCTGAACGCGAGCGCCTCGATTGCCGTTGCCGAACGGGGAATACATGTGATCACGGAGAAACCGGTGGCGACGAATCTCAAGGATTTTTCGAAACTGAGGAAAGCGGTCGTGGGGAACAGGGTCAGGCTTACAACGCTGCTGAATATGCGTTTCGAGCCCCGTTTCCAGGCCATACACACGGCGATAACCGAGGGTGCAATCGGTGAGCCGATCCTCGCGACCGCACAAAAATCATATAAGTTCGGGGAAAGCCGCCCCGATTTTTACAAGGATGTGGCGACCTATGGTGGGACGATTCCCTGGGTTGGTATTCATGCTATCGATTACATCCACTATACCACGCGCCTTGATTTTAACGCGGTTGCCACATTCCAGGGAAACAAGGACCATCCGGATTATCCCGGCTGTCAGGATTATGTGGGCTCGCTTTTCACATTGAGCAACGGCGGCACTGCTATGGTCAATATGGATTTCCTGAGGCCGGAAACTGCACCTACGCATGGTGACGACCGTCTCAGGGTGATGGGCTCCGAGGGTGTGATCGAAATTTTTGACGGCGGCACACGTGTTGAGCTGATATCGTCCTCTCACGGCCCTCGTGATCTCGAGCTTCCTGACGAAATATCATTGTTCGAGGATTTTATCTCTGAGCTCAGGGGTGAAAGTGTCCATATTCTCAGTCCGGAAGAGCCATTTGAAATGACACGTGTTGCTCTTCTCGCACATCAGTCGGGTGAAAAAGGAAAAGTTATCGAGCTCTGATCCGCTGTTCCCGGGTTATGGAACAGCGACGAATTTGAAATCACTCGTTTTCACGGGCATGTCAGTCTCTGCACGATCCTGACTCGCGGTTAATCAGCAACTATGTTTCGGGATATTGTTCCCGGTATCGCAAGGGGCGGCATTACGGCCGCCCTTTATTATTTCGGAACAGAAATACATCGTTGTGGTATAAAATATACAAGTTTGCCTTCGGGCAGTCTGTGTATGGTAAAAAATTGATATGCACTCATAGAGAATGGAGGATGACATGGCGAAACTGAAACAGGGAGACAAGGCTCCGGCTTTTGAACTGAGCGATCAGGACGGCAATACTGTCAAGCTTGAGGATTTCCGGGGCAGGAAACTGCTGGTATATTTCTATCCGAAAGCGAATACGCCGGGTTGTACAACACAGTCCTGCAATGTGCGTGATGCCGAGGCGGATCTTTCGAATCTTGGTGTGACAGCTGTCGGAATCAGCCCGGATAAAGCTGAGAGCCAGAAAAAATTCGACGACAAGTACGGTTTCGGATTCCCGCTTCTGTCCGATACCGATCATGAGGTCGCGGAAGCCTACGGTGTTTGGGGTGAGAAATCGATGTACGGGAAAAAATACATGGGTATTGTCAGATCGGCATTCCTCATCGACAGCAATGGGACAGTTATTGATGCGTGGTACAAGATAAGTCCGAAAAACACCGTGCCCGAGGCCCTGAAAGCGGCAGCCGAATAAACAACGTTGGAATCTTTGACGGGCTGTCTGAATATTCCTGGGACGGTAGAGGAAGAGGCTGATCTTTGAGACAGGGGACATAATCGATAGTGTCATACGTTTTCTTGGCGGTCGAGCACTTCGCGGACTTTTCGGGCTATCTCATTAGGTGTGAATGGTTTGTGGATGAAATCGAACAGATGTTCCTTGACATTTTTCTTTATTATGTTGTCATCGGTATAGCCTGACATAAAGATGACGGGAAGGTCTGGATATTTTGCCCGGAGTTTTTCTGAGAGTTCCTTGCCGCCCATCTGAGGCATTATGAGGTCAGTGATCAGAAGGTCGGGGCGTTTTTCCATTGTCTCTGCAACACGAAGGCCCTCTTCTCCATGAGAGCTCTCGACAACGGTATAACCATACTGTCCAAGCACCCTGTGTATCATTTTCCTGACCGATTCCTCGTCCTCGGCGATAAGAAGTGTTTCCGAGCCGCCGTTTATTTCAGTGCTTTCATCGGTGGCGTCAAAGTTGCCTTCGTCTTGTCCCGCACGTGGGAGCATGACCGTGAACATCGTTCCCTCGCCTAAGGTGCTTTCGACATAAATGTTGCCGTCGTTCTGCTTGATAATGCCATAACATGTGGCGAGACCGAGCCCGCTTCCCTTGCCCAGCATCTTTGTGGTGAAGAACGGCTCGAAAATGTGGGGAAGTATGTTTTCGCCGATGCCATTTCCTGTATCACGGACAGTCAGCATCATATACTCACCCGGCTGGATATCGGGATAGGTATCTGCATCCTCAGGTTCTACGACCATGTTGGTGGTCTTGATTGTCAGTGTGCCCCCGTCAGGCATGGCGTCGCTCGCGTTAAGCACGAGATTGGTAAGCACCTGTTCCATCTGACCGGAATCGATGTTGACCAGCCAGAGGCTGTCCGCGGTCAGCGTGACAAGTTCTATGTTTTCGGTAATAAGACGTCTGAGCAGCCTGTCCATATTGATGAGCAGGGTGTTGCAGTCGATTTTCTTCGGTGTTACAACCTGCTTGCGTGAGAAAGCGAGAAGCTGTCCGGTCAGATTAGCCGCCCGCTTGCTGTTCTGTACTATTTCCTCGAGGTCTTCATAAAATTCGTCCCCCGGCTCCAGTGTCATGAGTGCCAGCTCTGCGTTGCCGAGGATCGCGGTCAGCAAGTTGTTGAAATCATGTGCGATGCCACCGGCAAGACGACCGATAGACTCCATTTTCTGTGACTGTTGGAGCTGGTTTTCAAGCTCTTTTCTCCTGGTGATGTCCCGAATAACGGCAAGAACGAAGGGTTCTTCCTCGAAACTGCCCTCGGAAAGCGACAACTCGATTTTAAACTCATCACCGTTCTTTTTTGTTGCCGGCAACTCGATTGTCTTGCCTATAGCACCGGAGGGAGCGCCAGTCGAAAAATAGCTCAGGACATATTCTTTATGCTTATCCTTGTACTGTTCGGGGATAAGTATGTCGATATCTTTGCCAATAGTTTCTTTCTGGGTGTATCCGAACATCTCTTCTGCAGCGGGGTTGAACATGGTGATAATGCCACTTCTGTCAATTGCGACCATGCCGTCCTTCGTTGAATTGATAACGGTCTGGAAACGTTTTTCGCTCTGACGGCGCGATGATTCGGCAATTATTGTCCTTTTTGTGATTCTTATATTGCTGGTAACAATAAAGAGCATGACCAAAAATATTATCAGAAATATCAGAAACGATGCGCGACGGGCGTCTGATGTGATTCTCTCGATATCGTCGTTGACATCATTGATATACAGGCCGGAGCCGATAACCCATCCCCACGGCTCGAATCCCTTGACATACGACAGTTTCGGCACCATCCTGTCCGGATTGTCCTGCCATTGCCACTCGTATTCAATGAATCCGCCGCCGTTTTCCCTGACCTGTTTGACCGCTTCGACAAAAAGCCTCGTTCCTGAAGGATCCTCGAAATTACTGAGATCGCTGCCGTTCAAATCTGTCCTGTATGGATGCATGATCATGTACGGGTGCATATCGTTGATCCAGACATAGTCTTTCATTTCCGGACCGTAACGCATGTTGGATATCTGTTTTTTTGCGGACTCCTGTGCATCTTTGAGGCTGATAGTGCCTGCCTTGACCTCTTTGTCATATTCGTTGAGGATGCTCCAGACAGCCTTGGTTACCTCTGTTACTGTAGCGCGCTTGCCGTCCAGAAGGCTTTTATGATAACCGGGAAGGATGTAATAGAAGATAATAAAAACAAACAGGAATACCGCTCCCAGTGCGGGAACGACAGCCAGTAGGTTTTTTCGTGTTATCAGTCCCATATATGATCCTGTCAGGTCGCCGGATTGTCATCGGGCCTGTTTAATGAAACTCTATTTCCCGAATGGGGATAATTGATTTTAATTAATATAATACAATTTCCAAATCATTATGTCAATTATGCACATATATATATTTTTAAGCGGTCTGTCTGCCGATCAATGCCAGAAATTCAGCCCGTGTCGCCGCCTCATTATGGAATGAGCCGAGAACCGAGGACGTGGTCATTATCGAGTTCTGTTTTTCAACGCCTCGCATCATCATGCAGAGATGACGGCATTCTATGACAACTCCGACGCCTTCAGGTTTGATTGTATCATAAATGACCTTGGCAATCTGCGATGTCAGGCGTTCCTGGATCTGGAGACGCCTGGCGAAAATCTCGACGACTCGGGCGAGTTTCGACACTCCCAGGATTTCATTGTTTGGAATGTAGCCCACATGGCAGCGGCCGAAGAACGGCAGCATATGATGTTCGCACATGCTGAATATCTCGATATCCCGGGCGATGATCATGTTATTGACCTCTGACTGGAAAATCGCCTCGTTGATCGCTTCATCCGGATCGATGCTATAGCCCTGTGTCAGAAACGCCATGGCTTTTGCAGCTCTTTCCGGAGTTTTCAAGAGCCCTTCCCGTTCGGGATCTTCACCCATTTCCACAAGAAGTTCTCTGTATAATTCGCTGACACGTTCGATATTCATATCATTCTCCTTAAAATCTTTGTGGTGTCACCTTCGGCAGTCATCTCGTTCCTGTCCATTTTCCGGGCGATGTTTTCAATCATATCACCCGTGCCAGGCAGGATCAGAGATGGTGCAATTTCAAACAGCGGTACTGCTATGAACGGCCTTGTGTAAATATCCGGATCGGGTATACGCATATCATTACTGTCGATGACTCTGCTCCCGAAAAGGAGGATATCGAGATCTATGGGTCGCGAGGCGTATTTGTCGCTGCATCGTACTCTGCCGAGCGTTTTTTCAATAGCTTGCAGAATTGTATGTTTGAGGGTATGAGGATCAATCTCCGTTTCTATCTGCCAGACTGCGTTCAGATAATCGGGCTGATTCCTGTCCCCGAGCGCTTTTGTCCTGTACACGGTTGATGTTTTTGTTACATGTTCTTTGTCTGCCAGAATAGCAAGAGCTTGCGGCAGCATGTTTTCCGGTTCGATATTGCTTCCGACACCGATATAACAGATTTCTGTCATGTTCAGTGTTTCCGTTTCCGCTCGATTTCAACTGCAACAGAACGCGCGAAACGCAGTGCGCCCGGTTTGTCAACTGTGACCGCCGCACGTTCGACATGCCTGTCCTGCAGGCAGACATCAGCGATCTCTTCTGCAAGACGTTCCAGCAGGTTGAAAGAAGATTTTTCGACCATGGCGATGACCGCTTTCTTGACCGCTTTGTAATCAGCGGTATCTTCAATGGCATCGCTTCTGCCTGCTTTACCTGTGTCGGTGAAAAGCGTGATGTTGATCATGACATCCTGTTTCGCCGAACGCTCGTCGTCATTGAACCCGATGATACATCTGAGAAACAGATCGCGAATGTGGATTTTGTCATATGTCATCGTGTCAGCCCTTCTGCGATCCTTTTCAGGTTTTCACCGCCGTCGACCGTAATGATCTGCCCTGTGACGAATTCGGCTCCGAGGAGGTAGAGGACTGCATCCGCGATATCTTCGGCTGTTCCGTGTCTGCCAAGAAGTGTCTGATCTGATAATTTTTTGAGATGGCTGCTGTCTTTGCCCGGTGGCGGCAAAATGATTCCGGGTGCAACGGCATTGATCCTGATGCCGGGTGCGTACTCAACAGCGCAAAGCTCGGTCAGGTCTCTCAATGTGTTTTTACTGAGCTGATAGGCCGCATGTTTTCTGTCGATACGGTCAATCCTGCTGTCGAGAATGTTGACAACTGCCCCTGTTTCGACCGTTGAGGCAAACGCCCTGATAAGCTCGAACGGGCTCAATGCATTGACATCGAGAATCTCGTGGATTTCTTTCACGGACATACTGCCGGGTGTCGACGGCGGAAAAATCGAGGCATTATTTATAAGGAAATCAAGTTTTCCCGCTATCCTGACAGATTCCCCGACAAGCTCTTTTGCCGCGCTCGTATCGTTGAGGTCGGCGCTGACAGTCCAGGCATTTACTCCTGATTCACGCAGCTGACTGGCCGTTTCGGCAGCCTCTTTTTCCGAATTTCGATAATGAATGACTACATCGATGCCCACTGAGGCAAGCGCAAGGGAAATTGCCCGGCCGATACGTTTCGCGCCACCGGTGACAAGTGCTGTTTTTCCTGCCAAAGAAGCTTTATCCGGCATATCGAGCCCTTATTATCAGTTCCATTATTACATAAAGTATGTACGTATTGGCATAAAAAAGCAAACATTTATTAAACGTTTTTATGCTCTCTTCGCTGACGTTTTTTTATAAGGAGACGCTGAATGCGGCGGTGGGTTTCGTTTGTCAGCGGCATGAATATGAGGATAACCGAGCCTGCGATTATGAAAAATCCCACACCGGGGCCGTAAATGAGAGCGAGTTTCCATGTAACATCGGCTGTCTGTGTCTGGTTGGGGATGTAGCCGATAAGTGAGAGCAGATGCCCGGTAACAATCAGGGCGACTGCGCGGGAGAGCTTGATTCCCATTTTCCAGATGCCGAAATAGAGGCCCTCGCGGTTGATGCCGGATTTTAACTCGTCGAGATCGACAGAATCGGCAACAAGGGTTTCGATCAGGGTTATCGAGCCGACAAGGCTGCCTGCGACCATTGCGGTCAGCATCGCGGGCATTGTCATCCCCTGGGGCAGGAAAGGATGGCAGATTGTTATTATTACGCCAAGCAGGGCCGAGGCGATTATGGCCGGTTTCTTTTTGCCATAATGGCGCGCGATGAAAACCCAGAACGCTATCGAGAGAGAAAATACGATTACGAACAGCGCCAGGATGGATTGTACGCTGTTCTCGGGAAGCAGGAGCCTGTACCGGTAATAATAAAGTGAAAACGACGAGTTGAGCGATATTCCGATCATGGCGAAACAATAAGCTATGAAAAGCGGCAGGAAAGCCCTGTTCCGGAAAGCTTCTTTCAAGAACCTAAACAAGTCGCCGGGACCGGAGAGGGAGTAGGAGCCGCTGCGTTTGTCAATCCTTCGGGTCGCGAAAAAAGTAGTCGCGCTGGCACAGACAATGATGATCGCAAGAACCTGTGCCGCACGGTGGTGTGCGAGGATTGAATTTTCAATGCTTCTGTCGGCATAAACAGTCAGAAGGAATATGCCGGGCAGAATTGTACCGGCAAAAAAGCCGACATTGCCGAAAAAGAGACGCCATCCGAAAACCTCAACCCGTTCGTGCGGGTTGAATGTCAGGTCGCGCGCAAGGGCGAAGTGCGGAACGGACACGACTGTCATGCAGGTGTTGACCAGGATGTAGGTGACAAGAAGATACAGGAATTTACCTGTCTGTCCCGGTTCCCCCGGATTACTGAAAAGGAGAATGACCGCGAACGAGAGCAGTACGGCGCCGATAAGGATATAGGGGCGCCGTTTTCCCCAGCGTGTGTGGGTTATATCCGAGATCATGCCCATGACCGGATCGGTGACAGCATCCCATACGACCGCGATGGCGACAGCGTAACCAGCAAGAGCAGGCTTGAGGCCGATATAGTCGGTGTAGAATATCAACAGGTAAAGCCTGATCAGCATTTCTGTCGCCATGGTTCCCAGTTCCGAGACACCATAGCCAATCTTTGAGGCATGAGAAAGGACGGGATTGCCGTTTTCTGCCGTGTTATTTTCGTGAATAGTATCGTTCATGTGAGTTTTGTATGAAGTGTCGTTTCGGTTCTGCGGATGTTTCCTTGCATACGTGTATATAAGATATGACGCTTAACGCAGATAAAATATTCCATTTAATGAAAACTTTTTTGCTTCGATACTGTAATTCCGGAAAATTTCTTTTGAATCGCAGACATTGCCCTCCATGAGCATTGTCAATTGATCGCGGCTTGCCGGAAACCAGGCAAAACGGTCAAAAAGGAAAGCCAGCGATTTTGCCAGTGCTACAGGCGCGGGTAAAAAGATTTTATTAAGGCCGCTTGCCTCGGCAATGATGGATAGTAACTTTTTCCAGTCGAGAGAATCCGGTCCGCCGAGGGGGATTGTTTTCCCGATGCTTTTATCGTCCTTGATAATCGCGGCAACCACGGCTGAGAGATCATCGACATGGACCGGTGTGAATTTCATTCCTCCGGGATTATGCGGAAGGATGCCGCTGTAAAAAAGCGGTGCAGGCAGCGGCATTTTAAGCAGCGAATCACGGATGTCGGTGCAGAATTCCTTTCTGCCGCGCGGATTGCCGAAAACAATGGACGGTCTAAGGATCGTCCAGTCCAGCCCGCTTTCCTTGAGTGCCGTTTCCCCCCGGTATTTGCTCGTCTGATACGCGACACCGTCCTGTTTGACACCGTTGGCACTGATAAGTATGTAGCGTTTTACTCCCGCTTCATATGCCAGTTTGGCTGTCAGGGCTACCCGGTCATGATGAAGGTCTTCGAACGTGATCCCTTTTTGCGGATATTCGCGAATGATTCCGACAGTGTAGATCAGGATGTCGCATTCATGGATAAGCCTCTTGAGGGCATCGATATCCTGCAGCCGCCCACGTACGATTTCGATTCTTTCTCCGGTTCCTGCAGGTGTTTCGGCCTCAGTCCTGACGAGCAGCCGGAGAGTGTGGCCGTCCTTGTGCAGTTTCTCCGTGATATGGCTTCCGATAAAACCGGTTCCGCCGAATAGACCGATAGTCATTGCACTGTTGTCGCATTCCCGCCCTCGACGCCGCTTTTAAAATGGAACGTGAGGCGAAAGACGGCGTTAAAGATGATATAGCTGTTGCCTGCCCGCAGTTTCGTAGAAAGTCGTTAAAGAATATATTGCAAATGCATGTATTATGTGATAAAATACTGAACGAAATACAATACTGCAATACTTGTGTTCATTTTTTTAACAGGAACCGGGGCTGCCCCCGTAACTATCTGGAGGACTGTAATGAAATTTGCCAGTGATGCAACCATTGCAATACTTGAAAATGCCCTCGAACGTGAGAAGCAGACACGGGATTTTTACAGTTCATGCCTCGATAGTGCGAAAATCAGCGGCACCCAAGTGATATTGCGTTCGCTCACTGCCGATGAAGAACGTCATGTGGCAATTGTTACGGCCCTGCTCGACGAGGCCCGCTCTGGCGGTAATGCCTCCTCTGTCGATACTGGCTGCAGTGATTCGGCGCAGACTGTTTTTTCCGGAGCTTTTCCGCATAAAATGACTGCTGACGCGGATTTCACCGCTGAATCAACCAGTGTTGGCACACTGCTTTCAAAAGCACTCGCCAACGAAAAGGAAAGTCACGATAATTACGCGAAAGCCGCGGTGGACTCGCTTGATGCCGATGCCGCGGAGATTTTTGAGGCACTTGCCGCTGAGGAGCAGAAACATTACATCCTGATTGATAACCTTGTCAATTATCTCGACGATCCCGATACATGGCTCTATAAAGAGGAAAATCAGCTTTTCAATCTCTGAGCGGATGTTTCCGCAGATGAGTGGGCTGAAAGCTGGACAGGAATGTTTCGGCAAAGAGAAATCCCCGCAGGACAGGCGGGGATTTTTTTATATGTTGGCAATAGGATAGTATGAATTACCCCGTTTCATGATCATCTCTGCTCCCTTTTTAAACAGCCCTGTTTTTTTTCTACACAGCGATTATGCAAACAGTCCAAGAATGGTATGTGTCGCTAAGTTGTTGAATATCATGCAATAATGTTCCGTTATTCCTTTCCTTTAAATAATTGGCATTTCTTTTGCATCTATATGCGGCGGGGAAACGATGTCTTACGTGCTAGGAAAGGAGCATTGAATGAGTGTGATAAGAAAATCGCTGTTATGTGTGTTCAGCCTTGTCTTGCTTATGTCTGTATCAGGGCTGTCATTTGCTGATGACGGTTCCGCGGCTTCGGTGACCGATATCAAGTTTATGATCGATAATCTCTGGGTTCTCATCTCGACAATTCTTGTCTTTATCATGCACCTCGGTTTCGCTACGCTCGAATCCGGTCTGACCCGCTCAAAGAACACTGTCAACATCCTGTTCAAGAATGTTGCCATTGTCGCGATCGGGCTTCTGACTTATTCTCTGGCCGGGTTCAGCCTCATGTATCCAGGTGAAACTTCCGCCGGTGGATGGTTCGGTTTTGCCGGATTCGGTATTATTCCTCCCGAGGGCGGAATGACATCGGCATACGGTGATTATACTTACTGGACCGATTTCATTTTCCAGGGCATGTTCGCAGCAACCGCCGCCACCATCGTCTCAGGCGCAGTCGCCGAGAGGGTTAAACTATCGAGCTTTTTGGTGTTTGCCGCTCTCTACGTGGGTATAGTTTATCCAATCGTCGGCATGTGGCACTGGGGCGGTGGATGGCTGGCCGAACTTGGTTTTCATGATTTTGCGGGCTCCACGTTTGTCCATTCAGTTGGCGGATGGGCTGCGCTTGCCGGTATCATCGTGCTCGGCCCCCGCAGTGGCAAGTATGTAAACGGTCACATCAATCCGATCCCCGGACACAGCATTCCGCTGGCTGCGATTGGTGTTTTCCTTCTCTGGTTCGGGTGGTACGGCTTTAATGGCGGTTCGGTGCTCAATGCCGATCCCGCGACTGTATCTCTGGTTTTCGTGACCACCTCACTCGGTGCGGCTGCCGGTGTGATGGGTGCGATCATCACCTCCTGGAAAATCCAGAAAAAACCAGATCTTTCGATGGTGCTCAACGGCTCTCTCGCCGGTCTTGTCGGCATCACTGCCGGTGCTGACTGCATTACACCGCTCGAATCGATCATTATTGGTGGAATTGCCGGTGTCATCGTTGTGTTCGCAGTCTTCTTCTTCGACGCCATGCTGAAAGTGGACGATCCTGTCGGTGCTACTTCCGTCCACCTTGTCTGCGGCATTTGGGGAACCCTCGCTGCCGGTATTTTCGGTGAGGGAAAAAGTGTCGTGGTTCAGCTTATCGGTATCGCGGTCGTTGGAATTGCCTGTCTCATTACTTCTTTCGCGATCTTCTACGCCGTCAAGGCTATTATGGGTATACGGGTTTCTGCCGAGGAAGAGAGCCGCGGGCTGGATATTGGCGAGCACGGCATGGAGGCCTATTCCGGATTCCAGATATTCATTACTCAGTAAAGGCTGTCAATACTTCCCGTTGCCGAGCTGAATCACCGGCGGTGGGCTCGAATAAACGACACCCGAATGTGGAAGAAAATCTGAAATAAATGACTGGAGTATACAATGAAACTGGTAATTGCCTATATTCAGCCGCATAAGCTCAATGATGTCAAACAGGAGCTGTATGCGCAGAAAGTCTTTAAAATGTCTGTGACCAATGCCCTCGGCTGCGGTCAGCAGATGGGGTACCACGAGAGTTACCGCGGTGCCGACATCGAAGTGAACCTCCTGAAGAAAGTCCGTCTCGAGATCGCGGTGAATGAGGACTTCGTCAAGCCATGTGTCGATGCCATCATTAATGGGGCGAGGACGGGTGAGATCGGGGACGGCAAAATTTTCGTCACCTCTCTCGACGAATGCTATCGTATTCGCACGGGAGAGACCGGCCGGGATGCAATCGGCTGAGCTTCACCTTGTTACCATATCAATGCAGTGAAATGGCCGCCGCGATATATTGTCGCGAGCGGCTTTTTCATTCTCTGGACCGCTTGTTTTTTCAGGTGACTTTCACATGCAGCCTCAGTATATTGCACTAAACGATCACTCATAAAGCTCCGGTAATCATATGCGGCGATACCACATTTTCTTCCTGCTGATCTCTGTTATGCTGTTTGCCTCATGTGCAGGAAAAGGCCCGAAAGCGCCATCCAATAACGAGGTCGATCTCAAAAGTCGTTTTCCCGAGGGCCTTTATGTGCTGAGAATGGGCAGCGGCCAGACTGCCGAAAGCGCAAGTGATGCCGCACGTTTCGAAATAGCGAAATTTTTCGAGTCCAGCATCGAGGGAAATACCACGGTCAGACAGTGGGGAAGGAGTGAAACGCGCCGGGGAAAGGTAATCACCGGTCAGGTAACTGAAATAGCTGGAGAAATTGCAGTCGCTTCGAAACGCGATATCCCCGGTATAGAGATCGCCTCACTTCGTAAAATGCCGGATGGCGATTACGAGGCCTGGGCCGCCCTGTCGAAAACGAACTATGCGGCACATGTCCGGGAGCGGATTGACGCTATCGATGCCCGAGTCGCCGAGCTTGGCGCGGCACGACCCGTATCTGATATCGATGCCGCGAGGAAACTGGCGAAAAGCGCGGCCTTTCTGCTCGACCGCGAAAAAGTGCGTGCTGATCTTGTCAGTATCAACCGTGTCCAGTCGGTCAGTTCTTCGGGAGAGAGGTACGCGGCGGTCATGACCAGCCTCGACAGTGTTCTGACACGCCGTCTGGAACTGGGTGTTGTCGCCGACCCGGTAATGGGTGAATCCCTTTCCGAGGGGCTTGCCACGATTATTACCGATGCGGGATTCAGGACGAAACGATACGATGGCATTTCCGAGGCGGTGAGGGAGAAAGCCGATCTGATAATACGGATCGGCGCCTCGATCAGCGAACGAATAACCACGACAACGGTCCAGTCAAAGGAAAAGACGCTGTACTGGAACGACTGGGTGCTGACCCTGAATGCCATTGATCCGCTTACGCGCGACAGTGCCGCGGCTACTATGCTGAACGGCAAATCGAGCGGTCTCGACCCTGATCAGGCACGTTCCAGAATGGAATATGCCATTCTCAACGGGAAATCGGACGCTCTTGCCGCCTGGATATACGATTTGATCTTCGACAGGAAAGAAATCCGCTGATTTATTCGATACAACCGACCTACCCTGTCTGCAACTGCCGAATATGTGTTTATCCGCTTCTTTTTCCTTGACTTTTATGCTCTGTTTCGTAATCTTTTCAGCATATTGTGCCATTGTATGCTTTTTTTTGATGAATCGTTATAGCATCCAGGGCAATTTTTCGATAATTATCCCGGAAAGGTTCTCATGTCTGAAGAGCATATCATCTATTCCATTGTTATTCCAACATACAATTCGGAGACAATGATAGGCGAACTGTGCGAACGTCTTACACCGGTCATGGAGAGCCTTGGCTTTGGTTTTGAGATCATATTGGTGGACGATTGCAGCCATGACGGCACATGGTCGGTTATCGAGAGCATTCACGAGCGCGACAGCCGGGTAAAAGTGGTCCAGCTTGTCAAAAATGTCGGTCAGCAGCGGGCTATTATGTGTGCTTTTTCGCAGGTGTCCGGTGACTATGTCATCACGATGGACGATGATCTCCAGCACCCGCCGGAGGAAATACCGAAACTTATCGCGGCGATGGAGGCGGAACCGTCACTTGATGCTGTCATCGGCTGTCCCCGCGAGAAAAGGCAGTCATTTATCAGAAATGTCATTTCCGATCTCTACAACATTATCAATTCCCACATTTTTCAGAAAAGCCGCGATCTCAGGATGGCACCCTACCGGCTGATCAAACGTCAGATAGTCGATGAACTGATCCGCCTGAGGACATTCAATCCCATTATAGGGCTTCTGCTTCTGACCATTACAGTCAATATAAAAAATGTCGTTGTAGAGTATCGGGAGCGCGGTTTCGGCCGCTCGACTTACACGCCTGCCCGGATTATCAAGGCGACACTAGATTCGATCCTACAGAACTCGACACTGCCGCTCAAAATTGTCAGTGTTTTCGGCACAGGCGTCTCAATGATCAGCATTCTGTATGCAGTTTACAATATATTCCGCAAAATATTCCTGGGTGTCAGTGTTCCGGGTTGGACAAGCCTTATGGTTGTCAACCTGTTCCTGTTTGGTGTGATCCTCTTTTCGCTCGGCATAATCGGTGAATACCTGATCCGCATCATTCAGTCAACCCAGGAAACACCACTGTACATTATTCGCCAGAAAAAGTTCTGAAATAGATGAAAAAGCTGATGATCCTTGGCGCCGGGGTTTTTCAGGTGCCTGCGGTTCGCGCCGCGAAAGACATGGGGTTGGAAACGGTTGTTTGCGGCATGACCACAAAAGAGCCCGCGATGGCCATTGCGGATATCGCCGTGCCGGTCAGTACGATCGAACGCGAAAAGGTCCTCGAGGTCGCGAAACGCGAGCGCATAGACGGCATCATGACAATCGCCTCGGAACTTTCGGTGCCGACAGTGGCGTATGTCGCGGAAAAAATGGCACTGCCTGGCTATGGTTTCGATACGGCGACGACTATTCTCAACAAGTACCGTCAGCGGGAGGCGCTTGCTAGGCAAGGGGTGCCGTGCCCTCGTTTCGGCATCGTGAGAAATGCCGCCGAAGCGTTCTCTGTCGCTGAAGATATCGGATTTCCGGCTATTGTGAAACCGCTCGAATCCTCCGGTAGCAGGGGCGTGAGCTTAGTCAGCGGGCCCGACACTGTGGAACGATCGTTTGTGAGAGCGGCTTCTTTTTCCACCGGTGAAAAAGGCGCTATCATCGAGCAGTTCATCGAGGGACGGGAAATCGGCGGCGAATGCCTTGTGTATAATGGTGAACTCGCATTTTTTGAAATTACCAATAAGTATGTCAACGAGCATTATGTTCCCTGCGGTCATTCTGTGCCAACTAATCTCGATAGCGGAACGGCAGATGCTGTCCGGGAGCTGATCGAGCGCTGTATCGGTGTTTTCGGCCTCGAGAGCGGCCCGGTCAATATGGATGTCATGATTACTCCCGAGGGCCCGGTGCTGCTCGAGATAGGCGCCCGCCTTGGTGGAAACTGCCTTCCCGATGTCGTGAGCCTGGGAAGCGGTGTCGATACTGTCAGGGCGGTAATCGCCATGTCTCTCGGTGAGAAACCGGCGCTTGAACGGAAAGGCTCGACCGCTGCCGGTGTCCGCATTTTCGGAAGCCCTGTTGCGGCGAAGCTTGAACATATGCCGGACAGGGATGAGCTTCAGGAGAAACTCGTTTCCCGGTTGCTCGATCTTGCCATCGATGTGCCCGTTGGCGGCGATATCGAGGTGTTCGACCAGGGATCGCACCGTTTCGGACATGCGATACTGGCAGCCGCAAATATCGAAGAGCTCGAACATGATTTCGATGTCCTGGAGAAGGAGAGTATCTCATGGTGCCGGAAAAAGTCTTGAAGCTCAGCGCTGGGGATATCAGTATACGCCCTCTTGAGCAGGGGGACCTCCTGACACTTCAGGGTTGGGTCAATGATCCTCTGATTCAGCGCCGAATCGGTATCAGTGGTGAGCGTACGCCAGCCATGCAGGATGCTTGGTTCGCGGGGCTTCAGAAAGACGAGGCGAGGGAGGTCTGGGCGATTTGTGCGGCGGATAATTATATCGGCAATGTATCACTTTACAGTATCGATCATAAAAACCGCAATGCCGGTCTCTCGATTTTTATCGGCAGCGCGGAAACCCGCGGAAAGGGCTACGGCAAGACTGCGCTCCTGCTGATACTCGAATATGCGTTCCGTGATCTGGGGCTTCACCGGGTTTTCTGCAAAACCGAGGCCGCATTCAAGGATGCTGTGCGGCTTTATGAGTCAACCGGTTTCACACGCGAGGGGAAGATGCGAGACCACGAATGCCGGGATGGTGAATTCGTGGATAAAATTCTGTATGGTGTTCTCGAAAATGAATGCCGTATTGACTGTCGGCGGGAATATGCCGGCGGCTGAACCACAACGGAAGTTCATGACTTATGGCAAAACGAAATTCGAAAAAAACCAATCAGAAAAAAACAACTGTTGCAAAGAATAAGGTGCTTGGATATTTAGTCCCGGCAAAAATAGAGGCTTTCATAACTTCGGTGCCGCCTCTGCTCATTGTCGCAGTGATCACGCTGCTTTATTTTATTATCCAGTTGAGTGTTTTTGTCCCGCATTATCAGACAAATGACGATGTTGGAATGCTGTTCATCGCCTCTGGCACCGGTTCGAGCATTGCACCGGATGAGCATCTTCGCTATTCTCATATATTTCTCGGTTTCCTTCTCAAAACACTGTTCAGCATAACGCGGAATATCCCCTGGTACGGCCTTTACCATTACTTAGTGCATTGTATTTCGATTCTGGCTCTTGGGTATTCTCTCTTGTCGCAGCGCAGATCGCTCAGGAATGTCATGCTGTTCATACTGTACCTGTTCACGATCGAGCTGTATTTTCTCAACCACATTCAGTTCACCATGACCGCTTGTGTTGCGGCGCAGGCTGGTGTTTTTCTTTTTCTTACGGCAATGCGTGACAGGTCGTCCATTTCCTGGTTCCAGCTTGCCATATCATTCTTCCTTCTCCTGGCCTCTTTCCTTGTCAGGGCGAATGCATTCTTCCTTTCCATGCTCGTTGCCTCTGTGATTGTTGCGGTGCCGTTTTTCAAGGGGCGTGACAATCGCCGCTATCTGATAATCTATGCGGCATTCTGGATTGTGCTTGCCGTCGCTGTTTTAGGGCTCAGGAGCTATGAACGGTCGTATTATGCCAACGACACCGCCTGGAGCGATTTCTTCTCATTCAGCAAGATGAAATCGCGTTTCATCGATTATGTCCATATAGAATATAACAGTGATACGAAACATATTTTCGATGAGGTCGGTTGGAGCGAGAACGATTTCCACATGATGCGGACATGGTTCCATGACGATATTCCCATTTACAGCACCGAAAATCTCAGGAAAATAACTGAGCAATTCCCGGAAATTCGGGCCAACATGACAGTATATCGCTACTTCGAGAGAGTGGGTGACGCTCTCAGTTCTGCATGGCTCTTTCTTGTTATGGCCGTGTTTTTTACAATCTTCATTTTCCGTGACAGGAGCGCGTATGGCGCTGTGGCCGCAACATTCCTGATGATCCTGCTGGTCATGAGCTATCTTATTATTGCCAAACGTCTGCCGGACAGGGTCCTGTTCCCGATGATGGCTTTTCTGGCATACACGGCATTGTTTTCCGGCGGGTATTCAAGTATCAGGTACGAAGGTAGCTACATGACTGTCGCATCTGTGTCCACGCTGCTGCTTTTTGTCTTCATCTCGTCTTTTCTCACTGAGGAGTACAAAATTGGCCAGTCAGTAAAACGGGAACGTGAGAGCTTTCATAACAGTGTCGAACGTCTTGCGCCTGTCGAGGATGATCTTTACCTCGTCTGGGGTGCTGCGGTACCCTGGGAATCTCTGTCTCCTTTCGACACGCTTTCTTTCATGCGAGACTGGAAGCTGATCATACTTGGTACAACACTCAGGACTCCTATCACGAAAGCCCGGAAAGAACAATTCGGTATCGATAACCTGTATAAGGCCCTTTATGAGCATGACAACATCAATATCATAATCAGGAATATCCGCTATCTTTACATCTACCGGGTGTTGGTAAATGAACATTACGGTGTCGATTTGAAATTCAAGAATGAGTTTGCCAGTAATGATTTCAATGTTGTCAAGGTTGGACTTATCGAAGAAGGCGATAGCGTGAAGAAGAAGGTATTTACAGGGAAAACCCCGTACCGGCGATAATATAGCGTTATCTTGAATAATGGCTGCCAATACGGCATGAAACGCAGGATTGAAATTGTGACAGCATTGGTGTTCCGTAAAGCTCCCTGGTTGACTTTTTTATTGAAAGCTGTAATTACGGCTCTTATTCTGGCGCTGCTCGTCAGCCGTCTCGATATGAGCGCATTCTCCTCGATTGTCGGTGGGCTGGACTGGCCCCTGTTTGTTTTTTCACTGGCAATTCTTGCTGGCCGTAATGTGCTAGGCGCCTGGCGTCACCGGACACTGCTCAGGTATTTTGGCGATCCGCCCGGTATATTGGCGCTTTTCCGTTATTATTTTATCGGCGCTTTTTTCAATATGTTCCTTCCGACTGTTGTCGGTGGCGATATTGCCCGCGCTTATTATCTCTATCGTGACAGCGGGGGACGTGCCGAGACTATGTCTTCTGTCATCGTAGAGCGTGCGCTTGGCCTTTACGCCATGATGCTCCTTGCTGTTTATGCGCTTATCCACGGTTACTTAGCCGGACTTCCCGCTTTCGACAGCGGGATTGTGAGGCTGATATTCATTGCATTCGGCTCGGGGCTTATTGTATCGCTCTTGTTTTTCTCCCAAAGGCTCGAACATCTGATTCTCGCTGTCGTTCCCGGTAAAGCGACCGTAATCCTCAAGCCTGCCATGAATCTTGTCAGGCATGTCGGTTCATACCGCAAAGCGCCGGGGCTGCTTGTGCAAGCTCTCGTTCTGTCTCTCGTTTTTCAGTTCGTCGGCATCATTTCAACATATATCCTTTCCCGATCTCTGGGTGAGACGACACCGTTTATCTATTTCCTGCTCTTTCTGCCGGTGGTCTGGCTGATCAGTATGGTGCCGGTTTCCATTAATGGGCTCGGTATCCGTGAGAGTGCCTATGTTGTACTGTTTTCTATGGCCGGGATGTCAAAAGAGGCCGCTCTTGCCATGGGCCTTCTCTGGTTTGGTCAGACACTGATCATCGGGATTGCCGGTGCCTTCTTCTTTCTCCTTGGCGGACATGACTATGCCGGTATTGTCGGTTTCGGAAAAAATGGCGGCGTTGCTCTCGGAAACACCGCTGTTCCGGAAAACGAGCCTGCCTGACAGGATCGGAGTGATCGTATGCCAAAAAAAGGTATTACCGGGCTTGCCCTGCTTTCAATGAGGTTTATCCTGCCTGCCGCTTTGCTCGTGTTCCTGTTTTCCGTGCTCGATACGAAAATGGTGTTTTCAGCGATGCTGGATGCCGATCCGCTCCTTTTTCTCGCGGCGTTCGCTGTCCTCTGCATGAGAAATGTGGTCGGGGCATGGCGAAGTCTTCTCCTTGTCCGCTCACGCAATATCCCGCTTGGCCTTGGCGACCTCAGCCGTTACTATTTCATGGGGAATTTCCTGAACCTTTTCCTGCCGGAGGTTATCGGACGCGATCTTGCTCGGGGTTATTATCTCTATAAGGTAAATTCCGGATCGTCCGGCGGTGTCAGTTCGATTGTTGCCGAGCGTTTCGCCGGGACAGCGGCAATGATGCTCATGTCCAGCCTTTCTGTCGCTGCGCTTTACCTGTTTCATGTCCGGATTGCCAGCGAGGCTCTTATCAATACCGTTGCCATCGCGTTCGGATTGTTCAGCCTGTTCACGCTTCTTCTTTTCAATAGTGCCACCGACTGTCTGCTTGTATCGATTGCCAGCCGGTTTTCCGGGGGCATAGCCGGAAAGGCGGCACATTTCGTGATGGATGTCGTCGATTTCTACCGGACACCCGGGCTTGTGCTTTCCACACTCGCCATTTCTCTTTTCTTTCAGTTCATCGGTGTTGTCGCGGCTTTCCTGCTTGCGTTTTCGCTTGGCGACACGACACCGTTCGTCTATTTCCTCATCCTGCTGCCGCTGATCTGGGTGATCGGTATGCTGCCGGTTTCCATTAATGGCCTGGGGCTTCGCGAGGGCTCTTTCGTTCTCCTCTTCGGTGCGGTTGGCATGGCGGAGGAGACCGCGATGGCGATTTCACTCCTCTGGTTTGCTCAGAATATTGGGCTCGGTCTCATCGGCGGGGCATTTATCGTGACTGAAAAAAGAAAAAGCGCCGCAGGCTGATCCTGCAACGCTTTTTAATTCTGATCTGTCTGGCTAGCCGGAACGATACAACGTATTGCCTGGTCGCTTGCCGCCAACAGCTGTCAGGAAATTTCTCTCACTGTCGAAAATTCCCGGACATTATTACCAGTGAATGACCCTGTTTTTCTCCGTACGGACCGGAACACTCTTCAGCCAGACCTGGTTTTTCCACCATTCACGGTTTTTGCCGTACCACTCGATTGTCTTTTCAAGGCCTTCCCTGAGCGTGGTTTTCGCCCTGAAACCGGTAACTGATTCGAGCTTGTCAGTCGAAGATATATGGTTCTGGACCTGCCCGAAACGGTCGCTCATGAAATTGCGCTCGATCTCGACTCCCATCATGTCGGAAAGAATATCAGCAAGATCAACCACCGAGGTGGAAATGCCGGTGCCGAGATTGAATATCTCGCCGTTCACCTTGTCGTCGGGAGCATCCATAAGCGCGAGAATGCCCTGGATTGTGTCCTCGACGTAAATCCAGTCGCGCCGCGCGCTGCCGTCACCGTGGATTTTCAGCGGTTCGTCCGAAAGGATATTAGTGATGAAACGGGGAACTACTTTTTCCAGATGCTGATAGGGGCCGAACTGGTTGAAAGGCCTGACAATCACCGAGGGAATATTGTATGCGATATTGTATGAGCAGACCAGACGGTCCGCACCGGCCTTTGCGCCTGCATAGGGTGAGGTCGGATTGAGCGGGTGTTCCTCTTCCATCGGTTCAGTCATGGAGGTGCCGTAGACCTCGCTGGTGGATATGTGGATGAGGCGTTTGACCTTGTCGCGGTATTTCTGAACGCCGCTGCAGACACTCTGTGTGCCGAGCACATCGGTCTGGAAAAAGACGCGGTTGGCATAGAGCGAACGTGCCACATGGGTTTCCGCGGCGAAATGCACGACATAATCGCTGCGGGAAATGAGATCATGCATCAGTTCGACATCATTGACATCGCCCTGCCAGAACTCGACACGCTCGGTGTCTTCGATAATGTCGCGGATGTTTTCTATGTTGCCCGCATAGGTCAGGGCATCAATGATAATGATGCGCCAGTCTTTCCGGGTCTTGTAGATATGACGGCAGAAATTGCTGCCGATAAAACCGGCACCGCCTGTTACACATACTGAAATCATGAATTGCCCCTTTTGAAATAGTCTTGTATCGTCGCGATGACGTGATCGATTTTTTCCTCGCTGAGCTGCGGGTACATGGGAAGGCTGATGACCTCGGCGCCCATTGCCTCTGCATGGGGAAACATGCCCTCGCAGGTTTCAAGCGTGTTCTGATAGAATGAGTTGAGATGTACGGCCCGGTAATTGACCGCCACGCCCACCTCGTGTTCCTGCATCCATGTTATCAGATTGTCACGCTCGTCCTCGTCGACCCTGATTACGAAAAGATGATGTGCATTGCGTGAAGAGTCAACTGTTTTCATTGTCTTGACCGGGATGTCCGCGGCCTTGATGTCTGCAATATAGCGCTGGTGAACAGCCTCTCTTCGGGCGTTTTTTTCCGCGATCTCGGGAAGCTGCGGCAGGAGCATTGCTGCCTGAATATCGTTCATGTTGAACTTGTACCCGAGCTGCGGCATATCGAAATGCCGGAATTTCTGGTAACGGTTCGCGGCATCGCGGTCGAGACCGTGGAGACGCAGTATCATAAGGTCATTGGCGAGCGCACCGTCATTTGTCACTACCGCACCGCCCTCGCCCGAAGTGAGGTTCTTTGTGGCGTAAAAGCTGAAACATGCGGCATCGCCCAGCTGTCCCGGCGCGATACCATCCCGCATGCCCTCGACACAGTGTGCGGCATCTTCCAGCAGGAACAGGCCGTTCTCATCGGCAAGCTTACGGAACGCTTTCATGTCGCACATCTGGCCATAGAGATGCACCGGAATGACCGCTTTGGTTTTTGCTGAGACAAGCTGCTTAACATCCCCGGCCTCCATGAGTCCGGTCTCGGGATCGATGTCGCAGAAAACAGGGGTGGCGCCGGTCTGGATGACTGCGTTTGCCGTGGCGACAAATGTCATTGCGGGAACGATGACCTCATCGCCCGGCCCTATGCCTTTCGCGGTTAGGCAGAGGAACAGTCCGGCCGTGCATGAGCTGAGCCCGACAGCGTACTCGACAGAAAAATACGCCGCGAAAGCTTCCTCGAACGCTTTTGTTTTCGGTCCGGTAGTGAGAAACACCGAATCGAAAACCTCGCCGATCGCCTCGATGTGGCGCCTGTCGAGCTGGTGACGGTAAAATTCGACTTTCATGATTGTTTTAACGCCGGGTTTTACTTGCGGTTAACAGTCTCTTCGATCGCCTGCCGCATTAATCCCAGTGTCTCGTCCTTTCTTTTATAGCTGCTGCTGACATTTTTTTCATAAAGAGAATATATACTACGGGCCATGTCGATATCGTAGTCAATATAGACCCTGAATGCGTTCGATAAGAAACTCGGCAGGGTGACCCCGGAGAAATTCGCCGGATCGACATTGCGTTTGACCAGTTCCTGATCGAGAGTATCATAGACAGATTTGTGTACAAATAGCGCGGAAACGGTGTCAAGGCCGACCAGACACCAGTTGTCCGAACGCATAAACATCGTAACGAGGTCGCCATATTTGAGATTGTGCAAAATCGCTGTCTTGAACGGATATTTCTGGGTGAATGCCTCGAATACTTTCATCGAGCGCTTAGCCCGGAGCATCATGAAATCTTCCCATACACCGGTGGATTCGTATGGACGGTGCCGTGGATCGATAAACACCTTGTAATCCGGGTAGAGCGAGTACATGAGATAGCCGCCGATGAGGTAGTCGTTGAAAATCGGGCCCGGAAGTTTTTGCTCGAGCAGCATGGCGCTTGTTTTCTTAGGGGTGAATTCAGTTTCCTGTGAACCGAACCAGCTGTTGTATATGTTCTGGAATGCGGTGTTGTAACCGATCAGAATCAGTGCCGCCAGGGTGAATGCTATGGCGGACAGGCGACATATATCCCTGAATGTGCCCGGTTTTTCATCAACAGTCAGCGTGTGAACAATGAAAAGCCAGAGCGGCGGGAAATAGAGCACGGCACGTGCCATTTTCATTGCGAAGAGAAAGAAGATCACGTTTGCTGTCAGAAGTGTGAGGTCTACTCTGCGACGCTCGAGAAAGTCACGGAGGAAAAGGATCAGGACTCCCACCTCCATTATTACCAGCGCCCAGGCGGTGTTTGTCCTGCGGAAAACGTACAGCTCGGGGAACAGGTACTGCCAGCGATTGATATATGCGGTGAGCTGTGCGATATCGCCACCGCCGCCGGAGGCCATTCTGAAAATGGCATCGGTCACATACGTGGGGCCGAACGGATTGATGAAAGTCATAATATATGAGAACGCGACGCTGGTCAGGAATATATTCCACTGAGACGGGCTCATGGGATTCTTTTTCAGGAAGAATCGATCGACTGTTTCCAGCGCGAATATGAGCGATATGAAAAAGAGGCCGATAAGGAAAGCCCCATGGGTGTTGACCCAGATGAGGAACAGCGGCGGATAGCAGTAGAATAGTTTCGGGTATTTCGTTTTTCCTGCGAAATACAGAAAAACCATAAGGCTGAAAAAGAGGATTGTGAACTGTTCCGGCTTGATGAAAATGGCTGTCGGGTTCATGGCCGACCAGGCGAGAAGAAGCGCCGCGCCGTGGATAACATTGAACTTTTCATCCTTAAGACGGCTGTAGAGAAAGAGGAGCAACGCCATTCCTGCCAGTATGAGATACTGCAGCAAATGAAGTGCCGCATAGCCGCCGGCCTTGTGGACGAGATAGAGCAGTGAGCTGCCGATCCAGGTCACATATTCCCAGCTGTTGTCGGTCGGGGTCCAGGAAAACTGGCTGTGATCGACTGTCCAGCTCATATTGCTTATGAACTGTTCGCCGAGCCTGATATGCCACCAGATATCAAAATCGCCGAAATGGTTGGGATAATATATAACTGTAGCCGCGGTGGCGAGAATGAACACCAGCCAGAATGACAAGCGGCTGTCGGCAATGGCATGAAGGCCTGTCGGTACTATGGTTGTCCGTTTTGTCGCAGGGCGTGCCTTTTCTGTCTTCTTTTGTTTTTTCAAATGCCCTGCTTTCATACATTACTGATTCTATGCCATTTTTGGGCTGTAAGTATCTTATCAGCCCATCATTTTACCACACACTAATATATAATCCATACACAGGCAAAGCAATATTGAATGGTGGGGGCGGGTGGATACTGTCGCTTTCATTCGAAAGCTGAGCTGATATGCCGGGAATGTTCACGATTCCGGCATCCATTACCGGTCTGTGTGACTTCGCTTATAAGACACTTTTTGCCGCTGTTTTGCGGCTTGACTTTCTCTTCTCCCGTTGATAGATTAAAAAACCGGGCCGAAGCTGGCCTTTTCCGTTTCACCTGTATACGATATTATGTTGCTGTTAAATAAAAACTCACAAAATCGCTCTTTACGGAGCAAAGGAGAACACGATGAAACGTCTGGCCTTTTTCCTGCCGCTGCTCGCTGTTTTTGTGGTGTCAGGGGCATTTGCTCAAACCCTCGATTTTTCCCAGCTCGATCCGAAACCCTGGCAGGCAGGTGTCGATCCTGATCCCGATATGTTTATGTCGTCCTATCAGGAATCACATCCGCGCCACGTCTACGGCACTCTTCTCGAGCGCGATATCCTGACTCCGAACGACGGCGATCCGCTGTTCCCGAAAACCCGCGGTGCTGTGCTGACCAATCTCAAGGCTTTCTGTCACGGTACACTTCAGGCCAAAAATGCGACCGAACCTGCAACCCTTAAGGACGAGCAGCGTATATTTTATGTGTCCGGCGGTAAAGGTGTCATCGAGACCAAGAAAACCAGGGCCGAGCTTCATGAGGGTGTCGGTGTCATTGTCCCGCCGGGTATCGAGTTCGAATTCATGAACACCGGCGACAGCGAAATGACCATGTATATCCTTACCGAGCGGATTCCGGACGGGTTCAAGCCGAAAAAGGATATCGTTGTCAACGACGAGAATGTCATTCCGTTTGCATCGAGCAACGTGCACTGGTGCCACTGCTACAAGGGGCTTTTCCGCAAGGAGGACGGCCTCGCGACACTTCGCGGCATGGGTCCGGTCTGGTTCAATCCGATGACCATGGGCCAGCCACACAGTCATCCGGACGGCACCGAGGAAATCTGGTTCTCGCTCAATGGCGACATCCAAATTCTGCTCGGCAAACAGCTCAGGGCTTTTCCTCCGGGTATGGCATATAAAATTCCGCCGAACGGTGTGAGCGCTCATTCGACGATCAATGTTACTGACAAGCCGGTCAAGGTGTTCTGGTTCATGAATTAGTCCGGGGCCTGACGTATCTTACAGCATTCCTGTTCTATGGGTTGTGCTGGACGGACGGCTTTTCACTATTTATCCTACGTCGCAAGTGATCCGAATTCCTGGAAATATCTCAGCAGGCCGGTAACGTTCAATACGTCCCGGCCTGCTCTGGAGTGTCTGCTTCAGTGGGAGTTGGGCAGGAGCCGAACAATGGCAATGCGGCCACATCAATCAGCACTCAAATGATTCAGGGTATCTCTAATCTCGCTTTTAGATATGAGCGATATATTTAAGTGATCTGGCAAGGTTATGGAAGTTACGGCTTATCAGGACGATATGTCGCACTTTCATAGATGCGGTCAGGTGCTGATACGCTCACCGGCAAAAAAAATAGAGGTGCCTTACATGTAACACCCGACACAGGAGACACCTGAATGACCAGACAGTTTATGATTGTCCTGCTTCTCTTCACCCTGATTCTATCTTTCAGCGCCTCCTCCATGAGCGAAGAACTTGTAGTCGGCTACTATCGCGCATGGACCCGCGAGGCTTTTCCTCCCGACAAGATTGATTTCAACATCGTTACCCATGTCATCCACGCTTTCGCCTGGCCCGAGGCTGACGGCAGCATTTCGACCTATGAGAACTGCCCCGATCCGGAGCTGGTATCAGCTGCCCACAAGGCAGGCCGCAAGGTTATGATCGCTTTCGGCGGCTGGGGCAACTGCGAAGGTTTTCCGCCGATGTCCGCTGATCCGGCAATACGCGCGAAATTTGTGGAAAATGTCATGGAGTTTTGCCGGAAAAACGGTTACGACGGTGTCGATCTGGACTGGGAATTCCCGGCAAATCCCGAGGAGCGCGACAATCTCAGCGTACTGGTTGCCGATCTCAGGAAAGCGGCCGACGCTCTCGGTAAGCCGTTCCTGATCACCATGGCGATCTCTGCCGGCTCGTGGTCGGGAGATCACAACGATTACGAGGCTCTGGCTGATAATATCGACTGGCTCAACGATATGACCTATGATTTTTACGGCACCTGGACTGACAGGGCGGGGCACAACGCACCGCTTTACGCATCACAGGAATCGGTCAACAGCAGTGTCATGATGCTCATGCGCAAATTCAAGATGCCGCCGGAAAAGATCATGCTTGGGCTCCCGTTTTACGGTCGCAGGTTCAAGACCGAATCGCTCTACGGGCCAAGCATCGGTGGTGACGGTGTTTCCTACAACAGCATTGTAAAGCTCATGAACGAGGGCGGCTGGAAATACAACTGGGATGATGTCTCGATGGTTCCGTACCTTGTAAACGAGGCGGAAACGGAACTTCTGACCTATGACACTCCCGAGTCCATCGCCATTAAATGCGCCTATGCAAAAGATATGAAATTGCGCGGCATGATGATCTGGGCGCTTGGCGGCGATTATATCGACGGTTCCCAGCCATTGCTCAATGCAATCGGCGCACATGTCGATGTCAAAAAGCCGTAAGTGACTGATAAATAGTGTTATAATGTTGATGCGAAGTCGGATTTTGCGCATGATACCGAAAGTTGCTGAGTGACTATCTGATGATCCGGCGGCCTGTGGATTAGGAATCCGTCGCTTTGAAGGAAAAAGAAAGAGGGCGCCCGAGTCCTGGAAAGCGCCCTCTTTCCCGGCAGGTGTGAAACGATGAAGATCAGCTGTTGATGAGAACGACGAGATCGTGTGTGACTGCGAACAGGTAGAGTGTGGTCACGATTGAATAGGCGACACCGAAAGTTGCCATAAGTATGTCGGTTTTCATTAGTTTCTCCTTTATCGAGTGCGTTTACCCTTTTTCGGCTGCTCTCACGTGATATGACGCGGCCTGTTTGGGGAAAATTTCAGATTTATGATTTATAATAATGTGTTGACCGTTCTCATAGTCTGCTTTGGCCGTACTGAACCTTCTACTTCAGTTTTGCCTGTTATCAGGCAGCGGCAGTTATAGGAAAAGAGGAATATTTCAATCATCAACACTGCGACTGCGCATAGAACGGTTTTATAGAATATCAGTGTGTGCGACATGTTTTCCGATCCCGTTTTGTCCTTTCTGCTGATTTGACGCAGGAACAGTGGGATATGGTTTATTCTTTTTTTCAATGAATAAAACAAAAGGCGATGAAAAAGGTTACCGATGCTCTCAGTTTCCGGTAACGGCAGCCATCGGCCGGGTGGGATGAAATGAGCAGTCAGAGCGGGATAAAAACAGCGCCGAAAGGTCTTGCGGTACTTCTCCTTGTGGGGCCGGCGTTTGTCTGGTGTGCCGAGTATATCGGTTCGGGCGAGGTGATACTCGCGACACGGATGGGGGCCATACTTGGCTGTTCTGTCTTGTGGGCGCCGGTTATCGGGATAATCCTCAAGGCCTGTATCGGTATCGGCGGCGCACGATACACCGTGGCGACCGGCGAGGGTATGATCGATATGTTTTCCCGCATGCCGGGACGTGGCAACTGGGCGGTCTGGATCGTGATGATCGGCCAGCTTTTTGCCGGTGCAATAGCCATCGGGGGCGTTGCCTCGGCCGCCGGTGTTTTCGCCAGCTCGCTTATTCCGCTGAAACCGTTTCTCTGGGGATGGATCATCACGATCTTCGCCATAGCGGCGGTCTGGTCGGGCGCATTCGATATCATCAAAAACATCATGAGCTTCTTGGTGCTCATCGTCGTTATCGGCGTACTCTATATTACTGTCAGGACAATGCCGCCGTTGAGCGACCTGTTTCATGGCATATTCGGATTCAGTATTCCCCCGGTGCCGGAATGGGCGCTTGCCTACAAGGGAATGTCGGATAATCCCTGGCGGGAAATTCTGCCGCTGCTCGGATGGGCCGCGGGCGGTTTCGCTAGCCAGGTCTGGTACACCTACTGGGTGCTCGGTGCCGGTTACGGTCTCGCCGGCGGCCGGGATTACGGTTGCCCCTGTGATGAGGACCGTCTGAAAAAACTGAGCGCCGATGATGCCCGCAAGGTTAAAGGCTGGTTTAAAGTCGTACATACCGATGCTTTTGTGGCGCTTTTGATCGGAATCGTGGTGACCTCCGGTTTTTTGCTGGCGGGTTCCGGTGTTCTCCGCCCGGAGAAAATCGCGCCGGAGGGAGCCTCTGTCGCTTTCGAACTGGCCCGGATTTTCGAGCGTTTCTGGGGCAGGGCGGGTGCGATACTGTTTATCATTGCCGGATCGGCGGCACTGGTCAGTACTCTGATCGGCCAATTCGCCGGTTGGCCGAGACTTCTGGCCGATTCCTTTCGTATCTGTATCCCGGCTTTTGCAAAACGTTTCTCCTGGCGGCATCAATTCCGAATTTTTGTCATTTTCTTCTTTTTTACGAACATTGTGGTTGTCTACAGTTTTGGTTTTAAACCGGTGTTTGTGCTCAAGATGGGTGCCGTGTTTGAGGGTCTGCTGTTCACACCGTTTCAGGCAATCCTCGTCCTTGTCGGCCTTACCTGGGTGCAGAAAAAACTGCTTTCCGACGAGGCATGGGATATCCTCAAGCCCGGAATCCTGCTTATAGGATCGCTGGTTGTCGCTGCGCTTGTTTTCGGCTATTTCTGCCTCTTCCAACTCGTGTAAAAAAACGCAATTATTGCGGTCATATACAATATCACCGGACTATCTGTCACGCCGGACGACAAAATGCCGTTCCCGCTTTCTGTCCGGTATGAGCCGCATGGCTGAAATGTACGGTTTTACGGCTTCTACGGGGCAATGCCGCCGAGATTATAGTTGGCATGTCCTTTGCGATTTTATTTTACATACTATCAATTTGATTAGTGCATGTTGTTAACGGTGATTGCCTGACATAAAGGAGAGGGATATGGCAGTTGACAGCAATCTCAGGATTTTGCTGGTGGAAGACTCGGGTATTACGAGGAAAATGGAGGTCAAAGCCCTCAAGGGCGCAGGGTTTACAAATATTGTCGAGGCCGAGGATGGCGATGATGCCATTACGAAACTCCAGTCTGAAGAGGGTATCGGGCTGATTATCAGCGACTGGAATATGCCGAACAGGAATGGTTTCGATCTGCTGGTTTGGGTCAGGGCTGACGAATCATGCAGGGATATCCCTTTTATCATGGCCACGGCCCAGAGTGAGAAAAAGCAGACGACTATGGCGGTCGAGGCTGGTGTGAGCAATTTTATCACCAAACCCTTTGGCCCGCCGGAGCTCAAGACGGTGATAGAGGATACTTTCTCCGGAAAGGCTGAAAAAGCCCGTCAGGAACCGAAGCAGAGCTGGGAGGCGAAAATCGGCCCATCCGGCAAACCGGTTTTTAGAGTCGCGCATATCCAGATCACCGACCATCTCACCCTCGGTGTCATGAACCATATGATCGACACGGAGAAATTCAATCCGAAACATTTTGTGCTGGAACGTCACTGCATGCCGAGCTGGAACCCGGTGCAGCAGGCGCTGGAGAATGGCGAGATCGATGCGGCGTTCATTCTTGCACCCATTGCGATGGACTTATTCAACTACGGTGTGCCGCTCAAGCTGGTTATGTTCGCACATAAAAACGGCAGTATCTGTGTCAGGAAACGTGACGGCGCCGATACAGAACTCACTGATTTTTTCAGAGGCAGGACCTTTTATATTCCCCATATCCTTTCGATCCATCACATGCTTTCCACGATGTTTCTGCGTGAGCTGGGGCTGAGTCCCGGACTTGCCGGACAGGAGGGCGTGGACAGTGTTTTCGAAGTTGTCCCGCCGATAAAGATGCCGGAATTCCTCGTCTCGAATCCTGAAGCAGGCGGTTTCAATGTCGCCGAACCGCTGGGCACGAAAGCTATTGCCACGGGCAATGCCGAACTGATGTTCCTCTCGGGAGAGCTGTGGGAATACCATCCCTGCTGTGTTGTAGTGTTCCGTGAGGAGGTCGTGAAACGTTTTCCCGAGGCTGTGGGCGAATTCTCTTCGCTATTGGTTGACAGCGGCCAGTTTATTGCCACAAAACCAGAACAGGCGGCAGAGATAGCTGTCAATTTCCTCGATCCGGACAAGACCCTCGGTCTCAATGTGCCGGTGCTCAAGAATGTCCTTAATGAACCGCAGGGCATCAAGACAGACGATCTTTTCCCGGTCAAGGCAGATCTTGACAGGATTCAGCATTATATGGTCGATGAAATGGGCATCGGCTCGATCGTCGATCTCGATGCTTTCGTCGATACCAGTTTCGCGGAAAAAGCATACAAGGAACGCGCCACGACACTCCATTCTTCGCGTTTGCACGATATTTCCGAGGTGGTTAACCGGATTCGGAACCGGGGCGAAGATGTTTCAATGCTCGCCAATCTCGACCGTGAGGGCAAGTATCTTTTCTTCAATGTCGATGACGAGCAGTATGGTGTTTCGGTCCTTTCCGTGAAAGAGATTGTCAGCATCATGAACATCAAGACCATTCCCAAGACGCCTGAATTTGTCAAGGGTGTCATCAACCTTCGGGGCAAGGTCATCCCCGTTGTCGATATGAGGACCCGATTCGGCCTCGAAGAGCGTGAATATGACAAGCACACCTGTATTGTCGTCGTGGAAAGCGGCAGCAGGCTCGGGCTTCTCCAGCTTGGCCTCATTGTCGATACGGTCTCCGATGTTGTCAATATCAAGGCCGCGGATATTGTCGAAACGCCCTCGTTCGGTGTCAATCTCGATACCAGATACATAATGGCTATGGCGAAAATGGAGGGCGGCGTAAAAACATTGCTCAATGTTGGAAGTCTGTTCGGAGAAAGCGAACTCGAGATGTTCGGAGCGCTGTCATCGTAGTTGGCTTTATCCGGGCATGTTCCGAATGGCTTTTGACGGTGACAGTTTTCCGAATAATTTTTCTTTGACTGCTGTTGTCAGCCGTATTTCCTTGCGGTACTGACAGGTTTTACGTATATCGGGAGAATGAACGTTCTCATTCTCAATTCCGCACAGGGGAAATATCCGGTTGCTGTCGATCCGTGGGTGGTGAAAACGACGGAGGCTGTTTCTGTCCTTGCCTCCGACGGTCATACAATTATTGCCGGAACACAGCCGATCATGTGGGATTTCTGCGCATGGCGTGCTGCTGTCGAGGATGCGCGGACCTGCTTCCTCATGTTTTCGGATCAGTATGAAACGGCCAGTCCGGATTTCGGCGCTGTTTTCGATGAGTATGGATTCACTCCCGAACGAACGGAATGCATCGCTGTTCCCGGTATCGGCGACAGGCCTGTCAAAGAGGCATGGCCTTTGCGCGACAGGTATGCCATTGAAATGGCCGATGTCGTTTTCCCTGTTTCGATCCGTCGCAATGGTAAACTGTATGAGCTCTTGCAGCAATTGCCGCAGAAAAGGATATGCCGCGATTTCATGATCGACTGGGAGGTGTCAAGGCATGTTCCGGTTTACGATTTCGAGGGACTCGATGTCAATCCGCTCCCTTCCGGCGAGTGGGTGATCCATTGGACACGGGCATCGCAGGGGCCTTGGCCCGATGAGCCCTGGCGAGAGTTTTTTACTGATTTTTTCGCCCGGCCGAAACAGTATGTCAGGACTGCTGTAGATACGCTCACACGAATTGTGGCCGACAGGGTGATCCTCGGTACCTCAGCGCATATGCCCGGTTCTGTCCGGGCTGTTTCATGCAGTTCTCTGAGTCCGGATGAGGCCATTGGCCTGATGCGCTGGCGGAAAAGATACGTACGGTATTCTTTCGAACCTTTCGGTATCGCAATTCGTAAGACCGCGTTTGAAAAGCTCGGTGGGCGGGAAGTCGTCTACTGCGGGAAAGAAATGGCGCCTGAAGATGCTGATCCCCTGTTTTTCCAGTCTCCCGGCGAAATCGGCGACTGGGAGAAAGAACATGAATGGCGTCTCAAGGGTGACCTCCGTCTCGATGATCTCGACAGGGACGATTTGTTCGTTATCGTTCCCGGCGATAAGGAGTACGATTTTCTCAAAGATGTCTGTCATGATATCGGGATTCACCGTCTGTTCGGCGGTGAATGATTTGCTGAGCAGCTTTTTGCGGGATGTTTGGCGGCTTTTCCTGCAAATATCCGCTTTTTTTGATTTTTTGATATTGCCGCAGACTGACGTGTTTATTATATTTTTAAGCTCATTTCATATACGAAGCCGGTTCTGTGATCAGACTGTGAAAACCGGATAAAACATTAATTATTTCTTATATTGTCAGGGTAGGATTATGCCTCAGTTCAACTCGTTTACCAGCTCGATGCCCTCTTCCGGCATCAGGAAAATCATGGTCCTCAGCCAGGATGTCCCCGACGCGATCCATCTGGAAGTCGGACAGCCTGATTTCGATACGCCCCGTCATATCCTCGACGCCGCCATGAACGCGGCCGATGAGGGATTCACCCGCTATACGCCCGGTTCCGGTATTCCCGAGCTTAAAGAGGCTATCGCGAAAAAGGTGCGTGAAAAGAACGGTTTCGCCTGTGAGGCTGAAAACGTGGTCGTCTCTCCCGGCGCTGTCACAAGCGTGATCAGCAGTTTAATGGCTATGGTCGAGCCCGGTGACGAGATACTGGTTCCCGATCCCGGCTGGCCGAACTACATGATGCAGATGACCTGTATTTCCGCCAAGGGCGTGCGTTATCCGCTCGATCCCAAGCGCGGTTTCCAGATTGATTTCGATGTGCTCGAGAAACTGGTGACACCGAAAACCAAGGCCATCCTGACGAATACGCCCGGTAATCCCACCGGTGCTATTTTCCCCAACGAGGATCTGAAACGAATTATCGATTTTGCGAAACGTCACGATCTTTTTGTCCTTTCCGACGAGGTCTATGAGGATATCGTTTTTGACGGCAAGCATGAGTCCGTCGGGCAGTTCAATGATGACGGCCGTGTGGCGACCGTGTTCGGTTTTTCCAAGTCATATGCTGTAACCGGCCTCAGGATCGGTTATACGATTGCCGAGAAAAACCTTGCCGCGCTGATCACCAAGCTTCAGGAGCCGCTTGTTTCCTGTGCCTGCGGTATTTCACAGAAAGCCTGCCTTGCCGCACTCGAGGGCCCGCAGGAGCCGGTACATGAAATGATGGCAACCTATCGCGAGCGCCGTGATGCAGTTGTCGATATTCTGAAGAAAAAAGACCTGTATCTCTATACGCCGGGTGGGGCTTTTTACATCCTGATCGATATTTCCTCCACCGGCATGAGCTCGATGGACTTCACCCTTAAGCTGTTTGAGGACACGAAAGTTGCCGTTGCTCCCGGTGAGACATTCGGCGATTCCACCTCGAATTTTGTCCGCATCTGTTTCGCGACTGATACAGACAAGCTTGTCGAGGGTGTCAACATTCTCTGTGACAGGATCAACAGTTACAGGAAGTAGGGTGTTGAAGCAGGATATTCATAGGTAATGAAAAAAACCGCCGGCGATTAAACCGGCGGTTTTTTTATATTTGTAAACAAGCCGCGGAAAGGAGGAGAGAACACACTTGCCGGATATTCATGCAGGAAGTGAAGTATTGGGATACAACCAGGGGGATTGTATCCCGGCAATCCGGGGGATCGTTTCTCCGCAGCTTCTAAACTTTGTACGTTCCGTGGCAGAAAAAGGTTCCGTTATGTGAAAATAATCTGAGAGCCGGCGGATTTCTCATAAAAATCGCCGATGGTCAGGATATCCGTGACCTCATCTGTCAGGTCTTCCTTCTTGTAATGGAACATGTCCATTGCCGCCTTGCAGGCATAGAGCTCTGCGCCTGCCGCGTCGAGCATTTCTATGAACTCGTCCACAGGCGGGATGTCAAGCTTTTCCATCTCCTTTTTCATCATGGATGTGGCAAATGAGGCCATGCCCGGGATAGCACCGACAACAGTCGGAATATGCATACCTGGATTGCCGACGGTCGCGACCTTGATATTATTCATACGGTCCTTGATGACAGCTTCGAGGCCGAAGAAGGTGAAGAACACCATCGCATCGATGCCCTCCATCCGTGCGCCGTTCGCCATGATGAACCCCGGATAGATATCTGCCAGCGAACCTTTCGAAATGATGATGGATACTTTTTTTATTTTGTCGTCAGCCATAGTATCGCTCCTGCTTTTCAGCATACTGAAATGATTGCCGCGGGAAAATGCTCATTGCGAATTATCCTGGTGAACACCGCGGATTTCCCCGTTTGCTGCTAAATACAGCTTTTCGGTTTCGGCAGGCCGGCGATGTATGTCGCCTTTTTGACCGGGCCGTCCGGGAAAAGCTGGTAGAGCCCTTTCATGTCGACACCGCTTTGTTTGCCGATTTTCCTCAGTGTCGGGACAGAACCGTTCTCATCAACCTCTTTCTGGAGGAAATGGATGACTTTCCAGTGATCCTCGGTGAGATCGATCTCCACCTCGGCGGCAAGGGCCTTTGCCAGTTCCTCGTCCCATTGGGAACGGTCTGCCACATAGCCGTCATCATCAACTTCGATTGTCTTGCCGATTATTTCTTTCGTAGCCATATCAGACTCCTTGTGTATATTGTGATTGTATTATGCAGCCTTGTATTCTTTGATAATGCTCTTGAAAAGGCCGAGCATATAGTGCATGCCCTGCCGTACATCAGGATCCATCATGTCTTTTACCATTGCGACTGTCGAGACTTTTCCTGAGGCGTCGTAATCGTATTCCTCGAAAACCGTGACGGCTTTTTCGACTTTTGCGATCAGCTCCCTGTCGCTCAGGCGGCGGACAATGCTCAGTATGACAGGCAGTGACTCGTTTATGCGTTTGAGGTCCTCCGCGCTGAACGATGACGCCACCGTATCGAGTGTCTTTTCCATTTCCCGCATGAGCTCGAAATATCCTTTGCGGTCGAGCTCGTCGAGTTTCAGGAGGACATTGTTGAACATGCCGGAGGAAATGTTCGTGAAATCCGCCATGAAATCCCTGGCGCTTTCGAGCTGTGCGAACATCTCCTTGAAGTTGTTGAGATTCCTCAACAGCAGCTTGCCGAGGACAAAGAGGTCGTTCGGCTCGAACGTGTCGGTGAGTTCCTCGAGGCCGCCAAGTGACGACTTATAGATATCGGTGCCGACCCTGATGAGATCATCCCTGAGATCCTCGATCTCGTGACGGTAGCGTTTCTGCTGGCCGATCTCGCCGAGGATGATATCAAGCTTGCCGTTGATCTCGTCGATCTGTTTCTGCATTGCGATTTCGCTCATGACTATATCCTCTTGCCAGCCATTGACATGTGGGATTCGATGGGGAGTTCAAGCCCTCTGAGGAGCAAATTCCAGTACACCCACCTGAACATGACTTTGCCGTAATGATTCATTTCTGTTTCCTCGAGCAGTGAGAAGGGCCCGATTCCCGGCAGCGGGAATTTGCCCGGCAGCGGTTCCGTATCGTAATTGAAATCGATAAGTATCCCTTTGCCGAAACCGGACTCGATGAAACAGTTCGCGTGACCGTCGAATTTCTCCCGCGGCTCGCGCCCGTCCATGGCATCGAGAATGTTATCATAGAGGATGTCTGCCTGGAAATGCGCGACCGAACCGGCTTTCGAGCTCGGCAGATCAGTGGCGTCGCCGATAACGAAAATATTTTCGTGCTCTTTCGACCGGAGTGTGTGCTTGTCGGTCGGGATGAAATTGAGATCGTCGCCCATGCCGCTTCTCTCGACATAGCTGTCGCCCATGTTGGTTGGAATGGTCACAAGCACGTCGAAATCGATTTCCTTCTCGTCATAGGATACGATTTTCTTATTCTCGTTGTCGACCCGCTCGATATTGTAATCACCGGTGAGCCTTATGTTTTTCTTCCCGAGCATGTCGCCAAGGATGGACGAGGCTTTCGGTTTTGTGAAAGCACCGGGCAGCGGTGTGACATAGTGAATGTCCACTTTGTCCCGCATGCCTTTTTCAGTGAAAAATGCATCGGCGAGGAACGAGAACTCGAGAGGCGCGACCGGGCACTTGATCGGCATCTCGGCGATATTGATGACAAGCTTGCCGCCTTCCCAGTGCTTGAAAAAATTCCTCAGGCCGCAGGCGCCCTCGACAGTATAGAAATCGAAGACGTTTTTCTGCCACAACTCACCTGTAAGCCCGGGCGTTTCGTCATAGGATATTTTCGCCCCGGTGGCGATGATCAGAAAGTCGTATGAAAGCACTGAATTGTTTTCGAGGATCACACGGTTGTTTTCCGGCTCGACCCTGTCGATTTTCGACATGACAACGTTGACACCCGACGGAAGGAAATTCCGTTTCGGTTTCTGGATGTCTTTACAGGTATAGATATTGAACGGGATAAACAGGAAACCCGGCTGATAGAAGTGGGTTTCGAACTGGTCGACAATCGTTATGTCCCATTCATTGCTGTTCAATACGGGAGCAAGCTTGTTCACCATCATCGTCCCCGCGGTCCCTGCTCCGAGAATAAGCAGTTTTTTCATGACCCGGCCTTTCGGTTACTGTATCGTTCTTTTTATTCCTGTTCGCGTTGCCAGAGGCTTTTCTGTACGAATTCAATGAATTTCGTAACCGCCTCACGCGGGTGTTTTGTTTTCCTGAAAAGCAGTTTGTTTGTACGAACGAGTTCCACACCCTCGACCGGCAGTTCTTTCAGAAGATTGTGTTCGATCTCGTCCTGAACCGCTAGGCGGGGAATGAACGCCATGCCGACATTTGCCCTGAGAAGGGATTTCGCCATGGAGAGATCCTCGACTTTCATGAGGATGTTCAGTTTTTTCGTGGCGAGCCCCGCTTCGCCGAGGCCTTTTTCGATGGTTGAATCGAGTCCGCGGTCACTGGATATCCAGATGAGCGGAATTTCGGCGAGTTTCTCGAGTGTTATGCTTTTTTTTGTGGAAGATGTATTTGCGGCAAGAATGATTTCATCCCTGAAACAGTCCTGCACTTCCAGTTTCCGGTGCTTGACCGGAGAACCGCTCAAAGCGATGTCGAGACCGCCGTCGAGAAGCCCCGAGAGCAGGTCCTCCTTGTCCATGTGGCGATAGGAGAAAGAGACCTCGGGATGCTGTTTGCGATATTCCGCCAGTGTCCACGGGAAAGTGAATGAGCAGGTGAGCGCATCGCCGCCGATGAAAATCCGCTGGGCTATGCTCAGTTTCTCATGGGCGAGATCGCTTTCCAGTACATGTGCCGCTTTCGCTAGACGCTTGCCTTCGCGGCAAAGGAGTTCGCCTTCCGGCGTCAGGGAAATGCTGCGTCCCTCACGGTGGAAAAGCCTGACTCCCAGCTCTTTTTCGAGCGTGTCCATGTGAAAGCTGATCACCGACTGGCTGAGCGACATGGTCCTCGCCGCCCTGCTGAAACTGCCCTCCTCGGCGATGGTCAGGAATATCTGGATTTTTTTATCGAGAATCATGATCGGTCCTTCCGATTGGTATTAAAGGCACATCTATTACTTCCATTGTTACCAGCGAGCGTATCTTTTAAGCGCCTGACTGTGTTTATAAAATATCGCTTATCATCTAGATAATAGATAACTTCCATTGTTTTATTTCAGGTCGCATAAATATATCGCTCATGCCTCAAAAGCGAGTTCTTAAAGTTCATAACCGACACTGAAATGCAGGGTGTTCTCGCCAAGTTCGCTTGAGCTGCCGTCGTATTCGTTGGCAATGATACTGTCTCCGGCATCAAGTGATTTGGATACGACAAACTCATAGGCGGCGTCGATGGAGACCTTTTCGCTGATTCTATATCCCGCGCCAAGTGTGATGTGGTTTTCCACGACAGCCGGGAATATCGGAATGACAGTCTTCTCTGGAACAGGGTTGTTGCCGAAATTGAATCCTGCACGCAGTGCGAGTGTGTCGGTTGCCAGATATTCCGCGCCGAGGGCAAAAACAACCTGATCGTCCCATTTCAGCGGCATCGAAATTTCCATGTCACCACCGGGGGTTCCCATCATGGCGTTGATATTGGGATTACTGCCGCCCGAAAGTTTCATGACGAATTTATCCATCGAGTCCTTCCAGTTTATCCATCGAACATCCGCGGCAATTGTCAGCCGGTCGCTTGCCTCATAGGCGGCGCCGAAACCGAATTCCTGCGGCCATGAGAACTCGATATCGACATCGTACATGGCCGCCATGCCTTTCGACATGTCAATGCCCATGTTCTGAAGCTGTACGCCGACACCCTGGTGGGCTGCATTCAATTCGGCCTCGGTAGGATTCTGCGGATTGGCTGCTCCCTGCATGAGCGCGCCCATAACCATTCGGTCATAGGCATCGCCGAACTGGGAACTCATGTCCATCGAGACCTCACCCTCGAAATCGAGCGTGGCCTTATTGGAATAGCTGGCGCCGATGGTCAGTTTCTCAAGAAGCCTGTACTGCACACCGAGTTTGAAACCGTAGCCTGTGGCGGTGACTGCATCGCCCATATCCGCATAGGCGGTGACTTCATCATAGCCTAGTCCGCCCTGGTCCATGGAGGCGCCGAACATCTGGCCATAGGTCATTCCGCCCATTCCGGGGATCTGGCCCTGCATGGCGAGCGCCGGAAGGCTGTAGGGCATTTTCATTTCCATCATGGCATAACCGATATTCAACGCCGCACCGACTGACAGGTCAGGTGATATCTCGTAGGCGACTGTCGGCGCGAGTTTCATGTAGGCGATATTGGAGTGATATTCCTGCCCGACATAATCGTTGACCGTCAGAGGAGTCGCGTCATATGCCCGGAACATGGGGTGTTTCATATCTTTATAGGTTGCGCCCATGCCGCCTTGTGCATACAGGCCGACACCCCAGGCCCAGGGGCTGTCTTCATTGTTAGAGACAAAACCTATCGAAGGCAGTGGGAATATTGCCGAATCGGCATCCTTGTCGTTCAGGGAGTTCTTGAAATTCACGGACGGCATCAGAAGTCCGATACCGGCATCGATACGCCGTCCCGTTATAGAGGTGATCGCCGCCGGATTAGTGTTCATAAGATTGCTGTCGCCCCTCATCCCGAATGAAGCGCCGCCCATTGCCGACATACGTGCGCCGTAGCCGATCATGTTCATGCCGTTGGTGGCCAATGCCGGAATCGACAAGGCGGTGATAAAAGCCAGTGTCAGCATGGTGAGCAGGAAACGCTTTTTCATGATGCTCTCCTTGGGTAAGGTGTTGGGTGACCGTCCGCTTTGTGCTGTCATTAAACTGATAATAGTCTGTGGTTGACGGTCAATAACAACTATAGAATAGATTGTGACTGATCATAATATATAAATAATGGATAATTAAGTCAACATAAAATTAGATAATAATTAGATGTGATAATCTAAAAATTAGATACAATGCGAAAAAAGTCAGTGTTTTCGGGCGTTTGCCCTGCCGCTTTCTGTGAAAAATAATTGATGTGTTCTGTACGTTGTGTATATTGCTGTTGGTATTTGTGAGATAGATAGTTCATCAGAAAACGTGAGGAGCATCATGAAATACACGATTATCCCTGAGAAAGACATAAGCCCTGAAATGGATGCGGCTGTCCGTGAAGTTCTCGTACAATGTTTTCCCCACAACGCCGAGCATTTTTCACGGCAGCGGCGATGGCGCTCGCCAATTGAATGGTCGGTGGTCGCTCTTGATGAGACGAGCGGCGCTGTATGCGGTGGGATTGCCGCGATCGAGCGTGTCATGAGTATTGCTGGTGAAAAACTGAAAGTCGCTGGTGTCGGCAATGTCTGTATGCTGCCGGAATACCGCGGAACAGGTGCGATCGATTCCGCGATGGAGTGTTTTATCGATGAGGCAAAAGCGCACGGCTGTGATGTCGGCCTGCTTTTCTGTAAACAGGCACTCGAAAAGGTCTACGCGAGAATGGGCTGGCGGAGACTATCGTGTTCCGTCGCCGTACAGGATGAGAACGGCCGAAACGTAGAGATGCCCGAAGATGATTTGATCATGGGCATGACTTTCAATGGCGGCGAATTCCCGTCGGGAGATATCGATCTCATGGGAGGCACATGGTGACAGCGCTCTCGATGAACCTGTTTCCTTAACGGCATCCGCTGTCAGTAGAGTTTCGCAAAACCCCAGTTGAAGAAATAGTCGCTGCTGTCCAGATGCTTGGAAAGATGGAGCCTGAAATATCTGAATACGTTTTGGAACGAAATACCGATTTCCCCATGTCCGCTATTGATTCTACCAGTATAGTAGTTCGCACACCTGATCGGGCTTGTGCTGGGTGCCCACGTTTTTCCATAAGCGCCATTCACGGAAAACTCCATACTGCCGGTCAGTTTTTTCAGCCGGAGAATATCAAAAGGTACTGATCTGAATGTATGCTCCGCGAACAGTGCGATGTGGCTGTTTCCGCCGACTTGTCCTTTGTCGAGTGTCTTCACTGCTCCGAACGGGCTCAATCCGCTGAAACGGCCGTCGATGGCGCTGTAATATTGTATCGGCAGATCCTCGGTTCCCCAGCTTGTATCGATACGGTATTTCAGCCTGTTCGGTATGGTGGCGTTCCTGAAAAACGTATCAATGTCGCCATCGAGGATGAATACCGCCCGCTTGAATGAGTGATCCGAGGAGAATAATGACGGTTCAGCCTGTTCAAACGTAAATTCGGCATTTCTGACCAGCTGCGATTGTGTCGGACTGCTTATGTCATTCCAGAGAATGCTGAACGACATGGAGCCATAATGTCCATTGTATGCAGACCGGTTTATCGGCTGGATGTGGTTTTTGTTGAAGAACTCATTGTCGATGAGTTTTGGAAGGCTCTCATGTTTTTCATAGTGGACTGCGACAGAAATCGAGGCCTTGTTCGAAAATAGATATCTACCGATCTCACCTTTGTAACGTCTGTTCCTGAAATAGTCGAAATACTCGTCTCGGCCGAAAAAATACATGATGCTGTTTATTGTCTCGGAAAATACTTTCGACTTGATTCTCGGTACCGTACCGTCATTGTAAGAAACGGTGGAAAACCATTTTTTCGAGGCACCCCATTTCTGACCCAATTCAATTCCATAGAGATATCGTTTCGATTCAAACGTTTTTCCCACTGTCAGCGAACCTGAAAAACCATTGTCATGGAAAAGTTTTCCCGTCATTTTTGGATATATGCCGTCAACCCGGTTGATTCCGACATAGGGTTCCAATTCTGTTTTGTACGGTTTTTCGTTCGTTTTTTCGTTGGTGGTTTGCGGTTGTTCTCCGAAAGCGGAGGGTATGGAAAGAAGGGAAATACAAAGCGCATAAAATAATAAGTAGTTCATCCTCATCCTCATCACATTTTGCTGTTTACACGTTTACAATATATTTCATACCTGAGCGGGTATACGATTTGTTATAGGGTCTAATTTAAGATTACTAAGGTTATATTGCCATAGTCTGAATAGTTTTTGTCTGAAATATGCAGTATTTCCATATAAAAATCTCCAGTCTGAACACGTTATTTCCGAAACACCACATCCCTGACCTTTATCCGTTTCGCCTCACCATCGGGACCTTTGACAGTCAGGACAACCGTGAACTCGCCGGGTTTCGAGAACGTATGGACCGGATTCTGTTCGTCAGAGGTGGCGCCGTCATCGAAATCCCAGTGCCACGAACTGATCTCGCCCTTGGAGCGGTCGCTGAACGCCACGAGACGTTTCTCCCGGTCGAGAACGGTGAAATCCCACTGAGCGGCAATGGGTTTCGTGTACTCAGGCTCCAGCGGCATCAGGCGGAAAGCACAGAGCGCCGAGGCGTCAGAGGCCATCATGAATGTGTGCGAGAGGTTCCAGAATCCCTCGAGTACCGGCGGATCGCCATCATAATCGAGGATTGCCCAGGAAAGCCCGATAATGCTGTCTTCGACAAGCTGCGACACAACAGCGCGCTCAGGCCCCTCATAGGGAGCGTAGTCGAACGCCGTGATCCAGAACTCGAGCGTGAGATCACCGCTTTCGCCTTCCCTGAATTTGTAATCATAGGCATGGTTCGCCCAGGGAAACTCCCGTATCCACGGATTGCATCCGGGAATCAGCGCCCAGTCGCGACCCTCGCCCGCCGGAGTGAAAATGTGGTAATTCTGTGCGTGTACTCCCTTGAAATCAAAATACATGCGCTCCTTGTCCAGTTGTGGATTCGGGATGTATGATCCGCCCGAGAGATCGGCATCGACCACCGGCTCGAAAATATCGCCACGTTTATAGAACATATTCCAGTAATCATCGTGTGCCTCGTAGAGGAAATATAGGCGTGAAAGCCCCTTGACCCAGCCGACAGTCACCTTGACATCGAGGTCGGCGGGATCGGCCTTATCCTTCAATTCGCCATCCGTCTTGTTGTCGGTGAGCTGTTCCGTGCCGACCGTGAAGCTGTCCGGCACCATGTCCCAGTCTGAGCTGTCGCCATCGATGCGCGGCATTTTGTCGTGCGGAAACTGAAAAATTCGGAATTCAGTATCAGGCCGTTCCAACGCCACGGCAACTACAGAATAAGAAAGGAATAGGGAGAATAATAAAAACATTCGGGTTTTCATTATCGGCAGCCTCTTGAAATAGTTATTATTGTCTGGTTCATATGTCTTGATGCCTTGCATTTTGGGCTTTAACGGGCCAATGAGTTATTGCTTTACCCTGTGTCATGTGTTTTATTCAAATCATGCCCATAACTGTAATCAATGAGCTTTGAAAGGAGTATGCAATGGAAAAATTGTTCATGTTGTCGTTACTGTTCTCGATGATGCTTTTCGGCATGGTCAACGCCGGTGCCGAGGAGCAGAAAACATTCCCCCAGAATAAGGATATTCCGGAAATAGGACACACCGATCCCGCTAAGTTCAAGGATGCGCCGAAATGCCATGACGGCGCCGGAACTGTCAGTTATATGTCACTTCAGGAGGGTGCCGATTTTGGTACCAATATGCTTTTCGTGCATCGCGGCGTTTTTCCGCCGAAAAGCGGTATCGGTGAGCACATTCACCGCAAGATGGAAGAGATGTACATCGTGTTCGACGGTCCCGCGCAGTTCACGGTCAACGGCCGTACCGCGGAACTTCCCGCCGGTTCGATGGCGCTTTGTACAGCCGGTTCCTCTCACGGCATCTATAACGCCAGCGACAAGCCGGTACAGTTCATGAACCTCGGTGTCGCGATGGAAAAAGGTAAATACGACAGCATCGAATACGGTGAAAGTCTCGAAAATGCCAAGGTCGAATCACCCGCGCCATTCAAGTGGGCCTCGTTCGACCGTTCTTTGCTCCATCCCGCGAAAAACGCGCACAGGGGCAAAGGTGCGATCATGTTCCGTCGTGTCTGGGCCAACGACAGCTTCAAGACCAACTGGTTCTTCATCGATCACTGTCTTCTGCCGCCCGATACCTCGATCGGCTACCATCAGCACAACACTATCGAGGAAATCTATTACGTGATGGAGGGCACCGGGCGTTTCACGGTCAACGACAAAACATCTGATGTCAAGGCCGGTGACGCGCTTCCCTGCCGACTGCACGATTCCCACGGGCTTTACAACAACAGTGACAAGCCGCTCGAAATCCTTGTGTTTTCTGTCGCCGATGGCAAGGGAAATGACAAGTACACGATGAACTGGGGCGATGACCTCTCGAACCGCTGATCCCAAGCACAGGAATCTCAGGGCTATGAAAAAAACGGAAAAACTGGCAATACAAACTGCCGCATGTCTTTTCCTGTCCATTCTCTTTTGCTGCTGCGGAATGGCGTGGGCGGAATTAACTCTTCCCGATGTATTCAATGACGGCATGGTTTTACAGCGAGGAATGGCTGTTCCTGTATGGGGTACTGCGGATTCCGGCGAGACTGTGACAGTCAGCTTTGCCGGTCAGACAAAACAGGCGAAAGCGGGGCATGATGGTCGCTGGTCGGTCAAACTCGACAGAATGAAAGCGGGCGGGCCGTTCGAAATGCTTGTTAAGGCACGGGAGAGTGTCCGTCTTACCGATGTTATGGTCGGCGATGTCTGGCTCTGCTCCGGGCAGTCGAACATGTGGTGGCCGATGAAATTTGTGAAGGATATTCCAGCGGAGTATAAGCCGGAGGCAAATGACGCTATCAGGCTCTTTTCGGTCTGGTCACCAGAGCATGATAATTATGGCAGGAAACCGATATGGAGCCATTGTTCGCCGGAGGTACTGGGTGAGTTTTCCGCTGTCGCGTATTTTTTCGGACGGGAAATCCAGCGTGAGACCGGTGTGACAGTTGGGCTCGTTCACAGCTCCATGGGCGGTTCCGTTCCCGAGACATGGATGCGCCGTGAAACACTTCTTTCCGATCCGGATTTCGCGCCGATCGTGGCGTACTGGGATTCCATTACCACGGCCTACCCGACAGTTAAGAGAGATTTTGCTGCCTATCTCGAGGGCTTGAAACAGTTCAAGGCAGGGAAGGCCGCTGAGCCGGAAAAACCCGATATGCCGTTTATCCCCAAGCCGCTTCGCTACTACATGCGCTATCCGCAGGGGATTTATGATGCCCAGCTGTCGCCGCTTATCCCCTTTGCGATCAAGGGTGTGATCTGGTACCAGGGCGAAAGCAGCACCGAACGTGCATGGCAGTACCGCCGTCTTTTCCCCGCCATGATCGGGGAGTGGCGTCACTTGTGGGGACAGGGGGATTTCCCCTTTATTTTCACACAGCTTGCCAATTACAACAGTACGACCGCTGTTCCGGAAATCCGCGAGGCACAGCTCATGACGCTTTCTCTGCCATCGACAGCTATGGCTGTTGTTGTCGATATCGGCGATTCGACCAATGTTCACGCCAACAACAAGTGGGAGGTCGGAAGACGTCTTTCACTCGCGGCGCTTCACGAAGCATATGGCCGGGACATTGAATACTCGGGCCCGATTTTCGATTCGATGAAGATACGGGGCGGTTCGATCAGTTTATCATTCAAGCACTGTGCCGATGACCTTGTAGCAGGTAAAGGAGGCGAACTTCACGGATTCGAGATCGCGGGACAGGACAGGGCATTCCATCCGGCGAAAGCCCGTATCGACGGCAGTCAGGTGATTGTATCGAGTGATGCTGTCGAAAAACCCGCTGCTGTGCGTTACGGCTGGCGGGCGAATCCGTATTGCAATCTGTATAACAGCGTTGGGCTGCCTGCCTCGCCGTTCCGAAGTGACAACTGGGACACGGCGACATACGGCAGGTTGTCCCCATAAGATAGAATTTATTCCGTCCGGAGGAGCTGATGAAATCAGTAGGAAGTCGTTGTTCGGGTATGTCCCTTATCAAAAAAACAGGATTGGGCGCCTGTCTGGTCGCGGTTGTTTTCGCGGCTGTGGTGTTTGTTGCGGAAAACGTGTCCGCTGATGTGGCTCTTTCCGGTATTTTCAGCGATGGCATGGTGTTGCAGCGCGGCATGAAGAATCCGGTATGGGGCACTGCCGATCCCGGTGAGGAAGTGACTGTCAGTATCGATGGCCAGTCGAAAAGCACGAAAGCCGGCAGTGACGGCCGCTGGTCGCTCAAGCTTGGTAAAATGAAAGCGGGCGGACCGTTCGAAATGTCTGTTAAGGGCAAAAACTCACTCAATATCAACGATATCATGGTCGGCGAGGTTTGGCTCTGTTCGGGACAGTCGAACATGGCCTGGACCGTGAAGCGGACAACAGAGTATGAAAACAATAAAAACGCCTTTGATATTGCCAATATCCGCATGGTGACCATAGATCGCAAAAAAAGCGAGACACCGCTCGATGATTTCCCCAATGGCGCCCCAAAATGGGTGACTGCGTCAGCTCAGACAATCGAGCGTCTCTCGGCAGTCGGGTATTATTTTGCCCGTGAGCTCGACCGGGAATTCGGCGTACCGATTGGTATCATCAACGCCTCATGGGGTGGTTCTCAGATCGAAAGCTGGATGCCGTCCGACGCGATCGACCAGCGGGATCCGATTCTGAGCCCGATTCTCCCACGCTGGGAGGAGATGCATGCCAGTTATCCTGAAAAGAGGGCCGAGTTCGAGAAAAAAGAAGCCGCATGGAAAAAAGCGCAGACCGAGGGGCGAAACGATGTGCCGAGACCGTGGGCGCCGGGAGGAGCGAGACGTGAAGATTTTCCCGCGGGGATTTACAATGCCTCGATTCATCCACTGTTCTCCTATGGTATCAAGGGGTTTGTCTGGTATCAGGGTGAGTCGAACTCACAGCGCGGCTATCAGTACCGCACGCTCCTGAAATCCATGATAACGGCCTGGCGCAAGCAGTGGGGAAAGAGATCTCTTCCTTTTATTGTCATACAACTCGCTAACTGGGAGACCGACACAAATCCCTATTCGCCCAAGGACGGCGGCTGCTGGCAGGAGCTCAGGGAGGCCCAGCTCATGGCGCTCGATCTTCCGAAAACCGCTCTCGTTGTTACGATCGATATCGGCACTGTGGACGATATCCACCCGCGTCGAAAGACTGAGGTTGGCAGACGTGTCGCCCTTGCCGCGCGGAAAATTGCTTATAATCAGAATGTTACATATTCCGGGCCGCTGTTCAAATCGATGAAAGTGAAAAACGGCAGCGCCGTACTGAAATTTTCGCATGTTGCCGAAGGTCTCGTGGCGAAAGGCGGCGCGTTGAAAGGGTTCGAGCTTGCCGGAAAGGATAAGGTCTATCACAAGGCCAAGGCACGTATCGACGGCAAAACGGTTGTTGTCACAAGTGCCGCTGTCGTACGCCCTGCCGCAGTCCGTTATGCCTGGGATGATAATCCCGACTGCAACCTGTATAACAGCGCCGGACTTCCCGCCTCGCCGTTCAGGAGCGACGACTGGCAGCGGGAAACACAGGACAGGCTCAAGCCATATGGCTGGTGAGACCTTATGAAGGTGCACAAAATAAAGATATTTCAAGAACATTATCCGATAAACACTGTTATTGCAAGGAGGTATCATGTTTTCGAAGAGTAAGATGTTGCGTGTTTTCTGCATTGCTGTCATGTTGCCTGTCATGTTTCTGTCATCTGCTCAGGCAAATGACCGTCTGAAAAAACAGGCGGCGGAAACCATGCTGGAAGCTACGAAGTTCATGGTTGAAGAAGTCAGCACAAACGGCGGCTATCTCTGGCATTATCTTCCCGATTTCTCCCGTCAGTGGGGCGAGATGGAGGCATTCAAGACACAGATATGGGTGCAGCCTCCCGGGACGACCACGATGGGCCATCTTTTCCTCGATGCCTACCATGTCACCGGTGACGAGTACTACTGGAAAGCAGCTGAGGCTGCCGCCCGTGCAATCATCTGGGGCCAGCTCGAATGCGGCGGCTGGAACTACATTATCGATTTCGCCGGCGACCGTTCGCTCAAGGAATGGTACGCGACAATTGGCAAGAACGGCTGGCGGCTCGAGGAGTTCCAGCACTATTACGGTAACGCGACATTTGACGACGATGTATCCTCTCTGGCGGCGAAATTCCTGCTTCGCATGTATCTCGAGAAGCTCGATCCCGCGTACAAGTATCCGCTCGACAAGGCAATCAATTTTGTGCTCGAAAGCCAGTATGAGATCGGTGGATGGCCGCAGCGCTACCCGCTCAAGCATGATTTCAGTCATCACGGCAGGCCAGATTACTCGTCCTTCTATACATTCAATGACGATGTGGTCTGGGAAAATGTCAATTTCCTGATCCAGTGCTATCAGGCGCTTGGCGAGGAACGATTCCTCGACCCGATCCGCCGCGGCATGAATTTCTACATCATCACCCAGCAGGCCGCACCTCAGGCCGGATGGGGCCAGCAGTACAACATGAATCTCGAACCGGTCGGCGCGCGTACCTATGAGCCCGATGCGCTCATGCCCGGTTATACCCGCGCACATGTCCGCCTTCTCATGAGATTCTACCAGCTCACCGGCGACAGGAAATTCCTTGCCCGTATTCCTGAGGCAATCGAATGGCTGGAAAGCTGCAAACTGCCCCAGTCGATGACCGAGGGCGGCAAATATAGCCACTCGACATTCGTTGAAATCGGTAGCAACAAACCGATGTTCGTCCATCGCCGCGGCTCCAATGTCATTCACGGCGAATACTACTATGACTACAAGGATGACAAGCCGGTGCGTCATTACGGTGCAAAAACCCGTATCGATGTCGATGCTCTCAGGAGAGAGTACGAAAAAGTCGCGGCAATGAGCCCGGAAGAGGCCACAAAAGGATCGCCGCTTCTGGTCGGCAAGCACGAGGCTGAGAAATCCCCGCAGATGGAGTATTCCTACTCATTCTCAGGTATCGGAAGGTCGACACCCTCCGCGGATGATGTGAAAAAAGTCATCGCGGCGCTGGATAAGGAAAGCCGCTGGCTTGCGAAAAATCAGCAGACCAGCAACCCCTATATCGGCGACGGCACAAAAACCGATCCGACCGATGAGTATGCATCGCTCTTTGTCGGCGACATGACCGACACCTCGCCCTATACGGCGGAGAACAGCGACCAGGATTATATCGCCACGCGCACCTATGTGGCCAATATGCGTACACTCATGAACTTTATTGTCAATTCGAAATAACCCTCTTTTCAACTGGGTGAAGAGGCTTCCGTGAGAACTCAGGAAACGATAAAACGCAGGGATTTTCTGTCCCGGACAGGCGCGGCGGCAATAGGAGCCGCCGCGGCCCTGGGATATGGGAACACAACAACTTCCGCAGAGTCGGGCCCACCTTTTGTGACAGGTGTTCCGGGCAAAAAACTTGTCGGAAGCTACATGTACAGTCTCGATGATATTCTCGACGATAAGTATATGGATGCGCTTCAGGATAAGCTTGGTGTCAATGTGATCCTGTTCAGTCCGCCGATCAAGCTGCCGAAACACCTGCTTGAAAAGAATCCTATCGGACCGGAGCGGACTCTCTGCGCCCGGGCCCATACCGAGGATGATTCCGGTGTGTTCAAAGCTGTCGAGGCGGCACATGCCCGGGGAATGGATTTCTGGCTTTATTATACAGGGCATCATTACGGCGAGGAAAGCCGCTCGATCATGAGCGAGAATTTTGATGGTGTCAAGTTCCTCGACCTTCCGCGTGTGAAATACTCTCTTGAGAACATGCGTACCGCCTGTTTCGCCAAGCCCATAGTGAAAGAGTTCGAGCCCGAGGTCTTTTCCTACGGCGCGAAAACCTATCAGCCGGATGCCATGTACGTGTCCCATTACCGCTACACGAATCCCTCCTGGTGGCATGACCTTTTCGGCTGTGCCTGCCCGTACTGCCAGGAGGAGGCCGCGTCGCTGGGCTACGATTTCAGCGCCATGAAAAAAGCGATGAAACGCCTGCTTGTCAGCCTGAGATCACTCGACAGGACTACGGTGAAACATGCCGCCGAAACACGCCTGACGCTCGCCGATTTCCTCACCATGCTCGGCGACGATAACGCTGTCATGGACTGGCTCTATTTCAGGGCGAAAGTTGTCGGAAACCAGCTCAAGCGGATTCGCGGCGCGGTGCACAGTATCAGCAACGGCCGTACGAAATTCATCAGCGACACCCACAACGAGACCTGCTCGCTCTATGTCGGGCACAATCATGCCGAATTCATCGAGGGGGCCTCGGACGCTTTCCATACGCTGTCCTGGTGCGCTTTCCAGCATGTGAGTGCAGTGGCGGCATGGGCGAACCAGCTCTGCGGGTGGGTGGACGGTCTCGATGAACCGACCGCGATTAAAGCTGTCAGCCGTTTCTTCGGATGGGATGATCTTGGCCTGCCGGAGGACCGTATTCACAAGATTATCGGCCTCGACAGTCCCGGCGGCTCATTCAATGCGGAGAAATTCTATGCTATGTTCAATGATAAGCTGACAGTACGCCTTCTGCGCCATGAGTGGACCAAGCTCGCCGCTTTCAACCGCGGCCGCCTGCCGATCCATCCTGTTATCAAGGGGGATGTTTTTCCTGAGCGGGTCGGACGCGAACTGATGGATGTTGCCGATGACCTTGATCTGACCGGCTATGTTTTCCAGAGGACAGATAACCTCATTGACAGGGATAAGCTCTAACTCAATACTGGTGAATAACATGAATCGAAAATATATACGTGCATTATCCTGTTTTATCATGGTTGCGGCGATTCTTACCGCGGCAGTTGTTCCCGCCATTGCCGCCCCGTCTATCAAGGCTGGCAGCATCGAGGTTCCGGGAAACCTCAAAAAAGGCGATACTGTCACGATTGACCTTGCCAGATATTGGCGAGGCAACCTTGAAATCGGCAGCGGGGGCATCAGCGGAAAGATGGATGCCGCTGTCCATGTGCCCGGCCTGGTCGAGTATGCTGTCGATCTGGAGCAGGGTGGGAATTACGATCTCGAAGCGGTCTATGTAAATGATATCCCTGCCAAAACACGTCTGACTGTTGATGGCGGGCAGATTGAAGAGCTTTTCACCAAGCCCGGCAATTCGAAAGGGAAGTGGAAACGCCTGGCCCGTCTGCCGTTCAGGCCGGGGGAGCACCGAATCCGGCTGACCTCCGAGTATGTGGAGACGCCGATTGCGGAAATTTCAGGTCTCAGGCTCGTTTTCCGCGGCGGAAAAACACCGCCGGCGCCTGAGGAGCCGAAGGTCGTCGATTATCGCTCCAAGCTGCCCGTTGACTGGTACAAAACAATCAGCCGCAAGGTTCATGGCGATTTTCACACCGGCGGTTTCGTCAAGGAGGTCGGATCGAAATTCGATCCGGAGGAATACGCGAGAACACTTCGTGACAACAACATCAACTCGATCTGTGTTTTCGCCAAGGGACACCACGGTTTTGCCTATTACGATACAAAAATCGGCACACGTCATCCCGGTCTCGATTTTGATCTGATGAAAGCGCAGATCGACGCCTGCCACAAGTACGGTATCGCGGTCTGGGTCTATCTTTCTATCGCTATCGACGAGATGTACGGCAGCACACAGGAGGGGCAGAATCCGAAGGTTACCGACCATTTCATCCGTGTCAGCGCCGAGACGAACACGCAGTATGTCCGTGACTACACATGGCCGATGATTGTCGAGTGTGTGCGCGATTACGAGATCGACGGTTTCTTCTTCGATTTCCCCGGCAACGAGGCGTTTGTGCAGGAGACCATCAAGGTTATCCGCGATGTCAAACCCGGTATTGCGATCGCCTACAACCACCAGTGGGACAAAAGCCGTGAGGAGCTCGGCAAGCTCGATATTCTCGAGATCGAGAGCTGGATGCATAAGCAGACGCTCTATCACTGGCAGTACGTTTCCCGCTATGCCCGCGGTGCCGTACCGCTGACCGCCATGACTACGGCGTTCTGGGTCAGCTGGGGCGATTTCGGCGGGATTGCCGACGAGGCTATGATGCGCTACGATGTCGCCACCGGCCTTGCCAACGGCTGTGGAATCACCATGGGTGACCAGCTTCATCCGCACGGCAAGCTCGATGAGGCCGCTTACGCACGGATTGGGCGTGCATTCGAGTATGCGGTCAAGGTCGAGCCCTATGTTTTCGAGTCGGAGAGTGTGGCTTATGTCGCGCTTCTCAAACAGTCCGAGCCGACCTGTGCCGCGTTGATCGATGCCGGTATCCATTTTGATGTGGTCGACGGCGGTCAGGCTTTCGAACCGTATAAGGCGCTTATTGTACCCGACATTGCGCAGATTGACGACACGCTTGCAGCGAAAATCGACAGTTATGTGCAGAATGGCGGAGCACTTCTGGCAGGAGGTGATCCGAAAGAATCGCCGCTGGCCGCCACACTTGGCATCGTGCGTGATTTCCACAGCGATCCCGAACCGGCGTATATTCGCATTGATAATGCGAAACTGCCCACGCCGCCCGCGAGTGATCTCTATACCTATCATGATATCATTCCGGTGAAAGCGCTTGACAGCAGCAATGTCCTTGCGCCTGTTGTCTGGGCGATGAACCACGGCACAGTCCACCATGTCTCGCACCGTCAGAGCCCACCCATGGCGAGGCAGTCCGACAGCGCAGCTGTGACAGAACACCGTCATGGCAAGGGTGTTGCCGCCTATGTGGCCGCGCCGGTATTTGATATCTACGCCGGTATGGGCTACACTGTCATGCGCGAAATCGTCGCTGACCTGCTCGATCGCATGATCGCACCCGGCGACCGTATTGCCGAGCTGGAGTCGCCTGTTCCGCTGGAGGTCTCGGTAACCCGTCAGGGCGAGCGTCTTGTTGTTCACCTTGTACACTGTCCGCAGGGACGGCGCGGCGGCAGCAGTTTCACACAGGGAGATTACGTGCTTCGTGAACCGGTCATCGATGGTATGCCGACTATCACCGGTACCGTGCTGAAAATGCCGGCCGGACTTCTGCGGGGCAGGAGTGTCAGGGAAATCGTTACTGGCAAGGCTGTCAGTGGTGTCAGTGTTTCCGGTGATGTCGCCGCGATTCAGGTACCGGATTTTTCGATCGGTACGGTGCTGGTGATCGAGTAACTGGTACGTCTGAATCTGGCAGAAAAAACGCATTTTTGCCGCTTAAGAGCGAGTAAAAAATCAGACCACGATTTTTGTGTATGATTTTTTGGGGAATTATATAAAAAACACTTTCGTTTTTTCTAATATTGACTATATTAGGGCGCTTAAAAACTGATGGTTTTGAAGCGCCCTTTTTTGTTATATGATATCATGCTATTTTTTTCGCCCGTGCTGCTTTCAGTGCGGATTTATGGGTTTCGCTCATATCTTTATGCATGCAGGAGGAGCTCTCCGGTTACCATACAAATACCCCGACTTTCGCAATTGGTCATTCATTTCAAACACCGGAGAACAGACAATGAAGGCTCCTGCTCACTGCCGTCAAAACGGTAAAGTGCCGCAAAAGAAAAACGTCAACAGGACTCTCGGGCCCATATCCGACCTTGAACGCCATCTTCCCTCTGACTGGTGGCGTACGCTTTTCAATTCTCTCTACCTCAAAACGGATGGGGATGTCGTTGAAAACGAGCTTAATACAGTTCAGGATGTCGACAATATCATCCAGCTTTCAGCGATCGATGTAAACGATAAAATCCTCGATTTATGCTGTGGTCAGGGACGGCATGTCCTTGAACTGGCCCGACGAGGCTATTCCAATGTCTGTGGAGTTGACAGATCTCGTTACCTGATCCGTCTCGCCCGGAAGCGTGCGAAAACACTCGATTATTCAGTTCAGTTTCATGAGGGTGATGCGCGTAAGTTTTCGCCGCCGAGCGCACCTTTCCATACGGTTCTCCTCATGGGGAATTCTTTCGGCTATTTCGAGCAACTCAGCGATGATCTGGCTATCCTGAAAAACATCAACCGTCTTCTACTGCCGCAGGGTGTGGTTGTCGTCGATGTCGTCGATGGCGAATGGATGCGCGACAATTTCGAAAAGCGTTCCTGGGAATGGATCGATGAGAACCATTTTGTGTGCAGGGAGCGCTCGCTGGCCCAGGACTGCGAACGGATTATCAGCCGCGAACTGATCTCGCATTCCGAAAAAGGCGTTCTGGCCGACCAGTTCTATGCCGAGCGCCTCTACACGAAAGAAAAACTGTACGAACTGCTGGAAAGCAGCGATTTTACCGATATTCGCATTCATGGTTCCATTAAGTCCCTTTCGACTCGTGAGCAGGATATGGGAATGATGGCCCACCGGATTCTGTTGACCGCCAAAGTCGTCAGGAAGAAACCTCCCCGGAAGAAAAAACAGGCGCCTGATTATCCCGAGGTCTGTGTTCTTTTCGGCGACCCGTCGCTGCCGGACAAAGTAAAAGTGAACAGCCAGTTCAATGCCGAAGATTTCGAGACCATCAATCGCCTGAAAAAGGCGCTGGGTGAGCTTGACGATTACAGTTTTTCTTTCAGGGACAACCATCAGAACCTGATCAGTTCGCTTCGTTCCGATCCACCACAGTTCGTGTTCAATCTCTGCGACGAGGGCTATTATAACGATCCCTTCAAGGAGCTTCACGTTCCGGCGATCCTCGAAATGCTGAATATACCATACACCGGTGCCGGACCGGCCTGTCTTGGATTCTGCTACAACAAAAACCATGTGCGTTCAGTTGCGGATGCCCTTGAAATTCCCGTTCCAATGGAATCGTATTACGCTTTCGACGATATGTCGGCAACGATTCCGTCCACATTTCCCGCGCTTGTCAAGCCTAATTACGGCGACAGCAGTATGGGTATCACACAGAAAGCAGTCGTCAACGATACTGTGGAGCTGATGGACTATATCAACTGGATGCGGGGTGAGCTCGGGCCGGTGTCCGCGCTTGTGCAGGAATTTCTGTCAGGCGCAGAGTACTCGGTCGGGGTTATCGGTAATCCGGGGCTCAAGATGCATGTGCTTCAGCCGCTCGAGGTCGACTATTCCGGGCTGAATTCGGGTCTGCCGCAGATACTTGGCTATGAATCGAAATGGCTGCCCGATTCACCCTACTGGGACAAGGTCCAGTATAAACCGGCAAATCTCGAGAGCGACAGTATACGAAAGCTTGTTGATAATTCCATCCTCCTTTTCGAGAGGACCGGCTGCCGGGATTATGCCCGTTTCGATTACCGGGCGGATTCTTCAGGAAATATCAAGCTGCTCGAGGTGAATCCCAATCCGGGATGGTGCTGGGACGGCAAAATGAATGTCATGGCCGGATTCGACGGTCTCCGCTATGCCGATATGCTGCGAATGATTATCGAGGCGGCACAGGAACGTATCAAGACAAGTGTCCTGAACGTATAGTGTGAAACAGCAGGTAAAATACAAACGCCCCTTATGATGGTATGAGGGGCGTTTTTTCGGGCCTTATAATGAAAACTGTTAAGTCAAATAAAATAGAGTCTTGATAGCTCTTTTGTAGATTGCGTTATTCCATTCTCTCGCTTTCCGGGATTTCCACGACCATGATCGATGGATGCCCGTAGGTGTTGTCTTTACCATCGAAAGTCCCGTTTACGCACATCACAATGTAATCGCCGTCCTCTGAAATTTCCAGGCCGTAGATGGACTTGAAGAAATAGCCGTATTTCTCGAAATAGTAATCCTGAAGCCAGCAGAGAACCTTCTTTTTGCCGGTCTTGACATCATACTGTACCAACGGCGCGGGATAGTGGCGCGGATGGTAATAGACATATCGTCCTTTCGGACTAACCGGCATCTGGACAACATCAAGACCGTGGCCCCAGTTGACACCCATCGGGATGATCTCGGGCCCGTTTTCGCCCTCTGTTTTGAGTTTGAACATGGCACCGTTGTATGTTGAGCCGTAATAATATCCGTCCATAGCTTTATGATGCGTATAGCCGCGCATCTGGCGAACCGCATTGTCTTTTTGGGGATTCGGCGGCATGGCAGCCTCGTAACGCTCGAATTTATTGAACTCGGGATCGAAACTCATGAGATACTGCTCGGCACCACTGTTGTCAGAGCTCCAGAACTTGCCGGTATCCTCGTCCAGCAGCATAGCCCTTCGCCACCATTCCCAGCCATGGGGCGGGTAACCCGCATAGGTGACTTTCTTGTTGATACAGTCCCAGCAGAGCACCGTGTAGTTGGCGCCGGTGCCTACGAGGCGGCCTCGTTCTGTGTCGACCGCGAAACAGGGGAGCATATTGCCGATAAGCGGCACGCCCCAGTTTTTCGACTCGTGTGTGTTGACATTATAGCTGATCAGCCAGCTTCCCCGATACCCGTTGGCCCACCATGTCGAATCGGGAAAGACTCCAAAATGGGTTGCGGCCCAGAGAGTGCCGTCGGCCATGACTCCCATGTGGCCATGGATCTTGCCGTCGGTGTAGGACTGATCTGTCCAGCCGACAATATCGCCCACCGAGGTCATTTTGTGGACAAGGTTACGTCCGGGGTTATACTCGTAGATGTTAATATGACATCCGAAACCGAGATGATCGCTCACGGAGAAATAGAAGCGGTTGTCGTCACTTCTGGTCACGTGTCCCCAGTTAGCCCAGGCTATCATGTACGCCTCGTCGTGCTCCTTGAAATACTCTGGTTCCATGTCGGGAACGATAGTGAATTTCACTTCGGGCGCGGTCTTCGCGATGATAAAATCCTCGTTCGTGTTTTCATCTTTCGGGCGCTTGAGAAAATCATCAGAGCGGTCCGTGAGGAAATCGTGCTGATGTCTGATATTCAATTTGTCCCATTTGTCATTACGGGCTTTGCGTTCATTTTCGTTTTCAGCTTTCTTCGCTGCGTGGGTGATAAGCGGCATTACACCGAAAAGAAAGACAAGCAGCACGGTTGTCAAACGTCTCATCGCATTCCCTTCCCCTGAGTCAGGAGCTGTGTTAGTTTACTGTATGCAAGATCGTTATGATAAAAATGTCTGTCGAAAACGGATAGAATTGGCTATTCTACATATTATGGTAATTATCACTGAAAGCAAGGGTTTTCGAATCGGGAAATACAATATGTTTGATAATTCACAAGATGCAATGAAAAGCCGTCGGTGTTTTCTGCGCGGTGCGGCGGGAACTGCTATGGGTGCTGCGCTAAGCTCCAGATCAGAGGCCGCTCCAAAGCATGCTGTTCTGAAACAGGCGAAGAGTACTTTCGAAATAGCATTCACCGGGACAGGCGCGGCGGACTGGACCGGCGGTTATCCGTCGGCAGGCAAGGTTATGGCGCGCGGTTCATTCAGAGGAACTGCGGGAATTCTGGTCGATAGCAAGCTTATGATAGACTGCGGAAAAACCATACCTGACGCGGTCATTCATCATGGGATCGATATACAGGCGGTCAGCGATCTTTTCCTGACACATTCACATGGTGATCATGTCAACAGCGAGGCCTTGAAACGGATCACCGAAATGACCGAACAGCGCGGTCTGAGGATATGGGGGCACGGTCCTGCGCTCGACCGCTGCGAAATCCCCGACGTGTTCACGAAATGCCCTGTCGAGCCCATGAGTACTGTTAAGGCCGCCGGAATGAGTATTACGGCCCTTCCGGCTAACCATGTTGTCGGGAATTCGTCGGAAACACCGCTTCATTACCTTCTCGAAAAGGACGGGCGTCGGCTTCTTTATGCCACGGACGGCGCCTGGCTTCTGAAACCGGTCTGGCTCTATCTCCGTGAGCGGCCGCTCGATATGATCATCTGGGATGCCACGATCGGCGACATTCCTGATGACTGGCGGATTTTCGAGCATAACAGTCTTGCAATGATACAGCTTATGGGGGCGACACTGAAGACCGCCGGAGTCCTTACGGATCATTCACGGCAGTATCTGACCCATATGGCACGGACTCTCTGGCCCGATCACGAAAGCGTGGAAAATCTGCTTCGTGACAGCGAATTGACTGCCGCCTGGGACGGGCTTCGAATAATGGCCTGATGCGCTTGTAATTTCTGACTGTTTTCTGAAATGAGTCTATTGTAAAACGGGGGAGCGAATATGGCTACATTGACGGTCGAACATGGTGTGTGCGGTTTTACAACAACGGTAACAGCAGAGAATTCTTCGGATTACATGGTTGAAATCACGATCGATACGGATTGCCCGAATATTGCCTCTGTTCCAAAAACGATGCTTCGTATTGATCCGGTTCTGGAGATGACACCGCCAGGAACGCTGGGGCAATCGATAGCGAAATTTCTTCCCCATGCCTCATGCCTGATCATTCCCGCTATCATCAAGGCTGCCGAGGTGGAGGCTGGACTGGCTCTGAAAAAGGATGCGGGAATCCGGTTCGAACAATAGTGTTCCATTCGAGTTTTCACGAGTTGGAAGGCCATTATTATCGGTATGTGCTTTCCAACAGTATTATACTATCTGCAAAGTAAAAAAACTCTGTCTGATACATGCAAAGGAGCTTGCCATGATTAACAGAAGGGATTTCTTGAAAGCGGCTGCCGCTACGGCCGGAACTGCCGGATACAGGAAAACAGTGCAGGCAAAAACCTCGCGCCGCCAGGAAAGCGATGGTTTTTTTGGCGTTCATCAATTCATAGAGAATCACCCGGAAGCTGTTTTTATCATGAAGACGAATGTCGACAGCAAGGATAACTCCGATGCGAAATACCAGGCTGGTCTCGAGTTCGCACGGAGCGTGGTCGTTCCGAGGACGGGAGAGGATGGCGGCGTTCCTTTGACGCACCTTATTCCGGTGAAACCGAACATGACCTGCCGTGGAAAATGGGACAGTCTCTGGACTGAGGAAAAAACAAAGGGCGTTGTTACCGACTCGTATTTCACGGAGGGGATGATCGAGGGCATTAAAGAGCTCGGTATCGACGGCAGCCAGTTTTTCATACGCGAGGTCAACTGTCCCGAGGATTTCGAGATCGACGGTTTCGGTGATCCTTTCAATAATGGCGCTAACGGTGTCGCGGGACGGACCGGTGCGGAAATCCGTGATATGTCCGGCGAGGTCGGCGTTATCAGCGAGGAAGAAATTGTCTGGTCAGAGGTGCCCGATGGGGTGTATTTCTCGAAAATACCTCATATCACTCCCGTGGGAGCAGAAAACAGCTGGCTGTTGAATGTCGCCAAGTGGAAAGCCCACGGCATGGGCATCACGCAGACCATCAAGAACCTGCAGGGTACGGTTGTCCATAATTACCAGCGTTTCGCCCGCGGCTACGCGTGGATCGATATGCGGGACGAGGACAAAAATCCCACCGGTCTTACGGATATCATGAACAGTTACAATGAAAACAGGGGCGTCATTCCCCGCTGGGACAGGCCGGGACAGAGTTGGGACAGCGGCCTTGGAATGGAAGTCTGGAGCCATTGTTCTATCGATAACCATAAATCCCTGTCAACGGGACTTAATATTGTCGAGGGGATTTTTGCGCGGGACGGCAACGGTTTCGTGCGCGGACCGGGCTCTGGCGGGCTTTCACAGGAATTTCTCACCAACATTCTCATTTTCGGGCTGAATCCGTTTTATGTCGATAATATCGGGCACTGGCTCGCGGCCCATGAGCCGGGCAATTTCGGTGTTTTCCATATTGCGAAACAGCGCGGCATGGTTGATACGTTCAATCCTCACGAGATTCCTGTCTATGAGTGGAAAACCGATGGCACCGCGGTGCTCACGCCGCTCGACAGTTTCGAGAGGACACCGCTCATGACCTATTACCTCCAGAGAAACTACAACGGGCAGACAGAGCCCCAGTACCATCTCTGCGACGAGCCGTTCGAATATCCCTCGACAAATGTCGCGAAACAGAAAAGCGAACCGCGGGCGGTCGTTCTCAATCAGAATTACCCGAACCCGTTCAATCCTTATACCTCGATCGAGTATACGCTTCCGACCAGCGGTAATGTGTTGCTGGAGGTTTACAACGCAAGCGGCCAGCGGGTCGATGTGCTGGTAGACGGTTACAAGGGCGCCGGATCGCATATGGCCGTTTGGAATACCTATGATTACGCGTCGGGCGTATATTTTTACAACCTGAAATTCGGGGCGTTTTCGGAAATGAGGAAAATGACGCTTGTCAGATAAGTGGGCTCTGCTCATGACAAGCTGTTAAAGCGATCCGGAAAATTAAGGTGTTGGAAAAAACGATGACAGAAAAAGAACGGCGGTTTCTCGAGGCGGAAGTTGAACGTTACCGCTATGATGTGAGTGAAGAGCGCCGTCAGGCACTGATCGAGGCGGTGCGTCAGGTTTCGCCGGATACGTACGGGCATCTCATGAAATCGCAGTGTGCATACGAGTTCCACATGATAATCGATGCTCTGCTCGATTCCTGAGATATCCGCGTCTGTCAGGTATAAAGTTCAGTTCAATAACGCCGCAAAAACGGGAAATGGTATGATACTGGTAGATATAGTCAACAGAGAAGCAATACCCCGGGCATGGGGTGAGGGGGATTACCTCCCCTGGGAAAATGAACATTTTAGCCGCACAGTCCTCGAATGGAGGCTGAACGGCTCGGTGACGGAATTCAGCAGGCCGCTCGAAGCAATAGAGAAACGAGTCGAATATATTCACAGTGAAATACTCAAAGGCAAGCCGAGGAGGATACTCGAGATAGGATGTGGGCCGGGATTGTATACCAATGCACTGGCGCGGCTCGGTCATGAGTGTGTCGGCTACGATCCATCGATCGCAGATATCGGTTATGCCGGTGAAGTTTCCGGAAAGGATGGCTTGAATGCGAGCCATCACCAACAGGACCTCTACAGTGTTCAGTACGGTGATGGTTTCGGATGTGTGATGTTCAATTCCGGCTCTTTCAGCATGTTCAATCCCATGGACAGCTATGAAATCCTCGGGAAAGCCTGGCGTGCCCTCGATGAGGGCGGGATCATGATAATCGAGCCGTTAACCTATGAAGCGCTCGAAAATGCCGGCAGTGAAAAACCGTCGTGGGAATCGGTCAAAGACGGCTGTTTTTCTCCTCAGCCCTATATTTGTCTGTGCGAGAATATCTGGAACTCGGCAAACGAAACCCTGTCAAAGCGCTGGTATGTTGTGGATACAGGGAGTGCCGATGTTCGCCTGATTGTGCAGTGTTATCAGGCCTATCCCGCCAAACAGCTCAAGAAACTGTTCGCGAAACGTCATTTCATAAATGTAAAAGAGCACTGCCCGGAGTGTGATTCTGCGGATAACACAGCCTCACAGTTCCTTTTCATGAGCGCAGAAAAAACAAGCAAATTCCTGTAATCGGCATGAGGTGACCGTTTTTGTTTTTGTTTGGCTTTTGAATGGCGCCGCGAGATGAAAAGCCACGGTCTGTCTGATTCTCATGCTTACTCTGCCGAGTGGACAAGAATTCCGTAACCGTTATCGAAGGATATCGGCTGGGGAGACTCTTTGCAGGCAAGACCATCTTTGACTTATGGTGAAAATCAGCCGTCTTGCCCCGTGGTTTCCCGCGCCCATTCCTGAAGCATCATGATAGCTTTGCCGAGCACGCCGGCTGAACCACGGAAAGTGCCCGATCCCCTCGGTTCGTTATCAACACTGTACCACTCATAGAAACCGTCATTTGCGATAACACGGTCGACCATGGGTTTTAGCTCTCGATAGGCTTCCGTGACATAACCGTATTTTACGAGTGCCTGGATCATGCGTCCGCCGAACCATGTCCAGTCGCCCCCGTTCTGATAATGGTAGGGTGCCATGTTGGGAAATTCCTTTTCAGGATAGGGCGGATAGATCGTGAGCCCTATGGAGCCGGCGCCGGAAGCTTTCACGTTCGAAGCCATACCATCGATCGATGCCTTGATCTCGTTGTCGTTGAGAATCCCTGCGAGAATGGCAATTGCGGTTCCGCCGTGGTACCACATGGTGTCCTCGTCGAGCTCGTCGGAAAACGGCGATTTGTCGAGATAGACATGGGGGATGAATTTCATATGGTACGGGTCCCATAGATGCTTGCGTGTATTATCCCAAAGTGTGGCATACACTCTGCGCCATTTTGATTCGGTCACACTGCCGTCTTCGATGAAATCGAGGAAATTGTCGATCGCCAGCATGAACATGGCGTTGTCATAAATATCAATTGCCAGCGCGGTATGTTCGTTCATATCCACGCCCCAGCCGTTTTCCGGTTGCACATCGCCCCAGTCAGCGGTCGTCGCGCCCCAAATGAGCCCGTATTCATCGGAATAACGCTGGTCAAGAAGGAATTGCAGCGCCCATTCCATACGTTCGAGCACGGTTTTGCCATCAATTGTCTCGTTGAGGAATTCACTATCCCCGCTGACGAGTATATAGCTGTGGATTGCATGAATGAGGGAGCTTTCCTGGTCGGTTTCGACCGTGTTCTTGTGGGCGTAGAGCCCCGGCGCTAAATCGCTGGTGATAAGGTTGGGATCGCCGGGATGTGCCTTGTCGATGGGCGCGTAACCGTCGATGATGTTGCCGTTATTGCCCTGGAACAAAAAGAATGTCCTGAGCTTGTCACGGATCTCGTCCTGATCGTAAACCTCGCAGGAGATTTCTATGAATGTGGCAAGATCGCGGATCCATACCTGCCCGTAACCGTCACCCGCATTGAATCCCGAACGTATGATATCACGTGCCCGAGTCATGACCTCGTCGAGACTTTCGTCGGCAAGGATCGTCTGGGCGAGCTCGACAATTTCCGGATCGGTATATGTTCCGTTTTTGCCGCCGTTGTCCTTGCTGCAGGACAGGCTGACAAGAACGATAATGGATAATACTGAGATATATCTGAACATGCCAGTTCCTTTCTGATAATGTCATGATTTTCCGCTTTTGCTTGACTGACAGCACTGAAATTATCGCATTGTCCGCATGGAAAAGGTCAAAATACCGTCTCTTTGCTCATAATACATAAATGGCAGTGATTATGAAATAGATTTCGTATATCAGGAAAGGGCAATGGGCGAGGAGGGTACGTGGCAAAGACGGATTATTCAGGTGAGCTATCTTAGCGTTGAAAAAAATCGTTTTCGTGCGTTTTAACAGCTTTTCTGTCTTTACCTACTATTGACATCTTGCGGCGAAACACATAATATTGTACATTATGTCATTATAACAGGAAAAAGAGGAGACTTGTATGGCACAGGACCACGATCTTGTCAGATTCGGCGTTTCCATAGGGGCGTCGCTGCTCGATAAATTCGATGCGCTTATTCACGATAAAGGCTACACGAACCGTTCGGAAGCGATCCGCGATCTCATCCGCGAGAAGATTGTCGATTCGGAATGGCGGGAGAAATACGCGCACAATTTGGCCATCGGCTCCATTACTATTGTTTACGATCACCACACACGGGAACTGGGTGACAAGCTGACGGAACTTGCTCACAAGCATCAGGATCTCGTTATCAGCAGCACCCATGTCCACCTGTCACACTCATCCTGCCTTGAAGTCATTATCGTCAAGGGCCCCTGTTCGGACATACGGTCGTTCGCCGACCATATTATCAGCATTCGGGGGGTTACCCACGGCAAACTGGCGATTACCGGCCTTGTCGAGGATGCCGAAGACGACCATCACCACTGAGAAACGCAGATGTTCTTGACATGTCAGGCCGATAGATGTTTTTGCATCTGCAGGTATGACTATGCTGTTTCCTCGGGAATTTTGACGAATAACCTGGCGATTATTGAGGCTGCCAGAAGAGCTATTCCCATTGACATGACAACGCTCGGTCCTGCCGAAAAATCAAAGAAAAACGAGAACAGGATGCCTGCGAACGAGAGCAGGATGGCGAATGCCCATGCCATAAGCAGACGGCTTCTCCAGGCGACTGCGAAAAGCGCGGTGAATGTCGAGGGCAGTATCAGGAACGCGAAAGTCAGCAGCACGCCCGTGATGTTGACCGAGAACGTGATCACAATGCCCATTGAGGCGTAGAACAGGAAATTCCACAGCATGACATTGCAGCCCATGTCGCATGAGTGCTCGTGATGTTCGGTGATATTGATGAAACGTTTCCTGAAAATGTAATGAAACAGGCCCACCAGGAAATAGAGCGGTGCGCAGCAGGCGAAATCGCTCCATTCGACCCAGAGAATACTTCCCGTGAACATCTCGCCAAGATGAACATCGCTTCCGGCTGCGATACCGAGCAGGAACAGTGTGGCGGCGGCGGCGATCGCATAGGAGACGCCGATTACCGTTTCCTGTGACAGACGGCGCACTTTGAGCGCGACAAAGGAAAAGAAAGCCGCGGCAATGAGCGTACAGATAACTGACAACGCATATTGCTCAACGCTCTGGTGCTCGTGACTGTGCTCGCCACCTAGGTGAAGATAGCTCGCGATTGTCGCTCCGGTCGCGGCAATCTGGGCGAGTGCGATGTCGATGAAAATGATCTCGCGCTTGAGTACGTGAAGGCCGAGATAGCCCAGCAGGCTTGCTATAATGAGGCAGGCCGTAAACGCGGGCAGAAGAAATACGATAGCTTCCAGCATTAATCTATCCTAACATATCGGTTACAGTTCAGTTGTCGCCCATGACAATTCTGATTCCGAGGGCGCCGAAGAAGAAAATACCCAATGACAACACCAGGCTCGGCCCATAGGGCAGGCGGAAGAAATAGGACGCTGTCAAGCCGAGGATCGATGCTGTCAGTCCGGCTCCCCAGCCGATTAGGAGGCCTTCTTTCCAGCCGCGGGTGAACATTACGCCTATCGCAGCCGGAATCATGAGGAAAGCATAGGCCAGAAGCACCCCGGCGATTGGCACGATCAGGACTGTAATGATGGCCTGGCTTGAAAAGAACATCAGGTCCCAGAACTCTTCGTGTTTTACATCCTTTTTGTCGGTGATACCAATGATTTTTTCCCGGTAGATATAATGCAGAAGCGATATCAGAAGGTAGACGATAACGGTCACCCATATGAGCGGCCAGATCACCCAGAGCATGGTTCCAGATAGTGTCTGAGTGATATATGAGAAACCGCCGGATATTTTGTCGGCCACCAGGAATGAGGCTACCAGCGCGAGGCAGTAGATGATGCCGATAACCGCCTCACGGGGGATGTTTTTGTTCCTCGGCTTGATCACGGCCAAAAGCACCGCGCCGATCAGCGTTGCGACAAGTGAGACGATGTAGGAACTGGTTGTACCGCCCTCGATGCCGAATCCGATACCGACAATGACACCGAACGCGGCGAGCTGGTCCAGTGCCAGATCAGAGAATATCAGTCCCCGCCGGATGATGTGAAGTCCGATATAGGTGTGTACTGTCAGGACCACGGCTATCAGGATGGCCTGGACAGCAAAAAATGCCAGAAAAGCCTGCATGCATTTTCCTATCGTTACAGTGTGCAGCCGGAATAAATCCGGCTTTTATATCATTGCCGCGTTGCTGCGGCGTTCTGAAATCAATAATTACTTCATAACATCATTGATCGCGTTGATCCAGTAGTCCATCAGCTCGAAGTTGTCCGTGATCTCGGGGAGTGCATGGACCGATATCGGCAGAAAGAGTGCATGGATGCCTGTCTTCTGTGCGATTGTCGTGGGCTTGCGTTTCTCGAAATAACTGGCCACGAGCATAAGGTCGATGTTGTTGTTCTGAATGAGGTCGACACAGGTCTGCACATGTTTCGGGGTTGGCGGAATGCCCGGTTTTGGCTCGATGAATCCGGCAACGTCGAGACCGAAATCACGTGAGAAATAGCTCCAGTTTTTGTGGTAGGCCATGATCTTTTTGCCACGGAACGGCAGTGCCTGTTTCTGCCATCCGCCCAAACGGTCGATGAGCTTTTTGCCCTGGTATTCCTTGTCCAGGAAAGCATAAAGCGTTCCTGCCTTGAGCATGTCCCCGAGTTTATCGCCTCCGATGAGATCGACAAGTTCGTCACCGAACATCCTGCGGTCCACTTTGTCGACAAACGCTTTCTGACGTTCGCGGTAGAAATCTTCGTTCGCCGGATCGACCTTGATCAGACCGATCAGGATGTTTTCAGAAATTTTCTTCCAGTTGAGCGGGCTTGTATGGATGTGAGGATTGCCGGAAACATGGACATCGCCGCCGGTCCTGCTGATGGCACCTTTTGGTTTTTCGAGGATATCGAGGCCGGTATAAACGGTAACATAACCGACACCGCCGTCCATGATCTTTTTGTTACGGGACTTGTCGATAAGTGACGAGGCCCAGATCTCAAGGTCCATGCCGGTCAGTATGAACAGGTCGGCGCGTTTCAGCTTGAGCGCGAGGCTTGGTTTCGGGGCGACGAAATGCGGGTCCTGATCACCCTGAGACAGAAATTCCACCTTGATCTTGTCGCCGCCGATATCGGATGCGATCGATGCAAAGTCCGAGAATGTTGTGACAACATTGATTTTTGCCGCTGCATTCCCCGCGAAAACTGACAGGATCAGCAGGATAAGCATTGATGATAGTGCCATGCGTGAACGAGTCATTTCTTTGTCCTTTATTTGAACTGTGTCAGATTAATAAACATCATGTTTGTGAGGTCCCATGGCCCAGATTGTCTGCAGGAATATTGTATGGTCTTTTTCCATGTAGCTTCGCTCGGTGTAGGTATACTGTGCCCTGAGCATCACGAACTCGCTCTGCCAGAAATCGATAGAGGGGGTGATCTCCCACTCGTGTTCATCTGCAACAGAGAGCGGCAGTTCGGTGTAGCTGAACCTGAGCCCGTGCCAGAAACGGGCGCCAAGCTTGTTGTGAATGAGCGTCAGGAAACCATAACGGTCGAGATCGTCACCGGCTGTTTCGCGGTGGCTCATGAACATCTCGGCCTTGAATTCTGTTGTCCGGTAATGTGAACGCGCCGCGGGAACCCATTTTAGGGTCATATCCACTGCGCCGAGGGTTGTTTTATGACCTTCCGCCTCGTTGTTATAGCCGTGGGCTCCAGACAGGCCAAGCTCGAAATAGGTGTCACGGTTGATATCGTAATAATTTTTGTAACGGGCCACCCCGACAATATTACGATAGCTGTCGTCGAAACTGATACCGTCGCCGCCGCTGGTGACACTGAGGTCGAGCTCGTTCACATGTGCGGTCAGCGAGGGCAGGAGGATATTGCCGGCGATACCGACACCGCCGAAATTCTCGTTGCCGAAAAGCCTGACAAGCGGAAGCGGGCGGTCCACCTGCGGGAGTCCGTGCGTGTGCCAGCGGTTGAGTTCGCCGAACTGTGTAATGAACTCACCGACTTTCAGGTTGATGCCGCCGGGAAGGTTCAGCCATTCCATGTAGGCTTCTTCAATAATACTCGTGAGGGGCTCTTCACTGCCAGAGCCGGGAATGCCGAGGAAGAACTTGCCGCGGGTGAAAGGATCGAGCGGCGCCATGACAGAAAGTTCCGCCTCACGGAACATGATCTGATTACGGCCGTCCGTATAGTCCCCGGCTTTTTCGATGCGCTCGTCAGTGCTCGACGAGAAGGCGCCGACAAAATCGCCGTTCATACTTATCTCGGGATTGAGCTGCTGCTGCTGGCGCTCTTCACCTTTAAATACCTTGTTTGCGGATATTTCGTCATCAGCTTTTTCGCTGGACATGTCATCAGCCTGCTGGAGCAGGAGTTCAAGCTCAGATGCGCTTTCCTCTTCTTTTTTCTCTTTTTCGAGTGCTTCAATTTTTTCTTCCAGTTCGCGAATCCTCTGCTCGAGCTGAGGATTGATTCCTGACTTGCCTCCACGGTTTCTCTGCTGAGCATTGGCAGAAACAGCGGCGCCAAGCAGGAAAACGAGGATCAGGACACAACAATACCGAATTCCATGCATCAGTCATTATTCCATACTTCAAGATGTGAGTGTAGGATACAGGTACACCGGCGCAATTTTCATATATGCTTTACCGGATGTACTATGTCAAAACATGAATTGTTATGCAGTATGTGCTGGGGGGCCGCGAAAACTGTGGGTGTCGAGGAAGATTGCTGTTATTGGCCTGCTCATGAGTACCAGGCTGAGACCGGCGAACACAAGATAGATGAAAAGTAAAGCGCTGGTTAACGCCAGCCCGCCGCCGATAATAGAGTGAAATGCTTGGCAAAGCGGACATTTCAGTTCAGAGAAGGGGTTTTCGTCCATATGACCGCAGGTGAAATCATAGGCGACAACCACAATTGCCAGTATCGACAGAATTATAAAAAGAGGGAAGATTCTTTTCACGTGCTTAACATTTCTTTTCCGTTTGTGCGTATTTTAAGCACAGCAGAACAATCTCTCGTATCTACTGTGCTTTACCGGTTTAAGAAAAATACGCCAATAGATAGGCCGTGTCAAACACATTCTGTGTGTCGTGATTACAGGCTAATCCTGTTTCCGTGCATGCAGCCAGTAATAATCGCTGTCTTTCATGTCGAGAAGCTCGAAGGAAAATGCGGAAAGGTCGGCATTCATTTCATCCCGGGTGGGGATTTTATGCGAGATTACCGGGCCGCCAGCTTCGTGGTGACGGTCGTTTATGGTCTGTCGGCTGGCGAGATGGGCAATCCACAGGTCGCCGCCGGGCTTGAGGATCCGTTTGAATTCGGCAAGCGTGGCTTCCCTGTCGCTGAAGTGCGGATACACCTGGAATGCGAATACCATATCGAAGTAAGCATCTTTTGCAGGACATTCATGCGCCGAGCCACAGTAGAACTCGACATTGTCCGGAAGTTTGCGGGACCTGGCTTTATCGATCATAACAGACGAGAGGTCGCAGGAGACAACAGCGCCGCTTTCGCCCACTGTTTCCGCAAGGACCTCGCTCAGTCTTCCCGTTCCGCATCCCGGTTCAAAAATGCGGATGCTCTTTTCAATCTGCATGATACTGAACAGGCTGTCCAGTTTGATACGTTCTTTTTCATCGAACTCAGCCATGAAACCGTCGCGTGCGCAGTTGTCGAAGAATTCGCCGATGATTGTATCTTCTTTATTCATGATAATCTCCTGAGATAATGTAATTCGCAAGAATCCCTGCTGTATGCCGAGTCGCCTGCCGTTTGCCGATCTAAAGCAGACCTCCCTCACTTACAGGGGGATTATAAAGGAGGTGAAGGGAGGGAGGTCTGTGATGTCGGTCCGCACCGACGTTATTCTGCTGTTATTGAGATGCCGCCTTCATACCGGCTCAGAATCTGATTTTCCCCGGGAAAAGATGGCTTATGCCGACAATAAAGCTCGAGAACAGGACAATACATGCCCCGACCGGCAGATCGATCCAGTAGGCCGCGGCGAATCCTCCCACTGCGCTCAGGGCGCCGAAAAACGCACTGAGTATCAGTGAGGATCGGAAATTTCCGGCCAGCCTGAGCGCGGCCACGGCGGGATTGGCGATGAGGCTGTATAAGAGCAGCCCGCCCACGGTTTCGAGATTGACAGTGATGATTGCGGCCGAGAGAACGAGCAGGACGCAAAGTACAAGCCAGTCATTTGTAATCAGCGAGGCAAGCTCCCTGCTGAAAAGTATCAGTTTCAGCTCATGCCGGAAAACCAGTGCAAAAACCAGAAGTATGAATGCGAGCACGGCCATTTTGATGATCTGTGATTTTGTCACGAACAGCAGGCTGCCCCACAACAGGCCGAGCATGGGCGACTTTGCGCCGTCACTGAGCCCGATGCCCAGGAATGCAAGCCCCAGCATCAGTGAAAAAAGCGTTCCGAGCACCGCGTTGGGATCGGTCCTCCTGTTTTTTAAAAGGACCGCGAGCAGTATTGCCCCGATTAGCGCGCCAATGAACGCCGCCATGGAGGTCGGTATGTCAAGAAGAACACCGAAGACTGCCCCCGCAAGTGCTGCGTGGGCTGAGAACACCGCGATAAAAGGCATGCGCAGGCCGATGATGAATACACCGAGAAAACCGGCCGAACCGCCGCCGAGAAGTGCCGCGAGCAGGATCGTTCCAAACAGTCCGAGGAATGCGCTCATTCGTCCTCCGTGCCAAGGCTGAAAGCGTGATATCTCCCCATATACTCATGAACCTCGATGCGGCAGTTATAGAGCGAGGAGAGCGTTTCTCCGGTGAAAACTTCCGAGGGAGGACCGACCGCGACCTGGACGCCGCGTTTCAAGAGAAGGACACTGTTGCAGCAGGACGGCAGGCGGTCGATGTCATGGGTGACCATGAGAACGGTGATTTTGTGCCTGAGGAAGAAGTCGCCAACAAGGCGCGTCAGACGTTCCTGCCAGTCGAGATCTAGACCGGCTGTGGGCTCGTCGAGGAGCACTATCTCGGCTTTCTGTGCTGAGAGACGGGCGAGATGCACCTTGCGTTTTTCACCGCCGGAAAGCTCCCTGTACGGGCGTTTCCTGAGATGCCCGAGCTCCAGCTCTTCGAAAGCCTCGTTAACGGCGTTATGATCTTCGGTACTGAAACGACGGCCTGCGGCGTTGATGGCTGTTCTGCCGAAATATACGACATCCTCTGCGCTGATGGGGAGATCGGGATAGAATTCATGATGCTGCATGAGCATGCCGACCCGTTTTCCGATTGCGTGGCGAAGGATTCCCGTGTGGCGGTGGATATCCTCGCCGCGGATGCTGATCTGACCCGCCCTGGTTTTTTCCATGCCGGCGATAGCCTTGATCAGTGTGGATTTTCCGGCGCCGTTCGGCCCCGCAATTCCCCAGAAATCGCCCTCGTGAACATGGAGCGACAAGGGGCCCAGCACGGGCTTGCCTGAATAGGCGATCTCAATATTATCACACTGAATTACCGCTTTGGACATGCCTGATCGAGCCTTTTTACATTTTCGTGGATGAGATCGAAATATGTGGCGCCATAGTTCTCAGCGCCAGGAAAATTACTGAGCACGGCTACGGGAATACCCATTCGTTCCGCCAGTGATACTGCGCTTTTGCTTCCCTCTTGTAGATTACCCGCAATCATGACAGCATTGAGCCCGGCCAGTTTTTCGAAATCACGCGGAGTACTTTCCTCCGGCCGTTTGAGAACGCCGATCACCTCGAATCCCAGCCATTCGCAGAACGCCCTGACATGCACAGCCGCAATAATTTTCTTTCCACGAAAACGGCTTCGGTATGTTTCCAACTCGCTGTTCAGTGTTTCGAGCTTATTAGTAACCGCTGAGACATTTGACGCAACAGCATTTTTCGCACCCGGGTCGAGTTTTGCATACATGTCGCCGATCTGTGTGACAATACTGGCGTAATGCTCGGGGATCAGCGGTGTGCCTTTTGTCGCGACCACGAGGCTCGTTGTTGTGTCGACACCAAGCCTGCCGATCTTGTCTTCCAGAACTTTCTGGTAATCGTGCCGTATTATCAGCGATGAGCTTTTCAAGACAGGCACAATGCGCGGGCTGATGTCGAAATGACCGGGGCATGCTCCGGGCGGGAGAATCCTGAACACCTCTATTTCACTGGATTCCGGCTTGATTTCATCGAGCGCTGTTTCCAGCAAGGAGGTTGTCAACACAACTGAAAGCTGTTTAGCCGTGCTGGCGGTCTGAAAAACCGCCAGCATGGAAAGTGCAATCAATAATAACGTTATTCTTCGCATATATTATATCCTGATATCGATACCGGCGATGAAAGACCTTCCGGGCATCGAATAGCCGGGGCGGTATTCATAATCGGTGTCGGCAATGTTTTCCACAGAGATGAAAATCTCGTTGACTGTAGCTCCATACGGGACCAGCCAGCCAAAACGGCAGTTTGCGAGAGTAGAGGCATCGACCTCCTGAAGCCCCGCAGCTTTTCTCGTTCCCTGGACATATCTGCTGGCGAGATGTTCGATATCGAGCGACATCCTGAGACGTTCGAACGCTGTATAACTGATACCGGCGCTCACGCTTGTATCAGGAGCGTTCGGAACCTCGTCCGGGCTCGTGTTCATGAGCGTTCCGCCCAAAAATACCTGCATCTTGCGGATAGGTGAATAGTCGATAGTCAACTCGACACCGTCCGTCTCGTAATCGCCGATATTCTGGATCGACGGTGGCGGCGGAGGTGGCGGAACTATACGAAGGGCATCACTGACCTCATCATGAAAGACGCTTACGGCGACAGAAAGTTTCTCAGTAAAATCATGAGATACGCCAGCCTCATAATGATCGAGGTACTCGGCCTCGAGTTCCTGCCAGCCGTCGGGGTTGTTCGCGAATGACCATGTGTCGCTGTAGAGAACCTTGGCATAGACACCGGGCAGGTTGAATGCGTGGGCATAATTGAGATGCCCCGTGGTCTTGCCCCTGTTGACGACAAGGCCGCCCTGCCAGCCGGTCTGTGTTCCGAATTCGTTGCTGCTGTTCACCCTGACTCCGGCAGAGGGGATAAACACGATGTCACTGCCGAAACTCTTGCTTATCATGACGTAGGGCGCGTAGTTTCTGAGAATCGCTGTCGTTTTGTTGCCGTTGCCTGCCGAGCTTTTTGTTACAAAGCTGCCGCCATAGCTGTCGAGATCGAGACCCGCGACAATTTCACCGCTTTCCCAGAATTCGACTGTCTCTTTCAGGCGGAAACCATAGTTGTCGCAGTCGGAAACGCCGTGGACGGGGGCATTGTTATCACTGTCCCACTCACGCCAGTCCTGCTTGACTTTGTCATAATAGGCTTTGATCGATCCGGAGAACGCGCCGTGGTGATGTTCGACTTTCGCGATGGAAAGATCACTGTCTGTATCGAAACGTTCGGTGACCGGGAATGCTGTTGCACCATCGGGCTCCGGGTCATGCGCCCAGCCGTCACTGTGGTTCAGCTGCAGTGAGACATCCCAATTGTCGGTAATCTCGTAGCCTGCGCGAAGGTAGAGGGACTCTGTCTCGCCATCGGAATTGGTGCGATGACCGTCGCTCATGCGCTTGCCGCCGCTGATAAAGTAATCAAAACGATCGACCTTGCCGCCGTGTTCGAGCCTTTCGACAAATGTGCCGTAAGAACCCGCACCGCTTTGAATGCGGGTGCTGAAACCCTCTTTGTGCATGCGAATGGGGACGACATTGATTGCACTGAATGCCATATTGCCGGTTGTGACCGGGCGGGCGCTTTTGTGAATCTCGATGGATTCGGCGCTGTCGATGCTCATCATGTCCATGAGCGGATGGGTCCAGATACCGGAAACTCGGGGGATGCCGTCGAACATTGTGCTGATCTCGGCGCCCGGCCTGCCCGAACCGTGGCCGCGGATGTACACCGCACCGCCGTCACCGCCGCCGTAGTTGCCGATGGCGTTATAGCGTGAAATGGTGACTCCGGGGACTCTTCTGAGCGCGGAAGGCATATCCTGGGCATTGAGATCGTCAATCTGCCGGACACCGACACTGCTCATGGCCTCGCCGTAGCGGGTGACGTGGTTGTCTTCGACGATTGGTTTTGCCGTGACAACGATCTCTTCCATTTCGTAGACTGACTTTTCGCTGTCGTCGGCAACTGCTGTTCCAGTGCCTGTTATACACATGATGAAAAGCGCTGAAACGAGGGTGAATAACGAATCAAGACGCATGAATTTCTCCTTTGTGCGTTATTGTTGTTACGAATAATATTAATGTAACACAAAATAGCAAATTATTGCAGGTCATGTCAAGATGTCATGTGTTTTTTCTGGTATTTTATGCAACTTTTCTATAGTTTGAACATTAGTGATTAGAGTAGTGAAAACGGATTGACATTAAGGGGGGCAGTTGTGAAATTTTCGATTGTGTCAGCAATCAGACCGTTTGATACTCTTGTCTTTTTTATATTGTTCTTATTGATTCCGGTCTTTTCGGCCTTGGCTGAACCCGACCTTGTAACCGACCGTCCCGATCAAACAGAGTCGAGTGCTGTGATTGCACCCGGCTATATTCAGATCGAATCTGGTATTACACGAGCTGAGGCCGATGATTATGCCGTTACCGAATCGCTGGGGACTCTTGTGCGGATAGGCCTTGTCGACCGGCTCGAACTTCGTCTCGGTATCGAGGGCTGGATCGATGATGAAGCTGTCGATTCCCAGGGATTCGGAGATTCCAATATTGGCGTTAAATATTATTTATGGGATGAAAATGGCTGGATCCCAGAATCGGCCCTTCTCGCAGGTGTATGTATTCCCACTGCGAAAAACACATTTGAAGGCAAGCGTTTCGATCCCGGCCAGGAGTGTTCATGCCGGGCAACCTCTGTCAGGTGGGCGGGGTCCTATACACTAACAGACCGTCTTTCTGCCGGAATTAACATCGCTGCGGCGTGGGAGTGTTATAAAGGCGGAGAAGGCGACCGTCATTTCGATGCAAAAATGCCCTATTCGGCGGTGCTCGGGATTTCAGTCACAGACCGTATTGGATGTTTTGTCGAGTTTTTCGACGAATCCGCGGTCAATCCGGGCGGAAAACCGGCAAATCTTTTCGACGGCGGTTTCACATGGCTGGTGACAGATACATTTCAGCTCGATATAGCAGGTGGGACTGGTGTCAGCGACGAGGCTGACGACTGGTTTGCCGGCGCTGGTCTCAGTTACCGTTTCAAACAATAAAAAACGGTGACTACCCGGTTTGTATTCATGATTGACATGGAGATGATAGTTTGCATATACCCTCAGGATTTCTGACTCCTCAGGTCTGGCTGCCTATGGGGGCGGTTTCTGCCGCATATGCCGCATATGCCATAAAAAAGACAGGGCGTGAGCTCGACGAGCGTGCGACTCCGGTCATGGGTGTTATGGCGGCATTCATTTTCGCGGCCCAGATGATTAATTTCCCAGTTCTTGGCGGCACCTCGGGTCACCTGATAGGGGCGGCTCTTGCCGTGGCCGTTCTCGGTACATGGCCTGCCGTTGTCGTTATGACAGCGGTTGTTATCATGCAGGCGCTCTTATTCCAGGATGGCGGTGTCGAGGCGCTCGGCGCGAATGTATTCAACCTTGCTGTTCTCGGCTGTATTATCTCCGGACCGTTGCTTTCAGTCGGCCGCCATTTCGGGCGAAAAGGAATGTTCATCGCACTTGCTTTCAGCGGCTGGCTTTCTGTCTTCGCATCGTCCGCCTTTTGTGCGGTCATGCTTGCCCTTTCCGGGACCAGCCCGCTGGGGGTCGTGCTTCCCGCAATGCTTACCGTCCATGCCGTGATCGGGATTTTTGAGGGCGCAATCAGTGTGATTGCATTTCGTTTCATCTGTACCCTGCGCCCCTCTTTCGCCGCACTGAACGGAAAGGAGCGGGTATGCGACGGTTTGTGATCGTTATGCTTTTCATCTCGCTTGTCATTGGCGGACTTGTCTCGTGGTTTGCTTCGACCGCGCCCGACGGTCTCGAGCGTGTTGCCGAGGACAGCGGTTTCATCGGGCAGGAGGAAGAGCCGATGATGAAACTGATGCCTGATTATACTGTTCCCGGTTTGGGGGCTTTTTTGTCGAATACATTGGCCGGACTGATCGGCGTGAGCGTCACTTTTGCGGCAGTCTGGCTGGGCACCCGTTTTCTCGCACGAAGAAATGACAGGAATTGAACGATGCATCATCTGCATGTCGACAGGTTTGCCGGGATACACAGTCCTGTGCATCGTCTCGATCCCCGTGTGAAAATTGTGCTGGCGCTGATACTCGTTTTCACGGCAGTGCTTATACCCGAGAGCTATTTTCTCTCATTCGGGCTGTTTATTCTTCTTCTGTCCGTGATAATTCTCATAGCGCGTATTCCCGTTCTCTATGTGATCGAGCGGACGCTTATCCTGCTGCCCTTCGTGATTATCGTTTCCCTGTTTGTGCCTTTTATTACACCGGGCAAGGTGATTACCGGGGTTTCTCTCGGTTTTACCGAGGCTGTCCTGACACGGGAAGGTCTCGTACGTTTTGCAGCAATAGGGCTTAAGTCGCTTATATCCTTTCTCGCCATTTTGACTCTGGTCTCAACCACCCGTTTCCTCGATCTCATGCGGGCTGCGGGTTCACTGGGATTTCCTACCGTTCTTGCGGGCGTGTTGACCTTTATGTACCGCTATCTTTTTATCCTGCTCGATGATGCCGCTCACATGATGCTTGCAAGAGACCTGCGTGCGGGAAAGGGACGGCATCATTCAATACTGTTTGCGTCGGGTGGTATTATCGGGGGGCTCTTTGTCAGGAGTTTCGAACATGCCGACCGCCTTTTTCATGCAATGATACTCAGGGGCTATTCCGGCCGTCCTGTGACACTGTCAGAGATGAAAGCAGGCACTGCCGATATACTGACCGCAGTTATCACCACGCTTGGTATTGCCGCTGTCTGTCTTGCAGGAGTGATTGTCCATGGATAATCACGCAATCGACATTCAGCGTTATTCCTATATATACCCGGACGGCACAACTGCTCTCCGCGATATCAGTCTTTCAGTTCCCGCAGGGCAGTCGATGGCGTTAATCGGCCATAACGGTTCCGGCAAGACAACGCTTCTGATGCATCTTGTCGGAATTCTTATGCCGGGGAAAGGTATTTCTGTTGCCGGAATACCGCTAAACAGGAAAAATCTCAGCGAGGTCCGGAAACACATCGGTTATGTATTCCAGGATTCCCGTGACCAGCTTTTCATGTCGACAGTTATCGAGGATGTGGCTTTCGGTCCGCTGAATGAAGGTCTTGACCGCAAAAGGGCATTGGAGAGAGCCGAGGCCGCACTTGCCGCGGTTGGCATGTCTGATGAAGCCCACCGTCAGCCATACCATCTCTCGGGTGGTGAAATGCGGCGTGTTGCCATTGCCTCGGTGCTCGCCATGTCGCCGGAGATACTTGTTATGGATGAGCCGTCCACAGGTCTCGATCCGCGGGCTAAACGGGAACTCGGTGAACTGATTGCCGGTCTCGACTGCACACGCATCATCACCTCCCACGATCTCGATTTCGTCCGCTCATGCACCCAACGGGTGGCGCTTCTCAACCACGGTTCGATTGCGGCCGAAGGCGAAACGGCTGTCATTCTCGACGATCGTGAACTGCTCCTTTCCAATGGCCTTTAATCGGTCAACTCGTGTCTCCCCTGTCTGTGTGTTTCTGTTTTTCTTGCTCATGAACTGCTATACGATCATTACTGCCTGATAGTTTTCACTTGCGAAAGTTGTCGTCTCTGTCGATACTTTCCCCCATGCATACTTTTGATGATTTCACAATCGAGCGGATTTTCAAGGGGCCCGGTTTAGCGGAAACATTGTATCTCGGAACATGCCGGGGGCAGCGTGTATTGCGCAAAGCCGCCAATCACGATATTCGCGATTTCAGCCGTATTGCGCTCCTGCGGGAGATTGCTTTTCTGCGTAGCCTGCCTGAAGAGATCGCACCGCACTATATCCACCTGATTCGCAGTAATGTGCCGTCCGGCGAGAATGAGTTTTCATGCACCGTCGATTCTATATTTTATGACATGCCTTATCTCGATCCTGATGACGGCTGGCTGTCTCTGGCGGCCTGTCTGATTTCAGGTTCGCTTTCCCGTCCCGAGGCAGAACAGGTCCTTGGCGAAATAGTCGATACCGCATTTCTGACATTCACTGCCGACACACGTGAGCCGTCAGAAAACTATCTCGAAAACACCATGATTCACGCCATGAGAGACAGCATTGCTTGGGCTGAAAACGAGGGGTGTTTTCTGAAGGGGATGGGGGAGAAGAAACTTTTGTGTAATGGTGTTCCTGTGATGGAATATTGCGATATGGTGTTTTTGTTGAGTGAAAGGTTCCATGAATTTGAAAAACACCTTATCCCTCAAAAAGACAGGCTTGTGCACGGAGATTTCTTTCCGGAAAATATTATGTATAACACCAATAGCGGTGAATGGCTGTTGCTTGATCCTGTTGGTGTACGTGGTGTGTTTCGTGGTGATTTCCTGCTGGATGTAGTCAAGATGGGTGAATGGCTTTCCGGTGAGCTTCCGGCACTGAGATACGGGCAGTTCGAGTGTCACTTTTCAGGTGATACAGTATCTGTGGAGATCATGCAGGCAGAAGGCAAGCTGGCACGTCTTGCGGATTATTGTCTTGATGGCTGGTACCGGGAGCGTTTGCAGGAAGCTCTCTATCAGACGGTGTATTCGGTCGAGAAAAACTGTGATATTCGTGCGGAATTCATACGTGCGTTCTATGCACTGTCGATTCTTCCTCTCGTCGAGGAGAATCAGGCGGTGGCGAGATATATCCTTGCTGCGAGAGCGTTGGAAAATGTCATGGAGATGACGGGGTTGGAAGGATGAATCGTTGTCATGCAAGAGAATGAAAACGCTTGAGCTGGCAGTGATAATCAGGGAAGTATGTTGAATTGGTCGGCGCTGACCCGCTGGTCTTCGACGTACAGGGTCACGACATATTCGCCAACCCTGTGAAACCAGTATGGAGTAGGCTCGTAGATTTTTCCGCCGGTGAACATGAAACCCTTTCCCATCATCATTTCCCGGTCGTAGCTGAAATCCCTGCGATACACCAGTTTGTCAATGGATACATTCGTTATGATAACAGTACATTGTGCGCCGTCAGCGGTTTCAGGTCCCCAGAAAATGTGGCCGGTTGGTTTTTTTGCGGCAAACTTGAAATTGTTCTGCTGAATTGTCGAGCCGTAAGGCACTGCAATGATATGCGTTTTCTCCGGAGGATTGCTGAAAAATGTGCCCATACAGCCGGAAAAGAATATCAGGCTGATACACAAAAATGAATATATCCGGAAAATGTGTTTCAAAGTGAACCTCTCGGCAATTATGTTAAACATCCGCAAGAACTAAACAATATGTATTATACCCGTATTTTTGGCAAGGTAAATTTTACAGCATGTTCGATTGTGGTGATGTTCTGCTTGTTATATTAACATGTGTTTTGTATTGCGGTTGAGAGCCAGTCAGGTTATTATATATTGAAGATGTGGAAAAACAAATGGAATGATTTATTTAAAAAACGCATTGCGATGGGATGCGGCGTGTCGGCGGATGTGGTGAAAAAGTGCTATGTCACTTAAAATCCGATGGCTTAGAGCCTTTGTTTTTGATCACGTTTCAGTACTGGAACAGTTATGAACGATCAGGATTACCGGAAACGCATTGAAGCTCTTGAACGGGAAAACGCCGATCTCAAACAGCGTCTCGCATTGAGTACTTCCGATTCATATTTCTGTGATGGTACCGACGAAATCCGGGAACTGTCTTTCATTGGCAAAGCAGTGTTCGACTGCTCTCCGCTTGCTATTTTTATTATCCAGGACGGCTATTTTGTAGCGGCAAACCCCGCAGCCTTGAAAATATTTCATGCAGAAAACATTGAAGATATTGCAGATTACCCAATAATCGAAATGATTGTGCCGGATTACCGCGATCAGGCCAGGGAACGGATTTTCGGCCTCGATAGAAATACAATGAATCCTCCTTTCATTTTTGAAATGAAACTTCCCGGTAAAATCAGTGCTTTTATCGAATCGGTATCTCTCCCCCATCAGTATAATGGCAGACCCTCCCTTCTTGTAATTGCACAGGACATATCTGATCGTATTAAAGCGGAAATGATTGTCAAGAGTGAGCGTGATAAAGTGCGCCGCTACCTCGATATAGCCTCGGTCATATTTCTTATTCTGGGTACTGACGGGACAGTCAGGCTTGTCAACAAACGTGGTTGTGAGATCCTCGGCTACAGGGAAGGGGAGATCCTCGGTCGTGACTGGTCTGAGCTATTTGTTCCCGAAAACCACAGAGCGGAAGTGCGTGAAGTATTCTCGACTCTTTTGGAAGACGGAGAAAACACGCTCAGGTTTTATGAAAATTCCATCAGAACGAAAAAAGGTGAATATCGCCATATCGCATGGCACAACATGCCGCTTCGCGATGAAAACGACAAGGTGATAGGTGTCCTTTGTTCCGGAGAGGATATTACACGATACAAGAAGGCCAAAGCTGAGCTTAGAGACAGCGAGGAAAAGTACAGGACACTGTTTGACAGCACGGACCTGTTGCTTTCGGTGTATAACAGGGATGGTATCTGTCAGATGATGAACCAGGCTACAGCCAAAATGTTCAATACTACTCCCGAGGAATGTGTCGGAAAATCGATAGAGGAACTTCATCCGGTTCAGGGAAAGATGTTTGTGGAGAATTTCCGCCGTATCATTGATTCCGGTGTTTCTGAACAACACGAAGAAGAAATATCATTCCCTGCCGGAAAACGCTGGTTGTTGAGTAACCTGTTTCCACAAATCGATCCAAAGGGGCACGCGAGTACAATCACGATAGTGTCGCAGGATTTGAATCGGCTTATGAATACCGAAGCTGAGCTGAGAAAAAGCGAGGAGACCTATCACGGTACGATCGATGCCATCGAGGATATTGTCCATGTAATCGACAGCGATTTCAGGTTTATCCTTGGGAACAGCGTATTTCTTGAATGGATGGAAAGAGTATATAACGAGACCGATGTTTACGGCAAAAGCTTTAGTGAGCTATTTCCGCACAATCCTGAAAAAGTGAATGCGGAATATGAAACGGTGTTCCGCACGGGGAAAAAGATGGTTACCGAAGAGACCGGTATATATGACGGTGTTGAGTATCATACTGAAACACGAAAAATACCTGTGATCGAGGATGGTACTGTCACCCGGGTTATTACCATGATTCGTGACATCACCGAGAACAGAAAGAAAGAGGCACTGCTTAATCAGGCGCAGAAAATGGATTCGATCGGCCGTCTTGCCGGTGGTGTGGCCCATGATTTCAATAATATTCTGACTGTTATCAGCGGTAACGCTGAACTTGCTCTCATGGAGCTCAAGGAGGAAGACGAGTTCTTTGAGGAGTGGAAAGAAATTCAGAGCACAACAAGGCGGGCGACCCAATTGACACGTCAGCTCCTTGATTTCTCACGTCAGCGTATTATAAATCCAAGAAAAACAGACCTGAATATTATTCTGCTCGACATGAACAAAATGCTTCGCCGTCTGATAAACGAGGGCATCGAGTTTGTAACTCTGCCCGGCGAGAACCTCTGGGATGTTCTGGTCGACAGGGGGCAGATCGGCCAGGTCCTTACCAACCTTGTCGTTAATTCCCGTGATGCCATGCCGGACGGGGGCACATTGACAATTGAGACAATGAATACTGTTATCGACGAGGATTTTGCCGCGCAGCATCCTGAGCTTCCACCGGGAGAATATGTGATTATGAAAGTCAGTGATACCGGCGCCGGTATCACAAGCGATGTGCTGCCGCATGTGTTCGAGCCTTTCTTCACAACCAAGGAAAAAGGCAAAGGCACTGGACTTGGCTTGTCTACCTGTTATGGCATCGTAACCCAGAATAAAGGCGTGATACGTATTGACAGCGAACTGGGCAAGGGAGCAGCCGTTGAGGTGTATCTGCCAAGAACGGTGAAGGAAGAGATTGCGGATGATGTCAAGTCAGAGGGACCGTCAGGTTTGGCTGGCCATGAGGAATTGCTTCTGGTCGAAGATGAGTCCGCCCTCAGGAACATGGTCCGGCGTGTCCTGGAAAAGAATGGTTATACCGTGCATGTGGCAGAGCATGGTGAGGAAGCTTTGCGTGTCGCCGAAACTCTTGGTAAAGCTCCCGATATGCTGGTCACAGATGTCATTATGCCAAGAATGGGCGGCAAAGAGCTGTCCGAACGGCTGGTCGAGCGTTTTCCCGGTGTTAAAGTCCTCTTTATGTCAGGTTACACCGATGATGCGTTTGTCAATCACAATGTCATCGAAGAGAATGTTGCCTTCCTGCAGAAACCTTTCACACCTGTTGCCCTTCTTGAAAAAATCCGTTCGATATTCGATGAAGATGACGGTGCCGTTTCCTGATCTTCTGTCACTTTCCCTGCCCAATCCCCGTTTTTCTTATTCCTTTCCGAACAGAAATATCAGCAGCATTAGTATTCCCGGCGGAGCTGTCTCAGATGGACCGGATCACTGACTGTGAAAACTCTGGTAACAGTCACCCCGTTATTTATGCTGTTTTCTGCCGATCTGCATCGATAAAACAGAATCGCTTTTCCCGTTCATGACATGTATCTATGAGATACTTTTCTGTCAGGTCAGGCGGCTGGTAATCACGGACATGACAAGAAGGCCGAGCACCGTGGTCAGCGTGACAGTCAGCGCATATCTGAATTGTCGGCCTTTCGATACGGCACCGACAGTCACCGGGATTGTTACCGCGCCGAAAAGCCCGGTCGCGAGGAGAATGCCGAATGCACTTCCCTTGAGCGACGGGGCGACCACGGAGAAAATCCTTCCTACAATGACAGGGAACACCGGCCCGAGAGTCAGCCCGCACAAAAGCGTGAGAACGATGCCGATGCGGCCGCTCTGGTTCAGTATCATTGCGAATGTCGCGAGCGCAGTTATCGAGGTCATAATGATGAGGAAAGGCATTTCCTGTTCAGGCTTGATGAACTGCGCAGTGAGAACGCGCCCGAGAAGAAGGCTGAACCAGAATAGTGTCAGGGCGTATTCAGCAACCCGTTTGCTGACACCGGAATTTGCAAGGTAACTGGTTGTCCACGCGCCGAACGAAGCCTCGGTGCCGATATAGAAAAACAATGCTATTGCGGCTGACAGCACCGCCGGATTGGACAGCAGTTTCAACGATTCCACTAACTGAAAACCGCTCGGTACGGTTGGCAGGTCTGCGATACAGACGAATGGAAGCGGCAGGACGAGCACGACAGCGATATATATGCCAATACGTCTGAAACCGAAGCGGGCGAGAAAAAGCCCCATGACCAGCGGGATACCCATTGCGCCGACCGATGCGAAAATGTGGCCGATTGTGAGCGCAAGCGACTGACGGCCGCCATCGAAGAGGACGACAGTGACAAGGGTGCTGCCGAAACTGTTCAAACTCATCCCGCCGATACCGAGAACGACGCAGGACAGCACGGCTTTTGGATATGAGCGGACTGAAACAAGAAGATAGACTGCCAGCGAAGTGAAAAGAAAGCCGGTAAAAGCCACGGCCCGGTAGCCGGTGCTGTCGATCAGCACACCGAGAATCAGAGAGGTGAGCATGCTCGTGATGGTCAACGCCGAGACAAGCCCGCCGACTTTTGTGTTGTCGATAGCGAGTCGGTCGGACAGTTCATGCTTGAAAGCGCCGATAATGGACGCTGTGGTCCCCATGACAAAGAGACCTGATATGGCCACAAAGGAAGAAAGGTTCATAGACTCCGTTCATGCTCGATATTTCGGGATTTCGTATCCTGAAAAGGAATTGATAATGAAAGCTGTTGCAGGAAGGTCTACAGCATACCGGAACATGCCTGGTGGTTGCCCGGTATTCCAACCTGATCATCTGGCTTTCGGGACTGACGGGAATCAGATGCAATCTCTCGACTGCTGCTTTTGGTTGTTTAGCCGCGCCTGATTGCCCTTGCTGATTCCTGTTTGTGATTGACTACGTATTGCTGATTTTCAGTCCCTCCTCGAGCACGATGATGTAATTCTCGACCGGCATGTAGTCGGTGAGGGAGTTCCCAGTGCCGAGAGTCCAGTGACCGTCGACGAAACACTTTTCGATTTTCTTGCGGGCATAACGTCGGAGCTCATCTTCTTCCGCCCGGCAGATAACATCCACATCGAGTCCACCGAGCGCGGTAATGCGGTCGCCGTATTCTGCCTTGAAATCCTCCACCGGCATGATCACATCCTCGAACGAGTGCTTGGCGTCCACACCACAGCCGATAATATCCTCATAGACCTCGGCGAGGTTGCCGCAGGAGTGAAGGATAAATGGTTTGCCGTTTGCATGGGCCTCATCCGCAAAATTCCGGTAGGCCGGGAAAACATGCTGCCTGAGAAGTTCCGGGCTGAGGAATGTCGCGCTTTTGAAACCGAGATCGTCTCCCTGGCGAAGTGCCCCCACGGCATCGAATGTGGCTATCTGCCTGAATGCGCTGTGATGCAGCCGCCCGATCATGGAAAACATGTCAGAAACGAGCTCAGGGTCGTCGAGAAGCGAGTAGGACAAGCCCATGACCCCCATCATCTGCGACACCCATTCATAGGGACCCATCTGGACGCCGCCCACAATTTTAACGCCCTCGGGCAGGAGTGCCGAGACTGTATCGAAATGCCTGAAGTTCAGCGGTGAATTGACATCAGGCCAGTCAAAACGCTCGAAATCTTCACGGCAGGTAATGACCGCATGAGCCTCGCTTCCATGAGAAAGGCCACCATTGTCCGAGGCGAGACTGATATCGAGCGGCACCTCCATTGGTATGCAGTCATAGCCCATGCCGAACCAGAAATCCACATATATTTCCCAGTAGCCGTCGTCATCGATAGTCATCGCGTCGAAATGTGTTTCTGTACGCCGCGCGATGAATTGCGGGCTTGCCACATGCTCATAGAATGGCAGGTAGGACGGCCTGCCTGATCGTGTGACCGCTGTGACAAACTGGCTGAAATCGATATCGCGCTTAATACGTTTCACTGGCTGTTTCTCCAATGGAGCGAATGAATGATGTTTCGGGAGTACATTTTCCCGGTTGATAATGGCACCGTTTATATGTCACCGCGAAGTTTTGACCAGAGAAGGCCGATGCCTTCATAGACGGTCCGTTCGGTTTTCTCGAAAGCGAAACCGTCGGGGTACAGAAAGTCGGGCCTGAACCTGTTGCTTTTGGTGTAAAAATGGCCGGTCGGCGCCGGCACCGGGTCCATGCCCTGTTTCCTGAAAAGGGCCATCGAACGCGGCATATGCGAGGCCGATGTGACCAGTACGAATTTTTCTGTGCCCACGAGTTTCTTTATGTTCAACGCCTGTTCTTTCGTGTCCCGCGAGACTGGTTCGAGAATGATATCCTCGTTCCCGACGCCGCAGATTTCCGCGAACTGAGCCATAACTTCCGCCTCAGACTCCGTATTGAATACCGGGCCGCCTGAGAGAAGAAGCCTGCTGCCGGGATTGGCCGCGTGAACTCGTATTCCCTCCATCAGACGTGTCAGGGTCGATTTTCCCAGACGGCTTGTGATGGGAACATCCGGATCGGAGACGACACCACCGCCGAGCACGACTACATAGGCGGGTTCGAATGCGGCGTCAATTTCCTCGGAATATGTTTCGTAGCGCCGCTCAAGCAGCCTGACGAGGTTGTTTGAGGTCAGATCGAAACTCGCCAGCAGAAGCAGGCAGGTTCCGGCCGTGGCAAGTATTCTACCCGCTTTTGCCCTTTTTGTGAACCACAGCAGCCAGAGACCGGAAAGAAGGAGCATGGCAGTCATCGGCATCGGAAAAAAGAGTGGTGCTATTATCTTCTTCAGAAGGAACATGACCGGCTCCACGTGCATATTGTTTTGTTGAAATAATCCCATTTGAAAAATACACGGGAAAACCGGATGGCTGGCCGGTTTTCCCGTCATTGTTTTCTGCGAAATGCTATTTGACGCTGAACTCGTAACTATGTTTGAACTGGATTTTCTGGCCGGGCTTGACTTCCTTGTCGGCTGTATGGAGGTCCAGGCGTACCATGTCTTTCGCTTTACAGGTATGCCAGATACAGGTTTCGACCACTTTCGGATCGAAGGTGTTTATCACGCTCCAGCCGTCCTTTTCACAGTTGAGTTTCCAGGCGCCCGCGGGTTTTTTCTCGGCATCGTAACGACGTTCGATTAGGTCGTAGGGCCAGAAGAAATCGATTTCCTCGGTCGGAGCTGTTTCCGCAAACTTGCCGTTCTTCATCCTCGTCTCGAGTTTCGTGTCTTTCGCGGCGACCTCGAACGGCATGCGGGTGACCAGACGGTATGTCTGTGTCTCGTCGGCGGTGTTCTTGATAGAGGATGTGAAATTGATCTTACGGCCTTTTGCCGGCAGGGAGATCACCTTGGTGAACTGGAGGCCCAGCGGATTCGTTGCTGTCAATGTCAGTTTACGGTCCTCGAGTTTCGCCGTATTCTCGTTGGCGTAGCCAGAGCAGTCCCAGCCCCATGCCGTGATCTCGTCATAACCGCCGTAAACGGGGTAGTAGTTATAGAACGTGTCGCCGGTGTGGCAGTAGTTCTTGCCGGTCTTCTTATCGAGGATCTGCACGATCCTGCCGCCGAGGACAGGGACCGTGTCGACACGAAGGTCCTCGTTCTCCACAGATACGATATCGTGCGCCATTGTGCGCTGACGGAACTGCTTGTAGAAACTGCCGTCCATACCCTCTTCGCGGAGTGCCTCTGCGCCGAACTCGCCGATCATGTCGTAAAACTCATCGATCTGTTCAGGGGTGACCGTGCAGTTGACCGGACGGTATTTGCCGTCGACAACCTCGAGCCTGCCGGTGTTGAGTACCCGGTTGAGATACTCGACCGTAAGACGGTTCTTCCGCACCATCTTTTCGGCAACGGGATCACCTTTGGCGAGGTCCGCGGCAACCTGGTGAAGGCTGTCCATGCTTGCCACGACGTGGTCAGGCCAGAGCTCTTTGGTGCAGGGTGTGTAGATATAGAGATGTTTGTCGGCGGGTTCGGTCAGTGTCTGGACAAGGTCGAAATTGGCCCGCATCGGCTCCCATGCTTTGCCGTAAACAGCCTGCATCCACTCGTTTATGAGTGCGTCGGCATCCTGATAGGGATCCCAGAGAAGGCGTGACATGAGCCATGCGCGGAGTTCCCCGTCGGCCGATGCCTCGGTCGTGTAGGTGCCCTGGAAATAGATACCCTTGACACCGCGCTCGTAGTAATTGACCGTATCCTTGATGAACTCGTTGAAATCGGGATAGGGCATGAAATAGTTCGGGAAATCGGTGCAGTAGTGCCAGACGAAAATCTTGTCGGTGAGTTTTGCCCAACCGTCCAGATGCTCGCGGTAGTTCTGTGCGTGGACCGAGGTGCACTCGGTGAACGGATGCCCGAAACAGAGGCGGATCGGTGCCATGCGGATAATGACATTCTTGTGCGGCCTGATTGTTTTCGGCGGTTTTTCGCTGAACGTGTAAGCGAAGATGGTCAGGTAGTTGTCGGGATATTTTTCGGCGACAAGCTCTGCCACCTGGTTGGCGAAATGTACGAAAAGGCCGGAAGGCGCGCCCTGCTCTTCGAGGATTTTCTGGCAATGCGGGCATTCGCAGAGTTTTTCGACATCGTTCTGGCCGAGGGAGAAGAAACGGTAGCCCGGCTCCTCGTCCATCCATTTGATCATGTTTTCTGCCGCGACCTTGACAACTTCAGGATTGGAAAGACAGCGCTGGACATAGCCGGTGACCCTTTTGCCGCCGATAAGCGGGAAATATTCCGGATGCTCATTATAAAGCGAGGGCGGGATGAGCCTGTCGAATGAGTGGCTGCCCATGATATCCATTTTGCCGCCGCGGGCGAGATCCTCGGGATCACCGCCGGAGTGTACGCGGTTTCTCGCGGCCCAGTCGGGATCGAATGCCTCGGATATCCACGGTACGCGGTACATGAATTTCGGCGCGTCGTCGTAGTTGAGTGCGGCAACAGAGAGTGTCTTTCCGGGATACTTCGTGATTTCTTTCGTATACCAGCGGAAACCCATCTCCTCAAGGAACGCATAGACACCGTACATGGTGCCCCGGAGCCGTGCGCCAGCAATGACAATATCCTTGCCCACAGTCCGGATGGCGAAACCTTCATCGCTGAAACCTTTCATGTCCAGCGCCTCGGGAAGCAGGGATTCGCTCAGCTCTCCAGCTCCGATGAATATACGTTTCGGCTCCTGCGCCCGTGCATCGCTTTCGGCAACAAGCGGAATATCCGCACCGGAAGACTCCTTTATGAAATTACGGAGCTCAGCGGCGGCGTGTGTTTCCGACGGTGATGCTGATTTTGAGATTACGATGGCGTAATCGCTCTGCCCGTTTTTGACTATATCCATTTTCCCGCTGCTGCAGCCGCCTACAATGACGATTGTCAGAGCGGCGGCGGCAAGTGCGGTGCTGATATATTTCGCGAGAGCATTGAACATGCGGGTCTCCTTGGTCTTGACGGCAGGCAAATACCGTCTTGATTTTTATTAGTTTTAGATTTCAGTCAGTTCGAAACGTTTTTTAACAGCATCGTAGATCATTTCTGCCGCCTCGGCACGTGTCAGTTCGCGGGTGTCGATAGGCGTTACTGTAATGCCGCTTACCTTTTCGATCATCACTGCAAGTTCTTCTCCCGAAATCAGTTTGACCGGGATGAGGTGATTGCCCTCGATATGGTCAAGCGCTCCCGTTTCCTCGATGAGGGCGATAGCTTCGCGAAGTTCCTCGTCGCCTTTTCCGAGATCGGTGAAACGGACAGAGCAGAGGCTCTGGCTCGGTGTTTTGCCGGACAGGTGCGCCATGGCAATGATCACTTCCTTGCGGATGATAGGTTTTTTCGGATCGAATATCTTTCCATGCGGTGCGATGATGTTGAGCAGGCAGGACCACTGGATTGCCTCGAAATGCTCATCATCCCAGCCGCAGTCCTCGTTCCAGTACAGCGGCGTGTCATGACTGAGCAGTACATGTTGGAGGTGGCGAAGGCGTTTTTCGGCTTTGTCGGGATTTTCACCAGGGCGTGAAGTCCAGATGTCACGTGGCTGGACACCGTCAGCGATGGCGATACAGGCCGCTGCTGCTGCGGCCTTGCCGATTTCGAACTCAACAGGGTGAAGCCGGTAGGTCGAGGCTGCGATCCTTGTCAGCCCGATATTCTTTGCCGCCGCCATGAAACCGTCCACCTGTCTGGGGACGAGGGAGCCGAACGGTATCTGGAAACGCCCACTGGAATTCTCGCCGCCAAAACTGCCGTCGCTGAGCTGTACATGTTTGAACTCGATATCGCGTTTACGTTCGCAGCCGACATCACAACGGTGGATGTCGAGGAAATAGTGCCCGATTCCGACAGTATCATGAAAAAGCATTGCCCGTTTCGAGCGCGGTCTCAAAAGATGCTGCTGCCTGACAGTGAAAAGCGCTTTCTGGCGACGTGCTTCGCGGATGTACGGGTACATGCTGAGACCGTCCTCCGTGCCCATGACATCGGGACGGTAGATCAGGTTGGACCAGCCGGTGTTCTTGCCGGTGGCGGGATCAGTGGACCAGTTCTTCTCGTCACTCGGATCAAGGCTGGGGTCCTCGGGATCTCGCGGTGCCTCGTACCAGAGCCAGAAGAGGAAGCCGAGCGAAAGTTCTTTGGCTTCTTGAAGTGCCGTTTCGCGTTCGGAGTCGGGGACATCGATGATCGGCTTTGCATTGTAGTCGTTCGATATCCAGTTCACTTCTATGACATCACCCACGGCAGGGGGGCTGTGCTGCCAGTTCGGTGCACTGTAGCCCGGATAGCGGTTCGGGTCGCTGACATCGATCCATTTGCCTATGACAAAGCGTTTCGAGTGCCCTGACGATTGCTCCGGGTCGAGAATACGGGCGTCGAGCATTCGGCGGTATGTCCAGAACGGCGGAATCCAGGGCAGCGGCTTGTTCTCGTCGTTTTTCCTGTTCTCTGCGAAAACGACCGACTGCGCGTAGTCGTTCCAGCGCTGCATGAGGAACCAGCGGTTGTTGTCGACCATGGTGAAGCGGTGACGGTTCTCTTCGTAGCTTGCCGGACGCTGGTTCCAGGGCAGACGGTTATCCTCGCCTTCTTTGCCCCATTCAACCGCGAATGTGTAAGTGAAGGACTGCTGGCAATCTGTCATCGGCTCAAGATAGCGCGGACTGCCGTCCTCATTGAAAAGTGAGGGCTCTTTCGTGTCTGCCGAGGCCTCGATCCCGATGCTGTAATCAATGCCGGCAAGCGGGAAAAGATCGCCGAGCTCGGTCGCGTCTATGGTGATTTTCGCGCTGATATCATATGTTTCGCTGCTTTCGAGCGATTTGAACCCGGCTCCTGTGACCGTTGTGCCGTCCTTGTGGACTGCGACCGGCACAGTCTGATAGCGGATGTCGAGAAGGCCGCTGCCGATATAGGGCTTGAGCATGTTGTCTATCGCCGTAACGCCGTCTTTCGGCAGGAAACTCATTCTCGATCCCCAGGCGTTGCCGGGTGAAAACTCGGTGCCGTTGATCCATTCGACCTCTTTATCGTAAGCTTTTGTTCCCGGACCGCCGTTCCGTTTCGCTGCCTTCGCCGTTTCGAGCGCTATCGCACGGTATATATCTCTGATTTCCTCATGAAAACGGAAGAAGGATTTCGAGGCGCCGACTGTATATCGGCCTTGTTCGACCATGGAATTATCATCGGAGGCGGTGACTCCCTGTGAGGTATATTGCCCGCCGAGCCAGGTCGTTTCCTCGGTCATGATAATTTTTTTGATACCGTAGTCCGATGCCATTTCACAGGCCTGGAGTGCCGCAGCAAAACCGCCTGTTCCACCACCGACGATGAGAATGTCGCAACTGTTTGAAACGGCTGACTTTCCAGGTGTGTCCGTGCCTGTCCCGCAGGAAAGAAAGATAGTGGACAAAATTATCGATAAAATGACTGCGAATACGTGTGACAGACCTTGAACACCGGCCTTTTTTTTCGTACTATACATGACAGTTGTCACTCCGGATTTGTATGGGTAAGAAATGTGTCGAGAGATGGATGACCCGGGGCCGGACAATATTTGCGGCCGCGTGTAAAAAATACAAAAATACACTTTTTTTTGCAATCATTATATAGGGAAAGAGAGATGCTGTGAAACGATCGATATGGTTTCTGCCTATAATTGTGTTAACTCTGGCCGCTGTTATTTCCTGCTCTGGGACATCCGCTAAGAATCGAAATGTCAGGATTATGACCTACAACCTTCACCACTGCGAGGGCGAGGATGGCATCTATGATGTGGCGCGGATTGCCCGGTTCATGCAGGAGCACAAAGCCGATATCGTGCTGTGCCAGGAGGTTGACAACGGTTTCTCCGAACGATCGAAAATGGATGCTCAGCCGGAAATGCTTGCCGGGATGCTCGGCTATCACTCGTTCTATGGCCCGAATATTGGCGATACATACGGCAATCTTCTCCTTTCGCGTTATCCGATAGTTTCAGCGGAAAATATCTCTCTGCCGAATCCCGACAACAAGGAGCCGCGCGGTCTCATTGCCGCCAAAATTGATATCGTTGGCAGCACATTTACTTTTCTTGTCACCCATCTGTCCGCTTTTTCGGATAACAACAGGACTGCTCAGGTCAAATTTCTCAAAGACTATCTGCCGCAATTCGGCAGTCGTGTCGTGTTCGGCGCCGATTTTAACACGAAACCTTCCGGCCAGCTGAGGCCTCTTCTCGAGGATGGTGGGATCATTGCCAGCCGCGATGGCATACTTGGTCTCGGTGAGGGCATCGACGATATTCTTGTATCCCGTGACCTGAAAGATTCGATAACTGACGGCGCTGTTGTTGAGAATAAACTTTCTGATCATCCTGCGTACTGGATAGACTGCAAGATAGACCGCTGACCGATATTTGTGTGAGAGCCCGGAATACTGTGTTTTTTTGTGGCATGATGCTAAGCTGATAGTATATTAATGATTATATAAAATTCATCTAATGGAGGTTCAAAAATGCGAAGACGAACATTTCTCTCTTCCGCCGCGACTGCGGCCTGCGTTGCCGGTACCGGTGTACTGTTGTCCGGCTGTTCCACAAAAAAAGACTACGATTTGATCATATCAGGCGGTACGGTCATCGATGGAAGCGGCTCGCCCGGTGTCAAAATGGATGTTGCCGTTTCCGGTGATAAAATTGTCGCGATCGCACCCAATATCGATACGAAAAAAGCTGTGAATGTGATCGATGCGCGAGGTAAGGCTGTATCACCCGGCTTCATCGATCCCCACACGCATACTGATATCCACCTTCTTATCAATCCGAAAGCGGAAAGTAAAATCCGGCAGGGTGTCACAACCGAGATCGGCGGCAACTGCGGAAGCTCATGGTACCCGATTGCGGATGCCGATTTTGAGGAGGACAAGGAATCTCTCAAGGAGCGTTTCGATCTCGATCTCACATGGCGTGATCTCCCCGGTTTCTTCGCACGCCTGGACGAGACACCATCCTGCATGAATTTTGCCTCGCTCATAGGTAATGGCACAATTCGCAATGCTGTCATGGGTCCCTATGAAAAGCCCGCTTCGGCCGATGATATGGCGGCAATGAAGAACATAATGCGAGAAAGCATGAAGGCCGGTGCTGTCGGTCTTTCATCAGGTCTCGAATATACGCCGAGCAGCCTTGCCGACACAGAAGAACTGATCGGGATATGCAGTGTCGTCGCCGAGTACGACGGTGTCTATGCGACCCATCTCAGGAGTGAGGACAAATACCTCATCGAGGCAATAGACGAGGCTGTCGAGATCAGGCGCAAATCAGGAGCAAGGCTTGAGATATCACATTTCAAGGCCGCGTATCCCGCCAACTGGGACAAGATCGATACCGCAATCGAGCATGTCGAGGCGGCTGAGCGTGAGCTGGGCGGTGTCCTCTGCGACCGTTACTCCTATCATGCCTATTCCACGGGGCTGTCCATGTTTTTCCCGCTTTGGGCGCGTGAGGGTAAATCCTCCGATTTTATCGCCAAGCTGAAAGATACCTCGCTTGACAAAAAGATTCGCGATCATGTGGAAAAACGCGGGAAAGATATAGGTTCCTGGGACCGTGTGCTGCTCAGCTCGGTAAGGACCGACAAGAACAAACATGTCGAGGGAAAAACAGTGCTTGTGGCGGCGAAAGAGGCCGGCAAACCATGCTATGAATTCATGCGTGATCTGATTATCGAAGAGGAGAACAATGTCGGTATGATCGGTTTCGCCATGAGCGAGGACAACCTGAAAAAGGTTCTTGCTAATCCGCTGGTCATCATTGGTTCGGACGGCAACTCGCTGGCGCCGTACGGTCCGCTCAGTGTGGGCAAACCCCATCCCCGTTCCTATGGCACATTCCCACGTGTTCTCGGCAGATTCGCCCGTGAGCAGGGTATCATGAGCATGGAGACGGCGGTCAGAAAAATGTCCGGCCTTGCCGCCGATATGTTCGGTCTGACCGGGCGCGGTTACCTGAAACAGGGCAATTTTGCCGATGTGGTCGTCTTTGACCCCGACACCGTTATCGATAAGGCTGAATGGACCTCGCCGCATACCTATCCTGTGGGAATTGAGCATGTTATTGTCAACGGCGTGCCGGTTGTCAACGGTGAAGAACATACCGGCGCCTGTCCGGGCAGAGTCCTGAGGAAAGTCTGATAATATTAAATAAAAAAGCCTGCTATGAAAAACATAGCAGGCTTGCAGCTCGACATGGAATCATAATTTAATACGTTGCAGCGCTATAAGCATACCCATAAGAGTTCAGATGGCTTGATGAGCTTTCGACTTTCGCGATAACCCATTTCATATCACCATATTCAGTGAAATTACGGCTGGTGGCGCTTGTGCCGGAAGTACTCTGAATAACATAAACATACTCCCAAAGTTCCAGAGGCTGATATTGATTGATTCCATACCCAGCCTGGGCACGAACTTCACCAGTACCGTCTTCGTTTACCACATCGACAGATGCCCAACAGTTCACTTTTGATGTGTTGACTGAGGCATAGTCATAGTCGGTGCCATTCATTGTAACTTCTGCTGTTGCACTCTGAGCGAAAACTTCACCGGAAAATGCGAGAACAGCAGCCATCATGATGAGAATCAGTGCTTTGTTCATTTTTGGTTCCTCCACTTTGGTGTATAGGGTTGCAATTGTGTCGAGCTGCCATATTATCAACTAACAATAAAATATGTGTGATATTGTACTCTAAAACATATTTGTCTTTTAATTTTTCAATTCTCTTCTTTTCTGCAGCGGCTTTTTTCTTGTTGAACAGAGTATTTTTGATTGAATTTTGTGCGTCTTCAATGCTGATAGTGTGTAAGCCTTCTTCGTTATTTTTGATAATCAGGATGATTTGGCCGTTCTTGTTGAATGGGCCGAGGGGCTTGTTGTTGTCAGATGAGAAAATGGACTCAATTATTGTGCGGGGATAGGTTTTGCAATCTCGCTGTATGGTCAGATTTGATGAAGCAATGTTTGCGTTTTTGCTATTAAAATCAAGTTTTTCAGTCTTTTTAAAGTGTTTTTCCCATATCTCGTATGTGTTTGTGTCTGCAAATCGTATTTCTTGGATGTTTGCCGTGCTGCTTTCGATGAAAAGGAGCGTGTTTTCTTTGTAATATTCTGAGATTTCCGATTCTGTTATGGTGATGTTTTTCGAAATTTCATGCTTGATATATGTTTCAAGAATTGTTTTATGAATAAATGCTTCTCTTTCGTGGCGGATTTCTTCGTTATTAAGAATATTTTGGTGCATTCCGGTTTCGTAAAGAGTTTTGTTGATCACAAGGTCTGTCAAACATTCTCTTAGATCGCTGTTTTTGTTGATGGAAGGTTTGAACACTGCTTGATTGTACTCTTTTATGAAATTACCAATTGTAAACGAATGTAATTGATTATCAGAAAAATAATACAACAGAACAATGTCTGTGATTTCGCTGAATGCTTTGGGGTCAATCTGGTTTGTGAGGCCTTCTGTTGTGATGATTTTGTGTAATTGAGAGATGTTGTCGTCGTTGTATTCAATATGTGAATCGTCCTTGACTGTTGTATAAAAGGCTTTTTCCAGTTTGAACTGTTTTAGTCTTTTTATTTGTGAGGTTATTTTTTCTTTGTCTTTACGGTAATCTCTTTCTGGAATAATCTTTTTGTCTTTCAAATATGTAATTACAATACCCTTTTCTGTGCGTAGCGGAAGGCTGACGGTGTTAGGTTTTTGCATATAAAGCTCTTCGTTTATTTCCCAGAAGTACATGAATGGCCAATTTCCATATTTACTCTCAATGCAAATATCTTCATTTTCTTTGCATTCTTTGCAGCAAAGTTGAAAAGATGATATGCAATCGAAATTGCTATATCGTTTTGCATATTTATTGTAAGAGTCGATGTCCCTAATAATTATCAGATCAAAAAAATAGTTCACGCTTGCTTTGTGCCACGTCTCTTTGATCTCTTGCTCCGTAATCGCAATTTTTTTTAGAATTTCATTTTTGTAAATCACTCCATATTTGTTTCGCTGTGTTATTATTGTTTTGTCAACGGCTTTGATGGTGTTTTTTGTTTCTGGATGTTTGTCGTAACCGAGTACATATGCATCGGCAAGGAGAAAGGCTCTGCCGATGAACCTGTTCGTCCAGGATTTTATTGTCATGCTATCGCTCTGGCCACCGTTAAAAGTTTCTCGATATTGCTTTTCGAGTTCAAGCGAAGTGATGGTAAAATCATCTCCAAAGATGATGGGGCTTGCGATAATATTTTCAGCTTGAGAATTGTTTATGTTAGCTGAAAAGTGAATAATCAATATGATAATTGGGAAAAACATGTTAAATCTTACCCTTGTTAAGAAATGAACTAAAATACATTTAAAATCTTGCTAAATTGCGAAATATTTCCGTAAAGTGTTTTGAGTGGGTGTTAAAGTGAACATTGATATGAATATAATCGAATAAATGTTCGTGTCAATATTTTTTTTGACAAATGTTGAGAATGCCAAAAAATAGTTGAGTGAATTAAAAACCGAATAGTAGAAAATTAGAAAAAAGTAAAAAATGCATTGACATTTGGATTGTTTTGGCGTTAAATACCTTTAGTACAATAAAGTTTTTTTTATCCGTTTTGTGTGGAACGGATGTAATAATAAACTGAGATAAGAAGGAGGTGATAGTCTGGAACAGAGTAAGTTGTAGATTTCCGCAGTCAGTTAATCCGAATTCTACTGTGTGAAAAGGGGGAACAATGAAAAGGTTTGTAATTATTGCCTGTGCCTTGATGCTGGCATCTTCAGCTTTCGCAGCACCTTTTCAGCCGACGCTGCTGAAGCTCGAGGCCGCACCTAACGTACAGTACTCGTTTGACGGTTCTCTTCTTGAAATTCCTGTGACGGTTACAGGAAGCCCCGCGGGCCTTATTTTCTCCGTATACACCAAGGATATGGCCGAGAGCATCCCGTATACTGTCAATGGATATCTGGATTGGCACGAGGTCAATGGTGTTGACACCTGTATCTATTACTCCTCAGTTAAGACCGTACAGGTTGGTACCACCTCTGTAACCTGGGATGGTAAGGATCAGGACGGCAATGCTGTCGAGCAGGGTGAATACACCTATTATATATGGGCCTTCGACAACCAGGGATCCAAGGAACTTGTTTTAAAATGGAAATACCCGACCAACAACAATGCGTTCATTGATGCTGATGAGAGTGGCGTTCCTCTAGCAGAGCCCATTTTCTACAATGCGACAAATCGTTGGACGCTTGGTGGTGATCCCGAAGATGATACTCTTCGTCAGACAACAGTAGTAACAGCTATTCCGCCTGAAGGCTGGAAGATGAGGGCGGACTCCTTCCCTGATCCCGCCGATCATGACTTCATGTTCACGCATGTCACCAACAAAGAAGCTGTCATGGCCATGATCATGAAGTGGAAGTTTGTTGCTGGTGGTGATGCGGAAGTTGACGAAGAATGGGGCGAGGAAGGCGGCAGGTCTGAAACCTTCTCGATGCCAGAGGATGGCGAGCCCGGTGTTGTCAGCGACGGTGAATATCTCTACTTCTGTAACGCTCCTTATCATGATGTTACTCAGGCTGCTGCCGATTTCTTCATCATGGATATGGACGGCTATATGGTTGACAGGGTCGATATCACACAATGGTGGTCCGATCTTGCCGGTGCCGATGCAGGCGCTCAGATGAACGGTGGTCCGAACGACATCTTCATCAAGAACGGTAAAGTATTCCTCAACTGCCATTGCTCCTGTCTCGTCCAGATGGTTGATCCTGCACGGTATCTTGATTCTAGCGAAACCGAAGACCTTATGGTCTGGTGTAACGACAACGGTGACTATGTCCTCGATCATAACTTCGAAGCCACCGCTGAGAAGAAATGGGTCTGCAACGACTACAACGTAGGTCCCTACGTCTATACAGTCAACGCTGACCAGGAACTCTTTTCTATTCTCAACGGTTATGACGTCGGTGTTGTTACCTTCGGTCTCCTCGGTCCTGATGGTACCGGTATGGGCTATCAGCTTGTCGCAAACGAGACCGCCGGCTGGAAACGCGGTGAGCTCCTTCTCGACAATGACACCCCGTTCGATGGCATGTATCTAGACAACATGCAGGCCGGTGGTTCGCACGTGGACGATGATTGGGACGAGAGTGCAGACCCGAATACCTACTTCCTCGGTCACGATGTGATCAGGGGTGTCATCTCCACCGGTGTCGGTGTTGCTGACGCAGCTCCTGCGGGCTTTGTTGTCGAACAGAACGCCCCGAACCCCTTCAACCCGACCACCACGATCAATTTCAGCATTGCCGAAGCCGGCGATGTTTCGATCGATGTATTCAACGTGGCCGGTCAGAAGGTCGACTCGCTTGCCAGCGGCTTCATGAGCGCCGGCAGCCACTCGGTCGTCTGGGATGCCAGCAACTTCTCGGCAGGTATTTACTTCTACACCGTGAAGTCCGGCAGCCTCTCCAAGACTATCAAGATGACGCTTATCAAGTAATCAGGGCGTTTATATGAGATTCATAAGCCCGGTCTTTTGGCCGGGCTTTTTTTGTCCAATACCTGTTTGTTTGCATCAAAATAATTGTGAATTGTATGAGGTGTGAATGGTTGATTTTGTTTGCATTCCGGTATCAGGCCGCTATTTTACATTAAATAGAATATTGGCCCATAAACAGGGAAAACGTATGACGATTCTGTCTTTTGCCAGGAATGCCCGCACATTTTTCATGATATCACTCATGATTGTTACACTGGGCAATCACACCGCCGCTGATCCGAGGAATATTGCCCTTGGTCATGAGATCCCCTCGGAAGGCTACTGTGATCAGCCATACATTATCGTCAATAACGACGGCAGTTGGACCTGTGTCATGACGACCTCTAATGGTCATGAGGGGGCGAGCAGCCAGCATGTTATCTCTGTTCGAAGCTCGGATTACGGCGAGAGTTGGGGGAGTCCCGTCGATATCGAGCCGGCGGAAGGCCCTGAGGCGAGTTGGGCTCTCCCGGTAAAAACGGATTATGGCCGTATCTATGCCCTTTATACGTATAATGCCGATAATCTTCGTGAGGTTAGAGCCGATAACGACTATGCCCGGAAACGAGTCGATACACTCGGTGCATTTATGATGAAACACTCCGATGACATGGGAAAGAGCTGGAGCAGTGAGCGTTATGAAATTCCTATGCGGCTCATGGATATCGACCGTGAGAATCCTTATGGCGGTTCGGTGCTCTTTTTCTGGGGTGTCGGAAAACCGATTGTCCATCGGGGGGCAGTCTATGTCGGTTTCAGCAAGGTGGGGCGTTTTGGCGAGGGATTCATCGCGAAATCACAGGGGTGTTTTCTGAAAAGTGATAACCTTCTGACCGAACACGATCCATCGAGAATTCACTGGGAGACGCTTCCTGCCGGCGACAGCGGTTTGACTGCGCCGGATGGTCCAATTTCGGAAGAGACTAATATCACCGGGCTTTCGGACGGTTCGCTGTTCTGCACGTACAGGACTGTCGACGGTCATCCGTGCCATGCGTACAGCCGTGATGGCGGCAGGACCTGGAGTGAAACGGCCTATATGCGTTATGGGCCGGGAAAACGCCTTGTCAAGCATCCGCGTGCCGCAAATTTCGTCTGGAAGACCTCGAACGGCAAATATCTTTACTGGTTCCACAATCACGGCGGCAGAAGCTATGACAATCGCAATCCTGCATGGATTTCAGGCGGTATCGAGCGTGACGGCGTAATTCACTGGTCTGAACCGGAGATACTGCTTTACGACGACAATCCCGGCAACAGGATGAGCTATCCCGACCTTGTCGAGCAGGATGGCCGCTATTTTATCAGCGAGACACAGAAAACGACAGCCCGAATCCATGAAATCGATTCCGGACTGCTCAATGGGCTCTGGGGACAGTTCGATTCTCCGGCAGTTACCAGCGATGCCTGCGGGATCAGTATTACTGAGTCTCAAACGGTAGGCGAATTGTCCGCTGACATGCCAGGGCTCGCCCGTCTCTGGCAGCCCGGAAAAGCGAAACGTGGCGGTTTTACCATCGAGTGTGTCGTGAAATTCGATTCGCTCAGGCCGGGGCAGATACTTTTCGACTCAAGGGATGATGCTGGCAACGGTATCCTTCTCACTCTTGATGACCGTAAGACAATACGGCTGCGGCTTGCGGGCAAATCAGCCGGTTTGCCCGGAGGAACCGGTGAGGGGCTGGGGCAGGTCGAATCCTCGTGGAACTGCGACAAAGGGCTGATACGGGAAGGTAAATTGCAGCACATTGCGGTTACGGTTGATGGCGGACCGAAAGTGATTATGTTCATGATCGACGGTGTCCTCTGCGACGGCGGTGTTGTCCGTCAGGCCGGATGGACACGATTTCATCCATTGCTTTCAGATGTCAATGCAGCCGGAACGGCACGGGTTGCCCCGGATATCGATGGGAATATGAAGCTCTTTCGTTTGCATACGCGGCCGCTGACAGTTTCAGAGACTGTAGGGAATTACCGATCATATTCAAACAGCACAAAATAGCAACCGCTACAGACAGCATACATGGATACTTGAAGTGGGGATATATGACATATCAAACTGAAACGATAGCTTCATGGCTTGACGACTATATTCAAAATAATGTACCAGAGAATATGCTTCGGAATAATATGATTCGCCTGAAATACGATCACAGCCATCGCGTGGCCGCTCTCTGCGGCCGTATTGCCTCCGCGCTCTGCTGGTCCGGGGAGGACAAGGATGCCGCCGTGACAATGGGGCTTCTTCATGATGTCGGCCGTTTTGCCCAATACTCGAAATACAGGACTTTTTCAGATAATCGCTCCGAGAATCACGGCGAGGCCGGGTACGAACTCATAACATCGTCAGGGCTGCTTGACGGCCTTGACGCACGGCTTGCACATGCCATACTGATGGGGGTTCGCTACCATAACAGGCGTGAGGTTCCGGCATTTCTGGAGGATGACAATCTCAATTTTGTGAGGCTTATCCGCGACGCTGACAAGCTTGATATTTTCGGGATTTTCGACGAGGCGATCAGGGATGAAAGTTTTGCCGGCCGTTTGAAATCGGCACTTAATATCGAGATTGAGGGGGCTGTTAATCCTGCCGCTCTCGAGGATGTCATGCGGGATGAAACAGTCGCGAATGATCATATAAGCAACGGTATGGATTTTTTGGTCATGATGCTGTCATGGGTGTTTGACCTGAATTACATGCCCTCAAATGAAATACTCGCTGAATCGGGAACACTCGATCTCATCACAGGGCGGCTTCCTGACAATCCGGCTGTTCGAAAGGCTGCCGATCACGTTTTGAAATATTTTACCGCCACAGTCGCGCGATAGCTGGCTGTCAAGACCGCATCCGCAGAATATATTTGCGTGTATTGCCGGAACACCGCAGGAAAACCGTTGCCTGACAATAGACATCGCTTTATTGTAAAATAGAATACTACTGTTGAAAATATCTCACCGCGGGAGAAAAGAATGAAACGCAGGGCTTTCATAAAATCGGCGGCAACAGCGGCAATTGGCTATTCTGGTATGAAAATGTGGGAGTATTTCGAACCCTCGAACGCGGAGGCGGCCAGTGTAACACCGGGAAGGGGCGGTTCAGTCCTCCCGAGAGGCGGCGGCCTCGATATCGAGGAGGCTGTCGAAATGCTCGAACCCGGAAAAGAGTACAATACCGCGCCGGTGATCCGCCGTGAGATTCTCGACAATCCCAGGGCTGTTTTTATCATAGATACCCATGTCAGCGCTGTTCCCGATGCCCGTGGATTTTATGAAGAGGCACGTCCCCAGCTCGAGGAAACGGGAAAACAGATTGCCCGCCTGCTCTTTTCGAAAGGGTCTGTAAAAGGCGGATCGACACTGATCAAGCCCAATATGACCTTTATTCCCGACGAGGTCTGGAGCCCGGTGACAGGTGTCATCACCTCGCCCGATTTCATCTCCGGTTTCATCGAGAGCCTCTGGGACATGGGGAACACGAATGTATTGGTTTCCGAGCGAGGCGGCGGAAGTCGTTCCCATCGCGGCACAGGCATCTATGATGTGTTCGATGCCAAGGAAATTCCGCTCATGCAGGCGAGTTATTCCAATTTCAAATACTACCGCAAGAACGAGTTGAACTGGCACCGTTGCACGGCGAAAGATCCGGTGGTCTGGAAACGTTTCCCGACTTACCGGCCCATCGGCGACAAGGATAATCTTTTCATCAGCATGCCCAAACTGAAATGTCATAATCTCGGGTTGACAACGCTGGCGACAAAAAACATCCAGGGCGCGATGCCGCATGGATACGGCCAGTTCTGTATGGATTGGGACCTCCTTCCGCTCACCGCCGGATCGGCGCATCTGAATTTCAAGCGGGATTTCGTCAAAGACTACCAGGAGCGTGTCGAAACGTTGTTTCTGAAACATCGCGCCGCCGGATTCAAACACTGGGACTATGAAAAATCCTATCCGAAATACGAGGCAAAGGGCGGTTGGGATACTTTCCGGAAAATCAGGAACGACGCCAAAGCTGTCCGCGAGTTCATGGATGGTATCAAAAATCTCATGTGGGACGAGGTCTGGTGTCAGCGTGTGCTGGATGCCGCAACTACGGTCAATCCCGATATAAATATCATCGAAGGGGTGATCGGTCGTGATGGCAGTGGTTTCGCGGTCGGCAAGGACGAGCTCACAAATATTGTCCTTGTCAGCCGCTCAAAAATCGAACTGGATGCGGTCGCTTCCTACATCATGGGGCATGATCCTCGGGAACTGTTCTATCTCAGGATCGCGAAAGAGCGGAGGATGGGCGAGGTCGATCCCGAAAAGATAGCAATCTACCGTATGAGCGAAAAAGCTGTCGAACCGGTCAGGAGTGTCGCCTCCCTGAAACGCTACAGCCTCGGTGTCAACATGCACTCATGGGATGAACAGGGCGAACGTCTGTTCTGGTGACATTCAGTGGCTGAATAACATTGTCAGTCATTGATTGTGCGGAATTTGAAGAAAGAAAAAAGAGCAGGGCCGGATGCGCCCTGCTCTTTTTATTTCGACAAAGTCCAGCTGACCCGATCAGTGTTTCCCCGGCCAGCTCCAGTTGACGAGATCGTCACTCCAGGCGATGGCGAGGCTTGCGGCGCCGTGGGCCGGCATCCTCTCCAAGCCTTCCTTTGAAGAGCCGTGGAAGAACATAACGAATTTTTCCGCGCCGGGAACTCCGGTCATGTCGAGAACTGTTGCCGCAGTCAGACGTCCCTGTGACCACGGCCAGTTTTTCTGCCCCAATGTCAGGAGCTGGACATCATCTCCCCATTTGCCGGGGTGCCGCGAACGTTTAACGCCGATGCCGTTGCGCGGTGAATGGAACATGACATATTCATCTCCCTGACGCAGCACGGTGACATTTTCACCGGCTTCCGCGTGGCCTGCATAAGTCCACGTTTCGAGGTCATGGGAATAGGACATGCTGACACCGTTCTGCTTGTAATAGCACCACCATTTGCCGGGCTGTTCCACATCCTCCAGAAGGTAGGGGTCGATCATGCGTCCCATGCCTTTCCGGGCGACATCGTTACCCTTGACTTTCAACAATTCCGGCTCTGACCAGTGAATAAGGTCGTCGCTCCTGAGGATGAACAGGCGGCTGTCAGCGGTTCCGAATGCTTCCTTGTTCGGGGTGGGATAGCTCTGGAGGCAGAGTATCCACTGGCCGTTGAAACGGATAATGTTACCGGGACTGGAGTAATTGAGGTTTCGGTCCCGCGGTGTGAGTATTTCCGGTTCTGTCCAGTGGACAAGGTCGCTGCTCCGGCTTGTGGCGGTCATGTTGTAGAAACCGCCGTCTTCACCATTTTCCGAGAGCGTGAAAAAGAGGTGGACAGTGCCCTCATGATAAACAGCCGCCGGGTCCCGATAGGCCAATTTCTCGCCGCCATGAAAAAAGATTGGCGATTCAACTCCGCTCAGGTTCATGCCATGATCAGTTCCACTCACGCGATTGCGGCATGACACGGAACAGCTGAAGCAGATCAGAAACAATAACACTATAAGTTTGTTATTCATTCTTACCACGCTTGGATACATTATATGTATCGGAACAATCTCCGCCGCTACCGTCCCGAGAGATCGTCACCCCAATTGTTCGTGCCCCATTTGCCTTTTTCCATTGTGACCATGAGGACAAAAATATCGAGGTCTTCATTGCTGTTATTATACAGGCCGTGCGAGTCGTTGAGCGAACAGGGGAGGGCGTCGCCGGCACGTGTATCCCAAGTGTGATCGTTGACAGTCGAGCGCCCCTCGCCGGACATAACATAGTAGACCTCCTCGATTGCGGTGTGCTGATGGTAGCCGATCGAGGAACCCGGAGGCAGGATACAGTGGCCGACCCGGACCCAGTTTGTTTCGAAATTGCCGTCGAGCCACGGGCGGCGGTTCAGGATAAGCTTGCTTCCCATGTGAGCGGGGCCGACCAATTTAGTCAGGCTGCGGTCGAACTGTGCCCAGCGGAATTTCGCCGGTGTTTCAAGGTCTATGTTTTTCCGTCCGCTGTGTTTCATGGTGATTTCATCGGAGTCACCCGCGCCGAACCCGGGGACAGGCCCGTAAACGATGTCCTTGTCGAGTACGCCCTTTTCTTTCGCTACCGCCATTGTTAAAAACTCGATCGTCTCGTCGCTGTTGTTGTAGAGCGCGTGTGTCGAGCCGAGCGGGCAAAGCACGGCCGATCCCGCAGGAAGCAGCGAGGTATGGCCGTCGACCGTGAATTCTGCCGGGGCGTTGAATACCACGTACATTTCCTCGACATTGTCGTGACGGTGATCGCCGATGCCGGTGTATGCCGGGAGGATGCCGCGTTTTATGTAGGCGATATCCGTTTCCATCATGGCGCCGTCGAGCAGCAGCATTTCATAAATTTTGCCGCCGCCATAGTCGACAGCCTCATATTTGGAAGGGTCAGTACGCCCGCAGTAGGGTGTGCCGGTCTGCTCCGCCGGGGCCGGAGCCGTGAACATGAGTATGAGCGACATTGCGAGGGCGGTATTAAAGAGTTTGCTTTTCATGGAGCGTCTCCTCAATCGAATATGCTTTCATCGATCCAGTCGGCGTAGGGGTTGGGTGCCACCCAGTCCTCGGGGAGATCGGCGACACGGTACATTGCGCCGTTATGGTCGACATGTGATTTGAATGCCGCCAGGTATATCTGCGTTTTCTTCAGTATGTAGTCATAGCTCCACTGCATTTCACGTGTTTCGAAGAGGCGCTGCATGGCGAGCACGGTGGGGAAGAACAGGTAGAAATGACGGTTCATGCCGTTGTCACCCTGTGTGTGCTCGTGCTGAATGTCCCACCAGCCGAGATCGTGATAGACCCTGAGCGCTATGTCGGCGCGTGGCCATGTCTGGAACTGGGATACCATGAAGGGCTGGTCAACACGTGTGCCATCTTCCGCAGAGTAGCCACTGTACTGGAGCGTGAGCTGGGCGTAATTCTGTTTTGTCGCGGTCGGTGTTACCGAATGCCACCAGCCGTCAGCCTGATAGCCCGCAGTTTCCACTTCGAGTCCCAGCACCTGGAGCAGGAAATAAAGCCCGTGTATGCCGTGCTGCGGCCACTCGCCGGAGGCATTCGTGCAGTGTGCGCCCAAAATACGCCGTCCCTGCTTGACAAGATCACTGACTTTCTGTTTCGCGACTATGGCCTGCTGGATATATTCACGCTCGTCGGTACAGAGGATCGGTGTGTTGTGTTTCCGCGCCGTCTCGACAATCTCTCTCGCGTCTTTCATGCTGTAGGCGAACGGGCGGTTGATGAAACAGGGGATTCCGGCCTCGAGATATGGTTTGGTCAGTTTGTGCCACCAGGGAGCCTCGTTGAATCCGCCGAAAATCATGCCGTCCACTTTTTCGACCATATCATCGTAACGTTTCACCGCTGTGCAGCCGTACTGTTTTGCGAATTTCTCAGCCACTTCCGGCCGTGAATCCCAGCAGTGGGTGATAAGCATACGGGTGGTTCGCCCGAAAGCCCAGTGTTTTTTGTCTACGGGGTTGATCATTGGCGCCCAGATACCATAGTTGAGATGGCTGTTGTCGCCGAGTGCCACAACGCCTACCCTGATGAGATCGGTTTCCGGGAGTTTTGGCGCCGCATGGACTTTATGTGAACCGCTTGCGGCTGCCGCTCCCGCTGCTGCCGCGGTACCGAAGAAACTTCTGCGTGTGCTGTTGCCTGACATGGTATTCCCTTTCACAAAATCAGAGTTACATTACAGTGTATGGATACTCAGTTCGCGGGCTGGATGCAAGTTATTTAAGTTAATGCGCTTTTTGAGACTGTCCCGGCAGTTTTAGTTTTCATGGTCCATCAGTATTTCGTATATTTCTAATCCGTTTCAACAAATTTCCTGGAGCCGTAAAAAATGCTCATTGTCAACAAACTGACAAAATCGTACGGTGTACGTACGCTTTTCTCCGACCTGTCGTTCACGCTGAATCCGCGTGACAGGCTGGGTGTGGTCGGCGCCAACGGTTCCGGAAAAACGACACTCTGCGAAATCCTCTCCGGTAATATCGAGGCTGACAGCGGAGAAATACATCTTGTTCGCGGCGCATCACTCGGCTATCTCGAACAGAATATGACTTTTTCACCGGACGGAACTCTCCTGTCGGAGCTTGTCAACAATGTGTCCTCCGCCAACGATCTCGATCACAAGCGCAATCTAATTCACGACCTCCTTTCGACATGCGAGGATCCTGCAGAACAGGAGAGCCTTCTTCACGAACTCGGCGAGATTGAAGAGCATTTTCTGCATCTCGGCGGCTACAGTATTGAGCACGAGGCGAAGAAAATCCTTACCGGTCTTGGTTTCTGTGAAAGTGATTTCGACCGTTCCATGAGCGAATTCAGCGGCGGATGGGTGATGCGGGCAGGTCTTGCCAGGCTGCTTTTGAGTGAACCTGACATCCTTTTCCTCGATGAGCCGACCAACCATCTCGATCTCGATGCCCTTCTCTGGTTCGAAGCTTTTCTGCGTGATTACTCCGGCGCAGTCATTCTTATCAGCCATGACCGCGCGTTTCTGAACCGTACTGTTACAAGGGTGATTGCGTTCGAGAACGGAAAGGCGAAACTTTACACGGGAAGTTACGATTCCTATATAGAAGCCCGCGACAAAGAACGCGAAATTCTCGAGGCGACAGTCAAGAACCAGGAGCGTTTCATTGAGACCGAGATGCGTTTCATCAACCGCTTCCGCGCAAAGAATACAAAAGCCTCACAGGTGCAGAGCCGTATGAAACGCCTTGAGAAGATGGATGTTGTCACCCTCGATGCGCGCGGAAAAACCATGCGCCTCGCTATTCCGAAATCACCACGAAGCGGCAAGACAGTCCTCAGCATGCGCGAGCTTGAATTTGCCTATGACGGCAATCCTGTATACGAGAATCTCGACATTACCCTCGTGCGCGGTGAGAAAATCGCGTTTGTCGGGCCGAACGGAGCCGGCAAGTCGACACTGCTCAAACTCCTTGCCGGAGAACTTGCTCCCGGCGGTGGTGTTCTCGAACTGGGGCACAATGTCAATTCTGTCTATTATGCTCAGCACCAGACTGAACAGCTGGCAGATGCCAATACGGTTATCGGCGAGATGCGCCTGTCTGCCGGTATGGAGACCGACGAGCGGCTTCGCACCATGCTCGGTGCGTTCCTTTTCACGGGGGACGATGTCGATAAGAAAGTCTCCATGCTTTCCGGTGGTGAGAAAGCCCGTCTTGCGCTGGCCAAGATGTTTATCAGGCCCTCGAATCTGATTCTCATGGATGAGCCCACGAACCATCTCGACATTCCCTCGCGTGATGTGCTGGCGGATGCACTTCTGGCCTATGACGGCACTCTCTGCCTGATCACCCATGATCGTGACCTGATCGATCATGTGGCCAACCGTGTGTTCGATATCCGAAACGGTGTTGTTTCGGAGTATCATGGCAATTACAGTTATTATCTGGCGAAAAGGGAGTCTGAGCAGGTTCGGCAGGCCTCATGGGAGGATGTCTCGAAAAGCGGTGATCCGAAACAGGAAAAACGGGGCCAGGACAAAGAGCGCAAACGTGCTGAGGCCTCCATGAGGAACCGTATCCATCGCGAAACGAAAAAACAGCGTGCCCGTATCCAGAAAATAGAGAAAGAAACAGAGTCAGTAAGCGCCCGTATAACCGAAGTGGAGGATATTCTTGCAGATCCTGCACGCTGCGGCGGTCGTGAGGAAATCGGTGAATTGAGCTCTGAGTACACCAGCCTTGTTGCAAAGAAGAACGCCCTCGAGGAAGAATGGATGGAGATCGAGATGGAGGTCGAGGAGATACGGGACAGTATCATGGCTGAAATATGTTAGGTTATTTTTTTACGCCCTGTATATCAAAAATACAAAACATACTAATAATAGCACGTGATGGTGATGGATGTTCAAGATGCTGAAAAAAACACGTCGTGACGCACTGAGAGATGCCGCTTTAATTGGTACCGGATTCGCGGCTTTCGGCTCGAAAGAAAGTAATGCAGCGGTTGGCGCGGGACCGATTACCGGTTCGGGGAGCCGCTGGGATGCCGAGTATGATTTCGGTCACCGCATCCTGTTCATGGACGAGTACCTGAACAGCACGTTTTCCATCCTCGGCAGCCTGAGCGGTGAAGTTGCTCAGATCGACGCTCTTGCCGACAGGGCTGTTCACAGCATCAAAAACGGCGGTACTGTCTATTCCACTGCGGGGATCGGTCATATGCCCTACATCGAGCAGCGGGTGGAGCGCCGCGGGAATCCGGCGGTTATCAAAGACCATCGTGTCATGCAGGAGAAGAAGAACAAGGCTGAAATGCGCGAACTTGACTGCAGTGCCATGAAAAAAGGCGATTTCCATATAACGAATTACTGTAACCGTTCGGTGCAGGAGGCGCGCGACAGGGGAGTGTATACTGTTTCGGTTCCTGTCAATTACGTGAATTCCGAGTTCTGGCCAAAGGATTATGTGTATCCCAACGAGGACGACCTTCTGCTCGGTGATGTCTCGAACGAAGTTCTGCACAGCCATATTCCGCATGAGCAGGGGCTTGTCCATCCGCCGGAAATTCCCTGGATGGCGATCTGTCCCTCCTGTGTCACTGCACTCGGTGCGATACACTGGATGTTGTCCGCTGAAATCGCAAACAAGCTCGCCGATAAAAAAGCGAAACCTTTCGAAAAGAGCACTGAGTATCTCGCTATCCTGAAAGAGCGGCTCGAGAAAGTCGGCAAGGAGCATCGCGATCGTATCCGCGAGGCCGCTGTTGAAATGACGCACCGTGTCCGTTCGGGTGGACGGTGGTTTGTGCAGAGTATCGAGCATACCGGATTCAGAAGTGAGCTGGTACGGGTCGCCTCCGGCCCCTGGATGCCGAATACTGGCGACTGGAACGCGAATCCCTTCCGAAATGTCATGTTGATCACCGGTATGTCGCCTGCATTCCCTGAGGAGGTCGCCGCGGCAGTCAAAGCCCAGGTGGAAGGCGCTTTCGTGATCGGAATCGGGCCTTCCTCTATGGATGGCGTCGTTCCCTCCGGCTGCCTGATCGATGTTGCCGATGCCGGTTTCGATAATTTCTCGCCGGAATCAGGCGGCGTTCTCGAGTTGCCGGACCGTGACGGCAAATGGTGCCCGACCTCCGGTATTGTCGGAAATGTCATTCAGCAGATGATCTGTGCCCAGTGGGCGGACGAAATGGCGCGCCGCGGATCGATACCGTATTTCCTGCTCGGCAACTACCGTGGCGGCAGGCCTTTCAACCGTATGATAAAACCTTTTGCAGAAGCTCGGGGGTATTGATCCGGAACGATTGTAGCAAGAAAAACGGGTCCGATTGAAAAAAAGTTACGATTTTAACATTAATCTAACATAAAATGCCGTTATTAAGGGATATTGGTTAGGACACCGGTGCTGCTTCTCGTTTCACCGGCGCAGGTTAACTTAAATCGGAAATCAATTCAATCGATAAGGAAACGTATGGTCGAAATAGCGCAGAAAGAGAATCGGGGCGAATTGATCATCGGCCTCTTGAAAGTCGCACTTTTTCTGTACCTGTTCCTTATAAGCATCACGCTGATGGGGACTGCGTTCAAGTCCTCCGGTAAGGAATTTGTTGATGTTCTGATGAGGACAACGGAAAATCCTTTCATTGGACTTGTTATTGGCATTGTCATTACCAGTGTCATCCAGAGCTCTTCCACGACAACCACGATTATCGTTACTATGGTTGCCGCCGGAACCCTTCCGTTGAAAAGTGCCATTCCCATGGTTATGGGTGCGAATATCGGCACGACAGTCACGAACACCATCGTATCATTCGGATATGTGGGCAGGAAAAGTGAGTTCGAGCGCTCGTTCGGGGCCTCGATCGTTCATGATATGTTCAATATCTATGCCACCATGATTTTATTCCCGCTGGAACTCTATACGGGTATAATCTACAAGACTGCCGTGAGAATGACCGGTGTGATCGAGGGCATGGGCGGCTTCAAGTTCACCAGTCCTCTGAAACTTATTCTCAACCCGGTGGCGAAACCTATCGCTCATCTTCTGAGCAATCATTACCTCCTTCTGATAGTCGCCTTCGCGGGCCTTTTCCTCTCGATGTCTGGAATTGTCAGCAACATGAAAGGCATCGTTATGGAAAAGATCGAATCGGTGCTGAACCGCTATCTTTTCCGCAACGCGTTGTTGAGTATGGCTTTCGGTATGTTTTTTACTGCAATCGTACAGTCAAGCTCGATCACGACATCGATCATTATTCCGCTTGTTGGAGCCGGTGTCCTGACGATGGAGCAGATTTTCCCATACACGCTCGGTGCGAATATCGGTACGACGATTACGGCGCTTCTGGCTGTACTTGCCCTGGATGTCGGCAAGGAAGCAGCCATGACCATTGCCTTGTGCCACCTCTTTTTCAATATCTACGGCATCGTCTTTCTCTACCCGTTCAAAGTGGTCCCGCTCAAGACCGCAAAGCTTATAGCATCCTATGTATCCCGGTCCAAAAAGCATTTCATGATATTTATTGTTATATATATCCTCCTGCATATTGTACCGATTGTGTTTGCCAAATTGTCATAGCGGCAGGAAAGAGGTAAGACCATGATAAAAAAACTGAAAGAAATATGGCGTGAGCAGGCATTCACGGGGCAGATAGTTGACGAGTATTCCTCAATGCTCGATTTTTCCGAAGAAATGCTGGCGTATGCGCTCAAGGTGATCGTAACTTCCGGTAAGGGCAAGAAATCCGAGAAGAAGATATATTTCAAGGATCAGAAGATCAATTTCACAGAACAGGATATCAGGAAAAGGATTCTTGTTCATCTCGCGGCCAACCCTTCCGCAAATCTCCCGGCCTGTCTTGCGCTTGTCAGGACATCCAAGGATGCCGAACGTCTTGGCGATTACATAAAGAATATTTTTGAACTGCATGACATGATCGGAGAGCACGAGATTGCCAATGAACTCTATGACCGTCTCTTCGTCACCATCGGCAACGAGGTACTGGAGCTCATGAAAGCGGTCAACAAAGCGTTCAAGGAGTCGGATGCCGACCTTGGCCCTAAACTCGTTAATAAGGGGCACGAAATATCCAAGCGCTGTGAGGATATTCTCGCTGATCTGCTCGAATCAAAGTGTTCGACAAGGAATGCTGTAACCCTGACACTCGGTTCCCGCTATTTCAAGCGGATGTCGCTGCATCTCGCAAATATCGCGAGTTCTCTCTACATGCCGCTCCCGGAAATGGATTACAGGGCTGAAGCAGACGAAGAGTAGCAGTCAGAAATATGAATTTCAAGGGCGTTTCCGAAGGATGCGCCCTTTTTTTATGCGGGTATTTTCAGCTGTCTGCGTGTAGTGAATTGTGTCACAGGGTGGGGAGGAAGATATTGAACCTGCTGCCTTTGCCGGGGGTGCTTTCGACCTCGATGCGGCCATTGTGTGCGTTGACAATATGTTTGACAATCGAGAGGCCAAGCCCGGTGCCGCCTTTCGCGCGGCTTCTGCCCTTGTCGACCCGATAGAAGCGCTCGAATATCCTCGACAGGCTTTCCTCTGGAATGCCGTATCCGCTGTCAGTAACCGCAATGACAGTCGTGCTGCCTTTTTTGACACCTTCGATATATACTGTCGTGTCTGCTTCGCTGTATTTGACCGCGTTATCGACAAGGTTGACAACGGCCTGTTCGAGAAGTGCCGCGTTGCATTTTATCAATAAATTATCACAGTCGAGCTCGAGGAGGATGTGTTTGTTTTTTGCCTCATTTTCACAGAGTTGAACGGCATTGTTCAAAACCTCGTTCAATTTTGTTTCTTCAAATTCCATCTCCTTGCCGTCGGCAGCCTCGATTCGTGAAATACTGAGGAGGTCCTCGATGATGGAATTGAGCCTCCGGGCATGTTTCATGATAATGTCGAGGAACTGCTGGCGATTGTCGAAATCGTTGATAGCGCCGTCGTTCAGGGTTTCCACGAAACCGATGATCGAGGTGATTGGCGTTTTCAATTCGTGAGAGACATTGCCGACAAACTCACGGCGTATGTTCTCCAGCTGTTTTATACGGGAAATATCGTTCAATACGATTATTCCGCCGATCCTGTCGCCGTTGACATCGAGAAACTGGGTGCCGTGGGCCTGTAAGGTAATCTCGCTGTTGTCGTACAGGACAATTTCGTCTTCGAGCAGACTGTTTTCTGCCAGAGTGCGTTTGGCGAAATCAGGCAAATGAGGGGTCTCGATGACCTCGTTGATAAGGGTGCCGCGGACGATTTTGGGGTCCTTATCAAGATATTTCACCGCCGCCTGGTTGAATTCGATCACCCTGAGATCATTGTCGACAACAATAATGGCCTCCGCCATGCCGGAGAGAATGGCCTCCAACTCGCTCTGCTGTTCAACAATTTCATGCACATGGTCATTGATCTGGCGCGCCATATCATTGATGGATTCGGTGAGAAGCCCCAGCTCATCGGAGGAGCGCACAGGAATCCTGTGATCGAGTTCACCCCGCGCGAAATGGGAGACTCCCTTGATCAGGTCGCCGACCGGCTGAACGATCCATTGAGATACGATGAAGCTGGCGATTGCGGCTGAAAGAGCGATGAACATTATCACCATGGCAATTCGCTGTATGTGGCGGTTCAGTGTATTGTTGATTGTGGCTACAGGCATTGATGTCCTGATGATGCCGATTTTTTCGTTACCGCGTAGAAGCGGGATCGCGACATACATCAAGTCTTTTTTCAGAGTATTGCTGTAGCGCGTCGATATGCCTGTCCCGCCATTGAGCGCCTCGATAATCTCGGGACGGTTGCTGTGATTATCCATCTCATGATATTCCTTGTCGGAATCAGCGATAACATAACCGTCAGAGAGGATTATCGTAATACGTGTGTCAATGGAGTTGTTGAGGGAGAGTATCTGATCGTTTACTTTGTCAGCGTTGCCGTAACCGACATTTGTGCCGAGGCTGTTCCTGACAAGCTGTGCCTGGGTTTTCAGCATTGACTCCGTTTCTTCGTAATACATACTCCGAAGAAGGTCGGAAGTGAAAAACCAGGCCGCGGTCAGGCACAGGGAAATGATAATAACATATGAGAGGAAAAGCCGTTTGAGCAGCCTTGTCCGTTTTTTTCGCATAGCCGGCTTTCCTGTCAATAAGGGAAGGGACCCATTGTGTTTCGTGATTACGTGCTTATTCGATGGACTGTCAGTCTTTGAAACGATAACCGACCCCACGAACGGTTTCGATCAGGGGGCCGTGATCGCCGAGTTTTTTCCTGAGCCCGACAATCTGCACGTCAATCGAGCGGTCTGTGACCGGGTAATCATCGCCCTTGACCGTATTGATAATCTGGTTGCGGGTGAAAACCCAGCCCGGACGGCGGATCAGGAGCAGGAGAATACTGAATTCTGTCGCCGTAAGGTCAACCGTCTCTCCGGAAACAGTCACTTCATGGATCGATGTGTTGACTGTTATGTCATGACGGGCGAACACGGTGGCTTTTTCCACTTCGCGGCCCCGTCTGAGCACTGCTTTCACGCGGGCGGAGAGCACCCTTGGGCTGAACGGCTTCGTGACATAATCCTCGGCGCCGAGCTCCAGCCCGACCACGATGTCGGCTTCCTCGCCTTTTGCGGTGAGCATGATGACCGGGATCTGCGCCGTCCGTGAGTCATTCTTGAGGATACGGCACACATCGAGACCGTCAATACCGGGAAGCATGAGGTCGAGAACAATAAGGTCCGGCTGTGTCGAACGAGCTTTTTCAAGCGCTTCCTCGCCGGTGGTGGCGCATTCGACCTGGAAACCGTTATTAACGAGATTGTAATTCAGAAGCTTGAGAATATCCTCTTCGTCATCGACAATAAGAATTTTTTCTTTCGACATATTGTTCACCTGCGCTTTATAAGCTTGATGGTTGTGGCGCATTCTTTTCGATGACAATGACAGATAGATATCTCTGTTCGGAATCCACACCTATATGTGGTAGATAAAAAAAATACGCCCAACGTGAAAGACTTTTTCCACGTTGGCTATAATATGCTTTCGATATGTTATGTATTTGTTAGGAATCTGCAAGAATACTGATAAATACCCTGAAAAAGTGTTGAACATTCCATTTAAGGTCTGAACACCTTAATGAAATGATCTTTTTCTGTTGCATTATCCCAAGTTCGGAATAAACCGATTGAGCAGACATGATTCTCAGAGCCCTATCTTCTTGGCAACATCACGCATGCCCATGATGACCTCAGTGAAAAGGTCGCTGAGCTCGATTTCCAGCATTTCAGCGCCTTGGCTGATCACTGACCTGTCGGCTCCCGCGGCGAATGCCGGCTGTTTCCACTTTTTCTTCACTGATTTTGCGGTGAGATCCATGACGCTTTTTGAGGGCCTGACCAGCGCGCAGGCAGTTACCAGTCCCGTGAGCTCGTCTATGGTGAACAGGACTTTTTCCATGAGGCTTTCGGGTTTTTCATCCGAGCAGATGCCCCAGCCGTGGGAGACGACAGCGCGGATGTAATCTGACGGCCATCCCCTCTCGGTCAGGATTTCACGGGTTTTTGAGCAGTGCTCCTCGGGAAAGCGCTCGTAATCGAGGTCATGGATGAGCCCGATGATGCCCCATAATTCCTCGTCCTCGCTGTATTTTCTCGCCATATGACGCATGACCGCCTCAACTGCCAGCGCGTGATTGATAAGCGACTCAGACGAATTGTACTCTGTGAGAAGCGCCCATGCCTCATCCCGTGTCGGTTTGTGCTCTTCCATGCTGTAAGCCTCCAGGTAATCTATTGGCGGACATTTTTTGCATATGTCAGAAGTGGAATATAGGAAAATTGTGTTTTGAGATAGGGGGTGTTTTCATTATCCTTTAACATTTCCACGATATATTCATAATCACCTTGTTAAATATACTCTGAGGAGATACGATTATCAATCGTTGAAAAAACTGGAGGGGCTGTGAAAGTTGTGATGCTGAAAAGTTGGATTATCCTTGCGGTCATTTTCATTTTCCAAAACGGTCAGGCTGCCGGACAGGTTTCTACCGGTGCCGTGTTCGGTGTTGTTTTCGATTCAGTCAGTGGTGAGCCGCTCTATGGCGCCGCAGTCAGTGTTGTCGATACTCAGAAAGGCGGGATGACTGATGCTCAGGGGCGTTTCCGGATCGAGGATATCCCCTCCGGAACCTGCAAGCTCCGCATTTCAATGATAGGTTACAAAACACTGATCAGGCCCAATGTCCGGATCAGTCCTGGGCGCTCGACTGAAATATCGGTCAGTCTCGAGGACGATCCGGTCGAGATGGATGCCGTTGTGGTCAAGGCAAAGGAGTCCTATTTCGAAAAAGATCCCGAGGCGGAGGTTTCGGGGCGGACTATCGACACCCAGGAAATTCTCGACGGCGCGGGTGGTATGATGGATGTTCAGCGTATTGTCCAGGTCCTGCCCTCGGTCGTTTCGGGATCCGACCAGATGAACGAGATCATCGTTCGCGGTGGGAATTATGGCGAGAATCTCTTTGTTATGGATGGCATCGAGATTCCCAATCCCAACCACTTTGCCTCCCAGGGGGCAGGCGGTGGTCCAATATCTCTTTTACGGGCAGAATTTATTCGAGATGTCAGTTTTTTGGCGGGGGCATTTCCCGCGAAATTCGGCGACAAGGCCTCCTCGGTTATGGATATCAATCTCAGGCGCGGGAGCCGTGATCGTAACCTGAGCAATGTGGATATCGGAATGGCGGGCGCCGGATTCATGGCAGAAGGGCCGTTTGGATCGCGCGGATCATATCTTTTATCGGCACGAAAAAGCTTCCTCGATCTCATCATCTCCAATACCGGGCTCACCGCTGTGCCTCAATACTACAATTTCCAGGGCAAGGTGACTGTAAACCTTGGTGAAAAGCACACCCTTCTATGGAATTCAGTCTATGGCGCCGACTCGATCAGGATTAAGCCCGGCGATGAAGAAGATCTCGATGAAGAGCATGTCGATCAGTCGACAGACCTCATGATCACGGGTCTTACGCTCAAAAGCGCGCTGGTGAACAATGTATATTCCGAGCTGGTGCTGTCCCATGTCAGGAACAACTGGGAAACTGATGTCTGGGAGGACGGTGTCAGTAGAAGCGAAGCTTTTTACAATAACTATTCCACGGAGTCCGAAACGAACCTGAAATACAATTTGTCATGGTTTCTCGGGAAACACGAGCTGTCCGGCGGAGTGTCTTTCAAGAACAGTGCATTCGATCACAATGTGTTTGCCGATCAGGATACTGTATTCATTCATGACACTTCGTTCGCCAGCGCTGAGCAGGATACTGTCACCGGCATTTACAGAATTTATCAGGCCTGGCGCGACAGGCAGGATGTCAGCACATTGAAAAGCGCGGCATATGGGCAATTGAGGCTCAATCTGTTTCCGCGGCTCATGCTCAGGCTCGGCGGACGCTACGACCACATCGAATACACGGGCGACAGCAATGTTTCGCCGCGCCTCGGTTTCCGTTATACAATACTTGACAATCTCTGGCTGAACGGTGCTTATGGCGTACACTACCAGAGCCCGTCCTATCTCGCGCTCACCGCCCACAAAGACAACGATGACCTGAAGAACTATCACACACGCCAGTATGTCCTCGGAACCGAATGGCAGCCGAAACCGGAAATGCGGATAACATTCGAGGGCTATACGAAACGGTATCGCGACATACCGGTGCAGGCATCCTGGCTCACGCCGGATCCCTGGGATTCCTCGGAAGGTCGTGCTGTCAACGGCGCAAAGGGGCATTCGGAGGGGCTTGAGCTGTATGTCCACCGCAAAATGAGCAGTTCTTACATGTACATTTTCTCGTATTCGTTCTATCGTGCCTGGTTCGAGGATCCCCGGACAGGTGAAGAGGTGCCCTGGGATTTCGATCACCGGAATGTACTCACGTTTACAAGCGCGAAACGCTGGACACTGGCCGGTAAGCCCTGGTACGACAACCTTAAAACGAAACTCTGGTACAAGATGTTCGCATGGCTCCTGCCCTTTGGCGACGAGGTGCTTCTATCTGCGAAATGGCGCTATGCCGGTGGACGTCCCTATACAAAACAGGAGTATCTCAGACCATACCATACATGGATCGTTCCGGGAGAGCAGTCGTTGAACACAGAGCGCATGGCCGATTACCACCGTCTCGATATTCGTCTCGACCAGCGTTACTATTTCAAGAACTGGAGCCTTGTTTTCTATCTTGATGTGGTCAATATCTACAACCGTGACAACATCTGGGACTATACACGAAATGAATACGGTGAAAAGAAGATTATCAGCCAGTACCAGACAATGCCGATCGGCGGTTTCAATATAGAATTTTGATTTCTGCTTGTCGCCAGTCATGCAAAACGGTATTTTTCGGGCATGAAAACTCCCGAAAATGGCCAAAAAAAATATGCAGTCAGCGGCAGAAAACCTTCCTGGCTGAAAAAGCCCATATCCTCTGGCGCAACCTGGCGGGCAACCAGCGGGCTGATCGAATCGGCCGGACTGACAACAGTCTGTAAAGAGGCGCACTGCCCCAATCTCGGCGAATGTTTCACCCGCGGAACCGCTACGTTCATGATCCTCGGAGCCACCTGCACGCGTGCCTGCCGCTTTTGTGCTGTCAATAAAGGCACACCGGATGTTCCCGATATCGAGGAACCCGAAAAAATAGCTGGGGCTGCCCGCGAAATGCAGCTGTCCTACGCGGTTGTGACCTCTGTAACCCGCGACGACCTTCCCGATGGCGGCGCCTCGCATTTTGCCAAAACCGTGGTGGCTTTGCGGGAGGTGAATCCCGGTATCCGGGTGGAGCTTCTCGTGCCCGATTTTCTGGGGGACATGGATGCCCTCGATACTGTCATTGCCGCTCGTCCGGATGTGCTCAATCATAACATCGAAACTGTGCCGCGCCTCTATTCCCCGGTTCGTCCGGGTGCAGAGTATAAACGGTCACTCGGCCTGTTCACGCATGCGGCGAAACATGGCGGTATCCCGCTCAAATCGGGCATTATGCTTGGATTGGGGGAGCGCGAGGGTGAGATCGCCACTGTCCTCGATGATCTTCTTGATGCCGGCGTAAAGCTTCTGACGCTCGGTCAGTATCTCCAGCCCGGCAGGGATCAGCTTCCGGTCAGCGAGTATGTAACGCCTGAGACTTTCGCGATGTGGCGGGAGCGGGCGCTCGATGCCGGTTTTTCCGCGGTTGCTTCCGGTCCCCATGTCAGGAGTTCTTACAGGGCTGAGGGTATGGCTGACAGCATTTCCATGAAGTCAGGTCTCTGAGAACGGTGTCTGACCTCGGGTATTTCACGAGTAACTGTTTTGTCTTTTCAACATTATTATGTGACTGTATTGCACGATAGACGCTTGGCTCTTGATTATACTGTTTTGAAATTCACGACTTTTTTCGTATCTTATTATTACAGGATGTTGCTAACCATCGGAGTCTGTAAGCATGGGAAAAAACAGCACACGCCGCTCTACTTTACGCACTTTCGGTGCCGCTGCAGCGGGAACTTTTCTTGCGCCGCACACCTCTATGTCTGCCGCTGACGGGAAACGTGCGACTGCGTTCGCGCTTGTCGGCGACCGCTATCATAATTCCGATTACATACGTACCGGACTGGGGAAAACCCTTGTCCGCGAGGCAGGTCTTTCAATCGATTTCACCGATGAGGTGACCCTGCTCAACACCGATACACTCCAGCATTACCGTATGCTTATTATGTTTCGTGACGGTATGCATTGGCCAGGTGGTTATGGCTATCACGGCGCGTATCCCGGGCTGGACTCAAAGGCTGAGCTCACGAGCATTCCGCCGCTGCCCGAGGTCGATGCCAAACCGGTCATGTGGATGACCGAGGCGCAGGGCAAGGCGGTGAAAGACTTTGTCGAGAGCGGCGGCTCAGCGTTCTTTTTCCATAACAACAGCCATGTGTCGCTGGCAAGTCAGGATTACCGTGATGTCGAGGGTGCCGCCTATACCGGTCATCCGGCCATCAGGCAGTTCTGGGTGAAAATCACGAATAAAAAGCACCCGATCACAAAAGGTGTCAACGATTTCCTCGTGACTGACGAGCAGCATTATGTAACCTATGACAAGTCACCTGAGTATGTTATCATGAGGAGCGAGAATGCCGACGGCCTTTCTTTCGGTGATCAGGGACCGTCCTGCGAGGCAGGCTGGGCCTATGATTACGGCAAGGGACGGGTCTGTTTTATGGCGCCGGGCCACATGATCAGCGCGCTCTGGAATCCTGAATATGTTAAACTTCAGCACAATGCGGTTACGTGGCTGTTGCGCGAAAGTTAAAAAATATTAACACATATTAAATTTTATTAAAAAAATATTAATACTATTTGGCTTTATTTGCGTCTACAATAAATGGGGGAGTCACCGTCAACGCAGCACTCTTTTTTTTAACTGTACCCGCAGGAACGGGTCTATGTAGCAAACTGGAGACAACATGAAACGTAGAGTATTTATCAGTACTGCCGCGACAGCAGGTGTTGCCGGTTCTCTGGCCGGTTGTTCATCTGCCGCGAAAATGAACTCGGCAAATGTCGGGGCATTCGATGTGCATCCTTTTGTCAAGGCCCATCCCGAGGCTGTCTTTATGTATGTCACCAATATCAGTGACAAACGTGACGAGGCTGGCATCCGTTCGGTTGGCCAGAAGCTGTCAAAGGAATTGATCGTCAAGGCCACTAATACTGGTATCAGCAACGCAACGAAAATTACGATCAAGCCTAACTGGACCTGTTGCGGCCCGCAGGACGGTCATCCTGTCTATGAGAAACTCGGTGTCAACACTGATCCGTATTTTGTCGAAGGATGGGTGGGATCGATGCGTCAGGCCGGTCCGACGGATTATTATATTCGCGAATGCGCCTGCCCCAATGCCTGGGAAGACATGGGCTGGTCGGCAATGGCAGAGCGTGCAGGCATCGATCTTAAGGACCTCTCCTCCATGGATTACTGGAAGGTCAAAGACGAGATCAATTTCGTCGATATCCCCGATCCCGTCGTGTTCAAGAAAAAAGGTTTCATGGCACCCATGAACGAGAAGGACACTTTTCTCGTCAATATCGCCAAGCTCAAGGCGCACGGCATGGGAATCACCACCTGCGTCAAGAACCTGCAGGGCATTAACGGAAAACGTTTCTCGAATTTCTGCGGACGTTATGATCAGATCAGGCGCCACTATGGCAAGAAATATTCCAAGTTCATGGTCAAGAATTTCGAGAAAAACATCGAGGCACTCCACAAGAAACACCTCGAAATGGGTATTCCCCGCTGGGATCGTCCGGGTAACGAGGGCGGCATCTGGCAGGAGCAGTGGTGCAACCGTATGCTCGATTCCCTTTCGGTCACCCCGACCGGCATCAACGTAATCGAGGGTATCTACAGCCAGGACGGCAATGGTTTCGGCAGCGGCCCGCACGAGAAACTGGGCAAGTACGGTGTCACCAGCCGCGATTACATGTCAAACATCGTTATTTTCGGTATGGACCCGATCAAGTGCGATATCATCGCTCACTGGATTGCCGGTCAGGAGCCGGGCAACTTCGGCCTCTTCCATATCGCAATGGAACGCGGCATGTCCGATGTTCTCGATCCGCATGATATACCGCTCTACTCCTGGAATAATGGCAAGGCAACACCCGCCAAGCTCGACAACTATGAGCGCACGCCGCTGGTTACCTACTATCTCCAGCGCGACTACAATGGCCAGAACGAGCCGAAATACCATCTCTGCAACGAGCCGTTCGATTACGCGGCATTCAAGAAGGGTGCTCGTGTCGGCGACTGCACGCCCTCCATCAAGGAACTCGGTTTCGACAACGACAAGAACCTTGTCATGGAACTGAACCTGCCGAAAAAAGACGATGTCTATGTCGATGTCGTCGACAAGCGCGGCGAGGTCCTGTGGCGTATGCACGCTCCCGATGCGGAGCCCGGCGTTCACCAGGTGGTCTGGGACGGTTTCTCCCATCCCGGCCTCTACAATGTCTATGTCAAGGGCATGGGCTGGGACGCCGAACGTCAGATGGTTATCTATTCCTAAGACGTTTGATAGCAAGAGACAGAAAAGACCGGGGTGTTTGCCCCGGTCTTTTTTTTACATCAAGTTTTGTATAGTTTTCGGATAAGCCCCAAGGTTGCTATCATATATTCCAACAGGTGCTTTAACTTCAGTGAGCACGCGGCAGTCTGAGGTGAACAGCGTTATGATGAGAAGATATCGTTTATTTCGTGCTGATAGAGGCCAGCCACTTTTTGAATGCCGGATCGTCGGTGAGATTTCGCGCGACTATATCGTGGCCCTCTGCAAGAAGGTGGCAGCTGTCGCCGAACGTGTTACTGGGGATTTTTGCCGTGAACGTGTCGTAATATGGGATGTCTCGCTCGTCGAAAATCTCTTTCATGCGGTCGACCGCGGCAAACAGGCGCTCCTGGCTTTCCGGTGTCAGGTAGTAGTTGTTAAACGGGCCGATCATGACAAAAACGCTTGTGCCCTTTTTTCCCAGACAGTCAATAGCGTCGAGGAACAGCCCGAACTGGATGGATTCGTCGGGATTGATGAACGGCTCGTCGCCGCGTTTCATCCCTTTCGTTTCCCAGTCTATGCCGCGGCCCTGTTTTTCCGCCATGACCGGTGCCGCCCGGAACGTGATGGCCGAGAACGGGGATTCGTAGGGATGGTCCATCATCCATGAGGATATGCTCTTGTTTTCGTAGTAGTTAGACATCAGGTGACGGACAAAGGGGAATACGCGGAAAACATGTTCTGACTGGTAACCGAGACGCGTGTTCAGGTCGTGGTAGTAGTTGATGCGCCTGTCGAACTGGGGGATCAGGCGCGGGTGATGGTAGCGTGATTTTTTTTCGCTCCTGAGATCACGGCGCGGGCTGGCAATCCAGAGCGGACTGCACTGCAGTATGATATTTGTGTCGCTGAGATAGTCGCCGTAATGGTGGACAATACCGTTTATGCCTGCCATGAAGAGCCCGTCATTGCCGAGATTGGCGACACGCGGCGCACCGAGATATTCGTTGATATAGTGGCTGATTGTCTGGTTGTTCGGCACCTCCTGTCCCCATATGACCGAGTCGCCGAGGAGCATGATGTCATAATCCTCCCTCGCGCGTTTCATCCAGCGCATATAGGCCCAATAATCGCTCTGGAGCTCCGCCCAGCAGGTCTCGCGATGGTCGGGACCCGGTTCGTAGCGCTCCCACGATCCCCAGCCATAGTAGATGACAGCGGTGACTGCAGCGGTGATCACAATCGCCGCCAGCCACTCGCGCACACCGAGAATGAGCGCGTTAGAAGCGGAAGTAGAGGAAGATTTCATAGCCTGCTGTCCTGAAAAATATCATGTAGAGTATCATGAGGCTCATGAGCACCACCTTGACATAAGAAAGCTTGAGCGCGCGTTTTAGCCCCGATTCGTAAACGAATTGATATATCCATACCGCCAGAATGAAAAGAATGCCCGCGACCGGGAATGTCGGATCGGTCCAGGGGCTCGTGAAAATGCCGCCGAGGATCTCCATGGCTTTTCCGAAAGTCTCCGCCCGGAAGAAAATCCATGCCAGACAGACAATGTGGAACACCAGTATCTGTTTGATAAATTTGGGGATACGCTCTGCGTAGAAACTTGTCTGTTCCAGCTCCCTTGTGACAGAGCGCCCGAGAGCGTGGATAGCCCCCCATATGACGAAATTCCATGCCGCGCCATGCCACAAACCGGCGACAAGCATGGTGAGGATCATGTTGCGGTAGGTCGCGAAGCGTCCTTTCCTGTTGCCGCCCAGCGGGATATAGAGATAATCCTTGAACCATGAAGAAAGGCTGATATGCCAGCGCTGCCAGAATTCGCCGAGACTCGCCGACAGGTAGGGATTTCTGAAATTGAGCATGAGATCGAATCCGAGCATGCGTGCGCAGCCTCTGGCCATGTCGGTGTAACCGCTGAAATCGAAATATATCTGCCATGCGAATGCGTAGGTCGCCACAAGCAGTGTCAGGCCGCCAGCCTCCGCCGGTTCGCCGTAAACCCTGTTGACATAGAGCGCGAGAAAATCGGCGAGCGCAATTTTTTTAAAGAGTCCGACCGCAAAGAGGGAAAGGCCCTCGGTGAACTGGCCGATATTGAGGGACGGCGCCTCGTTGAATTGGGGAAGCATATTTTTCGCACGTTCGATGGGGCCGGCGAGAATGTAGGGGAAGAACGCGACGAAAGCGGCGAATCTTAGGATATTCCGTTCCGCCTGCACCGTGCCGCGCCAACAGTCGATAATGTAGCCGGTGGCTATAAATGTGTAAAAAGACAGGCCGATGGGCAGGAGATGTCCCGGTTCGGGCAGTGTACGGGCCGCACCGGCAAGGCCGAGAAACGCGTTGATGTTCTCAACAGCGAAACCGGCGTACTTGAATACCGCGAGGATAAGCAGATTGTTAGCCACCGCGAGGATAAGCCAAAGCTTTTTCCGGGCACTGCTCTCGATTTTCAGTCCGGCAAGAAAGTTGAGGCCCGTGGTCCACATGATCATGGGGATATACAGTGGATTGAGCCAGCCGTAGAAGAAATAGGATGCAAAAAGGAGCCACACCTGCCAGAATTTCGTGCGCCGGAGGGCGAGAAAAACAAGGGCAGTGGTTATGAAAAATATTGAAAACAGCCAGGAGTTGAAGGGCATGTGTTATTATGCTTTATATGTTTTGTATATTGGTTGTGCCGAATAATCTCATTATTAAAAATAGAGATACGAAGTGCCGGACGCGAAGTCAACAATAATTCGCGGAAAAATAGAGTTTTGCACCATTTAATCAATAGAATTCCCCGGAGTTCGCTCCGAGGTGGTTCATTATATAACTTGCGGGACAGCAGGCGCGGATTCTCAGTTCTGGTCCTCAAAATACTCGAAAGCATCGATAATATCGAGATACACCCCGTCAAAACCGGCATCAATGATTTTATCCACATAGGATGTGCCGCTCCCGAAAATAATATCCTTCCAGTTTTCATCCCAGTAACGGACTTTGTAGTTGCCCTGCCAGTAGGGATTTTCTCCCGCAAGCCAGGATGGTGGTGATTTTTTCCAGCTTTCCTGCCAGTAATACCGGTAGTCCTCGGCCTCGCCGATACTCATGTAGGCGATGACAAGGCGGGATCCGCCATTCGCTTTTTTTGCAAGCTCGGCCAGATCGCTTTTTGACAGAGCCTCTGATCCATCGAAAAACAGATCGATTATAAAAACATCGTAATTAGTTTTGCCGAGTGTCTCGATAAAATCGTTTTTAGAGTCAAACGAGTCTGTGTTCAAGAGGTACAGGAAGTTTTTTGCATCGGAGAGTGTTACTATGTTGTCTGCATTTTCGCCGTATGGTGCGGCGGGATAGTCGGGAATCGTATCCAGTTCACGGCTGTTCGCGGCAAAAGAAATATACGATGCCGAGTTGTTCCGTTGATAGGATTGATCGATATATGAGCGTGTCCAGCAGTAATCCGTGACCAGCGCCTCCACATCGTTCTTTTCGGCAATATCCATGAATGCCGCCATTTCGGCGCGATCACTATCGGCGGTCGGCTTGTTGTCATCGTCATAGCCATAATTGAGATCTTCCCGCCCCACGGCATCGATAGCAGCGATATATGCTGTTGCCGGATTGCCGTCTCTGCTGCCATTAACGGTCAACAGGTCGTGGCCGTTCTGGGGAATGATCTGAAAAGAGGGATTTTGGGCCTTGCAGTAGGTGCTTATTTCCTGGACGAATTCCCGCATTTCATTGCGATACTGTGTGTTCTCGGGAGTGCCGTCGTCGTCATTGTCGTCCGTGCCGTTATCGCCGCAACAGACAGACAGCAGGCAGATAACTGTCACCATGAATATGGAGCTTAAAGACTTGCGCAGGTTTGTCATTTTGCCTGTTTCCCTCCATATTTTGTCGAATCCAGTTAACTCAAGTGCTGTTTTGGGCGAGCATATTTGTCAACTTGACCGTGTTCAGGATCAAATGGCGCGGCTGGTGGAAATTACCGATCCGTTTGGATCGCTCGAAATCGAATGTGCCTTTGCGTTCGCTGCTGTTCATCCAGAGCGGTTGACCGTGCCGGGCAAGATGAAATGTCCCGGTTTCGTAGCTGTGAATCTTCGTGAACCAGTCATGTGCCCATTGCTTGTCCAGACGGTCGATGATCATGAGGAGGCCGACGAGCGGTTCCACCTGGGCGTAATGTGCCTTGCCGAGATTCCAGCGGTTTTCCTCGATGTTTGTGCAGACATTGAGCATACCGCCATAGATATCGTCCCAAGCGACCTCGATATGCTTGCGGAAACGCCCTGCGGCTGTGTTGAACTGATCGTTGTTGTCGATGCGTTCCGCGGCGGCGAGGACATGCCAGAGCGCCTGTATCGAGTTGCCGAAATTTACAACGTTGCCGAAACCGTTTGCCGGGCGTGTGTAGTCATGATCGAGAATTTCGTGGACAAGGCCGGTTTTCGGATTGTAGAATTTGTTCATGATCGTGTCGAGGCACTGGGTTACGATCATGAGCAGGTCCATGTCCGATTTCTGCTTGAGCATCTGTGTCGCGACCCACAGAAAAAGCATCCAGTCGTCCAGCACTCTTTTGCCGGCATATTTCGGTGCCTCTTTCCCGATATAGCCGCGTCCGCTCTCGGGATTGTAATCCTCGCGGTCATACACGGCGAGGCATTTGATCAGCTGCTTTTTCGCCATCTGCCAGTAGCTCATGTCACCGGTTGCCCTTGCGTATTCCTGGATGCCGTCCGCGATGTACAGATCGGCATTGACCGTTGCTGATGGCGCACTCGCGGGTTTGCCATTGCGATGAAAGCGCCCCGGCCACATGCCGAGACCTTTCGGCCTGTTTTTCATCAGGAAATCGAAGGATTTTTTTGCCATATCGAGGAAATACTCCCTGTCCTCGAATATTGTGTCCGCGATCTTGCCAGCACTTACATCCGGGCAGAATTCACGCATGAAAGTAGCATCCGGCTCTATGGCATCGAAATTGTTATAGAGGCTCGAATATATCCACAGCCCGCGTCCCTCGTAACCGGCACGTTTCTCGCTGGTGATATTGCTGCCGTCCGGACGCGTGTTGCACATGAAACCGCCGTACTCATGATCGATGACATGATTGTGCATGAACGGCAGCCATGAGCAGGCCAGATGCTGCCTGTACTTGAGAAGCATATCCTCAATGCTGGAATTGCCGATGGAAGCGGTGCGTTTGACTTCTTTTTCACCGTTTCCCCCGCAGGATAGAGGCACGGAAGCGCCGAGGGCGGCTGTTCCCGCCATGAAAGAGCGACGCCTCATGAAATACTCCTGTTCGCGCTGAACACGTCTGAAACAATGCCGCCCCGCTCGATCATGCGTTCGAGGCAGAGGTAGTTGAGCATGAGGTGGCGCGGATGGTGGTAGACATCCTTGCGTGTCGATTTCGGGTTAAATGTGGCTTTCCTGTCGACTGTCGCTTTCCAGAGATGGTAGCCGTGGGGTGCGAGCAGGAAATTCTCGCGTATCCAGGTGTTCTGACGGTCGAACCAGTCTTTCGCCCATTCGGCGTTCGTGTGTTCGATCACCGGGAGCGAGCCCATGAGCACGAATACCTGCGCCCAGTGGATTTTCTGCAGCTGCCAGACATTCTCGTCAACATTACGGCAATCATTGAACACACCGCCATAGACATCGTCCCAGCTCACCTCGACGTGACGGCGGAAACGCTCGGCGGCAAGGTCGAACAAGGCTTTGTCCTTGATTCTGAGCGCTTCGTACATGATCATCCACAGCGCCTCTGTCGCATGGCCGCATCCGGCGAGCTCAGAGTATTTCGGATCGTCTGAAATTGTGAGATCGTGATCGATGACATTGTTCATGAGGTCGAATTTGGGATTGACATGATGGTTCATGATGGCATCGACACAGAACGCGGTTCGTTCTTCGAGCTCGTCATCGGGCTCCACCGGCAGCATATTCGTACCGAACCACATGAACAGCATCCAGTACCAGAGGTTTTTCGCACCGGGATAGGGTGAGGCGCCATCCTGGAAATCCGGGCTCGTATAATGCCGCCAGCACTTGCGCATGACATCCTTTGCCAGTTTCATAGAATTGGGATCGCCGGTTGCCTTGGCATATTCTGCGAGGCCCTCGGCAATGTAGCAGTCACCGGCCAGTCCGCCTTTGGGATTGAGTACCGCGCCTTCCTTCGAAAGCATTTGGGGCCAGTAATCCTCGCCCGAGGGCGTGTGACGTCTGAGCAGGTGGACAGCTTTCGCGGCCACGTCGAGATATTTCTGTTCTTTGGCGATATTGTTGTAGAGATAGGCGTAGCACCATGCCCCGCGGCCGAGGTACCATGTCCCTTTTTCCTCGGTATTGAGTGTGCCGTCATGCTGGGCGTTGCACATGAAACCGCCGATTTCGTGATCGATGATATATTTATCGAAAAACTCGAGAAAATCGTCGAAAAGGTCGAAACGGTACTGGTCCATGAGCTGCTGAAGCGTTTTCGAGCCGATAGAGCCGATGAGCATGCTTTCATCGACATTTCCGGTGCTGTCCTGTCCGCCGCATCCTGACCCTGAAGCTATCAGCGCGCCAGCGGCAAGGGAGCTGCCGAGAAAAGAACGCCGTTTCATAACTGCCTCCGTCTGTCACGATTTACCGTTTCGTATGTTTCTTTATTATAAACAATATCGATGAGCAGCAAAGCTCTTTTTACGGTTGTGAGAGCTCCGCGACCTGTTACGGTTGACGACATTCATTGCCGCTGTCTACAGGACCACGAGCGACAGGATGAAAATACAGGCCATTGCCGCGAGCCCCTGAATAAGTGTCGCCAGCGAGTGGGTGCGGTAGGCGGTCGATGTATCCAGCCCGGAAAACTGGCTGACCACCCAGAAATAGCTGTCGTTGGCATGGGACATGATCATCGCCCCCGCGCCGATGGAGATGACCGCAAGCGCCTTCCCTGTCTCGGAAGCCAGACCGAGTTCGGCGAGCATGGGGCTGATCAGTGCCGAGGTCGTGATCAGCGCAACTGTGGAAGATCCCTGTGCTGTTTTGAGCGCGGCGGCGATGATAAACGGCAGGAATATGCCGAGACGGTATTCCGCAAGCGCCTGGCTCAGGAATGTGCCGATCTCGGTTGCCTTGAGAATGGCGCCGAATGCTCCGCCCGCGCCGGTGATCATGACGATTGCGGCCGCATTTGCGAGACCCTCGCCGACCCAGCCGTTCAGATATTCCCCACTCATTTTCGGGATGAGGAAAAACGAGCAGAACACGCCGATCAGCAGTGCTACTGTCGGGTCGCCGAAAAAGTCAAAGAACAGTTTTACGCCGCCTGTTCCGAACGGCTGGCCGGGAAAATCGGCGACTGACTTGAGCGTTATCAGTACGATGGGAAGCAGTATCGGCGTGAACGATGCGAGAACACCGGGAAGGCTGCCGATGTCATCTGTTCCATCAAGGTTTATCTCGGCGCTGACATTGTATTGGGAGCAGAAACGTGTGGCCCACAAGTATCCGGTAAGCACTGCCGGAACAGAGATAAGCAGGCCGAAAAGGATGACAAGGCCGATATCGGCGCCGATATTGCCCGCGGCGGCGATAGGTCCGGGGGTAGGCGGCACGAACGTGTGGGTGGCGTAGAGGCCCGAAGAGAGTGCCACCGCCATTGTCGCCATCGAGACGCCCGATTTTTTCGCCAGCGTCTTGTTGAGCGAGGAGAGGATCACGAAACCGCTGTCACAGAACACCGATATCGATACGACCGCGCCGGTGACCGACATTGCCAGCGCCGAACGTGTTTTGCCGATGATGCCGAGCACGGTGTTCGCCATTGTCAGTGTGGCGTGTGATTTTTCAAGCACTGTGCCGATGATTGTACCCGCGATAATGACGATGCCGATATAGCCGAGTATGCCGCCGAAACCGCCGGTAATGGTCTTGATCACGGACAGCGGTTCCATTCCCGAGGCGAGCCCGACACCGAACGCGGCGGCGAGCAAAACGAGAAAGGCGTTCAGTTTCACTTTCGAGGTCATTACAATGATGAATGCAATGGCCGCGATCAGTATGACAAGCAGCATCGGTCCTTGAACCATTGTCGCTCTCCTTATTAGTCGGTCCGGTCAAATTCTGTCGAGATCGCCGTTGAAAGTGTAGCTGACTCCGGCCTCTGTTGCCATTTCACGGTATTTGAACGTGTTCCTGATTTTCAGCGGATTGCCGAGCTCGGAACGGATAACCGCTTTCAGGAGGCGGCCGTGTTCCCATGTCATATCGACCTCGAATCCACCGCGGGCCTTGAGCCCGGTGATCGATCCGCTGTCCCATGCGTCAGGCAGGGCGGGGAGGAGGTCAACCTCACCGGCGTGTGACTGTAAAAGCATTTCCGCGATTCCTGCGCAGCCCCCGAAATTGCCGTCGATCTGGAACGGCGGGTGTGTATCGAACATGTTCGGGAGTGTGGATTTGGCGATCAATGCGCTAATATTCTCATGTGCCTTGTTGCCGTCCTTGAGGCGGGCGAAGAAATTGACGATCCAAGCCCTGCTCCAGCCGGTGTGACCGCCGCCGTGCGCCAGACGGTAGTCGATGGATTTCCGCACTGCCTGCATGTAGTCCGGTGTTTTCTGCCAGGTGAACTGAGAGCCCGGATGCATGGCGTAGAGGTGTGACATGTGTCGGTGCCCGGGTTCTGCCTCCTGGAACTCCTCGACCCACTCCATGACGCGGCCGTCCTTGCCGATTGTCACAGGCGCGAGACGTTCGCGGTAATCAATAAGTTTTTTTCTGAACTTGCTGTCGGTGTCGAGGATACGGGTTGTTTCGATGCAGTTGGTGAAGAGATCATAGATTATCTCCTGATCCATGGCCGGGCCCATGTTGACAACCGCGCGATTGCCCCGTTTCGTGAGGAACGTATTTTCGGGCGAGATCGAGGGGCCGCTGACAAGCTTGCCCGTTTTCGGGTGCTTCACGAGGAAGTCGAGACAGAACTCGGCGGCCTCTTTCATGACCGGGTAGTGTTCAGCGAGAAAATCACGGTCGCCGGTGTAAAGGTAATGTTCCCAGATGTGACGGCAGCTCCACGCGGGGCCCATCGGCCACATACCGTAGACAGGCATGCCGAACAAGGCTGTGTTATGCCAGACATCGGTGGTATGGTGAGCCGTGAAACCCTTGCAGCCGTAGGTGGTTTTTGCCGTAATACGGCCTTTTTCGCGGAGACGGCCTATGAATTCGAGGAACGGCAGATGGCACTCACTCAGGTTGGTCACCTCCGACGGCCAGTAGTTCATCTGGATGTTGATGTTGATATGGTAATCCGAATTCCAGGGTGGAATAAGGCTGTCAGTCCATATGCCCTGGAGGTTGGCGGGAAGGCTTCCGGGCCGCGAACTGCTGATCAGGAGGTAGCGGCCGAACTGGAAATACAGCGCAATCAGCGAGGGATCTTCACAACCAAGACTCATGGCGTCGATGCGTTCGTCCGTGGCAAAATAGGATGCGTTCGTTGCGCCGAGATCGAGCGATACTCGGGTGAACAGCGAACGGTAATCGCTGATATGACGTGTCCTTAGCGCCTCGAATTTCCGTGATGAGGCGGCCGACATGGCGGACGATGCCAGTTCATGCGGATCGCCGCCCCTGTAATCGCTGGAGGCCGTTATCAGGATTGTGGCGTTGTCAGCGTTTCTGACCACGATTGTACCATTATCCTCACCGACAGAACCGCTCTCGGTGATGACTTTCACTCGTGCCTCGAAACGGACACCTTTTCCGCCGCCGACATGCTCGTTCATCACGATCTCGTTGCCGGAAACCTCAATGTTTGCGCCATCACCGGGCCGTGAGAGCGCGGCTTTGAACGAAACAGAGCCTTTTTTGTCAGCGAAGAGTCGGACAACAAGCACCTTGTCGGGGTAGGACGAAAAGACCTCGCGGGTGTATTTGACTCCGCCAACGTTATAACGTGTTTTCGCCAGCGCCGTTTCGAGATCGAGTTCACGCCGGTAGTCGCTGTACTGCTCGTGGCCTTCGAATGTGAGACTGAGATCACCGAGTGTCTGATAGGTGTTGGTGCCCGAGGGAAGACGCTCGTTCATGAGGTTTTCGGCAATGAGTTTCTCCGCTTCCTCGTATTCGCCCGCGAACAGGAGTTTCCGCACTTTCGGAATGATTTTGGAGCCGTCCTTGTCGACGTAACTGCCGCCTTCGGTCCAGATAGTCTCCTCGTTGAGCTGGATGCGTTCTTCCGCAACAGACCCGAACACCATGGCTCCGAGACTGCCGTTGCCGACCGGAAGCGCCTCGGTCCAGCGCCCGGCTGGCTGCTTATACCAGAGCTTCAGGGCATCGCTGTCAGATGCCGGGGCCACTGATGTCATGGTAGAAAGAAGAAACGCCATCAGCAGCAGCGTGATCACTCGTTTCATGTGTTGTCCTTTCCCGCGTGAATATCTTTTAGAGTTTGTTCTCGCATTTGAATTGTGCAGCGGCGTGTAATGTCTGTTTCATTTCATCAAAAGCGTTTTCCGGATTTTGTTTCCGTGCCGTCGAGCAATATGGATTCGAGTTCAGGCTTGGATTCATAACGATCCGGCAGTATACTTGCATCATGAGCTCATGCCGTTGCAATGTATGAATAACATTGAAGCGTGTGTTCAATTCCTTGGAAAGAGCCAAGCGTGCCATCTTTCCTGCAGTGAATATTTTATGTCAGAAATGTTTAGACATAGTCAACTCATTATACAACAGACCGTGGTGAAAAACAAAATGAAAGACCCTGTTCTTATCATAGCCGGGCCGACAGCCTCGGGCAAGAAAAAGCTGGCACTTGAATGCGCGGACCGCTTTAATGGCGAGATTGTCAGCGCCGATTCCCGCAAGGTGTACCGTTACCTCGATATCGGCACCGCGAAACCTTCGGTGGCTGACCGCGAACGGTTTCCGCATCACCTTATAGACATAGTCGACCCGGACCAGCCTTTTAGCGCCGGTGAATGGGTGTCGAAAGCATCCGATACAGTGCGTGATATCCTTCGCCGGGGGAAACTGCCGATAATTTCCGGCGGCACCGGATTTTATATCAAGGCGTTTCAGGAGGGGTTGAGCGAGGAGATGGCATCCGATCAGGAAATCAGGGCCGGTCTCGACCAGGAGCTTGCAGAGAGTTCGCCTGCGGCTATGCACGACCGTCTGACCTCAATCGATCCTGACCGAGCCGCAGAACTTGCTGTCAACGATACTGTCCGGATTATCCGGGCGCTCGAGGTCTACTACAGCGGAGGCACGACTTTCACCGAGGCCAGAAAAGCCCGTCACCTGGACGGCGGTGATTACCGCTATCTGACAATCGGCGTTTCCATGCCGCGGGAACAGCTCTATTCGCGCATTAACGAGCGTGTGGACGCCATGGTCGATGCAGGGCTTCTCAATGAGCTTAAGGCCGTGCTGGCGAATGGTTATTCGCGGGAACTTGTCTCTCTCGATACTGTCGGGTATAAAGAGTGGTTTCCCATGCTGGATGGCGAATCGGATTTTGAGGATTGTCTCGAGGCCGTGAAACGCAATACGCGGCGTTATGCGAAACGGCAGATGACATGGTTCCGGGGGCGGAAGGGGATACAATGGGTTGATGTGTCGGAAAAAGAGAGTATTGCCGCATTTTTCGAGACGGTTGCGGCCTTTCCGGGACAGGATGCCTCCTGATTGGAATGCCCTGAAATCATGTGACATGGTGTTTGTCGGTGGTGAGATTAACGCAAGATGGCTTGTTTAAAGATGCTGAGAGAGAAATGAAGTCATGTGACTTTTCCTTCGTATGAAACCGGCGGCCAGCCCGGGATTTTTGCGAAAATTATATCTGAAGGTGCCTGGACGTGGGGGCCGGTTTTGGAACTCGAACCAATAATCCGAACAGATTGTGAGTAGAGAGATGATGAGAAGGAGTTTCTTGAAAAACCTGACAGGACCGACTCTTGCGTTGTCAGCCACGGGGAACGCTTATGCTTTCGGAGAGAAAAATGACGGTACGCATTACAACGCCTCGGCATCAAACAATGAAAGAATTACAAAAATCGGTACGAGGACACTTGAAGAAATCAGGGATATTTTCAGTGTAGAGTTGCATGAAAAAACCATACCTCTCTGGAAAAAAAATGGTGTCGACTGGGAATACGGGGCATACTGGACACGCAAGAATGTCAATGACAAGCATGAAGTGATCTCAACAAAAAAAGACTTGTATGACCAGGCACGGGTGCTCTGGCTCTTTTCATGTTTCTACAATTACTTCGATCCCGACGAATTCAACCTTAAAGCGGCAAAGAACGGCTATGATTTCCTGAGAAAATACTTCGTTGATGACGAGTACAACTGGTACCATTCAGTTGAGAGGGACGGCACTCCCATCATGAAAAATTTCAGTTCGGCCGCTGTAATTTTTTCGATTCTCGGCATGGGCGAGTATTTCAAAGCCTCGGGTGATGAAGAGGCGCTTGACCTGGCTGTGAAAACAGCGCACCGCTTTATCGAAACCATCATGACCCCGTCCTATACGGAAGGCACAACAGGCGGGCAGGCCGAGCCGGGAGATTCGTTTCAGGGGATCTGGCTGCATTACCTGAGCTCACTGACTCCGCTTCTCCGCTATACGAAAGAGCCAAAACTTGAAATGATAGCGCGTATGTGTGTGAGAAATCTGCTGCAGCACCACTATCAGACGGATCTCGGCTATGCGTATGAACTGCTCCAGCGGGATTTCACTCCGCATAAAAAAGACGATTATCTCCAGACATATTTCGCGCGCTCAGTGTCGACTTTTCATTCGATTCAGGCCTCGTGGATGATCATGGATGAGGCCCTTCGTGTGGGAAACACCGGCATGTTCACTGACGCCATGAATTTCTTTGGCCGCAACCTCCTCGAACGGTTCTGGGTTGAAAGGAACGGTGAGCAGGGGCTTATCGGACATAACTGGCCGGACCGCCCGGATTACATGGAAGCAAAATTAAACAGCCCCTATGTCATGAAAGAAGTGTTCATCACCTGCCTCTATGCGATTGAACATACCCATGAAGCGTGGGCCGTGGAATGGTTCGACAGGGCGTTCAGCTATTCCTACGGGAAACCGCTTGACTGGCCCTATCGCGACACTCTTCACCAGCCTCGCGGCCTCATGTTTTGTATACAGAGCCTCGACAGGATGATCGAACGCGGCGGAAAAGTATCCGATTTCTTCTCGTAAAGAGCGGGCGTATATTTGTGAAAGCTTTAATCGAAAGAAATCATCGGAGCTCTGTTTCGGGATAGTAAATTTTTCGGCATGTAATCTCTCTTTTCCACAACACAACGGACAGGAAGAAAATAATAGTGTTATTTCGGCAAAGCTGGGGATTCAAACATGTTCGTTTGCTGCTTTTCCTTCTGCTGACCAGCGCCTATATGCTTGTATTTTTTCACCGTATGGCACCCGGGGCGATTTCCGGTGAGCTTATGGATGTTTTTGATATTACCGGAGCCCGGCTCGGATCACTTGCCGCGACCTATTTCCTCGTCTATTCCCTGATGCAGATCCCCTCGGGTGTGTTAGCCGATGTTTTCGGTATGCGCATTTCAATGATTACCGGGAACCTGGCTGCGGGAATCGGATCATGCTTATTCGGTCTGGCGGATTCGTATGCTATGGCAAGTGCCGGGAGGCTTTTAGTGGGGCTTGGTGTTTCGGTCATTTTCATCAGCATAATGAAATTCAATTCCCAGTGGTTCAGCGCACGCCGTTTCGCTCTCATGGCCGGTATAGTCGGGTTGACAGGCAATATGGGTGCTGTTCTCGCCAGTGGTCCGCTGACACTCATCCTCAGGAGTGTTTCATGGCGAACTGTTTTCGTGGCGGCGGGGATAATCTCACTTTCCATTTCGGTTATCTCGATGCTGTTCGTGAGGAATACTCCTGCTGATTACGGATTCCAGTCACCTGAACATAGTGCGGGCGATATATCTGATAGACAGGGTGGTCATTGGCTGAGCGATCTTTTCGCTGTAGCCCGTAATCCGTTTATATGGCCGGGATTCTGGTCAAATTTCGGTATTATCGGCGGCGCATATACTTTTATGGGATTATGGGGGATACCGTTTCTCCATGAGGCTCGCGGAATGAGCAAGGGAGAAGCTGCTTCCTGTGTCACTGTGATGCTGATCATGAGCGCTTTCGGTGCACTGGTGTCAGGCTGGATATCCGATTTTATCGGCCGTCGCAAGCCTGTGCTCATTTCAAGCAATATCCTTTACACAATCACATTCGCCGTTGTCTGTTTCTGTGATTTAAAAGCCAGCTTGATGGCCTATATCCTGTTCGGGCTACTCGGTTTATTCTCGACCGGTTGTGTCCTGACCCTGACATGTGCGAAAGAGGTAGCGCATCCCTCACGGGCCGGGATAGCCACAAGTATCGTTAACACAGGCACATTCACCGGTGTTCTTGTGTTGCAGCCGTTGTTCGGATGGGTTCTCGATCAGATGTGGAATGGATCGTTTTCTGCCGGAGTCAGAACCTACAGCCTGACATCCTACAGTTATGCCATGATGCTATTCCTCTTCTACGCCTGCATCGGTGTGATAGCGGCATTCTTTATCCGGGAGACATACTGCAGGCATATTCATAGCCTCAGCAACGCCGAAGCCGAGCGCATCTCTATTGAAGGATAACTACGGTCAAGAAAGAGAGCTCTGCCAGTCGAAAAAACTTGACCGTATCACAGTTAATCCCTATATTTTATTTCTCTGAGCGGGAGTAGTTCAGTGGTGGAACGCGAGCTTCCCAAGCTCGATGCCGCGGGTTCGATCCCCGTCTCCCGCTCCATAATAGTGCTGAAAATGAAAAAGCTTACGAATTAGTCGTAAGCTTTCTTTTTTTTGGGGACACCAGTATCGGCGCATTTCCTGTTTCAGTGTCAACCGGCTGGTGAAAATGCTATCGAGGTCTGCATCGGGTAAGCGCAGGTGCAGCCGGAACTCGATTCCGGTATGAGCAGAAGGCCGCCTGCGGGTATCATGTTGAGCCAGCAGCCGGGCCGCGATACGGTGTTCAGCGGTATTCCCGAGGTTTCTGCCGTGTCGAGCGGGTACATCCTCGGATTGGAGCCGCGCCCGAAAAGATAATGGACCGATCCGGTCATACCACCGCAGCCGTGGCCTCCCCTGTATGCGACATAATCGAGTTTTGTGCCGGTTGCGAGATTGAAGGCATATGGTCTCGCATAGATTGTGCCATCGTGGATTACCGGGTGCTGCCATTGCTCGCCATGACTGCCGTTGGTGCCGAATGGAGCGGTTCCGGCGACATTCGTGCCGATGAAATGCGTTTCCCACTTGTCTTTGCAGTCGGAAGCATTGAATGCATAAAGCCCGTATCTGACCAACCCGTCCTTGTTGTATGTGCCGTTAAACAGAAGTGTGCCGTCCGAATAGCTCAAAAACATGATATGTTCGTAGGGGAATGCGTAACGGCGTTCCCATTTTTTTGCACCCGTTGCGAGATCGAGCGCGACAATGTACATGCCGTTTTTGCAGAAATGGTCAATGCGGATACGGCCGTCCTCGTCCCGTGACATCGCCGAATTGCGGCTTTCGGCAAAATAGATGCAGTTGTCCGCAATGGTTATTGTGCTGTTCATTATCTTTCCGCGACGGTAGGTCCAGGCCGCTTTGCCAGTGTCACGATCCAGGGCGAACAGCGATTCGCTCGCGACCACTTCCCTGAAATCCTCCTCGAACAGAAAAGAGCCGTTGAGCTGGCTTCCGCGAAAATCGAGATCGGCGAAGGATGCACCCTTTTTCTGGACAGTGCCGATACAGAGATTACCCTGGAGCGAAAGATAGCCCCAGTCGCCCGAATAGTTTCCCTCCGATGGTGCTTTCCATATCCTGCGCAGATTTCCATTTGAGGTGTCAACGGCAAGGCAGCTGTCATGCACCGCAATCGCGAGAATGTCATCGGCAAGAACGATATGACCGCAGTCTTTAAGCGCGCCGACCCGTCTCGATCCGGGAACATTCAACTCCCAGAGTTTTGTGCCATTGTAAGCGTCGACTGTGATGATTTTTGCGTCTGCGGTGATGAAAAGGCGGCCGTTTTTGTAGAGCGGCGACATGGATCTGTGGTGACGGTCGATCATTTCCCTGGGACCGGGCCGTCCAAACCACTGGACAGTCATAGGGCCGAGCAGGGAATCTCCGCTGCACGAGGTGTTAGCGGCATTGGCATAGAGGTGGTTCCATTCACCGATCCCCGGAAGCTCTCTGCGTTTTCCGTGTATCCAATGGCCGTTCCCGTTGTCACTGTGCCATACTATGTTGTTTCCGGCCTTGCTGTCGTTTGTGAATGTGTCCCAACTGTCATCACTGGCGCTGCCGAAACAGGCGATGCCACCGCCGGGACGGAGTATTCTTTCGATTTCGGATTCGGGCGTTTTCAGTTTTCCACGGACAAGGACACTTTCGCTGACCGCAAGGTTTGCGATATGATGGATATACGGCAGTTCGGTGAGTGAGGTCAGGTGAGTGGTCACTCTTCCGTTCAATCCGGCTTTATCGATGGTTTTGCGTGCTTTTTTCGCATCTTTCGGATTGTCTGTCAGGCAGGCAATCTGTAAATCCGATTTCCGGGCAAGCGCGCAGGCAAGACTGCCGTCGACACAGCCGAGATCGAAACAATAGCCCTTTGTTATACCGGTTCGGGTAAGTATCCGGTCAGCTGCTTCTGCGAATTTATCATCGTTATCTAAAGATGTGGTTTCGGGATGTTGCGATGCATCAACAAGCTCGGTTTTTCTTGTTCCCGAGGCATAACAGTGGATAATGCCCATATCGGTACTGACGAACAGCTTGTCCTCCGCTGCCGCGAGCGAGAAAGCCTTACCGTCAGTATTCAATGTGCCGCTTATCTCGCCGGACTCGGAATCGACAACAATCACGCTGTCATCACCGCCCGCGAACAGGGTGTTGCCAGCCAGAATGAGCGAATACTGGTGAGCGCAGGGAATTTTCCATGCAATCGACGTTTTTCGTTCTTCAGTAACTTTCGTGATGTGCTCCGTTAAGTCGGCGATTTCCTTTTGCAGGCTGTCATCTGAGGATTTGGCGAGTGAGTCTTCAAGGGCCTTTTTTGTGCCTGAAAGCGTGGACAGCTGTTTTGTCAGATCGAGATACAGTACATGGTTTATCGCTGTCAAATACTCCTGCGAAACTATATAGGCCATGTTATCGCGAAGCACCATTCGGATGCCTTTGAAACGGAGGAGGTTGTCCGGATTGTCCCGGTCCCCGATACTGATATCGCCGTCTCTTCTCCCGGGGCCGTTCACTGTCTTGCTGCCGGATGCGAATGCGAGACAACCACCCGGACCGTCGAGCGTTCCGAGGTGTTTGCCATCGTTGGCATTGTATATTGCCGGCCGAGTCCTTCCCGTGGGGACGAAAAGCCGCTGATCGGAGGCCATCATGTAACCCTGTGCCGAGATGTCGATTTGCTCGCGCCAGACAATGTCGCCGCTCGAACAGTCGAAAGCCGAAAGAAAGGTTCCGTATGAGGGGAAAAGCCCCGCGGTGCAGTAGACCATATCGTTTTCGATGAGAATGCCTGAACGCACCGGGAACAGAGATATGATCCGCTCGTTTCCCGGCAGGCGCGTGTCTCTTCCCGAGGGATTGGCTTTCCATTCCAGTGAGCCGTTACGGGCCTTGAGGCAGTACAGGTAACCGTCGTCGGATCCGGCATATATTCTGCCCTTGTGGACTACAGGGGCGAGACGGACCGGGCCCTCGGTGCTGAACGACCAGCGTTCCCTGCCGCTGCCGGTATCGAGCGCATAGATTTTGTCATCCGTGGAGGAGCCGAAATAAAGCATCCCATTCGAAACGGCAATATGATATGCCCTGTCATAGGTTACCGCCGGTGTGAGTTTTCTGACCACATGCCAGTAATCCTGGGCCGCAGGCGCCGGCCATGCGGGGGAAGGTGCTGCGGGGGCCGTATATCGCCACTGTTCGTGAAGTGGTAATGTCAGTTCGTTATTGGTCACATTACTGCGTTTGAAATCGTGGTGAGCTGTCGGCCATTCTTTTGCCGAGTCGCCGGTTTTGGAACATCCGGTAAAGAATAAAAGGGCGTTGAACATGAACACGCAAAGAACCGCAATATACAAAATCGGGAATTTTATAAGTTTCGGCATGAGAATGATCTCGGATTTTTAGAATTATCGTTAACCGAATTGACCGCCGGAATGTCTGAGTTGTTATTGTTGACTATCCGTATTTTCCAGCGTTTCAAGCAGAGAAAGTGAAATGTTTTCCATTATTTAAGATACGGCAAATCTGTATCGATGCGCAATAGCTTTGGACAATGCAAGACGGCCTGATAGTGGGCGGAAAAACCGGTGCTTGTCAGACGGGCTGTTGTAAAGTGTGAACCTGCCTGTCTGGTTTCGGTCCTTTCCCTGATTGGAGTTGCCGCTGTATAAAAACAGGAGCCCGCATTTTGACAAGCTCCTGTTAATGTACGAAAAAAAGATTGTTACAAGTGGTGTTCAGCTCAACGACAGGCTCACTTCTTTTTCTGTAAAAGCGGCAGTTTAATAGTGAAAGTGCTTCCCTTGTTCTGCCCGTCACTTTCGACTGTCACTTCGCCATTATGCATTTCAGTGAAACGTTTGACCAGTGCAAGGCCGAGGCCTGTCCCCGGTGCCGTGGTTTTTACGGCCTCTGCGGTTTGATAGAAATCTTCGAAGATTTTCCCGAGATCCTCTCCGGCGATACCGATGCCTGTATCGATTACGCTGATTTTTATCACGTCATCCTCTTTTTCGACACGGATCGTGATAGCGCCGTTGTCCGGTGTGAATTTTGCCGCGTTCGAAAGAAGGTTGAACATGATCTGCTTCAGCTTTCTCTCATCGCCTTCGAGAAGCAGTTCGGAGAGTTCCGGCCTGATGTCCAAACTCAGCTTTATGTTATGTTTTATAGCTTTATCCTTGATCATGATCGTACTCTGTTCGAGCATATCACGGATAGAGAAGAGCGAAAACTCCAGCTCCATTTTTCCCGCCTCGATTTTCGAAAGGTCAAGGATATCGTTGATCAGCAGCAGGAGATGATTGGCGCTGCTGTGAATGTTATTGGTGAACTCATGCTGCTTTTCGGAGAGCTTGCCGAAAAACTCCTCCCCGAGAAGTTGTGCGAAACCGATGATAGCGTTCAATGGTGTCCGCAGCTCGTGTGTCATATTGGCAAGGAACATGGATTTTGCGTTGTTGGCCGTTTCAGCGAAAAGAAGTGCCTCGCGAAGCTCCCGTGTCCGTTCCTTGATCTTGTGTTCGAGCTCTTCATTGAATGTCAGCATACGGCCGTACAGTTTCGCGTTGTTCATGGCGACTGCGGCATGTGCCGCCAGGCTTTCGAACAGCTCCTCGTCCGGCGTTGTGAACTCGCCAGAGGCTTTATTCATTATAATCATGAAACCGAGCATGGTGTCGCGAAAACGAACTGATATTCCAAGCAGAGACCGAAACGAGGGATATGCCTCTGACAGTTTAGCGAAACGGGGATCGGATGTAATATCGGTGATTCGGATACAGCCTTTCTCCTCTGAAAAAAGCGGAAGAAGGCTGCCGAACGGGGCAAAGCTGTCCCGTTCTTTTACCACGGGGCCGTCGTGGAACATGGTGTATATCCTGTTGCCGCCAAGAACGGCGAAAGATGCCTGTTCCGCACCGGTAAGCCGTCGCGCAGTAGCGACTGTTTCCTGAAGGGCTGTATCGATTTCCAGTTTTCCGGAAATGATCTGCATGGCGCTGATCAGGTTGTCTTTCAGGCGCTTCATGCGCTCCTCGAGCGCCTCTGCCTGTTTCATATCCTCGATGTTGAGTATACTTCCGCGTGTCGATTCGAGTGTGCCGTCCTCGTCAATGCGCGGTGAGGCGTTCAGGAGAACATGAAAACTGCTGCCGTCTTTTCTGACAACGGTATACTCACGGTTTCTGACAACCTCACCTTTCCGGATCATGTCCCAGTGTTCCTCGAACAGGCCATAATCCTCAGGCGCGATAAGGTCTTTCCATTTCTTTTTGCCGATTATTTCCTCATGAGTATATCCGATCATATCGAGTTCGGCCTGGTTGGCGTAGACGATATAGCCCTCGGAATTGAACATGTGGAATCCGATGGGTGCGTTACTGAAAAAGTCTCTAAAACGTTCTTCACTCTCGTTAAGCGCCTCGGCGGTTCGTTTGTTTTTAATGATACCAGCGAGTGTTTCCGCCACGACTTGAAGGAACGCTTCCTCATCCGCGAACCATTTGTGGCCGGGCCTGATAAAAATAGCCAGCACACCGATACACGTTCCGGCATCGAGTATCGGAACCGAATAAATGCCGTGCTTATGAATATGACGCTTGTTATCTGTCTTTTTGCTGTCGTTTGCGTGTGAGTAAAGAATTTCACAGCTCTCAGCCGACAGGCCGCAATAGCACTCTCCCGGCCTGATGAAATGGCATTGTTCCATGATCTGCCGGTCAAGATCTTTCGATGCGGACATTTCCAGCATGTCGCCAGAATCGTTCATGAGGAATATCGCACCTTTCGAATCGACCGAAAGCCAGGGAATAGACAATATTTTCTCGAGGCTTTTCTCCAGTATTCTCTGGAGAGAATAATCGTCGAGGTGAAGTTTGAGAAGCTCGTTGATTGTTTCGTGCGTGTCGTTGTTTCTTGCAAGTTTTTCTTCGAGGTACAACTTGCCGATCGATTCACCGATCAGGACTGCCGCCTGCTCAAGGAAGGCAACCAGCTCATTATTGAAAGAGCCGGAAGTTTTATCTAAAAGCTGCAATATCCCGAAAATTCTGTCTCTTTTGTCAAATATCGGGATGGATGCCAGTGATTTGTTACCGCAGGTGATACAGAATTCCCTGAATACCTCTTTGTTTTCCGAGACAACTGTTTCCGAGAATGAATCTAAGTCGTTCAGCACAATTGAGCCGTAGGATGTTGTGTGCTCTTGCTCTTCGTGAAGCAGTTCACCCCTGATAAGCCGTCCGCAGATACAGTTTGTTTCTACAGACAGGTCTTTTTCATTTTCAATCCAGATTTCATCGAAACCAGTTTGGGTGTCGATCATGAAATAACCTTCGTCGTATTTCATGCGAAAGCCCACAGACGTGCATCCGGCAAGTTTGTGGATCTGCCTGGTGACATCATTCAGGAACTGTCCTCGTGTTTCAGAACAGAAAAAAAGTTCGAGGAATACTGTCGCGGGGACACCATTGTATGTCAGTATTTGTTTCTGGGGGCTGGATAATTCTTTGCCGCCGCATTCTATCATATTGGTACTCTTTCAATGTCCTCAGATTTCAGAAAACCGGATAGGGCATGGGCTTCTGACCATTACTTTACAATCAGTTCGTTTGTTTGCTCGACAGATTTGTTGACATCTTCGAAAATGCTGTCGATGTCGGCAAGAGAAAGGCCGAGCTCATCCCACGCGCCTTCCTTGAACACATCGCGGTAACCTTTGATGCCATTTGTAATACTGAAATTGTTGCAGATACCGTTCGCGACATTTACGAGGTCGCTGCATTGACGTTCTCCCGCCGATTCATTGAATGGCGCATGATGCGACCTGACCGCAAGCGAGATACGTTCGTCGACTTCCCACCATTGCTCGATAAACCTGCCGCCCAATTCAGCGTGATCGATACCGAAATGTTCCAACTCCTGGATTTCGAGGGCTTTTTCAACCGTATCAACCGAGTGCAGGAATTCGCCGTACTCATCGGGGATGAGATAGGCGAAAACCATGATGCCAATATCATGCATGAGTCCGGCGAGGTAGGCTATTTCCTGGTCCTGGGCTGAAATATTGGTCCGTTTGGCAAGCGATTGCGTGAAAATGGCCACTGCGACGTTATGTTTCCAGAACGCAGTGCTTGACACCAATTTGCTGTCCGTGAACAGCGTCGACATTTTCAGCGAGTACACCAGTTTGACCAGCATGGTGAAACCGATTTTGGTTATCGCCACCGGCAGTGATGTTATCGGTGTTGTGCTCCTGCTGTAAAATGCGCTGTTCGACAGTTTCAGGATACGTCCCGCAAGCGCCGGATCGACCTCGATGAGTTTGGCGATCGATTTGGCATTTGCCTTCGGGTTGCGGATGAGCGACTGTATTTTGAGCACAATCTCCGGCAGTGGCGGCAGATCGGGCCTTTCGTTCAGCCGCTCCAGAATACTGTCTCTCATAACTCCTCCAGGCTGTCGATACCGAGTGACTGGATTATTTTTGTCAGCAGTGTTTCACTCGTAAACGGCTTGGTTATATACTGTTTGGCGCCTGCCCTAATCGCCTCGATCATCTTTTCTTTCTGAGATACTGTTGTGAGCATCAGAACCGGGATGGTGCGGTAGGTTTTGTCTTCCTTGATTTTCTTCAAAAACTCGTAACCGTTCATGTTTGGCATTTCCCAGTCGAGCAGGATGAGGTCGACAGCGCCGTTTTCCTGTTCGAGTACTTTCAGGCCCTCGCGGCCATCCTCCGCCTCGAGAAATGTAACACCGATTACTTCGACAATATTTCTGACCGTTGCCCGGATTGTTTTCGAATCATCGACAGATAATATTTTCATGGCAAGCCTCTATTTTTTGATATTTATAAGGGCTTTATTATTATAAGAAATTTCGAAATCGTCGGAATACCCTCTCAGTGATTCCGTTGCACCCAGCAGAAGAACGCCTTCCGGTTTTAGTGCCTGTGCCATTTTTTTGAACACATCTCTTTTAAAGTCGTCGGAAAAATAGATGGTTACATAACGGCACATGATTAAATCGAATGTTCCAAGCGGCATGAAACTGTCCTGCAGATTGAATTTCTTGAATTTCACACGCTTTTTCAAGTCCTGATCGAAAACCCATACGGTTCCGTCCTCGGTGAAATAGCGGTGTTTTATATCATCCGGCAGCCCTCTGTTGATCGAAAACGAGTCATAGCGGGCGGACATGGCTATGAACAGAGCCGATGTCGATATGTCGGTGGCCATAATTTCCACTTTATCGAGGATATAGGACTTTCCCCGTTTTTTCGCTTCATCGTTGAGCAGCATGAGAAGCGAGTATGCCTCCTGGCCGGTGGAGGCCGCGGCAGACCAGATGCGGGCCTGGCCATTCTTTTCCGCGGCATCGAGTAACGAGGGCACCGCGTCATTCCGGATATAATCCCATGCGCTGCTGTCACGGAACCACAGGGTTTCATTCGTCGTCATGGCGTCGACGATGCGGTCCCTGAGCTTACCGCTCAAATCCGAATGAGCTTTCTTGTGGAATTCCTGAAACGATTCGCAGCCCGTTTCGATAACGAGATCCGATAGGCGTGTCTCGATCAGATATTCCTTTCCCTCGTCGAGATGGATGCCGCAATGCTGCTCGATGTACTGTTTCATGAGCGCATATTCAGGTTCGGTGATTGAAATCATAAATCGGCAACCTCATCGAGTGATATCCATAATTTTCTGTGCGATAGCATCCAGCGGAAGAATCTCATCCGCCTCGTTTGCGGCAACGACTGCCTGGGGCATGCCCCAGACAACGCAGGTTTCCTCGTTCTGTACGATAGAGTAACCGCCTTTCCTTCTGATGGCGGCCACTCCCGCAGCGCCATCATTGCCCATGCCGGTCAGAATGACAGTCAGAACGTTTCCGCCATAGACCATGGCAATCGAGCGAAAGAGCACGTCCACCGAAGGTTTACAGCTGTTTACCGGCGGCGCATCGGTTATTCCCAGCACTTTTTCACCCGCGGCGTTTTTTCTGACCACCATGTGTTTCCCGCCGGGAGCTATATACATGGTCCCATTGCTCACGGCGAGGCCTTCACTGCCCTCGACAACACCGATGGAGGATGTTTTATCTAAGCGTTCCGCGAGGGAGGCTGTGAACATGGGTGGCATATGCTGAACAGCGAGGATCGGCACTTTCAGGTCCTCAAGTGCCGGGATGACAACACCCAGAGCGTTGGGGCCGCCAGTAGAAACACCGAGCGCGACAACATCGATCTTCCCTGCCTTGCGGGACGTTACGACTGTCGGTTTCGCAGTTGTCGCCGGAGCCTGTGCCGGAATGACCGGTGCGGCGGGTGCTGCTGCCTTGACTACCGGTGTTGCCGCGGCAGATGATTGGGGCGGTGTCACCGATTGTGCTCCCGAGATTCGCCTTGTATGTCGGGAAATTGCCCGTGTTTTGATCAGGCGGATAAGCGGGCGCAGATTGTCGGTCAGTTCCCGCAGGCTTTCATCCGGTGACGTTCCTTTCGGTTTGGGAATGAAATCGAGCGCTCCGAGATTGAGTGCTTTCATAGTCAGCGACGCATTGCCTTCATCAGCACCGCTGACCATGATGACATCGATATCGGGATGCTCTTTTCTGATAACTGTCAGCGTCTCGATACCGTCCATTACCGGCATCGAAACGTCAAGCAGCACAGCATCAGGAGCTTCCTGCCCGATTTTCGAGAGCGCAATCTGCCCGTGTGGCGCTGTCCCCATAAGCTCGACACCATCGAAACCGGTAACGATATCCGAGAGAATCTTCCTGTAGACGATAGTGTCGTCGACAACCAGTATTTTCAGATTGTCCGTCATGTTTTATCCAATTTTTTATGCCTGAGCTGGTTTAAGTGCATCTCAATTAATTCCATTTTTGCCTGTGAGCGTATCTTTCAGTGTCTGACCGCGATCATGTTAGTTCGACGTATATTTTATAAGCCTTCACTTCCGTTGCCCTGTCGGAACACTAAAATATATCACTCATGCCGAAAAAGCGAATTGTTAGAGATACCCTAAAGGGTAAAACGATTTACTATCTCCTTGAGACTTTCAGCTATTCCGGAAAGCTCCTGGGCTGACTGATTGGTATGCCCGGCACCGGATGCAGTCTGGTTGGAGGCGACATTGATGCCCTGGATGTTTTTCGAAATATCCTGAACACCCTTGGCCGCTTCACCTGAGGACCGGGCAATTTCCTTTACGCCACCGGATGTTTCCTCAACATTTCTGGCAACCTCGTTGGCTGTCTGCGAGGCTTCGTTCGTTGAGTTTGCGATATCGGTTACGAGCCTGGCAAGACTATCGGCGTTCTCCGCGACATTCCTGGCCTGGCCGGCATTGCCCGATACATTGCGGGAAATCTCGTTGGTCGTGCTGGTCTGTTCCTCGACCGATGAGGCGATCGTCTCATTGATGTTCGCGATTTCCATGATCGTCTGGCGGATGCTTGCAATGGCCTGCACAGCCTCGTTTGTGCTGGACTGGATGTTTTCGATCTGTCCTGATATCTCGTCGGTTGCCTCTGCCGACTGACGGGCGAGTTCCTTGACCTCACCGGCAACAACCGCGAATCCCTTGCCTGCCTCGCCTGCTCCTGCCGCCTCGATTGTTGCATTAAGCGCGAGCATGTTTGTCTGGTCGGCGATGTCCTTGATAACATTGATAACCTTGCCGATTTGCTGGGAAGCAGTTTCAAGTGCCTCCATCTTGACACTTATTTCCTCGGCGTTTATGCTGGCGTTCCTCGAAATTTTACTGGCCTGCGCAGTGCTTTTCGCCACCTCTCCGAACGAAGCGGACATTTCTTCAATGGCAGTCGCGACATTGGCGACACCATTGGACATGTCCTGACCGGAACGCGACATATCGGTGACCTTTGAAGAGGCATCATTTGCGATAATCGCGATATTCTTGAACGTAGAGGACATCTCTTCCGTCATCGCCGCGATATTTGTGATGACTGAGCTGGACTGCTCGGCAGCTGCGGCAACTGTGCCCACGTTCGTGCTGACCTGTTCGGTTGCCGCGGCAACGGTATTGGACTGCGAACTCATTTCCTCCGCGGATGAGGCCATCTGGGAAGAAACCGATGAAAGCTCGTTCGAGGCATGGGTGAGAATGTCCGTTGATGACATGAGCTCTTCCATGATTGACCTTATATTGCCGACTGCGCGGTTGAGGTCACCGGCCATGTCGCCAATCTCGTCTTTACTCGTGATCATGAGATTCTCGGACAGGTCACCTTTACCGAACTTATCGATATAGCGGGCTATTTCCTGGATGGGATTGGTGATGCCCAGTGCGATCCAGAATGCAAAGCCGACAATCAGCACCGTAAAGAAGATAACGATGAACAAAACATGCCTGATCAAGGCGTTCACCGGCTGATTCACCTCGTCTGTTTCCATTGTCGAGACCACGGCCCAGCGGGTGCCCATGAAATCGAACGGCACATAAGCGGCAAGCACTTCGCGGCTGGTCGGATCTGTCATCGTTATGGATTCATGTTGGCCGGCAAGCGCGTTCTCGACAGCTATGGTATTGTAACCGTTTGATTCCACCGAGCCTGAAAAACTGTCCGCAACATTCCATTCTGCATGTTTCACCGAGTCCGAGCGCATTCTTTTGTCTGCGCCGACTAGAAATGACTCGCCGGTATTCCCCATGCCGGTGCTTTCCTGCATGATGGCATTTAGTTTATCGGATGATATTTGTGCGGCCAGGACGGCTACGGTTTTTCCGTTGCTGTCACTGATCGGTGTGCCGATGAAAGCGGCAGGTTGATTGTTCGATGGGGGATAAGGAGCAAAATCAACAAAAGCAGTTGTATTGGTTTTTGTTACCTCGCTCCACAGTTTGCCGAGCCCGCTTGTGCGAAGTGGGCCGTAGGATACATTTTCCCCAAGGTCGTTTTCCTGTGCCACGGTAAACATGACATGGCCATGCGCGGCGCATATGATGAAAAGATCGTAGTAGTCATATGTCTCCATGAAATCCTGGAGATATTTCTTGTTGTTCTCGAAAATCCGTTGGTAACGCTGGGTGTCAACAGGGAACAAATCCTTTTCGCCTACCTGCATGTCGTCATGATATTCTTTCAGTTCAGCAAACATGGTAAGTGAGGCAGGGGCCTCCGCAAGAAGTTCGATATCACCGCGTGTGGCCTCGAACATGTATTCCATCTGATTGTGCTTGGTAACTGCGACAGCGTCCAGCATATGAGCCGCGGCCTCTTCCAGGGCGTTGCTCGATTCCTGAACAGTCATCCAGATCGATATTATCAGCGGGATGAGCCCGACAAGCAGGTAGGTGCCGATAAGTTTCGGTTTGAGCCGTATGTCTTTAAGTCCGACCATATGTTTCCTCTCGAAAGTTATAAATGAGTTGTTTACCAGTTATATCTTGAAGCGCTGAACGATTTCCTTCAATGTGTCGGCAATGGTAATGAGCCTGCTCGCGGAAACGTTGGTCTTGTTTGCGCCGGTTGCCGTTTCGTTTGATGAGACGCTGATTCCCTGAATATTTTTGGAAATATCCTGGACACCGAGCGATGCCTCACCCGAGGAGCGGGCAATTTCCTTGACGCCGCCCGCGGTTTCCTCGACATTTCTGGCGATTTCAACAGCGTTCCGTGACGCCTCCTCTGTCGATGAGGCAATGTTCTCAACCAGCGTTGAGACCTCCCGTGAGTTATCAGCCACACCCTTAGCCATCGAGGCATTCCCGGCAACGGTACGCGCAATCTCGTTTGTCGTGGCTGTCTGTTCCTCGACCGATGAGGCAATAGTTTCGTTGATTGTGGCGATTTCCGCGATTATTTTCGCTATTTCGCCGATGGCCTGAACCGCCTCGTTAGTGCTGGACTGGATGTTCCCGATCTGTCCCGCGATCTCGTCGGTAGCCTCTGCCGACTGACGGGCCAGTTCCTTGACCTCGCCGGCGACAACGGCAAATCCCTTGCCTGCCTCACCTGCACCAGCCGCCTCGATAGTGGCGTTGAGCGCAAGCATGTTGGTCTGATCGGCGATATCCTTGATGACATTGATGACCTTGCCGATTTTCTGTGAAGCATCGACCAGCGTTTCAATTTTGGCGTTGATATCCTCGGCACGGGTATTTGCATTCCTGGATATTTTGCTGGCCTGGGCCGTATTCTTGGCCACCTCGCTGAATGATGCTGTCATTTCCTCGATGGCGGTTGCTATGCTGGCTACCGAATCGGACATATCCTGTCCCATCCTGGCCATCGATCCCACTTTATCAGCGGCATCGCGGGCGACTGAGGCGACATTCACGAATGTGGTCGACATCCTGTCCGTTTTCTCCGCAATATTGGAGACTACCGAGCTGGATTCCTCTGCTGCCGACGCGACCGTGTCGACATTCACCGAAACCTGCTCAGTGGCGGCCGCAACTGTGCTCGACCGGCCGTTCATGTCTTCCGCCGTGTTCGACATCTCCCGTGATACAGTGCTGAGCTCGGTCGAGGATGAGATGAGCGTGTCCGTTGTTTCCGCAAGTTCCGCCATGATCGCTCTCAGGCTGACAACAGATTCATTCATATCCTCCGCCATTGCGCCGATTTCGTCATCGCTGGTGATATCGAGGTTCTGGCTGAGGTCGCCTTTCCCGAACAGTGTTGTGAAATTGCGCATTTTATTGACCGGATCGCTGACGATTTTCTTCATGAGTGTGTAGAATATCGCGCCACCGACAACCATGACTATCAGGACTATGATAAATGCCTGAAAACCGATTTTCGCTATATCGCTTCTCATATTGTTGAGCGGACTGATGATTTCGAACGCGCCGTGCACCTCGCCAGCTTTCCAGCCCTCGAGCTCGAAACCGAGAAGATCTTTGCTTCCTTTGGGATCGCCGTGGCACATCATGCAGTCGTCGGTGAGCTTGATGGAACGGAAAAACCGTACAGCGTCGATTTTTTCTTCGCCGCTGCCCTCTGCCGAATTATGTCGTTCGGTGCCGGTGTGAAGGATGCCGATCTCTCCGAGTGACCGTGCCTCCTCTTTATTCTCCGGGAAAATTATTTCGCCGTATTCCTCGATTGCACTGATACTGCCTTTCCCTTCGAGATAGTCTATAACACTCTGTTCAAGGCCGGGACGGGGGGCATTCAATTCATTGCGGGGGCTGTTTTTAGGGACACGGAACATATATCCCAGCTCATCAGCCTGTTTTCGTGCCGCGGTCCATGCTCCGACAACGGGCACTGTCATGTACATGGTTGTTTCCCGGTACGGTCTTCCTTCGTCGAGAGCGTTTTTCAGCTCGGTGAGCAGCGCTTCGTCATTGAATGCATTATCGTGCCTGAGACTGCCGATATGATCACGGATTGTCTCGCAGAATGTCGTGAGCGCACGAGTCCTGTTGACTGCCTGCTCAAGATGGGAATGTGTCGTGGTCCTGATTTGAAAAATGACGATCGTTAAGAAACTGATTACCATGATAATGAATGTAATCGCAATGACTTTGATGCTTATTCGCTTGATCTTGAACATCGTACTCTCCTTTGGAAGGAGTGAGGGAAAATGCCGTATTATTCATTCTCGATTTTTGTCAGATTAAGAATTTTATCAAGCAGGGCCGATATGTCGAGCAGGAGAACAAGCCTGTCGTCCAGCTTGATAACTCCCTCGAGCAGTTGACGGTCCACTGTTTCCAGGTTCGGCGGCACCGGTACTATGTCGTTATCGTCGATAGTGAGCACTTCTTCCATGTTGTTTATCAGGAATCCGACAATATCCTCACCGAGAGAAATATCTTCGAGCGTTCCCTCAAGGACATACTGCTGGATTTCGGATTCTGTTTTCATAATAAGGAGAATCGTGTTTTCATCGGCCTGTTCTCCCATATTGAGACAGGCTCTGAGGTCAACAACGGTTACAACACGGCCCCGGAGGTTCATAAGGCCGCTCATATGTTCCGGCGCGTTCGGGACCGGTGTCAGCTCCATATGGCGATAGACTTCTTTGACAAGAAGGATGTCGAGTCCCAGAAGCGCGCCGCCCACCGTGAATGTGGTTATCTGTCTGTTCATGCCTGCGCTTCCTGTTTTTCGCGGTTTATAAGCTTTTCGAGTTTTCTCAGAAGGCTGGTTTTGTTCAGTTTCGCCTCCCAGTCATCAAAACCGGATTCAATGCCTTTTTCCATGGTATCGTCATCGGCGAGCGAGGTTACTGCAAGCACCGGAAGGTCTTTCAGACGCTCATCATTGCGAATGGCCTTGATAACACTCCAACCATCCATGACCGGCATCAGTATGTCGAGCACGACAGCGTCCACGGTCTCTTTTTCCAGCAGGGCAAGGGCTTTTCTTCCGTCCTCGGCAAGAATGACATCGTAGCCTGCCGAAGCGAGGTATTCCGATTCAACCATGCGGAAAAAGGCGGTATCCTCGACCAGCAGAACGCATTTCTTGTCCTTTTTCTTCGGACGTGACTCGATCTCACTTTCGGCACCGTACCATTCCGGCGCCGCCATCTCGAAAAGTTTGTAGAGGTCCAGGAGAAGCGTGATCTTGTTTTCAATGACAGAGGAACCGAAAAGGCCCGGCGCCATCATTGTTGTCGTGTCCAGTTCCACGACTGTATTCACTGTATCGATGACCTTGTCGATCACGATGCCCATGGGATATTTGAGTCCTTTTGGGATAATGATGGCAAACTTTTCTGCCTTGTCACGCACTGGTCTGTTAATGGGTAGAAAATCCTCGAGATATATCAACTGAAGATTATCGTTCTGGTACTGAAGGAACTGTTTATCCCTGATGTGTTCGATCTGATCCGGGGAGACACGCTCGATTCGTGTGATAAGTTCGAGTGGCAGGGCGAAACGCTCTTCGGTGTTGTTGTCGAACAGGAGGAGTGTCTGGGTGTCCTGATCGATAGAAATGCCATCCGCGCCGGCTTTCTTGTAGTCGCTCTTTTCCTCGATATCGCCCAAAGATGAGCTTTCGATAATACCGCCGATATCGAGAATGAGCGCCACTTTACCGTTGCCCATGATCGTCGCGCCGCTGAAGCATTTCATTTTCTTCAGATAGCTTGGCAGAGGCTTGACCACGATCTCCTCGATATTCTCGACAGCATCGACAACGAGCCCGAGACGCGAGGAACCGTATTTAAGTATGAGTATGCGAAGCGGATCGCCGTTCCTGCTCTTGTCAGTGATGAAATCTTCCTCATTTGACTGCCAGAGGGCCGTCTTGAGATTGATCAAGGGTACCAGCATTTCGCGGAGCCTGAGTACACGGGCGCTTTGGACTGTGTCGATCCTGTCCTTGATCTCATCCGGTTTGATCCTGACCATTTCCTCGATATTGACCTCGGGAAGGATGAATATCTGGTCCATTGATTTGATTACAAGGCCGGAAACGATTGCGAGGGTCAGTGGCAGGATCAGTTTCATGGTCGTTCCCTCGCCAAGTGTGGAATCGATTTCCACCGTGCCGCCAAGGGCCTCGATATTGGTGACTACAACATCCATTCCCACGCCGCGTCCGCTGACCGAGGATACTTTTTCGGCGGTTGAGAAACCGGCTTTCAGGATCATGCGCATAAGATCGCGTTCGCTCATCGACAGGCGCTGGTCCTCGGTGATGAGGCCACGTTCGACAGCTTTTTTACCAACGATCTCGGTGTTGATCCCCTTGCCGTCATCGGCGATTTCGAGATGAACCTGGCCGCCTTCGTGATATGCTTTCAGGATGATCTTGCCCTGACGGGGCTTGCCGCTCTTTTCCCGCTCGTCCGGCGTTTCAACACCGTGGTCAGCTGAATTCCTGATAATATGTGTGAGCGGGTCAGAAAGCGATTCAATGATAGACTTGTCCAGCTCGACATCCTCGCCGTAGGTCTCCAGCGCGATTTCCTTGCTCAAATTCTTTGAGAGATCGCGGACAACACGGTGGAATTTGCCGAAAATAACA
>CAXXSC010000002.1:0-119924 GCA_963668435.2 Candidatus Latescibacterota bacterium
CTGATCTCGTCGTGAATCAAAAAATAGAACACGGATGACACGGATCAGACGGATTTTCGCGGATTGAAAAAATCCGAATAATGTATTTACCCCGCCTGTTCTTCAGATACCTTTTCTGAAGAAGGGGGGAGCAATTTGTGATAAAAACACTGAATCTGTGCTTCTCGTTAAGGCTGAGGGTATGGCAAGGCCGAACGTGAATAATCACGTGATCCCACAGCCGCAGGACAGAGTCGCGAAACATCTCTGTCCGTGTAATCTGCACATTACTCTCAGAGTATCGTCTTTCGTAACGCATCAGGGGTTATATGTCACTCTCAGCCTGCTTAAGGGGCCGAGCACACCGCGGACATTCCGTGTCCTGACCTCGAGCGTGTTCATGCCGCCGGAGAGAGGCCAGTCCCAGGCGGGCTCTTTCATTTCCAGCCAGCGGCCGTTGTCCAGCTTGACGAGGAAACAGTCGAGGCCGCCGGGCGTGAATGTGCCGATCTCGACTTTGAGCACGCCGCGGCTGTCCGTCTCGGAAAGAAAAACCTCCGACTGGTTCAGGGGTTCATAGAAATCCTGCGCACGGTTGGTCTGGAGCTGGTATTCCCAGCGTTTGGGGAATTTTTCATCGTACCAGTTCAGGAAACCGTCCCATCCCCACATGGTCGCGCCGGTATGCACCGGCACCGGCAGCGGCTCCGAGAGGAAATTGTTCCGCGGGATGATACGGAAATGCCCCATGATCTCGATAAGGTGGGTGCCGTGTTCCACGATGGAGACCGGATTGTCACCCTCGCGTATGCCGATGTTGACATTTTTGCCGAGCTGGTTCTGGTATTCGAGAGCGACAGGATTGCGCCAGTCCTCGACACGCGGGACATGTTCGAGCAGACGGTTGTGGATCTCGAGCTCATTCAGGGGCACGCCTGTTTCGGGATCGAAATAGTAGTAGTCGCGGGTGGCGTCCATGTAGAACCATTTGTTGAAATCGTTGGACCAGACCTCGGTGACCTCGTGGCCGCTGACACCCTCGCTGTGGATGTTTATGTGACGTGCCTGATACCCCATGGCGAGCAGCGCCCCCACCAGCGCCTGGTTCGAGTAAAGGCACATGGCGTCACGTCGGCGGCCGCTGTACTCTTCCTGGAGTTTCGGCATCCCATTCTCATCGGCGACCGCGATTGGTACATCGTTCCAGTCCCAGCTGTACTGGTTGCTCGTGACCGGGATGCGGTAGGCCCAGTTGAGAAGGCGCATCATGAGGTCGAACTCGGTTTTCGCGCCATCGGTGACTGTATCGAGCTTGTAGGTCTCGCGGAATGTCGCGAGGCCGGGGTGCATGAGATCCTCGTAGCCGAAAGGACACGACGAGCGCACGACATGGCCGTTACGGTCGACATGTACGGCGAGCCCGAGGCCGCTGTTCGGCGAGATATCCTCCCATTCGCTCTCGATCTGAAGTCCTTTGATCCTTGGGCTTACAAGGGGATTTGCGGTCGAGAGTGTCGTTTTCCACTGGAGATAACGTCCGGTGCCGCTAAAATCGGATTGTGCGCCGTTATCGACTTTCTGCCAGTCCGACCAGCCGGGACTGTCTGTCAGCGGGCTGTCGTCGAAACGGACATAGGTCGCTGCGCTGCCGCCCTCGGGAATGTCGATATCGAAACGGCAGCCGATCTTATCGACCCGGATCAGCTTTTTCAGGGGCGAATCGCAGCCGGTAACATCGATGACCGGTGAGACATACTCGCCCGAGGGCACATACTGGTCGAGACTGATGCGGATGGAGTATTCGCCATCGACCGCATCGGTGGTCCCCAGTTTTGAGTCGCTGAATGACCTGCCGCCGTCACTGCTTTTCATGGAGCGGTTCGGGTGATGAATCCGTGTGAGCGAGCCGCGCTTGAACTCCTCTTCCAGCGCGATGAGCACCCGCCACTGCGCTGTTTCGCTGTCTGAGCTGAGGCGTATTTCGTTCTCGCCCGCCCGGAGCGCGCCGACCGGCAGATCGATATAGAACCAGCGGTCCCAGTCGGCGACCGTGTACTGTTTCGCCATCGGCGTCGCGACAGCGCTTGCCGGACGCTCGAATTCGACACCGTTGACCGAAATCGTGAGCGTTGTCATGTTGTCCTTGACCTCGATCATCTTGATCAGCAGACGACCCGAGATTGCGCGGGGATCGTCGATCACGAGGATTTTTTTCGCGACAACGCCGCGCACGAGATCCTCTTTCCATTCCACACCGCGGTAGTCATAGCCCTCCGGCACACCGGTCGCGGGGGCATCGTCCTCGTAAAGACGGCTGTTGTCGAGGGTGATCGTATTGGTTGCGCGGTCTGTAACGAGGTCGCTAAGGCGGCCCTCGCGATTGAGCTCGAGCGCATCGAAACTGAGGCTCGATGTGGCGGCAGCGGCCATATTCGGCAGGGCGATAAGCAGTATCAAAGCGGCAATATGCATGGCTTTCATGGCGGGTCTCCGGGATGGATTGTGCGCTCAGAAATATTTGTCTGCACAAGGTTATCTTTAAGGTAGGGAAAGCGCGTGAACGGTGCAAGGAAGAAGTGAGTGCGGGCGCGCGCATGTGTGATGAAAAGTTTGCATGAAAAAGAAGTGCCGTGAACTCGATACTGTTCGGTTACATATCTCATTGTCTTGCCCACACCGGTTGAGTTTCGCTTGGGCTGCGTGGTGTATCATGGTAATCATTTAATCATCGTCATCAGCGGTTCAGACAAAAAAGCTTGACAAACCGCCATCGAACCCCGCTATTTTATTACAGTAAATTACTTTTGATGGGAGGTCAGTAGTGTCCCAACATTAGTCAAATAAATTCAATTGGTTAGGATTTTCATGGTTCACGATTGAATTGTTGTTTTCTGTAAGTATATGATAAATATGACCTTTTTCAAACAGCGAGACACTTAGAATCTGTAGAATTGTGTAGAGACTAAGGTCGATTTTCAGTTCTTTTCGCATGATGGCGACTAATAAATAGACAGATATAGCAATCCATATTTGAGATTTGACAGCATTTTCAGATGTGCCATAAAATGATTTGATTCTCAGGTGCTGCTTGATCCATTTGAAAAACAGTTCAATTTGCCAGCGGCAACGATATAACTCTGTAATGGTCAAAGCAGGTAGGTCAAAATTATTAGTCAGAAAGACCAGATTCTTACCTTTTTTTGAGTCATAGAATCGGATTCGTCGTAGTTTGTCACAGTACTTTTGTTGTGTATAATATCCTTTTAGAACAACGGTTTGGTCACATTTAAGTCCGGTTGATTTATCGATAACATGTGAATACACTCGTTTGAATTGCAGGTTCTTTTTTGCTCGGGTAATGAAGAACGCATTTGCGTTATGAATACAGTGAAGCCGGTCAAAATCTATGTAAGCGCGATCCATGATATACAATGCACCTGCTTCCGGAAGTAAACTGTCGATAATCGTTACATCATGGACTTTGCCATGTGTGATAATTGCCAATACCGGAATATTTCCATGCAGATTCAAGAGTGTATGAAGTTTGATCGCTCCTTTCCGTTTTCGGAATTGTGCCCAGGGGAATACGGACAAACACAAGTCTATGGTCGTTGAATCGAGCGCATACACTGTCTGGTCCAACTCAACACCGAACGGCTCATGAGTATATAGTTTTCTCGCATGCTCGATAAGTACCTGTGTAAAATCAGCATAGATTCGCCAGTCGCGTGTTTCGTTTGCATGTGCCAGTGTGTTGCGGGAAATAGTACTTCTGATTCCCATGTGGTACAGCTTGGTGTTCATTGCCCGTAAACAGGCTTCAATATCTCGCAAGCTTTCACGATATGTCAGTTGAGCAAAAGCCATCACGCGGTATTGATCAGAACAGGTGAACTCCTTTACTTTATAGTTGCCCGAATACCGCTTAACACATGTTTGAAATCGTCTCCATGGTAATATATCCATGAGTTGTGAAAAAACCGTACGACCTGTATACATCGACCTCTCCTTTGCTATAGGACAGGTCATAGTTTAATACACTTTTCAAGTCGATACAGGTCTTATTTTTTTCTATCATATTTATTATCAATTCTTTACATGGTTTTTAATTTATAACGTTGGGACACTACTGATGGGAGGTTTTTATGCGGCGGTCTGGATTGTTTGTTTTGATGTCGATGTTTGCGCTGGCATTGTTCGTTGGCGTCGGAGTAAGTAGGGCGGAGTGGGAAGTGCAGGAGACGGGGAAGACATCTTTATGGGGCATTTCTTTTGTCGATGAAAATCACGGTTGGATTTGCGGACACAACTCAACCTTACTGAAGACAACAAATGGCGGTGATACATGGGAGAGCGTAAACTTTTCAGAAGAGGGCTACGACTTTGACGATATAGCGTTTGTTGATGAGAATATAGGCGTATGTTATGGTTATACACAACTGGAAGGCGCTGGATTATACTATTTTATTCTGAAAACGACTGATGGGGGTGAAACCTGGAAAAATATCAGTCCTCCAGATGGGCATGGCTATCATGGGATGTGTGTGCTCGACGAAGACACCTACTGGTTAGGTTCTGGTTTAATTGTCTATCATACCAAAGATGGCGGTGAAACTTGGGAAACACAAGAAACAATTCACCACACATCGACAGAACGTATAAATTATCGTTCTTTTATTGACTTTGATTTTTTTGACACTATGACCGGTTGGGGGCTTACACGGGAATATGGTGATATTCACGGACCGACTTGGATTTATAGAACAAAGAACGGCGGCAAAGACTGGTATGAAATAACACGTATAATAGATGACAATCAGCGTCATATTTATGCGATGAGCGAAGAGAGTTTGTGGACGTGTTATTTCCCAGTGTGTTTCTCTCATGATGGCGGTGAAACTTGGGAGAAATGTGAAGACCTTCCATCGTGCAGAGACATTTATCCCATAGACAATGATAGAGTCTTTGTTCTTGATGATTATGGCCTCTTATATACAAGTGACTGCGGCAGGACATACGAGACTTTATTTACCTATGGTTTGGAACAACATAATTATTTTTTCAGTATTACCGGTGTAAACGAGAACAATGTCTGGTGCCTTTGCCCAAGGGGGGAAGTCGTTAAATATACAAGAGATGACACATCTGTTAAGAAAAATGAAGCACCTCAAGAACTGCCAGCCCTGACAAACACTCCCAACCCCTTCAATCCAGCAACCACCATTTCATTCACCCTCCCCACCGATTCTCACACCACACTGACTGTCCACGACATCACCGGCAGAAAAGTTGCCACGCTTGCCGATAATTTCATGAGCGCCGGGAAACACAGTGCTGTCTTCGACGGCTCCAATCTGGCCTCTGGCGTGTATTTCTACCGGATCGAGGCGGGTAAGATGGCGAGAACGGGCAAGATGCTTTTGATCAAGTAGTCAGGAGTCAGAAAACAGGAGAAAAGACCAGAAAGCGAAAAGACAGAAGAAAAAATCTACATCGAGGTTGGATACAATTTTCTGGTGTGACTTTCGTTTCCGGCGCTGTCATGCTATATTATCCGAAACATTTACGAAGGACATGCCGTGACAGACGCCGCAGTGCTTAAACAGTGCCTCGACTCGCTCGCCGCGGGCTATGGCGCCGATCATCTCGACAGCGATCCGGTCGGGCTCGTGCACGATTTCAGCGATCCGCTCGATATCGAGACGGCGGGATTCATCGCGGCCTCCCTTGCCTATGGCGGCGCGGCTCAGATACGGCGAAGTGTCAGCGATGCCCTCGACCGTCTTGACAGGAGTCCGGGCAAAATGACCGCATCCTGCTCACAGAGGGAGCTTATTCAGCGTTTCGACGGTTTCAAGCACCGCTGGACTGATGGCGGGGACATGGCCGACGCGCTTTCCGTTCTCGGCGGGATCATCCGTGAGCTCGGCAGTGTCGGGCATTTCATCGGGCAGATCGATCAGCTGGATCAGCCGACAATCGAGTGCGCCATGACAGCTTTTGCAGCCCGTTTCGCCGCGGAGGTCGGCCCATCGGAACCACGCCGGACACCGGGCAGGAGCCGCTCCTATCTGGTGCCGTCCCCGGCGAATGGAAGCGCCTGCAAACGGCTCGCGATGTATTTTCGCTGGATGGTCCGTGGGCCGGATGCGATCGATTTCGGCCTCTGGAAAAGTATCGATCCTGCGCGTCTGATCATCCCTGTCGACCGTCATATCGCACGCATGGGGAAACTTCTCGGTCTCACGCAGCGCAACGCCGCCGACTGGAAAATGGCGCTGGAGATCAGCCAAGCGCTCAGGAAAATCGATCCGTCCGATCCCATCCGCTATGATTTCGCCCTTGTCAGGCCCGGTATCCTCCGCGAGTGCACCGAACGCACGAAAGGCGACTGTACGGACTGCGATCTGAAAGCTGTATGCAGGGAGGCGCGATGACGCGTGCGGTGTTGTGGGTGGTGGTCGTGTTTGCCGTACTTTCTTCGCCAGCCGATGCGCTCGAGCCGGTCAGTGCGCTCGAGGACCTGTTCACATTTCCCTCGACGCTGACCGCACGTGAGGCCGCATATTGCTATCCCGGCATGACAGCGATATCCTCCGGTGCTTTTGCGCTTGCCGCCTGCAATACACCGTTCGGGCTTGGTGATCTCGCGACCTCAACCGCACTTGCCGGTGCACGGTTCGGCAATGCCGGTATCATGGCCGCTTTTTCCGGAAGCGGTTTCGATCTCTATGGCGAGGAACACGCCCGCTTGGGCCTGTCATATGTTTTCCTCGATAAAATATCACCGGGAATCCGTATCAACAGGAACGCCATGCGCATCAAGGGATTCGGTAATGCGGACACGTTCAGCGCAGATATTGGCCTCGTCTGCCGTCCGCACGAAAGGCTTTTTGCCGCGCTGTCCTGTGAAAATGTCGGCGGTGCGGAACTCGGCGAATCATGCGAGAAACTTGACGGCAGGGCACGGGCCGCTGTCTCATGGCTGAGCCCGGCCGATGTCACGCTTTTTGCCTCAGCCTCGAAAGTCCGCCGTTTCGATACCGACATCGCGGCAGGTTTCCTCGCTGAACTGACAAGCGCGTTTTCTCTCGGCGCGGCCGCCGCCAGCGAACCGGAACGGATAGAGTATCTCTGCGGGATCACCATCCGGCGGCTGAGATTCAGTTACCGAGGCAGTTATCACGGCGAGCTTGGGGCTACTCACGGCTTTTCCCTTCAGTGGGGCGACCGTGACAGCAAATGAGAAGCGCCGGTGTCCACTTTGTCACTTGGAACCGGGCACAGCGCCAGGCATATAATGAAGAAATGGAAATTGACAATGAAATCATATAGCGGAAAGGCTTTTCCTTGAATAAAACGAAGACAATCGCGCGGAGATCGTTTTTCGGCACAGCGACTGCCGCTGCCGCGACAGCTTTGACTGCCGACAGTGTCAATGCAGCCACGGAACAGGCATTCACGCCGCTTGGACCTGACGACAGGGTACGGCTTTCCGATGAGCCAAAGGCTCTTGTGGAAAAAGCCGCCCGGAAAGCAGCCGAATATTATGACGAATATGGAAGCTGTGCCCGATGCACCGCCTCCGGCATCATGGATTCTCTGGATTTTGTGCCGTCGGATGATGCGGTTCATCGCGCGGCCGCCTGCCTCGATGGCGGGGCGACACCGAAAGGTGAGGCGAATTGCGGCGCATTTACGGCAAGCGGGATGATTATCGGGCATCTCACCGGGGAGAACGATTTCGGTTCAACTCGTTTTGCTCATACGCTGATGCGGAAGCTCTACGATAAATACGATGGGACCTATGGGTCAGTGCTCTGCCGCGATATCAGGAAATACAATAAGGGGAAATGCAAGATAACGGTTGCCCGCGCGGCAAAATGGGTTTCTGAGATATTGATCGAACAGTTCGGAGAGAAATAGGCAGGTACACGTTTTTTACGGAGGGTCTGTGTCTTTGTGATACGGGCCTTTTTCTTTTCGTTCCCGCAGTACTTGATAATGCTCCCGTTTCTTTCATCAAAAGAATATTTCTGAGTTTTTCCGGGATTAATCAAGTGTTTCCGGCCCCCTTTCTGTCGTTTCACGACATCTTTCCCCCATAAGGGGCAAGAAAAACGATATTCTGATTCTCCCGGGGGACACGAAGCACAGCGTTGAGCCGCGAAAGCACAAGGTCTGCGATTCGAGGGGTGTTGTTTACTATTACGGAATTCCGTTCTGGAGTAGTTCATTCTTGAACTTTGGATTGTCTTCTGTCTTTTCTCCGCATCTTTGCGTTTTTTACGGTGAATTTTCTTCTCAATCCGTGTCCATCCGCATGATCCGCTCAGTCCGTGTTCTATTCTTCTTTCTTTATCTTCTGAATCCTGAATTCTATCCTTTATTATTTCCTCACTTGGAATTATTTAGGAAATTCAGTATATTACTATGCTTTCCCTTATATAGAACATTCATGTCGTTATTTACATCGAAAGAACCGGATATTACTATGATTGCAGAACATATTCGCAATGTGGGCATCATCGCCCATGTCGACCACGGCAAGACAACCCTCGTCGACCAGCTCCTCTACCAGTCGGGCATGTTCCGTAACGAGGATCTCGACAAGCTTGCCGGCGGTCAGCACAATCTCATTATGGACTCGAACCCGCTTGAGCGCGAGCGCGGCATCACTATCCTGAGCAAGAACTGCGCGGTCGATTATGTCAGCGAGGACGGCGACGAGTACAAGATCAATATCATCGACACACCCGGCCATGCCGATTTCGGCGGCGAGGTCGAGCGTGTGCTCAAAATGACTGATGGCGTCATGCTGCTTGTGGACGCGTTCGAGGGGCCCATGCCGCAGACTCGTTTCGTTCTCGGCAAGGCGCTGGAGCACAAGCTGAAACCCATCATCGTGGTGAACAAGATCGACAAACCGAACGCTCGTCCCGACGAGGTGGTCAACGAGGTGTTCGATCTCCTTGTCGAGCTTGAGGCTGATGACGACGCTCTCGATTTCCCCGTAATCTATGCCTCCTCGAAACAGGGCTGGGCAACCGATGCCCTTGACCGGGAAAGCGATAACATGCGTCCGGTGTTCGAGGCGATAGTCAATCACATTCCCGCGCCGAAAGCCGCCCCAGACGAGCCGCTTCAGATGCTGGTCACTACGCTCGATTATTCCGACTACGTGGGCCGTATTGCTATCGGGCGCGTGTTTTCCGGCGAGCTCACTGATGGTCAGAATGTGACGATCATCGACCGCGAAGGCAAGCACACCTGTCAGAAAATCAAGCAGCTTTTCCAGTTCAGCGGCCTTGGCAGGAAAGAGGTCGATTCAGTCGAATCCGGTGATATCTGTGCTGTGGTCGGGCTCGATCCGGTCGACATCGGTGACACTATCGCCTGTCCCGATCAACCGAACCAGCTGCCGGTGATCTCTGTGGACGAGCCCACCATGCATACGACATTCCGTGTCAATGACGGCCCTTTTGCGGGCAAGGAAGGGCGCTCGGTTACGAGCCGTAATATCAAGGAGCGGCTCGAAAGGGAACTTCAGAGCAATGTGGCGCTCAGGGTCGAGCCGGGCAAAAGCGCGGAGGAGTTCATCGTGTCCGGGCGCGGTCTCATGCATATCGGTATCCTGCTCGAAAATATGCGCAGGGAAGGCTTCGAGGTCTGTGTCGGCAAACCGGATGTCATCATAAAAATGGTGGACGGCCGCCGTCAGGAACCCATCGAAATACTTTCCATTGACTGCCCCCAGGACTGCCAGAGCGCGGTCATGAGCCTTCTTGGCGAGCGAAGGACCGAGATGCTTGCCATGGACGGCCGTGCTGGTGAGGGCGATTATGTGCACATGGAATTCCTCATCCCCTCGCGCGGCATTTTCGGCCTTCACACCCGTATGATGAATGTTACCCAGGGACGGGCTGTTATGCACCACCGTTTCGAGCGTTACGGCCCCATGCGGGGATCGATACCCCAGCGCAACGCCGGTGTTATGGTTGCCACGCAGACAGGGCAGGCGACCGCCTATTCCCTGACCTCACTTTATGACAGGGGCATGTTTTTCGTCAAGCCCGGCGACCAGATTTATGAGGGCCAGATCGTGGGCGAGCACTGCAAGGACAGCGATATCACGGTCAATCTCACCAAGCAGAAACAGCTTACCAATTTCCGTGCCGCCGGTAAGGACGATGCCTCGCGTATCCGTCCGCTGCGTCCAATGAGCCTCGAGCAGGCGCTCGAGTATATCCAGGATGACGAACTGGTTGAGCTGACTCCCGAGAATATCCGCCTGAGGAAACGCTTCCTCAAGGAAAGCGACCGCAGGAAAGAGGAACGCCGGGAGAGCAAGAGCTGATCATTTAAGCGCATGAAAACAGGCCGGAGAGCAATGCAGAATTTAATTTTTGCACTCTCCGGCTTTTTTTACGCATCCTCAGTCAACTGATATCGAAACAATATGTTGTGATTCGTTTTATTGCCTCGTTTACCGCCGTTTTCTTATCCCGCTAAAAAATTAGCTTGACAGAATTCTCGTTTGATATATTTTACAAGTAAACGCTAATTAAATAGCCCGTAAGGGAGGTTGTGTTATGGCGAGGAAAAAATCACGTTCGTTCACCGAGGTCGAGCTGAAATTCATGCAGATCCTCTGGGACAGGGGCGAGGCCAGTCCCGATGATATCGGCAGTGTCCTTTCGAAAGAGGACCGTTCCATCTCGGCCGGTTCCATCAGGAATGTGCTCGCCATCATGATCCGCAAGGGATACATCTCCCGGCGCAAAGAGGGCAAAGCCTACCTGTACAGCCCTGTCATCGAGAAAAACGAGGCCCGCGAGAACCTCATTGGCGACATGCTGTCCGATATGTTCGAGGGCTCGGCGGCCCTGATGGTGGCGTCACTGTTCGAGGCGAAAAATATCCCCGATAAGGATTTCGAGGCAATCAGCCGCCTTATTGAGAAGCACAAGCGGGGAAAGGAGGAGAAATGAACTTCCTTTCCTCTCTCGATAGTATCGGTTTCGTGTTGATACGTGTGCTGGCCTCTGTTCTGTGGCAGTCGTCGCTGCTTTTAATCGTGGGTGTTCTTTTCGCGCTGGGCCTGAGAAAAAAGAGCGCGGCCCTGAGCCACGGTTTCCTTGCCCTGTCGGTCTGCCTTATCCCGCTGATACCGGCGGCCATTACCCTCTATGAGCATTTCGATACGCCGCGGGTGGAGATCAATGTTATCCCGCAGTACGAGCGTCAGTCCGGGCCCGCAGTCCCGTTTGCAGTCCCGCCTATGGAGTATGAGCCTTTTTCCGGCACCGATATCGCCCCTGCGGTGACTGCCGAAAATCATCAGGCCGAATCATATGTCGAACCTGAACAGCAGGATGAATCAGTGTCCATTCTCGACTATCCTTGGGCGATCGCCGCGATTGCCTATGGTCTCGGCGCGTTCTTTTTCCTGGCGCTCACACTCACCGGCAGGATCAGGATAGCCCGCTGGAAATCCCACGCCAAAGTCGTCACCGACTCCGGCCTTCTGAAGGTTTTAAGCGAAGCCCGCGACAGACTTGGACTCAACCGCACCTTTCTTGTCATGGAAAGCGACGAAATAGCCGCGCCCATGAGTTACGGCAGTTTTCATCCCGTGATACTGCTGCCTGCGGGTTATGCGGCGACACTTTCCCGCGAGGAGATGACAGCGCTCGCGGTCCACGAATTCATGCATGTGAAACGTTTCGACCCGGTCGTGTTCGAGTTCGTGTCATATGTCCGCGCGCTCTTTTTCTTCAATCCACTGATCTGGCTCGCCTCGCGGAAAATCGCCGAACTGGCCGAAACGATCTGCGATGATGCCGCGGTCGAGAGCATCGAGAGCCCGGTAGATTACGCTGAAATGCTGGTCAGGCTCGCCGCGCAGGTGCCTGAACGGATGCTGGCCACCGAGCTTGCCGCCGGTTTCCTGTTCTCGCGTCACACACTTCTGCGCCGAATCGAGCAGGTGCTTGCCGACCGCGGCGCCGGGATCAAACGTCTTTCCCGGATCGCGTTTGTCACCACAGCCCTGTCGGGCCTTCTGCTCTTCCTAACCGCAATGTCCCTTCCGCTCGGCATGAAAGCTGGGGATGAAACTGACGGCACGATAATTCAGGAAAAAGTCGACCCTGATTCCGTTTCGGATTCCAATGGAAAGCCAGTCCTGTTCAATGATAAACATAAGGTCGGGCTCAATACTGTGCTGTCCGATAGCACCGATTTTCCGTATCACAATGATATTGTGAAGTTGATGATGATGTCCAGAAGTGTCGAGGTCGACAGTGCCTACATACACGAAAAGGCCCGGCGCGACGGTTACTCTGTCGAGATCAGGGATCTCGATGGCGAAAACTACTATTTCTACAGGGAGCTTGCTCAAAAAAATGGGCCGTTGATTGTCTCCGCAGTACCGGTCGACCCGGGCGATTATGTTAAGACAAAACGTGGATTGGGGGCTGGAAATAACAGCGCAGTATTTCTGCCTTCAGTGATAAACCAGTTCGAAAAAGAAGAAATCAGCCGCCTGATCGAGGAAAAGAATCGCGAAAAAGCACGGGAGGAAAGCCTTGCTGTGGCAATCGGGAACATTGCCGGGCGCACGTATGATATCAACCGCGCACTCTACCAGTTTGCCGGACCGCGAGTGATTACCGACAAACTGTGGACCCTTGAGGATCAGCAGAGGATTCAGAAACAATTCAACCCTTCCTCGAAATCGCTGAATGGTAATAATGTTATGGTGGTTGTGCAAGGTATCGATGAGAAAGATACGCTCAGGCTTGTACGGACAGTGACTGTGAACGGCGATAGTCCAGACACCGACACACGTAAAAACAAGGGCGCGGAAGGCAATATTTCCGGGGACGACAACGGGTTTTATGTTCTCAAAGCACGTATTGTTGACAGCATTTCGGGCAAACCGGTCGAGGGCGTTACCGTGTGCCACCGTGATACTGAGAATCTCAGGGCTGTATCCGACAATCAGGGACAGATTATTATACGCGGATTGTCAGAGAAAACCAATCACTTTGAGATGCTATCTGACGAGTATGCCCGCTGGTGGTCGGACAAGGCCATATTTCTGGATCAGAGAGAATCGATACCCGAAGGTAACGGCATACAGCGGAATTTTCATGGCCTTTCATTTTATAACGTTTCAAACATTACATCTGTAACGATAGTAGTCGAAAAAGGCGTAAAAATCAAGGGAACGGTCCTTGATCCTCAAGGAAGGCCCCGCGCGTATTCGATAATCGCCCCATGCCTTACAGGGACAGGCAATTCAATCACCGGCGACATCAAATACAGTGTTCTGTCCGATGAGAACGGGAAGTATGAAATCCTGCTGCCCGCAGGCGGCGAATCGAGTTACAACCTGATGACTTTCGATGGCGAATACCAGTCATGGCGGGAATATGCCAATGGCTATACCGAACCGTTCAAGACAGAGCCGGGACAGCTTATCGAAAACATGGACATTTCACTGCAAATCCCCGCCGTTGTCAAAGGCACACTCAGGCATCCGGACGGTAGTCCGATAGCATCCCGCACATTGATTGCTTATCCGGCTGCAATGAACGGCAACCACTATTTCGAGCCTACGGCAAAAACGGATGAGGATGGTAATTTCACGTTCAAATCACTCTCACCGGGCAATTCTATGGTTGTTGCGGCCAGAATATTGGTCAATGAGGAGTGGGAAAAACGGTTACCCGAGGGATTCGTCAGGAACGTGAGTTTGAAGCCGGGAGATATCCTCGAAGGTGTTGAGCTTGTCGGCAGGCCAAAATCCGGAACCCGTTTAAGCCGGACACGTCTTGAAAATACTTCGTTTCATGGCGAAAAAGCACGGAAGGACAGCCTTGCGGTGGCAATTGGGGACGATTCAGGAACAGGCAATGACCAGTTGCACGATCAGCCTGTTGATGTCACGGAAAAAGTATCGCTGTCTGAATATGATGTTGTTCTGATAAAAGAGAAACAAAAGCAGGGACATAATTCGATGCTCATCAAGGCTGATCAAGGAGCGAAACACAAAGACATCATTAAGCGGATGTTGGCTGCCAGAAGTGAGCAGTACGAAACTATAAATGATGCTGATAAAGGTAAAGAACCGGAGACGCCTTCCGGTATGCATCAGGAACAGACCTCCAAAGTAAAAAACAACAGCCTTAACCGTGCCGCCTCAGCCTCACAGTTCCCGCCGGTGACAGTCAGGAGTGTGTCGACCGCGTCAATGTCCGATGCTGACAGGGAGAAGGAAGAACAGCGTCTCGTCGAGTCGAGGGAGCGCATACCCAATGATCCCGACTATGTCGAGCTGATCAAAGAGGACCGCCTTTTCGAGGGCGCTTCGGGAAACAACGGTCAAGCGTTCCGCGCGGTGTTCCGCAACATGGAATGGCAGAGTTACCGTCTGGAAAACGGCGATATCGAGGTTGATTTCACCGGCGTGATCGATAAAGCACTCGGCTACTCGAGGGTGCGTTACAGTGATGTGCTCTTTCGTTTCTACTTTGATAACTACAGAGAGATAGACTTGTATTTCGCACCGGATCAGGAGTATCGCCGTGTCCCGCATATGATGCACTCCGCTTTCTCTGACAAGGGCACCATGTGGCGTTTCACCTGGCGATTCGATGCAGACAGCGGAACGTTCAGGCGTGTCGGGGCTGTTGCTGTTCTCGGCGAGGAAACGCGGGAAAAACTCGAAAAAATGCCGGGATATATTTCCTCGGGAAACACGGGAAAAGGGGATAAAGGGCTCGATATGTCTTCATTGGCAGGAAGATTATCCGCCTCCGATATGCCTGTTGTTGTCAAAGGCACAGTATCCCACAAAGGCAAGCCGGTGAAAGATGCCGGACTTTACATGCCAGACCTGGATGCCGGAACATGTGAGCTTTACGGTAGAACAGATAAAGACGGGGCGTTTGAGTTCAGCTGTCAGCAAAGGGTGATCGACAGCGGCAGATGCATACTTGCCTATCATCCCGATTATGCCATTGAGTGGTATTATTACTACGGTAATGAAGGGACGAAAGTGAGTTTCGATCTCGAAAAGAAACACAGTCTCGAGTACCGTCTGAACAGCATGAACCATGTCACTCTGCGTAACGATATCGAGATAGAGAGTATTCAGCGCAAACCCCAAAGAAATAAAGCGTTTGCCAGTCCGGTATTAACGCTGCGCGGAATAAAGTATCTGGGTGGTAAAGAGTCGGGTCGCATACATGTCTCGAAACTGTTCGATACTATGCCTTCCGGAGCAATTGTCGCCGTAAAGGCTTATCCCCGCGGCTACGAAACAAAATCATTCGAGCTGAAGGAGGAAACAAGCCCGCTCACAGTCATGTTCAGGCCCGAGGGCAGGATCGAGGGGCAGGTGACCTATAAGGCCGACGGTAAGCCGGTGGGGAATGTCAAACTCATGGCCATTGCGAAAAATCCCGATATGCCCACCCGCAGAGTCGAGACAGTATCTGACAGCTGGGGCAATTTTGTTTTCACGAATTTGTCGTCCGGGTGGTACATTGTGGTGCAGGCTGAACCGAGGATCGACGGTATCGCGAAAAAGGTGTTCGATATTGAGGTCCTGTCACGGGAAACGACAAAGGATGTGAGTGTCGAGCTCGAAGAGGGCGTGTTGATAAACGGCGAGGTTGTCGATGCTGAAAGCGGCGAGACTGTGTGTCCGGGAAAAGATGCGCAAGTGCTGGTGGCGAATGAAACGACAAATAACAATTTCTTCGTTCCCGTGCTGGGGGACGGCACTTTTCTTGCACGATCGTTTCCGGGAAAGATGAAACTTGCTTTGAAAACGGGTTCTCCCTGGCAGCCGCTGGAACTTCAGGACGAGAGTAATGTATTGTTTTCCAAATGTAAAGAGCTGGCTCTCAAAGAAGGCCCTGATACCGGAAAAGTCGTTTTCGAGGTGAAAAAAAGAAACACTGTGCCGGATAATCAAGGCCAATTGCCGGGTGCGGCGATCAAATCCGCTGCTGACCAGCCTGTTATGGTAAAAGGCACCGTACGATATAAAGGAATGCCTGTTGAGAAGGCCACGATATTTTTGCCCGAGCGAGAAAAGGGCAGGCTCATGATGTATACAACTACCGGCAAGGACGGCTCTTTCGCATTCACATGCTCACATGAGAGACTTGAGAACAATAGTTTTCTGCTGGCCAACCATCAGGACTATTCGTTTGACTGGTATTCTTTCCCGCAGGACTATGATGGCGGCAATATTGCATTCGAGCTCGAGAAACGGCATGCACTGGAATTCTCGGTGACCGATCAGCATAATGTTTCTCTTCGCGACGGTATTTCACTCGATTCCATTAGATGTCCGGATCGTAGAAATGGCGGTGAATATACCAGAAGCCTGAACTTGAAGGGGTTGACGCATTTGGATGCGAGCGTTATAAAACCTGTGTTATTATATGGTATCCTTGGGCATATGCCCTCGGGTTCAACCGCCACCTTGACAGCTAGGCCGAAAGGCTATGAGACCAGAACTTTCACCCTGTCGGAAAAGTTAAATCCCCGTAAAATCGAGCTCAGGCCCGAGGGCAGGATCAAGGGCAAGGTAACCTATGCCGACAGCGGCGAGCCTGTTGAAAATGCAAAACTGGCCACCATCTTTCATTATTCGAGAAATCGGGTTCAGCATAGTGTGACCGAGACCGATGAATCGGGGAATTATACATTCACGAACCTGCCACCGGGGACCTACAGTGTGTGGCTTGCTGAGCACAGGATCGACGGTGTTGCCGACGGGATATCAAACATCGAAGTCAAATCCCGTGAGACAACTGACGGTGTCGATATTCAGCTCAAAGAGGGTGCGTTGATAATCGGTAAAGTTGTCGATATTGACAGCGGAGAAACGGTTCCGCCGGGAGACGGGGCGCAGATATCTATACACTATCCCCATGCGCCTGAACTGCAATTTATTAAAGTGCCTGTTCTCGACGATGGCACATTTGCCGCCCGCGTGAATCCGGGTGTTGTCAGACTGAATCTCAAAACAACAAAGCCCTGGCTTCCGCATGTCCCATACAAAACTGTCAATAAGGTGTCGTCGGAGCCCAAGGAGTTCTATCTCAAGGAAGGCGAGACGCTTGATAGTGTGGTTTTCGAGGCCAGGAAAGGCTATATGATTAACGGTGTTGTGATCAAGTCTCCCGGAGAGCCTGCCGGAGCGGTCACTGTCGAGAGCAAGTTCTTTAAAACCGAAACGGACAGGTACGGGAAGTTCTCATCTCTTGTCAGCGGCTATCTGGAAGGGGTGGACATTAAAGTGAAAGCCTATTATTTATGGGATAAGGATGCAGTGAGGACAGTCGAACACGAGATCGGTTCAGGCGATCTCGTGATAATATCGCTGGATGATACGAACAAATGACTATCCCGGAATGAGAACCAAGGAATTCCTTTGATTAAGACAAAGGCATCGTCAAAAAAAAGCCTCCCGAAACGATTCGGGAGGCTTTTGTAAATCTGTATCCGTCTGCTAAAATTTCACCGAGGCCTCGACAGAGATCCACTCGTTCAGCGTGCGGACCTCGTTGACAGAGTATCCGGAGTCCTTGAGTTTTTTGACGAAATCCTGCTTTTCCTCCTTGAGAATACCGGAGAAAAGGATAACGCCTCCCGGAAGGACGAAACGTTTCATCCTCGCCACATTGGGCATGAGCACACCCGAAATGATATTGGCGAGAACAAGGTTGAAACGTCCCGGCGTCACTTTCGCAAGATCGGCCTGGTAGACGGTGACATAATCGTATACGCGGTTCGAACGGACATTGTCCGCAGCATTCTCGATCGATGCCTGCTCGTAATCGAAACCGATTGCACAGCGGGCGCCGAGCCTGACTGCCGCGATGGAAAGGATACCTGAACCGCATCCGCAGTCGAGCACGGAGACATCGCGAAGCGTGGCGGCCTCGAGATATTCGAGGCAGAGACGGGTCGTTTCATGTCCGCCGGTGCCGAAAGCCATTTTCGGATCGATGACCACTTCTGCACGGTCATCGACATTGTCGTAATCGACCCAGGAGGGACGGACAACAAGACGGCTGCCGACCTCGATAGGGCCGAGACCTTCGCGCCATTTGCTTTCCCAGTCCTCGTCTGGAACCTTGTTTACATCCTCGATTTTCGCATAATCCTCACCGACACGCTCAATGGACCCGGCAATAGCCTCTTCGAGAGATTTAACGGGGTCGCCTTGTTCGGGGGAGCTGCGGTAAAATGCTTTGAGGACTGTGGTTCCGTTGTTGGACTGTTCCTCCAGACCGGAGAATCCAGACTCGAACACAAAGGTGCTGAGGCTGTCTTCATAGCCGGTTTTGCATTTAATATTGACTGAATACCACATAAGAGAAGGATTGTTTCGGGTAAAAAGGTTGACTGAACAGCGGAAGAAACGGGCCGGATCGTTATTCTGTGCTGATTAATTTCGATGCCAGTGTTCCAAGGAATTCGCGGCTGTTGTAATAGCCCTCTGCCACACGCTCACGTGCCCGTTGAACCGCTTCCTCACGAACCGGTGCTTCCTCGGGCGTGCGCGCTGCGAGTTCCCGGACAAAATCACGATCCCGCGTTGCCTGGAAAGAGTCCTGGGCGGGGGTTATCGCTGCCTGCGTTTCTGTAGAATCACCGGCTTCGGATACAGTTCCCGACGAATCGGTTGACTGTAACCTGTCAGCCCGTGTCCGGGAATCATATCCCCGGTTTCTTCCGACCAGATCGCCGGCGTTGTTATTGTTGATATTCGGTGTATTCATGATTCACCTTATAGCAATAATTACGCCATCTCGATTGATAATATAAGCGATTTTTTAGAAATGACAAAGCATTTTTTATACCGCACGGCATGACATGCTTGTATCCTGTTTAATGCCAATGTGTTGTGTCGATGCGTCTTTGGGCGCTTGCGCCGCTTTTTTATGCTAAAAAGCGGGTGCGCTGTCTAAATCGCCGTTTATTTCGTTCCTGTCTAACGGTCCTTATCCCGCATGAACTGTTTGCCGCCTTTCGGTGCCTCGATTTTGCCCGATTTTGCCAGTTCTTCGAGGAGTTTCCGCTCGGTCCTGCCTATATCCTTGGGCGTCCAGACCCAGATCCTGACAAGCTGATCACCTATGCCGCCGCGGTTGAGATGCTGAATACCCTTGCCGCGAACCCTGAACACTTTACCCGACTGTGTTCCGGGCGGGATTTTCAGGCGCACACGACCGTCGAGGGTCGGCACCTCGATCGAGTCGCCCAGGCTGGCCTGGACTATCGATATTGGCTGCTCGAAAATAACATCGTCGTCCTGACGTTCGAACAGTTCGTGCTCTTTTTCCTCAATATAGAGGATGATATTGCCCGCCGGGCCACCACGCGGACCGACATCACCCTCGCCCTTGAGCGGGATGTAGTTGCCGGAGCTGACACCTGCCGGAACATTGACCGTGAGTGTTTCCGTCTCGCGGACACGTCCCTCGCCCTTACAGGCATTACAGGGCTCCTCGATGACCTTGCCCTCGCCATTACAGGACGGGCAGCTCTGCACATTGATGAATGTGCCGAAAAAGCTCCGCGACTGAGTGTGGATTTCGCCGGTGCCGCCGCAGTTGCGGCAGGGGACCTTGCCGGTGCCGGATTTCGCGCCGGAACCGGAGCATTTCTGGCAGGGGCGTTGTTTTTTTATCTTGATGGTCTTTTCGACACCGCGGGCAATCTCCTCGAGCGTGAGTGAAAGTGTCAGCCGGAGGTCTGCACCGCGCACACCGGTCGAACGGCGTTCCCGCCGCGAACCGCGTCCGCCGAAAAAGTCGCCGAATATGGAACTTCCGAATATATTGCCGAAAATATCCTCGAAATCGTTGGCATGCGAGAAATCTTCCCACGCGAAACCGCCACTGGAGCCGGAGAACGCCCCCTTGAGGCCGGCCTCGCCAAAACGGTCGTACTGGGAACGTTTCTGGGGGTCGGACAGAATTTCATACGCCTCCGCCGCCTCTTTGAATTGTTCCTCTGCCGCCTTGTCGCCCTTGTTGCGGTCAGGATGATACTTGAGCGCCTTCTTGCGATAGGCTTTCTTGATCTCATCCGCGCTGGCGTTTTTATCTATGCCGAGTGTAGTGTAATAATCCTGTGCCATATGTGTATTCTATCCTTCCGGGCTGATGACGCCGGTCATGTTATTTGCTCACAACCACCTGTGGGTGCCTGATCACCTTGCCCGAGAGTGTATAGCCTTTTTTTGTTACAGTCATGATTGTGCCGGATGGATGGTCTTTCGAGTCCATCTGCATGATAGCGTCGTGAAGCTCGGGATCGAACGGCTGCCCTTCGACATCCATGACCTCGAGACCGCTTTTTGCCAGTATCGCCCGGAACTGATCCTCGATAATCGCGATTCCCTTGACATATTCCTCGAGGGTCTCGTCACTCTTGCGGTGCTCTGTGGCAAGGTCGAGGTTGTCCAGGACCGCCAGAAGCTCGCCGATCACTTTTTCGGCTGCCGACTTGATGATTTCCTCTTTTTCACGGATCGTTCGCTTGCGGAAATTGTCGTATTCCGCCATGAGACGAAGGTATTTGTCGTTCAATTCCGCGAGTTTATCCTCGGCGCCTGCTTTTTCCTCGACCGCCGTTTCGACTGCTTCGTCTTTCGGCTCGCCTTTTGCCCCGGATTTGATATTCTTTTTCTCGTCCGGATCAGTGTTCTTTGTTTTCGATGTTGATTTGCTGGTCCTTTTGGCCATCTGTTGCATCCTCTATAGGTTTGGATCGTGCGCTTTTAAAAGTATTCTGCGATGTGTTTTTACGCCCCGGGCGGTCAGGTGTTTCAGCTTTCCGTGAAAAAGCGGCTGCTCAGTCCCGCCGCGTAATGGACAAGGGCGGTCAGGCGCGGATAGTCAGCCCTGGCCGGGCCGATGATCCCGAGTGCGCCGCCTGAAATGCCGGAATACAAGTCCGCGCTTATCAACGACAATGCAGGATCTGCACCCCAGGGGCCGTTTCCGCCAATGGTCACTGAGACACCGTTCATGCCCCGTTCGGCCTGGCGTATGGCTCTCTCAATTGCGGCGGTATCCTCGATCATGCTCGCCAGTTTTAGAGAGTAGCCGTGATCGGAAAACTCCGGCTGCGCGAGCGCCCGTGTCAGACCCGATACATGGACAGATTCGCTGTCCATGAAATCGAAAAGTCTGTTTCTGCGCTCGACTATGATTTCCACAAGCCTTCGGTCGCCGAATGCGACATCTTTCAGACGCAGTTCCAGCGTGTCCCGTAATTCGGAAATACTCAGGCCATGCAGACGGTCGCTTATGAGCCGTGCCGTGTCGGCGTGTTTCTGACGGGGCACGATGCTGTCGAGCGTAATGCGGATGGTGTTGACCATGCCGCATGTCAGCGATATCACGAGAAGTATGCTCGAACCGCCTAGATCGGCAATCTCGATCCTGTCAAAAACAGCATCGTCGACCGACGGTGCCAGCGCGACTCCCACGAGGTCGGACAGCTCGGATATGACATTTGCCATGTGATGCAGGAAAAGACGGGCATCATGCTCTTTCAGGCAGTGATCGACCGCCTCCCTGACAAAAGTCTTCTCCTCCGGCGAAAGCACCGTACTGGGCATCAGTTTCGCCACGTAGTAACGGTAGCATTTCGGTGTAGGCACCCTTCCGGCAGAGGTGTGAGGCTGCGACAGATAACCGTCCGCCTCGAGCTCTTTCATGATAGCCCGGACACTTGCCGCTTTCAGTCCGAGCCCGGAGTGCGTGGCGACATAGGCCGAATTCACCGGCCTGCCGCTCTTGATAAAGGCCGGCACAACTGTTTCGATGATGCGTTCCCGCCTGATTCTGGCATCCTGTCTCATGAATTCTCCGTATGCAGGCCAAAGCCGGATAAAGAGCGTAAACACTATCTTGTAAAAATAGCAAAATCAGGAGAGAAAGTCAATACTGATCGAAGTGTTGACTTATCTGCGACAGCTCGCTAATCAGTTGAAAGCAAACAAAAAACCGGCCCCAATGAGCCGGTTTTTCAGATGTATGAGATCAGTGTTTATCCACGTTAATCGCAGTTCATTGCCCTATGCCGCATAAAGCAGGATTTCCACCTCGGCGTGGCGTTTCACGGCATCCTCTGCCATGGACATGACACGGGTTGTGACATCCTCGGACAGATAGTACTCTCCGCAGTTGTCGCAGACCTGTGCGGGAACTTTTTTAATGATGACTGTCGCGCCATCACGCTCGAGTGTCACCGTTGCATACCCATCGCCTGTCACGCCGGTTTTGCAGATGGAGCATTTCATTTACTGTCTCCTGGTGTAGTTTTCAGACCAGTTTTCGGAAGAAGGAACATAGACTGTAATGACTATGGCACGGTCGTTTTCGCTATCGACAGCAAAGACCACATGAACCGGTGTGACATTCGTCCAGCCAATTACAAGTCTGCTGGGATACGGCTTATCGTCATCGTATCGTTCAATAATAAGACCGGTGTGTACTGCATCGATAACAACTTGCTTGTCGATACTGCGTTCGAACATTCTCTGAACTGCATGGGCACTGAAGACAAGACTCGATATTTCCACGCCAACCTCAATGGTCACTATTAGACTTTCTAAAACTAATATATACGTTTTGGCTGTTTTGAACAATATAATCGTTTTCGGGTGTGATGTGAATACTGCTTGCATCTTACTGCTTCTCTATGTAACCTGTGAAAAATGAACCAATAATGTAAAGGTAAGTAATGAAAGACAGCAATTCCCGGCTCATACGCGGGCTGACACTCTACGACAGCACTTCAATCGTTATCTGTTCAATCATCGGCACCGGGGTTTTTCTCAAGACCGCTGTCATGGCACAGCTGGTGGGATCGCCGTTACTGGTCATGGCCGCCTGGGTTGCGGCCGGTGTCCTTTCGATGGCGGGCGCTTTGACCTATGCCGAGCTCGGCGCCATGATGCCCAAGGCGGGCGGTACCTACCAGTATCTCCGGGCCGCCTACGGCGACATGCCCGCGTTTCTCTACGGCTGGATGTATATCACTGCCGGGGCTGCGGGTGCTGCGGCGCTTGCAAGCGCGTTCGCGACATTCCTCGGTTCGGCGTTCCCTGTCGATGCTGTCTGGACGGAAAAAGCGTTCAGTTTTTTCGGGCATGACCTTGTCTGGCGTTTCGGCATGAGGCAGATTGTGGCGGTGCTGACCATTATCTGCTGTGCGCTGCTCAATGTTTCCTTCGTTTCCGTGTCCGGGAAAATCCAGTCATTTTTCACTACTGTCAAGATTGCTGGTGCGGTTTTGATCGCGCTCGGTATAATCTTTTTCTCGAAAACAGTCAGCTGGGACAATTTCACGGGGCATGCAGCCATTGCCGAAATGAGCGGCATCAGTGCATTCGGCGCGGCGATGCTTGCCGCTCTCTGGGCATACAACGGCTGGAATTTCCTGCCCATGGTTGCCGGTGAGGTGAAAAATCCGGAGAAAACGGTGGCCCGCTCGATCATTCTCGGCATGATCATCATCCTCGTTGTCTATCTTGCGCTCAATCTCTCGTATTTCTTTGCGCTGCCTTTCGCGGAAATTGTCAATTCCAACTCGACTCAGTACAGGGATGCCCTTCCTGTAGCCACAAAGGCGGTCGGCACCTGGCTCGGCCCCGTGGGGATAAAGGTCATAACGACCCTGTTTATCATTTCATCGTTCGGCACACTTCACAGCGAAATGCTCGGTATTCCGAGAATATCATACGCAATGGCAAAAGACGGCCTCTTTTTCAAAGCGTTCGGACGTCTGGGAAAACGGTCGCGGGTGCCGGTGTTCGCGGTGGCGTTCAAGGCCACGCTTGCCAGTATTCTCGCCTGTTCCGGGACTTTCGACCAACTCACGACACTGCTCGTTTTCGCGCTGTGGATATTTTTCGGGCTCACCGCGAGCACGGTCTTTGTTCTCAGGAAGAAAATGCCCGACCTTCCGCGGCCCTACAAGACATTCGGCTATCCCGTGCTGCCTGTCCTGTTTATTCTTGTCGCGCTCTGGCTTGTGATCAATACGCTCTTGACCAGTCCGCTTGAATCGTCAGTCGGCCTGGGAATAATCGCGCTCGGTGTGCCATTCTTTTATCATTTCAAGCAACAGAGGGCGATGGAGAGGGATGCCTGACACGATTCATTGCCTGAAAAGCGGAGAATCGATTATATTGCCATATCAGGTTTTTGCGGTGCGATGACCGTGTGTTTCACTGCTTTCATCATATTATTATGAAATACAGCAATCACATATCAATCATGACTGGAGCCAGAAATGAAAAATGCTATTGTCCTGCTGCTGTCCTGCCTGATCTTCCTTCCGCAGACAGCACCGGCGCAGACCGGAAAGAACGCGGGAAAATGGACGCAGCCCAAGGTTCTCGCCGCCGGTGAGAAACCCGAGGTCTATGCACTTGATCCCGCGCCGTTCGACCCGCTCAGCGATCCCGATTCCGACATGTTCATCGGCCATTACAGTGATTCGAGGATGGAACTGGTCAACGGCTGCCTGAAACAGTGGCAGATCACCTACCCGCTTGCCGGAAACGATCCCCTGTTCCCTGAGAAGAAAGGGCATTACGCCACCAGTGTCGAGGCTATCAATTACGCTGTCCTCGAGCCCGGGCTTACGACCGATGCGGAAAGGCTTTCCGGCAGGCAGAAAATTTTCTATATCGCATTCGGCGAGGGTGAGATCGCAAGTGGGGGCAAGCGGCAGAGTTTCGAGCAGGACGCGCTCGTGCTCGTGCCGGAGAACACAAGCTATACGCTCAAGAACAGCTGCGGACGCGATCTTGTCATGTATGTGATCGTGGAGCCTGTTCCCGACGGTTTTTCGCCGAGGCCCGATGTGCTTGTCCGTCATTTTCAGGAGGGGCAGTACAGCACCGGTGGCGGTCACTGGACACACGGCACCCGTAACGGCACGCTCCGCAAGGAGGACGGGCTCGCGACGATCACCGGCATGACCCCGGTGTGGTATTTCCCCATGAGTGTCGGGCAGCCGCACGCGCACAATCCCGGTGTTGAGGAGATATGGTTCGTGGTCGAGGGCGATTTCCACCTCCTGCTCGGCAAGCAGTTCTACAACCTTCCGCCGGGCACCGCCTACAAGGTCCCGCCGACCGGGACGCTGCCGCACTCGAACATGAATCTCGGCGACAAGCCCAACCGGACATTCTGGCTCATGGACAACCGCCCGGAAAAGGGCCAGTACAAATACGGCTCGCTCGATCTCGGCGCACCGCGCCCCGAGGAGGCGAATCCCGACATGTATATCTCCACCTACAAGGACCACTATTTCAGGACAGTCCACTCGTTCATCGAGCGCGACATGCTCGGTAGAAACCACGAAAAGGGCGCCCGTCCCATCGAGCGTGGCAACACGCTCAACTATATCGACCGTTTCACCCGCGCAAGCATGATGGCACATCAGAAAACGGTGCCGTACACGCTCAAGGACACGCAGGAAATCTATTACATCCTCTCCGGCAATGCGACCATCAGCGGCGGCGGCGAGACCTATGATCTCTATCCCGGCGCATGTGTGCTTGTACCCGCGAAACTCGAGGTCGTTATCGACAACGGCAGTGACATGCCCCTTGACATGTACCTTGTCGCGGAAAAAGTGCCCGCCGGGTTCACGCCCAATAAAAAGCTCATTGTCAGAGATGAGAACGCGGTGAATATCAGCCACAAGGTGCACTGGACCTACGAGAGTCATGAGCTGTTCGAGCGTAAGGATGGTCTCGCGCAGCTGTCCAACGTGAACATGGTAGCGATCCCGCCCATGTCGTTCGCTCAGCCGCACGCCCACGGCCCTGAGGTGGAGGAGGTCTGGTCGACAATCGATTCCGGGCTCGAGTTCATGCTCGGCAAACATGTCCGTAATATCGACGAGGGCTATTGCTACATGGTCCCGCCGGACGGCATGGCTTTCCACGCGAACTACAACACGAGCTCGAAAACGGTCAGAACATTCTATTTCGGTATGTATGACGGGAAGTGATCCCATAAAAAACACCCATCTCCCTTTCGAGGGGAGATGGGTGGCCGGAATTGCTGTTGGTGTGTGTCGGTTACTTTTCCTTGTCGGTGGTGGAATGATTCGGCTGAGTCCATTCAGACTTTCCCGAAAATCCCGTCTTTTCGTCAGCTTCAGAACTTTCCTTTTCCATGTCAGGAGTTGCAGGCCTCTGATTATAAGATTTGATCCGTGGACTTTGAGAAGGCTCTGATTTATCAGTCCCGGACTTCTTCTCTTTTTCCTCCGGAATCGGATGCAATTCAAGCATATCTCCATTAAATATCGCCTTGACATCGCCCTGGCTCTTTTCCGGAGTCGAAGGAATTTGTTTTGTCCATATCATTGGATAACGTTCCATTTCATCGGTCGTGAACATTTCCTCGTTATCGGCGTTCTTCATCATGAATTCCTGCAGTTTTTCCGTCGGCGAGGTCAAAATCATGTATTTTTCTTCCTGAGGGACAACATATTCCACGCCGATGTCCTCGCCGTTGTCGATTTTTTTGCCCAAGTAGTCGATATTCAGAAATGATAGTTTCAGCGAATCGCCCTCGAGATCGATTTTCATGAAAGAATGCACTGGGATGGTGTGAAGGTAGTACCATACATGACCGCCTTCCTGCACCTCAGGATACATGTCGAGGTAGAGCTGGCCGTCGAGGCGGATAAGGACAGCAACGAATCTGCTTATACCCTCGGATTTGACCGCAAAATCATTCTGCCGGCCCTCTATTGAATAGTGCATTTTATCGATCCCTCTCATATGGTAGTCCTGGATAATCATCAGGTCATATGCCGGGTCGTTTCCCTTATGTTTCGTGAATCTCCACATTTCATCGTCATGCTCGCCGATATCTTTCCATGTGCCGAGAAGTTTCTCCTCGAATACCACCGTATCCTTGGTGTAGAGCGGATTGATCGATGTCACGATGCAGCCGCTGAACATGAACAGCGCTGTGATCAGGGCCAGGAGTAATGTCAGCCGTTTTTTCATATCATGCTCCCGTGTTGAAATGGGGTTTATATTTCCGTATCAGTGTGTCAGTTACAATTTTACGTTCCCGTTCGGACGAGTCCGGCATATGGTAGAGCGCGATGTAGATGTTGTCCTCGTTGCCTGCTCTCGTAAGGGCCGTATTGATGAACGCCCGCTGCCAGGTGAATCCCCTGACCGAGAGTCGTTCCGCCTCGCCGAGGTAATCGACTATATAGGTGTCGGGCCGGGTTTCCGGGTCGGGCTTGTGAAGCACGGCGAAAATCCCGGCGACATCCCGGTTTTCCCAATCATCGAGCCTTACCGGGCCCTCGATGCTGATCGAGCCGATCCTGCCGTTCTCGATAGTGAGCTCTGCGCGGGGTTTCGCCGCCTCACGCATGAGAAGCTCATGGATCATGGCAAGATTATATTCAGTTCTGTCCGTCCTGATCCTGTAGAGCAGCGTGATGCAAATTAATGCCGCAGCTGCGACAGCCGGTATTTTCATGACAGTAGCGAAACGATGAAAGATTCTCGGGCGGACGAGCTCAGCCGCCGTCGTTTCATTCTCGATACGCCGCATGAGCGTATCGGTGAAATCATCTTCGAGTTCCGGCACCGGATTCGTTTCCGCGGCCGACCGCGCGTAGTTGACAGCACCGCTCAGCAGCGCGAAATCCTCCGCGCAGGCGGGGCAGTGTTCGAGATGCTCCCGCAACGCCTGATGCTTTTCATATTCAAGCTCGCCGCCAGCCTCGAGTGCAGCCAGCAGTTTCGCTTCTTTGCAGTTCATGACATATCCTCTCTATAGCTCCTGACAAGGTCGGGATACTGTTTCATCAGCAGTCGTTTCAGTTTCAGACGGGCGCGGGCGAGATGCACCCGGACAGTGACATTTGCGATACCGAGAATATCGGCGATTTCCGCCATCTCGAAACCCTCGAGATCACGGAGCGTGAACACCTGCCGCTGTTTCCGGGGCAGTTTTTCAGCAAGGCGGACAATGATGCCGTGAAGTTCCCTGTTTTCCATGCGCTGTTCGCTGCTTTCGCCGGGATTGTGACCTGCCTCAGCCGCTTCCGGGCTGTCGATATCGACTGTCCTCCGTCGTTTCCTGACATGGTCCAGCGCTGTGTTTGTGGCAATACGGTAAAGGTAGGAAGCCCCTGAACGGTCGCGTTCGATAGCGTTCAGTGAGCGGTGGAGCTTTATAAACGTTTCCTGTGCCACATCGTGCGCGTCCTCTGCATTACCGGTGATCCGCCATGCGATAGACATGACCCTGCCGCGGAAACGCTCGACAAGCGCCCTGAAGCATGACGGGTCACTGGCTGCCTTGTGAAAAATATCGGTATCGTTGTCCTGTTTTGTCACGCCCGCGCGAACCTTTATCGTGTATGCCGTATGGTTTTCATTATAGGATACGAAGAAAAAGCCGTATGCGTTTACAATTTTCTGATTGTGCCGCCGCCGCTGGATTTTTATGTTCCTGTATCTGAAAAACTCATATGAAAGGTTATCATTATGAAACAGGTCATGAAAAATACGGCGCTTATGGTGCTTTTAAATGTGCTGACAGCCGTTATTACCGTCAGTGCGGTTGCCGAAACGCTGGATACAAAAGCCATCGATGCTGTTTTTGCCGAATGGAACAGGACCGATTCTCCGGGCTGTTCAATCGCGATCATCAGGGACGGCGAGATCGTGTATTCACGCGGCTACGGTATGGCGAGCCTCGAGCTCGGTGTTCCCATTTCACCTGAGACAGTCTTCTATTTCGGCTCGGAATCGAAACAGTTCGTGACTTTCTGCCTGCTTCTGCTCGAAGAGGAGGGTAAGCTCTCCCTCGACGACAACATCCGCAAATATGTGCCGGAAATCCCCGATTACGGCGCACAGATCACGATCCGTCACCTCTGCCATCACACCAGCGGCCTTCGTGACTATTTCATCCTCTGGGACATTGCCGGTGAGGATTTCGCCGACTACCATTCTGAGAATGAGGTCGTCGACATGCTCACCCGTCAGAAAGAGCTGAATTTCATGCCCGGCGAACAGCGTCTCTACTGCAACTCCGGCTTTCTGCTGCTGTCGACCATTATCCGCCGGGTCAGCGGCATGAGCCTGCCGGATTTCGCTGAACAGCGCATTTTCGGGCCGCTCGGCATGAAGGATACCCATTTTCATGACGATCCCGATCTTCTGGTTCCGCACCGTGCCAGCGGACACATGAAGGGTTCCGACGGCGGTTGGGAACTCTTGAATCTCCGTTTCGCGCTGGTCGGCTCCGGCGGGATGTATACCTGTGTCAACGACCTTCTGAAGTGGGACAGGAATTTCTACGACAACCGTCTCGGCAGGGGTGGTCAGGCAATGATCGACAGAATGACCACCAGCGGCCGTCTCAACAACGGTGAGGAGTTCGGCTATGGCCTCGCGCTGGCAGTCGGCGAGTACCGCGGGCTGAGAACGGTGCGTCACGGCGGCGCGCTGGGCGGCTACCGCACTCACATGCTGCGTTTCCCGAGTGAGCATTTCACCGTGATAACCCTGTTCAATCTCGGCAATGTCAATCCGGCGGGCTATGCGGAACAGGTGGCCGATATCTGCCTCTCAAGCCGTCTCGCGCCGAAAAAGACACCCGCGCAGACACAGACCTCGACAGGCAGTGAAACGAAAGACACACCGGAGACAGTGACACTTTCGGATAAAGAGCTCGCCCGCTATGCAGGAGTTTACCACAGCGACGAGCTCATGACAGATTTCAGTCTGGTTATCGAGGATGGCGCACTGGTGCAGAAACGGAGCGGCGAGATTGTGCGGATATTCGAGTGCAAAGGCAAAGATATTTTCGCTTCATCGGATTTTACGCTTCGTTTCGAACGTGCCGGGAAAAAACGGGGCGCAACATTCCGTCTCGATGCCGACAGGGTGAAAAACCTGCTGTTCGAGAAGAAATAGTGAGCGCGAAAAACGAGAGCATGGTTTCGATGAGAGGATAGCAATAATGATTCAGCGCTGCGAATGGGCGAAAGGTTCGCCAGCCATGATCGCCTACCACGACGAGGAATGGGGCGTGCCGCTCCACGACGATCGAAAACTTTTCGAGTTTCTCATCTTGGAGGGGGCTCAGGCGGGACTTTCCTGGTCGACTATCCTCGACAAGCGGCCGCGCTACCGCGAGGTGTACGACAATTTCGATCCTGAAAAGGTCGCCTGTTATGGCGCGGACAAGGTGGCAGAACTGCTCGGCGATCCCGGCATCGTAAGGAACCGTCTCAAGGTGGCGGCCTCGATTGACAACGCGAAAGCATTTCTCGCGGTCGCGGAGGAATTCGGAAGTTTCGACCGCTATATCTGGCGTTTTACCGATGGCGCGCCGCGGATGAACCGTTTTTATTCGCTTGCAGAAATCCCCGCCGCCACGGAAGAGTCGGCCGCCATGAGCCGTGACCTGAAAAAACGCGGATTCCGTTTTGTCGGTCCGACCATCTGCTACGCGTTCATGCAGGCGACCGGGATGGTCAATGATCACGAGACCGGCTGTTTCCGCCATGCGGAGATACAGGATATCCACAATATTTAAAATGAAGTTACGTGATAGTTTACAAAAATGCTAAATGGCAGGAAGAAGTATGAAAACGAAAACAGGAGTCAAATACATCGCTGCGGCATTGCTGGTTCTCGTCCTCAACAGCAGCTCGGCCAAAACAGAGGATATTCATGGCGTTGCCGGTGAATGGGAGGGTTTCAAGGCGGCAAAGGAGCGCATTGAACAGTACCGCAAGGGTGATCTGAACATCGCTGTCGTAGACAGGGACGGCAAGCCTGTTCCCGATGCGCGGATTGCCGTGGAAATGAAACGTCACAGTTTCCCGTTCGGTTCGGCGATAAGCATCCTTTCCTCGTTTGACCCGGACGGCCCGAAAGCCGGTTCCGAGCAATACCTGAAAGTCTTTGCCGAGAATTTCAATGCGGCGGTGCCAGAGAACTGTACGAAATGGGGCCAGATGATCCACAGGGACACCGGGGCGCCTCATCTCGAGAATCGCTCACGTGTCGAGGCCTGCATGAAATGGCTCGCCGACAACAATATTCCCGTTCGCGGTCACAATGTGGTCTGGCCGAGCCGCGAGATGTCGCCCAAATTCCTGAAAGATCTGCCTGATGACCGCCTTCGTGAAGAGATATACAACCGTATCGATGACGCTGTCACGCTGTACCGCGGCAGGTTCACGGACTGGGATCTTGTGAACGAACCGGCGCATCACCGCGATTTCATGGACATTCTCGGTGAGGACGAGCTTCCGTACTGGTACCGCCGGGCACAGGAAATCGATCCCGGCACTCCCATGTATGTGAACCAGTACGATGTCCTGAACGGCAAGTATCACGCGGAATTCCTCCGTTGGGTCGGACTGATTGCCGACAGCGGTGCGCCTCTCGGCGGTGTCGGAATCCAGGGGCATGTCAAGACCGAGCAGTTCATCGGCAGGGAGAACCTTGAGATTGTCTGGAATATCCTCAACGATTATGCTGCCTACGGACTGCCGATCAAGATAACGGAGTTCGACTGTGAGGCCACCAATGGCGAGGGCCGCCAGGCCGAATGTCTCGAAAACGCGCTCAGGCTGTTTTTCAGCCATCCTGCTGTCGACGGTTTCATGCTCTGGGGATACTGGGACGGCCGTCACTGGCGGAATACTGAACGCTACGGACTGGATGAGGCCGGTTTCTGGGGCAAGGACTGGAATGAGAAAAAAGCGGCGAAAGTCTGGAAACGTCTGATCTTCGACGAGTGGTGGACCAGCGAGAAAATGCGTGCTGACCGTGACGGCCGCGCGTCACTTCGCGGTTTCCTCGGTGATTACACTGTCACTGTGACTGCCGACGATAAGGTAAGGGAAGTTCCCGTTGCGATCGTAAGGGATGGCGGCACGCTGACTGTCACCATGCCGTAAACGAGTAACGACGGCAAGTTTCTGAACAGACATGAGTTACATGTTTCATGAAAAAGGGATCGGCGAACAATGCCGATCCCTTTTTATGCAGGCCCATTGGCGGTTTACATGCCCCTGATCCGCATCCTGAGCGAGAAGACTTTCGAGCGGGCGGTGATATAGAGCGTTTTCCTGTCGTCACCGCCGAAACAGACATTTGTCGGCTTGCCGGGAACGTCCAGCGCCTCTATTTTCTCGCCACTGCTGTTATACACCTCGATTGAATGTTCGAGAGTGATGTAGACGTTGCCCTCGACATCCACAGCCATGCCGTCATAGCCGCCCTCCGCGAAAAAGCGTTTGCCGCTCAGTCGCCCGTGATTGCCGACATCATAAACGAATGTCTTGTCCACGGGCGTGTCGGTGACATAGACAAGCCTGCCGTCGTGTGTGCCCACGATACCGTTGGGTTTGTCGAGGTCCACCGCCGCGCGGATTATTTTCGTGGAACCAGCCGGGATGTAGTAGATGTGATAGCCGTCCTGCTCGACCTCCTCGGGCAGGGGAGCGAAACGTGGATCGGTGAAATACACGCCGCCTTTCTTGTCCACCCAGATATCGTTGGGGCTGTTGAGCAGTTTACCGTCGAACCTGTCGGAATAAACCACGAGCTGTTCTTTGGAATATGGCCCTGAAGAGGATGCGATGACATCTGCGGGCAGTTTTTTGATCCTGTGTTCTTTTGCCGCACAGATATAGAGGGAGCCCTCGTTATCGAAATGGAGGCCGATGGGGCCGCCGACATTTTCGAGCACAGTTTCAGCCGAGCCGCCAATTATACGGTATATTTTGTCTGTGCCGTAATCACTGAACCAGACAGTGCCGCTGCTGTAGACCGCCGGGCCCTCGGAAAATTTGAGCCCGTCCGCCACCATTACGAATTCAGCCCCGTTTTCGACCACACTTTCATTTTCGAGAGCTAATGATGGTGTCAGTGTGATTAAGAGGAAAAAAGAAAAAACAAAGCATATCGATACATAACTTGTTCGCGGCATTGAGATATCCATTTTGTTTAGATGGCATTGTTGTCTTGCGGTGAATTCAAGAATGATCCAAATCAAGACTTTCTTTGTCCCGGCCGGGCTTTCGGCATACACCCTTATTATTCTGTAATTTCCCGGCGCCTTCTTTGTTCCCGTTTTTTCTTTCATTTTCCCGGCTGTACCGCTATATATTCTCTATACTTTATAATGTAACCGTCTCAACGGAGGATGTAAATGAGTAGGTTGAAATTACAGTTGGCGTTGGTATCACTTCTGTTCCTCGTAGCGGCCCAGCCCCTGTATGCGGATGATGCGGGTTTTTTCTATCCCGGCGGCAGTTACGATCAGGGGTTGGTGACTCCGGAGGAATTTCTCGGTCATTCTCTTGCGGAAAAACCCTCGCATTATGACGAGATCAGGTCATATTTCCTCGCGCTTGCGGAACAGTCGCCGCGCATGAAAATTGTCGAGGACGGCGCCTCGTACGAAGGCCGCCCGATGTTCTATGCGGTGATTGCCTCCGAGGAGAATATGGCGCGTCTGGAGGACATAAAGAACGGCATCGGAAAGCTCGCCGATCCCCGAAAGACCGGTGAGGACGAGGCTGAATCCCTGATCGATCGCCTTCCCGCTGTCGCATGGATCATGTATACGATCCACGGCAACGAACTTTCCGGTTCGGAGTCTTCCATGCAGTGCGCATGGCAGCTAGCCGCTGGTAACGATGCCGCGACGAGGAAGCTTCGCGACGAACTGGTTATCTGTCTCTATCCGATGGAGAATCCCGACGGCCGCGAGCGTTTCATAAACCAGGTCTACCAGTGGAACGGCCCGGTTCCGCACGACGATTATCAGAGCATGCACCTTCACGGTGACTGGCCGCCCACCCGCGGCAACCATTACCTGTTCGACCTCAACCGCGACTGGTTCATACTTGCCCATCCCGAAAGTCGTGCGAGAGTACGGGCGCTTCTCGAATGGAAACCTCAGCTTCTGGTCGATGCCCATGAAATGGGATCGTATGATACGTTCCTGTTCAGCCCGCCGCGCGAGCCGATCAATCCGCATGTCAGCAGCTCGGTAAAAAAATGGCTCAGGATTTTCGCGGACGAGCAGGCCCAGGCGTTCAACGCCCACGGCTGGAGCTACTACACCGGCGAATGGAACGAGAGCTGGTATCCCGGTTACACCACCTCATACGGTTGCAATCTCGGCGCGGTGAGCATCCTCTATGAACAGGCGCTGACCGGCGGAACCCAGGTGAAACGTCCCGACGGCAATACGCTAACCTACCGCGAGGCTGTTCACCACCAGTTTGTCAGCTCGTTCGCCAACCTCATGACTGCGGCCAACAACCGGAAAGCGATGCTCGGCGATTTTTACGCCATGAAAAAAGAGACGGTCGAGACCGCGGCGAAAGCGAAAGTCAAAGCCTATGTGGTCGACGGCACGAAAAATCCCTCACGCGCGGCCCGTCTCATGAACAAGCTTGCCATGCAGGGCATCGAGATAGGTGTCGCCGGAGAGCCGTTCACTCTCTCGAAAGCCCGCGATATATGGAGTGACAGCCCCGAAAAGATGAGTTTCCCGAAAGGCAGTTACGTGATCCGTCTCGACCAGCCGCTTCGCCCGCTGGTGGAATCAATACTCGAATTCGATCCGCATCTCACGACCGAGGTGCTGCAGGATGAACGCCAGAGCCTTGAAAAAGGCAACGGCTCACGGATGTACGAGGTCAGCACCTGGTCGATGTTCCTGGCTTATGATGTGGACGCTTTTGAGGCACATGTCATGCCGGAGGTTTCTGTGTCGCCGTTCAGGGCGGGTGATCTGCGTTCCGGGAGTGTGTCGAATCCTGATCCAGCATTCGGCTATCTCATCGAATACAACGACGATAGCGCTGTTACCGCTCTTTTGAGACTGCTCGACAAAGGTTGTAAGGTACGTTCCGCGACCAAGCCGTTCACTCTGGACGGAAAGGATTACGATCGCGGCACCCTGCTTCTCCGCGGCAACGAAAATCGAGAAATAACCGTCGGGGACCTCGAAGCTGTTGCCCGCGAAACAGGCGCCGTTGTAACCGGTGTCGATACAGCACAGAGTGAAAATGGCCCCGATCTCGGCGGACGTACGTTCAAGCTTCTTGAAAAGCCGAAAGTCGCCATGATTTTCGGCCCCTCGGTCAACCAGTACAGTTTCGGCTCGCTCTGGTACCATTTCGAGCAGGATCTCGGCTACCGCTGTACGCTTCTGTTCGAGAATTATGTCAGCTGGCGCGATCTGAGAAAATACAATGTCATCGTTCTGCCGTCCGGATCGTACGCGAATATCATCGGCAAGGGCGAGCGTTTCAAGGACTGGATCAGGAACGGCGGCACGCTTATTGCCGTGGGGAGCGCCTCTGCATATCTTGCCGATAAGGATCGTGCGTTCTGCAATGTCCGTCTCAGGAATCAGTCGCTGGAAGATCTCGACGATTTCGCCCGCGACCTGGTCCGTGAAGACAAGGCCGGAAAGACCGTGGTCGACAGCCTCACAGTCTGGGGTCTGACTGCCAAGGATGCGAACAAAAGTGCTGACAGCAAAAAGGCTGAAAAGGCAGCAAAGCTCTCGAAAGAGGAGCTTGCTGAGCTGGACAGGATGCAGCGGCTTTTCCGTCCCTACGGCGCTTTTGTCAATGCCGCGCTCGACGAGGAATACTGGCTGAGTTTCGGCATCGGAAACCGTATGTCTGTTCTGCTCGGATCGTCGTATGCGTTTCTGGCGAAATCACCGGTGAAAACCGTGGCGCGCCTGACCGATTCTCCGACTATCCGGCTGTCCGGCCTTCTCTGGCCCGAGGCGCGGGAACGCTGGAGCCGTGCGGCGTATGTCATGCGTGAGTCGATGGGCCGCGGCCAGGTGATCCTTTTTGCGGATGAACCGTTCTTCCGCTCCTATTTTTACGGATCGGCGCGGCTGTTCGATAACGCGTTCATTCTTGGACCGGGCATAGGCGCGAGCCAGGCGGTTGAGTGGTGATTGAAGAGTGAAAACTTATGACTTAAGGATGATTCACGATTGATCGTCTTCTTTCCGGATCAGCATTATCACTAATCGGTGATCCGGATGATAAACTGTCGAGGTGTAACCATGAAATCCTATACAAACCGCAGGACTTTCATTCAGCGGACAGGCACCGGTATCGCAGGGCTCGCTGCCGGTCTTACGTTGAATCGAGGGCGTTTGGAGGCGTCGAAGAAACCGAATATCCTTTTTATAGCTGTCGACGATCTCAGGCCGGAACTCGGCTGCTATGGACGCGGACAGATCAAGTCGCCGAATATCGACCGTCTTGCCGAAAACGGGGCCGTTTTCGAACGCGCCTACTGTCAGGTGCCGGTCTGTGGAGCGTCAAGGGCAAGTCTTCTCACCGGTGTCAGGCCGACACGCCATCGTTTCATCGACTATTACACGAAAGTCGACGATGATCTGCCGGGCGCGCTGACATTGCCCGGACATTTCAAGAACGGCGGCTGGCATACAGTATCGAACGGCAAGATATTTCATCATGGTAATGACTGCCTGACAAGCTGGAGCGAAACGCCCTGGCACCCGAAACCGAAACGCGGCTCGTGGCGGAACTACCAGCTCGAAGATAACCTCGCGATCGACGAGGAGGGCACCACGCGCGGCTCGGCTTATGAATGTGCCGATGTGCCGGATAATGCCTATTTCGACGGGATGATCTGTGACAAATCACTTAATGATATGCGCCGTCTTGCGAAAACGGGACAGCCGTTTTTCCTTGCCGCCGGTTTCATGAAACCGCATCTGCCGTTTAATGCGCCTAAAAAATACTGGGATATGTATCGTTTCGAGGATATCGATCCGGCGAGTAACCCGTTCCGTCCACAGGGGGCTCCCGATGCCGCCATGCACAAGTTCGGGGAACTTCGCCGCTATTACGGTATCCCGGAGGACGGCCCTCTGTCAGAGGAGCTTTCGCGAAAGCTTATTCACGGCTATTACGCCAGCGTTTCCTGTAGTGACGCGCAGATCGGGCGGCTTCTCGACGAGCTCGACAGTCTCGGTATCCGCGACAACACCATTGTTGTGCTCTGGGGTGACCACGGCTGGCAGCTTGGCGAGCACGGGCTCTGGTGCAAGCACTGCAATTTCGAGAACGCCCTTCATTCGCCGCTGATTGTATCCGCGCCGGGGTATGGACATGCTGTCAGGACAAATGCCCTTGTCGAGTTCGTGGATATCTACCCCACACTCTGCGATCTTGCGGGTCTTGAAACGCCGTCCCATCTCGAGGGCAAGAGCCTGCTGCCGCTGTTGGATAATCCGGACCGTGCATGGAAAAACGCCGCGTTCAGCCGTTATTACAATGGCGATTCGGTTAAAACGGACCGTTACCGCTACACAGAGTGGGTGAGGGAGAAAACCGAGCCGGGCGATCCGATGGAGCTGGAGCAGTATGCGCGGATGCTGTACGATCACAAGGTCGATCCCGCCGAAAACGTTAATATCGCCGAACGGCCGGAAAACGCCGAATTAGCCACCGGGCTGTCCAGACTCCTCAAAGAGGGCTGGGAGCCGGTCAACCGATGACATTTCTCTGGAGAATATCAGCTATAAATGGATAAGAAAACAAAAGCTTCCAACAGCCTCTCGCCGGAAAAGATATACCGCAAAGTCGTGGCCGAACTGGAAACAGTCGAAAGTGACCAGCCGAAAGATACTACACCGTCCCGTTACCGCAGGCGGCTCAACTCGTTCAGGGAAGTGTTTACGGAAAACCGCGGCATTGTCGAGCGATTTTTCGATTCCGGCGGCAGTGGGAAAGAAAGCGCCCTCTTTTTGACTGCGCTCTCGGATGCGTTCGTTATCCATGCCTGCCAAAGTCATATCGATGACAGCTCCGGCCTTGCCCTTGTCGCTCTCGGCGGCTATGGGCGCAAAGAGCTCAATCCCGGTTCGGATATCGACATCCTCTGCATCGTTCCCGACAAGATGACGGCGGCCCGTGAGGGTGAGATCCACGGCATGATACAGTTTCTCTGGGACATGCATTTCGATGTGGGGCACTCAACACGGAGTATCTGTGACTGCCTCGCCGCCGCGGAGGAGGACAGCGATTTCGCAACGTCGCTTCTGGACGGCCGTTTCCTTCATGGCGAGCGGGAATTATGGGAAACCCTTCAGGAGCAGTACCGTGACTGCCTCGACGGCGCATTCGGCCGTGAGCTCGCCCGTGGCAAGCTCGAGGAGCGAAAACAGCGTCTGGCCACTTTCCACAACACTGTCCAGATACAGGAGCCCAATATCAAGGAATGTCCCGGCGCTCTTCGCGATCTGCATGTTATCCGGTGGCTTGCTGTTCTGACCGGTTCCGGAGCGCTTGAAACTTTCATCGACAAGGGATTTATCACGGCGGCAGAGGCTGGACAACTCGAACAGGATATCGATTTTTTCCTGCGGATACGAAACGCACTGCATTTCCTTACCGGCAGGAAAAGTGACGTGCTCGATCACCTCGTTCTTCCCGAGGTGGCGGTCAAAGCGGGCTATCGCGGAAAGGGCAACCTTCCGGTCGAGTCACTGATGCACGATTATTACATGTGCGCCGGACGGGTGAAACGTATCTGCGACAGGATTGCGTCGAACGCGGGGGAGGAGGTCGACGGTGCCGTGAGCTGTGATTTCGTCTATGCGGGAGACGGTATCATGATCAGCGACACCGAGGCCGGAATACAGGGCGTGGACCGCGAACGTTTCATGCTGGAGCCGGCTCTTCTCATCAGGCTCTGCCGTGTCGCCGGGGAGCGCGGCCTGTCACTGACCGCCGAGATGTCGGCCCGTATCGAGGATTTCATCGAGACAGCGCCTGACAGCCTTTTCCTTTCTGAGGAGGTGCAGGAAGCTTTTCGAGAGCTGTTCAACGCGAAAAACGGTATCGCCGCGACACTCCGTCTCATGCACGCCCACGGTATCCTGACACGGATCGTGCCGGAATTTGACGAGATAAGCTGGCATTACCAGTTCGATTTCTATCACACCTATACCACGGACGAGCATTCGATACGGGTGGTCGAGAATCTCGAAAAACTGGTCAATGGCGGGGACAGTTCCCTCGACTGGCTGACTGAGATTGCCGATGAGATCACCGCGAAAGCCGCACTCTACCTTGCCGGTTTTTTTCACGATATTGGCAAGAAAACAGGCCGCGGACATGCTAAAGAGGGCGAGAAAATGACCGCCCGAGCGCTCAAGCGGCTCAATTTCGACAGCCGTACGGTCAAGCTGGTGCGTTTCCTTGTCGCCGAACACCTTGTCATGAGCCATATCTCGCAGCGTCGGGATATCGATGACGAGGACACCGTACGCGATTTCATCGAAAAAGTGGGCAGCACCGGACGTTTGCGGCTTTTGACCCTTATCACGTTCGCCGATCTCATGGCCCTGTCGGAAAGCGCCATGACCGATTGGAAAAAATCTCTGCTGAGGAGCCTGTTCAACAAGGGGCTCATGATGATCGAAAAAGGTTTCGAGGCGCACGCCGCCGCTTCACTGAAACAGCGCTGGGACGCGGTCGCCGGATCGGGGAAAAATGGATTGTCACGCGAGCTGATCGCCGCGCATCTCGACCTTCTGCCGGAACAATATCTCAGGGTCAGCGATGCCGGGACTGTTCGCTCCCATATCGCCGGTGTGGAGAAAATGCGGAAGCGCGGCGCCTGGGCCTCATTCAGGAGCGGACGTGATTACAGCCTTCTTTCCGTGATCACGGCCGACTATTCACGCGCCCTTTCCGATATTTGCGGAACAATCACCGCCTCAGGTATCAATATCATCGGCGCCCGGATTTTCACCCGCGACGACGGGGTCATTATCGATACATTCCTGGTGACCGGCAGGGACGGTGAACCTGTTATCCGGCCTGAGATCCAGCGGGATTTCAAGCGGAACCTGATCGAGGTTGTTGTCAACGGGACCGATGTCGCCGGTCTCATCAGCGACTACCACCGTCGTTGGCGGCGCGTGAAAAAAGCCGTGGTCTATTCTCCTCCGCGTGTCAGGATCCACAATGACATTTCCTCCAACTATACGGTGGTCGATATTTTCGCCATCGACTACGCCGGCCTTCTCTATGATATCACGAGCGTGTTTGCCAGCCTCGATATCGATATTCATACCGCGAAGATCGGCACCGATGAGGACCAGGTGGCCGACGCATTCTATATTAAAAGCTCCGGGGGTGGCAAGATAGCGGACAGCGCGGTCCTCGACAAAATGAGACGCCTTATCATCAAGCGGCTTTCAGGGGCGGTTTCCGAGCGCATGTAGTTTTTCTTTTCAGCAGACTTTTTCCATAAGGCTCCCGGGTATGCCCCGGGAGCTTTTTGTTTCACCATTCCCATGATCATACTTTTAAATACCTGTGGCGAAACGGAGACAGAAACGGCAGAAATGGCCTGCCGAAAAAGACTGCAGATACTGCCATAATGGCAGTTGTGGTCTGCCATGCTGAAAATGCGCTTTTTTGGGTATTTTGATTGTTATTGTTTATGTTGATATAATACAACGATATAAGTCTAGTAGATATTTTTTGGCACGGGACTTGCGTTCTACAATGGCGAACACGAAACAGAAACTTTTACAGGAGGTAGTTGACATGACGTACGTAAAATATTTCCCGCAGACAAGAGTTCGCCAGACCGCAGCAAAGAACAACACGTTCAATCCCCCGGTCGATATTGTTGAGTCCGCTGAGGACTACCAGATCGATTTCGATCTTCCCGGTTTCACGAAAGAGGATGTTACCGTAACGGTGAAGGAAGGTGTGCTGGAGGTCGCAGGTGAGCGCAAGAACGATCGCGAATATGATGAAAAGCTTTACCACTATTTCGAGCGCAGAACAGGATCGTTCAACCGTACATTCAAGCTTCCCGAGTTTGCGGACGGTGAGGCAGTCGGGGCCGGTTTCGAGAATGGTGTCCTGACGGTGACGATCCCGAAGAAGGAAGCTGCAAAGCCCTATACTGTCAAGATCAAGTGATCTGCACCGGAAAAGAAACAAAGAAAATAATACCGCGCTGCTAATGACGCGGAAGATATAAGGTTAAAACGTCAAACAACAAAAAAGGAGGTACATTATGGTACCCGCAATCTGGAGAAACAGAGCGAATCTTGCGGCTCCGGCTTTCGACGACCTCTTTGACAGCCTCTTCTACGACTGGCCGGGCAGGAACCGCGGTGAAAAGGGGGGCTGGAGTCCGAGAGTCGATGTTCACGAGAACGAAAAAGAGGTGTGGCTTGACATCGACCTTCCCGGAATCGACAAGAAAGACATCAAGGTCGAGGTAAAGAACAACACTCTCACCGTCTCCGGTGAGCGTAAGGAGGAAAAGGAGCAAAAGGACACGCAGTGCTTCCGCTCGGAACGTCACTACGGACGATTCGAGAGAAGTTTCAGCCTCCCCGATACGCTCGATTCCGACAAGGTCGACGCCCAGTACAAGAACGGTGTTCTGACCCTCAAGGTACCGAAATCGGAGAAGGCTATTCCGAAAGAGATACAGGTTTCAGTTAAATAAGCGGTAACAGTTATACCCTTTCTCAATCAATCGTGCGCAGACCGGCCGGAAATACCGGCCGGTCGTTTTTTTATCAGGCCTTTTTTATCCGTTTAAGACTTATATGAAAAAAATACTTTTCCGGCGGCTGTTTTTTTTTCATTTTATGGTTCTGAGAATGGGCTAAAATATTACCATCTGTATCCGGAGGTCATATCGTGTCGCATCGAATAATAGCTTTTATTGCTGTTCTCTTTGTCTTTCTGAAAATCGGCTTTGCAGGTGCTGAACCGATCAAGGTTGTTCTTGTGCCTGAACACGGGCAGGTCATTTTCCTTAATGTCGACAGCGGGGCTACGGTGAAAGATCTCAAGGATGTGCTGTTCAATGTGACGCAGTCTTTGCCGGGATCGCAGAAATTCATTAAGGACGGTGTCGAGCTCAAGGACGATGTGGCGATAGCAAAATACAATATCGCTGATGGCGACTCAATCAATATGATCCGTGTTGCGATCGATGGCACGGTAAAAAAGTCGGGCGGTATGAAGGTTGCGCTGATTGTTATAATTGCGATACTGGCTGTTATCGGTATTGCCATGTTTTTCCCGAAAGAAAAAAATCCGTTTGCCGAATACGAGGAAAAATAGCGCTTACCCCGTAAATTCATGTGATAGACTTATTTTATATGCCGCGGTCAGAACTGGCTGCGGCATTGTCATTTCTGATGGTTGCGATTGTTTTCAGCGTGCTCCTGCGTTTGTATTCTCCGTGCCTTCCACTTTCTCTGAAATCCTTTTCCCCGGCAGTAATCCGCCAGCCTCTCATTTTCTGGTAATTAAAAGAATTTCCTCTGGTTTCCATTCGACGGTCAGTTTCCTTGTGTTTCGGTATTACGAAATGCTTTTGCTGACAGTCTACGCGGCGGACAGAATAAAAAAACCGCGGGAGAGAGCGCGAGGCTGCGCACCCTTCCGCGGCACGTGGGTTTGGATAGGGATAGTGGGGAGGGATTATTTCATTAATGTCATTTTTCCTGTATTGATACCGTTTTCAGTGGTCATTTTGTAAATATAGATGCCTGCTGCGCGTTCGGACGCGTTCCAGACCACTGTATGCATTCCCGCTGACTGGTGTTCGTTGACCAGTGTTGTTATGTACTGGCCACCGGGGCTGTAAATCTCGATTTTGACATCGGCCGCTTTGCCAAGGCTGTAATCGATACTGGTCGACGGGTTGAACGGGTTCGGATAGTTCTGTTTGAGCGAATAAACGTCTGGTGTTTCCTCGGCCGAGGCCAATTTTCCGGCGGCCTCGATATTCTCTGCCCCGGTGCTTGCCTCTTCACCCGCAGTTTCGTCATCAAGTGCGGCGAGTACGGCTTTCTGTTCCTCGGTGAGGACACTCATGAGTGCCTCTTTACGGTCGCTGTCTTTCGGCATTGCCCGCAGGGTCTCAAATTGTTCCTCGGTGAGCGGGCAACTGGCCTCTTTGAGTGCTCCGAACGGCCCGCCGCCGGGTCCTCTGCCGTGATGGCCTCTGCCTTTGGGACGTGCCGCCCTGAGCGCTTCGTTTTGTTCTTCGCTGAGGATTTCTGCAATCTGCTCGCGTGTTTCCGGACCGGCCTCCAGCGCCTCGATTTCCGACAGCTGGCTGTCACTCAATGGCACTCCTGCCTTTTCGAGGATTGCAGCAAGCATCTCATTATGTTTCGCACGTCTTTCTTCGGCAACTTTTTCCAGTGCCGCAGCCTGTTCGGTGGTGAGAATTGCCTCAACCTGCTCGCGTGCCTCCGGGTCGCGCCCAACATCTTCAAGAGCGCTGATCTGATCCTCGGTCAATGGTACACCTGCCTCGTCGAGAACATGTGACAGCATGCGTGTATGGTTCATGCGCGGCCGGGCTCCTCTGCCATTGCCTCTCTGACGGCCTCCTGCGTTTTTCCGCAGTGCCTGAAGTGCTTCCTCCTGCTCGTCGCTGAGTATCTCTGCGATTTTTTCGCGCATGCCTTTGCCGGGTTCAATTGTCTCGAGTGCGCTGATCTGGTCTTCGCTCAGCGGCTCACCGGCCTCGTCAAGCACAGCCTGCATACGTTCAACCGGGTTGCCGCCAGGTCCTCCGGACCCGCGATCTGCATGGGCCTCTTCGAGTGCCGCTTTCTGGTCGTCGCTGAGGATTTCTGTGACTTTATCGTGCATCTCGGCCCTGGTAAGTTTCTCTTCGGCGAGTACCTCGATCTGAGATATTTGCGCATCGCTCAGCGGGTATTCCGCCTCTTCGAGCACCCTGACGAGGAAATCGCCGGGCGATCGTTTGCCGTGACGTGCCTGTTCGGACCGCTGTCCGCTGCCGCCGCGACCGGCTCCCATATTGTTGTTGCCGTTCCGTGCGCCTGCCATATCCGGCACTGCTGCCACGGAAATAATTAAAAGTGTGTATAAAACTGTCTGTCGAGCTTTCATTTTTGTCTCCCTCTCGAATGTTGGACGTTTAAAAACCTGGCTGGGTTCACTAGAGTTTTAGCGAAATTCCGTTTTGCCGCTTTCACCCATTTTGACTGCTGGTTGGGAAAGAACGTTTAAGAGAAAGCGCGTTGAAAAAAACAGTCGCCATAACATTCTGTTATTATGGATATTGCGGACTGTTAATTTTTGTTAACGTGGCAAATGTGATGAGGAGGTAGCTTGAATTATTTCCGCTTTTTGTAATATTGGAGAACTTTTTTTTCCGCTTTTTTATCGGCGGGAATGTTGAGGACGGGAAGCAGTTCAGCGTTTTTTACGCGAGTCTTGCCGGAATCTGTTTCGAGGGTGATGAGGCCGACATGATTGCCGTATGTGCCGGGCGAGACAATGACACCTGAGCCTGCCGCGATCGGCGGGTCGTAGGTTTTGTTGCCAAAGCCCTCGATGATCAGGTCGATATCGGGGAATGATTCCATAATGCGGATGTTCGCCTCGTGTGCCATCTGCGAGAGCAGGACTATGACATCGGTGTCATTTTTCATTTCCGGCATAATCGCGTTCAAGTGCTTTTCAGCAGAAGCGAGACGGAAATCGATAAGGTCTTTTCTCACATGCTGGAAACTGCTGCTGTCGACCAGCGCGGCGATGGCGACAGAGACGCCGACGGTATTTTTCAATGTCCACGGCTTGAAAACGGCGGTGTTGCCGCTTTCGCGCATGACATTGGCGTTCAGCAGTGGAAAATCCGCGTGATCCTGCATCTTCAGGGCGCGGGCTGTCCCCCGGTAGAATTCATTCCTTCCGGCAAGCGCGGCATCATAGTCCATGAGGTTCATGATGTCCAGCACTGTGGCCGCCTTGAGATCGTAATCACCGAAAAGCCCGACCATGTTGCCGGCATCGAGCAGGAGAAAATCATCGTGTTTCCGACGGAAATCGCTGATGAATGTAACCCGCTCCACAAGTCCGCCGTAAGGATCGTTCGGGCAGTCGCAGAACATCATCTTACCGCTGGAGTTTGCTGTATAGAGGATTGTCAGCTCAGCTGCACTGCTTTCGGTCCATGCTGTCAGTGCTGCAGACAGGAGAAAGGCGGCTGCCGTGATGATCGCTCTAATTTTCCGGGATTTCATGCCGTTTCCGATTAGATCTGCCTCGCGGGATTCGTAAAGCAGGTGCTGTGGGATGGGTGGGCCTGCCTGCCGTTTCTCAGGGGACTATCACGTTGAGCGACTGAGGCAGGACATTGACCGTAAAAGTCTTCTTCACGTGGAATATCTCGCCGTCCGCATGGGCGATATCGTTTTTTCCGCGGCTGATGGTCAGGGAAGTGAATGTGTGGTACTCGATATTTTTGCTGTGCTCGAGAGTTCCGTTGAAAAGCTGCATGATTGCGGCAGGAACCTTGAATAGCGAGAGTTTCGGAATAAGTGCCGCTATGAGCGTGCCGCTTTTCGTATCGGCCTGAGGTGCGATGATTGCTCCGCCACCGTACTGTTTCGTGTTGCAGAACGAGAGGGCGAACAGCTTTCGTGTGATCTCCTTGCCGTCGATCTCGATGGTGACTTTCTCGGGCGGACGGAAGAGATAGTTCTTAACGCCGATCATAAAATAATCGAATACGCTGGTTTTTTCCTTGCGCCTGATATTGAAATCCTGTGCGATCCAGGCATCGAAACCAAAACCTGCGGTTGCGAAGAAATGGACATCGCCGATCTGCCCACAGTCAATGGTGTCGGTTTTACCTTTGGCCATAGCATGTATCATGGATTCGGTTTCGAGAGGAATGTTGAGGCTCCTGGCAAGACCGTTGCCGGTGCCGAGCGGTACTATGCCCAGGGGAACGCCCAGTCCGACCAATCCAGATGCGACCTCGCTGACCGTTCCGTCTCCGCCGGCTGCGTAAACACGGTCGTATCCTTCGAGTTTTGACCGGGAAGCGTGGAATTTTCCTTTGCCGCGTTCAAGTATATAAGTAACATCGACAGTGGCGCCGTCCTTTTTCAAGCGGGCGACAAGCTTATCGATGACTGCTTTCTTTTCCTGTCTAATACCGATAAGCGGGTTGCCGATAATAAGGTGTCTCATATGGTTTCCGAATTTTCGTGAGTGTTGAGGATGAAAAAAGGTGCCTTATACACACCTTTATAACAGTATAGCACATTTGTTTCGTTGAGTCAATGGGAACGTAGAAAGGTCAGGCAAAATGATAATGTATTCATAGGGGGGGTATTCTATAGAAGATGGTGCTGTAATTTCAGTCTGTACTATGCTGTTATGAGATTTTGTACTTTGAAGCCATTTACGAATGGTCTGAACAGTTCTGCTTTTTGTGTTGCATCAGGCCCGTGCAGAATAAGTGAAGTTTAACAAAACAAATATGTCAGATTATTATGTTGTTCATATGCTTCTGTATGTTCTGTTTCTCTTATCAGAAAGCATAATCGCAGATGATATGAAACAATTTGATCCGCACTGTTTTCTGCGATTAGCTTTTCACATGCATCATTGTTTCCCGTTGTCTCTCTTCGACGAATAGTCTGGCTTTTTTCGCCTTTGCTTTGGCGCTTTCAGGATGAAGTGCCATATCCAGTACTGTTGGTACTACTCTAGCGACCTGTGACTCGTCATCGAGGTCAAAAAGCCAATCTGAAAGACCAATATCTTTCCACATATAGCCCTTACTCGTTTGTTCATTCCAGCGGCAGACAAGCGCAGGAATGTCATGTCCCACACACATAATGGGAGAATGCATTTCGTTTCCGAACAGACCAGCGCTTCGGTAATACGTACTGATCGCTTCTCCTGCGAGCCAATAGTCAGGTCGCCACACAACACGTTTCCTTATATTGTCCGGCAGCTTGTCATATAGAAGCTCTTTACCGACCTGCATCTGCGTACGGTCTTCAGGGCAAATCAATACTTTCAAATTGGTCTGCCTGACAATCTCGACAATTGCCTGCCGCAGCTGTGCGTGATCATGCTCCTTCATTTGTTCGTTTCTTGCGTGTTTGGCCGCGTTGAATGCTCGCTTTTCCCCCGGAATTGTCCAGTAGGGCGTGTATCTGAGACGGGGTATACAGCAAAGAAATTGTTTCGTTTGCAGGTTATGCCTGCTGAGAAATGCCTCGGCCAGTGTATCATTACGCACATCGCAGGCGAAAGCCGCATCCGGCCCGAATTCCATGACAGGGCAGGTGCAGCCTTTTGCTTTTGCAAATTGAAGAGATTTGGAATCCCGGAAAAAGACAAATTTCGCACCGCTTAACACCCTGAGGGTTTTGGCGAGCGATTCTTCCGAGGTTGCTTTTGTGGAGGTCGATTTTTTAGGAGATACGGTTATGCCGTAAATTCCATAAGGTTTGCCGGTTTCCTCGGCCCAGCGTTCAACATCCCTTTGCGCGACCAGTGACGGGCCGGAACCATGCAGAAGCAGGCTGCACTCTTTGAATGCCTTCTTCAGCCCGGCAGAACCCTGTACTATTTTAAGCTTGGGAAAGTGGGAAAGGAGCAATTTGTCAACGCCATTATCGAGATTGCTGGCCCAAAGGTAAACCTCGGTATCAGGTAAATGCGTCTCAAGTATCTTCAGCAGTCCGGGCGTGTGAGCGATATCGCCGATGTTGACCGTTTGCCAGGAAGACCGCAGCAGGATTTTTTCAGGGCGCTGTTCTGCGCTGTGCCCCACAATGGATCCCAGCATTGCGAAAGCAAGTTGTTACAGGAAATAACGACGTCCATTCATTTTTTTATTTCGATCATTCATTTGCGGTATCCCTCCGGCACTCCCTCAATTTTTGTATTTTAGAATAAAAGTATAGCATATTCATGTGTTTGGGTCAATGAGTACGTCAGCGCTTCATCTCCTTTTCTTTCGCACTGCAGAGCTTGCCCGCGAAAACATTTCGGTCACTGGCAAAGCCTGGATATTTTACGAACAGAACAAAAATATGAGCTTCATATTAAATGCGCTCTAAGATGCGGTTGGAAATCCTTTTTTATTTTGATTTTACAGCGTACTTTACTATATTACAAGTCTTGCGTCGCCGGGGAGAATCAAGGCAGAAAGCCGCTCCGGCGGTCGTTTTTTCTCAGGTGACACACTACTTATTATAGACAGTCGCATTCGAAACGGTCAGGCTATTCTTTGCATGATCGATATTCGAATGATTTCCTGCCGGTTTCCGGCTGTACGGCGTTTGTTTCGCAGAAAACCGAATCAACAAAGGCAAGGAGGATTCAACATGGCAAGCACCTTTACCTTCAACCCGGTCGAGAAGACCAAGTACGATATTATCGCGCTCGGCGAAGTCATGATGCGTATCGATCCCGGCGACGTTCCCACTCCCCGCGCACGCCAGGCACGTATCTGGCACGGTGGCGGCGAAACCAACGTTGCTGAAGGCGGAGCTTATGCATTCGGTCTGAGGACCGGTGTTGTCACCGCTCTGGTCGATGACGGTATCGGCCGCAACATCGAAAACCAGCTCAAGGAAGCCGGTGTCGACACCTCGAACATCATCTGGTTCAACAACCAGGGCAAGGGCGAGTTTTCCACTGACGCCAAGGGCACGCTGCACAACGGCATTAATTTCACATGGGTCGGCAAGGGCGTTATCCCCTCGGTCACCGAGTACTATCGTTCCCACGCTGCCGCAACCGCGCTGAAAGCCGGTGATTTTGACTGGGAAGCTCTCTTCTCCCAGGGTGTCCGCTGGTTCCACACCGGTGGTATTTTCACCCTCATCGGGGCGAAAACCTCCGAGCTCGCAATCGAGGCTCTTGAGGCTGCCGGCAAACACGGTGTTTTCCGTTCTTACGATCTCAACTACCGTTCCAAGGTCGAGCCTGACAAAGAAAAAGCACGCGCGATCAACCGCAAGGCAGTTGCAAACGCTGAATTCGTCGTCGGCAACCAGGGCGACTTCTCCGACGCTCTCGGATACGACACACGCAAGGTCGGCAAAGACGAGCCCATGGAAGCATTCATGGAGGCTTACACCGACACACTGCGCAAGGTCGCCAAGGACTACCCGAACCTGAAGATCATCGGCACCCAGCTTCGTTCGGCTCTCTCCGCAGACATGATCAACTGGGGCGCTGTCCTCTACGATGTCGCTGAGGACAAAATCTTCCAGGCAGTTGTCCGCAACAGGGTTGAGATCGTTGACCGTACCGGTGGCGGCGACTCGTTCTGCAACGGTGTCGCTTCCGCTCTTATGATCGGCAAGACCACCGAGGAAGCTGTGGATTACGGTGCGGCTCACGGCGCCATGGTCCAGGCATTCCCCGGCGACACCACTATGTGCACACTCGGCATGATCGAGAAGGAAATCAAGCGCGCCAAGTCCGGCGGCGGCGTTTCCGCTCTTCGCTAATATACTGTTCCGAAACATGGAGGGCGGCCACCGTCCTCCATGTTCTTTATTTGCGCGGCAGTACCGCCGTTCTCTCAAGCCAGATGGCAGCGAACGGCGCTTCCGCAACGCACGCCTCACCTTTCACAACGACGGAGTTTTATCATGGCATGGCAGTATGACAGAAAAATGGTCGACAGCGCACTCCGCGACAGCGGCGTTGTCGTCGTCATGAACAAGAGCCACATCAAGAAGCCCGAAGACCTTGTCACCACCATGTGGGAAGTCTACAAGGCAGGTTACGTCAGTGAGTGTACTTTCCGCATCGATATTGGCCTTCTCGCCGAGGGTATGCAGGAACTGGTCAAGAAACGCGAAGAAGCTGGCACCGACAAGCCTTTCGTCCTCGGCGTCGGTTCCATCATCAATCCCAAAGAGCTCGAGCAGGCCATCGAGATGGGCTTCGACATGATCGTCGCTCCCGCAAACGTCATGGGCGGCTACGGCGAAGGGGTCGAGTTTGTCAAGACAGCACACGCTGAGAACCGTTTCGTCGCACCGGCAGTTTTCACCCCGACCGAGCTTGGCTATTTCATTGAGCGCGAAGACGGCAACGAGCCTGATGCCATCAAGGTTTTCCCGGCACGTTCCCACGGTCCCAAGGGTCTCGGCGACCTTCTGGCTCCCTATGTCCGCGAGCGTCACAACGACCGTATCATTATGCCCACCGGCGCTGTCAATTTCGAGACCGGCCCTGACTACATCAAGGCCATCAAGGGCCGCGGCTGCTTCCCGGCACTCGGCATGAGCGCACCGCTGCAGCATGTTGTCGATAACAACGCCGCTGGCGATGTCGACTGCATCCGCGAAGCTCTCGCGATCTTCGAGAAGAAGTTTGCTGAGGCAAAGGCTGCCGCAGGTCTCTAAGATTTTTTTAGAAGTCGGCATGCTTCTATTGATAAAGAAAAGCCCCCGAAATTATTCGGGGGCTTTTTCATTGTTGGATCATATACTTAGCTTCTTCATTCCTCGACAGCTTTCCAGACAATCCGGAAACCGATATTGTCGTTTGAATAATCCGGCACATACGCGGAACGGTCTGCGGCACGGCAGTTTTTCGCGATATCCCGGAAACTGCCGCCCCTGAGTGAACGATAGGTGCCGTTGCCCGGGCCGGTCGGGTTGCTGCCCAGTATCGCGCTGTAGGTGGTATCCCTGTACCAGTCGTTACACCACTCGCTGACATTGCCATGCATGTCGTACAGATCCCATGCATTCGCGGCTTTACGGGCTATTTCGTGAAGTTTGTTGCCGCTGTTGGCGTAATACCAGGCTTCAGTCTTCAACTCAGTTTCGCTGTCGCCGCTGTGATAGAGTGTTTTTGTGCCGGCGCGGCAGGCGAATTCCCATTCGGCCTCTGTGGGAAGACGGATTCCGTTTTTCGTGAAATCACAGGTCCAGTAGTCCTCGTTATAACAGGTGTCAAGCCCGAGCAGTTCGCTGAGACGGTTGCAGAACAGGGCGGCGTCATACCAGGATATATCCGTGACTGGCAACGAGCCGCCTTTTTCCGTCGAGGGATTTTCTCCGATTACAGTTTCGTACAGTTCCTGGGAAATTTCAGTTTCGCTCACTTTGAACATGTCAATGGCAACTTCCTGTGCGGGCCTTTCGTCACTCGCGCCAGTATTGTTCAGGTCGCCGATTTTAAATGTGCCGCCATCGATTGTCACCATATCGATATCGTAGTAAGCGAAAGGATCGTTGATCTGAACTGTATGTGTGTTCGACCATCCGCCCTGGGTGCTGTTTTCGGAATTCTTTACCCTGTAATAATATTTGATCCCTTCGTCATAATGACAGAATGTTTTTGTCGTCCCGCTTATTGTAAACGCAGTCGGGTCCGTGAACGATGCTGTTGTCGACTCTTCGACAACATAGCTGTCAGCGCCGACATCGCTCCATGTGAGCGTGTATCGCGATCCCTCCTGAGGGCCTGAAAGCGCAGGTGTCTGCCAGCCGTCAAAATTGGTGCCGCCGGGATCGAGCGGATTATCGCGTTCCGCCTTGTCTTTCGAGCAGCTGGAAACGACGAGTAAAAGGCTGAAAATTATGAGTAGTATGTTTTTGTTTTTCATCACTAAAACCTCACGCTTGCTGCAAGTCCCGTGTTATGCCGGCTGACTACAGGAGTGATCTGTATGGTATCGTAACGGGATGAAAGTTCGATTCTGGGTTCAGTCATCAATGCGTCCAGCACATTATAGATGTAAACAGCGCAGGCTGCCGCAATAGCCGCGTTCTGAAGGTTTCCGGCATCCGAGGCGCTGTTATATTTGCTTTCGAGATCATCATATAGAGTGCCGAAATCAGCGTCCGATCGTGCTTTTCGGTAGGTTTCCTCGGCTTTGTCGTAATCATCCCATGAGCCCAACGCGCTTACCGATGTTGCGGCGACAGCTCCGAGCGTGATGATCTGCAGTGCGCTGATAAACATACCCTTGCCCCGGTATTCGGCGTATCTCTGGCCGCTGCCGGGGAAAATGAGACTGCGGGTCAGAACCCCGTTTTTGGATTTTGGCGAAAGGTGATAGGAAATATCGAGCGGTTTCCCTCTGCCGATGAAAACGTTTACGGCATATTTTTCGTATCCGGGGCTTTGGATGACAATTTTGTAATTGCCCGCAGGTATCACATGATTTGCCAGAGGTGCATTTCCTGCATGAACGCCGTCTATTGATACTGCCGCGCCGCTCGGAAAACCGTTGACCGAAATGCTTTCCATCGGATTGAGCGTATAACTGACTTTCTTGTGTGCACCGGCGGAAAGAGAGATGTGTTCACCGTACTCGCCATAACCTTCGTATTTAACTATCAGAGAATAAGATCCCTGCGGCATGGTCTTGTTGTCCAGTGGGGTTGTGCCGATCTTTTTGCCGTCGATAAATACGGCTGCTCCCTCGGGGAAACCGCTGACACTGAGATTGGCGAGTTTCTGAAGGTGGTAGCTGATTTTTTCGCTTTCATCCGGTGCGACAACGATCTCGTTTTCGTAGTCCTCATAGCCGTCTGCGGATAGCTTTAACCGATACCGTCCCGGATTGATCTTTCTGTAATCGAGCGGTGTTGTGCCTATCAGTGTGCTGCCGAGGTAAACCTGCACTTTCTTCGGGGTGCCGGTTACCGTGAGGTATGCTCCGCCGCTTTCGGCAATGGCGGCGGGATCCGGTGTGCTTTGCGGCAGTGTGATTTCCGGTGCCGCAAGACGTTCTCCGGTGAGGAGTTCATGGGCGACTATCGGCATCAGGTCAATGACATTGTCGATAATGCCGCGCTGTTTCCTGTCGACCGATGTCAGCGCTTTCCCCGTTTTCACATCCACGGTCCTGACAATGACCATGTAGGTCGATCCTACGAGACTGACAGAGCCGAGGACAATTTTATCGACATTGAGCATTTTCCCGAACTCAATGGCGCAGGAAATGTCGGTGCAGCCAGTACCCTGGATTTCAAATTCATCGAAAATCTTATCCATCTGTGATCGTTCGATGAAATTGTAGTTTTCCGTGATTTTTGCCGACTGCTCCTTGATAGTCTTTGAAATGCCCGCACGCAGCATTTCGGTGAGCGCGACCGCCTCGCTTTCTGCAATACCGTTTGCCTGAAGGTCGAGCACTGCTATACCCACAGCATTCGTTTCCTGTGCAAAGGCTGCCGGAACGGCAAATACAAGGATAACAGCTGCAAGCAGAATGCCGAGCACATTTCTCGAATACAGCACCACACCTCCTTGGAATAGAGTCAGGTTAATAGCTTTACTAAACTAATATAGAAGAGGGTGTTTCAATGTTCAAGATAAATTTAAAACAATTAGAGGGGCAGGGGCTGGACGTTATTATTGTGACGGTGGGGTGTCTGTTTACACAGAAAAGCCCCCGAATTTCTTCAGGGGCTTTTTTGCATAGCTATTATATGTTATTTGCCACATCTAAAATCATCATTATAGTAAAAAGATAAATCAATATTGTTAGAATATATGTAATACTGTTTGAGTTGTGGCAAGAGACTTTTTTTTATTTGTTTTAATTTTATTTGCTTTATTTCTTCGTATATATAGTCATTAACCTCTTCAAGTTCTGCCAACCTTCTGCCGTTTGATTTGATTTTGACGAAAATGACATGCTTATTTCCAATGACTATTGGATTTGTCATTTTTTTGTCGGTAGTAGTCAGTAAAATCTTGAAAACCTTTGCCGGGTATGAAACGTTACCAAATTTTATCTCCTCATTCAATGTAACTTCAACATCCTTATCTGCCCAGGAAATAAATTGTTGATTTCCACTTCTCGCGAACTTTGCAATCCTGCCTCGTAACGCAACGGCTTCATGCCGGGTGTTGAAAGCAAAAACATGAACATCGAAACTTGACGGCGTAATGTATTGTTGGCGGTGTTGATAGAAATGTTGTGAAATATCATTGTCAGTCACCGGATCAAGAGGAAGTAAGTAATTTGTTTCGTATTCTCGTATCGTATAACTCTGTTTGAGTTTTTGAAGTCGTTTTTTAAGTATCGGATCGTTCATAATTCCAATATTTTCTGCATAATTGTAAGCTAATTTTGTAAAAACCATTTCCTTCAGTATCTGTTCTAAATCAGATTCTTCAATTATCCATTTTTTTAAAGGTTGTTTTTCGTAGTCTTCAATGAACTGTCTAACTGATAATTCAACAAGCTTTCCTCGATCGTGATACTGTACAATGGTTTTTGATAAATGGTTTTTAAACATACTTCTTGTTAGTGTGCAGCCTGCATCGTAATTACAAATAATTGTGTATATAGTATGAACTGTATCTGTTTTGATTTCTGTTTGGGCTTTAGCATGAATTTCGCGGTCAAATTTTTCCATCAACCGACGTTCTTCATGCATCCGATACTCAGCTTCAATATTGGCTCGAGATAACTGAGGTACATCGTACACTTTTTTCCGAACGATAAAATAAATAATATCCTTATCATGGTTGTACGGCCCGTGAACAATATTGATTTCAGCACTGAAAATTTCTTTTCGTAATGCCCAGTCACTCATGAAGGGCCAGCGGTCTGTTTTTGATAAGCAGACACTATTATTGCTCTTTTGAACGCTTGCTTTTAACGTGTCGAAATCAGACGGTGTTTTCATGATGTTTTGTGGTTTCAATATCGAATTGTCCGTGAGTCTGATTACTTCATAATCGAATAGATAACTCCTTTTTTTTGTCTCTTCTTCTATGATTGTATTATTTATTTTAAGATTATTCGTAACTATTTCATTGTATAGCTCTCCACCTATCTGGGTAATCATGAATCGCTTCATGTTTTCATAGATATTAGAAACCTTGTCAGAGTTTTGAATGTTCTTGCTGTGAGCATCGGCAAGAAAATATAACTCGCCAATGGTCTCGTCTATCCATGATTCGATACTGTCCGGTGGTACAGGATATGTGGCTGACCTGCTGAACAGCGTTCTTTTTTTTAACATTTTTTTGTTGAATTCATCTCGTTCCATGCTCACGCCACCAATGCTGATTCTGCCTGTATGTGCAGTTGTTGCTAAAGGGCTGGCGGTCGTGTTTGTGAAGAGAAAAATAATGCAATACGCTACTATGCTGATAGTATTAGTCACGGGAATAATCCATTACATTTTGAGGGGGCGGTGACAATAACAATTAAATTAGAGTATTAATTGTCTATCCATGTTGCTCTTGCCGTGGCTCTGGCCCATGCTTGAGTTGCGTCTTCTGATTCGCATTCGGTTACGAGGTTGACTGTCGCGATAGATGCCGCGGAAGTGTATGCCGTATCAGTATCGGAGGTGGCTATCAAACCCGCATCGCAATCAACCGATATTGAATAAGCGCTCGCCTCAGCCCATGCGTAACCAGTGTGGCCATAGGCATTTACGTAGACGTACCACTGTATGGTTCCCGTTGTGTATGGATTGTTGGCACTGTATGGGTCATAATCATAGCCGTCAGAGCCACTGCAGAAACTGGACGTTTCCCAGGCTTGAACGCTACCGACACATGCTATCATGATAAGTGTCGCAATAAGTGTTGTTCTAAACATAGCTTCCTCCTTCTTCGTTATGTCACCGACCCCATTCTTCCAGAAGCAGTTGAGACGTTAATGTGATAATAATAATATTAAGATGGTAAAATGTCAACAAGAAATTGTAATACATACACGCTGTAACTTGCTACCTATTGTTTCGGTTGAATTTGCGGACTGATTTTTTTAAAAGGGGGATGAATAGTGAGCACAAAAAAGCCCCCGAAGAAATTCGGGGGCTTTTCAATTTGTGTCATGCCTTGTAAGTCAGGCGTTCGCGGCCATTATTCGGCGGAAAGCGCCACGTAACTGTCTTCGATAACAACATTGGCGTTGTCGACTGTAACAGTCTGGAGACCGGGATTGAAGGTCAACCCTTCCTTATATGCAGTGATAAAGTAACGGCCATTGGACATATCTTCAAAGACGAAATCACCGTTGGCATCGCTTGTGGCATGCTTGATGCCGTCAGGTGTCGTTGTCGTGAGCGTAACACCCTCGACGCCGTTGCCAGAGCCGTCGACACACTTGCCGCTAATCGTGAATTTCTGGCCGCCGCTGCCGTCGTCGCCGACAATATCGTTGACGATGACATCATTGCCATTGACAATTACCTCGGTGTTGGTGAATGTGTATGCGCCGAATTCGTCAACCTTGATCGTATAGGTGCCGTTGCGGAGGTTGTTGAAGGTATACATGCCGGTTGTCATGTCGTTGGTAGTCGTTTCTATGCGGCTGTTGCCTTCGTAGAGATGGACCATGGTGTAAAGCGGGTCACCATCGGCGTCGACAATGAAGCCGGTGATCTGGAAAAGATCGATTTCCGTCGAGGCGACAAAGTTATCGACTGTTGTCACGAGATCGGTGCAGTACACGGTCATGTTCTCGGGCGTGAAAAACAGGCCGTCGGCTTGCGGTGTGAGCAGCAGGGTTTCCTCGAGGGCCGTACCCATCGTGTAGTAACCGTCGGCGTCGGTGACAGCCTCGTAAAGATGGCTGAGACTGGCAAGCACCATCTTGACACCCTCGACTCCGTCGCCGTTAGTGTCGACAACACGGCCGGTGAGGGTCATTGTCTGGATGAATGTGCCGGTGAAATCGATATCTGTCACATTGGCGCCGTCAATTTCGGCTGCATTGTAGATGGGCAGGAACTCGTAGCTGTTGAGAGACACCGAAACAGAGTAGGTTCCGTTGGGATAGCCCTCGAAAACATAGTTGCCGCTGGCGTCGGTGCTGGTGTAGTAATAGCTGCCGTTGTTCATCATCTCAACGTTGACACCTTCGAGAGCGTTGCCATCGCCGTCTACCACCGTGCCGCTGACTGAGTAGCCCACACGCGGAACGATAATTGAAAGAACAAGATTATCTTCGATGACCACGTCTTCCATGATCGTGGTCATAATATCTTCGCCGGTGATTGTGACTGTCCATGTGGTCGCGGCTTTTTTGGCGGCGCTGAAGGCGGGTGAGGAGCCGCCACCGGTAACTGCCGATGCCTGCGCATGACTGCCGCCGTCGATCAGGAGCATTTTTTTCGCCTGTACGTTGCCGGCGCTTCTCAGGCGGTAAATGTAGATGCCTGCGGCGACATTCATGCCGTTGTCATCCAGGCCGTTCCAACTGACAGAGAAACTGCCGGGCTGGTACTGGTCATTGACCAGCGTACGGATTTTCTGGCCGAGGCTGTTATAGATATTAAGCTCGACAATGCCAGCCTGCGCGACAGTGAACGGTATGACCGTTGTCGGATTGAACGGATTGGGGAAATTCTGGCCGAGCACGACAGCTTCCGGCATGAGTTTTTCATCAACCGCAGTTGTGGTGATCTCGAGTTCGTATTCACCGTAAATATCGGTAATTACCGAAAAAACATTACTTGCATCGTTGTCATCGGTGAACATGACCGTTGCGCCCTCAACAGGCTTGGCATTTGTGTCGATCACGGTTCCCGATACAGTCACTGCGAATGCCTGTGCGGAAAACAGCATGGCGGCAACAAGCAGAACGGACAGAGCAATACCTTTTTTCATCGAGTGCAATTCTCCTTGAATTACGGGTGATAATACATTGAAAATGACTATAGGAAATAATTGAAAGCGGGAAGACGTTTTATGTAGAATAGAAAGAGTTTCACGGCTGTTTTCCTTTTCTTGGCGATTTACCCATATCTAATGGTAGTAAATGTTGTTAGGTCCGTACTGTGACGGTGGTCACATTATTTCTGCCAATGCCAGGAATATTGACATTAAAGATGCTGTATACAGGGGTTATAGCATGGTAAAAGAGTTGCCTGCAAAATTGACTTGTTTTGTTGGTGTAAAGGTTTTTATTGTTATTTCAGGAGTTTTTCCGTCTCGGCTTTGATCTTTTTCCAGTTGAATTTTTTTGCCAGCTCCAACGCCTTGTTTTTTTCGATCCCGTAATAATTAAAAGCGAAAATTGCCCCTTCGGTCGCTGTTTTCGCCATATCCACGACTATCGCGCCTTCCTTGTCCTCGTTGCTGTGAGTCTGTGCGGCTTTCAGCCCGTCGACCTCAGTCACCGTAACACTGCCATCTTCGGATTCGTAGGATACTTCCGCCATCTGCCCCTCTACCATGGCATTGGTGCCGACAATGATCATGGCGTTGATGGTTTTTTCGCCATCTGCAGCGCTGTAGGATCTGACTGCGTTGATCATTTTCATGCCGCCCATATCGAGCGCAGCACCCTCAGCGTCCTCGGCCTCGAAACCGTCAATATTGACAAGAAGCGGTTTCAGGGCATCGGCCTTATCAGCCGAAGCGGTCAGCGGGCAGGCAAAGACAGCCAGCATGAAAAGTGAAAGCACGATTCGGATAATGGGGCATTTCATAGTGCAGCTCCTTTTAATTATACCATACTAGTAGTAGGCGGTTAAACTTGAGATGGCTGCTGAAAACTGACAAACTGAATCGGCTGGTCTTTCAGGCCGGCCACCTTCCAGTCATCGGGGGAACCTCCACTTTGTGGTTCCCCCAAGCCCCCTCCGAAAGGTGTCGAGGGCACTTTATGTTTCTGTTAGGGGGGTGCAGAATGAGCTGCTGTTCGGCGTTTCCAGAAAACACTTGCTCGACCGGGGCTTTTCACCGGGAGCCCTTTTTGCGCCACTTTTTCCGGCGAGGGAAAAGTAGCTTAAAAAAATTGTATGGAAATATTCACCGATATTTTTACCGGACAATATTATTACCATATCACTAGACAACGTGCCTAAACCTGTAATTCACGTCGAGATTCAGGGGTTATACTGATGAATATAAAACACCCGAACACTATACACAAGAGCGTAACTATTATTGTGCACATGTTAAATTGACTATCTGATATTTATGACATGCCCGCCTCAGTCAGCGCGTCCACATGACGCCCCGCGGAAGATGCCAATGATGCCAGTTCGTAGCCGCCCTCGAGTGTCGAGACAATTTTTCCGTCGCAGTACATGTCGGCAAAGTCAGTCACGATTTTCGTCATCTTGTAAAAGGTCTCGGTTTCGAGCTGGATGTCGCCCAATGGATCGCTCTTGTGCGCGTCGAATCCTGCCGACATGAGCACAAATTCCGGCATGAACATGTTGACCTGGTCGGAGAGCGGCCCCTTGAAGATTTTGAGATAGTCTTCCTCGTCCGAGCCCGGCGGCATGGGGGCGTTGAGAATGCCTCCCGAATGGGAATAGAGCCGGGAGGTCATGCCTGTCCCTGGATAGTGGGGATGCTGATGAATGCTGAAAAGGAGGATGTCGTTATCGCCGGCGAGCATTTCCTCGGTGCCGTTGCAATGGTGGACATCGAAATCAACAATGAGGATTTTGTGGATGTTGTGCTTTTTCTTGAGGTGGCGGGCAGCGATAGCAATGTTGTTAAATACGCAGAATCCCATGGCCATCGAATAGCGGGCGTGGTGGCCGGGAGGACGGACCGGGCAGAACGCTGTGGTGTATTTGCCGTCGAGCACATTGTCGACGGCTGTAAGAAGTGCACCGGTAGCCCTGAGTGATGCCTGCCAGGATTCCGGTGATACCGGCGTGTCGGGAGAGTCGAGGTTCGCCGGTGCTTTTTCAATGGTTGTTTTGACACGGCTGATGTACTCGGCCGCGTGAACATACTCGATCTCTTCCACCTCGGCAAGACGGGGTTCATCCCAGACTATTTTGCCATCGTACTTCTCTTTTTTCAGCTCCTCAACGATTGTCGAAACACGTGATGGACGTTCCGGATGGCCGATACCTGTGTTGTGCTCGATAAAATCATTATGATACAGAATGCCTGTCATTCCCTTTCCCCCTGTTTCCCGGTTTAACGGACTGCGCATGCCCTTACCGGATTATGACAGTTTTACATTATTGTATTAAAAATAAAACCTGATTCTAACCGGGACAAGTGAAAACATAATAAAATGAACTATTCTGATTTTCAAACCGTCTTATAGTCGAAAATATGTGTTTCATATATATAATAGAAGGAGCCGCATTGATGTTTCCCGTATCTCAAAATATATTTCGCCACCGGATACAGTACCTTTCATGGGCTATGCTGATTACTTTCCTCCTGTGTTCCGGATGTTCGCGGGCAATGCTGTTCGGACCTCCGGGGGACAGGGTCGGAACGGTCGAGGGAAGGATGCAGATTGATGGCGGTTCGGCGACGAAATTCCGTGTGGATGTTTACTCGCAAAGCGGCGAGGACCTTTCATTCTGGTTGAGCCTTCCAAACCGCGGAGTCAGATACAAACGAATCGAGGATATTGATTTTGAGGACGGTTTGATTACAATTATGACATCCTCTCCTAAACGCGCCTACTCATGTGTTGTCAGCGAGGGCCCCATGAAATTCAAAGGTGAACTCGAACAGATAGCCGGATCGTTTATTTTAAATCTCAAGTAATGACACTCAACCTTTCTGTTTCCTGTATTGATCGGGCATTATGCTGTCATTCCCCCGTTCGGATTCACCATTTTTCATCCCTGCGCACATGAAAAAGGTCTTGACGATCTCGGAAAATGCACGATCTTTCATTAGATTATCGCGTAAACCCTATGCAGTCTCGTGCGGACACGTTTATTCTCGGGTAAGAGAAAGGGGGCTCAAATGCCGGTCAGGACACTGAAAAAATTCCTCGATGAAAACGGGGTCAAATATGTCAGTATCAGCCATTCATGCGCCTATACCGCCCAGGAAATCGCCGCCTCGAGCCATGTTTCAGGCAAGGAATTCGCCAAAACTGTCATGATAATGGTTGATGGTGTTATGGCGATGGCTGTCCTTACGGCCTCCTGCCGTATTGATGTCATACGTTTGAGCGAGGAGCTGGACGGTGCCGCGGTAATCCTTGCCGATGAGCTGGCGTTCAAGGACAGTTTTTCCGACTGCGAGCTTGGGGCCATGCCGCCTTTCGGGCCCTTGTATGGCATGACTGTCTATGCCGACCGTATGCTGGCGGATGACGATGAAATTGCTTTCAACGCCGGTTCACATGCTGAAATAATCCGTATGTCATACAATGATTTCAGCCGTCTTGCACGGCCGCAGATATTGAATTTTGGCGTCGCCTGCCATTAATACGCGCTACAAATTCCCGTCGCCCCATACGTGCTGAATTGTATCCGGCCCGTCTTGAAAACCTGTACATACGGGCCGGAACCTGTCCTTCATGACGAATACTTCCCAATAAAAAAATACCGGTTTCAGTTTCTCTTGAATGCAGTGATTTTTGCTATAGTTGCAACTCCCGCAGGGCGTTGGGCGTTTAATAGATGAGAAAGATATTGCTTTTTTGCGATTTTGTAGTATATTTTTAATGGGGTGTTGTCCGGTGACAGGGTGGATATCAGGACACTCTTTTGCGAGAGACTTGCAATGAATATTGTAGATACAGGTTCTGCTGCCAATGCAGCAGGCGCAGCGAGGGATGCTTCCGCCCAGGCGGCAGCATCTGGCGGAGCCATGGACAATGCTGTCAAGGCGGCTCAGCAGCAGAAAGCCGAAGCGCAGGCTGCGGCGTCTTCGCAGGCCCGTCAGGACGAGTATGTCGCTGATGCACCGCAGGCGGTCAGCACCGCGCTTTACAGCGTGAGCAACCGTAACGGCGGCTATATTTCAGAGCTTAATTCCCAGCTGAAAGTGGGTAAGAGGACCTCGAGCGGAGAGACGATAGACCGTAAGGTTGTCGAGATGGACCTTCCCACAGGGAGAAAGAGCCTGACAATATACAAGAAAAGCAAGAAATAGAGCGATAACGTAACTTTTCATATCTCATCACTACGAGGTGGATCATGGCAATTGGCCCGGTACAGAATCAGGGAGCGAATCCTCTCGGCGAGTATGCTGTCGAACCCGCGAGAAACAATAATCCGGCTCAGGCCGCACCTGAACCTGCGCAGGCTCAGGCTAATACAGGCGGTGATACGGTGACCATAACGCCTGAAGCGGGCGCAATGCAGGAACAGGCCCAGGCCGCGGCCCAGGCAGCACCGGCAGCAGCTGCGGAGGCCCCTGCGGCACAAGAGGCTCCGGAGCCCGAAACTCCGACAACAAGGGATATGGTCGAAGAAGGGCGGGATACAGCGCGTATAGAAAACGCCAATCAGCAGCAGGCTGTCAACAGCGGCATGAATACCGAGACGGTCCGTCAGCCCGATACGATCAACCTGATCGCATAGTTTTCTGGAAATATCTATTAAAAACCGGTGGGGAAATCCCGCCGGTTTTTTTTTGTATTGTATTTCGATATGTCAAACAGGCTTCTGTCTTTTTCAACTATGATTAATGACAGAAGAAACACAGCAGACAGTCCGATAAAAAGCATTCATACTGTTTTACCCCATCACATAGGGCAATGAAAACTGTTCGACATCGCTGGTAATATAATTGTCCAGTGACGGCGAATAGGTTTTTACATCGATCCTGTTTTCTGATGGGTGAAATGTCATGATGCGGAGATAGCCCTCGCCGCCGTTTTTCCAGCCCTGGTAATCGGAGAGGACCTGGTGGACCGGGTTGCCTTTTTCACCAGGATCGGTCCTACGTGCGCTGCCGAGAATGTGCCCGGAAAGCACCAGGAAAATGTTCTTATGCTGGGAAAAACTGATATCCCACATTTCCTGGGCTGTCGTTCCCACGTGTTTGTAGTTTTTCATTGTGTTTCGGGAGGCGTCCTGGCTGAGAAAACAGTGGGTTGTTATCATGCAGCGGTGTTTCGGGTGAGATGCGAATACATCATTTGCCCAGGCGAGGACCTCGCGGCGCGGCTTGAATTCGAGCGACATCACCAGATATTTGCCGCCGACACTCTCGAATGTCGTGAAATAGTTCCCATCGCCGCCGTAAGCGTCGCCATAATGGCCGCCATACCATTCCGCGCTTGCAAATCTCGATTTCGGGAAATACTTGCAGAACAGCGACTTGTGGCCTTCGTCCATGTCGTGGTTGCCGAGATTGAGAATATACGGCACTTCCCCGTCCAGTGTCCTGAACGCCTGATCCGCGATTACCCATTCAGCATCAACGTTGTTGTTCACGATATCGCCGAGATGAACTGCCATCTTTATATTGAGCTTCTTTTTATTATCCCTGATCCACTGTGTCTGGTCGAAAAAATACTGTTTGAAATCGGCCCGTCCCCATTTTTCAGTCGCAAATTTCACGAACTTGTCAGAATAATCCGTGTAACACTGTGTATCGGGCAGTGCGATAACGGTAAATGGCCTGTCGCCGGGTGAAAGTGAGTGGATGCCGCAGCTGTTCAAAAATAAACCGGCCGCTCCTGAGCCGAGTAATCCGAGGGCATGACGCCGTGAAATGCCAGATTTTGTCATGAGTTTTCCTTGTTTATGGGGCCTTGCCGTGGTGAGACCGTGATTATTTTTGGCGGTATGATTATCAACAGGATAAATGCAATCTATTGGCCCGTTGAAACAGAAACAACTTTTTTTTCCCGCCACCGGCAGTTATCGTATAATCATGCAAATCAGCAGTCAGGCACGAAACTCAGAAAGCACAGGTGACGGGAGGTGACGATGCGGCGTTTCACGAAACTGGCTCTCACGACATTTTTATCGGGAATACTGCTTTTCACACATACCGTAAATGCCGAGGATTTTTTCAACGGCGACCTGCTGAAACAGCGGTATTATCATGCAGGGAAAACCCATGCGCTGAAAAACGATGCTGCTGTGGGCTCTTTCGCGACAGGTTTCTTTATCGGTCTCTCATGGCCGTTGGCTATGATGGGGGCGGCTTCTCTGGGTTCGCGTTATGACGGCGGAACAGATAGCGGTGTCATCGTGGGTGCTGTTGCCGGTATCGGCTTCTATGTCTGGGGTGGGAAGGCTCTTGTAGAACATGCCGATGTCGCTGTTCCGAACGCGGTATTGAATCCCCTTCATCAGCATTACCGATCACAGTACGAGGATGGTTTTCGGGAGGGGGGCTTGACTAAGCGAAAACGTCATTTTTTAGCGGGATTCGCCTCCGGATCTGCCGTTTTAAGTGCGTTGCTTATCATCGCCCTTGGCAATGTGGTGTTCGAAGACTGAAACGATTATTTTTCTGTTTCAAGACGAAAAGGCGGCCCAGTTTCCCCGGACCGCTTTCTATCCTTTTCTCTTTCCCGCTGACAGCTGAACATTGACTCCAGACCACTATTTCTTGAACACCGACAGCTCGGTCCAGCGTTTGATGTCTGCGCCGCCCTCGAGCTCGGTGTGGTTCACCGCGACCCTGCCGACACGGATCTCGTTGCCGTCCTTGTCGTGATAGCTGTAGCCGTTCTGGTGAATGACATAATGAACGCCGTCCACCTTGCCGAGATACAGCAGCACATGCCAGTCGAAACCGGTGACCGTGATGCCCGGCTCGCAGCTGTCGAGATAGCGATATTTCTCTTCGACCGGCGTATCGGCGGGGAAGGATATAACATGGTCCGTGTGGTTGAGCTGGTAGACTGTCCAGCGCGGCGTGTCGATGTCGAATGTCCTCAGCACCGCGCGGATCGTGCCCACGCAGTCGCGCTCATGGCCGGTGCCGCCCCAGCCGTAGGGGCGGTTGAGCAGGCGGAAAAATGTCTCGATCACGTTACGCTGTGTGTAGGTCTGATAGCCGACGCTTACTGTGGCGTCCGCCTTGACAAAACCGTTGATCGTGCCCACACGGCCGTCCGCCATGCGCACTGGCAGCGAGAGATCGTAATAGTCCGCTTCTTTCCCACGCAGTTCAAGACGTCCGCCCATGTAAAGGTCGCCGTGCCATACCGTGCAGGCCCGGTCGGCATAGACCGGCACCTTGTGGGAGGTAGCAACGATGAAATCTTCGAAATCCGCCACCGATCTTATCTTGTCGGCATTGCCTGTCGCGATACAGTCGGCGGGCACCCAGCCGAACGAGTAGTGGGAACGGACATAGAGCCAGTCGCCGTTTTTCGAGCTGTGAAGAATCGCCACGGGCGTATTGGTCTCGAGCACCGCGTTCTGGAACATGTCCAGCCAGCCGTACTGGCCGCCGTAGGCTTTTTCGTGTGTCGGTGTGAAACGGTTGAGCGTATGCCTGACCGTGATCCCGTAGCGGGGTGTGATCTGCGCGGGTACTGCGGCAATGTCCAGCTCTTCGACCAGTTCGGCTTTCCGCCAGGCAGGATAGGGAATCTGGCGGCGGTCCCATAGCTGTTTTTCAAGGTAGGTTTTAACCCGTCCGAGATGCTCCTTAAGTTCCGCGCCGCTGAATGTGGTGATTGCGAGCGGATCGTCCATATTGAAAATGATGCCGCTGAAATTTCCGCTGCTAAGGACCGGATCGATCTTGTAGTGATCGCCGTTAACACGTTTCCCGGTCAGGGAGCGGCTGCGGTTTTTCGCGTTGAACCGCTCGATCTCCGGCGCGGTCATGATCACGCGGTCGGGGTTGTCGATACGGTCAATCCAGAATGAAGGGGTCTGCATTGCCGCGGTCGCGGGCGGGATGACCTCGGGTGCGTCGAGAAGCTTGTTCTGTGACATTGCGGCTGTGGCGAAAGAAAGGATGAGGAAGAAGAAAATGAGGGCTCTGCTAAGCATGGCATTCTCCTGAAAAAAGGCCGGATAGTCTATCTGATAATTCAGTATAGATCATCCGGCCTCTTCTGGCAAGAGCAAATCTCTCCGGGCTGTGTCAGCGAATCAGCTGTGAATCATACAGCCCGATTTCTGACAGTGTCGGATTCAGGCGCGATCCGAGGATTCGCACCCGAACGCGGTCAGTCTCGACCTCGTCGAAACGAAGAAGCCGCTTGTAACCTACCGTGGTTTCTTCCGCCACCGTTTTCCAGACGCCGTCAACACGGACATCGACCCCGAATTTCTCGATACGCTGGCCGGTGAGGATATGCTCCTGAAGCATGATCACGTCGATAGCTTTCTTTTCCTGAAGCATGAGCTCGAGCGTGACTGTTTCACTACCCTCGCCCGCCTGCCAGAACGTCTCGTAATTGCCGTCGGTGAGTGAGAGTGTCTGCTTGCCGTCCAGCGTGCTCGATGCATTGACAAGGGCACTCGAGGCGTAATTGTCTTTGAAAATATCATCGAGAATCTCGCGCATACCCTTAAGGCTCTTAACGTCGTTCTCGTGGATAAGGCCGCGGGTGTCGGGCGGGATGTTGAGAAGCAGCAGTGAGTTGCGGCCGACTGAGCTGAAATAGATATCGACCAGTTTCTCCGGCGATTTCACCTCGTTGTTTTGATTTTCATGCCAGAACCAGCCGGGGCGGATGGAAACATCGACCTCGGAGGGATACCAGATCAGGCGGTCGGCGCCGAGGATTTTGTCACGGCTGCCGAGATCATCGTCCATGAGGTCTTTCGGGCGGAATGCCTCGGGAGAATCGGTTTTCTGTGATCCGGCGGCGATCTTGTCCTGATCGCTCATTTCAACAGGCACGACACTCCATTCGGTTGTGCGGCCGTATCCGCTCTCCGTGCCGACCCAGCGGACATCCGGGCCCATGATAGCGATAACCGCGTTGGGCATGAGTTTCCTGATATGGCTATAATAGGAGGGCCAGTCGTAGACCTGACGTTTCCCGTTGGGGCCTTCGCCGCATGCGCCGTCGAACCAGACCTCCGCAATCTCGCCGTAATTGGTGAGAAGCTCGGTGAGCTGGTTCCTGAAATGCTCGTTGTAGCGCGGTGAATCGCCGTAGCAGGGCTCGTGACGGTCCCAGGGCGAGAGGTAGACGCCAAATTTGAGTCCGGCCTCGTGACAGGCCTCGGCAAGTTCGCCGACAATGTCGCCCTTGCCGTTTTTCCAGGGGCTGTTTTTGACAGAATGCTCGGTGTACTTGCTGGGCCAGAGACAGAAACCGTCGTGGTGCTTGGTGGTGAGGATGACCAGTTTCATACCGGCGTCCTGAAGTGTTTTAACCCACTGGCGGGCATCGAAATCGACAGGATTGAAAACCGAGGGGTCCTCGGTGCCGTCGCCCCACTCCTTGTCGGTGAACGTGTTGATCGTGAAATGAATGAACGCCGTAAACTCCATGCGCTGCCATTCGTACTGCTGCGGCGAGGGTGTGAGTGTTGCCGCTTTACGGATGATATCCTCCGGCGTGTCCGTGTCCGCGATCATGACCGCGTTACCGGCATGGGCAATCTGTGAGGAAAGAAGCAGGACGAGCAGCAGAAGTGTTGAAAATGCTGGCTGTGAACATTTCAGGAAACATGTCATAAAGGCAGTCCTTCGTTGAGAGACGATATGATATATTCAGTAATTTCAGTTACATGGAGCACACGTTTGTTTTTCGACCGGCTCCGTTATTTTGCCGAGTTCTCAAGGATAAACTCGACAATGGGCGCTGGATCTTTCAGGCTGTGCGGATGATGGCCCACATCTGCCTTGTGGATTACCGTGATCCGACCGCCCATCTCACGGTAGCGTTTTTCAATGATCGCGGTGTTTTCCGCCACGGGAACGACCTCATCGACATCACCGACAACATGCAGGAGCGGGACATCGTGCTCAGCCAGCGGCTTGAGATTGTCCACAGGGTTGCCGCCGTAGGTCTTCGCCTCTTCTTCGCTCAGGCCGTAGACATTCATGATATCGTCTGTTATGCCCGGCCAGCTCTTGAAATCGCAGACTGGCGCATCAGCATAAATACAGTTAACTTTCTCAGGATTCTTTGCCGACCAGTTGAATACGATCAGCCCGCCGCGCGACATGCCTTCCAATGTCATTTTTTTCGCGAAACCTTTCTGCTCGGTCAGATAGCGGTAAAAATTGCTCCATCGTGCGACAGCTTTCGGTGAACCGAACAGTCCGGCAACATCGACATAGGCCACATGGAATCCCGCGTTCAAAAGTGCGATGTCGGTCTGCGGTTCATGGCCGAAAAAACGGGCCCGCCATATCCAGGGTTTTCCGGGAGCCTCCTTTTCGGGAACGACAATGATGCATTTCATGTCATCGATCTCGAAATCGTAGCGGTCGAAAGAGTGGAAATCGCTTTTTTCGCCCGGCCAGGGATTTTCGGCGGCGTGTGCCTGCTGCACAAGTACGGTAGTCGCCAGCAGGAGAATAGAGCATAGATATTTCAATCCCGAACGAAGAGTACTATGGTAACCCGTTGTTTTGCTTCGCATTTTCATGTATACTCGGTTTCTTTCCTTATGGATTATTGGCTCAGAGCGAAAGCTGCTTCTTTATTTGCACATCATGATTCGCTGGATCATGGTGTCGGTTTCTTTCATGCCGTCCGAGCCGATTTCGGCAAGGTTGCGGATTGTTTTCTCGATATCGTCCTCGACAATGCCGTCAAGGCCGGAGACCGAGATACCGTCGACCGCAAGGAATGCCGCCTCGAACGCAGCGACAACACCGGTGGAGACCTTGAACGCACAGCCGGGCTTGGCACCGTCGCAGATCATGCCGGTGATATTGCCGGTCATGTTGTTGATAGCGTGGGTGATTTCCGTATAGGAACCGCCGAGAAGATACACGATCCCTGCGCTGGCGCCGGTCGCCGCGACAACTACACCGCAGAGCGCCGACAAGGGCCCGAGATAGGATTTGATATAGATTGCGGTCAGATGGCTGATTATCTGTGCCCGGATCAATTCCTCTTCCGGTTTGCCCAGTTTTTCCGCTGCGATAGACACGGGCAAGGTTGCGGTTATACCCTGGTTGCCGCTGCCGGAATTGCTCATGGCGGGCATTTCCGATCCGGCCATGCGGGCATCCACCGCGGCTGTTGCCGCAATCACCGCGTCGATCATCATGCCGTGGGATACCAGCCCCCTGTCAGCCTGTTCGGCGACTTTCCGGCCCAGACCGAGGCCGTAGCGTTTTTGAATGCCTTCATTGGCGAGCGCGCTGTTCATTTCGTGGGCATCGAGGATGAACCGAAGCGTGTCGAGCGGCGCTGAGGTGGCGAAATCCACGATTTCCCTGACAGTCAGCTCCCGCGGGTCACAGTCCTCCTCGCTAACTGCAGTGTCTTCGTTCACGTCCGTGTCATGCAGGATCTCGCCGTTCCTTTCGATCCGTACGATATTGGCGTGTGAGTTCTTGATCGTGGCGGATGCGCTGTCATCACCCTGTTTCGCGATGACCTCGACATAAAGAAGTTCCACGTCTTCTTTTGTCGCGACAGAAACGTTGCCCGCGCTGACAAATTCACTGGCTTTTGCGACATCCTCCCGGCTGGCCGATTCGAGTACCTCCAGCCCCCTGTCGGGATCGCCGCCGAGAGCACCCAGAGCCGCCGCTATGGGCAGTCCGCTCAGGCCGGTGCCGGGAATGCCGACACCCATGGCGTTTTTCAGGATATTGCCGCTGACATAGACCTCGACGGCATCCGGTTCACAGCCGAGAGCCCGCCGTGCCTCGGCACTGGCAAGGGCGACCGCGATCGGTTCGGTGCAGCCGAGTGCGGGAACGACATATTTATGTATGATGGAAATTATTTTATCGGCGTCCATTTTTTCTCCATGGTGTTTCAGTCTGCAACAGATTTAGCGATTGCCTCGACATTTTCGGGCGGCACGTTAGGCAGGATCGCCTCGTGGCTGGGGCTGACTATGAGCTGCGGCCCGAGCAGTTTTTTCACGCGGCTGACATCAGCGGCGATAGCCTCCGGGCTGCCGTTGACCAGAAGGTCCTGTGTGTCGATTCCGCCGAGGAATGTGATACGGCCCTTGAAATCACGTGCGAGCGTGTCGGCATCCATATCGGCGGCGTTTGCCTGAAGCGGGTGAAGGCAGTCGACACCAGCGTCTATGAGACGGTCGATGACCTTATGGATCGCGCCGCAGGAATGAAGGATGACCTGGTGGCCGTAGTTATGTCCCTGGTCGGTGAAACGCTTGAACCAGGGCATGACGAACTCGTCGAAATGCTCCGGGCTCATGATAAGGTTGCGTTGCGTGCCGAAATCGTTGCCGAAAAAGAAAGCGTCCGCGAGGTCTCCGGCAGCCTTGAAAAAGCGTTCGTTGGCCTCGAAATAAAACTCACAGACCTTGTCGGTGACAGCATGGACCACCTCGGGATGGGTGTACATCTTGACCAGATAGTTGTCCATGCCGAACAGGTCCATCACGTTATGGTAGAAACAGGTCCAGAAACCGCTGGCGCGATAGATCTCGCCCACGTTTTCGAGCGTTTCGAGGCACTCATCGAAATTGAGGTAATCGGGATTGGGCCAGGGATAGTTCTCGACATCGGCCGGGTCCTCGCAGTTGGCGAACGGGCCTGCCATGCCGTGGTACTCTTTGTTAAGGCCCTCGTCGAACATGTCATGCCCCGAGGGATCGTTGTAGGTGCTCTTGAAAAACTGCGGGCATATCCAGCGGATATCGTCGCCCAGTTTCCGGCGGCACTCCTCCTCGGTCGCGGTGCCGAAATACTTGTGAAGTATCGGCCATGTATCGTCGTGCGGGTTGCCGAGCCAGAAACCGCAACGGTCGGCGGGCTCGCCTGAAATAATTGTCTTTATACGTTCTCTGCTTGTCATGGTTGCCGCCCTGTGCAAGTATCGTTTTCCTGGCCGCGGTGACCTGAGTGCCTGTCTGTCTGTTTCCTGTCCGGCAATGATTCCGGTCACTGTCCCCTTTCCGGCGGCCAGTATTAGAAAATATAAGATAAGCTATTTACTTCCGGCCGGGCAAGGATGAAGTGTGGGAGAGGGACAGGATTCAGGATTCAGAATACAGGAATCAAGAGAAAAAAGAGATAGAATTGGCCACGAAAAGGCACAAAAAAAGACAGGAGTCAGAATACATGAAGAAGACCCCTCTGTCACCTGTAGTGACATCTTTCCTTGTGAGGGGGCGGAGCCGCCTACGCTGCAAAAGAATAAAACAGCACACGTAACGCTGCGTTGCAGGTGTCCGCTAAAGTCTTCTCTTCTGCTTCAGGGAAGACTGCCTTTTCTCTTGACTTCTGAATTCATTTTCAGCCGTTTCAGACAAAACAGCTTGACATTTTATGGTATATGACCGCTATTTATAGCAGTAAACTATCGTTTGATGGGAGGTTTGTATGCGGCGGTCTGGATTGTTTGTTGTGATGTCGATGTTTGCGGTGACTTTGTTCGCTGGGGTTGGGGTATGTTGGGCGGGGTGGGAAACACAATATAGCGGAGTGACAGAAGACCTTAACGATGTCTTTTTTATTGATAAAACACATGGCTGGGCTATCGGCCTCAACTCGACAGTTCTTGCCACGACAGATGGCGGCGAGACATGGGTGAAGCAGGAATTGCCAGTATCAGATTTCAGGTTGGAACGTGTTCAGTTTATAAATCAAAATGTTGGTTATATTATAGGTTATAGTATTATCGATCATGTAGTCGAAGGTCATTTGTTTCACACAAACAACGGTGGCCAAATCTGGGAAATTGTCGAAACAAATATCGTGTTTTATTATACGAAGGCATTGTGTTTTATCGATGAAAATACAGGTTGGATTGTGACAGGGGGAAAAGATTCGAGAGGAGATAGTTTTAACGGTGTTCTTAAAACAACAGACAGCGGAAAAACATGGAAAATCCAATACAATCATATGGCTATGGATGCACCTTACAAATATTGGGGTGTGTATAGTGTCTCATTCATCGACAATTTGCATGGTTGGGTGTTGTATGGCCCGATTGACAATCTTCAAATGCCGCGATATTTGGCATACACGGAAAACAGCGGTCTTGAATGGCAAGAGCGGGGTTTAGTGCCATTTTATGTTATTAACAATAAAATTCATCCGGTGTCGAAAGACACTCTCTGGATCGACAGCATTGGACTCAATTTCACAAATGATAACGGAGCGACATGGTTGTTTGACACTGCCGGGGTGAGTGAGTTTATCGGCCAAGGCAGTAGTCACTTGGTTGGCGGTGTCTATCCAGTCGGCGGCAGTGAGGCGTTTATTGTCACCAAGACAATTCTATTTCACACAAGCGATGGCGGAAAGACCATGACGGAGCTTGTGAATTACGCCGCTTTCGGCCTTTGGGGAGCGAACAGTATTTCAGGTGTCGGCGGCGACACCATGTGGATTTGCGGTTTCGACGGGATGATTGCGCGATACATTCATGAACCGTCACAAGCAGAAGAAAAAGAGATGCTCTTGCCCAAGGATGTCATACTTCACGGGAACGCCCCAAATCCCTTTAATCCAACCACCACAATCTCATTCACCCTTCCCGCCGATTCCCACACCACGCTGACTGTCCACGATATCACGGGCCGGAAAGTCGCAGCGCTTGCCGATAATTTCATGAGCGCCGGGAAACACAGTGCCGTGTTCAACGGCTGCGATCTTGCCTCGGGCGTGTATTTCTATCGGCTGGAAGTGGGCGGAACGGCGAGAACGGGCAAGATGCTTTTGGTTAAGTAGTCAGGATTCAGTAGTCAGAATACAGGAGAAAAAAGAGAAGACAGAAAGAATAAAAAAATCCCCGTCAATATCTGGCGGGGATTTTCTATAATATGTGTCGAATGACTGACTGCCCGTTTACAGGCGACCAGTAATAGGTCAGTTTCATCATGAGCAGACGGTCTTTCCGGTCGGCGTCGCCGTAGGAGTTGTTCTCATTGTAGACGATGTAGAAATGGCTTTTCGGGCTGTACATGTAATCGTAGAGGAGGTTGACCGACACGCGCTCGTCGGCGTCGTTCCACTGCAGGTAGCATTTGCCGTACATCCTCGTGGTGAACGAGTAGGTCCAGCGGCCCGAGAGCACATTGGCATAGAGTACGCCGTTTTTCATGTCCAGGTGGTTGTAGGTGTAGCCCAGCTCGCTGACGAAACGCTGCCACATGACCGCGCGGCCCGACAGCGACAGCGCACGTCCGGTGCCGTCGAGACGTTCGCCCCAGCGGTAGGAGGCGCTTCCCGACAGGGGCTTGGAGCTATTGGTGCTTGTTCCGGCCACATGGTAGGTCGCGCTGTAATCGCCCTTGTCGATGACAATATTGCGGATGCTGTCATCATAGGGCAGGAAATCGTAGTCGCGGTTGAGACTGTAATAGACCCTGTTGCCGCCGCGGGTGACAAGCCCGAGTTCGGAGCCTGTCTCGCGGGTCTCGAGCACATTGTTGTGGTCGGTGACATAGCTCAGGCTGTTCTCCCAGAAATAATTCTGGATGAACCTGTTGTTGATCCACTTCTTAAGGGTGACCGCGCTGTCGGTTTTCCTGATATTGTCGCGGCGGACAAACCCCATCTCCGGTTTGAACAGGGAGTCAATACTGGTGTAGGAGGTCTCGAACGCGATCCAGTCCTTGTTCAGCTCGATCTTGACATCGCCCGCGATATCGTCGCCCTCGTCGTCCTTCTCCAGTGTCCGCGCGATAGATCCCTTGACATACAGTTCCGGTGAGAACTTGTGATAGGCGTCCACACCGAGCGTACGGGAAAAATCATCCGAGTTCGGCTGCTTGTTCAGTGCCATGAGGCCGATATATGAGCTGCCCCCGCCGAATTCCTGCTTGAGCCTGACCGCGGTGAAATTGGTCGAGGGCTCCACTGCGCCGTCGTTGAGTTTCGTTTCCTCGCTCTGGATGTTCATGACACCCAGCGAGAGGTTGCCGACCTTGCCGGCGAATTTCGCGCCGCCGTGAAGGGGCGTTCTGACACCGTCGCGAATACCGATTGTCCGCGAGTTGAACAGGATGAAACCGGCGTCGTCAGACACATACTCGCCTGCTGAGGAATTCATGCTGAAATTGAACAGTCCGGCGTTCTCGAGGAAAAAGTCGCGTTTTTCAGGAAGATAAATGTTGAAACGTGTAACGTTGACAACCTCTTCCTCGGATTCGATCTGCGCGAAATCGGTGTTGTAGGTGGCGTCAAACGTAAGCTGCGGTGTGACATGGTAGCGGATGTCGAAACCGGCATCGGCCTCTGTGTCGCTGCTTTTTTCCGGTTCCCGGATCCAGGTGCCGCCGCCGCGCACATAGGGCTGGATGCCGAGATTGAGACTTTTCTTCGGTAGGTGAATATTCCTGAGACTGGCGAACAGCTCGCCCTTGAATTTGCCGTTATGGCCCAGGCCGCGCGGGATCGGGACCAGGTAGGTCGTTTCATTGTTGTAGCGGATGTTGCGGGTGATATTAAGGCCCCAGTCGCCGATTTCGCCGTCGCTGTACTTGAGCGATTTGAACGGGATGGCTATCTCGGTGGCCCAGCCCTCGTTGTTCAGGGCTGATTTCACCCGCCATGCGGCATCCCAGCTCTTGTTGATGTCTGCACCCTCGTCGCTGATGATAGCGTCCTGCTCGCCGGAAAGGGGATTGGTCACGAACGCATAGCAGGAACGGTTGTCGCGGAATGTGTCGATCAACAGCTCGACGCAGTCGCCGCGCATGATGTCTTTGTCGCGTCTCATGCCCGCGGGGAAGACATTGTCCGGGTTCTCGTAATATGCCTGAATGGCGAAATATATGACATCGTGGCTCTGCACCACCATGAGTTTTGTGCGCTCCGCGGAGGGCTCGCGATCAAGCGGCTCATGCTGAAAAAAAACGGCCTTCATAGGCTTTTGCCTTCGCCCAGCAGGGATCGTCGAGCTTGCCGTCGAGATGTATGTCGTCATCTTCCACCATGACAACATCGATATTTATATCCGGGCTGTCCACGCCGTTTGCCGCTGACACGGGAGCAGCCTGCAGGGAAAGTATGACCGCACCGGTCATGAGGCTGACAAAAAAGTTGGACATATAGACAAAGAACGGTCGGTTCATACGCAATTTCTCTTTCGTTAAAAGGTTAACTCTTTGTCAGCCATAGTGTTGCCGTGTTACGGGCGCGATGGCGGCTGAAGGTGGAATCGTGTTTTTTTGCATGCAGAAAGCCCTTGCCCGCGAAAGAGCGCTTTCGGGGACATGCCGTATCTATAAAAATATATCAGTGAAACCGTCTTTGCAGAGGTCAGGACTTAAAGCCCTGACCCCTGCTTTGACGTCAGATTGTATCGGGAAATGAAATAAGGATTCAGGCCCTTATTTCATCAGTAGCATCTTTTTCGTTTCGCTGTGACCGTTCCAGGTCAGGCGGTAGAAATAAGTGCCGGAGGAATGATTGTTCGTGTTCCAGACCGCCATGTGATTTCCGGCGGGATGGAAGCCATCGGCGAGAACGTCGATACGCTGTCCGGCCATGTTGTAAACCTCGAGCCTCGTGTTGCCGGCCGAAGGAATCCTGAACTCGATCGAGGTGTAGGGATTGAACGGGTTCGGATGGTTCTGGCCAAGGACCATTGCTTCCGGTTTGGCGTCTTTGTTACTCTCGACCGAAACCGGCTCGTAGCTGTAGGGCTCGTCCATCATGTGCCAGTATGTCTCGCCGTCCTTCTGGAGATAGTACGTGAGGAGCGGCGTTTTGTCGAAATTGTCGAGAGGCGTGAGTGTCGCCTTGCCGTCGCTGCTCCAGTCGTAGACAGGAATGTCGAAAGGATTGAGATACGAGTTCAGGCCGAAATCGAGCGCCATGTGGAAAAGGCCCATGTTGCCGGGCTCGTGTCCTGCCAGCCAGTGGCCGATGATGTCGATATTGTACTGGTTCTTGCCGAAAATGATGATGTTCGACATGAAATCTTCTGCCTGATTGCCCTTGGTGTTGAGATCCACAGAGCCGTCCGCGAGATGCGGGCCCTGTTTGAAGTTGCCGTCGCGGCCGATGATACCCTCGACAATATGAAGGCCGATCGGGGGTCGCGTTGTTGTTGTCGATAGCGCGCGAAGCCCAGGATTCCATGCCGATACCGGAATTCCAGCTCGTACCTGCCTTGTCCCAGCGGGGAACGCCGGCGGCGAGGTGACGGTCGTAATTAGCCTTGATGTCGGCGAGAGCGTTGGGATTGCGGTGCTCGGAATCCATGTTCATGCTCAGGTTGTAGCCGGAGCAATGAGCCTGGTAGTAATGCGCGATGCTTCCCTGGAGGTTCTTGGTACAGAGCGTGATACCCATGCCATGCGATTTGAACTTGGCGATATTCAGCATGAAAGTATCAGCGGAATTGATCGGCCAGAGATAGGGGATCTTGCGGTACCAGATGCCATCCGGGGTATCTACCCATACGACATCGTCTTCGCTCAGCGAAGTGACAGTTTGCCGACAGTTCTTTGATGTTGGCGCCGGGTTCTCTCCGCCATATCTTCCCATCCGTGGTTCCTGACATGGCTGCCGTAGTTGACCTCGCGCATGTAGAACTGGTCGCCGCCGAGTCCGAGCTCTTTCATACCCTCGATGACACCCTCGGTGAAATGGACATCGGTAAGAATACCCATTTCATATTCGGTTGTCGCCGATTGAGCTGGAGAAAGAGGTGAGGTTGGGCTTGATGGGAATGAGGTGCGTTAGCGGAACGCCGCTGTCCGAGGGAACAAAGACCGAACGGGAGAAATCCAGACCGGCGTTTTTCTTCGCTTCGCTATTTGTTTTTACATCGACATCGGTTCTCATGATGAAAACAGCGTCCGGATTGTTCTCTATAAAAGGATGGACGTTGAAATATCCGGCTTCGGTCTGCTGGCGGGAGGCCAGTGCCGTAATCGGTGTGACGGTGCTTCCGGCGCTTGCAGCAAGTGCCGATTTCAGAAACGTTCGCCTGTTAAACATTCTTTTGACACCTTTCATGGTTATTATGTAAATATAGAATCGAGGGTCACTCACAACACTAAATACCATATTTTTTAGCAAATGGAATCCGTATTTCCGCAACTGTATTTCCCCGTTTTCATCAGTCAGTCACCGACATCCGGCTTTCGAAAAAATGCAGGCAGTTTCAGGGTTTTCCATGTACCTCGAAGAAAATACTACATTATACAATAATACAAACATATTCCCTTTTATTACAACTACTCTTCTTTACGCATATGCTCAGTTCCCGGCTTCCCGGTATCCTAAAAACAGATAGACTTATTACGTTATATACGTACCAGCAAAAAAAACGACTCGAAATATTTGATTTTTTTCCTGCAAATAAAAAAACAAAAAAGTCTTGACGTTATCCCCTATATCTTGTATCATTCACCAAATTATGCACAATATATTCCTTTTTTCTGTGAAACTTTTTGTTGTGAGAGCGCTCCTTTCGGAGTGTAACCTGCTTGTCAGGGGACCTGTTGTATGAAACTTTCCCGTCTGGAAGTGTACGGATTCAAATCGTTTGCCAAGAAGCTTGACCTCAAGCTCACCGGCGGAATGACCGCTGTTGTGGGCCCGAACGGCTGCGGCAAAACCAACGTTGTTGATTCCATCCGTTGGGTGCTTGGCGAACAACGGCCGAGTATGATCCGTCTCGAGCGTATGGAGGATGTGCTGTTCAAGGGCTCCGAAACACGCCGTCCACTGGGCATGTCGGAGGTTTCTCTCACCATCGAGAACGATTCCGGCCTTCTGCCGCTGTCGATGCCGGAAGTGACTATTACCCGCCGTCTGTTCCGTTCGGGCGAATCCGACTATCTCATCAACAAAAAATCCTGCCGTCTGGCCGACATCCACGATCTGCTCATGGATACCGGCATGGGCACTGACTCGTACAGCCTCTTTGAGCTGTCGATGATCAATGCCATTTTATCCGACAAGACAGACGACCGCCGCCATATTTTCGAGGAGGCCGCCGGCGTTACCAAGTACAAGGCCCGCCGCAAGTCGGCCATGAACAAGCTGTCGAGCATCGAGGATGATCTGGAGCGTGTCGGCGATATCATCGCGGAGCTGAAACGCCGGGTGGAATCTTTGAAACGCCAGGCATCCAAAGCCCATCGATACCGTATGCTGAAAGGTGAGCTCAAGAGCAAGAGCATCGCCATCGCGTCATTCGAGCTGGAGTTGCATAAAAAGAAATACGATTCGGTAAGCCGTCAGCTCGACCAGCTCGAAACGACCATCGAGTCGGCCCGTATGGGTGTATCCAGGAGCAGCGGCGATATCGAGCGCCTTGGCGCCGGAATCGTTGATGTCGAAAAAGAGCTGGGCGATGTTTCCAGCCGTTTCAGTGAGAGCCTGACTGCGATATCGGAAACGGAAAAAGAGCTGGCGCGCCTCAGCACGAGACTTGAATCACTGGACGAGATCGCCTCGCGTTCCCGGGAATCATCGAAACGGAACAGCGAATCCCTCGAACGTCTCGCCAAAGCCCACGGCGATTGTGCCGAGTCGCTGAATCAAGCGGTCGAACGCCTTTCCAGTGTCGAGTCATCTTTTGCCGGGCTCGAACGTGTTTTCAAAGAAAAGCAGGCACAGGTCGACGCGCTTGCGAAAGATCAGGCATTCCTTGAAAGCGAACTCAGGACTATCGAGAATGACCTTGCCACCGGCAGGGCCTCTCTCGGAAGGCTGGAGGCTGAACGCGGCCAGGGAAAAATACGTCTGGAAGAAATTGACCAGCGTATCGAATCGCTGACACAAAGTGACAGTGATATTGCCCGTGAACTTTTGGCGCTTGGCGAAGAGCGAAGCCGTCTCGAACGCGACCAGCATGATCTTTTGAATAAGATCGGGGAAATGCGCAAATCTCTCGACGAGGCGGGTGATGAGCTCGCAACGCTCGATTCGAGACTTCGTGAGGCTTACGAACGCCGAAGCGCCGTCAAGGCGGAGCATGATTTCCTCGAGGAGCTCATTTCCTCGCTCGAGGGGTATTCCGACGGTGTCAGGAATGCTGTCAACTCGAGCCAGCTCGAGGGGACGTGTGCATGGTGTGCTTGGCGATGTCATTTCCGCCGACGAGCAGTATATCACGGCGATCGAAACGGCACTTAAAGACCGTCTCCAGACAATACTTGTGGAGAACGAGGATGACGCGCTTCTGGGGGCGGGCTACCTGCTTGCCGATGAACGCGGCAGGGCGGCATTTCTCCCGCTTTCAGGCGGTGCTGGCGGAACAGGCGATTTCGAGGTGCCCGATATCGAGGGCGTTGTCGGACCGGCCTGGCGTTTTGTCAGGACTGAAGCACGTTTCTCGGCTGTGGTGAAACGGATGTTCTCCGGCATTGTTGTCGTGGAAAGCCTCAGGCAGGCGCTTGCCGCTGCCAAAACAACCGAAGGCCGTGGGCTGAGTTACGTCACGCTCACCGGTGAAATGGTTGGCTCAGCGGGCGACATCCATGCCGGAAAAACCGAGAACACCGAGGCCACCGTGATCGGCCGCGCGGAACGTCTGAAAGCACTTGCCGCAGATCTCGCCGCTGTCGACAGGACTGTGCGCGATCTCGAAGAGAGCCGGGACGAGTTGACCAACCGATCAATGGTCATGCGCGGTATGGTTGCCGAGATGGAAAAAACGAAAGAATCGATACGCACGAAACTGGATGAGGTCGTTTCCCGCGAAGCGAGAATTGTGGCCAAGAAAGACGCTGTAAAAGATTCTGCTGACACGCTTCGTGCCGAGGCCGAACGTATCGGCGAATCTTTCGTCCGTCTCGATACGGAGATGGCACGTCTGAACTCCGTGATCGGGGAGAATACGACCCTTCGGGACGGCGCCGAGGCTTCTCTCGGCCAGAACAGGGCCGCCATGAACGATGCCCGTCTGGCGCTCGAAAAGCAGCGTAGCGAAATGACTGCCATCGAGGTGGAACGTGCCTCTCTGATAGAGAAAAAAGCCGCTTTGACACGTGAGATGACCTCCATCGCCGAGCGGCGTGAGGCGCTTGCCCAGGCTTCGGGACGGTCCCAGGGTGAAATCGAGCGTGCCGAAGAGGAAATCCTCGAAACCGGTGAGCACAAGCAGGAACTCGGCATTCGTCTCGCCAATCTCGAAAAAGAGCATGAGGGCCTGATCGCCGGTAAAAACGAGGTGGAGCGACGTTACAACGAGTTACGGAGCAAACGGAGCGATCTCGAAAAACGCCTTCAGGAACAGCGCCGCGAACTCGATGAAATGAATCGCCGCGAATCCGCCCTTAAGCTCGAACGCGATGAGACGCAGATGCGCATGAGCAACATTCGCGAACGCCTTGCCACCGAATTCTATATCGAAAGCGACGAGGAACTGAGCATTCCTACCGATCCCGAGTTCGATCCCGCTAACGAGCGGCTTCTGCTCGATGATCTCAGGCGCAGGATCAACAATATCGGCGATGTCAATCTTGCCGCAGAGGCGGATTACGAGGAGGAGAAGAAACGGCTCGATTTCCTCGAGAGTGAGCGCGGCGACCTTGTCGAGGCAGGCGAGACGCTGAAAAGCGCGATCACGAAGATCAACGGCATTGCCCGCTCCCGTTTCGTGGAGACATTCGAGCGTATCAAGAGCAATTTCAAGGACATGTACGGAGAGTTCTTCCAGGGCGGGACCTGTGAGCTCGAGCTCGAGGAAGATGCCGATCCTCTTGAGGCCACGATCAAAATTTCAGCGCGTCCCCCGGGCAAAAATATCCGTACCATCGGCCTTCTTTCAAGCGGCGAACGCGCACTGACCGCGATCAGCCTGCTATTCGCCATCTATCTTGTCAAACCCAGCCCGTTCTGTATCCTCGACGAGGTCGACGCGCCCCTGGACGATGCCAATATCGACCGTTTCCTCAGGGTGCTGAAGCGATTCTCCGCACGGACCCAGTTCATCATGGTCACTCACAACAAGAAGACCATGGCTGCGGCGGACAACCTCTACGGTATCACGCAGGAGGAGCCGGGCCTTTCACGTCTGGTCAGCGTCCGTATCTCCGATGCCGATCCGGGTGAGATATCAGCGTCTGAAATCGAGGAAGAAGCGGCGGTGTAGGGGGCAGAATACAGAAGAAATATTCCCCTCGGTGTTGCCGCCCCCCTTTGTAAGGGGGTTTTTTTATATCCAAACATGACAGCCGACAGCTAAAACTCCCGCCGCATACTCACGTGCAGCTTGCTTTCCGCAAATCCGCCTTCGTCGGGAAGGCCGTAGTCGAATCCGACCACACCCGCCCGCGAGGCTATTCTGAGGCCGAAACCGCAGCCCCAGATTGTCCGCTTATTTTTCGTTTCCACATCATCGAGCAGGCTCAGGTTTTCGAGATGCCCGATATCGTAGAAAATGAACGCCCGCGAGCGCTCGCCGGTGAGAAAACGGTATTCGAGACTTCCCATGTAGGCTTTGACCGCCGGATACATTTTTTCGGCATGGCCGCGGATCGTGCGTGAGCCGCCGAGCCAGTAGCGGTCTGAGGGTGAGAGCGCGTCGATTCCTGTGTCGATACGGCGGTAGCGGAGCATGATCGCGAGGACTTGCCGTTTTCTCACAGGCACATACTGCGTGAGATCCATTTCGAGCCGTTCCAGCCTGCTGTTGTCCGTCTCTCCGAGAGTGAAACGTTTCGCGAGCATTGACCAGCCTGCACTGTAATCCGCGCCGCGCGTGGGATTGAGCTGATCGTCGCTTGTGCGCCAGCTGACAGCGCTCTCAATCCCCTGCGCACTCGAGCTGTAAAGAGTGTCGGCGCTGACTTTCTCATAACGCCAGCCAAGTGAAATTCCGAATGTCCCGAAACGCCGTTCGACTCCGCCGGAAAGCGAGGTCTGGATATAGCCCTGAGCCTCACGCTCCTCCTGCATGAACGTGCCGCTGACATGGTAGGGCCTTCCGAAAATCCACGGTTCGGTATAGGCGAGTTCGAGGTCCTCGCTGTCCCCGCCGAGTTTTTCCCAGCGGAAAGCGGCGGCGCGGCCTGTCCCGAAAAGGTTGTTGAGCGTTATGTCCGCAGTACCCACGATCTCGCCCTTGTTGTCATCTGTCGATGAGGGTTGGTAGCCGAGAACACCGTCGAAACTGCCCTGACTGCCTTCCTCCATGTTCAGCTGCAGAATTCCCTCGCCGCGCTCGCCGAACACGATCAGAGGATCCGATGCAATCCTTACGTGGCTGAGCTGGGCAAGAAGGCTCCGGGCTGTTTCAGTGTTGTTTGTGGCCGCTTTTCTGCCGATCAGTGAGGACAGTTCCCGTGCGACTGTGGCGGGTTTTGTCCTGCTCAGTCCGAGGACAGCGATCGAATCGATCAGCGCCTGCCTGCCCGGCGTGACATACAGATCGACATCGATACTGTCGCTCCGTGCCCTGAGTCGCGGAACGACACTGACCTCGGGATATCCTTCGTCAAGGAACTTTCCGAGAACGGATGACATTGCTGTTTCCAGTATGTCCTGTGTGAATGCCGATCCCTCACGCATGTCTTGCGTGGGCGCTGTTACGGTGCTTTCTCCGCCATCTATCACCGTGCTTATACGGCCTGTTATGACTGCCTGTCCGGGGCTTATTTCGAAACGCAGTGTAATGTTGTTTTCACTGCTGTCGGGATTAGCTGTGACCTTTGCACCCCACCATCCTTTCGCACGCATTCTTTCCAGGATGAGCGTCGTGTCGCGGGCAATGTAACCGTCGTTGAGGATGCCGCCGGGACGTGACAGCAGTTCGGCCGATAACTCTCCTGCAAGGAGTGAATCGATTCCGGCGACCAAGACACGGTCAAGCGGCATATCCGCATGTGCTGATCCGCAGAGTAGCGCGAAAACGGTCATGATAAGTATGGTGAAAAGCTGTTTCATTGCTGTGTCCTGACAATGTTGTCGTATGTCGCCGCCCATGACGGCTGCTGCTTAAAACAGTGCACGGAGCTGTGTCCGTGCGAAATGTTCGAAATCACGGTCGGCGAAACGTCGTCCGGTGTATGACGCCACGAGGTTCATGCGCTGCGAGAGACGGTAGTCGCAGATCACGGAAATATCATGGTTGCCGCCCTCTTTTCTGCCGCGGGCCATTGTGTAGGGCAGAAGTGTCTGCGGCGTTGGTTTGTCAACGTTGACTGTCGTGTTGGCGTAGGAGGCCTCGATCCTGCCCCTTCCCGCGAAAAAGATACTAAGCGCCGGTTTCAGCACGTAATACATAGCCGTGATATCGCCGACATCGTCCTTATCCCTGCCCATGCTGGCTGTACCGCCGACCTTGAGCCATGAGCGCGGATACCATGCGATGCTGCCGTCACCGGAATAGGCGTCAACCTCGAAATTGCCGGAAATCCGTTCTTCCATCTTGCGTGTCATGAGTTCATGTTTGACTGTCGTTTCCAGGTCCCACTCCTCGCCCACGGGGATGCGGAACCTCAGCGATTCCTCGTTTTCGACACGACGTTCCGCACCACTGACATATTCTCCGTCAAAAGAGGCGAAACGGAAAACACGGAGCCTGACATTCCCCTTGTCACCGAGAGGAGCACTGATATCTTCCTGAATACGCATGTCACCCGAGGCGGTCGTGCCGTTTTTCCGGAATTTCGAGAGCCTGAGCAGGAAAATGTCGGCCGCATCTGCCGAGGAACGCTCGTTCACCTCGAAAGAAGTCTCGAATCGTACATCCTCGGCGAATCCCGTTTTCGCAAGAAACCGTTTGGGGAGGACAAACACTGTTTTGTTGAAGACCGCGACCGTGTTGACCGGACGGTAGCTGTCGAGCGTTTCCTCGTAAAGGTAGTATTCGCCGTATTCGTCGGGAATGAATTCCTCGGGATCGCGGACACCATCCTCGTTGCTATCCTCCCATCGGTAGCTGCCGCGGCCTGTTCCCGCATAGATATAGTTCCGGCTTTTCAATGTCTCACGGGCCCGTCCCGCACGGTAGGAAAGGTCGATCGAGAACCTGCCGCTGTCCGGCCGCCACGATGTTTCCACGACCGCCTGTTCCGTGCGTCCTTTCTGAAGGCCTCCCTCCCTGTCGCGCCGCGAGTACTGTGCCCTGAACATGGCAGGGAAACGCTCATCGAGTGTCACGCCCATGCTGCCGCCCCTGACATTGGAGCTGTCAGCCCAGCCGGTCGTATTCCTGCTCTGCTCATCCCTGTATAGCCAGTCGGCGTTTGTGTAGAAGCCGAAAAGTGACGGTGTCGTGATACCTGTCTCGATCTGGTTGTAGCGGGCGCCGTGAGTAAACTTGCCGCGGCCCTCGGCGGTCTCGCGCTCGTATACGGTGTTGTTGGTGAAACCGGCGAAAGCGCCAGTGATCCGGGAGTGGAGACGGTCGATAGTTTCGTCCGGCAGGGACGGGATGTCTTTACGCTCGATGGCCGCGATTTCCGTGCTGCTTTTCAGAAATTCACCGTAATTCAATGTCCCGGTCACGGCGTTTCGGTCCGACTGTGCCTCGCCACCGAGCTTGATCGAGCCGCCCGAAAGGCTGAATCCGCTCTCCTTGAAACGGCCTTCATGAAGTGCGAGCCCGCCGCCGTATTCAGTCACGCGTTCCTCGGTGGAATCGAGCACCAGCGGCAGTCCCCAGCGACGGTTTTCTTCGGCGTCACGGTCACGGTCCAGCGGCTTGAAGCGTTCGTCGCGGTCCTGGAAACGCCCGTTGAGCATGAGTCTGAGCGGTATTCGTCTGCCGATCACCGGTGAGAAACTTCCGCCGATACGGTGCGCCGCGCCGCTATTGTCGCCGTCGTCGAGCGAGGAAAGCGTGTTGAGGTCGACCGAGGAACCGGCGCTTTCGCCCTCGATGTGTAAGGATTCGAGCGGATCGAACGCGACCGTGAGCCCGGCGAGATCGTGGGTGACCGGACCGTCGAGCAGGGCCACCGGATCATAGGAGGCTCCCGAACCGTCCACGCGGTCGACCGGCTGAACGTACTCGTAAACGCCGCCGCCCTTATAGCGGTAGCTGCCCTTGTCCTCGCCGACCCAGGAGAATGTCGCGTTATACTCGCCGTCCTTGGTAGGGTTGTAGACAAGGATGCCGTCCACCATGTCGTAGGTGCCGGTGGAATCACCTGTCGCCGGACGGAGCCCGGAGAATGCGGCGGGACTGTCGCCAGCCTCAGCGAGAGCGCTTTTCATGCTGTCGTCGATGTCGAAAAGCACGGGACGGTCAGCATCGTCCGATTCACGGGCGGCGACTGCGCTGATTTTCAGTTTTCCGCCGAGATAGTTCCCGCTGCCGCCGCCGGAATAGAATACGCGCCGATAGCTTTCGCTCGTGTACTCGTAGTCGCAGACAATACGCATATCGGAGCCGATCATCCGGTGTTCGGTGAATGTCAGCTCGCCGGTGCTGTAGTCGATGGTGTAATCGTAATTGCCGCCGCGGGTCATGCGCTCGCCGTTGATCCAGACTTTTTCCGAGCCGGGGATGACCGCGATATCGCTGTTGCCGTTTTCCGCGTTGAGACGGTAGGGGCCCTGGTTGCCTTCGATCGGTGTGATCGTGATACTCATGTGACGGCCTTCCGAGAGGGCCCCGGACGCGAATACTTCGGTGTTCCCGTGCTGGACAGAGGCAAGCGCCCCCGACAGGCGACGCGTGTAGGACAGCCAGTTGCCGGTACTGCTTTCGAGGTCGGTGTCGCCCATGTCGACGCGGAAATACTTCCCCCTGATCTGGATGAGCACGCGGTCGAGTTCGGAGAGTTCGCGCGTGTCTCCCTCGGGAGTGATCGGCACATTCTGGTCGGATATAACGGCGTTGAGGCTGATATCGTCGCTGAGCTGGCCGTTGATATTGAGACGGAGTGTCTGGTTAAGCGCGGTTTCCCTGCCGGAGCCGAGATTGATATCGAATGTCTTCGAGCCGCCGAAACGAAGGCCGGGGAATGGTTTAGGTGTTTTCTCAGCGGCGCCGCGGTAGTCGCTCGGGAGGCTTATGCCGGGCTGTTGTGTGCCTTTGGGACGGCGGTATTCACTTTTGAGCCAGGGCGGCGGGACAGCGTAACGGAGCGTGACGGAATCGCTGTCTGCGAGCGGGCTGACAAATACCACAGTGCCTGCCGCGCTGTCCTCGCTCTCAATGGATACAGTGTTCCCGCTGCCGTCACCGCCAACAGCCGTGACCGTGCCGCCGATAAACGGCTCACCCAGATCATAGGGGCCCCTGCCGCCGTCACCGTGGACTGTGCTGCTGTGCATGACAAACGGCGTTTCGTCAGACGCGGCAGTGTTACCCGCGATCAGAAACGCCGTCAGCGTGAAAATGGCCATGCCTATGTTTGAAATGAGCCGTATCATGATCTTCGATCACCCGTTATAAACTGGATATGAATACTCACAGTATAGGCAAATTCGCGAATGGGCAAAACAGGGAACTGTGTTCCTGCCTTTGCCTTCGTTTCATTGCAGGCTGATGTTTGTTGCGCAACGGGAACAATCGTCGATAGTTTCGGCTCCTTTTGTACTGCGTTTCGGTTCCTGGATCACTTGTGGGACAGCATGCCCTGCTGCCATTTCCAGAGATCCTCCTCGGGTGCGTCCTGCATGGGGCAGGTCGAGGCCGGGGGATTGTTGAACGCGTAAAATCTGAGCGGTTCGTTTCCGATAACCTTGATCGCGTGGGCCTCGCCCTCGGGCGCGATGGCGACATCGCCGGTTGTGACCTCGCGGAGGTCTTCGCCTGCCATGACTATGGCGCGTCCGGTAAGGAAAACATAGACCTCGGTTCGGGCATGGACATGGGGGCGGACCTCATTGCCCGGCTCCATTTCGACATAGTTGACACTCATGCCGGGAAGGCCGTCGACTTTGCCGTCGCTCCCCGGTTTCGCGGACAGCATGATATTGCCGCCTGTCATCGTATCCCTGAATTCGGGCAGTTTGAAAATAGCCATTATCACCTCGATTTCTTGAAAATTTCATGGCGAGTCTGTCAGCAATGATTCCGGTGTTGAATTCGGGATCATTGTTGATGATCGAAATATTATTTCCCGGCCTGTTGTTCCGGGTATTTTTTTCTTCTGATAAATATATCGCTTCTTTTTGTTTTTTACAACTGTTCAGAACAGCGGAGAAACGGAAAAGTGTTGACGATTTGCTTCTGTCAGGCTCATTAGAGGGTTTAAACAGGAATTAGTCTTGACAAAGCAGGCGCATTCTGAAATATTTCAGAAAACAGAATATTCCTGATTTCCCCGTCGGGGCTTTATGGATACTCTCCGGATTGCGGATTCTCTCAGAAAAAACGCGATTGCCGTTTTCGAGCGGATTATGTCTGCTCATTCGGAACGGCTCAATAGAAGTTATACTATCCTCAGAGATGATTTTTCTGTCTTGTCAGCCGCCCTTGCGTCGTGCGGCAAGGCGGAAAACGCAAAAAAACACCTTCTGACCGCGTATTTGTCTCTCATAAACAATGTCCGGGAGCATCTCGACTGCAGCGAAAATATCCTGTACCCTGTACCAGCGGAATCCATTACCGATGTTGTCCGCACGGAGGTGGAGGAACTCATCGACAGTCTTCCCGATGTCATCGACCGGGAACTCCCCCGTGAATTCTGGAAAAGCACGCCGGAAGACACCCTCGCGGTTAAAACAGCCCGTCTTAAATGCCGTGGCGGCCTTGCCTTGAGAAATATGTACAGGGGCACAGCGAATATTTTCCGCCCCCTGTTCAAAAAGGAAAAGCTCAAGGCAGCGGTCGGCCGTCAGAAATACCAGCCGGGCCTTCTTGCCGAACAGCGTTTCATCCTGCCCCTTTCACAGGTGCTGCTCCAAACCGAGCACAAAATCCTGAAACACGCTGTCAGCCGTCTCATGGATATCCACACCAAAAGCGCCGCGATTTTCAATGCCGCCTCTTTCACTGGTCCCTGCGATATGGAAACCCATGCGAAGTATGACGAATACAGTGCTGACATGCTGGCATTCCTCGACAGTTCCGGCCCAGAATTGGAAATCGCGCTGAATGAGATAAGGGTTTCGTATGCCGATTCGCTCGAAAGTATAATCGGGCATTTCATCCGGGATTACGAACGTGCGGGGACATTCCTTCTGCCGGCTGATACTTTCGGGAAAGAGATTGTCGAGAAAAATACCGGCCGTTTTGCCGAAACGGTAAAAAGCGGGATGGATGCCTGGCAGAGTATTATCGAAAACGAAAAATGCGACTGGAACAATGATCTTGCGCTCAACTATTTCCGTCTGAACAACGAGCTGATATATCTGGAGAGCGCGGAAACGTTTTCGAAAAATGTTCAGGGTGAGATCATATCGGTGCTTGATGAGGTCGGACAGGAGCTGTCGAAAAATATGAAATCATTCGGCGAGCTTTCAGGACAATCCGGGCCTGAAACTGTCGGGACGATCAGGCAGAACGGCACATCACTTGCGGAACGTTTGCAGAAACACGCGCTGCCCCGTATGCAGGAATCGGTCATGCGTGCGGATATCGAGGGCCAGTATAAAAAATTCCTGCTGAAAATATCCGGGAATTTCGCCGTTGTGCCCGATGAGTTTTTCATGATGAGCGATTGTGATATCGAGACTGTCCCGCCGCGCTCGAAAAGCACGAAGATAACACTTCGGGAGCTTTTGAACGAAGAGCTGATGGTTCCGTTGGAGAACAGCCATGCCCAGCAGGGCAAAGTCATTGCCGATACACAGGAATCGCTCCTGAGATCAATAACCGAGATCGAACAGATCGTGGATTTCAATGTTTCCTCGGCACTCGACCTTCTGACCGGTCATGCGGATCAGGATACACTGGCAGAGGCGGTCAGGTTGATCAACGAGGGGCTATCACGGACAGTCAACCAGTTGGAGGAAATCAAGGAACGCTTTGTCAGTCTCGATGACGCGATCGACGAGTCATTGAACGGGATGGTCGCCGGGATCAGCACCAAAGTCGTCACCCTGACGGAAAACGAGAAGATGCTCGATCTCAGGCTCCGTCATGCGAAAGCCCGGACACAGCGGGAGGTCCGGGAAAGGACATTCCGGACGCTGAAACTGGCAAAAGGCCTTATCCTCAATCTTTTTCCGTGGCTGGTGAAAAATGCCGGGCGTATCAAACAGAGGGTGCTGCGTCTCCTGAGTTTTATCGGCCTGCACAGGGATATCGGGTCAACCGAGGTCCGGGCTGTCCAGTACATGACCGAGATGCACGCGAAATTCGACCAGCTTCCCTATGTCTACCAGCGTCTTTTCGATATGAAACCACTTTCAGACAGACGGTTTTTTGCCTCACGTTCGGATGAAATGGAGGCAGTACGCTCGCTTATCGAAAAATGGAAAAGCGGCGAAAGGAAATCTTTCGCGCTGGTCGGCGAGCGCGGCAGCGGCAAAACAACGCTTCTCAATTTTATAGAAAGTGATTTCCTTGCGGATGTCGAGACAGCAAGGATGGAACTTCATGCGCATATTTCCGGCAGGGACAGTCTCCTTGCCAAGATGAAAGAGCTTTTTCCCGGTTCGGAGGCCGCCTCGCTCGATGAGCTTGCCGCGGATATCGAATCAGGCGGAGTCAGGCGCGCGGTGATACTCGAGAATCTCCATTTTCTTTTCCTGAGGACGGTCGACGGGTTCGACAACGCCGAGAGTTTCATCCTTTTCATGCAGAAAACGAGGGAACATGTCCTGTGGATTGTTTCGTGCGCGCTGTATGGCTGGCAGTTCATGGACAAGGTCATCCGTATTGCGGGCTATTTCAGCGACAGTCTCAACCTCGGCCTTCAGAACAGGGAGCAGATCGCCGAGGCGATACTGAAACGCCACCGTATCAGCGGTTATAAATGCCGTTACCGCGAGCCGGAGAAGCTGATGAGTAATAAGAAATACAGGAAACTCGCCTCCGAGGATGAACGTCAGGCCTTTCTCGAGGATATGCTGTTCGGCCAGATCGCGGAACTGTCGCGGGGTAATATGCGGGTCGCGATGCTTTTCTGGCTCTCATCGATCCGGCAGATACAGTCCGACGGAATGCTTGTCGATCCGGAGATAGAGTTCGATCACACCTTTATCTATCAGTTCGGCGACGATGACATGTTCACGTTCGCCGCGCTTGTCCAGCATGAAAAGTTGTCTGTCGAACAGCACGCACTGATTTTCCATCATGAGATCATGGTCAGTGAGCTGAGGCTGAACAGGCTTTTCGGCAAAGGCTATCTCGAGAAAAAGGACGGCAATTTTTACATTCACCCGTTTTTATACCGTCCCGTCGTCAAGGCTCTGCAATCGAAAAACATACTGCATTGAGAGGGGAAAATGCGGAAAACAACATACAGGATCGTTCTGCTGACTGTTTTGGCCCTTGCAGTCGCATGGCCGCTTGTGACATCGGGGCAGAATGCGCCGCTCCAGCCCGATTCGGCGATCGATTCGATCGGCAGCACTGTCAGTGATACGCGTCCCGATATCCCGTGGTCGATAACGTTCGGCAAGATATTCTGGGCAGTCGTCGTCTTTTTCGCGGGATTTTATGTCCTGAAATACAGCACGCTTGTCCTCGAGTCACTCGCCGAGCGCTGGCTTGGCATACGACTTCTGATCAAGCGGCTCATTCCTGTTTTGAGAGTCATCGGCTGGACATTTGTCATATATATCATCATCGCCGGTATTTTCGCGCCGCCGATACAGACACTTATCGCGGTCACCGCCTCCGCCGGTATCGCCATCGGTTTCGCCTCACAGGATATCCTCAAGAACATTTTCGGCGGCATCATGATCATCATGGACAGGCCGTTCCAGGTGGGTGACAAGATTCAGGTGGGTAGTTTCTACGGCGAGGTCATGCAGATCGGCCTCAGGAGTGTGAGGCTGGAGACTCCCGACGATTCTCTTGTCTCGATCCCGAACGCCGAGATTGTCAACCAGTCGGTGTCAAATTCCAATTCGGGACAGCCGGACTGCCAGGTGGTCGCCGAGTTCTATCTTCCCGCGAATGTGCCCATCGAGGAGCTCCGAAAGACAGCGTACAGGGCCTCCGCCGTGTCACGCTATGCCTATCTCAACAAGCCCATCCGGGTGATCGTGAAAAACGAGATCCATCAGGGGCGTTCCATGCTCAAGGTGCGCCTCAAGGCTTATGTGCTCGATATCCGCTATGAATTCCTTTTTGCCAGTGAAATGACCGAGATAGTGCTTTCGGAGCTGTTCAGAAAAGGTGTTATTTCGCAGGAGGACATGGCGGGGGCCGGTGTGTGATCCGGGCGGTGGCGGCGAAACGGAAGCTGTTGGTGAGTTGAAGGCAGGAGTGAGGAGAAAAGATGGATTCAGGGGGAAGACTGTCTGAACCGCTGATGACGATGATTGAATGATAAAAGAATGATGAAAATAAAGTAGTCTGGATTCGGGATTCAGAATACAGCAGAAAAGAAGCCCCCTTCCTGTCACTTCGTGACATCCTTCCCCCATAGGGGGCAGGAGACGGGGGGGGATTTCTGCACACCCCGTGTGGAAAAAAGGGTCTGCCGCTCCCGGCGGTTCAGACATTTTTCCGGTGATCTAACCGGCCAGCGTTCAGCCTCGCAGGGCTGAACAGCGTTCCATTCTGCACATCCTTATTAGAAATAAAAAGGGCCCGCCGGCCCTTTTGGGAGAGAGGTGTGGAGAGAACCGGAAAATGCCGGTTCTTTCCGCGAAATGTCTGTCTTTTCTACTGAATTCTGCCTTTTCTCCTCAATCCTTCGAGACAAGAAGCCGGTCGGTCAGTTCCGGTGTGGCCGGTTTGACCGTTATTTCCTCGCTCTGATCATCCCACTCGCTGATGATGACGACCTCGGGCTCTTTCAGCCCTTTGCCGTAACGGGCGGTGATCGAGGCCAGGTTGCGGATATCGCTTTTGCTCAGGTCGCCGAACGCGTAGACAATCGGGCCTTTGAAATCGCGTGCGCGGAAACGAATGAAATCGGTGCCCAGGAGTGCCACGAGATACTCGTTTTCGATGTGGTTACGTCCGACCACAAACTTGATGCCGCTGTCGAGCCTGAGATGCCTGCCGGTCTGAAGTGTTCTCAGCTGACGGCTGTCGATATTGGCCGCACCCTCGTGTTCGAGCATGTCGGCGAATTTTGCGCCGTACTGCACCGTGGTGAGCGTGCAGCCGCCGCCGGGCGAGGGGTAGTCGTCGATACCGTAGTCCGCCGCAAGTTTCTGCTGCGGGTGACGTGATCTTCCGCTGATATCGAGGAGCTTTTCGCGGTCGATCAGCCCCTCCTGTTCGGGGATTGTCGGCGGGAGCAGTTTTGCCGAGAGCGGACGAAGAAGCCGCCCTTCGAGCCCGCAGTTTTTCTCCACCTGACGGAGCGCGTTCTTATGCTGTGACATGGGACGTTGCCCCATGACCTCGCCGGTGGCGACACAGATGGCGCCCTCTCGTTCCATGATCTCCGCCGCCTTGCGTAAGAGGAAAATACGGCAGTCGATACAGGGATTCGCCTGTGAACCGTAACCGTTTGCCGGGTGAAGTAGCACCTCCTCGAATTCCTCGCTGACATCTACCGCCATGAGCTGAATCCCAAGCTTTTCCGCCATGTGGACGACACTTTCGCTCGGTGTCCAGGGTGCATCGGGGCCGCGTTCCAGCAGACGGTCGACAGAATCGTTGTGGCCGTTGTAGAAATGAAGGGCGATAACCTCGAGCCCCTCGTTCTGAAGCAGTTTTGCGGTGAGGATCGAATCGAGGCCGCCGGAGAACATGGCGATGACCTTGTGCTTACTCATCGAAACTAACCCCGGTGAGTGTGGTGATGGCTTTTTTAAGCTCGCCGATATCGATCAGGGTGTTCTTGCAGGGGCCGTTGGGACGCTTGTTGGTGACACCGAGGGTGGGAAGTTTCGGCGCTACATCCTGTATGCCGCTCATGAGGTCGCGCTCGCAGGCGACACCGATTACCGCTGTGGGGCGCTGTGCGCGGATGACTTTACGTGCCTGGCCGCCGCCGGTCACGGTGTAGACCTTGACCCCCGGCTTTTTCGGCAAGCGCCTGCACCTCTTTTTTCATGTCGACATTGAGGCAGCGCGGCAGGAGGATTATTGTCCTGCCCTTTCCTGGCGTATGGCTGGCCTTTACTATCGCGTTGGAGAAGGAAACGAAAGAATTGCCGAAACGGTCGCGTGATATGCCCAGACGGCGTGCCATTGCAAGAGTCCAGGGAAGCAGGCGTGTGGCGGTAACCTGGGCCATTCGCCCCGATCCGGGCAGTTTCCTGCCGGTGACAGCGCTTATTATCACGAGCAACGCCCAGCCGAAGAATGCTATGATCAGTGCCGCCATGAAAAAGCGGGCCGCTATTACGAGCATCGGGTGTATGAGCGCCAGACGGGGTTCGATCATGTACAGCGCGAACCCGGCAACTGCGGCGATCGCGAACAGTGAGAAAACGGCGAACCGGACGAAAAGCCCCGCTGACTCGTTGTATTCTATACCTTCATCGAGGTCGCCAGTCCAGTCCTCCCACTCATCGCCGAGCATGCGGTCAGGTTTTTCTATTTTTTCCACTTTTTCTTCCATTTTATGCACTCCTTTCCAGAAAATATAATATAAAGCGGCGTGCACTACAAATACACATTTGGCTTTATCGCTGTGTTACTGCACAAGAAAATCGGATTTCCGAAGAAAAAAGCCACTATGCATGCCGATGTGACAGCGCTCACACCGTGAACGGTGAAAACAGGCTATTTTTCGGCAAAGGAGAGGAAAAATCATGTAATTTATGCTTGCGGTATCAGGCGTTTTCGTTGTATCTTGCTTGTGATGATTTAGGGATTTTTCGCATGTGTCAAAAATAGAAAAGGAAATGCCATGAAATTCAGGACTTTGAGCCGTTTGATAGCTGCCAGTATCGTGGCTGTCGGGACTATGGCTGCTGCCGAGGCTTTTGCCGCGGACTATGTGGGCATGGATACCTGTATGAAATGCCATCCGATCAAGAAAAAGAAAAAGGAAGCGACCCTGAAACTTTTCAAGGATAACCAGCACGCTTCACTCGAAAAAAGCTGCGAGTCCTGTCACGGTCCTGGTTCCGAGCATTCAGCGATGAAAGCTTCCCAGCTCACGAAACTGAAAAAAGCTAAAAAAGACACCAAGATTGTCTATAAAGACGCCAAGAGCAGCAAGGTCTGTTACCAGTGCCATGCTGTCGGCGGTGAGGACAAGCTGACCCTCGCCAGCGACCTGCTGATCAACTACCTGCAGGAAAGCGTCGAGATGAAATACAACAAGCATACGAAATTCAAAGTCACCTGCACGATGTGCCATGATGCTCATGCGCCGCTGGGCAGCAAAGACGGCATCAAGCGCGGTTGTCTCGACTGTCACAAGGGCAAATTCGCAATGCCGATCGAAATCGCCGCAATGGCCGATCTGAAATGCGAAGACTGTCATATGCCGCTCGCGGTCAAGAACAAGAAGGAAAACAAAGAAGGCAATTATGTATACGGCGACACCAAGTCGCACGTCTTCGGCATTTCCGCCGATCCGGCATACAAGCTCAATGACGGTTCCGGCAATGCTGCACTGACCGATGAAGGTTATGCACGGCTTACCGTCGAGCAGACCTGCGGTGCCTGCCACTTGTCCGGTAAGCATCATGACATGACCCGGGATCAGATGCTTCAGGCTGCAGCCAAGATCCATCCCGAGAAAAAAGATTAGTCTGTTTCACAGTATAGAGATTCGAAAAGCCCCGGTTAATCCGGGGCTTTTTTTATTGCAGAGGAATATGAAAATTATGTGATGACTGCCGGTGCCGTACGAATAAATCAGATTTTTGCAGTGTATGGGAATGACGTTTCACCGCGGTCGTTTCAGGCATGCTGTTACTGGGATCGTTTATCGGTCGAGGTAGCGCTGGCAGATGCCGCTCTTGTCGGGGCAGTCATCGAAATGCTGGCAGAAAAAACAGCAGAGGTGGTTTTTTCCGGGCTGAAAGGGGCAGTAATCGCCGCCTGCACAGTGGGTTTCGAAAATCAGGTACGGACATGTCAGTGTGCGGGACAGGTTTTTTATGAATGATTCGTATGGGGATGAGTACAGCATTTATTTGTTACCCAAACATTCAATTCGTTAAAAAGCGTCAGTAGTGTCCGGTTATTTGATCCTGATGGCTGTGAAAACGGAAAACAACTTTTTCCAGGACAGGTGATCCCGCGATCGCAGGCCAAGGTCGTGTAACATCCTTGGCCGGTCGGGCTGCATGAGACTGGCTGACTATAATGCGTCCGCCGACGCAGCCCTTTTTGCGCCACTTTTTCCGGCGAGGGAAAAAGTGGTTTGAAAAATATAATCCTGTTTGCTTCTGAAATATTATCGCCGATTATTTTACCGGCTAGTATTAAAAAAAGCCTTTCAGGTCGTCGACAGAATGGGCGTCATATCCTGTTATATACTCCGCCGGGTTGAGATTGTCGTACACATGTGCCGGAACGATATCGTATTTCAGGCTTTTCTCGATAATGACACCCTCGCCGCGGGCGCAGTCGATGAGCTCGTAAAAGGACGGCGAATCTATGTTGTACTGCTCGCTTTTCCCGAAGAAAACGCCGGGATGTGCCCATATCCTGACATGGTTTTTCCAGCGCGGCTCCCTGAAAAGCGCCATGAATGAATGCCTGTAAAGCTCGATATCGTCGGGAAAGGCGTGGCAGGCAAAGAAAATCACCTCGACACCATCGATGTTGTCCGGGATATCCAGCCCACCGCCGGCAAGCAGTTTTGCCTCGAGCCCGGTAGTAAGTTCCATGTCCGAATATTTCCCGCGCATTTCAGCGATAGCGGCTGCATAGTCCCGTATTTCATAGGACGGCTGTTGTCTCACGTGCTCGGAAAACAGCATCGCCTCGACACCGTTCTGTGCCGCCCATTCGACATACTCGCCAACCGTGTTCGCGCCGTCGGAAAAAGTCGTGTGGATATGCGACACGTAGCGTTTGGCGAGAAAACTCTCAAATCTTTCCAAGACAGTCGTTTCCATTGCAGGCGATTCCGCCCCAGTAACGTTTGAATGTGACACCGTCGACAAGACTTGCTGCGTCGGGATCGACCGTTTCGCCCAGCGCCTCCATGACTGCGTAATAGATCATGTTGAATCCGGCGTAACTGCTCGCCGCCATCGTTCCCTGTACCCTCGGATTCGATTCGAGAAGGTGCGGCACGCCGTCTTTCGAGAGCTTGAACTGGAAACCGAAACAGAACCGGAGGCCGATGCTTTCGGCCAGTTTTTCCGAGTAGTCGACCAGGTCGCGCCTGAGATCGACAGTCGTCGCGAACGTGATGCCGCTTCTGATCTGGTCGCGCACTCTCGGGATCACGGCCATGCCTTTGGCTCCCCTGAAAGCGTCTATGGTGTATTCCTTGCCCGGAAGGTATTCGCTGACAATCAGTTCCGGCCAGTCGCCGTTGTCCAGGATGTCGAGAAGGGCGTCGCGTCGGATTTCACTGCCGTCGGGCTTTCTTTCCAGAAAATCGCTGACAGTCCACGGCTCTTCGGTCACGATCCTCAGCCCGCGCATACCGTTGGACACCCGTGGTTTCACGACCACTTTTTTCCTGGGGTAACCGAGCGCCTCAAATGCCGCCAGCAGCGAAACGCGGGAGTCGGTCAGGATATACTCCGGACAGGGGACACCGCATTCCTCCGCCTTTTTGAGAAGAAGGTATTTATCATTTGCGGTCTCAATGGCCTCGGAAGATGAAACGACAACGCGGGTGCCCGTTTTTTCGAGAATGTCGATATTTTGTGACAATACCGCGATTTCCCGTGTTGTCTGGGGGAGGATCACGCTGATATTTTCTTTTTCGATAAGGTCCAACAGGGTGGGAAGGTAGCCGTCGCTTTCCGGAGCAGGAACGACATGGAACACATCTGCGATGTATTTTCCGGGGACATTGTCGTTGATGTCGGTCGTGACAATGCGGAACGGCCTCTTGTCGGGATTGTTCCTCAATGCCGAGATGCTTCCGGCGATGCCGGGAGCACCGCCGCCTGTGACCAGTACCGTGATCAGATCACCCATCGTATGACCTCGAACGCCTCGGCAAAATCGGAGCCGATCTGGATGCCGCGGGTCGTGGCGAGGCTCCTTATGAAATTTTCGGTCGCGTATTTTCTATGGCTCTGCGATTCGTAAGCCTTGAGCGCGTCGATTTTCTTTTCGATATTCTTCTCGGAGAGCTTGTTGAACGCGTGTGTATGGAACGTTATGTTGTTCCAGGGAAGCTCGTAGCCGAGAATGCTTGTCTGCTTGAACGCCCGTGTGCATTCGGTCGACACGGTGAAGTGATCCTGGTGAAGGTCATTGGGCGAGGGCGTAAAAACAAGGTCAGGTTGTATCTCCCGGTTGATCTTGACAAGCTCCTCGAGGATATCCTGACGGACATAGTTGAGTTTGCGCACCTCGTATTTGTAGATAAAAAGGTTTTCCGGCGGGATACCGAGCCGCTTTGTCGCTTCCTTGACCTCGACCTCGAGTATGTTCTTGGGCAGGCCCTCACGCACCGACTGTTCCGCAGTTGAAAACGCCACATAGTAAACGTTTTTGCCTTCATCCATGAATTTCGCGATACTTCCCCCGCAGCCGAATTCGCCATCATCGGTATGCGGCGCAATAACGAGAACTTTTTCAGAATCCATGAGTTACCTCTTTTTTATGGCGCATTCGTAAGCTTCCACCAGTTTTTCGCTTTCCGCTTCCCAGGTGTACTTCTTCTCGACAAATGCCCTTGCCCTGTCGCCAATGCCGGTCCTCAGCTCTTCATCATCGATCAGGTTGCTGATTTTCGACGCGATATCTGCGGGATCAAGCGGATCTGTGAATACCACGAACTCGCCGAACTGGTCGTCCCAGTACTTCGAATAGGTGATAAGTGTCGGTTTCCTGCAGGCCGCGTACTCGAACAGCTTTGTCGGCAGGCCGATAAGGTAAAAATCGTTGGGATACACGCAGTGAAGCCCGATGTCGGCGGCTTTCAGGTAGCTGAACGCCTCATCCGGTTTCATGAACCCGAAATATTTCGTATGCTGCCAGCCCGGCGTGTTTTCACATTCCCGCTGAACATCATCTGCCGCCCATTTTCCCAGAAGCCATAATTCAGCCCTGCCGTCGAGAATTTCCATCGACTGAACGATCTCGCGGATGCCGCGGTTTCTTTCCAGGCTTCCCATGTTGATGATAACAGTTTTGCCGGTGTCATTCTTTTTCGGCACGACATTGTCGATCATTTCCAGAAGGACGAAATTCCTCAAGAGCACAGTCTTCTTCGCCGGAAATTTCGCAACAATATCATCGGTGACTGTGATGATCGCGTCGAAAAAAAGGGCCGCGGTCTTTTCAAGAGCATTGAACGCGCGGGATATTATTTTTCTCGCCAGACTGCTTTCTATCCACTCTTTGTCCAGGATGAGCTTGGGATAATCCTCATGAACGTCATAAAAAACGGCGGCGCGGGTGAACAGTTTCAGAAAGAGACCGGCAGGCACAAGCTCCGGATCGTGGAAATGGTACACATCGGGTTTTTCACGAAGCGCTTTCCGTATCAGCGCGAACACGATACGAGTCATGCGGTCGAGCCTGTTTTTGGCGCAGGGCAGAGGAATGATCCTCACTCCGCCTTCGGTTTCCTCCCTGACGTGCTGCGCAATTATCGATACGTCATGATTTTTTTTCGCAAGGCTTTTCGCTTCCTTGTGAAAAATCCGGTTATCGAACGCCCTGTGGACGGAAGTCAGATGGCATATCTTCATAATGAACGGTATTCCCGGTTCCTCTCGGCGTTGGCGAAACGTGCATCAGGCATAAAACGCCGCGATCGTATCGACGACAAATTCCTGCATTTCATCAGTGAGCTCGGGATAGATCGGCAGCGCGAGTGTTGTCAGGGCCGCTTCCTCGCAGACCGGCAGGCTGCCTTCCTTGTAGCCGAGATAGGCGAAACATTCCTGAAGATGCAGCGGAACCGGATAGTATATCTCCGAGCCGATCTCGTTGTCCATAAGCTGCTTGCGGAGATCGTCGCGCTGTTCCACGCGGATGATGAACTGGTTGAAAATATGGCCGTATCCCTCGGGGATGACCGGGGCTGCGACCTTGCCGCCGAGCCCTTTTTCCTCGAACAGACGTGTATAGGTTGCCGCGTTGGCGCGACGTCCCGCCGACCAGTCGTCGAGATGCCTGAGCTTGACATCGAGCACGACCGCCTGAAGCGCGTCGAGACGGGAATTAACACCGATCACCGAGTGATAGTATTTCGGGCGAGAGCCGTGAAGTCTCAGGATGCCCAGCCTGTCTGCGAGCACTTCATCTTTTGTAACCAGCATGCCGCCGTCGCCTGCACCGCCGAGGTTTTTCGACGGGAAGAAGGAGAAACAGCCCACTGTGCCGAGCGATCCTGCCCTGCCCTCGGGAGAGCTTGCACCGATTGCCTGTGCCGCGTCCTCGACAACCGGAAGCCCGTGCTTTGCGCCGATGGCGTTGATCTTGTCCATCTCAGCCACGAGGCCATAGAGATGCACCGGCATGATTGCCTTGGTCTTATCGGTGATGAGGGCCTCGATTTTGTCGGGATCGATATTATATGTGTCGGGCTTGATGTCGCAGAATACCGGTGTCGCGCCGAGACGGGTGATACAGCTTGCCGTGGCGAAAAACGTGTACGGCGTGGTGATGACCTCGTCGCCGGGGCCGATATCGAGCGCCATGAGGGCTAAAAGGAGGGCGTCGCTGCCGGAGGCACAACCGATGGCGAACGGTGTGCCGGAATAGGCTGCAACCGCTTCCTCGAACGCTTTCACTTTGGGTCCCATGATGAAATACTGGCTTTCGAAGACCTCTTTCACTACGGGCTCTATTTCGTCGCGAATTGTCGCGTACTGGGCTTTCAGATCGAGAAGTGGCACCTTCATCTATTAATCCTCCTGGTTTTTCAGAAGCTGGTTTTCCGGTACCGGGCGAAGTTCTTTTGCCGGATTTCCGCATACTATCGTTTCCGCGGGCACATCACGCGTGACAACCGATCCTGCCCCAGCCATGCCGTCGGCAGAGATGGTTTTTCCCGGCAGCGATGGTGGCATTCACCGCGATACGGCCGCCGTTCTCGACAGTCACGCCCTTGTAGTATTTCGTACGCTCTTTCCAGCGTCCGGCGTAATTATCGTTGGAGGTCGACACGCACGGCGCGATGAAACAGTCGTCGCCGATCGTGGAATAGGCGCAGATGTAAACGTTGGTCTGTATCTTGCAGCGTGTGCCGATTGTCACCTTGTTCTCGATGGTGGCGTTCCTGCCGATGATGGTGAGGTCGCCGATCGTGACATCCTCGCGGACAGCTGCTGTGTCGGCGATCAATACCCTCTGGCCGATCGAACATCCGGCATAGACAATGGCTCCGGTGCCGATGATCGCGCCGTCACCGATGACTGCGGGCTCGAAACGGCGTCCCGTATCGGTTGTCTTGCTCCGTTTCGCCGCCATTGGCACCTTGCCGATGACACTGTGATCGTCGATGCGGACTCCCTTGCCGATGACTGTCCCCTCGCGAATGACCACGTGGTGGCCGATGACTGTCCCCTCGCCGATTGTGACACCGGCCTCGATGACGCTGAAAACGCCGACTGTCACATCGGAGGCGAGTTGTGCGCTTTCGTGGATATATGCCTGCATGATTTCGCCGTCCTGTCCTTCGGTAATGCCTGTTGTGTCCTGATGGGACCTGAGATTCACAATATAAGGAAAGGAGAGAGTGCGCCCAAACAAAAAAAGGTGTTGCCTGAAGCCATCAACGGGGCCGTTAATCAGGATTCAGGTGACAAAACGTAAGAACGTCTGTCGTGAAAGAAAAAATCCTCCCTGTTCCGGAGATGGGAGAAAACAGGGAGGATTGTTATGTTGCTATTATATAGTCGTATAGATCTGTATGTAAATCACTTCCGCCGCAGTTTGAATGTTTCGATGGCGTGATGGCCGACTTTCACCGGCAGTTTTCCGCCTGATGGTGCAAGCGGACTGCCTTCCTCCTCGATGATGTTCGTGTGCTCCGCCGAACCGATTCCTTCGAACCAGCTAAGTGAGGATGCCGCGTCCTTACCCTCTATTTCGCAGAGACGGACTATCACGCTATCATCGTCATCGCATTTCTTGATCGTGCTGATATAGACATTGTCGGCCTCGAGCGAGGCGAAACTGTAGCGTTCAGGCAGATCGGCATTGTTTGCGGGCGCTGTTTCTGAGACGGTTGCTTTTTCTGTCACTACGGTCAACGGCTGTGCCGCAGAGGAGCCTGCTTTCCAGCTCTCGCGCCAGTCGCCCTCATGCGAAAAGAGCGAGAAGCTGAAACGGTGGTCGCCGGTCTGGAGGTACCAGTTGCCCTCCCAGTGACAGCTCTTGCGGCTGGCGAGGAGCAGCGGCTGAAGCACCGGGTACTCCGCCGGGTTGTCGCCGGGATCGATCCAGTCGAAGACTGCCACGCTGGAGCTGATTGTGACACCGTAGTCGCCGTCCGAGGCAGAGAACCAGTCGATGACTTCGCGCGGGTGCACCTCGGAACAGGCTGTCGTGTAGCGTTCGCCCGCCGCGCCCGCGATCTCGCTTTTTTCCGACCTCCACAACACCCATCGGTACATTGTAGGCGATATTGGCGTTGCTCATATCGAGCGGAAACGCCATGCGGAACTCGCGGTTTTTCGTGCCGTCGAAAGCCAGGAGATCGGTCTCGAAATCGATGCGGTCGAGATTGTCGTAGAGGCTGATCCTCTGGACAGCGGTGGCGTGGCTGATCGGTTTCGTGCACTCGAACGTGAGACGCACCGGGCCGTTCTCGACAATCGCCCAGTTCCCTTTATGTGCGCCGAAACGGTCGAAACCTTCCATGCCGGGCTGCTGGACATCAGCGAACTCGCCCGCGCCGTTGCCCTCGGAATGCATGGTGAAAAGCTCGCCGCCAGCGAATTTCTCCGTGTTAAAGAGCTGTCTGCCCAGTTTCTTGTCGTAGAGCCGTTTGAGGCCGCCATCGGAAAATTCGAGAAGGTAGCGGCTGTTTTCTGCGAAATCCGCGCCGCTCACGAAGGGCGATTGCATGCTTTCCGTGTTATCTTCGTCATCCATCGGCACGGCGTAATAGCGCGCATAGCCTACCGGCGGCACATCGCGGGCGATGAACAGCACTCGAAGGCTCCCGTCCGCGGCACAACCACTGTCCCGGCGGGCAAACCGGCTGATGAGGCACCGTATTGCCCTCGCTGTCCACGATCCTGAATCGCGAGCTTTCAGCACCGAACATGTCGATGTCGCATTCGACCGGGGCGCTTCGTGCCCACGAGAGATGGTTGAATACCGTGATCACCTGTCCCGCCTGTTTCCGCATGATACGGTCGCTGATCGAGCGCTGGGAGCGTTTGAGAATGTCACGTCCCATGTCGCGACCCTCCTCGAAGGCTTTTCGGAATACCTCGTCGGTGATGTGGCCGTTTTTGCCGCCCCATCCGTGATCGGGATAGATCGCCTTGCTCCAGGCCGTATTGAACTCATCGGAGGGATACTCCCGGAAGCTCTCTTTCAGTGAAGCGTCGATGGTCGCGAAAGTCTCGGCAGCGGGCAGCATCCAGCCGGCCTCACGGCAGGCGTTCATTGCCCTGTGATGGGTCGGGCCGTGGATGTAGAGCCAGACATTGGGACGTTCGCCGGTGATTTCATCAAATGTACCGCCGCCCCCGGAGAACGTGTCGTAGAACTGCTCGGCGGTGGCGTAGCGAAGTCGCGGCAGTGAGAAATTGGAATCGGGATCATCTTTCAGGCCGTTCCATTTCTGCATGAGATCATCCATCTCGACCGGGCCGCTGAAATCGGTGGACATGACAACGCCGAAATCGGGCTTGAAACTGCATCTGCGATAATAATCGTCAAAGCTGTCGAGCGTTTCTGCAAGCTTGATCGCGGCCTCCTCGAACGGACGGTATTTCACTATGATCGTGGTGCCGTCCTCGCCGTGGCTGATCCCCTGCCGGAAAATAGCGCCCGAGGCGTGGTAGTGGCCCGGTGAATAGGCGATGACGCCGCTTCCATCGGGCGAAAGCCAGCGGTAGAAACCCTCCTCATGACGGCTCATGAAGAGGTAGGGGATGCCCGCTTTCGCCAGTATCTGCGGCATCTGCATGGCGCGGGCGGGAACGTCGGGATTGAAAGCGACATGTGAATCGCATCCGGGCAGAATTTTCTTCAGGTACTTGCGGCCGAGATAAACCTGTCGTATCAGGGATTCGCCGGGATACATGGATTCGTAGGGCTGGTGGTAGGTCGCGCCCCATTCGAGCTGTCCGCGTTTTGTCAGGCGGATGATCCGTTTTTTCGCGTCCGGGTGACGGTCCAGGTATTCCATGAGCTGCAGGAAGGTCTCGACCGAGAAACAGAGTTTCGGATTTTCCTCGAGAAGCTTGAGCGCCGGGCTTATCACCTTGAGGTCGCGGTCACGGATACAGATTTCAGGCGTGTTCATCCAGCCGATATCCTGGTGGCTGGAGGAAATGATCCACGCTTCGCCGTCGGCAAAATAGCCGGGTTCGGAACTGCTGTATTCGACCGTGTTGATTGTCGTTTCGCCACCGTTCCCCGACCAGACAATGTCGAGCATTCCGCTCTTGTTCCTGCCTGTCACCGGCACCCAGAATGTCGCGCTGTCTCCGAATTCTGTGGCATCGATACGGAACAGTTCCGACTGGCCCTGCCTGACACTCAGTGTGCCGCCCTGTTTCAGTTTCGGCGGGATGGCGGCGGAAAGTTCCGCTTTCACCTCGTAGCCGTCCGCGGCTTTCCGCTTGAACGCCTGATCGAAACGTATGCCCGCCATGGGGCTTTCGATGCTGTCGAGCGGTGCGAAAAGCTCCACTTCGAATATGCGGCCCCAGTCGTTGGTGTCCGGCTCGCCTTTCGTAATAAACAGGCGGAAATAGCGCATTTCACGCGGGCTGAACTCGTGCACCGACATGTCCTCGTGACAGTCACTGATCGGTGGGATGATGTCCTCCCACGGGCCATTCTCCGACTCGCCGGACTGGATGCGGTAGTCGCTCGTGTTGTACTGGGAGCCGCCGCAGACACCCTCGTGACGGATTGTCACCTTGTGGATGGTCCGCGCGGTCTTGAGATCGATGACCAGCCAGTGGGGTTTCTCCGGATCCCAGTCTGTTACGGTGTTCCACTTGTCGGTTTCGCTGGTCTGCCACTTGCCGTCGATGGCGTTCATTGCGCTGTAACTGTCGCTGTACTCACTGCTGGCAAATGCGGTGGCACCATGTTCGGCAAGCGCCACATTGACTTCGTTCGCGGCAAACACACATGCCGGGAGCAGGAACAGGGCAAGAATAAGAAATGCCGGTATACTTTGATTTATCATTGTTTATCCCCCAATCGATATGATTGTTCGACTGTCAGGCTGAAAGACTTTTGATATAGACTTCTATTCCGTCAGATACGTAAGGCTTGTCAGATCCTCTCACCGGCTTCTCTCCTTGATAATGGGGGGTGTGCTGCCCAAAGCCATAGTATTTAAGTCAGTTACAGTGATCTCACAATCCAGCGTTGTCGTCGAAGCGACAACAGCGGGGCATTTTGCACACCTTTTGCAGACACAAAAGCATCCGCCGATGCTGATCCCGCAATTTAGCGTAAGGCGGTGCAACGCCGTACAGCGCATCAAGTGGCACATCCACATCAGACCAAAAGGGGCCTTGCCCCCTTTCGGAGGGGCTGTGGGAACCATAAAGTGATGGTTCCCCGGTGACAGTCACTGGGACAGTCCAAAGGACTGTTCCGGGTCAGTACGTCAGTATCGCCGATCTATTTTGCATTCACCGGATTGTACGCTCAACTCAGCTTTGCAGGCTTTCACAGCTATCAGGCTCAAGTTTAACCGGACACTGCTGACTCAGTTTCATTCCTCATAATAATTCTTTTCCGGAAGCTCCCGGTACCAGAACCAGTACATACCTGCCATGCAAACAAGGTTTATCGCCGCGGTCACTGCCAGCGAATCGAGTTTCTGGATCATGAACTGTGTCACCATGAGAAAGAGTGTTATGTGCCAGACCAGCGTGAACGGCAGTGCGAGAAGGTCGTTTCTGTGCTCGCGGCTGACACGGGCCTGAAGTTCCGGTGAGAGACGTTTTTTCAGCGGCCCCCAGAAACCAAACGGCATGGTTTTGCGGTAGAAATTCTCGAGAACATCGTCAGGCGTCGGCGGCGTGAGATAGGTGCCTATGATTGTGGCGATCAGCGATCCGCTCATGATGAACATGAACTGGAGACGTTCGTCGAGATCGGGCGCGACCAGTCTCTGGACTGTGGCGAGAACGAGGCCGCAGATAGTGCCGATAGCGAATCCGCTGCCGTTGAAACGCCACCAGTACATCCTGAGCGTTTTCGGGATAACGAGGCCCGCTGTCAGGCCCATGACGATCCAGCCCCAGATATCGTTGACACTCTTGAGCGAGAATGCGAACACGAAACTCACCACCACGAGCAGGAGGATGAACGCATAGCTGGCGTAAATCAGCTCGCGGTTCGAGGCGTTTTTCCGGAACAGATTCTGGTAGATGTCCCGGGTGAAAAAGCTGGTGACATAGTTGACATTGGAGTCGATTGTCGACATGGCCGCAGCGATCAGCGAGATGAATATGATAGCCTTGAGCCCGGAGGGGATCATCCTCAACAGCACCGCAGGCAGGATCGTTTCGGGATTGATGCTGCCGTGGTAGCCCAGTAGCTGCAGTTTGTCCGCCCAGCCGGAGCCGAGGATATCGGTGAGACGCGCAACCAGTTCCGTGTACGCACCGGGATTGTTTACAATGTCGGAGAGTACGCCCTGCCAGCGTGTTTCGGGAATGGCGCCCACATGGACCTTGATCGCATCCACCGCCATCGCCAAAGAGGCCTTGTCGGGGAAGAAATCGTGGACAAGGAATATGCCGAACACGACTATGGCCATCATGATGAACCAGCGCGCGGTCATGACCAGGGCCCAGGTGGCCGAAAGAAGCCCGCACTCACGGTCGTTCCGCGCACCGAAAAAGACCTGGCTGTCGCCGCAGCCGAGACCGATCAGGACATTGTTGAACAGGTAGAACAGCGCGAACATCAGAAGGTATTCGTAAGCCTCGAAACCGGGAAGGAGCTCGGTCTTGATGCTGGGAAGGCTCGATGCCCAGTCGGGATTGCCGGTGACCTCGCTGGCCAGTGACCAGAACTGCGCGGGATCGCCGAGCCTGTTCAGCGCGAGGATCGAGATACCGATAGCGCCGATAAATATGAGTATGCTCTGGAAAAGGTCAGTAAACACGACACCGTAAAAACCGGACAGCATCGTGTAGAATGTGACGATTATCATGAATCCGAGCGTGCAGACAAAAGGCGAGTAAGGGAAGAAAAGCGACAGGAAAATGCCGAGGCCCTTGATGGTCAGCCCCATGATCCCGATACCCCAGAACATCGCCGCCGCGACAGTCGCCATGCGGGAGAGTTTCGCTCCGGATCCCTCGCCGAAGCGAAAAATCATCCACTCGCCGTTTGTCACGCAGCCGGAACGCCGGTGCCATTTGCCGGTCCAGAGCAGCATGAACACGAGTATGAGCCCGAGTCCGCCCCTTATCTCGATATAGAGCCCGCGCGGCCCGAGCATATACAGGAACGCGATGATAATCATGGAGCCGGTGATGTTGACCCAGCTCGCCATGCCCGAAAATCCGAGCAGCCACCACGGAAGACGCCGTCCGCCGAGAAAATAGTCCTCGAGACTTCCCGAGGCCCGTTTGTTGAGAATTATCCCGAAACTCATGAGTACGAGAAAGTAGAATACAAGAATAATGTAATCGAGTGTCGAGAAATAGCCCATGCCCTTTCCTTTCGGTGATTATGGCGAGTCCTGATATTTTTATCGAAAGAATACCTCGGAGTTTACTCCGGTATTAAACATGTTTTTCCGGCCCCCTTCCTGTCACTTCGTGACATCCTTCCCCCATAGGGGGCAGGAGCGCAAGAAGTATCAATATTCCCTTGCCCCCTATGGGGGACAAGTAGAGCCGCGAAAGCGCAAGGGGGTGGGTTTAGGGGGTTGATTTTGATACTCCGGATTTCAATCCGGGGTAGTTCATTTTTGTCTTTCTCTTTTTTATTCTTTCTTTAATCTGCGTACATCCGCTCAATCCGTGATATCCGCGTTCTATTATTTTTTTCAACCGAATCCCATGTCTTGAATACGGTATACACGTTTTCCGGTTTCGCGCCGGGACCGAATTCGCACTGGGCGATTGCGCCGCCGTTGGCATAGAGATTCGAGTAGACCGACCGCACCGCCTCGGCGACCTCGTCCTCTGTCGCGTTAGGGAGTATGTGCTGACGGTCGATTTCTCCCCAGAACGTTATTTTTCCGGCGAATTCGCTGAGTTTGTCGACACCCATGCAGAACAGCTGCGAATTGAGAGCGTCGAGGCCCAGTTCGATGAGATCGGGATATATATCGACAATGAAACCGTCCGAATGCATGAAAATGTATTTCCCGTGATCGTGGGCGATTTCGATATAGTCCTTGTACAGAGGTTTGAAAATCTCGCGCCACATGACAGGCGAGATCAACAGCGACTGCTGCGCGCCCCAGTCATCCATGAAATTGAGAGCGTCAACATCGGTCTTTGCCCACTTTTCCAGCTCGTCGAGATAGAAATTATGGATACGCGACAGCAGTTCCATGAAACCGTCAGGACGGTCGAACAGGTCCATGTAGACGTTTTCCGTGCCGCGGAGGAACTGTATGCGCTCGAACGGGCGCGGGCAGCAGGAGCCGATCACGAACTTGTCGGTTTCCGCGCAGAACTCGTTGACTGTGGCGACATTGAAATCGAGCATTTCCACGGGGATGCGCACCTTGTTGAGATCGCTCCAGTCTTTGAGAATCGGTTCCTTGACCTCGCCGATAATACCGCTCTGACGATTCTCGAATACCGAGCCCCACTCGTCGGTGTAGAAACCCGGCGTGAACATGTCTCCCTCGGTTTTTGGCGGTACCCTGTAATCAGCCGGCGGATTGACTATATCGTCGGGGAAATCGGCCCTGATTTTTGCCAGACCCTCGGGATATTTTTCCTCGGCGTAGGGAAGGTACCAGAGGTGACGGGGCACTCTATCGGGTGAATCGAATTCAAGCGTTTTCTTTACCAGTGTTCTGCTGTTCATTGTAAAACTCCGATTAATAAAAAAAATGAATATCCAGGATTTGAAAACAACAACGCTTAGGTTCGAAAAAGAAAAATGAGCCGCAGAGTATACAGAGAAAAGTTTTCAAGAGAGTAAGATGACACGTAATCAAGTAAAATACAGCAGCGAAAATCACGGATATTCACCGCAGTCATTCTGAACACAGTGAAGAATCAGCTTTGTCAACGTCATCATCAGTTATCAGCGGTTCATGCTGTTTTCCCCGGTGTGCTTCTCTGCGACTATTACTTTCTTTAATCCTTGATTATTAAACCTTTAAGCTGTTTTATTCTCCACGCCTTTGCGGTGAATCTTTCTATTTTAAAAAAACGTGATCAATATCAGGCTTTCGATGCCCAGTATTTTTCTATCTCCTCCAGCGATTTCCCTTTCGTTTCGGGAATGACTTTCCATACCAGCAGTATCGCCGGGAAACAGAGCACGGCAAAGAGCCAGAATGCCATCGGCGGCCCGGCGTTTTCCAAGAGCCAGGGGAACATCTGCCCGACTATCACGTTGGCGAGCCAGAGAGAAAGTGTTGCGATCGACATGGCCCTTCCTCGGATGCTTGTCGGGAATATTTCAGAGATGATCACCCAGGTCACCGGTCCGAATGAGAACGCGAAACAGGCGATGAACAACAGGAAGAACATCAATAGCCAGAATCCGGCAGTGATATTGTAGAAGAAAAACAGACCCACCAGAAGAAGCGCCACGATCACGCCCGAAACGCCGAACAGCAGCAGCGGGCGGCGGCCCATCCTGTCCACCGTGAAAATGGCCACGATGGTGAACAGCACGTTGACGATGCCGATGGTCACCTGTCCGCCGAGTGCCTCGCTTAAAGCGAATCCGGCCTTGTTGAATATCTCGGGACCGTAGTAGATAATCACATTGATGCCGCTGAACTGGCTCATGGCGGGAAGCAGGAGTCCGATCAGGAGGGCGATCCTGAGGCCCGGCTGCATGAGCTGGGAAAGCGAGGGATTTTCATGGGCGATCGTGTCGGTGATCTCACCGACTTCACGGGCGGCCTCTTCGGTGCCGAGAACGCGGTTGAGCACGGAGCGTCCTTCGTCGATATGTCCCTCCTTGACTAGCCAGCGGGGACTTTCCGGCACGAAAAACATTGCGAAGAAAAATAGCGCCGCAGGGAATGTCTCACTGCCGAACATGCTGCGCCAGACCTCCTGCTCGATAATCCAGTTGAGGAAAGCTATGCTTTCGACACCGGGAAGCCTCGTTCCGATACCGACCAGAAGGGCGTTGGAGAAATAGGCGCAGAGGATGCCGATTGTAATGGCGAACTGGTAAAGCGTGACCATGCGCCCGCGGATGGCAGGCGGCGTGATCTCGGAAATGTAAAGCGGTGAAAGCATGGATGCTATGCCGACACCGAGGCCGCCGATCATGCGCGCGATTATCAGGAAAGGCACAGTTGTCGCGATTGCCGAGCCCACAGCCGAAAGCCAGAACAGAAAGGCCGAGAGGATAAGGATTTTCTTGCGGCCGAAACTGTCGGAGAGCTTGCCGGCAAAAATGACCCCGATGACGCAGCCGACCAGTGCCGAGGAAACGAACCAGCCCTCCATGACAACGTTCATGGCGAACTGCTGTTTCACGAAACCGACTGTTCCGGATATCACCGCTGTGTCGAACCCGAACAGGAATCCGCCCAGTGCCGCGACAAAACAGACAATGGCTAAATACACGTCAGCATCCTTTCAATATGTGTGTCAATAATGTTTCATGATATTCAATAGGAATCCCCGGATATTGCTCCGTGGCCGTTTGTCATATCATTCAATATCATTTCCTGCTGTTTCCCTCTTGTGTGAGGACGATGTCGATGCTGAAAACATAACGGTCGCAACGGTAATAGCAGATATTACGTTCAATAGGCCGCCCGCCGGGATCGAGCACGAGCCGTTCCCGTTTCAGAACTGGAGCGCCGAAAGGAAGCCCCAGCATACGTGCGGTTTTCCTGTCTGCGGCGATGGCGCTGATATCCTCGCAGGATTTTGCGGGAACGATGGAAAAATCGCGGTCGAGCAGTTCATAGAGAGGTTTCTCGAAATCGCAGTTCTCATCGAGACCAAGCCGTGGATGGAACCACGAAACGAAGAGCACGACCGGCCCCTTATCGTTCCGTTTCAGACGTTCGAGGCGCAGAATACGTGTTCTGTGGGCAATATCCAGCGCCTCGGATGTGGCCTTGTCGCTTGCCACCCAGCGTGTTTCGACCGAGACATTGGTCCAGGCGCGTTCAACCTTATGAAGGGTTTCGGGAAAGCTGATGAACGACAGCCCGTTGTTCCTGTTGTCGGTTCGCCCGGCAACCACCGAGCCGACACTGCGTTTCCTCACAATCAGGCCCTCGTGCACAAGCTTGGTCATCGCCTGACGGATCGTATTCCTGCTCACACCGAGCCTTCGCGCGAGATCGGCCTCTTTCGGCAGAAGCCTTCCATCACGGTAGGACGGCTCCTCGACAAGTTTTCTGAGGAGTGTCTCGACCTGTGCGTGCAGGGGTGTGGGGCTTGAGTGATCGATACTGAGAGTCACGTGCCGGTGCTCCGGAATGGTATAGTGAAAAAGCTTCTTGATATGTTCATATGTTTGAACATATCGTTTCGCCGATTCCAAGTCAAGATTTTTTCTGACCGAATACTGTCAGGTATTGCCGTTCGGCTGGGGCTTACTGCTTTTCAGGCAGCCAGTGCGAAAGGAGATAATCGCAATTTACCACTTTTTCCGCTAGATCGAGCGGGAAATAGTAGTAATGGTTGGATGCCTCATACCCGATACGTGAGTCTTTGCTGCTAAGGTCGTACAGGCGGCGGGCGTTTTCCATTTCCTGACGTATGCTGTTCCCGAGTTGTACTACCAGTTCCGCCTTCCTTGCTTTTGAAACCGTGCCGGAAAGAAAGGTGTCGCGGGCCATTATGAAACGCACCTGGCAGGCGATGCTTTTGAAATGAAGCTGTGCCGCCTCCGCCACACGGATATCGCGTTCGAGCTGAGCGCGCTGCGGCCCTGTCATATCCCTTTCCAGTCCGCGCCTGAATGCGTCAAGGCCCTTTGACCAACCGGAAGAGAGTTTCTCGAACTGCGAGGCGAGCACCTCGGCGGGATAGATCGAGCGATAGGTTTTCAGATCGTCGTAAGGGAGCCCGACCATTGTCGCCTTGTAGCCTGTTTTTTCGGGATACAGGAGGTTTGAGGGGCCTTTCTGTGCCGGGCCCTGGTAAACGAAACCGATGTTGAACGGGTATTCCGAAAACGCGTCACTGAATGCCGACCATGCTGCCAGCACATCGGAAGCGGCGCTGTTGCCGTAACGGGCGCGGGCAATATCGGGCAGGACTGTGCCGGGCGCGGCTGTTTTACTGCCGAACCGTGATACGAGCTCGAGGTTGGGGGAGGGGAAACCGCCGACTGTCCAGCTCATCATCATGCCGTTGATATCGGTTTCAGCGAGATTGCGGCAGTGCTGCTCGATTGTGTTCATGACTGGCAGGAATGGCACCGCCGAGAGCTCCCACGAGCAGTTGACCTGCATTTTCGCGATTGTCTTAAGCCCCCGTTTTTTCGCGTGGGCCCAGTGTTTCAGCGCACGCGGACCGGGGCCGATGGATGAGATGGAGTATTCGCCCACGGTGCTTTCAATGCCGCCGCGGTTTATGGGCAGCGACCACTCGCTGACACTCATGAGATAGCTGTCCTCGGGAAGTTTGTCGATCACGGACAGCGCCCAGTCGTCATGCCAACCCCAGTCCCAGATGATGACTTTGGCATCGCTGCTTCCCGCGCGCACACCTTCATAAATAGCCCTGTTGACATCGGCAATGACCTCTGCGGCGCCAAGGCCTGCACAGCGAGGACAACCCGCGGCGTTTTTACCGTGGCTCCAGCAGTTCGTGAAGTTTTCGGAGGCGGTAATGGTAAAGACTCCGCCGAGGCCGGGGACAGTGGCGAAAACCTGTTCCAGCGAGTCGCGTAGCCATTGCCGAACCTCGGGTTCGGATGTGCAGAGTGCGTAATAATCGCCTTCGCGGCCGCCTTTCAGATGCTCCCGTCCGGCGAAAAAACTCTCCGGCATTGCGCGCGGCTCGTTCATGTACAAATAGATTTTGATGCCGTAGCGGTTGCATTTTTCAACAAGTGCCCGAAGGTTTTCCCTGCGGACTGCGCTGTCCTTTTCCTCCTCAGGGAACAGGCCGCCGGGGGCAAGCTGCCTGAGGACAGTATGCAGCCAGACACCGTTGACCCCGTGTTCGCTCAATTTCTGAAGGAGACCGTCGGGATAGGGATCGATTGCCGGATTGAGCAGGGGGTCGCCGAAAACGCCGAAATACGAGTACAGGAAACGGATGCTGTCGTCACCCCCGTTTTGGCACTTCCGTGGCGCGGGCCGGATCGACATGGGTGAGCTCGGTAACAAAGCCGAAACGCTCTTCCACCGGATGAGCAAGGCCGCTGTCGAAATGATGTGTTAAACAGTCCCTGATTTCCCTGCATCGCGCGAGATCCTCACTGTCGGGCTTTTCGTAACGGAGCGGTTCGCAGTCCGGTTTCAGCAGTCCGAGCTTGACCCAGAGAAAATCGTCCTCCTTGAGTGTGAATGCCAGTTTTTCCGCGTTCCAGCCGAGCAGCTGGAGAAGCTGGTCGTATGGCAGCAGATGCCAGTTCCTGCGTATTATGGATATATAGCCACGTTCCATGATATCTGGAGAGGGGGCTTTGTAGGGCGGAAGGCCCATCGATTCACCAACCGCACGGACATTACCGGCATTCGTGCCGAGGACCTCCGCCATTTTTTCAAGGGATACCGATTCCCAGTTCCGCCATACGAAAGCGTGCATTCTGTCAGGGAAATGGCTGAATGTGAGCGCCGGTTTCGACTGCCCCTGCGGAAGTGTTTCCGCCGCGCATGTGTTCTTGAGGGGCGGTGTGAAGAGGCAGGCCAGCAGTAAGATGCTCATAAGCTTTCGGTTCATGGCGGCACTTTTTCCTTTCAATCTGCTATATGCGGTACTCGATGTATCGGTCTCGGATGTGCTGGATGTCTAAGTTCTTAACTGCATGGGTAAGGGCGCTCATTTTGTTTAATCAAAAGAATACCTCGGAGTTTACTCCGGGGTTAAACATGTTTTTCCGGCCCCCTTCCTGTCACTCCGTGACATCCTTAGCCCGCCCCGTTGATCGCGTTCATTTTAAGGCTGATGACTCATTGAAAACGGTAATTACTCTTTCGCCGCAGCTTTCTCTTTGTAATACTTGTGCCCGTCGAACAGGCCGATGCTTTCCATGTCGATAGGTTTGAAACCGGTATCGAAAGCGGGCGAATCAGCAGGCATTGTAAAATCGCCCCTGAGTGAGTCGGTGAATCCGGGATCGCCGAACATGGTGTGGCTGTCCTGACCGGAAAGCGATTTCCACTCCTCCCAGCTTTTCCGCTGGTTGCCGATGAGCATGAACGGCGCGGTGATGGGCAGGTGGAGCAGGTTGTGGTCGGCCTCGGCGAACTTGTCGTCCTCCCACTGGCGTAGCTGGTAGACAGCGGCCTCGCCCTCGATTACGAAGATGTTGTGCCGGTAAACATGATTGGCGACATCCTCGTTGGCCATTTCGAATGTCCTGATCGCGGCGACAGAGCCCGGCGCGGCGGCGAGAATGTTGTTCTCCACGGTGTTGCTGATGCCTTTCATGAAAATGCAGTAGCGGCGTGTGCCGGAATCGATATCGTAGATAATGTTGTTGGTGATCGTGAAGAAATCGGCGGCGTCATCCACATAAATGCCCATCGAGAGCCCGCCGAGTTTCCGGTAGCCGATGCTGTGCAGGAGGTTGTTGTCGACCGTATTGTAACGTCCGGTGCCCCAGAAAGAAATGAAACCGTTGTCCTCGGAATCCTGGCTGACCCGGAAAATATGATTGAACGATAATGTGTTGTTCCTGCTGTGGACATAGTCGTAATGGTCCGCGAGAGTGACACCGGCGTGCTTGAGCGAGTCCGGGAAATTGCCGAAATAGCGGTGGCCTTTCATGCAGATACCGTAGCGCGGCATGTCGTGAATGCGGTTGTGGGAGTACTCGCTGTGGCTGCCTGCCCAGATGAAAATCCCGGCGCCGTGGCCGACAAGCTTTCCACAATGATGAATCCAGTTGTTGGTGACCAGGTGATCGCGGTTGAGATCCATGTCCTTGCCGAACGATGCGCGGTAGCCTGAGACGAGAACGCCGTGGAAACCGCAGTCGGCTATTTCGCAGCCGCTGATACGAGCGTTCCTGTTCGCCCAGACAAGGGATATGCCCGAATAACCGGCGTTTGTGATACGGCAGCCCTCGATGCCGCAGTTCTCGGTGAATTCGAGATACAGCGCGCCCTCCTTGTTGGCGGGTTCGTTCCAGGGGGTGTCGCCGTGGGTGCCGTTCTTTGTCTCGGTGAACAGGCTGCCGAATTTCGAGACGCTGAACGTTATGCCGCTGAACGTGATATTGCGGACAGGATTATCGGGTGATTCGCCACGGATATCGAGAATGCGGGTGACTGTGGGAATGACGATCTCGTGCCCGTCCACAGCACCCTCCGCGGGCATGTAGAAAAGCTCTCCGCTGTCGGGATCGCGCCAGAACTCGCCGGGGCTGTCGAGTGCGCCCCTGACACCCTGGAGCACGTAACGCCGTTCGGGCTTTTCCATGATGTTCTTGGCGTGTGTCGGGCTCGCGATGGTGACGATATGCCGGTCATAATCGATGCCGGTGACAGGCACGGTGGCGGTGAACCAGTCCCATCCAGGCCAGAGATATGCCTGCAGGCCGCGGAGATCATCCCATCTCGCTGCATCCTCCTCCTTGAAAACGAACTGTGTCGCCAGGTCGTCCACCTCGCCCTTGCCGGTGTAGAGGTAGCCCTTGTCAGGGTGACGTGCCAGGTTCATGCGGATGCCGTTGTCGAAAAGCTGGTTGAACTCGCCGGTCCCGGGTTCTGCGCGGTAGATGCCACCGTCCGTTTCCTGCCAGTCCCTGACTGCTGTGCCGCCGAAAATTACCGGTGTTTCGCCGGGATAATTGCAGTATACCACGCCGTTGGGTTTCGCGGGGGAATCCTCAGGCGCAAAACGGACAGGCTCTTCCAGGTAGTAGGAGCCGCCGCGAAGCATGACAGTGATTGTCGAATCTGCTGAGGACAGTTTTCCGCGCACGGCGTCTCTCGCGCGGGCGAGAGTCGCGAACGGCTGAGTGATCGTGCCGGGATTGCTGTCATCGCCGTCCGGCGCGACGAAGAAATCGGCGTTGGCAGGCCCGGATGTCTTCGTTCCGCAGGCGCTTGTCAGACAGGCAGAGAAAATGAGGAGTATGGCGAGTGCAAATTGTTTCCGCATGGTCATAGTCTAATCCTTTGTCGTTGCATTTTAATCAAAAGAATTCCTCGGAGTTTACTCCGGGGTTAAACATGTTTTCCCGGCCCCCTTCCTGTCACTCCGTGACATCCTTCCCTCAAAGGGGGCAGGAGCGCAAGAAGAATCGATACTCCCTTGCCCCTATGGGGGACACGTAGAGCCGCGAAAGCGCAAGGGAAGGGGTTAGGGGGCTGATTTTGATACCCCGGATTTCAATCCGGGGTAGTTCATTCATAAGTATTCCCTGACCTGAGTCCGGGGTTGTTCACAACGGTGGAGCGGTCAGTGCAGAAGCCGCACTGTTCCCTCTCGTTTGAGGCCGTTGATGTTCATGAAATAGCGGTAAACGCCCGCAGGCCTTTCGTGCATGTCCCACCATGCGAGATGCGAGCCGGCGGTACGGAACGTGTCCACCGGAACATCCAGTGTGCTGCCGTCCAAAATATCTCTGATCTCGAGGCGGACAAAACCGCTTTCGGGCATACTGTACTCAATGGGTATGCCTTTGTCCGAAGGGGCTGCGATCATGGCCTCGAGCATGGTGACATCGGGCTTTTCCGGACGTGAGGGTGCCGTCTCGTTGATCTGCATGTAATCGAAAGGCTCGTCCACCAGATGATAGGGGGCCTCACCCTCTTTGCCGAGGTAGAAACTGAGCAGCGGCGTGCGTTTGAGCTCTTCGAGCGGTGTCAGGGCCGCCTCGCCGTTATCCCAGACATAGACCGGGATTTTACGCGGATCGATAACTTTCATCATACCGCGTTCCATCGCGATATGGAAGAACCCGAAATTGCCCGGTTCGTGCCCGCCGAGCCAGAACCCGATGCTGTCGACCAGGAGCGGGTCTTTCCCGAAAATAATGACGTTGGTGAGATAGCTTTTCGCCTTGCCGGTTTTCGTGTGCCCGACAACACCGTACTCGTGATCGACCGCGAAAGGGTGCGGGCCGGAATCGCTCGCACTGCCGTCGTGACCGTAAATGCCCTCGATCACGTGCAGGCCGCAGGGCATGGAACTGACATTGTCCAGTGTACGCGCGGTCCAGGTTTCCATGGTGAAACCGCCGCCCCATTCGATGTATTTCAGGCCTGAATCGGGATAGCGCGCGCTGACATCGTATTTCTCCGCTCCCTTGTCCCAGCGCGGAAACACGCCATCGTCGAGATGACGGCGATAGAGTTTCCGAATCCGAGCCTCGGCATCATCGAACTGGTTATCGGGGAAGATGTCGGGGATGCCGAGTGAGTTGCAGAACCGCTGGTAGCGGTCCACTGTGGAGCCCTGAAGGTTCTTGCAGCAGAGGGTGAGCCCCATGTAATGCGCCTTGAACTTTGATATATTGAGCATCCACGAGCCCGGCGTGTTTATCGGGTCGAGATGAGGTATGCGCTTGAACACGACACCGTCCCTGACCTCTGTCCATGAGTAATGCCGTCCCTCCTCGAGCTGGTCGATTGTGCCTTTCTGATCGAAACGGATATGGGCGCCGATGCGCTCGGCGATTTTTGGATAGGGATAGTAGCGGATGTTTTCGAGACGGTTCGTTTCCATCATGTGGATATTGTCGCCCTTGACGCCGCGTTCGAGCATTGCATCGAAAACACCCTCGACGAAATAGGGGTCGGCGGTGACACCGAGACGATCGATCATGGGAAGGTTTCCCGGATCTCGGGGAGTTTTCATATTCGGCTTGATGGGCAGTTTCGCGGTCACCGGGATGCCGCGGCTGTCGCTGGCCACGAAAACGCTCCTGCCGAATGCATGGCCCGCTTTGCGCTTGCCCCGCGAGTCCAGGATTTTTTTCACGGAGCTTTTCATGACAAAGACGGCTTCCGGGTGACGGTCGATGAAAGGATGCACCGCGAAATAGCCGGTACTGCCTTTTCGGGCGGCAACGCTTGTTCCGGGAAGGGCGAGGCCTGCCGCGGCGAGAGAACTGGTCTGAAGGAAACGGCGTCGGGTAATCATCGTTGACTCCTGATGGAGTTATAGTGATTTTTTATTCGTGCCGCAGTCGATTGTCTGAACTCCTATCACATTATATAGTACCGGATCGGGAGCTGTCCATGAAAAAATGACATCATTGTTATACTCCTGATGTTTCTGTTGCTTGCTGAGGCTCTCACCGTTGCCGTAATGTGAGTGAATTGGATTGTATAACGCCGGAAGGCATTTCAAAGCTGATTGCCGAGAGAGGCAATATCAGATATTCAAAGTCTTGCCATTTTTTTATAATTGAATATATTGAGATTGTAGGCTTTTGTGATGTTTGTACCAATATGAGAGGCTGTTTCGTTGAAAAATTTTTCAGACGGGCAGTCATAACGAGCAGTCTTGTCTGTGTTCATTTTATTTTCAGGAACCGGATACCCTTACACTTTTTGGAGAAACGTATGAGAAAGTCATTAGTGGTACCGGCGGTGTTGATCGCATGTTTCGCTCTGACAGTGGCGGGAAGGGGTGTCAGTGGGGAGGACGGCGACTGGGCCGGCGAAGAGCTTCTGGGGAAATATCCCTATGAGCGATTCCAGAAACCAAAGAAATGCCTGACCTGTCATACGGACATCTACCGGCAGTGGGAACAGTCGATGATGTCGCAGGCGTACACCCATCACTGGGACGAGATCGAGTATTTCGACCTGGCGGTGAAACATGTCGAGACAAGGCCCGATCTCAAGCCTGTTGTGGACGGTTGTAACGGCTGCCATACACCGATGGCCTTTGCCGCGGGCGATGTCACGCCGCCTCGTCCGGAGGAAAAGTCGCGTGCCAACGAATCGGTGTCCTGCGAGGTCTGCCATCTCATCAAGGGTAAGAAAGAGGGCACGCCGTTCAATTTCAGCTATGTCCTGAGCCCCGGTCGGACGAAATACGGCAATCGCGAGGGTGTTGAATCGCCCGAGCACAAGACTGTCTATCTCGATTTTATCCGCGAGGCCGAGTACTGCGGCACCTGTCACAACGAGAAGGACCCTTACGGTCAGTGGGTGAAATCAACCCAGCTCGAATGGCAGGAGGGGCCCTATGCCGAGCAGGGTGTCGCCTGTCATGTATGCCATATGCCGAGGACGAAAGGCAAGAACGCCAAGATGTCCCAGACCCATGATGATGTCGCCCAGCACCTATTCCACGGAGCCCACGATCCGGGTAAGGTCGGTGGCGCGGTCGAGATAAGGATACATCCCGAGGTGCGCGAGACAGAGCCCGGCTATCCGGTCAAGCTGTCAGTCCAGCTGTTCAACGGCAAATGCGGTCATAAGATACCCTCAGGATCGGTTGAGGACCGTATCATGTGGCTTCATGTAGAGGCTGTCGATGCGAAAGGAACAGTCTATCATCTGCCGGTGGACACCAAGGGTTTCGAGGGCGAGGAATACACCATTGCCAGCGAGGAACTTGCCTATCAGGACCTTGGCGAAATTCTCCAGATAGCGAATTTCAAGGGCCTTCCCCGCGACGGTGTCCCTGTCGGCGACCGGATTTTCCGCATGCCCTATTTCGATCCGCAGGGGCGCATGACGATCTGCCAGTGGAATACGAAAACGCTGGGTGTCGATTACCGTATCGGCCCGCGCGAGACCAAGGTCGAAACCTACACCTGGAACCTTCCCGACGATGTCGCGGAGGGCATGGTCACGGTCAGGGCCACCATGTATTTCAGCAAGCTGGTCCGGCCTGTCGGGGAGTTTCTCAATGTGCCGGAGGACGAAATGGAAGCCGTATTCGTCAATACCGCCGAAACCTCATTCGAAGTCTATTATTAATAGCCAGGGAGAGCGCTTATGTTCAGGACAAGCTGTTTTATCATACTTGCGTTTATCGTTGCAATCTCGGTTTTCTCGCCCGAGGACGCTGAAACCATCCCGGCCTTTGCCAGAAAGTACGCGTTTTCCTGCGATACCTGCCATGTGGTTACGCCCAAGCTCAAGGAATACGGCGAGGATTTTGCCGGAAACGCGTTCCAGCTTCCCGATGACGACGAGCCGGTGCGGGCCTACCGCGATGTCGGCGATGACCTGTTGACACTTCAGCGGGACCTTCCCATCGGTGTGCGTTTCGACGCCTATGCCCGCGGCAATTCAGAGAACGATATTTCGAACGATCTCGAGACCCCGTTCGGCGTGAAACTGCTTTCGGGTGGCCTGATTGCCCCGAATATCGGCTACTATTTCTATTTCTATATGGATGAGCGGGGCGAGGTCGCGGGCCTCGAGGACTGCTATGTGCATTTCAACAACCTGTTCGGCAGCGAACTCGATGTCATGGTGGGGCAGTTCCAGATATCCGATCCTCTGTTCAAGCGGGAGCTGCGTCTCACATTCGAAGATTACATGATCTACAAGACGAAGATCGGTGACAGCGGCGCGAATCTCACCTATGATCGCGGTATCCTGGCCACTTACACACTGCCCACGAACACCGATGTGATTGTCGAGCTGGTCAATGGCAACGGTATCGGTGATGCCGGTGATGACAGGCTTTTCGATAACGACGGTCTCAAGAATGTATTCGTCAAGCTGTCCCAGCCGTTATCCATCGCGACTCTCGGTGTGTTCGCCTACAGCGGCAAGGAAGAGGGCGTGGCAGCCGATAACAGTTTCCTGTTCGCGGGGCCTGATGTCAGTATTGGAACTGAG
>CAXXSC010000003.1:0-292752 GCA_963668435.2 Candidatus Latescibacterota bacterium
TCAATATCGTACTGCATTTTCTCGTGGTCAGGTTTTTCGACATCCGCTTTTTCCGTGATCGTCACTGTTTGGGCCGGTGCTGAACCGATACCCGAACTAACCTTCTCGAAGAGTTCCTGAAGTGTCGTCAGCTCATCCTGAATGTCGAATTCTTCACTTTCAGTGACATCCTCGACCATGGCCCGGAGCGCGTCGACACCTGAAAGTAGGGCGTCGGTCAGTTCAGGTGTCACCGATATTTTTCCGTCCCTGAGAAGTGACAGCAGATTCTCCATGATGTGGCTGAGCTTGCCGATCTGCTCGAGCCCGAAAAAGCCCGAGGCGCCCTTGATGGAGTGGATGCTGCGGAAAATACGGTTCAGGACCTCGGAATCTACATTGTCGCCGCCCTGCTCCAGCTCGAGCAGGTCTGGCTCTATAGTCTGCAGATGCTGTTGCGACTCCTCGACAAAGCTTACAAGCAGTCCGTCTTCGTCAATCATAATTATTCACCTTCAATGGTCAGGATTGAGGGAAACCTGAAGAAATTTGCGACTTTCATGAATTTTTCACCCGCATTGACAATCTTGATTTCCTTGCCGTTTGCGCTGGTTTCCTTGTAAAGGCCAATGATGAGGTTGACTCCGAGCGAGTCTATTACCTCGATACCCTTGACATCAAGCACCACTGTTTGCTGGCCGTCATGTTCCTTGAGTTGCTCAAGGAAGAATATTCTGAGTTCCTCGATGCTGCTGGCGATCAGGTCCTGCTCCGGTACAAGCACCAGTGTTTCGCCTTCAGGATATGCTTTCATACAGTCCCTCCATATCGTGTATTGTCAGAATAAAAGAGAAATCGTTCCGCTTTCACGCGTGAGTTTTTTGCAGAAAGCGTGCATTATCTGCAATCCCGCTTGTTGATCTGCAGGCCGTCTGCCGCGTTTTCTTTCGCAAGTATTTCATCGATATTGAACTCCATACCGTTGTCAGAAATATTGATCCTGAGCCCTTGATCGTCCACCGTTATGGACAGGTCGATAATGGCGTCAGCTGCTTTGGCGTTTCCGTGTTCGACTGCGTTAAGAAGCGCCTCTCGTGATGCCATGAGAATGTTGTCGCGATCTCTATATTCCTTGCTATCGTTAAGCAGGATGTCAAGACGTTCGCGTATCCACAAGGAAGCCCTGTCGACTTCTTCGTAGGTGGAGAGCACATGGAAATCATTTTCACCATAGCCGGACGGCTGTCCCTCGAGGGTGATCAGGGTCATGTCATCCTCTACTTTACCTGTTTTTTCTATTGTATCGAGCACTTCTCTGCTGAAACCTTTGATGCTCTTGCCCTGCCAGAGAGGAAGTTTTTTTTTCCGCGATCGATTTCAGCAATTCCTGGTCTATTCCATCCGAGTAGAGCAGGAGGTGGTCGTTTTCGCGGAGCTTGAGCGATTCATAAAGATAAAGGTCATCGCGTTCAAGAAGGCCCAGGCAGATGCCGCCGCCACTTGTTTCACCAAGGACACGGGCCTCGGAACTGTCGCTGGTCAGGACTATTGCGCCGGGATTCCCGGCACTCGCGATGTCGACCGATCCTCTCCGCTGGTCCCATAGAATCGCGGTGACACAGGCATGAAACTGCGTCTCTTTCAGCTTCAACAGCTCCTGATTCAGCGTTTTTAGCAACGAGAGCGGATCCTGGTGGCTGTCCCAGATCGAATTGATCATTCCCAGTGTAATGGCGCTGATATACGAACTTCCGAGATCATGTCCCGACACATCACTGAGGATGATACCGTAGCGCCCGGCAAGATTGAAACGGCGAACCAGAACAAGATCACCTCCGGCATCGCTGATCATTGCCGAGGCGGCATCAATCTCCGGGCTGTCAAAATATCCGTATCGGTCCAGTCTTTTCTGCGACTGGCGGATCTGTTCGGCCATACGGCTGTTCTTTGAAAGTGCTTTCCTCGCATTGAACTGGTAGAGGGAGGTTTCCATATTGGTTGCTATGGACGACTCAAAATTACTGTAACTCAAAACGGCATCGGCGCCGACACTGACCGCAAGTTTCAGTGTCTCCTGATCATCGTTTCCGGTATAGATGAATATCAAAGTGTCCGGGTAACTCCGTTTCAGGATGGCGGCAAGCCCGAGCCCGTCTATTCCCGATGTGAAAATGTTACTTATGACAATGTCGATATTCCGGCCGCGTTTCTCGAGTCTCTCAAGTGCCTCGTTGCCATTCGAGACACGAGTGACTTTTGGGCCGAGATCAGCGATAATTTTTCCAAAACAGCTGGCTCTCTCGTCATCTTCCTCGACAAGGAGGACTGAATAACTGTCATTAAGGTTCACAAGGGTCGATGTTCCGCGGGGGACGAATTCTGTTTCAGGGGATACTTCAGACGTTTCAGCACTGTCTTCGAAACACTGCTCGATAACCTCCCATAGTTCCTTGAAATTTATAGGTTTCGGGACGAAAGCATTGCATCCTGCCTCCATGCAGCGATCCCTGTCCTGTTTGAAACTCAGAGATGATTGCGCAATTATCGGCGTGTTTATCCCGCGTTTACGGATATTCCTGACTGTTTCGAAACCGTTCATTTCAGGCATGATAATATCCATGAGAATGATCGCGTATTCCGAACTCTCGAGTTTTTTCCAGTGCCTCGACACCATTGGCCGCCTCGTCAGGTGTGTATTCTTTCGTGAGAAAGAAATTCGTCAGAAGCGTCCTGTGGATTGGATTGTCATCGACTATCAAAACGTTTTTGTTCAAATCACGTCTCTTGAAATAAACATTTTAGGAAAATGGTGCTGTATATACCCATTAAGCACGATACAATAATTATATTAAAATTCTAAAAAGAGAAAAGATATTTATTGTTAAAGGGACCAATGAAAGTATGGTATTAATGATAACAATAATCATTACTTATAGCAAGCTTTAGTTGTAAATCAGTGATTCAGTATTTCGATGATATCTTACCGTATTCAATTTCGCCACGGCTGACTATAAATTGTTATTCTGTATTCCGGGAAACGTTAATGTCACCGTGGTGCCATCCAATTCGTTGGAATCTACGGCAATACGGCCGCCATGGGCTATTGTAACGAGACTTGCATAGGTAGTGCCGAGCCCGGTTCCGCCAGCTTTTTTGCGGTTTGAATTGAATTTGTCGAAAAACGTCAGGAGCCTGTCAGGGTTTACCGGCTCGCCTTTGTTGTTAATGCTTATGACAAGTGAGTCATCAATGTTATACATGTTAATAGCGACAATTTTCTGTTCAATGTCTTTCAGATCGGCGATATGCTCTATGGCATTATTGATCAGATTGTTAAATACATTCGGCATGAGAGCGAGATCGATCAGATAGCAGCTTTTTTCCGCACTACAATCGAAGTGGATGTTGATGCCAGAGTTGGCAGTCATAATCCGGAACTCGAGCACTTTTGCCCGGACTAATTCTTCGAAGGAGTACGGTATTCTGTCGAGCTCATATTCGCCGTGTTCAAAATCCTGGAGCTGCTTGAGACGGTCGATTAGTTTTGTTGCATTGTCGACACTTTCCATGATTTTATCCAGGAACATCTGGGACCGGTCATCGAGCGTGTCGTTCAATGACATTTTAAGGATTTCGGTGTAGCCTCTGAGCGGGCTCAGGAGATTTTTTATTTCGTGACGCATGAACGACTCATAATCGGCACGAAGGTTGTCGATTTTAAGTTCGAGCTGCTTGCGCTCAGTGACATCACGTTTGACTGCTATGAAATTCGTTGTTTCACCGGACGTTATAACTGGTGTGATAGTCATTTCCTCGTAGTAGAGATCGCCGTTTTTCTTTTTATTGACTATTTCACCTTTCCAGATTTTACCGGTAGTTATTTTCTCCCACATTTTTTTATACATCAACTGCGGATGTTTGCCGCTTTTCATGATACGGGGATTTTTTCTGAGTACTTCTCCGGCGGAATAACCGCTGAGCATTTCAAAACTCGGATTCACATATACAATGTCACCATTGGTGTCGGTAATTACTACCGCGTCATTGGCCTGGCTGATGCCGGTATTGAGCAGGTTTAGGTCGGCCGCAGCTTTCTTTCTGTCGCTGATATCACGTATAATGCCGATAGCATGTGTCACTCCGCCGACTTTGGTTGTCGAAACAGATATTTCGACATCAATGGATGAGCCATCCTTGCGAAGGGCTGTCAGTTCGCGGATCTTGCCGATGATGGGGCCGTTGTCAGTTTTAATGAAAGTGTCGAAGCCTTTATTATATTCTTGCTCAAACTGTGGCGGCATAAGAAGTTTATGAAGATTTTTTCCGAGCATCTCTTCGGCCCTGTAACCGAAAATCTGTTCAGCGGCCTTGTTCCAGAATGTTGTCTGCCCGTTCTTGTCGATCATGATGATTGCATCCTGGGCATGATCGCTGATGTTCCTGAACTTTTCTTCGCTTTCCAGGAGGTTCTGCTGGAGTTTTCTCTGCTCGGTGACATTTCTGTCGATGGCCCGGTATCCAATTACGGAGCCATCAGTATCGAAAACCGGTTTGCCATTGGTGAGGATGAAAATCTCCCTGCCGTCTTTCGTGATGTTGATGTTTTCGAACTCGGAAACCGATTTGCCTTCACGGATCACCGTTGCGTATTGTCGGCGCATAGATTCCCGCAAATGTTCCGGTATCAATTCGAACAATGACATTCCCGTCAAGCTTTCACGGCTATAACCAAGCATGGATTCCGGGTCCCCGCCAATGAACGTGTAGACTCCATTGGTGTCTGCTTCCCATATCATGTCGCCGACAGATTCGGCGATGTCTTTGAATCTCTGCTCACTCTCTTTCAATTCGTTTTCGAGAAAGTGTTTTGCCGTGACATCGGTTGCAGCACCGCGGAAACCGGTGATTTCACCATTGTCGTCGAAAATTGGAATCCCGCCGAGTTTCAGCAGGCGCTTGGTTGTGCCGTCAACGCTGAACCAGACTGTGAAGTGATCGATTTTCGTTTTTTCTGATACGGCTTTATTGAAGTTGGCGCGAACACGTTCAGCGTCACTGGCGGGCATAAAATCGAAAACACATTTCCCCGTTATTTCATCGGTTGCTGTTCCAAGCAGATGTTCAGAGTTTGTGGAAATGAACTGGAAAATGCCATCGAGGTCTATTTCCCATATCCAGTCCGCGATGGTGTCTGTTATGTCCCTGAACCGCTGTTCGTTGTTTTTTAATATGGCTAACGTTTTCTGACGTTCGCTGATATCGGTGACGATTGCCCATAAACCGTTTGGCACGTCTTCACTATCCCGAGAAAGGAAAGCCCGTATTTCCACGGAGAACAGGTGACCGTCCCGATGACGGTATTCTTTCTCATAAGGCTGGGCAAAACCATGCACCATAACTTCTTCGACGATAATCTTGTTTTCGAAATCATGCCATTTTTCCGGTGTCAGGTCGGCATATTTCATTGTATACAGTTCTTTACGGCTGTAGCCGAGCATGTCGACATATGCCTGATTCATATCCTGCATTTTGCCATCCATGTCGGTTCGGGCGTACCCTTCCGGACTGTTTTCAAAAAGCCTTCTGAGTTCTTCATACCTTTGCAGGCTCTCGGGATGCTCATCACATTCCTGGCGAAGTTGTGAAATTTCCGCCTTGAGCTCGTTAATTTCTTCGTTGAGGTCCTGCTGCTTTTTTGAATTTGTCATCAATCCGGGGCCGTTTCTTATCATTGCACATAAAAGGTAAGTCGAGAATTCCTATGTAATTTATGTAATTTTACCTGAAAGATCAAGCGCTTCCATCAATTCCATAGATAGCATGATGACTATTGTTCAAGTATTGTTATAAGGCGATGTCTTGATGTGTTAATGTTTCTGCTGTTTCAGCCGCATCAGCTTTTTTTAGCCACCTTATTTTTCTTACACAAATCAAACAAAGTCATAACATACATTGAACTACAGTGTCCTATATATCGACCTCACATTTTAGTGCGGGAGGTTTATGGGCATTTCATTTCTTTTCAGAAAAAGCGGTGATGGGGATTCTGCTCTTTCATCAACAAGGCTTCTGTTGCTTGCCGGACCGGCGGCATTTATCACGTATTTCAGCATGTATGCATTCCGGAAACCGTTTTCCGGAGCTACTTATGACGGTGTCGAGATATGGGGCATGAGTGCGAAAGTCCTTTTCGTATTGTGCCAGCTTATCGGTTATCTGCTGTCGAAATACCTTGGAATATGGGTTTGCTCTTCTGTTACTAAAAAGTATAGACGTCTGCTGCTGATTTCGCTCATCACGTTTGCGGAATTCGCTCTTATACTTTTTGCTGTTCTGCCCGATCCTTTGAAACCTGCGGCGATGTTCTTGAACGGGCTGCCGCTTGGCATGATCTGGGGACTGGTCACGTTGTATCTCGAGGGACGGCGTCTGACTGATCTGCTTATCTCGATTCTTTGTGTTTCCTTTATTTTTGCAAGCGCTGTGACAAAGGACGCCGGGCGCTTTTTCCTGTCGCTCGATGTGCCGGTTTTTTGGATGCCTGCGGTCACCGGACTTGCATTTGTGCCCTTTCTCGCGTTCGGCATTTTCCTGCTTGGAAAGATACCGGAGCCGGACAGCCGTGATGAAGCGGTCAGGAGTACACGCAGTCCAATGACGTTCAAGGACCGCCTCCATTTTTTCACGGTATTTTCGCCGGTTATCTTTTTGCAGGTCGTTTTCTATTTTTGCACGACAGCTTTCCGCAATTTCCGCGAGGATTTCGGGGCCGAGATTTTCCAGTCTCTGGGTATGCTCGAGGTGCATGGTGTTTTCTCCCGCATTGATGTCTGGGCCGGGCTCATTACACTTGTGACTGTCTCGGTGATCAATGCTTTCAATCCGAAAAAATGGGGTGTTATCCCCAATATTATCCTCATGTTCTTCGGCTGTGGCATTTTGCTGGGGTCGAGCGTACTTTTCAGCAGGGGGCAGCTTGCACCTATAGCGTGGCTGATCGGAACCGGCCTCGGCGGCTATATGATGTACATTCCCTCGGATACGGTGTTTTTCGAGCGGGTCATCTCGCGTTATTCCACTGGAGGTACTGCGACTTTCATGGCGTATATCATGGATTCGGCTGGCTATACCGGCACAGTCGCATTGTATCTGTATGGCGAATTCGGAAATAGCGGCGGCATCGATGCTTTCGGTATTTTCAAGGCCTTATGTATATTTTTACCTATAGGCGGCAGTATCATTCTTTCGCTGCAACTACTCCTGTTTTCATTTTACCCGTTTACATCAACAGGCAGAAAGCGCACGGTTGAACCGTCACCATCACCAACTCTGCCTCGTGATGTACTTGTTTCGGAAGGGACAAACTGATGGTATTTGACGATTTTTCAGGTTGGCGTGATTCGATTCTTCTCACGCCGGGGCCTTTGACAACAAGCAAAACAGTACGCATGCGTCTTCTCTCTGATTATGGAAGCTGGGACCAGGCGTTTATCGATATCACAGCCGAGGTCAGGCAACGTCTGCTCGACCTTGCCAATGTGACTCCTGAGACATACACCTCTATACTGCTCCAGGGCTGCGGCACCGGCGGTATCGAGGCGACTTTTCTCACCTGTGTCGGTGAAAAAGGGAAAGTCCTTGTCGCGGTGAACGGCGCATATGGAGAGCGTCATGTCAGGCTGCTTCAATATGCCGGAATTCCTCATGAGGTACTGCGTTTCGGCGAAAATGTCCCGGTTTCTGCTGATGATATCGCGGCAAAACTCGCAGAGGATCCGTCGATAACCCATGTCTGTGCAACACACTGTGAGACAACGACCGGAATCATGAATCCTGTCGAGATGATCGGTGACACCTGCCGCGATGCCGATGTTTCGTTCATTGTCGATGCCATGAGCACATTCGGTGCTGTCAGCCTCGATGTCGGCAAAGCCGGTATTGATTATCTCATAAGCTCTTCGAACAAATGTATCGAGGGTGTGCCTGGTTTCTGTTATGTTATCGCCAGAAAAGAGCCGTTTTGCGCGTGTGAGGGGCAGTCACGTTCACTGACTTTCGATCTGTACGACCAGTGGCAGTATATGGAAAAGTGCGGGCGTTTTCGTTATACCCCGCCGACCGGAGTTACCGCCGCATTCCTGCAGGCTCTCCGCGAGCTCGAGGACGAGGGCGGGGTGGAGGCCCGTCAACAGCGCTACCATGAAAACCACCGTGTCCTGGTCGAAGGTATGCGCGATATCGGTTTCAGGACATTCCTTCCGGAAGTTCTCCAGAGCCATATCATTACCACCTTTCTTTACCCGGACGACAAATTCTTTACGTTCGAGGAATTTTACGAGCGCCTGTACAGAGAAAAATATGTTATCTATCCAGGCAAGCTCACCGATACCGACTGTTTCCGCATCGGGAACATCGGGCGGATATTCCCTGATGATATGCGCGATGTGATCAGTGCAATCGAAAGGATTGTCCGTGACATGGGGGTTTCGTTCGGCTGAGAGGCCCTGTGTCGCCACACTGCGGGTATGCCATGGAGTGGATTCGTCTTTCGCTAACTTTTAAACAGAATATGAACCGAATTCAGGAGTAAATACATGAACGATAACAGAATCAAACTCATTGTCAGTGATCTTGCCGGAACGGTAGTCGATTTCGGAAGCTGTGCTCCGGCCAGTGTTTTCGTCAAGCTTTTCAGCCGCGCCGGGATTACGGTGACTGAGGAGCAGTGCCGCAAGCCCATGGGAATGAACAAGCGTGATCACATCATCGAGATGATTCGGATGCCGGGGATTGCCGAACAGTTCGACACAGCGCCCGATGATGCGTTCATCGACGACCTGTACCAGAAATTTATTCCGCTTCAGCTCGAGGTGCTTGCCGACTATACCGATGCCATTGAGGGCGCCGCAGAGGCGGTCGAAGAACTGAAATCGATGGATATAAAAATTTCTTTCACCACCGGCTATAACCGTGAGATGACTACTATTGTACTCGATGGGCTTGCAAAACAGGGGCTGGTGCCGGATTGCAGTTTCTGTTCGGAGGATGTGCCGATGGGACGTCCGAAACCCTGGATGATTTTCCGTTCGATGGAGACACTTGACATTTTCCCGCCCTCCTCGGTGATCAAAATTGGCGATACTGTCGCTGATATCAAATCAGCGATCAATGCGGGCTGTGTAGGTGTCGGCGCTTATGCCACCGGCAACATGCTGGGAATGGGTCGCGAGGCATACGACGCTCTTTCCGACGAAGAAAGAAAGGCTGTGCTTAAATCCGGCAGAACAACGATGCTCGATGCCGGTGCGGATCATGTGATACCCTCGGTCAAGGATCTGCCCGAGCTCGTTCGCTCATTGTAAACGCAGGATTGGTTGATAGTATGAATGGATTTTCGAAAGCAGCTGTATTTCATTCTTCTGATATGCCGTTGCAGATAACGGAACTTCCGCTGCCGGACGCTATTGAAAATGGGGCCGTGCTGGTCCGGGTTCGATGTTCGACTATCTGCGGCTCCGATATTCACACGATACGGGGCCGTCGCAGCGAACCCGCACCGCTTATCCTCGGTCACGAAATTGTGGGAGAGGTTGTCGAGACAGGCGGTCAGTTGCTTGATATGAACGGCAGTGAACTGCGGCCCGGCGACCGGATTACCTGGAGTATCATGGCGAGTTGTGGTGATTGCTTTTTCTGCCGCCGCGGACTTGAGCAGAAATGTATCGAGCTGAAAAAGTACGGTCATCGCTGTATCAACGATTTCCCGGGGATGACTGGCGGCTTTGCCGAGTATATCTATCTCTATCCGGGAACCGCTATCGTGAAAATACCGGCGGCCATCTCCGATACGGTTGCCGCACCGGTCAATTGCGCTCTCGCAACCGCTGTCCACTGTGTCGAGCAGGCAGTGAAAGAAGATGCCGGAAATGTCCTTGTGCTCGGCGCGGGACTACTCGGCCTCAATTGTACAGCTTATCTGAAATCATGCTCGAAGGCCCGGATCACTGTCACCGATGTAAACCGGGACCGTCTTGAAACCGCTTTACATTTCGGGGCTGATGAAATACTCGATGTTGATTCTGATCCGGATCAGGCGCTGGGGCGGCTGATGGAGCTGTCAGGGTACGGATTCGATGCTGTTATCGAGGTTTCCGGCAGTCTCAACGCCTTGCTTCTCGGGCTCGATGCGGTGAGGACTGGCGGTGTCGTGCTCAGTGCGGGCCTTGTGACGCCCGGCAACGCATTTACTCTGGATCCCAATGTCCTCATCAGAAAATGCCTTACCCTGATCGGATCACATAATTATTCCCCCGATGCGCTCGGAAAAGCGGTCACGTTTCTCGAAAAAGCGGTCAACATGTATCCGTATCATGAAATTGTTGGCGGCGTTTTCCCGCTCGACGATATCAACAGGGCTGTCGAGGAGGCGGAATCAGGCACTCATCTAAGAATAGCCGTTATGTAGCAGTTACGTAATAGAAAGAATGATGCAGCTTAAAAAGGAAATATGCCCGTAATCAGATTCATTTTCTGTTGTATCATAAATGCCGGTTACCCCGTTCGTTAGAGGAGGTTTTTCCGCCAGTTTCAATTCATTGTATTGGCTAAAATGAGAAAAAGCGTGAAACGTATTCCCCATTTGTTATATTAAGTTGTAACAATAATTATTTAAACCAGTTTTGCGGGGGAATCTTAATGAAACTGACAGTGCTGCTCTCTATGCTTATGCTTGCTGTTTTTCCGGCACATGCAGACAATGCGATCGAAACCGAGACTGTTGCCACCTCGGAGGGCGATCTGATTATTCATTTCGTCGGTCACGGCACACTCATGTTTACGTTCAAGGACATGACAATCCATATCGATCCCTGGAGCCGGGTGGCAGATTATTCCAAGCTTCCTGCGGGAGATCTTGTTCTGCTCACACATAACCATCTCGATCATCTCGATCCCAGTGCTCTTAAGCATGCGGTCGGCGACAATACGACCCTTATTTACACACAGCAGTGTGCCGATGAGTATCCCGATGGTGTTGTCATGCGCAACGGTATGACTTGGGATGTGAAAGGGATTCATATCGAGGCGGTTCCCGCTTACTGCCTTATCCCTCGTGACGATCCCCGTTCGCAGCCTCATACCCAGGGCGAGTGCAACGGTTATATCCTCACATTCGGTGACAAGCGTGTCTATATTGTTTCGGAAACGGAGAACATTCCCGAGCTGAAAGAGGTCAAGGATATCGATATCGCGTTCATCGCCATGGATGCTATTTTCAATCTCACGCCTGAAGAGGCTGTGGGTGCGGTGAATGCGTTCCGCCCGAAAGTCATATACCCTTACCACTATGCCGATGCCGATCTTTCGCCGTTCATCAACGCGTTCAAGAACGATTCGGGTGTCGAGGTACGTGTAAAAGACATGCGTCTGCGCTGAGAAGCAGTATGATATATGATAAGCGTGTGAATTTCTGTCTCTATAAAACCGGATATGATTATGGGAACTGTCAGAATAACGGTTGTTAAAAAACTCGATATGCATGAAATATTCGCCGGGAGTGATCCCGGATGTTCCGCCTCGATTCCTCCGGTTTGTGACCGGTTTGAAGAGGGAGGGGTTTTTGAAACCGACATGGAGAGCGTTCCGGAAGGATTCTGTCCGTTCGCTTTTATCGATATTTCCCGGTATCTGTCCGGGCTCCGTTCAGGTGTCAATTATCCGTGGATGAAAGAGGAGGGGACAGCGCTTGTCTGCTGTACTGACGGTTTTCGGCCTGTGATATTCCGCCTGGAAAGAATTGAGCAGGCAGACGGCTAAAGTTTTCATTTCAAAACGCTTGAACCGGCAGATTTCATTGTCTGCCGGTTTTTTTTGTGCGCTGGTCAAGTTCATCATCACGCTTTTGTGCGATTTTCCGTGAATCAGTCTGATCGGCTCATTAACGAGTCACTTTTCTGATCGAAATATTTCCTTGATACTTGTTTCAGAATGAATATATCTAAGTCCCCTTCCTGTCGCTATGCGACATCCTTCCCCCAGCGGGGGCAGGAGGAGCAGCGCCCCCGTTTATTTCAAAACAGGATGTGCCAGTTTCCCCATGGGGTACACTACACGCAGTTTAGAGCCATGTAAACGTGGGGACCTAATACTCTTGCACTTGAATCGGAGCGTATTCATCACATTTTTTACAGTATGATACGATACTTTTTCGGCCACCATAAAAAAAGAAGAGTATGCGCTCGAGCCGCATACTCTTCAGGGGGGTGCTGATACTGAGGCAGTGGAGCTATTTAATCAACAGCATCCTTTTCGATACTGTGTTGCTGCCGTGAACAAGGCGGTAGAAATAAATACCGCTGGAGTATTGTGAACCGTCGAAAACGAAACTGTGACTTCCTGCGCTCATGGGCATGTCAGCCAGAGTCGCGACCAGCTGACCGGCCATGTTGTAGACATCGAGTTTCGTATGGCCGGCATCGGGAATCGTGAAACGGATAGTCGTTGAGGGATTGAACGGGTTCGGCATGTTCTGGCCGAGACTGAACGTTTCCGGTGTTTCGTCCTCAACCGATGTCGGAAAGGTTTCAAACAGTCCGAAGTAGCTGAAACCGTCTGTATTGGCCTCGGCATAGTTCATTTCGTTGTTGACTGTTGTTTCCAGCTTTTCCCAGCGGTTTTCGTTTTCGATCCAGTGCGCGATAACAAGCTCGCCGCCAATAGCGCTGTCACTGCTATCAAAGTAAATACGGACCGTGGCTTTTTTGAGATTGCTTGTAATGGACTCGCCCGCGTTAATATCGATCATCTTGATGAAATTGCTGTTTGTCAGCGCTGCGAGATGGTTTTCCCTGAGTTCAGAAATATTGATATAGTCCTCGACATCGTCGCTCAGATCGGCCCCGACCATCACCCTGACACCGTCATTGACCTCGGCGGTGAACTGCTTGTCCTGCGATGATACAGTGATCTCTTTCGATGTGGTATCGCCTACGATAAGGGGGACTGACATTGCCATTTGGCCCACTTCGACATCCTCATGCGAACATGAAACATAGTCAAGGGACGCGGAGAACGTGAATTCGCCGGTCCTGCCGTCCAGAATATCTTTGAGCTGCCATTTGAAGGATATCTGGGCACTGCTGTTCGGGACAAGCTCGGTCGGTGAGCTGACAGCGATTCTATTGTCCTGATCGAATATAATAACATCTTCACCGGCATCGTTTTTTTCTATTCCACCCTCGTTGTTGGATAACTCGACCGGCATGTCATGGAGTATTGTCTGGGGTTCGACCACATAGTCTGTATCAGTCCAGAAAACATTACCGTCTTTATCCGCAAGGGACCATGTCAGGATATGGTCACCCTCATATTCAAACGAGATATTCTCGCTGTCATAATTATAAAGATCGAAATAAGCATAGAGATTATCGTTCTGACTGTAGGCCGCTTTGTTGCTGCCGAAAGTAATCCCGACCGGTCCGACTTTAGACTTGGTATAGTTGCGCGGGCCCTGGTAATATTCCTCTTTCATGTACGGATTGATGATTTTTTCAAGCTTGTTCATGTAGAAACTGCTTATGTAGGAATAGTACCCGGGGACATTCACTTCGAGGGTGTAGTTGCTGCCCAGTTCCACATCCTCGAAAACATATTTGCCCTCGCTGTCGGTGACCGCTGTGCGAGCTTCCTCGTCAGGGAGCGGTGCAAAATAGCGTATTCCGTCATCCCATGTGTCTGAGAAGGAACGCAGGGTTACCGTTACATCCTCTGTGGGTAAAATGATATCGCTGTCGTGATCTAAAAGTCCTACAGTACCGTTCACTGTGCCGTAGACAGTGACATCCTGGATCATAAGCTGAGTACTTACCCACTGGTCAAAGCCATTGAGCGTAGCGGAAAACGTGTAATCGCCACCTTTGAGATAATACTCTTCGTAAGTCCTGCCGTCCCAGGTGACCGTTTCTCCTGCCGGAATAAGCGTGTCAACATACTCAGGACGCTGCGAATCGACTAAATAGTTATATTGGAGAAGAACACCATCAGTCGGATCGAGCTCCTTCATTTCCTTGCCGAAAATAGACCATGCCAACGGATGGGCCTTGTTGACCTGTATCGTAACATCTTCGTCCGTTTCGTTCGTTACCAGGAGTTCGAACGTGATAGGATCTCCGGGATTGTAGGAACGCTGAATGAGACCGACTTCCATTACAAGACCCTCGGGAAGCACCCGTCTCGCGGGCTGGATTGCCAGTTTTCGTTCATGCGTGATGCCATAGCCGACCAGTTCGACCTTGAGCTCGTAATATCCAGGCTCAATGGGCGTATCGGGACTGTTGCATTCCAGTTTCCATGAATGAAGTTCGTTCGCCGCTATGGTCACTTCAGTAAGTGCCTGCGTGAACACATTGTTCTCAGAATAACGGTAGTCGCCGATTGTGAAATCGATTTGGAGCGAGGAATTGAAATTAAGCGTGATATCCTCGTTCGAGGTGTTGAAAACATCGACGCGGAACTCGATGTTCTCACCAAACCTTACGGATTCGTTCATGTCCACCCGCATGGCAAGATTCTCTGAATCCGCACTCCAGGCAAACGGAACTGACAACACTAACAAAAGCAGCATGAGCAGGCATGATCTGATTGATTTCATCATGATTTCCCAACCTCACTATTAAAATAATATTCCCGGGCTAACAACACAACCCGTCGATCATCATCGTGCATTTTTAAGTGAAAAGATCGTGCCAGATATTTTTGGAAGTGAATATTTTGCTGATTAATGTTTGTAAGGTGCTGCAATACAACATGATAAAAATATCCTGGATTTTCATTGTCGCCTACGAAAATCCTGCTGTTTTTCGTTGATTGACTCCTGATTCATACCCTTTATCCCGCCTGTTCGACAATGAGACCGAATGCGACAAAATTGTCGAGCTGTGTAAGAGTATATAAAACATACGCATAACATGATTGCGCCTGTTTTGTTCGACGAAATTCACGAATTATTGTTCGTGGAGTTTGTCTTGTTTTTAAGCCGTATTCTTCTTTGTTTAATATTATCAATAAGATAGCTTGTTTTTGCGTTTTTTGGTACGGCTTTTTCATTATACAATGCTGTAACAGTCGAAGATTATATCATTTTTTTATTTGGAGGATGGGTTCATGAAGGTTGTGAAGTGTGTTCTTTCACTTATGATCATTGCCATAATTTGTTGTTTTGCCACAGCGGCCGCCCGGGCCGATACCACGGACGTTGTTCCTGTTATCGTTGATCCGGTGAAGACCGATTTCGGGACTTACCAGCCTGAAAAAGTGGTTGTCACCCCCTCGGTGCCGCTTTACGGGATTGAGAGCGATCTCTCCAATGTCGGCAATGCTGACGATTTCGCTATTGAACCAGGCACGGAAAAGCTTCTGTCTGAAAACGGGTTTGCGGCGACTGCCTCCGGCTATCGGCAGATATATGATATCTATCAGGAGAACACCGAAAATGGTGTGCCGTCTTTTGTAACCACAGACGCATGTCTGCATACCTATCATATTCTGTATGATTATGTGTTGAGAGTTGTTGAAAAAGAATATTTCATGGATGATCTCGCCAACCTTCTCACGGCGATGATATCCTCCATGGAGAATGAAATAGAGATGGCGACGGAACCAGTTGTGGTTGACGCGGCACTGGATGATCTGGCCTATTTATATGTTGCGCTGGGGCTCCTTGATCCTGAGGCAGAGATCGATGATCGTGTGAAGGCCGCTGTTGATGAAGAGATCGGGCTGGTGATGGATTTGAGCAACGGATATGTTCCGTCGCCTCTCTTTTATTCCGAGGACTATCCTTTTGTTGAGGATTACAGTCAGTACAAACCGCGCGGGCATTACACGCGGTCGGAAGAATTCGAGCGCTATTTCCGCTCGATGATGTGGCTTGGCCGCATAACATTCAGTGTCACTCTGCCGGGCGCCAGTGAGGAAGGGCTTCGCCAGTCGGCGATCAGGGGCCTTCTAGTCTGCAAGGTGCTCGATAATGCGAGGATTCTACTCGACGACAGTCCTGCGCGAAATGCCTGGACCCGTATTTATGAACCGACAGTCTTCTTTGTCGGCGAGGCGGATGACATTCTCCACACTCAGTTCATGCAGGTTGCGGCGGGTGTGTTCGGTAAGAGTTACACTATCCTGAGCCCTGACCTCTTTGCCGACGAGCAGAAAATCGATGATTTCATCGAGGACGTGATCGCGGAGCTTCCCGATCCGAAAATCACGGTCAAGGCCGGCAAGGGCTACCGTTTCATGGGGCAGCGTTTCATTCCTGATTCCTATGTGCTCGACCAGATGGTTGAGGACTTTGTTCACGGCCGCCTCATGCCGCGCGGCCTTGATGTCATGGCTGCGCTTGGAAGTCAGCGGGCCTATGATATTGTCGACACTGTGTATGGCGATCCCTCGCTCTATGCCGATTATGATCCACAGCTCGCGAAAATGCGTCAGGAGCTGATGGAGCTTCCGGTCGAGACCTGGGCCTCGAATCTTTATTACAACTGGCTTTATTCGCTCACACCGCTTCTGACTGAAAAAGGCGAGGGCTATCCCCTGTTCATGCAGAATACGGCGTGGGCCGATAAAGCGCTCAATACCGCACTCGGATCATGGGCGGAACTCCGGCATGACACCATTCTCTATGCCAAGCAGAGCGAAACGTTCGAAAATTCGGCGCCGCACGCTCCCGGCCTGGTCAAGGGTTATGTGGAGCCTGAGCCAGATGTTTACGCCCGTCTTGCCGCACTTGCCGATTATACAGCAGATGGTCTTGCTGGACAGGGGCTGCTCGATGATATGTTCTCAAGCCGGCTTGCTGATTTCGCCGAGCTCATGCGCTCACTGAAATGGGTAGCTGTCCGCGAGTTAGAGAACAGTATACTGAGCGATGGGGATTATGCGCTAATATGTAATTTCGGTGTCAGCATTGCCGACCTGACCTCGTTCCCGCCGGAATTTGAGGAGCAGTACGAGAATGACGCCGATGATTATATGGCAGTGATTGCCGATATCCACACGGATCCGAATTTCAATGAATGTCTCGAGGTTGGTGTCGGCCACCCGCTCACACTGTATGTCATTGCGCCGGTCAATGGTGTTCCCACCCTTACCTGCGGCGGTATGTTCTCGTATCACGAGTTTAAAAGGCCGCTGTCCAAGGGGCGTCTCACCGACGAGGAGTGGCAGGAGCTTCAGAGCAGCCCGGATGCGCAGGATATGCCGGAGTGGACAGGAAGTTTCCTTGACGGCAAGTCCTCAACCGGTGGTAAAGTATTCCATTCCCACGGATTGGACCAGTTGGTGACCTCGGTAGAGGATGAAAAGCCCGAAGCCGCAATCATTCTTTCTGCTGCGCCGAATCCTTTCAATCCCGCGACAACGATAAGTTTCAGTATTGCCGAGGCAGGCCCGGTTCGAATAACAGTGCATAATCTCCAGGGACAGACAGTCGAGGTCGTTGTTGATGAAGCGTTGCCCGCGGGCCGTCACAGCTACACATGGCAGCCGGAAGGGCTGGGGTCAGGAGTCTACATCGTCCGGCTTTCCACGGGAGGAATGTCACGTAAGATGAAAATGCTCTTCCTGAAATAATAATGGCAAATGGGAGCGGGTGTATCCAAAATACACCCGCTTCTGGTCGTTTAGTATTGCTCTTTTCTATTATTCTTCTTTTATTAACGTTAACAAAAAAAGAAGTGAGCCGCCTATGAAACAAAAATGCAACATGAAGAAGTGCTCGAGATTTTCGGAGGCAATTACCGCGTCCTCCCGTACACTCTTCAGTTTCGCCATTGCCGCAGTATTGCTTCCAGCTGTCTGCCTGCCCATGAATGCTCATGCCCAGGACTCGAAGCTGGCGATACCTGTCTACCAGGATGCTGACGGCGACGGTCTCAATGATCGTTTCCGCGATGCGAACGGCGATGGTGTGAACGATGTCACCGGAACGGCATATCCGCATAATTTCCCATTTGCCGATGTCGATGGCGATGGTGTCAATGACATTTTCCGTGATGCGAACGGCGATGGTGTCAATGACTACCTTCTGGAGGGTGGCGGTGCAGACTTTCCCCTGCTCGATTTCGATGGGGATGGTGTCAACGATGTGCCCGGAGCAGCGGCCGCATCACCGGTGAGGCAGCGTTTTGTCGATGAGAATGGCGACGGGATCGATGACAGAGTGGCACGTGAGCGTTTGCGGAAGCTCCGCATTCGTTCCTTTGTCGACAGGGATGGCGACGGGATAGACGATCGTGAGGCAATGGGGCCGGTGAGACGGATGTTTGAGCGCTTTTTCAGCGAGGACGAAGGATATGTCTCGGATGTGATCGATGACGACGGTATCGATCAGTCTTTCGAGAGAGAGGACCCGTCTTCTGACGAGTTCATCGATTCGAATGACGATGGCATCCAGGACGGCCGTAATCTCAACCAACGGCTTCCGGAGTCTATCGATCCCTGAAAGACCGTAGTACTATGATCAGAAAAGCCCTGTTATTCCTGTGTCTCATCGGCTGCCTGATGTGCAGTCAAGCCATGGCTGCGTTCAATATCAGGTCGGGCTGTTCTGTCAATGCCTCCTCGAACATGCTTTTGCGGCCCGATGGCGAATCGGGGGCCATGACTTCACTCTTTCTGGAAACCGATTATTATCACAAAGACAGTTTTTCGCTCGGATACTCAGTTTCCGGAGCCTTTCTCGGTCATTACAGTGGCATCCAGTACCATCGTCACACCCTGACTGCCGCCAAATCCCTGAAAAAAAGTGAGAAATTTCTCTGGAATGTGTCGGCGTCGGCACGTTTGTCCCGTTTCGGAGAGGTCACCTCGCTGGTGGGGTATCACCAGGAAACAGTATCGACCAGTTTGAAATATTATTTGACCGAGTCACTTCTTTTCCGAAGCCGTCTTTCGGTCAACCAGCGTTTGTACAAGACGTATGGGCGCGAGAATTACCGTGAAACCTCCGGGATTTTCAGGATAGACAGGTTTTTCTGCACCGGGACAGCGCTTCGGGCCCAGTTCGATGCCGGTTATCGTTGTTACTATAAGCAGGCGTCCACGCCGAGCAGCGCCCTTGCCGGGATTTCCTGTAGGGTGGCACAGTCGATCAGTCCGGGGTGGGGGATCTTTTTAGAGCCCAGCCTGCGCAAAGTGCATATTTCGGGCGCAAAAGGCGGCAAAGTATTCAACAGGATTTTTCTCGACGATATGTATAAATACTCGTCCCGAGGGGTGACACTAGGTTCGACATGGATTGTCAAGCGGCTCGGGACCGTACAGTTTTCAGCGGATTTCCTCAAGCGTGAGTACGGCGGACGCCAGATGTCCTATTTCGATTATCTCCCGCAGGATGGGTGGGATGAGGATGAATACCGCCTTCTCCTTTCGTTCAGTCCGCACTGGAAGGTGATTCCAGCGGCGATTGAACCATCGCTGGATATCTATTACAGCGATATAGACGCCTCCTTCGACGCTTTTTCCTACGACAGTACCGGGATGCGTCTCAGCCTGCTGTTCAGATAGTATTGTTTGACATCACGTCAGAATCATGATCACCTTCCAGCTTTGTTACATCAACCGATTGTCGGCCTGTCATTTTTCTGTAACGGAATCTGAACATGAAAATCGCCGGAATAAAAATTAGATATATCCTCCTGCTCTGGGCGCTTGTCGTTCTTATGCTTGGTTCGGTCCTGTATTTCGGATATGCCCGAAATATGGATGATCTCTCCCGACTTATGGAAAATGAGGTGCTTCGTATCGCAGAGATTGTCACGGTTTCAACAGCCGCAGGGATCGATTCATACGAGGATATTGAAGTCATGACCGCGTTTCGTCTGCTCGACAATGCCCGCCTTCTGGCCCGTATTGTGGCTCGCTCGCCCCTTTCGGAGGATGAATGCGGGAAAATAGCCGCTGAAAACGAGCTGAATGCACTTGAGCTGTATGATTCCGCTGGAACCATGATCGTCGGCATCGATACCGTAAGAAATGAAACTGATAAATCGAAAGCGGCATACAGGACTGTCGTCAATGATATCCTGAACGGTTCGACCGGCGGTGAGTTTGTTGGATTCGATACGGTTAAATATCCCGCGGGAACATGTCTTGGTGTTGCCATGGCCTGCGATAATGGCGGCGTTGTCGTCGTCAAGGCGGATTATGAGTCGGTGCTCGGCCGTCGCCAATCACCGGGACTCGGCACTCTCGGCCGCTTGTTTCGGGGTTTGAGTTCGGAAACGGGTATACAGTACATCGCGGTGCAGGATACCCTCGGTATTGTTGTCGCTTCACCGGAAATCGGCAGCATGACCCGTATTCAGCACGATCCTTTCCTGAAAGCGGCATGGAACGGCGGAACGGCGACCAGGAGTTTCACGGATGGTGATCATGAAATTTTCGAGCTTGTCCGCCCGTTTGTCATGAACGGCAGGCAGTACGGGCTTCTGCGTATCGGTCTCGGAACTGAGGCTGTTCATGATATACGGTCCAATACGGTCAGGCATTTCGGCATCTTGTTCGCCGTGTCGCTGATTTCGGGAGCGTTCCTGCTTCTGTATGTGGTGCTCAAGCAGAATTATACCCTCCTGAACATGGAACATGACCGTATTCTCGCCGAGGTGAAACTCATGGAGGAAGAACGTCAGCGTACAGAACGACTGGCCTCGCTCGGTCACCTCGCGGCCGGTGTCGCGCATGAGATCCGCAATCCGCTGAACGGTATCAGCATGATTATCCAGCAGTTGACACGTGAGATCGGCTCGCCGGGCAATGAGGATGATCATCGGGAAATGCTCGCGGTCATGGGTGAGGAATCAAAGCGGATCGGCACTATCATTGAGCATTTTTTGAGTTACGCCAGGCCGCCCGATCTTTCCCTTTCGACCGTAGCTGCCACCCAGATAGTCGAAACAGTGGCTGAGGCCGCGGAACGTCTGGGGGATGGCGATATTAAGGTCGACTATTCCTGCGAACCGGAGCTTGTGTGCGTCTGTGATGCCGAACAGCTCAGGCGGGCGCTGGACAACATCGTGGTCAATGCTATCGATGCCTGCAATGGACAGGGGATGGTATCGATATCGGTGAAAGAAGAAAATAACTGGATTGTATTTACCATCAGGGACAGCGGTCCGGGGCTGAAAAAAGAGGTGTTGCCAAGGGTGTTCGATCCGTATTTTACCACGAAGGACAACGGGACCGGACTTGGGCTGGCTGAGGCGCACAGGATCGCGGTTGCCCACGGCGGACGTATCACTGTCATTAACGGCGATGATGGCGGCGCGGTGTTCAGTATCAGTCTGCCCATGGAAAGGAAATAAATGAACGCGTGTATTGTTGTTGTCGATGATCAGAAAACCCAGCGTGATATGCTTGGACGGTTTTTGAAGAAATGCGGTTTTACTGTCCATCTTGCCGAGACGGCCCCCGCGGCACTGGCCATTGTCGAGAAGAAAACAGTCGATATCGTGGTCAGCGATCAGAAAATGCCGGGAATGTCGGGCCTCGAACTTGCCGCGTCAATTCATGCGTTATATCCGACTGTCGCTGTTATCATCGTAACCGCGTTCGGCAGCATCGACGATGCCGTGACTGCCATGAAAGAGCATGTCGAAGACTACATCACCAAACCAGTCGATCTCGACCGTCTCAAGGAGCTCATCGACAACATCATAGAGAAACAGCAGCGTGTCCGCGACAACGAGGCGCTTCAGGAAAAACTGGCGGCGCCGTTGTCTTTCAGGGGCTGTATCTATGAATCCGAGTCGATGGAGGCTGTCATGAGCCGTGCGGCGCGTGCGGCGGAAAGCCATGCAACGGTGCTTGTCACCGGCGAAAGCGGCACCGGCAAGGAACTGGTGGCAAGGGCCATTCACGAATGCGGCGCCCGAAAAGACAGGAATTTTGTGGCGGTCAACTGTTCTGCCCTGCCCGAGACACTCATCGAGAGCGAACTCTTCGGCCACGAAAAAGGCGCGTTCACCGGAGCGGACCGCAAACATATCGGTCGGTTCGAGCAGGCTGAGGGCGGCACACTTTTTCTCGATGAAGTCGGTGATATTCCGCCGCAGGTGCAGGTCAAGCTTCTCAGGGTGCTGCAGGAAAAGTGTTTCGAGCGGGTGGGCGGTCGAGAGAGCCTTGCTGCCGATGTCCGTATTGTAGCCGCGACGAACCGTGACCTCGAGGCGGCGATTGCGGATGGGGAATTCCGTGACGATCTCTATTTCAGGCTCAATGTGGTGCATATCGATATTCCGCCCCTGAGAAAACGGAAGAACGATATTCCGGCGCTCACTGAACATTTCCTCGCCCGATATGCGAACGAGCACGGTCGTGATATTAATGCTGTCAGTGCCGAGGCCCTCGATGCCCTGGTAAAATATACTTTCCCCGGCAATGTCAGGGAGCTTGCAAATATAATCGAGCAGGCCGTGGTGCTGTCCCGCGGTGACACCATAACGAAACTGGACCTGCCGATGCGAGTTTCAGTCGATACCGACACCGGTGTCGAGGACGGCTTGAGCCTTGACGACAAGGTTGCCCGTCTCGAAAAACAGTCGATCGAGAAAGCGTTGAACGACTCCGGCGGCAATAAAAGCGCCGCGGCACGGCTTCTCGGTATCTCCGAACATAAAGTCCGCTATCTCATGAAAAAGCATGGAATGACACAGGGGTGACGGCCCGGTCGATTGCCATTGCCTTACGCTGATGGTGCAGCCCCTGATATAAATACCGTATCGCTTTTCCCGCCTTGCATTTTCCGCCATAATAGAGTATTTTTACGATACTGAATCCTCGTGTGTTTATTTACGCTTTTCACACAGCTCTTCCAACGAATGCGATGTTTTTTTAAGATAAAGCATTTCAAATGGTTACGAACTCACAACGATAGAAATGGCACTGGTTTTATTATGAAAACCGGATTCAAAAGGCTTTTCAGCGTATTGCTGTTATTCCCGCTTCTGCTTGCCGTATCATGCGCCGCGAGCAGCAAAGCTGTGAATATTGACAAGGTGAAGGAGCAGTACCTCACCGGTTGCCGTAAGCTTGAAAGCGGGAATTTCAAGGATGCCGAGGCCGCCTTTCTCGCCGTGCTTGAACAGGGAGGCAAGACCGCATATGGCCATACCGGCATGGCGATGCTCGAGGCTGACCGAGGTAACCACCGACAGGCGGCGATGCATGTCAAAAAGGCACTTCGGCTGGACAGCGAATTCCCCGATGCATGGATCGCGAAAGGACATGCCCTGGCAAAACGCGGGGGAGACGACGACTGGTTCAGCGAGGCATCTGAGGCTTTTGATAAAGCGTTGGAGCTGACTCCCGGTGACGAGCGAACACTTTTTTATTATGCCGAATCTGCACTTGTCGCGGGTAAATTCGATATTGCTTCCGAGCTGTATGTTTCCATTGCCATAAAAAAAGAGCAGCTTGCCGGACGGGCCCGTGCCAGAAGCGTTCTTGCGACACTTCTGATGGATGCCCAGCCGGTGCGTCAGAGCTGTATCGATATCGGTCTTGACGATACTGTCGACCGTGCCGATCTGGCTGTCTTGCTGGTAGAGCAGTTCGAGATTATCGAATTTGTCGGGAAACACCGAAGTGATCTTTATCGTGAGCTTTACCGGAAAAACGGCCCTTACAGGGTGAATCGCTCAAAGATCAGGAAAGAAACCGATGACGAGCGGGCGCGCGAATGTATTTATGCCGTTGTTCAGCTCAGACTGGCCGGGCTATCGCAGTTCCCGAACGGTTTTTTCTATCCTGACAGGGTGGTGACCAGGGCGCAGTTCGCGTCGCTTGTTCAAAGTATTGCGGCGATTATCGGGCATGACGAGTCCCTGACAACGCGATTTATCGGTTCTGATACACCTTTCAGTGATGTCCGGAACGACTATTACGCATACAATGCCATACGATTCTGTGTGGAGAACGGGCTGTTGTCCACGATCAGCAGGACGGACGAGTTTGATCCCGGCGGCACCGTGTCGGGCGCCGAAGCCCTTGTCACGCTCCGTCGTCTGGCGAATATGCTCGAGAAAAATGAAGAGAAAAGCACTGCCGTGAACAGGTGAGTAATTCAGCTGATTCAGCGGGGAATAAACCAGAACGGATTACCTAAGAGGCATCCATGCGCATCGTTGCAGTGACAGAGGGCAGCCAGGCCGAGAAAAAAGGTATCAGGACCGGTGACAAAATTGTCGCCATAGACGGTGTCCTTGTGCGCGATCATCTCGATCTTATGTATTATGCCAGCGAGGAAAGTTTCGTTCTGACCCTGCATCGCGGCACCTATGAGTTTATGGCGCAGATCGACAACACCCTTGATTACGGGTTCGAGCTGGAGCCGATGGCCTACCGGCGCTGCGGCAACAACTGCGTGTTCTGTTTCATTGACCAGAATCCGCCGGGAATGCGAAAAGAGATCGGTTTCAAGGATGAGGATTACCGCCTGTCATTCATTGACGGCTCCTATGTCACAATGGCGAACCTGACTGAATCGGACATGGAACGTATTGTTGCTCAGCACCTTTCGCCGCTCTACGTATCCATTCACGCGGTCGACCCGGCAGTACGGCGGTTTCTCCTGGGATTGAAAAAAGAGGACAATCTCCTCGACAAACTGGATCGCCTGACCTATGCGGGCATCGTTTTTCATACGCAAATTGTTGTCTGTCCCGGTATCAATGACGGCGATGTGCTTAAGGAAACGATACTGGCCCTTCGCAAGCGGTACCCGGGGGTGTCGTCGGTGGCGGTCGTGCCGGTAGGTTTGACGGCCCATCGTGAAAATCTCTATCCGCTGACAGCGGTCGATGCGCTGTGTGCGGAAAAAACAATATCGATTGTCGATTCGCTTCATAACCAGTTTGCCGATGAGACCGATGACGGTTTTGTATACTGTTCCGACGAATGGTATCTCAAAGCAGGCAGAGAGGTGCCGCCGGAGAGCTATTATGATCATTTTCCACAGATAGAGAACGGTGTCGGCATGGTGCGGGATTTTCTCGATGCCTCGAAAGACATAGAGAGCAAGATCGCCGATGCCGGCAGATACCGGCAGGGACGTTTTGTGTTCGTCACCGGTGTTTCGATGGGACCGTATATCGGGGATCTGGCGCAGAGGATCAGCACGATACCGGGCATCGAGGCGCGTTCCCTGACAGTGGTCAACGAGTTTTTCGGTGCATCGGTGACTGTTTCCGGCCTTTTGACAGGAAGGGATATTACGAAAAATCTCAGCGGAATCGAGGCTGACGAGATAGTTGTCCTGCCACCGAACTGTCTCAACGGTGACGGTGTCTTTCTCGACGACATGAAACCGTCCGAGATGGCGGGTCAGCTTGGTGTACAAGTGCTTCAGGCTGAATACGATCCGGCGGCACTATTTCTTTTGTGATTGCTTTATACTGTTCAGCAGGCGAATGAGAACAGGAAAAGACAGCAGGAGTTTTTGCTCCTGTTTTTGATTATATTAGTTACCGTGATATTGAAATAATGACAGGCAGCCCTTTAACGAATAGAAGATAAACATGGCACATCCGATTGTAGCAATCATAGGCCGCCCCAATGTCGGCAAATCCACGCTGTTCAACCGTATTATCAGAAAACCGCTGGCGATAACCGACGACCGTCCGGGCGTAACGCGCGACCGCAATGCTCACGAGTTCGAATGGAACAGCCGGACGTTCATGCTGGTGGATACCGGCGGCTATGTGCTGTCGACCAGTGATTTCATGGAACAGGCGGTCAGCGAACAAAGCCGTTTGGCCATCGATGAGGCGGATGTCGTGCTGTTCATCGCCGATGTCAGAAACGGCATTACCGATATGGACAATGATATCGCGCGTCTGCTCAGGAAAAGCGGCAAGCCGGTAGTGCTCGGTATCGCTAAAGTCGACACAACACGTTATGAGAACGAGATTTATGAGTTCTATAACCTCGGTCTTGGCGAACCGCTTCCCATTTCGGGTAAAACAGGTTTCGGTTCGGGCGACCTGCTCGACCGTATCGTGGAACTGCTGCCCTCGGAAGAAGAGATGGAAGAGGGCGAAAACGATGAAGCTGTTCGTATCGCCCTCATCGGCCGTCCCAACGTGGGCAAGTCCTCGATAGTCAATAGCATTAGCGGGGCCAATACGGTTCTTGTCACAGATGTGCCGGGAACGACCCGTGATGCTATCGATACCCGTCTTGTCATCGATGACCAGGAGGTTGTGCTCATCGATACTGCCGGGCTCAAGCGGGCTACCAAACTCAAGGAGTCGCTCGACTATTACAGCTCATTGAGGACGATCAGGACACTCGAGCGATGCGATGTCGCTATTGCGGTCATTGATATCGACGAGGGGCTGACATCGTATGAAAAGCGCCTGATAAGCGATGTTGAGGATGCCGGAAAGGGGCTGGTGCTGGCCGCCAACAAGTGGGACCTGATCGAAAAAGACACCATGACCATGAAACGTTTCGAGACCGAGATTTTTGATGATATTCCCGACAAGGCGGTGTATCCGGTCGTTTTCACCTCGGCCCTGACCGGACAGCGCGTGCGAAAGCTGCTTGAAAAAGCGCTCGAGGTCAATGCAAAACGCCATAAACGAGTGAAGACCTCCGATCTCAACGATTTTGTCGAAACGCTGCCTCATCCTCCCGGCTCAGGCGATGTCAGGATATTTTACGCCACGCAGTACGATGTAGCGCCGCCATCTTTCGCCTTTATGGTCAACGACGAAAAGAAAGTGAAAGATAATTTTGCCCGTTTCGTGGAGAACTGCCTCCGGAAGGAATTCGATTTCGAGGGTACGCCGATTCGGCTGTCGTTCAAACGGCGGGGTAGAGCTCGCGAATAGCGCATGCTGTCATATGCCGCACCCTGTCAGGATTTGCGGCTGTCAACTGTAAATGATTTTTGTAACGTTCTGCGGTGGAAAGCGGTAGAGAGATTAAAACCTTGCTTTTCAGCCGCGGGAGAGCTATACTCTCGCTATGTGGATACTCCTTCTCATTATTTTATCGTACGTGATCGGCTCGATTCCGACCAGTATCATTGCCGGGAAAGTCACTCGCGGGATCGATATTCGCGATTACGGCAGCGGTAATCCAGGCGCGACTAATACCTTTCGCGTCCTCGGGAAAAAAATCGGCATAACAGTCGGCCTGATCGATATTTTTAAAGGCTTTTTCTGCGTGTTTTTCCTGCCGGGGCTTCTGCCTGCCGATTCGTTGGTCGCTGATGATATACGCGGTCTGACTGCGGGATTCGCCTCGGTTGCCGGACATATGTGGACTGTTTTTGCCGGTTTCAAAGGCGGCAAGGGTGTCGGCACCTCTTTCGGTGTCTTCCTCGGTCTCGCGCCGATACCTTCCCTGATAACACTTGCAAGCTGGTGCCTGCTCACATTTGGGACAGGCTATGTTTCGCTGGGGAGTATCGTCGCCGCCATTGTGCTACCAATTGCCGTCATAGGGGAGGGCATCCTGACGGGGAATAATTCCGTGCCAGTCAGTGTGGTCGCCCTGCTTATGGGAGGGCTCGTTGTTTTCCGTCACCGCTCGAACATGGGACGGCTTCTGCGCGGCGAGGAAAATCGTTTCGGCAAACATGGCAAAAAAACGGAATCCGGCTCCTGAAAAACAGTATGGTTTTCGGTCAGTTATAACAGTTTGAAAATACAGGTGTTATTATGAATATATGCGTACTGGGTGCGGGGAACTGGGGTACGACAGCCGCGCTTCTTCTCCATGGAAACGGTCACCGTGTCAGTCTCTGGGAGTACAATGAAAAACTCGCAAGGGATATGCTTGAACACCGCGAAAACCGGACTTATCTGCCCGGTGTCGCCATTCCCGATGATCTGAGAGTTGACTGGCGGATAGGGGAACTGACTGGTGATGCCGATGTCGTTATATTCGTTGTTCCATCTTCGGTTATGCGGGCGACAGCGAAAGCCCTTGCCGATACAGGTGTTCTGCCTGAGTCGAGTATACTGGTGTCGCTGTCGAAAGGGCTCGAGCATGGCAGTCTCGAAACCATGACTGCTGTCATCGGGGAGGAACTGCCCGGCCGCAGCCTGGTTGCCATGTCCGGCCCCTGTATTGCCGCCGAGGTGGCGAGGAAACAGCCGACTACTATTGTTGCTGCCTCGGAAAGCGAATCAGCCGCGACACTCGTGCAGGATCTTTTTATGGCGCCCTATTTCAGGGTTTACACCTCGGATGATCCCTTGGGTGTTCAGCTCGGCGGAGCGGTCAAGAATATCATCGCGATCGCGGCCGGGATGAACGACGGGCTTGGATTCGGGTCGAATGCCAAGAGCGCACTGGTGACAAGGGGCATTGTCGAGTTGAAACGTTTTGCCGATTCACTCGGTGCTCAGCCGGAAACATTCAACGGCTTATCCGGCATTGGTGACCTTATCACGACCTGTTTCAGCAGTCACTCGCGGAACCGTCATGTCGGCGAGCAGCTTGCGAAAGGCCGGAGCCTTGAAGATATCGAGCGCGAGATGGTCATGATTGCCGAGGGTGTGCCCACGACAAAGACTGTCTATGATCATATCGGCGAACACGGAATAGACATGCCGATCGTTGATACTGTCTACCGGGTACTGTTTGAGGGGCTTGCGCCGGAAGAGGCTGTGAGCGATCTCATGCAGCGTGAGCGCAAGGCGGAGTGAGGGTTTTCGGTGTGATGCCGACTGATAGTCTTCACTGCGGCTGCCGATTAGCCCGGAATGAATAAAGATTGAATTGTCATTACTGTAATATCATGTCCTATCGAAGAGGAGTACGTCATGGATGAAGAGCGGAAACGGCGTTACTATTCGATCAGCGATGTTTCACGGATGCTGGACCTCAAGGCCCATGTACTTCGCTACTGGGAAAGCGAATTTTCCATGCTCCGGCCGAGGAAAAACCGTGCGGGCAATCGTGCCTATACCGAACGCGATATCAAGATTGTCCAGCTCATCAAGGGGCTTGTCCATGATGAGGGCTATACGATCGAGGGCGCGAGAAAACGCCTGAAAACCCATCGGGAGATTATCGACGAGCAGGTGGCTCTGCCGCTCGATGAAACATTGGAGTCTCCGGGAGCGGCTAAAGAAAGCGCCTCCACGTCTTTCGATGGCAGCGTTTCCGGCAGGTCGGCGGAAGCTGAAAAAGAGATCAGGGAGATCAGGGCAGAACTGGTCGATCTTAAGGATATGGTCAAGGATTTGTAGTTGAGGTGTTGGAAATATTAATATCAGTGATAGAATAAATGGAGAATCATGCATGAGAATTACGAATTATTTTGTGCCGACCCGCAAGGAAGTGCCCCGTGAGGCGGAGATTCCGAGCCACCAGATGATGCTTCGCGCCGGGCTGATCCGTCAGCACGTGGCGGGAGCTTACAGTATACTTCCCATGGGCTGGCGTATTTTGAAGAATATTATGAACATTGTCCGTGAGGAAATGGATGCTATCGGTTGTCACGAGTTCTATCTCCCGGCGATTTCACCAGGTGATCTATGGCAAAAAAGCGGCCGCTGGAAGACATTCGGCGACGATATGTTCAAGTTCAAGGACCGCAAAGGCCGGGAAATGTGCCTCGCGCCGACACATGAAGAGGTTTTCACCGAGATCGCCGCGAACGACATCCGGTCCTACCGTGACCTTCCTAAAATGTGGTACCAGATCCAGACCAAATTCCGTGATGAGGTCAGGCCGCGTTCGGGTCTTTTGAGGGTTCGCCAGTTTTTCATGAAAGATGCCTATTCGTTCGACGCCACCATGGAGGGGCTCGATAAAAGTTACAGCCTTCAGCGCGGAGCATATCTCAGGATTTTCGGACGCGCAGGGCTGGATGTCAAGGTTGTCAAAGCCTCATCCGGTGCTATGGGCGGCCGCGACTGCGAGGAGTTCATGCTCCTGTCCGAGTCGGGTGACGACGAAATCGTCAACTGCTCTTCATGCAGTTATGCCTCCAATCAGGAGGTCGCTGACTCGAAGATAGAGAAAGTCTCCGGTGAACCCGGCGAGCTGACGAAAGTTTCAACACCGGGTATGCGGACTATCGACGAGGTTTCGGCTTTTCTTAAGATCAAGTCCTCGCTTTTGGTGAAATCCCTGCTGTACAAGAAAGATGACGGTTCGCTCGTGTTTGTCCTTGTCCGCGGCGACCATCAGGTGGATGACGGCAAGCTGGAGGCTGTCCTTGGAGACTGTATGCCTGCGGATGCCGAGGATGTCAAGAAACTTACCGGCGCAGATATCGGCTACATCAGCCCGGTCGGCCTGAAGGATGTCACGGTTATCGCCGATCCCTCGCTCGAGGGTATGCAGGGGCTTGTCGCCGGGGCGAACGAGAACGAATTCCATGTCACAGGTGTCGATATGGCCCGCGATATCAATGTCGAACGTTTTACGCCGCTCAGAACTGTCGAGGCGGGCGAGGCCTGTATTAACTGCGGTGCGCCACTCGAGGTTTCCCGCGCGATCGAGGTCGGTCATATATTCAAGCTGGGAACGCGCTACACGGAGGCCCTGGATGCCCTGTTCCTCGACGAGAACGGCGAGAACAAGCCGATTATCATGGGTTCCTACGGTATCGGTGTCGAACGTATCATGGCCGGTGCAATCGAGACCCATTTTGATGGAACTGTCATGAAATGGCCGAAAGAGATCGCACCGTTCTCGGTGCAGATAATGCCGCTTAACGTGAGTAGCGATACCTGCCGTGAGGCCGCTGAAAAGCTGTATGATACGCTGAAAGACAAGAAGGTGGAGGTGCTTCTCGACGACCGTGACGAGCGCGCCGGTGTCAAGTTTAAAGATGCTGACCTATTTGGTATTCCTGTCGTGGTTGTCGTTGGTGACCGCAGTCTCAAGGAAGGTGTTATCGAGGTCAGGAATCGTGCCGATGAAAGCACCGAAATGGTTAAGGTCGAGGATGTTGCCGACTATGTGCTGAAATTGCTTTAGTGCTTGCCGCCGTTAAAATTATTGACTTTCTAACAACAAATATATATATTAAAAGTCTGACTTTCGGAGCGTTTTGCCATGATGAATCGACGCGACATCCTCCTCGGAGCGGCCCTATTGTTTGTAGTAGCGGGCCTTGTGTTTATGGCACTTGTCGTGCTTGTTTCTGTCGGCGGCGAGGGTTTCGGCACGTTGGAAAAGTCGGTGGCTCTGATTAATATTCAGGGTGCCATCTACGATCCTATGCCGGTTGTTGAACAGCTCGAGCGTTACTTGCGTGATGATAATATCACCGCTATTGTGCTCAGGCTCAATACCCCCGGCGGCGGCATCTCCGCGACCCAGGAAATATACGAAACCGTGTATAAGGCGCGTGATGCAGGCAAGATGGTCGTGGCCTCGATGGGTACGGTTGCTGCGAGCGGCGGTTATTACATTGCTGCGGCCTGTGATACAATCATGGCGACACCGGGAACGATAACAGGCAGTATCGGTGTTATCGCTTCGTTCTCGGAAATATCCGAACTGCTCGAAAAGATCGGTGTTAAGACAAATACCCGAATTTCGGGCAAGTACAAGGATACGGGCACAATAACCCGTGAGATGCGCGACGACGAAAAGGCGCTTCTCGACGAGGTCATCATGGACAGTTACGAGCAGTTTCTCGAGGCTGTCTGTGAGGGACGTGATCTTGACGAGGATTATGTCCGGGAATATGCGGATGGGCGTGTTTTCACCGGGCGCATGGCGTTGGATTACGGTTTTGTCGATGCACTGGGCACCTATCAGGATGCCATCGATCTTGCCGGCGACATGACAGGGCTCGGGATAGATCCTCCCATTGTTCAGGAAAAGGATGATCTTTTCTGGGAAATGCTCATGGAAGGAACATCGAAAGCAGTTACCCGCGGTATCGAACGAACGATTCCGCGCATTTCCTATATGTGGCTTCAGTAATAATCTGAATAGACGGCTGTTATGCTATAGAGAAAGAACCGGCGAAAGGAGTGTTTACATGACCAAGGCTGACGTAATCGCACGCATTGCATCGCAAACAGGTTTGACTAAGACCGATGTGCGCGAGGTTGTCGAGGGATTCCTCGATTCTGTCAAGTACGCGCTGAAAAAGGACGATCCCCTCGAGATCAGGGGCTTTGGCACTTTTCAGCTCGTCAGCCGTGCTCCGAGAAAAGCAAGAAATCCGAGAACGGGCGAGGAAGTTGCCATTCCCGCACGCCGTCAGCCGGTTTTCAAGCCCTCTAAAGACCTGAAAAAAGAACTGTTATAAGACATAATATCAACACTTTACAAGGAGTCTGCGGTGCCCTGCGGAAAGAAGAGAAAACGCCACAAAATCGCAACGCACAAGCGTAAAAAACGTCTGAGAAAAGACAGGCATAAAAAGAAAAAATAATGGCTTGACGTTTCGGTTTATCCGAATGAGGCGTTGCGCCTGAAAGCTTGCGGGCAATTAGCTCAGCTGGATAGAGCGTTGGCCTCCGGAGCCAAAGGCCGCGCGTTCGAATCGCGCATTGCCCACCATAGTATAAAACAGGGACTTGGAGATAATTCCGAGTCCCTGTTTTTTTGTTTCAGACTCGACTCAATCTATACTGCATATTCCATATTAATCAAAAGAATTCCTCGGAGCTCTACTCCTGGGTCGTTCATTCATGAATGGCTCGAAAAGCAATGGTAAATAGAAATAAGTCTAATAATCCTCGCCAATCATACTTCTCTTTACCAAAACAGGCCTGTTTTCGAGATCCCTATTCAGTTTCGCCACGGAGTCTTTGTCCGAGGCCGCCACGAGCCCTGCCGATGCGGCTTTTATGAAAGTCCGGCGTTTCATTAGATATAACTCCTTTAATTGTGCGTGAGCGCCATTCGGGATTTGTCCACGCTGAAATTGCTTTGAATACAATTATACGTTCAGTATATATCACTGAGGTGGGGCTATCATGGATGAAAAAGCTATCTGAGGATTATATGTCAGGCGCGTTTTTCTGCCGGATTTTGAAATGCTTATAAAACGAGGTGCGCGATGAAATCGAATACATCTCTTTCACGAAGGTCTTTTCTCGCGGGCGGAACTGCCGGTATCGCGGCAACTCTTGCCGGAAACAGGATGACTTCAGCAGCAGACAGCAAAAGGCCTCGTGTTGTGAGGGTGACTGATACGCAGGCGACTTCCTGGGATTACAGTGTCGATCCCAAGAAAACAGACAAGCGGTTCTGGGATTATATCGATCAGGACGTGACAGACAAGATGTTTGACAAAGGTCTCTGCGGTCTCACCGGCACTGACAATGCAGGTGCTGCCTGGCGCAGTGTCATGGGCACTTTTCGCCCCGACGATACTGTGGCGATCAAGATCAACTGCAATAACGTAGAGGATGTGGACGGTGTCACGACGAACCGTATGGACGCGACTATCCCATTGATAAATGCAGTTCTCAGCGGTCTTGTGGGTGATCTTGGCGCAGAGGCCGGGAATATAACCGTTTTCGACACCTCACGGCCGATACAGACCGCAGTGCTTTTCGATCGCTGCCGTTTTCGCGAGGTGCGCTGGGTATCAAGCAGGACAAGTGACCGCTGGGACAGGGGAGAGCAGGTGACTTTACGCGATTTGCCGAAGCCGGGTGGCCAGTACTTTCTGCCGAAAGCAATAACGGGTGCCAAACATCTGATAAACCTTTCGTTGTTCAAGGCCCATGACTGCGGTGTGACCGGCGCCATGAAAAACCATTATGGTTCGATTCCGAGCCCGCACCATCTTCACAGCGAATACCGTGACAGCGGCAGTTATATCGGTGATATAAACAATCATCCCCAGATAAGGAGCAAGACGAGGCTTTGTGTCTGCGATGGTCTTTTCGGAAACTGGCACAATAATGTCTGGGAGCCGAGGGCATGGAAAACATTTGGCGATGGCTCGCCGAACAGCCTGTTTTTCAGTCTCGATCCGGTCGCGCTCGATTCTGTTCTGGTCGACCATATAATCAGAGAATGTGAAATGCACGACGACTGTCTGGCACTGGAACGCGCTAAAAACCATGCTTTCCTCGAGGTTGCCATGGACTATCACAAGCTTGGAGTCTACGAGTTGAGCCCGTTCAGAAAGATCGATTATCAGTTAGTATGATCCTGGAACTGTAGGAAACGTGAATCGTATCAGGATTTGTGTATGATCGGGTGACCTTATTTGCCTTGCTGATGTCTACTTTAAACTGTGCTTTGTTCTTGTGAAAAGAACTTGTTATCGTTATTATAGAACGTATCAATATGCTTGAAAAATATCATGTTTGGCAGAATAATGCCGAATTCATTCAAGATGGAGATTTTCATGAAAAGAATGCTGCTCACCCTGTCGATTTTCTCGCTGATATTATCTTTTGGCTGCGCTTCAGGTATGAAAGTCCCGCCGGTCAAACATCCCGACAGCTCGTCCTGGGAGGCTCTTTTTGCCCCGGACCTCTCGAACGCCGTTTATCCCAAAGGCATCTGGAGTTTCGATAACGGCATTCTGACCGCGACCGAGGACCAGTGCATCTGGACAAACAGGGATTACGACAATTTTGTTATCGATCTGGAATTCAAGAACGACCACGAAACCAACAGCGGTGTCATCGTGTACTGTAGTGATATCGACAACTGGATTCCCAATTCGGTCGAGGTTCAGATTGCAGATGACTATGCTGAAAAATGGGCAAACAGCGATAAAACCTGGCAGTGCGCTGCGATTTTCGGGCATCTTGCCGCGAGGAAAAGCGTGGTCAAAAAGCCCGGAGAATGGAATCGTTACACGATTACCTGTGTTGACCACATGATTTATGTCATGCTCAACGGCGAACAGGTCACCGAGATGGATATGCGTCTGTGGACCAGCGCGAAAAAGAATCCCGACGGCAGCGATATACCTTCCTGGCTCAGCACGCCGTTTGCTGAACTGGCAACGAAAGGGCGGATTGGTTTCCAGGGCAAACATGCAGGTGCGCCGATCTATTTCCGCAACCTCAGAATAAAAGAGCTCAAGTGACGTCCCGCGGCTAAAATGAACAGTGATACTGTCTGTGCAGGAGCAGGCTGATTACGGTTTTCTCTTTTTCGGCTGTATCTGGTGGTAAAAAAGTGTTAAGAAGTGTAAAATGATGTTAAACCATTCCGTTGTTTAAGGCGTTAAATATGTATGACGGTTTTTGTGCTGTGAATAACATTTTGTACTTTATATGACATATAACCTGAAAGCAGTTCGTGATTACATATCTGCACAGATAGTTAAAGGAGGAGCTGCCATGAATCGTATTTCTTATGTTAATAAATACGTAGTCGTATTACTTATGATGTGCGCGACAGCTTTTTCCGTTGTCAGTGCCTCGGCCCAGACAAACACCAAAAAAGGTGAGATAATAGTCGGCGCCAAGATCGATGGTTACATCCATCTCGTACCCATCACCTGTTCGCTGTACAGGAACGACAACCGTATGGCGCTCGAGGGGCTGGCCGAGGGAATCAGGACATTTAGTGAGATCACGCCAAAGATCGACCAGAATATCAAGATCGACGATCCGCGTATTATGGCCTATCCTTTCATTTATATCAATACCGGTAATGATTTCGAATTGCTCGAAACAGAAAAGAAACAGCTTGGCGAGTATCTGAAATCAGGTGGTTTTGTCCTGCTTGAGTTTGACATTCTCGCTTTTCGTGGGTTGAAAAAAATACTGCCCGGCGAAATTCGTATCAAACCGATTGCCGACAATCACGAAGTCTACAAAATGCCTTTCGATGTCCCGGCGACATCCTGGAACAGGGTTGTCTCGGAGCGTCTCGGACAGGGCTATACCGCGGATATGCCGGTGGGGGCGTATCTTACTGGGCTTTTCTATAAAGGAAAGCTCGTCGGCATCTATTCCGACAAGAAAATCGATAACTGGAACCGACGCTTGAATGACAGGAGCGCCTCGGTCGACCTGCGAAGCAGTGCGCCGATAAACACCAATATCAAGTTCGGCATCAACATGCTTCATTATGCGACAAATAAATTTTATGGGGATGGCAAGTGAGGATGTTGCAAGTCGTGATGTCAACCTGCCTGTGATGTCTGATCGGCCGGTCCGGTGCTTTCAATGATTTCGCCCGAGCTCAATGTAGCATAGATCGCTCCGTTACTGTCGCGAAGGTAGGTGTTGTTCCAGCGGATCATGATAATATGGCCGCTTTTCGAGACAATCCTGTTGTTGAAATGTTTCATCGGTTCGATTTCCCCGTTAATTAGGCGCTGAAAAACCTGCGTGACGACCTCGCGTTCCTCTCCGGGAATAAATGTCTCGAACCAGTTGATATCCGTCATTTCCTGCTCACTGTATTCAAGAACCTCGCATGTCTTGCGATTGACGATTGAAACGGTCATATCACGGTTGATCCCAACGATCAGCGATTCGGCAATGTCCAGAAAAGAACTGACCCGTTTCCTTTCTTTCGCGAGTTCTTCCTCCGCCTGCTTTCTTTTGCTGATATCATCAGCGATACCGACTATCCTGCTGAGTTTGCCGAACTGATCTTTGACAGGGAATGCGCGGGCCCGTATCCAGCGAACCTCGCCGTCAGGCCGGATTATGCGGTATTCCTCATTGAAAGAGCCGTAGAGCATTGCTCCGATTTTTGAGCGAATCCGTTCGCGGTCTTCCGGGTGGATAGCCTCGAAATAGGTCTTCGGCTGATCGTAAAGGTTCTGACAGGACCTTCCCCAAATCTTTTCATATGCCGGGCTGACATAAATGATTTCGTTGCCGTAAGGTGTGCTCATCCAGAAAACTTCGTTGATGTTGTCGGCAAACTGACGAAAATTCTCATCCCGTTCTTTTATATCTATAACACGCTCTGTTACCTGTTCGTCAAAATTTTCGAGGAGTACCGAAAGCTCATGGCGGGTCTTGCCGAGTCTCATGGCCATCGTGATTCTTGCTTTGAGGCATTCGCTTCCCGTTTCCAAATCGATCACATCGTCCGCGCCTGCAGTAAAAAATGCCGATTTCGCCTTTGCTGAAAGTGAAGTCCCGGAGAGAATTAAAACGGGTGCCAGATTGCCCACGGCATTTGCGGCTTTTCCGGTCAGGTCAAGCGAATAGTCGTCAGCTGTTTCGACGCTGATAAGCAGTGTATGCACACCGCTTTCCCGGATGTTGTTCAGGAAATCGATCCCGTCGTGAACGATTGCTATTTCCTGTTCGGGTAAAAGGTCGAACAGCATTTTTACCCGTTCTGATCCCTGGCTGTTCCGGGGACGGTGCCAGCGGATAACTTCCGGTTCTGTTTCTGGTCCCATTTCACCCTTCCTTTACTTGAATCATATAGCAATATACATAAAAAACCATATTGCGCAACTGTAAGGCTCCATATATTACATGTCCGGTGGTATCATTCAGTTTCAAACAGATGCCTGCTGCCGTTAAAAAGCCGGCGGTAGCGGTGGAAACATTGTATGAAATGTCCGGGTCAAATACATTGAACTCGATGAACAGGGAATATATATTGCATAGAGTGTTGAATGAATAAACAACGGCACGAAACCGTATGCCGTCCGGTGTTGAGGAGAGTAATCGATGACAGGAAAGGAACGGGTGCTTGCCGCCCTTCACCACGAAACAGCGGACAGGACTCCTATCACGTTCGATGCCGAGGTCGAGGTCTATGCGGTATTGCACGACTATCTCGGCACGAAATCGAAAGAGGAGCTTTTCGACAGGCTGCATGTCGATACCTGGATGATCCTGCCGGAGAATTTTATTTATCCGAAATCATACGACGGTAAGGAGGAGAAAGACTCCATCTGGGGCTATAAAACCCGCAAGGCATACTATTCCGGCGGTGAATACGACGAGCTCGACCAGAGCCCGCTTGCCGGGAAACACGAGCTTTCTGATATCGACAAACATCACTGGCCGGAACCGGGAACGCTGGGCTTTTCGCATTTCACCAGTGAGGCCGCCGCCCACTCCGACCGTGCTGTCATCGGTGTTTTTACCTGGGGACCGTATTTTGTCGCTACTTTTGTGCGGGGCATGGAGGACCTCTTTATGGATTTCGCCCTGAGGAAAGAGTATGCCCATCACCTGATCGATACGATCACTGGGCGGAGCATGTATTTCCTCGATGAAATGCTGACCCATCACGGTGACGGTATCGATATTGTCTATATGGCCGATGATTACTGCTCGCAGCTCGGGCCGCTTTTCAGCCCGGACATGTTCAGGGAGTTCGTGATGCCCTATCTCACGAAAATGGTCGATAAGGTACATTCCCACGGCAAATCGTTTCTGCTTCATGTCTGCGGCGCTGTCAGGCCGCTCCTGCCCATGATAATCGAGGCGGGTGTAGATATGCTCGAACCGATCCAGGTCAGGGCGGAGGGTATGGAACCGTCAGGGCTCAAACGCGATTTCGGTGACAAGCTGGCTTTTTACGGCGGTGTCGATCTCCAGCGTGTGCTCTGTCAGGGGAGTCCCGGCGATGTGGCGTCAGAGGTTCGGCGGCTGATCGATATCCTCGGCGTAAACGGCGGCTATGTTCTTGGGCCGGGCCACACCTACATACAGGTGGATGCCCCAATGGAAAATATCATGGCCATGTATGATACGGCATACAAATACCGTCCTTTCAGTTAAGTTGCCAAGTATTTGCAACTGACCGGAAAAGAGCAGTGTTTGCGCAAATTTGTTAGATCAAGCCTGACCAAGTTGATCACGAAGAATTACGATTGTTACAATTATTACAGAAGATAATAAAAACGTTGGGACTTGAAGTCCCCTGAAAGAACCCAGTCATGTGGAGTATTTCATGTACGAAGACTGTATCTGGATCGATTTCGATACTATGACACGTTTCATGGTGGATGTTTTCACCGGTGTGGGTGTTCCCCGCGAGGAGGCGGAGATTTGTGCCGATGTCCTTATCACCTCTGATAAGCGGGGGATCGATTCCCATGGGATCGGGCGACTCAAAACCATTTATTACGACCGTATAAAGATCGGCATCCAGAAAGCGTTGACCGAATTCGATATTGTCCGGGAAGGCCCTACAACAGCGGTGATCGATGGTCATGACGGCATGGGGCATGTTATCGGTAAGCGCTCGATGTCAATGGCGATCGAAAAAGCGAAAAAATACGGCATGGGCATGGTGACAGTCCGGAATTCAACCCATTACGGTATTGCGGGTTACTATGCGCTCATGGCGGCATCGGAAAACATGATCGGCATAACCGGAACCAATGCGCGGCCGTCGGTCGCTCCCACGTTCGGTGTCGAGAATATGCTGGGAACCAACCCGCTGACTTTCGGTATGCCCACCGACGAAGAGTTCCCTTTCGTGCTCGACTGCGCGACCTCCCTGACCCAGCGCGGGAAGATCGAGGTCTACGGCCGAGCGGACAAGGAAATGCCTCCGGGCTGGGTGATCGACCAGTCAGGTTCGACACGAACCGATACGAATGTGGTGCTTGAAGATCTGGTCAAAGGCACCGCCGCGCTGACACCGCTCGGTGGTATCGGTGAGGAGAGCGCCGGCTATAAAGGCTACGGTTACTCGACAGTTATCGAAGTCCTTTCGGCGGCCCTTCAGGCCGGGAATTTTCTCAAGATGCTGAACGGGTATGACAGTGAGGGCAACCGTATCCCTTATGGTCTCGGCCATTTCTTTATCGCAATTGATGTCGCCGCGTTTATCGAGCCGGATTCCTTCAAGAAAACGACTGGCGATATCCTGCGCGAGCTCAGGAATTCAAAGAAAGCGCCTGGTGCAGAGCGTATATACACCGCTGGTGAAAAGGAGTATCTCGCATGGATCGAGCGTAAGGACAAGGGTGTGCCGGTGAATCCGGTGCTGCAGAAGGAAATGAAAGTCATGGCAGATGAACTGGGCATTACCGGTTACGATCTGCCGTTCCTGAAATAAGCGAGATTCCAGCTAATAAAAAAGGGGTGTGACATGTGTCGCACCCCTTTTCTGTATCGAAAAGGTTTCGGGCTATATTCCCGGCCCCTCGATTTCGCGCAGCTTGATGCCTTTTATTCTAATGACACCGTCGTTGGCGCCGCGATAGATTGCGATCTTGCCCTCGGGCGGAAGCCCCAGGAGCTTGTTGTCGCTGACGAGGAATTCGTTCAGCCAGACTTTCGATTCGCGATCGTTCGAGGCGATCCGGTAGAAGAACCAGCCTGCTGTCGAGGGCCGGATCAGACCGCCGGGAATCTTGTCGCCGTACTGTTTGATATAATTTTTCGCCGAAAGGTGATCGAAAAGATCGGCGCTGTAACCGGGTTTCTCAGGGCTCTTGAAGCGGTAGTAGAAACGCGCCTCGCGGGTCGTAAGCGTGTCGCTGTCAACATAGGCATGAAAATACACGCCGTTGTAGGACTTTTCGGTTACAAGCCAGCCCTCGCCTTTCGAGGATACCAGCATGCCGTCCTCGACATGCCAGTCAGTGTCGCCGATGTTTTCCCAGCCGCTGAGATCACGACCGTTGAAAATGTCTCCGCCTTTGTCGCTTGCGGGAAGCTCCTTGATCCAGAGGTTTTTGTAATCGACCTCATGACCGTGGTTGGAGACAGCCATCGGGCCTTTCCTGACCCGGTATCTCAGTTCGGGATTGGCTGAGAGATCGGTATCCTGAACCTGGACACCGTTAAGCCAGACCTGGCAGCGCGGCCAGTTGAAAATGACATGGTACTGGTTCCACTCGCCGGGTTTCCCCATCTCACTGCTTGTCGGCGGAACAACGTCGTAAATAGAGCCGCTCGAGTTTTTGTCGGGCGGCAGATGACCATCGTCCATAATCTGTGTTTCGAAACCGAGTTTCGACTGGCGTCCCGCCAATGGTACATGATGGAATATTCCGCTGTTGCATCCCTTGCTGATTCGGAATTCGCCGTAAAACTCGTAGTTTTCGTATGGCTTGTCAGTCGTGACCAGATAGGGCGTTCTCGGCTCACCGGCGCAGTGCATGATTCCGTCCTGCACAGACCAGGAGGTGTCCTCCTGCTTGTAGCCGCCAAAATCCCAGCCCGTAAAATTCTTGCCGTTGAACATAGCAACGAAGCCGTCACCAGGCGATTTCGACAGGTCGGGCAGTTCCGGGCCTTTCTCGCAGCCTGCGAAGACAAGCACGGCTGCGAGCGTGAGAACTGCGGCGTAAATTTTTCGTGATGATATCATTCGTTTCTCCCGTTTCTAGCGTCAAATGACGGAGAGGACGCCCCGGAGGTGGCCGATCGACTCGGCGGCGCCGGGCAGGGGATCTTCACCGTTCTTCTCGTATTCGAGCGATGCATAGCCCTTGTAGTCAAGCCTGAGAAGCGTCTTGAGGAATTTCGGGATATCGATAACACCACGGCCGATCTCGGTTGTGCTGCCTTCAGGTTGTGATGCGGTGACATCCTTGACATGGATGTCGTGTACACGCTTGAAAAACTTCTCGACCGGCACCGAGGGATCGATACCGATACGCTGGGTATGGCCGATATCGATACAGAGGCCCATGCGCGGGTCCATGCCGCTGACTTTCTCATAAGCGCTCTGAGGGCTGGGATAACGCTCGTCTCCCGGACCGTGGTTGTGGATCGCCAGCTTGATGTCGTACTCCTGGACTTTCTGGTTGACCATGTCCAGCAGATTATGCTCGGGAACACCGATGATGATGCGCATTCCAGCTGCTTTTGCGTAATCGAATGTCTGCTTGACCTCATCTTCGTTCTTCATGTAGCATACACCACAGCCATAGAGATCGAGACCGGCATCGCGAGTCTGTTTCGCGACAGCCTTGATCTGTGCCTCGGTGGAGTCCATGGCGAGATGGTAACTTTTAAAGGCGATCTTTTCGAGACCAAGGCGGGTTGTCATTTCGATAGTTTTCGCGAGATCGAATTTCCTGAACGTGTAGGATGCCATACCGAGGGTGAGGCGGTTGATTTTCTGAACCGGGGCCGCCTGAACCGAGGCGGCTCCGCCCATCACCGCCGCTGCCGCACCGGCGCCGGCCTTTTTGAGAAAACTGCGTCTGTTTCTTTGAGACATTCTGTTCCTCCATATCATATGCTGTATGCTACTTTGTCTGTTACCGCCGTTCGCTTCCACGATACTGGTGATATTCCCCGGTGATTTCTCTGGCTGTCAACGGCCCGTCGTGGATAAGCATCCGGTAACGGAACAATGCACTTTCCCCAGGCTCAAGCGTAAGATTATACGGCTTGGGATTGGCAGTATTTGTGCCTTTCTGAAAAACGGACTGGCCCAGAGGATTTGCGGCAAAGAGACCGTAATCGCGGGCATGCCAGAATGTAGGGAAATTTTCACTCGAGGGATGATGCATTATGACAACTCCGGCGAAACAGCCCTCTTTGTTGCCTGAGAGCGACACCCATTCAGCGCGACGTCCCCAAATATCTTTAGCCGATTGTCCGCCGCGGGAACTGAGATACTTGCCGTTGCCGCCGTTTTCCTTGAGCCAGGGCGCGACACGGATGGCGAACATTCCTTCCTTTGTGTCCCGGAATGTCACTGTCGTGTCAACCGCCGTGAGGGTGATATCGAAATCAATGGCGTAACGGTCTCCCTCGGGAATGAACGTCATCAGGCGTTTTTCCTCGAAAAGCACGGAACCGTCCTTGCCGACCCAGTTGAGTCTGACCTCGAGTGATCCCTTCTTTTCGCCGCCGTTGAGCGATATTGTTTCAACATGACGAATTTTAGGGCTTTGCTCTTTGTTGCCCCAGAACTTGTTGCCGTTGACCTCGTCAACCGTAAAAAATACACCCATATGGTGGGGATGGTCCTGGCTTTCACCCTCTATCTCCGCGAACGGGTACTGCCGGGTCATCATGAGACCCTGCAAGCTGTGAACGGGGAAGAGCACCGGTTTCGGCAACTCTTCCCCGCAGCGGTAGACTGTCGCGAGCGACCCGTTGATTTTGACATCGATACTGTCGTCATGTTCGGCAAACGAAACATCGGCATGAACCGCGATACTCGTAAGTGTGAAAACGGCAAATACCGCCACTACTGCTCGTAAGCCAATCATGACAATCCTCCAGTACGCGTCAGGCAGCCGGATCGGCCGCATTTGTTTTAGACCACTTCCGGAACGACATAAGGATGACGGTATTTACGCCTGAGATAGCTGTTGGCGATATCGTCATCAACGAACTGCTCTGCCTGCGAGTCGAAAGTCAGTTCCTTGCCGAGACGGTAGGAAATGTTTCCGAGGTGGCAGAGGCAGGTGCTCCTGTGGCCTTCAAGAATGTCGGCATTCAGAAGCTTGGGATCGTTTGCACGCAGCGCCTGGATGAAATTCGTGAAATGAGCATCTCCACCAGCGCCGAGCAGGTTGTTGGGATCGGCAGCTTCTTCGCTCTTGCTTGAGTCGAAGGACGGTCCCGGCTCGTTGTCACGGCCGAAGTAGGTCTTCCATGTGTTGCCGTTCAGGTGCATCCAGCCCTTGGTGCCGTAGAACAGGTTGCCGATCTTGATACCGTCGTCAGCGTTGGTATAAAGACCGCGGGTTTCGAACTGAAGGATCTTGCCGTCTTTGTACTCGAAGGTCGCGAACTGTGTGTTCGGCGTTTCCTGATCGGAATCGAATGCGTAGTAACCGCCGATGCACTTGATCTTCTCCGGATACTCGTCTTTCTGGAGACCCCAGCGTGCGATATCCATCTGGTGCGGTCCCTGGTTGCCCATGTCGGTGCAGCCATAATCCCAGAACCAGTGCCAGTTGTAATGGAAACGGTTCGGATTGAACGGACGCCAGGGGGCCGGTCCGAGCCACTTGTCATAGTCGACGCCTTCGGGAATCGGAGCGTTCTGCATTTTGCCGATGGTATCCCTGGGTTTGTAGCAGAGGCCCTTGGCCATGTAAACATCGCCGAGGCCGCCTTGGTGCAGGAAATCCATCGCCTTGTTGACAGCGAGGATACTGCGGTTCTGAGTACCGGCGGCGACGATGCGCTGGTATTTTCTTGCGGCCTCGACCGTCTTGGCGCCTTCCCACATGGTATGGCAGGTGGGTTTTTCGAGATAGACATGCTTTCCGGCCTGGCAGGACCAGATAGACGAAAGTGCGTGCCAGTGGTCGGTGGTGGCGATGGATACGGCATCGATATTCTTGTCTTCAAGCATCTTGCGCATGTCGACATATGTTTTCGGTGCCTTGCCCTGCAGTTCCTCGACCTCTGCAACGCGGTCGGGGAAGAGGTTCTCGTCGACATCGCAGAGTGCGACCACCCGGACGTTTTCTTTCTGGGTCCACTGACGATAATGTTCCTTGCCACGGCCCCTGATGCCGATGACCGCCATATTGATCGTGTCGTTGGCGCCGAGCACCCTGCCCGGTTTCGCTATAACAGAGCCCGCGGCGGCTATTCCTGCCGCCGTTTTGGCGCTTCCCGCAAGGAAACTTCTGCGGCTTTGCCCTTTTTCAGACATTGTGTTCTCCTTCCTGTTGAAAGTTGTATAATGTCTTATTTATTTTGGGGTTCATACATTTTAACACATTTCACTTGCTGATGTCCGGCATCGGGATGTCGGTCCGTATCTCTTTGAACATCCGGTGCCGCATGTTTCCGAGCCACCTGTCCGGGTGCGGCTGGCTCAGATCGACTGCCGCTATAGCATAGCCGGGCCGTTTGTCAGCCGCGGCGATCAAATTGCCCCACGGATCGTAAATGTTGCTGGCTATGTCATAGCCGGAAACAGCCATATAAACCTGATTCTCAATACAGCGTGCCGGTGGAAGTTTCGGATTTCCTCCCCATACCGGCAGGAATATGATTTCTGCACTCTGAAGTGCAAGCGCCCGTGCCGGTTCGACATATTGCAGGTCGAAGCAGATCATCATCCCGATCCGGCCGAAATCGGTGTCGAACACCGGGAACGAGTCGCCGGGAGTTACTCCGCCCTCGAGTTCCTCGCGCGGTATGGTCACCTTGCGATATTTTCCGGCAACCTTACCCTGACGGTCGATAAGCACCGCTGTGCAGTATATCGCCTGCCCGTCGCGTTCTTCGAGACCGGCGACAATATACATGTTCCATTTTTTCGCGAGCCTGCCAAGCCGTTCGGTCGAGGGCCCCGGTATGGGTTCGGCAGAATCAATATATGCGCCGCCATGTATCCCGACAAGGTTAATCACTTCGCCCATGCACAGAATATCACAGCCTTCCTTGCCTGCCTCCTCGCCGATTTTGCAGAATTCCTCGACACTCTCCGCCGCCGTGGACAGGTTCCTCGGAAAACAGTTAACCGTGCCGATCCTGACAATACGCTCTGCCGGTTTCTCTGCCGTTTCGAGTACGATGCTGTCCCACCAGACCGTTCCCTGGGCGGTGAAACGGAGATAGAGCTCGATGCTGACCGATTCGGCGTTGTCCGGCGCCTGAAAAACAGCCCCGGCTTTTCGCCACCCGTTTTCTTCAGGCATGTCAGGGACATACTCAGGCTGTCCAACCCGTCTGCCATTGCCATCCCGCCAGTCGAGCATGGCGATGACACAGCGCTCTGGATGGGATATGCGCCTGGTACAATACGAGGCTTCGAAACGGCAATATCCGCCTGATTCAATGCCCTTGACCAGTTTACGCCAGCAACCGTAGGTCGCACTGTTGGATACTCCCGAGATCGCGAGACTTCCAGTTCCATCGATGCTTGGCTGATCAGCGACCGAAAACTCCGGCGAAATCTCCTCGCGCGGGCTCCAGTGTGTCCAGCCCTGTTCCTCGACGTGCTGTTCCGAGGAAAACGTATGAGCCTTGAAAAGCACCTTGTCAGCCGCCGTGCCCGGAATTGCCCGGAAAACCATGATGAAGAGACAGAACAGCAGGATAGAGTCAGCCTTAATAACTGAAAACGGGTATTTCCTGACTTTCAGATTCATATCTCATTCTCCGATTACGGACTCATGGAAAACACGACGGTTTTTTGCCGACACCATCGTTTGCGTGACAGTCGGCCCGGCGAATGATCAGCCTTCGAACAGCTCCTTCATTTCCTTGATCTTTTTCGGCACCTCGATGAACGGATCGCCTTTCGATTCGTATTCGAGCGCTATCCAGCCCTTGTAGCCGCCCTCCATGAGAAGGTCGCAGATACGGTGAAGGTCCGCTTTTTCGCGGGAACCGTCCTCCTGCACCCACATCTCGACCTTGAACTGCACATTCTTTGCGTAGGGAATAGCCTGACGGATACTGTTGTAATAATCGAAACGATAGTTGCCGGTGTCGAGATTGACCCCGAACCAGTCATGCGGGCCGACAGCCTCGACAATTGCCATGTGATCCTTGATATCCGAGGTGAATGATCCATGGTTTTCCACGCCAAGGTTCACTCCGCGTTCGGCGGCATGGTCGAGACAGGCGCGGATGGAGTCGGCCACCCACTTGATGCCGTCCTCACGGCTAACACCGTCCGACAGGTTGCCGGCGAAAATCCTGATATGAGGTGCCCAGAGTTCGGCGGCATAATCGATCCAGCGTTTGACATTGTCGATCTGTCCCTGACGGCCGGGGCCTTCCGGTTTATTAAAATTGTTACGGATAGCGGTGCCTGAAATTGTCATGCCGTTATCGAGTACACGGTGACGGAGTTCGCGGAGGTACTTGTTATCGAATCCATCTTTGAAATAATACGAGGTCAGTTCGATGCCGGAGAGATTGAGTTTCGCCGCCCAGTCGATGAGACGGAAAAGGTCCATACGGCCGTCAGTGAGATGCTCCCTGAAAGAATACGCCGCCAGGGCAATACGCATGTTCAGGGGGCCTTTCACAGGTGCTGCGAGCGCGGGAGCAGCCGCGGTCATACCGGCTCCGGCCAGAGCCACGCCGCACCGTTTCAGGGCGTTTCGCCGCGAGAGAGCCGTTCTTTCTGTGCCAGTGTGCTTTTCCATAACTGTCCTTTATTTGTCAATGGAACTTCAATCTGCCGATTTTTCCGTTTTGTAGAGCTGGTTGCCTTTTTCATCATAAAACGCGAATTCGAGAGAGGGGTCTTTCGCTTCTCCGGGTGCGAGCGACACCCTGAGAAAACCTCCCGAGCTTTCTTTCTGCATATAGGGCTGTTTGATGAGCGCGTCGGGATCGGTTGATTCCGGGTCGCCGGGTTTCCTGCCGAGACGTGAATTGGCATCGACAAGCGCGCCGCATGAGAACTCCTCGAATCCCGATGGATGTACGGAATGGTACTGCCAGTGACGGTCGCCGCAGATAATGTAGAAATTCTTGCCGAGGAAACCGTTTTTCTTCAGCCATGCGAAGAACTCGTCGCCCTCATGGCGGAATCCGTTGTGGTTAACATGATTGTCTGTTTTGTAGGCGTCGTCGGGGCCGACCATCGGTGTCGGTGAAATGAGAAGTTTGAATGAGGCATCGCTGGCAAGGAGGGTTTCTTTCAGCCAGGAGAGCTGTTCCGTGCCCCAGAGCGTTTTGTCCGGGCCGTCCGGCATGCTGTTGTCGGAGCGGTAATCCCGGCCCTCAGTGAACCACAGCTGAAGGTCGCGGTTGATGCGGACTGTGCGGTAGGTCCTGATCGTTTCACCCAGCGGATCGGCGACCGGCACCTGTTCGAGGAAAATCCTGATGCCGTCAGCATTGGATGGGAATGCCGCTCCATCTGGCTTCGGGCCGCCGCCGATGTCGCTCGTGTCAGAGTCGTTGTAGCGGTGATCGTGATCGTCCTTTTCCCAGTAAACGGGGACCTCGCTAAACAGTTTCACATAGCGCGGCTGGAGAAACTGCTGATGCCATTTCTTCCGCATTTCGGGGATCGTTTTCGCCCGTGTCCCGACCGGGTGATCGTAATAGACATTGTCGCCGGTGCCGACGAAAAAATCGGGCTTCATCATGGCAATCGATTCAAGCGCCGGATAGCCGAGATTCTTGTCGTCACCCTGATAGGCCGTTTCGGGCCTGTCAGGTTTCCCGTGGTGGAAGAAATGGTAGTTCATACCGGTGACCACGACGAAGCTGACCGGTTCGGTGACTGTCGAGTCAGGGAGCGTGCGGAACGTCCGGGTCTCGCCATTCTCCGTGTTTTCCTCGTCCGGGCCGTAGACCAGCCGGTAGTAGTAGCGGACTCCGGGCCTCAGACGGTCGACCTTAACCTTGACGATGTAATCGTTTTCGGGCGCTGCCCGCATCCAGCCGGTCCTGAGATAGTGTGGGAAATCAGGTTCGGTGGAAATGTCGAAACAGGCCACGCCGGGAACACCGGGAAGGTCGCCGCTGGCGAGTGTGTCAGCCGCAGTCAGCCGTGATTGAAGAATGGCGCCGTTCCTCGACAGTTCACCAGTCATTTCGCCCTGTACATGGAAAATGGTGGGAACGGCGGACTCTTCAACAGGCTTTTTTTCACAGGCGCTCACTGCCAGAACGAGCAGGAGCATCAACACCGTCAAAACTTTCAGATCAGTCACGGGCGGCTGTGTGTTAGCATACTTCATTATTTGGATGCCGCCTCTTTGCACATTTTCAGGGCCTCTGTGGTCACGTAATATTTCGCGAGCATATTGGCCTTTTCCCACGCGGGCATCGGTTCGCCGTCAAGATACTCCAGGAATCTGTCTGTGACCTGTCCGAAATGGGCCTCGTGGCCGACACGGTAGCTGTCGGGAACATCGATACGCCAGCGGTCTTTCTCGTCTTCAACACTGAGGCCGGGATAATCGCCCGATGCCAGCGAGCCGATAAATGTCTTGAGCGCGCTGCCCACGGCAGCCGTGTCGGCGCCCGGAGCAGGCTGTATGTAGAGTTCGGGGCGGAAATTCTGTTCTTTGCCCTGAAGAATGAGAATCTCGGCTTTCGTGCCCTTGATGATGGAGTAGTGGGTGTCGCCGGTGCCTTTCGGGGCTACATAGTTCCAGATGACCTCAGCCTTGCAGTTCACACCCTTGAGGTTGAACACGACATCGCCGTTGCAGTAATAGGGATAGTTGCCGTCCTTGTCGAGCTTGAACTGCGGCGGGAAATCCTTGAGGGTAATCGTTTTGTACTGATCCTCGGTGAGGATTGTCGGCCAGTGTGAGGATTTGACGACAGAAACGTCACTCGTGTAATCGATCGGGGTGTCGGGATGCAGGATCCAGAACATGAGATCGACAAGATGTGTCGTGATGTCGACGAGGCCCTCTCCCTGCACCGAGGTGTCGAAGAACCACCAGGGACGTTTGAGTTGGTTGCCGGCGACGATTTTAGAAAGATGATGAACGCTGCTCTTGATAACAGCCGGATCATCGGGCGTGCCCTGTTGGATTGTGCCGAACACCGATTCCTCATTGGCGAGAAGGCGTTGGAGAGTGCTGGTGATCTCGAAACGCTCGGTCATGATATCATAGGCGATGAGACCTTTTTCCTCAGCGGTGTCGAGAACATATTTGAGTGTGTCGAATTTGTCGGGATCGATGAGCCAGGGTTTGTCCGAGAGAACGTTGAATCCGGAATCCACACATGCCTTGATCGTATCGATTTTCTGGTTGTTCTTGCCGGAAAGCACGGCTATGTCACCGAAATGATCACGGAAGAGGACATCCTCGAAATCGTCGCCGAGATAGACATGATAACGCCAGTCCGCGGGATTGTCCTCACGGTTGTTGAACGGTGTGACACGGGCCATGTGATCGGTGAAATCCTCATCCACTGGCGCGTATATCTTGACCTCGGGCGAGATGCCGTCGTAGGAGGCGCGTTTAAATACGAGGGCAGCGTGGAAATGGCCGGGTTCTATCACCACGAAACGGTGAAGGCCGTCGGCAGCCTGTTTTGCCGCGTCTGCGGGTTTGTCCTGGCTCGCGCAGCCGAAAGCGAGGCAGGATATCAGCAGGATTGAAAGCAGGACTACCGAATTGTTTGCCATGCTGAGCATTGTCATGATGTGACTCCATTTTTAATAGTATCAGTTGAATTTTATATGTTTTCTTGCCATCTAATATGTATAATAAGAATAGAGGTCCGTGGCAACCGAAGTTTCATTGCCGTGTTGAATTAATATCAATGAAATGCCGTGTTGACATTGCTGTTTTTCGTGAAGTGTAATGCCGTTAGCGTCCATTTTCGGCCTTTCTCTGTATCTATCTGAACTCGATGTCGAAAGAATTTCCGGTTTTTGTCAGCGTCGGAGGAGCCATGAAACGAAGAGCTTGTCTTTTATTCTGTGGGCAGAGTATTTTCGCGCTGAGCGGATTGGGGTGTTCGATTAAGTGGGAAGACTCGAAGAATGACACGCCTTCCAGGTCCGCTATACCGGCCGGTGGCGCTTCGGGAACGGGATACACGCCGCGAGCCTCACGGAATCAGGGGCCGACCGATCTTAAGACTCTGGATACCCTGCTGAAAAAATCAGGATGCCCACTGAGCGAGGGCCAGATTAATTATTTCCTCGGCCTGGAGCGTGATGCGGACTTTTCGGCGGCCATGAAAGAGGCGCTTGATGCTAAACAGCTCGAAGCGATTAAAACCGGCACTCAGGGGCGTCGTGGCGGTAGGAGAGGCAGACGCCGCCGCTAATGTCAAAAATAATGTGATTGATCTAACTATTGTCTGAATTTTCAGGAAAGGAAGTTCCGTGTGGCTGAGACGGTGACGAAGCGAAAGCTGACAAATGCATTGAAAAAACTGGGTTTGGGTGCGGGCATGAACGTAATGGTTCACAGCTCGCTTTCACGTTTCGGCCATGTTGACGGCGGTGCGGAAACAGTAATAGAGGCGCTTCTTGAGACAGTGCATCCCGATGGCACGGTATTCATGCCTGTCATGACTTTCGGAACTCCGTTCAATGTCCGGTCGACTCCCTCGCAGACTGGACTGGTTACCGAGACGTTCAGACAGCGTGCCGATACTGTGCGCAGTTTGAGCCCGACACACTCCATTGTGGGTGTCGGCCCCGATGCGGAGCGTATCCTTGCCGGTCATGACACCGATCTGCCTTATGGCCCGAATGGCCCCGGTTCACCTCTGGAAAAACTGCTCGAAGAGGATGCGGCAATACTTCTGATGGGCGTTTCGCATGACAGAAACACCATGGCGCACATGATTTTGTATTATCTCGATCACCCGTTTCTCGAGCAATGGCGCGAGGTTGAGGTTACAGATGATGACGGCAGTGTCCGTAAGGTCAGGGTCAGGCATCCGGGCTGCGGTGACGGTTTCGCAAATCTTGACAAGGTGCTCGATGAAGAGGGTGTTCAGCTGAAACTGAAAGTCGGAGACGCCGTTCTGCGCTTTGTCAGGGCGCGTGATTTGGTAAAAGTTGGAATGCGGGCAGTGAGATGGAATCCGATGCTTCTGTTCTGTGGACGATTCGATTGTCCGTTCTGCGGCTATGCGGCTTCGGATCTGGATATATAGTTTTTTGGTAATAGTCGGTTTTCTCGATTGATTATCGTTAACGATTGCAATGCGAATGGCAAGGTTCGGTGCTGAAAGAACAGGTATGTCCAGACGTTTCTCTATGAGCGTTCCGGTCTCTTATTATTTCCTCTCTGATATATTTCTTTTTTTGTTCACAGCGGTTGCGCTCCCCTCATAACACTATTATATTAAAAAATTGAATTATTCTCGAAAGTTTTCTTTCGCTATCTATTGCGTATAATGAGTTGTCAAATAAAAGAAACAAGCATCGAGAGGAGCGTAACAATGAATCAGGGGACACCGTCTCGCAGGGGATTTCTGAAAGCCTCTGCACTTAGCGCAACAACAGCGGCATTCGGAACAGCGGTACCTTCCAGTGTACTCGGCGCCAATGATCGTATCAATATCGCGTTTATCGGTACAGGAGGCAGGGGTTCCGGGCTTATGAGAGACGTTGTCAGGCGGAGCGAAGAAGAAAATGTCAAGGTCGTTGCCGTCTGTGATGTTTTCAGAAAACGTCTCGATCAGGCGAAAGCGGCCTCCGGCGGTGACGATTACATGGATTACCGAAAGATTATTGACCGCAAGGATATCGATGCTGTCGTGATTGCCACACCCGATCACTGGCATTCGAAAATGAGCATCGAGGCCATGGAGTCTGGCAAGGACGTCTATTGCGAAAAGCCCATGACCCTGAACTGTGAGCAGGCCATCGAGGTCCGCGATGCTGTGAAAAGAACCGGACGTGTCATGCAGGTCGGTCCCCAGCGCACCTCCCAGGACAAGTGGTGGAATGCTCATGAGATGATCAGCAAAGACCGTCTGGGCAAGGTCACCTGGGCGCAGGGAAGCTGGAACCGCAACAACCGCGGCAACAGTGTTTTTGGCACCTCGAGCAGGCGCGACGATCCTGTCGGCCCTCACATGACCGGTGAAGGTTATGTTGATTGGGATATGTGGCTCGGCCACAAATGGGATCTTGCTCCGAGAGTCCCCTGGCATCCCAACCGTTTCTTCTATTTCCGCGGTTATTTTGATTACAATGGCGGCGTAGCCACCGACCTTCTTTATCACTATCTCGCTCCGATCCAGATCGCCATTGTCGGCAAAGACGGCGAGTATCCTTCCAGGGTCAACGCAGGTGGTGGTCTTTTCGATAATAACGACGGCCGCGAAGTGCCCGATGTTTTCATGATGAATGTCGATTATCCGAGCAAATGGACCGCCTCCCTTGAAAGTGTTCTCACCAACGAATATTACCGTCCCACACGTCTTTACGGCCGTTACGGCACAATGGAATTCACCGATTCAACTGACTTTATCGATGTCAACAGCACCGGCACGTTCAAGGACGAATTCCGCAAGAACAATGACGGTTTTGATCACATGATCGTTCCGCCTGAGGGTGGACGCCGTGACATGTTCGGTAATTTCTTCGACGTGATCCGCAAGGGCGGAGAATTGAACTGTAATGCCAATCTCGGTGCGACCACCATGGTTGCGATCAAGATGGCGGTCGAATCCTACCGCAGAAGCAAGACAATGCTGTGGGATGCAGCGAAAGAGCAGATGATCGAAGGCTGATCTTTCGGCTTGCTGTTAAGAGTGTGCCGTTTAACGAATGCAGTATGACTGGCAAAAGTGGGGAAACTGTTTGTGATGTTAATGCAGAAATTTTATCATCCGGTACACACTCTTATTCAGGTCTGAAAGATATGTAATTTAAACTGGCTTTAATGACTGAATGACATAACAAGGAGTTTTGAATGAGCCGGAACGAATCACTTCGCCGGACGATCGTCAAGGCATCGTCCATACTGGCCGGAAGCGCCGCGATGGGGGCTGTCGCGCCCTCGACAGTGCTCGGCGCCAATGACCGTTTGAATTTCGGTATGATAGGTGTCGGCGGTATGGGCACCGGACATGTCAGGAGCCTTCTCAGCAAGAGTTCGGGCGATAATATCCAGATCTCGGCTATATCTGACGTGTACAAAGCACGAATTACACGTGCCCAGGAACTCTGCAAAGCGGCTGGCCAGGATCCTGCCGGCTACATGGATTACCGCGAACTTCTGGAAGACAAGAATGTCGACGCTGTCCTGATCGCGACTCCCGACCATTGGCATTCGACAATCGCTATCGAGGCCATGGCCGCCGGAAAGCATGTCTATGTCGAAAAACCCATGACACTGACCTGTGAGCAGGCTATCGAACTCAGGAACGCGCAGAAGAAATACAAAATGAAACTGCAGGTCGGCCCGAATTTCACTGCGGAAAACCAGTGGCGGGTCGCAAATGAAATTATCAAGCAGGGTCGTGTCGGCAAGGTTACCTGGGCTCAGGCGAGCTATAACCGCAACCCGAAAGCGGGCGGTGCGTTTGGTTCTCTCGGCCGCGTACAGGAAGAAGCCGGTCCGCATGTTTCCGGTGAAGGTCATATCGATTGGGATATGTGGCTCGGTCACAAGCGGGGCCTCGCACCGAGGATACCCTGGAATCCGGTTCATTTCTTCAAGTTCCGCCGCTACTGGAACTACAACGGCGGTGTTGCAACCGATCTTCTTTTCCACCGTCTTGCCCCTATGCTTATCGCTCTTGCCGGTCCTAATGGTGCTTACCCGCAACGTGTCAATGCAAGCGGCGGCCTTTTCATCAAGAAAGACGGCAGGGAAGTTCCCGACGTGTTCATGATGCAGCTTGATTATCCCGATGAGTATACGATATTCATGGAAAGCGTTCTGACTAACAACACCCAGATCCCCATGCGTATATTCGGCCAGTACGGCACCATCGAATTCAGCGGTTCGCCGAAACTTACCGGCAACGGTGATTTCAAGCAGGAGTTCCGCGACAACAACGACGGCTATGACGAGGTGACAGTCCATGTCGAAGGCAGCCGTGATCTCGAAGGCAATTTTATCGATGCAATCAGGAATGATGTCCCGCTGCATTGTAATGTCGACCTTGGCGCAACGACTATGGTTGCTATCAAGATGGCGGTCGAATCCTATCGTCAGAACCGCACGATGCTCTGGGATGCTGAAAAGGAAAAAGTGATTCCCGTATAATCCGCCGGGAACAGAACAGTGAAATGACAAAATTGAAACATAAATAATCAAACGTGGAGTGTACCATGAGTTCGAAAGCAAACTCTCGCCGTTCTTTCATGAAGACGGCTGCGGTAGCCGCGGGAACAGCCTCGATGGCGTCCATAGCTCCCTCGACGGTTCTCGGTGCAAACGACCGCATCAACCTCGCGCTTATCGGCTGCGGTGGTATGGGACGCGGTCATCTCGGTAATATCCTGAAGTACAGCAAGGACCTGAATGTTCCGGTCGCCGCTGTCTGTGATGTTTACCGCCGCCGCCTCACAATGGCAAAGAAAATGGTCAACGATGCCGGTTTCGAGACCCAGGATGTCCTCGATTACCGTAAGATCATCGACGACAAGGATATCGATGCTGTCCTGATCGCCACCCCCGATCACTGGCATTCGAAAATGGCTATCGATGCCATGGAAGCCGGTAAGAATGTCTATCTCGAGAAGCCCATGACGCTGACTGTCGAACAGGCTATCGAGGTTCGCGACTGTGTCCGCCGTACCGGCAAGGTCCTCCAGGTCGGTCCCCAGTATACCTCCGAGGATCAGTACTGGAACACCCACGAGCTGATCAAGTCCGGCCAGGTCGGCAAGGTCACCTGGGCACAGGGAAGCTACAACAGGAATGTCAAGGGTGGTGCGTTCAACAGATGGTTCAAGATCGACGAGTCTGCAGGCCCCGGCTACCCCGGTGAGGATTACATCGACTGGGATATGTGGCTTGGCCACAAATACGGCCTCGCCAAGAGAATTCCGTGGAATCCCGAGCATTTCTTCCGTTTCCGCAAGTACTTTGCCTATAACGGCGGTGTAGCAACAGACCTCCTGTATCACATTCTGTCACCGCTCCTGATCGCCATCACCGGCGCCAACGGCCAGTATCCGAGCCGTGTCAACGCCAGCGGCGGCCTTTACATCCTTAAGGATGGCAGGGACATTCCTGATGTCTTCATGATGACAGTCGATTATCCCGGTGAGTTCACGGTCCACCTGTCGAGCGTGCTGACAAACAACACGCAGCAGCCGAACAGGATCTACGCTCAGTATTCGACCATCGACGTTTCCAATCACGGCAACGCGGTCCTGACCGGAAACGGTGATTTCAAACAGGAGTTCAAGGACAATTTCAACGGATACGAGGAAGTCACTGTACCCGCTGAAAAGCAGAATGGTAACCACACCATGATGGAGCAGAATTTCCTTGCTGCGATCAGGACGGGCGAACGCCTCTACTGCAACGCGGAACTCGGCTGTGCCGCCATGGTCGCTATCAAGATGGGTGTCGATTCATATCTCCAGAACAAGACGCTTATGTGGGATGCGGAAAAAGAGAAAGTCGTGACGGTCTAAAACATCAGTCACGATCAACAATGCTTTATTTAATTCAGGCGGATATGAGCCGCCGATGACAGCGTATCCGGTGCAATACCGTGGTGTTGCACCGGATACGCATTATTCACACTGTACGGAGGTTGATAACAGTGAGTGCCAAGAAAAATACAGCCGCTGACAGCGGAACGCCGAAAAAGGGCGGGATCCAAAGGCGCGATGTTCTAAAAGGTCTTGCTACGGTTCCGGTACTCGGCGTTTTTGCCGCAAAGCTGGCTAAGAAGAGGAAATATGATGCAACCAGGAAAGATGCCATCATGTCCGAACTCGGACTTAAAGGCGAGGCTCCCACAATTCTGCCCGCAAGCTCGATTAAGGCATCCTCGAAAGAGATCCGTGTCGGCATGATCGGCTACGGCAGCCGCGGCGAATATCTGATGCGCGCGGCGGGTTATGCCCATCCTTCCTGGCTCGAGAGCATGAAACAGGCGGCTATCGAAAATTCAAGCGACCGCCGTTATACCGATTTCATGGACCAGGACGATCTCAACATCGTTGTCACCGGTGTCTGTGATGTCTTCGATATCCGTGCCCAGAAATGCATGGAGGCGGTCAGCTGCGAAGAAAATCCGGGTAAGGCATACAAGGAAGTCAAACGTTACCGTACCTACAAGCAGCTTATCAACAGCCCTGAAATCGATGCTGTCATTATCGCCACACCCGAGCACTGGCATGCTCCGATGGCTATCGAGGCCTGTAAAGCCGGCAAGCATGTCTATCTCGAGAAACCGTTCACCAAGACCATTCCCGAAGTCTATGAACTGGTCGATGCTATCGACAGCAGCGGCATCAAGTTCCAGCTCGGTCACCAGGGCCGTCAGACCGATGCCTACATGATGGCCAAGGAAGTGGTCAACAAGGGTATCCTCGGTAAAGTATCACTGGTCACCGTGACCACGAACAGGAACGACCCCAACGGCGCATGGGTTTACAATATTCATCCCGAGGCCTCGCCGTTCAATATCGACCTTCGCCAGTTCCGCGGCAAGACCCCGAGAAAACCCGACCAGCAGATGATCCGCCGTTTCTTCCAGTGGCGTCTCTGGTACGATTACGGTACCGGTCTTTCCGGCGACCTTTTCACTCACGAGTTCGATTCAATCAATATGATCCTTGATCTCGGTATCCCGAAAAGCGCGGTGGCATCCGGTGGTATCTATTACTACAAGGACGGCCGCGAGGTTCCCGATGTCTACCAGGCGGTATACGAGTATCCCGACAGAGATCTGACACTCATGTATTCTGCGACCCTTTCGAACCAGACGAACCGCGGCAAGCTCATCATGGGCAGCGATGCCGTGCTCGATCTCGGTCAGCTTCACGCCAGCGCCATGTCGGTGACCGCAGATGCCGGTTCGCAGCGCTATAAAGAGAAGATCGACAGCGGCCTGATCAACACCAGCCTTCCGATGTTTACGTTTACACCGGGTTCCAAGGGACTGGATGCTGTCACCTCGGCAACAGAGAAATACTTTGCCGGCCGCGGCCTTCTCTACACCTATCGCGACGGCAAACGTTACGATACCACGAACCTGCATATTCTCGAGTGGCTTGAGGCTATCAGGACCGACGGCGAGACTTCCTGTGGCGCCGAACACGGACGTCAGGAGGCGATCACCGCACACATGGGTACAATGGCCTATCTGAGCGGCAAGAAAGTCGAGTGGGATAGTACGAACAACTGCATCGTCGAGTCCTGATGACTGCATGAGATACATGAAAAAAGCGCGGAGCCGTTTGGTGGTTTCGCGCTTTTTCGTTCCGTTTACCTTGAAAAATACGGTGGCGGTTCGTAGCTCAATTCATTATATTTTAAGTTTAAGGAAATGCAAAACAAAGTATCATGAGCCTGCGGAAGCGTTGATCACGGTCGTTCAAGGGCCTGATTTTGTATGTTTTTGCGGCACATAAACAACAGGAGAGAAAATTGCTGAAATCCGTTTCGTTCAAAATTGCGGTTCTTATGAGCCTTGCGCTGCTCTTGTTTGCGGGCGCTGTATCCGCTCAGGGTACGTTCACGGATGCCGATGCCAAAACGCTTGTCGGCAGTGATTCCGATGCTATTTCCGAAGTTCTGTATAAGCTGTCGGATGTCTATGAGGCTAAAGGCAAGGATGCCCTGAAACCGGCAGTTCCCGCCCTGATCACCTGCCTCGAGAACGAGTTGAAAATTCCTGAGGACGAGCGCTGGAATCTTGTCGATATCGTCAAGGTTCTCTCCATGACCGGTGACGAACGCGCTATCCCTTCGATGCTCAATATCATGAGCTTCATGTGGGGCGGCGGAAATCCTTTCACGGCACAGGGTTTTCTCAAAATCGGCAACAAGGTTGTCAAGGATATCGCCGATTCTCTTTCAAGCACCAATCCCGAGACCCGCGGCCGTGCCGCTCTCACGCTTCACAACATGAAGAAATTCGATGAGACCGGTTCTTTCTTCAAAGCCAACGACCTGAACACGATCAAGGGCATCCTTCTCAAGAACCTCGAAGACGAGGCTGTCAACGTTCGTATTTATTCAGTTACGGCGCTTCGGAGCTTTGGCGACAATTCAGTTATTCCGAAACTGGAATGGCTTGAGAAGAATGATGCTCACAAGGATTCCGGCGGAACCTATGAGGTCCGTATCGAGGCAACGGAAACACTGAAGATCCTCAAGGGCAACTGATCCGCAGCGGACATGATTTGTATTCAACGGGAACATGGAAACATGTTCCCGTTTTTTTATGTCTAAACGGCGTTTTCCATTTGACTTTCATATGGTGACAGACAATACTATAAACAGATTATCTTCAAGCAGTTTGATGTTAACGGGGCAGCGCGCTTTTCATTGAAAGCAGCATCACCTCGCAAGTTCGCATTACATTCAATAAACCTGTACAGGAAAGGTGACAACGTATGAAAGCAGTGCAAGAACATCTCTCACTGAAATGGCTGTCGATGCTGTTTTTGGTCGGTCTTGCCGGGCTTATTGTCGTATCCTGCAGCAAGCCTGTCGAACTCGATGAGGATTTCCAGAAACTGTTGACCTATAATTTCGGTGACAGCAGGGAACCGCTGATGGTTGTGCAGGACCGTGTCAGATCCTCGTTTGGCAACGCCGAAGAACGCCTCAATCTCGAACTGCAGCTCGCTGAACTTCTCAAGAAACCCGAAAGCACGCTGGCATGTAAAGACTTTGCCTGCCGTCAGCTCATGCTGGCCGGTACAGAGAAATCTGTCAAGGCAATTGCCACACTCCTCAATGATGACAAGACCGCCGATATGGCACGTTATGCCCTTGAGCGCAATCCTGACCCGAGTGTCGATGCCGAACTCGTCAAGGCCGCAAAGACAGCGAAAGGCCGCCGTCTTGTCGGTATTATCAATACGCTTGGAGAACGCCGCAACAGCGCGAACAATGCCGCTATAGAGGCATATGTTTCCGATAGTGACGCCGACGTTGCCGCTGCCGCGAAAACCGCGCTGGCCAAAGCCGGAAAATAAGTCAAGTATTGAATCAAATCAGGAATTAACGTCAGTATTTAATATAAGGGTGTCCTGATGGATAACCCGGTGGAGGTTCATGATGAAAAAACAGAGTATGCGCGGAAGAAGGCAATTCATGAAATCCGCAGCTGTGCTTGCTGCCGCACCAATGATCGTTCCCTCGACTGTTTTCGGCCAGACAGCGCCGAGCAACAGGATTACGATGGGAGTTATCGGCTGCGGCAGTATGGGTAACAGCAATATAGACAATTTCCTCAAGCTCGATGACGTACAAATTATCGGAACATGCGATGTAGATAAAAACAGGCTGAATGAAACGACGGCGAAAATCGAGAAAGCCTATGCGGAAAAGAAAGGTGTCAGTAACTATGCAGGGTGCAAAGGCACCGGCGATTTCCGTGACCTGATCGCCCGTCAGGATATCGATGCCGTTCTGTGTGCATTGCCCGACCACTGGCATTCGATCCCCGCTGTTACAGCCGCAAACGCCAAGAAGGACATCTATGGCGAGAAGCCGTTGGCGAGAACGATCGCTGAGGGCCGTGCGATTGTCAACGCTGTCGAAAAGAACAATGTTATCTGGCAGACCGGAAGCTGGCAGCGTTCACAGCCGCATTTCCGCCAGGCATGCGAGCTTGTCAGGAACGGTAAGATCGGTAAGCTCACCGCGGTTGAGGTCGGCCTTCCTACCGGACGTCCCACTGAGTATCATCAGGAAGAGCCGATTCCCGCGGGATTCGATTATGATTTCTGGCTGGGACCCGCGCCGTGGGCTCCGTATACCGAACAGCGCTGCCACTGGAATTTCCGCTGGATTCTGGATTATTCCGGTGGCCAGCTCACCGACTGGGCGGGCCACCATATCGATATCGCTCACTGGGGCGCCGATAAGGAACGTACAGGGCCGGTCGAGATCCAGGGTGAGGGTGTCTACCCGCGCGAGGGTCTCTGGGATGCAGTGACAGAGTACCGTTTCGAATGCCTTTATGAGGACGGTCTAAAGCTGACGGTCGCCAACAACGAGAAAATCCCCATGGGTGCCAAGTTCATCGGCACCGAGGGCTGGGTGCATGTCGACAGGCGCGGCATGGATACCGAACCTAAATCTCTGCTGACCGCAATGACCGGGCCCGATGAAATCCACCTTTACAAGTCGAACAACCACTGGTCGAATTTCATCGAGTGTGTCAAGACCCGCAAGCAGACAATCACGCCGCCAGAGGTGGCTCAACGCTCAATTTCTGTCGGTCATCTTGGTGATATCGCCATGCAGCTTGGCCGCAAGCTCAATTGGGATCCGGCGAAAGAGCGTTTCGTGAACGATCCCGAGGCGGACAGGATGCTGCAGCGTCCCATGAGGGCGCCCTGGTGTCTGCCCGTGTAACAAACAGTGAACAATGTGAATCTCGCGGGGCCCGGGCATGTATCTTGAACAGGATACGCCGGGCCCGGCTGATTGAAAAGCCAGGGAGTAGTTAAATGAGTAGAAAAATTCGCATGGGTATGATAGGCGGCGGCATAGACGCTTTCATCGGCGCCGTGCATCGTATGGCAGCCTCGCTCGACGGTGAATGCGAGCTTGTCTGCGGTGCCTTTTCAAGTACGCCGGAACGCTCGAAAAAATCGGGTGAGGCCTTTTATCTGCCGCCGGAGCGAGTCTATGGCAGTTATGAGGAGATGATCGAGAAGGAGAAGGCTTTGCCGGAGGGCGAACGCATGGATTTCGTGTCCATTGTGGCTCCGAATTTCCTCCATTTCCCGGCGGCGAAATGCGCGCTCGAAAACGGATTTCCCGTTGTCTGCGACAAGCCTATAACCTTTACGCTCGATCAGGCGAAAGAGCTGAAAGAAGTCATCGAAAAGAGCGGCCTTCTGTTCTGCCTCACGCACAATTACACCGGTTATCCGCTTGTCAAAGAGGCACGCGAGATCGTGAAAGCCGGCAAGCTGGGAGCTATCCGGAAAGTCGTGGTGGAATATCCCCAGGGCTGGCTTGCCGACAGGCTTGAGGATACCGGCCAGAAACAGGCCTCGTGGCGCACTGATCCCAGCAAGATCGGCGCATCGAACTGTATCGGTGATATCGGCACACATGCTGCAAATCTCGCAGAATACATCACGGGTTGTAAGATTGCGGAGCTTTGCGCAGAGCTCACCACTTTTGTTCCGGGAAGACGGCTCGAGGACGACGGCAATATGCTGCTTCGTTTCGATAACGGCGCGAAAGGTGTTCTTTTCGCCAGTCAGATCAGTGTGGGGGAGGAAAATGCTCTTCGTATACGCGTTTACGGCGAGAAGGGCGGTCTCGAATGGGCGCAGCAGGAGCCGAATACGCTCTGGCTGAAATGGAACGACCGCCCGACAGAGATGCTCAGAACCTCGGCAGGGTATCTCTCTCCGATAGCGCAGGCAAACACCCGTACGCCCATGGGGCATCCCGAGGCGTTTGTCGAGGCGTTTGCCAATGTCTACCGTAATTTCCTGATGACGCTCAGGGCTCAGATGGAGGGCACGGAGCCCGCGCCGGAGCATCTCGATTTCATGGGCGCTGAGGAAGGCATCCGTGGCATGGCGTTTATCGAGACTGCGGTGGAGTCGAGCAGTAAAGGTGCTGTATGGATGAAGTTGAAATCGTGATAAGGGAAAGGAACGCGATATGACTACAATCAAGGGGCCAGGAATTTTTCTCGCGCAGTTCATGGGTGACGAGGCGCCGTTCAATACACTTGAGGGCATTGCTAAATGGGCGGCCGATCTCGGCTATGTCGGCGTGCAGATTCCCACCTGGGATGCCCGCTGCATCGATCTGGAGAAAGTCGCAGAGAGCAAGGACTATGCCGATGAATACGCAGGAAAACTCAGAGAGATCGGTGTCGAGGTGACCGAGCTTTCCACCCATCTCCAGGGACAGCTCGTGGCGGTGCATCCCGCCTATGACACTCTCTTCGACGGTTTCGCGCCCGAATCGGTCAGGGGCGACAGCGCGGCACGAACAGCATGGGCTATCAATCAGCTGGAGCTTGCCGCAAAAGCGAGCAAAAACCTCGGTCTCAACGCTCATGCCACATTCTCCGGCGCGCTGCTCTGGCACACCATGTATCCTTGGCCTCAGCGTCCGGCGGGACTGGTTGAGACCGGTTTCCGGGAGCTTGGCAAACGCTGGAAACCCATCCTCGATACTTTCGATGAATGCGGTGTGGATGTCTGTTACGAGATACATCCCGGTGAGGACCTTCACGACGGTGTCACGTTCGAGCGTTTCCGCGAGGAAGTCGGGCAGCATTCGCGTGCCTGCCTTCTCTACGATCCGAGCCATTTCATCCTTCAGCAGCTCGATTATCTGGCCTACATCGACATTTACCACGAGTTCATCAAGGCGTTCCATGTCAAGGACGCCGAGTTCAACCCGTCGGGACGTTCCGGTGTTTATGGCGGCTATCAGTCGTGGATCGACCGTCCGGGACGTTTCCGCTCGCTGGGCGACGGCCAGGTTGATTTCGTGAGCGTGTTCAGCAAGATGGCGCAGTATGATTTCAAGGGCTGGGCTGTTCTCGAGTGGGAATGCGCGCTGAAACATCCGGAAGATGGCGCAATTGAGGGTGCCGATTTCATCAAAGCCAACATAATCCGCACCACCGAGAAGGCGTTCGATGATTTTGCCGGTTCCGGTGCGGACGAGGCCGCGAACAGGAAGATACTCGGTATCGACTGATGCTGCCGGAAACAGTTACAAAAAGAAAAGGCGATGGGACAATCCCACCGCCTTTTTCTTTGTCGTAATCAAAGGTCAGATTTTCCAGCCGCTGCGATAGTGCATCTGCACGAAATCATTGGCCTCATCGAAATTGGTGACCCGCATATTGGGGCCGTCCCACATGAGTTTCTTGTGGGGATAACGGATCGCCAGATTACCCATGACAACGGTTTCGGTCATCGGGCCGGAATAGTCGAAATTGGAACTCGCAGGCTCACCGCCCTTGCAGGCGTTGATCCAGTTCTGCTCATGCGAAACCGTGATGCGTTTCAGTGTTTTTGCCGGTTTCGGGTAGGAGTCGTTATAGGATTTCGGCAGGAGCCGCGGATTGCCGCCATAGGTGCCGCAAAGCAGCTTGCCCTTGTCGCCGACAAAGAGAAGGCCGCTGCCGCCTTCGCTCATTTCCTCGTCCGGGCCGAGCTCTTCCGGGCGTTCGGGGAGAAGGCCGCCGTCGTACCAGTGCAGTTTCACTGGAGGCATGTCCTCGCGTGCCGGGAACTGGTAATGGATGACGGATGCCCGCGGGTAGGTTTCCTTGTTATCGACCTTAACCCACATTTTTTCCGGGCTGACATACATCGAGATCGATGCCTCGACACTCTCCGGGTATTTGAGCTTGAGTGCGCTGAATGCCGGATCGAGGATATGGCAGGCCATGTCGCCGAGTGCGCCTGCGCCAAAGTCCCACCAGGCGCGCCATCCGAACGGCAGGTAAACAGGGTGGTAGGGGCGTTCGGGCGACGGTCCCAGCCAGAGGTCCCAGTCGAGTGTGGACGGCACAGCAGGCGTCTCTGTGGGACGTCCGATTCCCTGGGGCCAGACAGGACGGTTGGTCCAGGCATGCACCTCGCGGACAGGGCCGATGGCGCCGTCCCAGATAAGTTCGCAGGTGTCCCTGACACCATCGCCGGAATGCCCCTGGTTGCCCATCTGTGATGCCACCTTGTACTCGCGTGCGGCCTCAGTCAATGCGCGCGCCTCTGAAACGAGACGGGTCAGCGGTTTCTGCACGTAGACATGTTTGCCGAGCTTGATCGCCATCATTGCGGCCACCGTATGTGTGTGGTCGGGCGTTGCCACGATAACGGCGTCGATGTCTTTTTGCTTTTCAAGCATGACACGGAAATCGCGGTAACGTTTGGCATCGGGAAACATTTCGAACGTCTTTTTACCGCGTTCATCATCAACATCACAGAGCGCTACGATGTTTTCCCCGGCACAGTTCTTGGTGTTCCCGTGGCCCATGCCGCCTGCGCCGATTGTTGCGATGTTGATCTTGTCGCTTGCGGCCACAAAACCTTTGCCGCCGAGGACATGGCGTGGTACGATGGTGAATGCGCTTGCTGCCGCCGCAGTCTTGAAGAAGGTTCTGCGGGAGAAATTCTTGTACTTCTCGCTCATGACTGCTCCTTCGTGAAAGATTGTTTTGGTGGGACTGATGCAAGGTAGTCGCCTGAAGAGGCGGCTGTCAAGAGAGAAATGCAAGCGGGCAGTTGGCCGGGTGTTGTTATTGAAATGACATTATCCAAACGTTGGTATGTGGAGCTGCTAGCCGGATGATGAACGTACAATAAAAAGCCGGCAGCCTTTGAGTGAGCTGCCGGCCATTGTTAAGCAACAATATAATAATATACGGTAAAATAATCGTATGAAGATTATTGTGTAAGTTCTGTCGTATCTGTGGCAGTGAGTATAGGCCTGTAGACGCGGACTGGCGATCGATGTGCCGTTTCTCTTTTGCTGCCTCAGATGTGCGTCATACCTTTCCTATTATATACAGGATGCTTTTGCGGCAGATGCTATCCCTGCTTATCGGGCCCTGCTTCAATCCTGTAGCTGTTTTCGTCCAGGCGTTTGAAAAAGAGTTTCTCATCAACCATCCTGTCGAGTAAACGCCGGTCGTGACTGACAAGGATAATAGGGCAGGTGCACGAGTCGAGCGCTTCCTCAAGGCTCTCGATCGAAGGCAGGTCCATGTGGTTCGTGGGCTCGTCCATGATGATCAGGCCGGGATTACGTGAAACGCCCTCGGCAAGCATGAGCTTTCTTGTCTCGCCCGGTGTCGGCGTCGCTGTTTCCAGAAGCCTGTTCGGATCCGAACCGAGTCGGCTGACGAAAGCCATGAGCAGGCCGAGGCGGTCAGCGCTGAGTTTCACCACCTCGTCGAGCAGGTTCGCTGACTGTTGTGAGCTTATCTCCTGCGGGATGTAGACGATTCTCTCGGGCGGCACCGAGGTCGCGTTGACAAGATAGTCCGTGAACGTGCTCTTGCCGCTGCCGTTCGCCCCAACAAGGCCGATACGGGCGGAGTTGTTGATTATGATGTCAGTGAATGCCAGCTCTTTCGTACCGCCGAGACTGATCGTTGACGCAGGAACGATCAGGGGATATATGCCCGCGAGTGACGAGTCATCAAAAGCGATCCCGCGCGGAGAAACTTTCCTGATATCGAGCTTGCCGCGTTCTGAGGCCAGACGTGCCGCACGGGCTTTCATGTGTCCGGCAAGTTTGCCCGCGACACCGTCCTTGCCGCTGATCCTTACCAGGTCGAGTTTTGCTCTGCCGTCATGGTCCTTGCGGCTCAGCGTTCGTTTCGACTTTTTGGTGTCAGCTGAATCGGCTGCCCGCTGGCGACGGGCAATCTCGCCTTCCATGCGCTTGATACTTTTTTTCAGGGATTCGTCTCGCGATCTTATCAGTTCATGCTCGTGAACTCTTTCACTTGCGGCGATGCTGTAACATCCCTTGCGGACATCAATGCCGGGAGGATCGATGAATATAGTGCGCCGGCAGAGTGTATCGAGAAGTTCACGGTCATGGCTGACAAGAACACCGATACCTCTGAATGACTTGAGCGCCGCGAGAAGGCGTTCGAGTGCCTCTATATCGAGGTGGTTTGTCGGTTCGTCGATGGCGAGCAGGGCAGGTTCCTGAAAAAGGGCGGCTGCTATCTGGACACGTTTCCGCTCCCCGTGGCTCAGGCTGTCCCAGCGTTCGGCCCAGTCGCTTTCGATTCCGAGCGTGTTCATGATGCGCCAGGCGTTCTTTTCCCGTGATTCAAGCAGGGTGGGGAAGTCCCCGGGCATCGTATCAGTGCGCTGCTCGCAATAGTAGGCTGGGACCGGGACGGTGATAGTTCCTGATTCTGGCGTTAATATGCCTGTCAAAAGTTTGAGGAATGTACTTTTTCCGCAGCCGTTGGGCCCGGCAATACCAGTCCAGCCACGGTGAATGATGCATGATACTGATTCAAAAAGTGAATTTGTTGCATTATCGTAAGAAAAGGACATGTCGTGTACAGTGAGATGACGGTCCGTCATGGTATATGTCTCCGAAAATAAAATGGCTGATTGATTCGATTGATGTGGCAGTTGTTTTGACTGACCGTCTCATGTCACTTCTCCTTCTGAGTGTTTGTATGTGTGAACCGTATTATGCATTGAGATTCGTTCCGGCAGAGCCTGACAGGCATGTCAATTTCGATGCCGTCTCCGAACTCGGCAGCCCACAGCGGATACTCGGCAGTGCAGACAGCATTGCCGACACGCTCCGCAAAAAGCTCCCTGCCGGACTTTTTCATCAGGTTGTACCAAGGGCATTGACTGATAATGACTGAAAATCCAGTACCGTCCTCGTGATCTTCGATAGAAAACCTGAAATCCTCGATACTGTGTTTTGTTTCCAACGCCTCTCTTAGTGTCTCGAGCCCGTCTCCGGCACCGCCAAACTCTTTCATCATCCGTGCCTGAACCTTCGGAACGATGCTCCAGACCTCACGATCGATTTCAAGAGCGGTATCGAATCCGTAGCGCTCCTCGACTTTCATGAACCAGAGACCGTCGGTAAAAGAAAAGCTCCGATGGAAATACCTGGTTTTCTGTTCCTCGTTCAGTTTGATCATGTTCGGCTCCGCTTTGACCTTTGTTACAGGGGCGGTCGCTGTTGTTCCGGTGATTTCAGGTTCAGATACCAGTATTTATAAAGAATGGCGGAGAGGATAGCAATTCCCGCAAGCGACAGCGCTACAGAATCCCACCGTTTGACAATGACTGCCGACATCAGCCAGAAGACCAGTGCCTGCCAGATTGTCGCCGGAACGAGGAGCAGGAGGTCGCGGCGGTTTTCATGGTGAATATCCTGAACGAGCACCGGATCGCAGAGCTGCCTCACCGGTTCCCAGAACCCGAAAGGCCGTGTCCGGGTGTAAAACGCTATCAGTGTTTCCATCGGTGACGGTTTCCCGAGAAATGTACCGAGTACGGTTCCCGCCATTGATACGGCAAAAACGAAAATGAATGTTACGTATTCCGCCGGATTATCGAAAATCACAGTATGAAGGACTGCGGCTGTGATACCGGAGATTACTCCTGCTGCATAACCAGCGCCGTTGAATCGCCACCAGACCCATTTAAGAATACCTGAGGGCAGGAGTCCGGTGATAAGTCCCATGACAGTCCATGCCCAGAGTGAATCGAGATTCGGTGCGGCCATTCCGATAAGTGCGCTGACAGTGAAAAGCAGTGCAGTCGCGATATAGCTCATCCGTATCAATGTTTTGTCCGAAGCTTTCGGATTGAGCAGTGCCTGATAAATATCCTTTACGAGATAGGCGGCTGAGGAATTGGCGATGGAATCGAGCGATGACATCTCGGCGGCGATCAACGAGGCAAGGACGAGTCCCTTGGCTCCGGCAGGAAAGAAATGATCGATAACAGCCGGGAACGCTTTTTCCGGATCGGTAAATGTGCCAGTTATTCCAAGCGCAAGAACGGCAATACCGGTCATCATAAGAAAGCGGACGCTTAACAGCACTATCCACTGCCAGGCGATAAGAGCACTCTCACGTTCGTTTCTGGCCGCATAGTAACGCTGACTGACAAAACCGTCGGTCGGCTGGGCAAATCCCTGGAGGATGTTTGATACGAGCCAGAATATTATCAGCAAGCCGAAAAAATGAAGCCCTTCATAGTTTTCAGGTGTCGCCATTTCCCATGACGGCATTATCGAACGCCAGTCAGCGGACGCGAAGTTGCTGAAATAATCGGGTGTTGCCGTGGTCATTGCCTTGAAACTGATAAAAGCGATTACCCCGATAACCAGGACGCTCTGGAAGAGGTCTGTGTACACGACACCGTGGAAACCGGCGGCGACTGTATAGATCATCACTATTGCGAAAAAGATCAGTGCCACGAGGCGAGGTTCCATCGGAATGTAAAGTGCAAAGAACTTTTCCGCCGCGACAAAGAAGAAGGCCATTATGGCGATTGAAACGAACAATGTCGATATCGCCGATAACAGGCGGGCTGTTTTTCCCTGTTTGCCGGAGCCGAAACGGAATACTATCCATTCGGCATTGGTCATGACACCGCTTCTGTTGAGCCACTTTGCCATGAAAATCATCAGGAAAGCGAGAAACAGGCACATGTGGCCTCTGAGGGTGATCCAGAAACCCTTGACCCCGAAAAGGAAATACAGAGAAACGATATGCATCGAGCCTGAAAGGCTCAGGAACGTTGCCATGCCGGATATTCCCAATATGTACCAGGGAATATGCCGTCCGCCAAGGAAGTATTCGCCAATTGACCCTTTCGCCCGCCCTGAGACAAGAAGGCCTATAGCCATAACGGCAAGGAAGTATGCAAACAGAATAATGATGTCGATAGTGTGAAGCATAGTAATCCCTATTACAATATAGTAGTTTATGTTTTTGTTCCCGGTTTCAAAATAGCAACATGGGAACATGTGAGTCAAGATGCAAAGCGAAAATTCAGTTATCAATTCTTAATAAAGCAAATAAACGCCAATTTAATAAAGAATGAGAGTATTGTTTCAGAACTTACAGTTTAAAAACAGGCCGAGACAATTTAACATCATTTCTTGTCAACGAGGCAGGAAATAAAGGCTTAAGGCAAAAGTTTATCATTGTAAAAGGAGAAAAAAGGATAATTGTTACCCTTCTTTTGTGTTACATAGCTATATTCAAATTGTAAAACACGGAAAATCATAAGGATAATGAATTCTTAAATTTCGTCATTTTTTTCTTGTGTTGTCGTTGTATGCAACATAAATTAGGTTTAATGGAAAGTAGGAAATCAGGTCAAAAAGCTCTAATAATAAAGCTTTCAATCTGATACCTGTTGTTCTCGATTCCAAAGTGGGTTTGGATTCAGGATTCATTTCCTTGTATTTATCTTTTTCAAGTTGCTCTCAAGCTTGATTTTGCCTTGACAAGACTTCATATAGTGTTTATCATAAGTTCAACATTTATAACTGATAGTGTAGCGAGAAAAGAGAAAAAATAATTTAAGAGGCCTTCGGAAGTCGGCACTTTGAGTCCGGCGCGTATGCGTTGGGGTCTGTTTTTATGTGTTTTGCCGCATTCCGGAGGGTTAGAGTCCAAACAGGGTAATCTGAGTGGAGGTTACATTGAGGAGTGGTATCAAGTTCTCTCTGGCAGGTTTGTTAGTGATTGGGCTGGTTGTCGGACTTTTTGCAAGCCCGAGCAGCGCGGCCGTTACGGATCTCACTGAAAAAACCTGGAATTCGTGGTCAAACACAATTTACTACCTGGCCCATCTACAGGGCCCCGAAGGTCAGTACGAGGATATCACCGTGTACATCACGGCGGTTGACGAGTACGTACTCTACATCAACGGCACCAAGGTCGGTGAAGACAACGACTGGGCAACCGTTGAAGAGTATAAAATTGACTTGGAGAAGACAGATGATATCGTGATCGGTGTTGAGGTTACGAATCACGGTCTTGGAAATGGCAACGGCCTTATGGTCGATATCAAAGCCAAGTCAGACTGGCTTGGAACAACGACATTAAAACGCCGCACGGCTGATGTCGATGGTTCCGGTAAGAAGTTTGAGTGTTTGTGGTATTATTATGCCGGCGATCTTCCTGCCGCAAATCTTTACAGTGGCAATTGGTATGACATCGGCTACAATGCGTCCAAGCATGAGACGCTTCTTCTTGACTCGTCTGTTAAGAACGAGCTGAAACAGTGTATTCTGGGTGACATGGGCAAGATCGATTACTTCCCCGATCCTCATATTGAGGTCATCACCGGTTATCCTGGTGATATCGACATTGGCAGCACCGATGGCGGTGGTATCGCTCTTCGCCGAATCGAAGGTGAAAACATTGCTCTTAACAGACCGGCACAGGAAGTCAACATTACAGATGGCGACCCGACCGGTACTTATTACACGTTTAACTCGGATCCTATGGATGCTTTCCGTTATGTGGACCTCGAGAGAATCTATCGTGTAAACCGTTTCGCTCTTTACACTGGTAATGACAATATTGATGATTGGAAAACAAAATCTATTCGCGGTTTTGCTGTTGATATTTCGCTCGACAAGTTCAGCTGGGAAGAGGTTAACGTTATTCATGATGTCGGTATCAGCAATGCCGATAATGGTGGTTTTGACTATCAGATTGTTGAATTCCCTGATGAGTGGGCACGTTATGCGCGTTTCAGGATCACTGAGACCAGGAAAGACTTCCCGGTTATCGGTGAGATCATGGTGTTTGGTGTAGGTTATGCTTATGATGGTGTCTATGAGTCCGATTGGATTGATTTTGGCGATGCCACCAAGATGAAGAATCTTGATTCAATGTCCTGGACAGGCAGCATCCCCGAGGGAACCAGCGCATATTTCCAGGTTAAGACCTCTTATAGTATGCCTGATGGCAGGCTTGTTGAGAGTGACTGGAGTCCCAAGTCCTCTTCCAAGACGATCTCGATTGATTCGTCCGAACCTGCAGCCATGGTTAAATACAAAATTACTATGGAGACTCAGGATATTTACAAAACGCCTGTTATTGAGTCGATCAGCTTCAATTATGCCGAAGACGCAGCTGATGTTCCTGTAGTTGCTGCAGACGGTTCCATCTTCCCCAATTCGGTTCCGATGGGTGTTGATACGACATTTGTCTACTCGATAGCATATTCTCTCAACAGTGGAAGCGATATCAAGAAGATCAATCTCACGACTCCCGACTTTACAACAATCGTAGGTGTTGTGAGCAATGACGGCGCCGGTTCTGATCTTACTGTTGCCAATGGTGGTCTTGTAGACATCAACCAGACTTCCCCTGATGTTGCTACAATCGAATTTTCTACTCCGCTTACCGACTCTGACTCGTCCGGTTCGGATTCACTGTATGTGACTCTGAGGACCAAGATGCTCAGGAATGTCCATGATTTCACCGCGAGCATTTACGATTCTAACAACAATAACTCTTCAGGCGGCATTGGTGTGTGGGAGAGCACGGATAATTCATGGACAGTTATGACGTCCACGATTATCAATGATCTTGTTACCAACGTTAAGGCTGTCCCGAAAGTGTTCACGCCGAATGATGATAACACTAACGATTTTACAGTCATTGAGTTTACCCTGTCGAAAATACCGACTGATATCAAGATCAAATTCTATGATACACGGGGCGGCCTGGTGACTATCAAGGAATATGACAACCTCGAAGCCCGTGACTGGCGCGTTCCTGACAATGAGAAGAGGGGCAATGCTGCCGCTGCGCTCAATATGCCCGGTTACTGGGACGGCACGGATGAGGATGGTGATCTTGTTCCTCCTGGTGTCTATCTTTATCAGGTTGTTGCCGATACTGACGATGGTGAAAAAATCGAAAGTGGCACTGTTGTCGTTGGTTACTAACATGAATCGAAATTCAAACCGGTATGAACATATAACTTCAAACTGGACGGGTAAAAAAGATATGACGGGTAAAAAAGTAACTGTGAATTACAAAGTGACTCGCAGGGGCAGGCAAAGAATCCTGCTGGCGCTGTCATCTGTGTTATTGCTTATGTTTGCTTCAACAGCGTATGCAGCATTTTTTGACACTGCCGGACAGACTGCGCGTCCGATGGGTATGGGCGAGGTTTTCCTTGCCCAGAAAGGCCAGTCCTACTGGTATAATCCCGCAAGTCTCGCTAATGTCGAGAACCGCTGTGTAGACCTTTCTTATGGTGTTCTTAATCCTGATGTCTCTTCTGATCTTATGAAGTATCAGTTGAGCTATGTCTGCGCAAAAGGTTTTGCGTTTGGTATCTCTGGTCTTGGTGCTGATGGCGCCAATGAAATGGTTTTCAGCGGTGCTTACGGTCGTCAGATTGGCGACAGGTTCGCACTCGGTGGAAATGTCAAGGTAATGCGCTGGGCGATCGAGGGTCAGGAAGACCTTTATAATGGTGGTACTGATGACGATCTGTCGAAGGTTGCGTTCTCCCTTGATCTGAGTGCATCCTATGCTCTTGGCGATATGTTTGGCCTCGCTGATTTCACGACCGGTCTTTACGTGAAAGACGCTATCATGCCTAACATTTCCGAATCCGGAGAGGATGATGGTAAACTTCCTGTCGAAGTCGGCATCGGCCTGATGGGCGAGCGAAGCGGTGTTACCGGTGAGCTTGATGTCGCTTTTGTCAATGGTGAAACAATTTTCCGTGGCGGTGCGGAATCCGGAGTCGCCGGATCGAATCTTAAGGTCCGTGGTGGCGTTCTTTATGGAAGTGATTTTGAAGATGACACTGAGCGTACTGATTTCACGTTCGGCGTTGGTTACCTCTTCAACTCGCTTGTGTTTGATTATGCTTACAACCTGCCTTTGGAGCTTAAAGAGTCCGGTGGCAGGCATTTTGTTTCGTTCGGAGTTTCTTTTTGATCCATTGACCCGATAACAGGATAGATATTGCCGATGAAGATAGGGAAAAAATTGAGAAAGATGACGCAATGCGGTGCTATATTATTTATAGCGCTGCTGACCCTTTCTCCTCCGTCCTCGGGACAGTTGGTCGAAAGGGAATATTGGAGCCAGTCTTTCATTTCAAAAGAATATCGGCCTCGCTGGTATGATGTTTATGAAAACTTTGGATCTTACGATATGCGTAAGTATCCAACAATGCGAAAGCTGGAAGCTGGCTATGGAAAAACAGATTATGTTGAAAACCCGGCGTTACGCGGTCCGGTTTCTCCGGTAGCGTATGACCAGTTCGGGAACATGCTCCTGCCTGGTGGCGAGATTTTTAACATGAGCTGGAACCGTTCAAAACTAGGTGCTTCTCAGGATCCTGCTGATGCGACATCCGCGACAAAAACTGAACAGTACAGATGGATGAACGGTGTTTTTAACAACCTCGTTATTGCAACAGACGAGTTTTCAAACTGGCAGACTCGTTTCATGATTGCGAGAAGGCCCACGAATATCTCGTGGAACGGCACAGTTCCGCAGGGTGGATTAAGGGCTTATTTCACACCTTCAACCATGAAAATCACCAATTTCTCAGGTTTCAGGTGGGATGCTTCTTCTCGTAAAAATAATGTAACGATACTGGCATCCTCTGGTGATCGTCCTACCTATGGCGTACACTGGCAGAGTGTTCTTGGTGACATTCTCAAGGTTGGTGCCACATATGTTGGACGTCAGCGTGGAACAATTTCGTATTCACATCAGGACATCGACGGTTCAAATCCAGATGAATACTATATGAAGAATGTTCCTCGGTATGTATACCTTGTCGTGACAGATGATTCGCCTGAAGACACCGGTCCAGGTGCACGGGTTTTTGATGTCAAGGCTGTTGTCAACGGTAAGGCCACGCAGATTGCTTATGCTGATGATTATGATAAAGATTATCCCATTAAGGGACGCGTGATGAAGATTGATAATCTTTTCTCGCAATATCGTTACATCAATCATGAGCAGCAAAGATCATATATGTTCTATATGAACTCTGCGACATATGATCAGAAGGAAAACAGCAAAAGTAACCGCTTCAATTCATCATATATGCACATGAATGTTGAAGATATCAGAAACAACAGGGACTCCTGGTTCCTCTCTCTTGTAAGGCCTGTAAATGAACAAGGTGTCGAGAATGCTTATGCTTATAATATTCTTAAAGACCTTTTCATGAAATCTGGTAACTTGCAGCAGATGGGCCTTCTCAACATAACAGAGGAACAGTGGCAGTCGAGTATGGGTAATAGCGACAGTGACAAATATCGTTATGACCCAGATGATCCAACAGGCCAGGAATACCTGAGGCATTTCAAAGCTGATACCTCAAATGGTTATATTGAGGCACAGAATGACGATGTTATCATTTATGAATTCCTTATACCTTCTGAAACTCGTCAGCTCTCATTCAACGTTAATGTCGCAAACGACTATTGTATCGATATTGTTGCTCCTCTTTACAGCGACCGTCAGAATAGAGAGGCTGGTTGGTTTGATGAGCCGCTCACCGATTCATGGAACGGTTCATGGAGTATCCCAAGTAGTCTTTTCGACATGAAACACTGTGCGAAAGCATCAGGAAACGTCAAGGACCAGTCAAATCAGCGTTGGGTCAAGGTTAATTATGACCGTATGACTGGTATGAACGTTTACGGTCTCAATCTCGAGATGAACTGGCGCGGATTGTTCCTCAGGGCAGAGTACAATGAATACAATACATTCTGGTCCTATCCTGTTAATGAGAAACTTTCCTCCGGTGATAAAAACAAGTATACGTCTCAGGCATGGTTTGTCAACGCAGAGAAGCAATTTGACAAATGGAGTATCGGCGGTGAAGTCTTTAATTATCCCAATGAGTATATGCAGTATTGGGCTCCGATTGACGATAATGATGACGATGACAACCTTGTCGGTATGACTTACAGCGGATATAAAATCCCTGAATATCCAGGACTTGATGCTGACTTTGACAGGATACTCGAAACTGAGAACCAGTATTATCAGAGCGGTAACAGCATTTCACGTCTTAATAACCAGTGGGATACAAGTTCTTACATTGGTTATTATTTCGACTCTGTTTTCATCGGTGATGACTTCAACCATGATGGCCGTATTGATTCGCGTGAAGACGATACAAGAATCGACCTTCCGTATGAACGCGACTCGAAGGGTCAGCATTATTTCCTGAAGATCGAACCGAAAGAGTCAACGAAACTCACCTTCGGTCACTATGATGTGCGTCAGGAAACCTCTGATGGCCGTAATTTCACGAGATACATGAAATTCGAACATTATCACAGGATGCCTGGCATTGGTGAGTTTACATTCTACCACAGAACAGAACGCATTAAAGATAATTACAATCTCTACAGTGATTTCACTAATCACAACCTTATCAACCAATGGCGATTCAAAACCATTCTTGCTTCAAGGGTGACTTTCGTACCCAACACAAATATTATCAATAATGTCAGTTATACGACATATTATCAAGTTGGCAACATGGTTCGTACCGATGGTACGGAACAGGAAAACATGATAAGTCTGTATAGCAGCTATTATGGTAATTCACTTGTGAGCCGTTACGGAAAGTACGCACTTACTCTTGAACATAAGGCTGATTACACATTGAGAATTGCCGATGCCCGCATCATTCCGTCGGTAACTATTGGTGGTTTCAGGCTCTGGAAAGACAAACGAATCAAAGAGCTTAAATTCATGCCGATGATCAAGCTGGTACACTCTTACAGCTATGCTGAACCTAACAATTACGACCTTCAGACTCGTGACAGGAAATCCAGAATGCTTCATCTTTATCCGATTCTGCGAGTTGACTATCAGGTCGCACCGAAAACGAAACTTCGTCTCGGCATCCAGGGTTTCTCTGGACTCGAGGAGATGTATCGTGTTCGTAACAGTGGTGCTGGAAAGCTCTACGATTATGACAAGAGAACAATGATTTTCGCACTTGAAAATCAGACTCTTTATGAAGGCTTCAATCTTCTTGTTCTCGTAGGTATGAGCTTCAGTAAACAGCAATACATCCATGAGCCGTTCAAGACAGACCCTGGTAATACAGAATACTTCATCACTATCAGGTCTGAGGCTTCCGGTGGTTAAAAAAGTAAGTGACAATAGAAATCACAAAGGAAAAACGATGAAGAAATTGTCAATAATATGCGCTGGTTTGTTACTTCTCCTATTATCGGAGAGCGCGTTCTGCCAGTTGCTGTTCCACGACGGAATGGAGGCCGAGAACTATGGCCGTTCAGGTTACCTGAAATATGGCAGATCGATCATTAACAGGCAGGCGAACCCGAAGTATGACAGTTTCGGAAGCTACATCATGGATGGTGTACGTATCTACGACTGGACTGAGGAGAAAATAAACTCCAAACATACGACTTCGAGTGAAGCCTATAGTCACCTGTACAAAACGAATGAGATCGATGAGGGTGAGTACTTCAGTAATTATCTCAATAACCTCGTAGTTCTCCACGAAACTCAGAAATCATTCTCCACGCGATTTATCGCAGGTAATGAGGTTCGTGTTAAGTTTTCACCATTGACTGTTGACATGGCGGCATTGAACGGTGTCAGGTGGGATATGAATTTCAATCAGTCAAATCTCACTTTCATCAGTTCACGTGCCGACTTGCCGATGTGGTTTTCGAAAGAATACCAGAATGAAAATCTGAAAAACCGCCTTCGCCCGGTTTATTTGACCGGTGCTCATGTTGAGCGTCAGTTCGGCGTGTTTAACATTGCAGCTAACTATGTTAACACCTACCGTTCAGACTCTTCACAGTCGAGGGCAAGCAACAGCATAACCGGTACAATTCCTTACAATCCCGCTGCACCTGAGATTCTTGTGGTCAAGCTTGAAGACGGCAGCAGAATTGATAGGGGCGGCCCGAGGATGTATGACCTTTATCCTGTTGTTAACGGTAAAAAGAGGCCTGATCTTCTGGTTGGTATCACAAAAGGATCGTGGGACAGGGATTTCACAGTTGTAAGAAAACTTGACAGCCCTGCTCGTGACCTCTATGTAAACAGGTATTTTCTTGACCCGGACCGTATGCCCGAGTACAAGAATTTCCAATCTGCTGATGTCAGAAGCCTTCCTGATACATTTATCATGAAGAGAACTGATGTTACTGTTACTGATGCCTACAACGAAAATGCAAATAATATCGTTGATCGTTACAGGCAGTATTTCGTAGAGGATGTTGAAGGCGACTATTTTGAGGTAAATGGTTCTGAATATCTCCAGTTCTGGTTCCAGATGCCTCAAGATGAAGAGGTTACAGAAGTTGTCTTCAAATCTCTTGTTGGAAACGATTACAAGTTCAGTGTTGCTGAGCAGTACAATGTTGACAATAATGATATGGCGACATATTTCGATACAATGAAAGAATCGCCCGGTAACGTCAAAGATATGTCAAATCTGAAATGGGTCAACTTCAGGTATGGTCAGGAAACTGCCAATATGCTGATGGGTTTCAGAATTGACGCAGATATTAAAGACTTTAAGCTTATCGCCGAATACAACAGGAACCTTACCTATCGTCAGTATATGAACACTGGTTCCAAGAAATTCAATACTGATTCAGATGCTTATTATATCAATCTGAAGAAAACGTTCGGCAATTTCACTCTCGGAACTGAAATATTCAAGATTCATCCTGAATATCAAACATCCTACCATAACATCGATCCAATGTACGATGCTATGAAGGTTATTCCTGAGAGTACCTGGGAAAACTATTTCCACAATGACATCAGTCTTCAGGGTGGTAGCGATGCCCCGTCAGGTTCATCAGACTCATTCGGTTACATGGCCAATACCATGGTGATTGATACTGTCGATGATAATGATGACAAAGACCGTTACCCTGATTTCCATCTCTTTACTGATGTAAAAGACAGAAACGGTATTTTCCCTGGAATGGATAAAAATGGAAACGACCGTCCTGATACCAATGAAAATGATAACCTCATTCCGGACTATGCAGAACCTTTCCTGCTGTATCAGGCTGATCCCGATTCCTATGATTATGGTGATGACCTGAACAATAATGGTGTTATTGATGAGCGAGAGGACGATGACAGGCCTGACTATCCTTATGAGATAGATTCAAAAGGTTATCATGTCTTCGGTCAGCTCGGTGGTGACACCGGTCTTAGAACAACCTTGGGATATTATAATTTCAAGAATATCTATGGCGGCGGCAAAACAGACGTTCGTTATGGAAAACTTGAATACAAGAAATTCATCCCCTTCTTTGCAGAACTTCAGTTTGCTTCAAAATTGAAGAAGGTTGAAGACTCTGTTCAGGACAATGTATTCAGGCATGAGCGCATGCTCTCAACGACTCTTATCGACTCCTTCTCCTATGTCGATAATAAGTTCAGATCACGTGAAGGTATCCAGAGTGAACCTTTCTATGATCCTCTCATGTATCGCGACAGCTATGTTTCTTCATCTTTCTTTGGAGCCAAGCTGTTCCGTATACCGAACTTGACAGTTGAGATGAAACTGAAATACGATCTTAATCATCAGAACGAAACATCCTATCAGAACAGAAATGATGTTATCGAAAGGACCCAAATCCTCAGGGCTGATTACAGGTATTATTTCAACAAACTGTTAATCACTCCACAGGTCAAGTATATGTCACGTAAGTACACAAGTAATCTTGACCTTTACAGTCCTTTCCATGAGACTTATTTCTATCCAATTATCAAGATGGAATATCCATTGACAATGAAAACGACTTTCAAGGCTGGTGTACAGGGTTTACCGGGTTTGAATGCACAAGTTCGAAACCTCGTGAATTCCGAGCTTAACTATGATGAGAGACATTATCTAATTATGTTGACAAATCAGTCTCTCTATCAGGGATATGACTTCAGTCTCAATTTCGGATATGAAATAAATTGGCAGAAATTTGAAGGAATAATGAGAAAAGGGTATGACAGAACCGACAAAATCATCTTTATCCGTCTTGTTGTCGGTATGGAACCGATTACCTAAGCCAATAATTTATATAATTCGAAAGGGTGTGATGTCATAATGAATATTGGATACGTATTTCTGGTGGTTATTACTGGAATGGCGTATTTCGTAACGGGAATTCCAACGCCGGACGAAATGATCGCCAATTTCCAGGCGGCACAGAAGTTCTATACTTCTGGTGCCTATGACCAGGCGCTTGAGGCGTACCAGGACGTTATAGATGTAGAAAGCAGATTTCTCGATGAAGATAATGTCATCGTTGAATTCGGTGAGCTCCAGGTTCCTGTTCAGGAAGCATCACTTTATAAAATAGGTCAGACCTATTTTAAGATGATTCAGGAAGAAAACAGGAAAGCTGGCGATTCCGAAGAAGATGAAGAGATTGAAAAATCGAAGAAGCTTTCTCTCGAATACGCCAACAAAGCGACTGATTTTTATAACAATGTACAAAACAGAACGAATAACCAGGCATTCAAGGCACAGTCTCAGAACCAGATTATTAACACCTGGTATGAGGTTCTTGATTATGACAGGGTTATTGTTGAGGGTGAAACTCTCATCGAAAAGTATCCCGACAGCCAATATGTTCTTGATGCAATGTACAACATTGGCTGGGCATATTACGACAAGAAAGATTTCGACCAAGCAATTGTTTCTTTTAACGCGCTTGTGAATCGTTATCCTACAGCGGGATACAAATCTGACAGGGCACTTTTCCAGATTGGTGAATCTTATTACGATCAGGAAAAATATGCGGAAGCAATTCCTTTCTATACTCGCCTTGTTGACAAAATGCGTATTAATGAGCTTACTGACCAGGAAATCCAGAGAATTCAGAGGGATAAGCTGGCTGGTATTACCGATGAAACCGCTCTTGAGCTTGCGGCTAAAGCTCAGCTTAAAGTCGGTGCTTGTTATGCAAATATTGAAGATTATGAGAACGCGTCCGCAGCATACAAACGTGTTGCAGACTTGTTCAAATTCGATCAGAATCTGATTTCAGACGCTTATCGAAGAATGGCTGACATGCATCTTGAACGAGGTGATTTTGAAGCTTCGATTCAGGCATATCGCGATGCTATCGATGAGGTTCCTGATAAGATTTTCTCTGCGAAAATGCAGATTCTTATTGGTCAACGTTATTCAGACGAAGGTCGTCATGAAGATGCTATTCGTGAATGGAATCATTACATCAATGCATACAACGATGTTGCGTTCCGCGCAGGCGTTGACGTTGATGATGCTTTCTTCCGTCTTGGCAGATCGTATTATGATCTTGGAAACGAACTTATGCGTAAAGGTGAGACTGAAGGTGCTAAGAGCAACCTTGAGCTCGCACTCAATACGTATGAGCGACTTTTCAAGCAGTTCCCAGATACTGAACTGAAAGACAGAGTATACTTCTATCAGGCGCTTGCACATCACAGATATGGTGATGACGAGCATCTGAAACAGAGCATCTCGATAAATGATATGTTGCTTACGGAGTATCCTGAAACACCGTATCGCGTTTACGTGTACTTCTTCAAAGCACGTGCATATCAATCGCTCGGTGATACCGACAAGGCAATTGCTCAATACCAGCAGATTATCGAGGACTTCCCCGATGATTCGCAGATTGATTCCGCCTGGATGGAGCTTGCGTTGGCGCAGAAGAGCACTGGTGATGAAGAAATTGCTCTTCCGAGTTATCAGAAAGTATCGAAAGCCGATCCAAGACTTTTCACTACAGCACGTCTTCTTGCATCACAGTATCTTTATGGACAAAGACGATATGAAGAAACAATTGATGTCGTTAATGTTGCAGTAGAAGATACAAGTGCAATTGCGGACACTTATCGACTTTCACAGCTTTATATTATGCGAGGTAATGCTCGTAAGAATATGGGCGAAACGCAGGAATCCATTGACGATTACACTCTGGCATATAACCTAAATGATGAAAAAACTCAGGAACTTGCTGCTGTGTATCGTGCAGGTGCATACATTGACCTTGGAAATCTTTCGACTGCAGAACGCGATCTGAAAGAACTCATGCTCAGTGATGATGAAGAGGTCAGAAGAAATGCTCAAATCCGTCTTGCTGTTATCAGTATTCAGCAGGACAAGACGGAGCAGGCAATTCAGACCTATCTCGATCTCTATAATTCAACTGAGGATATTGTTGAAAAGCTTGGTTATCTCAGGAACCTTACACAGCTTTCAATGTTGAGTGAGGACTGGGGTAGAGTAGACAAGTTTTCAAACATGATGCTTGACTCTACGGATGCAGAAGATAAGAAGGTTGAAAATCAGGATTTCTATTATAAAGAGGAAGCCTATTTTAACCTTGCACTTTCTTATGAATCCCAGGGTGATACTCTGAAGGCTCGTGATTATCTGGATGAGGGTTTCAAGAAATTCCCGAAATCGTATTTCTCGAGCGATATGCTGATCAAGCTTGGAACATATTACCTGACAACAGGTCAGCTCAGAGCGGAAGCAGCATCACAGGGTGAACAGGCTATTGATATTGCGGCAGAAAAGTTTAGTCAGTTCATTAAAACGTTCCCGAATTCACCATATGCCGAAATGGCTAATTATTATCTTGGTTTCTGTTTTTACAATGGACGAAGATTTGATGAGGCATATGACACTTTCCGGGAATTTGCACGAAAATATCCACGGTCTGAGTTTACACCGGAGGCTGTCTTCTATTATGCTGATTGCCAGTATAATCTAGGAGGTATGCAGGAAGCGGTGGATGGGTTTGATATTGTTATCACAAAATATCCAAACCATGCCAAGACTCAGGAAGCATACTATACACGTGCTTGGGCATTAATGGATCTAGCCCGAGAGGAAGATGCTATCGAATCACTTCTTGAACTTGTCGACAGGTTCCCTGATAGCCAGTATGCTCCTAGCTCCCTTTTCAGTATCGCGGACTATTACTACAATGTACAGCGTTATGAAGAAGCATTGGATGTTTATCAGCGAGTTCTTGACAATTATCCTGACAGTGAAGTTTCTGAAAAGGTTCCGACAACAATTTCGGAACTTAAAGAAACGATCGCATACCTCGAATATGAAAAAGGTTTCAATATCTTTGCCGAGGCAAAAGAAATCGAGGATAAGGCACTTTACGGTCAGGCTGCTGAGATTTTCGCAAGTGTAGCTAAAAACTATCCTTATACAGAAGCAGAAATCGGCGCTTATTCAAACCTTGGTATCTGCTACGAGGCACTTGAAAAGTGGTCAGAAGCGGTTGATGCTTATGATATGGTAATCAGGCGTTATGAGGAAGGTGAAGATGTTGGTGTAGATGCCTTCAATTTCGCCAGAACTCACAAACAGTACATTGTAGCTGAAAAATTTTAAACGCGAATAAAAGGGGAGGCAGAATTGAGTTCTCTTAAAATCATCACGGTTGTCACTCTGAGCTTTGTCTTGCTGGCTATGTCAGCTGGGACTGTTCTTGCTCAGGATGAGGGCGGTTTCATGCGGTCCGTTTCCGTATCGAAACGGGAGGCTGTAGTGCTTTCAGCCATTTTCCCGGGATTGGGCCAGATGACTCAGGGACATAAGTACAAAGGTATTTCTCTCTTTATCGGAGAGGCCGTATCTTTGGTAATGTTCATTAACGCTCATGAAAATTACGAAACAAAGTATGATATCTACGAGAGGGATATGGGCATTTTTAACAGCCTGTCTTCATCTGAGTCATACAAAGTTGGGAAATATTTTAAAACAGATGCAGAAGCTAAAAAGTTGTACAAAGACCTGAAAGATCAGAATGATGATCTTGATTCACTGAACACAATCAGGAATACTGCGATTATAGTCGCAGCAGGCGTTTATGCTTATAACCTATTTGATGCTATTTTCCTCTCAGAGGATGTAACTCAAAGTGAAAGAGCGGAACGTCTTGAGAATAAAATCAACGTTAGTTCTGTAATGATCGATAGAAATCCAGGTATTCTTTTATCAAAAAGATTTTAGCGGGAGGAGTATTGTTCTGTGAAAAAGATAGTAATACTTCTGACACCAATTATGATCCTTGCTCTGGCTATAGGCTGTAGCAAAGACCATGACGCACCGTCATTCGATGTCTACAAAAAGGCTGATGCACCGGTCAATCTTGAGGCTACGTATGATGATGCTGACGATGTAGTGAATGTCAGTTGGGAAATGACTGATACTTCAGGTGTTATTGACTTTGTTGTTGTTGTTTCAGATTCACTTCCGTTTGACGAAGGTAACGTCAGACAGTTTCCAACAAATCTCGACCTTGATACACTGGCACAACCTTACAAATCGGTTTATGATGCTGCAACCTACGTCGATGCAGAACTCGATTCTGTGATTATGTATTATACTGTTTCTGCAGTATATGATAATGAGACGTTCAACAATTACATTGGTCCGAGGGCTGTTGTTGACAGCGCGCTCGTATTGCGTAAATAGTTAAAGAAAATATTTAACCAAACGAATATGAAAGGAGAGATGTAAATGGATTTTGTAGAAACGTTTAAGAACGGCGGCCCAATGATGTATGCACTGCTTCTTTTGGCGCTTGCTGGTATCGCAGTTATTTTTGAGAGGTTCGTTGTTCTTCACAGAATTCCCAATGCAGCAAAAGCAGAAAAACAGCTCGAAGATGTTGAGCAGGCAATTACTGATGGCGGCCTTGAAGGCTGTGCAAGCTATGTTTCCAAAGGTAAAGGTATCCTTAACTACATCTTTGCTCGTCTTCTCAAACGTTATGATATTCTTGTTATGGAGAAAAAAGAGCTTAAAGAGCGTCGCGCACAGATGTCCGGTGGCAATATTGAAACTGACGATGCCGTCACAAAGTTCCTTATGTCCCAGACAGAGCTTTCCGAATTCAGGGATGAGCTTCTTATGACAATTGAAGACTCTTCAAGGTCTTATGTTACCCGCTTCCTTCCTGTGCTCAACACGGTTGGTAACATTGGTCCGCTACTTGGTCTTCTAGGTACGATTACTGGTATGATCGTTGCATTCGAATCGATCTCTCAGTCTGGTACTGGTGACCCGCGTGTTGTTGCAGGTGGTATTTCACAGGCACTTATCACAACGGCTACTGGCCTTATCATTGCTATTCCGGCGATTATCTTCTATCGCTATCTTGGCCATAAAGCAGATGCAGAGCGTACAGCTATCGAAGTTTATGCTATTTCATTTTCCAATACACTTCTTGCTATTCTCGAGCAGGAATAAGCTAAGATTGGAGTGTGATTAGTTATGAAAAAGCGTAAAGTAAGAGAAGCATTGATTGGTGAAGGCGAAGTCGATATGACTCCCTTGATCGACTGTGTCTTCCTTCTCCTAATCTTTTTCATGGTAACGACAGTTTTTATTGAAGTGCAGGGTCTAGTAGTTGATCTGCCAAGTTCTTCAGATTCGCAGGAAGAGCAACAGCAGAAGAAAAAAGATGTTAATGTTCTTGTCGGAGCTGATGGTTCATTCCAGGTATCTGGAAATATTGTTCCGAGAAATAACCTCGTCGGTGCTCTTAAAGGTGCAATGGAAGAGGCGAACAACAAGAACGTTATTATTCAGGGTGACCCAGAATCAGTGCACAAAGATATTGTCTATGCCATGGATATGGCAACCGGCGCAGGTGCAGAGCAGCTAGCTTTTGCAATTGAGCAGGAAGCAGAATAGCAATTACTTTAAAACGGTGATAAAATGCCAAGAAGAAAAAAATCAATAATGGAACCGGATGGAATGGAGATGACACCTCTCATCGATTGTGTGTTTCTCCTTCTGATCTTCTTCATGGTTACGACCGTGTTTAAGAATCCGGCACAGTTGCAACTTGAGCTTCCTATCGCCGCAAATCCACAGGATCTTGAAAAAGGTCAGCTTGTTACAGAGCTTGATGATGAAGGTAATGTGGCACTTAACAGCCAGGTTGTCTCTATGGAATCATTTGATGCGTTTCTGATAACTGAAAAGCAGAAACTAGGTCATAATTCCATGTTGATCAAGGCTGATCAGGAAGCAAAGCATAAAGACATCATCAAATTGATGATGATTGCACGTTCTGTGCAAATTGAATCGATTGCAATGGCAGTCGATACAGAAAAAGATGAAGAGTAGTTAAAAACATACGGGGCAGGTGAATACCGATGGCAGAGAAACATTATTCTTCACGTTTTAAGGGCCCGTCTGATGCCATTGACATGGAGAAGCTGGAAAAAGAATCACAAAAGCTTCTCGTGCTCGGACTGCTCGTCGCAGTTGCTTTTCATGCGGCGATCGGAGCGTACTACATGTTCAAGAAAACGGCAGTTACGGTAGCCAAGCCTCTTACGGCTGAATTGATTATCAGACGCCCGAGGATGACAAAGGCGTTTGAGTTCAAGAAAAAACGTGTAGCGAAACGTATCTATCAGAAGAAGCAGATTCAGCAGCGTCAGCCGACCGCTGAAATTCAGACTAAGCAGATTTCTACTATGGATCTGATGGGTAGCGTTGCGACATACGAATTCGATACCGAGATGGATACCGAGATGGATACACAGGTTTTTCTTCCAGAAGGTATAGATATCGAAATGACCGCAACACGTGCACCTGACAGACAGATCTCCATGAAAGAGGAAATGATTTCCCTCGAAGACCTCGATACAGGTCAGTTCAAGGCGATGATTATTCAGGACCCCAACAACAAGCAGGATATTCAGGGCTTCATCTATATTGCTACTGCCTGGGGTGCTCAGCTGAGACCGCCTGACGAGTTCAAGAGGGCAGTTATCAACCTTGTTGAAGCTGTTAATCGTTATACAAATATTAATGCTAAAGTTGACGGTCATCTTTTCCTTGATCACAGGCGTCTATTTGAAACACCTTTTGTTTACGTTATTTCGAAGACTTCATTCGAGCTGACAGAAATTGAACGTGTCAATCTCGGAAAGTATCTCAGGAATGGCGGCTTTATCGTTGTTGATAACGGCGAGGCAAAAGCTGAGTTCGGGCAGGCGGAAGCGTCGCTTCGTCAGATGCTTCGTGATGCACTTGGTAATGATGCCAAGTTCCTTCCGATTAGTAATGACCATCCTCTTTATCACAGCTTCTTTGATTTTGATTATGGTCCTCCTCAGGGAGCAGAAATTGGCATGGTCAAGTCAACAGAAGAGAGTACCCAGTCTACTGCAGCACGAAATTACAAAATTGCTAAAGCTGTTCATTACCTTGAGGGTATTTGGCTTGACGAGCGTCTTGTAGCAATTTATTCTGATAAGGGCTATGGAGAAATCTGGAAAGATTTAGCAAATAACGAGCCGCAGCTTAAAATGGGTGTGAACATGGTTGTGTTTGCTCTCACACAGCGTGGAAGTATCGCACAGCAGAAGATGGATTTGTTCTCAACTGCACAATAGTTTAAACGTTTAATATTTCAAGGTAGGACGCGACATGACCAAAAACGTTAAAAGGAAAATCCTGATTTCTGTATTGCTGGCGCTTCCTTTGCTTCTTGCAGTCAGTTGTATATTGTATCCGCCGGAAATCAGGTACAATTCACTTCTTGTACCAAACAATACTCATGAGGATCTGGCGTTTTCGATTGATGAAGAAACTTCAGAATTCCAATATGATCTGGGAGGTACAACAATTTCAATAAAATATATGACGGATGCAGAGCTCAATGAGCTTTTCCCGGAACAGTCTAATCAGGGAGTGTATTCAACAAACCCGTATACTTTTGGAAATTGGGTTGATCCTAGTTTAGGTTACACACCTAACAAGTTCACGGTTTTCCAGATCTCAATCGTAAACCGCTCATTTGCAAAGATGAGTCTCGATCCGAGATCATGCGAGCTTTATACAGATCTTGGTGAAGTCTTCTACTCTTACACGACAAGCGTTGCTGCTGCAAGGCATGGCAATAGTTTTGAAGAGTACTATAAGACACGACGTGGTCAGTCTGGTAACGAGCATTATCGTTACGAGATGAGATTGGGTATGGTTCGCGGTAAAAACTACGGTCTTGATGAGATGGTTTTCCGTGGCGACTCTTACAGCGGTCTTGTTACATTTGATGCTCTGAGACCTGATGTTAAGAAAGTTCGTATTGTACTCAACGATATCGTTTATCGTTTCGATGCATTCAATCGTCCTTCTGATATGGTCACTGTTTATTATGATTTCGACCGTATTATTGAAAAGACAACCATTACGCGTGAGATGAAACTTGCCGAACTCGAAAAAGAAAAAGTAAGAATCGGCATGTCTGGTCCTCGCCAGATGGTTGGAAACAGGATTAACGATAGTGCTCGTAACGATCGTGCAATTGACCGTGGTATTGAAGAAATTCGTCAGGGTATAGAAACTTGCTTCATCGCACGTTATCGCCGAGATGAGGTCGATCCTGGTGACATGGTTCTTTCTTTCACCATTGATCCTGATGGAACCATTGCCTCTCAGAACATTATCGAAGTTAATGGCATCAATAGTGAAGATTTCATGAATTGTGTTCTTGATGTCGTTAAAACGATGACCTTTGATAAGATTGAAGACATGCCGACAGAAGGCACCAACATTGTCAAGGGCCCGGCCAAACCGGTAAATGTTATTTATCCTTTGGTCTTTACAATCTATGAAGACGAATAAAGATTAATGATATCTTGAAAAGAGAGCGGTTTTTGCCGCTCTCTTTTTTTGTTTTATTGACAATAAAATTAGATTGTATTTTGTCATTTCTTTAACTATATTACAAAACTATGTATTACTTTCAGACAGGGTATGGGGTTTCATGTGTTTAATGAGTTGACAGAAAAGCTAGAATCAGTATTTAAGAATATTCGTGGTCAGGGAAAATTATCTGAATCCAATATCCGTGATGCAATGAGGGATATTAGGCGAAGTCTTCTCGAGGCGGATGTCAACTTTAAGGTTGCAAAAACCTTTATTACTAAAGTACAGGAAAAATCACTGGGTACTGAGGTACTCAACAGTATTACACCGGGCCAGTTGATTGTAAAGATTGTCAATGATGAACTCATTGATCTTCTGGGCGGAAAGTCTGTTGAGATATCCATTACTCAAAGGCCGGAAATCATTACAGTCTGCGGTCTTCAGGGCTCAGGTAAAACAACATCGGTGGCAAAAATGTCGCTTTACCTCCGCAAAAGAGGGAAAACGGCAATGGTATCGTCAGTTGATGTTCACAGGCCGGCCGCAATAGATCAGCTGAGAGTTCTGGCGCAAGCGAATGATATTCCACATTATCTGCCTGAAAAAGAACGCGATCCAATAAAGATCGCTCAAGGAGCATTATCCACACTCGCTGATAAACACTACGATGTTCTGATCATGGATACGGCTGGCCGTTTGCACGTTGATCAGGACATGATGGAGGAATTAAAAGGTGTTACAGACCTTTTGAATCCTCATCACATTCTTTTTGTTGCTGACAGTATGACTGGTCAGGATGCTGTTAATGCTGTCAAAGGTTTCATGGAATATGTGACCTTTGATGGCGTCATTTTAACAAAAATAGATGGTGATGCCCGCGGCGGCGCTGCTCTGTCAATAAGGGAAGTGACCGGCAAACCCATTCTTTTTGTTGGAAATGGTGAGAAAACAGATGCTTTCGAGGTTTTTCATCCTGACCGATTTGCGTCAAGGATCCTCGGTATGGGCGACGTTGTGTCACTCGTAGAAAAAGCACAGGAGACAGTTGACACAAAAGAAGCTGCAAAACTTCAGAAAAAAATGATGACAGAGGGCTTGACTCTCGAAGATTTTCTGCAGCAGCTTCGACAGCTTAAAAAGATGGGGCCACTTGAAAACCTCATTGGTATGATTCCTGGTGCCGGAAAGGCCATGAAAGGTATGGACTTTTCCGGAGATGAACTGAAAAAAGTCGAGGCAATCATATTATCAATGACTCTTGAGGAGCGACGAAATCCTTCGATTATTAATGGATCAAGAAGGAAAAGAATCGCTGACGGTTCTGGTACAGCTGTTCAAGATGTCAATAATATCCTGAAACAGTTTTTCTCGATGCAGAAAATGATGAAGAGAATGAAGAAAATGTCCGGTAAAATGAAATCAATGCCGGGCATGAAGATGCCATTTGGAATGTAAAAATATATTACTAAATACCAATTATCAGGAGGTTACATTGGCGGTTAAACTGAGACTTCGCAGAATGGGTTCGAAAAAACGTCCTTTTTATCGTATTGTCGCGGCAGACAGCCGTTATCAGCGTGATGGCAGATTTCTTGAGATATGCGGTTACTATGATCCCATGGAAAAACCGTACAAGATAGAGATCGACAAAGAGAAAATTCTCGACTGGATGAAAAAGGGCGCTCAGATGACCGGTACAGTTGAGAGTCTTCTTCGCAAGGAAGGCGTTGTTCAGGAGTACAATCTGTCCAAGCAGAAAGGCGCTAAAGCTGCCGCAGCACCTGCTGAGACTGAAGCTGCTGAATAAAGTATTGTATGTCAATGTCTCTGCCGAATAAAAAAGAGCTCGTTGCCATTGGTCGTATTATCAAGTCAAGAGGTGTCAAGGGCGAACTGAGAGTTTTTCCTCTAACTGACAGGCTGGAACGTTTTTTCGATCTTGAAAAGGTCTTTATTGAGCGGGAAGGTCTGAATGTTGAGGAGCTCACTATTGAATATGTTCGTGAAATCTCAGGACAAATTGCGATTAAATTCGAGATTCTCGATGATCGAACAATAGCAGATTCATATAAGGGTGCTTTCATCAGTGTAAGCAGAGATGACACGTACGAACTCGAAGACGACAGTTTTTTTCTTTTTGATATTCAGGGGCTATCGGTGTATGACAGTGAGGAAAATCACCTTGGTTCAATAAAAGAGGTTATTCAGTATCCGGCTAATGATCTGCTGTTGATACGCTCTGAAACTGAGGATATTCTTCTGCCGGCATTGAAACAATATATTCATAGTGTGAATCTTGAAGAAAAAAAGATAATCGTTACGATACCGGAAGGTCTGCCGACATATCCGAGAGGGAGTTTCTGACTTGGCGCTTTCAATACATGTCATGACACTTTTCCCGGCTATGTTTGAAGGTTTTCTCAATCAGGGGATTATTTCAAGAGGGCTTGATGCGAATCTCCTGGATGTCAATGTTCACAACATAAGGGATGCGGCGAAAGACCGTCATCGAACTGTCGATGACATCCCATATGGCGGGGGCGCGGGCATGGTTATGAAAGCCGATGTACTTGCGGACTGTCTTGAGTCGACAGAACCGTTTGAATCCGGAAGAAACGTTCCTGTTTGTTTTCTGACCCCTCAGGGGCGCACATTTTCGCAGACAGACGCAAACAGGATGAGCCTTCTTGATGAATTTGTCCTGATATGCGGGCGATATCGCGGAATAGATGAGCGATTCAGAGAACGGTTTGTAACTGATGAGATCAGTATCGGTGATTTTGTATTGTCAGGCGGTGAACCGGCTGCGATGGTTGTTATCGATGCGGTTGCGAGACTTGTGCCTGGTGTTATGGGTGATTTCGAAAGCGGTATCGACGATTCTTTTCAAAATGGTTTACTGGACTGCCCTTGGTATACACGCCCTGACGATTTCAGGGGGATGAAAGTTCCGGAAGTACTTAAAAGCGGTAACCATGCGAAAATAAAAGAATGGCGGAACAAAAAGTCAATGGCGCGGACTCGTGAACGTCGTCCTGATCTATTGGGATGAAAATAGCGATATCATCGCACAAATGAAATTAAAATAGAACAATATATTATAAACTCACAAAAAGAGGTGTGTCATGGATGTCATTCAGGAAATGACCAGCGAACAGATAAAATCTGATATTCCTGAGTTTACGACTGGCGACAACATCGAAGTCCATGTTCGAGTTGTCGAAGGCGACAAGGAACGTATTCAGCTTTTCACTGGAACTGTTATCCAGCGTAAAGGTTCCGGGATCTCTGCGACTTTTACCGTGCGTAAGATTTCTGCCGGTATAGGTGTCGAAAGGATCTTCCCGGTCAACTCTCCGATGGTCGCAAAGATTGTCAAAAACTACTCGAACAAAACCCGCCGGGCGAAACTCTACTATCTCCGTAAGCTTCGTGGTAAGGCAGCACGTCTCAAGAGACTCTACAACTAAAGTAAAATCAGCATGATAGTATAATGATAAAAGAAAGGGGAAATGCCTTGACTGGCACTTCTCCTTTCCTTATCTTACATCTTTCATTACATACTGTTTATCTATCAGTTACGGATATTGAAACCGGGAGTCAGCATGGCCAAAACGTTTCATGGCGGCGTTCATCCTGATGATGGGAAAGCACTTAGCAAAGCGTGCCCCATTGAGACGATGGCGTTGCCGTCCGAGGTAGCGTTGCCTGTGAGGCAGCATATAGGCGCTCCTGCGAAAATTATAGTCTCCAAAGGTGACCAGGTCAAAAAGGGCCAGGTCGTTGCAGAGGCTGGCGGATTTGTGTCCGCGCCCGTGCACGCCACAGTGTCGGGAACTGTCAAGGCAATTGAAGCACGTTATACCCCAGTGGGAATGAAAGTCGACTGTGTTGTCATCGAAAATGACGGCGAGGATAAATGGCTCGAAGGTCTGAATTCCCCGCGTGATTATGAATCGATGGGCCCGGACGATATGAAGAAAGCCATTGGCGATGCCGGGATCGTCGGTCTCGGCGGTGCAGCTTTCCCCACTCATGTCAAATTGTCTCCACCAAAAGAAAAACCCATTGATTATGTGATCCTTAACGGTGTAGAGTGCGAACCTTTCGCGACCTGCGATCATCGTCTCATGCTTGAAAGGACTGAGGACATAGTCAAGGGTCTTCAAATCCTCATGAATGTGCTTGGCTGTAAGAAAGGCGCGATCGGTATCGAGTTGAATAAACCGGATGCCATCAAGGCCATGAAAGCGGCAGTCAAAGGAATCAAGGGTGTTACCGTCGAGGGGCTCAAGGTAAAATATCCTCAGGGCGGTGAAAAGCAGCTCATATATGCTGTGACAAAAAGAAAAGTACCTGCCGGCGGTCTGCCTATGGATGTCGGCTGTGTCGTTCAGAATACCGGTACGGCGCTTGCCGTATACGAGGCGGTTGCGCTTAACAAGCCGCTTGTGTCGCGTGTTGTGACAGTGACCGGTAATGGTGTTCAGAAACCATCCAATTTTGAGACTAGGTTCGGAACACCGTTTTCATTTATGCTCGAAAATGCCGGTGGTCTGAAAGATACGGCCAAAAAGCTCATTAACGGTGGTCCCATGATGGGTATCTCGCAGTTCACTGATGAGGTTCCAGTCATGAAAGGCACCTCCTGCATTCTGGTGCTCGATGACAAGCAGGTGGATCTCGGTGAGGAGCAGCCTTGTATTTCGTGCGGGCGCTGTGTCGAGGTTTGTCCCATGAACCTTCTGCCGACAACCCTCGCGCGCTATGTTGAGCATGAGAATTTTGCGATGGCGGGAGAGTACGGTGCTTTCGATTGTATCGAATGCGGGTGCTGTACTTACATTTGCCCGTCGAAGCGGAAGCTGCTTGAGCATATTAAGTTCGGCAAAGCGACATTGAACAGGATGCGCGCAGAAGAGCAGGCCCGGAAAAAGGCCGAAGAAGAGAAATCGAAGGCAGTTTAACCGCCATTAACTGACTAGTATGATCGGAGTTCAGAAAAGTATGGCTCGAACATTTACCGTTAGCGCAACACCACATTTACGTGATAGCACCGGAATATCGACTATCATGTATTCGGTTGTGGCGGCGCTCATGCCCGCTCTTGCCGGTGCGGTATATTTCTTCGGTATCCAGGCGCTTGTACTAACCCTGCTTGCTGTCGCCGCATGTATGATAACCGAGGGCGCTATCCAGAAACTGACCGGACGGCCGCTGTCTGTTCTTGACGGCAGTGCGATTGTGACCGGTATCCTTTTGGCGTTCAACCTGCCTGGCGGTGTTTCCTGGTGGATTCCTGTCATTGGCGGTATTTTCGCAATAGCAGTCGGCAAAATGATCTTTGGCGGTCTGGGCAACAATCCAATGAATCCGGCACTTCTCGGACGTGTTTTTCTACAGGTGAGCTGGCCGGTTCAGATGAATTCTTTATGGACTGCACCGCGGGGTGCTGCACTCGACGCCGAATCGATAGCGACACCTTTGACGGTGCTCAAGGAAAACATGGCCGTTCTGAAAACGCCTGACAGCCCCTCGATAGAGACGGCGTTGGCGAATGTCATGGATATCAACGATACGCTCATGGACCTTTTCATCGGTCGCGTTTCCGGCTGTATCGGCGAAACCTCGGCGCTGCTGCTTCTCGTTGGTGCCGCGTATCTCATGTACAAGCGTTATGTTGACTGGAAGATTCCTTTCAGTTATATCGCGACTGTTGGACTGCTGACATGGATTTTCGGTGGTCATGACGGATTCTTTACCGGTATGTGGCTATTCCACATTCTATCGGGTGGCCTGATCATCGGTGCTTTCTTCATGGCTACCGACATGGTGACAAGTCCGATAACCTGTAAAGGTCAATTGCTCTTCGGATTCGGCTGTGGTCTCCTGACAGTAATAATCAGGCTGATAGGCGGCTATCCCGAGGGTGTAAGTTACTCGATTCTCCTGATGAACCTCGTCGTTCCGCTGATCGACAAGTTCACGCGGCCGACTGTGTTCGGAAAGGCAAAATAGCATGCGGGACATCCTGCGGCTTGGTCTGACCCTTATGGCATATGCGTTAACAGCGGGAGCCGCACTCGCATTCGTCGGTATCAAGACGATGCCCGTGATAGCTGAGAATCTTGCCCGTGCCGAGGAGGAGGCCCGTGATGCGGTACTTCCCGGCATGAATGGCGGATTCGAGCGTTTCGACAGCGATGGGTTCGCTTACTGGACCGGGTATCGGGATGAGGCGAAATCCGATATCGGCGGGTATATTTTCGTTGCACAGGGGGCGGGTTATTCATCAGAGATCAGAACGATGGTTGCAGTTGACGAGTATTTTTCGATCATCAACACGAAAGTTATGTTCCAGCAGGAAACTCCCGGTCTTGGAACGAAAATCGCCGAAGTCGAGAGTGGAGAAAAAGAGCCCCGTTTCATGAGCCAGTTCCGCGGAATATCTGTGGACGGCCAAGCGCAGTTGCGAGCGGACGGTGGCGAAATTGACGCAATTTCTGGCGCGACCGTCTCATCGAGAGCGGTGGCGGATTCTATCGATAGAGGACGTATGACATTACTGGAAATAGTCGGAGGTAATCGTTGAGCGTAATCAAGGAATTCACAAAAGGCATATATAAAGAGAATCCGGTTTTCAGGCTGGTTCTCGGTCTCTGCCCCACACTTGCGATCACCTCGTCGGTTGAGCAGGGATTGGGCATGGGGCTTGCCGCCTCGGCAGTGCTTCTGGGCTCGAATTTCATTGTTTCGCTGGCACGGAACATCATTCCCAAGAAAATTCGTATTCCAATTTTTATTACCGTGATCGCTACATTTGTGACAATTGTCGAACTTGTCATGCGGGCATATTTCCCGTCACTGTTCGACGCCCTCGGTATATTTGTACCGCTGATCGTTGTTAACTGTATCATTCTCGGCAGGGCGGAGGCGTTTGCCTCGAGGAATAATATATTCCTGTCCATGATCGATGGTATCGGCATGGGGCTTGGATTTACGCTCTCGCTCGTGGCAATATCGACGGTACGTGAAATTATTGGTAACGGAACATTTTATGGAATCAAGATTCTTCCGGCTTCTTATCAGCCGGTTAGCTTCATGGTGCAGGCACCCGGCGCGTTTCTGACGCTCGGTCTCATACTTGCGTTTTTCAACTGGCTCGATCTCAGAAAAGCCGCCAACTAAGGGGAGTCAGAAATGGATTTCGGACATTATTTTACTTTATTGATAAGTGTCATATTCATCAATAACTTCGTTCTCGCCAAGTTCCTTGGTATCTGCCCGTACATCGGTGTATCGAAGAAAATCGATTCCGCTGTCGGCATGGGATTCGCTGTCACTTTCGTCATGACTGTTGCATCGGCCGTGACCTGGTCGGTCTACACATTCCTGCTCAATCCGGCAACAAATATTTTCCCGAGGGTAGAGGAGACTGGCGTCGATCTTACGTTTTTTGAGGACGATTGCTTTTATTATAGTTATCGCATCGCTCGTTCAGCTTGTCGAGATCGTCTTGCAGAAAACGTCACCGGTGCTGTACAGCGCTCTCGGTATCTATCTTCCGCTTATCACCACGAACTGCGCAATTCTTGGTGTTGCTGTGTTAAATGTAGACCAAGAGTTTAGCTTCTTAGAGAGTATTGTGCAGGGATTCGGCGCAGGAATCGGTTTTACTCTGGCTATCATTCTGATGGCCGGGCTGCGCGAAAAGCTCGATATGTGTGATATTCCAAAGCCGCTCAGAGGCCTTCCGATCGCTTTCGTCATGGCGAGCCTTATGTCGCTGGCGTTTAAGGGTTTCAGTGGACTTTCTTTGTGACAGAGGAGTAAAATACGATCATGAATCCTGTTTTTACGTATACACTGGTAAGTCTGGGCGGTATCTCGTTCTTTCTCGGCGCAGTTCTGGCCTATGCATCGAAACGCTTCGCGGTTGAAGTCGATCCGAAAATCGAACAGATTGTCGACATACTTCCCGGCGCCAATTGCGGCGGTTGCGGATATGCCGGTTGTGCCGCTTATGCAGAGGCTGTTGTTAAAGATGGTGTCGATGCTACACTTTGTGCGCCCGGCGGAAACAAAGTTGCGCAGGATATTGCGAAGATCATGGGGCTCGAGGAAACAGTCTCGGTACGCAAGGTTGCATATCTTCATTGTGCCGGCTCAAAAGACAAGGCTGGAAACAAATACGATTACGATGGCCTGAAAGACTGCCGTAGCGCGGCTCTTCTCGCCGGCGGACCGAAAGCTTGTGAGTACGGCTGTATCGGATTCGGATCATGTGTCGCTGTCTGTAAGTTCGGCGCTCTGAGCATGGGTGAAAACGGCCTTCCTGTTGTCGACCGTGAAAAATGCACCGGTTGCGGAGCATGTGTGAAAGAGTGTCCCAAGGGGTTGTTCAAGCTTCTGCCAGACACGACCTCAATTTATCTTGCCTGTTCGTCTCACGCCAAGGGCAAGGAAGTCAAGCAGGCGTGTTCAGTCGGTTGTATCGGCTGTGGTATTTGTGTTAAAGTGACCGATTCTGATTCAATCAAGCTCGAAGACAGTCTGCCTTCGATCGACTATTCGGCGGCCATGAACCTTATTCTCGCCCATTACAAGTGCCCCACAAAATCCTACATAGATCTGGCGCCAAAACGCCCTTACATGACAATTGATCCCACAAAATGCAAGGGCCATGGCAAGTGCCAGGAAGTCTGCCCGGTCAAGGGATGTGTTGTCGGTGAGGAAGGCGCGGTTCGTCAGATCAATTCGCAGGACTGCATCGGCTGCGGCCTCTGTCTCGAGGTCTGTCCCGAAAAAGCGATCAGGGTGATAGGCGCCATGGGCTATATCAATATGGACATGGCTGGTGACTGATCGGCATCTGGCTTAATTATCTGGTGATTATAGAAGGATAACATTTCATGGACGGAACCGAGCCTTACTCCGGTTACGATTACGATCCGGCTGTCAGCAGTTCGGCATTAGAGGGAACTGCGCATATGCCTGACTCGCAGTATCATGCGCCGTCAACGGTCGATAAAGACACGCCGCCGGAACCGTCCCCCTATGTCCATGACTCCCTGCGAACCAGTGAACTCGACCTTGAAGGGGAGAGTTTCAGCCTTCCGGAAAAATACAGCTCCCGACACGCCGCATATGGTGATATGCCCCTGATACCTCTGACTCGTGACAGCAGGCGTTCAGCTATTCACCCCCTTGTTATTGTTGATACACCTCCCGGGTACGATGAATCGCACTGGCGCAGTCTCGATACAGAGGGGATTTTCACGGAGAGCTACAAAACAACGGCTATTGCCGAAGAACGTCCGCCATTCAGTGCAGAGGAAGAGGAAACTCTTTTGCCTCAGACCGTTGAAAGCAGTGGTGGCGGTGGTGGGACTACTGTTGTTACGGAAGACATCGAAGAGGCGGAAGCGCACGATCCTTCTGAAATGCCGTTCCTCGATCACCTCGAGGAATTCCGCTGGGCTCTGTTGAAATCAATTGCGGCTGTTATCATTGGTATGATTTCCTCGTGGTTTCTGACCGATTATTTCTATAAAACATTTACAGCGCTTGCTAATAAGGCGGAATTGCCGCTTATCACAACAAAACTGCTCGAACCATTAATGATCAAGCTCCAGATGGCGCTTGTCATGGGTGCAATTATTGCATTTCCGTTCGTATTCTATTTTGGCTGGTCTTTTGTTGCACCAGGTCTTTACAACCGTGAGAAACGATGGATTCTACCGTTGGTGTTTACGTCGTCAGCTCTCTTTTTCGCCGGTGTCTGTGTTGCCTATTTCGTGATTGTTCCCATGGTGCTGATGTTTTTAAAGGAATTTACACCGCATGATATCCAGCAGTTCGTTACTATTGGAAATTTCATGGGTGTCATCATACGTTTTGTCATACTATTTGGCGCCATGTTCCAGATGCCGCTAATTTCATTTATTCTTGCAAAAATCGGGATTATTAAACATACCTGGATGTCCATGTACAGGAAATATGCCATTGTGGTGATCTTTGTCCTTGGTGCTGTTTTGACACCTCCCGATCCTCTCTCGCAGTGTGTCATGGCCCTGCCGCTGATCCTCCTCTATGAGATCAGTATTCTGGTTGCACGTATTGCCGGAAGAAAGACTATAATCTAAGCTTTTCTTCGCCATACAGCCAATCCGCCTAAATGAATCCGCCGCTTTAGTTTACCGTGCCATTTTTGTGTCTGTGTATCTATGGCATTCCGCTTGACTTTGTCATTGAAAATTCATAAATTACTATTCTATATTCAAATGAAACTGCCTGTTTCCGGCTGAATTTATTTTCAGCGGAACAGTTATTATATGGTTACTTGTATGAAGGAAATTGAGAGCGCTGTATCCTATGATATTGCAGGGGATGTGTATGCATCGCTGAAAGCTGAATTCCGTTCGGAAGACAGTGCTATCGATGAAATACTCGCCGATATATTTTCACGTCATGGGAAAGTGATCCGTCCGTTTTTTATGGACTTGATTGGCTCACTGCTTGGCGGAAACTGGCAAAGTATGAAGAAAGCCGCTGTTGTGATCGAGGCTGTTCATGTTGCCTCCCTGATCCATGATGACGTGGTCGACAGCTCTTCCCTTCGGCGTGGAAAAGTGACCCTCAATGCGCGCTATACCGACAAGATGTCGGTTCTTTTCGGTGATCTTGTCTTTCTCAAGGCGCTGGAAATGTCCAATTCTATCGATGATATTCGGGCACCGAAAGTCATCAATCGGGCAGTTGAGCGTATGATCTCAGGTGAGATCAGCGAAGAGTTCAGCGATATTAACATCGATGAGGCAACCTATCTAAAGACAATCAGCGACAAAACGGCGTCTCTTTTTGCCGCCTCTGGCGAACTTGCTGCGATGCTTTCGGGAAGTGACAGCCAGACAGTCTTTCTTGCCAGAGAGCTCGGCGAGTGTATCGGAATGGCATTCCAGATTGTAGATGATACGCTAGATTTTACGGGCGATACGAAAGTCATGGGCAAGCCTTGTCATATCGATGCGCTTTCCGGAAGTTATACGCTTCCGGTGATACATGTTTTGAGCAACATGACCAACTCGGAAAAAGAACATTTGATAGAATCCGGCTCTTTTGCCGATGAAATAGCTGACACTGTCAGGAATAACGGCGGTATAGAGTACGCATACAAGCGGGCACGAGAGTACAGCGAAAAGGCCCGCGGGATTTTCATGCGTCTTGGCATTCATGGCGAGGATGCTTTTGACAGCTTCCTTGAACGTCTTGTGGACAGGGTCCGCTGAGACAGTCTGTGCCGGATTGTGGTGGTGTTATGAAATTTCGAACAATGACCGTGGCAGCCCTGATGGCCTGTTTCGTATTTTTGTGGACAGCTTCGGGAGGATGCTTTCTGAGACGTCAGGTCCCGGTGGATGTTACAGAATTCATCATGGATACCGCCGTTACTGTCAAGATATATTACCAGGACAGGGCGCGTGGCGAGGAATTGCTCAAGGAGGCGTTTCAGGAAGCCAAGCGAATTGAGCACATGATGGAGGCTGTTAAGGGTGATGGCGAGATCAGGCAGCTTAATCTTCGCACCAGCCCCGGTACTTTCACGTTAAGCCCTGAACTGGCAACCGTCTTTCGCGAGGCGAAACGTTATTACGAGCTTTCCAATGCCGCTTTCGATCCGACAATAGCCGCGGTGAAATGGCTGTGGGATTTTACCGGCGAGGGACGAAAGCCCACGGATGACGAGCTTCGCAAAGCCTTGAAAACGGTTGGCTTCGATAAAGTCGAAATAAGCGGTGATAGCATTCATTTCAGTGATGTCACCACGAAAATAGATCTTGGCGGTATTGCGAAAGGCTATACTGTCGATGCAATGATCGAATACCTGAAGTCGAAAGGTGTAAATTCGATTCTGGTGAATGCCGGCGGCGATATAATGATTGTCGGCAAAAAACCGGCGGCAACCTTTTTCGGCGAGCCGAAAGACTGGGTGATAGGGGTACGGCATCCGCGTCTGAACAGGACCATGACCCTTCCCTGGAATCCCTATCCGGCGGTTGCGACCTCCGGTGATTATCAGCGCTTTTTCGTGCAGGATGGTGTCAGGTATCATCATATCATCGATCCTGCAACGGGATATCCCGCCACGGGCTGTGCATCGGTAACGGTGTGGACAACATCGGCGATGCTTGCGGACCTTCTGGCGACAACGATATTTGTGCTGGGCCCGGAAAAAGGTGTGGCTTTCGCGGAAAGTCTCGATAGTGTCGAGACACTGATATTTTATGAACGTGATGGGAAGATCGAAACGGCTCTTTCTTCCGGTATCAAAGGTAGGATCGGCCTGTGAGGATTTATAAGAATATCGAGCGGGCTGGAAAACGCCTGATGCGCTCGGTGTTGAAAAATATAATCAGGCCGGAATCGATAGCTGTAGCTGACATTGCGGCTGAGGATATTTCGAAGATACTGCTTGTTCGTCAGGATACACGTCTCGGGAATCTTGTGCTTATGACACCGATGATCCGGGCGTTGAAAGAAGTTTTTCCTGATTGCAGTATAGATATCCTGATCTCCTCCGGGATGGAGGATATTTTCGATGGGAATCCGGCTGTTGACGATCTCGTGATCTTTGACAAGGATGCGGCAAAAATTCTGCCCTGGCGTTATCTCGGTTTGATAAGTGATCTCAAACGGGAGAAATACGATATAGCCATCGATGTGTCGAACGGGCATCACTACTCGTTCAACAATGTCATGCTGACCGCCCTTTCAGGTGCCCGGTACAGCCTCGGTTATGATCGTGAGGATGCCGGAGCGTTTTTGGGAACTGTGATGCCGCCGCTGCCGCCGGATAATACCCATTTTGCCGATGCGCTGACTGGGCTTGTCAATGTGCTTTCTCCCGTTTCCGGAGAGTATGGGCTGGAGCTGAAAGTTGCGGAAACAGCCCGCGAGCAGGCAGAAAAGATACTCGACGAAAATGGCATTTCCGTCCTTGATTCCTTCTGTATAATTCACCCGGGAGGACGTGGCAGGAAACAGTGGGGTGCGGAACATTTCACCGAGCTCATTGAACGGTTGTTCGTGGAGACCGGTTTCCCCGTACTGGTGATAGGCGGTCCCGGCGAAGATGACATCATAGAAATGATGAAAAAGTCCTCGAATGTGCCGTTTGCCATCGTGCAGGATATCAGTATTGCTGAAATGATGGCGCTTATTGAGAGATGCGATCTCTTTGTCAGCAATGATACCGGGCCGATGCATATTGCAACTGCGCTTGGACGCTGTACAGTGGCTGTGTTCACGTCAAGTAATTACCGGGTGTATGGCCCGCGAGGCAACAATACGAGGATAGTCACCTCATCGACAGGCAAACCGGCGGTTGATGATGTGCTTATGGCGATACACGATCTGATAAAAAGCTGCGCATCATGAATGTGTTTGTGAGTAGATAATTTTTGCGGATACCCGTATGGTTTCCGTTATATGAGTCCTTCAATGGAGGGCGAGGGAAATGGATAAACATCTAAGTGTCAATGTCGATTACATCGCTGTCGTGCGTGAATCGCGTCAAACAGTCGAGCCTGATCCTGTTTTAGCGGCCGGACTTGTTGAAATTGCCGGTGCCCACGGTATCACCTGTCATCTCAGGGAAGATCGCCGTCATATACAGGACCGGGATTTAAGGCTTCTGCGCGAGGTCGTGCAGCTTCCTCTGAACCTCGAAATGGCGGCCACGGAGGAAATGCTGACCATAGCCGAGGCGACAGGCCCCGAACAGGTAACGTTCGTTCCTGAAAAGCGTGAGGAAGTGACTACTGAAGGCGGTCTAGATGTCGCCGGTAATATCGACTGGCTGCGTGAGTCGGTGACCCGTATGAATGACCTGGGATATCTGACAAGTATGTTTATCGATCCCGATCCGAGACAGATTGAGGCCTCGAAAAATATCGGCGCCCACTGTATTGAACTTCACACCGGCGAGTACGCCAATGCGAAAAACGAAGCGATGGCGATGGACAAGCTTGATGAGATTGCCGATGGTGCGGAATATGCCGATTCTCTCGAACTGGAGGTACATGCCGGACATGGACTGACATATAAAAATATTGTACCGGTTAAAAACATAGAAGAAATCAGTGGATTTTATATTGGACATTCCATTATGGCGAGGGCGATGTATGTCGGCCTTGATAGAGCTGTGAAAGATATGATTACATTACTTAACGAGGAAGGATGAGCATGGTTCAGAAAACTACAAAACTCAGATCGAGCACGAAGGAGAGACACTCTCTCGTCTGGAAGATAGGATTTGTTATTGTGCTGCTGCTCCTGTCTGCCTGGAAACTGTATCCGTCAATCCAGTTCTATTCGATGTCCCAGGATCAGCGCATGGCGATGGATCCAGGTGATCTTGACACATTACGGGGTAAAGCGCTCAATCTGGGCCTCGACCTTCAGGGCGGTATCCACCTCGTCATGCAGGTGGACACCGAAGGCATGCCGACCGATGAGGCGGATGATGCAGTTGACAAAGCCATGACTGTTATCGCCAACCGTGTCGACCAGTTCGGTCTTGCCGAGCCTGTCGTACAGCGTCAGGGGGCAAACCGCGTCATTATCGAGCTGCCCGGTATGCGTGATGTCGAGCGTGCGAAAAATCTGATCGGCCAGACCGCCCGCCTCGAGTTCAAGTTGCTCAAGAGTGATGAAGATATCAAGTTTATTACCGATAAAATCGATCTCGCACTGATCGACGAAAACACCGCAGCTCCTGCCAAGGCGGAGTCCGATTCGACCGATTCGGGCCTTTTCGATGATTCCGAAGCTGCCGACCAGAGCAAGAACTTCACCAAGTTCTTTACGTATGAGCGCTATGGAGGTGTCCCAAGTTTTAACCTGCTCGTTAAAGAGGATGATGTTCCGCGTGTCGATGCGCTTCTCAAGGACTCGAAAGTTGTCGATGCCCTCGATGACGGCAGAGCTGTTTTCCAGTGGGGACCTGATGGCAAACGCGGCGATGGTTATCGCGTACTTTACCTTCTCGATGCCGAAAGCGTCATGACTGGCGAGATGATTCAGGATGCCAGAGTCACCTCGAGTACTGATTTCGATAACGCCGGCTATATCATTTCTCTTGAGAACACCTCCGAAGGTGTTCGTGAATGGGCGCGTATCACCGGCGCCAATGTCGGACATCGTCTCTCGGTGGTGCTTGACAACACCGTGTATGTTGCACCGCGTATCAATGAAAAAATTTACGGCGGCTCCTCGACCATCAGCGGCTCCTTCACTCAGGAAGAGGCCCGCGACCTCGCTATCGTGCTTCGTGCCGGTGCGCTTCCCGCCTCGGTTGACATCATCGAAGATCGTACCGTGGGCCCGTCCCTTGGTGCCGACTCGATCAGAAAAAGCACTATTGCGCTCATCATTGGTTTCGCCGCTGTCATTGTCTTCATGGTCATCTATTATATGATGGCTGGTGTTGTGGCAATCATCGCCCTGTTGCTGAACATGCTTTTTGTCCTCGCTTATCTCGCTTATTTCCATGCCACGCTGACCCTTCCGGGTATGGCGGGTATTATTCTCACCATCGGTATGGCGGTTGATGCGAATGTGCTGATCTTCGAGCGCATCAGGGAGGAGCTCAGGCTCGGTAATACAACGAGGGTTGCGCTGGGTAATGGTTATTCCCGTGCCCGCTGGACCATTCTCGATTCAAATATTACGACATTTCTGACCGCTATCATCCTGTACAATTTCGGTACCGGACCGATCAAGGGTTTTGCGTTGACACTTATGATCGGTATCGTTTCCAGTGTGTTTACGGCCCTCTTTGTCACCAGGATCATTTTCGATATCATTACTCATAAGGTCAATCTTTCCAAGAGCTCGATCGGCTATTTCACGCTTTTCGTCAACTCAAAATTCAAGTTTGTCGAAAATCGCCGCAAGGGTTTCGTTATCTCCGGCGCTCTGATTCTTGCCGGTGTTATTTCCCTCGCAATTCACGCCGGCCCGAAATACTCAATCGACTTCCTCGGCGGCAACCTCATGGAGTTCCACTTCGACAAGCCGGTTGAAATATCTACTGTCCGTGCTGCTCTCGGTGAAATATCCGATGTCGGAACTGACCTTGCCCAGAGCGAGATCAAGTATATCGGAAGCGACAACCAGGACATGCTCGTCAGGATCGTAAATTCCGATGATATGAGTGCCACCTCCGCCGCGGTGAAGAAAAAGCTGAGCGAAAAATTCGCCAGCAGCCTTCCTGCTGAACGCGAGGAATGGATACTTCGTGAAGAACAGGTCGGACCGAGCATCGGTGCCGAGCTCAAGGGTAAGGCGTTCCTTGCCATTCTGTTCTCGCTTCTCGTGCTGATTATTTACATCACGATTCGTTTCGAGTTTAAATACTCGATCGGTGCTATCCTGGCCCTTGTTCACGACGTGCTCATAACGGTCGGTCTCTTCTCCATATTGAATAAGGAGATCTCGCTGACTATTATCGCAGCGCTTCTGACCATCGTTGGTTACTCGCTCAACGATACCATCGTTGTGTTCGACCGTATCCGTGAGAAACTCCGTACGGGCACGAGAGATGGCTATCTTCCGACTCTCAACAGTTCGGTGAACGAGACTCTCGGAAGGACAGTGATTACCTCGCTCACGACACTTCTTACCGTTCTCGCCATCTTCCTCTTCGGCGGAACCGTGATCCACGATTTCTCGTTCGCACTGTTGGTTGGTGTGGTCGTCGGTACTTATTCATCGATCTTCGTGGCAACACCGCTTCTGGTCGAATGGTACCTCGCTATGATGAAAAAACGCGCATAGCGTTTAGACATATCAAAGAAAAAGGGACTGCTCATTGTGAGCGGTCCCTTTTTTATATCTTGTTTTGTAAACAAACAACGGAAAGTACAAAAACACGAAGCGCAGTTTCTGTATGCCTTTAACGCTTCACGGGGTCTATCTTTTCCTGTTTTGTTTGGCTGCCTGCGAACTTGTGACCTTATCCCAACTTCCAGGTAGTGCCGTCGGGCCTGTCCTCCAGTACAACGCCGATATCTTTCAGACGGTCCCGAATGGTGTCCGACAGTTCCCAGTTCTTGTTCTTTCTCGCGTCGGCCCTGAGTTCGATGAAAAGCTGCACGAGATCGTCCACGATCTTGTCTCCACCGGCTTCCTGCTCGAAAGTAATGCCGAAAACACCGATGCCGAGAGTGTCGAAAACGATTTTCGCTTCGGCCATGACAGCGGCGGCATCAGAAGAATTCTCGTCCATGCTGTTAACTGTTTTAGCGATATCGAACAGATTGCCGATTGCCCGCGCCGTATTGAAATCATCATCGAGCGCCTCTTCCATCGAGGCTTTCAGGTTCTTTACAGCCTCGACAGTTTCTTTCTCAGCGCTGTCATTCGCAGGGCTTTTTTTCAGCACGCGTGTGATCTTGGCGTAAGCGTTCCTGAGACGGTCGAGAGCTGCTTTCGCCTCCTTGATACGCTCCTCGGAAAAATCGATAGGTGAGCGGTAGTGTTTCAGGAGGAAAAAGACCCTGATCGCCATGGGATCGTACTGTTCGATGATGTCCTTGACCATGAGGAAATTGCCGAGCGACTTGGACATCTTTTCTCCCTCGATATCGAGAAAGCCGTTGTGGAGCCAGTAACGGGCGAACGGTTTACCCGAGGCCGCCTCGGACTGAGCCACTTCGTTTTCATGATGGGGGAAAATGAGGTCCTGTCCCCCGGCATGAATATCAAGCGTATCACCGGCATAATGCATGCCCATTGCCGAGCACTCGATATGCCAGCCGGGACGTCCCTTTCCCCAGGGACTTTCCCACGATGGTTCGCCGGGTTTTGCCGCTTTCCAGAGGGCGAAATCGAGCGGATTCCTTTTTTTCTCATCGACATCGACACGAGCGCCCGCCTGCATCTGTTCTATATCGCGGCCTGACAGTTTGCCATAGCCCTTGAATGAGCCGATATCGAAATAGACATCGCCTTCAGCCTCATAGGCATGCCCCTCGTCGACCAGACGCTTGACAAGTGCGAGCATCTGCCCGATGAAATCTGTCGCTTTCGGATGATGTGTGGCGGGACGGACTCCGAGTTTCGCACAGCCGTCATAAAACGCCTCGGTGTATTTTCTCGTAACAGCGCTGAAATCTACACCCTCTGCGTTCGCTTTCTTGATGATCTTGTCATCGACATCGGTGATATTCACGATATAGTTGACCTCGAGGCCCTTGTATTCGAGATAGCGCCTGAGCGAGTCGAATATGATCAGCGGCCGGGCATTGCCTATGTGGAAATAGTCGTAGACTGTCGGTCCGCAGGCGTAAAAGCTTACCTTGCCCTCATTGAGGGGGACGAAATCCTCTTTCTTGCGGTTCATCGTATTATATAATTTCAGCGGCATAGTCGCGTCCTTTCATTGACAGCAGCATATATTCAGAATACGTAAAATACGATATTCAATCCGTAGATACACGTAAAATTTTCTGTGCGGGGTGTAGCAGAACAGGAGAGATCAGTTGTCAGCGACAACATCGTCCGTCATGGGCGAGCATGACAATACGTGAGACGAGGTTGGGGAACTCGATGCCTGCCGCGCGTGCCGATTTGGGAACGAGGCTTGTGGCTGTCATGCCGGGCAACGTGTTCGCTTCGAAACAGAGAGGCTGTCCATCGGCATCGAGCCTGAAATCAACCCGTGCGTAATCGCGCAGGCCAAGCGCGGTGAAAACATTCAGTGCCTGGGCTTTGAGATCGTTTTCCAGTTCGGATGAAATGGGGGCCGGGACAAGATAGTCAGACATGCCCGCACTGTATTTGCATTCGTAGTCATAGATGGCGTGTGAGGGCTTGATCTGGATGACCGGCAGGATCTCGTCACCGAGTATCGGCACTGTGAGCTCGCTGCCGGGAATGAACGCCTCTGCCATTATTGCGTCGGAGTATTGTGCGGCGAGCGCCACGGCATCTTCCAGATCATCGACGCTCTCGACAAAAGTCAGTCCAACTGTCGAGCCCTGGTCGGCGGGTTTAATGATGAGGGGGAGACCACAGGTGTTTATGATATCATTGCTGTCAAAATCGTCTGCATCGATCATTTCCCATGCCGCGGTCGGGATGCCGTTCTTGACGAAAAGCTGTTTACTGATATCCTTGTTCATGGCAATCGCGCTGGCGCCGATACCCGAACCTGTGTAGCAGAGACCGGCTGCCTCGAGCACACCTTGAACGCCGCCGTTCTCACCCAGGTCGCCATGCAGGGCAAGGAACACGACATCGGTGCCGTTATTCCCGCATTCGCTTACAGCCTCAAACAGGCTGCCTGTCCCGCGCCAGCCCACATCGTAGGAAGTTACCTCGTGCCCCACCGTTTTCAGGGCGTCAGCGACCGCTTTGCCGCTTGAAAGAGAAACCTCGCGTTCGCTTGAGCTTCCGCCCATGAATACTGCCACTTTCATCATGATATCACCTCAATCAGGCAGACCGCATATGCCTCGATACCTTCCTTTCGGCCCGCGAATCCCATTTGTTCCGTTGTCGTAGCTTTCACCGAGACGAGTGTATGCGAAATATCGAGCGCCTCGGCTATATTTTCTGCCATCGTGTCCTTGAAGGGGGAAAGTTTCGGTTCCTGGGCGACAACAGTCGTGTCGATGCTCTGGATTTCACCGTTCATGTCGCGGATTTTCACTGCCACGCGCCTGAGAAGTTCAAGGGAGCTTATGCCCTTATACTGGGGATCATTGTCCGGGAAGTTCTCGCCGAGATCGCCGAGCCGGAGCGCCCCGAGGAGCGCATGACCGAGCGCATGACAGAGCACATCGGCATCCGAGTGGCCGAGAAGCCCTTTTTCGTAAGCGATTTCGACACCGCCGAGAATAAGCTGCCGTCCCTCGACAAGCCTGTGCGCATCGTAGCCATGACCGATTTTGAGCATCACGTCCCCCTCTTTTCGAAATTCTGAGCAATCGCCTCGGCAAACGCCAGGTCTGCCGGGGTCGTGATCTTTATATTGTAATCGTTGCCTTCGATAATGTGGACCGCATGGCCCAGACGTTCCGCCAGCATGCAGTCATCGGTGCCGATGAAACCGTCCTCGACCGCACTGCGGTGTGCTTCTCTGAGAATGTCCGCCCTGAACGCTTGTGGCGTCTGAGTGATCCAGAGTGTCGAGCGGTCAGGTGTCGCCACGACAATCCCGTCACGGACCTCCTTGACCGTTTCTTTGACAGGCCGCATGACGGTTACTGCCTTGTGTTCATATGCACCTTTGATACAGTCGCCGATAAGCTCAACGGTGATGAAAGGCCGGACAGCGTCGTGGACAATGATAATATCGCAGTTGTCAGGTGCCGATGCAATACCATTCCTCACGGAATCCTGACGTTCCCTGCCGCCCTCGACAATGTCGATACATTTCCAGGGCTGCGATACCTGTGCTACCTGCTCGCGTATGACATCCATGCTGTCGCGTTCTGCCACGATGGTGATGCCATGAATTTCTTTCGAGGCGACAAACGGCTCGAGTGTCCATTCGAGGATCGTACGGCCCCTGAGCGAAAGGAACTGTTTCGGCCTGTCGGCGCCCATTCGTTTTCCGATGCCGCCGGCGACAATGACCGCGTGTGTCTGCGGAATATCTGTATTCATATCCATGTCCCTATTTTCCGCGGGAAGTCCCGCATCTGCCGCGTTGTAGTCACCTGAGTATCAGCATGGCGTCGCCATAGGAATAGAAGCGGTAGCGTTCGCGTACGGCCTCTTCATATGCCGCGAGTATTTTTTCCCTGCCGGCAAAAGCGCTGACCATCATGAGCAGACTTGATTTCGGCAGGTGGAAATTAGTCATAAGGCAGTCCACCGATTTGAAATCGTAGGGTGGTTTGATGAAAATATCTGTCCAGCCCTCGAATTTTTCGAGCGAGCCGTTCCGTGACGCCGATTCAAGCGCCCTCGCGGTAGTCGTACCCACGACAAAGACACGGCCTCCGCGTTCACGGCAGGTGTTGACCGCTGCAACAGTTGCTTCCGGCACCGAGCAGTATTCGCTGTGAAGATGGTCTTTGCCGATCTCGTCCTCATTCAGCGGACGGAATGTTCCTATACCGACATGAAGCACCACTGTTTCGACCGCGATACCTTTGTCCGCGATTCGTTTCAGGATCGATTCGCTGAAATGCAGTCCGGCTGTCGGCGCCGCCACCGAACCGCGATGTTCGGCATAGACTGTCTGGTAGCGGTCTACGTCATCACCCTCGGCATCTCGTTTGATATAGGGTGGGAGGGGTGTTTTTCCGCAACGGTCGATAGCTTCATCTATCGGAATCTCGGACTTGAGTTCCACGACCACATGGCCCTTATCGCCTTTCTCGATGATTTCTGCCTGAAGCAGCCCGTTGTTGAAGCTGACTGCTGTGCCGATCTTGAGCCGACGTGCGGGACGGCAGAGAGCATTCCAGACTCTATCGCTTCGTGGCGTGAGGAGGAATATTTCGGCTTCGCCGCCGCTGTCTGTCTTGTTGCCGATGAGACGTGCGGGAAAGACCCTCGTATTGTTGACCACGATGAGATCGTCCGCGGAAAGATAGTCCGTTATATCGGCGACAGTGCCGTGGCTGATCTTGTCCTTTACTGTGTCGATCACCATGAGCCGGGATGCCTCGCGCTTTTCAGCCGGTTTTTGCGCGATCAGTTCTTCGGGAAGCGTGTAGTCGAAATCGGAAAGCTGCACGGTCGTTTATCGCCTGGAAAAGAAGTTAAGTATCAGTGTCAGGATGAGGCTGATCACGATTGACGTGACAACAGGAACATGAGCACTCCAGTTCCTGCCGTGAAATGACAGATCGCCGGGAAGTCTCCCGAAAAACGGTATTCTGCCGCCGATAAGAAGGGTTATTCCTATTACGATCAGCAGAAATCCCACAGCTATCAGTATCTGTCCGGGGTGTAGATGAGGATTCATACGGCAGTCTCTTTTCTGTCCTGTTTCAGCCCTCTGATAATGTATCAATTTATAAGCTCCAAGTCAAGCGGGGGCAGTGGGTAATATCCATTTGACTCGACCATGTTTTTTCCTATATTGAAGCATCGGTGGATGATGAAATGCCGTGAAAAAACATAACAATATCGTTAATAGAGAGGTGGGCCGATGAATTCACTATTACTCGCGATTATCTGTTTCGTTGCATACATTGTCGCGTACAACACGTATGGGCGTTATCTTGGCGACAAGATTTTCAAGCTCGACAAGGATTGCAGCACACCTGCCCATGAACTCCGCGACGATATCGATTATGTTCCCGCCAACAAGGAGGTGTTGTTCGGCCACCATTTTACCTCGATAGCAGGTCTCGGCCCCATTGTTGGCCCGGCCATCGCGGTGATCTGGGGCTGGCTGCCGGCGGTCCTCTGGGTCGTGTTCGGCTCGATTTTTATGGGAGCGGTTCATGATTTCGGCTCACTGGTCCTGTCCATGCGAAACAAGGGGCGTTCGATCGGCGACCTTACAGCCGGGCTTATCAATTCGCGTGTACGCACTCTTTTCATGGTTATCATTTTCCTCGAACTCTGGCTTGTTATAGCTGTTTTCGCACTGATCATCGCGCTGCTTTTCGATATGCATCCGCAGTCGGTGATTTCTATCTGGAGCGAGGTGCCGATCGCGATCTGGCTTGGCTGGATGGTATATAAAAAAGGCTATCATCCTGTGAAAACTGGTGTTGTCGCCGTAGCCCTTCTTTATGTGACCATCGTTATCGGCGCGTATAATCCCATCAGCCTTCCCTCTATCGGTCCGCTGACACCGGTTATGCTCTGGATGATCATCCTTTTCGTCATCAACTCTTTTATTACCTCGACACTGCCTGTGCAGGTGCTTCTGCAACCGCGAGACTACATCAATGCCCAGGAGCTTTTGATAATCCTCGTGATGATTTCGATCGGGACTATTGTGGGGCATCCCGCGATCATTGCTCCAGCGGTGGCATCCAATCCTGCCGGGGCGCCCGCCATGTGGCCGTTTCTGTTTGTGATTATCGCCTGTGGTGCCATATCCGGTTTTCACTCCCTCGTGTCATCGGGAACCTCTGCAAAACAGGTTAACTGCGAGAAAGACGCCAAGCTTATCAGTTACGGCGGTATGTTGATGGAGGGCGCGCTTTCCATCCTCGTAATCATCGCGGTAACTGCGGGCATAGGCATGAAATACACCGCAAGTGACGGTACCATGTTTACCGGCGCCGCGGCGTTCAACGCCCATTATTCGAGCTGGCAGGCGGCCTCGGGCCTCACCTCGAAAATCAACGCTTTTATCATCGGTTCTGCCAACCTGCTCGAGTCCTACAAGATTCCTTACGAAATCGGCATCACTATCATGGGCGTGTTCCTCGTGTCATTTGCCGCCACGACACTTGATACTGCGACACGTCTCCAGCGTTATGTGATAAGCGAGTTTTCTGCCGCCCGCAACATCACGTTTTTCCAGAATCGCTACGCCGCCACATCACTCGCTGTTGTTACCGCCGCGGCCCTGGCTTTCTATGACGGCAGCGGAAAAGGCGCTCTCAAGCTCTGGCCGCTGTTCGGCACCGTTAATCAGCTTCTTGCCGCACTTGCCCTGCTGCTTCTTACCGTCTACCTTGTTAGGAACAGGAAACCGGTGATGATAGCACTCTTGCCATTCCTTTTCATGGTGTTCATGACCGGCTGGGCCATGCTTCTGAATATCAGGCAGTATCAGGGCGAGGGCAACTGGCTACTTTTCGTCATCGGTCTTGTTGTCTTTGTTCTCGAGGTCTGGATGATTATCGAGAGTGTGATAGTGCTTTTGAGGATAAAAAAAGAAAATACGCTTCCGGCAGATAATGCCTGATGATTTTCTTGAAACGCCGGGCACTTGATGTTAGCTTATGCATCCTCTGCCATTATGGAAATGATGCGCGGTTTTGTTACGCCCGATTGGAAAGTACACAGTTGTTTCTTTGATCCGCCACGAGTAATCAGTAAAGGATATTGTATGAATTTTCGTAGACTGTTCTGCCCGGTTTTGAGCTTGATTGTAGTTCTCGCGCTTCATGATGCCAGTGCCTGCACGACCGCCATCATTTCAGGAAAATGTACCCCCGACGGCCGTCCGATGCTCTTCAAGAACCGCGACACCGGCAGCACCCAGAACCTGATCATGTTTTTCGATGACGGCGACTATGATTATATCGGTGTGATCAGCGCCTCCGATTCGACCGGGACGCATGTCTGGCAGGGCGTGAACAGCGCCGGTTTAGCCATCATGAACTCCATGTCCTATAATATCAACGACGGTGACACTACAACAGTCAAGAACAAAGACAACGGCACATTCATGAAACTGGCACTTCAGCGATGCGCGAGTCTTGAGGATTTCGAACGCTTGTTGGAGACCGAGCAAAAACCTCTCGGTGTCGAGGCAAATTTCGGCGTGATCGATGCTCATGGGGGCGCCGCTTATTACGAGGCCGGAAATTTCAGTTACACGAAAATCGACGCCAATGATCCGACTGTCGCCCCCTACGGTTACATTATCCGCACGAATTATTCATTTACCGGTCCTATTGATAAGGGGCACGGCTATATACGTTTCCAGACTGCTGAAAATCTCTTTTTCCGGGCGCGTGCGGAAAACAAACTCGATCACCGTTTCATCCTCCAGGATGTTGCCCGTTGTCTTACTCATTCGCTGACCGGGACGGATCTTGCCGAATCGATTCCCGAAAATGCGGACGATACACGTTTCGTGAATTTTGTCGATTACATTCCACGCCATTCCACGGCCTCATCGACAGTTGTGACAGGCGTCAAAGAAGGCGAGAGCCCCGAGCTCGCCACCATGTGGACCATTCTCGGATTTCCCCCGGTTTCTGTCGCCGTGCCGGCCTGGGTGGAGACAGGAGAGGATCTTCCCGCAATCGCCGCTGCCGACGAGGATACGGGAAAAGCGCCGCTGGGGCTGCTTTCATTTGCCATGAAAGAGCGATGTTTCCCAATCGTGCGCGGGTCGGGCGATGGCTATCTGGATCTTGCGGTGCTTCTGAATGAAGAGGGCAGCGGTTCAATACAGCGCCTGTTCCCTGTTGAGGATGCGGTGTTCACGAAAACCGAAACGATGTTGGAACGCTGGCGTAATAAAGGATTCTCGAAACGTCAGGCCGCAGGGCTCTACAAGTGGATAGGAAAGAGGATAGAGGATGCCTACCGTGACTGTTTTGGTCTTGATTATTCCGATGTGAAACGGAAGGCAATGGCGGTATCTGCTGACAAATAACAGGCAATCATTGATTTTTTGACAAAATGGGCGCCTGTCCCCCGAATCATTTCACCAGTTTCAAGATTTCCTTGAATTCCGGGCCTTCAGCATGTCCCAGCAGTTCGAACAGGACCGTTTCCGTGCTGCTGATGACCGCACCGGCCTGCTTCATTTTTTCAAGCCCGATCGAACGGTTGAACTCGGTCCTTGATGAGACTGCATCGGCTACCACATGCACGCTTTTTCCCCTCGCGAGAATATCCATCGTGGTCTGCTGAATGCAGACATGCGTTTCAATGCCGAGAATGATGATCTGGTCACGGTCCATTTCCATGAAACGTTCGTTGACAGCAGGTTCGCTGAGTGAAGAAAAAGTTTTTTTCGGTAGTGCGGTCAAGCCCTCGAGATGGGCGGCAATTTCCGGGACAGTCGGGCCGAGACCCTCGGGGTACTGTTCGACCCAGAGTATGGGGGCACCGAGCATTTTCGCCCCCTCGATCATGATGATTGCATTGCGGTAGAGCTCTTCGCGCCTGAGCATGCTTTCTGCGAGCCGTCCCTGGATATCGGTTACAATGAGAAGAGCGCGTTCCCGCGAAAGTATAGAGGTGCTTTCGCTGGCTGGTCTGTTATTATTTTGCATGTCTGCCTCGCGGAAGAAAATATGCGGCGTTAAATTCAATTGCGCGTTACAAATAATATACGTTTGAAATTGAGCTTCTTGCGGTTTTGAAATGCGACCGTATTAATGTATATTATAACCAAGAAATCAGAGAAAGGAAACACGTAGTGCAACCCAGCAAGAGGATGTCTTATGAATAAATCGAAAGTCGCCGTATTGAGGACAAGCCCTGACACTGTGCTTGAGGACTACCGCCGTCTCTGCGATATCGCAGGTATGAAGGATGCCCTTGACAATTCCGCGACCACGATTCTCAAGGATAACATAAGCTGGCATCTCATGTTTCCGAGTGCAAACACAACGCCGTGGCAGCTTGAAGGCACCATTCTTGCCCTGAAAGACCAGGGATTTGATGATATAGTCGATGTGCACAACAAAACTGTGGTGACAATAGCCGATCAGGGTACGAAATTCAACAAACTGGAGCCGGTGCTCAAAAAGTATAATATCCCCGAAAAATACAATTTTCTCGAAAGCGACATGAAATGGATACCGTTCAAGCCCAAGGCTGATATGCTTGTCCTCGATATGATCTATCCGGAGGGTATTTATATCCCCGACTATTTCTTCGGGAAGAACATCGTTCACCTGCCGACTGTCAAAACCCATTCCTATACTACGACCACCGGTGCCATGAAAAACGCTTTCGGCGGCCTGTTGAGTACACACCGTCACTATACCCATACCTGGATACATGACACGCTTGTGGACCTTTTGGCCATACAGAAAGAGATTCACAGCGGTCTTTTCGCTGTCATGGATGGCTGCACCGCGGGAAGCGGTCCCGGTCCGAGAACCCTTGTGCCGCATCAAAAAAATGTGATTCTCGCGTCATCCGACCAGGTGGCTATAGATGCTGTTGCTGCATCAATGATGGGTTTCGATCCAATGAAAATGCAGTATATCGCTCACGCGACCGAACGCGGCCTCGGGCAGGGAAATCCGGCTGATATTGAGATAGTCGGTATGCCTGAGGTGGCGGGGGAGCGTTGGAATTTCGATGTCGGGGTCAATGTCGGCACCGGCGCGGGAATGCTTCTCTGGCGTTCGCCGCTCAAGGTTTTTCAGAAACTTCTGTTCAGGACAGCCCTTGTCAACCTGTTCATTTTCGGCAGCGAGACATATCACGATAAATACTGGTATCCTCGCAAGGGGAAAGAGATTGTGGATACATGGCTCAGGGAAAGTCCGTGGGGGAATCTTTTCTCCCGTTATGGAGAGAATGACTGAGCGCAGTTCTTGCTTGTACATCAGTGCTGTTAATAATATATTGTTACACTAATCCGAACCCGGTTCTTTATTTAATGATGGTGATAACTATGAAAAAAATATCGGCATTACTTCTGGCCGCATTATTCCTGCCGGCTGTGATACCCGCCTATGCGATTAATTATTCCGGTATGATTGTCACGGATATTGACCGTCCCGCCGCGGGAGCGACCATTACGGTGACAAGCCTCAGCGACCCTTCCGAGACCTATAGTGCAACAACAGATACAACCGGTACTTTTTCTTTCGATGTCACCGAGGTTGAAAATCAACGTGAAACAGCTTTTGCCCTTTATGGTAATTTCCCGAATCCGTTCAATCCTTCAACCCGGATATCCTATAGCCTCGATACCGCCTCGGACGTTGTTTTATCCATTTACAACGTGCTTGGCCAGAAAGTGCGGACTATTTATCATGGGACCCGCAACCCCGGCTTTTATTCCGCTATATGGGATGGTAAGGATGAAAATGGCATGGTGTCTTCCGCCGGTGTCTATCTCTATCAGCTTCAAGCGGCCGGACGTGTTCTGACAGGCAAAATGCTCATGGTCGATGCCGCTACAGGACAGTCTATTGCACCGTCACGTGTGAATCCGTCGGCATACAAATCAGCCGCAGACGACCTTTATATGGTTACCGTTACACACCCGGAGGCCGTGTCGACTCTGACACTCGGCCCCTTGAGCCTTAATGAAACCGCAGATACCACTCTTATGATCGAGCGTGATCTCTGGGGCATGAAACGTGTATCGAAGAATACATATTTCCGTGGCACTGATAAAATTCAATACCCGAATCTCCATCCGCCTCATCAGGTTACTATTACTCATGATTATCTTGTCGATAAGTACGAGGTGACTGTCGGGCAGTTCTGCGAAATAATGAACCATGCGCTCAATCGCGGGGCGCTCCGTTTCGAGGAAATATATGTTTATAACAGTGAGGGCGATTCACAACCGCTTTTCCTCGCACGTGCACCCGGCCTCTACAGCAATATTATGGTCTGTTATGATGGCGAGCACTTTTTCCCCGATTATGATACGGAAAAACTGCCGATCAACTTCGTGAGCTGGTATGGTGCGTTGTTCTACTGCCATGAGAGGAATATCATCGAAGGTTTTGATCAGGCGGTCGATATCACGGACTGGTCCTATGACCTGTATAGCGAGGGATACCGTTTGCCCAGTGATGCCGAATGGGAATTGGCCGCACGCTGGACAGATAACCGCGAATACGCTTTCGGGCCCGATCCCGGCCATTACAAGCCGATGAATGTACAGCTCAATGACGACGGTTTCGATGATGTGCTTTCCCCGGCGGGGTGGTTCGCGCCGCAGGGTGATACACACGATGGTATGTGCGATATGTCGGGCAATGTCTGCGAGTGGTGCCTTGATTCACAGGGCGATTATCCGCGCTCATGGGCCGATTCCACCTTTGTCGATCCGATCAATCCCACCATCACATCGAACAGGATCGCACGCGGGGGCTGTGCCCAGGGCTGTTTCCGGTCGGCACGGACTTTCGACAAGGCCAATATCAGGATGGATAATATGCTGGAGATCATAGGCATCCGGTCAATCAGGGTGTTGAAGGATTAGGGGATGAAACCGGCCTGACGGCCTTACTTAAGCGGACAATGCATGCAGACAGATGTTCTTAAACTGAAACACAATGAAATAAACGCGCTGAAAGTATTCTGGGCTCTTTTTGCGTTTCTTGGCCTGACAATGGTTATGTACTTTATCGGCGATTATTTCTTCTTCAATAATCCGAAGTTTTATATTTACTGCGTTTCCATTATACTTGTGCCGATTTTCCTGCTGCTTGTTCCGCTTGAACCGGTTGTCGGCCTTCAGCTCATGTTCATCACCACCGGTCTCGATTTTCTTGCCCGAATTACGAAATCCACCGGAAGTGTCAATTTCAATTTTACATATTTCCATATCGCATTGTTGATTACCTTTGTCAGCACCTTTTTCAACCTGCTGATCAAGCGGCGCACCTATATTCGGTCGACAAATCTCTGGATGCCGCTTATCATGTTCTTTCTGGTGCTGGCGATGTCGCTCATTTATACACCGAATTTCCCCGATGGTGCCATGACTTTTGTCAGGGTTGTCGTGATGGGGCTCATCGCACTCACCGTAATCGAAAGTGTCGATTCGATCGGCAAGCTCAAGTTCGTTCTCTGGGGCATGGTGCTCATTCCCGTCGGCGTCTCGCTGCTGACTATTTATCAGCTGTTCACTCAGGGTTCGTTTTATGCGCCGAAAGTGGTGAAAATGGCGACCTCGCTTGGTCTCGCTGTTTACCGCTCCACCGGCACTTTCGACAATCCGAACAAACTTGCCTGTTTCCTCATGGTCGGCATCATTGTGCCGTTTGGTCTGGTTTTTGAAAGAAAACTGAATCGTCCGACAAAATATGTTCTTGTTATATCGATCCTTCTCAGCAGTGTGGGGATTCTCAGTACTTTTTCCCGTGCAGGCTGGGTGTCCACACTGTTCGGCCTTGCGATCATTGTTGCGATCAACAAGAAATGGTCGTTCTACGTTGCTTTTATCGGTGTGGTGATTTTCCTCATGATCCTTCTTTCGATCAAAATGCCGCAGCTCTGGGAGGTAGTGTTCGACCGTTTCGGTTCGATTTTCGATCCGTCGGGAGACAGTTCCTCTTCGTCGCGCATTTCACTGATCAGGACCGGTATCTGGATGTGGCAGGATCATCCAATTTTCGGTATCGGTATCCGCGGTTTCCCCATTATGTATTATGACTATGTCGATCCGGCTATGCCTCATATCCTTATTGAGGTATGTGAACCGCATACTCTCATGTTCGAAATTCTGGCCGAAGAGGGGCTCGTGGGCCTTGTGATTGCCACATGGCTTTTCATGACCATTTTCGTCCACGGTGTCAAAACAGCGCTTACGATGAATACATACTATCTCAGGTTGGCGCAGAGCACCTGTACGGCTTTGTATGCGGCATTCCACATCAATTTCGCACTGGCGACCGACCTGACGAACAATACATTCTGGATGGCTATCGGATTGATGTATGCTATTCCCTATCTTGACAGAAAACTGGATGCCGGTAAAGAAAACGCTCAGGACACTGTCGACAGCGAAACACCGGCTCCGGCACTCGAAAGCGGCACATAATCAGGCCAAACACTCATTTGCACCGCTAAACAGGATACCGCGATGAATATTCTTCTGCTTGTATTTTTCCTTTCAGGAGCCTGCGCTCTCGCCTATCAGATCATCTGGATCAGGCTTTTCGGCCTTATTTTCGGTGGGACCACTCTGTCCATGTCGGTCGTTATCGCGGTATTCATGGGCGGGCTTGCAATCGGCAGCCATGTGATTGGGAAATATGCGGCAAAGGTTAGCAACAGGGTTCGCCTGTACGGTATCCTCGAAATTGTGCTTGGTATTGTAGCCGCAGTGCTTTTTTTCGGAATAAAGCATCTGGCCAAACTGATTTATGTATTGCCGTTCAATCATGGCATTCATACAATCAGCGGCATCGGTGTCCGCTTTATTCTTTCCGCGCTGCTGCTGCTCGTGCCGACTATGATCATGGGCGGCACACTGCCGGTTTTACTCAGGGCGCTCACTGATGATAAAAAGAAGATCATTGTCAACACCAGTCTACTCTATGCGGTCAACACGCTTGGGGCCATGAGCGGTGCGTTCGTTGTCGGTGTCATCCTTATCCGTTTTATAGGGGTAACCGGCACTAATATGCTGGCTGCGGCGGTCAATGTGGTCATGGGCGCGATAGCCCTGCTTGTCAGCGGCCGTTTCGAATCGACACCTGATCCGGTTGAAAAAAATGTGTCTGTTATCCATTCGGGCGGTGATTCGCGTTGGCTGTGGTATGTTGTGACACTGGGTATCACCGGTTTCGCCGGTCTTACTCTTGAGATGGTCTGGATGCGGATGATGCTTCTGGTCTACAACAACACCACCTATCTCTACACGATTGTCATCAGTGTCTATTTGCTCGGCATCGGGCTCGGTGGTTTCCTCATGCGGGTGGCTGTCCCGGATCGTTTTCGCACGGAACGTCTGTTCGGTATCCTGCTTGGCCTGACTGCGCTTGCCGCGCTCGCCGGATTTTTCGCGTTTCCCGCGATCACCGGCAAGGCCATGTATTCCGGTAATGAACTTTATTCGACATTCATGCGTCTGTCTGTTCTGACCGCTGTGGTGTTTACATTGATAGGATTTGTCCCGGTGCTTTTGATGGGATTGAGTTTCCCGCTCGGTCTCGGCCTTTATGCCCGTGAGGTTGTCGGTCTTTCGCAGCGCGTCGGGTTTATTTATGCTGTCAATACTGCAGGATCGCTGTTTGGCTCTCTCGCGGCTGTTTTCGTGCTGATTCCGACTATTGGCATCACCGGCACAATGGTGTTCTGCGCACTGCTTTTCTCTGTGCCGTCCGCCTATTTTCTCGCCACCTCGCTTGGTGCTAAAAAACGTATAACGGTACTGGCCGCATCGGCAGCGGCACTTGTCTTTTTTGTCTCACTCAGTTACAGTGTCGGGATTCCACGCTCGATTCTGAGCCGACGTCTCATGCACAGCGAGTATATCGAATATCTTCGCGAGGGCCCTTCCTCGACAATTTGGATTTCAAGCGGCGCACCTTTCCGCAAGATTTGGGTGGATAATCTCTGGGTCTCCAGCACCTCGACAGAGGGCACTCATGCTTTGCTCGCGCATTACCCGCTCCTTTTTCACGACAACCCGAAAGACATCTGCGGCATTGCGTTCGGAACCGGCCAGACATTCGGGACCTGCCTGCTTTATCCCATCGACCATATCACGAGTGTTGAGATCGATGCCGAGATTATCAAAGCCTGTAAAGGCCGCTTCACCGATGAAAATTACGGAATCCTTGAGGATCCGCGAAATACCGTTGTTATTGATGACGGGCGTTTTTTTCTTCAGGGCACCGATCAGAAATTCGATGTTATAACCGCTGAACCGCTTCAGCCTTACACGCGTGGTACCGTTAACCTCTATTCTTATGAGTTCTATGTGGCTTGCAGACAGGCGCTGAATCCGGGTGGCATTGTCGCCCAGTGGCTGCCGGTTTACAACAGCGGTGTCGACGATTCATGGAGTATGATACGCACTTTTGCCGAGGCGTTCGATTATGTCTATCTGTTCCTGAACGGCAACGACGGTATCCTTCTCGGTTCCCAGGACCCGATGCAGATGGATCCGGAACGTCAGGTACCAGGGGAGGCCATTGAGGATATGCGCAGGGTCAACAACGGCAGTCTTTATGCCCTCGCAGCGAATTATATTTGCTCCCGGGACGACTTGCTAAAGATGACAGCAGACTATCCTGTTATCACCGATGATATGCCGAGCCTTGAGTTTACTGCGCCGATATCCCACTGGAACGAGGATGTTACCGCCGAGGTCGAAATCAGAAAGCAATTCGTCAGTTTGACAAGCGATAACGCCCACATTGTCAAAGGTGATGTAAACAAGGACCGGCTCGCGACATACAATACGAGCAGGCAGTTGCTCAACAAGGCGTTTTACGCCGAGCGAACCGGTGCTGTCGCTGAGGCCCAGAAACTCTACGAGCAGGCGCTCAGGGGAAATCCTGCTGATCTCCGTGCACGCGACTCGATCTTCTATTTCCTGAAAAAATACGGTCTTGAGGACAAACTTTCCATGGATCTCAGGAAGTATTTCACGAAACCATCTGGTGAATAGCACCGTCATTTCTTTCGATACATGTTTTTCTTCTCAGTATGTTCAATGCGCACCGTGAGATTGTGTTACAGCTGTCCTCATGCTTGACATTTCGCGGATTTCGTGATACACTATCACTATGTATAATCATCAACGACATGAAGCGGCAGGTCCTGTGCTTGATCGCCGTCATTTCCTCGCAATGGCAGCATGTAATGCATGCGCTTTCAACACTGAGGATGCGTTTTCGCAGACACGTTCAGGGAAACCAGCCTCGTTTCCAGAGCATGAGGCGGAGCATTATACCAAGCTGCCCTGGCGCCAAGTACGATGCAAGCTCTGCCCGCTGAAATGCGAGATCAAGAACGGTGATCGTGGCCGCTGTGGTGTTCGAGAAAACCGGAAAGGCACGCTCTATTCCCTTGTTTACGGCCGTGTGGCAAGCTATGCGCCGGATCCCATCGAAAAAAAAGCCGTTCTACCATGTAATGCCGGGTGCCTCAACATTTTCAATTGCCACAGCCGGCTGCAACATGTGGTGCAAGTTCTGCCAGAATCACACGCTTTCACAGGCGAAACCGGAGGAACTTCGTGCCGTGTATCTTCCTCCGGAAAAGGTTGCGCTTGAGGCGCGGCTTTATGATGCAAGGTTCATCGCGTTTACCTATAATGAGCCGACCGTCTTCAACGAGTTCGCCCGCGATTGTGCCGAGGCGGGAAAGAAAGAGGGAATGGGCAGCCTTGTGGTGTCGAACGGTTTTATCAATCCCGCGCCACTCGATAGGCTCTGCGAGGTAATTAGCGCTTACAAGGTGGATCTCAAGGCTTTTTCAGAGGAGTTTTACGAAAAAATCACGGGTGGACGGCTCAAGGAAGTGCTTGCCACTATCAAACGTCTGAAACAAAACGGAATATGGACTGAGATCGTGCATCTCACGATCCCGACACTCAATGACCGCGACAGCGGTTTCGAGAAAATGGCAGAGTGGCTCATGGGGGAAATCGGCCCCGACATACCAGTGCATTTTACGCGCTTCCGGCCCATGTACAAGTTGATGAACCTCCCAGTGACACCGGTGGCGACACTGGTCAGGGCGCGAAATATCCTCATGGACAAGGGGCTTCGCTATGTATATGTGGGGAATGTGCCGGGACATGAATCGGAATCGACTTATTGCCCGTCCTGTGGGAAAGTCGTAATCGGGCGTATCGGGTATACTATAAGTGAGTACAAGGTGAATGAGGGAAAATGCACGTTTTGCGGTGAAAAGATTGCCGGTGTCTGGTCAGTCTAGTACGCGAACCGGAAAAAATAGGAAATTTCAGCGCATATTACAGCCAGGATTAAGACATGAAATACTTTTCGCAATATATGGCGAATGCCGTGCTCTGCTGTACATTGTTAGCTTGCGGCGGGGCGGCCAATGCCGGGAAGGATTTGACAATGAATGAAGCTGATGGAATGATACGTCCACCGGCGTTTTCGGGAAGCTGGTATGTTGACGATCCTGCAAAACTGAAAACTGAACTGACAGGATATCTGGAACACGCGAAAGCGGCCCATGGACTGGGGACGATTATCGGGCTTATCGCTCCGCACGCGGGCTATATGTATTCCGGGCCGGTTGCTGCGCATGCCTACCGTCAAATCAAAGGCTGTCAGTATGATACGGTTATTGTCATTGCGCCCAACCACCGTGAACCGCGACTCAATTTCTCGTCCGTGATGACTTCCGGTGGCTATCAGACACCGCTTGGTATTGTGAATATTGACAATGACATGGCTGTTCAGATTGTCTCGAATGATAAGAGCGGGACAGTCCGTGAATCAACGGTCGGCCATATGGGCGGCAGGCCGGATGGCCAGGAACACTCTCTCGAGATACAGCTGCCCTTCCTGCAGACTGTGCTTGGCGATTTCAAGCTCGTTCCGGTTGTGATGGGTGACCAGCGGCAGCTCGCCTGTGAAGCTCTCGCCAGTGCGATCAGCAAGGCAGCGAAAGATAAGAACGTTCTTCTCGTGGCCTCTACCGATCTGTCCCACTTTTTTAACGACAGCCAGGCGGACCGTATGGATAGCGTGGTCAGGGACCGTGTGAATGTTTTCGAGCCGGAGGGGCTTCTCCGTGACATCGAAACCGGAAAATGCCAGGCCTGCGGCGGAGCGCCAATGGCCACGGTGATGATGGCGTGCCGCGATTTGGGCGCCGGAAGTGCCAAGGTTCTCAATATGGCCAATTCCGGCGATATCAGCGGTGACCGCTCGAGTGTTGTCGGCTATCTTGCCGCGGCAATCACGAAACAAAATTCGGAAAGCGGTCTCGAGGAGGAAGAGGAGCAGGTCGGTACCGATCTCGGTCTCAGCGAACAGGAGAAATCAGCTCTCAAAGAGGTCGTAGAGGAAACGCTGGAGGCCGTTGTCAACGGCGGAAAAATCCCGGTCTATGACCGATATAACGGCAAACTCGGCGAAGAATGGGGCGCATTCGTGACACTGAACAAGAACGGTCGTCTCAGGGGCTGTATCGGCCATATTATCGGCACCCAGCCGTTGGTCGATACAGTGGCCCAGATGACCCGGGCGGCGGCGCTCGAGGATCCTCGTTTCAATCCTGTGCAGCCCTCCGAACTGGATTCCATCGATTTTGAGATCAGTGTTCTCACACCAATCCGCGAGATCAAAAATGTCGATGAGATTGTTGTCGGGCGTGACGGCATCATAATCACACGCGGCTATAACCGCGGCCTTCTCCTACCGCAGGTGGCCACTGACTATGGCTGGGACAGGACAACGTTCCTCGAGCAGACATGCAACAAGGCCGGGCTGCCGAGGAATGCGTGGAAAGAACCGGGAACGAAGATTGAAATTTTCAGCGCCGAGATTGTCAAATAACAATCCGGAAATTATAGAACAAGAGCAGCATCAGGTATTACGGCAGGGTCTTTCGGGGCCCTGTTTTTTTATATGGTGCTGGCAAATATCCGAACGGTGAAAAAACACATTTTCCGCGAACATTATAACGGTCACATGCCGAAAAGCCCTGCCGTATGCCCCGCCACTCATCGCCTCGCGCGAACATTGAAATAAAGGGCGGTGCTCATAAGGAGGTTCAGGCAAGAAAGGAACACGAGTGTGGGGATCATACCGAGCCCAGGGATTAGCAGCGTTCCTGTCAGCATCGCACCCAGTGATGAGCCGAACAAGTCTGCGCCATACAGTGTGCCTTGTTCATTGCCCTTGCGGTCATTTTGCCGATAGAGGGCATCCGCCAGCGGGAACTGATAGCCGCCCGCCGCGCCAGCCATGCAGGGCAGTACGAAGAATAGCATTTCAACAAAAGATCGGTTAATTACAGCGTGCTGAGGGATGAACAGTACGACAATCCAGAGGATCGGAATCAATGCCATGAATGCCTGCACTTTCGCGAGAAGTGAGGTGTCGGAAGTGCCTGATTCAACGGCTCTGCTTGACAGGAAAGATCCGGCCGCGAGACCTGCCATGTAGAGGCCGATCAGCAGTGTGATACGTCCGTAGAGATGTCCGAATCGAGCCTGATAGGCCATGACCGCCAGCAGTTCGAGTGATATCTCACTCATACCAAGAGTGCCGATGGCGGCGAAAAGTCCTCGTTTTCCGGCACTTTTCCCCGGTATCAGGGTGAATGCCGCGCAGACAACGGTGAGAATCACGATGAGCAGTATCAGCCTGTTGCGCTTGAGCAGCACCTTCAAAAATGCTGTGCTGCGTGAACTGTCCTGCCGCGCATGGATCAAAGCTCTTGAAAGATATGCTGTCGGGTGAAGGTCGGTGTTTATATCAGTTTCTCCGGCGCTGTCGAGTGTTTTTGTGAACGCGGCGATCCTGTGCGGGGAGTATATGTGGGTGATGTAATTGCTGTTGACAAACTCCGTTTCGATCCCCCTCTTTTCAAGCTCGCGGCTCAGAAAAGCGCCGTCAAGAGATTCCAGTGCTCCGCGTTCTTTTCCAGCTATAAAGCGGACTGTCGCACCCGGCAAAACAGTCACAGTCGGGAATACCTCACGAAGCGTACGGCGTATCGAGGCGAGAAATGACGCGAGATCATCGGGTACATAGTTCTCCTCACCTTCGACTGAGAAAAACACGACGCCCTGTGCGGTCATTCGTGAAGATAAAAGCTCGAAAAATTCCCGCGTATAATAACGGTTTGTTGCCCCGGATAAAGGCTCCGGTATGGAAAGAATGATGACGTCGTAGCGTTCGTCCATCTTTGCGAGAAAAGCGCGACCGTCTGTCCGGTGGTAATTTACACCGGACCTGCTACAGTCAAAATCCGCCATGTGTTCGATCGCGAGATCGAGCATGACCGGGTCGATTTCGACCGCATCAACAGCCTCTATTTTGGGGTATTTCAGGGCTTCACTGACTGCTCCGCCCATGCTTCCACCAATAAAAAGCGCCCGCCTGATATCGCTGGTACAGGCAAAAGCGAGATGGACAGCGTATTCTACCGCCTCGATATCCGGGTAGCTGAAAAGAGCAGTCGCGTTTTCGTAAAAGGTCAGCGATTCACCCTCCTGGGAAATCCCGATACGGCCGTAGGGGCTTTCTTTACAGACAATGTAAGATGGCTCATTTGTTTGTTTGACATGATGCCAGCCTGCTATGAGAAGGACTGCAAATCCTGCAGCCAATGGCCAGGAAAGCTCCAAGTACATGCCTTTTTTATACTGATATACAGCGGAGACCATGATAGCGAGAACAGGGCAACTGAACGCGATTATTTTATTCGGGAAAAAGGGGATAAGGAAAAGACTGACTGCGATTCCCGCAAGCGCAGAACCGGCGGATTCGAGGGTGAATGCTTTCCCTGCGGATTTGATACCGTCACATTCCTGCATTTTCACTGCCAGAGCGAAAAGGAAACCGCCGCTCAGGTTGAACGGCATGAACACAAGTGCGACCGCTATTAGCTGCATGTCGAGTGGGATACGTTCACCCTGAACGAGCCCGCCAAAATCGTGCATTGATGCCGTTAAAAGTACACCGGCAAAAGCGAAAAGGCCGTAAAATGGGAGTATGCGGTAAAAGAGGCTGGTGGCATTACGGGGTTTGCCTATCAGACGTCCGAGAATCGCGCTGCCTGTGGCTGTCCAGACAAGCCAGAAGAAGAGGGCCGCGCCGAAAACGAGTTCGCCGGTGACAAATTGGGCGAGGATCTCCCTGAGGAAGGAGCTTTGTGCGGTGATGCCGATAAAGCCGAGAATGAAAACAGGAAAGTTCATGGCCCGGTACCGGTTTGCAGTTTGCACTAATCGAATGCTCTGAGAATCAGACTATTCTCTCCGCAATACTGATGAAAATATAGCTGACTGTCCAGGCAATCGCCAGGGTATAGACAATCATTGCAATGACCCAGCGCCATCCTCCGGCCTCACGCCTTAACACGCTTAAAACCGCAAGGCAGGGCACATAAATCAGGATGAAAAGCATGAGTCCATATGCCCTGACCGGATTCAGTGTTGGATCATTTTTCAGGGCGTCCTGAAGCGATTTGCTTCCGTGTCCGCTTTCTTCATCGCTGATGGAGTATATTGTCGCCAGTGTCGAAACAATGATTTCCTTGGCGGCGACACCTGAGCCGAGTGCGACTCCCATTCTCCAGTCTGCTCCCAGAGGCTTGAGCGCTGGTTCGATCAGTTTGCCGAGACGGCCCGCATAGCTCTGCTCGATGGCGGTGGAGGAGGGGAGTTTCGTGTTGCCATCATGACCGGTATCGGCCGGTTTAGGATAACTCATTAAAAACCAGAGGATGACCGAGGCTGTAAGTATAACCGTACCTGCTTTCCTGACATACATGTATGCGCGTTCCCAGATGTGAAGCAGGACACTTCTCAGTGTAGGAATGCGGTAGGGGGGGAGCTCCATGACAAAGGGTGACGGCACTTTGTTGGAAAAACTGAAGAGTTTTGCGAAAATAAATGACAGGAGCATTCCCACGATATAGAGCGAAAATATGACTGTACCGGCGTACTTCTGACCGAAGAAAGCGCCTGCGAGAAGAACATACACCGGTATCCGTGCGCCACAGCTTATGAATGGCAGTATGAACATGGTTATGAGCCGTTCGCGCCTGCTGTCGAGAATGCGTGTAGCCATGACTGCTGGAACTGTACAGCCGAAGCCGATGAGCATCGGCAGGAATGACTTGCCGTGGAGGCCGAGAAAATGCATCAGACGGTCCATTATGAACGCTGCCCGAGCCATGTAGCCGCTGTCTTCCAGAATGCTGATAAAGAAAAAGAGGATCAGGATGTTGGGCAGGAAAATAAGTACACCTCCGACACCGCTGATGATACCGTCCACAATAAGCGAACTCAAGAATCCATCCGGTAATACACTTGATACGGTCGACCCGAGCCATATGAAAAAATTGTCAATCATGGTCATCGGTAACGCGCCGAGGGTGAATGTTGATTGGAACATGATCCAGAGCACGAGCAGGAATATAGGGAGGCCTAGATAACGATGGGTGAGGACCGCGTCGATTTTTTCTGTCGGTGTCAATGCCTGGAATTCACTTGTTTTCATGCATTCAGCTACTGCACCAGCTGCATATCCGTAACGTCCGGCTGCGACAATACTATTTATGTCCCTGCCCTCGAGGTCCTCAAGCCGTTCCCGTATTACATCGACCTTTGTGTAGATATCGCCGGGCAGCACTTTCCGGTAGCCGCTGTTGGCAAAGGATTCTCCATAGAGCAGGAGATTGACCGCAGCCCAGCGGCGGTTAAGGTTCAGACCCTCTCCAAGAAGTTCCGCTGTCTCATCAATAGCATGTTCCATTTCGTGACTGAAACGATGGACCTTTCCTACAGCGTCAATTTCACCGCGAGCGGCTTTGAGCGCAGTTGCCATGAGTTCGGTGACACCCCTGCCACGGTTTCCAACGGTTGGAATACAGGGTACGCCGAGTATCTGCGACAAGAGTTCAGTGTCGAGTACGTTGTTCGCATCCTCGAATTCGTCGTACATGTTAAGTGCGACCACGGTTGGCTTGCCGGTCTCAATGATCTGCGAAAGAAAATAGAGACCGCGTTCGATAACTGTGGCGTCGATAACTGTAATGATGCAGGAAATTTTCGGAGAGAGGATTTCGTCGCGTGCGACATGCTCTTCGATTGTATAGGGGCTCAGATTGTAGGTGCCGGGCACATCGATAAATGTCACAATAGCATCGTCGATCGGAACGCGCCCTTCTTTGCGTTCGACCGTTACGCCGGGATAATTGCCCACATGCTGACGTGATCCTGTGATGAAATTAAAAAGGCTGGTTTTGCCGCTGTTAGGATTTCCGGCCAGCGCGATGCTGACGTCTGTGATGTCTTGCATGCTGAGTAGTTCCAAGGCGATGTATTGTTATGGTCTCTGCTTCGCTTCTTCTCATGGCGATATGCGAGTTTCTGACCTTGATCTGTACTGGATCGCCGAAAGGAGCTGTGCGGACAAGCTGCACTTCGACGCCCTCGATTATGCCCATGTCCATGAACCGTCTCCGGATAGGTCCGGTTGTGCCTATATGGACAATTGTACCACTCTCGCCGGGCAGCAGCATGTTCAGCGTCAGTTCCTTGCCGCAGCAGGTTACGTCATGTCCTTCCGGTTTTTTCATGTAATCAGGCCTCGGGGTAGTCTTTCATGAATTTGGCCAGTTTGTTCATTGTCTCAACACTCAACACATGCTCGATCCTGCAGGCGTCTTCCTCGGCAGTTTCGGAATTGACTCCGAGACAATCGCTGAGAAATCTCGATATAAGCCGATGTCGGTTTGCTATCTTCGCAGCCATGGTCTGACCTTTTTCCGTCAGCTCAATATATTCGTATTTCTCATGATGTATCAGTCCTTTGCTTTCGAGGTTTTTGAGAGCGCCATTGACACTCGGCATGGTAACCCCCAGCTTCTTCGATACATCTTTTACCCTGACAGCACGCTTCTCACGGTCGATTTCGAATATTGCTTCGAGGTAATCTTCCATGCTCTGTGAAAGTGTCATATTCATCTCCCGGAGAATACATGTTAGTCTTGGCAAACAATGATAGTATAATCAAATTTTTGATGGAGCGCAAGCTGTTTTATCGTAACTAACAGATTATGCGCTGTTTACTGCGTGTTACATAGTGAGGTAGAATGCTATGTGTGCTGGGTGCTGTGTCTATTCTGCGGGGGGGAGACTGACCGTGAATTCGCTGCCTTTGCCTTCTTCGCTGTCGACAGTAATCGTACCGCCATGTTTGTGGACTACGGTTTTGACGATTGACATGCCGAGGCCGGTGCCTGCGCTGGTGAATTTTTTCGCATTATCGGCACGGAAAAAATCGTTGAAGATCATGGGGAGGGCTTCTTTCGGGATGCCGATACCGGTGTCTTTAACCGTAAACACGATGCGGTCGCTTTTATCTGCGAGCGTAATCAACACAGAACCTTTTTCGCCCGTATAGCGAATCGCGTTGGAGATCAAATTACCTGCCATACGATCGAGCAGTTCGCGATCGCCAAGTATTTTAGGAAGTGTTTCCGGCTTTTGGAAGGTAATATCGATCGATTTCTCGTTTGCCAGAGTCCTGTTCTGTTCGATGATTGGCTCGATTATCTCTTTCAGGGCAAGCTTTTCAAAAGTGCGGCTCATCTCTTCAATTCTTTCGATACGGGAGAATTCGAGCAGCTCCTTGATGACGTCAATCAGGCCGGACGTGCGTTTAGGGATGCGTTCGAGTATTTTTTTGACCTCGGGTGCTAGTGTGCCTCCATGTACGGCAAGAGTGGTGGAAACCATGGTGTCGATTGCGGCAAGAGGGCTTTTCAGGTCATGGGCGACGACATCGAGGAAGCGCGATTTCTCTTCTTCCAGGCGGCGCTGATTTTCGAGGGCTTTTTCCAGCTCGGCCTCGTGATGCCGAAGGCTGTCCATGATCGAGGTGGCCATGTAGACCGCGATGTAGAGCGCGGAACTGAGGGCAAATATTGTCCCGAAAATGAACATGGGACGGGTCCGGAATTCCTGGCAGAACAGGTCATAATGAGTCACCATGCTGAAACCTTCGAGCAAAGTCATTGTACTGAACAGCATGACCGCGACAGTGGCCTCGATATAGGCGCCGCGTTTCGACAGGAGGATCGACGAGAGAATGACATGGAAGAAATAGTAGAATACGAACGGATTAGTTGCGCCGCCGCTGAAATGGAGCATGAGAGTCAGGATAACAAGGTCGGAGTTGACCTGCATCCTGATAAATCGAGTGACCGCCTTTGTCAGGACAGTCGTATCGTGAGTTTTCCAGATGCCGCGGAAACGATAACAGGAAATGAATACCCCGTTGCTCAAGACAAGACCAGTGAAAAGTATCCACAGTGCACGGTAGTTTATGGTGTTGAGGCGAAGAAAAAACTCAGCGGCAACAAGGACTATCGCCACGCCGAATGCGGCAATAAAGCGAGTGAGTAAAAACCATTTCGGGCGCCATATTGCGCCGATTTCACGCTCTGAATAATGTGGCTGTGTGAGGTGTTCTCGTGTGCTGTCATCATTCATCGGCTGCGTATCCTCAAGTATTCGTTAGACTTCGGATAATAACGCTATGTGCCGGAGAAAAAAAGAGGGATGCCGTGAAGCACCCCTCCAAAATTGTGCGGATCAAACGGCTTACCAGGCGAACAGTGTCTCAAAGAAGAGAACGTTGTTGTCGCACTCTGCCCAGCCTTTGGCGTCGTCAGTGTCTTCGCCGTTGATCAGGCCCTCGAGACGGAAGTGGATACGAGGACGGATTTTGTAGACAGCCGAGAGCATGATTGAATCAAGGCCCTGATACTTGTCGTCATATTCCAGAGCACCATAGCGGGCATAGAGACCGACTTTGTCTTTCTCGTAGCCGCCCATGACCTCGAAACCGGAATGATCGAGCGTATCGTCTTCAAGGCCCATGACCTGGGTCTGAGCCATGGTGTACTGGAGCTGGCCCATGAAGCCCATCTCGGTCTTGACAGCGGCATCGACGCCAACGCGGTTCTTCGCGATATTGGTGCCTTCCTGAGGATCTGTCACATACAGGTTGCCGCCGACATCGAACAGTTCGTTCTTGAAGCCGACACGGCCGGTGAGAGCAACACGGTTGAATGTGCTGGATTCCGTGTCACGATCACTGAAAGGCAGGCCGAGGCTCTTGCCAAGCGGGAAATCGGGCAGATTACGTCCGGCATTGGTATAAGGATTGATGATGCCGACGTTGACAGAGATAGGACCGAAGTTATTGAAGGACTGGAAACCGACAACGCGCATCTGCGTGAACGCCTCGCTGTAAAGCGAATAGTCGGAGGTACGGCGGTTGCCGTAGCTGGGCGTGATGCCGTAGCAGAAGTTACGGCCGCGTCCCATCCTGAGAGTCATTTCCCAGGGCAGACGGTCTGAAAGATTCCAGTTCAAATAAGCGCTTTCCATGTAGAGCCTGCCAGCGGCAGCGCCTACCTGGGGATGGATATAGATTTCAGTCAGCCAGTCGAACTCATCGTCGATTTTCTCTTTGAACTGAATGCCGTAACGCTCGATACGGGCTGTATATTCATCCTGTGCCGCGATGGATCTGAAAAGAATGAAACCGTGAGTCTGGACCTGTGCATAGACAGAAGTAGCCAGACCGAGTGCCATGATTGATACGATACCAGCAATAATGAGCTTTTTCAGCATTATGTTCCCCCTGGTTATTGTAACGCATTATAACGTTTTTCTCTGTCGTTTGAACTGGTATTTCCTCGCCCTGCTCTTGACCCCCTTTCATTTGGACGGCATTCAGTGAGCTTAGAGTTTTGTCACTTCTTCGTGTGACAGCATTCTCACGTTTTTGTCGTTCAGTACCTGTATTGCTTTTTCAATATTCTCGATACGGAAAATCATGACTGCATTGTTGGAGGATTTCTCCACGAATGCGTACATGTATTCCACGTTGATATCAGCAGAACCGAGAGTGTGTAGCACTTCGGTCAGGCCGCCGGGACGGTCGTTGACTTCGACTGCGAGAACATCGGTTTCCGAGAGTGTAAACGTTGCTTTCTTGAGGACATCGAGGGCCATGTCGGGTTTGTCGACGATGAGCCTGAGAATACCGTATTCACTCGTGTCCGCCAGCGAGAGCGCCCGGATATTGATCGAGTTGTCGCCAAGTACCTTGGTGACCTCGCGAAGCCTGCCGCTCCTGTTTTCTATGAAGATACTGATCTGCTTGACTTTCATGATCCACCCTCCTCCTTAGAGCTTGCGATGATCGGTGACTCGTTTGGCCTTGCCCTCGGACCGGGCGATGGTCTTCGGCTCGACAAGCTTGATCTTGCAGGAGATGCCGATAACAGTCTGGATCTCGTGCGCGATTTTCTTTTCGAGTGCGGCAAGTTCTTTCATTTCATCCGAGAAGAAGCGCTCGTTGACCTCGACCTTGATCTCGAGGATATCGAGTGTTCCTTCACGATAGACATCGATATAGTAATGCGGTTCGGCCTCGTCGATCGTGAGCAGCACGCTTTCGATTTGTGTCGGGAAGACGTTGACGCCGCGAATAATGAGCATATCGTCAGAACGGCCGCTGACACGCTCCATCCTGATATGAGTCCTGCCGCAGGGGCATTCCTCGTGGAACAGACGGGAAATATCGCGTGTGCGGTAGCGGATGACCGGGAATGCTTCCTTGGTCATGGTGGTGAACACCAGCTCGCCGAGCTCTCCCTCAGGCAGCGGCTCGAGTGTTTCCGGATCGATGATCTCGGGATAGAAATGATCGTCGAAAACATGCAGGCCGTTTTGCACCTCGCATTCGGAGGACACGCCGGGACCGATGATCTCGGTAAGACCGTAGATATCGATGGCGGTGAGGTTCATGCGGCTTTCGATGTTCTTCCGCATTTCGTTTGTCCAAGGCTCTGCTCCGAACATGCCGAACTCGAGTTTCAGCTTCTTTATATCGATACCCATGCCCTCGGCGACCTCGACAATATTGAGCGCGTATGATGGGGTGCAGGTCAGGATGGTCGAACCGAAATCCTGCATTATCATGACCTGACGCTTGGTGTTGCCGCCGGAAATGGGGATGGTCGTCGCGCCGATACGGTGTGAGCCATAGTGAGCGCCCAGCCCGCCGGTGAAGAGGCCGTAACCGTAGGCGTTGTGCACAACGCTTTTCTTGGTACAGTTGGCACAGCCAAGGGTTCGGGCCATTACCTCTGCCCATGTCTCGATATCGTTCTGAGTATATCCTGCGACAATGGGCTTGCCCGTTGTGCCGGATGAGGCGTGCAGACGGACAATGTTTTCAAGCGGTTGGGCGAAAAGCCCGAAGGGGTAATTATCCCTGAGATCGGTCTTGATCGTTGTCGGGAATTTCGAAATATCGGTAAGCTGTTTGTAATCGGATGGTTTGATGCCGATTTCGTCAAACTTCCTTGTGTAGAACGGAACGCGGTCATACACGTACTGCAGGATGTGTTTCATACGGTCGAACTGAAGCTGCTTCCGTTCGCTTATCGACATCGCCTCATATTCTTTGTTCCACATGATCGCCAGTACCCCCTCTTTTTATTGCCGCCACAGCGCGAAAGATGCGCGGCCTGTCATAGAGAATTGTCCTTGTTGAGTCTCAAGCGCTTACAGATTCGTAACCGAGCCTGAAAGCCTCCATGTTGACATCGATGAACTTTTTCGGAACACGGCGTTTAATGACCGTTTCCCAGAGATCGCGTTCGATATCGAAATTCGATGCGAGCGCCGCCAGCAATACAACATTTGCCGCCTTGAATGTGCCTGCCTTTTCCGCAAGCTCCCTGGCGTGGATCGTTTTCAGGTTGAATCCAAGCTCTTTCACCCTCTTTTCCACATCGTCGGGATAGGTGCCCATGCCGATGGAAACCGTGGGCGGGATGATCTTTGTCTGGTTCATGATGATGGTCGCTCCCCCGGCCAGAAGATCACTGCTCCTGAGCCCTTCGACCATCTCGAATGCAAGCATGATGTCGGCCTTGCCCATTTCGATCAGGGGCGATTTCACGTCCTTGCCGAAACGCACATGGCTGGAAACACTGCCGCCGCGCTGTGCCATGCCGTGGACCTCGCTCTTGCGGACATCATAGCCCGCTTCGAGTGCCACTTCCGAAAGCACCTCGGACGCCAGAATGATTCCCTGACCGCCGACACCGACGAGCAGTACGTTTTTCGTTCCGTTTTCCATATCTATCTCCGCTTTTCTCACAACTTTCTGTTTGCAGCGAGCTCTGTTTTTCTAACTGCGCCGCCTGCCTGTCCGCTATTGCATCAGACCGTGTTTTCTGTCGCCTCGATAGCATCGAAGGGGCATACCTGACGGCAGATACCGCAACCGTAACACATTCCGCGGTCGATCATGAATACATCGTCCTTCTTGATAATTGCCGGACAACCGATCTTAAGGCAGCTTCCGCATTTTTTACAGATATCCTGCCTGATAGTGGACAGCGCGAAATCCGTGTCGCGGACTTTCAGGGCACAGGCGCGTTTGACAACCATGACCGAAGGCTCGTCGAGCGCGAGACATTCCTGCATGGCCTTGTCGGTTTCCTCTATGTTGAACGGATCGACCTCGTGAACATGTTTGACACCCAGCGCACGGGCGACCTCTGCAATGTTGACCATATGGGTCGGTTCACCCTTGATGGTGAATCCGGTGCCGGGGTGCTCCTGATGGCCGGTCATGGCCGTTGTGCGGTTGTCGAGCACACAGACAACGACACGCGCCTTGTTATAGACAACATCCATGAGGCCGGTGATACCGGAGTGCATGAACGTTGAATCGCCAAGCACCGCGATCACGCGTTTCTCGGGATCCTGTTCCGCAAGCGCCTTGGAGAAACCGATGGCGCCGCTGATTGATGCGCCCATGCAGATACAGGTGTCCATCATCGAAAGCGGCGGCAGTACACTCAGTGTATAACAGCCGATATCGCCAGTGACAAAGACTTTATTTTTCTTGGCCACGTGGAAGAAGCCGCGGTGCGGGCAGCCGGGGCAAAGCACCGGTGGGCGCATGGGAATCGGTGTATTTTCAGGAATACGGCTCTCCGGGATTTTTTCACCGGTCAGGCCCATTCTGATAAGCTCGGGATTCAGTTCACCGCAGCGAGGGAACGCATCCTTGCCGATAATCTCGATACCCAGAGTCTTGACATATTCCTCAATGTAGGGTTCGAGCTCCTCGATAACGTAAAGTTTCTCGACGGAAGCGGCAAAATCACGGATCATTTTCTCGGGCAGGGGATGGCTCATGCCGATGAGCAGGAAACTCGCATCAGGTATGACTTCCAGTGCATACTGTGATGCCACACCGGAACTGATAATGCCAACTTTGCCGGCGCCCTCGATTACTCGGTTCCATGAGGTCGTGTCAGCATGCTCTTTGAGTTTGAGCAGGCGCTCCTCGATGGTAACATGGCGTTTCCGGGCATGGGCGGGAATCATGACATATTTCTGGGGATTGCGCTCGAACGTCTTTGTTTCGACTTCGACTCGCTCACCGACAACGACCGGGCTCTTGCCATGGCAGACACGGGTGGTGATCCTGACGAGTACCGGCGTGTCGAATTCCTCGGACAGTTCAAACGCCGCCTTGGTCATGTCGAGGGCTTCCTGGCTGTTGGCCGGCTCGAACATGGGGATTTTTGCGAACTTGGCGTAGTTCCTGTTGTCCTGCTCATTCTGTGAGGAATGCATGCCGGGATCGTCGGCGCAGACAATGACCAGCCCGCGGTTAGTGCCAGTATACGTCAAGGTCATAAGCGGGTCGGCAGCCACATTGAGGCCCACGTGTTTCATACAGGCCAGTGCTCTGACACCTGCTATAGCCGCGCCGCCGGAAACCTCGAGCGCCACTTTTTCGTTTGGCGCCCATTCGGCATATATTTCATCGTATTTTGCGACATTCTCTAGGATTTCGGTCGAGGGTGTGCCGGGATAAGCTGCGGCAACTTTGACACCTGCCTCCCAGGCTCCTCTGGCGACCGCTTCGTCGCCAGTCATAAGTTTTTTTTCGTGCGTCATAATTGCTCCGGTATGGAATCTTCGATTGTGTTTTATTACTGCCGGCGAGTAGTTTCAAAATAACACCCGCATTGATACGTAAATACTTATTAAAGCTAATAATACATAACTCTATCTAGACAAGGCAAGTGTTTTCTGTTTTGTTGCATTCCTGCCGAAAATAGCTGGCATTTTACAGGGAAATGCCGGGATGCTTCTGCTAACAACTTGTATTATAGAAAGATAAGTTGGTTTATTTTGATGTTAGAATACAGTTCCACTCTGAATAATAGTGTTTTTGTGGACAATTATGATGCCTTCCTTGACCTCGAAGCCGTATTCTTCACTCTCATTTACCCCTTTTTCGTTGACCAGGCGGACATTGTCACCGATACGGGCATTCTTGTCGATTATCGCATTCTCAATGACCACATTCCGGCCGATCCCGATGTTGGGCGAGCCGCTGCTGCGTTCAATATCCAGTTCCTCCTTTGTCTGATAAAAGTCTGCACCCATCATTATCGTGTTTTTCAGTTTCGATCCGGCACCGACACGGGAGCGAATTCCGATGATCGAGTGATTGACCTCGCATTTTTCAAGGATACTGCCCTCGCAGATAATACTTTTGCTGATTGCCGAATCCTGCACTTTACTTGCCGGAAGAAAACGCGGACGCGTATAGATAGGCCGGTCCTGCCGGTAAAGGTCGAATTCCGGTATTGGATCGGTAAGCGCGAGGTTTGTGTTGAAGAAATTCTTGATCGTTCCGATGTCCTCCCAGTAACCGTCGAACTCGAATGCCTTGACATTCAGTTCCTTGATGGCGTAGGGGATGATATGCCGTCCGAAATCATGACCGGAATTGCCGGCAAGAAGCCGCACCATGAGTCCGCGATTGAAAACATAGATGCCCATGGACGCCATGAAGGGTCTGTCGGGGCTGTCGGCAACCGATTCCAACCCGTCCAGCTCGTTTTCCGCCGGCTTTTCATAGAAATCGGTGATAGTCTTGTCGGCGTTCATTTTCAGTATACCAAAACCACTGGCCTGATCACGTGGAACGGGACGGACCGCAACTGTCACGTCGGCGCCCTGCTCTCGGTGAAAATTGATGAATTTTTCGTAGTCCATCTGGTAGAGGTGGTCACCGGCGAGGATGAGGATGTTCTCCATGTTCTGGGCACGTAGGTTCGGTAGAGTCTGGCGTACAGCATCGGCGGTTCCCTGGAACCATTGCTCGCTCTCGATTGTCTGCTGAGCCGCCAGTATCTCAATGAAACTTCGCGTAAAACTGTCGAATTTGTAGGTCGAGTTGATATGGCGGTGAAGGGAGACAGAGTTGAACTGGGTGAGGATGTAGATATTCCTGATGTTCGAGTTGATGCAGTTGGAAATGGGGATATCGATAAGCCTGAATTTACCGGCGATAGGAACAGCCGGTTTCGCACGGAGCTTGGTGAGCGGTTGAAGCCTCGTTCCCCGGCCTCCGCCGAGGATTACGGCGAGTACTTTATCCATGGAATACCTCTGTCTGAGAGTTATCGTCGAAGGTCCATTCCATGTAATATACAGCCTTTCGCCGATAAATCAACGAAAGTCTCCCGTCAGGTGTTGTCTGCTCTATGTTTATGCCCCGTTGTTCCTTGTGTCGAGCATACGCTGGTATTTCTCGCCCGGTGGAGGGAAATGGCTCGGCTCGACAAAACGGACTTTCGGCTCAAAAGATAGCCGCGCTGTCAGCTCATGACGCAGCGTGGATTCGAGATGGCGGTAGTTGCGCATCTCGTCCTTAAACAGCTGTTCCGATACCTCGATCAAAATCTCGAGATCGTCGCCAAGCTCATTGCGTGAGGCGACAAGCTGGTAACGTGCCGGGATGCTCAGCATGCGGTTCAGGATTTCATCCACATCTTTCATGTAGACATTGACGCCCCGGACAATCAAAAGGTCGGTCTGCCTGCTCGCAATTCGCGAAAGGCGCGCATGGGTTCTGCCGCAGTCGCAGGGCTCGTAATTAATCGAGGTCAGGTCGCCGGTCCGGTAACGTATCAGGGGCATGGACTCGCGGGCAAGGGTGGTGACCACGAGCTCGCCGATTTCGCCTTCGTCGAGAAGTTCGCCGCTTTCCGGATCAATGATCTCGGGGAAGAACTGGTCCTCCCAGATATGAAGGCCGCATTTACATTCGCATTCACCGGCGACACCCGGTCCCATCAGTTCGCTGATGCCGTAGATATCAAACGCCTCGATACCGAGTGACGTCTCGATACGCTTGCGGATTTCTTCGCTCCAGGGCTCTGCACCGAAAAGTCCGCGTCTTAAAGTCAGTTCGTTGGTCATGAGACGGCGGCTTGCCATAACATTGGCGATCTGCATGGCGTAGGAGGGGGTGGAGAAGAGGCAGGTCGTGTGATAGTCCTGCATGATCCTGATCTGCTGCTCGACATCGCCGACCGAAACCGGGATTACCGTGGCTCCCATATGCTCGGCGCCCATGTCCAGGCCGAAACCGCCGGAAAAAAGCCCATAGGCGAATGAAATCTGTACGATATCGCGGGAGTCGATGCCGACTGCGCAAAGGATGCGCGCCATTGCCTCGGCCCAGTGGTCACGGTCGTTTTTCGTATAGCCGACCACCACCGGACGGCCGGTCGTGCCTGATGATGAATGGATGCGCGCGATGTCCCTCAGAGTCACCGCGAAAAAGCCATAGGGCTGGTTCTCGACCAGGTTGTCACGTGTGGTGAACGGAAGCCTCGCGAGATCCTCGGCATTTCTGACTTTCTCCGGAATAACGCCGTTTTTCGAGAAAAGGTCGTGATAAAACGGCACATTGTTCACAGCACGGTTCAACGTTGCCTGCAGGCGCTCGGTTTTTATAATGTCTATCTCGTCGCGCGAGGCGAGTTCCATCTTTCTGTTCCAGACTCCCATGGCTCGGCTCCCCTCTTTCAATTCATTATTCGATATAGCAAGTTCAGGTCATAACATAAAAAACATCGACGCAATGGAGCGGCGAAAACACCGGTTGTTAAGCGTATGCTTTTATCTCCGCTGTTTTCAGGATATCGGTGTTCTCTGCAGTTCATTCGACATCTATATGTGTATTCGATATTCAATCTTCACTTGTGTCAGACTCTTTCTCGTCAACCGTGCATTCCGACAGGAAACCGTCGACAGCCTTGCCGAGATAGGCACGCTGGATGTCTTTGCTTCGGGTCAATTCCTCGGCTGTGCCGGACAGGACTATTTTGCCGGTTTCGAGCACATATGCTCTGTCGGAAACCTTGAGCGCCGCTTTTGCATTCTGTTCTACGAGCAGAATGGTCATGCCGTCGTTCTTGAGCTGGACAATGACTTTGAAAATCTCCTTGATAATCAGAGGTGCGAGTCCCATCGAGGGTTCGTCCAGCAGAAGGATTTTCGGACGGGCCATCAGCGCGCGTCCCAGTGCAAGCATCTGCTGTTCACCGCCGGAAAGCGTTCCCGCAAGGTTCTCACGACGCTCCGCAAGCCGTGGGAAAAGCTCGAATATCCACTCCATGTCTTTCGCAACCTCTTTGTCCCTTCGCGTGTAAGCGCCGAGCCGGAGGTTGTCGGGTATGCTCAACGGTGCGAAAATCTGCCGTCCCTCGGGTACATGAGCGATTCCTGCGCTGACTATCTGATCGGGACGTCTTTTGATAATCGAGTTTCCCTCGAGCAGGATATCGCCGTCGGTGTGTTTCATAAGGCCCGAAATAGCATGAAGCGTCGTGGTTTTGCCTGCGCCGTTTGCACCGATCAGGCAGACCACTTCGCCTTTACCGACATGCAGCGAAATACCCTTGAGCGCCTGGATTCCATCGTAATAAGCTTCGAGATTCTTGATTAAGAGCATGATTTTCGTTCAACGTTCAAAGATGAAAGTTCGCAGTCTGAAATGAATAAAAAATTGAGACCAAGGCTCAAGAAAGAATACTTCTGAACATTCTCACACATCAGTCCTCGCCGAGATAGGCCCGTATAACCTCCGGATTGCACTGCACCTCAGAGGGGCTTCCCTCTGCGATCAGGACGCCGTTGTTGAGCACGAACACCTTGTCCGAGATCGACATGACCAGTTCCATATCGTGTTCGACCAGAAAGACAGTCACGCCGAGGTCGCGGATTTTCCCGATCATTTCGCCGAGCATAAGCGTTTCCTGCGAATTAAGTCCCGCCGCGGGCTCGTCGAGGAGCAAAAGCTCCGGTTCAGAGGCAAGCGCCCGCGCTATTTCAAGCGAGCGCTGCTGCCCGAATGCGAGGCTCCCGGCGCTTGTTTCGGCAAATTCGGTGATGCCCACGAATTCGAGCTGTTCCATGGCGCGTTCCCTGATCCGGTGTTCCTCCTGTTTCGTGCCGGGAAGTTTCAGCGCTGAAGCTAAAATGCCTTTTTTCCCGCTTGTATGAAGGCCGACCATGATATTTTCCAGCACGGTCATATTGGGAAAAACCTTGATGTTCTGAAATGTGCGGGCAATGCCCAGGGCCGCTATCTTATAGGGCGGCAGGCGGGTGATGTCGTGATCGCGGAATTTGATCTTGCCCGAGGATACCGACAGGAGCCCTGAAACCAGATTGAACGCCGTGGTCTTACCTGCGCCGTTGGGGCCAATGAGTGCGGTGATCGAGCCGGGCTCTATTGCGGCTTCCAGATCACAGACTGCCTTGAGGCCGCCGAAATTCCTGCAGAGACCGTTGATGGTCAGAAGGCTCATACGTTACCTCCCCGGACCGTCTTCAGTTTCGCTCTGACCTTGTTGTAGAGCGAGCTGAAAAGCCCCACAAGGCCGTTAGGCAAAAACATCATCATGCCCAGAAGTACGAATCCGTACATCAGGATATCATAGTCGTCGAATACACCGAGGAACTGCGGCAGAAGTGTGAAAATGACCGCGCCGATGATTGCGCCCCAGAGACTTTTCATGCCGCCGCTCATGATCATGATCAGCAGGAGAATGGATTTGTTCATGTTGAATCCGGTGGGGCTGACGAACTTCATGTGATGGACATAAAGGCTTCCGGCGATCGCAGTGAGAATCGCTGAGTAAACAAAAACCTGAATCTTATAAAAGGAGACATTGACACCCATGGCGCTGGCCGCGGTTTCGTCACCGTGGATGCTCTTGAGTGCACGGCCAACCCGCGAATTGATAATGTTGAGCGAGAGCACAACGCAGATAAAGGCAATTCCCCAGACGAGATAGTATTTCGAGAGCTTGCTGGCAAATTCGAATCCGAAAATCCTCATATGCGGGACACCGCTGAATCCGGAAGGGCCGCCGGTGACATCGACTGCCGCGTTGCAGATCACGTAGATTATCTCGCTGAAACCGAGTGTCGCCATCGCGAGATAATGCCCGCGCAGCCTGAGCGAGGGGAGCCCCACTATAAGCGCCCCGGCTATTGCCGCTATAACACCCACAAAAAGCGCCGAAAGGGGAGACCAGCCGTAATTTTTTGTCAACAGCGCCGAGGCATAGCCGCCAATCGCCAGAAAACCGGCATGTCCCAGCGATATCTGGCCCGCATAACCCATCAGCATACTGAGGCCGTTGGTGGCGATAGCATAGATTCCGGCGAACACCATCACGCCCAGATAGTACTGGTTGCTGATGAAGAAAGGCAGCGCGATGATTAGCCCCAGGAAGATGGCCAGTTTTATGTAATTGCTTTTTGTCATAGTCAGTTTGAAAGTCAATTCACTATTAAATGGTCAAAGTTCATAAGACGTTGAAAAAAACATCAAGAGCGTTTAAAAGATCTGTACCTGATTCTGTCGTTTTACATAAAAAATTTTGCGCTAACTGCCATGTCTTTTGTTTTTGCTCAGAATTTTTTCAGTTTTGCTTCTTCTGCACGGGAGAACAGGCCGCTCGGCTTGATGAAAAGCACGATCAGCAATACCGCCATTGCGATAACATCTTTGTAATGGGACGATATCAGTGCGGTAGCGTAGGCCTCTATGAGACCGAGCAACAGTCCGGCAGCGACCGTTCCCGCCGGATTGCTCAGGCCACCGACAACTATAGCACAGAATCCTTTAAGAGCAAGAGGCGTGCCGCGCTCGAACGACATCATGGTCATCGGAGTAAGCACGACACCCGCAATACCCCCGAGTCCGGCCGATATTGCGAATGACAGGAGCACGATGTTCCGTACATTGATGCCCATGAGCTTGGCCGCGGTACGGTTTGCCGCAGTGGCGCGCATTGCCTTGCCAACGAGCGAATACCGGAAGAGCATGAACAATGCTATGATCGAGGCGAATATGATTCCGACAATCCAGAATACCTGTGTCGAAACCGACGCGCCGAGAATAGCGACCGGCTCTTCACCTGAGAACATGGGAATACCATGCGCTTCTTTGCCCCAGACGAACATTGCGATACCGCGCATCAGGATCGATCCGGCTACGGAGATCATGATCAGCCCCAGTACAGAAGGATTCTTGAGCGGGTGGATGCATGTCAGTTCGAATAATGCGCCGATCACCGTGGTGGCAAGGACTGCAACGATACAGGCCAGTAGGAGCGGCATGTGCAATGTGTGGTAACAGGTGACTGAGATCATGCCGCCGAGCATGACGAACTCGCCCTGCGCAAAGTTGATTATTCCGGTGGAACTGTAGATCAGCAGAAAGCCGAGCGCCACCATGGCATAAATAGAGCCGATAGTGATTCCCGAGAAGAAAAGCTGGATATAGCCGTCTAAACCTATCATTACTGCCGTTTCTTATAGTGGGTGTACCTGCGGCTTTTCTGGAACCCGGATTTCAGGATGGAATTCCTTGCCGGACTGCTTGCCGCCTGCATGAATTTACACGACAGGGAAGGCATCTGAGTCTGCCTTCCCCGTCATTTCCAGAGATACAATGCAAAGAAATGAAACGCGAAAAAGGATACTTTACTGAGCGAGCCTGAACTGCTGATCCTTAACCGTAACGAGCGCGAATGCCTCGTCGGTGAGACCGCAGTGATCTGCCGGGGTCATGTTGACCACGCCAGCTGTGCCTACAAAGTTCTTCTGTGCCTCAAGAGCAGTCCTGATGGCGTCCTTATCGTCAGAACCGGCAGCCTCGATGGCGTTGATCACGAGATGAAGCGCATCATAGGCATGGCCCGCGAATGTGGATACTTCTTCGCCGAATTTGTTCTCGTAGGCGGTCTTGAATGCGTTGAGAACTTTATACTGCACATGGGACGGATCGATATCGCCGATAACGAGCAGACGGCCGGCAGGGAAGAGGGTGCCTTCCGCCGCGGGCTCGATATAGCCCTTATTGCCGAAACCATGACTCTGATATATCTGGACATCGAGACCGTTCTGCTTAACTTGCCCTGCAAGTAGACGCTGTGCATCGACAATTGACCAGTTGATGAGCGCTTGAGGTTTTGCGGCCTTGATTTTGGTGAGCTGCGGTGTCAGGTCGGTTGCATCGCCGGGATAGGTTTCGTCGGCAACGATTTCGATGCCAAAATCACCGGCAGAGGCTAGGAGTTCTGCACGCCCTGGGGCGCCGAAACCGGTTGTGCCGCTGATGATGGCGACCTTTTTGAATCCCCGTTTTACGCAGTCAGCAAAAATTGTGCGGGCGCAATGAGAATCGTTCTGCGGAGTTTTGAATACATACTTGTAGTTGGGGCGTGTTGTGTCGTTGCCAGGAAAGAGCTGTACCCAGGCGGCTGCACAGGAGACCAGCGGTACACCGGCTTCCTCGCAGACCGGGCCTGCGGCGATTGCGCAACCGGAACGTGTCGGCCCGATAATAGCGCAGACACCGTCGCGATTGATCAGTTTTTCTACATCGTTGACCGTGTTTTCGGGTACACCCTCGTCATCTTCGACGATGAGTTCGATCTGGCGTCCGAGGACACCTCCGGCGGCATTGATTTCTTCAACGATCATTTCCGCCGCGTTTTTCTCGGGACCGCCAAGTTTTGCCGCATTACCGGTCACTGAAAAAACAGCGCCGATCTTGATGGGCGCCAGATTCGCGGCCTCTTCCTGTTTCTGTCCGCAACCGGCGACAATGCCGATAGTGACAAGCGCGACCGCAAGAAACGTGATCACTTTTCTCATGTCAGTTCTTCCCCCTGTTTGAAGTTATGAGCATGATGAAAATAGAGCGCATTATTTTGTTGATTTTAATGATGATAACGAAACACAAGCCCCGTGTCAACTGTTAATTAAATACGCGCATGTTCAGTGTTGTCAGTGTGTTAAGTGTGATATGGTCTGGGCGTGGGCGTGTGCGCTGTGTCTTGGCACCCTTCATTTTACCGGATCAGGCCTTTTTCGGCGCCTTTGCAGGCAGTTTTCAGCGGCCCTGATTGAGTCGCTCAATGATATGATTAAGGTCGTTGCGGACATCGGAGATTACAGGACTGTTTTAAGTGTGTGTTCATACTGTTTTACCGCATAGTCCATTCCTCTTTCGGGCATGTTTTCTGTGTCCGTATTTTTCTTTCGCATTTATCCTTCTTCTTTGATCTTTACTCTTTGAACCGCCTTTTCTTATAATCTTGTACTATTCTCTCTATTTTCGTATTTTATAGAGAGTATTCGACGATCAAAATAAACACACAAAAAATAGACGAGGTCGCCATGCGCCACGAGGTCCGATTTACCCTCAAGAAAATCGAAAAACGTCTGAAGCTGATCGAACCAATGCAGTACCGGAAACGCTCGGCAATCGCACCGTTCCGTTTCACAACGCTGGACTCACCGCTTGCCGATCCGCCTGTTGCCATCGATATCGACGACAGCGGCTGGGACGTCATCGAGCCCCAGAGCTATTGGGCGGGCTGGCTCACTAATTTTGCGATCAGGACGAAATTCGAGGTGCCTGCCGACTGGAAAGACGAGGAAGCGGTTGCTCTGTACCTGCCTATCGGCGACTCGGGTGATTTCAGTCACCCCGAAACACTTGCCTATATCGACGGTGAGTCATACGCCGCATGTGACAGGAACCATGAGGAGATCATCCTGCCCGCGAAATGGCGGAATGGTGCTGCGCACTCGCTGGCCCTTCACGGATGGACAGGGCTTGGCGGCGATTTCAAGCCGGTGATGGAGAAAACACGTCTGTTCATGCGCGAGTGCCAGGTTGTCGCCATCGACATGCCGACCCGCGATTTCATTGCCCTCGCTCGAGTGGCTGTGGGGACAGTCCAGTCGCTCGATGAGAACGAAACTGTCCGTCCGCGTCTCTTGAACGCCCTTGACGATGCATTCGCCGTGCTCGACACGCGCGAGCCGATAGCGGACGGGTTCTATGCCAGTGTCCCCGAGGCGCTGCGCATTCTCCGCGAGGGAGTTGACAAGGCTGGCGAGCCGCTGGACGCTACACTTACCGCGACAGGCCACGCCCATATCGATGTCGCCTGGCTGTGGACACTGGGCCAGACACGCCGCAAGGTGGGCCGGACATTCCACACGCAGCTCAGGAACATGGAACAGCATCCGCATTTTCATTTCACGCAGAGCCAGCCGCAACTTTACGATTATATGAAGAAAGACTATCCCGCCCTTTTCGAGGCGGTGAAAGAGCGTGTGAAAGAGGGGCGCTGGGAGATCATCGGCGGTATGTGGGTCGAGGCAGACTGTAATATCAGCGGGCCGGAGTCACTCGCACGTCAGTTCCTTCTCGGACGCTCATTTTTCAAAGAGCATTTCGGTGAGGGAGCGGATTCACCGGTGCTGTGGCTGCCCGATGTCTTTGGTTACTCATGGAGCATTCCACAACTTATCAGACTTGCCGGGTTGGAGTATTTCTTCACCATTAAAATCGGCTGGAACCAGTACAACCGTCTGCCGTACGATTCGTTCTGGTGGCAGGGCATTGATGGCACAAGGGTTGTGACACATTTTTCGACAACGCCTGAGAAAACCGATCTCCCTGCTGGCATCAGCACATACAATGCCATGGCCACGCCTTACCAGGTGCACGGTTCATGGACACATTTCCAGCAAAAAGAGATCAAACAGGACCTCCTCATGTCGTTCGGTTATGGTGACGGCGGCGGCGGTCCAACCCGTCAGATGCTCGAGAATACCCGTGAAATGGCGAATTTCCCCGGAATGCCGAAAGTCCAGAGCCGTCATGTGGGTGAGTTCTTCAAGGAGCTTGAAACCGAGCACGGCGATGAACTTCCCACCTGGAACGGCGAGCTCTATTTCGAACTTCACCGCGGCACCTACACGACCCAGTCCCGCACCAAACGCGGCAACCGTAAGAGCGAATTCCGCCTGCACGACACGGAGTTCCTCGCCTCGCTGGCGCTGCAGCTCGATCCCGATTTCCAGTATCCTGCAAACGAGATCAGGCGCTGCTGGGAACTTTTATGCCTAAACCAGTTCCACGATATCATTCCCGGATCGAGCATTGCCCCGGTCTACAAAGAGGCGCTTGAACAGTACGAGGATATCAAGTCAAGTACAGCTAAACTGACCGATCAGGCGCTGCAGACAATAGCGGCAGCTTCCGGCGGCGATGTGCTCGTGGTCAACCCGACATCGTTCACACAGAGCGCTCCGGTATTCCATGCGGGACAGGGGCCTTACTGCCAGGTGCTTGAGCGTCCTGACGGCGCCAACGCTGTCGTTCAGGGTGTTGACGGCGGATGTCTGATCGATGTTGGCGAGATCAAGCCCTACAGCGTATTGCCTCTCAGTATGGGTGATGAGGCGGTCAGCCTCGAAAGCGGTCTCGAGGCGGGTGAGCGTTTCCTCGAAAATGACCTTGTTCGCGTGGAGATCGATGATAACGGTGACATCAGCCGCGTCTTCGACAAGATTCGCAAGCGCGAGCTGCTCGTTCCCGGCGCGGTGGCTAACCAGTTTCAGGCATTCGAGGACCGTCCGCTTGAATGGGATGCCTGGGATATCGATATTTCCTACGATGACAAGATGTGGACCGCCGAGCCTGCAAGCTCGATCACCCTTGTCGAGGAAGGCCCGCTCCGAGCCACTATCGAGATAAAACGCCGAATTCTTACCAGCGATTATACCCAGCGTATATCGCTCTACTATAACAGCCCGCGCGTTGATTTCAGAACGACAATCGATTGGCAGGAACGGCATATCCTGCTCAAGACGGCGTTCCCGGTGGATATCCTGTCGCCGACCGCGCGTTTCGAGATCCAGTGGGGCAGTGTCGAACGCCCGACCCACCGTAATACCAGCTGGGACTGGGCTCGTTTCGAGACCTGCGCGCAGAAATGGGCCGATCTCTCCGAGGGTGATTACGGTGTCAGCCTCCTGAACGACTGCAAGTACGGCCACGATATCCACGGCAATGTCATGCGCCTGAGCCTTTTGAGAAGCCCGTCAAATCCCGATCCCGAGGCGGATAAGGGACTGCAGGAATTCACGTACAGCCTTTTTCCGCATGACGGTGCCTGGGGCAAAGCCACCATCAGCGAGGCATACGCTCTCAACGATCCCGCATTGGTGGTTATCGGCAGTGTCGAGGGTTGCACAATGAAGAGCTGTAGTGAAACACCGTTCGTCGCATGCGATAACGAGAATATCGTTATCGAGACTGTCAAACGTGCCGAGGATGGCAACGGGTTCATTGTCCGCCTCTATGAGAGTATGCGCAGGCGCGGAGACATAACAGTTTCCACGCTCTTCGATATCGAGTCGGCGGAAAAGACCAATCTCATGGAGGATTCCGGTGAGGGATTGAAGGCTGGCAAAAAATCGGTCACACTTCCCGTGCGGCCATTCGAGATTGTCTGTCTCAGGCTCGTGCCGAAAAACTGAGCCACCATCAGTTCTTATTTTGGAATTGATGACATGTTGCTTGAAAGAACAGAAAAGCCCCCGGTCTATAAATGACAGGGGGCTTTTTTTTTGATATTTGCTGATTTCCGCTGGAGACAGATCACAATAGCGGCTGAATTCGTTCATGAATAAACGGCTGTTTCAGCATTTAAGCCCTTGAGAGGATGGACGTACGCCGCAAAAATCACAATATACGTTTTCAGACTCACTGCATTTCACATGCTATTTAGCGAGCTCCTCTTTAACCGCGCCTGCAAGACGTTTCACGCCCTCGGCAATGACATCCTCGGTCGGCAGCGAGAAACAGAGCCTGATATGACCGTGATGCTGCTGGTTCAGATAGAAGAACTTGCCGGTGAAATACATGATCTTGTTCTTCACCGATGTCTGGAACAGGCTGTCGATATCCAGACTTTCCGGCATGGTGAGCCAGACATAGAAACCACCGTGGGCGGGAGTCCAGCTGACCTCCTCCGGCATGGTCTCTTCAAGTGCGCCGATCATGGCGTCGCGGCGGCTCTTGTAGCTGGTGATCAGGCGTGTGATATGGCTGTCGAGGAAATTGTCCTTGTGAAGTTCCGCCATGATTTCCTGATTGATCAGTGGCGAGCCGACATCGATCATCGGGCGGCACATGTTCCAGGTGGCAACCAGCTCGTCCGGAACGACTGCCCAGCCGACACGGAAGCCCGGAGCGACCAGTTTCGAGAAACTGCCGAGATACAGTACATTGCCGGTGGTGTCATAGGCCTTGATCGCGGTCTGATCGACATCATCGTAGAGGAGTTCGCTGTAGGCGTCGTCCTCGACAACATACGTGTTGTATTCCTCGGCGATCTCGGTCAGCTCTTTCCGCCGTTCCTGCGAGATCATGATGCCCGCCGGATTGTGGTAGTTTGACATGACATAGATCATCTTGGGATGAACGCCGTCCTTTTTCAGTTTCTCCAGCGTGTCCCTGAGAATATCGGTCCTGATACCGTCGTTGTCGATGGGCACCTCGACCAGGTTGAAATTCGAGTTTTTGATCGAATCGAGTGTTCCCATGAATGTGGGGGCCTCGATGATCATTGTATCGCCGGGATTCATCAGCATGCGGGTGACAGCGTCCATTGCCTGCTGCGATCCCGAGGTCATCACGATATTGTCGGCGGTTATGTTGGTCACACCGCGTTTTTTCATACGGTAAAGCACGGCCTCGCGGCAGTTCTGCTGACCGCTTGGGGGACCATAGGGGAATATCTGCTGAGGACGGTCTTTGATCAGGTAGGAGAGTATCTCCTCGATCTTTTCCGCCGGATAGGATTCAGGAAATGGGACGCCAGCCGCGAGACTGAGCATGCCCGGTTCGCGGGCAACTCTGAGGATTTCCGAGATGTCCGACTGGCGGAGCCCCTCGGCCCAGTGAGAATAACGGAACTGTGACACGGTTATTTTCTCCTTTCAAAGAGAAAGAGCTTTACAATTCAAATGGAAAATCAAATATAATAATCGATATTAAGACAATTAAGCGAATCTCAAGACAGTATCCTCAGTTGAAACTTTTCATTCACCTCTGCCCTGAAAGTGCCCGTGTGCTGATCCCACCGTGGTAGCGCAAGGTCGTGAAACATCCTTACGCGGATGAACTGGCACATTCACCTCTGACTGAAAAGTGCCCTCCGGCACCACCTACATTTGGCGCCTGTCGATTACACGTTTGGCTTTGCCCATGGAGCGCTCGATCGTTTTTGGTTCGACAAGGGTGACTTTGACACCGATACCGAGAACGCTGTTGATCTTGCTGGTAACATGCTCTTGGAAGCCTTTCATTCTTTTCATCTCGTCGGTGAACATCTCAGGTGAAACCTCGACCTTGACCTCGAGCGTGTCCAGAGTGCCCTTGCGGTCGACAATGAGCTCGTAATGCGGTTCGGCTCCCTTGATTTTCATGAGCACTTCCTCGATCTGGCTTGGGAAGACGTTGACGCCGCGGATGATCAGCATATCGTCGTTGCGGCCGCTGATTCGCGACATACGCTTAAGAGTCCTGCCGCATGCGCAGGGGCCCTCGATGAAATTGGTAATGTCGTGAGTGCGGTAGCGAAGCATCGGCAGCGCTTCCTTGCTGAGCGTGGTAAATACCAGTTCGCCCCTGTCACCGTCCTTGACCGGCTCGAATGTTTCGGGATCGAGGATTTCCGGGAAGAAATGGTCCTCGTTGATATGATGACCTTTCTTTTCCAGGCATTCGCCGGAGACACCGGGCCCGGTGATCTCGGAAAGCCCGTAATTATCAGTCGCCGTTATCTTGAGACGGTTCTCGATCTGGTCGCGCATAGCCTCCGACCAGGGCTCGCCGCCAAAAAGGCCCACACGAAGCGGTGATTTTTCAAAATCGATGCCCATTTCCTCGCCGACTTCTGCGATATGAAGCGCGTAGGAGGGGGTACAGATCAGCACGGTGCTGTTGAAATCCTGCATGAGCATGAGCTGGCGCGAGGTGTTGCCCGAGGAGGCCGGGATCACCGAGGCACCGCAGAGCTCGCAGCCGTAATGAAGCCCGAATCCACCAGTAAAGAGACCATAGCCGAACGCGATCTGAACCGTGTCGCCGTCAGAAACACCGGCAGCTGTAACGAGGCGGGCCACATTTTCGGTCCAGTTGTTGAGATCGGAGCGGGTGTAGCCGACAACCGTGGGCTTGCCGGTGGTTCCCGAGGAGGCGTGGATGCGCACCAGTTCGTTTCTCGGTACCGCGAACAGGCCGAAAGGATAGTTATCGCGCAGGTCGCTCTTATTGGTGAACGGAAGGCGCCTGATATCGTCCAGTGTTTTTATATCGTCGGGCCTGACACCGGTATCGTCCATTTTTTTCCGGTAAAACGGTACACGGTAGTACGCCCGCATGACAGTGTCCTGAAGGCGCCGGAGCTGAAGTTCCCGAAGCTCCCCGCGGTCCATTGTTTCGTATTTCGGGCTGAAAATCCTGTGAGACATGCCGCTTCCCCTCGCTCTGCGTTGTATGTAATGTTAAGAATTCATTTTCACAGTTAGAAAATGCTAACATAATTAACATAATAATGTATCATCCGACGCAACGATTTCAAAGGAAAATGTCAGCGGCATCGGCGGATGCTTTTCGTTTCTGTGAGGGTTGTACAGACATTTTGGACAAAGATACTTCGCGACTTTGTCCTTCGATTGTGAGATCACCTGGTAAGATTGTCTGAACGGCTGATGGAAAGATAACCCCCTGTCGTTTAACGACAGGGGGTCTTCCGCTGATCCCACAAGCCAGCGTTGTCGTCGCAATGACAACAGCGGTTCACTCTGCACATCCCCATCAGACCCAAAAGGGCCCGCCGACCCCGGTTCTTTCCGCAAAGTATCTGTCAGTCTTTTCTCCTGCGTCCTGTTCCTTGCTTCTTAATCAGCTTTTGAGACGTTCGTAGTCGGCGCGGACCATTTCCTTGACAAGCTTCTCGAAACGGATGATTGGTTCCCAGCCGAGGAACTTTTTAGCTTTTGAGGCGTCACCAACAAGAAGCTCAACTTCGCTCGGACGTTTGAAACGGTCGTCAACTTCCACATAATCGTTATAGTCGAGGTCGAGTTCGGCGAACGCAAGCTCGCAGAACTCCCTGACCGAGTGCGTTTCGCCAGTGGCGATAACAAAATCCTCGGGGCTGTCGATCTGGAGCATCTGATGCATCATGGTGACATATTCACGGCTGTGGCCCCAGTCACGGCGGGCGTCGAGATTGCCGAGCACGAGCCTGTCAGCGAGACCGAGTTTGATCCGTGCCGCATGGGAACTGATCTTGCGGGTTACGAACTCGAAACCGCGGCGGGGCGATTCGTGGTTGAACAGGATGCCGGAGGCGGCGAACATCTCGTACGCCTCGCGGTAGTTGCGTGTGAGATCAAATCCCGATACTTTCGAGATACCGTAGGGTGAACGCGGATGGAAGCGGGTTGATTCCGACTGCGGTGACTCGGTCACTTTCCCGAACATTTCAGATGAGCCCGCGAAATAAAAACGGCATTCGGGCGCGATTTCCCTGAGTGCCGACAAGGCATTGAGCGTGCCGAAAATATTGACGTTCAGTGTGGAGAATGAGTCCTCAAAACTCTCCGCCACAAAACTTTGTGCAGCGAGATGGTAGAATTCGTCCGGACGGACAATCGAGACAACGCGGTACATGCTGGCGTAATTCTCGATCTGTCCTGAATGAATGGTGATTCTGTCGAGGATGTGGACGATACGGCTCATGCGGTTAGACGGGTCCTCGATAGCCGCGCGGCGGACAATACCGTGGACCTCGTAGCCGAGTGAGAGCAGGTGTTCGGCAAGGTAACTTCCGTCCTGGCCGGTGATTCCGGTGATAAGGGCTGTTTTTTGTGCCATGTATTTTACGCCTCTGCTGGTGAATGCCATAATATGTAGTAATAAGATGAAGTGCCCGTAGTCGAAAGTCAACCGAAGAGTCATGTAAATACAATACTTTTCCCTTGCGTCAGGGCTCTTTTTTTTGAATATTTTTCAAACCCATTTATCACAATCAACATCATCTTCCGAATGAAGGGAGCGGCATGAATACTCTTTATCGCATCTGTCTCGGTATCGCGGGACTTGCACTTCTCGGTGTGGTCGTAATGCTGGTCATTGGCAAGGGCGCGGCTACCGGTCCTCTGGCAGTCACACTTTTCGTTGCGTTGGCGTTCGGTATACGTTCGACCCCGCTTAAGGGACTTTCCTTTACCGTCTGGATTTTTGCGTCAGTGACAACCTCGATGTTCTATCCGGCTTATTTCCAGGAGCTTGGCGGTTTTCAGCTGAAAAAGCTCATCGTTCCCCTGATGCAGATCATCATGTTCGGTATGGGTACCGCCATGAGCATCAAGGACTTTGTCGGCGTTATCAAGATGCCGAAAGGTGTGCTTGTCGGTATTATCTGCCAGTTCACCATTATGCCGTTCGTTGGTCTGGCGCTTGCGAAAACTTTCGGTTTCCCGCCTGAGATCGCTGCCGGTGTCATCCTTATCGGTTCTTCACCCTGCGGCCTTGCGTCGAACGTGATGAACTATATTGCCGGTTCCAACCTCGCACTCGCAGTGACTCTGACTGCAGTTGCGACACTGCTTGCTCCCATCATGACACCTCTCATGATGAAACTTCTTGCCGGTACCATGGTCGAGATCGTTTTTGCCAAGATGATGTGGGATGTTATCAAGATGGTCATCATCCCCATCGCTGCCGGCCTTATTTTCAACAAGGTCGCTCATGGTCGCGCTAAATGGCTTGACAAGACCATGCCTATCGTTTCCATGGTTGGTATCGCATACATCATCACCATCATTACCGCTGCTGGCCGTGACAACCTGCTTGCTATCGGTATTCCTCTTGTTGTTGCCGCTGTCCTTCACAATACTCTCGGTTACATCTTCGGTTACTGGGGAAGCCGTCTGTCCGGTCTGGATCAGCGTTCATGCCGTACAATCGCCATTGAGGTCGGCCTCCAGAATGGTGGTCTCGCATCCGGCCTGGCTTTGTCCATGGGTAAGGTCGCGACAGTCGGTCTCGCACCCGCTGTCTTCGGTCCCTGGATGAATATTTCCGGTTCCGCTCTCGCCAACTGGTGGCGAGGACATGGTGTTACCGATGGATCAGACAAGATCGATATGAGCGAGTAACGAGAACAATCATACTCGCCGAATAGCAAAGGCCGTGGATCAGTCCACGGCCTTTTTTTATTGGGAAATATCGTTCATGAAGACACTTTTTGCCGGAATTATTTTCCATGTTCCAGCTGGCCCGGAACATCCGGTTAATGCAGTGGTGTGCTTGTAATGATTTGTGTGGCAATGCGATAAGGAAATGTTAGCTGTGTTTTTCATTTCTGGCATCACTCTTGCACTATACAGATGCCAGAAAGGAGAACCAGACAATGAATAAATCGACAAACAATACATGTTCAGTATGCGGCAGGCAGCTTTCGGTCATTCTTGGTGGTACCGGCACAACCGAACGTCTTTGTATCCACTGCCTTGTCAGCACTTATCCCGCATTGAAAGAGCTTGCAAAAGCATTATAGATTTTGTGCAATGACGGCAATCTGCCGTTATACCTCGAAGAGAGACACAGACCTCCTCAGCTGTGTCTCTCTCTTTTTTGTCTGAAGCCAGTTTTATCTAAGGGCAATAGAGTTTTTATCACATAGGTGTAAAAGATGTCTTACTTCTCGAATCAGTGTGATGATTACTGATCTTTGACTTCCATTTCTTGTCCCGTGTCGCCAGATAAACGGTTATGGTATAACAGAGACTGATATTTTCGGTGCGCGCAATTCTATTTTCGGCATAGCAGCTGCGGGAACCTGAGACAGGGTGTAATTATTGGACACCTTTATCGAATGATCTCAAAATCTTGATTACCCTTTTTCCCGTATTTTCCAAGTATCTCACCTTGTGTATTCCGGGTTTCAATTGTCAGCTTATCTTCCGAGGCAGATAAAAACATAACTGTTCCGTTTTTACTGCCGCCTCCTATCAATACGGGATAGTTATTATCATCCGTACCTGCCGGAACGTAAGTATATTTGTGCGTGTGCCCGTTGATTGCAATATCAATATCTGCGTCATTTAACAGGGCGGCCCATAAATCGCGGGAGAATGGTGAAATACCGCTGCCATCAAAATTATGAAGAGGTATGTGATGGACCAACACCCTGTACGCTGCATTCTTGAACTCATCCGAGCTGATTTCTTTCTGCAGCCACTTCTGCTGCCGTTTCCTGTATTCGGTAAAATCGGTAAGACCTGAGTATTCAACATGATCGTCCGGTTTGTCCTCTCCGCAGTCAAGGAAAATGAAACGTACAGGTCCGGCTGTCATGGCAAAATAAAATTCATCTCCGGGGAAATCGAAATTACTCTTCAGTTTCCGTCCATATGCACCGCGTGTTTCATGGTTGCCGCGAATATAGATCGGTGGGTGTGAAAACGCTTTGACACCGTCATTATATACTTTCAGGGCCCTAATTACATCCATTTCAGATTGAGGATCAGCGAAACAATCCCCATTGAAAATGCTGAATTGATACTCTGTGTCGGGCAGAACGGCGCAGAGACTGTCGAACATGGCGTAATTATTGTGAAGGTCATTGAATATCACACAGCTTACCGGTCCTGACTTTTCAGGCTCGGTCTGAAATGTATATGTCTCTGAATACATGGGCTCTTCAAACGAAACGCTGTATGGTTTGAACTCTGTAATTACATTGAAACAAGCCCGATAATAATAGGTGGCCCCCGGCTCAAGTCCGCTCATTTTGATTTTGTGGAGTGTATCATTTGCGCTTTTTAAGCCGTCGATAACCATGTCAGCTGTTTTGCCAAGCGCAGTGGTCTTTCCATATTCTATCCAGCCATATGCCGGTTTTTCCGAATACCACATAATTGTGGCGCTCTGATTTGTTACATTCTGTAAATAGGGTTTCGTCTGAAATCCAGATTCTTGTCCGGCCTGAATGAGTCCGGCGCCGCAGAAGAAAAATATTGCTGCTGATAACAGTGCTTTTCTCACGTTTTTCTCCCAAGATAAAATTTGATGGTATGGAAAAATTGAAGTCTGTCTGGTCGTGATATTGCTGAAAAGTATATGATACAAATATGTATTTTTGTGTGAGGTTTTCAGAAACTGAAAATGCTTATCATTCAATTCAACTGCTGTAAATAAATCGTTGGGATTATATGGGGTGGAGGATGGTCAGGAGAGGTCGTGTGACGCCCGAGTTTGGTTGCTTAAGCGTAGTATCAGGTATTTTAGAGTGGTAAGTCATCTTTACTTGAACAGAAGCTTGATCTTGTGCCATGAACTGGCTTTGACCGAGGATTCGATACCGAGGTCTTTACTGTTGCCGCCTGCAATATGGCCCTGTTTTTCCAGACTGGCCTCGAAACGGGAGGTCATATTGCTTGAGGTGATTCCGGTTGCACTGAACATGCCGCCGTCGTTATAAGCGCAGATGAGACCGTCACGTGAAATCCCTGCACATGAGAGAAGGTCAGAGAGGCTTGCGCTTGGGACGGTTACGAGCAGGGGCGAGCGCGCAAAGGAAACGGCATCGTTATGGCTACCATTGACATGAACCTCGATTTTCATATTCAGAAAGAGACTCTTTCCAGCGATTGGGCTGAATTTGTTGCCATTCATGTCGAGCATGATGTGGATGGCTACCATGCCGCTGGTTGGTGACTGGTTGAGAAGAAACGAGGAGCCTGTCAGCGCGGAAACGAGATCGCGCGAGCTGGAGGGGATGGATTGGCAGTCACCTTCATCGAACACGAAAGCCTCGCCCTCACCGGTGCTTTTCGTGATGAGTGCGGATGTCTGGCTGCTCTGGCCGGCATGCACGTGCCACTCTATGTCGGCAAAGGCCTCGATGGGAAGCGCAAGCGTAAGCAGGAACAGCGTTGTGATGATATGTCTGATGAAGTGTTTCATTCTGATAATTCCAGGGTTGATCAAAAAGCGTTGCCGCCAAAGGGAAAATACGAAATATCGGGCTTGTTTGTCAACCGCTATCAATAATCCTGGATGATAAGCTGACATAGATATCCGTATCTGATGATATTGCACGATCAGGCAGGAAGGTGAAATACGTAAAGTGGTGTGATACGGAGTAATTTTTTGTACGTATAATATAGTACGGTAAAATTACAAAATCACATTGCTATCGGGGCGGTAATAATGTATATCTTAAGAAAAGTAAATCTCGAAAAACAATAGTGGGAACGGGTATGCGTAAAATTCTGCTCTTATGCTGTGTTATGATATTAACAGGAGTTTCTGCCTGGGCGCAGGACCATGGAGAAACAAGAGGTATTGCCGTTTTGGATCTTCAGGCAAATGGTGTCGCCGAAACTGAGGTTCGGGCTTTATCCGATGTGCTTCGTTCGAGTATTTTGAAGACTATCCTGGAGCAGAAAGATAAGATTGAGGGCACTTACAAGCTAATCGAGCGGTCGCAAATGGATAAAATATTCGCTGAATTCGATGTGCAGAGTGCCGGCTGTACCGATGTTTCCTGCGCTATTGAATTTGGTGAAATGCTGAATGCCGAGCGAATTATCATCGGATCTGTTGGTTTGGTTGGATCGACCTTTATTGTTGTAGCAAGGATTGTCGATGTTGAATCGTCAACAACACTTGTATCGGTTAATAAAAATGCACCCGGACCAATTGACAATGTTATCAAGGTTATAAATGCAGTTGGATATGAGCTTCTGACCGGTGATCGCATTGAAGTAAATCTTTCTAAGCCAGAAGCAATCACAGGCCAAACAGCAGAAGATGTTAAGACAATTACGAAAGATTCTTTTTTATCGGTGACAAGTGTTCCTGAAGGGGCAAATGTCTATATTGACGATCGAGAAGCCGGTGTTACTCCGCTTAAAAAATATTTGATAGCAGAAGGCTATCATAAAGTTCAAATAATTGCATCGGGCTTCAAGCAGTACTCGACAAAAGTGTCTGTTGATAATGGAGAAGACAAGATAATTTCGCACGAATTGATAGCTGTCGATGCTACAGAGGTGCAAAAAAATAAACGTGCAGCATTCGATACCGGTTCACAGCGCATAAGATCTGGTTATGGAGAAAAAACAGTCAAGTCACTTCTGGGAGCCGCATTCATTTGGAACGTTGTTTCAGGCATCATGTATTATAAAGCAATCGATGATTATCACAGCGCGAAAGACAAATACCTTGACTCGAAAGACAAATCTGAATTACGTGATCTTTATTATGATGTAGGTAGAAAATATGATAAAATACTTGTTGGGGAAACTCGTCTGAAATATTCTCTTGGAACGTTCGCCGGTCTGTATTTCGTGGAACGCCTCTTTTTTAGTCGAGCGAAAAAAAACAGGGAGTCTGATGCAAGCTCGATTGATATTGACGTTTATCCGGCTGTTAGCTATGATTATAACGGCGTTTTCATGAATGTGAGGTTTTAAATGAAGCGAATACTAACGTTTGTATTGATCGTGTTTATAATGCTTCCGTTAGCATGTATCGAGAATAAAATAGGAAGAGATAATCCCCTGGAGTCGGATGATAGTAGTTATGACGATACCAGTGACGATCCTACTGATGATACTAATGATGATACCTCTGGCGTTAAACCCGGAGAAGTACTACGTGCCCCAATCATGACAGGCCCCACTCAAGGTTTATCATACATTATAAGCTGGGAAGAAACCGGTGCTCGTTCATATTATGTTGAGGAGTCAAAAACATCTGATTTTACAGATGTCGTATCCTATGAGGTTAACGTCAACTCTCTTGAATTTTCTCACGATGAAAGTGGGCAAATATATTATTATCGTGTCAGAACTAATACCGGTGTCAGCGATAGTGACTGGTCTAATGTTGTTTCCGTTACGATTGCTCAGTCTCCATGGGATTTGTTTGATATGAAATATATGTCAATCGAGAGTGGGGCATTCACAATGGGGGATATTCAAGATTTAGGAGAGAGTGATGAACACCCGACTCATCGTGTTAATGTTTCCGCTTTTGAAATTGGTGTTTTTGAGGTGACTCAAAAACAATATACAGCTGTTATCGGCTCCAACCCGTCAAAGAACTATGGTGTGGAGGAAGAATACCCAGTGTACTATGTGAGTTGGTATGATGCTGTCAAGTTCTGCAATATATTGAGTGATGAAGCCGGTCTTGGCCGCTGCTATGATGAAAATACGTGGGAATGCGATTTTTCCCAAAACGGCTTTCGACTTCCGACAGAAGCCGAATGGGAATATGCATGCAGAGCGGAATCTGAAACGGCATACAATATCGGCAATGAAGAAAGTGACCTTGAACAAGCCGGCTGGTACAAATCGAATAGTCGCGATTCAATGCGAACCGTTGGTCGGAGGCAAGCAAATGCCTGGGGATTGCACGATATGCATGGCAATGTATGGGAGTGGTGTAACGACTGGTACAATGACTGGTATTACAAAACATCACCAAAGAACGACCCGACGGGAGAGATTACTGGTCATTACCGTGTGAAACGTGGAGGCGATTACAGTGTTGAGGCTGAACTGTGTCGTTCTGCAAATCGTGAACATGATGAACCAGAAGATAGACACCGCTTTTTAGGTGTTCGTCTTGTTCGCAGGAACTGACCATAGCGTATGCTCGCGCTGTTAGTCATCCGAGAGAAATCAGCATACATTTTAATCGCATAATTCTTCCTGATCCCTGAAAGTCAAAAAGACCGCAGCTTTCGCCGCGGTCTTTTTGACATCTATTGTACTTCTTTTTAGTACATGCCACCCATGCCGCCCATACCGCCCATGCCGGGATCGGGAGGAGCAGGCATATCTTTTTTCTCTTCGGGAAGCTCGGTGATGATAGCTTCGGTGGTGAGAAGCATTGCAGAGATGGAGGCTGCGTTTTCGAGACAAATGCGAACAACCTTCGTCGGATCGATGACACCGGCCTCGACCAGGTCAACATACTCTTCGGAGGCAGCGTTGAAACCAAAGTTTTCTTTCTGCTCAAGCGTCTTCATGACAACGATGCTGCCCTCGATACCGGCATTGTTGGAAATCTGTTTGACCGGTTCGCGGAGAGCGTTCTTGATGATGTCGACACCGACAGCCACGTCGCCTTTAGCCTTGACCTTGGCAACTGTTTCGATGGAGCGGAGCAGTGCAACGCCGCCGCCGACCACGATGCCTTCTTCGACTGCTGCACGGGTTGCGTGCAGAGCGTCTTCGACACGTGCCTTTTTCTCTTTCATCTCGACCTCGGTGGCAGCGCCGACATTGATGACGGCAACACCCCCGGACAGCTTGGCCAAGCGCTCCTGGAGCTTCTCGCGGTCGTAATCGGAGGTGGTTTCTTCGATCTGGTTGCGGATCTGGTCGATACGGCCCTTGATATCATCGGTCTCACCGGCACCCTTGACGATCGTGGTGTTGTCTTTGTCGATCGTGATGCTGGCTGCGGAACCGAGATCGGCTACCGTGACGTTTTCCAGTTTGAAGCCGACCTCTTCGGAAATGACTTTGCCGCCGGTGAGGATAGCGATATCCTGGAGCATGGCCTTACGGCGGTCACCGTAGCCCGGAGCCTTGACAGCCGCGACTTTGAGGATGCCGCGGAGCTTGTTGACCACGAGGGTGGCCAGAGCTTCGCCTTCGATATCTTCGGCGATGATCATGAGGGACTTGCCCATCTGGCTGACTTTTTCCAGGACGGGAAGCATGTCTTTCATGCTGGAGATCTTCTTGTCGTGGATCAGGATTGCCGGATCTTCGAGAACGGCAGCCATGGAATCGGGATCGGTGACGAAGTAAGGGGAGATGTAACCGCGGTCGAACTGCATACCTTCGACGACCTCGAGCGTGGTCTCAATGCCCTTGGCTTCTTCGACGGTGATGACGCCGTCTTTGCCGACTTTTTCCATTGCCTCGGCGATAAGGTCGCCGATTTCGCTGTCATTGTTGGCGGAGATGGTACCGACCTGGGCGATTTCCTTCTTGCCGGAAACAGGGCGTGACATCTTGGCGAGGTTCTTGACAGTAGCTGCGACTGCAAGGTCGATACCTTTTTTCAGTTCCATGGGGTTGGAACCGGCGGTGACGTTCTTGAGGCCCTCGTTGAAGATAGCCTGTGCGAGAACGGTAGCCGAAGTGGTGCCGTCACCAGCGACATCGGATGTCTTGGAAGCGACTTCCTTGAGCATCTGGGCGCCGATATTCTCATACTTGTCCTGAAGTTCGACTTCCTTGGCAACGCTGACACCGTCTTTGGTGACAGTGGGGGAGCCAAATTTCTTCTCGATGATTACGTTGCGGCCTTTGGGGCCCAGGGTAACTTTCACTGCGTTGGCGAGCTGGTCGACACCGCGTTTCAGTCTGTTCCTGGCCTCGGCATTATATTTGATTTCCTTTGCCATGCTTAAAAACCTCCTAAGAACTTCAAGTTATCAATTATTCGAAAATGGCGTAAATGTCGGCTTCCGACATGATGAGGTACTTGTCGCCGTCATACTCGATCTCGTTGCCGCCGTACTTGGAGTAGAGGACCTTGTCGCCGACCTTGACGTTCATGGCGATGGCGGAACCGGACTCGTCAGTCCTGCCGGGGCCTACTGCGACGATTTCGCCCTTCTGGGGCTTCTCTTTTGCGGTATCGGGAATGATGATGCCGCCTGCGGTTTTGGTTTCCGCTGCCTCGTCGGGCTTCACAATGACCTTGTCAGCTAACGGTTTGATTTTCAAGGTGCTTCCTCCTTTTAGTGTTGTTAACTAATTCCTCTGGCGCTCGATGATAGAGAGTGCCAGATTTTACTTCGCATCATAGTAATATACGTTAAAAAGATGTGGTACTCAAACTTAATTTGTGATAATCGTCATGATTATATGATTCGGGAGCAGAGAAGAAGCCCGGAGATCTGCCCATCCCCGGGCTTCCTGAGAATCATTCATCGACAACTTCGAAATCTGCATCGACCGCGCCCTCACCGTTGTCGCCTGATGAGCCGCCGCCTGGCTGTCCCTGTGCCTGGTCGCCTGCAGCCTGAGCGCCGGGCTGTCCCTGTGCCTGCTGTTCTGCTGACTGCTGGGCGTAGAGCTTCTGGGCAATTTCGTTCCAGCTTGCGGTAAGGCCTTCTTTTGCAGAGTTAATCTCGTCGATATTGTCGCCTTTCATGGCCTCGCGGGCACGCTCGAGTGCAGCCTCGATTTTGCCTTTATCGTCGGGCTCGATCTTGTCGGCCATTTCACCGAGGCTCTTCTCCGTCTGGTAGATGAGCTGGTCGGTTTCGTTGCGGGTGGTGATCTCTTCTTTCTTACGAGCATCCTCGCTGGCATGTGCCTCGGAATCTTTCACCATGTTCTGGATCTCGTCCTCGGACAGGCCGCTGGAAGCCTCTATACGGATATTCTGTTCCTTATTGGATGCCTTGTCCTTCGCGGTTACATTCAGAATGCCGTTGGCGTCGATGTCGAATGTGACCTCGATCTGGGGAATGCCGCGCGGCGCAGGCGGGATTCCGTCGAGATGGAACTGTCCGATCGAACGGTTGGCTGATGCAAGCTCACGTTCACCCTGCAGAACATGTATGGCCACTGAGGTCTGGTTGTCAGCGGCTGTCGAGAACACTTCCGCCTTTTTCGCCGGGATCGTTGTGTTGCGCTCGATAAGCTTGGTGAAAACGCCGCCGAGGGTCTCGATACCGAGCGACAGCGGTGTGACATCGAGTAGAAGAACGTCTGTGACATCGCCAGTAAGGACGCCGCCCTGAATTGCCGCGCCGAGAGCAACGACCTCGTCGGGATTGACACCTCTGTTGGGCTCTTTACCGAAAAGCTCCTTGACCAGTTCCTGGACTTTCGGGATACGCGTGGAGCCACCGACAAGGATAACCTCGTCAACCTGGCTGGCCGAAAGACCTGCATCCTTGAGTGCGTTCTGTACTGGGCCGCGTGCACGCTCAACGAGATCCCTCGTCAGCTCATCGAATGTGGCGCGGGTCAGGTTGACATTGAGATGTTTCGGGCCGCTGGCATCAGCGGTGATGAACGGCAGGTTGATGTCTGTCTGGAGCGTGTTCGAAAGCTCGCACTTGGCTTTTTCCGCAGCCTCTTTCAGGCGCTGTAGGGCCATGGGGTCGTTCCTGAGATCGATTCCGTCGCTCTTCTTGAAATTATCCGCGAGCCAGTCGACCAGTTTCTGGTCGAAATCGTCGCCGCCAAGGTGGGTGTCTCCGTTGGTGGAGAGCACTTCGAAAACGCCATCGCCAAGCTCAAGGATGGAAATATCGAAAGTACCGCCGCCGAGATCGAAGACCGCGATCTTCTCATCGTGCTTCTTGTCAAGACCATAGGCAAGCGAGGCCGCCGTCGGCTCATTGATGATACGTTTAACATCAAGGCCCGCGATACGTCCAGCATCTTTTGTTGCCTGACGCTGCGAATCGTTAAAATATGCAGGGACCGTGATGATGGCTTCTGTCACTTTTTCGCCAAGATAGTCTTCAGCGGTCTGTTTCAGTTTCTGGAGAACGAGCGCCGAAATCTCGGGCGGCGAGTATTCCTTGTCGTCGATCTTGACACGGGCTACAGCGTTGGCGCCGCTCATGACCTTGTAAGGAACCTCGTTGATTTCCGTTCCGACCTCGTTGAACTTACGTCCCATGAAACGTTTGATGGAGAATACTGTCTTCGTGGGATTTGTCACTGCCTGACGTTTTGCTGTCTGACCGACAATGCGTTCGTCTTTATCTGTATAGGCTACGACACTGGGCGTGGTTCTGTTGCCTTCCTGATTGGGAATGACAACGGGATTGCCACCTTCCAGAACCGCAACCACAGAATTCGTGGTTCCGAGATCGATTCCAATGATTTTCGACATATTATTCCTCCTGGGGAAAGATTATTTTCAATAACGTAAAAGATAATTGCAAATTAGGTGCCAAAATATAATAATTCGCGTAACATAATTGTATTCAAGTGATTACGTTTGTTTGTCAACTGTGGCTCCCAAAAGCCTTTTTGTTGACTTGTGCCTGTATGGCGCACCTTCCTGCCACAGTGGCAGTCTTTTTTGCGCCTGTCCTGTTTAATGGCAGATTTGGCTTAACTGCCGCTGAATTACTTCGCTGAGTGATATGTGAGCCTGCCGTTTTCCAGCCCGAGTGTCATCGAGGCAGGGGTTTTTCCGGCAAGGACATCGCGTGCCAGTGGATTTTCGATTTCTCGCTGTATGTAACGCTTCACCGGCCGCGCGCCGTAAGCGGGATCGTAAGCATTGTCCGCAATATGGCTGATAACCTCGTCGTCTACAGCAAGGCCGATACCTGTGTTCGCTTTCACCCTTTCGATCAGTTTGTCGGTCTGAATCCTGACTATGTCTTGTATGTTCTCCCGCGAGAGTGCGTGGAAGAAGATTATCTCATCCAGTCGGTTCAGGTATTCTGGCCGGAAATGGAGTTTGACGATGTTCATGACCTCCTGGTGTAGTGAATTTTCATCGCCCTGTTCCCGGTCGAAAGTTCCGATGATGTCCGAGCCGATGTTCGAGGTCTGCACTATTATTGTATTACGGAAGTCGACCGTTCGTCCCTGCCCGTCCGTGAGTCGCCCCTCGTCGAGTACCTGCAGTAGTACGTTGAACACGTCGTTGTGCGCCTTTTCGATCTCGTCGAACAGGATCACCTGGTATGGCTTGCGTCTGACTGCCTCGGTGAGCTGGCCGCCCTCGTCATAGCCGACATAACCCGGAGGCGCTCCGATCAGGCGCGACACAGAGTGCTTTTCCATGTACTCGCTCATGTCGATCCTGATCATGGCGTGCTCGTCGTCGAAAAGAAGTTCCGCTAGAGCCCGTGCCAGTTCCGTTTTGCCGACTCCGGTCGGGCCGAGGAACATGAATGAGCCTATCGGACGATTCTGGTCGCCAAGCCCGGCACGTGATCGCCTGACTGCGTCGGCGGTCGCACTGACTGCCTCGTCCTGCCCGACGACACGGAGGTGGATGCGATCCTCCATGTGTGTGAGCTTTTCCCGCTCACCCTCAAGCAGTTTCGAGATCGGAATACCGGTCCATTTGGCGACAACTTCTGCGATATCCTCGTCCGAGACCTCCTCGCGAAGCATTTTTTGTTTCGACTGCACCGCGCTGAGGCGCTGTTCTGCTTCGCCGAGTTTTTTCTCGGCCTCGACCATCTCGCCATATTGTATGGTGGCCGCACGTTCGAGATTTCCCGCTCGTTCGGCCTGACTTTTTTCCACATGAAGCGAATCGATTTTTTCTTTCAGTGTCCGTATGTCGGTAACCGCCGATTTTTCCGCCTCCCACTGGGCTTTCAGGATTTTGAACTTGTCATTGAGCTCGCCCAGCTCCTTTTCGATGGGCTCGAGACGTTTCGAAGCGTCCTTTTCCTTGCGTACGCCGACACGCTCTATTTCGAGCTGCATGATCCGTTTCTGGATAGCATCCATCTCGGAGGGCATGGAGTCGATTTCGATACGGAGTTCCGCCGCAGCCTCGTCGATCAGGTCGATAGCCTTGTCCGGCAGGAAACGGTCCGAGATATAACGGTCGCTGAGAGTCGCCGCCGCGATAATCGCCGAGTCCTGAATACGGACGCCGTGGTGGACATCGTAACGTTCTTTCAGGCCGCGAAGAATAGAGATCGTATCTTCCACTGTCGGTTCAGCGACAATGATCGGCTGAAAACGTCGTTCAAGGGCCGCGTCTTTCTCGATGTTCTTGCGGTATTCGTCGATAGTCGTGGCGCCGATTGTCCGCATTTTGCCGCGCGCAAGGGCGGGTTTCAGCATATTGGAGGCATCCATTGCACCGCCGACAGCACCAGCGCCGACCAGCGTATGAATCTCATCTATGAAGAGGATGACCGAACCGGCTGCCTCTTCGACCTCATGGATTACCGCCTTCATGCGCTCCTCGAATTCGCCGCGGAATTTCGATCCGGCGATCATTCCCGCAAGGTCGAGCATGAGAAGGCGAACGTTTTTCAGGGATTCGGGCACATCTCCCGCAATAATCTTGCTGGCGAGCCCCTCGATGACCGCAGTCTTGCCCACTCCGGGTTCGCCTATGAGAACCGGATTGTTCTTGGTCCGGCGGCTGAGGATTTTCATTATACGTCGTATTTCGTCATTTCTGCCGATGACCGGATCGAGTTCGCCGTCGCGTGCTAGACGGGTGAGATCCCGCGTGTACTTTTCGAGTGACTGGTATTTACTTTCGGGATCCTGGTCGTGCACAGTCTGTGATCCCCTGAGGTCTTTCATGCACTGCAGTATTCCCTCGGGCATAATCCCGAATGATGACAGAATGTCCGCCGCTCGGCTGTTTTTTTCGGATGCGATTGCATGGAGAAGGTGTTCGACCGTCACATACTCGTCTTTCAGGCGCGAGGCCTCTTTCTGGGCACGGTTCAGAACGCTGTTGAGTGCCTGTGAAAGCCGGGGCTCCGCTGGATTGGAGATTTTCGGCATGACCCCCAGGAGGTCGTCGAGGCGTTGCTCGAGCAGGTCCGGGTTGACCTCAAGTTTCGCGAGGATGTTTCTTGCAAGGCTGTCCTCCTGGCGAAGCAGTGCTTTCAGCAGGTGTTCCGGCGCAATCTCCGGGTGTCTGGCGCTGTTTGCCGTGTTCATGGCCGTGTCGAGCGCTTCCTGAGCTTTTATTGTGAATGCGTTCATGTTCATAGTGTCTCTATTCTTTCTTTTTGGGGCTTCATTGTCATATTACTCTTGCTAACAGTAATTGGTCATTGTTCCGCTTAACAAACAGAGCTAAAAGTATACCAGTTCTGGTGCCTCGTATGTAACATATTGTAATTCATGATAATATGGTGCTTTTACATAAGAGTTGGAATGTGGGTGGAGTAGTGTGGCAGATAAAAACTGCCATAATGGCAGGCGTTATGCTGGTTTGTGGCAGTGTTTTTCCTGTGTGCGGTGCTTGTGATTTTTTACAGAAAGAACAGTGCTGCGCCACGGCAGGAGCATGGCTTTTCAGCCGAGTTGACTTATGGCCATTTTTTGTGTATCTTAACAAACTACAAATAATGAGGGATAGGGGTGTTGTTATGTTAAATGGTAGCATTGATCTTCACTTACATACGAACTGTTCAGATGGTGTCGATACGCCGGAAGAGCTGGTGGCGACCGCCGTTGAGAACGGTTTCAATACCATCGCTATCACTGACCATGATACGGTTACAGGTGTTGAGCCTGCTATCCGTGCCGCCGAGGGCACCGGCCTTGAAATTATTCCGGGGATCGAGCTGTCTGCTATTGATGGCGATGACGATATTCACATCCTCGGCTATTTTGTTGATTACGAAGATCCGGATTTTCTCGACCGGATCAAGTTTTTTATGGAAAAGCGCTATGAGCGGGCGGAAAAGATTGTCGAGAGCCTGAATTATCTCGGTCTCGATATCAGCCTCGATGCTGTGTTGAAAGTTGCCCATGGCGCTCCCATTGGCCGTCCCCACATCGCGGCTGCGCTGCTTTCCGAAAAGCTCATTTCCTATTATAATGAGGCATTCACACGTTATATCGGTTACAAAGGCCCCGCCTATGTGCCGAAATACAATATTTCTCCGAAAGAGGCCATCGAGCTCCTAATATGCTATGGCGGTATTCCGGTGCTTGCCCATCCAATGGCGGTTAACCGCGATGAAATGATTCCCGGACTGATTGATTGCGGCCTGATGGGTATCGAGGCGGTACATCCTCTTCATACACCGGAAAAGCAGGAGCATTACCGTAATCTGGCCCGCGAGTACGGTCTTATCATTACCGGCGGCTCGGACTGGCATGGTCATATGCGCCGTCAGCGCTATCAGAATATTGTGGACTCGAGTGTTGTTTCTCCGGAAACAATTGCGGAAATGCGGCTTATCCGCCAGAGCGATTCGTTCAGAGAAACCAGCGCAAGGCTCAAAGAAGCCAGATAAAATACTTTGTTGTATTTCATAAGGTTGTGTTTATATGGCAGCGGCAGATAAAAATATTATCGAAATACGGAAAAACGCCCTCAAGGGCATGAAATTGCCGAATCATATTGCGGTTATCATGGACGGCAACGGGCGCTGGGCCAAAAAACGCCATTTCAGCCGTATCCGTGGGCATCGGGAGGGGATCAACACTGTCCGGAATATCGTTCGGCTTTCCGGCGAGCTGGATATTGGCTATCTGACCCTCTATACTTTTTCCTCGGAGAACTGGAACCGCCCCAAGGGCGAGGTCAAGGGCATCATGACCCTTCTTGCGGAGACAATCAGGAAAGAGGTCCCGGAACTGAATAAAAACCGTGTTCGCCTCGAGACCATCGGCGATATCGGGGGGCTTCCTGAAAAGAGCCGTGCCGCATTGCTCGATGCTATTAATCTTACTTCCGGCAATGACGGGCTCACACTCGTTCTCGCACTGAACTACGGTGGACGGGACGAGATTGTCAGGGCCATGCGCTCGATTGCTGGCAAATTGAAGAGCGGTGTCATTTCCGAAGAGGATATATCGCCGGATCTCATAGCCTCTTCGCTCGATACCGCCCGTTTTCCTGACCCCGATTTCCTGATACGGACCTCGGGTGAGTTTCGGCTGTCGAATTTTTTGCTCTGGCAGTTGGCGTATACCGAACTCTGGATTACCGATATCATGTGGCCGGATTTCTCCGAGCTCGATTTCCTCGATGCTGTCGAATCTTATGCCAGCCGTGAGCGACGTTTCGGCATGACCAGCCAGCAGGTAAGCGGAAAAAAGGAGGCTTGATGGCGGGAAAGCAGGGGGGATGCAATGATTGAGAACGCGTTCAGGAACAATTCCCTTGTTCAGCGTGTCGTCGTGGCTGTTCTGTTTATTCCGCTTCTTCTCTGGATTTTCGCAGTACGCGGTCTTCCCTTGTTTATTTTTACCCTCATTCTCAGTTTTGTGGGTCAGATCGAACTGTTTGGCATGATCGACAAGCGTATTTCGCTGCTCAACCGCATTGTTGCCCTCTTGTCCGGCGTTATTCTGCTGGTCGATGCCCGTTATTGCAACTCGCACATGTTTCCCGGAATCATAATCAGCGTTCTCATGCTTTCCTTTCTCCTGGAAATCTGGAGCAGTGCTGATTGCCAGCTCGAGGGTATCGCCTTGACCCTGTTTTCCGCCGTTTATCCGGCCGCTCTGCTGACATTCCTGCTCAAAATCGAAAGTGTCCATCTCTCATTTTACAACAATTATGATACGATACTCTTTGTCTTCCTTGTAGTCACCATCTGGGTTTTCGACAGCGCTTCGTATTTTGCGGGCCTTACTTTCGGCAAGCACCGTTTCTTTCCCCGGGTCTCTCCGAAGAAAACCATCGAGGGATTTGTCGGAGGCATTACCGGTGCCGTAATTTCGGGAGCCATTTTCGGCTATTTTGCCGGCCTCTCGCTTTTGCCTCACTTTGTGGCAATGGCGGTGCTGATTGCCCTGGCCGGTCAGGCGGGTGATCTCTCGGAATCCGTGATCAAGCGGGCGATGAAGATCAAGGACTCATCTCACATCATTCCCGGCCATGGTGGCCTGCTCGACCGTTTCGACAGCCTGATTTTCGCCGCCCCCGTTGTTTATACTTATCTCTATATTCAGAGCTGGCTCACGGTTCGCTGATTTTGCATACAAACACAGTGTCATATAAAGGATTACGATTGTGAAACGTTTTATCATACTCGGTTCGACAGGCTCGATCGGAACGTCGTCGCTCGATGTTATCAGGTCGAATCCGGCCGCTTTTTCCACCACCGGTCTTGTCGCGTCCTCATCGGTTGATACCATTATTGCGCAAGTACGGGAATTTCGTCCCGAGGCGGTTGCCATGAATGATCCGGAGGCGGCTCATGTTGTCGAAAAGGAGGTCGGTGGTCTGACTCGCGTCCTGAGCGGCCATGAAGGCATCATCGAGCTTGTTGAAAGCATCGATGCCGATGCCGCGGTGAACGGCCTTGTCGGATCGGCGGGGCTTCTGCCGACCTTGACCGCGCTTGAGAATGATAAGGATGTTCTGCTCGCGAACAAGGAAAGCATTGTCATGGGTGGCCAGCTTGTCATGGCGAAAGCTCGTGAGACAGGGAAACGAATCGTACCCATCGACAGCGAGATGAGCGCTATTTACCAATGCATAAAGGGTGAGGCCCACGAGGGAATCAAGCGACTGGTGCTAACCGCCTCGGGCGGCCCGTTTGTCGATACGCCGAAAGCCGAGCTGGAAAATGTTACGCTCGAACAGGCCCTCGATCATCCCACCTGGGCAATGGGCACCAAGAATACCATAGATTCAGCGACTCTCATGAACAAGGGGCTCGAGGTGATCGAAGCCAGCCGCATTTTCGATATCCCCGGCGACAGGATCGATGTTACGATACACCGGAGCTCGATTGCACATTCTTTTGTCGAGTTTCTCGACGGTTCCCTGCTCTGCCAGCTTTCAGATCCTGACATGCGTCTTGCAATACAGTATGCCATGACTGACCCCGGTCGACTCGATTCTCCTTATGGCGGGCTTGATTTCACAAAAACGTTTTCACTGACATTCGAACCGCCCGACTACGACCGTTTCCCCTGTCTGGGGCTTGCGTTCAAGGCGCTCGAACGGGGCGGTACCGCTCCTGCGGCCATGAATGGTGCCAATGAGCAGGCGGTGAGCGCTTTTGTTGACGGGCTTATTCGTTTCCGCGATATTCCCCAGCTCATTGAAGAGGTCATGAACAGTCACGATTTCATTGAAAATCCCACTGTCGAGGATCTTGTCGGAACCGATGTAAACGCGAAACGTAGAATAGCAGAGAGAACAGCGGGCTGAAAAATTGCCCCTTCAGAGCTTAAAATTTTTGTTAATTTTTGATGTCTGGCAGTCTTTTGTTTACGGTTGCCGCGAAATATCGTATATTGTATTAAAGAAATCGATGCTAAATCCCTGCTAATGGATGATATGCCATGACAACTTTCTTTTCCTTTATATTTGTCTTGAGTCTTCTCGTATTTGTTCACGAACTGGGGCATTTCACTGTCGCCAAGCTTTCGGGTATCAGGGTTGAGCGTTTCAGTATCGGCTTGCCGCCCAGGCTGCTTGGAGTAAGGATTGGTGAAACGGAGTACTGCATTTCAGCCATTCCGTTTGGAGGCTATGTGAAAATGACCGGCCAGGATGATTTTGCCTATGATGAAGACGAAATGGGGCAGGGCGATCCTCATGATTACCGCGGAAAACCGGCGATTATCCGGGTTGCGGTGCTTGTTGCCGGAAGTTTTATGAACCTTCTGACCGCTCTCGTTATTTTTGCCGCGTTGTTCTGGTATGAGGGTGTTCCTTATCAGACTACGAGAATCGGTTACGTATTAGAAGATTCCATGGCCGCGAAACTCGGTTTCGAGGCGGGGGATCAGGTCCTCAGTGTCAACGGTGCCGATGTCGAAACGCTTGAACAGGCTTTTATACCTCTTTATACAGAAAACGGGACCGATATTCTCGTTGACGGCCCCTCCGGGGAACGTACTATTCATGTCAATGATCGAATCGGCGAGGATATTGAGTTCGGTATAACGCCGTATCTCGAGGCACGTATCGAGCGGACACTCGAAGGCAGCCCTGCTGAAAAGGCCGGTTTTCAACCAGATGACCTTATTGTTGCGATCGACGGTGACAAGCTTGACGGTGGCTGGCTTCATATGACAAAGGTCATAGAGGCCAATCCGGATAAAGAGCTTTCATTCACCCTGAACAGGGCTGGGAAAGATATCACCGTTCCGGTTGTGATCGGTTCCGAGGAAGTGACTTCGGAAGATGGCGAAACCAGCCGTGTCGGCAAGGTCGGTATTGCGCTGAAGATGGTTACCACCAAAGCCGGGCCTGTTGAGGCTGTTGCCCTCGCTGGTAAACGCACAGTGAAACTGTCGGCGCAGACTCTTGGCTTTTTCGGAAAACTTCTTTCCGGGCGTGTGTCGCCGAAACTCCTTGGCGGCCCGGTCCTCATCGCGCAGATCGCCGGAGAAAGTGCAAAGACCGGTATCACGACCCTTCTCGGGTTTACCGCCTTCATCAGCATCAACCTCGGTGTACTCAATCTGCTGCCGTTCCCGGTGCTCGATGGCGGCCATATCGCTATCATCGCTCTTGAGGCTGTTTCGCGCCGCAAGATGTCGATTCGCCTGAGGATGGGACTTCAGCAGGCGGGGTCGATAATCCTGTTGATTTTCATGATTTATATCACTTTCAACGATATTCTCCGTTTCGATTCCATTTCATCGCTTTTCGGCGGCTGACAACTTACGCCGGACTACAGTTGACAGGATGATACAGGCTGCCTTTTTAGGCAGCCTTTTTTTTGTGTGTTCCATTGACTTGCTGGCGGAATATGTCAGCGAGTAATGGACGATTTTGGTGTTTTGTTAAAAAAAATCTTGACAATATGGAGTGTTTTTGGTAAATATGGGTGAAGATGGTTAATAATGGATGCAATATAGTGTAATATCTTATACTTATCTATGGCGGTTGTTTATGTTTGAATTGATTCTTTGTGTTTTAGTTGATATCGCGGGGCTGCATAACAGGCTGTTCCGTTTTCTTGGTGTGAAACGGTCATAAGTATCTTTTTGATTCCACGAGGCTGACAGCGTGATTGAGCGGATGTCGACATTTACCAGTTTCGGACTGACCGGCGGTTTCCCCGGCAAGATAGAGGGAAAGAACCGTCTGAAGTTCCCTGCGCCTCTGAAGAACAGGCTCAAGTCCGATGGCGACGAGGAGGTTGTCCTCTGGTGCGATAAGCCCGGGAAGTTTTTCCTGTTCCCGGCGACATACTGGGATGTCATGCAGCAGCGTATTCTTGACAGCGCGGAAAAGAGCGGCTCGCTCAAGATGTGGAAGAAAGTAACGAAGATGGGCCTTGATTCCAGCAGGGTCAAGATAGATGATCAGGGCCGTGTGACTATTCCGATGTCGCTGCTGGAGAAAGCGGGTCTCAAGAAGGATGTGTTTATTGTCGGAACCGCGGACAGGGTTGCTGTCTGGGATCCGGCACTTCTCGAGGAATTTGTCAGCGAGCCTGATGAGGACGATGAGGATGATTTCAGTGTTGGCTTTTAATATGAGACAACGGCGATGAGCCATGAGTGATGATATTCACATACCGGTAATGCTTGATGAGGTTATTGATTATCTCAATATTCGGGAAAATGGACTGTATATAGATTGTACCTGTGGCTTTGGTGGTCACAGTGAGGCGATACTCAAGAGAAAAGGACGGGTAATAGGGATAGACAGAGACCCGGATGCGGTGGCTTACACCAGAGAAAAATTTTCGGGTTTCGGCGATTCTTTCAAAATAGAACAAGCCAGATTTTCAGGGATCACATATATCGCCGGCGAACAGTGTGGTGCTGTCGACGGTGTTTTGATGGACTTGGGGGTTTCATCGAAAATGCTTGACGATCCTGCAAGAGGTTTCAGCTATCGTCATGAGGGGCCTCTCCTCATGACGATGGATCAGACCGGTACAAGCGCATACGATCTTGTCAATTCGGAAGACGAGGGCGATCTTGCCCGTATTTTCCGTGATTACGGCGAGGAGCGTAATGCGCGCCGTATCGCTCGTCGTATTGTCGAAAGGCGTAAAGAAAAGCCGATCGAGACAACGACCGAGCTTTCCGATATCATCGAGCAGGTTTCACCCAAATTCCCCCAAAAAAGCAAATCGAGAATTTTCCAGGCGCTGCGCCTGGTTCTCAATGACGAGTTGAGCGAGCTTCGTGAAGGGCTCGACGGTGCTCTTGAGGTGCTCGCGCCACATGGGCGGCTCGTTGTTATATCATATCATTCTCTTGAAGACCGCATGACAAAGCGATTCATGCGCGAGAAAGCGTCACCCTGTATCTGTCCGCCCGGCTTTCCTGAATGCCGCTGCGGAAAAAAAGCTGAGGTAACGCTTCTGAAACGCAAGGCGCTGAGGCCTACGGAGGCTGAAGTGAAGCGCAACCCGAGAGCAAGAAGCGCGCTTCTCAGGGTATGTGAAAAGCTGGATACCGGTGGGGAGAGCTGATACAATGGGTTCTGCTGTTAAAGGCTTGGGCAATTCCCGTTCACTGCGCCTGTTTATGATCCTTTTGATCTGCCTCGTGGTGGCTGTTGCTGTTTGTTATGTGGGGATGCAGGATTACGAAATGAGACTGAACGAGAGAATCAACAAGCTTCGTCAGGACATTGAAAGCTCGCAAGCTAAAATGGATGCGCTCGAGCTCGAAATCGCCGACCTCAGGAAGGGGTCCCGTATCAGGAAAATCGCCCGTGAACAGCTTGGCATGAAGATGCCCGACGGTGCTCCTGAAAAACTTTTCTAGCTGTTTGGGCTGCTGCAAATAATTAAGGATTGTACGAAATGACATACGGCGGACACATGAAGCGTCTCAGGTTCCTTATCCTGCTTGTCGGGGTGATGTGGATCGTTCTGTGGGGGCGCATATTCGTGATCCAGGGGCCGAACTCCTCAAAATACCGCGAGATGGCCAAGGCGCAGCGTGTCCGTATTGTAACCCTGAAGGCGAAACGGGGTTCGATCCTCGACCGCAACGGAGACAGACTGACCTCGACAGTCAAGGTGCCTTCCTATGGTCTTGAGCCGAAAAAGGTTGAGGATAGGGATCGTTTGGCATCAGCTCTTGCCGGAATAACCGGGAAAGACGCGAAACGGATCAGGCAGCTCGCCGGATCGAACAGTCATTTTGTCTACCTGCACCGTCATGCCAACCGTACGACCGAGGCGAAAATAGACCGGCTGGGGCTTTCCGGTGTCGTAAAGCTGTATGAAGAAAAACGTTTTTATCCATTCGGCACAGTCGGCTCGCAGCTTCTCGGGAGCTGTAATGTCGATATGGCCGGTATCGATGGTACCGAGCTTTTTGCGAACGAAGCGCTGACCGGACGTGATGGCAAGGCGGTCAAATATGTCGATGCCCTGAGTAATTCAGAGATGGCGGTTGGTGAGCCCCGCGAGAAACCGGTCGACGGCAGTGATGTCGTTCTCACAATTGACAGGCGTATTCAGGAAATCTGTGACAATGAGCTCGCGAACTGTGTCGAAAAGACCGGTGCCGTCTGGGGCGGCGCGGTGGTGGTTAATGCCGAGACCGGTGAGGTTCTCGCCATGTCAAATATGCCATCTTTCGATCCCAACGATTCCTATGAGCTCAGGAATGGCGACCGTGCCCTGAGAAGGAACCGGATTGTTACCGATATGATGGAGCCGGGAAGTGTCATGAAAGTTGTCACCTGGGCTGAGGGCATCGAGTCGGGAGTCATTGACGAAGATACGAAGCTGGATTGTGAAAACGGTGTGATCAAATTGTACGGAAAACGTATTCATGACGATCACAAGCTTGGAAAAGTGAGCGCCCGCGAGGCTTTTGTTCATTCATCGAACATCGCTGCCATCAAGATCGCACAGGCCGCCGGGACGAAAAATATGTACCGCCGTATTCGCGATTTCGGTTTCGGCACTGTTACCGGTATCGATGTGCCGGACGAGTCGAAAGGTCTTCTGAGGCACCCAAAAAAATGGTCGAAACTGGCACTGCCGACTATTTCCTACGGGCACGGCATCTCTGTCTCACCGATCCAGATGGCGATGGCCTATGCCGCGGTTGCCAATGGCGGGACGCTTCTCAGGCCGTATATGATCCAGGAGATCAGGAAGCCGGATGGGCGTGTTGAGAGGACTGAGCCGCTTGAGATTAGAAGGGTGATGAGCAAAGATACCGCCTTGCGGATGGAGTCGCTGCTGACCGATGTGGTCAAGTCGGGTACCGGTCAGAATGCGGCTTTGCCGAATGTTACGATCTGCGGGAAAACAGGCACCGCCAAAAAAGTTTCGGAGAATGGCCGTGGTTATGAGGATGGACTCTATATCCCGTCTTTTGTCGGCTACGTTGTCGACCGCGACCCGAAAATAGTCTGCCTCGTCATGGTGGACAGCCCAAGAAAGGGCAGTTATTACGGTTCACAGGTGGCGGCGCCGGTGTTCAAAAATATCGTGAATGGCATTCTTAATATCGGTACCGGCCCCTGGTCGGAAACCATTGTTGTCGAGAAGAAAAAGCCGAAAGCGGTGACAGTTGTCCTGCCGGATGTTCGTGGCGAGGATATGCGTGAGGCACTCGCCAACCTTCGTTACCTCGGTCTCCGTCCGGTGGTTCAGGGTGACACCACAATGGTGGCCCGTCAGTTCCCGGCGCCCGGTGTGAAACTGGAAAGTGGCGACGAGATCACACTCTATAGCCCCACGGTGACAGTAGATAACAGCGAACAGACCGTGATGCCCTCGCTTAAGGGCAGGGCGCTGCGTGATGCGGTGAGGAAACTTTCACAGTCGCGCCTCGAGGTTCGTGTTGAGGGAAGCGGCGTTGTCGAAAGACAGACACCGGCGGCGGGTACTCTCGTCGACTACGGGACAGTCTGCATGATTATCTGCAAGAAACAGTAAGTGAAGCAATGAATGGGCAGAGGCTTTACAGTCTGCCTGAATGAAACAGTATAGGGAATGAAAATGGTAAAACTCGAAGAACTGCTGACCGGACTCGATGATTTCAGGATTGTTGGTTCGGCTGACTGCACGATCTCGTCGCTGGTCCATGATTCGCGCGAGGTGGCTGACGGTTCTCTATTCTGTGCTGTCCGCGGCTTTAATGTCGACGGCAACCGTTTTGTTCCCAATGCAGTAAAAGCCGGTGCCGCCGCAGTGCTTACCGACGAAACAGCGCTGACATGCCCCGTGCCGGTCATCCAGGTGTCCGATGCCCGTAAAGCCATGGCGCTTCTTGCCGATGCTTTCTACGGCAATCCGCAGGAAAAGCTGATCATGACCGGAGTCACCGGAACAAATGGCAAAACGACAACGACTTACATGCAGCAATCGATTTTCAGTGCCTGCGGCTTGGGCTGTGGGGTGATCGGTACTATAGGCCATATTGTCGGTGAAAATTACATTGAATCGAAAAACACGACACCCGAAGCTCCCGATATCCATCGTTATCTCGCGGAGATGTGCGAGGCCGGCCAGGGCGCCTGCGCGATGGAGGTCAGTTCACACGCACTGTCGCTCTCACGGGTTTACGGCATCAATTACCGTGCCGCGGCTTTTCTCAATCTTACCCATGACCATCTTGATTTCTATGGTGACCTCGATAAGTATCTTGAGGCGAAAGGCATCCTGTTCAGCGAGCTTCCCAGCGATTCGACCGCGGTGATCAATGTCGACGATCCCCATGCCGACTATATTCTCGATCTGTCCCGCCGGGCCAATGTCATTCGTTTCGGCGAGTCGAAAGACAGCGATATCCGTCCTACTGCTATCGAGTTGAATGCAAACGGCTCGAAAGCCTCGTTTACTTCACCCGCGGGTAATTTCGATCTGGAACTGCCCATCCCGGGGAAATACAATCTCTGGAACGCGATGGCTGCGGCTGGATTGGCGCTTGCCTGCAGTGTTCCGCTCGATATGATAGTCAAGGGGCTTTCCTCGATGCCGCAGGTGCGTGGCCGCTACGAGATTGTCGATGAAGGCCAGCCGTTCGCTGTTATAGTGGATTACGCGCACACGCCGGATTCTCTCGACCGTGTTCTCGCTTCCGCGCGCGAACTGACGAAAGGCCGACTGATATCGGTGTTTGGATGCGGCGGCGACCGCGACAGGAAAAAACGCCCGGTCATGGGTGCAATCTCCACCGGAAGGGCTGATTTTTCGTTCGTGACTTCGGACAATCCGCGCACAGAAAATCCGGAACAGATTATATCCGATATCGTCGAGGGGCTTCCTTCCGATGCCGCATACAAGACTGTAACAGACCGCGAGGAGGCTATTGCCGAGGCGATCCGTTATGCAAAAGAAGACGATACCGTGGTGATTTCCGGCAAGGGCCATGAGACCTACATAATTCTCGGTACGAAAAAGCATTTCTTCGATGATGCTGAAACGGCAGGCAAATACCTGAGGGAGCTGTCATGATACGCTATACGGTCGATGATATTGTCAAGGCTTCCGGCGGCAGGGGTAGTGAGCGTATTACCGCTCTAAGCGACACTGTTCTGACTGCTGTTTCGACCGACACCCGCAGTATCGAGTCCGGCGCCGCTTATTTTGCGATCAAAGGCGAGAATTTCGATGGCGCTTCCTTTGTCAGGGATGCGCTTGGCAAAGGCGCCGCTCTTGCGGTTGTGAATGCCGACTCTGCAGATGAATACAGTGATTTGCCGGTTGTCGCTGTCGAAGATACGGTGAAAGCGCTTGGTGATGTCGCCCGCGATTACCGCTCCCGTTTCGAGGGACGTGTTATCGGCATCACCGGGAGCAGCGGCAAGACCACGAGCAAGGAAATGATAACGGCGGTCACCTCGCGGGTAATGAATGTCCATGCCACTCGCGGTAATCTCAATAATCACATCGGCCTGCCGCTGACAGTTTTCGGTCTGGAAGAGTCCCATGATTGTGCGGTGATCGAGATGGGTATGAGCGCGGCGGGCGAGATTCGCTGGCTCGGCGGTATCGCACAGCCGCACGTGGGCGTACTTCTGAATGTCGGACCGGCCCACCTCGAGTTTTTCGATTCCATCGAGGGAATCGCCGATGCGAAAATGGAACTTCTGGAAACGATAGATCCCAACGGTATCGCGATAATCAATGGCGATGATGCCCTCCTGAAACCGGCGTTCGAGCGTTATCAGGGGACAACGCTTTCGTTCGGTTTCGGTGAGAACTGCGAAGTCAGGGCGGAAAGTTACGTCATCGACGATAACGGCTGTGTTTCGTTCCGGGTGAGAGAGCATGCAATACATCTTTCGGTGCCCGGTAAGCACATGGTTTATAACGCGCTTGCGGCTTTCGCGACCGGCTCGATGCTCGGAATCGACAGCGCTGTCATGGCGGACGCGCTCTCCTCGTTCACTGCACCGAACATGCGCATGGAAATTGTCGAGAAAAAGGGCGTTCGTTTTCTGAACGACTCCTACAACGCCAATCCCATGTCCATGAAAAGCGCTCTCGAAGTGCTTCGTTCCATTGGCCTTGAGAACGGCGGCAGGAGGATCGCCGTGATCGGGACCATGCTGGAGCTCGGTGATACGTCTGAGGAGGCGCATCGCGAGATAGGTGAGGCTTATGGCGGGGCTGAACTGGGTATGCTCTGCTGTGTCGGCGAAATGGCGGAGACCTATCGCAATGGGGCGGTTGCTGCGGGAATGGATTCGAATACGGTGCACTGTTTCGGTGATTCGGGCGAGGCGGCCCGGTTTATCGAGGAGGAGAAGGGGACGGGTGATGTTATCCTCGTGAAAGGTTCGCGGGGAGTCAGGATGGAAACAATACTCGAGGAAAAAGCCTGAGCGAACGCGCGGGCTGATTACGGCAGAATCTGGAGCAGGAATGTTTTATCATCTTTTCGTACCATTGACCGGCAAATTCACAGCGTTTAATCTCTTCAAGTACATTACGCTGCGTGCCGGTTATGCTTTGACCACAGCGCTCCTGCTTTCGTTTATCGTCGGGCCCTATATCATCAGGCTGCTCGAGCGTCGGCACATACAGGAAATCATCAATACCGATGGTCCCGAATCTCATCAGACGAAAAAAGGCACCCCGACCATGGGCGGACTCATCGTAATACTGGCCATAGTCGTGCCGACACTTCTCTGGGCGCGTCTCGACAATGTCCATGTCCTTCTGGCGCTGTTCGCCACAGTCTGGATGGGCGCGGTCGGTTTCCTCGATGATTATCTCAAGGTAAAGCTTAAAATGAACAAGGGGCTCGTGGCCAAGTATAAACTCGCCGGGCAGATCCTTCTCGGCTGCATAATCGGCGCTATCCTTTATTTCACAAACGGCCACGATCAGTACCAGCATATGACGCTGATCCCGTTTTTCAAGAACTACGCGTTCAATTATCAGCACTGGTATGTATATATCCCGATGGTGACCCTGGTGATCGCCGCCACAAGCAATGCGGTTAACCTTACTGACGGTCTCGACGGCCTCGCAATCGGACTGGTCGCGATCGCGGCTTCGACTTTCGCCATGATCTGTTATATCCTGGGCCGGGTGACTACTGCGGATTATCTCTCGGTGTTCTATCTGCCCCTGAGCGGCGAGCTGACCATCTTCTGTCTTTCGATAGTCGGCGCCTCGCTTGGGTTCCTCTGGTTCAATTTCAATCCTGCGCGGATTTTTATGGGCGATTCGGGCTCGATGGCGCTCGGAGGCGCGCTCGGCACTGTTGCGATCCTGTCGAAAACCGAGATACTGCTGATCATAATCGGCGGCGTTTTTGTTATCGAGGCACTGTCGGTTATCCTGCAGGTGGGATCGTACAAGATGCGGAAAAAACGGATATTCCTGATGGCGCCGGTGCACCATCATTTCGAGAAACTCGGCTGGGCCGAACAGAAAATCGTGGTCAGGTTCTGGATCATCGGTATTCTGCTTTCCATCATTGCCATGACAACATTCAAGATCAGGTAGGGAAGACACGCGAATGGAACGGAAACAAAAAATAGATTTCGGCCTTCTGATCGCCACGATAGCGCTTGCCGGTGTCGGGATTGTCATGGTCTACAGCTCCAGCATGTATACCGACGACACCCTGTTCCTGAAAAAACAGGCGTTCCGTCTGATGCTCGGATTCCTTTGTATGCTCGTAACGACTGTCATTAACTACCGCGGCTACGAAAAGCTGGCGAAAGGCATGCTCTATTTCGGGCTTTTCCTTCTGGTGGCGGTTCTCGTTCAGCCGGATATAAACGGCGCAACGAAACCTGACCGCTGGCTGAGCGTATTCGGACTTTTTACATTCCAGCCTTCAGAGTTCATGAAAGTCTTCCTGATTATTTTTCTTGCCGCCTCGATTGCCAATATGGGAGAGCGGATCAGGAAATTCAGCAAAGGGTTCATGCCGATGTTTGTGGCTATTATTGTGAGCTTTATTCTCATCGCGATCGAGACCGATCTCAGCAGCGCCGGCTTCCTGCTCGTGCTGGGATTCGTGATACTTTTCCTCGGCAGGGCGAAACTGTTGCATATCGCCTCGGTAATCATGCCCGCAGGGTCGCTCGTGGCACTGGTGATCCTGTTCAACGGCTACATGCGTAAGCGCCTCATTAGTTTTGTCAGCGCCGAACCGGGCTACCAGGTGCTTCAGTCGCTTATCGCCATTGGAAACGGCGGTCTCAAGGGGATCGGGTTGGGCAACAGCGTGCAGAAATACAATTTCCTGCCGGAGAAACATACGGATTTCATTTTCTCGATTTTCGCCGAGGAGCGCGGTTTCATCGGCACGACTCTTCTGCTGATGCTCATGTTTTATTATCTCTACCGTGGATTCAAGGTGGCCGAAAAGGCGCCGGATGTTTTCGGATTTCTTCTTGCCGCGGGTCTCACAATAATGACCGGGCTTCAGATGTTTATAAATATCGCCGTAACCGTGAGGCTTCTGCCCACGACAGGCATGACACTGCCGTTTATCTCGTTCGGCGGCACCTCGCTGCTTCTGACATTTATCGCTAGTGGCATCCTGCTCAACATTTCGCGTTACGGCAATTACGAGCAGAAACGGCAGCGTGAGTTCGGCACCAGGCTCCATACGAGGAGTGTCTGGGAATGAAAATCGTATTCGCCGGCGGCGGCACCGGCGGGCATATTTATCCCGCGCTGGCTATTGCGGGCAAACTGAAAGAAAAAGTACAGGATTTGGAAATCGTGTATATGGCCGGATCAAAAAGCATGGAAAAGAACATCGTCGAAAAGGCGGGTTACCGGGTGGAAACACTGCCGGTCGTGGCAATGCCACGTAAAATCTCGCCTGCACTCGTAGCTTTCGCGTGGAAACTCGGTGTGTCGGTGATGAAATCGATTTCCGTTCTGAGGGAAGCAAAACCGGCGGCGCTTGTCGCAACCGGCGGATATGTGGCCGGACCACCGATCATGGCGGCGCGTATTCTCGGCATCCCAATCGTCATCCAGGAGCAGAACTCATATCCCGGCGTTACCAATCGTAAACTGGGCCGTTTTGCCGATATCGTTTTTCTCGGTTTTGGCGAGGCTGAAAAATATTTCCCTTCATCGGTCGAGACAGTCGAGAGTGGCAATCCCATTCGCGACGGTTTCGGTACTGCTGTCCGTGAAGAGTCCTCAAAATCGTTCGGGCTCGATCCAGCGAAGAAAACACTGATCGTTTTCGGCGGCAGCCAGGGCGCGAGGGCGATCAATAATACAATGGCTGAAATTGCGGGTGATATCACGTCTGCCGGATGTCAGCTGATCTGGCAGACAGGCAAGTTTGAATATGACCGTTACAGCAAGTTCGACAATGCCGACAAGGGCATTCGGGTGCTGCCGTTCATCGAGAACATGTCGGCGGCATATGCTGCGGCTGATCTGGTCGTATCGCGCTCCGGTGCGATGGCGATAGCGGAAATCAGCGCCTGTGGCCTTCCTGCGCTGTTCATTCCGCTGCCCACAGCGGCGGCAAACCATCAGGAATACAATGCACGGTCGCTCGTGGACAGGGGAGCAGCTTCGCTTATCCTCGAACGCGACCTGACTTCTGAAAAGCTGCTTACGGAAATAAAATCACTTTTCAATGACGAGGGATTGCTCCGGTCACGTTCCGAATCGGCGAAACAATGCGCCAGGACAGATGCCGCCGAGACCATAGCCGACTCGATAGTTAGACGCTTTTTCGTGGAAAACAGGAACAACTGAAAGGTCAGATATGCTTTTAGGTCCTTTGACACAGCGGGTTAAAAAAATCCATCACCTCGGTATCGGCGGTGCGGGAATGAGCGGTATTGCGGAATTCCTCCTCAACGAAGGATTCACCGTTTCCGGTTCCGATATGCGCCAGACCGAAGTTACCGACCGTCTCGCCTCTCTCGGCGCCGATATCAATATCGGACATAAGGCCGAAAATGTTGCGAACTGCGACGTGGTGGTGTACTCCTCGGCGGTCAAAGAGGACAATGTCGAAATCATCGCCGCCCGGGAGCGGAAAATCCCTGTGATCAAACGTCCCGAAATGCTGGCCGAACTTATGCGCATGAAATACGGTATCTGTCTTGCCGGTACCCACGGAAAAACCTCGACAACGACAATGACCGGCCGGGTGCTGACACTTGGTAACATCGATCCCACGATCATTGTCGGTGGCAAAGTCGAGGATTTCGGCGGCGGGGCAAAAATCGGACGGAGCCATTACCTGGTGCTCGAGGCCGACGAGTACGACCGTACGTTCCTGAAACTGACGCCTGTTATCGCGACGATAACCAATATCGATGTTGACCATCTCGACTGCTACCGCGATATCGACGATATACGCGAGGCTTTCACGACTTTCGCGAACAAGGTGCCGTTTTTTGGTTCGGTGATCTGCTGTATTGACGATGCCGGTGTGCAGAGTATTCTGCCGGGGATCGAGCGGCGTATAATCACTTACGGCCTTTCCCGTCAGGCAGATGTCCGTGCGCAGAATGTGCGAAGTGAGGGCATGAATACTGTTTTTGAGGTTGTCGCCTGGGAAGAAGAGCTCGGCGAGGTCAGGCTTTCAGTGCCGGGACTGTACAATGTCCGTAATTCGCTTGCCGCGATAACTATCGGCAGGGAAATGGGTGTGCCGTTCGAGGTGATCGTCGAGGCCCTCGCCGCGTACAGGACAGTCAATCGCCGTTTCGAACTGAAAGGCGAGGCGAAAGGCGTCATGGTCATCGATGACTACGCGCACCATCCGACCGAGATTAAAGCGGCACTCGACGGCGCTCGTGCCGGTTTTGACAAAAGGATTGTCGCCGTTTTCCAGCCGCATCTTTATTCAAGGACACGTGATTTTTACCGTGAGTTCGGCAGGGCGTTTCTGAATTCCGATCTCCTTTTTGTGACCGATGTATTTCCTGCGCGTGAAAAGCCGATAGAGGGAGTCACCGGCAAGCTCATCGCCGATGCCGCTATTTCAGCCGGGCACCGTAATGTGGTCTATATCGAGAACAAGGAATCGTTGCCGAACGCGCTGAAAGATGTCGTGAGCGAGGGAGACATGGTTATCACCTGCGGCGCGGGGGACATTCATCGCGCCGGAACGAAACTGCTTGAACTGCTGGCAAAATAACTGAAACAGGATACGGGATCACAGCACTATGGGTTTGATACGAAAAAAAAGCGCAACGAAAAAAACGTCAGCGAAACGGACGCAGAAAAAGACCGCCGCTCCAAACCGGCGACGGGCCTCGACTTCAGCAGTCAAGAAGGGTAAAGGCCGTTTTTCGGGAAGAGGCCGCTATCTTATTCTGCTCGCCGCCGCTGTTCTGGCGTACAAGTTCGCTGTGCAGCCTGCTATTGAGAAGATCAAGGCTAATCCTGTTTTCACTGTCCGCAATGTGACAGTCGAGGGTGTCGATTATATAGATCCCGGTGAAATCATTGCCACAGCGGCAATTGCCGAGGGAAGCAATATTTTCGACCTTGATTATGCCGGAATTGACAGCGTGTTGGAACGCAGTTTCGCCGCGGAGGATTTCGTGGTTTACAAACGCCTGCCCGATACTGTCGCCATACGTATCAGGGAACGTCAGCCGGTCGCGGTGCTCAATGTGGGCGAACTCATTGGTGTTGATGCCGAAGGTGTGCCGCTGCCGCATATCGGAGCGAATTTTGCGGAATCGCTTCCGGTGATCACCGGTGTCAAGAATGTCAGTTCGCTGGCTGATTCGACAACAAGGAACCGTCTGATGACAGGGCTCGACCTCATGAAACGTATATCGAAGGAATCCCCGGCAGTTTACAACAGGATTTCCGAGGTCAATGTCGATTCCATGTCGAAGATGGGTATTACGCTTATCGATTCCGGTCTCGAGGTTATAATCGGCAGTGAAGAGTGGGAGCGCAAGATGCCCATTCTGGAAAAAACGATCGACAGTATAAATACAGGGCTGGAAAAAGTCAAGGCGGTCGATATTCGTTTCAAAGAGCGTCTCTTCATACGGAAGTGAATGCGTTTTAAATGTATAAATCAATAGTAGTTATTCCATACTCGGGGGTGAGTATATGAGTAAAAATGCGATACGGGTCGCGCTGGATATCGGGACGACCAAAATCGCCTGTGTGGTGGCAAGGATGGAAGGTTCCGCGCCGCCGACGGTCGTCGGAGTGGGTGTAAGCCCATGCGAGGGCCTCAGGCGAGGTGTCGTCGTTGATCTCGAGAAGACGGTAAACGCGATCAACGAGGCGGTGTCGAAGGCCGAACAGATGGCTGATGTGAATATTAACCAGGCATATATCGGTGTTGCCGGTGACCACATCAAGTCTCTGAACTCGAAAGGCGTCATAGCTGTTTCCAGCCCGGACCACACGATCACGGAAAAAGACATCACACGGGTCAAGGAGGCCGCACGTGCCATCCGCCTGCCCGACGAAGTCCAGATCCTGCATGTTATTCCGCAGGAATATATTGTCGACAGTCAGGGCGGGATAAAGAATCCGGTCGATATTTCGGGTGTCAGGCTCGAGGCGGAGGTTCACATCGTGACCGGCTCGAAGACAGCGATACAGAATATCAGGAAGAGTGTCGAACGTGCGGAAATCGACGTTGTCGATACCGTTCTCCAACCGCTGGCGAGCTCATTGTCGGTACTGAGTCCTGATGAACGGCAGCTTGGCTGCGCACTGGTAGACATCGGCGGCGGTACAACAGACATCGCGGTTTTCATCGATGATTCCATCAGACATACGGATGTCGTTGGTGTGGGCGGTACCTCGGTGACCTCCGATATTGCAATCGGTCTCAGGACACCGCTCGATCATGCCGAGGATATCAAGGTCAAATACGGATGCGCACTTCGTTCCATGACCAGTTCCGATGTCCAAATTGAGGTCCAGAGCCCCGGCAAACGCGAAACACGGACCATGTCACAGGAACTTCTCGGCACGATCATCGAACCGCGAATGGTCGAGATTTTCGACGAGGTTAAAAAGAATCTCGACAAGTACAAACTCAGGAACATGCTTGGCGCCGGAGTCGTTCTCACTGGCGGCGCATCCATGCTCAAAGGCAGTGCGGAGCTTGCGGAACAGATTCTCGACATGCCTGTCAAGGTCGGGTATCCGAGGGGATTCACCGGTCTGACCGACATTATCGAAAACCCGTCATATTCTACCGTGCTCGGCCTGATTCTCTTTGGCGGTAAGGCCGATAAGGATATGGTTATTGACGATCGGAACACGTCATTGTCATCGACAATGGCCAAGCTTAAAGAATGGTTCTCAGACTTTATTTGATGAAGCTAACTGACTAACATAAACTAAATAGTAACCTTGGGGGTGACTATGAGCATCGAAATCGATCTTGACAACATTTCTACTGCGAAAATCAAGGTTGTCGGCGTCGGAGGCGGCGGCGGTAACGCGATCAACAGGATGATCAACTCGAATCTGAAAGGTGTCGAGTACATTGCTGTCAACACTGACAGTCAGGCGCTCAATGCCAATCAGGCGTCGGAGCGCATCCAGCTCGGCGCGACCTTGACCAAGGGCCTCGGTGCCGGTTCGAAACCCGAAATCGGCCGTCAGGCCGTCGAGGAAACCCGTGAGAAGATCATGGACTCCCTGAATGGAGCAGACATGGTGTTCATTACCGCGGGCATGGGCGGCGGCACAGGAACCGGCGCATCGCCCGGCATCGCTGAAATCGCGAAACAGGCGGGAGCCCTGACCGTGGGTATCGTTACCACACCGTTCAACTTTGAGGGCAAACCCAGGATGACCGATGCCCTGACCGGTATCGAGAACCTGAAAAAAGTCGTTGACACTCTGATCGTTATTCCGAACCAGAAACTGCTTGCGATGGCCGACAGGAAAGTGCCCTTCAACGAGACTTTCAAAATTGCGGACGATATCCTCCTTCAGGCAACCAAAGGCATTTCCGACATCATCAACAAGTCCACCATCATCAATGTCGACTTCAAGGATGTCAGCACGGTCATGGAAATGAAGGGTGACGCGCTCATGGGCACCGGTGTTGCCAAGGGCGAGGATTGCGGCCGTGAGGCTGCCGCGAACGCTATCAACAGCCCTCTGCTCGAGGAAGCCTCCATCAAGGGTTCCAGGGGTGTGCTCTTTAATATCAGCGGCGGCGCAGGGCTTTCTCTCTGGGATATCGATCAGGCTGCTTCGCTGATCCAGGAAGAGGTCGGTGATGAGGCCCGCATCATTGTCGGTGCCGGTAACGATGACGAGCTCGAAGATGACGAGATCAAGGTCACGATCATTGCCACCGGTTTCAATACAGTCGAAGAGGTCGCTATTGAAGATGAGGCGGTTGAGGATGATGATATTGCACGGTTCATTCAGCGCAGCGAGCCCGATGCCGATATTCTTAATAAGGTCCATGAGTTTGCCGGCTACCAGTGCAATGAACAGGAGCAGCACGTTATTAAGGACGGTTTCTTTTCAACCCAGGAACAGGACCGCAGGCCGGCATTTGTCCGTCATGCGCTCGATTGAGACAGGGTAATGTGTAGAGCTTTCGACGATCTCCGTGCAGGAATGATATCATGAGCGGAGTTGAAAAGGATGGGCAGCATACGATACTGCTCGTATATCCGGACAGCAGGGAAGCTGCGCTCGGTTCGCCGGGTTTCCGGGAGGTGTTCAGGTCTTTCGAAAGCGATGACAGGTTTCTTTGCGACTGGGCTTGGTATGACAGGAAAAATGGCCTTGTCGAATGTGAGGATTACAACAGGCGAAGCCGTTATGACTGTATTGCGTTGAGTGTCCCCTATGAGCTTCTCTTTGCAAATGCAGTCGAGGCGCTCATTGCGCTCAGTATAGAGCCGGAACGCGGGTTGCGCGAGGATGATGCTCCGCTGATAGTTATCGGCGGAGTAGTCCCGACATTGAATCCGTCACCTGCCTCGGTTATCGCCGACATGGTCTTCACGGGAGAAGCAGAAGAAAAAGCCGCTGACGCGGTAAGCCGTCAAATCAGTAAAACGGGGGCGGCCAATAAACTCACCCCCATGTCAGGTGTTACCGCACCTGAGAACCAATTGGCCGCCCCTCGTTTTTATATTCCCGCCGAGTGTATTGATTCCTCACTTATGATAAGTTTTGACAATCCTTCGGGTTCGGCCTTCAGCGGCGCCGGGCTGGTCGAGATCGGACGTGGCTGCTCGCGGGCCTGCAGATTCTGCGCCGCCGGTCATATTTACCTTCCGGTGAGGCACAGATCAGTTGATGCAATCCTTAAGGATGTGGACTCGTTCAATGGCCGGGCCGATCGTATCGGCCTTGTCGGCTCCTCCATATCTGATCACAGGGAGCTTCCCGCAATACTCTCCGGTATACTCGATCGAGGTTTCGGGCTGACCACCTCGTCGTTCAGGGCGGACATGCTGACAGAGGAACTTGTCGAGCTTCTTGTGCGCGGCGGACTCAAGACGCTGACTATCGCGCCCGAGGGCGGCAGTGAGCGCATGCGTAATATCATGAACAAGAATCTGAGTGAGGGGGCTATCCTCAAGGCGGCTTACAATGCCGCAAAAGGCGGAATCAGTACGCTCCGCCTGTACTTTATTGTTGGAATGCCGTGGGAAAACGAGGAGGATATTTCTGCCATAACTGCTCTCTGTGACAGGATTGCAGAAACAGTTAAACCTTACAATGCCAGGATTACCGTCTCGCTCAATCCCTTCATTCCGAAAGCGCAGACACCATTCCAGTGGTGCCCGATGGCGAGTGATAAGTATCTGGAAACCGTTTACCGCAAACTGAAAAAGGCGTTTCTCAAACGGAAAGGCATATCGCTGAAAATGTTAAGTATACGGACTGCGCAGCGCGAGGCGGTGATCGGCCTTGGCGGTGAGGAGGTTGGAATGGCGATAATCGAAAATGCCCGTGATTCAGTCCCCTGGAAAAAAGCCCTCAAAAACAATAATGTCGATATTGACCGCCTGCTCTATTGTTTCAAAGAGCGCGATGCCCGATTTCCCTGGAACAGCCCGTCGGCAGATAAAAGAAAAGCGGCTCTCTACGCGTCATTTGAAAACGCTAGAAGAACCGCTCAATCTCTTTAGCTGGCAGAATGTCCTGTCAACCGGCCTTGATGACCTTGCCGCTTCTCAGGCAGCGGGTGCAGACTTTGATGCGCTTGGTGCTGCCGTCGACCTTGGCACGAACCTTGACCAGGTTGGGCTTGAACGTACGTTTGGTCTTGTTGTGGGCATGGCTGACATTGTTGCCGACCAGACGTTTCTTGCCGCAGATGTCACATTCACGAGACATGATCTATCCTCCGATTTGTCATTAAAATTCATATACAGACCATAAATATACAAAAAAACCAGGTGGATAGAAAGATATTTTTTTAACCTGCACGTCTGTCATGCAAAAAGTCTCCGCTGGTCAATTATAAACGCATCATGGCCGGTGTTCAGTCGAATGATCCGAAAAGCTTGACTTCGCGTTCGAGCCTGTTGCCGGTTTTTTCCTCGATTATATTTTCCACTTTTTCGATGAGTGTGAGCACGTCTTTGGCTGTGGCGTTGTCGGTGTTGACGATGAAATTGGCGTGGAAATTCGCTATTTCCGCGCCGCCGATCCGCATACCCTTGAGCCCAAGCGAATCGATGAGCCTGCCCGCCTGGAGGTTTTTCGCGTGATCGTTCTTGAAAATACAGCCGCAGGAGGGGTGGTCGAAATGATGACGCTCGTTTCTGAATCTGTCGGTTTCGTCCATACGTGCGCGTATTGCCGTTTTATCGCCATCCTGCCAGCCAAGCTCCATCTCGCAGATATACCAGCCGTCCGCGATCAGGCTGTTTTTCTTGTAGGCGAAATCGAGCTCGGATGCCTCAATACGCCTGATCCCTTTTTCCGGATGTACCGCGGTGACAGCGAGGAGGACATCCGACACGTTGATATCTGCGAAACGGGCGTTCCCTGCGAGTGCACCGCCGATTGTCCCCGGAAGCTTGTAGAGGAATTCAAGGCCGCTTTTCCCGTGATCGAGCGCGATTTCCGCAGCGCGTGTCGAACTGAGACCGGCACCGGCTGTCAGGTGATCTTCAGCGGCTGTTTGGCTGTCCATCCTTGTCATGATGATAACCGCGCCGTCCCAGAACCCATCGCCGATAAGGACATTCGAGCCGCCTGCGAGCATGAAGAAGGGGGTTTTGTTTCGAGTCAGTAAGGCGAGAATGTCACCGAGCTCGTCGGCGTTTTCCGGAAAATAGACATCACGGGCGATGCCGCCGATCTTATAAGAGGTATACTCTGCGAGTGGTACATTGTGTTCAGCTTCGATCATATCGCTTCTTTCTGTTCATATGATTGATAATTTTATTTCGGCCAGGGATAGGCGTTGGAACCGGCATCGGGATGCACCGGGCCTGCCGGCAGACTTTTATTCCATGCAAGCAGCTGCCGCGACAAGCGTTCGACAATTTCAGGCTTCTGCTCTGCGCGGTTGGACAGTTCGTTCGGGTCATTCGGTATATCGAACAGTTCAACCCGCGAAAGGTCGGGGTTCATGAGCAGTTTCCAGTTGCCGTCCCGTATGGCCAGCATCGGGCTTTTATGCAGCACATGGCCGTAAACCGGGAAACGGTTCTCCCACATCAGCGGCAGGGAGCGCTTCAGGGCTCTGCCTTTCAGTGCATTGGACATATCGACACCGTCAGCAGCGATAGTATTCGGCGGTTTTGTTCCTGCAAGCGAGCATATGGTCGGCAGGTAATCGGTTCCTCCGATGACAGTCTCGTTATCGACTCGTCCGGCGGGAATGCCTTTCGGCCACCTGACAATGAAAGGTTCCCTGATGCCGCCCTCGTAGAGACTGCGCTTGATACCCCTGAACGGACCGGAGTTGGTGCTGCTTGCGCCGCCGTAATGGGACACGCCCGGAATGAGTCCCGATTCCGGTCCGTTGTCGCTGGAAAATATGACCACGGTGTTGTCGGCAAGCCCCTCCTCGTCGAGCACGTCGAGGATACGTCCTATCTGACGGTCAATGTTGGCGAGGACCGCATACCATACCTGCAGCGCTCCCTTATGGTCACCCCAGCGCGGCGAAAGATGATCGAACGGTGCAAGTTCTTCGTCCGATGGGTGCAGCGGTGAATGTGGATCGTATAGCCAGGCGTTGACATAGAATGGATGGTTTTTGTTCTCGCGGACGAATGCGATTGTTTCGTCGGCGATCATTTCGCTTGATCCCGGGCGTTTGCGCGGCCCGTCGAGACAGTTTTTATAGATATCGATACCGTATTCGGTAGGATCAGGTACTCCAGCTATTTTGCCGGAAAGGTGCCATTTTCCGAAATGCCCGGTCCTGTAGCCGGACTTTTTGAGTATGCCGGTGACTGTCGGTTCGCCGGGATCGACAAAATCCGGCATGCCGCGTTCTTCATTCAGCTCTTTTTTAGCGAGATAATCGTGAATGCCCAGTTCCGAGGGGAAACGGCCGGTCATGAGTCCTGTCCGGCTGGGAGAGCAGACCGCCGAGGATACGTAGAACTGCGTGAAAAGGGTGCCTTCTTTTGCAAGACGGTCGATGTTCGGCATTTCAAGGTCGCCGCGGACTATCCAGCCGCCGTGGGCCTTGACCTGACGGTAGCCGTGGCAGGGAAGGTCCGCCCAACCGAGATCGTCGCAGAAAATGAAAATGAAATTGGGACGTCCGGTATCTGCCGTCGCCGTATTTTTTCCGAATGAGGGCGCGATCAGGCCGCATGTGCCTGCCAATGCGCTGTCTTTCAAAAACTGTCTGCGTGTTTTTTCCGGCATGAGAATAGTCTCCAGTCTGTTCTACCTTTTCAATCAGACCACTTTGGCTATCGTTGACGCGATAAGTCCCGCTATCGGTGGAAAGAAAAATGTGCTCACTATGCGGATTGCCGTAAAACGCCAGCCGAGAATCCCAATCTCCATCGGTAACCGTGCAACCGCCCATAATGACCAGCTTGTCAGGAATGCCACCATTGTTCCGGGACTTGCCCCGGCTTTCAGGAGCGACGCCACGACGGGCAGGCTCACATAGGGGCCTCCGGGTGTTATTCCGCCCGCGAGAGTGCCGATGAAAATGCCGCGTATTCCCGATTCAGCTCCAACCCATCGTGACAGGAGGTCTTGCGGTAAAAGTACCTGCACCATGCCTGCCACGACAAAAGCGAAAAATATCAACGGCAGAATTTCGACAGTGGTTCTGAATGCAGTTTTCATCCCGTTTATATGCTCACCGCCACCTTTGTTGTAGGCGGCAATGAACAGGACAAGGGCGAGTCCCGCCATGATGAGCGTCGGGCCGAGCATTGGATTCTTCCTCGTTTTCATAGAGTGCCCCGAATACCGGTTAAACAGTACAATGAATAGTACGGATTATTTTCATTTACCGCAAGGTCATATCATCCGGGGAGTATGGAAGGTGAAAGCGATTTTCAGGTGTTGCGGTCGGGGTGCAGGGGCGGTATGTAACGGTTATTTTTTTACTGTCGGATCAAGGATGTCCCTGAGGCCGTCGCCAAGCATGTTGAACCCCATCACGGTCAGGAAAAGCGCGAGACCGGGGAAAACATAAATCCATGGTTTCGATGCGGTCGCGAGATATGCCTGCCCCTCGGTTATCATACGGCCCCATGAAGGGATGTGCGGTTCGGCGCCAAGGCCGAGGAATGACAGCCACGCCTCGGTGAGGATATTGCCGGCGATGCCTATGGTTGCGGCGACAATGATCGGCGCCATGGCGTTGGGGAGCACATGGCGGACGAGTGTTCTCTGCCAGCTGAAACCGAGGGCAACGCTGGCGCTGACATATTCCTCGTTACGTATTTCCATGACCTTGGAACGTACGAGGCGGGCGATTGTTGTCCAGCCGATCAGCCCGAGCACGACGAATATCTTGTTCACCGAGGGATTCTCGAAAATCGCCATCACCGCCAGGGCGAAGAGCGCCGCGGGCATGGCGAGGAAAATGTCGGTTGTTCGCATGATCAGCGTGTCGATCTTACCGCCGAAATAGCCAGAAACTGCGCCGAGGAATGTGCCGATCAGGACAGAAATCGCCATCGCGAGAATACCCACCTTGAGTGATATCCGTGTGCCGAAAATCACCCTGCTGAATATGTCCCGTCCCAGACTGTCTGTGCCGAACGGATGCTCGAACGAGGGCGCGAGCTCCTTGATTGTCAGGTCAATCGCATAGGGGTCGTTGACAGATATCAGTGGTGAAAAAGCCGCCGCCGAAAGGAAAATACCGACAATGACAATGCCGATCAGGGCGTTCTTGCTGCGGAGGACTGTTTTCGCCGATATGCGTGTGTATGAACTCATGATGACTCAGCTTTCAAAAGAATTATTTGCCACAAAACGTTTCTGGGCATTTTGTGTCTTATCGTGGCTATCAAAAACAGTGTAACACATGCTGCGTTCTATATTGTGTATCAACTCTGTGTTCTCTAAAGCTTATTTTTTCTAGTCCTCTTTGCCTTCCAGACGTATCCTCGGGTCGAGCCATGCATACGAGAGATCGACCAGAAGGTTTGCCACGACAAAAATGAACGCGAGGAATATCACGCAGCCCTCGACAACCGGAAGGTCACGGACCCTGATAGCGTCGACCGCGGCACGTCCCAGACCCGGCCATGCGAATACCGTCTCGGTGGCGACCGCACCGCCGAGGAGGGCGGCGAAATTGAGCCCGATAACGGTGATCACCGGGATGAACGCGTTCCTCAGTGCATGGCGGAGAATGACGACATGCTCGGCGAGGCCCTTGGCGCGGGCTGTCCTGATGTAGTCGCGCCCGATAATTTCCAGCATGCTCGAACGCATCATGCGGGCTATGTAGCCGGTCGAGATTGCCGCGAGTGATATCGCCGGCAGGAAAATATGCCTGAGATCACCGTTTCTGCCGTAGCCGCCAACAGGGAACCAGCCCATGCCGGAGGCAAACAGCAGTATCAGCATCATTCCCAGCCAGAACACCGGTGTCGATATGCCGGTCAACGAAAACACCATCACCAGCCAGTCGAGGATGCCGTTTCTGAACACAGCCGCGATGATCCCTGCCGCGATGCCAAAAATGACCGCGATTATCATGCTTGCCAGTGCGAGTTTGGCGGTTGCGGGCAGGCGCTCGGCGATGATTGTGCTCACTGGCCGTTTCTGACGGTAGGACATGCCGAGATCGCCTTTTGCCAGACGGCCGATGAATTTGGCGTACTGGACATAGAGCGGCCTGTCGAGGCCCATTTCGTGACGGATCGCCGCGAGCGTAGCCTCGTCGCCGTGTTGACCCATCAGCATGCGCGCCGGGTCGCCCGGAACGACGAACATGAGGGCGAACACGATTGTAGCGACACCCAGAAGGATCGGGATTGTCATGAAAAGGCGTCGTATGATATAGGCAGTCATTTTTTAAGTTCCGGAATTCAGGATTCAGTAGTCAGGACTCAGAAATTTCTCATCTCATCAGCATCATGCGATGGTTCACAACGCTTTTCTCGTTGCCGATTCGTGCGATATAGACACCGGACGATACCGGATTGCCCGCGCTGTCGGTACCGTTCCAGACGATACTATGATTTCCGGCGGGCATGTGCCTGTCCGCCAGAGATGCGACTCGTTGTCCGAGACAATTGAATATATCTATTTTTATGCTGCCGTCGCAAGGCAGTGTATAGCGTATTTCGGTGTTCGGGTTGAATGGGTTGGGACTGTTGGAAATTGTGATGGTTTGTGAAGGTTCTGCAGATGTGTCAGCAACACTGGTTGCATATTGATCGTACCTGGTAAGGCACTGATACGTTTCAGATTTCATGTTGTCGTGTTTGTGTGAGTAAAACCATATAACATTATCGAAGCCCACAGTAATGTTCCGCATATCTTCCTGCAAGTCTGTATCCGGCTCAAGGACGACATCCCAGGAATTTCCATCGAAACAGATGAGGCCTTTGTCGCATGTAATCCATAGCTTGTCCTCTGAATCAATCGCAAAATTACGCAATGAATGTCCACTATCGATTGTGTCGAAAGAATATGTGAAAAATTCCAAGCCGTCGTATTTCGTGATACCTTCTGACGATGTAAACCAGACATGGTCGTTCGAGTCGATCTCCATGCTTCCTACTAGCCCGATCGTTTCCCCGTTCATTTCAAGCAGTTTCTCCCATTTTACACCGTCGAATCGGGAGAGCCCGTTGCCTGTAGCCACCCAAAGAGTGCCGTCATTCGATATCGCGAGATCAATTATTCTGTTGTCGGTCAATCCGTTCGATTTATCATATATTGTCCACGTTTCACCGTCATATCGTGTCAGCCCGCGGTAATAAGTTTTGTTCGTCCAGGAATAATACTCGGCTCCAGCCCAGACTACCCCGTCCTTATCCACAGCGATTGTCCTGATTGCATCGCTCGCGAGGCCGGATTCCTCCTGGTAATATGTCCACGTTTCACCGTCGAAATGCGAAATACCACCTGTGTAGTCTCTGAAGCCTATGCCAGTGGCGGCATAACCACCAATCCACAATGATCTGTCAGGGGCGAAATCGATAGAGCGGATGGGTATACCGCATCCCTTATAATCGGCAACAAGCTCGCAGGATTCCCCATTGTACTTGTATAAACCATAATTGTATGTGCCGATAAGGACGTCTCCGCTGTCATCAACGGCAAGTGTCATTATATCAGGCATGATATACTCACCATAATAGAGTATTGTTGTTTCAACATAACCATCGGCAAAACACATCTGCACACAAAATAGCAAAGCGGCAAGCATAAAACCCGTTGAAATCAATCTCGCTCTCATCCTTAACCTCCCATTATTGACAGATAGTTTTTTGCTGTGCTTACTCCGCTTTCCTCCTGAGCCGTTCCAGTGGAATCCTGAAATCTCCCTGTTTCGCGTAGACAAGGCCATCGTACGCCGGATTGAACAGCACCCGCTGCATGGGATAGGCGTAGAGTATCCATGCAACCTCTTCCATGGCGATCCTGTCAGCCTTTTTGTAGAGTTCGATACGCCTGTCCTGATCGGAAATACTGCGTGCTTCCTGAACCAGTTTGTCGAATTCAGGATTCGAGAATCCCGAATAATTACCCGCCGAGCCGACCTGCGATGAGTGCAGAAGGATATATAGGAAATTGTCGGCATCGGGGATGTCGGCCACCCAGCCCAGACGGTAGATATCGGGCTCGTGGGATTCGCAGGCCTTGAGATAGGCGGGCCAGTCGAGACTTCTCAGGCGGGTTTTTATACCGATTGTGTTCAGGTTCGACTGGATGAACTGCATGACCTGCTCGTGGCGTTCGTTGGTGTTGTACCAGAGGCTGATCTCGGGCAAGCCCTTGCCTTCGGGGTAGCCCGCCTCGGCGAGAAGTTCTTTCGCTCTGGCAGGATCGTATTTGGGGTCTTCGATGCTGTCGTCCCTGCCGGGAATGCCGGGCGGCAGAATGCCTGTCGGGATTTCCGCCGCTCCCTCTAACAGGCTTTCCACGATACTTTTACGGTCAACGGCGCAGGAAAATGCCTGCCTGAGTTTCAGGTTATCTTTGAACGGCGGCCGCGTGTGGTTGAATCCGACATATTCGATACGGAGATAGGGCCACATCCTGACCGAATCGGGATAGCGTTCTTTGATCAGTTCGAGCTGGCCGGGCGGGATTTCCTCGACAAAATCGAGCTCTCCGGCGATAAATTTCTGGAACGCCACTCCCACATCGGGAATGACCTCGAAATCGACATGTTCGAGTCCGACTGTGCCGCCGTGCCAGTCGGTGTTCGCCTCGACACTGACACGGATGCCGTGTTCCCATGTGATGAATTTGAAAGGCCCGGTACCGATCGGCGTGAATGAGTCGCCATCGATGCCCTCTTTTGCTGCAACACGGCCCGCCTCCATGGCGAGGTAGGAGAGAAACGGTGCATAGGGCTCTTCGAGATGGAGGATGACTGTCATATCATCGGGTGTTTCCATGCCCACGAGGTGCTCGGCTTTTCCCGCGAGCATCTCTTTTGCACCCTTGATTGGCTGCAGCACCCAGCTTCGTTCGGAACGGTTCGACGGGCTCAAGCAGCGTTCAAAGCTATCGCGGAAATCAGCAGAGGTCACCGCCCGCCCGTTGTGGAAACGGACACCTTCTTTCAAATGGAATGTGTAGCTGAGGCCGTCATCGGCAATTTCCCATGATTCGGCAAGGCAGGGAACTATCTCCAGTGTTTCGGGATCCTGATCGACCAGGCCCTCGAAAATTTTCATCACGACAGTGGCGGAGGTGGTGTCGGTTGTGTGTATAGGATCGAGCGATGGAGGATCGCTTGCGAGACGGTAGCGGAACATGCCGCTGTCCTCCGTTGGCGGCGCGCCGCATGAAGTCAATAAGATAAGGCCGAATAACGCAGCCGAGGCCGCCGCCGTAAGAAATGTTCGCATAGTATCTCCCAGTTATATGTCGATTCCGTTTTTTCGCTGTTTTTTCCGTGGATTGTATATATTATGTAGTATACAAACAGATGAAAACCTCAGCTGACAATCCGCTTATAAGTATAATGATTGGAGAAGTCTTATGGCAAGCAGTACCGAACAGGCCGCGCAATTACTTTCGGCATGGAAAGGCGGCGACTATTCTTTCGGCACGGATGTCCTCGGGAATTGCGGCGCTTTTGCCCGTGAATACGGTGCTACGGCGCTGATAGTTTCCTCCGGCCTTGAGCGAGGCTGGATAAAGCCCGCGCTTGACCTTGTGTGTGCTTCGATTGATGAAAAGTCCGTATCGTATAGTATCGTTTCCGGTTCTAAACCAAACTCGCCACGCGAGGATGTCTACCGTATCGCGCTCGAAATCGAACGGATGAAACCGGATTCGGTTGTGGCGCTCGGTGGCGGCAGTACGATCGATGCTGTCAAGGCCGCGGCGGTTCTTGCGGCATACAGCCCGGAGGACGTTCGGGCTCAGCTTGCCGCACCCGGTCATCTCGTTTCCGATATCGAGCCGTTTCTCGGTGTGGGCCTGGTGACGAATATCGGCGAATCGACCGGCAGGAAAATCATTCCTGTGATCGCAGTCGAAACAGTCGCTTCATCGGCGGCGCATCTCACGAAATATGCCAATGTCACCGACCCCGCCGCGGCGCAGAAAAAGCTGATCGTCGATATGGCGATTGTGCCGCCGAAAGCTGTGTTCGACTATTCGTTAACAGCAAGCAGTTCAAAGGATCTGACCCTCGACGGCGCTCTTGACGGCATTTCCCATCTCTGGGAAGTGTTCATGGGGGCGAGCGGGAAGGATAATTACAGTCAGATTGAGGAAATTGCCGCATGCGGCATGGAACTGATCACAGACAGTCTTCCACAGGCCCTTGCCGATTCTGGTGACATGACCGCGCGGACGGCTCTTGGTCTCGGCACCGATCTCGGCGGTTACGCAATCATGGTCGGCGGCACCAACGGCGGGCATCTCGGCTCCTTTTCATTGGTCGATATTCTCAGCCACGGCCGCGCCTGTGCCGTAATCAATCCCTATTACACCGTGCTGTTCGCCAAAGCGATCGAGCCGCAGCTTCATGTTGCCGCGGACATTTTCAGTAGGGCAGGGTATCTTGAGGGCGAATCAGGGCTTTCAGGCAGAAAACTTGGCGAGGCGGTTGCCGGCGCCATGCTGAAATTCGCGAAGAGTGTCGGTTTTCCCACCTCACTCGGAGAAGCGGGCGCCACAAAAGTCCATATAGAACGAATGCTTTCTGCCGCGGCAAATCCTCAGCTTGCGTCGAAACTCATGAATATGCCGGTCCCGATGGAATCAGCCGCTGGAGATATTGACCGTTTCATGAGGCCGACACTCATGGCGGCGCTGAGCGGTGATCTTACTGAAATCCCGACTATGGGATAAGACGAGCAGGAGGAATGGCATGTTCCGAAAACAGGTGATTCTTGCCACTGTTATTTTTCTCATGTTTTTTGCTGCGGTGAGCGGGGCTGCGCAGGAGCGGGAGATTGACGATGTCCTGACCGTGATCCACAACAGGAAAAGCGTCAGACATTATCTCGATAAACCGGTGTCGAAAGATGATCTGCTGATCATTATGAAAGCAGGCATGGCGGCGCCGACAGCGGCAGATAAACGGCCTTGGGCTTTTGTCACGGTGACTGACAGGGCGCTTCTCGACTCGCTTTCACATTCCTCTCCGACCTCGAAAATGGTCAAGGACGCGGGCGCTGCCATAATTGTCTGCGGTGATACAAGGAAAGCTCTGAACAGCAATGTCTGGACACAGGACTGTTCGGCGGCGACCCAGAATATCCTGCTCGCGGCGGAGGGAATCGGGCTCGGTGCGGTCTGGTGCGGGATATACCCGGAGTATTTCAAGCACAATCACATACGCTGCCTTCTCGGAATCCCGATGGAGGTTGTGCCGCTGAGTCTCATCTCGATCGGCTGGCCCACCGGCGAAGAAAAAGCTAAAGACAAGTACGATCCTTCCAATATTCACTGGAATGCCTGGGGGAACCGGGAACAGTGAGTCTCCGGACGGTTCGCGTTATTGAAAATTCTGCTTAGTGCGGAGAAAGATCATGAGAACACTGCTTTCAGACGGCACATATACGATCCAGCAGTTCCATCCCCGTGATGTCGATGAGCTTTACGAGGCTATCGATGAGTCGCGGAAGGAGCTCGCGCCATACCTTCCCTGGTGCCATGAGGATTACTCGAAAGCCGACACCCGTCAGTGGATCGCCATGCAGGGAAGTCTCTGGAACGACAAACCCGAATATAATTTCGCCGTCGTTGATGCGAAAACGGGACGTCTTCTCGGCGGTGTCGGGCTCAACCGTATCATCGAGATCGACCGTCTCGCCAATATTGGATGGTGGACAAGGACGAGCGAAATTGGGCGTGGTGTGGCTGTTGAGGCGGCGAAACTGGCGACACGTTTCGCGTTTGAGGATGCCGGATTCATCCGGATCGAGATATCGATACACACGGAAAACGAGAAAAGCATCAGAGTGGCGGAAAAACTCGGTGCAGCAAGAGAAGGCGTGTTGAGGAACCGGTTATTTCTTCACGGCAAAGCCCATGACGCTGTGCTGTTTTCACTTATCCCCGAGGATATGAAGCGTTGGTGAAGAGCCGATTCTCAGCGGGCTTTTTTCAGGCTTTCATAAATCTCATTGTAATAATCAGCTGTCGAGGGCTCGGGCTCGATGGATTTTGTTGTGCTGTCGGCGAGTGCGGCGGCCTCACGCCATCCGGAATAGATGCCGCTGCCGATGCCTGCGATAAGCGCCGCACCGAATGATGCCTGTTCCTGCCTTTCCGACAGTTTCAGCGGGAGATCGAGCACATTTGCGAGGATTTCCAGCCAGACAGGACTGTTCAGCACACCGCCGGAACAGACCGCATGGTCCACCTTAACGCCCATTGTCCGCATTGCCTCGAGGTTTTCTCTGAGCTCAAACGCGACACCCTCCATGACAGCACGGACAAAATGCCCGCGTTCATGGGTAATTGCGAGTCCGCTGAACGAGGCGCTTGCGGAGGGATCGAGCACCGGTGATCGCCGTCCTGTAAGGTACGGTGTGAAGCGGAGGCCGTCCGAACCGGCTGCAATAGTGGCTGCCTCGTCAGAGAGGGAGGCGAAATCTGAACCTTTGCAGAGCGTATCCCTGAACCATGACAGGCTCATGCCTGCCGCGAGAGTTGCTCCCATAACATAGGCACGGCTGTCAGTGAGATGGCAGAATGTATTAAGGCTGTAATCTGGTGAAGCGGCAGGTACCTTGAGAGGCGCGAACAACTGTCCTCCGGTGCCGACTGTCAATAACAGCGATCCCGGTTCGATGACGCCGTTGGCAAGCGCGGCACATGGCTGGTCACCGCCGCCCATTACAACAGGGATGCCGTCGGGAATGCCGGTTTCCTCCTCAATGTCCTCGGTCTCGCCGACCATCTGGTCTGAGTTGATCACGAAAGGCAGCCAGCCGGAGGGGATGCCGAGACTGTCAATGACCTTTTCCGCCCAGTCGCGGAGGTCGATATCGAAAAGCAGGGTTGCTGAGGCGTCGCTGGGCTCGGTATGATAGTAGCCGCAGAAACGGAAGCGCAGATAGTCTTTGGGGCTCAGAACACGGACCGTTTTCCGCCAGAGCGGGATGTTGTTGTGCTTGATCCAGACAAGTGTGGCAGCCTGCGTGCCGGGAAAAGCCCGGTTCATGATCATCTTTTCTTTGCGTTCAGATCCGACAGTCTCTTCAATCTCGTCCAGGACAGACTCACTTCGCCTGTCGGCCCAGATGATCGCGGGCGATACCGGATCACCGTAATCATCAAGCAGCACAGTACCGTGCATCTGGCCTGAGAAAGAGATACCGGTAAGATCACCGCCGCTGATACCCGCGGCCTTGAGGGCATCACGGACAGCCTCGGCGCAGAGTTTCCACCATTCCTCAGGCGATTGTTCGGCATGGCCGGGCATGGGTGACTGTATCGAATACTGCCGGGTCCCGAGGCCGAGAAGTGTCGCGCTGTCATCGAAAATCGCCGCCCTGACACCGGAGGTGCCGAGATCTATGCCAAGTAAGTTTTGAGCCATGCCGCCTCCCCTGAAGTGAGCCAGTAACATACGAAATTCAGGCCGCTGACGCAAACAAACAAGGTGATTGAATAGAAGGTTGTGAAGTGCCTTATAGATTGAATCTGCTGAGCCTTTACAACTACAGGAAAAGTGACATGAGTATTTTCGATGGGTAACAGGGAGGAGAAAATGACTTGCGGAAATACTGTTTGTTGCGTATTTTTAAAATTATGCAAACACTGGAGGTTGAAAATGCCTGTTATCGATAAAGAATCACTCGCCCGGAAAGCTTCGGTTATCAAGGCTTTAGGGCACCCGACACGACTTTTTATCGTTGAGACGCTTGAGCATGGTGAAAAATGTGTCTGTGAGCTGACCGACATGATCGGCCAGGATATCTCGACAGTTTCGCGGCATCTCTCGGTACTTAAAAATGCCGGGATCGTCCGTGACGAAAAACGCGCCAACCAGGTGTTCTATTCATTGAGAACACCCTGTATCCTGTCATTTTTGTCCTGTATTGAGGCTGTTGTCAACGGCGAGGATGTGGCTCTTGCCACATGTTGTGACTGTGGTGATGTATGAAATCCGGACTTTGATCGAATCGCTCATTGTTTCAGAAGTTACAACTGTCATCGTTAAGCTTATATAAGGTTATTGTTATGAAAAACATCAAGATTCTCGGCACTGGCTGCCCGAAATGCGTCGCCCTGGCCGAAAACACCCAGAGTGCCGCAGGTGAACTCGGAATCGAGTTCGAGATCGAAAAAGTCACCGATATCAACGATATCATTTCCTATGGCGTTATGATGACACCGGCGCTTGTTATTGATGGCGAGGTCAAATCCACAGGGCGCCTTCTTACGCCCGATGAGATCAAGTCCATGCTTGGCTGACAGGGAGGGTTGCGTCGTGAAAAAGGCAGTGACTGTTATTCTGCTTGTTGTTGCGGTACTTGCGGTGCTGGTTCCGCTTATCCGTGGAACGGCCGAACGGGGCAGTGAAGTGTCCGGCAACAGCCCGGATGAGACTATGTCTCAAAATGCGCAGCTGGCCCCCGATGCCGACATGAATATCGTCTACTACTTCATGACCTCTCAACGCTGTCCCTCCTGCATGAAAATCGAGGCGTTTACAAAAGAGGCTCTCGACAACGACTATGCCTCGGCACTTAATAAAGGAGAACTCGACTGGCGTATTATCGAGGTGGATAACCGGGCAAATATCCATTTCGTAAAAAAGTACGAGCTTGTCACAAAATCCGTTGTTCTCTCCAAAGTGCGTGACGGCAAAGAGGTGGAATGGAGAAACCTTGACCAGGTCTGGCAGCTCCTCGACGATAAAGATCAGTTCGAGAATTATGTGACCACAGAGGTCTCCGATTTCTTCGGTGACACCCTGTGAGCGCTTTCCTGCTCACATCCGCTGCAGCTTTCTGGCTCGGGATTCTTACCTCGATCAGCCCTTGTCCCCTTGCCGGTAATATTGCCGCCCTGTCATATGTCAGTGGTAACGCGAAATCCGCCCGCCGGACACTTTTACTCGGCACATTTTACACTGCCGGACGTGTGCTGTCATATACTATAGTCGCGGGAATTGCTGTTCTCGGTTTCATGGCCCTGAGCGATCTTTCCTTCTTTCTCCAGATGCACCTGAACAAATTCCTCGGACCTGTTTTTATAATTACCGGTATGCTCATGCTGGAGCTGATAAATGTTTCAGTGCCCGGTGGGAATGTTGCCGGACGGCTTCAGGATTGGGTCGGACGAATGGGGGCTGCAGGCGCTTTTGTGCTTGGCCTTCTTCTCGCACTCGCGTTCTGTCCCGTGTCGGCGGCCCTGTTTTTCGGTGCCTTGGTGCCGACAGCGCTCTCGAGTAAGTCGCCGGTCCTTCTGCCTGTCTTGTATGGTATCGGAACGGCCCTGCCCGTTATCGTGTTCGCGCTTGTCCTGGCGTTTGGCAGGCAATCTCTGAGCGTTTTCTACACCCGGCTTTCCTCTATTGAGAACATAGCGAGAAAGGGCACCGGGGCTCTCCTTATCCTCATTGGGCTGTATTATGTCCTGAAATACAGTTTCGGAATCCTGTAGTTTTCTCCGATCATCGTTGTCAGCTCTCCATCCACATACTATATTCTATATGTCAGGTGTAGCTTCCATTTTTGGCGTCCTGCATATCTTTCAGTGCAGACCGTGCTTATGGATGTGTGACGTATTTTCCTTGATAAGCAGTCGCTTTAGTAGTCATGTTATATTTCGTTCATGTCTGTAATGCGAAATGAACTATCTCGCAGCAAGCTACGAGGAATTTTTTGATTAACAGATATATTCTCACTGCTTTCTGGAACCGCTCCGTCAGCGGGGCGTCGCATATTTCAGGAAACCTTTACAAATTGGACAGGCTATGGATAAAACTAAAATACTTTTTCTCTGCACCGGGAATTCATGCCGGAGCCAGATGGCCGAGGGCTGGGCGAAACAGCTCAAATCGGGCAGTATTGAGGCGTGGTCGGCAGGGATAGAAAAATCAGCGCTTAACGAGCTCGCAGTAAAAGTCATGGCAGAATCGGGAGTCGATATTTCGGATCAGTATTCGAAGGACGTGGGCGAGCTCATCGATATTCAATTTGATTACGTTATTACCCTCTGCGGTCACGCGAAAGAGACATGCCCGGTGTTCCCGGGAAAAGCGGTAAAGATACATCGTGGATTCGATGATCCGCCCGCTCTTGCCAAAGATGCCGCGACTGAATCCCAGGCCCTTGACCATTACCGCCGTGTCCGCGATGAGATCCGCGGTTTTGTCGAATCGCTGCCTGGCTCGATCATAGATAGTTCAGGAGATTAAAGCGCCATGCCGAAAAAAACATACAAGACTTCTATTATTAAGGCAACAGTAATAGTTACACTGTTTTGCAGTCTGCCTCTCAGTGCCTTTTCTGCTGAATACGACCTTCTGCTCAGGAACGGTCATGTCCTCGATATAGCCAATTCTATCGACGGTGTCATGGATGTGGCGGTCAAGGACGGTAAAATCGCCAGCATTGCACCGCGAATCGATGAGTCACTTGCCGATAAGATGATCGATGTTGACGGCCATTATGTGTCGCCGGGTTTTATCGATCTCCATGTTCACGCCTATACCGGTTTTGAGGGTGCGGCACAATCCGTGATCGCGGAACATAACTGTTTCCCCGGCGGCGTCACCACCTGTGTCGATGCCGGAACCTCGGGAGCGGACAATTTCGAGGATTTCAAGCAGCGTATCATTGACAAATCACGTGTTCGCATCCTCGCTTTCCTGAATATTTCGAGGACTGGCATGAACGATGGCGAGAACGAGCCGGTCAATTTCGATACGAAACTCGCTGCCGCCACCGCAAAAAAATACGATGATACCATTGTCGGATTCAAGACCGCTCATTACTGGCGTCTCTGGAAAGGTGATCATGCCGAGCCTAGGCCCTATGACTCGGTTCATACTCCCTGGGCCTCGGTGGATAGCCTCGTTCAGGCAGGGCGTCTCGCAGGGAAACCGGTCATGGTGGATTTCGACGCATTCCCGCCGCAGAACGGTTTCCCGGCCCGTTCCTACCGTGAGCTCATTCTTGAAAAACTGCGTCCCGGGGATATTCACACCCACTGCTATGCCCGTCATTTCACTGTAATCGGCGAGGACGGCAAGGTTGTGCCCGATATAAAAAAAGCCCGTAAACGCGGTGTGCTTTTCGATGTCGGCCACGGCAGTTCGAGCATCCTGTTCAGGAATGCGATTCCTGCAATAGCACAGGGCTACTTGCCGGATACTATCAGCAGCGACCTTCACGGCGGCAACGTGAGCGGCCCGGTGGTCAACATGGGCTATGTGCTCTCGAAATTCCTCAACATGGGCATGAACCTCGAGGAGGTTGTCTCGCGGGTGACAGTGAAACCGGCTGAAATTATCCGCCATCCCGAACTCGGCAATCTCGCGGTCGGGAATCCTGCCGATATAGCGGTATTCAAGATAATTGAGGAAGATGTCACATTTGCCGATTCCAACGGCAGCAGGATCGAAGGCGAATGTTATCTCAGGCCGGTCATGACCGTTTCCGGTGGAACAATAGTGTTCGACCCTTACGGCCTTCAGTACCAGATATGGAGTGAGATTCCCAAGGATGATTTCTACTGGAAGAACCCTTCGGGGCAGACCTGGTAGGAGTGTTTAAGGTTTAAAGATCAAGGATTAAGAGAAAAGAATAAACAAACGACGCATAGACGCGAAGAAATGATAGTCCAAATTCTGAATCACATCTTCTCGTGAGGCTCTGCATGGATCACGATTGCAGCCACAGTAACAGCCACGACACATGCGTTCATAGCCACGATCATGGTACGCATGACAGGCACGGCCATACGCATGATGGCGGCAGCGGGCACTCGCACGGCGGTCACGGTCATTCCCATGATCTCAGGGGCAGCACGAAATCACGTCTCTGGATCGCACTTCTGATCAACGCGCTTTTCCTTGTTGTCGAGGTGATCGGCGGTTTTGTTACCGGTAGTCTCGCTCTTCTCGCCGATGCCGGGCATATGCTGACCGATGTCGCCGCGCTCGTATTGGCCCTGTTCGTGACCACGTTGGCGGAGCGTCCTCCGACACCGAGACGGACTTATGGGCTGCTCAGGGCGGAGGTGTTCGGAGCTTTTATCAACGGCGCCTCGCTCATGGTTGTCGTTGTGCTTGTCATCCGCGAGGCATGGCACAGGCTTCATGATGCTGGTCAGGTCAACGGCCCGGCGATGCTTGTGATCGCAGTGCTCGGGCTCATTGCCAACGCTGTCAGTGCCCGTGTGCTGTTCGACAGCCATGATGATAATGTCAATATCCGCGCCGCGTTCCTTCATATGGCCGCCGACGCTCTCGGTTCGGTTGGTGCAATTACCGCTGGTCTCGTGATCTGGCTGTACGGCTGGACCATGATAGATTCCATCGTGAGCGTTGTCATCGCCGTGCTGATTTTCTGGGGAAGTTTCCCGCTGCTGATCAGGACCGTGAACATCCTCCTCGAGGCGACACCGGAGAACATCGACTATGCCGAGGTTCACGATGCTCTCCTCGAGATCGAACATGTGATCGAGGTCCATGACCTTCATATCTGGACCATTACATCCGGTATTCCCTCGCTGTCCGCGCATGTCATGCTCGAACCGCGCTGTTCCGACAGCACCCACTGGCAGGACTGCCTGAAAAATGCGCAGAAAATGCTCAGGGAACGTTTCGGCATCGTGCATTCGACACTTCAGTTCGAGCCGGAGGATTTTGAGAAGGATGGACGGTCGATCTGAAACAAGCAGATGATCGTTTTTCAAGAAAAAATGTACAGTATCCGGGCTTGATTAAGGCGCGTTCCGCAAATGCTTACCGTTCACGGAGATGTACAAAAAACAGCTTGACATCAGCATCCGAATTCAATAAATTACTTATTCATTCCTTTTTCAGGTAAATGAGCCGTTTCAAAACCTTGTCCAAAAATACGGAAACTGTTGACAAACAATGTAGATATGAATATAAAAAGCGTACCTTTGTTTGTGATCAGGGCAGGGGTGCGTTTTTTCTATATAAGTGAAAGGCGGGGCCATGGTAGTTACCTATCCCGACGGCAACACTAAAGAGTTTGAGCAGGGTGCGACCTTCATGGATGCTGCAATCGGCATCAGTGAGGGATTTGCCCGTAAAGCCCTTGCGGCGCAGGTGGATGGTCAGGTTGTAGATCTTTCATCTGTCATGCCCGGTGATCTTGCCGTTACATTCCTGACATTTGACAGCGATGAGGGTAAGTCGGTGTTCTGGCATTCCTCGGCGCATGTTATGGCTGCGGCTGTCAAACGTCTTTTTCCGCAGGCGAAAGTGACTATCGGTCCGGCAATCGATGATGGTTTTTACTATGATTTCGATGTGGAGACGCCGTTCACTGAGGATGATCTCGCAAAAATCGAAAGCGAGATGAAGGCTGTTGTCAAGGAAAACGCGCCTTTTGTCCGCGAAATTGTCGAAAAGGACGAGGCGGTCAGCCGTTTTAAGGATGAGGACGAGCCCTATAAGGTCGAATTGGCCGAGTCTATCGAGGATGAAGAAATTTCCACCTATACGCTCGGTGATTTTGTCGATCTCTGTCGCGGACCGCATCTGCCGTCTGCCGGCCGTGTGAAGAGTTTCAAGCTCCTGAGTATCGCCGGTGCCTACTGGCGCGGCGACGAGAACAACCGTATGCTTCAGCGCATCTACGGTGTCTCATTCCCGGATAAGAAACTGCTCAAGGCCCATCTCGAATGGCTCGAGGAAGTGAAAAAACGCGACCACCGTATTCTGGGACAGAAACTCGATCTGTTCAGCGTTGATGACGAGATCGGCGGCGGGCTTATTCTCTGGCACCCGAGGGGCTCGATGCTCAGGAAGGTTGTTGAGGATTACTGGCGCGACGAGCACGAGAAACGCGGTTATCAGCTTGTGTTCACGCCGCATATCGCTTCGGAGCGTATTTTCCAGACCTCCGGGCATCTTGAAAACTATAGTGAGAACATGTATTCGCCTATGGACATCGACGGCACCGACTATTACGTCAAGCCTATGAACTGTCCGGGGCATATAAAGATATTCAAGACCCGCATGCGTTCATACCGCGAATTGCCGATCAGGCTCTGTGAGCTTGGTACCGTATATCGGTACGAGCGTTCGGGTGTGCTTCATGGCATGCTCCGGGTCCGCGGTTTCACCCAGGACGACTCGCATATTTTCTGTACGCCGGATCAGGCGCCGAGCGAGGTCGTTGGTGTGCTTAATTTTGTCAAGGACATGATGAGCACGTTCGGCTATGAGTTCCAGGCATACCTGTCGACCAGGCCGGAAAAATCCATCGGTGACGATGAGTCTTGGGAAAGCGCGACAAATTCGCTCAAAGAGGCGCTCGAAACGACCGAAACCGAGTATATTCTCGATCCCGGTGAGGGGGTTTTCTACGGTCCCAAGATCGATATCAAGCTTAAAGATGCCCTTGGGCGCATGTGGCAGGGGCCGACGATCCAGGTTGATTTCAATCTCGCGAATCGTTTCGATATCAACTACATCGGTCCTGACGGCAATGAGCACAAGGTTGTTATGATCCACCGTGTCGTACTCGGTTCCATGGAACGTTTCATCGGCGGCGCTATCGAGCATTTCGCCGGTGCGTTCCCGGTCTGGCTCTCGCCGGTGCAGGCGGTTGTTATGCCGATTACGGATGCTCATAAGGACTATGCTGAAACTGTTGTCGAGGCGCTGAAAGCCAAGGGACTCCGTGCCGAACTCGATGGACGTAACGAAAAGATCAATCGCAAGATTCGCGATTCCGAGGAGATGAAAATCCCGTATATGCTCGTTGTCGGGCAGAAGGAAATGGATAACGGGACTGTCGCTGTCAGGCGCAGGAGCGAAGGCGATATAGGCGCGTTTGCTGTCAATGAAATTGTCGAACGTATTGGTAAAGAAAATAGCGAAAAATCTTTATAAAATCCGAGAAGGAGGGGTTCACCATCGCTGAAAAGCATATTCGAGTAAACGATCAGATAAGGATATCACCAATCAGACTGATCGACCAGGAGGGTGGCCAGATAGGAGTCATTCCCACGCGAGAAGCTCAAGAGAAAGCCTTTGCGGCAGGTCTCGATCTGGTCGAGGTTTCGCCGAACGCGGACCCTCCCGTCTGCCGTATCATGGATTACGGCAAATATCGCTATGAGATTACCAAGCGTGCTAAAGTTGCACGTAAGAACCGTCATGTCATCCACATAAAGGAGATCAAGGTAAGGCCGGAAATCTCGGATCACGATCTGGATTTCAAGGTCAAGCATGCCGAGGAATTCCTGTCTCGCGGCGACAAGGTCAAGGTCACCTGCTTCTTCAGGGGGCGCGAGATACTCCATAAGGATCATGGTGAGGCTGTACTCAAGCGGGTCATCGAAACCCTGGGTGAAATTTCGAACGTTGAAACAGGGATTCATTCAGAAGGACGCAACCTGTCGCTTCTGCTGGCACCCAAATAAAGATATACGTAACTGTTCAATGTATATCGCCGCCCGGCAGGGTGATGGCATTGGGGGCAACAGGTGTGCTTTGTTTTCCATAGAGTATACTATCTGTTAAATAAATCAAGGAGAATATCAGCAATGCCGAAGATGAAAACTGTCAAATCGGCCGCCAAGCGTTTCAAACGTACCGGCAGCGGTAAGATCAAACGCAATAAGGCGTTCAAATCGCATCTCTTGAAAAACAAGTCCGCGAAACGCAAACGCGCTTTCCGTCAGTCGACAATTATTTCACCGGCTGATGTCAAAAAAATCGAAGTCATGATATAAGAGCCGTTTGACGCGCGTTTCATTTGGAACAGCGCAGTCCGAACCGCTTTTTGATACGCCGGGTTTTCCGCGTATCTGTCAACCGGAGGAATATACATGCCACGCGTAGCAAGTAATGTCGCTTCCCGCCAGAGGAAGAAAAAGGTGTTGAAGCAGGCCAAGGGTTTCCGCGGCGGCCGCTCGAAACTGTATAAAACCGCTAAGGAGTCTGTACATCACGCGTTAGTCCATGCCTATATCGGCAGGCGCGAGCGCAAACGTGATTTCCGTAAGCTCTGGATTGCCCGTATCAGCGCAGCTGTCAGGCAGGAAGGTGTGAGCTATTCGAAATTCATGAATGCCATGAGCAAGAGCAACATCCAGCTCAACCGCAAGATCCTCGCTGATCTCGCCGTTCAGGATGCTGCTGTTTTCAAAGCTGTTATGGACAAAGCGATGGCCGCAGTCTGACATATAGCATCAGTTTGATTCAAATTAAGCCCCCTCCCGAGGCAACGTTTGCTCAGAGGGGGTCTTCTTTTCATTATTCTGTTTTGTAATAATGGGGGCGGAATACGTGAAACTTTGCTTGCCGCAATGTTTTTCTTGACATTGCTCATGTGGTACTTTTAATTGTCCTATAGTTGCAAATCATGTGCTGATTTTGTCACTCGTAGTTTTTTCGGTACCGCATCGCAAATGACAGGGCTTATGGAAACGTTATCCAATTTAGAAAATTCCATTTCGCAGCTCATCAAGGCGGGAGCCAGGCTGAAAGATGAGCGCGATAAGGCCGTGTTTGAGGCTGATGCTGCTCGGAAAGAACTGAAAGAAGCAAACAGCACGATTGAACAAATGCGACAATCGTTGGAAAATCAAGGTACCGGGGATCGGGATTCCGGCGAAACAGAAAGGAAAAAACAGGAAATTATACACCGTATCACTTCAATCATTGAGCGTCTTGATGCGCTCTCTTAACATACAAGAACACCGCGAACGTAAATTACTGTAAAGTCAATAGCGTACCGTTATATTGAAAACGAATGCCAGAAGAGTATAAAACCACATCAGTAAGAATCCTTGGTGAGGATTATCCGCTTAAAAGCGATGCGGATACCGAGTACCTGCGCAATCTTGCCGAGTTCGTTGAAAGCAAGATCGCCGGTATCGCCTCCCGGACAAAACTTCCTCCCCGCCTGAGGAGGGAAGTGCTTGCTGCGCTTTTGATTGCTGATGATTATTTCAGCGAAAAGAAGAAGAATGAAGAACTGAAAAAACGTGTAGAGGAATTGACCGGACAAGTCAAGTCAGCCCTTGAAACGGATTTTACAGTTGGTTGATGCATCCGACGATAATTGTTTTTTTGTGTATTTTTTAACGGTATTGTTTTGAGCTTTATTGCACCATCGTTCGTGGTCCCGTGCCTGATTGGGCGGGAGTACAGGCGGTGGTGTTTTTATTAGACACATAGATTCAGGGGGAGTATACATGTCAAGTGGAAACGAAGTAATACTGATAGTCGGCATTTTTGTGGCATTGATAGTGTCGCTCGGCTTTTTCATCGCCGGGTGGCTGGCGTCGAAACGTATTAACCAGGCTAAGATGAACAATGCCGAGGCCTATGCCCAGAAACTCACCGAGGATGCTGAACGCGAGGCTGAGAACATCAAGAAAGCCGCCGCGCTCGACGCAAAGGACGAGTGGTATAAAGAGCGGGGAAAATTCGAGAAGGAGACACGCGAAACCCGTCAGGAAATCGAGACTGCCGAAAAAGCGCTCAACGACAAGGAACGCAAGCTCGACAAGAAAGTCGATATCCTGAACACGAAAGAGCGCAATATCCTGATCAAGGAACGCGAGATCACAGCGAAAGAAAAGAGCCTCCGCGCTAAAAACGATCAGCTGAGCCATCTTATCGATGCTCAGAATGAAAAACTGGAGCGTATTTCCGGTATGACCACGGAAGAAGCAAAATCACTTCTTCTGGACAACCTCGAAAAGGATGTCAAGATTCAGGCCGCGAAAATGGCCAAGGATATCCGTGACAAAGCTGTTCGCGAAGCTGACCGCGAGGCGAAAGAGGTTGTTGTCGGTGCTATTCAGCGTTGCGCAGCCGAACACACTGTGGAGTCTTCCGTTTCGGTTGTCCATCTGCCCAACGATGAGATGAAAGGCCGTATCATCGGCCGCGAAGGACGGAATATCCGTTCCTTCGAGTTGGCAACAGGTGTTGATGTTATCGTTGACGACACACCCGAGGCGGTTATCCTCTGTGGTTTCGATCGTGTCAAACGTGAAATCGCACGCCGTTCTCTCGAAAAGCTCATTACCGATGGCCGAATTCATCCTTCCCGTATCGAGGAAGTAGTCGAGAAATCGCGTGCCGAGGTTGAGGCTTCCTTTATCGAGCTCGGTGAGAACGCGGCTCTCGATGCCAACATTCATAACATGCATCCGAAACTTATCGAGATGCTCGGCCGTCTCAATTATCGTACAAGTTACGGACAGAACGTGCTGAATCATTCGACCGAGGTCGCGAAATTTGCCGGACTCATGGCGATGGAACTCGAGATGGATGACCAGATCGCCCGCCGTGCAGGTCTTCTGCATGATATCGGCAAGGCTATTGACCACGATATGGAGGGCACTCACACCGAACTCGGTATCATGCTTGCCAAGAAATACGGTGAGAACGAGATGGTGATAGATGCCATTGCCTCGCTGCATGAAGAGTCCGAGGCCAAGTTTATCCTTTCCGCTGTCGTTCAGGCCGCAGATACCATTTCCTGTGCAAGGCCCGGCGCCCGCCGCGAAGACCTCGAGTCCTATGTCAAGCGTCTCGAGCGTCTCGAGGAACTGGCCGATTCGTTCGAGGGTGTCGAGAAGACTTATGCGATCCAGGCCGGCCGCGAGATCAGGGTCATGGTCAATACCGACATTGTCGACGATGCTCAGGCGGATCAGCTGTCGTATGACATCGCCGAACGTATCGAGAACGAGCTGGATTATCCCGGCCAGATCAAGGTAACCGTTATTCGGGAAATGAGGTCGGTGCAGTACGCACGTTAGTCCGGTATTCACAGTTGTTTTTTTGATGAATTACTATTACATTTTTATAAATGTCAGTGAGGCTGTCGGTGTATCGGCAGCCTCGCGGCATGACATGAGATATATTGCGCCCGCTTTTCCCGGCGCAGGATGGAGTCAATGTGAAAGTTTTATTTGTCGGTGATATTTTTGGAAGGCCGGGCCGTGCCGTGGCCTCTGAATTCATTCCGAAAACCATAGAAAAGTACAATGTTGATTTCTGCATCGCCAATGGTGAGAACTCTGCTGGCGGTTACGGCATAACTGAAAACTGCATCAAGAAGCTTAAAAGTTACGGTGTCGATGCCATTACCTCCGGCAATCACATATGGGACCGCCGCGAAGCAGAATCGCTTCTTAATGCCTATCCCGAGCTGATGCGCCCGGCGAACTATCCCTGGGGTGTGCCCGGTGTCGGTGATTTCCTGACGGAACTGCCCAACGGCAAGAAAATCGGTGTGATGAACCTCCAGGGGCGTATTTTCATGCCGCCGATCGACTGCCCGTTCAGGACCGCCGACAATGTGCTCAACTATCTTCGCGACGAGACGAATATCATCATTGTCGATTTCCATGCGGAGGCGACCTCTGAAAAAATGGCGCTTGCCTGGTATCTCGACGGCCGTGTAAGCGCGGTTCTCGGAACGCATACCCATGTTATGACCGCCGACGAGCGGATTCTTCCCCAGGGGACAGCTTTTATCTCCGATGTGGGAATGACCGGTCCGCATAAATCAATCATCGGTGTCAAGGTCGAGCAGTCTCTCCGGCGCATTATCAAGCAGCTTCCTTCTCGCTTTTCTCCTGCCGAGGAGTGGCTGACTTTTTCCGCAGTACTTCTCGATATCAACGATGAAAGTGGTCAGACGATCTCAATCACCCGAATCTGCGAGCAGAAAGATGGCGCTTCCCAGTAATCCTGAGCCCGGACTTTCCGGAGATTCGGGAGCCAGCGGGTCGCGTCGCCTCACAGTTAGCGAATTTACCCGCCATGTGAAGCATATAATCGAAGATGAACTGCCGTTTGTTATTATCGAGGGCGAGATCTCGAATTATGTCCATCACTCTTCCGGTCACCGGTATTTTTCCCTGAAAGATTCTTCGTCCCAGCTCAAGTGTGTCATGTTCAAGTGGCAGGCACAGAAACTTGCGTTCAAACCGGATAACGGTGCACAGGTCCTGATTTTCGGTACGCCGACGGTATATGAACCGCGCGGAGAGTACCAGGTCAATGTGCAGCGAATGCAGCCTCTTGGGCAGGGTGATCTCCTGTTGATGCTCGAACAGCTGAAGGCGAAACTCTCGGCCGAGGGCGTTTTCGACAATCAGCGCCCGCTGCCGCAGTACCCCTCGAAAGTCGCGATTGTCACTTCGCCAACAGGTGCCGCGGTCAGGGATATGATCAATGTTTTGGGCCGTCGCGCGCCGCATGTCCGTATTCTGCTTCGACCCGCGCTTGTGCAGGGTGAGGGAGCCGCTGCTGACATTGCCCGAGCGATTGCGGAGATAGATGCTGTTGGCGAGGCTGATCTCATGATTGTCGGGCGCGGCGGTGGATCGATCGAGGATCTCTGGGCATTTAACGAGGAACCGGTTGCACGGGCGATCCATGCCTCGTCGATCCCGGTCATTTCCGCAGTCGGACACGAGACGGATGTGACACTGGCTGATTTTGCTGCCGATCTCAGGGCACCGACTCCCTCCGCGGGTGCGGAGCTTGCGGTCCGCGACAGCAGGGACATGAAAGATATGCTTGCCTCGTACACGGCGACTCTCAGGCGGTCTGTACTCGATACTGTTGACCGTTTGTCAGGCAGGGTCGATCTTGTGCTATCAGGATTCAAGCCGGAGCGTTTCATGCAGCAGTTGATGATGAAAAGCCAGCATGTCGACGAGTGCGGCATCAGGATGAAAGCCGCTCTTGCCGAAATCCTGTCCCAGCGGGAAAAACAGGCGGAAACGCTTGAGGGAAAACTGGTCGCCATGAATCCGAAAGCTGTACTTGATCGCGGCTATTCGATAGTGTACCGTGAAACGGACAAACGGGTGGTCGATGATACCTCGCTTATCACAGATGGCGACAGGGTTCACGTGGAACTCGCGAAAGGCTCTTTCAATGCCCGGGTCGAATCGTGAAAATCATTGTTCCCCGGCGCTGTCTTTCGTATACTACATTGTTACATAATAACTTTGACCTAACTTTGCGGGATTTTTGATATGGCCGACGAAACACAGGGATTTGAAAAACTGCTCGAGCGGCTCGAGGAAATTGTCAGGAAAATGGAGGACGGCGGTCTCTCGCTCGAGGAATCGCTCGCACTCTATGAAGAGGGCATGAAAAAGACCGAGTCTTTGAACGAAATGCTTAAAGAGGCACGGGAACGCGTGCAGAAACTCGTTATCGACAGTAACGGCGAGGCTCGTCTCGAGCTTTTTGAAACAGAAGGAGAGGGCGAGTGACAGCGCTGGAATTTCTCGAACTTCAGAAAAAGAAAGTCAACGATTATCTCGATGATTATCTTCTCACCGGTGAAGTGCAGCCCTCGGTCATTCACGAAGCGATCCGCTACAGCGTTTTTTCCGGTGGCAAACGTTTTCGCGCCGCGCTCTGCCTTGCCGCATGCGAGGCTTTCGGCGGCGATGAAAAGACCGCACTGCCTGTTGCGGGCGGTATCGAGCTGATCCATGCCTATTCGCTGATCCACGACGATCTTCCCTGCATGGATGATGACGATCTAAGGCGCGGCAAGCCGACACTTCACAAGGCTTTTGCCGAGAACATCGCGGTGCTTGCGGGAGATGCCTTGAATGCGCTTGCTTTCGATCTCGTTTCACGGGCAGATGACTGCCGAATAATCCGGGTGCTGGCACATGCCATCGGCACCGAGGGTATGATCGGCGGCCAGGTAGCAGATGTCATGTCCTGCGGCCTCGATGAGGTCACCGAGGACGATGTGCATTTCATCCATATCAGGAAAACCGCGGCGCTTATCAAGGCAAGTTTGATCATGGGTGCCATGTGTGCCAGTGCCTCGGATGAGGACCTCGAAGCAGTCGATGCTTTCGGTATGCGGATCGGCCTTGCGTTCCAAATTGTCGATGATATACTTGATATAGAGAGCTCCGATGAGGTGCTTGGAAAGGATGTCGGTTCCGACGAGGATCTCGACAAGGCGACCTATCCGAAAGTTATCGGTCTCGAGCCATCACGGGCCAGGGCGAACAGGCTGGTGAAAGAGGCAAATGAACTTCTTGACGGGCTGGGGCGTGACACATCGGTTCTTTCCGGTCTTGCCAGTTTTGTGATCGAGCGGGTTAATTAAGGCCGCATTTTCATATATAATTCGATACAATGTGGGAAAACGATACGAATGAGTAGAATACTTGATACGATTGATTCTCCGGCGGACTTGAAAAAACTGTCTCAGGATGGGCTGGTCGAGCTTGCCGATGAAATTCGAGGAGAGATTTGCAGCGTCGTGTCCAAGACCGGCGGGCATCTCGCACCGAGCCTCGGTGTTGTCGAATTGAGCATCGCGCTGCATTATATTTTCGATTGCCCCAAGGACAAGATTGTCTGGGATGTCGGTCATCAGTCCTATACCCATAAGATTTTAACGGGAAGGCGGGAGCGTTTCCATACGCTTCGTACCGAAGGCGGTATTTCCGGTTTCCCGAAGATTACCGAGAGTGATTCGGACGCGTTCGGTGCCGGACACGCAGGCACGGCTATTTCCGCCGCGCTCGGTATTGCCGCCGCACGTGATATCAAGGGCAGTGACGAACGTGTTGTGGCGGTCGTTGGCGATGGTGTCATGACATGCGGGCTCAGTTTCGAGGGCCTCAACAATGTCAGCGACGCGCACACCGACCTCCTTGTCATCCTGAATGACAACAAGATGTCGATCTCTCCCAATGTCGGTGCGTTGTCGAATTATCTGACCGATGTCATCTCGAATGACCGCTACAACAAGCTCAAGAAAGATATCTGGTCGCTCACCGGAATCATTCCGAAAGTCGGCGATCAGGCCCGCAAGGTGATAAACCGCGTGGAGAAAAGCCTGAAAACACTGATTGTTCCGGGTATCTGGTTCGAGAACCTCGGTTTCCGTTATTTCGGGCCTGTCGACGGGCACAATATCCCGCGTCTTCTCCAGGTGCTGTCACAGCTCAAGAAGATCAAAGGGCCATTGCTATTGCACGTAGATACAACCAAGGGCAAGGGCTACTGTTTCGCGGAGGAGAACGCCACCAAGTTCCACGGTGTCAATGCTTTCCATCTCGAGGACGGCAGCTCTGTCAATCAATCCGCGCGTATGAGCTACTCGGCGGTTATGGGACAGGCGCTTATGAAAATTGCCGAAAAGAAGAAAAATATTTGCGCTATCACCGCCGCTATGACAGATTCCACCGGGCTCAAACCGTTCTCCCAGGAATATCCCGACCGCTTTTTCGATGTCGGTATCGCCGAGGGGCACGCGGTGACCTTTGCCGCCGGTCTTGCCCGCGCCGGAATGAAACCGTTTGTGGCGATCTACTCGTCTTTCCTCCAGCGCTCGTATGATAATATTATCCATGATGTCGCCCTTCAGAAACTGCCGGTTGTCATGTGCCTTGACAGGGCCGGTGTTGTCGGTGAGGACGGTCCCACCCATCACGGCGTGTTCGACCTTTCGTTCCTACGCCAGATTCCCGATGTGGTAGTGATGGCGCCGAAAGACGAGAACGAACTTCAGGATATGATGAAGCTGGCCTCGGAATATGATGAAGGCCCCGTGGCGGTTCGCTATCCTCGCGGTTCCGGCACTGCCACAAAGATCAGGAAAACATTCAAGAAAATCGAGCTCGGCAAAGCTGAAACGCTCCGTGAGGGCGATGATGTCGTCATCCTCGGAATCGGCGAAATGACTCCGGTGTGTGTCAGTGCCGCCAAGCAGCTCGAAAAGGAAAATATTTCCGCGACAGTTGTGAATATGCGCTTTGTCAGACCGCTGGATACGGCTTTGCTCGATGACCTCGCCGTGAAAAATATTCCCATTGTCACCGTGGAAGAGAACGCAATGCCTGGCGGTTTCGGTGCTGCGGTTGCCGAGTATTACAGCATCAAGGGGACTTCCGCCAAGGTCGCTATTCACGGAATTCCGGATCAGTTTATCGGTCAGGCGACCCGCAAACGTCTCTTATCCATGCTTGGACTTGACAGCGAAGGTGTCGCTCAGAAAGTGAAAGAGGTTCTCGGCCGATGAAACTCGCAATCATCGCGAATACGGGGAAAGAGGGCACGAAAACTATCGTGCCCGAATTCGTTACACTCCTCGAGAAGGAGGGGTTCAGCGCGGTGCTTCATGAAAGCATACGCCCGTTTGTCGATGATTCTTATGATTTTGCCGGAACGGACAGCCTCTTTGAAGGAGCCGACATGCTGGTGTCATTCGGCGGTGACGGTACATTCCTTCAAGCGGCGCGGCTTTCCGAAACGAGCGGCCTTCCTATAATAGGTGTCAATCTCGGCAAGGTCGGTTTTCTTGCGGAGGTCATGCCCGATGAGATCGACATGATCCCGGCCAGGCTCAAGGATGAACGTATATCGGTTATTGAACGCCTCGCTTTCGCCGCGGAGACAACCTGCGGAAAAGACTATTTTGCGCTCAACGATATCGTTATCGACCGCAATGTCGATACGAGGATTCTCCGACTGACCGTTGAGGTCGGCGGCAAATACGCTGGCGAGTTCCATGCCGATGGACTTATTATTTCGACTCCGACCGGGTCGACAGCTCATTCCATGGCTGCCGGCGGACCGCTGGTTATGCCCGAATGCCAGGTTTTTATCCTGACACCGATCTGTCCGCACTCATTGACCATTCGACCGATGATCATTGACGGCAGCCAGGATATCAGGATTACCGTCGCCGAGGGGCTTGCCCGTATGGCTGTGGACGGTCAGAGTTTCGTGGCTGTCGAGCATGGCGAGGGCGTGATTGTAAGGAAAGCGCAGAATCCTGTACGAGTCGTTCGTTTCAATGAGAAAACATATTTTGACATATTGCACACCCGCCTCAATTGGGGTGTCAGCCTGAAGCTGAAAAATGCTTGAGACACTCACCATTCATAATTACGCGATCATCGATGAAATGAGCACCGCTTTCTCCCGGGGCCTTAACATCATCACCGGGGAAACGGGAGCGGGAAAGTCCATTGTCGTCGATGCCCTCGAGCTCGTTCTCGGAGCACGCGCTTCCGCGGAAATGATCCGTGCCGGAAGCTCCGGCCTTGTTGTCTCCGGAGTATTCACCGGAGTCACTCTTTCCGGGCCCAATCTGCCCGATATCGATACTATCGATGATATGCTCATTCTCCGCCGCGAGGTCCGTGCCGACGGGAAAAACCGTTGTTATATCAACGACAGCCCGGTTACGCTCAGGACCCTCAAGGAAATCGGCGACCGGCTCGTTGATTTTCATGGACAGCACGACCATCAGTCGCTTCTTTCCGCTATCGATCATGTAGAATATCTCGATGGTTTCGCTGGGCTCGGCACGCTTGCCGACAGGGTGGCGAAAGAGTATGAGCAAATGCGCTCAATTCGTCACGATATCAGAAAAATCGAGAAAGAAATCGAGTCAACAAAACGTGACCGTGATCTTTTCACTTTTCAGCTGGAAGAAATCGATCGCGTGGCAATTCAGCCCGGAGAGGACGATGAGCTTGAGGTTTCAATCTCCCGGCTTTCCAGTGCGAGCGACCTCAAGGCAATGGGGCTGAAAACATTTCAGCGCCTTTCCGAGGCGGAAGGCTCTGTTGCAGAGACACTGAATACCATTTCACGGGAGCTTGAAAGCGCCACGTCACATGACCCTTCACTTGCGCCCATGAGCGACCGGTTGGGAGAGATACTCGATTCCGTCGAGGATACCGCCCATTTTTTCCGGACCTATGCGGAAAATCTCGATGATGATCCCGCGCTGCTAGATGAACTCGATGAACGTCTGGCGATGATCGAAAGGCTCAAAAAGAAGTACGGTCCCTCTCTCGACGATCTCTTCGCTTACCGCGAGAAAATCGCCGCGGCGCTTGAGGGAAGTGAAATGTCACGCGAGAAGCTTGACAGTCTGCGCGGTGAGTTGAAAAGCATAGAAAATAGTCTGTTTGAGTCGTCATCGGAGCTTTCCCGGAAACGGAAAGAAGCGGCGCCCGGTCTTTCAGCAGAGGTGGAACATCATCTCGCCGATCTCGGCATGAGCGGTGCGAGGCTCGTGGCCGCGATAGATCCATGCACCGGGCCGGACAGCCTTGTCTGTGGCGATAGTACGGTTTTTGTTTCGGAGAAAGGTCTCGACAGCGTCGAGTTCCTTATTGCTGCAAATCCCGGCGAGCCGCCGAAATCGCTGGTGAAAGTCGCCTCGGGCGGTGAAATATCGCGTATCATGCTCGCGCTTAAGCTGACGCTTTCCGATATCAGCGATGTGCCCTCGATGGTTTTCGACGAGATCGATGTCGGTGTCAGCGGCCGTATCGCCGAGGCAATCGGCAGGAAATTGAAAACGCTCACGGCAAAACGGCAGGCGCTTGTCATTACACACCTGCCCCAGATAGCGGCCATGGCGGAGCGTCATTTCTCGGCCCGTAAAAAAGTGGACGGTGACCGGACAAGTACCGGGCTTATACTTCTCGATGATTCAGAACGTCAGCGCGAACTGGCGTCACTTTTGTCCGGTGATACCCTGACCGATGCCGCGCTGGCCCACGCACAGGAAATGATTGAATCTCAAAAGGACGGGAACGAGGATGGATAAGGAAAGAAAAAAGGAAATGGTATCGAGCTACAAGGAAACCGCTGTTCAGGGCGCTGTGCTCGGTATAAGGAACCGCGAGAACGGCAAGCTTTTCATTGCCGCCGGTCCGAATAAGAAAGGCATTGAAAACCGTCACCGTTTCGAATTGACGACCGGCGGTCATAAATGCGAGGCACTTCAGAAAGACTGGAACAGTTTCGGCGCCGGGGCATTTGAATTTGAGATACTCGACACCATCGAACCGGACAGGAATTCAACAGGTGTTTCTCCTGCCGATGTCGCGGAACTGCTCGATCTCTGGCTCGACAAGCTACAGCCTTTCGGCGACAAAGGGTACAACGTCAAGGTTTCATGACGCTGCGGATTTTGAAATATGACTGAGACAATCGATCTATTCGGCGAAGAGCCCGGAAAGAACAGCGGGAAAACGGAAAGCGCTCAACCTCTTGCCGAGCGTTTCAGGCCCCGCTCTCTCGAGGAGTTTGTTGGACAGGAGCATCTTGTCGGCGAGGGAGCCTACCTGAGTGAGGCAATTAAGCGCGATGAACTGTCCTCTATAATTTTATGGGGGCCGCCGGGAACAGGTAAGACTACGCTTGCCCGTATCGTCAGCCGCTCGACCGATGCCGAGTTCATTTCATTTTCCGCCGTGATCAGCGGTGTCAAGGAAATACGCAAGGTCATCGGTGAAGCTCGCATCAAGCAGCGCCGTACTATCCTGTTTGTGGACGAGATCCATCGATTCAACAAGGCCCAGCAGGATGCTTTCCTGCCGCATATCGAGGATGGTACTATCATCCTTATCGGGGCGACAACCGAGAATCCGTCGTTCGAGGTGAACTCGCCGCTTCTGTCCCGGTCCCGGGTGCTGGTTCTCAATGCCCTGACCGAGGATCAGCTCAAGAGCATCGTGCTTGCCGCCGCCCGTGACAGGGAACGCGGCCTCGGTGAAATTGTTGCATCAGTCGAGGATGATGCTCTTGATGCCCTGATCGCGTTCAGCGGTGGTGATGCCCGTCGTGCGCTCAATACGCTTGAAGAGGCGGCGAACCTGCGCTCATCCGGCGAGGGTCCGGTGGCATTGACGCTTGCCGACATCGAAGTTGCCTCACAGCGGCGGATGTTGAGATATGACCGTGCCGGCGAGGAGCATTTTAATATTATTTCGGCGGTGCACAAAAGCATGCGCGGCTCCGATCCCGATGCGGCGCTGTACTGGTTCTGCCGTATGCTCGAGGGCGGTGAGGATCCGCTTTATATTGCCCGCCGTGTTGTCCGTTTCGCCTCGGAGGATATCGGAAATGCCGATCCGAACGCGCTCCAGGTGGCGATGGCCGCGATGGAATCGTACCGCTTCCTCGGTTCGCCGGAGGGAGAGCTTGCAATAGCCCAGGCAGTCGTGTACTGTGCCACGGCGCCGAAATCGAACGCCATGTACATGGCCTACAAGATGGCCCGCTCAGACGCGAAAAAACACGGTGAATTGCCGGTGCCTATGCATATCAGGAATGCCCCGACGAAACTGATGAAGAACATCGGTTACGGCAGCGGTTATCGCTATGACCACGACTCGGAGAATAATTATTCCGGTCAGGAGCACCTGCCCGACAAGCTCGCAGGAACGACATATTATCGACCCGGACGGTTCGGTTTCGAAAAGACAATCGCGGAACGTCTGAAATGGTGGGCGGACCGTAAGGGAAAAGCTCAGAAAAATGAAGAGAAATGAAAATCAATTGAATCAGACAGGATAAAAATGATACAGGAAAATGATACTATTCGTGAAACAAATGTTTCAGATTCATTGGCGGTGGGTCTTCTCGCTGTCGATGTCGACGGAACACTTCTGACTGATACCGGAGTTTTAACAGATAAAGTACGCACTTCTCTTGAGAAAGCCTCTGATGCCGGTTGGGAAATTGTTCTCGCCAGCGGACGGACTTACCATGCCGCCCATGAAGTTGCCAAAACACTGCCGTTTATCCGTTATGCCGCGCTCAGCAACGGCTCGGTGATTGTGGATGTGAACAGTTCACAGATTATCCGGATGAGCACACTGGAACCGGGACTGGTAAGTGAGATCATTGAGGTGCTGCGCAGTCACGGAGTCATCCCGGCACTCTATAACAGCAACCAGTTCGCACAGCGTGTCAGCTATGATACGCTCGAGGATGCCTGCGACTTTTTCCGATGGTATGTCACTCACGATTCACGCTGCGATAAGGTGGACAATGTGCTGGATCACACGGAAGATGTGCTCCAGATCGGATCGATTGCCGCGAAAGACCGTGTTTTTGCCGTGAAAGAGGCGCTGAAAGATCATGATGTTACAGTCATGACGCTTCCTTTCGAAAGCGAGGTTTTCGGCGGCAAGAATCTCGATTTCTGGTTCTGCCAGATCGTTCCCGGCGGCGCAACGAAAGACAACGCGATCAGGCATCTTAAATCGATGCTTTCTATTCCGGACGGGCGTATTGTGGCGGTAGGTGATAACTATAATGATACCGGTATGATCGGTTACGCCGATGTCGGTGTGGCGATGGGGAATGCGCCCGACGAGATCAAGGCTGTTGCCGATCTGGTTGTCGCGCCGAACAGCGAGTCTGGTCTTGCGGAACTGGTTGAGCGTGTACTCCTCTCAGGAGAGTATCTTCCTGAGACGGACTGACAAGGCCGCGGCGGGCACTGTTGTCAGAAGGTCCCCTGCGAGAGGGGTGAGCAGGCCGATTTTCAGCACGGTCTCGGCATTCGAGGGAATGTCTGCTATCCAGACGAGCGCGACACCGAGCCACAGGACTCCGGGGATGTAAATAGCGGCAAGCCCCGCAAGCATGATGAGATAGGCAATTATTGGCGACTCACGGCGGTTGTATTTCGCAAGCTGACCGGTGAGCAGTGCCGCGAATACGAAACCGATGATGTAACCGAATGTGGGGGAAAGAACATACGCCGGCCCGCTTCCGGAACTGAATACCGGAAGCCCGGCGAGCCCGAGCAGGGCATAGAGGATCATGGCCGCGGCTCCGGAGGACGGTCCCAGGCAGTAGCCGGCGGAAAGTGCCGCGAATGTCTGGAGTGTCAGGGGAACCGGACCAATGGGCACCCGAATATAGGCGGAAATCGACATTAGTGCGGCAAAAAGGGCAATACGGGTTAATCTTCGTGTTTTGCTTATCATGATAAATTATGTATATTAGTAAGATGATAGTCTGCCGATTCAATCGGACGAAATAACCAGAGAACGCAGCCGTAAAGAAAACGCCGTGGATGATACCAGTATGAAACGGTGTTTGACAACGCCGTTCTCTGTTGTGTAATATACACTATAATATACGACAAGAAAAACGTTCACGACAGTAACGATCGGAAATCATGAAAACAGGAATTACAGGCCTGCCGTTTTCCGGCAAAACGACTCTTTTTTCCGCGCTGACCGGCCAGGACTATGACAGTCTTGCCCACGGGCGGGATATCCATGTCGGCACGGTGAAAGTTCCCGACAGCCGTCTCGATACGCTGTACGATATGATCAAGCCGAAGAAAATCACCTACGCCACCATGGAGTGTTTCGACGTGGCGGGGCATGCGGGCGGCCAGGACAAGACAATCGAGCCCAAGACGCTCCAGGCTCTGAAAAATGCGGATTCACTGATCTGTGTGCTCGACGCATTCAACGACAGCGCGAATCCCATGCGCGATTTCACTACCCTGACCGAGGAATTCGCTTTTAACGACCTCGTGGTCATCACCAACCGTCTGGAACGGCTTGAACGAGAAATGAAAAGCGGCAAGAAAGACGAGCAGGTCAGAGAACACGATATCCTCGAAAAATGCAAGGATACTCTCGAAAACGGCGGATCGCTCCGTGATATCGAGTTCGATGACGCGAGCCTCAAGATGCTCAGGGGATTTCAGTTCCTGAGCCGGAAAGCACTGCTCATCGTTATCAATATCGCCGAGGATATTCTGAATACGCCGAAAGTTGCAGAGCTGGAGGCTCTTTTTGCCGATGTGAAAAATTCGGCCTGCACCGCCATCTGTGCCGAGATCGAAAAAGAGATCACGGCTCTCGATGAAGAGGACCGTGCCGATTTCCTTGAGTCCCTCGGTATCGAGGAGGCTGCTGTCGGCAGGGTGATAAGGCTCAGTTACAAGACGCTTGGCCTGATATCGTTCTTTACCGCCGGCGGTCCGGACGAGGTCAGGGCGTGGACCATCAGGGAGGGATCGAACGCCCAGGTGAGCGCAGGTGCGATCCATTCCGATCTCGAGCGCGGATTTATCCGTGCCGAGACAGTCGCTTACGATGACTATATTGCGGCAGGTACTTTCAAAGATGCGCGGGAGAAAGGTACGCTTCGCATCGAGGGTAAAGATTACATTGTCAAGGATGGCGATATCCTGACAATCCGTTTCAGTGTCTGATATTTTTTCCGGTCATGTCATCGTGTGATGTCTGTTACCGTTGATCGTGAACAAACAAGTTAAGCGCGGGTAAAATCGATCCGGGCAACGTTACTAACAGAGAGGTAATAAGTATATGGCATATATGAATATGACCAGAGAAGGCGAAAAGAAGATTCATGAAGAGCTGAAGTATCTCAAGGAAGTGAAACGTCCCGAGGTGCTCCATTCTCTTAACGAGGCCCGCCGCAAAGGTGATCTTTCGGAAAATGCCGAGTACGATGCAGCCAAGGAAGAGAAAAATTTTGTCGAGACCCGCATTCAGGAACTCGAGACTATGCTGCGCTCGGTTCGTATTATCGATGATCTCGATATCGACGAGAGCAAGGCATATATTGGCGCCAGGGTTGAACTCGAGGATCTAAACAGTGGCGAGAAACTCTTTTACATTCTGGTTAGCGAAGTCGAAGCTGATTTCAAGGCACGGAAGATTTCCACAACGTCACCTATCGGCAAGGGACTTCTCGGCAAGAGTGTCGGTGATACCGCTGAGATCACTGTGCCGAGGGGTACGCTGAAATACAAGATAACTAACCTTTCCCGCTGATGTCCGGTAACTCAGTGACAGCGGTTGTAACACGATAAAACGGATGGTGTTTTTATGGGCCAGGTGTCAGTAGCAGAACTTCTTGAAAGATATGATCGTCTTAAGGGCTTGTACGAGCGTCTTGAGACTATTTCTTCGGATGTCTTTGCCCTTATCCAGGCAGGTTCCGCTTCGGATAAACTGACCCCCTGTCTAAAAGAAAACGCCGAGGTGGCGGAGAGCATTTCCCGCGAATCCCATGAGATCGCGAGTATGAAAGCGGCCATGGCTGAGGATTCCAGTATCAGTGAGATCGAGCGAAGTATGCTTAGGAACTCAGAAAAAAGTCTCTCAGCTGTTGTCGGCCGCGTGGTCGAAACAGAGAACAAGAGCCGTGATCTGATCATGAAACAAGGCATGAAAATCAGCCGTCGCTGAATCCTGTCCTAATCCGGAAATCAATGGAGCAAATGAATATGACAGATGGCGAACATGTGAACAGGCCGGAGGGACTTTCGCCGCTTCAGGGACTTAATGGCCTGCCGGATAATGTCTCGCCCGAACAGATCGATTTTCTCAAAGGGTTAATCGATTCGTTCAACAGCTCCACTGCCAAACTCAGAGATGCTTACACCGTTCTTCAGGATAAGGTTGCCAGTCTCAATTCCCGCCTCGAGGATACGAACCGCGAACTTTCGGTCAGTCTCGATGAGCAGGAACGCCTCTCGAATTATCTCACCAATATTCTCGAAAGCCTTTCTTCCGGCGTGCTGGTTGTTGATCCCGGCGGCCGCATAACGCTCTTTAACCGCGGCGCCGAAACAATGCTCGGCCTTATGGCTGCGGAGGTGCTTGAAAAGGACTACCGTGAAGTGCTCGGCAATACTGTTCCGGTGGAGTTGACACCGCTTCAGACCCTGGAAACAGGTAGGGGAAGAAGCCAGTTCGAGAAAACGCTTCACACATCGAACGGCGAGGCAATCCCTGTGGGCTGTTCATTGTCGCCGCTCAGGAACAACGCTGGTGAACTGGTCGGCGCTGTCGAGATTTTCATGGACCTCAGCCCGATCAAAGAGCTTGAGGACGAACTGGCCCGTCAGGAAAAACTTGTCGCCCTGGGGCAGATGGCCGCGACAATGGCACACAAGATCAGGAATCCACTCGGTGGCATTGCTGGTTTCGCGGGCCTTCTCGGTATGGAGCTCAGGGACAATGAGAACGGGAAACGTCTCGTTGGGAAGATCACAGAGGGTGTGGATAAACTCGAACGCATCGTTTCCAACCTGCTCGCTTATACGGCCATCCTTACCCTTGAAACGCGTATGACAGATGTCGCCGACCTTGCCCGCGACAGCGCTGCGGCCCTCGGTTCTGAGTATCCGGACTGTACTGTTACTGTCGAGGCTGTCGAGGGGCCCGTTTCTGCGGAGGTAGATCAGCCCCTTATGAAAACGGCGCTTATGAATATATACCGGAATGCCACGGAGGCGCTTGAATTTGCCGGGCAGATTACGGTAACTGTTTGCGACAGCGACAGTCTGCCTGATTTGAACGGGGCGGCTGGCAAAAACTGCCTTTCGCAGATGCGGAAATCATCGAAACTCTTGAAATCCGCCGCCACATGTAGTATGATACTTATCCGGGACGAAGGCCATGGTTTCAGTAACGAGGCCATGAGTCAGATGTTCGTACCGTTCTTTACGACACGTGAGAACGGCATCGGTCTCGGCCTTGCGATGACGAGAAAGATTGTCGAGGAGCACCGCGGCGAGATGTTTATCGGTTCAATAGAGGGTGGGGGTGCAGTCGCCGCAATCCTTCTGCCCCAGCAGAGTGCAGTTTAATGAAGTTGTCGGGACAGCCAGGATGTCCTTATGTATAACCTGAAACGGGAAGACAGAAGTGAGCAGAATTCTTGTTGTTGATGACGAATCCCTGATGAGGGAGTTTCTGGCGGAGTCCCTGACCGCGCAAGAATATGAAGTTGATGCCGCTGAAAACGGTGAGCGGGCACTCGAATATCTCGAGAGCGAGAAGTATGACGTTGTCCTGACAGATTTCAAGATGCCGAAAATCACCGGGCTCGATGTTCTCAAAAAAGCGGTGGACAAACTTCCCGACTGCAAGGTTATCATCATGACAGCCTACGGAACCGTAGAAAACGCTGTCGAGGCCATGAAAATAGGCGCCTTCGATTATATAACAAAGCCGTTCAGCGTTGACGAGATCCTGCTGAATGTCAAACGTGCAATCGATTTCAAATTTCTCGAATCCGAAAACAAGCGTCTTCATTCCGAACTTGACCAGCGCTACGGCATCGACAGCATCGTTGGCGAAACCTCGCTGATGCAGACCATTTTCGAGACTATCGAAACAGTCGGCCAGTCACGCTCGACCGTTCTTGTCACCGGCGAGTCCGGAACAGGTAAGGAACTTGTCGCCCGCGCTATTCACTATGCAAGCCCGCGCTGCAACGGTCCCTTTGTCAAAATCAACTGTGCCGCCCTTCCCGCCGAGCTGATGGAAAGCGAGCTTTTTGGCCATGACAAGGGTGCCTTCACCGGCGCTATCCGAAAATACAGCGGTCGTTTCGAACGTGCCAATGGCGGCACCCTGCTGCTCGACGAGATCAGCGAGATGAGCCCGCAGCTTCAGGCGAAACTGCTTCGTGTACTACAGGAGCGCGAGTTCGAACCGGTTGGCTCCAGCGATACCATCAAGGTCGATGTGCGAATCATTGCAACCACCAACCGTGACCTTCCAACGGAAATACGCAACGGCACATTCCGGGAAGACCTCTTTTACCGTCTTAATGTCATCAATATCGAAATTCCCCCGCTGAGGAACCGCAAGGACGATATCCCATTCCTTGCCGAGCATTTCCTTGCCAAGTACAACAGCGAGAACGGCAAAGCAATTGAGGGTATCAGCCAGGACGTGATAGCCTCCTGGCAGAATTACGACTGGCCGGGCAATGTCCGTGAGTTTGAAAATGCTGTCGAGCGCGCGGTTGTCATGTGTAAGGGCCGTAAGATCACCCTTGCCGGAAGTACAACAGGCGGCCAGCAGGCAGTCATGAGCGCTTCCGCTGCTGCCGGGGCCTCCGCAGAGACTGTCGCCGGTCTTGTCGGACGGTCCATTGACGATGTCGAGCGTGAGCTGATTCTCGGTACACTCGAATCGCAGGGCGGAAACCGTACCTCGACCGCTGATATTCTCGGTATCAGTGTCCGCACACTGCGGAACAAACTGGCCCAGTACGGTGAGATGGACGCGTTCAAATAAGCCGCAAAACCTTTCCCAACATCTTCGATTAATCCCGTAAATCCACTGATTACAGCAATCTGTGGTAGTGCTTATATATGTCCATATCAGTATTGTCTGATAATGCTTGACAAATTGTGTGGAAATTGTTATTTTATACAAAATATTGTAGGTTGGATTGGTCCTGCTGTCTATATCTTGAGCTTTTACAAATTCTAACGGGGGTGTGAGCGCTACTATCACTGTACTGCATTGGTGTGAGGATGCAGGGCACAATGGGCGTTCGTACAGACAGAATACCGGAAGAAGAAAGCTGTAAGATTTCGACAGCGGGTTTTTTTATATCAATTGTGATACAGCATGTCACTTTTGAGATGCCGGAGGCGGAAAATTATTCCTCTTGTTCGTGTTTTTTGGTGAATATCAGGTTGATTAAAAAAATGTATTGATGATGTAAAAATAGTGTAAGCGTCTGTTAAATAGTATGTATACGGTTTTATTTCTCTTGTTTTTTGTGGATTTGGCATAATGTTTGCAACTAATACGGGGCGAGTTGCATTAACCTGTATCATCCGTATGGAGCAAACGATGCTGAAAGAGATTCTTTTCGACCGAAGGCCAAACATTCTGCTTGAGAAAACGCTCGACAGAGCTGCTCTTAGCCAGCGAGTGATAGCATCGAATGTCGCCAATGTCAATACGCCGGGTTATGAACGGCTGGGCGTGAGTTTTGACGAGGCGCTTACACAGGCTGTCCGGGCCGACAAGATGAATTTCAAGCGGACAAGCCCGAAACACCTTCCCAGTCCAAACTGGGTAAACGGTATCAAACCTGAGGTTGCGAAGGTGGAGGATGGTTACTGGAACGGTATCAATAATGTTGATGTCGAACGCGAAATGGTTGATCTGGCGAAAAACCAGCTTGATTTCAACATTGCTTCAAAGCTTCTGAATCAGAAATTCAACGGCCTCAGGACAGCGATCCGGGGACGCCGATAAATAGAAATTGAATAAGGATCAGGTTTTTTACATGAAATTCATTCCTTACAGGGACACATTATTCAGGGGTAACATCTACCGGTCGATGGACATTTCTGGTTCGGGCATGACTGCCCAGCGGAAAAGGATGGATGCTATCTCCTCGAATATTGCCAATATGAGCGTGACCAACGCGGATGGCAACGGTAATCCCTATCTCAGAAAACATGTGCAGATGACACCTGATCCTGAACGGTCTTTTACGCGGGAGCTTCGTGATGCCACGGTCAAGCTTGACAGGACACGGCCCTGGCATATGCATGAAAGCAGCGCGGTATCGAAAAGCTACGAAAAATCGCCGCTGGTCGATGCAGAGGTAACCGAAATCCCGAACATGAAAAAGAATGTCGTGTATGATCCGTCACATCCGGATGCTGATGAAAATGGTTATGTTACCTTCCCGGACATCAATATCCTCGAGGAGATGACCGATCTCATGATAGCGAACAGGGCCTTTGAGGCGAATGTGACAGTCGTCAACTCGGCCAAGCAGATGATAATGAAATCGCTCGAGATATGATAATCCGGGCTAAAAAGCAACTATCTCAGTAATGTGAAGTTCTTTTTTGGAACTTCTTTGATATAGAGGAATAAAGAGTATAAGGCTGCCGTATTAATCATGACGGCCCATGACTGGACGGAGAAATCATCATGATCGACATGCCTAAAGTGGGCGCATTCGGCAGCTATCAGGCTTTCAGCAAAGATACGAATCGAAAAGGCGATACTGAGGAGACGTCATTTTCGGGTGTTCTCGAAGGCCGTGAGACAGGTGAGATGACCGATAGCACCCCGGTTTCAGGAACGCTGTTCAATGATATGGGACAGTTGGGGAGTATGGCGGTCGATTTTAATGTCTACACATTTTTCGGGAAAATTCGTTCGCTTGAAAGCATCTCAGGAAGAAACGTAAATATCGAGGTATAATATCATGGTTGCTACGGGAAGAATTGGAACGCTGACAAAATTTCTGATCGTTTTGTCCAACGTTCTTCTGTTTGCAGTGGCTGTCAAGACGGTTGACAGTGCCCAGGAGGGCGAGGAGCCTCCCTTGCGGAAGTCACATATGCCCAGCGAGGTGATGGATCCGCATGTAACAGTAACGAACGACATGGAGATAGGCCGGTTCTTTGATAATCTGAGCATCGACTATTCCATGATATCGCCGAGTGATATCGCCCAGAGCATTTCGCCCTGGGAGCCGTACATCAGGCAGTATTCCCGCCAGTACGGTGTCGATTCCGACCTTGTCAGGGCGATAATTTATGCCGAGAGCAAAGGCGATCCGTTCAGGATATCCCGAGACGGAGCGCTTGGCCTTATGCAGCTGATGCCCTCGACCGCGAAGCTTGTCGGAATCGAGAACGCACTCGATCCCGAGGAGAATATTCGCGGCGGTGTCAAATATATAGCATGGCTTGTCAAACACTATGACGAGGAGCATGCGCTCTGGGCCTGGAATGCCGGACCCACGAGGCTGAAAAAAAAGCATATGCCGAGAGAAACAAGGCGTTTTATAACCGAGGTTATTTCTGTAAAAACCTATCTTAAGAAAAGCTGGTTCAACACGATATAAAAATGCAGGTGTAAAAAATTCAGTTGACTTTTACCCTGACTTTAACTAAAATATAAGCGATACACGGATTTATGAGCCCTGGGGTATGATTGTCATGCCCCTGTAAACGGGAACGGTCGGCAATGGATATATTCAGTTTCCGGTTTTCGTTCGACAAATATCGGCAGCAGCCGTCAGGGTTCTGAAATTAAAAGGGAGTAGCCAGTGAATACTCCGATTCGTCCACCAGGTCCCGGTGATATTACACAGGCCGGAAGCATAATCGGCGGCGGAAGCAAGGCTAAAAACGTTGAGGGCGAGAGCTTCAGCAACACGCTGAAGAAAGTAGTCGAGGATGTAAATTCGCTCCAGAACGAGATGGATACCAAGATCGAGCAGTTCTCAACCGGTGAGATTGAGGATATCCACGAGGTCATGATTGCTGTCGAAGAGGCAAGCACGGCGATGGAATTCATGCTGGAAATCCGCAATAAGATCGTCGAGGCCTATCAGGAAGTCATGCGCATGCCTGTCTAATCGGCGTGAACGATTTTCCTGCAAATAAAAGCTGCCGGCAAACAAACAGTCGGAGATGTCTCCATGTTTGAAATGTTCGATACGATTTTGGGGAGATTCCGCTCCATATGGGAAGGAATGACCCTTAATCAGCGTGTTGTCAGTGTTACAGTTATCGCCGCTCTACTCGTTTCATCCCTCTTTTTATCGACTATCAGCGAAAAAATTCAGGATTATACAGTTCTCTTTGCCCAGCTCGATGCCTCAAGTGCAAGTGCTATTATCACACGTCTGGAGCAGCAGGGGGTTGACTATCGTTTGGCCCAGAACGGAACAGCCATTGAGGTGCCATCGAGCCAGGCCGATCAGCTCAAGATACAACTTGTAGCCGAGGGCCTGCCCGAAAGCGGCATTGTCGGCTATGAGATCCTCGACACAACCAATTTCGGTATGTCGGATTTCATGCAGAACCTGAACTACAAGCGGGCACTCGAGGGTGAGATCATGCGAACCCTGAGGACTCTCGAAGAGGTCAAGGAAGCCCGTGTTCATCTTGTCATTCCCGAACCGAGCCTGTTTACTGAGGAGGCGCAGTCGCCTACCGCTACTGTTGTCCTCGATCTCAGACAGAATAGAAGCCTTCCCGCGCCGAAAGTTGAGGCGATTGCAAATCTGGTCGCCTCTGCCGCGGTCGAGGGCCTTTCTCCCGAAAACGTTACTATTGTGGACACGAAAGGCAATCAGCTCAGCCAGCCTGTCATGGACGAACTGGCCCGTCAGTCAAGCACAAAGATGGACCTCAAGTTCAATTATGAGCGCATGATGGCTGAGAAGGTCACCACGCTGATAAACGGTGCTTTCGGACGTGGCAAAGCGCTTGTGACTGTCAACGCCGATCTTGATTTTGACAGCATTGAGCGAGAGACAATAGCATATGATCAGGATGCCAGCGCCATTGCCAGCGAGCAGCGCCGCGAGGTCACCAATCCGACCGGTGAGGGGGGGGGCGGCGGTGAAGAAGAGACGATCACCAACTATGAAACCGGCAGTGTTGTCGAGCGCCTTATAAGAACACCCGGAAGTGATATCAAACGTCTCTCGGTCAGTGTGATGATAGATGGCAAGGAAGTCGAATCGCAGGACGAAGAGGGCAATACCATAGTCGACAAAGTCCCCTGGAGCGCCGAGGAAATGGCGAATATTCAGGCGATCACCGAATCCGCTGTTGGCTATAACGCCGAACGTGGAGATCGTGTCGAGGTAGTCAACATGACCTTCGATGTTCCTGACCTGATGGGTGATGGCGGTGGTATTACTATCAGGGCCGCAATCATCGAGGGTGTCAGTGCCGTTGCGACCAGTGTTGCGATTATTGTTGCGCTGTGGCTCTTTTACATGATGATACGTGCTATTGTGAATTCTCTCGACCCGGCCAATATCAAGATCAAGGCCGAGGAGGAATTCAAGAAAATCATGCCGTCCCTCGAAGAAGAGGACGAAACGCCGTCCGAGCGTGCCGAGCTCATTCGCAAGATCATACAGAAATCTTCGGTCGATGCCGAGCTTGCAGCCAAGACGATCAAGTCTATTTATAGAAACGAGCCGTAATTAACAAAAATGTCTCATAGTCAGCGGACTGGATATGGAACCGACCAGAGCTTCATCAAAAACCTTTGAAGAACTTTCGAATATCGAGAAATCGGCGATTATTCTTATTGCCATGGGCCGTGAGATATCGGGCCAGGTGATGCGCCACCTTCCCGAGAACGAGATAGAGGTCATTACAACGACTATCGCACGGATGGCAAGTGTGGAGACTGAGGTCGAGCTCGAGGTGCTTCGGGAGTTTTATTCAGCGCTCATGGCGAGCGAGTTCATCAGCGAGGGTGGTATCGATTTTGCCCGTGATGTGCTTGAAAGTTCGCTGGGCAAGGGGCGTGCCGATGATATGCTGAAACGTATTCAGGATTCGCTGAATCCCACCGGTTTCAGCCTGCTCAAAGATGTTGACCCGATCCATCTTCTCGAATTTATCAGGAACGAGCATCCCCAGACAATCGCACTGATTCTCTCGCAACTCAATCCGGGCCAGGCGGCTCAGGTGCTCGGTCAGCTGCCCGAGGATATTCAGACCGATGTCGCCATGAGGATTGCCACCATGGAAAAAATCTCACCTGAGGTCATTCGTGAGATAGAGGGTGTGCTCGATATTCATCTCAAGGAAGTTATCTCCGGCAACCTTTCCGCAACCGGTGGTATTAAAGCTGTGGCATCGATTCTCAACCTTGTCGACCGTTCGACTGAAAAATCCATTCTCGGTAATCTCGAAATGGAGAATCCGGAACTTACCTCGAATATCAAGAACCTCATGTTCGTGTTCGACGATCTGATGGTCCTTGACGACCGCTCCATCCAACTGGTTCTCAAGGAGGTCGATATCAAGGAACTTGCGATCGCTCTCAAGGCTGCTTCCGATGAGCTTCAGAATAAGATATTCCGCAATGTTTCCGACCGTGTTGCCACCATGATTCAGGAGGAAATGGATTTTGCCGGCCCGACACGCCTCTCCGTTGTGGAAGAATCGCAGCAGAGGATTGTGGAGGTCGTGCGCCGCCTCGAGGAAGAACAGCAGATTGTTATTGTCCGAGGTGGTTCCGAGGGCGGCGAAGTCTTTGTCTAAAAGAATCCGCTGCTGTTACTCCCGCCGTTCTGCTGTTATGTTTGCATTTATCGGCTAATTCCCTTAATTGAAACGGTTTTATGGAAAAGAGAATTATAAAAAAGGCTCGTGAGTCTGAAGAGACGGTGACTATCAGTGTCGACGGCGCTTTTCAGCAGAATCGCCGTGAAGTCAGCGCCGACTACTCTAAACTGGCCATTTCCGCCGATATAAACACGCTTATCTCAGGTATACGCCGTCAGGTGCAGGATGACCTCGAGGACAGGGAACGTGAGGTGCAGCAGCGTGTGGAGGATGCCTATCGTGAGGGATATAACAAAGGTCTCGAGGACGGTGCGCAGAAAGAGCGCAATGATCGCCTGAAATCCATCGACTCACTGTTCCGTGAGGCGAAATCTAAAAGTGAGAATGCCATACGACGGCTCGAGGTCAAGGTTGTTGATCTCGCGGTTGTCATTGCGGAAAAACTTGTCAGGAAATCCCTTCATGCCGATCCTCATGCTGTCGAGGAAATGGCGGCAGAGATTATGTCGCATATTATTGGAAGCGAATCGGTCGTATTGAAAGTGTCAGCCGATGATTACCAGGTTATCAACGCCAGGTATAATACATGGCTGAGCATGGCGGGAAGTGCCAGTGAGTTCAAGATCGAGATAGACAAGCGGATGCGAACCGGTGATTTCCTTATCGAGACCGAAGGTGGTCTTATAAACGGTATTATCGAAGACAGGATCAATGTGCTGATAGATGAGCTTTTGAAAGTATCGGAATAAGCTTATGCAGGGCTCCTATAGATTGTGGATATGACAGGCGAAAGCCTGTTTTTTTGTTTTGGCAAGCCATATCAGTAACTGACTGATCTTTTTTTTGAAGTGCTGCTTTTCTATCAGCGGTTTTTTTTGACATTCCCATATATTTCTTTATATTTAAGAGAACGGCATTATTCTTTCGGAACGGTTTTGCAGGAGACTTCATGGAATCACTTCCTTTTGACGAATACATAAATATTGTCAATGCGACACAGACCATAAACCGTGCCGGTATCGTCCGTGAAACCCGCGGCCTTCTGGTCGAGTCGCGTGGGCCGCAGGCTTCGATAGGTGAGATATGCAGTATCGATCTCGGAGAACGACATCGGGTCATGGCTGAGGTTGTCGGTTTTCGCGACAATCACCTTTTATTAATGCCTCTCGATGATCTTGAGGGCATCGCCCCGGGAATGCGTGTAACAGCCAGCGGTAACCCATTTATGGTCAATGTCGGACCGGACCTTCTCGGCCGAGTGGTCGATGGTTTCGGGAAGCCCATGGACGGCCGCGGCAGTATTGATCCGACAGCCGTTCTGCCACTTACAGGTGAAAAGGTGAATCCGCTGCTCAGAAGTAGGATCGATTCTCCCCTGTGGACAAATGTCAGGGCCATAGACGGTGCTGTGACAATAGGCAAGGGCCAGCGCATGGGTATTTTCGCCGGCAGCGGTGTCGGCAAGAGCGTGCTCATGGGAATGGTTGCCCGCAATGTTCAGGCGGATGTCAATGTTATCGCGTTGATTGGTGAGCGTGGCCGCGAGGTTCGTGAATTTCTTGAGAATGATCTGGGTGAGGAGGGGCTCAAGCGCTCCATTGTTGTGGTTGTGACCTCTGATATGCCAGCCATTCTGCGTCTCCAGGGAACGAAACTGGCCCTGACGATTGCGGAGTATTTCAGAAGCCTCGGAAAAGATGTCGTGCTTATGGTCGATTCAATCACCAGGGTGGCAATGGCCCAGCGTGAGATCGGTCTTTCAGCCGGAGAGCCGCCGACAACGAAAGGATATACGCCCTCGGTGCTTGCCCTTATGCCCAGGATACTCGAGCGTGCGGGAACCTCTGATAAAGGTACGATCACGGGTATTTACACGGTCCTTGTCGAAGGTGATGACACGAATGAACCAGTTGCGGACATGGTGCGTTCAATTATTGACGGGCACATTGTGCTTACACGGCGTCTTGCCAATCGAGGGCATTATCCGGCTATTGATATCCTCCAGAGCATATCGCGAGTCCAGAAAGATATCATCGATTCCGACCACAAGCAGCTTGTTTCCGGGCTTGTTGAGATGTATGCTGATTATGCCGAATCGGAGGACCTGATCAATATCGGCGCCTATGCGAAAGGTTCGAACCCGAAAATCGATCGTGCGATCAACCGCATCGATGATATTAACGAGTTTCTGCGACAGGGCATCGAGGAAGCTTCAGTGCCGCAGGATACACTCGCCAGGCTTCGTGCCGCGGTCGGAGGTCAGTCATGAACAGGTTCAAGTTCAGATTTGCCAGTGTTCTCCGTTATCGCGAGATAATCGAAGACGGGAAAAGGCGTGACTTTGGTGTTGCAATGAGCCATCTCCAGCATCAGGAGAATACGCTGCGGGGTATTGATGCCTCGATTAGCGGTCATGAAAAGGAAACCGCCGAGCAGTCAAAGGGTACTGTTTCTGTCCGGGAACTTCAGAATCGTTATAATTACGCGCGCAAGCTTGATCAGGACCGCGAACGTCAGGAGGAGGAGATTGCCAGAGCCCAGGAAGAGGTCGAAAAAAGACGTGTCGACCTTGTTGATGCAACAAAACAGAAGAAGATTTTTGAGAAGCTCGAAGAGCGTGACCGGGAACGTCATGACCGGGACTCCAGAAAAGAGGAACAGACGCTGATCGACGAGCTCACCACCCAGCGCTTTGCAAGAAATGATTTTAAAAAGCAGTAATTTTCACCGTTTTCCCCGATCCGCCCTTCAGCTTTATATCCCAGCTTTTCAAACAAGCATCAGATTCCCGTGCCCTGACAGAAAAAGGGACGCTCTCAAACATAGTTCATGAAGGGGTTACTTATCCCTGCCGTGAACGGCTTTACATGTATCTTTTTCCGCATATCGGCAATAATTGCCGGGTCTTCTCTTCCTGTTAACTGAACGTTACGTTGAAAGGAGTCGTTCTGTAAAGAATTGTTAAACAGTGTTTTATGCTTGTGTTTGTGTGCCATTTTTGAGTTTGGCATATAACTTGCGAATTATTTTGTCGACATAGTATGGCCGTACGGCATGGAGGAACTGTCCTGTGAAAAGGATGTTGATATATATTTTGGCGTTTCAGCCTTTACTGATAATAGCATTTTTAACGTTTCGACAATATGGGCTCGACAAGTATGGCGACCCTGTCGAGTATTATCAGACGAAACAGGAAATGATGCAGGCTCTGGAGGATTCGCTCATGGCGCTGCAATCGGTATATTCACCGGACAATGTGGGAGACTCGACCATGGTAGGTATGGCCATGCATTCGAGAATATTCCAGGAATCGAAAGAGTACGACCGTCAGATGACGGAGGTGCGTGCCGCTCTCGATTCGCTTCAGCGCGAAAAGGCCGCGCTTCAAGAGTTATCCAGTGATGTCGAACAGCGTCAGGCAATACTCGATGATTTGAAACAACGGGCGCTCGATGAAAAGATAATCAAGCTGTCCGAAATATATAACGGAATGAAACCGCAGCAGTCGGTGCCGCTCTTTATAGAAATGAGCGACACCCTCGCTGTGCTTATTATCACGAATATGCAGGGACGAAATGCCTCCAAACTCATGGGGGCCATCGCCGAGCAGGATATTCAAAAGGCGATACGCTTGAATAAGCTTCTTGCTATGATGGGAGTGAAAACACTGTAGGATGCAATTCTTAATCCAACAGAGCGGTGCCAATTTTCTCGCACCGTCACTACTTAAGGGAAACGGCCAGACTGCTGAAGGGGACGGTTCTTTCAATACCCTTTTTGCCGCGATTGCCGAAAAAGCCGGGCTGACAGATACCGCTGGTGTGGAGATTACCAATCTCAACGATACCAGTATGGGTATCAGCATGGACGCCCCGTCGGCTGACATGGCTGTTCCCGCAGATAGTGACCTTCGGATAAACGAGATACCCGCTGCTATGGGGAGTACGCCGATCACAACGAGTGATTCTGAGGCGCCGCTTTCCGAGGATGAGAGTGTCGATGCCTCGATCGTGATAGCCGTTGAGGATGGCGAGGAGATCGTTGTCCCGGTAAGAATAAGCCTTCGACAGGTAGAGACTGCCGAGGGAAGTGACAGCGGCGAAAAATCACTCCAGCTTATCGTTCAGCCACTTGATGACACAGCCGATCAGAAAACAGTGGAAAAGGCTGCCGTATTCCTGGCCTTTATGCTTGGCAGATCAGCGAAAGTGTCCGACATAGACGCGGTCGAGATTGTCGTTAGCGAACCTGTTGCTGAAACAGATGTAAACGGCATCGCGACGGAAGAGCTTTCAGGTGCTGAAACAGCAACGATTCAGTCGGCTCCCGCCCAGATGGCAAATCCAACCGTTTCTGTTGATGCAACTGTTGAAGCTGTCTCCGCAAAAACTGTTGGAGTGTCGCAAACTTCAGGTGATACCACCAGCGGCACGACCACTGCACAGACCCAATTGCCCGAGAGCGACACGGCACAAAGTAATACGGCCCAGACCGGTCATGAATCCTTCCGACAGCCAGCCGGAGCTGAAACCACGCAGGAAAGCGCATCTGTCACTCCTCGGGAAACTGCTGATACAAGTCTGTTATCTGCATCGAAAATTGTTGGTGAAGACAGCAATTCCCTGACGGCAAATGAGACGCTCACGGCAGCTCTCAAAGACCGTACTGTGTCCGAAAAGACAGCTTCTTCCGATACGGTTCAGGAAAATGCGATAGATGCGGTAACGTCAGATAAACAAGCACATAGGAACGATGTTGAGCCTTCGGCTAAGAGCTTTGACATCGGTTCGGCCGATGAAATTCTGTCGACTGCTCTTTCCGCTGAAAGCAGCGAAAGTGAAAATACTTCGATACGGCTCCGTATAGAAATACCCCAGGAAGCCGTGGCCGAAAAAGCAGCCACCGGGACAGAAGAGGCCGCCGATGTACAGGGCGGGAAACTTATCGATCTCATTCAGGCGCTGAACGGCGATAAGGGCGATGTCGAGATCGTTGTTACGACAGCCGATACCGCGGAAAACGATGTTACTACCGGTCAGGGCGCGATGCTCTCCGCCAAGGCCGTTGCTGTCGAAAATGCAGGAGATAAGCCCGCCAAAGCCTCTGAAACGGATGTCGCTGAGTCTGTCACAGCCAAGGAAAAGACCACTGAGACCACTCCTGTTGCGGAAACCCTCAAAGACACAGCTGCGCCTTCCTCTGACAATGGCAAAACCGTTTCCGAAACGACAGAAACGCAGACGGCGGTAACGTTTGGATCCAATCATGAACGTTCTCATGAAACAAGCCAGGCAATTGATCAGACCAAGCCGGAAATCCGTATAGCTGAAAAAGATATCGCTCGTCACGATCAGAAACCGGTTTCAACGGAAAACAACACTGCGAGTGAAACCAGTGTGAAACCGGATGAAACGACTGCTGCGAAGAGTGAATCTGTCACTGGTGAAGATGCGGCACGGATTTCTGTGAGAGAAAATATCGAAACTGCAAAGACGTCTGTTGGCACGAAACAAGCCGATATGACAGCTTCTGAACTGGCTGTTCCAGAGACTTCTGACACGGAAAATGAAAGTGCTTTTACCAAGGTTGTTACTGACAGAAATACAGTGTCTTACGTTGAATCTGAAACGCTTGTTACACAACCTGAAACAGCCGGGCAGAAAAGTGAAATCGGTGCTGACGAAGCAGCCGGATTGAAGCGTGAGATTAGCGCTGCTGAAACGCGAAAAGTACAGACTGTAAACAAGCAGGAAAGGATTCAGCCGGCTCCGGAATCCGATTCCCGAAACATTTCGGCTGCAAGCGATGAACAGGCTGCTGTTTCATCTGACAGCACTGAAAATTCGTCGATTGCAGACACGTCTCAAAGACTGAAAACCGTCTTGTCTGACACAAAAATTTCCGATACAGGTCAGACAGTCCAGACGACAGATGAGCCTGATGCCGATGACCGGAATGTCAGTGTTTCCAAGGCTGTTCCCGTTTCACGTGTCAGGAGCGAATTCGCGAAAAAGGCTGCTGTCGTTTCCGCCGAAAAAGCTGTTGAGACTTCAAATGGAGCGGCTGAAAAACAGCTTTCCGAGCCGGTTAATGAGACACAATCAGCAACAGTGGAAAACACTCTATCAAAGACCGATCTGCGCCCTGAAGGCAAGGTTATACAGTCAGATTTGCAGGCGGCTGAAGCTGATGTGAACAGTCCGAATACGGATAGGTCGGGAACTACCCGGACAAGCGTTTCAGACGGCATAGTCAGTGAGCCTGTAACAATGTCATCGCTGAAGACAGCTGAGAACCAAGCAGTATCCGATGCCTCTGAGATGGCGGATACATCCACTCAGTCTTATAAGGGTGCGGATGTTGCCGTGACAACAAAAGCTTCGGCACAACCCGGTGTTGCAGAAAAATCGTCACAGGCAACAGAAGATGCCGCACCATTTGCTGAAAATACGAAGCCGGAAAACGGATCAAACGGCAACGTGAAAGAGCGTATTTTCGTGAATTCCCTGCAGCGTGAGAGCATGGTCAGGGCGAATATCCGCAATGCTGAGACAAGCTCGACCGAAACGAGAGAATCAATCCCGGCTTCTACACAGAATACAGTTTCTTCGGCTGGAGAAATGGAAACTGTCCAGGCACCGGTCAGCACTGTTCCCAACACAAGTGATCACGTTAAGGCAGATACTGTTTCGGGCCAGGGCCTGGAAACGACGAATGCATCTGCCGCGAAAGCCGTTGCCACAGACACGGAAATTTCGGTTCCGGAAAGTTCAACTGCTCAAGAGACTAATGACAGCAGCGCCTACTCAACCACAGTAAAAACAGGGGTATCTGCAAATACAACCCGTCCGGAAATCATGAGATCCGAATTTGCCGAAGCCGAATCTGCCAATCCTGAGGTCCAGGTCGATACACCGGTTTCAAAGACAACTGTGACGACGGAACAGGCAGTAAGCGCAGAAATGAACTCTGATTCCGCAATGACTGTCCATACAGAGGAAACGGCACAGACTGCCGGTATTACTGCGGCGGCAAATAACAGGACTTTGAGCTCTGAAGGCAAGAAAAAAGCGAGTCCGGCGGAAAAAGCAGGTGAGGAGGCCCCGGTGCAGAGTGCCCGTACGCAGACACAGGTAACAGCTGCGCAGAACAGCGATTTCGGCGCCATGAACGGTGAATCGTTTGGATCGTCTGACAACGGTGAATCCCTGAACTGGCAGACTGATGGGGCCGACAGCATGAGTGGTGATATCACAGCCGATAACGATACAGCTGCGGCTACGACAGTCCAGAACGATTTCAGCCGTATTATCAGGACAGCGAGTTCGGGCACCGAAAAAGCCCAGTCTTCGGCAATGTCGGCGGAATACGAGGAGCGTGTGTTCTCCTCTGTAGTGAGTCAGGCGAAATTCATGATCGGGCGGGGCAGTTCCAATGCTGTCATTACACTCGATCCGCCGAGCCTCGGAAAGGTCCGTCTCGAGCTTGTGACCGAACAGTCAAAAGTCACGGGCCGTATTACAGTTGAGAGTAAGGAAGTTAAAGAAGTCATAGAGAACAGGATGAGCGAACTCAGCGACAGTCTTTCGAAGAGCGGACTTAAGGTTGAGAGTTTCGATGTTCAGGTTGGCCACAATTCCGGCACAGACAGTTGGGCGAGACGTGAGGACACGGAACGAATGATGTCACAGATCCGTCAGGATCTCAGAAACGGCCAGTCTGTCTCTGATAACAATAATGCAGGGGAGTCGGCAGTTCTTTCACGGGCGCGGATGATTGCTCATGAAGGCGCCATTGACCTGACTGTTTAGGAAATGAAACAGCGAGCACTTCTATAGAAGGAGAATATGCGCTATGATGCCCCAGTCTACAGTTACGACAACGAGTTCCTACAGTTTGGAGACCTATTCTTCGAATGGGAATTTGTGGGGTGCGACGGAGTCTGATCTGAACGCTGAAGTCATCGAAGAGGAAGATGCGACTTCAGAACTGGGGAAGGATGAGTTTATGAAACTCCTCCTCGCCCAGATGCAGAATCAGGACCCGTTGAATCCTACGGACAACACGGAGTTCGTTGCCCAGCTTGCTCAGTTTACATCTCTTGAGCAGATGACGAACATGAATACGAGCCTTGAAGAGATGCTCGAATCGAACGCAACGATCTCAGAGTCCATCAATTCTACTATGCTGATTAACTATATCGGTAAGAATGTCGATGCGGTGTCAAACTACTTCAATTTCGATGGCAACGATCCTGTCGAACTGACATTTTATGCAGGATCAGATATCGTTGAGGGAACTCTTGACATCTATAATGCGAGCGATACGCTTGTTCGATCGATTGATCTTGCCGGTGTCGATTCGGGTGTCAATACAATCGAATGGGACGGTCTCTCGACCTATGGTACTCTACAGGAAGAAGGCGGCTATTATTACGACATGACCGCGTATGACATTCTTGATGAGAGTGTTTCGGTAACGCCAAAATTAACCGGCGTTGTCGATGGTGTCACGTATCTCGAAGGCGAGGCTCATCTCAAGATCGGCGATATCCTGGTGCCGTTCCATTCAGTGAGCAATATTACGCAGCCTGATGAAGAAACTGTTGAGGAATAATACCTTTGTCGATACAATTGATTATTCAAGGGCGAAAGGAGGTGAATCATGGCTGAATTGCTGACCGGACTTAACAGGCTTTCCGGGGCCGGCACCCAAAGCGGATTGACCCGGATCCAGCGGCAGGGAAGAGATTTGACATTTTCCGATGTGCTCAAGGCACGTCTTGAAAAGGAATCGGGAATCTCATTCAGCGCCCATACTGTCGAACGTCTCAGAGAACGCGGCATTTCACTGGATGATGTTCAGCTTAACCGCCTGTCAGAGGCTGTCCAAAAGGCCGAGGCCAAGGGTGGCGATGATACGCTTGTGATGCTGGATGATAAGGCATTCATAGTCAGTGTTCCCAACAGGACTGTTATTACAGCCATGACCGGCGACTCTATGAAAGAGAACGTGTTCACTAACATCGACAGTGCGGTGATTGCATAGAAAAGGGAAATAGAAAAAAGAACGCAACATAACATAAACAACAGGCCGGACCTCGTTGAGGAAGCCTGACACCGCCGACCGACCGACGCGGTGTAGCGAGCACAAGGAGGCAGCACAATGTCACAGCGGTCAATGTATACCGCAGTGAGCGGTATTCGAAACCAGCAGACTTACATGGATGTTATCGCCAATAACATCTCGAACTCGGGAACCATGGGGTTCAAGAAGGGCAGGATTACCTTCGAAGAGTCATTTTCGCTCCTGCTTCAGGGCGCCTCGCGTCCTCCCGGAGATCAGGGCGGTGTCAACCCGCTTCAGATCGGTAACGGTAGTTCCATTGGTTCCATTGACAACATTTTTGTCCAGGGAAATATCCAGTCGACCGGTAATATGACTGATCTCGCGATCAGGGGTGACGGTTTCTTTGTTGTCAACGATGGTCAGCGCGATTATTACACACGCGCCGGTTCTTTCCAGTGGGATTCCAACGGAAAGCTGGTTATTCCGTTTAACGGTATGAAAGTCCAGGGCCGTCTGGCCAACGCGGATGGTCAGGTCAACGAAGGTTCCACCATCGGTGATATCACGGTGCCTTTCGGTACTGTCGATAAGGCGAAAGCAACCGAAACGGTCAATTTCGTCGGTAATCTCGATGCCCAGGAACAGCCGGTCGGTACCATTCTCCAGACAGACAGGCTGTATGCCAAGGAGATAGCTGGCGATACAAGTGATGTCAACCTTCTCTACGCCAAGGGTAATGCCGATCTCCAGATCACTGGTATGTCCAGCATGTCCACCACCGTTACCGTAACCTCGACCGCTGATGCAAGCGGTGTTTCCAAGACAGTGAACTACACATATGTGGCTACCGATACCGGTGATTCGAGCCAGGATTTCCATACTCTGGATGATCTGATTGCTGAAATCAATACCGATTTCGGTTCCACACATCTGACAGTGGCCATGAACACTGACGGTGCATTGGAATTCAACAATGTCGGTGGTGCTAACAATATTCTTACCATCTCAAGTGTGAACTCGGTGCTTAACAAGGCGCTTTCTTCCGCCAATGGCACTGTCGGTGAAAAAATAACCGACGAATTCTCTCATGTGGCCAAGTCAACAGACGATCTGACCATTCTCAGGAACTCCGTTGGTGACAGTCTCGGACTCGCATTGGCAGACACTATCAGCATCAGCGGTCGTGTGGGCGGCACCGAGATCGATTCTGTTGAGGGCGGCACTGCCGATCCCTATGCTGTCAATGTTGATGACGGTACCGGGCAGAGCCTTACCTATGGTGATTTTGCCACTTATGTCAAAACTTCTTTCAATATTACGAATCAGACCGGTGTTGTGATCGATGCTGCAACCGGCTCGTTGATTATTAATGGTGACGGCGGTATGGAGAACGAGCTCAGCGCTATCAACATTACAACCGATGCCGCCACGACTGGTGGTACCGCCGCCAATTTTGACCGTGTTTTCGATGCCACCGTCGGTAACTGGGACATCACCCAGGATGCCGAGGATGTGACCCATGAGGCATCGGTACGCGTTTTCGACTCGCTCGGTAATGCCCATACACTGACTCTGACACTTGTCAAGGATGTCAAGCTTCCCAATACCTGGGACTGGAGTGTTGCTGTTCCTGAACCGGCAGAGCTCTCCGGTGGTTATGAGGGTACTATGACGTTCGATGCCAATGGCGCACTCGAGTCCTTTTCCTATTCACAGGGTGCCAACTCGCTGACATTCGATCCGAAGACCGGCGCGGAAGTTCCTGTCGAAATGGTGCTCAATTTCGGCACTCTGGGCGGCACCGACGGTATCACGCAGTTCTCGAGCAACTCGACGGTGATTGCCAAGGATCAGGATGGTTATTCCTCGGGTGCGCTTGATAGTGTCAATATTGATGAATCCGGCCAGATTACCGGTCTTTATACCAACGGTAACAGCCGTCTGATCGCACAGCTTGTTCTGGCCACATTCAACAACCCGGCCGGTCTCGAGCGTGTGGGTGACAACACGTATGATATTTCCGCCAACTCCGGTCTCGCGATCCTCGGTTTCGCGGGAACCTCGATCAATGCGACGATTACTCCGGGTGCGGTAGAGATGTCGAATGTTGATATCGCGGAAGAGTTCACCAACATGATCCTCGCGCAGCGTACTTTCCAGGCGAATGCCCGTACGATCACGACTTCTGACGAAATCCTGCAGGAGACGGTGAACCTGAAACGGTAATTTTTTCTGAATTAGTGAAAAGTTTTTGTATATTGTATTATAACGACTATGGCTGAAGCGGGAACCGAATACCGGGACCATCCGGTTCCCGCAGGCCGGAAGTGTCAAACGTGCCGGGATATATTTGGGCGCAGATGAGGGGTCCCGGAAGAAGAGGTGCTCCATGATACACCTTACAAGAATCAATGACACGCATTTCGTTATTAACGCGGAGCTGATCGAACTTATCGAGTCCAGCCCCGATACGATCGTGTCTTTAACCAACGGCCACAAGTATCTCGTTAAGGATACGGTCGATGATGTGGTCAATAAAGTCGTTGCGTACAAACGAAGTATCGCTGAAAGAGTACTCGACAGAGACGAGTCGTAAAGAAAGAAAAATGAGGGATCTGTTATGGATCTTGCAAGTGTAATAGGCCTTGCCGCTGGTTTGGCATTTATTTTCATGGCGGTTATCTTCAGTGGCAGTGTCATGTTGTTCGTTGATATCAAGTCGATGCTTATCGTGGTCGGCGGTACAGCCGGTGCAACATTGATGCATTATCCGCTTGCCGATATGATAGGCTTGGTCAAGGTGCTGCAGAAAGCGTTCCTCCATAAAGAGGAGACGCCGATGGACACGATTAAAACACTTGTCAGTTTCGCTGAAACTGCGCGTCGCGAGGGTATCCTCTCACTCGAGCAGCAGGCGGCATCCCTTGATGACGAGTTTCTTAAAACCGGTATCACACTTGCTGTGGATGGTACTGAGCCGGAACATATACGTGATATCATGACTACCGAGATCAACTATATCGCTGAACGTCACAAAGTAGGCGCCGGTATTTTTGAAACTATGGCGATGTTCGGTCCGGCTTTCGGCATGATCGGTACGCTGATCGGTCTCATAGGTATGCTTGCGCAGATGAACGATCCTTCGTCGATTGGTGGTAATATGGCAGTGGCGCTCATCACGACGCTGTACGGTTCTTTTATCGCAAATATGCTTTGTATCCCCATTGCGGGTAAGCTTAAGGCCCGCTCGGCTGGTGAGGTTCTCATCAAAGAGCTGTGTATCGAGGGTATCATGTCGATCCAGTCTGGTGACAATCCACGTATTGTCGAGGACAAGCTCAAGGCCTTTATATCGCCGTCGTTGAGGGAAACGAAGGAAGAAGAGTAGGCGGCCGTCATGGCTAAAAAGAAGAAACAGGAAGAATGCCCGCCAGCCGGAGCGCCGGCATGGATGGCGACATACGGCGATATGATGACGCTGCTGCTATGTTTCTTCGTTCTTCTGGTATCGATGTCCACGATGGAGATCGAGAAGTTCAAGGCTGCGGCGGCATCGCTCAAGGGCGCTCTTTCGGTCCTGCCTTTCCAGGAACGGATAATGCCGGAACCGATGACACCGAAAACGGCCGATCAGAAAAAACGGTCGAAAAGTCGAAACCGGCAGCGTGCTGTCGCCAGGCTCAGGCGTATAATAATTGAAGAGAATCTGTCCGGCGTGGTCAAGGTCAGCGAAGAAGAGGGTGGTGTTCACATCACTATAGGCGATCCGGCTCTCTTTGATTCCGGCAGGTCTGACATCAAACCGGCATTCGTGCCAATTCTCGATGGAATTGTCGAGGTTATAGCCTCCGGAACGGGCGAGGAAAACATCCGGGTCGAGGGGCACACCGACGACAGGCCGATTCATACGATGCAGTACGATGATAACTGGGAGCTATCGATCGCGCGTTCGCTTTCAGTGATACGGTATATCCGCGGAAAGGAAAAAATCGATCCGAAACGCCTTCGACCAGTTGGCTGCGGCGAATATCATCCGGTTGACACGAACACAACACCGGAGGGAAGAGCTAACAATCGCAGGGTCGAGATATATATAGAGATGTAAAACGGCGTTTTAACTGAAAGAATGTAATTTGTTCGGCATATTATACCGGAGGGTAGCAACGTGGCATCGAAAAATATGAATCTCATTATTGTCATCCTGGTCATTTTGATCATCGATGTGATAGGGGGCTACTTTATCGGAAAACAGGTAATGGTGCCCATGACCTATGAGCGTGAGCTGAGCGAGGGCGGCGGCGAAGGCGGCAAAGACGATGTCGAGGAAGGCGATTTTACCGAACCCGGTATTGTCCATAACCTCGAGCCGATCAACCTCAATCCGGCAAATTCGATGGGAGAGGTTTTTTCCTGCACGTTAAGCCTTGTGGCGCCGGATGAAACCGTAATTCCCGAACTTACCTCCCGCAATGACCAAATAGTTGACATCATTCTCAACTATCTATCGGCGAAAAACGTGACAGAGCTTAATGATGTCACCATGCGTGAGGAATACCGTAAAGAGATGACTGAACGAATCAATGCTGTAATAACATCGGGTAAGATTGTCAATATCTACATTACCCAGTGGATTCTTCAGATGTAACTTCGAAAAGCTGTATTGGAGGTGATTTTCAGTGGCCGAGATTCTGTCTCAGGAAGAAATTGATGCCCTATTATCGGCAGTATCATATGGCGAGGAAGTCGAGGTTGAGAGTGAACCTACGCAATCTGAGCGCATTGTCAATACCTATGACTTCAGGCATCCTGCCCGTGTCAGCAAGGACCAGCTCAGGACACTCCAGAACCTGCACGATAACTTTGCCCGTCTGTTAAGCGCAACGTTCTCGACTTTGCAGCGCTCGGTGATCGAGGTTACCCTTGTCTCGGTTGACCAGATCACTTACAGCGAGTTCATCATGAGCCTTTCCTCGCCGAGCTGTACCTATGTGTTCAGGATGGAACCGCTGGATGGTGTTTCGGTGGTCGATTTCAGCCAGTCCGTGGTTTTCAGTTTCGTGGACAGGCTTTTCGGCGGGCGCGGCAGTTCGATTTCTGCCGACCGCGAAATAACCTGGATCGAGAAGAGCGTGATGAACAATATCATCAACCGGACACTTCGCGATCTCGAACGCACATGGGAACGTATCATTCCGCTCGAATGTAATGTGGAAATGCTCGAAACGAACCCGGAATTCATCCAGGTTGTTCCTGCCTCGGAAACCGTGGTGCTGATTTCTTTCGAGTTGAAAAGTGACAATGTTAACGGACTGATCAACCTCTGTTATCCCTATATCACTATCGAACCTATTGCGCTCAGGCTTGGCGGCCAGAATCTTGTCAGTTCTTCGAAAGAAGTGCCGAAAGAGGAATTGATGAAAAACCGTCAGCGTGTCGAACTTTTCGATGCGGCAGTGTCAGCGAAACTCGGTGATGTCGAAATGTCCGTCAAGGAACTGATCGACTTGAAAAAAGGCGATGTGCTGACACTCGATTCGAGATTGAACGACTATCTCGAAATCTTTGTTGAAGATGAATTGAAATTCTTTGCCCGTCCCGGCTATCTTGGAAAATACCGGGCGGCACAGATAATCCACAGGCTTGTGGACCAATCACAGGAGATGTAACAATGACAGCCGAAGAAAATGAAGATCTCTTAGGCGACGATCTGGAGGCGGATCTCGCGTCATTGTCCGAAGACGACCTTGAGGCTCAGATGGCTGCAACCATGGCCGCCGAGGGTATGACCGACTCGGCTGAAGAAGATGATCTGGAGGCCCAGATGGCCGCGGCAATGGCTGCGGAAATGGGCGACGGCGGAGTCGATGAGGACGATCTCGAGGCTCAGATGGCTGCGGCAATGGCTGCCGATGACGACAGCGGCGATTTCGGGCTTGGCGATGATCTCATGTCAGGTCTCGGTGATGATCTTGGAGGCGGCGATGATATCGAGGTTTCTCCGATTTCATTTGACCAGCTCAGGCCCTCCGAAGAGAATGCCGATAAAGCCCCGGTTGAGCGGATCATGGATGTCAACCTCGTTCTGTCGGTGGAACTTGGCCGTAAGATGATGCAGATCAGGGACATTCTGGAACTTGGTCCCGGAAAAATTATCGAGCTCGATAAACTGGCCGGTGAGCCTGTCGATCTCATGGTGAACGGGAAAATTCTCGCTAAAGGCGAGGTTGTCGTTGTCGATGAAAATTTCGGTGTCAGGATTACCGACCTGATTAATCCGAAAGACCGCGTCAAGAGCCTCTGATCCCGTTCCGTACAGAGGTTACGAAAAAGTGAACCGTGCGGCGCCGTTCCGGAAGGAATGGCATTGACACGGTTTCCTTTTTTCCGTATCGTGCGGTATCGTTCAACACAGCAGAAAGAGGTGATCGTGATATCTGTCCCGCTGAAAGTAATAAAAGGTGCATTGATAACAGTATTCATGCTGCTGTTGCCGGTTTTTGCCGCAGCCCAGCAGGCAGACAGCACATTGAGCCTTTATGACAGCTTTCCAGGAACAGAGTTCAATTTTGCCCTGTCTACCCTGAAAGTGGTGTTGGCCCTCGGATTTACCCTTGTTCTGCTTTTTGTGGCGGTCTGGTTTCTTAAGCACTTCATGCAGTTCAGGAATGTGCCCGGCGTGTCAGGTTCAAATATTGAGTTGCTCGAAATGCGCTATATGGGGCCACGGAAATCGATTGCCTTGATCGCTGTTGCCGGCAGGGTCCTCATTGTCGGTATCACCGAGCAGAACATGACGACACTTGGTGAACTATCTCCCGAGGAGGCGGCGGCACTCAATCTTCAATCGTCAAATGTCGATACTCCTTTTGCGGGTATCCTGAAAAAAATAAGGTCCCAAAACCACTGATCCCCGTTTTTGCTGTCGTTAAAGCCATCCGTTATGTCCACAATCGTTTCTTTCAAGCATTTTTCCTTTGCTTTCTTGGGCCGCGTACGTTACCATTTCCTATGAGAGTATGGATATTACCTTTCACTGAAAATATAACGTATATCATTAGGCTGTTTTCATGATAAAACCAAGTGCTAAATTCCTGATCATACTCACGCTTGCGCTGGTGGTGTTCGGCACTGCGGCTGGGGCTCAGAACCTGCCGGGTATCCGTCTTGACCTCCAGGAGGCTCAGACCCCGGAGGATGTGGCTGTTACCATTCAGATAGTCCTCCTGATCACACTGCTCACGCTTGCTCCGGCGATTCTTATCCTGGTGACCTCATTTACGCGGATCATCATTGTTCTTTCGCTGCTTCGCCATGCCATGAGCACCCAGCAGATACCGCCCAACCAGGTGTTGATCGGACTTGCGCTCTTTCTCACTTTTTTCATCATGACGCCGGTTCTCGACGATATCAACAGCCAGGCAGTGCGGCCCTACCTGAATGAGGAAATCAGCCAGCGCGAGGCTTTCGAACGCGCTGTGGTGCCGATAAGAACGTTTATGCTGAAATACACCCGTCAGGTCGATATCGCTCTCTTTCTCCGTGCGGCAGAGATGCCGCAGCCTGCGAATGTAGATGAGCTTCAGACACGGGTTATCATACCGGCCTTTGTCATTTCCGAACTGAAAACGGCGTTTCAGATGGGTGTGATGCTCTTTATTCCATTCCTGATCATCGACATGGTTGTGGCGAGCGTCCTGATGAGTATGGGTATGATGATGCTGCCGCCGATCATGGTCTCACTGCCGTTCAAGATCATACTTTTCGTGCTAGTGGACGGCTGGCATCTGGTGGTGCTGTCGATCGTGCAGAGTTTCAAATGACAGTTGGTGTTTTCCGATAATACGGGCCGAAACTTTCTGGTGCCCGGATGAAATTAACGTAACGGTGACAGTATGAATCCGCAGACAGTTGTCGATATTATGAGAGAGGCGCTTCTGGTCACGCTTCTCATGGCCTCGCCCATGCTTGGATTCGGCCTGTTGGTTGGCCTTCTGATCAGTATCCTGCAGGCGGTAACCCAGGTGAATGAGATGACCTTGACCTTTATTCCCAAAATCGTCGCTGTCGTTGCGGCATTTGCGTTGTTCCTGCCCTGGATTATTCAGATCATCATGAATTTTACCATAAGTATTATCAGGAATATGCCTAATTTCGCCGGGTAGCTGTGTGTGCAGATTAATTTATCCGGTGCATGCGGCGGCCATGGCGCATGCTTTGAGAACCGTATGCCGTGCCATGAAACGATTCATTACGTGACTGCCGGAAGCTGGCTGACAAATATTTTATCCGGTTTTCGTGATTCCACAATCAATTCCCCAGAGAACAGGCAATGGTGCTATTCGGACTGACACTCGATGATCTTTACCGGGCCTTTCTCGTCATGTTCAGGACAGCGGCGCTGATCATGACCGTGCCTGTGTTCGGACATGTTTCCATACCGAAAATGCTTCGGGTCTGGCTGATAATTCTCATCGCTGTTCTCATGCTTCCGGTCTCGTCCCTTGCCGAAATCCAGCCGCCACCCACTATGGGGCACCTTCTGCTTGTCATAGCGAGTGAGATTTTTATTGGTTTCGCCATGGGATTTGCCGTGGTGCTTGTGTTTTCCGCGGTGCAGTTCGCGGGGCACATGATCGGTGTTCAGATGGGGCTTGCGGTTGCCAATGTGATCGATCCCATGAGCTCGGTGCAGATATCGGTGATCGGGCAGATGTATTATCTTGTGAGCCTTGTGCTTTTTCTCATGATCAACGGCCATCACATGGTCATATCCGCGCTTGTCCGGAGTTTTGAAATGATCCCCGTGGGGGGCGCTATCATGACCCCCGGCCTTCAGATGCTGCTGATTGACCTTAGTTACATGGTGTTTGTCGTTGGTATAAAACTGGCCGCGCCAGTTGTTATAACACTTTATATTCTCAATGCTTTACTTGGTATCATTGCGCGGACTGTGCCCCAAATGAACGTTTTTATTGTCGGTTTCCCGCTCGGAATCAGTGTCGGACTTTTTATGATAGCTGTTTCCTTTCCATTTTTCTACATGCTGCTCGACCGCGCATTCAGGGGTGTCGAGCCTACTCTTTCCAACATTCTGCGTGTCCTTTCAGGCTGACCGCATAATCATGGGCCTCGCATTTCCTCTTGAGTTTAAATCCCCGAATGCCCTTTTTCGATTTCAGTTGATAAAATGGCATATTCAGCCTATATTCAATAATAATCACTGGATTAGCCGCATTTATTTTATGCTGAATGCCTCGGGGAGGTGAGTGCTTTTGGCCGAGGAAACCGGTCAGGAAAAAACCGAACAGGCGACGCAACGGCGCCGCGAAGATACCCGGCGGCGAGGCCAGGTTGCACGTTCAACAGAGATCAATTCTGCGGGAATGCTTCTTGTAGGATTCACTGTTCTCCTGGTGTTCAGGGGCCATCTTGTCAATGGGCTGAAAGAGATAGTCCTCTGGGCTTTTCAGTCTGTGAGAAGTGTTACGCTGTCGCCCGAGAACGCGGTTTACATGTTCCGGACCATCCTCTGGCGCTTTCTGTTCATTCTCATGCCGATTTTTATCGTGACGGGTATTGCCGCGATCCTTGTCAACATCCTTCAGGTTGGGTTCCTGTTCACTGGCGAACCGCTGAAACCGGACCTGAATAAAATAAATCCGATACAGGGATTCGGCCGCATTTTCTCGCGCCGGACCCTGGAAACACTGTTTCGCGATATTGTCAAAATTGTGCTCGTGAGCTGGATCGGCTATTACGCTCTCAAGGGTGTTCTGCCGCGTATCATGGAAATGTCGGCGTACAGTGTGGGGCAGATACTCACTTTTGCCGGATCTACGGTTTTTTCCATCGCCATGAAAATCCTGATTGCTTATGTTGTGCTCGCCATCCTTGATTACGGTTTTCAGCGCTGGGATTACGAGCGCTCGATGATGATGACACGCCAGGAAGTCCGTGAGGAATTGAAGCAGACAGAGGGTGATCCCATGCTTCGCTCACGTATCAGGACTGTCCAGCGCGAAATTGCCCGTCGGCGTATGATGGAGGAGGTGCCCAAGGCCGAGGTTGTTATTACCAACCCGACCGAGATTGCGGTGGCTATCGCCTATGAACCGGGCATGGCCGCTCCGACTGTTGTCGCCAAAGGGCGCCGTGTGATCGCCGAAAAGATCAGGAATATCGCGACGGAACATGATATACCCATTGTCGAGAATGTCCTTCTGGCGCAGGCGCTGTACAAGGCGGTCGAGATCGGACAGATGATTCCGCCCGATCTCTTTACGGCAGTTGCGGAGGTGCTTGCATATGTCTATCGGCTCAAAGGGAAAAAGTTGGGCTAAATGCAAGTAATTGCAATGTTTTTCATTCTGCGTAAAGTAGTTGGGCAAATGGTGTGTATGCATTATATTACTAAATTAAGAGCCTGCCGACAGCAAAAGTTTCCGGCCGGCACCGTTACGCATGAGCATGGAGAAGCGCTTTGGCGGAACTTGCACTGAACAACAGGCGGACATCCTCGATCTCCGATGCGATCCTCGCGCTGCTGGTCATCGCGATTCTCGGCGTCATGATCGTTCCGATGCCGTCGGTTATTCTCGACATCCTGCTGACTTTCAATATTGTCTTTTCCATTATCATGCTGCTTACCACCATGTATATCGTCAAGCCGCTTGAGCTGTCGATATTTCCCGGTGTTCTTCTTGTTGCCACGGTGTTCAGGCTGTCGCTCAATGTTGCCAGCACCCGTCTGATCCTGAGTGAGGCGGATGCTGGGTCGGTTATCCGTTCATTCGGCTCGTTTGTTGTGCAGGGCAATTATGTTGTCGGGCTCATCATTTTCATCATCATTGTTGTTATTCAGTTTGTCGTTATTACAAAAGGTGCAACCCGTGTTGCCGAGGTTTCGGCACGATTCACTCTCGATGCCATGCCGGGCAAGCAGATGGCTATCGATGCAGACCTCAATGCAGGACTTATCGATGAGAACGAAGCGAGGATGCGCCGTTCGGAAATAAGCAGGGAGGCGGATTTTTACGGGGCCATGGATGGTGCCTCGAAATTTGTCCGTGGAGATGTTATCGCCGGTCTTATCATTACGATAATCAACGTCATCGGCGGGTTCATCATAGGTATCGTGCAGCAGGATTTTACCGTGCTCGAGTCCTTGAGCGTTTATACCATGCTCACTGTTGGGGACGGTCTCGTGACCCAGATCCCAGCGTTACTGATGTCTGTGGGCGCTGGCATGATCGTTACCCGTGCGACCTCGGAATCCAATCTCGGGCAGGAACTCCGGGTGCAGATGTCGAAGCGTCCGGCAGTATTTATTATGGCGTCGATCATGATTGCTGTTTTCGGTATTATTCCCGGCCTGCCGACCATACCGTTCCTTTTTCTCGCAGTGCTCAGCAGCTTGCTTACGGTTCCTACCTTATCAGGCAGGCTTCTGAAGAGGAGCGTGTGACAGCCGAAGAGGAGGCGTTGCCGGAAGAAGCTCCGGAGGAGCGTGTTGAAGATTATCTCGCGGTCGATATTCTCGGCGTCGAGATCGGTTACGGGCTTATACCTATTGTCGACCAGAGCCAGGGCGGTGATTTCCTTGACAGGATCACCACACTGCGCCGTCAGACCGCACAAGAGCTTGGTGTCATCGTACCGCCGGTGCGTGTGCGTGACAATATTTCGCTCGGCGCCAATGCCTATGTTATTCAGATCCGCGGGAACCGTGTGGCTTCGGGCGAGCTCGAACCGGGGCTTTTCCTTGCTATGAATCCGGGCTATGCCGAAGAGGAACTCAAGGGTGTCGATACGATCGAACCCGCATTCGGGCTCAATGCCAAGTGGATCGATGCCTCCGAGAAAGAAAAAGCCGAACTGGCCGGATATACCGTGGTCGAGCCGTCGAGCGTGCTCGCGACTCATTTGTCGGAGATCATCAAGAGCCATGCTTACGAGATTCTGACAAGGCAGGATGTCAAATCGCTTGTTGATAATGTCAAACGTGATTATCCTGTGTTGGTCGAGGACCTTATTCCTCAGACACTCTCGCTTGGCATGCTGCAGAAAATCCTTAATCATCTGCTCAAGGAGCGGGTGCCGGTCCGGGATCTGGTTGCCATCCTAGAGGCTGTAGGGGATTACGCGGCTACGACAAAAGATCCATTCATGCTGGGAGAATTTGCGCGCGCAGCCCTTTACCGGACGATAACAAAGCAGTATATTGATGAAGAGGGCAAGCTCACAGTGTTTACCGTGTCGCCCCAGATCGAGCGCATGATCATGGACAACATGCAGACCTCGGTTCACGGTGCTGTTGTCAATCTTGCGCCTGATATCAGTCAGAAAATTTTCACCAGTATCAATACGCTTTTCGATCAGATGATTGCAAATGACAAACAGCCGGTTGTACTGGTTTCTTCAGCGATACGGCTGCCGTTCAGGTCACTTACGGATATGAATTTCTCACGGCTGGCGGTTCTTGCCTACAACGAGATCACGCCGGAAACGGAAATATTCTCTGTCGGTATGGTTAATATCGAGACATGATAATCAAGAAATTTACAGCGCCGACCATGACTGAGGCATTGAGCAAGGTTCGTGAAGAACTGGGCTCAGATGCCATCATTCTTGGCACAAGGACCGAAAAACGGGGTGGTGTTCTCGATTTTATGGGACAACGTCTTATCGAGGTCACTGCCGCCATTGATGATGGTGAAGAAGCTCCCGTGGGAGGCAGATCATCCGGTGATGCAAAACCTGCAACTGCGCCTGCGCCGGTGAGCCCGTCAGAGGCTGCGCTGTATCCGCCCGAACGGCCGGTAACCTATGAGCGCCGTGACGGTAAGCTCGGTCCGGCTGTTCCGAATAACCGTGTCGATGTTAAAAGCGTGGAAAGTCAGGTCGATCTCGACCGCATGATGAAAGAGATCAGCGATCTCAAATCCTCGGTCAAAGTCCTGGCGGAATCCTCTCTGACAGGTGACATGAGCGGGCTTCCACCGAAACTTGCCATGCTGCTCAGCCTGCTCAAGGAGAACGGCCTCGAGGATGCGATAGCGAAACGTATCGTACGCCAGCTTCTTGATGAATTGACAGGCACTGAGCTGTCTGATTCTGTCATGATTGCCAAGCGGACTACCGATATGCTGATCACGAGTATCGGCGAGGTTTCGCCGATCATTTTCGCCGGAGCGAAACCGAGAATGGTGGCGTTTGTCGGGCCGACCGGTTCAGGAAAGACCACGACTATCGCAAAACTTGCCGCGGATTTCACACTGAACATGCGGAAGAACGTCTCGATTTTAACGATTGATACAAGGCGTGTCGATGCTGTTGGCCAGCTTAAAGCGTATTGCCGTATTCTGAATATCCCGTTGAATATTGCATATACGCCGGATGAACTTCCCTCGCTGATGCCGATGATTATGAAGAGCGATATCACCCTGATTGATACACCCGGCTCCGGGCCGATGGACAAGCCGCAGATGATTGAAATGGTCGAATTTTTGCAGAAGATTGTTCCGCAGGAAGTCCATCTTGTGATGAGTGTGACGACCTCTTTTGAGGAGATGAAGCGGATACATGAGAATTTCAGCGTGCTGAAACCGAACCGGGTCCTGTTTACAAAACTGGACGAAACAGTTCGCTATGGTCCTCTGATGTCGTTTGCGATCAATGCGAAAAAACCGCTGTCCTATTTCACGTTCGGTCAGAACGTCCCGGGTGATTTCGCGGTTGCCGATACGATGAAACTGATCGAACAGAATCTGGAAAAACTAAACAGTGTCGAAAAAACGCGTTGACGTTTTTTAGATATATTATAGGCGTTTGGCTTTTGGAAGATTGATATATGCAGAAAAAACAGCCTGATATAAAACCTGCGATGGGGAAAGTATTTGCCATTACAAGCGGTAAAGGCGGCGTCGGGAAAAGTTCCATCGCAGTGAACCTGAGCATCGCGTTATCACAGGTGGGGCTGAAGGTGCTTTTAATCGATGCTGACATGGGTCTGGCAAATATCGATATCATGACCGGTGTTTCTGCAACGAACTCCATAGAGGATGTCATTGAGGGAAGGGCGAGTATTTTCGAGGCGCTTGCCGACGGACCCGAGAATCTGACTATTCTTCCGGCAGCGTCAGGACTCGGACGTATACAGGAAGACGAGGTTCGGATTCGCGTGTTCCGGAAGGAGCTTCTCAAGCTCGAGAATGCTTTTGATTTCATTTTTATCGATACCGGCGCCGGTATATCGGCAAATGTGGTCGAATTCGTGTTCATGGCCCGTGAGATAGCTGTTATCATGACTCCCGAGCCGACAGCCTTCGCCGATGCCTATGCCATGGTTAAAGTCGTGTCGATGGAACGTCCCGATATTGATGTCGGAGTGATCATCAATGTGGTGAACAGTGAGGGTGAGGCCCGAAAGATTTATGAGAAATTCAATGAAATAGTTAAGCGTTTTCTCGGAAAAACAGTGCGTTACCGTGGCTGCGTACTTCGTGATAAAGCAGTGGGAGAGGCCGTGCTCAGGCAGGTGCCGCTTGCACTGTATTCACCGAAATCTGCGGCTATGCGCTCACTTAAAAATGTTGCGAGAATTATGCTCGGGCTCAAAGAAATTAATAAAAAAGGGCTATTCAGCCGATAAGAATAACAGGATGCGTCTATGAATAATGCGGAATTGGGAGGCGGCAGGAAAAAAACGGCGAAAGCTGGCCTGTCAACGTATCAGAAAATGGCTGAGACCAGTTCCCGTGATGAAATGGTGGAGAAGCACCTGCCCCTTGTCAGTTATATTTCGAGCCGTCTGGCGATTGGTCTGCCGGATTGGATCGATAAGCGGGACCTGATGAACGCCGGCGTGATAGGCCTTATTGAGGCGGTTAACAATTTCGACCCCTCAAAAGGTATCAAGTTCGAGACCTTTGCGAAATCGCGCATCAGAGGATCGATCATTGATGAACTTCGTGCGCTTGACTGGATACCGCGCTCTACACGGTCGAAATCCCGTGAAATCGAAAAAGCGATCGAGAAGCTGACAAAAGTACTCGGCCGTTTTCCACGTGACGAGGAAGTTGCCGAGGAACTGGAGTGGGATCTCGAAAAATATCACAAGGCGCTGGGACAGGTTTCTTCGACGACACTATTGTCGCTCGATGAAATGGTCGGTACGACTTCGAGTGGTTCGCCAGTGACACGGCTTGACTTTGTTCATGCCGAAGAAGACTCGACGCTTGATAAAATGACCCACAAGGAACTGCTCAAAACGGTTGTCGATATTCTCGAACAGCTTACCGAGCAGGAGCGTCTTGTGATAGCATTGTATTACTACGAGGAGCTGACTCTCAAGGAAATCGGCATGGTGATGGAAGTGACCGAATCGCGAATTTCACAGATTCACACTGCCGCCATCCTGAAACTGAGGGCAAAACTGAGAACTGTGTATCTCGAGCATTAGCCGCACGATGCCTGAAAATCGCTGTGGCTGTCAGATTCTTTATATTAACGATTTTATTGTTTCTGTAACCAGGGTGATGTCGTATGGTTCGACCGGTTGATTTGACAGACTCGATGAACAAGGCCGAGACGGTTCAGCGGCTTCAGCAGAACCAGAAAGTGCAGCCGGAGGCAGCGCTGCACAACCAGAAGACCTTTTCGCAGAAACTGAGCGAACAGGTGACAACTCCGAATCCTGTTACGCGTGGAGATGAGGTTGTTATCCACGTTGACGAGAAGGAAGAGGAACGCCGTAAAGTCCGCGAGGCTGAGGAACGGGCACGCCGTGAGAAGGAAGAGGAAGAAGAGAAGAAAGATGATGCTGATGAGAAAGATGATGGCGATGCCCCTCCCCATGAACACATCGATATAAAATTCTAATCCGGTCAGCACAGGCCTTGTCACTGACAGGAAATGAATATGAATATTCACGATGCGGGCGTACCATCCGGTCGAAAGGCTGAGTACGGCCGTTTTTTTCATACAAACCGTCAGCAGAACACGAGCAATACCGGTTCGGAATCGGTGCCGATAAAGGATTCAGTATCGATTTCAAGCACATCTGTTCTTTCCGCTGTGGAAAAGGCAGTGTTCGAATCGGCGCTTGCCGAGATCGGCCTCAGCACTGATATGCTGACTCCTGGACGTATGCTCAGGGCGTTGACACTTTTCAGCAACAATATCCCTCTTGATGCGGCGCTTATCAACGGTGAATCCTCCGATACCTCGTCTATTCCCGCTCAGTTGACACAGATTCTTGATTCTCTTTATGCTTTTTCCCAAAGCGAGAACATTACTGCCGAACTGCGTACTTTTCTCTCTACGATTACTTCATCGCTTGAAACAATTATGAATGCGGCGGGAGAAAATGTTTCAACAGATGCGCTTACAGCAAATATTGAACAGGCTCTTGGTCAGGTGCTGTCATTAAAAAGCGGCATGCAGTTCGAGTGGCGGCTTCTTGCCTGGTACCGTTCCGGAGAGGACCACAGCTCGTTCAGGCAGCTGATTCACGATGATGTCAAGGGATTGTTATTCCTCTTGTCGAACCGTCTGAGACAGATGCAAAAACAATCGGCATTGCCGAAAGGGATGGAAAAACTCGCTAAGGATACGGACCGTCTTTTAGGAACGATATCGCACCGTCAGTTGGCGCTTGTGCTCGATACTGCGAGTGACAGACGTGTTTTGCCCTTATATCTGCCGGGCGAGAACGGTGCCGGACAATGGCAGACTTTCCGGCTGAGCGATGACCCTGAAAACAGTGGGAGCAAAAGGCCGGGAAAGACTAACGGCTTTTCATTTTCGGTTACGACCTCCCAGCTTGGTGAAATTACAGTGACTTTCGATCTTTCCGGTAAGCTGCCCGGATTGCAGATAAGGGCGGAGGATGAGGATACCGGTGATCTGATAAATGAGAACATTTCCGGTCTGGTGGCGTCACTCCGCGCGAGAGGCTGTGACATAGTGAAGGCGGGTGTTTCACGCAGAAAAAAGCATGTTGAGAATGGTATAACTTCAAATGATGGAAGCTCCTCTTCGCAGGTGGATTATTCGGGATGAATGCTCGTAAAGTACAACCCGCAACGGGTCGGAAAGCAGCCGCGGCCCTTCGCTACAAGCAGGATAAGGAACCAGCTCCCCGTCTTGTAGCAAAGGGAGCAGGCACTATAGCTGAAAAAATCCTTGAAGCCGCAGCTGAGGCGGGTATTCCGATTCATGAGGATGCCGATCTGCTTGCTTTGCTCATGACACTGGACATTGGAGAGGTGATTCCTCCGGATATGTATGTCGCTGTGGCTGAAGTGCTTGCTTTTATTTATCGATTGAATGGCAGTGGAATGAAAAACAGCCGTTGATTTCAGTTGTCAATCAGTACTATTCCTGTTATTATATCTCATACAAACTTTCAGACAGGGACACGTAAATGTCGAACAAGTATATCGAAAATGTCAGGGTTCTGCTCGACATCAGTACGATTGTACAGAGCGATATGGAACTGGCAGAAAAATTCACGCAGGCACTTGAACGTGTGCGTGATATTTCCGGCGCTCATTTCGTCAGCCTTTTTATCCATGACGAGGAGAGCGGCAGGCTGGAAGAGGTTGCAACCCTGGGGGCACGTGTCGATCTGATAGAGTCGATAAATTTCGATATGGGCATGGGATTCAGCGCATGGGTGGCTAAGCAGCGCAGATCCGTGCTGATACCGACATTACGGGGCGAGCGGAGCGACGGTGCCAGATCGTTTATCTCGACACCGCTGGTTTCCGGCGACACCCTGATCGGTGTGATGAATCTCGGACACAGCGAGCCCAATGCTTTCACCGAGGAAAATCTGGAACTTCTTGATCTCATCTCCGCACAGTTCGCTTTCGCAATCGAACGTTCGAACTACGAACAGGAATTACGCCTGAAAAACGAGGCTCTCGAGAGTGCGAGACGTGAGATCGTTGAACAGCAGAAAAAGCTGATCGATATGGAAAAATTCCAGGTTATTGGCCAGATGGCGGCCTCTCTCAATCACGAAATCAATAACCCACTTACCTCGATACTCGGCAATCTGGAACTTCTTTTCATGCTGAAACCCGATATGGATGATATGCTGAAAAAGAAGCTGACCGTGATTCAGAACGAATCGAAACGTATATCGGGGATTATTGAGAAATTCAGAGACATGAAAAAGGTTGTTGTTGGCGATTATCTGGAAAAATACAATGAAAAAATGATCGATCTCAACGCATCAGTCAATGCCTCTTCTTCAAATGAGGAAAATAATTCCTCCGCCCGGAATAATGTGCAGGACAGGAACTGAATGGAGGATTGTACGGCTGATTATTGATATATCACGGTATTGACAAGTCTATGTTATGTAGTGTATTATGACGGTTCGCAAGATGTATTTGCGGCCGTTTTTTTTGTGGCACGCATGTTGCTATTAATAAAGGCGGATACCAGGCACGGCAAATTACAGCTGGCAGACCCGGAATATGAAACGGAGACAAGACAATGGTAAACGGGATATACCTCTCGACCGCGGGAATGATACCGAGGATAACGCAGATAGATAATGTCTCGAACAATCTAGCGAATCTCTCGACCTACGGTTTCAAGAAGAACAATATGTTTATTCGCGAGCTGGTTACCGCTCAGCAGGCGCTCGATCACGCGAATGGTATCGAACGCAGCGAAACTCCCGAAGAGGTCTGGACCGATTTCAGCCAGGGAACATTCGATAAAACCGAGCGGACATTTGATTTCGCGCTGAACGGCCCCGGCTTTTTTAAGGTACGTGATGAGAATGGACAGATACTGTATACAAGGGACGGCCGTTTCCATCTCGATTCCAACAATGTTCTGGTCAGCTCAAGCGGTATGCAGGTGCTCGACGAGTTTTCCAACCTGATCGTTGTCGACGGCGACGAAGTTGTTGTGCAGGGTAACGGTGAAGTCCTCGTGGATGGTGAGCTGACAGGGACTGTCGGTCTGGTGGATTTCGATGAGGCCTCCTATCAGCAGCTCAAGGGTGTAGGGCTTGGTCTTTTTGAAAAGCCCCAGGCTGTCAATGAGATTATGGCGAGCGACGATACGAGAGTCCTTCAGGGTGTTCTTGAGGACGCTAATGTCGATCCCGTCAAAACAATGGTGGAAATGATTGAAATATTCAGGACCTACGAACTCGGACAGAAAGCAATACAGATACAGGACCAGTCCCTGCAGCGTGTTGTTTCCGAGGTCGGATCGGTTCGATAAACAACGAGGTGAATCATGATACGTGCAATGAGAACAGCGGCAAGCGGCATGATGGCACAGAAGCTGAATGTCGATAACATCTCGAATAACCTTGCCAATGTTAACACCACAGGATTCAAAAAATCGAAAATCGAGTTCCAGGATATTCTGTACCAGGTATACCGACTTGCAGGCGCGACCTCGCAGGAAGGCGCCGAGGTGCCGGTGGAACTTCAGATCGGTTACGGTGCCCAGGCTGTGGCATCCTCCCGTCTGTTCAGCAAAGGCGATCTGTCGCAGACCTACAATCCTCTCGATATCGCTATTGATGGCGACGGTTTTATCCAGGTTGACCTTCCCGACGGCACCCAGGCGTTTACACGCGACGGTGCTCTGAAACTTTCCCGCGAGGGCGAGCTTGTCACCTCAGACGGTTACCTTCTTTCCGCCGCGATTACAATTCCGGCCGAGGCAGAACAGATCAATATCGGTGTTGATGGTACAGTGTCGGTTATCAACGCCGGAGAAACGGAAGCCACCGATGTCGGCCAGATACCGCTGGTGAAATTCCTCAATGCATCCGGTCTCGATGCCGTTGGCCGTAACCTCTACCGTCAGACCCGTGCTTCGGGTGATCCAGTCGAGGGTATTGCGGGGCAGGAGGGGCTTGGCGGCATCCGTCAGGGATTTCTCGAGCTTTCCAATGTCGAGACAGTCGAGGAGATGGTGAATCTCATTGTCGCCCAGCGCGCTTATGAGATAAACTCCAAGGCGATCCAGACTTCAGAAGATATGCTTCAGATAGCCAATAACCTGAAACGCTAATGGACTCTGACATGAATTCCACCGACCACACAATGCTGAAAAAGACCCTGTCACTGCTCCTACTCGCTCTTGCACTTCTTGGCCTGAGCAGGGTGGCAGGTGCCAATGTGATCGTCGAGGCTGACTCGATCAGGGCGGCGGTGATTGCGACACTTGAACATTATGCTGAAGATCATGGAGAAAAGGTCGAGGCTACGGTTCCGGCTGTTGCTGATATCCAAGTCCCGTGTGATAAGGTGTCCGAACTCCGTGTGATAGAGCCCGCCGAACCTTCATTCAAGAACAGGATGAAGCTGACTGTTGAAATGCTGGACAGCGAGGGCGAGGTTGCACGTCGGATTTTTGTGTCGGCAAAACTGAAAATACTCAAGAGTGTTGCTGTTGCAGCCGGTGATATCGATAAAGATGTGGTGCTGACTGCGGGAGTCTATGAGTTCCGTGAAATGGATGTCGCATTTTCCTACGGTTATTTCACTGACAAATCGGAACTTAAGGACTGCCGGATGCGCAGAAGGGTCAAGGCGGGTACAATTTTAACGAACCGCTATGTCGAGCCTATCCCGCTGGTGGCACGAGGCGATCTGGTGATAATCCGCTCTATCGCGGGCAGTGTTGTGGTTACCGCGAGCGGCACAGCGCGTGAGGACGGCAGCCTGCATGAAAGCATTCGAGTCTACAATCCAACAACCCGTAAAACGCTTGTATGTGAAGTCATAGACGAAACAACGGTCGCGCTCGATGGCCGGGGAGGATACCGTGAATAATATGAAAACGTATATCGGCATACTGCTTATAGCCTTGTTTTCCGCAGGGATATGTTCCGCGGAAGGGCAGGATGAACTCAGCAGGGAGATTTCTCTCTACAGTGATCTCAAGGCACGGAATATAGGTGATGTGCTTTCCGTGATCATTTCCGAGTCGAATTCTGCCACGAACAACACAAAGACCTCGACCAAGAAGCAGGGTGCGACAAGCCTTAAGGGTACAGCAACCACCGGCGCTCTCGGCGGGCTGTTCACCGGTATGGATGGTTCCCTCGATACTTCGAACCAGTTTTCCGGCCAGGGAGGGACCCAGCGTAACGGATCCTTTACCAGCCGTATGGCGGTGACTGTCATCGATGTCCTGCCCGGCGGTAATCTTGTGATCCAGGGCACCAAGACTATGGAACTCAATAGTGAAACTGAAGTTATCACGGTTTCCGGTACAATAAAACCGCAGGATATCAGCTCAGACAATACCATTTATTCCTATCAGGTTGCAGACGCAAAGATCCTTTACAAGGGCAAGGGCGTTTCTGAAGAAGGACATCGACCCGGCCTGCTGATGCGCCTGTTCAACTGGATTATGTAAGCTATTTTCCGACGAGGAGCCAATAACTATGAAATCAGCTAAAACCATTATAATCACGGCACTCTGCGCTTGTCTGCTGATCAGTTCCGCCAGTGCTGCGGTTCGTCTCAAGGATGTGGCGCAGATAAGAGATCAGAAATCGGTGCAGCTTACCGGTCTGGGATTGGTTGTCGGTCTTGCCGGTACCGGTGACAACAGGAACACGCAGTTCACCATCCGCATGATCGGAAACCTTATGCTGAACAGCGGTGTCGATGTTCCCGCGACCACGATCAAGGTTAAGAATGTTGCCGCGGTGATGGTTACTGCGACTGTTTCTCCCTACGTGAAAGATGGCGGCACATTCGATGTGACAGTATCGTCCACAGGTGATGCTGTCAGCCTTGAGGGCGGAACACTGCTGGTAACCCATCTCAAAGACAGCATGGGACGTCGTATCGCCCGCGCCCAGGGGCCTCTCACTATCGGTGGTACGAGCAGCAATGTCTCTTCAACTGTCGGTGCGGTGCCCAACGGCGGGCTGCTTCTCAGGGAACTGCCTACTATCAGCATGGATGAACACAATATGCTGGTGACATTGGTCAATCCGGATTTCACGACTGCTTTCAGGCTTGCCGAGGCGATCAACGAAGATTTCGGTCTTGATCTTGCCATTGCCCAGGACGCAGGCAGTATCATCGTCAATGTGCCTGATGAATATGCCGAGGTGGGAGACCTCGTACGTTTCATCTCCGAGGTTGAGGCTGTCTCTTTCGAGCCCGACAACCGCGCCCGTGTTATCATCAATGAGCGGACAGGGACAATTGTTGCTGGTGGAACTGTCAGTCTCGGTGCGGTAGCGATTACCCACGGAAATCTTTCTCTGGTCATTGAGGACCCGCAGGCCCAGGCAGCCCAGGCTCAGCCCGCACTTCCCGGTCAGGGCCCGCAGGGAGACAGGCTTGTCACCATCGACGAGTCCAGCAATGTGAACGAGGTGGCGCAGGCGCTTAACCAGCTTGGCGTTTCACCCAATGATCTTATTGCGATTTTCCAGGCACTCAAACGATCCGGATCACTCCGGGCAGAACTGGTCTTCATGTAAGGATTGAAACAATGAGCGGACAGGTGGCAGCGGTCGGACAGAACGGTTTTTATCGCTTCGACAGGGGGCTGAAAAGCCTGCACAGTGAGACCGGACAGTTCAAATCTCTCAATACCGATGATACGCAGCCGATGGGTGAAGAGGAAATTCACGATGCCCGTCTGAAAAAAGCTGCCGAAGATTTCGAGGCGATCTTTATCCGCCAGTTCATGAAATCCATGAGGACTTCGATGCTTTCTGAAGGCATGTTCGGTGACGGTTCCACTGGAGAAATCTATGCCGACATGATGGATGCTGCCGTTGCTGAGCAGCTTTCAACGCGGGGAGCCCTTGGAATATCAGATGTCATTTACCGTCAGCTGATCAAAAATACCGGAAGTGAAATTAATACTTCGGAAACGGCTCAAGAAATAGCGACTAACAACCGATAATAATTATACAACGGAGAGTGTAACGTGGCGCTTGAAAAGTACATAACAGAAATTACCGACATTCTCAGGCGGGAGATACGGTCTTTCGAGGCAATTCTCGAGCTCCTCATCCTTGAGGAAAAGTGCCTGGTTGAATGCGACAGGGAAGCGCTCGTTGATATTCTCGGGCGCCAGGAGGACATTTTTTCAAGCATAGCATGTCTTGAGAAAAGCAGGGCTGTTATGACGGAAAAAATAGCCTCCGAACTGAATATCGATCCAGAGAGCATCAATATTTCACTTTTGAGTGAAAAGGTCGATGGAACGATCAAGCGGGACCTGACAGAAGCCGGTCATGTCCTTGCCCGTTTGAACGAAGATATTCAGAAGAAGAAAGTCAGCAACACAATGCTCATCAATCAGTCGATACTTTTGGTTGAAAGCGACATAAGAATGATTCTCAACTCTGTTAACGGTGCACAAACCGATCCGGAATATACCTCCCGGGCAAAAACAAAAGATGTGGAACAGAGTGTCTGCATCGATCAGAGACTGTGAGATTAATCGATGGCAACTCTCTTTTACGGCCTCAACATCGCGAGTAATTCGCTCAAGACGCAGACAGCGGTGCTCAATGTCATCGCCCATAATGTCGCCAATGCCGAGACTCCCGGTTATTCAAAGCAGAGCGTGTTAGTGTCTTCAATTTCTGACGATTCCGCCCGGGGCCTGAGAAGTACCTCCTCCATGACCATCGGTAACGGTTCAGTACCCACCGAGGTGATGCGCTCGCGTTTTGCACTCTATGACGAGATCTGGCGCACTGAAAATCAGGATTTGAACGATTACATTAAAACCGAGGAGCTGATGAACCAGATCGAGCTTCTTTTCGACGAGCCCTCGGAGCGTGGTATGAGCCAGGTGATCAATGATTTCTTCAACGGCTGGCAGGAGGTTGCCAACGATCCCCAGAATATGGCTGCCCGTCAGAGTCTCAGGAGCTATGCCGAAGAGATGACAACCCGTATGCATCGAATCCACGACCAGCTTCAGATTCTGCGTCAGGATATTGATGCCGAGGTTGCTGCAATTCCCGAGCGAATCAATGAAATCACGGGTGAAATTGCCGAGTTGAACGTTTCTATCCGTGCCTCGGAAAGCCAGGGCGCCTCAGCCAACGACCTTCGCGACAAACGCGATTATCTTATCGATGAATTGTCGAATGAGGTCGATGTCCGGGTCGTGGAACAGAGCGACGGCACCTATACGGTCGTTATCGGAAGCCAGGTGGTCGTGGAACGTGATAACCAGTCGGAACTTTTTATTGAATCTGAGGTTGTAGCGGGTGAGAATCTCAACAGGACAGCGATAAAGTCTGCCGAGGGAATCGAATACGAACCTGAAAAGGGTACTCTTGGCGCATTGATGCGTTTCAGGGACGAGCATATCCCGGAAATCATCGAGCAGCTCGATGTTTTTGCCGAATCACTTGTTAATGCAATAAATTACGAGCACAGTTATGGTTATGGCCTCGATGGCAGCACGGGGCTCAATTTCTTCGATCCTAACAAGAAGATGGCGTTTAATATCGAGGTTTCAAGTGACATCGATGATGTGGAAAAAGTTGCCGTTTCTGGTGACGGTTCCTATGGTGACAACAGCAACGCATTGAATGTTCACGCACTACTCGATCAGGATATTGTCAAAAATCAGTATACTATTACGGAATTTTATAATTCTCTGGTTTCAACAATCGGTATTATGGCGCGTGAGGCGGAATCAGGCCGTGTAAACGAAGAGCTTCTTGTTTCCCAGGTCGATAATGCCCGCGAAGGTATCAAGGGTGTCAGTATCGATGATGAGCTTATCAGTATGATAACAGCACAGCGAATTTATCAGAGTGCTTCCCGTCTTGTTGTGGTGCTCGACGAGCTTATGGAAGAAGTGGTCCACTTGAAGTGACAGGGTTAATACGATGAGAGTGACAGATTCAATTCTCAAAAACAACTTCCTGACCAATCTCAATTTCGCGTCGGAACGTCTTTACGACAAAGAGACGCAGGTGTTGACAGGAAAAAGTGTCAATAAACCGTCCGACAATCCGGTCGATGCTCTGAATGCACTTGCGATCAGGCAGCGTTTGGACGAGATCGAGCAGTATCGCAGGAACATTTCCCGTACAAAGGCTTTTCTACAGAATACGGAGACTATTGTCCAGCAGACGGCCGATGTTTTCGAGCGTGTGAAACAATTGACGGTTCAGGGTGCCTCTGATTCGTATGGTGACAACGATAAGCTTTCGATTTCGTACGAGGTTGACCAGCTGCTGGAGCAGATGCTTATTGCAGCCAATAACCGAACGGAAACCGTATATACTTTTGGCGGAACTTTTAACAACGTGGCGCCGTATTCTGCTGTTCGTGATGAGAACGGCTATATTACACAGGTTACAACCTCTGGTTCCTCGGGTGATATCAATCGTGTTCTCGGCGAGAGTATGACCATGAAAGTCAATGTCAACGGTGAGGAGCTTTTCGAGTCAGGCCAGAATCTTTTTGATGTTCTCATCGACATTCGTGACAATCTCATAAATAATCATACCGACAATCTTCGCGAAGATCTTTTAAAGATTGATGAAGCGACAGAAAAAATATATAATATACAAGCAGTGATTGGTTCGAAAGTGAATCGTGTCAAGGCGGCAGATGCTCGTGCCGAGGGAGATACGATCAATTTCTCCGAGTTCCTTTCGAACGCTGAGGATATCGATGCCTCTGAGGCGATCATCGAGTACCAGATGGAGCTTCTGACCCTGCAGTCAGCGCTTCAGGCCGGTGCCAGGCTTCTCCGCCCGAGGCTCGGTGATTTTCTGACATAAAACAGGTGATTGCTATGACTGACGAAATTCGGAATAATATGGTTAAAATCGAAACGTCCGGCGGCATACGCTATGTGGACAGAAAAAACATAATCAGTTTCGAGGAAGGGCTCCTCGGTTTTCCCGATGCGAAAGAATTTGTATTCTTCGATATAACCGAGTGTGAACCATTCAAGAGTATGCTCTCCGTACAGAAAAACGGTCCGGATTTCGTTGTTGTCGAAACAGGACTTGTCTTTCCCGAGTACAATCCTCTGCCGTATGTCAGCGACGTTAATGTCAGCATTGGTAATGCTGATGACCTTGTCATTCTTTCAATTGTCACGCTGGCCGAACAACCGGAGGATATTACCGCCAATCTCAGCGGACCCTTGCTCATTAACCTTAAGACCGGCAAAGGCCGTCAGGTTGTCCTAAGCGATGAGCGTTTTAAAACTCGCCAGCCAATGCTGGTTGAGGTCTGATTAACCAATAATAACAGCCATGTCAATTACATAGACTCTATTGAAAGGGACGATTTCTATCGTCCTTTTTTTATTGCCTGTGGGAAATCAAAATTGGGGAGGATTCAGTTTACTCTTCAGGAGCGTTCAGGCGCTGACGGGCAAGTTCAGCTTCTTCCGACTTGGGATGACTTTTTATAAGAGCGTTGAGCGTCTGGATCGCGGCTTTTTCCTGTCCGAGCTTGAACTGCGCAAAGCCGATTTTCAGTTTTGCTGCAGGGACTTTCGGGGACTTTTTATACTTTTTCAGGACCGTTTCAAACTCTTTGATAGCGAGATCGTATTTTTCCTGACCGTAGACTGCCTCACCAATCCAGTACTGTGCATTCCCGGCAAGTTTATGTTTCGGAAACTGCATGAGGAAAGAGAGGAAACGGCTTTCGCCCAGCTGGAAACGTTCGTTCTTGATGTCTTCAAGCGCCGCGTTGTAGAGTTCCTCGGGATCAACTTTGGCTGTCGAACGTCCTGAGGCGGGCGCGGCTTTCGGCTGCGGTGTGGTAGACTTTTTAGGCATGCTCTTCTTGGTTGTCGTTGACGGTGCAGGAGCCGATGCGGCAGGTGAGGGTGATGGTGATGCGCCGATCCCACCGTAAAGCTGGATTGCCTGAAGTTTCTGGAGAAGGTCGCGAAGGAGGTAGTTGATCTCGTCCTGACGCGCCGCAATCAGGTCGACTGTATCACGGTCTTCCTGTGCCTGGGAACCAATAAGCGCCTTGAGGCTCTGGTTGAGCCTGCTTTGCTCGCGGACAAGGCTGTCTACTGCCGCAATTGAGCGCTCCAAGGCATATAAACGGGATTCGGTACTTTCATACCTGATATCGAGGTCACGGCGAAGCTCGACAAAATCGCTTTTCATCGCACATGATGAAACAAGGGCAACAATAAGGAGTAACGCCGTTATTCTACAAGTATAAAGTACCGAATCCCGCATGATAATCTTCTAACCTCTAATGCTATTTCGCGGTGATGACGAATTCGCTGCGGCGGTTTTTGCCCCAGGCAGTTTCATTGTGGCCGCGGTCGACAGGGCGTTCCTCACCATAGGAAATGGTGGTGATACGCGAGCTGGAAACACCATACTCAACAAGATACTGTTTGGTGGCGTCGGCACGGCGTTGTCCGAGAGCAAGGTTGTATTCGTTGGTGCCGCGCTCGTCACAGTGACCTTCGATCTGTACGCGGACCGTTTTGTATTTCATCAACAGTTCGGCATTACGGTTAAGGGCAGAACGCTGGTCTGAACGGATAGCGGATTTGTCATAATCGAACAAGACTGTCTCGAAACGAAGGTTGGAAGGAACCGAGAGGTCCTCGTCAACTTTCTTAGGAGCTTCCTGGATTTTCGGTGCAGGAGCCGGTTTTCTTTCAGGAGCAGGCTGCTGCTGCTGAACAGGAGGCTTCTTTCCGGCGCAACCGGTAAACGCAGACAGAGCTACTGCGAGACCAAGAGTGATGATCAGTGTCCTTGTGCACGTGTGCATAATCAATTCCTTTCCCGTTGAAAAAGGTTCGGTACAGAACCCTACCGTTGTGAAGAAATACGGACATCGTTGCCAGAAACGGCGGGTCCCCACGCTGGTGAAAAATTATCTCCATTTTTCGTTATCAGACGGATTCCTGATCCGTCTCTGTTCATGACATAGAGTCTCCTTGTCCCGGTTACCCTGGTCGACATGAACACAATCCTGAGACCGTCAGGCGACCATGATGGATTTTCATTACTTCCCTGTGCAAATGTCAGCGCGACCACATCGCTCCCGTCGGAAGCACAAGTCGCTATATCAAAACCATAATCACTCATCATTACAAAAGCTAACCTGTCGCCCTGTGGGGACCATGCCGGTGAGCCTTCGTAGGCATTCGGTGTCGCTGTCAAACGATGCTGTCCACTGCCGTCGCTATTCATTACATATATAAGCGGATTGCCTGTTCGATCCGACACAAATGCTATTTTTGAGCCATCCGGTGACCAAGCTGGCGATGAATCGATCCGGCGGTTGTTTGTAAGCCGGCGAACATCTTTGCCATCAGTCCTGCATGTATAAACTTCCGCGTTACCATCACGAGAGGAGGTAAACGCGATAACACCGGGATGTATAGGCGACCAGTCGGGTGTCGTATTAAGCCCTGACCACTGGGATATATCGACACTTTGGCCGGTGTTGATATCCGTCATCATGATCAGCCAGTCACTGCCGTGAAGCGACGTGTAAGCTATCATTGAACCATCAGGCGACCATGCCGGCGAGACATTCATGGTTTTCGTGAACGACATCTGCCGTCTGTCGCGGCCGTCCGAATCAACAAGAAACAGCTCGTGGCTATCTCCCTGCGAACTGATCATGGCTATTGGTGCCGCCATTGATCCCCGGATACCGGTGAAATGCTCGATCATGTCGTCGACTATGACATGCGCAGTATGCCATGGCCTCGATTCAATGATTCGATACTCTTCTTCAAGCACGGACAGCGAGGTCCCAAGGTCAATCAACGATATATGCAGGGTTTTTCCGCCGCTTTTCTCCTGCCCGTAAAGATAATACCTCGCTCCGGCATCTTTCCAGCGGCTCATTGCATTGCCGACTGTCGAGAGCGAATCGGGTAGGGAGGCTGGGTAAAAATAACCACTTACGGTCAAGTCATCCAGGATGACCGACCTGACTGTTCCGACCTGGCTTGTTACGTTCGAAGATTCGAAACCATCGACTGCAACGGATACGAGACTGGAACCTCCGGCCCGTATCGCCATATAAACATCGGTCTGCGCCGAAACCTCGCCCGGCACTTGACAAGATAGTATATAATAAAAGACTGCAAGAGGCAAATACAAAAAGAATATTTGTTTACAATTAATTTTTTTTAATATCATGCTTTCAGCCTGTTCTATCCGCCATTATACGGAGTGCCTGTAATATCAAAAATGATTTATTACATTAGTTGTGTAAGCCTGAATGATCACATGCCGCCGCCGTATATGAAATCCATGTGAATGCCGATTTCCTCGCCCTTGAAATCATCAGGCAGCGGTGGGAATGGTTTCGACTGGATTACCGCGTTCAGGGCCGACATATCAAAGTTCATGTTGCCGGTTTTAATCTCAACAAATGTCCGTGTCAAATCGCCGTTTCGCTGAATACGGAAAAAAACGCGTGTCTGCAAGGCGGTTCTGATTGAGGGTGCACGCCAGTTTTTTTCGATCAGGCTGCGGATGGTAAGCAGGTATTCCGGATAATCGAAATCCTGATCGACTTTCATGCCCTGAACAGGCGTACTTCCGGTCTTTTTTGATGAAGCCTTGGAGTCTGTCTTGGTTTTTGTGCTTTTCTCCGACTTGACAGTCTGCCGCTGGCGCCAGCTTTTTTTGGGCAGGGGATTGTCCGGTTTGATTGCCACCTGCGGCAGTTTCGGCTTTGGTTTCCCCTGGGGCGCTTCCTTTTCGATAAGCTGTCTGATATCCTGGGTTGTTACTGTCCTGACAGGAATGACGGTTGCCATCTGTTTCGGCTTGAAATCGAGTATCGAGGGAAACATGAGTCCGCCGATAACTATTCCGTGGCCAATGATCGAATAAAGAAATTCCCGGTACATCAGAGGATCACTTCGCTTTCTTCAGGCGTTCCTCGACAACAAGGCCCACATTTTCACCGCCGACATTTTTCAGCGCGGTAAGTACTGTCATGACATCGCCGTATTCTACTTTTTCGTCACCGCGGAGAAAGATCGGTTCACCGGCATGTTTGGCGTAGAGCTCTTTAAACGAGCCCTCGAAATCGTCAAGTCCGTATTTTTTCTTGTCAATAAAGACTTCGCCATCCGTCTTGACCGTGACAACGATACCATCGCGGATATTCGCCTTGGAGGCCTTGCCGGAGGGCAGCTTAACCTCAACCATGTCATGCATCGCCGGTGCCGTGATCATGAAAATGATCAGGAGGACGAGGGTGACATCGATAAGGTTGACAAACGATACATTCGGTTCTATTACACGGCGTTTGATCATTATTCGTTTACTCTTTCATTGCCGCCAGCGCGTATTCGCTGATAAGATCGAGGGTGTCCATGCAGTTGTTGACCCAGCCCATGAGGAAATTGTGGCCAGCCATTGCGGGAATTGCCACAATCAGACCGGCAATCGTCGTCATGAGTGCCTCAGCGATACCGGGAGCCACAACGGCTATGGTTGCCGATCCTTGCTGTCCAATATTTATAAAGGAATACATTACACCCCAGACTGTGCCGAGAAGGCCGATCAGCGGGCTGACATTTGCGGCTGTTGCCAGTATATTCATATGACTGGTGAGCTTGTTGGCTTCGTGCTGTGCGGCGTTATCGAGAATGGTTTTCGCTGGAACAGTCAGCGATCCGTTGCTCCAAGCCCTAAGAAGGCGCTGAATGAGGATCGGCATTGTCCGTGCGGAGCCATTGCTGAATTTTGAACAGCTGCTGTCGATATTGCGTATGCTGCCGTCGGTGGTAAGCGCTTTGAGGAACTGGCTAATCTGACGGCGGAAACCGGAAAGAAAAAAATACTTGTTTATCATTATTGTCCATGAGAGCAAGGACACTACCATAAGCAGCATGAAAACCAATTTTGTGAACATGCTTGCGTGCATGATCAGTCTATATACGGATAATTCGAGCGCGGGATTCACGTTCCTTCATTCCTTTCGTTATCTGCCTGTTTACACCGCTAAGAATATACATAATCAACATCCGGTCGGCAACAACTCTTTAAGGCGCAAGCGCATTCATTTATCGGTATTTACTTGGATTTTACACTGATCTGAGTGCTTTACGGGAAAACCGGTGCAGGATGCAGGATAATTGTAGTAATCGATGAAAGCTTGAAAAGAAGACTTGTCTTTGAAAAGCAGGCTGTATACATTGTTCTTATACAATATATCACCGCAGACAGGGAGGTTTGCATGCTGGTATTATCACGGAAACCGGGTGAAAGGATTCATATCGGTTCCGATGTCGTCATTACCGTGCTCGAGGTTTCGGGACGGCTGGTCAGGATTGGTGTCGATGCACCGCGTTCAGTATCGATTTTTCGTGCCGAGGTTTTCGAGCAGATCGAGGAAGAGAACAGGCTCGCTGCGGAAAAAAGCGGCTATTTCGACAAATTGAGACGTCTGAGTTCACTTCTGGGACCCAGAAAGAAACAGGACGACTGATCCGGGTGTCATTCGACACGACATCTTTTACATTATTTTCCTGTGAGATGCCGTTTTGCAGGAAATAATGTAAAAAATTGACCTTTAGCACATTTTTCAAAAAAAACCGCATCCGTATACGGATGCGGTTTTTTTTATCCGTAAAATCCACGAGCACCTTCTTATATCCGCGGTTGAACCACACGACAGCAAACTCCGACAGATCGGGTTTTTCTCTGAAATAGTTATTATTTCTCAAGTTTTTTTCTCCAGTGCCGATGTTAAGTATGCGGGAAAAAATCAATACTTTTTTATCTATTTTTCTAAAGATTCACCTAAAGATGCCGATACAAATAGTGAGGGAAGTATAACCCGGATTTGAAAGATGAAACTCGATAAGGTTTAAGATGATGAATAACAATAATATAAATAAAAATTCCTTTTTCGTTATTGATCCCAAAGGGGGTGATGATCGACCACACGCTCTGAAGCCTGAGGTTGTTGGTTCTTGGAGTGGCAGCACTGCTCCAAAATCCATCAATCGCAAGGATGCAGGCCCTTATCGGAATATGACAAGGGTCAACACGGAGGTTAAGTCATGAGTTTAAGGATTAACCAGAATATTTCAGCGATGAACACTCATCGCCAGTTGATTCAGACAGACAAGAATCTCGCAGGATCCCTCGAGAAACTGTCAAGCGGTCTCCGAATCAACAGAGCAGCTGACGACAGCGCGGGTCTTGCAATCTCGCAGCGTCTGCGCGCACAGGTCGGCGGTCTTCAGATGGCCTCCCAGAATGCCGAACAGGCCAAGAACATGGTCCAGACGGCTGAAGGTTTCTTGAACGAGATCCATAACATGCTTGGCCGTATGCGCGAGCTGGCAGTTCAGTCAGCTTCCGATACTGTTGACGCAACTAACCGGTCATCCCTCCAGGGCGAGTTCAATCAGCTCCGCGAGGAAATCGACCGTATTTCTACATCAGCAGAATACAATAATAACAAACTGCTCGACGGCACATTTACCGACAAACAGTTCCAGGTCGGCGCGAATGGTGACACGGACAACACGATCACATTCTCGGTCGACGGTGTCGGCTCGGCTCAGATGAGCATCGACACCACCGACATTTCCACTCTGTCCGGTGCTGTAAATGCAATGGATGACCTGACCAACGCGATCGACTATGTATCAACCGTTCGTTCCGGTCTCGGTACCATCCAGAACCGTCTTGCATATACCGTGGCGAGTGTCGACAACTCGGCGGAGAACCTGGCGAGTTCGGAATCCACGATTCGTGACCTGGATATTTCTCAGGAAATTTCGACGTTCACGAAATCCCAGATTCTGGTTCAGGCTGGTATGGCTATGCTTGCGCAGGCCAATGCCGCTCCCCAGAACGTCCTGTCACTCTTCAGGTAAGAGTTCCTCTGAATTTAAATCTCGGCAATTGAGGTGATAAAATATGCAGATTGAAAGTCGCGTTTCAGACGTAAGCCAGCAGGCCCTGATGGGTACCACTGGTGATGTCGCAAGTCGACAGAGATCAGCTGCCTCAGGCCCCAGTGGTTCGGCATCTTCGGGTGCGCAGGCGCAGCAGGGAGTTTCACTTCCCGGAAGCGGTTCTGCAGAGGCGAAAGCCCAATCAATGGATGCCATAGACCTGCAAGTCACTCTTGAGAAACTGAACGATATCGTTCAGGATCAACAGAGGGATGTTGCATTCTCGGTTGATAAAAAGGCGAATACCACTGTCATTAAGTTTTTCAAAACGAAAACAGGGGAACTGATCAAGCAATTTCCGCCGGAAGAGATTCTGGCGATGAAAGCAAAACTACGAGAAAACACTGGTTGGCTTGTTGACACAAAAGCGTAGCAACTGGTAACACAACCGAGAAATAATTGAGGGCGGAATAATGGCTGCAAGCGTAGGATCTGTTAATTTCGGCGGTTTAGCGTCGGGTCTCGATACAAATCAGATTATAAGCGATCTTATGACAATCGAAACTCAGCCTTTAACGAGGCTTGAGGACAAACAGTCTGAAGTATCGGAAAAACGTGATACGTTTACTACCATGAGATCCATGCTCCTCGATCTGCAGACTGCAGCCTCCGGGCTGAAATCTGCGTCTTCATTTGGTACGTTCAGCGCCTCTTCTTCTGATGAGGAGGCGCTGGTCGTTAGTGCCACGACCTCGGCAAGCGAAGGCAACTATTCTGTTAAAATCCTTTCGCTGGCTCAGGCCGAGACATTATCGAGCAATTCCTTCAGCAGCACCAGCACCGATCTCGGACTTTCCGGCGAGATCGTTCTCAATACAAATTCGATTACAATCAGGGCCACAGACAGCCTTATAGATATACGCAACGGCATCAATGCTTTGAATGACGGTGTCAATGCGAGCATTCTCAAAATTTCGGACAGCGACTACAGGCTGATCCTTTCTTCCGAAGACCAGGGTGAGGAAGGTTTCTCGCTTGGTAATGTCGGTGGGGGTGACGCGCTGCAGCAGCTTGGTTTTGTCGATGATACAGCATCAGTTCGCAAAGTTGAGGACGGCAATGTTCTCTCACTGGAATTGTCATCGGCGAATTCAACCATCGGCAGTCTGCTCGATATTTCCAGTGAGGCAGCCGGTACAGTTACCATAAGAAACAAGAGTGTCTCTATAGATCTTGGCAACGACACGCTTTCGAGTATCCGCGACAAGATAAATGACCTTGGTGTTCAGGGTGTGAGTGCGACAATCGAAACGGTAACCAATAGCAGCTCCACAAGCTATCGTCTCGCTATCAGCGGTACGCAGGAATTTGAGGATGACAACAATGTTCTCGAAACAATCGGCATCCTCGAACGCGGCACCGGCGGAACCTATGCCGAGTTCAGTTCATCCACCCTATATGCCAGCAGCAATGGTCACGGTGGCTGGCAGACTGACAGCGTTTCGGCGAGCGAGATCAGCTCCAACACGAAGCTGACGAGCATGGGGGCTGAAACCGGTGAGACCATCACCATCAGCGGCACCGATGTCGATGGAAGTTCGGTTTCCGGCACCATCAACGTTTCGCACAGCACCAGTGTCAGCAATATTCTTGATCAGATCGAATCGATTTTCAATGACAATGTTACCGCTTCTGTGGAAGACGGGAAGCTGACGGTTACAAGTAATGTCGCCGGCACAACCAGCCTCTCTTTCTCGATCGATGCCGGGAACGAAAACGGCGGAACGCTTGATTTCGGTACTGTTTCCACGGTCACCGAGGGGCGTGACAGGCTTCTTGCCGAGGGACAGAACTCCACCCTTGTCGTGAACAATATTCAGGTTTCGCGTGATTCCAACGACGTGAGCGATGTTATCACCGGGCTTAAGCTCTCACTGAGAGAAGCCGATGTCGACACGACGTTGAATATTACGGTTGAGCGTGACCGGGACACGATTAAAGAGAAAATTTTGGATTTCGTCTCCGTTTACAATGACTATATGAGTTTTTACAATGTGAATACCGATTACGACAGTGAAACGGAACAAGCCGGTTTGCTGCTTGGCGATATTACTGCACGAACAGCCCAGTCGCTCATTCAGGATGTACTCAGGGGTACGGTTTACGGTGAAGATATGGCCTATAGCCAGCTTATTCAAATCGGCATCGAAACCACCACCGAAGGCAAACTGGAGATTGACAGTTCTAAACTGAACGATGCCTTGAATGATGACATCGATTCCGTCATCGAACTGTTCACCGCCACACGTGAGAGTAGTGATAACGATATTATTTTTGTCTACCACAGCGACAAGACAGAGGCTGGGACCTATGATGTGAATATAACCCAGGCTGCTGAAAAAGCCGCGGCGGCTTCCGAGGTCATTAACGGCGCTACCGGCAAAGAAGGTACGATCAACATCACTGATAATTACGACAGGTCACTGTCTATCGATTTTGACAGGAGCATGAAACTCGAGGATATCGCCAGCAGCATCAACGAGGAAGCCTCGACATCATATTCCGAAATAAAGAAATCCGATACGGCAATGATAAGCGCTGACGGCGCGGCGGCGAAACAGAATACCGCCATTTCAGCCCTCGAAGGCGTTACTGTCGGTGATGGCGATACCGTTACGGTTATTGCTACAAACAGTTCCGGACGTGAGTATGAGCGTATAATCGAACTTGATGATACAACGACGATTCAGAATATCCTCGATGAGGTCGAGGATATGAATGATCAGCAGGTCATCGCCTCGATTGACTCCAGCGGTCAACTGATGGTTGAGGACATCGATACCGGAAAAAGCAGAATCGCTCTCAGTATCACGTCGACCATTGACAGTCTCAATTTCGGCACATTCTCAACATATCAGCAGGGACGAAGCAGCGTTATCATCAACGCCGAGGTCACTTCAGACGGTCGTCTCGAGATCAGTCACCAGGAATACGGTTCCAACAACACGTTTACGATCGAAGGTGCTGAGGATCTTGGTATCAAGAGCGATACCTATGCCGGTGTCGATGTCGCTGGTACGATAAACGGCTATGAGGGTGTCGGCAACGGCCAGTCACTCTCGGCATCGAATGAAGACGAGCAGACCAAGGGGATTATCATCAAGACCGCGATTACTGCGGCTGAGCTTGCTGTCGAAGGGAGTGAACAGGGGTCGATCACCCTTATATCTGGTATTGGCGATGCGCTTTACGGTGAGTTGAGCTCCATGACCAGTTCGGTGGACGGGTTTATCCAGGCTAAAATCGACAGTATCGATATTTCTCTTGATTCGCTGGATGAGCAGATGGATCGGATGGAGGTACGCCTCGAGCAGACAAGGGCCTCGCTGGAAAGAAAATATACCCAGCTCGAAATTGCCATGTCACAGCTCCAGACACTTCAGCAGACTCTGTCCAGCCAGCTCGGTTCTCTTGGTGTGTAATATGACTTCCCGATAAATGGCTTGAAGGAGGGTAAGAGCTTTTATAACATAGTATTACTGTCATGCTGCATGACGATACATGACTCATATGCCGCCGAATACGGGAGCTTGACCGATATACGGCGGCTTGTTCTTTATCTCTCCCAACAGTTATTAAAGAATCTTAAAAAAAATAGCTTAACCGCCTAAAGAAACGGCGGATATTGACGATGTTAATTATAGAAGAGAGTTAGTACTGGAAGGAATGAGTTGCAATCTACAGTGGGAGAAAGAACAATGTATAGTCAGGCATATGGAGCGTATCGGGATGCTCATGCAAATGAGCTTGATCAGGCTCACCTGATTCTCATGATGTACCGGGGAGCGGTCAATTTCCTCGATAAAGCTATTGAGGCAGGCAAAACAGACAAGGTTGTCATGAGCCACTATGTTTCCAAGGCCAAGAGTGTCGTGCTGGAATTGATGATGTCACTCAATCTCGAGGATGGCGGCACAATGGGGGAGACATTGCTCGACATGTATCAGCGTCTGTTTAAAAAACTGAATGTTGCACACATGCGTGATGATCGTTCGAGAATTATTGAGGTCAGGAATTCTCTCTCAGAACTCGAGGAAACCTGGCGGCGAGTTTTTGCAAGCGATGAGTACAAGAGTTTCAAAGAGAATCCGGAGCAATTTAAACTCAAGCTGATGACACGGTAAATACGATGATAGCTGAACGCTTGAAAAATAAACTTCGTGAATGCATCCGGCTCCACGAGAACATGAAAAGGCTTTTCCATGAGGAGAGCGGCTGCATAATCAACGATTCGCCTGAGGGAATGAGCGACCGAATCGGGAAATGTGATCTCCTTCAGATGCGGATAGCCAGGGCGAATCAGGAACTGACAGAGCTTTTCGATCGTTATTCCATGCAGAACGGCGGTCAGGCATCCGAAGAGATACGTAGTCTGTTTAAACAGCTTCGTCACAGTATTTTCAGTACGATAGGTATTGTAAACGAGACGTTTGACAGTGTAAAAATGGAAAAAACTCGTGTTTCAGGTAAGCTGAAAAACATGAGACGGGCTAAGGTAGCCATAAATGCTTATGCCAAAACGGGCTGAAAAAGTGTTCCGTTGTGAGGTACGGCTATGAAAATCCAAAACTTATTCTTTGGCGATAACAATATCCGCAAGGCCGAGGATAGCAGGAGCAGTGGAAAGACAGCTGAGAAAAAAGCTGTATCCACTGACAGTACTTCTGTTTCCGGAGCTGACTATGTGCGGGAACAGGCAGGAAAAAGCAGTTATACTGTGGAACCCGAGGCCGCCCCGAGGATGGAACTGGTCAACCAGGTCAAGGAGCACATCCAAGGTGGGGCTTTCGATACCGAGTATCTGTTTAAGGTTGCCGAAAGTGTCGCCGAGTCACCAGTGGTGAAAGATGTGATTGAAGAGTCTGAAATGGCGGCACAGAATGGTGATATCGAGAATAGTGACAGGGTAGAGCAGACACGTTCACAGATCGCCAGTGGTTATTATGATAACCCGGTTGTGCTCGAACAAGTGGCGGAAAGCCTTATCAATGCTTTGGGGCTTGATTTCATGACCAGTGAATAACGTAGGGCTGTTTCCTGTTCCTGTTGTATTAGTTAGTATAGAATCCGGCTTAAGAGTTTGATTATGAGCCGCATCTGATGCTGTAGTTAGTTGCGGCTTTTTCGTTGTTTACAGATATCAAACGCCTGCCTCTCATGCACTGGATTTTAAACGCCGGGTCATTGAATCCGTGAGAATTGCAAAGGCCGTGTCCTTCGATGAGATGCCGTTTCAGGTTTTCCATCGACTGCGACAGGGCTTTTATTTTATTATCCATGCATTCCATGATAAACCGTTTCCTTGATAGGGTGACAAATTCTTTCCAGTGAGGAGCTTTCCTGCTATATTGGACGAGGGAAGACCCGACTTTCTTTCATTGTTTTATCAGGAGCCGGAGCTGTGGACACAAATCGCAAACATGCCGAATACATTGTGAGGACACTGCGGTCAGCCGGCCACCGCGCCTATATCGCCGGGGGCGCGGTCCGTGATATGCTGCTTGGTATAGCGCCGAAAGACTACGATATCGCCACCAGCGCTTCATCCGCCGAGGTTGCTGCGCTTTTCGACAGGGTAGAGCCTGTCGGTGCCGCATTCGGAGTTTCCTTGGTAATGATCGATTCAGTGCCGTTTGAGGTTGCCCGGTTCAGGAAAGAGTCGGACTATAACGACGGCAGACGGCCCTCCAGGGTTGAGCCTGCCAGCGAATACGAGGATGTCCTGCGGCGTGATTTCACCATCAACGCCATGCTTCTGGATCCGGAGAGCGGTGATGTGATAGATACTGTCGGGGGACGAAAGGATCTCGATGCGGGTATCATCAGGGCTGTCGGCGATCCCCGTCAGCGTTTCAGTGAAGACCGTCTGCGCATAATGAGGGCGATCAGATTCGCGGCGCGGTTTGATTTCGAAATAGAGCCGGAGACTTTTGCGGCTATAAAAGAGACTGCGGCCGGTATTAAAGCCATCAGCCCGGAACGAATCGGCATGGAGTTGGGGGCTGTTTTTTCAGGCATGAATGCGGATCGGGGGCTTACCCTTCTCGATGACAGCGGCCTGCTTAATATCCTATTACCCGAGGTTGCCGCATTGAAAGGTGTTGCGCAGCCGGAAAATTTTCATCCGGAAGGTGATGTTTTCGAACATACACGCCTGATGCTCAAGCACTATAAGGGCAGTTCGCCGACACTGGGGTTCGCCATCCTTCTGCACGATACGGGCAAGCCGGAGACAATGACAGTATCGGACAGGATACGTTTCAACGGCCATGAGAGCGCGGGGGCTGTAATTGCACGGTATGTTCTCCGGCGGCTGAAACAGTCAAAGGCTGTGATTGACAGGGTTGCCATGCTGGTGAAAAATCACATGCGTTTCATTCCGGCACGCGAAATGCGGGACGCTACTTTCAGACGTTTTATTGCGATGGAGGGATTCGACGAGCTTCTGGAGCTGTTCAGACTTGACACTATTGCCAGTCACGGTGATTTGACCCTGTATAATTTCGTGCTGTCCAGGATGGAAGAAACAGGGCGGGAGTTCCCTATGCCTTTACTCGACGGAAACGATCTCAAGGACCTCGGTTATGAACCGGGACCTGATTTCAGTAAAATGCTGCATGAGCTTGCCGATGCCCAGCTGGAGGGGTATGTGCGGGACAGGGGAGAGGCCGAGGCATGGCTTCTCAGAAAATATCCGCTGAAGCCGTCTCCCTGAAATCGTATGCGAAGAAATAGTCGACCGGATTGACCGGAATTCCGTGGTGGAAAACGGAATACATAATGTGCGAGGGGGTCGTGTCGATATTTATTCCAGTTCTTCCGATGGAGCCGATAATCTCGCCGCGTTTGATGGCCTGCCCCCGTTTCAGCGTTATCTTTTCTTTCATCTGCGCCGGTGTCTGAAGGTGGGCGTATCTGGTTTTATAGCCGTTCTGGTGGTCGATCACAACATACTGGCCCAGCTCTTTATTGAAACGGCTTTCCTCGATGGTTCCATCCGCTGTGGCAAGGACAGGTGTGCCCTCGTCCCATGTAATGTCAATGCCGGAATGAGACTGTATCGAGGAGCCTGGTGCTCTCGCACTGGAACGTCCGAACTCTTTCGTAATGGTGCCTTCCGCCGGGCGGATGCTCGGAACTCCCTTCATGAACGTGTCGTTTTCCAGGCAAGAATCGAAGAGCGTGCTGTAATTATGCTCGAATGCTTCGCTTTCCCGATCCATCCGAGATATGACCGCGAGCACCCGTTCCGTGATCATCACACCCTCACCACTTCTCAGCATTGACTCGAGACCGCCGAACTGCTGAAGGTCCATTTCAGATATTCCAGATTCTCTGATAATTGTTGCGTTGGTGGATTCCAGCTCGGCGATCCTTGTGTTGAGAATCGTGAGCGATGAATCGAAACGGGAGACCTGTTTTTCGAGTATGTTGTTTTTCTCATGGAGTTCAACAGTTTTCGATCTGAGGTAGTCTTTGCTCTTGAAGCCGAGTATGTAGAATATCATGATGCCAATGGCCACGATAAGGAATGATATCAGTCCGTAGATGACAGCACGGTGCACCCGGAACTGCTTGACATGCTCCTGGGAGTGAGGAATGAGGACAAATGTAAGTTGTTTCCAGCCCATAAGATCAAAGTTCAACGCTTAAGGTTCAAGGGAAAAGAAAGACAATTCAAGATTCAAAATGATAAATAAAACAGCCACAGAGATCACAGAAAATACAGAGAATAGTATAGTAAAATACTGCGTGTAATCCTATTAATTATTCCCTCTATGATCTGTGTCCTCTGTGGCTGACATTTTTTCCTGCTGACGGCTGAATCCGGCTACTGCAAATACGGTTTCAGCGGTTTGGAGCGTGAGGCGTGCCTCAGGCGCTTGATGGCCTTTTCCTTGATTTGGCGCACTCGCTCGCGTGTCAGCTTGAATTTCAGGCCGATCTCTTCGAGGGTGAGCGAATGATCGCGGTTGATACCGAAATAGAGGCTGATCACCTCCGCCTCTCGATCGGTCAGTGTCGACAGCGCTTTTTCGATCTCCTTCTTGAGTGAGTCCTTGAGGAGTTTCGAGTCCGGCGAGGGCTGGAACTTGTCCTCAAGCACATCGAGAAGGCGGTTGTCCTCACCGTCGTTAAACGGCGCGTCGAGTGAAAGGTGCCGCGAAGAGATTTTCAGGGTGTCCATGACCTCGTAAGGGCTCATTTCGAGCTCGTCAGCAATCTCGTTTGCCGAGGGTTCACGGCCGAACTCCTGCTCGAGTCCACTCGAGGTTTTGCCGATTTTGTGCAGCGCACCCACACGATTAAGCGGTAACCTGACAATCCTAGATTGCTCGGCCAGGGCCTGAAGGATAGCCTGACGGATCCACCAGACCGCATAGGAAATGAACTTGAATCCCTTGGTCTCGTCGAAACGCTTGGCAGCCTTGATCAGGCCGAGGTTTCCCTCGTTGATGAGATCGCCTAATGAGAGCCCCTGATTCTGGTACTGTTTCGCGACACTGACTACGAATCTGAGATTGGCTTTTGTGAGCTTCTCAAGGGCATCCTGCGAACCCTTCTTGATCTCCTGCGCCAGTCTCACTTCGTCTTCCGAGGTGAGAAGTTCGACCTCGCCGATCTCCTGAAGATATCGGTCGAGAGACTGGTCCTCACGGGTGTACGGTCTTTTCGCGAGTTTGGACACCTGTGCCGCTCCTTTTAATAAGGTCTATGAATTATTTATATTTTACCGCTACATAGCCGCGTCTCACCTGGCCGTTGGGCAGTTTGCGCAGACGATAGATGAGAATGGGCTTTCTGGAATCTTTGAATTCTTCTTTGAGCTTATTGAAATCACCGATGTTATCCGTCGGTTCATTGTTTATCTCGATAATGACATCGCCAACCTCGAGTGAGGTGTCCTCTGCCGGGCTACCGTCCTCGATGCCGAGAATCACGACGCCATCGTCGATATCGTCGAGGTTGTACTGACCGCGAAGGTTATCGGTGATATTTCCGACATTGATACCGCGCCATGAGGTCGAACCTTCTGTGCCGCCGCCTGCGGATACTGTTTTTATGTAATCGTCACGGTCTGCGAGAGTCAGATCAACCGTTTTGGTCTTGCCGTTGCGAATGTAGCGTATCTTGATCTCGTCGCCGGGCTTGTAGTCAGCGATACGGAAGAGGAAATCGTTATAATCCTTGATCTTGCGGCCATCCACATGAGTGATGACATCACCGTGCTTGAGACCGGCCTTTTCGGCGGGGAAACCATCTCTGACCTCTTCGACCAGGATGCCTTCACGCGAAGGAAGGTCCATGGATTCCTGGAAATCAGCGGTGATATCGTTGCCGCCAAGCCCGACAAATCCACGTTTGACAGTACCACTCTTGATCAGGTCAGAAGAAATCTTTTTCGCAAGATTTATAGGAATGGCAAAACCGATACCTGCGTTGGTCGCCGTATACATGTTGTTGATGCCGACTATTTTTCCATTGATATCGGCAAGCGCGCCGCCTGAGTTGCCGGGATTTATCTGGGCGTCGGTCTGGATGAAATCCATGTAGGTGAGCTTATCGGCCCCACGTGGTTTCATCAACGCGTTCGAGCGGTGAATGGCGCTGATCACACCGACCGTGATAGTACGTTCGAGGCCGAGCGGGTTGCCGACCGCGATGGCATAATCGCCCGGTGTCAGCGAATCTGAATCGCCCAGTTCCGCAATATAATTTGCAGGCAGCTTGTCGCCGTTGAGGTCGAGCTTTATGACCGCGAGGTCTGTCTGCGGGTCGCGCCCGACAAGTTCGGCATCATATTGCTCATCATTGTTCAACGTAACCACGATCTTTTCCGCCACTGTCTCATCAGGGCTTTCAATCACGTGGTTGTTGGTAATGATGTGGCCTTCCTTGTCGATGATCACGCCGGAGCCCATGCCTTCATAGGGACGTGTTCCGCCCTGGTTTTGCATCTGCTGCTGCGGGACGAGCCACGGCCAGGGCATGTTGCGCTGACTGACACGCTGTTCGACCTCGCCTTTGACATCAATGAGGACTACGGAAGGCGAAACTTTCTGGTACACCTTCGCAAACGGACTTTCCATCTGCCCGTTATTGATAGTAACCGGAAGCTGTGCGTAACTTTCTATGGGTAGTATTGCCGCTGAAAAGGTGAGAAAAACGGCAAAAAGGGCACGACAAAGCCTGGGGTTCGCTAAAGTTGTTTTCATAATGAACCAACCTCCTTACAGTAAACTTTTAATATAAGAAAATTGCGGTGACATGTCAAGGCATGCACCCGAACACTTTAGCGGTATTTTTCAGTCTTTGCCCTTTCTTTTCAATTGTGTGAGCGCGCTGCTTTCAATCGTGCATGTGCAGGTTTGCTTCCTGCTCTCGTTCTCTTAAACCACTAACTTTGAAAATGGTTCCAACTGATACCAGCCGAAAATCAATTTTTATTGATTTTTTTCCGGCTGGTATCATCGTTATAAATCACCGCTTATTATTATTCTTTTTCTTCTATGGATTCTTCTGTTTCAGGCTCTTCGACAGTTTCCGCCTCAGCCGGTTTTTTCAGATTCTCCAGTTCGGCCTCTTTTGTCTGAAGCTCTTCCTCGAGTTCCTTCAAGGTTTCGACCAGCGCATCGACTTCTTCCGATTTCAGAACCTTTGCGCTCTGGCCCTCTTTGATAGCTTCGTAGACAACACCGCCGAGTTCGCTGAAATTCTTGGAGATTTTACGTTTGACCGCGACTGTGTCCAGTTTGGCTTTTCCCAGCTTGGTATACTCTTCGGTTTTTTCGGCGGCAGTTGCAACCCCGTCAGCCACCGATTTCCTGATTTTTTCCCAGAGCTTTTCCATTGTCTGCCTCCTTACAATGTGAGATGGGTATTGGGTGTTTGATGCAGATTAAATGTCTATTATCTCAATGATACGGTTTCTGTCCGTAATTGCTTTCAATCCGCGACTTTGTCCGCCGTACGCCCGCCGTTCTCGTTTTCCCTTACCGGGAACTCGAGTGTCACCACAGTGGCACCACCGCTGTCGTCACGGCGTGTGGATTCTATGTGTATACGGCCTCCATGCTCCTCGGTGATTGATTTACAGACAGCAAGGCCAAGCCCTGCGCCTTCCGCCTTAGTGGTGTAGAACGGTTCGAACACGTTGTCGAGCACATCGTTCGGGATGCCCTCGCCGCTGTCTTTGAACTGAAATACAGCGAATTCCGTACCTGCCGGTTCCTCCTTGATAATGCCCGAACTGACAATAAGCGTTCCGCCCTCAGACATTGCGTCGATCGCGTTAAGAAGGATGTTGACGACAACCTGCTTGAACTTGTCACGGTCGGCACGTATTTTCGGCAGTTTTGACAGGCGGCGGTGCAATTTGATCGCCTGGGCATCGAGCCGAAGCGAAAACAGGGTGAGGGCGTCCTCGATTATCCTGATCGCGTCGACTGCCTCGAAATTCAGCTCTTTCGGGCGCGCGAACAGGAGAAGGTCCTCGACAATGCGGCCCAGACGGTCAACTTCGTCAATGATGAGGTCGACATATTCGCCGCGTTCATCGTCTGGTGCTGTCTTGCGTTTCAGAAGCTGTGCCGCGCCTTTGAGCCCGGCAAGCGGATTTCTCAGCTCATGGGACATTGTGGCCGCAAGACGTCCCAGTGCCGCCATTTTCTCCGATTCAACCAGTTTCTTCTGCGTTTTCTCAAGTGCCCTTTTGGCGTTCAATTCCCGTTCATACATACGGGCGTTCCTGAGAAGACCCGAGACTTGGTGCGCTACGGTTTTCAGAAGCCGCTTTTCATATTGCTCATATTTGCGTGCTTTCCTTGTCTGGACGTTCAAGACGCCGATAAGTTCCTCGTGAAAGACAAGGGGGACGCTCAGAAGCGAATGAAATTCCTCCTCGCCAGTCTGCGGGAAATACACATGCCGCCTGTCCTGCGTAACATCGGTCACCGCAACGGTTCGTCCCTGTTTTGCGGCACGTCCCGTAATGCCTTCGCCGGGATGAATCCTTACCTGTCCCACCGCATCGTTTTTCAAGCCGACTGTGGCCTCCAGCACAAGGGTATCATTGCCGCCGTCATAAAGATATATAGAACATACATCAGCTTTCATGATCTTCGCTGTGATCTCGACCACCTGCGCGAGGATTACTTTCGTATCGAGTGGCCCGTTGACAATTTCGCCGATTTTTGCGACCGCGATAAGGTTTTCACTGTATTTTTTCACTGTTCGATTCCGTTTCGTTACTATTCAATACGAAATGCCGCTTGGATGCTGTTTCAACTTTTAAAATGTTCATAACCGCCTGATTGAAGTGTTTCCGTTTTTCCAGCCTCTCGGATCAGTTCAATGTTGCCAGCCATGTCGGTGATAGTGCCGATTCTTGTTATCTGACTTCCGGGAGTGTCGATTCGTTCGGAAATTCCGCTGTCAGGTGAAGTGAACAGCAAAGCGAATTCTTCACCTGACCTGAGCGCGAAAAGAATTCTGTCATCGATACGGCCTTCTGCGAATTCCCGGTATTCCTTTGACAGCGGCAGTAACGACGCCTCTATTGCCGCGCCAGAGCCGCTTTCCTCGCAGATATGCATGATATCCGTGGCGACACCGTCGGAAATATCGATCATCGCTGTTATCTCTGCCTGTCCTGCCAGAGTTTTTGCGAGTTCCACCTCGGCATCGGGCGCGATGAATTTTCGTTTCAGGCTGTCGTATCCCGGCACGTTTTCAGTGAACGCCATCAGACCAGCCATAGCATCGCCGATTGTGCCGCTGACATAGATGCTGTCGCCTGGCCTTGCACCGCTGCGATACAGCGCTTTACCCGGATCAGCCGTTCCGATAACGGTCACCGTGACGGTCAGCGGGCCGGGCGTCGAGGTCGTTTCGCCACCAGCGAGAGTGCAGCCATAACGATCGGCGCATTCCTTGAGTCCGCGAAACAGGGAGACGGCATCGTTGAGCCTCATGCTTTTCGGCATGGACAGCGAGAGCAGCGAGAACAGCGGTGATCCCGCCATTGCCGCTATATCGCTTACCGATGCGCTCATGCACCGCGCACCAATCTCCCCGAAACTGAAAAATTCCCGGTTGAAATGCACTGTGTCGACAAAAGTGTCGGTTGTCGCGAGTATGCTTTTGCCGGAAATCGCCGCAGTTTCAAGGCAGTCATCCCCGACAGAGCGGAGGAATGGGCCGCCGTTGCCGGGCATTTCATGCTTGATCGCCTCGATAAAGGCAATTTCACCGCATTCTGCAAGGGTTGTCGTGCTGGTATCCATGATCAATCTAATATCAGAATTTCAGATAAACCAGTCAAGGCTTACTTGTCAATATACGAGTGTTTGAACAGGCGGATAGCTGTAATGAAAGAAAAAATTGATCAATGAATCAAAAACTGTCAGATGCTACATACTTCAAGGCCGCCCTGAAGCAGCTCATTCAGGTTTGTCGTCGAGGGGATGACGATAGCATTCACGGCACTTGATACAGCTTGGTGAGTCCACATCTTTCGGGTGATTGATATGGACCGGACAGGTCTTAAGATAGTAGCGCGGTTTCTCCGCCTCGCGTTTCTCTTTGGGTGGATGGACGAAAAGCGAGATGCGGTTGAAAAGGCCGAAAATGGCGCCGAGCGGGCATGCTGTCCGGCAGAAAGGCCGTTTGATAAATACCGAACCGCCGATAACCGCGGCAAGCAGCCCGATTTTCATCCAGAACCACCAGCCTATCATATTAAGAATGGCGCTTCCCATGCTGAACGCTGTGACCTCGCCGAATTTCACCGTGTACCATTCCCTGATCACTATCGGAAGGCCGGCCTCGAGTGTTCCCGCAGGGCAGAGCGTACAGAAAAAGGGCTCTTTAATAATAGGAGGGAGGACCAGCACAAATAGGATCAGCGTGATATATTTGCCGTATTCGGCATAACGCGGCAGACGGATTTTTCTGCTTCGTATCTTTCCGAGAATATCCTGAAGGAATCCGAACGGACAAACATGGCTGCACCAGAAACGTCCTGCCGCAGCGCTGAACAGCCCTATTACACCGAGGGCGAAAAACGGTATCATGCCAATGACAAGGAAATGCTGGATAGTGCCGATCGGGCATGCTCCCTGGGCCAGCGGGCATGAATAGCAGTTGAGTGCCGGAACCGGAAGCCACGGTAGGGCCATGCTTCCGACAAACGGAAAGTTCAGGATGAAAAAGGCGCTGATCTGCCACCAGATACGTTTGACTCCTCCCACTCGTCCTCCTTACTTAAGCCCTATGCAGGAATAGCATATCATGGTGGCGTTGGCAACAATATCCGGAAGCTCGTCACGAAATAATCCCGCGACGAGCAGTCCGGCAAATACTACTATCAATCCTGTCCTGATGAAAAACGTTCTTTTCATGCTCAGTCGCTTTCAGCCATTCGTTCCATTATTCTTGAGGAAATCCTCAAAATTCATCGTCTTATAGGCTTCCTGCTGGATGAAATCGAGAATTGGTGCGAAATCCTCTGTTGCAAGGTACCCCGAATGACTGTTCAGGGGCTTACCATCCTTGTCGATCCAGACGAGTGTCGGAAGTCCGCTGACACCGAAATTGCGTAACAGGCTGCGCATGTCTAGATGCTGAACCTCGTAGCCGGATGTATCTTCATCGAGGTAGGTGAGCATTTTCTTCTCACCCTCATTTATATAGATATCTCCTGCGAAACTCGGTTGCTCCGTGTCGACCATGAGCGTAATCCAGCCATCGTTGAAACGTTTCTTGATCTCCCCGGCGGCATAGGTCTCTTTTTTCATTTTAACACAGAATTTGCACCAGTCTGCGGTGAAATGAATGAATATCGGCTTGTCCTCTTTTTTCGCGGCAGCCATGGCCTCATTCCAGTCGGTGTACCACTTGACATCGGGTACATTTTCACCGGTATCCACCTTTTTGGCGGCGACATTTGTCTCGACATTTGTCTGAGGCTGATATTTCTTGTACGGGCTGTCATCGGCGGCCTTGGTGTCGCTTCCGCCTGATCCGCCGCAGGCGCCTGTCAGGGCGCATAAAGCTATAGTTCCCGATAAAGCGAGAGTACGGATTTTCATGATTGTATCCTTTCCAGAAAAAGCGGGATTAGTATTGTTTCTTACTCTTTTCAACTCAGGACACGAGCCGTGGTTCCCGTTTTTTATGGTTATAGCTATTATTATATTTTGTTAATTTATTGATCTGTCGCTGGCACAGACAATTTCGGCCGCGTCTTCAAGGCTGTTCACTATATGGTCGGCATCGATCGTGCCTGCATGCTCGCTTGCCTTGCTGCCGCTTATCAGGATCGTTTTGACTCCCGCACGTTTCCCTGCCTCGATATCACGTGCCGCGTCGCCGATGAAAAAAGTGGTTGATGGATCGATGCCGAAATCCTCCATGGCATCGAGCAGAAGGCCCGGTTCCGGTTTCCTGCAGCGGCACTTGTCCGGCGTCCAGTGCGGGCAGTAGTAGACTGCCGTTATGTCGCCGCCATGTTCACGGATCGTGTCGATCATGTATCGGTGAAGGCGGTCGAGGCCCTCGTGGGTCTGACGGCCCTTGTGAATACATGCCTGGTTCGTGATGACAATAATGCCGAATCCGGCCTGTGTGAGACGGGCGATGCTTGTAAGCGAGCCCTCCATCCATTCCCATTCCTCAATGGTCATGGTGTAGTCGCCGCGCTCGACATTAATGACACCGTCACGGTCAAGAAAGACATATTTTGTATGATCCGATGCTTGTGCGAACTGTATCAATGGCTGTTTCCGTTTGATATTTCTATAGTTATGCTTAAGCGTATGAGAGTCTCAGCTTTTTTTGATACGCTCGATGATTGCCGAGGTCGACATGCTGTTCACAATCTCGACCAACCTGACCTCGCCGCCGTAGGACTCGACAACATCCCAGCCCACGACTTCTTCCTTGCTGTAATCGGCTCCCTTGACAAGCACATCCGGCCTGACAGCCTCGATCAGGGACAGCGGTGTGTCCTCGTCGAACAGCGTGACAAAATCGATGCATTCGAGCGCCGCGAGTACATGGCTTCGCTCAGTCTCGCCGATTATGGGCCGTGAATCACCCTTGAGCCGTTTGATCGAGCTGTCGGTGTTCAGGCCGACAATGAGGATGTCACCGTAACTCCGGGAATCGTTGAGATAGGTGATGTGGCCCATGTGAAGGATGTCGAAACAGCCGTTGGTGAACACGATTTTTTTGCCGGAACCCTTGAGCTCCCTGACCCTGTCGATCAGTGTCTTGCGGTCCATGATCTTTTCCGACGCTGTCGGGCCGAACGCGTAGTCGAGTATCTCGGCTGCCGTGGTGGTCGCTGTCATGTGTTTTCCGACAACGATGCCTGCCGCGATGTTTGCGGTATTGCAAGCGTCGGCAAGTGACGCGCCTGCCGCGAGCGCACAGGCTGTTGTTGCGATCACGGTATCACCCGCGCCGGTGACATCGTAAACCTCCCGTGCACGCGTGTGGATGTGTATCGAAGAGCCGTTGCCCTCGACAAGCATCATACCGTCCGCGCCGAGGGTGACCAGTATGTTCCCGATCTCGAAACGCTCCATGAGGATACGCGCCTCTTTTTCAACTTCCCGGAGCGGAACACTCGGCCTGCCGCATGCTTCGCAGAGTTCCTTATAATTAGGAGTGACCATAAAAGCCTGTCGATACTGTCCGAAATCCATACTTTTGGGATCGACAATGACCTTTTTGCCCGAGGAAACGATCTTTTCGACAAGGGACGGCGTTACGATTCCCTTGGCATAGTCGGAAATGACTACTATTTCACCCGCCTGTGCCGCGACCGAGGCTGTGATTTCGTTTTCGAGAGACTCGCCGATTGCCTCGACACTTTCCCTGT
>CAXXSC010000004.1:0-3611 GCA_963668435.2 Candidatus Latescibacterota bacterium
CATTAAAGCGATCGCGACTCGTCAGGGTGCTGATAACATCACCGTTTCGGGCTGCAATAAAACCGGGGTTTTCATCTTGCCATTCTCCGATTTGCCCGGTTTCGGTTGAAAAGAGGGTCAACCCATCCAGGTTGTAAATTTTCACTTTCAGTACTTCACTGCCACCAATCTGGTTCACAAGAGATTCCTGGAGCGACGAAACAGCAGAATGTTTCGCTAAAGTCTCCCCTTCAAGGCCGGAGACTGAGTTGACAAAAGACATAAGAGTCGCCCATTGAGAATTTGCAAAGGCGTGCGCCACCGTCACGTTCTTACTCTCCCCCATTTCTATAAGCTGCCGCATGATGGTCTGATGGTACAGTTGTCCCAGCAAAACCGTCACCACGACAACGACGAGTAGACTGGTCAAAGAAAAATAGCGCAACAGACCGAATTTTTTATATTTCACACTCTTTACAATCATCTTGGATTTCGCTAGTTGTGTGAATACAGTCAACCAATTAAAATTTTTCTCGACAATATGTTGAGTTGGGACAAGGATCGACACGCAAAAAAAGGAGCCTTATCTATGTCCCCCTTGTATCCTGAATCCGTTCGGACTATGTCACTGTCTGAGCCTGTGCCTTCTGTCCAGACTCGGCCTATCGGGTATGCCCCGATCTTAAAATATTATCTGGAGCGCTGTCAGCTCATTTCCCTCATCGATCGCCATGTCCCCTGCGATCCCAGGCGGACTGTCCTGACCCATGGCGAAGCGTGTGTGGCCCTGATGCCGGGCATCTTCCATCAAGTGTTTCAACTCTACGCGGTCCAAAAATTTGCGACGGATACCGATATTCTGCAGGTCATCTTACCTCACATCCCCGCGGACGCCTACTTTGACGATCGGCGAGGCGATACGCTTGACGCGCTCTACACGGCCGGGCTGGGCGATCTGGAATTGCTCCTCACCCGTCACATGTTGGAAGAGTTCGGCATCAGTGTGGCCAGTGCTCACTGCGATACGACCACGGCGTCAGTCTATGGGGCCTACGCCGCTCAGTCGTCTCAGGCTCACGGCATCTCACTCACCTTTGGCTTCAGCAAAAAACACCGGGGCGATCTCAAACAGCTTATCTGGTCCCTCTCGCGTCAGTTCAGACAGCGCCTTTCCGCTCTTCCAGCAAGCCTACGATGGCAATACCGCCGATGTGGACACCTATCTCGAACAGTGGCAGCACCTCATCGACCTGCTCGGGCATCGGGACTTCCTCTTTGTGGCGGACTCGAAACTCCTCAGCAAGGAGAATATGGTCTTCCTTCAGGCGCATGACGGCCGATTTCTGGCTCCCGTTCCCATGTATGCCTCCTATACAGCCTTGCTCGAAGAGGCGCTTGCCACCCATGCCGTTGAAACCTTGTTACCTTACAAACAGCGTCTGAATCGAGGCTTTGAGGTCCCTGGCTCCATCACGCATGAGGACGAGACCCACGAGTTCCGGTTTCTCATCTTCTATGATGTCGGGCTCTTCGCCCGAAAAAATCAGAGCCTGACGAAACGGCTCGAGCGGACCACCGCCGAGTTGGAGACCTTGCGGGGGAAGCTCAATCGCTATCAGCTCAAAACGCGTGACGCCATTGACGCTGCCTGCACGGCGATTCTGAAAACGTATCACACCGACGAGTTTTTCTCGGTCACAGTGACCAACGATCCGCAGACCACCTACAAATATGCCAACCCCGGTCGCCCGGCTCCCGGTGATGAGCGCATTGAGGTGCAGAGCGATCACTTTGACCTCACGGTCACTCGGCATGAACAGGCGATTGACGAGGCCCGATACCGTTGCGGCTATTATGCGCTCATGACCAATGTGCCTCAAGAGGACCTCAGCCTCGCTGACGCGATGCGAGAGCAGAAAGACCAGTACAAGTCCGAGCATACGAACCGACGCGCCAAAAGTCACTACGCCCTGGAACCCATTTGCCTTCAGACCCCGACCCGCATTGAGGCCATGCTCTTTCTGTTCAAAATTGTGCTCCAGCTCCTGGTATGAATGGAACGCACCGTCAGACAAAAGATTGCGGCTCGCGAGCGAGGGCTCGATCGGTTCCTTCCCAATCGGAACGATGTCAGAAATCCGACGGCAGAGGCGATTCTCAACGCATTTCAGTATCTCTCGATCGGGACGGTGACCGTGCCGGACGGCCCCTCTTGGCACTTTGTGTCGGAGTTGAGCGCCCTTCAACGAGAGCTCCTAGAACTCTTGGACGTCCCCTTCGACTGTTTTAGCGTAAAGGGCTTGTTTCATTCAGGATAGCCCATCCTGATGGTATGGCGATGATAATACTTTAAATCTGAAAGAGCAAAGAGCGAAATCCAAGAATCATGACAGTGTTCTTTTATAAACATCCCCCTGCATATAAAACGTTTCAAAGGCCAAGAAGTTTAATCTATTCCTCAGGGTTCATTACTCGCAAGCCGACTGTTGTCAGACAGAGTGACCCAGCAACTAGTGTTTTGTCAAGCGGGCAGCCCTCCTTGTGGTGAAGGGCCGGTGAATCGAATGAATCGTAAGAGTAAAAAATATCGTGTGACATTGACAGACGACGAGCGACATCATCCGGCAGGCGACCGACCACTCGACTGAGGAACTCTCGAATATCGTTGGCCGCCGCATCGAAATCCGCGCCCAAGGCAAAGCCGAGCCGCACCGCGTTCCGAAAAAAATCTTGAAAAGTGCATTTTTTTGTGACGAGTCTGTCACTCTCCCTGACTATAGTATATGAAGTCTCGATACGCTGAATATGGTCTTGCGAATTTTGCCGGGCTCAGCATGCAATAAACACCTTGACAAAGCTGTTGCCATTCGAACAGAGTATCAGAAAAAAAGCTGCCGGACAAAGAAAAACTGCGGGAAGCGCATTTCATCGAACGTGCCTGAATGCTGTCCGGGATCATCGCCGAATTGATCGAAGAGCAGCTTAAATCGTCGCAGGGAAAAATGTGGTTCGGTTCCAGAATACGCAATGGGACGATACAAACACAAAATCCGGCGAAGAGAAGAAATACGGACACGGAGGATAAAAGAAAGAGGAGATGTTGCTCATGAGAACTGTTTGAAAACTCTGAGCGCCGATCGACATGTCTTTACGCCGAAATGACAGTGATAACGCAATTATCGAACACATTCTTCACGGAGATATCAATGCATTCGAGGACTTGCTGAACAAATATTACAGCCATGTCGCGAACGTGGTCAAAAATCATGTCCCCTACAAAGACATCGAAGAAGTCGCACAAGATGTATTTATGAGAGCGTATCAATCGTTAGCGACATTTCAGAACAAAAGTACGTTTAAGCATTGGCTGTCAATAATTGCTGTGCGAACCTGCTATGACTTTACACGCAAACAGTATCGCAATCGTGAGATGACGATGAGTTCGCTTTCGAGACAGCAGCGGAATTGGTTAGAAACGGCGACGTCTGAACGGTCTCATCACTCGTTCTATGACTCTGAGACGCAAAAAGAAGCCAAAGAGGTTCTGGAGTGGGCCTTGAATAGATTGTCTCCTGAAGATAAAATTGTGTTAGAATTGATTTATTTCCAGGATCTTTCGGGAAAGGAAGTCT
>CAXXSC010000005.1:0-167500 GCA_963668435.2 Candidatus Latescibacterota bacterium
AGCTATTGATGTCATTATCAAAATCATCAATCAAATCTGACATAGTATCCGGTATGCAGGCGGCGGCTTCGAGTTCAACAGCGTTTCTCAGCTTGAGGCGTTTATCGAGGTCGTTGTCGATACCATCGTTGATCACATTCAGGCCAACGCCGAGGTCAGCACAACAGTCACCGGTACCTCGCAGTCAGGCGGATCGGTGACCGGCACCGGAACAGGAACAGTTGCATGACAAGTGAATCCCTTTATGGCCAGGACATACAGGTTGACAGCGATCTTGATGCCGCGCTTTCGGCATCGGGCGAGATGATTGTCACCACAAGCGAGCGGGCGGCGCTCCAGGACATCAAGGCCCGCATCGAGACACCGGTCGGCGGGCTGTTTTACGATGCCGGTTTCGGCTCAAACCTCATTGTCAATCTTTATGATGAGAACACGGAGACGGTCCGGCAGCAGATTGTCCTGGAAGTCGAGTCAGTGATCGAACAGGACCCGCGTGTCGTGATCGGCAGCGTTGCCGCCTCGGTCAAGTCCTGGGACGAAAAGACGCTGACGATTGAAACATTTTTCCGCCTGATCGATGATACGAACACCTATAATCTCGTGGTCGCGGTCGGCCAGAACACAGTGAGAGTACTCGATGATACCAGTAGATAAATCGCTTGATGACATCCGCACCGAATACCTCGCAAAAGTCGAGGAATTACAGGCGGAAGGAACGCTCCCCGAGGAGCTGAATCTTAATCGCGGCATGTTCCGGAGTTTCGTTGAACTATTCTCGGACGGCCATAGCCGGATGTATGAATACCTTGCGGCGTTGCTTGTCCAGGCGTTCGGCGATACGGCCACCGGCGACTGGCTCAGGACCTTACACGCGCCCTCGGTCGGGATCACGCCCATCGGCAAAACAAAGGCGAAAGGCAACGTCACATTTTCCCGGACAGAAACCAGCGGCAATGTCAACATCCCTGTCGGGCGGATCGTCAGGACCCGTCCTGATGGCAACGGCCTTGTGTACCGTTTCGTGACCACCGGGGCGGCGGTGCTTGCAGACGGATCGGGAGCGGTCACCGTACCGGTCGAGGCCGAGGAATACGGCAGCGCCTCCAATGTGGCCACCGGCATGATCTGCGAGTTTTCGACAAACATTCCCGGCATCGATGCCGTGACAAACGCCTCCGGCTGGTTGACCGATGAGGGTGTTGACGATGAGTCCGACGCGAGCCTTCAGGCGCGCTACAGGCTGGCTTTCAGCTCGGTCAACGGGGCCACGAAATACGCCTATGAGTCATGGGCGCGCTCGGTCGCCGGTGTTGCCGAGGTTCGTATTCTCGACCAGCACCCGCGCGGCCAGGGGGACAGTCGATGTTGTCATTACCGGCACGGGCGGGACGCCAACAGCCAGCCTCATCGAGGCCGTGACCGCGGTGATTGAATCGCTTCGGCCGATCAATGACGATGTTTCTGTCTACGGGGCGACAGCGGTTGCGGTCGATATCACCGCCGAATTAACGCTGACCGGCGGGACAGCCTCGGAGATCGAAAGCGCCGTGGAAACGGCACTCCAGACGCTGTTCGGTTCGGAGATAACAATCGGCGAGGATGTTACCCTTGACCGCCTGATCTCGACCATCATGCAGGCCAGCCGATACATCAAATCGGTGGCGATCACGGCCCCGGCTGCGGATGTCGAGATCGAGAACAGCGAGCGGGCCGATCTCGGAACGATCACCCTGACAACAAGCACGGCGGGAGTATAACATGGCCAGTTTCTTTGAGTATTTCAAATCCCTGGGGATGCCGTACATCAAAAAGGAAGGCGGTGTCAATGAAGGGATCGCCCGCGCGGCCGGGGATCAGATGGACGACGCCAAAGAGGATATCAAGTGGGTTCGGCGGCAGTTTATCCCGGCGCTCTGCGAAGATGAATTGGTCACGGCCCATGCTAAGGCTCGCGGGATCGAGCGCTATGAGTACGAGTCGGACGAGTTCTTCCGGAACCGCATTCAGAATGCCTATCAGTTTTTTGAGAGCGGCGGACGAGTCGCCGGGATGAATGAATTTCTCGCGGCTATCGGAATCAAGGGCGGCGTTCTGGAATATCACGAGTACAGCGGCGAGCCCGCTATCGGATGGGCGGAATTCGCGGCTGTCGTGGATATGGAAACAGTCAACCAGGACCCGGAAAGCCGGGTGTTCCTGACCGATCTTTTCAACGAGCTGAAACCGGCACGGAGCAAGCTGGCGCTGTTTGTTTTTACCCTGGACACGACGTTCACGTCACAGCCGATTGTCACGCTTGGGGTGACAGACTACACGGCGTTCATCGAGTGTCACGGGATCGCGGCCCGGAGTTTCGACATCATCGGCTGGGGCTGCGAAACGCTCGACGGTGTCGGGACGCTTGACGGCCACTGGGGCGAGCTGACAATTACTGATCTATAGGAGGATTACATGGCTGTTGTTGTAGCGACAAATGCATATCGAGAAGAGCAGGCGGCGCGGGCGGTTTCCGGCGCGGCCTCGCTGGTGCCGTACAAGGTGGCGTTCGGCGACGGTACGACACTGGAGGGCATCGAGGACATCGCGCTCGAAAACGAGCTGTTCCGTGTCGATCCCGATGACGTGAGTTCGGACGGGACGATCCTCACGGTAACGGTCGAGATCGATTACAGTGATACCGGAGATTCCCCGATCAGCGAAATCGGGATTTATGCCGATAACGGCGGCACCGATCTCCTCATGGGCCGCAAGGTGTTCACACCGAAAACGTTCACCGCACCGGACCGCAGTGTCTTCACGGCTGCGTTTTCGTATTAAGGAGGGGCGATGGCGAATATTGATGGCAATCCAACGTTTCAAGGGCACGTCAGGCAGCTTGAGCCGACCGATCCGAAAGCGCCCGAGACCTGGAATCCGAATTACCAGGCGCTGATCAATAACGATGTCTTTCTCGCAATTGCCATTTGTGGCGGTGAGATCGTTCCGGCAGCGGGCGGCGAAACGGTGACCTATGACGGCGAGGGCCGGGTGAGCACGGTGAGCTACACCACCTGGCCGGTCGGCACCAAGACAATCGTCTATGACGATGGAAACGGCGGGCGGATCGATTATGTCGAGGTGGTTTTGAGTTCCCCGGCCGCGATCACGGTCCGCAACACTTATTCATACGATGCCGAGGGTAGAATCTCAGGCAAGACAAGGACGGTGAGCTGATATGATGGAGGCGTATTTACGAAAAATTGAGCTCGCTCTCGGCGGGCTTAGCGGCGAAAACTACCAGGAGTTTCTCAGTGGAAGCGGTACCTGGACGGTGCCGGAAAATGTCGAGTTTGTCGATTTCCTTATCGTCGGCGGTGGCGGTGGCGGCGGCGCTTATTCATCCGGTTACGGCGGCGGCGGCGGTGGTGGTATGATCATAACCCGCAAGCATTATAAAGTCACTCCGGGCGCAAGCATCAGCTACACAGTCGGCGCTGGCGGCGCTGGTGGATCGTCGGCGCCGGGCAGTTCAGGCGGATCGTCGTCATTTGACGGGATCACGGCAATAAGAGGCAGCGGCGGCGCAAAAGGCAGCTCATCAGGTGTTGCCGGTGGCGGCGGCGGTGGTGCTAAAACCGGGCCCGGTCCGTTTACCTATACATTAAATGGCAGTATGTATAATCGCTGGTTCACTTACAGTGTTGTGGATGGTTCGGTTGCCAGCAGCGCCTCTTTTTCCTCGGCGTTCGGGGAACTCATTTCCGGTGCCAAAGGTGGTAATGGCGGAACCACGAGGAATAATGCCGGAAATTCCCCGTTTGGTGTCGGCGGAAGTTATTCAGGTGGTGGCGCAAGCTTCGGGAATGGCGGCACCTCTTCCAGCCCCGATGCTGCGGACAACACCGGCGCGGGTGGTGCGAGCGGTGAAAATGATGCAACAACTGGCGGCAACGGCGGTTCGGGCTATATTCTGGTCATCTGGCGATAGGAGATAATAAGGTGATATTTGCTGAAATCGAAAACAACAGAGTGTGCTTTGTCGGCGAGACTGAAATTCTGCCGGTATTCTCGGGCGGCATAACGGCGGTGGAAGTCCCGGAGGGAGTCACAGTGGCCGAGGGCGATGTTTACGAGTCCGGCCAGTTCAGGTCCATCACGACGGCGGAACTATATGAACTGCATTTGCCGATTTTCAATGAAATACGCAACCGGCTTTTCGCGGAAACGGAATGGATCAGGCAGCGTCACGAGGACAGGCTGGCGCTCGGTATCGATGACACGGCCAACTGGACGGCCTGGCTCAATTACTGGCAGGCGCTCCGGGATATGCCCGATGCTGCCGGTTTCGATCCGGCAGAACCCGAGTGGCCGACACAGCCGGAGTGAGATAAGGACAATCACTTTTAAACCTGAGAGAAGGGAGGGCCTATGCCGGATACATGTTATTAGGAACTGAGCGGCTCAAACAGGGCCAACACAATCACGCATAAAAAGGAGTGCAGCATGAAACATTGTATGATTATTCTCATCGCCGTTATTCTCGGATTTCTGTTCGCGATTACGGCAATGGCGGACACGGTCGAGCTGGCAAGCATCGAAATTACCACCGAGGTTTTCGAGGCGGCTCCCGATCCCGTCTTTGCCAAAGGAATCACCATCGAAATGCCCGGCGAAACTATATGCCTGGCACGAGGCACAGACATTGCCCTTGTTGCCGATTACACACAGATGACCGCGCTGGAATACCTTGAAGGAATTGCGGAATGTGACAAAGTGGATACGGTGATCTATGCCATCGGCAAAGCGACTCGGGATGTCCAGAAAATCCCCCGCTGTTTTCTCTCATGTGCAAATCAGGTAATGGGCGAGGTGAATGACAGGACCATTTTCTATCATGGCCGCGGCCGGGTGCTGAGAGCTTAGGAATTTACGAACGACAAACAATCAAAAGGGCCAGACGAAATGCCTGGCCCTTTCATTTAGAGAGCAGGCCGGGTGCGCCAACACCCGACCGACGCTGTAGAGAGCGTCAAGGCAAGCCTCTACTCTCAGAACAACCGCTGGCGTATAATATACAACGCCTGAGATTTTACGACAAGAAGAGGTATCAATTGCTTAATGCTCCAATTTGCTGGATGGGTGGTAAGAGGCGGCTCCGGAAAGAAATTATCAGCCGGATTCCCGAACATACATGTTATGCCGAGGTTTTCGGCGGTGCCGGGTGGGTTTTATTCGGGAAAGAGCCCTCGAAAGCGGAAATGTACAACGATATCGACGGGGACCTTTACAACCTGTTCAACATCATCAAAACGGCACACCGGGCTTTCATCGAGGCGTTCGATCTCATCCTCATTAGCAGGAAACTATTCGCCGATTTCATCAACACCGATCCGGCCGACCTGAACGAGATTCAGCGGGCGGTGAGGTTCTACTATATGCTCAAGGTGTCGTTCGGCGGTCTGAATATAAGTTATGGCTATTCGAAAATGCAGCGGCCGACCTTAAACCTGAAAACGATTGACGAGACGATCCGGGCGGTCCATGAGCGGCTGAGAACGGTTTATATCGAGGGTGAGAGCTATGAAAATGTCATCGGGCGTTATGATGGCCAGGAAACGTTTTTCTACCTCGATCCTCCCTATTATAAGACGGCCTCCTATCGTTTCACCCTGGGCCTCGATGATTACAAAAAGCTGGCCGCAATTCTGGCCGCCATCGATGGCCGGTTCCTCCTCTCGATCAATGATCATGAAGTCATGCGGGACGTGTTCAAGGATTTCAAGATCGAGGAGCTCGAAGTGGGGTACTCGGTTGGAAGGATGAGCGAATCGAGAAAGAAGTATGGGGAGTTGTTGATTTCAAATTATTGATGTATATTTCAAAATCGTTTTGTATTATTGAAAAAAAAGAGCGTGGCGATTTATCACATTCATCCGGGTTGATTTATCGCGCGCGGGAACACCTTGTCATACCATCTTATAATTTGGACAGAGATAATGTTTATTTATTTAAAACTCCACATCATGAGCGCTTAAAACGTGATTACAAAGTTCCATTGTGGCAAGTTGCTTTAGCCACAAGTGCTGCACCGACTTTTTTTAAATGTTATAAAGGAGTTGACAACATAAGGCTTGTTGATGGGGGCGTTTGGGCAAATAATCCTGCTATGGTTGGCCTTGTTGAGGGTATAAGTTTATTTAATAGATCTTTAGATAAAATAAAAATATTATCTCTCGGAACAACTGATCCAATAAAAGGTCGGACAGATAGTTTGAATAGTGGTGGCAGAATTCAATGGTGTTTTGATGCTGTGGACATTGTTATGCGAGGACAAAGCATAGGTGTAATAAATCAAATCCAGCATTTATTAGGAGAACAGAATTTTTTAAGAGTAGATGTAAATGTACCTGATAAAGTTTTTCAGCTTGATAAAATATCAGGTGAAAAACTATTAAGTCATGCATCAGATGAAAGTCGTTTTCAAACACCAAAAATTAAAGAATTGTTCGTAGATCATATTGCGCCCGAATTTAAACCTTTATACAGATTAACTGGAGAGAAAAAATGAGAAGCCATATAGAAGAGCAGTTTAGTATTTTTTTACATAATCTTGCTGAAACGCTTGATATTCCTCAAAGTTTATATGAGGATGCAAAAGAACGATATACATCAGTAGGAAAATGGTTGAGTAATGAAAACTCAATTCTTTTTGAACATACTCCAGATATTTATCCTCAAGGATCATTTAATCTTGGTACTGTTGTTAAACCAATTAGTAATCAAGATGAGTATGATATTGATCTTGTCTGTGAATTGAATCTTTCAAAAAGAAATATAACTCAGAAACAATTAAAACAGATGGTTGGAGATCAACTTAAAAGAAATTCTAATTATAACAGAATGCTTGACAATGAAGGGCGTAGATGTTGGACAATCAATTATGCTGATGGTGTTAACTTCCACATGGATATTCTACCAGCTATCCCAGATGATGATTTTAGAAGAAAATTATTAGACTTAAAAGTCAGAGAAGAATTATCAAAACATGGTATCTGTATAACCGATAACGAAAATGAAGATTATTCAATTGTTTCAAATAATTGGAATTGTAGTAATCCAAAAGGATATGCTGAATGGTTTAGAAGTTGTATGCGTGAGCGCTTTGAAGAACAAAGATCAATTATTATGAAAGAGCAGAATATTGAACAAGTACCAGATTATCTAATAAAAACTCCTTTGCAAAGGATAGTACAAATATTAAAGCGCCATCGTGATATTATGTTTGAACATGATCAAGATGATAAACCTATTTCAATAATTATTACAACGCTTGCCGGACTATCATATAGAAATGAATCTGATATGCTTGAAGCATATTGGAATATTATTAACGGAATGATAGATATGTTTGAAAGATCAAATGGAAAAATAAAGAATCCAGTTAATCCAGAAGAAAATTTCGCTGATAAATGGATAGAGCATCCTCAACGTGCAGTCAAATTTAAAAAGTGGCTATTACAAGTTAAGAGTGATGTCAATACTGCCTTTGAAAACACAAATATTCGTGATGTCATAAATGAACTAATGCCATCCTTTGGGGAAAGAGCTGTAAAATTAGCAGCATCAGAAGCAGGCATAATAATGGCAAGTACTGCTCCGCATATAAAAAAGAGTACTACAACACAGCCTTGGAGTCCATATGTTAAAGCTTCTCAAGATAAACTGATTTATTCTCAGTATGAAGAACTTATTGCTTCATATCCGGGTCTGAAATTAGAAAAAAACAATGAAGATATTTGGATTATTAAAGGTAAATTAGTATTTAAGGTTACAATAAATGAAGAAACAATAGATGATGAATACCAGGTTGAAATAATACTAAAAGAATTTCCTAATAAACCACCACTTGTGAAGGAGACTGGTGGTAGGATAGCAGAAGATTTTCATCCTGGGAAAAATGGTACTCGATGCTTAGAAGTACCATTAGAGTTAAATAAGAGGTTTAAAGAAAATCCAACAATAAAAGGTTTTGTCGAGAACCTTTTGCTGGACCATTTGTATGCATGGAGTTATAAAGATAAACATGGAGTTTTGCCTTTTGGAGAACATTCACATGGTGGTGAGGGTATTCTGGAATATTACAAAAAGGAATTTGATGTTGATGATGTATCATTAGTACTAGGATTATTAAAAATATTAGTAGATAATAATTATCGCGGACATCAATTATGTCCTTGTGACAGCGGTTTAAAATTAAGAAAATGTCATGGAAAGAAATTGCTTGAAATAAAAGATATTCAAACATCGGAGGAGTTTTTGTATGAATATTTTGAAATTGCTCAATTTCTTAAGAGGAAATATAATAAATACTTACCAGAAGAGTTGATACCCAAAGCGTTTTATACTTTCAAATAATATTTACAGTCCAAAATCCAGCTTATCAGCTGCTTTTCTTTTCCTCTCTTCACTGACATCAGAATATTTCATGGTTGTTCGAATATCTGCATGGCCAAGTTGCTGTTGCACAACAGATAAATCCTTGCATGCTTTTATCAAGTGAGTTGTGTATCCCGTCAGAACAATTTGGACAGTTATCCCCTTTAAGTTAAGAGATGGTTTGGTGCTGGATGTGGGTGCCTGATTACCGTAGTGGAGGCGTAGCCGTAACGGAGGGAATCAGGGATGACTTGCCCTTTCTGCCTATAGTCAGTACCATCCTGTTGACACGACAACGGGGAAGAAAGGAATGTCCAGATGCCTGCCAGGAAAGATTCAGAAAGTATCGTCCGTGATATCAAGCGGAAAACCCGGAAGAAATACACTGCCGAGGAGAAGATCAGCATTGTTCTTGAAGGGCTGCGTGGTGAAGAGAGCATAGCCGCGATCTGCCGCCGTGAAGGAATTAATCCGAACCTGTATTACCGTTGGAGCAAAGACTTCCTTGAAGCTGGAAAGAAACGGCTTCTGGGTGACACGCAGCGGGAGGCAACGAGCACGGAGGTGACAGACCTCAAGCAGGAGAACGACCAGCTCAAGCAATTGGTAGCCGAGTTGTCGCTGAAGAACCGTGTGCTTAAAAAAAGTTTGCATGGTATGGAATAGAGGTCGGACGGTATATGCGATATTCACAGGCTGAAAAAATGGAGGTAATCAGGCTGGTAGAGGAATCGGCGCTGTCGATAAGCCAGACCTTGCGAGAGCTTGCTATTAACCGTAGCACCTTTTACGCATGGTATCGAAAATACGCGGAAGATGGCTATGATGGCCTTGCCGACAGGAAACCCCGTCCGAAAAAGTTCTGGAACAGGATACCTGCCCCGGTGAAAGACCAGGTGGTAGCTATTGCCCTTGAGCTTCCCGATAAGTCGCCACGGGAGCTGGCATGGCATATTACTGACAGCTACGGTTATTACATCTCCGAGTCGAGTGTCTACCGGATACTCAAGTCCTATGATCTGATCACGAGTCCGGCGTACATCGTGATATCGGCTGCCGATACGTTCAAGCGTCCGACGAAAGAGGTGCATGAGCTCTGGCAGACCGACTTCTCATACTTCAGGATAGTCGGCTGGGGATGGTACTATCTCTCCACCGTCATGGACGATTATTCACGGTATATCCTGGCATGGAAGCTCACGACAACTATGGCTGCCCTTGATGTAATGGATACACTTGATATGGCGAGAGAAAAAGCCGGTATCGATAGTGTGAAAGTCCGGCACAGGCCCAGACTGCTCTCGGATAACGGGCCCTGTTATCTATCCCGTGATCTGAAGGAGTACCTTGAAGAAAGGGATATGTCCCATACTCGTGGCGCTCGCTATCATCCTCAGACACAGGGCAAGATAGAGCGCTATCACCGCTCACTGAAGAATGTCGTCAACTTGCTGAATTATTACCTTCCTGGTGAACTGGAACAGGAAATCGGCGACTTCGTTGATCACTACAATAATCACCGCTATCACGAGTCACTTAATAACCTGACTCCTGCTGACGTGTACTTCGGAAGGAAACGGGATTGTCTCAATCTGCGGGATAAAATAAAACGTGAAACGCTGAAACTCAGGAGGGATTATAACCTGGGAAAAGGAGGTATCAGAAAACACTTGCTGTATGAGAAAAGTACACCTTAATTTTTAACTACATGTGTCCAGAATGTTCTGACGACTTACACGGCCGGCATGTGTCACGGTATCATTTTTAATCAATCAGATTCCGATCATTTCAGTTTATCGGTATTCTCACGAATTTTTACAATCGCATCAACAATGTCATCCATATCCGACCGGTCACCGAGAAGCAGGTTCTGCATGAACCACACAGCCTCGAGGCAGAGAACATCATTCTCAGGACACTGGTTACGTTCAGCGTATGCGTCATAATCCAGCATCTCTTTCGGATACATTTTCCGGAAATTCTTAGATTTGAACGCATCGGCAAGGTAAGGCTGTTTATTCAGGAAAGGCGCATAACCGCTTAAATTGGGGACACCTTCCGCACTCAGGGCCTTAAGGAACGTGTCTCTCGGCAATCCCTTGAACTCTTCTTTTTTGTATCGGAAAGCGAAAATATGAAAAGCGGCCCTGGTGACATTATCATAGAGCCTGTAGGGTTTAATTCCGGGTATTTCAGTGAGTCTCGACCGCAGGTATTCGGCATTTCTTATCCTCGTCACTGTCTGCGATTCAAGCCTGGTCAGTTGTGCAAGACCTATTGCGGCCTGATATTCGGTCATCCTAAGCTTTGTTCCCATCAGGACCGCCGCGTTTCCGACCGCACCAATAACAGCGCCGTGCGGAAGGCCGTAATTATGGAACGAATAGCATCTGTCGATGAACTCGTCATCATCGCTGACAATAGCGCCGCCCTCGCCGATGGGAATATTTTTCGAATTCTGGAAACTGAAAGAGCCGGCGTTGCCGAAAGTGCCGACTTTCTTGTTATTGACCTCCGCAGTCCATGCCTGACAGGCGTCCTCGACCACGAGAAGGTCATGTTTTTTTGCGATCGCCATGATACGTTCCATATCAGAGGGCAGCCCCAGAATATGCACCGGCATGATTGCCCTTGTGCGAGAAGTGATTTTTGCCTCCATTTTGCCGGGATCTATCTGGAATGTTTCAGGATCTACATCGACAAAAACCGGCATTGCCCCCGCCATCAGAATTGCCTGGACACAGGCGATGAACGTGTACGGTGTAACAAGCACCTCGTCGCCGCCTCCGACATTCAGTTGGACAAGTGAGGTGATCAGCGCATTCGTCCCGTTAACCACCGACAGGCAGCGTTTCGCACCGATTGTTTCCGCCCACTTATTTTCAAATTCTGTCACGACATCCTTGCGCGACCAAATACCGCTTCGTATAACCTCCAGAACAGGCTCCTCGTCCGTCTCCCTCACCCACATCGGCCATTTTGGCCAGGACTTTGCCCGAACCGGCTTACCTCCAAGCAGGGCAGGGACACCGGTAGCTTTCGAGGCGGCATGTACAACCGATGACGATTCCAGAGCGAGCACAGATCCAACTCCCACCAGTGAATTCTGTTTGACAAACTCACGCCTTGAGTAGTTTTTTTTCAGCATTTTCCCGATCCTTTTCGAGGACTTCCATGACAATAGATATTAATTCCTGAACGTACTACTGAGGTATGTGCCCTTCAGCCTTCAGGACAATTACTGCCGCTTAATCCCTGAACTCGTATTCCCATGATTATCGTTGGAGATAAGCATCGGCAGAGTATGACAAATCCGGACAGGGGAGGAATCGCAAACACAAAAAAAAACGTGACATTTCAGAGTATGGACCCATTAACTCGGCAATAAACGTAATGATTACGCAGTCAATTATAAATGTATCACAATATTACATAGTGTCAACATGAAGTTTTAACAACGAGGGGCAAACACGTTCCTGTACCGGCGAAAACGCACTGGCATATGGTGTAATGTGCCGCCATCGGAAGGCTCACGTTTCACTTCGGGGAAATCACAAATAATAAGTCGAGAGCTTACGGCAGGAAACATACAAATAGCGAAAAGGCTTGATCCGTATTGCTGTATGCTGAGACTGAAGTTTTAAATCGCTTTTCAGACAATACAGTCCCTTGTTACTTGCAATGAGATGTTGTTGACTTAGCTTCTTACGGCATAATAATCCCGCCGGGACAATGGCGGGATTTTATTTTCACTCTGTTTTCCGTGCTCATTACAATCACAGAAGACCGTAGACCATACCGCTGATTGTCGCCATGACAACGACCAGCCCGACAAAAACCGTTGTCTTTTTCGTCCCCATCACGCTCCTGATCACCAGCATGTTCGGAAGGCTCAGTGCCGGTCCGGCTAAAAGGAGTGCCAGTGCCGGTCCTTTGCCCATGCCGTTGGCGATGAGCCCCTGGAGTATCGGCACCTCAGTCAGTGTGGCAAAATACATGAACGCACCGAGAAATGACGCCACAAAATTTGATGCAAGCGAATTGCCGCCGACAGCTTTAGCAACCCACACCGAGGGTATGAGCCCTTCGCTTCCGGGCCTTCCGAGCAGAAGTCCCGCGACAAGCACGCCGAAAAGCAGAAGCGGCAGGATTTGTTTCGCAAAACCCCAGGAGGCATCGAACCAGGCCGCGCTCTTACTGTCACCAGTCACAGTCAACACCGAAAGCCCTACTGTTCCGACAGTAAAAGCGATCAGCGGACTGCCTTTAAAGGTAAACGCTGTTATCGCTACCAGGGCGGAAAGCAGGCCGAGTCGCCACCAGGGTATACCGAAAAACAGGCCAAGCAACAGGGCGAACACAGCTGCCGCACCGGATGTTATCAGCCATTTAGAAGAATATATCATATACCAGATACCGCTGTTCTCACTGGGAGCGGCCCAGTTGGCAAAAACGAGAATAGCCACCATCACGGCAAAATACAGGGCTGTCTGCCAGAGCGGACGTTCGACCTCTGGTTCAGGCATCACAGCCTGTGCCGCCACCTTTTCCTGCTCTTCCCTGCGGAAAACAAAATGCATGATCAGACCGATCACGATGCTGAAAACTATTGCCCCTATTGCCCGGGCGACACCCATTTCCACACCGAGGATGCGGGCGGTGAGTACGATTGCCAGCACATTGACAGCCGGGCCGGAATAAAGAAATGCGCTTGCAGGCCCCAGCCCTGCCCCCATTCTGTAGATTCCCGTGAACAGCGGCAGAACAGTACAGGAACAGACCGCGAGGATCGAACCGGACACCGAGGCGACACCATAAGCCAGGACCTTGTTCGCTCCCGCGCCGAGATATTTCATTACCGAGGCCTGGCTTATAAACACAGCAATGGCGCCGGCGATAAAAAAGGCCGGGACGAGGCAGAGCAGGACATGCTCACGGGCATACCATTTAACAAGATGCAGAGATTCAAGAACAGCAACGCTGAAACGGGGCTGATCGAGGGGTAGATAATACGCCGCGAGAAAAACAACAGAAATCGCGGATAACGCTTTCCAGTCTTTAAATCGTTTCAAAACAGCCTCCTTATTTGCATTTGTAAATATAGCCAAATACGCAAAGAAAAGCAATATTTTTCCGTCAACCAGATTTTATTAGCTTTTCACATATGGATTTGTATATTGATAAAAAAAGCGGATGTTATGATGAAGGGAGTGAACATTGCCGAAAAAACATGTTTTTTCCATTATAACAGTTCTCCTGACACTTTTTTCTCTCTCCAACGTTCTTGTTGCGGATGATTGGGAGATTGTCAGCGAAAAGCAGCGTGAGAAGTGGAACAAAGAATACGACCGTCAGGGCCTTTACACCAAGGAAGGCATGGCTGTCGACTGTGATGAAGCATTCATTACTATCCCCGAAAATCTGGACAGAAAGCTTCTCGAAGGTGTTTCGGTCGCGAAAACACCGCCGACAATCGAGTTCGCCCCGGTTCGCGGCATCGATCCCATGTATTTCCCCGACAACAACAGGAGTCTCTGGTCGAACTGGGCCGGGGTGACGAAAGCCCCAAACGGCTGTTTCTATTTCGCGGAGGGCGACCATCGCGGAGCTGACTCACACGTTTATCTTTTCGAGTACAATCCTGAAAAGCAGGATTACCGCCGTGTGGTCGATTTCGCAGAACTCTGCGGTTGGAAAAAACGTGGTGTCGGCGACGGTAAAATTCATGGCGACATGGGCGTAATGCCCGACGGCAAGCTGTGGATTCTCACCTATTGGGATCCCGACCCGAAACCCACAGAGGAACAGTATGATCTCTGGCCGGGCAGCCACCTCGTGGTCTATGACACGGTAAAAGGCACCGCGCGTGATCTCGGCGTCCCGATGCCTAAGGCCGGATGGCCCTACTATACGCTCGATCCTGAACGCGGCATTTTCTTTGCAGTGGGTTTCCGTGGAGAAATTCTGTCCTATGATATCAAAAATGAAAAGGTCAGATTTGCCGATTTTCCACCAGATGATATCAAATGGGGGCTTAGATGCTGTCTTCTCGACCCTGAAACCGGCCTTTTCTGGTCATCGACAATGGAGAAACCACACAATTTTGTAAGTTTCAATCCTGTCAACAACGAATTCACTGTCTATGACGAGACCACGCCGAATGATTTCGGGCGCACGATAAACAGCGTACTGAGGGCTCACAGTCATAAGCGCTCTCCCGATGGCTCATTCTGGTGCAACAGCCACAACGGAACCCTGTATAAATTCTGGCCTGACAGCCGCCGGACGGAAACGGTCACCTGCCTCTGGGCTGACCACACCTATGCACCCAGAATAACCATGACCGAGGACTGCCGCTTTATCTATTATGTCCCCAATCTCATACAGAGCCATTCATACTATCAGCCGGTCGTACAGTTCGACACAAAAACGCACACACGCAAGGTCATCGCGTTCATCGCCGACTATTATTTCGAGAAATACGGATTTTACAACGGCGGCACTCACGGACTGAAAGTATCTGGCGATGGCAGCTTGCTGGTGATAAATTTCAACGGGGCTTTCAAGCCGAAAGTCGAGCCGTTCTACGGCAACCCGTCTCTCATGGTTGTCAGGATACCGGAAGAGGAAAGAAAATAACGAGGTTGTAACTTCAGGGGCTATGACCGGCATCACCCGGCACAATAAACATGGCCGTTAAGGTTGATGCGGGAAATGTCTCTTAGCGGGCCCAGCCCATCGAGCATTTCACCGCCTGACGCCAGCGGTTGTAAAGCCTGTCCCGCTGATCGGCAGACATGTTTGGCTCTAAACAGCGGGTTTTTGCGCTATTCTCGGAAAGATCATCGGGGCATTTCCAGAAACCGGTGGCGAGTCCGGCAAGCATGGCTGCACCGAGAGCTGTCGTTTCCGTGATCTGAGGGATTTCCACCGGCACACCGAGCATGTCGGCCTGGAACTGCATGAGAAAGTCGTTCGCAACCGCGCCGCCGTCCGCACGAAGAGATTCCAGATCGATCCCCGCCTCACGCTGCATGGCATCAGCGACATCACGGGACTGGTAACAGATACTTTCGAGAGCTGCGCGGACAATGTGCTCCCTCGTGCTGCCGCGTGTCAGGCCGACAATCGTACCGCGCGCATAGGGATCCCACCACGGAGCTCCAAGACCGGACAGCGCGGGAACGAAATACACATCACCGTTATCCTCAACAGCGCGCGCCAGCTCCTCCGACTCAGCCGCATTATGTATCAACTCAAGACCATCCCTCAGCCACTGAATCGCGGCGCCAGTAATGAAAATGGAGCCCTCGAGGGCATATTCAACCGGCTTGTCGCCAATCTTCCAGGCAATGGTGCTGAGAAGACGTTCTTCACTCGCAACCGGCGCGTTCCCTGTATTCATCAGCATGAACGAACCGGTACCATAGGTGTTCTTGGCAAACCCCTGCTTGTGGCAGGAATGGCCGAAAAGCGCCGACTGCTGGTCACCGGCTACTCCCGCGACAGGAACACTCTGCCCGAAAAAGACCTCCGGATCAGTCTCGCAGATCACCGAGGAGGAAGGCACCACCTCCGGCAGTATCGCCCGCGGAATCCCGAGACGTCCGAGAATATCATCATCCCAGTCGAGCATTCGAATATTGTAGAGCATCGTACGGGAAGCGTTACTGAAATCAGTCACATGGCGGGTGCCGCCTGAAAGGTTCCAGATCAGCCAGCTGTCGATTGTTCCAAATGCGATCTCGCCGTTCTCCGCACGGGAGCGGAGCCCCTCCCTGTTGGCAAGCATCCAGTGAATTTTGGTCGCAGAGAAATAGGGATCGATCAGAAGTCCCGTTTTTTCCTGCCAGACAGGCTCCAGCCCCTCGGCCTTGAGCTCGTCACAGAATGTCGCTGTCCGTCGGTCCTGCCAGACAATTGCCCGTCCAACCGGCACTCCAGTTTTCCTGTCCCACATGACAGCGGTCTCGCGTTGGTTAGTGATCCCGACAGCGGTGATATCGGCGGCCTCGATTCCGGCATTTCCAATCGCTTCCTCGACAGCACCAAGGCTAACAGACCACACCTCGCCGGCATCATGCTCGACCCAGCCCGGATGGGGGAAATGCTGCATGAACTCAAAATATGACTTTCCGCTGATCGCGCCGTTGCGATCGAATATCAGCACAGTCGTTCCAGTCGTCCCCTGGTCGATGGCGAGAATCATCGTTCAGCCTTTCAGTTTATGTGATACAGCCTGTAATCAGCCTTCATCAGGAATACCGAGCCATTGTTTCGCCTCATCAATATCCCTGAACACTTCCGCCTTATAACTTTCGCTGTCATTTGATATCGCATACATACGCGCCAGGCCAAATCCGGCATCGTCCTTTACGCAGATTGCAGCGACTATTCCATTGGACAGCTCCATCATCTTCTGAGTCATAATCTTCATGGCCCCAAGATTATTGTACGTAAAATGAATCCTGGCGTAGCGGTAATCGGCAAGCACTCTCAAGCCGTCCGCAGGTACAATAGTCACAATTTTTGTTCGAAATTCGCGAAACTCTTCGAGTGATATCTCACCCTCACCTGTTTCATAAAGGATATTGTTTTCTTCATCATATTCAAAAGTGATCGGCATATCAAGTGTCCTCAACATTCCCGGTTGCAGGTGTGAATACACGTATCATTGCCCGACCTGCCGCAGATATTCCAACCCCGCGCGACGCTGTCACCGAACACAAACATCGAACCCGCAAAAGGCTTTCCTTATCACACCGGTATGTCCACCATCCCGGCGCCCCGGCACACTGTCGGATACTCTTTACAGCAAGCAGATCATATTTCATATAAAATCTAACAATAAAGTATAGCCTAATTTCTTCATTTACAAGCCATTTCATTGCCACACGGGAGAATCAGAAAAAAAGCGCCCGATTGGACGGACGCTTTTTATCATTTTTCATTTCAACTGAGTCAATACTCTAACAAAGCATTTTTGCCGGAAACGGCAGACCTTCAAGGCGGGCAGATGCCGATACATATATCCAGAAGCGAGAAGCAGCCGCCGGTGTTATGTTTTCGAATCGCACGGCATATCCCCTCAAGGTTCAGTCACAGCGCTTTCACCGGAACGCATATATCGACAATGCACTTGCCCTCGGGGTGATCGGCAGGATCGTTGAGATAGAGTTCGAACGGCGGACGGTCATCGGGTTGATACCCGCTCTCGGGCAGCCAACTGCCGTAAATAGCTTTCCACGCCTCCTCGTACTCGTCAGTCGAAAGTTCGAAATGACCAACCGCATAGGTTCCGCCGGGCATGGACATTTTCCCGACATCTCCACCAACCTCACAATCCTCCGGGACAGTGCAGCAAATACTCAGGCGCTGCTTCTCCTCCTCGGTGACATCGGGATCGTCATGATATACCGCCATCAGGCTGAAATCCGGACGTTCCAATATCCCGCGCGGCCCAGCCCACTGCATTAAACGTCCTATGAGACGCCCGAAAAGTTGGGCATCGCCCTTGTACGGGCCGACATGACGGATATAGGCGACCGTTGACGGTTCGAAAGTTTTGATCTGAACATTGATTTGTGTGTCGTTCATGGTAATCCTCCATGTTAAATGATTGGTGTCTCGGTCAAAATACATGAAGGTTACCTTGTATGCTTTCCCATGATTGCCATCCGTTTTACCGCAATTGCTGTCTGTTTTGCGGATCTTGCGCCATTCGCTCGCACTCACCCCGAAATTTTCCCTGAAAAGCCGGGCAAACGCGGCAGAACCGGAGAAACCGCAATCGAGTGCAATTTCCGTTATCGTCTTGGCTGGATTTTGAAGAAGCTGAATCGCCGCTTTCTCGACACGGACACGCTGAATAAAACGGTTAAGGGTTTCACCGGTCATCGCTTTGAAAATTCGGTGAAAATGATACGGCGAGAAATTGGCCACAGCGGCAATGGTCTCGAGTGACAGCTCGCTGTCGAGATGGGTGTCGATGTAATCCAATACCGCATTGATACGCGCAGTATACTCGCTTCGCAGCGTTTCGTTCGTCACCATACACTCCCGTGAAACATGGTTATCTATATCAGCAATTACACTACTATAATTTATTTCCCTTGTCAAGGGTAAAAATTGCAGCAGGCAAAAACGCTCATGCCATTCCGACCATAAAATACAGATTGACCGGTCATTGACAACAGACACTTGCATATTGCACAATTCGATTATATATATACTGTATCGGAATTCGTTTCGTTATTGTGTCATCATTTGCAGGATACGGTAAGAAAGGAGCGCGTTCATGGAACACACTTTCCAGGAACTGAAGAAGAAACGTGTCGCCGAGCTCAGGGAAATCGCCGCGGGCATCGAAAATGAGGCCGTGCAGGGCTACACGCAGATGCACAAGGACCACCTTGTCGAGGCTATCTGCCACGCTCTCGGCATCGACACGTTCACGCATCATGTGGCAAAGGATGCTCATAAGTCAGAGATCAAGGCCAAGATCAAGCTTCTCAAGAAAAAGCGCGACACCATTCTCGCCTCCAATGACAAATCCGAACTGAAAGGTGTCCTGAGGAAAATCAACCATCTCAAGCATCGGCTGAGAAAAGCCGCCGGATGATACAGCGAAATATATTGCTATAAAAAAAGGGCGGCCGTCTTGGCTGCCCTTTTCTCGTTTTATTCAGTATTGCCTATTATACCTTGATCTATAAATCTTGAACTCTTTGCATCTTTCACGCGATTTTTTTTCGCACTTTTGCGAGAAATCGCTCCTCGCGTCTACTGCTCGGTGACAATTCCACCAGTGATCCGGGCAAGCGCCGTATCGGTGTCGATAAGGTTGTAAATGGCGCCCAGACGTCCCAATGCCGCATTGAGATAGACAAGCTGCACATCGCGGTAATTGAACGAGTTGATGCTGCCTGCCTTGAAACGGTCCTCGGAAATCTGCATATTCAGCTCTGCAGCATCGAGATTCTCCTCCGTAACAGAGAACAACTCTTTTCTGACAGCATAGAGATCGTACAGCTTGGAAAGCTGGTTCGTCAGGCTGTGAACCATTTCTTTCGTTTCTATCTCGCTTGTCTCCTGCGTGATCTCGGCGACTTTCAGCGCTCGTTTACGCGAACCGCCGTCAAAAAGGCTGTAGCTCAGGGTCAGGTTGAGATAGGCATCCTGTGTATCCCGGGAAACAGCATCGGCACTTCCGGTCTTCGTTCTCGAATTGACAGCATCGACTCCCGAGCGAAGGGACAGTGTCGGATAATAATCGCTCTTTGCCAGCCTCACAGCCTGTTCAGTCAGCACATTGCTGACATACTGGTTGGCAAGTGTCTTGTTGCCATCGAGCATCTTTGCCTTAAGATCATCCAGAAAATAACTTTTTTCCGGTGCATCGAAAGAATCGGTCAGGCGGTAATCAGTGCCGTCTTCCTCTCCCATGAGATAGGCGAGGTCACGAAGTGCGTTCTTACAGGTCACCTCCTGCGCGAGAAACGCGGCCTTGTCCTCGAGCCAGGCGTTCTTTGCCTGAAGCACATCGAAAGTCAGGGCATTGCCTATCTCCCGTTTCGTCTCGGTGTACTCGAAGCGGTCGCGGGAAAGATTCATGATCTTTTCATAGAGCGCCAGTGTTTCCTGTTCCAGAAGTGCCCCGTAATACGCGGCGACTATCGACTGGATGGTATCCTCGACCAGAACAGCCGTGTTGCCTCGTGAGAGACGTTCCAGCGTATCAAGGCGCTCCTTGTTGATCGAGATCGCGAAACCGTTGAACAGCACCCAGTTGAGCCCAATGCCGGGAGTTATGCTGTTAGTCGTCTGATCAGCCGTGTCGTTGAAATCCTTACGGTTGTTCGAGGTAAGGCTGAAATCGATACTCGGCAGCCGTCCGGCGGCGCCCCAGCTGTTATTGGTTTCGGCAATCCGTTCGCTCTGGCGGACAATCTGAATCGAGTAATTCGATTCGAGCGCCCGTGCAATTGCATCGGAAAGGCTCAGGTCCTCTGCGGCCTGTGATACACCCGCCGCAAGCACCGTTACAGCGCACAGAATAAATATCACAACTTTTTTCATTGTACTCTCTGTTTTTATCTTCATCGTCTCTTTCATTTCAGTAGTCAGCATCATCACGCCCCCTAATCAATCGAAATCTGAGAATCGATAACGACACGCTCGACACTTTCAGGCGTGGGCCTCTGCTTGGTCAACAGCCACTTGAACCAGACCTTGATATCGTTCAGAACAAGTATGTAGACCGGGAAGAACAGGAGAATGAATGACGTTCCTACAAAAACGCCGTACGCCAGCGACACCGCCATCGGTTTCAGGAACTGTGCCTGGAAACTCTTTTCGAGGATGATCGGATACAGGCCGACGACTGTCGTGATCGAGGTCAAAAGAATGGCGCGGAAACGGGAGATACCCGCATCATACACCGCCTCTTTCACTTTCATGCCCTCGAGAAGGTTCGAGTTGTATTTCGAAAGGAACACAACCGCGTCATTAATCACGATACCGGACAGAGCGATCATACCCCACATACTCAGGATTGAAACGGGAAGCCCCTCGATACCATGTCCCCAGATCGCGCCGAGAATCGCCAGTGGGATCATGGCGAGCACGATCAGCGGCTGCAGGAACGACTTGAAGTGGATCATAATGATGATAACCATAATGGCAAATGCTGTACCGAACAGCTTGACCATCTCGTCCATGGCCTCATTGCTTCGTTTTTGCTGTCCCTGATACTCAACCGTAACACCGGGGAACTGCGCCTCGAGCCGGGGAATGATCGTTTGGCGAATATTCGCCAGGATCTCCGGCACTGAAGCGTACGGATCCAGAAGATCGGCCTCGACACGGGCCTCGCGGGAACCGTTGTAACGGGGTATGCTTACCGGTCCGCGTTCGATCGTATAATCGGCGATCTCGGTAAGGGGATACTGGCCGCTGGCGGTCTTGATTCTCATGTTTTCAAGCTGGCCGATGGTCTGACGGTCTTCTTTGGGATAACGGACCCAGATACGGATCTCGTCCTTGCCGTGCTGAAGGCGCTGTGACTGACCGCCGTAGAATCCCTGTCTGACCTGGTTCGAGATACTCCCGTTGTCAAGTCCGAGATAATATGCCATCGGTTTTGCCATCAGCTGAATTTCACGCTTTCCGATAGCGTTCGAGTCTGTAACATTGATAAGTTCCGGCACATCGTTGAGCTCGGTGAGCAGGAACTCTTTCGCACGTTCCAGTTCATCGATATCGATACCCAGAAGACTGATTTCGACAGGATTGCCCCAACGGCTTCTGGCGCCGATAGTGTATTTATCCGCCTCGTCAACCTTGCCGATTATCTCCCTGACTCGTTCGGCAATAGTGAAACTCGGGATAGGGCTGTCTTCCATATCATTGAGCTGCACGCTGACCCGGCCGGCATGACTGCCGCTCTCCTGACCATCGAACGCATTACCGAGGATAGTATACGTGGCCTTGACAAAACCGCCTTCCCAATTGTACTCCTTGGTAAGCTCGTCATTTGCCTGCCAGACAGCCTCGCTGAACCTGTTGATATAGCTCAGTGTTTTCGCCTCACCTGTTCCGGGCGTAAACGCTATGTTGACATCGAAGGAATCGAAAGGAATCCGAGGGAAGAAGGTGGTTTTAATCAGGCCGCCCTGCATCAGACCAACCGTCAGCATAATGATGGATACTGGAGTTGCGAGAACCGCCCATTTCCAGTTAATGATGATCTTGAGAAGGCTTCCGTAGATTCTATGCCTGAGAAATGAGATAACCTTATTGAGATGGTACCTGAGACCAAGGCCGCTTTTATCCTCACGGCGCGAAAGCACATGAGGCGTACCGACATGGGCAGGAAGGATCAGGAATGCCTCGAACAGCGAGAAACCCAGCGAGACAACCACGATGAACGCCATCTGGTACATGAATTCCATGTTGCCCTTGACAAAGAACAAGGGGAGAAACGCGACAATGGTCGTCGTCACAGAGGTCACCACTGCGGGCAGAACCTCCATGGTGCCGTCAATAGCCGCTTTCTTCGCGTGCTTGCCCATCTCGAAATGCGTATAGATATTCTCGGCGATCACGATACCGTCATCAACAAGGATACCGATCACGAGGATCATACCGAACAGCGACATCATGTTGATAGTAATATCGCACATCAGCGCCACGATGAACATGGCAAGGAATGACGCGGGAATACCCCAGGCCACCCAGAATGACAAGCGGACACTGAGGAAAATACCGAGTGTGATCAGCACGAGCCCAAGCCCGAACGTGCCATTGTTTATCAGAAGGTCGAGCCTTTGCTTGAGGATCGAAAGGAAATCGAAGGAAATGAACAGCTTGACATGTTCATGCTTTGCGTTGTAGGTCTCCGTATAATCGTTGATGAAATTGGAAATCTCCTCGAGGTCCTCTTCCGGCAGTTTGCTGACCATCATGAAAACTGTATTCTGGCCATCACGCCAGACACCGCTCGAGGTCATTTCATTGAACTTCATCTTGACCTCGCCGATATCCCGTATACGGATAAGGCTGCCGTCAGGATTGGCTCTTACAACAATATCTGCGATATGATCGGGATCGACAGAACGGGAACGGGAACGGATCAGGATCTCTTCCTCGTCGGATTTGAGCATACCGGCGGAGATATCGCGGTTGTTCCTTGATATGGCCGAGGATATCTCGTCGAACGTAATACCGTAGCGAAGCAGCTCATCCTCGAGCACCTCGACAGATATCTCAAGCGAGGGGTATCCGCTGATGCTGATCTGGGACATGAGACCGGAACGGAGAAAATCGTCCTCGATCTCCTGGGCCATTTTTTTCAGGGTTTGAAGGTCCGCATTACCGGCAAGATTGAGCCGCATGGCAGGTGTCGTTGTACGCCGTTTGTAAATCACCGGCTTTTCTGCGCCGGCAGGGAAAGAACTGATTGCGTCAACCGCGTTTTTTACTTCCTGCAGCGTCTCATCGAGATCATATTCACCTGTAGTCTCGATATTGACACGCGCGGAGTTCTCGGATGATGTCGATTCGAACTCCTTTATACCGACAATACCCCGGATCGCCTGTTCGATACGGGTTGTGATACCCTCGTCCATTTCTTTCGGGGACGCCCCCTGGTAAGCTACACTGATGGAGAGGTTGCGGGATTCCCGTTCAGGGAAAAACGACTTTCTCATGCTGAGGTACGATACAGTTCCCGCAATTATGAGCACAACAAGCACGAGATTAGCGTAAAAAGGATATTTAACAAATGTTGCGATTATCTTTTTCATGGGTTCCAGCTATTTCATGGGTTCCAGCTATAGTTAACGTAGTGGGATCACATCAATAGTATTTGACGAAACAAGCAGCTCAGGCACCGGAAATTTATTCCGAACGCCTTTTGCCACCGCCATCACCGGGTATCTCAGCACCGGACTGGGCATCGGCGGCAAGCTGTTCCTGGCCTGCAATGCGCACTTTCGAACCTTCCATTGCATTGACAAGCGGCATTGTAACAACGACACTGCCCTCATCTACACCATTGAACAGCAAGGTTGTCTCATTGATTTTCACGACATTGATCTCACGTTTCTGCAGTGCCCCGTCAACAATGGAAAACACTTCGTTGGCGTTGAAAACCGCATTACGAGGAATTTCCATGACCGCGTCAATCGGCTTGCCAGGGAAAACAGCGGAAAGATACTGTCCCTGATAGACAGGAGTGTCTTTCGTGGAACGTATCTTGACAAAAACGCTCATTGTCTGTGTCGCAGCTTCAAGGAAACCCGACATTCTCGTGACCACACCCTTCCAGCTGTTGCTGCCGTCGTCGTTAACAACATCGACCTCATCACCAATGGAAATCCATCGGATATCAGATCTCTTGACCTGAGCTTCAAGCTCGAGACTATCGGTGCGGATAATGCTTGCAAGTGAAGATCCCGGATTTGCGATTGCGCCAACCTCGACTGAAACGGAAGTGAAACTGCCATCGAACGGGGCACGGATCACATGTTTGTCCAGTGTGATCTCGCTGCTCTTGATAGCGTAATAATCGCTGAGGATGCTGTTGCTGGCGACGAAAATCTTTTCCTGGTCGCTTTTCATTTCAGGAAGCGGCGGAAGGTCCTTTTCTATATCGATATCATGGAAGAAAGCCGACCATGTATCGAAACGATCGGGGAAATCAACCTTGAGATCGGGAAGGATTGCCGCGATTTTCTGCAGGTATGCGCTTTTCGTGGATTTGAGGCTGTTTGCTGTGTCACCGTCGAAAATCCGGATGAGCACATCACCCTTCCTGAATCGCTGGCCTTTTTTGAACGGCACTTCACCGGAAAGAATGGCACCGCGCACTTCGGAACTCACCGTGACTTCCTGTTGCGAGGTAACCCGGCCGTCTGCTACAACGGGGGACATAATAGTGTCATAAGCCACCGATTCCGCAAGTACAGTCCTGACCGGCACTTTAGGTTGGACTTTCTCCGGCTCGTCTTTCAGGTGTATCAAATAAGACATCACCTGCCATGAAAAAACCAAGAGAACGACAACTGTCACGGTGGTGACGATTCCATGAGTGTGTTTCTTCAGAAAATTCTCCATTTACCTGTCTCTCTGTTTCTGTTAAAAAAAACTCTGCCGAACATACTATCCGACTGTAATTATAAGATTCATTAATAAAAATTAATATTTGTTTGATGGATGAAATACGAAAAGGTTTAACGTAACTTAGAAATATGCACAATTTCGTTATATGATCACAGTAAATTTTTTTAGGATAGACTTATATAACCATTACAAAGAAAAAAAGTTTCATTTGAGGAGGGTAATTTTTTTTGTGTCGTGATAATTTCCGGCCCGAAGAAGGACGAAATAGACAGCACTGGGAAATTCCCCGGCATTCCAGGTCACGGTGTGCTTACCGGCATCGAGAGTATCCGAAAGTATAAGCGCCTCACGCTGCCCGGCGGTATTGTAGACAGTCACTTCGACCGGAAGGCGTTCCGGTATTTCAAAACTTATGACCGTTGAAGGATTGAAAGGATTGGGACTGGGATTGCAAAGTTCGAAGCGACGGGGTAAGGCATCATCAGCGCCAAGAGGAATGTCTTTTACAGGCGACGCCTGTTGTGACTCATAGGGACAGCCGGTCTGGGCCTTGTTCGCCCTGAATTTCGGCCAGGGGCTGTCCGCGAGCACGGCCCCTATATCAAAAGCGTAAAGGTGGGAATCGGAGGAGGTGAAATACAGAACGCCTTCATCACTTATCGTGGGGGATGAGTCGATAAAACCAGCCGTCGCGAATCGCCATGCAAGGTTTGCGTCACTGTCGACAGCATACATACAGCCATCGCGCGAACCAAAATATACCAGTCCGTTTTCGTCGATTGCCGGAGAGCTTTCGACCATGCCGCCTGTCTGATATTTCCAGCGGATATCGCCGCCGAAGCTCAGAGAATACAATGCGCCGTCCGAACATCCGACATAGAGGTTTCCATCTTCGTCAATCGCGGGGGAACTCTCGATCCTGCCGCCGAGCCGGGATTTCCATATGAGCCCGCCATTCTGACCGCTGACAGCATAAAACCAGCCGTCAAGCGCGCCAAAATACACGGTACCGTCATCATTGAGCGCCGGAGAGGATTCCACCGGCGAGGAGGTGCTGTACTGCCATTTGTACGAGCCGTCGGCATTGACACCGAGCACGCGGTTGTTCCAGGAGGCGCATATCAAGGTGCCGTCCTCGGCGACAGCGGGCGAGGCAATCACCATATCGCCGGTACGGTAATTCCACTGTCCCCGCCCCTGCGTGTCCGCACCGATAAATCCGCCGTCCGAGGAACCGATATATATCCGGCCGTTACAGTCGATTGCGGCAGAAGAGAACACCGGATCCCAGCAGTCAAGATCATTCAGACTTTTCCCATCCTTATCCAGTAGATAGAGATAACGGTCATACGAACCTATGCAGACAACACCGTCGTTTCTGACCGCAGGTGAGGCGACAATGCCCCATTTTGTCATATACCGCCATATAATATCGCCATCGGGAGTCAGTTTGCTGAGCGTGCCATCCCAGGAGCCAACGTACAGATTCCCTTCGCTGTCGATCGCGGGAGAGGAAAAAAGCAGCGGTCCATCGAGCTTTTTAACGAAAAGGATTTCCGGCAAGTCGCCTTCGGTTTTCGCGCCGGAATTTCGCAAAACACTGTTTCTCTCAATTCCGGCATAATAACCGAGAGCAGACAGTTTCACCACAACTTTCGACAGGGGACGGTCGATACTCAGACGCTCCAGATGATAAGGATCGGCGCCATATGAATTTTCCAGCTCCCCTCCTATGTAGAACATAGCCCTGAGGCCCGCATCCTTCGTTGCTGTTTCAATTGTCCCGTTACCCCTGCCGTAAGGCACGATGAACGCATCGGGTACAATACCGGTGATGGAAACCATCCGCTCCATGGAAAATTCGAGATCATCCTGAATACGCAGCCTGTAGCGATCCACACTTTCGTGTTCCTGCCGATCAATCAACGGCGCTCCGGCGAATGTGGTGTGAAGGTTCCAGGAATGACTTTGGAAATCGGCAAGCCCCGTTTTCTGCATTATCCGTATCTGGTCATTTGAAAGATAGTCGCTGCGGTTGAGACGCGAGAGGATAAGGTTGAAAGAGGCCTTGCAGTTCAGTTCCTGAATCAGCGGGAGGACCCTTGTATACATGGAACGGTAGCCATCGTCGAAACTGAGCAGTACGGAGCGCTCGGGAACCGGTCTTCCACCGGTGACGTAATCAACATATTCACCTGTCGACAGCGTTTCATAGCCGAAATCATCAAGCTCTTCGACCATACGTCTGAGCATGGTCGGGGTCAGCGATATTTTCTCATTGTCATAATAGTTATAATCCACATTGTGCAGTGCGAACACCGGAATGGAGCCGGGATTGTGTTTATGGATCGTACCTTTCGTCATGCCGCCCGTATTGTTGACAGTATAGGGCCCGAGGACAAGCGGCTCGCTGTCACGGTAGTCACTGGCGAAAATCCTGAACAGCACCGACCGCTGGTAAACACCGGGAAAATCCGACCATGTCAGCCATGTGATCGCGCCCGGCCGGTAGTCGCCTCCTTCGAAACCGAGCGTTCCCGCAAGTGTCGCATTATGCCAGCTTGCACCGTTATCCGCAGAATATTCGCCGTGAACCCTGATATCGTTGCCCTCCTCGTCGCTGAGCGTAAAGCTCACATGGACAGCGGCATCTGTCATCTCACCGGAACTCCCGGTAATAACGGGCCTGCTATTGAAAAGAAGTCTCACCGGGACAATCGCGGGGATACCCTCATGCCCGGCGGAAGGGGTCAATTTTAAAAGCGCCGTCCCGCTCACAACACCGGCATCGCCAAGAGCGTTCCACATACAGTTGAACGAGCGTCCACTGTCCGGAATCGCGGACAGCTCACGATCAATATCGGCAGCCGACCAAGTTTCGCCGTTGTCGAGTGAAAATTCGGCACGGACAGTCAGCTCACCGCTCCTGCAATAGTCGAGCGTACAAGAGAGCGGAACCAGCCCCTCAGATGTCTCACCGGGTGCTTCGATAGTGATCGAGGGCGCAGGCACAATGGAAAATGCCGGACAAAGCACCATGATATCACCGCTCTCATCCTTGATCCTGAGCAGACACCCGGAAGAGAGCATATCAGGCGGAGTCCAGGCAAATGATCCGTTTTCACAGGCAATGTCTGCCAGCATGACCCATTCCGTGCCGCCATCAGCAGAGAATTCGAGCACAGCATCGAAACCATAATCCCATGCGCATTCCCAACTTACAACAGTCCCGGTCATAGCGGGGATTGTATCGCCGCCGGACGGAGTAATAAAAGATATCGAGGGATCGACCGGGACAATCGAGACTGTCCGCTGAGCTGTCTCTACAACGCCGCCATCCGTGCCGATGAAATTCACATTTATATCAATAGCAAGCGTGTCATCCCATTCGACAGCGCTGTCCAGCCTGAACACGGCGAGAGCAAGAAGGCCGTTTGTTTCCACGGCGGGGCTTACGCCTCTCCTGATAATGGAAATACTGTACTGTCCGTCTCCGCCGGACTCGCGGACAATGGCGGGGTTGCCGGCCGACGTTTTAAAAACATTGGGCTCGGCGGCAAGAACAACACTTTCCGCGCCATTAAGGACCAGCGAATCATCGGGAATCACGGGGCCGCTGAGATTGGCATGGATACGTCCTTTGGCCGGATCCCATGAGAAATCGATCTCAGCCGCGCTGCAGTCGGCCTCTTGCCGGGCATAAATGGCAAATGCCGCAAGACCGCCGGGAATCACGCCGTTTATTGTATCTATATCCTGCTGATACCCCTGCTGAGAGAGATCACTGTCGATGATAACGCCTGCCGAGACGCCCTGTATAGATGACAGCAACACCAATACGGCAACCACTATATATATGAAATACTTTATATCCCGCGTTCGAATCATGCTCTCTGCCGGACGTTTCCGCCGTGGCCTTTCGTCTTGACATGGACTTCCAGAGGTACGATACTGCAAGATATAAATATACCACAATAGCATAAAGAAAACATGGTAAAACACCGCAGCCGGTTGAACTTTACGGTTTTCAGCTTTCATCAGATTTTCCGACGTTCTGACACGCCACCATGAAACGGAGTGCGTTTCCGATGAAAAAGACATTAGGATTTGCAGGACTTTTCACTGTCGCCATCCTTATAGTAACGCTTTTTATTTTAGTATTCTGCGGATGTTCACGGGAACCTGCCTGGAAAAAGGCCAACGATGAGCTGAAAGCAGCCCACGGGATCACGCTCGAAACACGTTCCCTGCCGGATACAGACATCGAAAGCCTTGCCGGGGAAGGCCTAAGCGCCTCGCTCAATGATGCGCCGGTTATAGAGATTGCCGAGGGAGTCTCGGCTAAAGTGGTATGGACACGGGGCATCATGACCGCCGTTGTAAGCATGAAAGCAGGCGCTGAAATCCCGCGGGAAAATCTCGGCGCAAGTGAACGGATCATGCTGATGAGAGAGGGGGCGGTCGAACAGCTTGTCCGCGGCGCTTTCGTGCCCATGAAAGCCTTTGTCAAAACCACGAACTGGAGCGCCACACCGCATAACGATTTCATTTACCTTCCCGAACAGGCGGACAACGCGGTCAAGGCCGGCCCTAATGGAGCCTCATTCCTCGAGGTATACAGCCCGCCACGACACGATTATATCGAAAAAGCGGGTGGCACGTTGGCAGAAACGCCCCAGCCACTCAACAGCAGCACTGAAGCGGTCACCCAAGCTGAAACTGTCCAGAATTTCCACGATCTCCAGTTTTTCGAGATGCGCTCTCCCGCAATGAAAGCACGTCTCATCGGCGGTAAAAACATGCAGCTCATGTTCAAATCCGCCGATCCGGGCTACAGCTCGAACTATCACGGCCGTGTAGAGGACCGTTTCTCCCTCATTCTCAGGGGTGGTTCACAGGATGACAATCCCCTCGGCAGTGTCAGTCTCGAAACAGACAGCTATGTCTACCTTCCATCAGGCATGGTGCACCGTGAAAACGCCGGTCCGAAAGGCTATGACATGCTCACTATTGTCTGGCCTCCGAATCCCGAGTTCAACAACCGTCTCAGGCAACGCATGAGCGCTTTCAACGCAATCATTCCCGAGGGTGAACAGGTCACACTTGTCCACGACGGCGAGACTGCCAAACCCACGCTCAATTTCACCGAGGGCCCCGCCTGGATGAACGGCAGCCTGTATTTTTCCAACATGTGGTTCGAGAAAGGTTTCGCGTCGGGCAGCCCGGAGGAAAGTAATACCATACGCATTGCTCCCGACGGCACCCTTCATATAGTCAAGAAAGGGCTCCAGACCAACGGGCTCATGTCTCTGGGCAACGGCAAGCTCGCGGTCTGCGACATGTTCGGCCACCGCGTGATCGAAATGAGCGGCACGGGCCGTGTAATCAGAACATTCGCTACCGAATTCGACGGCGTTCGTCTCGACGGGCCCAACGATCTTGTCATCGACGCGAAAGGCGGCATATATTTCACCGACCCGCAGTTCACACCCGGCCTTGACAAAACACAGCCCGGGAGATCCGTATTCTACCGCAGACCGGACGGCGAAATCATCCGTGTTATCGAACCGGAGACAATTACGCTTCCCAACGGCATTCTTCTGAGCCCGGACGGCACAACATGCTACATTAACGACACCCGGGGCGATATTGTGTTCGCTTTCGATGTCAACGGAGACGGCAGCCTTTCCAACCGACGGGATTTCGCGAAACTAATGGTGCCGCCCGGTCAGCGCGACAACGAGGCCACGGTCACTGGCGCGGACGGCATGACAATCGACACGCAGGGCAACATCTATGTCGCAACTATCATGGGACTCCAGATATTTGACAGCGACGGCGGTTTTGTCGGCATCGTCCATTTCCCCATACGGCCTGTCAGCGCCTGTTTCGGCGGGAACGACATGAAGACTATTTATGCCACATGTAATACGCAGATTTATAAGATCAGGACAAATGTCACCGGTCTGACATACCCGTTGAAAAACTGATAACCAATTATTATAGTTATTAACGCATCAAAAACAACGTATGTAGCAGGTTATTTCCGGAGGTATCAGTGCACGATCTCAAAGGAATCATCACCCCCATCGTCACCGTTTTCAACGACAACGAGTCTATTGACGAGGCGGGATACAGGAAAGTTATCGACCATCTCATCCACCACGGTGTCAACGGTATTTTCGCCTGCGGGGGCCAGGGCGAGGGTATCAGCCTGACTGTACCCGAAAAAGAGCACATACTTGCGGTCACGCTGGAACAGATCGACGGCGCAGTGCCAGTGCTCATGGGAACCGGCGCGGTTACAACAAGGGCGGCGATCGAACTGACACGCATGGCCGAAAAAGGCGGTGCAGATTACGCCACAGTGATCACCCCCCATTACCTGAGCCCGACACAGGATGAGCTTTACGACCATTACCGTGCCATTCTCGATGCGACAGATATTCCGATACTCATCTATAACAATCCCTGGCGGACCCATCTCAATATCAAGCCCGAAACAGTTGCGCGTCTCTGCGAATACTCGCCCAACATGTACGGCATCAAGGACTCCAGCGGCGACCTCGCGATGACAATGGCCTACAAACGCCTGGCCCCCGACCGTCAGTCCGGGACATTCAGGGTTTTCATCGGGCGTGACCAGCTTATCCATGCCGCGCTCGCCTCGGGCCTCGATGGCGCTGTCGCGGCGACCTCCAACGCTGCAATCGATATTGTCGTGGGCATTTACCGCGAATTCATTTCCGGCAATGCGGCGAAATCGAAAGAACTGCAGGACATCCTCATCCCACTTCGGGAAGCGTTTGCACTCGGCACGTTCCCCGTACTGGTCAAGGAGGCCATGACCCTGCAGGGGCTTCCCGCCGGCCCGTGCCGCGCACCGGTGGGCCCGATGTCTGAAACGAACCGCGGCAAGCTGAGAGCTATTCTCAAGAACATGGATCTCATTTCATGAAAGCAGGCTGTTTTCCGCCGAATGCCGGATATTCAGTCCACGAAAGAAGCCGTCCGTTGCAATGGGACGGCGTTTTTCGTATCTTTAATGTACAGTGATATTATGTGTTTCATATCAATTATGACAAGGATCACCGTTCATGATAAAAAACACACTCGCTTCAATGGCAAAAATAGCCTATGACAAAGGGGAACGTCTTGTCGCCCCGATCATGGGCTATCCCGGCCTCGCCATGACCGGTGTCAATGTCAAGCTCGCCCAGCAGAATTACGGCGAGCACTATCGGGTGCTTTCGGCGCTTGTGAAACGTTTCGAGCCCGACCTGATGTTCCCGATCATGGATCTTTCGGTCGAGGCAAACGCGTTTGGTCGATATACGGTCTTTCCGCGCGACGACACCGCGACAGTGGTCAAGGACACATTCGACTGGTCGGAGCTCGAGGTCTGGAAACGCATCAATATCTCTCTCGATGCCCGTCTGGTAAGCTATGTGGAAACGGTCAAGCTCATGAGCATCGGTTTCCCCACGCAAGTGTTGCGTGGCGCCTATGTCGCGGGCCCCTATTCGCTCGCAGCCCTGATCATCGGCGCGGACGAGGCCGCCATGATGACCCTGTTGGAACCGGAGAAACTCCTTACGCTGCTCGAGTTCGTTACCGAACGCATCCTGCAGTACACCCGCCTTCTGATCAGCGCCGGGGCACAGTCGATCTGCATATTGGAGCCCAGCGCAGTCATGCTTGGCCCGCAGCAGTTCGAGGCATTCTCCAGCAGCTACGTCAAACACATTTCGGACAGCTGTAAGTACAATGGTGTCAACATCATATACCACACCTGCGGCAACACCATGCACCTGATCGACAAGATGGTCGATTCCGGTGTCAACGGCATTTCTCTCGACTCGAAAGAGGTCGGCGTAGACCTTCCTAAAGTCGGCGCTTCAGTGCCGGAAAATGTCGCAATCATCGGCAACATCAACCCGACCACCAGTATTTTCAAGGGTACGGTCCGCGAGACGGAACAAGAAACGCTTGAACTGCTCCGGGCCATGGATCCCTACCCCAATTTCATCCTGAGCACCGGCTGCGACCTCCCGCAGGAAACACCGCTTTACAACATCGCGGCGTTCATGGACACCGGTCGCTCTTACCGGGTCGGCGGCTGATAGATGAACGACAAGAATCAGGGGCCGAACGGAGCATCCACAGCTGGCAAGGAAGGTGTTTTCGAGACAGGGCGGCTTTTTATTATCGCGCTCGCACATCTCGTGCATGACACCTATTCCGCGTTTCTCGCGCCGCTGCTCCCCCTCCTGATCGACAAGCTCGGCATGAGCTACACGCTCGCGGGCAGTCTTTCAGTGGCACAGCGTATCCCCTCTATCCTGAACCCGATAGCAGGGATTCTCGCCGACCGGTTCAACGCCCGCTGGTTCGTGGTCATAAGTCCGGGTCTGACCGCGGTGGCAATGTCGCTCTTAGGTATCGCGCCGCACTATATATTCCTTGTCATCCTGCTCGTGATCATGGGAGTCAGCGCCACACTGTTCCATGTGCCGACACCGGTCATGATACGCCGTCTGTCAGCAAACAAAGTTGGCCGCGGCATGAGCATCTACATGCTCGGCGGCGAACTGGCCCGCGCATTGGGACCGATCACCATTCTCGGCGCTGTCTCGCTCTGGGGGCTCGAGGGAAGCTGGCGGCTGATACCGTTCGGCATCATGACCTCGGTCGTGCTCCATTTCATCCTCGATGACGCACCCGCGGGCAAAGCGGCACATCATGACAACAGCACCGCGGCATCTTTCCGGTCGCTCGGCGATCACCGGAACTTTTTCTTCATAATCACCGCCATGACTTTTTTCCGCACCATGCTCCTCGGTTCGCTGACATTCTACCTGCCGACATACCTCACCAGCAAGGGCGCAACCATGTGGGTCGCGGGCATGTCACTGTCCATTATCCAGTCGGCCGGTGCAGTCGGCACACTCTGCTGCGGCTCCATCTCGGACAACCTCGGCAGGAAAAACATGCTGCTCATCCTGAGCGTGGTAACACCGCTTTTCATGTGGGCTTTCATCCTGTACGGCGGTGTCATGACAGTGCCGCTGTTGCTCATCCTCGGCTTCTCGCTTTTCTCCTACAACCCGGTACTTCTCGCCATGGTGCAGGAGCTCGAAACCGATTTCCCGGCGTTCCTCAACAGCATCTACATGGGCATGATATTCCTCGTGTCGTCCCTGTCGGTGCTCACCGTCGGCAGGCTGGCCGACAGCATCGGGCTCGATCTGGCCTACCGTATCGCCGCATCGGTCGGATTTCTCACCATTCCTTTTATCTTGATGCTGAAAGACGACAAGAAGAAAACAGGGACGCGGCATCCGGAATGGAGCACGGAAGACACGGATTGAGCGGCTTTACGTGGATTTCTGCGGATTGGAAAAAGCGGTAGATAATTGTCCTACTCCCAGATAAACATCATCGAATGATATATCCGAAAAAATGAAGTCATTCCGAATCCGTTTCGGGATATCTTTTGGGATTGTGATTTTCTCTGTGTTCTCTATAACCTCTGTAGCTACACACAATTCTCCAGATAATACACATAGGCATGTTCAAGGTTCGGCTCGATCGGGACTGCATCGCCTAAGCCGGGATTATCCCCGACAATCTCGACTGTCCAGCCCTCTCCTGACGGTATCGTGGAAATGATGGAATATCGTTCCTTCATCTCTTTCAGGTCGGTATCGCCGACAAGCAGGCGCCATGAATGACCTTTTGCCAGTTCTATCAGTTCCGACGGCTTTCCCCGGAACGCGATCTCGCCATGATCGAGCAGCGCCATATCAGTGCATGTGCTCGATATGTCACCCACGATATGCGTCGAAAGGATGATTATCCGATCATCACAGGCAAGGTCAGCAATGATATTCCTGAACCGGAGACGCTCTTCCGGATCGAGTCCCACTGTTGGCTCGTCCACAACGAGGAGACGGGGATTTCCAATGAGGGCCTGCGCTATCCCGAGTCGCCGTTTCATCCCGCCTGACAGTTTTTTTGCACGAAGATTCGCGGCATTGGAAAGTCCCACTTTTTCCAGCATCGCATCGACTGCATTATGCCGCTTTGCCCGGCTGTCGGGCAAAGACAGGCTGTAACAGTAATCGAGGTATTCCTGCGCTGTCAGGTTCGAACTGACATCGAAGTCCTGGGGCAGGTATCCGAGGAAATGCCGTATTTTAGAGCGGCGGCGATTCAGATCGAGCCCGTCAACAGCCACATCCCCGGAACTCGCTGTCATGAGAGTCGTGACAATTTTCATCAGGGTTGTCTTGCCCGCCCCGTTCGGTCCGACCAGGCCGAACATCCCCGAATGTATGTCCAGGGAAATATTTTTCAGGGCATGAATATCACCCGGATATTTTTTTGAGATATTTTGGATGGTGAGGTTCATATGCCGGTCCTTACATCTTTAATAACGCCCCGCAACACATCGTTCCCACCCCACTGGGGAAGAAGTCACAAAATGACAGGAAGTGGGCTATTCACATCACAAATCGGGATTGGTATCCTTATCAGCCTTAACAAACTTTAAGGCATCGGCACGGGCAAGCCTGCCACTTGACTTATCGGTCAGCTCGACCAGACTCTCCCCCTTACTGAAATGCCATGTCCCGAGAAGGAACCAGGGCGATTCATCGGTAAGCCATTTTTCAATGTCATCGACACCGTCATCGTGATGAATAATGTAATTTTGCCTGAACGCCCCAATGTATTTCATTGTACGAAAACAGTAGACATTATACATACCGCTTTCGGGCACATCGACATGCCAGCGCGCCCTGTTCTCACCTTTCCCGCGCCTGATTATATGCACGGAGGTTACGGGAAAGCCATAAAAGTTACTCTCGGAATAGTGCTGCCAGCGCTCAGGCTCCGCATTAGAGCTCAGCGGCATGATCCTGTCAATCTCGCTATCGAATGTGAAAAATTTTGTAATACCGGTTTTCGGTACATTATAGACCTCGAAACCGGGATCGGTGTTGTCGACAATAATTACACCCTCTTCCGGCTCTGGTGGATATTTTTCGAGCACTTTATCGCCGACAAAAAATCCATCCTTCGTGGTCACCTCCATGCGTTTGGGGAAAACGGAGAAATCACTCGGCATGTTTTTGGAGATATTCGCACTGAAAAATGGCACGCTTTTATGTTTAAAATTGAGACCGATCCGCCTCGCTTCGTGCGGCTTAATAATGTAATCTCTCTTAAGCATCTCTCCCTCCGCGGGAGACCGGTACCAGGCCGGAGACATGAGTATCACACTGAATATGCCGCTGACCGCCCCGATATTCTGTACAGTAAGGCTGTAATTATGCATCCTCCCATCCCGATCCCTGTAATACCTGTCCTCGACATCAGTCACTGTGAAAGCCGGCAGCCCCCTGGCTGAATACATATCCAAGACCACCTGTTCGACATCGACATTGAATTTTTTGTCGAGCTCCCTGAAAAAATCCTGCTGAGATGCGGTTTGGAAACGTGTCCGCTCAAGGTAGTCGAGAAGGTAACTGTCAAAATCGCCGCCATCAACAAGTGCGTTGATCATATTAAATATGGAGGTGTTCTTGATTTTCAGCGCCTCGTACTTTATGCCATCCAAAGACGGGTCGGCACAGACATCGAACACGGTCCTGTCCTCATAGACATGGCTCGCCAACTCGCTGTCGGTCATGGCGCTGAACTCGGGATAGCCGTGCCCGCCGCGTAAACCGAATCCCTCATGTTTCGCCGACAAATAGGCGCTGACCGACTGCTGGAAGAAAGGATTATCTCCTAAATCAAAATTATTCGTAAAATCGTAGTATTGCGGAAGGACAGTATAGTCGTCTGAATGCTGCGGCGGATTCTTTCTGAAGCGTTTATATTTGAAACTCAAATAGCGTCTGTTCTTCCTTGTGTCCGACGGCTCGAACAGGGGCTCAATCATGAATCCGAAAGCTTCCGACTGAACAAATTCCGGCGTTTTGATTTTCGGTTTCGAGTAGGATTCCGCCAACCTGAACGACCGCTCGGCATTGAATCCCAATTCCTTGACAAACACCTGCTCAGGCTGCAGTCTCGCCGAACTGTCGGTCCAGTAGCGCAGATAGGCAAGGAACTGCACCGGCACCTCGATCACTGAAAAACGGCGGTAAGGATAATCCAGCCCGAGAAAAACCTCGAACTTGTCCTTTTTCTCACGTATCAGTTCCGGCAGTTTATCCTGAATGTCACCGAACCGGGAGATAAATTCATCATGCCCTCGTTTCAGATATATAGCGTACTCGACACCATCCGCCTCGACGGCGCATTTCCGGTAATCGCCGATAACAAGTGAAAGCTGCGGCAGGGGATATTCGGGCGTAAAACGGGTAGTCGTTTCATCGATCTGTTCCCCCGCCCCCTGGGACACAGCAGTCAAACCTGCCTTGCTGGTGACAGTCAGCCTGTATGCAACGAAATCGCGGTGAAGCTCGTTCGGAAACACCGAGCCGTACGGCACACCGGAGCTGGGATACCACCCGTTTTCCGGCGTAAGGAGCACATAGTCCGGTGTAATGAATGCATAACGTTTGTCGGTGCTGTGAAGTCCTATCCCATGAACATGGTCCATGACAGAATCATCGATATCGATATAACCGGCACTCTCTTCGATGCTGCCGCTGTAATCAATCGAAAGCCGTGCGGAAGATCCCGGCTCCAACAGCATGGCAAGGCTGAGAATATGCAGATTGCGGCTGAATCCAATCGCCACCCCATCACACTCAACCGACCGGACAACAAGCCCCGGATTGAGACTGAAATAGCAGGTGTCGATACGGGCGTCCGTCCTGTTCTCGATCCTGAGATCGGCGCTGACATCGATGAAATGTCCTTCGTGGGAAAGCGCAAGATCACAATCCGATACCGTGACCACAGCTTTCCGGCAGACAATTTCGTTCAAGGCCCGCATTTCCGACCTTAGCTGGTGGCGCTTGTTAAAATGATTTTGGTACTGAAGATGGGAGAGAACAGCGAGAGCCAGGCAGATAAGGGCTAACGACACATCCCGCACTTTCGAGAAACGCACCTGTGTCAGGCGTTGAAACAGCAGGGCAGTGAACAGAATGCAGGCAAGCCCCCAGAAAAAATACACCGCCCTGTGGGTCACTGCGACAGCGAGAGGACCGATTCCGGTGAAATCAGACGCAAGCAGAGGCGTATTGAATGCCCACAGGTCGAACACACCGTGAAAAGAATCCGACAGCCGGAGATAGAGAACCGTATACAGCACAAAGAGGAGCACCACATACAGAGCCTTCGACCGGGTAAGGAACATCACCAGGAGATTGGTACCGATAGTCACTGCCAATACCGGAAGAGTTATCAGCAGCGGATAGAGGAAATAATAGCGGAACGCGACACTGACATCGTGAAAGACAAGGCTGTCGAAAAGAAACGCTGTCGCAAGCAGGACAAGAACAACAGGGACAAAGAGATACAGCACACCGAGGGATTTTCCCAGTATAAAGCCAAGGTTCGAGAAAGAGCGTACAAAGAGAGCGTCGTTCGATTTCGAGAACCTGATATCGTCGAAAACCGCCGAAGAAAAAAATATGCTGAAAACTGTAAAGAGATAATTGGCCAGAAGAAGAATAAAATACGGATGGAATCCCGGAAAACGTTTCGCATTCCATGCCATCAGCCATCTGACATCATAGATGACAAGCACTACAAAAAACAGCCACATCACCAGATTTACCATTGTCCTGAACTGGCTCTTGAACTCGTATTTCGCAACTGCGGAAACTGTTCTCGTTTCATTTCTGATTGCGGTATACATGAACACCAACCCTGTCAACAAGCATTACACAATATTAGTCAATTTATATATTTTCGAATATAATGCAAGAATTATTTCTCGCTTGCAGGATTTCCTGCTTTTCTCTTCCTTATCCTGTATCTGTCAAATCCAGTTATCCTGTCCACTGTCTTTTCTCTGTGTCCTCAGTGTCCTCAGTGCACTCTGTGGCTGACACATGACCGTTGACTCCCGAAACGCCTTTCCCGCTATTTCCCCTTGACTGCTTCCCGGCTTTCCCGTATGCTGATTTTATAATACGTAAAGAAACTCAGACTAAGGAGCAGGCACATGAAACGCCGTGATTTCAACAGGCAGGCCGGTATAGCCGGAGCGGGAGCGCTGTTTTCGGCCAACTGCGGTTCTGCGCAGGAAAAACGGAACGGGCTCGCCAATATAAAGAACATCCTCGTCCTCATGGTCGACCAGCAGAGGTTCGACTGTATCGGTTGCAACGGCAACAGTGTCGTCAAGACGCCGAACCTCGACCGTCTGGCAAAAAACGGCATCCGTTTCACCAACTGCTATACACCGGCTCCAGTCTGCACACCGGCGAGGACCTCGTTCCAGACCGGACTCTGGCCGCACCGTCACCAGCTCATTTTCAACACCGGCAACGCCATCACCAAGGGCGGCATCGACGATCCGAAACCGGACACGCGTTTTTTCGCCGAAACGCTCGACGAATCGGGCTGGAACTGTGCCCATGTCGGTAAGTGGCATATCGGCCGCGAGCAGCACAAACCGGAACACCACGGCTACGACAAAAATCTCGCCTACTATCCGAATTACGGTTATCCGTCCAGGCACCCGCATTACCTCGATTACCTGAAAGATCAGGGCCAGGACAGTTTCAACCTGAGCTGGGAACGGCGCGATCCGACAGGCTACCGTCCCTACGCAGGGCTTCAGGAGGGCCCGCAGTCGGCCTCGATCCCGGCCTATCTCGCTAACCAGACACTCGAAACCATCGACCGCTACACGAAAGAGAACAAGCCTTTTTTCATCGGCTGCAATTTCTGGGGGCCGCACGCACCCTATAACATCACGAAAAAACATCTCGAAATGTACCGTAACATGAATATCGAGCCGTGGCCGAACTGGGACTGCGACCTCTCCGACAAGCCGGGCGTTATCACCCGTTACGGTGAATACTGGCGCACCGGCTGGTTCAATGACAAGGACCTTTCCGAGATGATCGGCGAGTATTACGGCTATATAACGCTTATCGACGAGGAATGCGGGCGTATCCTCGATTCACTGGAAGAAAAAGGCGAACTCGACAACACACTGGTCATCTACACCGCGGACCACGGCAGTTCAGTGGGCTCATACCGCTACTGGGACAAAGGATTCGGCATGTACGACTGTATCACGAAAGTACCGTTGATCGTCTCGCACCCCTCTATCAAGCCCGGTGTGTCCGACGCTTTTGTCACCCTTAACGATATTGCCCCGACAATCCTCGATGCCGGAGGATGCAATGTGCACAAGATGGACGGCAGCTCGCTCAAGCCGATCCTCAGCGGGGAAAAAGATGCTGTCCGCGGCGACTACATCATCACCGAACACCACGGCCATCAGCAGGTCTTCTGGCAGCGCATGGTCAGGACTCCGACATTCAAGTACATTTTCAATCCTACCTCGCGCGACGAGTTCTACGATCTCGTGAGTGATCCCTGGGAGACTGTGAATATAATCGAGACTGCCGACCGCGAGCAGCTGGCCTGGGCGAAAGAAAAGCTCATCGCATGGATGGAGGAAACCGGCGATTATCTCCGTGTCTGGGCCTACCCCATTCTTACGGAGAATCCATCACAGAACAGGAACCAGTACAACGACAACATGAAAAAATCCTGACATAAAACATATAGCCCGCCGGGAAAAGCCGACATGGAGGAGGTCGTTTTCCTGCAAAAATTCTTCGATCACGAGGTCGGAGAAAAAAATGGCTGTTATGACGCCATCGTGCAGAAACTCATCAACGGGTATTTGCCCAACGCACAGCATTTCATGACCAAGATGCAGGTCTCAAAGCTCTTCGGCGAGAAAACTCGTTGAAACCAGCATCATCGCAATACCGCACAATTGATATTTTTGATAATTGCAATGAATCTTTTTCCAACAACAAGCGTAGAAGAAAAAGTAAGGAAAAAGACAACATCAACGGAGAGGCCGGTATGATGCCAGAATACGGATTTTTCAAAGAGCTCGATCTGGATTTCGAGGATGCTGTCGAGAAAGTAACTGCGGCACTCAAGAAAGAGGGTTTCGGCGTTCTGACAAGTATAGACATGCAGGAGAAATTCCGGGATAAACTTGACATCGATTTCAGGAAATACGTTATCCTCGGTGCCTGCAATCCAATGCTGGCTCATAAATCGATCGAGGCGGAGGAGAATATCGGCCTGTTCCTCCCCTGCAACGCCATTGTCTACGAGAAGGACGGCAAATCGATCGTCGGCATTATACGTCCGGCGGCAGCCATGAGCATGATCGACAATCCGGCGCTGACGGAAACAGCGACCCTTGTTGAGGAGAAGCTCAAAAAAGTATCAGAATCCCTGTAACCCACTGAATATAATAATGGTATAAGTCAACAGAAGCATACAGTAAAGACTTTCGAAAAAGTGCGTATTCCAATCCCATCCGGAAGCGTGAACACGGCAGGCATGAACAGCGAATACTGTTCATGCCTGTTTGTTTGTTGGAGAACATTTTGTTTTTTCGTATATTACAGTACACATGTCATCGTTGAAAACCAGCCTTACTCCCACGAAACAATATATTATCATAAACGCAGGATTATAAATGATTTACGCAATACTGACCACTATTTTTCTTTTCCTTTCCAGTAGCCACAACGCCTATTCCGATGCTGTTTCATCATCCACGGCACGATCAGCAGCTGACACATTCATGTCAGGCAGGTCCGGTATCCAGGCGGCAAAAAGCACACATGACACATTTCTATTTGACACACAGGCGGTCATGGACGACAAGGGGCGAACGATAGCCTATGTCCATTCATTCGATCAGGGCGGCTATGTTATCACCGCGGCGGACGATCGTATCACACCGGTACTGGGCTACTCGGACAAGGGGTCGTTCGATTTCACCGACAGCGATCAAAATTTTCTACTCTATCTTCTGAAAATCGATATCCCCATTCGACTCGACGCGCTTGAGGAAGGCGATGATGCAATGCTCGAACGCAGCATTGAAAACAGTGCACAATGGAACGATCTCGCCAACGGTATCTTCGCCGCGAAAAAAGCCGACGCAAAAACCTATGGCCCCCTGATCCAGACAAACTGGAATCAGGATTTCCCCTACAATAAATACTGCCCGCTCGATCCAACGACGGGACTGCGCTCCTTTGCCGGCTGCTATGCCGCAGCGATAGCCCAGATATGCAATTACTGGCAATATCCTAAAAGCCTGTCGTTCGATGCCGGCGACTCTTACATCTCGAAAGGCGATAACGGCGACATTTCGATCTTTGAAGATGCCGAACGGCTCGATTTTCCGACTATCGACGAGCTCAACGGGGCATTGGGCACTATCAGTTACAACGACGACATGGAATCCATCGCATGGCTTATGTCCGGCATCGGAATAAAAATAATAACACACTATTCATCGGATGGATCGGGCACCGCGGATAGTGTTTATCCTTTTTATATTGTAGGCTTCACTTCGTCGTATGGCTCCCTGTCATGGGCAGACGATTACCCGCATGCCATAGACGATATCGTGAACGGCATTCCAGTAGGATTGGGTCTTAACAGCAGCGTCACAGAGAGCGGTCATGCGGTGATCCTGGATGGCTATGACGAGGCAAGCGGCCTGTTCCATCTCAATCCGGGCTGGGGTGACCAGGACGACACAAACAGATGGTATTCGCTCCCCGATATCGATTTAGAAGAATACGATTCGATCTGGGGCTTTATTTACAATATAAAACCGGAACAGACAGTGGAATTCGAGGAAATTCACGGAACAGTCTTCGATCCCGACGGCGCACCTTTAAACCTCGCCACAGTAAAGGTCAATCCCGGTGGTGCAACAGCCTATACCGACGAGACCGGCACCTTCAGCTTCAGGCTTCCCACAGGCACAAACAAAACGATCACGGTCAACCACCCTTCATACGCGTATTACATGGCGCCGGTCAGCAGCGGCGACAACACGGTCAGGCTCGCTGAACTGGATGATCCGACACTGCTGTGGTATCATTTCGACAGCGATGGCAGCGACGCGAGCGGCCGCGGCAATGATATATCATACGATCCTGCTTTTGTTTCACTGGTTCCCGGCAGGTATGGCAACGCGGTCTCTGTCTCGGCTCAATTCAGTCTGATAAAAGCTGAAATACCAGCACTGTATACCAACGCTGACAGTGAGATGACAATTGAAAGCTGGGTGCAGATCACAACTGATATAGACGAAACGGTAAATCAATATATCTTATCAGCAACACCCCGGACATACATCATGGGTCTCGTCGGAACTTTCAGTGTTGTCAGCATTTATTACGCACAAGACGGGAACAACACAACTCTGCGGTCTTCACACCGAGCAAATCCTTTTACCATTGGCGACTGGGTACATATCGCCATTGTCAACAGTAACAGGACAGCCCGCCTTTACGTCAACGGAATCCTGGAATATGAGACGGAAATAAAATCTGATTACTTGGTTCAACCAGGCGGAGATCTCGTCCTGGGCATCCAGGGTGAATCACTGTACGAGACCCCCGCAATCATGGATGAAACCAGAATCAGCGCGGCGGCGCTTCAGCCGGGCGAATTTATCGGCGGCGAATTCAAGGGATCACTGACGGTGAGTGTGAGCGACGGCGAATCCGGCGTATTTTCCGACGCGGAAGTCACCGTCGAGCCGGGCGGTTACACAATGATAAGCGGCGAGGATGGTCTCGTTCAGTTCGACAACATTCCCGCACGTGATGATTACACGGTCACAGTCTCGGCGGAGGGCTATGACCCGGTAACAGCCGTTGATATCGAGGTCGCCACCGGCAACGGCGCATCTCTGGCGATCGACATTACAGGTAACGTGGTCGGCGTTGGCAATGACATCCCCATCGCGTTCGAGCTCGGCAATCCATTCCCGAATCCGTTCAATGCCGGTGTGAACATCAGCTATTCACTTGCGGAAACAGCCCCCGTGGAGCTGACACTCTATTCCATCGGCGGCCAGGTGGTGAAAACGATCAGCAAAGGCACAATGCACCCCGGCAGATATTCGGAATCCATCGACAGCGCGGGGCTTCCCAACGGCGTGTTTTTCATAAAACTCTCTGCTGGCAACAGAAACGCGGTCAAAAAAGTGGTGCATGTGAAGTAACGCTATTTTTATACAATCCGGCAAACCCGAACAACTCATCAAACAAACAGGATATTCCATGAAACGAACGATACTGATTTTGGTGTTTTCCCTGCTTCTCGGAACTTTCAGCGCCTATTCCGAACCTGTTTCGCCATCCACGGCACGGTCAGCCGCCGACACATTCCTGTCCCGCAAAACTGGAATTCAGGCGGCAAAAAGAGCACAAAACGCATTTCTGTCCGGCACGCAGGCTGTGCGTGACGACAAGGGGCAAACGATAGCCTATGTCCACTCTTTCGATACGGGCGGCTATGTCATCACCGCGGCGGACAATCGTATCACACCAGTGCTGGGCTACTCGGACAAGGGGTCGTTCAATTTCACCGACAGCGATCAAAATTTCCTGCTCCACCTTCTGAGGATTGACATCCCCATCCGTCTCGACGCGCTCGAGGCCAGCGACAAAGACATGCTCGAACAGAGCATTGAAAACAATGCGCAGTGGAACAATCTCGCAAACGGTATCGCTGCCGCAAAAAAAGCCGACGCCAGGACCTACGGCCCCCTAATCCAGACCAACTGGAATCAGGATTTCCCCTACAAAATATACTGCCCACTCGATCCATCGACAGGATTGCGCTCACTCGCCGGATGTACGGCCACGGCGGTAGCTCAGATATGTAACTACTGGCAGTATCCCAAAAGCATCACCTTCGATGCCGGTAACGCATACATCTCGAATGGAGAAAACGGCCAAATTGCGATCTTTGAGGATTCTGAGAAACTGGATTTTCCCGGTATCGAAGATATAAACGCAGAGCTTTCCACTATACAATACAATGGCGATATCGATGAAATTGCGTGGTTCATGCTGGGTATTGGAATTGTTTTTAAAACACATTATTCATCTGACAGTTCAGGGGCAACTCCTTTCTCCGAGTATTTCTGGAATTTGGGTTTCAGCTCGGCATATTACAGCAATTCCTGGGCCGATGATCATCAAAAGGCTATCGATAATTTGAAAAACAACATTCCCGTGGGATTCGCATTGGTAGATACCGACATTAGTGTGAAGCATGCCGTTGTACTCGACGGATACGATGAATCAACAGGCATGTATCATATCAACCTGGGCTATAGTAATCAAGACGAATCAAATACGTGGTATACGCTGCCGATAGTCAATCAATACGATCAAATCATGGGCTTTATTTACGACATTATCCCTGATGAGCCGGTCGTTTTCGAGGAAGTGAGCGGCACTATCCGGGACAGCGGCGGCGCTCCGGTCAACCTGGCAACAGTGGTGGTGAATCCCGGCTGTGCCACTGCCTGCACCGACGAGACGGGCACATTTCGTTTCCGGCTGCCGCAAAACACGGACTGGAGCATATCGGTCAACTGCCCCGGTTATGAACGCTATCAAGGTACAGTCGGAAGCGGCGAGAACACAATAACGCTTAATACACAGACAGATCCCACACTGGCATGGTATCGGTTCGATGGTGACGGCAGCGATGCCAGCGGCCAGGGCAACGACCTCATAATCGATCAGGCTCTTGCCTCTTTTGTGCCCGGACGATACGGAAACGCGGTCTCTATCAATGCTCTTGAGGCTGTCGTTTCCGCCGAAACGTCCTCCGTGTATTACACCGGCAGCGGGGACTTGACTGTCGAAACCTGGGTGCAGATCACCGATGTGACTGACTCCGCACTTTATCTCACAACATCACTTCCAGGTTATTTTACATTGGCGCTTCACCCCAACTATGGTTTTCACTTTGTAGCTTACCATATCGGAAATGATTCTTATAATATTGTATCCTCCCCTCTCGAAGGGCGTTACGACATCGGCGACTGGGTGCATATCGCCGCCGTATACCGCTATTGCGACTCGCTGGAGTTCTATATCGACGGCGTTCTTGAAAATGCAATGGAAACACCTCTTCCACTGATCTCCATCCCAGGTTTGAAAGTAGGTGTCGGACTGATATTAGAGAAAGGGCTTTACGATTCCCCGCTTGTCATGGACGAGTCAAGAATCAGCGCGGCGGCGCTCCAGCCGGGTGAATTTGTCGGCGACGAGTTCAAGGGTTCATTGACCGTGACCGTCAGCGATGGCGAATCAGGTGTTCTCTCCGGTGCCGAGGTCACATTAGAGCCGGGTGGCTACACGGCGCAAAGCGGTGAGGACGGCCTCGCAGTGTTCGACAGCCTTCCCGCCCGCGATGATTACACGGTTACAGTCTCGGCGGAGGGTTTCGATCCGGTAACGGCCTCAGATATCGAGGTTGCCACCGGCAACGGCGCCTCGCTGACAATCGACATTACCGGAAACAATGCAGTCGGCGTTGACAATGACATCCCCATCGCATTCGAACTCGGCAACCCCTTCCCGAATCCCTTCAATGCCGGTGTCAGCATCAACTATTCGCTGGCGGAAACATCTCCCGTGGAGCTGACACTCTACTCCATCGGCGGCCAGGTAGTAAAAAAGATCAGCAAGGGGACTATGGCTCCCGGCAGGTATTCGGAATCCATCGACAGCGAGGGCCTTCCCAACGGTGTATTTTTCATCCGGCTCAAGGCTGGCAGCAACAGCGCGGTTAAAAAAGTCGTGCATGTCAAATAACGCTGTTTTTGGACAATTAGGCATTAACGCGAACAATCCATCTTTAAAACTGGAAAATTCATGAAACGATCGATACTGATACTGGTGTTCTCTCTGTTTCTCGGCAGTTTCAATGCAGGAGCAGAGACCATTTCATCTCAAACGGCACGCTCAGCCGCCGACATATTCCTGTCAGGAAAATCAGAAATCCTGGCGGCAAAAAGTGCTCAGAACGCATTTCTGTCCGACACGCAGGCAGTCAGGAACGAGAGCGGAACAACAATCGCCTATGTTCATTCTTTCGACAAAGGCGGCTTCATCATCACCGCGGCGGACGACCGCATCAGGCCAATACTGGGCTACTCTGACAAGGGATCGTTCGATTTTACGGATAGCGGGAATAACGTCCTCCTCTATTTCCTCAAACGGGATATTTCACTTCGTCTCGAGGCACTCGAGGCCGGTGACAAAGACATGCTCGAAAACAGTATTGAGAATAGTGCGAACTGGAACAAGCTCGCCGGTGGTTTCGCTGCTGCAAAAAATGCCGACGCCGCTGTGTATGGCCCGCTGATCCAGACCAACTGGCACCAGGATTTCCCCTACAGCAAATACTGTCCGATCGACCCGGTAACCGATCTCCGTTCCTATGCCGGCTGTGTAACCAACATCGTGATTCAACTATTCAACTACTGGCAGTATCCCAAAAGCCTCTCATTCGATGCCGGCGACTCGTACCTTTCCTCGTGGAGAAACGCCGATATAGCAATTTTCGAAGACTCCGAGAGGCTTGATTTCCCCGGCATTGATCAGCTCAACGAAGCATTGAGCGAGATCCGCTATGATGGCGACATGGACGAACTGGCATGGCTCTACTTCGGCAGCGGCATAAAAACTGAATCAACGTATTCATCCGTTGATACAGCCGCTTATATGAAGAATATCCCATTTGACAGTTTCGGTTACAGTTCGACGAAAATAACAACTTCATTGTCAGAAGCCAATGTGCACAGCGTTGAAAATATTAAAAACGGAATTCCTGTGGCCATGGCCATTGATAGCTCTGAAGAGGACATGGGCCATGCTGTTATTGTTGACGGTTATGATGAGGCTAACGAGCTTTTCCATATCAATTTCGGATATGGAGATCTGGATTTCAGCAACACATGGTATAATATTCCCAATATTGGATATCTGGGATTCGATGAATTCACGTTCATGATTTATGATATTATTCCTGATGAAAACATCGAATTCGAAGAGATCAGCGGTGTTGTCCTCGATCCCAACGGCATACCTGTCAAAAATGCCGCAGTGGAGGTGAACCCCGGTTCAGCGACTGCATACACCGACGAGACCGGCACATTCAGTTTTCGACTGCCTGTCGGAACAGAAAAAACCATTATGGTCAAACACCCCCGTTATGCATTCTACCAAGCAGCGGTCAATACGTCCGAACTCTCTATAAGCCTTGAAAAAACGGACGACCCGACACTGGCGCTGTATCATTTTGACAGTGACGGCACCGACGCGAGCGGCTACGGTAACAACTTCACTGTCGATCAGGCCGTTACATCACTGGTGCCCGGCAAGTATGGTAACGCGCTTAAAATAACAGGACAGGGTGCCTGCCTCCACGCCGAAACCCAGGCATTTTCGACAGGTGACATGGGCAGCCTGACAATCGAAACCTGGGTACAGGTAACAACGAAAGAACTTCCCTATATATATGTCGGCCTCTTTTTCCCGCATTATTTTTATCTGAATATTAACGAGAACTTCACATTTGAAATCCTTGCGCAGAACATCAATGATGAAGCCTATTATGTCGCATCGCCCTCAATGGAAGGGCGAATCGCTCTTGGAGACTGGATCCATCTGGCCGCGGTCTATAGCGAAAAAGAAACACTCAGACTCTATGTCAACGGCCGTCTTGAAGGCGAAACAGACACACCCTATCCACTCGCACCGGCTCCCGGAGCGTATCTCGGGACAGGAATATTGAGAGGTGACCGAACACTATATGAAGTGCCGGTAATCATGGACGAGACACGAATCAGTGCGGCCGCGCTCCAACCGGGCGAATTTATCGGCAGCGAGTTCAATGGCTCGCTGACGGTTACCGTTAGCGATGGCGATTCCGGTGTTCTTTCCGGCGCGGAGCTTACAGTAGAGCCGGGCGGCTACACGATGAAAAGCGGCGAAGACGGTGTCGTTCTGTTCGACAGCCTTCCTGCCCGCGACGATTACACGATTACTGTCTCGGCGGATGGTTTCGATCCGGTAACGGCCTCCAACATCGAGGTCGCCACCGGAAACGGCGCCTCGCTGGCATTCGATATAACCGGAAATGTAGTCGGTGTGGATAATGACAGTCCCATTGCATTCGAACTCGGCAACCCATTCCCGAACCCGTTCAACGCCGGTGTGAGTATCAGCTATTCGCTGGCGGAAACGGCACCCGTGGAGCTGACACTTTACTCCATCAGCGGCCAGCTGGTCAAAACGATCAGCAAAGGCACAATGCAGCCCGGCAGATATTCTGAATCGATCGACAGCGCTGGCCTTCCCAACGGTGTTTTCTTCATCAGGCTCGATGCAGGCAATAACAGCGCGGTCAAAAAAATCGTGCATGTAAAGTAAAACCGTTTTCCTGCAATCCGGCAACAGCCCGAATGATAAATCAATAAAAACAGGATAATTCATGAAACGAACGATACTGACACTGATATTCTCTCTGCTTCTCGGAACTTCCAGCACCTATTCCGAACCTGTTTCACCATCCACGGCACGATCAGCAGCAGACACATTCCTTTCCTGTAAAACGGGAATACAGGCGGAAAAAAGCGCCCAAAACACATTCCTGTCCGACACGCAGGCAGTCATGGATGACAAAGGCAGGACACTCGCCTATGTCCATTCTTTTGACACAGGCGGCTATGTCATCACCGCGGCGGACGATAGAATCAAGCCAGTATTGGGCTACTCTGACAAAGGTTCGTTCGATTTCACCGACAGCTCCAAAAATGTCCTGCTCTATCTTCTGAAAATGGACATCCCCATCCGTCTCGACGCGCTCGAGGAGGGCAGCGTGGCAATGCTCGAAAAGAGCATTGAAAACAACACGCAGTGGAACGATCTCGCCAACGGCATCTTTGCCGCGAAAAAAGCCGACGCCAGGACATACGGCCCTCTGATCCAGACCAACTGGAACCAGGAGTTCCCCTACAACAAATACTGTCCGCTCGATCCGGCCACAGGATTGCGTTCAATTGCCGGATGCGGTGCCGCGGCGATAGCCCAGATATGCAACTACTGGCAGTATCCCCGGAGTATGACATTCGATTCCGGTGACTCGTACATATCGGATGGGGGCAACGGCGATATTTCGATCTTTGAAGACGCTGAACGGCTCGATTTCCCCAGTCTCGATCAACTGAACGAGACATTGGGCTCCATAAGCTATAACGGCGACATGGAATCGATCGCATGGCTCATGTCCGGCATCGGGATAAAACTCATAACACATTATTCGTCAGATGGATCATACGTCGACGAAGAGCTGCCTCTTTTACAGTATGTCGGCTACACGTCCACACTTGATTCTGACTCTTGGGCCAACGATTACCAGCTTGCCATAGACAATATCAAAAACGGCATGCCGGTATTTATGGGCATTCAAAACAGTGTTGAAGAGGACGGTCATGCTGTGGTTCTGGACGGCTATGACGAGGCGGGCGGCCTGTATCATATCAATGCGGGATGGGGTGATCAGGACTACACGAACAACTGGTATTCGCTTCCTGATTTAGATCTGGAGGATTTCGATTCGGTTATTTGTCTCAAATACAATATAAAACCGGAACAGCCGGTGGAATTTGCGGAAATTTACGGTACAGTCCTCGATCCCGACGGTGCCCCCGTAAGCCTCGCGACAGTCGAGGTCAATCCCGGCGGCGCAACAGCCTATACCGATGAGACTGGAATATTCAGTTTCCGGCTTCCCGCAGGCACGGACAAAACGATCACTGTCAATCACCCCTCATACGCGTATTACACGGCAACAGTCAATAGCGGCGACAACATGGTCAGGCTCGGTGAGCTGGATGATCCGACACTGCTGTGGTACCATTTCGACAGCGATTTCAGCGACGCAAGCGGCCGCGGCAACGATGTATCCTACGATCCCGCATTTGTTTCACTCGTGCCCGGCAGATATGGCAATGCTGTCTCTGTCGAGGCTCAATTAAGCCTTGCACGGGCAGAAATACCCGCGCTGTATACCGGTGCCGGCAATGACATGACAATTGAAAGCTGGGTGCAGATCACAACTGATAATGATGAAATTGTCAATGAATATGTCTTATTAGCTGCGCCTACGATGTTCGTTACGGGTGTCGTCGGCAATTTCGGGGTTGCCGGTATTTATTACACACAAGACGGAAATAGAACTCGCCTGTCATCTTCACACCGGGACAATCCTTTTACTTTCGGCGAATGGGTCCATATCGCAATTGTCAACAGCAACAGGACAGTCGGTCTTTACGTCAACGGCATATTGGAATATGAGACTGAAACGGAATCTGATTACGTAGCTGAACCGGGTGGATATCTATTGTTAGGCATCCAAAACAATACAGTATATGACACCCCGTCAACCATGGACGAGCTGAGGATCACCGGCGCGGCGCTTCAGCCGGGCGAATTCGTCGGCGGCGAGTTTGCGGGCTCACTGACGGTGAGTGTGAGCGATGGCGAGTCAGGCGTTCTTTCCGGAGCGGAGGTCACCGTCGAGCCGGGCGGCTACAAGGCGGTAAGCGGCGAGAACGGTCTCGTTCTGTTCGACAGCCTCCCCGCCCGTGATGATTACACGGTTACGGTCTCGGCAGAAGGTTTCGATTCGCAGGCAGCTTCCAACATCGAGATCGCCACCGGAAACGGTACGTCACTGGCAATCGATATAACCGGAAATGTAGTCGGCGTGGACAATGACAGCCCCATCGCATTCGAGCTCGGCAATCCATTCCCGAACCCATTCAACGCCGGTGTGAGTATCAGCTACTCGCTGGCGGAAACGAGCCCCGTGGAACTGACACTCTATTCCATCGGCGGCCAGGTCGTGAAAAAGATCAGCAAAGGCACAATGAACCCCGGCAGGTATTCGGAATCAATCGACAGCGCAGGCCTTCCCAACGGCGTGTTTTTCATCAGGCTCCAGGCTGGCAGCAACAGCGCGGTCAAAAAAGTCGTGCACATCAAGTAAATCATGATTATATTGCATTTACAGTACATTGCGACTGATCGATTACATTTTCAGACAAGTGTCAATGCACAAAGAGGTAGAAAAGGCATCATAAGGGCTGCGATCCATCCAAGACATTGCAAATAAGTACAGATCAAAACGTACACGGTATTTCCTGTTTGAGCTGCTTGAATTCATTGAATAGTCATTCGCAGTAATAACTTACGTTGCCTGTTTCCATCGGGTTTCACGGGAAAGGACAGTACTATGATCGTATTGCAACGCTGTACGGCAATCTTTTTCATTTTCCTGCTCGCCGTACTTACGGCAGGACAGGCCGAGACCCAGACACTGCCCTCCTTCTCGACAACCCTTTTCGCCGGGGCGGGCGACTGCCAGTTCTGCCATGCCGCCGGCTCAGGCGTACTAACCTCATCATCCGGCGAGGATATTTCACCGCCTGCCCACTGGCGTTCATCCATGATGGCCAATGCCTCGAAAGACCCGTTCTGGCGCGCTAAAGTCACCGCCGAAACACTGGAAAATCCAGCCATAGCCGCAGCCATCGAGGACAAGTGCTGTACCTGTCACGCACCAATGGGACACCGTCAGTCACGTGAAAACGGCCAGAGCTCTTACGGCCTTGCCGATCTTCTTACTGACACAGCCGGGCTCGACGGTGTCAGCTGCACACTCTGCCACCAGGTGCAGGACAACCGCGACAATACCGAGGAAAGTTTTTCCGGCCACTATAACATCACCAGCGACCGCCTGATATTCGGACCTTATCAAAATCCGGCGTCTGCACAGATGAAAAATGTTGTCGATTATACGCCGACGTATTCGGATCATGTGAACGAGTCGGAACTCTGCGCCACCTGCCATACATTATTCACCTCATATGTCGATAACGACGGCAATCTCGGCGGTGCATTCCCCGAACAGACACCTTATCTCGAATGGCAGAACAGCAAGTATCCCGGAACTGGCGAGAGCTGCCAGTCCTGCCATATGCCCTCACTCGACGAGTCCCTGATCATCTCACTCCGCCCGCCGGTGCTGAGCACGAAACGCACGCCAGTCTGGCGGCATGTATTCGTGGGCGGCAACACCTTCCTTCCGGCTATCATAAACATGTATCCGAGTGAAACCGGCGCATATTCCGGCTCCCAGTCGCTCGACATGACCGAGATGAACGCACGTGAGATGATCGGCACGAAAACCGCCGAAATTACTGTCAGCGCCGAAATACAGGAAGGCACCCTTCTGGCCGAGGTCGAGGTGACGAACCTCTGCGGCCACAAATTCCCCACCGGCTATCCGAGTAGGCAGGCCTGGATACATTTCCGGGTCAGCGATCCTGACGGTGCCCTGATATTCGAGTCCGGCAATCCCGACACATTCGCCAATCCTGCGGGAGACAGCTACAGCCCACATTACGATGTCATTTCCGATCCGGCCCAGGTGCAGATTTACGAATCGGTCATGGGCGATGTGGACGGCAAACCCACGGCCACCCTTCTGCGCGGCGCATCTTATCTCAAGGACAACCGTCTGCCGCCAGCGGGATTTGCGAAAAACACGGGTGACTACGCGAGCATGGCAATCATGGGTGCCGCTGCGGATGACGGGGATTTCAATAAGGAAAGCACCTCAGGCGGAAGCGGCGGAGATACTGTGCATTACCAGATCCCGTTTGACGCTCCCGGAGGGAACTTTACAGTCAGCGCAACCCTGTACTATCGATCGATTTCAGAGCATTTCGCCAACAGCCTGTTCACCCATGACAACAACACGGTCGTCAACACGTTCAAGACAATGCACGATGAGGCGGTAAAACAGGCGGAGGAAGTGGATTCAGCATCAACAGTGGTTATTGCTCCCACGTCAGTGGAAAACAGCGACAAGCCTGAAGAATACACCCTCGGCAACTATCCGAACCCGTTCAATGCCGGTACAGCCATCCAGGTACACACCCCCGAACAGGAACAGGTTTCGATTAACGTTTACAATATCACCGGCCAGAATATCGCCACGATTTATGATGGCGCGCTCAATGCCGGAACCCATGTTTTTTCATGGCAGGGTGTGACAGACAGCGGCACGAAAGTGGAAAGCGGCATTTACTTTCTCAACATGCGTGCAGGCGACACGACACTCAACAGGAAAATTACACTTCTCGAATAATATCACCCGCATAAAGAAAAAAGAATCCACCTTTAGAGGGCGGATTCTTTTTTGTCCAGTTTGGTTCTTTAACCGTTTCAGTTTGACAAAGTCTCGGTCACCTCTTTCAGCATGTCCCTGATCTTGATGCCCTGAGGACAGTGCTCTTCACACTGACCACACTCGACACAGTTCGAGCTCTTCTCCTCGGCAGACAGAAGCATGTTGTACACATACTTCGCGGTTTGTTTTGTCGCGGGATTGTCGAAACGGTGAAAATCATTCAGATAGGTGAAATTCTGCGGAATGTTGACACCTGCCGGGCAGGGCATGCAGTAGCCGCAGCCAGTGCAGCCGACTTTTACTTTCCGACTAAGGATATCACGTACCTCGTCGACAGTCGCGATTTCAGTGTCTGTCATAGAATCCACCTGGGCCTCAGACGCGACCCTGCAGTTTTCCTCCACCTGTTCCATGGCGTTCATACCGCTGAGCACGACCGAAACCTCGGAATGGTTCCATATCCATCGAAGCGCCCAGTCTGCGGGTGTCCTGGAATCATCGGCTTTCCCGAAAGCCTCGACCGCCTCTTCAGGCAGGTGCGCAGCGAGACTACCGCCGCGCAGAGGCTCCATGATGACAAGCCCCAGCCCTTTACCGGCAGCATACTCGAGCCCCTCACGGCCCGCCTGGTTGTTCTCGTCGATATAGTTATACTGGATCTGGCAGAATGTCCAGTCATAGGCATCGACGATTTCTTTGAACAGCTCGACACTGTTGTCATGGAACGAGAAACCGGCATGGCGAATCCTGCCATCCGCTATCGCCTGATCGAGGAAATCAGTAATGCCCAGTTTCGCAAGTGTCTCCCACAACCCTTTGTTCAAGGCGTGCACAAGGTAATAGTCGATACAGTCGGTTTCGAGACGTTGCAGCTGTTCGTTCAGGTATTTGTGCATATCCTCGCGGCTCTGGATAAGCCAACTCGGAAGTTTTGTGGCAAGTTTAACCTTTTCGCGGTACCCATCTTTGAGAGCCCGGGCCACAAAAGGCTCGCTTTCACCGGCCGTCCCCATACCGGTTCCGTGATAGGGGTAGGCGGTATCGATATAGTTCACGCCCCTGTCGATGGAATCGCGGACAAGGGCAATCGCCTTATCTTCGTCGATTTTCGAGGGATCATTGTCGATAACCGGCAGACGCATACAGCCGAAACCGAGTATGGAAAGCTCTTCGTCCGTTTTAGGCATTGTCCGGTATAGCATAGTATCTTCCTTTGCATCAGGTGATGGGATTGATAAATCAACAGGATTATTTCAATTCGATAAGCTCGTAATCAGCAGAGCCAAGCCCGATACTCTCTGCATAGGCAAATGTCTTGAACCCGCGGAATTTCTTGCCACGCTCTTTCGTCATGTCATAGCAGACCTTGTCGATCGCAACCGGGTCTGTCGAGACGAAAATTCCGAAATCATCCATAAGCGGCTTCATCTTCCTCGGTTCACAGTCGCATCCGGCAGTTATATTCATGGCGAAATTCACGTAAATATTGCGTTTGCCTTTCTGTGCGGCATAGGCCCCCTCGACCAGTTTCTCGATGAACGGATTGCCGATACCAAGGAATTTCCCGATACTTTTCACCGAGAATATCGATATTGCCTTGTGCGGACAGATCGCCATGCAGGCACCGCAGCCGACACATTTTTCGTGATCGATCCACGATTTCTTACCGATATGAAGGGCTCCCTCGTTACAGCGTGTTTCACAGAGGTGGCACTGACGGCATTTTCTGCTTCTTATCTGGGGTTTCTCCCCCATGTGCATGGCCATTTTTCCGCCTTTTGCGGCATGTCCCATTGAAAGCTGCTTGATCGCGCCGCCGAAACCGGCCATCATGTGCCCCTTGAAATGGGAGAGAACAAGAATCTGCTCATAGTCCAGGAACGCCTTTCCAATCTTGAAAGTCTGGAAATGGTTTTTACCGATTTCAACCTCTGCAAAATTCTCACCGTGCTCGCCATCGGCAAACACGACAGGAAGCTGGGTGAAACCGTGCTCTTTGGCGGTCTTTTCATGCAGTTCCTTCTTGAACCGCTGGCCACCGTACATTGCGCTGGTCTCGATGTAAGAGGAATCGATGCCGCGCTCTTTCAGGTAGTCGATAATTCCGATATAGTTATCAGGCTTGAGATATGTCACATTTTTCGCCTCACCGAAATGCACCTTGAGCGGGATTCTGGCGGCGAGTTCGACCTGCTCTTTCGCAACAATGGTATCGAGCAGCTCTTTCGTAATGGCCTGGACCGTCGTGACAGCTGTATCAGCATCTATTTTTTTGTAGTAGACCTTCGAGCTCATGGCTCCTCCCGAATCTAAGTTATGCAGGTAACAGTCTTATTCCGCCACTTGTACTGTCAGCTCGAAATCATCCTCCCACCATCGTTCGCTCCGCGGTGTATCACCAAAAACAGTACTACCGCCGACAACCGGTGTCGCGACAGTCACCCCCTCTTCCCAGGCAGCCGCGGTCAATCGCTCCATCGGCTCGAACCACGGATGAAACGCAAGATTAAACGTTCCCCAGTGTATCGGATGCAGGATACCACCATTGAGGTCAAGATGCGCCTGGACAGTCTGCTCCGGGAACATGTGCACCCCGGGCCATGACTCGCCATAGGCGCCGCATTCAATGAAAGTCATGTCGAACGGACCGTATTTTTCACCTATCTGCCTGAAACCGCCGAAATAACCGGAATCGCCGCTGAAAAACACCGTATGCCATTTCGTCCCGATAACCCAGGAGGCCCACAGTGTCTCGTTCCTGTCGCCGATCCCGCGCCCGGAGAAATGCTGTGCTGGAGTTGCGGCAATCAGAAGTTCCGAGTTGATTTTATATTCCTGCCACCAGGACAACTCCACGACCTTTTCCTCCGGAACACCCCATGCTATGAGCCGTTTTCCCACGTTGAGCGGCACAATGAAACGGCTTGTTCTGCCATGCAGTTTCTGAATACTGTACTTGTTGAGATGATCATAATGGTCGTGAGAAATAATGACCACATCGATGTCGGGGATATCATCCACATCGACAGGTACCTCGCCATTATAACGGGAGGGCCCCAGAATCGAGACACGTTTCTCCAGGACAGGATCGGTTACAATCCTGAAACCGTCGATATTGATCATGAGGGATGAGTGTCCGAGCCAGGTGGCATTCAGCTGTCCATGCCCTTCCCTGTTGAAAAAAGACATGTCCGCCTGTCTCACCGGCAGAGAGGTGTCGGGTGTCCTGGAATTGCGCTTGAAGAAATATTCACCCGCCATCGATATAAAACTCTTGAATGACATCTCCGGCTCGCTTCCATTCGAATCGAATTTCCCATCAGATCCACGAACCGATTTTTCAGTAGTCCCGATCAGAGAAACGTCCGTTTTCTCAGCCGCCGCAATAGCAGAAACATAAGCCTGCATAATCACTACTCCAGTTATGATACTGATAATTGTTTTAAAAGACACGATATTTCTCTGCCAAAAGGCCATTAAATGAACGATCATTTATTATTTGTCGAAAAAATTTTAGAGTTTTATTGCATCCCAGGCCAGTGTAAACGCCGTCTCTATCGTGTTCTTTTCCAGTCTCTCTCCATGACAGCTGTTCGGATTGGCGAGAGCGACAACCGGCGCCCAGATAAAAGCCGTTACAATGGGTATATCCACATTTTTCAGGATTTTCTGCTCCACTCCGTGCAGGTAAACACGGAAAATAGGCTCAAAAAACCGCTCCAAAGCCTCCCGGTCCACCAACTCGCTGTATGGAGAATTGGCGAACTGCTCGGTATACTTGTAATAATCGGCGTTCCCGACAATAAACTCATAGAACTTGAGAAAGAATTTCTCGAAAATATCGCGCACAGGCTCGCTTTCATCGAAACTGTCAAGCAAAGCGGCGCTTATCCGGCGCTTGATCTCGACATAGGTAGAAACCAGCAACTCGTCTTTGTTTTTGTAATAAACATAGATCGTCGCAGGAGAAACGCCCGCCTCCTTCGCTATCTTTGACACCGAGCTGGAGGCGAAACCGATCTCGTTCACCTTTTTTACCGTCGCCTCGAACAATGCGGCGATTTTTTCGTCGTCCTTAACTCTCATAGCCCTAAAATAAATGATCGTTCAGTTATAGTCAAGCGCTTTTTCTCTCTCGCATCTTTTTTCCACGAGCCACTATAGTCTTACTGCAAGATGCCCTCATTTTCATTTCACACGGATTGTCGGCTTGCCCTCGAGGTAACCGAGCGACTCCAGAAACATATCGGCATCGTGCAGCGACTGGACGATGCTCTCCTCGCTGCCGTAGCCGTGGATCGTGAATGCATGATTGACACCCTCCAGGACAACCAGGTCACAGCGGTTCCCGGCAGCCTCTACCGTTTTCTTCATGCGGTGTGCCTGCTCGATGTTAATGACCTTGTCGACACTGCCGTGCATGATGAGCATGGGCGGCTGTCCAGCCTTGACATGATCGATTGGGGAGAGTCGCGACGCCAGTTTCGATATCGCGGGATTCTGTGAGCGGCCTTTTTCGTCGGGATTCCACAGGTCCTTGTCGAAAAATATCTTTTGAAGCAGCGGATCGTTCATGTCCATACAGGGATTATAGCAGATCGCCGCATTGGCCATCGAGGAGACTTTGGCGTTGTCTGGCTCGGCGATACCGTCGAGTGTCACAAGGCAGGCGGCAAGATGCCCGCCGGCGGAGTCGCCTGCGACAGCGATCCTGTCGGGATCGACACCGTACTTGGCGGCATTCTCCCTCACATAGCGGACAGCGGCCTTGCAGTCGTCGAGACAGCGCTCGACCTCTTTCAGGCCAGCGACACCTTTCGAGGTGCAGAGACGGTAGCGGATGCTGAACGACACAGCTCCGCGTGAGGAAAAATAGCGGCAGTGGGGAAAGAAATACTCCGGCCGGCCGCCGCGCCATCCTCCACCGGTTATACAGATGACCGCGGGACGTTTGTCGTCGGCGGAATGCCCCTCGGGGCGGAAAACAAAAATATCCTCATTGCTGCCATCGGAACGTTTGAAATGGTCCCAGTCGTGGTCCTGGACAATATCATCGAGATAGAGGACTTCCGCAGAAAGCGGTGCCGCAAAAAAGAGCAGGAGAAACGGTAACAACATCAGTTTTTTCATGAGCATTCCTTTCGAGTATTTTTCTAAGTTATTGTCAGCTTATATTATAGAAAGGCTTAAGGTGCAAGACAATAAAAAGGATGTAATTTTTCCAAAAAATTATCTTGTTTCGGGACATGTATTCTGCCATATTTCTCTTAGCAGGGTCGTTTATGAAAACCTTTTATGTCTTTCTCTATGAGGGCTGCCCCTTGCGGTTGCGTCCACGCCGTGACCCCGGTTTTCCGGGCAGCGGGACAAAATGCCGTTCAGTGGCTATAAAGTTCCCTTAATTATGCATTTACTGAGAGTGTTTTCTTAAATTACCCTGCTTTTTTTGCCGGAAGCTATGTTTCCGGCTTTTTTATGCCTCGCCCCTCCTGCTCAGGCAAAAAAAGAGGCGCCCGTAAGAGCGCCTCATAATGTGATCTGGAGACCGAGGGGGTCATTTGACGAGTGTCATCTGTCTCGCCGTTATCCTCTCTCTCATTTTCAGGCGTGAAATGTAGATTCCGGACGAGACAGAGACACCGTTGTCATCTCGACCGTTCCAGACCACATGATGTTTACCGGGAGCCATATCTTCGGCCAAAAGGCTTGCCACCTTCTGCCCCATGGCATTATAGACTGTCAGTTCGACAAATCCAGCTTCGGGAATTTCAAAATCGATTGTTGTTGTCGGATTGAAGGGGTTGGGGAAATTACCGGCAATCGAGAATGCCTCGGGTGCAGGTGATTCTTCCACCGCCGTATCGATCTCCTCATCAGTTCCGAGCATGACAAGCTTGTGAGCACCTTCAACGACATCATAGATGTACAGCGACATGAACTCGCCGTCATCGAGAACATAGCATATCCGCGTTCCGTCAGGCGACCAACAGGCGCATTTTGTCTCGAAATCCATCGGATTGACAATCCGGAACGTTTCCTCGGTATCGAGATCATATATCACCACTGACCATCGCTGGTCTCTGGCAATTCGAGTCTTCGACAAGGGCATGTGATCCTCATCATATATTTGTTCTGCAGGAACATAATTGCCATCATCAAAAGCATATACCTGCTGCTTCCCCTCAACAGCATAATAATTGTTGTAGCAGAGGTTTTCATATTCACCGGTTTCGGCATTATAAATGTAGAAAATGTTATAATACCTATCTTCACCGGTAACAACAGTTATTTCACCGGTTTCGCTATCCCTGATCTCGAAAGGATACCTGGGAATTTCTGTCGACTTGATGACACTTTCCGACATAAGCACCTTGTTATTGAAAGCATTGCAGTTAGCTGCCGAATACCAGTTACTGCCGATCTGCTCAGCCTCGCAGGTTTCGATATCGATGCTGTACAACCCATAGTTATACATGTTTTTTGCATTTTTCCCCATAACGATAACATGCTTGTCATCATAAGTAAACTTTGGTGTATCGCTATTCAGCATATAGGGCGGAGCCGATCCGTCTACCAGGCCGATCATCGTTTCCTCGCCCGTTTCCAGATCATAGACTGCGATACCTTCTCTATAAATAGAGTACGTTGCATATCTGCCATTGAAGCTGACATCATAGCCAATAGCATTCTCTTTAACGAGTCGCACTTCTCCTGTTTGGATATTTATCGCCCAGGTATCAGACTCCGCCGTGCTATTGGTATCATTTTCTGGTGCAGCTGAATAATAGATTTCCGAACTATCCAGCGAAAAGGCTGGCAGCGCACACAACATATCTACATTTTCGGTCAAATTGGTTATTGTATTCTCTTCCAGATCTACTAAAATGATATCACTGTCGGCGTTAAAAACGACATACCTGCCGTCAGGCGACCAGTCTGTTTGGCCAATCCAGTTATAATTGCCGGTTATTGTTTCACCGGGAACAGCAAGCCCCACGGCGGCGTAAGAAACAAGCAGCACCGCAAAAACTGATGCGCAGACAATAGATCTAAAAATCGATTTCATCGTATAACTCCTTGTTTAACAACTCATTTTGAATGATGGGAGAGAGAGGAATCTGGGTGAATTCGCTTTTCCGAATTCGTAGTCTCCTGATCATTCCATAGGCGTCATCCTCCCGATATAAATTCTTGGTTTTGCCTGTATATTGCTTAAGAGAGTGGACATTGTGATTGTATTCTCCGCGTTCATGTATCTGCTCATGACTATTTAAGCAATGTCATTTTCATTGTCGCCGAAAAGTCACCGGCGCTTAGTCTCGATATATATATTCCCGCGGAAACAGTATTGCCATCATCATCGAGGCCGTCCCAGACGACTTTGTGAGCTCCGGCGGACATATTCTCCGAAATAAGATCCCTTACATTCTGCCCGAGGCTGTTGTAGATACCGAGGGAAACCGCGCCCTCTTTCGCAAGCGAGTATTCGATAGTAGTCGACATGTTGAAAGGATTAGGGAAATTATCATACAGTGCAAAAATTGCCGGTTCAAGCGCAGCAACAGAGGTCTCACCGGGAGTGTATTTCGCTATACCGTTTTTACTCACAATCCACACGATACCGTCAGGCCCTGCGGCAAGGCCCGTGATTTCTCCGCCCGGCAGTCCATTTTCATTAGAGTATTTTTTGAGAAAAACATCATTGTTATCGTATATGTTTACTTTTTCCTCAACTGACGCCCATGTATTTCCGAAAGAATCTATGGCCAGCGCATCCCTGCCGATATCTGACAAATATTGTTTCTGACGCCATGCTGTACCTTCGAGCTTATATAGATTAGTACCGGTGCTTGACCAGATCGAGCCATCGGGACCAACAGCCAAATTGTTGAATACTCTTTTTGGTTTCTGTATTCCGGAAATAAGCGTTGGAATCCAGCTTGTACCATCGAACACCATTGTATCGCATTTGATATCCGGATAAACATTCTGCCCTTCGTCTTCATTAACCTGATCCCAGGCAATATATTCATATGTGACACAGACTCTGCCATCCAGGCCGGCCGCAAGGGCATACACTTGAATATCATCCTCGGGAAGGCCGTACACCTTGCCGTGCTGAGTCCAAACGCCGTTTTTGAAACTGGCCACGCCGCTATGAAAACCGCACCATACTGTTCCGTCCCTGCCAACCGAAAGGTCGTGTGTAACAAACATATAGGGAGGAATTTGAAATGTGAATGGATACGATGTCCATGTAACGCCGTCATATTTATTCAATCCGTCGTTTGTCAATACCCACACAAAGTTATCTTGGGAAACAGCAATATCCAGAACTGTATTATTCATCAATCCGCTATCTGCAGAAAATATCTGCCAGTTTTCGCCATCATAACTATACACCTCGCTGCCTGCTTTCGACGTTGCATCAATTGCTGTGAACCAGAGACAGCCATCGCCGTCAACAACTATTTCAGCCCTGTCACCGACACTCGGTGAATCGGGAACAATCGTCCAGTTCCCATCGGGATACGCCACCCTCCCCGAAATAAAAAACATCATGATTATCACGAAATAGCGCCCTGCCAAACTCATTTTACGCATCTCTTTTTAAAGATTATTTAATAACGGTCATTTTCATAGTCGCCACTCTGCCAGCCGCACTCAGTCTCGATATATATATTCCCGCGGAAACCGTATTACCGTCATCAGCGAGGCCGTCCCAGACCCTGTGGTGTACTCCCGCAGGCAGATAATCAGATACAAGGGTGCGAACTTTCTGGCCCAGAGAATTGTATATCATCAGCGAAACATGGCTCTCTTTCGCCACAGTGAATTCAATGGATGTGGCCATATTGAACGGATTCGGAGAATTGGCCCCGAGAGAGAATACGGCTGGAGCATTTCCAACAGGCTCATTTTCTTCGACGGCGGGCGACTCGAATTCCTGAAAGTATATATTCCAGAAACCATTGTCCATGAGGTTGAGACAGAGTGTGCCATCGTCAGGCGAGAAACGGCCCCAGGCATTCGACACTTTCTCATTTGTCTGCACATTTTGCAGAATGCCGCTTTGCATGTCGAAAAGCGCCAGTTTATACAGCGTATTATGCTCCGATGAAGAGCGGGGATCCGGCGAATTCGCTTCAGAATAGAGTAACCATCGGCCGTCCTTTGAAATATCCAGCAGGGAAACAGCACCTGACAGCAGCGTTTCTGTCTCACTGCCGTCCTCAATATCGACAACAGCTATCTTGCGGTCATTGCCCTGGCCTTTAACGGCAACGAGAAGTGACGAGCCCTCCGGATCAAACAGCACTTTCGATGGTTCCTCGGCTGCTATCTCCCGGCGCTCGCCGCTTTCAAAGTCAAGCATCCACAGCTTTCTCTCGTCTTCGAGATTGGTGCTTATATATGCGAACGCCGTTCCATCAGGGCTCCAGCATCCGGTAAGAGCGTTTTCGGCAAGAGTCCTGTACGCCATTGTTTCCAGGTTCACACTTTCAATAATCGGCAGGGGATTTTCGATATAGTAATCAAACGGTATACCCAATTCGTTGATCTTGATTTTTGTACCCTGCTCGATATCGATTCCATAACGTCTGTAGGCAATTTCAGAGCCATCAGGCGAAAAGCCGATTGTTTCAATTTCACCATAGTGCAGATTCAGGCCATGATAGTAGAGTTTGTAGTAATTGTTATACACCAGAAGCGGTTCACCGCCATCGGCATTGACAACCCAGACACCATAATCAGTATCGTTGAAAGCAATTTTTTCGCTGTCGGGAGACCAGACCGGATTGAGCTTATCTTTTTTGAGCGACTGGTAATACGCCGTCATATCCAGTGTTTCGGATTCCGCCTGATCGCTTTTTTCAGTCACAGTGGGAATTTCAATTATCAACTGCCGCATGGCTGCCGCTTCCGGCCCAGATGCAGCCGGAGCGGCATTCAGCGCCTGAAGGCCGAAATCACCAATCTCGGCAAAAGCATCCTCAACATCAGGAACATTGACATTCAACACAAGGTCTGGCACGCCAAATGCGGTCCTTATCTGACGTTCGAGCACTGGCATCGTGGAAACCGGCCGCCTAAAGACTGTTGAGCGTGTCCGTATTGTGTCATAGTAGGAGATATTCTGAAGATTGACATTCTGCCTTTCAAAATCTCCCTGCAGATCCTCATATACGTGAAGTGATTTCCGTTCCGGGTAGTCTATGACCATTTTCGCTGGTTCATCTGAAGGGCGGGCCGTTGTTTTTTCAGCCTGGACTAACCTCGCAAAACTGGGCGGCGCATCAAGTATGCCGGGAAGTTTCACATACTCCGCCGCACTCGAAATGCTTTCAAATGCAATGCTTTCCGGTTTCACATCGGCACCCTCGAAACCGACAAGCCCGGCACAGAATGTGGAAAACAGCGCCACCGCCGAGGATACCAGAACAAAATACATGTCTGCCCGCAGTGTTCGGACTCCGCGGCTGTCGAGAATGCGGACAATACGCCGCCGCAAGGGAGATACAGGAGTTGCGAATTCCGAAACGGCTTTCAGTTCAGGTGCGGGAGCAGCGAAAATTTTTGCATACGAGAAAAGGTTTTCCGCATACTTCCTTTTATCGCTTCCGTAATGGGTGACATGATCGTCACACACATATTCGCTTGTTTCCGTAATTTTCTGACCTAGCAGCCTGTATAACGGCTGGAACGGAAACGCAATACCGGCACATTGATGGGTAAAATTCCAGTGCGGATCGTTGCGCCTGTGGTGTGTCAGCTCATGGACAAAGAGACTGACAAGCGAATCTCTGTCATAAGGATAGTCTTTGGGAAGCAGAATAACAGGATTGAAAAAACCGGTCAAAAAGGGGCTTTTGATATAAACACTGTCCCTTATATCCGGAAGACTGACACCCAGCACACGGCTTATTTCGGCAGCTATATTCCTTATCCATTCCGGCACTTTCTGCGCAGTACACCTGATTTCCTTGATACGCCGCATACTCTGTATCAATCGCAGGAACAATACTGAAGTCATAACGCCCCACACAAGCGCTAGGGTGCTGAAAACTATAAATTTGACGGTGAAGGCATGAACAGGATTCTGATCTCCGTTTGATTGAGCAGCAGTAAGCGTGTCAGTTAGCGGAGAATGAGAGGTTGCTGTTTCTTCCGGAGGCAATGCGTTTTTAACAGGCGGCCCGGCAGTTTCCTTCGCTTTATCCAATTCCGGCACAGGGAATTGAGCGTCATTTCCATGATTAGCCACCGCAGGAACAACCGCATCCACATTCAGCCTGTAAGTCGGCACATTGAGACCGGCGGCGCTGATAAACAACGCAATAACAGGACAGAGCAGCGCGGAAACAAGGGCCGTGCGCAGTATTACCGATTGACAGGCAGCACCGTAACGCCCGCAGAAAGACGCCACGGCAATTCCGCCGCCGATCAGAACCGTGGTCTGCAGCAGTGTATTGCATCCCAGCAATACAACAAAGTTTGCCACAGCCATCATTATGTCGATAATAAACGCGAATTGGACTGTCATTCTTCCTTCTCTTCAAACAGTTTCGAAATATTTTCCATCTCTTCCGGTGACAACAGGCTGTTCTCTACGAGGTATGAAACAACACCTCCGGCAGAACCATCAAATACATGGTCGATTACGCCCTGAAGTGCATGACGTTTAACCATGCTTTCATCGACAATCGCCCGATAGATGTACGTCCTGTTTTCGACCTCATATGCAACCGCCTCTTTTTTCACGAGAGCCCTTAAAAAAGTTGAAACAGTACTCAGTTTCGTCGGCGACTCTTCATTCAGAATGTCTGTAATTTCCTGCGCTGTAGCCGTATCACGTTTCCATAGTACGTGCATTACGCGCATCTGTCCAGTTCCTAATTCAAGCATTGGCATATCCGACCCCCTCGGATTTTGAAGTTATTGTTTCACATGCTACACCCTTAATATTATGGGGTTAATATTAAATTGTCAAGCATTATTTTGAAATATTTTAAATGATCACATTTATTATTGTAAATTATCGGTTTAGAAGTGCTCATGATTCAAAAAAAAAACACTTCCGGATGTCAGAAGTGTTATGCTGCTCTTGTTTTTCGTGATTTAATGAAGCCTGCTATTCAATCCGTTTCACATTACGCGCCTGCGGCCCTTTCGGCGTTTCCGCGATCTCGAACTCGACCGGTTCGCCCTCGCTTATCGTGCGAAATCCCTCGCCTGCTATATTCTGGTACGTAACATGGACATCGACACCGTCCGAACTGACAAGAAGTCCGAATCCTTTCAGCTCGTTAAACCACTTCACACGGCCTTTTACGACAGCGCGGCCATCCGGCTCACCGCACATCATTCGCCGTCCCGCTGTTTTGCGAACTGAAGGTCCGAGAGACGGCGATAGACACCATCCTCTTTCGCGTAGAGCTCTTCGTGACTGCCGGTCTCGACTATGCGGCCATCCTCGAGCACAAGTATTGTATCAGCGTTCTGTATGGTAGACAGGCGATGTGCGATCACGAATGAAGTGCGTCCTTCGAGGAGCTTATCGATAGCGGCCTGAACCTCCGCCTCGGATTCCGAATCGAGCGCCGAGGTGGCCTCGTCGAAAATGAGGATCGGCGGATTCTTGAGGATTGCCCGGGCTATGACGAGACGCTGACGCTGTCCGCCGGAAAGCTTGGTGCCGCGGTCACCGATAACCGTATCGTAACCATGCTCGAGCTTGACGATAAAATCGTGGGCAAATGCCGTTTTCGCAGCCTTCTCGATATCCTCCATCGGGATATCGGGACGGCCGTAGGCAATATTAGCGCGGATCGTATCGTGGAAAAGTATCGTCTCCTGCGTCACGACACCGAAAAGCGCGCGGAGGTCATCGAGCCTGAAATCCCTGATATCGATGCCGTCAAGGGTAATGGAGCCTTTGGCAGGATCATAGAAACGGGGCAGGAGGTCAACCATTGTCGATTTGCCGCCGCCGGAGGGCCCGACTATGGCAATGTTGCTGCCGGTTTTTGCCTCGAAATCGATGTCCTTGAGCACCGGAACGCCCTCATCATACTCGAAAACGATATTATTGAAACAGAGTGAATCGTTGAAACTCTCTAATTTTTTCGGGTTCGGTGGATCGACAACATCTCCGGGCTGATCGATAATCTCGAACACCCTGTCGGATGCGGCAAGGCCAACGTGGAGCTTCGCGTAGACCTCGGAAAGCTTTTTCGCGCTCTGCATGAGCATGAACATGCTGGCCATATAGATAATGAACTCGTCCGAGCCCAGGCTCTTGTAGACCAGCACCTGGTTGCCGCCGTACCAGAGAACGGCAACCGCCATGGCGACACCGAGGATTTCAGTGACCGGCGAGGCCAGACGGCGCATCCAGAAAAGCCTGAGCATGGCCTTGAAATAGCCGCTGTTCGCCTTGTCGAATTTCGCCATCTCGAACACCTCCATGGCAAAAGCCTTGACCACGCGGATGTTGACGATGGTTTCCTCCAGCACCGCGGTCATTTCCGAGACACGCGCCTGTGTTTTCGTCGTTCGGCGGCGAAGTTTCCGGGTGATGATAGAGATAATGAAACCGCTGGGCGGGGCAATGAGAAAGGTGATCACTGTCAGTTTCCAGCTGAGCATGACCATGATGAAAAGCAGGACAATGAGGTTCACCGGCTCTTTCATCATGATTATCATGGAGGAATTAAGATTGGTGTTGACCACATGACAGTCGTTGATCACACGGCTCATGAGATCGCCGGTTTTCCGTTTCTGGAAATACCGCAGCGACAAACGGTGATAGGACGCGTAGACATCGTTTCTGAGATCGCGGATAACACCCTGCTCCACAAAGGCCATGAAATAGCCCTGAAGGTAGGAAAAAACATTTTTCACCACGATCGCGGCGATGATCAAAAGGCAGAGACGTCCCAGCACATCCTGGTTTCCACCGCTGACAAGGTAGTTATCGACTGTCGACTGCATTGACACTTTGACCCGTTGCAGGAATCCCGGCGCCACGACAGACGGCTCCCCACTTACAATCTCTGTGCCGAGAAACAGGGTTTTCATGAACGGACCGACGAGATACAGGCTGAACGCATTCATGCTCGCATAGATTATCGAGCAGAGAAACGCAAACACCAGCAGAATTTTATAGCGGAACAGGTAACGAACTATACGTATGAAACGGGCCATAGAGGTCTCTTTTAGCTAAATGGAAAAGGAACACTTTCAATCGTTAGGATAATATCATTTCGTGTATAATAAAATGAAAAACACCGTTATTCGAAGAGTATTTTTCAGATATGCGCTAATCCGGTTTACAGTCGCCGCGCAGAGTCGCGTCATTCCTGCCGGTTACAGTGATAGGGCCTTCCGCCCTCCCCTCGACAAACTGCCTCACCACGGGGTCTTCCGAGCTGTCCATCTCCTCGACAGTCCCGGTGAAAATGATGCGCCCCTCGAAAAGCATGGCAACACGGTCGGCGACCTTGCGCACACTGGCCATGTCATGGGTCACGACAATAGAGCTTATGTGAAGTTCCCGTTTGAGCGTGATTATCAGGTTATTGATAGCATCGGCCATGATCGGGTCAAGGCCGGTCGTGGGCTCGTCATAGAGAACTATTTCAGGCTCGTAGGCAATGGCTCGTGCAAGACCGACACGCTTTTTCATCCCGCCGGAAAGATCGGCAGGCATGAGCTCCTCCGAACCACCCATGCCGACAAGGTCCAGTTTTTCACTGACAGTACAGCGGATTTCGTCCGCTGTCATGCGTGTCAGCTCGGACAAGCCGAGGCCCACGTTTTCCGCCACGGTCAGGGAATCGAGCAGCGCCGCCCCCTGGAAAAGGAAACCAAATTTCTGACGCACGGGGAACAGCGCCATCTCGGACAGGCCGGTGATGTCCTCGCCATCGACAAGGATCGAACCGCTGTCCGGCTTGTGAAGGCCGACCAGATGCTTGAGCATGACACTCTTGCCGCAGCCGGAGCGCCCGATCACCACCAGTGTCTCGCTGCGCCTGACATCGAGATCGACACCGCGCAGCACCGGAGTGCCACCGAAAGACCGGTGGACATTCCTGAGCTGTATGATATAATCCTCGTTGCCGTTCATATCATTTCCTGCCTGAATAAACGCACCCGTGCTGAATGAATTTCTTTAAAAAGCGATGGACGCCACAAAGAAATCGGAAAGCAGAATATACACCGCCGACGACACATAGGCGCTGATCGCCGCCTTGCCGACGCCCTCCGCGCCGCCCCTTGCGTTGAAACCGTAATAACAGCCGAGCACTGCAAGGCCGACACCGAACAATATCGATTTTGTCATGCAGACAGCGACATCGGTCAGGTAAAAATAGTGTTTGACGCCGTATATGAAAATCCCCTGGGATACGCCGAGAAATTTCATCGACACCAGCATACCACCGTAAATACCGAAGAAACAGCAATATATCGTAAGCACTGGAACCATGATAGCGGCGGCGGTGACACGCGGCAGCACGAGGTAACGCACCGGATCGATAGCCATGACTGAGAGCGCGTCTATCTGTTCAGTCACACGCATGGAGCCCAGCGATGCCGCGATCGAGGAGCCGATCCTGCCCGCGACCACGAGGCCGGTCAGCACCGGGCCGAGCTCGAGAATGATCGATTTCGACACCGCGGTGCCGAGATAGCGCATACTCACATAACCTTCGAGCTGGTAATTGGCCTGCCAGGCGGTTGTCGCGCCGGCAAAGACAGAAATGACAAATACAATGGGGATGGAGCGCACGCCGATTTCGAGCATGGCCTCGAAAATCAGGCGTATACTGCGCGGAATGCCGGATAGCGTTCTCAGCATCCTGCCGAAAAACAGGACGATATCGCCAATATCGTGGAGCTGTCCGATGAGCACTTTGTAGAACCAGACAGCAAAAGCGTGATATGTTTTGAGAAGGTGCGACACGGTCGTTCCCGGATAGTGATGAATCCGACAGGGTACAGCTGACGGCTGCCTGTCAGAAGAAATCGTCGTGGGGTTCGTAAGAGAATTCGCCGAAACGCATATAGTCGCCGATCCAGTGCAGAAGCAGGGAACCGGTGCGGCCGTTACGCTGTTTCCTGACAATGATCTCAGCAACCTCGCTGACCGGAATATCCTGGTCATATATGGCATACTGCGGTTCTTGCTGATAGACACTGGCACGGTAAATGAACATGACAATATCGGCGTCCTGCTCGATGGAGCCGGAATCCCTGAGGTCCGACAGGATCGGACGGTGGTCGCCGGTTCTTTGGTCCGGGGCCCTCGAAAGCTGGCTCAGGGCAAGCACCGGAATATCGAGCTCTTTCGCGATAATCTTGAGCCCGCGGGAAATCGCGGTGATGTTCTCTATGTGGGACTTGTTCTGTTGCCCCTGCATGAGCTGGAGGTAGTCGACAATAATGAAGCCAACGTCCTGCTCGACCTTGAGACGTTTGGCTTTCGCGCCGAATTCGTGAATGGAAAGGCCTGGAGTATCATCTATGAATAATTTGCATTCGTGAAGTCTTGCCGCGGCGTCGTTGAGACGGTTCCAGTCCTCGGGATCGGGTTTCTCCTGATGAAGCCGCGAGCTGTTGAAACGCCCTTCGTTACAGATCAGACGTGTCACCAGCTGAAGTGTCGACATTTCGAGACTGAAAAAGGCCACGGGAACGCCGGAAAGCGCCGCGTTCTTGGCAATATCGAGGCCGAATGCGGTCTTACCCATCGAGGGCCTTCCCGCGAGAATTATAAGATCCGATTTCTGCCAGCCGCCGGTCAGATCGTTGAGCTTGCCGAACCCGGTATCGACACCAGTGACACTGTCACCGGCCTCGGAACGGCGGTGAAGTTCTTTCTGGGCTTCTATAACCTTCTCGCCCATAGAGACATAGGACTTGGTCTTTCTGAGCTCGGAGATGGTTCTGATACCCGATTCAAGATCCTCGAGAACCGAACTCGGATCGGCGGAATCCTCGAAACACTTGTTGCGTTGCTCATTAGAGAGACTGATCAGCTGTCTGAGCAGGTTCTTTTCCCGAAGGACCGAGGCGTGATAGCGCATGTTCGCCGAGCTCGCGGTCTCGTTGATCATCGCGGTCAGTGTCGCCTCACCCCCGGCGATCTCAAGCTGTTTTCTTTTCTTCAGGCGGTCGGCGACAGTAAGCTGGTCAATGGGCAGGTTTTCATCGTACAGGTCGGTTATTGCGCGGAAAATGGCAGCATGGCCCGGTTTCAGGAAATCATCCTCTTTGAGCAATTCGATAGAAAGACCGATGGTCTCGGTGTCTATCAACATCGCCCCGAGTACTGCGCGTTCCATATCCGGCGCCTGCGGAACCATACGGTCGGCACTCTTTGGAGTTCTGTTTTCCGCCATCGTTACAGCTCCAGCCCGTCGAATTCCCGCCTGACAAGTTTCAAGTCGTCCCAGGCACCCCGTTTCCAGTTCGGATTCCTGAGAAGGGCGGCGGGGTGATAGGTTACAATGAATTTGACTCCGTGATAATCATGGACCGTGCCACGAAGCGAGCCGAGTGTCGATTTGGTACGAAGAAGCGTCTGCCCCGAAATACGTCCAAGGGCACAGATGACTTTCGGCTTGATGATCTCGATTTGGCGAAGCAGAATCGGCTCACAGACCTCGATCTCGTCCGGTTTCGGATCCCTGTTTCCCGGTGGACGGCATTTCAGGATATTGCCGATATAGATATCGTCGCGGCTCAGATGCATAGCCTCGATCATCTTGGTCAGAAGCTTGCCCGCCCTGCCGACAAACGGTATTCCCTGGGCATCCTCATCGGCACCGGGCGCCTCGCCGATGAACATGATACCGGCATCGGGATTTCCCGCGCCGAACACCAATTTGTTACGGGTTTGGCCGAGACCGCAGCGTTTGCAGTCAGAGACAGCGGCATAGAGGTCGTCGAGTGAGCCCTGTGCCTGAATATGTTCGTTATTGATCGTGCTCGTGCTGTCGCTTTTCTGCTCTGCCATCGGTTCCGTTCTGCCCTCCTGCCTCGTGTTGATCTCAGTCGCGTTCATCGGTTTCGCGGACGGTGTTCCTGCCGGTACAGCAGCATCCCTGAGGACATCCATAACATCCTCAGGGGAAAGATACCATTCGCGCTCTCCCTTATCCAGACACTGGGAGATATATGTCGCCAGAAACGCCCTGTTATTTGCTTTCATTATCCGTATCTTCGGAATCTTTTTTCGCTTCAACCACTTTTTTCGCCGACCTGACTGGCTTTGCTGCCTCAGCAGGCTCTTCGGGCTTTTCGTAGGTGAAAGCTATGTTTTCCTCATTGTAGAGCTTGTGCAGCACAACGCTGATAGGCTTGATCTCGGTTTCAGGGCCGAGATATTTCATGGCCTTGGAATTGAACTCACGGGCTTTTTTCGAGAGTGCGATCACCAGCTCGTAAGGATTGGCATCCATTTCCTCGAAACTCTGACCACCGATATCGACCTCTACGTTTTTAAAGTCCATCTATTGCGCTCCTCCATGAAGTTAATTGTGGTAATATGCGATCTGATTTAAGTTTTTCAGCCGTTATAAGCGCGGTGAGGCAATCCACAGCATGATCGAAATCGTCGTTGATGACGATGTAATTATAATCGGGCATACAGCGGATCTCGCCGGGCGCGGCATTGAGACGTTTTTCTATCATTTCCTGTGATTCGGTATTTCGTTTCCTGAGACGGTCCTCCAAGGCTTCCGGCGAGGGCGGCGCGATAAAAACAAGCACTGCCTCGGGAAAGCTTTTCCTGATATTGAACGCCCCGACAGTATCGGTGTCCAGCACGAGAACTCCGCCGTTTTCAAGCGACTCGTTTATCGTCGAGACCAGCGTACCGTAGCGCTTGCTGTGGACCTCCGCCCATTCGGCAAACGCACCTTCCTCTATACAGCGGTCGAACGTCACGTCACTGACAAAACGGTAGTTAACACCATCGACCTCGCCGTTTCTCGGTGCCCTTGTTGTCACCGACACCGAAAAAGATATATCATCAAACTTCTTGAACACTTCGTTGAGAAGGCTTGTTTTGCCCGCTCCGGAAGGTGCCGATACTACGAATAGTATTCCGGCGGATGAAACATGTTCCGTCATTCTGTGCCCCTGACCTTGCTTCTTGAAACCGCGTCCAAAACGTGAACGGATGCAAAAGCCTGCTTACTCGACATTATCGGCCTGCTCGCGAAGTTTCTCGAGCTCTTCCTTGATTGTCACCACAAGCTGTGCGATATCGGCGTTTGAGGATTTCGAGGCTATGGTATTGGCCTCCCTGTTCATTTCCTGCAGAAGGAACGACAGGCGCTTGCCCGAGCTTTTCTTTCCGGTCAGTTCCGCGGAGAACTGGTTGCAGTGCGATTTCAGCCTGACAATCTCCTCGGTGATATCGACACGGTCGGCATAGAGCGACAGCTCCATCGTGAAACGGTTCTCATCGAAATTCTCTTTGCCGAGCAGTTTCTCAATTTTCGAACGGAGACGTTCCGCATTGGCACTCACAGCCTCAGGTGCGCGGGCATCGATATCAACGACAACATTCTCGATAGTCGCCAGGCGGCTTTTCATGTCCGCACCTATGGCCTCGCCCTCGTTCTCCCGCATAACTGTGTGGGCCTTGAACGCTGTCTCGATGGCCTCTTTGAGGACAGGCAGCAGCAGTTCATTATCGAATTCGCTTTCACCGCGAACAATGACATCGGGAAGGGTCAGCAACGATTTCGCATCGACCCCGCTCTCGATACCATGGTCTTCCGCCAGCTTACCGGCCGCCTCGAGATAGGCTTTGGCAAGATCGAAATCGATTGTCACCGAGCTGTCGGACACGGTGATACGCTCGACATTGACATTCATCGACACACGGCCGCGTGTGGTGTATTTCTGGGCTATTTTCCGTATCTCAGGCTCGAACTCGTTCAGGTAGCGCGGCGTCTTCATCTTGAGATCGAGGAAGCGGCCGTTTACGCTCGATATCTCGACAGCAACGGAAATATCGCCGCTGTTTTTTTCAGCTTTGCCAAAACCGGTCATGCTCCGTATCACAGAGACTCTCCTTTTCTTCGAAATATCAACACCTTGGACGCGGAACGCAAGACAGGTGGAAAAACGCCGACAGTGTTTCGAATGTATCTTTGTAATATAATAATCTTTTCGCCCGAAAACAACCGTACAGCGCCGAGGTCACAATATATTCATTTAAAATTTTCCGCAAAACACTTGCACAAGGAACGCTTTTTTGCTATTTTAGTAATTCTCAGACGGAGAGGTGACCGAGTTGGCTGAAGGTGCTCGCCTGCTAAGCGAGTGGTGGCCACAAGCTTCCCCAGGGTTCGAATCCCTGCCTCTCCGCCATTTTCATGGCCCTGACCAACCGCCCGCGTGGCGGTTTTTTTGTGCCCGTCCAAATTCCCTAAACAATCTTCCGGACACAACACCGATTCAAGCTGTTACAGGAGCCCCTCGGGAATGTCGGAGTTTTCGAGCCCGGTGCCTGATTGGGCGGGACCGGATGCTTTCGGCGTTGGCTTGGGCGCTTGTTTCGGCGGGGCAGGCTGGTCTACATGGTCAAGACCAGCGACATCGAGTGTCTGGAAATCCCCTGCGGGCACCTCCGGCGCCGCTGCGGAAAACCCGACATCACTGCCGTCTTCTCCATTCAGAACCGCCTGGGCGGTGCCGTTAACCACCCTCCCGATAATATCCTTGAAATCACTGAGATAAAGGCAGACGATACCGTCCTCGAGCCATTTCGGCCAGGAAACCATCAACGGCATCCGTGCGGTATCCTTCTGCTGCGCCTCGACAAGACCGGACCGAAGCTGGTTTCTCAGTTCCATACTCTCATTGACATGAACAACAAAAAAATCGTCCTGGGGAATGCTGTCTGTATCGCTCATGGTTTCTCCCTCACTGTCACGTGCTCTCAAAACCCTGAAAAACACGATCATCGTATTCTAAATTGCTGAAACCGGCCGCCGCGCCCTCCTGTCGTTTCGACAGCTAAGCCGCGGGGACGAAAAACATTTGCATTATACTACCCGTTCACATATTTTACCAATAAATTAATGGAAAAGTGCCAATCTTTCTTTGAGGCGACAATGGCGAAAGATTATCTGACAGTGACCGAGGCCGCCGACCGTCTGGCGGTTTCGCCGAGAACAATCCAGCGCTACTGCAAACAGGGACGCCTCAATTACAAATGGGTCACCGGAAAACGTCACCGCGAGCTCCGCATCATTCCCCCGATCCCCGTTGCCGACCTTCCCGGCGTAAAGCAGAAAAAAGAGCTGGGCCCCGACGATTTTGTCAGCATCACCGATTTCAAGGTCACTGTCGACGAGCTCAGGACTATCCTTCTTGAGCAGGAGCGCCGTTTTGACGAGCTCGAAAACAAGATCACCGAGCTTAAAAACGCTGTCTCAAACTCCTCACAGCGTGTCGAAACTTTCCAGGCTGATGTCCATGAGCAGGAAATCATATCCCGGGCACGTCAGATTGTCGATGATTTCAACGCGGTCCGCCCGGTGGAAAAGAAACTCATCCTCACGATGGCCAAAGAGCTCAAGGCCCACGGCGATTTCCTGAAAAGCCTCGGCATGACACCAACAGATCAGACATAGGTTAAGGGCACTTCTATTTAATCCTTTTTTCCGCAAATTTCCTCATTTTGAGCCAACGGTTTTACACAATTAATTTCAAATACGGCTTATTCGCAAAACATCTCGATAAAATTTTCTCTTGACAAACTAAGACATCTGTATTAGCATGCTTTCATACACTGAAAGGACATGCCATGGAAGATACCAGGAAAGAACTGTCGAAAACCGAATGGTCGCTGATGAAAATCTGCTGGTCCCTGGGCTCGGCATATGCCCGTGATATCCATGAAGAGAGCCTGAAAGACAAGTCCCGCGGCTACCAGACAGTCAAAACGATGCTGGACAGGATCGCTGAGAAGGGTTATCTCAGGCGCGAAGCGGACGGTGCCCGCTGGCGTTATATCCCAACTGTTTCGCAAACGGCCTTGGTGAACAGGGCGATCGAATCGTTTCTCAGTGATGTCCTTGATAACCGAGTTGCGCCGCTTTTCGCCCATCTTGTCGACAGGGATCGACTCAGCGATGACGAAATCGTACGGCTCAAACGGCTCATCGAAGAACAGGAGTCGACCTCATGACAATGGAAGGACTCACAACCGGGATCGAAACACTCGCGAGCGGCATTCTCTCGGCGGGTATACAGGCGCTTGTCATGTCACTGGCGATTTTCCTCGTCGAACGTATTTACAGGAAAGCACCGCCGCTTCTCATGCACTGGCTCTGGTTCCTCGTAATCCTCAGGCTGGCACTGCCTTTCAATCCACCGCTGCCGGAACAGTTCGAGAACATGCTCTCCCGACGTGCCGCAACCGTGATCGACAGTATCCGCGGCAGGAGCATCGAGATGGCGGGAATATCGACCACAGGAGACAGCGCACCTGAAAAAAACGTGGAAAGCCTTGCGAAATCACCCGAAAATACAGTCGAAGAAAAACCGCTGTACCTTCCCTCGCGGCGCCTGATAAGTGACTTCTGGGCGTTAACCACAATACTGCTCGCATTGATCACCCTCTTGCGTATCGGCTCAGCAAGAAGGCTCATCCGCCATTGCAGCCCCGTATATGACCGGGAACTGAACAGGCTCCTGACCTCGTTGCGAATAAGGCTGGGCCTTAACCGTGACGTGAGCCTTTACACTATCGAAGATAAATTTCTGGACGTTCCGGCGGTGAGCGGCATACAGGAACCGATTGTTATCGTTCCCGCAGGCATGCTCAAGTCATGGAAGACTGATGAGCTTGCCCCCATCCTCCTGCATGAACTGGCACATATCAGGCGGAACGATCTTGTCATCAACGCTTTCCAGATAGCTGTTCAGATTTTCCACGCGTTCAATCCGGCGGCATGGTATGCGAACATGCGTATTCGCGATTGCCGCGAGGAACTCTGCGACGATATCGCGGTCTCCACGCTCGACAGGAACAGGAAGATATATTCCTCGAGCATTCTCCGGGTTATGGAACGCATATCTGGCCGTCCCGCACTTTGCGGCCTCTGTATCGCTGTTGCCGGACGTAAAAGCCGGGTGGTCAGGCGCATTGAGCGCATCATGAGCGGCGAATATCGTATTGTCGCGAAACTTCCGCTTTTTTCAAGCCTGCTCCTGGCGTTGATTATTATGATGGGCGCCGTTCTCTCTTTCGCGGCATCTTCGCTTGACGACAAATCCCAAATGCCGTTCAGCAAGGACATCCCTTTCAGCGCAACAATCCTTCACGAGATCGATGAAACGTTGTTCATCCCGCACACGTACCCGGTGGACACGGATCCGCTGCAAGAACTTCAGTACATGATATCACTGGGAGAGACACCGGTATCCAACCTGCAAATCCTCGCCATCGCAGATAAAGATCTGTACATTCGCAAAACCACTGAGGTGCTGGCTCAAACAATCGGCTCCAAAACTAATATGGCCCCGTCAATCGTTATCGCCGAAAAATTCAGCGCAAAACGGGCCGAACACGCCCCTCTCGTTATCATGGATGCCGCCATGCTGACAACAACACCGACTAACGGAAACGAGCTCAGACGTTATCTGGAAAAAGGCGGGTTCCTCTATGCCGATGTTGTCAATGATGCCATTTCTTTCGTGCTGGTGGAAAAATGGCTGCTCGGCACACTCCGCAAAATTCTGGGCCCGTATGCCGAGATTAAACCAATCGACACTGATCATCCGCTCTTTTTCAGCTACTATTCCTTTCTCGATGGCGCACCCAACGGCAGCAGCATGCATCGTTCACAGGTCCCGCTTTACGGTGCCTGGCTGGACGGCCGTCTCTGCGCGGTTATCACCTGCCGGGGCCTCCTGAAGAAATGGCGTACAAGCAATGGACAAGGCGCCCAGGTCAAGTTCGGCGTCAATCTCTTTGTCCACGCCCTTTTCCAGAAGGATGGCATGTTGTACCGTCACATGTTCAGCCCTGATAGTGAAACCGATACCGTCCAGTCCAACGGTCATACACGGCGCGGTTCGACGATTGTGATCCAGACACCCTCGCCTATCGTAAAAGGCAGCATCAGGGTGTCGCTGGGGGAAAAAACCCTCTATGTCAACAGGGATTACATCGCCAATTACGACAAGAAGGAAATCCTGCTTCTCGCACCCGAGGCCCTGAAACCCGGCGCCGACATCACGATCCGCTATGACGAGGCAACAGAAAACGGGAAATCACTCGACATTATCCTGTTTGAAAAAAGCAAAGAACGCGCAGGCAACGGCTCCGGCAAAGGGCAGACGATCATTCCCATGACCGCGCGCGTGGGATTCGAGAACGGTCAGAGACTCTACATGTTCTGATCTCACAATACCAGCGAGATCGAACAGAAAACATTGTGACAGGCAGATAGTCAACGGGGTGAAATTTATGAAAGCGCGTACGGTACTGATTGTTCCTCTGCTATGTTTAATGGCGTGTGCCGTGTCACCCGACAATGACCGACTGATAGCCGATCTCGACAACGACAATCCCGATGTCCGGCGACGTGCCCTTTCGAGCCTCCTGCTCAGGGGCCATGACACCGAAACTGTCGGGAAACTCTCCGCGCTTCTCGATAGCGACAACGAACGCCTCGTTTTCATTGCCAGTCAGATACTTACGACTCCTGCCGACTCACTGGCGATACCTGCCCTCGGCAAACTCCTCAGCCATCCGAACGATGTGGTCAGGAATAACGCCGTTCAGTCACTGGGGCTGATCGGTCACAAAAACGCCGTGCCGTATCTTGCCGAAGCGCTCGCTGACTCCTCCACCGATGTCTGCCGCAACGCATTGAGAATGCTGGCCCTGCTGGAGGATCCATCCGCCGCAAATGTTATCAGGAAAGCGATGCACCACGATTCAAAATCCGTGCGGGTCGAGGCGGTAAATGCGCTCTACACCCTCTTTGACGAAAAGACCGCCGCGGTTACCGCCGCCGATTTTATCCCCCTGCTCGCCGATGATGACGAGATCGTGCGATTTGTCGCGGCACAGGCGCTGGGCGAGGATTACCCTGACCGCGATGACGCCGAAAAAGCGCTGATCACCTCCCTCGACGATAAAAGCGGCAATGTCAGGTTCGAGGCCATCGGCAGCCTTGCCAAACTCGACTGCCGCGAATCGATCCCGAAATTGAAGGAAATCCATGATTATGTCAGCTATGCGGAGCAGATCGCCATCTCCAACGCCATCAAAGACATGACCGGCGAGGATTTCCCGGCTTTCCGCGCGAACATGGCCGACACAAAGAAGTAAAAAAGAACCGGCAGTCGAGGAAAACCGCCGGTTCTTTCGTTGTTTAAAACTCAAAAAGTGCTAATATCGCAGTTCGAGACAATGCCCGCCTCCGGGCAGAACAAGCGTCGCAAGCGAATCATCACCTGAATAGCTCACTCTATCGAGAACAGCCCCGTCCAGCAACGCCTCTTCCGGCTCCTCTTGACAGCGAATCGAAAGCGATGATTCAGCGTCTCCGAGATGGTAATTAACCATCACCGCGCCTTCCTCCACAGTCACGGCGGCATCAAGCGACGTGGACGAACTGAGAAGCACATTCCCCTCGCGGCTCACGGAAGTCCCGTTCAGGATGAAAAAACCGCCGTCTTTCTCCGCAAGCACCAGGGCATCGCTCTCGAATCCGTTCCATTCCGCTTTCTCGCCGGAACTGTTGACATGGAAACCAAGAGTCGTGCCGCCACCCTTGAATTCACCGCCGTTACCGCCGCGTCGCGCAAACGGACTTTCGTCACCGGAGACCGTGCTATACAGGAGGTTTGCGAAAACCACGGTCTGACCAGAGGCTTTCGCAGAAACTGACAGATAGCCGCGCCGTCTGAGAGGACGGTCGTCGAACTGGCTGAGGAAATGAGGCTCGTCATTGACAACGATGTGCCGTTTTTCCGGCAGCAAGTGCTCGATTGTGAGACTGGCGCTGTCCTTGACAATCAGCGAGCGCTCCTCGCCCGCCTCGATCTGGTCTTTCCATTTCGTGTGGAAAAGGAGGTCGGCGCTGACAGCGCTGTCGCCCGGCGTTACCGTATCGACGATAAGTACAGCCGACGGTTTCAGGTAGATCACATGCCGGAAAAGCCCCTCGACCTTGCCGTTATACACCGGATCGAGACGGCCCGAGGCGGCGGCGATCCAAGTCGAATCGAACAATGACTCGAAACTGGCGTGACGGCTCATGCCCGCGGCAAAATCTTTCGGATCGCCGACATCCTGGCTCTGCGGATTGCCGTCGATAAGGATTGTATTGTGGCTTATACTCTGGATGGCGTGGCTCTGGTAAAGGGGATCGTCGTAATAGTGATGATCACCGTCATAACGCTCCTCGATGAACTTCTCGCCCCTGTCCGCGAGGAAAAACGAGCCCTGGTCGAGATGCTGATGGTTATAGAAAGGCCCCGAACGGAAACACAAAAAGGAAATCGTCTGGTCCCCAGCCGGAACGGAACACCACGGTGCCAACATCCCTGAAAAAGGCCACATCGCCCAGATCGTCCGGCGCTCTACGGGGCACATCATCCGTCTCGTTGAGCACCTCCTCGAATGTATCGATAACCTTGACCGTATGGTAAAGCCATGAAAGCCGCTCATCCTTCGTACGTGCGACCAGCCATGCGAAATTATTCATGGGGCCGCTCTGCCCGCCTATCCAGTAGGCCTGCGCCTCGCCCCTGAAATAGCCCTCCGAATCGCCGAATGTGAACAGTGTATCCTCCTGGGCAATCCCCTGCCAGAGCGTTTCCCGATATGATTCAGTCACAGGCGCAGAGAAATCGACAGAGAACAGTCTGTCGAGCATGGGAATAATCCGCGCGAACGAGTGCATGGCGAAATTGTAGTAGCGGAATCCCTCACCATAGGAGCCATCGCACCCGAACACGGTCTCAATATAACGGTGCTGCTTGAGCAGGAATCCGCTGAACCACGGTTCGAGATCGCCGACATCACTGTCATCGCAGTACATTCCGGCCACCGACATGAGCGCTCGCGCCCATGAGATGGCTCAGCCAGTTGGACGAGTTGCTGGAAATCCTGTTGTGCTCGACATAGGTCCTGAACGCCGGCTTGACATAGTTACTTATCATAGCCTCTTGGACTGTCTGCCGATCCTCCACGCTCAAAAGGTCGTAGACGAGGTCATAGGCCAGCGCATATGCCTCGGTCATTTCCGCCATGGGGAAATAGGCATGAAGGCCGCGGGCCTCTTTCCAGGGATGGTTCCAGGCCGGGAATTCCGCGAGCACGAGCAGGAGCCCGCGTGTGTAATCGCCAGCCTCTTTGTCGCCGGTCATGGAGAACATTACCGCATTTGTATAGAGCGCCTCACGATAAAGCATGACACGGTGGATGAACCAATGCCAGAGCGAGGCAATCCAGTCTTTCGTGGGGAACTGGTCGAAATCGTAACGGACTGTCTCCAACGCCGCTTTTTCGCGATGCTCGCGTGCCTCTTTCTCAAATACCGCACGGACATCCTTGAATCGGTCGCTCATGAAACGCTCACGGATACTCGGCAGCATCGTTTCATCGTAAAAGAGACGCGGGTGCCTGCCGCCGATGCTGTTGTCGGCGACAAAGAATGTGAACGGCGTTTCGGAAACCGCATTGCCTTTTTCGAGCGCAGTGACCGTGCCGCGATACAATCCCGGTGGGAATGTGCTGTCCAGTGAATGTTCGGTGGAAGACCACAGCCCCTCACTCCCGGCCTCAAGATTTTCCGAGACCAGCACAGTCTCACGGCTAGTAAAAGATGTCAGTTCCAGGCTCACCGAATCGGGTGTAAAATCATAACGGCCGCTGACACGGAATTTTTCGCCGAGCCGGTTATGCCTGAGCGAAATCGCCTCCGCCCACTCATCAAGCACAGCTACGGCGGGCGTTTCGAACGTGAACCGCAGCTCTTTCTGCGCCGTAAGTTCGACATCGTCGATGCCGAAATAGACATTCATGTCGGGATCAGCTTTCGTGATCCGCACCTCGATAGCAAGGGCAGTTATACGGACACGATTTCGTTCAAGGATGGCGAGGTTCTGTTTCTCCAGCTCACGCCAACCGATGGAAACGCCAAACCAGCGGTTCACCGGCGGCTTGTCGAGCGTATATATCAGACGTTCGCCGCTTTCGAGCGGCAAGTGTATTGTCAGCGAAGCCGCAGGAGACAGTGTTTTGATGTAGTAACGGAAAGAGAGCGTGAAATCACGATCAAGGACCATGTCGAGAAGTTTGACACCGCCAAGAAGCTGGTCTTCGTGCCAGTGGACCTCTTCCATTGCAACGAAACAGGTGTTCGTATCACCGGGCGCGATCCTGCCCGGATAGACATAAGGATTGTAGGCGGTATCCTGGCAGGGAGGATACGAGGCCCAGCCGGCGAGTTCTCCGTTTTCAAAATCTTCGCGGTAGACAGAGGCTGTCAGCCAGAGAGAATCGAGGTCACGCTGCTTTTTCATGAATCCGTACCGTGCTTTCTCCGTTAGAATCGTTCAATTACGCATCGTGCGTGCGGGAAAGCACGGACAATGCTCACTTTTTCGAAGCTTCGACTGTTTTCAGCGCCTGAACGGCATAGGCATATTCCGGATCGAATCCGAGTGTCTTCTCGAAATACTGTTTCGCCCGGCGGCTGTCGTTTCGCGCCATATAGATAAGGCCGATCGCATACAGGACATCGGTATTATGGGGCGCGACTTTCTCTGCGCGCCTGAGATAGGTCAGCGCTTTGCCGAAATCACCCTGGGCGCTGAGAACAAGGCCAAGATGATAGTTCGCAAGCCCGTGGTCACGATCGATTTTCAAAGCTTTCTCAAAATAGCTTTTTGCCTGACCGAGATCGCCCTGGCCGTTGTCGTAGTGGATAATGCCGAGATTGACCATTGATTTGATATGACGGCTGTTTGATTTCAGTGCCGCCAGATATTTTTCACGGGCCGCCTCGATATCACCTTTTTTCTGAAATGCCGCGCCAAGGTTGCACATTGCCTCGGGCGAACTCGACAGAATCTCGAGCGCCTTGTTGTATTCTTCGATAGCCTCGTCATAACGCTCCATCGCATACAGGGCATTACCGGCATTGATATGTTTCATTTCGTCCTCAGGCCCCAGCTCGATCGATTTCCTGTAGCTGACAAGGGCCTCGGAAAAATCACCCTTGGCAAGGCAGGCGTTTCCGAGATTGTTGAATCCTTTCGCATACGTGCTGTCCAGCATCACCGCGATCTCGAGACTTGCAACTGCATCATCATAATCGCCCTGCTCATACAAGGCAATGCCCAGATTATTGTGGGCGAACGAATAGGTCGAATCGGCCTCGATCGATTTCCGGAACGCCTCTATAGCCTTGTCCACCTTCCCTTTGTTGAATTCCTTGTTTCCCTCATCTTTGTACTCGATCGCTTTCTCACGATCAAGGGCAAACGACGACTGGACACTCAACAAAATCCCTGACAAGCAGAGCATTATTATTGTCTTTTTCATACCATGCACCTTCCTTCCGGGGCGGCATAACCACTGTCAGGCCGCCGAAAAACGGTAACTCTTACACCAAAAATAACAAAAAAAGCACCCTCTGTCAAAAGAATGCTTTGATTTCCTTAACATTTTTTATCTTCACCTGCCGCGTCAAACATTACCAGATCATTTTCATTCAATATCAAAGGGATCCGATAGGGCCGTCCTTTCTTCGTGCAAGACCGGGATTCAGGTTGAGAGCGATCTTGTAATATTTCCAGGCCTCAGGCGCGTTTCCGCGGTAAAGTACAGTATCGCCGAGATTACGGTATGCCTCGGCATAATCAGGTTTCAGCGCCACAGCCAGCTTGAAATAGAGTATCGCGAGCCCTGTGTCGCGTTTCGCCTTATAAATAAGGCCGAGTGAATTTCTGACTTCGGGATCGTCCGGGTCAAATTCCATGGCACGGTTGAAGAAGAATTCGGCTTTCACATAATGACCGTAACGATACAGCCTGTCACCGTACTCCTTGCACAGATTGATATCATCGACCGTATTGGGATCGACATCAATGATATCACCGACAGGATCAAACACTTCTTCATTTTCTCCAACACTGTCAAGGAAATCATACTCGTCAACAACACCGATTTCATCCATTTCAGCAATGTCAACAATATCGGCCACTAAAGGTTTATCGGAATTCACCACTTTTTCATCTGGCAAAGCCTCATCGGAAACACTGACAAACGCATCCTCGAGAAGAACCTCATCAACCATGAACCGTGCATCATCCTCACCCGCCGGTCTGGCAATGTCAGCAAGAGCCTCATCCTCAGCAGGCAGTGAAAAAGATACTGAATCATAGGCGGAATGCTTTGACGAAACCATATGATCAACCCTCACCTGCGGTGTTATTTCGACAGGTGAGACTTCTTGCGGCCGGACAGGGTGCGGTGCGGGAACCCTGTGTATTATCCTTTCAATGCTCTGGACAACAAACGCCTGCTCAGTCTGCAGCTGTTCGATAGGCGCAACATACAGCATACCGGTAACAATGGTCATGACAGTCAGGGCGGAAACAGTCAGCACGGAAACGGGACGACCCAGCACGACACTCCTGCTGCATTTCGGGCGAAGCAGACGTTCAATCCTGAGACGAAGATTTGATTTGACAGTGATCAGGTACGCCCCGGCATAACTGGCGCTTCTCAGCGCGGAGAAGTATTCGGCGAGAGAATACAGCTGACCGGCGTAAGACCGCGCCTCGCCGCCATAGAGAAGCACATAGTCGTCGGCTATCAGGTCGTTGCTGGCATCCAGCCTCCGTGTAAGCATACTCAGCAGCGGCTGAACGGGATAAATGACACCTGCTATACTGGCAATGAAATTCCAGCGGCAGTCACTGCGTTTCAAATGCGCGAACTCGTGCAGGAGCATTTCCTCTGTCGGCGAAAGGCCGGAGGGCAGGATGAGGATCTGCCGGAAAAATCCTGTTACAAACGGGCTGTCGGATTCATCACTTTCATAAACGAGCGGCCTGTCGACACAGAGACGTTTCGCGACACTCCTGACATTGAGCATCGTCTCACGGGATGTCGCAGAAGCATAACGGACAACCGACTGTACCGCAAAATACTGCCGTATGAAAATTATCAATCGTACACACGAGGCAAAAATCCAGAACGACAGGAAACCTATCAGCAGGTAGCTCCTGTTCTTTTCACCAATCCTGTCAGACATCCGGCGTATCATGGAATGAGCGGTAAAAACCACCGTTGTCAGCTTGTCGACGCCAAAACCGACCAGCTCGGCCATGCGCTGATGCCCCCTCTTACCGATGATCCGCAGCACAGGGGCTTTCTGAGCGCCATTGTCATTATCGACAGTACGGAATTCCGGCGGCGGCATACGTACAGGCTCAAAACGCTCGACCTGCTGCTCGGGTTCAGCGGTAAAGCCGCCGAAATCGATTGCGAGGAAATGACAGCCCGCACTATACAGGACAACACTGATCAGGGGACAGAGAAGGGCGGAGATAAATATTCCGCGATAGAGGTAGTTATGATAGAGCGCATATTTCCGTGGAATGAGGAAAGCAATGAACAAACCCACAGAGATTATAATCGTAGATTGCACAAAAAGAGTGCCGGCTGTCCCCGCTGAAACAGTCATTAAATTCAGCATCCAACAAGGTACAGCCGGCGCCATCATGTCTACATCTCCTTTGAATCCAGAAGCTTGCGGACTTCGCCAAGTTCTTCCGGCGAGATGTATTCATTCTTGATGAGATAAGAAACAAGACCGCCCGTGGAGCCGGCAAAGATTCTGTCAACAAAATCTTTGAAAGCATGCTGTGTGACATGCTCCGCCTGAACCAGAGGGAAAAAGATGAATGTGCGGTCTTCGACATCATGGTCGACTGCTTCTTTTTGCTCGAGCTTACGAAGCAGCGTCTGCACGGTGCTATGTGCAATAGGCTCAATTTTATTGAGCGCAGCAGTGATTTCCCGTGCGTTTGCGCGCCCTTTTTCCCACAGGACCTGCATAATCCTGAACTGGACGCGACCAAATCTCATATTGCTCATATAACCCCCCTTATTTAGGAAAATGAGTCTAAAATTCAATCTACTAAAGTAGACAAAATAAGTCAAGTCTTTTTTTACGAGTAACGATTATCAATAGCCCCGATCAAAACGCAAGATTAATAAAATCATATATTTTTAAATATCATTTTTTTTCATATGCAAAAAGAGCGAATCTATTTTACCCGGCAGGATCATTTGAGTACACCTACATAAACATTGATGCCCATTTTATCCGTACCTTTTCGCTTGTTCTAACACAAGAAATTGAAAGTGACACGATGAATCCAGAATAGCATGATAATCACATTAAAATATAAGATATCCTCATGGCGCACAAGAAAAACCATCACTCGACTGCAAGCGGCCTTCCCGGCTCGAATCATTGCTATCCGCTAGAAAAAAACGAAGCAACGTCACAAGCAGACAACACAAGCAGTGAAATAACAGAAGGCTAAAGCCTGTAGTACCGGTTCTCAGACGTTCCTTTTCCTTGCGTTAAAAACGCCCCTTTCATATTTTACTATGCAAAGAACTTAATTTCAACTTCTCAAACAATGGTCCTCAATTATGGATGTTGATGTTCTCTGTATGGTAGCTCACCCGGACGATGCCGAAATCCTCGCCGGCGGAACGCTGATCAAAATGAAAGACCTGGGATACAAGGTCGGTGTCATAGACTTTTCACGGGGTGAAATGGGTACGCGGGGCACGGCGGAGCAGCGTGCCGTTGAGGCCTCCTGCGCCGCTGAAATCATGAAACTCGATGTCCGTGAAAATCTTGCCCTTCCCGATGCCGCTATCGAAAATACCGTGGAAAACCGCGAGAAAGTTGTCCGCGTTATCCGCAAATACCGTCCCCATATCATCATAACGCACGACGCCAACAACCGTAACCCGGACCATACCCACACATCCATGCTCATCAAGGAATCCTGTTTCACCGCAGGCCTCGCGAAATACGATACCGGTCAGAAACCGCACCGCCCCAACAAAATCCTGTTCTGCATGGAATATTTCGAGTTCACACCCTCGTTCCTTGTTGATATCAGCGAACAGTACGAGCGCAAGGTTGCCGCGATTTCCTGCTACCGGACCCAGACTCACAACCCGGATGTCGAGGGACTGCCGACCTATATAGCCTCCGACCGTTTCGCCCGCGAGATGGACTCCCGTTTCCGCTATTTTGGTGCGAAAATCCACCGGGATTACGCGGAACCGTTCAGGATGGACACTCCCATGGAGGTCGCCGACCTGGTTGAAGAGGTGGGGCTCAGGGCACTTATCCCGGGACAGGGACGGAAGTAATTCAAAATTCAGTCATTCCAAATTCAAGATCGCACAGCTGGTAAAAACGTTTATGAATGGTCTATCCCGGAGCAGAGCTCCGAGATATCAAATATCAGCGCCCCCACACCCCTTGCGCTTTCGCGGCTCTTCGTGTCCCTCCAAAGGGGGCAAGGGGAGAATCAGCACATCGTTTTCTTGCCCCCCTAGATGTCGTGAAACGACAGAAAGGGGGCCGGAAATCCGCACTCCTTCAGCAAAAAAGCGGTGATATATCCCGAAAAACCAAAAATTTTTCATAAAAATGCTTCGAAATCGCAGAACCGTGCGTATACTGTAGTAATCCGCCCATGACAACAGTCAAGGGAGGCAAAAAAACAGGCTCACACATCCAGAAGCTCCAAACCCATCGAAGGTCTCTTTATGAAAATCGGCATAACCTGTTACCCCACCTACGGCGGCAGCGGCACAGTCGCCACCGAGCTCGGCCGCAATCTCGCCAAACGCGGGCATTCGGTGCATTTCATCACGACCTCACTGCCCTATCGGCTTACCTCGTTCATCGAAAATATCTATTATCACGAGGTGCAGGTTTTTAACTACCCGCTTTTCGATTACACGCCCTACAGCCTGTCGCTCGCCTCGAAAATGTCACAGGTGGCGCTCAGGGAGGAGCTCGACCTTCTACACGTTCATTACGCCATTCCACACGCGGCCAGCGCCTACCTCGCACAGAAAATCGTCGCGGAACGCCGCCGCCTGCCGTTCATCACAACCCTTCACGGCACTGATATCACCCTCGTAGGACACAATCCGTCCTATTTTGACATCACCCGCTTCTCCATCGAGGAATCCGATGCGGTGACCTCGGTCTCGCATTACCTCTCGAACCAGACACGCTATCGTTTCTCGGTGAAAAAAGACATCGACTTCATCCCGAATTTTGTCGATCCCGACCGTTTCGCGCCGAAAGAGGCCGGACCGCGCCCCTGCCTTTCCGATCCCGACGAGAAAGTGATCATGCATATCTCGAATTTCCGCCCAGTCAAACGTATCGGCGACATCATCGAGGTATTCGACGGCGTCCGAAAAGAAATCAACGCGCGTCTCGTACTGGTCGGAAGCGGCCCCGACAAGGAAATGGCTCGAAATATGGTCGAGGAGAAAGGCATCAAGGACAAGGTCACATTCCTCGGCCTTCAGGACGATGTCAGCACCATCCTTCCCTGCGCCGACCTCTACATGCTGATCTCCGAGCATGAGAGTTTCGGTCTTACCGCCCTCGAGGCCATGAGCTGCGCAGTCCCGGTCATCGGCACGAGCGGAAGCGGCATGGACGAGTTTATCGGCGACGGCAAAGTCGGAAGGCTCTATCCGGTCGGCGATGTCGGCTCGATGATAGACGGCTGCGTGGAAATCCTCGGCGATGACAAGCTCAGGAAATCACTGGGAGAGGCAGGCCGAACACGGGTCCTTGAACAGTACAGCGAGGAACATGTCATCGGCATGTACGAGGACCTCTACAAGCGCGTACTCGAACAGGGCTGACAGCCGCGTCCCGCCAGACAACATTAGACCGTCACAATATCCTTGACATCTGTCATTTACCGAGTTATACTGACTCCAGAGAATATCTTCTCCCTACTCTTTGACAGCACATTTCTGGAGATGGCGGATGATACGGCGGAAAGTATCGGGTCAAATCGATTTCCGGAAGCTCGAACGTGAAAGCTACCGCTGGCTGTTTGCCGGTTTTGCATTCGCGGTGTCGATCCATGCATTGCTGGCGTTCCTGACTGTCAGCGCCCGAATCCGGGAGGCTGATGAGGCCCGGCAGGCCGAGCTGTTGGAAAAGAAACCACTCCCTATCAGCCTGCTCATCAAAAAACGGGCTTTCGGGCAAGGTTCTTTCCATATTTCAAAACCGCGCCAGACAGAGCGCACACTCCGGCCGGATTTTCAGCAGACGGCACCCGATCTCCCGCAGCCGGAAAACAGGGGCGCTATAAAACCCCAGGACGAACTCCACGCCGGCACGATCAAAGGCCACGAAACGGCAGTGAGCCCGCCCGAGGATTTCGACCGTCGCCATATCATGCCCGAGGGCCTCGGACTTGCAAATGACGGTATCGAGCGGTTTGGCAAAAACCATCTCTCCATGACAGACGAGATGATCTCCATCGAGCATCTCGACACCGGAGAGCATAAGGCGCTGGTGGTAGTCGATCCCAATGACCGTCACAGCATCAAGGGCTTTTTCCACTATCCCTGCTCGATCTTTGGAGCGAACTTCCATTCCAGTCCGCCATTCTATCCCTATGAGAAATTCGTCATCTCACAATACACCGGCATCAAATTCAAATTCGACAAGAAGCCGGTGGCTCTAAGCGACCCAACAATCCTAAAATATCCCTTCCTGATTTTCACCATCGGCGGCCCCTTTGATCTGACCGATACGGAGGCAAAAATGCTCTTCGAGTACTGTGAAAAGGGCGGCCTGATCTTTTTCGAGCCGGTGGGACCAGACTTTCCGCGCGGCATACCGTACTCGGCTCCCTATGTCAAGAACATGATTTTCCAGATTTTCGGACAGAAAGCACGGCTTCGCCAAATCCCGGACAATCATCAGCTCTATCACTGCTTTTTCGATTACGATGTCGCCTCCGGCTACAACCATTATCCTATCGATGACTACGATGCCTATCAGAAACAGCCGCTTTTCTGCCTTGAGGGTATTTTCTACAAAGGCAGACTCGCGGTCATATACTCAGAAAAGGGCTACAGCTGCGGCTGGGGATCAGAGCAGTACATGACATCCAGTCATTTCGGTGTCAACCTCATGGTCTATGCGCTCACCCGTAATGCGAACTACTCCCCCGTGCTGGTCGATGTTTCAACGCAGACTGAACAGGTATCACGGCGCGGCTGGGACTACATGACACGCGAAAAATTCCGCCATACGGAAAAAAGCGCATTCAATCCTAATTACAGCCCGGCAGGTGACATCAATGAGTGAGCGCAGAGAGCGTTTAGGCAGCTATATCGACATGAAAAAGCTCGAGCGCGAGAGCAGGCGGCTTCTTTTTTTCGGGCTCCTTCTCGGTGTGCTGTTTCACGCGTTCATTGCTTCTGTTTTCCGGCTCGAGTTCGAGCAAATTGTCGAAGATGAGAGTATAAAGGTCAAGCTCATTGTCAGGAAAAAAATTGACCGTGAGCCATTCATGTTGAGACAGCGCCCGCTCAGAACCGACTATCGCTACCGGAGCGGTCATCGCCAACACATTCCCACCGAGAAACCCGACACCCGTAAACCGCTCATGTCACCCGACACTCAGCTTCTGCCTGAATCACCCTATGCGATACCGGACAGCCATGTCTACAGCCAGACCGACGAGACTCTCGAGGAATTCGACAACGAGCTATGGAGTCACAGGAACACGCTTCCGATGAGGCTCGGCATCCTCGACGCTGACAGCGGCTACGGCACACGTGTGGTTGTCGATCCCCTGAACAAGCTGGCCATCGAGGGCTATGCGGAGATTGCCTTTCTCTGGTCCGACAAGGGTGATCCGCCGGAGGATTTCAAAAGCCCGGTCAGGTTTCTCGTTGCATCGATCAACAAACTGACCAATATCAGGGCAAAACAGGTCATGCTCAAGGACGCGGATTCATGGCAGCATTTTCATTTCACTTATGTGCCAATGGACCAGCTTCTCAAACATGAGGATCCGTCGGATGCACTGGGGTCGGGCGGTTTCGTCATGATCGACGGGGGGCCTTTCGAATACGGTCTCCAGTTATCCTATGACGAAATCAACCTGTTTTTCAGCAAGCTCTATGGCGGTTTCTGCGAGATCAAGCCCCTGTCAAAATCACACACATTATACCATTGCTTTTTCGATTTCGACTCGGGGCCGCCGGAAGGTGCGAATTCGGTCGACCGGAATGTCCTTTACGGCATCTTTATGGGCAATCACCGGAAACTCCTGAAAGGTGTCTACTGCCCCCAGGGCTACGGGGGCATGTGGGGGGAAAAAACAGCGGAATTTCAGCGCCGTATCGCGATCAATTTTGTGGTCAACGCCCTTGCGCCCGGCCTGTGGGCGGACAGCGAGAGACGGATTACCCACCGCGACATAGCGACCGGCAGTTTCACGAGATGGTATGACAACGGCTGTCCGGAGATTATCCTGAGCCAGCGGGGAAAAGCCGACCTGAACAATTTCTGGATTCCCGGCAGCGGCAGGGTGTTCGGAGAGGATAACGACCACAGAATGCTCTTCGACACGACAAAATACGACAGAGATCACGCGAACTACTATTTCAGGATCAACGAGTACAATGAACTGGCCCTCTGGGGCAGTTATAACACCTACGAGGCCTGGCACGAGAACGGCAACCGGAAATATTATTATAATTTCAATGATCAAAGCTATGCGGATGAAAATGCTTACGGCAATGATAAATATGTGCATGACTATAAAAACCGAAGAATCATCCCATGAAGAAAACGTCACCACATTTCAGTCAAAACATAGATTTCCGCCGGCTCGAACATGAGAGCTACCGTCTGCTTTGGCTGGGCATTGTTGTCGCTGTCACACTCCATGCTTTCCTTGCGCTGTGGCTTCACAACAAGCAATGGGCTATCCGGAACTACTCGGCCACGGCAGCAAAAACGCGGGCTATTCCCTTCGATATCATTGTCCGTCCGCCAAGGATGCGAAATCCCTATGATAACTGGCGGCATGAGCCGAAACAACGGCCCCGCGAACGCTTGGCAAAACCCCGCTCCGAACCTGATATCCGCGGCCCGGAAAAGCCGAAAAACGAGCTGACAGTCCCGCTCGATGTCAATATTGGCGAGCAGGAACTCGGCAAAAAAGCAATCGGCAGGGACCTGACACGTGAGGGCAGAAACCTTCTCGCCCCCCTGGAGTTCGAACTGCCGGAGATTTTCCCGGAGCTGAAAACCAACCGGCAAATCTCACAGCACGAAAACTGGGATGATAATATCACGTTCGGCATGATCGACAGCCTCGGATTGACAAAATCCCTGCTCGTGATCGACCCGAACAACAAGGAAAACATCAAGGGATTTTTCCATATTCCGACAATGGCCTATGAATTGAGGCCGACAATGTTCCGCGGTTTCGCACTTCAGAATGCAGTACCGGGAATCGCGGAGGCTTTCAGTTACTTCACCGGTATCCATCTTGCCGTGGACGATCCGGTGTCGCTCAACTCGTCAACGCTGAACGAATATCCGGTTTTATACATCACCAGCGCACAATACGATGTCATGAAACTCAACAAAAGCACAAGCACGGCATTCGGGGATTATCTGCGCGGCGGCGGTTTCGTGATTTTCGACAACGGGATACCGTGGATGGACTATTCGCCTGTCGAGGCCTCGTTCATGAACGTGCTGATGGAGTCGCTTGACGGGGATTTCGAGATTCAGCCGATCCCCCCGGAGCATTTCATATACCACTGCTTTTTCGACATTCACTCGCTGCCGGACGGGGATTTCGAGCATATTGAACCACCGATCATGAGCAGGGTTAATATGGGGATATACGGTATTATCAAAAAAGAGGTGTGGGCCACCGACTGGAAAGGCCTCTCACACGACACGGAGCTGATCGCACTTCGCAGGAAAATGTCCGGAGACAAGCGCCAGCTTTGGGGAATATGGCACAACGGCCGCCTCTGCGCGCTATACAGTGATTATGGTTTCGGCTATAGCTGGCTCTATGGCACCCTGAAGGAAAATCACCTCGCGATGGTGGAAAACGATTTCGGGCTCTGGGAGTTGAGCGAACAAATGAAAATCGGCATAAATTTCTTTGTTTATGCGCTGTTGAGCGATCAGGGCAAAAGCCGGATATTTGTCAACCAAGACAAAAATCCCAGGAAAACATCCCGTCTTTCCATGGAAGATAAATCCAAAACATTCTAAGAGATTCAGCCATCACACAAAAGCTTGCCGCACAGGGCACAAGAAATCTTTTACCGCCACACATTCAACAAGATAAATAACGCTTGACAAAATTGAACATAGACGCGATACTCCTATAGAGAATCATTTCTCCCTTAAGGATATCTCTAATAATTCGCTTCAGACATGAGTGATATATTTCAATGTCCTGACAAGACAATGGAAGTGAAGGCTTATCAAGAAGATAAGTCGAACTTCCATGAACACGGTCAGGCGTTAAAAGATACGCTCACCGGCAAAAATGGAATTCATAGAGGTGCCCTTAAACATCCCTTGCGGAGGCAGGTAGTGAACGGCACGCCGTCGACAAAACCGAACAAGATTGCCCGGCTCATCGATATCAGGAAACTCGAACACGAATCGAACCGCTGGCTCTATCTCGGCACGCTGATCGGGGTGTTGCTTCACGTTGTTCTTGCCCTGAACCTCACTTTCGAAAAACGTGAGGCCGTTATCCACAAGCAAATCCCCATCCGCCTCTTTGTCCGCGAGCCGCGCACGTTCAATCCCTATGAGAACTGGAAACGCGACATACAGAAGAAACAGCATTCACGCTATATACCTGACCAGAAGGCGCCGGTGATCGATCTGCCGGAGCTCAGGCAGTCGATAACAGAACCTTTGAGCGCGGGCATCGACGAACAGGAATTGGCGAGCGAGGCTGTCAGGCAGGATATTCCGAAATCAGCCAAAGAGCTGTTCGCCCCCCAATCATTCGAACTGCCGGAATATTTCAAATCGCTGACAACCGAAAGAAAACTGTCGAAACTGGATATATGGGATGAGAATATCACGCTCGGGATGGTCGACAGCCTTGGGCTGGCGGACGGGCTTATCATCATCGACCCGAACAATGCGAAAAACATCAAGGGTTTTGCCAAAATGCCCATTTATATCAGTGAATTCCGGCCCGGCCCATATAAGGCACGTTATAGTGACTCCGGCTCTTTCGACCTCTGGACCGTTGTTCCCGGCGTTGCGCGAATGTTCGAATTTTATACCGGCGTTGAACTCGCGGTCGAGGCGCCAATCTCACTGGACACCCTCGTGCAGTCTGACTATCCGCTTGTCTATATAACAACGGCGCGTGACGATGTCACGATCCTCTCGGAGGGCAAATTGAAAGCGTTCGGGGATTACCTCCGCGGCGGCGGATTCGCAATCATGGAAAACGGCATGCCCTGGCTGGAGTATTCTCCCGATAAAGCGTCGTTCCTGAATATCCTGGTCGATTCGCTGGGCGAGGAATGCGAATTCAGGCCAATACCGTGGGAACACCTGGTCTATCACTGTTTTTACGATATCAAACCGCCCCTGCCGGAGGGCCACGAAAAGTTCATTGCCCCGCCGGGACGATGGAAGACGAAACATCAGGCTGTCTCGGTACGGACATTCGAACTCGAGAAGATCAAGGAAACGATGATCTCGATACAGGCAAATCTCTATGAAGAACCGTGGATGACAGACTGGAAAGGGCTTCTTCACGACCCGGATCTCGAAAAGCTCAGAAAAGAAATATCAAAAAGGCCCGACGCACTTTGGGGCGTATGGCTCAAGGATCGCCTGGTTGCGGTTTATTCCGACAAGGGATACGGCCACACATGGAAATACGGCACCATAAAAGCACGGTCGCGTACCCAGGTCGCCCATGACGATGGCCTTTTATATCTCAATGAAAAAATGGAACTGGGGCTCAACCTTTTCGTCTACGGCCTTCTGCGGAAAGAGAGTTCGACGAAAAAATTTGTCGACATGGCCCCAAGCCCCGGCAAAACCACTCGTCTTTCAACTGAAGAGAAGTTCAAGACGTTTTTGACTCATTGACCTCTCAGCAACATCATCTTAAACAATTGCTTGCTATCACGGCATACCACCCCCGGATATACTATTGAACGAGCCGGACCACAGAGACCTTCATAAAATAGCGGCCTCGATAGATATCGGAAAACTCGAGCGGGAATCGAACCGCTGGCTCTATCTCGGCCTTGCGCTCGGGATTTGTTTCCAGGTGCTTCTCAGCATTGTTTTTGTCATGGAAACAGCAGTCATTGAAAAGCAGTCACATATCCCGATTAAACTGCTCATACGCGAATCCAGGGCAAAAAATCCATTTGAACGCCGGAAGACGAAACCTGCAAAGAAAAGACGCAGCGTTTATAATCGCATACCCTCAACCACACCTATCGATATACCCGTAATAGACAGGCCGTTACTCAATGTCCCGGATAATACCGGAACAGGCGAAAACTTCGCAGATCATGCCGATATTATCCCCGATTACCATGAAGAAAAAGATGAGCACATCGTTGATTTTCCCGGCTTTTCCGGAAACCTGAAAACAATGAGGAAACTGTCGGGCACACTCGGTGAATGGAATGAGCTTCTCACGCTTGGCATGGCGGACAGCCTCATGGAAGGGAACGCGCTTGTAATCATCGATCCCGGGAACAGGGAGAATCTCAAGGGTGTTGCCCACATGCCGGTATATGTCAGGGATTTCATGCCCGGAGCCTACGGTCTTTCCCATGTGGCCGGGGGAATCGCTGAGATATTCCATTTTTTCACCGGTGTCGGCATCGAGATGGATACAGGGGTCACGTTGACCTCACCTGACCTGATAGACTATCCGTTCATCTACATAACCTCGTCCTCGGACAACGCAATCGTTCCCAGCGACGGCGCTCTCAGGGCATTCAGCGACTACCTTCGCTCCGGCGGATTCGCTATCATGGACAATGGAACGCCGTGGTGGGAATACTCTCCGGTGGAGGCATCCTTTGTCAATGCGCTGGTCGAGGCGCTTGGTGAGGACTGCCGTTTCGGGACAATCGATGACGAGCACCTGATATTTCACAGTTTTTTCGACCTGCCCGAACGCCTTCCTGTCGGCTATGAACTGACGCCGCCGCCTATCCGGCAGAAACGTCAGGACGGGCTTAAAGCTGAAGAATACTCTATCCAGGACTGGGGCGAGCTTTTACACAAGCCGCTTCTGCACGATATCCGCATGCAAATGTCGAAAGAACCGCACAGGCTCTGGGGAGTCTGGATTGGGGATCGCCTGGCAGCGGTCTATATCGACAAGGGCTACGGCTATATCTGGCGCTACGGCGCACTCAGGAGCAACCATTTCACGCCGGTCGCGGTGAAAAACGGCCTGATCACAATGAACGAACAAATGCGCTTATGTGTGAATCTCATCGCCTACGCGCTTCTTAGGGACGACAGCGATGCTGTCAGCAGGTTTATCGACAGCGCGCCCAGTCCGCAACGAACCGCACGCATGCTGATGGAAGAAAAATTCGCAACATACTGAGCACGTTTTGCACATCGTCACACATTGATGTATTTGTACAGCCATAAATCAATGAACAACCCAAGAGTGAACTCCGGGGAATTCTTTTAATTAAACGATACTGGCATCCGAAGAGTCAAAAGCTATAGTAGCTATACAGTCCACAAAAGCGCAATTCACGCGTTAAAGCAGCTGCAGCAATAACGGCCCGGACAGGGCGAGGCGGAATATGCGGAAAACTCTCCGGCATTTCAGCGATGTCATAAAAATATCGAGGCTCGAGCGCGAAACATGGCGATGGCTGTATCTCGGCCTCCTGATCGCCGTGATACTCCATGCGTTGACCGGTATCTATCTCATCCGACGGTCCCATGACAGTGAACGCGAACTGCTCGCCCTCTATCAGCTGAAAAAGAAACCGGTACCGATCAAGCTCATCATCAAGAGCTCGCTCGGCGGCGGTTCACGGGGATTCCGCATTCAGAGGCCGAATCACGGGAGACGTATCCTGACCCGCCTTGAAACCGGTGAAGACAGCCCCACAGTCCGCAACGGCACAGTCAAGAGCCCGTCCATTCTCGACGAGCTCGGGTTCGGCGGCACACCGGGCTATCAGTCCGATACGCAGAAACTCGACACGGTGGACCGTGTGCCCGTTGTTCCCGGCGGGCTCGATTACAAGAAGGAGAACATCGAGCGTGTCGAAAAAAAACATCTATCCGTGACAGATGAGCTCATTTCTATCGAGGACCTCGATTTCGGCAGTCACAAGGGGCTCGTGCTGGTCGATCCCAACGATCACCGCAATATCCGCGGCATTCTTCATATTCCGTTGACCGTAGAGCCATTCTCATCCGGCAATATGCGGCCTCTCCATGATTTCGTACTGCCGCAGTACACGGGTCTGAAAATGGTGATTGACAGGAGCATTCATCTTTCCTCGCGGGATATTTTCGACTACCCGATCCTCTATTTCGCAACCGGCGACATGTTCGAACTCATGCCCCATGAGAAAAAAATGCTGAAAGAATACCTGCTCGGGTAGGCTTTGTGTTCATGGAGGTCAGAGCTGATGACGAGATATATTCGGAGGCCGCACGTATGCTGTTCAAAGAGCTTTTCGGCAGGGACCTGCTCAAACCGATCGCCCAAAGCCATGACCTCTATCACTGCTATTTCGACATCTCCGGGGAGGCTGTGGGGAGAAGGAACAATGCCTACAACAACTACAGGGACCAGATGCCGAACACCCTGGAGGGAATTTTCATCAACGGGCGTCTCGTGGTGCTCTATTCGGAAAAGAACATCGGCGCGGGCTGGGACAGGCTCAAGAGCGGCTGGTCCCTCGCCGACATCCACCTCGGCGTCAACATCTTCGTCTATGCTCTCCGTCAGCGGGGCGGCCTGGCCATGACCTATATAGACAACTCGACCAGCCCTTACCGCACGATCAGCGAGAACAGGAGCCACAACGAGGCGTACGACATCTACCGTCCCGCAAGCAGGCCCTCGCCGCTCCAAAACCTTCCGGGCCGCTGAGAAAACAACGCCGGATGCATATGCTCCCAGCGTCAACCGTCATCCCTTCCCTGCCGGACAGTGCCAGAACCTGACAACACACCGTCCTGCCTATTCCAGCGCGGTTTCCAGGAAAGCGAAGACTGTCTCCTCCACCCTGGCGGGCAGCGGAACCGATATGGGTGTCACAGTGGGCATCAGTACGAACCGTCCGCCGGGCGAGCCGATGCTCTTTATACGGCGCACCTCAGAAGCGACCTCTTCGGGTGTATGAAGCTCGAACATGGACTCCTGGATATTCCCCATGAGGCAGAGGTTACCGCCAAGCTCCCTTTTCGCGTCACCGAGCGCCATATCGCCTCCGGGCGGCTCCTCCAGCGGATCGAGCGCATCAGGCCCCATTTCGAGGATCATGTCGACAACTTTCGCTATATTGCCGTGGCTGTGGACACGGGCATGGCAGCCCGCTTTCTGGATTTTACGGATGAATTCGCCGTCATAATTCACCACGAACTCGCGGAAATCAGCGGGACGCATGTAGGGCGGAGTGGCGAGCTCCGCGCCGACTATCCTGAACAGTGGGCCGCCGCCCATTTCGAGCACACTGTCGAGCCAGTCGTGCATGCGCTCCGCGAAACAGTCGAGCAGCTGCCGGAATTTCGGCATCTCCAGTGTCGCGAGCAGGATATAGTCGTTGAACTCCATCACCGAGGACACCATCACAATTGGATCGTGCACATCGGGCATCATGATTCCGTGATCGCCGACCGCGGCTTTACGCTCGCAAAACGCACTCATGTCAGGCGCTTTCCGCTCGTAGGGGATGGACAACAGGCGGTCGACATCCTCGGTGCCTTTCACGAGGAATTCGGTGGTCCAGATCGTGTAGGTCTCGGGATTGTGCCGGGTCTCCATTGACAGCGGGCCTTTCGGTGTTTCGACCCGCGTACGGGTGATCTCGACACCGTTTTTATCGCTGACCTCGCGGGTGACCATGTCCTCGCCGCCGCCGCTGAACAGGAACCCGAGCGGGCCCTCGATGAACGGCGTTTCCATGACCATGTTGTCGAGATTGTCACGCACAAAGGCACGGATGCGCCCGTAGCTGGGATGGTCGGGAGAATAGCGTGTGCTGAAACCGTCGATCTCGTAGAGCGACACCGGTGTCCTGTCGGTGTGCTCCCCCCTGATCGCGGCGAGTATTCGTTCAGACTGGGTCATGTGATGGCTCCTAGCCACAAAAAGGCACAAAAAAATGCAAAAGCGCGAAGAAAGAAATGCTAAAGATAGATACGAAGGGGATGGGGGTGAAGGCAAGGGATTTGCTGGTCATTGCAACTTTTATTGGGCACGGTCGTTCCCCCCTTGCAAAGGGGGGGATGTCCGAAGGAGAAGGGGGGACATATACATTACTATACCCACTTACTCACAATACTAAAAATAACACTTTTCCACTTGACATTCTCAATTGCGCTAGCCATTTATGTATATATACCAATTAATCCATATTATAGGTGGACATTATGACTGATTATCTAAACTTTGAATTTGGCAAAGGGATAAAAACAAAAAAAGGCAATTGGTATAAGTGTATCCAAACTCTAGGTATAGGTGGAAATGCCATTACGCTTCTTGTTCTGTCTACAAATGGCAACAACAAGGGAGTTCCTTTCGCGTTGAAAATTTTTCGTAAACATTCGAAACCAGAAAGAAGAAAAGAGTTTCTGAAAGAAGTTTCCTTTCTAACTCGATGTGACCACGCATCTGTTATTAGAGTATTTGACAGTGGAACTTACTTCACAGACGATGGCGAGTGTCCTTTTGTGGTCATGGAATATCTGCCTCGAACATTAGCACAAGTTATCGAAAGAGGCCAGACAACACTAGTTGAAAAATTATGTTACTCATGCCAGCTTTTATCGGCAATAAATTATCTTTCTAGTTTAAAACCTGCCGTGGTTCATAGAGACATTAAGCCACAAAACATTTTTATTAAAGGACAGGCTTGTGTTCTTGGTGACTTTGGTTTAATCAAAATATTAAACAATAACACTGAAGAAGATCGAGAAATATTAAAAGAGAGCATCGGAGTGGGTATGCCATTTTTTTATCGAACTCCAGATTTAGTTAATTACTACAAAGGTGAAAAAGACATTACTCCAAAAAGTGATGTATTTCAACTAGGGCTAACACTTGCTGAATTATTTACTGGAAGAAATCCTGAAAAAAAAGTCGCTACTTTTGACGATCCAGTAACAATAGAGGTCATTAAAGATATACCAGGAACTGTCCTATCAGGTAGTATATATACTCTTTTAAAACGTATGCTTGTTTTAGATGCCGCACAGCGCGAAGACGCGTCAAAACTAATGGATTGCATGTCTGGGATTTTTGAGGAAGCGTGTGAAAAAGCGTTAGATTTTGAAGGTAAAGCATTATAAATATGCTATTTTTATTAAAAAGCCCCCGTCTCCGAAGGCTTTTTTATTTTCCTGAAAGCATCCGCTGATGCCTACATCCCGTCAACAACACCTCTCAGCGCGCGGATATGGTCAGGCGTGGTGCCGCAGCAGCCACCGACAATATTCGCACCCGCCTCGATCAGCGCGGGAGCTTTCTCGGCAAACTGTTCGGGTGTCTCGCGGTAGACAGTCTTGCCCGCGACAAGCTCGGGAAGGCCTGCGTTCGGTTTGAACCAGAGCGGCTTGTCGGTCTCGGTACGGATCAGGCCCGCGATCTCGATGATGTTGTCCATGCCCGCCCCGCAGTTGGAGCCGATAACATCGACATCCATCGCGGTGAGCGACTCGACCGCCGCGGGCGGCGTTACACCCATCATGGTCGCGTAGCCCCTGACACCCTTGTCATAGGTCATGGAGACGATCACCGGGAGGCTGGAGTTCTCTTTCGCGGCACGGACAGCACAGCCGATCTCGCCGAGATCGGTCATGGTCTCGATCAGCACGACATCTGCGCCGCCAGCGACAAAAGCCCTGATCTGGCGCGCGAACGCCTCGGTCATGTCCTCCTCGCTGGTGAGGCCGAGAGGCGCGAGGAACTCGCCGCAGGGGCCGATGGAGCCGAGCACGCCCACTGTGTCGCCAGCCGCCTTTTTCGAGATGCGCACAGCCGCCTCGTTCAGTTCCTCCAGACGGTCGTCGACACCATACTTCTTGAGTGTCAAAGCGTTGCCGCCGAACGTGTTGGCAAGGATCATGTCGGAACCGGCCTCTACATAGGAGGAAGCGATCCCGAGCACCACCTCAGGCGAATCGACATTGTAAAGTTCCGGGCATTCCGCACCGGCGGTCAGCCCTTTTTTAGCGAATTCAGTTCCCCAGGCGCCGTCCGAAACAAGGACTTTACCCTCTGCGAGTTTTGCGAGAAGATCCATGAGTATACTCCTTATTTAAAAGACAGAATACAGTAATCAGAATACAGGATTCAGAAAAGAACTACCCCGGAGCAGAGCCCCAAGGTATCAAAAATCAGCCCCTAACCCTACCCCTTGCGCTTTAGCAACTCTACACTGCACTCCTGCCCCCCTTAGGGGAAGGATGTCACAAAGTGACAGGAAGGGGGCCGAAAAACATGTTTAATCCCGGAGTAAACTCCGAGCAATTCTATCGACAAAAAGACGGGGATTACCGCCCAGCGTTGTCGTCGAAGCACAACAGCGAATCAATCTGCACTTCCACATCTGACCAAAAAGCATCCGTGATGCAAGTGCCCTCTGGCACCAATATACATGAAGGGGAACGGCGGGGACAAGCGATAAGTCGGCTTAATTGCGGCGGGCGAGCAGTTCCGCAAGACGGCGCATGACCGGGATTTTACGGCTCTGCATACGGTCGTACTCGGCTTTCGCCTCATCGAAACGCTCCGCCCTGAGCAGAAAGGCAAGAAGGGCGTTGTTCGGGTTCGGATCGGTCGGCGCGGCAGCCAGCGCCTTGCGGTAGGCAGCCTCGGCCTCGGCGGCCTCCTCACGAAGGAGATGGATATTGCCGATATTGACTATCACACCGGCGTTATCGGGATGGTCTGCAGCGATCGCCTCGTAACAGCCGAGGGCGCGGTCAAGTTCCCCCGCCTCACGCCAGGCATCGGCGATATTCATGCGAAGGCCGATGTCGCCGGGGTTCTTTTCGAGGAAACGCTCGAAAATCGCCACCGCTTTCTCCGGTGCTTTCATGTGCTGATAGCTCAGCGCGAGATTGTGCAGGGTCTGACTGTCCTCCGGCACGAGTGCATCGGCCTTTTCGAACGCCTCGGCGGCCCCGGGATAGCGCCCCAGGTCGGCCAGCGTGTTGCCGAGATTGAACCACGCGTTGCGGTGCTCCGGCCAGATCGCCACGGCCCGGCGGTACCAGTTGACCGCCTCGGCATACAGCCTGCCAGCCTCGTCCATACGGCCTGCCGACGCGAAATCCTGCCCCTGCCGTCTGAGCGAGAGCGCGTAATTATAGCAGGTTTTGACCGAATCAGGCGAACGGCGCGCGGTGGCGGCAAACAGTGTCGTGTTATCCTTCCAGTCGAAATTCCGTGCGACAGTCACAGAAAAGTAGAACAGCGAAACAGCCGCAAGCAGGGCCGTCGCGGCCTTTCTTTTCCCGGCACTGGTGAGGTGAACCCGCTCTGCCGCGAGCAGGAGGAGAACGATAAAACCGAAACTCGGCAGGTACAGCAAACGCTCGCCCATGATCGTGCCGGTCGTGAACGGAATATTGGAGACAAATAGCAGCGGAAGCCCGAACAGCAGGAGCGCGCGGTTGAGCCTGCCGTCCCGTCGCATCGCATACAGCCATGCGAGGAACAGCCCGGCGGCAATGACAAGACCTAAAAGCACGCCCGGCGCAAACAGTGAGCCCAGCAGCGGTATCTGGTTGTAGGAGTAATCGGCGGAAAGGCCCAGCGGCACGATCAGCAGACGAAGATATTTCACGAAGACCAGCAGGGCGGGGGGCAGGCGTTCGAACAGGGGAAGTCCCGTGAGCAGATTCTCGTGCATCATGATCTCCTGCGGCGGGCCGGAGTTGGCGATCGCCATGTGCCGAAACAGAAGGTAGACTGCGAACACAGCGAAAAACGCTGCCGAGGCGGCGAGATCGCGTCCGAAACGCTCCTTTTCCCCGCGCAGGAGGTCGCCCAGCGCAGCAAGGACGATGAAAACGGGCAGAACAGCGGGCGTCTCCTTGCTCATCAGCGCCGCAAGGAAAAAGGCAAGCGCCAGAGGCAGGGCAAGACGGCGTTTCAGAGCGCCCGAATACAGGCAGTACAGCGCGGCGAAACTGAACAGGCAGGCGAGAAGTTCGGCACGTCCGACAACATTGGTCACCGCCTCACTGTGTATCGGGTGAAGGGCAAAGAGGAGCGCCGCGGGGAAGGCCAGCGAACCGAAACCGAGCGACCCGAGAAGCAGAAACGCCATCACCGAACAGGCCGCGTGCAGGATATCGTTGACCAGGTGGAACGCGGCGGGCGACATGCCGGTCAGCGCACGGTTCGCCGCGTAGGAAAACACGGTCACGGGACGGTAGAGTCCGGTTGTAAACTCATCCGCACCATAAAGATAGCTTGTCGTAAAAATATCGCCCACATGCCCCGGCTCGACAACGAAACGGTTCTCCGTGATATAAGAGAAATCGTCATAGGCCCAGTCGTTGGCCGTGTTGTTGGCATAGGCGATAAGCGCGAGCACAGCGATCAGGACAGCTTGCGCCCACGGTTTCGACAAAAAACGTTTCATTCGGCATCATCCCGTTTTTTATCGAAGACGACTTTGCCGCCGACAATGGTCATGACATTTTCATAGCGCTTGTCGAGGATGGCGAAATCGGCGTCGTATCCGGGCTCGATACGGCCTTTCCGGTCATCGACACCTATCACCGAGGCAGGGCTCGCCGAGGCCATCGCGACAGCATCGGAAAGCGAAATCCCCACCATATTGACCATGTTGGCGACCGCCCTGTCCTGCGAGAGCACGCTCCCCGCGAGAACCGAGGGATCGTCCGCGAGACTGAAACGCCCGTTCTCGAGGTGGCAGTCAAGGCCCAGCGCCTCGTAATCGCCGTCCCCAAGCCCCATGGCGGACATGGAATCGGTTATCAGGCAGGTGCGCCCAACGCCCTTATTCTGAACGGTCAGGCCGAGAATCCAGGGATGCACATGGAACCCGTCGGCAACCACCTCGACAGTCAGATCGGTCGAGTAAAGCGCGGCACCGGCAAGGCCCGGCTCCCGGTGGTTCAGCGGGCTCATGGCGTTGAAGAAATGCGTGACATGCATCGCACCGTGATCGACAGCCCTGAGAACATCGCCCAGCGTGGCGAGGGAATGCCCCAGCGAGGGCACAACGCCCGCACTGGCGAGCGTATTGATCAGCCCGAGAGCACCGTCCAGCTCAGGCGCGATGGTCATTTCCATGATGGTTCCGCCGCCGCAGTCGAGTATCTCGTCGAGAAGGGACGCTGATGGCGGAATAATGGCACTTTGGGGCATGCATCCGGCCTTATCGGGATTGAGGAACGGCCCCTCCGCGTGAATGCCGAGTATGGCGGCTCCACCGGCATCAGCGCCTTTCAGCGCGGCGAGTTTCGGAAGGTGCTCGCGGAAATTGTCACCGAACACCGGCGGTGTCAGCAAGAGTCCCGTGGTGCCGTGAGCGCCGTGGGCGCGGCACATGCCAAAGATATCCTCATCCGTGGAACCCATCACGCTGAAACCGCCGCCGCCCTGGTTGTGAAGGTCGATGAACCCGGGACAGACAAAAAGCCCTGCCGTGTCGATCACGGTATCCTCCGGGCCAACCTGACACGCCGCCGAGAAACAGACCTCGACTATGGCGCCGTCCTCCACTATCACTGCGGCATCATGCATAACCCCCTCGTAAAGGATAACATCGCCGCCACTTAAAATCATTCTATTTGCCATGAAAAGCCTCTTTTCGTTAACGGTGAAAATGACACCCATAAGTATACGGCATAAACAGTGCACGGGAAAGCCGAAATACGGAAGGCGGGAGATAGAAGGAAGAGGACTGGAAAGAAAAAAGAATGGAACACGGATTTCCGCGGATTAAACGGATTGACACGGAATGAACTGCCCCGCAGCAAGCTACGGGGTATCAAACCCCTCAGCCCTTCGGGCAGTCCCCCTTCGCAGGGGGGCAGTCGCTTTCGCGACGAAAAATTATGCGGCAGCCTATAAGCGCCGCAGGCGTCCCCCCTCATTCAGGGGGGATGTCGTGAAACGACAGGGGGGTCTTTCCCACAATCCAGCGTACGATGTCGCAGCATCGTACAGCGTATCATTCTGCTCACCCACATCTGACCAAAAGCATCCGCCGATGCCAGCGTATCAAACTGCACGCCCTCATAAGAAAAAAAGCGTCCTTGATGCCCTCCGTCACTGTCAATTGAAAAAGAAATCCACTTGTCAAAAAAAATGACTGTGGCATATTTTTTTTGTAGCAGAACAACTGTTCAATTTTGTATAATTAAATTAGAGCTGAAGTCTGGCTCTCTCCCCTGTATTGAAAATCATTATTCAGGTTTGACATGGCCGATGAGCACGCACAACAGCCGAAAGGCGCCGAAAGCCCTGCAAATGGGGAAACTGCGCCTGTCAAACAGGCCCCACAGCCTGACGGGAACGGCAGCGCCGAACCCCAGGCCGGGACCAACAATGCAAACACAGCAGCCCCCAAAAAAAATAACGCCAGTATCCTGATGGCGGATACCGACCCGGAATATTTCTTTAAATACCGGGATTTTTTTGTTAACAGGGGTTTCGATATTGTTAATGCCTGCAATTCAAAAGAATTTGTCACCAACCTGGCGAAAGTCAAGCCACAAGCCATTTTCATGGACACGAAACTGGAGGATGTGCGGAGCGAGAACCTGATCAGGATCATGCGGAAAAAAGGGTTCAGGAAACCAATATTCATCATTTCCTCGAAACTGAACCGCGCGACAATCGAATCGCTGAAAGACCTCCGGGTGGACGGTTTCTTCCCGAAAAGCGCCGCCGCCCATCAGGTGGAAGCCAAACTCAAGCTCATTTTCGAAGAGCTCGAGAAAAAAAAGCAGGCGAAGAAAACAGGCAAGATATGGCCGCCCCTGACCGCGCTTATCATCACGGAGAACAGTTTCATTATCGACAAGGCGGAACTGGCCATACCCACCGACATTATCAAGGAGCACAAGCTCAGGGTTTTCAGCCGCAAGAATTTCCAGGAGGCGGTCGCGGTCATCAAGAAACCCGAATCCAATATCAAGCTTATACTGGTCGATGCCGCCAAAGAGTATAAAATCACCGGCATGATACGGCTTCTCAAGATCATCGAGACCAAGCTGAAAATCCCGATATTCTTCTTCTCCGAGGCGTTCTCGCACAAGCTGAAACAGACCCTCGACTCTGTCGGTTTTCTGAACGTATACACGCGCACCAGCCTTAACACACGCGACCTCAAGAAACGTTTCGACAACGTGCTCGGCGGCATGAAAGACTCCAAGAGCAAGCAGAAAGCGAGCCGCGTGCAGAATATCATGAGCCAGATGAAGCAGATTAAATCCCTGCCGCCGCTGCCTGATATTTACCTCAAGATCGAGAAACTCTCCCACGACCCGAAAGCGACCTCCAAGGACTACGCCTCCATTCTCGAGCTCGATCCCGCTATCACCGCACGGCTTCTGAGAATGTCCAACTCGGCGTTCTACTCGTTCAAGCGCAAGATCAAGTCGGTGAAAGACACTGTCACGCTCATGGGCACCCGGGAAATCCTCTCGCTTGTCCGCCTGGCCTGTATCACCGGCAACCTCAAGACAAACCCGGAGGTCGAAACCGCGGTGAAAGGTGTATGGGAGCATTCAGCGGCTTGCGCTATCGCGGCGAAAGTGCTCTACGAGACCACCGATATCTGCGAATCGGAGGATCTCGCCGATGAGGTTTTCATCTGCGGCATCATCCACGATATCGGGAAAATCATCCTCTGGAATGTGTTCCCCGACTATTACATGCCCATGATGCTCAACGATACTATCAGCGATTTCCCCTCCATCGACGAGGAGGAGAAATTCCTCGGCGCCTCTCACTGCGATGTGGGCCGCGCGCTGGCAGACCACTGGAACCTGCCGGAATCCCTCGCCGGTGTCATCTCCCACCACCACCGCCCAATGAACAAACCCGATTCGGAGCATGTCAGGCTCATCCATATCGCCAACAATCTGGCGCGGAGTGTCATGGGCGAGTACGAGGAGCACCTCCCTCCCGAATACGACCCGGAACTTCTTGAGGCAGCGGGTATCACACTCCCGCAGATCGAGGAACTTCAGAACGAGGTCGCGCCCAAGATCAGGGAAAATCTCAGCACCGTGGTCAAGATGGTCACCGGCTGAGAGCCCGTTCCACGAAACGATCACCGATAACAACACAGCCTCAAAACGCCGCGTAAAAACGTGCATGACAAGTTGTTTTCGCCGGAAAAACAGCATACGATTGTTATGCGACGCCAATACACTTCATACGATTGTTATTTTTTCCTTGACAAGACACCTGAAAATGCTTATTACCTCTCGGTAATAAGCACAAACTCTATCTTTTATAAAGACTTGTTTTTACTGATAAGCGCGGACTTTTAAGTGAAGTCCGCTTTTTTTATACAGATTAGTTGTAAAGGCACAAAGGCACGGAGTTGAAAAACAAAAAAACAGCGTCAAGTGGTACAAATTGTTACATTCCACAGCGTATTGTTGCAGATTGTTTCATCCGCAAGCGTTTTAAAAGGCTTCATGTCAACAGTAGTCATGAACTGCCCCCGCCACTCAACAACTGATCTCATTTTAACCACAGGTGTCAACAAAAAACCCTTCCTGAACCTTCGGGACATCGACCGAAAAAAAGCCTGTCTGAACTATACCGCGCCGCAAACAAAATCGGCTCAGGACAAATTAAATGAGAATGCCTTTCTCACGTCCTGAGCCGTTTTCCTTGACACTTCACTGCTCGATTCACCTTCATCTCACAGCACCAGACTTTACACTTTCCACCCTCTATTCATCGTCCAACCTGGTCTTCGACTTGACACTTTTTCTCTTTCTTCCGATCACCCAACTCCTGGTGTTTTCCCTTGATCGCTTTGGATATTTCCTTCTCATTTTCTTTCTGCTCTTTCAAGCGGATTTTTTCATCGAGTATTAATTTGATACCACCCTTCATCGCAGGAAAAGAGCCCTTACATTCATCTTCGGTTAGCTCGTGAATCCCTTTTGATAATATCGAATACATTTGCCAGTGTTCAACCAGAAACTTCGGTAGAAAAGCAGTTCCCAACTGCTTTATATTCTCTTCCATCCTGCCTCGTTGATAATCCTCCTCATTCCAGCCTTCACTGCTTATCGCTATCTGATGTGCCTCCTCAATTAGTCCTTCTAATATCCTCCGGAGATAAACAAACGCTCCGATCCCCACTCCATGCGATATCAGCCCGACAGCCGTGCGAAATTCACGGAATTTTGCATTGCCTAAAATGGTACGATATTTCTGTAGTTCAGCAAATGCCAGATCGGCCATCGACGGGTACTGACCATATTTTGTTATTTGATTGTTATGAATAAGAAACTCAAAATACAAAGGCGTATGCTCGTTCCTTCTTTGGCAAAAGAATTCTCTTTTCAATATTTTATCGCTGCACATTTTATCTTTATATAATTCAGGAGCATCACGAAATTTCAACGTTCTACTGCTCTCAGTATTAGGAGGCATGCTTGAAAATGGAACAATCATATTACATTGGAGGCAGTGACAATCAACGTTGACTGTTGCATAATAGTAATTATAGAGTTTATCCAAACTTCCGAGTGGATAGGTTTTATACAATGGCACTTCCAAGCAGAACTGTTCAACAGTAGGGAACTCTTTCATCACTTCTGATTTCTCTTCTTCCATACTACACCTCCTGGTTTCCGGTCACTGTCATTATCTATGGATAGTAGTATACGTATTTTGCCAGCACATGCAATCCCTTTCAATAATTTGAAATCAAGAGCTCCCCATACTTCTTTCTCGATTCGCTCATCCTTCCGACTGAGTACCCCACTCAACCTCCTCGATCTTGAAATCCTTGAACACTTCCCGCATGACTTCATGATCATTGATCGAGAGAAGGAAGCGGCCCTCGATGGCGGAAATATAAAGCATCCGCCGATGCTGATCCCACAATCAAGCGTTCAGCCGCGCAGGGCTGAACAGCGGATCAAATGGCACAACCCTATCAGAAATATAAAGGGCCCGCTGGCCCCAGCGTTGTCGGCGCAGCGACAACAGCGTGTCAGTCTGCGCATCCCTTGCAGACTAGAAAGTGCCCTCGACACCTAATATTGCTTTACTTGTTAAAAGTTTTCTTTATATTGCACAGTATGGTATAGACAAAACAATCCCATCAAGGAGTTCGCAATGGCTGTAGAAAGAGCTGGGCGCATTTATTTGCCGCTGATCCTCGCGGCGGTTCTGGTTTTCATGCTGGCAGGGCAGGCGCAGAGTGAGGAGGGCCTGCTGTTCCACCTCTCCGCCGACAGGGGGTTCACCGCCGATTTCGCGAAAGGCAATCCCGAGCCGACCATGTTCAACGACATCTCGATCGTGAAAGACGGCGCGGTGGGCAGGGCTTTCTCGAACCCGCATTTCACCCAGCTTTTCGCCTACGAGTGCCCGAAAAACATGTACGCCGAGCGCGGCACATTCGCGTTTTTCTGGCGGCCGCGCGACCCGGTGGGTAAAACGCCGTTTCATATCGTACAGGGCGGTTTCATCGACGGTTCCGATATCCTGTCCAACTGGATGCGCATTGATTACAATGAGGATAACGGCATCGACGCTTTCGTGACAGATGTCAACCTCGCCCGCATCCGTGCCCATTATGAGCGCCCGGAGCCTTTCGACAAGGACACATGGTATCACATAGCGCTCACGTGGGACGAGACAGCCGGTGTCAGGCTTTATCTCGATGGCAGGCTTGTGGCGCAGAAAGACACGGTGACTGTGCTCTATGCCGGTATCGACCAGTGGGGCACCGGCGCGCGCGGCGTGAGCCCGACATTTGTCGGCAGCGAGGGCAATTTCATGCGCGGCGGCGATTACGATGAGTACCGCATCTACGACCGGATGCTTCCTGACGATCAGGTTGCCCGTCTTGCCAAGGGCAAGGCTACACGCGCTCTCAAGCCTATGAACCGCAATCTCGGCGATCCCGCCACACGCGACGAGTGGCTGCTCCGTTACGGCTGGAACCGTGCAGACGACATCCCGCCGGAACTCTATGGAAAACAGACCATTGTGCGCAAGGTCGAGGTCGAGGAGGCCTATGATCTCAAGCAGTGGTGGTGGAAAGGCAACGACGGTGTCAGGGAGACTGTCTGGCCCTCGCTGTTCAACCGATCGAGCCTTCCCGGCCACAACGATTACATGATCCAGCCGGACTGGAACTGCTATTCGCTCTCCGGCAAATCGATCACATTCACCATGCCCGGCGAGCCTTGGAACCATATCGAGATCGCCGGTGCGGCATTCGGCAAGGCTACCGCGCAAGTGTTCGACCGCGAGCGGAATACGACAGTCTCGCGGCCGCTTTTCCGCCGCCCGGCCAATCAGGAACGCAGCAGCAACCGTCTCGGCACAGCGCTCAACGGCGGCTCGATCACCTTTACCAACGACGTCCGCGAGATGGCGATCGGCGAATTCATGGTATACAATGTCAGCCCCGGCAGAGAACCGGACGGCACTATCACCCTCTCCTATCGTCTGGACGCTTCCTCCGCACCCGACAACAGCACGCTCGCGCCGCTGCTCGACTACATCGACAGCCGTTTCATGCCCGATGAGCGCACGACCATGCTGGCCCTTCCCGCCGGGATAAAGCTCAACCCGAAAGAAAAGGCGAAAGGCAGCTCGCTCCCGCTCATCCATGTCCTGATCCCCTCCGGTTTCCGGGGGACAGAGAATCCCGTGAAATTCCTCGGCTGGTACGCCGGCGGCGGCAGCAGACGCTCCTACACGTGGGACAACATCCAGGGCGGTCTCGATGGTATCGCTATCGACATCCCGGCGCTGGATGTCACGGCGACCCACGGTGAGCTGTTCCCGATGAACATACAGGTCAAAGACCCGGTCTGGCCCGACCGCAACCTTTTCGATTTCACCTTCTCGGTCAGGCCCGGCGAGGCAAAAACTATTTTCATGGATACCCGCGACCGCGTGCTTCCCAACGGCCGTCCGCTCTATCTCACCATCGCCGGAGCAGGGCAGGATCTCACACCCGAGCTGCTCGACGGCGGCCAGATCAGGCTCGTTTTCAAGGATTACGGCGAGGCGGTGAAAGAGCACGAGAAAGACCGTTTCACGCAGGTGCGCGACACGATCTCCAACCTCTGCGAGTCAGGCGCGAACAGCCGCAAGCTCCGCGCCTACTCAAAATTCGAGCAGGAGATCACCGACCTCTTCCGTGTCAATCCCAACCACAAGCTGGGGCAGGTCTACTGGAACTACCGCAACGGCGAACAGCCCCTGCCCGGCTTCAAACAGCCCGAGCCGCCCGCGGGTGTTCCCCTCTGGGCGTTCCGGCAGATCGAGAATCTGAAACTCGTCCGGCATTTCGTCAACTGGTGGATCGATGAGCGTCAGATCGACAACGGCGAGTTCGGCGGCGGCCTTTCCGACGACGGCGACATGACACACCAGTTTGTCGGCCCGGCGATGATGGGTGTCGACACGGACAAGATCACCCGTTCGATCCGCAAGCTCATGGATGCCTACTATGACCAGGGCATGTTCACCGACGGCATGATCACGATCCAGACCGACGAGCTTCACACCTATGAGGACGGCCTTCAGGTGATCCCGCAGGACATGAGCCTCAACTACGGTATGCCCAAGGTGGTCGAACGCCTGATGGAGTCGGCGAAAGCCTACGAGCGCATCACCGGCATCAACAAGGCCGGACACCGTCATTTCCGCTCGAATTTCTACGGCGCGACGAAACTCGCCGACGAGGGCGTCTGGGCTTACCAGTTCCCGTTGTCGTACTGCATACTCCATTCCGGCATGGCGCTGGTGGAGTTCAACGGCAACCCGCGGGCGAAAAAACTCCTGCTGGAGATCGCGGACGGCGTTCTCGCGCACCGCACAAAGGACGAGCGCGGACGCTGGACCTATCCCTCGTCGATCAATTTCTTCACGGACGAGGCGAAAGGCCCCGCGAGCGGCCCGGTCATGCACCTTTTCTGGGCGGCCTACCGCTGGACCGGCGATGAGAAATACCTCCAGCCTTTCATCGACGGCGGCCCCGGAAGCTACCGCTCGATCAACGCCAATGTCATGGACATCCTCGGCGAGCGCGACAGCTGGGGCAAAGACATCGCCTCCCGCACCTCGCCTCATTCCGGCAGCGCCTACAACAAGCACCTCGCATGGATGGTCAGCGGCAACAAGCAGTATCTCGAGACCCTCTACGCCGACCAGATCGAGTTCGCCACCCAGCGGATGTACCTCAACACCGAGGGCCAGTGGTGGATCGACCGTGTCCGCGTGCAGTCGACAGAGCTTCAGCGGGCACGTCTCGGCGGCATCGCCGGATGGCGCGGCACATTCTATCCGGGGCAAGCGGTGAGCTGGCGGTTCAAAGCCCCTGCCGATGGCGAGGATGTGGCGATCCTCGTCCCGAAAGCCTCCCTCGACGAGATCAAGGTCATCGCGTTCAACACCTTGAGCAGCACGGTCGAGGCGGAAATGACCACGTGGGACATCACACCGGGCACCTGGGAGGCCGCTGTCGGTATCGACCGTGACGGCGACGATATCCCCGATGGCGACATCAGCCGCTCCGAGCTCGCGCTCGAGCGCACGAAAAGCATGGCATTGAGCCTCGCGCCCGGCACCACAACAATCCTCACACTCAAACTCAAGCAGGCGGGCACACCCTACTGGGATCGTCCCGACCTCGGTATCGGCGAGGGCGATGTCAGCGTTTCCGGGCGGACAGTCACGGCGGTCGTGCACAATCTCGGCGCGAAAAACGCGAAAGCCGCACGCCTCATCCTTGTCGGCAGGGACGGCGCCGAACTGGCCTCTGCAGACATCCCCCCCATCGAGGCGCCAGTTGACCTCGTACCGAAAAAGGTCACGCTGTCACTGACAATGCCGTCTAATGCGGCAAAACAGGGCATTTCACTGGTCATCGACGGAAAGCAGCAGGAAATAACAACACTGAACAACCGCTATGAAATACGCTGAGAAAGGAATATATTGTGAAGTGAACCGGTGATTTTATTGGAAAGGGGATGATTGTTCCAGCGGTCATCAGGCACAAGGAACGGCTTCAGGTTAAAGGAGACACAATGGGATCGAACATCACTGTGGTCGGCAGTTCAAACACCGACATGATTGTCAAGGCGGCACGTATTCCCCGGCCGGGAGAAACCATCCTCGGCGGCGATTTCTCGACAGCGGCCGGAGGAAAAGGCGCGAACCAGGCGGTCGCCGCGGCCCGTGCTGGTGGATCGGTAACATTCATCGCCCGTGTCGGGGACGATCTCTTCGGCAACGAGGCGCTGAACGGTTTCCGTGCTGACAACATCGATGTGAGTGCAATCTCGCAGGACAGCGACGCCCCCTCCGGCGTGGCGCTAATCCTTGTGGATGATAACGGCGAAAACAGTATCGCGGTGGCCTCAGGCGCAAATGCCCGCCTGACACCTGCTGACATCGAGGCCGCGCAAGACAGTATCGAAAACGCCGATGTCCTGCTCATGCAGCTCGAGGTGCCGCTCGAGGCGGTGGAAAGCGCCGCACAGATCGCCGCCGCTAACGATGTCCCGGTCATCCTTAATCCTGCGCCCGCACGGGAACTGCCGGACAGCCTGCTCGCCAACTGCTCGATCATCACACCCAACGAAACCGAGGCCGAGCTTCTCACCTCCATCACGGTGGAAAGCGAATCCGATGCAAAGAAAGCCGCTGACGCGCTCAAGGCTCGCGGTGTCGGGACAGTCATTATCACGCTTGGAGCTCGAGGCGTGTTCGTCTCGGATGAATCGTTCGAGGGCATGGTCAAAGGATTCAGTGTAGAAGCAGTTGACACGACTGCGGCGGGCGATGTGTTCAACGGCGCTTTTGCTGTCGCCTTCGCCGAGGGGAAAACTCTCAATGATGCGGTTCGTTTCGCCAATGCTGCCGCCGCGCTGTCGGTAACGAAACTGGGCGCACAACCCTCCGCGCCGAAACGCGACGAGATCATGAATATGCTTAACTGATACTCAGCCGCCGTCCCAACCGAACGCTGCTGTCTCCGCAAAACCGGACGCACGTCAGGGATTAGCACAGAGTTTATGATAAAAGGGAGTGCCATATTACAGGCACTCCCTTTTATCATTCCCATGTTTAAAATGATTAGAATCAGACTCTTACAATCCTGTTCGCCCAGGTGCCGGGATAGGCAGGTGAATAGAGCATTCGGCTGTCGCGGACAGTAAGATCGCCGTCCTTGAGGAACGGTTCGCCGCGCTCCCTGAAATGATCGATCATGATTCCGCGCCACTCGCGGACTTTCGACACAGACGAGCCGCCCTTGTCCATCGCGAGATCGTGGGTCTCGCCGGGGTCCTCCCTGAGATCGAACAACTGCTGCCGCCCGGTCCGCGCGAAATAGACATACTTCCAGCGGCCGTCCGAGAGCGCGTTCCAGTGGTTCTCCACACCGTAGCACTGGTCGTGCTCAAAATCGATATACTCACGCCATCCCCTGCCGCCGTCGCGGAAAATATCGAGCAGGCTCCTGCCGTCGAGCCCCTCGGGAATACTGCGCTTTGCCGCGTCGAGGAACGTGGGAAGAATATCCCTGAGCTCCACCGGCTGACTGAACCGTTTGCCGCGCACATCGTCGAACATGCCCTTGGGCGGACGGAGCAGGAAGGGGATTTTCGCCGAGCCCTCGTAGGCATAGGTTTTCCGCCAGAGGTGGTGATCGCCGAGCATGTCACCGTGGTCGGCGGTGAACAGGATCAGCGTGTTGTCGAGCATACCGCGTTTCTCGAGCGCGTCGAGCATACGCCCGACCTGCTCATCGATGAACGAGACTGAGCCATAGTAGCCGCGCCGTGACGCTTTCGCCTGATCCGCGCCCAGGTCACCATGCCATATCGAGAAACCGTCACCGCTCTTCGGCGCGTATTTTCCGCACCAGTCGCCAACCGAGGGCGCGGGCATGTCACTGTCGCTGTAGGCGTCCCAGAACCGTTTCGGCGGATCGTAGGGGCTGTGAGGCCGCGCGAACGAGACCTTGAGGAAAAACGGCTCGTCGCGGTCATAACCGTTGATATAGTTCAGTGCCTCGTTGCCGGTCCAGACTGTCGGGTGGAACTCCTCGGGCATGACATACTCCCGCGAGCGGTAATCGTTCCAGCCTATACCGGTCGCGTCGAAAGCTTTACCCTTAGGGCCGTTCTCACGGAACCAGCGGCGGTAATCGCTTTCGAATTCCGGTGTCTCGGAGCGCCCGGATTCGTCGAGTATTGTCCGGTGAAATCCGTGAAGGTTCCGCTGGGGATACCAGTGCATTTTTCCGATGCCGAGGGTGTGGTAGCCCGCGTAACGCATCTCACGCGGCAGTTCAACAGGGAACTGTACAGCCACACGCCCGTAACCGAGCATACCGTGATGCCAGGGCGACAGGCCGGTCAGAAGTCCCGATCGCGCCGGTGTACAGGAGGGAACAGCCGTAAACGCGCTGGTGAACGTGGCGCCGTCACGCGCGATACGGTCGAGGTTCGGAGTCCTGATCGCGCCGTTGCCATAGCAGCCGAGACAGTCATAACGGAGCTGGTCGGTCATGAGGAACAGGATGTTCGGACGTTTCCCTCCCTGGGCGGCATCAACAGCACCGTTCCCGGCCAGGGCCAGAGAGGCGGCGGAAACAGCGCCGCTCTTCAGAAAACTACGTCTATTCATGGATTCCATGGCATATCTCCTTTATCCTGTCGCGCTGATCCTGCGATACGGTTTTCATTTCATACTTCGAAGACGCATCTGTATATTGCCGCTTTTAAGCAGCGCCGCCAGCTCTTTCATGTCGGCATCGGCATAATGAATCGGATAGAATATTTCCGGCCTGACCGCAAACACGAATTCCGCCGCCATAACCGGTGTCATGTTGTAAACCGAGTCCACTGCCAGAAACATGACATCGATATCGTGAACAGCCTTGAGCTCCGGCACAAATTCGGTCTCGCTGGCGTGGTAAAACCTGAGCCCGCCGAACGAAACGATATAGCCGTTGCCAATGCCTTTCGGATGAACGAGACGGCCGCCCGGATTCCTAAGATTCGTCAGGTTATAGGCAGGCAGCGTCTCAACATGCACGCCGCCGATATCGGTTTCATCACCATAGGACATCACAGTCGTATCACAATCGCCGAGTTTGTCCGTGCAGCTCGACGGGCAATAAATCCGTGTATCATCCCGCAGCACCTCATCGAGCGCTTTCCGGTCGAGATGGTCGCTGTGATAATGTGTCAGAAGAAGCACATCGGCATCGGGCAGTTCCGAATAGTCAGCGACCTCGCTCCACGGATCGACATGCACGACCATCCCGCCGAACCTGAACATCATCGATCCGTGCCCGATGAAAGTCACCTCTACCGCGCCTCTGTCAGTCTCGAACGTCTCCGTTTCGAACGCAGAAACAGGCATCGCCGCAACAAGCGTTACGATAACGATCGCGAAGATTCGACACCGCACATTTCGATCTGATTTCATCATGCCCATTAACCTTATACATAACGACACAGAATAATCTCATGCATAACCTGCGTGGCATTCACACAAGACGCGAGACAATTATCAACGCAAGCCCCGCGATAAATGACAGGAACATGAATCCCAGCAGTCTGTTCGTGCCCTCGGGGGCGTCGCGGAATTCTTTCCAGATGAATACACCCCACATGGCGCCGATCATGGTCGCGCCCTGTCCAAGTCCATAGGAAATGGCAAAACCCGCGGCGCCCGACGCGATAATGCTGAAGGACATGCCGACACCCCAGATCATGCCTCCGAGCATACCAATGGCGTGGAGCTTTGCCGAGCCCTTGCTGAAATAATCGCCGAACGGCACCGGATCGCCGCTGAACGGACGCGCCATCATGAGACTGTTCCAGACAAAATTACTGGCAAGGAGGCCGAGAGAAAATATCACCACCGCTGTGTATGGAGTCATCTTACCGGCCTCGGGCGCGATAAAATCGGTCGACATCGAGGCCGCTACAAAACGGTAGAAAAATCCCATGAGCACACCGCCGACAATGGAGATGACTATGCCCTTGAATGGAGTGGACGCTGATCCCGACTGAAGGCGTTTATACGCGACCGAATCGAGTACGACCGCGATCACCACACCGGCAACTCCCGCAAAAAGCAGCACAGGATTCCCAACAGGCGATGCGATAAAATTGGTGACAACACCAAGCACCAGCGCAATGCCGATACCCACCGGGAATGCGACCGCCATCCCGGCAATGTCGATCGCCGCGACAATAAGAATGTTGGCGAGATTGAAAACCACACCACCGGCAAACGCAGAAACAAGCATGGCGGTATCAGCCTGCTTGAGATCGGGAATAAACGAACGGCCTGCATCACCGGAACTTCCTATTGTCAGCGCCAGAATCAGAGACAGGATAAATACACCAATGGCATAATCCCAGTAATAGAGTTGGAAACGCCACTCCCTGGAGGCCATTTTCTGGGTATTTGCCCACGATCCCCAGCACAGCATTGTAATAAAACACATCAAAACAGCGACAACATACGACTCGACAACAAGCATGGTTTAACCCCCGCTTTCCTTAAATACATCATGATATCAAAAAAAACACCATTACTTATCGAATGGCTTAACCAAGTCTTTCTCCAGAAGATAATGATAACTTAGGAGTTGCCCGTTATACACAACAGAGAATACACCATAGGGTGATGGCGACAACTCCCGTAGCTGGGCGCTGTCATTTACAAGAATATCGGTGTATTCTACACCACGGTCGCGGGCAAAACGCTCGACAGTCTCACGGGCATCGACACAATAAGGGCACTGTGCGCTGTGGAAAACAGTGAATCCTTCACCACAGGCCGCGGCTTTCTCTTGCCAGTCGCCGGTCAATGACGGCGATGGTGTATTTTCGAAGCGTTTCACCATGAGGCTGAACGAGGGTTCCGCTGTTTCGGCACACTCGAAACCGTGCGCCTCGAAAAAGCCCCGTTTCGCCAGCCAGACTTTCTCGCTTGTCAGCATGGCGACACCTTTCATGCCGGACGACCTGGCATCCTCGACACAGGCATCGAGCAGGAGTTTCCCGTAGCCATTGCCCTTGCTTTTACCGACAACCCAGATGCAGTGGATGAACATGTAGCCCGCTGCATTGACCGAGCGCCAGGCATATTCACCGGGAAGGTACTCGATGAATCCGCGCCCGCCCTCTTTGAGATCGAGCAGCTTGATCCTGAGGCCCTCACCAAAACGTTCGAGCAGCCACTCACGTTTTCTTTGGTAGCCCTCGCTTTTTGGCTTGCTCATGAAACAGAAAAAGCGTGTCGAATCGATCGTTTCAGCGCTCACATCGATTATGTTCATAAACACCTCCCGTAAGCACAATCTTCTTATGGTTTCTCTATAACGTACCAGTTGTAGCCGTTTGCCGGAACAGTCACTTCGAGTGTCACATTGTACTGCCTGTCGAGCGTAAAGCGTTCCGGCGGATTTTCCTGCTCACGGATCATGGCGGTATCGGTCAGGCCGCTGTAATAGAGCGGCAGGGAAATCGTGCGGCGCAGCTCCCGGTCAGTTGGATTGAACACGGTCAGGAACGCGCACTCTTTCAGGTAAGGATTGACATGCATCATGTAATCGAGATCCATGCCGTCGGCACGCCGAAGGTGCAGGAGATCGCTTTCGAGGATCGTGCGGTATTTCTTGAACCACGCGACTTTCCCAGCCACCATGCGTTTCGTCTCCTCGGTGTCATAGAGACGCGGCCCGCGATAGACCGCCTGCACGCCCATACTCATGTTGGACACCATCATGAGCTCGTAATGGTCGAGATGCTCGCTCAACGGCTCGACTGTCGCGGCCTCGCCGCCGCCGTGGTACTGGGTAAGCGGCACGAACATCCAGCGCATGGTCGGCGTGCTGGTCCAGGTGCCGTCATAAATGTTCTGACGAGTGTGAATGACCTGCTGGGCACGCGGAAGCGACCAGTTGACCTCACGGTAGCCCATGCCGCACTCGTTGCCGCCGACAAGGTAGTAGAAATCGGGTATGCGAAGGTAGACGCCGCGCCCGCGACACCATTTATAGAAATCGCTGATAATCTTCCACTGGCTGTATTGCGAATCATACAGGTTTTTATGCCCCGGATGGCTCGTTGACGCGCATACATCACCGGGATAAGCGCCATCGTGGGTAAATGTTACGAATCCGGTCTTCTCGAAAAATGAATAGAGTTTCCTGAAATAGTCCAGCCCCCAACGGCTTCCGAGACAGGGAGAGTTACCGAATGTGGCGAATCCGCCCGGCTTGCCGGTCTTCGGGTTGACGACATCATCCTCATCGCTCACCCGGCGCGAGGCAAGCAGCGAGTAGCCGCCGATAGTGATGCCTTTGTTTTCGGCATAGTCACGGTATTCTTTCATCTGCGCGATATACTCCGGGCTCTCGTTCTCGATATTGAATCCGCTGCCGAAACTGAGATTGAGCATCTCGAATCCCACCTCGGCGCACTGGTCCACCGCCTGCCTAAAATGCTCCGGATCGGAATAGCGGAGATGCATCATGAGTGGGTTCTCGGTCACCCACGGCGCAATTGTACGGTACATACGGCGGCGCGCGAGACCTGTCCGCTCACGATCGTATGAATCGTAGGGCATGACGAACACGCGGTATGACTCGAAAGTCCCGCCTGATTCGACCGCCATATTGATGCCCTTGTCCGGGTAGACTTTGAGCAGGCAGGGCTGGACACGAAGGTAGTTCACCTGCGAGGAATAGCCGGGATCGCTTTCCCAGTGGACCGTGTGGTGATTCGCGTTGAAATCTCGCATCCCGCCGAACGCGTGGTCGGTCTCCACATGAATGTTAGGGGTCGGAAGCTGAACACCACGATACTCGACAATAGAGGAATGCTCCACTGCGGCGAGGATTTCCGCAGTGATATTGTTGACTGTCACCGGAGAGCCGGTGCCGTTGTGAACACTGACCCATTTACTCATGACCGGAACGCCGTCATAGAGCTCGTAATGCACCGAAACACGAATATTCTTGAGCGCCGCGATCCTTGATTTCAGCTTATTCATTCTGGCAGGATCGATACTTGACCAAGCGGTCAACTTTTGGATTTTCAAGCGCACAATCCGTCCTGGATTTGCATGGTCAAGGCCATTGGTCTCCGGTCCGAGTTTCCCAATCCTCACGGCAACAGGATCGCCGGGCTCATCGTCAAATGCAATAGTATGATAGCATTTCCAGCGACCGCCCTCCGGTTTCGCCTCGCAGAAGACAGATTTCCCTTCCATCCTGATTCTCAGCAACCATGGTTTCGAGAAATCGAGGCTGAGCCTGCCGCCGGCATTTTTTATTTCCCGATTGCCGTCGAACACCGAGAAACGCGGTGTGTGATCGTAATCCTCGGGATCGCCGCCGGGCCGCATACAGAATTTGACCACACGGTCAACCAGAAAAAGCGCCATGCCAGGCCCCCACGAACCGCTCTTGTCAGTTCCCGCATCGACAGTCACCTCGACCAGTCGTACACCACGGGGTAGCTCACGTTCCGCGTAGACCGCGCTGTGCTCGGGCGTGTAAATCTCGCCGGGTTTGCCCTCGTTGACAAAGGAGCTTCGGGGATGGCTGTCCGACACGTGGACATCCCAGGCGCTGTCCATCGAAGAAAAATCATCATGAACGAGCCGCGCCCTTCCCGTGCCGCTTTCATTGGACAGGGCGGCAAAATCTGCCCCCTTAAGTCCCGCGAGCCGGTAGTCCATGTGGAGAGCGGCACCTTTTGGCGGCCAGGCAGCGTCATCTGCGCAATGACGTATCCGAGCCCAGTCGAAACGCTTTTCCGGTTCGCCGACCGTAAACGATTCCAGCGTGAACGCGGCAGGGTCGGCAGTGAGACTGTCCAGCCATTCCTCGGTGAGATAGGCGAGGTTCGGCTGACCGCTAAGACCGCCGACAGAAAAGACGGCGCCGTCCAACTCGACAATGGCCTCCGGTTTGACCGCCCTGAGAATGGATTCCGAGCTTATGAGGTTCCGGAACCCGACCGTGGCGCAGTTTGGCGTTATCCTGAACCGTCGTGAGATCAGCCCGTTCGAAAGGTATATATCGCGGCAGTCCTCTGAACGAAGCACATCGGCCTCAAGTCCGATATCCCGCACAAGCCAGTCAGCGCCGACACCCTTGGAATACGCCCCATGAACCGGCGGAAGCGTCTCGACAGCCTGTTTCAGTGTATCGGCGGTGTCAGCCAGGGCAGAGAGTGCCGTAAAGAGGAACAACAAACTTAATATCAGCGGCCTGAGTTTCATGGGCGGCCGGGAAAGAGGCAATTGCATTGTCCAATATCCCTTCATAGCGCAACAGTTCCCCTTCTCACCGGGAAAAGGGGAACTGCGCAAAACCTGAGGCGCGGCCACGAGCGGCCCGCCTCGCAACATTTGACCGTACTGTTAGAAACTGTCGACTTCAATATAGGCGTTCAGGAGTGCGGCCTCGCCTGCTTTGCCCGGTTTCGATATCCCGTGCTCCATGCCGATGAGACCGGTATAGCCCTTGCTGTGAATGTGCTTGAACACGTTCTTGTAATTGATTTCGCCGGTGGTCGGTTCCTTACGGCCGGGATTGTCGCCGACCTGGAAATACGGTGTCTCATCCCATGCCTTATCGATATTCGGGATAAGGTTGCCCTCGGTGATCTGCTGGTGATAGAGATCGTTGAGGATCTTGCAGGAGGGGCTGCCCACCGCCTTGCAGATCATGTAGGCCTGCGGAATTTTCGAAAGGAAAAGCCCGGGATGGTCTTTCCAGGGATTCAGCGACTCGAGCACCATAACAACGCCGTGGGGCTCGAACACCTCGGCACAGTATTTCAGGTTCTCGATAACATTGGCGGTCTGGTATTCCCATTCCATGTTGGGATCATAGGCATCCGGCACCACAGTGGTCCACTTGGCATTGACACGCTTGGCTACCTCGACCATCTGTTTCATCTGTGCCACGAGAGCGTCGCGGTTTTCCTTGTGCACGAAGGTCTTCTTGCTGAAATTGGCGTTGGAGACAAAAACACCCATTGTCATGTCGAGCTGTTCCATTTTCCGCGCGATCTTTTTCTGATCGTCGACCGAGCGGCCGCCCATGCCGTTATCCTCGATAGCCGTGAACCCGACATCGGCCATGAACTGAAGCTGGTCCATCATATCATCGCCCGCGTGATGCTTGAACATGCCGAAATGCGGGGCATACTTGAGCTTGAAATTGTTTTTTTTCTGTGCCATGACCTCTCCGCCGGTTAATGCAGCCGCACCCGCGGCTGCTGCTCCTGTTTTCAGGAAATTTCTCCGTTCCATTCTGACTCCTTTTCGATGTATATTCAGTTTATTTCCTTGATTACTATAATAGTCATGAATAAGCACGAGAAAAACACAAAAAATGAGCAAAAAAGGATAATCCGCTTATCCCGTTACATTCACATTCTATCTCTGCGTTTTTGCGTTTTTGCGTTTCAGTTCATCGGCCTGCTGAACCCCTGCGCCTTGTACTTGTCGAGCAGGGCCGTCAGGCGCTCGACCACATCGGGACGGTCCTCGTACAGGTTTGTTGTCTCCTTGAAATCATCCTTCACGTTGTAGAGCTGACCGGGAGTCGCCTGCGGCGGGGGATTCTTGTCCTCCGCTGCCCAGTGGAAACCGCCGCTGCCCCTTCCAACGACCAGTTTCCATTCGCCTTGACGGATGGAGAACATGCCTTGCAGGGAATGGTGCACCGTGGCCTCGCGGATCGGGCCTTCATAGCTCTCGCCGAGAAGTGCCGGCAGAATATTGTAGCTGTCCTCGCCCGCATTGTCCGGCAGGGTGTCGCCGGTGAGCGCCGCGCAGGTTGCGAGAAGGTCGGTCAGGCAGACAGTCTCGTCACAGCGGCTTCCGGCAGCGATTTTCTCCGGCCAGCGGGCGAAAAACGGCACCCTGTGGCCGCCATCCCAGATATCGGCTTTCTGGCCGCGCCAGGGACGGTTCGCGTCGTGACCGAACGCCGGATCGATGTGATCCTCATGTGAGCCGTTGTCGCTGGTGAGGACGACCATAGTATCCTTTGTCATACCCAGACGGTCGAGTGTATCCAGCACCTGCCCCACAGTCCAGTCCACCTGCGCCACGAAATCGCCGTAGACGCCCGCCTTGCTCTTGCCGGTGAATTCCTCGGTCGGCACCCAGGGAGTGTGCGGCGCTGTCAGCGGGAAATAGAGGAAGAACGGCTGTGTTTCGTGTGTCGGTGCCTGCTTCTCGATGAACGCGAGCGCCTTTTCGGTCAGGGTCGGCATGACCTGGTCGATCTTGAGGCTGGGCGCGATGGGCCCGGCACGGTAAAATGCCGGATAGGGCTCGCCCTCCGTGGTCGCCGTTGGAAGTTCCACCGCGTGATCGTTCTCGATATACACGTAGGGATCCATGTCCAGCGAGGCCGGGATGCCGTAGTAATAATCAAATCCGTGATCGACAGGCGAGGGATGCAGCGGCTGGCTGTAATCGGCCTTCTCAGCCGTGCCGAGACCGAGATGCCACTTGCCGACTCCACCGGTGGCGTAACCGTGCTTCTTGAGCAGCGAGGCAACAGTCATGCGTCCGGGTTCGATAAGGTTCGGCGAATAGCCCCAGAGCACACCCGATTTCAGACATGTCCGCCAGCAGTAACGTCCGGTGAGAAGCCCGTAGCGCGTAGGCGTACAGACTGCCGAGGGTGAATGAGCATCGGAGAAACTCATGCCCTCGCGTGCCAGACGGTCCATGTTCGGCGTGGGGATTTTTGATTGATCGTTATTGCACTGCGGGTCGCCATAGCCCATGTCATCGGCAAGGATATAGACAATGTTGGGCAGACGCTCCGCCTCGGACACTGTCTCTTTTTGTGAACAGCCGGTACCGGCGAGAGCAAGCGCCGCGGCACTGCCCGCGCCCTGTATGAATTGACGTCGTTTCATGAAATTCACCTTTACTCAATGATGCTGTTCTCTCTTATTCATAGTTACGGTTGCGTTTGAGATCCTCATCGAGAAATTTCTGCTGAAGCTCATCGCTGTCACCATACTTTTCCCGAAGGGCAGCAAGCTGAACTTTAAGATCAGCCACGACATCGGCATAGGCTGGATCGTCGTAGCAGTTCAGGTGCTCACCGGGATCTTTTTCGAGGTCATAGAACTCCCACGCGTCGACATTATAATAGAAGTGCATGAGTTTATAGCGTTTCGTGCGGATGCCGTAATGACGTTTCACCATGTGCCATGCCGGGTACTCGTAGTAGTGGTAGTACGTGGCATCGCGCCAGTCATCGGGCGTTTCTCCCTCAAGGATTGGCCTGAGCGACCGCCCCTGCATGTCTGCGGGGACCGGCAGTCCGGCGTAATCGAGGAATGTGGGTGCGAAATCGATGTTGACCGCAATCTCGCCGCTCACTGAACCGGGCTTGATCGTGCCGGGGAAACGGACAATGAACGGCATCCTCAGCGATTCCTCGTACATGAAACGCTTGTCGAACCAGCCGTGGTCGCCAAGATAGAATCCCTGGTCGGAGGTGTAGACCACGATGGTATTTTCCGCAAGACCCGTTTCATCGAGGTAATCGAGAAGACGGCCGACGTTTTCATCCACCGAGGCGATACAGCGGAGATAGTCCTTGATATATCGCTGGTATTTGTAGCGTGCGAGATCGTCACCGGAAAGTTTCGCCTCGTGGAAAGCCTTGTTGCGCGGCTCATAGGCGGCATCCCAGTCGGCCCGCTGTTCGGGGGTCATGCGGTTCATTGCGGCATTGTACATGCGCTCGTCCTGCTCACCCACCGGCGGCGTGATCTTGAGATCGTAGGCCTGGAACGTGTCGTTCATGATTGTCATTTCCTGCTCGTGTGCAGCAGGGCCCATCCCCTTGTAATCGTCGAGAAGATCATCGGGCGCCGGGATGTCCTCATTCTCGTACATATGCAGGTATTTGGGGCCGGGCATCCAGCTCCTGTGTGGTGCCTTGTGCTGGTAGACCAGGCAGAACGGCTTTTCCTTGTCGCAGTTGTCGAGGAATTCGATAGCCTTGTCGGTGACAATATCGGTGACATAGCCCTCGAAACGTTTCTTCTCACCCATCTCGATCATGTCGGGATTGTAGTAATGGCCCTGGCCCGGCAGGATGTTCCAGTAATCGAAACCGACCGGATCGCTCTTGAGATGCCATTTACCGATCATGGCGGTCTGGTAGCCGTTCTCGCTGAGTATCTTCGTATAAGTCTGCTGGGTGGGATCGAACTCGCGGATGTTATCGGTCACACCATTCAAATGGCTGTACTTGCCGGTAAGGATCACCGCACGGCTCGGTGCGCAGATCGAGTTGGTGCAGAAACAGTTGTCGAAACGGATGCCCTCATTCGCGATCCTGTCGAGGTTCGGTGTGACATTGATCTTGCTGCCGTAACAGCTCATGGCGTGCGAGGCATGATCATCGCTCATGATGTAAATGATGTTCGGGCGTGTTTTCGGCTTCGTTTTCTGCTCGGCTGCACAGGCGCCGAAAAGTGCTCCGGCGGCACCGGCACCGATTGTTTTCAAGGCATCGCGCCGTTTCATGATCTGCTCCTTTCGCGGTGGTGCTGTATCGTTATATTACAGGTATCCTTACATGTTATGATGTAATAATGCGTGTCAATACTGCCAGCGCAATCAATTTCCTGACGGATCGTATTCCGGATTCATTTCAAACGGGACTGGCGCATTCGTCTCCTGACGCCAGTTTACCAGATCATTGAGAAGTTCCATGCATGTATCAAGACGCTGTTTCGACAGATCGTTCTGCTCGCCGATATCATTATCAAGGTTGTAGAGTTCGACACGATTGTCCTCGAAAAACTCGATCAGCTTCCAGTTTCCTTTTCGCACGGCCCCAGCTGGTGTTGTCCGCCACGGCCCCTCGCCTTTTTTATAAGCCTCGAGGTAAGCGGGGAAATGCCAGTAGAGAGCCTCCCGTTCTATCGTGCCGCCCTCAGTAAGTATCGGCGCAAGGCTCACGCCATCCAGTGTCTGCCCTACAGGAGGACTTACCCCGCACAAGTCGAGCAGTGTCGGGTAGAAATCGATGCTGATCACAGGCGTGTCAGTCACCGCAGAGGCCTCGATCCTGCCCGGCCAGCGGACAATGAGCGGCACACGGATACCGCCCTCATAGAGCATTCCCTTGCTTCCACGCAATGGCTGCATGGAGGTCATGACACCGTGCCCGCCGTTATCTGAATAGAATACGACGATGGTGTTTTCCGTAAGCCCGTTCCTGTCGAGACAGGCAAGAATCCTGCCGACACCCTCGTCGAGACTTTCTATCATCGCGGCATACACCGGATTGTCCTGCCCGCTGTTGCCGGATTTTTCCCGGTATTTTGCGATCAGCGCCTCTTTCGCCTGGATCGGTGTATGAACAGCGAAATGCGGCAGGTAAAGGAAAAACGGAGCGTCGCGCTTGCTTTCGATGAAACGGACAGCCTCGTCTGTCAGACGGTCCGTGAGATACTCACCCTCGGGCCCGTCATTGAGATACGGATTTTCATAGGGGCTGAAATAGGTCTTGGGATGCCCGTTGTGGTCGCCGCCGATATTGATATCGAATCCTTGGTCAAGCGGGCTGTGATCGGGCTCGTCGCCGAGATGCCATTTCCCCATCAAGGCAGTAACATAACCGGCCTGATGCAGAGATTCCGCTAATGTAACAATGCCGGAATCGAGCACTGTTGTATTTTCGACCGGAATGAGTTTCCTGTCACGTGATTTTCCTCGGGCGGAGCTGCCCACGGTGTAGATGCCATGACGCGGCATATACTGGCCCGACATGAGGCAGGCCCTTGTCGGAGCGCAGTTCGGTGCGTTGGCGTAGGCGTTCGTGAACATCATGCCTTCCGCGGCAAGGCTGTCGATATGGGGCGTCTCGTAATAGCTGCTGCCCATGCAGCCGAGGTCTTTCCAGCCGAGATCGTCGGCAAGGATAAACACAACATTGGGTTGTGACGGCTCCTTACCGCACGCACTCATTGCGAGGGCTAATCCGACAAGGGCTGCCGAACCGCCCGCATGGAGAAAATCACGCCTCTTCAATATCTTTACTCCTTCTGCCTCATATAGTTTCAGCCTGTCCTCAGGCGGCGGCCGACTTCTTTCAGGGTCTGCACATCCTCACGATGGATACCGCCCTGCGGCAGCGGCCCGGTGTTGAGCAGGAGGTTGCAGCGCTGTGACTCCGCCTGCGCGAGCATGTCGATCACGTGCTCAGGGGGCTTGTGCTTGCCATCATCCGCCTTGATGTAGCCCCAGCCTGCCGGTTGAAGCGTATCGCATATCTCGTTCCATTTGCTCTTGTTACTCTCCCACGCAATGTCTGCGGCCTTGTAGCTTGCGGGATTGTCGGGGAATGTCTGCTTGACACGGTCGGCAAGGGAATGCCCGGAACGTTCCGGCGCGGCGAAATCCTCGGTGCCGGTCGCCCCCTGCTTGAACGAGATCAGTGTCTGCGGCTGAAGGCGCCGGATCAGCGCATAAGTCTCGTCGATGGGAAAAAGGTCAGGGCGCGCATAATAGCCCATGATCGGATCGAACCAGATGCCGGCGATGGGCCCGTAGGAGCTCAGCATCTCCTTGAGCTGTGAATGAACAAAATCGACATAGATAGCGAAATCCTCATCCTTCTGCCAGCGGTAAAGCACCTCGTCTTTCCAGTTTTTCGGGCGCGCGTGCACCCATCCGGCATCCGGCGGATAGAAATAGGGGTGTTTCCAGTCTGCGGCGTAAGAATAGTAGAGGAAAAGCCCGAGACCGCGCTCATTGCAGGAGTCTGCAAGCTCGCCGATCAGGTCGCGCTGTGCGGGCGAGGCCATCGCGTGATAGTCGTTTTCCTTCGTGGCGAACAGGCTGAACCCCTCGTGGTGCTTGGTGGTGATCGTAATGTATTTCATCCCGGCCTCACAGGCGAGATCAGCGATGAAATCAGTATCGAAATCACGTGCCGTGAACTGGTCCTTGAGCTTCATGTACTCACGAAGCGGTATCGTCTCACGGAGCTGCACCCACTCATGCCTTCCGAGGATAGAATACAGACCGTAGTGCATGAACAGGCCGAATTTCGCATCTTTGAACCAGTCCTGTGCCGCCTGACGGGGATCGTTCGCATATGTGTTCGCATAATCTTTCAGATAGCCCGGCACCTGTGCCGCACGGGCCGGATGTGACAGTGCAGCACCGCCCGCCACCGCGGCCACAAGCGACGACTGCATGAAACGCCGCCTGCCGATCGCTGAATTTTTCATTTTCGACTCCTCTATACTCAGATTCCAGTAAATTCTGATTTATACCGTGCCGTGCTCGCGCTTATTCGCCTTGAGATCGCGATCGAATTTCTCCGCCATGCCCTCAAGCTCCCTGACAATATCCGGGTGCTCTGAGGCCACGTCATGCTCCTCGCGCATATCGTCGACAAGGTCGTATAACTCCGTGCCGCATTTCGTATATTCGTACTTGACCGGCATGCCGCCAGTCCCGCCCTTTCGACCGTTCAAGGTCCGGTAATTATGCGAAAGGTGAAGTTTCCAGCGTCCTTTCCTAACCGCCTCGAGCCCGTCATTCCAGTAGAAATAGTAGGCTTCCTGCGGCGATTTCGCACCACGCGCACCACGCATGAGTGGAAGGATGCTCCTGCCGTCGATGATGTGGTCCGGCAGCGAGGTGCCGGTTATCTCAGCGATTGTCGGGAGGATATCGATGGTCATCGCCGGTTCGCGGCACTCTTTCCCGGCAGGAATGACACCCGGCCAGCGCATGATTGTCGGCTCGCGCACACCGCCATCCCATGTCGTACCCTTCCCCTCTCTTAAGGGCAGCGCTGAACCCGCATGATCACCGTAACTGAGCCACGGCCCGTTATCCGAGGTGAAAATCACCAGGGTCTTTTCATCGATCCCGAGACGTTTGAGCGCCGCCAGCACCTGCCCCACCGACCAGTCGATCTCCATGACAACATCGCCGTAGAGACCGTGTTTCGACTTGCCCTTGAACTTGTCTGACACAAAAATCGGCACGTGGCACATGTTATGCGCGAGATAGAGAAGGAACGGGCGGTTCTTGTTCTTCTCGATGAACTCGACCGAACGACGTGTGTATTCCGTGGTGAGCTGCGACTGATCGGGATTGTATTCGATGATCTCCTCGCCCTCGATCAAGGGCAGTGGCGGGTATGCGTTGGGGCGCTCCGGGTGGAAAGGCCACATATCGTTTGAATACGGAAGCCCGTAATAATCATCGAAACCGTGACGGGTCGGGAGGAATTTCTTGTGATGTCCCTGATGCCATTTGCCGTAATGCGCGGTTGCATAGCCTTTCTGCTTGACCAATTCGCCGATTGTCATCTCCTGCGCATGCAGGCCATGCCTGGCGGTGTGTGAGGGCGCCCCATGAAGGCCGATCCTGTTAGGATAACAGCCGGTTAGGAGTGCCGCGCGTGAGGCCCCACAGACAGGCTGCGCCACATAGAAATCTGTGAAACGCATGCCCTCCGAGACCATCCTGTCGAGATTCGGCGTTTCGATATCGGGCGACCCGAAACATTTCAGATCGCTGTAGCCCATATCGTCGATAAAAATGATAACGATATTCGGCGGCATATCGCGTATTTCATTCAATGTCTGACGTTTACAGCCGCCGAGAGCGGCTGCTGCTACGCCCCCGCAGAGTGTCTTGAGAAAGGCTTTCCGTTTCATAACATCCTCGCAATCGTACTCGTTAATATCTCAAAGCCGTTCCACTTCCACAAAATATGCGCCCGAAATATCACCATCATCGCGCTGTCCGGTAAACCAGCACTCGAGGTCTGTTTCGCCCGCTTTCAACTCGACCTCGAAAACCGCACTCGTATCGCCGGGAACCAGTTTCTTCTTCTCCTGCACGTCTCCGATACTCAAGAATGCTTCGCCCTTGTCGAGACTGTTGAGTTCCTCCGATGCCGATTTGGGCAGTTTGCGCAACGTGAAACGATAACTGCCGTTTCTGGCAACCTCGACCGCCCAGGAGCCTGTTGTCCCCTGCCTGACAGCCTTACCGTTCCATTCGAACCGACGTGCCGCGAGGGCCTCCAGCCTGTTCTGCATCCAGATCGGCACTGACCGCCATTCTGGCTGGCCTTCATGGATATGCGAGGCGCGCCAGTCCATACACGCAAGCGATGAGGGATTCTCATCGGGAGAACCTATCTTGATGTGCTGAACTTTTCTCAGGCGCGGAAGCACGCTGTCCCACCACTTTTCATATGCCTCACGCAACAACTGCGTGTCGTCGGGAAAATCACCGATCACATTCGTTATCTGCGAAGGATCGGCCTCCATATCATACAGTTCCTCGTTATTCACAAGACGGAAACGCTGGTTCCGTACAGAGCAGTTTCGGTATTTGTACTCGCCAGGATCTGCACCGGCAGGCCATCGTCCCTGATGGGTGAAAATGTACCTGTCGCTCCAGTCCGAGGCGTTATTGTCGAGGAGCGACAGAAGGCTCCGGCCGTCCAGATCACGTCCCGCAGGTGTTTCACAGCCGCAAATGTCCGCGAGAGTCGGCAGGATATCGATATGGGCGGCAATCCTGTCGATATCACGGCCGCCCTCATAACGTCCCGGCAGCCTGAACCAGCAGGGCACCCTGACGCCGCCTTCGTGCGGTGTTCCTTTGCAGCCTTTCATTCCCGCGTTGAAGAGCTGATGCCCGCAGGCGACCGCGGAACCGTTATCGGTCAGGAAAATGAGAAGGGTATTCTCTTCCAACCCGGACTCACGCAGGAACTGCATGAGATGGCCCATATTGTCGTCGATATTGGTGATCATGCCGTAAAAATGTGCGGAAACATTGTCGAGGCCGATATCGAGATAGGGTTTGGCGTACTCTTCCGGGGCGGTATAGGGGAAATGCGGTGCGTTGGTGACAATGTAGGCAAAAAACGGCCGGGAGCGCTGCGAGCTCATCCAGCCCATGGCCTCTCGGAAAAAGATATCCGTGCAGAAACCGTCGTATTTTTCGAAACTACCGTTATGACGAAGGGTCGGACTGAAATAGGTGTTGCCCCAATAGTCGGGCGACTGAGTGATTCCACCGCCACCGTGATAGAGGCATTCCTCGAACCCGTGGTCTTCGGGACGGCAGGGATGGTTGTCTCCGAGATGCCATTTTCCGAATATCCCGGTTGCATATCCGGCGTTGCTCAGCATCTCAGCGGAAGTGACCTCGTCATCGAACAGAAGGCTCCTGCCGAGAATTGTGTGTGAGATGCCGCAGCGGAACTCGTGACGCCCGCAGAGAAGTGCCGAGCGTGTGGGCGAGCAGGTAGGGCTCACGAAAAAGCGGTTAAACCGGACACTGTCAGCGTAAAGCCGGTCGAGGTTGGGCGTTTTGATGACATCGTTGCCATGACAGCCGACATCGCCAAAGCCCTGGTCATCGGTCATGATAAGAATGATGTTGGGTGGGCGTTTTTGCGCCGCCTTCTCCACAGTTTCACCACAGCCGCCGGCTATTGCGAGCGCAGTCGCCCCCAGAGCCGAATCCCGCATGAATCGTCGCCGCTTTATGGATTTCATATCGTACCCCGCATAAAACTGACCTATTGGTCAAATATTATATTTTTTCATGGGGAAACAACTATAAACACATCAACTCCACATGATCTAAATCCTTAATATTACGAATGCTACGCAAGATTACATCTTTTCCGCGCAAGCACTTCAATATCTTGACTTCATTTATCCCAGGGCTCTTTCATAGGCCCCACCCCCCAGTCCGCCTTCTTAAAATCGACCTTGTCGCCGGTATACCGGATCCACTCGTTCATCACTGAGGTCATGGCAGTGACTGTACCGGAGTGTTTCGGATCATGTGCCAGGTTCTCAAGCTCGTTCGGATCGTTCTTAAGATCGAAAAGCTGTACCGGGTGCTCGCCGCTTACATTGTAACGTATCAGTTTCCAGCGATCGTTCCTCAGGCCGCGCTGATAGTGCTTGTAGAGAAAAAAGAGTGAGTCGCGGACAGCTTTTTTCTTTCCGTCGATCACCGGGGCGAGACTTTGCCCGTCAACGGTGCCAGGTATTTCATGGCCGCTCAGTTCACAGAGCGTGGGGAAAATATCTAGAAGATAGCAGAACGCGTCGCGCTTCTCGCCTTGCGGAATGCCGGGGCCTGAGAAAATGAGCGGCACATGCACACTGTGATCATAGACATTCTGCTTGCCCATGAGACCGTGGCAGCCGACCGCGAGCCCGTTGTCGCCCGCAAGCACTATAATCGTATCGTCATAGCGCCCGCTATCTTTCAGCGCCTGAATGACCGTGCCGATCTGGTCATCAAGATGGGTGATCATGGCATAATAGGCGGCGAGATGTTTCCTGATCTCTTTCGGTGTGCGGGGAAACGGCGCCAGAAGTTCGTCGCGGATTTTGAGCTCGCCGTTGTCGAACGGGTGCTCCGGCATGAAATTTTCCGACAGGGGAATGTTGTCGGGATCGTACATGTCGAGGTATCTCTGCGGCATATCGCGTGGATCGTGCGGCGCGGTAAAAGCGACATACATGAAAAATGGCGCATCCTCCTGATAGCCGTTAAGGAAATTGACCGCCTCGCTGCTGAACAGCTCGCTCGAATGGACATTTGTTTTGTAATAGATGCCCTCTTTCGGGTACTCGCCCGTTGGATCGAAATCATTCACCGGCACCTTGTAGTGATCGCTCATGCCTCCGAAAAATATCTTGCCGCCGGTAGTGAAACTCCGCGCGTAGGCACGGCGACCGTTGTGCTGCTTGCCCGTGCCGAACGTTGTGTAGCCGGATTTCCTGAAATGCTCCGGCATGATCGCATGTTCCATTGGGATCGAGGCACCATGATTTTCGAGATGGAAAATGTGACGTCCGGTCATGAGCATTGCCCTGCTCGGCATACAGACAGCGCCGCTGGTGCCGCCCATGATGTAGGCGTTCGTGAACACCGTGCCATTGCTAACCATTCGGTCAATATTTGGAGTCCGGATATTCCAGTTACCGAGAGCACGTATCGTATTGAAACGCTGGTCATCAGTGAACAGCAACAGTATGTTGGGCTTTTTTGACTGTGCCTGGGTGCTATTCGTCATAGCGGCAGCACTGAGTGCGGCGAGGCCTGTGGCGGCCTTTTTCATGAATGACCGTCGTGTATCCGATTTCGCCATGCCTGCCTCCTTTACATATTGACCGTATGGTTAACTGTTCAGTATTGTAATCAGGGTGGTCTGAGATGAAACTCCTGTTTTCATCAATACTTCTGCCTCACTCAACCTTCCGATCCCAGTCCTGCGGCGGCGTGGGATCGTACTGCGGCCAGGAGTCGCGATCAGGGAACGACGCTGCCACGGTTTCGAATTTCCGAATAGCGTTCCTTACCGCCGGCATACTGTTCCTGATCAGGTCATTTTCCTCGCCGGGATCGGTGACAAGGTCATAGAGCCGCGCGCTTTTCCTGTTCTCGATCCAGAGTTTGAAACGCTTGTCGCGGATCACACGGTCTGTGTAGGGCTGCTGGGGACGGACTCCCTCGCCGGTCAGTTTTGCCGGGCCGAAACCCATCGCCATGATCCAGTCGCGCTCCGAGTCCTCCGTCTCGCCGAGGATAAGCGGTGCGATCGATTGGCCGTCAAGAGGGATGTTATCCGGAATGGCCGCGCCGCCAAGTTCAGCGAATGTCGGCAGCATATCGGTGAAATCCGTAAGCGCGTCGCTGACAACACCCGCAGGCACCTTGCCCGGACAGTTGACAATGAACGGCTCGTTGATACCGCTCTCCTTGAGCGAGGCCTTGCCGCCCTTGACTTTACGGCCTCTCAGGGTGCCGATGACATTTCGCGCTGTGCCGTTGTCGGTGGTGAGGAAAATGATGGTGTTCTCGCGAAGTCCGAGCTGATCGAGCTTATCAGCGAGACGCCCCACGCAATAGTCGGTGTAACGCACCATTGCCTTGTGACGTTCCAGTTTGCCTTCTATGCCGGGCTCATGCGGCGTATCGGTAAACGGCACATGGGTCAAGCACATGGGAAAATACATGAGCATGGGATTCTCGCGGTTGCGCGTCATGAAATCCTCGAGGAACTCAACGAAAACATCGGGGCCGAACTTGCCCTCATGCGTTTTGCTTTCCGTGCCGTCGAAAATGTACGGATCCCAGTAGCGCTTGTCGCTCACCGGATTGCCGCCCTCGCCGCCGGTCCACATGCAGCACTCGTCGAATCCATGACGTTTCATGGCGTCCGGCTGCACACGGAAATCGTTTATCTGCCACTTGCCTGCCGCACATGTCGAGTATCCGGCAGATTTCATGACCCTGGCAAATGTCATGTACTTGTTCCAGTCGAAATGGCAGCCTCCGCCCCAGCGCGGCACATCCCAGTGATTGATCCAGCCGTTACGAAACGGATAGGTCCCTGTCAAAAGCGCCACCCTTGTCGGCGTGCACTGCGGCATGGAATAGGCGTTCTCAAAACGCATGCCCGTGGCGGCCAGACGGTCGAAATTCGGTGTCGCGATGTCCTCGGCGCCATAGCAGGAAACCCACTCCTTGCCGAGATCGTCTATCAGGATGAAAAGGATGTTCGGTTTCGGCACATCATCGTCATCCTGGGCTATCGCAGGAAGCGCATTCGCGGCAAACATCGATGCCGCACCCGCGCCCGCTTTAAGAAACTGTCTTCGTGAAAACATAAAAACTCCTGTATCTATTTGTAATCTTTTCTATTAAGACTCATCTCGCAGGAGCGCCGCCAGGTCTCGAAAGTCCCACGCATCTCCTGCACGATATCCGTCAATTCATTCGCAAGATCGATGCTTTCCCGCGGATCGGCCACAATATCGTACAGCTCCCAGCTTGCCCCCTTGTCAGGCGAAACGAGCTTGTAGCGGTTATCGTTCAGTGAATACATCTGTCGGGTCTGAAACGCGATCGGGCGCGGCCGCTCATCACTCTCGCCACGAATGAAAGGCAAAAGGCTGACCCCGTCGACCGGACGGTCCCCAACTGGATTCCGAATACCCAGCGCATCCAGCACTGTCGGGAAATAATCCTCTGTCGAACAGGGCGTATCCACGGTTTTCGGCGTGGTCACGGCGCGCGGCCATTCAATGATGCCGGGCACACGGACACCGCCCTCGTAGAGACTGCGCTTGCGCTCCCTGAACGGCCCGGCAGAACCGCAGGCACGCTCACCCGCCTGTTGCCATTCAGGCCCGTTGTCACTGGTGAAACAGAGCATGGTGTTTTCACGGACACCGAGCTTTTCGAGCTCAGTTCGCAGACGGCCAACCTGCTCGTCCATGGCGGAAATACAACCGTAATAGTGGCGTTCGCGTTCGCTGTAGCCTTCATAAAGCGCCTGATATTCCGGGCCTGCAAGTACCGGAAGGTGCGGTGTATGAAACCAGATCACCGCGAAAAACGGCGTCTCATCTGCCGCGGCCTGACGGATGAAAGGAATTGCGCGGTCCATGATCACCCGCGAATCGTCGCCAGCGAGATTGTCCCTAACGCGCTCGCCCGGCCCCGACCAGTAGAACGTTCCGAACACATCACCCTGCCGCTGACCTTTACGCACACCCCCGGCGGCCTGTTCAGGCACGACCATCGGGTCCCAGGTCGGCACTTTCGCCTCGCTTGAGAAACAGGTCTCGAATCCGGCATCCCAGGGCGGCATGTAGTGCTCGACACCTTCAGGGCCACCGCGATTGGAGTCTTTCACCGTTTTCGTGAGCGTGCCGAGGTGCCATTTGCCGAAATGGCCGATGGCATAGCCCTCTCCCCCCAAGATTTCGGCAAGGTTAATCTCACCCGCCCGGAGATGCCCGATATTGGCGCTGAAAATGCCGTAGCGGAATGGGTGACGGCCGGTGAGACAACTCCCGCGTGTCGGAGAACAGACCGGCGCGCCCGAATAGAAACGGTCGAAACGCACACCGGATGCCGCCATATCGTCCAGATTCGGCGTCCTGACAGCAGGATGGCCGTTATAGGCGACATCGCCCCAGCCGAGATCGTCCGCCATGCAGAGGATTATGTTCGGCCTCGATTTTTCTGCCGCCCATGCACTGGATTTTCCAGCAAAGAAGGCCGCCGCTCCAAAGGACATACTCGTGAGAAATGTTCGCCTTGAAATACTGTCCATGGCACATCTCCTGACACTGATAATCGAGTCAATCAAGCAACGCAACTTAAGTGTTTTGCCTTGCCAAACACCCGTTGATCTTAGCCCGGCAAGTCAGGTGCGAAATCAACAACACCCATGAAATTTGTACTGATCACCTATATAATGGTATTATATCATTATACAGCATCCTCAACACCGACACCGGTTACCTGCCTGTCCGCATCATATTCTGGTCCAGAAGGCGTCTGTCAAGCCAGTTGAGGAACGGAACAACATTAATGCGCATCCCGATCGTGCAGTTCGGATCCCTGCTTTCATCAATGACAGTATAGCCCTTATCGTCTACACGGACATAAGCCTCGCGGGTGCTGACAAAAGAGTCATTGAACGCCATCGCAACCGCCACACAGTCATAGAGTGTCGGATCGCGTTTCATATTGCCGTCCGACCAGAGCGAATAAAGACCACAGAGTGCGTCTGTCAGCGGAGAATTCCGCATGAGAAGGGCGAGCCGCCGATCGGCGCCGTACTGCACCATGGTCGTAACATCCAGACCGGCAAGGGTGATTGGCACACCGGAATTCATGAACAGCTGGGCGCTCTCGATATCACAGATGACATTCCACTCCGGGCTGATCGCGGGATCCTTGCCGTAGCCCATGTAGAAGGAGCCGAACATGGAATACACGCCTTTCACCAGTTTCCAGGCTTTGGGATCTTTCCGGATGACATCACCGAGGTTGGTAACCGGACCGACACTGATGATGGTCACCTCGTTCGGGTATTTTTTCAGCATCTCGATGATGAAATCAGCGGCAGATTTTTTGATCGGCCTGACCGTATCGAAACCATCGCCCCAGTGAAGCTGCCGTGGATGGGCATCATCCAGACGGGTCGGCCTTCCGACAGCCACCGGGATATCCTCCTGCCCGGCAAGATAGAGCATACGGCAGCTCACATTCGCCCGGCGGTCGGTCGGGCCGTCGCAGACAGTGATACCGAGGATTTCGAACTCGGGGCTTATCTGTACGAGGGCATGGGCAAAAGCATCGTCTATGTCACCGGCAAGATCAGTATCGAATATTATTTTCATCGGTTCGGAAAACGCCGACACGGCACACATCGCCACGAACATAGTGGTAAGACAAAACAGCAGGACAAACCTTTTCATCGATTGTACTCCTTAAAAACACGTGAAAGTCCAAAAACCTTTTCTCATTATGTAAGGCCGGATGCCCCCGATGTCAATCATTTTCAGGGCACTAAGGAAAATCCGAGCCACTCCGGCGGGACAAAAGCACCTCCTCCGCGGCCGTTTATAACTTGCCATTGACAGCCCCCAGTGCTTATCTTTATGCTACTGATAATATGGCCCAACCGGAGGACTGCATGAAGGAAACGTTTTCATTTATTCTCGCCCTCGTGATCGCGTGTTTCGCGTTCACTGCCGAGGCAGGTATTCTCGCAACACAGGAGTCGGTGTTCAACGGCAAGAAAAACCTCGCCGATCCCGCTTTTCTGTCTGCCGCGGAAGGGACCGACGGCCTTGCCAGTTCCATCAAAAGCCTCCTGACCGACAGTCTCCCAGTCGCCCACAACGCAAAGACCGAAATATTACGGGCTGTTGTTACGGCAACAGGCCAGATCCAGTCTGCAAGAGGCGTCTACAGCGATGTCAGCGCCCAGAAGCTGTACGATGCCCTTGTCATGTACGACCTCCTGTCCGATAAAAACATTTTCTCCGACACCGAGCTTGCCAGCCTGAGGGGCAGTTTCAAGAGCATTCTCTACCATTACAGGTCGCCTGAAAATTTCATCTGGGATGACGACCGCTGGTGCCTGGGCGCGACCGCGATGCGTCTTGTCGCCTGTGAAATCCTCTATTCGTTCAATTTTTCCGATGATCCGGAGGCAGACAGCATCAGGACACACGCCATGCGTTATCTGGCGAAAAACCTTAACGAGTCCATCGATGCTGACGGCGGCTGGCTGCCCGACCCGGAGGGCGCAGCCAATGACGCTGTCGAGTACATCATTATTACTGCCAAGGCGCTGAAAAATGCGGGTATTCTCGATGTTTTCAACGATCCCCGGCTTTTGGACCTGCTGAAAAGCCGCATATGGATTATGCCGCCACAAAACTCTGAATTTACACGAAACACATTCCTGAGCCCCTCGAACGGTGAAACCCCGATCAACATGAATCCCGCGTCACGAACCATTCTTGCCGCCATGGACATCGTACCAATCGATCCGGAACTGGCCTCCGGGCTTGTCTGGCACTGGAACCGCTGCGGCAAACCGGTCAACGATCTCGGCATCCTGTTCATCGATACGACCATCGCCCCGCTCGAACCGGCACTTGATTCGGCACTGACCGGCGGCGGTTCGGCGGTATTCAGGTACAATTTCGGCATGTCCATCGAAAGCTGGTTCTACAGCGATTTCGGTGACGAAAAACATTTCCCCGACCGTAACGGGCTCTTTCACGCAGACTCGGGTGATTTCTCGTTCATCTGGAACGGCAATCCCCTTGTCCTCCATAACAGTTTCTATAGCGACGATACGGCGAAACGACTCGCCGGCAGCGCAGCATGGCGTCACAGCCTCGTGCTCGACCCGGGCAGCGGCGACAAGCCGGTCAGGTCGCAGGCGTTTTCGAAAATCCCGGCTCCGGTCCGTCAGGAAAACGGCCTCGGCCCTGGCGATTTCTACGCGAACGGCATCCGGCAGTTTATCTCGTTCGGCCCGGTTGACTATGTTTCCGGCGATGTCAGGAACGGAAAGGCTCGCCTGTGCCGCGTTCGCACATCAGGCACTCGCTGTTTCTCAAACCGGATGCCCTTATTGTCTGGGATCAGATCGACACGGCATGGCCGCTGGAATGGAACCTGTGGGCTCCCGCCGCCAACTCCTGGGTCGAGGGCAATGTGCTTCATGTCCACGGCGCAAACGACATCGACATGCAGGCCCATTTTATCGGTGACAGCGTGCTCGATTCAAGCACGGAAGATGCGCCGACCGAACGTAACTGGGACTGGCCCGTTCTACTCAGAACCGAGCACGGTCAGGGATCGATATATGCGCTCTCTCTGAACCTCGAGGCGACCGGCAACCCGGTCAAGTCCGCGGCAGTCCGCGGCCTGTACAGGAATATCCTGAGTGCCGACGGCAATCCTGGCACAATTGGTCTGCTCACCCGCGACACCGCAGTCACCGCGTGGCTCGATTCCCTGTCGATGCCCTATGAAACGATTGTCTACGACAGGGTGGCGCAGAGTGGTTTCGATGCCTACTCGTTCGTGATCACGGGCGGAAAAATGAGCGCAATGCATGAACGTACGCTTTATGATTTCGGCTGGAAACTCAATGATTTCATCACAAGCGGCGGACACGTGCTTTTCCTTGCCGCCGAGGACCTTCCCTGGCTGTCAGACACGAGCAGCGGCACGAACGCCATACCTGCACCGATCGCTTTTGCGAAAACACCCGAGTACAGCCCGATCGGCGACAACAAGCTCATGCTTCACAGCGATCCGGTCTGGGAACTGCCGGAAAAGCTCAGCGCCGACATGTTCCTTCCGCGCGAGCCGGAGGAACCCGAAGATCCCGAATTGCCGGAGACGGCTGCCGTCGACTCGCTGCTTGCCGCGACTGATTCGCTCACGATCCAGCCCGATGATGCCCTGGTGGTGATGGATTCGCTTGTTGTCGAAGAGCCGGAAGAGGAAGAGATCGAAATTATGCTCGACGATATCGCTTCGCATATTCCGGTGTTCTGGTCGGATTCATGGAAAGTGCTCGCGTCTATCCCGGCACAATTCCCTCTCGACAACACCGATAATTTCGGTCCGCGCAAGCGCATTCGTGTCAAACACCCTGTCTCGCGCGATTTTCTCACGCTGTTCCTGCCGAGGAAAATCGGCAACATGAGCTACCGGTTCCATGTCGAAAACAGCGGGCCGGGCCAGATCGAACTTGCCGATCCGCTCAGGCGCTGGGAAATCAGAACCGGCGGTGCGGCATGGACCGACGCCAACCTTTCTGTTAAAATCGACAGTGTCGGCGTGAAAACGCTCTATGCGCTCGACTGCACCTATGTGACAATCGGCGAGGAAACGATACGCTCACTGGACCCGATGACATTCATCTATTCCGAGGCCACAGATTCCGGCATAATCAGAACAGTTACGAACAACAGCATCTCGACAAGCCGTCATGAACTGAAACCCTACGCCGGCGAAATCGCTTTCAGCGGCCTGTTCGGCAATCTGATCATCAACCGGAGCTGCTATCTCAGCTCGATCGTGGTCAGTGACAGCGAGGGCCTGCCGGTAGCCGAGGCCGATGTCCACAACGAGAGCAGTTATATCGGCATGAGTAACGCGAGGGGCCTTCTGCCGCTCCGATGGGAAAATTCCCCGCCGACTGTAAGGGTCCACAGCCGCGGCCGTGAAACATTGATCAATCTCGTTCCCGGCAGGGTCGACGCCATACTCGAAGCGCGCTGAGAACCAACGCTCCGAGCCTGTTAACCCGTTTGCCGAAAGGCCGCCATGTCTTTGTCATGGATTTTCAGAACAGCAGTGATAAGCGCCGTGTTGGCCGTCTGTTTTTCAGCAGGCAGTGCCATTCCCGCGCTCGGGCAGAAAAAAGCGCCCTATACGCCGGAAGAGATCATAGCCTTTATCGATAAAAGCTGTGAGGGAATAGAAAGCGCAGAGGGAACGATCACCCGTATCACCGAATACGGCAGTGACGAACCCGACCATCTCGAGGGCACGTTCCGCATGCGTCAGCCTGACAGGCTTTTCATCCATTTTAAGGGTGAAACCGAACGTGTCATTGGATTCGACGGCCGTTATTTCAGGATATATTTCTCCAGCAATAACAGCGGTTTTTTCACGGACACCTCCGAACTGGGAGAAAAAGAACGATTTATCCTCGGCGCGGCACCCTATATCGGCAACATGCTGAAACTCTACGCGCTGGACAACACGCTGGAATTGATCGACGAGTATGAGGGCCGCTACATTGTCAAAGCGGTTCCCAATGACGGCAACGGCGGATACGTTCTCATAGGGATAAGCCCCGTCACCTGGACGGTGTCGGGTATCGAGCAGTTCGATAAGGATAAAAAACTGGTCCGCCAGACACGGGTTCTCGAATTCCTGCGAGTCGGCGACACAGGGTATTTTCCGCAAACGATCGAGATAAGCACGGTTTTCGGTGAAACACTGTACGTGGAAACCACGACATTCAGCGATATCACATTCAACAGCGAGATCGACGACCAGCGTTTCGTCATCACCGGCAAAAAAAACACGAACTGGCGCGAACGCCGTTTCAAAACCAGTCAGTAATTCACAGGTCAGCACTCATTTATTAAGAAAAGAGCAGAAATGTCAGATACAGAGAAAATTACGATAGAAGCGCTGGCTTACGGCGGCGACGGTGTTGGTCATATCGGCGAAAAAGTCGTTTTCGTGCCCAATACCGCGCCCGGCGACATTGCCGAGGTCACTGTCACCGAGGATAAAGGCTCGTTTTTCCGCGGCACTGTGTCCTCAATAATCAGCCCCTCGCCGGACCGGGTCGAGCCTTTCTGCCCGCACGCGGGCATCTGCGGCGGCTGCCAGTGGCAGCATGTTTCCTACGAGGCCCAGTGCCGCTGGAAACGCACGATTGTCGAAGAGACGGTCAAACGTATCTGCGGCATAGACAGTGTAAATGTCGAGGACTGCGTGGCCTCCCCATCTGATCGCGCGTTCAGGACAATCGCCCGCTATCCCTCGGTGCAGGCGAAAAAAGGCTATATTTCCGGCTATCACGAGCGCCGGTCGAAAAAGATTGTCGATATCGAAAGCTGTCCGATCGCGACCGACAGGATCAACCGGGTATCGGCGGTTCTCCGCGAGTATATGCGTGAACAGTTCAGGGAGGTAATGGTCAAGGAGATCACTATCCAGGCCTCCAAAAACGACGACAGCCTCCTTCTGACGATCAGTACATTTCCGGGTATGGAGCTCGATGCCGTTGCCGAGACACTTTCTGAGCAACTTCCGGAAGTCACCGGCATCATCCATCGCGGCGAGCAGGGGCAGTTTATCGCCCGTTACGGCGACAATTTCCGCTATGAGCAGGTGGCCGGAAAGCGTTTCCGTATCGAAGAGCGCTCGTTTTTCCAGATCAATGTCGAGCAGGCGGAACAGCTTGCCGCACTGGTCAGTGAGTTTGCCGGCACAGACAATCCGGGACTCGTTGTTGATGGTTTCGGCGGAGTCGGGCTTTTCTCTCTCGGCGTTTTCCCACCGGAAACGGAGATACACCTCTACGACCTGTCGAGAAGCGCGGTCAAGGACAGCCGTTTCAACGCACGCGAGATGAATTACCGCTCGTTCTCGGCCCACAGCACGGACGCGGCCGGGGCAACGGGTGCCATCGGTTACGCTGATACGCTTATCCTCGATCCGCCGCGTTCCGGTCTCGGTGAGGAAGCTGTTGCCGCATCGGCTGCACTCGACGCGAAAAAAATTATTTCCATCTCATGCAATCCAACGACACTTGCCCGCGATCTCAAGCAGTTCCTCGCGTTGGGCTATTCCATCGAGAAGATCGTGCCGATCGACATGTTCCCGCACAGTTTCCATATCGAAACGGTGAGCCTTCTCACGAAAAATGAGGACTGAAAGCCGGCAAGCTCGTAAGTTGGCAAGTATTTAGAAATAGATAAACTACGGGATAATCACACAAAAGGGCGACCGAAATGGCCGCCCTTTTCTATTATATCTGCCTTGGAAAACCCCGATCTAAAACGGATTCTCTTTCGCATACCAGACATCTTTCGGCAGCGGATGAAAAACATTGTCGATACCGAGCATCTTGAGGGCGCTGAACATTGTCCGGCCCACCTGCTTGAACGCCACCGCAGTATGGTGCGGGAAACGCTCACCGATGAGGACATGACGATAGAACCGTCCCATGTTCCTGACCGCAATGACACCGATGCCGCCGTGAGACCTGGGATCGATATCGAGGATCTCGCCGTCAGCGATATAGGACTTGATCTGGCAGTCTGCAGTCCCCTGAAGCCTGAACATGGAGATGTCGCCTGCCCGGATGACACCGTCGAGTGTGCCGCGGGTTATATCCGGCTCGGAATCCGGCTCCATGAGGCGTTTCATGATGATCTGGTGCTTGAGTGCGAAAGTCGCCATGCAGCTCGAGGGCGTGTTCCCGCAGTGGAATCCCATGAAGAGATCGTCACGGGCATAGTCGCCGACAACCGTTTTTGCGTCGGCGATCATATCGTCCGGCACGGTGTTGTTGATATCGAGCAGGGTCGCGGGAAGATCGCTTGCCGCCGAGACGAGATATTCACTGAGAGCGCCGTAGATGTCGACCTCGCAGGAAACCGGGATGCCGCGTCCGGCGAATCGCGAGTTCACGAAACAGGGCACGAAACCGAAGAATTTCTCGAACGAGGGCCAGCACTTGTTGGCAAAAACACCGAACTGGCAGGCGCCGAGGTTCTCATCGTAGAATTTCATGAGCGCAACCTCGTACTGGGCCAGCTTGGTCAGGATATCGGGATAGTTGTTACTGTCGCCGAGCTCGCGGGCCATGTCTTTCGCCACCAGTTCAACCTCGGGATCGCCCTCGGCGGAGCGGAAAATGTCGAGCAGATCGAGCTCGCTGTTCTCCATGATCTCCACGCCGAGATCATAAAGCGGCTTGACCGGCGCGTTGCAGGCGAGAAAATCCTGCGGCCTGGGTCCGAATGAAAAGACCTTGACTGACCAGAGGCCAAGAAGAACCCGTGCCACCGGCAGGAACGCCCCGATCTCGGTCGCGATCTCATCGGGGAGGCCAACCGGTTTTTCCGGGATATGCGGCCTGAGCTCGCGGAGCCCCATATTGTAGGAGGCGTTGAGCATACCGCAGTAGGCATCGCCGCGCCCGTCGATAAGGTCATTGCCAGTTTCCTCGGCGGCGCCGACAAGCATGACCGGCCCCCAGAACTGTTCCGCCAGCATGGAAAGCGGCCCCTCCGGCCCGAAATTGCCGAGATAGATCACCAGTGCGTTGACATCGCGCTGGTCGAGCTCCTCGATAGCTTTGATGACATCCGCCTCGCTCTCGATGATGGTATCGCAGACCTCGAGCGGCACATTCTGTTTCTGGCAGGCCCCGGCAACACGGTCCCGCCTGCTTTTCGACAGCTCGATCGGGAAACAGTCGCGACTGACCGCGACAATCCCGGCCCTGACTTCAGGCATGTTAATCATGATAATTCTCCCTTTGATTGTATGTTCCATTGCTGATAATTGACTAAAAAATCAGCGCTTCGTAATCTCCCAGCCGTAGCCGACAGGTATTTCCCCGCCGGTTATCCCCGGCAGGCCATTTGGCTTCGCCGTTTTAACTGGAGGCAAAGTCGCCGCCCATTCGGCATGGCTTTTCGCCATATTTTCTACTATTTCCGGGTATTTCTTTGCGAGATCCTTTTCCTCCCGCGGATCCGTTTCAAGGTCGAACAGCTGCCAGCCGAGCTTCTTGTTTTTCAGAAGCCGCCAGTTTTTCCAGCGGACAACTGTCAGGTGACGGTGTTTCGGATCGGTCGGATCGCAGTTGAGCCAGAACAGGCGCTCATGCACATCGCCTTTCCTGTCACCAGACAGATACGGCAGCAAGTTGACACCGTCACAGTGCCCCGGCGCTTTTTTTCCGGCGGCAGCCGCGGCAGTCGCATAAAAATCGAGCGTGCACATCAGGCCGTCGTACTGCGCCCCCTCCGGCAGAACACCGGGCCAGGAAATAATTGTCGGCGTGTGGACCCAGCCCTCCTGCTGTGTACCCTTGCCCTTGCCACCGCGATAGGGTGAAGAACTGCCCTGCTCGTTGAGATTGGGACCGTTATCTCCTGTCAGCATGATGAGCGTATTGTCCATGAGATCGTGTTTTTCGAGCACAGTCAGAAGCTTGCCGACCTGATCGTCGACCGAGACCAGCGCACCGGCAAGAGCACGGCGCCGTCCCTCGGCAGTAGTACGGTGGCGAAAACGTTCCGGCGTTTCCCCGCTTGGGGAGTGGATCGCCAGCGGTGAAAAATAGAGGAAGAACGGCCTGTCCTTGTTGCGCTCGACAAAATCGGCCATCATATCGCCATCAGTATCGGTACGCCAGCCCTCGGAGCCATCCTCGTTGATCGTGACAAAATGATGGCCCTCTTTCAGGGGATTGTGACGTGCCACTTCAAGAAAGCCGCGTCTCATGGGGCTCTGCTCGCGGAAGCCGATGTCCCATTTCCCGACCATGCCGGTGACATAACCGGCATCGCGCATGAACTCGCCCAGTGTCGGTTTGTCATCCGGGATCGGCAGGCCGCGAGCCATACCGAATTTGCCGAACCGCTGAGCGTACATGCCGGTCATAAGGCTCGTCCGGCTGGGACTGCATGGCGGATTGGTAATATAGGAGAACGTGCATTTCACACCGCGCGCAGCAAGACGGTCCATATTGGGTGTCGGGATATCGGTACAACCGAAAGAACCGAGATCACCATAACCGAGATCATCGATGAGCAGGATGATGACATTGGGTTTCCTTTTGGATGATGACATCGGGTGGGCGTCGGCCCCCAGTACAGCGGCAAGACCGCCCGCACACATTTGAGCGAGCACCTGGCGACGGGTTTTCATGGGCTATTCCTGACCGTAATATGATTGTTTTCCATGTTTTCGCTGATAATGTTTGTCAAGCAGGGTTCTTCCGACCGGAGCGGCAGCGGAATCGATGCTTACTGTCATCAGCGCCATAGCGGCAAGCTCCTCGAGCATTGCGCTGTTCTCCACCGCTTTCAAAGCATCTGCGCCCCAGGTGAACGGCCCGTGCGAGGCCACCAGAATCATCTGGAAAGCCGCGGGATCGAGCCCCTGCATGCGTTCGACAATGACATTGCCCGTTTCGTTCTCGTAATCACCATTAATCTCGCTGTCGCTCAAAGGCCGTGTACAGGGCACAGCGCCCGGCATACAGTCGGCGTGCGTAGTGCCGAAACAGGGGATATCGCGACATGCCTGCGCCCATGCTGTCGCGGTGGTCGAATGCGTGTGAGCGATGCCTCCGATCTCCGGAAAACTCTTGTACAGCACCGCGTGTGTTTTCGTATCCGAGGAGGGCCGCATACCGTCATCGACAGGATTGCCGTCCATATCGCAGAGCACGATATCTTCAGCGGTGAGCCGCTCGTAATCGACTCCGCTGGGCTTGATGGCGAAAACACCTCGTTCGCGGTCGATGCCGCTGACATTACCGAAAGTGAAAATCACGAGGCCGTGCTCCACCAGCGCCATGTTCGCGGTAAAAACCTGCTCTTTCAGTTCGCTGATATCCATATATATTCCTTATCATCTATTAATACGCATCCTTGAGACTGCCGTACAAAATCCTGAACGACTCATTGGCCACGGCCGGAATGCCTCAGCACTTTTCGTCTTCCTTCTTCCTCCGCGTCAGGGACAAACCGCCGAAACCGCTGATGACCGCGATATAGAATCCGAAATCATACCACCAGCCGACATTGTTGCTTTCATAAACACGGACATGCCGGTTGAAAAATCCCCAGATCAGCGAGAACGGCGCCACCCAGCCATGCCATATCCCGGAGAAGAATCCCGCCGGATCATTGGAGGACCTGCTGCCGTCACCGGACACACAGCTGCCGATGAACAACATGGCAAGCACAAGAAGCACGATCAGGACAAAAGTCTTTTTCATGGTATATCCTTTCACGCGCGGCGGGATTATTTCGTTTCGCTTTCCACGAATGCGCCGAGTGTCTTGTACCGTTCGTAAAGTCCGTTATATGCCGATGCGTGTTCGGGATCGGGATGGTACTCGTACTCGAATCCGCTCTCCATTGCCTCGATGGCGTTCTCGACCTTGGGATAGATGCCCGCCGCGGTGGCCGCAAACATGGCGGCACCGAGCGCACAGGTCTGTTCCGAGCGGACAACCTTGATCTCGCGGTTCAGTACATCGGCAAGCACCTGCATGACAAAGGGCGATTTTTTCGCGACCCCGCCGAGAGCGATCACCTCTTTTATGGGAATGCCCTCTGATTCGAAACGCTCGACAATCATACGTGAACCGAACGCTGTCGCCTCGACAAGCGATTTGAAAATGGCCGGAGCACTGCTGCCGAGATTGAGCCCCGTGATCGCGCCCTTGAGTTTCTGGTTGGCATCGGGTGTCCTGCGGCCGTTCATCCAGTCAAGCGCGAGGATTCCTGTCTGTTCCACCGGCAATGTCTCGGCCTCCAGAGTGAGCATGGGAATGATACGGTCAACCATGCCTGTGACCGAGGACTCCACACCAACGGCAAATTTTTCCAGCGGCCAGGCGAGAAGATCCCGGAACCATGCGTAAAGATCGCCGAATGCCGACTGCCCGGCCTCCATTCCGACCATGCCGGGAATAATAGAGCCCTCTACCTGTCCACAGATACCCCGGACCAGTTTCGATCCGACATCATCGATGGGAGCGACCAGCATGTCGCAGGTCGAGGTGCCGATGACTTTCGAGAGAGCATAGGGCCGTATCGATCCGCCGACCGCGCCCATGTGGGCATCGAACGCACCAACACCGACCGGAATGCCAGCGGGAAGTCCAAGCCGTCCCGCCCATTCAGGCGACAGAAGTCCAGCGACCTCGTCCGAGGTGAAAGTCTCCACGTAAAGACGGCCGCGCATCCCCTTGAGAAGCGGGTCGAGCTTAACGAGAAACTCCTCTTCGGGAAGGCCGTTGAACGCGGCGCTCCACATGGCCTTGTGACCAGCAGCGCAGCGGCTTCGTTTCATGGCGAGCGGTTCGCTGATGCCGGTCAGGACACCGGTTATCCAGTCACAGTGTTCAACCCATGAGTAGGCGGCCTCACGAACGGCCTTATCCTCACGAATGACATGCAGCATTTTCGCCCAGAACCATTCCGAGGAATACACACCACCCTCGTACATGGTGAAATCGGTTCCGCCCCAAGTCCGGGCCGTATTGTTTATCTCCTCGGCCTCGAGTACTGCTGTGTGGTCTTTCCAGAGCACGAACATGGCGTTGGGATTGTCACGGAATTCCGGCAGCATGGCAAGCGCGGTGCCGTTTTTATCGACCGGCCCGGGTGTCGATCCGGTGGTATCGACAGAAATTCCGGCAACAGCATCGGCCGTTCCGGGAGGCGCCGCGGCAAGCGCATCACGTACGCTGCACTCCAGCCCCTCGAGATGATCGAGCGGGTGCTGGCGAAAACGGTTTGCCGACGCGTCGCAGTAACGCCCTTCCCGCCATCGCGAATAGGAATGCACAGCGGGTCGCCACAATATCGCCGTTCATGGCATTGACAATAAGGGTTCGCACTGAATCGGTGCCGTAATCGATTCCGATAACATAAGAATCGCCACTCATGATTACCTCCGGTTCCGCCCCATAAGAGTCGGGTCTATACTGATGTTGTCGTTTACAATACTGTCTCGTATAGTAATATCATTGGAATGATCAGCACAACAATTTTATGTCATCATCACAGTCCGGACGCGTGTCAAAAGCAAAAAAACAGTAGCGCCCGCCATCAAAACAGTCCATACTGAAAAAAAACATCTGAAACAGTCCAGCGGAGACATGTCAATGAAACGGCGTCATTTTCTGCAATCATCGGCGGCACCCGCCTCACTCGGCTTATTTGCTTCAACAAAAACGCCGGAAGCCGCAGCGAATAACACGGTAAGGATCACGAAAGATATCCCTCTCACCCGTGCATACGACATTGTTGTCTGCGGAAGCGGCCCGGCGGGTCTCGCGGCAGCGATCGCGGCGGCTCGTTCGGGCAAATCGGTGCTGCTTGTCGAAAGCAGGGGGCAGCTCGGTGGAACCGGCACCTCGGGAATGGTCTCACACTGGCTTGGCGGACGGCTCAGCAACGGCTCTAAATGGGTTGTCGGCGGCGTATTCCGTTCGCTGTCGAAAAAGGCGGCAGATCAGGGTATCGCACTGATCCCGGACAATAACACTGGCTCGCGGTATCAGCCCCACGGCTGGAACAGGGGCCAGCTGGGTGTCGGCATACCGTTCGATCCGTTCGAGATGGCGGCATTTCTCGACGGGGAGATCGCATCACTCGGCATCGAGGCGTTTCTCGACACGGCGGCGATCGATGTTGTCAGGGACGGCGGCACAATCAGTCATGTAATAGTCAACAACAAGAGCGGCATCGCGGCGGTGCCGGCAAAAATGGTGATCGATGCCACCGGCGACGCTGATATCAGCTCATTCGCCGGCTGCGATGTGAGGATCGGACGTGACGAGGACCATCTCATGACACCGGCGACACTGATGTTCCATGTGGACAATGTGGACCAGGACACGCTGGCAAAATACATCGAGGAGCACCGGTCGTCGCGTTTCAGGGAGCTGATCAAGGAAATGCGCGCGGAAGGTGTCTGGGATTTCCCCTATGATATTTTCATCAGCGTCCAGATGACCGAGAAAGGCACGATGATGATCAACACGCCGCGTCTCACCGGCATTGACGGGCTCAACGGTGTCTCGGTCAGCGAGGGATACCGCCAGGGACGGCATGAGATCATGGAGCTGCTCGGCATCATGCGGAAAAAAATCCCCGGATTCTCGAAAGTCCGTCTCAAGGCGATTGCGCCCATGCTCGGCATCCGTGAAACACGGCGTATCATGGGAGAATACACCCTTACAGTCGAGGATCTCGTCGCCGGAAAGGATTTCGATGGCACGATCGGCTGGTCTTCTTACGGTTGGGACCTTCCCGACCCGAAACGCCCGAGCTATCAGCCCATGAGCGAGAAGAAGGTCGACAAACGCCCGGTCACGCCGATCCCCTACAATATAATGGTTCCCAGCGGAGTCGATAATCTGATAACACCCGGACGGTCGGTAAGCTGCGAGCGCGACGTTCTGGGGCCTTTGCGTGTGTCAGCGCCCTGTTTCGCCATGGGCGAGGCGGCAGGACAGGCGGCATCCATGGCGATTGACAAAAAATACCCGTTCAAGGCTGTCGATGTGCAGAAACTCAGGTCGGGACTTGAAAAAGAAGGCGCGGTAATCAGGTGGGACGGAGAGTGAGGGACTGAAAAATGACAGCTGTGCCTGATGGATGTCAGGATAGAAATGGCACATCTCAGAAGACCCTCAGGAAGAATGGCCGAAGGTTAAAAAGAGGCCATCTCCTATACATTATATATAACGTTGTGCGGGGAGACCAAAAAATTGGTTTCCCCGCTATTTTTCCACAATTATTTCTTTCCCGTCAAGCGCTCGTAGTTGGAGCTCCGTTCGAATCCCTCGATTCTGAAACGGGGATCGTCGCCGATGATCTCCCGCAGCATTTCCACCGTAATGTGGTTATAGAAAACGGGCCGTATGAAATCGGGATTGTTCTCGACCGCGCCGAGCAGGTGTTTCCTGTGCTCCGCCGAATCCATGATCTCTTTTGCGACAGGAATCGAGGGTGCCAGCCTGAGCGTGGCATTGACACCGACAGTGTCCGGTTCGACCGCCCGCATGTCATCGATGGTTTTCGCAATTGATTCCCGCGTATCGCCGGGGAATCCGAGAAGCAGGTCGACCGCAACCGCGAGATCGTATTTCTTCGCCAGCGCGATCATCTTTCCGGCATCCGCGATCGAGTCGCCGCCTGTGGGAGTCGAAATTGTCAGCATGTTCGCGCCGCTCTTTTTGAGCAGCTCGAACAAGCAATCGTCGAACGGCGAGGTTCGCATATACAGCGCCCAGCTGATCTTCGGGCCCTTTGTGATGAGATATTCGAGGAAACTGTGGCAGAAAGCGAGGTCCTGATTGAACTCGGAATCGCAGAGATGGTAATCCGTAATGCCCCTGTCCGCAAGGTGCACCAACTCGTTCACGATGCTTTCGGGACTTCGGTGCAGGACACTCCCCACCGCCTCGCCACAGTAATAGCAGTTCCCGAGACAACCTTTCTGTGTCTGGAACCCGGCAAGACCACCCTCGCGGACGTAGCGGGCGAGATCGATCGAATCACCGCGCACAACCGGAAGATCGGGATCGATACCGTATTCCCAGCCGTCGAGCACCGTGCCGCGTTCGACAGCGCCCGCAGCCAGCATGTCGAGCAGCGCCGGAAAGGCTTTCTCACCCGGCCCCTTGATACCGTAGTCAGCACCGATATATTCGAGTATGCCGCCGGGAACGAAAGAAAATCCCGCACCGCCGAGCACAACCGGAATACCGCGTTTTTTCACGCTGTCGGCATAAGTCTTGATTTCGTCGAGGAAGAAAATATTATTCTCGTACAGCACTGTGTCGATGTTGCGGATTGTGAGCGCGGCGATATCCGGCTGAAAAGAGTCGAGGGCGGTCTCCAGCGCGCTGACCGGCTCGTCCTGGAAACAGAGGTCACAGATTTCGCAATCATGAACAGTATGCCGGAGCGCGTTATCGAGGTATTCCAGCGAAAGCGGCGGCACCGGCGGCCTGCGGTAACGATTGGGATTGATCAGGAGGATTTTCATGAATTATCCAAAATATATGTATTTAATATTTTCTCTATTCATCAAGGCATATTCCATAATTAATTTGTACTCTTCTCTTATTTAAAGCATCTTCTCCTGCAATATTTTTTAAAGCAGATATTGTTTTTTTTGTTATTGTCTTATAGATTTCTTGTTGTTGATGAGTATTTCTAAACTGAAGACATGCTTCAACATACAACCGTAAATTCGGCCCTTCCTTACTCTTAAACAATTTAAAATATTCGTTTTCGCTTGCTTGTGACATTGTTATTAAGTCAGACTGTTCGTAGCCGTCTCTATTTGCTATTTTTTGAACAATCTCTTCAAGAGTTTTTTCTTCTATTCTCTGTTGGTTTTGATCATTGAGTTTTTTTATCAGTGTTTTATCGGTGATAGTATCGGAGAAAGGATATATACTCAAATCAAACACTCTTTTTTCATCTTTTTGTTTCATCGACTCTATACAAACATCAATTACTTCATCAGCTTGTTCATCTCTACCAAATTCTCTTAATAAAACAACTGTAGCGTTTAAATAATTTAGAGAAATATATTTTGAATGATTCTTAGCTCCATTATACAAGCCTTCTAAGACTTCATCTTCATTATTCTGAAAACTATAAAGATATTGATACCAAGCTTCCATAAATGAATTATCTGATTTTTTAGCAATAATCTTTTGATTGAGCTTTTCTGCTTCAGAAATTAGCTTGCTATCATCAAAATAACCACACTTGATTGCAGAAATAATTACTTCATCAAAGTCATCAATATAAGTGAAATTATATTGCGATAAAAATGAATGCCACAATCTTTCATCATCTGATAGCTTCTCGTCTTTTTTCATATAATAGCCAACACTATTATATTTAAGCAAAAATTCTTCTGGTGGTATACGCTCATCCTTTGAGTAGTAACTTAATGCAAACAAGGATAATGTCTGTATTGCTTGTCGTAATACTTCGGGTTCATATTGAGTCAGTGATTTGGCAACCAATCTTGAAAGTCGCTCGATTTTTCTTATAATTCTTATATTGTCAATATCCAATTTAACAGAATGTTCGCTTATTAATGATGATACTTTATTATCGTTAACTAAAGCAATTTCTACACACTCAATAGCATTTGGCGCAAAAACCAATTCAACATCAACCACTTTTTCTCTATATAGAGATAAATTCTCTTTTTGTTCTTCGTCCATTGAATCTTCGTTAAAGATTAGCACAACCTTGCATTTTTTCTCTTCTTTTAACAAGTTAGCCAAACCAAAAACATCTTTTATATTAAGGCTATCTCCTAATCGTTCAAAATCATCAAAACAAATTATCATTTTATTGACAACTAAAAAAGAAAATGACTCAATTGTGGCATAATTTTTTTCCAGATAAGGCAAACCTTTTAAAAATTTTAGACTATTTTTTCCGATTTTCTTAATGATAAAATCTGTGTTATTTACAAAAGTATCTATATCTGGTTGCCTGCCAATATCTCTTGTATGAATTGATTGCTCAAAAATTTGATATTTCAAAGTATCAAGAGAATTAATGCCAAACAACGAAACATAAGAGTATTTTTTAAGTGATATACTATCTCTAAATTCTTCCACATACCTTTTCCACGCATATGTTTTTCCTACACCCCAGGCGCCTTTAATAGCAAGTACTTCAGGTGTATCACTTCTTAAAAAGTCTGCAATTTGTTTCTTCACAATTTCAACGGACATTTCTTTCCTCCGGCCTATTCAAATTGCGAGTTTCTGCCCCAGTTCATATGCCGATTTCAGGGCCGATTCTTTTTGGAGCACATCGCCGCGGTCAGTTACACCGGGTACGATGAGCGATCCGCTGTTCTCGAGCTCCAGCCATTCGAAACTCTTGCCGAAAATGGCGAGTGTCGCCGAGGCTGTCTCTTCCGGCTCGTCCTCGAATGGGATGACACAGGCGGCTTTTTTCCCCCGGATTTTCGGGCGGTTCTCCGGGCAGTTGAAATAGACGAAACGGTCGAGGAACGCTTTCATCAGCGCCGTGGGACCATACCAGTAGACCGGCGTGCCGAAAACAATGGCATCGGCGGCAGCGATTCTTGAATAGAGCCCGTTCATGTCGTCGCAACGGACACAGTCACGGCCTTTCCAGCAGGCATGACAGCCATCGCACTCGCCGATACTAAGCCCGCCGAGCAGCACAATGTCCGTTTCCGCGCCTGACGATACCGCGCCCTCGAGCACACGCTCCATGAGGATATGGGTATTACCCTTTTTCCGCGGACTCCCGACAATCCCGAGCACGGTCATTTTTTGGTTTCTCCGTTATTGGCTGCATCATGCTGCTCAGGCTGGCTGTCCTGTGATTTGTTCGCGCTGTCGCTGCGGTATTTTCTTTGAGCGCTGTCGAATTCGCGGCGGCGCTGGAACTCCTCTTCGACCGCACGGATTTCGCTGTCTATCTCCTCGAGCACACGGATTATAGTTGTCACGTGCTCATCGGTCATGGGCTCGATGCCGCTGTCAACCAGACGGTAGGTTGTCCTGCCGAGAAGATGGATGTGATGTTCGCGTTTCTGTTTCAGAAGCACCCGTTTCGCCCTGAGATCGGTGAGGCGGAGCTCAGAGAGGATATAGGATGCCGCGACCGACAGAGCCTTATCGAACGCCTGCGATTTTGCAGCCCGCGCAGCCAGCTTGCCGACCGTTTTCATATATTGTGCCATACTTGCTATCCTGTTTTAATATCTACAATACCACGGAGATACCGCCGGGGAAAGTTCATGACTGCCTGTCGCCGCCGTTCCTGCCGTTCGAATGTCTGTTTAATCAAAAGAATTCCTCGGCGGTTACTCCGGGGTTAAACATGTTTTTTCCGCCCCCCTTCCTGACACTCTGTGAGATCCTTCCCCATAGGGGGCAGGAGTGCAAGAAGAATCGATACTCCCTTGCCCCCTAGGGGGGACACGTAGAGCCGCGAAAGCGCAAAGGACGGGGTTAGGGGGCTGATTTTGATACCCAGGATTTCAATCCGGGGTTGTTCATTTATAGTCAACAGGCTTCGACATGTTTGCGTCAAGAGGGCAGGCACCTGTCAGGCCAGACGTTCGAGCACATGGCGGCCCTTGTTTCGTTTCTCCCAGCTCTCGATATCCTTGAAAAGCCTGGTTTTCGCAAACTCCCCGTAACCGAATGAGAGCCTGAGAAGCCTGTCAACCTGCTCATAGCCAATGGAGCGAGCATGACGGTTGCCAAAAACCTCCCTGAGCCCGATGCTCAGGATATGCACCATATCGTGACCGCGGCAGACCTGCCAGGGATCGTGCTCCCGGCTTCTGATCAGCTCCGACAGTTTGCGGCGAATGAACGGCTCGTCGACCTTGAGACCGCTTGAATGACGTTTGACCTCGGCCATGAGACTGTCTATGTTCGTTTTCATGGAACCGTCGGCATGGTCGATCACCGCAAAAAAGGAAACATCCTTGAACCTCAGCGATAGATTATCCTGTGACGAACCGGAAATCCAGCGGATGTAGCCGATTGGCAGCGAGGCCCTCAGGACGTTCTCGCGGGCATCGCCCAGGCGGTTCAGTTTGCGCGGCGCGGCGAATTCCTCCATGACGGCATCGAATGCCGCCGAGGCGATGATCATGGTTTCAAGATCGTGGGTATCGGTGACAAGGATGTTGGCGTTGTCCGGCGCGACACCGTCAAGACGCCAGAAATCGCTGTCAACAATGGCCAGCACACCGCCGCGGGTGTCTGTTTCTAGCTGCTCCATCGCATTGAGCACATTGCTTTTCCCGTGCGCGGGAATGACACGGCAGTGATCGCGGTCGACAAATTTCTTGTAGACACGGGCGTCGGAATCCCCCTCGACGATGACAAAGGTTCCCGAGTACGCCGACCGCGTCATTCGCACCTGGTTGGCGATATCGTGATGTGTGATAAAACGTTTCATTCACCGGGGCCTTTCAGTTCAACCGCCAGGTCCCAGCGATCGTGAATGATCTGCGGCGAGTGCGTGGCGACAACTATATCGAATTCGGACAGGTCGATGATGCGGCCGAGGTCACTCAAAAATTCCTGCTGCCAGAGAATATGCAGCGACAGTTCCGGCTCGTCGATGAGGATAAGCGAATCGGGCCCGATGTTGAAAAGCAGCTCGTAATAAAGATAGAGCACATGCTGTTCGCCCGAAGAAAGATACTCAGGCGGGAGCACACGCCCGTCCGTCGTGGTGATAAGCAGCCCCTTTTCCGGATCGAGAACGACATCCTTGTGCATGAAACGCTCGTTGATGATCGCGGCATAAAGATCGACCTTGGCGCCGTCCTCTGCGACCAGCGCACGAATCGACTCGTTCATTTCCCGCCAGCGCTCAGCGGTCAGTCGCTTGATGCGCTCGGTATGAATGAACCTGATATACACGGCGCGCTTGATATCGTGAAGCCATCCGGGCTCACTCGCGTTTTCAGCCGAGGCGCTGTCGTAGCAGTGACGCTCGATCTCGCCTTTCTTTCCGGAAAGAACGAAAGACAGTTTCGTACGGTCCCCATCCTCGCGTTTTTCGAGAGTCACCGAACGTCCATCGTCGAATGTCACCAGAAGGCGTTCGAAAGGAATGCGTGCAATGGTGCTGTAGGACTCGGAGGACGGATTCAGCAGCTCGTCGACAAGCGTGAGTGTGAACGTTTTCCCGAAGCCGTTGGGCCCGTATATAATAGTAATGCGGTCCTCGTCGTTCAGCGAGACCTCGTGATTGAATACGCCGAAAAGCCTGTCAACCGACAGTGATTTCACTCTCATGATTTATCCTTCGGGACTGCGAACCCTTTTATCTGTGCAGTCGTGGTGTACGGCCGGCATTCAGAGCGAAAGACCTGTCGATCAAGCCTCCGTTTCATGCCTGAGCCAAATTATCCTTATATATGAAAGGAACAAAAAGCACCGATTTTTCGCAACTGTTTTTCACAGAACACCACTGTTTTCCCTCAGGAACAGCCTCGTACAATAAGCTCTTGAATATCGGAAGCCGCCATTCTATATTTGAACAATAGATTTCCGCACGTAACAAACAAGGAATTCCCCGATGCACAAAAAATGGACGGTCAAACGAATCAGCATCATCCCGGCGATCAGGACAGCTATTATCGTGTCATTCACTGTCGGGCTGGTGATTTCAACAGTCTGGACAGCATTCATTGCCCTCTTTTCCTCCGCACTTATGAGCTCTTTCGGTCAGGCCATGCCCTCGGCGGCACCGTTCATGCTGGTCATCCTGCCGCTTTTCACCTCGACCGCCTGCGCTTTTTCCGGAGCCTTGCTCACATTTCTCGCTGTCCTTTCCTATAATATAGGCGCGGCCCTTTTCGGCGGAATAGAGCTCGAACTGGACCAGGAAACACAGCAAGAACCCGATTACTACAGCAGGTCGTTTGAAAACCGCCTGTACTGAGACCCGTTTCAACCATCACAATACAGGGGAAACACACGACACAAAGCCATCGACGGGCTGATGCAGAAGGCTCTTTCTCCGGCCCGGATAAATTTGTATATTATATGGTTATAGTGAAAAAGTGCCGATTTACGGCCGGATGACAACAAAGAAACACTCAATAGACAGCCCGGAGCAGCGCATGAGCGAAGAAGCGACGAAACAGGACAACGGCGAAGAGACCGCCGCAAGCCAGTCACAGCATTTCATTAAGGAAATCATCAACGGCGACCTCGAGGAGGGACGCTACGAACTTGTCCACACCCGTTTTCCGCCCGAGCCCAACGGCTATCTGCATATCGGGCACGCCAAGTCCATCTGCCTTAATTTCGGGCTGGCCGAGGATTACAAAGGGCAGTGCAACCTCCGTTTCGACGACACCAACCCCTCGAAAGAGGAGCAGGAGTATGTCGATTCGATCATCGAGGACGTTCACTGGCTCGGTTTCGACTGGGAGGACCGTCTTTTCTACGCCTCCGACTATTTCGACACGCTCTATGAATACGCTGTCAGGCTTATCGAAAAGGGACTGGCCTATGTCTGCGATCTTTCCGCGGAGGAAACCCGCGAACATCGCGGCACACTGACCGAGCCCGGCAAGAACAGCCCCTTCCGCGAACGCAGTATCGAGGAGAACCTCGACCTGTTCACACGCATGAAAGCCGGCGAGTTCCCCGACGGCACCCGGACACTCAAGGCCAAGGTCGATATGACGCACCCGAACCTCAACATGCGCGACCCGGTCATGTACCGCATCCTTCACGCCGAGCATCACCGCACCGGCGACAAGTGGTGCATCTATCCCATGTACGATTTCACCCACGGGCAGTCCGACTCAATCGAGGGCATCACGCATTCAATCTGTACACTGGAATTCGAGGATCACCGTCCGCTCTACAACTGGTACATCGAGAAACTGGGCATCTACGCGCCGCGCCAGATCGAGTTCGCCCGCCTCAATCTCTCCTTTACAGTCACCAGCAAGCGCCGTCTTCTGGAACTGGTGACCGAGGGCCGTGTCAGCGGCTGGGACGATCCGCGCATGCCGACTATCAGCGGCATCCGCCGCCGCGGCTACACGCCGGAATCGATCAGGGCGTTCAGCGCGAGGATCGGTGTGGCAAAACGTGACAGCATGGTGGACATGGCACTTCTGGAACATTATGTCCGCGAGGACCTCAACCGCCGCGCGCCGCGTTACCTCGCAGTGCTCAATCCGCTGAAAGTGGTCATCACCAACTACCCGGAGGGACAGAGCGAGATGCTGGAGGCGGTCAACAATCCCGAGGATCCCGATGCCGGCACACGCGAAATCCCGTTCTCGAAAACGCTTTACATCGAGCGTGACGATTTCATGGAGGACCCGCCGCGCAAGTTCTTCCGTCTCGCGCCGGGCAGGGAGGTCCGTCTCCGCTACGCCTATTTCATCAAGTGCGACGAGGTGGTCAAGGACGAGAACGGCGAAATCGTGGAACTTCGCTGCAGCTATGATCCCGAGACCAGGGGCGGTCATGCTCCCGACGGCCGCAAGGTCAAGGCCACGATCCACTGGGTCTCCGCCGATCACGCGGTCGATGCCGAGGTCAGACTTTACGACCGTCTGTTCAGCGTCGAGAACCCTCTTGCCGAGGAAGGCGACTGGCACAGCTATCTCAATCCGAAATCGCTGGAAATACGCGAGAACTGCAAGCTAGAGCCTGCGCTCGCAGGTCATGACAAAGGCTTTTTCTGCCAGTTCGAACGTCTGGGCTATTTCTGCATCGACCCAGACTCCAGCGAGGGAAAAGCTGTCTTCAACAGGACAGCCACCCTGAGAGATCCCTGGAAGAACATCCAGAAACGGCAGAAATAACAGCACCGTAATCCATGAACGGCGGCCAACCATGTTTCGGAAGTTACTCGCAGTAACAACGTTGATCATGCTTGTTTCGCCGAATGCTTTTTCGGCTGATTACGAATGGAACTACTACATGTCGCCCGGCGCGGTCACCTCGATCGCGTCGGACGACATTTCTGTTTGGTGCGGAACAGAATTCGGCCTTGTCCGATGGGACAGGGCAGACAAATCCTACCGTATCTACCGCAATCCCGACGGGCTTCCTCACAGCTATATCAACGACCTTGTATTCGCCCCCGACGGCGGCCTGTGGGTCGCGACAGAAAAAGGCGGCATCGCTTCATTCGACGGTTCCGGCTGGACTGTCCACAACAGGGACAGCGGCCTTCAGGCCAACCATGCGCAAACACTGGCGGCAGGATCTGACGGCACGGTATACGCCGGAGTCTACACTCCGGGTTATATTCATGACAACGGCGAGGGATTAAGCATTTTCGATGGCGATTCCTGGCAGAGTTCACATGACTCAAGTTTCCCCGCCCCTCCCCTGAGAAACATCGAGATCGCTTCAGACGGCACAGTGTGGGGACAGACTTACTTTTTAATCGCCGCTTTCAGTGATTCAGTATGGACCGAATATCCCCGCCCCGGGGAATCAGAATTTATACGAGGTCTCGCCGTCGACAACGACAACGCACCATGGATCAGAACCGATTCGGGCCTGTACCGGCTCGTTGGAGATACTTTCGAAACGATCAGCAGCCCCGAAACAATAGCGATGGAAAATGTTCTCGAGCTGATTAAGTCGGAATCACTCGGCATTATCCTTGCAACGAAAGACGGCGGCCTGTACCGGTATATCGACGGCTCGTTCGAAACACTGGCGGATGGCAACGGCGGCGAGTGGCTGACCGCAGTGTCTGCCGGACAAGACAGCGAGATATTCGGTGGTACAGCGGAGGGCAGCCTCGCCGTTTTCGAAAACGGGGGCTGGCAGCTCTATACTCTCGATGAGAGCTTGACATTGAACGAGGCACACTGTGTCGCTGTCGACCGCAACAACACGGTCTGGTCAACGGATTCAGAGGGTATCTGCCGCTATGACGGCAGCGAGTGCGTGAGAGTCTGGAAAGAGGATGACATACCAATAACAATGGGCGGCGAATACAACCGGACAAAATTCATTTTTGATACAGACAACACGATGTGGTTGTCAAATAATAGACGCGAACTTATTACGCAGTCGGGAGGAAACTGGTCACTGCCCGATGCGTTTTCCGGCGGAGGAATCGGGATAGGGATACCAGGCTTTGAAGGCGGAATTTACTATTCTGACCATAATGATGCGGCACACCATCTCAAACACTACTGTGACGGGACAGTTTCGAATATACCGCTGCCTGACGGCATCATGATTGGCAACGAATTCGCCGGAATCATGAATTCCGGCCCAGACGGCGCTCTCTGGTGTGCAGTTCCCCGCTCCAAACTGTTCCGTTACAAAAACGACGAGTGGACACACTTTACCTCTGCCACTATCAGCTGCGAGTACTCAACAATGTCGGGTATACAGTATAGTGCCGATGGAACAGTCTGGATAGCCATTTCTGACAATCACGGTTCAGACGAGCACAAGGTTTTTTCCTCTCGACTTATGAAACTGGAACCGGGAGATGAAGATTTAACCGAAGTTTATTCTTACGATAAGGGCATTACCCTGCACTGCATCGACAGCAACGGCAAACTCTGGTTCTCGGTCTGGGATTATGAAGAATACTGGCAAGTTTATTTCGGAATAGCCTCATACGATGGCGAGTTCAAGACTTTCACTGATCTTGACGGGCTTCCCTCGCTCGAGGTCAGAAACATCGCGGCCGCGCCGGACGGTTCACTCTGGATAGCCTGCAACAACGGTGTCTGCCGCATGGCAAACCAGAGTACCGTGGTCGAGTCAAACGAGACAACCGCACCAGCCCCCTATATAATAGTAAAGGCGTATCCCAATCCTTTCAATCCCTCGACTACGATTCAATACTCTGTTTCAGCGAGACAGCACACGACTGTCGAAATTTTCAGCATAAGCGGCCAGCATATCCGCACCCTTGTCGACGAAACACTCAATCCCGGTAATCACACAAAAATCTGGGATGGAAAAGACGACAATGGGCATCCCGTGTCTTCGGGGCTCTACCTTGCCAGGACCGTTTCAGGCCAGTCTTGCAGCGCCTGTAAGATCTCACTCATCCGCTGACATCCACCCCGCACAGCGTCCTAATCGCTAATCATAGCGATTACTATATGTACAGGTGACGCAAATCACTGCGGAAGAATACATTCCGATACATATTCATCTTACAGAAAGCAAACGTGATCTCAACTATTGTATAACAACGCAAACAAGAGGAGGATAAAAGACCAGCGAAACACAAAATCTTTGGAAGGTCGCCATCACGCCAATACTATCGTAAGCGATCAACCTTCTGAAGGACGCTAAGACCCGCTTTCATTTAACTGGTCACGAATGTGGAAACGGCGAGCGAATCGTGAAACCGGCCGCTCTTACAATCGCGGTGTAAATCAAGAGCAACAGGAGGAAAGCAGATGAAACGGATAGTTAGTTTATTATTTCTCTTTACCGTTATCGCCTTGATGACGGTATCGACCGCACCTGATATACTATATGCCCAGAACGGTACGGCAGGTGCAGGAACAAGCGCCGCACCCGACGACACAGGATCGAACGGCAACGGCAGCCAGGGCGGTGAAGAAAGTGTGGATGCCGGAGAAACAGATACGGATGCCCCGGAAGAGGGAGAAGACGCATCCGAAGGTGAAGATGATGGCGAGGACAGTGGCGACAGCGAAGACGAAGACACGGATGAGAGCGAAACCGAGGACTATTACCTTCAGGTCACCCCGAAAAACGTCCGTATCGCGGTCGGTGAAACAGTCCAGTTCAGCGCTGAAATAGTCGCTGTCGAGGATGAGGAAGCCGAAGAAAACGATGCGGAAGACGGTGACGAAGAAACTGATGATGGCGAATCTGAAGAAGGCGACAGTGAGGAAGATGGCGAAGATGATGGTTCGGTACCAGCTGAAAAGGCGGCTGATGTTGCAGTAAGCTGGTCTGTCAGCGATCCTTCGCTCGGCGAGATCGATGAAAACGGTCTTTTCACGGCCCTTGCCGCCGGCAAAGTAAAAGTCATTGCCGAAACGGAAGACCTTAAAGGCCAGACAAATGTCACTATCAGCGACACCGGCGACGAAACACCCGGAAACGGCACCAGCGGCACGGTCAATGAAATCGCGTTCTACCGTCAGCTCCGCAACGGGAATGTAACAAAACACGGTTCGCCTGTTAATGAAAACGGCACAAAAACACTCAGCGGACTTCCCAACCCCCTTAACATTCTCAACGGGACGAAAATCTATATTCCCGAGGATGCTCTGAACGAAAACATCTCCATAACAGTCAAACTTCCGGCTTTCACAAAAACAAATTCCGACGACGAGGCAGAATTCGACGGATCGATCATCAACGCGATAACGTTCGAGGTCACCGTTGACGGCGAGGTCGTCAGCCCCTACTATTTCGATGAGCCCCTCGAGGTCAGCATACCTTTTAAGACAGGCAAGATGGAAAAACTAGGACTCAGCGCCGAGGATCTGTCCATGTATTTCGCAAACGATCTTGGCGATATATCTGTCGATGCAGGCATCAGCGGAATTGCCGTCAACGAGCGGAACGGCGAACTCACCGGTCGGGTCGCCCATTTTTCGACAATTATTATCGCGCCGAAAGAAGGTGTCGCGGACAATTCCGGTTCAGGCGGTGACGGAACCGGCAATGACGACGCGGGTAATGACGATGCTGGCCAGGGAACGGATGATGACGAGGAGCCTGGCAACAGTGATGATGGTTCCGGACAGAATGGCGAAGCAACAGACAACGGCGAGCAAAATGGCAGCTCCGATGAAGCCGAAGGCCCAGCTCTTAAAGTATTCCCGAAACGGGTCATTGCGGAAATCGGCGAAACCATCAAATTCGAGGCTGAAATCATAACGGATGACGATATAGAAGACGAAGGAACGGAAGAGGACGAGATAGAAGAGGCTAAAGACGAAGAAGGTGAAGCGGCGAAAATTGCCGCCGATGTCGTGATAACATGGTCGATCAGCGACGAATCTGTCGGTACTATCGACGATGAAGGCCTGTTTACGGCAGTTGCGCTGGGCAAGATCACAATCACCGCAACCGCGGACACCTTGAAAGGCACCGCCCGTGTCGAAGTGACCGAGGACGGTCCCAAGACCGAGCCGGGAGTCAACACGATATCCATGTTCAGGACACTTCCCAACGGCAATACCACGAAATACGGATCGAGGACCTCGGAAAACGATGAGATCACACTTGGCGGCCTTCCGTTCCCGCTGAATGTCCTCAACGGAACAAAGATGACCATCCCCGAGAACTCGCTCACTGAAGATATCGACCTGAATGTCGTGATTCCGCCATTTGCAGAGGTGAAAGACGCCGAGGAAAATGTCGATTTCGGCAAACGCATTGTAGCCGGTGTTAAATTCGAAGTCAGGGCCGGCGGCGAGCTTATCAGCCCCTACTATTTCGATGAGCCGCTTGAAGTGGTCATTCCGTTCAAGCGCGGTCTGCTTGACAAGCTGGGTATTACACCCGAGGATCTCGGAATGTATTTCGCCAATGCCGACGGCGAGATCGATCCCGAAGACCCCGGAATCACCGACATAGTTGTCGATGAAGCGTCAAACACTATCACCGGACGTGTTGCACATTTCTCGAACATCGTTGTCGCGCCGAAAGACGCTGTGCCGACATTTGTCAGCAACAGCGAAGATTTCAAGCCCGGTGTTGTCGAACTGATGCAGAACGCACCCAATCCGTTCAACCCCACAACGACGATCTCGTTCAGGATTACGTCATCGTCTCATATCTCACTCGCGATTTACAATATGCTGGGACAGGAAGTCAAGACTCTCGCCGAGGGCAGTTTCCAGCCCGGCAACTATTCCATGATCTGGAATGCCGATGATAACTCAGGCAATGCGGTAACAAGCGGTATATATTTCTACCGCTTGAAAACAGAAAATGTAACCAAAACAAAAAAACTGATGCTGCTGAAGTAGTACTTTTTAACTCAAAACTCGTGTTACGTTCAAGGAGCGGTCTGAATGGCCGTTCCTTTTTTATTGTTCGTATGACCGATATTCCGTATTTTTGTAATCTTGGGATAATTCATACATGGAGAAAGACTAAAATGACAAAAGAACGATTAAGATTCGCACCCTCGCCCACCGGCGACCTTCATATCGGCGGCGCGAGGGCCGCTCTGTTCAACTGGCTCTACGCGAGAAAGACCGGCGGCCAGTTCCTGCTTCGCATCGAGGACACTGACCGGGAACGCTCCACGGACGCCGCTCTCGAGTCGATTCTTTCCAGTATGCGCTGGCTGGGCATGAACTGGGACGATGAACCTGTCAAGCAATCCCAGCGCGGAGAACTCTACAAAGAGGCAGTGCAGAAACTGCTCGATTCCGGCGCGGCATACCCCTGCTATTGTACAAAGGAAGAGCTCGAGGCTGAACGAGAGCACGCTGTTGCCGAAAAGCTCGATTATCATTACTCCGGCAAATGCCGTAATCTCGACCAGGCGACAAGGGACACATATAATAAGGAAAGGAAACCTTTCACTGTCAGGTTCCGCGTCCCCGAGGGTGAAACCTCATTCGAAGACATGGTTCACGGCGAAACGACGTTTAAAAACGAGAGTATCGGCGATTTTATTATAGCCCGTCCTGACGGAACGCCGGTCTACCTCCTTGCCGTGGCTGTCGATGACGCCGACATGGGGATCACGCTTGTCATGCGCGGAGACGACCATCTGTCGAACACGCCGAAACAGCTCATGCTCATGAAAGCGCTCGGCGCAGCACAGCCTCGTTTCGCGCACCTGCCGCAGGTCCTGGGCATGGACAAGAAAAAGCTCTCGAAACGTCACGGCGCGGCATCAGTGATGGAATACGAGCGCATGGGCTTTCTTTCCGATGCTGTAGTCAATTTCATTGCACTCCTTGGCTGGAATCCCGGCGACGACCGAGAAAAGATGTCTCTTGATGAGCTGATAACATCATTCTCCATCGATCACATATCCAAGAAAAGCGGTGTGTTCGATATGGATAAGCTGGAGTGGCTCAACGGCCAGTACCTGAATGACCTCGCGCCGGAGGAACTCCTGCCGCATGTAACGAAACTTTTCATTGAGGCCGGTTACCTGGATAAGGACAGCGCCGAAACAAGGCGAGATTATATCCTTTCCATTATTGTCATGCTCAAGGAACGCTGCCGTCTCCTGCCCGAATTCGTCGAAAAAGCAGTATACTTCTTCAATGATCCCACCGAATACGATGCCAAGGGAGAAAAGAAACAGTTCAAAGACCTCAGTGCCGCAGACCGTCTCGAAGAGCTTGCGTCCCGTTTCGAGTTACTGGAAACGTTTGATATCGCTTCGACCGAGGATGTCATCAGAAATTATGCCGAGGAGCTTGAAGTCGGCGCCGGAAAACTTATACATCCGACACGTCTTTCTGTCTCAGGTGTCACACAGGGACCTAGCCTTTTTGATATGCTTATCTCTATCGGTAAAGAAAAGACTGTCGCTCGCATGAAAACGGCAGCCTCCTATATAAGGAATAAACTGTCGTAAAGGGCATCGATCCTCCGGCAAAATGATACAGCATTTTTTCTTTTGACGTTTTCGCAATAAACCGTTATTATGTAATAGTGAAAGTTTTGTGTGACAAAGGTCACAGTATGCTTTTACTTTATACCGCATATTTGTAATTAGTGGCTACTGTAACTTTTTCCGGAGATTTAAATATGAGTCCTGATATGAAGAGAAGATGGATAATTCCATCAATGATAGCTTTCGGCGCAAGCCTTGCCAATGCAGATGATGATCAGACCGGCCTGGAAGTCCAGAGTACCGAGCAGAACCAGGAACAAAAACGCTGGGGAATGAACGGATCAAACTGCAACACCGCCCGTAACGGTTCAGAATGCGCCTCACGTAATGGCGCCAATTGTCGAACACGCAGCGGCAATCACTGCGGCGGATCATCTGTCGTTCAATATGGCGCCAGCTGTGGAGTGCGCAACGCAAATAATTGCGGCGCTCAACGTAACGGCACAAGCTGCTGGTAGGCCAGTAACGGAAACAACTGCTGATATCTCCTCGGTTTTTCTCCAAACATATTAGTATTCCATGAGGGCCCTTTCAATTGGGCCCTTCTTTTTTTTCATTTTCTCATAATTTTCTCATTTTATCACTTGACCTTTATTATTCGATATGCTATATTTGCGATCTGCTCGGAGAGATGGCAACAACGATCGAACGGCAGGAAATAATCAAAAAAAAGATTCAAAATAAACTTGCATTAACGAAAACGTTTTATTATATTTTGAATCTGCCCGGAGAGATGGCAA
>CAXXSC010000005.1:172500-413119 GCA_963668435.2 Candidatus Latescibacterota bacterium
CTGTTCGCCAATTAAAGCGGTACGCGAGCTGGGTTTAGAACGTCGTGAGACAGTTCGGTCCCTATCCACTGTGGGCGTTAGGAAATTTGAGGAAAGCTGTCCCTAGTATGAGAAGACCGGGATGGACGAACCTCTAGTGTACCAGTTGTTCTGCCAAGGGCATTGCTGGGTAGCTATGTTCGGAAGGGATAACCGCTGAAAGCATCTAAGTGGGAAGCCCATTCCAAGATGAGATTTCCCTATCAGGACCCATGTAGACTACGTGGTTGATAGGACGTAGGTGTAAGTGTAGCAATACATTCAGCCGAGCGTTACTAATAGTCCGATCGACTTGACCGTTAAAAGAATTTCATGCATCAGAGGCAGATTCTACAGTAGATTTTTTAAGGTAGTGAGAACATTACCGTACAGGATATTTTCCCGGTGACTATGGCGGTGGAGTCACACCTCTTCCCATTCCGAACAGAGAAGTTAAGACCACCTGCGCCAATGGTACTGCTAGGGAGACCTTGTGGGAGAGTAGGTCGTTGCCGGGATTAAAATTGAAAAGCGCTTTCATTCGTGAAAGCGCTTTTTTTATTTCCCTTCCCTCCTCTCTCTAGTATATTGTCTCCGGATATTTTTTGGGAAAGGAAATCCTATGAACATCAGACATTATACCGCGTTTCTTTGCATCGCTTTCTTCGCTGTAATTTTCTCCTGCAGTTCTGATACGGCACATCTCACAGTCCGTTCCGATTCATGGCCAGATGGTACGAGTATCACTATTATAAGTGACGGCAGGATTATCGCCTCCTCAAAACTTTATGGCGGAAGGCTCCGTCTGGAACTGCCGAAGGATATCGAGTTCATGGTCCGGGCGGCATCTCCTTCAATTATCACCTTCATGGGCCACCAGCGCGATACTTACAGCAAGCCTGACGACTACATACTCCCCCGCCCTGTCAAACGTTATCGCTACGGCAGCTGGCGTTTCGGATTCAGTACGAATGAAATAATCAAGCCTGACAGCTCTATCGTTTCTTTTAAGAATAACGTGGTCCGCTCATTGACTGCCCCCCTTCTTGACAATCGGGCATTTGCAGGTAATCGTTTCCTGCAGGATGAGATGACCGGTATTCTCAAGCTATCTGAATCGTCTCTTTCGAACTACAAGGCGCTTTGTGACTCGGCCGTTATATATGGAGTTGACGGTCTCCTGCTCGATCCGGACGATACAGTCTGGAACAGTACGCAAAACTGTGCACAGATGCAGGAGATGATTGCCCTTGTCCATGACTATGGAATGAGCTGCGATATACGTTATCAACTCGATTGCGCTGCCGGGCATTGTACTATCCCTCCCCTACTGACTGACATGTTTCTTGCTGACAGCTCAGAAATGAATCCCGATGAACTCAGGGTTGCCTTTGTCTGCGACAGCATACCATCAATAGCATCCGTTGAAAAGATAGAGGAGACTCTACTTTCCCTCAATAACAAAAGAATTCCTCTATCTCGACTTGCTATTGAAATGGGTATAGCCGCCGGAAAATATCGTATCGAAAGCGATGGCAGCATGACTGAAATTGCTATTAAGCCTGGTGAGATCGACCGCATCTTCCGAAGTGTCGACGATGACAAACTCCTCCGCCTTAAGGATACCTCGCTTCGTCTGGGCCACAGCGGGTCGATGTATATTTTCGAGGATTTTTTCAGCATCGATGTTAAGATCACCAATTTCAGATCCGGTAAACTTGTCGACTGTGCCGGCATACATGTCCGTTTCGATCCGTACTGCCTTAAACCAAATCAGGAAGAACTGAAACGCCTGTCAATCGGTATAAAAAAACTGGACACAACCCGCTGAATTGAATTATTGCACAATAAAAAAAGGGAGCCTAAAATGGCTCCCTTTTCTTTTTTCTTACGATAGGTACAAAGTCAATAATCATCTCGCATGGCCAGCGGTGCAGCAAGAATTTCACTCATGATCATGCCTTTGACCAATTCCGGTCCTTCGAAAGAAAGATCGGCGACAGGAGAATTTCTCTCTGCTTTTAACTCCTGATCTTTGATTTTCAATCGTTGATGCTGAACAGGAACATATTCAACTTCCCTGAACTCATCACTTTCTTGAATACTCTCAAACGAGGTTTCAATTTCATGAACAGTCTGTTTTGCCCTGGCCTGTATTTCCCTTTCTGCCTCGGCGAGTTCACTCAGCACACTTCTCGTCTTTTTGACACGTCGAGTCCGGTTTTCCTGGGGAATAGGTGAAAACTGTTTTTCAAGTTCCTCAAAAATATCCTTGAGTACATTCGGTTTCTGGGCATTTTGCCGCGGCATAGTCTTTTTGGACGTACTTGTCCCCTGCCCGGGCGCGGCCCCGGAAGGCTGCTTTTTAATATCCTCAGCCTTCCGCGCCACATCCTTACCACGTTTCAGCACCGAATAGATGATGAAGAATACAATTGCGGCATTAATAATGAATTCAATATCCATTATTTCTCACCGTCCTTGTCCTTGCTGTCAGGTTTCGTACTCTTCGAAATCGAATCACGCATGCTGGTGTCCGACACAATGTTCTTCATCTTGTAATAGTCCATAACACCAAGGTTGCCGCTCTTGAAAGCCTCGGCCATGGCCAGTGGTATCTCGACCTCTGCCTCTGTGACCTTGGCACGCATTTCCATGACACGCGCTTTCATTTCCTGCTCGGCGGCCTGAGCCATTGCTCGGCGCACCTCGGCTTTTGCCTGGGCAATGTTCTTATCGGCGTCTGCCTGTGCCATCTGAAGTTTCGCGCCGACATTTTCACCGATATCAACATCCGCAATATCGATCGAGAGGATCTCGAATGCGGTCCCTGAATCAAGACCTTTGGCAAGCACTGATTTCGAAATATTGTCGGGATTTTCCAGAACGACCTTATAGGTCTGCGATGAACCGATGGTGCTAACGATACCCTCGCCGACACGGGCGATGATCGTTTCCTCGGTCGCACCGCCGACAAGGCGCTGGATGTTCGTACGCACTGTCACACGTGCCGTTGCCTTGACCTGGATACCGTCCATGGAAACAGCCGCGACCATAGGCGTATTGATCACCTTGGGGAGCACGCTCATCTTAACCGCCTCGAGGACATTCCTTCCCGCGAGATCGATTGCCGCGGCGCGTTCAAACGACAGATCGATGGACGCCTTGCCGGCAGCGATAAGAGCGTTCACCACAGCGGCCACATTACCGCCCGCGAGATAGTGCGCCTCAAGCGCATCGGTCTTGACATCGATCCCTGCCTTGACAGCTGAAATGAGCTGACGTACGATCAAAGGTGGCGGAACTCTTCGAAGCCGCATACCTATGAGCGCGAAAAGGCTGATCGGCACACGTGCCGCAAGCGCCGAGATCCAAAGAGCGACCGGAATCGCCCAGAAAAACAACCAGATCACGACGACGAACAGGAACATACCGAATACGAGTATTGGTGTCATTACATCCATAAACCCTCCTTGCCTCCTGTTATATTGTATTGTGAGTTGTTATATGTCAGAAAGTGTGTGTATTATGATTCTTTACCGACACCTGTTTTTTTCGGCCCGACCACGATACGGCTCCCCTCCACCTCAATTACCTCAATCTCGATATCCTTGCCGATATAATCGCCGACTGTCACAACATCAGATCGTTTCCCGTCGATCAATGCAATTCCCGCGGGCCTGAGCGCAGTCAAAGTAACACCGTTGCATCCGAGCAATGTACTATAGTCATCGTTTGCATGAGCGTCACCGACATTGTAGTCGAGGCCGATCTTTTTCGCAATCCTGCTTTTCAGGGACAAGCGCACAAGGATTGCAGCGGCAGCGATACTGATCACAACGCTCAAAAGCATACCCGCCATCCCATATTCAATGTGAGCCTTGTATACGCCATAACCGATCATGGCGATACCGACCAGCCCCGGCACAGAAAATCCCGGCACAAGGAAAAGCTCGATAGCTATAAAAATGATCCCAGCGCAGATAATGAGAGCAATGACCGCAGCAGTCATGGCAAATCCCCTGTTATATTTTCCTGTCCGTTTTATGACAGATACGTGCTCAGACTTTTTTCACAACGATACGTGCACCGCGGACCTCGATGACCTCCACGATCTGTCCTCTTTCTATGAATTCGCCCTCGCTTACAACATCGACACGTTTACCGGCGATTGTCGCCTTGCCGGATGGCCTGAGCGCAGAAAGCGCCACACCCTGTACTCCCATAAGTGATATATCACTATCGGCGGATGCATAACCATGTTCGGCCTTTTCCGCAGTGGAAAGCACGATGCGTTCGAATACCGGTGTTCTCGGCAAATATCTCACAAGGAGGAATGTTCCTACTATACTGAGTGCAAAAGCCCCCGCTGTGCTCCAAGCGGCGACAGTGTAATCACCCATTTCCGGCATACGGCCGACAAGGCTGAGATAGAGGCTACCGACAATCATGACAATGCCGCTCAATCCGGCTATCCCGAATCCCGGTATCACCAGGATCTCCAGTGTCAGGAGAATGAGCCCGACGGAAAAGAGCAGAAGCTCTCCCACGCCCGCGAGCCTGACTATATAATGACTGCCGAAAAACAGTGTCAGCGCAATGATCCCGATAGTGCCCCCAATCCCCCACCCCGGCGTCCGTATCTCGATCAAAAGCCCGAGGAAACCGATTGACATCAGTAGCGAGCTGACCATGGGATGGGTCAGAAGGCGGACAATATTCTCAGCCCAGTTCGGGCTCATCCGCATCAGTTCCGATCCCTTGCCGCCTAGAAGTTCCAGTACATCCTCTATAGTTTCGGCAGTGCCGTTCGATACACCGTGCTGTAAAGCCTCGCTATAGGTGAGCGTGACCAGCTTACCTTTCTCGCTGAGCCCCTCGATCTCGAGCTCCTCGTCGACCATGGCCTCTGCAATGTCGGCGGGTTTACCGGTTGCCTCGGCTGTAGCACGCATCTGGGCCCGGAAATAGCTGATGACTTTTTCGGAGGCTTTCTTTCCCTGCATGTCCACAGCGGTCGCGGCTCCGATGGAGGCCCCTGTCGACATGTAAATGCTGTCGCAGGCCATGGAAATGAGCGACCCGGCCGAAATCGCGTTCTTGTCCACGAAAGCCACGGTTTTCACATCTGCGGCAAGAATTGTGTCCTTTATATCGACCGCGCTATCAACCCGCCCGCCGGGAGTATCCACATGAAAAATAATACCCTCGATACCATCGCGTCCGGCCTCGGAAACACAGCGACGGATAAACTCCGCCAGACCGCCGTCGATAACTTTCTTGACCGGCACGACCATATAATCCGCAGCGGCCTGTACCGTGATCAAGCACAGGGCAATCAGCACAATACAACTTTTAACCGTACGATTCATCTCCACTCCCATGCAAACGCAATTGCGCAAGAGGCTGTAATTTCATCCCCGTATCAATTGTACAGAACATTGTCCGGTTTTATTCATCGGCACACTGAGCGGTGCCCCCAGATTCAACGTGCTCTTCCCCGGCCACCTTGATGATATGGTCGCCGCCGGGATAGTCAACCAGCGATATCGAGGTCGCATCTGCCAGCTTTTTCGTCACATCGACAATACGTTCCACATCACCGAGCGCTTTTGCCACGTAATTCATGATCTTTTCACTGCCGGTGCTGTCATGGCGGATAAGCTCGAGATAGCCTTTTATCGAGCAGAGCGGATTGTTGATCTCGTGGTTATAGGTGCCGGCAAGCTCAACCACGGTCCGGAGCTTCTCCTGGTTCAGTTTACGCCGTTCCGCCTCTACCATACTGGTCATATCACGGTGGATAACCACGATGCGGTCGACCTTTTTCTTTTCGTTCGGCAGGGGAAGGTAGCGGAGTTCCATGAAACGCTCCCCGATTCCCGGCAGGTCGAACCACTCCTCGAACCTGAGTTCCTCACCGGAAAGGCAGCTGTCCAGCCGCGGCTTGACAATCTCCTCAAAAATATCGTTACCGACAAAATCCCCGACCTTTTTGCGGAGAAGGTCTTTTGCTGTCAGATCGTGCGCATCGCAATACGCCGGATTGACATACCCGTATTTGTAATCGTCGCTGACAACCGCGATAAGATCGGGTGAGGCATCGAGTACACGTTTGTTGAGTCTGAGTATTTCTTCATCTTTTTTCAGAATGACATTAATAAACTGAGCCGCCATATAAATTCCCGGAATATACAATGATATGAACACTTCTTTTCCTTAAAGTATATCTATCGGGCGAAATTGACAACTGCTATTATCACCGCCGGCGAAAAAGATTCGCATACCCTGCGGGATTTTCGTTTATTTACTGGCTTTGCGCGTAGTTTTTTATATGTTATACTCATACAATTCGTTAAAATCGTTATTCTACCCAGGAGCGGGAAATGAAACAGGGAATTATCACAGCGGCTATCGCTTTCGCGATCCTTCTCGGACTGTCGTCATCTGTCGCAGCGACGACACCGGAGGAAATTGCAAACGCACTACCGAAACAGGCTCAACATCCTTATCTCTTTTTCAACGAGGCCGGGAAACAGGAAATCCTGAAACTCATCGAAGAAGATCAGGAATCAAACGATATCTACAGGCGTCTTCTGGCCGAGGCCAACCGCCTCATTTACACTCCGGTCGAGATGGAAGCGCCGGTCGAACCGAAACATCCGCGTTATTACTCAGACAACAAGGCTACCAACTATGTCAATTCATACCGCCGGGCCTCACATACACTGGCATTCGTCTACCAGATGACCGGGGATGAACGCTATGCGCAGAAAGCGTACGAATTTGCCGACGCGCTCTGCGATCTTCGCTCATGGGGCTACCGTGCGCACGAATTCCCGATTATCTACAGCCGTGTCTGGCCGTGGAATGTGCCGGACGACCAGGTGGTGTTCAACTATGACATCAGGACCGGCGATATGGGCTACGAGATGGCGATGGTCTACGACTGGCTCTATCCGGCCCTCGACAAGCGTCAGCGCGACCGTATCCGCGGCGGCCTGCTCGAAAATGTCATCACCCGTGTCCGAGGAAGCTGGGAATATTACTGGTGGGCATCCTCCTACCGCTGCAACTGGTGCGGCATCTGCCTGTCAGGCCTCGGTGTCGCCTCCCTCGCTCTCATGAACGAGGATCCGCAGCTGGCCGATGTCATAGCCGAATGCTACGACCGTATGGACAAGCACATCTCCGAGATAGGCATCGACGGCGGCTGGCAGGAAGGCCGCGGCTACTGGGCCTACGGCATCCGCAGCAGCATTTTCTTCATGGACGCCGTGAAACGCCTTACCAACGGGAAATATGACCTGTTCCGGAATCCGCGCATCCAGAATAATCCGGCGGCATTCGCCATGTACGGTCTCACCGGCTATTTCGGTGACGGTACCGGCGCAGTGGTCGGCTCGACCCATCTTTTGAACAAGCTGGCTGAGGAAACAGGCGACGGCGAAGCGGCGTATTACCGCAACACATTCCTCGGCGCTGGCAGTAACATGTACGATCTCATCTGGCCGCGCAACGATGTCACCGCGGTCGAACCTCGCCAGAAATCCCGTCATTTCAGGAGTATCGACTGGGTTGTCATGCGCAGTGATTTCAAAAATCCAGAAACTGTCACAATCGCCACCAAGGCGGGCATGAACGACGATCCCCATCACGGGCATCTCGATATCGGCCAGATCATCCTCACCTGGCAGGATGAATATTTCCTCACCGACCTCGGTCACGGCAAGTATTTCTATGACGAAAAATATTTCGACGAGAAACGCTGGGAATATCCACAGGCATCCAGTGTCGGCCACAACGTGGTTTTTGTCAACGACGAGCTCCAGATTTCAGCCAAGCTGAAAGACCAGCCGTGGAAAGAGGGCATCGGCGGCAAGATCCTCGAATTCCGACCCGGCGACGATATGGATTACACCTACATGGACAATACCAATGCCTATCCCGGCGAGGAACTCAAGGGCTGGCGCCGACACATAATCCTCGACAAGCCGGTGACAACGGTCATTCTCGACGAGGTGAAATCAGCCAAGGGCGCCGAGATCGAGGCCCGTTTCCACAGCGAGAACCCGGCAGAGGTCGAAAAGGATTATGTGCTTATAAAGGGCAAGAAAGGCACGATGGCTGCTATCCCGGTGCTTGTACAACGCTGTGAGCTCAAATCTGACCGTCACGCCTATGTACCAGTGAGGAAAGAGGCGCAATTCAGCTGGATTCCCTATTTCTCGACGCTGACGAAAGCGAAGAAGGGTGATACGGTCATTGGCACAATTATCGTCCCTGTAGAGAACGGCGACGAGGCGAAAGCCATTGCCAAGTCTGCAAAGATGAAAAGCGGCAGCAAAGGTGTTACGGTCACGTTCTCACAGAACGGCGAGACTAAAGAGTACAGTTTCGGCAAAACCGACGACGGTCTCGTGCTTGAATAGTCTTTCGAAACTCAAGGGCCGCTCTATTAATACCATTTTCACCGGAAAGCGTGTCAGTACCTGGAAAATGATAGTAGAGATACCCTTAAAGATATGAACCGTTACGGAATACGATAGAACACCATCAGGGAGGGAATGAACGTGAAACAGCTGTTGTTAACGATTATGGCACTCCTTGTCGCGGTTTCCGCGGTGTCTGCCGACATCTCGAAAGACGACCTCGACAAGATTATCGACAAAGGAAGTCTCCAGCATCCGTACCTTTATTTCAGCGAGAAAGACAAGCCCGCCATTCTCGAGCGTATCAAGAACGATCCCGAGTCCGGCGATATCATGGCACGTCTTCTGGCCGAGGCCAACCGCCTTCTCTACACCCCGGTCGCGCGGGAAATTCCGGTGCAGGGCCGCAACACACGCGCCGACTGGACTGAGAACGACCGAAACAACGAGTACGAGAGTTTTTATTACGACAACAGGAACAGCGCGTTCACGCTGGCATTCGTCTACCAGATGACCGGTGACAAGCGCTACGCCGAGAAGGCCTATGAATTTGCATGGGCGTTCTGCGACCTTCCCTCGTGGACCCAGCGCGCACACGAATTCCCTATCATTTACAGCCGTATCATGCCCTACAATGTCAATGACGACCAGGTGAATTTCAATTTCGACCATATCAATGGCGACTCGGCCCGTATGATGGCGGCTGTCTATGACTGGCTGTACCCGGCGCTCGACATGGGCCAGCGCGACCGTATCCGTGGCGCTCTCATCGAGAAAGTCGTCACTTCTGTCCGCGGCGACTGGGAATATCACTGGTGGGCATGGGCCTACCGCTGCAACTGGTGTGGAGTCTGCAACTCAGGCGTGGGGCTCACCGGTCTCACCCTTCTGACCGAGGACCCGCATCTCACCGACATCGTCGCGGAAGCCCACAACCGTATCAATAACATGCTCAACGAACTGGGCGAGGACGGCGGCTGGCAGGAAGGCGGCGGCTACTGGAATTACGGCGTTCACACCTCTACGTTCTTTGCAGATGCGCTCAAGCGGGCGACCGACGGGAAATACAACCTGTTCAAGAACAAACGTCTGTCCGCCAACCCGGCCGGGTTCCCCATCTACATCTCTGTTGATGACGGTGTCGCACTGAATTTCGAAGATTCCGGCGCCAGAAGGATCGGCTCCCAGCATCTTATCAACAAGCTCGCGACCGAAACAAAGAACCGTGAAGCCGCCTGGTACCGTGAGGAATATTTCGGAGAAGGCAGTGATATTTTCGACATAATCTGGCCGCGCCCGACAATCAAGCCGCGCGAGCCGAAAAATGCCTCCCTCCATTTCCGCACTATCGACTGGTGGGTGATGCGCGATGGTTTCAAAAACTCTGACGCACTCACTGTCGCCGGGAAAGCAGGCATGAATGACGATCCCCATCACGGGCATCTTGACTGCGGCCATTTCGTGGTATACTGGAAGAAAAAAGCTTTCATCCGCGATATCGGCAGCGGCTCCTACGACGAGAAATATTTCGACGATATGCGCTGGGATTATCCGCAGGCATCCAGTATCGGCCACAACGTTGTCATGGTCAACGGCGAACAGCAGATTCCCGCGAAAATGCGCAAACAGCCGTGGAAAGAGGGCATCGGCGGCAAAGTCCTCGATTTCGCATCTTCGAAAAAACGTGACTATGTGCTCATGGACCCCACGAACGCCTATCCGAAACAGGAGCTGAAAAAGTGGCGCCGTCATGTAACCTATGACAAGCCCGAGGTGGCCGTTGTGGTCGATGAGGTCGGCTGCGGCAGCGGTGACGAGATCAGGCTTCGTTTCCATCCCGGCGTCAGAGTCGAGGTCAAGAACGGATTCGTGCTCCTGAAAGACAGCACAGGAATGATGGCGCTCATTCCGGCTGCCGGCGGATCTTTCAGCTTTGAACAGGGCCGTCATGCCTGCCAGCCAGTCAATGCCACACGTGGTTTCTTCTGGATCGATTATTTCGATACGGTCGTGAAAGCATCTTCCTCAAACAACGTGCTTGCGACGATCATCACACCAGTCGCAGACGAGGCCGAGGCTGAGGCCATAGCATCCACCGTCAAGAGGACAGCATCCGGCGGCGGACTTAACCTTTCTTTCGCGAAAAACGGCCAGTCATATACGTATAATTTCACGTCGGGCACCGATGGCCTCACGATAAAATAGCGCTACAGATCACAGGATTATTGAGGCCCCTGCCATCGTGATACAGGGGCCTCAAACATTTCAGTACCAACAGACAGGGGATGAACAATGAGTGTTTTTATTACGGCGATATTTCTGGCGATAACTTTTTCAGTTTCCGGACAGACAGCCGCCAGTGAGCTGACAGCCGATGACATACGCGAGGCTCTGCCTGCAACACTCGAGCATCCCTATATCCTTTTCAACGAGGCCGGGAAACAGGAAATTCTGGATCGCATCGGCAACGATCGGGAAAGTAACGATATTTACCGCCGTCTGGAGGCTGAATGCAAGCGCCTCATCTATACACCGGTCGAAAAAACCGCGCCCCCGCAGGACCCGCGCGCCGGTTACACAGGCAACGACCAGCGTCTCGCCTACCTGCGTTCAAATATTTCCAATGCCATGAAACTCGCCTTTCTTTACCAGATGACCGACGATACCCGTTATGCAGAGAAAAGTTTCGAATTCGCCGATATCGTCTGCGACCTTCCGGGCTGGGTCGACCGCCGTCACCAGTTCCCTGTCATCTACAGCCGTGTCTGGCCGTGGAATGTGCCGGACGATCAGTCGGCGTTCGCGGTTGACCTCGAGGCCGCAGATTCCGCACGTAAGCTCGCGATTGTCTACGACTGGCTCTATTCCGCGCTCGACAGACGTCAGCGTGACAGGATTCGCGGCGCAATCCTCGAAAAAGCGATCCTCCCCGTGCGCGGCAACTACGATTATTTCTGGTGGACATCCTCCTACCGCTGTAACTGGTGCGCCTGCTGTAATTCAGCCCTCGGCACAGCGGCTCTGTCGCTCCTGACAGAGGATCCCGTTCTCGTCGATGTTGTCGCCGAGGCAGTCAACCGTATCACGAAAACATTCGACCAGATCGGTATCGACGGCGGCTGGCAGGAGGGCTGCGGCTATTACCGCAAGGGCATCCACGGTGTTAATTTCTTTGCCGACCCGCTGAACCGTCTGACAAAACGGCGTTTCAATCTCTACGATCATCCCCGGATCAAGGCAAATCCCGTGAGCTTCCTCCTTTATAATACGGTGACACCGCGCCGCCTGTTGCCGATGGAGGACTCCAAGTACAATCGCGCCGGAACAAGCCACATCTGGAACAAGCTGGCAGAGGAAACCGGCAGCGCCGAAACCGCGTGGTTCAGGAATTACATGTGGGGTGATGGCAGCGACATGTTCGATATCATCTGGCCGCGCCCCAGCATAAAACCCCGTCTGCCGAAGAAGACCTCAGTCCATTTCCGCGGCATCGACTGGGCAGTACTCAGAACTGATTTCGCGAATCCCGAAACTGCGGTCATTGCCTGCAAAGCCGGTATGAACGACGATCCCCATCACGGACATCTTGACTGCGGCCATTTCATTTTCTACTGGCGCAACCAGGAGTATATCAGCGATTCCAGCTCACCCGATTATGACGAGCTCTTTTTCGACGAGGCGCGTTATGACTATGTCGAGGCCGCAAGCCTCGGCCACAACGTTGTCATGGTCAACGGCGAACAGCAGATGATCGCCAAGCTGAAAGACCAGCCGTGGAAAGAGGGTGTCGGCGGAAAAATCCTCGAGTTCCGGCCCGGCAGAGAACAGGATTATGTCCTGATCGACCCCTCTGGCGCGTATCCCGGCAAAGAGCTGAAAAGCTGGCGCCGTCATATCATCTATGTAAAACCCAGAATAGCGGTCGTCCTCGACGAGATCGGCTGCGATCCCGGTGCGGATATAGAGGTGCGCTTTCACTCCCACTGCACGGTCACACCCCACAAAAACCACGTCACCCTCGTGGGTGATGAAGGCCGCATGGCGCTGCTCACCCTTTCGGACACAGCGTTCGATATAACGAAGGGCAAGGATCCCAGCCTTGTCGTTCTCCGCGACGCGAAGTTCAAATGGGTCCCCTGGTTCGCCACCTCGCTGAAAGCAGAAAAGCCTGTCAGCTATGTCGCGACACTTATCATGCCCATGCAAAACGACAGCAGCGAACAAGCACTGATCGAATCGGCAGACATGACCGTTAACAACGAGAGCATTACTGTCGAATTCACAGCGGGAAACCACCCTTACCGCTTCAGTTTCACCCGGCAAAACGGCGAATACCGGCTGAAATAAAATTCTTTCCCGTTGACACCGTGGACAAAAACAGCTGACACACAGCAGGTATGTGGAAAATACGCATATAAAGCATAGTGCGCTTATAGCTAATATTTATAGCATGATACAGCAACTATTAAGTGCTACAATCGTGTTCATCCCGGAAAAACACCTGTATTTATGTAGATATTTCTTGACAAAAGTACTGTATCATTATTACTTTATTCCTAGTGCTTTTGTGATATATTATTGGAACGCTCTTTGTTCTGAAGCGTTTCATTGAAAGACCAGGGGGTAATAATGAAAATTTCGACTAAAGGCAGATACGGCACACGGGCGGCTCTTGAACTGTCACTCAAGTATGGCACCGGACCGGTAATGGTTCGGGAGATTGCAGAGAGCCAGGGTATTTCGGAACGCTATCTTGAGCAGATACTCAATACGCTCAGGACTGCAGACCTTGTAAAAAGCACCCGCGGCGCACGTGGAGGCTATGAACTCGCGAAAAAGCCCGCGGACATCACGCTCGGTGATATCATCAAAACATTGGAGGGACCGTTCGACATTGTCCCCTGTACGAAGGATTTCGACTGTGGTAAGGAAGCACAGTGCATCACATTTTCAGTCTGGCGCGACGTCAAGGAGGCGATCGAAGGTGTTCTGGACAAGCTCACGCTCGAGGAGCTGGCAGAGCGCCATATCAAGATGCAGAAAACCGGCGCCATCGAGTATTTTATTTAAGGATACCGGACCGCAGGTTTTAGTGAACGGGCCGGAATAACGTCCCGATACTTGCCACCCTTCACGAAACAGAGGACATCATGAGCGATAGAAAACAGGGGCTCTCCACGAGGGCTTTACACGCAGGACACACGCCGGACAAAGACACAAATTCCCGAGCTGTGCCAATTTATCAGACGACTTCGTACGTTTTCAATGACAGCGAACACGCGGCCAATCTTTTCGCCCTGAAAGAGTTCGGCAACATATATTCCCGTATCATGAACCCGACCAACGACGTGCTCGAAAAACGTATTGCGGCGCTCGAGGGCGGTGTTGCGGCGCTTGCGACAGCATCAGGCCAGTCAGCGGAAACACTTACCATCCTCACGCTTGCCGGGGCGGGTGACGAGGTAGTGGCATCTACCGATCTTTACGGCGGCACAGTCAGCCTTTTCAGCCATTCGCTGAAAAAACTGGGCATTACGGTAAAGTTTGTCGCGCCGAATGATTTCGAGGCATGGGAGACGGCTGTCTCCGACAAAACGAAAGCTTTCTATGTCGAGACTATAGGCAATCCCAAGCTCGATATTGTCGATATCGAAAAAATTGCGAACATCGGCAAAAAGCACGGCATACCGCTCATTGTCGACAACACTGTGACCTCGCCGGCACTTTTGCGGCCTATTGAACACGGCGCGGCAATCGTCATCCACTCCGCGACGAAATTCATCGGCGGTCACGGCACTTCAATCGGTGGACTCATCATAGATTCGGGCAATTTCGACTGGGCCGGATCGGGGCGTTTCTCTGATTTTGTCGAGCCTGATCCCGCCTATCACGGGCTGAAATTCGCCGAAACATTCGGCAATCTGAGTTTCATTATTCGAGCACGGGTAATCGGCCTCAGGGATTACGGCGCCGCAATGAGCCCGTTCAATGCATGGACTTTCCTTCAGGGGCTCGAAACACTGACACTCAGAATGGAACGTCACTCAGAGAACGCCCTCGCGGTCGCGAAATTCCTCGAGAAACACCGCTGCGTCTCCTGGGTGCGCTATCCCGGACTCGAATCCTCACCGACCGCCGATTTAACGCAGAAATACCTTCCCGACGGACAGGGAGCACTTATCGGATTCGGCATAAGCGGCGGCAGGGAGACAGCGATCAAGTTCATAGAGTCGCTGGAGCTGATCAGCCATCTGGCCAATATCGGTGACGCGAAAAGCCTGGTCATACACCCGGCCTCGACGACACACCAGCAGCTCACAGATGAAGAGCAGCTTCAGGCCGGTGTTACGCCCGATTTCATAAGGCTCAGCATTGGAATCGAGGACATCGACGATATCCTCGCCGATCTCGATCAGGCGCTGTCACTCGCGGTCAGCTGCACCTGACATACAAACATGCCGGGCTGTACTCTCACAGCTTACAGCCCGGCACAGAAAACAACTGACTTTCAAGCGCCGTTTTCTTTCGGCAATTCATCTTTAAGCTTTTAATTGATACGGAAAAGACATGGGACGTAAATCAGTCGGCCTTGTCAAGGAGCATCATTTTCGTTTCGCAGACGGGGACAATCCCCTTACACTGGAATCCGGGCACAAGCTCGGCCCGGTGGATATAGTCTATGAAATGTACGGCGAGCCAAACGCGGACAAATCAAACGCCATCTATGTCGCCCACGCGCTTTCAGGCGATGCGCATGCCGCGGGTTACCATCACCCGAACGACAAACGCACAGGCTGGTGGGACAATATGATAGGCCCCGGAAAGCCACTCGATACCGACAAGTATTGGATCATATGTTCGAACATAATCGGCGGCTGCAAAGGTTCGACCGGACCGGGATCAATCAATCCGGCCACCGGACAGAGCTACTGCCTTGATTTCCCGATTATAACGATCGGCGACATGGTCGAGGCGCAGAAACGCCTGATAGATTATCTCGGCATCAAAAAGCTCCATTCCATAATCGGCGCATCAATGGGCGGATTCCAGGTGCTCGAGTGGATGCTGCGTTTTCCCGGCATGTACAAGTCGGCGATTGTGCTGGCCTCGAGCGCACGGCTGTCCTCGCAGGGACTTGCATTCAACGCTGTCGGAAGGAACGCGATCCTGAACGATCCCGGCTGGGAGGACGGCTGCTATTACGGCAATCCGGGGCCGGTAACCGGGCTGTCCATTGCCAGAATGATCGCTCATGTCACGTATCTTTCCGAGCCCTCGCTCGATGAAAAATTCGGGCGCAAGCTCAATTCAGCCGACCGATACAGCTATGACCTGACGCCGGAATTTGCGGTGGAATCCTACCTTAATTACCAGGGGCAGCGTTTCACCGAGCGTTTCGACGCCAACAGCTATATTTATATCACGAAAGCCATGGATTATTTCGACCTGGCAAAAAGCTACGGCCCGCTGGAGGAGGCTTTCGCCGCGGTCACGGGTAAAACACTGATCATTTCCTACAGCTCGGACTGGCTTTTCAACACCGCACAGGCACGTGAGATCGCCCGGGCACTCATGATCAACGGCAGGGATGTATCTTTCATCGAAATCGACTCGCCCTACGGGCACGACGCTTTCCTGGTGGAATTCGAACAGCTTTCGCGAATTCTGACACCGTTTTTGGAATCGGCGAATGGCACAAAAGAGGCAATGCAGCTATCAGACGCCTCATCTGATGACAGCGGAGAACAGTCAGCAAAGGAAAACAGCTAATGACAGCGAGCCATCTCGACACATTGTTCAGGAACGATCTGAAACGGATTGCGACACTCATTCCGGAAAAATCGACCGTGCTTGACCTCGGCTGCGGTAACGGCGCCCTTCTTGCCGAACTGATGGAGAACAAGGGTGTACGGGGACGCGGGATTGATATCGACGAGCAGAATCTGATCAACTGTGTCGAACGGGGAATTTCGGTCTCTCAGGGAAATATCGACAGCGGCCTTTCCGATTACCCTGACAAGTCCTACGATTATGTCATCCTCAACCAGACACTTCAGGTGACAACGAAACCGGAAATGGCGATCAGGGAAATGCTCAGAGTCGGCCGTCACGGTGTCGTGGGATTCCCTAATTTCGGCCACTGGACTATACGTCTGCAGCTTCTTTTCGGGGGGCGTATGCCGAAATCGAAAACGCTGCCGTTCGAGTGGTATGATACACCGAATATTCACCTTCTGACCATAGATGATTTCCGTGAGTTCTGCAGGAAAGAGGGCGCAAAGATCACTCATGAGGAGTTCCTTTTCGGCGGCTCATGGACCGGCTCTCCTGTCTGGCGGTCTTTAGCAAACCTTTTCGCGCGAAACGCGATTTTTGTCGTAACGAACAGTAAATAGATTGTATATAACCGGCTGCGGCCACGCGGCGGGCTTGGAGAGGAGCTGCTATTATGATATACCGTGACATTACGGAAACAGTCGGCAACACGCCGCTTGTATTTCTCAACCGCATGGCACCCAAAAACGCTAAAATCGCGGTCAAGCTGGAATCGTTCAATCCACTGTCATCTGTCAAGGACCGTATCGGCCTCAACATGATAAACGAGGCTGAAAAAAAAGGCAGTATATCTGCGGGAAGTGTCATCATAGAACCGACCTCGGGAAATACCGGTATCGGCCTCGCCTTTGTCTGCGCCGCCCGCGGCTATAAGCTCATACTCACCATGCCGGAAAGCATGAGTGTCGAGCGCCGCAAACTACTCAAGCATCTCGGCGCGGAAATCATACTGACTCCGGCGGCAGAGGGCATGAAAAGCGCCATAAGGAAAGCGGAAGAGCTTGCCGCTTCCACAACGGGGGCGTTCATGCCACAGCAGTTCAACAATCCGGCAAACCCGGCAATTCACCGGATTACGACCGCCGAGGAAATCTGGCGTGACAGCGAGGGCGCGGTCGATATTTTCGTCGCGGGTATCGGTACCGGCGGCACTGTCACCGGTGTGGGAGAAACACTGAAAAAGCATAATTCCGACATCTTTGTCGCAGGCGTGGAACCGGATGATTCGCCGGTGCTTAACGGCGGCGAGGCAGGCCCGCACAAGATACAGGGAATCGGTGCCGGTTTCGTGCCGGAAGTTCTGAACCGTGATATCCTTGATGAGGTCATAACGGTCTCTGGTGGTGAAGCCATCAAGACAGCGCGGAGTCTTGCCTCGGAAGAGGGCATACTTGTTGGAATCAGCGCCGGAGCGAATGTCTATGCGGCACTAAAACTGGCAAAGCGGCCTGAAAACGAGGGCAAGCTGATTGTCACAATCGGCTGCGACACCGGGGAGCGCTACCTTTCGACGGAGCTTTTCGAAGGGTAGCAGAGAAAGCTGATATTTATCGGTGGCACTGAAAATCCGGCATGGTTATATTGCAGGTACCACACATTGTGAGAATACTGAACGCGGAGGACGCATGACATCATCAAACGCTGTTACGGAAATTCTGAATTTTGCGATAAGCCGTGAGATCGAGGCGCGGGACTTTTACAAAGACCTTGCGGACAAGATGATAAATCCCTCGATGAAAGCGACATTCACCAGTTTCGCAGGCGAGGAAGACAAACACCGTGTCAAGCTCGAGGAGGTCAAAGAGACCGGCCAGTTCGCCTTTAACGAGGAAATGGTGCTGGATCTCAAGATCGCCGACTACATGATCACGGAACCCGCAACAGGCGAACTCGATTACCAGCAGGCCCTTGTCATCGCCATGAAAAGGGAGAAAAAGGCGTTCCAGCTCTACAGCAACCTTTCCGATTCGGCGAAAGACGAGAACATCAAGAATCTTTTCGCCTACCTCTCGCAGGAAGAGGCGAAACACAAGCTCAAAATCGAGCTCGAGTACGATGATGTGGTGCTGAACGAAAATTAGGCACTCTGCCGATACTGAAAGAAGAGGGATGCCAGACGGCGTCCCTTTTCTTTTTGAAGCTTCAGCGATGCATCCTTTCCGCAGAACAAGCGTACAACAACAAGAGAATGTATCATAATAGCTATATCTATAACACAACAAAAGGAGGCAGACATGGCCTCGAAAACCGTGAAAATACCCTCTATGCACTGCGGCAACTGCCTGAACACCATACGTCTCGAACTTCTCGATCTCAAGGGTGTCAATGAGGTCAACGGCGACATTGCGTCAAAGGAAATCACCGTTCAGTGGAATGCCCCGGCTGACTGGGAAAGCATTACGGCGACTCTTGACGAAATAGGATTTTCACCGGAGCGATAGAATGAGCGATACTCCTAAAGAGCGTGTTGAGCTTCCGGTCATCGGCATGAGCTGTGCCAACTGCGCACGTGCGATCGAACGCACCCTGACAAAAAAAGTCGAAGGGGTCAGCGAGGCGCTTGTGAACCTTGCAGATGAGAGGGTGGCAATCGAATACGACAGCTCGGCAACCGATCTCGACACAATGGCGGCGGCGGTCAAACGTGCCGGATTCGAACTGATCACCGAACAATCCGAGAACAGCGAGGACAGCGAACGCGAGGCCCGGCAGCGTGAACTGGCGAAAGAGTGGCGGCGTTTCATAATCGGAGCAGCTTTCACCCTGCCGCTTTTCGTTATCAGCATGGGTCGTGATTTTTCCCTCATCGGCCACTGGGCACACGCGCCATGGGTAGGCTGGCTCTTCCTGCTTCTCACCACACCGGTGCAGTTCTACAGCGGATTCAGCTACTACAGCGGCGGCTTGAAAAGCATCATAAACCGCAGCGCCAACATGGATGTCCTGGTGGCACTTGGATCCTCGACAGCTTATGTCTATTCACTCGCGGTCCTGCTCTTCCCCGGCATTGGCGATCATGTCTATTTCGAGACCTCGGCAATGATCATAACGCTGATCCGTTTCGGAAAACTTCTGGAAGCCCGCGCGAAAAACAGGGCATCGGCATCGATCAGGAAGCTCATGGAGCTTGCGCCTGATATCGCCCATGTGGAATATGCGGAGGGCGTCAGGGATATCGCCGCGGATCGTGTTATGAAAGGCGACATAGTCATAGTCCGGGCGGGAGAACGGCTCCCCGTGGATGGCATCGTGATAAGAGGCGAATCAAATGTCGATGAAAGCATGATGACCGGCGAGGCAATACCTGTGGGTAAAAAAGCCGGCGACAAGGTCTTCGGCGCGACAGTCAACACAATGGGGCTTCTGAAAATCGAGGCCACAGCAGTTGGGAAAGACAGCGCACTGGCCCAGATCATCCGGCTTGTCCGGGAGGCTCAGGGCAGCAAGGCCCCGGTGCAGCGTCTTGCAGACCGTATTTCGGCAATTTTCGTACCGGCAATCATTGCAGCCGCACTTGTGACATTTGCCGCATGGTGGATAATCGGAGGTGTGTTTGTCACCGCGATGATACGTATGGTGGCGGTGCTGGTTATCGCCTGTCCCTGCGCTCTCGGCCTAGCAACACCGACTGCGGTCATGGTCGGCAGCGGCAAAGGCGCATCTATGGGCATTCTGTTCAAGAACGCCGCGGCACTCGAACTGACCAACAGCATATCCACGCTTCTCATCGACAAAACAGGTACGTTGACCGAGGGAAAAGCACGTGTCAGCGACTGGCTGCCGCTCACCGGTGACAGCGACAACACCTTTGCACTTGCAGCGGCGGCGGAATCCGGCTCTTCGCACCCTCTTGCGACAGCGATAGTCGAGGAGGCCGGACAGCGAGGCATTGCATACGAGACGCCGGAAACAGTCAATACGCTCGCCGGAGCAGGCATAGAGGCTGTCATTAACGGCCAACATATCAGAGTAGGCAAAGCCGAATGGATCATGGAAACATCTACAGTGGCTGTCGAGGCACAAAAGGAGTTAGAAAGGCTTCGCCGCGAAGGAAAAACCGTGGCGCTCATCGAGGTCGATGGTGACTGCCAGGGCCTGCTGGGCATAAGCGACCGAGAGAAACAGGAGGCCGCCCAAGTCATAAAATCCCTGAAATACATGAACATCGAGCCGGTCATGATAACCGGCGATAACGATACGACCGCACGCGCGGTTGCCGATCGTGTCGGCATAGAAACGGTTAAGGCAGGCGTTCTTCCTGACGGCAAGGAGGCACTGGTCCGCGAATACAAATCACGCGGTGGAATAGTCGGCATGCTCGGCGACGGCATCAATGATTCTCCCGCCCTTGCCCGCGCCGATGTGGGCATATCGGTCAGTTCCGGCAGCGATGTGGCCATCGAGGCATCCGACCTGACACTGATCGGCGGCGATCTGACAGGGCTCCCGAAAGCAATAGCGCTCTCGCGTGAGACCATGCGCACAATCAGGCAGAACCTCTTCTGGGCATTCTTCTATAATGTCGCGCTAGTGCCGGTTGCGGCAGGCGTCCTGCACCTCGTTTCGTTTATACCTTCGGCCGTGAAAGATATTCACCCCGCAATGGCGGCAGGAGCAATGGCGTTCTCGAGCGTCACTGTCGTGCTCAACAGTCTCAGGCTTTCGAGAAAAACTCTCTGATATCTGTGCCTACCTCATTCAGTGGCAGTTTCTTCAAGCAAAAATAACTTGCTATTATTCTTTCAACAGCGATATAATGCATAGTCATAACTATTATTTATATACTTCAACACAAACATGTAGAATGGTCTATTAGTGGAATCTAACGACTTTTCGATAAATGACAATGCATTAGAACGGCTCCGGAAAATTAAAGAGCTCGGCTCAGTTCCCGAGGGCATGTCAACCGATTTCAGCGGCGCGGATCTCGCCGATGCCGATCTTTTCGGTATGGACCTCAGCATGTTTATCTTCAAAAACGCCGATCTTTCAAGGGCACATCTCGAGAAAGCCCGTCTGTTCAAAGCTGACCTCAGCGGTGCTCTGCTCATAGATGCCGTCCTCGATGGAGCCGAGCTATCAGGCGCGGTTCTCGACAATGCCGTCATGGAAGGCGTCAGGGCACGTCGCGCAGGATTCGGTATGGCCTCACTGAAAAATGCCAACATGTTCAGATGCGATCTCGAGGGAAGTACACTCAGCCTTGCCAATTTCGATATGGCAGACATGCGGAATGCAGTACTCAGAAACACGCGTATGCGTGAGGCCGATATCACCGGAGTCGACTTCACGAATGCCGATCTCCGCAATGCCGACATGTCCCTCGCAAAGGTTGCGGGGACAAGTTTCACCAATGCCGATATGCGTGAGGCACGTCTCAGACAGATCAAGGGATTCGATAAGGCAAACTGGATCGGTGTCGACATACGAGGTGTCAATTTCGCAGGTGCCTATCGCTTGCGGCGTTTCGTTCTCGATCAAAATTTCATCAAGGAATTCAGAGCCTCCGGCAAAATTGCAGCATTCGTCTACTATTTCTGGTGGATATCGAGCGACTGCGGCAGAAGTATGATGCGCTGGTGTATGTGGATATTGTTCCAGGCACTTTTTTTTGCATGGATATACACCTTTTTCTCCATCGATTACGGGCCCTATCAGACCGTCATTTCGCCTCTGTATTTCAGTATCGTCACACTGACATCCCTCGGTTTCGGCGATGTTGTCCCGGCAAGTGCGGGAGCGCAGACAGTGGCAATGATCGAGGTTATCACCGGTTATATGATGCTTGGCGGCCTCCTCTCCATTTTCAGCAGTAAAATTGCACGAAGGGCGGATTAATATTTATGCTTAAGTTTTTCAGGAAAAAAAATCGTGATCCCAAAAAGGAAATTATGGAGCTTTTCGCCAATTACGAGCTGCCCAGTTTCCCGGTGGCGGTCATGAATGTCCTTACGGCCCTTCGCGATCCTGATATTTCTGTTTCAGAAATCGCCCGCAAAGTCGAAAGTGATCCCGGCCTTCATGTCAAGGTGCTAAAGACGGTCAATTCGGCCGCATTCGGCCTTTCCCGTCATGTCAACAACCTTCACAGGGCAGTGGCGCTTCTTGGACGATCCAGGCTTGAAACCATCGTTCTGACACAAGCGGTCAACCGAACGCTTCCTAAAGCGGACATGCCGTTTTTCGATATGCGGATGTTCTGGCAGTCGGCGGCACGGCGGGCGAGCCTGGCACGTCACCTGGCACAGCAGCTCCACCCTGCCACACAGGTCGAGGCATTCACAACCGGCCTCCTGCAGGACATGGCACTTCCTGTTCTCGTCACCCTCAAACCGAAAGAATACGAAAACATTTTTAAACGCTACAACGACGATGCCGGTCATGAGCTCGATGAAATCGAGCTGGAAATCCTTGGATATAACCATCCGACAATCGGAGCCCTGATCGCTGAGGAATGGGGCCTCCCGAAATTTCTTATCAACGCGATCAACCATCACCACACAAGTGACGATTCCATGCCAGTGGATGCGGCTATCAAGCTTGTCACCCATGTCTACGGCTACCGTGAGGACGATTCCCTGGAGGATCTCTTCAATGCCTGCATCGAACACCACAGGCTTACCCGTGAACTCGTAGAATCCATTGTACAACAAGCACTTGCCGATTCAGACGAACTCTCCCAGATGCTGAAATAAACATTTCAAAAAAGTACTTCACAAAATTACTATTGACAGCCCGCCCTTGTTGTGGTATATTGGTACCACTATACTTTTTAATGGAGGTCAATGTGTCAGGTTTCTTTAAAATCACCGAAGCCACCGTGCTTGCCATTCATGCCATGATGTACACGGCACGTCATGGCGACAGGCTGGTATCGACTCGTGAAATTGCCGAATTTCATTCAATCTCTGAAAACCATCTCGCAAAGGTCATGCAGAGGCTGGTCCATGCCGGTTTCATCAAATCGACACGGGGGCCGAAAGGCGGATTTTCTCTTGCGAAAGAGCCGGACGAGGTTACGCTTACCGAGTTGTACGAGCTGTTCGAAGGCCCGTTCTCGTCATCCACATGTCTTATCGGCAATCCGGTCTGCGACGGAAAAAGCTGTATTTTCGGCACTCTTCTCGAAGATATCAACACAATGGTCATTAACTACATGAACAAAACGCGCCTGTCTGCTGTGCTGAAAAACAGCGATTAACTGCTCTGTTCACATTCGGCATCATACGATGCGGAGGAAACTGGAAATGAAGCGGAATATAATAAAGATCGACGAAGACAAATGCACCGGTTGCGGCCTGTGTGTCACGGGCTGTGCAGAGGGTGCGCTTAAGATTATCGACGGCAAGGCAAAACTTGTAAGCGAGGTCTATTGCGACGGTCTTGGTGCCTGTATTGGTGAATGCCCGGAGGGTGCGCTCACTATCGAGGAGCGGGAGGCCGAGGCTTTCGATGAAAAAGCGGTCGAAGCCAAACTTGCTCAAAACACAGCCGGAAAAACCGAAGAAAAGCCGGTTTTCCAATGCTGTCCCGGTTCAGCCATGCGCACACTTAATGATACCGAGGAAGAAAGCGCCGGGGATTACGATGGTGATGATCGCCCGTCAAAGCTCAGAACATGGCCGGTCCAGCTCAAGCTTGTACCACCTCAGGCACCGTTTTTCAAGAACGCCGACATACTTGTCTGCGCCGACTGCGTGCCGTTTGCGGTAGCGGATTTCCACGAGCGCTATATCTCGGGACGGGCCGTAGTTGTCGGCTGCCCCAAGCTCGATGATCTCGAGAAGTACCGTTCAAAACTGGCCGCCATATTCGCCGAGGCCCAGCCGAAGAGTATAACGGTGCTGCGCATGGAGGTCCCCTGCTGCGCAGGCATTGCAGGTGCGGTTGTCGAGGCCCGTGACAAGACAATGCCGAATATGCCTGTCGCCATGCACACAATCAGCATCAATGGCGACATTAGCCGCCAGAACGTGTAACAGACGACTGAAATGTTCTCAGAGAATCCTTTTACATATAAAAGCTCACAATCCCATCAAGAGAAGGAGCAGCAACATGTCTGAGATGTTTTGTTACCAGTGCGAACAGACCGCGAACGGCAAAGGCTGCACAAGTTTCGGTGTTTGCGGCAAGGATCCCAACACTGCCGCACTTCAGGATCTCCTCATTCACGCCCTGAAAGGGATTTCCCAGTACGCGGTTGCGGCAAGGAAAATCGGTGTCCGTGACAAAGCAGTCAACAGTTTCACGACTATAGGGCTCTTTTCAACACTCACCAATGTCAATTTCGATCCCGACCGTCTCAAAGAACTTCTCACCAATGCCGCCCGGCAGCGCGACAAAATGAAAAAGTTCTACGAGGACGCCTGTGCAAAAAATGGCATAGAGCCCGAAACACCCACCGGTCCCGCGGAATGGCAGCCTGCCGACAGCATCGAGGACCTTGTCGTCCAGGGCTATGGTGTCAATATCAAGTCCCGTATTGACAGCAGCGGTGAGGACCTCGCCGGACTTCAGGAACTCCTAACTTACGGCCTCAAGGGCCTTGCCGCCTATGCGCATCATGCCGAAGTGCTTGGCAGTGAAAACGATGAAGTTTACGATTTTATTCATGACGCGCTGGCAATGCTGGCCATTGGCACTGCGGATGTCAACGAACTGGTCGCCATGAACCTCAAATGCGGCGAGGTCAATGTGACTGTTATGGCCATGCTCGATGCCGCACATACTGGCCGTTTCGGCCATCCTGAGCCGACCTCTGTCAGGATAGAGCCGCTCAAGGGAAAGGCCATTCTCGTTTCCGGCCATGACCTCTACGATCTCGAGGAACTTCTGAAGCAAACCGAGGACAAGGGTATCAACATCTACACCCACGGCGAGATGCTTCCCGCCCACGGTTACCCGGCGCTCAAGAAATATACTCATCTCGCCGGCAACTACGGCGGCGCCTGGCAGGACCAGAGAGATGAGTTCGATGCCTTTCCCGGCGCCATCCTCATGACTACGAATTGCATTCAGAAACCGAAAGACAGCTACAAAGGCCGCATTTTCACTGCCGGTACTGTTGGCTGGCCCGGTATCTCCCACATCGAGAACAGGAATTTCGCACCGGTTATCGAGGCTGCTCTTGCCGAGAATGGTTTCGCTGAGGATGGCTCAGACAAAACGATCATGGTCGGTTTCGCCCACAATACTGTTCTCAGTGTCGCCGACAAGGTGATCGAGGGTGTCAAGAGCGGTGCAATCCGTCATTTCTTCCTTATCGGTGGCTGTGATGGCGCGAAAAGCGGGCGTAACTACTACACCGATCTTGCCCAGGCTGTTCCCGACGACTGCCTGATTTTGACGCTTGCCTGCGGGAAATACCGTTTCAACAAGCTTGAGTTCGGTGATATCGGCGGTATACCTCGCCTTCTCGATATCGGCCAGTGCAATGATGCTTATTCCGCGGTGAAGATAGCGCTGGCGCTTGCCGATGCGTTCGAAACGGATGTCAACAGCCTGCCGCTTTCACTGGTGCTGTCGTGGTACGAACAGAAAGCGGTGGTAATCCTGCTCTCACTCCTGCACCTCGGCATCAAGGGCATAAGGCTCGGACCGAGCCTCCCCGCGTTCGTATCACCCAATGTACTGAACGTGCTGGTCGAGAATTTCGATATTAAGCCGATCACCACGGTGGAAGAGGATCTCGCAGCCATTCTGCCTCCTGCCTGATACCCTGTCCGACCCAATAATGAAAGACGCGACCGTTTCCTGCGGCCGCGTCTTTTTTTTTACAAATTCTTTGCTCCCGCCCCTCTCTTGACATATTATGCGTATAGTGTGATAGAGCCAGCGCCGTCAACCGGAAAGGGACAGAAATGAGCTCGAAACTGATTTTCGGTATTGCCGCTATAATGATTTTGAATGTGCTTTCCGCCGCTGCGGATATCGGCGCCGAAGATGTCGAGGCGGCACTTGCAGACGATCTCGTCCACCCCTACCTCTATTTCAGTCCAGCGGAAAAATCCGCCATTCTCGCCCGCATCGAAAACGATCCCGAGGCCGGAGACATCTACCATCGCGAACTGGCCGAGGCCAACCGTCTCATCCACAGCCCTGTGGAAAAAGAAGCGCCTCAACGTCACACAAACGCACGTTTCGAGGCCGACTACGCTTACGAGGCTTTCCTTATGCGGCTTGCTGAGGCGTCATACCGTCTGGCCTTTGTATACCAGATCAACGGTGACAGGCGCTATGCTGAAAAAGCGTTCGAGTTCGCCGATGTTCTCTGTGACCAGCCCACATGGATACACAGCGTTCATGAGTTCCCGGACATATACGATCGTGTCTGGCCCATGGGCTCGAAGGACGATCACGCGGCGTTCGGCTACAGCCAGCATGCCGACCATTACGTTTTTCGCATGGCCGCCGTCTATGACTGGCTCTATGACGCACTCACGAAACGTCAGCGCGACAGGATAAGGGGCGCCCTGCTCGAAAAAGCCATACTCCGGGTACGCGGCAATTATGAATATCACTGGTGGGCAGCCGCCTACCGCTGTAACTGGTGCGCAGTCTGCAACGCGAGCCTTGGCGTTGCAGCAATCGCCCTTCTGACCGAGGACCCGAACCTTGTCGATGTCATCGCGGAATCGTACAACCGTATCGGCAGAACTCTCGACGAGATCAAAAGCGGCGGTTGGCAGGAGGGGCTCGGCTACCTCAATTATACCATCCGAACCTCGCTCACATTCGCCGAAACGCTCAAGCGTGCGACCGGCGGGAAACTTGATCTGTATCAGCACCCGCGTTTCGATGATGCTGTCGACACATTTCTTTACTGCCAGTTTCCGCCGGGTAAATCAGTACATTTCGGCGACTCGGGCGGCGGTAAAACCGGCTCCTACGGGATGTTCAACACACTCATGCTCGAACGCAACAACTGCCAAGCCGCATGGCTCAGAAAACATCTCGGTTTCGACAGCCCCGCGCATTTCATGGATATCGTCAGGCCGAAATCGACAATCTCCTCCTCACTGCCCAAATCGCCATCAAGGCTTTTTTCCTCGGTCAACTGGGCAATCATGCGATCGGATTTCAGTGATACCGATTCATTCTGTATCGCCGCAAAATGCGGGATGAACGACGATCCACATCATGGACATCTCGACTGCGGACACCTGAGCCTCTACTGGCGCGGCTGTGAATTCCTCTCCGACAACGGCAGCGCAGGCTACGACAAGGCATATTTCGATGAGGCACGATGGGACTATCCGCTCGCGACAACCGGTGGTCATAACTGTGTCATGGTCAATGGTGAGGCGCAGGAAATTTGCAAGCGCAAAAATACGGCGTGGGATATGCGCTATGGTGGCGAAATTGTCGAGTTCAGACCGGGCCGCGACCTTGATTATATTCTCATGGATCCCACAAAAGCCTATCCCGGCAACGAGTTACATCACTGGCACCGCCACATCGTGCTCGACAAACCCGATCTGGCGTTTATTCTCGACGAAGTCTCGGCTGCGCCTGATGCAGAGATCGAAGTCCGTTTCCATTCGGCAGCCCAGCAAGAGTGTCGCGATTCATTCGTGCTGCTCGACAACAATGGAGACCAGATGGTTTTCTGTGCGCTTGCCAGCGATTTGTTCGCAGTGAGAGAGGGCCGCCACACGGTGCTCATGGCACAGCGGAACGCGAAAATGAGAGAAGTGCCCTATTTCGGTGTCGTCTCGGACAAAGGCCTTAAAAACAGGTTGTTTGCAGCCATTGTCACACCTGTTAAGTCGCTTGAGCAAGCGGAACAAATCAGCGCCAGCCTGAATCTTGCCTTGTCGGGTGATGCCGTGACAGTTGAATGCTCAATTGGCGGAGAACAACGCGAGTATTCATTCACAAGGAAGGGCAACCATCTCAGCCTGGCGCCTTAAATAAAAAAAGGCGTCCCAAACGGAACGCCTTCTCGTATATCTCTCTTATTTTTCTCAATCGCCGCTTTCGCCAGGCATCAGTTTTTCATAATTGATGGCAAGCTGCTCGCCCCGGTACCGGTAGAAACGGAATACCTCGCCGCCCTCCTCGGTTCTCACAAGGTAACGGCCCGCATCCTGCTCGCCCGGGCTCCAGATCTCAAACGTCTCAGTGTCGCCGTTGCGAACTTTGAACGTAACTTTCGTGTCCGGGCTGGACTGCGATGCGCGGGGAATATCTTTTTCATCGGCGAAAGCATCGCAACGAAGCGAGGCAATCAGGTTGATGTAGGCACTGACTTTCTGCTGGTCAACAGGCATTTCCTTGCCGTTGTCGCGGAAAGTCCAGACGGAATCGGGAAGTGACAGTGTCCGTTTCAGGCCCTTTGATTCGGCAGTTACCTCGACAACATCCGCAGGATTGTAACTGTACAGCCCCTTGTCGCGCCAGTCGTTCAAAGAGCGTTTCACGACAGACGAGAACATGCCCCGCCAGAGAAACACCTCGTCAGAATCGGCTTCGCGGACATACGTATGGTTGAAATCGGTCGAGCTCTTGCCGACGATGACATCGACAATAAGCTCATCACCGCTATAGGCCTTGAATGCGATACCCGAGGCATCATCCAGTTCATACTGCGCATGGGATTCCGCACGTTCCGAAACGACACCGTCATTCACAATGTTGTACAGAGAATTCAGGGTCAGTTCCATTGTTTTCAGGGCGACATTATATTCAAGCGGTTCTGTGATTTGCCACACGCCGCTCACGCGCTTGATAACGATTTTACCGATTGTCGGACTTATTGTCTCGATATGGTCGATATCGGGGCGGTCGCCGGGAAACAACGGCTCCGCGCCTTTCGTTTTCTCGCGGGGGTTCATCGATGTCGCAAGAAATATAGCTACAAGAACAAGGAAAACGGCACCGAAATAGAGCGGTGTTTTGTTCTTCATTGATTTCTCCTCCCGTTTCCGGATAGGGCGCTTGCCCCTTTGTATTTCCGATGTGATCGTCGAATTATATCCATAAACATCGTAATGCGTGTGCTGCCTTGACACGATCACATATTACTATCTAATGACAGGCTCAGTCTACAGGCAGGAAAACGCGGCAGGTTGACAGCTGCCATTCGGCCCTGTCAACAGCCATCTGCCAGCAAGCATCTTACCCGTTATTTGCCTTTTCCATAAGCGCCTTGTTTTTCGAACGGCGAATCTGCCACAGAACGATGCCAAGGGCAATAATCAGGGCTACCGGCCCAATACGGTTGATCCATTTAGTAATGCTTCTGACGATCTCCGGCGGAGCCTCCCCATTCCATGTCAGCGGCTGCATCTTGATCTGCTTCGAACGGATGGAGATAAGATCCTCCGACTGTAGGAGCCAGTCGGCACAGTTCTGCATGAATACCAGCGCGCCGGGGCTGGAAACATACTCGTCCAGCGCCATGTTACCGTCGCCGACCAGAAGCAGCCTGTTTTCGGCCTCTGCCTTTTCAACGAACTCACCGGTGTAATCTCCGAACTGCGGCGCGGCATTTTGCTGGCCTTCCGCAGGAGGAAGCGGCTGTTTCGGCGGACCGGACTCGACGTAATGAGAGGAGAACGTTCCGCGAACGATAGCCGCAACCGGGATGGATTTCTCACCAAGGTCACGCGGCGTGAACTGCTGCTGCGGATTCAGGAAAATCTGAGGACCGGAACGGCGACCCGAATGCTCCGAGGTATAGAGAAGCGACTCGACATCATAGCCCTTGAGCGCGGCAAGTGTAGTGTCGACGGACGAGGGGAAGAAGGTCGCAACGTACTGGAGCTGACGGGTGATGCTGTTTTCCTTGTTCATATTTCTGATAATCGGCAGGAACGGATAGCGGATCGACATCGGAATTCTGAACAGTCCCTGCTGTGTCTGGACCTGCACCATATTCGACTGCGCGTCGATAAGGAGGTCCTCACCGAGCCCGAGACCATAGCTGTTGAGGAAACCGTTTACATTGAGATTATACGGTATCGCCTGCTGTGAACCACGCATATCGGCACTATAGGAGTTCATGAACATACCTACTTTGCCGCCCTTGATGATAAACTGGTCAAGATTGAAAAGTTGCCAGTCCGTGAAAGGCTGACGCGGTGCGACAACAAAGAGACCGTCAAAGACTGTGTTGTCTATTGGCTCGTCGAGACCGACCGGCCTGATATCGTACATGCGGCCGAGCGCTTCGTAGAGCTGCTGTATCTGAGCCTGTGACTGCTGAGTGCCGGTGGAAGTGATACCGAGCACAGGCTGGTTGGCGTTGGTCAGACGATAGATCAGACTCGTGATTTCATATTCCAGATTGGCGATGCTTGTAACCGAGGGAATAACCTCCTGCTTGTCGCCGTAACGGAAGACAACGCCCATATAAACCAGCACTGTCTCGCGCTTGTCCTTGGAAATGGCATCCACCTGCATAGGCGGAATCTGGAAACTCCGGGCCTCTTCCTGCAATTTCTCCTGACTGCCCGGATCGACAAATTCGTACTCGAGATGGCCGTGTGAGAAGGCGCGGTAGTCCTCGAGCATGTCACGCAGATAACGGCGGACATCGCCGAACTGGCCGGGAAGGTTTTCGGAAAAATAAGCTTTAATGAGAAGCTTGTCATCAATATCACCGACAACATTTTTCGAGGCGTCCGAAAGAGAATACATCTTCGAACTTGTCAGGTCGGCACGCATAAAAAACCTGATGCCGATGAGGTTCACCATGACAAGGATGCCGAGCATAAACGCGATGTTGATTACCGATGCACTATTAATCTTTTTCAAGGCTCAGCCCTCCTTAATTCCATTTACGGCTCTCGAGTGAGAGCTTCGCCAGTGAAAGCATGAAAACGACAAGTGACAGATAATAGACAATATCGCGGGAATCGAGCACGCCGCGGCTGATATTGTTGAAATGATAATCTATGCTCATGTACTGAAGGAACGGCACCATTGGGGGCGGTATCAGCACAAGGAACTTATTGATAAGCCAGAGCGCGAAAATGATGAGAAACGCGATAATGAACGATACCACCTGGTTGCCCGAAATGGTCGAGGCAAATATGCCGACTGCCACATAGGAGGCTCCCATGAGCACGAGACCGATATAACTGGTCAGCAGCATGCCTAGGTCAGGCTCGCCCAGGACCATGATTGTCATGGCATAGGGAAGTGTAAATACAATGGCAGTGACAAGCAGCCCCAGACCGGCAAGGAACTTGCCGAGCACGATCTCCGCATCACTGATCGGCATGGTGAGCAGAAGCTCTATTGTCCCGCTTTTATGCTCCTCGCTCAAAAGGCGCATGGTGACCGCCGGAACGAAGAACAGGAAAATAAACGGGATGAATCCGAAAACACCGCGCATCGACGAATCGTTCGCGATGAACATCTCGCTGGTGAAAATCCAGCCCGTGATCAACAGGAAAACCGTGATCACGATATAGGCGACCGGTGAAAAGAAAAATGAGAACATTTCCCGGCGGAATATCGGCAGTACTTTTTTCATCTATCTCAACCTCCCTGCGTTTTCGTAAGCTGACGGAACACATCCTCGAGATTGGTCTTGTCCTGATGCATCTCAAGAATTGTCCAGTTCTTGTCAACCGCGGATTTGAAGACATCCTCGCGAAGGTCATACCCCTTGAGCACATCGACATCGACAAGCGTGCTGCCGTTGTCGCCCTCTCCAAGACGTTTCACCGTCTCCACACCGGGCAGTGCGCCGAAAACGCTCTCTGCGCCAGAGCAGTCGCCCTTGAACTCAAGGTGTATCACGGACTTGCCGGCCATCTCACTTCTCAGCATAGCCGGGGTGCCGTCGGCGACAATCTCGCCGGAAGAAATGATCACAACCCTGTCACAGGTCGCTTCGACCTCGCTCAGGATATGTGTTGAGAGCATAACCGTTTTTTCTTTACCGACCTCCTTGATGAGATTCCTGATCTCGACAATCTGGTTCGGGTCGAGACCCACAGTGGGCTCATCGAGGATGATTATATCGGGTTCATGGATCATCGCCTGGGCGATACCGACACGCTGACGGTATCCCTTGGAAAGATCACCGATGTTCTTGCCGATCATTTTCGTCAGGCCGCAAGTTTCGATCATGGCATCCATTCGGTCTTTGCGGCGCGAACCCTTGATTTCCCTGAGATCACAGATGTAGTTAAGATACTCCATGACGCTCATATCCTCGTAGAGCGGGGCACTTTCGGGAAGGTAGCCGATCATCTCGCGGATTTTCATCGACTCTTCACTGACATCGAGGCCGTTGTACTGGATCGACCCTTTCGTCGGCGGCATGTAGCAGGTCAGCATTTTGAGCGTGGTTGTCTTTCCCGCGCCGTTCGGCCCGAGAAAGCCAAGGATTTCACCATCGCGCACCTCGAAAGAGATGTCATCGACTGCCCTGAAATCGCCGTAGTACTTGGTAAGGTTTTTAATGGTTATCATACTGCATGCTCCCATGATACAGAATTTGGAACTGCATTATTATATGTAGATGAGTGAAGACCGGCTGCACGAGTCGCTCTCACACAGCGGCCAGACATTGCATTAGGGATTGTAAACGCCCGTCAACATCACTATTCACAGATTACGAAACGATACTAAAATAGCAAAAGAGTATAGCTTTGACAAGATTTTTCCGAAAAACTATACATCCGACAGCGCCATACGATCAAATATCCAAATATGAACTGATTCCGATTCTGACACATAGGCCTTTTCGGCTTGCCGGAGATGATTTTCTGCGGTCTGTTTTATCGAGCCGACGAGCCTCGCCGCGACATAAAAAAACAACCTGCCCCCGACAGCCCGGATAAAATGAAAGACGCCACATTCAGCGGCGTCTTTCACACTTAACAGTCGACAGGTGGGCCTATATGAAAAATCCCAACGCGCATTTGTCTACAACCGTGATCAGAAGCTATCTCTCCGTTTTCCGGATGACACTATACTGTCACTGAGCTCATATTGTCGAGCAGGTCCTTATTGGACTTGGCCTCACGCATCTTGGAAATGAGGAATTCCATCGCCTCGCCGGTTCCCATCGGGTCCATGACACGGCGGAGCACCCAGATACGGTTGAGCTCTGCCTCGGTGAGCAGAAGTTCCTCTTTCCTCGTGCCGGAGCGCTTGATATCCATTGCCGGAAAAATACGGCGGTTGGACAGTTTGCGGTCGAGCACCATTTCCATGTTGCCGCGTCCCTTGAACTCCTCGTAAATGACATCGTCCATACGCGAGCCGGTCTCGATAAGCACGGTCGCCATGATTGTCAGGCTGCCACCGTTTTCGATATTACGCGCCGCGCCGAAGAACTGTTTCGGCCAGGTAAGCGCGTTGGCGTCCATGCCACCGGAGAGGATCTTGCCGGAATGGGGGACGAGGTTGTTGTGCGCACGCGCCAGACGGGTCATGGAGTCGAGCAGAATGACAACATCCTGCTTGTGCTCGACCAGGCGCTTGGCTTTCTCGATCACCATTTTCGCCACCTGGACGTGACGGGACTGCGGCTCGTCGAAAGTCGAGGAGATAACCTCGCCCTTGACCGCCCGCTGCATCTCCGTAACTTCCTCGGGACGTTCGTCGATCAACAGGACGATGAGTTTCACATCGGGCTGGTTCTCGGCTATTGAGTTGGCGATTTTCTGAAGCAGCATGGTCTTGCCGGTAAACGGCGGCGCAACGATCATACCGCGCTGTCCCTTACCGATCGGGCACATCATGTTGATGATACGCATATCGATATTGGCCGGCGTCGTTTCCAGATTGAACGGCACATCCGGATGGATCGGCGTAAGATTATCGAAGAATATCTTCGTCTTTGCAAGCTCAGGATCTTCAAAATTGATAGCGTCGATCTTGAGGAGGGCAAAATAGCGCTCGTTGTCTTTCGGCGGCCGGATCTGTCCGGAAACAGTGTCGCCGGTTTTGAGATCGAATCGCTTGATCTGGGAATGAGAAACGTAAATATCGTCCGGTCCCGGCATGTAATTGTAGGAGGGCGAACGAAGGAAACCATACCCATCCTCGAGCACCTCGAGCACGCCGCCGGAGAACATCAGACCGTTCTGCTGGGCCTGCGCCTCCAGGATTTTGAAAATAATATCAGATTTTTTCAGGCCGGTGAGACTGGTGATTCCCAGGCCCTTGGCATGCTCGGCAAGCTCCGAGATTTTCATTTTCTTGAGATCATCAATATCCATGATCCGGAGAACCCTCACTTATAACAAAAAGGGTGAAAGATTAATTAGAATGATATCCTGATAGTTGAAATACAGTACTTTCTATGAAGTGATAAACGCGGGACTGCGGGGAACTCGCACTGTTAAGCACGGCAATTCCCGATACTATACAATCAATAAACAATAAGAACAATGACACCGCATGTCATGACATGTCAGCAACACGTGAATGTCTGGCTGGAATCTATTATAGGAAGCGCGGGGTGAAACTGATTCCAAAACGAGGCATTTTCGTTGGTCAAGCGAAAAAAAGTATAGAACAGGTTACTATGGCTTGTCAAGCGAAAAAACCACTTTCTAATATATTAATTCGAAATCAAGCCATTTGACCGTGACAGAAAACTGCCAGCACCAACTCTATCGTATATTATAATATACTGCAATAAACACCCGATAAAAAGGACAAATCCGCATTCACTGTAAAAAAAGTCGGGAAGGGCATTTTTCCTGCCCACGCCCTCCCCGACGAAACACCACGCATCTTTATATATTACATCCCCTTACTTGTCAGTTACAGCGGCAAGGAGCTGTTCCGAGGCATTTATCAAAACATCCTCGCATTTCGGGCTGTAACGGGTCATGACACCTGAATATCCACCCTCGAGATACTCCTCTTTGGTCGGCATATATCCACCATGCCCGCTGGCGAGACCTATCACGAACGTTTTCTCCAGCGGCGATTTTTCCTTTGCCCTGAGACCGATCTCCGAATACACCTCTACCGGGAATGTCACGAATGCGGTATCTCCCAGCCTGACAGCCTGCATACGCATGGTCAGCGGTTTCGGATCGGGATTGCTTTCAACCCATTTAGCCGTGCCGAGCTGAAGGCCTGTCACGAAAACATCGACACGATAGCTGTCGAGCACACGGACACCGAGCTTCTCAGCCTGTTTTTCCATTTCGGCAAGTTTCGCTTTCGCCTCGTTGCTGGCCTTTTCCGCGTCCTTTGCAGTCATGTGATATTCCTCGAGCAGCGGGAAGTCGAAAAACTGACTTTTTGCCGCCACGGTGAAATTGCCCGAGGTCGCGATTTCCGGAAGGGCCTCCAACACTGTCCAGGTCATCATGTTCCCCTTATGCTCGGCATACCAGAAATTGCGGATGCCCATATCAGCGCCCACGGCGGACAGCTCGGCGGTATAACCGACCTTGACATTGCCCTGCGCCGACTGGTAATAGGCAACCCAAACATCCTCGCCCACATATTCCTTGATACCCTTGATAGAGTAATAGGGCCAGTCCTCGGTGAATTCGAGATTGTGAAGGTCCAGTGTCGAGGGATGGCAGCCGTAATTGAATGCCACGCCGATAAGCTTGCCCTTGGCATCCTCGATCTTGATGATACCCACCTCGGGATCAGGATGCAGGCCGCCGTATTCCATGCGACGGTCATTCTTGCCAAGTTCGAGCTCGACCGTGGAGCCGAAACCAACCCGGCCCGGCACACGGCTTTCCCATGCCTCGACCGCGCTGGCAATGGCGTTGTCGACCAGCATACGGCGGTAATCCTCGCTGGCGGCGCCAATCGACGGCCCCGAATGCGTATGGGTGCAACTAATGATGATGTTGTCGCCGGGGATACCGGTCTTGTTCGAGACCATGCCGCGAATCTCGTCCATGTAGCGCTCGTTGAGATTGATAATGCCGAGGGTCATGAATACCGTGCCATTGCCGTTCGCGCCCTCGATCACAAGGCTCCGGGCATAGAGATCGTCGTGAACACCGGTCGAAACTCCCTCGCGGCGGTAACCGGCCATGGGTGTCCCCACCGGCGGTGTGATGACTTTCTCGCCCACACCAACCTTGACCAGCGGAGTCTCGCCACAGCCGTTCAAGGCAAATGCCAGCGGCAGGAGCAGCAAAAGCACAATCGCTCCACCCATCACCTGGCGGATTCTGTCAGTAAGCGGTACTTTACGTCTCATCGACAACTCCTTCGTTATATGCAGCGTTTTTATTCCGTCGAGGATCAATGTTTTACAAATTCCACCAGCCCGTGCCTTTCCAAAAGCCTGAAATATGCGTACAGGTCAAAACCCTCCATCTGCCGTCCCGCCTCGAGCTCGACCATTTCACGGATATCTAGCAGGCTTCGGGTGCCGTCGCTCCACCAGTATGCCGCGGCAGGCCAGTTGCGTGTCGACCACCAGCGCGGCGAACGTGTGATCGGTGTCCACTCGGCAGGATCGATGCTTTCAAGTGTCAGCGTACCGTATTTCAGCGCTTTCGGATAGATATCTTTTGCGGCATCCTCCCACGGCTCCTTTTCACGGCGGTATTTCACGATTCTAATGCCCCTGCGTTTCGCAGCGGCCTTGACTGCTGCCTCAAACTGCCTGCCCGCGACCCTGCCAAGCTCGGCGGTGTCTTTACGATAAGCATTCAGGATGCCTTCCGCCTCCTTTTTCCTCCCGTCGGCTACAAGTCGGAGAATACTCATCACGCCTTTCTCGCGGAGAGCGGTCCTGAACGCGATCTGTTTCACGCCCTCGTCGAGCAGACGGCCAAGAGCGGCACCATCCTCAGCCTCATCTATACGCGAACGCATGGCGGCAGAACTTTCGAGAATATCATCAGCCCCCCAGGCAAAAGTCAGGTCCGCAATGCTTCCAAGATTATTCATCCCCGCATCCGCCATATAATACAGATAGATAGCACTGACAAGACAGAGGTCTTTGAGAGAGCGCTTGTCGATCATCTGCATCGTGTCGCGTGAATTGTGGTGAAGCCAGGTGCCGTTTTCCATGTAGAGGAAATTCGTCGGCGCACCGATCAGCGGCTCGGCAAAATAGGTGTCGGTGCCGCCCTCGAACGAGGGATTCAGTACCACCTTATTCACGCCGATCTGACGATAATAGCGTTTGAAAAAGTCGGTGTAAACAGCATCGGTATAGGTCGGGCAGAGTGCCGGATTCTTGTATATCCTGACTGTCGAGGAAAGCAGTTCATAGGGCGGCGCAGGCGTGTCACAGGCAACAACCGCCACCGTGTTTTTAAGATTCTCTATGTAGCGCTCAGTGAACGGCAGCGATCCGTACATTTCCTGCCCCATCCAGACCCGTATGGTCCGTTTCGGCCGGGGAAGAACACCGCGGTGGATCAGTTCGTTGAGTGTCCCCACCGTTTCAAGCATTATCGCGCAGCCGCTGCAGTTGTCACCCGCGCCGAACTCGAACATATGCCCGCCCATGAGCACCTCGCCGGCATCGGGATCACTGCCCCTTACCTCGCCGACAATGTACGGCAGAGAACCGTCCGTGTAGAAACGGCTGTCGATACGCACTCGGGCTTTCACCATTTTGCCCTCGGCAAGGAGTTTCCTCAGGGCCTCGCCCTTGCGTTTCGATATGCTGAAATTGAATCCGTGACGGCTGTCATTTGCATTCATAAGCCAACCGCCGGGCACATCGCTCCAGGTATTGTGCCAGACACTGGCATCTTCGTATGGCCCAACGGCGCGGTCATAGACAATACCGTGCACACCGTATTTCTTGAGATATTTCTTGAGATTACCGGCACCGGAATCGGTGAGGATGATCTTGTCGCTGGCATCGATTGCCGAAAGCCCTTTTTCGGATGCCTCGGGAAGGATTACCAGTTCAGCCTCGAGCCCCTCTTTCGGTGTCGGCGCGGCAAAAAATGTCAGGCTGCTCGGATTCGACTGGTAACTGCTGAGATAGCGAAGATCGTCCGGAAGTCCCTCCGGCTCGATAATCTCGATCGAAGCGCTTTTGCAGTCCCAGCCGATCGGATTGGTCCAGTCGCCGTATTTTGTGACACCGTCCGCCGGTGTCGGGATGAGAAGGGCCTCGTCGAACGCCCGCTCGCCCATGATTGTCTGCACCTCACGCGCCGACTTGTTCCACATGGGGAGATTGCACCATTTCTCGTACTGCAAGAGACGGGCCGTGTATTCATAAGCGCGCTCGCCGGAAATTTCATCCGACAGCACCTTGTAGAGCTCGTCAAAAGTCGGCGAGGCTGAAACTGTGAGACAGCTACCCATCGCCAGAAGTATAACAATCGTTAACGCGAACTGCTTCATAAGACTATCCTTTGTTTCTGGTTGTCACCTAAATAATGTAATTATCCTGTCGACCGAAATGAGCCATCCCACCACTGCTGCGTTTTTTCAGTATCGCAGAAAAACCGCGACGCGGTCATCTGTGCAGCTGTCGCGGTGAGGGCCCCCCCGTATTCTTTTCTATTGAACGAACTCCACGAATCCGTGTTTTTCAAGGAAACGATAGTATTTTATCAGGTCGAATTTCCCGACCGGCTGTCCCGACTCCATTTCAACAAGCCGTTTGATCTCCGTCAGGTCACGCTTACCGTCGCACCAGAACCAGGAGGCCGCCGCGACACTGTTCGCGCTCCACCAGCGGGGCGATCCGGTCACCTCCGCCCACTCGGTGTGATGAATGCCCTCTAATGTCAATGTGCCGACTACTTTCCGTTTCGGCACAAGCTTAGCCGCTTCTTTTTCCCAGTCGCTGACAACGGCTTTCCGGCTGACAACCTTGATCCCCTCTGCCTTCGCCTTGCGAGTGACCTCTTCCTTGAAATGATCTTTCATGAGTCCGGCAAAACTGTCGATCTGTTTTCCGTATGTTTCGGCCAGTTTATCAGCCGTTTCACTGCCGCCTTTCCTGACCAGACGGGCGACACTGGCAACTGCTTTCTTCTGAATGTCCGCGTAGTAGTCGATACGTTCGAGACCCTCGGTGCGGCATGCGCCAAGCGATTGGCCATCGCTCGCGGCAAGCGCCTTTTCACGGGCGGCTGAGGCCGTTTCAGTGATTTTCCCGAGAGCGCGGTCGAATGCGAGACGGGCGATTGTGGGCAGCTCATCCTCACCTGCATCGGCGAGATAGTAAAGGTATGCGGCGTTGAGAATCGCCATTTCCCGGAGAGTGATGGGATCGACTTTCTCGATCGTATCCATCGAATTATGGTGAAGGAAAGCGTTGCTGGACATGTACATGGCATTGATCGGAACACCGATCATCGGATCGCCGAAGAAATTGTCAAGGCCGACCATGAATCCCACCTGTTTCCAGCTTCTCGTGGGCTCGAACCTGTCATAATAACGACCGACAATCTCGGGAAAAACGGCATCCGTGAAAGACGGGCTCGCATTGAAATTGGAGGACATGATGAATGTAGTGACATGGAGGTCATAATCCATAGCCGGAGAATCGTTACAGAGCACCGCGAGTGTCCTGTTGCGCATACGGTCGAGATTATGGACAGTATAGGCCATGGAACCGTAGCACTCGAATCCGAGCCACATGCGGATTGTCCGTTTCGGGCGGGGAAGAACGCCGCGCCGGATAAGATCGTTGAGAGCACCTATTGCCTCGAGATCGACCGAGGCGCCTGTACAGTCGTCATTGGCACCCCACTCATAAATATGACTCACCACGAGCACATCCTCATCCTTGAGGCTCGATCCCTCGATAGAGCCGACAACATAAGGCAGGCTGCCGTCAGTGAAATAGCGGCTGTCTATTTTCGCACGGACTTTTACCTTGACACCACGCCTGAGAAGTCCCCTGAGATAATCCGCTTTTTTCTGTGAAATGGAGAAACTGAAATTGTTTTTGCTGTCATAGCCGTTCATCTGCCAGCCGCCGGGCATGTCGCTCCAGCCGTTCAGCCAGCGGTTTGCAGTCGTATAATCGCGGGAACTCGATTCAGCTTCGTCACTGACAAAACCGAGTATGCCGTTGGGGTCGAGATGACGTTTCAGCCCGCGCGAACCGCCCTTGACAAGGACAATTTTTCCGCGGGCATTAAGTTTCGCAAGCGTGTCCGCACTGGCATTCTCCAGAAGGACAAGCTCGGTTTCAACTCCCTCCGGCGGTGTCGGACAGCTATAATTGTTGAGCGAGGTAGGGTTGTCGGCATAATTGCAGAGAAAACGGAACTCATCGGGAATATTCGAAGGCTCGACCACCTCGAGCGTAGCCGACTTGCAGTCCCAGCCGATAGGATTGGTCCAGTCACCGTGCTTCGTGATACCATCGGCGGGAGTGTCGACAATTTCCGCCTCGTCGAAACCGCGCTCGCCCATGATTGTCTGCGCCTCACGGGCGGTTTTGTTCCACATGGGAAGCGTCGACCACTTGTCATACTGCCAGAGACGCATAGTGTAGTCACGGGCACGGTTGCCGGAAATCTCACGTGTCAGCGCAAGGAGCGTTTCATCCATATCTGCGGCGAAAGTGTCCACGGACATGCATGGCAAAAAGAGAATTACAAGCATCATCAGGCAAAACGCTGCTCTCATCTTATCCTCCTTTATATTTCTCAGTCCACTGCCATTCACTCACAACTACCGGTGTGATAATCCGAAACATTACCAAACGCAAAGCGATCGCTACCAAATGCTGCCTGATCTTGCTCCTGTCAGACAGCAGCATGTTCCGCAATCAAATCATGTCCCCGCTGACTAATACCAGCCGTGCTCGTATCCGGCCTCGTAGAGGGCCACGACATTTTCAGCAGGGACACCATACTGGATATTATGCACATTGTTGAATACATAGCCGCCGCGGGGCATGAACACGCCCAGATTCTCTTTCACCGCGGCGTCAATCTCTTTCGGGCCCTTGAACGGCAGGAGATGCTGGGCATCGACACTGCCGCCCCAGAATACGATACGGTCTCCGAACTCTTTTTTGAGGCTTTCGGGGTCCATGCCGGGTAGTCCTATCTGGACCGGATTGAGAATATCTACACCATTGTCGATAAGCTCAGGAATATATTCACGGCAGGCGCCGCAGGTATGGTACCATATTTTGGCATCGGTGAGCGAGCGAATGTGCTGGACAAGCGCTTTCTGACGGGGCTTCACAATCTTCCGGTAAAAATCGGGCGAAAACAGCGGGCCGTGCTGTCCGGCAAGATCATCGCCGATCATGACCACATCGACACAGTCGCCGACCGCTTTCATGAACTCCGTGTAATAACCGGTCCAGAACGTGAGCATCCTGTCAAGCACCGCCTCGCAGAACGAGGGATTCTCAATCATGTCCATAAACCAGCGCTCGAGCCCGCGCATATACCAGCAGGTCTCGTAAACTACACCGCCAATCCCGGTACAGAGCGCGTAATCGGTTCCATCCCTGAGCGCCAGAGCTTTTTCCCTTACACCGCTGAAACGGCTGGGATCATCGCCTTTGGGGAATGGATGACGCTCGACTCCGGCAATGTCCGCCTCTGCCAGCGGATGATGGCTGATATCCATGTACAACTGCTGATCGTCGGGCATGGACCAGACAACGCCGAACTCATCCCTGAGATCGTGCCACAGACGGCCGTCACGCTCATTGACCTCGATGCCGCCTGTGAAACTGTCCGGGCCGTGCGCGACAATATAGCGCGTATCGACATGAAAACGTTTCAGCACCTCCTCGCAGGGTACCGCGAGCTGCTGAACCGGGTCGAGTACGGCGGCCTCACTGTCATCTACATCCATATGGGCGATCAGTTCTTCGTATGCCCGCTTGTGGATGCCAGTCTGAAAACCGCCGAGATCGATCGGTACACGGTCGGCCTCCTCATGATTCAAAGCACAGCGCATTCTTTCGCGCGGGGTCATCGTTTCGGTATGGCTCATTGACTCCTCCTGATTTCATTCCATTAGTTTATATTATAAAGAGTAGCGGCTGATTCTACAATACTATTTGAATATTTACAAGGCTCTGCATTGACAATATATTCTTTTATTTATACTGCTATTTCATTATATTACACAAAAACGATGCAGGTCAGTGCAACATCATATTATGAGGTGAGTATGAGTGAGTCAAAAAAGGCTTTCAACTCGCGGGGATTTATCAGTATATCCCTGACTTTGGCATTCATCATCCTGGCGGTTTCAGGTCTCGTTCTGTATATAATGCCCTCTGGCAGGGTCGCTTTCTGGATCAACTGGAAACTTCTCGGCCTGACAAAAGAAGATTGGGGCGCGGTTCACACTATTTTCAGCAGTATCTTCGTTGTCCTGTCAGTCATTCATATCGTATTGAACTGGCGGGTCCTCATGAGCCATATCCGCAGCAAGGTTGAATCCGGCATCAAGCTCAGGAAAGAACTGGCCATTGCCGCCGCCTGTACTATACTCATTTTCAGCGGTATTCTGTTTGGATTACCGCCGTTCAGCACGGTGATGAATGTCGGCGAATCAATCAAAGATTCGTGGGAGGAGGGAGCAACACCCGCTCCGGCTCCGCATACAGAACTTAAAACTGTTGCCGAGGTAGCCAACGATTTCGGCATGCAGATCGACAGGGTGCTCGACAAGCTTAAGCGCAACGGGATCACGAATGCAGAAGAAGGTATCACCCTGAAAGAACTGGGACTTATCAACAACATGGCGCCAAGCGATATTTACGAAATTATTGCCCGACGCGGCGGTGGTGACGGCGGCAATAGTAACCATTAAACAAAACAACACCGACTTCAAATTACGCAACCCGTCAACAAACCTAAGAAAAAGTATTGTTAGATCATAACCATAACTCTTTGTAATACATGCCATTACAAGCAGGCACAATGGCCGGTGCTGTTGTGCTTGCTATTTTTATTAGTTTTCTTTTCAATCCCCCGCATTCGGAACATACCAGGCACTACATGCATATAATTATGATTATTAATATCTTATACCACCATTTAAGCAACAAAAGCAACAAAACCTCAAGCAATAAAAACAAGCTATCTTAGAAAATCACTTCATTTACTTCTTGCTATCTGTTAATTTTACTTTATATTCTCTTTATCATATTTTGTACAGGTAGATTCTCCATACTTTTGCATTATCAGACCATTCTGCGCGCGCTATCTTTTGGGAAAGGGGAAAGCATGTACAGCAGAATCGGGGCTCTCCGTCTGTTGACGCGGAAATCAGGTGCAGGAACTTATCTCATTTTCCACGGCATCTGCCCTGAAAGCTGTACCGGCACCGTAATTTTCGCCAGACCGGGTATCAACGGTTCGGGCGCTGTCTGTCAGCGGCCTTTCGGCGAAATCGTTGCGGGCCCGGCCAGAGAACACCCTGCCGGCCTGCATCAATATCCCCGCTCCAGCGAATCGATATCGAGCTCTCAAAGTCGAAGCGCCGGATGCAGCAGGTTCGCACATATCGGCATCTCATGGATATTGACAACGATTCCGCAGACGAACTGTTGAAGAAGGCTGAAAACGCCTGATAGTTCCCCCTTGGCGAAATCGTACAAAAAGCCGCGGAGCATATGTCACTGCGACACACAGCGCAGTGAACGTTTCCGCGGCTTTATTATTTGGCACGTTTCAGATGTTTGCTTTCTGATGCCTGACGCCTTGACTCCTGATCCCTGACTCTTTTTTTCACATCCCCAGCGAGGCAAGATAGTTGCCGAGTCCGATCACCCAGGTCGATACAATGAGGACAGCGATACCCCCGATTATCTTGCTGATGGTCGACCTGCTCGATCCCCGCCATTCCTTGAACAGGAGCGCCCAGATATTACTGAAAACGATAATGAACGCCATGTGGATGCTCCAGCTGGAGAAATCGTATGCGCCCATCTTGGTCGTCCCCATGCCGTAGAACATGAACTGCATGTACCAGATGCTCCCGGCGAGAGCGCAGAAGAAATAGTTGGAGAGAAGCGGCGCGTCATTCTTGACATAATCGCCCGTACTGCCGTTTTTCCTGTTCAGGAACAGGCACCAGACAGCGTTGGTAAAAAAACCGCCGGCCATGATGAAAATGAATACCGGGCTGTTGACAAACAAGGCCGGTGCGCCCATCGATGCCGCCTTTTCCGCGATTGGCTTTCCTGCCGCGAGCCCGAACGCGAAACAGGCGCTCATGATGCCGCAGACAAAGGCGACCCAGAGGCCTTTCTTGAAATTGAACTCGCTGATAATTTCCTTTTTCGCCTCGTCGCTCATCTCGCGCTCTTTCGAGATACCCGCCCAGCCGCAGACAGCTATGCCCGCGAGACAGACACCGACTCCGCCAAGGGTCACCACCCCCGATGCGGTCGAGACAAGCGTGCCGAATGTCCCGAAATATATTGGCGGCACGATGGTTCCGAACGCCGCGCAATATCCCAGCGCCATCGCATAGCCCAGCGACATGCCGAGATAGCGCATCGAGAGCCCGAACGTAAGGCCGCCGACACCCCAGAGAAGTCCAAAAACGAAACTCATGGCCGCACTGCCTTTCGGTGCGGACGCGAGCACGTCGAGAAGGTTCGGAACTGTCAGGAAACCGACTATCCAGGGTACGATGATCCATGCGGCGACACCATTGACAAGCCAGTAGCTTTCCCAAGCCCATTTTTTCACCTTCTTGAAAGGGATGTAGAAACTGCCCGAGGCGAAACCGCCTATCGCATGAAGAATAATACCCGCAACCGGATTCATAAACGCTCCACTGTTAGAAAAAGAAACTGAAGTATGCGCGCCCGTTCAGATCGGACCGTGCTCCCTCATCGGAAGAAACTATCATTTCACGACATTGAAATCACCGGAAAATCAATCCTGCGTTCCTGTTAAATCTTTTCTCTGTGCCTCCACAAGAAATATTCTGAATTTTCCCTTAATCATTGATCCTTAAACCTTGAATCCTATTTCCCCAAGCTTTCCAGGAACATCCCGATATTATTCTTTAGCATGTCCGGCTTGTCTTTCGAAAAAATGCCCACGCAGACAACATCCTGGGGCCTGATCCATTTCGAAACGAAATCGAGAGCCTCCTTAGGCTCATTCCTTCCCGCCGCGAACACCTTGTAATGGATCACCGGTCGCTTCAATCCCTGAATGAGCTTGACCATGATATCACGGTCCTCGGCGTTGAACCATTCCGGGCACCCGTGAACATGTTCAGCGTTCTCGTCGCGATGAGAGGCGTTGTAGTAGGAGCACATGTAGAAGTCGGTATCGAGATTCTGCTCGGCCCACTCGAACACACGCGGATCATGCCCGGCGACACCAGCGGGAAGTCTGGCCTGCTTGATCTTCTCGATCGCTTTCGGCACCTCGTCCAGACGGCCCTGCGCGAGCAGGAAATCCATCACACCGCCGTGGACATAAGCCGCGTTCGCGCCGCTTTCGATAGCTTCCTCGATACTCCGCTCGGTGCTCTGCATCTCGGGACAGGTCTGCGCGAACCACTGAATTGCGCCACCCTCGTTACGGTATTCCGCCAGCATACGGGTGATATGCCTGTCAGCACGCCCGAGGAACGTATTCACCCCCAGTGATTCTGCGTTTCTGAGCTCATTCTTGATGGCATCGACAGTGTAGAAGTCCATCATCTCTTTGTCTTTGTCAACGCCCTGGTGTGAAAATCCGCTGAACGGGTTGCCGCCGAGGATGAGACGGCTGACCTCGATATCTTTAATCGTAACTTTCGACAGATCCATACACATCTCTCTGTTCCGCGGCTCTCTGACCGGATGTCAGATCGAAAACCGCATTGTTACCGGTTATTTCAGTTCAGGTCTTCCATGTTGTCCGCAGCAGAGTCTTCCACAGAGTCGACCGGTGTCGTAACACGTTTATAGAACGCGTCGAGCTGGGCCTGGGGCTGGGGTTTCGTCACCATCACGGCAACCAGAGCACCGACCAGCCCGGCGGCAAGATAGGACACCATCTGCCAGGGCAGGGATATTTCGATACCCGCGAACAGATCATGCTCGATCACGAAAAAGACCACGAATGCGCAGATGAAGCTTGTCCAGACCATCGCCGGATTGGCCCTTCGCCAGAAAATCCCCAGCCAGAACGGGACACCGAGAAGCGCCGGGAGTTTCCAGAACAGTTCGAGCGCGGCAACCACACCGGGGAGATAAAAGGCGAATGTGAGGCCGCCCGCGACAACGATAAGCGAGGCGATACGTCCGACAAACAGGTAGTGTTTATCCGGTTTGTTTTTCGCGAAATGCACCTTGTAGACATTACGGGTGAAAATGCCCGAGGCGGCAACCATGAATGCGTCGCACGAAGACTGCACCGCCGCAAGTACGCTGGCAAGAAGAAGCCCAACCAGTCCCGGCGGCAGCAGTTCTTTTGCGGCCATGCCGAACGCGTGATCGGGATTGTCAAGGGCTGGAAACAGCGCGATACAGCACAGCGCGACAAACGCCCACGCCACGGTGCAGATACGCTTGATGAAATTACCATAGGTGACACCGACACGGCTCTCCATGTCGGTTTTACAAGCAGCGGCCATGAGAATTGCCTGCGGCTGAAGCGCCCAGCCGATACCGGCATTGACCATGGTCACGAAAATAAAGAACATGGTGATCTCGCCGGGAGTGGTCAGACTGAACAGGTTGTCTGCGAGTTGGCTGTGAAGGCCCGTAAATCCGCCCACACGGAAAAGGGCGAACGGCAGTATGATAAAGGAAAGGATAATGGTCAGGATACCCTGGATGAAATCAGTGTAGATCGCCGCGACAAGGCCGCCCGCGATACCGTAGACGAGGAACAGTGCGGTCATGCCGAAAACCGCAACGGAGAATGATATTGCACCGCCGCTGACAGCTTCAACAATACGGCCGCTTCCGAGCAGCATGGTTCCCATGTTGACCATAAGTATAAAAATGGCGAGGATGGAATACAGTGTCGCGACACTCTGGTTGTAGCGGATCTTGAAATAGTCCGCCATTGTAACGATCCTGAGACGCCTCAGGATCGGGCCGATTATCCAGTAGAACGGTGTCACCATGAGCCAGAGCCACTGGTACCAGATACCGGCGAGACCCACCGAATAGCATTTAGAGATCACACCCACTGCCTGATCCGAGTGAGTGCCGGTGCCGAAATTGAACATCATGGTCATGAACTTGCCGAAACGACGCCCGCCGATAAAATAATCGCCCGTGTTTTTCACGGTACGGGAACTCCAGAGACCAATCAGCACCATGAGCACGAGATAGCCCACAAGTACGATTACATCAAGTAAGGGAATGCCGGCCATGGTCATCCTTTCAGAATAGCTGAAACGGTTGTATTTTCATTTCCTGTCGGTTTCACATGTATTTCAATATTGTATGACTGTGGGTTGCCCGAGTCAATAGTTTTCCGAGACCGACAGAAACTTATTTACCATATTCGATAAAACGAATCAGCTATTACATCTTGACAGAGCCCCCTATGTGCTTCTATTCTTTAACACAGCACAACTTGTCGAATCACACACGGGGAGAATTCATCATGGCGGACAAAATAAAGGTCGGTATTATCGGTTTCGGGCTCGCGGGAAGGAATATGCATTACAAAGCGCTGGTCGAGGGGCTTTCGGATCTGGTCGAGGTCGCGGCAATCTGGACACGACGTCCAATCGAACGCGAGGGCGGCGAGGGAGATTTCCCGGTTGCGGATTCGGTGGCGCTTTACAACGACCTCGACGAGTTCCTCGCGCATCCGGGACTTCAGGCAGTGCATGTCACCACGCCGAGCGGCCTGCACAAGGATTTCATCGTCGCGGCGGCAGAAGCGGGCATCCATGTCATCTGCGATAAGCCGCTGGAAGTCACCGTGGCAAAAATGGACGAGTCCATCGAGGCATGCAGGAAAAAAGGCGTGGCACTTTCAGTCAATTTCCAGCAGCGCTTCAACCCGCACGTACAGAAACTGAAAACCGCCATCGAGGAGGGCAAGCTCGGCGACATTGTTACCGGTATCATGGAGGCCAAGCTCTACCGTGTGCCCGAATACTACACCGAGTCCTCCTGGCATGGCAAGATCGCGCTCGACGGTGGCGCGGCGACAATGAACCAGGGCATTCATTACATCGACCTCATCCAGTGGCTCATGGGCAGCACACCGAAAACAGTCGACAAGGGTGTTGCCCAGCGCCTCGTACACACCTATATCGAGGCCGAGGATTTCGCCTACGGCGAACTGACCATGTCCGACGGCGCCCATCTGGAAATACTCTGCGGCACCTGTTTCCGGCCGGGAATCGATCAGCGTTTTGACATCCGCGGAACTGCGGGTTTTGCCACTGTGGTGGATGGTATCGTGACACAGGCGTACTGGGACTGCAAAGACCAGATGGATTATTTCGGACGGGTCGAGAAGGTGGATTTCCAGGGCGGTTCACCGATCATGGGCCTCGAAAACCACATACGTTATTTCCGGGAGTTCTACGAGGCGATCCAGTCGGAAAGCGACATACCCATTCCCGGGGCTGAAGGAAGAGTCGCGTCCGAGATCATCCTCGGCATCTACAAGGCGCAGGAGGACGGCGGCGCTGTCGACTTCCCGATCGCTGCGGATTATGTGCCGGAATTGAAGAATATTTAGGAAAAATAGAACACAGATCACACGGATTGGACAGATTGAAGACTGGCCATGGTTATTCATACTCATGGCCAGTTTTTTATCCAGAAAATCCTGTTATTCCGTCTAATTCTTTCCCTTTTTTCGTTCTTTTCTCCGCGTCTTTGCGCCTCTGCGGTATTCTTCTGTCTTTTATCTTTTTCTCTGATCCGTGAATCCTGTCTCCTGCCCTTTTCAGACCCGCTCGGTCCAGTGACCGGTGATTACGGTGGGCAGGGAGTGGTTCTCGACATCGTCGATATCGACCCACTCACCACCGTTCATCGCCGACTTGTGCGCGGCAAGCAGTGTCGCCAGTTTGTGGAGAATGTCATCCGGCGTTTCGGGCGATTCGTTTGCCCTGAAAATATCCGCCATCTTCAAAAGGAACGGTATCCGCCAGTGATCATCGCCAACATGCGCGGGAATGTCATTGTGCGCCGGAACGACACCCTCGACTACATCGCCGCCCATGTGATAACCGCGGAACCACCAGTCGTTCTCACAATGCTCGCGCATGAGCAGCGTGCCGCGAAGGGGATAGTCCGCACCGCCGCGCGGCCCGTACTCGAGCTCGATCAGGATCGGCGGCAAATGCGAGGGATCGAGCCCCGCGGAACCATCCCAGCCTGACAGCCTGACACGCCTGACTCCCGGCCCGACAATGTAATAGATATACTCGAGCGCATGGGGCACATAGCGGCTGAAACTGGCCGTGAGCCCGTCGGCATGGAAAGCGAAAAGCTTGTCACGGTCGACCGCCGCCGCCGTCTTACGTGCCTCGAACACCCACGGTGTCAGCGAGCCGGTGAATACAGCCGCGCCCGTTTTTGCGGCATCAGCGAGAATTTTACGCCCGTCATTCATAGTCGGCGCATAGGGCCTGTTCACGAACACCGGCATCCCCTCGGCAAGGAACGGCTCGGCAAGCTCCGCCGCGCGATCGAAATCCATGATCATGGCAGCGTCGATCTTGCCGATCATCTCGCGGTAGTCGGCGACCTGCACAGCATCCGACCCTTTCGCGATATACTCCGCCGAACGTGCGGCCAGCGATTTCTGCGCGGCGCCACTTTCCCAGAGTTTGCCCGCATAATTTTTCGAGTAATCATCACCCCATACATGGGTCGCCTGCATGGTGGTCTGGAATTTCCGCTTGCCGTCCATACCGAGCATGACCTTGCCGTAGCTGACGCAGTGTGAATAGGGACCGCAGCCAACAATTCCGACCTTGAGGAGCTCTTTGTCTCGAAGGTTCTTTTTCTGGGCCTTAGCGATACCTCCGCTGTTGACCGCAGCGAATGCGGCACCGGAGGCGGCAAGCATTGAACGGCGTGAAATAGGCATTTCCTCTTCTCCTTATCGCGGGATTGGCAATCGAGTGTTTCAAGCAATATAATTGACAACGCCGAAAATCAAACACATAATACGATATACAACATCCGAACCACTATCCCGGAGACACTCATGCGAAACCTGTTGCGTTTTCTGTTATGCCTTTCCCTGTTCGGCACGCTTTCTCTAAAGGGTGCGTTCCTTTCAGCCGAGCCCCGCACGCTCTACAAACCTGCCAATATCGCAACCGCGAAAGAAAACATCGAACTTTATACATGGGCACGCGATATACTCGACAACTGGAAAAAGAACGCCGAATACGCCATGTCGAAAGACCGCGCTTTTTTCGAGATGATGCTGGAGCCGCTGACACCGTGGCCGTTTTACGGCCAGAGCTGCCCCGCCTGCGTGGGTAAACAGTCGAGCATGGGCGAAACCTCGCTCTACAACTGGGATGTGCACGAGCCGGACAAGATTGTCTGCAAATACTGCGGGACAGTCTATCCCAACGCCGACTATCCTGAAACCGGCACTCTCACCTGCCCTGAAATGGGACAGGTATTCAGCTATTACCGCACGGAGGAGGAACGGGTGCACCCGGATGATCTCTCCGGTAAATACGCTTTCCGCTGGGCCTCATGGCCGGTGCATACCAGTTTCAGTGGCGTAATCCGCGCTAAAAAGGCCGGATGGTGTGTCGCACAGATTCTCCCGCTTGCCAAGCTCTACGCACTCACAGGCGACATCCACTACGCCGAGCAAGCCGCAATGATCATGGATATTGTCGCCGACCGCTACCCGAACTGGCTCTACCACTCCTACAACGGCACATTCGCCGACTGCCCGCCGGGAGAGGCCGCCGCTGAAATAGGCAGAAATCCCCGCGCAGGGAAATTCCCCATCGAGACAATCGTGACCGCATTCCCAGGCCTTCATACACGTGACGGCTACGCGACACTCAACAACGGCTTCTGGGGTGCGGGAAGGTTCGGTTGCTCCGGTTCGGACGGCGGCATGATCCTCAACATGGCGGTGGCGTGGGACCTCATTCACGAGGCACGGCGCTCCGACGGCAGCCCGGTGATAAGCGGCGACATGAAAACACGCATCGTCAACGACCTCCTCATCGCAGGCGCGGATGACAGCGAGAACTGGGCGGAAATCAACAACAAGTGCGGTCCGGGGCGGGCCATGAGCGCCGCGATCGGCATCCTTTTCGACAGGCCGGCAAGTGTCAGGCGGGCAATCGAGGGTTTTGACGCGCTCATGGAGAGGAGTTTCCATTTCGACGGTTTCTGCCGGGAATCCCCCTCTTATTCTGCCATGCATCTCAATCTCATGCGCAACATCCCGGAAATCCTGCTCGGCTATTCCGATCCTGCCGGATACACAGAACCGGACGGCTCCCGTATCGACAGTTTCAATCCCTTTGTCGAAAAAGACCGCTACCGTCTTGCCTATGAAAGTATGGTGAGGATGCTCGACTTCAACGATCGTTTCCCTGTCATCGGCGACACTCATTTCGGCTCAGGTATCGATCCGATCTACGCGGAAGTGCTGGTGGCCCATTATGATCACAGTTACGGCACCGCGGCCATGTTGAATTATGCGCTGGGCGCAAGCAGCTCAGAAAAAGGCAGTGAGTACGCGCTCTGGCACAGACCGCGAATCGAGGCCAACGCCGATGAATACGGTAAGAAATTCGAGTCAGAGTGGTTTCCCGGCTGGCATGTGAGTGTCATGCGCGGCGAAGGGTTCACCGGCATGACCTCGCTCTATTTCAACGGTTATACCCACGGCGGGCACCGTCATTACGACACGCTCGGGATCAGCTACTCGGCGCTGGGGCATGAACTGGCCTCCGACCGCGGCTATATCTGGGACGATCCCCGAAACGCCTGGACAAAAAGCACACTGGCACATAACATCGTTACTGTGGACGGCGGCAACCAGAACGCTGAGAACTGCCATTCGAAACTCGGACTTTTCGGCTCTTCGCTTATCGCCGAGGTCACCGAGGCCAGCGCCAACGCCTACGAACAATGCAGTCTCTACAAGCGGACTACGGCGCTCCTGAGCATGGTTCACAGCACGTCATGCGCACTCGATATTTTCCGTGTCCGGGGCGGCAAAAACCACATCTACTCTCTCAACTGCAACGGCAATCTCAGCGGGACATCCGGTCTGGAACTGCATCATTCCGGCCGCTCGATCAAGTGGCTCGAAAACATTCAGGCGGCGACACCGGAAGGCACATTCTCGACCACCTGGGAACATGGCGGCATGTATTTCCAGATGATCATGGTGAATCCGGTCGATACGCTCATGATTGCCGATGCTCCCGGCTGGCGCAACAACCGCGGCGAGGCCCTGAACGCTCCACCGATCCAGCAGGTACTTGCCGAGCGCAGCGACCCGGAGGGCTACAGCGATTTCGTCACCCTGCTCGTACCATATAAAAAAAAACGCGGCACAACGCCGGTCACTGAAATCAACACGCTTCTGTATGAGAAAGGGCCGGGAAATATCGCGCTAGAGATCGTTCACAATGAAGGCAGGAACTATGTGTTCTCGTTCGAGGACAGTAAAGAGCGCAGTTTCGGGCCGCTCACTGCCGCGGGACGGTTCGGATACGCCATGTTCGACACGTCGGGCAAGCTGACCGGCGCATACCTTCTTGAAGGCACCGAACTGACAGCCGGCGGCGAAGGCATCACACTCGATCAGGCGAACTATTCTTTCAAGGTATCATCTGTAGAGGGCAGGACATTCACGCTCTCCGATCCCATTCCCGCCGGACTCGATATCCGGGGCAAAACGGTTATCGCTGGCGAGACCGGTTATGCTGTCATGTCAAGCACCCGCAATTCAATCACGGTGCGTAACTATCCCGCTATCATGTGTGACAGCGTGACAGTGTTGGACGAAGGGACGTATATAAAGTGAAGGGATCAGGGGTCAGGCAGGGGCAAACATCTCGATATGATAGACCGGTATAGGCGGCTCCAGAATCATGGGCTCAACCGGTTAATAAAAAGCAGGCCGCATCCATACCGGATACAGCCTGCTTTTTTATTCGCATAAATACTGAATTTTATTTTTCAGCCGCCGACAGTTTCACACTGTTGTTTGCTCGCGTATTTTCATCAATGGTCTTTTCGGGATCGATGACCACCGATACGGTCGCGGGATCGACACCGCGCGGAACTTTCAGGCTGATCTTCTTCGTTTTCGGTTTGAGATCGAGCGGTGCTTCCAGCGGAGCCACAGTGGTGGAGGCCAGTACCGCGCCGTCATCAGCAACCAGGCAGACCGGTGTTTTCACGCTTGTCAGTATACCGAGATTATGCACGGTCACCGATACGCTGCGTCCCTTGACCGCGATATCCTCGGGGCCTATACCCAGTTCCTGACGCTCCCAGTAGGGTTTGCCCGGTGTTTTCAGGGTCAGCTGGATAACCGTGGTTTTACGTGCCGGGAAATCGACCTCGATCTCGTCGGTACGGCCGTATTCCTGTGTCCTAACCGTGATATCGGTATCGGGAATGTCATCGCCATTGGTATCGACGCCCTGCTTGATCTCCCAGATGCCGGGATCGAGCTGACGGCCGACAATTGCCGCGCCGACAGTATCATTTTCCACATTGAAAGCCACGATCTTGACCGATTTGCGTGTCGAGTTGGGAACGAGCAATGCAACGCTTTCGCCATCGAACGGCGCGTCGAATTTCCAGCTGACAGCATTCTCCGGATACTGGCTGCTGCGCCTGACAGGACGTCCGCCCAGACGGTCAGCCTCTATGCTGCCGTAATCGAGATAGGGACCGTCATCCCAGGGGAAACCGTCGGTGGCAATATACCAGCGCTCGTTATTGAACTGGATAGTCCTTGCGTAGGATGCCGCGAGCCTGTCCTTGTCAACATAAGGATGGTTCACAGTGTCGGAAACGCCGCCCAGCGACTTGAACTGTTCCTCGCCGGTCCAGTTATAAAGCGCCTTGAACACCTGGCGGGAACGGCCTGTCCCGAAAGTACGGGCTTCATCGGTCAGGAAATTGATCTCGTTCGGGAGAAGCAGCCTGCCTCTATCGTCTTTCTGCCCGTGAGCCATCAGGCCCTCGGCATATTCCCTCATAATCTGCATCACCTGGGGATTGCCGTTAAAATCCACAAAATTCAGGCCCGGATAGAGCACAGTCGAGGTGTGACGCGAAGACCAGCACCAGGGCTCCTCGGTGGCAAAATAGGTCGAGCTGTAGAAACTGCTGATGATATGACGGTGCCCGGCCTTGTTGATCTTGAAGAAATCGGGATAACGGGCAGAGGTTTCCATCATGCGCTCGACTGTCTCGGGATCGCCGTAGACGAGGGTCATGAGTTCTGACTGGACATTGGTACCTTCCTCGGACACATGGAGGGCATCGGTGACAATCGTATTGAGGCCGTTGGTAAACATGCCGTTCTCATAGTAGGAATCGATGAAACGGCGCATGGATTCGGTGATCCTTTCAGGCATTACACCCATGAGCGCCAGCGAGGGAATACAGTTGGCAAAATCGCCGTCGTCAGAGAGGCCGCCGCCGAACTCGCCGTTCTCGATCTGGCGGTTATCGAACCACCAGTCAAGATAGCGGTGCCACTGTTTGACGATCTCGAGCTGACGGAATGCCCAGAGAGGTGTGCCCGCGGGAGCTTCCGGCTGCTGGAACGGAAGGGCGTACTGGTAATCGTGCATACGTTTCCAGTAGTAACGGCCGGGATCGTGGTCGGGCTCAACCTTGAAGAGGTCAAGCATGTCGCGGGTGAAACGTTTCAGGTGATCCTGTTTCATGCGTTTCGGGAATGTCTCTGATAGGTCACCTGCGAAAAGATCACGAACCTGGGTGATACGATCGATGGTGTGTTCGGGTTTCGACTCGTTGTAATCCTTGAAAACGAGACGGATTCCGGCGCCCTCGAGATCATCGGGACCGAAATCAGCCGCGGCCGACGAGAAGACAATATAAAGGCTGTAACCGTCGGGCAGCACACGGTCGCGCATGTCGAAAAATATCGTTTTCGCCTCGCCGGGCTTGACAGCGAAACTGAAATCCATCATGGCGCGGTTGGGCCAGAGCGGATCCTTGATCGTGATATTCATCGGGCAGTAACCGTCGTGAGTCGCCTCGATATCGAGCGCGGGAAGGTCGATAGCGATACCGTCAAGGCCCGCATACATTCCTTTCCAGGTGTAGCGGAATCCACCGTAGCCTGTCTCGATCGTTCGTGGGCCCTCATCGGCAAACTGGAATGGTATGATGGCGTTGACAACCGGCATGGGTGAGGATGGCTGTGCCAGTTTCTCACTTCTCGGCGCACCGCCGGGCAGTGCGATCATCATCGAGCGCTCGTCGGCAGGATAACGGTTGTCGATATACTCCCTGAGCTCGGTAAGCGAATTGTTTTTCGGCTGGTCGAAATCGGTAAGCGCGTAGGAAAGTGTCCAGATGCCGCCCGGCTCACGCTCAGGACTGACATACATGGCATTGAACTCGCCCAGCGGCGTTTCGCGGACATCGTTCACATAATGGATCGTACCGCCTGTGACAGCCTCGTCGAGAACATGGAATGTCCTCTCGCGGCCGGCTGGACGTTTAAACAACTCGACCGTCTCATGCTCACGGGTTTCCCTGTTGAGATTGTCGTAATATGTCTTGCCATAGGCTGCGCCGCTCATTTCGATATAGTTCACCGGCTCGTCAGGAAGGTTCAAACTCAGTTTCTTGCCCGAGGTCGAATAGCAGTACCAGTCGGGCTCGAGGAAATAATCCGTGCGGCCTGGCAGGCTGGAACGGTTGTAAACATTGGGCCAGACACTTTCACGCATACCGTCCTGCGCCCGCCAGTTCCATTTTTTCTGGTCGCGGATATCCATGATCCCGACTTTCCGTACAGTCCACGAGGAGGAACCGTCGAGTATTTTCGGCATACTGCCTTCGCTGTCCCAGCCGTTGCGGAACAGCCATTCTTCACTGTAGCGGCTGTCGCTCATGCTGCGCCGAGGTGCGGGAGCATTCTGCGGCAGACGGCCCTGTGCGAGCTGTTTGACCTGCTCGGGCGAGAGCATACTGTCATACACGACGATCTCGTCGACATCGCCGCCGCGAATATGGCCGCAGCTGTCTGTCGCCGTGCCGGGTGTGGCAAAACGGCCGTAGGGCTTGAGGAACGCGAGGCCGGAATCGAGCGCCACAACGCTGTCTTTCTGCGCAACCATCTCACCGTTGAAATAGAAACGGATGCCCTCGGCCTCATCCCATGAAAGGGCGAAATGCGACCACTCGTCGGGCTCCGGGAATTTCGGCGGCGTATAGCTTATGCGGACACGGGCCATGTTGCGGTCGGTTACAAAAGCATCGTAGCCCTGCTCGCCGTTGTAGTCCACCCTGAGCCAGGTCATGTCGAGGCTCGACTGGAGCACCGATGAGACATAGAACATCTTGAACGCGGTCTTGCCAACCGGGAAGCTGTTCCTGAAGAAAAAGGACAGGGTGCCGCGCTGGGTGTAGATATTGCCGGGAGCGGCATAGACAAAGAGCTTGTCGACTCCGCTGGGGGCATGGAACCCCTTGCCGTGGGCGCCGTCCGGAATGATTTCCATCAGCTTGAGATATGCCGGCTCGGGATCGCCGTTGGCATAATCGGCAGTGTACCCGTCGCCGGGGCCGTCACCCGAGACATGGAACAGAAGGCCCGGGATTTCATCTGATGTAGCCGGTATGCTCAGTAAAAACAATGCCGCAATCAGTGTTAAAATAGTTCGCATGATAACTCCAGTGTTAGGATTGTGTTGATCATTTACACGGCTTAAATGAAAGGAAAGGAGGAATGGAATGCAAGGGGAAAGTTAGTATAAGGAAAGGAGCCAGGAGTCAGAAATCAGATGTCAGGGGAAACAAATAGAACACGGATGACACAGATTATCGGGGATTAAAAGATAAATGACAAACGCAAAGACGCAAAAGCGTGAAGAAAAAACACCAGCCACAGAGATCACAGAGAGAAGATTGAATGGAGCGCTGATGACCATGATACACAAAAAAGCTGACACTGCCCCGCGTTCAGAATAACAGCTGTGCCTATCAGCAATATCCGTGGCTGTCTTTTACTTAACAGCTTGTCCTCTTGCTCTCTTGATAACTTGTCTCCGTGCTCTCTGTGAGCTCTATGGCTGCATCAGTTTTCTTCACATCTTTGCGTTGTTTATTTCCTTAACCGCCGCATCGGAGAATTCACCTCACTGAAAAATCAAGCCTGATACTGCCGCCCTCGGGCATGAGACGCATCACGGCAGTCTTTTCCTTCGCAAACGTCCCCTGAGAAGCTGTCACCGTATAGGGATGGTTCATGAACGTGGCGGAGACTTTCCGGCTTTCGATCCTGTCGAACGGCAGCTCTGCCGACAGGTCGCCGGTCAGCTCGAAATACCAGTTGTCTTTCATGCCGCCCTCGCCGCGGATGTCAAGGCTGCGTTCCTCGAATGTCAGCACCACGGCACCTTTGGGTGATTCGGTTGCCCACCGGACTGTCAGTTTGCCCTCAACACTGTCATCGACCTCAGGCGTGCCGCCTTTGACCTCGTTGCCATCAGCAGTTTTCAGCCTGAGCCCGGCAATATTCTTTTCCGAACTCCAGCGGAACCCGTCCACGAACGGCAGTGTTTCATAGCGGCACTGAGTCGAGGTGCCCTTCTTCGTGAGGTAATCCGAGGCCATGGTTTCGTCGAAGAGATGGATGTCGCGGAACCGCATGGTCCCTTTGTCCCAAAGGATGTTGGCACGATAGAATCGCGAATTAAACCACACTGTCTTGCGGTCTGACGATGCATGATCGTTGAGAACTGTCACCGAGGTCGGCGGCGTGACCGGGTACTTGTCAGCGAACCACTTGCCTGTCTCGGCAAGGGTCTGGACAGCGACTTTACCGTCCTTGAGCATATCGGCGATCATGGGCACCTGTATCTCGAATCCCTGTTTCATGCCGTCCCACGTGAACGAGTTCTCCTGCCCGGCCTGAACATAGCCATAGGCCATGGCCGCGCCATTGATAAAAGAGTCGAAATACCAGCGGCACCACCTCTCGCTGCCGCCGCCGCCCTCATAGACAGGTTCGAGAGATACCACGTGCTGACGGTTCCCACCGAGACCGGCGTCATACTGGTGAATGGGATCGCTGCCAAGCATCCTGAAAATGGGCACCGGGATCTGGCTTTCCGCGTTCTGGGCAGGCATATAGGCGTTCTTTTTGCTCGGATAGAATCCCTGGTTCCAGTAGCCGCCCCACATGGTGTAACCGTCGGTGCCGATCTGGTCCTTGCAGTTGCAGGAGGCGATGATACCATAGCGCTCAGCCATGTAGTTCAGCGTGTGGGCGTCGATGAACCATGAGCCGACAGACACGGGATAATACCCGAAAATATTCTTGAACGCCGCCATGCAGGTATCGACAAGTTTCTCACGCTCCACAGGTGTGTAACCGGTGGCGAAACCCACGTTGGCGTGCCAGTCCCAGGGATAACGACCACGCCAGGTGTATCCGGTGTCCTCAACCAGCGGCTGCGGTATTTCCCACCAGACACCGATCTCGAAGCTGTCTTTGGGCAGCGCCTTGAGCAATTTCTGGTAACGTGCATCCATGAGCGCATCGTACTGCAGAAGGAAAGTGCCTTTCAAGCCGTATTCCTGCATTATTTCGATCTGTGAGACGACCGTGTTATAGAGCACCTCCTCGGTAATCTTCTCACTACGAGGCTCCAGGAGGCGGATGAAATTGATGATGTTCACGATGCGCGGCGAACTCTCATTCGCTGCCGCCCGGCCGGCATTAACAGTCAGAGAGGCAAGAAGACTGCATACAATGATGACAGTAATTACAAGCGTGTTCCTGTATTTCATACGGCTTTTCCTTCACGGCGTTTTTGTGTTGATCCCGGTTAACAGTTACGAATAAAGCAGGAAGACTCCCAGCGAGAACAACTTATGATATTTGCACACCTGAAACAAGGTTTATATGATGTACCGCAGACCGAGAAACTGTCATGGATTTCGGTGTTCCCGTGCACCGTCGTTCATGCGATATATTATTTCCCTGGAACCTTCCGTCTGTTATATTTATGAAAATAATAAAAAACAAACTTACACCGGAGGAAAGGTAATGAAACGTTTCGGAAGCATCGTGTTTTTAACAATCATAACTGTTCTGACAGTATTTTTCATATGTTCATGCGGCGGAAGAAAACTGACAGATAGCAACAGTGATGTTTTCAGTATCGGCATTACCGGTGAAACATGTAAGGTTGACGGTGTTCTCGATGAGGGTTTCTGGAAAGACGCCGTGCCCCTCGACGGTTTCCGTATCAACGCCGATCCCGACTCGATTCCCGAGTATTACACTGCGGCCTATGCCGCCTATGGCGAAGATGCGCTTTTTGTGGCATTTGTCTGCGAGGAACACGAACGTCTGATCGAAATGACCATGAAACCGAACGGCGATATTCACGACTACTGCGAACTGCTCACTTTCTCGCGGCCGGAAACACCCTGGTACTCCCCTTATTTACAGCGCCTCGATTACAAAAATGCCAACAACGCGGTCCGCACCCAGCGCAGTTTTATCGTTTCCGCCACGGGAAAAGTCCGCGATGCGAATGTATATAAAACCGGCGCACACACACCTTACATAACGGACCACGACTGGGAGGGCGACTGGGACTCAGCGGTAAAAGGCGGGAAAGGCTGTTACATCGCCGAGATCGCAATTCCCTGGGAAACCATCGGCGGCATGCCGAAACCGGGCCACGATTTCAGACTGCATTTTGTAAGACGGCGCGATGTCCCGGGACAGGAATTCGCCGTATTCAGCCATGTTAAGAGCGAAAATCTTTATGTAAGCAGCTTCAATCCGGCTGATTTCAAACAGGAACATCCGCAGATATTTTCGCCGGTGACTTTTCATAATGACCATGCAGTCCTCTCGCGCTATATCGAAACCGAGGCGCCCTGGCATGTCGAACGTGACGAGACCGTTTATGAATCGGTGCTGACAGACCGTAAAGACCCGTACCGGGCCATACATTTTTATTTGGGGCTTAAGGGATTCCTCCTGCCTGACAGCCTCAGAAGCCGTTATGACGACGCCACCTGGACAAAGGAGGAGACAAATCTCCTCACCGAGCTGGGACGTGCCGGGATTACCGGGCCCTTCCTTCCCGGTTTCATGAGCAAAGTCGGAGAAAGCGGCGTTGACAGCCTCTATGCGGAGTATGGCATGCGCGGCAGTTTTCACGGTTACAGCAACGAGAAAAAAGCGATTGAAAAAGGCGCGAAAATGAAACGTCCGCGCGGCTCGGTCTCCTTTTTTGATCCGGCCTATGCAAGCGTAAAGCGCGATCTCATGGCCGCATGGCTGAAACGCTACGGGAGGAAACCGTGGCTTTTCGATTTCCGCGGACAGGATGAACCGTTCAACCAGATTGCCACAATCCTTCAGCCCGGCACCTATGAAATGATCGACAGCGAACTTAGAAAAGAATATGGTGTCGGTCTCGGTGTCCCCCAGGGAATCCCGAACACACCCTATCAGGACCAACCCGTGCATGAGAACAGTCTCGACCTTGCCGATCACGATACGGCGCTCTCACGTATCGCCATGTTCCGCTGGATGAACCGGCATTACGCCTCACTTGCCGAGAAAGAACATGCTATTGCGAAGAAATATGCACCCGACATGCTCTACGAGGCCTACAACAGGAACGCAGTCGCCGACATGGATTTCCTTGACCAATCGCTGATCCACGAGATTACGGATTATGTCTCTGCCGATCCCTACTCCTCGTTCTGCAGCTATGTTTACGGTGCCGACAGAAGCCGTTATCATGTCGGATTCACCAGCAAGTTTGTCACCGACCTCGCCAGCGGAAAACCGACACAGATGATTATCCAGGGCTGTGACATGATCCAGCGCTATTCGACTCCCGCCAATGTCCGCGAATGGGCAAGCCAGGCGGCGAAAACCGGAGCTTCCATGATAGACTGGTGGGGCACTCCGCGCCTCGATCATCCTGACCTCTACCATGAAATGCTGCGCCTGTCGAAACTGTGGCTGGAACTTCCTCGCCTCGATATTCCCGATCAAACCGATATCGGTGTCATATTCAGCGACGATTCCAGGATTGCGGACGGTGACGAGGCCCTTCACGCACATTACAGCCTTCATGTCATCCTCGGCGAAAAGCTCGGTGCATGGTACAGGATTGTCAGTGAAAACCACGTGCGGAAAGGTATTCATTCCCTCGAAGGTAAAAAACTCCTGATCGCGCCGCATCTCGGCTATCTTTCGCGGGAATTCGCGGAAAAACTGATCGATCATGTCGAAAAAGGCGCGACACTGGTCCTGCTCGATCCCGACGCTTTCAAGCATGACATCGAGAGCGGATCCCTTACCGATCTGAGGATGTCGTTCCTCGGTCTCGGCGAATGCCCGAAAAAAACGGCCGAAGCCATGAAAAGCACCGCCGAAGGATCAGCGCGTTTCGGTTCGGTTAAAGAACTCCCGCTGAGGCCCATCTATCTTGCTGGAAACAAGCTCAACGCGCGGGCGTTCCCCGTACCTGAGGATGCCGAGGTATTGTTCAATTACGAGGACGGCGAGGCGGCTGCGTTCTCGCGTAAAATCGGCAAGGGCGAAATCATTGTTTTCGGCGCCATGCCGTTCCAGGACAGCGAGCTAATTGAGGCCGCTTCAGGCTGGAACGACCTTTTTAAGGCACTTATCAACGAAAAGGGTATCGAAAGCGACCTTCCCATCTGGAAATTCCAGTTCCCTGAAACAGGCGGTGAGGTCGAAGCATTTGATCTGCTGATAGACTGATTAATCGGCAACACAATATCTGATTCAACAGTTCATATCAAATACGGCAGCATGTCTTTCCCGGAAACGAGGAGGATATGCTGCCGTTAGTATATAATATTCTTCCACTTAGCAAAATAGGCATTCCTGTTCTAATGTCATTATAATTAAAAACAGCTTGCCCGAAACCATGAACAGGCACGATATTGATAAATTTTAAGCAATAGTATCCCGAAAACATATTGGGCAGGTTTGTATATGGCTTCATGTCTTTCAAAGGTGCAGGATTTTCTCCTTAAGAGAGTTCCTAACAAAGACTCCGAGTTGATCAGGAAAATGATGCTCATCTACGGTATCGCCATAACCGGCATATTTTTCCTGGTAGTACTGGGCATTATTACTGTCATTCAGGGCAAAACGTTCATCGGCATCATGGACCTGTTCATGGCGCTGTTACTGGCCGTCCTGGTCATTAACATGCATTATACATCACATTTTCTGGTAAGCAGCTATATTGGTATATTTTTCATATACCTCTTGTTTCTCTACGTTTTTGTTACAGGTGGGGTAAACAAAACCTCCTATATGTGGATGTATTCTTTCCCGCTGTGCTCACATTTCCTGCTGGGCGCACGGAAAGGTGCAATCGCGACATTACTGCTTTTCATTCCATCCGCGATCTTCCTTTTACTCGGCCTGTACAATCCTGAGATACAACTCTATTCTGCGGCTTTTACACTGCGTTTCATACCATCGTTCCTCATTGTATTTCTCTTTTCCTTCATGTTCGAAAAATCACGGGAAAATGCTCATGAAAAACTCAATCATGCCATTGCCCATCAGGAACAGGTAATCGAACAGCGTACAGAACAGCTTCATAAAGAAATCGAAAAAAAGGAAGAGTATTCGCGAAAGCTCAGACATTCCCAGAAAATGGAGGCTATCGGCCTTATGGCTGGCGGTGTCGCGCACGATCTGAACAACATCTTGTCGGGAGTTGTCAGCTATCCTGAGCTGATCCAGAGAAAACTGGGGGAAAAGAGCGATCTGCATAAGTCTCTTGATATAATCAAGGATTCCGGCAAACGGGCCGCCGCGGTAGTAGCAGACCTTTTGACTGTCGCACGCGGTGTTGCAAGCGAAAAATCGGTCTGTTCGGTCAACAGCCTTATCCACGATTATCTGAAAAGTCCCGAATTCGAGGCCCTTGCCTCGCGATATCCTACTGTCCGATATGTCAGCCGACCCGACAGCGAAATCATGAACATAAAATGCTCTCCCGTCCATTTCCGGAAATGTTTCATGAATATAGTTGTAAACGCGTTCGAGGCCATCGATCGCGAGGGAACAGTCAGCATAACGACCTATAACAAGGTTTTCGACGAGCTGTCAGCACAGTCTCACAATCTGAAGGCCGGTAACTATATTGTCGTTTCAGTCAAGGATAACGGTCCGGGCATATCGAACGATGACATGGAACATATTTTCGAGCCGTTTTACACCAAGAAAATCATGGGGAGAAGCGGAACCGGCCTCGGGCTTGCCGTTGCCTGGAATACGATGAAAGATCACGACGGCGCGGTCACCGTGGAAAGCAGCATCAACGGAAGTACGTTCGACCTGTATTTTCCCGCGACATCGGAAACAACAAAACAGCATGATCAAAACGCGCAACAGTCACGCCACAAAGGTCGCGGAGAAACAATCCTGATTGTCGACGACGAACAGCTGCAGATTGACATAACATCACGGATACTTTCATCTCTCGGCTACAAGACGGCAAGCGCACTTTCCGGCGAGGAAGCTGTCGAATATCTCAAGCAGAATACCGCCGACCTTGTTATCCTCGACATGATAATGGGTGAAGGCATAAACGGCAGGAAAACCTACGAGGAAATTATCAAACTCCATCCGGGGCAGGCGGCTATTATTGTCAGCGGCTATTCCAAAAACAAGGAAGTCGATCTGGCCCTGAACCTCGGCGTCAAAGGATTCATCAGCAAACCATACAGCATCACCGAAATGAGCAGACTGGTCCACGAGATACTGGAGCAGAAAAATATCGACGGGGGACAATCATCACCTTCTCAGGATTGACAATTCGTGCCCATCGATTGTATGGATCAACCGGCGCCATTCCCACCACACATGACACGGCCCGCCAGTTGGAATATCCCTTCAGGCATATTCATTTTTCAAGCGCCGTCCTCACGCTGACACAACAAACTGCCCCGAACCTAAAGTCCGAGGCATTCTTTCCATCAACGCTGTGGCGAATCAACTACTTCAGCAGAAATTCTGCTTTTTATCCGGCTTCCCTTTTTTATATGCCACCGACTGCATGACAGCGGCAACCTCGCCGTCCGGCGTTGTCACCTCGATGCGGTAGAATCCCAGGCGACGCGTTTCCCTGATCTTCTTTCCTTTCGCAATAAGACGGCCCTCTGATCTCACCGGCGCCATATACTGAATGCTGCACTCGATTGCCACCGAGAGGATCCCCTCCGAATTACAGGCAGTCGCGAACGCCAGGTCCGCCAGTGAGAAGAACACGCCGCCGTGCACATTCCCGATACCATTGCAGGTGTTCGGGCCGATAGGCATTTCCACATGCGAACAACCGTCTTTTGCCTCGATGATCTCGATGTTCAGAAGTTTCGCGAAAGTATCATGTTCCCTGATGAACTCGATCGTGTCATTAGTGTTTTTCATTCCTGTGCTCCCTGATGTATAAGCAAAAAGGCAGTCGTTTAACGACCGCCCTTTCTGCTGGTATGTATTTGCCGAATTTTCTTCAATAACAGCCTAACTTCCAGGACGGTGTCTCGGGGAGGAGTTTGTCGAACTCGGCGACAATCCCCGCGGCATAATCGCCGACATATTCACCGTTCTTAAACTTATCGGCGACCTCTTTGTAAAACCGCTCCCAAGACATTTCCTCGTGGCCGGGATTGATCGGATAGAAAGGCATGCCGTTGGCAGCGGCGGCGTTCTTGTCACCGGGCGCGTCGCCGAGCATGATGATATGACCCTCGGGATACTTGTCCTTGACGATGGCGAGGTGCTCTTTTTTCTTACCCATCTCCTGACCGGCGATGACTTTCGGGAACTGGACGATGCCGTTCTCTTCCCATTCGCGGGTCAGAGCCTCTCCCGGCGTACCGGAACAGACAATGATGTCGGCCCATTCGCTGATTTTCTCAAGGCTCTCCTTTAGCAGGGGGAACGGCGGAACACCGTAGACGATGTCCTCGACCGATGCGTTGACAGCGTTGCTCCATTCGAGAGTCTGGGTGAGCACGGGATCGCCGGTCTCCTCGACAGCCTTGATCAGCGCGGGATTACCGAGCTTTGACTCGCTCTCGATCCAGTCGCGGAGAGCCTGGGCTTTCGGGATCTCGACATTGCGTTTCTGCACCTCGGGCCAGTCCTCGAGCAGATCGAACACCTTGATCAGCGCGGGAAAACGGTTGGCGCCGCGCCATTTTGAGTAGAGATTGACAAACTCCGCGGCGGCACGGGCGTATTTCGAAACCGCCTGAAGGTTCCAGTATTTGACCGTGTTGGGAATGAAACATTCCTTATGCTTGATCTCCATCGAGTCGAATACACAGCCGTCGGAATCGATAGCGATGAGAAAATCATGCTCGACTTTCAGGTTCTTCAAAGGTGCGGCAGCATCTGACATGCGAAAAACCTCCGGTTAAATTAATTCAAGATTGAAGATTCAATAATCAAGATTATATTTATTCCACACAGGAATAAAATCGCAAAGGCAAGAAAGTGCTCGCCTTTTCACGGTTATCTTTCTCTGCGTCTTTGCGGTAAAAATCATCTTCTGATCCATCCATTCCGTATTCTATTTTCTGAACGGATTATCTTTCAAAAGATACAGCATCTCGCCGGCTTTCTCAACATAGAGAATGTCCTCGTCCTCACGGTTCTTGAACTCCTCATGGTTGATAGACGCCGGGTCGCGGTAACCCACATTGATGCTCTTACAGTACTCCTCGCTCATGGCGGTGGCAAATGTCACAGTGATGCGGGGATGCTCGACACCGTCCTCGAACGTGCCGATCCCCCTGACATTACAGGAATGAGCAAGAACACCGCCCTGTTCATCCTTGAATCTCTCCCACTGTTTCACAAAATAGTCGCGGCAGTGGTAACCGATCCGGCTGAGCTGCTCGCCGTAAACATCGGACAGATGATCCACCTCGGGCGCGTAAATAATGAGCTCGCCGCCGTCCGCAACGACTGATTCGAGCTTGTACATACACTTGCCCGCGGTCCACATCTCGTCGTACATTGGCGGCGCACAGGACAGCACCTTTTTGAACGGGCGATCCTTATAAATAATGTGCAGCTTGTCGGATAGCGCCGAGGCCTCTTTGAAAGTCTCGTCCGGCGGCCCGATGAACATACCCAACAGATCGCGTCCCTTGACCACGAGATTGAGGCACATGCGTTCGACCGGGATGAATTTCGCCGCCCGCTCCACCAGCCTTCGCATAGGAGTGTCCGCGGTGCCGATGAAACAGGGAATGGTGATCAGCGCGCCGATCCAGTGGAACGTGTCGATGATCTCCTCGCCGCAGATGCCGGGGAAGAGATACTTGTGCCCGCCGGAAAACCCCATCGCCTCGTGCGGGAATGTCGGTCCGACAAGGATGATGAGGTCGTATTCGAAAATCATCTTGTTGATCGAAACATCGACACGCTTGCGGAGCAGACCGTTGGAAATCTCCTCGATCTCGTCCTCGCTGAATGTCCCGGCCACCCGGAGGTCGTCAGCTTTCTGGCTGTGGTTGAAAAAACGGACTTTCGGGAAATTCACCGCATGATCTTCTTTCGTGATGCCGAAAAGATCGTATATCTGTTTCTCGCTCATGGGAGGATGTGTGCCGAGAGCAATGAGGATATCAAGGTGCTCAACCCTGTGGGCGAGCTGCTCGTAGACCACCCTGAACATGAGATCGAATGGGCCGGAACGTGTGTAATCCGGCATGACAACAAGCACTTCTTTGCCGTCGACATTCTTGTTGGCAAACGCCTCGGTGCAAAGCTCCCGCACCTCGTCGTCGCCCATGAAACGGTCGGTATAGCCTTTTCCGATAACCATAATATATTCACAAATTTAAGGTTTCATACCATTTGCCACGGAGAACACAGAGAAAATATCGGCTGAGCCAACGCTTACTGCGATGACATGAGTCCCCTGCCGTTTCATGACCACCCCTTTGACAAGGAAGAAACGACTGAGCCGAAATCTCATTCTGAACCTATCGATAACATAACAGATACCGAAATGAGTTCGGCATAACGACAGAGTATTATACCATCTTACCTGCAATGCCAGATACCGTATATGCAAAACCTCCGCCGACATTTTGCCGTAAGAGGTGCGGGGATATTTTTATCTTCCCCGGCATATTTCTGACCGGGCAAACCGGGAAATGCCGGTTTGCCCGCGATACCTTTTCCTCGTGATCTCGCCGAAGCAGCACATAGTCGTAAAACATCTTTGTGCGGAGTATTATGAAGCGCTTTTCAGACTGAAAAGCATCCGCTGATGTTACTTGAGCCACTCGGTGTGGAAGAACTCGCCGCGCGGTTTGTCGGTACGCTCATAGGTATGTGCGCCGAAATAATCGCGCTGTGCCTGCAGAAGGTTTGCCGGGAGACGCTCAGTCCGGTAACCGTCGTAATAGGCAAGTGCGCTGGCGAACGCGGGAACGGGTATGCCGTTCTCGACAGCCATGGCTATAACCTTGCGCCATGCCGCCTGGTTCTCGTCGATGACCTTCTTGAAGTAGGGATCGAGCAGGAGGTTGGGCAGCGCGGGATTGTTATCGAAAGCTTCCTTGATTTTGCCGAGGAACCGTGCGCGGATGATGCAGCCGCCGCGCCAGAGAAGTGCGATCTCACCGTACTTGAGATCCCAGCCGTAATCGACTGCGGCCGCTTTCATAAGCTGGTAGCCCTGTGCGTAGGAGCAGATTTTCGAGGCGTAGAGAGCTTTCCTGATCATCTCGATCATTTCAGCCTTGTCGCCATCATATTTCGGAGCCGGGCCGTTGAGCTCTTTCGAGGCAGCGATACGCTCTTCCTTGATGGCGCTCATTGTGCGGGCGAAAACAGCCTCGGCGATTGTCTGGGCAGGAATGCCGAGATCGAGCGCGGACTGGCTTGTCCATTTTCCGGTGCCTTTCTGGCCCGCGGTGTCGAGAATGATGTCGACCATGGGCTTGCCGGTCTCGGGATCGGTCTTGCCGAGGATGTCGCGGGTAATTTCGATGAGATAGCTGTCCAGTTCGCCTTCGTTCCACTCTTTGAAGACCTCGTGCATCTCGGGAGCGCTCATACCGAGCACATCCGCCATGAGCATGTAGGCTTCGCAGATCATCTGCATATCGCCGTACTCGATGCCGTTGTGGACCATCTTGACGTAGTGGCCGCCCCCATTATCGGCAACCCACTCGCAGCAGGGAGAACCGTCAGCGACTTTAGCCGAGATCGCCTGGAAAATCGGTTTCACGTGGGGCCATGCGTCAGGAGAGCCGCCGGGCATGATGGACGGTCCCTTGAGGGCGCCCTCCTCGCCGCCGGAGACACCGGTGCCGATATAGAGAAGGCCCTTGTCCTCGACATATTTCGTCCTGCGGATCGTGTCGGGGAAATGGCTGTTGCCGCCGTCGATGATGATATCGCCCTTGTCGAGGTACGGGATGACCATGTCGATGAAATCGTCGACCGGTTTGCCGGCCTTGACCATGAGCATGACTTTGCGGGGGGATTCGAGGCTGTCGACCAGTTCCTCGATCGAATGACAGCCCTTGATATTCTTGCCTTTTGCGCCGCCGTTGACGAAATTGTCAACCTTTGAGACGGTGCGGTTATAGACAGCGACCGAGTAGCCGCGGCTTTCCATATTGAGGACGAGGTTTTCGCCCATAACTGCGAGACCGATGAGACCGATAGTGCATTTTTCCATGAGATGACTCCTTATGAAAGGACAGGTGATATCACTGAAAGTAAGCCTGATTGGCTAATACGAATAGTTGGGGACAACCGCAGCTTCGCGGTTCGCCCAAATCCCTTTCGGGAAAGCGCCGGTGGACGCTTTATTGTAGTTGTGCCTTTCAGACTGGGCAAAGATTTCAGTCTGAATTTGGCTCAGCGCGCTCTCGCTATGTTGAACAATCAACAAAATGAAGCTATGTATAATATTTTCATTATTTTCTCGGTATTTTTGCAACGTTGCTCAAGACATCCTGTGATTCTTATTCTTTGACAGGACATTCATGCCCATCAGCAAGGAGTAGCCGCGCCCCAACATCAAAAACAGAGCAAAGTCCATAAGAACCAAGCTGTTGAAGCACATCCCAATATAAATAATCCTGAGCACGAAATGATAATCCCGCAGTTCACAGCAAGATTATCATATCTCAAGATTATACAGTTTAATGAAAAATGGGGATAAATTCAACAGTCAAATCAAAACCTTTTTTTGATTTGACTAAAAAATCGAATGGCGGTATACAGGAGCAGGCCCGACAGGATACCCGGAGCGGCGGCATAGATGGTATCATTCATACCGGTCCGGGACCAGACGATGAAAACTGCAAGGCCGAAAAGCGAGATAAATACCGCCAGAGCCTCATTGCACGGCTGCCGGAATGTCCTGAGAAAAACCAGCGGAATAAACGCCGAGCCGAGCATTCCCCAGGCATCCAAAACAAGCCAGAACACTGTCTGGCTGCCGTTAACGGCGATATATATAGCCACGGCGACAATGAAAATCGTGGTGAATTTCGTGATGATCAGGTTCTTGCGGTTGGCAAAAATGTCGAAACTGACAGCTGTGGTGCAGGCAATTATGAGCGAATCGGCGGTTGACATGGTTGCCGCAAACAGGGCGGCGAGAATGGCGCCGACCAGTGGTTTCGGCAGAAGCAGCATGGTGATTTCCGGAAGGGCCAGTTCGGCATCGAACATCTCGGCATTCTGCAGGAGCACCCGGCTTAAAAGCCCGACAACGATCGTGACACAATAGAAAACAGTGAACCAACTGTAATAATAGAACCGCATCGCGTTGACATCTTTCGTGTCCCTGAGCGTAATGAACCGCACGACAATATGCGGCTGCCCGATCACACAGGCGCCGCCGAAAAACCATCCAGCGGTGAACAACACCGACCCAAGCATCGTGGGTCGCGGCGGCAAGGTCATGAATGTATCGGATATCGCTGTCATCTGCGCATAGGCCGCAGAGACACCACCCAGTTTTACGATACCCGCCACCATGATCATGCTCATGCCGCAGATCATGACAATCGACTGCGCGGCATCAGTCCATATCGAGGCCCGGATTCCCCCGGCGGCACAATAAATAAGGACAATACCCGCGCCGACAAGCACACCGGTATGGGGCGACCATTCGAACATCACCTGTGTGGCCTTGCTGCCAGCCTTGAACTGGGCGGCGGCATAGACGGTCAGGAAAGACACGGTTATCAGGCCGGAAACAACACGAAGTACCGGATAGTTTTTCCCATTCCAGAATGAAATCACATCGCCGAAAGATTTGACCTCCCCGGAATCACAGCCCTCGCGGATCTTCCGCACGAACAGAAGGTTGACACAGACATCACCGACCAGCCAGCCGATCATGAGCCAGATCGAAGACAACCCGGTCGTGTAGGTGAGCCCGATCATGCCTATGAACATGTAACCGCTGTTGTTCGTCGCGATGGCCGAGAGCCCGGCAAGCCAGGGCGGGATCGATTTGCTGGCAGTGAGATAGTCCTCGGTCGAGGACTTGCTCTGGAAAATCGATGCCGCACCTATTGCGATAAAAGCGAGCAGAAATGCGATAAACACGAGATACATATTATTCGTCCTCGTCCTCGATGAGCGGGTAATAACCTTCCTCGTTGTGTACCTCGCGACCGGTAAGCGGAGGATTGAACGCGCAAATCAGGCGCATGTCCTCGAAAGCCCTGAGATTGTGTTTCTCATGGCCGTTCAGGGCATACATGGTACCGTCCTCAATCTGGTGGGTCACACCGTTTGTCAGATCCTCGATCTCGCCCCTGCCCTCGACACAGTACACCGCCTCGAGATGGTTTTTATACCATATATATGTCTCCGTACCGGCACGGATGATCGTATCGTGAAAACTGAAACCCATACCGTCGGATTTCAGGAGAAAACGGCGCGATACCCAGTTGCCGCTCTCCGGTTCAACAACATTTCCTTTTGCTTCCAGTTCGTCAAGTTTCCGTACTATCATTTGGCGCTGTTCCTCACTTTTTCGACTGCATTCCTGAGTATGCCGAGCCCCTCTTTGAGATGTGCCTCTGTCGAGGTCAGGGGCGGCAGAAGTTTCAGTACATGGTTTTCACTGCCGCAAAGCTCAGCGATAAGACCGTTTTCGAAACAGGTATGGGACACCTCGGCTGCATGATCTTTCTCTTTTTCAAACTCCAGGCCCCAGACCATTCCACGGCCGCGGAATGTTTTCGCAAACGGAGAAAAATCATCAACAATAGACTGAATACCCTTTTTCAGGATTTCACCTTTTGCGCGGACAACGGCAGTAAATTCGTTATCACTCCAGTATTTCTTGATCAATTCCGCTGACGCGACAAAAGCCAGGTTATTGCCGCGGAATGTTCCGGTATGCTCGCCCGGTTTCCACTGGTCAAGTTCCGGCTTCATGAGCAGAATAGCAAACGGAATGCCGCCGCCGAGGGCTTTCGACATGCAGATCATATCCGGCTCGATCCCGGCCTCCTCGAAACTGAAAAACGTGCCTGTGCGCCCGTTGCCGACCTGAATATCGTCGACAATGAGAATGATGTCGTGAGACCGGCACAGCTCCTGAAGATTCCGCAGCCACTCGTAGCGTGCGACATTAATGCCGCCCTCGCCCTGGATAGTCTCGACTATCACCGCTGCGGGAAGGTCGACGCCGCTGCTCGACTCGTTCAGATATTTCCTGAATACCTCGATTGTATCGACATCCTTACCAAGGAAACCGTCGTAAGGCATGTGCGCAGTGTTCGTCCGGTGCCCGAAACTCTCGTCACGGTAATAATCGTTGCCGGTGACAGCCAGCGCACCGAGTGTCAAACCGTGATAGCCATTGGTGAACGAGACGATATTGGACCGCTGTTTCACCATACGGGCAAGCTTGAGCGCCGACTCGACACTATTGGTCCCTGTCGGCCCGGTGAACTGGATTTTGTAATCCATGTTACGGGGCTCGAGGATATTCCCTCGGAAAGTCTCGAGAAATTCGCGTTTCGCCACAGTCGCCTTGTCAAGACTGTGAATGATCCTGCGCTCTTGCAGGTAACTGATAAGCGACTCGGAGACACAGTCGGGATTGTGTCCGTAATTGTTGGTTCCGGCTCCGGCGAAAAAATCGATGTATCGGTTGCCCTGGTCATCCCAGACTTCATCGTTGGCAGCCTTGTCAAATACCATGGGAAAGGAACGGATATACGACCGGACACTCGATTCGAGTTCTCGGAAAATTTTCATGATGTACTCCCTTAGAGGTCAGAGTGGGGATAAACAGAAGAGGTTCTCTCTCTCGTGGATCTGGCCTGATGCGGCTTCATAATCATCGAGAAAGAGTTTTTGTGTTACAGAAAGATTATTGTGCTCTGCGAAAGATTCGAAAAGCCTTTGCGAAGCTCTATTGGATGGTGCGATTGTGGTCTCGAGGGTCTGGAACGGGCAGCGTTCTTTCAGCCAGTTCAGCATGGAGAGGGCAACACCCCTGCCGCGGAAATCCGGATGGACGGCGACCTGCCAGATAAAGAGGCATTCATCCGTGCCGGGCCGCCAGTAGCCGGTAATACAGCCGGCAAACTGTGACTGGCATTCGGCAATAACCGATGTCCGGGAGAAATCCCTTGCGATAAGGAAGTACAGGTACTCGGAATTTATATCGAGAGGCGGGCACTGCGTAATCAGGCGATGAAGGGCAAGTCCATCTATGAAGTCCGGGTGGCGAAAGGTGATTTCCTGTAAAGAGATAACATACCTCGTATTTCAGTGACTGTAGACCGGCTGCCGCCTTTTGAAACACGGCAACCGGTGTGAATTATATAACTTCCATTACATCGTTATCCTGTTTGACTATATCGTCATGGCCGTATAGCCGCCATCGACCCTTATCAGCGCGCCGGTGACGAATGAAGAGGCCTTCTCGCTTGCCAGCCAGACAACAGCGCCGACCAGTTCGGACGGGTCGCCGAAACGGTTCATGGGTGTGTGGCGGAAAATCGAGTCAATACGGTCCTGTGTGAGGATCTTGCGGTTCTGCTCAGCGGGCAGGAAACCGGGAGCGATAGCATTCACGCGCACCTTGTCCTCGGCCCATTCGCGGGCAAGGAACTGGGTCAGGTTGTTGACACCGGCTTTCGAAACGCTGTAGGTGAAAACTTTCGACAGCGGCGGGCCCGAGGAAGCGGAAGAGATATTGATAATGCTGCCGCCGTTGCCGGAATCGACCATCGCCTTGCCGAATACCTGGCAGGCGAGGAACATGCTCTTGAGGTTGACCGCCATGATCTTGTCGTATTCACCCTCGGTGATCTCGAAAAACGGGGTTGCAGAGTTGATTCCGGGTGCGTTGATGAGGACATCCACCCGGCCCCATTTATCCATGACCGCCTTGAGCGCACTGTTGAGATCATCCGCGCTGGTGGCGTTGACCGCGACTGAAATTGCCTCGACGCCGATATCGTCGCGGATACCTTTCGCGACAGCCTCGGCGGCTTCGGGATTGAGATCGAGCACAGCAATATTAGCCCCGGCTTTAGCCAGACCACGTGTCATCTCGCCGGCAAGCACACCGCCCGCACCGATGGCGACAGCGACCTTGCCCTTAAGACCGAAAAGATCCTCGACAAACGACATTTTTCTCTCCGTAATAAGGCTTTTGTTATGAACATATATGATTGCAAAATAATACTACCTCGCAGATAATTAATATATGGACAGCGAGATTGAATTGCAAGGAGTGTATCGGATTGGATAGTTAGACCAATAGTATTGACTTGATAAAATCTATTATATATCTTAAAATCAGCGTGAAGATATACAATACCGCCGGTATGCTGGTGGAAACACTGGCAGAACGGGAATTCACTGCGGGCAGGCACAGTCTGAACTGGAACGCCGAGACCGTTTCGAGCGGCTTGTATCTCTACAAGATCAGCGGCGCAAAAAGCTCCGTCACAGGCAAAATGATGTATCTTCGATAGCCTGCCAAAAAGAAAGGAGCCGCACTCGACAGCACGGCCCCCCCTGGCAAATATGACCCAATAAAATCAGGCGAGATCGTTGAAAAGATCGAGGTAATCCATGAGTATCCTCGTGATGAGGAATTTCTCCCGGACTGTCTCGTGCCCCGCTCGGCCAAGCTCCTCGCCAAGCTTGGGGTGCTTGAGGATCTCGACGATCCTGTCCGCGAAACCGTCCTCGTCGTCAGGCTCCAGAAGATAGCCGTTGACGCCGTCCTCGAGCTGCAGCGGAATCCCGCCGACATTCGTACCGAGCACCGGGCGCGATTTCCAGAGCCCCTCGGTGACAGTCAGGCCGAAACCCTCGCGAAGGGATTTCTGGATCACCGCGGCAGCTTTCCTCTGAAGCACATTGACAAGGATATTGCTTTCGACCGTGATCAGAAGAAGGTCGCCGGACTCGATCAGTTTCTTTCCACGGCGCTTGATCCTCTCGAAAATAGTCAGCCCCTCGGGATCATCGGTGGCCATGTTGCCGCAGAGAATAAGGCGGCAGTCGAATTTCTCACGGACTTTCTCGTAAATCCGCAGGACGCCCTCGGGATCTTTCCACTTGTCGAAACGGGAAATCTGGGTGATGAACGGTTTGTCGACAGGAATATTGTATTTTTTGAGAAGCCGCGCCATCTCGGTGTCCTTGACTTCCTTGTTCTTGTGTGTCAAGGGATCGATCGCCGGTGGAATGAGACGGTAGTCGGCCTCGAGATCGGGACTTTTGTACTTCTCGCTCGATACAATCACCACATCAAACTTGATGATGAATTTTTTGAGATAATCCCAAAGCCCCTTGTTCGGATTGGACAGGTCGATATGGCAGCGCCAAATCCACGGCTGGCGTTTGCGGTAATACTGGACCAGCGGAAGCGGCTGCGGATCATGAATAACCACGAAATCATGGCTGTTAATGTGCGTATAGGTCGAAAACTGCTGATTGACCTGCTCGTAGAGACGTTTTTTCATTTCAGTGAAATGGATATTCTGCCCCTGCAGCGCGTTGTGGAATTTCTTTGTCACACCGTAGAAATCCACATTACCGTGTACGGTACGCCATCCGGCATCGAGCCCGATATCGTTCATGAGCGGCACATAGGAAGACAGCATCTCGGCAACACCGCCGCCGATATATGTCGAATTGACATGCAGGACATGCTTATTGTACAAGTGCCGCATTTTTTTATAAATTTCACTGATAGTGCGTTCACCTACAACCTCCCGGTAGTTGTCGATACTCATTGGTCCCTCCGTTACTGGTTGGTTTCTTCTGCGATATTCGATAAAAGATTTCTGAATTCGCTCACTGAATTGACACTGAACTTGGCCATTGTCGGTGGAATGCCCACCTTGATAGAATAGGCCCGTTCCGGCAGCACCTGGAACAGATCCTCATCGGTCCGGTCATCTCCGGCGGCGAGGATAAAATCGTACTGCTCGTTCCCGATCCATTTCAATGCGGCGTTCCCCTTGTTCACACCCACATTCTTGACCTCGAGCACCTTGTTTCCCTCGAGGACACCGATTCCGAGATTCGAGGTGAAATGAATGACATCCTCTTTCAATTCCATCGCACGCTGAATCCCAAGGCCCGGCTCGACCCTCCGGTAATGCCACGCGAGTGAATAGCCCTTTTCCTCGATCAGCGAACCGGGTGTCCTGTCACGATAGCGTTCGAGGATCGGCCTGATCTCTTCCTTCCAGTGATCGGACTGCGGTTCGGAAAGATCCCAGTCTTCACCGGGCTCCTTGATCCAGACACCGTGCTCCGCGATGAGATAGATATTGAAATGCTTGAACCAGACCTCGAGCGTATCCTTGTCGCGGCCGCTGATTATGATTATATCATTTTTTTCGTCCGCGGACAGCTTGATCAGAAGACGGAGGATGTCCTTGTCCGGAATCGCCTTCTCGGGCACCTGTTCGAAATCCTTGAGCGTGCCGTCATAATCGAGAAGTATCAAGCGTTTTTCGCTCTTCCGGTAATCTGTTTTTATTTTCTTTTTCAGGTGTGCTGTCAGTTTCCGTGATAGCAATTGACTCTCCTGGCTCTTAATCTTCACAAGCTGTTTCATGAAATCGTCAGCCCACATGTTGACATCATACACCTTGAGAAGTTTCTGCATGATCCGGTTGCGCTCGACCTGTTCCTGTTCCGGCATTGTCAGCGCGTTATAAATAGCCTCGACAACACGGACCGTATTGTTGGGATTGACAATGAGCGCCTCGGTCAGCTCTTTCGCCGCACCGGCCATTTCACTGAGGACAAGGACACCTTTGCCATCGGACTTCGAGGCGATATATTCCTTTGCAATAAGGTTCATGCCGTCGCGTTCAGGCGTGACAAGGCAGACATCGGCAAGATTGTAGAGTGCGTTCAAATCATTGAAATCCAGACTGTTATAGATATACACAACCGGTGTCCAGTCTATATCGCCATGCTTGCCGTTGATATGCCCGACTTTCTCGTCGACATCCTTTTTCAACATGCGGTAATGCTCGACTTTCGTACGGGAGGGGACTGCCACCAGTATCAGGGTCACTTTCCCTTTGTACTCGGGATATTTCTCGAGGAAACGGTCGAATGCGGTCAGGCGGCCCGCGATGCCTTTCGTGTAGTCCAGACGGTCGACAGAAAGGATGACTTTCTGATTTTTCAGGCGTTTCCGGTATTTCCCCATTTTTTTCTGCACCACGGGGGATTTCCCTGCCTCGGCAAAACGGTTGTAATCGATACCCATGGGGAATGAATCGACCTTGAGAAGCCGGAATCCCATCTGGATATGTCCGAACACATGCTCGATACCGAACCTGTTCCGCATACTGCTCAGGAAATGCCTGACATAATCATATATATGGAAACCAATGAGATCGGCTCCCAAAAGGCCCTCGAGCAGTTCTCTGCGCCAGGGAAGAATCCGGAAAACCTCGAACGACGGAAACGGAATGTGAAGGAAAAATCCGATGGTGAGATCAGGCATCTTCTCCCGCAGCATCTGAGGCAGAAGCAGAAGCTGGTAATCGTGCACCCAGACAATATCGCCGGGATTCGCTTCCCTGATGACCGCCTCGCAGAATATACGGTTCACCTTGTAATAGGCGTCCCACAGCTGCTCATTGAACACCGTGTACTGGGTGAAATAATGGAAAAGCGGCCAGATGGTCCTGTTGGAAAAGCCCGAATAGTAGCTGTCGATATCTTTCTGGCTGAGAAAAACGGGGATGAAATTGTCACGATCCAGTTTTTCTGTAATGTTCTTTTTTTGCTCGCTGGTGAGCTTGTTCGCGGCAATACCCGGCCAGCCGATCCATTTCCCTTCGAAAGACCCCTGGAAAAGCGATCCCAATCCGGTTGCAAGGCCGCCGGCACTCGGCTTGAACGATACATTTGATCCGCGTTTCGAAGCACTTACCGGAAGACGGTTTGAAACAATCAGAAGTTTACTCATTACACAACTCTTTTCTCTTTGAATCCTTTTTACACTATAACAATAATTACCGGATAATGCAAATCAGCCCCGGAACATTGACCGTTTTCCAGGGACATCGGACGCGTTCATACGCATAGAATCAACAGTATCGTGAATCTAAATAATGGTCGCACTGAGGTGGGAGGATAGTCGAGGAACAGTTCACCGGAACTTTCACCGATCATTTCAAGCTCCCGAAATGGCAAAAAAAGGCGCCGTTGCCGACGCCTCCATAATCGAGATATAATTGGTAGTCTACTTGATCAGCAACATCTTGCCGCTTTTCGCGAAATCCTTGCTTTCCAGACGGTAGAAATACACGCCGCTGGCAAGGTCACTGCCGTCGAAAACAGCGCTGTGTTTCCCGGCGCTCATGTAGTTATCGACCAGTGTGGCGACTTTCTGGCCGTTCGAGTTGAAGACCGCAAGTTTCACGTTGCCGGGTTTGGCAAGCGTATAATGCAGTGTCGTTGCCGGGTTGGCCGGGTTGGGGCTGATGGTGACAGAGAGTGAGGAAGACTCAACGCTTCCAAACGCCTCATCTTCTTCAAAAGATTCGTTTACACCGTAATATTTGTCCCGATAGCGTGACGGTATATATTCTATACCCGCCGCCTCATATGCCGTTCGCAAACTTTTCTGCCCGGGATTTATCATTGACGCCTTGTTGGCAAGCTCCAGGCTTTTCGCTGTGTCATCCAGATAATCGCCAAATATCTCGGCAGCCCTGGCAAGCATTTCCACTTCCATCGATGTGCCTTTATATTATGCGCTCTTAACTTCGAAGTCACGGGCTGCCTGCTCATATTTACCTTCTCGAAGCAAAATGTCGCTGAGGACAAAATCGAGCGACGCATGGTACCATCCTTTGGAAACACTCATTTCGTTTTCGATCAGAGTTTTCAATTTTCCATAATCGCGGTCGAATTTGTCCTGGATTCTCAGGATTGCAGTCAGAATAAATTTTCTGATATAGTGGTCTGTTTCGATTGCAAGCGCCTGGTAATATGTGTCAAGCGCCAACATATGGTCGCCATCAGCTTCGTATATCTGCGCTTTTTCAAACAGAGCGATCTCTCGAAAAGTACGGGCCGCTTTTTCAGCCCCGGCTGCGCCTACCGGTCCGGTTTTATGATTGTCATAATCGACATTTGCCGCATATTCAAATAGCGTGTCTGATGGCGGATTGACGCCCCACCAGTTGTTTTGCGCATAAATCGAGCCGGTTGACGGATTATGAACAGCCTTGAAACTCCCGCCAGGATCGATATTATTGTTGCCGTTCAAACCGGGCCCCTCAAGGCAGATTCTGCAATATGAATTGACTTTAATGCTGTGATTGAGATTATTCGACTGAATATCGCAATAATCGACCGTGGCGCTCGTGCTCGATGACGAGACTTCGATCCCATAATCGCTGTTTCTGACTGTGACAAACTGGACATTGGGATTCGCGCTGCTGCCGTTGATTGTAATGCCGTTCGGATTGAATGACGCCGAGTTGTTATTGCATATAATGTAATCCACGACTGGCCCGCAGCTGTTGACATAAACAGCTTCGGAAGAACAGTTGTTGATTGTAATCACATTCGAGCCGTTCACCAAGCCACCGGCATTTCCTATGTCAAGTCCGCATACGGCATTCTCAATTGTAATGGCCCCGTCGACATCCAACACGCCCGACGACAGAATATCGATCCCGCTCCAGTATGAGCCGCCCAGCTTTGTGAATGTCGCGCCGCTTTTCGCATTGAGCGTTCCCGTGCCGCTGACGTTTATCTCTTTACCGGCATTAGCCTTGACGGTCGCATTGCTGTTTACGGTGAATGTGCCGAAGGATACGGTCAGATCGCCATAGAGGTTCAGCGTCTTCGATGACGGAAGCGAGGTGTTGCTGCTCACGGTGTGGTTGGCGTTGATATAGGCTTCTTCGCCGGTCTTGAAACTGTTTCCCAGAGCCGTGGACAAAGAACTGAAAAAATAGGGCGTTATTTTGGCTTTGCAGCTTGTGTTGACGCTGGCGTAAAAGTTATCCCAACTTTCCATTTTCAATTGAAGTTGCCCCATATAAACTCGAAAATATCCATTGTCCGCCCAAGAGCTGCCCATGCTGTCTTAACATATCCAGTAATGGTTATCTGGATTGGGATCGCTGTCATCATAGTCAACGATGACAACGGAATGACCAGGGGCATAAGGAAATGGATACAACCAGGTTGGCCCAAATGAACACCTGTATATTCCAGTTGGATTATTTTCAAAGAATGGATCAAAATCGTCATACAAAAAGAACGATGCGGTTACAGGACTTGAATTCAATGCACTTTTAATTGCAGAAATTCCGTATATTCTCGTAGTATCTACAATGGCATAATAGGCATCGTCAAAATTCGGGGCCGAATTAATTCCATCTTCACATGAAATACCATTCGTTAGCACATACTTTAACGCTTCGGTCGTTGTACCAGTGTTGCCACATGTTTTATTACATCCTTCCATGATTTCGTATTCATCGAGATCGATGTTAATATTGGATCCATAAAGATCGTGCAACAAGCCCTCAACAACACCTGTGACTGCATGACACCAGCAATTGTCACAATAGCCCTGATTTTCTATAGAACTCATGAGCGGACGCCAATTGTGACCGGTCATGGCGACTTTTTCTGCTGAAAACTCTTTTTTGAACTGCTTTTTATAGTCATACACCATTTTTTTGAAACGTGCTTCATCTTGACGATGGTATTCGAGGTCGACTGTCGTACCACATCTTCTTCTAATTTCTTTTCTCGAATATTTTGCCTTTTCATTGCCTCCAACTTCCTCGTTTTTCATGGCTTGAGCATTGAAGGACAACAACAGAACTGTTATTAATACAGTGATATTTTTCATTTCTCATCCTCCCAGTCTAACACTCCATAGCGTTCTATTGGTATTTTGTGAAGCGCCGTGTATTTATCACTTTCCAAGACCACCATTCTCTTATAATCACCTCTTCTCCTCAGCATAAAATGCTTTGTTCGACTTGGCAGACTTAGATACCAAATCGTTCCTAAATGCCATTCAGTACTTACATACGTCCAAGAATTATAGGGCCGATTACAGTATCTGTACCATGAATCTTCGTCTTCGATCTCGAGTTCAGGATAGTTTTCGACCATCCATACTAAAAATTCCTCAGGCAGAATGTCAGTTAGATGTCCTCGAGGATACAGACCGCGATAATCGCCTTCATCCAACTTCACCGTAAACTCAACAGCCGCGCTCGTATCCCCATGAGCATGCGACAGATTAAGTGCATAGTCTCCCATGGCCATAGTCGAATCGGGCTTGACAACGATTTCCGAAACCGGCTTGTCTCTGTCGATGCTTTCGCGGTACAATTCCGCATTCAGCTCGGGCGCGGCAGTGAGATTGAGACGGACATCACCAGCGAACAGCGAATCGGGCAGAAGTTGAATAAGGAAGATGCCGCCACCGCCGGGATAGGTAACGCAACTCGTTTGAGAAACGGCGAGCGAGTAGCTTCCCCGGTCTCTGCCGCCGGAAGAGCCGCCGTTTTTGCTGTCCGAAAACAGGCAGCCCGCCATTACAGTCAACAGCCATGCGATAAGCACAAACACTATGGGACGTCTCATAACAACACCTCATCACGCATCAATCCAACGTTTCCGCTCTATCTACTACAGAAAAGCTACGGTAAAACAGCAATATCGTCAAGTCATATCACATCACCACCTTCCCACTATCATCATAACATTCAGGTTAGCGATTCAAGGGGCAGCAACGACACTCTGTTACATCCAGAATAAAGAAAACATGATAGCCTACCGCATAACACACCTCCCTGCAATACAAAAACACCACCGACACAACTAATCGCATAGTATCAGCACCCCCCCCCCATACATATTTGTCAAGTTATATTTTTGCAAATATTGCAAATAACTCAATGGTGTATTGCTATTGGGAGCAGCCAGCAGAATCCGGTAAATTCTAAGTGCAATATTATGAACATAATATGAAATACTAAAACCAAAAGTCTTCTTATATGTCAGTGTGCTGCTTATCTGAAAGTAAATACAATCAGACTCGGCAGAGATACGTCATTTCATCATTATCATTGTGTTTTGGCAATTTCATATTACATTATCAGCATCAATAACTATTACGGGCAATACTTCTTTCCCTTATTGGCCATAATTGCTGTTCAGTCCACAAATAATCACTGGGAGTCGTTGAACAACCCGTAAAATATCTATTTGGATATGCGCTTATAATACCATTAAACTTCTCAAGAGATGAAGATACATTAAGGCAGTTGATACTTCTATCAACTGATAATGCAAATACCTTACCTCCTAACCGACGTTCCATTTCCTTTCTAAACTTGCGTGGTGTTACTTTGTCCACTTAATAAGGATTTATAATATTATTAATATTATCTATATAATTTTCTACAACTATAATTATCTCTCCTAAATTACAACTTGACAGTTCTTGTGCTGAAGAAATCATTGAAAGAATGATAGTCGCACCAAAAATGAACCTTTTCATTATTCCATCTCCTTGCGTATTGAGAATTCGATATCCGGAAACATGATGTCAACTCTGAAGTCGTGAGCAAGCTTATAAAATCTCTCGTTCGGATGATGATATTCACCACCAGAAACCTGGTAATAAGTATTACCTTGAATTTTACTGCTGGTCAAAATTTCAAAATCACCAGTTTTGACAATCTGAAAAACATCCAACGAATCATAATTAGCTTTCACAGAAAAATAAGTAGAAAGTGGATTGTAAATGGGATATTTCATCAAATGAGCATCTTCATTCAAGCTTAATATCGGAGTGTAATCGATGCTCTCGCTCACACTTTCCGAAAGCGCAATTCCCGAACGTTTATCAGCCAAATGATCACTCCCGTCAAACACAAGGTCAAAAATGCCATCGGGCAAATGGTCGAATACGAACGAAAGGCTCTGACTGTACATCACGGAGTCTGGATGTATCGTCAAGCATTTTGTCGCTACCGGTGGATCATAGTCGTTCGTATCATATACGGTGAGAGTCATATATTCCAGTGACTTATCCCATTTGTCGACATAAAAATCGCTCTCATCGGGCGGTCTGTATTGTATGCTTCCCTGTATCGTATTCTCGCCTTTCGGCCATTGATCGCTCTTCGGTCCCGAGGGACTGTCGTCTGAACAGTCGATCAAAAACGCTGAAAACAATAATACAGGAATTGCCAGGTAATGTCTCATAATCCATCTCGATGTTTGAATTCAGATTTAACTCGCATACTGCAAAATTATTACTTTTTAATTTATTTTCAAGCCATTCCACATCACCACCTTCCCACTATCATCATAACATTCAGGTTAGCGATTCAAGGGGCAGCAACGACATTCTGTTACATCCAGAATAAAGAAAACATGATAGCCTACCGCATAATACACCTCCCCGCAAAACAAAAACACCAACGACACAACTAATCGCATAGTAACAGTATTACCCTCCCCCGCACTTGTTTGTCAAGTTATTTTTTTGCAAATAATGCAAGTATTGCAAATGAATCAATGGCGTATTGCTATTGACAGTAGTTAGCAGAATCCAGTGAAACCTAAGTGCAATATTATGAATATAATACAAAATGAGAAAATCAAAAGTCTTCTTGTATGTCAGTGTGCTGCTTATCTGAAAGTAAATACAATCAGACTCGGCAGAGATACGTCATTTCATCATTATCATTGTGTTTTTGGCAATTTCATATTACATTATCAGTATCAATAACTATTACAGGCAATTTCTTTTGCGCAATTGTTTTGCCTACTTTAAAAGGCTGCATTATATTGCATAGCATGTTACGATACTTTAATTTGAACCGATGAACTGACGATACGCGAGGAGAACGGAAAATGTTCGAGCGATTGAACGGTGACATATTATTCGAAAGAAGGCGTTTTCTTAAAACACTCGGTGCAGCAACTGCCGGTTTTGCCGCGGGCATGAGTCCTCTCGGCAATGCGGCACATGCGGCAGGCGAAAAAGCGGAGAGAAGCCGCGTGTCTTTCCAGCTCGGCACCGACCACCGCGAGGTGATCGCGGCAACACTCAAGCCGCTCCAGGACGAGGTCGGCGCGGCGATCGAGGGCAAAAAAGTCCTTATCAAGGTCAACATGGGCCAGGTTGTCGGGCCGCTCAACGCGACCCACCCCGATACGGTCATGGGCATTCTCGATTTCCTCAAGCCCATCACCAAAAAACGCGTCACTGTCGCGGAATCAACCGCCGGTTCCGGACGGAGCACTCTCGACGGTTTCAAGAATTTCAAGTATGATCCAATCCTCAAGGAGCATAAGGCGAAATTTGTCGATCTTAACGAACGCCCCTACTCCGAGATGTTCATCAAGGACGAGAAAAGCCACCCGCTGGCGATCAATATTATCGACGATTTCACGGATCCCGACACCTATATGATCTCGGCGACACGGATCAAATCACACAACTGCGTGATCGCAACGTTGTCACTCAAGAATGTGGCTATGGCGGCGCCGGTCAATCATTATAAACGCAAACAGGCGCAGGGCCGCAATGAGAAACCGCTCATGCACAGCGGCGGCAACCGTGGACTGAGTTACAATATGTTCCATCTTGCCAGCCAGGGTGTGGTGCCTGATCTCGCTGTTCTCGACGGCGTTGTGGGCATGGAGGGCGACGGTCCGGTGTGGGGCACCCCGATCGAGCATGGTGTTGCGCTTGCCAGCACAGACTGGCTCGCCGCCGACCGTGTCGGTGTCCAGCTCATGGGAATGAATTATGAGGATATCATGTACCTTCGCTGGTGCGGCGAGGCAGGTCTCGGTATCGACAATCTCGACAATATCGACATCGTCGGCCCCAACCCCTGGACCCATGTCAGGAACTACCGCTACCACAAGAACATCGACAACCAAATGCAGTGGATCCTCGAGGACAGGGCAAAAGAATCCTGACCGCACTCGAATGACTGATAACGGGAACGTGCCGCAAGCGCGTTCCCGTTGGTTTATGGGACATAAAAGAAGGAGCATTCCATGAAACGCATCATACCGTCCAGAACCGGCATTGCGCGTATTTCACGGCGCGGAATGCTCAAGGGCCTTGCCGCCGGAACCGCAGGCCTTCTCCTGAATCCACTGCCCAGGCGTGAAATGCTTGCCGCGCCTGCCGGAAAATCAGGCAGGAGTACAGTGTCATTTGTCACCGGCAGCGACCGCCGCGAAATGGTCTACGAGGCCATGAAACCCTTCGAGAAAGAGATAAGGGAGGGCATCGCGGGTAAGAAAGTCGTCATCAAGCCCAATTTTGTCGTAAATAGCGTACCGCTCTCCGCAACCCATGCCGATGCAGTACGCGGTATCCTCGATTTCCTCAAGCCTATCTACAAGCAGAAGATCATAATCGGCGAATCGACGCTTAACAAGGACGGCACCGGGGTTGCCTACAAGAATTACGGTTACCTTGACATTCCCGACAAATACAATGTAGAACTGGCCGATTTTGCCGAGGCCTCATTCAGCCGTCAGTGGATACTTGACGACAAAGGCCATCCGCAGGCAGTCGACATTTCCGATCCCTATCTCGATCCCGAGGTCTACATGATTTCGGTGACCCGGCTCAAGACCCACGACACCGTGGTCGCGACTCTCGCACTCAAGAACATAGCCATGGGCGCACCCTTCAACAATTCCGAGGTCGGCAACGTGCAGAAACGAAAAATGCACAAGGGCGAACCTGTCGGCCTCAACTACAATCTTTTCCTCCTGTCGAAACTGGTCATGCCCGATTTCTCCATTCTCGACGGTGTCGAGGGCATGCAGGGCAACGGCCCGGTCGGCGGATTCGCCATGGACCACGGCGTTGTCATGGCGGGAAACGACTGTATCGCGGTCGATCGAGTCGGTCTGGAGACCATGGACATCGCCTACGATGATGTCGGCTACCTCCAGTGGTGCTCCAACGCCGGCATGGGCCAGGGCAAACGGGACATGATCGATATCGAGGGCCCCGATCCGAAACAGTACGTCAAAAAGTATGAGCTCCATAAAAATATCGACTGGCAGCTCACATGGAAAAAGGCGTAGGCTGAACCGGAAGAATTGACAGCTACGGCATTGAACTGAAACGCGGAACTTCATGTTCCGCTTTCTTTTTTCCCAACCGGAAAGTATATAGCATGTAACGATATTTTTTCAGGTCCGGTCAAGAGGATTTCATTCATGGCGTCAAAACTCAAACCGCTGCCGCTTATACCGTCATGCCTTTATTTCGGCATACCGACTGCCATGCTCCTGCTCGCAACAAGGACAGCCATGCCGTTCCTTGTTATAAAAACTGGAATACTGCCGGTTGTGAGCTGGTTCTGTGCGGGAGGGATGCTCGTGTTCCTTCCGATTTTCACTGCCGCAATCATCGCACACCATACCGAGGGAGGAGAACTGTCAATCGCCGACATTACGGGACGTCTGAGAATCCACCCAATGAACCGTAGGATTGGCTGTGGGCATTGGGAGGGCTCTTCGCGGTCTTCACCGCCAATGGCGTTATCATGCCCGTCTCACACTGGCTCGCAACGCTTTCGGACAGCATTGAGCCCTTGAACACCGACACGCCGTTTCTCGAATTCCACGGGCTCGATGAGGGCCAGTTATGGGTGCTCGGCCTCTGGCTGGTCTTTTTCTTTTTCAATATTGTCGGGGAAGAGATATGGTGGCACGGCTATATTCTGCCGAGGCAGGAAGCCGCATTCGGAGCTCACGCATGGATCGTCAACGGTGTTTTATGGACAGTGTTCCATCTCACATTCGGGCCAGAGCTGATGCTCCTCCTGCTGCCGGTCATGTTTATCGTACCCGGAATTGTCCAGCGTCGCCGCAACACGACAATCGGCATTTTCATTCACGGAATTTACAACGGGCCGATTTTCGTGGCAATCGCATTGAATGTTATTTGAGGAAAACAGCAGAAGTGGATTAAAAAAGCTTGTAGCAAATGCAGAAAAACCCGAGCGTTTCATCTTCCTGAAAAAAAACCTATCCGCATCACCCTTCATTTAATCGCCTTGTGCACAGCGACAGAGCCGAATGTCAGCCTCGTATACCCGACATCGGAAAATCCCGATTCCCTGAGAAGATCGGCAAGCTCCTCCGTGCCGTAAAAGCTGAGCACGCTTTTCGCGAGATAGGCGTAGCCGCTGTCCTTCCCTGACACGAAAGCGCCGATTGCCTTGACAAGCAGTGAGACATGGAGCCGGAACACGAAACGTACCGGCGGGAATGTCGGCTGGCTCGATTCCACGTTCACGAAACGGCCGCCGGGCTTAAGCACACGGCGTATTTCCGCAAAACGGCGGATGAGTGTTTCGCGGTTTTGATGAAGGTTTCTCGTTGCAAAGGCGACTGTCACAAGGTCGAAACTGTTGTCGGGAAACGGCAGGCTGTCTACGGTTGCAAGCACAAATGAGGCACAGTCACGAGATTTTTTCTGTGCCTCGCGAAGCATGTGGATTGAAAAATCGGCCGCGCTGAAACGGACATTTTTCCCGGCACGGCGTTCCAGGTCCCTGAGCATATTACCCGTACCGGAACAGAGATCGAGCCAGCTGTCACCACCGTCGGCAGCAGCAATTCCCGCCGCCCGCCAGCGCCAGTAATAATCGAGGCCGAAAGTCAGCACATGATTTGCCAGCTCATATCGTTTCGCGATATCACGGTATATATTCTGGAAAGCGTTGCTCACACCATACTCCGCAAAAATGAAGAAAGGGAAGACGGCAGACACCGCCTTCCCTTTGAAATATATGAAATAATCACTTCCGTTCCGATGAAAAAAGTGCCCGGCCTTTATTTCTCCTCGAGCGGCCCGGCGCTGATTGACGGCGGATTGTTGTAGCCCAGAGACTCGGCAATCACATAATCCTTGAACTCATCCGCGGTCTTGAGAATACTTCCCTCGCTCCAGGCGCCGAAGATCATGTACTCGAACGAGTTCTTCCCGGCGGGATCGATAGTGAAAATGTGGTTGCCGCCCTGACGTTTGATATTACGATATTCAGGCTTGTAGCAGTCCTTGACCGTAAGCGCGATACCCTCGAACGTCACAAACTTGCCCTCGTCACCGATATCCTCGTTTGGATTCCTGATCTCGAGGTCTTTGCCGAACGAGATAGCTGTCCCGCCCTTCTGCCAGGAGTCGTACTGTTTCATGATCTCGCGCATGCCGCAGACAAATTTTGTACCGGAGCTTTCGCAGTTGAATTTCGTGAATTTCACATCGCAGGTTGACCAGCTCTTATGGGCATAGGCGGTATAATACTGCTCGATCTCGTAACTGCCGTGATCGGTCTTCCAGTTCATGGTTTTGGCCTTGATCATTGAACGCAGCGGGCCATTGACAACGACATCGAAAGCATAGCGCGTCGAGGTGATCGGGCCCTCGCCGGTCCTGAAATTATACTCGGGCCGCGAAACCGAATCTGGATCAGCGGCGATCTCGGCAAGGCCAAGGCTGCCGTTGCCGAATGTGGCACCCACGGTCATCATGTCTGTGCCGTATTCATAGGGCATGTAGTAGCCGGAAAGGTTGTCCTTGTATTCGGGATAGGCGGTAAGCATGGGCTCGCGCTTGCCGTGAAGGTCGACACTGGTGGGGAACCAGAGTTTCCAGCCCACGAACTCGGCCTCCCAGAACGGCACCATGTGACGGCCGTAGTAACCGATACCGGCGTGGGTTTTGTGCTTGTAGAGTCCGCGTTCGGCCTCACCGACATAGAGATATATCGTTTTCTCCTCACGCGGCGCGAGGTCGGTGTAGAAAAACAGCTCGTCCCAGAGACCATCCTTGTCAAGGTCGTCCATCTGGTATTCGAGGAAATGCCCGAACTCCTCTTTCCTGATCAGGTAACCGCTGGCCGCCGCGAGCTGTTCCTGTGTGGGCTCGGGATTGCCCTCGAGTGAGGGATCGACCACCGTGAGATAACGCTGCGGGATATTCTGCACAGGCAGCATGGTGCGGGGAACGACAACCGGGCAGTCCTTGCGCTCAACTGTCAGCGTGTTGCGTACTGTCAACTTTATACGCTGTTCCGGAACGAAATTCCCCTCGTTATACCAGCCGTCCGCCGCAAGGACAAACGGTGCGGCCGCGCCGATCATGACACTCAACGCGAGCATCAGAAGCATACTTTTTTTCATGGCACAATCCCCCTAAAACTATTTTTGATTTCGCGAAGAAAGCTTTTCCCTAAGGTGTAAAAAAAGCGGGGCATTGTCAACCAATAAAAGCATTTCGAGGAGATATTTGCGTGTAATAGAGCTAATCAATTATTTGTTATTTAAGTACTCAAAGATATATATTCGTAATTCAAGTTTATTACTTTGTGTTGAGTTGTTTCTATCGGAATCAATTTTTCATCATTAAAAATTGCGACATTGTCTCCTTCACTGACGGAGCTTTTATATATTACCCCATCATAATTACAATTTTTTATAAACTCACTTAAGTATTGTGTTGGAAGGTATTCCAATTCCGCAACACGAGGCAAAATAGGTTTAGATAATATGTCCTCAATATTACATAAAAAATCGAGGTCTAATCGTAAAGTTAACAGTATCGAATCATTAACGGCAAACGGAGAGATTGTTTTTCTAGGATTTTTTAGATTCAGAAGTAGCAATGTTTTCTTAAACTCTTCCTTAACCTCAAATTTAGCGACTGTAAGTATATCATTTGGATGTGGCCGTGTCTCTGCAATAGATGATTCAATTGTTGTAGCCGTATATAAGCAAGGAATTCCAACCGGATTTATTCTACCGCTTTTCGCAATTTTTGCTGGTGGTTTTCCCATATCTTCAAGCAATATTATTGAGTCATCAGATTGGATTCTTGCCCTATACAGCAAATGATCAAAAGGTGATGCATCAGCACATAAATATGACTCAAACAACTGTTTTAACTTGTTTTCTTCAATTTCATTCTTGAAGAAAAATCTATTTTCTTTTTTAATCTCTTCACAAAAGCAATTCCACACCTCAATATCATTCGGTGCTTCTGTTTCGTTCGGCACATATGTTTTTCTTACAATTTCACCATTGTCAAGAATCTCGCCAAGCAAAGCCCTCGCTTTAATACTATCAAGGTTTTCAAAAAGCTCCCAATCGATCACCAACCAATCAACGAGTGATTTTGCGAATTCTGATGAATCTTCTCTATATATAGAACATACTGATTCAAAAAAATCAGACAACATTCTGGGGTTAACAACTGGAACACTTGTTGTTTCACAAAAAGAACAATTCCCAGTTTCAGTCGCTATATCACCTATATATTTATTGAGAAAAGAATCACCAAAGCAATTAGCGCAGCAAAGCATCTCTAAGCCTCACCACCAACCAGGATACCCATTAACTCTATATGATGCCTCATAGAAAGTTTCTTAACATATCCAAGCCCCGGAAAATGCTGTTTTCTATATAGTTCGAGATATTCTTCTAAAGCTGTTGTTCGATCAAAAACTTCAGGATTTTCTTCGACATATTCATAAAGTTTTTCAAGAGCTTCTATAAACTTGCCCGCTGGATCTTTTGGCGTATCAACTCTATCTGAGACAAAATGCCTGATAGCAATGGCATTATCTGCATTTGAATCTTTGTATGTAAGATGAATTGCAATAGCATATGCTGGCCCACCACCGTCATTGTATTCTCTTCCAACAATAAGAAAATCGCCAAAAGCATTACAACTATACTCTTGAAACGTTAAATATATTTCTGAAAACAACTCTGATTCAGGATAGTCTCTATTGATTCGATTCTGAAAACCATCCTTGATTATTACTTTAACGGCATTGGCTAATCTAAAATGTCTACGGTACAAAGAACTCTCAGACTCAACAAATACATGATTAATAATTTCAGGATTTTTACTCTCTATCAATGAGACAAGTCCACTCCCATCTGAAAATCCCCTATGAATCAACGATATCGAACGTGGATAGTGTTCGAGTAACAACTTTACGTTATCTAAATTATCATCAGAAGTTAAATTAAGGCCAATTGAATAGTCCCGATAATCACTAAGCTGCTCTTCAATTATTTCACGCTTTAGGGAACTATTATCCCTTTGAAGTTCTCCTACAATAGGATTGCCTACCAAAATAAAGCGACAATTATAATTTATTAGCTCATCAAGAGCTCGTTTCAATGCGGGAAAGTTGCCTTTAACTGGCTCAATAATGGGCACAAATCCCCACTGTGCAATTTTTGGTGCCATTTCTCGGAGCATTATAAGTTCGAACTGTTTGCCACGCAAAAAAGGGTAATACATATAACATTCCTTTGACATTGTCTATTGAAATGCCCTTGAAATATTTTTGTTCAAAATGTCAACAAATCGTCTTCGTTCTGTTTTAGTCAATCGGACTGACAAAGATGCAGCTTTTAAACTCCGAGGCATGTCATTCAAAAAATCAGCCACTTTCATGGTGTTACGTCTATGTTGCAATATTTCCACCATAGAATCATGGGCTTCTATTGGAGAGAGTTTCAGAAAATATGATTTGGCTTCTTTATAAATTTGAGTATTGGGAAGAGTATCAAGAGAAACACCAAAATATTTGTAAATTATTTTAAGGTATTCTCTACGTTGAAGTGAAGAAAAAATAGCATAGGGATCGACATTCTTTTTATTACTTTTCGCTTCACGCTGAAGCTTCCTTCTGAATACATATCGATTTTTACCCTCACCCAAAATCACAATACCGATTTCTTGGGGTATTATACTTTCTATTGTTGTCAATAAGCTTTCAGTTGTAACAACCATGATTTTGTCAAAAATCTTACGGTACGCAGTTATCTGATTTTCAAGACGATCAAGTCTGTCATATTCAGATTTTATTTCATATACATGAGAGGTTCCATTGAGAACAACAACATCTGCAATACAATCCGCAACACGGAACTCTGTAAGCATAAATGCAGTATTGATACTGTGTCGTCCCAATAGTATTTTCTCCGCCAAAGCATTTTTATAAAGATACTCATTCCGATAATGACTTTTCATAAGATCGAAAATTCTATCATAAAAATCCCTAACTTTCATCTCAGGATCAAGAGCAAGAGCATTTAACAAATGATAATCAGACACCAATCGATCGGCAATTTCTGAATGTCCAAACTTTGCAAACTCTTTTATAACACCGGAGGAAAAAAATCGGGCATAAACCGAATATATTTCCGCATTTTCAAGCTTTTTTCCCACAAATCGCCTCTTAGTAAAATCTATATCAATGATGACTCTTAATTATTAATCTTACAACTTTTCTTTACAAGCTTCAAGCACTTTTTCTCGTTTCAAAATATAACACTTAATGCCTCCACAAAAAAATATTTGACAAAACAGAAAGACCGAAGTATATTGTTAGCGCATTAGCTATATCGCTATTACGCTACACACACAGAAGGATTTTTACGATGAAACTGGAACACTCTATCAGACTGCTTGCCGGATCACTGGTGCTCTCCGGCCTTACGCTCGGCTATTTTGTCGACGCTCGCTGGCAGCTCCTTACCGCGTTCGTAGGGCTCAACCTTATTCAGTCCTCATTCACGAAATGGTGTCCGGCTGAATCAGTACTTAGAAAATTCACTCAATAGATAGTACGAACTGAACAGTTCAAAAGAAAGGATTTCTTACATGAAGCATTTCATTATCAAGTTTTCGATGAACCACCCGAGAATCATTATCGCGGCGGTTGTACTCCTTACAGTCATCGCCGGATTGCAGTTCCCGAAAATCAATATCGACACTGATCCCAAGAACATGCTCAGACAAGACGAACATGTCCGCGTCTTCCACGAGGAGATGAAAGAGGCATTCAATCTCAACGACATGCTCGTTCTCGGTATCTTCGACAATCGAGGCGTCTTCAACGAGACCACAGTCCCGAGAATTCTCGCTATCACCGAGGAGATTAAAGACCTCGACGGTGTCATAGTCGACGATATCATGGCCATCGGCGAGGTGGACGATATCACAAGCGAGGGCGGCACGATCCGCGTGCACCCGCTTGTCGAGTCTGTCCCGGAAAACGCCGAACAGGGCCTCGATCTGAAATTCGCCATCGAGCGTAATCCGATTCTCCGCAACAAGCTTGCCTCGCTGGACGGCAAACTCGCGGGCATCTACATCCCCATCGAGGACAACAGCATGAGTTTCCGTCTCTCACGTGAGATCGAGGAGATCGCAAGCCGTCACCTCGACCGTGAGGATTTCTATGTCGCGGGCCTTCCTGTCGCCGAGGACACATTCGGCGCGGAAATGTTCCGCCAGATGGGCGTATCGGCACCGCTGGCAGGGCTGATCATCGGCCTCTTGCTGCTTTTCTTTTTCCGTAAGCTCATCGTTGTTTTCGCCCCGATGGCGTTGGCAATGGTAACCGTGGTCTGGACAATGGGCCTTCTGATCGGCACCGGCCACACCGTGCATATCATGAGTTCCATGATCCCCATATTCCTGTTCCCGATCGCGGTCTTGAACAGCATCCATATCCTGAGTTCGTTCCACGAGCGCTACCAGAAGTACAAACACATGAAAACGACAATCCTTCACACGATGGAGGAGCTCTTTTCGCCGATGCTGTTCACCTCGCTCACTACGGTGGTCGGATTCCTGTCGCTTGCGCTGACTCCGATTCCGCCGGTTCAGGTCTTCGGCATATTCGTGAGTTTCGGTATCGCCTCGGCGTGGCTGTTGTCAATGACATTCCTGCCCGCTTACGCATCGCTTCTTCCGCGCAGTTCGCTGAAGAATTTCGGCATCACCGAGGAGGGCGACGATTCCATCATGGCCCGCATCCTGCCTTTCGTGCAGAGATGGGCGACCGGCAGGGCCCGTCTTGTCGCCGCAGCGACAGTCGTAGCGCTCGTTATTTCGGCGGTGGGTATCAGCCGCATAGTGGTCAACGACAACCCGGTCAACTGGTTCAAGAAAAGCCACCCGCTCCGTATCGCCGATACTGTCATGAACGATCACATGGGCGGCACCTATATGTCGCATCTGGTCTTCGAGGGCGATGAGGACATGTTCAAGGAACCCGAGGTGGTCGCCTACATGGAAGCAGTCCAGAAACACATCAACGATCAGGAGAGTGTCGGCGCGACAAGCTCCATTGTCGATGTTCTGAAAAAGATATCGTTCGAGCTTAAGGGCGAAAGCACCCTTCCCCAGAATTACGACGAGATCGCGCAGTATTATTTCATATACGAGATGGCCGGCGGCGACCCGGACGACCTGTTCACGTTCATCACCTCCGATTACTCCAAGGCACATATCTGGATTCAGATGACAAAGGGAGACAATGTCCTCATGAGCAATGTGGTGGACGAGGTTGCGGATTACATGGCGGTCAATCCCCCGCCTGAGGGCCTCCGTACCGAATGGGCCGGACTGAACTACATCAACGTTGTCTGGCAGGACAAGATGGTCAAGGGCATGCTCTGGTCGCTGCTTGGCAGTTTCGCCACGGTGTTCGTAATGATGATCATCCTCTTCCGGTCTTTCCTCTGGGGAGTTCTGTCCATGATCCCGCTGACCACGACTATCACGCTGATCTATGCGTTGATCGGGTTCATCGGCAAGCCCTATGACATGCCGGTCGCAGTCCTGTCCTCGCTGACACTGGGCCTCTCGATCGATTTCGCCATTCATTTCATCAAGCGCGCCCAGTTCATCCATGCGCAGACCGGCGATTTCAAACTGACCATGGAACAGATGTTCCAGGAACCCGCAAAGGCAATCACGAGGAACATGCTGGTCATCGCCATCGGTTTCGTGCCGCTTTTCCTGGCGAGCCTCGTTCCCTATATCACGGTCGGCCTGTTCTTCTTCATCATCATGCTGGTCAGCGGTATCGCGACACTCATTATCATGCCGGCAATGTCGGCCTTACTTAAAAACAGACTTTTTCCCACATATGCACTCAACAATGAAAGCAAAAGGAGCAGATCAATGAATAACAAAGTCGGAACAGTAGTCGCATCCATAGCGGCAATAGGTATCGGTATCAGCGCATTTTTCGCATCGACAGGAACGGCTTCGGCTGATGACGCGGTCAATGCAGCAGAGATCATGAAACAGTCACATCTCAACTATTATTATGCTGCCGATGACGGTGTCTCCGAGGTCGAAATGTCGATCACAAACAAGCGCGGCAAAACCCGTGTCCGTAAATTCACGATGCTCAGAAAGGATTTCGGCGAGGGCGGCGAGCAGCGCTATTACACCTATTTCAAGGAGCCGGGCGATGTCCGCAGGATGACTTTCATGGTCTGGAAAAACCCGGACGCCAACGATGACCGCTGGATATACATCCCCTCGCTCGACCTGGTGAAACGTATCGCGGCGAACGACAAGAACTCCAGCTTCGTCGGCTCCGATTTCACCTACGAGGATGTCTCCGGCCGTCACTGGAGCGAGGATGAGCACAGTGTTGTCCGCGAGGAAACGCTCGACGGCAAAAACAGCTATGTGATCAAGAGCGTCCCGATAGATCCGAAATCGACCTCCTACGCCTACCGTCTGAGCTGGGTCGACAAGGAGTCATTCCTGCCGCTCAAGGAAGAGTATTATAACAAGAAAGATGAGCTGGAACGTACTTTCACCGCCGAAAAAATCGAGGATATCGACGGCATACCGACAATCACCGAGCGCTCCATGACCGATGAGAAAAAAGGCAACAAGACAATCGTGTCCTTCTCCTCGATCAAGTATAACGCCTCGGTTGAGGATGAAGTTTTCAGCGAGCGCTTCCTGAAACAGCCGCCACGTCAGTTCATACAGTAATTGTAATGGTGAAAAATGAAATTGCGGGGTATCCTGCCCGGACCGGCAGATAACAGGCCAGCACAGTGTAATGGATGCCCCACTTTCAATAAAGCTTCGAAATGAGTTTTGACGTAATGAAAGGAAGACTTATTATGAAAATAAAGTATTACCTCTTTATAGCCCTCGCACTGCTTGCGGGAGCAGGGAATTTACAGGCGGAAGGCCTCGAAATGCACGGATTTTTCGAGGGCGCCTACGGCGGCAGGGTTGTCGACAATCCCGCCATTACCGACAGCGATTACACCATGGAGGAAACACGCCTCCAGATGCAGATACAGCATTTCGCGGAAACAGCCGAGTTTTTCGGTTCGGTCGATTTCCTCAGCGATTCGGCCGGGGGTCAGGGATTCGATGCGTATATCCGTGAGGCCTACGCCAAATTCGGTTTCGCCGGCATGGCCGATGTCAAGGTGGGACGGCAGATCGTAACCTGGGGCACCGGCGACCTCCTGTTCATCAACGACGTTTTCCCGAAAGACTATGTCTCGTTTTTCACCGGACGCGAGGACCAGTATCTGAAACATCCCTCAGACGCTCTCAGGCTGAAACTGTATACGAAAGCGATCAGTCTCGATATAGTCGGTATCCCGTTTTTCGATCCGGACCAGATGCCCACAGGCGCGAAACTATCCTATTTCAATCCGCTTGCAGGCGGTATCGTGGGCAGCACTGCCCTTCCCGCGCCGAGCCAGCCTGAACGGAAATTCAACAACGGTGAGATTGCTGTCCGTGCCTACCGATATTTGGGAAGTTTCCAGCTCAGCGGCTATTTCTTCCGCGGCCTTTACAAAACACCGCAGGGCATGGATATGAGCGCCGGCACGCTTTATTACCCCGAGCTAGGTGTCTATGGCGCCAGCGCGCGCGGCCCCCTGTTCTCAGGTGTTGTCTCGGCTGAATACGGCTATTACGACTCCATCGACGAAGACAATGGCGCGAATCCGCTGATCCCGAACAGCCAGCACCGTTATCTTCTCGGCTACGAACGCCAGCTCTGGACCGATTTCACGGCAGGTATCCAGTACTATGGCGAGTATATGCTCGATTACGGTAATTACGAAAGCAGTATTCCTGTGGGCTCACCGACGTTTGACGAGCTCAGACAGGTTTTTACCACGCGTCTCTCGCAGGAGCTTTTCTATCAGACTGTCCGTCTCTCGCTTTTCGCTTTTGTCAGCCCCACGGATGAGGACTGGCACCTGAGGCCCTCGGTCACCTATCGTTATTCCGATGCAGTCTCCATTTCCGGCGGCGGCAATTTTTTCGGCGGTGCGGATGATTATACCATGTTCGGCCAGTTCGAGGACAACAACAACCTCTACGCCAGGGTGCGCTATAATTTCTAATATTTATTCACCGGCTATAACAATAAAAGGCACAACGGACAAAATATCCGCTGTGCCTTTTTTGGCAGGCTACTACCGGTGAAGCTTATCTTTGAGCCAGCAACATCTCAGCTTTGTCTACCTGATTCGGATAGAGGTTCGGCGGAACTTGTGACCCTCCGAGTGTCCTGAAAATCATATGACGGGCGCAGTTACTGTTATCACCCTGACAGAATTTCCGTTTGTACATCGAGGCAGTTCCCGGCTTATCAGCCATTTTGTCATTGAAAAACGGGCAGCGGGGCAGGCATTCACAGTCAGCCATTATTTCTATCCTTTCAGTGTGTTGTTTGTAAAAAACTATACTCGGTGCTTTTCTGCCAGATTAATAATGCAATTCCCATACCAAAAAGGTTGCATTTTTGCAATATGCTGTTTTTTAGGGACATCCATTTGACAATCCCACAGACCTGAAATACACCCCCGGCCGGATCGCCAGCCAAAACGTCCAAGTTTATGACACAATGTCATCTGGAAAATCGTTGCTTCCAATCCCTGTGAGTCATATAATGATACGTTGTCAAAACGAAAACTTTCCCGGAGGATCATGTGATCTCAGAAGTCAGAAAAAGCAGACGTTCATTCATTGCGGGCACAGCGGCAGCAGCGGCATCAACCGCGCTTTCGGCATCTTCCTACGCCCGTGTTATCGGCGCAAACGACCGTATCGGCATCGGTGTCATCGGCTGCGGCAACCGTGGTGTCGACCTTATGAACCAGATGCTGCCGTTCAAGGACAGCGAGAATTTCACCATCAACGCTCTCTGCGATGTCTGGAAAAAGAACCGTAACAAAAGCGGTATCTGGATCAAAAACAATTTTGGCCGCCGCCCGAAAATGAAAGCCCGTTACCAGGAACTACTCGAACTGCCGGAGGTCGATGCTGTCCTTATAGCCTCGCCCGACCACACCCATGTTCGGATCATGACCGCGGCAAGCGATCTCGGCAAGGACGTTTTCTGTGAAAAACCCATGGCGATGAATATGGAGGATGCCCGTGCCGCGGTCGAAACGGTGCGGAAGAACAAGACCATCTGTCAGATCGGCACACAACGCCGCAGCGACGGCCGCTATATCAGCGCGGCGAAATACATACAGGGCGGCAATCTCGGCACTGTAGTTTCCGCCGACCTCAAGTGGAACGACAGCAGCCCCCGCTGGGTCCGCGATTTCAACGATGTCAAGCCCGATGATCTCGACTGGGAGGCATTCCTTCAGGATGCACCGAAACGGCCGTTCGATCCGCGACGCTACAAATGCTGGCACCTTTACCGCGACTATTCACTCGGACCGCTCGCAGTCCTCGGCGCTCACCTCACCGACCTTGTCACCTGGTATCTCGGCATGGGCTGCCCGGAAAACGCCGTGGCGTTCGGCGACCGCATTGTCTGGAAAGAACGCGAACAGTACGACACCATTATCGCCACATTCAAGTATCCCGGATTCATCGCCACCTGCGAACACCGTCTGGGCAACAGCAGTATGCGCTCGGAAGCCGCATTCTACGGCACACAAGGTACGCTGACCGCACAGGAAATCAGCAACGAAGGCATGGTGGATCCGAAACTCCTTGCACCGAAAGGTGACATTTTCGCCAGCTCGCCGCTCGCATCGGCAAAAACGGAAAAGCGTATCCCCATCGAGGCAGACCCGGAAGGCCGTCACCATATAGTCGACTGGATACACGCCATGCGTGACCGCCGCGATCCAAGTGCAACTGTCGAGGACGGTTACGTACATTCGGTCATATCCATGATGGGCCAGTGGGCCGCGGAACGGAAAAAATGCCTCGCCTATGACGCTGACAAACGCGATATCGTGGAGGCCTGACAATGAGCTTGTCACTGAGGACACTGGTCATCACCTCCGCCCTGCTCTGCCTCACGGCCACGGTCAGACTGACGGCATTTGCGGCAGACAACAGCTCGCCGTTCTCGTTCACCGAGCGTGAAAGCAAATTCCTCGACCTGACGGAGGACGGCGAGGCGGTGCTGACCTATGTCTTCGGCATATATCTCAAGGACGGTGTCCCGGAAGACCGTCGCCGCGCGAATTACATCCATCCGCTGCACGGGCTCGATGGCGAGATCGTGAGCGATGATTTCCCGGAGGACCATCACCATCACCGCGGCCTCTTTTTCGCCTGGCCGACTGTCGTGGTCGATGGCGATTCACTCGACCTCTGGCACATCAACGGCATCGAAAAAATATTCGAGCGCTGGACAAGCCGTGAAACCACAAAAGACTACGCCTGTTTCTCCCTCGTGAACAGCTGGCACACGGCCACACGCAAGGTGGTGCGCGAGACTGCGATCTACACGGTCTACCGGGCGGGGAGAAAAGGGCGCGCCATCGACGTGGAACTCACGCTCGAGGCACTCGGCAGCGATGTCTTCATGGCCGGTTCTCGCAACTCGAAAGGTTACGGCGGCGCAAATTTCCGTCCCGCACCGTTCACGGAAGAAGTTATCACAACCGAACTCGGCGAACAGAAAGACAGCGATCTCAGGCGTTTTCCCTGGGCCGATTTTTCGGCGCGTTTCGAGGGGGCCGAGAACCGTTCCGGCGTGGCGATTTTCCCGCATCCGGATAATCTCAACACGCCCAACGGCTGGTGTCTCAGGCATTACGGTTTCCTCGGTGTCTCCTGGCCGGGCAGGAATCCATACCTGCTCCGTACCGGCAGGCCGCTGACACTCCGCTACCGTGTCTGGATACACCGTGGCAGCGCAGATGAGGGCGCTGTTGCCGGAACATACGAGAAGTATGTGGCTGAGTCGCAAGTGAAGTAAAGGCGATCAAATCCAGCCTTTTCCCAGTTTTCTGCACCTTTTATAAAAGTTGTCGGGATACATCCATTTCTGTTAAAATGCGTCGTTTAAACCATAAAAAATGTCAAAGCCTGACATTTACATAGTGAGATCACCTAAGCCGCGAGCAGTTTCGTTCAGCTCGATATCAGACGTTTTTTGCGTTGTTATTTTCGGAAGGATAAGTCCATGAAAAAGTCATTTCTGTTCCTCGTTGCCTCGATAATGCTGCTTTCATTTAAAGTTTCAGCCGCCGAAAACAAGCTCTCGGTCGAGCTTCAGGACGAGATGGCTATCATCCGCATCGACAAGGTCACTTTCACCTGCTACCGTTTCGGCGATGGCCAGAAATACCCTTATTTCTATCCCGTGAACGGCCCGGAATCCGGCGTTTTCGGTCACCACTGAATCGTCGCTGCCCTACCCACACCACCGCTCGCTCTTTTTCGGTCTCGACCGTGTCAACGGCGGCAATTACTGGCAGGAGGGCAACGACCGCGGCCAGATCATCTCGCGCGGACCAAAAGTGATCGAGAACAGCCCGGAAAAAATCGTGCTTTCCGACAACTGCGACTGGAAACAGCCAGGCGAGAGCCCGATAATCAGCGACAGCCGCACTATCACGGTGACCGCGCCCTCGGACAATATCCGCATCATCGATTTCGCCATCACCATGCACGCCATCGTGGATATCCATGTCCAGCAGACCAACCACTCGCTCTTTTCAGCACGCATGGACCCTCGCCTCTCAGTCCAGCAGGGCGGCACACTCTCGAATTCAGAAGGTGGGGTAAAACAGGCGGGCACCGAAGGCAAAAACGCCGCCTGGGCAGATTATTACGGCTCGTGGTTCGGGGTCACCGAGGGGCTCTCGATTTTCGATTCGCCGATCAATCCCTGGCATCCGAGCCAGTGGCTGACACGCGATTACGGTTTCTTCTCGCCCACACCCATGAACTGGCTCGGCGATAAGGGTTTCGACCTGAAACAGGGCGAGGACCTGAAACTGGAATACCGGGTTGTCGTTCACACGGGAACGACGGAAGACGCTGGAATCAGGAAAATGTACGAGGCATGGCAGGGCAAATAGCAGTTCTCTGCCCCGAATCGGTCTTTGCATCAGGATATTCAGGCACACTGTACCTTTCCCATTACTGCACATCTCAAAGACACTATACAGCTGATGTGGCAAGAGCCTGCGCCCAAAACGTTAAGCGAATAATTCCCTGCATTCTGACCGAGGAGGAAACGTCCGGAGATCAAGACACATAAACATTTTTCATTTTGTTGTGAGTTTAGAAATTACGTGCGGTCAATCCGAACATCGACATCAGACACATAAAGCATCCGCCGAGGCCCGCCGAGGCTATTTCGACTTCATTGTCCAGACACCGTCCCACTCTCCCTCGGGGGGATTTTCCATGAGCTGTTCGTTGCGCTGGATGTAAAGTCTGGCGAGCTTGTCATTGGGGTTGAGCCTCAGCGATTCGCTGAAACTGCCGATCGATTTCTGCCATTTGCCCTTGCGATAGTAGGTAAGGCCGATCTCGAAACAGGACAGGGCGCTCATCATATTTGGGAAAGTTTCTTCGTCGTGGTAGTCGAGCACCTCGAAAATGCGCACCGGTTCGGTCTTGCCTTTGACAATGACCTTGTCGATCTCGCGCATGCGGTAGGTGCCCTTGAGCTTTTCTTTGGTGAACTCGCTGATAAGGATTCTCGCGAAATACTGTTTGCAGGCGCTTTCCAGACGGGCCGCGAGATTGACACCGTCACCGATAAGCGTGTAGTCCATGCGTTTCGGTGAGCCGATGTTTCCGGAAATGATATTGTCGGTATTGAGACCGATTCCGATATTGATCGGTTTCTTGCCTGCCTCGGCGCGAACCTTGTTGAACACCTTGAGCTCGTTAATCATCTGTATGGCCGAGCGCATCGCCCGGTCCTCGTCGTCATCATGAGCCACCGGGGTACCGTAGGCCGCCATGATCGCGTCGCCGATGAACTTGTCGAGCATCCCGCCCTCGTTGGTGATAATATCCACCATGATCGTAAAATACTCGTTGAGCATGGTCACCGTTCCCTGCGGGCCGAGCTCCTCGGTCAGCGTGGTGAAACTCCGGATGTCAGAGAAGAGGACTGTTGCCAGCGTGCTGGTGCCGCCAAGGATTTCCTCGCCCTTGCCCAGCAGTTTGTCGGCCAGTTCGGGGTCCATATAGCGGGACATGGTGGCTTTCATGCGTTTCTCGCCGGAGATATCCTCGAGAATGATCATGGAGCCCAGCTTCTTGCCCTCGGTGCTGATCAGCGGCAGGACTGTCGAGTTCACCGAAATACTCTCCTCGCAGAAAAGCAGCGTGGCGTCCACTGTCACATCGGAGTCCTGATTATCCTCGATACGCCTGATCTTCTCGTTAAGCCACTCGTTCTTCTCTCCGAAAAAGTCGGCATAATCCATGCCGATGGTTTCCTTTTCCTCGCAGCCGAGAATCCGGAAACCTGCCGCGTTACAGGTGGTGATCTTACCATCGTCGTCCAGTGTGATAACGATATTGGACATACTTTCGAGAATGCTCTCGTTGTAGTTCTTCATATTCTGGATATCGTCAAAAAGCTTGGCGTTCTCGAGCGCGATCGATATCTGCGCGGTGAAAGCCTTGAGCCGGGACTCGTCCTCGATAGTGAACGGTCCGCCGCGCTTGTTCAGCGCCTGGGTGACACCGATTGTCTTGCCGTCCTTGTTGACCACCGGCGTGCAGAGAATGGAGCGTGTGAAATAGCCGGTCTGCTTGTCGAATGAGGGGTTGAACCTGAGATCGGCATAGGCATAGGGTATATTGATTGTCTCGTTCGAGGTGAACACGGCTCCGGCGATACCGAGATGGTTCGGAAAACGTATCTCGATGGCGTCGAGGCCCTGCCCGACGAGCGAGAACAGCTCGTTCTTCTTCTCGTCGTTGAGGAACAGGGTCGAACGGTCGGCGTTGAGCATCCGTGTCGCCTCCGCCATGACTTTCTGAAGGAGTGAACCGAGATCGATCTCTGAGGTGATATCGGAGACCACATCGATGAACTCCATCTGCTGCTTGTGATCTTTCTCCATCTGCTCTATGAGCTGGGCGCTCTGGAGAACCACGGCGGCCTCGGTGGTCATGTCGGTCAGAAGTTCCAGATCGTGCTCGTCGAAATCACCGCCGCCCTTGTTCAAGGCCTGCGCCGCACCGATGACCTCGCCCTTGACCGTTTTCATGGGCACACAGAGGATTGAACGTGTGCGGTAGCCTGTCTGCTTGTCTATCTCGGGGTTGAAAAACTCGTTGGAATAGGCATCATTGACAATCATCGGTTCGCCGGTTGTAAACACATGGCCCGCGATACCGCTGCTGTTGATTATCCTGATCTCGCGGCGGAAATTACCCTGTGCGACACGGGAGTAGAGCTCGCCGGTCACCTTGTCATTGAGGAAGATAGTGCCGCGGTCTGCCCCGACTTCCAGTGTCGTGAGAGTCACCAGACGTTCCAACATATCATCGAGCGTCTCAAACGCAGCCAGGGTCCGCGAGATGTCGAGAAGCATCTCTGCCTTGCGGAGCTTGAGCTGGGTGTCCTGAAGCATCGACGCCTGTTTCGATATATTTGCCGTTTTACCGGTGGCCATCAGTCCTTGCCCTTCGATTCGAGTTGGTCCCTGAGCGTCGATATCATATCTCTGAAGGTGTTTCGCCTCATCACGGGCATCCCTGTTCTGTTCCTGCAGCTTTTCCTCGAAAAGGATACGCTGGCGGTCCGCCTCGTCGCGCATGGCCTGAATGGTATCCCGAAGCTGCCTGATCTCATCTTGAGATGCGGCTACTGCCTGCTGCACACGGTCCTCGGCCTCGATATTCTTTTTTTCGAGAGTATCGCGCATGGCGGCAATGGTGTCCTGAAGATGCCGGACCTCTGCCTGTGCGTCGAGAAGTTCTTCTTCTTTCGTTTTCGCTTCCATGCGTTTCTACCGTTACCAATATATAAGATATGTGAGGACTGCTGTTTTCAGAGCTAAACCGGTCTCAGAGTACTGCCGGCAGGGCCGTTTTGTTAAAACAGGCCAAATACGGCACAACAACACTGTTATATACATCACGAACTGTATAAAATCAAGTATGTTAAGCACATGAATGAATAAGTTCCCCGCATACGGCTTGCACAAAGGTTTGCATCCGCTATCCATTCATAGTATATAACGTGGTAAAAAGATGCAGCAGTACGGAAGATTATGGGGGGAAGGAATGAACCGGTGTCAGATTATCTTCAGTTACGTCATGTTGTTCTTACTGCTTTCGTCCTCAGCGCTCAGGGCGGAAAACAAACTCGAAAACCGCGTTGTGCCGCTGCCGAAGGAAATGAGCGTCAGCGAGGTGGTGACAGTCGATTGCGCCAGGATCACTATAACGCAGTCCGGAGATTTTACAACGGTCATCGAGGATGCCGTCAGCCGTTTCAAAAATCATGTCAATAACGGCGGCACACTATCCGGAACGCAAACATTCGAAATCGCCCTCTGCCTCGCCGACGAAAAAAGCGGCGGCAACAGCGAAACCACCGCCATGACCAGCCGTCTCAAAAAACTCCCGAACAAGCGTCAGGCATACTGCATAAAACCTTCCGGCAAATCGAAACTCACTGTCTGCACCCTCGACCGGCGGGGCATGATTTTCGCCATGCAGACCCTGCGTGACCTCATTGCTATAGATAAAAACAACGGCACCGCCGCCATTCCGCTTGTCACCATCACCGACTGGCCGGACATGGAATATCGCGGCATCTGGGACGACACGTTCCCGCGCGAACAACTCGATCTCATGGCTACGCTCAAGCTGAACCTTGTCGACTGTCACAGCGGCCTACGTGTCGAGAAAGACGGACGCGGCACAGTCTACCGCATTCCACGCAAGGGCGAGGACACAATCGACAGCCTTCCCTACGGCGAGTACTGCCGCCGTCTCGGTATCGAGTTCGTGCCGATCATCACCCATTTCAGCCACCTGGCGCGCACCGGTATCTACGAGGTCTATCCCCAGCTTGTCGGCATCGGCGAGCCTGAGGACAAGCGGTTCATCCCCCCCTGCGCCAAACGCCCCGAATTCGTGAACGTGATAGCCGACTGGCTGGAAGCGCTTCTCAGCGAGCCTTATGTCGAAGAAATCAGCATCTGGCTCAGCGAGGTGGAACAGCAGTGCCAGTGCCCGGACTGCCTCGCCGCAGGTCAGTATGTCATGGAAACACGGGCGATCATCAAGGCATGGAATCGTGTCAAGAGTGCCCATCCCGGCAAACGTCTCCGCATCCTCACCACCCAGGGCAGTTATGCCACCAACGACAAAGTGCTCAAGGAACTCCCCGTCGACATCGGCGTTGTCTACTACGATGGCGAGAGAAGTTACGATTCCTCGCGCGAGCCGATGATGACGTTCGATTTCGCCGAGCACGCGGCCGGGGGATTCCGCACGGGAGTTTGCCCGCAGATCACGGTGTCATGGGCGCTGGTGATCCCGTGGAGCTCGCCGCAGTTCATCAGAACGAGAATGAACGAGTATGTCGACAAGGAACTGAGCATACTTTCGGCCTATGCGACACCGGATTTCACGCTCTATGATTTCAACACAGAGGCGATGGCCGAGTGGTCATGGAACGCAAAAGGCCGCTCTGAGCGCGAGTTCGCGCTTGCGTGGGCGACACGAAAAGGATACGACGATCCCGAGGCGGTGGCCGATTGGGCTGTCATCCACGGCGACCTGAGCTGGAACATCTACGGCTCCAAAATCCCGTTCGAGTTCATCGAGGGATTCGGGCACGCCCAACGTATGATCAAACACCATGTCCGGCCCATTCTCGGCGAGGGCATGTTCCGCTACTATCGCTCGCCTGCTGATTTCGAGCGTGATCTCGACCGCTGCGAGGAGGCCCTTGCCATCGCGCGCGGCATCGGCGACATGGAAATCATCGAAGAAACGAAAATCGCGCGCGGCTACATCATGATCGCCCGCGAACTCTACAGCATCGCCTCCTTCCTCGCAGATCATGCAGGAGCCCGTGACAGAGAGCGAATTGCCGAAAACATGGCCTCGATGAGCGGCGCTGTGCTCGATACCGGCGAATCGCTCAGGCGATGGGAGGAACTGCACGGTACGGGTTCGGGCGGCGGACGGTTCCTCGGCACAATCAATCTCATGGAGGATTTCACGCTTCTCGTGCAGAAAGAACTCACGAAGCTCGGCATTGACAACCCGCTGAAAGATTATTTTCCCCGTGAGATCGGCACCTGGAGCATGTCGGACCTCAAGCAGGGTGAAACCACACGCATTCAGTGGGCTATCGGCCAGCTTGGCAGGGGCGCTATCGAGGTCTGTTTCAAGGGAAACAACGGCATGGACCGCGGGAAAGTGAGCCGCGCGGCCCTTCTCGCTCCTGATGACGGCCCCTCGTCGAAACTGAAAAAAGTGGCGAAGGACAGCCACGAGGGACGGACCGACAGCGACGCCTACCGTAACGGCAATGTTTTCACGCTTGAACCGCCGCGCCTGCCCCGCGATGCATATTGCCACATCGAGGCCTGGCTGACCCCCGAGGGCTCGAAGGAATCAGGCGGCGTTGTGTGGATACGCCATAAACGCTGAACGGTCTGGAGTATTGTGACGACAACGCAAAAATAACATAACTTGAGCATCATTGTGATTGTCTCACGCAAGTGATGCGGCGCAGGTTTCACCTGTTTCATTTTTCACAAGGAGCACCCGATGCACAAACAAGCAACTCCCCACAGACCACGATTACTGCTTATACTCGCTATTCTTTGCTGTCTCACACTCCTGGCTCATGCCGAGGAAAAGAAAAAAGCGGCGAACCAGAACCCGTCTCCCATGGCCGAACATATCCGCACCCATGAACGTCTGCCGGAAAACTTTCCACCGGGCAAAGCGATCAAGATCGACAACATCCTCGATAAACCGGTCGAGCTTTTCATCCCCGATTATGCAGAAAAGAGTGAGATCGACACCCTGCTCGTATTCTTTCACGGGCCGTCCACGGTACCCGCGCACGCCGTGCACAGCTCCGGCAGAACGATTGCCGCCGCAGCGCTCAACCTCGGTTTCGGTTCCTCGTCATATGCACGCCCTTTTGCCGACGAAACACTTTTCCCACGCATGGTCGAGGGCATCGAGGCCGCAGTCAGTGAATCAAGCGGGAGGAAAACGAGGTTTTCAGCGATATTCCTCGTTTCATTCAGCGCAGGCTATGGCGCTGTCAGGGCGATACTTGGCCAGTACCCCGACAGGATAGACGGTGTCATTTTGCTCGACAGCATGCACAGCAACTATATCCCCTCGGGTGTCACGCTCTTCGAGGGCGGCGCGGTCGATGGCGAGGGCCTTTCCGTATTCCTCGATTACGCCCAAAAGGCTGCCGCGGGCGGGAAACGTTTCCTCGTCACGCATTCCTGTATTTTCCCCGCAACCTATGCGAGCACCACCGAATGCGCACAGTATATTATCGACGAGCTGGGACTCAGGCGCACTCCTGTGCTTGAATGGGGGCCGGGCGGCATGCAGATTCTCGGGCGCACGGTAAGCGGCAATCTTAAGATACTGGCTTTCGCAGGGAACACCGCACCTGACCATGTCGATCATCCCCACGGCCTGCCGGATTTTCTCGCCATGCTTCTCGACAACTGAAAATCACATGATTTTAACGATGCGCGAACATTGATTTTCGTATATTATCAGGACAGAAAATTCCGCAGAAACAGACAAGATTCCAGTATCGGGAGACCATATCATGAAACGCTTATTTTGCATGACGGGAGCCTTTGTCGCCGTCATTCTGCTCACGTTTGCGCTGACAGGATGCAGTTCGGCGCCTGAATCAGAAGATTTCACGTTTGCCGTTATATCCGATGTCCACGTGCCCGGTTATTCATTCCCCATCGGCATGACGCTCGACCATGAGCATCTCATGACCATGCACAATCAGAAACGCCTCGCCGCATTCACGGATGAGCTTCTTTCTCTCCAAACAAGGCCCGATCTTGTCATGAACGACGGCGACACCGGCGACTGCGGCTGGAAAACGCTGCTCAAGCTCTACACGAAACTCATGCGTCCCCTTGTCGATGCAGGCATTCCAATCTACACGGTGGTCGGCAACCACGATCACGATTACGCCGGTATCGGCCGCGAGGATCTCGCCGAGTTTTTCGACCCTCTCGGCCCGGCTATGATCGGGCGTTCCGGCTCGCGTTATTCGTTCGACCACAAGGGCTGTCATTTCATCGTCATGAACAACCGCCCGGTCAGCGGCCTCATCCGTTTCAATCCGAAAGATATCTCCTGGTTGGCCGACGATCTCACATCGGTCGATAAAAACACCCGCGTCCTCCTCTTTCTCCACGCGAACATGGCGGACGAGGACACCCACGATATTGTCGAGCTCCTTCAGCCGTTCAGCCGCCCGACCATTTTCTACGGTCACAGCCATACCTCTGGCATGAAACGCTGGGGCGGCGTTCCGGTTATCAACACCGGCTCGCTCTACGGCGGCAATCCGGAGGCGGGCAGCTACGACATCGTGACTGTTACAGCCGACAGCATTACGGTGCGAACCCGGGATTTCGCAAGCGAGGAAGCCGTCTTCAGTGCACCGGTCGCAGTCGTTTGGCAGGAACCTGCCACAGCGCTCGAAATCGAGGGCGAAAACGTCATCATCCTCAACACCGGTGACACCCTCGCAGTCTCTGCGAGAGGAAGCAATGGCACTCTCGAATACAAAATCCTCGGCGCAGTGAATGAATGGACAGCCGCCGAGGCCGCTGGCGGCAACTGGTCTGTGGCTATACCCGAAACCGAAATCCCCGGACGGTATTTTCTCGCGCTCCGTTTCACGTCGGAAAACGGCACAATCACACTCGGTCACCGCGACATCGAAATCCCCGGCGGCCCTGTTGAAAAGCTCTGGATAACGGATCTCGGCTCGGGCGTTCAGAGCGCACCGGTCATCAGCGGCAACACCGGCATCATCGCCACCATCGAGAACGGCATTCATGCATTCGACCTTGCAAGCGGCAATGAGCTCTGGCACCGCGACATGCCCGAGGGCCAGATAATCGGCAGGATGGCGCTGGCAGGGTCAATCGTGTTCGCCGCAGCAGGACGGACAGTCAAGGCGCTCGACACCGCAAACGGCGACATCCTCTGGGAAACGAAACTTGACGGCACAGTCATCGCCGGTATAACGTCGTGCAGCGACTGCATCTATATCCCCTCGGGCGAAAACGGCCTTGTCTGCCTCGACGCCGCCACGGGCAAAGAGAGATGGCATTACAGCATGGAACGCCCCATTATTATGGAGGTTGCCACCGATGGAAAACATGTCTGTTTCGGGGCGATGGACGGCTGTATTCACTGCCTCGACGCCGCCACGGGCAAAACTCTGTGGAAACGTCAGCACGCGCCGCTCGAGATGAAATACACCACGGCGCCGTTCTGGCCGCCGGTCATTGCGGGCAACAGGCTCGTTTTCGGCAAAAATCCGGCTGACAAGGAGGAGAAAAACCTCGTCGCATTGAACCTCGCGAACGGTGATCTTGTCTGGTCGCGCACCATCACCGCCGGACGTTTCCGCACAACACTCGACAACACGGGCAAACGTGTCTATCTCGCCGGACGGGACAACGACACCTACGGCACCTACTGCATTTCTGTCGCGGACGGAGATATCCTCTGGCACTCCGGCACCGGCCTTCACATGAACGCACGCATTGCCTGCGTGGACTGTGTGATATGCAGGGACGCGTTCTATCTCAACTGCCTCGACACAAAGGACGGTAGTGAGCGCTGGCGCTACCGCACAAACACCGGCCTTCAGGGATCGTACTACGGCCCCTCGGCATATGCAGTCAGTGGCAACACAGCATTTGTCGGAACCATGAACGGCTATGTGATGGCATTGAAGTGGTAAGACGGAAGATGGCACAGGATTTTAGAAGAGACACAAAGTCACAAAGAAAGCCTCACACTACTGCCCCGAATGGCAAGGATAAGCGCTGACAAATACAAGAAAGCCCCGGATCAAATCCGGGGCTTTCTTGTATAGCTTATAGCTTGCTGAAATATTCGCTTCGTTCAGAATGACTTATCATTTCCCAACATCCGGCAGGCTCCATTTTTCACGAAGACGGCTGAAATTATCGCGGCTCAGCATGACCATGACAGGATTCTCGGCCTGGTCGAGCCCTTTTATGAGCCCGAGCATATTTTCTTCCGATATCGTGGTACATCCGGAGGTTACACTACCCGGACCCTCCCAGAGATGGATGAAAATACAGCTGCCGCCGCCCGGCTCCGGATGCCAGTAATTATGTCCGACAAGGATGGTGTATTTATAGAGATCGTCGCTACGCCGCATATCCTCGTGCGAGGGGAGATTATCGCCGTCGAGCCCTTTTTCCCCGTAGTTGAAAACACGATTGTAATGTCTCGAGCCGCTCTCGTCACAGCAGATCCAGCGGCGGTGCACCTGCGTGTATTGCAGACCTGTCTCTACCTCATCCACTGTCAGGTAACCGAACAGGTCGAGAACAGCGAATGCTCCCTCGGGAGATTTGCCGTCACCCTCACGTTTCACCGGATCACCCGGCGCGGCATCACCATTGTCATGAAGCCCGAGCCCCCACGCCATGCCGTTCGCTCCGATAACCGCCGGGCAGGACATGAGCTCAGACCATGTGTCACCCTCACGGTCGAAGAGGTACAGCCGCGCTTTTGACGTTTCCTGGCTGTCGGCAAGTACCAGTACGAGCTGTCCCGCGCTTTCGAGAGGGCTCTTCGCTTTCATGCCGATGGAAAGTGCCGCAATGACAATCAGCACGGCCACGGTGAACACCGCAAAAACAGCGGCAGTCTTTAAATTCTTCAAAGTTTCCTGCAATCCTTTCAAAGCCCGATCATCTCAACGCTGCCGTTCCCTCTATAAAAAATACTCGGGTTCGCGGCGCTCACTGAAATTAGTATGCAATCGCAGCGAGGCATCCATGACCGGACCGCTTTTGATCGAGCGTGCTTTTTGCGGACAACGCTTGATGCATGAACAGCATGTAATACATTTTTCCGCATCGATCGAGGCGCTGTTTTCAGAATCGATCGCGCCGACAGGACAAACCGCTGCACACACGCCGCAATTCGTGCATTCATCGCTGACAGCGATAAAATCGACATCCCAAAGCTTCGTATCTCTTTCGTAAGGGAAATTACCCGGGACAGAAATATCGCTTATGCTGTCAGCTGATGAAAGCGACAAAAGGTTTTCGCGTATTTTGCCGCCGAACATTTCAGCATGCTGCAAGTCGCCTGCATCGGGGCGCCCTTCCGCTGTCGGATTTTCCGCGTTGGAAAAAGAGTGCTCGCCGATATATGCCGCGCAGGCAAAAGTTTTGCCGCCGCATTGAGAGACGATATTTTTCAGTTCAAGGAGAGCGTCATCATAGTGCCGGTTGCCGTACACAGCAACACAGACAGCAGGTGTTTTGTCGGCATTTATGGTCACGAGATAGTCTGTCACCAGCGCAGGCACTCTTCCCATGTAAATAGGAACTGCAATAATAAGCAAATCATTTTCAGCGGTCGATATCGGTTCAAGTCTCGCATCCGGCCCGGTAATATCCAGGAACTCCACTGACTCATGGCCAATGCCGCGCGCAATACTCTCCGCGACTGCTTTTGACGTTCCCGTTGGCGAAAAAACCACCGTTTTAATTGATTGTAACTCCATCAAACAACTCCTTTTTCATAATGTACTATATTGAAATTTCTATTGATCTAACATCCATATTCCGAGTGAAATGCGCAAGTGGGATTATATCTTACACTGGATATCTTCCGCAATCAGGGCCAGAGTTCCGCCAGCACAGAAAACAACATCTCGTTGCGACATTAAGGATGATTGCAGACCGAAAGGCAGGAGGTACTTCAATCAATCGCAGAAAATACAATCAAGGGTTTCACTTAAACCGTAATGTAACAAAATTGATTGCCCGTGTTTGTCTTTTATTTGTTTTTTCCTTTTGCACAGCGTACTTCAATGAATTACCCCGGAGCAGGCTCAGAGGAATTCTTTTGATTAATCATGCGCGAGAATGACAGATGATGACCGGCAGCATATATCGACCTGTAAAAAAAGCCCCTTTTAAGGTCGAATATCGAAATCGTTGAAAATGGCCCTCCAATTCATTATCTTGCACAATCTTAAGAAAATATTAACCGCCACGAAAGAGGATATATGGATCAATACGGAATACTGTCGATAATACCGCCTCTCATGGCAATCGGGCTCGCTTTCGCGACAAAACAGGTACTGCCGTCACTCTTTTTCAGCGTCTGGATCGGCGCAACCATCATGAGCGACTGGAATCCGGTCGCAGGTTTCGCGAAACTGACAGTCAAATATGTAGTCGGATCGGTCGCCGATCCCTGGAATGCCGCAATCATTGTCATCAGCATCACCCTCGGCGGCATGGTGGGTGTCATTTCGAAATCGGGCGGCATGAAAGCCATAGCCGACAGCCTGGGCAAAAAAGCCAAATCCGACCGCGGCGCACAGGTCGTATCCTATTTCATGGGCATGGTTATATTTTTCGATGATTACGCCAACACGCTTCTTGTCGGCAACACCATGCGCCCACTCAGCGACCGCATGAAAGTCTCCCGCGAAAAACTCGCCTATATCTGCGATTCCACCGCGGCGCCTGTCGCCAGCATCGCGCCGTTCTCGACCTGGACCGCCTACCAGATGGGGCTCATCCACGGCGTATTCAAAACAATAGATGTCGACATGAACATATACGAGGCGTTCCTGCGCTCGGTGCCGTATTCGTTCTACGGGAATTTCGCCCTGATATTCGTATTTCTTATCGCGTTCTGGGGCAGGGATTTCGGCCCGATGCTTTCCGCCGAACGCCGCGCACGGAAAACCGGCAAACTGCTTGCCGACGGCGCGGTGCCTCTCGCCAGTAAGGAACTCACCGAAATGGAGATAAAGGAGGGTGTGCCGCTCCGCTGGTACAATGCCGCGATCCCCATTCTCTCGGTCATCGTTTTCCTCGTGATCGGCCTCTATATCGACGGTTACAGTACTATCATGAAAAGCGGTAACGCCAGCCTTATCGCCACACTCAAGGATGCCCCTCTTTCAATTCTCGCCATCGCCTCGGTTGTCGGTGAGGCACGGGTTGACCACTCACTCATGTGGGGCGTGTTCTCCGGAACACTTGTCTCGCTCGGCATGGTAGTGTCCCAACGCATTCTCGGGCTCGCAGAGGCAATGGACGCGTGGGTGGACGGCGCCAAGTCAATGGTAACAGCACTTCTGATCATCGTATTCGCCTGGGGCATCGGCTCCCTCTGCAAGGACCTCGGCACCGCGGCGTATCTGGTCGGCATACTTCAGAACTGGATGTCGGCCGCGTTCATTCCCCCGCTGGTGTTCATCGTCGCCTGCATCATCGCGTTCTCAACCGGCACAGCCTACGGCACCATGGCAATTGTCATGCCCATCGCGGTTCCACTCGGTTTCCATCTTTCGGGCGATACTGTCAGCGGTGTCATGTTCGCAACCATCGGCGCGACACTGACAGGTTCGGTTTTCGGCGACCACTGCTCGCCCATCTCCGACACGACAATCATGTCCTCCATGGCCTCGGCCTCGGACCATCTCGACCATGTCAAAACACAGGCGCCCTATGCCATGGCGGCTGCAGCCATAGCTATCGTGTTCGGATTCATCCCGGCGGGTTTCGGTGTCAATCCCATTATCTCGCTCGTCACTGGCGGCATCGCAACCGCGGTACTGATCAGGCTTGTAGGGAAAAAGGTATGAGCGGCTTCCGCAACGCCGGGTACAGGCAGTCACAAAACATGAACGGAATGATAAAATACACCGTATAAAACGGATTTCTTTCCGGATAAGCATTTCATCCGAATCCCCTTGCTACGCCAATAAGAATATGTTATTATATATAGATACACCTTAAATGAAACCTTACATGGAACTGACAGATGAAACGTACTGTAAACGTTGGACTTATAGGATTCGGCACTGTCGGTGCCGGCGTGGCGAAAATCCTGCTCGCCGATAACAGGCCATTCCAGACGGGACGTCATTTTGAAATCGAGCTCCTGAAAATCGCCGACCTCGATATCACCACCGACCGCGGAATCACCGTACCGGACGGAGTCCTGACCACCAATGTGGATGATATTCTCGCAAACGACGATATCGATGTCGTGATCGAGCTCATCGGCGGCTACGAGCCGGCAAAGGCTTTCACGCTCAAGGCGTTCGCCGCCGGTAAAAGCGTAGTCACCGCCAACAAGGCGCTTGTTGCGAAACATGGCGACGAGCTGTTCAGCGCCGCGAAAAAAGCCGGTGTCTCCTACATGTTCGAGGCCTCGGTCGGCGGCGGCATTCCCATTATCAGGAGTGTCATGGACGGTCTCAACGCCAACACGTTCGAGAAAGTCTACGGTATCCTGAACGGCACGACCAACTACATCCTGACCGGCATGGCACGCGACGGTTCCGATTACGCCGATGTGCTCGCCAGCGCTCAGAAACTCGGTTATGCCGAGGCCGATCCGACCTCAGATGTCTCCGGCGGCGATGCGTTGAACAAGATCGTGATCCTGGCACGCCTGGCCTTTGGCGCGGCTCTTGATCTCGATACGATCTATTGCGAAGGCATCCAGAATATATCCATTACGGATATCGAATACGCGAACGAGCTTGGCTACACAATCAAACTTCTGGCAATCGCAAAACGCCATGAAGACGGCAGGGTCGAGACACGTGTGCATCCGACACTCGTTCCCTCTGACTCGGTCATGGCCTCAGTCGAGGACGAGTTCAACGCTGTCGAGGTCTATGGCGACGCTGTCGGCCGCGAGATTTTCTACGGCAAGGGCGCGGGAATGCTCCCGACTGCCTCGGCGGTCGTTTCCGATATCGTCGATATCGCTGCGGGAATCACCGCCGGACACCCGTCGAATGTCGAACGTATCATCGTGAATGGCGACGGTCCCGAGCTGATTGATTTCGGCGAGCTTACAATGCGCTATTATCTCAGGTTCGAGGTTACCGACCAGTCCGGAGTGCTTGCCGACATTGCTCGCATTCTCGCCGATTTCGGCATTTCGATTGAATCGATGATCCAGATCGGCAGCGACGAGGTCGAGCATGTTCATCTTGGCAGTGCCGGGGGCGGTCATGTCCAGATCATCATCATGACCCACGAGGCAAAAGAAGCCGACATGCAGAAGGCGCTCTCACGTTTTGCCGAACTCGGTTCGGTCAACGGCGCGGTCCAGCTGATGCGCGTCGAAGAAATCTGACTAACACGACAACAACGCCGGATGGCGGTAGGGCAGTAAGGAGCCCGGCCGATTCAGGCGATATTTTGGGGGGCACATGGCATACATGGGCTTGATTGAAAGGTACCGGGAATATCTGCCGGTTACGGAGTCAACGGAGATTGTTACCCTTCTCGAGGGCAACACGCCGCTTATCAAAACGAATAATATCCCGGCCAAACTCGGCCTTGATGTCGATATATACCTGAAATACGAAGGTCTCAATCCCACCGGATCGTTCAAGGACCGCGGCATGTGCATGGCTGTCACCCGGGCAAAAGAAGAGGGCTCGAAAGTCATCATGTGCGCCTCGACCGGCAACACATCCGCATCAGCGGCCGCCTACGCGGCACGTGCCAATATGCAGTGCATCGTCCTCGTCGAGGGCGGCGGCATCGCGCTTGGCAAACTCGCCCAGGCAATGATCCAGGGCGCGGTTGTGGTCGAGATCGACGGCAATTTCGACAAGGCCCTCAATCTCGTGCGCGAGATCACCGAGGAACAGCCGATAACCCTGGTCAACTCGATCAATCCCTACCGTATCGAGGGCCAGAAGACAGCCTCGTTCGAGGTTATCGATGAGCTTGGCAAGGTGCCTGACTATCATTTCCTTCCGGTCGGCAACGCCGGCAATATCACCGCGTACTGGAAGGGTTATAAAGAGTACCGCGAAAACGGTAAGAGCGACGCTCTGCCGAAAATGATGGGCTGGCAGGCTGCAGGTGCGGCGCCCATTGTCCGCGGCGAACGTGTAGACGATCCCAAGACCATCGCCACGGCGATCAAGATCGGCAACCCGGCATCGTGGAAATTTGCCGAGGCGGCCCGTGATGAGTCCGGCGGCGTGATCGACATGGTCACCGACGACGAGATTCTGGAGGCTTACGCGATGCTGGCCTCTCAGGAGGGCGTTTTCGTAGAACCGGCAAGCGCGGCATCCCTGGCCGGTGTGATCAAGATGAAAGACCGCGGTGAGTTCAAGGGCGGCGAGACCATCGTCTGCACCCTGACCGGCCACGGCCTCAAAGATCCTGACCGCGCGGTGAAATACGCAAGCCCGCCAGTCAAGGTCAAGGCTGAAAAAGACAGTGTAATGAGCGTGATCAAGCTGTAAAATCTGCATTGAACAGCCTGAGACTTTCAACGCTACCGGCAGCTCGACCGCCTGCTGAGTGAAATCCCGTCACCAGCGGCTATAAGCAAACCAGAACCGGTGCCAGTAAGCAAAAAGCGGACTGATCAAAATTGTGCTCGTTTTGTTATATAGAATAAAGTATCAACTGAGTTAAGCAAACAGCGGAGGTGACCGATGATCATGAATGACGTGAGAAATTCGCTTGAAGACAACTATCTCACCCTGATCACCATCGCCGCGGGCAGTGTCGCCTTTATAGCGGCTATGGTCTGGATTGTGACCGTCTTCGTGAAAAAGGTCAAGAAAGGCTGAACCTGCGCGGGATTTGTTGCGGCCTGTCGCGACAAATTTCCGAAAAGCGGGAATAACGGCTTTTCATGCACCGATACGGAATTTCATATATACAGAGCTGTGAAAAAGCCTGGAGAGCTTGCGTATCAAGCGCAATGCGGCCATTTTACAGCTGAAACGCCAAAGAATCACAGATACAACGGGGCCGCCGACCCCAGAGGGAGTTAGCAGTGAGAAGCGAGCAGGGAAAAGGGATTGATTTGGGCGCCATCAGCGTCGTGCTGGGCGTCGTTCTGGTCATCGCATCAGTCGTATGGGTCACTGTCATCAATTTCATGGACGATGACGAAAAATCCGGCGACGGCATAACCTGGGTGGGATAAGCATGAAATTTGCAGTGTTACTCGGTGATGGTATGGGTGATTACCCCCACGAGGCTTTCGACGGGAAAACAGTTCTGGAGGCGTCATTGACCCCCAACATGGACTGGATCGCAAAAAACGGCAAGGGAGGTCTCGCCGCGACCATACCCGAATCGATGCAGCCTGGCAGTGATGTTGCCAACATGGAGATCCTCGGTTATGACACCACGGAAAAATTCACCGGGCGTTCGGTTTTCGAGGCTCTCAGTATGGGGCAACACCTTGCTCCCGGGGATGTGGCGTTCCGGGCGAATTTTGTGACGCTCGAGGACGGTGTCATGGTGGACTATTCCGCCGGTCACATCAGCTCGGAAGAAGGTGAAGAGCTGATGAAACTGCTCGATTCCGAACTTGGCACTGACACCCTGCGTTTCTACGCCGGGGTTTCATATCGCAATCTCATGGTTAAAAACGGCGGTACGGATGCTATGCAGACCACACCGCCCCACGATATAATCGGTAAGCAATACGAGCCGTGGCTTCCACAGGGCGACGGTTCCGATGAAATACGGAGGATCATGGACGAGTCCCAGGCAGTTCTTGCCGGGGCCGTCGTGAATAAGAAACGCCAGGCAACAGGCAAACTCCCGGCTACATCGCTCTGGCTCTGGGGCCAGGGCCGTCCCCTCGAACTGGCAACAATCGAGGAGAAGTACGGGATTAAAGGAGGAGTAATCAGCGCGGTCGACCTGATTAAAGGTATCGGTGTCGCCGCGGGTTTGACTCCGGTTTTCGTTCCTGGCGCAACTGGTTATATCGATACCAATTACAGCGGCAAGGCCCAGGCGGCCCTCGAGACACTCGAGGAACGCGATTTCGTCTACATCCATGTCGAGGCACCGGATGAGGCGGGACACTCGGGCGATCTGGCTCTTAAGAAACAGGCGATCGAGGATTTTGACCGAGAGGTAGTCGGTCCGTTGGTCGAATCGTTCAAGAAACGCGACGATTTGGCCCTGCTTGTCACCTGCGACCACCGGACTCCGCTTGTCAGACGCACGCATACGAGAGAGCCCATTCCCTTCGCCTATATCGGCCCGGGGATAAGCCCTGACGGCATGGCGGCATTCTCGGAAGCTGACGCGGAAAATGGTTCGGTCCCGCTGATAACTGGTAACAAACTCTTAAATCAATTCATCGGAGAATTCAAGACCCTATGAAACCATTGGTAGTTATGAAATTCGGCGGCACATCAGTCGCCGATGCTGAAAAAATGAATAAAGCGGCTGAACGCGTCATCGCGAAAAAGGACGAGGGCAACGATGTTGTCGTGGTCGTCTCCGCGATGGGCAAGGAAACGGACAGACTGCTCAATCTCGCGAGAAGCGTTTCCGGCGATCCGCCGGCACGTGAAATGGACATGCTCTTGTCCAGCGGCGAAATCGTCTCCATGTCGGTTCTATCAATGGCCATTCAGGCGAAAGGCCATGATGCCATATCCCTGACCGGGCCGCAGGCTGAGATTTTAACCGACACCTATCACCGTCAGGCCCGCATCATGGATATCAGGGCCACGCGTGTCAGGGAAGAGATCACCAAAGGCAGGATTGTGATCGTCGCAGGCTTCCAGGGCCTTTCGAGCGACAGCGAGATAACCACGCTCGGACGCGGCGGATCGGATACTACCGCTGTCGCGCTCGCACACGCGCTCAAGGCTGACCGCTGCGAGATACTCACGGATGTTCCCGGTGTATTCACCGCCGACCCCAGGGTGATCGGCACGGAAAAAGCCCGCAAGCTCGACGAGATATGCTATGAGGAGATGCTCGAGCTGGCAAGCATGGGAGCCCGTGTATTGCAGTCACGTTCGGTCGAATTCGCAAGTAAATACGGTGTTGTCCTCTATGTCGCTTCATCGAAAGAGGATGCACCCGGTACGTTTGTAAAGCAGGAGGATGAATCAATGGAACAGGTGCTTGTACGCGGTATCGCGCACAACATGGACGAGGTCAAGTTCACCGTGCACCGCGTTCCGGATAAACCCGGTATCGCCGCTGCCATTTTCGCCAAGCTGGCGGAAAAAGGTATCAACGTTGACATGATCATTCAAAATATCGGCCAGGAAGGCCACGCCAATCTTTCGTTTACTGTCGGCACCGAGGATATCGAGAAAGCCTCCGCCATTTCCGATCTTCTGAAAAAAGAGGTCGGCGCCGAGGATGTCACCTGCAACGAAAACATTGCAAAGGTCAGCATCGTCGGTATCGGTATGCGTTCCCACACCGGTGTCGCCGAAAAAGTTTTCAAGGCTCTTGCCGAGGCGGGCATCAATATCGAGATGATTTCGACCTCCGAGATCAAAATCTCTGTGGCCATTTCGAAAGACCGGGCGGAAGAGGCTGTCAATATCCTGCACGACGCTTTTGAGCTGGACAAGAAACCGGCGTAAGATCCGGGCAAAATTCAATCTGAACAAATCGCCCGCGAGCTTATGTTCGCGGCGATTTGTATACTATGGCAACAACATTACAATAGACAGGGGCAGATAATCGCTGTCCCGAGGGAGACTTTTATGGGCTGCAATATAGCTGTAGTCGGCGCGACAGGCAATGTCGGACGCGAGATGCTTAAAATACTCGATGAGCGTAATTTTCCGATTGACAGGCTGAGACTGCTCGCTTCCAAACGCAGTGCCGGTCAGAAACTGAATTTCAAGGGCGAAGAACTCGTTATCGAATTGCTCGATGATGCCGCATTCGAAAAAGGCGAGATCGTACTGAGTTCTGCCGGCGGCAGTGTTTCCGAGGCGTTTGCGCCGAAAGCGAAAGCGGCAGGTGCGCTCGTTATCGACAACACCAGCGCATTCCGCATGGACCCGGATGTTCCGCTCGTGGTTCCCGAGGTCAATCCCAAGGCCGCGTTCGATCACAAGGGCATCATAGCCAACCCGAACTGCTCGACCATCCAGATGGTCGTGGTACTGAAACCGCTCCATGATGCCGCGACAATCAAACGCGTGGTTGTTTCCACATACCAGGCTGTTTCCGGCGCCGGAAAGGCCGCTATAGACGAGCTCAACGATCAGTCGGTGGCTATTGTCAAGGGCGAAAGCTATCCGCCGAAAGTGTTCCCGAAACAGATCGCTTTCAACTGCCTGCCGCAGATTCCGCAGTCTAACGCGTTCGTCGACAATTTCTACACCTCGGAAGAGATGAAGATGGTCAACGAAACGAAAAAGATCATGATGGACGATTCCATTCTGGTCACCGCCACCACGGTGCGCGTTCCCGTAATCACCGGCCATTCCGAGTCGGTCAATGTGGAGACCGCTAAGAAACTCAGCCGTAACGAGGCTATCGAGATCCTGTCGAAAGCACCCGGTGTTACTGTCCTCGACGATCCCGCAAACCAGGTCTATCCTCTTGCCACCGACGCTGCCGGCAAAGATGACACGTTCGTGGGCCGTATCCGCGAGGATATCTCGCACCCGTCCGCACTTGACATGTGGGTTGTTTCAGATAATCTCAGAAAAGGCGCGGCCCTGAACACTGTTCAGATCGCCGAACTTTTCCTGTAATATTGATTTCGAATCAAGCGGGGGACAGAAAATTCTGTCCCCGTTTTTTTCGTTTAAAAAAATGTATTTTCTCTCGAATTGAGCTTTCATTGTGGAGTTTGACAAACTAAATTACGGATTGTAAAGCATTTACTGTACTATTTTCCATATTTTTACCTCGATTATGTGATAAAAATCACTTGCATGTTTTGCATTGAAGCATATTATTAAAACCACAGTTTTTTTTTGGAGAGTATGATCGAGAACGGAAACGAAGCCTGGTTTGGGGATTATTTCGGCCCGGATTACCTGAAAATCGATTTTCAGCCGAATACCGATAACGAAGTAGCTTTTATGACAGAGGCCCTTGAACTTGGCAAAGGCTCAAAGCTGCTGGACGCGGCCTGCGGTTACGGACGTCATATGATTCCGCTGCTTAGGCAAGGGATTGATGTAACCGGCTGCGATCTGTCGTCTTTCATGATTGAAGAGGCGAAACGCCGTCTCGACGAAGGCAATAGCGACGAAAGGGAAGTTTCGGCGTCTTTTGTCAACTGCGACCTGAGAGAACTCCCTTATACCGAGGAGTTCGACGCCGCCTGCCTGATGTTTAATTCCTTCGGCTATTTTAAGAGTGAGGACGATAATTTCCGCGTTCTTGCCGCTGTTTCGGATTCACTGAAAGATGACGGTCTTTTTCTTCTCGACCTGGTCAACCGTGACTACCTGATCAGGCATCCCGCCGGGAAAGACTGGATCGAGCGTGATGACGCTGTCATACTCGAAGAGAAACATTTCGATGCGGTCAGGAACCGTTCCGAAATCGATGTTCATGTGATAGACGGCGACGGCAAGCGTTCGTACCATCATTCGATACGTCTCTATCCGCTGACTGAGATCGCCATGCTGCTCGAGGCGGCCGGGTTAGCGGTTGAAAGCGTTTATGGTGGTTTCGGAGGTGAACTTTACGACTGGAACAGCGAACGAATGCTGATCGTGTCCAGACGTTTCAGCCTGGACGAAGAATAGAAGTAAAGAACGAAAGGTCGGGGTCATGAAAGTTACATTCTGGGGAACACGCGGATCTCTTCCCACACCGTTGACATCGGCCGAGTTTTTTGTGAAAGCAAAACGCCTCCTTATGAGCGCCAAAGATGTCGATCTCAATGACGAGTCCGCAGTAGACAGGTTTCTCCTGAGCAGGCCAATGCCCGAGGCTATGACTTTCGGCGGCAACACCCCCTGTATCGAGATCATTGACGGCAGCAACCGCCTCATCATCGACTGCGGTTCCGGCCTGTATCCCCTGGGCCGCCACATGATGAGCTCCGGTTTCGTTCCCGGCAGCCGTATCGATATTCTCCAGACCCACACACACTGGGACCACATGCTGGGCTTCCCCTTTTTCGCACCGGCATTCACCAAGGGCACCAATATCCACATCCACGGCATCCACCCGCATCTCGGCGAGCGATTCGAACAGCAAATGGACCTGATTCATTTCCCCATCGAGATCGGCGACATGGCGGCTAATGTCTATTTCGAACAGGCAGTCCGCGAAACCGAGTTCGGTATTCCCGGCTTCACAGTCAGCAGCAAAGCCCTTCACCACCCCGGCGGCTCATACGCATACCGCATCACCGCGGGCGACAAAACAGTCGTAATCGCCACCGACGGCGAATATAAGGGCAAACCCGAGGAAGTCTATCCACCCTATGTCGAATTTTATCAGAACGCCGACCTTCTGGTGTTCGATGCCATGTATTCGACCTTGGAAAAAGTCATCGAGCGGGAGAATTTCGGTCACTCGACGCCGGTTATCGGCATCAGGATCGCGATGGATGCCGGTGTTAAAAAGATAGCACTGTTCCACCACGATCCCGAATGCAACGATGCCCAGATTGCACAGACTTTCGAGGATGCCCGCGAGTACCTCAAAAACCAGACTCCACCCGCAGGACAAAAGCCGCTCGATCTCATAGTCACCTATGACGGACTCGAAATAGAAGTCTAAAAGCCGTACTTTCCCTGACCACATCTCAATGCAATTATAGCCCCACCTCCGGAGCAGTGTGCATTCAGCGCAGATGAACGGCGCAGACCTCGGTGCAGAATATGGGCGTAAATACAGGCTTTCAACTTTTACTGTAAGCACCCGAAAACACTTTTTTCAGGGCTTTTTTATTCCTATATTACATTTTTGGAGAGTTGTACATTGCGCATCATTGGCATAGACTGAAAGGAAACAGCATGTTAAGCGACCTTGAAATCGCCCAGGCATCTGAGTTGAAACATATCCGTGAAATCGCGGAAAGTGTCGGCCTCACCGAGGACGATATCGAGTACTACGGCAACTACAAGGCCAAGGTGAAACTCGATGTCCTCGAGAAAAGCTGTAAAATAAAAAAAGCCAAATATATAGTGGTTTCCGCAATCACGCCAACCCCACTGGGTGAAGGTAAAACCGTAACGACCGTGGGTGTTTCACAGGCGCTCTCGCGAATCGGCAAGAGTGTCATAACGACACTCCGTCAGCCCTCGATGGGTCCGACATTCGGCATCAAGGGCGGCGCGGCGGGCGGCGGCTACTCGCAGGTCATCCCCATGGAGGATTTCAACCTCCATCTCACCGGCGACATCCACGCTGTCGGTGTAGCCCATAACCTGCTCGCGGCATTCATCGACAACAGCCTTCAGAAAGGCAATCCGCTTAATCTCGATCCGCACTCGATCACCTGGAACCGTGTGGTCGATGTCTCCGACCGCGCCCTGAGAAACGTGGTGCTCGGACTCGGCGGCAGGCTGGACGGTGTCCCGCGCCAGACAGGATTCGATATCACCGTGGCAAGCGAGATCATGGCGGTGCTCGCCCTGACAACGAGCCTTAATGACCTCCGCAAACGCCTGGGCCGCATCGTAATCGGCATGACCTACGACAAGAAACCCGTGACTGCTGAAGACCTTCGTGCCGCAGGCGCCATGACTGTCCTCATGAAAGACGCTATCATGCCGACACTCATGCAGACACTGGAGCATACGCCGGTGCTGGTTCATGCGGGCCCGTTCGCCAATATCGCCCACGGCAACTCATCGGTTATCGCCGATCTCATCGGTGTCAAACTCGCCGATTACGTGGTCACCGAAAGCGGATTCGGCGCTGACATGGGTGCCGAGAAGTTTGTTAATATCAAGTGCCGTGTCAGCGGGCTTGCGCCGGACGCGGTCATTCTAGCGGCAACTGTCCGCGCACTCAAGATGCATTCCGGCCGTTACAAGATCGTGCCGGGCAAGCCTTTGAGCGAGGGCCTGGTCACCGAAAACCTTTTCGATATCGACGAGGGCGGCTGCAATCTCAGGAAACAGATTCAGAACATCAAACAGTTCGGCGTTCCTGTCGTGGTCGCGATCAATCGCTTTTCTACCGATACCGACCGTGAGATTGACAGGGTCAGAACCATCGCGCTGGAAGCAGGCGCCGATTTCGCTGTCGAATCGAATGTCTGGGCGGAGGGCGGCAAAGGCGGCGAGGAACTCGCCAGAGCTGTGGTCAAAGCCGCGGAACAGAAATCATCATTCAAGTTCCTGTACCCGCTGAATGTCGGAATCAAGGAAAAGATTGAGACGATCGCCACAAAAATGTACGGTGCCGACGGTGTCGAGTACATGCCGCTCGCGGAACGTCAGATCAAGCAGTTCACTAAACTCGGCTATGACAAGTTCCCGATATGTATGGCAAAAACGCACCTGAGCCTTTCGCACGACCCGAAACTGAAGGGCGCACCGGAGGGTTTCACCGTACCGATCCGCGAGGTCAAAGCCAGTATCGGTGCCGGGTTCCTGTACCCGCTTCTCGGTGAAATGCGCACCATGCCCGGCCTGCCCAGCGATCCGGCGGGCGCCCATGTCGATATCGACGACGATGGCAGGATCACGGGGCTGTTCTAAGGAAGAGGCACAGAGAAAAGAATTAAAGCCGGGCAGGATGACAGGATATTCCAGATAAAATGTGTTAAAACCATGTCATTATCCGTTTTCGCGGCTGTAAAATCTTTCTTTGCAACTTTGCGAGATATTTTTAATGCTTCATTTTTTGATTCATGAACCTTGAATTATATTTTATGAACAATGAACCGATAAAGGAGTTTTTTCATGCCCGCTAAAATCATCGATGGCAAGGCCATTGCCGAAACAATGCGCAACGAAATGCAGGCCGAAGTCAAACAGCTCATTTCGCAGGGCATAACGCCCCGACTCGAGGTCGTGCTTGTCGGCGAGGACCCGGCCTCACAGGTCTATGTGCGCATGAAAGGCAAGGACTGTGAGAGCATCGGCATCGCCTCGGAAACACACCGTCTGCCCGAGGAAACCACGCAGGAGGAACTGCTCGCACTTGTCGGAAAATTCAACAGCGATCCGGCTGTCCACGGAATCCTTGTCCAGCTTCCGCTGCCGAAACATATCGACGAGGAAACCATCCTCAACGCCATCATACCGGAAAAGGATGTCGATGGTTTCCATCCGGTGAACGTGGGCAAAATGGTCATCGGCGAACCGGGTTTCCTTCCCTGCACACCGCACGGCGTTCAGCAGATGCTCATCCGCTGCGGGATTGAGACAAAAGGCAAACACGCTGTCGTTGTCGGCCGCTCGAACATTGTCGGCAAGCCCATGGCCAACATCCTCGTGCAGAAAAAAGAGGGCGCAAACTGCGTAGTGACAGTCGTGCATACCGCCGCCCCAGACATGAGCGTCTTTACGAAACAGGCTGATATCCTCGTTGTCGCCGCGGGCCGTCCCGACGTGCTCACCGCCGACATGGTCAAAGATGGCGCAGTGGTTATCGATGTCGGCATCAACCGTATTGAGGACAGCACGAAGAAAAGCGGTTACCGCCTCGTGGGCGATGTCGCCTATGACGAGGTCGCGGAAAAAGCTTCGTGGATCACACCGGTGCCGGGCGGTGTCGGGCCCATGACCCGCGCCATGCTGCTCTTCAACACGCTCGATTCCGCGAAACGGGCAGCCGATAACAAATAATATTTGCCACAGAGAGCACAGAGAGCACAGAGAGCACAGAGAGCACAGAGAGCACAGAGATTATCAAAAAAGAAGCCGTGAAACGGAGATGTCAAGGAAGTTCACGGAGTCATCCAAAATAACGTTGTTGGGTGTCAAATACTCTAAATAAACGTCCTTTCTTAACGCCTTCGCATCTTTGCAGGATTGACATAGATTTTTCTCCGTTATCTCTGTTATCTCAGTGGCTTATTGACGTAACACCTGAGCGAAAATACAATCATTCATATATATATCGAAACATGGGGGATACCATGGCAGTAAAAGATTTTAAAAGCGCATACAAAACCATCATGGACGATCATTTTCCGCCGCAGATGGAATTGTCTTTTGTCGATGAGTCCGGCCGCCAGACACTGTTTTTCGAGAAAGTCTCGTGGCTGATCGACGATGTCGAAAAGGGCCTCCGCTATGGCGAGAATCCAGGTCAGGAAGCCGCCCTGTACAAGCTGGTCAACGGCAATCTCACCCTCGGTGAGGTCGAATGCATCCAGCCGGGCAATTATCTCGCCTCCGATGTGGAACTGCTCCAGTCCGGCAAGCATCCCGGCAAAATCAACATTACTGACGTTGACAACGCGCTCAATATCCTCCGTTATATCACTGAAGAGCCCTGCTCGGTCATCATCAAGCACAATAATCCCTGCGGCGTGGCAAAAGCTGCAACTCTCGCAGAGGCGTACGACAAGGCAAACATGGCGGACCGTCTGGCCGCGTTCGGCGGCGCAATCGCGCTCAACCGTGAGGTCGACAGGGAAACCGCCGAGCTGATCGTGAAAAATTACGCCGAGGTGGTCGCTGCGCCGGAATTCGCCGAGGGCGTTCTCGATATTTTCGCTACGAAGAAAAACCTCCGTGTCTGTAAAGTTGCCAACATGAGCCGTCTTCAGGATTTCGTTGGCACCCGTTTTGTCGATATCAAGTCGCTCATGGACGGCGGCATGGCGGTACAGTGGTCCTATGTCCCCGAGACCCGCACAAAAGACCAGTTCGTCCCGGCCCAGACAAGCTATAAGGGCACAGAATACACAATCGACCGCATGCCGACAGACAAGGAGTACGACGACCTTCTCTTCGGCTGGATGGTCGAGGCGGGTGTAACCAGCAACTCGGTTCTCTATATCAAGGACGGCGTTACAGTGGGTATCGGCACAGGCGAACAGGATCGTGTCGGTGTCGCCGAGATCGCCCGTGACAAGGCATACCGCAAGCTTGCCGACCGTTTCGCATGGGAGCGTCACGGCAGCCCGTACAACACGCTCGAGGACGAGGACGCGAAAGCCGCTATCGACAGCGAGGTTGCCGAACTCAAGGGCGGCCTGATCGGCAGCGCTATGGTTTCCGACGCGTTCTTCCCTTTCCGTGACGGTATCGATGTCGGTCTCAGTGAAGGCGTGACCTCTGTTGTGCAGCCCGGGGGCTCCCTGCGCGATTTCGAGAGCATCGAGGCCTGCAACGAGGTCGGCGCGGCAATGGTGTTTACCGGCCAGAGAAGTTTCAAACATTAATTGACAACCATTCAAGCGTGTGCGGACAGCATTGCGCTGTTCGCCGCGCTCTATGTTACCGTACGATGTTCTTTCTGTGATATGCGCTGCAAACAGGGATTGGGACGGGCGGTTTTATTTTTACTCGGCACATATTTCCGCCGTTTGGAACAGATGTTTTATCTGACAGCTGTATGATGTTGATCTGCCATATGAATTCGAATCCTAATCTTTGGAGCGCCTATGACCCGTTTCAGAGAGACTTTAGCGAAAGAAAATGCATTTGCGATCACGGTAGAACTGATCCCGCCTCGCGGTTCAGCCGGAAAAGCGGTCGACAGCCTCTTGACACTTGCGGAAAAAGCGGCGTCCAGCGGGATTGTCGACGCGCTCTCCCTCACCGACAATCCCGGCGGCGGCCCTGCACTGAGCCCCGATTGTCTTGCGAAAGAAATCGAAAGCTCCGGTCTTTCCGCCATCGTCCATATCGCCGCTAAAGACGCATCCCGTAACCACCTCGAATCGCGGGCCCTCGCCCTTGCACACCTCGGTATCGAAAACATCCTCGTGATGACCGGCGACTATCCGGTCGAAGCTGAAATGGGCCTTTCCAAACCGGTGTTCGATCTCGATTCGACACAGCTTCTCAGCTATTTCTCGCTCATGAACGAGGGCATTCCGCTCACCGGAGAGAAAAACGCCCTGACAGCGCCCACCAATTTCCATCTCGGTGCGGTCGTCTCGCCTTTCAAGGCCACCGAGCCTGAACAAATGCTCCAGTATTTCAAGCTCGAAAAGAAAATCCGCACCGGCGCACAGTACATCATAACCCAGCTCGGCTGCGACAGCAGAAAATCACGCGACCTGCTCGACTACATGAAAATGCGCGGCCTTTCCGTACCGGTAATCGGCAGTGTGTTCATTCTCAGGCGCGGTGTCGCGCGGGTCATGCACCGCGGCGATGTTCCCGGCTGCATTGTCTGCGACAGCTATCTCGCGACACTCGAGGATGAGTTCAAGGGCGAGGACAAAGGCAGGAAAGCGGCACTCGAACGTGCGGCCCGTCAGGTCGCCGTCATCAAAGGGCTCGGTTACAGCGGCGCCCATATCGAGGGATTCAATCTCAAGTACGAGGATGTGGAAACGGTTGTCGGCCGCGCAAAAGAACTGGAAAACGATTGGGAAGAATGCGCTGAAAGTCTGCAATTTTCCCCTGATAAGAGCTTTTTCCTCAGCGGCAAAGCGAAACAGTCAGCGCCGAAACCTACATTCAGGGCACGTCGCGCGAACTGGATATTCCAGCTCATGCGGCTGGTGCATGCCATGATTTTCGTCGAAAAAACGCCGGGATTCGCGTTCATGAAACAGCTTTCGGCATTTTTCGAGAAACATCCCTCACTTCTCAGGCTGCTCTATTTCAAAGAGCGCGTGCTGAAAGTTCTCTTTTTCGACTGCCGGGACTGCGGCGACTGCGCCTTGCCGGACATGTTCTACCTCTGCCCCGAGTCCCAGTGCCCGAAACACCAGCGTGTCGGCCCCTGCGGCGGCAGCAGTTTCGGCAAGTGCGAGGTGCACGAAGATCGTTTCTGCGTGTGGTACGAAATATACCTCCGCGCGGAAAAGACCGGCAGGCTGGACTATCTACGCGACTTTTACATCGAGCCGCGCGACTGGGCGCTCAACGAGACCTCCTCCTGGGCTAATTTCTACCAGGGCCGCGACCACGCGAAAGCATCAGCGGATGCTTAGTGGTCTGATATGATGCTGCGGATTACCCATGCAAATATGCTGCGCGACTTTGCACTGAGATAACAGGAACACAGGAGCTCACCTACCGCATTTAAGTGTCATATAATACATGTTCTTGTTGCTGTTTCTTCTCTCTTTCAAAGAGAAGGGATTGAGGGATGAGTTGAGAATAAGCGGCAGAGATTTAACGGTCACTAATTCCGTATACAATCTGAAATATGGTTTGTCACCAGCCTGAGGGCACGGGAAACCGTGCCTTTTCTTTTTCTTCAGCCCCCTCCACCAAGAAAGCAGTTGACAGTATTCAAAACGCACCTTTATACTGTTGTATCGTTTACGCACAATCCATCATACTGTCCCCACAGACACAACGGAGGAGTTTCATGAAACAGGGTATCATGTTCACACTCACGTTTTCAGTCTGTTTCCTCATGCTCGGTATGGCATTCGCCGAGAGTTTCAACGGCCTCAACATGGGCCTCGGCAACCTCTCGCGTCTCTCGAAAGCGAAAACACGCTCGATCAGCCCGGAAAACATCACCGGTGAAAAGGGCAAAGGTGGCATGGCGAAAGTGGGCGAGGGTTCTGCCTCCAACGCCGCACGCGACCTTGGCCAGGGCTGGAAAGTCAATCCCTATATCCGCATCGAGCCCGGCAACACATTAGTCATGGGCGAGATCGATGGGCCCGGCGCGATCCAGCAGATATGGCTCACCCCAGCTGGAAACTGGCGCTACATGATCCTCCGTATTTACTGGGACGACGAGACCGAGCCCTCGGTGGAATGCCCGGTCGGCGATTTCTTTGCCTGCGGCTGGGGCGAGTACGCGCAGGTGAGCTCCCTGCCGGTCTGCGTCAACCCGGGAAGCGCATTCAACTGCTACTGGGAGATGCCGTTCAGGAAAAAAGCGAAATTCACACTGGAGAACATCGGCGAAAAACAGTGCACCATCTACTACCAGATCAACTACACGCTGACAGAAGTGCCCGATGACGCCGCCTATTTCCATGCCCAGTTTCGCCGCACAAACCCGCTGCCTTACAAAGATGTCTATACCATCCTCGACGGTGTCAAGGGCTGGGGCCACTATGTCGGCACCTACATGTGCTGGGGCGTCAACAATAACGGCTGGTGGGGTGAAGGCGAGATCAAGTTCTTCATGGACGGCGACTCGAAATTCCCGACTATCTGCGGCACAGGCACCGAGGACTATTTCTGCGGATCATACTGTTTCCTGGTGCCTGATGAGGACGGCAAGCGCCAGTACCGCGAGTTCACCACACCCTATGCCGGGATGCCGCAGGTGATACGCCCGGACGGTGTCTACAATGCGAACACCCGTTTCGGTCTTTACCGCTGGCATATCATGGATCCGGTGCGTTTCGAGAAGGATCTCAAGGTCACTATGCAGGCGCTCGGCTGGCGCTCCGGCGGACGTTATCTGCTACTTCAGGACGATATATCCTCGGTGGCGTTCTGGTACCAGACCGAACCGCACGCAACGTTCCCGAAACTTCCTGACAAGGACTATCTGGAAATCCAGTAAAGAAAAAGCGCTGCGAGGAGGATACTGCACCTGCTCCAATCTGTTTCTCTACACTATTATATAAGTCATTTGCCCGCTTACCGGCACACATGACACCGGTAAGCGGGAGATCATTTCAAACCCGTCCGCAATGATTTGACAGCAATCCGAAAGGAATTCATGGCACCACGATTCGCCATAATCAGCGACACACATTTTGTTAAACTACCCACCAATACAGATCGCACATGGTGGAACCGGAGCACTGAAAAATATTCCGCCGAGATGTCCGAGGCGCTCCGCGAACTGATTAGTGGTCTTGCGCCCGACGCTGTCATTCACTGCGGAGATTTCACCGACGGGATTGTGGAAGAGAACATCGGTTTCGCCTGCGGAATCATGGACAGTCTCGGCTGTCCGTGGTTCGCTGTGCCGGGCAATCACGACACGCATATGGCGGCCTCACGCGCCATGTTCAGGGAACGTTTTGCCAAGGATAACGGCAGTTGGTCGTTCAGACACGATATCGGCGGCCTGCGTTTTTTCTTTCTCGACGTTGTCTGGTGGATCGCGGATGACAGCAGCATGTCGCCGTATTTCGACCGCACGCGCCACGAGAGAGGCGAAATAACCGGCATGGGGCCCTGCCCAGAAGATCTCGACTGGCTTGACCGCGAGCTGGCGGCCACAGAGATGCCGTCACTCATTGTCACCCACGCGCCTGTCCATTACAAGGAGGGTTACCCTCTCGCCACACTCCCCTACGGAGAAACGGCGGATACGGCCACGACACGTCCCGAGGATTTCGTGTCCGGTTTCATGCGGCGGGACGAGGGCCGCCAGAGGATGCTCGATATTGTCCGAAATCATAAAAATGCTGTCGCCTGCCTCGCCGGTCACTGGCACCTTAACGACGCCTTGATCGAGAACGGCAGGCTTTTTCTCCAAACCGCATCACTTCGCGAATGGCCTTACGAGATACGCATGATAGACTACGATAACGGCACATTCGATATATCTACTCACACGCTCGACCTGCCGGAACTGAGGAAATATTCCTTTGTCGAGGAGTGGGGAAACAGCTGGGTCAGCGGCGATGAATCAGTCCGCAATTTCAGCTTTACACCGGATTATAACATCATTCAATAGTATCTCTAACACTTCGCTTTTTGACATGAGCGATATATTTCATTGATTGGACAAGGCAATGGAAGTGCAGGCATATCAAGCAGATAAGTCGATCTTCCATGAACGCGGTCAGGCAAAGAAAGATACGCTCTCTGGTAAAAATGGAATTAATAGAGCTGCCCTTAATAGATAACGGAAAACGAAAGGCGGTCAGGATGAAACGACGTCAGTTCATGAAAAACGCCGGGGCCGGACTTGCCGCGCTGCCGCTCTCGCAGACACTTTCGGCACGCCGTGCTTTCCCGAAACCCGCAAAACGGCCGAACATACTGTTCTGTATCGCCGATGACTGGGGATGGCCCCATGCCGGGGTCTACGGCGACCGTGTGATCAAGACTCCGGCATTCGACCGTCTGGCGCGCGAGGGAGTGCTTTTCAGCCACAGCTATGTTTCCAGCCCCTCCTGCACACCGAGCCGCAACGCCATCCTCACAGGACAGTACCACTGGCGTCTTAAAGACGGCGCCAACCTTCACTCGACCCTCGATGTCGACATTCCGGTCTTTCCCCTCATGATGGAAAAAGCGGGCTACCATGTGGGACGCTGGCGGAAAAGCTGGGGGCCGGGCAAACTCGAACCGGGCGGCTATGTCAACGGCCTTCATCCGGCAGGAAAAGAGTACAAGGGCGGATTCGCTGAGTTCCTCAAGGCAAGACCCGAGGGCACACCGTTCTGTTTCTGGCTCGGCGCCAGCGATCCGCACCGTCCCTACGAAAAAGGTTCTGGCAAAGCATCCGGCATCGACACCTCGAAAATCGAGGTGCCGTCATTTTACCCGGATGTGGAGGAAATACGATCCGATATCGCAGACTATTATTTCGAGGTACAGCGCTTCGACAGCGACTGCGCCGCCGCGATCAAACTTCTGGAGGAAACTGGCGAGCTCGAAAACACCATCATTGTCATGACCGGCGATAACGGCATGCCTTTCCCGCGCTGTAAAAGCAATATCTACGACATGGGTGTTCGTATGCCGCTGGCTATCAGGTGGGGAGGAGGAAAAGGAGGCGGCCGGGCTGTCGAGGATTTCGTGTCATTCACCGATTTCGCACCAACATTCCTCGAGGCCGCAGGCATTGATATTCCCGAGATCATGACCGGACGTTCGCTCATGCCCGTGCTGAAATCCGACAACGAGGGATGGGTTGATGCCGCACGCTCATCGGTGCTGTTCGGCAAGGAACGTCATACCCCAGCACAACTGGCCCCGTCCATCGGCGGCTACCCCTGCCGTGCTATAAGGACAAAAGACTACCTCTACATCTGGAATGTCGCCCCTGATCGCTGGCCGGCGGGTGTGCCGAAAGGTGCCACGCATCCTATGCGTGAGTATTCAGATTGTGACAACGGTCCGACAAAAGAGTTCCTGCTTGCCCATCGTGACGATGCTAACTATAAAAAATACTTTGATTTGAGCTTTGCACAGCGCCCCGCCGAGGAACTCTATGTTATCGCGGAAGATCCCGGAAACATCAACAATGTGGCTGGTGACTCCAAATACGCTTCTATCAAGAAAGAATTAAAAGAGAAGCTCATGCAAGTCTTGCGTGACACTGAAGATCCCCGTGTCATCGGTGGCGGTGAGCAGTTCGACGAGTATCTCTACCGTACGGATTACAAGCTTCATACGACACCGTAAGGTTAATGGAACGCTGATTTTGGGATTGGATAGATAAGCGCGATTAATAGAAAAGTGGCAAAACACGTCGTCTCAGTGACTCAACGGATAAACGTCTGAACCACTGATTTATATGATTTCGTGATTATTTGTATGGAGTGATCCCGCAGTCGCAGTGAAAGGCCGCACAGCATCTTTTCACGGGAGAAATGGCAAAGCTTATCAGATTAAAAAGCGTCCGCCGACGCTTACGGCCTGAACCTGTTCGTGATGGGAAGGCGTCTGTCACGGCCGAAAGCACGCGGCGTGATCTTGACACCGGGGGGCGCCTGACGGCGTTTGTATTCGGAGAGATCGCAGAGGCGCACAATGCGTTTGACCGTATCGCGGTCATAGCCGAGGGCCACGATATTCTCCACGCCCATATCGTCCTCGATGTAGGCCTTGAGGATGGGATCGAGGATTTCGTATTCGGGCAGGCTGTCCGAGTCTTTCTGGTCGGGGCGAAGTTCCGCGGAGGGCGGACGGGTAATGACCGATTCGGGGATGATCTTGCGCCCGGCCTGCTCGTTGATCAGACGGCTGATACTGAACACGGTCAGTTTCGGCACATCCTTGATCACCGCGAAACCGCCTGCCATGTCGCCATAGAGGGTAGCGTAGCCGGTGGCCATCTCGCTCTTGTTGCCGGTGGTAAGCACCAGCCAGCCGAACTTGTTGGACAGCGCCATCAGGAGCATACCCCTGACACGCGCCTGGAGGTTTTCCTCGGTGACATCCTCGTCACAGCCTTCGAAAAGCCCGGCAAGCGACTCCCTGAATGCACCGAATGCTGTCGAGACAGGTATCTCGTGAAATTCCATGCCGAGGTTGTTGGCGAGCAGTTCGGCATCCGAGCGTGTCCCCTCCGAACTGTATTTCGAGGGCATGGTCACGCCGACCACGTTCTCAGCGCCGAGCGCACGGACCGCAACAGCCGCAACCAGCGTGGAATCGATCCCGCCGGAAAGCCCGATCACGACCCGTTTGAATCCGTTTTTCCTGATATAATCCCGTGTGCCGAGCACAAGCGCCTCGAGGATTTCCTCGTCATGGCTCAGTTTCTCCCGGACAACCGGCACCTGCTCCGTCTTTGCCGAAGACGCCACCTCAATCCGTGCGGCAACAGGCACACTCGCTGCACTGTCACCCTCGAACACGATATCACCTGTAACGAGCCCCTCCTCGAATACCGGCCCGGTAATCCTGCACTCGCCCTGATTATCGAAAAGCATGGAACCGCCATCGAAAACCAGTTCGTCCTGGCCGCCGACTAGGTTGGCATAGGCGATCCAGGCGTTTGCACCGCGCGAACGCTCCTTGAGCATCGCGGCGCGTTCGTGGATTTTTCCGGCATGGAACGGCGAGGCTGAAAGATTGAGCAAAATATCGACATGATGCCCGGTAAAAAGCGTGCAGTGAGGGCCGTTCTCGACCCAGGTATCCTCGCAGATATTGAGTCCGACCGCCACGTTGCCGAGCATGAAAGACAGCGGCTCGCTGCCTGAGGCGAAATAGCGTTTCTCGTCGAAAACACCGTAATTGGGCAGGAACATCTTGCGGTAGACAGCGTGGATTTTGCCGCGGCTGACCACGGCGGCGGCATTATATATCGGCCCGGAACCGTCCACGAAACCGATCACCGCGGTGACATCACCGACACCTGCGACAAAACGGTCGAGAGCCTCCCTGCCAGCCTTGATGAAACCGGGCTTGAGCAGAAGGTCCTCGGGCGGATATCCTGTGATCGTAAGCTCAGGAAATACAACGAGGTCGGAACCGGCCTCGATGGATTTCGCAACCGCCTCAAGCGCCTTGTCAACATTGCCGTCGAGATCGCCGACAGTGGTGTTGATTTGCGCCAGTGTAATTCTCAAATTTCTCATGATGAAAATATACGGACAGCGCCGCCGGAATCAAAATGAAAATCGAATCTGTAGCATGCAAAACGGGAGCCGCATTATCCGGCTCCCGTGATGATACAATCGTAGAGGTAAGATATTCAGACCATTTACACACTATACGGTATCGGATCACTCCGCCGGATACCCGACAGTCTGGGCGAGGGTGATATGCTGCTCCGGTCCGAGATTCAGGATTTTCGACAGGGCCTCGCGGTCAACCAGGCCGCGTACGACTGTGGCAAGCCCCTCAGAGGCGCAATAGAGATAGACATTCTGCCCGATGAAACCGGTATCGGCATTGGCCAGTGTGATCTTGCCCGCCTTCTCACCGTTCCCCATTTTCGAAAGATCGGCCACATAGACAAGGTTCAGGGCCGCGTCATCGACATAATCCTGCTGACCGGTAGCGGCGCGGATATCCTCCGCCAGCACAGGTTCGAGCCGGTGCGCTTTCGGATCGTAGCGGTAACAACCCTTTTTCATGGCGACATAGACCTCGACCTCCTGCCAGTTCATGGCCGAGGGCGCGGTTCGCCTGCCGTTGTCACGGTTGATACCGAATGCCGCCCAGAGAAGGTTGGACAGCTGCTGCGTTGACAGATCGCGGTCGTTGTAGGTTCGCGTGGTTTGGCGTTCGGAGAGCGCCTGCATCAGCGGTTTGCCGCCATTTTTGTCAGGCACGGGCAGATCGATCGCGGCAAGGCTCTGGGCGATCGAGGCCCCAGCCATGATAATCAGTATTGCGAGCGAAAAAGTGATAATAAGAGTGTTTTTCCTCATGAAATTCCCCCGTTATTGTGGTGTTGTTTACGAGCGCTTGAACTAATATAGTGCATCCGAATCTAAATCCAATATGCTTTCAACGCAGACCGGCGTTCCCGGTTCCACGGCTTTCGCTGCCATCAACGCCCTTGACAAAGATAATAGTTTACACTATATTATTATTTACACTTTTGCAAACCCCGAAACGCTGCGGTACCATGCGGATACACACGAAAGACATACACTGTCCCGAATCGGCCGATGCGGAAAAAGCATCACTCGTGCAGGGATACATCGCTGCGGGATTCCCCTCGCCGGCGGATGATTATCTCGAGCGCAAACTGGATCTCAACGAGCACCTTGTGCAGCATCCCGCCGCCACGTTTTTCGTGCGGGTCTCGGGAGATTCCATGATCGGCGCGGGCATCCATTCCGGCGACCTTCTCGTGGTGGACCGGGCGCTCGAGCCGCGTGACGGCAGTGTTGTAATCGCGGGTATCGGGGGCGAACTCACGGTCAAGCGTCTGAAAAAACGGGGTGCGGCACTCCTGCTCGTGCCCGAAAACGCCGATTTCAGCGCCATCGAGGTCGACAGCGAAGAGGGCGTGGAAATCTGGGGCGTCGCGACCGCGGTGATACATGAACTGTAAAACAGGGGTAAGGGATCAGAAAAAGAAAAGCGCGGAGACGCAAAGGCGCAGAGAAAAGATGGATTCAGGTTTAAAGAATGAATGCTCCCCGACCCAAGGATCGAGGTATCAAACAAAATAAGCCCCCTAATCCCCAACCCCTTCCCCCAAAAGGAGGGGAAGGGGAGCCAAAGACATCAAAATCGGCAGATTTCTTGCCCCCTCGGGGGGAAGGATGTCCCGAAGGGACAGAAAGAGGGCCGGAAAACTTGATTCCCCCGGCGCAAGCATCTAAAAATTCTTTCACTCAAGTGTTTTCCATAATTCTGTATTACAGACAAAATTTTCTCTGTGTTCTCAGTGCACTCTGCGGCTCTTTTGCTCCTGTTGATTCCTGATTCCTGACCCCTGCATCCTTATCCCGGACCTTTCCCATGGACCTTGTCGCGCTCATAGACTGCAATAATTTCTACGCCTCCTGCGAGCGGGTGTTCGATCCCGCCCTCAAGAACACGCCGGTGGTGGTGCTTTCCAACAACGATGGCTGCATCGTGGCCCGCTCCGCCGAGGTCAAGGCGCTCGGTGTCCCCCTCGGCAAGCCGCTGTTCCAGGTGGAAGCCCTTATCCGGCAGCACGGCATCAGGGTGTTCTCCTCCAACTATGCTCTCTATGGCGACCTCTCGCAGCGTGTCATGCAGACACTCGCCGAATTCTCGCCGGAAATCGAGATATACTCCATCGACGAGGCGTTCCTGAATTTCCGCGGATTCACGCGCCGAGATCTCACCGCCTACGGCCACGAGATCCGCGACAGGGTCCTTCGCTGGACAGGCATCCCTGTCTCCGTAGGTATCGCACCCACCAAGACGCTCGCAAAAATCGCCAACCGTTTCGCCAAGCGCTCACCCAAAACGAACGGTGTGCTCGAACTGAGCAACGAACGCTGGCGCGAACGTGCCCTCGCAATCACCGATGTTGGCGAGGTCTGGGGAATCGGCGGCCGCTACGCCAAGTTCCTCCGGGGCCGGGGGATCAACACCGCGCGCGATCTCTCCCTGGTCGAGGAGGGCTGGGCGAAAAAGCACCTGAGTGTGGTGGGGCTCAGGACTGTCCGCGAGCTCAAAGGCATCCCCTCGATCGGCATGGAATCGGCGCCGCCCGCAAAAAAACAGATCTGCGTCTCACGCTCTTTCGGCCGCCCGGTCAAAGAGCTCACCGACATGAAAGAGGCGATCGCCACCTACACCTCGCGCGCTGCGGAAAAACTGCGTCGTCAGCAGTCAGCCGCCGCCTCGGTCCTCGTGTTCATGATGACCAACCGTTTCAAGGAGGAACCGCAGTATCTCAACTCCACTGTCATCGGCCTCCCGGTCGCCAGCATCTGCACGCAGGAGCTGATATCTTTCGCGCTCAAAGGGGTCGACAGCATCTTCCGCACGGGCTACCGTTTCAAAAAAGCCGGGGTAGTCCTCGGCGACATACGGCCCGCAGCCGAAATCCAGATGGACCTTTTCGACACGAAAGACCGCGCGGCCTCGGCACGGCTCATGCAGGCGATCGACACCATACGATCACGCATGGGACGGGGGCATGTCCGCTACGCCGCCGAGGGTTTCGGCCAGCCCTGGCAAACGAAATTCGAGAAACGATCGCCGCGCTACAGCACCTCGTGGGATGATCTGCCGGTGGTCAGGGCGGAGTGAAGACTCATCAAAACAAACGACCATACAGGAATAGATATTTTTTGTAATCAGGTAGATTTTTCATATGATCATGCGAAGGTTCTTCTGCATGGCATGCGATACAAAGACTTTGCAGGTTCTCAATACGGTTATCTGACTTATCTGCGTTTTTATGATGCACATGTAAAAAATTCGGTTGATTAATCAGGTCAACCCCACATTTTTCACATTTCCACCCACATCGCTTTCGGTAACTTTGGGATATTTCTTTGAATTTCCTTGAGTATGTATTCAGAGGTGCTGTTTTCTCTGTTTGTGTAGGTAAAGATGATATGAGATTGCCACCATATAGCTCGAAAAACTCCATGATGCTAAATTCAGCCCAAACTTTTGCCATATTATTTTTGTAATTTTTATAATTTAGCTCTCTCAAACAATTCTTACATACTAACAGCCGTTCATTTACGCCGTTGAACTCTTTTCCAGTACTTTTATCTTTCTTGTTAATTAAAAAAACACCTTCAGTATTATTAGTAACAACGTATCTATTCTGTCTATTTTCTTTTTGAGCTCTTTTAATTGTCTGACATTCTGCAACGTGGAATCTATAGTGATTTCCATCATCTGACCTTTGAGAATAAAAGGTTTGATCTCTTATATACACTAAAACTTTGTGACCTTGAAATTCAAATGTCCCATCTGTCGCAACTTCAATTGCGCCATACTCAGCTTCAATTCCCTCTCTTGTTTGAAGCTTTCCTAACAATTCATCAATATCTGTTGGAACCCAACCATCAATATTTGAATCTTCTCGAAGAGGAGCATTCATTTTCTCTCGAAGTTCATTCAAAGGATTATATGTTAAAAAATTTGGCAGCTTCACTCATGTACCTTCTTCAATAATTTTAACAATTCTACGTTCCGCGTTCGTTCTTACTCTGAACTCCACCCGTCTCGATGCACGTTTATTTTCAACATCATTTTCTAATACTAATTTACTAGAAGAAAGCCCATTTGCTGTCAAGTGAGCTTTAACCCAATTTTTATTTTTAATCCCTGGCAATGAAAGTGAATACTGCAACACACTTCTTGTTCTGTCTTGTGATAATTTCATATTGTAATAATATGCAAGATCACCTGTGAGATTCTGCCATTCACTGGAAGTATGACCCTCTATTCGTATTTCATCAATGTCTTCCCTGTATTTTTCATTGTACAATAAAGCAATGTATCTAGGAAAAAAGTCGTTGAGTATTTCTTTGAATTTTGGCTTGATTTTATCTTCTCCCGTTTCAAAAAGAACTTCAGGAGATTCAAATTTAACCGATTGTGTATTTTTTTCAACAACTGCCCCCCATTCATCTAAATCATCTTTGAACTCTTCAACCAAATCAAGATATAAATCATTTTGTAAGCGGCTATACGTTATAGCAATTTCTTTTATTTTATTTTTTTCTTCGTTGACATGTATCATATAACTAACTGCAATAAACAAAAAAATGACCATTAAGCCTGACATCATATCGGAAATTGATATCCAGTGTTCTTCAGTACTTTGTTGTTTATTTTTGAACAAACTATACATCAATATCCTCTGCAATTCTTACTATGCGTTCTAGTTTTTCTGTAAGCGGTATATAATCAGAGGCAAATTGACCGGACAATGATGTCAATTGCTGACCAAGTGTTTTTAAACTTTTTGTTAGCTCTTCACCTAATTGTTCATCTAAAGCTTTAACCTGTTTCGTTATTGTTTCCGCATTCTCATTCATAAGCCTGTTGATTCCGGAATTCAAATCGGAAAACAATCTTACACTTTCTGTATTAATGCCATTCTGCATTTCTTTAAGTTGTCTACTTTGTTCTTCTATGCTGTTTTGATTCAAAGAAAGAACATCTGATATTTTCTCCTTTTGCTCTGACAACATTTTTTTGTGTTCAATAAATGCAGCATCAAGCATACGAGAAAATCCATCTGTATATTTTGTTAAATTCTGTTCAATAGAGGGATAAGCCTCTTGCATTTTCTCAGACAAATCTCCTATTGCAACCAATTGAGCGTTAATAATTGATACATCCTTATTCAGAGCTTCAAGTATACTCGTCAAATCACTTGCTGATTGTTGAAATGATTCACTTTTTTCTGAAATAACTGACAATGATACGGCACATGTATCAATACTGTCAATTGTTGCCTCAATTTGCTTTATCATTATGTCAACTTGATTTCTATATTTATCCTGCCAATCCAATAGTTTGCCAATACCTTCATTTAGATGCTTGAAGTTTTCACCGAGTTGTTCATTAATCTGTGTATTAAAATCTTCCATTACATGAGTTAAGGCTTCTATCAAGCATTTGCTATTATTTTCCGCGATTGTCTGAGAAAAATCTCTGAACTCTTTTAGCAATTCATCATTTTTGTCAGAAATCGTTGTGCGTAGTTTCTGAATCTGTGTTAATAGAGTACTATCTTCATCTCCTGACAGTGCTTTTTGAATCTTTTGTAATTGTTCAATGTTCTGATTGCTTATTTCTTTTTGATTATTTTGTATTTTTTCTAATACTAGCAAAAAATCTTCTATAGATACATCGTCATGAATCACCTCTTGTCTTTGAGGTTCAAAATAACTTGGAAAGCATTTAATAATAATTGAAAATCCAATTCCAACTATTGACGTCTCAAAAGCAATCTTTAATCCTTCCAATAAGTCAGGAACACTTCCTTCAATGTCTTCAACATTAAATGCCCTTAATCCCATACATATTCCCAAGAATGTTCCAAATATACCTATTGTAGTTACAATACTTGGCAAATGATCAATTTTGCTTTTAAACTTTGAATAAAGCGCTATCAATATCATAAAAGCAACAATAACAACCGTAATTGGTGATAAAGTCATCACATCTCCTCTGTTTCTTATTTTAAAATTACCACTTCACAATAAGAGAAGTATGGTTAGTATGTCAAGCACTTTATTAATTTATAATTTTATGGAATACAATTAATTTCACCTATAACAATTTTGGTTCATAATTTTCATTGCATACATCCGCCAACGCACATTTTTCACTTCCCCTGCCGCCAAATTCATTGTATAGTATTTCAGTTTACTTACTTACAATCCTTTTCCGGTGACCCTGCCGAGATAGTGGAAGGTTGCGCAGCATCCTTTCACGGGCAATCGGCACACCGTTGCCAGATCATCCGGCATCACCGGATGCCGGATATAGAATGTGGCAACCGCCACCTTTTTGGAAAGGGTGCGGGAAAACCTGCAAAGCGGCAGGTTTCCCCGCCAGTTCAGTTAATAAATTTTCTACAATTTATAATTTTCCATAGAGGGGGAAAGCATGAAACGGAGACAATTCATCAGCAACATGGCTGGCGGAGCGATGGCGCTCGGCGCTGCTCCCGCCGCGTGGGCGGTAGGCGAAAAACAGAACGGGGAACTGTATCCCGCCGACAAGGACTGCGAGCTCAGGGTCATGAAACTGGCGGGGCAGCCGCTGGCGGAACATAAGAAATTCCATGAGGACGATCTCAGAAACGGCTATCTCCCCTATTGGGACGGCACCATCCGCATCGACAAGAAACGCGGCGGTTTCATGCCCTACCTCAAGGAGGACGGCACCCATGTGGACACGATCAAGCGCATGTACTACCAGGGCCGCGGAATATGGGTATTCTCCTATATTTACAATCATTTCGGCAAGGAAAAGCGTTTCCTCGACCACGCAAAGAAGAGCATCGATTTCGCGTTCAAACACTGCCGTGACGAGAACGGCTACTGGCTTTCCGAGGTGACTGAAACCGGCAAATACCTCCGCCCGTCAGAGAACATCTACGGCGACATGTATATCGCCATGGGCATGAGCGAGTATTACGAGGCAACCGGTGACGAGGCCATGAAAGAGGCCGCCATCGAGACCTGCCACAAGGTCACCGAACGTATCGTCTCGGCGGAATACATGCATCTCGGCGGGCACGGCGCAGGCAATGAGCCCGGCACGAAACGCTTGGGCACATGGCAGCATTTCCTCGGCGCACTGACACCTATCGCCCGTCAGACCGACGATTTCGGTGTCAAGAAAATGGCCAGCATGTGTGTCAGGAATATTCTCGAACGTCATTTCCAGCCCGATCTCGGCATCGTTTTCGAACGTCTCGACGACCAGTTCAAGCCCTACCGGAACGATCCGTTCGACGGCAACCGTGCGGTTTCCGGCTGGCACAGTATGCAGGCCGCGTGGATGGTCATGGACGATGCCCTGCGCACCGGCAACAAACGTCATTTCACACAGGCAATGGAAATCGGCCGTCTCACCCTCGAAAAATGCTGGTACGAGGACGAGAACGAGGCCGGCATTTCGAGCCTCAGCCGTCCGGAAAGAAAACCGAATCCACCCTCGAAAGGCGGATTCCTGCCCTGGCATGCTCTTGACGATATCATGATATTCTGTCTGCTCGCCATCGAGAACACCATGTCGCCCTGGGCGATGGAATGGTACGACAAGGTCTTCAAGCTGGCCTATTCGAAACCGGAACGCATGATGCGCGAGGGGCTTCTGCACCATCCTCGCCGCCTGTTCTATGCTCCGCAGATCATCGGGCATATTATCGACCGCGGCGGTCGTGTCTCCGGCTATTTTGACGGAACCGTATGAGCCTTTCGGACGTGTAGTAAGCAGGGGGCGGTCCCGTTCGCACGGCTTTAACGAATTGACACAGCGAATCGGGTCGCCGCAGGATAATCTGACACATATTCCGGCTTAGAACCGGGAGGGATAAAAGACATGAACACATGGCAGAAATCGTTTCTCACATTCGGCGTGATTGCCACTGCGGCGCTATTCCTTTTTCCGCCGCAGATCACACCGAACCGGGACGTGCTCTTCCTGTATGTCATGAACAGACTGCCGGTCGACTGGCTGAGGCTTTTCCTCTGGTTTCTCGGAATTCTGCTTGTCACCGGTCTCGGTGTCGCGGTCAACAAGGAAGAACATAACTGAGGCCCGGCCTGTTTTCAGGTGATTGACGAGCGTTTTTTCCGGCGAAGAAAACGAGGGAACAATAGCCGTTTTCTCCAGTCTACGGATTTTATGTACTAATTACGGGGTATCGGCATAGCTACGGGGATTCACATAAGCGCGAAACAGAAAACCGCTCTCTTTTCGACAGTCTTCGGATTCGTCGTGGCCGTGCTGATCTATGCCGCATCTCAGAGCATCCTTTACTGGCCGGCCCTTAAAATCCAGAACCGTATCGACGACCGTCATTTCGCCTACCGATACCGCCAAACCGGTGCACCTCACGCCGAGCACGACAATATTATCATTGTCGACCTCGACGACCGCACGATGAAAAGCCTCGGCTCTATCAAGTCCAAACGCTGGCCGCGCCACCACATGGCCAATGTCATCGACCGTCTCCGCGATGACGGCGCCAGGCTCATATATCTCGATATACTTTTCCAGGACTGGACACGCGATAACGACACCCTTGCCAATGCCGCAAAAAATGCCGGCAATATTATCGCAGGCTATTATTTCGATCTCGACTGGGAAAGCCGTTTCAGAAGGCCCGATGATTCGGTCATAAACGAAACGCTGACCGAAAGCATCAGCGAGGAAAGTGCAGAGGACAAAAACAGCCGTTTCATTCAGTCACAGCGTGTGGTACTGCCCTACTACGGGCTGGTGAAAAATGTCCGGGCACTCGGTTTCGCCAACTATATCCCCGATCCGGACGGCATCCTCCGTCATGTGCCGCTCTACATTTCCTCGGGAAAGAACGGCTCGGTGGTTTCGGCCTCGGCCGCCCTCCAGATGTGGCTGATCCTCAACGGTATCGATTACCACGACGCCAAGCTCTCTCCCGACGGTGTCCGCTTCAACGGCAGTCACATTCCCACCGACAAGCACTGTTTCATGCGCCTGAACTATCACGACGCCGGTTCGGTCTACCCCTATATCAGTTTCGTGGATGTACTCGACGGCAAATTCCAGCCGGGCTTTTTCAACGGTAAAATCGTCATGCTCGGCTCCAGCTCGGAAAAAGCGGGCGACCTCAAGACCATTCCCGGCAACGAGAGCATACCCGGTGTCGAGGTGCACGCTATCGCTCTCTCGACACTCATGAACGGTCAGTTCATCCGGGTTATCTCCGGCAACAGCATCCTCATACTCAGCATAACGTCCGGACTCCTCGCAGGACTCATTTTCCCCCTGCTGCCATTGACTGCGGGATCTGTCATCGCCCTTCTGTATCCGATTGCCCTCTTCTCCATATCCCGGGCCCTTTTCATGAAATCGGCGCTGCTGCTCAACATCGTCATACCCTCGTTCATCGTGTTCCTACTGTTCATCGTTTTCGCGTCGCACGAGCTTTTCGAGCGTTTCGAGAAGGCGCACGAATCCCCAAAGACCTGATCATGAGATTCAGGCTCGCCTGCGAAACCGGCTGTTTTTTTCGGAAAGTTTAACCGCCTGGACAATTTCAAGATAAATGAACTATCCCGAAGCAAGGGATGGGGTATCAAACAAGACAGATAAGCCCCAAAACACCCTTTTCATAAGATCGGGGGAAGATTCGGCTTATCATTTTCTTGCCCCATTGGAGGAAGGATGTCACCGAGTGACAGGAAGGGGGTAGAAAGAACATCTTTCACCCCGGAGCAAGCTCCGGGGAATTCTTTTGATTAAGGAGAAAAATCGGAGGAACCGGCTACTTGACACTCTTGATATAGGTTTCTGGAACTGAGAATACCGCGGGATCGATCCTGTCGAAAGACAGCTCGATGACTTTCGAGCTGACAACCGAGCTGCCGTCATCGATCAGCGATTCCAGCGGGAAACCGTGATCGAGCGAAGAAAAACTCGCGCTGAGGTTTTTCATTACCTTGACACTTTTTGTCATATCGAGCAGGGCCGCAAGCTCAGTGGTATCGATCTCACGCGAGCACCAGTACTCCTCCTTGAGACCGTCGGCGCCTTCAAGACGGTACAGCCACGCTTTATAGCCGAGTAACGATTTCGTGTCCCCAACGGCGCTGTAATGTTTCTTCTTTTGTCCGGCGCTGTCGTCACTGTTCATTTCTTTCAGCTTTTCCTCGAGCAGTTTCCGGTACTCATCGCGTTCCGCCGGAGGAATGTTTTTCAGCGCATCCTCGATAATGGCATCGGTCTCGTTTGCCATACGGTCTCTCAGGGCATCGATCTCCGCAAGAGAAACAGTATTGAAACTTTCCGAACCGCTGTCGATCGTTGAAAGCGTCTGTGCGTTCATGTCGAGCACTATCCTGAGGCCGTCACTGGAAACCATCGCGAAACGCGGGCCGGAAATATATATAGTCTGGGTCAATGTATCGGATTTACCATCAGCCGTAATCGTGTCCTCCTGCTTCCACATCATGTCAGCCGATGCGGCGGCGCAGGTGAAAAGCATCAAAAGCGTGATAAAAATCCGAAATGAATTGCTGTATATTCGCATGTCAGTCTCCGTCGTTATGCCGCATTTTAACTGTCAGTATCGGACGTTCGCCGTGCCCTGAGGACGTTCGAGCTGGCCGTTCGCCTTATTGTAGCGCAGAACGATATCGCGGACAGGATCGGCGTTCTGCAGGTCTGTTTTTTTGGGATAGCGGACAAATGTGATATCATCACGCTCATAGGCGAGCTGAAGCGCCTCCTTGAGGCCGATACCGAAAATATAAGCCCACTGTTCGTTGTTCCGCGGGATGTCGATGAAAAAGACTGTGCATCCCGCAGAAGGATTGGGAGCTATCCTGAGCGTATCCTCGACAATCAGGCGCGCCCGCTGTCCCGCGTCATCCCAGGCCTGAACCTGCACATCGCTGCGCCAGACAAATACCGCCGCAAGAAGGGCAAGTACGGAAACGGCAGGCGCAAACCATTCTTTCCTGCCTCCAATTGCCGCCATCAGCCAGCCGAAAGCCAGCGCGAATCCGGTGACAGCATTGATAGCGAATCGCGACTCGGCATGCCCCATGATCCTGTCCGCGGTCAGGCCGGGATTCGGCATATTGGTTAAAAGGCCGAAAACAGCGACCGCAAGGGCCAGTACAAGCATGTCGGCCCCGGGTCTAACAAGCTGTGATGTGGAGTTCCCCGACTTGTAAAGCAGATATACGGCGGCGAAAACAAAGAGCGATGCCGCAATGACCGTCACGGAAAAACCCGCACCGTTCATGACATTGCCGAAAGGAAACAGGACAGCGGCGAAATAATTAACCGGCGGCATGAGGCTGAGACCGTTACGTGCCTCCAGATAGCCGCCGAGTCCCCTGAAAACGATAATGCGAAACAGGATATACGCGGCGATCGAAACAGCGAGACAGACAGTCCCGGCAGTAATCCTTTTTCGCTTTTCACCGCGCCCGGCCTTGATAGTAAGAAGTGCCGTACAGAAACACGCCGCCGCGTACACGACCCCCTGCTCCTTGGAAAAGATAGCGAGAACCAGAAAGGCAATCGCCATGACAAGAGTCCGCCGACCCTGTCCACCCTTGAGCCACGAAATCCAGAAACCGAGCCCTGCAAGGCCGAATGTCACGCTCATGACATCGAAACGTGCCGCGACCCAGGCAACCGCACCCACATTGAGCGGATGAAGGCCGTAGAGCAGGCAGACGGCAATTTCGGGCAACTCTGTAGAAACTGCCGTTCCTTTCGAATCAGTTCGCATCAGGCGGACCACGCGCCAGACAAGCCAGACATTGAGCAGGTGGAAAATGATATTGATCAGGTGCGGGCCCCAGTTCGTTCCCGGCCAGAGAACGGTGTCGAGCCAATAGAAAAACATGGGGACAGGACGGAGCCAGAGAGCGTTGTGCTCGGGAGGCAGCATAGTCCTGAAAAAATAGCCGAAATTGCTCGCGAACGAACGCGGAAGCATGAAAACCCAGCTGTCAGCCACGAGGTAATTGTCCAGCGCGCCCGCGTAAGCGAACGCAACCGCGGCAAGACAGGAGAAAAGCATGAGGCGCTGTTTATTCATAGAGACATTATCTCTTACTGCATCGGAATGAAATTCAGCTTCTTTCGCACATCAGCACCGGACAGGCGCAACCATCTTCCGGAGCATACACGCTGAATCAGACATAGGTCAGCCAGTGAGCGAATGCGCTCTCGCGGCCCTCGATGATGGCGTTGTAATAATTTTTCATGGTCATGCTGACCGGGCCGGGCTCGCCATCGGCGATAACCGTATCATCGACCTTGACAATGGGCTTGATCATGCTGTTCGAACTGCAGAGGAAAGCCTCGTCAGCCGCTTTCATACGTTCCGGTGTGAAATGCCCGCGGACAATACCGATATCGTTCGCCTCTGCAATTTTCATGACCGTGTCGCGGGTAATCCCCGGCAGGATACCGTCATCAGGCGCGGTTACCAGCTTGCCGTTCTCGACAATGAAAACATTCGCGGTCGAGCCCTCAGCCACATTACCGTCGCCGTCAAGGATCAGGGCATCGTCGAAACCTGCGGCAATCGCCTCGGTTTTCGCGATCATCGGCCCGATGTAATTTCCGGAGACTTTCGCTTTGGCCGGCATGGACATGCAATCGATTTTCCGCATACGGCCCACCATGACCGAGAAATTGCCGGGGCTTGCATGCGGAACACCTATCCCGATCATCACGGTCGCGGCCAGATCGCCGGGATAGACCTGCATGACAACCTCCGAATAAAGCGCCAGCGGCCTGATGATACAGTTTTTAAGGCCGCTCTTACGGACTGTGTCGACAACGGCATCAACGAGCGTCGCGAGATCGTAGTCCACACGCATGCCGATAATTTCGGCAGAGCGAAGAAAGCGTTTCATATGATCCTCGAGCCTGAAAATCGCGGCGTCCCCATCGCCCGTTTCACGGCAGTCGATGCTGTCAAAAACAGTCGCTCCTCGCTGCAAACTGTGGCAGAGCGGGTGTATGGCGGCTTTGTCCCAGGGAACAAAATCACCGTTTATCCAGAGATCGGGTTTCATAACACATTCCTCGCTATATCTGTAAATGTAATCAAACAATCCACTTCCACAAAAATACAGTCTCATGAGCTGTTTATGCAAGGTAATATCTGCATTTTTTCAGTGCACATGGCAAGGAAAAAATCGTGGAGCTTTCCTGAAAGCATTGCGCACCCCCGGCGAATGTTGCATACTGTTTTCGATGGCTTCCTGCCGCCCGTTCCGCCAGGACTCCTGACCGCATGGCACTGGTCCGGCGAAAAACGTCACAAATGGCGGCAAAGAGCATCGATACCCTGCATACAATGAAAGGCGTCACCTGTTGCTGACCTATGCCGAAATACACTACCGTCTGCCCTTCGTGCCCAGCCTTATCAACACGAAATTTCCGGAGATTGTCTGCGACACGCCCTCCCGGGTCCAGCCCGGCCAGCCGGTGCCGCTCTTCATCTTTATCAAGGACGCCCACAGGCATCCGGTTCGGATCATTGGCCTCACCCTGCACGCTGTTTATGAAAGCGGCCGGAAACGTGTCGCCGTTTTCCCTTACCGCGGCCTTCCTGTCGCGGAACGGTTCTGGTGGGACTCGGTCAATTTCCTGCCGGAGGAGACAGGGCTACTCACGCTTGTCCCCGTGCTCGAGATTGCTGTCGGCAAACGACGTCATCATATCATGATCGACAGCTATCGCGGCAGCACAAAACAGCCGCTGGAGGTTCTGGTCGCCGAATCGTCCCTGCCCACGGTTGAGGGCTGGTATCACGGCGACATGCATGTTCACAGCCTTCTGACCTCGGACCAGGTTGAGTTCGGCGCACCGTCGGATGCGCTTTCCGTGGCGGCATGGGCAATGGGACTCGACTGGTTTGCGCTGGCCGACCACTCCTACGATCTCGACGACAGCGAGGAGAACTATCTCGTGCAGGATCCGGCACTCCCGAAATGGATTCGCGCACGGTCGCTTGCCAATATTCCGGAAAGCGCGGTCACGATCATTCCCGGCGAGGAAGTCAGCTGCCGGACGACTTCGGGCAGGAACTGCCACATGCTGGCCCTCGACACGGCGGCGTTCATTCCCGGTTCCGGCGACAGCGGCGAGCGCGGGCTCGATAACAGGAGCGAGCTCAGCACGATCGAGGCCGCCGCACTCTGCCGTAAAAATGGCGGATTTTCCTGCGCGGCACATCCCCTGGAACGGGTTTCACTGGCTGAACGGCTCATCCTCAACAGGGGCAAATGGGAGGATTCCGATCTCGCCAATCCCGATCTCGGCGGCATTCAGATATACAACGGTGTCCGCGATAGAGGATTCAGGGACGGCAAGGCATACTGGAAAGCGGAGCTACTCAAAGGGCGAAAACTCCCTATTTTCGGCGGCAGCGACGCCCACGGCGACATGAACCGTCAGTGGTCAGTGTCGATCCCGTTTCTGTCGATCACCGAGCGCGACGACCATCGACTCGGCTCGGTGAGAACGATTGTCCGCGCACAGTCCAACAGGCGGGAGGACATCCTCGAGGCCCTTAAACACGGACAGGCCCTTGTCAGCGACGGCCCTTTCATCGACATGACCGCACGTGCAGGTGATCAGACCGCAGGCCCCGGCGACAGCATCGATGGCAAAAGCATATCTCTCGATGTGACTGCGCTGTCCTCGAAAGAATTCGGAAACATCACAAAAATCATTGTTTATGCGGGACTTGTCTCCGATAATAGGGAAATTGTACTGAGCTCGGATGAAAGGGGGGGCAAGATTGCGCTTACCTTGGAAAAAATCGGCATCACCAACGGCGCTGCCTATGTCAGGGCCGAATGCGAAACAGACAAAGGGGCCCTCTGCCTGACCAATCCACTCTGGCTTTCAGCGAAATAATAAGTTGTTATAGTCCCATCAATATTGTATTATGTACTGTTCAGGAATACACCGCAGTTGAACTGTAGCATGGAGGATAATGTGAAACGAGGCAGCATAAAACTGGCCGCCGTTTTGGCGATTGCGCTCATGCTTTTTTCAGCATGTTCACCTAAAGAGGCGCCGGTTACTATTACTCATCACAGCGATGTCTCTTTTGTGACAGGAGTCGCGAAATACCAGGACTACATCTACTGTGCGACAAAAGGCGGTCTTGTCAGGTGGGAAGTTCCTGAAGGTAACTACGCTATTTACACCACTGCTGACGGCCTGCCCAGCAATGTTCTCACCGATGTCGATGCCGCGGCTGACGGAAATCTTTGGATCGGCAGTGTCGACGGCATTGTTTCATTCGATGGCGAATATTTCAAGGTTTACGACGAGTCCGACGGCCTCCCCTCACCCGAAATCAAAGATACTGCGGTTGACAGGAGCGGCAAGCTCTGGGCGGGAACCCAGAAAGGCGCGGCATCGTTCGACAACGGCCGTTTTACCTATCTTGCCGATGAAAAAGGTCCGACGGAAAATCCTATTGAGTGCATATATTTTGACCTTGCCAACAATATGTGGATCGGCACGAAAGGCCGAGGCCTCATGGCCTATCTGGAAGATCAATGGTATCGTGCGGGAACACGCGAGGGTCTTCTGGTCAACACATCCGAAACGATCGTTCAGGCATGGGACCGCAGCATGTGGTCGGCCTCCAACACGGGTATCTCCCGTTTCGACGGTATCGGCTGGCAGACATTCTCCTCCCTGAAACATTTCGGCACCTACAGCTGCCGGGAGCTTCACTCTACAGAAAACCGCCTCTGGTTCTTTACCGATAACGGTGTTCACGCCTCGCAGGGTGCCGACTGGTTCCATTTCTCCGAGGATGAGGGCCTGATCTCCAACGAGGTCAACAGCGGGAAAGTCTTTGAGCCAAACGAGGTGCTGATCGCCTCGGACAGCGGGCTCAGCATCATCCAGAACGACAAGATCGAAAACTATTTCATACCGAATTGCCCGAGAGGCCACAACGGCCTGTTTATCACCACGGATGACAGGAACAGGATCTGGTACGGCGCCTGGGAATCCGGTGTCAATCTCTATGACGAAGGATACTGGACACAGGTGGCAAGCGGCCCCGCTTTCTCGGAAATCAATGATGTCAGAAGCATGGTTTTCACTGATGACGGCGGCATTGTATTCAATACGACCAAGGGTGTCGTGTTCCAGAAAGATAATGACTGGAAAATCGAAACACGTCGAAACGGTGTTTCCGGAGATGATGTCCGCTGCGGCATCTACGATAAGGAAGGCAATTACTGGGCCGGCACGGCATCAGGTATCTGCTACCGTAACGAAAAGGGCAAATGGAAACGTTTCCGCAGCCTTCACGGCCTCCCCTCCGAAGACACCTGGTCCTGCGCGATGGACAATGACGGCACCATCTGGTTCGGCACCTCGGCAGGCATTGTGTCATTCACCGGCGACACGCTCACGGACCGGACGGAAGAAGCGGGTCTCGGCGCTATCGATGTCAGGTCGATCGAGGTTATCGACGGGGCGGTTCTATTCGGCACCGACGACGGCAAACTGATCGAGTACCGTGACGGCAACTGGGACTCCTACGGCAAAAACCGTCTGAAAACCGACAGTGGCGTTTACGACATTGCACAGGCGCCGGACGGTTCAGTCTGGATCGCTACTAACGGCGACGGTCTCATCTGTCTCGACAATGGCAACTCGCTTCACTTGACCGTCAAAGATGGTATGCCCTCCGATTTCGTCAAGTCGGTCACATTCCGCGGCGACGAAATATGGGCGGCCTGCTACGGCGGTGTTGCCGAAATCAAACGTCAGCCTGCAGAATAGTTAATGAACTACCCCGGAGTTAACTCCGAGGAATACTTTTGATTAAGGATATCTCTAACAATTCGCTTTTCAGACATGAGCGATATATTTCAATATCCTGACAAGACAATAGAAGTGAAGGTTTATCAAGAAGATAAGTCGAACTTTCATGACCGCGGTCAGGCATTTAAAGATACGCTCTCCGGCAAAAATGGAATTAATAGAGCTGCCCTTAAAGCTCATGGATATACGAAGGCCTCCGGTGCTGTTACCGGAGGCCTTTCGCTTTGCCCGGCGAGGAAGATGCCCCGAAAACATACATCCTCACCTTTACTGCCCTCTATATGAAATACAGCGGCTCCACGTCAGGGAGCCTGACTGCCTCGGCTAATCCACTTGACGTTCAAATAATTCATTGGGATGCGCCGTTCTCACATCTGTTAAAATTTGATATGCGGATTGTCATTGCGAATGGGCGTGGCCAATACGCTTTCAAGTTTTTTCCCTTCGCGCTTGCAAATAACTGTCGACTCGTGAAAGGCCTGCTCGTATGGCGAGAAAAATTCGTACGCGTTGAAACGCATAACAAACGAGTTACCATTGGCACCGTCACTGAAAAGCACCAGGAACTGCCAGCCGTGTTCGTCCTTATGATCCGGTTTTCTTGCCGCCATAACGTTTCCCCCTGTTCAAACTGAGTGAGCGCAATTCACATTCGTTCTAAATTAGATAATTGCAAATAATGTGCCTGATTTCAGCAGTAAATGCTAACTGACTGAATGACAAAAAGTAAGAGCATAACGCAGGTCCGTGAGGTTGTTTTCAGCGATGGCTTTTTGACCGGAAACGGGCATTTCGGCAGGCGTTTTGACACGACAAACTGCGGGACAAAACAGGAACAGGATTCCCGGCGCACATCGGGAATCCTGTCTTAATTACGATAAAATAGCTGTTCCAGCAGCTACTTGTTCATGAACCATTCCAGCAGGTCACGATTCTCGCCGTTCCTTTCGATCTCGGCGCTGTATGCCTCGGCGGTTTTCGTGAGGTCGGCGACAATAGCAGGATTGTCTTTGGCAACATCGAATCGTTCCGACGGATCGAATTCGAGATCGTAAAGTATCGGTTTTTCAGGGACTTTCCAGCGATTCATAGCATATATATAGCCCCGTCCGGGATGGTCCTGGTAGCGGAAATGCAGTTTCCATTTGCCCTTGCGGACAGCACAGAGATGTTCCATGCGGTAGTAGTAAATGGTTCGTTCGCCGACACTGCCGCCCGTAAGCACGGGCATGATATCGACACCGTCGTAGGGACGGTCATCGGGTATTTTCCCTCCGGCGAGATTGACAAATGTGGGGAACAGGTCGATCACCGAGGCGACCTCCATGCTGACAGTTCCGGCAGGGATGGTGCCCGGCCACCAGGCGACCGCAGGCTCTCGCATGCCGCCCTCGAAGGTATCGCCCTTGGCGCCACGGAGCAGCCCCGCCGAACCGCCATGCAGATTCTGAGTCATCCAGGGGCCGTTGTCGCTGGTAAACACGACCATGGTGTCCTCGTCGAGCCCGTTTTTTCTGAGAGTGTCGAGGATTTGACCGACACTCCAGTCTATTTCCTCTATGACATCGCCGAAAAGCCCGCGTTTCGAGGTATCGAGGAAATCCTCCGACGCAAAGAGCGGGATATGCGGCATTGTGTATGGCAAATAGAGAAAAAATGGGCCGTCCTTCTCGCGCTCGATGAACTGGATCGCCTCCTCGGTGTAGCGTTTCGTCAGGGTGGTCTGGTCGGTGGGATGCTCGATCATCTCCTCGTTACGGTAGATGTCGGGATTTTTCATGTCATTGGAATAAAGGATACCGTAATAGTAGTCGAATCCCTGGCTTCGCGGCATGTACTCGCCCGTATGACCGAGATGCCATTTCCCGATACAGGCGCTTTTGTAACCCAGAGGCTTGAGAGCGTCGGCGATAGTGATCTCGTCAGGTGACATTCCTGTCCGGTCCGGCGGGAAGAACACATGGATGACACCGGTGCGGATATTGTTCCGTCCGGTCATAAGCGCCGAGCGGGAGGGTGAACAGACCGGGTTGCCCGAATAGAACTGGGTGAGATGCATGCCCTCGTTCGCCATGCGATCGAGGTTCGGCGTTTTGATGGTCGGATTCCCGCCGCGCGACCAGTCGCCATACCCCATGTCATCGGCGAAAAGCACCACGAAATTCGGTTTCTTTGAAGCGGCATGGGCCCGCCCCGCGGCTGTGGATAACGATGCGGCCAAACCGGCGGCCGCGGCGGCGCTGTTTGCGAGAAATTGTCTTCTTTTCATGACTGCACCCTCATATATTGTCAGATACTGCGACATGTATTCCCAAAGCCTTATCAGCCTTATCTTTCTGATATATACGGTATATACGGGGCCGGAAAAAAGCAACGATTCATTTTGAAACAACGAGGTTTGACATGAAACCGGAAGCCCCCCTCAGATGTTTCCAGCGCATGGACTTACAGGCGTATTTGGATTTTATGGATCATCTCCAACAAACCATCGAATCGGAGTTAGAAATACAACTTGTTACACATGTTCATACAGATAAGGCCTGACATAATCCTCAGAGGAGGATATGCCTCGGCGTCTTTTAAAAAATAATCATATTGCGCAATGCTGTCGCTGATGTATATGGATAAGAGGTGACGCGATTGGCTGAATGATGATGGACCGCCAATTCATGAGTCTTTATAAAATTACCGCCGGGAAAATAATGAAACCACGGGTCTTTTTGCTTCTATTATATGTTTGCCTGATAACAGTTCCCTATAGTGTGTTATCTCAAAATATAACCAATGAAGAAGTTCGTTATACAATCTCTGACATTCACCGATTAACAACAAAAGGAAGCTATGGACATCCGAAATGGTCACCCAATGGCAAATACATAGCATTTGTGAACAGAGATATCCATGGAATGTCAATTTATAACATTTCGACTGAAGAAATTAAGCATTTCTCGAACTGTCAACCATATGGTGACATTGATAGCTGGTATTTTTGGCTCTCGGATTCAGAAACAATACTCTATCATGAAAGAGAGTATACTCGTCCGGTTTTCAAATCTCATATTAGCTCACTCAACGCTAAAAACGGTTATCAAAAAAAGCTTTTTGAAACAGAAAACGAACATATTCTCCATTTTCAAAAAAGCTCAGATGATACTGTAACCTTTTTTGTGGAAGAGAAAAATAAGCTGTATTCTCTTGATAAAGATGGGATTCAGCATAAAGAAGACGGTTTTGTTTTAATAACTGATTTCCAGAATAGTCAAATCAACATCGTGAACGAGAGTAATGAAATGTCTAAGACCATTACCGACGGGAATGGTCGATATATATCACCGAAACAATCACCATCCGGTGAGTTTGTACTGTATGAAAGCATGGTCGGTGATTACATCTTTTGCTATGACATAAAACAGGATAAAACGGTAATGATTGGACAGGGATCATATACTAACTGGTCTCCCGGAAGCAGAGAAATTGTATACTGCAAAGTTGCTGATGATGGCCATCGCCTCATATCGTCGGACATATATATCAGCAGCACAGATGGCGAATTCAGTCAGGCGTTGACAAATTCAAAGGACATTATGGAAATTGAGCCTGATGTTTCACCCGACGGAACACAGATAGTGTTTACTGATTACACCACGAAATCAATATTCCTTGCAAATATGAAAAATGACTAATCCATGGAACAGGATTAAGGCGAGGAGCTAAGGATACTACAAGATGAACAGAATCGTTCATATTCCATTACGGCGGAAAGAATAGAATATTCCGATATCCACAAATACGCCTCGCAGCGGGCCTCATTTAGCCATTGCACAGCATTAATAATATCCTTATACTTTGTTTCTAAATAGTATAATTGTAATATCATCTCACCACAGAAAGGGCTCCGGGTGAAAGTAGTCTCAGCGTTACTTACGATCATCGCCTTCCCGTTCAAGATTGTAGGCAGGGCGTTCTCCTTCCTGTTCAAGATATTCTGGAAAATATTCGGGCCGGTCATCCGTTTCTGCTGGCGTATCACATGGCGTCTCAGGCTGGTAATAGCCGGTATCGCCCTGGGTTTCTTTATCATCTTTGCCAGCCATTACGGGATCAAGGAAACCTCGACTGATGATTTCTGCGACATGTGTCATGTCCATCCCCATGTGGTCTATTCCTGGAAACAGTCAACGCATTTCAAAAATAAAAGCGGTGTCGTCGTCCACTGTATCGACTGCCACCTTCCTCCCGGCGGACCTGAATACCTGATCGAAAAGGCGCGTCTCGGCATACGCGATGTCTGGAGCACGGCTTTTGCCGACATCGAGTCGATCGACTGGGAACAAAAATCGACCATCGAGCACGCGATGACCTACACTTATGACAGCGCCTGCATGAAATGCCATTCCGATCTCTACAGTCTCGGTCTCGAGCCCAAAGGTGTCGAGGCGCACGAGTACTATATGCAGAACACGGACAAGCTACGCTGTATCAACTGCCATATCGCGGTTGGACACTATCGCTCAGAACCGGTCGAGGAGGTCGATTATCTCACACAGGAAAAAGTCGAGATGCCTGAGTACAGCGCTGACTCAGGCGAGTTCGCCAACTACACCGAGCCGCTGCTCGACACCGGCGTCGCGTTCAACATGATCGCCGTCCCCGGCGGCACATTCAAGATGGGCAGCCCGAAAGACGAGGCTTTCCACGGCGAGGATGAGGCCGACACCCCTGTTGACGTGACAGTCAGCGATTTCTGGATGGGAGAGATCGAGGTTTCCTGGCGCGAGTTCGACGTTTTCTACGCCATGACCGCAGACACCGGCAAGGACAAGACCGGCAGCAATGCCGCGCTCGAAACCGCCTCCGCCGATGCCTCGGCGCTCGAGCCGCCCGAGGGTGTCGATGCTGTCACCGGCCCGACACCTCCCTACGGCTCGCCCGATCAGGGCTGGGGCAAGGGACTCAGGCCCGCAATCACCATGACCCACCATGCCGCAGTGAAATACTGCGAGTGGCTGAGCAAGGTCACCGGCAAGACCTACCGCCTGCCCACCGAGGCCGAATGGGAATACGCCTGCCGCGCAGGTTCAGACACACCGTACCCGTTCGAGGGCGACCCGAAGAAACTCACCGCCAACTCGTTCATGAACAAGTGGTTCGGCAGAGACACCAGCGTAATCGACCAGTATGTCTGGTACCGCGGCAACAGCAAGTACAAGACCCAGGTCCCCTACGAGATCGAGCCCAATGCCTATGGCCTCTACAACATGCTCGGCAATGTCAAGGAGTTCTGTCTCGACTGGTACTCACCCGACACCTACGCCAATTACGCGCGCCAGGGTTCGGTGACCGATCCCACGGGGCCGTCCTCGGGCAAGGAACATGTTGTCCGCGGCGGTTCCTATGACAGCGATCCGGCCGATCTCAGGTCAGCCGCCCGCGACATGACACAGCATGACAAATGGCTCATGACCGATCCGCAGTCGCCCAAGAGCATCTGGTGGTACTCGGATACCCGCGAGGTCGGATTCCGCGTGGTCAGGGAAAGGGATTGAGATTCAAATGAAAAGGAATAAGCGATCCCGGAGCAGAGCTCCGAGGTATTAAAAACAGCCCCCTGAACCCTTGCACTTTCGTGGCTCAACGCTGCGTTTCGGGTCCCCAAGATGGGGCAAGGGAGTATCGATACTTCATGCAATCCTCACCCTTTGGGAGAAGGATGTCACGAAGAGACAGGAAGGGGGCCGGAAACGATGTCACTGCATTCAAAGAAAAGCGAGCACATCATGTTTACGAAAGCAGTCAGCCACAGTGAATACAAACCGGTTCTCGACGGTATCTCGATGAGGACACTCGTGTACGGCGACAACACCCTGATGACCGAGTTCGTGCTCGAAAAAGGCAGCCTGCTGCCCATGCACAGCCATCCGCACGAGCAGAGCGGCTATCTTGTCTCCGGTCAGATGAAACTGACTATCGGCGGCGACACGTTCGAGGTCAGCCCCGGCGACAGCTGGACCATCCCGGGCGATGTCGAACACAAGGCCGATATCATCGAGGATTCCGTGGCAATCGAGGTCTTTTCTCCGGTACGGGAGGATTATCTGCCGGAAAAATAATTAGTATGGCGCCCCGAAGCATATATATTGATAAGTGGCCTTCTGTCATCAGACGGCGTACAAACACGGACGGAGCATGAGTTAATCGAACGATACAGCAAAGGAGAGCAGCCATGAGTTCACGCAGAACGTTTATCGGAACGGCGATAGCAGCCGGTGCGGTAGCTGCCGCATGCGGTGGTAGTGCGAAACCGAAAAAACAGGTCAATGTCCCGGTCCTTCATGATGCTGCCCCTGACGGCCCCGAGCTCAAGGCCGTTCTTGTCGGCTGCGGCGGACGCGGCACCGGCGCGGCTGAGGATTTCATCGACGCCAGCCCGAGCTGTAAAATCGTTGCCCTCGCCGACCTCTTCCCTGACCGTATCGAGAGCTGCCGCAAGAAACTCAAGGACGAGAAAGGTGTCGAGATCGCCGACAACATGTGTTTCACCGGTTTCGATGCCTACCAGAAAGGTCTCGATGCCGGAGTGGATGTCATGATCCACGCCACCCCGCCCCATTTCCGTCACATCCATTTCAAGGCCGCGGTTGATGCCGGCAAACATGTTTTCATCGAGAAACCGGTCGCCTGCGACACCGAGGGTGTGAAATCGATCATCGAGACCGCTGGCCAGGCAAAAACGAAAAACCTGACTGTCGTGTCAGGCACCTGCTGGCGTCACCACAAGAAAGTTATCGAAACCTACCGCCGTGTGGCCGAGGGCATGATCGGCGATATAGTCGCCGCCCGCGCCTATTTCGACACTGGCCAGCTCTGGTTCAGAGAACGTCAGCCAGAATGGACGGACATGGAATGGATGATCCGCGACTGGGTAAACTGGTGCTGGCTTTCCGGCGACCATATTGTCGAACAGCATGTGCACAACCTCGACACCCAGAGCCTCTATCTCGGCTCGACACCGGTCAAGGCAGTCAGTTTCGGCGGCCGCCACCGTCGTGTCACAGGCGACCAGTTCGACTTCTTCTGCACCGATTTCGAGTACGAGAACGGCCTCCATATGCAAAGCTACTGCCGTCAGATCGACGGCTGTGCCAATAACGTCTCCGACCACATCACCTGCACCGAAGGCTCCACCAACTGCCGCGGCATGATATGGGGTCATGACGGCTCCGTGCTGTGGAATTTCGACGACGAGTTCGGCAAAGAGGTCCGCTCCATGTACAAACAGGAGCACATCGACTTTGTCACCTCGATCCGCACCAGCGAGGCGCGCAATGAGATCATTGACACTGCCTACTCGACACTCATGGGCATCATGGGACGTGAAGCCGCCTACACCGGTCTCGAGGTTGGTCGCGACGAGCTGCTGGATTCGGGCATGAAACTCGGTCCCGAGGAGTACGTGCTCGGCCCATCCGACCTTTTGAAACAGCAGCCGCGCACCCCTGGCAAGGACAAGGCATAAACCGTAACTTTCAGCCCGGAGAAGGGACGACGATGAAACGATTATTGATAAAGATGGTCTCGTTTGCGGCAGCAGCGCTCATGTCATTTTCAGTTTACGCCGCCGACGGGTTCACCGATCTGTTCAACGGCAGGAACCTTGACGGCTGGGTGAATGTCAACTGCGCGCCGGACACATGGACTGTCAGCGACGGCATGATTGTCTGCAGCGGCATCCCGTTCGGTGTGCTCAGGACCGATCGGATGTACGAGAATTATGTCATCGAGCTTGACTGGAAACATACGGTCGATGGCGGCAACGCCGGACTTTTCCTTCATTCCGGCTCCATGCCCGCGCCCGGGCTCCCATTCCCACCCTGTTTCGAGTGCCAGATACTCGACAACAACCACGGCGATATATTCGGCATCGGCGGCCCCAGGATGACTCCTGACAAACCTCACCCGAAAGGCATGGTACGCTCGCTCCCCGCGGAAGACCGTCAGAAACCCGAGGGCGAATGGAACCACTACCGCGTAGTCTCAGATAACGGCAGCCTGACACTCGCGGTCAACGGCAAGATCGTTTCGCGGGCCTATCATCTCTCACCGCGCAAGGGCTATATCTGCCTCGAGTCCGAGGGCAGCCTGGCCTATTTCAAGAATATCCGCATCAAGGAACTCCCCGGCACGAATCCGCCGGATGCCGTGGTCGCAGAGAAAGCCGACGAAGGATTCCGCAGCCTCTATAACGGCAAGGACCTCAGCGGCTGGAAACAGTATCCCGGCAACGAGGGCCACTGGACCGCCGAGGGCTGGCAGCTCCATTACGACGGCAAAAGTACAGCCGAAGGCGAGAACAAGCATCTCTGGAGCGAGGAAGAGTTCGGCGATTTTGTCCTGATCGTGGACTGGCGTCTTCCCGGCGATACTGTTGTGGATGAGGTCCCGGTCGTACTGCCGGACGGCTCCAATGCTGTCGATGAGGACGGCAATGAGCTGAGAGTGGCGGTCAACGACGCGGGCGACAGCGGCATTTACCTTCGCGGCAGCTCGAAAGCCCAGCTCAATATCTGGAACTGGCCGGTCGGCTCCGGTGAAATATGGGGCTACCGCACCGACAAGAACATGCCGGCCTCAGTCAGGCAGGGCGCGACACCGATCCTCAACGCCGACAATCCGGTCGGTCGCTGGAACAGGTTCGAGATCACCTGTGTCGGCGAAACGGTGACAGTTGTTCTCAACGGCCAGACAGTGATCGACAAGGCGCAGCTGCCCGGCATCCCGAAACGCGGCCCGATTGCTCTTCAGCACCACGGCGACCAGGTGCAGTTCGGGAATATTTTCATCAAGGAACTGGATTGAGTTAAGAACAATATGATTTTTGGTTTTTCCAGAGTATTATGACAATTGTTATGATAAACGGACAAATACCATTGTACTGTACAAGGAGGAGAAAATGAGCACTTCACGTCGCGCGTTTATGGGCGTTGCAGCAGGGGCTGCCGGCGCCCTGGCACTTTCTTCATGCGGCAAATCTGGCGGCACCGCAAAAGTCAATGTTCCCACAATCCTTGACAAGGCTCCCGACGGCCCTGAGCTCAAGGCCGGTCTCATCGGCTCCGGCGGTCGCGGCACCGGCGCGGCAATCAATTTCCTCAAAGCCGGCCCGAACCTCAAGCTTGCCGCAATTGGCGACCTTTTCGAGGACAGGCTTCTCGGCTCCCTCGACCGTATCAAGAAAGAAACCGGTGCAGAGGTTCCCGAATCGGCCCGCTTTGTCGGTTTCGACGCTTTCGAGAAAGTCATGGCAACCGATGTGGATATCGTGATTCTCGCCACACCTCCTCATTTCCGTCCCGAGCATTTCAAGGCCGCGGTTGCCGCCGGCAAGCATGTGTTCATGGAAAAACCTGTCGCGGTCGATCCTGTCGGCATCAAGACTGTCATTGAGGCAGCAGGTCAGGCCAAGACAAAGAATCTCTCCGTGGTTACCGGCACCCAGCGCCGTCACCAGAAACAGTATCTCGAGACATTCGCCCGCATCCAGGCAGGCATGATCGGCGACATCGTTGCCGGACGCTGCTACTGGAACATGAGCCAGCTCTGGTTCCGTGAGCGCCAGGAGAGCTGGACCGACATGGAATGGATGATCCGCGACTGGGTGAACTGGACCTGGCTCTCCGGCGACCATATCTGCGAGCAGCATGTCCACAATATCGATGTCATCAACTGGTTCACCGGCAAGCTGCCCACAAAAGCGGTCGGTTTCGGCTCCCGCCAGCGCCGTGTCACAGGCGACCAGTACGATAATTTCGCTGTCGATTTCGAGTATGAGGACGGCATGCACATGCAGAGCTTCTGCCGTCAGATCGACGGTTGCGCCAACAATGTCTCCGAATACGTGGTCGGCACGAAAGGCTCGGCCTACATGAGCGCCTCGCCCAAGTCCTGCACCATATTCAATCCCGATGGCAGCATTGCATGGCGTTTCGAGGGTGAAGAGGCCAGCCCCTATGATCAGGAGCATGTAGACCTGGTAGCCGCCATCCGTACCAGCAATCCCATCAACGAGGCGAAAACAACTGCTGAATCGACCATGCTGGCGATCATGGGTCGCGTTTCCGCCTACACCGGCAAAGAGGTCTCGTTCAAGGAAATGATGGATTCCGATATGCGTCTCGGTCCCACAGAGTACCAACTCGGCGCGATCGACATGGAATTCCCTGTCGCCGTTCCGGGAACGGACAAATCATAAAAATAGCTGCAAAGTCAAAAAACTGCCGGTTGGGTATTGACTCGCCGGCAGTTTTTTTGTATATTCTGAGCCTTAGGTTGCCCCGTGGTCTAATGGCAAGACGGCTGACTCTGGATCAGTTTATCGAGGTTCGAATCCTTGCGGGGCAGCCATTTTTATGCCCTCTGTGCTACCTCTGTGCTACCCTGAAACAAGAAAATATAGGCAGTTTAACCATGTGTCGGGTCATGTGGGGATCGTGCATTCTGAGGCGTGTACGTAAGGATTGGAAGGTGGTATTATGAGAATTGCCCAAGAATATTTTTTATGGTATTCCATTCTTGTTCAAATTCCTCAACTTTCAGATTGAGAATTTCACGGTCACGCTCGACACCCCTCTCGACAACGATTATTTGACGGCCATTTGTTATAATATATTTGGAAATACCAAGCGCATAAGCGTATGAACGTGCCTGTCGTTTAACTGAATCACCCAATGATACATTCGGTGATTTAACCTCGATTATCATTTTTTCACTTTTCCTTTTAACAATCCAGTCGGCTGTGCAATCGATGGACTGTGTGCCAGCTTGAACAGTTACAGGATAGCGAATCTTCACTTCATCAGGGCTGTAACCTAAATACATCAAAAGAGGAAATACGAACTTTATCTCAACCGCAATTTCACTTTCATAGAATCGTGTGGGAAGACTTTGAATCCATTCCTGTGGGTAACACTGAATGTGATGATCTTTTAATAATTGAATTTGTTTGTCATGTTGATAGTTTAATCCATTTATTGCATTCCGATAGCCTTTTTCTCTTTCTATATGATATTTCCAGAGAAGAACAAGAGCAAGAATACTCAAGATCAAGAAAAATAGTGTGTTCATAATATCTCCTCTTACTTACAAAGCGTTAGTGTGGGCGCTGGAGAACCAGCTTGCACGGAGGAACCTGAATAACTTTCAGCGAACAGAGGTTGCACTCAGGATCGAGGGTGTGGTGAAGGCGAAGGCGAAAGAGAAACAACGCGGTGGACAGGGAGGCGTTTTGCTTTCACAGAAATCTGTAGAAGCAAAGATTGATACTCAGAAAGAGATTGCCAAGTCCGCCGCCGTCTCCCACGACACAGTTCACAAGGTCAAGACGATACTGGAGAAAGCCCCGGAGAAAGTCAAGGAACGCGCCCGTACTGGTGAGATAAGCGTCAACCGTGCCTACATGGACACTGTAGCCCCGGAACATGAACGTCCACCCAAGCGTGAGCAGCCCCTACCAGATACAGAGCATAAGCATATTGCAATAATGCCGATAGTCTGCCGCAATGTCAAGCACCATTTAACAGGCGTATATTTCGAGTATTAGGAAAATGTAGGATGACACCCATACCCCCTGTTTGCAAAAAAGTAAAAATGACCCAAAGCCGAAGCGGCACAGAAGTCAACAGGGTAGGGCATAGGACACGGGCAAGGGGCCGCCGAGAGGAGGATGTTTACATAATAACTATTATGTGCATTGCAAAAAAAGAGATGTTGGAAGGTAACAATAAGGCGGGTCACGTTGGCCATGCGAGAATTGATTGATTATATGAGCCAATGCCGTATTTGGTCTTAGTTTATCTACTGGTCACCGGTACAATTTGCATCGGGCTCTCATGACACGCACACGGGATTTCAAGCATGACCACATGACTTTTCAAATGTCATGACCTTGCCAATTCTTGCCAAAAACGGTGGCAATCTGTGCGAAATATGCGGAATATGAGGGTGTTCTGGAGATGGTGGAGAAGCGGCAGCCATGATGTTAAGTGTTTTAATTACAGACTGATACTATGCCTTGCACAAGGATTCTGCTGGCGTGACTCTGGATCAGTTTATCGAGGTTCGAATCCTTGCGGGGCAGCCATTTTTATTCCTGAAATTGAAGGCTTGGCAGATAATGCCGGGTCTTTTTTTGTATCGAGGCAAGAAACGGTTTGCCGGTGCTCACACGATATTCAACCCAACCTCCTGTCTCGCGAATACCCCCCATCTCAAATTCCATGTATCAAATAAAATAAGCCTCCGAATCCCGTCTCTTTCGCTTACACGTTGCTACGCTACGCTTTGTGCCGCCGCCTGAGAACAGGTGCCTCTTTTAAAATATTTGAGGCCAACACCCTCTGCTTCCCAAAAAATCACGCAGCGAACGAAAAGAGACCCATAAAAGTTCTCCCCGAGGCAAGTATCAAGAAAATCTATCAATTCCATTCGCAAAAAAGTGAATCAACACATATATTTCAGAACCTGCAAAAAATAGTGCCAAAAAGTAATCATGGTCACAAAAAATCATTTTCAATGATGTTATATAGCGATATTGTCTCCTCCGGACGGATGTACTGCGTGTGGCTTTCTTGAGCACATATACCATACAATCAATAGATTGGAACAGTATGACTGATATTGCTAAAAATATAATGAACGCTCTGTTTGGCTCACCCGAAAGTCATAGCCTCGATCACCGTATGTTTCTCGCCTCGTCATTTCTCAGCTTTGTTTTCGCATTGTTCAGTTTTGTCAGTGAATGCTGTCTCGGCCTACCCCCTTTATATTATGTCTTCTCGTTCCTTATGATTATCAGTTGGGGGGCGTTGTACGGCATTGTACGCCATAGTCACACATTCAAACCTTTTATTATTCCGCTGGTCATTGGGCTGTTTGTCGTTATTACATATGACTGGGTTTTCATGGGAGGAGTACTCGGTGTCGCTCCACTCATAACCGCTGTTGTCAGTGCCGGAATTGCACTGACCCTCACCTCCAGGACAAAACTGTTTGCTTTTGTTTCGCTGCTGATCCTCATAGGTGTACTTTACGCCAATGAGGCAAATTTTCAAGGCCTTATCAGTGCTTATCCGACAAAAACATTGCTGAAGAGCGACCAGCTTTCAACCTTGATCGCGATTATTTGTGTTATTTTTATCTTTTCATCTGTCCTGATTCAAAGTTATACTTTGGAACAGATGAAAGTCCAGAGCGCCAACGATGATCTTCGCGAGAAAAACAAACAGCTTCAGGAAACGACCACAGAGATCGAGACGCTCCGCGGACTTATGCCGATATGTTCTTTCTGTAAAAAAATCCGTGACAACGAGGGCTACTGGAATCAGCTGGAAGATTATATTTCAGATCGTTCCGAAATCCAGTTTACACACAGTCTATGCGAGGATTGCAGTAAGAAATATTACGGCGACTACTATGAAGAGGAAGCAGAGAGGGCATAACGGATCAACATGAATCGAAGACATTTCATCCAGGCGGGACCAGTCGGTCTTATTTCCAGCGGATTTCCCAATAATAATGCTCATGCCGGTGAAAATTCCCGGACATTCCATGAGCCTGGCCGTGAACTGCCAGTTGTCGGATCGGACGATGTTATTGTCTGCGGCGGCGGCCCGGCAGGATTCGCCGCGGCGCTGGCTTCAGCGCGCTCGGGAGCGAAAACACGGCTGCTGGAACTGAAAGGCTGTCTCGGCGGCACATGGACTCTCGGACTGGTTAACTGCATACTCGATTCTGCTGGAAAAACCGGCATTACCGCGGAGCTGGAACAAATCCTTAAAAACCGCGGTGGAATGTTCGAAAACCGTATCGATCCCGAACTGACCAAGCTCATTCTTGAAGAGATATGCCTCGAAGCTGGTGTCATGCTGAGATACCACACCCGTATCACCGCTGCGGCACAGGAAAACGGCAGACTGACAACAGTCATCACCGAATCGAAAGCGGGAAGGGAGGCGTGGAAAGCGAAAGTTTTCATCGACTGTACCGGCGACGGTGATCTGGCTGCCTATGCCGGATGCGGATTCGAGACAGGGCACCCGGAAAGCGGCGCAGTGCAGCCCATGTCATTCCTCATCTATCTCGCCGGGATCGGGCCACTCAGGGAACTGCCAGCGTTGACACTCAAAACCGGAGCTGAACGCAAGGACTGGATGTACCGTGAAATGAAACGTGCCGGTATCGAACCCTCCTATGCCAGGCCGACATTTTACGGAATCAGAGACGATCTCGCGGTGCTCATGGCAAACCATCAGTACCAGGTTGACGCGCTCGATCCGAGTGCTGTCACCCGCACGACTGTTGAGGCCCGCGCCGAAACATTTGCCATGGTCAAGGCCCTCCGTTCAATGGGAGGCCGATGGAAGAATATCCACATTGTGGCCACACCCGAACAGATCGGCATCCGTGAGTGCCGCCGTATTCACGGGCTCTATATGGTAACTGTTGACGATCTAATCAGGGGCGCACGTTTCGATGACGCTGTCTGCCATGTCAAATTCGGAATCGATATACATTCGATCGACCCCGGCCGCACAAAAGGCATCATGAATGACGGCATCAAATCAAAACCGTACGACATTCCCCTGAGATCCCTTATCGCCCGCGACGTGGACAGTCTCATGATGGCGGGCAGGAATATCAGCGGCGATTTCTTCGCCCACGCCAGCTACCGCGTGACCGGCGATTCTGTCATGCTCGGGGAGGCCGCCGGAAAATGCGCAGCCGTCGCCGCTCTTTCGAACCGCCTGCCGCAGAATATCTCCATTGACGAGCTCAAATTGCATTAGGAACATTACGGAAATATCCGGCACAGCAACATCCATCCTGATGTTATAAAGCATTCTGCACAAACACTTATACAAAATCCTGCCATTAACTGATTTTCTTGTCCGATCCCTTCAAAATTCAGGGTCCATGTGCGGTCACCCTTTTCTTTTCCTTTTTCCATATCATTCAAGTATCATACAACCATCACGCTTTCCATATCGTCTCAATGACAGAACAGCACAGCAACGACAGCGGACAGGTTATGGACATCAGCGAACGAACGCTCATAGAACAATGCAAGGCAGGCCGACGCGAGGCGTACCAGGCGCTTTATGACACCTACAAAAACAGGGTCTACGCCACCGTGCTCAGAACGCTCGGCAATGCCGAGGACGCGGAGGATGCCCTGCAGGAGACTTTTGTCAAGGCGTTCAGGCATATTGCTTCGTTCAAGGGGAAATCGTCCTTTTCAACCTGGCTGTACCGTATCGCGTTCAATACCGCTATCGAAACGGTGCGCACACGCAAAAAACATGAAAACCATCTCGACATCGATGAGTACGCCGATTTTCTTGCCGGGGCCGCGTTCGAGAGTTACAGCGCGGAGGGCATCGCACTTGAAAAAGCGATCCATGAACTGCCCGAGGGCTACCGACGGATTTTCGTCCTCTATGCTGTCGAGGGATACAAGCACCATGAAATAGCCAAAATGCTGGATATTACGGAAGGCACCTCGAAATCCCAGTATTTTCAGGCACGTAAAAGAATGAGAAAACTGCTCTCGAAACATTTGAAGGAGCTATAATATGAACTGTCACGAATTCTGGCGCGAATACGAACAGTCGGGCATGACTGAGGAGCTTCAGCGCCATCTCGACCAGTGCCCGTCCTGCCGCGACGAAATGCACGCCGAGGAGATACTCGACCACGCATTACCGTCACTTCCCGAACTGAAAGCTCCCGAGGCTGTGTTCGATCGTATCATGGACAGCCTCGACAGGGATGAAGAAAGGGAAAACGGCACTGTTATCGTCAAGAGGCCCGAAACATTCTTCCGGCGCATGATTCCACATTCGCTGCCGGTCGTACCGACAGCCGCCGCGGTTGCCGCCATGCTTTTCGCGACTGTATGGATAACATTTGTCGCCACACGTGCCTGGCTGCCGTCCATCAACAATCCGATGATCAGCGAGTATTTCGTACCCGACCTCGAGGATGCCGAAAAAACATACCTGAAAGCCCTCGACAAGTACATGGCCGAGATCGAGGAGTCGAAAGACCAGCTCAACCCGGAGCTCTACGACATCTACCGGGAGAAACTGGCTGTTCTCGATGAGTATATTCTCGAATGCCGGGAGGCGGTCGACGAAAACGAGTACAACGGCAATGCGCGCCGTTATCTCGCGATGGCCTACATTGAAAAGGCGCGGACACTGAAAGAGATCGCCCATTCGCTCAAGGGCTGAATCCGGCCAATGGAAAATTACAGCGGACTCATGATTATATAAGGAGAAATACAATGAAAACCCTGTCAAGGCTCAGGCTTATTCCCATCGTGCTGCTGTTGTGTGTGATGCTTCCGGGATTCGCGGACGCAGCCTCGAAAACCCGTAGCGGCGGATTTCTTGCAAACGCTGTCAGCGAGGAATTCGAGCTCACAGCCGAGGGCAAATCGGGAATGGAGATTAGGATAGAGCATACATTCGGCTCCATTGATGTAATTCAGGGCCGCGGATCGACAATACGGATGAAAGGTACGAAGAAAGTCGCATCCAGCAGTGATGAGCTGGCAAAAATGTTCCTTGATTCCATGGAGATCAGGATACGGAAACGGAACAACACACTTGAAATCGAGACCTATTATCCAGAAAAAGAGCTGTCGAAACGTGACCGGAAAAGAATCAAGGAATTCAATATCGATTATACGATCGAGGTGCCGGCAGACGTGCGGTTGTCATTGAAAAGTTCATTCGGTGGGGTACGGCTTGATCAGTTGTCAGGAGAGTTCACAGTTACCAACAGTTTCGGGACCTTGTCGGCACGCGCCATCAAAGGTAGTATGGAATTGAATAACAAATTCGGCCCCTTAAAAGCTGAAAACATCAATGGAAGCCTTCAGACGACCAATGAACACGGATCGCTGGATATAATCAATGTCTCCGGTGACTGTGTGGCGAGAACCTCCTTCAGTTCAGCAAAAGTTGCCCATGTCAGCGGCACATTGCGTGTCAACAACAATCACGGCTCGATAAGAGCCGAGGATATAGGCCGCCGTGCCGATCTCGAAACCTCGTTCGGTTCTCTCGACTGCAGTATTGTCAAGGGGCCGGTAGAGGCAAAAAGCGGGCACGGATCGGTGACAGTGCGCAATGTCGAGGGTGATGTCCGCGCGACAACCAGTTTCGCCCATGCGGCAGTCATGGATATTCACGGTGATGCCGTTGTCAACAATCAGCACGGCTCGGTCGATCTGGAAAATATCGGTGGCAGCGCTACGGTCAGCACCTCATTCGGCAGTTGCAACATCAGTAAAATTGCCGGCAGCCTCAATGTCAGGAACCAGAACTCGAGCATTAACGCATTTGACCTTTTGCCCGGTCATGTCGACAAGGCAAGGATAATCAGCCTTACGACCTCCCATGGTTCCATTCGCGCCTCCTTCCCGGAGGATTTATCCGCGAAACTGAATGCATTCTCCTCGTTTGGCAAGTTCAGGAGTGATTTTCCGGTGCTCATGACCATTCAGGGAGCGATCGGTGGCGGAAATAACCAGAGCCGGATCACCGGAAGTATCGGCGAGGGGCGCGATGAGCTCACACTTGAGGCCAACCACGGCAATGTCACCATCCTGAACTCTGGTGACGGCGGCTGGAACATAGAGAATCTTATGGATGAGCAGTAATCCCTTAATCTACAATTTGCGACTCAATGATCAACTTAAAAAATCCTCGTCAAGCTCGGCGGGGATTTTTCTTTTTACGGACATATTTATTCATACCACTTCTCCCTTTACCGGAAAAAGTGGCGCAAAAGGGCAGGGTGGTGGACACATTATAGTCTGCATGTCTCGTGCAAGCTGACCGGCCAAGGATGCTGCATGACCTTGGCCTGCGATCTCGGGATCACCTGTTCCGTAAAAAGCTGTCCCCCCGTTTTCACGGCATGTTTTCGGGAAACGCTGAAAGCGCCTAACAACACCAGCCTTTCTGTTTCGAAAACATTTGCCTGACCGTGACTTTTCAGCGTACATAGACCCAAAACCATGTATATTATTTGGTTATGCTGATCTCACAATCCAGCGTTGTCGTCGAAGCGTCAACAGCGGATCAAACGGCACATCCACATCAGACCGAAAAGGGGCTTTGCCCCCTTTCGGAGGGGCCGGGGAACCATAAAGCGATGGTTCCCCGGTGACAGTCCAAAGGACTGTCACGGTCAGTTAATCAGTACCACCGTCCGTCGCCAGTTTGTGTTGCATTCACCGATTACTCTCAACAAAGCGTTTGCAGGCTTTCACAGCCTTCATGCTCAAGTTTAAACGGACACTACCGGTCTACTCACTCCGATTCAAGTCCGAGAAAGTCGTTAATTAAATCCACACCATTCGCCTTCCCTTAATGAATCTTTGGAAAAAGCCTCTGTCGAAGCCCCCGGTTTTTTATTATCATTAGGAAAACGAACGCTTCATCGCCTCAGGAAAGGATACAATGTGAAGATGAATATGCTTTTGGGCGGCCGCCTCGCATTAGCAGGCGCGGTCATTACTGTTTTGCTCTGCGGACTGGCGACAGGCGCGTCAGCTTACGATGATCTCTACGGCCCCGGTTTCGAAATCGGTGTCGGCGGCAGGTATATGTCGCTCCAGGAAGGCCCCGGCTGGCTTCCGGACAACTACAATATGGGTTTTGGTTCGATTGCGATACGCCTGTACAAGGGACTCTGCATCGAGGGCGGTGCCAGTTTCGGACGAGGCAGCGATCCTGATGACGACTGGCTGGATATATCTGCCAACCGCCGTCTCTGGACACAGGAACATTCAAATATATCGGACAAATTTTTCGGCCTTCGTTACGAGATACCTCTCTACCGGCTCAACTGGGGACCGGTCGGACCCGATTTTTTCTATATCGGCGCAGGACTCACCCAAAACAAGTACAAATTGGACAGCTCGGTCATCGATGATGACGGCACTCCGCTGCTTCCCGGCTCGAAACTCTACACCGTCGGCAAAAGCAAGGGGCAATATTACACGTTCGCCGGCAGATGGAAAGTCAAAACCGATCAGTCAGTCGCAGGTGATTCATGGTTCGGCTCGATAGGTGTCGATCTCGGTGTTCGTTATTCGACTTACAACGATAACGACCGGCAATACAGCGCATCGACGAAATTCAAATCATCATTCTCGACTGTCGAGGCTTTCCTGCTCGCATCGATGAAACTGCGATTCCTTTACTGAACCACGGCTGCGGCAGAGGAAATAGAGCGTCTGTCATGATATCATGTGACCAGTTACAACGGAGCCGCCAGTGAAACTATCTGTGGTCATACCTGCTTCAGGCCGCCAGGACCTCCTGATAACCTGCCTCGATTCACTCAGGCAGGATGCCGACCCGTCTATCGACTGTGAAATCTGCGTTGTCGATGACGGTTCCGGTCTCGATGCCGATGTGATCCGCGCACGTTTCGTCACAGGCCACGGTTTCATCTGGAAATCGTTCTCATCGCCGAAAGGACGGTCTGCGGCACGGAACAAAGGCGTTCGCTCGACCAGCGGCGACATCGTTATCTTTCTCGATTCGGATATGGAGGTGCGTCCCGGATTCCTGCGAGCTCATCACGACACCCACGCCGCCAATCCCGGCAGCGCAGTTATCGGCCTGATCGAGTGGCCGCAAACCGGCGCATTTCACCGATATATCGGCTCCCGTGGTGTCTGGAAACTCGCATCCGGCGACACTGTCCCGCCCTGGTATTTTGTCACCGGAAACGCCTCTGTCAGACGTGCCGACCTTCCAGATCAGGAACATCCTTTCGACGAGTCCCTTCCCGGCTGGGGCGGCGAGGATCTCGCTCTCGGCCTGGCGCTCAAGGATAACGGCGTCACGTTCGTACATGCGCCCGGCGCCAGCTCTTTCCACCATTTCGACGGCGACCTCAGGGGCCATATGCGGCGCACGAAAAGTTACGGGCATCATGTCCTCCCCATACTAATCGCCCGACGCCCGGAACTCGAAATGGTGCTCCACCTCGACCTTCTGGAATCACCGCTCTGGCGCTTTCTTGTCAGCGCACCGGTCCGCGTGCCGGTCTACCATGCGGCACGGCTTCTCGATTTCCTGCCCCTGCCCAGTCCTGTTTTCGATTACCTCACATTCGCCGCCTATGCGAACGGCTACGGAAAGAGAACTTAAGCCACAGAGATCACAGAGAAATGATCGGGTGGACGTTTTAAATTCCACAGAAAGTTGACTATCATTATTACACTTTTGTATTCGTGCAGAAATCGCGGAATTTAACGTCGCTTTTTCTTTATCCACTGCTGCCGAGTCTTATTATCTCTTTCCCTTCCCCCCTTCCCGTATTATCTTTTCTTAATCACCACAACCTCGTAATTATTGGAGTCTTTATGAACCGCACTCTTGTGCCCCAGGGACGGATCGAGTCGATCGATGTGCTCAGGGGATTTGTCATTATGCTCATGATGTTCGTGAACGATCTCGCGGGTGTCGGCACCGCGCCCGCCTGGCTCAAACATGTCTCCGCCTCGGCCGATGCCATGACTATCGCCGATCTCGTTTTCCCCGCGTTTCTTTTCCTTGTCGGCATGGCGACACCACTGGCACTGGGGCGGCGTTTCGAATCGGGTCAGAACCGCGGCGCGATAGCCCTCCACGTGCTCATTCGCGGCGCATCCCTCCTGTTCATCGGCGTACTTTATATGAACCGTCCGGGCGATAGCATGGGCTGGCGTCCCGGCCTCTGGAAATTTCTCATGTTCAGCTCGGTCATGATGGCGTGGCACAGCATGCCGAAACTCGAGGGCGGGAAACGCACACTCTCCACCGCTGTTCGCTGGGCAGGAATCGCGGTGCTGGCATTCTGCGTCATCATGTTCAGAGACAACCACGGCGGCTGGCTCAGGACAGGCTGGTGGGGCATACTCGGCCTTATCGGTTGGGCCTACATGGTCGGCGTGCTGGTCTATGCGCTGGCGGGCGACAACCGTTTCGGCCTGCTCGGCGTCGCCGGGCTCCTGTTCAGCCTCTATGTCGCGATGAAAGAGGGCATGTTCTCAATACCATTCGTGAATGCCGACTCGATCGGTTCGCTTCCGGCGATAACAGTGCTCGGGCTCATTCTCGGAACGATCATCCGCTCGCAGGATATAGATGCACGCGGCAAAATAAAAAGCGCCCTTATTTTCGCGCTCTGCATGTATGTGGCAGGCTGGCTGCTAAGGCCGCTCTACGGTGTCAACAAGGTCCAGGCGACACCCTCGTGGTGCCTCTGGTGCTCCGCCTTCACAACTATCGGCTGGGTGGCGCTCTACTGGTTGATCGATCTGAAGAAAGCAGGCAAGGGGTTCAAGATTGTGGGCGCGGCGGGACGAAATGCCCTTTTCGCCTATGTTCTGTCAGCTGTCATTCCCACCTTTTTCCTGGTCGCCGGTATCCCTTACGAGCGACTCGGAGAAAGCGCGCTGGCAGTGGGGCTGGCACGATCGATCGTTTTTGCACTGGCCATGATCGGCTTTGCCGCCGCCGCGGATTCGGTGAAACTCAGGCTCAAGCTATAAATATCACACATAAAGGGCATGCGTCGAAAATATGGGCCAGTCTATCGATAAGATCGAGCGTTGTTACAATACTATCGCATCCGAATATGCCGTGCATTTTGTAGATGAGCACGGCAGAAAAGCGATGGACTGTACTGTACTGAAACGTTTTGCCGAAATGACTGATAACCAGTCGCCGGTATGGGATTTAGGCTGCGGGCCGGGCCATACTGCGGCGTGGCTCCACAGCCTCGGTGTCGACATTGCGGGACTGGACCTGTCCGCCGCGATAATCGGGGAAGCTAAACGGCGCTATCCCCATATCGAGTTCCATCAGGGCTCGATGCTCAACACCGGATTTGCAGACGATTCTGTTGCGGCAATCGTGTCGTTCTATGCAATCGTCCATTTTTCGCCCGGGCAGGTGGCAGCCGCGTTCCGTGAAATGCGCCGGGTGCTCAGGGACAGCGCCCCTGTACTGCTGACATATCACATCGGCGACAGCACGATGTGCCTGACCGAGTTTTTGGGCCGCGATATCGATATCGATTTCATGTTCTTTCCAACGGCGTTCATTGTCAATACGCTCAGGCAAAACGGTTTCGACATCATAGAATGTATGGAGCGTGAGCCATATCCGGAGGTGGAATACCAGAGTCGCCGCGCCTATGTTTTTGCCCGGAAAAATCGGCAAACTGGCACGGCGAATAATGGCAAACGAGCGGGAGACAGCCCATGAAACAGATATCCATCCTCATTGCCGTTACTTTTTTCATTTCTTCCTGCACAATTCACAGCGGCCCGGTGAAACTCGCCGACACAAACGATTCCGGGACAGTCAAACGGACACGGCAGGCCCCACCGCCTGAATCGAACGGCACAGTCAGCCTCGTGTTCGATTCCTATTTTGCCGCCGACACGGACATCCTCTCCCCTCAAGGCATCTCGTTCGGGGTGGATGGCACCCTTTATGTCTGCGACCGCCAGCGATCTTCCATCCTGCGTTTCATGCCCGACGGCACCCTTCGCTCACGTTTCAGCGGTTTCAGCTCACGTGTCGCCCGCCTCACCTCGCCGATCGATGTCTGCTCGACCTCAGGCATGGGCATTTACGTTATTGACGCCGCAAATTCACAGATCATCCGTTTTGACCGCAATCTGAAAAATAATTTTGTCGCCTATTCAAAAGACTCGGACAGCAACAACTATTTCAGTTCGTTCAGCGGCCTCTCGTTCGATCGTGGCAGCGGTGATCTCTATGTAACCGACCGCGATACCGGCTCGATCATAAGGATCGACATGCTCAGAAGTGCTGTATCGAGCAGGGGATCTTTCGGGTCATCGCTTGAAAGTCTCAAAGAACCCGCAGGTCTCGATGTCAGCGACAACGGCGCAATCTATGTCGCCGACAGGGCGGCCCCCTCTATCGCGAAACTCGCCCATTACGGCGCGAAAATTGAGACTATCGGCAGCGAGGCGCTCGAGGCGCCCATCGATGTCGCTATCATGACAGGCGACAGGCTCGTTGTTGCCGACAAACGCGGTATCGTCGTTTTTGCCATGGACGGCACCGTGCTTGGCACAGCCGGATTCGGTGTCGACCGCGACATGAGCCCGCGTTCGCTGGCGTTCATGGAGGACAAGCTGTATATCAGTGACGGCGTCAGCAGGAAAATCCTCGTCTATTCAGTGAAATAAGGCATATTATATACAGGAAACGCTGTTCATGTAGAGACCCGTTCGACGATTATCGACAAAACCTCAGAGGGAGACGGACATGCCATTTTACGAAAATCTCGGTATGGTTTATGATCGTGTATTCCCGGAAAACCCTGTCATTACAGCATTCCTTTCAGAAGGCCTGCCACCGGAAAGCAACATCCTGGATATTGCCTGCGGAACCGGCGGCTATGCCTGCGCCCTTGCCGCAATGGGGCATACTGTCACCGGCATCGACCTCGACAGCGGCATGATAGAGCGGGCAAAAGCCAAATGCCGCGAAAACACCACGTTTTTTACATCCGACATGCTGTCTTTCGATACCGCCACCGGCAGCCGCACATTTGACCGCATCTATTGTGTCGGCAACTCCCTTCCGCACCTTCACAGCCGCGAAGAAATACAATCCCTCTGCCATAAAGCGAAAACAGCCATACGTAAAAACGGCTCTTTTCTTTTACAAACTGTCAATTTCAGACGGGTGCTCGACGGTCACATGGACGCACTTCCCGTGATAGAAAACCGCGAGGCCGGCATCCGTTTCCAGCGTTCTTATGAGCCCGGAGAAATCCCCGGAACAGTCACATTCAACGGCACATTGAGCCTCGATGGCGACAGCTGGCACGATCATGTCACCCTGCTCGCTCTCGAACAAGACGAACTATCGGACATACTGCAAAAAGCCGGTTTCACCTCACTTGAATATTTCGGAGACTATAAAAAGAATCCATTCACGGCAGAATCTCCCGCGCTCATTATCAGGGCTTGCTGAAAGGAGAGTTGCATGCAGACACATGACCGCTTTATCCGCTCGACGACACTCATTGTCGCTGTTATTACTCTCTGTTTCTGTTTGATTGAGAGCGTCAGCGCCGACACTTTCGACAGCCAGCTCCCAGAAACAGACCGTGTCTGGCTCGGCCCCGACTACTGGGCAGGCCCCCTTCAGGACTGGCGTCTCAGAGACGGATGGATCGAATGCGAAACAGGCGGCGGCGACCGAAATGTATTCCTCCTGACACAGGAGCTCATCGCGGGCAAAGGCGCTTTCGAAATGAGCGTTGTTATCGACCGTCTGCCCAAAGACAGCGTCATACTCGACAATGGTCTTGTCGGCTTCAAAGTCGGTGTTAGAGGGGAGTTCAAGGATTATCGCGACAGCGCTGTCCGCGGCATAGGATTCCCGGTCGGTGTCGATACGAAAGGCGGTCTCTTTATCGGGAAACCGATGAAAAGCGGGGCCACTGTGCCGGTGTCGGACAAGGTGCTGAAACTGGTTCTCACAGGCAAACCGGCAGGCAAAACATTCGCGCTGACATTATCTGTCTTTGATGCCTTCGGAAACCTTCTCTCAAGTGCCGAACGGAACGACATCGATCCTGATTGGGCGACAGGCGGTGTCGCGCTGCTCTGTTCGCACGGCGAGTACAAGGAAGTGAGCGCCAAACGCCCCTCGATCGATGACGGCAACTGGGGAACACGCCAGGGCACTGCGCGCGGAGGAAACGTACGATTCCGTTTCGCTTCCTGGAGGCTTTCAGGCGACCGGGTCAGGTCGCACCCGGAACGCGAGTTCGGGCCGATCCTGTTCTCACAGTATACACTGAGCTGCGGCACACTCAAAATGACCGCGCAGCTCCCGCCGCTCAGTGATCGTGACGCCACAAGCGCCTGTCTCGACATACTCACCGCCGGAAACTGGAAAACGGTGTCCGAGGCGGCTATCCACCCTCTCGCGAGAACCGCTACATTCCGCGTGGACAATTGGGACAGCACAGTAGACACACCCTACCGCATATCATGCACATTTATCGGGAAAGAAAATATTGTCCGCACAGCTTACAGGACCGGAACAGTCCGCCGCGAGCCCTGGGACAAGGAAGAGATCTCGGTGGCTGGGTTCACCGGCAACAACGATCTCGGTTTCCCCAACACCGATATTTTCAGAAGTATTTGCTATAATGATCCCGATTTCCTCTTCTTCTCCGGCGACCAGATCTACGAGGGCGTGGCCGGTTTTGGTGTCCAGCGCGAACCGCTCGACAAATCGGCACTCGACTATCTCAGAAAATGGTATCTCTACGGCTGGGCTTACGGCGAGCTCATGCGGGACCGTCCCACTGTCGCCATCCCGGATGATCACGATGTCTATCACGGCAATGTCTGGGGCAACGGCGGCGCACATGCCCCCAAACGACCGACAGACAAGGAGTCACAGGACCTTGGCGGCTACAAACAGCCTGCGGAATGGGTGAGAATGGTCGACCGGACACAGGCATCACACCTGCCCGATCCCTACGATCCCTCACCGGTCGAGCAGGGAATCGGTGTTTATTACACCTCTATCGATTACGCCGGAGTGAGCTTTGCCGTGCTCGAGGACAGAAAATTCAAGTCGCCGCCAGCAGTGCTCGTTCCAGCGGGCAAGATTGTCAACGGCTGGTCGGAGAACAAGGATTTTGATCCAAAAACAGAGGCCGATGTCCCCGGCGCAATCCTCCTCGGCCAGCGACAGCTCGATTTCCTCGCCGACTGGGCTGCCGACTGGCGCAACGGTGTATGGATGAAAGTCTGCCTCTCCCAAACCATATTTGCCAATGTGGCCACACTTCCCTACAAGGAGCTGATGAGCGATGTTGTCGTGCCGCAGCTAAGAATACTTGAAAAAGGCGACTATCCGCCGGATGATGTCCCGGTCGCCGACATGGACTCCAACGGCTGGCCGCAGTCGGGCCGCAATCGCGCGCTCCGGGAACTTCGCAAGGGATTCGTGTTCCATCTCGCCGGCGACCAGCACCTGGGCAGTTTCACACACTACGGTATCGATGACTGGCATGATGCCGGTTACGCGTTCTGTGTCCCGGCGATCTCAAACATCTTTCCGCGGCGCTGGTGCCCGCGTGAGACCGGCAGGAACCGTAAACGCGGCACACCGAAATACACCGGCGATTTCGAGGACGGTTTCGGCAATCACATCTCGGTCTACGCCGTATCCAACCCGGAATTCACCGGCCTGAAACCCTCGCGCCTCTACGACCGCGCGACCGGCTACGGCATCATCCGTCTCAACCGCGAAAGCCGCGAAATCACTTCAGAATGCTGGCCGCGCCTCTCAGATCCGGCCTCGGGCAACGGGGAATACGAGGGCTGGCCGATCACGATCAAGCAGATCGACAACTATGGCCGCGATGCCAAAGCCCACTTGCCCGAAATCGTTGTCAACGGCATGGAAGATCCGGTTATCCAAGTCATAGATGAGTCAAGCGGTGAGATTATCTATACACTCAGAATCAAGGGACAGTCGTTTACACCGAAAGTTTTCGCCAAAGGCAGCTATACGGTCAAAGTCGGCGAGCCCGGCACCTCGAAATGGAAAATATTCGAGGGTGTAAAATCGGGCGCTAAAAAGAAAATAGAAGTGGCGTTTTAGGGACAATACTAATTAACGGCCACGGAGCAAGCTCCAAAGAATTATCTCAATAAAAGGAACTCTATAATGGGATCAGGGCTTTTAGTCGAATGTAAAAACTGTGATTACAATGATGAATTTCTATATGGAATCGGCATGATGTATGTTTCTCTCGATAATGTACTTGATACCGATACAAACGAGGAACATCAGAAAATAAAAGAACTCCTTGTTGAAAATAGCCTCGAAAACAAGCCGAATCTATTTGAAAATCCATTTTTTGAACAAAGGATATACGAATGCAAAAAATGCCATAAACGAACAGCTAAGCTTTATGTCAAAATCATATATGGAGAGGATCAAGTTTACGAAACGACTTTCACCTGCTCAAAATGTAAAAAAACCTCTACCATATAGAAAATGAAAATGATATTTTTTCAAGACCCTGTCCTAAGTGCGGAAAAACGACCCTTTACATGCAGGGAATTGTCTGCTGGGATTGATTAATAAATTTTTTAAAAACGTAACTATTACACAGGCACACTTGCCTTGAACGTTTAGTCATTTTCACTTTAGAAAAAGGATCAACGATGAAACGACTTGTTCTGCTCCTGGTTCTCGCGCAGGTATTGTTTTCCGTGGCAGTGTTCGCAGCGGATGAGGTGACACCGGATGATTTCGACCGGGCTATCTCCGGCAGACTCGAACACCCCTACCTTTATTTTGGTGAGAACGACAAGCCCGCCATTCGGGAGCTGATCGAGAACGATACCGAATCGCGCGATGTCTGGAACAGGCTCTGCGCCGAAGCGAACCGTCTTCTCTACACGCCTGTCGAGGACGCACCGCCGCGCGACAAGAACCCACGTTTCACCGGTGACTGGGGGACAAACCACTTTACTGTCCGCTACCGCGAGAACGCGCTCACGCTTGCCTTTCTCTACCAGATGACCGGGGAGCGGAAATACGCCGACAAGGCATTCGAGTTCGCCGACCGTGTCTGCGACATGGAGAACTGGACCGACCGCGCGCACCAGTTCCCAATTATTTACAGCAGAGTCATGCCCTGGAATGTACCTGACGACCAGGTCGTTTTCGACTACGACATCTATGCAGCGGAAACAGCACAGGTGCTGGGGACTGTTTATGACTGGCTCTACCCGGTGCTGACTGTCCGGCAGCGTGACCGTATCCGCGGCGCGCTCCTGGAAAAAGCCATCCTCCGGGTGAAAGGCACCTGGGATTACCACTGGTGGGCATGGGCCTACCGATGCAACTGGCTGACAACCTGCGCGAGCGGCGCGGGCACCGCGGCACTGGCCATATTGACCGAAAATCCTGAGCTGACCGATGTCGTCGCGGAATCCTACAAGCGGATATGGAAAACCTTCGACGAGATCGGCATCGACGGCGGCTGGCAGGAAGGTGTCGGCTACTCATTCGCCAACCATTACCAGGCGGTGAAATACGGTATCCCGCTCAAACGCCTGACAAAGAACAGGTACAGCATTCTGAATCACCCGAAAATCCAGGAGCACCCGGTATCGTTCTACCTGTACTGCTGGCTCCCGCCGAAGAACAAGGTCGATTTTGGCGACACCGGCAACAGGATTCGCTCAAGCAATGTCACCTATATCTACAACTGCCTGACAAAGGAAACGAAAAGCCCCGCCGCGGCATGGTGGCGTGAGAACAATCTCGGTGCGGCCGAGGGGCTCTGGGACCTGATCTGGCCACGCCCCGATGTCCAGCCCGCGCTGCCGAAAACCGCAGGCCATCATTTCAGAACTATCGACTACATCGTCATGCGAAGTGATTTCACAAGCACCGACAAGATGATTGTGGCATGTAAAGCGGGCAAACACAGCGATCCTCATCACGGCCATCTCGACTGTGGTGATTTCGTGCTTCACTGGCAGGGACAGACTTTTATCCGCGGCATCGGCAATATCCCCTACGACGAGAAATGTTTCGACGATCTCCGCTGGACCTATCCGCAGGCCTCGAGTGTCGGCCAGAATGTCGTCTTTGTCAACGGCGAGAAGCAGATTCCCGGCAAATGGCGCGGCAAGCCCATGGACGAGACCATCGGTGGCGAGGTACTCGAATACCGTCCCGGCAAAGCGGTCGATTACGCCCTTCTCGATCCCACAAAGGCCTATCCCAGCGAGGAACTGAAAAACTGGCGCCGCCATGTCCTGCTCGACAAGCCAGAAATCATGCTCTTGCTCGATGAGGTCACGTCTGACAAGGGCGCGGAAATCGCATTCAGGTTCCATCAGGGCGCAGAGGCTGATATTCAGGAGAAATTCGTCTATCTGGAGGGTGACAACGGGAATATCGCGCTGATACCGGTTTCCTCAGTCCCGTTTAGATTCAAAGCGGACCGTCACGGCTACCTCCCGGTGCAGGCGAACGCACGGTTCCGCTGGATCGACTACATCGACACCGAGGTGACCGCGAAAGAGAAGGTCACACGTATGGCGCATATCGCAGTGCCGGTCATCGACCGCGCCGAAGCGGAAAAAATAGCAGGAAGCGCCGTCATGAACGTGAACTCTGGCAAACGCCTCGAAATCTCGTTTGCCAAGGAAGGCGCAACACACAGCTACTCGTTCGAGGATAAGGGCGAGGGGTTCAGGCTGGCAAAATAGTAGGAATGTCTCGAAAAGAAAACCGCAGAAGCACAGGGATACAGAAGAATTAAGTTTGTATCACATTTTTCCTCTGCGTCTTTGCGCCTCTGCGGTTTTTTTTATCCGTAAAATCGGTTCAATCCACGTGATCCGTGTTCTATGATTCAGACTGCAATCCCTGTTGTCTCACTTTTACTCAGTCCCGAACAGCCCGCTCTGTTTCTGCACAGTTTCAGTCAGCGCTGTATCGGTCACCGTCCTGCCACCCTCTTTAATGCTGATATGTCCGGAAGCGGCGCCCGATGTCCCGAACAGGACCTCGAAATCACGGTTGTCGACACTGAACGCGACACCGTTCATGCCGTTGCGCTCCACAAAACGCGGGCTGATTTTCCTGCCGCCATTCCTCTCCGCGGTCTGGAGAAAATGCAGGAAGCAAGTCTCATTCGTGTCTGCTGGCGCTTTCACCTCGACACGCCACTGGCCGAGAAGTGGTGTCGTGTCAGGATATTTGTAAGTGTCTGGCATGGCGTAGTTATGCCCCTCGACTTCGAACTGGCGTCCAGGGCCGCCGATGGTCTCGATCACGGCATCTTTCGGCAGAACAGTCGTTGCATAAAGCCGCCCGTCCTCGTGAGTGGTACTGAACGAGAGACCGTTGACTTCGGGCTCCTCCGCCGCGTGCAGAAGCCATGTTTTTTCATATGACCGGTCGGTCGAAGCTACCCGGTCGAATATCACATAGTAATCGGGATTGATAAAAACGATCTGACGGAGAGCGAGCGAGCATTTTTCACTGCTGTATGCATCGGTGGCATCCCCCGCCACATACGAGAAATTGCCATTGGTCTCGAATGCCGCGACATGCGAACCGATAAGCTCCATCTGACCGCCGTCGTTGGGCACCGGACGGTCTTCCTCGCCCTCGGCCGGAGCACCCCATCGCTGGCCGCCGCCCGCGCCCTTGTCCACATATATAGGCAGTTCCTCACCGGGCTTTTTGATGAGGACACAGTTGTGCGCGATTGTGCGCGGGTAGTAATTCTGCGTGTGAAGGCTGTGCGGACGTGAGCCGGTGTCCAGCGCCAGATAGCCTTTCTTGAAGATGCAGAAATGGTTGTTGTCCCAGTGTTTGTGCTGTTCCAAAACGCCGCCGCACATGAATACGAGATAACTGTCATCCGGGCCGGGTCCCGAGCGCATGAACACCTGCCCCATGTTCTCGAAATGACGGGCGTATGGCATGACCTCGGCCGGTTCCAGCGGCGCGATTTCAGGACGGCGTTCTGTCAGCAGGAACGGCGTGAACGGTATCCTGCCGAAATTTCCCTCCGGCACCTGTGTCATCATCCAGCGGGCGAACGCGGCGTTGCGAGGATTTGTCTCCCCGAAAAAGTGGATCAGCTGCAAAAGATGGCTCCGCATCTGGTTGAGGCTGATTTCGTTGGTCGTATGATAGGAATCGCCGATACCGAACTCACGGAGCCCCGGCAGCATGTTCCAATAGAGATAACCGGTGAGATAGGAGGCGTCCGGCCATTCGAGTGCGATATTCACGCCGGTGGCCGACTGATAGCTGCGGAAGAAATTGTACACCGACCAAGGATAGGCCCCCATGGAGTAATTCAGCGAGGCGGTCGCCGACCCGCCATCGTCCCCGGCGCCTTTTTTACGGTGGGCGAGAAGTGCCATGTTGAGAGTGAATCCCTCGGCGAGAAACCAGTCCGCGCGGGGATCGAAATCCTCACCCCATGTCGCAAGCCCCGCATACCAGAGCATCGAGCGGTTGCCGTAAAAACCGGTTGTCGGGCCCGACCAGTTTTCCTGCGGATAAAAATAATGACGATTGTCAGTGGGCTGCACCTGTTCGACAGCATCGAGGAAGGAAACACCCATGCGCCTCCTCGTCTCAGGCGCCAGCGTGTCAAAAATCCAGTCATATGCCGCCATCGCGCAGATACGCGAGTACGCATACCAGTTCACGGGCTTTTCGTTCGCATAGCATTCGTGGTAATACGCGAGGCTTTTTTCGAGCAAGTCCCCGCTGAACCGCGCATATTCGGCATTATCCTCCACGAGGTACACGAATGCGGCCTCGGAGGCCTGGATACCGTAGTCTTTCGTTTCAAGCGCTGAGGCTTTCAGCTTGTCCACACGGGATTTCATGGCATCATAAAGTGCCCTGTCCTCGCCGAGCGCACGTGCTTTCACTGCAGGAAAGCTGTCACGGTTGAAAAACATGCGGGGATGGTCCTCACGGAGTTTCGAGGTCAGCGATTCCGGCGGCATGTTCCGTGGAATATCGGCATGAACGGCGGTGTTCAGGAAAAGCAGGGCGGTGCACAGAAGTATCTTTTTCAGCATATGATCCTCACAGGCGGCAAATCGATTGCCTCTTGGCAGACTGGGTATTTTGTCAGTTAAACAGAGTACATTGCAGTATGAAGAAAAAGAAAGCCGCAACACAACCGAAAAATGAAGTGACTTGCGGCTTTATATCAGTTGTTCGCAGCTGTCTAAACTTTTTTCGCCAGCATCGAAACATCCACAGGAATAGTGTCGCGCGGGATGAATGACTGCCTGACCCCGTCCTTGAGAAGGCCCACGATCCTCAGGCCCGGTTTCTTGTCGAACGAATTGCAGATAGCATTGGTATTGACCAGCGCCACGCCGCGGTATTCGTGCTCAGGAATGGTCGTATGACGGTGCCCGGAAAAGACCGCTTTCACATTGTTGGCAGCAAAAAGATCGAGCCATTTGTGACGCTGGTCGGCGGGTATATTATGATAGCCGTCCTCCTCCGCGATATCATTGTCGAAAAACGGGTGATGCATGAAAACGATCGTGCCTTTTTCTTTCGCCGCGTTCATCAGATCCTCGCGGCACCAGTCGAGCTGACTGACAGCCTCCTCGGGGCATTTCTCCGAGAATTTAATGAGATGGCTGTTCAGGGCTACGAAATGCCAGCCGCCATGATCGAAAGAATAGCGGTCAGGCCCATAGGTCTGACGATAGAAAGAAAGGTTGGCATGGTCGCAGCTGCCCTTGAAATCATGGTTGCCCGGTACATTGCAGAGTCTTATTTCGGGATCGAGCATGTCGGCGAGACGGCGGTATTCCTGAATCTGTAGCGCATGTCCCGGCAGGTTGGTCAGGTCGCCGCAGACCACCATGAATGCCGGTTTCGGCGTCATGGCGTTGATATCCTCGTAGACCTTCTCGAGAATGCGGCTTTCCGCCCGGAAATTGTTGCCATTTTTTCCGCCCTCGATCATACCGATCTGGGTGTCGGCCATCTGGATGAAATAGAACGGGCCGCCGGAACAGGCCTCGAGAAGCAAAGGAACGCTGATCATCGATAAAAAAGAACGTCGCCGCATGATATTTCCCCATAAGAATCGAACTTTATTTTTTACGCGTGAAATTACAGTATACACGACAGAGCGGGTGATGGCAAGTGAGGAAGCTGTAAAAAAACACCCTTTCCCGGCATGCAATGTAACACGCCATGTTTACCACTCTAAAACAGCGCTTGTTTTTCCGGCCGGATGCAATATATTGTTTCTTGCAGGCAATTTTGAGCAGGCATATGACAGCTAATAAAAACTGTACTGTGTCCTACCGGAGGATGCGGTGTGCGGACAGCGCCTGCCAGAGAAAGATGCCGCACAGTTCCGCGCGAAACGGATTCAGCGGCTTTTTTTCGGGAGGACGACATGAGGTGTTCATTGCCACGCTTTTTTCTTCGATCAATCTTCGTTCACGGTCTTGGCACAGCGTTTATTACCGCCTTCATTGTAGCTTGGTCAACATCAACCCCCGCGCTCGCCGCCACGGTCAGCGGGACAATCACCAACTCAGCAAATGCCACGGCTCTTTCCGGTGCGGAGATCATGTTTGTCGCGGACGGCGACACATCGCGGACATTCTCGGCGGCGGACGGCTCCTATGCAATCGAGCTCGATATCAGCCCGCTCGATGTGGCTGAAACACCGAGGCCGCAGGAGTTTGTCCTGCACCAGAATTTCCCGAACCCGTTCAATCCCTCGACCATGATCGAGTTCGAGCTTCTCGAACCTGATACCGTCGCGCTCACAGTCTACAATGTCATGGGCCAGACTGTGCGTAAGCTCGTGTCCGGGCAAGTTGCGGCAGGAGTCCACACTGTCGCGTGGGATGGCCGCGACGACAGCGGCATGTCGGTATCGGCGGGCGTGTATCTTTACCGTCTCAGCACCGGCGGGCAGTCGGTCACGAAAAAGATGCTTTTGCTCGACGGCGGCATGCATTCTTCCAGCGGCGTTTCAGTTGCCGCCTCGCCGGTGTATGTGGCTCCAGTTGCCGAGAAACGGTCGGTAACGCCCCGCGATTTCGTCATGGCGGTGAAACTTGACGGCTATCTGCTTTATGAGGATTACCATTTCAGCGTTGCGGCTGACAAAGCGGTTGATGTGGCGATGGAGGAGAAGAGCGGGGCGACGGTGTCGGGGAGTGTGGAATACAGCATGCAATACAACGATGGCATAATCTTCAATAACGACAACTGGGATGGCGTCGTTGCTCCAATAACGATAACCGTCTATAACGCAGTGGATTACAGTGACACCCTCGCGGTAAAAACGCTCATTTACCCTGACAATACTTATGAAATAACGGGATTGCCAGAGGGTGTGGTGGATGTTGTATGGCATGGTGACAATGTGTTGCCATGCAAGCAAATTGATCTCTCGATTTTGGCGGGAGAAAACCGACTTGCTTCGGAAAACATCTATATCATGATACAGACTGAGTCTCTTTCCTGGGATGCCCGTTTTGTCGTCAGAATGAAACCTTCCTATGAAAAAAGCGCTACCGTTAAAAAAATACTGACGCCTCTTGGGTGCGAGTTGAAAGAATCATTGTCGCGATATGGCTTTGTAACGTATTATTGCGTTCTCCCGGCGGCTTCGCAATATAGTATGGTCTTTATAACAAGCGAATTACTTCATGATTATCGTGTTTCCGAGGTGTATCCCGAACCGGTGATTATCGGTTATAAACGCTGAATGAACTACCTCGGACTAAAGTCCGGGATATCCAATATCCGCCCCCTATCCCCCTACCCCTTGCTCTTGCGCGGCTCTACGTGTCCCCCAAGGGGAGAATCGCTTTTTCTTAATTTCTTGCTCCCTTTGGGGGAAAGATGTCGCAAAGCGACAGAAAGGGGGCAAAATACTGCTTTCCCCCGGATCGAAATCCGAAGAATTCTTATGATATAAAAAAGAGGCGGGAACAATATCCCGCCTCTTTTCATTTTAAAGCACCGCTGATTTTTCGTCGATGAAATTCCGCTCATTTCGTTTTCGAGGAGTCGGCCTGCTGGATCTGTTTCCAACGTTTCATCATGATATCCCTGGTTTCCTGGACCGCCGAATCGTCCGGGTCGAGTTCGAGGATGTGTTCGAGTGACTGAAGCACCTCCTCGTATCTGCCAGTTCCTGCAAGCGCGCCGATATGGGCCTTGAGCGCAAGAATATTATCGGGATAGTCCTTGATGAGCGCACGGGCCGCCGTAAGCGCTTCCTCTTTTTTATCTTTCCTGATCAGATCGTGCACACGGTCGATCCTGGCATTGACACCATCACCTTTCGCAACCGGGAATGTGTCGCCTTTCATCAGCGAATCGGAAAGCGCATACTCGCCGAGAATATTGAGGATCGCATACACTTTCATGCGGTCCCTCGCTGTGCCGGTGGGATCAGTGTAGAAATCAGGCGCGGCGATCTCCTGCTTGATAAGGTCGAGTGTCAGATCCTCGGCGCCGTATGCTGCAAGGATACGGTAGAATTCGGTACGGTTCGCCTGGCTCGCCCGGAAATCGATTGTCCCGGATTCCCATTCGACAAAATCGACTATCTCATCGATCATATCGTGTGACAGCATTGCCTGGTAGAGCAGAAGGCGTTTGTCGAAATCGTTCGGCGTGCGGTTGATCGCGCCCCATGCGGCCTTGACCGCATTCTCACGGTCGCCGTCGTTGGCAAAACGCTCGCAGAGCTGTGCGAAACCGATGAAATAGTTGGTCACCAGCTTGATCGTGTTGGGCGGCTTGTAAATGGAATCGTCGTCGAGCGAACGGTACTGGTAGCGGTCGAACACATTATCCGCCATGGTCGGCACATCGACCAATATCTGGCCTTTCGGCGCGGGCACTTTCTCAAGCCGGTAGACCATGCCCTGCATCGCAAGATGATCGTCGAGGCCGATCTTGTTCTCTGTGGCCACTGTCACCGCGAAATAGATCGGGCGCTCCCAGTTGTTCCAGTTGATAATGCTCGCCACCATCTCGTCCTGAACACGGATCATACCGACAATCTCGCCGCCGCCTGCATCGAGGCGGTGATAGGTCGGCAGACGCCAGGTGATGCCCGCCATATTGACATCTTTACCCTCCACCGGCCACAGACGGCGCATCAGCGCGGGCTCGTCACGGCCGCAGAGGGTTTTCTCGATGAACTCGTCCTCGTATTTGATCGGAAGCGTTTTGCCGTTTATCCCGTCACTTTCACCACTACCCTCGCGGATGAACGGCGCCATCTCGTTCTTGAGCTGGAGGATATACCAGCTTGTGTTGAGAAGGCTCAGGTTGACAACGCGGATGTCGCGGCGGAATCCCATGACCTCTTGGAGGTACCACACCGGGAACGTGTCGTTGTCACCGTTGGTGAACAGGATAGCGTCCTTTTCACATGAGGTCAGGATATTATACGCGTAATCCCAGGGCATCCAGTCATGGCTGCGGTCATGGACCTCGAAATGGTTGAATTTCGGATCGATATGGTTCGAAAGCACCGAGAAAGGCACGAGCGAACCGAAACAGAGAAACATCGACATCGTTGCGACACGCGCCGCCGGCATTTTACCCTTTTCCCGGAACCAGTCGTAAAGGTCGTAGATAATGCCCCAGATGCCGAATCCGATCCAGTACATGATGATGTAATAGGAGCCGAGGAAGAAATAGGCGCGTTCCCGGACCTGTGGATTATCCATGTTGAGATAGATGACAAGCCCGATAGAGGATCCTATGAAAAAGAGCATCAGGGCAAAAAATGTCTTGAAATCCAGACGGGCGTGGGTATAAAAACCGTATATGAGCACAGATATGAGCAGCAGCGATATCGGCACATAATGCACGATACTGACCGGGCCGGGGCTGTCCGCCGAACGGTCGTTCTCGAATACCGCCTCAACTGTCGGTCCCCATTTCGGGAACTGCTGCAGAAGGTATCTCAGATACATGTACTTGAACTGGTAACCGAAAGAGGATTTGCGGTTGAAAGCGGCGACATACATGTTGTCCTGACCATATTGGTCACGCTCGATATAAAGCGTGTAGCGGTTCCAGTTGTCAGGATTGCCCTCGTTGATCGCCGGCGACTTGCCGGCACGGACCATGACAGTGGGATAGACGGAGAAACCGATAATATAGAGCGAGCCGCAGAAAATCATGCCCAGAAGTGTGACTTTCCAGGCCTGCGCCTCTTTCTTGTACATTTTATAGAGAATCGGTGGGGAAACAATGGCAAACGCCGCCATTACAAGGTACTGAATACCCAGTCCGGTGAACAGCTTGACAATGCCCGCGACAGCGAGAAGCAGCACAAGCGAGCCCCAGAGATTCGCATGCCTGAACCAGTCCGGTTTCGCGAAAAGCACAATCAGGAAAAGGGTCGGGGCCATGAGAAGCACTGTAAGATGGACACCGTTGCCGAGACCGAGGATATAAGCGGCAAGGAAAAGGTAGCGCACAGTCCTCAGATCATCCTTACGGTCCAACCATTTCAGCACAAGCCAGAGCGCGGTCAGCTGCATGAAAAGGCTGGGCATGTAGGTCTCGGTCTCAATAGCGTTCTCCCAGAACTCGTTGGAGAATCCGGCCATGAACGCGGTGACCGTAGCGGCAAACATCGTGATCGCTTCCTCGAGCCGCGTTCCCGCCTGACGGAGCTTTCGGAATATCCTGACCACGACAAGGTAGGTCAGCATGACAGTCAGAGCGCCGAGAAGAACATCGATCATATTCACGCGGTAGGCGATTTCCTCGTTACCGAGGCCGCGGAAATCATGAAACGGAATCAGCGAAAAAACCCGCCCGAGAATCGACAGAAGCGGCGATCCCGGCGGGTGGGGTATGCCCATGATATAGGAACAGGTGATGAACTCGCCGCAGTCCCAGAAAGAAAGGGTGGGCGCCACTGTCATCAGATAGATGACAAGCATGACAGCAAACAGCGAGGCGGCAATTATCTTATCGACAGTATTTCTACTCACAAAACTCCTCCGTTTGGGGATACGCCGGAATAATCCTTAAATATATCAATACAGCCCCTTATGAGCAAGAGAATTGCTCAATCCACAGGGGAGTGATATTAGCATTCTGTCAATCAGGATAAAACAGATTCCTGCGTTCGCTGTTCCTGCTGTTTTAGGGGAGGATGTTTACGGACATGAGTGCGGATTCACGGGGGTGTCAGCGTTCATTCCTCGAGGTATGGCTTGAGTATCCTTGCACGTTTGGGGTGGCGAAGGCGTTTCAATGCGGTTTCCTTGATTTGACGGACACGTTCACGGGTAAGGCTGAACCGCGCACCGATCTCCTCGAGGGTCAGCGCTCTTTCGCGGTTAATGCCGAAATAAAGGCATATCACCTCCGCTTCTTTCCCTTTGAGTGTCGACAGGCATTTCTCCACTTCCTTCTTCAGTGAAATGTCCATGATCTTCTCATCGGTATGCGGAGTTTTTTCGTCCTCGAGGACATCGAGCAGCGAATTCTTGTCGCCTTCCTGAAAAGGAGAGTTTATCGAAAGGTGACGGGAAGATATTTTCAGCGTCTTGCTCACATCGGCCGATTTCATTTCGAGATCATCCGCGATTTCGCTGGCGGAGGGCTTCCTCAGAAAATCCTGCTCGAGTTTCCGCGCGCTCTTGCCGATTTTGTGGAGCGCTCCGACCCTGTTGAGAGGGAGGCGGACAATTCTCGACTGGTCCGCAAGCGCCTGAAGGATAGACTGCCGTATCCACCAGACAGCATAGGAAATGAACTTGAATCCCTTGGTTTCATCGAAACGTTTCGCGGCTTTTATCAAGCCGATATTGCCTTCGTTCATCAGATCGCCCAGAGACATGCCCTGGTTCTGGTAGTTCTTGGCCACACTCACCACAAAACGCAGATTTGCGTTTACCAGCTTCTCCAGAGCCTCTTCCGAGCCGTTTCTTATTTCCCTGGCAAGCTCTTTCTCCTCATCAGCGGTCAAAAGATTATAGTGATTTATCTCTTCGAGATATTTATCGAGTGAACGGTCTTCACGCGAATATGGCTTTTTCACTAAATTCGACACGAAAAATCACCTCAAGTTATGATATATGAGATCAAGATACTGCGGATTGCACGCAATACGGGCGGGCAGGCAGGAAGGCGGCATATCAACCGGGCACGTTCAGCCGGACAGACTTCACCTGTCCGGCAAAACAGTACGGAAACAACCTCAGGCAGTCACGGGAGATATTACCGGGGCCTGGTATTAAAGAAACGTTTCAGTTTATCAAGAGCATTCGTTGTCACCGGCCCCTGCGCTTCTTTCTGTTCGGCCAAGATTATGTTTTCGGCCCTCGGCCCTTTTTCGCTCTCCTTGAAATCGAATTCAACGCGGTCACCTTCACGAAGGTTGAAGAAGTTAATTCCATTGAGCAAGGCGGAACGATGAAAAAACACATCTTCTCCGTTTTCTTTCCGTATGAAACCGAAACCACGTTGTTTACTGATAGTCTTTATTTTTCCATTCATTTAACACTCTGTTCGTTTTTCGATTCTGAGCTTTTAGTTTTCATCGCCGGTTGTGCGTTTGAAGATAAATCGGCCGTCCTTTCCGGAATCGGAATTGTATTCCATTTTCATACCTTTCAGCGACTCGGCCAGTTCTTTTTTCACAGTCAGAAGAACTTTGCCATCCTGATTTTTGAAAAGCTCATCCCCTTTTCTCTGGTTGTCATACAGAAATTCAAGGGAAGTATTGTCAGCTTCCGAAACTGTCAAACGAATCACCTTGTCGGGCTTTTCAGACAGGATTGTCTCGAATTTTTCAATTGCACTCTCGCCTAATTCAAACATAGCTTGCCTCCGTTTTACTTCCTGTTACAGCTCTTTACCGATTTATAGCTTATAAAAACTGCCGTTATCACCGCAGGGCGGCAGGGCATTTTGTATCCGGTTCAAAAAATCACGAATCTCCCTGATTCTGCTTGTCGATTGCGCCTGTTTCCAGTATCGGCGCAGCATCAATATGTGTGACATTCATCAGGTTCACAATCTGTTCGAGCGCCATGGCAATCGTGTTTTTTTCCAGCTCACTGTATATTTTCAGGTTTTTCGACAACGTATCCTGAAGAGGTGATGGCGCCTGTTTTGCGAGACTCCGCCCCTCTTCTGTCGCGATCACCATGACATTCCGCCTGTCCTCGCTGCTTCGCTCACGTCGCACAAGGCCTTTCTCCTCAAGCCTGTCGACAATACCGACAACCGTGCTTGCGCTGAGACTGATCGCATGACTGATCTGCGAAACTGTCGAGGGTTTCTCATCGACAATGTATAAAAGGCAGATCAGCTGGGGACCGGTTATATTGTATTCCGTTCTGAGTTGTCGAGAATACTGATCGATAGAACGGATTATGCGGCGGAGCGCGACCAGTATTCTTTTGTCGTAATCAATCGGTTCAGGTGTCCCGGCACCCATATTTATCCTCATATGTCAATCTGTAAACACAGCCCTCCGGCACACAAAGCCCTGCCAAAGGCAACTGCAGCGAATAATCATTACATCACAACAAACTCTCCCCGAGTTATTTACCGGGAATTTCAACATTAATTCTTGTACGAACCATTCTTGTTAGAAATAATAACGAAAAATGACCTATTTGTCAACAACCGAACGCATTACTAACCGTCAAGGCTGTTCTATCGAAAAAAATACTATATTCGGCATCATAAAAAATAACAGAAGGAATGGAAATGCAGCAGTCCGGTCGGCTAAGCGGGTGACCTGCGGGGGAATTTCGATACAGATATGGAATAAAACAGTTGCGGCACGAGGGCAGCAATATTACAATTCCTGCATAACAATATGTTTTCAGTAACAGGGTACTTCATCCGGCAACTGTCAAATCAGGCGTAATGCTATGGACCACATCCGCATACAATTCGACAACCGTTCACAGCGTATCGACCTGAAAACGGGCCTCTCCCTGCCTGATTTCACGATGGTGCAGGACGGCAGTGTAATCTTCTACGAAAACCGTCTCGACAACCCGGTCGATACGATCTGCTACATGTTCGCGCCGATGGTGCGAATGAATATCGCTGATCTCGCCCTCATCAGGAAACTTACCCATCCACGGATATGGGCGCTGGTCAGCGGGCGTGACGGTGGCATTTCAGGGCTCAATCCGGTCATGTCAGCCGATGTCGTCCGCATCTACGCTGTCTCGTTCGTACCGCTCGACCTGTCCACGAAGAAACCACTGCCGCGCGCGTGTGTCCTGCTCGAGGACCTCTACCTCATCCAGTGGCGCGAGCTCGACCATTGGCTCGCCACGAAAAGCCAGGAAGAATACGAGGGGGAGAGGGGCCTGTTTTTCTAATCTTTTCCCACTCTTGACATCACATGAGTTGACCTCGCCGAAAAAAAACGGCTAAAAAATACCCAACTGTTATTTTTTTATTGTCCTTAATTGCCTTCCCGGCTGTGAATATAGCAGATCACTCCCTGCCTTCAGGTTTCGGACGAAATTTCTTATCCTCCACCCAGCCGTTCGTGGCCTCCTCGATGATATCGAATTTCGGAACATAGGGCTTTATGTCGATAAGCGGTGTACCGTCGAGCACATCGATGCGGCTGACATGGAGGATATTCTCCTCGCGTCGGTCGAGTTTGACCACGGAGAGCCCGATGCCGTTGGGACGGCAGGGATGGCGTGAGGCAAACACCCCGTGGGGCGTGTCATCGAGAAAGGTCGGCCTGGAAAGCTCGATCGCGCCAGCCCGATCGAAACGGTAGAGCAGGAAAAGGTGAGAGAATGTCTCGATATCCTTGAGCCCTTCCGCATATTCCGGCCTGACCTCTATCCAGCCGGTACCGTCCGGCCTGGCCCTGCCCTGAATGGGACAATCCTCTTTCACTTTATAGGGCGAATGAATAATCCCGATGGGCTCAATTTCGTACTGATCCGTCATATTCTGCTCCTTTTCATCGTTAGGGCCCGAAGACCTGTCATGGCAACATCTTTGCCTTCAAGATACGGCAATATCATGCGCCGCAACAGACAAATGGCAGCAAATTCGGCATTGCAATGCTCTGACAGCTGATAGTGATCGGCGCTTTTTGCCGTTATTCACCGGTATCCTGAAGCGGAAAAGCCTTTTATCCCTGCCCGAAAATGTGTATTTTACAAATCGCATCCGGCGCGCACGACCGGCAGCATTCAACGAAGGAAGATACCGTGGTATTTATCTCGACTCTTATCCGTTTTCTCCTGCTCTGGTGGATCGTTTCAACAGTCTGGAACTGGCTCACCAAAACCAACAGGCCCGGCAATGCCGGAAATAGCAGATCGGCACACAGAGCGGAACCGAAACAGAAATCCAACATAAACGACATCCCGGTGAACAAGAGTACGATCGAGGATGCCGATTTTGAGGAGATCGACGGCGCATGAATGCCGAAGAATTGAAAAATATCCGGGTCGTACAGCTTTCAGGCGAGGAATTCCAGCGCATCGAGCGCTTCAAGGAAACAATCGAATGCGCCGCAGACAAGGCAACCCGTGATTTCAACCTCGATATGTACAGCGCCGAGAATTTCGATCTCGCCTCTATGGCGGCACAGATCGTGACATTCCCCATGATGGCTGAGCGCCGTGTCGTGGCAATCCGCGATTTCGACAAGCTTCACAAGGAAACGCAGAAAAAAGCCGCGGCGGCGATCAAGGAAACACCCGACTCAACGCTTGTGATTGTCGAGGGTGAGAAGGCGAAACTTACGCCCGCACCGCCGAAAAAGCATTTAATGGCAGAATCCTTCAAGATCATCTACGAGAACCGTCTGCCGTCATGGATACAGGACCGTTTCAAGAAACGGGGCAAGACTGTAGAGCACAAAGCGATCGCCCTGCTTATCAACAATGTCGGGATGGTGCTGAGGGAGCTGGACAACGAGATAGAAAAGATCACTGTCGCCGCCCATGAAAAGAAAAACGTGAGCGAAGAGGATGTCGCCTCGGTGGTCGGCGCTTTCAAACGCGATACAGTCTGGAATCTCTGCAACTCCGTGGGGCTTGGTGATTTTTCAGGTGCGGTCGAAATCCTCACCCGCCTGATGGAAAGCGAGAAAAACAAGGAATCGTTCTATATCTCCTCGCTGTCCTCACATTTCCTGAAAATCGCGGAATACCGCCGTCAGAGACGCGATGGCGTACCTGAGAACGAAGCGATGAAAGTCGCGACAACAAGCCCGTTCCTCTGGAAACACAACAAGATGGATGTCCAGACAAAGCGTTTCAACGAGAAAGACCTCCGGCGTATACTCACCATCCTCACCCGGGCGGAATCCTCGCTGAAAAAACAGAGTTTCGACAAACGTCTCATGATGGAAATGCTGTTGCCCATGCTCACTGTCAGAAAAAATAGAGCGGGCGCTTGACAAGAACAGCAGGATAATTATACTTTATCAATATCCAATACATTTTATTTTCAGTCATTCATGTAAAAACCATATACGAGGGAGACAATCATGTCTAAGGAAATCGATGTTACCGATGCAACATTCCAGTCCGAGGTTCTCGACAGCGACATCCCGGTCCTGGTGGATTTCTGGGCCACCTGGTGCCCCCCCTGCAAAATGATCGCCCCTTTCCTCGAGGCTATGAGCGAGGAATATGACGGCAAGGCGAAAATCTGCAAGGTCAATGTTGATGAAAACCAGAAAACAGCCGCGCAGTATGGTGTCCGCAGCATCCCGACACTTCTCTATATCAAGGGCGGTGAGATCAAGGACCAGGTGGTCGGAGCACTGCCGAAAGAACAGCTCTCGGCCCGTCTCGACGCTATTCTGTAAGCCGGAACACCCTTGCTCCGGGAACAACCGGTGCATCTTTTTCACACCGTCTGCCGGAAGGAACACGTGATGGAGAATAAAATCTACGATACTGTAATTATCGGTGCGGGAGCGGCTGGCCTTACCGCCGGTATCTACACAAGCCGCGCCAACATGGACAGTCTCATGCTGGAGAAATTCGTGCCCGGAGGACAGGCCGCGCTGACCGCGTTCGTGGAAAACTTTCCCGGTTTTCCCGATGGCGTTTCCGGATACGAACTGATGGACAGCATGCGCCGTCAGGCGGTTAAATTTGGCCTCGAGTCCCAGACTCTCGATGTCAAATTCATCAACCGGCACAACAATATTTTCTGTATCGGCACCAACGCCTGCGAGATCAACACAAAGACTATCATTGTCTGCACCGGCGTCCGCCCGAGGAAACTGGATGTTCCGGGTGAGACCGAGCTTTTCGGCAAGGGAATTTCCACCTGTGCTACCTGCGACGGCGCTTTTTACCGCGACATGGAGGTTGCCGTGATCGGCGGCGGAGATTCGGCGATAGAGGAGGGCCTCTATCTGACCCGTTTCGCATCGAAAGTGCATATTATCCATCGCCGCGACAAGTTCCGCGCACTAGCGCCTTTCGTGGAAAAAGCCCGTCAGGATCCCAAGGTCGTTTTCCATATGGATTCAGTCGTAACCTCGGTCAACGGCACGAACGGTGTGGAAAGCGTTACCCTGAAAAATGTCAAGACCGGCGAGGAATCACCCCTACCCTGCGCGGGTGTGTTCCTGTATATCGGCCTGATCCCCAACACCGAGATGTTCCAGGGCTTTCTCGATCTGGATAAAGGCGGTTTCATCAAGGTTGATGAAAAACTCGAGACCTCGGTCAAGGGCATATTTGCGGCGGGTGATGTCAGGGTGACACCGCTGAGGCAGATTGTAACCGCGGCGTCCGACGGCGCAATTGCGGCTTATTCCTCAGGCAAACATCTCGAAATGATCGAATAAGGGCTGATAGCCCCTTGTTTTTCAGCCGTGCACTCTCACAGTGTACGGCTTTTATATTCAAAACACACGAGAATTACTTTCCGGTAAAAAGACCGGCTGTGATTTTTCAGAAGCGGCAACAGAGTTTCAATCTGCACACATCTTGCAGACTATAAAGTATCCGCCGATGCTGATCCTGCAATCCAGCGTAAGGCGGCGCAGCGTCTGACAGCGGAACAAATGGCACATTCACATCAGACTTAAAAGGGGCCGCCGCCCCCTTTCGGACTGCCCCGGTCACAATCATCGGGACTGTCCGAAGGACTGTTCCGGTTATTCTGACAGCATCGCTGCTTGCGTTGAATTCACTAATGACGCCCAACTCAGCGTTTGCAGAGACTTTCACAGCCATCAGGCTCAAGCTTAACCGGACACGACCACACTCGTTTAAAGAAAGTCATTTCCATGCATATATGGGTCGATGCCGATGCCTGCCCGAAAGTCATCAAAGACATCCTATACCGTGCTGTAAAACGTGTGCAGGCATCCATGACACTGGTGGCGAACCAGCCGTTGAGGGTGCCGTCTTCGCCTCTCATCGACACGTTGCTCGCCAATGACAGTCTCGATGCCGCGGACAATGAAATTGTCGAAAGTGTCAAACCCGGCGACCTCGTGATCACCGCCGATATCCCCTGTGCGGCGAACGCCATCGAAAAAGGCGCGTTTGCACTCGATCCACGCGGTACATTCCACACGAAAGACAGCATCCGCGAACGTCTCAGCATCCGCAATTTCATGGAAGAACTCCGTCGCGGCGGTGTCGAGACAGGGGGACCGCCGCCACTTGGCAAAAACGACCGCCAGGAATTCGCCAACAGCCTCGACCGCTTCCTCGCGAAACATTTCAACGGCAAGAAACGTTAAAATGAAACAGGGATAACTAACAGAGAAGAAAATCAGGAGGAAAGCGCCCCATGAGAAAACTCATATACCTTGCGATCCTTCTTTTCACCGGCTGCACGGGGCTACCCGAGGGCATCGAGCCGGTGGGAAATTTTGATGCCGGACGTTATCTCGGAACATGGTACGAAATCGCCCGTTTCGATCACCGTTTTGAACGCGGCCTTTCCAATGTCAGCGCCGAATACAGTTTACGTGATGATGGCGGAATACGGGTGATGAACCGTGGATTCGATGCTGAAAAAGAGGAGTGGCAAAGCGCCGAGGGGAAAGCGTTTTTTGTCGGAGACAGAAGCACCGGGCATCTGAAAGTCTCATTTTTCGGCCCGTTTTATGCCTCATATGTGGTCATCGCACTCGATCATGACAACTACCAATGGGCAATGGTCACAAGCTCGAAACGGTCATACCTCTGGATACTCTCCCGCACACCGGAATTACCGCAGGACATCCTCGAACAGCTGCTTGCAAAAGCGCAATCACTCGGCTTTGAAACGGACAAGCTGATATATGTCGGGCATGAGGAACGCTGATAAGGAGACCGATAGTTTTTCTAACGAGCCTGTTTACCCTTGAAAAGCTTGAAACCGGCAAATTTCATGAAACCGGTGACATGGAAAAAAGGATTTCGGGAGACAGCCCGGGCATGAGCGCCGACTTTCGGATGGGCGACAGCGGTAAGACACTGGATCATATTGTATGTATAAGGCAGCAGACGGATTGCGATATCACTGCAGTACCAGCCGGCCCTGTCGAGAGTCATGAGCAATGTATTGCGGTTGAAATAATTGACATGCCAGAGCGCACCCGGACGTCGCGTGAGAAAACGCTGCCAGTACTCGAACGGCATTTCGAGATAGAGAGTGCCGTCGTCTGAGATGCAGTTTCTCAGCACGGCCAGCGAATCCACAGGCTCCGTCTCGTGCTCGAGAACATGGGTGTGAAGGATATAGTCATACTTCTTGGAGCCGTCGAGAGTTGTCACTTGCGTCAGCTCTTCACCGGCAAGGTCGGAAACGCCGAAATTGAAAACACAGCGCTCCGTTCCCGCAAGCTTTTCCGACATGAGATTGTCACCTTTTCCGCCACCGTAATCAAGAATACTCGCGGCCTTAGCGTCCAATATCTGCCGGGCATAACGTTCCCGTCGTTCAATAGTATTCTTCCTGCCAAGCTCGGAATTCCACAGGTCATCCGGCATTTTCCCGGCCTTTTCCGCAATCTCGGCATAGGGAACATTCTCAAGATTATATATCCTGTCAAGCTCATCGTTGTCGTAGGTCGGATTCTGAAAAAGGAACGAACACGAAGAACAGATGCCTATCGAGCGGTCCAACCTGTCAAGCTGCAGTTTCCGGAGCAGAAGCTGGTTTTCGGCTTCTTTCATGTTCGCCGGGGAATCAGCCGACTCTATCGATATCGTTCCCCATGTGCGGATATCTTTCTTTCCGCAGACAGGGCAGGTTGCGAGTAATTTCATGACTATCCTATCAAAATGAGCTGCCGTTGATGCAGAGTGAAGCGAATCATCTCTGTAATGAGTATGGCGAATACTGTCTGAATGGGCAAGCATTTTTATGTGCCGCCATGGCGGCACATGCATACGGAGGGCGAAAATGGAGGCAGTATCAGCCTATCTTTCCGGCCTGAAACCCTGAATTACATGCACCGCAGCTGTCAGAACTGCCGACACGCTGAAACTGATCAGGAAATGCAGGGTGTAACGCTGGACGAAGAAAGTAACGATCCCACCGCTTAGTATGCCGAGAAGCGCCGGGAAAGCCCGCGGCTTTTTTACGAGCGTGCAGTAAAGGACAACCGGCCCGAGTGAGGCTCCGAGCCCGAAAAATGCGTAGAGCACAAATCTGAACACCATCTGCGACTCACGGACTGCGAACCATGTGGCGATCACCGCCAGTACCGCGATTGTCAGACGGGTCACACGGAGTTCATGTTTCGGCTGGGGCAGGCGAAGCGCGGCCCTGATATCACGAATGACAGTGCTCGAGGCCGCGATCAGCTGTGAATCGGCGGTCGAGGAGATCGCCGCGGTTATCGCCGCCAGCGTGAGCCCCGCAAGTATTCCCGGCATGAACTCCACCGCAAGCACCGGAAGCGCGGTCTCGGGATCGTCCGAAATGGCGGTGATATGCTCGAAACCGGCGCGGGCGGCAAGCCCCAGGACAATCGCCCCCGTATAGACAATAACCAGCCACGCCATCGCAATCAGCGGCGCCTGCCTGAGTGTCTGCTTATCCTTCGTTGCCATGAGCCGCGATATACCGTGGGGCTGTCCCGGATAGCCGACACCGATCATAAGCCAGGGAACAATGACCATCAGCGCCCCGCCGAAACCTTTCGAACTGCCGGTGAAACTCATAAGTGCCGGGTCTTTCGCGGCAAGGGCCTCGAACATGGCAGCGGGCCCGCCGACCCTGTAAACAACGACAGCTGGCAGAAGCAGCAGCGCGAACACCATCATTACAGCCTGAAGGTTATCGGTCCATGACACGGCCCTGAACCCGCCGAGAACAGCGTAGAATACGATCAATGTCACCGCGGTATACACCGCCGCCGAATACGAGAGCGGAAACTGCGAGGACAGCGCTTTTCCCGCCGCGCAGAACTGTGCCGACACATAGGTCAGCAGGAAAATGATGGCGAACAGCGAGGCCGCCCCCGCCGCCAGACGTGACAGCGCTCCGCCGCCGGTGGTAAGCGAAATGTACTCGGGAACGGTCACCGCGCCGAGACGTTCGCTCTTTTCGCGGAGTTTTGGCGCGAGAAGCCACCAGTTAAGAGCATAGCCGAGGATGCCCGCCGGGATCATCCAGAAAGAGCTGATCCCCTGGCTGTACCCCATACCAACCATGCCGAGCAGGACAAATCCGCTCTCGGTCGAGGCAGAGGTCGAAAGCGCCGAGGTCCAGGTGCCGTGCTCACGGGCTCCGAGATGGATTTCCTCGCCGGTCTGCTGCGGTTCCCAGGTGGCACGTATACCGATATACAGCACAGCGACTGAATAAACAACAAATGCGATAATAGTCGAGATCATAGGGGCCTGTTAACACAATGTTCTCCGTCCCACAAGCCGGAGAACATTATGCATTTCCTTATTTCAAAATTATTGTAACGCGAAACACTTTCACGAAAATTTCGCCGCAATCTCCGCCATAGACGGCAGTTTATACATCGAGACCGTACGTTCCAATGCATTTATCACTGTCAGCCGACACCATTTAACAGCAGAGTAATCGCACAACTCAGTTCTTCATCGAGAACGGCTGGCCGGTGCTTTCAAGGACCGAGAACCATTCCGTTCCGGCGGGATCGATCTGTTTACGTTTCGAGATGACCGCTGAGATCGGCACATGGGTGAACTTGTTGTTCCAGAGGGAGACAACCATTTTCGTCCGTCCGCTCATGGCAGCATGTACAGCGTTGTGGGCGAGTTGGGCGCAGTAAATGCTGTCAACAGCATTGGCAGGCGAGGAGCGGATAACATAGCTCGGATCGATATACTTTACTGTCGCCGCGTTCCAGCCAGTGCTTAGTTCATTGCTTATGCGGTCCCTGAGATAGACACCGATGTCACCAAGAATGACATTGCCGGAAGCGTCCACCGTTTTCGACTTTTCGTCCTTAGCGAGAAGGTCCTGTCCCGCGCCCTCGGCAACAACCACGAGGGCATGCTTGCGCTCCTCGAGACGTTTTTCGAGAATGGCGAGGAAACCGTTGGGCCCGTCCATATCGAAGGGCACCTCGGGGATAAGCACATAGTTCGCATCACCGTTGGCGACCGCGGCCATGGCGGCGATGAATCCCGAGTGACGGCCCATCAGTTTGACAACCGCGACACCGTTGAAAGCGCCGCGCGCCTCTTCGTGTCCGGTCTGAAGAACATTTTTCGCAATCGAGACAGCAGTATTGAATCCGAAAGAACGTTCGACATAACTGATATCGTTATCAATGGTTTTCGGGATGCCGATTATGCTGATTTCGAGCTTGCGGCGTTCTATCTCGTCGGCAATGGCCAAGGCGCCGTGCTGGGTGCCGTCACCGCCGATGGTGAACAGTATCCTGATGCGCTCACGCTCGAGAAAATCGACAACCTCCGACGGTTCCTGGGGTCCGCGCGATGAGCCGAGGAAAGTCCCTCCCTCACGATGGATGTTCTCGACCATTTCGGGCTTGATGCTCAATGGCGGGATGCCAACACGGGGAACAAGCCCCTGGAAACCGTAGCGGATACCGATGACCTCGCGCACATGGTAACGGTAATGAAGCTCGTTGAACAACGCCCTGATGACATCGTTAATGCCCGGACAGAGTCCGCCGCAGGTCACTATCGCCGCACGTACCTCGGAGGGATCGAAAAAAATATTCTCTCGGGGACCGGCGATTTCCATTGAGGAGGGCTCTGTGCCGCGCTCCAGACAGGCTTTTGCCTGCTTAAGGCATGGATCGTAGAGAACACGCTCGTCATCGCCGATGAAATGCTTGGGAGCAGCCTCGTCGCCGAACTGTTTACTGAGCGGTGTTTTCATTGTCGCTTCACCAAGCCGTTCGATTGTAAAATCCAAGGCACAGCTTTCAGGGCCGTTCAGATTATCATTTGTATTCATCATACCATATTCCCCGTTATCAGGTTTGCATTATTACCTTATATAGGATAATACGTCATAAAACACTGTCAAGGTGAAATGAAAAATGCCTCTTGTATAATAGCCCGCAAGACGGTGTGGAAGGAAGGAAAAAATTATTCTGAAACAAAGTAACAATTGTATACACTTTCCTCTTGACAATCATTGCCTCATGTTGATACTTATATAATGAAATTATCAAGTTGCTGTTTTCGGAAGCCTTTGCGCGCCAACATTGTATAATAGGTAAATAGTAATTTACTAAGATGAATTTTTCTTATTTTCTTGTTTGCGTTCGCTGTGAATTTTACCTATCTTCCGAAATGTGAGTTCTGTCCGCTTTTCACGATTCCCCGGATTCCCGCGGCAAGGATTAAGAATCGAAGAAAAACGAACAATCGAGAGAGAACCATAAGAGCTTTTTCGTCATTTCTCGTTGTGAATTTATTCACAATAACCACCATGAAGGAGGTACTACGTGAGAACGATTGTCCTCGTGGACGACGATCCCGACATTCAGGAATCGATCAAGATGGTTCTGGAAAACGCCGGGTACGCTTTCAAGGGTGCAACAGACAGAAACAGCGGTATGGAGTTGATCGAGAGCGAAACGCCAGATCTCATCATTCTCGATGTCATGATGGAACAGCCTGACGACGGTATTGTCATGGCGCAGGACCTTCGCGCCAAGGGAATCAAGACGCCGATCATCATGCTGACCTCCATCAGCAGCGTCACCGGCATGAAGTACGGAAAGGACAGCGATGTCGTTGCTGTCGACGATTTCGAGGAGAAACCCATTTCTCCTGAAAAACTGCTGGAAAAAGTGAAAACTTTCCTTGCCGGGGGGGGTAAATAATGCTGCAGACAGAACGTCAGGCCCTCGGGGAAGAAATCATCGCAATCGCGAAAGAGTACGATAATTCGCGTGCCGGTCTGCTTCCCATTCTTCAGGCCATACAGGAAAAGTACAATCATATTTCCGATTTCGCCATGCAGGAAATCGCCAACCTTCTCGACATTCATCCAGTCGAGGTCTATGGTGTCGTGTCTTTCTACTCCTTCCTCAGGACGGAATCGACCGGTAAATTCGTCATCAGGCTCTGCCAGACTATCTCCTGCAACATGGCAGGCAAGAAAAATGTCGCCCGTCAGCTCGAAAACGAACTTGGCATCAAGTTTGGCGAGACCACGCCGGACGGCCATTTCACACTCGAGTATGTCAACTGTCTCGGACTCTGCGACCAGGGTCCCGCGATGCTTGTCAACGATGTTGCCTATACGCAGGTGACGCCTGAGATGGTCCGCAAGATCATCCAGGGCTGCAAGCGTGCGTTCACCGCTTACGCGCAGGAGGGCAAATAATGTCAGACCGTAAGGGCCATGTCATATTTATCGATTACGAGGCCGACTCCGGCCTTAAGAAAGCGCTGGCAAAAAGCCGCTCCGAGGTTATCACCGAGATCAGGAATTCCGGGCTCCGCGGACGTGGCGGCGCCGGCTTCCCCACCGGTGTGAAATGGAACCTCGCGGCTGCCGCGCAGAGCGAAAAGAAATTCATTGTCTGTAACGCAGACGAGGGCGAGCCCGGCACGTTCAAAGACCGCGTGCTTCTCTCCGAATTCGCCGATGCCCTGATGGAGGGCATGACCATTGCCGGTTATGCTGTCGGCGCAGGCATCGGTATCATCTATCTCCGCGGCGAGTACAGCTACCTGAAGAAAGACCTTGAAGCTGTCGTCCTGAAACGCCGCGAAAACGGCCTTCTCGGCGACAATGTCGCCGGCAAGGACGGTTTCTCCTTTGACATCCGCATCCAGATGGGCTCCGGAGCCTATGTCTGCGGTGAGGAAACAGCGCTGATCGAATCGCTGGAAGGCCAGCGCGGCGAGCCCCGCAACCGCCCGCCGTTCCCGGTCGACACAGGATTCATGGGCAATCCCACAGTCGTGAACAATGTCGAGACGCTTATCACAACGACCCGTATCATGTCGAAAGGCGCCGACTGGTTCAAGGGTTTCGGTGTCGAGAATTCGGCAGGATCGAAACTCTACAGCATCTCCGGCGACTGTGAAAAACCGGGTGTCTACGAATACAACATCGGCCTGACCATTGCTGAAATCCTCAAAGAGGTCGGCGGCGAGGATGCCAAGGCTGTCCAGATGGGCGGCGCATCCGGCAAGATCGTGCCTGCGAAGGATTTCGCCACGACTGTCGCTTACACGGACGCGCCCACCGGCGGATCGATGATCGTATTCGGCCCCCAGCGCGACATGCTCGATGTTGCCGAGAATTTCCTCGAGTTCTTCGTCGAGGAATCCTGCGGACAGTGTACACCGTGCCGCGAAGGCAACCCGCTGCTCCTGGCCGCCTGCAAAAGCCTCAAGGCCGGCACCTGCTCCATGGAATATCTGGAGGAGATCATGTCGCTTGCCGAGACGATGCAGATCGCGTCCAAATGCGGTCTCGGTCAGTCGAGCCCCAACGCGTTCCTGTCGATCATCGAGCATTTCGAATCCGAAATCTACGGCCGCGTGCCTGTTGGTGAATAATCGAAGGAGAAACCATAACAATGGATGACAATATTAGAAAAGACGATGCATCGCGCGCGCCGAAAAGCACCTCACCCCACGTTGTCCAGTCGGGTGATGTCGATGGAATCGGCGGCAAGGTGAGAGTCACCATAGACGGTGTCGAGCTCCGTGTCCCTTACGGCACGACCATCCTCGAGGCCGCCAGAATGATCAACGTTCACATTCCGACACTCTGCCACCACGACGATCTCTGTGTCGCCGGTGTCTGCCGTATCTGCGTGGTCGAGGTCGAGAATCAGCGCACGCTCCAGGCATCATGCGCTTATCCCATTACCCAGCCTATCGTGGTGCACACCTCCTCGCCCAAAGTCCGCCGGGCCCGCAGGAATATTATCGACCTCCTGCTCTCCCAGCATTACGGCGAGTGTTATTCATGTGTCAGGAACAACAACTGCGAACTTCAGTCGCTGGCCAAAGAATACGGTGTCGACAAATACCGTTTCGGTCACGTCACCGAACGCAAACTCGGTGTTGACGAGAGCAGTTACGCCGTCCGCCGCGACAATGACAAGTGTATCCTCTGCCGCCGCTGTGTCCGCACCTGTATCGACCTTCAGGAAGTCGGCGTACTCGAGGCTGTCAACCGCAGCAACGAGACCACGATCTCGACATTCATGGACAAGCCGCTGGCGGAAGTCGTCTGTATCAACTGCGGCCAGTGTATCAACCGCTGTCCGACCGGCGCACTCAGGGCCAACGATCCCTCCGACGAGATATGGAAAGCCATCGACGACCCGACCAAGCACGTTGTCATGCAGACCGCACCCAGCCCGCGCGCCGGTATCGGCGAGGAATTCGGCCTGGAACCCGGCGTTCCGCTGACATTCGAAATGAACACGGCACTTCGCCGCTGCGGTTTCGACAAGGTCTTCGACACCAATTTCACCGCCGACCTCACGATCATCGAGGAAGGCAGCGAGCTGATCCTCAGGCTCTACAATGCCCTTGTCGCGAAAAAGCCGGTGGCGCTGCCGCAGTTCACATCCTGTTCGCCCGGCTGGGTCAAGTTCATCGAGCATTTCTATCCCGAGTACCTGCCGCATGTCAGCTCCGCCAAGAGCCCGCAGCAGATGTTCGGTTCGGTGATCAAGACCTACTATGCGCAGGTCAACAACATCGATCCAGCCGATATCGTCACCGTGGCGCTCATGCCCTGCTCGGCCAAGAAATACGAGTGCAACCGTCCTGAAATGTCCGATTCCGGTTTCAAGGACGTTGATTACGGCCTTACCACCCGTGAGCTGGGCCAGATGATCCGCGAGGCGGGCATCGACCTTCCGAACGTGCCGAAATCCGATTTCGACGATCCGTTCGGCTCCGCGACCGGTTCGGGCGTTATTTTCGGCGCTACCGGCGGCGTGATGGAGGCCGCGCTCAGGACCGTATTCGAGATCGTGACCGGCCAGGTTGCCGATCCGGACGATCTCGCGGGACAGGTCAAGGAAATCCGCGGTTTCGAGGGCATCAAGTACAAAGAACTCACCCTGCCCGAGAAACTCGGTCCCGTTCCCGACATCCTGAAGATGAACAAGGACCTGCCGTTCGACAGCTGGGACTGGCTCAGCGGCGCGACTCTCAAGCTCGCTGTTGCCCACGGCACCGCGAACGCCAAGAAGGTCCTCGAGGACATCAAGGCGGGCGGCCCGCTCTCCGAATGCCATTTCATCGAGTACATGGCATGTCCGGGCGGCTGCCTCGGCGGCGGTGGCCAGCCGATCCCGACCTCACCGGAAATCCGCGAGGCCCGCGCCAAGGCCATCTACTCGGAAGACCAGGCCTACGAGGTCAGGAAATCGCACGAAAACCCGGCAGTCGTGGAGCTGTACACCAAGTTCCTCACCGACGGTCCAGTCGGGCATACCGCGCACAAACTGCTTCATACGAGCTACACCGCTCGCGGGAAGTATATCGTGTAATTGGTGATGGGCACAAGAAGTACAAAAAAGCTCCCCGGTCTCCCGGAGGGCTTTTTTTATTTGTTTATCGCCTGTTTTTATTATATTGGTATATAGAGGTAAATTCTAAAATTGGGAATCACATGACCGCTGGAAATAGCCCAAACAAATTTCCCCGCTATTTATATAAATTTCGTCATTTTGAGGATGAACACCATCTTAATATTCTCAAAGATAATGAAATTTTTTTTACCTCACCAACATCATTCAATGACCCATTTGACTGCCAAATACCCGTCAGGTATGATTTAGGTACAAAGCAAGATCAACTAATATATTTTACTAAACTAGTAAAGGAGCGCTATCCTAAAATAAAAAAAGTTGAGGCTCGCCTAAAAGCGAAAAGACTCTGTAAAATTGTAAGAGGCCAAAGCCATCAAGAAATAATAGACTTAAATAACGAGTTTTTGAATAGGATGGGTGTTTTTAGCCTATCATCGACTTATTCTAATTTGTTACTTTGGTCACATTATTCTAATTCGCATAGAGGTTATTGTATAGGATTTGATCGAAAAGTATTGGTCCGACTCTGTCATTACGCTTTTGAAGAGAGATCAAACGATATATTAAATATTGATATGGTAGAATATACTGAAAAACACCCGCTTATCAATCCATATACAATGACTGACGAAGAAAACTTTATAAAACAATTGTTGACAAAATCCAAAGAGTGGGAGTATGAAAAAGAATTTAGAATGATGTTGTTAGGTGGTACAAACAAAACAAAACCATTTCCTAAATTTGCCATAAAAAGAGTTATAATTGGTTGCAACGTTTCTCCTGAAAATATGGAAAAACTTATTGAAATAATAAAAGCTCGAAAAAGCAAAGTTTACGTTTATCAAGCCGAAAAAGCTCCTGATAAATTCAAACTGAACTTCAAATATATAAATCTTGAATAAATAACAGTATAGATAAAATTCTTTCCATCGAATTGCTTAAAGGCCAAAAGTCAGGTCTATCTCCCTCCCTACCCGCCATATGTTCCCCTTGTCACGACATTTACCATTGTCGCGCTCTGCCCGTTATTATAGGTATACGAGAAATGGTATTCCGTGCTGTCGTTAAAAAGGGCTGCGTATTTTGCGACAGCCGCTTTCGGATTGATTTCGTATTCCTTCTGGAACTCGAGGCTCCGTTTCGCAGCCTCTTGCAGGCTGCTTAGGGCGCTCAGGCGGCGAAATCGGTTGGCGAACCCCTCGTTTTCGTTCAGAGCCTCCTCGAATTTCTCTTTTCCCTCGAAATCACCGTTCACCTGAAGACTGCCATTACTTGTCGTCGTTATACTGTACGAAACATCTTCATCGATGCCGAGTGATTTCATGACGCTCTCGATTTCCTCATCGATAGCCTTTTTGTCTATTTTGATCTGCTCACCGATGTCCTCAAGCCGCACCGTGCCGGGCGTGGTGTTTTTCACATCGGGAGTCATCGCGGCAGACATGGAGGTCATAAGTGACGACAGGTTTGCGCTGTCCTTTTTTTTCTCCTGTTCCTCGCTTTTTCCATACTGTATCGTGCTTTTTTTCGCATTCAGAGAATTGGTGCTGAACGCTGTGGAAGAGGTTTCGTTGATAGTCATGACAGCCTCGTTTATCAGTTTTTTATGCGTATCGTTTACCATTGTAACAGTGCAAAAAACATGCCTCAGACCACATAAAACGGTTAAGAATGACGAAGGCCATTTATGTCATTGTAATACTGTCGGATAGGCAACGTTAATATTCGCGATAATTTTCAAGGCATCATCTTTTCGGCGTCATTCAGCACGTATATTTTTCCCCCGGCGGGAAAATATGTCCGGAAAATATTTCATAACATGAAATCCGTCAGCACTCAGAAAATTTGTGAGGCACAAAGAAAACCGGAAAAATACTATTGAGCCGCCCGCTGTCATTCGGTATTTTAAAGTATAAAGCAAACTGATTTTCCAGAGGAGATACTGACATGAAAAACGTACACATAAGCGATAGACGGTCGTTTCTGAAGCGTCTTTCACTCGGCGCGGCAGGTCTTGCGGCGGGTGCTTTTACCGCGCCTACGACCTCGAGCGCACTGTTCGGATCAGGCAAGAGCGAGGTGAGCCTCGTGGCCTCGACCGACACCCGCCAGGCGACCTACGATTCCCTCAAGCCTATCGCGAAAGACATTGTCAAGGCAATCGGCGACAAGAAAGTCTTCATCAAGGCCAACGCCGGTGTCACCTACGAGAACGCGAAGAAAAACTCCACCGATGTCGAACAGCTTCGCGGCATCCTCGATTTCCTCAAGGAAGAATACGGCCGCAAGGTGACCATCGCGGAGGGTGTCGCCACTCCCGCCCTTCCGGTCAGCCTCAGCTATGAAAATTACGGCTACTATCCGCTGGAAAAAGAGTACGACTGCGAGCTTATCGAACTCAACGACCAGCCGACAGTCCGTCATTACATAACCTCGGGCTCACGCAAGCCCCAGCCGATCAATGTCATCGCGACCTTTTTCGATCCCGATGTCTACTGGATTTCAGCCACGAAAATGAAATCGCACAACGCCGTGCTTGTCACCCTCTCGACCAAGAACATGGTGATGGGCTCGCCGGTCTGCCATTACAAATCGAAAGACAAGGCCGGACGTAACGAGAAAGGTTTCATGCATGGTGGCGCGGGAAGCCAGAACGGGCGCGAGCTGAGCTACAACCTGTTCCATCTCGCCGACCGCGGTGTGAGGCCCGACCTTGCTGTTCTCGACGGTGTAAGCGGTATCGAGGGGGACGGTCCCTGGGGCGGTGAGATCATCGAGCAGGGCGTGATGCTGGCGAGCACTGATTTTGTCGCGGCGGACCGTACAGCTATCGAGCTCATGGGAGTCGATCCGAAAGAGATCAAGTATGTGCAGTGGCTCGGCGAGGCGGGTTACGGCAACTATGACCTCGGCATGATTAAAGTCATCGGCGAAAATTACAAAAAGCATATCAGGAAATACCGCCTGAACAAGACCGCCGACGAGCAGCGCGCCTGGATCTACGATAACGACCTTTACGAGAAGTAAAACCACATCTCCGGCAAGCGAACCAGGAATCAGCTTACATGATTTCTTTTCCCTTGACTGCACAAGGTGATATAATTATTATTGTCTAACATGGTAATTACACAAACCAATATGCGGAGGAAAAGATGGGGTTTCGTTCATGCCTGATGATGTTGATTGCGGTGAGTCTTGTGGTTTTTGCCGGGTGCGGCTCCAAAGAAGCGACAACACCCCACGTTATCAAAACTATCCCGGAAAACGGCGCACAGGATGTGGATCCCTCGCTCTCTGAAATAAGCGTGACATTCAGCGAGCCGATGCTGGACAAAAGCTGGTCGTGGTGCATGGAAAGCAGGGAAACCTTCCCGAAAGCCTCCGGCAACCCGCAATATTCCAGTGACTTGACCACATGCAGTGTCGGTGTCGCTCTCGAGTCGGGCAAGGAGTATACAATCTGGTTTAACCGGGCTGAAAACGTAAATTTCAAGAGCAAATCCGGCACACCCTCGACACCTTACAAGCTGACATTCAAAACAAAATAATATAAACGTATTATCAATAAAAAAAGCCCCTGCACTTTCGCAGGGGCTTTTGCATTCCGGCAGACACTTGTTCTATTCCACAAGCGCCTTGACCAGTTCGGCATAAAGCAGCGGCATGTCATCGTCACCGGCACAGGTTATCAGGTTGCGGTCACGGTACACCGGCTTGTCCACAGGTGTCCCGCCGGCGTACTTGATGTCGTTCGCCATGCCGGGCGTTGTGGCGAACTCATAGCCTTCCGCAATCCCCGCCTGGATAAACACGGTATGGCCCCAGTTGATCGAGGCGATGATTGTCCCGCGCTGCAGCTGACGGGTGACAAACTGCCTCACATCGGCGTGGCGGCGATAGGTGTCGGCAGCGTAATGGCCGACCAGAATGACCGCGTCGAACTGCCCGTTCGTTGCATCCCGAGCATTGACCTTCACCGTAGTCACCCCCTGCACACCGCGGTATTCGCTATAGTCCCCTTCCTTGACCGCGATCACCGTGACACGGGCGCCGTTCTGAGTAAGGCGGACTTTCGGGTAATCAACCTGCGAAAATTCGTAACGGTTGTCGATCACCAACGCGATCTGTTTGCCCCTGAGATACTGGTCGTACTGATGGTCTTTCGCGGCCTGTTCGCCCGAGGCGAGAAAATGGATCATTGCATCGTGGTATGGCCCGTTGTCGCCGGGACCGATAGCGGTGATCAGGTTGCCGTCCACCTGCGGGGCAATCTCGTGAAATGTCGCACCGGCGTTGGTAAACTCGATGGAGCGCGGCACATTGCCGGTGAGATTCTTGCCCTTGACAATGTCGGCAGTGACAAGCGCAGTGACACCGTGGCAGATAGCCGATATCATCCCGCCGCTGTCATTCGTGTCGCGGATGATCTTGATAGCATCGGGATCCTCACGCATGTACATGGGGCTGAATCCGCCAATGACCACGACACCATCCCATTTTGTCTTGACCGCCTCCGCAGGCGTGATATCGGCTTTCATGTAATGGGTGAACGCCGGTGTGTATCTATGCACCACCGGGACATCGTGGCTGACAATGCTGACCTCGGCACCGGCCTCTCTGAGCCTGAGCGGGGTGTAGTAGGCCTCGCCGACCTGGTACTGGCTGTCAAGCATAACGGCAATTTTCCTGCCCTCGAGCGTTGGCGGTGCCTGGGCGGATACCGTGGCCGAAAATATCGTGATATAGAGCAGAAACACCGCAGTGAACATCATCCATTTCAGGGTGAAACGTCTCATGCTGCCCTCCGTAGCTGTCATGTCGCGTGTACAATCGATTCGATATATGCAACATACGCTTTCCCCGGTGGAAATCAACCGAAATAACCTCTAAATGGCAAAATCGGCAACTATATCGTGACCGGTATATTCCATCATTCGATGTTGGTATAAATATTTCACTCGCGACATCCTAACCGGAAACACAACATTTCCCTTGTTTGTTTATTATTATTTTACTACGTTCACAAATACAGAAGCTATTCTTTACCATCTTCGTGCCGGGAGCTCGCATGCCCAGTCAAAATCGCGCTTTTTATGCAATACTCGGAGTACTTCCGTTCATACTGTGTTTGGGCGGCATTGCAGCTCTTTTATCAGGCCCATATACCGGCCTCTCTTTCAGTCATGAAGTTGACGGCTGCCACCTGTCGTCAGTTACCGACAGCAGTCCGGGTGCGGCTCTTAAACAATACATTGGACACCGTGTCGTCTCATTGAATGATTTCACGCTCGAAGGCCATGATCTAGTCGAGGATTTCGATTACATTCCCGATCGTGATTCGTTGGCCCATTGGTGGCGGGCGCAGGGGTATTTTTCAGTCACAGTTAAACCAGGAGAGCCTCTCACCGTTGTAATCGAGAGCGACAACGGATTTGAAAAAGTGGATATTATTCCCGAAACAATGCCTGCCGAACGCATTTTCAGCGCCGCAGGCATGATGTTTTTCATTGGATTGTTCTCACTTTTCGTGGGTCTCTGCGTTGTTTTACGAAAGCCGGGAGACGAACGGGCACAGCGTTTCTTTTTCATGGTGTTTTCGGTCGCTTTGATATTCGTGACATTCGGCAGCTACACCTCACGTGACATCGCCTTCGCGTTCTCTGTGTTTACACTATTCAGGATTATCAATGTCTTTGCGTTTTCGTATTTTCCCGTACTCTTCCTCCATTTCTGCCTTGTTTTCCCGAGAAAAAAACAGATCGCCGGCAAACGGAATTTCATCACCATTCTATACCTTATTCCACTCGCCGTTTCCATAATATATCAGCCGCGACTTTCCTATCTTTCGCTGAATCTGCTCTTACTGAGCGGCCTCCTCCTCGGAGTCGCCTCGATCGTAAATAGCTATTTCACTTCGAAAAGCAAGCTCGAAAAATATCAGATTCGCTGGATTATTTGGGGTGTCGGTATTTTTGTCGCCATATTTCATGTAACCACCATACTGCCTGTTATATTCAACGGTCATCGCCTTTTCGGGGATCGCGTGCCGAGCCTGTTTTTCATTTTTATCCCGCTCTCAATGGCGTTTGCCATTACAAAATACCATATCCTCGACATTGACAGCATTTTCGACACCACACTTGTCTATTTCCTGACAATCGGCACTGTCAGTATTCTCGATTTCGGCATCATGGCGGGTATTACGCATATCAGGTTTTCCACTTTCACGCCGGGCGAGCCGTTTGCTGCACTTCTTGCGCTCTGGCTGGCCGTGCTCGCTTATGTGCCCGTCCGCAACAGCATCCATTCACTTATCAGACGTCTTTTCAAACGCGACAACTATGATCCTCAGGAAACAACCATGCGGCTCGGCACCTCGCTGCTCAAGGCGCACGATGTCGACAGCTCTGTCGCAATCGCCATCGATGCTCTCGAATCGACATTTTATCCGCTGGGGATACAAGCGTATATCATTTCCGATGACAACACTTGCATCAAATCGCTAAGCCGTGGAATGGCTGACGAATGTGGTTTCACCGACATGTGTTCCTCGGTTCGGAGATATGACAGGCCACAACCGGTTTATCAGCTCTCCGAAAATATAGATACGTTTCCGGTGTCCTGCCGCGAGGGCGTTTTCGTCCCCCTTCATGCCGCGGAGAGACCAATCGGCTATTTTCTGCTCTGGAACAAAAAGAGTGGCATGCTCTATAATTCCGGTGATCTACGTTTCCTCAACACTGTCGCGAACCAGACTGCCCTGGCAATTGAAAGCATCCGTAGCAAGGAAGAGATTGCCATGCAGGAACGTGAGCGCCTGAAAGAACGCGAGCGTATCTCCCGCGAGATCCATGACGGTATCGGAAGCACGTTCAGCAACTCTATCATGCTTGCCGAGCTGGCGGGAAGGGACCGCGAACACGGCAATGCAGGAGTGAACCGTCTGGCCCAGCTGACAGTGCTCCTTGAAAAGGGCTTGGGCGATCTTCGCGATTTCATCTGGACAGTCGAACCGAATGAGGACACCCGAATAGGCAGCCTTCTGACACTCATCGGTGAACGGAGCACACAGATACTCGGCGAACGGTATAAAATTAAATTCGAAACATCGATCGATGATGGCGATGTAAGTCTCACACCTATGATACGATTGAATACGATCCGTATCCTTCAGGAGTCGCTGACCAATATTGTCAAGCACTCCCAAGCCACAGAGGTGACACTCAAGATCGATGTCGAGACTTCGTTGTTTTCAATGGCAATCGTCGATAATGGCTGCGGATTCGACAGCGAGAATGTGAAAAGTGCCGGCTATGGGCTTCGGAATATTAGAAAACGCTGCGAGGAAATGAATGCAGAATGCACCATAATATCTGAAATATCCCGGGGAACACAGATACGCGTTGAGTTCCCGGTTCAGCGGACGGCATCCGAGCCGTTGTCCTGATGTGGACCAAGAACACGGGCAGCCGCCTCACCACGGGAATGCACCTGCATTTTCTCATATATTTTTCGGATATGATTATTAACTGTATGCAAACTGATGAACAGGTCAGCCGCGATTTGTTTGTAGGATGCGCCACCGATCAGAAGATTGAGAATCTCCTCCTCACGGCTCGTCAGCGCAAACGATGACACAACATTCCCGTCCACGTAAGTTTCCGACGAAATATCCTCCCGGCTGAACTCGAGCAGTATCTTACGGGCGACCCTCCCTGAGATGAACGACTCACCTTCCACAACCGACTGCACTGCCTTGACAGTATCCTCGCGGCTGGAGGCTTTCAGGATATAGGCCGAGGCGCCTGCTTTTATCGCGCTGACAATTGTCTCGCTGTCCTCGAATACAGTCTGGATGATGATCTCGACCGAAGGAAAACGCTCCTTGATCAGTCGTGTGACCTCGATACCCGAAATGCCCGGCAACCCGATATCCACCAACATAACCTCGGGACAATTGTGCGCATCGACCGACTCGAGCGCCTCCTCGCCAGAAGAGTATATGGCGATAACCTCGATGAATTCCGTATCGATATACTCTTTCAGCAGTTCAGCCGCCAGGGCATTGTCCTCGACAATAGCGATCCGCAACATCGCGTCATTCTCCAGCTCAAATCATTTTCTCTTCCTGCATAAAAGGATAATAGCACCGTACGACAGATATGTAAATAGTGTTTTTCTGCTATTCTCGTACAGTATGCCAATATTGAAAAATAGTATGTTTCAGTCAGTTGTCATATCAGGATTTCCCTATTTATTAGTAACTATCAGATCAGGATCACATACTTTTACTCCGATGTGCCTCTCCGGCACATCCTCCACCCGGTTTTCCGGGATCTAACGCGTATCTCAACTGTCGTAATGGGGGACAGAATGAAACATCTCGCGATTATCTCATTCCTGGCGCTCCTCGCTGTTTTCGCGGGTGATGCCTCAGCACAGACCACCTGGACACTTCTCAGCCAACAGGTCGATCCTCTGATCACTGAGGCTGTCACGCTCAATGACATCTATTTCATCGATGCCTACAACGGATGGGCAGTCGGCACGAACGGCATGGCTGGAGGGGGCATATTCAAAACAGCTGATGGCGGCAGCACATGGGACCTGGCATTCTCGAGTTCCATGTTCGATTCATTCGGCGATTTCGAGTATGTCAGTTCGACCACGATGTGGGCCGGCGGCACGAAAAGCACGGCAAAAAAACGCCTGCTCTACAAATCAACGGACGGCGGCAGCACATGGGAGGCACAGGATTTCCCTGCCGACTTTAGCGTTTTCGGTGTCCATTTCAATAATGAGAACACTGGCTATGTCATGACTGTTGAGAACTATGTCGGCAAGATATACATGACCACGGACGGCGGCACAAACTGGAACAATGTTTTCGACGGGAAAACAAGCAACGGCTGGCAGGCGGAAAGCCTTTCGAGCTACTGTTTTGTCGATGACAGCACTATCTGGGTGGGAGGCTTCAATGGATTCCTTATGCATTCCACGGATGGGGGATCGACCTGGAATTATGTCGATATATCAAGTACAGCCCATGTGAACAGCATCTTTTTCGCCGATGCGGATCACGGCTGGCTGGTCGCTGCCTCGGATGTTCTGTATACCACGGATGGCGGGGCAAGCTGGAACAAAACCGAACTCGACCTTGACGAGCAGTTTCATGATATCTGGTTCATTGATACGCTGCACGGCTGGGCCTGCGGCGGCACAAATGGAACGAATTCCGGCATCATTTACTCGACAGGAGATGGCGGAAAAACATGGGTTCAGGATACGATTGGATCCCCCAGCGATCTGAAAGGGCTTTTCTTCCTGCATGGCTCTCTGGGCTGGGCCTGTGGCACCAGTAAAACCGTGCAACAGTATATCGGCCAGAGTACGGCGGTTGAAAATCCCGGCGAGGAAGTGCCTATGGCACTTAATCTCGAACAAAACGCACCCAATCCATTCAATCCTGAAACAACGATCAGCTATCTCGTTCCTGCGGCCGGCCGTGTCAGCATAAATATCTACTCGTTGTCAGGACAGAAGGTCAGAACACTGGTCGACAGTGAACACCGTGCCGGCAAAACCTCGGTTGTCTGGGACGGCACCGACAACATGGGCATGGCCGTTTCAAGCGGTTTGTACATCTACCATATCAGCACGAATTCTGGCTCAATCAGCAGAAAAATGATGCTTCTCCGTTAACATATACCAACTCGTATAGTTAACACTATCAGACCACACGCAGTATCCATGCGAAAAAGCGGCCGCTTGTAACGGCCGCTTTTGTCTATTCATCCAACTGATATTGAAACCGTGCAAACATGGTCCTCACAAAATCATAAATCAGATATTTTGAATTTACTGAAAACGCCGCTTCGCGAGATCAGGATTTCCGTACAATCCAAATATCCTGCGCCCCGTTTTGCCCTTCGATGAACTCAACAATATCGAGGTTTTTGAGGAATTGCTCCCGCATAAACTCGGGGCTGTTATATGCCGTATAGGTTCTCTTTCCCTCGGTGACACAATCCCGGACAACACAACCCTCGCTTTCATACAGCGTTTTTTCTCCAATAAAAAGCCCGCTGATACAAGCGTCTCCATGAACGCTCAGAAGGAACAGCCCACCCGGTTTAAGAACCCGCAGGCACTCCTCCAGCCATAACGTCTGATTTTCCATTGAAAGATGTGTAAAAACGGATATACAGTAGAGAACGTCGAAAAAATCGCTTTCATACGGCAGCGGCGGTGTCAGGCGGTTATTCGAAAATGTGATATCTGGAAAGGTAGCCCGGCACCAGTCGATAGTTAACGTATTGTAGTCCGAGCCGTAAAATTCGGCGCCTTTTCCTTCGAGTATTTCTGGAAAATGCCTGAGAATCCGCGCCGGGCCGCAACCCCACTCGCATATTTTGGCAGCTGTCAAGTCCCGGTGTTTTTCGATCAGCCGCACAATGTGACTGGCGCTTTCACGTCCATTCACATAGTATGAATGATAAGACAGTTTCCCAAAAGATTCATAAAGGATGAATGACGGCGGAAGCGCAATATCCGGATATGATTTTCCGAAATCGCAGTTACTGGCGTAATGCCGGGCGGCACTGAATATATACTTGCCATAATCAGCATATTCAAGGAGATGCAATTTGCGGAGCAATACCACAAGCTTTTGTTTTACACCCATACCCCACCTCTTTTTTATCCGGTTAAACACATATATATATAAATCTGAAGTGCACAGCAAGCTGTTTATACAATCTTTTTGTGCACTTCAGGATAAAGTTACTAATCCCCCATGAACTACCCCGGACTGAAATCATTCGATCAAAATGTGCCTGCAAACTTGAGGGCATGATACTCGTGATGCTTGCCCGACAGGGAAAACACCGGTTGAATCAACGCGGTTTTGATGCGATGAGTATATGGCCTAAACGCTAAACACCTTGAAAAAAAGGGCATTTTTCATTACATTATAAGTTTAGCGTATTACACTGCAATGAAAGGCGGTTTGACAGATATGACACGAATGGAACAGGCGCGGAACGGCGAAGCTCCCGAGCTTTTCGCCCAACTTGCCGAAAATGAACATACTGATGCGGAAACGATCCGCACGGGCATTGCCTCCGGTGAGATCAGTTTCTGCACGAGCGCGGTGCGTGATATTCCCACCCTTGCCATCGGTTCCGGCCTCCGGATCAAGGTTAATGCCAACATTGGCACCTCTTCCGACGCGTCCTCGATCGACGAGGAGCTGGAAAAGGCCGCAATCGCTGTGGAGCACGGCGCCGATACGATCATGGACCTTTCCACCGGCGGCGACATCCCGGAAACACGCCGTCGCATCCTCGAGGCGACAAAGGCTCCGGTCGGAACGGTCCCCATCTACGAGGCCGGTGTATGGGCCGCGAAGAACCGCAAGGGCATGGTCAGAATGACCGCCGATGACCTCTTTTCCATCATCGAAGACCACCTCGCACAGGGTGTGGATTTCATCACGGTACACTGCGGCGTCACAAAATCGGTGGTCGACACGCTTCGTCAGCAGGGACGTCTCACCGATGTCGTCTCCCGCGGCGGCGCGTTCATGGTCGAATGGATGCTATTCAACGAGTGCGAGAACCCGCTCTACGCCCAGTATGACCGCCTTGTCGAAATAACGAAGAAATACGACGCGGTGCTGTCGCTCGGCGACGGGCTCCGTCCGGGCTGCCTTGCCGATGCCACCGACCGTTCGCAGATCAGCGAGCTCATCGTGCTCGGCGAACTGGTCCAGCGCGCACGCGAGGCCGGTGTCCAGTCAATGGTTGAGGGTCCCGGACATGTGCCCATCGACCAGATCGAAACCAACATGAAAATCATGAAACATGTGACGAAGAATGCGCCGTTCTACGTGCTCGGCCCGCTTGTCACCGATGTCGCGGCGGGTTACGACCATATCACCGCGGCCATCGGCGGAGCAATCGCAGGCATGAGCGGCGCCGATTTCCTCTGCTATGTCACGCCTGCGGAGCATCTCTGCCTTCCCGAGGCGCAGGATGTCAAGGAAGGCGTCATTGCCTCCCGCATCGCGGCCCATGCCGCGGACATCGCCCGCGGTTATCCCGGCGCACGCGACTGGGACGATAAGATGAGCGAGGCCCGCAAGAATCTGGATTGGGAGGAGATGTACCGTCTGAACATCGATCCGGAAAACGCCCGTGCGGTCCGCTCCAAGCTTCCGCCGCATGATGAAACGCTCTGTTCCATGTGCGGCGATTTCTGCGCCATGAAAAAAATAGGCAATGTCCTCGGTGTGACGAGGAAGTAGCGATTTATATAAGCCACAGAGAAAACAGAGTGCACAGAGAAAAGTTTTTATGAAAAACATCAATGATTCCTGTGATCCCAGTGGCTGAAAAGGATGTCAATTATTACTGAACGCACGAAAAATACGCCGAAAGCCGCTATTGTTACTTTGGGCTGCCCGACCAACCAGGTCGATTCCGAGCGCATCATGGGCGGGCTCGTCTCCCTCGGTTTCGAGATCGTGCCTGAGGAAGAGGCCGATATAGCGGTGGTCAACACCTGCGGCTTCATCGAGGATGCCCGCGCCGAATCAATTGAGGCGATCATGAGCGTGGCCGAGCTGAAAGAGCACGGCAGGCTGAAAGCCCTCGTTGTCGCCGGCTGCCTTGCCGAACGTTACCGTGAGGAGCTCGAAGACAGTCTCAGCGAGGCCGACGCTATTGTCGGGCTGGGTGAGCGCTCCAAAATACCGGCACTGTGCCTGAACCTTCTCGAACGGGAAACACCTGCCGAAACGCCCTACTCACGGGTCGTCACCGGCCCGGACAACAGCGCCTATCTCAGGATCGCCGAGGGCTGTGACAACCGCTGCAGCTACTGCGCGATACCGTTCATCCGCGGACCGTTCAAGAGCGTGCCGATGGAGGATATTCTCGCCGATGCCCGTGAGCTTACCGATCTCGGCGCACATGAGCTCATGCTCGTTTCGCAGGACACGAGCGCCTGGGGACATGATATCGGTGGCAAAAACCTGCCCGGTCTGCTCGAAAAGCTCTCTGAGATCGAGAAAGTCGACTGGATCAGGATTCTCTACGCCAACCCTTCCCGAATCGACGACAGCCTGATCGACTGCATGGCATCGATGCCGAAAGTCATCCCCTATCTCGACATGCCGGTGCAACATATTGCCGCACCGGTGCTCAAACGCATGGGACGTGCGGCTGATCCTGACCGTATCCGCAACCAGATCGAAAAACTCAGAGGGCGGATCGACGGGCTTGTGCTCAGGACAACGGTGATGACCGGTTTCCCCGGCGAGACAGATGCCGATTTCGAGGAACTGCTCAATTTCATGCACGAAACCCGTTTTGAAAGACTGGGCGCGTTCACATATTGCCCCGAGGAGGGCACACGGGCCTATGATTTCGAGGACACTGTTCCGGAGGAGCTTGCCGAAGAACGTTTCGAACAGCTCATGGAACTTCAGGCGAATATCTCGGCGGAATTCCACGCCTCCCTCGCCGGACAGGAATTCGACATGATTATCGACAGCGCCGATGAGGAAAACGGCATTGTCTTCGGCAGGACATATATGGATGCCCATGATATCGACGGTATCGTGACTGTCGAGGGTGTGGTGAATCCCGACGAGGCATTCCGGCGTATAAAGATAACCGGCGGCGATTCGTACGATATGACAGGGGAGTTTGCCTGAGATATAGCTTTAAGCAATATTTGTATTGAGAAAATTGAACCGCAGAGACGCAAAGACGCAGAGATAAACCAGCACAAATAAGTATTGAACGAAGGAAGCCTGTTCTTCACAATAATCATTCAATCACAGAAATCAGTGGTTCAGACATTCTTCGTTAATACAAGTAGTGCCCTCTGTTGCCTCTGTGGCTATTAATTTAAGCGTTTGAGATATATGACATCAATTACCGATATTTTTAAAGCCGACCGTGCCGCGCTTGCGCCGCTTGCCGGTATCACAGGAACTATTTTCAGGCAGATAAGCCGTCGTTTCGGGGCCTCGCCGGTGATGACCGAGATGGTTTCATCGGATGGTCTCGTTTACAGCGGCCCCAAGGGGAAAACATACCGGCTTCTCGCCTACCATGAGGACGAGCGGCCGATAGGATTCCAACTTTTCGGCTCGGAACCGCAGACAATGGCGGTGTCGGCAAAGAAGACCCTTGAACTCGGTCCGGATTTTATCGATATTAATGCTGGCTGCCCGGTCAAGAAAGTGATCGGAAGAGGCGCGGGCTCTGCGCTTATGACAAAGCCCGGCATCCTTGCAAAGATGGTCGAGCTGATCGCGAAAGTCTCCGATGTGCCGGTGACCGTGAAAATACGGTCCGGCTGGGATTTCGACAGCATTAACGCGGTTGAGATTGCGAGCATGTGCGAAAGCGCCGGTGCCGCCGCGGTGATAGTGCATCCGCGGACACGGAGCCAGGGTTTCGGCGGACACTCCGACTGGAGCATCATCGGACAGGTCAGGGAGGCGCTGAAAGTGCCGGTTATCGGTTCCGGTGATATCAACACGCCCGAAGACGCGAAGAGAATGCTCGACGAAACCGGCGCGCATTCGGTCATGATAGGCCGTCAGGCCATGGGCAACCCCTGGATATTCCGGCAGGTCGAGGAATTACTCGCGGGGAAACCGGTGTCACCGTCGCCGACAATCATCGACCGTCTCGATCTTGCGCTTGAACAGCTAGAAAGCATGGCTACTGAATACGGTGACAAGTTCGCCGTACTCAACATGCGCAAGTTTTTCGGCTGGTACTCGAAAGGCGCGCGCGAAGGGGCGACATTCAGACAGGAAGTGTTCACAGCGGATACGAAAGACGAAGTCATAAAGATAGTCCGGACATTCCAGGAGCAATCCCAGGCACATGCGGCTGAGGAAATTGACAGCCCGGAAACGGTGGAATCATGAGCAATTCAGCGATACACGATATTATCACGCGGCTTCAGTCCGGTGAAATAGCCGGTGGCGAGGCGGAAAAACTCATCGAGAACCATTTCTTCGGCGATCTCGGTTTTGCCAACGTGGATCATCACCGAAGCAGGCGTCAGGGATTCCCCGAGGTCATTTTCGGCGAGAACAAGACCACCGAACAGACCTTACTGATCTCGGAGGAAATCCTCAAGCATGAGTCGACCATGCTGGCGACACGTCTCTCGAAAGAAACGCTCGATGCGTTGAGCGAAAAATATCCCGAGGGCGAGCGCAACGATCTCGCGCGGACTTTCGTTGTCGGCGTACAAGAGCCGGATGTCGAGGGTACAAATGGTTTTATCCTCGTGGTGTCGGCGGGCACCTCGGACCTTCCGGTCGCAGAAGAGGCAATTGTCACCGCACGAGCCATGCGCAACCGTGTGGAGCCCCTGTTCGACGTGGGTGTTGCAGGAATACACCGCCTTTTGGCACGTCGCGACCTGATCATGGCGGCAAGCTGTCTGGTCGTTGTCGCGGGTATGGAAGGCGCGCTGCCGAGCGTTGTCGGCGGACTAGTCGATGTGCCGGTGATCGCCTGCCCGACAAGTGTAGGCTACGGTGCCTCACTCAACGGCCTCGCGGCGCTGTTCGGCATGCTGAACTCATGCGCCTCTGGTGTGACCGTAGTGAATATCGACAACGGTTTCGGCGCGGGCTATGCCGCAAGCCTTATCAACCGTGTCGGCTGCAATAACAGCTGAAACGGGCGGCAAACCATTAACGAATGAAAGAGCTCCGTTCATTACGGGACCTCAAACATATACGTCAAGACAGTCATATTCGGCAAAAAGGCACTGCCTTGTAATTACACTATGAAACGTGACACTTCAGAATCGAGCAAACGATGAAAACAGCGTATTTCGATTGTACATTCGGTATATCCGGCGACATGATCCTCGGCGCGCTGACCGCCTGCGGCATGCCTTTCGAGCACCTCGAGAGAGAACTGGCCAAGCTCGGTGTCCACGGCTATGAGCTGAAAGAAGAAAAAAAGATGTGTTCCGGTATCGGGGCGGTGAAAATCGATGTCATTACAGGCCATGAGCATGCGCACCGTCATCTCTCGCACATCCGCGAGATCATCGAATCGAGCTCGCTCTCCGATCGTGTCAAGGAACGTGCAATCGCCGTTTTCACAAAGCTTGCCGAGGCAGAGGCCAAAGTTCATGACACCACGCCTGAGAAAATACATTTCCACGAGGTCGGCGCAGTCGATGCCATTGTCGATGTTGTCGGCGCCTGTATCGGTCTCGAATACCACGGCATCGAGCAGGTTGTTTCCGCGCCGCTCCGTCATGGCACGGGCACAGTCCAGTGCGCTCATGGTGTCATGCCGGTGCCGGTTCCCGCGGTTGTCGAGCTCAGCGCAGGAGTTCCGGTTGTCAGGACCTCCTATGACGGTGAGATCACGACTCCCACGGGCGCCGCGATCATGACCGCACTCGCCGCGTCTTTCGGTCCGCTGGAGGATTTCACGGTCGAGACCTCGGGCTATGGCGCAGGCACGAAAGAATGGGAGGATCACCCGAACATCCTCCGCGTAATAATCGGCGAAACGGCGGAAGACAGCAGCACCGACCGCTGTGTCATGCTAGAATCGAATATAGACGATATGAATCCGGAGCTTTACGGCAATCTCATGGATACTCTTTTCGCCGCCGGGGCCAAAGACGTTTTCATGACATCGGTCTATATGAAAAAGAACCGCCCTGCCACACTGCTCAGTGTCCTCGCCGGCAAAAACACGGCGGACACGCTGGCAGAAATTGTCCTGACAGAGACAACGACTCTCGGTGTCAGGATGAGTGATGTTGTCAGAAAAAAGCTTGTCCGTGAAGAATCCGTTGTCGATACTGAATTCGGCGAAGTCAAGGTCAAGACCGCCCGTGTTGGCGGCGCTGTCCGGATAAGCCCGGAATATGATGATTGTGTCCGAATCGCAAAAGAAACCGGCCTTCCCCTGCTCACGGTTTTCGACAGGGTCAAAGCCGCGGCTATCAGCAATCAGTAACAGGGAGTGTCACCGACGAAAAACGTTCATGAAGCGATCGGCGGCGAAATGCGCCGTGAAAATGAATGTGCGTGCTTTAAAAGCGCGCGATCCAATCGAGGGGTGATTGTGACGATGAAACGAAACCTGACCCTGTTGCTCGTGCTGTTGGCTTTTCCCGCCTCCGTCCTGCCCGATACCGGTGGACATGGCGATAATGGCACACCCATTCTTCTTGCCCAGAACGATAGCAATAACCAGCGGCGTTCTACGAGGAAAAACGCTCCGGAAATATCAACGCCCCTGCCCCCGCCGAAGATCGGCATCGAAACAGAGAAAGAGATCAAGGGTGCTCTCGGCGGAATCAAAGAGAAGAACACCGGCGAGGCCACTGAGCCGCAAATGGGCAACTCTGTCGAGGACATGGTCAAGAACGCCCAGCAGGTTATCGCCAACGATGCCAAGGCCAAACAACAGGGTACAGTCCCCCCCACTGCGGCACCGGGCACGTCGGCTCCCACCGGGGCTGTTGCAGGTGCTGTTGCGGCAGGCGCTCAGGCAGCAGGAGCCATAGCGCAAGGCGACAGTACGGCTCAACGCGGAGGCCCGCCACCACCGCCTTCGGGCGCAGGTGTACCACCGGACATCATGGCTGTCCAGGCCCGTCAGCGTGTAGCCGAGCAGAATCTCTCCACGAATCTTTTCGAGGAGCTGTCAATTCTCAATGTGCCGACAGCCAACCTCAGAACACTCAAGTATATTATCGACGACACCTACCGTTTGCGCGGCATGGCTTACGGTGATGAGCAGGGCTATATCCATGTGCTCGACTCTGATGCCGACGGCAATTTCAAGGAAATCTGGAAAAGCCCGCGTGTCAATTCACCGATTCGCGGCCTCTTTGTCGAAGATCTCGATTCTGACGGCAAAACCGAGATTATTGCCTATACCGCCGATGGCAACTTTTTCGTCTATGGCTATTTGTCGCACGACCTCATCTACCGGACCCCCGAGGGCACCTATCAGAACATCAACTGCATGGTGATCCATAACATGGACAGCGATCCGCAGAAAGAGATTTTCTTCATTGGGGTCAAACCCGACAGCGGCGCTGATTCCGGTGAACCGGCAGGCAATTTCATCCAGTTCGACATCAAATCAAAGTTCGAGGAATGGACCTCCTCAGACTTGTACACCGCCACCGACATGGTTGTCGGCAACGTGGACACTGATTCCGACCCGGAACTGGTCCTCAATACCGGCGAGATCATCAATATCCAGTTCAAGGATATCAAGTGGCGAAGCACTGTCGAACTCGGCAGCAGGCTCTATCTCGTTGACATGGACAGTGACGGCATCCTCGAACTGGTCACCGAGTATGGCGAGTCCTATGTCCGCATCATCGATGTCGACCAGCGTCAGGAAAAATGGTAGCGGCGGCTACTTTATATTTCTGAGAAAAATGCACCTTTTGTTCCGCGAAAGGGTGCTGCGCGACCTTCCGCTACGCTGGTGAGATCACCGGTAGCGGCGGCCACTTTATATTTCTGATAGAACAGTGCAGATTGCCCGTTCAAAGATGCTTCGCGACTTTGAACTGCTTTGGTGGGATCACTTGTTGCGGCGGCTACTTTATATTTCTGAGCGTCAGCGGACGCTTTTCATTTCTGATAGTGGTATGCTGATTAAGCGAGCAGGGTGTTTTACGACCCTGCTCTTTTCTGTAGGATCACCAGTTACGGCGACAGCTTTTTGTTTCCGGAAGAAGTGTTCTATCTATTTGTATTTTTGCCTTTTACTGGCTATTATTTAAAATATCCGTGATCATCCGTCCAAGCTGTGTCAGCCGTGTTCTATTCTTTTCTTTCAATCTTGAATGTTCAATTTTGAATCCTGTATCATTTCAGCACCAGCCCGCCGTCTTTGCCTACAAACGTGTAGCTGAAGGATTCCCCGCCTTTCTCGAAACTCAGTGTCAGCGCGCCAGAGCTATCCACTGAACGATGCGCCGTTCCGGCGATCGCTTTCGCCTCGTCCTCATTTTCAACCGGCATAATAATGTGACCGATCACGGTATTGCTGTTCTTTGCGGTCACCACTGTCCCGTTGTATGGAATCCACTCAAAATCCGATTTCTTGAACACCGCCATGTAGGCATGACGACCCTCGCGGAACGTGAACCTGTCCTCAACAACCGGGATAAGCGCCATTGTCCCCTTATCGCCCTCTATCAGCGTGTAGCTGTCTTTCACATTCTGACTGCATTCCGAGTGGAAACGCGCCTCGATCTCCGCGCCCTTTGCCGAGCCGACCTCGTCGAGCACAACCGTGATCTGAGGTTTGTCGAGCACGATATGACGGCGCCAGCCCTTGAGATGTTCGCCGGGATAGGCGTTCGTGGGGTCCATGAGAATGTAATCGCGGTCTTTGCCGGGCCGGAATTCAAGAATATCGCCGCCGACAGTTAGGTCCCAGGGCTTGTCCTTGAGCTTACCGGGCACCTGCTGTTCGCCGTCGACGAATATCAGGTTGTGGCCTCGGCTGTCAGCATGCGGCGTACCATACTTTTTCGGCCCGAAATACAGCTCGTCATACTTGGCGGTGCCAAGATCCCGGATGTATGCCTGACCGCGCCAGTAGACCATAAACTGCCCGACATCGAGATGTCCGTGATGGGGATCGTCATTACGCCCGGCCTTGCAGGCGATTACGACGTTCTCGGGATCGGTGAAATCACTTCGCATAACCGCCCAGCCGACTGTACGGAAATGTTTCGAGGTCTCTTTCGGAAGTTTCCCCTCATCTGTCACTGTCGGCCAGAGGATGTCGAAAATATTCGTGGGCCCGCCGTAGAGATTGTGGACAAGCCAGGCCGCCTCGCGGTTGCCTGTCTCGATAGCGATCTTGTTGACAAGCTGACGTGATCCCAGATGGCCGTTCGCACCCGCATCGGCGAAATTCACACGCTTGTTCGGCGGCACCTGGAGATAGAGCGGGAAACTGACCGGATTCGCCTCGTATCTCGGGTGATGGTAGAGATTGTATTTCCCGCGGGTCATTTTCGCCAGCGCCGCATTGAACGCCATGGGCTTGTTGAACGTGTGGCTCCAATAGCTGCCGCCCTCTGCCCAGCCGCCGTCGACGCCCAGCTCGTCATAGGTTTTCGTGATACGGTTGAACGCCTCGGCGACTGTATCGACAAGCTGCGGGCTTTCGGTGAGCATGGCAAGCGAGGCAAGCCCGAGACCGTTGCAGCACCACGCGCACCAGTTGCAGCGGTAGGCGGTGGCCCACCAGTGGAAATCCCAGTTGCCGCGCACCTGCGAGACTGCCTTGCCCATAAGCCCGCTCCTGATCCAGTCCCGCTGCTCGCGCGAAAGCGCCGGATACAGCCAGTCATAGGCGGTCGCGAGCATTGCGGCGGTGTCGGAGGTTACAATCTCATAGGTGAACATGATCTGATCGTCGCTGACATTCCAGGGCATGACACGGCCGTAGACAATGGGGAACTGGTGGGCGCGGTAGACCCAGTTAGGCATGTCGCAGATCTCGCGGGCGAACTCGAACGCTTTTTCCGCGTATTTCTGTTCCCCGGTCATCTGGTAGACGAAAGCGAGATTATAGGCCGCTGTGCGGTAGGAGTAGAATGTCCTGATGAATTCGCCGCCGGTGTTGTCGAAAAGCTGCGGGCCCTGAGTCTTTGGCTGCGGAGGAAGTGGCTCGACCGTGGTGTAGAGAAGCCTGTTGGCCTCGGCGCTGAGTTTCGCGAAAATATCGCTGCAGTCGGGATCGTTCTCGATGCGATCGAGTAGTGCCGGTTTCTCGTCCTCGGTGAAAAACAGGTACGGGTGCTGAAGTGTTTTCGGCAGGGAATCCGCAATTTCCTCTTTCGACACGTCGGCAACAGCGCTCAAAGACACGAGAATAAGTGCCAAGGCAATGAATAAACTTTTCCGTTTCATGATCCCTCCTTACCCTCGATTCCGATTTCAGCCGCCTGCCTTTTTCACCGTATAGCCGCGTTTTTTGAGCTCTTCCATGAGCATGTCGCGGTGCTCGCCCTGAATCTCGATAACACCGTCCTTGACAGTCCCGCCGGAGCCGCATTTCTGTTTCAGCTCTTTCGCGAGGTCCTTGAGCTCAGCACCTTCCAGCGGCACACCGGTAATGAGCGTGACACCCTTGCCTTTGCGGCCTTTTGTCTGGCGTGAAAGCCGTACGACACCGTCACCTTTCGGTGCTGTTGACTGGTCCTTTCTGCCGCAGACACAATCGCCTGCCGCTTTACCGCATTTCGGGCACATCCTGCCGCGGGCAGTGGAATAGACAACACCGTTTTGATTTCGTGATTTCATAATGTACTTGTCCACAGATAAACGCAGATTAAGACTGATGAATAGTTTTGGGGAATGTCCCTGATTCCAGCCTTTTCTCCTGAAAGAAGAAAATGGAAATATTTCAGGGCGACCACAAGGGCCGCCCCTGCATTTTTATCAAAAGATACTTTGTATCAAGCAAGCGTTGATGCTGCCCTTTTTACGCAGCAGAAAGTCACGCAGCATCTTTACACGGGCAATCCGCATCACACAAGTTGAAACAAAACGTGCCTGCTGACACTTACTTCAGGCGTTCGCCGCCGTCGGCAACTTCCACGCCTTTTTCGCGAAGCAGTGTGGACCATTCGAAAGTCTTGACGCTGCCGTCCTCGCACTCCATTGATATCTGGTCATTGCCGTGGACAGTCTGGACATCGACAACCTTGCCTGCGGTATGACAGCCGACGACCTCGCCAATGAAGAGATCATGGGAGCCCATCTGGTAGACATCGTTCAGGATGCACTCGTAGGAGATGGGGCACTCGACAATGTGCGGTGAATTGATCTTGACACTCTTGCCCGCAGTGAAACCGGCCTCTTTGAACTTGTCGACTTTCGGATCTTTGGCGCGGGAAAGCTGGCCACAGCGTGTGACCTTGTCGCGAAGGCTCTCGTCGGGAATATTGAGCACGAAATCGCGGGTTTTCATCAGGATCGGATGCGTTCCTCGGGGATAGTAGTCATTGTTGTAGCCCATGGTGTTGACACAGACGCCGACCAGAAAAGGATGACGGTTCAGCCAGCCCCAACCGACCGCGGGCATGATATTCGGGATTTTCGTGTCGTGATCGTACACGCTGATCATGATGGCGGAAACCGGAAGGTAGCCGGGGGTTACGAAAGCGGTTTCGGGCGACTCGGGAAGCATGCGTGTGTGTTCGGTAAAGATTTTCGACATGGAAGCGCTCCTGTTAAACGGTTTTATCTGTGATGGGATGAAAAAATGCTAATAGTTTTTTATATTAAATACAATACTGTCTGGAAAAGACTGGCTATGATTTTTCAGCCAGTAAACAACTTTTCCAAGCCACTTTTTCCCTCGCCGGAAAAAGCGGCGCAAAAAGGGCAGCGTCGGCGGACGCATTATTGTCTGCTTATCTTGTGCAAGCTGACCAGCCAAGGATGTTGCACGACCTTGGCCTGCGAATGCGGGATCACCTGTTCTGTGAAAAGCTTTATCCCGTTCTCACGGCATGTTTTCGGGAAACGCTGAACGCGTCTTACGACGCCAGCCTTTCTGGTCCGAAAACACTTGCTCGACCGGAGCTTTTCAACGGGAACAGGCATAATGACTTTGTTTTTAATCAGTTACGGTGATCCCGCATTCAAGCGTACGGCGGCGTAAAGCCGTAGCGCGGATCAAGCGGCACATCCAAATCTGACCCGAAAAGGGGCCTTGCCCCCTTTCGGAGGGGCCGGGGGGAACCATAAAGCGATTGTACCCCGGCGACAGTCATCGGGACAGTCCGCAGGACTATCCCGGTCAGTTTGCCGTTATCACTATCCGTTGCCGTATTTGTGTTGTATTCACTGGATTAATGCACTCGACTCAGCGTTTACAGGCTTTCGCAGCCATCAGGCTCAAGCTTAGCCGAATACTACTGATACCAAATCGGACTATCGCCCTGTTAAATATTCTCTCCCCGCTCTTCCCTCTTGACCTGTTCCCAGAGCTCGTCCATTTCCTCGAGCGATGCCTCGCCGAGTTTTTTGCCGCGCTTGGGCAGCTCGCTCTCGATATACTGGAAACGCCGCTGGAACTTGTCGATGGTCTTTCTCAGCGCGTCCTCAGGGCAAACCGAGACGAAACGCGCGAGATTAGCCACCGCGAACAAGAGGTCGCCGAGCTCCTCTTCCACCGCCGCCTGATCGCGTTTTTCACGTGCCTCCTTGAGCTCGCCGAGCTCCTCATCGACCTTGCGCATAACGTCCTCGGCGCGCTCCCAGTCAAACCCCACGCGGGAGACTTTTTCCTGGATACGCCGTGCCTTGATCAGTGCGGGAAGACTTGCCGGGAGACCATTGAGGACAGAGCCGGTGCCGCTGCCCTTTTGCCGTTTCTCGGCGCGCTTGATCTGCTCCCAGTTCTTGAGAACTTGTCCCGAGCTGTCCACCTCGGCAGTTCCGAACACATGCGGATGACGGCGCTTCATCTTTTCGACAATGGTACTGCAGACATCATCGATATTAAAACGTCCCTCCCTGTCAGCAAGTTCCGCATGAAAAACCACCTGCAGGAGCACATCGCCCAGCTCGTCCTTGATATGCTCGTCATCGCCGGAATCAATGGCCTCCAGGGCCTCATAGACCTCCTCGACAAAATAGGGTTTGAGGCTCTGATGGGTCTGTTCGCGGTCCCACGGACAGCCGCCGGGCGCCTGGAGTGTTTTCATTACCTGTACGAGTTCTTCGAATGGGGTCATCTATCATTCCTGCGGTATTGGATGCATGTGAAAGGGGCGTCTTTAATAATACAAAATTCATTCGGACACTGCAAGACGCGGATTGTTCAGTTTTATTCATTATTGAAAGACCCTGTATTCAAAAATATCGGGAGTATCACCCGATAACAGGCACAAGACACATATTCATCATGGCTGACAATGACCGGTACAATGGAGAATGAACTGCCCCGCAGCAAACTTCGGGGTATCAAATCCCTCAGCCCTTCGGGCAGCCCCCCTTTGTAGGGGGGGGGGCAGTCGCTTGCGCGACGAAAAATTATTCGGCAGCCTATACGCACCGCAGGCGTCCCCCCTCATTCAGGGGGGAAACCAGATGAAAGCTGGAGGGGGGTCTTTCTTTCGAAGCAAGCTTCGGGAAATTAGTCCCTAAGAGATCAAAAACATATGCAGCTAACTGTATTCAAATAAACGCAGAAAATGTTTGCATATTAATGCGGCCCTGATAACATTAAGTATATCTTCCACATTCGTTCATGCTGACTGACACATGGAATTATGAAATGAAATTCGGACTTGAAAAATATACGCTCGACCGCTTTCTCTCAAAAGTGGTCAAGACATATGCCGACCGTCCAGCCCTCGCACTTGCCGGAGAAAAACCTTTCACCTACACGGAACTGGGCCGGCGTGTCGACACATTAAAAGCCCTGTTGAAAAAACTGGGTATCAAGAAAAAAGACAGGATTGTCATACTCGGGCAGTCCTCTCCCCAGTGGGGCATAGCATTTCTGGCGGCCACCACGATGGGGGCTGTCGCGGTCCCTGTCCTTGAGGGTTTCCCGGAGGCTGATATAAATCATATAATCAGGCACTCCGAATCAAACGCCATATTTATTGCACAGGACATCTACGAACATATGAAGATTCCTGCGCTGGAGAGCATGAGGACCGTAATCTGCCTTGATGATTTTTCCCTTCTGCCGAAAGGTGCGCAAAACAAGGCCTCGATTTTTGGTCAGCTCCAGGAGTTTCAAGACAAGGTCATGAAGACGTTCGACAAATCCTCTTCCGCCGGAGAGAATACCGGTATTGAAGAGGATGATCTGGCGGAAATACTTTATACATCGGGCACCACCGGGCATTCAAAAGGTGTGATGCTCACCCACGGGAACCTTGTCAGCAACCTCTTCGAGGGTCCTGACCTGCTGAAAGTGATCCACCGGAAAAGCGTGGTCCTCTCCATCCTCCCGATGGCCCATGCGTTCGGCTCGACATCGGCGTTTCTCTCCATTATTTATTGCGGGGCGTCCATTCATTATCTCAACAAACCGCCATCTCCGAAAATCCTGCTGAGCGCCATGCAGCAAGTCAAACCCACCATCATGGGGGCGGTGCCGCTGGTATTTGAGAAAATCTATCACAAGCAGGTTGTACCAACCATTGCCGGAAACATGATCATGCGGCAGATGATGAAGCGATCGTTCACCAAACGCCTGCTCTACAAAACCATCGGGAAAAAAAATACGGAAACTTCTTGGCGGGCGTCTTGAATGTGTCATTATCGGCGGGGCGAAGTTCTCCTCTGAAGTGGAGACATTCATGCGGGACGGCGGCATTCCATATTGCTGCGGCTACGGTTTGAGCGAGTGCTCCCCGCTGGTAACGTTCTCTTCGATGGAGAAACAGAAAGCCGGGTCGCCGGGCCATGCAATCACGGATGTCATGATTAAAATCATGGATGCCGATCCGGTCAGTGGTGTTGGTGAGATATGTCTCAAAGGCCCCAATGTGATGAAAGGTTATTACAAAAACGAAGAGGAAACACGGAAGGCATTCACGGCTGACGGCTGGTTTATCACCGGCGACAAGGGCTACCTTGACGATGACGGTTACCTGTTTATCACCGGACGTTCGAAAAATGTCATTGTCGGGCCCTCCGGGGAAAACATTTATCCCGAGGTGATCGAGGCTAAACTTCTCGAGTCCATGTTTGTCGAGGAAGCGCTGGTCTACCAGAAAAACAACCGTCTTGTGGCACGGATATACCCGGATTACCTCTCCATCGAAAACCTTGACGGCACAAGGGACGAAAGCGCCATCGCCACTGATATCACCAATATCCTGGAAACGGTGCGGCGGGAAGTGAATAAAAATCTCCCTGCATTTTCCCAAATCAGCACAGTCATTGAACAATCTTCCCCGTTTGTGAAAACGCCGACAAATAAAATAAAACGCTTTGAATATGTTTCCTGATCTGCCGAACACTGCGTCGTGGTAACGGTAAAAGATTTTTCACATAAATCACTGGTCAAAGGTCGTGCAAGCATCCCTGGCCGGTCAGGCTGCACAGGATGAGCAGTCTAAAATGCGTCAAGCTGAGGCTGCCCTTTTGACCTACTTCCTTCAGGCAAGGGAAAAAGGAGCTAAAAAATGTTGTTTGCTTCACCTGTCTTTTGGCCAAACAGTTTTGGGAGCTGCCCTTTCAATTACTTACCTACGACCTCCCCGATGTCCATAAGATACAGCTGACGGCCATAGCCCTCCCAGGCGGGAATCGAAACAGATATAGCGCCCGTCGCGGCTGAACCGTGGATGCGTATCCACCCGCCACTCGCCCTTGTACTCAGGCGGCAGATAGAAATGCCCGAGATCGATTCTGGCCCCCGTTTCGACATTATAGACATACAAGCCGATCATCCGCTCCTTGTCGGGATAGCTGTCGTTGAGAATCCACTTCATTTGCGCGGGAAAGGTAGGTGCAAGTGGCCGTCACGGGTCATCTGTTCCTTGCCGATTAACCCCGATTTTCCCCGGAGCCGTCATCGCTGAACAGGAAGAAACGTGCGCCGTGGGGCTCATGCCTTGACCACGCGAGTATCGTTCCCGGATCGCGCCAGATGAAATGTGAGGTCATCCCGTTATCGTCGACAACACGGATGTCGCTGCCGTCGGCTGCCGCGGTCAGCATACGGGTATTCCATGATTTCGCACGCCGGCATACGCCAGCGGTGAAGGAAAATGAACCTGCTGCCGTCGGGATTGAACAGCAGATGGTTGAAATAATGCTTCCCGGCTGAAATATCGCCGCCGGGGAAAGGGATTTTCGCCACGTCGGCAATGCTGATGACCAGCTCCGACTTCCCGCTTTCGAGATCGACACGCCAGATACCGGCATCCTCCGGCGCGAGTACATCGGTGTTCGGATCGGGAATACCGGCATAACCATAGCCCGGACGCATGTCCTGAATACGGCGGAAATCAGCGCTCATGGCGGTCCGGCCGTCAGGCGCAACCGTATAGACCGCACGGGGAACCGTACGGACTTTACGGGTTTCCACGTTCAGTATGCGGGAGACGAAACGGCCGTCCTCGCGGTCGTTCCAGATGATATCGGTTTTCGAGCCGGGCAGCCACTGAAGCATACAGCCCTGCTGCCAGTTCCATGCCCTTGTTTCGCCGAGATCGATCCAGCGGTCGTTTGTCGGCGAGATCGACCATGCCGATCCTGATGGTGTCAGCAGCCCCTCCGGCGAGCGATTCTCGAACGAGGTCTCCATGCAGAGGGCATAGCGCCCGTCCTTGCTGAACTGAAGCTTGTCATAATAAGCAAACCAGTGGTAACCGGGCCCGCGGGTGATCGGACGCACCGGGACATGGCTTGCCACACGAAGCGGCGCGGTGATACGGGCGAATCCTGTACGGCGGCCGCGCCTGGAAAGAACACAGGCAGGAAAGTAACAGGGCTGACACAAAACGCATGGTTACAACCTTTCGTTCGCAGGCAAAATTATTTCAGCGGTTTCCCGTCGATGATCGAGCTTATATCGAGCAGGTACATTCTGCCGCCCATTCCCCTCGTGCGGCGAGTCGATGACCACAAAACGGCCGTCCGGGCCTGAACCTCGGATGGGTGTCCACACGGCCCTCCCAGTCGAAACGGTATTTCGTGTGCATGAAGAAATTCCCCAGCGGCACCCGTGTCCCCCGTGGCGACATGATAGAGGTAAACGCTTTGCAGGCGGTTGTCATCGGGATAGGAATCGTTCAGGATCCACTCGCAGCCGGGAAGATAGGTGCAATGGCCGTTGCGCGCCATGACATCGGGGCCGATCGCGGTCCCCTTGCATAGGGAGCCGTCGTCCGCAAAGAGATAGAAACGGTCGCCGTGGCTTTCCTGACGGGTCCAGGCGAGAATGTGACTTTCGTCGCGCGCCAGATGAAATATGGGAGGTGTAGCCGGAATCGTCCACCACGCGGATATCCTTGCCGTCCGGCGTGGGCGGTCAGCATCCTCGTATCGAACGGTGTTGTCGGGTTCGTTTCGCGGAACTCGTTGATACGCCAGCGGTTGAGAAAGATGAAACGGCTGCCGTCCGGGCTGAACAACAGATGATTGAAATAGTGCTTGTTCTTCGTTATATCGCCTTTCCAGAATGGGATTTTCAGCATGTCGGCGACTGAGATCACCAGTTTGGCATCACCTGTCCTGAGGTTGACTTTCCAGATACCGGAATCATCCGGCGCAAGTTTGTCGGCGTTGGGATCGGGCAGGCCGGCATAGCCATAGCCCGGCCGCATGTCCTGAATACGGCGAAAATCGGCGCTCATACCCGTTCTGCCGTCCGGCGAAACAGTGTAGATGGCGTGCGGGATCGTGCGCATTTCGCGGGTTTTCACGTTCATGATACGGGCGACAAACCTGTCACCCTCGCGGTCGTTCCAGATAACATCGGTTTTCGATCCCGGAATCCACTGGAGCATACAGCCCTGCTGCCAGTTCCAGGCGCGTGACTCGCCGAGAGCTATCCAGCGGTCGTTGTCCTCGAGGTCGACCATGCCGACAGTAATGACATCATCCGGGGGCGGGCGAACGGTCCTCGAAATCAATCTCCATACCCAGCACATAACGGCCCGTGGGATCGATCTGAAGCTTGTCGTAGTAACCGAACCAGTGGTAGGCAGGGCTCTCTGGTAATCGGACGGACCGGCACCCATGTTTCGGAGCGTTTCGGCCACTCGGCGGGCGGTGAGGCCATGAGCGCGCCTGCGAGAACTGCGGTGAAAACGATGCACATGACTGATGTTCTGATCATACGGGATAGTACCACGATATCTCTCCCTGTCGGTGGTTTACGGGGCTGTGTTTATGAAATAATAGCCGACTGGAGAGCCCGGTGCAACAGAAATCCCCCGCCAACAGCTGCGAGGGATTATCCACTACTTCTTTCCGGTCATGTATCTTCTGTCTTTTCTCTTTTCTCTTCTGCCTTTTCCCCTGTATTCTGACTACTTAACCAACAGCATCTTGCCCGTTTTCGCCAACTCACCTGCCTGCAGCCGGTAAAAAATACACGCCCGATGCCAGATTGGAGCCGTCGAAAATCACGCTGTGCTTCCCGGCGCTCATGAAATTATCGGATATCGTGCTGATTTTCCGACCTGTGATGTCGTGGACAGTCAGTGTGGTGTATGAGTCGGTGGGAAGGGGTGAACGATATGGTGGTGGCTAGGGTTGAAGGGGTTTTGGGAGTTGGAAATCTCAATTCCGGCAGGCATTTCAGCAGAGGCCTGCTCGACACCCACACCTTCCAGCGTGTATTTGGCTATCAGGCCGCCCATTCCGCAAATCCAGACAGTATGATCGTAGCCACCCATGGCCTCGCACCATTTGCCGAGATACTCGAAATCCTGGCAGAGTTCCGAACTTACACCGCCATCGGTGGTGTAATACAGTTTTGTGTGTGTTACAATAAAGGCCTCCTCTTCCCTGTAGGGGATACACATCCTCAACCGTGCCATTTTTGCTTGGATCGACATAGGCCCAGTCATCTAAAAGCCAGGTTTTCCCGTTATCCGGGCTAAAATTCAAGCCACGACCGGACTGCCCAAACATCCTGATATGAAACAGGGTATATTTTATCGAGAATCTGCGCTGGTGGGTACAACCCCCAAGTCATCCCATGTTTACACCTCCATCCTCGGAATACAAAATATAGCGAGGTTCCTGAAGTTCACCGCCCGGGACCATATAGAACCCACCCGTGTTGGTCATCGATAAATGAAACCGAAATTACAATACCAAAATTGTTTGGGTGATCCTTGTGCAGAAATATTATATTGTATATTCCATGTTTTTCCACCATCTATTGTTCTGAAAACTCCATAGTAAACCTCTTCTGATCCTTCGACATACACGATTTTTTGCAATACCCCATCCATGGGTTCCATCAATAAATGATATAGCACTGAATCTGGAATAGTCATTCATTGTTTCAACGACTTCCCATGTTTCACCACCATTTTCCGTTTTAAAAATATTGGCTATATATTCCGGATTATCAGAATACCAGTCATGACCAAATTCATATACCCGATCTGGGGAGTCAAAAACTGTACCTGTGTCAGTGTATAATCCGAAAACGGACATTCCTGCCGTACCCAGGTAGTACCGCCATCGCTGTGTGGCGAGAATGGTCGAATGATATCCCACAATCCAGCCATGGTTTTCATCGACAAAAACAGACGTCATTCAAGATGTCATCTGTCCCGCTCTCCTGCACCTCCCACTCCGCCCGGCACGCCCCAGCCCCAACGAACAAAGTCACCGCAAACATCGAAATCAGCACAACAAACAATCCAGACCGCCGCATAAAAACCTCCCCGTCAAAAGTAATTTACTGTAATAAAGTAGCGGCGTTGGATGGCGGTTTGTCAAGCTTTTTTGTTGGAAAGCGGCTGCGAAGTGGCGAGGGTGTTTAACAAGCATTCTGCCTAGCATGCGATTTGCAGACAAGCTAGCGCCGAGAGGGAGCTTCTTTTCCATCATAGTTCATCATTTAATCATCGCCATCAGCGGTTCAGACATCTTGCAACCTTGACACATCTTTTCTCGTGTCTTTGCGCCTTTGCGTTGATTAGTTCTGTCTTTTCCGTTTTTTCCTTTAATCCTTGATCTTTAAACCTTAATCTATCTTTATACGCTCCTTTGCGGTGAGTCTTTTTGTTTCTCCTCCATTTCTGACGTTTCATCCGTAAAATCTGCGCAGACAGCAAAAAGTTTTACCCGGTAAATGTCCGAAAATACAATCTTTCTTTGGGATTCTGAAGTTTTTCTCATTATTAGCTTGAATATGCGCTTCAATTTCCTATCTTAAAGTAAATGTTTCGATGCAGTTCACTGTTTTTGTCAGGAGGGAATCATGCAGTACCGTAAAATGGGCAAATGGGGCGTCAAGCTCTCGGCAGTCGGCCTGGGAAGTTATCTCACTATCGGCTACAAGCTCGACGACAAGACCTCGCGCGATACCATTCGCACTGCTTACGACGGCAGGTGTCAATTTCTTCGATACGGCGGATGCCTACAACAAGGGCGAGGCGGAGAAAGTCCTCGGCAAGCACCTGGCCGAGTTCCCGCGTGAATCGCTTTTCGTGCTCACGAAATGCTGGCTGAACATCACCGGCCATGTCAACGGCGGCGGGCTCTCCGCAAAACACATCTACGAGGCCTGCCATGCCAGTCTCAAACGGCTCAACATGGATTATATCGACTCTCTACATAGTGCCACACCCGTCCGTGACACACGAGGACACAGCTCACTGGAGGAGACAGTCCGTGCGATGGAAGATCTCGCACGTCAGGGCAAGATACTCTACTGGGGTGTCAGCGAGTGGCCGGCCCACACTGGATAGTCCGCGCCAACAAGATCGCGAAAAGAGCTCGGAGCCCGTCCCATCGGTGTCAGCGAACCACGCTACAACCTGCATTACCGTTATCCCGAGCGCAACCTTTTCCCCTGCACCGAGGCTGAGGGTGTCGGTAATGTGGTCTTCTCAGGTCTTGCCACGGCATGCTCACCGGCAAATACAAACCCGGCGAGGAGGCTCCCGACGGCACCCGCGCTGCCGACAGCGACACCGATTCGGTTTATCAAACGTCTCTACTGAACGATGAGAACAAAAAGAAAGCCCAGGAATTTGTAAAGATCGCCGGTGACATGGGTGTGACAGCGGCACAGCTCGCGATTGCTGGTGCCTCAGAAATCCCGCGGTAACCAGTGTCATCAGCGCCGCGACAAAGGTCTCGCAGGTCGAGGACAATGTCGCCGCCGCGGATATCGAAATACCCGATGACGTCAATGCGAAAATCGAGGAGCTCTATCCGCCCGCCGAGACAGTCGAGTGCGAGCACTGAGACTAGTGAGAAACACTGACGGGGGAATGCCGCGTGCTTAATGCATTTCCACGCCCAAGGAAAGGAGGAACGCTAAGGTCATGTGCTCGAGATTATCCGGTCCGGCCTTCGAAAGGTCCTTACATGCTTTCAATGAGATGATGTATGAATTATGGAAAAACTTGAATGGGAATTGAATGCGGCAATAATCCGGAACATGAGGTAACTTTCATATGAAAGGCACAGTAATTAAATATTTCAAGGATAAGGGATTCGGCTTTATCCGAGAGGCATCGGTTGCAAAGGACATATTTTTTCATATCAGCTCTGTCAAAAACCAGAAAATCCGGCAATCCGTCAGAAGTCGATTTCGAGATCTGACTACGGACAGAGAAAGGCTATGTCGCGAAAAATATCTCACCCGCGGGGAGACAGCTGCCACCCTTTGTCGTTTTTGGCATTATCGCGGCCATCGCGGTCGCGCTGATAGCGGTATTTTTACACCATCACGGGCTGAACCTGGTGCTTTCCTGGCTCGTTTCGGTCAATTTCATGACCATTATCTATTATACTTACGATAAAAATATTTCGAGCAGGACAAGCTGCGCGTACCGGAATTCATCCTCCATGCGCTCGCTTTGCCGGTGGAACACCCCTCGCGCCTCATCGGACAGCTGATCAACCGTCACAAGACGATGAAAAAAAGATTTCAGCTGACATACTGGAGTACTGTTGCTTTTCACCTGGCAATTGTATTTTATTACCTTGGCATAGTTAGCTGACAGAGGAATCACCCCGTCACTCGAAAAGCGCGAGGTAACCATGAGCCATTTCAGTATCGATGCCGCCACCTGCACCACCTGCGGTATCTGTATCGATGCCTGCCCGGTCGGCGGGCATCATAGAAATTAAAGACGGCGCCTCGTTGCCGTCCTCCCCCACTGCAAACGCGGAAAAACTCTGTATCAACTGCGGGTCACTGTGTGGCAGTCTGCCCCTCCGGCCTCTTTTTCGCTGGCAAGCATGCCCGTTTGAGAGAGTGTGATGTTATCGACAGCAATCTCCTCCCTCGAGGCGGAAGAGATCACGCATCTCATGCACACCCGCCGATCCATACGCCGTTACAAGGACGATATTGTCGACAATGATATGCATCGAGTCCCTGATCCGGACTGCCTCATATGCCCCCAGCGGCCACAACGCCCAGCCGCTGAGCTGGACTGTCATCAACGGTAATGTCAATGTCCGCAAAGCCGCCGCCGAAACCATCGAATGGATGAAACACTGTATCGAGGTGAAAGATCCCCTCTCACGGGTTTTCGGCGCACCGCTCATTGTCAGGGCCTGGAATTCCGGTGTTGACCCGATATGCCGTAACGCGCCGCACCTTATCATCGCCCACGCACCGAAAGAAAACCCGATAGCCAGCGCTTCGGCGACTATAGCCTTGACATGGCTGGAGCTCGCCGCTGCCGCCGCAGGACTCGGGCGCCTGCTGGGCCGGCTTCGTCCATATCGCATCCATGCACTGGCCCGCCATGTTGGAGACGCTCGAAATGCCCGAGGGCCACGTGCCATTGGGCATACTGATGTTCGGCGTGCCGAAATACAGCTACCAGCGCATTCCGAAACGGAAAACACCGGATATCCAGTGGCGGGCAGTAACATTCCAATTCAGCGAAGGATACCTGCAAAAATGACGCTTTCATGATATCCCGCATAAAGCGATTCGGAATTTGGAAAGAATACAACAAAGACGTGGAAACACCGGACAGCAAAATCGCCGTCTCGGCTCATCACAGCCGAAAGAGGGCTTCG
>CAXXSC010000006.1:0-898537 GCA_963668435.2 Candidatus Latescibacterota bacterium
GAAGAGACGAGGTTGAGAAGGCTGGCTAAGATTGTCGAGGCCATAAAGGACAACAAAAAAACTATCATGTAAGCAGCACGGAAACCGCCGACTTCACATGACCGGAAAACACGGGGCAGTCGCTGCAGCCCTCGCCACATTTTTCATACAATATCGTTATATTATCGCGAATAGTTATCTGAATCTTCAACAATACATCCTTTTACCGGAGAAAAAACAATGAAACGCCGTGACATCCTGAAAATCATTCCCGCAGGCACTTTGATCGCCGCAGCGGGCGGATCAACCTCGTTCGCCGACACGCCCCTTTCGATACAGTATCTCGGCAAGGTCCGGGCGCTCCTTACCAAAATCCGTTCGGAACAGGCGGAGAACCTCCTCGAGGCCGCCCATCTTATCGCCCACGCACTGATAAAGGGCCGCAGCTGCTGGTATTCCTGGGACATGGGCCACAGTGTCACCGCCGACCTCTTTGCCGGACGCAACGGTGTTCCCGATATAATCAAGGTCGGCTATGACAGGAAAGACGTGCGCGAGGGTGATGTCATGCTCGCAAGCATCTGGAGCGGTGTGCACGCCTATATAGGCGGCATGGGTTTCGCCGAGGGTGAGGAAAAGCCCGAGGTGGTCACACCGGCGCAGGCGAAAGAGCAGGGAGTCACAATCATCGGCGCCCCCTCGCCTTGGAGCGCCGATGCCGCCGGAGATGAAAAGATCGTTTTCGAGACAGCGCAGTACAAGATCAAACCCTCCGCCGAAATATGGATCGAGACCGGCGCGACCCAGCGCGGTGCAATCATGCAGCTTCCCGGCGCGGGTGCTCCCATGGGCCCGGTTTCCGGCGTTGTCGGCATGGCGACATTCTGGATGATCGCCGCCGATGTCTGCCGCCTTCTGGCACGTGAGGGCATGTCGAGGCCGGTTGACGGTGACGAGCCCAAACTGAGCGGCGACTTAAGCGGCATCAATCTCGACGCGCCCCTTATGGACGACTATTTCACGATCCTCATGAAACAGCTCGAAATGATCGCTGCCGAGGCGGGCTACATGAAACAGGCGGCCTCGCTGGCGGTCGACACAGTGCTCGAGGGAGGCAAGGTCTACGGTTACAGCCGCGACAGGAACTCCCTCGCCTATGAATCCCAGACACGTCGCGGCGGCCTTACGATCACCAAGGGCCTTTTCCTTCAGGACGGCCAGCTTACCAATATGGGCGAACCGTTCACCGGCAAGAAAGGCGACACGGTCATCATGGGCCTCGACAAACCCAACTGCCCGGTCGATCTCGCCCAACTCGCCGAGTTCAGGAAACGGAAGATGAAAGTCATCACGATCGGCCCGATGACTCGCGACATCAAGGTCCCGGATGGCCCGACTGCCGCCTCGGAAAGCGATGTTCATATTGGAAGGGGCTGTGACAGCTACGGCGTTTTCGCGCTCCCCGGTTTCGAGCGGAAGATCTGCCCGACCTCCGGCGCGGTGCTCAACCAGTCGTTCTGGGCGCTGTGTTTCGATATGGCCGAGGAAATCATGCGCCGCACCGGCAACACTCCAGGCGTATATCTCACCGGCGCTGTCGAGAGCGGCATTGACCACCTGAACCGTGTCAACATGCTTTACGATCAGCGGGGATATTGAGAGCGGCCCAATGACTTTAAAGGCTGTCTGCCGGAATATCGGTTTATAAAATGACAGCCTTTCACCGGAGAATACATAACAGCGGAGTCAACCATGAAACGACGTGATATGATTCGGATGCTGCCGGTTTCCGCTTTGGCGGCAGCAGGTTTTGGCGAGCGATCGTTCGCCAAAGCCGCGAAAACGATGGATGCCTGCCCGAAATGCGGCCAACAGCCCTGCGTCTGCGGCCCGGATAACAGCAGCGAAGCGCTCTCGGCACAATACCTCCATAAAGTCACGGACATGCTGAAGAAAATCCGGGCGACCCAGTCGGAGAACCTTCTCGAGGCCGCCTACGCGATCGCCCGCACCGTGGAGAAAAAAGGCACCTGCTGGTACTCATGGGACATGGGACATTCCACAATCATGGACCTCGTTCCCGGCCGCAATGCCCTTCCCGAGATTTTCACACCGGGCTATGACAGCGGCAAATCAAAGGACGGCGATCTTTTCCTCGCCAATATCTGGGGCGGCCCGCACGAGGACCTCGCGAAAAAGGACATCCTCGTTATCGGCGGACCCGCACCATGGGGTATGGACGCCCAGCTGTCGGAACTGATTGTCCGCGACTCGGCGAAAGTCCGCTTGCGACCCTATTCCGATATCTGGATCGAAACCTATGTGTCCACTGTCGGCGCTATCATGAAGTTGCCCGGAATGCCTGCCCCCACCGATCCCGTGTCCGGCATTATCGGCATGGTGACATTCTGGATGATGATGGCGGATGCCTGCCGTATTCTCGCACGCGACGGACATTCGGTGCCGGTCAGGGGTGATGAACCGTCACTATCAGGCACAGCGGTTCCATGGGTCAATCTCAATGCTCCGCTCATGGATGATTATTTCGATACGGTTATAAAGCAGATGGAAATGATCCTCGCCGAGTTGGGCAATATCCAGGCAATCGCTAAAATGGCTGCCGATTCTGTGCTCTCAGGCGGCAAAGTCTACGGTTACAGTCGTCACCAGATGGCGCTCTGTGTCGAGGCGCAGACACGTCGCGGCGGCCTCGCACTTACAAGGGGCGTTTATGTCAAGGACGGTGCCGTGGTCGATTATCCCGGCAAGGTGGTCGAGGGTTCGCCCAACGATCTCGTCATCATGGGCGCCTACCGTCCCGACGATCCAGTGGACCTCGAATCGCTCAAGCAGTTCCGTAAAGGTAAGATGAAAGTGGCCTCGATAGGCCCGATGACCCGTAACATCAAGGAGCCGGACGGACGCTCCCTGCCGCGAGAAAACCGATATCCATGTTGGCCGCATGTGCGACACCTACGGCCTTTTCGCGGTTCCCGGTTTCGAGCGGAAGATCTGCCCGACCTCCGGCGCACTGGTCAATCAGATATGGTGGGCGATCTGCATGGAAATCGCGGACGAGATCATCAAGCGCACACGGCAACACCCCCGGTGTCTATTTCTCGGCGGCGATCAAAGGCGGCACAGAACACATGCACCGCATGAACTGGCTCTACGAACAGCGGGGTTATTGAGGTGTCCTCGTAAATTCGTAAGTTTTTACGAATTACGAAGTCACACTCGTAAAAGGTCGTAATGCCACTATTAACAATATATTACACGATTACAAATTCAGCTGTTCGTAACAATTTGCGAAAATGGCTGTAAAGGGATTTGTTGTTGACAAAAACCGTGCTCGTTATGTAAGGCTCATTTATTACAGTCACTTGAAAAGGTCAAAAAGGGACGAATCATTTTTGGCACAGCATTTGCATCTTCTAAAGGGCGGAAACGGGGCTATCCCGAAAAAAAACAAACAAACTCATTTGGAGGTGCATTATGAAACGCTACTCAATCCTTTTCGCAGCAGTCCTGATCGCTCTGGCTTCTTTCTCGTTCACCGCGCTTGCACAGGACACAACGGACACGGCAACAAGCGATGACACCACAACTGTCCCTGCTTTCATCGATGAGAACGGTGACGGCATCTGTGACAACTACCAGGCTGGCGGCCAGGGACTGGGCCTCCGCAGGGGACGCGGCAACGGTCGCGGCAATGGCCAGGGTAATGGTCAGGGCCAGGGTGGCGCAGCTTTTGTCGACGCTGATGGCGACGGTGTCTGCGACAACTTCACGGCTGGTGGCAAGGGTCTCGGTCTGGGTCGCGGCAATGGCCGTGGACGTGGCGGCGCGGCTTTTGTCGACGCTGATGGCGACGGTGTCTGCGACAACTTCACCGGCACAAGCGCCGGTCGCGGTGGCGGCAGAGGCCGTGGCAGGGGCCACAGCAACAGGTAACAGCTTCACCTATCTGGCTGAAGACCGGGGGGATCATGGATCTCCCCGGCTCCTATTTGGAGAGAGACCAATGAAAACGACAACGATCATCATAGTAAGCGCGCTGCTCTCGACTGCGGCAATCGCACAGGAAACGGAAAGTACCGTGAAACACATCGGATTCGCGGACACTGACCAGGATGGTATTAACGATCTGTTCCGCGATGCCAACGGCGACGGTGTCAACGATGTTAACGGCCAGGATTACGCCCACGGATTCCCGTTCCAGGATGACAACAGCGACGGTGTCAATGACATATTCATCGATGCCAACGGTGACGGTGTCAATGATCTCAGGGGCACAGCAGGCCGTGGACGCGGACGTTACCGTTACCTCTGCATCGATGCCGATGGTGACGGTTTTAACGACATCAGTGGTGAAAGTGTCGCTTCCAGCATCGGGAACATGCCCTTCCTCGACGAGGATGGCGACGGCATCAATGATATCGTTCAGCAGGGCGGCGGCATGGGCCAGAGAATGCAGCAGGGAAAACAGGACTATTTTGTCGATGAGGACGGCGACGGCATCAATGACGGGCGCTCGTTCTCACGTCAGCGCCGACGTCGCGGATGGGGCCTGTCGGATGACAGCGACGGCACCGAAAGTATCACGAACGACAAGGGCGCTGGCAACGGCAATGGAGGCGGTGGCGGCGGCAACGGTAACGGCCATCGTTTCGGACGCAACAGGGGAGGCAACTGATGAGAGCCTGTCTGGCTATCCTTTTTTTCCTCCTCTCTATGGGAACTGCTGAGGCTGAGTACAGCGGAGGTATCGTTGTGGACCGCTCCTCGAACATGCTCATGGTTCCCGGCGGTGAAAGCGGCGCCTATACGATAGCATATGGCACCTACCGCATCTACCCGACAGACCGTCTCATGGCATCCTACAATTTTGCCGGGGGCCTTCTGGAAAACTATGACGGACTCCAGTACCATCGTCACGACCTGAGTGCCTGGTATGACCTTTACCTCGGCAAAAAGACCGAGTGGAGTGTCTCGATGGCGGCAAATCTCTCCCGTTACGGCAATGTCACCATCATCGAGGGCTATAACGGTGGAAGGGCCATGACCCATATCAAGAGCTATCTCACCCAGACACTGCTCCTCAAGTGGGAAGGCGGCGTCGGCCTCCGTCAGTACCGCAGTTTTGACAGCGAAAATTACCGCGATGCCGAAACCTCGCTCAGGCTCGACAAGTTTTTCAAGACACGGACAACGCTCAGAGTGCAGTTCGATGCCGGTTACCGCAGCTATACGGAACTGGAAAAAACACCCTCCACACTTCGCCTCGGCGTAAGCGGCAGGATCGCCCAGTCTACCGGTGATTTCAACGGTGTCGGGCTTGAATTTCACGCATCGAGCATCGATAACAGCGGCGGCGTGAGCGACGACACCTATATGTTCAACCGTGTTTTCCTCGACGATCGCTACAAATATGCCAGCAACGGCGCGGAACTCCAGTTAAGGCGGCTTTTTCCCGGAAAAGGGACTGTCACACTGAAAGGCAATGTCGCCAAACGCGATTACGGCGAGGGGGCGATGGAAAGCTACAGCTATCTGCCCGAAAGTGGCTGGGACGAAACAGAATGGGGCGCCTCGCTGATACTCTCCTGGAATTTCAAATTCCTCCCGGCATATCTTCATCCCTCATGCGAACTGTATTATGTTGATGTTAAGGCCACAGAGTCGTATCTTTCCTATACGGCGTCAGGACTGTCGATCCGCTTCTCGTTCTCCTGAAAGGTCTGAGGGATGAGCATAGCCCGCATCGATTTCAAATATGTCATTACAGTCTGGCTTCTGGTAATCGTTTCCGTGGGATCGGTTATCAGCGCAGGCTATGTCAGGAATAAACACGATCTCGAACACCTTCTGGCAAGCGAGGCGGAACGTCTTGTCACAATAACCTCCATTGCGGCAACCTCCAGCATACACGCCCTCGACGAGGTCGAGGATATTACCGCGGAACGCCTTCTCGACAACGCATTCATGGTCGAACGTATGACCCGCACCAGCATTCCGGGCGAGGCTGAACTACGCGAAATTGCAGACACCAACGGCCTTCACAATATCGCTATCCTCGACAAAAACGGCGCTTTCATCGTCCGCAGCCAGTCGGAAGAGGAACCGGGGATCAACAAGCGCCGCCAACACCGCCCCGAAGTCGCGGATGTCCTCGAGGGCAGGGCGGACTACCGTGTCATCGGCTTCATGAACAACAGCAGCGGGGGTGATACTCATTTCGGTGTCGTGGTCGGCGGTCTCAAAGTCGGCGCTATCGTGGTCAACACCGGATCGGAACAGATGCTCGCGTTCAGGAAAGCAGTGGGGCTTGGCAGTATGTTCCGTGAGATCGGCAACGAGGAGCATATCCGCTACATCGCACTCCAGGATACGATCGGCATTATCGCAGCCTCGGAAGGGATCACGGCACTGAGCAGCTTACGTGAGGATCCTTTTCTCGCGGCTGTCCCGGTAAACGGCATGAAATCACGATTTGTCAAGGGTGACGGCGCACCATTTTTCGAGATTGTGAGTCCGCTGGTGGTCGATGATTACATGCTCGGGCTTGTCAGGATCGGCCTCGAAACGGAAACGTTCACGACCATCGGCAAACGCGCGGCCCGTCATTTCAGCGTTCTGTTCCTGATCGCGGCGGCCTCCGCGGCATTCCTTTTCATGTATACCATGCTCAGGCAGAATTACACGCTTCTCAACCGCGAGCATGACAGCATCCTCATGGATGTCCGGCGCATGGAAGAAGAGACCCGGCGGAACGAACGCCTCCACTCGATGGGACGGCTTGCCGCCGGTGTAGCACACGAAATACGGAATCCCCTGAACTCCATCAGCATGCTGGTGCAGCTCCTCGGCAGCGAGTTCGAGGTGAAAGACAACAGCGAACGTTACCGGGGCTTCATCGCCTCGATCAGCTCAGAGATCAAGCGCATCAGCCTGATCGTGGAGAATTTTCTCACCTACGCCCGCCCGAAAAAACTGGAAAAACAGCCAGTTGCACTCGAAAAAGTCATCAACGAGGTATTCGGCATTGTCAGTGAAAAAGCCGGCAGCGGCTCTATCCGGCTCAGATCCTCGATCAGTCCGGGCATTGTCTGTGACTGCGATATCGATCAGATGAAACAGGTCATCTTAAACCTTGTTCTCAACGCAATCGAGGCAACCGGAAAAAATGGTGAAATTTTCGTGGACTCGACGGCTGACAATTCGTACATTACTCTGACTGTAACCGACACAGGCGGCGGCATTGACGAGACAGTCATGCCGAATATTTTCGATCCCTATTTCACGACCAAGGAAAAAGGGTCGGGACTGGGGCTCTCCGAGGTCCACCGCATTGTCACCATGCACGGCGGCACGGTCACAGTATCAAACACTGGCACAGGCGCGGAATTCAAGGTTACTGTCCCACTTCACGGGGAACACGATGACAGCACGAATTCTGATAGTTGACGACGAAGAGCTGCAGCGTCAGACACTGGCATTCTACCTCGAAAAAAAAGGCTACGATATCACAACCGCGGCCTCGGCAGTCGAGGCGGTGGAGATGATCGGCGCCAACCATGTCGATATCATCATCAGCGATCAGAAAATGCCCGGGATGAGCGGCCTCGAGCTTGCAGCACATGTCAAAGTAAACCATCCGAACATTTCAGTCGTCATAATTACGGCATTTGGCAGCATCGAGAACGCGGTCAGCGCCATGAAGGACGGTGTCGAGGATTATATCACCAAGCCGGTGAACCTCGAGGAACTGTCGCTTGTCCTGGAAAAAATCATCGAAAAGCGCCAGCTTGTGCAGGAAAACAGGCAGCTCAAGGATGCGGCGAAAGTCATGCCCGAAATTCCGAATATCGTCTATGGCTCGGAGGCGATGGAGGAGGTCATGAGTATCGCGGTCAGGGCGGCCGAGACGAACGCCACTGTGCTGGTCAACGGTGAAAGCGGCACAGGAAAGGAGCTTGTGGCGCGGGCGGTTCATGAACTGAGTGTCCGCAACGACGGCCCTTTTATCGCTGTCAACTGCGCGGCCATTCCCGAGAGCCTGATAGAAAACGAGCTTTTCGGCCATGAAAAGGGCGCGTTCACCGGCGCGGACCGTCGCCACCAGGGAAAATTCGAGCAGGCGGACAAGGGAACGCTTTTCCTCGACGAGATCGGGGAAATCCCGGCACACCTTCAGGTCAAGCTGCTCCGTGTACTGCAGGAACGGAATTTCCAGCGTGTGGGCGGCGAGGAAACGCTGACAGTCGATGTGCGGATTATCGCGGCAACGAATCGCGATCTTGAAAGCGAGGTCAGCGCCGGAACATTCCGCGAGGACCTGTTCTACCGGCTTAATGTCATAGGTATCGAGATCCCGCCGCTGAGAAAACGGCGTGCCGACATACCGGCGCTCGTGGAGCATTTCATCGCACTATACGCGGGAACGCACGAAAAAACGATAGAATCGATCACGCCGGAGGCTCTCGACCACCTCGTGAAATACCAGTATCCCGGAAACATCCGCGAGCTGGGGAATATCGTCGAACAGGCGGTGGTGCTCGCACGCGGGAACGTGATAACAGCCGCCGACCTTCCGCCGCGGCTCGCGGGGGCACAGGAAACAGCAGCCGACGATAACGGGGACCTTCTGAAAAGCTCTGTCCAGGAGCTCGAAAAGAAAAAGCTCTACGACACCCTCGAAAAAACAAAGGGCAACAAGAGCGCCGCGGCCCGCATTCTCGGAGTTTCCGAGGGCAAGGTCCGCTACCTTCTGAAGAAATACGAGGGATAGGCCGACAGCAGCCGACTCGTTAACGTAAAATGAATTTCCAGCTTCACCCGCTGTCTACACGTTTACCACATCCCAAAAGACAGCACAAGGGAGCCCTCGGGCTCCCTTGCTTATTTTGTAGCGATGTCCGGGCATGTTCCCTGAAATATTCGACGCACCAGACTGTATACCGAATGAAAAGCCCCTTTCCGATTTCCTGCAACAATCAACAGCCCCGACCTATGCATCATGGTATTCTTTTAGCTAAACCGTACTTTCACCGCTCTCTCGGGCCGTAAACCACCTCCGGAGCGCCGATCTCGTATGCGCCGAGATCGGGAGCTTTACCCGTGAAATCATCGTTGATATTCGGCAGGACACAGCCAGCATCGACAGCGGCACTGCCGGGCACGAGATGGAAATCCATATCCTCCGCCTCATAGATAGTGTTCCGCTCAACAGGATCGGGACGGCCCACGTTCTGGAAAATATCGTAATCGACAGTGATTCCGTGTTTCTCCTGCCCCGTGGCTTTGCGGAACTCGTCGAGCGTGGCGAACGAGCCGCCGAGCGGTTCTTTCAGCTCATAGTCGAAACGTTTGCCGCCCGCGGGTGACCGCCACTTGAAATTGACCGCCGAATTCCTGTTCGAACGGTAGCCGTCATAATCGAACGTGGTGCTGCTGGTGTAGGTGCTGACATTGAGGATCGGTTTATCCTTGGCGTCTGTGCCGAGGAAAAGGTTGTTCCTGAGGTGCGTGTTCTGGAATGGCGGTGAGCCGGGCCACTCGGAACAGAGCGTGTTGTGGTAGGTCAGGACACCGATGGGATAGATATTGTACTTGAACACGCCGCTCGGTGCGTGATATACGATGTTCCTGATGAAATAGCAGGGGCCGCCGTAGATCGGCTGGGCAGAAAGCGCACCCGCCGCGCAGTTGAATCCGCGGTTGTTGAACACGCGGATATTATGCGATCCGCAATCGGCCTCAATCAGGTTATCCGACATCATGTACATATCGTTGTTGTAGAAATCGACCGCGCAGACTTTCCAATCCTCGCGCTCGGTCGGGCCCTGCTCGGTGATATCGATGGCATCATGGAAATAGGCGAGATAATTGTGGCAGACCACATGCCCGCTGCCGTTGATATCGATGCCGATGAACGAGACCAGCGGGGCGCTAAGCCTCTGATCCGCCCAGGTCTCTTTCCAATTCGGAAGAGCGATTTTTTTACCAAGAATGACATTGTCCGCAATATAGAAATTCTTATGCCCGCCGAACTGGGCATTGATGCCGCAACCCACATTCTCCATGCGGCAGTTGCGGACAACCAGCCCCTGACAACCGTGGGCGAATTTAAGTCCCGCCATGATAGCGATATCACAGTTTTTGATGGTGATGTTCTCGATGTGGGTGTAATCGGCGAACATGACATCGAACATGCGGTAGACCCCGTCCGCGTCGAAAACAGCCTCGCCGTCGCCCGCGCCGCGGATCACGATAGGCTTGTCGGGCGTGCCGCTCTTGGTCAATGTATAGGCGCCGTGAAAATGCATCCAGAGCGGCTCGTAGTAGGTGAGACGATCTGACTTGTACATGCCGCCGTGGATGAGGATTATGTCGCCGGGACGGGCGCCGTGCTCACCGCCCGAGCCCCAGAGGCTCCGGCCTGGACCGTAATAAGCGTGCATGAGCCCAGTGAACGAGGGTTCCTCTTTCGGCCCCTTGTGATCGGGCGGATAAACGTGCAGGATTCTGCCATCGGTGAAAACCGGCGGTTCGGGACGTGTCCTCACTGTCACGGTTTTCTGTGCGTCACCATTGACGCCGTCGGGATCATTCATTTCAAAACGGCACTCGTACTCGGTATCGGGCGTGAGCTTGAAAATGCTGCCCGCGAACATGTTCGGCGCGGTATAGTCCACGGCTACGACCTCATGGACAATATGTTCGCCGCCGATGTGAAGCAGCGGAAGGGCTTCTTTCCATGCCGAATCCCCCTTTTTGCGGAAACTGACCTCGACTGTGGCGTTGCGGTTGTCGTCGCCATCGACCATCCATTCGAAACCGGCACAGAGAATGGTTGTGGGCTCGACAATGAACTCGCCGGGAGTGATCGCGTTTTCGGCATGGGCGGAAATCACCGGAAATGCGCCGAGAGAGAGAATGACCGAGAGCAGGAAAGTAGTTAAGCGCATGATTTCCCTCGCCTTTGATAGTGTTAATATCAGTGAGTCTAATTCCCCGATGCTTGCTGTAGAGTGCTTCTTACATGTATGGCCGGAGCACAAAAAATGCAACATCTCTATAAATGAATATTATATCCGCAACAGCCCGGCACAAGTTTATTTTGCGAGGAGAAAAGGAATGATTTGTGGACTACCGGCGTTTCAGTTATGCAAAACAGCACCCGCTCAATAGTCGGACATCTTTTTCACCGTATAGTCCTGCATAGAATTAACACTAAAGATTATATTGTTAATGTTATTATACTCATAATCCCTGCTTTTCTTGTTGTGGTTGCCGATACCAATAACTGCTCTTATCGGCACAAAAGATTATTTAAAATATGTTGAAAGTGAATACAATGCTTGACAAGGTGAATAATTGAGCATTTTTTGTCCATTAGTACACACTCTAGCCATACAATACTTTAAGATTCACCTTTCGGTAATAGCTCAATATTACTTGATACTGGAATGCGCTAACTTAAGATTTCTTTGAGAGGAGGTGGGTGAGGGAAAAGTATTCTGCTGTGAAAGTTAAATTACATCATGAAGAGAAAGGAATTCTGAAAATGAACAAGAAAATTGCTTTAGTTGGAATTTATATTATTTTTGTTCAGCCAGAATGTATGTGCTGATTTAAACTTTTTCGCTTACAGCTTTTCTTCACTATTTAAAATTTCAGATTGTGTTGTTTCTGGAGAAGTTATAGATATAAAAGCTGAGCATTCATCTGTTAACATGACTTTCGAAATAGAAGAAACACACTTAGGCAACGTAAGTGGAACAATAGTCATTTCAACCCCATTGAACAATGGCGCATATCTCGAAGATCAGGCCTATCTCAGTACAGGCAGACAATACACCTTGTTTCTTGAAGAGGACAATGACCGATGGTCTGTCTCAAATGGCATCGCCGGTGTTCTTGACATTCGATATTCTAACAATATTAATACAATAACAAGTGCCGTAAAAGAAAATCCGGTTTTGTTTTTAAAACAAAATAACGAAGACCTGCAGTCTTTATTCTTCAAACTTGATACGAAAGAAGTTGGACTTCGTCTTCTCGAAGGTATGAGGGGAAACCTTACTATTGCTGACGAACAATTTTTTCGTGTTCTCCTACAATCAGAAACATCGGAGTATCAGGAATTCGCGGCCAGACAAGCAGGATTAGCCAGGATCGAATCGATGAGAAAGACTATTGAGGAAATCTGCCAAATAACAAATAATCCTTCTTTAATTTCGAGTTGTTTATTCGCACTTGCCCAATATGGGAATCCAGAAAGTATACCGTTTATTGCACCTCATCTCGATGATCTTGTACGTCAGAACAAACGCTGTATTTGCCGCTGGGGCAATTGGTACGGATGATGTTGCCTTACCTCTCATGACACTGTATGAGAAAGCTGACGATCAAGCAAAAAAGAAAGAAATTATATATGCCATGAAAGGATTGAAAAACAGTACTCTTGCAATACAGTGTTTAAGCAATCTTTATAATATTGAAAATGATGAAAAAATTCAAACTTTATTACAAAAACAAATTCTGTTTTTGCAGAAGGGGAATTTATGAAAGTGGTGTTTCTTATTATACCAGCCCTTTTATTGTTTATTGCCTGTGACAAAGAAGAATGTACGTCACCAACGTTAAACGATACTAACATAGAAACCTACATGTTCACAAACTTTAGAGTCAAGTCCCAATTTTTCTGTAAATTCCATCTCTGTGTTTGCCCCGGAGGGGCAGCCTGTAGAGCTTAGAGTGAAAGCGCAGCGTTTGTAATCGGCAGAGGCCTCTCTATCAGTTCACTCCCGCCAGCCAAACATTGAAGGTTTAGTTCTCCGTTCATATTCAAATATTTCTGTTCCATCCACTCATCATTTTGTTCTATAGCCAGCGCTGAGACGAGCCGAACACATGCCTGTTCGTTGGGAAAGATACGAACAACGCGTGTTCTCCGTTTAAGTTCCTGATTGAAGCGCTCCAGCATATTGGTCGATTTCATCCGCTTACGATGCTGTTCCGGCAAGACATATACCGCTAGCATTTCTTCACCGTGCTCATCCAGCAGTTCAGCTACTTTCGGATGAGAATCCGCAAGCGTATCGACCGTTTCCAACAACCGTTTCCGTGCCGATTCAAGGCTGGACGATCCGGTGATCTCACGGAGATGCGCCTGTATCTTTCCGCGATCCTTCTCTGACACCATGGCACGCACATTACGGATAAAATGCACCTGGCACCGTTGCCAGATCGCACCCTGGAACTGACGGGCTATCGCGTTTGTCAGGCCGGTGTGATCATCAGAGACGACGTAGCTGACACCAGTCAGACCGCGGTCCTTAAGCTCCCGGAACACCGCCGACCAGCTCGCCTCGCTCTCCGAATCGGCGCACCAGACGCCCAGCAATTCCCGATACCCCTCCGCATCAATACCCACAACAATCAGCACGCCCTGCGGAATGATCGAGCCGTCACGGCGGATTCTTTCGTAGCGGGCATCCACCATCAGATACGGGTAGCGCTTCGTCAGCGGCCGCATTCGCCAGTTCTGCACCTCCTCATCAAGCCCTTTCGCCAGTGCGGACACCTGGCTCTTCGATATGTCAAGGCCGCATAACTCCTCTGTGATCTTCTTCACTTTACGCGTGGATACACCCTGCACATACATCTCCACTATTGACAGAACCAATGCCTTCTCATTCCGCTGGTACTTCTCGAACAACTCTGTTTGAAAACGGCCCTCACGATCCTTCGGCACCATCAATTCCAGCTGCCCAACACGCGTTGTCAATGTCCGTGGCTTGTAACCGTTACGGTATCCTCGGCGATTCGCTGTCCGGTCATAGGGTTCAGCGTTCAGAAACGCTGTCAATTCCTCTTCAAGCACCTGCTGAATCGTGTGACGCAACAGTCCTTTTACTGGATCGTCGCCATTTGCAGAAATCGCTTGCAGAATCCCCAGTACACTGCTATCTTCCTTCTTCGGGTGAGCCATGTTCCACCTCCTTTCGTTATCCCAATGATGATTTTGAGATGGTAATATCGGCTCACCTTTTATGTTGCGCCAATTTTAAAGAAAAATATGGACGTTATCTGTATTTCTACCGCCTGGAAAGTACGGGATTTGCGAAAAGCGGCAAGATGCTGTTGATTAAGTAGTCAGGATTCAGGAGAAAAGATAGAAAACAGAAGATGAAAAAAATTTCCGTCGAGGCGGGCGGGGATTTTTTTCTGTCAAAGCCGTGCAAATTTCAATCAGAAGAATCCCACGCAAATACTTCGGGATGAACTTACCCCGCATGATAGTATACTGACCAAAAGCCTTCCTTGACACCCGCTTAAGAAATGCCTACTATGCGAAAGCGGCATACTCAAATCAGTGCGTTTATGAATGAAAATCGAAATGCGATACAAATCGCTCATCGTCAGCAAGGAGCTTTTCATGCAGCGGCGGAAATTCATCACGCAGGGCCTTGCGGCAACAGCTGGAATGGGTGCATTCGGCTGTTCGGGCCTTCGCTCCATCAATGTCCCATCAAAAAAAGTGCAGCTCTGGAAAGAACTCTCTCATTTCTCGCCCCGCCCCGAGGGCACCATGCCGATGAACGATCTTGGAAACACCGGCATAAAAGTCTCGCGGCTCGGTTTCGGCTCCCATATCAGGAAAGAAATGGTCGGATTCGACAAGCAGCGGGAATATGTTATCCGCGAGGCGTACGATCTCGGCATCAACCTTTTCGATGTGTATGACGGCGAGTTGGAATGCTACCAGTACGAGCCGATGGGTCGCTTTCTGAAACCGATCCTTAATGATGTCGTTATTTCTATTTCCATGAAAACGTACGAAGGCAGGTCAGTGGAGGAGGAGTTCGAACGGGCGCTGAGGCTCTTCGGACGCGATCATATCGACCTGGTACGCTGCCATGCGCAGACTCCCGATCACGCCCGCTGGAAAGACCACTGGGGCTATGCCGAGAAACTTTTCCGCTATAAGGAGCAGGGTAAAATACGGGCTGTTGGAGTACCGATTCATGTCATGGACGATCTCGGTATCGTGCTGGATCATTACCCCATTGACTATGTCATCTTTCCTTACAATTTCTATCACAATATTGTCTGGTACGGTTCGGCGGAGGATAATTTCGACAGCCTTCCGGCTATGCTGAGAAAACGGGGCATCGGCGTTATTACCATGAAACCGTTCATGGGCGATTATCTTGTGAAACCATTTGTCGAAATCGCCAGGTCTTATTCGAAAGAGCCGGAGATAACCTATCCCCGGGCCGCTCTTCGTTACGTGCTGAACTCAGGCATCGATGCCGATACCACGCTTGCCGGCATGTATTCCATCGAACATCTCTACGACGATATCGCCGCGTTTTTCACCCCCGCGATGAGTGATGAGGAGCGCGAACTTCTCGACAGGCTGAAAAAAGTCGCCCGTCACCGGGCAAAAGCCATGCTGCCGGATCATTACAAATGGCTGGATAACTGGGCTGGAGATGCGAAATCTGTCTGACAAAGAACGGCTTACAAGCATCTCACGGCTGTAAAAACGGACGTGCCATGCTGTCATAAAACAGAATTGTATTTTTTATCATTCTCTTATCGTGGAGGCAGCAACATGAAACGTATACTGGTGATCAGCGCATTTCTGCTCGTACTATGCGCGGGCGGTGCCCTGGCCGATTCCCGGGCGAACTATATCCGCTCCAATTATTCGAAATTCGAATACCGGATCCCCATGCGGGACGGTGTCACGCTTTTCACCTCGGTCTATATCCCCAATGATTTTACTAAAACCTATCCTGTACTTTTTACACGCACGCCGTACCGGGTGGCCCCTTATGGCGCCGACCGTTACAAGACACGGCTCGGCCCCTCCGAGGATTTCGAGAAAGAGGGATTCATCTTCGTATTCCAGGATGTGCGCGGGCAATTCATGAGTGAGGGCACGTTCGAGAATATGACCGAGCATGTGCCTGCCAAATCCGGCGGCGTTGTCACCAACGAGAGCACCGACACCTGGGACACCATCGAGTGGCTCATGAACAACCTCGACCGTCACAACGGCAAAGTCGGTATCTGGGGCATATCATATCCCGGATTTTTCACGCAAGCGGGTGCAATCGACTCACATCCCGCGCTCAAGGCAATCTCGCCGCAGGCGCCGGTCTCCGACATGTGGGGTGACGACACGTTTCACAACGGCGCGTTCTACCTGATCCATTTATTCAGGTTCATCGGCTGGTTCGGCAATCCGCGCCCGGGGCTGGTCACCGAATGGCCAGAACGTCACAAATACCTGGATTTCCCCGACAAGTACAAGTTTTATCTCGATATAGGTCCATTGAAAAATGTTAACAAAAAGTATTTCAAGAACACTATCAAGTACTGGAACGATATTGTCAAGCATCCCAATTACGACGCTTTCTGGCAGCGAAAAAATATCATCCCGCATCTGAAAAATATCAACTGCGCGGTGCTTATGGTCGGCGGATGGTATGACTGCGAGGATCTCTACGGCCCGCTGAAAAGCTACCGATTCATCGAGGACAACAATCCCGGCATTTTCAATTCGCTGGTCATGGGCCCCTGGCATCATGGCGGCTGGGGGAATATGCACGGAGAATCACTGGGTGACGCCGAATTCGGTTTCGCCACCTCAAAATACTACAACGAAAAGATACTGTTCCCCTATTTCAAGCATTTCCTTGTGGACTCGGATGAAGAGGACAATTACGAGTTCCCCGAGGCGATGATGTTCGAGACCGGCGCGAACCGCTGGCGCACGTTCGACAGCTGGCCGCCGAAAAACGTCGAGAAAAAACAGCTGTATTTCCGTGAAGATTTCTCGCTTTCTTTCGACGCCCCCAAATCGGGCAAAGGCGCTGACTCCTATATCAGCGACCCGGATAAACCGGTGCCGTTCACCTATGATCTCTCCTCGCGACGCAATCCTCGTTTCATGGCCGAGGACCAGCGTTTCTCCGCCAGCCGTCCCGATGTGCTGGTCTACGAGACGGAACCAATGGAGGAGGATTTCACGCTTGCCGGCTCGATAATGGCGAATCTCTTTGTCTCCACCACCGGCACCGACAGCGACTTTTTCGTAAAACTGATCGATGTCTATCCCGACAGCCTCGAGGGCTTCTCCCCCAGCCGTGACAAAAACGATATCCGCGGCCAGCAGCTCATAGTCAGGGGTGATGCCATGCGCGGCCGTTTCCGCGAAAGCATGAGTAAACCGAAACCGTTTGAACCGAACGAGGTCACCGAGGTAAGTTTCGAACTGCAGGATGTGTTTCACACGTTCAAACGGGGCCACAAAATCATGATCCATGTCCAGAGCACATGGTTCCCGCTTTTCGACAGAAATCCGCAGAAATATGTCCCGAATATTTTCGAGGCCGACGAGAACGATTTCATTACGGTGACAAATACGCTCTACCGTAAAAAGAACGCCGCCAGCCATCTCGAGGTGGGCGTACTGAAATAAAAGGCTGAAACAAGATACAGAAGACTGAAAGACAAAATATTATCGGAGAAGGGGCGGCAGCCCCTTCTTCTTTCCGGCATCGGCGGATGCTTAATATTTCTGATGGGGGGTAACGCAGAATGATCCGTGTTCTGCGTTTCACCGCCGTACGCTGGAAGGTGGGATCACCAGAAAACTCCAGCTCCCGGCACATCTTTTTTACCTGCCCCCTCTCTGGGGGAAGGATGTCATGAAGTGACAGGAAGGGGGCTTCTTCTTTTTTCTCCTGACTACTTAATCAACAGCATCTTGCCCGTATCGGTGAAATCCCCCGCGCGCAGACGGTAGAAATACATCCCGCCGCCAACCTTGAGACCGTTCATGTCATATCCGTTCCAGATTGCCTCGTGGAAACCGGCTGACTCTGGCCAGTCGCGAAGCACGGCGACTTTTTGCCCGTTGATATCGTAAACTGTCAGGCTAACATGGGTCTCACGCGGCAATTCATAGCGGATCGCGGTCGAGGGATTGAACGGGTTCGGCGAGGCGGGATGAAGCTTGAACGCGCCGGGCAGGTCAGTATTCTCACATTCATCCACCGCGACCGGCTCGGCCAGCGCATCCGTGAGTGTGTAGGAGCCGTAACCACTTTCGAGTTCGGCCTGTACAAAATAGGTGCCGGCGGCGACCGTGCGGGCCAGCGTGGTGACTGCGCCATCGTTAGCCGCGAGTGTCAGCCAGCTGCCCTTGCTGTCGTAGAGATGCAGCCAGACTTCGAGCCCCTCGCTGGCGGTACAGACATATTCAATGGGGCCGTCATTATCTACTGTTATCTGCCAGAAATCACTTGAATCATAGACATTGACCGGGCCATTGACACTTGAAACCGATCCGGTGTAATAGCCGAGCCTGCCGATATCGACCCTGCTATGCTCCATAGCGAGATCACGCGTGTCGTTGGGCTCAACGTCACCCGCAAGCTCCGGCGGCACAAGCTCGGCCTCGATACTGTAGGAACCGTACCCCCGCCAGGGGCGGTCGGCAAGGATGTAGTAATATCCTTTCGAGAGCGGCAGTGAGGCTGTCGAACGCCAATCCTCGCGCGATCCCATTTTTATCAGGTCACCTGCCTCGTTATACAGGTACAGCCAGATTTCGAGGCCCTCCTCAGCCTGGGTCGTAACTGTCAACTCGCCGTCCTGTTCGAGCGAAACGCCCCACCAGTCGCGGACATCCGTAATATTCTCAGGGCCATCAATACCGCTCCTGCTATCCGAGGTGAACCCCAGATGCCCGCTGCCTGAAATGCCGACCTCCAGGATATCGGCGGTGTCGAGATCATCGTTCGGCTCATGATCGTTGTCCAGCGCCGAAGGGATGAATGCCGAATCGACCGTATAACTGCCGTAACCGTAATAATTGCTCGCATAAATATAATAAATCCCCTCCGCCACCGCGTAGTTCCGCGCAAGCGAACCGTCCGTCCGTGTCTCGTATTCGAGGCTGTTGATCAAGCCGCCATCCGCCGAATACAGGAACGGATGATTCAGCGAAAGCCCTTCACTGCCCGCTTTCACCACCACTTCAAAAAAACCGTCGCCGGGAATCTGTACCCTCCACCAGTCGACTGTATCATTGCCGCCGGGCTTGTAGTAGCCTAAATGACCGTCGTTTTTGACTCCCGCGCCTGTGAGAACGGCATCCGCGATATCGTCGTTGGGCTCGCTGTCGGCGGTAGTCATATTGGGTGTCGATCTCACCGTAATCGAATAGGACCCGACCTCCCAGCTCGGGAATTTCCCCGGCATGATTGCGATATAATAGGTCCCCGCACTGAGCGCGTCATAGCTCACATAGGGGCTGTCGATCCATGTGCCTCCGGTGACCGGCTCGTCGTAGATCACATAGGGCTGGCCGCTTTTTTCGCCCTGTGTCACCACCGCGGACAGGGAGCCGTCGTACTCCAGCTCCACCTCCCAGAAATATACGCCATGATCTTCATCGAACGCACCGCTGCCCGACTCGCCGACCTCGATGGGGGTGGCCGTTTCTATCGTGAACTGGGCATATGCTGGCACGGAAAGGATCAGGAATATGAGTATTGCAGGCAGGACAGTGTTCCGGCGGGTATACATTGCGACGCCTCCTTAGTGATGTGACATGAGCCCGATTTTACCATCACCCATACTGATAGGTAGGGACGGTTCCCAAAATCCGCAACTGTTTTCTGCTTTCAGCGGTGACGATTCTGACATACTGATCCGGAACAGTCATTCGGACTGTCCCGATGACTGTCACCGGGGAACCATCTTTTTATGGTTCCCCGGCCCCTCCGAAAGGGGGCAAGGCCCCTTTATATTTCTGATTGAGTAGCTCAGAATGATTCGCTGTTCGGCGTTTCGCCGCCGAACGCTGGCAGGTGAGATCACCGGGCTGGCGATCGAATTCCCTCCGAACAGTATTGTCTTTTCATCCAATACTGTCCGGATATATTCAGTGCCAAAGAAAATATGTTTCTTCTTCAGCGCTTTCTTATAACTCCCCCTCCGTCCCTCTCTGGGTCGGCGGACCCTTTTCAGAAAAGAAACGAGGAATAACGTGCCGTAAACATGTTGTATATCAACGCTTTGCCCTCTCACTCGGACGGGCTCGTTGTCACGAGAAGCGGGCATTTGAGCTGACGCCAGATTGTGTCGATTATCCCGAATTTCACCTCCTTGTCCCACTCGTAGAACAGGTAGGCGTTCTTCTCGTAATAGGAGTCGCCCATCGGGATATCGATACAGCATTTCCGCCAGTCGTCGGCATCCCAGTTATACTCGTTGTAATCGTCGCGCTGGGGATAGACAAGGCTGCGGAACCAGTAAAGGCCGCCGGCGTGCTCGCTGATCACCGTGTGCGAGTTGTAAATGGTAGAGGGCTTGCCGGTGAGCGCGTTGACATTTCGCCAGTCGAGACGGATGCTGCCGACAGCATAGCCCCGGTCGATATGACAGAAACTTATCCACGGGATATTGGGAGGGAGCGCGCTGCCGAGCACGTGGTTGCCCATACGCGCCTCATTGTAGATGTCGACCGTGCCGATCTCGCCGAGATGCCCCTCGATCATGTCCTCGGTGCAGTTGCGCCAGCCCGCGTGGGTGTAATCGTCCGAACCGAACGCGATCTCGTCGTTGCGGATCGCCAGCGTATGGCATGGTTTTTTCGTCTCGATAGTCGATTCCATGATAAAATACGGCAGCTTGTCATAGAAACGGTATTTCACGTTCATCCAGGCGATATCCTGCCCGGGAACGAGCTGGCTTCTCGTGATCTCGAAAAAAATCGGGCCGTTGACTGCCTCGTGCGGCGGATCCTCGAAATGGTGGGCGTAATACCACTTGAACCATGTCGTGGGAAAATCCTCCGGCACATACATGAAATCGGGATTCCAGTGCATGTTCCCGTGGCGGAAACTGAAATCCGGCTTACTTGCGAATTTAAGTGAAATGGTATCGATCTGCCCGGATTTCGGATCAGTCTTCATGGAGAAATAGGGATTCTCGATGCTGTATTCGACCGCCTGCCCCTTGACAGAAAGTGTCGAATCGAAACGCGGCTCCGGCGCTTTCGGATTGCCATAGCAGATATAGAAGGTTTCGGAGCTGTTCGCCGCCACAGTCGCGAAAAAGGCCACGCGGGCACGCACCATGATCTCCGGCTTTTCAGCCCTTCGGTTCCAACTGTAGGGGCGGATATCGTAGACCTGACAGGGGATGCTTTCCCAACGGCCGTCCTTGAACTGGATGACCCTGACCACGCGTTTGACCGCCTCCTCAAGACCGTCCTCGGATTTCGACGGCATCGGCTGATAGTATTTCAGCTCTGCCTCGACCGGTTCGCGGTCGCGGTCGAATCCGGCGGTCTCCTGTACGGTTACTTTACGGAATTTCGTCCAGTCCTTGTTCCAGTCGACGGGATTCTCGGCTGCGTTCAGAATGGAACTCAGTGAAAGCAGGAAAAGCAGCAATGAAACGTAAACAACCAACGATCTGCCCATTGTCAATGCTCCCTTGGAGAGTGAAGAGGTTTCGGTGAGCTCTCTTATCTATGATTTTCCAGTTCCGGGATGCTCCTGCTCTCCGCTCGCGTGCTAAATATTATTGATCTACGGAAAGCGGACAACCCGTTCATCCGCGTTCAATAATCTTCCGTCTTTTCTCCTGATTCCTGAATTTCCTTTAAACCTTGAACTGTTTTATCCGTGTTCATCCACGAAATCCGTAAAATCCACACTCCATCAGTCTTCTGATTCCCGACTCCTGAACCCTGCCCTGTCAATACCCCATAGCGCTGGATGAGCCGATACGCATATCGCCCGCGCCGTAGAAACGGCCGTTCTCCCACATGATCGTCTGGGTGACACCCATGCTGCCGCGTTCGACAACAGTGTGGCCCATTTTTTCAAGCGCCGTTTTCGTTTCGACAGGGAAATTTTTCTCGACACGTATCTCGTCGGGATACCACTGGTGATGGATACGGACAGCATCGGTGGCCTGACGGACATCCATGCCGTGATCGATCACATTGAGGATAATCTGAAGTGTCGTCGTTATGATCCGCGAGCCGCCGGGAGAGCCTGTCACCACCCAGGGAACGCCGTCCTTGAGGATGATGGTCGGGGTCATGCAGGAGAGCATACGCTTGCCGGGCTGGATCGCGTTGGCCTCGTTGCCCAGAAGGCCGTAGGCATTGGGCGAGCCGGGCTTGGATGAAAAATCATCCATCTCGTTGTTCAGGAGTATGCCGGTGCCCGCCGCGGTGAGCCCGGTGCCGTAGCTGAAATTGAGCGTCGTGGTGCAGGCGACTGAATTGCCATCCTTGTCCATCACCGAGTAATGGGTCGTGTTCGGGCTCTCGTAGGGCCAGGGATCGTGGGCGCTGATCTCGCTGCTCGGTGTCACCCGGTCGGGTGAGATCTTTGTTCTGAGCATGTCGGCATATTTCTTGGAAACGAGGCCCTTGACCGGCACATCGATAAAATCGGTGTCGCCGAGGTGCTCGGCTCGGTCGGCGTAGGCGAGTTTCATGCTCTCAGCCATAACATGCACAGTCTTCGGCGTGTTGTGCCCCCACTCGCCGAGCGGATAGTTTTCCAGAAGATTCAGCATCTGGACAACGTGCACACCGCCTGAACTCGGCGGCGGCATGGATACGATATCATAGCCGCGATAATTACCGGTAACCGGCGTGCGCTCCACCGGCTCATAGGCCGCAAGGTCAGCCATCGTGATCAGGCCGCCGTTGGCCGCCATGTCCGCGGCAATCTTTTTAGCGATCTCTCCCTTGTAGAACGCGTCCGGGCCGTTCTTTGCTATCTGTTTCAGGCTCCATGCGAGATCAGGCTGCTTGAACAACTCGCCTTCCTTATAGGGGACACCGCCGGATTTGTAGAACGCTTTCGTGCTTGCCGGTGATTTCTGAAGGCGCTTGACATAATTTGACAATGTGTTGGCAAGATAGGCATCCATGGCGAATCCCTTTTCGGCAAGCTCTATCGCCGGACGGATCGCGCGTTCGAGAGAAATGGTGCCGTACTTTTCAAGCGCCATCGCCATGCCGGCGACCGAACCGGGAACACCGACCGACTGATAACTGAACTGCGCTTTCTGCGGATCAACATCACCATTCTTGTCGAGGAACATGTCGCGATGGGCTCTCGCGGGCGCTTTTTCGCGGTAATCGAGTGCAGTGGACGTGCCATTTTTCGCGTCGTGGATCACCATGAAACCGCCGCCGCCGATATTCCCGGCTGAGGGCAGTGTCACCGCCAGCGCAAAGCCGACAGTCACCGCGGCATCGATAGCGTTTCCGCCCTCTTTAAGCACCTCGAGACCTGCCTGCGTGGCAAGATAATGGCCGCTGACAACCATGCCGTGTTTCGCGGCAACCGGTTTTGTCACAGCCTTTTCGGGCCTGATACCGCAGGAAATTTGAAATGTCACTGCCGCCGCGAGTATGAGTATTCCTGTCAGGACTGTCAATCGTTTGTTTCGCATGAACACTGGGTGAACCTCCGTTTTTCACTATAATAGAATGACTTTTTCACTTTTCCGGGCGCTGTTAATATAACACATTGACACCGCTTTCAGGAACCCGATATTTTTTGCGATATCTCCAAGGCGCGCCCTATGACACTCTCCGGGTAGCCTTTGAGCGCGAGAAGCCTGATTGCGTTCCGTGTCGTGCAGGGCCCGGCCTTTATCCTGTAGTCGAAATAGTGTTCCCCATCGCGTATCATCTCACTGAAATGGAACATCTCGAAATTGCCGCCCAGCATGTGTTCGAGCTCTATATCGTGGGTGGTGACAATCACCATATTCCTTTCACTCAGGCTGTCCAGCACCGCGGTCGCGGCAGAAAGGCGCTCCACCGTGTTTGTGCCCCGGAATATCTCGTCGATGAGAAAAAGATGGCGGGAACCGTTCCCGGCGGCCTCAAGAAATTCCAGTATCGATTCTATCTCCTTGAAATAATAGCTCTTGTGCTCGCCGATGCTGTCCGACCTCTTGATGGTTGACCGCACGGTGACATCGGGGAGGCTGGCCCGTCGGGCGAGGCAGAATCCCAGGTTTTTGCCGAGAATGATATTGAGGCCGACAGTTTTCATGAATGTGGTTTTCCCCGCCATGTTGGAGCCGGTTATCAGGCAGGACTTCTCCCTGAGCCTGAAACTGTTGGCCACGGGTTCATCGAGAAGCGGATGGTACAAATCCTCCGCATCGATGACATTCTCACCATTAAACGAGGGCTGAGTATAAAACGGCAGCGAGTTCAGGTATGACGCTACCGATATGGCGGCATCGATCGAGGCGACACTGTCGAACATGTCCCGAAGTTCCGCCTGATACTGCTTGATGAGATGCACCGAGCGGAAAAACGAGATCAGGTACATGAGGAAAAAGACATTGAGATACTCGATGATCGAGGGAAACGGCTCCATGAGCTGTGTCGTGTCGATATTGAGCCAGCCGAGCTTTTTACTGACAGCCCGTGCGGCAGCGGCGTGTTCACGGCATTTCCCGACCTGGGGAATGGCATGGTTTCCGGCGAGCTCCGGCAGGACATGAACAAGACTCAACAGAAGGCCGAGATCGTGAAAACTGGGCAGGAAAGCGATAATCCGGTAGGTGTAGTGACGGTGGATGATAATATTCGTGATGGAAAGAGCAATGACAGCGAGCAGGAATACCGGCTTGAACCATGTGAGGATGCAGAACGCGAACATGGCCGCCGCCGAGAGCGGGAACAGGGAAAAGTGCCCCGGTTTGTCCGGCAGTTCGGAAAAGAGAAGTTTGACCAGCCAGTTGGCGCTACGCCTCCTGAGAGCAAGAAGCCGCCGCTGGATTTTCTCCCTCACCTCCGGGTGCGCGATGAAATATTCATAATTATCATACGCCATACCGGTATCGTTATCCGCACCGCACCTGAGCGTCGAGTAGAGATACTGCTGTCCAACAGGTGAGCAGCAGCGGTCGAGTTTTCGGAATACATCGTCCATGTCGAGATCGGAGCAGGTGGCGTCATCGACACAGCCCCCGGCATTTTCAGCCTTACACCGTTCATCGAAATAGAGCCGCGCCCGTGTGATATCACAGTCGTTCTCAGTCTCGCCATTCCAGAGACGCCGGCCCTTGTCATCGGGCTTTTTTCTGAAAATACCGGCGATTTTTTCCTTCAACGTTTCGAATAAATACATATGAACGGTTTCGCTCACATTCCCGCCCCCAGTTACAACAGCATATTCAACACAACTTTCGGATATTCGAATATCACACTGCGCGAGCCCAGAGGCAAGGATTTTCGGCTGACAGACGTTCATTTGTGTCTGCAATCAATACAATTTCACTACAGGCATAGCAAAAAGGGGACGGCAAAAAAACCGTCCCCTCAAATGAACTACCCGGAGAAGAGCTCCGAGATATCAAATATTAGCCCCTTTCCCCCATAGGGTGTAAGGGGAGAATCAGCACATCGTTTTCTTGCCCCCTATGGGGGAAAGATGTCGTGAAACGACAGAAAGGGGGCCGAAAAAACTTGATTAACCCCGGAGTTAACTCCGAGGAACTCTTTTTGATTAAAAAACTGATTTCCCATCATCCCTGCTGTCACTCGTCAGCGTGGTCGAGATTGTACCAGCGGCGGTAGTGTTCACGTCCGCCCTTGAGCGCCGCCGAATGGAATGCGCTCGGCATGTCGCCGCCAGTGCGATCGCGGTACTGCTCGATCAGCTCCATCATGGTGGCCCAGAAAAGCTGGTTGAGCATCACGCCCGAGGTCGGCGCGATCTTCTGCTCGAAACCGGAGATGGCAAAAAGACCGTAGGTGTCGCACATGCGTCCGGCGTGAATATCGCTCTCCCTGGGGATCGTGCGGCCTTTCGGCTCGGCCATCGCTCGTGTTCTGGTGCCGAGCGCGGCGATCTTCATGCCTTTCTTCCGGAAATAATCGAAATATTTCATATCGACCGGATCGTCGGGTTTGAGAAGTCCCATGATAACACAATCGTTCTTGCCGCCGCCGGTGAACTCCTCGTTTTTCTGACCGTGCCACAGCTTGCCATCCCTGTCGCTGAGCCCGATCGTAATCGAGAGCCCGCTCCGCCGCGTGTTGGCATCGCCCGCGACCGAGGAGAACCTGCTGTAGCAGTATATCTTGCCGCCGTTCATGTGGGCATCCATCGCCATCGAGGCGATCTTGCGGATCGCGCCCATCTCGGAGCCGATGACACCGATCTGGTAGATGACCTCATCGAAATAGTTATCCATCAGCGGATCGCCGAGGCTCACCCAGCCGGAGAAACTGGTCCAATCGACCGTCTCACCGGTGACTTTCGGCTCGTCACCCTTGACCGGAAGGCTGATACCGCGCCGCGCGAGAATACGGCAGGCATCGGCAACCATCATCCAGAGCATCACGGGACCGTCCACACCAGTGATCGGCCCAACCGGCGCGGTCATGCCCGGCACCTGCAGGAGCCCGCCCCAGCTTGTCGCCTGCGTATCGATCCAGACATCGGCATAGGGCCAGAGCTGGTAATGCCTGACCTCGTCGCGGATCATCTCGGGGTGAAGCGGGTCGCCGCTCCAGGGGCTCGGCGCACCGATCACGAACACGTCCTTGCTCGCGAGATCATCCTCGTAGCTGGGACGGATCGAGCGGGTCAGGAACAGGTCGCCGTCCTTGACCTGATCTTTGTGATAGCCCCGTGTGAACAGTTCCGGTTCGCCGTTGCGCTCGGGATAGAGATCGGTGTTGGTGTGGCCTGAGTCCCATTCCTGCCAGCAGCGGCCGCCTTTTTCCACCGTGCGCGCGATAGCGTAGGCGCCCTCCATGAGATCCTCTGTCTGGGTCTCGCGGATATAGGTCAGACGTTCCTTGACAAGATCGAGGTACTGAAGCGCGAGCGGGATACCGTCTTTCGCGACAACCGCCTCTGTTTTCATGGCTTGGCCGCGTGTGGCGAAACCCGCGAGACCGGCAACAGCAAGCGGCAGTGCTTTCAATGCGTTACGGCGTTTCATGACATTCCTCCAGTCACTATGTTTGTATGTTCATATATATAGGTGGCGTTCCGGTGGCGCTGCTGAATACGCTGCTTTTCGAATATTACGCCATAATCGGGCACATGCAAGGAGTTTCATGACTTTACGCCGCTTTACAGTCAGGACAGACAACTGTTGAGCGGAAAAAAGAAACAGCCAGCCCTTTGGACTGACTGTTTAATTGACCTGTCCGATCTTGCTGGCTCATCGAATCTGTTAGTCTTGTCAGACTGCCAGTTGACAGCCGTCAGGTGAACCGGCACATCCCGGCTCCCCTGAAACCCCTCCGGAAGGTGCCGAGGGCACTTTTTGTTTCTGTGAGGGATGTGCAGAGGAAACCGCTGTTGTCGCTTCGACGACAACGCTGCGTTTGCAGGATCACCAGCGGTGGACGCTTTTGGGGTCTGATAAGGGTACTGCAGATTGATCAGCTTTTCAGCCCTGCGTGACTGAACACTGGATGATGAGATCACCCGTAGCACATAATAACAGAAATTGCCGAAAGGAGTTCGGCATGATAATCACATACTTTCCGGCTGTTCAGATCAACGTTTCAGAGTATCTTTCCTTGAATCTTTGACCTTTAAACCTTGAACTTTTCCTCGGGCTTTTGCGTCTTCGTGTCAAAATTTTCCTGTCGTTTTCTTCTGACTCCTGACACCTGAGCCCTGCCGTCTCTAGAGCTCCCGTTTCACTGTCTCGATATTCGCGGGGTCGGCGGTGCCTAGACCGAAACGCGATCCTGCGGCGCTGACATAATCCTTCACCGGAAGCGCCTTTTTCTTCTCAGCGATACGTTTCTCGTTGATCACCTGGAGGGAAACGTATTCGGCGGCGACCTGGTCGCGGCTCATGATTATCCCTTTCCAATACCAGGGCACACCGCGGCCGTAGGTCCCGCGAAGACCGTCGCAAACCGCCAGCACTGTCTTGTTCTTTATGTCCGGCTGGGCGCAGACCTCGGTGCAGAATATGGCGTTGCCATGACAGTTGGACATCTGGTTCGGCGGGATCGACCCGATATGGTTCTTGAGGAAAAGGCTCCCGGAAAAATCACCCTTGACTGTTTTGAGTGAGGGAATGTTAATCAGTTTCGTGCACTGGTCGGTCAGAAGTTTCGTAATGCCGCCGCAGCCGAAACCGCCTGTCTCTTCCGTGCCGACACAACGGATGCCGCTCGACGATTTGTTCGTACGGTACCCGGCCCGCGCAAGCTCGTTCGTGTAGCGTTCGTAGATCACGATGTTATTCTCCGGCATCACCGTTTTCAGGCTGTCGCAGAGCGCATACACCAGTTCCGGATGTGTGGAGAGCAGGAATGTCCAGCTGTTGCAGTTGACCTTGATGCCGACAATATCGTCCTTCGTGACACCGAGCGCTGTCCAGGCGTCTTTCGGATTGGCATGGCCGGTGACAATTTCGAGAGCGCTGTCCACCAGCTTGCGTGTTTCTCCCGGATGGCAGATATTACGGTCGGAAATCGCTTTTTCGTTGCGTACGACCGCGACTTTCGATTTGGCCGCAGCTGCTGACGGCCTGATAATACCACCCATTCCCGCAAGCAGTCCTCCCGCCGCGGCACTGCCCATGAACTGGCGTCTTGATTGAGTATTCATTGCTTTTCTCCGGAATGAAATTCAACGTTGAGACATCATGTTTCAAAACTCAGGGCTGTGACACAAAAACAGCCTCCGACACCCCTCTCACGGGTTACCAGAACCCTTAAACAGCCAGACTCCTTTGCTGCAGATACAAAAACAGCCCTTACATTTCGATACGGCGCATATCGATTTTCGACGGGTCGCAGGTGCCGAGATTGTAGGCTGTATCGGCAAGTTTCACATAGCCAGGCACCGGATTGACAGCCTGTTTTTCCTGCCGCAGTTTATCGTTGATCACCTCGAGGGCTCCATATTCCGCGGCCACCTGGTCGGTGCTGGCGATAATACCTTTCCAGAACCAGGGAACGCCGCGCTTATAGCAAGCCCGGAGACCGTCGCAGATCCCGAGTATGGACTTTTTCCTGATGCTCGGGCTGTCATTGACCTGCGTGATCATTTCCTTGTTGTTGTGACAGCGGGGCATATCGGCCGGGGTAAGCGTTCCGATATGGTTCTTGAGAAAAAGGCTGCCCACATAGCCGGGGCCGAATGCCTTGAGCGACGGGATATTGATTATCTTGGTGGCCTCGTCAGTGACAATACGGGTCATGCGCTCAGTCGAATCGAATCCGGCCTTACGGTCGGTGCCGTGACAGCGCACACCGCTCGATCGCTCGTTGATATTGTACCCTGCACGTTCCAGTTCCGAGGTATAACGGTCGTATACTATGATATTGTTAGCAGGCACGACACTCCTGAGGCTCTCAGTCAGAACGAACACGAGGTCGGTGTGGACAAAAAGCGGGAATCCGGCACGGTTGCAGTTGAGCTTGATCGCCACGACATCATCTTTCGTCACCCCGAGCGCGGCCCAGATATCGGCGTTCTCTTTTTTGCCGGTGATTGTCTGAAGTGCAGTGGCGAGCATGGATTTTAGCTCACGGCCGTCCGTGTTGTTGCGGTCGTCGATGGATTTCTCGTTACGGACAAGCGCCACTGTCGACTTAACTGTTTCCGCGGCTGTTGATTGTTCGGTAACGAGGCCGCCAGCGCCAAGCGCCAGCAGTCCCGCAGAGGATCTGCGGATGAACTCTCTTCGGTTTCGCTTCACTAACATGCGGTTCCCCCTCCGGATCAATACAGCTGATCGGCTTTATTCGATTGCCTTTATAATGTCCTGAGCGAGCTTGAGCAATTCGCCCTTTTTTTCGTCATTCGTGGTGGAGAGAAAAACGAGGTAGCGCGATTTCACCGCGTACAGCATATAATCCGGCGCGTAATTATATGCCTTGACCTCGGCACCGACCTCCGGTAATTCGAAAGCCTCGGGGCATATCTCCTCATCCCTGAACGCCGCAAGCGCAGAATCGGGCGCAGCCATGTCGAAAAGATCAACAACCAGTTCGTCCCCGTCCTCGGAATAGAAGAGAGCGTGAGTGATACCGACAAGGCCGTGATTCAGGTAAACCAGCGCGCCGCCGTTGATATAATCGAACACGGTGCCGTCTTTGCCGGGATTCTCCTTCAGCCCGTAATAGCGGATCAAATCGGCGGGGGCGAATCCGGGGATATAAGACGGGATCGCGGTGCCATCGCGCCCGGAGGCTTTCTGTTCCGTTTTCCCGGCACAGGAAACAAGCACCGCCGCGAGGAGTAATGCAATCGGGAACAAAATCATCAACGTGCCGCGATGTTTTCCTGTACTATTCATACTGTCTCTCCAGTGACGTTATTCCGTAAAGTATATATGAAAGCATATTGTGGCAAGCATTTCATAGTATACCGCCCGGCTTTCTCGTGATTACTTTCCACTCATGTTCGCTCAGCGAGAACAAAGACATTATCATTTTCACGGACACGCTCGTTGACCGCGAGGCCGATGATGCTTCCCTGTTCAGCGATTTCCAGTGGTTCGTTCGCCTCAGAACGTATCGAATCGGCGGAAAACTCGACTGCACCGGTGGTCGGTCCCGTTATCAGGACAGTATCACCCACAGACAGCCCCCGCGCCTCCAGTTTTACATCGGCGGCGCCGGCTTTCGGGTAATAATTGAGCACTTTCCCGGCATAGACTTTGACAACAGAGGAAATATTGCCCTCTTCACGGGTCATTTCCTCGTCGGGGCGGTTGAGATAGAATCCTGTCGAAAACTCCCGGTGGAACACGCGTTCGAGACGGGTTTTCAGTTCTTTCCCCAGTTCGGGCGTAAAACTGCCGTCGAAGACAGCGTCGCGCGCCTCACGATAAGTCTCGACCGTGGTCTTGACATAGTAGACGTCGCGCATACGGCCCTCAATTTTGCAGGCATGCATCCCGGTAGCGATTATCCTGTCGAATATGTCGACTGTGCAGAGATCGCGCGCCGACAGCACGGAATTGCCGTCCAGCTCGAGCTCATATCCCTCCAGCATGTCGGTGACCTTGAAATTGTGCCTGCACGGCTGCATACAGTCGCCCCTGTTGGCGCTTCTGCCTTTCAAAAACTGGCTTGTCAGGCAACGGCCGCTCACCGCCACACACATGGCTCCGTGGATAAAGCACTCGAATTCGAGTTTGGAGCCGTGCTCACGGCTTGTTTCGATCGTGCGGGCAATCTGTTCAAGGGACAGCTCGCGGGCAAGGACAATGCGCCTGACTCCCAGCGATTCGTAGAACATCGCCGCGCGGGCATTGGACACCGAGGCCTGTGTCGAGAGGTTGACTGGTATGCCGCGTTCACGGGCAAGGCTCATCAGCCCGGTATCCCACATGATCACCGCATCGACACCGGCATTTGCCGCAGAATCGAGGAAAACAGCGGCCCTGTCGAGCTCGTCGTCATAGATAAGAACGTTCATGGCAAGAAGGAATTCTGTGCCGCTGTCATGGGCGCGGTTCACCATCTCCGCCAGCATAGAGGCATCGACAGCCGAGGATCCGGCGCGCATATTGAAACCTGCCGCACCTGTATAGACAGCATCGGCTCCCGCGGTAAGTGCCGCGCTGAAACTTTCAGGGCTCCCGGCGGGAGCTATTATTTTTGGTCGGGACTGCATATTTCTCCCAGATATGTGGTTCAAGAACAGTATAAAAATAATATACACTTATTTCATTCAGTGTCAAAACAGGCTTGACAGCGGCACCAAATTTAACGTTTATTTAATCTTGTGTTTATCTGACAGCACTATTGGCGTACTTTGCGAATGCTTACCGCTACTCTTATCTGTCAAATCCCAGCCTTTTTCTGAAACAATTAGATTTTACAACGGAGGACCGCATGCAACAACCTCAAAGTCTCAAGGCGTATTTCAAGTTTGACACCTTCGCTTTTTTGAACGGTGTCGGCGGAACCGTCTGGGGTGCTTTCACCTATTATTTCAGCATCCCGGTGGCATTTTTGATGTATCTCAATGCGAGCAAGTTCCAGATCGGCATGGTAACCGCCATTTTCTGGGCCGGTTTCGCCATCCCGCAGGTCTGGGCGGCCTATGCCACAGAAACCCTGACCATCAAGAAAAAATTCATGGCCAAGGTTTTGAACCTGTCGAACCTCGCTTGGCTCGTTATCGGCCTGTACGTCGTATTCACCAAGGGCGCAAACAGCACTTTCGCGGCATGGCTGTTCCTCGCAATGTTCGCCTGGGCCTGCGCCATCGTCGGCATGTTCATCCCCGGCCAGTTCTCGCTTCTTTTCAAGATTATCCCGTCTGAACGCCTTGGCAACCTTCTCGGCATCCTGTTTGCGGTTCAGTTCAGCGCACTTTTTGTCGCCGGCCCCATCATCAACTGGGTTAACAGCTCATTCCCCGAGCCGATGAACTATTCGGTCTTCTTCCTTGCCACATTCGTAATCACCGCTCTGATCTCACTCTTGCTCCTCTCCATCGAAGAGCCCGAGGGCGACAAGATCGAGGGTTCTCCTTCTCTGGGAGCTTATATTGGCAAATGTCTCAACATTTTCAAGACCGACAGCACGCTGCGTGTGTTCATTTTCGGTAAATGGCTCATGACCGGTCATTATATCATGCTCGCTTTCATGCTGGCATATCTCAGCTCAGAGCGCGGCTTCGATCCCGCACACATCGGCTGGTTCAACGGTCTCCACGGCCTCGGCATGTTCATTGGCGGATTCACGATCACCAAGATCGCCGACATCTACGGCCCCAAACAGTTGCTCGTCACCTCGCATATCATCGCGCTAATCTATACGGTTATTGTCTGGCTCGTTCCGACAGCATCACCGGCGCTGATTTTTGTCGCATTCGCGCTGACCGGTCTTACCCAGGTCTCCGACAATGTCGGCTACTCGAATATGTGCATGTTCTGCTGCCCGACTCTCGACAAATCGACCTATGTCGCTGTCACCAATGTCGGTGTCAACATCCTGACTGTTCCCCTGCCCATGATTTTCGGTTACCTCATGGACAAGAACGTCCTGACTTACAACAGCACATTCACCATCACGATCTGCATGATGGTCGCCGCTATCATTTTCGTGTCAATTTTCGTGAAGAATCCGAAATCCTTCATGGATATGAAAGCTGGCAACGCTTAAGTCCGAATAGACATAAGCGATTATCTTTGGATATAAAAAACGGGCGGGATTTCATCATCCCGCCCGTTTTCTGTATCGGCCAAACAATCCTGAAGCACCGTTTTACCCCCCCTGTAATGTTCCTGCCACCGACTACGGCATCACCAATAACTGTTGCCAGCACTTGCTTTATCGCACAATTATCCAGAACTGTCAATGGATATATCCAACATTTTTTCGGTTGAACGATGCATCCATTTCAGCCGTCATACCCACAATATGCTATTTCTGCTTTTACCAAAGCGCTTTTTCTTTATCTTACAATTATCCATAATCCACTGAATGGAGAAAATGAAAGCAAATGACTGAACGGGCTGACATACTGGCAGAGACTCATAGGGTACCGCGTCAGAGAATCTATTTTCTGGACAATATCAGAGTGCTGCTCATATCGCTCATCATCCTGCTGCATCTGGCAATAACCTACGGCGCACCGGGTGACTGGTATGTGCGGGAGTTTCGTTTCGAGGACATCCCGGACGCGGCAAAAATCATTTTCATCGCTTACAATGGCACTGTGCAGGCATTCGCGCTCGGCTTCTTTTTCATGCTCGCAGCCTATTTCACCGCGGCATCTCTGGAACGAAAGGGCAAACGCCGGTTCATCAAAGAACGCCTTCTGCGCCTCGGTGTCCCGCTCCTGGCCTATATGTTTGTACTGGAGCCGGTTTTACGGTATTTCCTCTACGGCAGCGAACTCGACCTCCTTTCCTACCTCTGGAAATATGCCCTCTCGTTCCGTTTCAGCACCGGCCCCATGTGGTTCGTGTCGGCGCTGCTCCTGTTCACTGCGATTTATCTCGTCATCGAGGCTTTCCGGAGTGGAAAACCGTCCACTCCTCAAGAGACACCATCCACCGTGTCACTTGCCCGATTGCTGGGATTTACCCTCCTGACCGGTTTTTTCGCGTTCATAATCCGGCTTGGATATCCGGCAGACAAGTCACTGCCGCTGCTCAATTTCAAGCTCGGCTATTTTTCAGGATATATCGTCATGTTCATTCTCGGCATCGCGGCATGGCGAACGAAATGGTTCGACCGTGCCGCTGAATACAGGGCCTGGCCGTACTTCCTGCTTGCCGCATTCCTGATACTATCGCTGCCGCTCATGTTCATTCTCGGTGCGGGTGACGGTGTCGAATCATTCATGGGTGGTGTTTCGTGGCAGGCGATATTCTACGCCATGTGGGAGCCGTTTGTCTGTCTCTGTATAGTGATCGGGATATCATCCTTGTTCAGCAGGCATTTCAACGGCAGCGGCGGCCTTTGGGGGAAACTTCCGAAACTTGAATACACCGTATATATCATACATCCGATGGTCATAACAGCAGTGACCTTGCTTTTCAGGGGACTCACACTACCCCCGGTTGTCAAATTCACAGCTATGTCGCCGATAGCGCTCGCGGCCTGTTTTACCGCCTCAGCGCTGATCCTGAAAATCCCGGGCATGAAAAAGATAGTGTGATCCGGCAGAATATATATATTGCGGAGAATTGTGTGACCGCAAGGGAGGCCATATGACAAAGACAGAGACAATACTCGACGCTGTTCAGACACTCGGTATCGCCGACAGCGCTTCACTCGAGACAATCAAGGGCCGTTACCGCGAACTGATGAAACAGTGGCACCCCGACCGCTGCGGCGAGGAAGAGGCACGCTGCCGTGAAATGGCGGCAAAGATCACCGCGGCCTATCACCATATCCTCGAATACACCAGCGCCTACCGGTTTTCCTTCCGCGAGGAGGACATCGCCAGACAGATTGACGATGGCGACGACTGGTGGCGTCAGCGTTTCGGCAACGATCCCATGTGGGCATAACAGAAATGAGGACTGATTGAGCGAACTGTCACAGTCTTTAGCGAAAAACGCGCACGACGGGAAAAAGGATTACATCCTCGGCCTCGTCTGGGTGTTCGTATCCATGCTCTGCGGCACCGCTATTTTCATTATCGCCAAGGGGCTTCTGGTGGTGCAGACACAGGCGAACTGCTGTTACTGGTGGTTCGGTTTCGCCCTCATGTTCTATCTCGCCTATTTCACGGGAAGCGGCAAGTCACTCAAAGGTGCGGTAACGAAAAGCAATCTCCCCTGGTACGGCCTTTTTGCGCTTATGGAGATAAGCGGCACCATCCTCTTCTTCTATGGTCTCTCGCTTATTGAACCCTCGACAGCCTCATTCCTTCAGCGCTCGCAGGTGATTTTTGTCCTGGTACTCGGTGTCGCGATGCTCGGCGAACGTTTTTCACTCGCGGAGTATCTCGCGGGGGTCATGATCATCGCAGGCATGGTCCTGATCACATTTCAGGGCGCGGGCCTGTCGCTCACCGGCGCGGTAGTGACCATCATTGCCACATGTCTCCAGAGTGTCAGCGTAATCATCGTCAGAAAAATCGGGTCCTCGAACGGCTCCCATGTTTTCGCGCTCACACGGACCGGCACACTTTTCACTTTCTATCTCATTTACGCCGCGCTTGTTCCGGGGGCATGGGGATTCCTCCCGATAAGAACCATGTTCGTTGTCATGGCAGGCGCGTTTTTCGGGCCGTTCATGCTGATATTCTCCTCCTACAAGGCGCTCGAATACATGGAGGCAGGCAAATCGGCACTGTTCCGCTCGGCACAGCCATTTTTTGTCATGCTGGCCTCGATGCTGCTGTTCGGCGTCAAGCCCGACTTGCAGGGCATCATCGGCGGCGTAATAATTGTTCTCGGCAATATCATGTTCATACGGGCGGGGCTGAAGAAGAAAGAAATATAACGCTGTCTTCATTATTGGCTCCTCAAACCGTGCAAAACCAATAATTACAGCTACGCTCGATAATTACCAAAATGAATTATGTTACATATTTTGCATCCAGATTATTGCCACTCAATCATTTTCATAAAAGTCAAAATAGTCATGCAATGCCGTTTTCCATTCAGCCATTTTTACTGAGTTTTCATTATACTCCTCTTCATCCGCAATCATACATTTTTCAACCACATAACCTCCTAATGTACCTCGTAGACGGATTAGAATTTTTGTTTTCTCTTGATCATTTCCTAAATAATACTCTCCACTTAACATGACTTTTGACCAATTGTCACGGTCCAAGGGATCAGAAAAATCAGTATTTCCAAGAGGCAATGCATATTCAGCAGTTTGTATTAAATCCAAATACGCTTCAAAAGCCTCAGGATTTTTTACTTTATTATTTATAATATAGCTATTCGTTGCTGGATCAGGAAATTGAATAAAGTATGGCAGAGCTGGACACACAAAAGAAGCATCTATGCACTTCACCCGTAAAAATGTATTCCAGCTATCCTCTTTAACCTTGGGAAATCGTGGCACAGCATCACTTTTCCGGGGCAAATTTGACAGGATGACTTGAAGAGATGGTAAAATCTGAACATCAAAATTTAAAGAGGATGAATCCCATACACTTTCTCCTTTCCAAATCAATTCTTCTTTTTTGTCATATATTGCTACTGATAAAACATATTTATAGATATCATACTGAGGTGCATTTCTTTCAGTATGGATTAATATGTTTTGGGGCGAACTTTCCGAGATTTGTTGTGCTACAAATACTCCCAGACTATTAGGAGTTACATACGAATAATCATATGAGCTGAATCGATCATTTTTAAAGAATGATTTCCCACCATTTATAACGGAAAAAGACAACTTTATTGAATAGTTGAATTGGGTAGTTACAGTATAGCCTCGCCGCTCCAAAAGATTGTTTAAAACATTTTCTATAGAAGCTATTGATAAGCTGTTATCACCTAACGGAAGAAAAACATTCCCCTTAACTTCCGTTTTCACATTTGCCCCTTCGGGCAAAACAAAGACTCCCCTTTTAACATTTATCCATGGACGAGGAGCTTTTAATGAAGGCGTCACCGCACAACCCGCAAATAAGATCACGCTGATTACATGAATTAACAAAACTCTTTTCACTTCAACCTCCTTATCATTGCTTTTGCATTACCATTGTATCACATATCCTCATACAGATACTAATAAAGAGCGCGTCTATTTGCAAGAAACAATTGACAATATCAATAAATCTTCTGAGCTAAATAATAGTTACACAAAAAAAGCCCGTTGTTACAACGGACTTTTCTGTGTAAAAAAGTTTTTAACATCTTTTTCTTTAGATTCCCACTCCCCGTCCCCCCTCACCCCGTAAACTCCGCGAACGGATAGTCGAATGTCCTGAGCCAGCCGCCGAGACGGCCTTTCATGTCATCCAGCACCGGCGCGAACTCCGGCGTATGCGAGAAATTCACCACCTCGTGCGGATCGTTCGGGAGATCGTAGAGCTGGTCGGGCTCCAGGAAGGACGGGTGCCAGAGAAGCGCGTTGTGCTGATGTGGTGTCAGCGCACGGCCGTGGTAAAGGAATCCACCCTTTTTCTTGCGTTCCTCCAGCGCCTCCTCAGTCTGACGGAGCGCGAGGTATTTCCAGCGTTCAGTGCAGACCGCACGCGACCAGCCGATCTCGAAAAACAGCTCGTCATGGACACGCTCGGCGCTGCCGTCCAATAGCGGGACAAGACTGCGTCCGTCGAGATGCATATCCGAGGGGGCTTTCTCGCCCGCGAGCTCAAACGCTGTCGGGGCGAAATCGATATTCTGAAGCAGCGCCTGCGAGCGCTGGCCGCCCCGGATCATGCGAGGATAACGGGCGATCGCGGGCACCCTGACACCGTCCTCGTAGATTGTCGCCTTTGCGGGCACATTATTGTCGCTGAAAAATATGATCAGGGTATCGTCGGATATCCCCAGTTCGCCAAGCCGCTTGAGCACCGCGCCGAGTGACTCGTCCATCCAGGTGCAGTAAGCTGTTTCCGGACGGTATCCCTCTTTTTTCACCCGCTCGAAAATCTCGCGGCGCGGCGGCATACAGTCGGGCACACGGTCGAGGTAACCGCCCTGTGTCATGCGGGGATCGCCGGTCAAAAGCGATTCCTGCGGATGCGGGATATGGTGCAATGTGTGGTTCATGTAGAGGAAGAACGGATTGTCGCGTTTCTCGCTGATGAATTTGAGGGCGCGGTCGGTGATCCACTCTGGATTGTGGTAGTTCAGCGCACGGTTCGCCCACGACTCGGGATTGTTGGTGATCGCCTCGGCATAATCGAAACCGAACGACTTGATCGTCTTCTGCATGTTCTCATGATCACGTTCGAGAATCGCGGAGATTTCAGGATCGGAGGGATCGGCATCATCGCTGTCCGCCCGCCATGCGGCAGCCCAGAATTCCGAGCGCGGATACTGCTTGCGTTTGAAATTGAATCCGCCGAGGTCCCATTTGCCGACAAAACCGGTTGCGTATCCCGCTGATTTCATGACACTTGCAATGGTATGTTCGCCGCCGTCGAAACGGGTATTAAAGGACGGTTCCGCAATCTTTCCGGCATACTGATCCTTGAAACTCCTGCTCAGGCAGCGGCTCGGGTACATGCCGGTCACCAGGGCATAACGGGAGGCGGTGCAGACACCGGTGGTGGTGTAGCCGCGCTCGAAACAGATGCCGCTCGACGCGAGTGCGTCGGCATGGGGGGTCAACACATCGTAACCGTAGCAGCTCAGTGTGTTGAAATCCTGATCGTCTGTATGAAAGATGATGATATTGGGACGGCGGCCCGGTACTGCGGCGCTGGCGCTGTTTTTTCCGAACACACGGGCACCGGCAAGACCCGCGGCGCCGGCAAGGCCGCTTTTCAGCATTTCGCGGCGGCCGAACATCCTGTTATTCTCTCCGGACATGAAAGTTCCTTTCGCTTAGGCAAATTCTTGATTCTTCTGATTCCAATGTAGCGGCTACAATGGCAGGGTGTCAAATCATTTCCTCGTTCCGGGCTCAACGTAACCTGTTGGCGCTGAACGAAAGGCGACTTTAGCTCTATTTCCGCCTTGACTGCGGCAAATTTATTTGCTATATTAAAAAGTTACGTTTTTCCAGGGAGTTAGGATAAGTGTTATACCAGCCTGAAAATCCCATGATCGTCCAGAGCGACCGCTCGATTCTGCTCGAAGTGGACAATCCACGCTTTGTCGAGGCACGCAATGCCATCGCCAAATTCGCTGAGCTTGAAAAAAGCCCCGAGCATATCCATACCTATCGCATTTCGCCTCTTTCGCTCTGGAATGCGGCCTCTCTCGGCCTCAAGAGCGACGAGGTTGTCGAGGCGCTCGAGGAATTCAGCAAATACGACATTCCGCAGAATATCAGGTTCGAGATTGTCGAGCAGATCGGCCGTTACGGCAAGCTCAAGCTCATGTCCGACAACGACCGTCTGAGACTCGAATCCTCCGACCAGCTCATCATCACCGAAATCTGGAACAACGACCAGCTGAGGCCGTATCTCGACGAGCTTCTCGATAATTACACCATCGCTATTTTGCCCATTCATCGCGGCCATGTCAAGCAGTCGCTGATCAAGCTCGGTTTCCCTGTCGAGGATATCGCAGGCTACACAGACGGTCTTCCGCTTGAGATTGACCTTCGCGAAACAACACTTGCCAAAGAGAAGTTCTCGCTCCGCAATTACCAGCAGGACTCGGTGGATGTGTTTCATGCAGGCGGCAGCGACCTCGGCGGCTCGGGTGTAATCGTACTTCCCTGCGGCTCCGGCAAGACGGTGATCGGTATCGGCGCGATGGCCCGCTGCTCCATGTGGACATTGATCCTGACCACAAACATCACGGCCCTCCGCCAGTGGAAAGAGGAACTGCTCGACAAGACCACGCTCACCGAGGAAGATATCGGCGAGTATTCCGGCGAGAAAAAAGAGATCAAACCGGTCACCATCGCCACCTACAACATCCTGACTTACCGGAAATCGAAAACCGCGAAATTCCCCCATTTCTCATTGTTCAACCGCGAGGACTGGGGCCTGATTATATACGACGAGGTCCACCTCCTTCCCGCGCCGGTGTTCCGTTACACCGCCGAGATACAGGCAAAACGCCGGCTCGGCCTTACCGCGACGCTTGTGCGCGAGGACGGCCGCGAGACCGATGTTTTCAGCCTCATAGGGCCGAAGAAATACGATGTTCCCTGGAAAGATCTCGAAAAACAGGGCTGGATCGCCACCGCGACCTGTACCGAGATACGTGTCTCGCTCTCGGAGGAACTCCGGATCAGGTACGCCGCCTCCAACCTTCGTAAAAAATACCGTATCGCCTCGGAAAATCCTGCGAAAGTCGGGGTTGTGGAAAACCTGATAGAACGTCACAAAGACGATCTCGTGCTGGTCATCGGCCAGTACATCAGCCAGCTCGAACACCTTGCGGCTGAGTTCAACGCCCCCATTATCACCGGCAAGGTGGAAAACGCCGACCGCGCTGTTCTCTACGCCGCGTTCCGCAAGGGGGACATCAAGCTCCTGGTGGTCTCGAAAGTGGCCAATTTCGCCGTGGACCTGCCCGACGCCAATGTGGCGATACAGGTTTCCGGCACGTTCGGTTCCCGGCAGGAAGAGGCACAGCGCCTGGGCCGTATCCTACGCCCGAAACTCAACGGCTCCACCGCCCGCTTCTACTCGGTGGTAACACGTGACACGCAGGACCAGGAGTTCGCGGCAAAACGTCAGCTGTTCCTCACAGAACAGGGCTACTCCTACAAGATTGTCGACGGTGAGCTGCTCGATACAGTCGACATCCACAACGACTGCACATGAAAGACCGGGAGACCGAAAATATGCACCGTTTATTTAAAAGAACAGCGGCAGCCCTCGTGACAGTCATCTGCCTTGTGTCGATGGGGATTGTAGCATTCGCCGCGCCCGCGGACAAAAGCGGCGACATAGACATGGCACAGGTCAAGGAGTGGTCGAAAGCATTCCGCGGCTGGCACTACTATCCCGAATATGTCATCCAACCGGAGCCCGGCATTTCAGGCTACGAGAACGTCAAGATGACCGATGTCCCCACTGTTTTCCGTATTCCCGGCGAGGACGGCTGGTTCATGAGCTTCATAGGATTCAACGGCGAGGGCTACCAGACATTTCTGGCACAAAGCGGCGATTTGGTCCACTGGAAGAACATGCGGCTTGCTATGGGTTTCGGCCCGGAGGGTGATTTCGATCACGGCGGTGTTGTCCTCGGCGCCTATCTTTATGAATCATATGGAATTAAAGACGAGCGCCTGCTGAAAAAGCGCAACGGCGTTTACTGGACACTGTACGGTGCCTATCCCCGTCAGGGCGGCTACGAACTTCGGCCCGGCTACGAGGGCGTGGCGATGAGCACAAACGGCCGCAACTGGACACGGGCACAGGACGATCCCATCCTGTCGATATATCAGGAAGACTGCGGTGAATGGGAGCAGAGCTGTATTTACCAGCCCTGGCTAGTCGAGCACAAAGGACGTTTCTACAATTTCTACAACGCGGCGAATGAGGGCATCGAACAGCTCGGCGCGGCTTTTTCCAGCGATCTTCTCAACTGGCGGCGCCATGTAAACAATCCCGTGATACCGCACGGCGCGGGTGGCAGCTATAACGAGAAATTCTCATCGGACGGCAAAGTGTTCCTGGACGGCGACCACTGGGTGATGTTCTTTTTCGGTGTCGGACAGGGCGGCGCACATATCATGGCGGCCTACTCACGCGACCTCGTGAACTGGACAGTCGATCCGGAGCCGCTGTACAAGAACGGCGGGCACCCGAACGGACTTGACGCACAATACGCACATAAAATTTCGCTGGTTTACCGCAAGGAGACGGATACATACTACATGTTCTACAACGCCGTGGGTGAAAAGGGACGCGGCATAGCACTTCTGACCAGCAGGCCTCTGACGGAGTAAAAAAAACCGTCGGAAGTTCCGGATAAACGACACATCATGATCCCGAATCGAGCATGCGATGCACCTGAGAGACTATCTTCACGACATACCGCTCAAGGCACTGAAAACCATCGCTGAAACGCTTGAAATTTCGGTCGAGTACCGGGCACGCATCAAGCTCATGAACGCCATAGACCGCGCGTTCTGGGACGGCACGCTTGTGGAGCGCCTGGTCACCTCGCTGCCGGAAGAGCGCCTCAATGTGCTCTCGTTCATAGCATTTTCCTACGACACCGGTATTTCCCGCGCACAGATCGCCTCGAAAATGGAACGCCTTTACGGTGTTTCTCCCAAAACAACGGACACCCACATCAACGAGCTGATCCCGCTTGCGCTCATCGCCGGAATCAATGACGAGCAAGAGATTTTCTTCTGCCCTGTCGGCATCGCCGGGCATGTCAGGCGTATAATCCTGCGCGAGACAGTCATTTTCAGCGGGCGCGACGAAAATCCGCAGGTCTTTTCGCAGCCGGATTTTATGGAGGATATCTTCTCATTCCTCGCCCATGCCTATAAAAAGCCGCTTCCACTGACACTCATGGGCAAGGTGCGGAAATCGACACTCGAACGTATTTTCGACGATTCACCCACCTGCTCGGACAAGTCGCTCAAGCTCACCCCGGAGAAACGCAATGCCGCGGTCATCGATTACCTTGTCGACCGCAAACTTGTCACTTTCGGCAATCAGACCGTGGTAACGACAACGCGATTCGAAAGCTGGCTCGACCTCAGCGGAACCGAACGTGTCAGCGATATAGTCGCGTTCCTTCTCAGTTCGGTGCTCAAGGATACCGAAACGATAGCCTCTGTCAACGGCTTCCTTGTCGAAATCCCGTCAGGCTCGACATTCAGCGCCGCGGTGTTCAGCGATTTCATCGACAGGCGAACCGCCGCGCCCGGCGGCAGTAAACGTCTCGAAAGCAGGCTGACCACGCTTCTGGCGATACTGTCACGCCTGGGGATATTCCTCTATATGGACGGTTATTTCCATATGACTGTCACTGGTGAAAAACTCATGCGGGGCGATAAAATCCCCATGGACGAGGCGCAGGGAGAATCATTCACTATCCAGCCCAATTTCGAGGCAATTGTCGGCCCGGAGCTGAAACCGCGCATCAGGTTCATCATGGAACTCATGGCCGACAGGACCAGCCGCGATACCGTGCTTTGCTACTCCATAAAACAGGAAGGCATCGCCCGCGCCCGCGAACAGGGCATGACCACTGACCAGATCATGCGTTTCTTCCACGAGCATTCGCGAACGCCGATCCCCCAAAACGTGGGATTTTCCATCGAGGAGTGGTCCAACAGTTACGGCAGTATTTTCTTCGAGAAAGTCATGCTCATGCGCTGCCGTGACGAGGCAATCAGCGAGCGGGTTGTCCACAGCCCGGAAATCGCGCCGTATATTCTCGAACAGATTTCCGACACGGCGATCATAGTTTCCGCCTCGCACATCAAGACACTGAGCCAGAAATTGAAGAAAGCCGGATTCCTTCCCGAGGCATACGAGGACGACACCGTGAGCACAGACCGGACAGACAGCCATTTCGAGGCCAAATCGCTCGATACGGTCCTGAAAGACAACCGTCTGCCCACCATATACCAGAATTTCATATTCCCCAGCGAGCTTTTCGAAGAGGAAAACGGCCAATGAAAACGGCATCGGCGCTGATCCGTCTCACCCGTCCCGCGAACATGGCAATCTGCGCGGTTTCAGCAGCGACCGGTGCCCTGCTCGGCGGAAAACCGCTGGAGCAGTTCCTCGCCCTTTTCCATGCAGACAACATTGACAGCCTTCACCGCATACTGGCCGCAGCGGCCTCCTCGGCGCTCATCCTCGCTGCCGGAAATGTTTTCAACGACATCCGCGATATTGAGACCGACAAAATCAACGCCGGGCACCGTCCGCTTGTCACCGGGGCCATTTCATCCGGCACCGCCGCGATTTTGGCTGTGGCGCTCGCACTGGCCGGGCTCGCCGCCGCTATTCCGCTGGGCATTCCGGGCATATCCATAGCTGTCTCCGCTGTCCTTCTGCTGTCCGCCTATGATATCAAGCTCAAGGGTGTCCCATTTGCAGGTAATATTGCAGTGTCGCTGCTCGGGGGACTGGCATTCGTTTACGGCGGAGTCGCCGGCGGCTGTGTGACCGCATCGTTTCTGCCCGCCGTTTTCGCGTTCCTCATCCATCTCGGCAGGGAGCTTGTCAAGGACGCGCAGGATTTCGAGGGCGACAAGGCAGCCTCAATCCGCACCGCAGCAACTGTTTTCGGTGTCCGCACAGCCTGTAGCACCGCTGTTTTCGTTCTCAGCGTCCTCGGCCTGCTGACACTCGCGCCCTACGCCCTCGGTTATTTCGGCAAGAGCTACATCGGCATCATCGCTCTCGCGGTCTGGCCCGAGCTCGGCTATGCCATGAAAATCTGCCTCAAGGAAAACACTCCCGCCAATCTCAAACGCGCATCACAGCTCCTGAAACTCGCCATGCCGTTCGGCCTTGTCGCCGTTCTGGCTGGATTCAGCTCCTGATCAGACATAGTGCCGCTATAATGACATAAGAAAATCGCCTGCCCGACCGGAAACAGCGTCCGAAACGCTCACGCAATAATCCTCATGCGGGCATCAACCATCCAGCGAAAGACGCTTTCACACCGTTCTTTGTGGCTGTGATAATCACTGTTCTCAGTGTTCTCTGTTGCTGGAAAATGAGTGCGGATCCTGTCAGTCCTCGAGGCCGAGGAATTCCAGGGTGCTTTCAAGTGTGCGGTTGACAATGCGGAGTTTCCCGTGATCGTAATCCTTCAGGAAATCGACTGCCTGTTCAAAATAGGCGATCTCGTGGAAAATGTGGCCGTCCGAATCGACTGAAAGCAGGGTGCCTTTCTCCTCCGCATGGCCGAGGAGTTCACGAAGTGCCCCGGTGTCTGCCTTGCCGGTCAGGAGATAGGAGTTGTTGACCTCGAGCGCGACACCGTGTTCGCAGGCGACATCGGTGACATGATCGAGATCGAGGGGAAACGATTTGAAGAACGGGTGCGAGATGACCTTGACCTCGGGATTTTTCCTGATCGCGTTGACGACAGCCTCGGTATTAGCCTTAATCCCGCGCGACTGCTCGAATTCGCCGTAGTGGTGAAGGCCCGCGAGGACACACTCATAGGGTGTGCCGTGGACAAACTCCGGCTTGTCGATGACACCGTCCTCCGAAAGGATGGTCGCCTCGATGCCCTTGAAAACGCGGAGTCCCTCGACTATTTTCGGCATGCGTGTCAGCAGGACCGAGAAATGCGGCCGCGGAGTATCGTGCACCGGCCCGTGATCGGTGAGCGCGAAACCGGCAAGCCCCCTGTTTTTCACGATGGAGACCACCTCGAGGAAACTGTGGAATCCGCAGGTGCTTCTGATGGAATGGACATGAAGGTCGCAGGCTATGTTCATGAGGCCGCCTTTTCGGGAGCGTTTCGTGGCTGTTTCGAGACTATGTAATATACGAAACGGTGCGGCCCGCGACAAGTCAGGGTTTGGTTAAAAGGCGGTTCAAGGTTCAGCAGTGTCAGGTTAAACCTGAGCCCGATGGCTGTGAAAGCCTGTAAACACAGCGTCGAGCGTAATAATCCGGCAACAGACGCTTCATATGCGGGTTCACCGTAACTTAGTAAAAAACTGAAGAAGTATTTTAAAATATGTAACATCTCAAGGGAATTCTTCTGATTGATATTTGTACTGCCTTGACAAAAAAAAATCCCCACCAAGCTCGACGGGGATTATTCTGTCTTTTGTCTTTTCTCCTGACGGCTGAATCCTGTCTCCTGCCTACTTGACCAGCGTCATTTTCCCGCTCAGTTCGATACCCTCGGCGTTCAGACGGTAGACATACACACCGCTGGCATGTTCCGAGGCATCCCATTCGACCGAGTGCGCACCCGCCTGGAACTGTCCCTCGGCAGGTGTCGCAACTTTTTCACCGGCGATATTGTAGATAGCGAGAGTTATTTGGGCATCGTGCGCCAGCGTGAACGGGATCGATGTCACCGGGTTGAACGGATTCGGATAGTTGGGCGAAAGGGTGAAAACCGTGGGCTGTTCCGTTTCGACTGCAATCGGGGTAAAGGAATAGCTGGTGAGCTCACTTGTCGAGACATAACCATCGGAATACGTTGTTTCCGTTTTGATCAGGCCGACACCTTTCGCGTAATAGCTGACTGTTGTCGAAGGTGCGGGTTCATAACCGCTGCGAATTTCACGAACTTTGAGGCACTGGTTAAAATCGCCGATACCGATCGAGACAGTCTCGTTATCGCTTATAATTTCAAAACTTATAGACTCTACAATCAGATCTTCCTCGTCCTGCCAGTTCATGTGATTTACCCATGTGCTTCCGACCGAGATGTCATACGGCAACACGATATGCGGAGGATCAAAATCTTCCAGAACAAAACCTTCATTGGTGCAAATCGAATACCATAACAAATCACCGTCGTCAGAAAATCCGTACAACATCCCAGCGCCGGAGACATTGTCATCGGTGCTTTCGAGAATATCAGTCTGTAGAAGAAAAACCTCCCGCCCGTTCAGCATTTCAACATTATGTACCAGCAATTGGGTGGATACAACGCTTTGTGAACCCTCATGTATCTGGTACACCCACGTATTCCCGACCTCTATCGGGTAATAATCTGCGGCACCGGCAAAAGCGGCTGCTGCTGCAATAATACAAGCAATTGCGGTTAAAAGAGTAGTCCTCATTATCACGACGTCTCCTTTTGAAAGAAATTTTTCTCATGCGGATTGCTGCGGAGCAGGATGCTGATATAGCTTTACCCAACATCATATATGCCAAACAGTATACTTTTTCTTCCAGCTCAAGTCAAATGTTTATCAGTATTATCCAAATGCCCCTGAGTAGAATACTGAATTGCTAATATTCGCCCCTGCCCCCTGCCCTTTGCGCTTTCCCGGCTCAACGCTGCGCTTCATGTTCCCGTATCGAGAAACTTCTTGTGCTCCTCCCCCAATAGGGGAAGGATGTCACGAAGTGACAGGAAAGTGGCCAATCTCCGAAGTATACTTCAGGGAATTCTTCTGTTTGAACTTTGTACGGCTTTGACAGTAAAAAAATCCCCGCCAGGCTCGACGGGGATTTCTTCTTCGCTTTTCTGTCTTTTATCTTTTTTCCTGACAACTGAATCCTGTCTCCTGACTACTTGACCAGTGTCATTTTCCCGCTCAGTGTTGCACCATCGACATTCAGGCGGTAAAAATACACACCGCTGGCGTGAGCAGAGGCATTCCATTCGACCGAGTGCGTGCCTGCCTGGAACTGCCCTTCGGCAAGTGTCGCCACTTTTTCGCCGACCATGTTATAGACCGAAAGGCTGATCGCGGCATCGTGGTCCAGCGTGAACGGGATAGTCGTTGCCGGGTTGAACGGGTTCGGAAAGTTGGGCGAAAGGCTGAACGCCAGTGGCTGTTCCGTTTCGACAGCCGTGGGCCCTGCATGGAATTCGACGAGCTCCTGACGAAATACCACATCATCCTCGCTCACCAGCTGATACAGTATGTTTCCCACGTTTTCCGCACAAAACACCTCGCAAACCTCAACAACAGTGCCATCACTGTCAATGGTTTTCTCACTGAGTTTCAGACAGTGCTCGAACGTCCCGGCGATAACTGTCACCGTCGCATCCATGTCCTCAATGCGATACCTGACGTGAGAAGAATCAGGATTGTCCGGATCGTTCTTCTTAATAATCTCGATTTTGTTGTCCCATTCATAACCAACGGTAAGCTCACCCGGCAGCATCAGAAACGGCGGTTCAAAGTCAATAAGCTGTTCTCCGTCATATCCGTTTGCAAACTGGTACAGGCTGCCGTCACTGTCTTTCCGCATCCAGGTTGTCGACTCCCTCTCACCACTCTCGGCGTTGCTCGCCTGCAAAACAAAAACACCTTCGGACCCGGAAGCAGGCGAAGCCGTGATCCACCCATGGGTAGTCTCAGACCCTTCGCTCGTTTCAGAATAGATTTCGTAAAGCCATTGATTGCCATCGGCAAGCGGGTAATAGTCGGCTGAATCGGCATATGCTGCCGCTGAAATAGTCATAATCATGCTGATCGCCGCAATAACAATTTTCCTCAAAACATGTTCTCCTTTGTAGACAATTTCACCCGAAAAAAGATACAATTCGGCATGGAAACGCCCATGCCACCTGTGCTTGCAAGTATATAATATGAGCTTAGCGCTGTCAAACAATATCACAGATTTCAGCGCCGAATCAATTTATATCCACCTGTCCCCAGCCAACAAGCGGGATTTTTAACAAACACATTGTTTTCACTTCTACTATATAGTATATTTTCTGTTTACAGCTTAAAGGGCTGTTTCAATGGGATTTTTCGATGTTTTTCTGATAAAGAACCAGCCACCCGGAGGTCACGCCTTATGCCTATGGTCAAGGCCGAAACAATCTGGTACAACGGGGAACTCGTTCCCTGGGATGAAGCCAAGGTCCATGTTCTCTCGCACGCCATTCACTACGGCAGCTCTTTTTTCGAGGGCGCGCGCTGCTACAAAACGAAAAACGGCCCTGCAACGTTCAGGATCGTTGAACATGTGGAACGTCTTGTCGAGTCGATGAAAATATATCGCACGGAGTCGCCTTATACGGTCGACGAGATCGTGAAAGCGATTCACGATACCATCGTGGCGAACAAGCTGGATGCCTGCTATATCAGGCCCATTGTTTTCCGCGGTTACGGCGAGCTAGGTGTCAATCCGATAAACTGCCCGCTCGATACAGTCGTGGCGGTCTGGAGCTGGGGCGCATATCTCGGCGCCGAGGCGCTTGAAAAGGGTGTCAATGTCTGCGTTTCCTCCTGGAACCGTATCGCGCCGAACACACTGCCGAATATCGCCAAGGTCGGCGCCAACTATATGAACAGCCAGCTAATCAAGATGGACGCGCTGGCGGGCGGTTTCGACGAGGGCATCGGTCTCGACCAGAACGGCATGGTCAGCGAGGGCTCCGGCGAGAACATATTCTTTGTCCGCAAGGGCAAGCTCTATACACCGCCGGTCGGCGGCAGCATCCTCCAGGGAATCACCCGCGACTCAGTGGCCACCCTGGCGAAAGATATGGGCATCGAGGTGGTAGAACAGGCCATCCCGCGTGAAATGCTTTATATCGCCGACGAGATCTTTTTCACCGGCACCGCGGCGGAGGTCACTCCGGTCGCGACAGTCGACAAGGTTCAGATCGGCTCCGGTTCGCGCGGCCCGATCACGGCAAAACTCCAGAAACGGTTCTTCGATATCGTTTCCGGCGAGATCGAGGACAGCTACGGCTGGATGACACCGGTTTCGTAAATGATCTACGTCATGCGGGTTATTCGGGACAACGCGGAAACGCCTGAATAATCCGCCTTACGCACCCGAAAATTGCATAATGAAGTTCCCCGGAGCAATCTCCGAGGAATTCTATTGAATAAGCGCAAAGCGGCACATACGATACAGACCCGTCGATACCTCATACAATATTGCCGGGTGGAAAGCAGGGGGTAAAACATGGCATCAGGAACGCTCGGGATTATCGGATACGGCAACATGGGCTCGGCAATAGTCAAGGGCCTTGTCAGCAGCGGCACATACATGCCCTCCGACATCCATGTGGTCGACACCGACGAGGAAAAACTGAACAGCGCGGAAGCGATCGGCCATTTTACCCATACCTCGCCGAATTTCCTTGTCGATGTCGCCGATATCATCATCATCGCGGTGAAACCGGGCAAGGTGGAGGAAACCATTGTCAACCTTGCAGGTTTAAAATCTGAAACGCTGGTCATTTCGATCGCGGCGGGTATCGGGCTCTCCATGCTGGAAGGGCTTATGCCGAACAGCCCTGTCATCAGGGTCATGCCCAACACACCCTGCCTTGTCGGTGCCGGAGTCAATGTCATGGCCCGCGGCAAAAAAGCAGGCGACGAGGATGTTGAGAAGGCACGTAAAGTCCTGAGCGCGGTCGGCTTTGTCAGCGAGGTCGGCGAAGACCTTATGGATGCTGTCACCGGGCTTTCCGGCAGCGGCCCGGCCTATGTGGCTCTCATGATCGACGCTATGAGCGACGGCGGCGTGAAAATGGGCCTTCCGCGCCCTATGGCATTGAAACTGGCGGCCCAGACAGTCTACGGCACCGCGCGCATGATCCTGGAGAAAGGCATTCATCCGGACAAGCTCCGCGACATGGTGACCTCGCCTGCGGGAACGACCATCGCGGGTGTTGCAACGCTGGAGGAAAACGCGTTCCGTTCCGCGGTCATCAAAGCGGTCGAGGCAGCGACAAAACGCTCGAAAGAGCTGTCGTAAGGGTGAGCAGGGAATCATTACCCACAGATGAACACGAATCAACACTGATGAAAGAAAACCGCAGAGACGCGGAGGCGCAGAGAAAAGATTTGGACGGGATAACAGGATGTATTGAAATGTCATTCCGAACGAAATTGAAAACTCGTAAATAACAGCCTGTTATTTAATCATAGTCATCAGTGGTTCAGACATTTTTCTTTGCGGTCTTTGCGGGAAATTAACAAACGAACCTTAAATTGTGAATTGAGCGTATGGTTACGATTATAGACTACGGCATGGCCAATCTCGGCAGTGTCAGGAAAGCATTCGAGCGTGTCGGTGCGGAAACCCGCATCAGCGACCGTCCCGAAGATTTAAAGGACAGCTCCCATGTGGTGCTTCCCGGTGTGGGCGCGTTCGGCGATGCCATGAAAAACATCCGGGCCGCCGGTTTCGATACGGCGATCCACGAGGCTATCGGCGAGGGCGCGGCGTTCCTGGGAATCTGCCTGGGCCTTCAGGTGCTGTTCACCGAGAGCGAAGAAATGGGCACCCACAAGGGGCTCGATATTTTCAAGGGCAAAGTCAGGCGTTTCACGGAGGGGCTTGTCCCTCAGATCGGCTGGAACCAGGCCCATATCAAGCGCGAGGATCCCATTCTCGAGGGCATCGAAAGCGGCTCCTATTTCTATTTTGTCCACTCATTCTATGTCGATCCCGAGAACCGGGACGAGGTGGTGACAGAGACGGACTACCACATCGATTATGCGTCCATCTGCAGCAGGGACAGGATCTGGGGTATCCAGTTCCACCCGGAAAAAAGCCAGCAGAAAGGGCTCAGGATCCTCGAAAATTTCACCCGGCTGTAAAAAGCGGCCATCCTGAATCATATCGGTGGCGGCATCAGCCGTATCATCACAGCCTTTAGACAGAAAGAGGCACAACATGCTCGTAATACCGGCAGTTGATATAAAAGGCGGAAAATGTGTCAGGCTCCTCCAGGGACGTATGGAGGACGAGACTGTTTATTCCGAGACACCCTGGGAAATGGCGAAACAGTGGCAGGATCAGGGCGGCACACTGCTGCATATTGTCGATCTCGACGGCGCGGTTGAGGGCAAGGGCATCAATGACGACGCTGTCCGGGAAATCATAGAGAACACGGACATGAAAACTGAGCTCGGCGGCGGAATCCGCGACATGGCCCGTATCGACGCGCTCCTTAAAATGGGAGTCAGCAGGGTCATCCTCGGTACTGTTGCCGCGGAAAAACCCGAACTGGTCAAAGAGGCGATCGGTAAATACGGCCCGAACAAGATCGTGGTCGGCATTGACGCCCGCGACGGCATCGTGGCCACCCGCGGATGGCAGCACAGCGGCTGGAAACCGGCGCTCGATCTCGGCAGCGAAATGGCCGATCTCGGTGTCACCCGCATCATCTACACCGATATCGAGCGCGACGGCATGCTCACCGGCCCCAACATCAAGGAAACCGAGCGTATGGCGAAAGAAACCGGGCTCTACATCACGGCATCCGGCGGGGTGTCCTCGATCGACGATATCCGGGCGCTCAAGACTATCGAGAAAAGCGGTGTCGATTCGGTGATCACGGGCAAGGCTATCTACGAGGGCAAAATGGACCTCGTCGAGGCGATCAGGGTGGCGAAATAAATAAACGGTGAGAACATGCCTGAGATCAGCAGATTTTTCGGAATTGTGATCGCAATGTTCTATAATGATCACAATCCTCCGCATTTTCATGCGAAATACGGCGAATACACGGCGGATGTCAGCATAACTGACTTCAGTGTCATAGAGGGCTACCTTCCGCCGCGGGCTCTCGGATTGGTCATTGAATGGGCCGCTCTTCACCAGGATGATCTGAACGAGGACTGGATTGCGGCACGAACAGCCCAGCCGCTGAAACCGATAGAACCTTTGAAATGAGAGTGCGTCATGTATTCTTACATACAATCGGTCAGGCATATCCGGGACTATACGCTTGAAATAGTCTTCCAGTCAGGCGAAAAAGGCACAGTCGATTTGGCGGAATATGTTAATAAAGGTGGTGTATTCGCCCGTTTTGCCGAAATGGATTATTTCAAGCAGGTCACTGTCGACGATATTTTCGGTGTTTTGACCTGGCCGGGCGGTGTCGATATCGCACCGGAAACGATTTACGACATGGCGACAGGAAAATCACAGCCGGAAAAAGTGAACTGAATGCAAATCAGTTAAATGAATATACATGACGATTATGAAATCCGAAGTCATTGTACACGAAGCGGAAGAAGGCGGTTACTGGGCTGAGGTCCCCTCGATCCCAGGTTGTGCCACGCAGGGCGACAGCTTCGAAGAGCTCCTTGAAAATCTGTACGAAGCCGTCGAGGGATGTTTAGTGATTGGATAAGCCATGTCTGAGGAAATAACATCTGGATTCATGGGCTCAGATTATCAACAACAATTTGATATGATCTGTGATTCATACAAAGAACATTTCGAGTTAGCTGAAGAAATAAATCTTTTTGCACATAGTGTTCTCAGAGAAATAAGCAATGGGCGTGTTCATAATAAAGATGCAAGAGAATTAGTGACAACAACTCTTTTTTTAAGAATAATGGAATCATACCAAGGAGTATTGTTATTAGTAAAAAAAGGTCTTATACCGCCTTCCAAGATGATTCTGAGATGTATGATAGATCAAGTTTCTGCAATTGTATTATGTGAAACTAATGGTGATTTTATTGAAAAATACATCAATAGCCACGAGCATGATCGCTTTAACGCGCATAAAAAGATGAAAGAAATCGGAATATCAACTCCATATGATATTGATGAAAAAATAAATGAAATTGTTCAAAATATTAAAGACCATAGCATACCTAAGCTACATTCTCTTGATTTATTAAGAGACTCCGGCTTATTCAACACATACATAAGTCCATATATTATGTTTAGTGAGGCTGTTCATATTACTCCAAAGGATCTTGAGTTTTATCTTACAATTGATCCTGGCAGCGATAAAATTCACTCTATAAATTATGGACCATCGGATAAAGACTTAAATGGAATCATAATAACTGCTATTGGAATTTTATTAGATGGTCTTCTTGCTATTGATACAGTTTTTGAGCTTTTTATAAAAGATAACATTGAAATGTTTGATTCAAAACTGAAACCCATATTCTCCAAGAAAAGTTGATAACATGATAGCAAAACGAATTATCCCCTGCATGGATGTCGATAAAGGCCGCGTGGTAAAAGGCGTGAACTATGTCAACCTCCGCGACGCCGGTGACCCGGTGGAGCTGGGCATGCTTTATGACAAGGAAGAGGCCGACGAACTGGTATTCCTCGATATCACCGCCTCCTCAGACAGGCGCGAGATAGTGGTCGACATGGTAAATAAGGTTGCCGAGCAGGTGTTTATACCGTTCACCGTGGGCGGCGGAATCAGGACAGTCGAGGATATCCGCGACATCCTGCGCGCCGGTGCCGACAAGGTATCCATCAATACCGCAGCGGTCGATACGCCCGATGTCATCAACAAGGGCGCAGAGTCTTTCGGCAGCCAGTGCATCGTGGTGGCGATCGACCCGAAACGCTCGAAAACGGTGCCCTACGGCGAAAAAGGCCATTTCGAGGTGCATACCCACGGCGGCAGGACGCCTACCGGTATCGACGCTGTCGAGTTCGCGAAAGAGGTCGAACAGCGCGGCGCGGGCGAGATCATGCTCACCAGCATGGACCGCGACGGCACCAAGGACGGCTATGATATTGAACTGACAAAGGCGATCACCGCCGCTGTCAATATCCCTGTCATCGCATCCGGTGGCGTGGGAAATCCCGATCACATATACGAGGCTCTGACCTCGGGAGGTGCTAGCGCGGCTCTTGCCGCCTCTATCTTTCACTACCGCGAATACTCCGTGAAAGAGGTCAAGGAGTATCTCGCGGTACGCGGCGTAACAGTCCGCATGTGACGGCCTCAACTCTTGTCCGTTTTAAACATCACAAAAAAAGATATTTGTCAGTAATGACTGGGAGTTGAATACAATGATTATCGTAATGCACAAAGAGGCCACAAAAGAACAGATAGAGCATGTCATCGACCGCATCAAGGCGCTCGGCTACAATCCGCACCCTATCTACGGCGAAACGAAAACCGTTATCGGCGCTATCGGCGACGAGCGCGGCAAATTCAGGCTGGAATCACTGACAAGCGTTCCGGGAGTCGAGGATGTTATGCCTATCCTCACGCCCTACAAACTTGTCGGCCGCGATCTCAAGATCGAACCAAGTGTGCTGGAGATCGGCGAAAACACTGTCGGCGGCGACGAGTTCATGCTGATCGCCGGTCCCTGCTCGGTTGAAAGCCGCGAGCAGATACTGAGCACCGCGGAACATGTGAAAAAGGCCGGAGCACAGTACCTTCGCGGCGGTGCATTCAAGCCGAGAACCTCGCCCTACGCTTTCCAGGGACTGGAAGAAGAGGGGCTCAAGCTGCTCAAGGAAGCCTCCGAACTGACCGGCCTCAAGATTGTCACAGAAGTCATCAAGCTCGCCGACGTCCTCCTGGTCGCGAAATATGCCGACATTCTCCAGGTCGGTGCGCGTAACATGAGCAATTTCGCCCTGCTCAAGGAGCTCGGCAAGCTCGACAAGCCGATCATCCTCAAGCGTGGGATGTCGGCCACGATGCAGGAACTGCTGATGGCGGCAGAATACATTGTCAGCGAAGGCAATCCCAGGGTCATCCTCTGCGAACGGGGTATCAGGACATTCGAGACTGCCACGAGGAACACATTCGATATTTCGGCGATTCCGCTGCTCAAGACCAAGACCCATCTGCCGGTGATCGCTGATCCCTCGCACGGCACGGGACGCCGCGAGCTGATTGCGCCCATGTCCTACGCCTCGGCTGCCGCGGGTGCCGATGGCCTCATTATCGAGGTGCATCCCAATCCCGAGGAGGCATTCAGCGACGGTGCTCAGAGCCTTCTGCCCGACCAGTTCACGGCGATGGTGAAGGAACTGAAGAAATATCTGAAAATTACAGGCAAAAAACTGTGACAGTAACATCGAGAAAAGAATTACTTGCCGGGGTGAAGCGTGTCGTGGTCAAGCTTGGCACACGCATGCTCACCACCGGCCCTTATACGCTGGACATGGCGGCCATAGCGAGGCTGGCGCTCGATATTGCCAACCTCAGGAAAGACGGCTACGAGATTGTCATTGTCAGTTCAGGCGCAATCGCCGCTGGCATGGGACGGATGAATATCCATAACCGGCCCAGCACAATCCCGCAGCTTCAGGCGCTGGCGGCTATCGGGCAGAACCTCCTGATGAACGCCTATGAAAAAGCGCTCAGGATGTACGATATCCCGCTGGGCCAGGTGCTTTTGACCAATGACGATATCGACAATCGCAAGCGTTATGTCAATGCCCACAACACACTCGACGAGCTTATCCGCATGGGTGTTGTGCCGGTGATAAACGAGAATGACTCAGTAGCGACTGAGGAGGTCAAGGTCGGTGATAACGACAACCTTTCCTCCTATATCGCAAGCCTTGTCAACGCCGACCTGCTCATTCTTTTCACCGATGTGGACGGCCTTCTGGACCGTCACCCGAAAGACGGTGTCGGCGAGGTCATCCCCTATGTCGGGAAAGTCACGAAAGAGATCGAGGCGCTCTGCGGAAAATCCGGCGATGCGGCCGCTGTCGGCGGTATGTATACGAAAATCGAGGCGGCGAAACGGATTATCAGCGCGGGCGGCATGATGCTGATTGCGCACGGCCGCAACAACTCGATTTCCGATATCCTCGGCGGTAAAGAAACAGGCACGCTGTTCAAGGCGGAGGGACCAACCCTCGACGCCCGCTGCCACTGGATCGCGGAAATCGCAAAATTACGCGGCGCAGTTACTGTCGATGACGGCGCGGTCAAAGCGCTGGTCACGAAAAACGCCAGCCTCCTGCCCAAAGGCATCACCGGCACGGAACGTCATTTCGATATCGGCGATGTCATCCGTGTCAATGCGCCGGACGGCAGCGAAATCGCCCGCGGTGTCACACAGTACAGTTTCGGCGAGATCAGAAAGATCATGGGCCGTCATTCGAACGAGATCGACAGTATTCTCGGCTATTCCAACGGAACGACTGTCATCCACCGGAACGACATGGTCCGGACAAAAGAATTGTAAGCCATTTTACCGCACGCCGTTCAGAAACTGCCGTGCCGGAAAGAATCGCGCCTTTCCGTCATAGGCGGAATCACGGCAACAGGAATACCGTTTCACCCCCGGCGGCTTTCAGTCGACGCTGTGCAAACTTTTGCCCTACGAGAGCAATGATGTAACTGTCGGGACAGCTGAATTATCATTGATCATAATTATCTGATACTATTTAACATGGAGCCGGTTATGGATATTAAAACCCACGTAATCGAAAAAGCCCGTAAGGCGAAAAAAGCGGCCCAGGCGATGGCTACTGTCGAAAGCGCCGTCAAGGACCGTGCCTTGAACGCCATGGCCTCCGCCATCCGTGACAGCAGAGATGCTATTGCGGCGGCAAACGAAAAGGACCTCGCAAAAGCAGGCGATTTCGGCCTGACAAGCGCCATGATAGACCGTCTGACCCTCACCGACGCTCGTATCGAGGGCATGGCGAAAGGGCTCGACGAGATCGCGGCCTTTCCCGATCCCGTGGGTAAGCTCACCGACATGGTCCAGCGTCCGGCTGGCATCCGTGTTGGCAGAATGAGCGTACCGATCGGACTCATAGGCTTCATATACGAGTCGCGTCCCAATGTCACCGCCGACGCCGCCGGGCTCACGCTCAAGGCTGGTAACGCGGTTCTCCTTCGTGGCGGCAAGGAAGCTCTGAACTCGAACATCTTCCTCGCCGGACTGCTCAATGAGGCCGCCATTTCGGCAGGTATTCCCGATGGCGCGATTAGCATCATCGAGTCGACCGACCGCGAGGGTGTCAAGCATCTGATCGAGGCCGAGGGCATTGTCGACCTGGTCATTCCGCGCGGCGGCAAGGGGCTTATCAAGGCAGTCGTGGACGGCGCACGTGTACCGGTGATCAAACACTACGAGGGCAACTGCCATGTTTATATCGACAAGGCGGCGGACCTTGAAGACGCTCTCGCAATCACGGTGAACGCGAAAACACAGCGTCCCGGCGTATGCAACGCCGCAGAGACACTGCTCATACATGCCGATGTTGCAAAGACGTTTCTCCCGGAGGCGGCAAAAGCGCTCAGGGAAAAAGGCGTGGAACTCCGCGGCTGTGACAAGTCGCGCGCGATTGTCTCTGACATGAACGAGGCCACTGAAGAGGATTGGTACACGGAATACGTGGACCTTATCCTCGCGGTTAAAATCGTAGACTCACTCGAGGAGGCTGTGGAGCATATCAACATCTGCTCCTCCGGTCATACCGAGGCGATCGTGACAGACGATCTCGCCACCTCCGATTATTTTGTCACCGCGATCGACTCATCCTCGGTGATGGTCAACGCCTCGACACGGTTCTCGGACGGCGGTGTATACGGTCTCGGCGCAGAGATCGGCATCTCTACCGACAAACTTCACGCACGCGGCCCCATGGGTGTCGCCGACCTTACGACCTACAAATGGGTCGTATATGGAAAAGGTTCCATCAGAATGTGATATTGGACACAGAAAAGGAGTATAAAACGTGGCTATAAATACAATCAAATTTGATGAAAAAGGGCTTATCCCCGCAATTGTACAGGACTTTGAGACCGGCGATGTCGTCATGTTCGCCTGGATGAATCTCGAAAGTTTCGAGAAAACCCTCGAGACCGGTGTCATGACCTACTGGTCGCGGTCCCGCCAGAAACTCTGGGTCAAAGGCGAATCCTCGGGCAATATCCAGGAAGTCAAGGAAGCTTACATCGACTGCGACGCCGACTGCCTTCTTTTCAAGGTTGACCAGAAGGGCCTGGGCGCCGCCTGCCACATGGGTTACCGCTCGTGTTTCTTCCGCAAGGTTTCCCTGCCGAACGGTGAGTTTGAAATTGTCGGCGAGCCCCTGTTCGATCCTGATGAGGTTTACGGCAAGAAGCAGTAATACTGCGCTCGTTTAAGCCGGTCACGTTAACACAGCATGGAGCAGTAGAAAACGCATGGCAAACACGCGACTGAAAGTACGGCGGAAAAAGAAATCGCCGCGGCCGCTGCTTCTTATTTTGATACTTGTGGTCGCCCTCTATGCAGTAACACAGATCGGTCACAGAGCATTCCGTCTCCTTCGCCTCGGTCATGTCGCTCACACGGAACAGAGCGAACTCGACGAGGCACTCGAACGCATTGAGGCGCTCGAACATGAAATTGAGCGCCTCAATAAAGATATGGAATACATCGAAAAGATCGCCCGCGAGGAATACGGCATGATCAAGGAGGGCGAGGAGATGTATCAGGTTTCATCGCCCGACAGCGGCACGAAAGGCAAATAAGCGTGGATAAAAGTGACGATACCAAACGCCTCGGTTTCGTACTCAGACTGAGGAATTATTTTGCTACCGGCCTTTTGGTCCTGACACCCTCGGTTGTCACGATCTGGATCATGACACGGTTCTTCCGCTGGTTCGACAGCATTCTCGGCAAGTGGTACGCCCGCCTTTTCGAAGCCATGCCGGGAGACCTGAACTACTATCCCGGCCTCGGAGCACTCACCCTGGCGATTATCATTATCATGACCGGCTATATCGCCCGTCAGTACGCCGGAAGGAAACTTCTCACGCTGTGGGAGAAAATGATCAACTATGTCCCGTTGATCAACAGGATTTATCTCGCGGTACGCCAGATTTCCGATTCATTTGCCCATGGCGGCGGCCTGATATTCCAGCGCCCGGTCATGGTACAGTATCCCCGCTTGGGCGTTCATTCCATCGGTTTTGTCACACGTGACTGCGAGGGTGCGTTCTGCACGCTGATCGGCGAGGATGTCAGCAGCATATTCATCCCCACGACACCGAACCCGACCTCCGGCGTTGTCATTTTTGTCAAGCGTTCCGAACTGATCCCGCTCGACATGACTGTCGAGGACGCGATGAAATTGGTAATCAGCGCGGGCAAGGTTACACCGGACATCAAACTTCCCGCACCGAAAGAGTAATGCGATGGGCCTCCGTTCGACAGCCGCTGTTGTCGTTCATTCCCTGCGTATGACAGGCTCCTCGAAACTGGTGACGCTCATCAGCGAACGTTACGGCCTGCTCAAAGTCATGGCGAAAGGAGCGCGAAGGCCAAAGAGTCGATACGGCGCCGCGCTGGAACCGCTCACCCTTGTGGATATCACCTATTATCACAAGGACACGCGGGATATTCAGTCGCTGTCCGATGTCGAGATCAGAGAATCGTATGACATGCTGAAAACCGATATCGGCCTTTTTTCCGTCGCATCCTGCATGCTGGAAACCACGCGCTTCGGCACTGCCGGCGGCGATCCCTCGGCAGGCACCTATCCCCTGCTCATCGAATCGCTCGCAAGCCTTGAAAAAGCTCCGGCAAAGGACAACCGCAAGCATCTCTGGCGTTTCATGCTCCGTTTTCTCGATATCGCAGGCTACCGTCCCGATTTCGAGCAATGCATCGAGTGCGGCAAAAAACCGAAAGGCCGCTCGGTGTTTTTCAGTTATGCGGACGGCGGCATACTCTGTTCATGCAGCGATCCGGGATCGCGTTTCGGCTCGAATGTGAGCCCCGGCGTGCTCATGGTAATGCGAGACCTGATCTCGGCTGATGACGACAGTCTCCGCAGCCTGAAAATCGGCAAAGCGCAGGGACTGGAGCTGGAGGATATCGTGCTCAAGTTCCTCGCTTATCATACGGGACGGTCGCGGATACCGAAATCACTGGCTTTTCTGCGAAAAATTGAGAATATTTAAGTTTTGTTTGACAACTCTGGTGATTACTCAGATATTTTTACCAGAAATATGAACGTGAGGAGTTATGCGTGACCGTCTTTATAGAAATTTTTAACTTTTTTATTCAGCTACTACCTTCTTTCTTAGGACGTGGTAAAATAAAGATAAAAGCCCAAACAAAAAATACATTACATTCTGTGGCTTTATGTGACAACCCTGGTGAATATATGGTCTCAACCTTGTTTGTTAAAATAACTAATGTTGGTGAAAGACCTGTAACAGTAACTGATTTGCTTATTGAATATAATAACACAACAATACATCATAATAATCAGTTTCCGATAACACTTAATAGTTCGGAACTGTTTGAAGTTAATACTGATATAACTACAAATTTTAAGCTAATCAAACGAATTATTGTTATAGATTCAACAGATAAAAAATGGTCATTGAACGGAAAAAAGATTCAGGACTGTATATGTGAATAATGCATTCTAATTTCACTCTAGGCCCCTCTCTTTTAAAAATGATGGGGTACGCGAAATAAGCATTAGCTTTTGCATTCGTTTATCCTGCAAAAATGATTTTGGATGATACTTTTATAATAAAAATCTTTCATTATTGCTTCAGTCATCTTTCTGAAAAAAGTTAGACAATAATAATCTCAATAATTTATACCAAAAGAACCGGAGGATTCATGGCAAAACCGAAAAAGAACAAGATGCCCCCGAAAATGGAAAAACTGATGAGCCTCTGCAAACGCCGCGGCTTCATCTTCCAGTCGTCCGAGATCTACGGCGGCCAGTCGGCCTGCTGGGATTTCGGCCCTTTGGGTGTCGAGCTCAAGAACAACATCAAGCAGCTGTGGTGGAAAGCGATGGTGCAGGAAAACGAGAACATCGTCGGCCTCGACGCTTCCATTATCATGCACCCGACTGTCTGGGAGGCCTCCGGCCATGTCGAGGGTTTCAACGATCCCATGGTCGACTGTAAAGAGTGTAAGAAACGCTGGCGCGAGGACATGCTCGATGGCGACAAATGCCCCGACTGCGGCGGCGAGCTCACCGATGTACGCCAGTTCAACCTCATGTTCAAGACCCATATCGGCCCGGTTGAGGATTCCGCCTCTGTCGCGTACCTCCGTCCCGAAACAGCACAGGGCATCTATGTCAATTTCACCAACGTCGTGAATTCCTCACGTCAGAAAATCCCGTTTGGTATCGCCCAGATCGGCAAGGCGTTCCGCAACGAGATCACGCCCGGCAATTTCATTTTCCGCTCCCGCGAGTTCGAGCAGATGGAGATGCAGTTCTTCGTCAAACCCGGCGAGGACGAGCACTGGATGAACTACTGGCGTGAGCAGCGCTGGGCATTCCATCAGCGTCTCGGCATCCGCCAGGATCGTCTGCGCTGGCATGAGCACGGCCCCGACGAGCTTGCCCATTACGCACGTTCGGCGTACGATATCGAGTACAAGTTCCCGTTCGGCTGGAGCGAGCTCGAGGGCGTTCACAACCGTACCGATTTCGATCTGAAACGTCACCAGGAATTCTCCGGCAAGGACCAGAGCTATTTCGACCAGCCCAACAACGACCGTTTCATTCCCTTCATCATCGAGACCTCCGCAGGCTGCGACCGCACAATGCTTCAGGTGCTGGCAGACGCCTACGAGGAGGAGCCCGGCGAGAAGGAGAATCGCATTGTCATGCGCATATCTCCGCTGGTCGCCCCGGTCAAGGCCGGTATTTTCCCGCTGACCAAGAAGGATGGTATGCCGGAACGCGCCCGCGAGATTTACGAGGAGCTCAGGGCCGAGTTCAACGTTTTCTACGATCTCACCGGCTCCATCGGCCGCCGTTACCGCCGTATGGACGAGGCTGGCACGCCCTACTGTATCACTGTCGATGGCGACACCGCCGCCGATGATACAGTTACAGTGCGTCACCGCGATTCCATGGAACAGGAGCGCGTGAAAATCGGCGATCTCAAGAACATGATCCGTGACGCCATGGTTAACTACAAACGTCCGGACACAGTCGATATTTTCGACGTTGACGACGAGTAGAAGAAGAGAAGGAAATGGAAATCTGCGGGGAAAACCGGCATCTTCCGGTCTTCCCCGCACCCCTTTCGGGAAAGCGTCGGGAGGCGCTTTTTGTATCCGGCATCAAAAATGCTGGATGAAGAGGTGCAGAGACATAGGAAACCGGCCTCCGGGCAGGTTTCGACAAAGCCGCGGGGACATTTCGGAAAGGGGATGTGCTCGCGGTTTTTTATCCCCCGGTGTTTGCTCCGGAATAGTTTATTTACCGCTCAAATAATCTACCGCCGCGTTAAGGATAACATCCTTGCCGTCCTTATACTGCGCCCTGACATTTTCGTAGGTCATCGGGACACGGATATCGGGCTCGATGCCGCCCTTGCCGGTCCAGTCCGAATCGACCTGGATTTCCTTGTTTTCATCAAGCGACCGTCCCTCGAAAAAGATGATATACTGTTTCTCCGGCAGCCGGTATATCGTGCCGAAATTGCTGACACCAAAGGAGCCGTTCGTGCCGTGCTGTCCGATAACGGTACAGTTATCCAGCTTGCCCAGCGCCATGGGTATACCCTCGCTGGCACTGATAGTGAGCAGGTCGACAAGAACCACAACCTTGCCGGTGAAACGGGGTGTATCGGGCGTGATAGTAATTGTATCATCCGGTATTATTTCAAACGATCCGCTTTCAGGTGAATAGCGTGATACATATTCATAGATCGCGTCATCCATGTAAAAATGCCCCGCGATCTGGGCAGCCAGCTTGTCGAGCCCTCCCTCGTTCCCGCGGACATCGATGATAATCGATTCGGCACCCTTATTCATCAACTTTTTCAGGACCCTTTTAAACTTTGCATGCAGACGTATATTTCCAAAGTTCGGCATCATCCTGATAATCTGTATATAGCCGATACCTTTAGATATCATTTTGCTTTTGATGGGGGATTTTATAACGGGTATTGCGTTCACCTGACCAAGTGACGCCAGCTCAAGCTGACGGAAATCGTCGTCTTCCGCTATAAGCTTTGCGGTAACAGCTTTTGTCTCACCGGGATTGATGAATGTGACCGACGCCTCCGTTCCAGCAGGCGCGCGCGGCAGCATACGGCATTGATTCAGAAAACGCCCCTCAATTGTCGGCATAGACCGTTTATACCAGAATAACGCGGTGTTACGGACAGCATCATCGACAGCAACACCGTTGAAATGTGTGATTTCCGCGCCCCAGATCATACCGGCACGATCTGCCGGCTTTTCCGGAAGGATAACATGTGCAATGTATCGGCCGTCGTCGAGCCTGATAATGCCGAAACCGTAACAACCGCCGATATTACTTTCTACCTGTCCGAAATCGTCACCTTCCAGGCCGAAATGCATATCGTTGACCTCAACTGCATAGGTCTTGAGAGCCCGGTGATACAGTTCCTTATCCTGACGCTCTTCGGCCTCCTTTACCATCGGGGCTGTTTCTGCATACCTGGCATCCCAGTCGATTTTTTTGTGTTCCGTGAACGGATATTTCTTCGACAGGTCGCTGTGCATGAGATGAAACGCCTCCGACCAGCTTTTTTTTGTTAATTTGGTGCCGACACAGGAAAGCATTGTTGAGGCAATTAAGGCTGTAAGCAGAATCGGTGCGGCTTTACTCCATGCTTTTTTCATAACGGCTCCCTGTTTTAGTGTCCGGCAAGCTGTAATCACAGAAAACGGCACGCCCACATAAAATGTATTGCCCATTGATTTTCTGCCGATATGATACTAGCAGCACCAATTACCGTACATTATAAAAGAAAATACTTAAACAGCTATTTCAACATTATCTTATAACAGGCAGTCATTTTGGGGCAACTGCCTGTCTTTGAAAATAATTTTCGCATACCGTTGCGAAAAATACTGTTTTATCCCAGTAGTGTCCGGTTAGGTTTTAGCGAATAGATGCTGTTTATTGCTCCTTTGCTCTTGTTGAGCATCATCGAAAAAGCCTCGAGCTTCGTTTTGGATATTAATTCGTAATTCTCGGGCTCTTTTGATAGAGACTTTTTCATTATATTCTTCATGACAATAAATTGCTAACAGGAGGTAAGTAATAAGCCCGGCAAGCATTTGGACCTTCAAGCCATATTCACTGCGCGCGATGATATGATAGACTTTCAGATGCCGTTTCCACCAGGCAAAGAATCGTTCAATATCCCAGCGCAGCCTGAATGCAGCGGCGATTTGTTCCGCCGAGAGGTCGAAGCGGTCAGTTGCGATCCAGTACTCCTGGTTCAAGATGCGGTAAGCGACAACCCTGACTTCACGTTCCGTCTGGTTAATGGCATCAATACCAAGCAGTACAGTAGCATCATAGAAGATCATGCTATCCGTGTCGATGTCATGGGTTTGCAGAACTGTTTTTCGGGCATTGGCCTTAATACGGCAAATAAAATGCTTTTTATCCTTTTGCCAGCGGTCAAAGCCCTCGTGTGTCAGGTAACCTCGGTCCATGATTCCGGTTTGTCCCGGCTTGAGTATCTGATCGACATAGAGACGCTCATTGCTGTTGCCCTCTGCCAGAAAGAGTTTTTCCGGTATGCCATAGTTGAGATCGAAGCCGAGATGCACCTTTGCCTTGTTCTTGGTGGCCGTGTATTCCGCCCAATGCATGGAAAGAACCGCATCGACAAGCGAACCATCGATGGCAACGAGATCACCGTACTCCGTATGTTTCGCCGGTAATGTATTCGCCGCCTGAGCATGAAGCTCGGTAAAAACATGGAGCAATTGCTCAAGACCGCGACTGTTTATAGCTTCAAAAAAACTGCTCTTCTTGATGCCGTTTTTCGGCGCGATAACTTCACGTGCAAACGTATCTTGTTCAAGAACTTGCAGTAAGTGGCGGCCCGACTTGAACTCATTGAGATGGAAATATATCAAGCCATCGAGCTGTTCTTCAAAACTCATTTGCAATGGTCTGTTACCTCGTGATTTCAGATCAGGTGTGGCCGCAAGAGCTGTGCATAATGGCTGCCTAAATCGTTTGTACGAGCGTAGCGCGCGTTTTTTGATTCGTTTGTTCTTAAGCGGTAACATCTTCGCAAACCCTTGTCAATTAAGGTTTTTGCGAAATTGTATCGCCTTATGCTAATGTTGATATGTCAAGCTCTTTTTCATTTTAAAACTGTATGCTAATTTCTAACCGGACACTACTGGTTTTATCCGCATATTTCAAGCAGCAAAAGTAAAGAAATCACTTGAATTTGACTATCCACCACTAAAAGTGGTGGCTTTTCGCCAAATTCATGGCTTCGCCACCGTGATTTCCAAAGCATTTTCAGGCAAAGCCTTCAGCACATTACCACATGCTGAGCATGTGGTTTTCTAAGTTTGAATAAACAATTCCGGAACAAGTTCGGAGAAATTCTTTTGATTAACGCCGCGAATTCAGGTAATCGACCGCCGCGTTAAGGATGATATCCTCGCCGTCTTTATACTGCGCCCTGACATTTTCGTAGGTCATCGGGACACGGATATCGGGCTCGATGCCGCCCTTGCCGGTCCAGTCGGTATCGACCTGGATTTCCATGTTTTCGTCAAGCGACCGCCCCTCGTAAAAGACAATATCCTGCTTTTCCGGCAGCTTGTATTTACTCCCTAAATTGCTCACGCCAAAGGAGCCGCACGTGCCATGCTGTCCAATAATTTTACAGTTGTCCAGTTTTCCCAACGCCAGGGGAATACCCTCGCCCGTGCTTCTGGTATACAGGCCGGCAAGCACCACCAACTGGCCGGTGAAACGGGGTGTATCGGGTTTTATGACAATTGTATCATCCGGCTCTAATTCAAATGATCCGGTTTCGGGCGAATAGTACGATACGTATTCATACAACGCCTCCGCTTCGTAAAAATGCCCCGCGAACAGGGCTGCCAGATCATCGAGCCCGCCCATATTGCCGCGGACATCGATAATGAGTGATTTGGCGCCCTGCTTCATCAGTTTTTTAAGGCTTCTTTTAAACTTTGCATGCAGCCTGTAATTTGTCAAACTCGGCATCATCCAGATAATCTGGATATAGCCGATATCCGGTGATATCATTCTACTGTTGATGGGGGATTTTAAAATGGGTAATTTGTTTGCCTGACCAAGATGCGTCAGGAGCAGATGACGGTATTCGTCATTTTCAGCCTTGAGAGTTGCTGTCTGAGCTTTTGCCTGATCAGGATTAATAAATGTAACCGACGCCTCTGTTCCGACCGGCGCCCGAAGAAGAATGCGGCATTGATTCAAAAAACGTGCTTCAGATGTAGGAAAGGAAGTTTTAAACCAGAATAATGAGGAGTTCCGGACAGCATCGTCAATAGCAGTACCGTTGAAATGTGTGATTTCCGCGCCCCATTCCATCCCGGCGCGTTCGGCGGCCATTTCAGGAAGGATTACATGGGCTATATAACGGCCGTCGTCGAGCCTGACAATGCCGAAACCGTAACTGCCGCCGACACTCCTCTTCGTAAGTCCGAAATCTTCACCCGACAGCATGGTATGTATATCGTGGATAGAGCTGAAGTATTTTCTAAGCGCGAGGTAATACTGTTCTTTATCCTGTCGTTCCTCAGCCGCCTTGATGGCGGGGGCAGCCTCAGCATACATGGCATCCCAGTCGATTCTTTTGTGTTCTGTGAACGGATATTTCTTCGACAGGTCACTGTGCATGAGATGAAACGCCTCCGACCAGCTTTTCTTCGTATACTTTATCTTGTTGCCGGCGCAGGAAAGCATTGTGGAGGCAATCAAGACTGCGAGCAGAATCGATACGGCTTTAACCCACACTTTTTTCATAACGGCTCCCTGTTTTCATGCCCGCTATCCTGCAATCAGCAAATGCGGCACGGCCATATAAATGTATATTTATTTATTCGAATTATTCTGCCGATATGATAATAGTAGCACTTGTTATGAAATATTGCAAAAGAAAAATATTTAAATGCTGATTTTTTCATTATCTTATATATCAGGCTGTTGTTTGCAGGAGACTGCCAGTCTCTGAAAATATTTTTCGCTCACCGTTGCGCAAACTTTTTTTTATCCACATATTTCACTCATTAGTGAAACCGGACACTATCAGGGGTAACCGATTATGCTACAAAAAAATACTGCAGCCGTCTTATTGATACTGATACTTGTTTTCTCAACTGCCGCGTTTTCTCAGACTGAGGACACCCGCAGTTACACCATCGCGGTCATGGATCTGACACCCAACGGTGTTTCGCAGGTCGAATCGATCGGCCTTTCCGACAAGCTGCGCTCCTACATCACACAGCTTGCCTCCGAGGGCCCCCAAAACGGCATCAGCTACGAGGTTATCGAGCGCGCCCAGATCGACAGGATTTTCGAGCAGTTCGAGATCCAGAATGTCGGCTGTGTATCCGATTCCTGCGCTGTCGAGTTCGGCAAGATGCTCCAGTGCGACCGCATTGTCATCGGTTCGGTCAGCCTGATAGGCGAGACCTATTCAGTCACCAGCCGTCTTGTCGATATCGAAAGCAGCCGGACTATCAAATCAGTCGACCGTCAGCACCGCGGCGCAATCGACGACATCCTTCTCCAGATCATCCCACAGGTGGGACGCGAGCTGATCACCGGCGAACGGACAGCCATTGCCTCACCGGTATCATCAAACAGCCCACAGGAGGAAAGCCCGCTCGACCTGACAATCCTTTGGGGAATTCTCGGCAAGGATTTCAGCATGGTATCCGTTCCCGCCGGGGTGTTCGAGATGGGATCGGAGGACGGCAGCAGGGACGAGCGCCCGGTGCACCGTGTGATCCTCGACGCTTTCGCCATCGGCAACACCGAGATCACGCAGACGCAGTACAAAGCTGTCATGGGTAAAAATCCGGCGCATAACGACGATGACGAGTCTTTCCCGGTCGAAGATCTTTCCTGGAACGACGCTGTCAAGTTTTGCAACAAGCTCAGCGAGCTCATGGGACTGGTTCCCTGTTACGACGAGCGCAAGGACACCTGCCATCTGGACCGCAACGGTTTCCGCCTGCCGACCGAGGCCGAATGGGAATATGCCTGCCGTGCCGGGAGCACGACACTGTATCACTCGGGCGACAACGAGACCGAACTTGACGCCGCGGCCTGGTACCGCGAGAACAGCGACGGCAAATCCCATCAGCCGGGGCAGAAAGAGGCGAATGCGTGGGGGATTTTTGACATGCACGGCAACGTGGCAGAGTGGTGCACCGACGCTTTCGGACGTTATGACGAGGAGGCGTCCGACAACCCGCTCGGCGAGGACAACGACGATTACCGCATCTGCCGCGGCGGGAGTTTTTCCAGCAAATCCGAGGACTGCCGCACGACAAACCGGCATTATTATCCGCCGAGGACGAAAGACAAAAGCATCGGTTTCAGGATTGTCTGGCGCGCTGAGGAAAAATAATCGAGAATAGGTTTGGGCATGAAAAAAACCACAGGATGTATCACTGTGGTTTTCTCAATTTAATTCTTGTTTGTTACAGAAAAATAAATGTAAATTTTGGGATATTCTTCAGTACCATTCTTTTTTTCGATATTGCCAGACACTTCAAGCCCACAATCTAGCCATTTATTAAAAGACTCTGACAATCCCCGTCGAATATAACCAATTACCGAACTGTTAATTATAATACTTATTGCATTCGAGTCAAAAGGATTGTCCGGTTCTTTCTTGAAAAATACCTCCTGACCTTCTCGAATGTCACATAGAGGTATGGTATTATCAAGATGCCTATATCCTTGAATTAGTGTTAATAATTCAAAAGGAGGCTTTGCATTTTCATATGGATGAATAATTGTAAATTCATCACCCGGTAATATCGCGTTGGAATAACCCAGTAGCGCAAAATCCGATATTTCCGACTCATCTTTAATCCTTATTGAGGTCAAAAATCGGGAAAAATCATTTCGACTTCTTGGTGGAATACGCATCAAAAATGAGCTTAACACATTGTTGAACGAAGCTGAATTTTCAATTGGGTATCCCGGATAACCCTTGAATCCTTTTTCTTTGGCCTGTTTAAAATCTTCCGTATCGACATTATAATACAAATCGGCAGAATCCTCCGTTCGACGGAGCTCCGCAACAAACATTCTCCGTCTATTTATACTATCTCGTGGCAATTGCCATGAAAGCAACAACCTGTCAGGTTCGATAATGTGATTGATAAAATTCATAATTCCAATGTTTCTTCCAAAAATTTCTTTCTTGCCATTATTAATTCAATAATAAACGCAACTCGTTCATAACTTAGCCTGTAATTATCCGATACTAAATCACATAATGGGTAAAAAACCTTTTCCAACTCTTCACGATAAAAGCTAAGGCATCTGCTTATTATACTAATCATATCCTCATTTTGATCAACAAATTTTTTCATGAAACTAAAATAGTTATCTGAAATATCTTTTTCAAGGGTCCATTTCATATGATGATGGCCCTTTTTTATATATTTCTCCAGTTTATTGTTGTCTAATAAATAACCATTCAATTTTTTCTCTTGTATTTCATACCCTAACGCTGTTCCGTTGTCAAATGCAGGTGAAAATGAAATAACGTCTCCAGAATCAATAATGCCCCAATTGTCATGATGTCTGTCAGTGTTATCTATCAAAGTATCAAAAGTAAAAATTCTAGCCCAATGATCCATAAAATCTTCAATTTTATCAAAAAGAATATCATGCCCTTTTATTAAGCTCATCCAATTGTGCTTTGTTCCTTTATCTCGATCATAATCATCTATTAGTTGAGTCATTATCTGTCCACCGGGATAATATCCTGTACTTTTCTCATTGTAAAACCATTCAATAAGAGCGCCATATGTTTTTTTCCCAGTCTCATAATTATTATTTATTGATGGCCATGCAGATGGCACTTTGATACCTATAACTTGACCAAAGCGATACGCAATTACTTCCATCCAAAACTGGCTTGGACACCATTCATCTGACCGTGATAACTTAAACAAATATCTCCAATCTGGTATTATGTACTCATGACAGCGAACACTTGGAGAAAAATATGAGTTTTTCTCTCTTGCACCTTCAGGATAAGAGCCATCATATGTGTCATCATGAAACCAGTCATCAATGATTACTATTTCATTCTCAAATTCTTGTGACATACATTTCTCTCACAAATAGTAGATGTCTGACCCATCCCCTCAAATACTGTGTATCAGCTCGAAATTACATATCCTTAATTCGGGATGGCCCTCATTGTCGAGAATAAGGCGGCCGTCCGGGCCAAGCGCCACGAGGACATCGTTGAGCTCCAGCAGGGTGCCGTCATAGCCGAGGTTTTTCAGACGGTCGCGGGTGAGCTTCATGAGAGACTCGCACTCGTCATGATCGAAAATGCCGCGAAAATTGGCCTTGACCAGATCGAATGCCGAATAGAACGTGTCGGAGTGAGTCGCCACCCACGAGTCGGGGCCGTTGTAGAAACCGCGGATCGTGATGTAATTACGGTCCTCGCGGAGCATACCGTCCTCGTTACTGCCGTGAAGTTCGCGATGGATGCCGTAGTGACGCGGGTCGGTCATGGGCTCGATCCTGGTGTTGCCGGTCATGTAGATCGCACGGATATAGACAGTCGGGACACCACTGTTGTTGAGCTCATGGGCGATGCCGAACTCCTCGAACGGGCTGTTGTAGCCGCACTCGTCGATACAGTGGGCACGGTAGCTGTTGCAGTTTGGGGGCGCTTTTTCGCCCACGCGCGAGGTCTTCCAGACAATGTGCACATTATCCTTGGTGATCGTATAATAAATCTCCTGGTCGGGTGAAAGCTGATGGCATGGGGTCCGCCGCCAGCGCTCGGGCAGGAAAAAGTCGAACAGTCCCGGATTACAGCCGACAACCCAGAGAAGCCCGCCGGTGCTTTCCGCCCAACCATGCACATAGGGCACATTGAACAGTTCCACCTGGTTGAGATAGGGCGGCAGTTCCGCTTTCTTGAAACGATCGCGCTGATCGTCTAGATAACGGTGGCGGCGCTCGTTCTTGACCTTGGTCTCGTGCTCCGGTGTCCTGAGGAGAAGTTCGTAATCGATAATGGAATAGATATCGGCGGCGACCATAGTGTCAATGAAATCAGACTGAATTTTCCTGCGTGTCGCTTCGCTGGAATCGGGGGCCATCCGCTGCATTTTTTCGATCTCGCGCTCGTGGATAATGATGTGCGAGGGTTTCATGTCGGCGACAACATAGCCTTTCTTCTCCATATCGTCAATGGCCTTGGCGTTGAGCCGCTCTATGGATTTGACAAGCGCGTCCTCTTCGACACCGATCATCTGGTTGGCCTCGATGATATTGAGCCCGTCGATCCACTGGTAGACAAGCTTGTACTGGCGGAGGATATCGAGATTTATGCCGGGGTGACGGCGCGTTATCTTGTTGATTTTCTCGCGGGAACGGCCGGTCTGCCAGAGCTGGAGACGCTCCGGGGGAACATAAATGGCAAGGGGTAGCTGCGTTTTGATCGAGAGTTCTTTCGGGCCAAACTTGCCCTCGCGCATTTCCATCACGAGGGAAAATTCCTCCCAGGGACTGTTGAACTCGGCATTGATGAATTCATACAGCGTGTGGGTCTCGATGGGGACATCCTCGCCCACACGGCAGTTCTTAACCACGAGGTCGATATGACGACCGTCGACCTCCCGTGTCGGCACGCGGAACACCGAGCTGGTGCCGGCGAGACGTTCCCGATGGGCATTGAACCACTCCGGATCGTACCAGTTCTCGATCTCGAGAAGGTCATCAAACTTGAGCCCGTAACGGGTGAGATAGAGATCGCCGCCGTCGCTGGTTTTCTTGTGCGCGTACACAACGCCCAGAATGTTGATAAGCGATGTTTCCGGCGCGAGGACGGGGCTATGTTTCAGTTCGCTCATATCCATTGAACGAATCCTGTTCCGCTCATGCGCTGTCAGCGTTTCGCTGGTTTCTGATACCTGAACACCTTATACCGTAATGTAACACTTTTGAGCACCCGGAATCAACAGCTTTACATTAAGCCTCGGCGGATCACATAAAAAAACCGGGCACAGGGAATCCCCCACACCCGGTCAAATTAACAACACTAATGTCAGAATTCGCCGAATTCATCATCTAGAGGTATGATATCGTCCGGTTTCATAATTTCCGCCGCTTTAAGCCTCTTTTGTTGATCGGCCTTCCTCTGAGGTTTTTGTGCCGGACCAGACTGCCGAATGTCCGGATTCGCCCCAGCCTTCTCATGGGTGCCGCCAATCAAAACGGCAAGGACCTCGATGTAATCATTAAGCTCCTCGGCCTGGCTGGAAAGCTCTTCACTCGTCGCCGCGGTTTCCTCAGAGTTCGCCGCCATTGACTGAGTGAGCTTGTCCATCAGTGATACCGCGTTGTTGATCTGTTCTATTCCCTGCGACTGCTCGGAGGAGGCATTGCTTATTTCAGCGACCAGAGCCCCAACTTTACCGCCAATCTCAAGGTTCTTGCCGACAGCCTCCTTGACTTCCAGCAGGGCAGTGGTACTGTTGCCGACACTGTTTACGGTTTTTTCAATTATACCGGTCGTGTTTTTCGCGGCATCAGCTGCACGCATGGCAAGATTCCTTACCTCATCAGCGACAACAGCGAAACCAGCCCCGGCCTCTCCCGCGCGGGCCGCCTCGACCGCCGCGTTCAGGGCAAGAAGATTTGTCTGGAAGGCGATCTCATCGATGGTCTTGATGATTTTCTTGGTTTCGGTCGAATTTCTGCTGATATCATCCACCGCATCACTCAACTGTACCATTTTTTCATTGATAACCGTGAACAGCTTGCCGGCCTCTACCATGTCGTTGTTGCAGATACCTGCGTTTTCAGCATTCTGCCTCGACATTGAAGATATTTCTTCCAGGGAGGCCGATGTTTCCTCTATCGAGCTTGCCTGTTCACTGGCGCCCTCAGACAACATCTGGCTGGAGCTTGACACCTGGTTCGAGGCATTGGCAAGCTGGCTGCTGGCCTCGATAAGACCGTTGGTCGTCGTTTCAACCACGGTGAAAATCCTGGATGTCGAGAACCAGAGTATCAGCACGATGCTGACAACGACAATAAGGCCGAGGATAAGCGAAATATTACGGATCAGGTATACCGGAGAGAGGAAATCCGAGGTATTTATGGTGGAGGCAATAATCCAACCGGTTTCGGAATTCTTTGTGTAGTGCGAGTATTTTCTCACACCATGCCAGTCATAGTAAAACAGACCGCCATTACCAGCCACCATGTTTTTTCCGAAATCATATTCACTGAGATCCAGCTCCATGATGTAATCATGGTTCGGATGAGCAAGCACTTTTCCGCGCTCATCAGTTATGTAGACATAGCCGGTCTTGCCGATCTTGACACCATCGATAAATGATTTCGAGAAATTATTCAGCTCGATGGGATAACCCAGAATACCGACAAAAGTCCCATTTGAGGTTATCGGGGCTGTTATCAGGATGACAGGACGGCCATTCACCGGCGAAACCTGCACATCACTCATGTATGTTCTGCCGGAAGAAGCCATATCGATATTTTTCGTATAACCCGGAATCGACCTCACATCGAGCCCGACAGAGGCACCGGCAAGACCGTCGTATTGTATCACACCTACGGTCGACGCCAGAAAGATGTTTTCGAGCACAGGCGAATTGCTTTTGATCGTCTCCAGGTACTTGACAGCCTCATCTGTCCGTTTCCCAAGACAGGCATCCTTGAAAAGGTCGTGACTGCTCAGAATTGCGACATCACGGTTGCGCTCCTGAATCCATGAGGATAGCTCAGTATCCGTTTTCTCGATATTCGTAGCGAGATTGCCTTCTAGCTGCGATCTTATGCTGCGTGAAGCAAGCGTATAAGAAAACAACAGAATAATAGCAATACCGATAACAGTTACCGGAATCAGTGAAAATAAAAGTTTTTTTCGGAAATCCATCCGTTTCCCCTTTCATATTCTTGTCAGACAGCCCAAACAGTATCATATTGTCAAGCGCCCGAATTCTGATTCAACACGTCCTTTCCAGTATGCTTTCCCATCAGCTCGCCAATAATCACTCTGAACATGGTAAATTGCAATAACCGGGTACAGGGGAACTTACCCCCTGCACCCGGCAGATACAGTAAAAATGATCAGAACTCACCGAACGAATCATCATCCAGCGGAATAATATCCTCTGATTTGACCAGCGCAGGCTCCCGTTTCGGCAAAGCAGGAACAGTGGCCCGTGCAATCCTCGGAGCCGCAGCCCTGGGAGCTGCAATCGCGGGACGTGGAGAAGAATTACCCTGCTTGTCGCCATCGACCATATGACTGAGGATCTGGACCATATCATTCAGCTCCGCGGCCTGACTGGAAAGCTCCTCACTGGCGGAGGCTGATTCCTCGGCGTTTGCGGCAGTCGACTGTGTGACCTGATCCATCTGCGATACAGCGGCATTGATCTGGTTGATTCCCTGTGTCTGCTCTTCACTGGCGGCCGTAACCTCGCCGACAAGATTGGTAACCTTGCCGACACGCTCAACGATTTCCAGGAGAGTACTTTCAACGTCGTTTGATACTGCAACCCCGTTATCGGCGTTCACCTGCGACTCCTCGATGAGCGATGCCGTATTCTTTGCGGCCTCGGCACTCCTCTGGGCGAGATTGCGCACCTCTTCGGCGACGACGGCGAATCCCATGCCCGCCTCACCGGCACGTGCCGCCTCGACAGCCGCGTTCAGGGCGAGAAGGTTTGTCTGGAATGCGATCTCATCGATGGTTTTGACAATCTTGGCTGTTTCATCAGAGGAGGATTTGATCTTGTTGATAGCCTCGGACATGCGGTTCATTGCCTCGGCGCCGTTTTCCGCAGTCTTTTTTGCCTCCTGCGAGAAAGAATCGGCCTGACGGGCGTTTTCCGAGTTTTGACGGGTCATGGAGGTCATTTCCTCCAGCGAGGAAGAGATTTCCTCGAGGCTCGATGCCTGCTCGCTGGAACCCTCGGCAAGCTGCTGGCTTGAGGAGGACACCTGCAGGGAGGCAGCAGAAACCTGTTCGGAGCCGTTCGCAAGGCCATCAATGACTTGTTTCAGTGCCGCATTGATACCGCGGGTGATCAGCAGGGCGAACAGGATGCCTGCCACAAGCGCGATGATTGCGGTGATACTGATAACAGCGATTGACCTTGTATTGGCGGCCTGGAGTTTCGGTCCAAGCACATCTTGATCCTCCATGACCGACAGTTTGATTTGTTCGGCCTGATCGGCAATGATCGGACCGATAGTATCGAGAGATTCGGCGATAACAGTATTCCGATCGGTGATCACGCCGACAAGCGACTGGAAATCTTCCTCATAGTCTCTGACAAGTGCCTGCGTTTCTTTCAAAAGAGACCGACGATGGGGATTCTGGAGATCCTTGTCAAGAACCACCAAAAGTTTATTCAGTTCCGAGAGCTCATCTTCCACCCGCTCCATATCGCTCTTAGTATTCGTATCGAGATATTTAACAACGTACAAACGTGCCAACAGCAGATTTCTCAGAACAAGACCGGCATTATATGCGGCAGAAGCATCTTTGTCCCCGTGCGCCGAGGTCATGATTTCAGTAAGTTTCTTCTCAATCTCAGGCCCCTTGATATTCAGGCTGCCGTCAACGAGATCGTTACGTTCCGCCTTGTACTGCACAACCTTTTCGAATGACTCAGAATATTCGGCCTGATTCTTCTCAATTGACCTTATCAGGTCAGAGCGTTGGGAATCCGTTATTATTTCTTTAGCCTCAGCCGAATATTCCTCGACCTGTTTCCAGCGATCGTAGAATTTGGACTGGTCTTTTTCACTGCCCTGAATGATATAATTTTTCGCAAAGAGACGGGCCATGATCATGTTGGCCTGCACCCGGCCGGCAAGATTCGTTTCCCTTGCGAACATGCGGTATTCCGTGAAACCTTTCGATGACGATGAGAGGCCCATATATCCGGAGATACCCACTATCACCAGAAGGATCGTTATAACTGAAAATCCGAAAATAATCTTTTTTCCAATGGTCATGTTCTGAAACATTGCTCCCCCTTATGTGTACATCTTGATGCAAAAATAATCATATAATACGTGTCAAATCATTACATGTTGCTGAAAATGATTCTGGCAGTAGCATGAGGATAAAAATGGGAAAAATAACAAAATGGTATTATGTCATATCCCGCCCTCCTTCACATGTGTCACAAAAACAGCAGGCACATCATGCCCTGTCAATCCGAATCTTTAAACCGGCAAAGCGGTTTGAAACCGGATTTTAAGCACATAATACTGCGATATATGCAACGATCAGCCGCTACACATCTCTCATCTTCCGCATACCTACGTGAATCTGGTTCAGAACTATGGATTTTTACAGGAATTGTTCCTGCCGAGCGCGATTCCGGCACCTCTGCCCCGGGCGGAACACAAATACCGAAAAATACGACAGTAAGTAAGATAGTATCATTCGTCGAGGAGACGCAAGAGAAAACGACCGTAACTGTTATGAGACATCAATTTAGCAAGAGCGGCAAGCTCTTCTCTGCCGATATAACCCATCCGGTAGGCGATTTCCTCCGGGCTCGAAATGATAATCCCCTGCCGCTCTTCTACAGCATGGATGAAATTGGCGGCGCTGAGCAGAGATTCGTGGGTGCCGGCATCAAGCCAGGCGGTGCCCTGCTGGAAACGCTGAACTCTGAGCTGTCCCCGTTTCAGGTAGGCATTGTTGATATCGGTGATCTCGATCTCGCCGCGCGGCGAGGGCTTGAGACTCTCCGCAATGGAAATGACTGTGTTGTCGTAAAAATAAATACCGGGTATGACATAACCGGATTTCGGTGCGGATGGTTTTTCCTCGATACTGACAGCATGCCCCTCCCGGTCGAATTCCACGACACCGTAACGCTCCGGATTGCTTACGTGATAGGCGAATATGAGTCCGCCGCTTTCGAGTTTCGAGGCCTCCCGGAGTGTCGACGGCAATGTGGCGCCGTAGAAAATGTTGTCACCGAGGATGAGGCAGACACTGTCGGTTCCGATAAAGTCTTTCCCGACAATGAACGCGTCGGCAAGGCCTCTCGGTTCCTGCTGTTCGGCATAGCTGAACACGACACCCCACCTGCTGCCGTCGCCAAGAAGGCGCTGGAATGAGGGCAATGCCTCCGGAGAGCTGATGACAAGGATGTCACGGATGCCCGCCAGCATGAGCATGGACAGCGGATAATAGATCATCGGCTTGTCGTAAACGGCGAGAAGCTGTTTGTTGACACCGAGTGTTACCGGATAAAGCCGGGTGTTGCTGCCGCCTGCCAGTAATATGCCTTTCACGTCTTATACCTCGCAAAGGAATGGAATTTACGCCAGACACCCTCGATGTCAGCACTTTTCGCGCGCTGTTCTTTCACCCATACGGGATTGTCAAGATACCACCGGACTGTGCGCCTGAGCCCGTCGGCAAGAGCTGTCCCGGGCTCCCATCCGAGCTCGCGCCTGATTTTCGCTGTATCGAGATCATAGCGCCTGTCGTGCCCGGGACGGTCCTCCACGAACGTGATCAGGTCGCTGTGAGGTGCATTCCCCGGTTTCAGCTCATCGAGAATGCAGCAAATCATGGTAACGAGATCGATATTCGCAGTCTGGTTTTCGCCGCCGACAAGATAGGTCTCGCCCGTTCTGCCGCGAGCGAGCACCGAATGGATCGCCTCGCAGTGATCCCCGACATAGAGCCAGTCGCGAATCTGGGCACCGTCCCCGTAGACAGGGATATCACGCCCCTCGAGCGCGTTCAGGACCGTGAGCGGTATGAGCTTTTCAGGAAACTGCCGCGGCCCGTAATTGTTCGAGCAGTTTGTGATGACATAGGGAAGGCCGTAGGTTGTGCCGAAAGCCCTGACTATATGATCGCTCGAGGCTTTCGAAGCGGCATAGGGCGAATTGGGCGCATAGGGCGAAGCCTCGGTCCAGGCCGGATCGCCGGGTTCAAGCGTGCCGAACACCTCATCTGTCGAAATGTGATGGAAACGGGCCATGTCCGGGCCGGGGCCTTTGCCGCCGAACCAGTAATCCCGCGCGGTTTCCAGCAGACGGGATGTGCCGACAACATTGCTGTGCATAATAATGTCCGGCGACATGATGGAGCGGTCAACATGGGATTCCGCGGCAAAATGAACGACGGCTTCGATCTCGTTGCCAGCCATGACCCTGCCGACAAGCTCGCGGTCACAGATATCGCCCTCGACAAAATCGTGACGTGCTGGATCGGGAACCCTGTCGAGATTGGGGCGGTATCCCGCATAGCTGATGATATCGAGCGACACGACACGCACGTCGCTATCCACGGCCAGAAGGTGGTGGACAAAATTCGACCCGATAAACCCTGCCGCGCCTGTCACGAGAATATTTTTCATCATTCGCTGAATGCCCTGTCTGCTGAAATGGTCCTGTCAGTCGCCAACACAGTCAAGTATAGACAATTGCCCGGTGCAAAGCAAGCGTGCCGACACCGGAAATCCGCCGATCTTCAGCACCGGACAAGAAAATATGCCTCGCCGTCTTCCCTGAAACAATGAAGTTCAGACAACACCCGTCGCAAATCCGGCCTGCGTCATGGTTTCATGGTCGTATACACGTTCGGCGCATCGATGCTGTAGAAACGGTGCCCGGTCCAGTTGATAGTGACCCGTCCGACAATACGCTGGACACCGTCCTCGTCCTTGTATCCCCAGCCCGCCTGATGCATGAAATAGACTTTCCCGTTGGCGGCCTTGCCGAGAAGCAGTGCGACATGCCCGGAATTGCCCACGATAGTGATCACCGGATCGAGTTTCGCCACCTCGGCTGTTTTTTCCTCGCTGCTCAGGTTGGGATCAATAAGGTATTTATGCGGCGAGGAGTTCAGGATGAATGACGGGTTCTTGCCGACCACAATGCCGAAACAGCGCAGAAGCACCCGCATGGTAATCGCGCAGTCGCGTTTGTTGTCCTGACCGTGCCAGCCGTATGGTGTGCCCCAAAGCTTGAAAAGCTGGTTCAGCACGTTGCGTTTCGTATAGGGAAGATAGCCCACGGACACATCTGCATCGGGCTTGACATAGCCATCCTCTATAACAAGGGAGCCGTCGACCGCACGGCAGGGCATCCTGACCACATAAACGGCATCGCTTTTCTTTTTCAGCGGGATGGTCGCGGAAAAATACGCGAAATGGGAAAAATTCCGGAATTCGGGATCGCCATAGACCGGCACGCGGTGGGCGGCGGCCATGATGAAACTGTCATCGTCGACAATTGCCTGTATTTCCTCGCGGCTCCCGATGGAGATTGAGCCCGCCGCAATCCATCCCCACGCGAGCTCCGAGGCAACAAACAGGTAGTCGCCGTCCTTAGACTCATGAAGCACCGCCAGCGGATAACCCACGCCAAGATCGGTGAGCTGGAAACGATCCAGCATACTTTTCCGGTCGGAGTAACCGGGCACCTCGGTGGGATACTGCCTCAATAGGCCGTGCCGGACAAGGACAGCATAACGGACATGTATTTTATCGGGAAGCGCATCGAGGTTCATCTTTTCGATGAGTTCCTGTTTCATGCTAAGGCTCCAGGGAGCCAGCCTGCCGTCGTGAAACTCTTTCTGCCCGTAAAGCTCCATCGGTTCGATCAAAAGGCCGCGGTTGCGTTCCAGCCGTTTTTTCACCTCGCCCACATCCATAACGGCGGGAAATGTCAGCGGCTCGATGGGATTCATGAGCAGGCCGTTCGCCGAGGATTCGACAAAATTACGTTTGAGCGGGTCATCCTTGCCGTAATAATCCTCGAATTCGACTTTTTTCTCCCTTACCGCGGCGTTGAATCGGGCGATCCCGGCGGCGTCCATGATTATTTCATCGGCATCCGGCTGAAGTGCTATCCAATAGTCAGGCGAAAGCATTTCATGCTCCACGCCGGGAAGCAAATCGGGCGCGTTCTGCGGCGCTGATTCCTGTGCGAAACACGAAGCGGAGAAAGTCAGGAATGCCGCGATGAAAACAGCAGATTTAAAGCATCGTGTGTTATTCATGGCAGGGCCTTTCTGCTATTACAGTATATCAGATTTCATGGACAATTTTTCCGTCCACGATTGTTTTCAGTACTTTCACATCCGCGATCTCTTCCTCGGGACAGCGGAAAAAGTCACGGTCAATAACAATCATGTCTGCATATTTCCCCGACTGGACATTCCCTTTGACTTCACCCTGGAAACAGGCCCTCGCGGTATTTACAGTATAGCACTCCAGCGCCTCTTTCCGTGTTATCGCCTCCCCGGGAACGATAGTCGTTCCGTGCTCGGTTTTCCTCGTGATCATTGAGAACATGGCGAGCCAGGGGCTGTAGGGATTGATCGACTCCCTGTCATCGAGTATGATCATGTGGTCGCTCCCGGCACTGACCAGCACACCGGCATCGATCATCGAGCGATAGGGATGGAATGTCTTTATCCGCTCCTCACCGAGGATATGAAGCATGGCGTCGGCGTCTTTATAGAACCACGCGGGCTGCATTTCGGCAGTGACATTGAGGCGGGCGGTTTTCGCCATGGCCTCTGGTGTATAGAAATTACCGTGGATAATGGTGAATGTCCCCGGCGGAAGGTCTCGTTCACGGCTGACAGCCTCGTATCCGTCGAGCATTATGTCGACACCGCCGCCGCCCGTGCAGTGAGCAGTCACCCTCCAGCCGCAGTCCGCGCCAACCGCGGCAAATGCGGCGAATTCCTCAGCGTTCATCCGGGGAATTCCACGATAGCCGGGCTCCTGTGTTCCATATATATCATCCGCGACGGCGCCCCAGGGCTCCCTGAGATAGGCTGTCCCGGTGAGAATGCCGCCATCGACCGTTGTCTTGAGCGTACCGTAATTCACCCATCTGTCACCGCCGCCGGAACGGACTCCGAGGTCGGCAAGCGCCATTTTCATTGTGTCGCGCTCTGTTCCCGGCACACTGAACGGCGCGTAGATATTGAGTGTCGCCCTGATAGTCAGTGCTTCTTGCGCCCGCATGAACTCATAAATATCGATGCCGTTGCCACGGATACCACCGGACACGACCGAGGTGAATCCCACACTGTTGTAGCGGCGGTGCATTTCACGGAGGCATGAGGCCCGTTCCATATCGGTAGGCTGAACCGCTTTCGGCCGTTTCAGCAAACCGAAAGCCGTATGCAGTAATCTGCCGTTGAGCTTCCCTGTCACGGGATCGCGAAGAAGGCCGTTGTGACGGGTGTTTTCTTCGATACCGCTTGCCCTGAGCGCCGCGCTGTTCACCACTGCGCCGTATGAGGCATTGAGAAATACCGGATTCTGCGGCGAGGCGTTGTCGAGCCGGGCAAGGGACGGCGGTTTCATTTCCCTGAGACGGGTGGGAAAAAGTTTGAAATGGCTTATCCACTCGCCTTTTTCTTTCTGTGCCGCCTGCTCCCGTATCCAGGCAAGGCACTCATCCACTGTCCGGGGATTCGGCACCGGGCTGTCCATTTCGCTGACAGCGGCGGTCTCGGGATGGGCATGGCCCTCGATCAGTCCCGGCAGCGCCATGTTTCCAGCAAGATCGATATCCTCCGTGCCGGGCCCCGCAAGTTTCAGCATGTCCTTTTCCGAACCGGCCGCCATGAAACGCCCGTCTTTAATGGCCACGGTCTCAGCAATTGTTCCGTCGCCATCAAGCGTGACAATACTGCCGTTACGGCAAACCATATCGGCGCACTCACGGGCTTTAGCGCAGGCGTGCGATAAAATCGCGGGTGCGGCGGCAGCTGCCGACAGAAAACGGCGTCGTGTGGTAGAATACAGTTTCATAAACAGCACCTTCCTGCCACTCGGATTATCACATTCGGCGAAAATCTATTTCAGAACAAGGCCAGCATCATCTTTAACAAAAACATAGCTGTAACTATCACCGCGCCAGGAGAACCGGAGCTCACAACCATTGCCCGAGGACTCGAATTTCATCGAGGACTGGAGTATTTCCGCCTCGGCATCGTCCTCGACCGGCAAAATGACCGTAGGGACGATGGTCTCGGTTTTTTTCGCAGTGAGCACCGTGCCGAAATAGGGCACCCATTTAAAATCGGTGTTGCCGCGCCGGGTCTGGTTAGTGCCCTCCCGGATGCGTTGGAACGCGTGCTTGTCCTCCCGGAACGTAAAGCCCTGATCCGGCAGCGGGATAAGCGCCATCATGCCACCGTTGTCGGATTCGAGGAGTGTGTAGCCGTCATGAAACGTCGTTTCGCACTTGGAGTGAAACCGTGTCTCTATCTCGGCGCCTTTTTCCGTGTTGATCTCGTCGAGGACAACAGTCACCAGCGGTTTGTCGTGGATGATGTGACGGCGCCAGCGTTTGAGATCGGTCTTAAGGTAGGCGTTCGTGGGGTCCATAAGCACATAATCGCGGTTATTTTCCGAACGAAACTCGAGGATGTCGCCACCTGCGTTTTCACGCCAGGGCTTGTCCTTCTCTTTGCCGGGCGTCTGTTTTTCGCCGTTGACGAAGACCACATTATGCCCCACGCTCGAGGCCTGCGGATTATCCCAACGCTCCTTGAGGAAATAGAGAAGATCGTAGCCGTTGAGCCCCATTTCCGAGATGAACTGACGGTCTTTCCACTGGATTACGAATGTGCCGCAATCAAGATGGCCGTGGTGGGGATCTTCGAACCTGCCGGCTTTCGCGGCGACTGTCACCTTTTCCGTGTCAGTAAAATCGCTACGCATGATCACCCAGCCGATATCGCTGAAATGATGTGTCTCGTGATCGGGAGCGACTGCTTTTACACCGCTTTCCGGCCAGATAATGTCGAAAATGTTGCCGGGCGAACCGAAGAAATTCTCACGGTACCACGCCGCCATGCCATTGCCCGACTCACGGGCGAGCTTGTTGATGGTATATATCCGTCCCGGCCTCCTGCTGTACGAATCGCAGAAATATGCGGATTTCCTGTTCGGGAACATGGTGAAAACGGGGAAATTAACCGTATTTACCGCCATTGTCCGATGCTTGAAAAGATTGTGTCTGCCACCGGTGACACGCTTGATAGCGTCGGCAGTCTCCACACTCTGGTAGAACCCGTAATCCCAGTAGCTCACACCCTCCGCCCAGCCACCATCCCTGCCGAAGGAATCGAGATAGCCCTCGACACCGTTGTAGGCCGCGGCGATGACATCGGTGAGCCCCGGTTCCTCGGCGATCAGCGCCGCGGAGGCACAGGCGAGCCCGGAATAGCAGACCGAGCACCAGTTGCAGCGATAGGCTGTCGCCCACCAGTGATATTCATAATTTTTCCGGGCACGGAGGATCGCTTTTTCGAGCAGTGCGCCGCGCAGACGGTCCCGCTGGCGCTTGTCAAGGGCGGGATAGAGCCAATCGTAGACCGCAGCCATCTCGCGGGCGCTGTCGCCGGTGTGGATGTCATAACCGAATGTCACCTGCTCGTCCTCCACATTCCAGGGCCAGATACGGCCATAAATAACCGGAAAGGCGTGGAAACGGCCGCCGTGCCACTCGGGGCAGCTACAGACAGCCTCGGCGAACTCGAAACCTTTCTCCGCATAGCGCTCATAACCGGTTATCTGGTAGACGAACGCGAGGGTGCGCGCCCGCTGACGGTTTGTCCTGACATAGCCTCCCAGGGCACTGATATCTTCCGGAAGCGGGTCTACCGGTGTGTAGAGAAGGCGGTTTGCCTCGGCAAGCTGACGGTCCATGATGTCGCGGTATTCAGGGACTGTCTCGATCCTCTCTCGCATGGCGGGAAGATCTTCCGCCGAGAAGAAGAGATAGGGATGGCTGAGATTCCCGGGAATGGAGGCGGCAATCTCCTCCTCAGTCACACGGGCGTAAAGTGGGCTGTTCGAAAGCAGAAAGACTATGGCAAGAAAAAGCAGGGCACGTCTCACGAATACTCCCCTTTATCAATCGATTATTATTATAGTCACATTGAAGGATAAGGTCTGCAGGGGACAATCACAATATGGTTTTTCACAATTTCGCTATTTGCCGAATTTCATGCTTTGCCCCATGACGAAAATCTGTATATTTACTGGTACTCACGATAAAATCACACAAGCAGAGGAGTAACTCATGGCCGACTGTATTTTCTGCAAGATCGCCGCTGGCGAGATCCCGACAGAACGTGTTTACGAAAACGACGATGTCCTCGTCTTTCCCGACATAAGCCCGGAGGCGCCGGTGCACCTGCTCATCATCCCCAAAGCGCATTACGCCACCACGATCGACATGGCGGAGGCGGCCCCACAGCTTTACGGTGCAATGATGCAGGCCGTTGCCGAGGTTGCAAAAATCAAAAAGGTCGACAAAAGCGGTTTCCGTCTGATCATGAACACCAACGCCGATGGCGGGCAGGAGGTTTTCCATGTCCACATGCACCTTCTCGGCGGCGAACCCATCGGTAAGCTCAGGGCAAAATAAACAGGGAAAACATACGCTACAGGGAACATAGAGTTTTTAATAACAGGAAGCCCCCGATCTTTGCACATATTAATGTAATTCCAAATAAAAGCCTGGAGAAAATATCTCATGCATATACTTAAAAAACCAATCATCCGGACCTCGCTGTTGTCAGTGCTGCTCATCACTATTGTTTCATGCGCCGGTGACACACCCGAGACGGCCCAAAAGCCTGAAATCGATTATGCCGCCGAGGTCAGAGCCGAATTCCTCCACGCGTGGAACGGCTACAAGGAATTCGCCTGGGGCCATGACGCGCTCGAACCTCTTTCCGGGGGCTATCACGACTGGTACGGCGAATCACTTTTAATGACTCCGGTGGACGCGTTCGACACCATGGTCATCATGGGTCTCGACAAGGAAGCAGCCGAGGCGAAAGCCCTTATTTTCAAACAGCTCGATTTCGACAAAGACCTCATGGTCCAGAATTTCGAGATAAGCATCCGTATTCTCGGCGGGCTGCTCTCGGCATACCAGGTCGACGGCGACCAGCGTTTCCTCGATCTCGCAGAAGACCTGGCAACACGCCTTCTTCCGGCTTTCGACTCGCCGACCGGCATGCCCTACCGCATGGTACACCTCCAGAGCGGCAAGACCGATGGCAAAATCACCAATCCGGCGGAAATCGGCACCTACTTCCTCGAATTCGGAACACTCAGCAAGCTCACCGGCAACCCGGTTTTCTATGATACAACGAAAAAGGCGATGGTCGAACTGCACAAACGCCGTGGAAAAACCGGCCTCGTTGGCGGCGGTATCGATGTCGAGACAGGCGAGTGGGTCAACACGAGCGCCCATCTCTCCGGCGGAATCGACTCATATTACGAGTATCTCATCAAGGGCTGGCTGCTTTTCGGCGACAAAGATTTCAAAACCATGTGGGATGAAACGATTGTCCCGATCAACCGCTATCTGGCCGACGAACGTGACAACGGCCTCTGGTACGGCTTTGCAGACATGGATAGCGGCGAAAGAACCGACACGAGATTCGGCGCACTGGACTGTTTTTTCCCGGCAGTGCTGGTGCTCGGCGGCGATCTCGATCGCGCGGCACGTCTTCAGGACTCCTGTTTCAAACTCTGGAACCTTTACGGTGTCGAGGCGGAACAGATCGATTACAGCAGCATGGAGGCGACCTCACCGTTCTATATGCTCAGGCCCGAGGTGATCGAGTCCGCCTGGTACCTTCAGTTCTATACGGGTGACAAGAAATACCGCGAGATGGGCATTACATTCCTCGAAAGCCTCAAAAAATACTGCCGTGTCGAAAAGGGCTATGCCCAGATCAAGGATGTAACAACGATGGAGAAAGTTGACAGCATGGAAAGTTTCTTCCTCGCTGAAACATTGAAATACCTCTATCTTCTTTTCGCGGAAAAAGGAACGGTCAGCCTTGACGAGGTCGTGTTCAACACGGAGGCACACCCGCTCAGGAACACCTGGGACAAGTAACTGCTACACTTAAACACTGCAGCACGGAGAACACTCCATGAAAACAATCGGACTTATCGGCGGCATGAGCTGGGAATCCACCACCGAATACTACCGCATCATCAACGAGGCTGTCAGCACACGGCTCGGCGGCTTTCACTCAGCGAAAATCCTCATGAATTCAGTCGATTTCGGCGAAATTGAGCCGCTTATGCGCTCGGGGGATTGGGAAAGCATAGCCAGGATGCTTTCCGGCATCGCGGTCTCCCTTGAAAAAGCCGGCGCTGACTGCATCCTTATCGCAACGAATACTATCCATAAAGTCTACGACTTTGTCGATGAAGCGGTGACTGTTCCGATGATCCACATTGCCGATGCCGCGGGAGAGGCAGTCAAAGCAGCAGGGATCGGCAAGGTCGGCCTTCTCGGCACACGGTTCACCATGGAGGAGGATTTTTACCGGGGACGGCTTCAGGACAAATTCGGCATCGAGGTCACAGTTCCTGATAAGGACAGCCGCGATCTGGTCGATGCTGTCATTTTCGGAGAGCTCTGCCTCGGCGTGATAAAAGACGAGTCGAAACGCCGTTATATTGAGATAATCGAGAAGCTTGCGGAAGACGGCGCGGAAGGTATCATCCTCGGCTGTACAGAAATACCCCTTCTTGTCAGCGGTAGCGATGTCACTACCCCGCTTTTCGACACAACAAGAATTCATGCCCTCGCGGCAGTGGATTTCGCACTGGGATAAAAGCGCCGCAGTTAACTATCTGTGAGGCTAAATCCCCGAAACTTGCTGGAGGGAAGCTCATTCCGGCAACAAACAGCGCTCAAAGCACAGCCGCATAAGAAAGTTTGGACAAAAAAGACTGGCCGAATACTCGGTCAGTCTTTTTTTTGCATCGCTCACATCAGAAACAAGAAAGCGTCCGGGCAGTCGGGCCGCCCCGGACAGCGATGTGATCATTCCGGCTCAGGCAGCTGTGGTTTCTGATCCTGCGGCAGGGCACTCTTGAACGGCTTGCCGCCGGTGGCCTCGTCAAACTCCTTCCGGGCCTCTTTCAGGAGTTTATCGTCAAGCATGAGTTCAAGGCCCGAAGCGGAGATCGCCTTGGCGGCATGAAGCATCCCCTTGAGGCCGGCAGACGATCCCGAGGCTGAAACCCAGCACCAGTGATGGCCGGGGACACCCTGCGGCGATACTGTCGCGTTCATCTCTCCCGAGGTCGGTACAATCCAGGTTACATCGGAAGCGTCTGTCGAGGCGGCACTGTTGTTTTCAGGCTTTCTGAACTCGCGGATACCGGTGTAGAGCCCTCTCTCCTGGGCACCCATTTCACGCTGCATGGCTTTTGCCCAGGCCTGCTCCTCATCGCTGTACTCGATGTCGCCCAGCGCGGCGAGATTATCGTACATCACGCGCGATATCACCATGTTGGGCAGATAATTGTGACTGCCGGTGATCAGGTTGACATCGTATGTCGTTTCGGTCATGATCGAGGCGCCCTCGGCACATTTCAGAACACGGTCGTAGACATGGTCGACACCGTTGCGGTTCCTGTCCCGTACGAAATACCAGACAGTCGCCTTTTCGGGCACCACATTCGGCGCACGGCCGCCATCCTTGATCATGTAATGTATGCGAACCGTGGGGCGGACATGCTCACGAAGGAAATTCACGCCCACGTTCATCAATTCGACCGCATCCAGCGCACTCCGTCCCGTATGAGGACCCGCGGCGGCATGAGCGGTACGGCCGTGGAACGTGATCTCGAAATTGTTCATGGCGTTGTTGCTGCCGAGAAAAATGCCGTTGCTGCCGCCGGGATGCCAGTTGAGGCAGGCGTCGAGACCGTCGAAGATACCATCCTTCGCCATGTAGACTTTGCCCAGCAGGGTTTCCTCGGCGGGGCAGCCGAAAAGTTTCACAGTCCCCTGAACACCGCGTTTTTCCATGACCTCTTTCATGGCTATAGCCGCGGCCGTGCTTGCCGCACCGAAAACGTTGTGGCCGCAGCCGTGCCCGGGATCATCGGGAACGATTGGATCGTATTTCGGCACGCCGCCTTTCTGCGACAGGCCGGGAAGGGCATCATACTCGGCAAGGATTCCGATTGCGGGTTTGCCTGAACCATAGGTGGCAACAAAGGCTGTCGGCATACCGGAAACACCGCGATCGACAGTAAAACCGGCCTCCTCGAGCATATCGGCAAGATATTTTGAGGACTTGTACTCCAGCAGGGCGAGCTCCGCGAAACCGTGGATGGCAAGGGCTGCCTCTTCGAATGCGGCCTTATTTTCAGTGAGCCAGGTGATAGCATCTTTTTTAGCGCTTTTCACCGAGGGCGCGGCAATGACAGTTTCAGCCAAAAACACAAAAAGCACGGTACAGACTGCTGACAACAGAACAAATCTTTTCATGGACAACCCCTCTTCGACGTTTTTCTTCATTTTTACGTTCCTGTATGCTATAATACAGATGATTATTTGAATCGGCTACTGTTTTCTGAGCGGAGGATTTCATGACAGACAATAGAGGCATCAGCCGTCGAAGCGCTATCGGGAGAAGCATTGCCGCCCCCCTGATCGGCTCGGCGTTGACCGGTGTTAAACCGCGCACTGTTTCCGCGGCGAACATGAGCAAGAAAGAGCGCAGTTCAAAACTCCTGCACGAAAAGCACCGTGTTGATTTCTGCGTGGTCGGCGGCGGATTTGCCGGGATGTGCGCGGCAGTAGCAGCGGCCCGTCATGGCGCCAAAGTTGCGCTTTTCCAGGACCGGCCTGTCCTTGGCGGCAACGCCTCCAGTGAAATACGTATGCATGTCTGCGGCGCGCACGGCGAAAATCACCGCGAGACAGGGATCATCGACGAGATCCAGATGGAAAACTGCCACCGCAACCTGACCTCGAACTATTCCATCTGGGACAGCGTGCTCTACGAGATTGTGCGTTTCGAACCGAACATAGAGCTTTTCCTCAACTGCTCGGTGAATGATATGGAGATGGATGGAGACCATATTGTTTCGGTCACCGGCTGGCAGCTCACCACCGAGACATGGCACACCGTGGAGGCGAAACTGTTTGCCGACTGTTCCGGTGATTCGATCCTTGCTCCCCTGTCCGGCGCGGAATTTCGCATCGGCCGCGAGAGCAGCAAAGAGTTCGACGAGGATATCGAGCCTGACGAGGCCGACGAAAAAACCATGGGCATGAGCTGCCTTCTCCAGGTTCGCGAAACTGCCCGACCGCAGCCTTTTGTGCCACCCTCCTGGGCACATGTCTACAAGACCGAGGACGATTTCCCGCACCGCGGCCACGACATACACATAAAGACCAATAATTTCTGGTGGATAGAGCTTGGCGGCGAGGATGATTCCATCCATGACACAGAACGTCTCCGCGACGAGCTTCTGAAAGTCACGTTCGGTGTCTGGGACCATATAAAGAATTACGGCGATCACGGCGCGGAAAACTGGGAACTTGACTGGGTCGGTTTTCTCCCCGGCAAGCGCGAGAGCCGGCGCTATATCGGCGACTATACTGTCACCCAGAACGATGTCCGCGCAGAGGGCCGTTTCGATGATCTTGTCTGCTACGGTGGATGGACAATGGACGATCATCATCCGGCGGGTTTCCGCTATCCCGGCTCGCCGACCATCTGGCATCCCGCGCCCTCACCGTTCGGGATTCCCTATCGGGCGCTCTACTCGAAAAACATCGGCAATCTCATGTTCTCGGGCCGCAATATCAGCACGACACATGCCGCCATGAGCGCCACCCGCGTGATGGCGACCTGCGCCACAATGGGGCAGGCAATCGGCACCGCCGCTGCGATCGCCATTCGCGACAGCCTGTCGCCCCGTGAGGTTTACCGTCAGCGCATAGACGAGCTCAAACAGACACTTATGGACGACGACTGCTGGCTTCCGTTCAACACGCGTGATATCCCGAATCTCAGCAGATCCGCCTCCATTGCGGGCAGTTCCGGCGATACCCGCCTTCTGATCAACGGGAAAGACCGTCCCGAAGGCAAGGCTCTCAACGGGATCACACTTCCGGCTGGCGGATCGGTAACTTTCACGCTCGATAGCGCCAGGGATATATCCCAAATGCGCATGACATTCGACAGCGACCTTCGCGAACGCATCTATCTCATGCCCTCGAGTTATCCTCTCGACCGGGAGCTTCGGGGCGTGCCGGGCGGCATGGTGAAAGCATTCCGTATCGAGGCCAAACGCGGCGGCTCATGGACAACGGTGTATCGTGAGGACACAAACTATCAGCGCCTGGTAAAAACACCGCTCTCAGTCAACAGCAGAGAACTTCGTTTTGTCATGGAAGAAACTTGGGGCAATGACATGGCGACAATTTACGCGCTTGACATACGCTAATGATGTCTAATTCATTTCATACAAGGGGTTAGTGATGAAATCAACCGTGACACCGGACCTTCGCGCCGGCGTGGCAAAAGTGAAAATTACGCCCTCTGAACCGGTACCGCTTGCCGGTTTTTTCGACAGGCAGGGCCTGTTTGAGGGAGTACACGACGAGCTGTATGCCCGCGTGGTCATTTTCGAGTCCGAGGGTGTCGAGGCGGCGATTATCTCTGTTGATATCTGCATACTTTCCAATACGTTCTGGGAAGATTTGGCAGATCGTATCGCCCACCATTTCCCCCTGACGAAACGCCGCGTGTTCCTCAACACGACCCATACGCACGGCAGCCCGGCTATAATCGATCCTCCCGGCACGGAATTTATCGACATTTCATTTCTCAACCCGAACCCATACTATGACGTTCTGGAACGCTACACCGAGTCTCTCAAAGAGAAAATCATCGAAGGCATCGCGACAGCCCATAATTCGATGAAATCGGTGACAATCGGGTTCGGGACCGATATGATCGATATCGGTGTCAACCGCCGTGAAACAAATGAGAACGGCACAGTCGATATCGGTGTCGATAATGACGGCAGTATTGACAAAAGCCTCAATGTCCTGAGAGTCGACACGCTCGATGGCGACACAATGGCGCTTATCTATAACAACGGCACACACGGGGTCAGTATGATGTCGAGGCAATTGACCGGCGACTGGCCGGGCATCGCCTCGCAGGAAATTGAAAACACACTTGGCGACAACACCGTCGCTCTCTTTCTTTCGGGTGCTGCTGGCGATGTCAACCCTGTTTATCTGGCGAAAGAGCGTTTTGACGATCCAGATGGAGCGGCTCCAGACCTGGCTTTGAAGGTTCGCGAGAAAGTAATTGAACTCGCAGAAAGAATCATCCCGGAAACACGCGGCCCCGTGAAAGCGGAGCAACGAATTGTCACCTTGCCCGGCAAGCGTTTCCTCGGCCTTCTCGGTTTCGATCCTTCATATGATGATAAGGCGAAAGACACGAGCCCGGTTCCTGACAGTGAGCTCCGCATGAGCGCACTTCGTGTCGGTGACGTCTTCTTTGGCGGTGTCAACGCCGAGTGTTTTTCAGAGATCGGCATGGAATTCAAGGAGAAATCGCCGTTCAGGAATACGTTTTTTGCAGGCCATCTCAACGGCTATGCCAGCTACGTGCTCTCGGATGCCGAAATGGGCAAGGGCGGCTATGAATATAACGCGACCATAGTCAAAGAGGGCGGCCATCGGGCAATCGTTGACACGCTGCTCGACCTTGCAGAGGAACTGAAAGAGTAAGTGTCAGCAATGCCGCTAACTCAATAGCATCGAAAAATTATTCTTACATTATTTATATAAGGAGCTTTTGACAGCAAAAAGGAGTTTGTATGCAGGATTACCTTGCCATTGCAAATGGCTTCGGCATGTGGCTCGCCTGTTCCATTGTCGTCCTGATCGTGATTTTCCAGGCGATACGCCTGAGCATGATCTCGTTCAAGGCGGGAGAGGCGATCGGAATGCCGAAAGACAAAATGATACTCGCGCTCAGGACCGGTTTCATATCGGCGCTGGTGCCTTCTATAGCAATACTTGTCGGCGTACTCGTGCTGATCCCCTCACTCGGAGTGCCGTTCCCGTGGATGCGGCTTTCAGTGATCGGATCAGTGATCTACGAGCTGTTCGCGGCCAATATCGCGGCGCAGGAGATGGGATTGGACAGCGTTGGCGGTTTCACCGGTGAGGCTTACGCCCTCGCGGTCTGGACCATGTCGATGGGATTCATTTTCTGCCTCTTGTTTGTCGCCTTTTTTACCCCGAAACTCCAGGGAATCAAGGACAAACTCGCGGGTGGTGACGACGGCTGGATGCAGGTGATGAACACGGCGGCGCTTTTCGGCGCTTTCGGCTACCTCTGGGCGCAGTCCATTGCGCGCGGCGGACATTCACTCAACGCGTTCGCCGGAAGTTTCGTGTTCATGGTGCTGATTCAACTTGCAATCAAGTACCTCAAACAGACCTGGCTCAAAGAATACGCTCTCTCGTTCTCTATCATAGCAGGTATGATCACGGTCGGCGTCATTTACAGCTGTTCGGCGGGAGGATGAGACAATGAAACAGGATCGCACATTTCATGATATGTTCATGGTGCCGGTGGAAAAAACCGGCAAATACACACTTCTGGCGGCGGTTGCCTGCCTATTCATCCCGGGGCTCTATCTCTGGCTGGTGCATGGCCTTTTCCCACCGGGGAACGCCCTTATCCGTTCGCTGATCGGAATATGGAGTTTCGCCATTGTGTTCAGCGTCGTCGAACCGGTTATTTATTTCTCGCTTATCGGTTTCGGCGGAACTTACATGTCGTTTTTGTCCGGGAACCTGCTGAACCTCCGTTTCCCGATCTCGGTAACAGCGCAGGATGTCGCAGGCACAAAAGAGGGCACTCCCGAGGCTGAAATCGTCTCGACACTCGGTGTCGCGGGTTCGCTGATGGCCAGCCAGATCGTGCTCACTTTCGGCGTTCTCCTCTTTTTGCCGGTTATAAGCAAACTGAATGCGGCGGGCTCGACAGTCAATGTCGCTCTGGCCCATGTGCTTCCGGCACTGTTCGGCGCTCTCGCGGGCATGTTCCTGTTCAAGAGTGTCAAACTCGCCATCGTGCCGCTCGTAGGCGGCATCTTGCTGGCAAGTATCAGCACGAAATTGACGACATCCTATGTGATCGCGCCAATGGTGATTGTCTCCGTTCTCGCGGCGCGTTTCATGTACAAGAAAGGCATTGTGAAATAAGGGAATAAAATATATTTGAGATAAACCGCGGTCTCACAGTTGTAATGACTTGATCGCACAACAATTTTTACCGGAAAACGCTTCAATCTACTAACCCGGAGCAAGTTTCGGGGAATTCTTTTAATGTAATGTTCAGAAACACAGCGGGAGTCCACCGACTCCTTGCAGGAGATGGGTTTGGGGAGAACCATGCAATGATGGTTCACCACGAGTCCCTGTTAACATTTTTAATTAAGGTATTCAATATGGCAGAACAGTATATTTTTACGATGCTTGGCCTCAATAAGTTTTATGGCCAGAAACAGGTGCTGAAAGATATCTACCTGAGCTTTTTCCCCGGCGCCAAAATCGGCATCGTTGGTGAGAACGGCGCGGGAAAATCCACGGTGCTCAAAATCATGGCCGGGCTCGACAAGGATTTTCAGGGCACCGCAGAACTCTCTAAGAGCTACAGCTCAGGCATCGTGCTTCAGACACCCGAACTGGACGAAAGTCTGACAGTCCGCAAGACACTTGAGCTGGCATTCGGCGATATCATGTCGGCGATGGCTGAGTACGACGAGGTCTCCGCAAAACTGGGCGAACCACTCGACGATGACGAGATGCAGGCGGCGCTCGACCGCATGGGGGAGTTACAGGACAAGCTGGACGCTGCCGACGCCTGGAATCTCGACCAGGTGCTTGGGCGGTCAAGCGAGGCGTTGTTCCTGCCCGAGGACGACCGGGTTATCGGCACACTCAGCGGCGGTGAAAAACGGCGTGTGGCGCTCTGCAAGGCACTTCTGGAAAAACCAGACCTGCTGCTTCTCGACGAGCCCACTAACCATCTTGACCCCGAAACAGTCGACTGGCTCGAAGGTCAGCTTTCCGATTATCCCGGCACGGTCATCATCGTTACGCACGACCGCTATTTCCTCGATAACGTCACGAAATGGATACTGGAGCTCGACAGCGGCAAAGGCATCCCTTACGAAGGTAACTACTCCTCATGGCTCGAGCAGAAACTGGCACGGCTTGTCGCTGCCGAGAAGAAAAATTCGGCCCGTCACAAGGCGCTTGAACACGAGCTCGCATGGATTAAAATGAACAACCGCGACCGTCACGAGCTCTCCCGGAACCGTCTTGCCGAATACGAAAAACTGATCGCGAAAGAGTCCACCGACGCGTTCGAGGACGATGTCATCAGGATCGCGCCCGGCCCGGAACTGGGCACACAGGTCATCGAGTTCAAGGGAGTCTCGAAATCGTTCGACGGCAATGTTGTCCTTAAGGATGTGACATTCACCATGCCGCGTGGCGCGATTGTCGGCGTTGTGGGGCCCAACGGTGCGGGTAAGACAACACTCATGAACATAATCGACGGCCGCGAAAAGCCTGACAGCGGCGAGGTGATGGTCGGTCAGAGTGTCCAGATTGCCTATGCCGACCAGGAGCGCGAAACACTTCAGGACGACCGCAGCCTTGTGGACGAGATCGGCGAAGGCAAGACCGATGTCCAGTTCGGCCGGCAGACCATTCCGGTCAGGCGCTATATCGCCCGTTTCGGATTCAAGGGCCCGGACCAGCAGAAAATGGTCAGCCAGCTTTCAGGCGGCGAGCAGAACCGCTGCCAGCTCGCCAAGGTGCTCAAGGAGGGCGGCAACGTGCTCATCCTCGACGAGCCCACCAATGATCTCGATGTCAACACTCTGCGCCTTCTCGAGGAGGCGATCCAGAGTTTTAGCGGCTCTGCGCTGATCATCAGCCATGACCGTTTCTTCCTCGACCGCATCTGTACGCACCTGTTGGTATTCGAGGGTGACGGCTCGGTGCGCTGGTTCGAGGGCGGATTCAGTGATTACGAGAACTGGCGCGAGAAGGAATTCGGCACGCGTCTGTTCGAGAACAGGCGAAGCAAATACCGGAGGATTGTCTGACAGAGCGGCAGTCCGGTGGGAAGCAGACATCAAAGATAATTCGGCGTCATACCGTTTTCAGGTTATATTTAAGATATATATAACGCCATATCCTGATGGAGCTGTCATATGGAAGATTTTTCACAATCACGGGAAGAACTGATTGATGAGTTGAACAGACTCCGCAAGCAGATCAGCCAGTACCGGTCGCTTGTGGAAAACAGCCGGGATCTCATGTACCGCATGTCCCTGCCCGATGGAAGCTATGAGTATATCAGCCCGGCAGTGGAAAGCCTTTTCGGTTATACCGCGGAGGAATTCTACGAAAAACCTGAAATATTCAAATCAATCATCCATCCTGACTGGTTTCAGTATTTCAGGGAACATTGGGAACTGATGCTCGCCGGAACGGTTTCGCCAACATATGAATACCAGATCATTCACAAATCAGGCGGAACACGGTGGATGAACCAGAGAAACACACTTATAAAGGACTCCGGCGGCAATCCTGTCGCCATCGAGGGAATAGTCACCAACATCACTGAACGGAAACATGCCGAGGAAGCCCTCAGGAAAAGCGAAAACAGACTCCAGGAGGCACAGAAACTCGCAAAAATGGGCAGTTGGTACTGGAATATAAAAACTGGCGAGGTCAAGTGGTCAGACGAAATATTTCAGATATTCAAGCTTGATCCAAAAGAGTTCACACCGCAGATCGACTCGATCATGGCCTTGTCGCCCTGGCCCGAGGACAATCAGCGCAACACGGAGATCATGCAGAAGGCTATAGAAAGTCACGAGTCAGGCTCCTATGAACAGCGATTCCTCTACCCCGATGGCGACACAGGTTATTACCAATCGACCTACGAGGGTATTTTTGACACAGACGGCAACATAACGGCTATCCGGGGCATCATTCAGGACATCACCAACCGGAAACGCGCCGAAGAAGAACGCAACCGCCTGGAAGAAGAGTACCGTCAGATACAGAAAACCGAATCCATCGGCAGGCTTGCGGGCGGCGTGGCCCACGATCTGAACAATCTGCTTTCGCCGATAATCGGTTTCAGCGAATTGCTGATGGAAGATATTCCCGAAGAGGACAACCGCCGCGAATCGGTCGAAGAGATTATCAACGCCGGGCTCATGGCGCGCGATCTTGTCCAGCAGCTTCTCGCTTTCAGCCGCAAGCAGACGCTGGAATATGCGCCGCTGGACCTGAACAAGGCCATACGGGATTTCGAAAAACTGCTTCGCCGGACAATTCGCGAAGACATCTCGTTATATTTCAAGCTCGGGGACGGTATCCGGCAGATAATGGCGGATATCAGCCAGATTGAACAGGTTGTCATGAACCTCGCCGTGAATGCGGCGGACGCCATGCCCGACGGTGGAAACATGATTATCGAAACAGCCGAGGTCACGTTGGACGACGAGTACTCGGCAGACCACCCGGAAACAAAACCGGGCGATTATATCATGCTGTCTGTGAGCGATTCCGGGTCAGGGATGGATGAAGATGTCCGAAGGCACATATTCGAGCCGTTCTATTCCACCAAGGGGAAACTCGGGACCGGTCTTGGCATGGCTACGGTCTATGGTATAGTCAAGCAGCACGAGGGATCGATCTGGGTTTACAGTGAACCCGGTATCGGCACGACCATTAAAGTCTATTTGCCTGTCACCGACATATCGACCGCGGAAAAGGATTCTACCGAATCATCGGGAAAACGCACGGAAGGGTCTGAGACAATCCTTCTGGTCGAGGATAACGACACGGTTCGGAAACTGGCCTACACCATTCTCAAGAAATATGGCTATAGTGTTCTTTCGGCAACCGGCAGCCAGGAGGCACTTTCCATATCCAGTGCTCATGACGGTGTCGTCGACCTCCTTTTGACAGACGTTGTCATGCCCGGAATAAACGGCAAGGAGCTTTACGGCAAGATCAGGGAAAACCGTCCCGGACTGAAAGTTCTTTTCATGTCGGGATACACTGACAATGTTATCGCTCATCGCGGCATTCTCGACGACGATATACAGTTCATACAGAAACCGTTCACGGTGAGCTCGCTGATATCGAAAGTAAAGGAAACGCTCGGCTCCTAAATTTGTTCCTCCTGCTTTCTCAACACTGAAAATATGCAATTCAGCTGATGAAGGTGAAACCTGTCTCGCATTCATTAGCCGACACCACTATCACATCAACGCTACAAGGATCCATAACGTGAAAAAAGCTCTCGTCATCATCTCCCTTGTCTTTCTCGCAGCAACATCACTATACGCAGAACCCCTTGTTATCGGCTACTATCCCGCCTGGATGCTGGATGAATACCCGGTCGATGCTGTCGATTTCAGTGTCATCACCAATATCGTCTATGCATTCGCATGGCCCAACGAGAATGCCACTCTCGATTCCTATACACCGCCCGCCTCGCCGGAACTGATCGCGGCGGCACATGATGCCGGTCGCGGCGTTTCCATTTCTATCGGCGGCGGGGGCAACGAAGCCGGATTCCCGACCATTATCGCCGACCCGGAACTCAGGGCCGCACTGATAGAAAACATATTCGCGTTCTGCGACGAGCACGGCTATGACGGGGCCGATTTCGACTGGGAATTCCCAACCAGCACGGAAGAGCGGGACAATTACGCCGCCCTGGTAAGGGAGCTCAGGGAGGCCGCCGATGACGGCAACAGGGAGTTTTTTATCAGCATGGCCCTGTCCGCCGCCTCATGGCCGAATTACAGTAACGCGTTCGGCGATCTCAACGAGATTGTCGACTGGTTTTTTATCATGAACTACGACTACTCGGGCCCCTGGACACAAACCGCCTCGCACCTTGCGCCGCTTTATCCAAGAAGCGATCTCGGCTACAGCCTGTCGGTCAGCCGCTCGCTCGAGTATATCCAGGAAACACAAGGGCTCGAAAAAGAAAAAATCATACTCGGCATACCGTTCTACGGACGCAGTTTCAATGCCTCGAAACTGTTCGGCCCCTCAACCGGCGGTGATGCAGTCCGCTACTCCTCTATTGTTGGCGAGATTGCATCTGAAACATGGACCGAGCATTGGGACGATATCTCGAAAGCCCCCTACCTGATCAGCGAGGACGAAACGAAAGTCATCACCTACGATAACGAGGATTCAGTCCGCGCGAAATGCGAATGGGCGCTCGAGCAGGAACTGGCCGGCGTGGGCATCTGGGCGCTCGGTTATGATTACGATGCCGGGGAAACACCGCTTATCACCGTTATCGGATCGGTGCTGGGAGCGACGACGATTGTCGACAGCGGCGACAGCGATATATTTCCGCAGGCGCTTTCTCTCGCAGGAAATTATCCGAATCCATTCAACCCCTCGACGACTATCAGCTACAGGCTTGAAAAGGAAACCGCTGTCAGTATCGAGGTCTTTTCGATCGCCGGGCAGCGGGTAGCCATACTTGAGAACAATGCGGTCAAATCGGCGGGTGAACATGTGGCGGTTTTCGATGCCGATGGGCTCGCGAGCGGCATTTACTGCTACCGTCTCAGCGCGGAGGGGCACAGTGTCACGGGCAGGATGACATTGATGAGATAGGAAACCTGCGGATTTGAACCGAGTTCTAACAAGCTTCTCATGAGATTTTCAGGATACAACCGTATCGTTGATTCGATTATACGAACCTGTAACGATAAAGGATACTATCATGAAACGACGTCATTTTTTCCAGGCATCAGCAGCGGCAGGAGGCGCGGGACTCGCCGCTTCATGTGCAAAGACACCCGAAACACCGGTCCGTGAGAAGCTTTTCAGCTTTGTCTTTTTCACCGATGTCCATGTCCAGCCGGAAAGCGGCGGTAAAGAGGGATTTCTGGCCGCGATCGATAAGATGAATTCGCTAAAACCGGATTTCGCCATCAGCGGCGGCGACCTTGTGATGGATTCCCTTCAGCAGGACGAGGACAGGGCAAACCTTCTCTACGATCTCTACATCGAGTGCAGGGAAAGTTTCGCCATGCCGGTCCACGATATCATGGGCAACCACGAGGTTTTCGGCATCTATGTGCCTGACAAGGTTTCCGAGAATCATCCCGACTGGGGCAAGGAGCTGTTCAAACGCCGTCTCGGCAATGGCGCTTCATACCACAGTTTCGAGCATAAAGGTGTGAAATTCCTTCTGCTCGACTCCGTGGGCATCGAAAAAAACGCTGACAAACCCGGACATCATTATATCGGTGAGATCGGCCGCGAACAGATGGACTGGGTTAAAAACGAGCTTGCCGGTATCTCGGACGACACACCGGTCATAGCCGCATCGCACATTCCTCTGTTCACCTGGTGGGAACAGATCCAGAAAGGGCCGAATCATCCGAGCGGACGGGGCACTGTTCTCACGGACGGCAAGGAGTTGTTCGACATTCTTATGGCAAAGCGCTTTTTCTGCTACCTCGAAGGCCACATCCATGTCAACGAGCTGTATGAGTATTTCGGATCGAAATTCATCGATTCCGCCGCGGTATCGGGCGGCTGGTGGGGCGGACCGAGAGCCGGACATCCCGAGGGATTCACCCATGTGACAGTCTATGCTGACGGTATCGAATACGAATATGTCACCTATGGCTGGGATGCCTCGAAATACAAGCGGGCCTCGCTGGATAAAAACGTTTTCCTGTATGCGTAACATCAAGCCTGCCGAAAGCCTGAGCAGTTGACATAACGACACATTCAACGGCCTGAAAATAAAGCGGCCCGACTCTCTCAAAGAGCCGGGCCGTTTTTATAACTGTATTCCGTCAGAAAACGCTGACCGTTTTACTCTGGGCTGTTCGGATCGATCACAACATTCCCGAGAACCCTGACCGCGCCGATATCCGAAAATATGCTTGCATGTTCCCAGCCGGAAGATTCCGACGAGTACGAGGCAAGAAAAGTGTTGGTCGATGCCGAATCGTCAAAGCTCAGGAAACTGTAACCGTCCTTGAGCCCCTTGACTGTGATGGTCGCGATTTTACCGTCGCCCGAGGCTCCCTTGAAGCCCTCTTTGAGCCCACCGAGCGCGATCACGATTTTTCCGCTGGAATTGTCGTAGGTATTTTCGAGGACATTGACCTCGGCTCCGGCATCCGTAAAGAGGAAACCCTCGCCCTCGGTCTCGATCCCGGTTACCTGGAGTGCCGCGGGATTGAATTTAACGGTGACACGCGCGGTGATGAGCGCCTCCGCGTTTGCCACATACACATCGACCTCGCCGCTTTCACCGACAGCGCTGATCACTGCGGATGTCGGATCGAAAACCAATGCAAATTCTCCGTGATAGGGATCGGTTCCCCAGTCACAGCCCCCAAGCATGAGTGCCAGAAGCACTGTCAGTATCATCAATGAATGTTTCAAAAATCGCTCTTTCTTTATCACAATGAACCTCATTTCAAGAGCATAATGCGTCTTGTGTCAGTGGCCCTGCCCTGACGCATTCTGACAATATAAACTCCCGAAGTAACCTCGAAACCGCCGCTGTCACGGCCGTCCCAGAAGAACGACGACATACCCGGCGCGGCCTCCTCGCTGAAACTCAGAACCTCCTGGCCGAGCATGTTGTAGATCGTAATGCTGTACTCGCCGCCGGCATCGAGAACATACGGTATCGTTGTCCCCATGTTAAAGGGATTCGGGCTGTTCTGCAGGAGACCGAATGCTTTCGCGACCGTATTGCCGCTGTCCTCAACAGTACCGGTGATTGTTCTAAGCGCCGGAGACAGAGGCATATCCTCGTTGACGCAGTTCCTGACGCTGATATCCTCAAGTGTAATCGTATAATTCCCACTGCCGATAATCTCGAATTCGACATCGAACAGGTCGCCTTCATCGATATTAACACCGGAGGCCACCGGGCCGAGCACAACCGTTGCAGCTTTCAGTATGCCGTCCTCAGAACCGTAAGCGTAATTCACCGGTGTGGTAATCCCTCCCTCATTGGGAATGATCCGGCTCGAAACATCGGTCACCCTGAGGACTGCGCTGTCATAGGAGACAGTCATTTCCGCGCCGAGGAACGACTCGACAGGCACTGTATCGAATGACACGGTGAAACGATCTCCGATCGCATAGCTTTCGGTTTCATCTGCACTCACTCCCCAATCACCGTAATCATAGACCGCAGTCTTCGCCACAGCGGGAAGTTTCGCCACTACACCACCACTGTTAAACCAGTTGTACATGGCGGCAAAACCGATAATATCCTCGAAATCGCAGGCCCCGTCAGGCGGATAAGGATAATCAAGCGTTGTCCACGGCGCCTCGTAGACAAGATTCGGAATAGGGGTGGCTGGGCCGCAGATATCGCCCGATCCGGAGCCACTGTTTATCCCGGCAACAAGACATGTATAATCGACGAAATCAACGACCTCGTCATTATTGAAATCACCGAGAAGCTGCTCGGGCGGAGCTTCGACAATCGCGATCTCTGAGAAATGCGCCACCGTCGCGGTGACAAGCCCCCTCGCACTGTCGACTGCAATATTCGTGATACCGTGCTCGTGCAGAGCGCCGGAATCCGTTATAAAATACATTCCGAGATCCTCGGGCTCGATTCCGCGAGCGGCAAGCTTTTCACTGTCAAACGGAATGGTAATTTGTATTGGCTCATTAAAATAGTATGGGCTCACAACCTCATCACCGACTTTCACCTCGAACTTGACCGCGGTAAGCGCCCCTTCAGAGAACGACACCTCACCGACAGCATCATCGACAGAGGCGTTTTCAGGCAGCTTGACATCGATTGATATTTCGTCGGAAACACTGTTCGACGGGAAACTCAGCGATGCGCCATCGAGGAAATCGAGTGGGTAACCGACATCCGCGAGCGGAATGCTGCCGCCGTTTCGGATTTCCGGCAGGCTGACCGACTGAACATGGATGGCAATTGCCACAAAAGCCTTATGTGTTGAATCCGCCACTGTCACCGAGGCGAAGACCGAATCACGTCCGGCGGCGGTTGCAGTCAAAAGGCCCTCATTGGTGATGGAGCCGATATTCTCGTTCACCGACCAGTCCACCTGCACATCGGCCTGCTGGCCCTCGTCATCGAGAACAATGGCATTGAACTGAAGCTGATCGCCGACATATCCCTGTATCACCTCCGCGTTAATAGCGATAGACGAAACCTGGAGGGATTCGATGATGGTTATTCCGGCGGGCTGGGTCAGATCACCGACCGAGGCAATGACCGCGCCTTCGCCGATTGCTGTAGCGATAAAGAGCCCCTCGGAATCCAATACACCGATCTCACCCTCGAGCGACCACGAAACCGGCAGATCGAGGAGATTTCCACGCGCATCGAACACTTCTGCGGCGAATTCCACACTGTCTTCAACCGCGGCATTGACAACCTCGGGAGTGATCACGATCTTGTCGATGACAATCTCGACTGTCACATCTTTTTCGCCGCGAACACCGTATGCCTCGGCGACAACCTTGCCCTGTCCGGCGAGATCACCAGTGAAAACACCGTCCTCGTCAATGAAACCGATGATATCCTCGCCGTCGCTTTCGACAGACCAGGTAAGCGGCACATCGACCACCTCTTCGTTCGTGTTGAACACGACTGCGGTGAACGGAACAACCTCGTCGACCTTGACAGTATCGGCGTCGGAACTGACAAGAATTTCGCCAATCTCATGCCTGATTGCAAAGTAAGCGTTGCTGGTATCGGCAGCCGCGGATACGGCATCGAAAAGCCTGACATAGCAGGAATCGGAAACAGTCGAAGGCACTGTCCACTGATAGGACTGATCGGCGGCGGCTGTCGTTTCGGAAATTGTCTGCCATGACAAGCCCTTGTCAGTCGAGTACTCGATGGAAATATTCTCGACTGTAATGCTCTGCCAGCTGATCGTGCGTTGAGAGCCGACATAGAATATCTCGCCGCCATTGGGGCTTGAAAGCGTCAGGGCAGGACGTGGCAGCACCGAGAAGACCGCATCGCTGACATCGCTGGCTCCTGGTGAAGCGCTGTCAGAGATCCGAATAAGCCCCTGTGCTGTGGCTTCCTCAGGCAGAATCCAGCTGTAGCTGCCGCCATCGGCAGGCGCGTCGTCAGTGAGAGTTGTCCAGCTCTCGCCATTGTCGGCACTGTACTCGATTCGCACATTTTCAACCGTGTCGCTTGTCCACTGTATATTGTTTTCCGTACCGGCAATGAGAAGCTCGCCGCCATTCGGCGCTGTCAGAATAATCGGAATATATGTTTCTATCGCGCCGCTGACATCGCTGATTCCGGCCTGTTCAGTATCGGTCACCCTGAACGAAAGGGACGCAAGCGGTGTTTCAGGAGTTGTCCAGGCATAGGGGGATGCGGCGGGATCGATATCACTGGCAATCGAAATCCAGTTGCTGCCGCCATCGGTCGAATACTCGATACTGAGCGCCTTGACATTCTCACTCACCCAGGAAACTGCCACCGGTGAACCGGCCGGGACACGATCTCCGGCGGAAGGTCCGGTTACTGTCAGCGAATGTACGAGACGGGCAAAATTAGCGGTGATTGTCATGTCGACGGTTACATTCTGAACGGTCAGCGGATTTTCACTGCCCTCATAGCCGCCGCTCCATGAAATGAATCTGTAATCCTCGGCAGGAACTGCGGTTACTGGTGAGGTACCGGAGCCATGCGCCACAGTCTGGCTGAGTTCGCCGCTTACACTTCCGCCCTCGCCAGAGCTAAACGTAACAAAATGGGCGGCTCTTCCGAATAGAGCAGTCACGCTCATGTTGCTGTCAACATCCGTGAGAGTAAGAGGATTGTCCGTGCCCGAGTAATCGCCGCTCCAGCCGACAAACTCGTAGTTCTCGGCGGGGACTGCCGTAACAGAAGTGGCGGATGTGCCATGACCGACTGTCTGGGGGCTGTCGCCCTGGATGCTGCCGTTCTCACCCGCAGAGAAACTGACTGTGTATGATCTCCGGGAGAACTGGGCGGTAACTGTTACATCGCCGGTGACACTGCTGAAAGTCAAAGGATTGTCAGAACCATTATAGCCGCCTGTCCATCCGGCAAAATCATAGCCCTCGGCAGGGACCGCCGTGACACTGGAGCTGCCCTCACCATAGGCTACCTGCTGTGTGGTATCGCCGCTCAGACTGCCGCCCTCGGAATCACGGAACCGGACTGTAAAGGTCCGCTGGGCGAAATTCGCGGTCACTGTCATATTGCCGTGCACGTCGCTCAGTGTCAACGGATTCGTATTGCCTGAGTAATCGCCGCTCCAGCCGGTGAACTCGTAGCCCTCGGCGGGAACTGCCGTGACAGACCTGCTCGATCCGCCGTGGCTGACAGACTGGCTGCTTTCACCACTGATACTACCGCCCTGTTGCGCGGTAAAGACCACGGCATAGTTTCTATTCGTGAACATAGCGGTGACTGACATATCCTGCTGCACATTGCTCAGGACCAACGGATTGTCGTTGCCGTCGTAGTCGCCGCTCCAACCAGCGAAATCATAACCGGTGAACGGAACCGCCGTAACAGCGGAACCCGAGGCACCGTGCTCTACTGTCTGTGAGCTGCTGCCCTCGAGACTGCCGCCGTTTGCCGCCGAGAACGAAAGCGTATACTGTTTCCGGGCGAAATTGGCAGTCAATGAAATATTGTCACTGACATTCGTGACAGCGTGCGGGTTCTCGTTGGAACCGTCACTCCAGCCACTGAAATCATATCCCTCGGCGGGAACTGCCGTGACAGGGCTGCTCTCACCGCCATATGCGATCTGCTGCTCTGTGGCTCCCTGAAGACTGCCGCCCTCGGAAACCGTGAACTGGACCGTGTAGAGTTTCTGTTTAAAGCTCGCGCTCAGTGACATGTCAGCGGTAACATTGTCGATAACAAGCGGATTGTCTGTGCCGGTCAAGTCACCGTTCCAGGAATCGAATTCAAAACCCTCTGCCGGGACAGCCTCCACGGAAGAGGTCGAGGTCCCATGCTGAATGGTCTGATTAAGCTCACCGTTGATACTTCCGTTCTCGCCTGAGGTGAAAGTCACGGCATAGAAAGCGGGCTCAAAATTTGCGGAAAAGCTCATTTCTCCGGTTACATTCATCGAGAGAGGATTCTCGAGCCCTTCATAACTGCCTGTCCATCCGATGAATTTATAACCCTCGGCAGGAACAGCGGTAACTTCACTGTTGCTGGTTCCGTAGCCGACCATCTGCTGGGCTTCACCCTGAAGGCTGCCGCCTTCGCCCGCGGAGAACGTAACGGCAAAGAGCTGGGGTGAGAATAGTGCCGTGATCTCCATATCGCCGGAAACATTATCAAGCACGAGCGGATTGTCGTTACCCTCGTAATCGCCGCTCCAGCCCATGAACTCGTAGCCGAGCATCGGGGAAACGCTGACCCCGCTGGTACTGCCGCCATGCAGAACTGTCTGTTCGATTTCGCCACTGATTGTGCCGCCCTCCATGGCGCTGAATCTGACAGTATGGGGAATTGGCGCGAATTCGGCCTTGATGTCCATATTTTCAACCACGCCGGTCACGACAAGCGGATTGTCCGTACCGCCGTAATCGCCGCTCCAGCCGGTAAACTCATAGCCCTCGGCGGGAACTGCCGTGATTTCGGCGGCATTCTGACCGTAACTGACAATCTGCGCGGGCGCCCCCTGAAGACTTCCGCCGTCTCCTGCCGAGAATGTCAGATTGTACTCAAGCGGCGTAAAGTTTGCCGTAATTGATATGTTACCGACAACATTGCTGACCGTAAGCGGATTACCCGTGCCGGACGCATCACCGCTCCAACCGCTGAACTCGTAACCGGTGTTCGCAACTGCGGTGACCGGCGAGGCAGAATCGCCGTGATAAACCATCTGCTCGGCACTGCCCTCGATTGTGCCGCCTTCACCCGCCGTAAATACAGCAGTATACTGGATTCTCTCGAATTCCGCCTTGACCAGCTTGTTTTCCTGTACATTGGAGAGGGTCAGTGGATTCGCTGTTCCGGAATAGTCACCGCTCCAGCCGATAAAGACATAATTACTGTTGGGGACTGCGGTAATAGACGTGGTTGAGCCGCCAGCGGCAACGGTCTGAGACTGCGCACCCTGGAGAGAGCCGTTTGCGCCGGAAGTGAACGTGACATTATAGACATCCGAAACAAACACGGCCCTGACATTCATATTCTTTGTGACATTGGTAATAATAAGAGGATTGGCAGTACCGGTGAAATCGCCTGCCCAGCCATCGAACCTGTAACCGGTCGCGGCCACAGCCCTGACCTCTGACGTGCTGCCGCCGTTCGAGACCATCTGGCTGGTCGAACCGGTAAGCGATCCGCCATTCTCGGCGGTAAATGAGACTGTGAACCCGTTGAGCCTGAAATTGGCGGTTATATTCATATTGGAGGTGACATTTCCCAGTGTCAGCGGATTCTCCGTGCCTTGATAATCGCCGCTCCAGCCGGTGAAAACGTAACCGCTGGAGGGTACAGCAGTGACCCTGGTGGCGGTTCCTCCCAGGGCAACAACCTGAGTGGTCGTTCCTGTCACAGTACCACCATTTCCGGCAATAAAGGCAACCGTATAGCTGTCGAGTTCGAAATTGGCGGTTATACTCATGTTCGAGGTGACATTTTCTATTGTAAGCGGATTTTCTTTTCCTTCATAATCGCCGCCCCAACCAACAAAATGGTAACCGGAGGAAGGGACCGCTGTCACACTGGTGGTGCTTCCTTCTTCGGCAACAACCTGGCTGGTAGTGCCGGATATCGTACCGCCGCTCCCGGAAGTAAAGACAACCGTATAGCCGTCAAGCACGAAATTGGCCGATACGCTCATGTCCGAGGTGACATTTTCTATTGTAAGCGGGTTCTCTGTGCCTTGATAATCGCCGTCCCAGCCGGTGAAAACGTAACCGCTGGAAGGGACCGCGGTCACACTGGTGGCGTTTCCACCATCAGACACAGTTTGATTGGTAGTGCCTGAAATAGATCCGCCGCTCCCAGCAGAGAAATTGACGGTCCAGGCGGAGGACTCATAGGCACCGATATCGGGAAGAGAACCGAAAACACGTGAATTACCGCGCTGGTCAAGCTCATAACTGTTAGTCGAGGCTGCGTTAATAGCCTTACAACCGCTCAGCAGTGCATGGGTAAGGGTCGGGCCGCCGTTATCGGCAAGCGGCCCGAGTTTCGGATCACCGTCCACAACGGAGACATCTCCGGCGCCGGGTGAAGCCGACACAGCATCATCGACCATACTGCAGCCGAGAGAGTTCATGAAACCATTTTCATTATAACAGTCCGCACCGCTGTCTGCGGTGTTGCCTGCAATGATCGTGTTGAGATACTGGACCCGCGAAACCCCGTTAACAGCATAGCCATAGATACCACCGCCCTTGCCTTCGGTCGAGGTATTGTTGGTGATCGTCGCAAACGTGAGCTGGACTGTAGCGGTTCCACCACTGCTGCCGGGAGGTGCGGGAGGATCGGGAAGGCCGCTCGTGCCGCTGTAGGAAAACTGCGGTTCATTGTGAATACCGCCGCCCTTGGGGCCCGTAGCGGTATTGCCGCTGATCGTCGAGTTTTCGATAGTAACCAGCGCGGTGACATCGACACTTGTCATATTGAGAATACCGCCGCCAGCCCAAGCGTCATTGCCGCTGATTGTCGAACGGTGAATGGCAGTGCTGCCGTTTTTATTATGGATACCGCCGCCACCGCGTGTTGCGGTGTTGCCGCTGATTGTCGATTCCGTGATCTGAAGACTGCCGCCATCGTTTGAAATACCACCGCCGTATCCCGTGCTGTTGTTGCCGCTGATCACACAGTCATAGATCGTAAGATTGCCGCTATTGAGAATACCGCCGCCGTTATCGTCATATCCGTTTGTTATCGTCAGGCCGGAAAGTGTCACATTCTTGCCGCTGCCGATCTCGAAAACGTTAGTTCCACCGCCGCCACTGACAGTCAGGACATCAGCACCGGGGCCATTAATGAAGACATCGGCCGTAACGATGAGCGGCATGGAGCTCAGGGTAATCGTTCCGGAAACCGAGGCATCGAATGAAACCGTATCACCATCACCTGCATAGGTCAAAACCTCGCGCAATGAGCCCGGCCCGCTTTCATTGGTATTTGTAACGATCTTGGAAACGAAATTTGCAGTAACCGTCATATTCCCGGCAACACCTGAAATTGTCAACGGGTTTTCTGTGCTGTAATAATCACCGTCCCAGTAGCCAAAACCGTAATCGCTGTCGGGAACAGCGGTAACAGAAACCGAGCTGCCGCTTGTCGCGACCTGCTGGCTCAATGTGCCGCTGATTGAGCCGCCTGTCCCGGCAACGAACTCAACAGTATGCTCGTCCTTGTTCTCCACCGAAACATCGTCGGGATTGAGTGCCATATAAATCGTATCACCCGAGGCGGTGACCACCATTTCGATAATGACTGTCTGATCGCCGTCAGCTGTGCCGTCCTCGGCGCCAGTCACAGTAACAGTCTGATCATCGTCCCAGTTTTCATCCGTGAAATTGATGCTGGCGGGAAACACCGTAACCTCGTCTGTATCAAGACTTGTAATGCCGATGGTAACCGTATTGTCATCGAGAGGATCGGAATTGAGCCGGATAGTGAATGACGCCGACCTGCCGCCGTCGCTGGTCGTGCCGCTGATCGGGCTGATCGTATAGCCGGAGCTGTCGTTATCGATATTGGTGCAATAGCTGTGATCGGTTAATTCGTCATAATTTGTATCACTCGACGAGGTCGTGTACTGCACCTCGAACATCTTGTTGTCATCGTCCTCGAAATCATCGAGACCGTGAAACTCCACATACTGCTCCGTATCCCAGTTCGACGGGGTAAACATGATAGAGGCCGTATCGATGGCTCCCTCGGTGGCATCACTGACATCGAAAGCAACTGTCACATCACTGCCAGGTATTGAGGACAGCCTGACTCCGATAGCGCCGCTGTCGCTGACATCGCCCTCGCTGACTTCGGTATCAAGATTATTCAGCATAATCCCGGCCGTATCGTCATCGATATTGACAACCATCACATCATCCGGATCGAGACCATTGTATATGGAATCGGAAGATATTGCCGCCGCCAGTATTATCGGATTTGTGGTGTCGCCGTCATCCACTAAGTCATCGACACCATAAGCGGTCACGGTCTGTGGATCAGCCCAGGTTTGTGCCGTAAATGTCAGCGTCTCGGGCATGACAGTAAACTCATCGGTGTTTCCGCTGGACACATTGATGACAACATCATCGGTCGGCGCACTTTTAAGTTTGACCGCAATGGTGGCAGTATCACCGGACTCGCTCGTTGTACCCTCGGGCCCGGTAATTGTGAATCCCGCTGTCATTCCATCAGAGGCAAAAGCCTGAAGCTGCCCTAATACGAGGAAACACAGCGTCAGGAATGACAGAAGGATAACTTTGTAAGCGTTCTTGTTCATTACTATCCGTTTCTATTCGGGTGCGGGCGATGATACCGACGGCACATTATTTCATGAATGTAATTTTCTGTGTATCGTGCCTGCCGTTTGCGGAAAGCCTGACAAGGTAAATCCCCGAGGAGTTTCCACTGGCATCCCAGACAGCGCTATGCTGGCCCGCCTGCTGCCAGGAGTCGGCAATTGTCGCCACATGCTGACCGTATATATTGTAAACGTCTATTTTCATCTGTCCGGGAGTATCAAGGCTGTACCGGATAGTCGTCGCCGGATTGAACGGGTTCGGGCGAACATCCAGAATACCGAATGCTTGCGGCAGCTGCCTGTCATCGGATGTTACCGGTTCGTTATCCTTGAGCGCGGCAGTCAGAATAAATATCCTGTCCTCTCCCGACGATAATGTCAGATCGAGAGCGAAATCATCTCCCAGAGTCCAGCTTTCGCCACTCTCATTATCGAGCAGTGTAAGCACATACTCATCGGGGACATCCTCGAAACCGGCTATTGAGAAACGTGCGGGAATCTCTTTTTCGCTGCTGGACACACGCACATCCCAGGTGTATTCGTTCAGGCCCATCGGACGGTAGTCGTAGGAGTAGCGCCAGGCGTTTTCCTCGCCTGGATCGCTGAGCTGAATACGGACATTGGAACCCATGGGCGGAAGGTCTTTTGCACGGTAATAATTATTGTCCACGTCCTCAGTGGTGAGCACACCGGCACGGTTGTACGTGTCGATAAAGCGGCCGTCGAGAGACTCGACACCGAGGCTGACATGCCAGTACGGATGGCCGGATGCCGCCGCTTTTGCCGCCTTGGGAACAACATAGGTATCACCCTTGACAGCGGCGTACATGTTTGAATCGATGGCAACCTTGCACTCGTTCCATTTCATGTTGAACCAGTAGGGATTACCCGACATGTATGCCTTAACGTCACCACCGGTCGCGTCGGGCGTATAGGGCACAGCATTGGCATAAATGCCCCCGCTGCTGGTGTTTTCACCATTCTCAATCGACAGCGTCACCGGCGAGGAATTTGTGTGATACAGCCAGAAACCGCGTCCGGGAGCGAACCAGAACGGCTCACTGGAACCGCTTTTGTTCTCGCCATTATAATACGTGTATGTCATGTTGCCGCTCGCGTCATACCACCATTTTGCCATACGCCAGGTGCTCTCATACAGGTTGTAGCCAAGCTCGTCACCGATAGCGTCATTGATACTGACATAGGAGGTGACCTTCGGCTCCAGCGGCGGTGAAATGAGATACCATTTGTTGGGCTCGACCGTGCACTGGGCAATCGTTCCTATATCACCCGCGGTCACGCTCGATGACTCGTTATACGCGCCTGGATAATAGAGCACCGCCGGTTCCATGGCCGTTATCCAGAAACCCTCCCAGGGCTCGATAATCGTATCATCGTCCACGCCGACAGGAACAAACTGGCCATATCCGATCGAGGTGTCCCACAGGTAGCAGTACTGCCCCATATACCCCATCAGGGCGGCTTCTTTAATTGGCACTATTGAATTAGCGTAAAACACATGATTCAAGGCGAAATAGGCACGGGTATTCTGTCCGGGCTCAAGATTAACAGCTTGCTTCGTATCTTTCATATATCCGGGTGCCGTGGCGCTGACATTATATTTACCTTCCTCTATAGCGGAAAAACTATACCCGTCGGAACAGTTCGCGGCCCTGGTATTGCCCACCGTAACAGATTCGAGACCGTAATAACGGCCCGAGATTTTTGTTGACGTATCACTAAAAACGGGCCATGTTGAGCCGGGATCAACAGTCATGGGGAAAACGACATATTCTGTAATCTCTGTGCCGGCAGCTTTAGCCGCTGCGGCAATACGACGCAGCTCATGTGTCAGCATCGCCTGTTTTGCATAACCTCCGCCACAGCCGGAAGGAAGCCCGAATGGAAACAGGAAATTTACGAGATACGTATAATCGTTAATCGTGTACATGTTGCCCAAAAGGGACATTTGGTAATCTTTGCCGTTTGAGGCATCCATCAGCCATATCCCCTCGGCATCGATGCAGTTCATTGTCAGATTGAAATATGAAACATTGGAATAATACTTTATCCGCCCAACATAACTCCAGTCGGCACCGTCATGAAGCGGATAGTCGGGATGTTCTCCATTATCGCTGTTGACAGCCCAGTCATCGAGGATGGTCTCGAATGAGTATTCCTCCCCATAGAAGAAAAGACTTCCGGCATATTTGACAATGCCCACTTCCGGGTGAACCCAGTAACTGACATTGGCATAAATTTCGGGCACGTTCTCCGTGGAAGTGGGTTTGGATATGGCATAGGTATAATCAAAAGTGTAATCGAAACGTTTGCAGTCAGGAAACTGAACAACTCCGTTTTCGAGGGTTATCTCGGCGTTATTGAGCATTAGCTCATTACCTGTCGTCGTGGCCTCGATGACATGCCCGCCAAGTTTCACCGGATCAAGGGCCAGATCGACAGAGGCGGCGCCTGCTCCGACAGTGACCTGGGTCTGCTTTGCTGTCCCGTAGCCGTACAGGCTGGCAGAAACGATATAATCCGAACCGCCGGAAAGGCCGTAAACCTCGTAGTCGCCCTCACTGTCGGTATACACGTAAACACCATCCATGTAAATCGTTTCCGTGCCGGTATAAGAGGAAAAATCGGTCATCTCAGACATGCTTGAGATATTGCTGGAGTAAACAGAATGTGTGTTACCCCACCGGTCACCCTCCTGGGCATCGAAACTGAAATTGAGATATTCATTTGACATTCTTGTGAACGGTTCGTCACCGGCTGTTTTTGCCGCGGCCAACTCTGACCGGTTCGCAGAATGCCGAAAATGGGAAATGCGGTTAATGATGTCGGAATTGAAATTGCCGGCTGCCGCTTTTTCCCCTCCGCTAAAGCCAAACAACGAATCTACCGTAAAATCGTGGACTTCATACACATCATCGCCATCGACACGATAGATATTGAGCCAGGTCCCAAATCCGTCATCACCTTCTATACCCCAATATGTACCAATCTCAGAAACCCGCGAGCCAAGGCATGTTTCGGTAGAGGTAGAGGTGCGGACATTCCCGGGAACACCATACGAGAACGAGTCATAGCGGTCAAGGTTTATATAGTTGCCGTTTTCGAGGGGAAGATACTCGTGTGGTGTTGAGCCGCTGTTCGAATACGAAGACATTTGATAAACACTATGCATATCAACACAATTATCTATAATCTGAGCATAAACATCCCTGACTATGCCGATGTTCGGCGCAAGATAAACAGAACGCGCCACAATATTGTTTCCGGTTAGATCGTCCTCGTAGTCCTCTGTTTTCGACCGTATATCAAAACGTTTGCAGGTTATGGCAGTACCTGAGGCGTCGGCGACACTGACAAGCACATTTTCAAGGCCGCAGCAATTATCCAAATCGGAAATATTACCGGTGAGAACAGGGCAGGCCAATCTAGCGACAAACGTATCCCCACTACCACCATGCGCGGCCACAGGGCTTCCCCAACTTGATGGGCTGTCCCCCAGAACAAGGACGCCATTCTCCGGGGTAAGAGCAAGGCCGCTACAGATATCATTATCGTAGGAGCCGAAAAATGTATTCCAGGAAATCTTGCCGGAACGGCTCAGCTTTCCGACAAAAACTTCATCACATTTTTCCATTTCATAATCAACAACCGGGGATCCCCATCCACTAAAACCAAAGCCGCTGATAAAGGGCTTACCATCACTGCTGACAGCGAAACCACCGAAAGAATCTTCTTCATATGAGCCAACAAAAGTATTCCATACCTTGTAGCCAGTTGAGCACAGTTTAGTCACAAATAGGTCTGTATCGGAATTGAAATTATCCACGGGCGATCCCCACGAGGCATCACTCGTTCCGGCGACATAGACATATCCGCTGCTGTCAATATCGAGTTCCAACCCCCGATCATCACCAGAGCCGCCCATGAAGGTCGACCAGGAGACAGTACCGGTGGATTCGACCTTGATCAGGAATGCATCCTGACCGCCGGAAAATGCCGTAACAGGCGACCCCCAACCCGAATAACTCAAACCGGCGACATAAAATGAAGACGGTGCCGAATAGACTATATCGAACGCAATGTCAACAGCGCTTCCGCCGAAGAATGTGTTCCAGACAAGCGTACCGCTGCCGTCCAGTTTCGCCATGAAAGCTTCTGTGCTGCCGCTGAGAGCCGTCAGGGGAGAACCCCAGCTGGTGTCGCTTGTACCAATGACATACGTGGCCCCGTCATCGGCAACCGCCAGACCCTTTCCAGCATCGTCACCCGAGGAACCGAGAAATGTACTCCAGGCAACCGCACCGCTGGCGGCATCCAGTTTCGCAACGAAAATATCAGAGTACGCGTTGTACGAATTGACCGGACTGCCCCAGGTGCCATCGCTCGCGCCGGTGACATAAACGCCGCCGTCTTTCTCGACTATCCCGCCGACTTCATTATAGTTCGGAGTGCCGATAAATGTATTCCAGACAAGTGTGCCGCTGCTGCTCAGTTTCGCGACAAAGACATTGTTGTCACCGCCGCTGACAAAAGCATTGACCGGAGAGCCCCAGCTTGTGCTGCTGCATCCTGCGACATAAATATTACCGCTGCTGTCAGTCGCAATTGCCCTGCCGTTATCCTGGCCGGAACCGCCGAGGAACGTGTTCCAGACAAGTGTCGGATCGATAACAAGCTCATAGCGGGAATCGTACACGCCGACATCAAATCCGATTTCATTACTGCCAGAGAGCTCGAACGCGACCTCGACCGGAACCCGGACACCGTCGATATACTGCCAGGCGGTTGGCGCCGATTCAGTCATGAAACCAGTTTCAAATGTGTATATGAGATTTCCATGCCCATCGAGGCTGACAGGCACATTGAATGCGAGACGGATCGTTTCGACCGGCGAACAGCTCCCATTATGAGGTGCTATATAATAAGTGCTTTTAACAATACCACCGGAACAGCCCTCATACACAAGATCGACACCACTCCAGAGGCCGGAATACCGTACCGATCCGAGAGCTGCCGTCTGATCAAGCCCGGACGGCATATCCGAGGCAACTGAAACAGGCCCAGCCTGATCCGCACATCCAAACATAACCGACAGCGCATGATCCTGCGATACGATAGTAAGACCGCTGTCATCGAAAGAAAGTACATGAGACGCAGATACAAACTGCATTTGCGCGCTGTCACCAGGCAGGGAAAAGGCCGTACCATTCCCGGCAAGCACAAAACAACCAATGACAAACACAACAAAAAATAAAAGGCGTAGAAATACGTATCCCTGTTCTACCAATAGTAGATTACAGGGAAAAGGTGATAGCTCTTTTCTCATTCAGGCTCCGAGAAGAGTAGTAAGAATAGTAATCGATAATGATCACTAATTATAATAAACGGCAATATCGGAAAAAAAGAGGTGGTATGTCAAGCGACTAATGTATTTAAAACATTCAATTTTTCATGTGATGTAGATCACAAAAAATAAAAAGCTCCCGTATTTTTTAACGAGAGCTTAATATTTAACCATGTAGGCAGAATCGTTCCGGTCTGCGGCAACACCTGTATCTACGGCCGAATTCAGAGAAAAAGAAGAAACCTGCTTTTATTTCAGTCACAGCACATGCAGAAAAGGTTTCCTGTCAACCCGGAAAACGTTCAGGAGACACGAGCCCCCTGCCGATGATCATTTCTGGCTTGCAAAGGTATTCAGTATTCCGGCGGGAATGTTGTCAAGTGACATGACTTTTTCGACAGCGCCGATATCGTAGGCCGCTTTGGGCATACCATACACAACACACGATTTCTCATCCTGGCCTATTGTCCTGGCTCCGGCATTTTTCATTTCGAGCAATCCATCGGCACCGTCCTTGCCCATTCCGGTAAGGATGACACCGAGAGAGTTGGCGCCCGCATAACGGGCCACTGTCTTGAACAGGACATCGACCGCGGGGCGCTGATGATGCACCATCGGACCGGTCTTGACCTGCACATAGTAATTGGCGCCGCTTCTGTTAAGAAGCATGTGATAATTGCCGGGTGCGATAAGGGCAAGGCCGGGTATCACACGGTCACCGTCCTTTGCCTCACGTACCTCGAATTCGCAGAGCCCATTAAGGCGATCGGCGAAAGCTGTGGTGAAATTGGGCGGCATGTGCTGGACAATCACGGTTCCGGGAATGTTGCGCGGAAGGGACGTGAGCACATCTTTCAATGCCTCGGTTCCGCCGGTGGAGGCGCCGATGGCAAGAATCTTGTTAGTTGTTTCTGCAAGGGAGCGGGACACGAGCTTCTTACGTACACCCTGCTGAGCTGAGGCGGGAGCTCCCCCCCTGCGAGCGTAACGGGAGATATCGACACGAGACGCGGCACGGATTTTCTGGGCAAGCTGTTCGCTCATGTCGCCAACAGTGTATGCCTCACCGGGCTTACCGATGACATCGACCGCGCCTTTTTCCATGGCTTCGACCGACAATGCGCCGCCCGCCTTGGTCAGTGAACTGACAATAATGACCGGCAGCGGGAAATGCTTCATCAGCTTGCCGAGGAAAGTGATACCGTCCATACGCGGCATTTCGATATCGAGCGTGATAACATCCGGTTTGAGCGCGACAATTTTGTCGCGAGCAACATAGGGATCCGGCGCAGTGCCGACAATTTCGATGTCCGAATACTTATCGAGCTCGGTGGAAAATATTTTTCTTACAGTTGCTGAATCGTCAACGACGAGGACCTTGATCATGGGCATTCTCACTCGGATACCAGTCATCAGTTCTGATCTTATCGACCTTGATGACTGCGAGATTATTGTTATCGGTATTAAATATAACCTTGCGGCCCTTGTTCCCCCCAGTATCCTGCGAGGCAACATGAACACCGCGTTTCTTGAGTATTTTCAAGGCCATTTCGGCATTTTCCTCCCCAAGACTCCGCCCCGGCAAATCCCCACCACCGATGACCTGTGCCTCGAGATCACCTATCGAGCCGCCTTTTTCCAGCAGCATTTTAATCAAAGTGATCACGGCGACAGTTCCATATACCGAACGAGGTTTGTCATCCTCTTTTTTGTTCGGCCGGATAAAATGGCATATGCCTGTTTTGTCAACCGCTTTATTACTGATTATGACCGCAACACAGGAACCGAGTATCATGTAAATCAACATGGCCCGCTCCGGCAGGATCAGATAACCCGGCTGAAGCAGGTATTCCTGCTTATCAACCTCATTGATTTCGTTGTCAGTTTTTTCAAACCAGTCGGATGACATCTATGGCGCCTCATTATGATCCGTATTCGTTAAACCGCCCCTGTTCCCCATCCTTTTCCGCACCGGGAGGCCAGTAATTATTGAGCCTGTCCCGGAACTGGCAGCATACTGAAGCTGCGGTAATCAGCCAGCCACCTCGACAACAGCCTTGACAGGGCAGCCTTCATAAGAAACGGTGATATTCTCCGACGACGAAAATGCGGCACCCGGAAAAACGCTTTCCTTATCCAGCGAGGGCAGGGTCACATTCCTGTTCTCGTCAGCGTCGAAAGACAAAAGGAAACGTCCGCCAATGACATTGGCCGCCTCCTTGAGATTCTTCCGGACCGTTTCGTCGTCCAGCTCGTCCTCCGGATCGAGAAGGTTCTCCGCCATACGGACAGCCAGCTCCTTGTCGAACATGAGGCTCACAAGGTAATTCGGCTCTCCCGAAATACCGATATAGACATCGTAATCGGGATTGCCAGGTGCAGTTTCTTCATCCGGCAGGAAGAAGAACATCTGCTCCATAACGTTAAAAATCGCTTCCTTCAGCTTCTTCGTTAAATCGTTCATCGAACTCGACTCCAAGGGTTTCACAGACAAGATCACGGATGTCCTCGGGCTTAAACGGTTTCGTGAGAAATCCGTTCGCCCCGGCCGCCATTATCTCGTCGATTTTTTCCTGACGCGCCTCGGTACTGATAACGATGACCGGGATGCCGGCCAGCGCATCGTCCATACGCATACTTTGTATAAGTTCATAACCATCCATTTCGGGCATATTAATGTCCGAAACGACAATATCTACCCAGTTGTCATCAAGAACATCCAGGGCTTCTTTGCCGTTCTCGGCTTCGATAACGTCACCGATTTCGACACCAGACATTCTGATGACTTTCTTAATTACTTTCCGCATTACCTCGGAGTCATCAACCACAAGGAAATTAAAGGACATTGCCCTATTCTCCTTTAGTAAATCCGTATTCTGACAGAGTTCCGGTTATATCGTCGAGCGTTTCCGCCATGATTGTTTCCAGCGTCTTTTTGTGAATATCGTATTTGTCGCATATATCTGAAAATCCCTGATACCTCAGGCCATCGGCATTGGTGCCGAATCCCATCATCATCGCAAGGCCGTCGGCAGTCCTGACTGTATTTTCAATGGCCGTGCTGTTCTCGTCCATGGGCGAGTGATGGCGCCTGACCGTGGTGATAATCTCTTCCGGGAATTTCCAGACTTCAAGGACTTTCGCGCCAATCTCGGGATGAGTGATTCCCAGCACCTGCATTTCGGCATCGAGGAAACTGACTTCCTCGTTTTCCAGGATTTCGCTGATTTTTTTTGTCTTTTCGTTGACAAAAACACTCATCACAAGCTTGCCCACGTCATGAAGCAGCGCGGCAATATAGGCGTAATCGCTGTTCTCCACGCCGAACATGTCCTTGATCTTGTCGGCTATGGTCGAAACCGCAATGGAATGAGCCCAGAGCTCACCCTGTTCGACCTCGTAGCCATCTTTCTTCTTCTCGAAATACTTCGCAGTTCCCGAGCGTATGATCATGCGCTTGAGATCGGCGAGCCCGATATAAACAATCGCCTCCCTGAGGCTGGTTATCTCCCGCCTGAGACCGAAATAGCTTGAATTGCAGCGCCTGAGCACCGCTGTTGTCAGCGACTGGTCAAGCTTTACCGTGTCGGCAATCTGCTCGGCGGTAACATCCGGGTCCCCGAACATGCCCATCACCCTGGAAACCACAACCGGAAACGCCGGGAGATCGTCGATTTTCGCCAATATTGCGTTCATGTCAATCATAGGACGATCTCCTGATTTCTACCAATGGTGACAGTGACTTCGCCGGTATCGATCTTCAGCCGGACAGTCCGTGCAACCGAACCCTCCACATGTTCGCTGTCAATCATGACACCGTTTTTCCAGAAAATTTTCCTGAGCGCCGCTATGTTACGTTTCCCGATATTGAAATATCCGGCATCATCGAGAATCTGCGCGCCGCCGGAAACGGTGACCCTCATCCTGCTTTTTTGCGCGCCGAGTTTATAGGCTTCCTTGAAAAGCTGCGGGACACCTGAATCAATATACTTGAAAGGATTGAAATTTTTACTTTGTTTCTCATCTCTCGATTCCGGCAGCATTGCATGAAGCATGCCGCCAACCCTTGCAACCGGGTCATACGCCGTTATACCGAGGCATGAACCCAGTGAGTAGGTCACGATCAGCGAAGTGGGATCATTCGACAGTTTCAGATCCGCTACGCCGACTATGATATTCTTCAACGCCATAATCATTGTTTCCTGTATATAGTCGGCTGAACGTACGTGAAATCATGACGGAAGGAATTCATGCTTTCAGAATGTCCTATAATAAGATAGCCACCTGGCTTGAGTGCCTCATGATATTTTTTAGTAATAGACTGCCGTGTTTCCGTATCGAAATAGATCATCACGTTACGGCAGAAAATAACATCGAATTCCGAGCTGAGATTGAACGGCTCTATCAGGTTCAGACGGCGGAAATTCACCAGATCGGTAACATCCTTTTTGACCCTGACCATGCCCTCGAAACTTTTCTTCCCCTTGAGAAAATATTTCTTAACCAGTGAGCGTTCGAGATTGGCAACCGCTTTATCCGGATAAATAGCGTTTATCGCTCGCTGGAGAACCTTGGTGGAAAGGTCTGTCGCCAGTATTTCATGACGTCCCCTCATCGGTCTCGGAAAATGCTCGAGAAGGGTAATGGCCAGTGTATAGGGCTCCTCGCCACTGGAGCAGCCTGCGCTCCATACTTTCAATCCCCCGGAGGTATTGAAATCATCCTGATGGGCGACAAGAAAATCGAAATGCGGCTTTTCCCGAAAGAAATGCGTGACATTAGTAGAAATAGCATCGAGTAGCATTACTATCTCGTCGCCGCTAGGGTCATCTGCCAACACACGAATGTAATCTTCGAAACTGGCGATCCTGCGTTTCCTAAGGATTTTGCTCAGGCGGGCATGCACCAGTTCTTTCTTGTTGTCACCCAGCGCAATACCACCGTAATCATATACGAGCTGGGAAATTTTTGTATACTGCTTGTCCGAAAGAACATACTGTTGTACTGACGAACCGGATGGACTCATACGAATGCCCCTGCTTAAGCAAAAAACCATCATCGTTACAGGCAGATAAGTCTGAACCTGCCACGGAACACTATGTTGTTACTGGATAGCCCCGGAAAGCGCTTTCATCTCTTCATCGGACAGAACCTTGTTGATATCGAGAAGGGTTCTGACAGAGTCTTTCATCTTCGCCATGGCAAGAATGAACTCGGTGTCAAGCGCGACACCGAATTTCGGTGTGGGTTCAAGCTCGTCCGAGGTAACATTCATCACTTCGGAGACCTCGTCGACGATAATTCCCATCTGATGTGTGCCGCCCTCGATGGAAATCTCGACCACAATGATACAGGTTTTGTCGGTGTATTCGGTTTCCGGCAGTCCGAACTTCAGTCTGAGATCAACAACGGGAATGACTTTACCGCGAAGATTGATCACGCCTTTCACGAACTCGGGCGTCCGGGGAAGTTTCGTGATATCCATGAGGCCGATAATCTCGCGGACTTTCATGATCTCGAGACCGTACTCCTCCTCCGCCAGCATGAACGTCAGGTATTTGCCCTGATACTGGCCCAGTGAGGTTGCCTTCTCGTTCGAATTAGCCTGGTTTTCCATGCTTATACTCCTTCCACAAGTATGTTTTCGCCATTGAGGCGAGTATCAAAAATAGTCCGTATATCCAGAATAAGTCCGACACGGCCGTCACCGAGAATAGCACCACCGGCAACACCGTTCTTTGTCGTAAACCGCTCATCGAGGCTCTTGATAACCACTTCCTGCTTGCCGATGACCTCATCGACCTGCAGCGCGATTTCACGGCCCGCATCCTCAACAATCACCATCACACCATCCCAGGAAGATTCACTCTTGCTGTCAATATTGAGGAAATTATACAGCTTGACTACCGGCAGGAGCCTTCCCCGGACAGACAGGGTCTCTCCCTTGCCGATGACAGAAGTGATATCCTCTTTCTTTGCGTGGACTAACTGGCGGACTGAAAGGGTGGGAAGAATGTAACGTTCGGTACCGACCATGACCAACATACCGTCGATAATAGCAGTTGTCAGTGGAAGTTTGATCGTGAATGTCGTGCCCTTGCCGGGATTGGAGTTGGTATCGACGGTGCCATGCAGTTTTTCGATGGCTTTTCTCACGACATCCATACCAACACCGCGTCCGGAAACATCCGTGATCTTTTTCGCTGTCGAAAATCCGGCAGCGAAAATAAAATTGTCAATAGTCTTGTTATCGGGAGGCTCGGCTTCAGTCCAGACACCCTTGTCACGGGCGATCTGAAGGATGCGCTCACGGTCAAGGCCCTCACCGTCATCGGCGATAGTGATAACGATCTTGCCGCCGGCATGTTCGGCCTTGAGGGTAATCGTGCCATCACCTGGCTTGCCTTTTTCCTTGCGCTTGTCGGGAGTCTGAATACCGTGGTCGCAGGAGTTACGGATCATGTGCACCAGCGGATCATAGAGCTCCTCGACCATGTTGCGGTCGATTTCCGCTGATTCGCCCTGGAGAACGAGATTTATCTGCTTGCCCGCTTTTCTTGAAAGGTCGCGGACAATCCTGTTCATCTTCTGGAATGTCTGGCCGATGGGTACCAGGCGCATTGACATGGAGATGTTCTGCAGGGTTGTCGTCACCCTGGTCAGTTGTGAAATATCCCGGATGAAACGCTGGCTGGTAATATCTTCGACATCGGGATTGTGGGTCACCATGCTCTGGGCAATCACCAGCTCACCAACCATATTGAGAAGCTGGTCCATTTTATGGGTATCGACCTTGATATATTTCTCAATCTTGATTTTAACAGATTCCGTCTGTTTCCTGATAGCATCACGGACATCACGGGGCGTGACCTTGTGCTCGTCGATAAGCATTTCACCAACCGGTTTCTTGGCCTCGGCGGTCTGCTGTTTAACCAGCACATCAGACAGGTCTTCTTCTTTTATCTTGCCGTCTTTAACAAGGATCTCGCCAATGGGAGCTGATTTTTCCGCTACCGGCTCATCGGCTGCAGTCACCCGCGAGGAGTTCATCACCATGTCGATTTTCTGTTCGAGCGTTGCGGCATTGGCACTGAAAGTGACCGTGTCGCTGCCGGCATTCAATGCCGCCTCGAGCGTATCTGTCATGCTCTTGAGCACATCGACACCATCGAAAATCAAATCGGAAAGCTCGGGTGTAAGAAGGATTTTGCCGTCGCGGGCCTCGTCCAGAACATTTTCGAGCTGATGGGAAAGATGATTGATCTTTTTAAGGTTGAGGAATCCGGCCACACCCTTGATGGTATGGAAAGGCCGGAAAATTGAATTGATGATCTCTTTATCGTCGGGGCTCCGCTCCCATTCGACCATGTTCAGCTCGATCGAGTCGAGATGCTCCCGTGCCTCGGATATGAAATCTGCGACAAGTTCCATATCGTCGAGGGGCTCGGGCTCATTGGAATCGAGGGGTGACGGCGCAGGTGCGGCAACCGCTTCTGGTTCAGGCTCAGGCTCAGGTTCGGGTGCTGGAGCAGGCTCGGGTTCGGGTTTGGAAGAAGTGTCTTCCGCTTCCGGGGAATCACCGTTCTCATCGTCATCGAATGGAATGTCGACATCGTCGTCGCTATCGGAAGGCTCAGCTTTGCTTACCTCCCCGGCATCGGCACTATCAACACCAAGCTCGGGATTTCGAAGCACGTTCTGAATATCCTCGACCGCCTCTACGATCTGCTCGACTGTTACATCACTGCCTTCGAGATCTTTCATGATCATGGATTCGAGAAGGCTTTTGAGGTTCTGCTTTTCTTTCTCGACCGAGGGGTGGTCAATATCCTCCAGAATGGCAAGCATCTTACCACAGGAAGCTATTTTTCCCGGCTCGAGAAACACTGCCTCTTCCGACAGCTTGTTCATGAGTTCCGTGAGTGACATACTATCTATTCCCCTTCCGGCACCTAAAAAGGATTATATATTTTTCCAATCCGTATGCAGGTCAGGCGGAACCTTCCGCCTTACCCGACAGCATCGCATAGTCATTTTCGATAGAATCAAGCAGTGAAAGAAACGCACCGACATCAAGCGGTTTGAAAAATACGGCTCGTACGCTTTCCTTAACAGCATCCAAATCGGGTATTGACCCGACATGGCCTGTAACCAGGACTACCGGCACATGTGAATTACGGCTTCTAATTGCCCCGAGCAACTCCAAACCGTTCATTTTCGGCATCGCATAATCTGTTATGACAACATCATATTTGTTGGCTTTAAAAAGCTCAAACGCATCGAGACCGTTATTGGCGATGCGGAGGCTGTTGTTGTCTTTCAGCAGATTCGTGAGCGCCGTTATGCTTGATATATCGTCATCTACAAGTAATATTTTCACGAGATTCCTCAGTTTGCTGTTCGTGGTTCTTGGCTGCAGCGATTATTATAGGCAAGAAATATGCCATCACCACACAACAAACCTTATATTACTTGTGCCCAACGATTTATAGACTATTCACATGACTCGTATTTTTCATAATTTACTGAAATTTTGACAATTTGTCATGTCAGAAAACCGTATGAGGACTTTTTGCCACTCCGGCAAAGCGTTCTGCCGCGTTATTTGCATGGCAGTCAGATATTGGAAGCAACTCCCCCATCAGCGAATATCATGACTGTTATTCCTGTCTGTGTTCGCTTGACTTACTTATACTGAATATTATGCGGAACTGCAAAAAATTCAAGTATTATCTCGCAGACACCCTGCCATCGGCGCTACTGAAGCCATCTCTTATAATCGCTATACAGCCTGGCCGAATCGGGATGCCCGGCAAAAGAGGACGATCCCGGCTTGTTCATCATTCCCTGATACTGGTATACAAGGATGTGATCGACATAGGGTGAAAGCGCCTCGATCTGACGTTCCACACGCGAGAATGCGGCCGGGATCAGCGGGCTCCGGTAAACATCTCCCTCGAACTCAAAAATTTCCATATCAGCCCAGAGCTTGACATTCGGCACCTTGTCGTGGGCTTTCCTGAGCCCCTCATAGAACGCCGGAGTCTCCTCGACTTTGGATTTTCTGACACCGATCTCATCCTGATAGGCGATGATATCGATATCCAGTGCCTCGAGCTGGCGGACAAACGTATCATCGGGCACAGCGACACGGGTGCCGTAGGGAGCAATCAGCGTTTTCGTTTTCGGCATCAAAGAACGGGCCAGCGCGGAACACTCGTTGGTATAACTGATGAAACGGTCGCCGAATTTTTTATTGATGTATGCCTCGTTGGGCCAGTACCAGCCGTAAAAACTTCTATGATGACCATAGCGAGCGGCAAGCTCCTCGATAGCGGCGAGACGTTTTTTCCGCGCCTCGGGATCGGCAACGATCTCCGGGCTCATCCAGTCGCCGTAGAAACCGCCGCCCATGAAGAATTTGACACCGTACTTGTCACCGGCGGCAAGCACCGCCTCGATGGGATCCTCGCAGGCAATTTCATAAGGTGGGAAAATATCGGTCTTGTAAAATGCCTTATAATAGAGCGCTGTACACATGAGAACGAGATACTCGAGACCGATCTCGGAAATCTCTTTCACTTTATCGTCCCACTGCGCGGCGCTGAACGAAGCGCATTCGGGATTCCAGTACACACCCTCAGCGGTATTGTGATGCTGGAACTCGAACCAGCTGCCCTCGATCTTTTTAAGGCCCCGGGGAGCTTTGAGACGTTGCCCGGCACAGGCTGACGCTGTCACGGCGGCTGTTGCCGAGGCAAGGAATGTACGGCGGTTCATCGTATGCATTATCCTACTCCATGAATAATATGTATGAGATATCAATGTCCGAATGAACTATCCCGGCTAAAAGTCCGAGGAATTCTTTAAAAAAATCTTCATCCGTGTCAGGCGGCTGTGCCGTCTCCATGTTTTTCGAGGACGAATGCCGCGGCAAGCTGCACAATCGCCGCAACCGGATACCACCAGAAGAAACTGACACCGAGACGCTGAAGCCCTAAAACTGAGGCGACCGACAGCACTGTCCCGACCGCAACGCCGCGCCAGTTCCCGCGCCCCATGAGCGCCAGAAGTGAGATGCCCAGCAGCGAGCCATAAACATAACCCGGCACCGCAAGTCCCAGTTTGAGGAGCCCGTCGCTGGAAAACGAGTGCAGGAAAACAGCGAGCAGCGAGAGAATCGCTGCCCAGACAACAACCGCGGCTTTCGACACCCACAGGTAATGGTTTTCATCGGCATCGGGCCTTATGTGAGGACGGTAGATGCCGGAAACGAATGTCTGCGAAAGGGCGGCAAGGGCTGAATCCAGTGTCGAGATGCCCGCGGCAAACAAAGAGGCGATAATGATGCCGGAGACACCGCGCGGGATTTCGGTGACAATGAAATACGGGAAAATCCGGTCGGCCTCGCGGCTGATGAGCTCGCCCTCGGCCACGGGAAGGGGGTTGATCGTATAAAACGCGACGAGCCCCAAACCCACGGCGGCCATGAGCCATGACAGGCTCACCCCGGTGGTGGCGAAATAAAGGGCTTTCCTCGCCTCTCGCGGATTTTTGCAGCACATGAGACGCTGTGTGCTCACCTGATCTATAGCATCCTGCCCGAACTGGAAGAACGAGCAGCCGAAAATGCCCACCCAGAGCGTATAGGTCTTGCGCGGATCGAGGGAAAGGTCGACAAGGGTGAGCTTGGCCTTTTCATCTGCTATTGCGAACAGTTCGCTAAGACCGCCGGGGAGGATATTCAATATCCAGCCAAGGGCGAATACCGCGCCGACAGTGAAAATGGCGAACTGCACAAGATCGGTCCAGATAACCGTGGTAATCCCGCCCATGATAGTCCAAATCATGGAGAAAACGCCTATCACGGCGACACAGGCGACCAGCGGCTGTCCTGTGACAACCGAGAGGATCAGCGCGGTGGACAAAAGCCGCACCCCCTGGCTCATCACAGCGCCGGCCATAAAAAGGAAACGCGCGAGCTGTGAGCTGTTCCTGCCGAGCCGTTTCTCCATGAAATCGTAAGGGCTGTATATCTCCTCCTCGTAGTAGGCGCGAATGAAAAACCGGGCCATGAAAACATTGCCGAGGGCAAAACCGAGTGTCATCTGGAGATAGGTAAGATTGCCGCCCTGCATGTAGATCGCGGCGGGGACCGAGATAAAAGTCAGGGCACTCGCCTGGGTTGCTATGAGCGAACCGCCGACAGCCCACCAGGGCATGTTCCTGTCACCGAGGAAAAAGCCGCGCAGGCTTTTGGTTTTCCCGCGGTTCAGGTGCCCGATCAAAGTGGTGCCGCCGAGGAAAAGCAGAAGGATGATCCAGTTGATCAAACCGAATGTGACCGGTGCTGATTCCATGTTAAACCTTTATCGAAAATCGTGTTGTGACCGATTGTGACCGATGTATGCCGACATCTGCCAATAATATGAGTATTTATTTGAACAAGTCTCAGTATTTTTGTCAGTTACGTTGATCTCGCAATCCAGCGTTGCCGTCGAAGCGGCAACAGCGTTTGAGACGGCACAATTCCTTCAGAAATTAAAGGGGTCCGCCGACCCCTCCCCGGTGACAGTCCAAAGGACTGTTCCGGTCAGTTTGCCAGCATCGCCGTCCGTTGCCGAATTATTACGCTCGATTCTGCGTTTGCAGGATTTCACAACCATCAGGCACGAGATGAAACAGATACCACTGATCTTTCATCCTTGATCTATAATATCGCGCTGCCTTCAAGAAGCGCTTTCCTGACATCCTCATAGTCGACATTCCCGATTTCGCCGCCCGTTTTCGAAGCAAGCGCCGCAATGACACCACAGGCCTGGCCAGTCGCCATGGCGACTGGTGATATTCTCACAGCCGCCAGCGCCTCGTGATTTGCGCCAAGAGCCCGTCCTGCCGCAAGAAGGTTCGAGGGTGTCCCGGCGATGAGCGAGCGCATGGGAATGCTGTAGGCCGCCTCGGGCGAAAGATGTGTCGAGTTTGTCTGAACCTTGTCGGGAGAATGAATGTCGATCGGATAGCCGCCGCGTGCGATTGTATCGGGAAACTCACGGGCCGCGACAAGGTCCTCGGCGGTAAGGAGGTACTGCCCCACGATATGCCGCGACTCACGGATACCGATGTGGGACGGGCTTCCGAGGTTGACAGCGTTCTCGAAACCGGGGCAGTGGGCTTTCAGGAAACGGAAAAGCTCCCGGCACTGCTCGCGCCCTTCTTTCTCGGCGCGGCTGATATCATCGGGATCGGCGGGATCAAGCCCCTGAACGCGGGTGGTGTTCATAATGAAAACACCCTCGGTGGCGGTCTCGAAAAAGAGCACGAGGTCACGCGGAATCGTCAGCTCCCCCGATACCAGCGCCTCGTTCCACTGGGAGAGATACCCGGCGAGACTGATACGCGGCGTTGTCTTGAGACGGGCAATTCCCTGCTCCGCACCGAAAGTGAAATGGAAATTATCGGGATTGGCGATGGCGTAGTCCCTGATACGGGCGCTGTCAACGTTGCCGAGCTTGAGATTCATGGTCATGGGCTGGGTAGCGTTGTCGCCCTCGCGGCCTTTCGTGCAGGAGGCACCGGACAGGAAAGCCAGTTCAGCGTCACCGGTGGCATCGACAAAGGCTGTGGCCCTGAAACGTTCGAGCCCGCCTTTGCCCGCGGCTATCACACTTTCAATCAGCCCGTTTTCCGTAACCGTGTCGGCAAGAACGCTGTGGTAGCGTATCCGTGCGCCGGATTCAGCCAGCATGGTCTCCAGCACTGTTTTCATTGCCTCGCTGTCAAACGGTGTTACAGTCGAGCAGTAGGTGATGCTGTCCGGAATGTGACCGGGACTTGCCCCCTCGTCCATGAGACGGTCGACTATTTCCTGTGCGATGCCGCCGACAAGCTGACGTCCCGCGCGGTTGTGGAATCCCATCATCGGTCCGACACCCATCGCGGTCCATGCGCCGCCGGGGAAACCGTGACGTTCCAGAACGAGCACCTCAGCGCCTTCACGTGCCGCGGCAACCGCCGCCACTATTCCCGATGCGCCCGCACCGGCAACAATGACATCGGCCGACAAGCTTTCTTTTACGTTCAATTGCATTGTGCTTCCTCTATTCATGTGAAACCTTTCAATTCAATATTTTCCTATAAAAAGACCGGCTATGCTTTTCAGGAGCAAACAACATTTTTTCAACCCCCTTTTTCCTTTGACAGAAAAAGGGCAGCGTACGGCGACGCAACGACGTACAGCGGCTCACTCAGCACACACTTCGCAGAAATATAAAGGGGCCTTGCCCCCTTTCGGAGTGGACGTGGGAACCATAAAGTGATGGTTCACCGGTGACAGTCATCGGGGCAGTCCGAAGGACTGTTCCGGTCAGTTTATCAGTACCAACGTCGACACCGGATTTGTGTCGCATTCACCAAATTATTACGCCTGCCTCTTCGTTTGCTGACATTCACAACCATCAGGTTCAAGTTTACCGGACACTTATGCTTTCAGTCCTTGAGTGATTCCATGAGCATTCGTTTCATTTCGGCATCATCCGCCGGGGGAAGTTCGGATAGAGCACCGTTTCCGCCGAGCACAAGAATGCGGGTCGCGATCCTGAGCATATCCTCGGGAATATGCGACACATAAAGCACGGTGGTCCTTTTCGCCTCGAGCTGACGGGCCAGAAGTGAGAACATCGTATCCTTGATCTGGAGATCGAGGGCGGCAAAAGGCTCGTCCAGGATAAGCAATGTGGGATTCACCGCGAAAGCCCGCGCGAGCGACACCCGCTGCGCCATACCGCCGGACAGGGTGCCGGGATAATGATCGAAGAAACCCTCCAGTCCCATTTCCGCGAGCTGTGACGACGCTGTTTTCTGCGCCTCTTCCGGGCTCATGCCCAATGTTTCCAGAGGGAGCGCCACATTCTCGATCGCCGTTTTCCAGGGCAGGAGACGCGCCTCCTGGAAAACATAACCGATACGCATCGTTTCCGGCCTGTTCACCGTACCCTCGCTGGGCGGAAACAGCCCGGCGGCCAGTTTCAGCAGTGTCGATTTTCCCGAACCGCTCCTGCCGAAAATGCCGACACTGTCGTTTTCGCTGACCGTGAATGAAATGCCGTCGAGCACGCGGCGGCCGTTGAAATCCATGCTGACCGAGTCGAAGGACAGTGCTGTTTTCAGTGTTTCCATCGCATTATCCTCCGCTCGACCGGTTTGATCATCAGGTACTCAATGACTGCGACAATGGCGATGCAGATAAACACCCACGCGAAAAGCCGTGCGGTGTCGATGGTACTCCGCGCAAGCGAGAGCGCGTGTCCGATTCCCTCAGAGGCGCCCATGACCTCGGCGAGGATCACGATCCTCACGCCCATTCCGGTGGCGACAACCATGGCCGACGCCACATGGCTCATGACCGCCGGGATATAGATATGCCGTATTTTCTGCCCGCTTGTCATACAGTAAACCGCGGCCATTTCAGTGAGCCTGCTGTCCACCATATCGAGGCCGCGTACGGTATTGACATAGACAAGCGGCGAAAGCAAAATCGAGGTGATGAACACCACCATGCCGGAGCCCATGCCGAACCAGAGCATAGCGATCACCACGACCACCACGGCGGGGACGCTCATGACAATCCAGCGCAGGGGTTCGAGAAGGTGCCGGACTGTACTGTTGAGACCGGCGGCAAGCCCCAGAAAGAAACCGGCTGTTCCGCCGATCGCGACACCGAGCACGATACGCCATATGCTTGCAGCGATCTGAATCCAGAACTGGGTGCTCCCGGCCATGGAGAACAGCGCAGCAGCAGTCTCCACCGGTGTCGCAAGGACAATACGTGGCATGAAGAAGCTCAACACCTGCCACGCAGCAACAATGCAGGCACTGCCCGCGACACCGAGCATGAGGGCGCGTTTCGAGCCGTTGTCTTTCACTTGCCTGTCCGATTCGTTCATATTGCCGCCATATTACTATAAATGCTTATAAAACATGGGTAACCGCAGCTCTGGGTCCGCACATTTCGCGGTCACGGTTTCAGGTAAAAACTGTCGCCGGGCAGTTTTCCGCCGATCCGCGCAGGATTGGCGGCAAGGATCGCCGAGAAAAACGTTTCCAGCGATTTCCGTGCTTCAGAGGCCGTTTCATAGCGCATTACCACATGATGCATGGCATCCTCGACACCCGCGGCCTCCACACCGGGAAAACGCGCGGCAACCATTGCGGCAGTCTCAGCGGGATGCGCAGAACACCATTCAAGCGCCGCTTCGTAATCGCGGCAGAATGCCGGGGTCACAGCTGTTTTCGCCTGGGTGCCCTCTGTCACGGCGACCGCACCGATAGGGAGTTCATTGCCCCCGCCTTTCAGCGCCGCCCACTCGTCCTGAAGGTCGATTGCCCGGTAAAAAAGCCTGCCTTCCCCAGCCTCGCCCGAGGCCGCTTTCTTTAAAAGCATGGAGAGGTCGGGTTCGGCAAGAAGGGCGTGGTCCGCCCCGCCGGTCAGAAGCAGGCGCGAGGCATCCTGCGGCGTGGTCACGAAACGCAGGTCGAAATCATGCTCAGGATCGAATCCACGTTCACGAGCGACCTCCTCGAACACGATGTGGGGCATGTCTCCGCGGAACGGCATGACAATGCTTTCACCCTTGAAATCGGCAAGGCTGGTTTTCGTGCTGTCGCTCGTGACTATCCAGAGGACTTTCCACACAGAGACCGCGGCAAGAGAAAGCCCTGCGCCCTTGTTATGGAATATGGCGGCCACGTTCGAGGGCAATCCGAAAAAGTCGGCCTGACCACCCGCTATCAGCGCCTTGAGCTGGTCGGGATCGTTCCAGACCACAACCTCGTAATCGACCGGGCCATCCACCGCCTCCATCCTGAGGAACGGGTAAACCAGCGGCCCGAACGGCGCAGTCAGCACCACGCTGTCATGATCGCGCCCGCCGCATGAGGCAGAGACAAGCAGCACGGCCAAGAGCAGCAGAACAGGTATCGCGGCCTTTCTGTTAAAATATGATATCATTGTCCGGTAATCCATTATTTTACAAGCTGATAAAAACATCTGTATTTTCACATTACCCATTGCAGTCAGTCAGTGACAACCTGTATTCTTTCAACTTTGATACTTATGCGATGGTTATGAATGCGCTATCCTCAGGTCGCCGAGATGGTCGGTCTCGTTAGCGAGGACAAGCCTCCAGCCGCCGCCGTTGCGCTCGAGCACATGGATACTGCCCATCTCGATGGAGCGGCCCATGAGCTCCTCGTTGGGAATACCGAGCAGGGCCGAGAGAATGCCCCTGATCACACCCTTGTGAAGCACCGCGATCGCGGGCAGTTCGCTGTCGCCGAACACCTGAAGCGCCGTTTCCTGCACGCGGCCCACAAACCCCTCGCGGCTGTCGCCCTCGGGGAAAGCATCGAGTTTCCGTTCCACCAGCCAGCGCTGATGATAGTCCGGGTAGCGGTCGGCGATCTCCTCCTCGCTGAGCCCCTCGAAAATGCCGAAATCGATCTCCCGGAAACCCTCGATAATTTCGTGCCGCAAGCCATTCGTCACGCCCTCGAGTGCCAGACGGGCACTTTCCTGCGAACGGTCAAGCGGGCTCACGAACACGCGTTTAAAATCAAAGTCACGAAGCGCCTCTTTAGAGCGTCGCATCTGTTCTCTGCCGAGATCGGACAGCGGGATATCGGTGGCACCGTAATAGCGGATCGAGGACTGTCCGGAGGTTTCACCGTGGCGGAGGAGGACAAGGACGGTTTTATCTGTCATAACATTCATCTCGAATTTAAACACTGTTAACCCGGGTGTGAACATGGTAGCCGAAGCCATCATTCAGTATAACATAATAGTTTCAGGAAAAGAATGAAATCGGCAATTTATTTCCGCCACACAAAGCATAATTGGCATATTCAAAGATTCTTATTGACTTTCAGGTCCGCCGGTAGATACTTATAAAAAATGCGATCATCCTCTCTCTCACACTGGGGTGCCATGAAAACTGCGCTTGCAGCCATCTTAATCTCGACACTTTCACTGACATATTACGATCATTGCCATGCCGCCGAAACACCGGAAGATGCTGCAGAAATTAAAGCAGTCTATGCCGCTGACGATTTTCGTTTCGACGGCCGGCCCGTGGAGGATTTCTGGCAGAACGCCGTTCCCGCCGCAGATTTTGTCCAGATGGAACTTCATGAAGGCCGGCCCGAAAGCGAGCACACGGAAGTCCGTATCGCCTCGGACAGTGACAACATCTATGTGGCAGTACGCTGTTACGACAGCGAGCCGGAAAAGATAGTCCGGAACGAGATGCGCCGTGATGTCGATCTCGACAGCGATGACAATTTCATGATGGTGATCGACACATTCGGCAGCCTCAGGAACGGCTATTTTTTCACGGTCAACCCCAACGGTGCGCGCTACGACGGGATATTTTACGGCACAGAACTTCTCAACCCCGACTGGGACGGTGTCTGGGACGCCAAGGCCCGGGTGGATGAGGAGGGCTGGACCGCCGAGATTGTCATCCCGTTCAAGACACTTCGTTTTCCCCCCGCGCAGAAAAGCAGGCATGGCGTATCAATTTCAAACGTCTCATCCGCCGCAAGAGCGAGGAAAGTCTCTGGCAGAGCTGGCGTCGTCAGGATGGCATCTACCAGCTCTCGAAATCGGGCTGGCTCACCGGTCTTGACAGTATCTCGCGGAGCCGCGGGCTCGAACTGACCCCCTATGTTCTCGGCGGCACGGAACGGGAAGACAGCCCCGGTGAGGACGGCGAGTTCAAATACGGTCTCGATGCACGTTACCCTATCAGCACCGATCTCACGCTCGATATAACAACCCACACCGATTTCGCTCAGGTCGAGACCGACCAGGAACGTATCAACCTCACGAGATTCAGCCTTTTCTATCCCGAGAAGCGGGAGTTTTTCCTTGCCGGCTCGGAAACTTTCGATTTCGACAGCGGCTATTTCGAGAAAGTCTATCATTCACGCAGGATCGGGATCAGCGAAGACCGGGGGCAGATACCTATCCTCGCAGGCGCCAACCTTTCGGGTCGTGCCGGACCCTACAGCCTCGGCCTGCTCAACATCCAGACTGACAAGAGCGGCGAGGTCCCCTCGACAAATTACTCGGTGTTCCGTTTCAAGCGCGATGTCCTCAAGCGCTCGCGGATCGGTATGATCGCCACCAATCTCGATGATGGCGAGGGACACACGAACAGGGTTGTCGGTGCGGACATGTTCTACCAGACCGACAGCTTTTTCGGCGACCGTAATTTCGGCCTTCGCGCCGATCTCAGCCAGTCATTCACCGACGGCGACAGCGAAAAAGCGCTTTTCGGCCGCGTTTTCATCGATTATCCCAACGATCTCATCGACAGTTTCTGTGAAATGTACCATGTGGGCGAGAATTTCAATCCCGAAACCGGATTCGTGACCCGGACCGGCATACGGCGCATTCGCGGTAAGTTCCGCATGTACCCTCGCCCAAATATCCCGATGGTCAAACAGCTCATTTTCATGCCCCTGGGCTGGGACTATATCAGCGACATGGACGGCACCATGCTGGAGCGCACGATGACATTCTGGCCAATCGGAGTGATAACCTCGGGCAATGATATGATGATGTTCACGATCGACAGGGCCTACGACCGTGTGGACAGCCCGTTCGATATTTTCGACCGCGCGGTGATTGCGCCGGATATCTATGAATGGACCAGCTACGGTTTCCAGCTGGAGAGCAGCCCGGGCCGTCCGCTGTCGCTGACAGTCGATGCCAGCCGCGGCGGATTTTACGGCGGCGACCGCGATATGCTCAATCCCTCGCTGACCTACAAGCTCAACCGCTATGCCGCTGTCTCCGGCGATATCCTCTACAACGCCATCGATCTCGACGATGAGCGTTTCATTACCCGCGAATACGGCGGCAGGCTATTCCTTAATCTCTCGACAAGGCTGACCTCGACAACGTTCCTTCAGTACAACAACGAGACCAGCGAGGTTAACATGAATTTCCGTCTCCATTTCATACCGCGCATGGGCAGCGATCTCTATCTTGTCTACAACCATCTCTGGGACGAATCGCGGGACTATGCAACCCGATACCGCACAGCGATATTGAAACTGGATTACCTGGTAAGGCTGTGAAAAAGACAGAATACAGGATTGAGAAGAAAAGATTGAAAAGAATGGAACACGGATTCTACGGATATAACGGATGGGCGCGGATTAAAAGAAAAGAATGGCCACGAAAAGGCACAAAATAATCACAAGGGAAAGACAAATATTCACCGCAGAGGCGTAAAGACGCAGAGAAAAGATAGATTAAGGATTAAGAAAGAGAGAGGCAAACACCCGCAGGCTCTCATTTTTATCACTGATTTATCGGTGGGTGAGTTCTGTCTTTTCAATCATAGTTCATCATTTAATCATAGCAATCAGTGGTTCAGGACAAGTTTTTCTTTTACGCCTTCATGTCCCTTGAACTTTAAACCTGAAGTTTTTGAACTTCATTTAACAAGCGTCATCTTCCGCGTTTCCGTATATGTTCCTGCGCTCAACTGGCAGAAATACACACCGCTGGAATATTTCGAGGCATCCCATTCGACATTATGCGAACCCGCGCTGAACCGCCCCTCGGCGAGTATGTCGCGACTTTTTCCCCGGCCGCATTGTAAACTGTCAGCGTGATCTCCGATTCGGAATTCAGCGTAAACGGGATTGTGGTCATCGGGTTGAACGGATTGGGGTAGTTGGGGGAGAGAGTGATTGAGACGGGCACAGCAGTATTTTTGACGTCTGAGCCGCTCTTGCCCCAGCACGCCCTTGAATGAGTCGTGGGCCGTGAAATAGGTGTGGGGAACCGGCCAGCCTCCTCCATAAGGACGGGTCCCAAAAAATGAGGCCATGCCTTCGGCAGTATACAAGCCGTCATAGGCAGTGCCGCCGTCGAGAACGATGTTACCCCTGCTTCCCATCTCCCTGTTTCCTGGTGCAAGTGCATGATAGCCCAGGCCGGTACCGTCAGGCGCCATAAGCCCGAACGTGTATATCCATATGCCATACGAGGGGCATGTGCTGAACAGGTTCCGGTCGGCGCTGATATTGCTATGGATAGGGGTTCCGCTACGTAATCGTTGCATACCCAGGGTTTTTCCGCTGTTTCCTCGAAGTTTTTATCCAGCGTATAGTCGCCGTTGCCATTGGTCCAGCAGTAGAAGTTTGAGGTATCACCGTCGCGTATATAGGCGGCTGGATCGACCATTTGTTTCAAACAAGTTTTTGTACTGGTGAGAAATACATAGCCGTTTCGGTGATAGAGCGAATGTGGCCCGCCATTCATCTGGCCACCCTGAGAAAAATCATATGGTTGAACTCCACCATTCGCTGATATCGATATCGACCACGGAAGCATCATCCATGTCGACGATATAAATATCCGCTTTGGGTTCATCGAGATAATACGAATTATCATCGGACGTGTAAAGGTACTCGCCATCGGAGACAATGCCGCTTGATGTTCCCAGCGCTCCGGGCAGCACAAGACAACCATTATCAGCCCAATCGCTGACAATCTCAGAGCTCCCGCCGGCAACCCATTTGAGCTTGAGAATGGCGGATTCTGTCTGCTCCGGATTTTGTTCATACGTTGTTTTCGAGGCGCGCACGAAAAAGTGATCATGGCGGGCCGGATCGAGAGCAGTGAAATGCAGGTTATCGTTTTCGTTGTTCCAAAACTCCGATTGCGGCAGTGCGGAAAAATCAAGCAACGTTCCGTCGGACGGGTCATTTCCCAGTGTCCACCGCCGCTGGGCTTCATAGATTACAGGATGGGGCATAGGCAGGCCGCTCTCGTCTGTCTCCTGTATGTCAAATATTCCGCAGTATGGCATGACCTCACTGGCCGCCAGCTGCCGCTCGTTCTTATTGTCATAGCCCCACAGATAATATGTATAATATCCTGCGGAAACGAAATTGCCGTCCTGATCCCTGCCGTCCCAGACAATCTCATGCCTTCCGACCTCGTAGCTCTCCATCGGCGAGTAATAGATGCAGGTGTCGATTTTATTGACCTGGTGCCAGCCGAGATAGCCATTGATCGTATAGCCGATTTCGTCAGCCATGTCTTTCGTGAACAGGCAGAAAATGATCCCGGCGGGTGTGCCGGTCACTGTCACGGGGATTTTGAGTTCTGCGCCGTCGAACTGATAGTCGACAAAACCGGGAGCATCGATACCGAGCAATGTCGGCTGAAACGGGTCGGCGGATACAAGCGCACTCAACAGCGTGAGCAAAAAAGCCAGATATATCGGGAAACTCCGGCACATCATCGTCCTCCTTAAAAATGAACTGCCGCAACAGAGCTGCGAGTGTTCATTCTTTGATCCATTTTTCCTCAGCGTCTTTGCGCCTCTGCGGTGAATCTTTTATCTTTTCCATTGCATGAAAACAATGTATATACTCAAATATAGCCTGTCCTTTACACATGTCAATCGATATCTGCTCATACTCCGGGGACGCCGCCGCCGATACGCTGTCTGCCGCAGTATCAGGCTTGTATGAAAGGGCTGGATTTCCTCGCATATTTGTATTACTTTAGTAATCTGGTAAAAAATACTAACAATAGTGAAAGGAGCATTTCATGAAACGCGTATCTCTTCTTGCGCTCGCAGTGGTTATCGCCCTCTCGGCCATGGCCTGCAACAAGGCTTCCGATGGCTACACGGTCATTTTTGACGGCAAAACGCTCGACGGCTGGCGTCAGTTCTCCGAGTACATCGGTGACGACGGTAAGTGGACTGTCGAGGAAGGTGCCATGACCGGCCGTCAGAACCCCATCGGCACCGGGGCCTATCTCTGCACCGAGAAGTCATATGGCGATTTCGATGTCACCTGTGAGGTCAAGGTCGACTACCCGCTCGATACGGGCCTGTTCCTCCGCTCGCAGGGCGATATCCTTTCCTATCAGGTGACTCTTGACGACCGTCCCGAGGGTGAGTACGGCGCGATTTACAGCCCCGGCGGCGGCGGCTTCCTCAAGCACAATGAGGAAGGCATCAAGCTCTGGAAAAAGAACGAGTGGAACAAGGTCCGCTGTATCATCGAGGGCCAGCCCGCCCATATCCAGGTATGGATCAATGACACAAAGACCATGGATTTCACCGACACCAAGAAGGAAGACGGCACGTTCCGCGTTCCCGAGAGCGGCGTCATTGTCCTGCAGGTCCATCCGGGCGACAACACTCCCGAGGGCAATTCGGTCAAGTTCAGGAATTTCAAGATCAAAGAACTATAGCGCATAGCTGAAACACAGCATAGAAAGTATGCGGTGACACCTGGCATTCCCCAGGTTTCCCCGCCCCCTTCCAGGGAAGGGTCAGGCGACCCTTTTGTATCCGGCATCTCACGATGCCGGATGCTCAAAGTGCTTCGCGACTTTGAGCTGGAACACAAGAGAAACGAAACATCGTAGCTGTTTTGGCAATTTCACAGGAACTGGACAGAAGTCGCACACCATCCTGTCTGTGAACGGAGTATACTTATACAAGAGACTGAAAGGGGTCAGGCGATCCCTTTCCGGAGAGGGGTTTGGGGAGAACAGTGCAATGTTTCCGGGAGTTTTCAACCGGGCAACGTTGGTTCTCCCCAATGACACCAGTAGAATTCAGTAATCCAAGGGGCATTTCACCATGAAAATCGATCTTAGCGGCATGAACATACTTGTCACTGGCGCAAGCAGCGGTATCGGCGCGGCGATCACTCGCGGACTCGGTTCTGCCGGCGCCACTGTCGCGGTTCACTGCAACCGCAATCTCAAGAACGCCGAAACGCTGGCCGCGGAAATCGGCAACGGTTCCGAACCGTTCCAGGCCGATCTCGCCCAGCCCGAGGAATGTTTCCGGCTTTTCGTCGATGTACTCGCTAAATACGAGACCATCGATGTCCTTATCAACAATGCCGGGATCATCATCAATTCGCCCCTTGACGAGGCGCCCGAGGACTGGCTTGACAGCTGGAACACAACCATCGGTGTCAACCTCACGGCGGCGGGCATTCTCACACGTGCCGCGGTCAACCATTTCGTCGACCGCAAGGGCGGACGGATCATCAATATCGCCTCGCGCGCGGCATTCAGGGGCGACACACCTGATTACCTCTCCTATGCGGCATCGAAAGGCGGCATGGTGGCCATGAGCCGTTCGATCGCCCGTGCCTATGGCAAGGATAACGTCAAGAGTTTCGTGATTGCGCCCGGATTCGTCAAAACCGGCATGGCACGTCAGTTCGTCGAGCAGTACGGCGAGGACCTGGTGCTGAACGATCTCGCGCTCAACACACTGACAGAGCCGCAGGACGTTGCACCGACCGTGGTATTCCTCGCCAGCGGCCTTATGGACCACGCCACAGGCTGTACCATCGATATTAACGCCGGAAGTTATGTCCGATAACTGTTGACCGGGAGACTTGTATGAGAGCCGGAATAAAAAGTGTCTGTAAACTGTGTCAGCGTGTCGTCATGCTGCTGCTCGTTGCAGCCATCGCCCTTCTGTCAGGCGGCTGTTTCACATACGTTGAGGAAATCTGGCTCGATAACGATCTTTCCGGGACAATATCGATCGATCTCGCAATCGGCGAGCTGTACATCAAGTACGCCACCGAGGTCGGGCTCGACGAGGGTGTGTTCAATGCCGAGGGGCTGAAACAGATCGCGGCGGGTATCGAGGGTGTCGAGCTTATCAATGCCGATGTCTATTCCGCCGAGGACAACAGGACAATCAAGTTGTCGCTCAAGTTTGACGATATCGAGGCCCTCGACCGTATCTATTCGGCGATCAAGGGTGTCGATTTCATCGGCGGCGTTACTCTCGAGGATGCTCTCGGGGGACGGCATAAATTTATCCGCAAGGTATCGCTCGCCGATCCGAGGATAACATCGATCGCAGGATTCGACGAGAAGCTCAAGACCCGCAAATGGATCACGAAAGTCCATTTCCCGCGACAGATCAACGAGACGAACGCGCCGGAAACCAACATCGATCAGCGTACACGGCAGGTTGTCGCATGGGGCTACCCCATCGTCAACCTCACCGGCGGCGAACGGGTCATGGAGGCCACTTTCGCGAAATCTGGTGGTATCAGACCGCTTCCGATGCTCGTGGCTGTCGCCGTCTTTGCCGCTGTCATAGCGTTGATGTATAAGGTGGTTATGCCGAAAAAGCGACACGTTTCGCTCGATGAGGTCGGGGAACCCGAAACAGCGAATAGTGACAGCACAGAGGAAACTGAATAAGACCTTTGCAATCAATTTCCGGACTCAGATATAAATAAAGGCAGAACCTGTTCGGGGTTCTGCCTTTTTCGTAAACGTCCACATCAATTTATTTACACCCGGTCTTTAAGCCATGCGATTGCCTCTTCCTGCCTGAAATCGGCGACTCCCCTGACCGGTATTTCCAGCGATTCCGCAGCAAGGCGTTTTTTCAGTTCGCGGATGAAAACACCCTCGCCGGGCTGGTGGCCGCCTTTTTCGTACCAGGTCTCATCCACACCACAGGCCGGACTGCCCTCCTTGCCCATGAACGCGACAATCCTGAATCCCTGAAAGCGATACTCGCGGGCGGTGAACACGATATCGTCGAGCATACGGACAATACGGGCCATGCCGTTGGGATGCTCGAGGCCGGGACGGACATCGAAACGTCCGAGGCCGAGGCAATACAATTCGGGACAGGGCATCTGGACAATGCCGATCTTTTCCTGCTGGAGGTAGTCGAGAATGGGGTCGAACATGGCGGGGAAATCGGCCACATCGACATAGCGTGAATTCTGGTTCAGCATACAGTGGGAAAGGAATATCACTTTTTTAGAGCGGCCGTCGCCTTTCCACTCGCGTTTGTTCTTCGGAAGCCCGTGGAAGCCATTGAAAGGGATTGCATAATCAGGGGCGGGGATTTCCTGCTCCACCGCTACAGCATCGCCCGCGATTACCGCCGCTGCTGCCGCCGCTGTCGTTGTCAACATAGTACGCCGCTTGATAGTCATACCTGTCGCATCCATACCGCCGCTCACCTCCTGTGCTATGAACGTGCTATATTCCGGATCAGTTCTATGTATGTAACGCTTAATTCAACTTCATGTCTCCGTTGATAATCGGCAGAATTCCCCGATGCTTGTGTCGGGGTAGTTCATTCAAGCATGGCCTATTTCACCATATCTGCGACAGTGAAGATTAATAAACAATCCCAGAGCAGCTCTCCGAGGAATTCTCTTGATCAAAATGCCTTTTCAGGGATTCTCTGTATGTTCTACGTAATAGTGAAAAAAGCCTCCAGATCAACCGCCTGCAACTGCCCTTCTTCTTTCCCGGGCACTATCCGAAACTCAAATACGACCTGACGGTCTGTCAGCTTTCTTTTGTCGACATTATGGGGAAGCTGTGAACTATGAAAATATATTGTCCGGTACGGCGAACTCTCTTCACGGGAATCGGTACGCCAGAGATCACCTTCAAAAGTCCTGAGATACCGTAGCCAGCCATACCCTTTTGTTTCATCATACGCATAACAGACACCCCTGGCATACGAGTTGACTGCGGCCCAGTGATTGCCGGACTGAATGTGCTTGACCGGAAGCAGGTTAGGGATCAAATATCCCGACATAAACAGGTCGGCTTCTCTGCGAAGGTCGCCGGAAACATTATCAAACGCGATGATTTCAACGCGGCAGCCTCGATTTTGAAGAGCCCGTACAACCTGCACAAAATCGCCGTCCCCCGTTGCGATTATCACACGGTCCATGTTTTGCGACTGCAGCAGGGCATCGACCGCAAGATCCAGATCAACGTTCGCCTTTCCAAAACGCCTACCGGTATCGTCACTATACCATTTGACATCTTTTTGTATAACTTTATAGCCGACATCGCGCAATGCGGCGTGAAAACGTTTCTGGCCGTTTTTATAGTCCAGGTCGGTATCGGCCCGCTCAGCATCGTAACTGACATATGCATTCAGGCGAATGGGCTCCGCTGATCCACGGCACGAGAATTCACGAAGCACATCGTATCGCATGCCGAATCCGCCATTCATTGCCAGATTTGCAACATCGATATAAACACCGACTTTCAGTTGGGATGATCCTTGCATAATAATAAAACTCCACTATAACGTATTTTCAAAAAGCGGTCATGTTCCGCCAACACCTTACCTCACAATGAGATGCATCACTCACCCCATATTCTGATATCGTCCACCCAGATTTTCTGTTCATGAGGAACGCCGGGCCCGAAATAAGGCCCCACCATGAACTGGTTGATTTTCAGGTCAGGATGGGCTCCGGTACGGTAGACTACATCATTATAATCCATCAGAAGCTCCCCGTCAAACCAGTAGCGAAGAACGCCGTCACGCTTACCAACGCCGTCATTGCCGACACTGTTGAGTGTGAGCTGCACCTTGACATGATGCCAGTCGCCCTTGTAACGCGCCCCTTTCTCATCGCCGAAATAGACACCGTCCGCCTCCCAGTGCTTACCATTGCGGTACTGATTCCCGGCGGGATAGTAACCGAGATGACCGTAACCGTCACTGTCGCCGTTGCCGCCCGCGACAGCACGTTTTTCGGTGACACCGACAAGGTTTTCGCCGAGACGGCTGGTGTCGATATTTTTGCTGTCCTGAATGGCTATCCGCGGCACACCATTGACCACCTCGATGTAGAAAGTCAGGTAGGTGTAAGCCGGGCCGACAAGGAACTCGTCGGCATTGCTTATAAAATGGAACTCGTGGGGATGCCAGCTGACACCGGTCCAGTCCCAGTTCTCACTGTGTTTCATGTGGAAACTCAGGGTCACCGATTCGACCGGCGGGAGTTTCACTCGCGCGCTGCCGCCTGCGGGCCCGATATCTCCGGCGGTTTTCCAGTGCCAGACACAGGAACTTTCACCTGACACACTGGCCTTGTCACTCAGCTCGAAACGGGGTCCGTCATACCAGCCGCGTGAAGCGAAATCGCTGTCTTCGAAACCCTCCTCGAACAACAACCTGCCGTCTTTTCCCTCATCGATGTCGCTTTTATCTGCGCAGAATCCCGGCAAAGAAACAGCCCGGACAAGCGCAATCGAAAAGGCCACAATTGACCATAATACGGTCATATTCACCGATTTTTCACAGCGTCTCATACGCTCAGCACTCCACCACAGCATGATATCTGTTTGTAAGACGGCGTCATGCCCTGACGCTCTAATTCCGGCAGGAAATCCTCGGCGACAATGTAAAACTCTTCGACATCCCAGTGCTCACCGGCATCCTTCTGAACGTCCTCCATCGCGGCACGTGTTTCGAACGAAACATCGGCGATGATAATCCGGCCAGGCTCCGGCACCATATCCCCGAGAGCCTTGAGCATCTCAATCTTGCCGCTGTCATCAATGTGGTGCAGCGCATAGGAGGAGATCACATAGTCGAAACGGCTTCCGTCAAGCTCCCCGGGCAGGCCATTTTTAATATCATGCTGAATCAACGTTGCACGCGGCATGACCTTTCCGGCGCTTTCGATCATTTTCGCGAGAAAATCGATACCGGTCAGATCCGCGCCGCGGCAGTAGAGGGGGTAGCTCAACATGCCGCCGCCGATACCGATATCGAGGATTTTCACCCCCTCTTTAGCGGGCACCCCTGTCCTGACAGCATCGAGAACCTTGTGGTAACCCTCGAAGGGATAACCTTCGAGCCCCTCCGGGCCGCCGTTTTCATAGAGGAAACAGTCGAAATAATTGTCGGGCATTGTTGCATCCTTCCGTATGAGGTGAACTCGTTTATTTCCTTTCCAGAAGCAGCATGTCTCCGGCCTTCGTCGGGATCGTAAAACGCTCACAGGCGAGCAGGGGGAGTGATGAACCGTTTTTCGCCATCATGACCTCGTGACCGGACAGTCCAGAGGCACAAAACAAATCCCCTGAAATACCGTGATACTGTCCTGACACTTCTCATGTTCTACCTGTTCTGCTCTATGTTCGCATTGAGTAATTATCTATATTTCTCAGTTCTCGACCACACTCTGGCGATATACATGCATGAGACGTTGGAAAGCCGTCATCTGCGTGCCGAACGCGAGAATGATTATCATGACATCGACACCGTGGCTGAGAAAGAGGCAGCCGAAACCGACAATGGTCAGGCGTTCCGGACGCTGAAGGCGGCCGACTTTACAGGAATAACCGTCCGCCTCGGCACGTGCCTTGATGTAGCTGATCATCACCGAACCTGCAAAGGCCATCGCGCAGCCGACAATCCACAGCGGCCGTCCCAGATAATAATAGCGGAGCCCGAACCCGAGATAAACCATGAACTCGCAGTATCGGTCTACTGTTGAATCGAGCACGCCGCCGAACTTCGATTCCATCCCGAACTCTTTCGCGATCTGCCCGTCCACCGTGTCTGCGAAACCCATCGCCAGACCAAACGCAAGGGCGAGCCACAGACGGTCCACCGCGAGGAAATAGCAGGTCACACAGGCAAAGACAAAACTGAACAGCGTGACCGTGTTGGGGCCGATCCCCAGTGTTTTGAGAAGGCGGCTCAGGGGACGGAACAGCGCCCTGTAGACCTTGATGAATCCCTGCGTATACATTCCGCCGGGAGCTTGTTTCATTTTCGTTTCCGGCATAGGCTCTCGCGCTTTCATTTAAACAGTGTGAGTGTATGACGAATCAGTTCAAGGCCGCCATGAGCACCGTGGCCGGGCACCACTGTTTCCGCGACGGGAAAACGGTCCAGCACAGCGTTCAATGTCGCGGGCCAGGCGGGAACATCGGCATCGGCAGTATTGCCGAGACCTTTCGCGCCCACCGCCTTGACAAGGCAGCCGCCGAAAAGCAGCTTTTCCGACGGTATCCAGACAACGATATTATCGACAGTATGTCCGGCACCGCAATATGCACATTCAATCTCCTTCCCGGCAACAGATAATGTCATTGTGTCGCGAAAGCCGAAACGCGACACGGGGAGCCCTTTTGCATGTGCCAACGCCCGTGTCTTTTCGTAACTGACTGTCGGGATGCCGCGCTCGTGAACCGCCGAGAGCCCACCCATGCAGTCCTCGTGCCAGTGGGAAGGGATGACTACCGTGACAGTCGCCCCCATTTCATCCGCTATCCAGTCGAGAAGGCGCGAGGTTTGTTCGTGGCTCCACGGCGTATCGACAACAGCCGCCTCGTCGCCGCTGATATACACGATTCCGTTGGCCGGAACACGTCCGTATTGAGACAGTTCCTTGTATGAAATGTGACGGTAGACTGTCTCGGAAAGTTTCAGCAGTTCAAGGTCATCACCAAGCTTGATTTTTTCATCCGCGGAAAGCGGCACAGCCATCATGGTAAACACCGCCAACAAAATCACCACCGTCTTCATGCACTTCATTTTTAGCCCTTCCTTCTGCATCTGATTGTTATATGTTACGGTTCCAAAATGACTGTGGCGACCTCGAAACCATTCATTTTAAGTAACTTGCCCATTTCACTCTTCTTTACCCCGTCGGGTGTCCCGATCCATGCTTTGCAGCCTTTCGGGCAGGCGAACGACCCGCTCTTTTCACCGCTGTTGAACAGGCGCAGCATGAAGGCGTTTCCCTTGTCAAGGGCGGTTACTGAACTCACGATTATAGTATCGCCGCAGTCGATGTCGAACGGCAGTTTCGCCGGCGCGCTGCTGTCTTGAACGGGAACCGCGACAAAAGGCTGGCTCATTTCAATGCCGAAACGTTTGGCCCCGGCTGAATCGAATGCCTTATGCGGCCTGAGCGCATAGCGGAAATTAACCGGCCCATCCTGATATGCCTTGTAGTTCGTGTGCCAATAGTTATTCATGACATAGGAATAGACTGTCTGCGTTTCGGGGACCTGCTTGAGCCAGGGACGGTGCGCTTCGAGATTCCATTCCTCGGCGTTCATACCGGCAAGCTCGATCAGGGGGGCGTCGAGTGTCGCGAGCGTGATACCGTCCTTTTTCGCAGAGACATCAGCCCATCGCTGAACACTGAAGAAATTCCGGTTGCCGCCGGGGAGCTGGTCCTCGTCCGGCCGGACAACACCCCAGGCGATATCGTAACGGACCTCGCCGTCGGGCACATTGAACGGGAACGCGAAATGCACACTCTCCTTATCTTTCACCGGCTGTTTATCGACCGTATTACTGATTTCGAGATAATCGAGACTGTCAATAATACGGTATCTCCGTGTGACCGAGTACGCTCCCGGCGCTTTCGACACCGCCTCGATGGTGACGAACAGCGGGCCGTTTTCGACAACAGAAAGTGTCGTCTCACCAGACGGGACAGCGTCTTTCGGGTCCTTTCCGGGCAGATAGTAATAGCCGTTGAGAGGGTCATTATCCGCGAAATCCTGTTCGATGCCGTTCCGGGTGATCGAGCCGATCCCGCCAGTTTCCGGATCTATCCCGACAGTCAGGATACCGTTCGAGAGGACATTTCCCTCGACCGACACACCCGATTTCGAGGGGGCCGTGCCGTTTTTAACAAAGAAACGCTTTGCCGAAAAAGGCGGCACATCGGCGGCAAAAAAGACCAGTTGGCCGCGGCTGTCTATCTGCGACAACAATACTTTCCCGGACTCATCGATAACACACTGCCTTTCACGCACCGGAGACTGCGGCAGCGTAACAAGTCCGCTCCGTGTCCATGAGGACGTGTTATAAACATCGATCGCACCCGCCTGTTCCGCGGAGACAGCGTCCGCAAATGCCCGCGCGGTGAGGTCGTCGGCCATTTCAGCCGCTGTTTCGGCAAAAGAGCGTTTCACATTCCACTGGCCCTTGACAAACTCGCTTTCCGGTTCGCTGATGCTGTTGTGAGCGCCCCAGGTGTGCTCGGTATAGAGGATGACATTGCGCCAGGCCTCATCGAAATCAAGGTCAGGGCAGTTTACAGGATCGGTCATCGCCCAGAGTGTCCGCGCCTGCACAAGCTGTTCGGCAGCTGTGCGGTTGAGCGCGGTGGCTTTCGCTGTCGATGCGGCGCCGTCCTCCCAGTAAGGTGTGAAATCGCCACGGTACTCGGGCAGGGAATCGCCGTATTTCCGCTCGAATTCACCGAACATTTCGGCGGTGGTGCCGATAATCATTTTCGGCCAGGCGTAACGGGTGTTCCAGTCGCGGACAAACTCCGGAAGATCGGGATCGGGCGGCCCGTTGTCGGCCCCGATGGTATAGCGGAGCTGCACCATGTCATATGGGAAACCGCTCGATTCGAGCTCGTCGATATAGCCGAGGATCGGCCCGGCTCCGGCTTTTTTGACATTGCCGAGTATCCAGCTGTGGAACCATGAATAGCCGTGGGTGGGAATCCAGACCAGCACGCGGTCTTTGCCCGACTGCGAGACCCACCAGAACGGTTTGTCCCCCCATTCCTCGGAGGTGTAGCCGATCCGGTCACCCTGATGGGGCAGCATCGGCATATGGTTGGGACCGGGATTGAAATAGCGTATGCCGCTCTGCGCCAGCACCGGGACCATGCCCCAGACATAGCCGGGCACATCGGTGATCATGGCGGATTCGACCGCGAAACCGTAGTCGGCGCGTAGTTTTCGGGCGAACGAAGTGAACTCATACAGCTCCTCGGGACGGGCGAGGCCGGTCAGCATGCTGCCGTAAAGGGCATCGATACCGATCTGTCCGTTTTTCGCCGCTGCGATGAAATCCTGCTTCAGATCATCGGGCGCATCACGAAGGAGACCGTCCACCGGCCAGAGCACCTCGGCATTCCACCTGAAACGCGAACCCTCGGGATAAGCCGCCGTCTTCTTCGCAAGATCGATGGCCTCGCGGTAATTGTCCCACTGACGGTGCATGACCTCGGCCTGAAGGTGAGTGTAGCCGATATCCACGTGTGAATGCGGCAGGAAATAGACCGTCCAGTGCCTGACAGGTTTCAGCGTCACGGTCTTTTCCGCGACTTTCCTTCCCTCGACAGCGAGCGCGACTGTCAGCTCGGTCTCTTTTTCCACCGCGGGAACATCGGTCTCCACCTCCTGCTCGCCGAGCGCGAGGTCGAGATCACGGCTGTCCCTGCCATTGAACGAGACCGAAACGTTCCGTCCGCGGACAGTATTGAACAGGGAAATACGCAGCACCTGACGGTAGTTTCCCTCATCGCCCACAAGCAGCGGCGGCGTGGTAATATCCCGGACAATGGTTTCGGGCACTGTGCCGAGCGCCATTTCCGGCGGTGCCTCGAAAGTCACGCAGTCATAGACACACCAGCTTCCCGAACGGCTCGTGATCGTGATACTGTTCACGCCCTCACTGAGCACATCGACAGGCACGGCGGCGGAAAAACGGTACTCGCGGCCTTTTTCGGGGAATCCCATGAGCGAGGAATCGGAGGCGCCTTTCGGGAGCGTGAAAGCGAGAGCGGTGCCATTGATATCGAGTTCGATCTCCGGCGGCCCGCTATGGTGCGTATCCACAAGGTCGACTGTAAAACGGCAGACACCTGACACGGGGATTTTCTCCGCCTGGAAAACAATGGTATAGCCGTGTTCGCGGCTGCCAGCCCAGGCATCGCTCGGCCCCGGATGGACATAGGGCCAGTGCCGCGAAGGATCGGAACTGCCGACCACATAGAACGCGTCCCCGTCGAAATCCTCCCAGCCACCGGGTCCCAGTGCAAGCTCGCGGCTGTCGTTATCGGCGGCGCCGATGCTGAATAGAGTTTTCATGTTCTCTCCGGCCGGGGCAGCGTTCACAATAAAAAGAACGAGCCCGAGAAATATGCTTATCGATCTGATTTTCATGAGCGGCTCCGTTATTTATTTGTCAAGTCGAGTAGTATCCGCGAAACTTAAGCCGGATGACTGTAACAACCTGCAAATGTCGTGTTGAGCGTAGTAATCTGATAAATGCAATATATCGGCAATCCTGACTGACTGAACGGAACAGTCCTTCGGACTGCACCGATGACTGTCACCGGGGAACCATCACTTTATGGTTCCCCAGGCCCCTCCGAAAGGGGGCAAAGCCCCTTTTCATTTCTGCAAAGATTGTGCCACTTGATCCGCTGTTGTCGCTTCGACGACAATGCTGGATTGCGGGATCACCGTAACTGACAAAACACAGGAATTTTGGCCTGTTCCCGTTGACAAGCCCCGGTCAAGCAAATGTTTCCAGATCAGACAGGCTGGCCAGATGCGTTCAACGTTTCCCGAAAGCATGCCGTGAGAACGGGAAACGGATTTTCACAGGTTATTCCACTATCGTAGGCCAAGGTCGTGTAACATCCTTGGCTGCCAGACAGTACAGGGACAAGTCATACCTCAATATACTGTTAATTTACCTGTATGGGCAATGACTTGCATAAAAAAAGCCCCGCAGATCCGCAGGGCTTTTTTGTGTACTCAAATCATATTAACTTATGTATCTTTTCCTCTATTAATTTCTTCCTACATTTTATAAATTCTTCGTAGTTGTTATCACAAGCAGCATTGTAAGCATCTTCATCAATATAATTTGATCTTAAAACATCTAAGAACTTATCTCCAAGTCGGCTTTTGATTTCTGGAAAATAATTTAATGGTTCTCGGTCAGAAATCTCTCGATTGTTTGTTAGATTCAACATACAAATATTTAGGTGTATATCATGTTTTTTTAAATCAACTTTTTTTGATCTTAAATAAGCCTTTGGAAATATATGATGATACTCTAACCTATTTATTACAGACAATGCCCTTCCTGTGTCAATAGCAGAGCCCGTAAGTAGACTTTTGGGTTTATTCTCGGCGAGAAGTAGCGAAAATGTTTTGCTCGTTGCCTTGTTTAGTCGAAATGCATCATGTAAAAAGGAATCCAAATTTAAATCTTTATCGATAGTTATTTTGTTAATTTTATCGTTTGAGTATTTTCTAATCTCATCCAATGATTGAGTAATTAAACCAGTATTTGCCACACCAAAATATCTCGTTATTGCAGTTTTCCAAAACCATTTTTTTATATGAAGTCTTTTGTTTTTTTCTGGATTTGGACAAAGATTAAAAAATTCAACGAGCAAAGAAAGTTGTAAGCTATATGGCAGATAACTTATAGAAGTAAATGGAAGTTCAGTTGACAAGAAATCAACAGCTAGTCTGTATGCTTGTACACATCTCTGAGATGCATCTTTTAACTCATCTGAAGAGCATGTTCTTAATTTTTCTATTCCTTCTTTATGTATACCAAAATCAGCACATGCCGCAATATTTCTTAAAATATGGTCTTCACTAATATCAAAGAAATCTTTTGACTCACAAGCTTCACGAACAGCATTTATTGCATCATTTAAATCAAAGCCACCTTTCCATGTTGCTGCTCTCATTAAGTCTACCATCGTTAGTTGGCGACCGGAACTATTTATTCTTTCAAATATAGGTGCTACTTCATTAATTTCCATATCACCGATAATGACAGCTGCCATTTTGTAATCTTTTATTGCTTTCAATAAAGCTTCTGCATTTTTTGTATATTTTTCTTTTTTAGGTGATGCTTCAAATTTTTTACATTGATTGAGAAAATTTGAAGTTTCAATCAGTTTATTCAATGGAAAGTAGTTTAATCTTTCTTCTGAATCTGGGTAAATAAACTCTTCTTTATCAACATCAAAAGAAATGTTCCAGTCACTATTAATATTTTTACCATCCCAAAACAAGGCGCCACATAATGCAGAAAGTCTTTGTTGGCCATCAAGTAAATAATTAGTAGGGTACTCTTCGGGGCGGTTATTTATTGTCAAATCACCAATTTTTCTCTCGCTTGCTAACTTTTGGTGAGTAAGCCATAGTAAAATACTACCTATTGGATATCCATTGTAAATACTATCTAATAATTTAATTATATCTTTTTTCTTCCATACAAATGGCCTTTGAAATTTTGGCAGCTTAATATCACCATCTTTAACTTTTGTAACAAGTTCTTCTATTCTAAATATTTCTGGTTTTGGATCAACATGTCTCATTATAGCCTCACTTTTAACAATAAATTTTACTATGTGTATATTATTAATAAAACAATATAATCATTGCTGTCAACAAAAATAGCCAATACAGTTGTATATTGGCTATTTTGCTCTTTTTCTATTTTTTGTTGACGTTCAATACTCCTCGGGCACCCAGTTCTGATCGCCGATGGGCGGACGGACATACTTGAAACTGTCCTTGCGCGGCGGCAGTTCGATCGGCTCCGGAGTGAGGTCCTCATGGGGGATCATGCTCAGGATATGGCTGATGCAGTTCAGACGGGCGCTTTTCTTGACATCGGAGTTGACCACATACCAGGGCGCCTGCTTGATATCGGTGTGAGCGAACATCTCGTCCTTGGCCTTGGAGTACTCCTGCCAGCGGGCGCGTGACTCCAGATCCATCGGGCTCAGTTTCCAGCGTTTGGTCGGGTCGGTGATACGGGCCTGGAAACGGCGCTCCTGCTCCTCGTCGCTGACACTGAACCAGTATTTCAGGAGAATGATGCCGCTTCTGACCAGCATACGCTCGAATTCCGGCACAGAACGTAAAAACTCGCGGTACTCTTCATCGGTGCAGAATCCCATCACACGCTCGACTCCCGCGCGGTTGTACCAGCTGCGGTCGAACAGCACCATTTCCCCGGCGGCGGGAAGATTGGGAACGTAACGCTGGAAATACCACTGGGTCTTTTCCCGCTCGGTAGGCGTGCCCAGCGCGACAACCCGGCAGATACGGGGGTTCAGGCGCTGGGTGATGCGCTTGATCGCACCGCCCTTGCCCGCGGCGTCGCGCCCCTCGAAAAGAATAACGACCTTGAGCCCTTTCGCCTTGATCCACTCCTGGAGTTTCACCAGCTCGATCTGAAGGTTGTAGAGCTCCGCCTCGTATTCCTTGCGCGGCATTTTCTTTTTCTTTTCGGCAGGATGGTCCTCAATGGTTATACCGGTTTCGGCCGGGGCCACCTTTTTCACGGCCTGATCGGCGTTTTTCTTCTTGCCGTTTTTACGTTTTTTGTCCGCCATGACACCGTCTCCTTCTATCACTCAGGATAAATGCGGATTGTTTGCTATATGGCAATATAGGATAGGGGGAGAAAATGTTCAAGGGGAAAAGAAGAGCAGGCGCATCTGCCGTAAAAAAACGTGTTTAACACACGCAGCGCCGCAGGCATTCCCCCCTATAGAAGGGGGGAACGGTGAAGCCGGAGAGTGTATTCATGGTATCATTAGTTTTCTTGCTGAACAAACGGGATAAGCGGTATCTTCACTGCCCACATCATAAACGTTCATATTCGAGATACGGACTGTGGTGATCGCCGTCATAAGGTTGGCGAAAATTTATATCGTCTCCTTTCACGATTATTAAGTCCTCATCGTAATTCGAGTGATAATACCCGGTACTGTAGTTGTACGTATATGACAGCCGAAGCTCATGATGACTCGACGTGTGGTGATTTAGCTCATAATTGGCTAAACGAATGACACCATCGCCATCAAAAATTGTTAATGTGTAAATGCCTCCATACCCATCTGCTACTGTTGCCCAGAGAGGGTATTGTTCTGTCCTGTTATATTCAAAAATCCCGCTATAAAGACGCGGCGTACCGTAGTACATTTCAAAGCTGGGCAATCTGTTAAGATAATAGCCCGCTACATCGAGCGAGACTTTTTTCAAGACCACGTCATAGGCATTGGGATTTATGGTGTCCAAGTCGGCCGCTTTTGCCGTGTTCTCCAGCGCGTCACCCTGATCGTTAACAGCAGTGTCCGCATCTGCGGAAGCGGATGCTCCCAGCATCAGTGACGGCAGTGAGAGTCCGGTCGGCAATTTTTTCAGAAATTCGGAGCGGTTCATATGTATTCCTTTATCACTTTTTGATTACGTTCTTATATCGAAAGTCCGGCACGGCAGAACATCTACCCGGCAAGTATATCATCCAGATCTTGGTTGCTATCACCGTTTTTAAAATACGTCAGATTATCCGCAGGTCTGATAGCGGAATAGCCATTATACGATTTGATTATACCATGCGGCGTCAGTTTCGAGTCGCTGCCGGTGTAATAAGAAAAGCATATAGTACCGTTCTGCCAGTATTCCCAAATCTGTAAGGAATAATTATCTTTACCATATTTGTTTACCAACACACAAACCGCCGGAATCGGGTCTTTTCCCTGACGATGGCAATAGCCGGCGCGGTGTATAACCTCATATTCTCCGAAGCTATATCCAGTACGTTTAAAATAGTACGACAGATAATCGGCATCATACGAATGCATAACAAATTCATAATCGTCGGGATCAAGTTCCGCTGATTTGGCGGCTTTCGGGAGGGCGATATCGCTATGGTCCGTTTCCCCGGATGGCGACAGCATTCCACCGCTGTCATTTTCTCCCCCGTTTGAGCCGCAGCCGGCAAACAATGACGGCAGCGCGGCCCCGCGGCGAATGTTTTCAGAAAATCCGAACGGCCCATAAGTTCTCCTTATATATGCAATAGTATTTCACGTAATCACTACATAAACAAAAACAAATCGTTAAAATGTGATTTCTGTCACCTAATCCGTTTTTTACGTTCTGACGTAATCCAGCAAATTATCGGAAACCGGTTTTATCTCTCTGGCGCAATCGTTCCCGATCCTGTCAGCAAATCTGCGGAGCCATCCATGAGCGCTAACTCCGCAGCAAGAGAATAATCTTACTCGCCGACACTAAAGGTCCTGCTTTTTTCCCATGACCAGGAGCCTTCCGAGCCGGTCAAAGTCCAGAGATCGTAGTCGCCGTTGATACGGTCGCCGTTTTCATTCATCTTCGCCGCGCCGAACAGCCCCTCATGGCTTTCGGCGATCTCGATAAATTTCGCCTTGAAAGCCGCGGTATCATCCATCCCGGCGGCCACTGCTGTTTTCGCCGCGATCCATGCGCAATCATAGAGCAGCATGGCCGGCGAATAGGGCGTTGTGCCGGATATTTTTGCTATTTCCGCCTGAACGGCCGTGAAATCCGCCGACACAGGCTCACCGAACTGGCTTGCGCTGAGGCCGCTTGCAGCCGCGAATGCCGCGGCCTCATCATCGGCGAGAAGTTCACTGTTTTTCGCGAAACCGTCGGCGCTGTACCATCTGACTTTGGCAAGATCAGGATATTTCGCCGCCTCCCTGAGGAACATGACGCCCTCTTCGAAACAGGAAATATGGACCGCGATCTTCGAGGCATCCGTCGTTTCAAGCGCCGCGGAAACAGCCTCGGCAACTTCCGCCACAGCAGATTCGACAAACGGTTCCGGGATCATGGAATCGTAAGAGACGGAATGTTCGACCGTTCCGCCGGAAGCCATGAACAGTTCATCGATATCCCTGCCCAACAGATAGCCCCAGATATCGTCACGGAAGAGTTTCACCAGTTTCGTGATGCCATCCGACTGCATGGCGCGGACAGTGACATCGGCCTGTACCCTGTCGTCGGGAAGAAGGCGGATTACGGCATTGTCGGCGGACAGCATCGTCGAGGTGCTTGTCGGGCTGATGAGGACAACGCTATCCGCCCCGGCATCGACGGCCAGTGTAGACAGGATGCTGCTGATCATGGGGGCAAGAAGCACGGTACTGCCCGCATCAGTTATATCCATATACAGACTCAGCGCCTGCCAACTATCGCCTTCCGTGTCGTAGGAAACGAACTCCACCTTTTGTCCGGAGCCTTCAGCTTTGAGATACTCGTTGATGTCTTCCTCGGCGACCTGAAGGGCCGCAAGCATGCTCTGTCCGTGAACCGGGCCGTCCTCGGCAAAACCGAACAGGGCTCCAATCGTTATTGTATTCCCGTCACCAGACGGCGAAACAGGATCATCGCTGTCGTCTGAGCATGAAAGCATCGACGCAACGATAAGCAGACAAAGCACAATGTTTGTCATTTTCCAGATTCTCTCTATCGTAGGCAAACGTTCTCTCCTTTTGTTGACACTTTCATTTCATTAAAGCCCTTTTACCGTATCAGGCGTCGGCAGCACATGCGATGAAATCATATTTTTACAGCAGATACAAAAATTTTTCCACCACGATTGTGAGATTCTCATCGAAATTGGAATGATACTCGTTTCCGTTGAGAGAATATGATAATATTGGTTTAGCAGTATATTCATAAGCTGGCGTGGCGACTGATGGAAGAGCGTAATCGCTGCAACGCACCACGCCGTCGTCTTCAAAACTCAACAGAATCAATTTAGATTTGCCCCAATTCATTATTCCCCAAAGAGGAAAGACCTTTTCCCGGTAATATTCAACAATACCTTTTAGAAAATAATGTTCCTTGGGAATCGTTTTGTAATGTTTCAGGTAGTAACCCGCAATATCAAGCGACATTTTTTTCATAACACATGAATAACTATTGGGATTCACCATTTCACTGCCGGCCGCTTTCGCGCTGCTTTCCTCCGCGGAACCGTTTCCGGCAAAGGCTTTATCCACATTCGCAATGGCGAATAATCCCATCATAAGTGATGACAGCGAGGATCCGTCTGACATTTTCTTTAAAAACTCTGAGCGGTCCATGAGCATTCCTTTTGGGTTGTATGTGTTGATTACGCTGGTTTATATCGCATCCTCCGGCACGGAACATACAAACACGGCATTCCGGAATCTCAGGCGATCAGAAGAAGAAATCACCTTTAATAAATTCCAGCTCATAAGCAAGGCCCGTGCCAGAATATCCTTGCAGGTACCTGAGTTCTTTACACCTATACGGACTTCTAAAGCCAGGATGCTTTCTATAAAACGAGAAAGTCACATCATCCGCTCCCGAGTGACTCATAATAAATACATCGTGATTATTATTAGGGTCCATGTTAACTATGGCAAATGACGGGATCGGCTCTATCCCACGCATTGCGTCTTTCAGGCAGTAGCCACCGTACAGTTTAACACCTGTGCTGAAACGGTCTGTAAATTCAATAAAATTAAAATAGTACATCGGTTGAGTGTCAAAATACCACGCCAAAACCACGTCATAATCCCTAGGGTAGAGCTCCCCGGCCTCGCCGATTTTCGCGATGACAGTATCCTTCTTGATGCTGTCCCCGGATGGCGACAGTATTCCGCTCTCGTTTTCCCCGTTCGAGCCGCAGCCTGCAAACAGTGACGGCAGCATGGCCCCCGCGGCACATGTTTTCAGAAAATCCGATCGTTCCATGCGTTCTCCTTTCATTCATACTTCAAAAAGTATTTCACACGGTCATTACATATAAATTGACAAGTGGTCAGAAAGTGATCTATGTCACGTAAACAAAAAACTATCGATTTTCCAACATAAAAATGCTCCGAACAAAATCCGAGGCATTAATAAAGTATCTCCTTGTCTCTGCGTTAAATGCGCTTGCGCGGCTCCACGTTTCGCATCGTGCCCTCCATAGAGGGCAAGGGAAGTATCGGCATATCAAGTTTGACAATAAATGAGGCCATCTCTCCTCCTGCCCCCGCTGGGGGAAGGATGTCGCTTAACGACAGGAAGTGAGCCTCCCCCGCGCGCAACCATTTCCGATCCTGTCAGCCGATAAATACGCTGTTCCGGCCGACAATGCTGCGGAGTTCCTCAATAAAGGCGACTTCCGCGGCGACACGGTATTTCTTGGTCTTGACGCGGAATGTGCCGGAGGTCGCGGTCTGGAGCTTGATCCAGAGGAACGCGTTACCGGGATGGCTCTTGCAGACAGAGATGATCGAGTCGAGTTTCGGCGTATCGGCGCCAGCGGTCGAAAGGCTGATGGTGACATTCCTGGCGCGTTCGCGGGCATCGGCAAGCGGCGAGAGCGAGCGCATGAACACGCTGGGCTGGTCCTCGCCGCCGTTTTTCGAAACCGAGCCCTCGATCAGGACCAGCTTGTCCACGGCGACAATATCCTTGTAATCGTCGTATTCCTTGCCGATAAGCAGGACATCGCCCGCGCTTTCGAGGTCCTCGACCCTGAGGATCATCATGGGCTTGTCTTTTTTCGTGGTCTTGCGCTGAACGGAGGTGATCACACCGCCAACAGTCACCATGGCGCGGTCGTTCTCCATGAACAGCTTCGAGAACGGCACGGCGAACGCCCTGAGCTCGTCCTCGTAACCCTGAAGCGGATTGCCGGAGAACCAGAACCCGAGCACCGCTTTTTCCTGCGCCAGACGTTCCATGCGGCTCAGTTTTGTACCTTCGGGATAGGGCGGCGGCGTGAGTTTCATCACCGAGGACTCTTCCGTGGGCCCACCGAAAAGGCTGATCTGGTTGGAGTTCTTCTCTCTCAGCACCGCCTGCACGAACTCGATAGCCGGATCGATCACCGCGCTGAGCTGCTCGCGTTTCACTCCGAACGAGTCCATCGCCCCGGCCTGGATGAGCGATTCAACCATGCGCTTGTTGAGCGCTTTCATGTCGACACGGGTGAAGAAATCGAAAATATCTTCGAACGGGCCGCCTTCCTCGCGGGCGTTGACAATTTCCTCGATGCCGCCGTGCCCGACATTCTTAACGCCGCCGAGACCGAAACGCACATTACCGTCCTCGACCGTGAACTTGTCGAACGAGGCGTTGACATCGGGCGGAAGCACCTCGATTCCCATTTTCTTGCACTCGTCGATCATGATCACGATACGGTCGGTGTTGTCCATTTCGGAGCTCATATTGGCGGCCATGAACTCCGGTGGATGATGTGCCTTGAGCCAGGCGGTCTGATAGGCCAGAATGGCATAGCCCGCCGAATGCGACTTGTTGAAGCCGTAGCCCGCGAAATGGGCCATGAGATCGAAAACTTCGCCTGCGATATTGGTATCGATGTCCTTTTTCTCTGCGCCGGCGAGGAATTCGATCTTCATCTGCTTCATGACCTCTTCTTTTTTCTTACCCATGGCGCGCCGGAGCTGGTCCGCGCCGCCGAGGGTGAATCCGGCCATGACAGAGGCGATCTTCATCACCTGTTCCTGGTAAACAATGACACCGTAGGTCTCCTTGAGAATATCCTCGAGCAGTGGATGGGGATAGGCGATCTTCTCCCTGCCCTGCTTACGGTCGATGAACGTGTCCACCATGTTCGCGCCGAGGGGGCCGGGACGGTAGAGGGCGTTCATGGCGATGAGATCCTCGATGACAGTCGGCTTGAGCTTCCTGAGGTACTCGCGCATGCCGGGACTTTCAAACTGGAATATGCCCACCGTGTCGCCGTTACCCATGAGCTCGTAAACATTAGGATCATCGAACGGCAAGGCATCGAGATCGATCTCTATGCCCTTGTCCGCCACCATATCGACAGCGTCCTTGATCACGGTCAGCGTGCGGAGGCCGAGGAAGTCCACCTTGAGCGCGCCGATCATTTCGACGTATTCCATCGTGTACTGGCTGGTGGCGTCTTCACCCTGCGGCTTGTAGACAGGCAGATATTCGGTACAGGGCCCGGGCGTGATAACCACACCGGCGGCGTGGGTTCCGGCGTGACGGTTCAGGCCCTCGAGCACGAACGCGTGATCGAAGAGCTCTTTCTGGGTATTGCGGAGCTCAGCCAGTTCTGGAACCTGATTCACCGCCTTGTCCAGTGTCATTTTCAGGTCGGTCGGTATCAGCTTGGCGATAGCATCGACCTCGCCGTAATCCATGCCCATCACACGGCCCACATCCCTGATCACCGAGCGGGCTTTCATGGTACCGAACGTGATGATCTGGCAGACATGGTCCTCACCGTACTTCTCCTTGACATACTCGATCATGCGGGCACGGTCGCGGTCAGCGTAATCCACGTCGAAATCGGGCATGCTGACACGCTCAGGATTGAGGAATCGCTCGAAAATGAGGTCGAAACGCATGGGATCGAGGTTGGTGATACCGATAGCGTAGGCGACAATCGAACCACCTGCCGAACCACGTGCCGTTCCCACTGGAATATCCATCTCGCGCGCCGCACGGGTACAGTCGTAAATAGCGAGGAAATAATCGGAAAAGCCCATTTTCTGGATGATGCCGAGCTCGTATTCCATACGTTCGCGGTGTTTCTCGCCATCGTCACCGTATCGTTCCTTGAGGCCGATATTTGAGAGATGGACAAGGTAGTCGTCCGTATTGCCCTCGAAATCCCTCGGCACATCGAAACGTACCGGGAAATACTCGCCGGTCTTGATCTTCACATTGCAGCGCTCGGCAATTTCGACCGTGTTGGTCAGTGCCTCGGGGTAGTCGCCGAACAATTCTCGCATTTCGTCGGGCGATTTGAGATATATCTGATCGGTATCGATGTCCATGCGCTTTTCGTCATTGAGCGTTTTGCCCGTAGAAATGCAGAGCAGGACATCGTGGGATTTCGCGTGTTCCTGTTTGAGATAGTGGGCATCGTTGGTGCAGACCATCGGGATACCGGTCGTTTTCGACAGCTCGATGAGACCGGGAAGGGCTTTGATCTCGTTTTCGAGCCCGTGGTTCTGAAGCTCTATGTAGAAATTGCCCTTGCCGAAAATGTCCTCGTACTCTTTCGCCGCCTCGACAGCTTTCTCGGGATTGCCCTGGATGATATGCTCGGGCAGCTCACCACTGATACAGGCTGACATTGCGATCAGGCCCTCGCTGTACTCGCGGAGCAAATCCTTGTCGACACGCGGATTGTAATAGAATCCCTCGAGAAAACCCAGTGACACGATTTTCATCAGGTTACGGTAGCCCTGGTCGGTCGCGGCGAGCAGAACAAGGTGGTTCGCGCCGTTTTTGTGCCCGCGGGCGGGACGTTTCACATCCCTGCCCTCGATAGCGACATAGACCTCGGAACCGATGATAGGTTTTATACCGGCTTTATTCGCCTTGAGATAGAAATCGATCGCACCGAACATGTTGCCGTGATCGGTCATCGCGAGGGCTCCCATGCCCCATTCGACAGCGCAGTCGATCATGTCTTTCGGACGGATGGCGCCGTCCAGCAGCGAATACATGGTATGATTGTGCAAATGGACGAAACCGCAAGTGTTTTCCATAAAAAAAGAACCTCTATGTATATGTTAATTTGACAGTTATTTCAGAATAAACACGCAAATGCAGTGGTGGGAATAACGTATACTACAATATATGGTATTGAGGAAAAAAATCAAGAATGAAGGCGTTTGTGAAGTCATAAAAATCACGAAAGGCTGAAAAAAATATGATCTTTGCACGGCACTGTCGGGCGAGGCATAACACTATCCATAGATCGAGCGTGGGCCGGATCGCGGGAGAGCCGGGAATTTCCAGTTATTCTTTCCATTCGCCGTCAACGGGACTCTCCACGCGATCCGGTAAAGAACCTGTGACCGGGAGAGAAAAGGCATTAATAACAGTTCAACGGGCTGTTATTCACGCTTTCCCTCGTTGTGCAAATAGCGTTCTGCCGATTAAACGCTCATAATCTTGCACAAAGTCCACAATTTTTCTACGTTTAAAACGTCGATAGTATCCCAAAAAAATGAACTGCCCCGGAGTGAAGTCCGAGGCAGCAGAATTGTCACCATTCCCCGAGGAGCCGGGGGTAGGATATCGCAGAGCGACAGAATGGGGCTGGTTAAATGTCATCACAAAGCTGACATCGGGATATTTGGAATGAATGCTCCCCGACCCAAGGATCGGGGTATCAAACAATATCAGCCTCTAACCCTACCCCTTGCGCTTTCGCGGCTCTACGTGTCCCCTATAGGGGGCACTTCTTGCGGTCCTGCCCCCATTGGGGGAAGGATGTCACAAAGTGACAGGAAGGGAGCCGGAAAAACATGTTTAACCCCGGAGTAAACTCCTAGGTATTCTGTCGATTAAAACCGTGAGGCCGAACAGGATTCCGTGCGGAGTCTCAGTTCGCCGATACCGGCGCTGATATCCAGCGTAAGCCGTTCGTCAGAGCTGTCGTAATTGGGCGAATAATAATTCCTGCCGCGCTTGTTGAACGAGCGGGGGCAGTCCATGTTAGAGAAGAACATGAAGCGCGAAACGTGGACCTTGACACCGATCTCCGACGGCACTTTGATATCCGTTTCGCCGACATCGAGATCGATACGGGCGTGAAGGTTGTCACAGGAAACACCACTGAAATCGACATCAAGCTCGCCGATACCGCTGTTAATGACCGCGTCCTCGATACGGCCGTTACCGAGCTTGACCAGGTTGGTCTCGCCGATAGAGATATTGACATCGAAATCTCTCAGGAGCGCCCTGTTGGGGCTGTCGAATTCCACGGTTGTCTCGCCTGCGAGGCAGCGAAGCCGAAAATCAGTAACAGCCAGACCGCCAAGCTGAAACTCCACCTCACCTGCCTTGATTTCGGCATCGATCTCGGTTTCAGGATCGAACGGCAGCTCGATCACGATCTCCATTTTCCTGCATTTTTTGTGGGAACAGCAGGTACCATCGGAGCAGTCGTGATCCCCACAGCTGTCACAGTCTCCGCAATCGCCGCAATCCTCGTGGTGGAAAAGATTATCGCAGTCTATGACCACCTCAAGACGGTTGTCGCGGGAATCGTAATCGAGACAGGGAACGAAATAGAAATCATCATACTCGAGGCTCACTTTGCATTCATCGCCGTGTGTGCCGGGCTTGACTTTCACCTCGGCGGCATCGATGTCTATGTCGAGGAAAAACGTGCTGCGGCTGTCGATATTCCAGCTCATGTCGCGTTCCATGACCTCGCATAATGCGGGGACAGCGGTCAGTGCCTGCAAGGGGGTGATGATGATAAAAAATGCAATAGCGATATGTTTCATATACTCACTCCTTTTGTTGTTTTGTCTCGCCTTTACCGGTGAGACGTACAACAGGGAGTGAAAATTTCATTATTTTTCTGGCGGCTGGAGAAATACCTTAGAACACGGAATGACACGGGGCGGATTTTCGGGGATAAAGGAAAATAAACAACGCAAAGGCGCGGAGAAGTAAAGGAAGAGTATCGCTTAACCATCCGGCATCGCATGATGCCGGATAGAAAAAAAGGGTCCGCTGACCCTTCCCCGAAAGAGGTGCGGAGAAAACCGGGGACGCCGGTTGTCTCCACATTCTTCTATCTTCATTCTTTTCCGTATTATCTCAGAATATCTCGTAATTGACCATCAGGTGGAATTCCCTGTTCCAGCCTTTTTTCTGCGAGCTGATCTCGAAATCATTGTGGTAGTCGCGGCGGTTGAATTTCATGACCGCCGAAAGGTTGACCTTGTTGTAGATCTCGTAGGAATACTGGAACGCCAACTCGTTGAAATAGCGCGAGAAATCGAACTCTTTTGTCACACGTTTGCTTGTGCCGTCGGCAGCCTCCTCCACGACACTGACATCGTAGGCGCGCCTGTCGGCGTTAAGCTGATATGAGACCGAAAGCTCGGTCTTGACCATGCTGTAGGAGATCGCGGCGAGTGATTTCAGGTTGATGCCGCTGCCACCGTCCGCCCAACCCTTGACAAGGTCCATGGTCTCGGTGAATCCGAGACGGTCGCTGAACACATGGCCGTAATGCATACGCCCGCCGAAAAGCTTGAGATTGTCCTGACGGGAGTTTTCTTTCGAGATTTCGTGGCCCACACCAGCGCGCCATTCAATGCCGGACTCCAGACGGTCCGCGCTCTGGTCGAGAATACGGGTTAGCTCGACAACCGTGGCGACATCGAAATTATCCACAGCCAGAAGGCCCGCTTCCCGCAGGAACGCGTTGAGCTCGATCACCCGTTTCGAGGATTCCATTTTCCGGCGGAGTTGTTCCTTGACCTTGGCATAGATTTCCGGGGGAAGTTTCTGTTCGATAAGACCGAGGCGCATGAGAACATCCTGGATTTTCTCCACACGGACATCGTTGGCGATATCGACAACACGGCCGCCACCGCCGCCGGTCAGCACGAACGAGTAGATGCCGCTGCCCTCAAAAATATCCTCGTCCTCGGTCGCCGGTCCCGGATGAACGCCGTAATGGTTGGCCTCAAAGACTGCGAAGAGGAAGTACGGGGTGTCGCCGAGGTATTTTTTGCCGCCGAGCTTGGCATCGAAACTGGTGACCTGGGTGCGGTTGCCCTTGTTGTTGTAGCGCGCGACCTCGAAATTCACTTTCTGCCAGTTGCCGGAAAACTTCTTCTCGATGTTGCGGTTGAAACGCAATTTGTTGTTCCAGTTGGAGATGCCCTTGCTGTCGGTCACATTCTTGAGATAATCGTAATTGCCGTAATAATCGAACTCGAACGTCTTCGATTCCTGTATCTGACGGTCGATATAGTGAATATCTATCTGTGCCGAGGCTGTGCCTGAAAAAGCGGTAAAAAGCATGAGCAGCACCGCCATTGAAACGAGTGTTTTCACCACCCGGTTCCCACGAAAAATCACCAAATCATTGCCCATCGTACTCTTTTCGTTTCCTTTGTCTGTTATGGTTCAATACTCTATTTCTATTCTCAGCGATTCTGGTCCCACATTCCCACACTTACCGCGGGCTCCCAGTCATAGTCAGGCTCGAAATGACGCCAGATTGTCCGTGAAACATCACGCAGAAGCTGATAGCCCTCGTTCGTATCCTCCCATCCGGTGTCCTCCTGATTTTTCGAAATGCAGCAGAACACATAGTCGCCGTGCGGGGCATTGACCAGAACGACCTCGGAACGCGAACGGCTGAGCGCACCCTGTTTCGAGGCGGCCTGAACCTGCGGCGGTATCTGCGAGAGCGCCTCGCCGCTCCAGTAAATACGGGTGAGGATACGGTACATCTCCTCGCTCGCGCCCCTGCTCACCGCCCGCCCTGTGCGGATCAGTTCGAGAATGCGGCACATTTCATAGGGCGTGGTCTGGCCCCATCCGTAGTTTTTCTGCGCCTCCTCACGTCCGGGAGTGCGTGAGTTCATGCGGAGTTTTTCGAGGCTGAGTGATTCGAGCACCGGATTGATCTCAGTCCCGTAACCTGCTATCTGCTGAAGCCAGAACGAGGCCTGGTTGTCACTGATTGTAATCATGAGCATGATCAGTTTCGAAAGCTTGATTTTCTGCCCGGTCCTGAAACAGGAGAGGATATCCTCGCCCTCATAGGGATATTTAGGCTCGCCGGTCCACTCGAGATTGTCGTGATAGCCGATCTCGCCCTTCAGAATCATGTCGAACAGACGGGCCATGATCGCGATCTTGATCATACTCGCAGTCGGGAACAGCTCGTCCGCGCGAATCCGCACAGAACGGCCGTCACCGAGATGACGGGCATAAATACCGACCTCCCCGCGAAAATTTTCGGCAAGTGACATAAGCTTTTTCTGGAGCTTCTTATCAGGCTTTTCCTTTTCCGTATAAGCGGTTTTCGCCTGCGACAGCTCCGGCATAACCAGCGCCGTGCCGCCAGCAAGACCGGCTTTCGCGAAAAACTCACGCCTGTTATTACTGTTTTTCATCCGCTCTCTCACTTAACTGTGTTTCTGCAGCGTTCTATTGTCCGATCTCATAGGTCATACTTTTCTCCCAGGCATAGTTTCCACTATGATCGATCACCGTCAGAAAATTGAATGAGCCGTTGGCACGGTCGCCGTTTTCGTTCAGCTTCGCTTTTCCGAACAAGCCCTCATGGGTTTCGGCAAACTCGATGAATTTTGCTTTGAAGTCATCCTTGCCATTCGTGCCGGCGGCGACAGCCGTTTGCGCCGCAATCCATGCTGCATCGTACATGAGCGTGGCGGGCGTGTACGGATCAATCCCGGTTTTTTCCATTATTTTCTGCTTAACATCTGTCATTTCCTCGCTTTCGGGCTCACCGAAAATCGAGGCCTTGAGCCCAACCGAGGCCGCGAAAGCCGCCGCCTCGCTGCCCGCCAGAAGGTCGCTGTTCTTTGCGATACCGTCGGCACTGAACCAGTTCACTTTTGCGAGATTCGGGTAACGGGACGCTTCCTTGAAATACTCGATGCCTTCCTCGAAACAGGCGATGAAGACAGCTATCTCCGATGCATCACTGCGCTCGAGCTCGTCAGCGACAAGGCTGTCAAGTTCCGCTATAACCATTTCCATTTCAAACAGGGGATCCACGGATGCATAGCCGATTGTCGTCTCGTGCGTTCCGCCGCCTTCGGTGAATGCAGCGGCAAGCTCCTCGGAGAGATTCATTCCCCAGATATCCTGACGGGCGACCACGAACAGCTTGCGTTTACCCTCGTCCGCAAGCGCCCGCGCCAGAATCGAGCTCTGTACGCTGTCGTCCGGCAGAAGGCGAAAAACATCGTCGTCGACCGAGAGCTCGGTGGAGGTGCTTGTCGGGCTGACGAGAACAATATCGTAATCTTCGGCAAAGACATGGAAAAAATCCAGTTCGGCGCTTGTCATCGGCGTCAGTATGACCGATGTGCCGCTTTCGGCCATTTCGGCTAAATAGTCCAGCATGGCATCGGCATCGCTCTCCGTATCGTGCGCCACAAAGGATAGTTCAGCATCGACATCGTTTTCCGCAAACCACGCTTTGATATCCTCTTCCGCGACTTCAAGCGCGGCGAGCATACTTTGCCCATGCACAGGTCCGTCCTCTCTGAAATCGAACAATGCGCCGATACGCAGCGCCGACGACTCATCCGCGGGAGACGTGGGAGAATCGTTATCGTCATCCGAGCAGGAAAGCACGGACAGGGTGCATACGAAAAGGAAAAGAATGAATAAACGCTTTGCTATTACAAACATTATCTCTCCATATCTGCGGTCAGTTTCAGAAGATAACCGTCATCTTTTTAACGCCATTTTTGCCGCGGCATATCCGAACGCGCAGCACCGTAACTCGCCCCTAAGACTCGGAACATGATATTGATAAACCATATGTTTACGGCGCGCTCCCCCTCTCTTCCAAAGAGAGAGGATCGAGGGGTGAGTTACAACAAAAGCCGCTTATGTGCACATGCCTGTTTGTTGTGCCGACTCACCATGCCATCGGCCTTAATCGCGCTCACCTCCGCCATGCGCCGAAACGCCACATCTGGCGGCGGGACATTGTGTGCCGGTCTTCCCGGGAACTTGCCGCTTGCAGCTGACAAGCGATGCCGTTGTGCATTCACTCGATCAATCAGTTATTCCGGGAAGCGACCCTTTTGTTATTTTGCCAAACGTGCCACCTATGAAATACGGATTCTTAGCATCACCAGCGATATATAAATTATGGCCGGAAAATTGCTTTTTTCCTTGATATTTCAGAGCATATGTACTTAACCTGTTATTGGAATGCCATTCAGTAAGCACAATTTCATTTTTAGCCTTAAGATACACGAGTGATACATTGAAATTACCATCACTTTTACTTTTCCAAAAACCGGAATAATAATGTGTATCATCCCACGATCTCTCGAGTGTTAAGTAATAATCTATACCATTAATTTTAATACAAAGTTCGAAATCATTGTTATTGTACTCGTAACCGGCACTTTTTGCAGCGGCGTCCTCTCCCGGCTCCAGAATGCCCGTATCGGAATTGTCCTCCGCACTACAGCCCGCAAGCATCACCGGCATCGCAGCACCGGCCATCAGTTTTTTCAGAAAATTGCTTCTGTCCATAAACAACTCCTTTTCCTAGCTTTTATGTCGTACTATTTGCCGTCGAATCTCGCATGATACGGTCATGGGTGGTTTCAGAAGAGCAGATGATGACGCTGATACATGAATGATACCGCCATCACCGCCGGAACTCACCCCGCGCGGACATGATATTGATAAACCATATGTTTACGGCGCGCCTCCCCTCTCTTCTTTTCTAAAAGCGTCCACCGACGCAGAGAGGGGGATACAGGGATTGAGTTTTTGTTTAGCCTTAAATTAGTTTCCGTTTTTCCGGACAGTATTGAACATAATGTATTAACACTTCGTTATCAATGGTCGTCGGCATATTTTCCGTAACAATCCCCCATTCACACAGCATATTTCGGGGAAGATCAGGACGTGTCTGTTTTCCCCGATGACGATTATTACATGCCGATTTTCGCCGGAAACAGGCCGCTTGCAGCTGACACGCGATGCCGTTGTTCATTCACTCGATCAATCAGTTAATCCGGGAAGCGCTCCTTTTGTTATTTTGCCATACTCCACTAAATAATCATCATTCTCTAAATGAGTGAAGTCGGCGACAACCCCATGGCCGCATAATTGCTTTTTCCCATAATGTTTCAAAGCAAATGTAGTTACAATTTCTCTACCTAGGCAGTCAGTAAGCACAATACCTTTTGAAACCTTATCATACACGAGCGTTGCGCCGTAACAGCGATTATCTACTTCATAATAACCGACATATAAACAACGATCATTAAAATATTTCCTCTCCGTGAAGTAGTAAATCATATGACCAAATTCAATCCAAAGCTCGCAATCTTCTTTATCGAACATGTAGTAACCGGCACTTTTTGCAGCGGCGTCCTCTCCCGGCTCCAGAATGCCCGTATCGGCATTGTCCTCCGCACTACAGCCCGCAAGCATCACCGGCATCGCAGCACCGGCCATCAGTTTTTTCAGAAAATTGCTTCTGTCCATAAACAACTCCTTTTCCTAACTTTTATGTCGTACTATTTGCCGTCGAATCTCTCATAACATGGTCATGGACGTTTTCGGAAGAACAGATAATGAATCTGATACATGAATGATACCGCCATCACCGCCGGAACTCACCCCGCGCGGACATGATATTGATAAACCATATGTTTACGGCGCGCTTCCCCTCTTTTCTTTTCCAAAAACGTCCACCGACGCAGAGAGGGGGATACAGGGGATGAGTTTTTGTTAAGCCTCACATTTGTATTAGTTTCACTTTTACCGGACAGTATTGAACAACCCCGGATTGAAATCCGAGGAATTCTTTTGATAAAATAATTCTTTTTCACTGCATTATCAATGATCTCCGGCATATTTCACGTAACAATCGCCCATTTACACGGCATATTTCGGGAAAAACAGGGCGTACCTGTTTTCCCCGATGACCGTTGTCAGATCATTTTATCAGTACACTCCTACTTCACGTCCACTTTCGAAACCTGGTTTATCGACATCTGCTGCTTACCGTATTTCTTCGTCTTGACCGTAATTGTCGCCGTGTAACCGTCAGCCGTGGGCGTGATTTCCGGGCCCTTCACCACAGTTTTGTGGGTATGGATGGGATAATCGAGCTCTTCCATGCTTTTAGCATAACGGCCGTGGTCACGGTAGTAATCGCGCTGGGCATAGTAGACAGCGTGAAGCACCATGCGGGCCGGTTCGGTAGGCTCGGGGACAAATTCGACCGTGCCGGGCCTGCCCTCGGAGAACATGACATAGCCCCATTTTTCCGGGCAGTGCATGCTGATCACGCCCGGCGGCGACCATATCCAGTTCTCGCCGCGATGGTTCGGGTCTTTCTGATAGACACCGTCCACGACATTGACCTTGTATTCCACTCGCGAGAAATCAACGCGCCAGTAGTCGCCATCTTTCGGCGGGCATGACTTGTTGGCGTATTCACGCAGAACATCCCAGGGAATCGCGAACTCGACCGACCATCCGCGATCGCGCTTCGTCGGGTCGTTAAGTGTGCCATAGACCTTGACCGCGGTCTTAAGACCGGGAACCGACCACTCGTTGTCACGCTGGGCGCCGTCGCGATAGGGATAGTGGAGCATCAGATCCCAGACCGCGTTGAGAGCGTTGATCTCGAGCTCGTAATAGTGATGGTTGTCGCTGTCCGGATCGATGAAAATCTCGAAATCGTTGTCCCAGTACATGATAGCGTCGTGATAGGTCAGCGTCCCCCAGACATCGAGCTCCTCGAGGTCGGCGGCGACATAGAAATACTGGTCGTCATAGGCCATTTTCGCCTGTGTGCGGAACCACGGCACTGGCTTGCGCGTGCCTTCGATATCCTCGAAATAGTCCGTCCACGGGATATGTTTCCAGCCGGGCTCGTTGATCTCGCCATCGATCGTGATCGGCGCGGGCGCGCGGTGGCAGACATAGCCTTTCGGTGCGGCGTCCTTCATGTTCAACCATTCGTTCCAGTAGGGCAGCCAGTGGCTGTACTGAGCGAAGGCGGCACTTGCGAATTGCAAAAGCAGTAACAGGGCAATGCCTGTTATTCTTACGCTGTTTTTCATGTTTGACCTTTCTGAGGAGTATTTTTTTACTTCAACTGCCAGTAAAAACAATATTTGTTTTATCTGATTTCTAATTATTCCGCTTTGCGAAACCCCGTTTCTTTTCGGCGAAAAAAAAGGGGAAAGAAACGCCTGCACCTACACAATGCTTATTTCCTGTTCGAGACATCTGCTCACTGAATCCTGTAATGATGCTTTGCATCATACATAATTTCTGGCGTTCACATTCAGTCTCTCACAGGACGTTGTGAAAGGCGCCCTGACTGCCTCATGACCGTTCAGCAATTACGGCCACCGGGAAAAAGAACTTGGGGCAGAATTTTATTTCCTATTTCACTGTCACTTTCGAGTCCTGCCTGATGCTGAATTCCTGTTTCCCGTAGCGCTTTGTCTTGACTGTCATGAACGCCTCGAAACCATCGGGCGTAAGGCGGATTTCCGGGCCCTTCACAACGCTTTTGTGGCTGTGGATGGGGTAATCCAGCTCTTCCATGCTTTTCGCATAACGGTTGTGATCGCGGAAGAAATCGCGCTGGGCATAATAGACAGCGTGAAGCACCATGCGGGCCGGTTCTGTGGGCTCAGGCACGAAATCGACCGTGCCGGGTTTGCCCTCGGAAAACATGACATAGCCGTACTTCTCCGGACAGTGCATGCTGATCACGCCCGGCGGCGACCATATCCAGTTCTCGCCGCGCACACGGGGATTCTTGACATAGATACCGTCCACAACATCGATCTGGTACTCGACCCGTGAGAAATCGACACGCCAGTAGTCGCCCTCCCTCGGCGGGCAGGGCTTGTTGGCGTATTCCCGCAGCACATCCCAGGGAATCGCGAACTCGCATGACCAGCTGTGGTCGCGCGAGGTAGGGTCGTTGAGCGTGCCGTAGATTTTCACCGCGGTCTTGAGCCCGGGGATTTCCCAGCTGTCATCGCGGGTGGAACCATCGCGGTAGGGATATGGCAAAAGCAGGTCCCAGACCGAATTAAGTGCATTGATCTCCAGCTCGTAATAATTGTGGTTGTCGCTGTCGGGATCGATGAAAATCTCGAAATCGTTGTCACGGAACATGAGCGCGTCATGATAGGTCAAAGTGCCCCAGACATCATGCTCCTCCATGTCGGCGGCGAAATAGAAATACTCGTCGTCATAGGCCATTTTCGCCTGCGTGCGGAACCACGGCGTCTTTTTCCGTGTTCCCTCGATATCGGCGAAATACTCTGTCCACGGGATATGTTTCCAGCCGGGCTCGTTGATCTCGCCATCAATGGTGATTTTCGCTGGCGCGCGGTGGCAGACATAGCCCTTCGGCGCGATATCTTTCATGTTCAGCCATTCGTTCCAGTAGGGCCGCCAGTGGCTGTACTGGGCCGAGGCTGCATTATTCATTACAAATACGGATACTATCACAGCAATGAAAAACAAACGGCGTATCATGGGGATTCCTTTCTTCATTGTGGAAAAGAACAGAATTCAAGTCCCTTATCCGTCAGTATTTCACTTCCGTGATTTCCACCAGTGAATCCTGTCTGATGCTTACCTTTTTCGCGATGCCGCCCTCTGTCATGATCGTGCAGAACGCACTGAAACCGTCCGGGGTAAGCTTGATCTCAGGCGGGCTGATAATGCTCGGGTGGGTGCCGAAATCGAGGCCGAGTTCCTCGATGCTGTCCGTGTAGCGCTTGTTCAGACGGAAATAATCGCGCTCTGTCCAGTAGATACCGTGTAGAATGTTGCGGGCAGGCTCGGTAATATCGGGCGTGAACGCGACAGTGTTCGGCGTTTCTTTCGTAAACTGGACATAGCCCCATTTTTCCGGGCAGTGCATGTTGATCACGCCCTGTGGCGACCAGACCCAGTTGTCCTCGCGGTATCCCGGAACCTTGCGGTATTTGCCCGAGATAATCTTGCCGTCCTTTTTCTTCACATCATAGAGCTCGTGCTGCCACTCGACACGGGAAAAATTGACACGCCACTGGTCGCCCTCCACAGGCGGAGCGGGCTTGTGAGCATATTCCTCGAGCACATCCCAGGGGATGGCGAACTCGACAGACCAGCCGCGATCTGTGTCTTTCGGATCGTTCAGGGTGCCATAAATATGCACCGCGGTCTTGAGGCCGGGGATTTCCCATGAATTGTCGGCTTTCGTCTGATCCTTATAAGGCTTGGGCAGGAAAAGGTCCCACTCCGTATTGAGCGCGTTTATCTCGATCTCGTAGTACTCGTGATTGTCGCTATTGGGATCGATGAAAATCTCGAAATCGTTGTCCAGGAATATGACCGCGTCATGCTCGGTGAGCGTACCCCAGACATGTGGCTCCTGAAGGTGTGCGGCGACATAGAAATATTTGTCATCCCAGAGCATTTTCGCCTGTGTGCGGTATTTCGGCTGAGGTTTCTGCGGGCCCTCGATGTCCATGAAATACTCGGTGAACGGAGCGGTCCGCCAGGCGAGATCGTCCAGCTTGCCGTCGATCACGATCGGCGTATCAGTGTATTGGCAGACATAGCCGCGCGGGACAATCTTGCTCATTTCGCGCCACTGGTCACCCGCGAACACGTAAAATGAGGCCGATACTGCAACCGTGAAAACCAGGAGAACAAGCGCTGTCATCAACGCTGTTTTCAGATGTGGAAACTGTCTCATGGGACCTCCCTGAAATATGAATGTATTGAAATACGGTGGTATCGACAAATTCTGTTGCAGACATAGACATATATGCTAAATATCTTTTATACATACAACATTTCTGTGGTGGGTGGTAAGACTTTTTTATGTGGGAAAAGAAACTTTACGGTTTATGGCGGGAAGATGGAAGATATTTTGCCCTGAAAAGGCTATAAAACCGAGTTCCGGATTAATAAACGACAATTCAGCAACCAGAATCAAAAATATAAGACTGTCTGAACCACTGATGGCGATGATTGAATGATGGGCTATGATGAAAAAGACCGAACCCACCTCGCGCTTATAAGCCATTGATAAAAATGGGGCATACGAGCGCCCCCTCTCTTTGAAAGAGAGGGGGTCAGGGGGTGAGTTCATCCCGATGATCCCGCCCCAGCGTTCAGCCTTACAGGGCTGAACAGCGGTTCAATCTGCAAATTCCCATCAGACCAAAAAAGCATCCGCCGATGCTGATCCCGCCCCCAGCGTTGCCGTCGCAGCTGTAACAGCGTCCCAATCTGCACAGCCCCATCTGGCATCGACAGATGACGGATACAAAAAAGTGCCCTCGGCACCTTCCCGAAAGGGGTTTGGGGGAGAACGTGAAGTGACGTTTTCCCCCAACGACTGCCAACTGGCGGTCTGAAAGACCGGCAGATTTAGTAAGTCAGTCAGAAAGGTCCGGCGGTTTCCGCGAAATCAGTATGCCCGGCCTGTCGAGGCTTTTTCCACGAAATTAAGGAAGAGTTTCTTCGCGGCGGCTGATTGCGGCTCATCGGAATCGAGATGGCGAAGCATGTCGAGCGTGCTCGCTATGATGACACCGTTGCCGAAAGGAATGCGGGTGACAGAAGTGAGGATCTCACCCCGATGTTCCGCGGCAAGGCCGACAACTGTCTCGTTACCCAGACGCCCGATATCGAGCCCACGGACCTGACCGCCGTAGAATATCTGGTATTCCCAACCCATAGCCTCGGCATTCGGAAGACCGTCCAGAAGGGGGCTTTTCCCCACGAAAAGGCGGCCGCGGTTGTTGAGACGGCGGCTTCCGCGGTACTGGATCGCCTGATACCAGTAGACATCGTCCCACTGCTCGGCCCAGGCCTCGACATTGTCAATCACCACGAGCGCGGCGCCGTTATAGACCTGCTCCATGATTGCGCGGTAGCGGGCCCGACCCATTTTCTCGAAATCGTGTTCGCCGACAAGGATATAATCGTAGCGACTTCGGTCCTCCACGAAATCCGGAAGGGTTACACCGCGCGCCTCGGACAGAAGGGCATTGATCTTACCGCTGTCATCGATCACCGCGCCCCTGCCGGAAAGCGGGCCGCCGGAACGGTAGTCGACCGAAAAGAGATCATCGTAACCGCTGCAGATCGGGCCGCCCTTGCCCTCGATACAGGCTTTCAGCGTGTAATAGCCGTGTTCGGTCACCACAGGAAGGCGGACACCCTCGAGAAGCAGCTGGCCGTATTCCTCGCCGCCGAAGATGCTGACCTTGTGACGTTCGCTGAATACTGTTTCTCCGGAGGGCGAGATGAAATCGAGGCAAAGGGTCTGGCGGCTTTTGAGATTCTCCTCGTTGACAATGAAAATGTCCGCGACCGGCGCTGTTCCCGCGGGCATGACCTTGTCGCGGAGTTTCACCGCGATATAGAGCGGCTGGCTGTAGTAGCGGAGGATCGATGTGTCGCTGACCGGATTGCGGTAGATATCGAACATGTCGGTATGGGTCGCGGCGCTGGCGGCACCGTTGATGATGTAGGCGTCGATGATGTTCGAGACGCGGCAGTTCTCGAGCACACGGGCGTGAAAATAGAAAAGGTTCTCGCCGAGCGCCTGTGTCAGGTGATCGACAGTCGGGAAAGCTGAACGGAAATCAGCCTCGTCGAGAAAACGCTCGTAATTGCCGTACCAGTCGAGAAGCTCCCGTTCACGCCAGCCGTTGGGCTCATCGCGTTTCACGATCTCCTGCCGGATCCGGTCGAGCTGGACCATATTCCCGAACGAGCCCTCCTCACCATAATAGAGCACCTCGTCCGGCAGCACATGACGTGTCGAATCGCCATCAACGATATTGAGCCGGAGGAAATTCTTAGGATTGCGGTAATAAATATCGCGGTAACCGGCATGGCCCCAGTGGTGCATGTCCCACCAGCCGTGGGTATGGATCGTGTCGTCGAGCGGTTTGTAGAAACTTTTCGCCGGCGAATCGGGATCGTTGATCCACGGCTCTTTTTTCGTCCGGTCACGGCCGCCGTTGTAGACGAAAATGCGGGTTTTGTCCAGCTCGCGAAGCATCGCCATATTGGCGTAATCGTCCTCGTCGGGCGCGTTGCCGTCCTCGCCCTTGAGGCTCCAGAAAAAGAGTGCCGGACTGGAACGGTCGCGCATGATAAAGCGCCTGAGATTCTCGCGACGGCTTGCCCGTGCGAACTCGTCCTGTATCGGCGCGCCTCCCGGCCCGTTAATCCGGTATCCCGAGGAACGCCCGGTGTAGAGCACGCCGAGCTCGTCGCAGAAACGCACATGGTTCGGCGGTGCGATGGCGTTGGTGACCTTGATCGCGTTATAGCCCATGTCGATCACAAGCTGCACGTCCTTTTTCGCCATTTCCGGCGACGCATAGATGCCGTTTGAGGGCCAGAACGTGCGGTTCTTGCAGCCGCGAATGAACACCCGCCGTCCATTGAGATAGAGACGTTTGTCGCCATCTTTCTCGCCGATATCGAACCAGCGGAACCCGAACCGGCGGCTCATGCTGTCACTGATATTAGCGGCATGAAAAGTCACCTCGGCGCTGTAGAGATTAGGCTTAAGGATATCCCAGACTTTCGCCTTTGGAGCCTTGACCTCGACCGTGAACGTCTTCTCACCGGCGGGGACATCGGCTTTGAGTGTCTTTTCCCACAGGACAACGTCACTGTCGCGGTAATCACGAATCACCACCGATAATTCACCTGATATTATCGCTTCAGTCATATTTACGAGAGCGACATGAATTGCGGCTTCGGTGATTTTCGGGCTGTTTTCAACATATATATCGGCAACACTGACATTATCGAGCGCCCGAAGTGTGATATCGCCGGTGATCCCGCCGAATCCGCGCACCGCGGGAATATTATAATTCCCCCAGGGGAATGTCACGTGGGCTGGCCAGCTGAAATTGCCGACAGGATCGGTGATACGGATGTCGAGCCTGTTCTCTGTTCCAAACAAAACAGCGTCAGTGATGTCGCATTCAAACGGCGTGTTCGCGACCACATCGTAACCAGCGAGTTTACGGTTCACATAGACCTCGGCGCGGAGATTGACACAGTCGAATGCGAGGACAATCCGTTTGCCCTCAAACTCGCTTTCGAGGGTGAATGTCCTGCTCCACCACGATACGCCGCGTGGATCGCCCGCGATCCCGACCGGATTGCCGTTCGCACCCCAGTAATGCTCCTCGACAGTGCCGGGAACACTGACCGTTTTCGCGGCGGCATTATCCAGCCTGTCCCAGCCGCAGGTAGGCGGATTTGAGGGGATATTCGCAAGATCGACCGGCGGCAGGAAGAGCTCGTCATCCCAGTATTCAGCCTCACGGTCCAGCCAGAGACGCCAGCAGTCGCCGGACAGGGACATCTCGAAACGTCCGGGCGCGGCGGAGGCGGTCTTAGACAAAATCATTATGATAATAATGACTATAACACTTTTTTGTCTGATCATCTCTCTCCCCTTTTGATAGATGATAATATTTTAATCAAAATTCATCCGGTGCATACCATATCAACTCAAGTTGAGTATCTGGAACAGCATTACGTATCACTGGTGTTGGATAGGGATCGTTCAGGCATACTACCCACGTATCAGTACCAACAGAAAGAATTAGAAGTATGTAGTCTGTACCTATACTCTGTAGACGATACTTGTAGCATATAACTGTCTGCAGAGGACCTTCCGTATCAATTGTGTATTTCTTGTGATCAGTAATTGAGCCTGATGTTCCGTAAAAAATAGGCCATAACCAGTCTCCACTACCATACCGAGCGTAAGCCCGAGCATGCTTAACAAAATCCGACCGCGCCCATTTTGGATCGGCAAGACACATTAGCTCAACACCAACTTTGCACAAAAAACGCCCCATCATCGACAAAACAAGGGGTGTTAATACAAAATGAAATCGTTTTTTTTGCTCTCTAATATACTCCCTGATAATCTCATTGTCCTTGATGTCGATTGAAACCGATAAGTCCTCATGACATGTGAACCCCACACCGTTATCATGAATTGGATGTATTGCTGGTAACCGACCTTTCTGCACATTAGGTTGACTGAGGTCCACATGTGGAAGCTTTCCCTTTTTCGTCCTTATACCAAGGAACGTCCGCCAAAATGCAAAAGGAGTTTTTGCAAGAACAAAACTCTCAATTTTTGAACCAAAGTACTGATTACATTTATCACAGACTTCCCCCCGCAATATCAAATCGTCATTCCCCAATGCCTCAGGAATAATGTGTTCATGCTTTTCGTATGGGCCAGCGGTGCTGCAAAAGAGGCAAGTTTTCACATCACATCCCAACATTATATAACTATGCATAGATGATTATAGTTCTTCCATTCACTGTGAAGTAACATACAACGTCATTGAATATTTACGTCTCACTACCCGGCGTCATAGAGGCCGGATAAATCAGGGCCCGCCGATGCTGATCCCGCAATCCGGCGTTGTCCTCGAAGCGACAACAGCGATTGAAACTGAACAATTCCTTCAGAAATTAAAAGGGTCCGCCGATCCGGAACAATAAATGGATGGTTCCCCGGTGACAGTCATCGGGGCAGTCCGAAGGACTGTTCCGGGTCATTTTGCAAGTATCGCCGTCCATTGCGTGATTTACGCCGCAATCATTGGATTATTACGCTCAACTCGGGGTTTCCCATCTGGCTCAAGTTAACCGGACGCCACTGTTTCCCCGTCATTTTCTCTCTGTGCCCTCTGTGTTCTCTGTGGCTGTTTTCCTTAAAAGAACTGCGGCCCAAGGTCGTTACGGCGATAGATATTGATGCCGAGTTTTTCGCGCCTGAGATCGCGGAAATCGACCTTTTTCACGCCGTTCTCCGCAAGAAGGTAGACCGGTATGCGCTCGATATCGTTCTCACCGACACCGCGCTCCTTTGCAATGCGCAGATAGGGCATTTCACGCGGATCGTGACCCATGAGCCATGAGGTGACCGCATCCACACGGGCGACCGACTTGCCGACCGTGAGGAAATCTGCATGGACAGTGCCGCCCGCACCGCGCGCGAATGTGCCCTCGACCATGCTGACATAGGGTTCGGGAAGCGCCTGTACGCAGTCCATCATACGCTGTGCCCACATCTCGGAGCCGTAGAGCCATGAGCTGGCCGCGTTGTAGATATCCTGCAGGGCCTCTTTGCGGGCCTCGCCTTTCGCCGTGTCGTAGCGTTTCCGGGCAGCGAGGAAATTGTCGTAGCCGCCCGCGGCGACATATTCCTTGTAATAGCCGCCGTGGTCCCAGTGCTTGTAGCCCTCGTTAATATGGCGGACAAAGATTTTTTCCAGGTCCGGACGGAAATCCTCGTTGAAATGTTTCATGTATTTCGCCCGCCAGATATCCAGCGTACACCAGGCGTCGCAGATATGGCCGTAGCCGCGCGGCATGATCCCCATGAGATTCTTGATGCTCAGGGTCGTGTGGCCGACCGAATGGGTGTGGGCGTGGGCGATATTGACAAAGGTGCTGTCTTTCTCGAAAACGGGACGGTACGTCGGGAATTTCCGGGCAATGACGCCTTCGGGATTCTTGTGCCACATGATCTCGCCGCGCTTGTAGTCCTCGAAATACTGGACATGGGCCTCCAAAAGCGGCAGTTTGTGCTGATCGAGAAGTTGCTGGAACCCACTGGACACAACCTCCGGATGACGGAGCGCTCCCCGTGCGCCGATAGCATTGTTCGTACTGCCCATATCGCGGAGAACGTCGGTCATACCCACGATGAAATAGGGGTGGACATTGCCGCCGGAGGAGTCTTTCACCGATTTCGGCAGGCCGACAATATTAGGCTTGATAAACGTCTGGCCTTTCTTCTCGCCGCCTTTCCTGAATACAAGTTCCGCGGCGCGCCGTCCGAAACGTTCCATCTGATCCGGGCACTGCTCCCAGCGCCCCTCGTTGTCCTTTTTGACATCGATGTTGCCGTAGATGATAAAGACCGCGTCGGGATTGTCGAGGATCTCCTCGCGGAGGACCGGCCTGAGATTGCCTTTCTCGCCTTTCCTGAGGATTTTCTGGACATCCCTGATCTGAAGGCCGGTGCTTTTCAGTTCCTGGTTCGGCTCGTAGGTCATGTCGCGGTGCGCGGCGGTCTGTGAGAAGAGTGGTGTCGATCCCATGCCGCAGGCGACAGCGGCGGTACCGGCGGTCTTTATGAAATGACGTCGTTTCATGGTCAGCTCCCCGAATTGGACATATTTGCAGGTTCATGAATGAGAACGGCAGTGATCCGCCAATTTTCCGTGCCAATATCCTGATCGGAAAAGCGTGGGCGTACCGAAAAACCATCCCCTGTCTGACTGTTTTTACTGTCTGCTTTTCAATATGTAGTGAAAATCGCAGTCTTGTCAAAGAAAACATGGAAAAAGGCATAGAAAAACACTGTCTTTCACAAAAAGAACAGTTGTGTCGCCATACGCGCGCCACTACTTTATTATTATTCTCTCAACTGACATTCTCCTAATAAAAAACCATAACGGTAACCACATAAGAGGAGTTTTCACCATGTTCCACAGCAGATTGTTTTACACAGTCCTGTCCCTGCTCGTCATTGCCGTTTTCAGCGCCTCTTGCAGCGGTGGCGGCGGAGATATCAGCTCGCCAGACGGCGCGATCAATGTCTCAGTCAGCACGAAAGGCGGCTCCGACGGCGCCTCGCTTGTCTATTCGGTAACTTTCAACGGCGAAAAGATTGTCAGCGATTCCCCCCTCGGTTTCGTGCTTGCCGACGGAGGCACGATCGGCAGCGGCCTCTCCCTGGATTATACAGAGATAACAGAGGTCGACAACAGCTGGCAGACAGTCTGCGGAAAATCGGCGGAGGTCCGCGATCATTACAATACTAAAATTCTTGTCCTGAAAAGCTCGGACGGCCGTGAATTCTCCCTCCATCTCAGAGTATACGACGACGCTGTTGCTTTCCGCTATGCCTTGAAAGCCCTCGACGGAGAATCGAACCTAGAGCTTGCAAAAGAGCTGACCGGTTTCCGTTTCACCGGTGACTACAATTACTGGGGCCTTCATTTCGACGACTACAACTCCAGCTATGAGACCGATTACACCGAGTCGACACTCTCGAACATCACACCTGAAACGCTTACCACGCTTCCTGTCCTGGTCAAGGTCTCCGATACCGCATGGGTGGGTGTCACCGAGGCAAACCTCACCGATTACGCCGGCATGTACCTCAGGGGCGACAGCACGGACAGCAACCTGCTCTCAGCCGACCTCTCGCCGCTGCCCGACGGAATTGGTGTCTGTGTCAAGGGCGGAAAGGGCATTCACACACCCTGGCGAGTCCTCATGATCGCGGACAACCCGGGACGGCTGATCGAATCTGATGTCGTGCTCAACCTCAACGAGCCCTGTACATTCGACACATCATGGATCAAGCCCGGCAAGACCGCCTGGGACTGGTGGAGCGGCCCGGTTGTCGAGGGCAAGAATTTCAAGGGCGGCATGGATAACCGTACGATGAAACACTATATAGATTTCGCGGGGGATTACGGTCTCGAGTACATGCTCATCGATGCCGGCTGGTACGGCAGCCATACCGACGGCGATGCTGATATCACCACCTCGATACCGGAAATCGACATCCCCGGCCTCGTGGCCTATGCAAACGAACGCAACGTGGACATCCTGCTCTGGCTCAACTGGAAATGTGTCGACCGCCAAATGGACGAGGCATTCCCGCTCTATGAAAAATGGGGCGTCAAGGGTATCAAGGTCGATTACATGAATCGTGACGATCAGGAAATGGTCAACTACTATCACCGCGTGGCGCAAAAAACCGCCGAGAACCATCTCATGCTCGATTTCCACGGCGCCTACAAACCCACCGGCATCAGGCGGACCTATCCGAACCTGATCACCCGCGAGGGCGTAATGGGCCTCGAATACTGCAAGTGGAGCGAACGCACAACACCGGCCCACGACTGCACCATTCCGTTCACCCGTATGCTCGCCGGGCCGATTGACTACACACCGGGCGGATTCTCCAACACAGCCAAAGGGCAGTTCAAATATCAGAACCTCGGCCCCATGACACAGGGAACACGCTGCCATCAGCTCGGCCTCTATGTCATTTTCGAAAGCCCGCTTCAGATGCTGGTTGACCATCCAAGCAACTACCGCGGCGCGGACGGTATCGAGTTCCTGCGCGTGGTGCCCGCGACCTGGGACGAGACTAAAGTGCTGAACGGCGAGGTCGGCGATTATATCACCATGGCCCGCAAAAATGGCGACGAGTGGTATCTCGGCAGTATCACCAACTGGGACTCTCGCGAGTTAGATATTGATCTCGATTTCCTGACTGAAGGCGATTATATCGCGGAAATCTATGCGGACGGCGGCGATGCCGATGCGAACGCAGAAAGTGTCGATATCACGACCATGCCGGTAAAAAAAGGCATGACCTTGACTGTCAAGATGGCTCCCGGCGGCGGTTTCGCGGCCCGTTTTGTGCCGAAACGCTGAACGGAAAAGATAAAAGAATGATAACAGATTCTGCCCGGTCTTGCGACCGGCCAGCACTTGTCATCAGGGGAACCGGCACTTCCCGGTTCCCCTGAAACCCCTCCGGAAGGTGGCAGAGCCACTTTTTATTTCTGATGGGAAAGTGCAGATTAGTCGGACAAGGATGCTTCGCGACCTTGTCCTGCGCTGTGCGGGTCAGCGGAGAGACAAAAACCCAGCAGGGTCTGCGGGCCGGGAACCCCGTTGGAAAGCCCCGGTCGAGCAAAAATTTTCGGAATAGAAAGGCCGCATGTCTGAGCGAAGCGAGTTCGGCATTTCCTGAAAATTCGCCGGGAGAACGGGAGAGCGCTTTTCACCGGGGCGCCCTTTTTGCGCCACTTTTTCCGGCGATGGAAAAAGTGGCAGAAAAAATCTGGTGAGTTGAAAATGACTGCATTCTGAAAATCGCCCGTTCTCAGGCCATCCGGCTTTCTTATCAAGAGAGGGCTGGAAAGTTAATTGAAGTTTCTACACAAAAAAAGGATCGATATCACTATCGATCCCTTTTTTCTACTGTGTGAAGCTATGGGGTAAATCAATGATCGCAGACATTGTCTCCGCCCTGGAGCGTGCCAGCGCAAAGTGATTCGGCGAGATCCTCGGGTGATTTGAGGGGCGCACCGACAGTGACCTGGATGCCGTTGCTGGCAAAAAGCTGCTGGGCACGGGAGCCCATGCCACCGGCTATAACATGCTTGACACCGAGCTCGACCAGCCACACAGGCAGAACACCGGGCTCATGCGGCGGCGGAACTTCGTCTTTTCGGCTTACAACCTTGCCGTTGTCATCCATATCGATAATCGCGAAACTGTCGCAGTGGCCGAAATGCATCGAAAGACAGCCGTCGACAAGGGGAACTGCTATTTTCATCGGAAACCTCCGTTATTTAACTGTATCAGCCTGAATGAAACACATGGCCTGAATATAACCTATAAATCATACAATACTTTCAACGATTTTCTGGAACGCCTCGGTGACCGGGGACTGTGACTGTCCCGTGGCGAATGGTTTTCCGCTGTCACCGGAAACAACTGTCGCCGGATCGATGGGAATGCCGCCGAGGAAAGGAATCCCGGCATCCTCGGCCAGTTTTTTGCCGCCACCGGAAGAGAAAATGTCCACTGTCTCGCCGCATTTGGGGCAGACAAATCCGCTCATGTTCTCGATGATACCGGTGATAGGCAGTTCGAGGGAACGGCAGAACGACACGCTCTTTTTGACATCGTCCACCGAGACTTTCTGCGGGGTGGTGACAATCACGGCCTCGCCTTTTTCCTTGACCAACTGGGCGATGCTCAGGGGCTCGTCGCCGGTTCCGGGAGGCGAATCTATGACCAGGCAGTCCAGATCGCCCCATTCGGCCTCGCCGAGGAAACGCTTGATGATACCGTATTTCATGGGCCCGCGCCAGATAACCGCATCATCCTGCTCACGGAGCATGAAACCGATGGAAAGGACCTTGAGATTCGGTGTGAACTCGACCGGTGCCATGGCATCGTTGACAGTCAGGACTTTTTCACCCTGAAGGCCCAGGATACCGGGAACGCTGGGTCCGTGAAAATCTATATCGAGAAGGCCGGTTTCGAGACCCTCGCGGGACAATGCCACTGCAAGGTTCGCAGCGATCGTGCTTTTACCCACGCCGCCCTTGCCGGAAAGGACAAGAATGACCCGTTTGATCCGTGAAAGACGGTCCGCAACCGCCTGCTCCTCCCGTGCGAAATCCTCTGGCGATGCCTGGTTCATGTGATGCTTCTCCCTGTTCTGTGAGTTTATATGATAATGCTTTCTATTGTGTTCCAGAGTGCGCGGATATCCTCGGCGGCATCGCTGTCCTTGATCTCGACCACCGGGATATTCCGTATCATGGCCTCGGTGACAGCGCTGTCATAGCGAATCCGCCCGGCGACCACTGCGCCTTTCGAGCGGGCGAAATCCTCGATTTCCGCACTTATCGTTTCATTGATATCATACTTGTTGACCGCCACCATGACCGGAAGAGAAAAATGCGCCGCGAGATCGATGATGCGTTCAAGATCGTGACGGCCCGAGCGTGTGGGCTCGGTCACAGCCAGTACATGGTCGGCACCGGTGATCGAGGCGATAACCGGGCAGCCGATGCCGGGGGAACCGTCCACCAGCATAAGCTCCGCGCCGTCCTTTTCCCCGATCTCTTTCGCCGTGTTCCTGACAAGCGTGACAAGTTTACCGGAATTTTCCTCACCAGGAAACAGCCTCGCATGCACGAACATACCAAACTTCGACTCGGAAACAAAGAGTTTTCCGTTATCGGCGGCCTCATAAGCGATAGCGTTTTCAGCGCAGAACCACGCGCAGACACCGCAGCCCTCGCATGAAAGCGGATCGATACGGAATGTTTTCGGGACAGTGCCGTTACCGGGCCCGTCGAAATAGATCGCGTCGAAACGGCAGAGTTCCTCGCATTTTCCGCAGGCGATACAGTAACCCTGTTTGATACGGGCCTGTTTGCCGCCGCTGAACGGTTCGGTCACTTTAACCGTGTGATCGATTACGAGATGAAGGTTGGAGGCGTCGACATCGCAGTCCGCGATAACGATTTTATCGGCAAGGGCCGCCAGCGAGGCAAGAATACTGGTCTTGCCGGTTCCGCCTTTGCCGCTGATAACTATGAGTTCTTTCATATATAAACTTTCGTTTCAATTAAGAAGGGACCTGTCAAAACGGCATTTTATCTTGTTTACGAACACGCCGCCAGCTCCCGTACTGTTTCAGTCACGGCCGCTTTCCACTGAGAAGGTTACGGCCATGAAACGAACTCAGATTTTCTTTCCTGTCCCGGCAGCCCTGACCGCTTTCGCGACCGCCTCGAAACTGCTTCCGAACTGGGGAAGGTCACGAGCGATAACACCGCCGTTGGAGTAGCATTCCGCGATTGTGCGGTCAAAGGGTATCTCGGCGATAACCGGTATGCCGACACGCTTGCAGTACTGCAATGTTTCTGGTGTGCCCTGACCGCTGCGGTTGATAACGACACCCATGGGGATGCCGATCTCCTTGACCGTATCAACCGTCAGCATAAGATCGTGAAGGCCGAAGGGTGTCGCCTCGGTGACAAGGACAACGTAGTCACTGCCGCCGATAGCCGCGATCACCGGACAGGAGGTTCCCGGCGGGCAATCGTAGATGAGCATCTCCCGCTCGGGCGCGTGACGTTTCACCTCCCGGATGATCGGGGGAGAAAACGCCTTGCCTATGTCCAGTTTGCCGTGGATGAATTCAATACTTCCGGCGTGGCCTTTCTCGATGAAGCCGACACGGTGCGGGATCTCGGTTATGGCATTTTCCGGGCAGGCATGGAAACAGCCTCCGCAGGCATGACAGAGATCCTGGAACACCATCGGTGTATCGCCAATCGTGACAACGGCGTTATAAGCGCATATGTTTGAACATATGCCGCAGCCGGTGCAGAGATCCTCGTTCACATCGGGAACCGGAAGTGTGGCCTCGACTTCTTCCGTGATCTCAGGATTCAGGAAAATATGGCCGTTGGGCTCCTCGACATCGCAGTCGAGATAGGCTGTCGAATTATCTTGTGAAAGATGCCAGGCAAGACTGACCGCCACTGTTGTCTTTCCGGTCCCACCCTTGCCGCTGGCAACTGCAATCTTCATATATTTCACTCCAGTCAATACGGCAGGCGGCACATCGCGGCACCGCCCACCGTTTACACTTATTTATCCTCAGACGGTTCCGGTGTTTCGAGCGCGTCGATGCGCTTGTTCAGTTTTTCGACCGATTCCGCAAGCGCCCTGATGTCACCGCTTATACTGGCGAATGCGTCAGCATTGGCAGCCGCAAAATTGTCTGCGGGAGCCGCGTACGCATCGTTTTCCGGTGCAGTGTTGACATTGATGTTTGTCGCAGGGGGATAGGCAGCGTTGCCATAACCGCGCCTGAATCCCATTCCGCGGCCGCCTCCACGGCCCATTCCCATGCCCATACCTCTGCCGCCGCCGGGATTGGTGAATCCGGGGCTGTTGAAACCTGCGCAATATCCCATTGCTCTACCTGTCATCGGTCCCATACCGTTGGGGCCAGTTCTGTCTCCGCGCGGCATTGTGTGCTCCTTTCGCGTAAGATGTTATGTTATATTGATTTAGTCGTGCGCGCGATGTTGCGTTTTGTTTTCCTGCTAATATATAGTTCCACTGTTTTCCATAATCAGCTGTCGTCATCGAGCTTTTTCCAGGCCGCGTTGATACGTCTACCCGATACTCCTTTCAAACGCCGACCGATTGCCCCGGCACAGCGCCGGACAAGACCGTCCGGTTTCCTGATATCGTTCAGGACAGCACCCGCGATCGGCAGCGTGGATATGAGCAGCATCCGTTTCCCGCCGTTTCTTCCGGCAAAACGCCTGAGACTGTTCCTGCATGCTCCCAGGCCGCGACCTGTCAAAGGTCCTTTCCCCGTGGGCCCGCGCCCATCGAATCCCGGCATGGAGATCACTTCCTTTCTACATCCAATGCCCTTCGACATTGGCTTTCCCGGTTTCGTTGAGCGTGCCGTTTTTCCACGCCTCGACAGCATCTTTTGCAGTGCCTGAGGCTCCGATACAGACCTTGATGCCGGCACTGCTGAGCACAGAATAGGCCTTGGGGCCGACATTACCGGTGATAACGCAGCCGACACCGGCATCCACCGTATTTTTTGCAGACTGGATACCGGCGCCCTGCACCGCGTTGAGGTTGACTGCATTATCGATAACCGTGCTCTCACCGCTATCACTGTCATATATCACGAAATACTTGGCCCTGCCGAAACGGGGATCAACTGTGCTGTCTACATTCGGGCCGGTTGTGGAAATTGCTATTTTCATTCGTATCCTTCTTTCTGTTACTGGTTCCGGTTATTTTAAAATTTGCATCCTCTGCCGCCTGACCGTCCGCCGCCGCCTCTTCCTGATCCTCCGCCCCGACCGGCGCCACCTCCACGCCCGCCGCCTTTTACGCAGCCGCCTCCTCGACCTCTGCCACGACGGCATCCCGGCATTGAGTACTCGCAGTTTTCTATCCCGCCGGTAAGGAAACTCTCCACGACCTCGTCGCAGCCGCCCATGGCCCAGGGATGCACCCTGATCCCTCGTGACGTGAGATTCGTTTCCAGCTCGCCGGACAGCGCGCCGCAGATGATGACATCGGCAAGTTCGCCAATCGTTTCCGCGAGCCTGCTGCCGCTGTTTCCGACAGTGTAGTCGTGGGTCGACAGCACCCGCGTGTTATCTGTTTCATAGACTCTGAGCATCATGGCGGTGTCGAGCAGCGGTGACAAACGCCCGTCCCAGACCGGTACGGCAATTCTCATGGTTATTTCCTCCGCCCTTATATAACGCAAGAGCCGTGCCAGAAACGGGGAACAAGCGCTAAGATACTGATAGTATGGGTATTATGCTAAATTCAGAAGGAAGGTCAAGTGCCGCAAAAAGTCGCATTATGCAAGCACAACCGTCTCAAGCGGTCGCATTATGCGACCTGCCAACTGCTCCGAAGCAAGCTACGACAGGACATATCCGCCCCCTAACCCCCAGCCCCTTTCCCCCAGAGTGGGCAAGGGGAGATGCGGCATTTCTTTTATCTTGCCCACTTTGGGGGACACGAAGAGCCGCTAAGCGCAAGATGTCACGTAGTGACAGAAAGGGGGCTTCATTTGCGAAGCAAGCTTCGGGGATTAGACTCTCAGAGATTAAGCGTCTACAGAGCAGCCTTAGCTCTCGGGAATTTCGATACCGTAACGTCTGATCTTGCGGTAGAGAGTGGTTTTGTGGATGCCGAGTTCTTTCGCCGCGGCATTGCGGTTGAATCCGTTGCGCTCAAGGGCCTGACGGAGCGCCGCCGTCTCGATATCCTCGAGCTTTCCGCCCACCGCTGAAGGCCCGCTGCCGCCGGAAAGCTGTCTGATATGTTCGGGAAGCTGCGCCGGGAGGATTGTGTCGCCAGCGGCAAGGACGAAAGCGTGTTCGATGGCGTTTTCAAGCTCGCGCACATTGCCGGGGAAATCATGGCTCATCAGCGCCGCCATCGCCGAACCGGAAATCTCGCGAATCTCTTTCCCGGTCAGCCTGTTGTAATGGCCGAGGAAATGCTCCGCCAGAAGCGGGATGTCCTCTTTGCGTTCCCTCAGGGGCGGCAGTTCGATACGCATGACATTGATGCGGTAGAAAAGGTCCTCGCGGAATTCGCCCTTGTCCACAAGCTTTCTAAGATTCCTGTTGGTTGCGGCAAGAACGCGGACATCAGCCCGCACAGTCTTATCGGAACCGAGCGGTTCGTAGGTCTTTTCCTGCAGAAGGCGCAGAAGACGAGTCTGAAGGGCCGGGGATATATCGCCGATCTCATCCAGCAGGATCGTGCCGCCCTCCGCAATCGAAAACCGTCCGCGCCTGTCGGTTCTCGCGTCGGTGAAAGCGCCCGCCTTGTAGCCGAAAAGCTCGCTCTCCAGAAGGCTGTCCGGCAGAGCGCCGCAGTTGACCGCCACAAAAGGGCCGTCTTTACGGGGGCTCATGTCATGGATCGCCCGGCAGACCAGTTCCTTGCCTGTGCCGCTCTCACCCTCGACAAGGACAGTGGCGCCGCTGTCTGCAATGGTCGGGATCAGCGAGAAAATCTCGCGCATACGGTGATTCCTGCTTATGATATCGGAAAAGCGGTACTGTTTCGACAGCTCGCGCTTCAAATCCTCCTCGACACTGAGGTCGCGGAATGTCTCCACGCCGCCGACAACAGTACCCCCGCTGTCACGAAGAAGCGCCGTGGATATGCTCACCGGCACCTTGACACCGTCCGCCCGCACAATATAGATCGGCATGCTGTCGATTGGCTCGCCGCTTTCCATGGTACGGCGGAGGGCGCAGCCGCTCTCACAGATCGAGGCGCGAAAAACATAGCTGCAGAGTTTTCCGACAGCATCCTCACGCGTGATACCGGTGATGTTCTCCGCGGCACGGTTGAAAGAGGTGATATGCCATTCACTGTCGACCGTGAAAACGCCCTCGCTGATGGAGTCGAGGATAATGTCGTGGGGATTTTCCATAAGCACCCGGATGTTATACACTACTTCTGAAACTGGCAAAACGGATTATTGTCACATCATATTCGAAATATAGGGCAGGCTGAAAACGTAGAAAAGCGAAATCATAAAAACAACTGCGGAACTGGCTTCTTACAGGCGGATGGAACCTGTTTACTGAAACAGTCCGGTCTTGCGACCGGCCAGTGTTTATCATCAGGGAAACCGGCACTTCCCGGTTCCCCTGAAACCCCTCCGCAAGACGCCGAGGGCACTGTATATTTCTAATAGAGATGTGCAGAATGACTCGCTGTTCGGCGTTTCGCCGCCGAACGCTGGCTTGTGAGATCAGCGGGATGAAATCACTCTCTGCCCCCCTCTCTTTGGAAGAGAGGGGGAAACTCCCACATGTTTCTTTTTATCATTTAATCATCGCCATCAGTGGTTCAGACAATCTTCACTATTTGTCTTAGCGCTGTTAACTCATCTTTTTTAATCCGTGAATATCCGCTAAATCCGTGTTATCCGTGTTCCATTCACTCCACCATACAGGTGTTATTGCCCCGAAAGAGCTCGTCCAGCTTGCCTTTCTCGTCGACACTGACACGAAGTGCCCCCTCTGCGGGAAGTCCGCTGAATTCGATACGTACCGATTTCTCCACGAAATCTGTCGGGGCTTTGAGCGCAGGCACTGTTTTCCGTGCGACCCGCTTTCCGGTGAAATCATAGACCGCGATTTCGGCCTTTTTCGATTTCGCGCCGCCGACATTTGACACCAGCACCGATAGTGTTCCGCCGTTGCGCTCACAGTCATAGTCCGCAACAGCCAGATCGGGCAATGTCGCGGGCAGACGGGATTTTTTCGTCCTGGTGACTGTCAGCATGACCGGTTTTTCGGAGGGCGCCACAAAACTGATCGTATCATAACGCATGAGCTTTTCACTACGCTCGAACAGCACCGAGCCGGGACTGCCGTTGTTGTCCTCGCAGAGCCTGATGGTGAATGTTCCGGGATCGATACGGTAAAGCCGTGCGGAAACGGTCCTGGGATGCGGATCGAAAGAGTACATTCGGCAGGTGAGGGAGACACTGTCGGCCTGCGTTACCCAGCGTGAGAGCTCCTCGCCGCCGCCCTCGGTCCAGGCGAGAGTCACCGAACGGTCGTCAATATTGGGACTCCTGGTGCCGCGCCGCCAGCCGCCGACTATCATACCGGTAAGAAGTGTCTCGCCGTTGATCCTGCGCATGGTGTTCCAGGCATCGGTGAAACGGTGAAAATGGACATCGTCACACTCCACCATCATTTTCCGAAGGCTCTCGAGTATCTGTTCCTCGCCGGGGCTCTCGTAGAATCTGCGCTCGTTCAGGCCCCAGTACCACTGGAGGATGTTATGCTCGAAGCGGAACGGAAGGCCGTTGGCATAGTACTGAGGTGTCTGCTCGGGCTTGCCGTAATGCCAGGCTGTCTTGAGCGAGCGACGGATGATATAGGGATCGCCGAGCTTATAGAGCACTGACTGGAAACGTTCGCTGTGAAAATCCATGGCATGGAGCGTGTCGAGCGGCGCAATATGAATCCAGCCGTCCTTGAGAAACCCGGTCTTGTCGCTGGACTCGAAGAATTTCAAATACATGTCGCGGGCGGCATCGCAATCGTCCAACGGCACATCGTATTTGCCGCTGATCATAAACACATCGTCATTCCAACCCTCGCCGAACTGACCGTCGGGATTCTGGTTCTCGACCATCCACTCGACAATATTGTAGCGGAAATTCTGGATATGGTGCTGCATCCAGGCCCAGGCGGGAACATCTTTCGGGATAGTATCCAGATCGAACTCGCCCTTGTCCATATCGATGAGCTTGCTGTTCCTGAGCTCTCTCACATGGCCCTCGGGCAGCTTACCCAGCGCGATATACTGGCGGGCGATTGTTGACTGCGGCAGAACACGGCTGACCGCAAGGGCGGGCATGATGGAATCGAAATGGCCGCCGAATGTATGGGGGGTCATGATATCCGGCCAGATACCCTCGAAAAGCCAGGGCTGGTAGTGGGCCTTGGTGCACTCGGCGATAACCGGCATGAGCCCTTTCATCTCGTACTCGCCGATCGAATCGAAATAGTTGGCAGTCTTGAGCACGATCTTTCCGGCGCCCTCTCCACCAATCTTGATCGCGGCATTGTTGAGGCTGGCGATCTCGATCCAGACAGCGTCATGCTCGGGCAAAACCATGGCCGGGGAATCGAGCAGAAGTCTGAGCCTGCCGCCCTTGTCGCCATCGAAACCATTGAGTTTCAGCTCGGCATGGGTCCAGATGCAGTGAGGCGAACCGGGATCCCTGAGCCTGACAAGGAGGACATCCTCGCGCTCTTCCGTCCTGACCGTGAGATCGAGCAGAACAGCGCCGATACACTCCTGGCCGGTCATGGGCGCGGTGACAATACTCAGTCGCTGGAGATAGCCGGTATCAAACCAGCCCTCGTCCGCCGCAGAGTCCGCCTCGTAGGCCCTGAAAAGACGCTGTTCGTTTTTTGCATAGAATGTTTTCATGCCGAAATCGTAACGGTACTGGAGCTCTCCACCGCTCTGGATGTAATAGGTCATATCGCCGTAATCGATGCTGTCCTCCATCACGGTGACATCGAATACACCGACCTCGTGGACACGGGTCTCGCCGGTGAGCGGCAGGTGAAGATCGCCGTGGAAATCAGGCGGTGCCCCGTAGCCCTTGACAAATGGCAGCGAAAAACGAGGATAGTTCCTGCGCGGCACAGATTTTCCAAAATAGAAACGCTGATCGTCGGGAATGCCGAAAAAGCGCTCGCCCTCGAACAGCTCGGCGGCATTTTTCTCGGGATTGAACATAGCCTCTTTTATCCCCGAAAGGTTGCCCTCCATGCTGACATAGTTGAATACTGCGCCGTCAGCCACCTCGATATCGAGCTTTTCGGCCTGGTGTGAGGCATCGCCGGGAATGGGCGTGAACACTGCCAGCGGATGAGGCCATGCCAGCTCGTATTTACCGTCGCGGGCAAAAAAGCAGGGAATCTTGTAATCACCGACAAAGGACGGGGTGACCTCTTTATATGAGAGCACGATCTCCTCGGGAAGCGGCCTGATCTCGGGGAAACTGCACTGTGAATCGATGCCGTAGGCCCTGGCCAGGCGGTCGCGGTCGGCTGGCGTCCTTTCGGGCGCATCACCGGAATCGGGAGCCTTGTTCTCCGCCATCAGCGTGTAGATTTCGGCATCTGAAAGCGGCCGCGAGAAAGCGTAGAACTCGTCATAGACAACATGCGGCATGGGGAAATGCAGAAGGCCGGGCAGCATGGTGTCCCACCAGGCGTCCTTTTCCCATGAGGAGGCCACCGATTCGCCGTTGATGAACAGCTCCAGCCCCCGGGCCTTGTCCCAGTTCAGCACCACATGGTTCCAGTCCTGCGCGTTCCAGCGGGTGTTCGAGACGATCTCGTGCTTATGATAGCGGGCATCAACAAGGGAGGCGCATGGATGGCCGTTACTGTCCACGGTGATCTTGAGAAGGTGCCGTTCCCATCGGCCCCAGACCATGGCGGACTGGTTGAAAAGCTCGCCCTCGACCAGCGGGCCCTTGACCCACATGGCAACCGCGCCGCTGTTGGGATTGACCTTGCCCGCACCCCATATGAACGGCTCGTTGTCGCTGGTCCACACGTGACGTTTCGCGCCGGTGCGGAACATGCAGGCGGTGATCTCGTCGAGGTACTGACCACTGTAGTCGTAGGTCTCGTGGATGTCCGGTGTGAGATTCATTTTGAGGCCCTTGCCGAAATGGCCTGTCTCCAGTGTCATGCCGCGGTCCTCTTTGGTCTTGAGGCCGGAACGGGCGACAAAATCCTCCTCGAGGAAATCGAAAGTATCGAAAGACTGGTGGTAGTTCAGGGGTGATTCTCCCTGATCTGCCGCTGATACCGCGCCGAACAGCGCCAGGGACAGCAGTACGAGAAATACGGAGTTACGGAACGATGCCATGACGGAACCTCCGGTGAGATAAAGTATGGGATTGTCATGCAGAAACAGCTGCCTGATTCAAGAATTTCTTAGGATGCAAAAAGTTTGCTTGAAGTATAACGATAAGATTATATATATACAATAAAATTCACAGGGATTGCCGAAGATTGTCTTCCATGGCGACCGGGAGGGCCGGTGACGGTATCGCATCAGGACTGTCCAATCCCATTATTAACCCTTGATTTCAGCATCAGGTCCCTGTTAATTGTCAAATAGTATCAGTTGAGAGACAACCTGAAAAAAACCGTTATTTTGCACAAATCTCTTTGTTTTATCGGACGGTATCGGATTAGCGTTAATTATGAAACATTTCTCGGATTTGATATGGGAAATGCCGGTTGACATAACTTCATTGCAGGTGAATGTATGGCCAAGAAGATCATATCATTGTCGATGTATCTGTTCTTCGCAGTATTCGTCGTCTCTCTTTCCGGATATTACATCATTAATAAAATTGAATCTAATGAGTTACGGGAAAAACAGCGGCAAAAAGTACTGTCCGAACGAGATGAAATCGATTTATTCCTTCATAAGCTTGTTACAATCGGCGAGAACATTGTTGAAGATATAGAGTCCGGTTCCGAGACCAAAGAATCGCTTATCGCGCGCCTGAAAAAAGAGATTGATAAAGATCCGGAAGTTTTCGGCATTGGAATCGCCTTCGCCCCATACCGATACAGCGCGGACACAAAGCTTTTCTGCCCATATTACAAAAAAGTCAACGGTACACATGAATATTCTTATGTTGAAGAACAGTATGATTATACGCTGCCTGATTGTGAATGGTATAATAATGCTATCAGCCATGATGCAATGTGGCATGAACCATTCTATGGCCGTAACAGTGCCGCCCTTGTCACGCTGTACACAGTTCCTTTTTACCTGCCGGACACTGACAGGAACACAAGCCCGGATGGCGTAATATTTGTCACCTACTCCCTGGACGCACTTCGTGAAAAAATGAAATCGTTGTCGCTGGAAAGCGGCGGATACGGCGTTTTGCTGTCTCAAAGCGGAAAAATGTTTTATCACCCGAATACTGAGATCATGTATAACCTCAAGAATATTTTCGAGGTAGCTGACGAGTATGGGAGTGAAGATCTTCGGGAATTGTCGGAACATGCGGTTAAAGGCGAAAGCGGCAGTAAGGATTATTTCAGCGTTATCAATTATCTCGATGTTGTGGTGTTTTACGAGCCGTTCGAGAATATCGGCTGGTCACTTCTTGGCGTTGTTATCAAAGAGGAAATAGAGAAAGTAACCCGTCGTGACAAACTGTTAGTATTCATGAGCCTTTTATCATTCGTCTGTTTTTTACACCTCTTGGCATACAGAGTGCTGCGGAACAGAGAATGGACCTTGTCGACACTGAGTTCCCTGTTCCTTGTTACCGCAATCATCTTTATTTGGACATACAACCAGCATCTGCCATTGAACGCCAACAATGAAGAACACCTGCTCGCTGGCGAATCAACGTATGAGATACAGATTAACGACTATATAAAGAACTCCAACAATAATGTCACTGAACGGCCCGTTACAATTCCGACAGGTGTATTCGTCCAGTCTGTTGAGTTAAAAAGCGCGATTAATTTCACGATTACCGGATACATCTGGCAGACCTACACGGACGAGCAGCTTGCCACTATCACGCCGGGGGTGCTTTTCCCGGAAGCTGAAGATATTGAACTCGAAAAAGAATATGAGAAAAAATACGGCGATGAAACTGTGATAGGCTGGCATTTCAACGCTTCCATCCGGGAACGTTTCGATTATTCGAAATACCCATTTGACCGCGAGCAGTTATGGCTGAGAATGTGGCACAGGGAGTTTGATAAAAACATTATCCTGACACCGGACCTGAAATCCTACGATTATATCAATCCCTATTTTCTGCCCGGCCTGGAAAAAGACTTTGTGCTTCCGGGATGGAAGATCATCAAGACCTATTTTTCTTATGTTAAAAATGACTACAGTACCAATTTTGGCATCAGGGACTACAAGGGCCAGGAAAATTTCCCGGAGCTGTACTACAACATTCAGATCAACAGGCACTTCATAAATCCGTTCATTACAGATCTCGTTCCAATTGTCGTTGTCATGCTGATGCTGTTTGCAACGGTCGCGCTCGGGCGCAGGGAGGACATTGCCGGAAAGATAGGTTTCAATTCACTGGCTGTTGTCAGTGCATGTTCCGCGCTGTTCTTTGTCGTTATTTACAATCATGTCAATATCAGGACCGAACTCGCAACAAGCGGCATCGTTTACATGGAATATTTCTATTTTATCACATATGCGGCCATTCTTTTCGTCTCGGTCAATTCCATCCTTGTTTCGCTTTTCAGTAAAAACAAAATTATCGCGTACAAGGACAATTTATTCGCAAGGCTCTTATTCTGGCCTGTCAGCTTAGGTATTATTTTCCTGATTACGTATTTTGTGTTTTTATAAAACGTGCCATTTGAATTTCCATATCCGGGAGAAAGCTGCCCGTCACACATGTTTTGGTAAATTTTGTGGTGACGACCGGCCCCGGTAATGCAGCATCCTTGTCCGGTCAGGCTGTACGAGACAAGCATACCATAACACGTCCATCGACACGGCTCTTTTTGAGCTGCTTTTTCCGGCAAGGGAAGAAGTGGCTAAAAATATTGTTTTTTAGCTTCTGAAAAATCATAACCGGTCTTTGTACCGAAAAAAATTGATATAGTCTGTACTGTAACGCTCATGCATAAGGAAAGGAAATGACATGGGAAAACTGGCGATAAACGGCGGCGAAGCGCTGAGAAAAGAACCGCTTTTCACCTGGCCGGTGCACAATGAGGCCGAGGAAACGGCGCTCATGGATGTTCTGAAATCGGGCAAATGGTGGTATGGCGACAAGGTCAGGGAGTTCGAGAAACTCTATGCCGAATTCCAGGGAGCGAAACACGCGATTTCCTGTGTCAACGGTACCGCGGCGCTCTACATCGCAATGAAAGCCCTCGGGCTCGGTTACGGCGACGAGGTGATCACGACACCCTGGACATTCATCGCAACCTCTTCCGCGATTGTCCAGGCGGGCGCCATCCCGGTCTACGTTGATATCGAGGAGGATTCGCTCAATCTCGATCTCGACCAGGTCGAGGCCGCGATAACGCCGAACACGAAAGCGATCTGTCCGGTGCATTTCTTCGGAAGGCCGCTGGACATGGACAGGCTGATGGCGATAGCGAAGAAACACAATCTATTGGTCATCGAGGACGCAGCACACGCCTGGGGCGGCAAATACAAGGGAAAGGGGCTCGGCTGTATCGGCGACACCGGCACATTCAGTTTCCAGTTCTCGAAAAACATGACCTCGGCAGAGGGCGGCGTGATACTCACCAACGACGACAAGGTGCAGGTTGACTGCTGGTCGTTCATGAATTGCGGCCGCTGGCCCGGCAAACCGTGGTACCACATGGAAAATATCTCCGGCAACTACCGTCTGACCGAATTCCAGGCGGCGCTTTTGACAGTCCAGCTGGGCCGTATGAAAGAACAGGCGGCACAACGCCGTATCACCCACGACTACCTGTACGAAAAAATCCAGAATATCCCCGGTATCGAGACGCTCGGCCCTGATCCCGACTATTCGAACGAACGGACCCATCACGGCATGTGCCTCCGTTTCATCTCCGAACAATGGGGCGGTGTCAGCCGTGAAAAATTCCTCGGCGCGATGGAGGCAGAGGGCATTACACTCATGTCGGGCTATGTCTTCCCCATGTACCGGATGCCGGCATTCCTGAAAAAAGAGAACCTGCCGCCGGGGAATTACCCCGATTACGCCGCCATGCATCAGCCGGTGGTCGAAAAGGCCGTGAAAGAGGTGTTCCTTGTTCCGCAGCACCTCCTTCTCGCAGAACCGTCAACCGCCGGGGATCTCTTACGGGTCATCGAAAAACTTTATGACAACAGGGCAGAACTCCTGTAACTCATTCCGGCATTGAAAAAGCGCGGTAATCCAACGGAATTGCCGCGCTATTTTATTTTCTCAGAAGCAACATGTTTTTATTGATAATAACGGTAAAATGACCTATACTTTCTGACGGGAAATCATGTTATAACGTCATATCGGAGAAGAACATGGCTGTTGATATCCGCGCCCATGATGACGGTTTGTTGGTTGAAATACGTCTTTCAGGCAAAATCACGGGTAAAACACTGATCGAGGTCAACGAATTACTCTACAGCGACGATTCGATGGCCGATCATATGGTACAGCTATGGGATTGTTCCGGAATTAGCGAATATATCGCCAACAGTAAAGACATGAAAATGCTGGCAGGTCAGGATCTCGCCGCGGCAAAACAGGTTTCCGGGCGAGCAATCCTGCTGGTCATGCCGACTGATCTCCAATATGGACTCGCTAAAGTCTGGAATGCATTCGTGCAGGAAAGCGGGATCAACACCCGTGTCTTTCGCGACCGGGAAAGTGCCGACAGTTATATTAAGACACTGAAAAAAGCATCCACAGAAGATCAGGAATAACGAAACCTGCCGATCTGTCAATCGTATAAGCGCTTATCAGGACATACTATCTATTCACCGCTATTCGACGAGGACTTATGAAAACACAATTTCTTGCCGCCGCAGCAATACTGCTGATCCTTTTTTCCGCTTGTTCGGATGATGACAAAAAAAATCCAGTTTCTGACAACAACGACGAAGAGATTGTAACCGATTTCCGTTTTCCGTACAATCCGGGCTATTCCTGGACATACGATGCCGAAATGCTTCAGGTGTCCGATGACAATCCCGACTCCCTGGAGGCAAGCAGGCTTCGAGTCACCTGGACAGTAGCGAACATTGCCGTTATGAGTGACGTGGAAACATTCACCTTGATCGGCGAGAACCTTGTCACCAGCGGGCCCCATAAGGGACGTTCATTTGACAATACCGTGTATTACGCCGCCCGGGAAGATACGCTTCAGTCGGTGCTTCGTGAGGGCAGCAATCCCTGGGGAACAGTGTTCCATAAAGCCGCCTCGCCGCTTGACACCGATAAACTGTCGAGCTGGGAGGTCAATGTCCTGATCTACCCGCTGGAGGTCGGCAAGGAATGGATTTTCGCGCGCAACGACCCGAACTACGGCACGAAAAAGATTGTGGCTTTTGAAGAGATCACGGTGCCTGCCGGAACATTCCACGCTTATAAAACCCAGCGTATCATATCCAACAATGTATTCACGATCTGGTACTCGAAAGAGGGCGTGGTGCGTAAGCTGGTCGAGATCCGCGACCTGACCCGGACAGATGAGAACGGCGAAAACCCGCTCTTGTTCTCAATGGACATGAAGCTCAAGGATTACATTCTGGGAGACAGTGTGGCGAAACAGTAGCCCTGCACCAGCGGTACGAAGTGAACCGTTAAAGGTTTTTTAACACCGCGCTGTACCCCGGCATAAGACATATTACAAACAAAAAAAGGCACCCCGAACATTGACAGGGTGCCTTTTCATATTTATCAGTATTTCCGCCGTAAAAACCAATTTATCATGGGGCCGTTCTGGCTTAACGCGGGGAATCATTTCACACATCAGTCTTTCAGGAGCCCGATGTTCTCCTTGACGGGAGGATAATTGGCGATATCGTCGCGGCCGCGCCCCCATGTCGTGAAAAGATGACCGAGCATGGCGGAATTGTCCAGGCCGAGGCTGTAGGTAATAAGGGCTTTGCCAGCCTCGACATCGTGCCAGCTCGACGGCAGTATCCTGAAACCTTTTTCAAGGAAAACCGGCAGGGATTCGTAGCTGTCCCGCTTGGAATAATGCCAGGGGCACATGACAATATCTTTCGGCACCATGTCGATTGCAGGCGCCATGCCGTTCTCCGAGGACTCCCATTTGCCGAGATCGATTTTTTCGCCATCGATAAAACGGTCCGCCCACATAAGCATTTCCCAGCCGCGCGCAGTTACAAGATGAGCATATATATCGTTGACAGCCTTGGCGTAGAGCTCCGCGGTGTTCATGCCTTTTGTCGTGGGCGAATGCTCGGTACCGAGCAGAAAAACCTCATCCATACCGACATGGATGGCATCCGCCTCGAAAGCCTCCATGATCTCGTCGATCAGCGGGAACACGATCTCGTAGACACGCGGGTTCATGATATCCCATTCCCGGCAGTAGAGCTCCTCGTTTTTCATGTCGTAGCCGGGTGTGAGATCAAGCTCGGGATAGACAGTCAGGAGGGTGAAAGTATGCTCCGCCCAGGACTGGTGCCCGACACACTGGAACTGCGGTACAAGACGTATATCGTTCTCACGGCAGACAGCGGCGAATTTCCGGGCGCCCTCTTTCGTGATATACTGTTTCATGCGAAGCTCGGGATGGCTTTTGAAATCGAAATTATAGTCAACCTCGAGAATCAGCACGTTTATCCCTTTTTCCGCGAGTTCGGGGATTTTTAGGGAAAACTTCTCGAGGGCCTTGTCAGTTTTATAATTGAGCACGTGCAGTGCACGCCAGGTTTCCCCCTTGTCCGGCCCCTGTCTTTGTCCCGAACCTGTGCAGGAGCTGACGAGAGCGAGAAGCATGGCAAGAATCAGGTATCGGCGGTTCATTTGAAAACCTCGTGATTATGGATTACAATCAGCATAAGTGTGATAAATATACATCAAATCGTGCCATTTTGCAAAGGCCTCTGTATACTGATGTCTATTATTGTAAACTTTTAAAATATACCGGTCAGGAAAACCGGTAAGAAGGAATGCTGCCCGGGCCGTTGCGCGTACAGCACCGGAACATGCCTGGCAAAACATGATTCTACCTATATTCTGTACACACCTCACAGGCTAAAAAGTTCCCGTGATAATCGTCGATGGAAAAGGGAATCCCGACTCAAAAAACTTGCGCTTTACTCTTTCCCGAAAAAAACGTATCATAATCACTGGATAACAATTGCCACCATTACACCGGCGAGGTCTGATTGCTTTCATTTGTCTTTATCGTTATTGGCGCGGTTTTTCTGGTCAAGGGGGCTGATCTTCTTGTGGACGGCGGCGCGGGAATCGCCCTGAAAAGCGGCGTCTCCCAGCTAGTTGTGGGCCTGACAGTGGTGGCATTCGGAACCAGCGCGCCGGAACTGGCTGCAAGTCTGGTCGCGGCGTTCAACGGCGCCGGGGATATCTGTTTCGGCAATGTTGTCGGTTCAAATGTGGCGAATATCGCCCTGATCCTCGGTGTAACAGCGCTCATCAGGCCGGTTGAGGTCAATACCAGCCTTGTCCGCTGGGAAATGCCGTTCCTTGCCGGCATCTCGATCCTGACCATGGTGATCGGCTATTTCGGTGACGCAAACCGTCTGGCCGGAGCTGTCCTCCTCGCCCTTTTCATTATCTACCTCATACACTGCATCAAGAGCCCGCCGGTTCCGATGGAAGTTGAGGACGACAGCGCCCAAAAAAGCAATGTCTTTCTTACAGGCATGGTCATTGCCGGTGTTGTCGGTCTTGGTCTCGGCGGCTGGCTTTTTGTCGAGGGGGCACGTGAAATAGCCCGCATGTTCGGTGTCAGCGAGGCGGTCATCGGCCTCACTGTCGTGGCACTGGGCACCTCCCTACCGGAACTGGTGACCTCCGCAATCGCCGCTGTCAAGGGGCACTCGGACCTTTGCCTCGGCAACATAGTCGGATCGAACATTTTCAACATCCTCCTCGTGATCGGCGCGACCGCAAGCATCCGTCCCTTTGCCATCTCGCCCGACCGCTACCTCGAATTAGTCGGTATGCCGCTCATGCTGGTGCTCGCGGTTATCCTTCTCCCCCTGGCGCTCAGCGGAAAAAAGATCTCGCATATCGAGGGCGCTGTGTTATTCGCAGTATATATCGCCTATATTGCCGCCGCGGTGTTCATGGCCTGATTCAAGATTGAACGTTCCAGAGAAAAGATGAGGGGCAAAGGCGCGGAGGGGCCAGAGGGCCCTTTTATTTTCTGGCATCGGAGGATGCTTTATATTTCTGATAGGAATATGCAAATCGATCCGCTGTTCGGCGTTTCGCCGCCGAACGCTGGAAGGTGGGATCAGCCGGAACTCACCCCCTGGCCCCCTCTCTTTCAAAGAGAGGGGGAAGCGTCCACAATACTCTGTTTATAATACTACTTATCACGCGGGGGTGAGTTCTGTCTTTTCTACCTCAGCAGCAACAGCCGTTTCGCCTCCACCGCCCCGCCAGTGTCGAGCACGCAGAAATACACGCCGCTCGCCATGCCCGCCGCATTCCACACGGCTGAATGCACCCCGGCGGCGAACAGCCCGTTCGCCAGATCGCTCACATGCTGACCGTTGATGTTGTATATGGAAAGCACTATCTCGGAAGGCTCCGACAGCGCGAAAGAGATCGTTGTCGAGGGATTGAACGGATTGGGTGAGGGATTAAGAAGGCGGGCTGCCTGCGGCAGAAGTTCGTTTTTATCGACCGAGACAGTTGGATCGTATTCGTAAGCGCCGATATCGGGTGCTGAGCCGTAGTACTCGTCGGGCTGCATATCGAGGATGATCTCGCCGTCCCACGCGAAATAAGCAGTGCCGGTGTCGATGGCGGGGGAGGATTCCTGAAGGCGGAAATCGTCGTTTACGGGATCGGTGAAAAGGGGATCGGCATCATTGTTTGTTGATTCATATCTGAATTCTGAATCTTGAGCACCAAGCTCTGTTTTATTTACTATACCTTGTTCGCCGTTTTTAAGAATCGAGTTCGTTACAATTACATCGCTTGGTGGCCAATTTTTTACGTTTCTAAGCTCTATGGTATCGTATTTACCATTAGGCCAAATAATTGAATTAATAATGTTAACATTTGAACTCAGTAGTGTCCCAACGTTATAAATTAAAAACCATGTAAAGAATTGATAATAAATATGATAGAAAAAAATAAGACCTGTATCGACTTGAAAAGTGTATTAAACTATGACCTGTCCTATAGCAAAGGAGAGGTCGATGTATACAGGTCGTACGGTTTTTTCACAACTCATGGATATATTACCATGGAGACGATTTCAAACATGTGTTAAGCGGTATTCGGGCAACTATAAAGTAAAGGAGTTCACCTGTTCTGATCAATACCGCGTGATGGCTTTTGCTCAACTGACATATCGTGAAAGCTTGCGAGATATTGAAGCCTGTTTACGGGCAATGAACACCAAGCTGTACCACATGGGAATCAGAAGTACTATTTCCCGCAACACACTGGCACATGCAAACGAAACACGCGACTGGCGAATCTATGCTGATTTTACACAGGTACTTATCGAGCATGCGAGAAAACTATATACTCATGAGCCGTTCGGTGTTGAGTTGGACCAGACAGTGTATGCGCTCGATTCAACGACCATAGACTTGTGTTTGTCCGTATTCCCCTGGGCACAATTCCGAAAACGGAAAGGAGCGATCAAACTTCATACACTCTTGAATCTGCATGGAAATATTCCGGTATTGGCAATTATCACACATGGCAAAGTCCATGATGTAACGATTATCGACAGTTTACTTCCGGAAGCAGGTGCATTGTATATCATGGATCGCGCTTACATAGATTTTGACCGGCTTCACTGTATTCATAACGCAAATGCGTTCTTCATTACCCGAGCAAAAAAGAACCTGCAATTCAAACGAGTGTATTCACATGTTATCGATAAATCAACCGGACTTAAATGTGACCAAACCGTTGTTCTAAAAGGATATTATACACAACAAAAGTACTGTGACAAACTACGACGAATCCGATTCTATGACTCAAAAAAAGGTAAGAATCTGGTCTTTCTGACTAATAATTTTGACCTACCTGCTTTGACCATTACAGAGTTATATCGTTGCCGCTGGCAAATTGAACTGTTTTTCAAATGGATCAAGCAGCACCTGAGAATCAAATCATTTTATGGCACATCTGAAAATGCTGTCAAATCTCAAATATGGATTGCTATATCTGTCTATTTATTAGTCGCCATCATGCGAAAAGAACTGAAAATCGACCTTAGTCTCTACACAATTCTACAGATTCTAAGTGTCTCGCTGTTTGAAAAAGGTCATATTTATCATATACTTACAGAAAACAACAATTCAATCGTGAACCATGAAAATCCTAACCAATTGAATTTATTTGACTAATGTTGGGACACTACTGATTTGAACTATATATTATTATTCCATCGTGATCATTTTCAGATTGCACAATTGTTGAATTAATAACGTTTACTTTTGAACCGGTGATAGCCATCAATTCTCTAATATTATCAATGATTTTTACTCTACTCAACTCAACATTTGAATTGCCAATGTTCAATGCTGAATAATTATTTCTAGTTATAATAACATTTTGACATTTAGCAGAAACACACTCTACAAATTCAAGAGCGCCCCCGGCCCCTTTATTATAGAATATATATACATTTTCAAGAACAGGTTGCGATGTTTCAAGGTAAATACCAGTGCCTGCATAAGCTGCTCTATTATAATGCACATACATATTCCGTAAAACAGGGCTTGAATTAGAAAAATAAAGCCCTCCTCCACTTCCAAGAATACCTGCATGATTACCCCTGACAACTAGATGGTCAAAAATTGGATCGGCCAGTATGCAATAAACACCACAACCTGGTCTGTAAAACGGTCCGGCTGGCTGGATATCGGTGCCATTCTGCAAGGTTAATCCCGTGACCGTGGGTGAACTGGCAGTCCTTTTGTTGACAATGCGGAGACAGGAGCCGCCGTTTCTGCCATCGATCACCGTCTCATGCATGTATGTCGTATCCGCAGTAGTAAGATAATGCGAGGCAAGCGTGATGCTCTTCTCTCGCAAATCGAGATTCTCGAAATATGTCCCCGGTGCGACAAGGACAGTGTCGCTTTCGGCGGCGATATCAATGCCTGCCTGGATAGTCGGCTGCTCCTCGGGGATATTGATTATTGCGGCGTGTGCGGAGAAAACAGACAGCAGGAAAATGGCGGCAACTGTTGCGTTAATAGTGCTCCTGAACCTCGCAGACCTCATCACGACCTCACTTTCAGGTGTTGTGAAATTAAATTTAGCTGATCATAATATAATACAGAATAGAAAGAAAAGAAAGGGGTCAGGATTCAGGATTCAGAATACAGGGGGAAAGAAAAAAGATGAATGGAACACGGATTTTTATGATTAAATGATTAACGATGATTGAAAGATACCCCCCTCGGCTTCGCCGTGTCCCCCCTGAAAAAGGGGGGTGGTCGCTATGCGACAAAAGACTCAAAAACAGCACTATAGCGCCGCAGGCTATCCCCCTCAATAGGGGGATGTCGTGAAACGACAGGGGGTCTTCCGGTGATCCTGCCACCCAGCGTACGGCTTCGTAGAGCCGAACAGCGTATCAGTCTGCACATCCCTCACAGAAATACAAAGCATCCGCCGATGCCCGCTGATTTTACTGAACGGAGAATTTCCAGCTGATCTCTTTTTCGTTGCCGACACGGTCGGTGGCCTTGACTTTCACGACATGGGAACCGGATTTGAGGGGATTGCGGGGGACATAGGTGACCCATTTCTGCTCAGGGTCGTAGGCGCCATAGACAGCGACACCGTCGATACTCATCTCTATGCTGTCGGAGCCGCCAAGGCCCGAACCGGTGTCCTCGAGACGGGCGCGGATTCTCGGCCTTTTCGAGGAGACCGAGGCGCCTGGTTTCGGTGAGTGCGCGGCGACCCAGGGCATCAGACGATCCTCGAGCACCGCGACATAGCCGGAGCCTTTCATCGTGCCGAGGAAAACACCATCCTCGTACTCGCTGCTCAAAAAACGCCAGCCGATGCCTCTCGAGGAGCCGTTGCCGGAATAGAACAACGCCGCTTTTTCGGGAAGGTCCCCGTCGTAGCCGAATGAAAAGCTGTATGAGCCCGCGAGTGGATAATCGCCGCAGTTGATATGGTAAATATCGGAATGACGGCGGAGGTTGCGAATTTTCCGGGGCGTGGCGGTCTCGATCTCGACCGGCATGGAGCGGTAGAGACTGCCGGAGCCGAACTCGAGCGTGAGTATACTGTCAGGCGAACAGACTGCTGTCTCGACACCCTTCTCCAGCACATCGATGGAAATATCGCTTTCACAGGTGACAGTATCGCCATCGGCGGCAACAGCAGTGACAAGGAGATTGTAGTCGTGATGCCCGTTGCGGGGAACAGCCACAGTCACGGCCCATGATTTGCCATTTTCCGCGGCGAAAGGAACAAGGTGGTCAAGCGTCACACCGTCCCTGACAATACCGAGCTGCGGCAGTGAAGACAGCAGGCGGTCGGCTGTGACGCGCAGGAAAATGCGGTCGTGCAAAATCTGTGTATCGAGCTTGATTTCCCCGCCCTTCTTGCCGCTTTTCGGGACACTGAGATACAGCGGCATGGAGGAAAGGCCATCAGCGGTATGGGCGCTCACACGGTATTGTACAGCGTTCGAGGAGCTGACATCGACAGTATCGCTGAAACTGCTCGCGGAGAGGGGGATTTCGGCCGCTTTCGTGAATGCGCCATTTTTGTCTCCCGCCTCGACAACGAGCTTGTCGAGAACACCGAAATAATAATGGCCCGCAACTTCCATTTTCCCGTCACCGTGCAAGCTGCAGGAGCTCAGCACGGGAAGACCGGCATAGCGGACTGTAAATGACCGCGTGTTTTCATTACCCATGTAGTCAGCACAGCGGATGCTGACCGTATGAAGGCTGTCCGCTGTCAGCGTGTTCAGAGATAACGTGCCGTCACCCTCGTACCAGGCGATATCGTTGCCTTTCTGACGGTACAGTGCTGAAAGATAGCCGTTGCCGTTGGTACGGCGGCCCGGGAAATTATCGAAACCGCCGAATTTGTCCTCGCTGTAGGATATACGGCTGTAATTCTTGGTGAACACCTTTGTCGAGTCGATATACATTTCAACATGATAGAGACCGAGCTTGTTTCTGGCATTGTTCGCCCTGTCATAGGCGGCGACAGCAACGCCCACCCTGCCGTTGACAATGACTGGCTTTTTGCCGTTCTTGTCGAACTCGATGAGCAGGGGCCGCGACAAACCGTTGACATACGAGGCGGTATCAAGCGGCACAAGCAGAACAGCGCCGACCGTCGGCTTTACCGTATCACGGACCTTGAAACCGTAATCGAGCGGATTGACCGGAAAATTGTCCTTATCGCGGATCTCCAGATGAAAATGCGGGCCGCCGGAGCCGGTATCACCCGACCATGCCACAATCTGCCCTTTTTTGACCGGATACGTCCCTGCCTCCGGATACCAGTCGATATCGTAGGAGCCTTTTTTTATCCGCATACTGAACAGATCATCCTCGATCTCGTCCATAAAACGGGACAGATGGCCGTATACCAATGTTTCACCGGAATCGAGCTTGATATACAGCCCTTTGCCGTAACCATAGGGCGAGGTCCGAACCCTGACAACATGGCCGTCGCCGAGAGTGTAGACCTCTTTACCGATCGCGCCGCCGCTCTTGAAATCGAGACCCATGTGGAAACGGCCGGGACGGGGCTCGCCGAAAGTCGCGCTGATATATTTCGGCGCTCTGATCGGCCAGTCGATCACATCGTTTTCTGCTGCGGGTGCCTTAACGGAGAGAGCGAAAGATGACAGTACTATGGACAGTATATATGGTAATAACCGTTTTGAGGTGTGCAAAAATATCATAATTATAGGATAAGGATTAAAGCTGCCGTTTGAGGTTCGTAATTTCTAATTAGCTGAAAATAACGGTTTTGTACGCATGTCTGCAAGCGCTTTTCTGCGATTTTGAGGAAAAATTGCCGTTTTGAGAGCCGCAGACTGGCCAGCTTTTATTCCTCTGTACAGGCACACTGACTATAAGGATAAAAAAAGATTGATTTCAGTGCTCTAACATCGTAAATTACTGAATTCATGGAACAGCGCTCACGTTGAACTAAAAAACGCCGTATCGATAGAGAGGATTATTCATGCTGAAAACAATGAGAACCAACACGAAATGGATCATGATAGTTGTCGCCGTCTGCTTTGTCGGCATGATTATCTTTGCCTGGGGAATGGATATTACCGGCAGCAGGAGTGGCGGAGGCGCCACTGGCATAGTCGGATCGATCAACGGCGATAAAATACCCTGGAACACCTACAAAAATATTGTGGACAACCAGCTGCAGCAGTATGGCGGCGGCAACCGTCTGCCGCTTGCACAGCAGCGCCGTGTCTATGAAGAGGCCTGGAACTCCATCATCACCCAGAAAGTTGTCGAGCAGGAAATCGCGAAACGCAAGATCACCTATACCGATCAGGAACTGGTGAATTTCATGCGCAACAACCCGCCGCAGATTGCGTACTCACCCAATCTGGCACCGCTGTTCCAGGATGAGAACGGTCAGTTCAGCATGGCGAAATACCAGGCGTTCCTCAATCCTCAGAACCTCCAGAATCCGCAGTCCGCACAGCTTCTCCAGTACATCGAGATGGAGGCGGCAGGCAGGCTTCCGGCAATGAAATTCCAGGACAGCCTGACAAACGCTATCCAGATCAGCGATACACAGGTCCGCGACCAGTGGCTCATGGAAAACGAAAAACGCAACATGAGCTACTTCTTCATCAACGCCAACTCTGTTCCCGCTGAAACGGTCACGGTTGACGAGGCCGGCGCCAAGGCATATTTCGAGGCCAACAAAGACGACTTCAAAAAGGAAGCGCGCCGTACTGTCGATTATGTTTTCGTTCCGCTCCAGGCATCAGCAGCCGACAGCGCCGAGGTCCGCGATGTCGCCAAGATGCTCATGGGCAAGATCAAGACCGGTACCGATTTCGCGACTCTCGCCAACGAATATTCCGATGATCCGGGCAACACCGGCGCAAACGGCGAAAAGAAGGGCGGCGACCTCGGTCTCTTCGGCAAGGGCAGAATGGTTCCCGCTTTTGAGGAAGCCGTTTTCGGGCTGAAACCCGGCGAGGTTTCCGAACCTGTCGAGACACGCTTCGGCATCCATATCATCAAATGCGATTCTCTCACGTACAAGAAGGACGCGCCCAAAGAGGTCGATCAAGTCAAGGCCAGCCACATTCTTCTACGTATCGAGCCCTCGCGTGAAACACGCGATATGGTCGAGGGAAAAGTCACCGCATTCCGTGAGGCTGTCGAGGGCGGCTCCTCGTTTGCCGACCGCGCCGCGGCCGACGGCATGCAGATTCTCACCTCCGTTCCGCTCGAAAAAGACATCCCCAGCATTCCCGGCATCATGGGTAGCACCAAGATCAATGTCAACCGTGTATTCGCCGCGAAAAAGGGTGATCTCATCCAGGTTTATTACACCGAGAACGGCTATTACCTCATGAGCCTCGGCGAGATCCTTCACGCCGGTATCCCCGCTTTCGAGGATGTCAAAACCGATGTTGAAAGCCAGTACCGCAAAACACTTCAGGCTAAAGAGGCGGAAAAAATCGCCGCCCGTATCAACGACCGTATCAAGGCAGGCAAGACCATCAAGGAAGCTGTCGACGAGGATGAGTTCAAGAAAGTCGATCTCAAGGTTGCCGATGTCTACAAGAATCTCTTCATCAGCGGTCTCGGTGCGAAAAACCTTTTTGTCGCCAAGATGTTCCAGCTTGAAAATCCCGGCGACAGCACAGGCATTTTTGTCGATGACAACGGCGCCGGAATCGCGGTGCTCAACGAAATCAAGGAAATCGACGAGGCGGCATTCGAAACGGCTAAAGAAAATATCCGCACCCGCCTTCTGTCCGAGAAACGCAACCAGATCCTCAGCAGCTACGTTCAGAAACTTATCGACGATGCCGATATCGTTGACCACCGTCACCTGTACGTAGGGCTCTAAAATCTGACAGATATTCTCCGCTGCAGGACAGCGGAAGACTATATATAGGAAAAGAAAAGGGAGGCTGAATGGCCTCCCTTTTTTATTTCTCTGAGCGTCTTAATTCACCGAAGCGTGCTTCGCACATGAAGCCCCCTGTCTGTCACAACGTGACCTCTTGCGCTTCGCGGCTCTTCGTGTCCCCCAGGGGGGACATGATAACAAGAAATGCCGAATCTGCCGTCGACAGCCTATTCGAGAACTCCGAACATGATACGTTCTTTCCTGCTTGGATCGGTATCACCCTGGGTCACGGCAAGGTAGATGGTACCGCCGTATTTGAAGAATGTGGGATACTGGAACGACTGTTCAGTTTCAAAACGGTATTTCCTCTGCCATGTCATGCCATCTTTCGAAACATCGATATTGAACACCGATCGCGTTACACCGTTTATACGGGTATCCTCCTGCCAGCCAAGGTAATAGACACCGTCAAAACAGTCGAAAGTGGGTTTCGCGCTGGTGCCGTTCGGAATACAGGCACGATATTCATTCGGAGCCCATACCCTGCCATCGCTGCTTGTGGTGAATGTATAGTTCCTGCTGCCGCCGTCCTGACGGCAGATCGCCATCCAGCTGCCATCCGGCAGACGGTTGACCGCTGACTCGGTGAGCCTGTATTTCTGCGGCTCGTTATAATGGCCGATTATTTCGAATGTGTCAAGCTCGTCGTTCGCCACAGCGAGCGCGTTCTGGGAACCCGGATAGTTGTTGATGGCGACATAGGTCTTCCCGTCAAAGACCTTGAAGCTGTCGAAAAGATAGAGGCCGTAATCTTTCATCGGTTTATTGAATCCCTGTGCCACCGCATCTGCATGGAAATACCGGGGCTGCATATCAAAGGTTCCCGCCGCGGTTTTGAGCCTGGTTTTATAAATGGTGTTTTCGAATGCCATTCGCTCGATATCGAAATCGATGTGCCAGGTCTGCGCCTGTCTTTTTCCCAGATGTTCACTTGCAAAATAACAGCGTAAGGTAGAATCGTTTTTCTTGATGATGCGCGGCACGAAACATGTGCCGACAGGAAGAGTTTCGTTTTCGTATACCTGCCCGCTCCTGGCAAAAGGTATGACCTTCTCCACAGTCATGGTTTTCAGGTCCACGATGGAAAGCGCCACATAAATGAATGTCCATGCCGGATTTTCGCCACCGCGCTCGTCATTAACTTCGGCGACTATATAGGCGTGGTCGCCGACAATGACCATTTCGGCATCATGAGCGCCTTTCACCTCCGGCGCGGTGACCTGGATCAAGCCCTCCAGCACACGATCACCGGCCAGTTTCGGATTCCAGTCCTGCATGAGAAGGGGCCGGGCGCAGGAGGTAATACAGACAGCACAGAGCAGTAGAAGTATTCTTTTCATCAGTTCCTCTCAAAATATGGATGCCGCCCATCGGGCAATCGATCAAGACAGGCATAATATAATGTAATATTATGCCTTATGACAGATTGACATGGCTACGAGTTTGACATGGGAAATGCAGGCTGAACTATGGATTATACGGTCAAAGCAGGATCCGGTGCTTTTCCTCTCCCGGACTGGCGGCTTTCATCAACTCATCGAAGCCCTCGCCTGCCAGCATTGAAAGAATGGCATCGACACCCAGACGTCGTTCCTGCGGAATGTTGTCGGGCAGAAGGTAGCTGCAGGCAGCGTGAATCCGCTGTTCCGATAGATCGAGGGTGGATTTGTGGGCACGGAGCGCTTTCTGGCGAAGGGTATCGAGCGCATGAAGGGCCCGTCCTTTGTCTTTCGCCGCCGCACCGGAAAGCGATTTGTCTATGGCGGCGATATGCCCGGCAAGGAGCTCATACCCTTCCGCGATGCTTGTTTCAAGACTGTCAAACGCAGAAGCTGTATTCTCAGGGAAACTGTCCTCTGCGCGGCGGCGGGCGATGCTGTCGTAACCATCGAAAAATTCCCGGAGCTGAATCGCCTCTTTTTCGGCATTGCGGACAGTGCGGCGGTCAATCACGGTGAAAGACGCCCGCGGCCAAACAATCGAGCGTGTCACCCCGAAATGATCGTAGACGGGCCCCAGCTGGCTCAGATATATCCTTTCTCCGGGCCCGGAGATCAGCGCCACAGCCGGAATAGCGGCATCCTGGCAGATCGGCCTTAGCCCTGCCGCGGGACTTATCCGCCAGGGTTCGTTATCTATGATTGCCGTGATTTCATCAGGCGTAAAATCCGCATCACCGGCACCGAAAACAGCCCCATCGTACAGAAGTGCCTGACGGATACCGTTTGTTTCGAGGAAAAGATTGGTGGAATTTTCGGGCTTTCTCAGGCCGCGTTTGCCGCTCGTGCTTTCAAGGATATCCGCCTGCTCGTTAACAAGTTGCGACGACTGGAGAGGATCGGTGATTTCTTGCCGGTACACCTCGCTGAACAGGGCTTTCACACCCTCCCAGCGCGGATCGAAAAGGACAAGCCCGCGTCCCTTGAAAAGGTGCAGCATCTGACGGGAGAAGGCATCCCGCCACAACTCGCCGGGCCGCCAGCAGTCACGGAGCATCTCCGCATACTGGTCACCGGGATCGCCAGGCGGGAGAAGCGGGATCAGCTTGTCAAGCGCCTCGTGTATGCTATCATCCAGCACGATATCGCCGACTGGGGCACCTTCTTTGTAATGCTGCGGACGGTATTCGATATGGAAAATTCCACCTGAGCGGTCAAGTGCTAAATGCTGTCCAGCTTCCTCGATATCATGATCGTCCGAGGCGATCCAGAACAGCGGCAGGACAGTTCGTCCTGTTTTTTCTACAAGCCTTTCAGCCAGCCTGACCACGTGCAGTGCCTTGTAGAAAGTATAGAGCGGACCGCCGAAAAGCCCCGCCTGCTGTCCGGCGACCACAAAGACAGCATCGCTTCCCGCCGAACCAATACGGTCGAGCAGTGAGCGCTCCGCACCGAGACATTCATGTTCCCGCCTGAGGATATCAATGAGAGCGGCGGCGGCGAATGCGGCTGACCGTTCGCAAAGCGTGTCAAAATCGGGGGTATCAGCCGAACCCGGCAGAACAGCGGGCGGCGCACCGGGAAAAAACGTATCAATATCATGAAAAGTCAGCATACCACGGCCTTTCTATGACTTCCTGCCGTGGAGGATCATGCGGAGCGAATCCTCTCGGTACTCAGCTCCGTCGGCAGAACCGAGAGCGGCAGTGAGTGTGAGCCCGGCATTTTCGATCATGGCCTGCATTTCTCTAGGGGAATAGAGCTGGACCGACTCCCTGAAATGCTGCGTTTTGCCCTGACGGGTCAGATGGATATCTTTTACAAGACGGCCGGAGGCTGTGTCATGATGGCGTTGTTCGACAATATGGATGCCGTTGATATCGCGTTCCGATTCGGGAACGAGCCCCTCGAGGACTTTCGGCGGATTTAGGTAGTCGATATAGAACGAACCACCGGGCTTGAGTATGCGCCCGATCATGGCGATCATGCCGCGGTTTTCGCTGTCCTTGAAATAGCCGAATGAAGTGAAAAGATTGAGAACAGTGTCGAAACTGCTATCGCGGAAAACCTGCTTTCTGGCATCGGCACGGACAAAACGGGGACAGTCATCGCCCAAGACACATTGTGCCGCCGCCTCTTTCATGAGATGGCTGGAATAATCGAGGCCGACAACCCTGCATCCGGCGGCGGCGAGCGGGAAATCATGACGTCCCGTGCCGCAGCAGAGATCGAGAACGAGCTCACCGTTGCCGAGGCCGAGCAGGCCAACTATCGCGGCTATCTCGCGCTCCGCCTCCTCCCTGTCCCTGTGCTGATAGACAAGAAGGTATTCCTCGCCGAACCATTGCTCATACCACTCCATCAGACTTTCCTGACAGTAACCGGGCCGCCCTTGCCGGTCATGAAATAGTCTTCAGCACTGCCGCCGTTCATGGAAATCTCGAGATAGCCGCAGGAGCCGAACAGCGCCAAAGGCTGGGACTCGGGCACATCGGCATAACTGAGCATGATGCTGGGAAAGCGCTCGTTGCCGAAAAGTATTTCATACTCTTTTTTGCCGACAAATGATTTGAACGCTTTTTCCGAAATAGTGGTGATGAGATTGCCGAAAGAGTCGACACTCACCACCTCACCGGTCATAATCGTGTTGTCGCGTTTCACCGCCGGGAAAACGAGATGCTTGATACGCTTGATCTCGGGTCCGATATAGCTGAAACTCTTGCCTGCGGAAAGGTGTCCGGCGCAGGGAGCGAAAATATCGCGGCCGTGGAACGTGTTGGATATCTCATTGAGCAGGAAAGGCTGGTTGGTGATCTCCCTGATTTCCTGCACACGCTCGATACCGAGCACCGGTGACAGTATGCCGTTGTCAGGCCCGATGAAATAGTAGTTCTCGGTTTTCACCGCGATGCTCTTGCGGGAGGTGCCGACACCGGGATCGACCACTGCGACATGCACTGTCCCTGTCGGGAAATATCGATAGGCACGCACCAGCGTAAAAGCGCCCGAAATGATATCGTGGGCCGGAATCTGGTGGGTGATATCGGCAATATTGGCATGGTTGTTCGCACCGAGAACGATGCCTTTCATGATACCGGCATAGGGATCGGTGGTGCCGAAATCGGTTATAAATGTGACAATACCGTTCATATCCATTGCTTAATCCTCAAAACTGTTGCTGTTACACATCATTTATTATTTGTTTTTGCCACGGGTCACGGATGGCTCAGGCGAAAACACCGCGGCCCCGTAAGAGCGCAGAGAAAATATGCTCCTGTACTGCTCGCTCCTTTTCGTGACCTTGTTTCTATCTTTTTTCCTGACTACTGTCGTTTATTAATCTTGTAACTGTCGTTCTTCACGTCTTTGCGTTGAGAATCTTCTGTCATTTTTCCTGACAGCTGAATCCTTATTCCTGGCGCCTGTTCTTAATCATCCTGGCTCATGTCTAACTACTTAGTCCGCATGATAAAGATACCGTTCCAATCCTCCGGCGGCGGCTCGATTTTGAAATCCTCGCATCGCTGAATGTAGACTTTCGAGGGCGGATCATCCGGCACATATTCAAGGGCCTCTTTAAAATGCTTTATGCCCTCGTCCCACTGCTTGTTCTTATAGCATTCATGGCCTTTATTATAGCATTCGACCGCTTTTTCCATTGCCTCGTCGAGCCCCTCATCCATCTTCGCCAGCACCTCGTGGACAAGCACGCCCTCAGTCTTGCCCTTGACCTGCAATAGGTCGAGTTCGCGGGTGATAATCTTGTCCTCGACCATTTTACGTGTCGCCTCGCTGCACATGATATAGGTGCCGTAGGCCTTGTTCGCGCCCTCGAGACGCGAGCTCAGGTTAACATTGTCTCCCATGACAGTGTAATCGAAAATGCGTGTCGATCCCATGTTCCCGATAACCATCGGGCCGGAGTTGATTCCCACGCGCGCCCGAAGTTCCGCTTTGCCCTCGGCGAGCAGTTTCTCCCTGAGCACTTTCAGTCGCTTCTGCATGTCGATTGCCGTGTAGCAGGCCTTGAGCGCATGATCCTCGTCCGGAAGCGGCGCGCCGAACTCGGCCATGATAGCATCACCCTCATACTTGTCGATGATGCCGTCGTAATCGAGCACGATATCGGTCATGGCGGTGAGATATTCATTCAGAAGTTCCACAAGCTCGGTAGGTGTCAGGCTCTCGGAAATGGTAGTGAACCCGGCAACATCGCTGAAAATAACCGACATCACACGCTCCTCGCCGCCGAGGGTGAGAAGGTCGGGATTCTTGATCAGCTCGCCGACAACAGCAGGCGGGACATACTGGGCGAAAGCACCCCTGATCATGGCTTTCTGTTTACGCTCCGACAGGAAATTATACGTCACAACGGAAAGATAGTTCGTAATAACTGTCGCCACAGCGGGCGCGATAAACGGTATCTGCCAGCGCATGGTCAGGAACGCCTGCAACGCGAGGAACGCATAGACCAGCACGATCGCAACCGAGAAGAAGAGCCCGAGGAAGCCCTTGAAGCGGTAATTTATCAGGGTGGAAAGCACCGCCATGAAAATGATCAGTGCGATCATGTGCCAGTGACGGTATGGTTTGATGAAGCGGTTTTCGAGAATGGTTGTCGCTATATTCTTATGGATATGGACCCCGTACATGAGATCCTCGTTCTTGCTGTATATGCTGGTGCCCTTAAGGAACGGTGTCGGGAAATTATCGTGGCTTTCCGGCCAGGCGGCGCCGATCATCACCACCTTGTCTTTCAGACGGCCTTTTTCCATCAGCACGCCGAGCCCCCACTCGCTATCGTCATATACCTGCTCGTAGGAAATGTAGCCGCCGCCTTTCTGGAACGTGGTCTCATCCATGGCGTAGTTGATGACCATGTAGTTCTCTTCGTTCAGCGGGATGACCCTGTCGCCCACATAGGCGAGATGCCTGTCCGTATCCACCCAGGCTGTATCGGCATCCATCACCGCCATCACCGCCTTGAGTGCGAACGAATAGTTCCAGCCCAGCTCCGGCGGCACATCCTCATGATCATCGGAAATGAGTTTCGCGCGGCGGATGAAAGAGTCGCCGTCCGAATACATGTCCACGAAAGCTATCTGGTTCAGGTTCCTGAACAGAGCCGGTGGAATCGGCGATTCTGCCACCGACTGCTGAGTGGCGTCGTTCATCTCCACGATCGTTTTCCTCGCGATTGTGGTCTCCGGATACATGAGCAGGGCATCGGCAAAAACGGAATCACTCCACGAGGCCACGCCGCCGAAATGCTCACCATCCTCCTGAACGCCGGTGAGAGTCAGGAAAAGCACATCGAAAAGCACCGCCTTTGCGCCGGCCTTGTAGAGATTCTCGATGAGCGTGGCGTGATAGTCCCTCGGCGGCATCCCGATAAGGCTGAGCATGTCGAGAGTCTGGGGATCGATGCCGACAATGACGATATCGTCGTTATGCTCCTCGACACCCCTGATGCGGAACATGAGGTCCTGCGTGGCGTTCTCGGTGGTATCGAACATTTGGAGACGGGTGAGAATGAGGACAAACGCGATGACCCCGATACAGATAAGCGAATAGGCGATTACCGCGCCCAGGCTTTTCTTGTTCGAGCCGTCTTTTTCCTTTTCCATAACGATCCCCTTTGAGGAGGGCACAGTCTTATTTCCATTGGGAACAAGGTATGGACAGAGCGCCTGCCTGTCAAGGAGAGAAGCGGGGGGAAAAAAGAAGATAATTCAAGATTAACTGAAAAAAACAGTACAAGGTTGCAGGATGAAAGTTCAAGAGAAAAAGATGGAAAAGACAGAAATAATCAACGCAAAGGCGCAAAGGCGCAGAGAAAAGATAGTTTAAAGTTAAAAGATTAAGGATCAAGTTAAAAGATAAAGCATCCGCCGATGCTGATTTCACAGGCCAGCGTTCAGCCGCGTAAGGCTGAACAGCGGCTTGGGATGCACATACATATAAGAATATGAAAAGGGGCCGCCGCCCCCTGCCCCCGCTGGGGTAAGGATGTCACAAAGTGACAGGAAGGGGGCAGACATAACAACTTGTTTCGTCCTGGATGATAATACGAATATTCTTATGATCAAACGATAATACGATGAGAAGCCCTCTTAGGCTTTCTGGTCGGAGGAGCAATCTTCTGTCATTTTCCCTGACTTCTGAATTCTGACTCCTGTCTTTTACCATCGTTGCCTCCCAATGGTTTTTTCGTGGCTCGCGGCACACAGGCGAAGCAATTTTCAAATACCTGCCTTTTACTTTATTTTTCCTTCCTTTTCAGTTGATTATTTCGTTGATTTTCCGTACATTTTAATCATTCCCGAACATTACCATATTTTTAGCAAAACCCGCCGGAAGGAGATCCATGTGAAACGGCGTATCAAGATTTTTGCCGGCCAGACCACCCTGCAGCTTGGCGAGGAAATCTGCCAGAGCCTTTCTGTCGGTCTGGGCAAAATGTATTACAAGAAATTCTCCAATTGCAATATCAAGGTGCGGATCGAGGAAAGTGTGCGGGAGGACGATGTCTTTGTAATCCAGTCGGGCTTCCCCGACACCAACGAGTCCCTGATGGAGCTTTTGATCATCATCGATGCCCTCCGTTATGCCTCGGCATCGCGTATTACCGCGGTGCTCCCCTATTTCCCATATGTCCGCTCCGATAAAAAAGACGAGCCGCGCATCTCCGTGACCGCGCGCCTGGTCACCGACCTTGTCAAGGCCGCTGGCGCTGACCGTATCCTGACAATGGACCTTCATGCACCGCAGATCGTGGGCTTTTCGCGTATCCCGTTTGATCAGCTTCAGATAAAGCACACCATGTGCAATTATATCAAGAAAAAAGACATGTTCACACAGCAGAGAGAACTGGACAGGTTCGTGATCGCGGCTCCCGACGCCGGTTCCGCCAAGCGCGCGGAAAGCTATGCACGCTACCTGGACGTTCCCATGGTGATCATGGACAAGCGCCGCTATTCGGATAACGAGAACGCCGAGGTGGTGAACATCATCGGTGAGGTCGACGGTAAGGACTGTTTCATTATCGATGACGAGGTTTCGACTGGCGGCTCGATGGTTGAGGCGTGCAAGGCACTGAAAGACAAGGGTGCGAATTCACTTTTTGCCGGCTGCACCCACGGCATCCTTTCGGGGGACGCGCTGAACAGGATTCAGGATTCAGAGATAACCGAGTTCATCACCACCAACACAATAGATCAGGCGAAATGCACGGACTGCAGCAAGATCACCGTGCTTTCGGTCGCAAAACTGTTCAGTGACGCTATCGCCGCGATCCATATGGGGACCTCGGTGTCGAAACTGTTTTTGTAAATAGTTCAAAGTTTCAGGATCAATGTTCAAAGTAACTGAAAACCCTTGATTGATATTATCAGCGGCAACAGTACAAGTGGCACCACAAAGGAATCCGGATGGCATAAGAAAAGTTTGAATATCTTAACATCAGGATCAGCGCTATTTACTATCTTTTAACATTGACCTTTAAACTTTGATCTTTGATTTTAAAGGGATTGCCCATGAAAAAAGCGCTCATCATCCAGGGGCCGAACCTGAACCTGCTGGGAACGCGTGAAAAAACGATATACGGCTCCACCACACTTGCCGATATCGACAGCGCCATGAAAGAGTTCGGCGCATCCATCGGCCTTGAGGTCGATACGTTCCAGTCGAACAGCGAGGGCGACATCATTGACAAAATCCATGCCGCGCGCGAAACATACTGCGGCGTGGTCATCAATCCCGCCGCCTACACGCACACGAGTGTTGCTATCCGTGACGCCATCGCCGCTGTTGACATTCCTTTCGTGGAGGTGCATCTGTCGAACATCCACACCCGCGAGGAGTTCAGGCACAGGTCAATGACCGTTGCGGTCTGCGCAGGACAGATATGCGGATTCGGGCCGGATTCTTATCGTCTCGGCCTTATGGCATTGAAACAGATCGCCGACAAAAAAGAGTAGCGGCGATTTTTCATAAACTGTTGCGTTACGGCGACATATTCGCTATCTTTCAATGTTCGGACCATGTGTTCACCGGGTTGGTGTACATAGTGTCTGCCCAGCTGTTTCGGACAAGATATGGCAGTATGGATACGGCGTCTTTGAAAAGTCCCCGAAAAAGGGCTGATCAAATTCGCTGGCAGCCATTGTGAAATATCAGAAATCTGCTTATATATACAAAAAGTTCCAGGAGGACCGTGTGAGCAATACCGTGATGCAGACCGACATTCCCGAGGCGAAACTTCTTGCCCGCGGCAAGGTTCGCGATGTCTACGATCTCGACGACAAGCTTCTGATTGTCGCCACCGACCGTATCAGCGCATTCGATTGCGTCATGCCCAACGGTATCCCCGGCAAGGGCAAAATCCTTACCGAGATGTCACTGTTCTGGTTCGACCTCGTCTCGGATGTTGTACCCAATCATCTGATATCCGCCGATGTGGACGAGTATCCCGAGTTCCTCCGGAAATACCGGGAGCAGCTCGAGGGACGGTCCATGCTGGTTGTCAAGGCCGACAGGCTCGATGTCGAGTGCATCGTCCGCGGTTATATTTCCGGCGGCGGCTGGCGTGAATACGGCAAGCTCGGCTCCATCTGCGGCATTAAGCTGCCCGAGGGGCTCGTCGAATGCGAAAAACTGCCCGAAAACATTTTCACGCCCTCGACCAAGGCCGAGGAAGGCCATGACGAAAATGTGAGTTTTGAGGTTGTCTGCGATATGATCGGCAAAGAGCAGGCGGAAGAGCTTCGCGATCTCAGCATCGGCGTTTACGAGAAAGCTCGTGCCTATGCCCAGACCAAGGGCATAATTATCGCCGACACGAAATTCGAGTTCGGCAAGGTCAACGGGGATACGATCCTGATCGACGAGATCCTGTCGCCGGATTCCTCCCGTTTCTGGCCGCTGGACCAGTATAAACCGGGGGCCTCGCAGCCGTCGTTCGACAAAGAGTTCGTGCGCGAGTACCTCAATACGCTGGATTGGGACAAGCAGCCGCCCGCACCGGCACTTCCCGAAGATATTGTCGCCAAGACCCTCGCCAAGTACGAGGAAGCACGCGACCTTCTTCTGGGATAAACAACAAAGACAAGACTGAGTAGTACAAGATATTGAAACAAGAGGATAACCGGGCAAAACACAGAGCCCGGTTGACAACCGCCGGGAACGCCAGAGAGACACAAGGCTGAACCGGAACGCTTACCGGCATCCGATAACCACTCCAACAAGGAGAAAGGACAGGGGCGAATGAAAGTCAAGACCGCGCTAATCAGTGTTTCCGACAAAACAGGTGTTGTCGAATTTGCAGGAAAACTGTCGGAGATGGGTGTTACCATCATATCCACCGGCGGCACTGCGCGGGCGATCGGCGAGGCCGGCATTCCGGTTACCAGTATCGATAAGGTTACCGGGTTCCCCGAGATCATGGACGGCCGTGTCAAAACCCTGCATCCGAAAGTTCACGGCGCCCTGCTCGCGGTCAGAGACAACCCTGACCACATGCGGCAGCTGGAGGAAAACGGTATTGGAACCATCGACATGGTCGTCGTGAACCTCTACCCGTTCGAAAAAACCGTGGCGAAAGCGGATGTCACCCTTGACGAGGCAATCGAAAACATCGACATCGGCGGCCCCACGATGCTGAGGAGCGCCGCGAAAAACTGGAAATATGTTGCCGCCGTTATCGATCCGGCGGATTATGACACCGTGCTTTCCGAGCTTGCCGAGAACGGCGAGGTTTCGGATAAGACACGGCTTTATCTTTCGGCGAAAGTGTTCGGAACAACCGCGAAATACGATACCGCGATCACCGAATACCTTTCGAACTGCCAGTAGGGCGCAGGCTGCCGGGCGGCAAAACGGCGGCTTGCTATACAGGTCCCGTATTTTGCGGGCTGAACCGGACCGGGCAGCAGAGACTGAAACATTACTTATGACAGCTATTTTTAACAGCATAGAGACGGAGACACGCGCATGGGATTTTTAAGCAATCTGACGTCGAGCGACATCGGTATCGACCTGGGAACCGCGAATATTCTTATCTGGGTCAGAGGCGAGGGTATTGTGATCAACGAACCCTCGATCGTCGCTGTTGAGGCGAAAACCCGCCGCGTGCTCGCGGTTGGTGCCGATGCCAAGGAAATGGTCGGCCGTACTCCCGGCGAGATCATCACGATCCGTCCGCTCAGAGAGGGTGTCATCGCTGATTTTGAGGTGACCGAGGAGATGCTGCGTATTCTACTCAAGCGGGTGATCAAGAACCGCTTCCTCGTCCGTCCCCGCATTGTCTGCGGCGTTCCCTCGGGAATCACCGAGGTCGAGAAACGCGCTGTCAGGCTTTCCGCGGAACGTGTCAACGCCCGCGAGGTCTATCTTGTCAGCGAGCCAATGGCCGGTGCTGTCGGTGTCGGCATCGACGTGCACGCGCCCATCGGCTCCATGATCATCGATATCGGCGGCGGAACATCCGAGATAGCGGTGATCGCGCTGTCAGGCATTGTCAACGGCGCCACCTCGGTACGTATCGGCGGCGACAAGTTCGATGACTCTATCGTTCAGCACCTGAAAAAGAATTACAACCTCCTGGTCGGTGAGCGTACGGCTGAGCAGATCAAGAAAGAGATCGGCAGCGCCTGCCCGCTGGACGAGGAGATGGAAACACAGATCAAGGGACGCGACCTCGTCGCCGCGATCCCCCGGACAATCACGATCAGCTCGGCAGAGATCAGAGAGGCAATTTCCGAGCCCCTGAACGCGATCACCGATGCTGTCATGCTCTCGCTCGAGCGGACACCGCCCGAGGTTGCTGCGGATATTCTCGACCGCGGCATCATTCTCACCGGTGGCGGCGCACTGCTTCGCGGACTTGACAGACGTCTCCGCGAGGAGACCAGCCTCCCGGTTCATGTGGCAGAGGACCCGCTGATCTGTGTCGCCCGCGGCACCGGACGGATTCTCGAGAAACTGTCCGAGTACAAAAAAGTCCTGTTCTGATCCTGATGATACCGGCTGTCCGGAAAACAGTCCGTATTACCGGCAAAGACATATATGAAACATTCCCTGGCCGTTTCCTCAAAAAGAGGCGGCCTGTAAATGCATGACGGCGCAGTTTGCCAAAACGACCCGCACTGTGATAGTAAAGCATGAGAAAAGCGTTTCAGTTTGTCGCGGCGCATGAACGACTCTTTGCGCTGCTTCTTGCAATATTCCTTTCCGTGGCAATGATGCTCATGGGCGAGGGGAAAAAGACCTATTTTGTCCGTGGTGTGACGACGGCCGTATTCAACACCGGCCGTTTTACTTTTTCCTGGGGTATCTATATTCTCGACATCTGGCGGGAAAACCGCCGTCTCAGGGTGCGCAATCTCGAACTCTCCGACCAGATAGCCCGTTATGACAATGCTGTCCGCCAGAACGAGCATCTCCGAAGTCTTCTCGGCCTGAAAAAACGGCTTTCAGCGAGCGAATCAGTCATTGCCGGAACCGTGCTGGGGCACGATCTCGACCGTATTGTCAACTCGCTGATTGTCGATGTCGGCACCAAAGACGGTGTCAGGAAAAATATGGCCGTTGTGACTGCCGAGGGCCTTGTCGGTAAGGTGTTCGAGGTTCATCACTCATCATGCAGCGTCAAGATAATCAAGGACATGCAGTCGCGGATTTCCGCCACGGCGGAGGGTATCAATGGTATCATTCGCTGGGAGGGCGGCCCCAACCTTACCATGTTCGGCCTGCCTCTCATGACAACCCCGAAACCGGGACAGAAAGTCTATACGACTGGCTTCGGCCTCTATCCGCCCGGCCTGTATATCGGACGGGTCACCAATGTCAATACTGGTGAGTTTGAACAATATGCCAGTGTCAATGTCGTGTCCGATGTTGACTTTTCAGCTGTCATGGAGGTTTTCATCCTCATCGGCTCGGAGCGTGCCGATGTCTGGGATGATGGCGACGGTGAGGGTGGATTCCAGCGCCCGGCGATAGACTGATATCTATCAGGTGTAGAAAAAAGCGCTCAAAACGATGCGAATCCGAAGCAAGCTACGGGGCATTAACGGGAAATAGCAGGTATTATATCGAAGCAAGCCTCGGAGAATTAGGCCCAAAGAGAATGACTACCCCGGAGCAAGCTCCGAAAAATTCTTTTGGGTAAAAGGTCACCGGGAGCAGGCTGGCAGAAAAAAGCGGCTGAAAATACCGCCTGTAATTATTGAATCTTCAAACGTGTATCCGGAATTATGAAAACAATACGCAACATACTTCTTATCACGCTGGCGCTTCTCGTGCAGTCGGTGTTTTTCGGCAAGTTCGATATTTATGGTGTCAGACCCGATCTCGCCTTGATCGTGCTGATATTCCTGTCGAACGAAACGACCGCTGTGCCGCTGATATTCTACGGTTTCCTGACAGGATTCATACAGGATGTCTATTCGCCTGAATATCTGGGCTATAACGCTTTTGCCATGTCGCTGACTGCGTATTTCCTGTCGCTCTTGCGGGAACGTCTGACCGTTGAGAATTACACGGTGCGGCTGCTAGCAACAGTGATCGCCTGCCTTCTGCACGACGCTTTCTATCTCTCGCTTTACACCGGTTTCGAGCTGAATGTCCTGGTGTCTCTTTTCGTCAGCGAGAGCCTTCCCGGTGCTGTTTATACCTCTGTGCTCGCAGTGTTTCTCGTAAAAATCTGGCAATGGGCGAAATCCGGAGGATTGATTCTTGTCATACAAGAACTCATTGGAAGTGAAAGATAATTTCACGGCCAGAAATCCCCTGGCCCTGATCCTCTTTGCGGTACTCCTCCTCAGTGTGCTGAGCCTGCGGCTGTTTTCCATGCAGGTGCTGCAATACAATAACTATCTGTCGGAGTCCGAACTGCGTCGTTTTCAGCCCGAGGTGATCGAGGCCCCGCGCGGTTTCATCTTTGACCGCAACGGCGAGGTCCTCGCCGAAAACCAGATGAGCTATTCCATTACAGTCGATCCTTTCGAACGCAGCAGTATCGGGACCAGCATCAACCGTCTGGCCAGTCTCGTCCCGGAGCTCCCGCAGCTACTCGGAGTCGAACAGGAGAACATGGTTGATACGGTCAAGGACCTTGCCCGCCGCACAAGCAATCCCGAGAAAATCATCAGCGATGCCGATTTTCATGTACTGTCCATTGTCGAGGAATACAATGACGAACTTCCGGGGCTCGGCGCGACATTTGACCAGCTGAGACATTACCCCTACGGCCCGATGGCGGCCCATATCATCGGCTACATGGGAGAGCTCAACCAGGACGAGTACCGCCGCCTCAAGGAGAAAGGCTATGCCTATGGCCATTCCATCGGCCGCCGCGGCATAGAGAAACAGTACGAATCGACTCTCAAGGGCGACAATGGGTTCCGCTATATCGAGCGCAACTACCTGAGCCGCCGCCTTGGCATGACAAAAGAGATCGAACCGCTGGCTCCGGTGCCGGGACACAATGTAACGCTCACCATCGACAGCAGGCTTCAGATGGCCGCGGAGGAGGCGTTCGGCGATTCCATCATCGGCTCGCTGGTGGCGCTGGATCCCAACACTGGCGATGTGCTGGTGATGGCCTCCATGCCCACATTCGATCCCAACGAGTTCATTCACTCCATGACCCAGTCGCGCCTGCTCGCCCTTCAGAACGATCCGAAACATGTCCTTTACAACAGGGCTATCCAGGCATCATATCCGCCCGGTTCGCCGTTCAAGGTACTGACAGCGATTGTCGGCCTCGAGAACGGCATCTCTCCCGACCATACATTCAAGCCCTGCCACGGTGTCTATTATTACGGCCGTCCGTACAAATGCTGGAAAGCGGGCGGGCACGGCTCACTCGATATGGTTGGAGCGATCACCAATTCATGTAACGTGTATTTTTACCAGTTGGGCCGCAAGGTCACAATAGAGGCATGGGAGCAGTACGGTGAGCGCTTCGGTTTCGGCAGAAAGACCGGCATCGACCTTTCCGGCGAAAGTCCCGGTATTTTCCCCACGCTCGAATATTACAGCAAGCAGAAAGAGCCGTATTCACCGGGAAAGATGCTCAATCTCGCGATCGGACAGGGTGAAATCCTCGTGACCATGCTCCAGCTTGCCCATTTCGCCGGTATCGTGGGCAGCGGCGGAATAGACGCCACACCGCATCTCGTTCTGACCGAGCGCCATGAACCGGTCCGTGTGCCGGGAATCAAACCCGAGACATTCGAAATTGCGCGGCAGGGAATGCACGGTGTTGTACACAGCCCGCAAGGTACAGCGAAATCCGCGCGGGTCAAAGGTCATCAGATCGCCGGAAAAACAGGAACGGCGCAGAATCCCCATGGCGCCGACCACAAGCTTTTCATGGCGTTCGCACCCTATGAGAATCCTACGATCGCCATTGCCTGCATGGCTGAAAACGCAGGCGACTACCCGTTTTCCATGTCGGTAAAGATCGTGAAACAGGTACTGACCGAGTACTTTACTTATTACCCCGATGCGACGGTTGCGATAAATGAATAAAGAACTTTTCCGAAATATGGACTACACCCTGTTTCTGACTCTGATGTTCCTTATCATCATGGGTGTGGTCATTATCCACAGCGCCAGCACCGGCGAGAACACCAGCATCAACGAGGTCTGGAAAAAGCAGATCGTGTGGGCGGCGTTTTCCCTGCTCGCCCTTCTTGTTGTGCTCGCTATACCCCATAAGTTCATTTACGCTTTCGCATATATATTTTACGGGTTCGGCATAGCACTTCTGATAATAACACAGCTATACGGCACACGCGGCGGAGGCTCCGAACGCTGGCTGCTGATCGGCCCGATCCGGCTTCAACCGTCAGAGTTCATGAAAGTCGCCACAATTATCGCTCTCGCGCGCTACCTTTCCGAGAAGAAAAACTGGCCGGTCAGCTATCTAAAATGCATTGTGCCGTTCCTCATCATCCTTGTCCCCATGGCCCTTGTGCAGATGCAGCCGGACCTGGGAACCGCGCTGGTGTTCGCTGCGGTGGTTCTGCCAATGCTCTACTGGGCCGGACTCGATTCGGTCAGGCTCTTTTTCATCATGGCCCCGGTCATGTCCGCGTTGTTCACGGCGCCGTTCATACCGTTTTTCAATCCGATAGTCTGGGTCGCGTTCATGTTCGTGATACTAGCGGTGCTTTTTTACAGCCGCTACAGTTTCACCGGTATGGGCGTAATCCTCAGCATGAACATTTTCGCCGGCATCGCCATGCCATATGTTTTCAACAAGCTGAAACCCTACCAGCAAAAACGCATCACGACTATTTTCAATCCGGAGCAGGACGCGCTCGGCACCGGATACCAGATCATCCATTCGAAAATCGCTGTCGGTTCGGGCGGCCTTTTCGGCAAGGGGCTCGATAACGGTGTTTTCACCGACCTCGGATTTCTTCCCCACGCCCATACCGATTTTATTTTCAGCGTTGTATGCGAGGAACTCGGTTTTCTTGGAGCACTGCTCGTCCTCGGCGCTATTTTCATTGTCATCTACCGCGCGCTCATGATCGCCAGCGAGGTGAAAAGCCCGTTTATGTCCATAGCCTCAGCCGGTATCGCCACGGTATTCGCGTTTCACATGTTCGTCAATGTCGGCATGGTGATCGGTATCATGCCGGTAACCGGCCTTCCGCTGCCATTCCTCTCCTACGGCGGCTCTTCGCTTCTCACGAACACGATCATGATCGCCTTGCTTCTGAATTTCAGAATACACCGTCACGAATACTGAAAGGAAATCAATGCATCCTGAAATATTATCCTTCGGTCCAATAACTATCAGTTCATACGGTCTCATGCTGAGTATCGGTTTTCTTTTCGGCATAACTTTCGCCGCCTACAGAGCTAAGAAAATGGGCGAGGATCCCGATCATGTCTACAATCTTTCCATCTGGATCGTGCTGTCATCGCTTTTCGGCGCCCGTTTTTACTATGTTGTCACTCATTACAGTGAATTCCGGGCGGACGAATCGCTGTCATTTCTTTCCCGCGTTTTTGTCGAATTCAAGAACATGTTCTGGCCTGTTGGCCAGGACGGCCAGGTGGGGATCAACGGCCTTGTGCTCTACGGCGGTCTTATTGCCGCCACCGCCGCCACAATCATATATTTGAGACGGCACAAGCTTAAAGTATTGAAATTCATGGATATTCTCGGGCCCTCGCTCGGTCTCGGCGAGTTTTTCACCCGTATCGGCTGTTTTTTGAACGGCTGTTGTTACGGCAAACCCACCGAGGCATGGTGCGGTGTTATTTTCCCCGACAACTCGGCCGCGGGATTTTATTATCCCGGTGTACATATCCACCCTTCGCAAATTTATAATTCATTCGCGGGGCTTGTTATTTTCATTTCACTTATTATATTAGAAAGATGGAAGAAGTTCGATGGTTTTACCGCGTTAATGTATTTCGCGCTCTATTCCATTGGCCGATTCTCCATTGATTATACCCGGTACTATGAGTCACGCCTCACATTCTGGGGCCTCTCACACAACCAGGTGCTCAGTCTTATCGTATTCACCGTTTCCCTTACGCTGATTGTTGTTTTGCAGCATCGTGCAGGGAAAAAGGGGACACTGCCGGAGTTGTAAAATGCCTAAAATACCTCTTGATCAGGCACTTGAGGGCGATGTGCTCTCAAAAGATGTCGTTGTCGGAACTACGGCCGTTTTCGGTACCGGAACGGTCCTGATAAAAAAAATTATCGAAATCCTTGAAAAGCTGCGTGTTAAAGAAATTTATATTGAGGGCCGCGAGGGCGGCAAGTTCCGCTCGCTGAACGATCTTCTTGACAATATCGAGCAGCGTTTCAGCTGTGCTGGTGACAGCGAGATCATGCGTCATCTCAAGTATCTCGCGAAGGATATCGCGTCGGTCGAGAGGGGGTACCGGTGAGCACTGAGGCAATCACCCAGGGTGATGTTATCCGCGCCCTGAGAAGTGCTAAACTTCATCCGAGCATCCCGGAACTTGTTGCGGCTATCATCAATATCACCCAGTCGAAACGCACCAACCTGAGTGATCTTGTCGCGGTGATCGAACAGGATGAAGATCTCTCATCTCGCCTGTTGAGTATGGCTAACTCCGGTTTTTTCGGCCCCGAAAGAAAAGTACGCCGTGTAACCGACGCGGTCGTCCTCATGGGCTGGAACAATGTCAAGATGATTTCGCTTGGCTCGACGATTATGAAAGTGATCAGCCAACTGGACCAACGCCTCTACTCCCACGCCATCAGAACCGCGCAGTTCGCCAATTTTCTCGGCACAGAGGCCAATCTCTACAAGATCGAGGATATCACACTTGTCGGGCTTCTGCATAATATCGGCGCGGTGATCCTTCGTGCCTATTTCAAAGACCAGGCCCTGCAGGCAAAACAGTATGCAATCAAAGAGGGTGTCCCCATCCAGGTTGCCGAACGGGCGGTTTTCGGTGCCGATCACGCAGAGATAGGGAGATGGACAGCCGACGAATGGCATCTGCCGACAAATATTATCGAGACAATTGCCGAGCATCACGATTTTTCGAGGAAATCATTCCACGCAAAGAAAACGGCGGCGATACATGTTGCGGAAAGCCTTGCCATGGTCTCCGATTATTACGGGCCGTCGTGGGAAAAGATTAATCCGATAGATCCGGAGGCAATCGCAACTCTCGGTTTCAGCGAGGTTGAGTTCAAAGAAAAGGCCATGAAATGCCTCAAGACCAGATTCGATCCGCTAATCCTGTAAGCGAACGCAATGCTTCAGTTTATCCGCATCTACCAGTATCGTAAAATGTTGGCGACTCCGGCAATTCAGCGAGACCTTCGCCCACTCATAGAGCTAAATTATACTGACAGCATCATTGCGCCGCTGAAAAGACGGAAAGTCATTGTATGCACTATTGTTCAGGTGAATGAAAACGCAAATACCAGATTCGACAGGAACTGTGATTATTCCACAAAGGATCGATTTCTCCCATCTGTACCGAAACATGTAATAACGCGTGTTTCACCCCATAGAAAACGAGGAGCCATGTCATGCCCCCGATATTCAAGCTGCCCTATGACCAAAAAGACGAGTTTCGGAATTACCGTGCCACTGTCATGGGTCTCGGTCGTTTCGGGGGCGGCATAGGCGCGGCGCGTTTCCTCGCTGAGCAGGGCGCACAGGTGACTGTCACCGACATGAAGAGCGAGGAGGAGCTTGCCGAATCCATGGCGGCGCTCGACGGGCTCGGCATACGGTTTGTTCTGGGCCATCATGACATGGAGGATTTCACCAGCGCTCATATGGTCGTTGTCAGCCCGGCGGTTCCCCGCGCATCCGAGTATGTCATGGCTGCACGGAAAGCCGGCGCACGCATGAACAGCGAGATCGGCCTCTTTTTCGAGCGCTGTCCCGGAAAAATAGTCGGGATCACCGGCTCGAATGGCAAATCCACTACTGTATCGCTTCTCGACGCTATTCTCAGCCGTTCTGGGAAACGTCATTTTACCGGCGGGAATATCGGCGTTTCGCTTCTGCAAAAGCTGCCCGACATGGACCATCACGACATAGTGGTACTGGAGCTCTCGTCGTTCCAGCTCGAATGGCTGGACGAACTCGGACTCAGCCCGGAAATCGCCTGCCTCCTCAACATAATGCCCAACCATATCGACCGTCACGGCAGTTTCGAAAATTACCGTACGGCAAAAAGCGCTATTTTCTCGTATCAAAGAACCGGCGACAAATGCATCATTGTCCGCGACGATCCCGAGGCCCGCTCGCTGTCGCATACCGCACGCGGCAAGATAGTCTGGGTCAGCGCCCGTGAAAAAGTAACCGGCGTGATGCTTGAGGACGGTGTCGTGATGAATTCCGGCTGGAAAAAGGCCGAACCATTGTATGAGGCCTCCATCCTCCGTATCCCCGGTAAGCACAATATTATCAATTCGATGGCGGCAAGTGCCTGTGCCCTTGAACTGGGAATCGACAGCGAAACAATCGCGGAGGGTGTCGCCTCATTTTCCGGCATCCCGCACCGTCTCGAATGGGTCGCGGAAAAGAACGACATCTCCTTCTACAACGACTCCAAGGCAACGACACCGGAGGCAGCCGCGGCGGGTATCGAGGCATTCGACTGCCCGGTGCTCCCCATCCTTGGCGGCTACGATAAGCAGGTGGCGTTCGATGGCATTGCGGAACGCTTGGCGGGGAAACTCCCCTGGGCGGCCCTGATCGGCCAGACTGCACCGCTTATCGCCAGCGCGTTCCAGGCGCACGGTATTTCCTGCGACCGTTTCGAGAGCCTCGAGGAGGCTTTCAAAGCCTGTGCCAGCCGCGCGACTGAGAATTCGGCGGTGCTTCTTTCGCCCGGCTGCGCCTCATATGACATGTTCCCGAATTACGAGGCACGGGGCGCGGCTTTCAGAAAACTGGTGGAGGATGTGCCAAACGCATGAATAAATCCAGGCCTTTCTTTGTATGAATACTGTGGTGCTCTTAACGGATTTCAGTAACAAATTGAGGAGGATGCGTGGGAAAGTATTTCAAGGCGCTCAAACAGGCGGTCAAGGCAACGGTTGATTATGGCGGGATCGACACGTACACTGTCAGCGGCAAAGAATTTGCCTGCACTTTCTGCGGCAATAATCATTTCGAGGACGGCAGGGCACAGCTCAACTCCGCGGGAATGACACTTGCCGGTCTTGATTGGGTGGATAAATCAGCGTATATACTTGTATGCAAAGACTGTGGATAGATTTTCTGGTTCAAGTACAAACCGGAAAAACAGGAAGGCTCAAATGACGCATAATGAAAGTATCTGAGCTGTCCTGCATTGTGAAACTCAGCAGGATAAATGAACCCGACAAAAGCATCGGGATTTTCTTATAATTATTTGTTAAGACTATGTCTTCTATAGCCGATCAATAACTTTTTTCCGGGAAATGTACTGTCTTATGAGCACGGAAACCGAACTGAAATTCAGCGCTGAGGGGCTGTATACACTCGGAGAAATCGCCACGCTTACCTCTCTCGCCGACTATGATATTGTCGACATGGGCATAAAGGACCAGACCGATCATTGTTTCGACACTGCCGATCACGCCCTGTATCGCGGGAAAGTTGTATTCCGACTCAGGGTGAAAGAGAACGGCAGTGTGCTGACATTCAAGGCCCAGAAAAATGATGTTGGGGCCGACGGCAATCTCTACCGCCGTATAGAGATCGAACACGAAACCCGCGCCTCAGCAGTCGATATCGCCGCGGGCAGACTACCGGACATCCCGCCGACACATGCGCTCATCGAGTCAATGGGGCAGCTGGAACTTACCCCCAGTATCACAATCGGTAACAGGCGGCGGCTCATGCTTATCATGAAAAACGACGAGCCGCGTTTCGAGATGGTTCTGGATGATGTCACATTCACCGGACCGGAGGGTGTGGCAAAGGCATACGAGGTCGAGGTCGAGAATATCTGCGGCGGCGAAAGCGAACTCAAAGCGGTCGGCAACTGGCTCCGGGCACATTTCGACCTCCACGATGCCGGGCCTTCGAAATACATCCTCGGAATGCAGCTTGTGGGCGGGATGGAAAAGCAGGCATAAAAACGATCCGGCGTGCTGATAATATCAATCAGCATTCGTATTGCCAGTGTATATCGAAACACAGAAAAGGCAGGGTAGCTTCCCCTGCCTTTTTCGTATTCAGTGACTGTGTATTAATCACTTCAGCCGCCCGATAAGTTCAAGCGAGGAATCGACCAGCACCTGTCCGGCTGCGGGACTGTATTTGCAGCCATCCACCTCGTAATCACCCTCGATAAAATCAGCAGCTGTGGGCATGTAGCCGAAGAAACCGTTGGTGACACCGGCGGCATATGTTTTCCTGTATGGTGATTTCTGTTTCACCTCCAGCGCTATTTCCGAAAAAACCTCGCCGGGCAGAGAGAAAAAGACTGCATCACCGATACGCAGCGCCTGAAGTTCGATGTTCTCGATCTCCGGAAAATCCTCCGCATAGAATTTCTTCGCGAATTCGTGACGCTGATGGGCTGAGAAATGCTCGAATCGGATGTAATCAAGCTTGCGGGTGCCGGCAAGTTTCGGATCGGCCTCCATTGCGGTGAGCTTTTCATCGGCGGCAGCGGCATCATGGGCTGCCTCGTCAAGCGTCACTGGGAATTCCTTGCGAAGCGGGAAATCGAAACGCCCCGTAACAGCATCGACCGTGAGATTGTCAACCGTCGCAACGGAGGGTATGGCTTTCGTGACAGCATCGCTCATCTGACGGCCCTTGACCTTGATGTACCAGTAGGTCCTGACCGGCATATCGACACCGACAGCGGACAGCTCCGATGAGTAACCAGTGTTTATATCTCCCTGTGCCGACTGAAGATAGCTGAGCCAGACATCCTCGCCCAGTTCCTCGTGGAGGTACTTGATGGCGTAATAGGGCCAGTCCTCGGAATAGAGCCTGTTCTGCCAGTCCAGTGAGGACGGGTGGCAGCCGTAATTGAAAAGCACGCCCCTGAGTTTGCCGTCAGTATCCTCGATCCTGATCAGCGCCACCTGCGGATCGGGATGGACACCACCGTAAAGAAGCCGTCTGCGATTACGTCCGAGCTCCAGCACCTCGGTGGGCTCGATGCCGATCCGCGCCGGAAAACGGCTTTCCCAGGCATCCGTGACACTCTTGACTGTCTGCTCCAGCACCAGTTCGCGGTAGGACTCGGGCCCCTCGACAATATGCGGCCCTGAATGGGTGTGTGTGCAGGAAATGAGGATGGCATCGCCCGGAATACCGGTCTTTCTCGTCACCTCTTCCCTGATGCGCTCCACCAGCGGCCGCCCGATATAGACCAGCGACAGGCTGATAATGCAGACCGTATTGCCGTTGACATCCTCGATGACCATGCTTCTTGCGTGAAGGTCGTCGTGTGTGCCTGTCGCGACCTGGCTTCGCGCAAAGCCCCAGAGCTGGAGGTTTTCACGCGGGGTGATGACCGTTTCGCCGAGACCGACTCTGATTGTGCCGTTATATTTTTCCATTTTCACCTCAGATAATAATTGATTATTTTTAAACTTTGTATTAACTATAATATAAAGTAGCGGTGATGTTTCAAAATACATATAAGATTTTCAAGGAGAAGGTATTGATATTCAGAATAGGAGAGTTATTTTGCGGTCCTGGCGGATTAGGTTTTGCCGCAAAAAAAGCAACAATAAATACTGAGAATGAAGTTTTTTCTATTAAACATGCTTGGTCAACGGATTATGATAAAGACTCTTGTGAAACATATAGAAAAAATATATGTCCTGACAATGAAAAATCTGTTCTCTGTAGAGATATCAGAAAAGACGGAACTTTTAATGATCTTGCAAAAATATCAAATATTGAAGCATTATCATTTGGATTCCCATGTAATGATTTCAGTATTGTAGGAGAACAAAAAGGGATAAACGGAGTATATGGACCTTTATATTCATATGGTGTAAAAGCTCTTAAATTATTTACGCCTATGTGGTTTTTGGCTGAAAATGTTGGCGGTCTCAGAAACGCAAACGATGGAAATACCTTTAAACAAGTGCTTCATGATCTGAACAATGCAAATTATGACGTTTATCCACACTTATATAAATTTGAAGAATATGGTGTTCCCCAAACAAGACATAGAATAATAATTATCGGCATAAGAAAGGACTTAAACATCAAATTTTATGTTCCCTCACCATTACCGTATAATAATATCGATATATCATGCAAGAATGCGATCGAAAATCCGCCAATCCCTCATAATACTGCGAATAATGAACTGACAAACCAATCACAAGTTGTCATTGAAAGATTAAAGTACATTAAGCCCGGCGAAAATGCCTTTACTGCTGATATTCCTGAACGTTTAAGGCTAAATGTCAAAGGAGCTAAGATTAGTCAAATATATAAAAGGCTTGATCCTGACAAGCCATCATATACAATAACTGGAAGTGGGGGCGGCGGTACACATACATATCACTGGAAAGAAGATAGAGCTTTAACTAATCGTGAACGAGCACGAATTCAAACATTTCCAGACGATTATATCTTTTATGGCTCTAAAGAAAGTGTTAGGAAGCAAATCGGCATGGCAGTGCCGCCAAAAGGAGTACAAGTAATATTTGAGGCCGTATTAAAATCATTTGCACATATAAGCTATCCATCAATAGAACCTAATTTAATACATTTATTACAGGAAGAGTTATCAAATGTATTATGACGATTTATTTAACATTGCATTAATGCAACCTGCGACTTCAGCAAATTGCTTGAAAATTGTATCTGGTTATGCAACTTCTGCAATGGCATTTAATCATTTAAAACGATTATCAAACAACATCAATATTCAATTAATAGTTGGAATGTGCCCTAGAGATGGTTTATCAAAAAGCAATCATCAAGGTTTTAAAAAACTTGTAGATGAAGATTACCGGGATACTTTTCAGTGCAGTTATATTGAAAACTCTCCGGCAGTTCATTCCAAAGTTTATGTTTGGTGTCAGGACGATAAACCTGTATGTGCTTATACAGGTTCTGCAAATTATACTCAAACATCTTTTTTTTCCAGTCAACATGAGATATTAACAGAGTGTAATCCAGAAACAGCTCTCCATTATTATAATACCTTGGATAGAAATACCATTTATTGTAACCATATTGAAGTTGAAAATGTTATTAAAATATTTCATGATAAAAGTTACTTAAGGTATAGCAACTTAATAGCGGATAACCCAATATCAACGTCGGATAGTGTTGTAAAAGAACTCGTTGCACTTGAATCAATTCAAGTCTCATTATTAAATAGAGATGGTGTTGTTTCTAGTCGTTCAAGTTTAAATTGGGGCCAACGACCTGAAGAACATAGAGAGCCAAATCAAGCATACATACCACTTAAATCTAAGATTTATAACTCATCATTTTTCCCAAATCTCGGAGTGGATTTTACTGTTTTAACAGATGACAATAAAGTCTTAATTTGCACAAGAGCCCAACAAAATGGCAAAGCAATCCATACCCCTCACAATAATAGCCTTATCGGAATATATTTTCGAAATAGACTTGGAGTACAGGAAGGTAGAAAAGTCACAAAAGAACATTTAGAGGCATATGGACGTAACTATTTAACGTTCTTTAAAATTGATGATGAAACATATTTTATGGATTTTTCTGTATAAAATGGATAACCTTACAAAAGAACAAAGAAGAAAAAATATGCAGAGTATTAAATCTGCAAATACAAAATCGGAGTTATTATTACGTAGAGCACTCTGGGAAAAAGGATATAGATATAGAAAAAATGTCAAAAACATATTAGGCAAGCCAGATATCTGTTTTATTCGAAAAAAAATCGCTGTCTTCTGTGACAGCGATTTTTTTCATGGGAAGTTTTATCAAGAAGGTATTAAAATACCTAAAACAAATACAGATTACTGGATAAAGAAATTTACACAAAACATCGAAAGAGATGCAATTGTAACTAAAGAACTTAAAAAAATGGGTTGGACTGTTATTAGATTATGGGAAACAGACATTAAAAACAATCTTGATGAATGTGTAAAAATAATTGAAAACGTATTAACATAATCATAAGCTCACCCACACTTGGAAAAACCGCAGGCCCGGCAGGTCATGCAGCCCTCGCCGTAAACGAGCAGGCCGCCGCAGTCGGGGCAGACTCCGGCCATTTCGCCCGCGAGTTTCTTCCCGGCGATGATCTTTTTACTCAGATCGTCCGAGTCGGCATCGGGGTGAAGTACCGGGATGCCGTTGCCTTCGCCATTCTGCGTGTCGAGATAACGGGAAAGAGCGGTGGCGATGGCATCCGAGCAGGACAGGATGAGACGGCCGTTGCTCCAGATCGCGGAGGGACAGCGGATGCCCTTGAGCTGGGCAACTACATCCTCGAGCTTGACCCCGCTTCTGAGCGCGATGGAGATCAGACGGCTGATTGCTTCCGACTGGCTGGAGGTACAGCCGCCGGAGCGTCCCATCTGGCAGAAAACCTCGCAGAGGCCGTTCTCGTCGCGGTTGATCGTAACATAGAGGTTGCCGCAGCCGGTGACAATTTTTTCTGTCGTGCCGTGGGTGACATTCGGGCGCGGGCGCGGTTCGAGACTCTCGCGGTTGAGCGGCGGGAGCTCCTCCTCGATCGTCTTACCAGTGGTCAGCACCTGCTGTTCCCGGGAGCCGTCGCGATAGATCGTGATGCCTTTCAGCCCGGCCTCATGCGCCATGATATAGGCACTCTGGACATCGGGCACTGTGGCCTCGCGCGGAAAATTGATCGTTTTCGAGACAGCGTTGTCGGTGTGACGCTGGAACGCCGCCTGGATACGGATATGCCATTCAACCGGTATCTCGCCCGCAGTGCGGAACACGTCTTTCATATCTTTGGGCACCGAAGCGATCTGGTTGACAGTGCCGCTTTTCGTCACCTCGCTGCGGAAATCGTCATCGAGGATACCCCGTTTTTCAGCCTCGCGCAGCAAGGCCGGATGAAACTCCGCAAGTTCCTTGCCATCCAACACGTTACGTTTGTACGCAAGCGCGAACAGGGGCTCGATACCGCTGGAACATCCGGCAATGATACTGATAGTGCCGGTGGGGGCGATCGTGGTCGTTGTCGCGTTCCGCAAGGGCGCCTCGCCGTTCCTGTCATACACACTGCCCTCGAACACAGGGAACGCGCCACGCTCCGAGGCAAGATGCCGCGACTCCTCTTTCGACACCCTGTCGACAAAAGCGATGATCTCATCGGCAAGCGTTTCCGCCTCTTTGGAATCGTAGCTGATCCCAAGTGCGATCAGGAGATCGGCGAATCCCATGACACCAAGCCCTATCTTGCGCGATTTCAGGGTTGTCTCGGCAATGATCTCCAGCGGGTACTTGTTGACCTCGATGACATTGTCGAGGAAACGGACCGCGAGACGTGTTGTCCGGCCAAGACGGTCCCAGTCCATAACAGCGCCGTCGTTCCCCGGCATGGTCATACGCACGAGATTGATCGAGCCGAGATTGCATGACTCATAGGGCAGAAGCGGCTGTTCACCGCAGGGATTGGTCGATTCGACCTCGCCCACATGGGAAATCGGATTGGCATCGTTGATGTGGTCGATGAAAATGATGCCCGGATCGCCGGTCCTGTGCGCGCTTTCGACAATGAGCTCGAATATCTCGACCGCGTTCTCGGTGCCGGAAACCTCACCGGTGCGCGGATTGATGATATCATAGCTGCCTTTATTCCGCACCGCCGCCATGAAAGCGTCGGTGACAGCGACAGAGATATTGAAATTGGCAAATTTCCCGTCCTGCTGTTTCGAGACGATGAACTCCCTGATATCGGGATGGTCGACACGGAGGATTCCCATGTTGGCGCCGCGCCGGGTGCCGCCCTGCTTGATCGTTTCCGTCGCGGCATCGAAAACCGCCATGAACGAGACCGGGCCGCTGGAAATGCCGTGAGTCGACCTGACCACATCGTTCTTCGGCCTGAGACGCGAGAAGGAAAAACCGGTGCCACCGCCGCTCTTGTGAATCATCGCGGCATCCTTGACAGCCTGGAAAATGGAATCCATCGAGTCGCCGACCGGAATCACGAAACAGGCGGAAAGCTGCCCCAGGTCACGTCCCGCATTCATGAGTGTCGGCGAATTCGGCAGGAATTCGCCCGCGGCCATCATATTATAGAACAGCACCGCGGCATTCTCTTTCAGTTCCCCGCTGTCGAAACGGTTTTCAGCATCGGCAATCGTTTCGGCGACACGTCCGAACATGTCTTCCGGTGTTTCAGCAGGCTTGCCGTCGCCGCCTTTTTTCAGATAACGTGCCTCGAGGACAGTCCTGGCATTGCCGGAAAGGGCTGGCTCAATACGCTCGAGGCCGGCTTCGGCACTTTTGATAATCCCGGTCGAGCTCTCTGTTGTGCAACAGGTCTCTATGTTGTTCTGCATGGTTACTCCAGTGTGGAAGGCGTCTTATTATTTCGGGTGCAACTACTATAAATAGTTATGACAAAAAAATCAACAACTATATGTTGTGTATTGCAACATTTTTTCTTGACATTCGACATGTTCATTTTAATCACGCATTCCGCATGATGTGTATATGATTATACATACATTTCGCTAATTTGTCACCTGTTTTTTTCTTTCTGCGCTGACCCGGCGGATGAAAATAGCACATCACCAGACGCACGGGAACGGAATTTCAGCCATCGGAATTGCCCATTTCAGCCATTTCCTCCCGCACTTTTCTAACTCCCGTGTATGTGGGATGGTTTCATTGTGGTGATGAAAATCGCCGTGTTGTTGCGCTTTCGTTGTTTCTTTTTTCGCTTTTCGCTATATTGTGCGGTGAGGAATTTCCCGGAGGGATACAGGATGCATTACTACAGAAACTTTTTTCTCGCGATGCGGCCCTGGTCGTTCACGATGTCGTTCTTTTCAGTCAGCGTGGGATCGGCACTCGCGGCGCTCGACGGCGCTTTTTTCTGGCCATTGTATCTCATGGCAGTGGTGGGAATGATCGGACTTCACGGCGCGGCAAACCTCTACAACGACTATTTTGATGTCAGGTCGGGTGTCGATGCCGCTGATGCGGCGACAGCACAGTACCGTCCGCATCCGCTGGTCGAGGGCCGTCTCGACGCAGGCCAGGTGCTGGCCCTTGCGATCGCCATGAACATCCTTGGTGCGGGTCTCGGTATCTGGCTTGCTGTTACAAGAGGACTGGCGATACTTGCTATCGGCATGGCGGGTGTGGTGACCGTGATTTTCTACACTGCGCCGCCGTTCCAGTTCAAATACCGCTCGATGGGGGAGTTTTTCGTTTTTCTCATGTGGGGACCGTTGGCGTTCGAGGGCGCATACTATGTACAGCGTCAGGCATTCAGCATCAATGCCCTGCTCGTATCAATCCCGTTCGGCATGCTGGTAGCCCTCGTGCTTCTGGCAAACAACCTTCGGGACCGGGCCAATGACGCGCGCCACGGCATCCGCACTGTCGCGATCTCGCTTGGCGAAAAGCACGGTGGACGGCTGTTCATTGCCCTGATAGTGCTGGCTTTCGCCGCTGTTCCGGCAATGATCGCCACGGGCGTACTCGGCCCCTGGTCGCTGATTGTGCTTCTTGCCGCACCGCTCGCGGTCAGACTGAGCAACTCGATAGCCCATACAGCCCCAATCGATGCCGATGCCCGAACAGCCCAGCTCGACACGGCGTTCGGTATGCTTCTCCTGCTTTCTCTTGTACTGGAGCGTCTGCTATGAGCATTTCGGGAACAAAAAGCCTTACGGCCTCACTGGGTCCCGCGGCTCTCGCGTTCGTGCTCTGGTACTGGGCGTTTGCGGTGGAGTCCGGCAATTTCTGGATCAAGATATCACTGTCAGCGGCCACACTCGCTACAATATCGATCGCTGTCGATTACCAGTATTTCCGTGAAAGTCTTCGTATCGATAGAAAGGAGCTTGCTGTCGGGCTCGCTGCCGCGGCGCTTCTCTACGGCATGTTTTTCCTCGGCAACCTTATCTCGGGAATGCTCTTTCCCTTTGCAGGCGGACAGGTGTCATCGATCTACGCGAAAGGCGCAGGGATTCCGGGCTGGATGATAGCCCCGGCCCTGATATTCATCACCGGCCCCTCGGAGGAGATTTTCTGGCGGGCTTTTCTCCAGCGTCGTCTTTCAGAGCGATGGGGAAAGCTGACGGGTTCGGCGGTCACGGTCCTGCTCTACACAGGAGTTCATATCGCATCGATGAATTTCATGCTGTGCGGCGCCGCCGGTGTGGCGGGTCTGTTCTGGGGTGCAATGTACCTGTTGAGACCGAAACCGGGCGCACTTATAGTATCACACTCCGTCTGGAGCGCGGTTATCTTCGCACTGTTTCCCATACATTAGCGGAGAAGGCACAGTCTTTCCCGGGAACCATTCGTGAAAATGCAGAATTCACCTTGTTCATGAATCGACGAATGAACGGAATGTCCTGGGAAGATTATCCTGAATGTTGCTGCGGGCAGTGGTCAAACAGCCATTTTTGCCAGAACTGCGGCGATCCAGAAAACCAATATAACGATCATGAACAGGACAAATTTGATTTCTGTCCTGTTGCGAAGAATGATGATGCTTTTCTTTATGCGGGACCGCAGGCTGCGGTTGTGCCGTTTCCAGTTTCCACGTCTATGATGAATACTCATGTTCCTGTCCTGATTCATTCTCGTTTTCATTGTCAGCTGAAGAATCGCTGCGATCATATACAACCATATTCCCACCCTCGAGCTTGGCCATGTTCAGATGCTTGTTGGCCCGTCTGAGGAGCGTTGCCTCGCTATCTCCTGACTCGATATACGAAGCTCCGATCGATGCCGTTATCACCAGCATCTGACCGTTGAAATTGGGGAAGCTGTTCTCAATCAGCATCCTGAGTTTCTCGGCGAGCACCCGGAAAAGTTCCTCGTCCACATGTTTGATGATGGCGATGAATTTTTCGCCTTCCCATCGGCAGATGACATCATAGATACGAACGTTTTCCTCAAGGGTTTTCGCCACCGTTTTCAGGATGTTGTTGCTGAACGTCTGGCCGTATTTCTCAACGAAAATATCGAAAGAATCGAGATCTATCAACAAAAGACCGAACGGTATATTGTGACGTGCTGTCTGATCGAAAGCGAGTTTGATCTGTTTCTCGAAAAAGCGCCGGTTGCCGATGCCGGTCAGCGTGTCGTTCAGTGCCGACTCTTTCAGGCTCTCCAGCTTTTTCATGCCTTTGTAGTTTTCGGTGTTGTCCCTGAACACCTCGATTGCGCCGATGATATGTCCGGTATTCGAAAACATGGGGTGTGACCGAAATACTCACCGGTATCCTGCGCCCGTCTATATGGCGGACAAACAGATCCGCTCTGCGTTTTTTTCCATCATGAAGTGTCTGGAAAAGCGGACACTCGTCACGGCTGAGAATTTTTCCGTACTCATCGACATGAACAATGATATTGTCCTCGTACAAGCTGCCGAGAACATCATACCCACGGTAACCGGTCATTTTTTCTGCGCCCCGGTTCCAGTAGGTAATCTTCTTTTTGGAATCGACAAAATACACACCCTCTTCCATTGTGTCGATCAAGTCTTTAAAAAAGCTTTCAGTTTCCAGTTTATGTTCCTCCAGTACTGCTTTACTGCTTTATTATAAAGTGATTAAAAATTATAATGGCTGGCTAACAAATAACTATTACCCTATTGTTCGCCAAAACCATCCTTGCCCAGGTACATCATTCAAGCTACCCAAAAGCATCTCAAACTACTGCGATAATTATTAAGCGTACATCGTTTTGTGGCAAATAGCTGGTCACCCCCCCGTAAGACAGCAGAAACAAACACCGCTGGCACAATTCCCGACATCCCTTCTAAAATGTATGGCTTCCCGCACTGAATTCGCGATCAGCACGCGTTGCCACCTTCTCACCCAGCACATTATACACCAATAGTGTAATATAATTGTCACGAGGCAATGAAATTGTGATTAAAGTCACCGAATTGAAGGGGAATTAGCTGTATAGAGATTATTGTATCCTGCGGGCCTTTCTCGCCGACATAGTATGCCATTGCAAACTGATAGTATTTCCTGTAACTGCCACATCAATTAAACGGACAAAGCCCGAAAACGTTGCATACCTATTTTCTGTATCTCCGTGGCCTGTAAAACTTCAGCGGCAGTGTTTGGAGATGACCAGACAACCCCGGAGCGGAACTAATGAAAGGCCCGGAAAAACAAACAACCAAAAACGATATTTAAGAAAAATCCCCCCTTTAGCGGTAAATAATATTAATTATTCTTAATGTTTCCGTCAGGAATGCCGATGGAAAGTAAAGGAAGCACGCAGGAAAAAATGCTTGGAATCATGCCATACCGCCCGAGCCGGCGAAAGACGCCGTTTCCGGATGCTCCGGCGGTATGGTATTTCCGCGGCCGTTGACGGCTGAAACGGCCGATGTCTGTCACTGAAGCTGCGACAGTGGAGATTCAATGAAACAAATCGCCATCATCATGGGGCTTTTGGCCACTGTGTTCTCAGGAATCAGTGTCTTCGGGGTGCCGGAACTCGACACCCGTCAGAAACTGATCGGCGCATGGGAACACCGCGGTTTTTATTATGTCATCCAGGACTCCACGCTCACTGCGATCCAGCTTACCGGACAGCCGAAAGGCTACCGCTCATTCAACTACAGCCTCCGGGAAATGGGGACTGTACACACGCTCCGCTACGGGCGCGACCTGAAATCAACGGTTGACAATGAGTTGCTCGTAGTCGCCGATGTCACCGATTCCACCGCTGTTATCGCCTATCCAACTGTTTTCGTCCGTGAGGATTCCAGTAAGGGATTCATCGGAGAATGGCGTCACGTGGAGGACCTTGCGGCACTCACGCTCACTGTCGGCGCGGGATCGATCGAATACAGCGAGCTCAGAATCGACATGGTTACCGGCGCCGAACAGACAGTCACCCAGAAACGGGGATTCTACCGCGGCAATTACGGCCCCCGCACAGGGCAGTTCACTGTCCATTATGATGACGGTTCCAAGGCACGTCTGCTTCCTCTTATTTTCGGCAAAATCATGTACCTCTACGATCTGAGCCCGCGAAAATCCATGTTCATGCGGCGCAACGATTTCCCCAGTTTCCGCGATTTCCAGAAAATCTCCGAAAACGGCGGCTGATAATCAGGACGCAGATCAGGAAACACCCAGCTCACTGAACTACCACGTATCAAGCTATGAATATTTCATCAAGTACACCACCACTGCGTGACAAGCACTTGCCCGGCTCTACGCCTTACTTCGCGTCTCCCTTTAGTTAAGAGAAAACGACTATTGTACGATACGACTCCCGGCCGTTTTTGCGGCTGATGAGCCCCTGTGTGTACTGCCCCACAACAATCAATGCTGCCGCATTTCAGCGCCACGCCCCCCCACCCAACACCGTAAATCAATAATAGACTTCAGCTTGCAATAACAGGCATAACGCACTGATACCTTGATAAAGTCCTGTTTCCATGCTATATTGCTTGTACGTGTGTTTTAGACAGGAGTAGATTATTCATGTCCGGCGATCAGGATTTTCTCAGTATATTCATGCGGCTTTTCGGCAGCTTTCCCGATGCTGTTTTCATTGTATCGGCGGACGGCGCCATTGTCGATGTCAACAGCGCGGCCCAGAAACTCGCGGGCAGGGGCAAAGGCGACCTCTTCGCCTTGTCTGTCACTGACGTGTTCCCGGACGACCTCCTTTCCCGGTCGCTGGCCTCGTCAACCGCTGCTACTGACGAGGAGGGGCTTACGTTATCCAGCACCTGCCGGACAAAAAAAGGACGCGAACTGCCGGTCCATATCGATATCAGGAGTTACCGTGCAAAAAGCGGCGACTACCGTATCCTCATTGTCCGCGACATGAGCGGGCCGGAGGCTGTCAGGGAGGAGCGTGACGCCCTCACGCAACAGCTTCGCCATTCCAGAAAACTGGAACTAACCGGCAAGCTCGCTGGCGGAATTATCCACTATTACAACAATATTTTCACGGGACTGATCGGCGCGCTCGACATGGCCCAGAAGGAATCCACGGGAACGCTGCTCCCCCTTCTGAAACGGGCGAAACATACCGCCGGAACAGCCGCCTCATATTCGAAACGTCTGCTCGCGTTCACACGGAACGAGCAAGAAAACAGCGGCCCCGCCGATATCGGGCTCCTTCTTGACGATATCGCCGATTTCACCGCAGTCAGTTTCGAGAAACGTATCGCAGTCGACATACACTATGACAGAAATCTCAAGACTGTCATCGCCGACATGGGCGACCTTCACCACATGCTGCTCAATCTCGTGGTCAACGCCCGTGATGCGGTCATGGACCGTCTGAAAAAGCAACCTGAAAGCGATAAAGGCATCATCACACTCAGCGCCGATAACAGCACTGTCAGCGATAAAGAGAGTACCCGCATGACCGGGGCCCGTGCCGGTGAATTTGTCAGAATCCGCATAGAGGATAACGGCAGCGGGATGGATGCGGAAACGCGCGTAAAAATATTCGAGCCGTGGTTCACCACGAAATCGGCCGGGCACGGCACCGGCATAGGTCTTGCCGCCGTGATGGAGACTGTACAGGGCGCTGGCGGCTGGATCGATCTCGACAGCAAACCGGGCTGCGGAACGACATTCATCATCTACCTCCCCGCGGCGGGAATCGGACAGCGCGTGTCGAAAGAGCGCGGCGACATCGAAATGCCCCGTGGTGATGAAACGGTACTGATTGTCGATGACGACGACATGATACGTATGCTCGCTACAATGACTCTCGAACGTCAGGGCTATTCGGTCTTGGCCGCGGCGACAGCAGGCGAGGCATTGACCCATGTCATGGAATCCGCGGGCCGTCTGGACCTTGTTATCCTCGACCTCAGCCTTCCGGACCGTCCGGGAGAAAGCCTGTTGTCCGATATCAGGCGGATCAAGATGGATATGGGGATCATTATCAGCAGCGGCCGTGATTTCACAAGTGACAAAGAGAGTTTTTCGAAACTTCGCGCCGATGATTACCTGACAAAACCCTTCGACATTGGTGATCTCGCTCTTTCGGTCCGCCAGGTACTGGACAGAAAAGAAACCCACATCGAATTTTGATCTTTTCGCGGGCAGGAAAGACATTCGCGCATTATTCCATTGCATACAAGAATCAGCATCTGACCATCCCCACAGCAAAAAAAGCTTGCATCGTCCGGTTATTATTGTATGATACAGCATAATCCCCTTAACAATGGTGTTGCTGATGTCACTGAACTTTGTACCACATGTCCTGATTGTCGATGATGAAGAGCCTGTAAGAACTGTCCTGTCCCGGATCCTCAAGCGAAGAGGATTCATGGTTGAAACCTCCTGCGGTGTCGACGAGGCATTGAACCTGATGAAAGGTATCGGTGTCGATATTGTCCTGACAGACCATCAGATGGAGGGCAAAACGGGCCTCGACCTGATCGTTGAGGTCACCGACCGTTACCCGGACATAGAAAAGATTTTGCTCACCGGTTTCGGTGACAAGGAGCTGTACCGCGATATTATCAACAAGGGAACGGTATACTCTATCCTCGAAAAACCGGTGGAATCAGCAGTCCTGATAGAGACTGTCGAGCGTGCACTGGAACACCGTACGAAACGCATCGAGGAGCTTGAGGAATACGCTAATCTCAGGGCCCGTTATCACGATATTTTCGCACACACAACCGACCTCATTCTCTGTGTTGACACACAGGGTTCCTTTATTTACGTCAACCCCGCCTGGCACAAGGCTCTCGGCTACTCAGAGACCCGGATTCACGGCATGAAAGTCACCGACATTGTCAAGGAAGACAGCCGTGAGAGTTTCATTAAGTGCATCGAAAACATTCACATGGGCAATAACGAGGGAATTTTCGACACGACCTTTGTGGCACGCGATGGCCGTGATGTTTTTCTTGAGGGAACAGGCACCGTCCAGCAGAATGTCGAAGAAAACGCAACGGTCACGTTCATCCTCCGTGATGTGACCGAGCGGAGACGTGCATCGGAGCAGCTTAACAACCGTCTCCGCGAAGAGACGATGATCGCCGGTATCGCCTCGGCCCTGGCAACCTCGCTGGAACCGAAAATCGTCTATGAGGACATCCTGGAAATGATCGGCAATACCGTTTATGCTACGGGTGCGTATATTTTTGCCATAAATGAAGTCGATAATGTTCTCGAAAGAGTGGCGAAATGGCCGCTGGAAAAAATTGGCAAGGAAGAGCTGTTCGAAACTATTTCTACAAGCGAGTTTTCCCTTGAAGTGTGGAAACAGGCACTCGAGACAGAGCTCGTGCTCGATTCGACCCAGTCTTTTTCCGAATCGCTCATGAGATATTATGAAGATCAGCCTTTTTTTGCAATTCTTTCGATACCGATCAAGATCAGCAGCTGTACTGTCGGCCTGCTGACTATTTCCGGCAGCGAAAAGAACAATTACTGGCATGACAACGACATCAGCATGCTAAAAGCGGCCACCGATATAATCGCAAACGCGTGGACACGTCAGATAGAGATTGATTTCAGAAAAGAAAAAGAACGCGAGGCGGAAGAATCCCAGCTCATGGTTATCAGAGCGGACCGACTGGCCGCCCTCGGCACCATGGCCGCCGGCATTATTCATGAAATAACCCAGCCTTTGAACGCGATCAACATCTCGGCACAGACAATCATGTACGGCGCCAGCAAAGGCTGGACCCTGGACAGCGACAAGGTCACCTCCAGCCTGAACCTCATCACCGAACAGATACAGCGTATGAACGCGATCATCACCAACATGCGCGCGTTTGCCCGGGACGGCAGGGAGATCCCCCGACAGAAAGAGAACATGAATGTCCAGGTCGACCGTGTCATGAGTATGCTGGGCGAACAGATGAAAGCACATAATATCGAAGTGGTCAGGAATAATGGCGACATCCCGGATATCACAGTCAACACTCAGCAGATATTACAGGTTATAACGAACCTTGTCACAAACGCCCGTCAGGCGGTCGATGATAATGACTGCAGTGACAGGCGGATTATTATCACGACCAGCGCCACGGACACAGATGTGTTTCTCGAGGTCGCTGACAGCGGTCCCGGTGTTTCGAACGATATTCTCGAAAATATATTCGATCCGTTCTTCACAACCAAGGAGGTCGGTAAAGGCACCGGCCTCGGCCTGTCCATCAGCTTGGGCATAATAAACGATCACAAGGGCAGTCTCGATGTCGGAAAAAGCGATATGGGCGGCGCCGTGTTTACGGTACGAATCCCGCGTGACAACTGCAGTCAGGAGTAGGGACCATGAATATACTTGTCATTGACGATGAGCAGGCGATACGCGACAGCCTCACCATGTTTCTCGAAGAGCTGGGACACAAGGTTCAGTGCGCTGAAAACGGAAAGGCCGGACTGGAACTTTTCAACACCAACGATTTTCAGCTCGTTTTCTCCGACATCACCATGCCGGGAATGGACGGTTTCGAGTTCCTTCGCCAGGCGAAAGAAAGTAAACGTCATGTCGATATAGTCATCATCACCGGCAACAATTCTGTCGACAGCGCGATAACAGCCCTTCGCGAGGGTGCCTACGATTACCTTCAGAAACCGGTGAATATCGCCGAGCTGTCTGTCGTGATCGACAGGGTGTCGGAACACCTGAGCCTCAAGCATGACAACGAGATCCTGACGAAACACTTTGAAGAGACAGTGCGGGAGAGAGTCACCGAAACCGAAAGCGAACTGGCACGAATCAAGAGCGCATTCCGGGAAAACGTCGGCCTGGAAAAACTCTCTGTTCACTCGGAAAAGCTCAAGGCGGTCTTTGATCTCGCCGACAAATTTCACTCTTCCCCGACAGTACCGGTGCTTATCGAGGGCGAAACCGGAACCGGCAAGGAGCTCCTCGCCCGCTATGTCCATTACGGCCAGGAAAATTCGACATCACCGTTCATCGCCATCAATTGCGGCGCAATTCCGGCCGATCTTTTCGAAAGCGAACTGTTCGGCCATGAGTCGGGGGCATTCACCGGCGCCAGCGCCACGGCGAAAAAGGGCCAGTTCGAAATCGCCGAGAACGGTACACTCCTTCTCGACGAGATTGGCGACATGCCGCTCGCTATGCAGGTCAAACTGCTGAGAGTCCTCGAGGAACGCGAATTCTACCGTATCGGCGGAGTGAAACGGCTCAGTTTCAAAGGGCGTTTCATGGCCTCAACGAACAAGTCACTCAGTAAAGAGGTCGAGGAAGGCCGTTTCCGCCGTGACCTCTACCACCGTCTCAATGTCGGCTACATCAAGATACCGCCTTTGAGGGAACGCCCCGAGGAGATCATTCCACTTGCCTCGGATTTCATGCTCAGGGCCTGCGAACGTCATGGCAGGAAACTATTCGAAGGATTCGAGCCTGAGGCGGAAAAACTCCTGAAATCCTTGTCCTGGGAGGGCAATGTCAGGCAGCTCGAAAACGCGATCGAACGTGTCGTGCTTATTTTCGACGGCCCTATGATCAAGGCATCCTATTTCGATTTTCTCAAGGGCGAACAGATGGAAACGACTGTTTCCGCAAGAGATGCGTCCTCCGCACCTGTCAGCGGCGATGTGTCTGCGCTGATACCGGAAGAGGGTATCGATCTTGACGAGCTCATCATGCGCCTGATCGAACAGGCAATGGATATGGCGGGCGGCAACAAGGCCACCGCAGCGAAACTTCTCAACATTTCACCGCGCACCATATCCCGCCGTCTGGAAAAACTGAAGGACGACGACTGAGACTATTCCGGAAAAATTAACGATAAGGCCCCTTTCGCGAGGGGCTTTTTTAATTGGACTTTTGACATGGGAGGATGGCCTAAAAAGGTTGGAAAAGCTTAAAGAAGCAGCCTGAGAGAGCTGGCGACCAGTATGACTCCAATCAGACGGCTGAACCAGCGTTCGCTGATGCGGACAAAAAGGTGATTGCCCAGAAAGAGGCCGAGAAGCAGGCCCGGCAGCGCCACAACACTCAGTACCAAACAGTGGCTGTCCATGAGGCCGGTGAGCGTATAGGTAGAAAGGCGCGCGATACCGCCGAAAAGGAATACGGCGACCAGTGTGCTTCGGAATGCCGATTTCGCGAGACGGGTTCCCAGCCAGTAGACGATGGGCGGGCCGCTGATACCAAACAGGCCGCCGCAGAAACCGGAAAAGGTCGAGACGCCGATATCACCTGAAGTTGCTGTTTCCGGCGGTGTCTCCGGAAGCGAGGCATTGTTCTTGCCATTGCGGCCGAACATGAACCAGAACCCGAGAAGGGCGACAACAATGCCGAGGAATATCGTAAACCCGTCCACCGGCATGATCTTGAGCACAATGCCGCCGATAATAGAGCCAACCACCATGCCTCCGGCCATCGGAAGCCAGAAACGACGGCTGTCATGAAGAGGGTCCCGGTAGAAAAGAATCGTTCCGGCCACGGTATCGAGGATGGAGGAAACGACAATCGCGGTCCTGACACCGAGCACAACGGTGAGTGTCGGCACCATGACAAGCGCGGTCCCGAAACCGGTGGCGCCCTTGATGAAAAAGGCCAGAAGGGTGACAAGCGGTACAATGAAATATGTCGGTTCGGGCATCAGAACTCCGGGGGATTCTATTCCTGAAAACAGCTGCTCAGTCGCTAATATACTGAAAAGCGGGATTGATTAACAGGAGTATCGAAAAATTCTGATATAAACCGGGGACAAGCATCACGACAACAGTAAAATAAGCGGTACAAATCATGTTGTGATCAAGAGAGACCGAAAAACAAAAATAAAAAAGACGGCCGAAACCGCCGCAGACGTCACTCTATATAAAACAATCCCATCAAGAAGTTTTTTACAGTCGCCTGCGACAGCTTCGAGCCGTCTTTTTTTACCCATCTATTTCTGATGTGCCTGCTTTTACACATCAGCATTTGGAACCTTTTTAAAAAGGTCCGGCCATCATATAACCGGACCTTTTCGCGCTCCTCAACCATAGGGGGAAAGAGAGGTTGAGAAAAATCCGTTTCCCAGAGGGAGGTGGGAATTGGGGTGTTGCAATCTATTGCCATTTTCATGACCCCAATAACATACCAAAAAAGGGAAAATTTGACTATCAATCTGGAGATGATTGTTTTTAAAAAGGGGCGAAATTCACGAGATTTCGGGCGATGAGGCTTTTTTCTGCATTTCGGTGCGGTAATCGGAGGGTGATTTTTCTTCATTTTTTTTAAAACAGTAGCCGAAATAAGACTGGGTTGCAAAACCGACCTCGAGGGCAATTTCGGAAATATTTTTTCGTGTGCCGACCAGAAGTTCTTTTGCTTTCTCGATACGGACCTCGGTGATATATTCTGAAAAGCTCTGGCCGGTTTCCTGCTTGAAAAGCTTGCCGAAATACGATGGTGTCAGGCCGACAACCGGGCCGACATCCTCACGTGACAGCTCTTCTTCCGTATAATGCTCTTTAACGTATTCGCGGGCCTTGAGGATATACTCTTTTTCCTGGATCTGCGGCGTTTCCTCATCTGATGCCTGCTCAGCCGGAGCCTTTCTCTTCAGATACAGGAAAAGCCCGCCGGCAACAGCAACACCTACAAGGATAATAATGACGTAAGACAAGCGCATATCATCGTCTACAAGGATTATTTCACCCCATTCACTCGGGTTTTCACGGCTTAAAAGCGATGTTGACCAACCCGCATAGAAAGATTTTCCGGCGACAAAATCCTTGTCATTATTCCATATCTCGAAGCCCAGACTGCTTTCATTTTTCGGTTTCCGCCCCAACTCTTTCCACAACACCGCAAACTCGATGGTATAGCCCTCATCCCCGTCATGGCCGTCGTTAAAAGAGCCCTGATGCGAAACAGCGGCAAGAACATTGGGATTCGCGATCGTTTCCTTAATATATGAATCGTTTCCAAGCGTTGAGGCAATCTCTATGGCCTTGCCCGCGGCGGCTACGAGGAAATGACGGTCGGGGAGATGCGGTATCTCGTAACGGTCATGATCAACATCGAAATAGAACTCCATGGCATCCTCGTCGGCAAGCCCCTCGATCGATTCGGCGTCAGGAAGAAAATGACTGATGAGACTTCTTCCGGTGGCAGTCACTGCGAGATAGAGATATTTCCTGTTCCAGCGAGAATAGAGAACGATGCGGTTATCATTATTGAAAAAGAGGATACTGTCGGATTCGGCCCACTCATTGAGATTGCCGTCGATAACAAAGGTTTGACGGGTATGACGGGATATCAGCGCCATGTCGTGGTTCGCCGCCGGATTACGGTCTACAACAATCATGGGACCGGGATCGTCGTTGTCACCCTCGGCCCGCGAGGAAACATTGCCCGCGCGGTCTTTCACCTCACAGAAAAAACGGAGCCTGCCGATAGTTTGGTCGGGAATATGGGCACAGTCCCACATCAGCTCATACGGGTATTTGCTGAGTTCGCCTACCGAATGACGCAATATATCCCTGCCGTTGCTGTCCGTGTATTCGACAAAAAAACGCACCGATTCGATTCCGCTGCCGCCCTCGTTATCATGGGTATCGACAGCGAGCCGAATGCTGTTGGTGGTCAGGATCGAATATTCCGCCGGAGATATCCAACTGAACGACGGCGCGATCCTGTCCTCACCCGCAAGGCTCATTCGTGAAACACAGCAGAGCAACAGGAGAAAGGCTATGTATCGTCCGATTCTCATAAAGTTACATATATATGGTACAGGATTCAATGAACGGACAACAGGACAGGCACATCCTGCCGGATGCAGTATCCTGTCTGTTCCGCGTTTTGCATTGATTGTAATCTGGTTGTTGAGCGCACGAATCAAATATAACGTCCGATAATTCGTGAAAAAAGAAAATTGTGCAAATTATCACAAAAAGCTGGCACTTATGACATATTTCCTGCATTCCGGGAACCAAAAGTCATAAATATAAAACTCAATAAATGCCCAGAGGTTCCTGTAGAAAAAGACCACACACAAAACATAATACACATTATACTAATATGCCGGACATCACAACGGTACATCTGAGCGGGTCGGCTTTATTGGTGAAGCTCTCATGATACTTTTTATTTCACATTGAATAAACAGGCTGGCATGAAGGTACTATACTTAGCAACAGGCTGGACAGAGTTTAACATTCACTGGTTTATGGCATAACACGGAAATGAGCACACAGGGAGGAAACATGTCATCGGGAATTAAACAATTTTTGTCATGGAAATCGTTGTTACTGTATACGGCCCTTTTTTGCGCCATTTTTTCTCACGCTGCCACAGCCCGGGATAAGGAGGCGGTTACAATCGGGGAAAAGACATTGAAAAGCTATGTCGGCCAATACCGTCTGGCACCGGATCTCGTGATCAGCATAACGAGTAGTGACGGGCGTCTCTATTCCCAGCTGACCGGTCAGGTCAAAGCGGAAATATTTCCTGAGTCGCAGACAATGTTCGCCTATAAAAGTGTCGCCGCGAAAATCGAGTTCGTCAAAAACGGCGATGGCAAGGTCGAAAAGCTCATTCTCCACCAGAACGGCTCTCATGAGGCGCCGAAATTCAGCGATACTGTGCCCGGTTTGCCGGACGTGGTCAAGATCGACCCGGCCATCCTTGATGAATATACCGGAAGTTATGAGCTTCAGCCCGGTTTTCAGATAATGATAAGCGTTTCTGACGGCCACATTTACGCACAGGCAAGCGGCCAAGGCAAAAACGAGATATTCCCGGAATCGGAAACGAAATTCTTCTTCAAAGTTGTGGACGCGCAGATCAGTTTTGTCCGCGACGGCGACAATCAAGTTAAGGAACTTATCCTCCATCAGAACGGCACTCACACGGCGCAAAAAATCAAATAAAACGCGGGAGAAGCAAAATGCTTCAGGCTATCGATCTAACGAAACGGTACGAGGATGGCAAACTCGCCCTTGACCACATGAGCCTCGAGGTGGGCAGAGGCAGCGTTTTCTGCCTGCTCGGCGCGAACGGCGCGGGCAAGACCACAACGATCAACATCTTTCTCGATTTCATCCAGCCCAGCGAGGGGCAGGGGCTGATCAACGGCATCGATGTGAACAAAAATCCGTTGGAGGCCAAGGAAAATGTCGCCTTCGTCAGCGAAAATGTCATGCTCTACGGCAATTTCAGCGCCCGTCAGAACCTCGAATATTTCGCGAGGCTGGGCGGTATGCGTTCGCTGAAGAAAGATGACTATTACGATTTCATGCGCCGCGCAGGGCTCCGTGAAGAGGATTTCGAGGCGCGGGTACGGACATTTTCAAAAGGTATGCGGCAGAAACTGGGCATCACGATCGCGGTCATCCGCGACACCGACAACATCCTTCTCGACGAGCCGACCTCGGGCCTCGATCCGCGTGCGGCAGCCGAGTTCGTCGCCATCATCAAGGACCTCAGGGGACGCGGCAAATCGATTCTCATGAGCACCCACGACATTTTCCGGGCGAAAGAGATTGCCGATTATGTCGGTATCATGAAAGCCGGACGGCTGGTGATGGTCCGGAGCCGGGAGGAGTTCCTCGCGGACGATCTGGAAACGATGTACCTCGATTACATGCAGTCGGCAGTGTCCTAAACATCCAGCGCTCATCACATACCCACGGGAGGCCGCGCAATGCTGGTCGATATCATACGCAAGGAAATCCTGGAAAATATAAACAGCCCCAAGTTCGTTTTTTCCTTTCTGCTGGTCACAATCCTGATCCTGCTTGCCACGTTCACGGGCATCAATAACTACCGGGCCGAACTCAGGGAATACAATGCCGCCGTGGCACTCAACGAGAAAAACCTCGAAAACCAGCCCAGCTACCAGGCGCTCGCCGGAATCGGCACGAAAGTGAACCGTCCGCCGCAGGTTCTCGGCAGCATCGTCACCGGAATACAGAAAGCGGTAGGCCGTCAGGCGACTGTCAATATTGTCTATGATCCCAACCTGATCAACTCGAACTACGACAGCAATCCGGTGCTTGCCGTTTTCGGCGAGCTTGACCTGATACTGATCGTCAAAATCGTACTGAGCCTTCTCGCCATCCTGTTTACCTATGACGCCATCGTGGGCGAAAAGGAGCGCGGTACTCTGAAACTGTCGCTTGCGGCGCGTGTTCCCCGCGACAAGCTTATTCTCGGCAAGGCAACGGGCGGACTTATCAGCCTTCTTGTCCCGTTGGTGATACCCTTTATATTAAGCCTTCTGATGCTCAATCTTTTCCCGGATATCAGCCTCGCCGCCGGTGAATGGATGCGTATCGGGCTGATTTTCCTCCTGTTCCTGCTCTATCTGGCTGTGTTTTTCACACTGGGCCTCATGGTGTCCACGCTGACCCGGCGATCCTCTTCGAGCCTTTTCGTGCTGCTGTTTATCTGGGTGCTGTTCATTTTCGTTCTGCCGAAAAGCGCGGTCATCCTCGCCGAACGGCTCCGTCCCATTCCATCGGTGCATGAGATCACCGCCGAAAAGGACGCGTTCCTTGCAGAGATACAGGCCAAAAGACAGGCCGAGGCGCAAAAATGGATCGCCGCTAAACGCAACGAAGGTCCCGGTGAGGAGTTCCATGAAGAGTTGAAGGCATATGTTGAGAAAATACAGCAGGAAACCACCGCCGCGATCGATGCCAGGAACGCCGAGCTCGAGAACGATTACCAGTCACGGCGCAGCGCCCAACAGTCCCTTGCGCTCAACCTGTCCCGCATCTCACCGGCATCGAGCCTCTCCATAGGCGCAATGAGCCTCGCGAAAACCGGTATCCGCGAGCAGGAGCGTTTTATGAACTCCATCAAGAGCTACAAGCCGGTGTTCACCCGCTGGGCCAACGAAAAATCGATCAGGAGCCTCAATTTTAAGAATCCCGGTGAAGTGACGAAACCCGATCTCGCAGATATGCCGCGTCACAGTTTCCAGGCCGAATCGCTCGCCGAATCGCTGAATCTTGCACTGCCTGATATCATTGTGATGGTGCTGATGAGCCTCGTATTTTTCAGCGGCGCGTTTGTTGCGTTTTTGAAATATGATGTCCGGTAACAATGCGATAGCGCTGTGGATATGAGCATCTTTTTGTGAAAAAATGCCGTTTTTTCAATAAAAATGCGCCGTTTCAGCTTTCGATGTGACACATATCACGTCTTTTTTGCCCAGTTTTGCCGATATAAGTAGACTGCGCAATACAACAGGCGCTCACGGAGATGGAAAGCCCTTGAACGATAAGGGCTTTTCCGCTATATTGCAGTTGAGATGATCACGGGGGAGATTAACGGCTAACGATTGTAAAGGAGCGTGAGTCCGCATGAAACGACGCGATTTTGTAAAAAGCACCGCACTTGCCGGTGTAACAGCAGTCGCTCAGGGCTGTGTATCGGCACAAATGGGATCGAGGGCACTCAGGAAACCCGAGAACACAGGTGACGGTTTCGACGTGCATCCTTTTATCAAGAACAATCCCGGCGCGGTTTTTATTCACCTGACCGATGTTGACGAGAAAACCAACAGTCAGGCGATGGGATCCATCGGAAAACAGCTCTCGCGAGAGTTGATCGTCCGCCAGAACGGCGGCTATCCCATGTCCACCAAGGTAACAGTCAAGCCCAACTGGACCTCGGCAGGGCCCAAGGACGGCAAACCGGTAGTCGAGAAACTCGGTGTCAACACCGATCCCTTTTTTGTCGAGGGATTTGTCCAGGGCATGAAAAGCCTCGGCCCGGAAGATTTCTATATCCGCGAATGCTGCTGCCCCGACCAGTGGGAGCCCATGGGCTATGCCGCCATGTGCGAACGTAACGATATCGACCTGAGAAACCTCTCCAAGATACCCGCATGGGACCTCGAACCGGGCAAGGATCTCAACTGGATTGAGATTCCCGATCCCGTTGTCACACGCCGCGTGGCCTACATGGCGCCCATGAACGAACCGGGCTCGTTTCTGGTCAATATCGCCAAGATGAAATCCCACGGCATGGGTATCACCGCCGCTATCAAGAACCTTCAGGGTATAGCCGGCCACCGTTTCCACCAGATGTGCACACCGGTCCAGCAGATCACGAAAAATTACGAAAAATACTATCACAAGCACTTTGTCAAGAACCATGTCGAGCTGGTAACCCAGAATTATGAACGTCACCTGGCAGAGGGCTATCCCCGCTGGGACCGCAAGGAACCGATTAACAGAAACGGTCTCTGGATGGAATGCTGGTGCCAGCGTATCCTCGATACGCTCAGTGTCACACCCACCGCTTTGAATATTGTTGAAGGCATCTACAGTCAGGACGGCAACGGATTCGGCAGAGGCCCCTATGAGAAGCTTGGCCCCAACGGTGTCACCAGCCGTGACTACATGTCGAACATTAACATTTTCGGCATCGATCCAGTGCGTGTCGACATTATCACCCATTGGCTCTCCGGGCACGAGCCGGGCAATTTCGGCCTTTTCCATATCGCCATGGAGCGCGGACTTTCCGATATTCTCGATCCGCATGACATCCCGATCTATCTCTGGAAAGACGGCAAGGCACAGAAAGCCGAGCTCGACAGTTTCGAGCGCACACCGCTGGTCACCTACTATCTCCAGCGCAACTACGACGGTCAGAAAGAACCGGAATACCATCTCTGCGACGAGCCATTCGATTACGGCGCATGGAAGAAGGGTGCCTCGCTGCATGACTGCACTCCGAATTTCCAGGTGCTCGGCAAAGACGCTGACGGCAAGATGGTCGGCCAGATCACGGTTCCGGAAAACGACGATGTCTATGTGGATGTCCTCGACAGGAACGGCGAGATACAGGCCCGTCTCAGGGCTCCCGACCTCGAGCCGGGTGTCCATCAGGTTGTCTGGGACGGTTTCTGCTCTCCGGGCCTTCACAACTACTACGTGAAAGGCATGGGCTGGGACGACAAGCTGAAAGAGGTCATCGTCTAAAGTCTGTTCATGACTGATACGAATGAAAAAATCCCTCCGCAAATGCGGGGGGATTTTTTTGTCCGGTGCCTTTTTCCGCCTGAAACCAAATCTGCGATCAGGATTGCTCCCGACTTCGCCGAAAAATGCTCCGGCATGCAGCTTGCACGGCACTATGTCTATTGCAATACGATAATATTATTGTATATGCGCTGATTATGTCCTTTGCTGTGACTTACCTTTCGGTAAAGATATTTCCCAGCGATTCAGCCAGATTGGCAGTCTGGAGCACCCGCAGTTTATCCTCCTTACTAGCCTTTTTGTATGCCGCATGGATGACAGCTGTATCGCGCCCGAGCATTTCACTGTCCGCAGGCTCGCCGTTATGGTTCAGCACATTGACCAGTGTCAGTTCGCGCGGCGCAATGCAGGCGGCAAGGTCCGGCAGATCGTATGCAGTGAGCGACGCAGCCACGGAATTGAGAATGCAGGACGGGCTGTAATAGCGGTTCATGACAAGCGAGCGGTATGAAACCAGCGGTTCGATCAGAGCAACCCTCGAAAAAGCTGTCTCGAACGCCGCCGCATGCAGCAAAACGGGACACATGGTTCCCACGGCAACTGCTGAAATATCAGCAGCTTGTATATCAGCACGTCCGGCAAGGAAGTCAGTGAGCCTCACCGTATCCGCGGCACGAAGTCCCGCGATGCTCCGCCCTGTCCTGAGCCCGGCGAACCAGAGATTGTAATTGGCTTTCCCGACCTTGAACTCATAGGCGTCACCCTGATACTGTCCCGGCCCGGTCTCGCCTGTGCCGACAAGATCAGGAGCAAGCACCGCATAGCCTCGCCTTGCCAGCGAATCCATTGAGCCGCCGACCTCGATATCGGCCAGCTTGCCCTCCGGGTGAATGTAGATAACCGCTGGATGGGGACCATCCTTTTCCGGCAGAAGGAGGACAAAGGGGATAATATAGTCTCCCTCGCCCCGGATGAAATATTTTTCGATGAAATAGCCCTCGCGGTGATGACGACCGGTGAAAACCGGTTCGGCAACACCCGATGGTCGGTGATAGCCTGAGAGTTTTGCAGCTTTAGTACGGACTTTTTTAAGATGGGAATCGAGATTATTCCGGGAGTTTTTCAGGTCTTTCACCAGTTTCTCGCCATCGGCCGCATTGAGATCGAACGCGGTTTTGCTGTTCAGCGATGTCGATATCTGGCCTGTTTTGGTGATCGTAAGCTCCTCGTAGCTGAGGTATTCCACTTCCTCGTCCGTGGGATCGCCGGGCAGATCGAGATGTTTCTGGAAAAACGCGTAGACAGCCTCACGGTTCTTTTTCGTGTAACCGTGACCGTAATCATCCTCAGTTATGGCGATATTGCCGCGTTCTCCCAGCGCGGAATAGGTTCCGACCAATTCGTCATATGTTTCGCGGGAGCCCTGTATACTGAAAAAATCACGTGTGGTCGCAACAATCAGCGCCGGTTTCGGGGCACGGACAGCCAGAATATCCGCATGATCGATACCACTGGCGATATCCAGATACATGTTCTGCTCGCCGTCCTGCGGCCCGACCGATTCGAACAATCGTGTGAGATTCGTTATGAAACCCGCCGGTGCGACAGCCTTGACACGCTCATCGAACGCCGCAATATATGATGACTGCGTGCCGCCGCCTGAAAGGCCGTGACAGCCGATACGATCGGGATCGACCTCATCCCTCGTGAGCAGGTAATCGATACAGCGGATACCGTCCCAGATGAAACGTGTGGCGACAGCGTTCCCGGCAATGAAATACTGCGCGGCAGGATAGGAATGCTCGAGAGTCGAGCCACCGATGAGCGATTCACCGCTTTCGGGATCGAAATACTGAAGGCGCTCTCCCTGGCCGATAGGTTCAACCGCCAGAACGACAAAGCCTTTTTTCACGAGATTGAGGACAACATGCTGATAGAGCGGGCGCCGGAACGCGGCTGCGCTGTGCCCGACACAAAAAAGCACCGCGGGCGCTTTTCCCCGAAGGCCCTCAGGAACGAAAAGCGCGGAAGTCACATAATATCCCGGGCTCGACTCGAACAGGATTTTCTCCACATGATACCCGTCCTTTTCGAGCACGCCGGTTGTTTTTGGATTGAGCGGCGTTTTTTCCGGGAAGGGCCCGATCATGTCATCGAAGATCCGCCGCAGCTCAGCCTGACGGTGCCGCCAGTCATCCGCGCTTCTCAGTTTCGCGACCTCTCGGGAACGGTCGGCAAGCTGTTCGAACGCCAGTCCGCTGAGATGGCGATACAGGGAATTTTCCATATCGGTATAACGGAACCAGCTTCGCGAACGGCTTTCGAACGAAATGACACGCAGGCTGTCCTCCTGCGCCGCAACTGTAACGGCGTGAAGGCAGGAAAAGGTCATGAAAAACGCAAGGGCTGTCAACAGCCTGCCGCCGTTCGGCAGAGAAATTGTCTTCCTGTTCATAAACATTCCTTATCTTTGCTGTTATACAGAGGAAAATACCGTCACAAGGCTGATATTTTCTAACATTGTCATGGGGAATAATAAGGTCTATCGCGGCGACTCGAATTTCAGGCGACAAGATATCAGCCGCTTTTCCGGTAGCTTTCGAAAACCTTGAACCAGCCGCTCTTGTTGAAAGCTTTCAGGCGTTTTTCCACAACCGGAACATAGTAGAAAATGTCATCGTAGAGGATAGCGAGCTTGTGCAGAAGCGGGCTTCGCGAGGATTCGAGCGACCAGAGGAACGGCTCGATACCCGTGTTTTTCGCGTTGAATGACAGTTGCGGAAGCGTATCGCTGTCACCGGCAATTTCGATGTCCGCCGGATCGCCGGTGCCGAGACCCATTTCCGCGGCTTTCGAGATGAAAGCTATGCTCAAAGGATTGAAGCCCATGATTTTCGCCGCCATAGTATCGAGCGCCAGCGGGTCAGTCGAGGCGAGCAGGACATTCGTTTCCACGGCTTTCAGGTGGCGTGCTTGGGGGCCTTCTCCGGCAAATGCGGCATCCATGACCGCAAGTGTGGACGGGCATGCCTCTTTTATGACAGCCAGTGTCTCGGCGAGGGCATCGTGATAGGCACGGTGCGCGCGAAAGCGTTTTGCCGGGAACAGCGCATTGAATGCGGTGTAGAGTGACCCGGCGGCAGAAAGCATACAGTGGCTTTTAAGGGTCGGCAACAGCACAAGCGGATTTCCGACGACCTCCCCGGGAAGGCTGATATTGTCGAGAGCACGGGACAGAGCCGGTGTGACGGCTGATACGGAAAATGATTCTCCGGTGTTTTTCTCTCCGCTATGGAAAACGGCGACACCGTGTTTTTCTGCGGCATGGGCCAGACGGTTGAGTATCTCTCCGAAACTGACATGGATACCGTGGCCTGAAGGAATCAGGGTCCTGATACGATCCGGACCGACACCACAGCCGGCCAGGGCGGCGATAACGGCATCCACCTGCCACGGCGCAGTCGAACATGCCGGTGCGAAATTATGCCAGGACAGATCGGCAGCCACAGTTACCGGAGCGGTGCAGTCGCCCGGAAAGAAACTGCTGTCCAGCTCCAAGAGATCGAAAAGACGGCTGTAATCGTCTATAAATGTATCGGGAGAAGTCTTAACTACCGCGACTTTTGTTTTTGCCACAAAAAATCACCTTTCAATTGAACGGCCCAAAGGATAGAACAGCCGTCTGCCAACGTTCTTTTATACATATCAGCCGAAGCGCTCAAGTGCCTCATAATTACAAGCATAAGCACTTGTTATCTTACACACTTGCCAACTTTATTAAGTCATACTTTATTGTGCCGCGCAGTTAAAAATAAATAACCAGCACGGCGGTAACCGCATAGCCCACGACGGCGAGCTGCATCGGGATATCGGTCAGAAGGACCTCCTCGGGATGTCCGCCGATATGTTTCCTGTGCACAAGATAAAGATAACGGAAAATCCCATACAGGACAAACGGTACTGTAAGGATCATGTTGGGCCCGAATTTTGTGACAGTTTCTTCCGAGAGGGTGAAGATCATATATGCCACCAGTGTTGCCGAGGTGACCACGCCGATCATCTGATCCAGAAGATAGGGTGAATATTCTTTGAGAATGGAGCGGTGCGATTCAGCTTTGTCCTCGAGCAGGGTGATCTCATGACGGCGTTTCGAGAGAATAAGAAAGAGCGCCAGAAGCATGGTGCAGACCAGAATCCAGCTCGAAATGGGCACATCGATCACCAGCGCACCGGCAATCACCCTGAGGAGAAAACCGAAACTGACAATGAAAACGTCGAGGATAACAATATTTTTCAGGGATATCGAGTACAGTATCTGCAGCGCCACATATATCATGAGCGCGGCAGCAAAAGCCGGGGCAAGGAGGACAGAAAGCATTCCCGCCGTAACGATGACTACGGCAAACAACACCCATGCCACACCTGTACCGACCTTACCGGAGGCGATTGGACGGTTTCTTTTCACCGGATGGTTGCGGTCGCGGGCAATATCGAGGATATCATTGACAATGTAGACGGCCCCCGCGCCGAGTGAAAACAGGAAAAACGCGGCTATCGAGCGCAGGATATAGTCCGGACGATGCACATTGTGGGAAAAAATGAGTGCGGCGAAAAGCAGGACATTTTTTGTCCACTGACGCGGCCTGAAGCATTGTATAAACGTAAGCATCGTCAGCCACCATCGATAAAATGAGATTGCCACGGTTATCACGGACCTGCGGCAGTCCTGTTGTGCGGTTCAGATAGACCGGACGGAACAGGCACCTTGAAAAGCACTGTCCTCCGCCATTATCCGCGAAAACCGTGGCAAAAATATAATTCAGTATCAGCTGCCGGAATGTTACGGGCACAGGCCCCTGAGTTTCATGGCCTCGGCAACTTTTCCGATAGCGTTCTTCAGGGCGGCCGTTCTCAGCGAAACGCCACCCTGCTCCGCCTCTTTCAATATCGTGCGGAATGCGGTGATCATGATATTTTCGAAACGTTCCTCTATCTCGACACCGTCCCAGTAAAACTCCTGCTTGCCCTGCACCCACTCGAAATACGAGATCACGATGCCGCCCGCATTGACAAGGATATCGGGAAGGACGAGGATATCACGGTCGAAAAGCACCTTGTTCGCCTCGAGCGAGATGCCGCCGTTGGCCGCCTCGGCAATAATAGAGGCTTTTATATTCCGTACATTCTTTTCATTAATGGTATGCTCCAGCGCGCAGGGGATGAGGATATCGACATCGAGTGCGATAAGCTCCTCGTTAGTGATCGCTTTCGCGCCGGGAAATCCCTTGAACGAGCCGGTCTTGTCCTTATACGCGGTCACCGCCTCAATATCGATGCCTTCCTCGGAATACAGGCCGCCGCTGCTGTCGGAAACAGCGAGAATCTTGCAGCCGGTCCCAGACAGAAGGCGCGCCACACTCTTGCCGATCTTGCCGAATCCCTGGATAGCCGCGGTCGAGCTGTAGAGGAATGACTGACGGTCACGGGCCGCCTCCCTGAGCACGTACATCAGGCCACGTCCGACAGCATCATGCCGTCCCGCGGTGCCGCCCACCGAATCCGGCTTGCCGGTGACAACACTCGGCACCGAATAACCGGCGAACACACTGTAACCGTCCATGATCTGAGCCATCGTTGTGGAATCGGTGCCGACCTCCGGCGCGGGAATATCCTTCTCCGGCCCGACAATGGGCAGGAGTTCCCAGATATAACGCCGTGACAGGTTTTCGTGCTCGATTGGGGAAAGAGTCTTGGGATCGCAGCAGATGCCGCCTTTCGCGCCGCCGAACGGGATATCGACCACCGCACATTTCCATGTCATGAGCACGGCATGGGCGATTGTCTCGTCAAGCGTGGTCTTCGGATGCATGCGGATGCCGCCTTTCGAGGGCCCGCGAAAGAGATTGTGCTGAACACGCCAGGCATCGATAATCTCCATGCTGCCGTCATCCATCATGACCGGCAAATGCAGCGTCATGGTGCGCTGAGGCTTTTTCAGGCGTTTGACATAAATATCAGAGAGGCCGATGATCTCGGAAATTTCATCGATCTCGGTCATGACATCGTTGAAGAATCTATTGTCGTTCCGGTTGTTGTTGGATTGTGCCATGTCTCCACTCCGCCAAGATGTGAAAGTGCAGTAACAGCTGTTATCTCTGGAAAAATAGCACCCGCGCAGTCAGAAATCAACCGCAAAGCGGATTTTTCGTCCGTTCAATCAAAAATAATCTCCGCGGCTGTCCGTGAATTTGAACGATGAGGGAAAAACAGGGGCAGAATTCAGTAGTCAAAAGGCAGGAAAAAAAGAACAGAACAGCCACGAAAAGGTACAGAATATTCATCACAGAGGCGTAAATACACGGAGAAAAGAGAACAGAAGACCCCTTTCTTTTTCTCCCCAATCCCCCTATATTATGATCAGCTAAATTTAATTTCACAACACCTGAAAGTGAGGTCGTGATGAGGTCTGCGAGGTTCAGGAGCACTATTAACGCAACAGTTGCCGCCGTTTTTCTGTTGTCAGTTTTCTCCGCACACGCCGCAATAATCAATATCCCCGAGTAGCAGCCGACTATCCAGGCAGGCATTGATATCGCCGCCGAAAGCGACACTGTCCTTGTCGCACCGGGGACATATTTCGAGAATCTCGATTTGCGAGAGAAGAGCATCACGCTTGCCTCGCATTATCTCACCACGGCGGACACGACATACATGCATGAGACGGTGATCGATGGCAGCAACGGCGGTCCCTGTCTCTGGATTGTCAATGAGAAAACTGCCAGTTCACCGACCGTCTCTGGATTAACCTTGCAGAATGGCACCGATTTCCGGCCACACAGCCCATATTACAGGCCAGGTTGTGGTGTTTATTGCATACTGGCCGATCCAATTTTTGACCATCTAGTTGTCAGGGGTAATAATGCAGGTATTCTTGGAATTGGCGGGGGACTTTATTTTCAAGATTCAAAACCTGTTTTACGGAATATGTCGGTGTATGGTAATTCAGCATCTTATGATGGAAGCGGCATTTATCTTGAAACATCGCAGCCTGTTCTTGAACAAGTATCTCTTTACGATAATAGAGGGGGTGGAGGGCTTGAATTTGTAGAATGTGAGTATGCAAAATGTCAAAATGTTATTATCACAAGAAATCATGATTCAGCATTGTACATTGGCAATTCAAATGTTGAATTGAATAGGGTAAAAATTATTGATGATGTTAACAAATTGATGAGTATTGGAGGATCTCAAGTTCAGATTGTCAACTCGACAATTGTGCAAACGGCAGAGGAGTCTCTTGTTGAAGTAACAATAAGGTCGTCGACTGTATCTTTTGTCAACTCAATTATATGGCAAAAAAAATCAGAGAAACAAATAGAAGTCCGTAGTCTTGATGATTATGAAATCAGTCATTTGATTTTTGAAAATACACTATTGAAAGAAGGTGTAAATGGTATCGATTCTGATTATTGGGATATTGAACTTAAGGCAGAGATCATTGAAAATACAGACGTAATGAGTTTCGATCCCCTCTTCTCCGATCCTGCGAACGGCGATTTCCGCCTCCAGGAAAATTCTCCCGCCATCGACTCCGGCACCGCTCATTTCGAGTGGGACGGCGAAGTCATCCTCGACATGCAGCCCGAAGACTACTACGGTGCCGCGCCCGATATCGGCGCCTACGAGTACGATCCCACAGTCTCGGTCGAAAAAAGCGAGCTTTTTCCGCAGACAGCGCACCTCCTGAATCCCTCGCCGAATCCGTTCAATCCCTCGACAACGATATCTTTCACGTTGTCGGAGCCTTCCGAGATTGTGCTTTCGATCTTCAACATCAACGGCCAGAAAGTAACTGATCTGATTTCGGGACAGATGTCTGCAGGGATGCATTCAGCTGTGTGGAATGCGGACGGCATGGCGAGCGGCGTGTATTTCTGCGTGCTCGACACTGGCGGGGCGGCTGAGGCGAAACGGCTGTTGCTGCTGAGGTAAAAAAAGACAGGATTCAGTAGTCAGTAGTCAGGATTCAGGAGAAAAGATGGAAGATGAGGGGCAAAGGCACGAGGGCACAGAGAAAAAATTGTCTGAACCGCTGATTAAAAGATCACCCCCCTCGGCTTCGCCGTGTCCCCCCTGAAAGAGGGGGGCGGTCGCCAACGCGACAAAAGACTTAAAAAAACAGCGCCCAAAACAGCGCCGCAAATACTGGTGATCGCACAAGCCAGCGTTCGGCTTCGCAGAGCCGAACAGCGATTGTACATGCACAAACCCATCAGAAACAAAAAGCGCCCTCTGGCGCCCGCTGATTGCTATGATTAAATGATTAACGCTGATTAAAAGATCACCCCCCCTCGGTTTCGCCGTGTCCCCACTGAAAGAGGAGGGCGGTCGCTCCAGCCTTCGCTAAAGCTACGGCGTGGCAGGTCGCGACAAAAGACTTGAAAAAAAAACAGCACCAAAAAAAGCGCCGCAAATACTGGTGATCGCACAAGCCAGCGTTCGGCTTCGCAGAGCCGAACAGCGACTGTACATGCACAAACCCATCAGAAACAAAAAGGGCCCTCTGGCGCCCCCTCTACAGGGGGATGTCGTGAAACGACAGGGGGTTATCTTTCCATCAGCGCAATCAGCGGTTCAGACAGTCTTTCCCCTGATCCCGCCTTCCAGCGTTCAGCCTCGCAGGGCTGAACAGCGCATCATTCTGCACATTCACATCAGACCATAAAGTGCCCTCGGCACCTTGCGGAGGGGGTTCAGGGGGAACCAACAAGTGTTGGTGCCCCTGAGGAGCAAAAACGCCCGACCGCAAGGTCGGGCGCGTCATTTAGGCAGTATCATCCGTGCATCAGCCGTTTAGTAGTGTCGGGATTTTTTGAGCGGGAGCGGTGCGAATGAAAGACGGTGGACAGTATCGCCGGAAACCGCGAAAAAGGAGTATGTGCCGCTGTCGCTACTGATAGCATGAATCCTGACCGGGCCCTCATCCGCCACACGGTAGACACCCTTGACCGAGAGAGCATGATCGAGAATCCGCACAACACCATCGCTGCCGCCTACTGCGGCGTATGAGCTTATTCCATCGGGTGCGGCGAGCACCGCGATATCACTGACAGACGCACCGAAAGAGGTTCTCGATATTGTTGCGCCGTTTTCGCCAAGCAGGATACAATCGCCCTCCTCCGTGCCGATTAGGAAGAGCTTTTCTCCGGTGGAACCACTGTCGAGACAGGCCATCGAGGTCACCTCGCCGCCTGTGTTCGCCTGCCATTGTGTCGCGCCGCCCGTGGGATTCAGCGAATAGACACGATTGTATTTTGTGCCGAATACGATGGCAGCTTTTTTCGTGCCGCAGGCAGGGATCGTGACTATATCGGTGAGATGGATGCCGCAGTAATCGGTCGTCACAAGGTATTCGCTGCCCATTTCCTCCCAGACATGCCAGCGGACCGCGCCGTCAGCGGGCGACAGCACGTTCAGCGGCGTATGATATTCCGTGCCCACAGCGATGTAGTTTTCTCCGGCACTGTCTGCGCCCACGGCGATCGAGGTTTGCGGATGGTAGTAAGTGAAAGCTTTCCAGCGGATCGTTCCCGAGGGCTCGATGGCGTAGAGTTTCCAACCGTTGGTGGAGACCAGTACGGTCTTTTTCCCGGAGTGATCAATATCGGCGGCAATGATCTCGACAGGAACTGCATCGGTGCCGTAGTATTTTGTGAGCTTGTGCTGCCAGCGAAGCGAACCGTCGGCACTGTAACAGTAGAGCTGTTCCGCGCTGTCTCCGGCGATAATTTCGGGCTTATTGTCCCCATCGAGGTCAGACGCGCAGATACAGGTGATTGAAGCGCCCGAGGGCAGTGTGCAGAGCTGCTCGAAACGGCCGCCGCCGATACGGTGGATAGTACCGTTGCTGTCGCCGCAGAACAGGCTGGAGCCGGACACGGCTGATGCGGTGATCCGGGCGGGACATTCACGCTGGTCGAGGCGTTCGATTCCGAACGGGCTCTCCGTGCGGCGCGGTGTATCGGTAACAACTGGCTCGGCATCGAGCTTGAGATCCATGAACGGAAGACGGTTCTTCCAGAGTCCGCCCCTGAACGAAAATGTGAACTCCATGCTGTGCGCATCGGTGTCCTGCGTACCACGGTTGTTTCGGGCCTCTTTCCAGTCGCGAAGTTTCCTCATACTGATGTTTTTTATCTCGAAACGGCCGGTGCTCTGTTCCGGCACGATCATCCGCCCCTCGTGCTTGCGGTAATTGATTTCGAGATGCACCCGGCCCGGTGCCTCGAGAAACACCTCACCGAAACGGACATAGGTCGCGTTCAGAAGCCAGACCGAACGGGAATCTTTTATAAAACAGTCGCAGTCAGTGTAGACACCCTCCCGCTCGAGAAAAGCGGGATCGAGGCCTATGAGATCGCTTGTCTCGGGATTGCCGACAGCGAAAAGACTGTCTTCGAGACGGTAGAGCTCGCGCGGCATCTCCTCCCTTTCCTCCGTCGCATACATGAGTGAGCTGAACAGGAAACTCTCGTTCGCGGTCATCGCCTTCTCTTTCGCCGCGGTCATAACCGTGGTCGCGCCGTCGCCATAGGGATAGTTCCAGCGGCTTCGGCTGCCGTCCGGCTCTTCCGCTATCGATTTCATGGCTGAATCGGCGCTTTTTATAAAGAACATCGCGTCGCTCTGCCTGACAGAAAGCGTATTATCGTCAAGATCAACATCGCCGCGGCTGCGCCAGCGTGCTTTCAGACGGTAATCACCATTTTTAAGCGCGGTGAGACGGTCGAGGAAAAGGAAATAGCGTCCCTTGCGCCAGACAACATTGCGCTCCCAGTCGGCACCGTTGTAATCACGGACCGTCGTGCGCGTGAACCCGTACTTGCTAAAATCGGCGGCGCAGTCGAGCACTGTCAGCGGCGGCGGGTCTTCCTGCACACCGTCGCGTGTGACTGTCACTCCGTTATGATAGCGCGGCGTGTGCTTGATGTAATCGAGATCGAAAAGCCAGATGCGGTCTTTCCAGGTGAGCCGGGAGACTGTATTGCCATCCAAATGCCCGTGGGACATAAACGAGAGCCCGTCGAGCAGGAGATACTCGCTGTCCGGACTGAAATTCCAACGGTAGGAGAGCTTGTCGAAATACTGTTCTCCCTCGCGCGGAAGCCATTCGTTGCGTTCGCAGCGCCGTGCGGCGAAACGGCAGGCGGCATCGTCCAGCAGCACCGGGAATACGCCCAGATAGCGCTCCGGCACCTCCTCCTCAAGCGGCACCTCGTAGACACCGGTATACATGTCCTCCACGGAGAAAACGCGGTCCGCACCGAAATGCATTTTTATCGGATTTTCCTCTTTCGGCTCCTCCTCGCTCATGGTGTCGAGGCTGATCACCCTGTCGCGCGCGCCCCAGTTGTAAAGCCATTTGTACTGGCTGTCCTGATAGCGCCAGGCGCCGAGACCGAGGAACTGAAGCCCCCGTCCGCGCCGGGAACCGGGCCCGCGATGCGAAAAGCCGCCGACATCACCGAAACTCACCGGATCGCGGCGATTGTCGATCGTGGCGACCACAAGGTCGGCCAGTGTGCGGAACCGTCCGCTGGAAAAGTAACCGTCGCGTCCCTCGGCAAGATCGTAAGTCATCATGTGAAGCGGCGCGAGATAGAGATAGTTCCCGGCATCGTCATTGGGACGATAGCTGTGGGCCTGCCCGTGGTCGAAACAGCGGCGTACCTTCTCCATCATAGGCTCGAGACCGGCGACACCGAACTTTTCCGTATAATAGCGATGGGCGTAATAAAGGCTCAAGGCAAGAAATGTCGTGTGGTTCTGGCGGGGCTCGAAACGCGGTGCGTTCTCCTCGTCGAGATTAGGCAGCCAGCGCACGAACGAAGTAAAGCCCCAGAGCGTTTCTTCGATGAGCCGACGGTCTTCGACTGTGAAAAACGGATCATCGTCGATCAGCTCCCAGGCGTAGACCAGTTTCCAGTGGTTGAAATAGAGATTGGTCCAGCTTTCGGTCACCCAGCGGCCATGCTGTTCGGCGCGTCGGTGGCAGAGAAGCATGCCGTCACGGAAATGCTCTGCCCATTTGCTGTCACCGCTTAGAAAGTACAGCAGTCCCCAGTTGGCGATGCTCCAGTAGGGCATCATGGCAGTCTCGGCATTCCCAAACGCAGTATCGAGAGTCCCGCTCACACTTTCCGGCGGCTCAGGGAACTTGAGCGATGTTTCGAGAAGATGAAGCGGCCCGATGTCTGCGGCGTTGTTGCCGAGCAGATCGCAGAACGTCTCGAACGCATGACCGATGTCCTCGTCACGGCTCATACCGACAACGATACAGCGTTTTTCCGGGTTCCAGAGAGAGGCCGCCGGATGGATGATGATGCCCTCCCCTCCCGGGAAATAGGAATCGGCGAAAGCATGACGGCGTTTATACAGCTCGAGAGCACGGGGATTGTTGGCGATATTGCCGACAATGATCGCGTTGGCGGCGGCGAGATCATCCTCACTGACACGGTCCGCGCGGATGAACGGAATATCGAGCATAATTTTCGATTTGAGCACGGCTTTCATGGCGGGCAGGATACTGTCTGCAGCGGCGGGATAGACCACAATGAGATCGCCGGACAATACGGGGATAGAAAATGTATCGTTTTTGATCTCGCCAGGGAAATCACCCGGCCTGAATGTATTTGATGGATCGGTGTAGGGCAGAGCGTGGGAAATCGTGGTGACAAAGCACAGCAGTACCGCAGTCAGAAACATTTTTTTCATGCCGGTTCCCGATCCTTTTGTCATGGACTGTTATTGAATGAATATAGCATGATGCCGCAGGGAAACAAACGATATTGCAGAATGATAAAAGTTATAAGGAATTGAAAAAATGCCCTGATCCCGTGACTCTTCTTTCATTTTCGTTGTCGATGACGTATCTTGGGCGCAATGTTATCGATTTGTTAATATTATGTAAGGATAATTCCCTATGAAATATTTCATCGCGCTCCTGTCACTTCTTTTTGTCACACAGGCCCATGCACTCGAAAGCGGCATCGGCTGGAAATGGAAAGAGATCAACAATACTTTCCAGGCTGGCGGCGACATCCGCTACCGAAATGAAACCCTCGACCGTCCCGACGAGGAACTCCGCTGGCGTCAGAAAATCCGCCTCCGCGCCATTTTCGCCGCGAAAATAACCGAGGAAATTCACCTCATCACCCGTCTCGGCAGCGGCCCGAGCGATTCGCCGGTCTCCTCGAACCAGACCCTGGACGGCGATTTCACCAGCAAACCGCTGTGGATCGATGTGGTCAGCCTTCAGTGGGAGCCCTCGGCAGTCGAGGGGCTTACACTCGCAGGCGGCAAAGTCCGCAACCCGTTCCGCGACAAGGGAGTGCTTCAGCTGATTTTCGACATCGACATCTCGCCGGAAGGCATGTGGGCAAAATACCGCCGGTCACTGGAAAACGGTGGAGTATTCGTGAACGCGGGGAGTTTCATCATTGATGAGCGTGCCGACGGCACCGATGTCCGTTTTAACGGCTTTCAGGCAGGAATAGAAAGAAACGCGGCCGGATTCGATCTCGCAGCGGGAGCGGGCATGTTCGTCTATTCCGGCGCGAAAGGCCATGCGCCGTTTTACCAGGACACGAACAGCCACGGCAACACTGTCGACAGCGCGGGCAACTACGCTGGCGATTTCGAGGTCATGGAGCTTTTCACCGAGACAGAAGGCGCGGTCGGGCCCCTGCCGGTAAAGCTCTATCTCAATGGAGTTTCGAACCATGGCGCCGATGAGGACAATCTCGGTTACGGTGGTCTGCTCATTCTCGGAAAAAAAGAAAAGCCGGGCTCGTTCGATGTGCGATATGAGTACAAATACCTGGAAAAAGACTCGGTCGTGGGTGTTTTCACCGACAACAGTTTCGCGGGGAGTTCCACCGACGGCCGCCGTCACAAGGTGTTGTTGGGATGCATGCTGGCGGAAAAAGTCCTCGGCAATTTCAGCTGGCAGATCAACACTATGGGACTCGATAACGGCAAAGACTACCATGTTTTCCAGTTCGATGTGATCTGCTGGCTGTAGGGGGAAGAGAAAACAGGCGGCAGTTGAAGGAAAAAGCACAAAAACTCAGCGTTTCTGAACAAAATCCCGGCCAACTTCGACCGGGATTTTGTTCTTTTCCTTTGATCTTTCCTCTTTGAACTTTAAATCGCTTTAACTCGGTTTGAGCTCGCCTTTTTCGCTGCCCAGAAGTTTCGTGTAGGCATCAATAACCTCTTTCGAACACATGTGGTTATGACCCCAGGGGCAGCCGATCGCCCAGTCCTCGTCGAGCTCGTCAAGCTGGACAAAATCGCCGTCCTCACAAAGGTGTGAGCGGAACGCGGAAATGAAATACTTCGATTTTTCGAGGAAACTGTCGTAGCTCTCCGGCACCGCCTCCATGCCGAGATAGAACATGTCCTGCACCGCGAGCAGCAGCGGCAGGTAGACAAAATTCTGCCAGTGGCCGGTATCGTAGCGGTAGATCATCTCATTGCCCTCGAATTTCGTCCAGATGAGGCAGTTGTCACGCTTACGATGATGGACGATTCCCATGTAGGGGCCGTTACCGCGGTCCTTGTGGATCGTATACATTTCGCCGCCGTCTTTGGCCCAGTCTTTCACCTTGTAGGAAACCGCCTCGATGCCGCCGCCGGTGACCTTGTGAGTCCACCAGCAGCCATGAAGGCCGTGGCTGTAAAACCCCGGAGTGCCCTGGCTCCATGTCTCGTAGCCGGTGATCCTCTCCGGAGGATTGTTCTCCTGCGCCTGAAGGCACTGGTACATGCGCTCGAGGGAGGAACCGCTCCAGAACGGCGTATTGTGCTTTTTCGCGAGATCGATCAGCTTCTTCGTTTTCCAGACAGCGTCGCTGCCGGGACGGTCGCTGAAAACGGGTGTGCCGCTGGCAAGGTAAGGCTCGGCGAGCTTATATACCCAGGGGGTCTGCATCACCGTATCAATAACGACAGCGTCCACCTTGCCGATCATATCGTCGAACTGGCGGACAACTTTTTCCACGCCGCAGTTTTTCGCGAATGCCTCGGACATCTCGCGGTCGATACTCCAGACATGGCTGTAGATCATGCCTGTCCGTTTGGGATACTGTTTGTCGCCCTCGATGCCGTTGATCATGGGGCCCCAGCCGCTCGAATGCGCCCAGTCACCGAGAATGAGACCGACTTTGAGCGTATCGCCCGGTTCGCGTTTTTTTTGGCTCGGCCTGCGCCTGGATGCCGCCAGCTGTTCCGGCAATCGCCGCAGTACCGCTGCTTATGAAATTCCGCCTTGTCATTTTCATGATAGTATTCTCCTACCTGTTATTATTCGCTCTTTAGTAACTTGATGAGAATGATATTCTTTCGCAAGCGGAAAAAGATGTAGGTAGGCATTTTTATTTCTCTGAGGATTTCGGGCGCGATTTGCATAAAAGTCTGTGTGGCATTGGCTGCCGGTGCGATAAAAAAATATCCGGCATCGATTGATGCCGGATACAATACCTGCCTGTTGGACTTTTTCAAAGAAGTGCGGAGATTCGCGGGAAATACCGATTATCTCCGCATATTATCCTTTGTTTTATTTTCCCGTTTTCTCCCTTAGCCTTTAACCTTCTCAAGGAACCTGTCGAAAAGGTAGTCGGAATCGTGCGGGCCGGGCGAGGACTCGGGATGGTACTGGACACTGAACGCGTTGACCGGTTCGGCGTCGATACCCTCGATCGTGTCGTCGTTCAGGTTGAGATGGGTCACGCAGGAACCGTCAGTCTCGACCGAGCCGGCCTTGAGCGCGAAACCATGGTTCTGGCTGGAAATCTCCACCTTGGTCGTGGTGGTGTCCATGACCGGCTGGTTGCCGCCGCGGTGACCGAACTTGAGCTTGTAGGTCTCACCGCCGAGCGCGAGGCCCAGAAGCTGGTGACCGAGACAGATGCCGAACAGCGGTTTCTTGCCGACAAGCTTTTTGATAGTCTCGATGGCGTAGGTGACTGCATCGGGATCGCCGGGGCCGTTGGAGAGAAAGATGCCGTCCGGGTTCAGCGCGAGAATGTCCTCCGAGCTGGTCGAGGCGGGAAACACCGCAACCTTGCAGCCGCGGCCGACAAATTTACGGAGAATATTATACTTGATGCCGAAATCCATCGCCGCGATCACGGGCTGATCGACTGCATCGAATTCCTCTTTTGTCACACGGGCGAAATCGGCGTGGTATTCCTTGACGTCGCGTATAGACTCACGGGCCTTGACACTTTCAGCGGTCTCGACCAAATAGTAGGGTTCCTTGCAGGTGACCTCGCTGGCAAGGTCAGCTCCCGCCATTTCCGGTGCGGCTTTTGCCTTTGCAATCAGCGACTCCTCGTCGAAATCGACAGTCGAGAGCACGCCGCGCATGGCGCCTTTCTCGCGGATGATCCTGACCAGTTCACGGGTGTCGATGTCCTCGATGCCGATGATGCCGTAGCGGGCGAGGAAATCATGGAGCGTCTCGGTCATGCGGAAATTCGCCGGGTTCGGGCAGTATTCCTTGACCACGAAACCTGCCACATAGGGCTTATCGGACTCGAAATCCTCAGGATTACAGCCGTAATTGCCGATCAAAGGATAGGTCATAGTGACTATCTGGCGATGATAGGACGGATCGGTCAGCACCTCCTGGTAGCCCGACATGCTGGTGTTGAACACCACCTCGCCGACACTTTCGCCCTCTGCGCCGAAATTGTAGCCCTTGAAAACCTTGCCGTTCTCGAGGGCCAGAACCGCCTGTTTCTTTGTATTTGCCATAGTACAGCCTTTATTTTATGTGAATGATAGATTATTATTAGCCACGGGTAATAAAGACGTGTTACAATATATGTAAAAAAATAGTATAGGCTATTGTAATCTTTTTCTGTTAAACTGGTGCCCTCTGGATTCAGCAACAGTGTCCGGCAAAATCAGCAGCCGGAGTAATCAATAGGAAAACGCTCATGAAAAACAGCTTTGCGCCCTCTTTCTATATACAACGCAATCCTGTGAAGAGTTCCCTACAGCGTCACGCCGGTCTTGAAAATGGATATCCCGCGGAATCCATGTTTCTCATTGTTGACCGGCATACCCTCCGCGACAGCAATAACAAAGTCTGCCAGCGACCGGAGGATTGTGTCACGGTTTTCGGCATCCAGCATGGTACCGGCATCGAAATCGATCCAGTGCGGTTTCTTCAGCGCCAGTTCGGTATTCGTCGAGATCTTGGCTGTCGGGACAAAGGTGCCGAATGGTGTTCCGCGCCCTGTCGAAAACAGCACCATATGACACCCTGATGCCGCAAGAGCCGTGGAAGCCACCAGATCGTTTCCCGGTGCGCTCAGGAGGTTCAGCCCGGATTTTGTCAAACGCTCGCCGTAATCGAGAACATCTACAACGGAAGCAGTGCCGCCTTTCTGAGTGCAGCCCAGTGATTTTTCCTCGAGCGTTGTAATACCGCCAGCTTTGTTGCCCGGCGACGGATTTTCATATATGGGCTGGTCGTGTGAGCTGAAATAGTCCTTGAAATCGTTGATCAGCCTGACAATCTTTTCGAAAACATCCTTATCGGACGCGTGCTCCATGAGCACCGTTTCCGCACCGAACATCTCGGGTACTTCCGTGAGAATAGTCGTTGCGCCCTGTGCCACAAGATAATCGGACAACAAGCCGAGCAGCGGATTCGCCGTGATCCCGGAAAAACCATCCGAGCCGCCGCACTTGAGGCCGATTTTCAGCGCCGACAGAGGGATATCCGTGCGCCGGTCCTTACACGCCGTCTCATAGAGCTCTTTCAGCAGGGCGACACCTTCCGCGATCTCGTCAGCGACATCCTGAGCTATGAGGAAACGGGTCCGCTCGGTATCATACTCGCCGAGAGATTCCCTGAATTCTGCGACCTGGTTATTCTCACAGCCAAGCCCGAGAACGAGCACGCCACCTGCGTTCGGGTGTTTCACAAGATCGCCAAGCACCGTTCTCGTGGCGGCATGGTCCTCACCGAGCTGCGAGCACCCATAGGGATGGCTGTGCACGACAACGGCATCGATCCCCTCGGGTGCAACTGCCTTCAGGAACTCATCGCGGATTTTCTCGGCTGTACCGTTCACACAGCCGACTGTCGGGACAATCCAGAGCTCGTTCCGTATGCCGGCCTCACCATTCGCACGCATGTAGCCGCTGAATGTTCTCTGCTCGTCCTGATAGGGCAGTGGTGTAATATTCGGCGTGTACTCATACGAACTGATTTTGTCGAGGTTTGTTTTCATGTTGTGCGTGTGCACAAGCATGCCGGTCTCGATATCCTGCGTTGCCCTGCCAATGGAAAAGCCGTACTTGGTGACTGTTTCACCCTCGGCTATACGCGTGACAGCGATCTTGTTTCCGCGGGGAATACTGTCAACAGCGGAAATATCGACCTCATCGACAGTCACCGTTTCTCCCTGCCCGATATCCCTGAGCGCAATGGCGACAGTATCGGTTGGATGGATTTTCATGCAGCCGCTCATGCAAGCACCTCTTTCAAGGCGTCACGCATTCCCTTGCGTTCGATCAGAATGAGATAGTCGCTGAGCATTTCACGGAAACCGTCAATATCGTTGAGATTCATCTTCCAGTTCATTTCGTAGGCAAGCACCGTTGTGGCAATGAACCTCAGGTTGATTTCACTCGTATCGGCCATATCCCACAGGTAATTGAAGAGCGACAAGACATCTTCATTGTCTTTGATCTCGAAATGCTCACCGTCCCGTATCCCCTGATAGAACGCTATCAGCGCCGCCAGGGAGAAAACGAGCCGTTTCGGGAGTTTGCCTGTCCGTTCCCGATATTCGACGATGGAGGGAAGCACCCGGGTCTCGAACTTGGAGAAGGAGTTCAGCGAAATATTCAGCAGGTAATGCTTGATGAACGGATTCCTGAAACGGTCAAGGACCTCACTGGCAAATGAAGACAACTCCTCGTCCGGAAGATCGAGTGTCAGAATAATCTCATCGAAAATGGCACCCTTGATAAAAGAGCCGACCTGTTCATCCATTACCGCATCCCTGACAGTATCGATACCTGACATATATGCGACCGCCATCATGGATGTATGGGCCCCATTGAGAATCCGCACCTTACGGGTACGGTAGGATGTGAGGTCTTCGACGAATTTCACGTTGAGCCCAGCCTTGTCGGCGGGGAATTCCTTACGTACCTGTTCCGGCCCTTCGATCACCCACAGGTGAAACTGCTCACCCACAACCACGAGATCGTCCTCGTAGCCAAGTTCAGCTGTTATTTCGTCGATTCGATCCTTTGGATAACCGGGCACAATCCGATCAACCAGGGTATTGCAGAAAATGTTATGCTCGGTGATCCATGTAATGAACTCTTCGCCGAGATTCCACAATTCTGCATAGGCAAGGACACATTGTCTGAGCTTGTCCCCGTTTTTTTCGATCAGTTCGCAGGGCAGGAAGATACATCCCTTGTCCGGTGCTCCTTCAAACGTTTTATAGCGTGTGTAGAGCAGATAGGTCAATTTTGCCGGAAAAGTCATCTGCGGCCTGCCCTCAACCATTTCTTCGTGATTAAAAGCGATTCCGGCCTCGGTGGTATTGGATACTATGAAACGAATATCGGGATTTCCCGCCAGTTCACGATATTCATCATAATCGGTAAAGGGATTGACGCCGCGCTTTATACAGGTGATAACACGGTGTTCCGAAACAGGCTCGCCATTCTTTATTCCCTTGAGATAGAGCGTATACAGGCCATCCTGCTGGTTCAGTTTTTCGGCAATGCCGTGACTGATAGGTTGAATTGTATCCACACAGGCATTGAAACCTATTTTTTCGTTCATTTCATCGATCATCCAGTCGACAAAACCGCGCAGGAAGTTTCCTTTTCCGAACTGGAGCACTTTTACCGGATGATCCTCAAAGTCTGTATACAGTGTTCTGTTAAGCTTCATTTTGTTCCTTTCGATTCAATACTGCCCGGCAAATACCGGTAATCATTTAAACGCATACAAATCATTTATTATACATATATTTACACACACTTATCCTTTACCGGACAAACTGGACCTTTCCGGTAAAGATGAATGGCAGGGGATATGTTCTTATATAGGTTAAGAACCTGTCCCGTTCTCTCGATACAATCCACACGCAGCGGCCTGTCCAAACACAGCCTAAACGTTACGGTACAACTCACCGCCAAGCACGGTCGCCTGCACCCTGCCGGGAAGTTTCCAGTCGAAATAGCAGGTGTTGGTGGACCGGGATTTCATTTTCTCCGGTTCGACTTTCCACGAATCTTTTGGATCATAGATGGCAACATCGGCGACTGAGCCTTTCGCGAGAGTTCCACCCTCGACGCCGAGCAGTTTCGCCGGTGTACAGGACAGGAGCTCGATCGCTCGTGTCCAGTCTATCACACCGGTGTCGATAAGCGATTTCTGCACGACCGCAAGCGCTGTCTCGAGGCCGGTGACACCGAACGGCGCATAGATAAATTCCCGCATCTTGAGCTCCAGCGAGTGCGGCGCGTGGTCGGTGGCGATAGCATCGATCGAACCGTCACGAATGCCCTCGCGCATGGCCTCGACATCATCGACAGAGCGGAGCGGCGGATTCATCTTGTAGCGTGTATCGTATGTGGTCAGCAGGTCCTCGGTCAGGGTCAGGTGATGCGGTGTGACGTCGCAGGTCACCCTGACACCGCGGGTTTTTGCCGCCTTTATGATATCGAGCACGCCGCGGGTCGAGATATGTGTGACATGGAACGGCGTTTTCGTGTATTCCGCAATGGCGATGTCACGGCTGGTCATGGTCTCCTCGGCAATCGGGGGAATGCCCCTGAGCCCGAGCTCAGCTGAAAGCGCGCCCTCGTTCATCTGACCGTCGCGGGCAAGGTACGGGTCCTCCTCGTGCCCGAGGACCGGCTTGCCGATCATCGCCGCATAACGGAGAGCGTGACGCATGATCTCGGCATTCTTGACAGAACAACCGTCATCGGAGAATGCGATCGCGCCTTCCTCAACCATCGCCGCCATCTCGGTGATATCCTCGCCTTTCCTGCCGACAGTCAGCGCACCGATGGGATAGACACGGGCTTTCGCACCTTTCGCCAGCCCGACAACATAACGGACACGGCCGGGATCATCCATAGCCGGGGTCGTGTTCGGCATGGGACAGACCGCGGTGTAACCGCCGGCGGCGGCTGCCTCACAGCCCGACTGCACTGTCTCGGCCTCTTCCGCACCCGGCTCGCGAAGATGTGTGTGCATGTCGATAAGGCCGGGGAAAACGAACATGCCTTTGGCGTCGAAAATATCGGCGTCTGTGTCAGATATCTTTCCGGCAAGCCTCGCGATAACACCGTTCTCGACAAGAATGTCTTTTTTGCCGTTTATATTCTGTGAGGGATCGACAACTGTCGCGCCCCTGATCAACAATTTCTTATGACTCATCCTTCGACCCTCCGCTTAAAAGATACAGTACCGCCATCCTGACCGCCTCGCCGTTGGTGACCTGATCGAGAATAAGGCTTCTCTCGGAATCGGCGACCTCGTAATCAAGCTCGACATTGCGGTTGATCGGGCCGGGATGCATGACAACAGCGCCCTTTTTCATTTTCGCCATTCTCTCGCGGGTGAGGCCGAACAGGCGGGTGTATTCGCGGTCCGAGGGCATAAGTCCCCGGTGCTGGCGCTCTTTCTGCACCCGAAGCATATATATGACATCGTAGTCCTGAATAATACCGTCGAGCCGATGATGGACATTAACAGGGAATCGGCTCATGTTCAGCGGCATCATTGTCGCCGGGCCGCAGACATCGACAGAAGCGCCCATCGTAGTGAGACCGTAAATATCCGAGCGCGCCACACGGGAATGCTGGATATCGCCGACTATCAACACCCTGAGCCCCTCGAGGCGTTTGAAATGCTCACGGATGGTAAGCATGTCCAGAAGCGCCTGGGTCGGATGTTCGTGGGAACCGTCGCCAGCGTTGACAATCTTGCAGTTCGTGTGTTTGGCAAGATAGGCCGGAACACCGGGAGAACTGTGACGGCAGACTATTACATCGACTTTCATGGCCTCGATATTTCGCACTGTATCGCGGAAGGATTCGCCCTTGGAGACACTCGAGGTGCCTTTGGCAAAGGTCATGGTTTCCGCGCTGATACGGCGTGCGGCGAGCTCGAAAGACATCCTCGTCCTGGTCGAGTCCTCGTAGAATAGATTGAGCACCGCTATACCCTTGAGGATGGGCACAATGCGGATTGGCCGGTCGAGGACCTCGCGGAAAGAGACCGCGGTATCGAGAATGGCGGTTATATCCTCTTTCGACACGCCTTTCAGGCCGAACAGATGTTTGAGTCCGAAAGCCATCAGTCCTCCTTTCCTTCCTCGGCCAGTTCCACGAGAGTCACCTCATCGACACCGTCGATCTCCTTGACCCTGACGCGAACTTCCTGGTTGTGTTGTGTGCGGATTTTCTTGCCCACGAAATCGGCGATCAGCGGAAGTTCACGAAGGCCGCGGTCGATCAGTACAGCCAGCCTCACTCTCGCCGGACGTCCGAAATCCATGATAGCGTTCAGCGCGCTTCTCACGGTCCTGCCGGTATAGAAAACATCGTCCACGATCACCACTGTTTTCGCCTCGACATCGAATGGGATCTCGGTCACTTTCACGCTCGGCTGTTTCATGGCGACACGGTAATCGTCGCGGTACATGGTAACATCGAGAACACCGATGGGCATTTCGACATCCTCGATAGATTCGATGACCTCGGCGATACGTTTCGCCACATGAACACCGCGAGTCTGCAGGCCCACCAGCACCAGATCTTTCGGGCCGCGGTTACGGTCGAGGATCTCATAGGCAAGACGCTTGATCGTACGGCTCATATCAGCCTTTTTCATCATGCGTTCTTCACTTTTGATCGTCACGACATTCCTCCGTTCAGGTCAAAAAAAATCACCCCTGAGAGGTGAATTATCCAATAAAAATATCATTCAATGGGCTTGAAAAAGCCCCGGCAAATGTCACCGGTATATACAATCAATTCGTTCATAGCCACCATCTTGCGTAACCATTTAATCCGTTCGGAACAATTTACAAAATATTGCTCCGAGAGTCAAGTGAGAAGGCGGTATAAATATGCCCTTATAAGGGTATAATAACAGAAAACACAAAAATATTTAACATTTGACGTTAATGGACTGCCAAAGGGGCATTACCTGACCCAAACAAGACACTCACATAATTTCCGCTTAGACTGTTTAATAAACGAACTCGGAACAATCTCCGAGAAATTCTTTTGAATAATCAAAAAAAAGAGCATGTTTTGCGTGTTTTCAATGAAATACACCTTTCTGCAATTTAAAATTAGTTAGCATTTTTCCAGACTGTGGCTTTACATTTCCCACCTGATGCTTATAGAAAAAAATTAAAAGTTCCAGCACGAATAATAGTTTATTTTATCATGCGAATTACATATACTGTTAGAAAGTTAACCTGGCCCAGTATGCCGGACAACTGTAGCCGTGTTCAGACTTTTTCTACAAGCGCAGCAGCAACACGGGAGAAGGGAAAATGTCGCCGCAAAACACGAACAAAAGCGTGATCAGGGATGTTGCCGACCTGGCACGTCTTTTCATACGGATAATCAGGGATATATCGACACAGGGAAAAAACCTGTCCACTGAAACACTGACAGCAGGTTTGCGGGAGTCCGACGAGGTTAAAAAACTTCTCAATACCGCAGCAGTCAACCGCAGAACCCTCGCCTCGCCGGTTCTTGAAGAGGAGGTGAAGCGCCTCACCGTCCGTATTCAGGACGAGGACCGCGAACGCCGTAAACTCGCGAATACCATATATAATATCGAACACGGCCTTGAACTCGAGAAGGATTATAACAAGCGCCTTGTCCTTTCGCTTGTCAGCCTTTGTGAAATACTGGGCAACAATGAGACAGTAAGCGCCATGTCGGAGTTCAAAGAAGCATTTTATGACGGATTTGAAAACCGTGACCGCGAGAAAGAGCTGGGGAAACTGCGTACCCTGGTCATGAAACTGGATATTGACGACGGTAAGGAGACCGAGGGCAAAAGCTCGCTTTTCGGCAGGTTCCTGAAACCGTCAGTCACGCCGCTCGATCAGATGAAAAAAATGGGTATCAGTATGCTGAACGATCTGGCCCCCATTGTCGGCACTGATTTTTCCGAAAAGGTCGGAAGACTGAAAGAACGTGTAGAATCCTGTGATTCTCTCGATTATTTCATATCGCTCAGAAAAGACCTGATGGATATTGTCGCGGCATACAGCCTAAAGAATGAAGAGGAAATGAACAATATCACCGGATTCATCAAGGAAATCGGTGACAGACTCGCCACACTCGAGCAAAGCCTCCTTGAATCGCATACCATGCAGGGCAAGGTCCTTGAAGACGACATGGCGTTTAACGACGGCATCTCGGATGAGTTGAAAAACATCGGCACAACCGTGAATTCCTGTGAAGAGATTACCGAGCTGACTGGTTTCGTGATCGAGCATATCAATCGTATCGGCTCAGAGCTTGAAAACCGCCATGAGGATTATGTCATACGTATCGAGAACAGCAACAGCGAAAGCGACAAGCTCAAGGGCCATTTCAAGACTATTATTTCCAACCTCGAGCACAAGAACAAGATCCTCGAAGAGCAAAGCAGCAAGGATCCGCTGACCGGAATCTACAACCGACGTACTTTCATGGAACGGCTTGACGAGGAATACGAACGTTACCAGCGCTACAAAACACCTTTCTCACTCCTTTTCTTCGATGTTGACCATTTCAAGATTGTCAACGACACCTATGGTCACGAGGCGGGGGACAAGGCATTGAAAGGCATCGCTGTCAGCAGTTCGCAAATTTTGAGAAAGACCGATGTACTTGCACGCTACGGCGGCGAGGAATTTGTCGTGATCCTCTATGAGACCGGACTTGAAAAAGCTGTTAAAGCAGCGGAAAAACTGAGGCTTCTCATAGAAGAGGCTCATTTCGAATATGACAACACCGTTGTCCCGATAACTATCAGCATCGGTGTCACCGAGGTCTGTAAAAACGACTCCACTCCCAGCGATATCGTTAACCGCGCCGACAAATATCTTTACCGCGCGAAACAGACCGGACGTAATATGGTCATGTCTGACAAGGACGATCCCGGAGTATAACGCAGGAAATCCAGAGCTGCAGAGATTAAAAAAACAGGGAGAGCCGCATGCGGTTTTTCCCGTTTTAGTATTTACAATACAATCTCTATTTTACGGGCTATCGAGGGTCTCGCGGACTGTTTTGATAAGTGTCATTATCTCGTAGGGCTTGACAAGGTAGCTGTTCACATCCATGACGTTCTGAATATCCTGTTCGCTGTGCCCGGATGACAAAATGACTTTCGTTTTCGGTTTCAGCTCACGGATTTTTTTGCAGAGCTCAGCTCCGGACATTTTAGGCATTATATAATCCAGAAGGACAAGGTCTATTTCACCCTGGTGTTCCGTGAAAACAGCCAGGCCCTCTTCCCCATCCTCGGCGGTGAGCGCCTTGTAGCCGTACATTCCCAGCGCCTCTACAAGAAGTGAAATCACCGAATCGTCATCATCCACCACCAGCACAGTCTCAGAACCTTCGCTCGGTGACGTTTTCTGTTTCTCCGTCTTCTCGGATACAGGATTGTCCGCTTCGGGCAGATAGATGTGAAATGTCGTTCCGACACCTTCCTTGCTGTCGATTGTCACCGCACCGCCGTGATTCTGCGTAATGGTGTTATAGACCATCGCAAGCCCGAGCCCCTGGCCCTTGTAACTACTTCGCCGTGTCGTGAACATGGGATCGAAAGCCTTTGCACGGACATCTTCCGACATACCGCAGCCGTTGTCCTCAAAGCAGATATGTACATACGGGCCTTGCGGCAGACCAAGCGGGTCGTTTTCGTCCAAGCGGACAGATTCAGCCGAAACGCATATACAGTCATCGTCACGGTTGCCACGCTCGTCAATTGCATGCACCGCATTCGTGCCAAGATTGAACAGCGCCTGATGGAGCATGTCCTCGCTTCCGATGACACAGCGGGATTTCGGCTCGATTAAGAGACGTTTTTCAATATAGGCGCGTGAGGTCCGGTCAAGAAGGTCGAAAACATTTTTCATGATATCATGGATATCGACAATGCGTTTTTCCGACACCGTTCCTTTGGAGAATGCCTGAAGTTCCTTAATCAGGTTGGCGGCACGTTTGCTCGATAAAAACGCTTTTTCGAGATTGATACGGCATTTGGCACTGAGACCCGATTCATTGCGTTGAACGAGGTCGATATTACCGATGATCGAAACGAGTATGTTGTTCAGATCGTGCGCGATACCGCCGGCGAGCGAACCGAGAGAGTCGATACGCTGTCGAATCTGGAGCTGTTCTTCGAGTTTTTCTCTTTTGCAGTTCAGACGCTCGCACTCAAGGGCATTGGTGAAAATATCCGAAAGCATACGAATCAGCATAACATCGTCATCAGTCCATAAGTCGATGGGCAATTCCTCGAATCCGAGGAAACCTGACACAAGACCATCGCTGAACAACGGGAACATGATGGAGTTTGCTGAATCGAACTCCGGTGCGAGGCAGGAATAAATCTTTTTGCTTATCCACTTGAGATCTTGTAACGAGAGGTCGTTATGATGCATGAAACATTCATGTATCATAACCTTACAAGTTTCAGTCAGAGAAAAAACGGGCAGAAAACTCGAGAGAAAGCCGGGTTCTGACCAGAAATAAGTGATCTCGCTTTCTTCAACCGTTTCGCCGAGGGAAAGGATAAAGGAATGACGGGATGAATAGAATATGCCGAGAAGATTGAGCGCGGCGGCAAAAACCGTTGTATTCTCGTCCCTGTTGATACCGAGGAAAAGCCTGCCGATTTCGGCAGCAAGCTTATCGAGTTCAACGCGGTACTGAAGCCTGTCTTTTGTCTGTTTCAACTCGTTGTTCAAGCGGGTGAGCAAGTCGATTTCACGAACACGTTTCCTGCCGCTCTGAACAGAGAGGTTACGGTAGTATTCCAGTTGACTTAATAACGACTGTTCGAGAGATTCACCACGTTTCTCTTTTGAAAATTTCCTGCTTTCCATATCAGCCCTCAACAAACAGAATCAGCACGCCGGTCCAGTCAAGCCCCCTGCTTTTACTGAGAAGCGGCGCAATCTCCACACCCGTATAAAAACCAAAAAGAGGAATATTTTCACGCTTACAAATGGCCTGAAGCTCCGCGGCCTCCTCATTTTCGGTTTTTGACATCACTTTCGTTCTTCCAGCACAGTCGAAATAGAAACCTAAATGTATTTTCTTTCCTGCAGATTTTATTTCCCTGATAAACGCCTCGGTATTGATCCTGACAGATCGCACCATTTCCTCGGAATCCCTGAGCATGAACTGAAACTCATCGCCTGTTTTCAGATCTGGTTCAAACAAAACAATCGCATCCGTATCGGGAACAGCGCTCATAATAAGCCTGTTGATATAGTTTTTCTCTTCCGGCAATTCATATCGCTCACCATGATTGATGCCCAGGGATACGAGCTGTACGGGGGCATCATTGCGCCACAAACGGTGACCATAGATATCGTCGATGATTTCACCGATCGGAATACCGTCGACCTCGTAAATGACCGGGCCGGACGCTTTCGTTATCGTATGATAGACACCGTCCAGCGGCATGCAGCCATGCATAATTATCGACTGACAGCGGAAAGAGTCGTGAAATTGGAACGCGACAGCATGTTGAGTGGCAACATCATTGCCGGTAAATACTTTAGATGTTTCAAAACCGTAATCACCGACAAATCCCGCACCGAAAATGACAGGATTGCATTTGAGTACGCTCTCAATGCCGGAAAGCAGAGGAACAGAGGAGTTGATAACGGGTGGACCGGCTGAGGTAGCCGCGCGTTTCATCGAGTCATAAAAGAGGAACAGCGGCTTGTCAACGTCCCAATCACCTTTGCCGGCAAGGTCTGAACCTGTCTTTTCTTCATCGTCGCCGAGACCACCGCTGCTTTGCAGCTCATAGCGAAGTGTTTCACTTTCGATAATGAACGCCCCGGCCGGAAAGTCCTCATATGAGAGATAATCGTCCGTGATAACACCGAGGGCGGATCCGCCTGTTATGGGAACATTGTCGCCGAAAACAGAGCGAAGTCCATTAAAGAACTTTTTGTGATCGTGCTTCCCATTGCAGACAGCGAACACGAAATCCGCCGACTGTGCTCCGCAATTCTGCAGTGCTTTTTCTGCAACAGAAACACCGCAGGAATATGGATCACTTTTATTTTCGCTGGCTACACCGAATTTCATACAGGCAGCATCCCTATTGCATTTTTAAAGTTTCTAAGAAAAACATAGGTAAGTAGACTATAAAATACAATAGAAAATATTTTATAAATATTACCTCAATATATTATCATAATAAAATCGATGTTAAAAATACATTCACAAAGGTCAAAATGCTCATAATCCTCTTTTCCGCACAGTTATTTTTTCTTACTTTATTTAAACAGCATCTATTTCATGCCGTACTTTGCTCTTTCCTCCGCTTAAATGCCCTTCCGGTATTGACACCGTCAGGAAAACGAGCCAGACAACCTGTATTCTCTACCAAAACACGTTACGGAGTGATAGACGCTAAAAACGCCCGGCATCTTAAGTTTCTGTTTGCCATAATTCTCTCTAAATATAAGGAGTAACCAGTCATGGCTCTCAGCACACCTGATTTCAACGCTCTCGCCTCCTCCCTCAGAGGATTCACCGAAACACCGCGCAGGCTTGTCGGCCAGACTCCGACCATTGCGATCACACCGGTCGCGGACGGACGTGCAGGCGCCTACGAGGAGAATACCGCCAAAACCTGGGGTATGGCAGAGCGCCTATACAAGCTCATCACAGAAAATGTGAAACTTCCCGACGGCACACCTGTCCGGGTTGTCACAGCGCCCGAAATTGTCTACGGAGCACGGACCGGCGCGCTTGCCCAGGAATATTACTTGAAAGAGGGCGTTTCGGCAAACATCTGGGTCAGCAGGAGCTGGGCCTACAGTGACGAGCTCCTTTCCGCGGCTCAGGGAATCGGTTCGACCGAATGGCAGCAGGCGGCCTACGGCCTCAATCAGACCGACCGTCCCGGCGCAGTCTGGCTTAAGGCTTTCTGTGCGGCGATGGACGAGAAAGTCCGCCCCATTTTCTCCATTTACAATCCCGATCTCGAATCTGAGGAAGGCGACATGTCGCCGTTCGTGCAGGAACGTATCCTCCGTTTCGCCCGCTCGGCTGCCGCTGTTGCAGAGATGCGCGGTAAGAACTACCTCTCGGTGGGCGGCGTATCAATGGGCATTATCGGTTCCGATGTGCGCCGCAACCTCATGCATAACTATTTCGGCATGGGAACGGTTTCGGTGGACATGGTCGCTGTCAGAGGCAGGATGGACAGGGGATTCTACGATCACGAGGAGCTCGAGCGCGCGTTCTCGTTCATGAAAGATACTTTCAAGATGGATTTCGGCAAGGGCACACGCCCGCAGGCCCCCGATGACCTTCTGCGCGATACACTGAAAATGACGCTCATTGTCCGCGATATGATGATCGGCAACGCCAAGCTCGCCGATCCCGAATTTGGAAAGAAATACGGTTTCAAGGCCGATGTCGAGCACTCACAGGGCTACAACGCGATCGCCGCAGGAACACAGGGTCAGCGCGCATGGACCGACCTCTACCCCAATTTCGATGTCACCGAGTCCATCCTCAACAGCTCGTTCGACTGGAACGGTTTCCGTAACGCGTTCGTGGTCGCCACTGAAAACGATTCGAAAAACGCCATCGGCATGCTCTGCGCACACCTTCTGACTGGTCTGCCCCAGCTGTTCGCCGATATCCGCACCAACTGGACACCGGAAAGTGTCAAGGAGGCCGCAGGCGAAGATATCAGCTCGATCGCTCCCGGCGGGTTCATCGACAAGAGGAACTCCGGCGCAGGCGCGCTCGATTACGCTCTCGACGTGATCAAGCTGGTCAGCGAGGACGATATAACACCGCAGGAGGTCGCCGAGGCACTTCGCACAAACAAGAGCCTCCAGGAAAAACTCATGAAGGCGGCAAGCGAAGGCACAACCTACATCGCCGCGGCTCTCGAATATTTCATCGGCGACGGGCTCTCCAGCCACTACCGTACACCTGGCGGCATCCCGATGACCGCCTACCGTTACAACGCAGTCGGCGATATGCTGACAGTCTCGGTGGTGGAGGGCGAAACGATCGACCTGCCAGACGAGGTCGCTGACCATGTTTCTAACCGCACCGACCCGACCTGGCCGGAAACATACTGGGCACCGTTCGACATGACCTCTTTCGATTACATGTCGATCATCGGCCCGAACCACGACGCCAACTGTTTCGGTCTCATCGGCGCAGACATGATTACACTCAACGCCATGCTCCGCATCCCGGTCGATTTCCACAACGTGGACGAGCAGGATATTTTCCGCCCGACCATGTGGGACCGTTTCGGCGGCGACGATTTCCGTGCATGCGAGAAACTCGGCCCGCTGTACAAGTAGCGGAAAAGAAAAAGATAGACGGAAGAAGGAAAGGGCGATCGAATGATCGCCCTTTTTCTGTCTGTCGACTGAATAAAAGTAAATGAATTGAGGAGAAACTTCATTTTAAGGTTCTCCACAAGCCCCTCTCTCAAAAGGGGTCGGCGGAGCTCATTATGTTTCTGATGTTATATGCAGATCGAAACACAGAAAGATGCTTCGCGGCTTTCCGCTGCTGTTCCGGGATCACCTGAAAAAACCATAAAAATCAGTTAATCATAGCAATACTCCGGAGGGTGAGTTCAGAAAGGCTCTGAAGATGATACTGCTTTCATCTGACACCTGATTTTAACCGGACAGGAATGCATAGCAATCAGTGGTTCAGACAATTTTGTTATTTCTTCGGGTTATTAGCACTTGTCTTGATTTTCAATTCCTTTTATCCGTGACAATCAGTCTGATCCGCGTCATCCGTGTTCCGTTTTTCTCACATAGAAACGCCGTCTCAATTCAAACAGGGTGAATACAAGGCCGAATACAAATCCGGCAATATGGGAAATCCAGGCAACGCCTCCCTGACCAGCGGCGCCCTCCGCGGCAGTTTTCGCTATGTAACAGGAGCCGATCTGCATGGCGAACCAGAAACCGAGCAGGAAAAATGCCGGTACTGCAATCACACGTATGATAATGATGAAGAAGAACAGTATGCGGATTCTCGAGAAGGGGAAACGGAGGAAATAAGCGCCGAGCACGCCCGCGATCGCACCGGATGCGCCCACCAGCGGGGAGGTTCCTCCGGGATAGGCCGCAGCGAAAGCGAGAGTTGCGAAAAGCCCTGCGACCAGGTAAAAGACCAGAAAACGGAAATGCCCGAAATCATCCTCGACATTGCGGCCGAAAACCCACAGATAAAGCATGTTGCCACCAAGATGCAGCAGGCCGCCGTGCATGAACATGCTGGTCGCCACTGTTTTCAACGCAGCGACTCTCCCGTCTATAGCGGTCGGTCCCCACTGGAAAAGGTCGGCCGGAATCATACCGTAACGCATGACCGACATATGGAGCGAGCCCTCGGAGAAAACCTGCAGCCAGAACACCCAGAGGTTGGCGAGGATAAGCCCGACTGTCACGAAAGGGAATGTCTGGATCGGCCTGTCGCTTGTCAGTGGCAGCATATGTTTTGTTTAAGATAAGGTTCAAGGTTCAAGGCGAAATAGACGGAAGCTAGAGATATAACACAGAAACATGGTGGAAAAAGGATCAATTCAGCAACAAACACAATGTCATTTACAACACCATTATAATACAAGACTATAAATCAATTATGTCCTTGTAATAGTCCGTCTTCCTGCCTGCAAGCAAGTCATTGTATTTATTTATCTTTTTGTTATCCGCCTGTTTCGGGTCGATTTCGATGACAACGGCAGCGTCACTGTCGACAGGCGCGGACGCAAGGATGTCGCTTGTCGGCGCGGTGATCTGGCTCCCGCCGGTGAATGTGAAGGAAAATTCGCCGCGGTTTTCCGTCCCGTAGCGGTTGGCGGTGACCATGAAAACGCGGTTCCAGAGGCTGGCGAAAACGGCGCCGCGCTGGCCCCAGGGCAGGACAAAATTGACCGCGTGGCAGATCACCTGCGCACCCTTGAGCGCAAGCACGCGCGCGCTCTCCGGATAGAACCAGTCGAAACAGATCATCATGCCGATTCGGGCGGCGTCTGTCTCGTGAACCTCGAACGGGATATCGCCCGGCGTGAAAAAACGGTTTTCCGCGCCGAAAAGATGAATCTTGCGGTATAACTCACGGGAACCATCCGGACGAAGCAGTGCCGAGGAGTTGTAGAGACGGCCGCCCTCTTTTTCCGCGAAACCGGCGACCATCGAGCAGTTTTTCTCAGCAGCGAGCGCCTGAAGCCTGTCGAGGCTCGGCGAATTGTCGAACGGCTCGGCGAGGGAGGCGAGCTCCTCTTTCGAGGTGAAAGCGTAACCGGAATTGGCAAGCTCGGGCAAAACGAGGAGATCGGCCTCGAGCGGCGCAATCAGACTCTCCATCTGACGGACATTACCCTCGATATCACCGAATATTGGGCGAAACTGTACGAAACCTGTTTTCATGGGATTAGAAACCTTTATTTGATATCTATTCAACAAGCTATTATCTTAAATTCATTATATATTCAATATGCGCAAATGACTCGCTTGTTATAAAAGAGGGACAAAATGAAAATTGACCTAAACAAATTAAGGCCAAAGAAAAAAGTATATTTTTACACGAACACATTAGGCAAGCTATATGTTTTTTTTCTATCTGGTGCTGACCTGCAAAATCTGAGACAAGACTTCCCAGAAGGTATAGAAAAAGCTGATCCAAAAGTCTTAATTCGCATTCTAATTAAATATGTCTGTCATCCAGAAGACAAATTAGATGAAGGAGAGTACAAACCTTCTTATCCATCTCTACGGGATCAACAAATAAATGAAATATCCGAAGAAGAACTTGAAACATTTGCAGAGAAATACTTACAAAATAACGAAAGTCTTTTTAGAGAATATATTGATAACAAAAAAGATGAAGATGGCAAAGAAGTTATAAGCTTTGAACTTGGAGAAATCAAACACCCAAAAAGAGGCGATGAATCATATATTAACTATTTACATCGTCTTTTGGTTATTCAAGATAAAGAAATATTTAACCGTAACGATATGATAAGTAAACAATTCCAAACTTTTTCTGACACAACGCTAAAACAAATCAAGGAGACATTTTCTGCTGGAGATATTTTAAAAAATACTTTAGTTGACCGTTTTTCAAAAGATAAGTTGCTTCATTTGACTGTTCCCGAAATCACCTCATTTACCAACACAGACAATTTATATATACCTCCCCCAGGAACAACCGTTTCAGATAAAGTCAACGAGCTAATTAGCGTTTCAGAAGAGTCGGGACGTTTCCTTGTAAGAATGAATGAAACACAGACAATTATTGCTAATGAATTGAACAAATCCGGAAAACAGACATTTTATCTTAGCTTAACTGTCTTAATTGTAACATTGATATCATTAATAACAAATACACTCTTTATGTATAAAAGCCATCAAAGTGCAAAAGAGCAAAATGCTATAATATCATCAGGTATTATTGAATTGAAAAACAATACTGCTTTAAAAGATTCTTTATTAAATATTCAAATTGATTTAATTAAGAACATTAATCATGATATTATTGAAAAAACTCTGCAAAACAATCCGACTTCGGATAACTAGCTCTTAAATATTCTATTCATGATTAATCGCCATCACCGGGCAGTTGTCCTCGGCGGTAAGCACACAGTCTTCATTTTCCGAAGGAACAGGATCGACATAGACCACCGCGATGCCATCCTCCATCCTGAACACGTTGGGGCAGGTGTCGGTGCAGACCTCGCAGCCGACACACTGATCGGGATCGACAGAAGCTTTCATTACGCCACCTTCCTTTACTGATTTATGCCCATTGCCATTCAAATAAATGCCACTTTTCCACGCCGAAAAAGCGGCGTAAAAAGGCGGTGCCAGCGGGCACATTTTGGTCTGATGTTTCCGTTGTGAATTACCCGCTGCACAGTTCTGCGCCATCGTGCGCTGCACTCGTGCGATCAGCGAAAATGACACTGGATTTTGGCGGCTGCGCCATCTTTCAAAACTGACTATCCGGCCTTACGGTGATCCCGCAGGCAGCGGAAAGTCGCGAAGCACCTTTCCGCGAATCTTCCGGCAGGGCATTTCAGACCAAAAAAGGGGTCCGCAGACCCAAGGGTCGGGGAAACCTGGGGAATGCCAGGTGTCCCCGCATCATCAATCCTTTTGCTCCTCTGCTCTTTTTCTTCCCTTAGCCCTTGACCGCGGCCTTGACCACCTCGGCAATGCCCTCGGCATCGAGCTTGTACTTCTTGTAGAGATCTTTCGGTGTTCCGGACTCGCCGAACGTGTCATAAAGACCGTGGCGGGTAAGCTTGCCTGCACCATTCTCAGCGATGGCCTCGGCGACACATGTTCCGAGACCGCCGATAATATTGTGATCCTCTATTGTCACGATGTGGCCGGTTGCGGCGACAGCATTGGCGACAGAATCTGCGTCGAACGGCTTGATTGAAGGCACATTGACCACTGCGGCGCTGACGCCGTCCTTCTTCAGCATCTCGGCGGCATCAAGCGCGTACATGACAGGACCGCCGGTGGCCATGATCGTGACATCGCTGCCGGAAACGAGCTCGACAGCCTTGCCGGGCACGAACTGATAGGAAGCGTCGTTGACATCGCGGACATTCTGACGGGTGAGCCTGATGTAACTGGGCACATCGTTATCGACCATCCACTTGATGATCTGGCGTGTCTCGAGATCATCAGCCGGCTGGAACACGTGCATGTTCGGAAGGCCGCGCATGAGTCCGAGATCCTCGAGGCCCATCTGTGAGTTGCCGTCCTCGCCGATGCCGATACCGGCATGGGTGCCGACAATGCGTACCGGCGCCTCACCATAGGCGATTGAAATACGGATAGTGTCGTAACGGCCCGTGATGAAACAGGCGAACGAGCAGATGAAAGGTTTTTTGCCTGCGTAGGCAAGACCGGCGGCGACACCGGCCATATTGGCCTCCTGAATGCCCATCTCGAAGAAACGCTCGGGATACTTGTCACCGAACAGTTTGGACATCGTGGATTTTGAAAGGTCGGCATCGAGCACGACGATATCTTCATTTTCGGCGCCAAGCTCGAGAATCGCCTGTCCGAATGATTTTCTGGTTGCCATCTCAGCCATGCTGTTTCTCCTCTATATATAGGATAACAAATTTCCGGTTAATGCGAGAGTTTTCAATCTATCAGGCACCGAGTTCGGCAAGCGCCTGCTTCGCCTCTTCCTCAGAGGGTGCCTTGCCGTGCCAGTCGACCTTGCCTTCCATGAACGATACGCCTTTACCCTTGACCGTATCGGCAAGGATAAATGTCGGCTGACCCTTGGTCGAGCGGGCGTTGTCGAACGCGTTGAAAATCTGATCGTAATTATGGCCGTCGATCTCGATCACATGCCAGCCGAAGGCGCGCCACTTGTCAGCGACCGGCTCCAGCGGCATGACATCTTTAACGAAACCGTCGATCTGCGCCTTGTTATAGTCCAGAATACAAACCATGTTGTCGAGCTTGAACTTCGCGGCGCTCATTGCGGCCTCCCATATCTGGCCTTCCTGGCTTTCGCCGTCACCTATGAGGCAGTATGTCCTGGAGTTGTTCTTATTCAGTTTCGAGGCCAGTGCATAACCGACCGCGAGAGAAAGTCCCTGGCCCAGCGATCCGGTCGAGGCCTCGAGCGCATCGAGACGTGTACGGTCCGGATGGCCCTGGAATTTCGATCCGACTTTCCTGAGTGAAAGAAGTTCCTCGCTGTCCCAGTAGCCGACCTGTGCCATAACAGCATACTGCCCGGGAATACCGTGGCCTTTCGACAGGACAAACCTGTCACGATCGGCTTTTGCCGTATCTTTCGGGTCGTGCCGCATTTCCTCTGCATAAAGGGCGACCAGAAGCTCGATTTCAGAGAGCGATCCGCCGGGATGGCCGTTGCCAGCCTCGGCAAGCATTTTGATCACATCGATCCTTGCCTGACGGGCGAGTTCTTTCAGGCGTGCTTCATCATAATGCGCCATGGTGTTCCTCCTTATAAAGAGCAGTATAGTCATGATTGCAGTAGTCTGGAGAATATACGCAATGACGGTAGTAAAAGTAAGCGCTATTTTGAAAAATGGGATGCGTGTCGCAGCTTACGCGGCAAGCATTTACCTTCTTCCTGCTGACGCTCTCAAAAATAGCCTTGACAAGGGGCGAATTCGGCGATATACTGCAGTATACTGGAAACCATTATTGTATCTTGGTACTCTACGACGACATGACGCCACAAACCTTCGAAAATACCACAGAAACTGTCGCGAATGTAATCGCCTGTTCTTCAAGGCTTTTTCGCCATTATGGCTATAAGAAAACGTCAGTGGCGGATATTGTTGCTGACGTTCATATCAGCAAGAAGACATTATATCTTATTTTCCCTTCAAAACGAGAAATCCTCAGCGAATGTGCCTGGCGCGACACTGTTGACAGTATTAAAGCGTTCGGATCGACTGTCAAACCGGGATCGAGGCCCGATGTTGTCATGCTTGCTCTCTGCCGTTATATTTTCACCGACAGGATACGGAAAGGCACAGACGGCGCTTTCTGGGGCCTATATTCGCGGGATAAGGAGATCCGGGAGGCATACCGGGCTTCGCTCAAGCGTGTATTGGGCGATATTTACAGCGAAGGCAAAACCCAGGGCCTTTTCAAGCCGGTTGACAGCCCCCATGCCGCAGACACAATCCTTGCCATGCTCATTGCCGCGCACGAACGCTTTCACATGGTCAAACAACCAATGACGCTGTTCAATGATACATTGGGCATGATCGCCGATGCAGTGGCGTTTAAGCAGCGCCCACGTTTCGACAGCATGCATTGATCTGTCGCCATCAATGCCTTTCCACAAAAGCGCAAACTTTTTCACCGGCGGATTCTCGCCTGTTTACATTATGTTGATATCTGTATTTGTCTGACAACTCAGCATTCTGTATGCGGTTCAAGCAGTTACGGCCGAAGAGCAATCGGACATTCGCTTTACCAACAAAATACCAGATATCACAACACACTGTAATTTATACAGTAACAACAACACCAGCCCGTCTTGAGCTCAACATGGTGATGTTCATATTTCCATAATTATCATAATACAAAAGAGTGGAGATGCAGGAAAACAGGGCGTTCACAGGGGCTACGGTCCGATATGTGGAAAACTTGCTGCGCACAAGGCGGCAAAACAAGTCAATGTTTACAGTGTCGAAAAACAGGGTTTTATAGCGTCATAAATGTCGCCATGAATCGAGGCGAAAGAAACTGACAACTCAATTCCCTGAAACCCCGATATCATGGGCATAACAAGGTGACATACGTGACGTAGAATAAATATAGAGCGTCATTACAGGCAGAAGGTCGTTTATCATGCTGGAGAAACTTTTCACACTGAGAGAAAACGGCAGTACGGTCAAGATGGAGCTGATTGCCGGTTCGAGTGCTATTTCGGTTCTCAGCCCCATCTGAAAAGTGACGTTTGAAACATGTTGTTTCGGATGTTAATGTGTGGATTAATCTTGCCAAAATATTTTGTGATATCGTGGCAGGAATGTGGAATCAAGTGAAAACACACTAACCAGAGTCACTGGTCAGTTCGATGATTCATACACGAAAATTCGCCAACGTTATTTGCATATCCAAAGCGATCTATTTCAACAACGTCATCTTCCGCGTTTCCGACACGCCGCCCGCCTCCATGCGGCAGAAATAGATGCCGCTGGCGAATTCCGAGGCATTCCAGTCGACTGAATGTTTTCCGGCGGAGCAGTTCCCGTCCATGAGTGTCGCTATCTTTCGCCCGCCGATATCATAGACCACGAGCGAGACATGAGAGTCTTTTGGTAATGTAAACGCTATACTGGTCACAGGGTTGAACGGATTAGGGCTGTTCTGCGAGAGGGTGATAGCTGTGGGAGTCGTATTTTCAACGCCGGGGTATGGCGGCGAGATGACACCTTTCACGGAATCATGCGCAATGTAGAAAATACCTTTGAACTTTTCAACCGCATCTGCAGTATATAAACCATGAGGTAGAAGGCTCGACACATTATCGCAATAAAGGCCATCGTATGGTGTGCCACAGTCGATAAAGAAATGTCCGGACTTCTTGTATTTTCCTTCACCGGCTAAGGAGAAATTACCGAGACCAGTGCCATCCGGTGCAAAAATACCGAAAGATTCATAGTTCTCATAATCATTAACCGGTACTATCGAGAAGAAATTATAGTCTAGGCTGATACTGTAAGCAGAGGGCTCAACATTGTAGTCGTTGCATACCCAGGATTTTTTTGCCGTTACTTCGAAATTTTTGTCGTAGAAATAATCGCCGTTGCCGTTTGACCAGAGAATGAGGTCGCTGAGCATTCCATTGTCAAGGAAACGGGCGGGCTCGATCATCTGGACAAGGCAAGAGGCATGAGAGTTCATAACAATACGACCGCGCCGCTCATCAAAATATGAAGGTCCGCCATTCATCTGGGCCTCCATTTTAAAATCGTGTTCGTTACTCCACCAGGGTGTAAGATCGACATGCTCAATCATGAAGCCGTTCATGTCATAAATATATATATCGGCGTCGGGCTCGTTTGATGTAATTATATTATTATCCACTGCATAAAGGTACTCACCATCACTTATAACACCAGGACCGTAGTCCGCATAAACATCGTATGGTTTCGAGTATGGAACTTCCTCACCCCAATCGCTTGCTATTTCCGTCTCGCCGCCGGGAATGAAACGCAGTTTTTGAAGTGCAGCTTTCTTTTCCTCGGTATTTGTGACACAGATATATAAAAAATTGAAATCATCCTGTCGAATCTCCGGCATGCCTGTTATCTTCCAGCCATCTTCGAGAACAATATCGCTTGAAATCAGCCCTTTCTCATCCTCGGGATCATGACCAATTTTCCAGCGCTCATGCGCACGGTACCAAAACGGATATCTCAACGGAAAACCGTCCTCGTCAAGTTCTTGCACGACAAGGTCTTTTTTCCAATTCAATCTCGAAAAATCAGCCCCGTATTTACACATCCGCTGTTTTTTACTGACATTATCGTATGCCCATATATAATAAGAATATACATTATATTTTATAATTGGATTGCCGTCCTGATCGCGGCCGTTCCACGTAATGACATTGTCACCGATATCGAGCTGATGGTCACGTGAATAATAAACACAGGTGTCGATGTTGTTCACGTAATGCCAGCCGAGAAAACCGTTTTCAATTGAACCGATATCGCTGCCCTGGTCTTCGCTAAAGACGGCAAATATGGCACTGCAAGGCGTCCCGCTGACAGTCACGGGGATTTCGAGTTCCGAGCTATCGAAACCGTAGAATATAATATCCTGATGATCGAGCTTAAGTAGTGTGGGCTGGAATTCTTCGGCAAAAGAGGGCGAATATACAGCTGCGATCAATACAATAGTCAGAATGACATATTTAAAACGCATTATTTCCTCCCGATATTATTTCAACAACGTCATCTTCCGCGTTTCCGACACGCCGCCCGCCTCCATGCGGCAGAAATAGATGCCGCTGGCGAATTCCGAGGCATTCCAGTCGACTGAATGCTGTCCGGCGGAGCAGTTCCCGTCTATGAGTGTCGCTATCTTACGCCCGCCGATATCATAGACCACGAGCGAGACATGCGAGTCTTTCGGCACCGTAATTCCTATACTGGTCACAGGGTTGAACGGATTAGGGCTGTTCTGCGAGAGGGTGATAGCTTTGGGAGCGTCTCCCTCGACAGCGACAGTACCGCCAGTGATTGTAAAAGGTCCGCTGGTCGCGAAAACCGTTGGATCGTCAGCGTCGGTGGCTCTCAACAGGCATGTGCCAGTATGAACAGAGGGCACAGTCCAGCTCATCATGCGTTTTTTTACTTCGGGAACAATGATATTCCAGGTTATGCCGTTATCAAATGAAACCTCATATTTGAGGGAATCGACAAAAGCGGTATAGGTTATGATTCTGACTTGAGAGCCCGCCTCGAGCTCCATCCCCTCGGCAGGCCAGCGAATACCTATCCATTTATCAGTCGCAAATATATCGGGGAATTCTCCGATCAAGCCCTTGAAACAGTCGTGACCGACAAATCCCATGCCGTATTGCTTTGCCATGTAGCCGGAAGCCGTTTTGAACAGTCCCCATTCCCAGATATTACTGTATATGCCGTCGTAAGCAGTATTTTCATCAAGAATATGAACCACTTTATCAGAACGATAGTCTTTCGGCCCAACTTCATCAGCGAATGAAAAATGACCGATGCCTGTTCCATCCGGGCCGAGCAATCCAAAAGATGGACCGCCTGACATTCCGAACGTACATGTCGAGAAACCATTAACATCTGAAGATGTGTTAACATGCGTATGCTCAAAGTATGGCGGATAATAACAATCATAAGCGGCCATTGAAGGTTCATCAGCTGCAAAATCAAGAACGTAGTCTCCATTGCTATTGCACCAGACCATGAGGTCATCGATATCGCCTGACTTGATATACCGCGCAGGATCGATCAGCTGCACCATACAGGCAATGAAACTCGAAACAAGAAAGCGGCCATCATGTTCATGCATATATGTTATTCCCTGAGATCGCTGGCGCTGTCCATAGTTTGCTGACCACCAGGGAGTTATGTCGATAGTATTGACAAGATATCCCTGCATGTCATACTGATGGAGATATGTACCAGCGTCTCTATCAAACGTGCTTAAATACAGATAGTCACCATCTGACGCAACTCCGTATTGTCCGCCATTCTCAACATTCCTCAAGACTTTCGTGGCATACGGCGCCTCCTCACCCCAGTCATCGAAACTTTCGGCGGTACCACCTGGGACAAAGCGGAATTTTCTCATGGAAAGTCTATCCGGTGATGTCAATAAAACAGGAAGATACATGGTATCCTGAGTCGAACGCGGGATCCATGGATCCTGCCATATATGAGTATTTTCTTCAAGAACAAATTCCGTCTCAATCAGATTGGACTCGTCTTCCGGATCCGTACCAATCTGCCAGCGTTTTTCTCTTCTATAGAAATATGGTTTGTCACTGGGAAGACCTTCTTCATCAATCCCCATGATTGAAAGATGAGAAGGAGGAATGAAAAGTGAAACAGGCATTTTTTCGCTTTTATTGTCGAATGCCCACAGGTAGTAGGTGTAAACACCGGGACAGACAAGATTGTCATCCTGATCACGGCCGTCCCATATGATCTCATTCGTCCCGACTTCGAAATCATAGGGCGGCGAATAATAAATACAGGTGTCAACACCGTTCACATAGTGCCAGCCGAGAAAACCGTTGGTGGTCGGCTCGATCAGGTCAGCCATGTTTTTCGTGTAGATGGAAAAAACGAGCTGGCAGGGAGTGCCGGTGACCGCAACAGGAATGGACAGATTATAGCTGCCAAACCGGTAGTTGATAATCTCATCCGCCCAAATTTTCAGCATTGTCGGCCGGAAATCATCGGCGAAAACAGAAGGCGATGTGGCATTAAGAACAAAAAATACGAGGCTGAGAATAAAAAACCGCACAGCATCCACCTCATCGAAAAAAGTGACTGAACATTTCTATACAAGTCAATTTATGGGTCAGGTCGCGTTTTGGCAAGCGATATATGGAGGAGCCGGCAGGAGCTGTAATTCAGTGGTCTGTTTTCCGGCGCTTTTTCCAGGCGTCAAGGGCATAGGCGCGCATATCCTCGATGGAATCGGCCTCGTCGACGATCTCGACACCGAGGAGGGTCTCGATAGCATCCTCGAGGGTCACGATCCCCGCTGTGCCGCCGTACTCGTCCACGACAAGGAACATGTGCTCGCGCCGGACAAGGAACTCGTCGAGAAGCCCCGCGATTGTCTTGGCCTCCGGCACCGCGTGAAGCGGGTTCATGAGCGAGGACACAGCCACAAACCTTTTGCCGCCGTAATATGACTCCACGAGATCGTTTTTGAGCACGAAACCCTTGATATCGTCGCGGGTCTCGCCGAAAACGGGAATGCGGGAAAATGCTATACGCACATGCCCCTCGATGATATCGGCGACAGTGCTTTCCTCCTGGATCGCGAACATGACCGAGCGCGGCGTGAGGATATCGGCAGTCTTTATCGTGTTCAAAAGGAACAGGTTGCGGATGATCTTGGCCTCCTTGTCCAGCAGGATGCCCTCGCTCTGGCCGATCTCTGCAAGGGCCACCATCTCGTCCCGGGTGATGAGCACGGAACCGCCTTCATGGTAGAACCGTTTCGAGATGCCCTCGAGGATGAGAACGATCGGATAGAGTATGAAAATCATTCCGCGGAGCACATAGGCGCCATAGGGTGCAATGCGTTTCCAATGGGCCGCACCGAGGGTTTTCGGGATGATCTCCGAGCAGACAAGGATGAGAACCGTGAGCGATGCCGAGGAGACCGCCACCCAGCGGCTGCCGAACAGCGAATAGGTCTGGGCGCCCACTCCGGCCGCGCCGATGGTGTTGGCGACCGTGTTCAGAGTCAGGATTGCGGCAAGGGGATGGTCGATATTCTGTTTGAGCCGTTTCAGAAGCTGGCCGCTATGGTGCTCCTCGCTGATCAGAAGGGCTATATATGCCTGGGAGACCGAGAGAATCATCGACTCCAGAAGTGAGCAGACGAATGAAACGCCGAGGGCGAGCAGGAGAAACAGTATGAGGAGAAACATGGGTGTTGCACTCCGGACTACAAGGGAGTTGAATGAACGATCCCCATAAAGGAACAGGGGAACAACGGCGTTTTACCGGATCGCCGAGCTATATCCGGTCAAACCCGTTCCCGCGAGGGGCCTCTGCCTACAGCCTGTCACAGCTCCTTGCGGAGACGGGCCGGGGGAATCTGAAGTTCGTCACGGTATTTGGCGATGGCACGCCGTGAAATGGCAATGCCCTCTTTGTTGAGTATATCGGTGATTTTCTGGTCGGAGAGCGGCTTTTTCGAGTTTTCCTCGTTAATCAGGGTCTGAAGGCGGTCCTTGACACTTTTCGCCGAGAGATCCGCACTGCCGTCTGAAGAGGCTATCCGCTGGGTGAACAGCGATTTCAGCTCGAACACACCCTGCGGTGTCTGCACATATTTCCCGGCGGTCACACGCTGCACTGTCGAGATGGCGACACCGACATCCTCTGCAACATCCTGCAGGGTCATGGGCCTGAGGTGCGAAACACCGTGATCGAGGAATTCGGCCTGACGGTCCACGATTGCGTGCGAAACACGAAGGATCGTCGAGCGCCGCTGCTCGATGGAATTGATGAACCAGCGTGCGCCGTTGAGCTTATCCACAAGATATTTCCTCGTCTCAGCCTCGGTGCCCGCTTTTTTGTCGAGCAGCTTGCGGTAGCTTGAGCTGATGGTGAGATGGGGCACATTACGGTCGTTGAGCATGACCTCGTAATTACCTTCTATCTTCTCCACCACGATATCGGGGATGACAACGATGCCGGAAACATCCTTGAAAAACGCACCGGGACGGGGTGTTAGACCTCCGATGACCTCCATGGCCTGCTTGAGCTCGTCCTCGGAAATCCCGACACCTTTCATAACATCCTTGAAACGGCGGTGGGTAAAATCATGGAAATACTCGTTGACGATATGCCAGGCGGGAGTATCTTCCTGCTCGCGGTCCCGAAGCTGGATCAGAAGGCATTCGCGAAGGTCGCGAGCCCCGACACCGGAAGGGTCGAACTGCTGAATGACCTCTATCATGGCATTGACACCCTCGACAGGAACACCGATATCAAGCGCAATCTGCTCCGATGGCAGCTCGATAAAGCCATCATCATTGATACAGCCGATGATAAACTCGCCAAGCTCACGTTCCTCCTCGGTCTTAATAACCATGCCGAGCTGATCGAGAAGATGCTCCGAGAGCGTTTCGGTATAGGTATAGGAGGGCTCGAGTTCCTCGATATTCGGATCGTATTCCTGGCGGGAGCTTTGCTGGTAATCGTAACCGTCCTCAATGTATTTCAGCCAGTCAGCCTCGGTGAAATCGCCGTCGCTGAGATCATCCATAGAATTGGTGTTGACCTGTCCAGACTCGTCAGTATCGCGTCCCGGTTTTTCCTCCTCCTTCTCAACGGTCTCATCCACCGCGAGCATGGGATTTATCTCGAGTTCCTCGTTGATACGCTGCTCGAGCTGCATCGTGGTGAGCGGCAGGAGTTTCAGCGACTGGATCATGCGGATATCCAGTTTCTGAGCGAGTTTCAGCTCCTGGGTCATTTTAAGCATAGGGACCTGCTCCGTTAAGAATCTTTAGTGTTCAGAAAAAGCGGCGCGATTATTGCGTACTCTCTTATTGTAATCAGAAAAATACATGCTTTGCAAGTAATATTCAAGTTATTTTGCTATGAAGCGCTGTTCATTTTCTCATTGCCGGTCATTTTCTGCCGTTTTTTTCTTAAGCTGCTGCAGAACCTGCTTTTTCGCGTATCAGGCTGTTGAAAAATGATGCCTGTGACGGACTTAGAAATGAAATTTCAGGTAAAAACAGAAAGCATACGTTCAAATTTATACAAAAGCCCGGTTTTCCGCCGGGCTTGTATTGCTGCAATACTGTCAGGCGATCGTTTCTACGCCGCGCCCTGTCCTCCACAGCGTTTTCCGGCCCAGACATTGAGGAAACGGTAGTGTTCCGGCAGAACAGCGTCCGCGATGACTTTTGTCACCCGCCGGAGCTTACCGAGATGCCGTTTTTCCTCGCTCGACAGCTCAGGTGTGTAGAATGCCTCGATATTCTCGTAGACCTGTTTCAGGGAATACATGCCTCCCATGGTGGTGTCAGCCTCGATATTGTCATTGATTATATAGCGAAGCATGGCCTGAGGCAGGCTGATCTCACCTGTTTCGTCGATCTCATGTGACGCCTGAAGCAGGTGGGGAATGAACCACTCGCTGGCGAACGGTTTCATGACGATCACGCCGATACCGCGGTCTTTCAGTTTTTTGACCATTGCGGGCACACCCTGGACATGGTCTCCCTTATAATTCAGATTGTGATAGAAATTGAACGGGAAGACCACGAAATCGATGGGATAGACATCGAGGATCGGCTCGAGCTGGTGCGGGAAATGCACCGGCGTGCCGACAGCCCTGATCTTGCCCTGCTCCTTGAGCCGGAACAGCGTGTCCCAGTTTTTCATGTGCTCGGCATCGGGCGTATGGCAGTAATTACGGGCGAGATCGATGCAGTCACGGCGCATGACCTTGAGCATTCTCTCGACGCCTTTATCCACCGGGAGGGCCTCGGCATTGCCCTCGTATACACTGCCGTACTCGGTGGCGTGAACGGAAACGACGACCTCTTTCTTTATCGGCTCGAGATAGCGGCCCATCGGCTCGAACTGGTGGGAGGTGCTGTCATAAATATCAAAACAGTTGATGCCGAGATCATGTGCCTCGCGGATCATGAACTCACGCTCTTTTTCATAGGGAATGAGCGATTTTGTCATGTGAGAACCGAATGTGAACCGCGAAAGCTTGATGCCGGTGCTGCCGAGCTCGCGCATGGGCATTGTGCCTTTCGGCCGCGGATAGTATTCTTTCAGAATGGCGGGTGAATATTCCACCTGCCCGCGTTTCAGCTCGATTTTCCTGCCCAGACTCGCACATCCCATGCCCGCCAGCGATGCGAGACCCGCAAGGGCCTGCCGCGTAAAAGCACGTCGTTTCATGAATTTCCCCACTGCATATCAATATGTGTCATTTTTTCAGACGTTCAAATAACCGTCGAAACTGCGAATGACTACATGGTAGGTGATATTGAGGCTGTCAGCAAGTTCTTTCTTCTGGACTCGTTGGCGGATTGTTTCAATACGCGGAAGAACTAATATGCAAAACGAAGAGCTTATACGGATAACAGCATTTATGCTTAAAAGAACAATCCCGCACTACGCCTCACCTCGTGCCCACTTAAGTGGCGATACTTTTTGCGCTCCTGCCCCCCACTGGGGGAAGGATGTCGCACAGCGACAGGAAGGGGGCTAATGCAGCGAAGCAAACATTGTGAAATTAGACCCTCAGAGATTAAAAAGGGGCATTCCCGAGGGAACACCCCCAGCTGCCGGGAACGGCGGACTCAGCGTGCAAGCATCATACGCCCCGTTCGAACCTGTTCTCCCACGTTCAGGCGGCTTATGTAAACACCCGACGAGACCAAGGCTCCACTTTCGTCGCAACCATCCCACAGAAGCGATTGCATACCTGTACTTAAGCGGCTGTTAATGAGTGTTCTGATTTTCTGGCCTGCCATATTGAAAATATCCAGGCGGACATCGCTCGTTCGCGGCACATAAAAATCGATCGTTGTCGAGGGATTGAACGGATTGGGATAATTCAGCAATAACAGCGGCTCCACTTCCGGACGTTCGAGGACATCAGTCGGACTCCATACATTACTGAAAAGAATTTCGCTCGTTTCCGTATCGATACTGATGATTTCCAGGGAGGAATTCCCCTGCCCGTTCCTGATAAAACAAATCTGCGAACCCTCCGGCGACCAGCTTCCGCATTTCGTTTCATACCGGTTGTCAGACACTACAAATGACTGATCGCCTTTCATTATGTCTTTGATCGCAAGCTGGTAAATCCCATCGTCTGCATATTGTGAGAACATGAGTTTTCCGCCATCGACAGAGTATTTCGGATAGATGAAATTCGATTTCTCCAGCTCGAGCGCTTTGATTTCGCCCGTGCCGGTCATTATTTTAAACAACCGGAACCTGTCGGAAAGAGCGCAGTTCGCACCACTGTCGAGCCTGACGACAAAATGACTGTTATCCGGGGAAATATCCGGATGCCCGCCACAGAAATAAGGCGGATTATCTCCGTTGAATTCAAAAAGACGCTCCTCGTCCGTCTCGAAATCATACAGCGCATACATCTCCCAGTTTTTGATGTAAACCGCATAACGGCCATCCCTGCTGAGAGAAACCGCATAGGCGTTGTCGAGTATTTCATGGATTTCACCGGTTTCGATATTTTTCGCCATGAGCCTGGGTGTGTTGGGCGCATCAGATGTTGTAACAAACTGTGAGAACATGATCTCGGCACTATCGGCGGAAAACAACGGACAATAGCAGACATCGTCAATGTCTTCCGTGAGATTAAGCGCCGTGCCTCCATCGGCGGAGATCATCCAGATATCCTCTCCGCAGCCGAAAGCAATGTTTTCCGCATCGGACGACCAGGATGTTTTCCACAGCTGCTGTGCATTTGCATGCCCGGAGAAAAAAAGCGCAGACATGGCTGCAACAATGAAAATTATCGATAATTCACGCGCCGTATTCACTCATAAGTTCCTTTTAAGAGTAGACCTTACCCGCCCCTCCCCCGGAAATCGGGGGAGGGTTCGAGTGACAGCTCTTTACGGCCTGAAATGAAGAAATATTTGGGGTGGCCGAAAAGGGGACATGACTGTGACAGATTATTTAGCCAGAAGCATCGGATGTGCCTGAGTCATGCCGTTCATTTTCAGACGGCAGATATAGACACCGGAGGAAACAGCGATGCCGTTATCGTCATGTCCGTTCCAGACCAGTTCATGGGAACCGGGAGCGTAGTTAGAGGTTGTAAGCGTGCGGATTTTCTGACCGGAGACATTGTAGATGTCGAGATTGACAGCACCGGCTTTTTCCAGCGTGAACTGGATCGTCGTCGTGGGGTTGAACGGGTTGGGATAGTTACCGGCGATTGCGAACGGAGCCGGAACATCATCAACTTCGACTACAGTAGGATTGGTGTCACCGCTAACGCCATTGATGACCAGCTTGTGGGCATCGAACTCAAGATCGTAAATAAACAGCGAACGATAATCACCGTCTGTCCAGAGAACGTAACAAATTTTTGTGCCATCGGGGGACCAGCTTGCATGCCTTGTCTGGAAATTGCCGGGATTGACATACGTTTTGATCTTTCCGGTGGCCAAATCGCAACTGGCCACGTTATAGCGCAGGTAGGGCACGGTTATCGTTTTGGAGAATTCTTCAGGAGAAATGCTATAACCGTTTTCGCCTTTTTGGTATACCGTCTGTTCGCCTTCGATCGCATAATAATTGTCGTAGGTCAGGTTTTCAAATTCACCGGTCTCTTCGTTTTTAACGAAATAATACTCGAAAAAGACATCTTTACCGTCATCAACAATCAGATTGCCATCTTCATCCAGCTGGTAGCAAGGATAAATCGGTTCAGTTCGATTAGCAGTATAATCGAGCTGGGAAAAGAGTAGTGTGTTACCGTCAGGGGAGAACCTGGGATTCCACGGAGGAAAAGAACCCAGGGTGAACTCTTCTGCCTCGCCGGTTGCGACATTGATTTTGTATAATTTCGAAGCATCATTACGTTGAACATAACTGCCCGGTTCGTATGCCAGATAGCTTGTAACGAAATATTCATTGTCTGGTGTAAAGCAGGAGAAACCATAAGCGAAGACAAGTCCCATGTCTTCAGAACGGTATACCCGCTCTTCCCCAGTTTCAAGGTTCATAATCGCATGGCATTCATAGTCTTTCGTATAGACCAACATAGTACCATCGGGACTGACATTACATGAATAACCACCGGGAATAATGATTTCCGATTCGCCGGTCGCGAGATCGAGCACGGCAATATTGATTCCCTCTGTGTATTCAGGATCAAATATTTTTTTCTTTCCAGACTGTGAAAAATATATTTTGCTGCCATCCGGCGAAAACACCGGGTTACCACATATGAATTCATTGCCTTTTGTAAGATTGGTTACTTCTCCGTTCGTGATATCTACGGTGTAAATATCACCATCGGAGCCAAAGGTAATCGAGTTGCCGTCCGGCGACCAGTCTGTCACAAACATATTTTTATAATCGGATACTATCTCGTCTTTCGTCATGGCAAATGCCGATACCGCGAAAATTCCGGCAAGCGCGACGGTCAAAAGGCTGATAAAAAGTGTGCGTTTCATGATACTTCTCCAGTTAGTTTTTCACTCGAATGTCTGCTGCGAATGATGGGAGAGCAGTCAAAACTGCGCATTCGATGAAATGTAATCGAAATAGCGTGTCTCCTGATCATTCCATAGGCACAATCCTCCACACATGTCGTTCCCGTTTTCGCCTGTATATCTTTGGGGAGATAGGTTTCATTGTCAGTCTGCTTTCTCTTTCCAATTATTTTCGTGTTTCTTATCCAGCACTTGTAACGAACCCACTGCCGGATATTGTCTATTTCATCAACGTCATTTTTCCGGTCGCTGTCCTGCCACCGGCATTAAGGTGCGACAGGTAAACACCTGCGGAAACAACATTACCGTTATCATCCAACCCATCCCATACCACCTTGTGTTTACCTGTCGCTGTCATTTCAGAAACGAGCGTACGGACTTTCTGGCCCAGGCTGTTGTAAATGAGAAGCTTGACCATCGAGTCTTTCGCGACGGAATATTCTATCGTTGTCGCCATGTTGAACGGATTGGGTGTGGCGTTCCCGAGAGAAAATTCCACGGGTTCAGCCGTCATTGCCTCTTTCGCGGCGACCGGCGGTGTGAAATTTTGCAGAAAGATATTCCAGTTGCCATCGTCTTTCAGGTTGAGACACAGCATGTCGCCTTCGGGAGAGAAGCGACCCCAAGCGACAGATTCCCGTTCATCGGTCGATAGAGCATACAGGAGCCCTGTTTCCATATCCAGGAGCCCGGGAAGCGCGCCGTTCTCCACCTGGTTGTCGCCGTGGACCTGTTCCGTCACATTCTCGGCAAACAATAACCAGCGGCCGTCCGGCGAAAGGTCGCAGAGATTGACATTGCCGTTGAGCAGCACGCTGCCTATTTCACCTGTCGCACAGTCAACGGTGACTATTTCACTGCTGCCGTTTTCAAGTTCGACACTGACCAGCAGGCTGGCGCTGTCCGTGGTGAAACAGAGCGAAGAGGGCTCGACAGAATCGATACAGCGGCGTGTGCCGGTTTCGAGATCCAGCAGCCAGAGACTGCTCGGCCCGTCGAGATCCTCGCCGATATACGCGAAACTGCGACCGTCAGGTGAAAAAGCGCCATCCGAGGCATTTTCAGCCAGGGTGCGGTATTTCATAGTTTCGAGATCGACCGCCTCAAGCATCGGAAGCGGATTTTCAACGTAATACCGCCTGATCTCACCGTCATCGTTCGCTATCACCCGGGAGCCGTGTTCCAGGTCGAGACTATACCTGCGGTACACCAACTCACGGCCGTCTGGAGAAAAGCCAACTGTCTTGATCTCACCATAATGGATTTTCATATCTCTATAAAGCAGCCTGTAATAGTTGTCATACACGAGCAGCGGCGCGCCGCCGTCGGCATCGACCACCCAGACACCGTAATTCTTGTCGGTGAACGCTATTTTTGCGGCATCGGGCGACCACACCGGATATAGTTTCTCTTTTTTGAGCGAGCGATAGAAATCACGCATTTTTTCGCGGAGTGGATCGCTGAGGTCACCGTATTCGTAATCACCCGGTACGGCAATTTCAAGCGAGGCCATGACAGCTTGATCTGTGCTGCCGGCATTGTAAGAATTGAGCAGCATGAACGAAGTCAGGTCCTCGCTGACTGTCGGCTGCATATCGACTGTCTCTTCCGGCAGATTATCGGTAAGCGAGGCGAGGAAACTGTCATCAGCCATGCCATGACGATCCAGCGTACCGGTCATATCGATTTCAGGACGGCGCTTGCTTTTCAAAATGCGGTCGATGGGCATGGACGCGCCGGGAGCACCCGATCTCCGGGTATCGAGCCGTGTCATGGCGGGTCCGCCGTTTACGTCAAGCTCAGAGTGACCGCTGACAGGAGAGGAGCCAGACAAAGACTGCCATTCATTTTTCGGGCTCTCTCCGCTGTTGAACATGTTTGCATCCAGTGCGCTGAGAATACTCATGTCGAGGCTGGCATCCTGTGTTTTCATACGCGTGGCGAGTTCCGTTGAATGATCGACTATCGTGTTCCTGATATTGAGTATCTCACGCTTTATCCCGACAAAACCGCTGACAAACAGAGCGCAGAGGAAAAGAAAGAGTACGGAGACCACATCACGGGCACGAGAGTGGAGGTGACGGTTGCTGTTCGTATCGAGAATGCGCTCGATCCGCCGTATAAGAACAGATTTCATCGAACAGACCGCACTGGCCGCGACAAGTCTGGCGTGTTCCAGTTTACGGGCTTTCGCTATGTCATAGAGCTGCGAAGCATAGGCCATATCGTCTTTCATCATTTTAACAACGTAATCGTCGCTGACATGGTCACTGGTCTCCTCGATCGCGGCGGCAAGAAGCCATACCAGCGGCTGGAACGGCAGGAGAACAATGGCTATGTTGGCGATGAGGTTCCAGATATGGTCGTGACGTTTCAGATGGGCGAGCTCATGAACGAGCACCTCTTTCGAGGTCATCATATCTTCGAGATCGCTGTCCGGCGCGACGACGACAGGGTGGATAATGCCGGTCAGAAACGTGCTGGAAATTTCCGGATGCTTGACAAAACGCGGTTTCTGAACACCCATTTTTTCCGCGAGATCATCGCATACCCTCTGGCGGGCGCTGTTAACCTGCGCAGCACCGCCAACAATACCTCTGATATAGAGAAGGCTTCTGATCTCACCGAGCGCAAGTACCAGTGAAAGTATCAGCCAGAAAATGCTCGAAAGAACCACGACAACAGCGGAAAGGGCGATCAGCATTGGAGACCAGGGGGGGTTATATGCTGATCGCCCTTTTTGAGCGGAGGATCACTATCACGAGTGGATAGCAATACCGGGACATCAACTGAAACGGGTGTATCATCTGCTGCAGGGATTGAACTATCGATATCATAGGCGGCTGGTTCCCGGGAATCCTTCACCATTCCGGCTGTATCCGAATCGTTGAACATGACAGTCAGCCTGTCCACACCGGGCGAGGGCAGATGAAAATACAGCCCGTCGATACCGGTTACGGAAAAGATCACTGTTACCAGCGGCACGAAAAAAAGCGCCGCGAGACAGCTTCTCAAGATCAGCGACTGAAGCACCATGCTTTTTCTTCTCAACAAATGCCTGAGAGCGAAAGCCGCGACCAGAATGACAGTCGACTGGATAATCAGCGTGAAACCCGTAAAAAACAGGGTGTTCGCCACAGACAGCAGCCCTATGATACAGGTATTATGCATTTTTGTCCTTATTCCTGTTATCGATCATTTCCTTGATCCTGTCGAGCTCGCTGTCATCCACATCCATATTTTTAATGATGTAGGAAACAGCGCCCTCAGGCGATCCGGTGAAAATGCTTTCGACAAAATCCTTGACCGCATTCCTGGTAACCTCGCCTTTTTCAAGGAGAGGATAGTAGATAAAAGTCCGTCCCTCGACATCATACGCGATGGCTTTATTCTTCAGCAGAATACGAAGGAAAGTTTGGACCGTGCTGTGAGCAACGTTCTCGGACTCATTGATCGTATCAGTGATCTCCTGGGCCGAGACGCGTTTTTTCTCCCAAAGCACATTCATGATTTTCATTTGGGTGCGACCCATACGTTTGTCTTTCATGGTGATCCTCTCGCTGCAGCAGTTTGTCTAATTTTTAACTTTAAGATTTAAATCTTGTGATCAATTTAAGTATTAAACAATATTTGTCAAGGGATTTTTTTGACATTACTCAATATTTATTGCAATGTCGCAATAAAACAACCCGGCAGATCAAGCAACAGAGCCGTTCTACCGGGTTAGAGGATAGCATGATTTTTTTCTTCTAATCGAGATCGATGATGCTGCAGCGGCCTGTATTCGGAGGAATTTCAATTGTCCTGCCGTCCACACGGAGTGTCGCGGGCTTGGCAGCGCTGTCGAAATCGGTGCGCCTGACAAGGAGGCGGTTTCCGAGTTTCAGGACGGATACGACAGGCCCCGGTTCCCGCGGGACATCGAACGCAAGCGGGACACCGTGTTCGAGGAAATCGCCATATTCCTGTGCCGCGGCGTAAACCTCGTGCAGTAGGGCCGTTTCATTTGCGAACTCGCTACTGCCGCTCCACATATAGAATGTGTCGGTGCCTCTCAGGAGCATGTGCCAGAGCAGTTCTTTGTATACGGTCTCGCTGAACGGTGTCAGATCGGGATGAGAATATTCTTTCGGATTTATCATATTGCGGTGCACGAAACTGATGACCGGAGTCCCGGCAGGTGTATACCGGCAGGCGTTCGAGGCTACAAGCAGCATATTGTAGAACCAGCGGTAATCGGTGTTTTCGAAATCGTACCAGCTGAAAAGACGTGCCCAGGCATAAACAACCGGCATGGCAAAGGTGTAGCCGGTACCGGAAAAATCATTGTACCAGAGACGGTATTTCGCGCCCTGCTCCTGTATATATGGCTGGCCCTCGGCATAATACTCGAAATAGTCGTACCAGTAACGGTAGCCGTTGTGGGGATAGACAGCATAATTGCCCACGAGCGCATCGGGGTGATAGCGCAGCAGCGGTTCTGAATAGCAGTCGTGCTGAAGTTCGATCCTTATTTCACGAAGGGTTTTCTGGAATTCGAGGAAATTATCGATGTCACCGACAGCCTCACGGCATCTCACACAGCGTTTGGAGGCCGCATGTGCGCCGTTGAACTCGATTGGCCCGTCGACCTCCCAGTCGGCCCATATGAAATCGACATCTATGCCCTCGTCACGGTAGGCTTTCGCGTAATATTCCACCCGCTCCCTGATCTCGTCTTTCCTGAAATCGAGGGCGAACGGACAGCCCATTTTATGGCTTTCACCGAATGTGCTGTCGAAAAAGGTCTCGCCGTTCTCATCGATATGCGCGGTCCGCTCATCACCGTTGAAGAATGAGTAGAGCAGTGTTGTGGCATTGATATTGACCCGGAGACCGAGTTTTTTCTGTGCACGGGCTATAACGAGGGCGTTTTCGAGACATTCGTCACGATTATCCGGTTTCCAGGAGCTTATGACACCGATGCCGCGGAGATCCATTTCCCGGACAAGCTCCTCCGCTTTCCGGGAATCCATCTTACCCGGGTCCATCGCCGGCCAGAGATAAAGCGGAAGACGTCCGCCTCTGTCATGATCGAGCCGTTTTGTGTTGTTCAAGACAGTCTGGATCTTTTCAGGCCATTTTTCCTGGGCCTCCGCCGGTGATTGACTACTGTAACACATAATTATACCTATAAATACAGCTGAAAATGTCCGTATCAATGTCATACTTTTCTCCTCGTAATATCTCGCATGTCAGGGTGGTCAATATAGCAAAATGATCTGTTCGAGACACGGGAAAATCGGACCGTGTTCACTGTTTAAAAACAAATATACTCGATTTCATTCCGGCAATCATCCCGAAACAAAAAATTATTTGGAATCGTTAAGAAAAAATTGTTAATTCATCAAACTTTTATAATATTTGAAAGTCTAATATATACCTCTCCATGTGAATTCTTTTCAAAATAGTATATATGTTTCAGCGATTGAACCTGGTGCTTAACGTATTTATGCTGTTTTCCTCTTTGTTAACGGAAAGGCCGCCATGAAAAAGAAGCTCTTTGTCGCAATAGCCATCGTTTTCATCCTGTTTTTTATCTGGCGTCTGGCAATGCTTATCATGGGGCCCGGCGAATCTTCGAACAAGTCGGACAAGCCACCGGTGGCTGTCGAGATAACCAACATTGTATACGAGCCCATACAGGATGTTCGGGAATATACCGGGACGGTCTACCCATTCTATCGCTACATCGTTTCTCCGAAAGTATCCGGACGAATCACGGCACTTCGCAAAAGGATCGGGGACCCCGTCTCGCCGGGAGAGGTGATTGCGAAAATCGACGATGCCGAGTACCAGCAGGCCGTGCTCGAGGCAGAAGCCAGCCTGAAGATCGCCAGGGCCTCCCTTGCCGAGACCAAGAGCCAGTATGAACTTGCCACGCAGGAACTCACCCGCGCACAGTCCCTTCAGTCAAAAGGTATCGCCTCCCCTGCTGAATACGAGGCGGCTCAGACAAATGCAGCAGCGCTCGAATCGCGTCTCCAGCTTTCCGAGGCGCAGGTTGAGCAGCGCAGCGCAGCACTGAAATCCTCGAAAATCCGCCTTAACTACACTGTCCTCGCCGCAACGGAGCCGGGTTTCATCGGTGAGCGTTTTGTGGACGAGGGCACCCTTCTGGCACCAAATGCCGCGGTTGTCTCGGTGATCGGTATAAGGTCATAGTGAGGACCACCATCATCGAACGCGACTATGGCGATATCCATGTAGGACAGGCGGCGGCAGTTGTGGTCGATGCTTTCCCGGACCAGCAGTTTCACGGGACAGTCGCACGGATAGCGCCGATGCTCGAGGAGTCCTCCCGTGTGGCTCAGATGGAGATCGAGGTGCTCAACGAGTCTTTGACCCTGAAACCCGGCATGTTCGCGAAAGTCCATGTCGTATTGAAGGAAAAGGATTCGGCACGGGTCGTGCCCAGCGAGGCTGTGGTGAGACGGAACGGGGAAAACGGCATTTTCGTGGTGGAGAAAGATTCTGCCACCCAGAAACTCGTTGCCCGCTACTACCCGATAGAGACCGGCATAACGACGCTGGATAGGACAGAGCTGCTCAAGCCCGAGATCGAGGGACAGGTCGTGACACTCGGCCACCACCTTCTCGATGACGGCAGTGTGTTGATACTCACCGACACCGGCGCCAACAGCTCCGGAGGCGGTACAAGCGGGGAGACAGGACAATGAATATAGCGAAAGGTTCTGTCGACCGCCCGATTCTCACGACCGTTATTTTCCTGATAATCATCACACTGGGCGTGGTATCGTTTTTCCGGCTTTCGATCGACATGATGCCGGAGGTTGAGTACCCGTCCATCTCGGTTTCCACGGAATACGGCAATGTGGGCCCACAGGAAATCGAGGAGATGATCACGCGGCCGATCGAGGAGGCGCTCGCCGCTGTCCAGGGTGTCGAGGAGATCACCTCGACCTCGACAGAGGGAAGCAGCCGTGTCCGTGTCGCTTTCACGTGGGGGACCGATCTCGATGTCGCGGCTAACGATATCCGTGACCGAGTCGACCGCATCATGAGCCGTCTGCCGGAGGACATCGACCGTCCGCGAATTTACAAATTCGACATCTCGGCGTTCCCGATCCTCTATTACGGCATATCGAGCAATCTCAATCCACTGGACCTCCGCCAGCTTGTCGAGGATCAGGTGAAATACCGTCTCGAACGTGTGCCCGGTGTGGCCTCGACCAACATACGCGGCGGCCTCACCCGCGAGATCCATGTGGACCTCAATTCAGTCCAGATCAAGGCGCTCGGCCTTTCCACCGACATGATCATCAGAGCTCTCAGAAACGAGAACCTCAATATCCCGGCGGGGCTGTACGATAAGGGAAATTCCGAGGTGCTGATCAGGACACAGGGCGAATTCCAGTCCCTCGAGGAAATCCGCAACACCGTGATCACCATCCGCGAGGGCACCCCGATACAGATCAAGGATGTCGCCACTGTCGAGGACTCGTGGGAAGAAATCCGTGACCTGAGCCGAATCAACGGCAAACCGGGCCTTCGTTTCGCCATTTATAAGCAGTCCGGCTCGAACACGGTGCAGGTTGCCGAGGCGGCCAACGAGGAGGTCGCACGTATCAACCTCGACATCCCCCAGATCGAGATGGCGTCGATTTTCGATCAGTCGACCTACATCAAGCAGTCCATCAGGAATGTTGGCATCTCGACACTGACCGGCGGTATTCTGGCGATCATCATTCTTTTCCTTTTCCTCCGCAACCTGTCGAGCACCGCGATTATCGCGACTGCCATTCCCATATCCATTATCGCGACATTCGGGCTCGTGTATTTCGGCGGTTTTACGCTCAATATCATGACTTTCGGCGGTCTCGCCCTCGGTATCGGTATGCTTGTCGACAGCTCCATTGTCGTGCTGGAGAATATCTACCGCTATCGGGAACAGGGGGAAAAGCCGATACCAAGCGCCCTTATCGGCACCTCGGAGGTCTGGTCGGCGATTGTAGCCAGCACATTGACGACACTTGTCGTCTTCCTTCCGGTGGTGTTCATCCGCGGCATGTCGGGCATCATGTTCCAGCAGATGGCCTATGTTGTGGCGTTTTCACTGCTCTGCTCGCTACTTGTCTCAACCACGCTTGTGCCCATGCTGGCGTCGCGTTTCCTCCATTTCCAGTCAACCAAACATTACAGGGGTGAAAGCAGGCTTCACCGTCTCTACCTTGCCAGCGAAAATACATTCAAACAGGTCGAACAGCGTTACAGCGGATTTCTGGACTGGTCGCTCGGGCACAGAAAAATTGTCGTGGCGGCAACGCTGTCGTTGTTTATAGTATCACTGATCCTTATCCGTTATGTCGGTGTCGAGCTGATGCCGGTCAGCGATGAAAGCGAGGTCAGGATCAATCTCGAAATGGCGGTGGGAACGAAACTCGAGGTGGTCGATCAGGCCACACTCACTGTCGAGGAAATTGTTCGCCGCGAGGTGCCGGAAATGCGTTCCATGTATTCCCGTATCGGCGGTGGGGAACACGGGTCCTCCGGCGGACACACCGCGCAGGTACGACTCAATCTTGTCCCTATCAAGGAACGCAAACGTAGCAGCGAACAGATCGCCAATGACCTCAGAAAACCGCTCGCCAACCTTCCCGGCCTGACCGCACGAACCCGCCCCGGCACCAGTTTCCTCTTAAGGCTGGGCTCGTCGTCATCGGAACTGATAAGTGTCGAGGTTCGTGGTTACGATCTCGAGATCGCACAGGATCTTGCGCGCAGGGTCGAGGCGGTTGTCAGAAACGTTCCGGGCATAACGGACACCCGAATCAGCCGCGAGGAAGGAAGCCCCGAACAGGTGATAAGGATCGACCGTCAGAAAGCGGCCGACCTGGGACTCTCGGTCTCCACAATCGGTGACGCTCTCGAAACGGCGGTGGGCGGCTCACAGGCCTCGAATTTCCGCGAGGGCGGTAAGGAATACCGCATCCTCGTGCGCCTGAACGAAGAGGACCGCAGGGACCTGGACGATCTTCTCTACTACTCTGTGATCAACAACCGGGGCGAGCCGGTCATACTCCGGAATGTTGTGGAAACAATCCCGCGCGAGGGACCAGTGCGTATCGAGCGCAAGGACCAGGAGCGTATCATCTCTATCGACGCCAACTATACCGACCGCGACATGGGCTCGATCATCGCCGACATTCGCGAGGCACTCAAAACCATCCCGGTGCCCAAGGATTTCGCAATCCTGTTCGGCGGCGACTACGAGGAACAGCAGGAGGCCTTCCATGAGCTTCTGATCGGGCTCATTCTCGCCATTGTCCTTGTTTACATGGTCATGGCGGGCCAGTTCGAGTCGTTTCGCGATCCATTCATCGTGCTTTTCTCCATTCCAATGGCACTCATCGGCATTGTGGGGACAATGATCCTGCTCAATACGACATTCAGTATGCAGGCGTTTATCGGCTGTATCATGCTGGCGGGCATTGTGGTGAACAACGCCATCCTGCTTGTCGATTACACCAACCACCTGCGTCGTCACGAAGATATGAAAATGATGGACGCGATCAAGCTGTCCGGTTCGCGCCGACTCAGACCGATTCTCATGACAACGCTGACCACGGTGCTCGGTCTCGTGCCGCTCGCTTTCGGTTTCGGGGAGGGCGGCGAAACACAGGCACCGCTGGCACGCGTGGTAATCGGCGGCCTTTTGAGCTCAACCCTGATCACGCTTGTCCTGATCCCGGTTGTCTATTCTATTTTCGAACATAAATACCATACAAGCGTGGAAGGTGCCGAATCATGATGACCTTCACAGAAAAATATTCCAGAACATCCTGTATGCGAAAATTAACGTTATTGCCCTTTGTCCTGCTCATGACATTCGTGTCTACGGCAGAAACGCAGACTATTAAGACTCCCTCCGGACCGGTACTCTCATATTCGGTGGAGGAGGCTGTGCTCACCGCCCTCGAACGGAACCACACGGTATCGATCCAGCGTCTGGAGGTCGAAAACGCCGACACCTACCGAAGGGCCGAGCGAGCCGAGTTAGATCCGGTGCTTTCCGCCGGTGTCACCAACACCGACAGCAAGTCCCAGCGATTCCTCGGCGCAACGAGGGAACCGTACCTTCTGGACACCGAGCGTTTTCTCTATGACATCGGCCTGACCGAAGAGCTCCCGACCGGCACGACTGTCTCGTTCGATGCCTCCATGAGCGGCTACACCTCGAATATCTATTCGGACCAGTATACCGGCGAGATAGGTGTCACCGTAACCCAGTCGCTGCTCAAGGGGCTCAGTCTCGGCTCGAACCTCGCCCGTCTCAGAAGGGCCGCTATCGATGTCGAAATATCACAGGCGGAACTTAAAGCTGTCGCCGAGCGTATCACCGCCGATGTCGAGGAAGCATACTGGGGACTTCACCTCGCCGCGGAGGAGCTGGAGATCCAGCGCATGTCGATGGACCTTGCCGAGCAGCAGCTCCGTGAAACAGAGGAGCGGGTCACTGTCGGGAAACTCCCGACACTCGAGCTTGCCTCGGTCAATGCCGAGGTGGCATCTCGCCGGGAAACGCTTATCGAGGCCGAAAACCGTTTCGAACAGGCGCGGCTGGCCCTGCTGTTTATCCTGAATCCGAACACAGACAATACATGGAACGCGAATGTCCTGATCAGCCAGCAGCCTGAAATACCCACAGATTCCCTTGAAACGGTCGAGGAACATGTCAGGCTGGGGCTTCTCTACCGTCCCGACCTCATTCAGGTCCGCAAAGAGTTCCGAAAAGGCGAAATCAATGTCGTTCAGACCAGGAACGGCCTCCTGCCGCAGCTTGACATTTTCATATCAATGGGGAAAACCTCCTATGCCGAGACGTTCAACGAGGGTAAGCCAGATATCGGCAGTGATTTTTATGAGGTTTCGACCGGATTCACATTTTCGATACCGGTGTTGGACAGGGCGGAACGGGCCCGTCACACCCGCATGAAAAACACGCTCCGTCAGCAGGAGGAGGGCGTCAACAACCTCGAGCGCACAGTACAGCTCGACATCCGTTCCGCCTATGTGGATGTGGTCCAGTCACGCCAGATGATCGAGGCCTCGAAAGTGAACCGGGAGCTTCAGGAAAAGCGTCTGGAGGCGGAACAGGTCAAATTCCGGGTGGGCAACTCGACCAATTTCATGGTGCTTCAGGCGCAGAGGGAATATACCATGAGCAGGCTGGCCGAGGCGCGCTCGCTTGTGGCCTATCTCAACGCCCTGACCAATCTATATCTTATGGAGGGCACGCTTTTAGAGCGCCGTCATATCGAAACGGGCACGTGAGAAGCTCATAAAATTTTGATCACATGTAAAAAACTCCTGCGTAACGGCACAGTGCCGCGCAGGAGTTTTTGCATAATTTAATCTCTGAGGGTCAAATTTCCCTAAGCTTGTTTCGCAAAAGAAGCCCCCTTTCTGTCATTACGTGACATCTTTCCCCCATAGGGGGCAAGATAAAAAGAAAGGCCACGCCTACCCTTGCCCCCTATGGGGGACACGAAGCGCAGTGTAGAACCTCGAATGAGCAAGGGGCCAGGGGTTAGTGGGCTGATATCGGAAAACAGATTGGATTGCTCAGGAACAATGGCTGTTCCGGTGTCTTCTTAAATCCCGCCGTCAATCCAGACGTTTGTTGAACCTGAGCACCGCCAGCACATTGACACTGAACGCGAGGACCGCAAGGGAAACGATCTCGCGCACAAGCTCGGCGGCCCCTGCACCTTTCAGGAAAATATCCCTGACGATCACCAGGAAATAGCGGAGCGGATTGATATATGTCATCGCAAGGGCGGCCTCCGGCATATTATCCAACGGCAGGAAAAAACCGCTCATGAGGATGAAGAATATCATGAAAAACCACGCGGTGAACAGCGCCTGCTGCTGGGTGTGTGCGATTGTCGATATGAACATGCCTGTCCCCAGCGTACAGAAAATAAACAAGAGGGCGATCGCGAAAAATAGCGGCAGCGAACCGGCCACCGGGATATGGTAGACAACTCGGGCGACTGCATAAGCAAAACACATTTCGACAAAGCCCACGATAGCGAACGGGATTGTTTTGCCCAATATCATCTCAATACGGGAAATGGGTGTCACCATAAGCTGTTCCAGTGTGCCGAGCTCGCGTTCGCGGACAATCGCCAGCGCAGTCAGGAACATGGTTATGATGGTGACCAGGAGCACGATGATGCCCGGCACCATATAATATATGTTTTTCAACTCCTCGTTATACCTGATACGGGAGGACACGCCGATGGGAATAACATGGGTCTGCGGCGTTTTTCCTCCGGGAAAGCTTTGCGCCCATGACTGCATGATCCGGCGGATATAGCCCGCACCGATAACTGCGACATTGGTATTCTGGGCATCGGCGTTGACCGACAGTTCCGGACGTTCTCCGCGCATGAGATCACGTTCGAATCCCTTTGGGATGGTGACCGCGAGGATGATCTCGTCGTTTTTCATGAGCGGTATGATCTCGCGCATATCACCGGGGTGCTGCTGTATGTCGAGATAGCGGGTTGTTTCGAGCTTGTTGACGATACTCCTGCTGACCGGCGTATTGTCGAGATCGATAATCGCCGAGGGGATCCGCTCGACATCACCGGAAATGGCGAATCCGAGTATCACGAGCTGAATGACCGGGACACCGAATGTCAGGGCGAGCATGGCCCGTATCCGGGTGAACTGTATGAACTCTTTTCGAATGAGGAACAGCAGTTTACGCGACATGCCTCATTCCCCTTTTCTCGTTTTGAATTTCAGTGTTGCGACTGTCAGGAAAACCGTTCCCAGAAGGATCAGAATTCCGGTCTCGTCCGCAAGGGCGCCGAATGTTGCCGACTTGAGAAGTACGCCGCGGATGATGGCGATATAGTGCCGTGCCGGAACAGCATAGGAAAGCATGCGGATCGGCGCGGGCATACTGAAAATCGAGAACACAAATCCCGAAAGTATCATCGAGGGCAGAATTGTCGCGACAAGCGCCATCATCATTGCCACCTGCTGTGTCGCCGCCACGCTGGAAATCAGGAGCCCCATACCGAGCGCGCAGTAAATATAGGCGAATGTCAGCCCGAAAAGCAGGATTAGACTGCCCCTGACCGGCACCTCGAAAACAAGGCGCGAGAACGCGAGAATGAACGCCGCCTCGATAAGCGCAAGCACGATATAGGGAATGACCTTGCCGACAATGATTTCGAGTGGCCGCACCGGCGAAACGAGGAGGATATCCATCGTTCCGGTCTCCTTTTCACGGGCGATCGTGATCGAGGTCAGAAGCGCACAGACCATCATGAGAATCACCGCCACAACACCGGGTATGATGAAATCCGAGCCCCTGAGTTCCGGGTTGAAGAAGAAACGCTCCCTGATCTCGAACGGCATCGCGGCAAGCCCGCCTGCCTGAGACAGCGAATGGTCAAACACGATTGCCGAACTGTAATTTACAGCCGTATTGCCGTAGGTCGGATCGGAACCGTCGACAAGGATCTGCACGGACGGCGCTGTGTGTGAGGCCTTGTCTTCAGCGAAACCGGACGGGATAATCATGACACAGCGCGCCTCGTGCGACATGAGAAGTTCTTCCGCGCTTTTCCTCGATTCCGGATAGGCAGTGACCGTGAAATAACCGGAGCCTTCGAACGAGCGGATCAGCGACCGCGATTGGGGTGTGGCATCGTAATCGATCACCGCGATACTTATATTGCGGACATCCATATTGAGCGCATAACCGTAGATCAGCACCATGAACACCGGCATGACGAATATTACCGCAAGTGTCCTCGAATCGCGAAAGATATGACGGACCTCTTTACCTGCCAGCGCAAATATTCTATTGAACATGGCTATTCCTTTCCCGATCCGATGGAGCCGCTGATTTTCGAGATGAACAGCTCCTCCACAGTCGTCATGCCGCTTTCTCGCTTGAGCTCGGTGGGGCTGCCCATGACCAGTACCCGGCCCGCATGCATAATCGAAATCCTGCCGCAGTATTCCGCCTCGTCCATGTAATGCGTGGTGACAAACACGGTCATGCCCTCGTCCGAAAGGTCGTAGATAATATCCCAGAACGAGCGTCGGCTTTCGGGATCGACACCGCCGGTGGGCTCGTCGAGGAAAAGAATGTCCGGATTGTGCTGTATGGCGCAGGCAAGGCTTGTCCGCTGTTTCCATCCCAGCGGCAGGGATTGTGTCAGACGCTTCCGTATATCGCCGAGGCCGAGCCGTTCATAGAGACGTTCGCGGGATGACTTCATTGCTTTCTCCGAAAGGCCGTACACGCCGCCGTAGAAAACGAGGTTTTCCTCGACTGTCATGTCCATATAAAGGCTGAATTTCTGCGACATGTAGCCGATGCGCTCCCGGACACGCTCCGCCTCTTTCATGATATCGAATCCGGCGACAGTGCCGCTGCCGGAACTGGGTGTCAGGATACCGGTCAGCATCCTGATCGTTGTGGACTTGCCGGCCCCGTTCGCACCGAGGAAACCGAACACTTCACCCCGTTCAACCGAGAGTGTGACACGGTCGACAGCGGTGAACTCGCCGAATTTTTTGGAAATGTCACGGGTTTCCACTGCGAAAGCGCTATCCATGTTCCTGTTATATGATCCACTCATATTGTTTTCCTGTTCAGTCTGCGGCTGACGAATCATTATAATGAATAGAATTCTCTGGATTTTAATTCGGGATTATTCACGATTTTTTGGCCCCCTTCCTGTCACTTCGTGACATCCTTCCCCCAAAGGGAGCAGGAAATCTGCCGATTTTGAATTCTTTGGCTTCACTTTCCCTTCTTTAAAGAGAAGGGGCCGGGGATTAGGGGGTGCTACTGGATACCTCGGATTTTAGTTTATTACGACGGGTTCTTGCTGAGCTCCATGAAAATATCGTCCATGGAGGCCGCGACCTCATGAATGGAAATAGAGGTCACTCCCGCTTTTTCGAGCATATTACGAATCACCGGGGTCGTGGTTTCAATATCGGTAACAGCAAGATGGATCGAGTCGCCGAAAGCCTGCGCCGAGGTCACGAAAGCGGGATAGGCAGTCTTCCGGAATTTCCTGACAATGTCATCGCCTCTGACAGCGAGGAGCGAGCAGCCGTACTCGCGACGGATTTCCTCCGGCTCACCCTCGGCGATGATCGCGCCATTGAACAGCATACCGATCCTATCACAGCGCTCGGCCTCGTCCATGTAGGGTGTCGAGACGATGATCGTGGTGCCCTCGTTTTTCAGTTCCGCGAGAATGTCCCAGAACTCGCGGCGCGAAACGGGATCGACACCGGTGGTCGGCTCATCGAGCAGAAGCAGTTCCGGCGTATGGATGAGCGCGCAGCTCAGGGCCAGTTTCTGTTTCATGCCGCCGGAGAGATTGCCGGATTTTCTGCCGGTAAACGGCCCCAGCCTCGAAAAATCGAGAAGGCGTGCGACCCGCTGTTTCCTCTCTTTCGCACTCACACCGAACAGATCGCTGAAAAACATGAGGTTTTCCATGACAGTGAGATCGGGATAGAGGCTGAAACGCTGCGGCATGTAGCCTATCCGGCTTTTCACGGCACGGGCGTTACTGACAGTATCGAATCCGCTGATCGTAAGGGCTCCGCTGTCCTGCGAAAGAAGACAGGCGGCAATACGCATGAACGTGGTCTTTCCTGCGCCGTCCGGACCGATAAGGCCGTAAAGCTCGTCCTCCTCGACTGTAAACGAGAGGTTTTCGAGCGCGGAAATGCCGCCATATGCCTTGGCAAGGCTGTCAACAATGACACCGGGCATTTTACAGTCCCTCGATAAAGGCATCCGCCGGCATACCGATCTTGAAAACACCGTCAGGATTGTCAATAGAGATTCTGACAGCGTAGACAAGATCGACCCGGGATTCCCGTGTCTGGACATTTTTCGGCGTGAATTCGGCTTTCGGCGAAATCCAGGTGATAGTGCCGGGAAAACGTTCGCCGGGATGTGAGTCAACCGCCACCTGGACAGTATCGCCGACCTTTATCTTCCCGAGATCGGACTCGCCCAGGTAGACCATCAGGCGCATGATCGAGATATCTGCAAGCTTGAACAGCGGCGTGCCGGGCGCGACAATCTCACCGGGATCGATATATTCCTCGACGACAGCGGCATTCAGCGGTGAAAGCACGGTGGCATCCTCGATCTGAAGACCTATCAGCGCCAGTTCGGATTCGATCCTTTTGCGCGAGGCCTCGAATGATTTCAGGCGAATGTCAAGATTGTCGCGGCTTTTTATTGCTGATGTAAGGCGGGATTCCGCGAGCTTGAGCTCCGTTGAGGCACTGTCGTGCTGGTCACGGGTGGCCGCGTTTTCCGCAGTCATCCGCTCGATACGATCGAAACGGCGTTTTACATCGGCGAGAGTGATTTCAGCCTGTGAAATTCGTTCAGCGGCAAGTTCGATCTCCGCTTTCGTGAGCTTTTCGTTCCAGCCGATCTCGTCAAGCGCGGCCTTTGCAGATTCCGCCTGTATTTCAAGCTTGTCGGTCTCGATCGTGAGCATAACATCGTTCTTTTTGACGAAATCGCCCTCACTGACATCCCGTTTAAGAACCGTGCCGGCATTTTTGGCGCTGACAGTGATCTCGACAGCCTCGACAGTACCTGAACCCGAGGGAACTATGTCATTGCTCCCCGAACAGGCGCCAATACAGATGATGACAGTCAATAGCAGAAGATATTTTGCAGAGCTCATTCCCGCCCTCCATTGTGATAAACGCCCATAACGTACTCGATACGGGCTTTTGACAGTTCTATGTTGATATTCGACTCCACGAGTAGGTGTTCGTATTTTGTCTGTTCGGTGAATGCGTTATCGTAATCGGTCTCGGTCGCGGTGCCCTCGGTGAATGCCGTTTTGGTCAGTTCGAGGGACGAGCGGGCAAAACCGAGCGATTTTTCGGCAAGATCACGCTGGGCGAGATTGGTTTCGAGGCTCGTGAACGCCTCCGCCGCCTGACGCATCAGCTGACGGGTGAAATCATCCTGGCTGCGGCCGATCTTTTTCCTGGCGATTGCCAGACGCTGACGCGAGGCCGATACCTCGCCGCGGTCAAGGATATTCCAGTTGAGCACGATGCCCGCGGAAAAATAGTGCATCCACTCATTGCTCGGCAGATCGATGCCCGGCTGACCGTAATCGACACCGGCGACAAGATTGACCTGCGGTTTCGTCCTGACTGAAGCAAGAGCCTCAGTCTCCTCGTTCTGTGCCAACGCCGCCTGAAAGGCTTTCATCTCCGGGCGTGTCTCGATATCGGGCCGTGAAAGGGCCAGATTGGAACCACCGCCGAAAGAGTCGAAGGTCAGTGTAATTTCGCTGTCCTGATCGAGGCCAGTGATCTCCCTGAACTGCGCGGCGCTGTAATCACGTGCCGCACGGCTCTTAGTGCAATGCATCTCCGCCTCGCTCACTCTCAGACGGGCTTTCATGAGATCGTTTTCGAGCAGAAGGCCCTCGTTATACCGTACTGTGGCGATACGAAGGTGCCTTTCCGCCTCTTCGAGCGTGGCCTCAGAGACCTCGATCCCCTGATCATTCATGAGCAGCGAAAAGAATGCCTGTTTCGCACGGTATTCGACAGACAGACGGGCGGCCTCGGCGCTGTATTCCGAATAGTCAGCGAAATGACCGGAGGCTTTTTTTGCCAGGGAACTCGCACCGGCATCATACAGTTTCTGACCGACCGAAAGCCTGAGACCATAGGAATCGTAATCGCCGAACCGGACTGTCTTGAACGGCAGCGACAGCTCCATGACATGACTGATGACTTTCGCCTCGGAACTGAACGACAGCGAGGGCCGCCAACTGGCAGACGCCTCCACGATGTTCACCGAGGCTGTTTCGGCATCGAGACGGTAAAGGGCGATGGCGTTGGAGGCGTTTTTCGCTGATTCCACTGTCCGGCCGAGTGTCCACGGTTCCGCCAACGCAAGATGCGGCAGAAGGGCAAGGCAGCCGAACAGTAAGAGCATTTTTCGTTTATTCATCATGCTACTCCCCGTGTGTTTTCAAACCATTCAGGAGAAAATCGAGGACATGTTCAACTCTCGAATTATTGAAACCGGGTGATGCTGTCTCGGGATTGACAACCTGCAAAAGCGGGAGGCCGAGAAAGAAAAAGAGATTGAGACTGATAATATTGACCAGTGTATGGACAGGATCGACCTCGCGCATGGTGCCTTTTTCCTGCTCAGCGGCGAAAGATTGGAGCAGATGTTTTCGTATTGGTTTCAGCGCCTCGGAAAGCTCTGTAATAACAGGTGACAAGCTGTCCATCGGTTTCCTCTCGTTGTTGACCAGTTCGCGAACGAGAATACGGAGAAAATCGTGATGCCTGTTCAGATACTCTATCTGGGCTTTTACGAAAGACTCGATGAACTCGAATCCGGGATCGATTTCGGCTATGAGACCGTGCATACGGCCCCGCATTTCCTCGATACGCTCCCTGAAAATGGTGAAATACAGCCCCTCTTTCGATTTGAAATGATAGAATATCAGGGTTTTGTTCACACCGGCCTCTTCCGCTATCTGCGCAGTACTGACACCGTTGACGCCATGAAGGCTGAACAGCATTGTGGCTGTTTTAAGTAATTTTTCGCGTGCATCCGTAATTTTGGGCATTATGATTTCCTTTTCGTATTATACTGACCGGTCGGTATAATAAAACATGTTTCGTTTTTTGTCAATACGATTTTTTTTGCGATGTTCAAAGAGTATTTCCGTGACGGGCATTTCAGTGTGAAATACAGCCTATTTCACCAGCATCATCCGTCCGGATTTTTCATGGATTCCGGCCCTGAGCCTGAAGAAATACACGCCGCTGGCATGACCGGAAGCGTCCCAGTCGACAACATGTTCCCCTACCGGTAACGTGTTGTCCACAAGTGTGTCGATTTTTTCGCCAGTTACGCTGTAGATAGTCAAGTTGACCGGGCTTGTTTCGGATAAAGCAAAGGCGATACTGGTCACGGGATTGAAGGGGTTCGGGTAGGGCGCTTTCACAGAAAAAGATGCGGGGCGTTCCGATACATCGACCGGTCCGGAAGAGCTCGTGATAACACCCTTGACCGAATCATGGCCGAGGAAGAAGATGCCGCCTGTTGTACGGCGATGGTGCTCATTGTCCGTGTAGAGACCATCGAACGGCGTGCCGCTGTCAATGAACATTTCGCCCTTTTTCTGACCGGCAGTGTCGCCTGCGAAAGTGTAATAGCCAAGACCGGTGCCGTCGGGAGCAAAGAGGCCGAACGAGGTGGTGCCGACATCATAGGAGCAGACTGCGGTGAAAAGGTTGTCATCGGTGCTGACACAATATTTGTACGGGCCGACATTATAGTCATTGCAGACCCATTTTTTGTCAGCGGTCACTTCCCAGTTGTGGTCGAGGGTATAGTCTCCATTATCGTTGGTCCAGACAAGGAGATCCTCTCTTTCGCCGGATTTCAGGTAACGTGCAGGATCATACATCTGGTTCAGGCAGTTGCAGTGGCAGTTGAGGACGACTTTTCCGTGGCGGCATTCGAAATTGTTCGGACCGCCGTTCATCTGGGCGTCTTTCGCGAAATCTTCAGCGGAGCTCCACCAGATTGAGATATCGACCTCGTCTATCAGAAAGCCATCCATATTATAAATGTAGAAATCTGAATCGGCATCGTTGGAAGCGGTGTGATTTTCGTCGTTGGTGAAGAGATATTCGCCATCAGTGGCCATGCCGGCAGATCCGCCGCCAACGGTTTCGAAAATAGTCGCATACGGGGCGTTCTCACCCCAGTCCTCGATAATTTCAGCATCACCGCCGGGAACAAACCTTATTTTCTGGATCGATCCCAGCTTTGTATCTCTGTTCCCAACCCTTACATACTGATAGTTGAAATCATCCTTCTGTAGGACAGTGTCGCCATAGATACGCCAACCTTCGTCCAAGGCAATTTCCGTTGCGATCAGCTGTGTTTCATCCTCGGGATCGGAACCGATTTCCCAGCGATTCATACTGCGGAACCAGATGGGATTGTTCATCGGAAGGCCTCTTTCATCGATTTCCTGGACATTGGTGGTCATATCGAATCCCCAACCTGAGTGAAGCGGGTGGCCCATCATCAGCTTACTGCTCTGATTGTCGAATGCCCAGAGGTAGTAAGTGTAACTGCCGGGTGGAACAATGCCGCCATCCTGATCGCGGCCATCCCAGGTGATATAGCTGGAATCAATCAGGACCGTTTCCAGATCAGAGTAGTAGATACAGGTGTCAACGCCGTTAACCGTATGCCAGCCAAGATAGCCGTTGGTGGTGAGAGTTATGTCATCCGCCATGTCTTTGGTGAACAGGGCGAAGAGGACTCCGGCGGGCTGCCCTGTTACTGTGAACGGAATGTTGATCGAGGAGCCGTCAAAATCGTAGCGGATAACCTCTTTATATGCCAGTTTCAGCAGGGTCGGCTGGAAATTTTCGGCAAGAGACAGGGCGGTAACACTGCATAAGAACAGAACGGTAATAACGAGCCTTTTCATAACGCCTCCCGGTGCTACAGAAATGAAGCGGACATCTTATTGCATAACAACAATCACTATCATTTGCGATAACGGCATGGAATAGCCGCTTTTTCCAATAGTTGAAAATCACTTAAACGTTTGGCACATTGTGAACTTACAGAAAGAAGTGAGGAACTACTGCTGATAGAATATTCAGATTGTGCAGCTGTTATTTTGCGAGGCATAAAAAACCCCTTCCCGGCATCCCATGATATACACATATGAATTGATTTTCAATTTATGGCATTAAATTAATTGAATCAAGATTTATTTATTTTCACTACAGAACACAGGCTGACAACGATAGTGGTTTACATGAAAAACGTTCTGGAAAATATAAACTGACATTCCATTCACGAATACTCCACAACCCCAGGATTGGGAAGCATTCATTAAGATCGAAACATGAAAACTCATGGAAACAGGTCTTTATGAAAAACACAATAAAATCTTGACAAGCAGTTCGTCTTTACGTAAATTGTTCGTCTTGGCTAACTATTTTTGCCTCATCTATTCCCGCTGATCCCGCGGCAGATTACATATACGCTATTATTGGGCTGAACGCGGCACCAATCAGGGGCGGAGGTGTGAACACATACTGGATAACCGTTAAGAAGTCACAAGGTACCATTCGCATCACTTAATATGGCAGTCCAGGGACAACGACGATAACGTGCCGGCTCAAAACCGGCATCATTACAATAATACCAGGGAATATCCTGCGGTTCGGCATTTGGGGCTGAAAAGCGAGGGTATGACATGAGATGGAGAAATCCATCCGCGTCATACCCTTTTTTTATATCAATGGCATTGAGGAGGAGGACAGCATGTACACATCCCGTTTTTGTTTCATACTGACAGTGATCTTCATCATCATTGCCGGGGGCGATATTTACGCCGCCGAGATACGGGGAGTTGTGCTTGACCGTGAAACCGAGACGCCGCTGCCAGGCGCATCCGTTGCCATAAAAGGCAGCGATATCGGCAAGCTGGCGGATAACAACGGGAAGTTTTCGCTGACTGTCACGGATCGTGACTCCTGTACTGTCACTGCAATGTATGTCGGTTATAAAGATGATGAAGTGACCGTCCTGCTGGACAAGACTGATAGCGAAGTGGTGCTGCTTCTCACCCCCGATCCGTTTATCACCGAGACAGTCGTCGTTACCGCCGCAAAAAACAGACGAAGGATCGTGGATTCTGTCGAGACAGTCAATGTTGTCACCGCAGAAACCATAGAGGACAGGAATGCAGTCACGATAACGGATCTCATGCGCGATGTGCCGGGCGTATCGATGAACCTCGGCCCCAATCCCGACAGGGAAAGGCCCGAGATTCGGGGTATGGGCGCTGAGCGGGTTCTTATGAGTGTCGACGGCGCAAAAATGAATCTCACGACCATGAATGTCGGTGATACACATGTGGTGGGCGATGATATAGAACGAATAGAAATAGTCAAGGGGCCGTCCTCCGCCCTTTACGGTTCTTCCGCCATGGGCGGTGTCATCAATATCATCACAAAAGAACCGCGTCAGCTGCTTGCCAGGGGAAGAAAAATAGGCGGGCGCTTGAAATATAATTACAGCGGACTCAATGCCAATTCGACAGAAAGTCTCCAGTTGTACGGTATCATCGGTGATACTTTCGACTGGAAAGCCAGTGCCAGCCGCCGCGACGGCAAATATCTCATGGTCGATTCAAACGACAGTTCAAAGCTTAAAAACGGCGCAGAGGCAAAGGGAGATAATTACCGGCTGGACGGCATCTATCGTCTCAACGCTCAGAACAAACTGAAACTCCAGTATGAGCGATATGGCTACTACCCCGTAACGGAACCGGGAGAGGTTGATTCGGTCGAAGGCGGAACATATTACGACTACCAGAAACGGGAATACCGTCGTGATTTGCAACAGGTGATTTATTCATTCAGCGGTACCGGTTCCGCTTTGACTGCTCTTGAGTTTCGCGCTTATCGGCAGCTTACCGATGTCACGGATCAGGATGAGGAACGTAGTGACATCGAGGGTTTTCCACCTGTCAGGGAGATCGTAATCGAAAAAGATGAAAACCAGCTGGACACGTATGGAGTCGATGTCAAGGCGACCTCGATGCTTGTGCAGAGCGATTCTTTTCGACACATGCTGACTTACGGCGCCGAGTATATGGGTGACAACTTTCATCAGGTGACAGAAGGGACTGAAAGCACCTATTTGTCCGATGGCGATGGCGGTTTCGGCAGCGATCCGAGCAGAGTGGATCCGATTACCGAGGCCCGGGCGCCCGATACCGAGTACCAGGTTTATTCAGCCTATCTGCAGGATGAAATAATGATCGGCAAACGCTTAATCATTGTGCCGGGCATTCGTTTCGATTCCTATAACGCCGTTGCTGATAAAGAAACCGATGGTTACGACCAATCACTCATCGACGATTCGACATCCCGTGAAACGGCACTTTCGCCCAAACTTGGAGCTGTTGTCAAGTTCACAAAAGACCAGAGTGTTACGTTCAATTTCGGCAGAGGATTCCGTGTACCGTCAAAGGGCGAACTGTACTATGCGTTCAACATGGCGAATATTTTTTACATTGTACCGAATCCCTCGCTGAAACCCGAGACCTGCCTCAATTATGAGTTAAGTCATAAAATCCAGAACTCCCGCCTTTTCGGCAGCACCGGTGTTTTCTATACCCGTTACAACGATTTCATCGGCGGGCGCTATCTCGCGCCTGTGGCGGGAGAGGTCCTCAGCCGGTATCAGTACATCAACAAGGACCGTGTGGATATTTGGGGCATTGAAAGCTCCTATGATGTCCGTTTCGGCAAAGATTTCAGTACGGCGGCGGGATTCACCTGGCATAGAGGAGAATATCGGGAAAGCGGGCAGCGTCTTGAAGGCCTTCACAAGCCGAAAATCACCATGACATGTAAATATTCTCCGGTTCTGGCCGGGATACGGATGAAATTCACTGCCGGTGGACGATATGTCTCTGCTGTCGATTACTATGTCACCGAAGAAGGTGATGCCGGCGAAGAAATCTCCAACCTCAGTGAATACGGAGGCTACACAATTCTCGACCTGGGGGCAAGTTTTACCTTCAGGGACAACTATCGCCTGAATCTTTTTGTCAACAACGCCCTGGACAAGGAGTACCAGGAGTTTTCCAACCTGCTGCTGCCTTCACCCGGACGATATGCAAGCGTTTCATTATCGGTAACCTATTAGACGCACGGCAAACTGTCATGCGCCACAAAAGTTTCATTAAGAGGAGGAAGTGTCATGTTTATTCGCTCTTTGTCAGTCCTGCTGTTTCTGGCGATGTTTTCAGGCCAGGCGCAGGCGTCGGTTTTCGGGTATGTGTACGATGCCGATCAGAATCCTGTCGCGGGAGCAACGGTCACATTTACCAATGAATCAGATTCTTCACAGTCCTATGATGCTGTCACCAGCGCAACCGGGAAATATACGATTGAAATGACAACATCGGTTGAAGATGCCGCACCCGCACCTTTTTTGCTGGGGCAGAGCTATCCCAATCCATTCAACCCGTCGACAACAATCCCCTTTTCTCTCAACAGCAACACGCATGTCAACCTGACAGTTTATAACATGAGCGGCCAGCATGTGGCAACACTGGTCAACGATAAGATGACAACGGGAATGCACACCGCTGTCTGGCACGGGATCGCCGATGACGGTTCGAAAGTGGCTGCCGGTGTTTATCTCTATCGTATGGCTGCCGGAGGACAGTCCCTGTCCGGGAAGATGACACTTCTCGATGGCGGACACAACGCCCCTGGCGGTGCTGCAGTTTCCGGCGGCAGCATGTCGTTCATGGCCGCCCGTTCAGCAGCCATCACCTTCCGGGTCGATATTGCCGGCGATGATATCGAGGATTTCACGGAGACTGGTGTTACAGTCACGGAAGATGTCGAACTCAATTTCACTGTAGTTCGCAAGTCTCTCGATCCGGTGGACGGCCGTTATACCATGCCGCTGAATATTAAAACGAATCCCCAGTTCTTCGATTTCTCGACCGGCCTCTCGGTTGAATCGCTGTCGCCCCTGGATTCATGGGATATCGCTTTTGAAAACGCCATGATGGGGCTCGGAATCGATCTCAATTTCGGCAAAGCCTCCCGCGCCCTCAATACTGGCGTGACTGATTTTGACGCCGTTACACTCACGGAAGAAATCAAAAACTCTGAAGACTATGTCCTCGATGCCGCCTGGAACGACACGACCGCAGTTGCCATCGACGACTGGTTCACGATGGAACAGATGGGTGTTATAGAATCGAAACAGGAAGTCTATGTCATTGCAAGCAACGGCGATGACGGCACGGTGCACAGCAAGCTCCAGATAACCGCGTATGGCGACGGCGTCTATTCCTTCAAATATGCCGCGCTGCCCGACGGCGAAACGATTGAGGGGAGTGTCGCGAAAGGTGGTGACACCCACTGGAAATATTTCAGTTTCAGCGAGCGGGCCGAAATACCGTATGAGCCGGCCGGTGACACCTGGGACCTGTATTTTGGGCCGACTTATTTTGTCATGGGTGATATGGGCTATATGCCGATCGGCAAGATTATTCCCAACAACGGCAGTGGTGTAAAAGTCGCAATCGCGGCTGGCACGGCACTTGAAGATTTCTCGTCTTCCAGCGTCTCCGGTGACCTTCAGGAAATATTCGAGATTCCCGACTGGTACACAACCGAAGGCATGCCGCCAAAATATGTTTACCCTGTGCAGACATTTCTGGTACAGACCACGGAAATGCAGTATGCGGCGTTCCAGGTGTTGTCATACCTGAGCGCGGGTGTATCCGGTTTCCCGACTTTCGACTTTAAGTTCAATACCGAATAGTAACTTATCTCGGTTGGCCTGGTGCAGACATTGACCATTGTGTTTGTGAATATGTCTGTGCCGGGCCCGTTTTAATAAAGGAACATTATGTGGCTTATTCTCATGGTTCTATTTATGACAGGATTCGTCCTTGCCGTGTTAAAGCTCAGCCTGATGAAAGGTGTGTGGTGGATTCCGGCAGGCATAATCACGGCAGGCGCACCCATGCTGTTCAGGAACATGACAGTCCGGCTGAACATTCAGGATGTCGAGGCCCTGCTCGGCGATTACGGATTTATCACGACGGTCAGCACTGTTGTCATCCTGGAGTCTCTCGTGTTGCTCCTGTTCAGTGTATCGCTGATGAGCGACCATTTCAGCGAGCGGAAAAACCGTCTCTGGCCAAAGCTGATTTTTTTGCCGTCACTGGCTGTAATAACCGGGCTTGTTTTGTTCCAGGTGCTCCTGTTCAATATGATCTCAGGAAAAACCTATCTGTCGCTTGCGGCATATGAGGCCGCGGCAATTGCAGTTCTTTTTACTCTCGGCTGGGCGTTTGCTCTCCTGATAATGAGGGACTGGCTTCAGCGCCTGGAATTGACTGTTGTATTCGCGTTTCTGCAGCTTATCATCGCAATGTTCATCCCTATCATTGCCGCGGGGCTGGAAATGCCCGTATCCAACTTTGAAATTCATACGGGATCGATCCTATTCACGTTTTTCGTGCTGCTTTCCACCGCCTCGGCCGGATATTTCCTTCGCATAAAACCGCTCAAGTACAAGAAAGGGCATACTCAGTGAGTATCATTACAAATATTCTCTACTGGCTTTCCTCGGGAATGCTCGTGCCGGTTATCATCACCCTGCTGATTGCATTCGCATTCTCGCTGATGATGATCGGAGACCTCTATGGACATTTCGCTCAGAGAATGAAAAACCGACAGCATGTTACAGTACTGCTGGAACGTGTTGAAAGCGAATCGGTCCAATCCATCGAGCCCGACCATGTGTTACCCGGCAATTCGCTTCTGCGCGATTTTCTTGCCCGATTCAGGCGTGTTAACTGGAATCTGGTGCATGGCGACAAGATCCTTGCCGATTATGAAATCAACATGAAAAAGAACCTCGAATCGCCGCTACTTTTAATGCGTGTCGGGCCAATGCTCGGTCTTATGGGAACACTTATTCCCATGGGTCCCGCACTGGTGGGCCTTGCTGCTGGTGATATCCAGTCAATGGCATTGAACATGCGTGTTGCATTCTCCACGACGGTTATAGGGCTTTTTACCGGCGCCATCGGATTTATCGTACAGCTTTTCAGGCAGCGATGGCTCAGGGAGGATGGTGAAACTCTGCAATATCTTTTCGATCTTGCACAGTCACAGGAGAATGGGAAATGAGAAACGGCAGAAAAAGACGTTTCGATTTCAATGACATACTTGACGATCCCCTGTCAGGAATGGCGAACCTCTTCGATCTCGCGATGGTTTTTGCCATGGCGCTTATGGTTGCCGTGGTCGCCCGTTTTCAGGTAACGGAACTTCTGACAAACGAAGACGTGACCATGGTAAAAAATCCTGGCAAACAAGACATGGAAATAATTATGAAAAAAGGTCGCGAGATCACGAAGTACAAGGCCAGCGAGGGTGCGGGCGAAGGCAAAGGGCGAAGAATCGGCGTGGCTTACGAACTTGAAAACGGACAGATAATCTATATTCCCGAGGACAGCGGAAAATAACGGCAGCGATCGTTTGCAGAAGAAAGGCACAGGAGAAGCATGTTCGTAAAAAAATCGACCATAAAAACACTGGCAATGACGGTTTGCCTGATCATTGTAATTGCCGGGCTTTTATTTGTCTGGCACAGTTATGTCAGCCCGACACGGATCGCGGTTATCAACTATCGCGATTTCCAGTATGCGCAGTTCCTCGAGGCGAAGGATAACAGATTTATCCGTATCGACAGGATCGACCTTGAAAATCTGGCAGATACAGATGTGGGAGATTACGCCGCCGTATTCGTTTTCGGCATGGGGCTGAATCTCGACGATGACATGAAAGAGGCTATCAGGCAGGGAATTGACGACGGCGCCAACGTGCATGTGACCTATACCAGCAATGATGACAGCGATCTGTCGAATCTCGCCGGTGACGATCTCGAATATGTAGAGAATTATTTCGATAACGGCGGAAGGAAAAACATCAGGGCGCTATTTAATTACTGCCGCCGTGTATTGGACGACAAAACGCTTTTCAGTGAAGATATAACTGAAGCGCAGGAAATTCCCCGCGATGTTTTCTACCATCTGGGCGAGGACACGTTTTTTAAAAGCTTTGACGAATACAGCAACTATTACAAATCGGAAGGGCTCTATAAAGAGGGACGTCCGAAAGTCTGCCTTCTGACCTCGATAGTTGGACCCAGAAGTATCGACCGCGCCTATGCCGATGATATGATACGTCTGCTCGAGGCCCGCAATATCAATGTCTATCCAATCGCAGGATTTATGAAACGCCTTGCATTCATGAAGGCTGTGGAGCCAGATCTTGTCGTCTATGTTCCTCATGGCCGTCTCGCTCCCGGACAGACACAAAAAGCTATCGACTGGCTGAAAGAACGGAACATCCCCCTGCTCTGTCCGGTGGACGCATTCATGCCCTACGACGAATGGATGGCGACACAGAAAGGCATCTCGGGCGGTATGCTCAGCCAGTCCATAGTTATGACAGAGCTTGACGGCGCCATTGAACCATTCACCATAAGCGCACAATACCCGAACGAGGAAGGGCTTCAGGTTAACAGAAGCATTCCGGACCGTATCGAACGTTTCGCTGACCGTGTGAGCAACTGGCTGAAACTCAGAGATAAGGACAATGCCGATAAAAAGATCGCCATCGTCTATTACAAGGGACCGGGACGCAATGCAATGGTCGCCGGCGGACTCGAGGTTGCACCCTCGCTGCTCAATGTGCTGCGGCATTTGAAGGAAAGCGGTTATACAACCGGGCCGCTTCCGAAAACGACAGAAGAGTTCACGGAGCTTATACAACGGCATGGGCCGGTTCTCGGGCCATATGCACTTGGTGCGTTCGATACGTTCCTTGCCGAAGGCAATCCGGAGCTTGTCTCCACCGCCACTTATCTTTCCTGGGTGCGCGAGCAGGTGACCGAGGAGGCCTATGCCGACGTGCTGCGTGAATACGGCGAGGCTCCTGGGGATTACCTGACCCTGGCTAAGGGTGATTCAAGCTATATAGCCCTGCCGCGTGTCGAATTCGGGAATGTTGTTCTTGTGCCGCAACTTCTTCCCGGTATCGGCGATAACACTTCCAGCCTGGTTCACGGGGCGAAAAAAGCGCCGCCGCATCCCTACCTGGCTGAGTATCTCTGGATCAGGAACGGTTTCAAGGCCGACGCAATCATGCATTTCGGCACACACGGCAGTTTTGAGTTTACACCCTGGAAACAAACCGCGCTGTCCTCGAACGACTGGTCGGATGCGCTTATCGGTGATCTCCCGCACCCCTATGTTTATGTTATCAACAATATCGGTGAGGCGCTGATCGCGAAACGGCGCAGCTATGCCGCTATCATCTCGCACCTGACACCGCCGTTTATAGAATCAGACCTCTATGGTGAACTCGCCGGGCTCGGTGAGGCAATCGAGGGATACCATTCCGCAAACGATCCCGCACTTCAGAACGAGTACATAAAGACTATCCGGAAAGGCGTACTCGCTATCGATCTCCAGAAGGATCTCGGCTGGAATGATGATGATATAGATAATCTCGGTGACGATCATGTGGAGACACTGCATAATTATCTTCACACCATCGGGCAGGAAAAAATCACGAAAGGACTGTATACCCTGGGCAGGTCTTATGAAGACGGGGATGTTTCAATGACATCGCGGCTTATGGCTATCGATCCGGTCACGTTCAGCCTTGCAAAAATCGATGCCGAAAAGAACGTATTCCCCGACAGCCTGCTGAGTGATCCGTCCTATATCGACAGCAACTACCGTTCGAAAGCTTTCAAGATCATCGATCGGATTCGTGCCGGAATGATCACGAAAAAGGATGTGATTGACGCAGACGACCTGAAACGCCTTAAAGCCTGGGAAGAAGCCCACAAAACCATGTCCGAGGACGAGATGTTCGCGAGCATGATGTCCATGAGCAAAAAAGGGGGGAAAGATGAGAATGCCGAGGCCGCTTTTGATCCCGAAAGGCTGGAAGACCTCGTTGTAAAGATTACCGTTGATGCGGAAAAAACCAAGCTGCTGAAAAGCTGGAAAAACGAGGATGCATTCAAAAAGTCATCGTCCCTCCTCAATCCCGAAAACATGAAAAAGGCCAGGAATGTCGCAAAACTGATCAAGCCCATGCGCGAGGCGCTCGACCGTATCGAGGAGCCTGATATCAAAGAGATACTGACCGCCATGCAGAATCCCGAGGCGAAAAGCCTTGTTTTTTCGTTGATGGACAATCCCGGCCTTCAGGATAAACGTGATAGGGAGGCGGCACAGATCAGTCAGATGCAAGCGGAGAGAGCCCTTGAGGCCCCATATAAGGAGGCGCTTTTCTCTGCCAGCAATATCTCGGTGTTCAAAGAGGCGCTCAATAACATGGATACGTCTGAAATCGATTCACTCGTAGTCCGTCTCGGCTATTTCACGGAAACCACAGGACTTCAGGAGGCACTTTCATCCCGTGAAGAGCAAGATGCCCGTGCAATGGAGGCCATGCTTAATAATCCCGGCCTTATCAAACAGGCGCTTGAAGCGGCAAAAAAGCAGAGAAGCATACTCGAGGATCGTGAGAAGAACTATGTCATGCTGGTCAGAAATCTGAGCGAGGCGCTTGACAATGTCGGTTCGTATGGCGATGCTCTCGCCAGCTCGACAATGTTCGAGCTCGATGGTGTCGTTGACGCTCTTTCCGGCGGTTATATCGAACCCTCGACCGGTGGCGATCCGATCGCGAATCCCCAGTCAGTGCCAACAGGCCGCAACCTGTCAGCCATTGATGCCGAGAAAACCCCGACTGCTGAGGCATGGAATATTGGTGTGAAAATTGCCGAGCAGACAATCCGGCAGAAGCTGAAAAGCAGCGGCGAATACCCGAAAAAAGTGGCTGTCACACTCTGGGGTGGTGAGTTTATCCGAAGCCGCGGAGTGCCGATCGCCATGATTTTCCATCTGCTCGGAGTCCAACCGCTCAGGAATTCCCGCGGTGCGGTACATGATGTCGCCCTTATCCCCGCCGAAAAGCTCGGTCGTCCGCGCATCGATGTGATTGTGCAGACCTCGGGGCAGTTCAGGGATATTGCCGCATCAAGAATATTCCTGATAAACAAAGCTGTAAAACTTGCTTCAGAGGCCGACGATCCGCCCGGCACGGTCAATCATGTGAAAGAGGGAACTTTAGCGGCAGAAAAAATCATGAAAGAACAGGGGCTGTCTCCGCTCGATGCGCGGCTCTTTTCAACGGCAAGGGTGTTCGGCGGAGTGAACGGAAATTACGGAACCGGTATCATGGGAATGGTCGAAGCCGGAGACCGCTGGGAAGATGACGACGAGATTGCCGAGCAGTACCTTAAAAACATGGGCGCTGTCTATACCGAGGAACATTGGGGACACTACGAACCGGGGCTGTTCGAGGGTGCCTTACAGAATACCGACACCGTGGTGCACGACCGTTCGTCAAACACCTGGGGCCCCTTGTCACTCGATCATGTTTATGAGTTCATGGGCGGAATCAATGCAACGGTACGTCATGTGACAGGCAACGATCCCGACGCTTATTTCAGCGACATGCGCAATAAACACAATCCCGCAGTACAGGATGCCAAAAGCGCAATCTGGACTGAAACACGCACGACACTACTGAATCCCAAATACATAACAGCCCTGCAGGAAGGAGGCGCCTCGTCAGCAGAGACGTTTGCCGAGTCGTTCCGCAACACCTATGGCTGGAATGTCATGAAACCGGAGGCTGTCGATAATGAAGTATGGGAGGGTTTCTACGATGTGTATGTCAAGGACAGCTACAATCTCAACATGAAAGAGTATTTCAAGGATAAGAATCCCTACGCCCTTCAGGAAATGAGTGCGGTCATGCTCGAGACAATTCGCAAGGGTTACTGGGATGCCGACCAGGATACTCGCACGACACTGGCGAATCTCCATGCCGAACTCGTGAAAGACCATGAAGCGGGCTGCAGTGGTTTTGTCTGCGATAACGCTAAGCTGCGAGAGTTTATCAGCAACCTGATAACACCTGACCTTAAACACGAATACAGCGCAGCAATCGAGGCTGTTCGCAGCGGAGGGGCCAATGAGCAAATCAAAGGCATGAAGCTGGAAAAAGAAACACTGACACTCGAAGCTGTTAAACGAGTTGTGACCGAAAATGCCGCTACGCTGATCACATTCTTTGCGATCATTGCGCTGTTCTCCGCGGCGGTGATTCTGGGAGCACGCAGAAGAAACAGATAAAAGCAGTTTATGTTGTCTGTTTCTGCACGCTGATGTCATAGCCTGACACATTGTACTTTTCATTGAGACTGGTGGTATTCTGATATTGCCAGTCTTTTTTATGCTGACAGTGAGCGCACATTGAGTGTCACGGATATTTCAAAAAAAGGGAAGAAAATGCAAGTCCTGACTACAACATATGGTAGATAAGAGCAGGATACGAGTATTCTGTCAGAGAAAATGAAAAGGAGAAATAAGATGATACCATAATATGGATTGTGGAAAAACTATAGAGGACTTTTGCAGGAATAGTGATAGCATTAATAGTGATCAACAACAAAGATTTTCACAAAAACTATGTTTATTGAATAACCAGCATGCTGTAATTGCATATTACTCCATATGCCACTGATTATATATGGTTTATGAATATATATGCCCTATCCGCAACCACTAACAACAAAAAAGCCGTATCCCTTTAGGGGTACGGCACTTACAACTAACTGGAGCCGATAGAGGGATTCGAACCCCCGACCCTCTCATTACAAGTGAGACGCTCTGGCCAGCTGAGCTATATCGGCTTACAGATTGGTAATATAATACTTTTTATTACAGTAGTCAATAGCCTCGATGTAACATCTCATCTTTCGTTTCTTTCCATGTTCTATCCCTTCTTGTGTTGACTTTCTCATTTTATCGCTTTACAATGAAATTATAATTTTAAATTCCTTGTCTGAATGGGAGGGGATAGTTATGCGCGTTTTCTTGAGTTTCATAGTTATCACAGCCTTTCTTGCCGTTGCTGCGACCGAGTGCTTCTGCGATGTGAATGATGAGGTGCTGGATACAATGCTGGCCGCGTCGAGATATACTGTTGACGAGCTGTCATGCAACGGCGGTTATCTGGCCAAGTATTCCGAGGATCTTTCGCGGCAATGGGGAGAGATCCCGGCACGGAAAAGCCAGATCATGTGCCAGGAGCCGGGAACACCGACTGTTGGCCAGGCATTTCTGCTCGCCTGGAAAGCGACAGGGCGAAAGGAATTTTTGGACTACGCGAAAAAGGCCGCGGATGCACTCATCTGGGGACAACATCCGGCGGGCGGTTGGCATTATCTCATCGATTTCGATATGACTTCGATCAGAGACTGGTATAAAACAGAGGCGGTGAAAGCCTGGGGCTGGGAGGAATATTATCACTATTACGGCAACTGCACGTTCGATGATGCCGCCACGTATGCGCCGTCGAAATTCCTGCTGGATCTTTACATGGCAACATTGGATCCTGCCTATCGGGCGCCACTCGACAAGGCGCTCGCATTTGTGCTCGAGGCGCAGTATGACAACGGTGCCTGGCCTCAGCGCTATCCTTTGATGTATGATTATCCCAAGGACGGCCGCCCTGATTACACGCACTATTATACTTTCAACGATGGTGCTATCAGGAATAGTGTGCTTCTGCTTTGGGATGCCTGGGAACAGCTTGGCGATGAACGCTATCATGAGGCCGCTGTCCGCGGCATGGACTTTTTCATCCTTTCACAACTGGCGGAACCTCAGGCGGGATGGGCTCAACAGTATACAATGGACATGAAACCGGGCTGGGCACGAACCTATGAACCGGCGGGAGTCAGTGAGCAGCGGACTCAGGGAAATATTCGCGATCTCATGATTTTCGCGACCATGACCGGCGACAAGCGGTACCTCGGGCCCATTGAGCCGGCAATTCGGTGGCTGGAAAGCGCGGTGATCAATCCGGGTGGCGAGGGCGGCTACACCCATGCCGGTTTTTACGAGTACGGCACAAATAAGCCGCTATATTTCCATTTCGAGGGAACGAGCTATAAAGATTTTCGTTACTGGGTCGACTACGAGCGCGAGGACTCGTGGTGGTATCGAAGATCGGCACGCCCCGATATCCCGGCAATACGGCAGAAACTTGCTCGTCTCAAATCACTCGATAAAGAGAGTCTGCTTGCTGAATACGCCGCCACGAAAAAAGAAATCCGGCCCAACGTTGACATGTCTGAGGTCAAAGAGGTCATCGACTCCCTTGACAACAAGGGCCGATGGATTACGGATATGCGGGTACGTCAGTATCAGAACGGCATGCATGTCGACCGTCCGATGGATACAGTCAGGGGTGTCGAGATCAGCGTTTTCGTCAGGAACATGAACATTCTGTCTGAGTATATCGAAACTGTGGATACGAGATGAGCCTATGGATTATATTTGATAATCCAATATTAGCTGTAATTTGTCAGCAATTATAATATACCTATCTAAAATGTCTGAGTACTCTCTAGTTATGTTTTCATTCAAGCGGTTAGAATTTTCATCACTAAATGAGGAATCAAACGTCATAAAGAAATATTCATCAATTCTTTTAATAGATTGATTTAATATACTCACATGATTTCTAACTTCATGAATATATTGTTGCAATTCAACTGGCAATAATACAAGCCTAAAAAGATTATTTTCAACAAATGTCATTTCAACATGTTTTAAAAAAACCATTACACCTTCTTTTTGCTTGATATAAGGTTTAACGTTTTCAATTTCCTCTTCATTAAAATTACTAAATTTTGTGAGTACATCCTCAAAAACAGTTTTAGATTCTGAACCTGAATAATGTGATACAATTTGCTTTAACCAAATAATATAGTCTTTCGATAAATCCCCATATTTTTTCATAATATCGTAGCTTGTTATTGCAACTCGATATTGTAAATCTTTTGATTCTGTACAAATAGCAGAAAAGAGTATTTTTCTCTCGTTTCGATTTTTTATTACACCAGTAACAGTAGGACTTAAAAGCCCTAACAACCATCCAAAAAGAATTAAACATAATTCTTCCATAATTTATCTCAACTCATTTGAAAGATGAATTATTCTTCAAAGTAATCAACTATAGTAATACAACATCTCGCCACATATTTATCCACACTCGCATGTCTGTTTTTTAAAACGCATTAACTGAGCAGTCCCGGAAGAATCAGCTCTTCATTAGCTTGATTTTTCTCAGCTCGTTGTGGCCGTTGTAGCGGTACCGCACTGAGTAATCGCCTGAATCATGGTTCCCGGTATTCCAGGCGGTCAGGTGCCAGCCGCTTTCACGGACAGCATTTTCCAGAAGGTCAACTGTCTCGCTCGCGCCGTTCTCGATTTCGATCTGGACATAGCCCTTGTCAGGCACCGCGTATTCAATCGGCATAAGGCTGTTTGTGCGGGTCTGCTGTACCGTATCGAGGATACGGATGTCCTGATTTTGAGGCGTATCCATTTTCCGCTGGGAGACATTCTTGTAGTCGAACGGCTCGTTGACCAGGTGCCAGAACGGTTCGTTCCCGCCATCGTAATCTTTTTGGAGATAATAGGTTTTCAGTGGTGTCCGGGTAAACCAAGTCAGCGGTTTTCTGACCGCACGGCCGTTTTCCCAGCTGTAGACCGGTATGCGCATCGGATCAAGAATATCAAGTTTTCCGCGCTCCATGGCAATATGGAAAAATCCGAAATTCCCCGGCTCGTGCCCGCCCAGCCATTTGCCGACTATGTCGAGATGGTAGGGGTTTTTGCCGAAAATGACAATATTGGTCATGTAATCCCATGCCTTACCCCTCGGATTATCCTCATTACCGACAGGATTGGGGCCGGGCCCGAAATTGCCGTCACGTCCATAAACACCCTCGACGACATGAAGGCCGAAATCGGTGACAGAAAGGCTGTCGATAGTTCGGTGCGTCCAAATTTCCTGGCAGAGAACATCGTAACGGTCCACTGCTGTCTGATTGGGAGCGTCTTCGGGCTTGATCGGCCTGTCCCATCGGGGCAGTGTATGCTTGTGACGGGCCAGGCACTTATTGATATCCTCGACTACATTGGGATTGCGGTGTTCCGGAAGCATTGTCATGACACTCTTGAATTTCTGGCAGAAATGCTGATAGCCGTTAGCGACCGCGCCCTGGAAATTCTTGCAGGCGAGCGTGAGCCCCATTGAATGCGCCTTGAACTTGGCAACATTGAGAAGAAAACTGTCCGGCGCGTTTATTGGCTGAAGGTAGGGGATTTTCCGGTAAACGACCCCGCCGGGACAGTCAACCCACACGAGCTCGTCGGGATCGATCTCGTCGGCGTTTTTCGACCAGTTGGAAATGAGCGCGTTATCGACACCTGGCACACGCTGGTTCATATTATGGAGATCGACACCCTGACGTTTGACAGACGGCCAGTAGGAGTGCTTTTTCCAGTTGATGCAGTTCACTTCGCGGATATGGAATTTCTTCCGGGAAACGCCGAGATCTTTCATGCTCATCACCATGCCCTCGACAAAATTCGGATCGGTGATAATGCCCATTGTCGCCCATTCGTTTCCGCCGCCACCGGTAATATTGGGCTTGATCGGGACAAGATGGCTGACCGGAACACCGTTTTCCCCGGTCGGAACGATAACCTCGTTTGCGAAACGATGGCCCTCAATACGGATATCGTCCGCGTCCGTTTTCTTTTCGACATTGGTTTTCATGATAAAAACAGCGTCGGGATGCTCCTCGACAAACTGGTGAACACGGTAGAAACCGGTACTTTTTCTAACGCGGTCGGCAACAACCGTTGATGGCTTTATCGCTGAAGATGCCCCGGCAAGCGCCGCAGCGGACAGGAATGTTCTTCGTTTCATGATTTGCTCCCATATTTTTACGCGTAATGGATACAGATCGTCATGTAAATTGCCTGAACCACTGGTGGACTGACAAATTGATCGGAACAGTCCTTTGGACTGTTCCGATGACTGTCACCGGGGAACCATCACTTTATGGTTCCCGCGTCCCCTCCGAAAGGGGCAAAGTCCCTTTTCGGTCTGAGGTAGTTGTGCCACTTGATCCGCTGTACAGCGTTGCGCCGCCGTACGCTGGATTTCATTATCACCGTAACAGACTTAAATACCTGGACTATGTCTGTTCCCACTGAAAAGCCCCTGTCGAACAAGTGTATTCGGATCAGAAAGGCTGGCGACGCAAGACGCGTTCAGCGTTTCCCGAAAACATGATGTAAAACGCGAAGCAGCTTTTCACAGAACAGGTAATCTCGCATTCGCAGGCCAAGGTCGTGCAGCATCCTTGGCCGGTCAGGTTGCACAAAACAAGCAGACTACAATGCGTCCGCCGACGTTGCCCTTTTGTGCCGCTTTTTCCGGCAAGGGAAAAAGCGGCTTATATAATGTTGTTTGCTTTTAAAAATTATGGCCGGTCTTTTTACCGGGCAGCATTGATGTTATAATTAACGTTACGAATATTTTATTTGTCAATCGCTAATATTCCGATTATCATAAAGTACTGTGTAAGGTCCTGAAACACAGAGATTTCTACAGGACTGAGCCCGTTAACCGGATTAGCGGAAAACGGCGTTTACGTTTACTGTCAACGGAGGTGAAATGAAATATTTTAGTGCTGTCATTACGATCCTGCTCTTGTCCGCCACTGTCGTTACGGCACAGGAAGCAACAGTCACCCCGCTACGCAGAGTCGTTGAGCTTGCGGTGGGAGAATCCGCAACAGTTGAGCTTCACGACAGTTCCAAGGCAACTGTCAAGCTCCTGAAAATCGATGAGAAACGCGATATATTCCGTGACGCTGTCCGTGAGGCCCGGGTTACAATAGAGGTCAACGGCGAGTCTGCGACCATTGTCTCCGCCACCTACCATCTGCCGCAGCTCATTGGCGGTGTGCAGGTGGACTGCCCGATCACCCGTGGTTATTACTCAAATACGAGCCGCGACATGTGGGGGCTCGGCGACGGTAAGGATGCCCGTTTCCGTCTCTGGCCCAAGGGCTCGCCATGGATCGATCCAGCGACATTCAGTTACCCGCCCGACCAGAAATGGTTCGCCTCGGACAGCCAGATGGCCAATGACCCGACCCATGTCGATGCCGGCGAGGATCCGGGGAACAAGCGCATTTACTATCATGACGGGCTCGATATCGGCGGCGTGGAGGGTATGCTGGATATTCTGTCCTCCACGGACGGGCTCGTGGTATCGAAGGCAGGAGCCTATCTCGAGGGCCATGATCCTGACAGCACGCCGGTACGGCCGCGTTACGACGTCATATATATTCTCGATGACCGCGGCTGGTACATCCGCTATTCCCACATGAAAAGCCATGAGACCAATGTCGTACTCGGCGAACGTGTCCACAAGGGCCAGAAACTCGGCGAGCTCGGCAAAGAGGGAGCAAGCGGCGGATGGGCTCATTTCCATTACGCCATCACCTGCCGTCAGCCCTCCGGCAAATGGGGCACCGAGGAAGCCTACGCCTATTACTGGCAGAGCTATCGGGCAAAATTCGATCCAGCAATCATCGCAGTCGCACGTCCTCATTTGGTGGCGTCGGTTGGAGAAACAATAACGCTCGATGGGTCCCGGTCGGCCAGTTTCGACGGCGAAATCATAAATTATACCTGGTACCACACGGATCACAGTATTTCTTCCGGGCCGACCGCCACGATCAGCTTTGATACGGTCGGGGAATACAGCGAGGTGATCAAGGTCGAGGACAGCAAGGGCAATGTTGACTATGATTTCGCTGTAATCAATGTATTTGATCCTGCTGACCCCGAAATCGTACCGCCGACAATCCATGCCGCCTATGCCCCGACCTACGGAATCCGTGCAGGCGATCCTGTAACATTCGCCGCGCGTGTTTTCCGCTCGAAAGAGGGCGGCGAAACCTGGGATTTCGGTGACGGCACTGGTGTGCTTAAAACAAAATCCCATCCGGGAGATCAGCACCTTCCCGACGGCTATGCGACAACAGTCCATCGCTTTTCACAGCCCGGCTATTATATTGTGACTGTGACACACAAGGATGAAAAAGGGCTGACCGCGACTGACAGGCTGGATGTGAAAGTGGAGTAAGGGAAAAGAAAGTTCTGAGAATTCAGAATTCAGGAGTCAGAAGTATAGTATATAAACCAGGAAATTATCATGCAGCATAAAACATTGACAATCATCGGCGCCGGGCCCGGCGGTTACACGGCCGCTTTCAGGGCGGCTCAGAAAGGTATGAAAGTCACGGTAATCGAGCGCGGCGGCCTTGGCGGAGTCTGCCTTCAGCAGGGATGTATCCCTGTCAAGGCGCTCCTGCATTCGGCGAAAATGCTGACAAACGCCCGCCGTGCCGCGGATTTCGGCATCGACTGCAATGTAAACGGATTCGATTTCGCCAGTATGATCGATCGCAAGGACGATATCGTCGCCCTGAACGAACGCGGGATCGAGGCCCTTCTGCACCGTCACGCCATCACTGTCATAAAAGGCGGCGCTACACTCCTGTCACCCACCCACGTGGAGGTCGAATGTGAGGACGGTTCCACTCTTGGTATAGCCTCCGACTTCATGCTCATCGCCACCGGCAGCAGTTCAATCCTGCCACAAGGTATCGAGCTGGACAACAAGACAATTTTCGACTGCGAGGGTGCTCTGTCGCTTTCAGAGCTTCCCGAAAGCTGCATTGTCCTTGGCGGCGGAGTCCTCGGCTGTGAGTTCGCGTCCCTCCTGACCGATCTCGATGTCGAGGTGACCGTTGTCGACATGAAAGAATCGCTCATGCCCGCCTGGGACAGCGACCTGACGAAACTTCTCGCCCGTTCTTTCAAGCGTCGCGGTGTTTCATTCGAACTGGGTGCCGCTGTCGAAACAGTCGACAAGAATGACGAAGAAGGCGTGACTGTCAGGCTTGCTGACGGCAGGGAACTCACTGCGGCGTCATGCCTTGTCGCTATCGGACGAAAACCGACCCTTCCTGCCCTTAATTTAAAGGGAGATGAACTGGCTATAAACAACGTCACAGGCGGCATCGAGGTCGACTCTTTCATGCGCACGAATTTCAATAATATCTATGCGGCGGGCGATGTCACCGGTATCCGTATGCTGGCGCATGTTGCCGCTGAACAGGGCATCGTTGCAGTCGAAAACATGGCCGGTGGAAACACAGAAATGCGCTATGACGCTGTTCCCGATTGTTTCTGGGGTTCGCCGGAAATGGCCTCGGTCGGGATTGACGATACGGCCGCGAAAGAAGCCGGAATGGACATTGCAGTTGCAAAATACCAGTACCGGAGCACCGGAATATCCCATGCGATCGGCGAAATAGAGGGTTTTGTAAAGGCACTTATCAACAAAGACGGCGACACGGTTGTCGGCGTGCATATTGCCGGTCATGCCGCACCGGAACTCATCGGCGAAGCAGCGGTCATTGTCGCCAACGGCCTTACGGTCAACGATCTGGACACGACTATCCATGCACATCCAACCCTTGGCGAAATAGTCAAGGAGGCCATACTTGCCGCCCGCGGCAGGAATATTCACGGCTGACAGTCATTTACGGCTGTGATGAAACCGCATTTTGAATATATCGTATAATTATTATAATGAATATTCAATCTTGAATCCTTTTTCGGAGAATAAGCATGAAGCGACGCGACATGTTACGGAAATCCGCCATCGGCGCGGTTGCAGCCGGCATGGGAGCTCCCTCTGCCGATGCGGCGAAAGTCGATGAAATCCCGAAAAAACCGACCCCGATTTTCGGCGAAATGAGCTACCGCGAGCTTGGAAAGACCGGTATCAAGGTCAGCCGTCTCGGATTCGGCTCCCATCTCCTTCCCTACAACAGGGAGGATCCGGTCGGAAGGGACCGTCAGATCCAGGAGGCCTACGCAAATGGCATCAACCTTTTCGATGTCTACGATCACGGAGGTTACAAGCAGTTCGATCCCATGTCAAAATCCCTCGCGGACAAACGTCAGAACGTGGTAATCTCCCTTGTTTCGGTCGAACAGGAGACACGTAAAGAAGTCGAAGGCGCGCTCAGGACTTTCAAGACAGATTATATCGACCTTTACCGTATTGTCTACCGCGACACGGCGGCGGGCGGCGGGGATTATATGATGGGTGACAACGTTCTTGAACTCATGCTCAAGATGAAAGAGGAGGGCAAGATCCGTGCGGTTGGTGTTGTTTCGCATCGCGAGGAGGGGTTGGTCTACGCTGCCGAGCATTTCCCCATCGATTATATCATGATGCCGATAAATTTCCACCACAACAAGGCGTGGTTTCACGACGAGCCCGATGGCTATTCGCAAATATTCCCGCTCTGCCGTGAAAAACAGCTCGGCGTGCTCGGCATCAAGCCCATGGCCGGCGATCCGATGATGGCCTATGCCCAACACCTCGGTTTTCTTGCCGATGACTACCGCGGCGCAAGCTATCCCAAGGCAGCGCTCCGTTATCTGTGGCAGAACGAGGATATTTCCTCAGTCCTCCCGACTATTAACTCTGTCGGTGAGCTCTGGGACAATCTCGAATCTCTCTGGCAGCCGAAACTGACCAAAGACGACAAAAAGGTTCTCAAGGCGCTGTCTAAAAAGGCCGACCGCACGTTCGGCGCCTACCTTCCAGAAAAATACAAGTGGATGGAGGAATGGCGGATCAGGACTGTATAGAGGAAAAGAAAAAAAGAGATAGAGGATTGATGATTGCGGAGACAACCGGCATTTCCCGGTTTTCTCCGCACCTCTTTCGGGAAAGGGCCAGCGGGCCCTTTTTATATCCGGCATCTAACGATGCCGGATTTTTTTTACCATAATTAAGATAACAATAGTATAATACCTTGACATACATAAAATTATGTTATTATATAAATTATCTGATAGTAATTATTCAGTATTATTTTGGAGGAAGAGATGTCTAATAACAACCCAAAACTCTTTGTATCATATAGTTGGACATCTTCAGAGCATGAAGCTTGGGTTATTAATTTATCAACTATGCTTAGAGAGAACGGCGTTGACGTAATTTTAGACAAATGGGAGCTAAAAGAAGGTTATAATGCCATTGAATTTATGGAAAAAATGGTAAATGATACGGACATAAAAAAAGTTATAATGATTTGTGATAAAGAATATTCGGAAAAGGCAGATGGGCGAAAGGGTGGTGTTGGAACAGAAACTCAGATTATATCCAGTGAGGTTTATGAAAAGGGCGATCAAGACAAATTTGTTGCTATCGTTGTCGAAAAACATGATGATGGTACATATTGCGTTCCAACTTACTATAAATCAAGAATAAACATAGACTTTACAGATAGAAATAACTTCTCTGAAAGTTTCGAACAATTATTACGATGGATATATGACAAACCACTGCATCAGAAACCAGCTTTAGGAAAAAAACCAGCTTATATTGAAGAAGAAACATCAATATCTTTATCTACAACAGCAATATACAGAAGAGCTGTTGATGCAATAAAGAATAACAAAGATTACTGTGATGGTGCTGTAAATGAATATTTTGAAACTTTTTCTGAAAATCTTGAAAATTTCCGTATTTCTGTTGAGGGAAGCGAATACGATGAGCAAGTAGTTGAGAGTATCGAGCAATTTCTCCCGTATCGAAATGAAATTCATGATATATTCCTTGCGCTTGCGCAATATAGAAGAAGCTCCGATATAAACAAAATGCTTCATAGGTTTCTTGAAAAACTGCTAAAATACACAGAAATTCCTGAAACTATTACAAGTTATCATGAAGCGGATGTAGATAATTTCAAATTTATTATTCAAGAGATTTTTTTATTTTTAATTTCTAGTTTAATTGAATATGAAAGATTTGAAATAGTAGCACATCTATTGCGACATGAATATTATCTTGAAAAAAGAAGTTCTTCAGACAATATGGTCTCTTTTTCAAGATTTAGAAATTACGTTGGCTCTTTAGATTATAGAAATAAAAGACTTAAGTTGAATCGCCTAACACTGCAAGCTGATTTCTTCCATAAAAGAACGGAATCTTCAAAAACTACTGCTAGAAAAATTATGCAGGCTGATTTTGTACTATATATTCGAGATTGCTTAGATAAATTACATGGAGTCAATTCTTTTCTTGCTCGATGGTTTCCAGATACTTTAATTTTTGCTGGAAGATACTCAAGTGCGTTTGAAATATTTGTTAGGGCTCAGTCAGAAGAATATTTTAATGACATGAAATGTATATTAGATGTAGACTCAAAAGAAGACATTGAAAAACTTTTTATTGCATATAAAGACGGGACTTTAAAAATTCCACAATGGCTATTTGATTCAATTAATCCATATGAATTAATGGGTTATGAAAAAATGGCCACAAAACCATAATTTATGGTTTTAAATTATGAAGAGTTAAAAAGAAATCCCCTCTGTTTTTAGACAGAGGGGATTTCTTTTTGATTAATTTAATCTTTATCCGTGATAATCCGTTACATCCGCGTCATCCGTGTTCTATTATCTATCTCTTCTCTTCGCGTCTTTGCGCCTTTGCTATTATTTCACACCCCACCTGAGCACCCTGACAGTGTCACCCGGCCCGAGATCGTAAAGCAAAAATGGTGTTTTCGGCGGGAATGCTTTCGCCACATCTTCCATATCGACTCCAGAATCGAGCACGAAACCGGGGAATCCACCGGATTTCAGACGGCAGGCATCGGCGCCATCCTCGGAAACGAGCCATGCCCCGGCGTAGTAGTTACGGTTGCCGCCGGGATACTCCATGCCGCTGATATCGGCGAGACGATTGCGTTTTTCGCCTAGCGGGAAAATGTCGCGGCTGTCATAAATCGTTTCGGCGGATGTGTCTATACGGTCGGCGCGCCCCTTGCCGATCCAGGTGCCGGGCGTGACATTGACAGTATTGCCCGCGATGCTTTCGATCTTATAGGAGCTTTGCACCTCGCCGCGTTTTGCCCTCATGATCTCGCCCTCTGCCCAGACCGGAAGCGACTGATCGAGTACAAGGCTGTTGTCGCTGACCTCCAAAACCGTGGCAGTTGCCTCTGCTGTGGGAAGTGTGATCGTTTCGCCATCGACGCTGAACGAGGTTCCGCCGGCAAGGAAAAGTTTCGTCGGGGCACCCTCGCGAATCGAGCAGACAGCGAACTGGCCGTGAAGTTCGAATCGATTGTCGGCGCTCTTGACAAAACCAGACGGCGTCAGGCATGACAGTATGATATCCTCTCCATACTTGTGACTTACACGGACAATGCAGGCATCGCTGTCGCTGTCGGAAGACAGCTTGATACGTTCCGCAGCGTTTACGATCGGGCTGTCTTTCGTGTAGCTCAACACAGAGGCAAACACGCTCAGGTCACTGCTGTTTTCCGGTATGATTCGACGGACAAGGAACGGCATCGGTGGGAGATTTTTCTGCGACGGCCGCGGGTAGCCGGTGGTTTTGATAAATGACTCATCCTTGTCAGGCAGGAAATCGGCGCTGAGTGTGACACCATCCTCCATTTTCCATGAGGCGCGGTAGGGGCCGTCGAAATTTCCCTCGCAGACATCAAAAAGGTACTGGTAGCCCTTGTTGTCCACGTGATAGGGGAGGACATTGTCCGGTTTCAAGCCGAATTCGACATTTTCACCGGCAAGTGTGCCTTTGCGGGGCTTGGACAGAGTGACATTGTCGAGCTCCATATCAACGGGCGGACCGTGGAACAGGTAATCATGCTGTTTGCCGCCGCGCACACGGAAAATATCGACAGCATACGCGCCGCCGGGAATATTAATGAGCGCCAGGCTCCTGCGGTAGAGATCGACATCGGCATGAACATAGGCATCCTCACAGGAGGCGTCCACATACTTGACACCGTCGGCATGCACGAAAGCGTGAAGGTCGCCGAAAACACCCTCGAGCTGACGTTTTTCGTTCACCTCGACCGTAATGTGGGAAACCGTATGCGTAGTCCAGCCGCCGGGTGTGGGTTGGATCGAGTCCATGTATTCGGGATAGCCCATTTCGGGCAGAAACTCACGTCCGAGGGCGAAAAGATTGATGTTCAGACGGTCGGCGTGGCTGTGGGCGGCATGAGCGTAACCGTAATCGAACCAGAGCGCTGCACGGTCGCCGCCCTCGCCTGTCCGCATGACAGCGAATCCTTTCACCGGCGCAAGGGTGCTTTTCAGGGCTGGCGCTTTTGCCGCGGCGGTTTTCACTTCATCCATCGCGGGTGGCTCGTAATCAGTGAAAAGATCATCTAGTGAAACCACACGGGCCGTGCCATATAAATCATATGCCTGCAGGAGGTTACGGGCGATTATCGGAGATTTGTATCTGAGAAACGCCTCCTCGAGAATACTGGTTCTCAAGGTCAGCCCGGTGTTCTTCAGGCCGCCGGCGTCACCGAAGAAATGCGTGTATTTGTCGAGGATGATCATATCAGCGAAACCCTCGAAGGACTGTTTCAAGTTTGGATGCTCCCAGATCCAGCCGCCATGTTCACCCAGCGCCTCCGCGATATGCTGATCGTCATACATGTAATGGGTGCAGTAGCCGAATCCCGCCTCATAGGGGAAACCGTCACGGAAATACTGGTTATCGAGTGTGGGCACGACAGCCACCGGGTGCTCGTAGAGCATGTAGTCGAGGTACTCTTTCTCGCCGGTGATCTTCGCGAAACGGGCGAAAGGCGCGTTCCAGCCGTTACCCCAGTTGGAGGGCGCGGGCTGTTTTTTGTACGCCTCGTACGCGGGACGGAATACAGCTTCGTGAAAACGCCCGAGAAAATCATCATCGAGCCGGGGAAGAAGAAGCTCAACCGCATCGATCAGGTTCAGAAGTGCGCCGCCCTCCCACATGGTCGGCAGCATCTTTACATACACACCCCAGTCGGAACCGTCATAGGTAAGGTCCTTGCCGTCGATATCGGGATAGACATCCATGAAACGCTCGAGCAGGACAACAGCCTTGTCGCCGTATTTCGTATCACCGGTAATGAATTCCAGACGGGCCATCGTTTCCAGCCAGGTCGGCGTCATGCGGAGAAACCAATGGTTGAACCAGCCCACGAAATAGTATTTTTCACCCTCGGTGGGACTTCCAGGACGGTTGTCGACCCAGCCGGAACCGTCATCGGGAAAATCGTCGTTCGGGAAGACCTCGCCGCCGATCGGGCATTTCACGGCCAGCGGATAATCGAGATCAACCGAGATGCCGAACGGCTGATAAACACTAGTGCCGCCGCCGTGAATCGGACAGCCGTGCGTGTTGACCATGAGCGCTCGGATCGTGTTCGCAGGCGGAATAAGCGCACGAATCTCGTCGTCACTCATGGCGACAAGCTTTTCCACCTGTTTTTTCGCTTTTTCAACCAGTGGGGCATAGCGATCATCACTCTCGATCCGGGCGAGAACAGCTGCTCGGTCGAAATGGCGGTAACCGTCGCGAAGGTTCGACGGCGCAATATCCTCGATCTGAATTCCCGCCTTATGCTCCGAGGGATGGAACGATTGTTTTCCGCCATCGGAGCCGCAGCCTGCGGTGAGAAGGCAGAATGTGAGAAAAGCGAGTGTAATCCTCGTTGTCATGGCAGCTCCAGAGTTAATATATAACCGTGAATAGTCATTCTTATAGTGATTAGCCACAGAGTCCACAGAGAAAAGAAGCTATTGATATTTATAATCACACCCCAATAATGTCCAGTAAAAGACAGGCTAGGATTTTTCAGAAACATACATTTTTCAGTTACAGTGATTATGCAATCCAGCGTTGTCGTCGAAGCGACAACAGCGGATCAAGCGGCACATCCACATCAGACTTAAAAGAGGCCTTGCCCCCTTTCGGAGGGGCCAAAGTGATGGTTCCACGGTGACAGTAATCGGGGCAGTCCGAAGGACTGTTCCGGTCTGTCTATCAGTAGCGTCATCCTTCTTCTTTTATTTCCCGAAAGGCGCATCGGCATGATTGAGCGAAATCAGCGACGGCTTGCCTTTTGCGCCGAGCTTGTTCACCGCACGGACACGGAGACGGTTCCTTCCGGACTGAAGCAGCCAAGTCCAGCGGTCGCCGACCTTTTTCCAGCCGGTCCCATCCACATCGGCCTCGAAATGGCTGAAATTCGGCGTGTATGTCTCGAAACGAAGGAAAAGGCGGTCGTTGCCGAATCCGCTGACCGCATCGATATGCACCTTATTGAGATCTGGCCACATGTCGCGCGGGCGGTCCGTGTACCATGAATACTGGCGTTTCGGCGGTGTCTGCCTGTCGTACCAGTTCACATAGCCGTTCCAGGGCCACCAGGTGGTGCCGTGGTTGAGCGGTCGCGGTGTGGGTTTCTCGAACCAGTTGTTCCGGGGGACAAGACGCATGAACGCGGCGCAGATGAACCCGGTATGTTTTGAGGGCTTACCAGCGGTGAGCGAGCCGCGGCCGACCGGAAGGGGCTTGCCCTCGATAGGCTCCTGGTAGTGTGTGTAATCTTTCATCCAGTTCATCACCCGGCCGGGGAAGTAGTAATCGAGATAGCTCCGGTGAAGTTCGAGCATGTTGAGCGGTTCGCCGGTGGCAAGGCTGTACTGATAGGTGTTCTCGTTATCGGGATCGAAAGCGCCATCCAGCATCACCCACTTGCCGTACTCGTCGTTCCATACCTCGACGACTTCGTGACCGACACAGTTGACCAGCCGCGCCTGCCAGCCGTAGGCCATGCAGATACCGCCGATAGTATTGTTGAACGTAATGCAGTTGCCGCCGGCGCCCAGATTATCCGCACGGTTAAGGACACTGAGCGCATCCCATGCCGGAAAATCCCGTAGGGGGAGGGCCCAGTTCCAACGTTTCGCCACATAATCGAGGATTTTCACCTGGGCATCGAACTGGGTGCGCGAACCCGCGATGACCTCGTCCATGTTCTCACGCTCGCGGAGGACAGCGAATTCGGGACGATCCCATTTTTCCCATTCCCAATCGATGGATGAATAGGCGATGGCATCGTTTCGGGATTCTACAACCTGAATGTTCGCGGGTTTCGGCACACGTTCGAGAAGCTCGGCATTCAGCTCTGCCGAAAGCACCGCGGGTGTCACAAGCGGATTGTCAGTGACCAACTCCACCTTGAACTGGACATAGCGGCGGTTGAGATCCGCGCCGCCAGTTTCGAATTCGAGCGTGTCCCCTTCGCCCACAAGACGGTAGGGCTCCCATGACTCTGCGAACGGATCGGCCTCTGTCCCTTTTCGGAAATAGTAGCGGATGTGAGTGTCCTGCGGCTGACGTGATTTCACTGACAGTTTCAGTGACTGTATCTCGCGGAGGGGTACGATGACATCTCCGGAATCGCCGCGCCAGAGATCGATGACCGGGCTTGCAAGCCATCCCGACCTGACATGACGGTCCAGACTGAGACGAATTGTATATTCCGCGCGGACATCGCCGAGTGGACTGAACGGGCTTTCTTTCCAGGATTCACCACCGTTTGTTGACTTGAACGAGGTCCTGCCAACGTCGGCCGGGCTGCCGCCACCGTTTTCGAACTCGTCGGCACGGGCGATATAGAGTTCCCAGCCCTCATGTTCGTTTTTCGCCTCGGGACAGAAAAGGTCGATCGTGTTTTTGCCTTTTTTCAGCCATTCAGCGGGAAACTGTGCCCAGCGGTACATCTCCGGACATGCGTTCTGGTCCCAGTTGTCAAACTGCGCAGTCTCGCCGTTGACCGAGAAACGAAGAGGATATTTGCCCTGACGGTAGAAAAACGCCACAAGATAGGCACTCCCGGCTCGGGAATCATCGAGAATGAACAGCTTTCGGGCACGGTTTTCACCCCAGACAATGTCGGAACTGCTTCCCTTTTCGCTCATGCCCGCGCCGGGACCGTCGTTCTCGAGACATTCCATATTGAAGAGGCCTACCGCATCGTCATCCATCCGCATGAGACCCTGCATGAATCCCAGATCGTAGAGCTTTTCAGCACTGCCGCTCCAGCTTGTCGTGACTTTCTGCGCAGCCTTACTGAACGAGGAAAAACCAAGGATACAGAGCAATATCACAAACAGAACCGTTTTTTTCATGATCCCTCCGCTCATACTCGATATGTTGTTTTCATGTAATGCCAATGATCTTACTTCTTTGATTTTTCATGTATTATTTCGAGTGCCGATTTCGCCGCCGCGCTGTATGCCCGTTTCAGGCCGCCGGGACCAAGCTTGGTGCCGCCCCAGTAGCGGGTGACTGTCACAAGAAGGTCATTTGTTTCGCTGTGCCTGAGCAGCATGAGGATTGGAAGGCCCGCTGTGCCGCGCGGTTCGCCGTCATCGCTCATACCCTCGCGTACGGGATTTTCGCCGATACGGTAGCCAAATGCAACATGGTTGGCTTTACGGTCGGCTTTTTTCATGGCTTTTACAATGGCACGCGCCTCCTTTTCATCGCTGACTGGTATCGCATGGGCGATGAAAACGGACTTTTTCACCTCATGGCGGAGACTTACGACTGTGTTCGACGGTAACTTTTTCATGGCAGCTCGCAAAAGGAATTCTAAGGTATTCCGAATATTTCTTATGCCAATATAGGCTGAATACTGCCTCGGAAGCAAGTGTGCTGTTTTCTGAATAAAGTAGAAACTTGCCGGTTTTCAGTGATGTCCTTATCACAGTGATACTCCCCGGCATAATCTCATGAAATCCTCTTAGTCATTTTTCTCTTGCGGATATTGATCAACGCACTCATATTAACGATAAGCAATTATCTCATGGCACATTATCCTTGGGGAGGCCGCATGCTGTTCAGGATAAAGACTATCGGGCGCTACGAGGCTCTCAATCTTGTAAGAAGCAAGATGTTTCCAGTATTTTTCATTGCCGCAGCGTTACTGATGGCTTTAACCCATTTTCTCGGCATAACCAACACTCAATGGGTGAGACACGGCATTCCATCATCAATCCCCTGCTTTTCTTTCCTTTATCTGAATTTTTTACAGGCAATCGCGGCAGTTTACTTAAGCTCCAGCTTTTTCTCCCGGGAAAAAGGGACTGGTTCTACAGAATCCATCGCAATACGGCCGTTCAGCAATTTCGAGTATCTTATTGGTAAACTCGCAGGTCTTTTCGCTGTTTATGCTATCGTCAATTTCCTGATACTCGCCGTGACATTTATTTCAAACAGCATCTTCCTCGATGTTCCGGTTGTGCTGAAAAGTTATGCCTTCTATCTTCTGCTCATCCCGCTGCCAAGCCTGATCTTTATAAGCGGCCTGACATATCTGTTGATGAGCATAGTGCGTCATCGACCACTTGTCACTGTGCTGCTCACCGCCTATATCATCGCAACCTCGCTATCGCTCGATTATATTTTCTACTCCCTGCTCGATTTCATGGGAACGAACATGCCGATGCTTTACTCGGATTTTGTCGGATTCGGACGTCTCACACCAATGATCTGGCAACGGCTGCTCTATCTCTGTCTCGGGACCTCGCTTTTCCTTGCCAGTATTCCACTCTACCACCGTCGGCGCCTGTTTCAGTCACCGCGGCAGAACATCGCCGCCGCCTCGCTTGCTATCGTGTTTCTCACGATCGCTCTGTGTTCCGGCCACACGTATTACACAGGTCTCATCGGTGGAAGATTATTTCGGGTGGCTCTGAGAGATTCATACAGTACTCATGCACAGAAAACGCCTGTCGATATCACAAACTGCGACATTAGGCTCTCTCATGAGCAAAGAGAGATTTCAGCAAGCGCGGGCATGACATTCATTAATGACAGCGAAGCCGATGTTGATACGCTCATTTTCAGCCTCAATCCCGGCCTGAAAGTGACCTCGATACAGTATCACGGCAGGGAAATACCACACACGCGCGATTATGGTGTCATCGAGACAGTATTGCCAAAGGCCCTTGAGACAGGCCGAACAGATTCGCTTGTCATCACGTACCACGGCTTTATCAATGAAGAGGCCTGCTACATTGACATCGACGAAAACATTCGCGTTTTACCCCGGACCGCCATAATGATAGGGATTGATAAACGATACGCGTTTATTACGCCCGAATATCTTCTCCTGACACGTGAGGCGCTTTGGTATCCCATAGCTGGTGTCCCCTCAAGCCCGGAACATCCAGCAAGTGGTAAAGATTTTGCCCGGTTTTCCCTGGATTTTACGACACGGCCGGGGCTGACCGCGATCTCACAGGGCGCTGTTACGGTCGGCAGTGACGGTCATTTCCGTTTTACACCGGAATATCCGCTTTCACATATATCTCTGGTGGCGGGTGATTACGAAAAGAAGGCGGTTACACTCGAGGGCATCGAGTATGCCGTCTATTTTCAACGGGGGCGTGATTTCTTTTCACATCATTTCAGCGAGCTTGGCGGCAAATTGCCCTCCATTATCAGCGATCTGAAGCAACGTTTCGAATTTCAGACAGGGCTCGACTATCCATACAGCCGTTTTTATCTGATCGAAACACCGATACAGTTTTTAACCTTTGAACGTGATTGGACATTGGCAAATGAGTCCGTACAGCCGGAAATGCTCCTGCTTCCCGAAAAAGGCATCCTCCTGAACTATTTCAACCTGTCGCGCTCAAAGAAAAGAATCGCAAGAATTTATCGAAACGAGGCCATGAGTCCAGCTGAAATAGAGGAAAAAGTTTTTCGAACCGTTTTGAAACTGAATTTCCTCGACAAGATGGATTTTAACCGTCAACGAAGACGTTATTTTCTGAAAACAACTGCCGGAAAACGTTTTCCTGTCATGATAGCACCCCTGGATATTTTCAATCCGGATTTCAATGTTCTTCCTATGTACAACTCCCAGATTTGCAGCTTTAAGAACACTAACGGTGTCGACATTGGCAAAATTCTTGAGCTGTACCACCTATCGAAACTCGAGCACAGGCGCGGCGGTATGTCCACCCTGAAAGGAGATATCATGTTCGACACTTCTTATGATATCGCCAGAAGGGCGCTCAAGGGCAACAGTGTGGCGGAACGGGCAAACGATCCCGCATTCTCTTCAAACATGTATGATATTCTACTGGGAAAGTCGGAACAGTTTATTCTTATCCTCGCAACATTGATCGGACAGGAAAAACTCGACCGTTTCATTGCCGATTTCTACCGGGAGCACCGTTTCATGACAATCGATGATACATCGTTCATTACGGCGTTTAACGAACGTTTCGGCATAGATATCAAGGAAACTCTTCATGACATGTTCCATGAAAAAGGCCTCCCGGCTTACATGATAAAAAATCTCAGCTGCCATGAATTTACAGAAAGCGGAAAAACGCGCTATCAGCTTCTGCTCACAATTGACAATGCAGGTGAAACCGGCGGTGTTTTCAAGGTATCGCTTCACCCATTGGGTAAAAACACGCAAGACGATGTGATGATGCGTTATATACGGCTTGAACCGGGCATGTCGAAAGAAATCGGCTGGGTATTCGACGAACAGCCCCACGACGCTGTCTTCTTCTCAACCATGTTATCCGCAAACATTCCGGGCCGCTTAGTGGAACATTTCCCACCTATCGTAAAAGAGAAAACGTGGACCTCGTTCGAAGGCGAGCGGAGTTTCCCGACTCCTGAAGAAAAACCGCCGGAAGGAACTATCCTGGTCGACAACAGCGATACAGAATTTCGAATCGCACCGTTCAGAAACGCAAGTCTTCTGGGAAGGTTCCTGCCCCAGAAAAATCTGTCAGTCGAAACTGATAATACACTCGATTTCCTTCATCCACCGAAACAGTGGAATACCTACTTCGATTTTCATTTCCACGGCAGCGGTCCAGACCGAACAGGCTGTATGATCCGTGCAGGAAAAGGCGCGCAATATGTCACATGGACAGCCGAGATACCAGAAAACGGCCGATATGATGTCTATTATTATTTCCCAAATTTCAGCAATCAACTCAATTTTCTCAGAAAACACCCGAAAGCATGGCGGCTGATAATTTTCGATGATTTCAATTTTACAATGAAGCACGCACAGGGCAGTGAGCATATTCAGCTGAAACTGAAAGACGAGGATGGTGGTTGGAAACGGCTCGGCACCTGGGAATTCAACGCGGGCAAAGCAGAACTTACCATGTCGAACCGCTCACGCGGCGAAATAGTCATAGCAGATGCGGTTAAATGGGTAAAACGCTGATTAAAAGCCAGGTGACAGAATTCAGGAGAAATGATAGAAAACAAGCATTCCATAAAAAAACGGGCGTCCGCAATGAACGCCCGATATATCTGTCGAATCAATATTTTCCGTCCTACTCCCCGGACTCCTCAACATTGAACAGAGCGAGATAGTCATCGACAAGGTCGGAACTGAAAGCGTCGACACCAGAACGTGTGCCGGGATGGTTGATCATGTCCCTGAGCACGGAAAACGGAACGGTCGCGATGTCAGAACCGACACTGGCGAGCTCCCTTATCTGGCGGGAATTCCTGACACTGGCGGCGATGACCTCGCATTCCAGCTCGTACTGGTGGAAAATGTCGACCGTTCGGGCGACAAGTTCTATCCCGCTTATAAGCCCGTTATCGGTGATCATCTCGTGGCTCTCATCCTGGACAATACCGCTCGCCGGGAAATAATCGCTTTTCTCGAAATCCATACCGGCCGTTTTTCTTATACGGTCATCGACCCGTCCCACAAAAGGGCTGACATATTCTGCACCGGCTTTTGCGGCAAGAAGCGCCTGTTCCGGTGTGAAAACAAGCGTGGCATTGACCGGAATTTTTTCGTCTGACAGCTCCTCGATGGCGACAATTCCATCGAACGGATCACCATCACCGTCGGAATTAACAGTCGAAACAGGCACCTTTATGACAACATTGCTCGCTACGGGATCGAAACGCTCGTAGAGAATTTTTCCCTGCTCGATCATCTCGTCGGCACTTCGGCCCGCAACCTCAAGAGAAACGGGGCACATCCTGCCTGCAGCGGCGAGAACCTGCTTGATATAAGATTCCATATTGAGCTCTTCGCCATCCGCACTCGCGGCAAGGTCGGCCGCTGCTTTCTTTATAAGCGAAGGATTCGTAGTCACTCCATCCACAATACCCCAGGACATAGCGTCCCTGATATCTTTGAGGATCGCGGAATCGAGAAAAAGCTTCATTGTAAGTCTCCTAATGGGAGGAAAGTCCGAATGCTAAAAATATATGCAGGTTAACGAAATGAGTCAATGCCTTTGTATGTCATATTTGAGCTGATTATTCATCCGAGAGTGCAACTGCCATAACAGAAAATTATTGACGACGTTTAAACTCATAAAGAAGGAATACCATCTTAATAAGACAGTACTCATGTTTCACGAGAAAGTTCCATGTGGATCAATCGCCGTCGTTATTGTCACCATCGTTGGGATTATCGGGAAGCAGGCCGCGGCTGCTGCGAATTTCGTCGAGCTCATTAAGCGGCTTTTCGAGCTGGCGGCGACGGGTAGTGACAAGATTATCATAATCTTTCTTCGCCGTGTCGATGCTGCGGCCGAGCTTGTCCATTTTTTCCGCGTACTGCTTCCACTGTTTCTTGAACGAGGCAAGAAGGCCAAGGATACGGTTCGAGGTCTGCTCGAGCGCAAAATTCTCCACCGAGGCCCTTATGACTGCGAGCACGGAAAACAGTGTCATGGGCGAACAGACAATGACATGCTGGCTGAGACTGTCATCAACAAAAGCGCTGTCTTTCTCGTGGATGAACGAAAAAAGGTGCTCGTTGGGAATGAAGAGAAGAACATAGTCAACCGTGTTCTGTTCCGGATTGATGTAATTACGGGAAGAAAGCTCTTTCACACGCTGACGGACATCTTTGAGAAACTGCGATAGATATTGGTCACGGTCGCTGTCGGAATCGCTTTCAAGATAACGTATGTAATTGTTAAATGGGAACTTGACATCCATATTAAGGACACGTTCTTTCGGCAAAAAAAATGTGAAATCCGGTTTACCGCCGTCACCCTCGATGCTTTTCTGTTTCACATAGTTGATATTCTCGACAAATCCGGCCACCTGAAGAACATCCTCGGCCATACGTTCCCCCCACTGACCGCGAGTCTGAGTGCTGGCAAGAGCCTCGCGGAGTGAATTGGTGGTGTCAATGAGGTCGCCGGTGCGTTTTCCAGTTTCCTCAAGCTGCCTGGACAGCTCGCCGAATTTCTTTTCGCGGTCTTTCTCGAGCACCTGCATGAGCTGCTGCACTTTATCGAGGTCCTTGTTCATACGCTCGAGCTGCTGATCGATAAGTCCTTTTTTGCTGTCGAGATCTTTCGACTGCTTTTCCCGCTCGGAGGAAAGCTGTTCCCGGGCAAGATCATGGAATTTTTTTAAGGGCATCGAGGGAAAGGTCGCCGAAACTCGCTTTCATCTGGGTGAGAACGTTGTCACGGTCATCTTTACGAAATGATTCATTTTTCCGATAAAGTTCCTCGGCAAGCTCCTGTGCTGTTTTTTCTTTTTCCCTGTTCAGATACATCGCTCCAAAAAAACCAGCCGCCGCTCCGATGACAATTCCTATTATTCCAGCAATAACACTATCCATATTTTTAACACTCCCTGCAGTCTTCTTTGTAACAGTCTACTTAATATTGTATTATAATAACACTGAACGAAAATACGAAATGTTATCAGGATCGACCATGAAAAAACCATTCATAGGCATCATATTCAAATGCTGCAATGTCTACTCCCGGCTTTATCTAAACAAGCGGGGCGACGCCTATGAGGGCACCTGTCCGAGATGCTATCGCAAGAAAGTAGTTGTTAATGTAGTCAAGGAAGGCGGTTCGAAAGAGAGGTTTTTCGAGACCGAATAGTGTTTTTGAAAAACATTTAAATTTTAAAATCTTTCGCAAAAACGCATAGAAACAGGTATACGGCATCAGAAGCAAGACGACAACAAAATCTTCATTTGAACATATAATCTTTCCTGATTATGCAGTTTCTGAACCGCCAAAGGCTATCAAAAAATGCAGTCTTGACTTTAATGGCGTATTTTTATTATATTATATATTCTCTGATTGAATAAACAATAAACAATTCTTGTATAAAAGGATGAGACAATGAAAAGAACATTTCAGCCTTCCAACAGGAAAAAGGTCAACAAGCACGGTTTCAGACACCGTATGTCGTCCAAGAACGGCCGCAAGATTCTTGCACGCAGGCGCGCAAAAGGCAGGAAATCCCTGTCGTCCTCAGACCGTTAAACGTTTTTCGCCGGTGACAGGCTATGCATTCGAGTATCACATCGCCTGAAGCAAAAAGGATTTCCCGCAAGGGAGTCTATTACCGGGCCGGATCTTTCGCTATGAAACGCCTGGTTTGCGAAGACGTTTTCAGATACTCCATAGTAGTATCAAAACGCCAGGGCAATGCAGTGAAACGTCACCGAGTAAAAAGGGTGATGCGCGAACTGTTCCGACACAAAGCGATAAAATGCCCAAAGGGTCTGTACCTCGTATATTTCCGTGGGCCTTGTGACAAGCTTAATCGCCAACGAATCGCCCGTGATCTCGATGCAGTAATCGAGAAAATTGCCAAAGACTCATGATCTTTGTTCTTCAATAAATCACAAGTCATGAGTTGGCAATACGGAACACCGGCAAATGAAACGTATTATCCATCAATGATTCATGTTTCATAACCGTCTCATACCGAACAGTGAGGGACTGGCAACGAAACGACTGACAGAAGACCTTTTGATACGCGCAATACGAGTTTATCAAAAGGTCTTTTCTCCATATCTGGGCGGACAATGCAGGTTTTATCCCACCTGCTCTGAATATGCTATCCTCGCAATCAAAAAGGACGGCCCGCTCAAGGGAACATTGAAAAGCGTGTGGCGGATTATTCGCTGCAATCCATTCAACCAAGGCGGCACAGACTACCCGTAGGGGACCATGGACAGAAATTTCATATTCGCAATCCTGCTCTCGATACTCGTTATCATCGTGTATTCCTCACCACAGTACCAGAAACGATTCGGCAATTCTGTACCAGTAACAGAACAGGTAACAGAAACAGCTGGCGCTGAATCCCAGGCACCGAAAGCTCCCAGCGAAAGCATCTCATCAAAACCGAAGCCGGAATCACAGGCTCCCGCAGAGCTTTCCGAAACAGAAAAGCAACCTTCCACAGCAGCAGAAACAGCCCTTAGCCAGCTTAATGCTCCTGCGAGCCAGGCGGATATCACACTCGAAAACGATGATGTCAGTATCGTGATTTCCCCGCGCGGCGGCACAATCTGCAAAGTCTCTTTCAAAAACTATGAAGGCAGCGAGGAAAATGTCCCGGCGCAGATGGTAACAGAGGGTCAGGCATGGTATGACGGAACTGTGACCGACGGTGATATCGAACTGGATATGAAATCCCTGATCTTTTCCACAGAAAAAGAATCCGCCGGAGAGGCCACACTGAATGCCGAACTCACCGGCGGCAGGAAAATAACCCATCATTTCAAGCTGAACGAAAGCGGATTCCTGGTCAACGCCTCGACCTCGCTCGACGGCCCCTGGTCGAAACCGAAAGTCCGTTTTACCTGGCACGGCCCGGTCAACGAGACAGAGGTCCCGTATAAAGCACTGAGAATCTGGCCATTCAGCATGATGATGCGTGACGATCGCCTTGTATATAAGAAAATGGTCTATCTCGGCGACGGCACCCGCACCACTGTTATTAACGGAAAAGAAAAGAACAAGAATAAGCGTATCTTCCAGAAAGAGGATCATGCGCAGAAGATCGATGCTAAGAAACCCGGCAACGGTGAAGATTATTTCAGCGGCGACCTTCAGTGGTATGCTGTTCGAAATAAGTACTTTATTTCCATAGTGATACCAGAAGAGACCAGTCGATGGAACGCCATTTCCGCCTACCGCTACGAGGATGGAGAAAAGTGGTTCGATTTTGCGGTCGAGAAAAATCTTTCCGACGGTGTCACCGATATGGATATATATGTCGGCCCGATGTCCTATGACATCCTCAAAAGCTATAACCGCGACCTTACCGAAGCGATGGAGCTGTCATTCCGCTTTGTCCGCCCGCTGTCTATTCTCTTCCTCAAGATAATCAAGATGATGCGCACGATCATCCCCAACTGGGGACTGGTGATCATCCTCTTCTCTCTTTTGATCAAGGTTGTTCTGTATCCGCTGACGAAGAATATGTATCACTCCATGCGTAAAATGTCTTCCCTTCAGCCGCAGATCAACGAGCTCAGGGAAAAGTATCAGAACAATCCCCAGCAGCTTCAGAAAGAAACAATGGAGCTTTACAAGCGCGAAGGTGTCAATCCTTTCAGCGGCTGTTTTCCGATGCTTCTCCAAATGCCTGTATTTTTTGCACTTTATCCTGTTGTCGGACGTGCTTTTGAGCTCCGCCAGGCCATGTTTATTCCACACTGGATCGAGGACCTTTCCCGTCCCGATCCCTTCTATATTCTGCCGATCGCATTTGGCATATCCATGTTCTTCCAGTCCAAACAGACCATGAAGGACCCGAACCAGAAAGCCATGCTGTATATCATGCCGGTGATGATGGTGATACTTTTCGCCAATTTTAGCGCAGGCCTGACACTTTACTGGTTCATGTTTAACATTATGACATCGATCCAGCAGAAACTCCAGCGCAGCAGCTAACGCGACGGAATCCACACATACTGCCGGTCAGCCAATGAAACCGCTCGAGAAAGATCACGACAGCATCGCCGCTATCGCTACAGCCTCAGGTCGAGCAGGTATAGCTGTAGTGCGTCTTTCCGGGCCGGAATCCATCACAATAGCCAAAGCTGTATTCAAGAGCGTAAAAGATCCCTCAGAACATGTTCGTTCCATGATCTACGGTCATGTCCACGATCAGAATGGTCCTCTTGACGAGGCACTTCTTTGCTACATGAAAGCACCTTCTTCTTACACCGGAGAGGATGTTGTTGAGATTCAGTGTCATGGCGGAAACACTGCTGCGAGCGCTATTCTTACAGCTCTTATCGAGAATGGAGCACGTGTCGCCGATCCAGGTGAATTTACAAGAAGAGCTTTTCTTAATGGCCGTATCGATCTAGTCCAGGCAGAATCTGTAATGGAGCTTGTAAATGCTGCCAGCCACGAGCACCTTTTGCTTGCCGAACGCCTTATGGACGGTGTCTTTTCACGCAGAATAGAATCTATCCTCAACGATCTTGAAAACTGCATCGCCCTTCTCGAAATGAATATCAATTTCCCAACACAGGGAATAGAGGGTGTTTCACGTGAAACATTAGAAGCCTCCCTTTCTCCCGTTCTCAGCACACTCGATAACATGATAGCGAGCTATCGTTCCGGCAAAAAAATACGTGATGGATTCACTGTTGTTCTTGCTGGTTCTGTCAACGCCGGGAAATCAAGCCTTTTTAATGCCATACTCGGTCGTAAACGCGCAATTGTTACCCCTGTTCCCGGTACTACCCGCGACTGGATCGAGGAGAAAATAGAGCTCGACGGCCAATCTATCATCCTTATAGACACAGCCGGAATGCGCGAAACAGAGGATGAAATAGAACGCGAGGGAGTTGCCGAGTCCGGACGGCTTATCGGTTCCTCTGATATTGTAATACATTGTGTGGCGTCTGATGATAACCGCAAACACTCTATATCGTATTTAGACGACCACAACAGCATCATTCATGTTATCAGCAAAGCTGACCTAACACAAGATACCACTCATCCCAACAATTTATTTCCTGTTTCCGCAGTCACCGGCGAGGGCATAGAAAATCTTCTTGACGCCCTTTCTTCTCTAATAAAAACATTTCTCGACTCCAGTCACACAGACGCCATCGTTATGATAGAACGTCACCAACGAGAACTAATTGCGGCACGTGACAATATCAGACGAGCCCTTGAAAGTATCAACTCACATTCCGAGGAAGTCACTTCTTATGAACTCCAGGAGGCGCTGACGCATATCGAGACCATTATCGGACGCTTAGTTGATATTGATATTCTCGACACAATTTTCAGCAATTTTTGTATCGGCAAATAGTGTTTCACGTGAAACATTCAACCTGAGAAACAAAAGTGTCGGTCTTACTTTTCAACTAAAGGAACTGTTTTGTGTAGATACAATATGATTGTTTCACGTGAAACATCAATATTATGATTCTTTTTCAGATCCTTACTAACTGTTTAATCTTGAATTCCCCGATGCTTGCGTCGGGGATGAGTCAGATCAAATACCATCCTTATTATTGCCGAGTACAGACGAGGCAACGTGATACCCCGATCCTTGGGTCGGGTAGAGTTCATTCAAATCCTTTAAACAAAACACCTTTTCTGCCATGACACTTGACAAAACATTCAGATCTATTATTGAGGAAGGTGCCATTATTTATGGCTGTCCTCTTTCCCCCGACTCCCTTGACCACATTGAGGCTTATTACCACCTTATCCTCGATTGGAATGAGCGCATGAATCTTGTTTCTGGGCGTGATATTGAACGTTTCGCCGAATACCACATTCTTGACTCCCTTAAAACAGCCAGCGTTTTCAATTACTCTTCTGTCGAAACACTCATGGATTTTGGAAGTGGTGCCGGCCTGCCCGGAATACCTCTTTCCGCGGCGTTCCCACACCTTAAAGTCTGTCTTATCGAATCACGTTTGAAACGATGCCGTTTTCTTGAAGAATGCGCTTCTCAAATTCCAGGGCTTGGGATCGAGGTTGTCCGCACAAGAGTCGAGGACCTCCCACGTAATTACAATAAACGTTTTGATGCGGTTATAAGCCGGGCCACTGTCAAACTTGACAAATATCTGGAGTTGACAAAACGTTTTATCCGCGCTAACGGAACACTCATTGCAATTAAAGGAGATTCCATCAAAAAGGAGCTTTCTGAGCTCACATCAAGCACAAAATACCGACTTTTCAACATTTCTTCAACGGTTCCTGCAAACTTTCTATCTGTTAGACAGGGCAATATAATCCTTATCAGAAACCACAAAGTTATCAACAACCATCCTTAATTATCGACACAAGCTTATCTTGTTGCACCACAACACATTACATAACATCATAACTAGTTATAAACATTTTTAAACATGTTATCAACATCGCAAAGATGCCCTTTTTTAGGGCTTTTAAGGGGTTTTTGATAATTATTGTCGTAATAGTTTTCAACATTTTCCACATTCTCTTGTGGATTTTTACTTATTTCATTACAATGCGGTTAGTTACAAACAATATGTTCAGTTTTTGTTAATATTCATCTCATATTTCCCATGGTTTTGGAGTAATTATGAGCCACACAGAAAAAGGAACACTTTATATCGTTTCAACACCTATCGGTAATATGGGCGATATTTCCGAGCGAGCACTTGATTGTCTCCGTTCGGTTGATGCTATCGCCTGTGAGGACACCCGTCACAGCGGCCGTTTTCTTTCTCATCTTGCTATAAAACAGCGTCTTATCTCTTATCATGATTTTAATGCCGCCTCAAAATCGGCCTACCTGACCGATCTTCTCGAGCATGGTTCCGATATTGCTCTCATTTCCGATGCCGGTACGCCTGGAGTCAGTGATCCCGCCTACCGTTTCGTAAAAGAGGCTACAGACCGTGGTTTCACCGTTCAGCCTGTTCCAGGCCCTTCTGCGCTTCTTGCCGCTATCGTTGTTTCTGGCCTTCCTCTTGACCGTTTTGTTTTCGAGGGTTTTCTTCCGCCAAAAGGGGCCAAGCGTATCAAACGTCTCGAAGAGCTTTCAACAGAAATCAGAACCATCGTTTTCTATGAATCGCCTCACAAAATTCTTTCGCTTGTCGAATCAATTCGCGATATTTTCGAAGACAGGGAACTTTCTGTCTCACGTGAGTTGACCAAGCTGCACGAAGAAACTGTCCGCGGCAGTGCCACTGAAGTGCTCAATCAGATTTCCGGAAAGAAACCACGTGGTGAATATGTTGTCGTTGTACGAGGTGTTGGTAAAACAAAGGCTTCGAAGAAAGGAAAATACGAGGCGTGAATGGCTGTCTAATTACATTTGAGGGTATCGATGGTTCCGGGAAAAGCACTCAGGCGAAACTACTTGCCGATCATCTTGAGTCTGAGGAAAATACCGTTCATCTTCTCCGTGAGCCGGGCGGCACTTCTATCGGTGAGAAAATACGCGCCATTCTCCTCGACAGGGAAAACGATACAATGTCATCACGCGCCGAACTATTCCTGTATCTTGCCGCACGTGCCCAGATAATTGACGAGATCATCAGGCCTCTTCTCGATCGCGGCGATATCGTTATCCTCGACCGTTTCTTCGACTCAACCTGTGCATACCAGGGACATGCCCGCAGACTGGGTATAGAGGAAACCATGAGCTTTAACCTTTTCGCCACTGACGGGATTGTGCCTCAACGAACATATTTTGTTGACTGCGACCCGTCTGTCGCCATGTCACGTCTCAGCGGCACTCCGGACCGTCTGGAAGCTGAGGGTCTGTCATTCATGAAAGCTGTCAGGGATGGTTTTCTCGATCTTTCTGAACGCTATTCAGATAGGTTTATTCTTCTGGATGGCTCTAAAAGTATTGCGGAAATTGCGGACAACGTGTGGAGAGACTGCGAAGAATTAATCAATAATAGAATATAATCGCCTGTTATTATTATTCTTAGAATGATTCACTGTCATCGTCTTCACCCTCCTCTTCTCCTTCTTCACCCTCGGTTTCCTCCCCCTCAACTTCTTCCGGCTCCTCTTTTTTTCCACCCATAAAATTGACATACACCAAAGCAATTGCGAGATTCATTGAGATGAACATGAAGAAACCGCTGACAATGAGCATTCCCCTGTGGCCGTGCCGTTTGTAATGCGAGTAAAATTCTTTACGGTATGAGCTGTCTTCACCTTCTATTATCTGTTGGTGATATTCCGGATTCGCCGTTTGGATGAAAGCGAGCATTTCCTCTGCTTTCCTGGTATCGATTTCCGTATAAAGCGTACCGGCAGCAAAAAGAAATATCCCTGTTACGGTCTGCGCAAGAAGGAGAATCAGGAGTATTTGCCTGAATCCAAGTTCGATCGGCGGCAGTTTTTCAAAAAGCCTGTTTTTAAGCTCCAAGAGCTTGTTCAATAGATTCTTCATTTATATCCCAGTGTGAGGTCGTATAGACAACTTTGCCGTCTTTCAGGACTATCACCTGTGGTGACATATGTGGAATTCCTGTCTTTTCAGCTATAACAAGCGACAACTCACGTTTCATGATAACATCAACAATATACAGTCCTGTGATATCATTCTCATGCTTTTCAGCAAAACGGTCGAACTTTATTTTTGCTGACGCAGATATTGGACATCGTGTGCTATGCTTTAATATAACAGCTTGTTTTTGCTTTAGAATGCTGTCTATCTTATCTTCGTCCGTAATATAATCCAGCTGAGCCATAACAACTCCTTTCACACCATGTCCTCTTCTATTTATCGGCAGTATTTCAGAAAATATTTATTTTCAAATATTTGCCAAATTTTAAGAACAGGCATAACTGAACAGGTTTAATTATACTATACGCAAAAATTGACCATATTGAAGTACTTTTTTTTATTACATTTAACAATTGATTTCATTGTCACTATTATTTAATTTGCTGTATAGAAAAAGGGGTTATGCGTATGAATGCCAAATTTCTCTGGGGAAATCCGTTTTCCCTTATCTCTTCTGACGAAAATACCGAACTTAAGTTCCTCTCTTCTGTTCCTATTTTCGATACTCTGTCCAGCAAACAATTGCAGAAAATCAATAAGCTCCTGCATTTGCGGACATATGAAGAGGGCGAGATAGTTTTCAGGGTCGGCGACCCGGGTGTCGGTATGTATATTGTCAGAAGTGGTTTTGCCGACATATTTTCCGAGAACGATGATATGACCAAACAAAAAATAACCAGTGTCAAATCCGGTGATTTTTTTGGTGAGATCGCCCTTCTCAATGATTCTTCACGCAGCGCCACCGTTGTTGCAACACAGAAATCTTTTCTTTACGGTCTTTTCAGGCCTGATCTTCTCGGTCTCATGGATTCCGATCCAAAACTCGGTATAAAGATAATATACCGTCTTTCTCAGATTGTTGCAGAAAAGCTGCGCCTCACCACATCCGATTCTTTTTGAGACTGCCATGCTTAAAAAACCGTTCATACGTTTCGCTATATCCCTCATAGTCGTTGGCATTATACTCTTTGCCGTACTTGAACTTCGCGCTATCATCATGCCTTTTCTTGTCGGCTACATTTTTCATTTTGCGCTTAAACCGTTTGTTAATTTTTTCAGCAGGCGCGGTATGAAACACCGTTTGAGCGTCACTGTTGTTTTCTTGTCAGCTTTCCTTATCGCCGCCGTGTTCTTCAAATTATTCATTCCGGCTATTATCAGTGAATTTCATGATATCCAGGACAATATCCCCGTTTACAGTCAGGAACTTGAGGACAAGATCGCCGTATTGGAAAATTCCCTTCCAGAGGGCATTTCATCATTTTTTCCTTCAGATGCGCCCGATGGCGAAACAGACAGTTTTATCAAAAAATACATATCCGGCTATTTCATCGACGTTCTAAAAAAACTGCCTGGTCTTGTACTGAGTTATCTTCCCTTTTTTCTGTATCTTTTTATTATTCCTTTTGCCACCTTCTTTTTCCTTCTCGATGAATACAAGATAAAGAAAGCTTTCATTGATAATGTCCCGAACATGTATTTCGAAACATCTCTCAACCTTATGCACAGCCTTAACCGTCAATTCGGGCTTCTTCTCGGCGGTATGCTGATTACCGTTACATTGATGTCTTTCATCATTTCCGTTCTTTTGTATTTTATTGGGCTTGACTTTCCGATTATTGTCGGGATTTTTTCCGGTGTCGCCAACCTTATACCCTATGCCGGGCCTGTTGTCGGCACTTTTTCCGGATTTATTGTTGCATTGATGACAGGCGCGCCTAATTCAATGTATCTTTATGTCATTCTTATTTTTGTCGCTGCCAACCTCATCGAAAATGTTTTTATCCAGCCTATTATTTATGCTAAGGCCGCTAATATTCATCCTCTTATGGTTATCTTTCTCGTTCTTGGCGGTTCACGCTATGGTGGTATTATCGGTATGCTTGTCGCTGTTCCTATTGCCAGCCTGCTTCAGGTTACCGTTCGTATCCTCTATCGTGAGGTAGCCAGACCTTCACGCCCTGATTTCTCTCTTTATCGTGACATTACTTCTGATTGTTCCGCGCCTGTCGAGTAAGCCATAAAAAAGACGGCCATTTCGACCGTCTTTTATCTTTATTTTATCAAAATACTTCCTCAAAGCTTGCTCTTTTGTAATTCATTTTCTTTATAAAACAGGGCCTTTCTTGAAAATGATATCGCCGAAAGAAACACCATTCATTTCAGCCACTGTATCGCATTTTGCCCTGAGAAGGAAAAATGTTGTCTTTTCCCTGTCATTGTTCGTCTCGAAATTTCCTTGCCCTTTTGATATTACAAAATCAGCATCGTTATAGTATTTCATAAACTCATCAGACACTTCGTCCCATTTTACGCCGATTCCGTTCGACCCCGTATCTATAACCTTTACACGGTTCGTCATTCCTACAAACTTTGCGTCATCCATTGTCGAATCGTTAATTATCGGGCCTCTTTTAACAACATAGGTAACTTCATGGTCTTTTCTGAGAATATCTACCAGAAGAAGGTCGAATACTATTTCACCTGCATTATCACCAAGATAGAGGATTTTCTTTTTACCGCCTGCCAGTGATTCTTTAAATGCCTCATAATCATCTACCATGAACTTCTTTTCCGATAGTTTTTGTATTTCTTCATCGAGATCGAATTTGTAATCTATTCCCATATCGATCACATTTCCCATTATCGCGAAATTAATGGCCGTTTTCATCGGCTCTTCCGATTCTTCAACAACATTTTTTAGTTCCGGAAGCTTTTCCAGGCATATTGTATTGAAATACTTTTTCGCCTCTTTGTATGGATCCTCATCTCCCGACAGTTCTCTTGCTGTTTTATAGACAAAATTAGAAAGGTCTGCCGGTGTTTTATCCAAATCTATTGTTGTTACATATTTTGCGCATTCATTCAGGATTTGTCGTATTACTTCTTCTTTATCTGTTGTCTGTTTCGAGGTGTTATATGCCTGTTTCATTATGCATGGTATGCATGCTGTTTTCGCTTTCACTTTTTTCCTCCACGATATATGTTAAACTTCTATGTAAATATACTACTTTATATGCTTTGTTTCCACTTTCAGCTTATAAAATAAGAAAGGCGGTCATAAAGACCGCCTTTTCTTCAACATTTCTATCTTATTCTATGCAATCAGTCTGTCTGCTGTATCTACTGCAGAGGCTGCATCAGGCGAATATCCATCCGCACCAATTTCATCAGCAAATGCCTGTGTGAGCGGTGCTCCGCCTACCATGATTTTAACATTTTCACGAATACCAGCTGCCTCAATAGCATCTATTGTAGCTTTCATCGATGGCATCGTTGTTGTAAGAAGCGCACTCATGCCAATTAGCTCTGCTCCCTGGTTTACTGCCTCGACAAATTTTTCCGGAGCGACATCGACACCAAGATCAACTACCTTGTATCCAGCGCCTTCCATCATCATCATGACAAGGTTTTTACCAATATCATGAAGGTCTCCCTTTACTGTCCCTACTGCAAAAACACCTTTCGGTTCAATACCAGACTCAGCGAGGAGTGGTTTCAGCTCATCCATTCCTGCATGCATGGCCCTTGCTGCAATGAGAACTTCAGGTACATATACTTCATTTTTCTTGAATTTCTCACCAACTATCGACATTCCAGCAATCAATCCCTTTGTAAGAATCTCTTCTGCTGCCGCTCCTTCTGATATTGCCTCTTGTACCAGCTCCTTGACCTTCGGAGCCTGTCCCTTAATCAGATTGTCCGCAATAGCCTGAAAATCCGCCATTATGCCTCCTTGCAGAATTTAAGGCCCCGGATATCTTTCCGAGGTGTTTGATTTGTATAAAAAAATGGTACGCCCACAGGGAATCGAACCCCGAACCAACAGATTAAGAGTCTGCTGCTCTACCAGTTGAGCTATGGGCGCACCTATAATTGTGCAGTCTTTTCTCTTACCGGTAATAGAAACTAACATCGTTAAAAAGCCCGTGTCAATAAAAATACCGGTTCGATATGTCTTCTTTAACAAAAAAATGGTGGCACCCCCCAGAATTGAACTGGGGACACATGGATTTTCAGTCCACTGCTCTACCAACTGAGCTAGGGTGCCATTGTCAAGAGAATCCTAAGATACAATATTCTATTAACAAAAGCAATATTTTTTTCTCAGTTTTTACTTAAGATATTTCTTTCTGTTTTTGATCTTTTTCATTAGTTTTCCACATAAACGACAACAGACGCTTTTTAACTTATTTTTTTTTATCTTTTTGTGTTTTCCACATATTTTCAACATTATAAACAATAATTTTTCATATATCATAACCTTCAATTTCCACTGGAATTATGAGATATTTTTCCATAGTTTCTATATTGTTCTTTAAATAAACTGTAGTACATTGTGTCAAAAATATTACACTTGTCTCAACATTTCCTTATTTTTACCCCTTTTTTGTCTTGACAGTTGCATGATATGTATTTTATAGTTACATTAGACATTCCTCTCGGGTGTATTTCTTGTTTCTTTTATTATATTAATCATAGTCAAAGCGTTAAAAAACCTTCAAACCCTGAGATAACCGTTATATAATGGATAATACTTCATCTTTAGAAACTCATATTTTTTGGGATCGTTTTCTCAAATCAATAGAAGAACGCGTCAATGACCAGAGTTTCAACACCTGGTTCAAGCCTCTCGGCCTTGTTGAGCTTTCAGATGAGCGTCTTGTAATATCTGTTCCACAGAGCTATCATTCGAGCTGGCTCGAAGAACATTACATGCCGATTATCAAATCTGCCGCGATGAAACTTGTCGATAATGATATCAACATTCAATTCCTTGTCAATGAGCAGGTTCCTTCCCCGGAGATAGATACCCCTCCTATTCGTGAAATCAACAATTCCGTTCCTGAAATTTTAAATGAATCCAGCAAATTCTTTTTTGAAGAGCATATTATAAATCAGCGTTTCAATTTCGACTCTTTCGTCATCGGCAATTCAAATCAGTTCGCTCACGCCGCCGCGAAAGCTGTTGCCGAATCACCCGGCACTACCGCTTTTAATCCTTTGGTTATTTACGGCGGTGTCGGTCTCGGCAAAACCCATATTCTCCAGGCTATCGCCAATCACTGTCTCGCAAGTGCAAAGAGCAACGGCGATCCCTACCGTCTTATCTACGTATCGAGTGAAAAGTTCACGATGGATTTCATTATGTCCATCCAGAACAATCTCACCACACAGTATTCTCACTATTACCGAAGCGCCGATCTTCTTCTTGTTGACGATATCCAGTTTTTTAATAACAAGGAACGTACACAGGAGGAGTTTTTCCATATTTTCAATGCTCTCCATCAGAGCGGAAAACAAATCGTTCTCACGATGGACCGTCCCCCGTCACAGCTTAAGGGTCTTGCCGACCGTTTGATCAACCGTTTCCAGTGGGGACTTGTCACTGACATACAGCCGCCTGATTTCGAAACAAGAATGGCGATCCTCAAGAAAAAAGCCGAGGCGGACGGTGTCGTTATCGATAACCGCATCTTTTCTTATATCGCCGAGAATATCAAGTCGAACATCCGCGAGCTCGAGGGTGCACTCATACGCCTTCTCGCATACTCTTCCCTCCGCGGTGAGGATATATCACTTGAAATGGCCGGCCAGGTCCTTGGCGATACCTTTACGAAGAAACCGAGCATCATTACCATTGAGTTCGTTCAGAAAACTGTCTCCGAGTACTTCTCTCTTTCTCCCGACATGATCATGAGCAATTCCCGCCGTAAAGAGGTTGCTGTCGCCCGTCACATTGCGATGCATCTCTGCAAACGTCTTACCGACTCATCGCTCAAGACCATCGGTCTTCATTTCGGCGGACGTGACCACTCGACAGTCATTCACTCGCTCAGAACCGTTGAGAACAAGTATCTCAACGATCCTGTCCTTTCGAAACACATAGAAACACTTGTTGATAAAGCGAAAACTTCCTGACTTCTTCCGGTCAAGACACAAAAAAGGCATGTCATGGGGGCATGCCTTTTTTTGCATTCTTTTTCGTCTGCTGTCAGTTCTTTAGCATTTCAACTTTTCTTTATCAGAACCTTACACCAAGGCCGATAACATAGACCATCATGTCGGTATAGGACTTATATGATTCGTAACTGACGGAACTACCATCCCTGATGATCGATCCCTCCTTGAGATATTCCGCCTCGCCGCCTTTCATGTAACGGACTTTCAGATCGAGATAAAGCGTGACAAGCTTGCCATCGTCCATTGGTGTATCAAAGGTATGCAGTTTTATGCCGACTCCGCCGCCGAAACCGTATGTGCCAGCAAAATCATCGAAATTCGTATCGCTTGCAATGACCTCGTAATCGCTCGTTATCTCTGTGTCAGTGTAAAGATACCTGAAGCCGAACAGCCCATCGAGGTACGGCGACACCGCTCCCTTATCGATGGGACGGTATCTTACCAGGAAACACATGGTCGCCATATTGTTTGTGTTTTCGACATCGACTCTCACATCGGGAATTGTAGAACTGAAATTCTCTCTGCGTTCCTCGCTGCCGTAATTCATGAATGAAATGTCGAGACCGAACCCGACAGGAAATGATTCTGGTGTGTAGACCGCATCAACAGAAAGGCCGAAAGCGTTTCGATCGACAATATCGGCATAATCTCCCTGTTGTACGCCGATTGTGAATCCTGCATTGATATCGAAATTTTCCGCTGAGACAGTTGCCGTTGTGAAATACAGAGATAACAATGTTCCTGCAAAACAGGCAATCCGTTTCATGGTGTCTCTCCTTCCATGATAAGACACAGTGTTCCTGGTAAAAAGTATAGATAAAATATTAAATTTCGCACCCGCCGATATTTTATATAAAAAATTTTCGATAAAATATTCAAAAGTATCCACCAATGACAGCATTATTATTATTGAAAAAAAAGAAAATTATATTATATTTTTGTAGTAGTAGTAGTAGTGCTGTTGAAAGTGTTGAAAAGTGAGTAATATGTTACTGTTCAGTTTCTTAGCGCCCTCTTATTTTCAACAAGTGTTAACAAATCCGGCCACTTTTCACCATGCCTTTGTCAACAGTCATGGAAAGCCGGCGTGATAGTGTGTAAAACCCTCCTGTTTTCAACATTCTTTCAAGTAGTCTTTAGCATCTTTTCCACAAGTGCGTTCTGCACGGTTAAAGAGGCCTGAAACATTATATTTAGCTTGTTTTTGTCTATAATGTACAATATATTGTATAAATAATTGACTGGAAGGAGAAGGACTGTGAAAATCGAAGTCGGAAAAGGTCTGTTATTCGAGGCGTTGCAGCGTGTGTTCTCAGTTGTCCCTCAGAAACCGACGTTGCCGGTATTGACAAATTTTCTACTCAAGGTGGAATCCGGCCGTCTGTATGTAACCGGTACGGACATGGATATGGCCGTATCGACATCCCTCGACTGCGAAAGCAGCCAGGATGGTTCGGTGACTGTCAACGCTAAGCGTTTCCTGAGTATCATCCGCGAACTTCCCGACGAAGCGATAACACTGTCTGTCGAAGGCGAACGTGTCAGCATCGAGTTCTCCCGCGGCCGTTCCAGTATGATGGGAATGTCGAGCAGTGATTTCCCTGCTGTGAAAAATGTGATCGAAGGGACCGAGGTTGCCGCTTCTGGTGACGATCTCTTTGATATGGTGGAAAAAACGAGCTTCGCGGTCGCTACGGAGCGCACCCGACTCGCCCTTACCGGCGTGTACTGGCGTATGAGCTCTGGCAATATGACCATGGTTGCCACCGACGGTCACAGGTTGGCGCATGTTTCCCGTGCGATCGAATATGCTGACGAGAAAGTTTCGGAGGCAATCGTTCCTCCCAAGGCTCTTGCCCAGGCGGGACGTATCTACAGTAGTGGTCAGGCACTTCAGAAAATCGTATTCGGCGATGGTGCCATCTTGTTTGATTTCGGTGTATCGATCGTATTTTCGAAACTTATCGAGGGTCCCTATCCCGATTACAACCAGGTTATTCCCAAAAACAGTTCCAAAAATGCAACTGTCGAGACCGAGGGTCTTGGATCAGTCGTTCGACGTGTTTCTGTGCTGTCAAGCAGTATAACCCATCAGATCCGCGTGTCTCTGACGCCGGGCAGTATGGAAGTTTCGACAACAAATGTCGATATTGGCGGTGAAGCGCGCGAAACACTGAAAGTCGAGTACGACGGGGATGGTATCAATCTTGGATTCAATGCCATGTTCCTTTCCGAAATACTGAAGAAAGTTGAGAGCGATGCGGTCAGGATCGAGCTCGAGGATTCGACAAGTGCCTGTGTCATGAAACCGGTGGGTGGTGAGGAAAAGGGAGATCTTCTCTATCTTATCATGCCATTAAGGCTGAATGAGTAACACTATGACTGAACAAGCGCGGTTCAGAAAAGCGAACCCGGTTCTCATAGGACAAATACTGAATTCCCTGGTCGGTGATCTGGGAATGGGAGATGATATTTTCCTTAAAAAAATCGGCGAGGACTGGCAGACAATTGTCGGCGCGTCGGTTGCGAAAAACACCCGTCCGATTTCCCTCGGCGACGGGATTCTCACCGTGGCGGTTTCCACCCCTTCCTGGTATACACAGGCGGTATTTAATAAAGCTAAAATTCTCAGAAATATTAAGGAATTTGATTCCGGACGTGGAGGAGATATTCGTGATATCTCCTTCACGTTGAAAAACTTCTGACAGGAGTATACAGTGAGCGACGAGAACGAGATCGTAAACGATGTAAATTACGGTGCGGATAATATCCAGGTGCTCAAGGGCCTTGAGGCGGTCAGAAAACGACCCGCCATGTATATTGGCTCGACCGGAGTCGCCGGTCTCAATCATATGCTGTATGAGGTGGTCGATAACGCCATCGATGAGGCTATGGGCGGTTACTGCGACACCACGCGGATTACGATCCACGCGGACGGCACCGCTGAAGTCCAGGATAACGGCCGTGGTATTCCCACGGATATGCATCCGACAGAAAACCGTCCGGCGCTCGAGGTTGTTATGACAGTCCTCCATGCCGGTGGTAAATTCGACAGCAAGTCATATAAAGTTTCCGGTGGTCTCCACGGTGTCGGTGTATCCTGTGTGAACGCACTGTCCGCACATCTGGAAGTCGAAACCTGGCACGACGGTCAGGTTTATTTCCAGTCCTATTCCCGTGGTATTCCCAATGAGGATATGGAGCTGAGAGGTAAGAAGGAAGGCGGAGGCACAATCGTCCGCTTCAAGCCGGACCCTGAAATTTTCGAGACGACCGATTTTTCCCATGACATCATTGTCAACCGTCTCCGCGAGCTTGCGTTCCTCAACAAGGGCCTCAAGATCGACTTTTTCGACGAGCGCAACGGAAAGAACCACACATTTCTTTTCGACGGCGGTATCATCGAGTTCGTGGAACATATCAACGAGAACCGCACCACCTACCACAAGCCGATCTATTTCGCCACCGAGGCCGATGGCATCTCTGTCGAAATCGCCATGCAGTATAACGACACATACAGCGAGAACATTTACAGCTACGCCAACAATATCAACACCACCGAGGGCGGCACACATCTTGTCGGTTTCAAGACAGCGCTCACCCGTTCGGTCAACAGTTACGCCCAGAAAAACGACCTGCTGAAAAATCTCAAGGGAAGCACGCTCTCCGGCGATGATGTGCGAGAGGGCCTGACCTGTGTCATTTCGGTCAAGCTACCCGACCCGCAGTTCGAGGGGCAGACAAAGACCAAGCTGGGCAACTCCGATATCAAGGGGCTCGTTGAATCCCTTGTTGCCGAGGCGCTCAATACCCAGTTCGAGGAAAATCCACAGGTTATCAAGAAAATCATCGGCAAGTGTGTCGAAGCTTACCGTGCCCGCGAGGCGGCCCGAAAGGCCCGTGACCTCACGCGCCGCAAGAGCGCACTCGATTCCGCGAACCTTCCCGGCAAGCTGGCTGACTGCTCCATGAAAGATCCCGAATCCTGTGAAGTTTACATTGTGGAGGGTGATTCGGCGGGCGGCTCCGCGAAACAGGGCCGTGATCGCCGTTATCAGGCAATTCTGCCTATCCGCGGTAAGATCCTCAATGTGGAAAAAGCCCGCTTGGACAGGATTTTGGCCTCGCAGGAAATCAGGACTATCATTACCGCGCTCGGTACCGGCATAGGAACTGACGAGTTCGACATCGAAAAGACACGCTATCACAAGGTCATTATCATGACGGACGCCGATGTGGACGGTTCTCATATTCGTACGCTGCTCATGACATTTTTCTACCGCTATATGCCGAAACTGGTGGAATACGGCTACCTCTATATTGCGCAGCCGCCGCTCTACCGTCTGAAAAAAGGCAAGAAAGAGTGGTATGTCACCGACGAAAAAGAATATGACCGTTTCATCCTCGATAACGGTATCGGCCGCGCAACGATAAAGAACGGGACACAGACAGGTCTTTCCGGCACACGCCTTATCGAACTTATGGAGAAAGTGTTTCGTTTCAAAGGCACCTATGATAAATGTCTCAAGATAGGGTTCCCACAACAGCTTCTGGACCGCCTTCTTGAAAACCGTGATTTCTGCGCCTGCCATTTCGATGACGCCCAGACAGCGATTCCGGTACTTCGCAAGGCCATGAACGAAGCCGGTTTTTCCATCGAGACAATCAGCGTCCATCATGCCCATGACGAGTCAAATGATCTTGTCGAGGTCGAGTACGATTCCATTGAGGAAATGGATATCAGCAATCGCATCGAGGATTATTCTTTCGATGTTACCGCTAATATCGATGGCCAGATGATTTCCTACCCGCTGTATAAAGCTGTTCTGACTTCCATCGATTTTCTCCATCTCTACGAGCTCAAGAAATCAATCAAATTCCTGGTGGACAAATTCCCGGTGGAAGTTATTGACAACGCCGACCGTTATGTAGGCACGGTCAAGAGTCTCGACGACCTGGTTGAAATCGCCGACAAGCTCGGCCGCCGCGGCATGCTGGTGCAGCGTTACAAAGGTCTCGGCGAAATGAACCCGGAGCAGCTCTGGGAAACGACCATGAATCCCGAGACGAGGACTTTGTTCAAGGTCACGCTGGACGATGTTGTCGAAGCGGACAGGATTTTCACCGTTCTCATGGGTGACGAGGTTGCGCCGCGCCGTAAATTCATCCAGGAGAATGCGTTCAATGTTAGAAACCTAGATGTGTAATACCGGTTTCAGGCATCAGTGTTCAGGAGTCAGAGAAAAACGGCGATGTATTACGGCCGTATCAGTAAATAGAATTTTACTTGTAAGTACATAAACCGACGGAGTATGTATGCTCGGATCACAGGAGAAAATCGTACCCATTGACATTCAGGAGGAGATGCAGACCTCGTACATGGATTATTCCATGTCGGTCATTATCTCCCGTGCGCTGCCGGATGTCCGCGATGGTCTCAAGCCCTCGCAGCGACGCATCCTTACGGCAATGAACGACCTGAATTTATCGCCCGATAAACAGCACAGGAAATGTGCAAAAATCGCTGGTGACACCTCGGGTAACTACCATCCCCACGGTGAACAGGTAATTTACCCGACACTGGTCCGTATGGCGCAGGATTTTGCCATGCGCTACCCGCTTGTGGACGGCCAGGGTAACTTCGGTTCAATCGACGGCGACGGCGCAGCAGCCATGCGTTACACAGAAGCGCGCATGACCCATGCCGCAATGGAAATGCTTTCTGATATCGACAAGAATACTGTTACCACCTCACCTAACTATGATGAAACGCTCCAAATGCCGGATGTCATGCCGGCGCGTTTCCCAAACCTGCTCTGTAACGGTTCATCCGGTATCGCTGTCGGTATGGCAACCAATATCCCGCCGCATAACCTGTGCGAGGTGGTCGATGCCAGCATTTCATATATCGATAATCCCTCGATTACGGCGAAAGAGATCATGGCGCATCTCAAGGGACCGGATTTTCCCACCGGCGGCATCATTTATGGGCGCAAGGGAATCCGCGATGCCTATGCCACCGGCCGCGGAAAGATTAAAGTGCGTGCCCGTGCCAATATAGAAACGATGAAAAACGATCGTTCCCAGATCGTGGTGACAGAGATCCCCTATGCGGTCAATAAATCGACATTGCTGGAAAAAATAGCCGATCTCGTCCGTAATAAGATCGTCGAGGGCATCTCCGATCTCCGCGACGAGTCTGACCGTGACGGCATGAGAATCGTAATCGAGCTCAAACGCGACGCGTTCCCCGAGGTGGTGCTCAAGCAGCTTTACAAGCATACGCAGCTTTCCACTTCTTTCGGTATCATCATGCTCGCACTGGTGGAGAACCAGCCCAGGGTCATGCCGGTTATCGAGATGATCAGGAATTATGTCGAGCACCGTCACGACGTTGTCGTCAGGCGCACACAGTTCGATCTCGACAAGGCCGAGAGACGTGCCCATATTCTCGAGGGCCTCAAGATTGCGCTCGATAATATCGACGAGGTCATCGCTCTCATTCGGAGATCACCTGACACGGAAACGGCGCGGAACGGTCTCATGGAGACATTCAAGCTCACCGAAATCCAGGCGCAGGCAATTCTCGATATGCGGCTCCAGCGTTTGACCGGGCTCGAGCGTGATAAAATCGAAAAAGAATATCTCGAACTTCTCGCCCTCATGGAGAAACTGAATAATATCCTCAACTCCCGCGTGCTCCGCATGGAGATCATCAAGAAGGAGCTCGAGGAAATCAAACAGAAATACGGTGACGAACGCAGAACTGCGATCATGGACGAGACAGACGATATCGAGCTCGAGGATCTCATCGCGGAAGAGGACATGGTGGTAACCATTTCCCATCAGGGCTACATCAAGCGTATCCCGATCACGACTTACCGCAGGCAGCACCGCGGCGGACGCGGCCTCACGGGCATGGGTACGAAGGAAGAGGATTTCGTGTCGCAGCTCTTTGTAGCCTCGACTCATTCCTACATTCTCTTCTTCACCGATTTCGGGCGTTGCTACTGGCTCAAGGTTTATGAAGTTCCGCAGGGTGGACGTGCCGCGCGCGGACGGCCCATTGTCAATCTCATCGATATCCAGAAAGAAGAGAAAATCGCGGCATTCCTGCCGGTCCGTGAGTTCAACGATGAGCAGTTCATCCTTATGGCCACAAAGAATGGCATCATGAAAAAGACAGCGCTCAGCCAGTATTCCCGCCCGCGCAAGAACGGTATCAACGCGATCAACATTGTCGAGGGTAACGAGCTGATCAGCGCCGAGCTCACCAATGGTCAGCAGGAGATCATCCTCCAGACCAGGGAGGGCATGGCGATCAGGTTCAACGAGCAGGAAATCAGGCCCATGGGTCGTACAGCGACCGGTGTCAAGGGTATCAATCTCGCCAAGGACGATCATGTAATCGGCATGGTGGCGTTCAAGCGGCCCGACAGCACGCTGCTTGTTGTCTGTGAGAACGGTTTCGGCAAACGCACAAGCGTGGATGCCTACCGTCTGACCCATCGCGGCGGCAAGGGTGTCATCTCCATCAAGGCCAGCGACCGTAATGGTCAGGTGGTGTCCATCATGGAAGTTGTCGACGATGACGAGCTGATCATGATGACCCAGAACGGTATCATAATCCGTCTCCCGGTCGGCGATATCCGCTCTATCGGACGCGTGACCCAGGGTGTCAAGCTCATCAACCTCGAAAACAATGATCATGTTGTCGATGTCGAGCGTGTCCCCAGCGGCGGCAATGATGATATCGAGGAACAGGAGGTCGGCGGCGACATCGTTGTGAACGGCAACGGTGCCGATTCGGATGATGAGGTGGACGATGACAGTGAGATGGAAGACGCTGATGATGTTTCCGGGGATGACGGCGATGAGCCCGAGGACGATGGAGACGACGAAGAGTAGTCATTATATTTCATGGTACAACAAAAAGGGCGATCGAAAGGTCGCCCTTTTTTGTCAATGTAAATACCACTGAGAATCAAAAAAATATTAACTTGAATATGAAAATGATATTTTTTATGTTCAGTATAGCATAAACACAGAATTTTACAGTCAGCTTTATTCTCGGACCAAGGAGACATTATGGATCGTTCATCGTTTTTGAAAGCACTTGCAATGGGCGCGGCTACATCCCCTCTTATTGCCGCCTGTAGCAACAATGACTCGGACGGAAACAGTATAATTGAGCCCGATACAAACGACGGAATGGTGAAAAGCGCCGGGAAATCGGACGTCATTTCGAAAAATTATGACATTATACTCCAGAGTCATGAATGTACAAAATATTATTTGAACAAAGTTAAACAATATGATTCTTTATATATTTATCGTGGCTATGTTGAATCAGCTGATATACTAAATGGTAAAAGTGTGGGGCTTATCTATAACAGTAACAGTGAAGTACCATCCTTTTCTATGAACATTGCTACATTGCTGAACGATGCAGATATTTTTTCCATTATGGTGCATTGTAAAGCGTCCGGCTACAATACATTTTACGGATGTGTGAATGTTATTTTTAATCTATTATTTGATGAAAAGATAAAGATTATTGCCGAAGGAAATTTCCCTGGAATGAATAATGCTTTTGCGAAACCTGCCGCCGTCGATATACCGGAAATGGAATTGGACAAGGGAAGTCTTATGGATTCAATAATGAAAAACATGTAAGATTGCCAACAGCTTTTAGCAGCCAACAAGAACGAAATTCCGATGCTTTGTGGCATCCGGGAATAACAGGAGCTGGAATGCTAATGAAGAAATCTGCGATATTGATTCTGTTTTTCATACTGTTACATATGATATTGATTGTTTCCTGCTCGAACGATAACAATGACGATACAACAGGCCCCTCCGATACTTCGGCTCTCCGTATAGGTGCGCTCTTCACTTTCGATGAGGATGGTCCGGTTCACGGTCGAAGCATGCTTGCGGCGCTTGAAACAGCCGAGGCTGATATCAATAACTATTTCATTGACAACAAGTCAACGACCACGATAGAGTTTTACACCAAAGATACGGAAGGTTCCATTCAAAATCTTATAGACGGATTTTATGAACTGCTAGAGCAGGGTATTACTGTCTTTTTCGTTCCCCTCACGAGTTTCGAGCTCGATATCCTCATGGATCAGGTGAAAGGCAGCGATGTTGTATTCATAAGCCCGACAAGCACGTCAACCTCACTGACACTTGACGACAATCTCATCCGTCTTCTGCCCGACGATTCGGTGCAGGCGTCGACCACGGCCGAGGCTCTCACCGCCGATGGTGTAACGAAACTGGTTACGCTTTATCGAAGCGATCTCTGGGGAAGCGTTCTTGCAGAAGACCTTGCATCGAATTTCACCGCTAACGGCGGTGCCATCGAGGCCTCGATACTGTACAGTGCCCTGGTTCCTGTAATCAATTTAGAAAACGGTATTGCCCAGGCAGCGGAAGCGGTGACACAAGCACTCGAAACGACAGATGCCTCCAAAATCGCAGTTCACATCGCCTGTTTCGAGGAGGGTTTATACTTTCTTGAAGAGGCGTCGAAATATCCCGATCTTGCGAAAGTCAGATGGTACAGCGCCGACGGTTTCGCAAAAAATGCCGCGCTGCTTGCAGACAGCGAGGCCGGGACGTTTGCTGCAACCGTTAATCTTACGGCCTCGATTTTCGGCGAACCTGTAAGCGACGATTACAGTTCTCTGCAACAGAAAATCGCGGAAAAAACAGGCACTACTCCCTATTCACCCGCCACGCTTCTTTATGATGCCGCATGGATCGCGGCGAAAGCGGCAGCTGAAACAGATATGACGGATACAGCCTCCTATAAGGCGAAAGTGCTTGAGACTGCCGAATCCCACGAGGGCCTTTTCGGGAAAGCGAAGATGAACGAAAACGGCGATCGCGTCAACGGCAGTTTCGATTTCTGGACAGTGACAGGATCGGGCGACAACTATTCCTGGGAAAAAACAAAGATTATTGAGATTGAATAATAATCTTTTTGCAAGGAGCTTATAAAGAAAGGGCGGTCCTGCTAACCGCCCTTTTCAGCATCAGTAACTTTCTTATGGGGGCTATTACATAACCCTTTTCTTCTCAGGTTCAATTATAGAATGAGGTATGGTGAACACACAAGCGCGCTTTATCATCTTATTTGGGGGAAATCATGGATCGTAACTCGTTTCTGAAAACGTTTGCCGCCGGACTTAGTGTGCCATCGCTTCTTGCGGGCTGCAGCACGGACAGTAGTTCCGAAAAAGGAATACTACAATCTTCCGATGGATCCGCTGCCGAAAAAACCGCATCGTCGGAATTATATATATCTGACGAAAATGATTTCAAATACAAATTCAGAGAGTATGAAAGTGATTCTTACCTGTTGCTGAATCCGACGGGAAAAAACTCTGAAGGCAATTCAGGCTATTTCGGTAAATTCGTATTTTCTTCTACTTTCACGCTGAAGGCTTTTGCGAGTTTCTGTCACAAAAACAAAACGTTATCCATTACCGCTTTTAATAACTCTATAACACGATTATACCTCTGTACGGTCGATGAAGGAACATATGCGAGTGGAGATACCTTCACCGGTTCAATGACGGAATATTCCAAAGGCAAGGTACAGGATCCGAAAAGGATTCATTTCTGGTGCGAAAAAGCCGTTTTACCCGGAATGAAAAGGATACAAATAGCTATCTGGTAGCCATCCGCAGAATCCTGCTGTACTACTGATCTGTATAATTTTACGGCATATATGAAAAGGAGATACAGTGACACATATAAAGATAAGCAGCCGGTCCTTTATTGTACTTGTCCTGATATCGATGTTTTTCCTTGTTTCCTGCTCGGATGACGACAGTGATTCGATAACCGGAAGCTCGGATGCGGCCACTGTCCGTATCGGCGCCATACTCGATTGTGACGAAATCGCTCCTATCGACGGGAAGAGCATGCTCGCGGCTCTCGAACTCGCGGAAAAGGATATAAACGCAGATGCAACCCTCGGCGCGGGTAAAACGACGATTGAATTCATTACGAAAGACAGCAAAGGAAGTATCACGGAGCTGATGAATGCTTTCGCCGAGCTGGCGGATGCGGACATCGATGTCATTATGACGCCCTTGACCAGCGCAGAGCTTTTCGTTATCGGCAATTCAGCGCAGTATAACGGCAGTATCCTTGTCAGTCCGACAAGCACCTCGACCGATCTCTCGCGTGATGATGTCCTCATTCGTCTTCTGCCGGATGACAATGTCCAGGCTGCCGCCCTTGCACATACAATGAGCGACGCCGGTATCAAGCAGTTGTTCACGCTCTATCGAAGTGATCTCTGGGGCAGAAATCTCGCGGATAACCTGGTCGCATCATTTGCCGCAAACGGTGGTACGGCCGTGCCCGCAATCGAATACCTCGCAATTCATCCGGAAATGGACCGCGAAACGGTCATGGCGGAGCTTGCCGCATCGGTTACCGAGGCGCTCAAAACGACTGATGCCAAAGATATCGCGGTTTTCATCGCCTGTTTCGAGGAGGGCATCGATTTCCTGACCGAGGCTGCAAAATATCCCGAACTCGCGAATATTGCCTGGTATGGCGCGGACGGTTTCGCGAAAAACGGGGAATTGCTCATGGACAGCGAGGCGGCTTCTTTCGCTGAAACGGTCGCTTTCACGGCCTCGATATTCGGGGAGCCGCAAAGCGCCGGCTACAGCGCAGTCCGGCAGAGAATTGCTGAAAAAACCGGAAGTGAGCCGTACTCTCTTGCCATGCTGCTCTACGATAGCGCCTGGATCGCGGCCAAAGCGGCGGTCGAAGCCGATATGCACGACATGGCCGCGTATAAGGCGAAATTCCTCGAGACCTCCGAAGCCCACGAGGGGCTGTTCGGCAAAGCGAAAATGAACGAAAACGGCGATCGCGTCAACGGCAGTTTCGATTTCTGGACAGTGACCGGAACTGATGGAAGCTATGCATGGGAGAAAAGTGCGACGTATGAGGTGATCCAGTAGCCGTAACCTGAGAAGTCAACACGTGTGACAACAAATGGGCGACTATTCGGTCGCCCTTTTAGTTATCAGATGTATAAAATTTGTGATGAATGAACTTGTTTGAAGTTATTGATACTACTACATTCTAAACTGTGTACTTCTTGTTGCGCCAACGGAAAATGGCAAAAGTATGATAAATACAAAGGAAAAATAATGGACCGTAACGACTTTTTGAAAAAAATGATGGCGGGGGCTGTACTGCCCTCGATGCTTGCGGGTTGCAGCGCCGACAGCGGAACAGACGGCAGCCTCCTTGACGCCTCAGATGAAACGGTCGCGGAGGAAATAAACGCGGCGAAAGCGGCAGCGACTGACAATATCGTTGAAGTGAGCACATCACCTGAGAGTTCATCAGGTATGATGTTGAAAAGGTTTTCAGTGGAATATTATAAAACAAAGTACAATCAATTAGCTCTTTTTAATAGGGAAAAATTAATCATTAGCTTGCTAGGAGATGCTACTCTTATCATGGATCCCATGAATGATGACTTCACGGTTTTTGCCGGAATTTGCGTACATAATGATTATCGTGATTATTTAGATTATAATCGCTATTATTTGTATGTTGTAAAAGGCAGTTTTCTGGTTGAGTATGGTTGAGATGAGCATTTTGCCTCGCTGATGTGTCGTACTGTTTAAAAATAATAGTATTGTTACTAATAACGATGTCAACAGAAAGTATTTTTCGGAGTTCAGCACCGGAGTAGTCCATTCTACCTGAGGGGAAATACATGGATCGTAACGATTTTCTGAAAAAAATGATGGGGGGGCCGCACTGCCCTCGATGCTCGCAGGCTGCAGCGCCGACAGCGGAACAAAAGACAACCTCCTGGACGTCTCAGATGAAACGGCCGTAGCAGACATACGCGCCGCAAAAACGGCAGGCGAATATTTGCCTTCACAGCCGCCATTTCCCACAATGACTGAAACGGTGAAACTGAGCTATCAGGCGAGAAAATATACACGTTATGAGTTGCAATATTGCACAACGTTTGGTCGGGAAAATGGTTTTGATTATGTTGTTCCGAAAAAACGCGGTGTGGCAAAGTTTAGAGATAATCGATTGTACATAATCGAGTATGACGGTATGCTTACATATTCATTGGAAGCTATGGATGAAGCCTGTACAACTTTTGCTGGAGTTTGTATAATGAAGCCAGTGAAGCTCTTTAATACGATAGTAATTGATGGTGAAACCATTTACGATGCCGGTCGAATGGAAGTAGGCCCAGCTTATTTATATGTCACTGAAGGCAGTTTTATATAAGAGTTTTCTGAACAGCTCATGTTTTCGTGTCCTGTCTGTAAAGATGTGAACCTGTAGTATTCTTAAATGCATGAATTTAAAACATCTTGTATTTATTGACCGGCCGCCTTTGCATTCTTTTGGCGGTCCCGGTTTCGCGCAGACCACGTAAAAACCGGAACTATAAATCTCGTAAAAGGATAGCATATGTTCCTTAAGACAAAAAAAGCATCGTTCCTTCTCATCAGCATTGTATTATGCTCCTTCCTTGCCGTTTCCTGCTCGGATGACGATGATGATTCACCCGTTTCAGCCGTTGATGAAAGTACAAAGCTTTCCATCGGCGCCATGTTCGATTACCGTGAGGAAGGCGCCGTACATGGCGAGAGCACCCTTGCGGCCCTCGAAATCGCCGAAGAGGACATCAATGCCTGGCTCGAGGACAACGGCTATGATCAGGAGGTGGAATTTGTGACAAAAGACACCGCCAGCGACGCCAGGACTATACTCGACTCGTATGACACGCTGACAGGTGACGGCATGAATGTTCTCTTGTGCCCAATGACGAGCGACGAGCTTCAGTTTGTGCAGTATATATACCGCGAGAATACGGATGTTCTCTTCATCAGCCAGACCAGCACCTCGACCATGCTTTCCTCTTCCGACAATATTATCCGTATGCTGCCGGACGATACGTTACAGGGCCAGACGATTTCCAGAAAGATCGCCGGTGACAATAAAGAGATTCTTTTCACACTTGTCCGCGATGATATCTGGGGTTCGGGCCTCGGCGAGACCGTCATGACGGCGTTCACATCTTCCGGCGGGAGCGTTGACGAAAGTTTCTACTATGATTCGCTTGTCCCATCGCTCGAAATGGAGACTGTTGTCGAAGAACTGGCCGCAGCTGTTACGGCGGCGCTTGAAACGAACGATGCCGCAGATATCGGCATTTTCTTCGCCTGTTTCGATGAGGGGAGTGATTTTCTCGCCGAGGCGGCGAAGTATGAGGATCTCGCAAAAGTCGCTTGGTACAGCGCCGACGGTATTGCTAAAAACACCTATCTTCTCGATAATAGCGACGCCGGAATCTTTGCAGAGTCTGTCAATCTCACCGCCTCGATTTTCGGGGAGCCGACGAGTAGTGAGTATGAGGATTTACAGGCGCGGATTGCCGCGAAAACGGGAACAGCGCCCTATTCTCCGGCCACTCTTCTCTATGATACCGCATGGATAGCGGTCAGGGCTGCGCTTGAAACCGATATGGCGGATGCTGCCACTTACAAAGCGAAATTCATCGAAACCGCCGAAGCCCACGAGGGGCTTTTCGGTAAAGCGAAAATGAACGAAAACGGCGACCGCGTCAACGGCAGTTTCGATTTCTGGACAGTGACAGGATCGGACGGCAGCTATTCCTGGGAGAAAAACGCGACCTATCAGGTGGGGGAGTAAACGGGGAACGTTTAAATTTCCGTTATCGTGTATGCCTGCAAAATAGTGCAAAAATACTGACGGCTTTAACTGTCAGATATACAATGGATCATTCGACTATTTCCGCATAGTAAACGGGGAGAACCATGAAACGATGGTGCTCCCCGCTTTTTTTGTCCATCTGCTTCTATACCTGGAACAGGTCTGTGCTGAGATATTTCTCGCCGCGGTCGGGGAATATCACGACCATCGTACCTGATTCGATCTCTTTCGCCACCTCGATGGCGGCGTACATGGCGGCACCGCTGCTCATTCCAACAAAAATGCCCTCCTTATGCACAACATCGCGGGCGAGACAGTAGGCGTCCTCGGTCTCCACCATGATGACCTCATCGATCAGCGAGGGATCGTAGATGGAGGGCACGATGGCCTCCTCCATGTTCTTAAGTCCCTGTATATAATGCCCTTTGACTGGGTGCGCCTCAACAACCTTGATGCCCGGATAAGCCTCTTTCATCGCCTTGCCGATACCCATGATAGTACCCGAGGTGCCCACCGAGGAAACGAAGAAATCCACATGGCCTTCCAACTCGGACAGGATTTCCTCGGCGGTGGTTTTGTAATGAGTTAGCTTGTTATACTCGTTGGAGAACTGGTCGGGCATGAAATATTTGCCGGGATTGTCCATAACAAGTTCACGTGCCTTGATAATAGCGCCGTCCGTGCCGAGTTTGGCGTCGGTGAGTGTGATTTTCGCGCCGAACGCCTTTATCATTTTCTGCCGCTCGATGGAAACCGCCCTGCTCATGACAATTTCGACCGCGTAGCCTTTCACACAGCCGATCATGGCGAGGCCGATACCGGTGTTTCCTGATGTGGGCTCGATAATGGTCTTGTCTTTGGTGAGCGTACCGGCTTCCTCCGCCTGCTCGATCATTTTGAGAGCGATACGGTCCTTGATGCTGCCGGTGGGGTTGGAACCCTCGAACTTGGCGTAGATTTTCACATTCGGATTAGGATTGAGACGGTTGATTCTGACCAATGGCGTTCTGCCGATTGCATCCAGTATGGTTTCGAACATGAACGTATCCTGTATGGAATGGTTGTTATTTTATTAACAATTAGCGTATGGAAATTACAGTATACCATGCCCGACTGTGTATTACAATCACTATTTCATAAGTTTCATATTCACCGGCAAAGGAGCATTTCAAACACGGACACATGTGCTTTCTGGTTGTAAATCACGCCTGCCTGATTCCTACAAACGCCCTTTCATGTGAAAAGCCTGTTGATTTTTTTGCTATTCGCCTGCATGTTATATACAAGTGTCATATTCTGCCTTTTCCACACTTGCTTCGAGGCGGTTTTATGAACAAGAAAATCAAATGGGCTGTCGTCATATCGATTGTTGCCGCGGGTCTCACCGGTCTCGTGGCCGCCGATATCTATCTCATGAGGCTTGTGGCTATCGGCACCGGAATCGAGGCGAAAATCCTCGCCAGCGGTGTCTTTGTTTCTGATCGCGTTCCCGACAGTGTCATCGAGGATGATCTCCATAAGGTGGTGAATTTCATCCGTCTCGAGGTCGATCAGGTCAATAACAACGCGACAGCGACAGCGTTCGGTCTCGTGTCGCGAACAGCATATTACCGTCCCGGCCTCGGTTGCACGCTTCTTGCCGGTAAAACCGAGCAGGAACTGCGCGAACAGACCCCTGCCTCCATGCTCAAAACCGAGAAAAAAGCCGCTCCTGCTCTCTGGCCTGATGGCGACAGACTTCCCGATGATCCGCTGTCCGCCCTCATCGATATGGAGAAAATCGAGGCCGTGCTCGATTCGGCATTCGACAACAGCGATAACGAGCAGAACACTCGCGCCGTGGTTGTCGTTCATAACAACTGTCTGATCGCAGAGCGCTATTCGACCGGTTTCACCGAATACACACCGCTGCTTGCTTATGGTGCCTCACCGCTTGTAATTAACGCCCTCACCGGTATCCTGACACATCGCGGTCTCTTGTCATTAAGCGACAAGGTCGTCCATCCCGTTTGGAGTACGGCTGGCGATCAACGTCAGCAAATCACGGTCGAACATCTCATGCGCATGACAAGTGGTCTTGAGTTCGATGATCTCAAACTTCCCCTGCGCGATACCGTGATCATGCTGAGCAAGGCCGACATGGCTTCCTATGCCGCGGAAAAGCCGCTGCTCGATTCGCCCGGCACCTCCTGGTCTTTCTCCAACGGCTCCGTGAATATCCTGTCTTCTGTTATCAGGCGTGTCCTCGAAGAGAACGGCGCGGAATACCTCTCGTTCCCGAAAGAATCGCTGTTCGATGTCGTCGGTATGAAACGGTCGGTGCTGGAGCCGGACGCCTCGGGGACTTTTGTGGGCTCGACCTATTTTTATGCCACTGCCCGAGATTTCGCCCGTCTCGGAATGCTGTTCTGCAATGATGGTGTCTGGAACGGCGAGCGTATTCTGCCCGAGGGCTGGGTCGCCATGAGCACCGAACCGACACTCGAGTCTCCCGGCGGTCTCTACGCTGCGCTTGTCTGGCTTCATCCCGACGGCGGCGCCTCGATGGAAAGTCTCAGGGCATCCTCTCTGCCCGGCGACGCATTTTTCGCGATCGGTCACAACGGGCAGAGTGTTACGGTTATTCCTTCGCGAAAACTTGTCGTGGTGCGTCTCGGCATGACAAAGGAGGAGCACAACTGGGATCTGGAGGCATTCATTCTCGACATTCTCGACGCTATCGGGACCGAAATGGTGCAGGCTGATTCGGAAAACAGGACACAGTAGGCGCTATACAAAAAAGCGGAAGGCGAAGCGTACCCGATTACGCCGCGCCTTCCGTCAGGGGGAAAAACGATGTCTATATTAAGCGATCGAACTTAACAGAACGCCGACCGACGTTATTATCATGGCATAGACTGCCAGAAAACTTCCGAAGACTGCTGCTGCTGCGATTGCGGCCTGTGCTTTCATATTACTCCCTCGTAATTATATTGAATATTTCTTCTTTATTTTCTAAGTCAGACGCCTGTGATTCGCGTTTTATTTCACTTTTCTTTTCCAGCGCTCTCAGTAATTGGACGTTATGCCGCCGGAAAAGGTTTATTTTCTTTTCAGGAGTCAGGAGTCAGGAGTCAGGAGTCAGGAGTCAGAAAGAAGAGATCAGATAAACGACGCAAAGACGCAAAGACGGGGGAAAGACAGTTAAAAGTATAAAGATCAGGGAATTAGGATAACAATAGAAAAGCCAGTCTTAACCGCTCAAACAGAGAAGTGAGTTCAAAAAGAAAGCCGAATATTTTCCACACTTTTTAAACGGACAACAGAATGATAAATGAGATGTGAATCTGCAGCAATGTTCTCAGCATCTCTGATGCCTCTGTGCTTTATTTTCTATGTCTTCACCTTGATCTTTGAACCTTAAACCTTGAATTATTATTTCATCAGCATCATCTTGCCGCTTTTTACCAAATGTCCCGCCTCCAGACGGTAGAAATACATTCCCGAGGCCAGACTGGAGCCGTCGAAAACAGCGCTGTGCTTTCCCCCGTTCATTAACCCATCCGCAAGTGTCGCCACTTTCTGCCCGCTGACAGAATAGACCGAGAGTTTCACATACGAGGCGGTGGGAATGGAAAAATCGATCGTTGTTGATGGGTTGAAAGGGTTCGGGTGGTTCTGCCCAAGCGAGAAAGCGAGCGGAGTGTTGTTTTCCACGTCGACCGAAAAGTGATTATATGCACCAGGTGTGCCGTAGCCCAATGAACAGCACCAGTTTTCTGGAAGGCTGTTGTCCAGATCGGGCGACTTTAGCGAAAGCGTGGCGCCGGAACCGTCCGAGGCAACAGGCCAGGGTGATTCATTATCATATACAAAGGAATCGACAGTAACACCTCTGCTGTTTATGAGACTTAACATTTCTCCATCTCCACTCAAACCGAAACCGAGATTCCCGATATAATTTTCAACTTCCGGGAAAAGCATATGGAAAGTGGCCTCGTCTCTACATAACACTATATATCCTTTGGGATCAATAATCATGTTTCTGGGAAATTCATAGTAATGACATTCATCCTCGTCTTTAAAAAACCAACCGCTTAAATTAACAGGAATGTCATAAGCGTTATAAAGCTCAATCCAGTCATCTGGATTGAAGGAACTGGAGGAATTATAGTTAACTTCATTGATAACAATCTTGTTCAAAGCTTCATTATCAGGTTCGAATAAAGCCGTAACACTCAGATCACCGGAAAGAACAAATGATGTTGATGCCGAATCAGTATCTTGTATTCCTGACCAGCCGACAAAACGATACCCCGGATTCGGCAATGCAGAAAGTGGGATTGGTATCTCATTAAAGTAAATATTTTGCCAGGGGAAATCACTTACAGCAAGAGTACTGATTTCAATACTGCCTGCCTGGGGTGGCGAAACATTCAGCGTTACTGTTCCGGTTCCGCTTAATTTAAATTTTTTAATGATGTGGCTGCATACATAATCCTGTCTTATGGATACAAAATCTCTCAGACTCTGGATTTCTTCATACCAGTTTTCAAATGAATCGATCGGTCCTCCATATATATCCGAGTTTTTCCATCGATCGATATGCATCGGCATTTCCGGTTCAAGGTTTTTCTGAAATTCGTCGATTTTCCCGATGACGGATTCGGTAGAAAAAACAGATGCGAAATAATCGGCAAAACGATTGATAAAAGCATTTTTAAATTCATGATTCCTCAATAGATTCCGCAGCATGAATGTCGACCAGAGGGGATTTTGTTTATCGGCCATTCCCGTAGGATCAGTCACCCATTCAAGTGTATCATCGTCCTCCCATATAAAACCCAAATCAATGTCGAACAGAAGCCACCGCCACCTGCCGTCAGCTGTCCGGGGGCGCCACCATTTTATATTCTGGTGTGGGTTGTCTTTGTTTGCAAAATATATTTGTGACACGCAATATTTAAGAAAATTGTTAACATCCATGTTTTGGTGGATATATTCCCAGTTTTCAGTATTATTTATATCATTTTCACCAATAAACTCTGTGAGAGCGCTGTAATGTTCATCGCTGCCTTCAATTACTAAAGGATGATTTACCGCGCACACAAACTCAAGCATATCGACATTGTCCGGATCGACATTGTGATGTGCGGCGAGATACTCTTCGTTTTGCTTCTCTCTGATGTTGTAAATACCCCAGTATTCACCATTTAAATAGACAACAGCCGGCCTGTATGCCTGGACATCTATTCCGAGTTTACCAGCAATTGAATGTCCCAGGGCGTCTCTGAACATCGTATATTTACAGTCGTTTCCGGAATTCCGAAGGACTAATGAGGAAAAATTAGTGATCGGCAGATCGGGAAATACCTGATAATCAATAGTCCCTTTTCCATATCTGTCCCGGGCCATAATCACGAGTGGTTTTTGAGGGAACGTTACTGATATATTGCCATACAGTCTTAAGCCGGCGACAATGCTGAATCCAAGTGTGCCGTCCGGCTCAAAAAATTCAACATTGACCGGTTTTTCGAGTGTTTTTTCGATGTCCTCGTAAATTTCAGATATATTCGAAGACGAGAGTGAAATGATCGGAAATGAATGCTCTACACCGATGAAATATGTGTTAGTGCAGATATCGCCTGGCAGCATTCCATCGGCAATAGTACGCGCCTTAAGAACAGTTGTTGCATTGATGGTAACAGGATAGGTGTAAGCTATCGAAGTCTTGTCAGGTTCACTGCCGTCCAGTGTATAATATATTGTTGAAAGAGGGTTTTCATTTGTAATTGCAACAGTCACCGCGTTGTCATAAAATCCACCGCTAACTGACATTGTAACCGAATCGGCAACATCTGAATATGCTTGTTCGGAATTCGATGAACCCGGAGTTGATTGAGTAAAGAACATCCAGCTCTCGCTGCCATCAGGCTGCCGCCCTATAGATATTTCAGCCGGGATAGCCAGTGCTGAAACGTGATCGACAACATTCCTTTCCGGATCAGTTAAAACCAAAGATTCGCCGTCAGCATTGATTTTGAAATTTGTGTGAAGTTCTGTTGTGTTCACCTTGTCTTTGCCTGAGGCGAAAATCAGAAGATAACTGCCGGCCTCAATCGTAACATCGGGGAATATCCATTTAAACGGCTTGTTTTCGCGGTCTGAAAGGCCATACCCATAAAGATTGACAGGGGAATCATCCGAATTGTACAATTCTATCCAGTCGGGGTAGTCGCCGTCGCAATCCTGGATAATGGCTGTATTCGAGGCCATGATTTCGTTGATAAAGACATCTGCCATCACACCACGCAGTAACACCGTCTGAAAAAGAACCATAATCACAAATATAATAGAACGTCTCATCTCAACCTCCATCTTCTTCCCGGGTTAACTGTCTGTTAACCTTGAACGAAAGGAACAGTCTCGCCGCAAGTTTCGAGCACCCATACATGGTTCTATATAAATCTATTATAATCCTTCTTATATACAATTTATCATAATAAACGATTTGCGCAAGGAGTTTTTTTCTCCACGGTAAAACGTATCTTAGATGCTGTTCTGATTATTTCACTTTACCAGGAGCATCGAACCCGTTTCGGCGAGCTCTCCCGCCTCAATTCTATATAGATAAATCCCGCTGGAAAGCCCCGTCGCATCGAAACGGACAGAATGTTTCCCGGCGGCTTTCTGTTCATCACAAATGGTGGCGACACGCTGCCCGCTGCCCGAATAGACCGAGAGTTTCACATGTGAGGTGGTGGGAATTGAAAAATCGATCATGGTTGTTGGATTGAACGGATTCGGGTGGTTTCGTATTGCCAGCAACTCACACGGCTGTTCCTCTTCAATGCCGGTGGTCCAGCTGCTGTAATGTTTTCCGTCGATGATTGCCTCTCGAAGCTCATAGATTTTATCGGCCATTGTTTCGGATCGTGACTGGCAATGGATGACTCCCAGGCCCTCAACCACGGTTTCGGTGTACCCGTGTTCAAAGAAATGGATATTGAAAGCATAACCGTTGCATGTACCAATGGGCGTCTCCACGGTCGTTGGTCTTCTTCTGACATGAGAATAATTGAAATCGTAGGTATAATCGTTTTCAGAGGGCGTGAAATCACAGTAAAGAACGCCGTTTTTATAGATACTGCCGTTTTCATCGACACGCAGCTTTTTACCGTCAAGGAACGTGTAGTTGACGGCGCCGTCAATTTCCTCGCGTGAGACAATCGTCATCACGAGTTTATCGGATTTTTCGGGCCGCTCTTCATTATACCAGAGTTCATAATAGTCATAATACCATGTGTTGCCCACAGCCAGAGGTAAATACCTGCTGGCTGTCGCCATACTCTCGCCGCAATCCTGTACACGGAAATACTCGCCGTCGTTGAGATAGTGACGCCATTTAAACCCGTCATAGCTCCACAGTCCGTTTTTTTCTGTTCCGGCCCACAACGTATTCTCATTGTCAAAAAATAATGCACGCAAATGGCCTTCATTGGTATCGACCGGATAGCAAGTCCACATGTTTCCATCAAAACTGGAGATCGAGATATATCCAACGGAAACCAGACCGGCAATCCACAGTTGATCGTTTCTGTCGAATGTTAGAGCAAGTATCTCATGTCCTTCTAAGTATGCAGTCATTTCCGTTTCCGTCTTTCGTATCAGCTGATAGCCGTTGAATGACCATGTTTCGCCGTTTTTCACCGCCACGCGAGTTTCGGGAAATGAAATGCTACAGTCAGTTTCCGGTTCCCAGTAGTCACCATTGAAACGGTAATATGAATCGTTGGCTTTTGCCCAAAGTGTTCTATCTTCCGCCATACCGAGATTTGAGATGTTATTGGCATTTTCCTGCATTTGAGACCGGGTAGCAGTTAATCCTTTCTTCGTGGTTTCCACACTTGTTTTACGATGGGAACGATCCGCTTCTTGCGCGAAAACAGTGCCTGCGTATAACAGGACAATGATCAGTGGGAATGCCGCAAATTTTTCATTGAATCACCTTTTACATGAAATATTCACTTCATCAGCATCATCTTGCCGCTTTTAACCATCCCGCCTGCCTCCAGCCGGTAGAAATATATTCCCGAAGCCAAATTCGAACCGTTGAACACCGCGCTGTGCTTTCCGGCGCTCATTAATCCATCCGCCAGTGTCGCCACTTTCTCGCCGGTAACAGAATAGACCGTAATTGTAGTGTGTGATTCACGGGCAAGGCTGTAAGTGATTGTTGTCACCGGATTGAACGGATTCGGGCTGTTCTGGGCGAGGGAGAATGTGTGTGGGGTGGGGTCGGAAGCCGCGACAATGGTATTTCTGATACTGCTTGCGGTGCTTTGATTCTCTATGAAAGCATTGCTGCCGAGACGAACCAACAGCGCGTCTGTTTCAACAAAAGGAACACGCCAGGAACATTTTCCGGCAGAGGTCTCGATATCATTCGCGATCCTGTTCCATGTCACCCCGTTATCGAGTGAAAATTCCGGCGAGATACTGAGCGGCACCCTGCAGCCTGTTACATAGTCCCAGTGTATCGTACAGGTCTCACCGGCGGTAAATGTTTCTCCGCCGACAGGGAATGTCTGCTTCACCATGCCGTTCGTGTCCCAGCAGTCCTGGCTGACACCGATCTGGCCCGAAAAAGAATCCTGTGCTATATAATGAAGCCCGTAAAGGTGGGGAACGGGATCCATATGTATGTTACCTGAAATATATGTACCCGTATACAAACCGTCGAACGGTGTGCTGCTGTCGATGATCTGGAAACCGGTTTCATGTCCATATTTGTCTTCTCCCCTGTTTATGGCAAAAGTACCAATGCCGCAGCCATCGGGGGCAAATAATGAGAACAATGAATCATGGTTGCCGTAATCGACACAGACCAGAGAGAAAAGCAGGTTGTCGCAGCTGATACTTTTTTTCAATCCCGCATTATAGTCATTACATGCCCAGGGGCGTTCTGCCGTAATTTCGAAACTCATATCACAGACATAATCGCCGTTGCCGTTGCTCCAGATCAACAGATCGCTGTCACAGCCTGTGTTACAATAGCGCAAGGGATCGATCATCTGCACAAGACAACTTCCGTGACCGATCAGGAAAATATAGTCGTGACGATAAAAAAGATTACTCGGCCCACCATTCATCTGACCGCCATCCTGATAGTCCTTTTCAGAACTCCACCAGGGCGACAGGTCGATCTCGTCGAGCATAACGCCATTACTATCGTAGATGTAGAAATCGGAATCGGCACGGTCAGCGTCTGTAAAATTCGAATCCGTTGTGTACAGGTATACGCCGTCTCCCGCAACACCCGAGGGTTTGCTGTTGCCATCGGTTTGATATTGTGTTGCGAACGGTGCATTTTCTCCCCAGTCAGTGAAAATCTCGGCATCACCACCGTTAACAAATCTATATTTCATGAGTGATCCGAGCTTTTCCTCCCTGTTTGTAACAGCAATAATGACATTGTCGTTGTCATCGTGCTGAGGATACGGGTCCCAGTGTTCGACCCATCCATCAGGCAGGGCAAGCTGCGTTGTCAATTTCGCCGATTCATCTTCCGGATCGGAGCCGAGGATCCATCTTTCCGTCGTCTGGCAAAGTATGGGATGTGCTCTCGGAAGCCCGTAATTATCGATCTCCTGGATATGGGTACGTTGATCAAAAAGACCGCCATGTACGTAAGCGTGTTTTAAAGCAGGCTGCCGTTCGCTTTTATTGTCATATCCCCAAAGATAATATTTGTACGCGCTGAAATCATCTTGCACGTTGAGATAGTTTCCATCCTGATCACGTCCGTCCCAGTGTACACTGTGATGGCCGGGATCAAACTCATAAGGTTCTGAATAATAGACACATGTGTCAACTTGGTTAACATAGTGCCAGCCGAGAAAACCGTTCTGAACCGCCGAGATTTCATTACTCCGTCCGTTTGTAAAAATGCTGAAAACCAACAGGCAGGATGTGCCGCTGATACTGACCGGTATGTCGAGTTCATCATGACTGAAAGAGTAATAGATATAATTTTCACTCTCTATTTTTAACATCGACGGCCTGAAATCGACGGCATGACTCATTCCGGCCAGCAACTGTAATAAAAGAATAAACCATAGCAGCTTTTTCATTGCCGTGTCCTTTCCGTATCACTTCATCAGCATCATCTTGCCGCTTTTAACCATCCCGCCTGCCTCCAGCCTATAGAAATAAATTCCCGAGGCCAGATTCGAGCCGTCGAACACTGCGTTATGCCTCCCGGCCAGCATGAAATCATCAGCCAAAGTCTCCACTTTCTGCCCGCTGACCGAATAGACCGAGAGGGTTGTGTGCGCCTCTCTCGCAAGGTTGTAAGTGATCGTGGTCACTGGATTGAACGGGTTCGGGCTGTTCTGGGACAGGGCGAAGGTGTGAGGGGCGGCGTCTTCCACGGAGGACGGCACATCGACCGTAAACACATTTTCGCTTATGGCTGACGGTGTTATATTCCTCAGATCGCTGATCCGAATACGGCATTCCGTTGAAATGATGGTTGGCACCTGCCAGACGAAACGGCCGTCTTTCGCCCGTACGACAGCGTCAAGCGTTTCCCAGGTCTTCCCGTTGTCAGGGCTGTACTCGATGGTGACATGTTCAGCGATATAGTGGCTGCCAGTAACACTCCAGAGGATATCTGTTTCTTGACCGGCGGCTATTGTCTCGCCACCGGCTGGCGCAATCAGCGTAATGTTCCCCGGCGGTCCGACATAATCGGCGCAGCTGCTAATCTGACCCCTGATGGAATCGTGCCCGAGAAAATAAAGGCCATTGCGAAAATCTTCTATCGGCTCACCATAATCGATACCACTGGAGCAACCAAAACGCCGGAAACCTCTGTTGTCACAGTATAGACCGTCAAAAGCGGTGCCACTGTCGATGATGGTAACACCGCGAACCAGTCCGTCCGCCTTTGTATAATCGCCGTTTCTCTCATTATTTACTTTGAAATAACCTATCCCGGTGCCATCGGGTCCGGTTACGGCAAAAGATTTTCGAGCAGAGACGTATAATCCGACAATTGAGAACAGCATGTCGTCTAAAGCAACGCTGGCTTTTTGGTCTGAGTCGTAAGAATTACACACCCACTTGTGCGTTGCCGTTGCTGCAAAACCGTTATCAAGAAAAAAATCGCCGTTGCCGTTACTCCAGACAAAAATCTCTTCGCTGTCAGCGCTTTCGAGGAAACGGTGAGGATCTATCATCTGGCAAAGACAGGAGATGTGTCCGCCAAGCAATAATTTGCCGTGGCGCTCAAAAAAAACATCCGGTCCGCCGTTTAAAAATGCGCCTTCCGGATATCCTTCCTTCAAACACCACCAGGACGACAGGTCGATATGTTTGACAATAGCCCCGTCCATGCTGTATATGTAAAAATCTGACTCCGGTACATAGGATTCCAGTTTTCCCATATTTGTTGTGTAGAGATACCTGCCATCGCTGACAACGCCGGCAGAGATGTTGTCATGTGTGGAATACAATTCGGCAAAGGGAGCCTCGGCGCCCCAGTCTGTGCAGATTTCAGCTTCACCATCGGGAACAAAGCAGAGTTTCATGAGTGATCCCTGTTTCTCGGAGACATTAGCGACATTGATATACTCATAATTGAAATCGGCCGGATCGAGAGCGGGAATTCCACGGATTTCCCAACCGGAGGGAAGAGTGATGGCGGTTTGAGAAAGAAGGCTTTCGTTTTCGGGATTGTTTCCGATTAACCAGCGTTCACTGTTGGTGTGCCAGATCGGATTTGCCAGCGGAAGGCCGTTTGTGTCCGTATCGCGGATGTGTGAAATGCGCCCCACAGAAAGCACGTCAACATATCGCGCCGCCCGTTGTATCAGGCTCTTGTTGTCATGGCCCCAGAGATAGTAGGTATAGGTTCCCGACGGCACAACGGCACCGTCAAGATCGAGGCCGTCCCAGATAATGAGATTAGGTCCCGGATCGAAATCATGCTGCGCCGAATAATAGAGGCAGGTATCGACCTTATTCACCTGATGCCAGCCGAGAAAGCCGTTGACAGTATTGGTGATGGTATCAGCCATGCCATCGGTATACAGGCAGAAGACAACCGAGGCCGGGGTGCCGCCAATCTCGACCGGAATAGTAATCGGCTCACCGTCGAACTCGTACATGATAACAGGATCGGCCTCGATAGTGAGCAGTGTCGGGCTGAACTCGGCGGCATGACTCGCGACTGCCGATGCAAGAAACAGCATCAATATGAGAATAGGCTTTTTCACTATATTTTATCCACTGGTTTTACAGAATGTTTTATTTCATCAGCATCATCTTGCGTGTCGCTGTCAGGCCGTCTGCTTCAAGACGGCAGATATATATACCGCTTGCGACCTCGGCGGCGTCCCACTGTACGCTGTGATGGCCCGCAGGCATCTCAGAATCGACCAGCGTCGCAACCCTGCTTCCGGTGATTGTGTAAACTGACAGCCGCACCTGCGATGCTTTTTCGAGGCGGAACGGAATTGTCGTCGCCGGATTGAACGGATTCGGGAAATTGGGCGAGAGCGAGGCTTCCTGCGGAATTTCGTCCGCCTGGACGAGGACCGTGCCCTGCGAATCGTCGATATCACCGCCCTGTCCGCCGGTCGATATCGCGATCAGTCCGCCGAGCTCACCGGATTCGTTTTTCACGCTGACATACAGGGTGCCGTCGTTGTGCATGGTCAGCGTTTCTATCAGCATATCCTCGAACTGGTGACGCCAGATCATGAAACCGTCCGAATCGATGGCGCAAAGCTCATTTTCGCAGCTGACAGCGTAAAGCAACTCGCCGGTTGAAGATGCCGCTACTCCCGCCGGAGCCTGAATGCCGCTGTAGCGCCAGAGAAGTGCCCCGCCGCTGTCCAGTGCATACATTGTGTCGCTAGCGTTGACAAAAAGTATCGTGCCGTTCTCGAGCAGGGTGATTTTCGAGCGGATTGGGCCGTCCGTGACATAGCGCCAGTCACGGCTGCCGTCCGGCTTGATCGCGTGGAGAGCGTAATCATCGCAGCCGGCATAGACTGTGCCGTCGGGCCCGATGGATAAGGGCGAGGCGAACGGCGCTGCGGCTTCATAGTGCCATTCGAGACCGCCCGTGCTGTCCAGCGCGTAAATACTGCCGTCGTCGCAGGAGCAGAATACCGATCCTGACTGATTGAACAGCGGGGGTGATCCGATACCGTCGCCAAACGGATAGTGCCAGCGGAGACTGCCGCCGCTGTCGACAGCATAGAGGCTGGTGAAACTGCCGAAACAGAGACTGCCGTCCCCGGCAATCGTGGGCGCCTGGTCCACTCCGAGTTCATCGATTTCGACATCCCAGATCATGCCGCCGTTTTTATCGAGCGCCCGTATGCCAAGCCATGTCGGGATATAAACCGTGCCGTCCGGGCCGGTGGTCAGGCCGTTACAGGTACCCTGTTCGAGCTCATGGGTCCAGCGGGTCTCGCCAAGCTCGTCGAGCGCTTCAACAGTGCGGATTTCACCTCGCCTGACACAGTAAACCGAACCGTCCGGGGCAATCGTGGGCGCTCCGGCCAGGGCTGAGGTGAAATCGTGCTGCCAGAGAACCTTGTTGAGCGAGACAGGCGGCATTTCGACAGGCGCGTCAACAATCTCGACCTGGTGAACACGCGGAAAATAGGTATCGCTGAGCTCGTATTCAATAGTGTAAGTTCCGGCGATTTCTTCGATGGAATAACACCCGTTTTCATCGGTCTCGACCGTGATACCGTTCATGGTCACCACAAGATCGTTTACCGGAAGGCCGTTCATGAAAATCTGGCCAGTGACCGCATAAAGCTCGTAATCCGGCATGAGAATCTGCATATCCTCGCCCGCGACAGTGAACGTGATCTCATTCGGTATTTGGTCATCGTCGATATCGATCATGAGCGTGTAATCGCCGTCCAGAAGGCTGAATGAGAAAAGGCCGTTTTCATCTGTAACAGTCGTGAGTCCGCTGACACTCAATCTGACATTGCTGAGCGGGTTTTTGTGGCGGTCGATAAGCCTGCCACTTGCGGTGTGAAGGTCCGGCAGTTCGATAGGGATTTTTGACGACGAGCGCGTGTTGTTGAACAGGAAACAGGGCCAGGGTGAGTCCTTCTGATAGCCCATTGATTCTGTCTGGAACGCGAAAAGTGCCCCCGCGCCGAAATACAGGACACCATCGTCGTTGATCGCCGGTGAGGAGTTCGTTCCGGCATAGCCGAGATGAGACCATTTCAGACTGCCGTTGGGGTTGACCGCGTAGATATAATGGTCTTCGTTGCCGAAATAGATTGTTCCGTCGCTGCCGATCGCCGGTGAACCTTTCATGACCGAGCTTGTCTCAAATATCCATTTCCTTGTTCCGTCCGAATTGATCGCGTGCATATAAAAATGCGCTTTCTCTTCGTCGTCGCTGCCGAGATATATGGTGCCGTCCGCGGCAATAACCGGCGAACTGTCCCAGGCGACACCGGTCTCATAGGTCCATTTCTGTGTTCCATCGGGATTCACCGCGTGGAGTACTTTGCTCTTGGAGGTTACATAGATTGTGCCGTCACTGCCGATTGCCGGTGAGCTCTGGGCAATTTCCCCGGCGTTGTACTGCCACTTGATCTGCCCGTTGTAATTGATGGCATAAAGGAAACCGTCGCCGCAGCCGACATAGATTATCCCGTCGGGACCGACCGCCGCGGAAGAAAAGATGAAACGATCATTTTCGATTTCCCAGTATGTGGTGCCGTCCGGATTTAAAGAAAAGAGACTGCCTTGGATGTCGCCCACGATAATCTTGTTGTCAGGCGTAATCGCCGGTGCGCTGTAATAATGATTCATCTCAAGCCGCCATTGTTCAATACCGGACGCGTCGAGCTTGTAGAAATGGTTTCCGGCGTCACCGAAGTAAATGTAACCTTCTCTGTCCATGACCGCCGGAGCAAACACCGGCGAATCCGTGGGAAAATCCCATTTCAGAGTACCGTCCGGTTTGATAGCGCGGAATGTTCCCGAGGTCTCGCTGCCGACATAAATGGTGCCGTCCGGCCCAACAAGCGGCCCGGAGAAAGTGACTGAGAACGTATTGCCGTTGTAATCGCCGTTATTATTATAGTGTGCATATTCCCAGAGCAGGGGCGCATCCGTTTCAGGATTTTGGTTGTTATCACCAAGAATCGTCAACCATCCGCTATCCGCATATAGATTAAAATCATCGGCACTGTAGATACCGATACAGCATTTTGTTGTCTGTATATGTGGTATGGTCCAGTCGTAGCTTCCCAGGGAGGCATCGATTGAACTGGCAATTGCCCAATTATGGCTGTCCTCAAAGGATGCTATGATGTGAACTGTATCAACATTCTGCGAATCCCAGACTATCGACACCGTCGTACCACTTTCCAGTACGTTTTCGCTGTTTGGCTCAGTGAGGCGGATGTATGTGGAGCTGATAGTGAACGGAGCGCTCATATAGTATTCGGTGCTTTCGCCGGCGTGCACCAGCTTGATACGGCAGACTTCGGATTCGATGTCGGGAACATGCAGGAGGTAAGAACCCGTGGTGGCATCGAGGTTCTCGGCAATGACAGCCCAGTTTTTGCCGTCATCCATGGAAAGATAAAGGTTGACATTGTCCACATCACCGGCAAGCCACGTGATCTCATGTTCGGTGCCTGCGCCCAGCCGCTCGTAGCCTTTGGGGCTGGTGATCTCCAGGTTGCCCGGTGTGATGGTGAAAGTAGTGCTGTTGACAGAAAAGTTGCTGCTGTTTCTCGTATCCTGGACACGGATCAGGCAGTTGTCAGAGAATTTTCCCGGTATCTCCCAGTTATGATAGTATCCCTTCTCTGCCGGGGCACTTTTCTGGATCAGTGTCCAGTCCACGCCGCCGTTATAGGAGACATGGATATCCACATACTCCACATTATAGGCATCCCAGCATATGGTTTTATGTTCGCCGCGCTGAAAAACCTCATTGCCGCTGGGGTAGGTAAGCTTGACAAAACGGACATTCCCGCTGCCGCCGCCTGCTGTTATGACACCCTTGACAACATCGTGGGCAATGTATGCGAGATCATGGGGTTGTGAAGGTGTTCCGGAAGAGTGAGTACCGGTGTCATAGTCACAATACATTCCGTCGTACGGTGTGCCGCTGTCCACGAAAATGCTTGCATATTTAAGCCACGCGGTTTCTCCGGCATAGGAGTAAAAACCGAGACCGGTGCCGTCGGGTGCGAACAGGCCGAACGAAGTTGTTCCGATATCATAGGAGTTGACCGCGGAGAACATCTCGCTGTCCGCCGAGATGCTCCACTTGTAGGGCCCGACATTGTAATCGTTGCAGACCCATTTTTTGTTGGCGGTTGCCTCCCAGTTCTTGTCGAGCGTGTAGTCGCCGTTACCGTTGCCCCATACCAGAAAATCGTCAATGTCGCCCGAATCGAGATAACGACGGGGATCAACCATCTGGTTGAGGCAGCTCGAATGGCTGTTGAGAAAAACATTATGACCGCGTGACACCATCATCTCCGGGCCGCCGTTCATCTGCGCATCCATTTGGAAATCGTCCACCGAGCTCCACCAGCGGCTGATATCGATCTCCTCGACAAGATAGCCGTCTCTGTCGTAAATGTAGAAATCGGCATCTGGATCGTTGCTCGAGGTCACCCCGCTGTCTGTTGTGAAAAGATAGTCGCCGTCTGTGGCGATAGAGGATTCATTGCCGCCCGAGGTGGCAAATATATAGGCATAGGGTGCCGTTTCACCCCAGTCCTCCTCTATTTCCGCCGTTCCGCCCGCGACAAATTTCACTTTCTGAAGCGAGCCCATTTTAGCGCCCGTGTTGCTCACACGGATGTAATAAAAGTTGTGGTCGTCCGGCACCATGAGAGGGTTGCCGATCATCTGCCAACTGTCCTCGAGGTCGAGTATACTTGAGACAACAAGTGATTCATCGGTCGGATCGCCGCCGATAGACCATTGGGATATTTTGCCGCTCTGGAGTGTAGATATAACGGGATTGACCAGCGGAAGGCCGTTCTCGTCGATCTCCTGGATGGTGCTTTCCCTGCTGAAACGGAAATTCACCGGGAGATGTTCCGTTACCATCTGTTTCCGGCCCTGGTTGTCAAAGGCCCAGAGATAATAGGTATAGTTTCCGGCCGGGACAATTCCGCCGTCCTGGTCCTTGCCGTCCCACGTGAGAGTGACCTCTCCGGGCTGTGCCGAATACAAATCCGAGTAATACAGGCAGGTATCGACCTTGTTGACAGTATGCCAGCCAAGAAAGCCGTTCGTGGTCAATTCGACATCCTCTGCGCGATCTTTCGTGAAAACGGCGAACACAATCCCGGCCGGACTGCCGTTCACAATGACCGGTATATCGAGTGGCGAGCCGTCGAACTCATAGCCGAGAACCTCGTTATGGATAAGCGAAAGCTGTGTGGGAATAAAATCGGCGGCAGCCGCCTGTGTTGAAAACAGTGCACCGATCAGAATTGTCATCAGCATTTTTTTCATGCTTACCTCTCCCTGTGTGGCAGAAACCGTTTATAAATATTCAGTATTATTTCATCAATATCATTTTGCCGCTTTTAACCATCCCGCCCGCCTCCAGCCTATAGAAATACATTCCCGAGGCCAGACTGGAACCGTCGAACACAGCGATGTGCTTTCCCGCGCTCATTAACCCATCCACCAGTGTCGCCACTTTCTGCCCGCTGATCGAATAGACCGAGAGTGTCACGTGCGAAACTGCCGGAATAGAAAAATCGATCGTTGTCACTGGATTGAACGGGTTCGGGCTGTTCTGGGATAGGGAAAAACTGTGCGGGGCGGCATCAGTGACCGCGACATCGCTTGAAATGGTGAACGGCATACTGTTTACGGACTGAATTGCCATATAAGAGGAAGAGTGAATACGTATCAGGCACTGTTCGGAATATATTTCGGGGATATTCCAGTTGAAACGGCCGTTTTCTGCCGGAATATTGCTCCTGATTCCTGTCCAGACTGCACCGTTGTCATAAGATACCTCGATGTCGATTGCATCGATAAAATCTGCGCTCCATTGAATCGTGCACACATTAGTATCACGGAACACTTCACCGCCCTGTGGGTAGCGCAGTTCAAGATTTCGTGAAAGTTCGCCCCCTGGATATGTAATGAATCCCCTGACAACATCATGGGCGACATAAAGCAAATCGGTTGTGGGATTCCAGGCATTTGGATCTGTGTAATTTGCATATGTCCCTATTTTTTCTCCGTCGTGGTAGAAACCGTCATAAGCAGTGCCGCTGTCGACAATCAGGCTGGTGTATTTTTTACCTGCCGTATCGTTCTGATAGGTATAAAAGCCCAACCCGGTGCCGTCCGGCGCAAAAAGCCCGAAAGATGTCGTTCCGATATCATAGGAATTTACAGCCGAAAACAACCTGGAGTCTGCCGAAATGCTCCATTTGTAGGGGCCGACAGTATTGTCGTTGCACACCCATTTTCGCGCGGAGGTTTGCTCCCAGTTCTTGTCGAGTGTGTAATCGCCGTTGCCGTTGGTCCAGGCTGAAAGTTCCTGTTTATTGCCTGTGCTTAGATAGCGTGCCGGATCGAGCATCTGGTTGAGACAGCTCCCGTGGCTGTTGAGGAAAAGCAGGCCGTTGCGGCACACCATCATTTCCGGGCCGCCGTTCATCTGCCCGCCCTTGTCATAGTCGTATTCTGAATTCCACCAGTCTGAAATATTGACCGTTTCGACCAGATCGCCATCCAGTGTGAAAATATTCAATGATGAGCGGGGATTGCTGATTTCGGTATCTCCGCAACTCGTGCTGTAGAGGAACGTGCCGTCGGTGGCGATTGATGAAACTGCGGCGACCTCCCGGTTGATTGTATAGGCGTAGGGCGGGGTTTCACCCCAGAACGGATCGATTTCCGTTGAGCCGTTATCGGTAAGTTTCACTTTCTGGATAGAACTCCAGCTGTGATCCTCTCGTATCACGGGGAGGAAATAGCAATCGCTGTCATTGGGATCGGCAAGGGGATTGCCGATAATACGCCAGCCATCCTGGGTTTCGATGACATTTTTTAAAAGACGTGTGCTGTCTTCAGGGTCACTGCCGATCATCCAACGAAGCAGGTAATCGCTGCCATCATCAGGATCGTTATAATACTGGCTGATTACCGGATTCGCCAGCGGCAGCCCATTCCCGTCTATTTCCCGAATCGAGCTGAGACGATCGAATGACTCCCCGATATGAAGTTGCTCGGTAGCCGGCAGTTTGTCTGACTGATTATCGAAAGCCCAGACATAATAGGTGTAGGTTCCTGCGGGGACAGTATTGCCGTCCTGGTCGCGTCCGTCCCAATCGAGGTGGTTTTCACCCTGCTGGACTGAATACAGGTCGGAATAATAAATACAGGTGTCGATCTTATTGACAGTATGCCAGCCGAGGTGGCCGTTTGTTGTCAGTTCGATTTCATCAGCCCGGCCATGTGTAAAAATGGCAAGGAAAAATCCGGCATTTGTCCCATTTACCATGATCGGTATATTCAACTCTGAGCTGTCGAAATCGTATAGAACAACTTCCTCGTGACCCAGTTTCAGCAGTGAAGGTTGGAATTCGTCACCGTAACACAACCCCGCAGTTGTCAGCATTACAATAATAAACCATAGCAGCTTTTTCATTGCCGTGTCCTTTCCGTATCACTTCAGCAGCATCATCTTGCCGCTCTTAACCATGCCATCCGCCTCCAGACGGTAGAAATACATTCCCGAGGCCAGATTCGAGCCGTCAAACACCGCGCTGTGTTTCCCCGCGCTCATTAATCCATCTGCAAGTGTCGCCACTTTCTCGCCAGTGACAGAATAGACTGTAAGCGTCGTTTGCGCCTCTCTCGCAAGGCTGTACTCGATTGTTGTCACCGGATTGAACGGGTTCGGGCTGTTCTGGGATAGGGAATGTATGTTAGGTACAGCTTCGGTGACCGCGACATCGCTTGAAATAGTGAACGGCTCTTCGGTTACATCCATCTGATGATAGTCGCTTCCACTCATGACCCGGAGCAGGCATTGTTCCGATTCGATTTCCGGCACTGTCCACGTGTATGATTTGGCAAAACGGTCCACACCGGCGGCGATGCGTTCCCAGCTTCCGCCGCTGTCGGTGGAGTATTCGAGTGTCAGAGTATAGGGATTGCAGCCGAAATTGTAATCCTGATAATTGTAATATTCCCAGATGATCTCGATCTGGCTGCCGGGCTGATATATTTCGCCGCCCGCAGGTGAAACGAGCCCTACAGTTACCGAATAACAATGAGCCGTATCCCAGATAACACCTTTTATGGAATCATGGGCGACATAGCCGAGCACCGTATTGGGGGGTCTGGTATACTGCGCATGGCTGTTGATGTATAACGACACGCTGTAGAGTCCGTCATATGCTGTCCCGCTGTCAATAAAGAGCGTCGCGTATTTTGCACTTGCCGTATTGTTATAATAGTCAAAGTATCCCAATCCGGTGCCGTCCGGAGCGAAAAGCCCGAAAGAGGTTTTTCCCACATCCCAGGAATTCACCGCGGAAAACAGTTTTGCGTCAGCCGAAATGCTCAACTTATAGGGACCGACACCGTTGTCGTTGCAAACCCATTTTTTTTCAGCGGTCGCTTCCCCGTTCTTGTCAAGCGTATAATCACCGTTGCCGTTAGCCCAGACAATAAGGTCTTTAGGATCGCCGCTGTCGAGATAGCGCTGTGGAGCGAGCATCTGGTTGAGGCAGCTCGCGTGGCTGTTGAGAAAAAGAAGACCGTTGCGGCAGAACAGCATCTCCGGGCCGCCGTTCATTTGTCCGCCGCGCCCGTAATCCTCAGCAGAACACCACCAGTCGGAAATATCGATACCTTCGACGAAATAACCGTCCATATCGTAAATGTAAAAATTGGCATCGGGTTCGCTGACGTCGGGCTCTCCTCTGCTCGTTGTGTAGATATATTCGCCGTCTGAGGCAATGGCGGAAACTTCGTTTTCCGCCGCGGGAAAGATATACCCATACGGGCTTTTCTCGCCCCAGTCCTCCTCAATTTCAGCCACACCACTGTCGATGAACCTGATTTTCTGGAGCGAGCCCTGTTTTTCTTCCGCGTTGCTCACCCGGATGTAATAGCTGTTTTCCTCGCCGGGAACCTCCAGCGGATTGCCGTTCATCCGCCAGCCGTCCTCCAGGCTGAGTGTGCTTGTGGAAAGCCTTGAGCTGTCTTCCGGGTCGCCGCCGATCATCCAGTGATAAAGGTAATCTATACGATCCTTGGAATTGTTGACATACTGGCAGATAACAGGCGTGGCCAGCGGCAGGCCCTGTTTATCGACCTCGATGATCGAGCTCTGCCGGGCATAATCATACTGGGCAGGAAGTTGTTCCGTAACAGTTTTTCTCGGCGACTGATTGTCGTAAGCCCAGATATAATAGGTGTACGTTCCCCAGCGTACCGGTACGCCGTCCTGATCGCAGCCATCCCAGCTTATGACCGCCTCTCCCGGTTGAACACTGATCAACTCGGAGTAATAGAGACAGGTGTCGACCCTGTTCATGTAATGCCAGCCGAGATAGCCGTTCCTGACATCACGGACGCCCTTGCTGCACTCTTTTGTGAAAATACTGAAAACCAGGCCCGCCGGTGTTCCCTCGACAGTCACCGGAATATCAAGCGTTTGACCGCGAAATTCGTACATAATTGATGGATCAGCCGATATTTTCAGCAATTTCGGGCTGAAATCATCGGCAGAGACTGAAAACGCCCCTATACTGCTGATCAGGACAAGGGCGCAGAGGATCGTTATGGTGGCCATTGGCCGCATCGTCGCCATTTTTCATCATCCCGGAAGAACGTTTTAAAGCATGTAAGTTACTCCTGTAAAGTATACCGTAAGTGATGATTTGTCAAGGTATACAGGTGTGATTCAATGTGCATGACTGAAAATGATTGACCGGATTGGTGGCATCATGTTTCTTTTCGGATGACAGGGCGCCGCTTTCATGCTATCTTAACAGCTAGTCAGGCACGGTGTTAACTGCCGGAGATGCAGGGCGGGAGTATCCCATTCCTGAAACGGTTGCGGAGAATATGGTGAAAATACCGGCTTCCCGGCCATTATTTGACACGTCAGTACAGTTTTCACCACATATTTTCAAAATGAACTACCCCGCAGCAAGCAATGGGGTATCAACAGGAAAAATAAAGATACCTTAATCGAAGCAAGCTTCGGGAAATTAGAACCAAAGAGATTAAACCGGGATTCTTATGAATAAGCAGAATAAAGATGCCGAGCGCTCATTTTTCGACGGGCTCGCGGGCTCGGGAGAGCGTTTCAAGCCGAAAGCCGAGGAGGCGTATTCCGCAATTCTTGGAATACTCGGGCTCGAGCGCGACCTGAGCTGTATGAACATTCTCGAGGCAGGCTGCGCGAGCGGAGAGTTCGGTGTACGGCTTGCACGGCGCGGCGCGGTGGTGACCGGTGTCGATCTCTCGCCCGGAATGATCGAGCTGAACCACAGGCTCAACGAGGGTGTGGAGCATTACACGGCGCATACAGGCGACCTCGAGGATCCGGAGCTTTTCGATGCGGAAACATTCGATGCGGTTATCTGTTTCAACGTGCTGCATCATTTTCCCGACTGCGGGCAGGTGATCGATAATTTCGCGCGATGGCTCAAGGACAAAGGCGAGGTCTTCTGTGAGGAGCCCAACGGCGGCAATCCAACCAACCGCATAAGCAAGGCAGGACGGGCGGTCGTAAACGCTGTTTTCCCGCGTTTTCTGCACGACAAAAAACTCTCCAGCGAGAACGAGGAACGCGATTATACGATGGCGGAGTACGAGGATCTGTTCGGTGCGCGGAGCTTTGAGTGCAGGTTCAAGAGTTCGGTGGGAAAACCGGGGCTCCTGCCGAAACTGCACGGCATCTCCATAGCCACACCGGTCTCGGTCGTGAAATGGGGCCTTTATCACATGACAGCGGCGTTTACTGACGATCCTGTCGTGAAAGGCCAGGACCTGGTATTCCGCATGCGCAAAAACGCAGGCTGACACGTTGAAAACAAGTTATTGCCGCACAGCGGTCTCCGGAAAGATCACCCGTTTCCATTTACAGACAGCGCTTCCTTCTCGATGATACCAGCGGAAAGCACCGCTATTCTCATCCACAGCAGTTTTTGTATTTTTTACCGCTTCCGCAGGGGCAGGAGTCATTGCGATTGGCCGATCCCCGAAGTTTGCGCCGTAAAAAAACGGGGATCATGTGGCTGGTGCGGCGGAAGGGAAGTGCCACTACCGCGAACATGAGAACAGCCATAAACTGCCGTCCGCCGTTATTGAAAAAATGGCTGGTAGAGAGAAGTGCCTCGCTTAAAAATGAATGGTCAACCTTGATGCCGCGAAGCATGCTGCGGGTGTAAATCTCGATGGAGCTGATGATGGTGACGACAGAATCCAGCACATAGAATCCGCTGAGAATCGGGAAAAAGACAAGAGCGGCGAGAACACGTTTTTTTACCGTGAGACCGGGCCACGAGAAGAGAAGCGAATAGAAAATGATGTATGGGATGACAATAATTGCGGCAGAAATACTCCGCGAAACTGTCTCGATCAAGGGGAGCGAAAGGCCGGTTAACTGCTTGATTATTTTGAACGAGTAATCCAGCTTGATCCCCCCGGCTTTGTCATTGGCAGCAATGGATATAAGCTCGATTTCGCTGCTGTAATGGCGAAGGAATGATTCCACCAGTGGCATGAAAAAGTTCACAAGCGTTTTCAGGTTGAGATAGAACACGACAGACAATACAGTGAAGCTGAGGAAAAGCTTGACCGTAAATATGAGGATGCTTTTTCGTGTAAAAGTCATTATAAATTATTCCGTCTGCCCCTGTTTATGATCGGACATGGTCCACAGCACGAAAAAAACGATCCCGGAGAAAATGGTAACGGTCTGACCTATATACACATGCATGAGCTCAAAAAGGCCCAGCTTGTATTTTGCGACGAAAAACAGGGTGATAATCCGCATGATGTTGATCGCGAACAGTATGAACGTCCCGGCCAAAATACCCGTGATCTTCCTCTTTTTACTCATTCTGAAGGCCAGAAGTGCCGCGGCCACAATGAAAATTCCCTCGACGCCCTCGCAGCCCCAGGCTATTTCAATGCTGTGGCCCGAAACCGATTTGAGTGTTTTTCCTATGGCGCTGGCATTTTCCGACGGCCTGATCACATTTATAACAGCCGCGCTGACATGGGTGTTAAATGTTTGCAGGCGGGTTGGGAATGAAACATGGCCGCTTAACAGGTACAATGTCTGCGCAGCAAAAAAGAGGAGCGCGAAAAGCGTTATGAAACGCAGTTCCCAACGGTTTTCCACGACCTGTTTTTTTATCCATTGTATCATAAAAAAGAACCTTGTTATTCTAAATAAACCGTATTCAGTTTTTCAAGCTGGAGCGGCGTTTTGTCAGTAGAACATAGCCCGCCATGAGAAGGAAGACTTTTCTCTGCCTCTCCATCATCTTTTATCATTCAATCACTGAGGGTCTAATTTCCCGAAGCTTGCTGCGTGGTAGTTCATTCACCGCCATCAGCGGTTCAGGCAGTTTTTCCTACTCCTGTATTCTGACACCTGGCTCCTGCTTCTAGCCTTTCCCTTAATCCTTGATCTTTAAATTTTTGAACTGTTTTCCCTTCGCCGCATCACAAGCACATAGCCCGCCATGAGCGTGGCCATGATGATCATGCCCCATTCGTTCAATGTCGGTATTGTGGGCGTCGGCGGCAATGAGCTCAGGAAAAGATCATGTGCGGCATTCGTGTCCCCGGCGACGAGGTTGGTGGCGTCAGAATAGTAAACCACTTTCTGTCCGTCAGTTGAAATACAAGGATAACCAGAATAACCGTCGCCCTGTGTGCCGTCGGACTTGAGACTGATCCGTACTGTTTCCCCGCTTGTACTGTCATAGCGGAAAACATCACTTTGTCCGTTCGTATCACCGGCGATAAGGTTTGTCGCGCTACTAACGTAAGCGATATAACGGCCGTCGGCGCTGACAGAGGGATTTCCCGAACCACCATTGCCAAGAGTATTGTCCGGCGCTTTGCTGACAAGTGTTATCTCGCCGTTTGTCATATTCTTTTTAAAAAGTTGAATATTTCCATTTCCCCCGTCTGCGGTCAGGCTTGTGGCCTTCGTAGCGAAACAGACGATAGTGCCGTCATCAGACAGTGAAGTATAAACATTACCAGTGTTGTTTGCCTGGGTTCCGTCCTGGGCGACATTGGCCCGGACAGTGGTTCCGGCGGATATATTCCGGTAAAAAAGATCTTTCCTGCTGTTTGTATCCCCGGCGACCAGATTTGTGGAACTCGAATAGAATATCGCGATGTTTCCGTCGCCGGAGATTTTGCCAAATGACGAAGCAAATTCACCCTCGGCGTCGGCAGAGGAGACGCTGACACGAATAACAGCTTGTGTGTCTCTGTCGTAACGGAAAACATCTTTCATCCCGTTCGTATCCCCGGCGACAAGGTTTGTCGAACCGCTGGCAAAAAGGACATAACGGCCGTCGGCAGAAATATCACATATTTCAGAACTGTCATTACCGCCTGTACCCGGTGTGCCGTTCACCACGCTGCAGCGGACCGTGGTGCCCGCAACACGGTCACGAAGAAAAATATCATTCCTTGCATTTACATCGCCTGCCACAAGGTTCGTTGCCGCGGATTCAAACACGACATAGCGGCCGTCGTTGGAGATATATGGGTAGTGTGAATGGCCATTTCCCAGGGTGCCGTTAGTGTGAACACTGATAAGCTCGACAGTGCCGGTCTGACAGTCCCGGAGGAAAACATCTCTAGAACCATTGGTGTCCCCAGCGACAACGTTGGCGTCCGCGGAGTCGAACACAATATAGCGGCCATCAGCCGATAGGTCACCGTAACTATACGTACCTTGTGCGATCTGGTTGCCGATGCTGTTGAGGCTGACACGTTCTGTTGTCACTGCCGCGTGAGCTGTGGCCGATACTGCTGCGCTGAGAATGATTGAAACGACTACCTTGCTAATGGTTTTCATATTACAATTCCTTTTGTAACTTTTTGAATATTTCGATTCACTATTTTCTTTTCGCAATGGATTATTAGCGCATACTCATCTTGAATAATGTCTTTGTTCACAGCCTGCGCTACACTGCCCTCCGCCGCATCATGAACACAGAAGCCTCCATGTTGCCGCGATCACGATCGTTTTCATATGTTTCGAATGGACTGTATTGTATCAGGGCTTGCGAGAAGCCTGCTCACGGAGAAAACCAAATACGCCTGTACAATTCCTCTATCCCGTCACTTCACACTTAGTCATCAGCAGGCGTTGCAGGTAAGATTAAGTAAAATCAAGAAAATGGCGGTATGCTTGTCAGCAGAGCATTGCATGTCTGATTGCATCAATACACTTCTATATACTATAGAAGTAACAAACCCAAAAATATAACAAACGCATGAACAATGTGCAATAGTGTAATTTATGTATTTCAAAGACAATCAGGTAAATATGTGCTGTTTTTATTAAAAAACGAAATCCGGGAGCGTTAATAACCGAGTATTGCATCTCATTTTGAATATGTTCCATTGACATTGTGATATGTATGTTTCCGTGAATCACTGACCGCTTGGAAAAAAAAGCCCGCTTTCGTATATTTAGCACATTCAAATACAAGTGACTCTTTTACGGGATAAAACAATGAAACTGTATACTCAGCTCAAGGATACCATCGAGAAAAACCTGCCCGATCTTGCCGGTGCGGTGTTCGACTTTCAACCCTCGCCGGAAAACCAGCCGGGGGATTTCGGTCTCGCCTGTTTCCGTTTCGCCAAACAGCTCAAGACCGCACCGCCGAAAGCGGCGGAGATGATCGCCGCGCTCGAGTTCCCGGCTATCGTGGAAAAAGTCGAGCAGGCTGGCCCTTATGTCAATTTCACCCTCGACAGGTCGGCGTTTGCCACTTCACTCGTGGACAATGTCATGAGTGAGGGCGGGAAATTCGGTTCCTTGAACCGTGGAGCGGGAACACCGGTGCTTCTTGAACACACCTCGATCAATCCCAATGCCAGCCCGCATATCGGCCGCGCGAGGAACGGTCTCATCGGCGACTCTCTCGCCCGTCTCCTCAAGTTCGAGGGCTATGATGTGGACGTGCATTATTATGTCAACGACATGGGCAAACAGATCGGACTCCTGGCGCTTCAGACAGAGGGCAAGGGCGAGCTCTCGTTCGATAATGTCCTGGAGGAATATGTCGCCGCCAACGAGCGCGCGAAAAACGATCCGGCGTTCGAGCAGAAAGGCTTCGAGCTGCTCATGAAAATGGAGCAGGGTGACCCGGAGGTCAAAAAGACATTCGGCGGCATTGTCGATATCTGCCTCGCCGGACAGCTCGAGGTGCTGGCGCGCCTCGGTCTCGGCTACGACCGTTTCGACCGTGAATCCTCATTCCTCAGCGATCCGCGCATGGATGAGGTCATGGCCATGCTCAAAGAAAAGGACGCACTCTTCACCGACGAGGACGGCCGCACGGTGGTCGACCTTCAGAAAATCGGCTGGAAACGCGAGGAGGGCCGCTACATCGTGCTGATGCGGGCCAATGGCAGTTCCATGTATATGTACCGTGATATCGCCTACACGCTGGAAAAGATCGAGAGGGCCGAGGGGCACAACTACATCGTGCTCGGCGAGGACCACAAGATGTATTTCGAACAGCTGGCGCTCATCGTGAGCGCGCTGGGCAAAAAGCCGCCCGAGGCCATTTTTTACAATTACATTCTCCTGAGCGAGGGCAAGATGTCGACCCGCCAGGGCACTGTGGTGCTGCTCTCCGATTTCCTCGACGAGGTCACCAGCCGCGCCCGAGAAAAGGTCACCGAGCAGTGGCCCGACATGCCCGCTGAAGAGCAGGCGGAAATCGCCCGCATGATTGGCATCGGCGCGGTGCGTTTCACCATTCTCAGTGTCAAGCCAAACAAGAATGTCATTTTCGACTGGGACGAGGCGCTCTCATTCACCGGCGACAGCGGCCCCTACATTCAGTATTCCTGCACCCGTATTGCCTCCATCCTGAGGAAATACACCGGCAGCGATTCGGTCGAAGACATACCCCGTCCCGAGGGTGCTGTCACTGTCACTCACGACGCCGAATGGAGCCTTCTGACCCGTCTGGCCCTGCTCGAGCTCGATGTCCAAACAGCTCTCGACCAGCCGAACATCGCCCTTCTCGCCACCAGTGCGCTCGATATCGCCCGCCGTTTCAGCGCATTCTACAATGCCTGTCCGGTGCTCAACGCCGACAGCGAGGACGTGAAAAAGAGCCGCATCGCAATCTGCATGGCGGTTCGTCAGGCGTTGATCAACCTCTTGGGTATTCTCGGCATAGAGGCGCCCGAGCGGATGTAAGAAAAAGAAGAAAGATAGAGCAGAAAAAATAGATGATTTTGCGGGGAAAACCATCATTTCATGGTTCTCCCCGCACCCCTTTCCGGGAAGCGTCGGTGGACGCTTTTAGTCTAAAAGCTGTTGCTCGCATGGGGCGTTTCAACGGGAACAGGCATATAACACTTGTAATATCAGTTATATACGGTAACCTCAAAAACCAGCGCACGATGACGAAGCATCGTACAGCGTTTCACTTGGCACATCCCTATCAGAAATATAAAGTGCCTTCGGCACCTTTCGGAGGGGGTTTGGGGGAACCGCAAAGCGGAGGTTCCCCCGATGAGTGAACATTGTTCGATCTGAAAGATCGGACAGATTCTGTTGTCACTTTTCAGCAGCACCGTCTAATGCCGGATTTGTATCGCATTCGCCAGAAAGCCGTCATCAAGTCGGTGTTTACAAGTTTTAGCGGACACAACAGGGAATCGTTTAATTTTCCATACACCAGGTCAAAATCCTTCGCCTTTCAGGCGAGAAGCTTTAGCGCGTAAGTCTTTTTTAGACCCTCCAGCCCCGATATTTCGGGGCAGCCCCCCCGAACGAGGGGGTGTTCTTCTACGACTTTCAGGCGCAACGGGAATCTACCGGCTTAAGCCGGTAGTGGTTTAATCACAAAAAATTCAGTGGTTCAGACAAGTAAGGGAGGATGCCATGGGCAGAAATCTAATGATAATGGTTCTTGTGAGCCTTTCCGTTTTTCTGGCCTGTGCCTCTCCAAAACAAACGGAACAACCCCCGCTTTCCGACTGCACACTCTGGTATCAGCAGCCCGCCGAACGATGGCGCGAGGCCCTTCCTTTAGGCAACGGCCGTCTTGGCGCAATGGTATTCGGTGCGGTCGACAGCGAACGCATCCAGCTCAACGAGGAAAGTCTCTGGGCAGGCACCCGGACTGATCCCTATCCCGAAAATCCCTGGAAATATCTCGAACAGGTCAGGAAACTCCTTGTCGAACGCAAGCCTGTCGAGGCCAACGAGATCATGCTGAAACACATGACCGCACGTCCGACCTCCTTCCGTTCCTATGAGCCGCTCGGCGACCTTCTCATGGATTTCACCCACGAGGGCGAAATTACGGACTACCGCCGCGAACTGGACATGCGGACCGGCACTATGCGGATCGAGTACAAGGCCGGTGATGTCAGATATCACCGCGAGATGTTCATTTCCGCGCCTGATGATGTGCTCGTGCTCAGGATCGGCGCGGACAGGAAAGGCGCTGTCAACGGCAGTATCGGCATGACACGCAAGAAAGACGCTCAAGTGAGCGCCGTATCCGATTCGGAACTGCTTCTCGACGGCCAGGTGGTCGATATCGAGGCGCCGGAGGCTTACGACGACAATCCCGGCGGCTCCGGTCCCGGTGGCGAGCACATGAAATTCGCCGCCCGTCTTAGGGCTGAAAACAGCGGCGGGGAAATCCGGGCCTCATCGGACAGGATCATTGTCAGCGGCGCGGATGAAATCACCATCCTTTTAACTGCGGCGACCGATTACGATCTCGATATGATGATGTATAACCGGGCTGTCGATCCGGCCGGAACTACACATAAAATCCTCGATGTTGCTGAGACACGTTCCTATGACAGTCTCAGGGCACGTCATACCGAAGAACATCAGGCGATGTTCGACCGTGTCGATCTCACTCTCGACAATGGTGAAAAAAGCGCCATCCCGACAGACAAACGTCTCGCCGCAGCAAAAGAGGGCACACTTGACAACGGCCTTATCGCCCAGTATTTCCAGTTCGGACGCTATATTCTGATGTCGAGCTCGCGCCGTCCGGGGAAACTGCCCGCGAACCTTCAGGGTGTCTGGAACGAGGAGATGTGGGCGCCCTGGGAGGCTGATTACCATCTCAACATCAACCTTCAGATGAACTACTGGCCCGCCGAGATATGCAACCTTTCCGAGACAGTATATCCCCTGACCGACTGGATGGCCGCCCTCGCCGAACGCGGGAAAGTCACCGCGGAACGCATGTATGGCACGGAGGGCTGGATGTCATATACCAGTACCAATGTCTGGGGACGGGTGACGCCTGCTGGCTCAACGCCCGGTTCGCAGGTCGATAACGGCTACTGCGATCCCCTGGCTGGCGCGTGGATGAGCCTCACGCTCTGGCGTCACTACGAGTACACGCTGGATCGTTGCTATCTCGAACGAATATACCCGATCCTCAAGGGCGCGTCTGAGTTCATTCTCGGTTATCTCATCGAGGATTCGAGCGGCTATCTTGTCACCGCTCCGGCCAATTCTCCCGAGAATAACTACATCGATCCCGCATCCGGCAAAAGCATCCGTATCACGCTGGGGACAACGTACAGCAGCCAGATAAGCCGCGCGCTGTTCAACGCCTGCATCGATGCCGCCGCTGTCCTCGGCCGCGACAACGATTTTTCACAAAAGCTCGCGGGCACGATAAAACGCCTGCCGCCCAACCGTATCGGCGCGGACGGCACACTCATGGAATGGCTGGAGGATTACAAGGAGCCCGAGCCGGGCCACCGTCATTTTTCCCACCTGTTCGGGCTGTATCCCGGCAATGAGATCAATGCGGAAACGCCGGAAATCTTTGAGGCTGCCCGGAATGCCATTGACCGACGTCTGGAGAACGGCGGCGGCCAGACAGGATGGAGCCGTGCATGGCTGGTCAGTTTCGCCGCCCGTTTCCTTGACGGTGACGAGGCGCTCGCGCATATCGGGGAACTGCTCCGCCTGTCCACTTTCGACAACATGTTCGACAGGTATCCTCCCGACCTTTTCCAGATCGACGGCAATTTCGGCGCTACGGCAGGCATTGCGGAGATGCTTGTGCAGAGCCACATGGGCGAGCTGTATCTTCTTCCCGCTCTTCCCGCAGCCTGGGCGGAGGGCTCGGTTCGCGGTCTCAGGACACGAGGGGCATTCGAGGTGGATATCGTTTGGTCGGGCGGCGCTATGACGAAGGCAGCTATCCGCTCGCTCGAGGGCGGCGAATGCAAAGTCCGCTATGGTGGGAAGACGGTGACATTGCAGACAGAGAAGGGTGGAGAGTATGTGCTGAACGGGGAGCTTGTGAAGCAATAAAAAAGCACTGAGAACAAAGCGTGGGCACAGCCATTCCATGGCATCCCGCGTAACCGGCTGTTATAGCTATAGTTGCACGTGTGTCAGAATAGCGTTTAATGAATCCGTGCAGCTGTTAATAGATCCCGATATGCTTGTGAAAAAGATCGTTTCATTTTCCGTGTCTGCCGAAATGTATATACCTTGATCCTGAAACAGTGGTCTTTTATCGGTACTTATAAAACAGCACAACCTCCGCGCCGACCCACGCGAAATTGAACAGATAGAGCCCGATCACCCAGCTGAGATGCCCCTCGGCCATGAATTCCGCAATCTTGAAACAGATGCCCGCCACGTAGCCCCAGAATACGAACCAGAGGAAAATCGGCGAAACACCCGCCACGGTCCTGGTCTTGATCGTTTTCACTACCGCCGCGGGCCAGGAAACGCCCCAGCAGAAAATCATTGCCGCCTCGAATAATGTCGCCGTCGTATCCATTGTATTCCTTTCTATAATCGATTACTGATATCTGAGCAATAAATATGCTGAAGTATGCCGGTGGGCGCAACGGGAACTTGTAGCGGTAACCGGGCGTACATATCGTTACGGGGACGCTGATACGAGGTATGGATATTGGCTGACAACGCCGAATGCCTTTTCCTGACATCGGGGTGAAAAACGTCTCTTTTTAACCGTCGAGACCCTGTTGTAAGCGTCGATAAAGGTCCCAGCGACACCTTGACTTTGCTCCGAAATTATTGTAAATTACTAATCTGATTGTCAACTTATCCCCGCCATTTTTCAGGGTGGAAGCCGCATGTTTTATAAACCGCATATTATCAACATCTTAGTAAATTCACGAGAAAGCGTTTATCAACCTTCCTCATAGTACGTACGCACTCTTATCCGTAAAGGAGACAGAATGAGCGGCAAAATGATCACCATTGACGGTAACACCGGCGTAGCAAATGTAGCGCATGCTATGAACGAAGTTATCGCAATTTATCCGATTACCCCGTCGTCCGGTATGGGCGAGGTAGCCGACGAGCGCAGCGCTCGCGGACTCAAGAACATCTGGGGAACCATTCCTCACGTTGCCGAAATGCAGTCTGAGGGCGGCGCTGCCGGCGCAGTCCACGGCGCACTTTCCACCGGCGCACTGAGCACCACGTTTACCGCCTCCCAGGGCCTTCTCCTGATGATTCCGAATATGTATAAAATCGCCGGTGAGCTGACCCCGACAGTTTTCCATGTTGCAGCCCGTACCCTCGCGACACACGCCCTGTCGATCTTCAACGATCACGGCGATGTCATGGCCTGCCGCCAGACCGGTTTCGCCCTTCTGGCCTCCGCCAGCGTTCAGGAAGCCATGGATTTCGCCTGTATCGCACAGGCCGCGACTCTCGAGTCCCGCGTTCCCTTCCTGCATTTCTTCGACGGCTTCCGCACCACCCACGAAGTCGCCAAGGTCCAGGAGATCCCCGAGGACGTTCTCAAGGCGATGATCGACGATGAGCTGGTCTTCGCACACCGTCAGCGTTCACTCAGCCCTGACCATCCCACAATCAAGGGTACTGCGCAGAATCCTGATGTCTTCTTCCAGAGCCGCGAGGCTGTCAACAAGTATTATGATGCCACTCCCGCGATCGTCCAGAAATACATGGACAAGTTCGGCGAGCTCACAGGCCGCAAGTACAGCCTGTACGAGTATGTTGGCGCTCCCGATGCCGACCGTGTCATCGTCACGATGGCTTCCTCCTGCGAAACCACCCACGAGACAGTCGATTACCTGGTCTCCAAGGGCGAGAAGGTCGGTCTTCTCAAGCTGAGACTCTACCGTCCCTTCGATATCGAACTGTTTGTCAAGGCTCTGCCCAAGACAGTCAAGAAGATTGCATGTCTCGACAGGACCAAAGAGCCCGGCGCAACCGGCGAGCCCCTTTACATCGATGTCCGCACCGCTATCGGCGAGGCCATGGGCAAGGGCTTTATCGACAGCTATCCCGTCGTGGTCGGCGGCCGTTACGGTCTCGGTTCCAAAGATTACAACCCGCCGATGGTCAAGGCTATTTATGACAACCTGGCCCTCGACGAGCCGAAAAACCACTTCACGGTCGGTATCAATGACGATGTCACCGGTACCAGCCTCGATGTCGATTACAGCTTCCATACCGAGGACAAGGGCTACAGCGCAATGTTCTACGGTCTCGGTTCCGATGGTACTGTCGGCGCCAACAAGAACACGATCAAGATCATCGGTGAGAACACCGACGATTACGCACAGGGCTATTTCGTATATGACTCGAAAAAAGCCGGTGCTATCACCACCTCGCATGTTCGTTTCGGCCCGATGCTGATCCGGAAGCCCTATCTGATTGATCGTGCGGAATTCGTAGCCTGCCACAATTTCTCATTCCTCGAGAAATACGACATGCTTTCGAATCTGGTCGAAGGCGGCACGTTCCTCCTGAACAGCCACTACGGTGCTGACGAGGTCTGGGACAAGATGCCGATGGAAGTCCAGAAACAGATCATCGACAAGAAAGCCAAGTTCTACGTGATCGACGGTGTCGATCTGGGGCTCCAGCTCGGTCTCGGCACCCGTATCAACATGATCATGCAGACCGCATTCTTCGTGATCTCCGAGGTCATGCCGGTTGACTCTGCTATCGACCTTATCAAGGCCGCAATCAAGAAGACCTACGGCAAGAAGGGCGAGAAGATTGTCGAGATGAACAACAACGCTGTCGATACCGCCAAGGCCAATGTTTTCGAGGTCAAGTATCCCAGCGAAGTCACCTCCACGATCAAGATGCCGCCTATTGTTCCTGCTGACGCGCCGGAATTTGTCCAGAATGTCACCGCCCGCATCATGCAGGGTGAAGGCAACAGCCTTCCGGTCAGCGCAATGCCGGTCGACGGTACGTTCCCGACAGCAACGACCCAGTTCGAAAAACGCAATATCGCGGTTCAGATTCCCGAGTGGGATCCCGAGGTCTGTATCCAGTGCGCACAGTGTTCGCTGGTCTGTCCTCATGCCGCTATCAGGGTCAAGGCTTATGATGAGGCTGAGCTCAAGGGTGCTCCCGAGGCATTCAAGTGTGCCGACGCCAAGGGCCCGCAGTTCAAGGGTATGAAGTTCACAGTCCAGATCGCTCCCGAGGATTGTACCGGTTGCGGCGCTTGTGTCTGGAACTGCCCGGCGATCGCCAAGGATGCCGACGGCAACAAGACCGACAAGAAGGCCATCAACATGGTGAGCCAGTTCGAGATCAGGAAACAGGAAGCCGAGAATTACGAGTTCTTCCTGAATATTCCCGAGACCAATCCCGAAACATTCAATCTCGGAACAGTCAAGGGCAGCCAGCTTGTCCGTCCGCTCTTCGAGTACTCCGGTGCCTGCGCAGGCTGCGGCGAGACCCCGTATGTCAAGCTGCTTTCCCAGATGTACGGCGACCGTGCGGTTATCGCGAACGCAACCGGTTGTTCCTCGATCTATGGCGGCAACCTGCCCACGACACCGTATGCAACCCGTGCGGACGGCAAGGGTATTTCCTGGTCGAACTCCCTGTTCGAGGACAACGCTGAATTCGGTTTCGGATTCAGACTGACCATCGACAAGTTCACAGAGTACGCCAACGAATTGCTCAGCACTCTCGCCTCCGAAGGTGTTGTCGACAAGGCTATCGCTGACAAGATCACCGCTCAGGATCAGAGCTCACAGGACGGCATCGAGGCTCAGCGCGCCAATGTCGCCGAGCTGGTCAAGGCTCTCGAGGCCAAGGTTAACGGTGACGGCCGTATCAAACAGCTGATCAGCCTTTCCGATTATCTGGTCGACAAACAGGTCTGGATCCTCGGTGGTGACGGTTGGGCGTATGATATCGGTTACGGTGGTCTGGACCATGTCCTCGCCAGCGGCAAGAATGTCAACATCCTTGTCATGGACACCGAGGTCTACTCCAACACCGGCGGCCAGATGTCAAAATCCACGCCGCGCGGCGCAACCGCCAAGTTCGCAGCCTCCGGCAAGCCCCTTGCAAAGAAGGATCTCGGCATGATGGCCATGGCCTACGGCAACGTGTATGTCGCCAAGGTCGCCATGGGCGCCAATCCGAACCAGGTTGTCAAGGCATTCGCCGAGGCAGGCGCCTACAACGGTGTCTCCATTATTATCGCTTACTCACACTGTATCGCCCACGGTATCAACATGACCACCGGTCTCGGCGAGCAGAAGAAGGCTGTCCAGTCCGGTCACTGGCCGCTGTTCCGGTTCAACCCGGACCTGGTCACCCAGGGCAAGACCCCGCTGGTGCTCGACTCGAAAGAGCCGACCATGTCCTTCGAAGAGTACGCGATGGGCGAGAACCGCTACAAAGTTCTGGCGAAAGCACAGCCCGACCACGCGAAAGAGCTCATGCAGCTTGCTCAGTGTGATGTCGACCGTCAGATGCTGTTCTACAAGAACCTTGCAGACATGAACTGGGCCTGCGAGGAGAAAGAATAAGAGCTGACGGCTCTGTAGCAATTAGGCTCCATATGAAAAGGGCGGTCCATTCGGATCGCCCTTTTTTATTGGTCAGAGTTCTCGTCGGGCATGTTTTTCGTTGACAGGTTCATCCATTCTTCTATATTGATCTATTATAGTAGTTTTGTCTCCTATGAAAAGGGTGGTGAAGTGATGAAAAGCTGTTTTCCTGCAATTCTGCTGCTTGTTCTGGCAGTATCCTCTCCCGCGGACGCCGAAAATTTCCAACCGACACTTCTGAAACTTTCGTATGAAGAGATTCTCCGATACGATTTTGACGGCTCTCCGATCGACATTCCATTTACAGTCAATGGTCAGCCCGCCGGAGTCCTCTTCGCCCTGTTCACAAAGGACAAAGCGGATGATATAGCCCAAACCACTAACGGCTACCTCGACTGGCATACAGTCAACGGGGTTGACACCTGCATCTACTACTCCGACCTGAAAACGGTGCCGATTGGACCCAATTTCATCACATGGGACGGCCGTGATCAGGATGGCGGCGTTGTCCCCAAGGGCGCCTACACCTACTACCTCTGGGCATTCGATAATCAGGGCAGCAAGCAGCTCATGGGAAAAGCACTTCACTCCGGCTGGGGTTTCGACATTACAACCAATGTCCAGGAAATCGATGAGGACGGCCTTCCCATGAACAACCCCATCTGGTATCGCCACATAAACCGATGGGAAATCGGTTCCGATCCCGAGGATGCTACGCAGCTTATCGCAACAACGATCACGCTGGATGAAAGCTGGGAAATTTATGGCGACACTGTCCTGCAGAAAGACGATTTCGATTATCAGTATATCAGGGTCGGCAACAGAGACTCAAGACAGGGTTCGATTCAGAAAATGAAATTCGTGGGCGGCGGCGACGCTGAAATTGTGGAGGACTGGGGTGCGGAAGCCCCTTTTGCAACTATTTTCAACACGATGGGCGGCACCTCAGCCGGTATAGCCTCTGATGGTGATTACCTCTTCACCACTGACGAAAATCACTTCACTTCAAACGATGCCGATTCAGATTTCTATATTTATGACATGGATGGTTATCTGATCGATGAGATCGATATCTCTCTCTGGTGGAGCTCCGCTGAAGATTTCGCGAAAGACGCCCAGATGAACGGCGGCCCGAACAATTTCGAATGCCGCCACGGTAAAATCGTACTCAACTGCCACTGCAACTGCCTGAACCAGATGTATGATCCAGCACGTTACCTGAAATCTGGCGAAAGAGAGGATCTCCTTGTCTGGACCAACGACAATGGAGACTATACCCTCGACCACAACTGGGAGGCAACGGCAGATAAAAAATGGGTCTGCAACGACTACAATGTTGGCCCATACAAGTATTGTGTCAGCACCGATGACAATCTTTTTGCCGCCGTGTGCTCATACGATATTGGCACCACCTCGTTCGGCCTCCTGGCTCCTGACGGCACCGGCCTCGGCTATTACACTTTCGCGGGCGACACTGCCGGTCAGAAAAAAGGTGAAATTTTTATCGACAGCGGTACGCCGTACGACGGTCTCTACACGGATAATGAGCATCTTGGAGGCTATTTCTCGCCAATATATGACTATAAAGGCATCTTTTTCCTCGGTCACGATTCAGTCAAGGGTCTTATCACGAGTGTTTCTGACCCACTCGATGTATCGGAACTGCCATCCGAATTCGCACTTTCTCAGAACCACCCGAACCCGTTCAACCCGGTGACAACGATCCCGTTCAGTCTCGCGGAGGACTCGGAAATCACGCTCGTGGTCTACAATATTGCCGGTGAGAAAATCGCAACGCTCGCCGAGGGGCAGTTCTCAGCGGGACGGCACAATATCGACTGGAACGCTGGAGAGTTCGGCAGCGGCATCTATTTCTGCCGACTTAACGCGGGAAAATTCGAACAGACACGGAAAATGACGGTGGTTAAATAATGCGTATGAAACATATTCTCTTTCTACTGGCCTGCTTTTACATCGCTCTCGATGCGGACGCCGAAAATTTCCAACCGACACTGCTTCATATCGACGCGCCTCAAGATTTCGACTATCTGTTCAACGGCTCCGTGGCTGAAATCCCGGTCACTATTACCGGCACACCGGCCTCGGTCATTTTCTGCCTGTTTACGAAAAACCTTGCTGCGGAAATCCCCAACACGATCAACGGCTATCTCGGCTGGCACCAGGTGAACCAGGTCGACACCTGCATTTATTATTCGCAGGCCCACGATTTCGACATCGGCGAACATGTTATCACTTGGGATGGCCGTGACCAGGACGGTAACTGGGTCAACTTCGGCTATTATACCTATTATCTCTGGGGATATGACAACAAGAGCGAGAAAACGCGGGTTGGTTTTTGCCTTAATGCTGATTGGGGATTCGATATGACCACGAATGTTTTGGAGGTGGATGAAAACGGGTTACCTTTGTCGAATCCAATCTGGTATACGGCGGACAGCCGCTGGATTCTGGGCCGCGATCCTCTTGATGATTCCTTGATGGAGTTCACTTCGATCACACTGCCTGAAGGATGGGACTATCGGGGTGATCCTTTCATTCATCCCGATGAACCGGAATACGAATATCTCAATGTCGCCAATAAGGAAGAAAGAAAAGCAGCGCTGATGAAAATCAAGTATGTCCCTGATGGTGACGCTCACATTGTCGAGGACTGGGGCGAGGAACAACCATTCAGCTATATCTACAGCACGGTGGCGGGTGGCAGCCCCGGTGTTGCCAGTGATAGAGAATACCTGTATACCGTTGACGAGAATCATTCAGCCTCGAACGATGCGGATGCCGAGTTCTACATCTATGACATGGACGGATATCTGGTGACAGAAATCGATATTTCTTCCTGGTGGAGTTCGCCTGATGATTTTGCCAAAGATGCCCAGATGAACGGTGGTCCGAATGCGATTTTCAGCCGTAACGGAAAGGTTTTTCTAGGCTGTCACTGCAGCTGCCTGACGCAGATGGTTAATCCGGCACGTTATCTCGCAAGTGGCGAGTATAACGATTTATTTGTCTGGTCTAATGGCAACGGTGATTACGTGTTCGACCATAATTACGAGGAATGGGCGGATAGGCGCTGGGTATGCAATGATTATAACGTGGGACCGTATATGTACAATATCAGTGCGGATGATAATTTGTTTGTCGCACGTTGTGCGTATGATATAGGAATTATGTCATTCGGATTAGCTGCTCCGGATGGCACAGGTCTTGGGTATTTCTCGTTTTTTGGTGATACTGCAGGGCAAAAAAATGGATTGACAGTCATCGACAGTGAAACGTCGTTTGATGGTTTCTATATGGACAACGCTACCGATTTGCCCAATAAACCGGCATCATATATATATAACCGGGAAAATGATAACTGGAGCGGTATCCATTTTATTGCGCAGGACTCTTTCAAGGGATTGATCAGCTGCCATGCTGATTGTTTCTGTACAAGACCACCGTATGTATTGATTGAACGCCCCGCAACGGGGGATGTCCTGAAAAAAGGTGAAAAAGCGCTGATCAGAATCTATCGATGCTCAACACCGCCTATAACTGTCGAGGTTACTGTAGACGGCGGGGCGACATGGCAGGTTCTCGGTGATATGAATGACTGGAACAGCCCCAATTTTATCTGGGAGGTACCCGATATCGATTCCGGTGACTGCTATGTCAAAGCCTCGCGGACAGAACCGCCGTATGTCACCGAGACAGTCGGGCCGTTCAGTATCGGTAATGCATCAGTTGCTGTCGAGACGGCGCTTCCCACCGAGTTCGCCCTTTCCCAGAACCATCCGAACCCGTTCAACCCGGTGACAACGATCCCGTTCAGTCTCGCCGAGGACTCGGAAATCACACTCGTGGTCTACAATATCGCCGGTGAGAAAGTAGCCACGCTCGCCGAGGGGCAGTTCTCCGCAGGCAGTCACAGTGTCGACTGGAACGCTGGAGAGTTCGCCAGCGGGATATATTTCTGCCGCCTGAACGCGGGAAAATTCGAACAGACACGGAAAATGACGGTGGTTAAATAATGTTCGGGACATGTTGCGGTATTGCGTGCCCTGACCGGAAAGCCTGAATGACCACAACGGAAATTGCGTGACAGTCCTTTCCGGTCAGGGCAAAAAAGCGGCTATTCGAGGAACAGTTCTATAACTGGTACGGTGACATCGGGTTTCAGGACCGGCAGGTCGAGTGACAGCGTGCCTTCCTTGACACCTGACAGTGTCTGCTGCCAGCCGTGAAGTCCGACGAAACGGACCTCCGAGGCGTCGTGAAGCAGCTGGGCATACTTGACTTTCCCCGCGAATCCCTCCAGATGCAACTTGCCCATAGGCCATTGGAGTACATGAAGATAGAGCCGTTTGAGCTCGGGATTGTAGGTTAAAAGGCAGTTGTCGGGTTTCTTGAACTCTGGCGGTGCCTCGGTACAGCCGTAGATCGAGCGATTGTTGTATTTCATCCACTCTCCCATGGCGTCGAGACGGTCCATTGCGCGATAATCGAACGTTCCCCGCGCGGTCGGCCCCACATTGAGAAGCAGGTTGCCGCCCTTGCTGACAACCTCGATCAGCATGGTGATCAGCTGCTCCGGGCTTTTCCAGGTGGTCTCGTCACGATAGTAGCCCCACGAGCCGGAGAACGTCTGGCAGGTCTCCCACGGCACTTTCTTGCCGTCCACCTTAACCCACTCATTAGGCATGAACTGCTCGGGTGTCCGGAAATCCCAGCCGCCGGGAACATCGAGAAGGTTGAGCCGGTCGTTGACCACGATGCCGGGCTGAAGTTCCCTGACCATTTTCAGAAGCTCGACCGAGCCCCAGTCGTCACGCCCCTTGCCGTCCTCGCCCGGATAGGAAAAGTCGAGGAACAGGCAGTCAATACGGCCGAAATCGGTCATCAGTTCGCGAACCTGATTATGGCAGTATTCGCGGTAGACACTCATGTCGCGGTCCTTGTTCTTTTCCCGTTCCTCCTTGTTGTCGCGCATGGGATGGATACGGTCGACCGTGAAATCCGGGTGATGCCAGTCGATAAGCGAGTAATAGAAACCGACCCTGATGCCCTCGTTCCTGAACGCGGCGACCAGCTGTTTGATCAGGTCTTTTTCATAGGGCGTATTGGTCACCTTGTAGTCGGTGTATTTGGAGTCCCAGAGGCAGAAACCCTCGTGGTGTTTGGTGGTGATAACAAAATATTTCATGCCCGCGTTCTTTGCCGCACGAGCCCATTCCTTTGGATTGAACAGGTCGGGATTGAAATGGTCGAAATATTTCTGGTAATCCCCGTCGGTGATCCGCTCGCGGTTTTTCACCCATTCATGACGGGCCGGAAGGGCATAGAGTCCCCAGTGGATGAACATGCCGAAACGGGCCTCGGTCCACCATTTCATGCGGTTCATTTTCTGCTGTTCGGTCTCCGCTCCCGCGACAGTGAGCGATGACATCAGTATCAGCAGTGTCAATAGAATAACGATACCTGATTTGAAATTCATGATCCTCTCCCTTTCATTGTGCATTCGATTCAGGCATGTTTTTATTCAAATTTCCCGATGCTTTCACCACCGTTTAAATGCCCCCTCCTGTCGCTGTGTGACATCTTTCCCTCAGCTGGGTAAGGAGGGTTGGCCCTTATTAGAAATAAATGTCTGCTCGCCGCCAGTTATACCGCAAATCAGCTGTCGATGGCCCTGCGGACATGCATGGCCAGGTCATCCATACTGTAGGGTTTGGTGATATAGCCTTTCGCACCGTCAATCCCTTTCAGTTCCGTTTCGCTGAAACCTGAGGCGATGAGGACTTTCGCGTCAGGACGCCTTTTCAGAATTTCCTTGAGCACTGTTTTCCCCGGCAGTTTCGGCAGGGCGAGATCGAGAATCACAAGATCGACAGTCTCCGCCTTCTCAATAAAAAGCTCCAATCCCGATTCACCGTCCGGGGCAAAAAGAACGGTATATCCGAACTCCGTCATCGCTTCTTTAACAAGACTTCCGATCGAAAGCTCGTCCTCGATAAGAAGTATCGTTTCGGAACCTCCTGTGACCTCGGGTGTTTCGATAACCGCGGCTTTCGGCACTATTTTATCAGCTTTCGGCAGGAAAATATGGAATTTTGCCCCCTTCCCTTCCTCTGACTCGATATCGATAAAGCCGGAATGGTCCTGCGTTACAATTTTATAGACCATCGCCAGGCCAAGCCCCTGCCCTTTCATGTTGCCAAGGTTTCGTGTGGTGAACAGGGGGTCGAAAGCTCGCCTTTTAACCGTCTCAGTCATGCCTGTGCCGGAATCCTCGAAAACGATGTGGATGAATTGCTCATGATCGAAACCGCGTATCCTCGCGTCCTCCCCCGAGCAATCGTTTGCATAAATTCGAATAAAATCACCCGGTTCCGTCTCTTTTCGTTCGATAGCGTGGACAGCATTCATTCCAAGGTTCAGCAGAACCTGATGGAGTTTTCCGTGCTGCCCCCTGACAATGTATGTTTCCGGCGGAATATCCAGGTATTTTTCGATAAGGCGGTCGGTTGTCCGGGAAAGAATAGCGAAAACGTCTTTTGCAACATGGTAAATATCCACATTTTCCGTTTTGGAAACTGATTCGTCCGAAAGTGACTGGATGCTTTTGATCAGACGTGCCGAGGTCCGGCATATCTGGTATGACTGCTCCAGATAATTTCGATGTTTGCTGTTGATATCATGACAATATTTGCGAAGGAGATCGAGATTGCCCATTATACCGGTAAGCAGGTTGTTGAAATCATGCGCTATTCCACCGGCAAGGGTGCCGATCGAGTCCATTCGTTCCCGTATTCGAAGCTGTTCCTCGAGAAGTTTCCGCTCTTTTATTTCCCTTTCAAGCGCCTCATGTTTCTGATCGAGATCAAATGCAAGCTTGATGATTTTCCGGTGATTGTTCCCGGTCCATCCGGCGAAAGCGCCGACACTCAGCTCGAAAAACGTCGTAAAGAGAATATCCCGAAGCTGATAAGGCTCATGAGCGTTTTGGACGAGGATTGTGCCGATACATGACAGTACGACAGCATATAACAGGCCACCGCAGATGCCGTAAAACCATCCGCCGATAGCGATAAGGATAAATTCGATGAAAAGAATGGTCAGCCCGACGAAGGGATAGCATATCAGGTAGACGGATACGTAAATAATGCTGAGTGCCAGCAGCATCAACAGGCAGCGTTTAATGGATTTCATCGATGCGTATCTTTGAGCGGTGCTTTGTATTGACATAATAACCTCTGATTGCAGACTCAGGGAGAAAGCAGAAGCATAAATCCGGTTCAGCCATTTAACCTGTCTGATAAAAGAGCGCTTTTTTGTGGCAATGGCAGCCGATTCATGTTAGAATACAGGAGCCGCAATTTCAAATACGTGATTCATACCCGTAGCTGCTCAGATAAGGGATTCTATTATGATACGAAAAATGTTTGACGAAATGAAAGATATGTTTGTAAACATATTACTTTCAAGGGGTTTTTCGTCTGAACGGGCTGAAAAAGTGGCGGTTCTTTTTGCTGAGACCAGCCTTGACGGTGTCTATTCTCACGGTCACAACCGTTTTCCCATGTTTATCGACTATATCGACCGGGGGATTGTCGATGTCGAGGCTGAACCGTCGCTTGTAAGTGCATCGGGGCCGTTCGAACGCTGGGACGGCAATCTCGGGCCCGGTAATCTCAACGCGTCGAGTTCAATGGCACGTGCAATCGAACTGGCACATGAACATGGCATGGGAGCAGTCGCGCTTCGGAACAGCAATCACTGGATGCGCGGCGGCAGTTACGGTTGGCAGGCGGCAGAGGCGGGTTGTCTCGCAATCTGTTTCACGAACGCCATTTCCGGTATGCCTCCCTGGGGGACCGCGGAAAACCGTGTCGGCAACAACCCTTTTGTCATGGCGGTGCCGCGCGAGGAAGGCCATATAGTCCTCGACATGGCCTTATCACAGTTTTCCTACGGGCGGATGCATGTGCACCGTCTGGCGGGTGAGAAACTTCCCGTGCCCGGCGGCTACGACAAAAACGGTGCTGTCACTGATGATCCCGCGGAAATTCTCGGTGGGGGAGCGCCGCTTCCCATCGGCTACTGGAAAGGCTCCGGTATGGCGCTCATGCTCGATCTCTTCGTCGCGCTTTTGTCCGATGGCGAGCCTACAGTGAGGATCGACGGTAAGAGTGACGAGTACGGTGTCTGCCAGCTTTTCATTGCCTTTGCGGTCGATAAAATACAGAACAGGGGTATTGTCGAAAACCTGACATCCGAGGTGATCGACTATATTCACAGCGCCGCGCCTGTCGAAAAAGGCGGTCATGCCGGTTACCCCGGTGAACGCACACTTGCCACACGTCATGAAAATAGAGAAAAAGGTATCCCGGTTGATGAAACGGTCTGGGAAAAAATAATCGCACTTGCCAAATAATTATCAGGAGAAAACCATGAATCGTCATCGCAGTATCCCGCTGTCCGCTATCGTGCTTCTCGTTCTTTTGCCGCTTTCCGCCTGTTATGCACAGGATCTCCGCTATGACAGCTCGGACCACGGTGAACCGGGAGATAAAGCGCCGATAATCCAGCCCTGGGCCGCGGTCATGCTCGAGCAGGTCTATGGCGGCTACTGGGCTGTCACCGGCGATCTCGATCTCGATGGCAAAATCGAGGTTGTCAGCGCCAAAAACCACAATGAGAACGATGTGCATTACACCAGCTCGGTCGTGGTGCAGAAACTGGACGGTTCTATCCTCTGGCGCTGGGGCAATCCCTCGATCGGCCGCCGCGAATGGCATCATGATGTCGCCTGCCAGATATATGACTGGGACGGCGACACCTGGCCGGAGGTCATCGTTGCCACGAAGGATGCTATTGTCGAACTGGACGGCCGCACCGGAGCTGAACGAAGGCGTATTCCCATCGAGAAAGATGCCAGCGACAGCATCGTGTTCTGCAATGTTTCGGGCAACAGCCGTGCCACCGATATAATGGTGAAAGACCGCTATCACAATATCTATGTCTACGATTACAACGGCGACCTTATCTGGAAAGTGACCGATCCCGGCGGCTACCGGACCTGCCATCAGCCGCGCCCCTACGATCTTGACGGTGACGGCAAGGACGAGATTTTCGCCGGTTATGCCATGCTCAACAGCGATGGCAGCGTGCGCTGGACACTCTCTTCCGATACAGTCGATCTCGGCAAAGGCCACAATGACTGTGTGCGGCTTGTCAGGAAAGGCGAAACACTCGCGGACTGGCGTTTCCTCTGCACATACTGCGGCGCGAAATGCCTGGCATATGTCGACGGCAACGGCAAAACAGTCTGGGAACAGACAGGATTCCATTACGAATCGCTGAATGTCGGGCGCATGTTCGCAGATGTCGAGGGCCCGCAGTTCCTCGTCGATGTCGATCATGTGCCGCGCGGCGAGAGCCCGGTGATCAGTTTCGATGAGAACGGCAACCGCCTTGCCCGTCTCGTCTCGGATTACTGCCGTCAGCACAAGCTGCTCGACTGGACCGGCGACGGGCTCGACGAGATTCTTCTCGCGCACAACCGCGGGATTTTCGACAACACCGGGAAACGTATTGCCACCTTCGCTGTCGACGCTTCCGGTGTTGCCCTTCAGCTCGGTGACATGGACGGTGACGCTGTCATCGATGTCGCGATAACGACCCCGAAAGGATTCTACATTTTCAGGAACGAGAAGGGTGTGAAACAGGAAACCGCGCCGCGCCTGGGCAGTATCGTGAATTATACCCTGTACTGAAATGTGCCGGGAAATGACGATCGCATGTCTGAATTTCTCATGAGAAATCGCCGGACATGCAAATGGGCATAATTAGCTTAATGATTGTTGTATTGTAATACTTATATGCGGACAATAAAGGAGGTTTCAGTGAATCGCCGTATCGTGTGTTTTCTTGCGCTGCTCTTTCTGATGATAGTTTCTATTACAGCCGTTTTCGGTGAGGATCTCGGCACGACAAAACCCAAACGGGTCGGTTTGTCCTCGGAACGCCTTGCCCGTATCGACAGTTTCATGGATCGGTCGATGGACGACAGGCAGATTGCCGGCGCGGTTGTCCTGATCGCAAAGGAAGGGAAAATCGCCTATAACAAGGCGTATGGACTCGCGGATATCGAGAGCGGAGCGCCCATGAAAACGGACTCCATGTTCCGTATCGCCTCAATGTCGAAAGCGCTCACCAGCACCGCCATTATGATCCTTTATGAGGAGGGCCGTCTGCTCATGACCCAGCCCATATCGGATTTCATTCCGGGATTCAAAGATCCGAAAGTCATAGAACCGTCCTCCGCGGGCGATACTTACAGTCTCGTTCCCGCGCACCGCGAGATCACGGTCCGTCACCTTCTCAACCACACCTCCGGCCTTACCTACGGTTCCGGCCTTCACTCGGACATTTACAAAAAAGCCGGCATGACTGTCGGGCTCGAACCTGTCGAGGGCACCATCGGCGAGAAAATCGATAAGCTGGCGACCCTTCCCCTTATCAGCCATCCCGGAGAGCAGCTCAATTACGGCATGTCGATCGATGTGCTCGGCTACATTGTCGAGATCGTTTCAGGCAAGCCGCTGAACGAGTTCATGCGTGAGCGTATTTTCGAACCTCTCGGCATGAAAGACACCTGTTTCGTCCTTCCGGAAGAAAAACTCCCACGCCTTGCCCGCATCTACACGCGCGACAAGAACGGCGGCCCGATGAGAAAAGGCGATGATCCCTCCTATCTCACAGGGACCACCTATTTCTCCGGCGGCGCGGGCCTTATAAGCACCGCTGACGACTATCTCCGTTTCGCCCAGATGATTCTCAATGGCGGCGAGCTCAATGGTGTCCGTATTCTCGGAAAGCGGACTGTCGAGTACATGAGCGAAAATTCCATCGGTGATATCTGGGCGCCATTCCGTATCCATAGCGGCGACAAAATGGGCCTCGGTTTCGGTATCCGTACCGAGCGCGGCGAGTTCGACGAGATGGAAAACCTCGGCATCATCGGCTGGGACGGCGCTTTTTACACCCGTTTCTGGATCGACCCGAAAGAGAAACTGGTGGGCATTTTCATGTCGCAGTCCCGCGACTGGACAAACGACCTTATCAATCGCTACCGTGTGCTGGTTTACCAGTCAATCGTGGAGTAAAAGCGGAAAAAGCGGAAAAAGCGGAAAGAGAAGAGAAAAGAAAGAAAAGATTTAAACGCGGGGGAACCGTCATTCCATGGTTTCCCCGCAGCCCTTCCGGGAAGGGGCGGTGGTCCCTTTGTGTATCTGTTATCTGGCGATGCCGGATGAAAAAGCGTTGACTCTTGGTGCTGATCCCGCAAGCTCAGAGGGAAGTCGCGAAGCACTTTCCGCGGAAAAAACGGAACATCCCTTGCTGACTATAATGTGCCCGCAGGCATCGTCCTTTTGCGCCGCTTTTTCGGCGTGGGAAAAGCGGCATTGTCTTTGAGCAAAATTCACATCAATGCAGTATTCAAACGTAAAAAAGGTCCCTGCCATGAAACGTCAGAATCACCGTGTCATTGTATCAATTCTCTGTGGCCTTGTCGTTCTCGGTACCGCCTGCGCCACAGCGCCGAAATTACACCGGGAACGTATCGAATGGTGCAACATCTGGTTCACCAACGCCGAAAAAAACGACCTTCCCCGCGTGCTTTTAATCGGCGACTCCATCACCCAGGGTTATTTCCCTCCCACGGAAAAGCTGATCGGTGACACGGCGAACTGCGGCCGTATGACCACCTCACGCAGTGTCTGCGATCCGGTACTCTACAAGGAGCTTTCACTCGTGCTCGGGCAATACGATTACGCGGTCATTCACGTGAACAACGGCCTTCACGGCTGGTCGTACAGCGAGGATGAGTACCGCGCGGGCCTTGAGAAATTCATTCGTTTCCTCAAGAAAAAAGCGCCCGGCGCACGCCTTGTTTTTGCCTCCTCGACACCGGTGCAGTCGCATTCCAGCATGAAAGACAACGCTCATCGTGTGGCCCTGCGCAACCAAATAGCCGAAGAGATCATGGCTGCGGAAGACATCCCTGTCGACGATCTCTATTCGCTGGTTACGGGCCATGACGAGTATTACTCAAAGGACGGTGTTCATTTCATCGACAGCGGAAAGAACGCGCAGGCGGAGCAGGTGGTGGGTATTGTGCTGGGGATGATTGAAAAACGCTGATGAGCCGGAATTTGAATCAAAAGAATTCCTCGGAGTTTACTCTGGGGTTAATCAAGTTTTTCCGGCACCCTTTCTGTCGTTTCACGACATCTTTCCCCCATAGGGGGCAAGACAAACGATGTGCTGATTCTCCCCTTGCCCCTTTGGGGGACACGAAGAACCGGAAAAGCGCAAGGGGTGGTGGGTAGGGGGCTGATATTTGATGCCTCGGAACTCTGCTCCAGGATAGTTCATTATTTAGCGGCCATTTTTTTGCCTGTGCGGGTTGTTTCCCGGTGAAAATTGTATATATTAGATGAGCAGTGGTGTTTTGTGCCGCTGAAAGCCCCTTTTACCGTTAATCTGATATGATATAACCGTTACATCCACAGGGAATGTGGATTAGGAGGAATGATGAAGCGCGATGTAATTACGGTTCTCTGCACCTTTCTGCTGTTATCTTGTTATTCGAACATATCCTCCGCAAATGCGCCGTGGACAAGGTTTTTAGAGGGTTTCGGATATGACAGGGTGATTTCATTTTCCGAGACATGTGATAACGGCTTTTTCGTTTCCGGTGTGACTGAATCAGATACGGCCTCGTCAGGCGATGTCTGGCTGGACTGTTTCAACCTGGAGGGGAAACAGCTCTGGCGAAGGACTTTCGACGGAATCGACAGCAATCCTTCCACTGCATATCAGGGAATAGTGGCATGCGACAACGGCAGCTGTTTTGCCGGCTACGTCATTTCCGAAAGCGGCGACACCGATATCTGGCTTCTGAAAATCAATGATGATGGTTATCCTCTCTGGACAAAGACGCTCTACGGCACGGGTCTGGAAATCCCCACGGGCATAGTCAGCATGGATGATAACAGCCTGCTTGTCAGCGCTCTCACGCAGGACAACGAGTCCGACACGACAGATATCAGCATCTTCAAGCTGGATTCCAATGGCAATCTGCTCTGGCGAAGGACTTTCGACTGGGGCGATGACGATTTCTGCTGTGATATCATTCCCACAGGTGACGGGCGTTATACAGTCGCCGGAACAACCTATGTCGATACTCCCGGCGTGACCGCGAGCAGTATGCTCCTGTTCCAGTTCGATGAAAATGGCGACATCCTCTGGGAAAACCATTTCGACGAGGCCGAGAGCGGTATCACGAAAACCGTACGGCATCTTGAGGCTTATTCACTGGGTTTTATCCTTTATGGGCAGGTCACGGATCTTATCAGTAATAAAACGTATCCTCAGCTTCTGAACATAAATACCGAAGGGCAGTATTTATACACTTACACAATCGATGAGCCAAAAGGGATGTATGTCGGCGTGGTGGATATATGCAGTGACGGATACATTCTCGGTGGAACACGGCGTGATGAGATTGACGGTGACGGTATTTTTATCGCGAAAGAAGATATCAGTGGCATTCATTCTGAACACTGGAAATACTCAGCTGAAAATCTCAATTCGTTAGCGGCGCTGGATGGCGGCGGATTTGCGTTCACCGGTATTGCGAGAAAAGAGGCAGGTGCAATAATCAGCGTTTTTATGGCCGTGACTGATACCCGGGGAAATGCTGTCGATCTGCTGGCGCCGGTGTATGTCGAGTGTGAACAGGAAATTGTACCAGTGGAATTTGCCCTCTCCCAGAACCTGCCCAATCCATTCAACGCGACAACGACGATTCCCTATTCACTTGACACGGACGGTCAGGTATCACTGACAGTCTATGACAGCAGCGGCAGGAAGATTGCTACACTCGAGGACTCATACAAACAGGCGGGTGTATATTCGGTGGTGTGGAACGGCATGGATAATGCTGGCTTGCAGACAGCAAGCGGCATTTATTTCTGCCGTTTGATGCAGGGTGAGAGGGAGATGACAACGCGGATGCTGTTTGTGAAATGAACATGTCTTGAAAAGATATTTCTTGGTGACGATGTCTTGAGCGGGATGGTATTATCTAAAACCGGGAAATTTGCTTGTCAGAAAGTGACCTGAGCGATTCATGATTAGCTGATTAATACTATCCGGTAAAAAATTGCTGTGTTTTTTCAGAAGCAAACAATAGTATTTTTTAAGCCGCTTTTTCCCTCGCCGGAAAAAGTGGCGCAAAAAGGGCGCCCGGTGAAAAGCTGTTTCCCGTTCTCGCGGCATGTTATCAGGTTCAAGTTCAACCGCACACTAATAAGTAGCTGATCAATACCTTAGCCGAACAGCCGTTCCTTCCAGCTTTTACTGCCGCATGAGGCGCAGAGAGAAACCGCCGTGATCGCCGCAGTCTCTGAGCGGAGTGTCAGGCCGCCGAGAGTGACAGGCGAGGCTCCCGCTGTGATCAGCACATCGTATTCCTCCTGGCTGAAATCGCCTTCCGGGCCGATCACGATGGTGATGTTGTCCTTGCCCGACACGGTTTTAAGCGCTTTTTCCATGTCCTGTTCAGCCTGTTTCGCGGCGACAACAATCCCGCCTTCGCAATGGTCGAAAAGGTCCAGAAGCGGCAGCGGATCCTCGAGGACCGGAAAATATGAGCGCCCGGACTGTTTCGCCGCGGCGAGGAGAATTTTCTCGATGCGTTCACGTTTCATTTTTTCCGGCTGCTGGTTCGTATGCATCGTGACCAGCGGAATAATACGTCGTATGCCGAGCTCGGTGCATTTTTCCAAGGCAAGCTCGAAATTCGAGGGCTTGATCAGTGCGAGGGCAAGCGTGAGCGGCGTGTCGAGCTCACCCGCACCACTGATATCCTGTACCGTTTCGGCTGTCAGCGACTGGGCGTCTATAGCCGTTATCCGGGCCTCGACCCGTTTCCCGAGCCCGTCAGTGACAGCGATGACCTCACCGGGGCGGACACGGCAGGAACGTGTGGCGTGGAAATAATCGTCACCGGTCAAAATCACTGCTGAATCAGTGAAAGCGTCTGTCGGAGCGTAGAAATTCTGCATGGTATATCGACATGTCAACGGGTTTCAGATTCTGTATATATGTATACAACCAATATACAAAAGCGCAAAGAAAAAAATCGCCAACGGCACTTCAGCATTTCGGCAAATACTTTAAATCCCAAAGCTTACGGAAATAATAAAAGCACAAAAGCCCGAAAACACAATTTATTTCTCCCGGTGCTTTCGAGCTTTCATGGATTCTGCTTTTTCAGGCGCTTAACCGTGATTATTCAACACACAGCGTTTAGTACTATTTCACCTTCCGCGCGTTATTCTCTTCCAGAATTTCCAATATGGCGTCATCCGGATCGACAAGCACATGCAGGTTGTCGCGATCCGGGACATTGGAGAATGTCACAGTCGCCCGTTTCGCCACAAAATCAGTCGGGGCGTCGAGAGACGAGATCGTTTTTTCCGCCACCATTTTATCGCCGCTCATGAGCCTGACCGGGACATCCGAGGCCGCACCGTTGCCGAGATTATGCACAGTAACCATCACGGTTCCGCCCTTGCGGGTGACATCCCAGGGGTCGACCGCGAGATCGGGAAGTGCCGTGGGGCGATTAAGAGGCTCGATACGCTCGATTTTGATCACGACAGCCTGTCGCGGTGGTATCGGAAGGCTGACTGTTCCGAAGCGCCGTATGACCTGTTTCGACTGCCAGATCACCGCGCCCGGCTGGCCTGTTCCCGTGGGATCGGCGTGGATGGCGACCGAATAGATACCGTCTTCGATACGGCAGAGGCGCATACCGAGATCGCGTTTCCGCTCATCGAAAGAGAAACAGGCGACATCGATCGAGCTGTCGTCGGCATGACGGACCACACGTGCGACCTCCGGCCCGCCGCCGAACGGCCACATGACCGCCAGCTGAAGGTGGGCATCCCAGCGTGCGCCGCGTTTTCCGCCGAGCATGTAGGTATACATGTTGGGAGCCCCGCCGCGCCGTCCGATACTCGTGGGAATGTAATCGTCGCGATGGACATTGGATTCGGTCATGCGGTAGATATAGAAATCGTCGAGCACAGAGGTGTCGAGTCGGAACTCAACAGCCAGCGAGTCAAGCGGTGGCGATGAGTATGCGTTTTCCGGCCCCTCTTCACCCCAGTACCAGCGGAAAACATTGACCGAAGTGTGGAACGCGATACCATCGGCATAGTTAACCGGTGTCTGCTCGGGCTTGCCGAGATGCCAGGCCGATTCCATCTCACGCTCGGCAGCATATGCCTGCCCGAGATTGTTGACCACGGTGTTGTAGCGCTCGCTTATGAAATCGCCGGTATGCATTCGGTCGATCGGGTGAATACGGCAGTACCCGTCTCTGAAAAGTCCGGTGGCCTCGAACTTGGTGTGTACGGTGTCGATGATTGCTTTCGCGTTCATATTGCCGTCGAGGGGCAGGTCGGCCTGATGGAAACTCATGAACAGCGTGTCGTCGTTCCAGCCGCCGCCCATCTGGCCATCGGGATTCTGACGTTTCACCCACCAGTCGGCGATGGCGTGGCGCTTGATATTGTAATCACGCATGTAGAGCGCCCAGTCAGGTGCGTTGTAAGGGTTGTCGAGCGTGACAAGTGTCGGCTTAAACGATTCGAGCGGATGGCCGTCGTCGAAATCAGGGCCGCTCATACGGTTATAGAAATTCGCCTCGAAATGATCAGGGAGGACACGTTTCACAGCCAGCGCCGGGAAATAAACATCGAAGGGGCCTCCATAGCAGTAGGGCCTGTCGAGAGAGACCTCGCGTCCGGTGAACTGCCAGGGCAGGAACTCGTACATCTTGGAATACTGAGCTTTCGCGGAGATCATTTCCTTGTCCGCCCAGGCGTCGGCGGTGAGATAGGCCGCCACGTTCTCGACAGTCAGCGAGGCCGTGTTTTTCCGGTCGCCCATACGGGCCTGGCAGGGGCCGGAGGTCGCGATATCGAGCCAGATACGATCTCCCTTGGCGAGAACAAGGTCGTGGAAATCGATAACAAGGTCAAGCATGCCGTAACCCTTGTCGAAACCGTCGAGCCTGACCGCGAACTGGTTCCAGAGGCGCGAGGGCACCGCCGGATCATGGACACGCACGAAAAGCGCCTCTTCCGCCCGCGAGGTTTTCAGCGGGATCGAGAGCCTGACTTTCGTGACACCCTGGGTTTCAGAAGCCGCTTCGGTCATGATGTTAAGGCGTTGGAACGCACCGATTCCGACTGTCGATCTGCTTTTTCCCTTGTTTCCCGGGGCTGCAAGCGCGATATGACGTTCGTCACGCCCGGTCAGTGCGCGCATGGCGAAATCGTAGCGCTCGCCGAAATCGGGATCGGCGATTGCAAGCACAGTGCTTTCACCCGCGACAGGCTCCATCGAGCCGGAGGAATGATACAATCCCACGTTGTGAATGCGTTTGGCGCCGGACAGCGGCAGCCGGACTCCCTCGCCATCGAAAATCTCAGGTGTGCCGTAGCTCTCGGTGAACGGGATACGGAACGTTGCGCCCTCCTCTGCCGGAACAGTGGCTGCATAGAAGAAACGATCGCCCGCGGGCACCTTGAAAAGCTTCTCGGTCTCGCTCATGCAGGGCGGCCCGGCCTCGACTTCGACATTGCTGAGATTGCCGCTCAGGGCGACATAGTTCACGCTGCTTTCCGGGGCAGTCGTGATATCGACCTTCTCGGCATGGAAATCGGCATCGCCCGGGATGATGGTAAAAAACGCGTAAAAATGAGGCCATGCCATCTCGTTTCTGCCGTCGATCACATAGAGTCCGGGCACGTGACCGTCCGCCGCGCCTGTGGGGAAAACTTCCCGCATGGTCATCGCGCCGCCGGGGGTTACGGACGGCAGCCTGTCGATACTGTCCGCGCCGCTCATACGGTCGATTGCGGTGGTGTCGGCATTTTTGCGGGTGAAGTATGCGGACTCGTTTTTCGGCGGAGTGTTGTTTTTCATGAGACGGCTGATCTCGGCTTTTTTCAGCGGACGGTCCATGATGTAGAGCTCGTCATAGGCAAGGCCCGGCGAGGGCATGTGGAAAAGCCCCGGCGGCAGTGTTTCGAACCATCCGCCGTTTCCCCACGAAGATGCGATCTTCTCGCCGTTCAGCCACATTTCCATGCCGTTGGCCCAATCCCAGTTCAGCACTACATGGTTCCATTTCGTGCTGTCCCAGACGGTATCGGAACTGATCTCGTGACGCACATAGCGGGCATCGCGAACATAAGCGGCAAGTTTCATATCGTCGCCGACCAGAACACCGAGAAGGTCGCGCTCGCGCCGTCCGAAAGCGATCGAGGTCTGCTCGAACAGCGGGCCAGCATAGGGCGGTTTGCCTTTCGCCCAGAAAGCGACCGCGCCGAAACGGGGATTCAGCCGTCCGCTGCCCCAGATGAATGGCTGATTGTAACCCATCTTGTTGCCGGGGCGTGTGTTGAACATGACCGCGGTGATAAGGTCGAGGTCGATGCCGGTCATGTTGACAGCATCCGGCGGGTCGGGAATGAAACTCATGCGGATGCCCTTGCCAAACCTGCCTTCCGGGAAATCGATCTTGCGCTGTTCGATCGACTTTTTACCCGAGCGTTCGATGAAATCCTCATCGAAGAAATCGCGGTTGTCGAATGACATGTGGTAGGAAACCACAGATTTGCGAATTTGTCCGGCTGCGGCGGAAAACGACAGCGCAGTCAGCGCCGCGGCGAGTGCGAAAAGGAAAACATGCCCTCTTTTCATGGTCTCGGTCCTTTAATTGTATGAATTATGATTGGTTTTGTCGGATTGACAGTGAGTGGAATATAATAAAACTTCGCGGAAGACAAAATAACTTTGGGGGATGGTTGAAGAAAAGTATCTCTTAGGAGGCAGGTGCGTTGAGCCCTTTCTAAATTCTGCGAGGGGTGACTCCTGTCTCTTTCATCATTGTTCATCCAGTAGTGTCCGGTTAAACTTGAGCCTGATGGCTATGAAAGCCTACAAACGCTGAGTCGAACCCAATAATACGGTGAATGCGACACAAATCCGGCAATATTAACATACTAAACGGAACAGTCCTTCGGACTGTCACCGGGGAACCATCGCTTTATGGTTCCCCCGGCCCCTCCGAAAGGGGGCAGCGGCCCCTTTTGGTCTGATATGGATGTGCCATTTGATCCGCTGTACGGCTTTGCGCCGCCGTACGCTTGATTTCGGGATCACCGCAACCGACTATAATACTAAGGTATTATGTCCAATACCATAATCATATCTATCAAGCGGTTTTAACAGAAGATACCCCCTCGCTTTCGCCCTGTCCCCCCTGTGGGGGGGCTGCCTCAACGCTGCTCTCATTTCACGGAATACAGTCTGAAATTCTGGTAGCGGGCTTTCATCCATTTCATCTGGCGAAGGGCGAAATGGCCGTTGCCGAGAACCGGGCCGTACTTGACACCGTCGTCCTGCCAGTCGATGATCGTTGCGCCGTCCACGCCCAACATGACACGGCCGTCTTTCCTGACAAGTACGATCTTGTGGACATCCTTCGAGTTCATCGGCACACCGGGAGGGCCGTTGGAAACGAGGTAGAATCCGGCGTTTTTCCGCAAATTGCTGGTGATACGTCCAGGATTGGTGGGAATATTGGCATAGTAGGAAATGTGCTGGCAGTTGATATCGCCGCGGATGTAACCGCCAAAATGCCCGTCGCGCTTTTTCAGTGAGGGATCGAAAATATCCTCGCCGTTTTTGCCCTCGGCGGCGAAAAGCAGGATGCACAGCCCCTGGTCGGAAATGGCCTGAAAGTCGAATTCGGCGATAAAATCGGCAGGCAGTTTCGGCGGTGCCCAGAACACGAAATGCCCGTCACCAGGCCCGCCGGAATCGATCTCTGTCGACTCCATCGACATCCAGCCGTCGCTGCCGGTTTCATAAACTCCCGGGCCCTCCATTGTCCATCCGTCGAGTGCGCCTTTATCCCCGAAATCGGCGGCGTAAATCATCGCACCTTTCATTGCCTCAACATCGGGCATGGGTGGTGTCGGACCATAGCCCGCCAGCGGTGCGATATCGCCGTGCCCTCGTTCCGACGCTTTTTTCACGATAGTATCGTCGCTCCAGAAATCGGTGCTCAGTTCGATGCCTTCGACGTTTTCTCCGTGGGAAAACGCCACGATCTCGGGGCCGATTGTCCAGGAAGCTATCCCTGTGCCGGGTATCCTGAGCGGGAGACCGTTGAGGAACATGTCGAACACACCGGTTTCGCTGTCCCAGCGCCCCGCGAGATGATACCACTGTCCGCCGGGAAGAAGTGGCAGGAACAGGTTCATGCGGTTGCCGTTTTCCATCAGCCAGAGCCACTCGAGGTTGACCACGCTCGAGGGCGGCTTGACCTCGCTTTTTTCCGATACGGCCTCTTTGGAACCGAACTCGGCCTGTTTCGCCGCGGCATCCACCGAGGGGGCGTCGAGTGTCACCTTGAACATGCCGGGAGCCTCCAGAAGGCTGACAAGATCGCCCTGCGGCTTGACACCGTTGTAGTAGTCCTGTTCGACATAGAACCAGAACGCGAGGCTGCCTTTTGCGGGAATTTCAGTCTGAAATAACGCTTTTTCACTGCTGCCGCCGCAACCGGCGATGAGCATGACCGCGAGAAGCACGAACATCCGGCGCTGCATACCTGTCCCCCTTATATAGAATTGTTATCTGAAATGACACAAGGTTCTTTTTGATGGTCAGCTTTTATCGGCTTATGAAGGCTGTTTCAGTAATTATATGCCTTTTCTGCCCTTATTTCCAGTGCTGAAGCTCGATGATGTTTCCTTCCGGGTCGCGGGCATCGACAAGGGTGACCGTTCCGGCCTCTCCGATACGGGTTCTGACAAGCTCACCCACAGCACTGCCGCCCGCCGCTTTCACGGTTTCAAGTGCCGTTTCCACATCCTCGACAGCAAAAGCGATATGGGCGAATCCCGGCAAATCTATATCTTTGCCTGTTTCGCCGGGGGCTGAACTGTACTGGAAAATCTCGAGCGTTGGCCCGTTTTCACCGTGGCCGGGAAGCCTTAGATGGATGCCGTCGATACGGGAGTTTTCTATACCGGTGAGCCTGTCGAGCCAACCGCCGTCGAGGTGACGTTCCGGCAAGACAGGTGTGCAGCCGAGAACTTCGATATAAAAATCGGCAAGTTTTCGCCAGTCAAGGGCGACTATGTTTGTATGAGCATAACGGGCGTTGAGGGGCATGATATTTTTTCACCACAGAAATTTCCAGGTTGAGTTAGGATTTGAGACATTCCCCAAACCGCCGTTTGATAGCCGTTTATTGATAAAGTGCCGGATGTCTCCGGGCTCTTATTTCCGGCTCTCGGATTTCTTCTGTTTCGCGTAAATATCCGGGTAGAACTTTTTCATGCAGTCCGGGCAGATACCGTGGCTGAAATCAGCATCGGAATGTTCGCTGATGTAGGATTCTATCTGACGCCAGTAGCCGTCATCGTCACGGATTTTCTTGCAGGAGGCGCAGATCGGGATAAGGCCGCCGAGCACCTTGATCTTCGATTCCGCCTGTTTGCGCACTTCTATTTCTTTGACCAGTTCGCTGTTTGTTTCCTGCAGTTCTTTCGTGCGCTCGGCGACACGCTGTTCGAGCCGACGGTTCCGTACTATGATCGTGTGATGCTGTATCCTGAAAACCAGGATGACAATAATTATCACGAGAGCGGCAATTAGGACTTTGAACCATACTGTTTTGTAGAACGGTGAGATAATGACGATATCCAACGATCCTTCACGGCTTTTCCATGTGCCCTGGTTATTGGCCGCCTTGAACCTGAAAACATAATGACCCGGCTCGAGATTGCTGAATGTGACACGGCGTTCGTTACCGGCACTTATCCAGTCTTCATGGATTCCGTCCATCCTGTAGGAATAAACATTGTTTTCGGGATTGGCAAAGTCGAGAGCGACGAACTCAAGCGTGAGGGAGCCTTTGCCGTATGGCAGCGCTATGGAGCGAAGTTCAGTGATATCGCCTTCTGTATCGATGTCGGCGTTGTTGCTTTTCACCGCACTGACAGCAACGCGGGGCGGTTTCTTCTCACGGAAAATATCGTCGGGACTAAATGTGTAGAAACCGTTGTTGCCGCCGATATAAAGGATGCCGTTATGAGCGCAGAAAAGGGCCTGATTCACATTGATAAATATGGGAATGCCGTCTCCGACATCGAAATTATACACTGTGCCGCTTTCAGGATCGATACGGGAAATACCGGCACTGGTCGAAATCCATATTTTCTGATTGTGGTCCATGGCCAATGCGTGGGTAGAATCATTAGCAAGTTTGTGGCGTAAGAGCTCGCCGTTTTCTTTCCCGTAAGAATAAAAACCGTCATTGGTACCGAACCAGAGCCTGCCCGCACCGTCATCGAGTATGTCGAAAATATAATTGCTGGTGAGAGATCTGCTTCCGGGAAAAGACGAAAAAATAAACTGGACGCTTTTTTCCTTTTTGTCATACACAACAAGGCCGAACTGACCGACAATCCAGACCCGTCGTCCATCAGGATCGAAAGATACTTCGGAGGCATTGACTATTTGACTGTTAATTTTGGGATCGACATCGAAATTCCGGTACGATTCCGACTCGGGATCGAAGAGCATCATTCCCTGATTCGTTCCAATCCAGAGTAAACCGTCACTGTCTTTATTGATTGTGGATATCTCAAGAAAAGATTTCGGGGGCGTGAGAAGCTCCGGGCCGAATTTTTGATAGTTTTTCGTGGCGAGATCAAATCGAACAAGCCCGGTCAGAGAGGTCCCCAGCCAGAGATGGCCCTTGTTGTCATAATAGAATTTTCTGAGCAGCGTAAGGTCGATACCCTGTTTGTCGAATTCCGAGAACAGGATTGTGCTGAACTGGCCTGTCAATTGATTGTATTTATGAATTCCGAAATTCGAGCCGAACCACAAGTCATCACCGATTTCGATGAATTTGTCAACAAATCCGCCTGAAGTGGCACTGTCATAAATATCGCTGAGCTTAAAAATGCTGAATATCGATTTTGACGGCACCACCTTGTTGCCGCCGCTGTACAGTGTGCCGACCCAGAGAATGTCGGAGCGGTCATGATATACTGCCCAGATGGAATTGCTACTGATGGAGTACTGGTTGGAGGGATCGTGAAGATAATAGTTGATTTCATTACTCGTGGTGTCAAGCGAATGGAAGCCCTGAGGCGAGCCGAACCAGAGAATACCATTATCGTCGATAGCACTGTGTCCAACTATGTTGCTTCTTATTGTTGACGGGTCCTTGGGATCGTGGAGGAAAACCTCGAAAATTCCTGTTTCCGGATCGTATTTTCTCAGGCCGCCGCCCCAGCAGGAAAGCCAGAGATACCCGTTTTTATCCTCACAGATATCGATGATGTTCTGAGACAGGCTGGCATGCGCGGGATCTTTATCCTCTATCCTCGTGATAACATTTGTTGCGGTGTCTATATGGTTCAAACCGAAATTTGTGCCGACCCACAGGTTGCCGTGGGAATCGATGAAAACTTTGCCAATATTTGTATTGTTCAGAGAGGATAGGTCGTCCGGTTCGTGGACAAATGTCGTGAACAGCCCTGTTTTCTGGTCAAGAACACTCACGCCGCCCATTGTGCCGGTCCATATCCTGCCATCGCTGCTCTCGGTTATTGTGATAACTGTATTATGCGCGATGCTTCCGGTATTGTGGGTATCGTGTTTGTAAGCCTTGAATTCTCCGGTTCTGCTGTTATAACGGTTCAAGCCGCCGTTAAGGGTGCCGATCCATATACAGCCGTTGCTGCTCTCATATATAGTCCGTATGTAATTATCCGAGATGCTTGTGGAGTCCTCGGGATCGTGTTTGAAATGGGTGTAGGTATAGCCGTCGAAACGGTTAAGCCCATTTGTGGTGCCGAACCACATGTAACCTTTGGAATCCTGGAAAATCGCGGAGATAGTATTGTCGGAGAGCCCGTCACGCACACCGAATCTGTCGAAACGGATGTCGGCATGTGCAACGTTCGCAAGGCAGAAAAGAAGCGCAAAGAGTAATAGCGCGAGCTTCTTTCCATGCGTCTGGTCAACAGGGGATGTTTTCAAACGTATTTCTCTTTTTCGGTTTTACCGTTAATATGGTATCAATATAATGGAAAATATGATATTTGATTAAAAAATAAAGTTTGTCAATGTTGTTCAGCTTTTTCAGACCATATCGTTCAGCATGACCGTGCTCAGCATGAGCCAGCGGGCATTGTGATAATAATCTCCGGTGCCGGCACGTTCGGCTGCCAGTGTTCTGTCGCCGCCAAGCAGCCAGAGAGGACAGCCCCTGTCCTCGAGAGAATAATTTTCCTGAAAATATCGATACATTTTTCCGTACATTTCCGCTGCCCATGTGTCGCCGTTATGCCTGAAAAGTAAAAGGCAGCCGACCAGCACCTCAACCTGTGCCCACATCGATTTGCCGAGCAGCCACTGGTTGTTGTCCACATGACTGGCGCCATGGAAAATGCCGCCATAAACATCATCCCACGAGACCTCGACATGCCGTCTGAAAAGGTGTGCGGCTTCGGTGAAAAGTGCCTCGTCCCCCCGGCGCTCGGCCTCGCTCATCAGCATCCACATGGTCTCGAGGGCATGGGATGTATAGGAGAACTGCTCGAAACCATTGTCCGGCCGCGAGAGATCGTGGCATATGATTTCGTTCATGAGATCGAACGACGGGTTGAGATGATGCTCCAGAAGGGCATCGATGGCCCGGTCGGCGACAGCAAGAAGCTCGTTGTCGTGCTCTACGGCAAGGAGCTGTGAGCAGGTGTTGAGGAATACCATCCAGTGGCCGAGAATGCGCGGCGCTTTGAGCGGCTCAATCGCGAGGCCATACGTGGAGAGGTATTCATAATCGGGGCTGTCGTAGCGGCGAAGGCATTTCAGAATAGTGTGTTTCGCCAGGTCACGGCAGCGTTTCTCTCCTGTTGCGGCGGCAAGAGCCGCGAGACCCTCTGCGGCGAACATGTCTTCGTAAAGCGCGGGTGCCTGTTTGGAAGAAGGGCTCCCGTCATGATTGAGCGGTGAGGGCCAGAAATTGTCACCGTCTGGGGCGTTCTTTATTATCAGGTCGGCCGCTTTTTCGGCAATAGTGAGAAAATCGTTGTTTTGATCGATCAGGCGGTAAAATGTTGAGACTGTCCAGAGCCCCCGGCCGGTCCACCATATCCGCTTGCCGCCGTCATCGCGGGGACTGCCTTCGAGATCGGTATAGGGATAGAAACCGCCGCGCTCATGATCGACCATGTGTTCCATGAAAAAGGGGATGAAACGCTCGATAAGGTCGTGTTTGTGCTGCTCCAGAAGTTCGGGAAGGGTCATGCCCGCGAGGAGCGTATCAGGAGAGAATGCCTTATGCCCGGAATCTGAGGCCGCGGAATTGTATCCGCCGCTGACCGATAAAGCGCCTGCTGAACAAAATGCCGGAATGCTGTTGAAAAACGAACGTCGTTTCATTACGGCCTTTCCACCTCGTGAAACAGCCGTGCCTTTTAACGGGCACATCGAAACTGCCCCAGCCCAATCTCCACACACACCGTTGTACTGCGGCTATAAAGCACTATACGAAATTGTCCATGAAACATGAACGGGATCGCGTAATTGAATGATTCGCAAACGACACTATATAAAACCAATAAAAACTACGCTGTTATGTCAAGTATATTTTTGCCTTAAGCGAAACGTTTTTCGCAGAGGCAGCTGGATGAATGTATAATTATTCTTGAATTTTCAAATAATATCGATATGTTTCAGAAGGAAATTAATCAATAATGAAATACTACTAAACGGCAATATCAATGAAAAGGAAACACGAAATGAAACTTTCAGTAAAAACAGTTTCGATTGTCATTCTGTTGCTCGTGACAGGGATCGTGCAGGTATCAGCCCAGGAAAAGGAGAAGAAATACGAAAACGCTCCGAGGGTCACACCCAAAACCACCGAGGCCATGCAGACCGCAGCCTACTGGATCGAAAATCATGCGACAGATCCCGACAAGGTTGTACTCAGCCCTTCTCAGATCGAGGAGCTGAACAAGGCGACAGCAAACATCCCCGAAACGCTGCAAACCATGAAGAATATCAACGGCGAAACGTATGACATCAACCGTACGATCCGTTACAACGATATAACCGGCGCACAGTACGTGGTGATCGATCCCCTCGATATGACCAGTTTTCCCGGAGACAGCCTTCGCGCCCGCCTGAGAACGCACAGGGAGCATTTCGAGAGCCGTGACTACTATGACCACCGTCAGATGAAATATGACGAGTTCAAGAAGAAAGAGTTTTACGAAAAAACCAACGCGGACGCCATACCCGACACCATTACACCGCGCTACGGTATCGCTGTCGTACACTCGAACTGCCGTGTCCTGCCCACGAATGAGATCGCCTACGGGACCACAAGCCAATGGTATGTCAGGGGCCTTCAGAGCGCCTCGGTTGATGTCGCCATGCCGATGGCCATTCTTCATGAATCGAAAGACAAGGACTGGTATTATGTCAGGACCGAGGTGTCGTTCGGCTGGATTCCGGCTGAGGATGTCGCCCTGGCACCGGCCCGTAAAATTGCCGGATACGTGGATGACAGCAGTTTCGTGGTCGCGCTTGATCATACAGTACCGGTATTCGGCGACAAAAATTTCGGCAGTTTCCTTGCCGATCTCTACCTGGGCTCGAAAGTTAAACTCTCGCGGAAAAGCGCGGGCGGCTACCAGGTCAGGATGCCCTATCGCAATTCGGACGGCAGTCTGGCGTTTGTCAGCGGCTGGATCAGATCCAACGCCAATGTCAGTGTCGGTTACCAGCCGTTCACCCAGCGTAACATGTACACGACACTGTTCAACATTCTCTACCGTCCCTATTCGTGGAACGACGCCAACCACGAGTGGAACTGTTGCGGCTATATCCGTGCGGTGCTGAGGACTTTCGGTATCAAGGTCGGGAGCTGGCCCTCGTTCCAGATGCATTACGCCAATCACTGTATCACATTCCCGAAAGACACGCCGCGGGAGAAAAAGTACAGCTATCTCGACAAATGCGAGCCGGGTATCACCCTTGTCGGCGGCGATGGCCATGTGAATGTCTTTCTCGGAAAGGAAAACGGTGTCTATTATGTCATCCACATGGGCGGCTACGATTATACCGTTGAGGACGGCACGGTCATGATGTTCCGCCGGATAAATGTCAACCATACGGAACTTCCGGGCAGCTACAATATCGACGACTGGGAGAAAATATCGCCGCTGATCCCGTGAGAGAAGCCGAAATGGCGAGGAGAGCGATCCTGATTTCAGTGCTCTAAATTTTTGATCATTCAACCTTGAACCTTGAACCGATATCGGGGGGAACATCATGAGACGTCGTGACGCATTCAAGCTTGTGCCGTTGAGCCTTGCCGGACTTTCCGGTCTCGCAGAGAAAACAGCCGCAGTCGAGAGTATGCCGAGGACAGTCGATCGCGGCGAACCCCTGCCGCTCTGTCTCGAATATCCGCGCATCATCATGAACATGATCGACTGGGTCATGCAGAACCAGGCGGGCAACATGCTGGAATCGGCCTATGCCATCGCCCGTTCGCTCAAAAACGGCGGCAAGCTCTGGATCAACTGGGACCAGGGGCACAGCACCCGCGGCGAAATGTTCCCCGGCCGTCACGGCATGCCCACATTCCTCCGTCACGGCTACGATTCCGCCGAGGCGAAAGACGGCGATGTGCTCATGGTTTCCCGTATCCTGTCCAAGGCCCAGTACGAGGACCTCGCGAAGAAAGATATTTTCGTGATCGCCGCACCCTCGCCATGGAGTGGTGACGCCCGCGGTTTCCGCAATGTCCGCGAGGACATCCAGCCGCTTAAAAACGGCGATTTTGCCGATATCTGGCTCGAGAACAACATTACGAGCATCGGCGCAATCCTGAACGTTCCGGGTATGCCCGCACCCATCGGGCCAGTCTCCGGGCCGCTCTGTCTCGCCATGATGTGGATGATCCTCTCCGATGTCTGCCGTATCTGCTCCATCGAGGGTATCGATATCGAGGTCATGGGCGACGAGCCCAGACTTTCAGGCGATAATGCCGGCTGGATCAATACCAAACGTCCGCTGTACCAGGATTATTACGGCATCGTTGCCCGCGAGCTGGAGCTTGTCGGCGCAGAGTTCGGCGATATCAGGAAAATGGCGGCCATGACAGTCGACACCCTTCTCAGCGGCGGCAAAGCCTACTATTACAGCCGTTACCGCGAGACCTACCGTGGTGAGGCGACAGGACGGCGCGGCGGCCTTGCGCTGGCGCAGGGCATTTCCGACGACGAGAAAGTTGAGCTCGACAAGAAAGACTGTGTTATCATGGGTGTTTTCCAGCCTGACGATCCGGTCGACCTCGGGCATCTCGATGATTTCAGGAAGGCCAAGGTCAAGATCGGCTCCATCGGCCCGATCACACGCAATTTCAATATCCCCGAGGGGCGATGCATTCACAAGGAGACCGATGTCCACGCGGGCCGCATGAGCGATACCTACGGCCTTTTTGCCGTCCCGGGAATCGACAAGAAAGTCAGCCCCTCCTCCGGCATCAGCATGATCGCCATCCACTGGGTTATGAGCATCGAAATCATCGAGCAGATAAAAGCCCGTACCGGCGGCAATGTCCCCGGCGTTCACTACTCCGGCGCTCTGAAATGGGGCAGCGATTTCAACAAGCGTGTCCGCGCCATGCAGAAGGATCGAGGTTACTGAGCGAGATGGCGGACTGATTGACTGAATAACGGACCTGTCCGGTCTTGCGACCGGACAGAGGATATCATTGGGGAAAACCGGCACTTCCCGGTTTTCCCCAAACCCTTTTCGGGAAGGTGGCGAGGCCACTTTATGTTTCTTATAGGGTCTGCAGATTGAAACGCTGTTCAGCCCTGCGTGGCTGAACGCTGGCTTATGGGATCACCGGGAAAGACTGTCTGAACCGCTGATGGCGATGAATAAGTGATTAACGATGATTGATAGAAAGCCCCCTAACCCCCGGCCCCTTCCCTCAGAGGAGGGGAAGGGGTGCAAAGACTATGCTGTGCCATGTTTTTAAATATAGCAACAGCCGATGCCTGCCCTCTCTGGGTGAAGGATGTCACGAAGTGACAGGAAGGGGGCTTCTTTTTCCCTTGATCTTTGTGCCTTGAACTACCTTTTCTCCGCGCCTTTGCGTTGATTGTCTTCCCGCTGATCCCACAAGCCAGCGTTCGGCTTCGTAGAGCCGAACAGCGAATCGATCTGTACACCCCCATCAGACCAAAAGGTGCCCTCGGCACCCTGAAAGCGCTTGAATCATTGTCCCCGTTGTTGTACCTTATTGTATTGCTGAAAATAATAACAAATATATCGGAGGTTCCATGAAACGCATTCTGTTACCAGTTGTTTTGGCCGGGCTGCTGATTCCCGGTTGTACCACAATGAAGCCATCGGTCCAAAGTTCGATGGTCATGCCGGCGGAGGGCCCGGTCGCGGGTATTCCTTCGGAAATCGAGTATGCTGATTTCTGGATTCGCAACAGCGAGAAACCCGACCAGGTGATCATGACACCCGAGCAGATCGAGAAATTCAACGCTGAAAATCCCTTGAATGGCGATGTCATTTTCGATGTTCTCGGTATGCCCGATGAGATAGATGGCACCAATATAAGGAGTTATCTGGCGGGAATGGCCCGCACTTTGCTCGATGGCGATTACTATATTTCGGAGAATATCCCGCTCGAGTCAGCTGAAAGGAAACGTATTGCCGCGCTCATGGACACAAGCGCTGTTCCCGATGTCATTCAACCGAAAAAAGGGATGATAATCAGACGCGTCCAGACCCGGAAATGGCCTACTATCGTCCTCTTTACAACGACACCCGGCGATATTGAGTTCGACACTACTGTCGGAACCGCCCTTGATCTCGGACATCCCGTGGCCCTGCTGCATACCTCGAGCGACGGTCGATGGTCATACGTGAGAAATGAGATTTACAGCTGCTGGGTTCCGTCCAGCGCAGTGGCATTCGGAAGTATGGATGTCATACAAGAGCTTCGCGACAAGAGCAATCCAGTTGTCGCCATCGGTCACCGTGTGAGCATTTTCGGCTCGCCCGACAACAAAGCCGCGGTGGCGGACTATCAGATGGGAAGCTATATGCCGCTTCGCATGGCGGGCCGTGATTTCTGTCGTGTGCTATATCCCGCCCGTGGAGACAACAACGAGTTGGTCGCCCGCGAGGGTTTTGTCAAGCGCGATTCAAGTATATCTATCGGCTACCTTCCCTATACGCTCCGCAATGTCTATCGTCAGTGTTTCGTGCCCTATGGCCACCGTTACGGCTGGGCGGGCATGTACGAGGAGCGCGACTGTTCGCGTTTTGCGATGGATGTGTTCCGCTGTTTCGGCTTCCGTATGCCGAGAACGAGCAGCACGCTGCTCAAAGCCTCGCAGGCCAGGCTCGATCTCAAGGATTACGACCGTCAGGCACGCCTCGAAATCCTGGGAAACTCCCCCGGCGGAATCACACTCGTTGGCTGGTCCGGCCATATTATGCTCTATCTCGGCGAGGTCGATGGCACTCCCTATGTCATTCAGGCGACCTGGGGCATGCGAAAACCCATCGACACGGATCACGATCAGACATACCGTCTGGCGCGTATCATGGTCGGCGACCTCCTTATGGGAGAGGGGTCCCAGCGCGGCGCGAGAATAGACCGGCTTTCGACGGTGACAATCATGGGGAATTACCGGTTCTGACAGGCGGTTGGTTTTGAAGATATTTAATGCAATGGCCGTTGTTGCGGAACGGGAACGGTCGGCAGTAATATGAATGATTTTTTTCGGAAATACAGGCTTCGAACGTTTTTAATAATCGTGTTTGCAGTTTCGGGAGTTTTCCCGGCAAGCGGGGGGATTTGCGGCGAGTCGAACGCTGCGATATCGGAAAAACGGGTGCTTGAGGAAGATCCCGGGCGTGATGCGCTGCTGCTTCGCCTCAGCGGGAACGACGCGCTGGCGAAAAATATCATCGACAAGCACTCTCTCATTGTCGGCTCGAAACTGACCATTAACTGCCCGCCGGAGCTCTATGACTGGATGGTGGACAATGTCAGCGTATCGGCCTCCCTGTCACGGCTGTATGGCAGAAAATACAAGGTAACGCCGGGCGATGTTTATGAATATCATGGCGTTGATGGCGATGACAGTGTTCTCGAGTTTTTCCGGGCTTACCAGGATTCGGTTTCGACTGTCTACATCGGGCGCGGTACGATCAGGGTCTTTCATATACCGGTCGGCGGCTCGTTCATAAACCATCTGGAATATTTCCGGGATGATGATGGCGGCAGTATCGTTCAGAACTGCATGTATATAATGGTGAACAACAGGATTAATCGTTTTTTTGCCAGTATCCTGTTTGCCCTTTCCGATGTGGAAAAACGAGTTCTCGAGATCATTTTTTCCATGGATGACACAACCTTGAAAATCATCCGGACATTCATGGAGGATCCGCATCTCGTGGACATGCTGAAACGTCCCGATCTTGCCGTGCCAGATGAAGCCTCGGATATTGCGGTCAGAATGCGTGAGACTATATTGACGGAAACCTCACCGATGGAAACACGAAAGCTGGGTGTTCTGATCGAAAAAGCCCGGAATGAGCACGCCCGCTGATACGGCTGTAATACATAGAAATCCGGAAGTATGATCATATTTATCGCTAAACGCCTTTTTCAGGGAGAATTCTGTGATGGAAAAACTCGTGGACAGGGAAATACGGTATTTCATTGATCTGGATTTGCGGACGCGTGAAATTATCGGATGGGGACTCGGTCATCGAAAGAACCTGGCGGCGGAAAAATTGCCGGATCCCTGTCATCACAGGATGTTCATCACGAAAGGTCAGTATAACAAGCTTGTGAACAAGCACAGAGAAACAGGCAGTGTCCCTTATTTCGACAATGTCGGCAGTAAATGATGTAACGGAAACGAAAAATAAATAACAGCGGTCTTTTGTCCTTCACGGCAGGAGATGACGATGAAATACAGTTACAACATTCTTGCACTGCTTTTTGTTTCTGTCTCTGCCATGGCGGCCCCTCCGGAAAAGTTCATGCCTGCGCAGGGCGGTGAAACCGAGGTCTGGCGTCTGACCAACGACCCTGCCGCACGTAACTGGTCGAACTATCAGAACACCGATGCCTGGAGCCCCGACGGCCGTTTTATTTGCTATGAACATCACAAGGGACAGTCTTCGGCTGTCCATCTCTACGATTTCCTCCGCGAGCGCGACCTCGATCTCGATCCCGGCAGTCAGCCCCGCTGGGCCAATGATCACAACTGGCTGTTCTACCTCCGTCCCGCAAAAAATAGTTCCGGCCCCGACCTTATCAAATATGACTGCGACAGTGGCAAAAAAATGCTCCTCTGTCGCGGTGTCACCGGAATAGGCGAGACCGATGCCGAAGACACGTGGCTTTTCGGCAAGAACGGCAATGGCATCCTCCGTGTGCCGATAAAGGAGGGGGCCCGTCCAGAGGATATCTCCGCAGGCGGCGCGCTTGGATCGTTCATGCTCCCGAATCCCCGCCATCCGGTCGTCATGTTCCGTGGCGATTCGCGAGGTTCGGACGGCAAGGATATCGCCTATGCCCCCACCCGTGTCTGGTCCGACCTCGAGGGCAACAACGTTGTTTCCGCCTCGCCCATGATCCAGCGCTGCCATCAGGCATGGACAGGTGACGGCCTCTATCACATGCACGGCAACTCGCAGCTTCGCGGAAGGCGGTGGGACCAGCCTTTCCCCAGCAATCTTCACTATATATCACGAATTTTCGTCAACGATCCCTGTGTCTGCGGGCGAAGTGGACGCTGGGCGATCGGCAGCGGCAATATCGGCCCGATGCCGGTGACCGACCTCCGCAGCGGTGACGGGCATGATTTCCTCATGGGCCTGTCATGGCTTCACGACTCATGGACTTTCAGCTATTCTTCCGGCTCCGGCCTTCACGACAACGACGCCAAGGGGAGCCCGGACGGCACTAAGGTCGTTTTCTCCTCGAATTACGATCTCAAGGAAGGTCCGGTGACAACTGTCACGGCTGATCTGCCTGACAAAAACGCCGCCGCCATTCCAGTTGTTTCGACAGCGGGATTCCCCGATTCCGGCCTGCTCTCAATAAAGAACGAGATCATCAGCTACGAGCGCAAAACGTCAACGAGTTTCGAGGGGCTCAGTCGTGAGGTCTATGACAGTATGCCGGTGACAGGTTCACTTCTCGAAGACTACCGCCCGCGCCGCCGGGCCATCCATATCGAGCGCAGGGACAATAACACCCAGCTCGACGCGCTCAGGCCGGACAGCATCCGCGCCCACGCTAAAAACCTCCATTTTATCGGCAAAGGCGATATCGTGACCTCGTTTGATGTCCGCCTTATCCCGGAGGACATGCGGGATAAGGGAAACCTTCCCGCGGCATACACCCGGACAGGCCGACGCGGTGGCTCCGCCGACATGAACAGCCCCCTGATCTGGCAGCGTCAGACCGATGTCCATGTCGCTGTCATCAGAAAACCGGACACGCCCTGGATAGAGAAATTCGGCGAGTCGGTCGAGCTCATTCCCGGTGAAAACCATTACGAAACACGCGGCTACCATATTTTCCTCGATGGCGAGCAGATCACGAAAAAGCCGGTATCTCCCGGCGAAACGTTCAAGTTCGCTAAAACGGGCAGCTATACGGCGGCGGCTGTCGAATGGTCGGGCCTCGTGAGCGATGAAAGTAATGTGATCGTTATCGATGCGCCGTCTGAACTGTTGATCAGGACAGACAAGCCCGGCGATTTCCAATGGACCAAAGAGCGATGGCTGATCAAAGATGTCGAGGTCAGTGCTGATAAGGGAAGAAATGTACAATGGGCGCTCAAAGAGACGGTGCATCGCTATGATGGTGTCATGAGACAAAAGAGTTACAACTGGGGTGTCCTTTTCGGCAGTGTCGATCTGAACGAGGACGGTAAACCGGTTCGGGTACAGGAGTATCGCGCCGGTATCCTTGAACGCCGCCGCTATTTCACACCAGATGATCACACACTGGTAAGCATGGAGCTTTTTGCCCCGGACGGCTATATTACCGAATCCATCCGTTATGAAATGCTGGACGGGAAATTAGTCGAGATCGGCCACTGGTGGTTCGAGAAAGGTCTTCCGGTAAAGCTGATCGGCAGTGAGGGGCATACGCTCGTCTCTCTGCCCGGCATCTACACCAAAGTGGGGAACGACTGGAAATGGGCGCCGATAGGTGAATAGAACACGGATGACACGGATCGAGCGAATTTTCGCGGATTGAAAAGACTTATTACCAACTGATGAACACAGATAAACACGGATATTGAAGAAAATAACAACACAAAGGCGCGAAGGCATAAAATAGATTATATTGGGAAAATTGATCCTGAAACGAATTCAGGATGACTGTGCCTGAAAAGTCATTCATATCATTACAGGAGCGTTTGCATGAGAAAGACAGTTATTTGTATCGCAGCAGCCATTTTAATGAGCTCGGCGGTATCCGCCCAGGAACCGTACCCGTTCCGCTCGCTGGATCCGCGCCAGTACAATCCCGCGGTCGATCCTGATGTTGACCTCTATGTCAACCACTGGAGCAATTCCACCGCCCGTGTGATGTACGATCACATGATATTCCGTGATGTTCTCACCTCACTCGAGGGGCCCGATGTCATGCATCCGACCCGCAAGGGCGCGGTGCTCGAGGTGCAGACCGCCATCAGTTACGCGACAGTCGAGCCGGGCGCGACCGCCCGCGGCAAGGCGAAAGACGGCGAACAGCAGGTATTTTATGTTGTCGGCGGTGAGGGCACGATCAAGGTCAAACGCAAAACGAGCGATATCAAAGAGGGCATGGGATTCATTCTCACCCCCGAATTCGATTTCGAGCTTGCCTGTACGGGCGAGAAACAGCTCTCATTTTATGTTGTCACCGAGCCCCTGCCGGACGGGTTCAAGGCGAATAAGGACCTCGTGCTGAAAAACCGCTTCGACGGCAGGAAAGGCACCGGCGCTCACTGGGCACACATCGGCAACGGCATCATCAGCAAGGCCGACGGTGTCGCCAATTACACGGGTCTGGGCTTGATCACCATCGACGCCCGCACGATCCCCCATCCTCACAGCCACAATCCCGGTATCGAGGAGTGCTGGATCATGGTCAAGGGCGAGACACTGCTCCATATCGGCAAACAGCTCCGCCACTGCGGGCCGGGCACGATCTACCGTATCCCGCCCAACGGTCTCACACCGCACACGAACATCAACACAGGCGACGAGCCTGTGCAGATGATCCACATGATGAAGACCGCGCCGGGCAAGGCCAAAGAGTTCGCCATGCTCGATCCGAAAATGTACGATCCCGCAGTCGATCCCGACCCCGACATGTTCATGGGCAACTGGCGTCAGTCCATGCCGCGTATTATGCACGGTAATCTCATTTTCCGCGATATCCTGACTGCGCTCGAAGGCCCGGATGACCTTCACCCTACCCGCCGCGGCGCCTGCCTGCTCTATTCCGAGGCGATCAGCTATGCCACGCTTGAGCCCGATGCGCCCGCGAAACCGGTAAAGGGCGAGCTCGACGATGTCCAGCAGGTCTTTACGGTCAATTCCGGTATCGGTGTCATCAGTTCGGGAGGCAAGAGTGTCGAGATTTCTCCGGGGATGAGCTTTGTGCTGACCTCGAAATTCGATTACGAAATATTGAACAACGGCGACGATCTTCTTACGTTCTACGTTGTCACCGAAAAACTTCGGGACGGCAGGACACCGAACGGTAAGCTCGAAGTTGTCGACAACAGCGGAAATCCGCCGTTCATGAGCGTTCACTGGGCAAACATCGACCGCCCGATAATCACCCAGGCGAACGGCATGTGCCGTTATAACGGGTTCACCGAGGTCAAGCTCGATGCCATGACAATAGCACAGGCCCACAGCCACGAGCCAGGTGTCGAGGAGATCTGGATTGCTGTTGAGGGCGATATCGAACTTCATATCGGCAAACAGCTCAGGAAACTCCCGGTCGGGTCGGCTTATAAGATACCGGCAACCGGCAAGACCGCCCACGCCAATATCAATGCCTCGGACAAGATGGTCAGGCTTATCCACATGATGCATGTGCCGGGAAAACATTGATACTGTGTTTACGGTAAGATGATTCACTCAACAGTAATTTGCAGTGCCGTCCGGCAGGCGTGTTCTTAACTCCGGGCGGCATTGCCTGTATTGACGGGCCAGTGTCATAAAGCAGAAAGAAATGCATATCAGCTATTACGGTTATGGCCGCCAGACGATTATTCTCTGTGTCGCGATGGTTGTTTCATATTATAGGAGCGTGGATGATTAATAAAATAGCATTTGTGATCGTTTTCATTTGTGGTGTTATTTTTTACGGCGACAGTTCTGACGCGCAAAAGTCCGCACCAATCTGGCGCCGTTTCGAAACAGTTTTTGTCAGCGATCAGGCGTTTGACAACCCGCTCTATGATGCTCCCGGTGTGACTGTCCTTTTCACCGCGCCCTCGGGACGGACATTGACACGTATTGCGTTTTGGGATGGCGGCAGGGACTGGCGTGTGCGTTTCATGCCGGACGAGACCGGGACCTGGCAGTATATCAGCAGGTGTGGTGACAAGAAGAACACCGGGCTCCACGGCAGAGAAGGCACCTTCAGCTGTTCTGAAGCGACAGGTGGTCATGCCATTTACACGAAAGGCGCGATTATGAGGCCGAAAGGCTCGTTCCACCTTGCTCATGCCGATGGCGAGCCCTTTTTCTGGCTGGGCGACACCGCGTGGAACGGTCCTCTGAAATCCACAGACGAGGAATGGGACTACTATCTCGAAAAACGTGCGGATCAGGGCTACACGGTGATTCTGTGCACGGCAACGCAGTGGCGGGGCGGCGGCAGCGACGAGAATGGCCGTGTCGCGTTCACCGGTAGCGGAAAGATATCGCTCGATATCGACTATTTCAAGCGCCTCGACAAAAAGATTGACCGTATCAACGAGTATGGCATGGTTGCGGCGCCGGTGCTTCTCTGGACACTTCAATTTGGCGCGGGCCGCGAGTTGAGCCCCGGCTATTACCTTCCCGATAGCGAGGCGGTGCTCCTCGCCCGCTATATGCTGGCCCGTTACGGCGCGAACCACGTGGTCTGGATGCTTGGCGGCGACGGCAGGTTCATTAACGAGTATGAACAGCGCTGGAAGAACATCGGGAGACAAGTGTTCGGCCCCGATAATTTCGGCGGCATTGTCACCACCCATCCGCAGGGGCTCTCGTGGTATGGCGAGGTTTATGACGACGAGGACTGGATCGATATTATCGGCTATCAGTCGAGCCATTCCACCGCCCAGCGGACAGTGGAGTTCATCACGCGCGGGCCGGCCTCTAAAGCGTGGGATAAACTCCCGCCGCGTCCGATCATGAATCTTGAGCCGATATATGAGAATATCCTTCCCAACGGCACAGTTTACGATGTCAGGAAAGCGATGTGGTGGAGTGTGTTCGCGACACCGGTTTCGGGTATTACGTACGGTGCCAACGGCATCTGGTCCTGGCTCCAGCCCGGAAGCGAGATACTCAATCATCGCAAACGTCCCGAAACACGTCCCTGGCGTGAAAGTCTCGATTTTTCCGGAGGCGAACAGGCGGTGGTCCTCGCCAGTTTCATGCGTAGCCTTGACTGGACAGCGCTCCGTCCGGCGCAGGAGCTGCTCGCGGAACAGCCGGGCGATGACGATTACCAGCGTTTCGTTTCGGTGCTTGCCGACGATACGCGGTCATGTGTCGTGGTGTATGCGCCCTCTCAGGGGAACGTGAAACTTTACAATCCTCGTGGCCTTGATTACAGGGCACGGCGATTCGACCCTGTGACTGGGGCTTATTCCGATATCGCTGTTGCCAGTGAGGGCAAGAAGCTTACTATAACTGCGGGTGGTGCCGAAGACTCCGTGATACTGCTGGAGCGCTGATGACCGTTGCCATATCTCTGCTGTTATGTCATTCTGAGCAATGCGAAAAATCGGTTTTCCTGTTTTTCACCTGTGTATGAATGTCCTCACTGAAAGGAATGCTCATGACCTGTTCGCCCGGCGATCCCGGTGTCCTTGTCCGTGCCTACGCGTTCGCCGCAGAATGCCACAGGGACCAGCGCAGGAAAGGAAGTGACAGCCAGCCATATATCAACCATCTCACCGATGTTGCCCGGATTCTCTGGGCGATCGGCGGGATACATGATATTGCGACCATTGCGGCGGGCATCCTGCACGATACCATCGAGGACACAAAGCTGACGGAAGAGGATCTTGCGAAGGAGTTCGGCGCTGAAATCGCTGCAATTGTCATGGAACTCACCGATGACATGACCCTGCCCGGAGATGAGCGGAAACGCTGTCAGGTCGAGCACGCCGATTCGCTGTCGGCGCCTGCTGGCCGTATCAAGATCGCCGACAAGATATCCAATATCGAGGATGTTATCGCGAATCCGCCGACCGACTGGAGTATCGCGCGCAGAAAAGCCTATGTCGAGTGGGGAAAAGCTGTCGTAGACCGTATTCCCAAAACAGGCGGCACGCTTGAAGGTTATTTTGACAGCTTATATGAGCGAGCTATGAAATCACTGACTGCTTGAACATGAAAATAATATTTCAGTTCACATGCCCCGCATAATAATACATCTCTAAGTTGCTGAATACATAAGATATAAAAGATATATCCCAGTATTTATATCAATTCAATCACAATATGCCGCACAAAAAGGTTTCTTTTTGTTTCCAAAGGTATTACCTTATTTCGATACACCTTGTGCCTTTCGTTGAAAAGGCTTTTTGACGCTTGACGGCCCATAATTTACAAGGAGATATGCCTCATGCCCGCAGTCTCGTTTGCCTCGTCCGCCAGTGTGCTCCTGCTCATCCTGACATTCGCCGTATTCCTCTCATGTGCCGCCGAACCGCCGAACAAGGCGATGCTTAAAGTCGGGCTTGGCGAAAAAGTGATCACGCCAGACGAGCCGGTGCGAATGCGCGGTTTTGCGCGGAGCCAGGTGTCGACCGGGGTGCATGACGATCTCTTTGCGCGCAGCCTTGTGATCGAGGACATCGGCGGCAGCACTGTGGTGCTGATGACGGTTGCCATGTGCGGCCTGACCGAGGATTATGCCGAAAAGATCCGTGCGATTATCGAGGAGAAGACCGCGATACCGCCGGAGAATGTCATTATATCCTGCACGCACACTCATGCCGGCCCCAATGTGGGCAGTTCCCATGATACATTCAACAAGGAAGAGGTCGACCGGACGATGGCCAGTCTCGAATACCGCGCGTATCTTATCGAGCAGAGCGCCGCAAGCGCGGTGGAGGCATGGGAAAACCGTGTACCCGGCAAGATCGGCATCGAGGCGACCGAGGTGTTCAATCTCGGTATGAACCGTCGCCGCCTCCTCTACGGCGGTCTGCATCCCGATCCCGAGGTGGCTGTGATCAAGATCGAGGATGCCGCGGGAAAACTGCTCGGTGTCGCGTTTAACTACGGCTGCCATCCCTCGGGCCTCGACTGGCGGAACACGCTTATTTCCGAGGACTGGCCCTACTACACGATCCGGGGTATCAAGGAGAAACTGGGTGAGGATGTCTGGGTGGCCTACTACCAGAGCGCAGAGGGCGATATCAATCTTGGTTACAACTCCGAGCTTTCCGCTATCGGCGCCGACATGCCCATCCGGAATTACGAATATATCGAGAAAAAAGGCCGTCTCCTGATCAATCCTGTACTCGACGCACTGCCGTCCATAGCAAGCTCCGGCACTATAACGGTCTCGACCTCGCAGGACCGTTTCGACTACCCGCTGAGAAAGACTTATCCGGTTACGCTCGCCGAGGCGGAGGCGCTTGAAAAGGCGGCCAAGGACGCGCTCGCGAAAGCCAAGGCCGATCCCGCGCTTAAGGGCACCCGTATTCTGGACGACGCCATTGTCGAGGATTTCCAGTCTGTGCAGCGTCTCAGGTTCGCCCAGCGGTTTTACGGCGATGAACAGCGCCCCGCGACACGGAGCCTCGAACAGCAGGCGGTGCGAATCGGCGACTCCGTTTTCGTGACCTATCCCGGCGAACTGTTCTCGGAGATCGGGCTGGCAATCAAGAACGGCTCGCCCGTGGAAAAGACATTCATCATCGGGCTTACCAGCGGGCCCGGCGGATACCTTCCCTCGGCACGCGAATTCGTCGAGGGCGATTACGAGGTCAACGGTTCTGCCTACAGCGCGGAGACGGAGGCTGTCTGTGTGCAGTCCTCGCTTTCGCTGATCGGAAGGGTGTCGGACTGATTATTAACGATTTAATCTTGTCGGAACCTACATAATTAACACCTTATGAAACAAGCACATAAATGAACTAACCCGGAGCAGGCTCCGGGGAATTCTTTTGATTAAACAAGCACATAAAAATATAAACGTAAAATAAAACCACACACGGCAGACAACCACCATACAACGAGGTTGATGACATGAAACGCGCTCTCCCCATTATTTTCATGCTCCTGTTGCTGTCCTGCGCCGCATGGGCGGATACGGCTCTCGAGCCTTGGTCCTACTCCGATAATTTCGAGGACCGGGACCTTGGCGCATGGGCCTCCTATCCCCATTGGCAGGACATTGCCTACGATCCCAATTTCCGTGTCAACGAGATGGTTCCCGGCGATCCCAACATTTCCATCGTGCAGATAGTCACACCATACACCAATGTCGATAATTACGCCGGCGCACAGAAACTGCTCGACATGTATCTCGTTCCCGGCGCGAAAGTCACGTTCCGCTACTATCTGAAATCCCACCTTCCCGCCGAGTTTTTCAAGGTTCGTTTCGCCGCGGGCGAGTATGGTAAGCTGGATGTCACGATTGATGACCCGGTGCTTAACAAGTGGGAATGGGTTACTGTCGATTTCAACGATTTCGTCCGCGAGAACAGCTGTATCGCCGGACTCGACAAGGTTAAAATCTACGCACTGGCTTTCCTCGTAAAGGTGCCGGACGCCGATCCCGCCATGCCGTTCTATTTCGGTTTCGATGATGTCTCGTACAGCGGTGCGCGCGCCACGGCGTTCAAGTTCGCCGAGCCCGCAATGCATAAGCTGCCCGAGTTCAAGCCCTATATCCCGAAAAAACATTATTACAAGGGCGACACGTTCGAACTTTCCGGCCAGTGGCCTGTCGATGCGAAAAAGGTTACTGTCGAGATCACACCCCTGACCGATACGGAGAAAACGGTCTACAGCGGCAATCTCTCGAAAAAAGGATTGATCTGGTCGCTCAAGCCCATGAAACTGAATTTCGCCGAGGGAGTGTATCTCGGCACACTGAAAGCGCTCGACGGCAGTGAAATACTCAGCGATACGGAGTTCACTATCCATGTCGCGCCGAAAGGCATCGGCGGCAAACATCCGCGCCTTCTGTTCGACGACGAGAAAGTCGCCTGGATGAAAGCCCGTTTCAAAGAGGAGCGTTTCGCCAAGGTCTATGATGATATTGTCAAGAACGCTGAAAGCCAGCGAGATAGAAATCCTGTTGAGGAACTTATCTATGATCTCGACCAGTTCCCGGACGAGAAATGGCTGGCGACCTGGTCCGCCTGGGGTTCGCATATCTACAATACCGACTCAGCCCTTCTCTGGAACTCACTCGCCTATACATTCCACGGCGATAAAGAGGCCGGGGAGTACACAAAAGACGTGCTAGTAACGCTTGCCGGATGGCCGGACTGGACCCATCCCTGGCAGACCAAGCGCGGACGGTTCAGCGAGCACCGAACCGGCAGCTGGGCGCATCGTGTCGCCTATGCCTATGACCAGGTGTATGATCTCATGACCGAGGACGAGCGGGTGAAAGTCCGTAAGGCTGTTATGAAGAATATTGTCGGCGGCGCGTTCAGGACCTATGTCTGGAACGACAATATCACCGGCAAGACCTCCAACTGGTTGGCGATGATAACCGGCGGCGCGCTATCGAATATGGCCGCAATGTATGACGACGGCCCGGAGACGGCTGAATTGGAGCCCTATTTCACCGGAACGCTTCTGAAATACTGGATGTTCATCAACCGTGTGACCGATTCACCTGACGGCGCATGGGGCGAGGGCCTCGGCTACAACAACTACAGTTTTCACAACATGTGCTACAGTGTACCGTCCCTCAAAAATGTATTCGGTGTCGATGTCAGCGCCCCGCTTGAGGGCTCCTACAACGAGCTTATCTGGTCCGGCCTTGTCAAAGACCGCCAGTATTTCTATTTCGGCGATTCCGGTGGTAATATCAATCCCATCGACTACTGGTCCTATTTGCTTGATATGCGTAAGAATCCCCGTCTCGGCTGGTTCTACAATTATCTCAAGTACGGCAAGGTGGTCTCCAACACCCGCGACAGCAACGGCAGTGTCAATGTCCGCGACAAGGAGGTCATCAAGGACAACGCCTCGTTCTGGGATGTGCTTTATGACACCGAGAACGTGGAGCAGGATCCGGTCTGGGATGAGAACCCGGTCAAGTTCTTCCGCCAGGTGGGCACAGCGGTGTTCAAGAGCGGTTGGGAGAAGGACGATTTTTCGTTCACCATGAGAAGCGGTGCTTTTATCAATCATCAGCATATCGACCAGGGCACATTCTGGCTTGCTGACCGCGGCGTGCTTTTCATCGAGGAACGTCACAACAGCACCTATTACGATGATCCGATCTACCAGCCCTGGTACACCCAGCCGGTCGGTCACTCCACCGTGCTTATCGACAACAACCACCAGAGCCAGCGTGTGGGCGATCATCTGACATTCGCGCCCGGTTTCAACGATCACGCCTACCTGACTCATTACCTTGACGGCGGGAACGCCTCGTTCGTGTCGGGCAACATCGGACGGCTCTACTGGGGCAAAGTCGACAGGCTCTGCCGCAATATCCTCTATATCAAGCCCAGGACCCTGCTCATGCTCGATACCGCGGTTCCCGGCAAGGTTGACCGTGATGTCACCCTGCTCTACCAGACCGCGCATCTCAAGGATATCACTGCGGGCGGCGATATATCGAAGATCACCAAGGACGGTGTCACGCTCAATATCATGCATCTCTCGCCGGAGAACATGGTAAGCCAGGCGGTCGAAACACCGCATTACCTCTATACACTTCAGCGCGAGAAACCGCTCGTAAAAGAGGGTATGCTGACTGTTACGGCCAGAACCTCCGGAAATCCGCTTGTCATGGCGAACCTGTTGACCACGACCACCGGCGGTGCGCCTGATGTGAGCTACGAGGCGGGTGATGGCTATGTTGCCGGAACTGCCTCCGGAACTGATTTCGTCTACAATACGAAACCCGGCTCTGTCTATGAGGCTGCCGGATTTAAAACGGATGCTGTCGCGGTGACCTGGAGCGGCGCAACGATCCTTGCCGCCATGTGCGAAACACTCGTGAGAGACGGCGCGGTGCTCATCGAGTCGGACGGCCCCATCACGATCGAGAAGAGTGCTGACGGCATCAAGTATTACAAATGCCGTCCGGGCGAGGTCGCGATTGGTTCCGCCTCGAAACCTGCCTCTGTCATGCTCAATGGCGCTTCGCAGGTATTCTCATGGGACAACGAGAAGAAAGCGGCCGTGATCATGGTGCCGAAAGGCGAGGGCGTTATCACAGTGAAGTAGCAGAAAATAAGCACGATCAGGAATCATTCAAGGGCGGCCTGGAACAGAACGGGCCGTCCTTTTTGTCTATTTTCTCTTGTTAGCAGAGGTAAAAGAAAATATGTTTCTTGTTTTACGGCATAGGTGTTGATATTTTTATCATTGGATCTCTCGAAAAAAATATTGGCAATTATTATAGGAAAGGCGGATTTCGGCATGAGCGCCCGATCGACGAACCGTTTATCGAACAGGAAAGCCCGCATGAGGGAACGCACCCTCGACAAGGCGAGAAGTCTCAAGAAAACCAGCAGGATTCTCACGGAATGTGTGCATATCCAGGAACTGGCGGAAGCACTCGAGCTGCATAACGACACCCTGTTTAACGCTCTCGAAAAGCTCGATGAAAACGCGGCCCGGCTTGCCGGCTCGACAGAGCAGGAATTCGAGACAGTCGATATCCTCATGGAAAACACCGATTTCGCTGGTGAGGCTGTCGATACGGCTACCCTTGCCTGGGAAGAAACCTCCCGCACATTTGCCGAACTCGCCAGCCACGGCCTTCTCCTTTTCGCAGCAGTTCAGGGTGAGGAGCCGATTGTTCTGGGCCTGAAAGACAAGCTCGCGGAGCTCGTCAAGGCGCTTGAAATCTGCACAACATCCATCGACAGCATCAGGGCCACAGCCGACCGTATCGATGTGGCCGGTCTCAATATGGGAATCGAGGCCGGGAAAAAGGGCTCCCAGAATCCCGCGTTCGTATTCCTCGGTGAGGAAACACGCGCCGCCGCGTCCCGTCTCACACAGACAATCGCCCGTTTGGACGGTTTCGCCGCGGAAATTAAGGATGCGCTCGATATCGCCTCGGCCAGCCGTCAAAATATCGACGAGCGATACCGCACAGTTACTGTTCTGAGCAAGAGCATAGGCAATACGGTCGCCGAGCTCGACAGCGGTTTAGATGAGCTGTTCGAAACCGCCGAAACGGTAACATTCGCGCTTGATGAGAACACCGTGGCGATGGGAAGTCTCGAGGATCAGGATGCCGTGCTTGCCGATGCCGTGGAGGAACTTCCGCCCGCGCTTTCCTATGCGCTCAGCACACTTGAAACAACAAAAGACAGCGTCGATATGGTTATCGATCTCTCCCGTGAGCTTTCGCTGTTCGCGGAAAAATCGGAGGACGGCGACCAGGAGATACTGGAGGATCTGGAGATCATCCTCGACGATTTCTCCGCGCGGATGGGCGGCAGCGGCGAGAGCTTTGAAACTGGTGCCCGGGCGTTCGATGTGGCACGGACAGTGTTCGACCGTCTGAGCGAGGCCAAGACAGCGGCAGCGGCGGTGATCGCGGCTATTTCCGACAACAGCGGTTCGGCCTCCGAAACGCTGGAAAAACTCAGCGGGCTTGCCGAGGATATTGCCGGACGGTTCGAAAGTACCGCAGAGGCATTTGACGGATTCATCGAGGAACTGGACGCTTTCAGGGCGATTGAGCTCGAGGTTGTCACGCAACTGGAATCGATTGATACTGCCGCACTGAATATGATATCTGTTACCGATGCTGTCAGTGATGCCGCCACACGTGCTTCTTTCCTGGCAGTCACGACCCGTCTCGAGGCGATACGCATGGACAAGGGCGCGACTAAATACACCCAACAGTCGAAAGAGCTTGCCGAAATATCCGGTGTGCTCGAAAAGGCGGGCGAGGAGCTTGCCGCTCACGCTGAGGCGCTGGGTAATGCTGTAACTTCTATAGCCGGAGCGATCATGGAATCAGGCAAGGCGGCGGGAGTTATCGAGGCGACCGCACTTCGCGATGAGCTCTCGGAAATCGCCCAGTCACTTCTCGCACCGGCGGCCCATGAGGATGTGCTTGCCTCCGATGCTGTCCTCGAGATGCTCGAGAACGAAAAGACACTTGCCGAAAGCAGCAAGAGTACATCGAAAACTGTCGGAAATATGGACACCGCTATCACTATTGCCGCATCCAGTCTGGCAGAATTTGGAAACGGGCATGATGCGGTTATCGATGCTGTGGACAAGCTGGCGAAACTTCTCGGCGCAATGGGCGAGGAAATGTAATTCAGAATAAAAATATCCGGCATCGCCTGATGCCGGATATATAATGGGCCGCTGGCCCTTCCCCGAAAGGGGTGCGGGGAAAACCGTGGAACAACGGTTGTCCCCGCATTCTTTTATAAGCTTCTTTTTCTTTTTACCTGCTGGCCTCGTCGATCACCTTGAGCTCTTCAGCTGACAGTTCGACCGTGCAGGCTTTGGCGTTGTCCTCGAGCTGTTCAATTTTCGTGACACCGGCAATGACCGAGGGCACCACCTCGTGCGAAAGCAGCCACGCGATTGCAAGCTGGGCGATCGAACAGCCTTTCGATTCTGCTATTTCAGCCAGTTTCTCGACAAGGTCGAGGTTACGCTCGGTGAGGAACATGTCTTTCCAGTTGCCGCCGTCCTGAATGATACGGCCCGAATCGTCGATACTGCCTTTCCTGTAGCGCCCGGTCAGAAGTCCGCTGGCGAGCGGGAAAAACGGCACCAGTCCGATGTTTTTCTTCGCCACAAAGTCGAGAAACGCCTGCTCGTCGCCCTCCAGACGGTCCTTGCCCTCAGTCGCCACCTTGACACGCTCTGCGAGATTATACCAGTTCTGCACCGCGATGATGCGCCGTGAGGGATTTGTGGCGATTGAGGCCAGTGCGGCGGTTTCCTCTTCGATCTGGGAGCTGTTCCTGTTCGAGAGGGCGATATAGCGGACCTTGCCCTGTGTCACGAGATCATCCATTGCAGCCCATGTCTCGTCCGGCGGCGTTTCCCAGCTGCCGTCCTCCATGAGCGAGGGCTGGTGGACATAAAGAATGTCGATACGGTCGGTCTTAAGACGTCTCAGGCAGTTCTCGGCGCCCTCCATGATGTATTTACGATTCGATCCGCGCTCGTTGGGTGAGAACTCCCGGGAGCTTTCATGCTCTTCACGGGCGGGATTCGAAACCTTTGTGGCAAGCACCACGAGATCGCGCGTGCGGCTGTCACGGCTGGCGAAATACCTGCCGAGCAGACGTTCCGAATTGCCGGACTGGATATTGTATGAACTGGCGGTGTCCCAGTGAATGACTCCGAGCTCGAGGGCGCGGTCGAGGATTGTGAAACCGTCATGATCACCAACTCTTGAGCCGTCATAAGATGGATCGCCCCATTTCCAGAGGCCGAGGCCGACACTGGACACCCAGAGACCTGAGTTTCCCATGCGGCGGCACTGCATACCGCGATATTCTTTCGTCAACATTTTCCGAACCTTTCCTTTATTGAATACGTCGTATCGAATACATGTATTAAAAGTAAGAATGATTCCTGTGAAGGGCAAGAGGAGAGCGGTGAAAGATGGGATATTTTAAATAAACATGATAAAATGAAAAAATAATGCTTGCACTTCATGGTCGTTATGCGTATAATAGCGCCCCGATAAAAACGCAATTGCGTTTTTTTCACCCCTTCGGCGTTTCTATCTGAGAAATATTTTAAATATTTACTTGCGTGCGCATACTTTTTGTTTTATTTTGTGACTGAACGGTCAGTATTTTAATTGATGTCTCACGGAATCTAACAACATTTTAATTAATAAACTGGTGTTTTCTCATCATGTTCTAATCGAAAGGGGCGATTGTACGTGAATAATGCGGCGCATGACAATAATACAGAACAGCTTTCAAGACGTGAACGGGAAAAACTGAGACACCGCATGGAGATCATCGAGGCGGCAACGAGAATTTTTGCAAAACGGGGTTATCATATGTCGACTCTCGACGAGGTGGCCCAGGAGGCAGAATTCTCAAAAGGTGCTATCTACCTGTATTTTTCGAGCAAGGAAGACCTTCTGGTCAGTGTTGTCAAAGAGAAGATCAAGCCTTTCATGGAAATTTTTTACCAGGAGCTCTATCTGGATAAGCCGCTCAGGGACAAGATCCGTGATATGTATTACCACATGGCGGACATGGCGTTTCAGGAGCGTGATTTTTTCAAAATTGTAATGACTCATCATGCAAACGAATACGGCACATTCTCGGAAGATATAGCCAATGAGTTTATAAGGGCACATGAAAAATTCTGGAATGATTTCACTGTAGCCGTAACAGACGCAATTCAAAAGGGGGAACTTCGTGAACATCGCGCACAGGCTGTCACCGGCCTTGTTCACGGCGCATGTGACAGCATGCTGATCAGTCGGTGGGGATGTGAAGATGAAGAATGTCTTAAAAATGCAATCGATGGTTTCATCGACATTTTGTTTAACGGTATCGCAAAAGAGAGGGAGACAGCGTAGTGAAATTTATACGAAGCGGAATGATACTCATCCTGTTCATTGCCGTTGTCACATCGGCCCTGAACGCCTCGGCAGCAAGCTATCTCGACCTTACGGTCGACCAGGCGGTTCAGCTTGCCTATGAGAAAAACAGGGATATTCAGGATGCATACGAGGAAACGCGGCGGGCCAACTTCCAGATAACCGAAGCGGCCTCGGCGGCATATCCTCAGGTCAACGGCCTCTGGGAATACAATAAAAACCTGAAGCCGCAGGTGTTTGTGATTCAGATGCCTGACAGCTCGGGCACATTGCAGAAAAGCCGCCTTAAGATGGGCACCGATCACACCATGAATCTCGGTGCCAGCCTTACCCAGCCTATCTGGGTTGGCGGAAAAGTCGGTACTGCACTCAAGGCTGCGAAGATATATAAGAAAATTTCCGACAATACCTATAAGTCGGTTAAACAGAATGTGGCAAGCGGTGTCGCAAGCGCCTACTATGGCATTCTTCTCGCCAAAGAGGTCGTGAAGATCAACGGTGAATCGCTGGCGCAGGCGGAAAAACATCTCGCCAATGTCGAGAAGCTCAAGAATGCGGGCAGCGCCACGGAGTACGATCTTCTCAGGGCGAAAGTCCAGGTGGCAAATTTGAAACCCGGGCTTGTCGATGCCGAGAACAATGTCAAGATAGCGACTCTCAGGTTCAAAGAGGTTCTGGGTGTCGATCCTGACGAGACCGTGACTATCAATGGCAAGCTTGATGGCCCCGATATTCTGCTGCTCCAGAGAGCCAATCGTGAAACAGCGTTCGCGAACCGTCCCGATTTTCAGGCGACACAGCAGAACATCGACCTTCAGAAGAAAGCGGTCAGGATCGCTGTCGGTGATTTCCTGCCGACACTCACCGCCGGTTCGACATTCGCGTATAACGGTATGTTCGATCTGTTCAAATACAGCCCGGAGGACTGGTCACCTTACTGGTACGCCAATATAAACCTGACCATTCCCATTTTCACGGGATTCAAGAACTATGCGAAATACCAGCAGGCGAAAGTCGACCTGAGAAAAGCCAAGACCGAGCTCAGGAAAACACAGGACAGCATCTCCATCGAGGTTGCCGAATGTGCGATGAACCTTACAAAGGCCAAGGACCAGATCGACAGTCAGGAAATGAATGTCAGCGAGGCCCAGAAGGCTTTTGATATTGCCGAATCACTGTATACAAACGGAAAAGCGACCCAGCTCGAGGTGCTCGATGCCCAGCTTGCACTCGAAGTGTCGAGGACAAACCTCGTAACCGCGCTCTACGAGGGCAAGGTCGCTGAAATAGAATTAAAACGATCTCTTGGTCTTTATGATACGAACAAGAAGGAGGGAGCAACCCGATGAAAAGACTGACTGTCATAACAATACCACTTTTACTGTTGCTGGCTTACGGCTGCGGTGGCGGCGACACCGGCAGCGGTGTGCAGGCGAATGTCTCCAGCGGCCAGGGTGCGCCGGGTGAGACAGCCCAGACCGGGGAAGTCAAGGTCACCAATGTCGAGACCTATACGGTTACGCCGATCGTTTTCGACGAACGCCTGACCCTTCCGGTTGCGGTCATGCCCTATCGCGAGGCTAGCCTGGGGCTCACCGGCGGCGGCAAGGTCGTGAAAATCAACACCGACAAGGGCGACAGGGTTTCGAAAGGCGACGTTCTTCTCGAAACTGACATAGTCCTGCTCAGGGCCAACCGTGATCTCGCGAAATCGACCCTCGAATACCAGCAGAAAGAGTTCGAGCGCAGCGAGCGTCTGTTCAATGACGGCAGCATTACCGAGGCTGCTTATGATGCCGCGAAACTCCAGCTCGCACAGGCTAAAAGCTCCTGGGAAATAGCGGAAAAACAGCTTGACGACGCCACACTGAAAGCGCCGTTCGGCGGCGTGATCACCATGCGCAATGTGGAGCTCGGTGATATTCTCGGTGCGGGAACACCCGCGTTTCGTCTCATCGACATGAACCGGGTCAAGATCCAGGCCGGTATACCAGAGAAGTATATCAGCGATTTCAAAGAGGGCAGCGAGGTCCAGGTAGAGTTCGACGCGTTTCCGGGTAAAGTTTTCCAGGGCAAGATCGATTACATCTCGCCCGAGGGTGATCCCGGTGTAAGGACATTTCTTGCTGAAATTGTCGCCGACAATAAAAGTGGCGATCTGAAGGCCGGTATCATGGGCAACGCGAAACTTTTAAGAAGGCAGTATAAAGACGCCAACATGATCCCGCTGAACTCGCTTATCGATACCCAGGATGGCCGCATCGTATTCGTGGCCGGGGCCGACAACCGTGCAGAACAGCGCAATGTCGAGATCGGCAACGCATCAAATCTCATGGTACAGGTGCTTTCGGGTATTTCCGCGGGCGAGCGTGTCATCACCAAGGGCCACTACGACCTTCTGGACGGTGAGCAGATCAAGGTGACTGGCGAGTACGCAGCCGGTAACGGGGAGGAAAACTAGTAATGAGTATAACCGGTTATGCCATAAAAAAATCAACGACGGTCTTCGTTCTGATCGTCTTCATATTCCTGATGGGGATGACGAGCTATCTCTCGCTGCCCCGTGAGCTGGCGCCGGAAATCGAAATACCGTACATGATCGTTACAACAATCTATGCGGGCGTTCCTCCGGCGGATATCGAGAACCTGATAACCCGTCCGATCGAACAGGAGCTTAAAACACTCAAGGACGTGAAGGAGATCACCTCCTCGTCCTCAGAGAGTTTCTCGGTGATCGCTATCGAGTTCGAGCCCGATGTGGATCTTGATTTCGCGCTTCAGAAAGTAAAAGATAAAGTTGATAGCGCGAAATCGGAACTTCCCGACGATGTTGAGGATCCTGTAGTCACGGAAATCGATTTCGAGAACATGCCGATCATGAACGTGGTGCTTACAGCTGACTACGATATTGTCAAGCTCAAAGATGTCGCTGACGATCTCTCGGATGATTTCGAGACGATCCAGGGCATTCTGGAGGCGGAGGTTACCGGCGGTCTCGAGCGCGAGGTGCAGATTTATGTCGATCCCGCGCGTCTCAACGAGTACAATCTGTCACTGAACGATGTCTCCGGCGCTGTCATGGAGGAGCATGTCACAATTCCAGGCGGCTCGATAGATATCGGCGATTTCACCTATTCTGTCCGTGTGCCGGGCGAGCTTCCGGATCCATACGGTTTCAGGGATCTCGTGGTGACAGCAAGCCAGAGCGGCCCGGTCTACATTCGTGATCTCGCGTCGGTCAAATACGGTTTCGAGGATCCGACCACGCATTCCCGCCTGAACGGTGAGCAGTGTATCACTATCGGTATCAAGAAACGGTCCGGTGAGAACATTATCGATGTCGCCGACCAGGTGAAAGCGATCATTGCCGAGAAAGAGGCTATGCTGCCCAGCGGCACCCATATCTCGATCCATCAGGATAACTCCCGCTTCATCAGGGAAATGATCGCGGAGCTGGAGAACAATATCATCAACGGTTTTCTGCTGGTGATGGTCTGTATCTTCCTGTTCCTGGGTATCACCAACTCGTTCTTCGTCGCGGTGAGTATTCCGCTTTCCATGCTGATCGCGTTCATGGTGCTGAGCATACTCGGTTTCACTATGAATATGATGGTGCTGTTCAGCCTTATCCTCTCACTTGGTATGCTGGTGGATAACGCGATCGTGATCGTGGAGAATATCTACCGTCACCGGAGCATGGGCAAGAGTGCTGCAAAAGCGGCCGAGGAGGCGACCAACGAGGTCGCGATAGCGGTTGCCGCATCGACACTCACGACAGTCTGCGCGTTTGCGCCGATCATGTTCTGGCCCGGCATCATGGGCAGTTTTATGAGCTACATGCCCAAAACCGTGGTTATCGTTCTTCTGGCGTCGCTCTTTGTCGCCATCGTGATCAACCCGGTTCTGTGCTACCGTTTCATGAAGATAAAAAAGAAGGACCAGGAGCGTTTCACCAAGGGCGGCGGCATGTACAACAAGCTGCTCGGACATTATGAACGCCTGCTCGGCACGGCGGTCAGGAAGCCGAAAACGACACTGCTTATGGCGCTTGGAATACTTGTCGTGACAGTTTTTATCTACGGCAAACTCGGCAATGGTGTCATTCTCTTCCCTGACACCGATCCTGATTCCTGCTGGATAAATATCAAGGCGCCGACAGGAACTCGTCTGGAAACAACGGACGATTTAGCGAGAGATCTCGAAAAGACAGCGGCGGCATTCACCGATGTCACGGATGTGACCTCGACAATCGGTGTGTCCACCAGTTCCGGTGGTCTCGGCGGCGGCTTCGATACCTCCAACGAGGCGAGAATTTATATTGATTTCGAGAAATTCAACGATCGCACACAGTCAACGCTGAAAACAATCAGTGAATCGGTGGATATGGTCAAATACGTCACCGGCGCCGAGGTCGAAATCGACAAAGAGGACATGGGCCCGCCTGTCGGTTCGCCGGTCGAGATCCGTGTTGTCGGTGAGGATTTCCTTACGCTTGGTGAAATAGCCCGTCAGGTACGAGAAAAAATCAAGAACGTGCCCGGCCTGGTTGATCTCAAGGACGATTTTGTCGCCTCCAAGCCCGAGCTGATGTTCAAGGTCGACCGCGAAAAAGCGAAAGTACTCAATGTCTCGACGCTGACAATCGCGAGTACGGTCAGAAGTGCTATCAACGGTTTCGATGCCGGTGATTTCCGCGACGGCGAGGATGATTACCAGATTACGGTCCGTTTTGCTGAAAAAGACCGTGATTCCATTCCCGACCTCGACAAGATCTATGTTTTTGCCGAGGGGCGTCAGATTCCGCTCTCGAGCCTTGGCAAGTTCACCACCTCGGCCGGTTTCGGTACGATCAGCCGTATCGATCTCGACCGTGCGGTGACCATCACGGGTAATAACCACAACCGTCTATCGAGCGATGTTCTGAAAGATGTCATGGCTGAGCTTGATGATTTTGAAATGCCGCAGGGCTACTCACTCCGCTACAGCGGTGAGAATGAGGATTCCGAGGAGGCGGCGGCATTCCTGTCGAAAGCGTTCACGATCGCGATTTTCCTTATCGCGCTGGTGCTTATCAGCCAGTTCGATTCGCTGATCCTGCCGTTCATTATCATTTCCAGTGTTGTGCTTTCGCTCATCGGCGTTTTCTGGGGCATGATAATAACCCACCTGCCGTTCAGCATCATCATGACCGGTGTCGGTGTGATCAGTCTCGCGGGTGTGGTAGTCAACAATGCCATTGTGCTGCTCGATTACACGATCAAACTTCGTGAAATGGGCTACGGCAAGATGGAGGCCATTATGGAGGCCGGTAAGACCCGATTCCGTCCGGTTATCCTGACCGCGATCACCACGATTGTCGGTATCATTCCGCTCGCTACCGGCTGGAGTTTCGATATCCACACATTCCGTTTTGTCGCGGGTGGATCCTCAACTCAGTTCTGGACGCCGATGGCGGTGGCGATCATCTACGGCCTCGGTGTGGCGACAGTGCTCACACTGGTTGTCGTACCGGCGATGTACATGCTCCTGGGCCGTAAAGAGCATGACAAGTATTTCGAAGAGCACAAGGTCGTCCCGACCGATCCGATGTAAGTATAAGTAAATGGCCCTCCCGCTGATGCGAGACGGGAGGGCCTGATCATAAAAAGCGCTTAACAATCCGTATACTTTCATTTCCAGGGGGAAAAATGAACAATAGAATATTGATTTTAACGGCGGCGTTTGTTGCCATATTTTCATTGCAGATGTCAGGCACAGCGCTTGCTGAAAACTGTTTAGCGGACAAGGATTTCAGAGTGTATCTCAATCTCGGCGGCTCAACGATCGATATCGATCCGCTGAACACCCGTCTGGCAAGCAAGGGTTATTCCGAGTTCTCCGACGGTTTCGGGACAGCCGGTATCGGCGCATATATCAAGGGAACCGGGCGCTTTCTGATAGGTCTCGAAGCTGCCGGGCTTGCCGGGGAGAGGACATCGTTCACGTTGGGCAGCGATCATTATTCATCACGGCTCTACGGCGGTTACGGTTTTCTGAATGCCGGGTACATCGTTTTTTCCAGCAAACGTTTTGAAGTATTTCCCCTTGTCGGTGTCGGTTTCGGCAAGGTTAACATGAAATTCGGGAAGACCTCATTCGACGAGATCCTTGACAATCCGCAGAACGAGACCTACATAACGACCTACGGCATGCTTCTGAACGCATCACTTCAGACGGACTTTAAGATATGGGCCTCCAAAGGTGATTCCGGCATGAAAAGCATCACCCTGGGCATTCGCGGCGGCTATATCGGGACACCTTTCGAAGCCGGCTGGTATCAGAACGAGTTCGAGCTGTCCGGTGCGCCCGATGGCGGCATCACCGGCTCCTATTTCGCCATTGTCCTCGGTGGCTCCGGATTCCTTACGGCGGACCATCTCAAGAATAAGTTTATAAAGTAGCATATACATCGATACCGCTTTGCCAGCAGTCAGCAAAGCGGTATCGAACATTTTTTGCATTTCTTTCTTGCACTGTGTCACATGAAATGTTATATTCTTAATCTTCATTGACAAGGTGGAGGGGTTCCCGAGTGGCCAAAGGGAGCAGACTGTAAATCTGTTGGCTAAGCCTTCGGTGGTTCGAATCCGCCCCCCTCCACCATATTATTTATCAAGGACTTGCGTGAATTACGCGAGTCTTTTTTTATGGTGTCAGCGGGAATGGTTGCGGATAGGTTGCGGATTATTGAATTTGGTATATCATCAAGTTTGTCAACAGCTTCTTTATTTCCTTCCGGTGCGAGATGCCCGTAAACATCGACTGTGACCTTAATTGAACTGTGTCCAAGTTGATCTTTGACATATTTTAACGACTCTCCGGCATTCAGAAGCAAAGACGCAACTGTATGCCTTATATCGTGAATGCGGATTTTTCTTATTCCTGCAATATCCAACGCCTTATAAAAGACTCTTTTCCTGTAATGACTTTGGTCTTTGACTCCAATGGGCGTTTTTCCGGGGAAAACCCAAGAGGACATATGAGCACCATCTTGTGCGCCGTTTTCTCGTTCATGTTTCAATTTCCAGAGAATTTCGGTCAACTGCATAGACATATCGACTCGTCTGGACTTGCCGTTTTTCGGTGATGAAAGAAACATCCCACTTGAATAACTGCGCTGAACATTAATAAAACGTCCGTTAAAGTCGATATCATCCCATTTCAAGGCAATAGCCTCACCTATCCTCATACCTGTACGAGAAAGAACAAGAGTCAGCGGATAGTATTCAGGAAACTTATCCTGTATCGTTGACAGCAGAAGAGAAAGCTCTTCCCGTGTCAAAGGATCAATGTCTTTGACTGTTTTTGGTTTCTTCTTTCCTATTAGCTTTCCAAGATTCCGTGCGGGATTGACTTGTATCACGCCATCATCAAGCGCAAGATTGAAAACACGGCTCATTGCAACCTTGATATGCTTTACCCTGCTATCAGATAGCCCCTTATTGAGTTTATCCATTAGATATTTCTTTATGTCAAGCCTGTTGATAGTCTCGATAGGTGTTTTATCGAATTCAGGTAGAATGTGATTGTTCAACACAATCTTATAGTCTTTCTGTGACGATTCCTTGCACGTACTCGGCACAATTGTTTCAATCCATGTCAAGGCATACTCGCCAAAGAGTCTTGGTCTCTCAGGGGTATCTAACAGCCCTGTATCCTTCAATAGTATCTTTGCTTCTATCTTTTTAGCCATATCTAGGGCTAGCTTCTTGTTTCTGCCGACTTTTTTTGCCTTACGTCTGCCGCTGTGATCGATGAATATCCACCAATCACCGGAACCTTTGATTTTTTCGCGGACTTTGACACTCATTCTTTTCTCCCTTGTTAAGATATTCCGGTTTATCAGAGATCAATACTATTTGCTTTTGAAGAGCTTGTTCCAGATGCCCTTTATAATGCTCATGAATCCATGAAGCGACATCATGGAAGGCAAACAGTGTTATTGTGTTATTTTCCTCCTTTTCGACCTTCAAGGGGACGATAAAGGCTTGAAAAGAATGCTCGTTTATATTGTCGCGTAGATTTTCATAGGCTTCTGGATACTCTGTATCAAAGGACGATAGCGATTGCACCCAATCCGCATCTATAAATTGTCCCGCCTCCGTTGAGATTTCATCCTGGATATTTTCATATTGCGGGACTTCATCATTCCACCGCTCCTGATCTAACCAGTTATAAGGATTCGGCCATTGTGGGCGAAACTCAGAAGGCATGGCGTTATTGCGCCATATCTTTTGAGCTTCAACCGCTTTCATGATTCTATCCGCCAACTCTTTGTCGGGAGCGATTTCGGCCCACTTCGCAAGACACTTTTTCTTATGTGTCTTAACGGGATATACTGTCCAGAAAGAGAAAAAGCCGTCTGTTTCTTTCTTTTCATTTTCACCTTTTTCATTCTTCTCTTTTTTCTTGGTCGTTGTTTGGGTGTTGTCGGCCTGTTGGCCGATTGTTGCCTGCATGTTAGGTGGCTCGTTAACTGGAATTGCATTGATATCGAAAATATCTGTATTTATTATCTTTGCAATCGTGCCTTTGTTTGTTGTTCTGGTTGTTATCAATCCCCATTTTTCCAGCTTCTTTTTCGCCGTACGATATTCCTGCTGAGTGAGGCCTATTGCCTTATAGTCCCCTATAAGAGCTTCTCCGATTTCAAGACTATGGATGTTAAAGTTATCCGATCTTTTTGCTCTTAACGCAATTTGAGTTAACAACATGTAGGCGTTTTTATCCTTCATCAATTCGCGTGTTTCTTCAGAACGGATCAGCTTTACATATCCAGTAAAGATGCTCATTATTTCATCACATCCTCAATAATGATGTTGATTTCCAGTTCTGTCATATCCGTAACAGTGTGTGTTTCTAGAAAAGAATCCAGCTCCTTCACGCTAATTAGAACGGTGCCGCGAACTTTCGATTGCTTCAGACCTTCATGCTTAATCCAGTTGTATATTGTTCGCTCAGAAACGCCACAATACTCCATTGCTTCTTTTACTCTCAGCCAGCCTTTCATGTTATCCTCCGAAAATATCTGCTACATGGCAGTCAAGGGCTTCCGCCCACTCTTCTTTTTCGTACAGAGGCGGGTCTACGCGATTTCTCACGACTCGCGAGACATATGAGTCGCTGTATCCCATATTCAGAGCAAATTCCGTCTGTGAGCCATAGTAATCGATGATTCGTGCTTTCAGTCGCCAGTTCACTTGTAACTCCTTTCAATCAAGATATGATGTGTGCTACACGCACCTAGCTAATGATCAGACTTTACATCTTCTTTGAATATGAATCCTCCTTCTTTCCATGGGTGTGTGTTGTTTGCACCTATGTAATGGCAAAAATTTTACCCCAGCTTCTTATCAATCGATTTTATTACATGTTCCAAGTCAAAGACTTCCCATCGTACAAGACCGGGAAAATTTTCACGTGCGACAGGTTCAAGTCCTCTATCTTCAAGCTCTTCTTTCAGTACAAAGTATGTACATAGTTCGTCAAACATTTCATCTGAATTTTGCTGCTTTGGAATCAGGTTATGCACCATGAGCGCGATTGACAGCTTGTGACGGTAGTCTATGGGGTAATTCCTGAATTCTGTCCACCATGAACGATATACTTGTGCGGCACTGCTCCTGTTAAAACCTGTTTCGATCAGCAGACGGAACATTTCAATACCGTAAACATCCCATTGATTGAAAATATTTTTCGTGCCAACACCTGATGCACGCTGTACGCTCGGAATTACGAAACCCCGATCAATCCATTCTCTAAGTCGTTGGCGCTCAACATGTAGCAGTCGTTGTATGTCGATAGTCGTAAATTCGTTCATGTTATGCCCTTTATTGTGCGTGCGCGTAACCTACACCCAATATTATAATTATTTCGTGTAAGTCGTCAGAACATTCTGGACACATGTAGTTAAAAATTAAGGTGTACTTTTCTCATACAGCAAGTGTTTTCTGATACCTCCTTTCCCCAGGTTATAATCCCTCCTGAGTTTCAGCGTTTCACGTTTTATTTTATCCCGCAGATTGAGACAATCCCGTTTCCTTCCGAAGTACACGTCAGCAGGAGTCAGGTTATTAAGTGACTCGTGATAGCGGTGATTATTGTAGTGATCAACGAAGTCGCCGATTTCCTGTTCCAGTTCACCAGGAAGGTAATAATTCAGCAAGTTGACGACATTCTTCAGTGAGCGGTGATAGCGCTCTATCTTGCCCTGTGTCTGAGGATGATAGCGAGCGCCACGAGTATGGGACATATCCCTTTCTTCAAGGTACTCCTTCAGATCACGGGATAGATAACAGGGCCCGTTATCCGAGAGCAGTCTGGGCCTGTGCCGGACTTTCACACTATCGATACCGGCTTTTTCTCTCGCCATATCAAGTGTATCCATTACATCAAGGGCAGCCATAGTTGTCGTGAGCTTCCATGCCAGGATATACCGTGAATAATCGTCCATGACGGTGGAGAGATAGTACCATCCCCAGCCGACTATCCTGAAGTATGAGAAGTCGGTCTGCCAGAGCTCATGCACCTCTTTCGTCGGACGCTTGAACGTATCGGCAGCCGATATCACGATGTACGCCGGACTCGTGATCAGATCATAGGACTTGAGTATCCGGTAGACACTCGACTCGGAGATGTAATAACCGTAGCTGTCAGTAATATGCCATGCCAGCTCCCGTGGCGACTTATCGGGAAGCTCAAGGGCAATAGCTACCACCTGGTCTTTCACCGGGGCAGGTATCCTGTTCCAGAACTTTTTCGGACGGGGTTTCCTGTCGGCAAGGCCATCATAGCCATCTTCCGCGTATTTTCGATACCATGCGTAAAAGGTGCTACGGTTAATAGCAAGCTCTCGCAAGGTCTGGCTTATCGACAGCGCCGATTCCTCTACCAGCCTGATTACCTCCATTTTTTCAGCCTGTGAATATCGCATATACCGTCCGACCTCTATTCCATACCATGCAAACTTTTTTTAAGCACACGGTTCTTCAGCGACAACTCGGCTACCAATTGCTTGAGCTGGTCGTTCTCCTGCTTGAGGTCTGTCACCTCCGTGCTCGTTGCCTCCCGCTGCGTGTCACCCAGAAGCCGTTTCTTTCCAGCTTCAAGGAAGTCTTTGCTCCAACGGTAATACAGGTTCGGATTAATTCCTTCACGGCGGCAGATCGCGGCTATGCTCTCTTCACCACGCAGCCCTTCAAGAACAATGCTGATCTTCTCCTCGGCAGTGTATTTCTTCCGGGTTTTCCGCTTGATATCACGGACGATACTTTCTGAATCTTTCTTGGCAGGCATCTGGACATTCCTTTCTTCCCCGTTGTCGTGTCAACAGGATGGTACTGACTATAGGCAGAAAGGGCAAGTCTTCCCTGATTCCCTCCGTTACGGCTACGCCTCCACTACGGTAATCAGGCAACCACATCCAGCACCAAACCATCTCTTAACTTAAAGGGGATAACTGTCCAAATTGTTCTGACGGGATACACGGACACGAACACCGAAGGCGATCATGGAGGAGAAAATCCGATTGAATGAAAAGATTACGAATTTTAGGAAGTATGGGCTCTCGAAGCAGACCAAGTTCTTATACGTTTTTACGACGGAGCATTTTGATGTGACGACGAGGCCGGTTGAGTATGGGGAGTTTAGGGTGGTGTTGGAGAGAGTGGAAAAGCAGTTTGGGCAGTTGGTGAGGTTGGCGGGAAAGATAAAGGGGAATAGGTATCGGTTTGCTGTGTTGCATGGGTTCAAAGAGTTTATAAAGGCGGTTTGGATGATGTCAAGTGGTAAGAAAGGGGAAATTATTTCACAATCCTCCTAACGTCAAAATCAGCGGTGACACGTTTTGCCTTCCATTGTATTTATTTGTTAGTTCTTTGCCTTTTTCTTTTTAACCATTCATATTTCATGTCAGCGTCATTTTGAGCCTTTATTAATTTGTGCATGTATCGATCGACATCTCTTTCGAATGTTTTTCTTGAAGTAATTAGTAATTTCATGAGTGGGGGTAAATTCTTTGAAATTGATTTGATCAGCATTATTTCTTTCTTACTCAGTTTCCAAATGTTTGTAGTAATTTGCTGGTTTTTATCGTTGCCAGAACGGTTAAAAGATACTGCCCATTGACCATGAGCAAGCTTGTTTCTCATTTCGACAAATAATTTCAAATTGTTGTGAATGAAATTATGAATTGCAGTGTACCTTGAGAAATTAGTTAAGCCCAGATTCAATTCATTCAACTCTCGATCTTGTCGCTTAAAATATTGAACCTTAAAATAATAGTCATTTAGAGAATCCCACTTTTCAACTATCGATAAATCTTCAGTATTTATCTTGTCCATAAAATCCTTGGTAAAATGTTCATTTTCTGATATCAATAAATTGAACTGTGCTTCCAATTGGGACATCCACAAAACTAATTGTATTTTTGAATATACATTATCTAAAGACAGTTCATTTAGTTTCCAACCTTTTATTAGGCTCTCAACATGCACTTTATTAAGAAAATCTATGGTCATTTTGATTTGACGAACATTTTTTTTCCAGCACTTAAAATTAACGTTCATAGCGGTTTCTCAAATTTTTGAAAAGACTAGCGTCGAGTATAAGGCAAAATTGGTGGCCACGTCCGCGCGACTGTCAACTGTCGCACGCTATGTTCGTGTTTGGTAACTCCTCATACCAGGGAATATCGTACTTGTCCTGTCCCCAAATGCTATCCTGGTCTGTTTCATTTATCATTTGTCGATACCTCTCATCATCTAAGACTCGATACCGGTTCCAGACCTCCATCATAAAGAATAGGTCCCCTGCCAAGTCCTGACGTGAAATAAAAGCTGCGCGAAGTTGCTCCAGCTTCTCAGTGGCGGATGAGTCCTTGGCGTTGTCAATCCATGGTGACAGAAAACCAGCAATCTGACCGGCAAGCATCTCAATGCCTATCCATTTGGTTCGTTCCCCCAAAGAAGTACGCGCTTCCTCAAACTTTTCGTTTAGTTCAGCTGTAAGGCGGTCCGTCTCTATGGTTAACTTTCGCCGCACTGTCTCCGAGTTTTCCTTAAGCAAATCGCCAAAAATGTTTTCGAGGTCACGTAACACCTCTCGCAATCTGATGAATTCCTCCTTGTCTCGGACGGCGGAGAACAAATGGTATTCGTCTGCAATTGTGATGTCGGGCAAAGCTTTGCGACTCAGTGCCGCGATAGACGAGGTGACAACTGGGATGTCTCTGTCAGGATCGAAAACTACCATGCTGCCAGGAGTTAATGACAAGGCGTCTTGAAGAAAAGGTAAATATTCATCGGTGTCATAGAGCCTTGTCATCCCAGTCATGCGACTGAGAAAGAGACCAGCTACAGCCTTGGCTGTGATGCGCTCTAGTGTCCATTTCAGTTCGTTGTAAAGCACAACGTCAATCTCACCTATACGGAGCCGATCTATTCGTTTTTGGATAGCGTTCAGCCTCGTAACGTGTGTTTGTAACTCTGTTTTATCCTCGCGTAAATGACTTGTTCGAGGTACGCGGCATACCTTTCATGTGTGTAAATGGAAAGTGTATAAAACTTGCTCTTAGCAAATGCTTGGTCTTCTGTTGGCAAATATCTCCGCACAGTTTCCATGGCGATCTTGTGTATTTGGCCGCGGGTTTCTGGCGTCAAACAAGATTGATAGTCGATGGATTGTAGAAGTCCCCAATTAAGTAATTTCTCTGCGCTTCTGGCCTTCATCGCCGCAAACCTGGTGTCTTTTCTTGGATGGAGTATTGCGGTTAGGTCTTGTTGATCAATGAACGCCTGCTCATAGAGTAACAGCGGCTTGGGGGCGATAAGCCAAAGGTTCTGGCATTCCGGAGTCAGAAGCAACGCACCAGTGGGTACTATAGGTTTGCCTTGCATTATTTCCGGTGGCACTCTATATACCGGCTTGGATCCATTCATGGTCACCTCGTTTCCTACAAGAATTGCGTGCGACTTTCAGTGTTCGTTGAACGCTTCGCATTACATGTAAGAAAATAAGAGCAAGGAACAAGCTGCGCTTTGTGTTGTCCTAGTGCATGAGATTGTTATATTTTTGTGTCTTTTAACTCTGTTGATTTAATGTCTCTAAGATAAGAAAACTTTGGGTTGTAGTTATAAGCATTCTTAATATCAAGTGCTACTCCATCTGCATCACCGTAAAGAATGCCACCGGTCATATTCATTAACTCTAATTTTTGAAATATATCTCCAGTGCATTTTTGGTTTATTAATATTTTATAAAGGATTGGATTTTCAGGTTTTGTTTCCATTTTTTTTTCAATATATTCTTCCAGATCTTTTATATTCATGTGTTTATAATTGAGAGTGTCATATAGTAATGCGCCCAATTGTCTTTGCATTCTAGTGTTCGATTTTCCTGGAAATGGGATGAATTGCAATACATTTGCAGGAAATCCATTTTTAAAAAAATCATCAGCAGGATTCTGAAATGCCCAATAAGCATCATAAAATTTATCAGTGTCATCTTTTGGTGGACTTGTTTCTTTCGTCCATGAAAAGGCTAGCTGGCTAATATTAAGTGCATATATTACGGAGTAATAATTCTTTTCATGATTTACCTTAATGCCATTGAACGCAAAAAATAATGCAACATACGGTGAATAAGAAAAATCTAAACATGGAGTTGGAACACCATGATGTCTTCCATGTTCCAATGCCTCAAATCTATCTAAATGGTTATGTGATTTTACTCCGATTTTTTCTAAACCAACCTTATACTTTTCTAATGCTTCATCAATATCTGGCATCCAGGATTCATGTGGAATAATAATATGACGTTGCCAAGTATTAACCAATCTGTACTGAGTATCAGAATGACCACGAAATACAATAGTATCATTAGTTTCAAGAGCTAGTTTTTCTAGAAATGAAATAGCTCCCTTGGCATATTGAAATCGTTTTATTTTAATATTCATCAGTTATTCCTAAAGAATATAACCTCAACTATTGGCACTGAAGCTGTAAAGTGTTCGCAGTTAAGTGACTGAAACGCCATGTTCGTAGCGTTATTACCTGAGAATCGAGAATGGGGCATATGCAAAATCTTCAAATGATTTATTGGTGTAATTAACACTCGACCCAAGGAAGCGCATGTACCGATTCTTTTCATCTTTACAGACAGTCTTTGGCTTTTTTGAAAAATGATTGATAACTGTGAACTTAAGTGGAACAGTCCTGTTTGTCTGCGCTCTCTTTAGTAAATATTTTATGTGAATATCAGAGTCAGGAAACGAATACCCACAGAAGATTATGTGGTCCACTTTCCGTAATGCAATATCTGTACGATTCCAAATCGTGCTGAGAAAAACATTATTCAAATCTTTATAAAAAGTAGGCGGGACTATCAACGGGATGTAGACGCTTCTGCATTCAGGACACATTGTATCAAAGTGCTTAGAAATAAGATGAGTGACAACTCCCTTTTCCTTTGGGGTTATTTTAAGTTCGTTGCACGTTGGGCAAAACAACCAATTAAGTGATCCGTGTGGCTTAAATAATTCAACTCTTTTGTTTCTACGTGGTCTTCTCCAATCATACTTATGATTAAAATTGCTGAACTCAACTCCGTAATCCAAATCAATATTCTCTTTGTAAAGCTCAGTAAGTGCGTTGTCGATAAGAATATCGTAGTTTGTGGATACAAATACTATGTCTCGCAGTACCTTCTTTTTATGAAGGACCTGAACCAACTCTCTGTGGATGTTACTATTCCCCTGTAGTTTCTCATGTAATACCTTTGCTACTAGAAAAACAAGATATTGCCCAATTAATCTTAAACGGCCACTGTTTTCAGCCCTGTTCTCTATTTCGAAATTTCGAAATGCTTCTTTTCGTAAAATGGCAAGATCAATAAGAGCCAATACTTCTTCAAATGTGGGAAACACAATTGTTGACGTATCATCTTGCTTAACATCAATTTTGAACATATGTAAAAAAAACTCTCTCAACTCTTGGTCCATTGGTTTTTTACTGTCTTTAAAGCCAGGTGATGTAAAATATTCATGAAACAATTCCCCCTGAAGAGGGGCTCCTTCTGCTTTTGAAGCTCCCGCTCCTAAGAAAATTGCTGTTTTTTCCATAACATCCACTCGTTCAGAAAAGTATATTTTTTTGTAAGCATGACTTGAATGCAGAAGATGTAAAATCACCCCAAAACAACTGTTTCTGACGCACCTCAACTCACCACTTAAAATCCCTGATTTTTCAGGGATTTTTTATTGCCGTTTCGGACAGGTTTTTGACGCATAGGAATATCTTTGGTATTCTATACAATAATATATGCTCTTTCAAATATGCAAGACTTTTCTATGGAGGTAAAACTATGTGGAATACACCAAATAGGGGAGTGCTTGACACAATGCCGAGGCTCTACGAGACCGAGAACATCCCGACAGAAGATAAACTGATCTATCTCCATTTCTTTCTCGGCGGTTGCGACTGGTTTATTGCCGAGTATGACGGCGATGACACGTTCTTCGGATTCGCGATCCTCAACAGTGATTATGAAATGGCCGAATGGGGATATATCAGCTTTTCAGAACTCAAGTCAATCAGCATCCACGGGATTGAAATCGACTGTGAAACAGACTGGACACCGAAACCCGCCCGCGACATCGACCTCATCACACGCTGTAATGCCCTCTGAATAACCGCTTCTTGCCTTCCGCATCCATTGTAGCAAGGGAACCCGCCTTTCCTGTAAAGGCGATGGACAGCCCTGTGCTTTCACTGCCTGCCCACACCCTGACAGAAGGCAACAGCCCTCTGCCTGACAACGGCTGAGAAGTCAATCAAGCGGTTTGGCTCTCACTTTATACACCGCCATCGAAGGAAATAATATGTCGAACAACAAACTTGTAGTCGGCGACGCGAGCTGGGTCGACATGATCCCGGACTGGCTTCTGGAGGAAATCAAGACCGAGCGAATTGTGTATGGCCTGGCGGGAATCGCCAATCCCGACGCGCCCAAAGTCGGTGACGCCGAAGTTGCCGCCTATCTCATGACCGCCTCGATGCGAGCGCCCATCCCCCATGAATATGCTGAAATCTACATTTTCCTCACCGCCAGGCTGATGAAAAAGCGTGGCACGGAACTTTTCGATTTCATGACGGAAAAACTGGAGAAGGGATTAACTCAGTATGAGGAACAGACACTTCAGAATCTCAGGAACGATATCTATCACAAGCGGGGAGGAGATATTGACACGCCTTTGCTCAATGCGATGAGGTCGTTCAAACAGGAAATCGACCGGAAAGCGGACGATCCACAGCTATCGCTCTTTTGAAAGGAGGAATGATACATGAATGGTTTGATGGTTCACACTAGGGGAGGCCAGACCGCCACGCGAGACGAGCTTGAGGCGATACCAGTGCCCGAGGCCACTGACAGCTATCAGCCGGTTTCTCATTTCGAGCTGGCAAACACCCTGGCAACCATTGGGCAGGACTTGTTGCGCGGCTATAGCCTGAAAACGGAACAGTACGGCCTGGCTCGTCAGGGGCAGCAGATGTTTGCTGTTCAGACTTACTCTCGGGATAATTCCGGGATGGGACTGTCAATCGGGTTTCGCAACAGTTACGACAAGTCCATGGCCATCGGGATCGCTATCGGGGGCAGTGTGTTTGTCTGCGATAATCTGACCCTGACCGGCGAGATTACCGTTCTCAAGAAGCATACGGCCAATGTATGGACCGCGCTTGAGGAAACGGTGATAACTGTACTCTATCGGTCTCAGCACAATTTTGACCGGATATGCGAAGATGCTGAGGGCTTGAAACGCCGGGAGCTGGGGAATGATGAGGCGTTCAGGACGATGGGACTGCTTTTCGGCAAGAGTATTATCTCACCCCGACAGTTGCCGGTGCTCAAAAAGCAGTGGCTGAATCCGTCCCATGAGGAGTTCAGGCCGAGAACCATGTGGAGTTTTTACAATTCCTGCACGGAAGTATTGAAATCAACACCGCCCCTGCAGGTGATGGAGAAGCATATCAGGCTTCATGATATCCTCGTACCGGCAGGCACATCTTAGAAGGAGGGAGATACGATGGCACTCAGGAAAATCGGTGCGTTGTGGAATAAATCGGACAAGCACGGCAAGGATTACCTGGCCGGTGAGCTTGATCTCGGTGTTCTCGGCAAAGTTCAGATCGCCGTTTTCCAGAGCGACGAGAAGAAAAGCAAGCAAAGCCCGGACGCCACTATCCACATGTTCGAGGAGGATTGACGGATAGTCGAATAGGGGATATGATAATAGTGATGCTTTTGTGTTTTTCCGCTAAAGGGAAAACGCAATCAACCGCCAGACTGAGAAATTGGTTTGGCGGTTTTTATTATGGAAGATATTATAAATCAAAAGTCATTTCCAACATATCACCTGTGAATGATTCCCAGGAATACTCCATTCAATATTATCAAAGAAGAAGGCTAACCAGTTGTAAAGAATTCGGGTATTTTCCTTGATTTCCCATCTATACGGCAAAGGCACGTCGGAACAATGGCTGTGAATCCAGTTGTTCATAGCGCCGAAGTGAAGCGACTTATTTTCTTTAATATAAGCTACGATGTCTTGGATGAATGGCTGTTCGCTGAAAGATTTTTGCAGAACCTCCATAAATTGGTTTTTATCAAGGCCTGATTGCATTCCATATAGCACAAGATCGTGAATAAACTTTCGCTCAGTTTCAGTATTGTCATCATCACAGCATCCAGACTCATAGTACGAGCAGAGGATTTCTGGTTGCTCTGTGGCTGGAAGAGAATATATAGAATAAGGTTTCTCTGTGTTTTCTGGAATGACGAGGGGTGGAACGGCTATTCTCGAATTTGTACATGAGTTTGCGTATGCCTGAAAAATCGCAAACAATTCATCATTAACGAGGATGCTACTTTCAATAATCCAGTAGATTTTTGCCCAATCCTCTGATGTCAAACGAACAAAACCACCAACCTCAATATTGAAAGTGCCACTATATCCAAAGCCTCTATTTGTGAGATTCCCACTTGTATGAAAGGCGATGTTCGATTCAAAGACATAGAGCTTGAGATGAATGTTGTCGTTTCGATAGAGTGCAACATTCTGATTTGTAAGTAATGAATAAATACCGACATCAGTAACCTGGCTAAATATATCCTCTTTCCGCCACCGAACAATGACTTTTGCGTCAGAAGATAGACACCCGTTTGAGAGAAGTGACTCAAGCGCACTTTGTTTGATGAATGGCGATATTACGAGAAGCAGCTTGTCTCCACTTCTAATACGCTCTTCAACTGCTCGATGAACAGGATTCCATACAAGATGCGGTTGTAGTTTCACTATCAGTGCCTTCTTGATTATCCATTATTCCTCTGCTTCTAAAAGAAAGTCTCGAGCAATCCTGCCCCAATCACTCCGAAGATCTTCAAGCTGACGTTGACGAACATCTCCAGCTTCATCTTCAAGTCTTGCCCACGCAGTAATTAAAAGCTTCAATGCTTTTAGTGCAGGATGCTCTTCATCATTATCTTTAAGTAGCGCAAAAAGATGGTCGCTTGCTGGGTGTCGGCTATTGAGCTTAATAATTATTGTTCCAGCTTTGGATTGGATATCGAATATGGCAGATCCTGGGACGGAGGCTTCCTGGAATAGATATTTTAAATTCTTACTCACATACTCAACAGCTATTTCCTTTGCCTCGTTTTCATCTGTACCTTCAGCAATTAATTCTTCTGTAATTTGTTTTTGCTTTTCTTCTTTAGATAAGCTATCGTCATCGTCGCTCTTGCCATGCTTTCCAAACTCTTCTCGACGTCTTTCAGTTGCCTTAGTCGCAATGTCTTCAGCAGAACCTGGAGGTGGTATCAAATCATCTGCCGTTCGCGTTCCTTCGCCCATTCGAGCAATTTGCTGGCGTATCACACCTTCTTTACCTCTCCTTGTTCCCAACTTATTAGTGATTTCGTGTGATATCTTATAAATTGCTAACCTCGGATCTCCTGTATCACGAAGCATATCCTCATATTCACCAGGACTAAGGTCCTCTGCCAAAGCATCGTCATCAAGATCACATTGCATAAATGCGGTTGCAGACTGTTTATTATTCGTAACACCAAATACTTGATCGAGTTCTGGACCAAATGAGACTTCCACACCCCACCAACGATCTGTTGGATCATAGCGATTCTCAAAAGACCGGTTTAATTCCATTTCTCTACCTGCTCGTACTATTGATACTCCTTGATTTTTTCCCGCATGCTTACCAATAGCTGAGTTTCCGCCAGCATGCCGCGCCTCCTTTTTAGTTACAGAGAATTTCAGCATAACATTGTATTTTTCCCCATTGGACTCAACTTCTAAGGGATATTCAGTCAGTAAATCGAAGGCTGGAGTCTCATTATATGGCTCAGGTGTACATGTTCCAGACACTAGGTATAGAGGATCGTTCGGTAAAACGTCATTGTCATTATCATCCTTTTTCTTTATCTGCCCAGCAATTTCTTCAAAAGCTGCCAGTCGGATTGCAACCTTTCTATCGCTGAGAAAGTAACGGTACATCCGGCCTATCAAGAATTCTGAATTCCTAAAGAATGCTGTGCTGGTTTTCCATCGTATACGATCTGTTTTCGACCACACCACAAGGGTGCCATGTTCGCCGATATCATCACGGATGAGTTCACTCCAACGCGTTGGCAATGTTGATTTTTCTGGATCTGGAACTACTCTCTGCTCTCCAGAATGAATCTCATCGATGTCAATATAAGTATGTAAACATCGTCCGTGTTGCCATGACCAGACATCCACTCTACGACACTGAGAAATAGAAGCATTAGGAAGCCCCATGCCAAATTTACCAATTCCTTTTTGATTATCAAATGTCAAATGTGTTCCATTGCCAAATTGTAGTGCGATCCTGAGTGTTTCAGCATCCATTCCACTTGCGTTGTCATATACGGCGACTTGATTAATGTGTTGAATTCGTCTCTCTGAAACTAGATCAACTTTATCTATACACAACACTTCTACCTGAGTGATATCGTTAAAATTAATTCCTGCTTGAATGCTGTTATCAACTAGCTCTGCTAAAGCATGTGCTGTATCACGATAACCTGAATCTCGCATTGATTTGATTGCTAGATGTGGAGGGAGAATCTCGTAACTCATAAAAGTCGTGTCTGATGTCATTGCCAAATCTCCTCGAAATATTCAAAAGCTTCTGCCACACTTCGGAATCCCGGTAGTTCATCTACAACAGTAATAATTTTGCATCGTTCGTTGCCACCAGCTTTCGGGCCGCGAGCAGCTCTACCAACCATTTGGCTGTAGAGCACTACTGATTGGGTAGGACGAGCTATCAAAGCACACTTAGTTTTTGGAGCATCAAATCCAGTTGTAAGTACTCCATAATTACATAAAATTTGACATCCCGATGAATTTTTGTAATCAGAGATTAACTGCCTTCGTCTTGAAGAATTTGTCCGACTTGTTATAGCTCCTGCCTTATATCCCATAGCAGCTAAAATACTTGCAAGGACATGTGCATGCTCAACAGAACATGCAAATACTATTATTTTGCTCCCGGTTTTTGCTTCCTCTATTAGTCGGCTTAGTATCAAAAAATTACGCTTATGATCTTGCCCGAGCCTTGATATAACAGATTGCGGAAGGTCTAATTCTACTTTGAGCTTTTTTATTTCTTCGGCAGTCATTTCAATTTTATGTTCTGGACTATATGGAACATAATCGTAATCAACATGTGCAATATAGCCCTCATCTTGTAAATATGTGATTGGGCTATCGTGGTTTGGTACTTTTAGTGTTACCTTTTGTCTTTTAAAAAATTTTGCCAACTTCATGTCTTGATGCGCATCAAGTAGACTACGGCCTGGTGTAGCCGACAATCCTAACAATGCAGTTCTTGGATCAGCCGTAAGCAAATCTAGCAAATGCTTATAAGTAGGTGCAATAGCCTGATGTGCTTCATCAATTACAACTAGCGATACTTGCCGCGCAATTTTTAAAAAAGTAGTCTGATCAGATAAGCTTCTTTGATAGAGAAGCTGGAGTCCTGCAACTAAAAGCCCTCCTTTAAGAGACTGGAGATCTGGTCTATGTTCACCATATGCTCTGTAGACACTCATTGGCTTATTACCTAGAAATCTCCATGCCTTTTCAAACTCTTCAGCTGCTTGATCGCAAAGTTCTTCACTATGAGCGAGCCAGACTATTAGATTTGTCTCGTCCAAGAGTTCTCGGAACATGTTGGCAAGAACGTTCATAGCAGTACGAGTTTTACCCGCACCTGTTGGCATATGAAGCAAAACTCTTGATTGATTCCCTTGGATTAAATAGCTCAAGCATTCACGATAGGCATTAACTTGGTGTGGAAAAAGGGCATATTCAGGTGTGATTGTTACAATAGGCAGGGAAGTAGAACCGTGCTCATCTTCGATTGGTGCACTATACCCAAAAAATCCAAAAAGCGTTTCAGTAGCATTACTACTTTTTGAAAAAGGTTGCTCACGCAAAGCTGTCCATGCATCTGGTCGTGGTGGAATCCCCACTAACCGACATAACCGCTCAGCATCTTCACTTGACAATGCATCAGTTAATTCTTGCCGTCGAGTAGCATCAAGAAGTAGATCTTCAGCCCCGGACTGATTTATTACTAATTCTGCCAAATGTGATGATTGAAGGTGTTTAAGACCAAGAAGTTCAAGCAAGGACACTGTGCTATCACCTAAAAAAATAGCAAGTTCAGCTGCACCGAATCGTGTTAGTGTCTCATGCAGTTTTTTCAATAATATCCTCCTTGGTCAGTTATATCGACAAAATTTGGCATTATTATTAAAACTGAAAACCTATAGTACAAATGACAAATAGCGCACCCCTCAACTTCATCCATTGACGGGACACTATAACGGGGCAAACGCTCTAAATCTGTAAGTGACCGACCATCAACCCAAGTGAACTTCTTGTTGTTTTGATCTTTCTCGTACTTCTTTGCTTTTTCAAAAAGGTCTGGATGACGTTCTTTTAGACCTTGCCATTCACTTATTTGCTGATAAAAACAAAAGTAACATCCCGAACGGGATCACCATTTGTAATACTTTTGATATAGACCTATAAATTGTTAGTGATTTCAAATACATCTATAAATATTGTCCTAATTATTGCATCTTGAATTTTTCAATTTTTACTTCAGAAATTTCTTTATTTAATACTCCTGCAAGTTTAGATTTTATTGACTTAACATTTTCTTTTGGCCACCATACTTTTAGATTTTGATCCAATGAATAACATATTAATTTTTCAGCAATACTTTGGTTTTCTTTTCTTGTTATCATATTTGAATTAATACTATCCCACAAGAGTCCCGACCATGGTTTACATGATAATTTTAAAGGGATTTTTGCAACCATATTAACAGCTTCCTCTAAGGTATAGATTTTGTGAAGATGTGTAATAGTTTTGATAATTATCATAAATCCGACTGGGCGAAATAGTAAATTCCCACCTTTATTGTTTCTAAACTTGTCCGTGCTTCTGCCCGTGGATATTGTTTTCTTGTAATCCTTAAGCGAATTAATATTATTAAACATTAAGTCGAATAATTGAGTTGAAAAAATATAGTTTTTAGATATTTCATCCTCAGATGGTCTTATTTTTTTATAGTCATTAAAATTTGGTTCTTTTAGTTTAAGGAAATAATTTAATGAATCAAACAGTGCTTCAATTGTTGTAATACATTCTTTATTATCAGATGGAATATTTTTCCCTTTTTTGATTAATATTGCCTTGTTGAAAATAGGATATTCATCAATTAATTTTCGAGTTATTATTGCAACCATATCATCTTCATCAAGTGAAATTATTTCACTTTTGCTTACAGGTTTTGCGTATCTATTTAATGTTGTAAATAACCTACGTGTACGTTTTAGACCTGCTACACTATTACTATGACCTATAAAAATTACACATATTTCTTCTTCACTTAAGTCAGTGTTTTCCTTTAATGCCTGTTTTATACCTAATAGTCTATGTTGACCGTCAATTGCTATTAATTTCTCATTACCTTCAAAAACAAGATATCCAACAACTCCTGACAAGCCAGAGTCTTTTAACAAACTGCTTTTTTTGACTATATCATAAGGAAGTTTTAATTCAACAAAATTTGGATTTCCACCATAGACACCTACAACCATGGCATTAAAGAGTCTTTGAGGTTGCTTTATCAAATATTCTTTAATACTTCCTATTCTGTTAGTTAATGATCTTTGAATTAAATCATTTAGACTTTTATTTTTATGAATATCCGTTGCTGTTGAAATCCATTCTGAAACATGATGCATTTTCATACTACATATATAATAATTCCAATCACCCATATGGGATCGAAGTGCAGGAACAACTAATTTAGATAATTTCTTTTTCATCTTACACCTCAAAAAGCATTAACAACACTACTAATATCTGCAGTTAACCTAGTGTTGGCTGGAGGGATTAATGCATGAATTAATGAATTTTCAATTTCAATCGGATCAAGACTATTTGGAACTATCGAATACGTAAAGTAAGCATAATTTTTGTACTTGTTAAGCAAATAGCGTAATTTAGGTCGACCTAAAATGTTATTAATTTCCCCTGGATATTGCCTAAAACGTCTTCTTAAATTGTCTGCTTTGCCAATATATATCAAATAAGAAGTTGACAAATTATTTGCTATACATGGATTTATTAGAAAACCATATACTCCAGGCTCTTCTGGAACATTTATAAATTCGTCTTTATCAAATTTAACAATATTCCATGACAACGAAACAGGGCAATGAAATGAATCCCAACCTTCTGGCCAAAGAAAGAATTCTTGCACACAACCTTTAGCGGAGTCAACAAGATCAACAAAATCAAGAGGATTTTCTGGGCTGTTAGTATCTCTATTCATTACGATAAAATAACTCCGATTAATATATTATATTTCACCGTTATATTATTTAAACATATTTCATAGAATTAGTGAAATGTAGAGTAAGATAATATATTATCCTTAAAGATATTTGTGAAGATTCTAGGCATAATTCAATAATGATAGATTGTTCTGCTGTTGATATTTACTCTATCATTCATAGTATTATTTTCACATTTCTAAGGGGTGTTTATTATGATTTAATATATTTTCTAAATTTAAATATACTTGAGTATTATTGAAGTATTACGGTGATTGCTATTATGAATGAAACACATTGTTATTATTTGTGTGACTATAAATGACATATTGCACATCCCTCGACTTCATCCATTGAGGGAACTCTATAGCGTGGTAAACACTCTAAATCTGTAAGTGACCGACCATCAACCCAAGTGAACTTCTTGTTGTTTTGATCCTTTTCATATCTCTTTGCTTTTTCAAATAGGTCTGGATGACGTTCTTTAAGGCCTTGCCATTCACCGATTTGTTGATAAAAACAAAAATAACATCCCGAACGGGATCGCCACTCATAGTATGTCGGAAGACCTAAACCGGACTCCTCAAGAATACGTTTTACATCGGTTAATTTAATACCATCGTCTTTGAATGGATAAACAGGAACGATGTTTGGACGTTCAGATAGTTTGGGAGCCTTTTTCGGCTTGTAACCCTCACGGTCTTCGTCGGCTCTAATTCCAATATAGCTAAAGACTTTTTGTTCACCAACGTATTTCTCAAACGGTTGTATTTTCAATATTCTTGTGCACCAACGAGTACGAGGGCTTGGCAAAAAACCGCCATAAACTTCATTTAACCAAATGTCAAAAGGATTCCTACCTGGTTTTACTCTGATACTTAATGTATCTAGTGCATTAACCCGGTGCACAGGTTTTCCAATAAGTCCCTCGAGGCGTTTAATATATTCATCAGTTTCTGGTAATTCACAGCATGTATCACAAAACACATACTCAGCAGGTATTTCAGGATAGGTTTCTTTTAAGTAAACTGCTAATGCGGCTGAATCTTTCCCTCCTGAAATACTCACAATATGCTTTATCTCAGGCTCTTTTTTTATTGCGCCTAATGCTTCAGTTAATTCGGCCATTTATTTTGCCCTTCAATATTTTTTTAATTACTTCTTTGGACCGTTTTGGACCAACCAGTTTTTCGAGTTGAGAATAAAGATCTTCAATACGTTCAGTTACTAAATTAGAAAGCCCTTCACGTATTTCATAAGTTTCATTTGAATCGATAGTCATATTAAGCGAAGCATTTTCTACTTTATGTGTTAATTCTTGAATTTTGTTTTCAAATTCAATCGCGGTACTATCATCCCAATCCTCAGTAGACTTTCCAACTAATAAAAGTGCTATTGAATTAATAAATAATACTTCGCTGTCATATACCATTTTCATCCGAGATAAAAGACTTCGTGCAATACCAGGCAGCTTTGACGAAATAATTGAATTGGGAAAATAATTAGCCCATTGTTTAGCGATATTTTGAACGCCTGAACGTCTTGCAGATTGACTTCGTGAAACTGCATTGAAAATTGAATCGCTTGCCTTTTTAACATAAGTGTGCGATACACTCTCTAGCTCCTTTTTAAGAGGTACTAAGCGATTTTGTATTTCATCAATATGAGTATGCTCAACGCCAAATTCAGATGGCAGTTCTTTTAATAAAAATGCAACAGGATCGTTATTGATTGACTTTTGCATCAATCGCTGGAACGATTTTGCTTCATCGCTCACAGAATCTGCTGACAGAGAGGCCTTGGGTAACTGGAAGAGCCAACTTTGAATTGCGTCATAGGCTGACCGAATAAGATCTGTTTCGATATTATATACTTGTGTTCCTTGAAAGATTTCTCGAATTATTTTGAGGTATTTTTTCTTCGAATCATTAAGTTCAACTATTTCCAATTCGTAATCATCAGGATTAATGCAAATATCTTCAATAATTGAAGGTAATATGTCAGTTATATATTCGTGTTTATGTCTTAAGGATATGGCGTTAGCGAATTTTTTCAAACCAGCAGCAAATAGTATTGGAATTAAACCCTTACGAAGTCCAATTGGAGGTTTTTGGAGTTTTTCAAGCAACAAACGTGGAGCTTTCATACCATTTTCCGAAGGAATCTCGAAAAAGTCACGGATTATTTTCCAAACTTCCCTAAGTCCAAGGTCGTTATTAAGGCTCTTAGTCTTACCTGTTACATAATCCCAATCACCAGCCGATGTCTCTTTATATAGACCTGTGTGGCATAAAATTGTACGAAACATAGATGCATCTGGGGTGGATTTTATTAAGCCCAGATCATGTGTCCCATGGCGTTCAAGAATACCCATCACAAGCTTTTTCCTTGAATTCACAATAGTGCCACTTGGTTTGTGGCGATTAATCATTTCATTATGAATTTTGGGAGTATGTGAAAACACATTTCTTGTTATTTGAGAAAGTTCTCGCCTCAATTCGCTGGTATTATTAATAACTAATAGATTTCTTTTGTAATACCAATATGGTCCTGTGGGGCTTGGGATAATTAGCTTGTCGATGACATTTTGGAGATTTCCTCTTGCATCGTCCTGCATTTGATTGATTTCAGGTATTATAAAAGGATCTTCACCAATCAACTCAGAATTGAGTCGCATATGTGATATGCACCAAACCTCTAATGCAGCCTCTTTTAATTGTAGTTGATCACGTGGTATCACAGTAATTATTTGTTGGTTATCAATATGATTTTTTGCAATATCATGAGCTTCGCAAAGCTCTTCATTGGATTCTGCAACAAGGTATAATATTTTCCCATCGCAACCTAAAGATACATTTAAGATCGAAGCGTCTGAAGGCCGTAATTTTTCAAAGTCATTGGCTGTATAATATTCTCCAGACCAATACCTATCAACACCGAATTCGGTATTGTATTCAATTGGTTTCCAAGGCTTTGGAGATACTTCTTGATTAAGAAACTTTATTAGATCAAATGATCCACGATGACGTTCCATATCATCAGCAAGGCGACCTCGTAAATCCGCGTCAGTGCCATGCCAAACAGATACCTCTTGACTATGTTTACGGTGAAGTAACAGTTTTTTCTTAACAAGATCAGATACTATCTTTTCCCAATTAATATTTGACGAATAACCCTGCATTGAGAAGATAAGCGCATTTTTGCCTATTCGTGAACGTTCTCCTTTAGTGCCAAGTCCCAAAAGACAAGCAGTTTTAAGTACTTTGATATGTTCAGCTTTTCCTCCAGATTTTGAAATGGCGCTTTCGGTTTCGAGCCACTGTTTATATGTACCTCCAACAGTTACATCAACACGCATTGATTGAGAAAAATAGTCATATAATGAAGGTACATCCATATTTTCATTAACTGAATGATTAAAAAGAAAAGTGAAAAGAGTTCGTTCATTTTGAGCAATCCTTGAAGAAATACGAGGGAGGAGGTATAGCGAAGTGATATTAAACGGATAACTCTTTTGAATAATGGAAACTAGTTCATCAATGGTAAAATCAACGAAGAAACCTATATTCTTTGATTCTCGAGCATACTTTTTAATTTCAGTTATTGATGGTATTTTCACATTACGCCGTTTAGATTCAATGATTTCGGCAATCAAACGGTATGTTTCTTTACTATCATCAACATATTGTATTGTATCAAAACGGCCTGAAATCTTCATCCATTCTGCACGCACAGAGTGAGACATTTTTTTTTGCGTAATGTAATATACTTTGGTGTAGTGTTAATCCCAAAGTTGTTGGCAAATCAGATGATCGGGAAACATACTCAGCAATAACTTGAATATCAGAGAGTTCGGCCGCACGTCCAGAGGAAATGAGTGTCTCAAGGTGGCGGCCTGTTTCGTCCCACAAAATACATAATTGATCCAACTTAGCCTTTATGCAAACTTTCTTTAAGACACTTAAAAAGTGTATTGTTTGCTCTATATTATTCGTTTCCAATTTTTGGAGTGCTTTAACATGCCTATTGAGCTTATTTCTATGCAATGCATTTATTGTCGCTTCTTTTATTGCTTTTGGGAGATCAGCAAGGTAACCATGTAATGTAATAGCAAGTCCACGTTTGTTATTCTTTCTTCTGGAATAAAGTTGTTTTTTAAGTTCTGGATTAACATTTTCAATCCTTTTTTCTATATCAAGAAGGGCAGGTAAAGCCTCTGGACGATTTTCAATAATATTAAGTAAATACGTTAAAGTCAGTGATTTCCCAGAACCATATGGTGCTACTACTAGAAAAGCACTATCCTTCTCATTAGCAAGCAATCCACGAAGTAGAGGTATAGTCTTAGCAGTAGGTCTGAAATGAGCTATACGTCCTGGATCATCTGCATCAAAACATAGATTAATTGAACGCAGAAATATATTGGCATCAAACAAAGGTGAATTTTCTCTCGCCATCAACTTCAATTCTTAACCTTTCTAATCTCTTCAAAATACTTAGAAATCCAGTCAAGAGAGTTTCGATTAGGGAGTGATACGGCACGTTTTCCTGCATGGCCATGCATTTTTATTTCATCATTTTCACTCATAACATAATTCAATGTTTCAAAAAGTGATTCGCTAGTTAAAACGAATGTACGACCTGGCCCACTTGGCTCACGTACTAATTGTTGAATGTCAATATCTATGGGAACATCATTATTGAACAACTCAGCAATACAATATCCAAAAATGCTTGGGTGAATTTCTTTTGCACGGAAATGCATTTGATAAGTTCCAGAAGTGCGAAAATAGCTCATTAGTCCTAACTCTCTGAAAGGACAATCACGAACTCCTTCTGGGTCAATATTTTCATTTGGAATGTGACGTGCATAACTTGATAGAAGACAAGCAACATCACGATCTAGAGTTTGAAGACTTGGCACTTTTTTGTTTTTTAACTGAATATATTGTCGTAAATTTTCTACTACTACTGGACGGTCAAAGTTTTCAAGATTAAAGTAGTTAAAAAACCAATTCCATGTGTCTGCATAAGATTTATGAGCAATTAAATTAATGTGAAGAAGCCACCAAGTACCTGTTTCTACAAAATATGGGTCTTTTTCAAATACTAATTCACCAAATGGAGTAGGCTTGATTCTACCACGGTTTTCAGAATCTTGAACAGCTAGCTTTGTTGCTTGTAACCAGTGTCGTATTGATTTTGCCATGTTCGAACCAACTCCTAAATAGTCCGCAGTAAACTCATCATACATTTTCTCTGGTTCTTTAATTAGCAGACGAAGTCCTTTGTGAAGCCAACCTTCACGAACTGAAAATGTTTCATGTCCTGAAAAACGCATAATATATCCTAAAGTTTTATGTCTGTATTGATCTCATATATTTTGAAAGCTTGAGATAAGTGTCGGCAATTGCTTCTGCGGCAAATTCAATTTCATTTATTGTATTTAGCTCCGAAAAGCTAAATCTAATGCTTGAAAATGCTTCATCACTCGAAAGCCCCATTGCCAACAAAACATGAGAAGGCTCAGGAATTTGTGCTGTACAAGCAGAACCTTGTGAGCAATATATATCTTGTGAATTTAACTGGGCCATCAAAGCTTGGCCATCAACATCTGGAAATAGTATATTTGAAGTGTTACAAACACGGGATGACATTTGGCTGTTAATAATTAATCCATTACATTTATTAAGTAGCTTCTGTTCGAATGTGTTTCTTAGATTTGAGAGAAATTGCTGAGTTTCTATTAATGTTTTATTGCGTATTTCAGCTGCTTTACCAAAACCAACAATTCCAATGAGATTTTCTGTACCAGGTCGAAGTCCACTTTCTTGTGTTCCGCCTCCAAGCATTGGATGAAGCTTAGCATCTGGATGCTTGTATAAAGCGCCAATTCCTTTTGGGGCATGGAATTTATGGCCTGTAATCGTCAAATAATCAACGGGAAGAGAGCTAATGCCAATTGGAATCTTTCCAATAGCTTGTGCTGCATCGGTATGAAAAGGAACGCCTAGTGATCTACAAAACGCACCTAACTCCTCTATTGGTTGAATTACACCTGTTTCGTTATTAACCCATTGAATGGATACTAAAGAAGTATAAGGTTTAATCATTCTTGTTGCTTTGTCAAAAAGAACAACACCATTATAGTCTACTGGAATCTCAATTATTTTAACGCCTTTAACTTTAAGATATTCACATTTCTGTCGAATAGACTCATGCTCGATGGGCGTTGTAACAATTTCTACGGATTCTCCACTTGAAAATAACTCCAAAATCCAATTGTTGACTTCAGTACCCCCACTTGCAAATAATATGTCATCATGGTAACAACCAATAAGTGAAGCTACTTCTTCACGTGCGGAGCAAATTAAATTTCTAGCAATGTCACCAGCATGATGTGCACTTGCAGGATTTGATGGTCCAATTTCGAGTACTTCTTTTATTTTCAAACGGACATCTTCTAATAATGCCGTTGTTGCATTGTTGTCTAAATAGATCATTTTACTCATATCTTATTACAATTCTTCAATTTTATCTTTATTTGCCGTTCGGTTACTACTTTTTGGACAACTTCTCGTGAAAATTGACAAAACTTTGTTTAATCGAAAGAATTCCTCGGAGCTCTGCTCCGGGGTAGTTCATTAATTGACAATGACGATTTATTGTTTATAATAGTATCAGGCTATGGCGATATGAAATACACCGTATTAATAGACCTTATAATATTATACTCACTTCTTCTTGTATCATCAAGTTTTTCCCTTTCTGCTTTGTAGAAAATAATCTTTTATTTTTACAGTCATTTCGCAAATTGTTGTTGTTAACTTCTCGGCGAGTTCTATTGCAAAATATAATTCCTGTCCTTTATATATCCTTTCAAAATTATACAATATTATTGACAAATATGTATTTAAATTTTATATTGATATCAAGTTCATCTTTCATCAGATAAATGAACCTTTTTCAATAAGTTAACTGCGTTATAACACCAAGTATTTCAAGCATATTCCTCCGTTTTTTTCCACCCTGCCTATTTTTGATTTTTACGCCTTTTCCATCGGTCGATTTCTCTCTTCCCATTCTTTCCTATCAGTATGTTATCATACCGGATAACCTCCTTTTGTAATGCCATAATACCCTGATTTATCAGGGATTATACCCCCCTTACATTCTCTTCCGCATTTTTCTCATTCACTCATTTTTCCCATTTTATGCCTATCTCCAAATGGTTCATCAAACTGATGAAAAGCGAACCAAATCCGAAAGCCCATAAGTTTCTCTGGGCTATTGATGAACGCAAATGTCTAAATATCAACGAAATACACATGCTGCGAACATACTGTAAAAAGGCCAGGTTGCAGGGTGTTCGACATGAAAAATTCACGCCGGTACGGAACTGGTTCATGATAGAGCTTGGCCTCAACGCCGGTCTCAGAGTGGCGGAAATGGTTTCACTTACACACGGTGATCTCATTATCGAGGACGACCGGTCGTCTTTAACCGTTCTCGGTAAGGGCGGAAAACGGCGGGCCGTTTGGATAAACGCCGATTTCAAGAGGAAATGCCAGCTGTACCTCGGCTACAAGAAACGTTTCGGCTACAACTTGGCCGATGACTCACACCTCTTGAACAACCTGAAAGGAGGGAAAATATCGAAACGTGCACTGCAAAATTTTTTCAAAACCATAATGAAGAAAGCGGGACTTCCCGCGCATTTTCACATTCACTGTTTGCGGCATACTTACACGACCTTTCTGTTGTCCGCAAGCAATTTCAATTACCGCTTTGTTCAGCAGCAGCTCGGGCATGCGTCGATAAAAACCACGCAGGTTTACGCGGGAATTATCGAGTCGGAGGGAAAAAAGGCGGTAGAAAACCTGTATCGATGAAAGGGAAAGGAGGAATGACCGATGAAGAGACTTCACGCATTACTATCACTTCTGATCGTTGTCGCTCTCGTTTCAGGTTGTATTTTCGGCGATGACGACAAGGATTCGAACAGCGGTTCAAACGCCCTCATTGGCACATGGGTATATGTCAAAAACGATTCCGAAGGACATATATATCGAACATCACTGACTTTCAACAACGACGGCACGTGTAGACGTAATTATCATTATTTAGGAAGTAATGAGACAGATGAAGGCACCTACACAGTTTCTGAAAATATTGTCGCGTTGACATTCCGTGATAATTATGAAGAATATGTCGACAAATATGTCTTTTCGATTAGCGGAAAAACATTAACCCTGAAAGATGTTTATTCCGACTATAGCATTGAATATACAAAGAGTTAAAGCCTGACAACTTGTGGTTAGTCAGGTTTTTTGTTTTCTTTAGCTTCTCTCAAAATGGAGGACGAACATGCATACTTACAACATTTTCAAGTTGTTTCTATTCGTATTTGCAGGGCTTATTCTGGCCATTGGCTGCGCAACGCTTGATTTACGTTCGGATATACTTCCCCTGAGCAGTGATTATGGAAAGCTCGAACCACGGATTCCATTCGAAGAATTTGAGTATTTCAGCGGCGAACCGGACAGGCCCTATGAAAAACTGGCCGATATGATCGTGCAGGAAAATCCGGCTGTCATAACCTCGCATTCAGCCAAAGGGATGACTTCGTATCTCTGCAAACTTGCCTGGAAAAACGGCGCGGACGCTCTCATCAATGTAACTGTTTCGACCACGAACGCCGCAGGTAATTACGCCCGGACAAGCGCAGTCGTGAAAGGGACTGCGATCAGGTGGAAGGAGTGATTTTTGGCTCTTTCCTCCTGGGAAGGAGGTAGCGAATAATGGATTTCAATATCAATGAACTATGCAATTTGTTTTTCCATGGATTGACACACTTTTTGATCGTCGTGAGTATTTTGGGTATCCTGGTTCTTCTCGGCAAAATAATCATTTTGTAAGTCGTCAGAACATTCTGGACACATGTAGTTAAAAATTAAGGTGTACTTTTCTCATACAGCAAGTGTTTTCTGATACCTCCTTTCCCCAGGTTATAATCCCTCCTGAGTTTCAGCGTTTCACGTTTTATTTTATCCCGCAGATTGAGACAATCCCGTTTCCTTCCGAAGTACACGTCAGCAGGAGTCAGGTTATTAAGTGACTCGTGATAGCGGTGATTATTGTAGTGATCAACGAAGTCGCCGATTTCCTGTTCCAGTTCACCAGGAAGGTAATAATTCAGCAAGTTGACGACATTCTTCAGTGAGCGGTGATAGCGCTCTATCTTGCCCTGTGTCTGAGGATGATAGCGAGCGCCACGAGTATGGGACATATCCCTTTCTTCAAGGTACTCCTTCAGATCACGGGATAGATAACAGGGCCCGTTATCCGAGAGCAGTCTGGGCCTGTGCCGGACTTTCACACTATCGATACCGGCTTTTTCTCTCGCCATATCAAGTGTATCCATTACATCAAGGGCAGCCATAGTTGTCGTGAGCTTCCATGCCAGGATATACCGTGAATAATCGTCCATGACGGTGGAGAGATAGTACCATCCCCAGCCGACTATCCTGAAGTATGAGAAGTCGGTCTGCCAGAGCTCATGCACCTCTTTCGTCGGACGCTTGAACGTATCGGCAGCCGATATCACGATGTACGCCGGACTCGTGATCAGATCATAGGACTTGAGTATCCGGTAGACACTCGACTCGGAGATGTAATAACCGTAGCTGTCAGTAATATGCCATGCCAGCTCCCGTGGCGACTTATCGGGAAGCTCAAGGGCAATAGCTACCACCTGGTCTTTCACCGGGGCAGGTATCCTGTTCCAGAACTTTTTCGGACGGGGTTTCCTGTCGGCAAGGCCATCATAGCCATCTTCCGCGTATTTTCGATACCATGCGTAAAAGGTGCTACGGTTAATAGCAAGCTCTCGCAAGGTCTGGCTTATCGACAGCGCCGATTCCTCTACCAGCCTGATTACCTCCATTTTTTCAGCCTGTGAATATCGCATATACCGTCCGACCTCTATTCCATACCATGCAAACTTTTTTTAAGCACACGGTTCTTCAGCGACAACTCGGCTACCAATTGCTTGAGCTGGTCGTTCTCCTGCTTGAGGTCTGTCACCTCCGTGCTCGTTGCCTCCCGCTGCGTGTCACCCAGAAGCCGTTTCTTTCCAGCTTCAAGGAAGTCTTTGCTCCAACGGTAATACAGGTTCGGATTAATTCCTTCACGGCGGCAGATCGCGGCTATGCTCTCTTCACCACGCAGCCCTTCAAGAACAATGCTGATCTTCTCCTCGGCAGTGTATTTCTTCCGGGTTTTCCGCTTGATATCACGGACGATACTTTCTGAATCTTTCCTGGCAGGCATCTGGACATTCCTTTCTTCCCCGTTGTCGTGTCAACAGGATGGTACTGACTATAGGCAGAAAGGGCAAGTCATCCCTGATTCCCTCCGTTACGGCTACGCCTCCACTACGGTAATCAGGCACCCACATCCAGCACCATACCATCTCTTAACTTAAAGGGGAAATCTGTCCAAATTGTTCTGACGGGATACATACAATGCCTGATGGATTGCCAATTAGTATGGTTGAGTTTGACTGGAATGATCATTATGCATTAATGAGCGCTACATTGAATATACCAATATCACTTTCTTTAACTTTCAATATAAAAGAAGAAGAAGTTGATGATTTTGAAGTCAACTTTATCGAATATTATGGAAGATGTAAGCACTGCGATGAAGTAATTATGAGTGATGCAGCCGAAACTTGTCCTAAGTGTAATAAAAGTCTATTCTAAATCCACATCCCTCTTCCCGTTATCCTCACCCATTATAGCGCCAGCTTTGAAGCCGTAAAGGGTTGTTTGGCTTACCATTTCGCTTGGACTTGCCCACAGGAGCTTGCTCATCACCCGTAACGGGGGGCAAGCTCATGATGGACAACTCCTTGACGCTTCACTGGCCAACTCCACCCTTGACAGCTCCAAGCAATCAGCCGCTTATAAGGGATGCGGGACAACGGTAAGACGGCACGTTTCCCAAGCTTAACAAGACCGTCGCAAAAGGGTGCTCAATAAACCGCCTGAAACAGGGTGGTTTTTTTGTATCCTTACCAAGCTTATGCAGGCAACCGAAAAACAACGCCTGTTTGTCGCGGGGATAGTCGATAAACTGCGGCACTATCACACGGCGTTCCAGGAACTTCTGGAGTCCACACCCCGGAACAACGAAACATTCCCGGACACGCGGGCGGACTACCGGATACTCATCCTGGCCGAACGGCTCAAGGGCCTAACCGCCGGACAGGCCGACTATATCATCAAGGCCTACCGGGGATTTCAGGGCTTCAGTATCAGCAAAGCCCGAAATATCATCGCCTCGATGTTCTAATTCACTAAGCAACAAAGCTATGGCAATCTACACCATCACACTCGCCAACGAGAAAACCGGCGAGAAAGTCTCGAAGAAAATCTACCTGCTCAACAGGTTCGAGAAAAAGAAACAGCCGGAATTCGGCAAAATCCTGCAGGACTTGCGGGACTTGTTCGTCAAACAGGTCGCCGAGAAAAACCTGTTCTAACGTATTAACTTACTAACTCACAAACACTATGAACACACAAATCACCATCGCGCGACGCGAAGAAAAAACAATCAACGGGAGGGATATCGTCAACATCTACGACGAGAACGGAGTACGCTATACACACTTTATCGATCCGGTCAACGAGGGCTGGGAAGACAGCCTTCAGGAGGGCGAGACCATTCGGGTATTCGCAGTCAAAAAACAAAATCCGAAGAATCCTAAATATCCCTACCGGAACATATACAAACCGAGGGAAGATGGTCCGGAAACATTGATGAGCAAATCGGATATTGACGTGATATTCGGGAACGCTGAGGAAACCGACGAAAAGCCGCAATCAGGCCACATCGAGGATGAACCGGTTACTGCCGAAATCGACAAGAACGAGCGGATACGCTGGATGAACAGCCTGAACAACGCCTGCCGCTTGATTCAGGGCCAGGTGATACAGTTTGACGAAAACAATCCGATGAACAGTATCGTTCAACTGGCAAACGTTATCTACAAACTGGAACCGCAGCGATAGACATTGCAGAGAATTTCAGGGGAAGGTTACGGAGCTTGTATAGCTCCGGGCCTTCCCCTTTTTGCGTTCTGACAACTTTTGACAGAAGGTTTTTGGCGTGCTATAATAAGAATAGCGTTAGTTATTATTTTACAATACGATGACAAATTTGGCAATGAAACACAAGACTGCTGCTATTTACGCCCGTGTATCCACAGACAAACAGAAAGTCGATATGCAAGTCGAGGAATTGAAAAAATATATTAGCAACCGTGATTTTAAGCTCGGCCAACTGTATATTGACCAAGGCTACACCGGCGGGAACATTAATCGCCCGGCGTATGGACACATGATGGAAGACGCTCATAAGCGGCTGTTTGATGTTCTCATTGTCTGGAAACTAGACCGCTTGAGCAGGTCGTTGAAGGACCTCATTACCACGCTGGAAACACTCGGCAGTCTCGGTATCGATTTCATTTCCTATGACAACAGCCTAGACACATCCACACCGACCGGCAAGTTGGTCTTTCACGTTGTCGGCTCCGTGGCCGAGTTTGAACGGGACATCATTCGTGAACGTGTCCGGGCCGGATTGGCCAATGCGAGGCGCAACGGCAAACGGCTTGGACGGCCTTCAATTTTGGCTAAGGTTAGCCCAAAAATCCATATCTTAAAGGAAAACGGCCTGTCCAACCGGGCTATTGCCCGAAAGCTAAGAGTAGGGGAGGCAACCGTACGGCGGGCATTGAAATCGTAACATAAAAGTCTTCCAGTCACGAGAGCTTTTTCTTTTTTTGAAATAAGGTGTACAATAAAATTACAACAACAACGATATGGCAAAAACAATCGCAATCATCAATCAAAAAGGAGGTGTGGGGAAAACTACCATCACCTTTAATCTGGCCAAGGGGCTGTCCGGGAAAGGCTACAAAGTGCTGGTCATTGACAACGACCCACAGGGAAATCTCACTGGAGCATTTCTTAATGACCCAACTGCTATGAAAGCCAACGTGCTTAATTTGTACAACGCCGAAAAAACCTCCATCATTCTTGACCAGCTCGAAGATAACCTATTCCTCATTGGCGCGGACATCCATCTGTCAAAAGTATCGGACAGTGAGTTTGACATCATTTTCCGCTTGAAAGAAGGGATTGAAAAAATCAAACAGGACTTTGATTTCATTCTCATTGACTGTCTGCCCGCGTTCGGTTTCCTGAATATGGCAGCATTGAATACGGCTGACTTTGTGCTAATACCCACAAAGCCCGCCCCGTTCGCTCTGGCCGGATTGAAAGATTTGCTGGGAACAGTCAGGAAGGTTCAGAAACGCCTCAACCACGACCTTAAAGTCCTGGGGATTGTCCTCAACCTAATCGAAGGACGGAAAACAACCATTGCCGATGAACTTGAGCAGGTGCTTCGGGACGAATACGGCAATCTGATATTTACCGCAAAGCTCAACAAGGGTGTCAAAGTCGAGGAAAGCCCGACATTCAGCCAGTCCATCATGGAATATGATCCACGAGGGAAACTGGCCGGGCAGTTCGAGCAACTGCTTGATGAATTTATTCAACGCATATGAGCTACAAAAACACATTTTCAAAAAAGGGAAAACAAATTCTTGAAGGCGGCAAGCCCGAAAACCTGAGCGATTTTATCGATGAATCGGACGACCTCAAGGAAACTATAACCGGAGGAGTGTATGAAATTCCGGTCGAGAGTATTCAGCCCAATCCCTATCAGCCACGGAAGTATTTCGATGAAACGGCGCTTCAGGAACTGGCCGAATCAATCAAGGCAAAAGGTATCATTCAGCCGATTGTTGTCAGGCAGGGTGAGGATAACGAACTCTATCTCGTTGCCGGTGAACGACGCCTGAAAGCGGCGCATTTGGCCGGTCTTGAGACTATTCCGGCCATTCTCACCGAGGGCAACCCGATTGAGATTTCGCTTATCGAGAACCTTCAGCGCGAAAATCTCAAGCCGGTTGAGGAGGCCGAGGCACTGGACAAGATGATAAAGGAATTTTCCTACACCCAGGAACAGCTTGCTCATGTTATCGGCAAGGCCCGTTCCACGGTGACGGAAATCCTGTCACTGAACCGTCTGCCGGAGCCGGTCAAGGATGAATGTCGGCGCGCCGACATTTCCCGTCGGGTGCTGATTGAGATTGCCAAGAAGAAGACGCCGGAGGAAATGGCCGAACTATTTGAGAAAGTGAAAAGCGGTAATCTAAGCAGCGACAAAGTCAGGAAACTTTCTCGCAACGACGGCGACATCAAAAGGAAAACGCCCGCTGGACTGGCTATCGAGAAAACCCAGAACCTCTACCTCACCCTGTCCAAACTGGATACGGCCACTATTTCAGATGATGAACGCGAACAATTGGCACGAGAACTTCGATATCTCAGAAAAGCATTGGACAATGTCGTGTTGTAGTCAATATTTCGGACAATACAAAAAATCCCGCTACGATGGCGGGATTTTTCTATTTCAAAAGTTTTTAAATTCACGATGTCGGCGCGCCGACATTCTTTTCTGATTTACTCCACACCTCAAGCGATGGAATAGCCGCCATTTTCGCAAGCTTGTGATTGAGGGCGATTTCGACGAGTTTCTCCTGCATGGGATTATCATCCCCGTGCTTATCAGATACCTCTTGGCGTACCTCGCTTTCAATCCTCTTGAATTTGGCCTCTGACAACCCCTTCCTGAAGGTTTCGAGCATGTTCCGCCTGAATATGCCATATTCGCGCTCACGCCTCTGTATGAGGCGGTTTTGAGCTTCTCTCGCAATGCTGGCTTTACGGTTCTGCTCCTTGTCCAGTTCGAAGCGGCTTTTTTTAATGCGATAATCCTCTTCAATGGCCTTCAGGGTATATGCGCCGATGTTTTTGATTGCCCCCTGATTTTGCTTATCCTCGACATAGGCAAGATTGGCCCGGATACGGTCCTCATTGAAACGTTCGATAATGTTTCGGGCCTGTGACGGTGACAGGCAGTAGTATTCGTGAAGAAGTTCCACAAGGTCATTTTTGCTGTCGAGGCAGTCCGGTTCTCTTCCGGTTTGTTGTTGTCGTTTTTTTGAAATGATGAAGACGATACCGACAACTTTTCGGACTTGTTTCCGTTCCCGCATGGAAAAAGTCAGATCTGTATGTTCATTCAGTTCCGATAATGCCCGTGTGAGGATTTTCTGTTTGAAATTGGCATAGAGCGGGTATTCGTTTTCTTTCAGACCGAGTTTCTTTCGGAGTTCATCAAGGCTGAATTCACGGTGTCCGATGTTTTCGTACTGTTTGAGAAGTTCATAGAGCTTGATTGAGTAGGAGCTTTTCAAACGGATAACGTTCTGGAGACGATATCGGGTGAAGAATTCCTTGAGCTGGAGAAGGTATGGCTTGAGTTTCGGATCGAAACTGAGTTCGACATAGCCCTTTCCTTCGAAATACTCTGCTGATGACAGCCAGGTTATCTGGAGGACTGATTTGTCTTTTGTGATCTGCAGTGAGCGTTCGAGAAGCTTCTTGGTGAGTTCTTTGGTTCGTTGGTAGCTGGCTTCGCCTTTGATCCCGACAATACGGTTGAAATCCCTGACAGCGATGCGGTATATGTGGAAACCCTTGTCCTCGGGTTTTATCTGGGACACCATGAGGAGGATGAGCCGCTGTTCCTGGAGGCTTAAACGGTATGAGGCCTCGATGAGATAATTGGATTTTACAACGAGTTGAGTTCCGTTGTGTGAGGATGATGGATGATCCATAGAATTGAACTTAGTATATCTCCATTGTACACGAGTATAACCGATTTGTCAATAGAGTTATAGTTGGCATTCATTTGGTTATAATGGACACTCAAAGCGTTATGCATGACATTCAAAAAGTTATAGTTGGCACTCAAGAAGGGTAGCTTACACACTCAAAAGGTTATAGTTGAGGTCGAAAAGCTGTGTATTTAAGGGCTGAAATCGTTCCGAAAAAACTTAAAACAATTGAAAAAGACAACAACAGGGACGTGTGGTTGCGGTTTATTTTCGTCCCTGAGCCACCCCGTACAAAAGAATACTTGCTTCTTATGCAATTTAATCATTACAATATACAGATAATAAATGTTCGCTGTTATAGTCATTTGCACGCCATATATGAGCCTGTAAGAAAGTTCGTAACATATAGCGATTAAAGGGGATAGTGTCTTAATTCCTGTAAGTTTATTATCAAATTTATAGATGATTGTGAATCATTTATTACAGGTAAAGAAAAAGTGATGAAACCTGCATGTAATGATATATGATATTGAATTACATGAAGTTGCAATATATAAACTTGTTTTAGGAGATAGTAACCTGTAAGAACACTTACAGGTCTGCCCGATAAAGCTTACAGATTCCGTGTAATAATCGCTTGAGAACCGGTAATGTCATATTTGCCGGAAGCTTATTAACCCCTCACTTGTAATATAGTTTACAGGATTTCAAGCAGTTGGGGATGATGTATGAAACGGGATGACTTCGATCTTGCACAGGCAAAAAGCGAACTCAAGCCTCTAATCAGCGGCGGCAGCTATACGGCGGTCTACCGATTGTTGTACTTTGCGTCCCTTCTGAAATACGTGACGCAGACGCACCTCAAGGCTATCGGATTTTCCGGTGTAGGAAAAGTCGCCACGAAAAAGAAGCTTCTCACTCTTCATGAATGTGGATATCTCCGTCTTGCCAACGAGACTCTCGGAATTTATTCCACCACGATAAAGACCTTGCAGCTTCTGAAAGCACTCGGCCGCGATCTGAAACTTCTGCCATCTGTGCCGAAGGGGACAGGTGCGGAGATTTACAACACGGATGTCTTTGTAAAAGCTCTCAACTTGCCGAACTATTACGCTTTACTCTTCCCGCAATTCCCACAAGATAAACCCTATATCATCCCCGATGCTCTTCTGGTGCTGAAAGAAGACAACCGCTATCAGCTCAATTTCCTTGAAATAGAGGCAGAAAAGCCGAACTGGGAACACTACCTGCAAACGAAATACGACAGCTACAAACGGCTGGCCAGGGACCCACAGGTCTATAACTACTGGAAAGCCTTCAGTAGGCATATACAACTGCCGTGCCCGTCGATAAAGGACTTCAAATTCAGAGTAATGATAATCGGCTCGATCAGTAAATACTGGGGGCCGGGTTTCGAATTCAGGAGTGAATTATGACCGATGATCTTGAGAAACAAGACGAAAATATGCCGGATTTACCGACCTTTGATATTTCCAACATGAACCTCGTTGAGCTTGGGCGGCAACTACAGGATAATCTCAACTCGTACCGGCCTGGCTGGATATGGCTAAAGAAACGCCAGAACGAAAAGGTGTTTCTGGATGAAGAACGTCTGCGGGCGCTTATCGCTCAGATTCAGGATTTGCGCGATATGAATTCGGCACTCCTAAATCTGAATGCCGAGGTCTATCTAACGCAGGAGCGAATGGATACAATTATTCGGCGTTACCGTGAGCATGAGAATTTTGTTGATGCCGAAGGCCGCCGTCTGTCGGAAATAGCCGAAGCAAAACATAAGAATGAAATGAAGAAAATGGATGATGAAATAGAATCCCGAAAGAAAAATATTGAGGCTTTGGAATTGGAGAACGAGCGCCGGGTAGCCGAAATCAACATGCTCAAAGCGCAGGAGGACAATCTCAAGGCTCAACGTGAAAAAGAAGACATCCGCATGGGGCTGATGCGGAAAGTAGTGGAAAAAATCGATATCAACGAACTGCCGGATTATCTGAGAACCTTTGTTATCAACTCCATTTTCAATCCAAGCCAGACAATCACCAACGAAATGCAGCTTATGGACGATTTGCGGGAATATGCGAAACGGAGAGCGGAAGCCGAAACACGAACGGTTGAAGCAGGTGCCAGAAAGGAGGAAAGTCAGGCAGACATCGAGCGAACCACGGCGGATAAAACCATTCTCGATTTTGACAACCTGAAACGAAAAAAATAACAGGGAGGATGATTGAATGCCAAGCAGGACCGAAAGCAAAGTGATGAGGGTTGCACCCGGTGAGGAGCAGTCGACCATCGATTTCATGCAGAAACTGTTCTGGAATCTACTCAGTACGCAGGAGATAAAAACTTCCGATAATTATCTCAAGAAAAAAGACGATGCGATATATCAGGTGCACACGACAGACCATTATGTGAAAATGGCGTTTTCACGTTATCTGGACACACCGCATCTCGACAAAATTAAGGCATATGAAAAGGAATATTTTGATATGCCAGAGCCTGTATATCCAAAGGTTTTTCCTTTAGGGATATGGATTTGGTTAATTGGGGGGATAGTACTTGGAGCATTATTAGTACCTGTTACAAGATCACTGGCTGGAATGTTTGTTGGCGTTGGAATAGTCGGTGCTATTTGGATTGTGTACTACGCCTTACACTATTCTATCGAAAAAGACAAAGCCGACAGACAGGCAAAAGATCTTAACATAAGCCGGAAAGAAATAATGGAACGAATGGAGCATTTGGAGAAACTTCCCGCATGAGTGAATTAGTTGATCTCGGTATACCGTTGCGGGCAAGCGACGGCTTGCCCGTAATAGAAACGGTCGACCGTTTCAAACACCTATTCGTTCTCGGTTCGACCGGCAGCGGCAAAACGACTTTTTTCCTGAATCTCATCAGGGAAGAGATCACTAACGCCCTGATTGTACTCGATCCGAACGGCGACCTGGCCGAGCGCGTCGCCGGTTTGGTCCCGAAAGACAGATTGGTCTATATCGACAAGGACCATCCTATTTCACTCAATCCACTTGCCAGGAATTATCTCAATCGCTCGGAGAAAGCCAACGAACTGATTGAGGTGGTGAATTCTGCGGTAATGGCGTTGACAGACGACCAGCAGATGCCTATCACAGTTCAGATGGCAAAGATCATCCGAAACGCCGTTCGTGTTTTCTCTGACGAGCAGTTGAATATTGAGTATCTCGGCCAGTTCCTTGAATACAAATCCGAGCGGATAAAAGTCCCGGACAGATACTGGAAGGAATTCGATATCACGCCTCGCGGCCAGCGAAACGAACAGGCGGAAAGCGCAAAACGTATCTCGGCGAGGCTTTCTCTTTTTTGCGAGGACGAGAACCTTCTTCCGTTTGTTCGCGGCGGTAATGAACTGAACATTCCCGATATTGTCGAGAACAAGCGTATTGTCGTTTTCAATCTCAATGGTTTTGACGACGAAAGCACAGCTTTTATCGGTGGACTGGTCAGCAATGCGGTGAAATCTTATTACCTCCACCAGGCCACGAAGGAAAGCGATCCGCTATACTTCTACTGTGACGAGTATCATCTTTTTATCAACAAGCTTTTTGCCCGTTTTCTGGCCGAGGCCCGAAAATACAATATCAGCATGAATTTTGCCGGCCACTCGCTTTCACAGGTTGACAGGAAACTGGCCTCGATGATGCTCTCATCCTGTTTTGTTAAGGTTGCCCTCAATTGTGGTGTGGAAGACGCTGAACTTCTGGCAAAGGAACTTGGTGTTGATGTCGTTGAAATCAAGAAGCTTAAGCCCTATGAAGCCTATATCGGTATCGGAAAAAAGCCGCACAAGGTGTTGATGTTTCCGGTTGAAAAGACAGCTGAATACAAACCGGAGGCTGTGGTGAAAGAGGAGGAATTGGATTTCTTAGGGGAGGGGTGGATAAATTTAGAGTTATATAATTGATTAATAATTATATTATCAGCAATTAATCACTAATATACAATATTCATAAGAAAAGATATATTCTTAAGATTATTGGTAATATTTCATTAAATGTTGGATTCATACTGTTTTGAATGTGGCAAATATCAGGTATAGATGTTGATGGTATCAAATGAATACTTAGTTTTTTTTTACATTATTTTTGCATTTCCATGTAAAAAAGCAAAAAAGGCTTGTTTTGTTACTTTAAGTATGATTATTGTTTATCCATAATGTTGATAAATAATAATCAATTAATATTTTATATGGGAAATGTTGAAGAGGGCAATAATGTTTCTATATGTTTACTTTACACTACATAATTCTTTGTTTTTTAATACTATTTATTGGGATTATTATGCCGAAGAAAGACATATCCTTGATTAAATACATTTTTTTATTATATAGCCTTATGATTGCAATAGTTCTGATAATGTTCTTTTCCAATGGGCATTTGAGTCGAGATATAGAAAACTATTTCTGGTACTGGTTTATATGTTCAAACCTTTATGTTGCATTTTTAACTGTGATAATTTTGAAAAACATACCTAATACATTCTTTAATAACATTGCATATAACCTGATGTGGATTCCTATAGTTGCAAAAGTAAGTGAAATAAACGTATATATAAATCTGTTTTATTTAATACCGATCACTTTTTCGCTTATGATTTTTAAAAGAAACAAAACAATGTCAATATTTATTTATACGACCGTAATTTATGAGTATATGATAACTAATAAACAATTAGACATGGAAGCAGAATTCATATTTGCTGGGTTAATTGCAACTGTCCTATATACAGCATTTTATATCATTATCACCAAAATTGTTTATTGTTTAAGATAGGAGGATTAATACCCATGTGTATTAGAGTTCTTATTTTTGCTTATATGATATTGATATATGTTCTTTTTCCAGGGATTGCTTTTTCTCAAACCGAAAGCATATACTCGGAATCACCATTTAAAGATGATTTCTTTGAATTTGAAACACCGGGGACTGAATACAATTACGGCATGGTACTTGACAGCGATATCAGCAACAATCAATTTATTAATGAGTTATTAAATAAAACATATGCAATCTCTTTTAGAGATACACCTAGGCCATGTTATATTAGAAGTTTTGGTTTATGCAATAAAGAGACGAGTATCAAAGTATATCATGAGTTTATTTACGATCTACTTCATAATGCAGTTTATGAATCGAACAAACTTGATGAAATAATTAAAGATATTATGCAAAAAGATAATATTCTCAAGTTCTTCTATAAAAGTATCATTGAAAATGATTCATCTGTTGGTCGCAGTGAGTACCGTGGTAATTTTGAAATAATAAATTCAAAATTTAATGAAGAGCGCAATCAATATACTGTTGACCAAGTCAATTGGGAAAATAACAAATTTTATCTTGTAATTGCAGACAGTTCAAAGAATTATGACAACACATCAGAAATAATAAAATTTAATGTTAAAAATGAAACAGATTCAAATGATAGTTCACTAGTAAGAATTGTAATTGGGGATTTGAAATACGAAAAAGAATTTAAAAACATCAGTCAAGTAACTTTTTTAGACAAGATGATAGAAAAAATGTATGAGAATGCTAAAAATGATGTAACTCAAATAGCAATTAAAAGAGATCATTTACGTCTGATTTTATATCTATTGCCATATATATCTAATGAGAATGATAAAGACCGGCTTGATTATTTCTATATCGAAAGTAACGATAAAAACAAGATAGGCAGTTACCCTGTTGTTGGTATAGACTATTATTGCGCACGTTTCTTTTCTGCATACTATCAGCTTCGTCTACCAGCTGAAGTAGAATTTGAAACCGTAGGGAAATTACGAAATATCAGGGCAATACGTGCTTGGTATCGTTTTTTTTATCGCTGGTATTATTTGATTATACCTGATAAATATGAATTTGTTATGGAAATTGATTTTCCCGCTTCTTTCAGTGTAAAAGCTACAAAATATGGATTAATCCCTGCTTTGAACGCGAATTATCAATGGAATTATGTTAAGAGCATATCAAACTATTATTACGAAGTGGATGACCCTGAATTTAGACAGGAAACTGTTTATCATTTGGCAGGAAACGTTTCTGAATGGCAAATGAATTTTTTTGAGTCAGATCCATACGATACGGAAGAGAATCATCAGTATAGAAAAGAATTAATAAAGGAAAAAAAAGAAATTGACATGCTTGAAATAAAAAACAGTAATGCGTTGTCAACACAAGAACAAATTAATTTTCTGCAAAGAAACAGAGTAGTGCGTGGAGGAAATTATAAATCTTATCTATACTATCTGAGAGTACAAATTAGAAACAAAATGAATCCTTTTACAAGAACCTCAACTATCGGATTTCGATGTGCAAGGGGGGAATAGATGAAAAAAATAGATTTAAATTATGCATTCATTTTTAAAAGTGGACATTTTAAGGATAATGTCATCAACGTAGCAAAAAAAGTCTGCTTGGGGATTCTGTATATAATCGCGATAAAATGCTCTTTTAATCTCAATGATAATGTGATAAAAATATTTATTATCGGTATGTTATTTTCTCTTTTTGTCTCGCCTGAACGTATACTTTACCTCGGCTCTTCAATAGTAATATTTGGCATTGCACTTGAATTTGCTCAACGTAATTTAGGTTCAAACAGTATTAATCCATTGTTAGCTGAATTGTTAGGTGTTAAAGGTGATATTATACCAGCATATATAATCATTTTCGGGCTGCTTGTTGATGCATACATATTTTATGTTATGTTTTACAGTATTATCGATAGTTCATCGAAAAAGAACGAAACAATTGCCTCTCTACAGAATAGCTATGAAAAGATTATTAACAACCTTGACACAATAATATCAAACCTCAGTAGCAAATTACAAAGAATAACTGATTTGAAGGCTGAAATCAAAAAAAACTCAATGCTGTTCGATTCAAAAGAGAAGAATGAAGAATGATGCAGAAAAATATATACAAATATAGAATGTTTTTTATGCTAGTATTATATCTGGTAATGATGCTATGGGTATTTGCCAAACCAAACCAAAAAACAACGAAACAAATTAACCAGTCGTATTTAGATAGTCTTTACTCACTACTGAATGAAAAGATTGATGATAAAAACTTTCATCGTGTGTTGAGGGAAAAAAACAGCACCAGTTTCAATGACTTCACATTTATCAGAGAGGCGTGGAAGTATATAAATTCATCTGTTTTAGATAGCACAGAAAGTGACTATTTAAAAGAAATCTATGCATCAACAATAGACAGTCTTAAAAACTATGGCATAGAAAATGAAGATATATTGAATATTCTTGAAGACAGGCATCTGACAGTTTTGTACAACAGTAAGATTAATCAACACTTGCTAAGCGATAATCAACGTCAAGAATACTCTGGACATGCTGCGAACAACCTTGAATTTATTAATAATTTGATAAGTGATATTTCCGACCGGGTTTCTATCAACGGCTATTACGGTCCGGAATCAATGAAAGATAAAGAGGAAGAAGGAAGAATTGACACGAGAGGAAATGAACGATTTAAATACTATGTTATTTTCAATAGTGCTATTGAAGAAATAATAAAAAGAAATGAATTCTTTTTAACCTCAAAAACTCAAGTGCCAGAAATTCATAAACATTATATCACATTTGAGCCTGGCCGAATGTACTACAAAAATCACGTAAACTATATCTTGATAACGATTGGAAACGCAATCGCAGACTCAATACGTTTTCAAGATGTGACTTTTATAAAAGAAAACCATACGGATTATATCAAAATCGATGGTACCAAACTATCGGCGAAATCTGATTCGTGCAGAATATATTATAATTATAAAGGTGAAGTTGTTGAGAGAAAGTCTGAATTCTTCGCAAAAGAGGAATCATTTGAAGCTGATACAATAATATTTGTATTGCAAGATAAAGACAACAAAGAAGTTGCTCGTCATCCGCTTAATCTACATGAAAGTAATGTTGACACATTAACAACCTACTACGCCGATGACTACAAAATAATGTTTTCCTCAATATTAAAAAACAACCGTGAGTTCACAACCTTTACAAAAATTTCAAATACCGGTTCAGCTATCAAGAATATATCGATAAGAGAATTATCTGAAAATTTAAAATATGGTGCAATTATAGATCAAAATAACAAAGAAATACTGGATAATCTTGCAGAAGGTAAAACGGTATCACTTAAAGAGTTGAAATTGCCAGAAAACGCAATTGCAAAAGGCATAGTTTTTGATATAGATGGTAATATTTTTAAATTAGTTTTTACCTTTGGGAGACAGTAGTCATGAAAAATATCGTTACAATTTTGCTATTAATTTTATTTATTAATTCTCCCTTATGTTATGCACAAGATAATACAACTCAGGTACAAACCATTACGTCATACACTGACTTTGCATTGATTAATTATCCTGTAAGCCAGGAGATGATAAAAAATTATATTGTCTCTAAAATCAAACCGGAGTATATGGTTATTAATCCAGATGTAACCTCATTTTATTACAAAGTGAAAAATTATATGATGTTACCTTTTTTATTTACCATACAGGGTGGGAACTTTGTCATTTTACCATTAGTCCCTTTAAATAACAGACTTGTTTTTAACCATTATACATTCAGCATGATGGAAAATTATTGCAAAATTCTAAATGAAAATTCTGACATCGTCTTTCTTTGTCCCGACTCAACAAAAATTTCAGTGGATGAAGGTTTTAAGTTTAAATATCATCAATTTGAGCCAGACCTAGCTGAATATCAACGATACGCCTTAATACCAGCAATCGAGGATATAAATATTTCACATTTTATCAAATCTTCGTTAAAGGGCATCACTGTTATCGTTTTCCGGTATAAAGACAAAGAAACCTTGTATTTTTTCCCTTTGGATTTATTAAAACATTTCATTGACTACCAGGATTTCATTAATCTGACAAAAGAGATAGTATCTTTTGAAAACACTGATATGCTTAATTTACCATTAATAAATACTTATATTGATGCAAATCTTTTTTTTGACAGCGGAGGATATGGGCCGAAGTATTGATGTATTTTTTTATTAGAGTGTTGTTCCATTGGCAAGAGTGAAATGTACTCAGGTATGAGCTCTTTGAGTTCTCTGAGTTATAAATAATCTGTTCTGGAGTAAAAAAACTTGTCAGTGTAGTATTTTTCTTTCTGCTTGTTGTTCTAAATCTATCATTATTACTAGACCCGTTTTCGAGGGTAAGTTCAAAGTAATCACAATATCTTATGAGCGGCGTTAAACACCATTTACTGAAACAATAATAATATTTTCCAAAAATTTTATTGCACAAAAACAGATTCAGTGTATTGCGTTCTGGAGACGTCTTCAACAATATCATGTTCTCGATTCATATGCGGTTGATATGAAGACATCTAATTAATTTTAATCACCACTGGTTAAGGTACTTTCTTCTGGAATCCTATTTACCAAACATTTTCTGCACCCGCCCCCTGGAAGTGAAGTAAACTTCGTCTTAACGCAATTTCACTCAAAATATGCTACAATATATTTTATCTGCCTGCTTACGCGCTGTCGGTATAAGCCACCGTAAGACACGGCCTTTTCACTTCTGTTCGCTCACGCTATCAAAAACAACGATGGCAGTACTGACATGGTTTTGGAACGGACAGGGGAACGACCTAAAGCCGTGCCGTAACGATTGAGGAGCGAGGTCGAGACTTTTCAACGTTATTGCAGTCAGAGAAAAAACGAAAAAGGGGGGCGTTTTGACAGTTCCCCTTTTTCTATTGTAAAATAGGGACAGCACCTTACAATTAAGGAGGGGACTATGGCCGAATATCTTGATTTCAATGAGATAAGCCGGAAAATATCGTTCGCCGACCTGCTCGACTATTGCAATATCCCGTACACGAGAAAAGGCAAGGAACTGAAAGGCGAAGGTTTCATCGTTGATACCGGAAAGAATCTCTACTTCAATCCGAAAGGCGACGACAAGGGCAGTGTCATCAATTTCCTACATGCCCGAAATGGGGGAACACTCAGAGACTGCGCGCTTGAATTGAAACGGCAATTCCTGGATACACCGAAAACACCTAAACGTGAAATCCCAACGCTCGAACTTGAACATGGTCAAGCAGCAGTCATCAAACTGGGGATCGACGAAGAAACGGCTAAGTATTTCGACATCGGCTATTGTGGCCAAAAATCGATCATGGCCGGAAAAGTCGCGTTCAAGATCATTGACCACAACAACGAGCACCGCGGCTATATCGGTCTCAAGGAGGATCAATGGTTCTATCCGAAAGGATTCAGGCGGGATACGCTCTACAACCTCTTTCGTACCAACCGTGAAGCGGTCATTCTCACCGTATCAGTCCTGGATGTTATCCACATCCACGGCCTGGGGTTTCCGTTTGTTGTCGGCTTGATGGGCAAATCGGCGACATCTTCACAGCTTGATCTTTTGCAAAGATTCAAGCGGATATTGCTCCTGCATCCAGAACCGGAGAACATCAGAAACCGTATTCTGGAATTCGCCTTCGTCAAATCCCCGCATCTCGAAAAGCCTGTCAGAGAACTCACCAAAGACGACATTTCCGCGCTGTTTTAATCAGTCCGAACGCTCATATCAGAAAATCTTCCGTTCTTGTGTAATATCTGCCTATCTTGTTGATTTATAATTATGATACAATATGCTATCTTGCCTCCAGTCACATGAAAGGAGGTGAGAGTAATGGGTTTTTTCAATGCGGTTTTCGATGAATTGAATGCTTGTGCCGACACTGTAGCCAAGCAGACGTTAGGAATGAAACCGTGCAAAAAGAAACGGCGTTCCAAAAAAGCAAGACCTGCAAGTAACCGACCGGTCGTCAGAGTGTACAAGGAAATCCATCAACACTTGCATTACCATGATTACAAAAAGCTCCAACAGGCGCTTAAACAGAAAAAATAGCCCCCGCCGTTACGGCGGAGGCTTGATGATCAGGACAGGAGTCCGTGACGGTCGTTACGAACGTCCGGCTTCTGTCTCTTAGCAGGTCGAGTGGCTGCGTTCCTGAGGTTTTCGAACAGGATTTCCCGGTCGAAAAAAATGCTGCCTGCGAGTTTGAAAAAGCCGGGTATTTCAGCCTTACGCTCATATACCCATTTCTTTGACTTTCCAAACAGCTCGGCGACTTCTTCGACCTTGAGGTAGGGACTATCCATAACGTCCTCCGTTATGTTTCCCTAATCCTCACTGTTAATCATCACCTCAATCTTTTTAGAGTAACTACAAAACCGCCTCCACTTTATACCTACTATATCACGAGTTAGTAATATAGCTCGGAAAGGAAAAAACGCAATGGGTGTTTATAAACGGAAACTGAAGAAGGGGATACGCTGGTATTTCTCCGGCCAGTTCCAGGGACTGAAATATTTCAGCAAAGCGATCTATGAAACTCGTGCGGAATGTCTTATCGCCGAACGCGAGAAACTCACCGAGCTTGAGAAAAACATCGACAAACCTCAGAATGAAATGATGCTTGTCGATGTTATGAATGCCCGCCTGGATGAGATGAAAGCGAATCAAAGTAAGTGCTACTACCAAGAAACCCAGAGGTATTATAAAATGCTTATGAATCACATTGGTCATATTCAGGTGAAAAAGGTATCAAAGGCGCAAATTAACACGCTCATCCTCGATTACTCAAAACAGCTCAAGAAGAAATCACAGACAAATCATTGTGCGAATGCAATGTTGAGAGCATATAAAGCATTGTTTAACTATGCAATAAGGATTTACGATATTGATATGCGTAATCCTTGTGTAGGAATCAAAATGCTGCCTGTCGAGATCAAACTGAAATATATCCCGTCAGATGAAGAAATATCATCACTTCGGGCCAGGCTGGACGACGAAGAAAAATTTCTATTAGACTTTGTTGAGCAAACAGGCTGTAGAATCAATGAAGCGTTACGGTTGAAGTACGAGGATATTCAGGATGGACTCGTCACGTTGTGGACGCACAAAGCAAGGAACAGCAACTTGACACCACGAAGAATCCCTATACCAAAGTGTATAGCTGGAAAAACAGGAACAGGACAAGTCTTTGGGCGCTGGACATATTATCCAAAATTTATTGAGACACATGTTCTTGACCTTAAGTGCAAAAGATGGAGTTGGCATAACCTTCGTCACAGAAGAGCATCGCTATGGGCGAAAGAAGGCAAAACTCTTCTTGAAATAATGCAGCTGCTGGGCCATTCCAATTTGGTAACAACTCAGAAATATCTCCAGATAATTGGATTCATAAAGCTGTAGCGGATGCATCCTGGCTAAAATCTGGCTAAAGTCGGGGGGTAAAAATGCAGAAAATCGAGCATTATAGCGGAAATACTATCAACATTTAAGTGCGTTAGAATACAACAACATGTTGTATATATATGGTTTACGCTATGTTGCCTTGCTGAGACTGTAAATCTGTTGGCTAAGCCTTCGGTGGTTCGAATCCGCCCCCCTCCACCATAAAAAGACGACCTGCGAAAGCAGGTCTTTTTTTGTGCGATTTTCGATGTTGTCAATATTTCGTATCCCCCCCCATCACATCCCCTGGAACAGCAGATACAAGTCCCGGATATTGCGCAGTGAGCTCGCGGTCAGCTGGATCAGGAACCAGCTCAGGACAAGGATCACAATGGTGAGATTGACTTTCAGGAAGATCGAGGTTTTCGGGCGGAACCAGATAAGCGGCAGGGCGAACGGCCCGGTGGATAAGACCATGAAAATGAGGAATCCCTTGCGGAAATACCATGGGAGTTTTGCGTCGACAGTCGGGACTGGCTGTCCCGGCGTTTGGGGCTGGACTGACTGGCCCTGCGCTGTGGCCTGCGGCGGCGGTGAGGTCAGAAACTCATGACAGTGCTTGCACTTGATCGCCTCATCCTGAATCATTTCTGCGCAGTACGGGCATTTTTTCACGGTCCGGTATTCCTCTGCAAAGGCTTTTAGCCAACATCTCTGTTAAAAGTATATACAATGACAACTTGTACGTGCAAGGTCTTTCCCGGCAGTCTTTTTACGAATTATGACAATATCGAGAGGCAGTGTCAGAGAACTGAGTGACGCTGCCGGGTGTTTCCCCGGTATTCCGCGAGGTTTTCGGTGCTTTTTTTGTTGACAAATCCGGAATTTGCAGTATGATACTGACAGGGAGGTTATCGCTCTTCAGTCATGAGGGGTTATTGGCAGTGAAAGGGGGTTTCAATGAAACGCTTACTGTTAATAACCGTAGTCGGAATCGCTACCCTTCTGGCATTTCGGGGAATCGACAGAATCTCCGAATATGCCGCGTCAGTCGTGGTAAGCGCGACATGTCCCGATGCCCGTTGACAGGATCGGTTCGTGTATCGAGAAAAAGGGGCGCATGTGCCGGGAAAGAGACAGTTTCCGGCGAGGGGTACCTGTATATTAAGACAGCCCTTAAAACCGCGTTCTTTTTTATGGGGTGTCAGGAATAGTTTTCTGTGAATTGAGTGGATTTATTTTATAAAAAAACAGGGGCTTGCCGGAATCGTAATTCCGCGCAGGCCCCTGTTTTCATTCAATGTCAGTTATCGATATATTACATCGATGATATTGAAATAATACCCACTGTCCGCGAGTTGAAGTAGTTGTCCTTGCTTTCCTCGATCAGTTCTCCCTCGGCATTGTAGACATCGAGATCGTATTCCACCCTGTAGACTATTTCTGCCCAGACTCTGTTGGTGAAATGCTCGAACGTGAACGAAACACCGCTTTCCGAAAGGAAATAATTGAAATTGCCGGTTACACTGAACGGCCAATCTTCATACTGGTTGTCAGTCAAGGGGACCATTTCAGGTTTGTGGTAGGTGTAGACGTAAGTCTTATTGTTATTGACATAGGAGTGCGTGTATGTGTCGAGTTCGGCATCAGCACTGATTGTCAATGTTGCTGGTACTTCGGTGGCGACTGAATATGAGTAGTAATTATCAGAATATTCGCCGGAATCCAGGATGTCTCCGCTGAGTGTATAGCTGACATTCGTTGTCATGACAAAATTATTGCTGAAAGACGAGTCGGTCGTATGGCTGAATGTGTTGGTGACTTTTGATTCTTTCGTGATAGTGAAAGTCTCTGAGCTGCCCTCGACATCATCGTTCGTAACCGTGATCGGGCCGGTTGTGGCGCCCTCGGGAACGATGACCATGATCTCGCTGTCACGCCAGACAGTTGTATCGACCTCTGCGACAACACCGTTGAACTCGACCGTGGTTTTCTCGGGGATCGTGCCGAAACCGCTGCCCGTCAGCACAACTTTTGTGCCGGGAGCGCCTCGATCGGGTGTCATATTTTTGATAACAACCGGGCGGGATTCGATTTCGAACTGAATCGCCGCCTCATCCACAAGTGTGCCGCCCGCCATGGCGCGGACAATGAGCGAGTATTCAGAGGCTTCCTCGGCGTTGTAGCGGAACTTATCAACGAGAATGTTGTCGAACCGGAATCTGCCGCTGCTGTTTGCAGGCACCGTGAAACGCTTATTCTCACTGTAATACACGCCCTCAGTGCTTGTGCAGACAATATCGAGCCAGATGCTGACTTCCTGAGCACTTGTCCGGGAGGCGTTGACTATTTCTATATCGCCGCCCTGGGAAAGGTCGACCACCTCGCCGGGCAGTGCGCCGACAGCTTTCTGGTCGCGCATGTCGAAAAATGTGTAACCGTCTTCTTTCGTGTAATTCCAGCGGTATTTATAGATGCGGGAATGGGGATCGTCATCACTCGGCAGCTTGTCGAACTGGATCGCGCTGTTCATGAGATTTGCCGTGATCAGTGATCGGGAGGCATCGAGTGTTTTCGGAACAGTGAGGCAGACCATGAACTGTCCGGCGCCCATGCCGTTGACCATGTCTTTCCACTCCCGTGCCGTATAGCCGATGGCGCTGTTGAAGGTGCTTGCGGGATCGTGGATGTAGAACGTGTCACCGTTGTAGCCCACCACGACCACCGCGTGTGCCCAGACCGAACTGTGAATGGCGACCGGGTAACCGCGGACACCCAGCTCACGTTTCAGATAGTCCTTCATGACACGGTAGTTGACACCATCCCAGGTGCAGCGGTCAGGTGTGACATCGGTGCGGTATTTGATAATCGAGGAAATTTCCGAACTTGTCCGGAACTTGATAGAGGAGATACCGCCCTCATCGACACCCATTTTGCCGATGATGTCGGTGATTTCATGCCGTGTTTCGAAACCGGCGGCCTGACTGACCATCTGAAGCGAGGCGGCCCAACAGTAGGGAGACTCGCCCTGCCCGTAATAGGGTATCTCGAGCGGCCCTGCGGTCGCGGGCGGCGTTTTCCCGAAAAGCCACTCGAGAAATCCCGTGGAGAAATGCTCGAGCGGAAGAACCGCGACCGGTTTGCCCTCGATCATCTCGATGCTGCAGGCGATCATTTCTTTCGCGCCGCTCTCCTCATCGATGTAGCCGCCAAAAACCATTGTGGAATCGGCCTTGGTCATGCTCTCCGGAAGCGGAACACGAATCTCGACTGGCACATCGAACGTGGTGTCGTCGCCAGTACACTCGATGACAACACGGCTGACTTCGGGATCGACCTCGCCATAGGAATAAGGATCGATACGTTTGACGGTATAATTTCCCGTGCTTTCAACCGCACCTGCCGGGAAAACCACGCTCGCGCCGCTGGATAAGCTTATTGTGCCGCCGTCAGTGCCGATCGAGCTGCTTTTTGTCTCAAGGGATGTGCCGCTCCCGTTGTCTTTCGGCTCGGAGGGGCTGGAATCATCGCTTGAGCAACCGGCTAAAAAAATGGCGCCGCATATAAGCGCCGTCATGAGTGAACGATAGTATTTCGAAATCAATGATGCCTCCGTGTCAAAGATACCTTAACTGTTTCCCGTTCATCAACCCGCCCGGTTGTCATATTCATAATCAGCTGAAAAAAACCTGCGCTAAGCCAGTTTAACGGTTTCCCGGCCTTTAACTTAAGTGCATACATCACCGTTTGCAGATGCGTCATGTCCGCATGGCCGGTATCTCGGAAAATATAGCGTGTATGTTTGAAAACACCCTGGATCACCGCGGTATGGCAGGTATTTCTGGCAGGGAACAGCTATTTCCGGAACAGGGATAAAATAACCTTTTGCCTTTAGTAACTGCAATATTTTTTCTTGGCATCAGGTCTTTCAGGCCGGGATACATGAGAGAAAAAGTTGTTATGGCAGATAATCAAGAGCTGTAAATCCGACATAAACTATATAATACCTTGCCCTTGACAGCGGCATCCTCTTTCTTGTTATACAGAAAACCTGAAATAGTCTAAATCATTTATTAACAAATAGCGGAGATGTCGAGATGTTCGAAAAAAAGCGTTTTATGCTGCCGAAAATGATATTGTCAACTTCAACACTGCTGATTCTGCTTGCTTCTCAGTGTGTTTTTGCGGCCTCGCCGCCCTATTCTGCCGCAAAATACCACGGCAGTCCCGACTTGCCGAAAAGCGCCTCGCTGGTGGAGCGTGTCGCATTTTTCCGCGGGCTGGTAACCGACAAGCCCACCGGATTCGGCGAACCGGTAACTGATCGTGCTTTCTGGCGCGACATCGCCAAACATCCCGGTAATGAGAATATTGTCGCGGAGGGCGAAAAAGCGCTTTCATCGGAACTTCCCGACTTGCCCGACGATCTCTTTCTCGATTACAGCCGCACGGGAAACCGCAGCCGTTATCAGGGCCCGCGAAATGTACGACGGAATATCCTCGGCGACCTGGTCCTTGCGGAATGTATCGAGAATAAGGGGCGTTTCCTGCCAGCAGTCGAAACGGCGATCGAAACGATCTGCTCCGAAAAGACCTGGGTCCTGCCCGCGCACGACGGCAAGCTGACCAACTTCAACGAGACGCTGATAACGGTCGACCTCGGCTCATCCATGACCGCGCTGTCGCTATCGCAGGCGGACTGGCTTCTCGCTGACAAGCTCTCGCCCGAAATCAGGTCGCTTATTCGCGAGCGTACCGATCATTTCATTTTCAGCCCCTTCATGGCCATGCACTACGGTGAGCGCGAGCCCCACTGGTGGATGACCGAGCGCACCAACAACTGGACCAGTGTCTGCATGAGCGGTGTCATTTCGGCGGCGTTCGCGCTGATCGATTCGCCCGATGTACGCTCACAGTACCTCGAGGCCGCGGAGAAATACGGGCCTTACTATATCCTGAGCCTTTCCGACGACGGCAACTGTTCGGAGGGCCTCGGCTACTGGAATTACGGTTACGGATATTACATTGTCATGGTGGAGGCGGCACGAAAAGCCACCAACGGTGTCTGGGACATGATGGATGACGATAAACAGCGGCGAACCGGGTCGTATCCCGTTACGGTCGAGATCATGCCCGGTGTTTTCCCGTCGTTTGCCGACTGCCGGAGCGATACGAGGCCGTCCTCACGGTTTATCCGCTATCTGAACCGTCGCTATCAGCTCGGTATCGATGGTCTGGAGGATATGGTGGAATATCCGAGCAACCTGCACATGTTCTCGGTGTTCGGGCTGGATGATCCCTATGCCGAACGTGCCGGACTGGCCTCGTCTTCAGCCGGACGGGCGCTCCGGAGCGGTTTCGCGGATGCCGATGTCTACATTTTCCGCTCGAAAAAAGAAAACGGCCTCTCGGTCGCGCTCAAGGGCGGTCATAACGGCGAACAGCACAACCACAACGATCTCGGCTCCTATGTGGTGGCGCTCGCCGGTCACGCATCCCTGCTCGATCCCGGTGGCGAGGTTTACACCAAACGCACATTCAGTTCCCGCCGTTACGACAGCGATGTGCTGAACTCTTTCGGCCACCCGGTGCCCTGTATCAACGGCCAGCTTCAGAAAACAGGCAGTCAGTACAAGGCTCATGTGCTCGACAGGCAGTCGAGCGACAGCAGCGAAACCATTGTCATGGATATTGCGGGAGCCTATGACATTGAGTCGCTCACGAAACTCGAACGTCGTTTCGAGTATTCGCGCAAAGGGGCGGGATCGTTCACGGTGACTGATACGGCTGCTCTTTCTGCCGCCGGATCCTACGAGACCGCGCTGATAACATTCGACAGCTGGAAATATGTTGGTAACGATACGCTGCTGGTCGGTGAGGGCGATTCAGCACTGCTCGCCGCAATCGATACCAGCGGTGAACCGTATCATTTCGAATCCGTTATCATCGACGAGGACATGCAGGTCAAAAAGCAGCCGACACGCATCGCGATCGTGCTTGACAATCCGGTCAAAACGGCGACCGTAGCAGTCAGGATCGAACCGGCAGGAAACTGATATCCTTAAGTATAATAAAGGTTTATACGGGCCCACGATTAACTGTCGCGGGCCTTTTTATCGGAATAACTGCCCGTTTTTGATGTAGGATCGTTCATTTTTACTATTTTTCTCTGTAGCCGTGCCGGTCTTTTCGGGAAACGCTTCGGTTTTCGGTGTTAGTTTTGCGGCATGCAATAAATAGCTTGCCTTTGGCCTTACAAAAACCTAACATTATCCTAACAATAAGAGGGTGTTGCACTTCTTTCCCTGGTTTTTTATATAAACTGGATAAGTATGTGAGTTTTCTGGACGTTAAACAAACTGTTGAAAATAAAATCCCGCCGTCTGTTCTTCTTGTTTTTCAGTTTGCGCAGGTTTTTTTCTTCGTATATCTCTTTCTTGTCAGCATCGATCTTCTGGGAACAGCGTTCAAACTGTCCGGCTCCGGCATTGTCGAAAGCCTCATGCAGGCGACCGCGAATCCGTTTATCGGGCTGATAATTGGAATTGTAACGACCAGCATCATCCAGAGTTCGTCCACGACCACCTCAATCATTGTCGCTATGGTCGGTGCGGACATGCTTGCGCTCCAAAACGCGATACCGATGGTCATGGGAGCGAATATCGGCACGACGGTTACTTGTACGATCGTATCTTTCGGATATATCGGGAGGAAAGCGGAATTCGAGAGGTCGTTCAGGGCCTCTATTGTCCATGATATATTCAATATCTGTGCGACCTCACTGCTTTTTCCGCTCGAAATGGCAACAGGCCTTATTCATCGTTCAGCCATCATCATGGTCGATGCTTTCCAGGGAGTCGGCGGATTCAGTCTGGTCAGTCCGGTCAAGGTCGTTCTCGATCCGGTGACCTCGCTTGTCACCTCAATTGTGACAAACCATTTCCTGCTTCTCGTGCTTGCGCTCATTCTCCTGTTCTTTTCCATGTCGAGAATTGTCAGCAGCATGAAAGGCATCGTGATGGAAAAGATCGAGGGTGTCCTGAACAAATACCTGTTCAGGAATGTTTTTGTCAGCATGCTGTTCGGCTGTTTTTTCACCGCGCTGGTGCAGTCGAGCTCGATCGCGACCTCGATTATCGTGCCGCTGGTCGGCGCCGGGCTTCTGACCATCGAGCAGATATTCCCATACACGCTCGGGGCCAATGTGGGCACGACGATTACTGCGCTTCTCGCGGCACTTTCAGTTGGAAGCGCCCCGGCTATGGCGGTGGCTTTCGCACATTTATTATTTAACATTTTTGGAATTGTGATTATATTTCCATTCAGGTGGATTCCGATAACCGCGGCGAAAAAACTGGCGGCATTTGTTGCGGTGTCCAAGAAGAATTTTTTGATATTTATCATTTTATTTCTTTCGCTTCATTTTATTCCGATTATATTTGCAATTTTTTATCATTAAGGAGACATGAAAAATGTTCAGGGACCTGATGCGAATTTGGGAGGAAAAGGCCTTTACTTCCCGTGTTATCAACGAATTCGTTGACATGCTGGACAAATCCGAAGAAATGATGTCATATGCATTTTCGGTTCTTGCCAGAAAAGGGAAGGCTAAAGGGGCTCAGAAAAAGATTTACAATAAAGACCAGACTATCAATATTCTCGAGCGGGATATCAGGAAACAGGTGCTTGTTCACCTTGCCGCCAATCCGAAATGCAATATCTCCGCCTGCCTGGTGCTGATATGCATCACGAAAGACGCCGAGCGCCTGGGCGACTATATCAAGAATATTGTCGAGCTGCCGAACCTTCTGAAAGACTCGAAAAGCGACAGGGAGCTTTTCACTGATCTTTTCAGCAAGAATGGTGACGATCTTCTCAACCTGATGAAACAGACAAAAGAGGCATTCAAAAACTCCGATCAGGAAAAAGCCCGTCAGGCGGTCGCGTTCGGCCATGAAATCGCTGATCGCTGCGAGGAGATTGTTAACGAAGTTGTTAACGAGGAATTCAGCAACCGCGAGGCTGTCGTTATCGCGCTTGGCGGACGCTACATGAAGCGGATTGCGCTTCACCTGTCAAATGTCGCTTCCTCGGTCGTAAATCCCATGCCCGAAATGGATTTCAGTACAGCGGTGCAAGAGAAAGCGTAAAAAATCAGTTTGATAGAATTCGGAAAAGGGCGGTCATCTGACCGTCCTTTTTTTGTTTAGCAGAGGAATGAGTTGAGGGAGAATACCAGTAGAAATTCAACGGATCTACGAAAGAAAAAACAGATATTGTGCGCAACAAGTGAAATGTATTATATTTGTTTTGAATGGATGTTCAACGTGCACGGCCGAATGATTTGCCGATGATTGCGACAGGATAGTACGACCTGCCCCTATTAGTTACATAGCTGCCGGGAAAACACAAGAGACTTGCATCCGAAACGAAAGACAATAGTATGGCAAACAGTAAACTGACAAACGAGATGATGAAAAGTCGCCGCCGGGAGGCGATTCTGGCAACGGCACTTCACCTGTTTTCCGCCAAAGGTTACGCGGCGACAAAAATAAGCGATATTGTCAAGGAAACGGGTATGTCGCAGGGCCTTCTCTATCATTATTTCCCATCGAAAGACGAGATATTCAACGAGCTGATAGAGACCGCATTCAAACGTTTGAACGATGCGTGCAGCGCATTGAAAGCACGTGCAATTCCACCGGAAGAAAAGCTGAGAACTGGACTTCGGGAACTTTTCAGGAACCTTGAGACCAGCAGGACAAGTTCCGCCTACCATTTTCTTATCGCGCAGGCCACTATCTCGGACGTTATTCCCGATGAAGCCAGGAATATTATCAACAGCAAGAGCATAACGGCCTATACTATCATTGCCTCGATTATCAAGGAGGGGCAGCGCAAAGGCTCGGTTAAACCGCTCGATCCGGACGAGATGGCCGCCGCTTTCTGGACCGTTGTCAAAGGTGTCGCCCTGCACAGGGCTGTCCACGGCACATCGTTCCCGTTGCCTGATTCGGACATGTATTGCAGCATGTTCCTGACCTGAGAATCCCAAGTGAGAATGAATACGGAGTAAAAATGCCGAGCTTGCGAAGCCGCCTTTTGGTTCTCTTCCTGAGGCACCGTCACCTCCTGAGGGGAAAGCTTAAGCGGACCGAAGATGTGGACAGCACTACCTCTATTCAGAAACTGCGCGATGATGTCGAGAAAGGTGCCGGTGCATTCGGGAAACTGCCGGATGGTTTCACGCTGGAGACTGTTACTGTCGGGGATATCGATACCGAGTGGATGTTTCCGCCGGGAGCGGAAAAGGATCGTGTAATCCTTTATTTTCACGGCGGCGGACTGGTGCTTGGATCGATACGTGCGCACAGAGGGATTGTCGCGAAATTTGTCAGGGGCAGCGGCATTCCGGCCATTCTGTTCGATTATTCCCTAGCACCTGAGAAACCCTATCCCTCGGCGCTGAACGATTCGCTTGCAGTATACGGATACCTTCTCGATGAGGGCATTTCACCTGAAAAAATAGCCTTCATGGGCGATTCGGGCGGTGGTAACCTTGTATTCTCGACTATGCTTGCCCTGAAAGAAAAACGCCTGCCGCTGCCTGCAGCCGCGGTGGCGCTTTCACCGTGGACCGATCTCACAAATTCCGGCGCCTCGTTCACTGAAAACGCAGACAAGGATACGCTCTGCTGGCGTAATGCCCAGAATCTATTCGGCGATTACTACGCCGCCGGGCAGGACAAGTCCGATCCGTTGATTTCACCGCTGTTCGGCGAGCTCTCCGGCCTGCCGCCGATGCTGCTTTTCGCGGGCGGCGACGAGCTCATGCGCGACGATGCTGTCCGTTTCGCTGAAAAAGCATCCGCTGCCGGTGTGGATGCCGCTGTGCATATCGGTGAGGGGCTCTTTCACTGCTATCCCGCGCTGGCGCCGCTCTTTCCCGAGGCGGTCGAGGCTTACAATGAAATCTGCGCGTTTCTCCGGAAACATATCGGGCGCTGAAGGCTGATTGAACTTATAAGACTTTTAATCTCTATGGGTCTAATTCCCAGAAGCTTGCTTCGAAAGAAAGACCCCCCTTCAGCTTTCAGCTGGTTTCCCCCCTGAATGAGGGGGGACGCCTGCGGCGCTTATAGGCTGCCGCATAATTTTTCGTCGCGCAAGCGACTGCCCCCCCTACGGAGGGGGGCTGCCCGAAGGGCTGAGGGGTTGATACCCCGGAGCTCTGCTCCGGAGTAGTTCATTTAAAGAATTTCCCAACTCTTGGATTGGATCACGACATGATAACCTGAGAAAATCAGGACATGAATAGATCGTTTTATGGACATGCTATCGTTTTCTTTTTGCCGCCAAAGTTATTTTTGTTGAAATTATTGAGAAGAATTACTATTTTATTACTCAAGATTCATCAATTGCGCGCTCAATAAAAAGAGGATAATCATGGACAGACGGTCTTTTCTCAGCAATACGGCTGCGGCGGCGGCAGGGTTTGCGGGGACATCACTTTTCGGCTATGCCATGCCGAAAGCGGAGGCATTCAGCAGCGGCGGCGGCATCGGTATCGAGGAGGGGCTCTACCTTCTTGAGCAGGGCAAAGAAAGCAATGTCATGCCGGAGATCCGTCCCGAGATAAAGAACAATCCCCGCGCGGTGTTTCTGATCGAAACCCACGTGGACGCACCTCGGGAATCTCATGGCCATTTCTCCTCGGCGCAGGGGCAGATCGAGGCCTCCGCGAAGAAGATCGCCTCGCAGATATTTGTCAAGGGCACGAGGAAAGGCGGTTCGACCACAATCCTCCCCAATCTGACATGGGTGCCCGATGTTGTCAATTACCCGACTGTTGGAACGAACACCTCCCACGATTTCATCATCGGTATGGCTCAGGGGCTCTATGATATCGGCAATAAGAACATTGTCACCATGGCCCGCGGCTCTAACGTTGTCGATCACCGCAAGAGCGGCCTCTACAAAAAGCTGGACAGCATCGAACTGAAACTGATTGAGGCCAAATACCTCGAGTACTCCCACTACTCGAAAAACGAGCTTAACTGGCACAAGGTGCCCGGCGATCCGGTTGTCTGGAATACCATACCCACGAACCGTCCCATCGGCGACAAGGACAATCTTTTCATCAACATGCCCAAAATGAAATGCCACAACCTCGGCCTGACAACGTTGTCCATCAAGAACCGCCAGGGCGGCGTGCCTTCAGGTTACGGTCACTACTGCAACCGCTGGTCGACCATGGAGCACATGTGCCGCAATGTCTATGGTGTGGATTTCGGTCATTTCGAGAAAGGCCATTACCAGAATGTCGAATCGGCGTTCCTCAAGCACAAGGCCGCCGGGTTCAAGCACTGGGACTACGAAAAACTTTACCCTAAATATCAGGCCAAGGGCGGTTGGGACACTTTCAAAAAGCTCCGGGGCGATATCAAGGCTATCGAGGAGTTCATGGCTGAGATCGACGGGCCACTCATGTGGGATGAGCAGTGGAGCCAGCGAGCCATCGATTCCGCCAAGGCGATCACGCCGGATATCAACATCGTGGAGGGCATCATTGCCCGTGACGGCAGCGGATTCCACACGGGCAGGGATTATCTAACCAATATTGTCATTGCCGGATGTTCCTCCTGCGAGCTGGATGCTGTCGGCACCTGGATCATGGGCCATGATCCGCTCGAGATGCCTTACTTGAGGATTGCGAAAGAGCGTGGTTTCGGTGAGAACGACCTCTCAAAAATCGATATCTACTGGATCAGGGACGGCGAGATTGTCCCGCTCAAGGATATTTCCGAGATGAAACGCACGTCGCTCGGTGTCAACCTCCATTCATGGGAAGAGACCGGCGAACGCCTCTATTGGTGATTTAAGTCACAACTCTGTGGAAAATAATCGTATATATTTGTGCGGCAGGGGACTATGGTCTCCTGCCGTTTTTCGTAAGGAAGTCATCGATAGTTCGAAGTTACATGGAATGCAGTGTCAACGCCGGCTTCATTCTTTTGCCTGCATACGATACGCTTCTCTTATTTGACATTCCCTTTCTGACAGAGTTCAGCATATTGAACGGCACTTCTATCCTGTTGATTATAAAGGGTGTATGTCATTTTGGATGACAAATTCAAGCCAGAATGAGGATCGTTACTTTGAGTCTATTCAGGTAAAGGTTTATATTATTATGTCGGTTAATCATCCGGATTTTCAAGAAAACTGATCTGTAACCTGCCACATAAATTAAAAAGGATACGCTATGAATCGTCGCAAAATGCTTCTTGCCGCCCCACTTGCCGCCGCTTTCGCCGGCTGCTCCGGTTCGGACAATAATCCCTTTGATGGAAGTTCCGCCGCGGAAAGCGATGAGCTCGCTCTTTCACCGGACAGCGAGTATGTCGGCTCGGGTGCAGCGAAAAGAACTATCACCCCCGATCCGCTGGCTCACATTGTTTTACAGACGATGAGCTATTTATATGAACTTGATCTTGTTAAGGTAACGAATTCCGGCTTGGAGCTTCAAGGCAGATGTCAATGTTATTACACAAAAAACATAACTAAGATCGGTGGAAAATTATTCCGAGGCAAGAGTCTTACCATTACAGGTAATGAAGCAGAGAATACTAACTATCTCTTTTCACTTTTTGTCAATTTAGAAAGTTCTTCCCATACATTTCTCTGTGCATATCCGGAACAAAGAAAAGTCTACTATTACGGTTATGAAAAACTGACGATCAATTATGACATCATTGATCTTTTAATTAAACACGCGGGAGACGCGTAAATAAACATGCGAATTTTGTGTGTTTGAAAACGTAATCATTGTCACCTGATTCCATTATTTCACAATCAGCGTTTATATATGAGAATTTTGAATGAACACCCTCGGATTGTAGTCCGAGGAATTCTTTTGATAAAACATATATTCTACAGGATGATACAACATGAAAAATAGACGAGTTTTTGCATTGTCAATGTTGTTGCTCGTGGTCGGGATGTTTGTGTTCACCGGCTGTTCCGATGATGATGACGATGACAATACAATTCTGGGAGACAGCGGCAAAACGACGATCGAGATTGCCGCGATCATACCGTTCACCGGCGATTACGGCCATCACGGCACGCTGTTCCTGTCCGCGGTTCAGTGTGCAATCGAGGATGCGAATGCCGAGCTGGAGGCCGTTGGAAATAACAGCGAGTTCCGCCTGATATATGGCGATTCAATGACCGATGGCTATGCCGCAAATGTACTGATGAAGTCCTACGGTATGCAGGGCATCCGGGCTGTTGTCGGGCCGTTCACCAGCGGCGAGGTCGCGGGAGCGTCTGAAACAGTCGCTACATCTAACTGTTTCCTTATCAGCCCCAGCGCGACCATGACGACGCTCGCGGGCCCGGACGATCACATTTTCCGTATGGTCAACGACGACAGACGTATGGCCGAGGTCCTTGCCGGCCGGATGATCGATGATGGCATCACGCATCTCTTGGTGCTCTATCGCGACGACCTATGGGGAAACAGTGCTTCCTCGGCTATCGCAGATGCTTTCACGGCCAAGGGCGGTACGATTGTGTATGAGTGGGATGTTTTCGCTCAGAACCATGAATATTACAACATTGTTCTCGAGGATCTTGCGACAGTTCTGGCCTCAAAGCAGGAAACGATCGCCGCGGAAAATATCGCTGTTCACATGACCTCCTATGAAGAGGGCAGCGATATTTTTGAACTTGCCTCCGAAATCGATATCCTCAAATCTGTCCGCTGGTACGGCAGTGACGGTTTCGTAAACGATTCCACATTGGTTGCAACGCCGGATGCGGCTGAGTTTGCCACGCGGTTAATTATATTGCGCCGCTCTACAGTATTGATTTGGCAGACAAGGCCAACTCCGTTTCGGCGCGTATCGCCGCGAAAGCAGGTGAGACACCGGGCATGTTCTCGCTGCTTGCCTATGACGCCATGCGTATTGCCGCGAAAGCGCTCTCAGAAGCTGGTACAGATGCCGAATACGCGGCACTTGAAAGCGCCGTATTTTCTACCGCTGCGGAATACGAGGGTGTTACCGGATCGGTGACGCTGGACGCAAACGGAGACCGTACTGACGGCGGCTATTCTTTCTACGGCCTCAAGAAGACAGGCGAAAGTTATTCCTGGGTTGAGACCGAGTAAGTTACATTTCCGGATACAATGATATTCAGGGCGGGGCCGAGCACGGTTCCGCCTTTTTTAATGTCTAAACAGTTGCCTGCGCCCCGTATTTCTTATATCATGAAAGCTGACAAATAAACGGCATTCATATTTTAACGGGACAAACATCATGCTGAAACACCTGTGTTGTACGATCCTTCTGTTTGTTTTCACTGTCAATGCAACGGTGAGCGCCGAGCCTCGTCTCTGGCCCGCGACAAGCCTTGACAAGGTGCTCGTTTCCGATCTGCCGGACGACTCGACACCCTCGAAGCTCGTACTTTACGGCGCGAAAGGCGAGATTGTCAGCGGTCAAGCTGTTTTCACACCAGGGTGTTCCCTCGATAAGGTCAGCGCCTCGATCAGCGATCTAAGGCAGGTTGGAAGCCGCGCGAAAATCGCCGCTTCTGACGTGAAACTCCAGTGGGTGCGTTATATCGATGTCCAGAAAAACAGCAGCCGTATCCCTCTTGACGAGCTCGATATCATCGCGCCCAATCCCATGCCGGACCCGTTCTGGGAGGATGATGCCATCCCGGTGAAAACCGGCACGTTTTCCATCCTCGATAACTCGGTCTATATCGCCTATCGGTCCCAGCCGCTCTGGATCGAGATCCATGTGCCGGATGATGCCGCACCGGGAGATTACAGCGGTACTCTGACAGTCGATGGCAGTGCTGAGATCAGCGCCGAACTGCCGGTTACCCTCCATGTCTATGGTTTCGAAATGCCGAATGAACGCCACCAGTCGGTGGTAACATGGTGGAACCTTCAGGGCCGTGGGCTGCCGCCGGTCAAGCTCTATAGCGACAATTACTGGAAACGTCTGAAGCATTTCGCTGAATTCGTGGTCGAGCACCGTCAGACCGACGCCGGTATTGTGCCGCTTTCGATAGTGGAGGAAAAAGGCAGTGCCGCCTCGGGCTACCGTTACGACACCGCCAATCTCGAGCGTTATGCGGAAATCTGTTTCGATGCCGGGATAAGGCAGATACACATGCATTCCGTGGGCAGACTCAGCGAGTCAGATGCAATCGACGGTGTCGGTCGCAGTGTGCTCAATCGCAGCCGAAGCGTGGTTGCTGATGAGGAGAACATGCGCCGTCTGCCCGCAATCGAGGCGATGGCTAAACGACGTGGCTGGGAGGGACGTTTTCTCACCGGGATCAGCGACGAACCGTTCATGCACAACGAGGAGGCATATGCGAAAGTGGTCGAACTTGCCCACGAGACCGCGCCCGCGATTCGTATCATCGAGGCGGTGGAGGCCGAATACCTCGGCGATCTCGACATCTATTGTCCCAAGATAAACCACCTTCACATGTGGTACGACACGTTCAAAGAGCATCAGGAGGACGGTTCCGAGCTCTGGTATTATACCTCGCGCATCCCTGTGGGCCGTTATCCCGGCCGTTTCGTGGACCAGTCGCTCACCAAGATGCGGGTGCAGTTCTGGGCGCTTTATCTTCACGATCTTGACGGTTTTCTGTTCTGGGCCCTGAACAGTCCCTATGCCGATGATGCCTATTCGGAGGCCGCAATCGGCAACAACTCCCCGCTTGGCAATCCGGTGATTGCCTATCCCGGCAGGAACGGCCTTCTTGGATCACTTCGTTTTAGTGCACAGCGGGACGGTCTCGAGGACTACGAGTACCTCTGGACGCTTGAAGCCAGGCTTGCGAAACTGAAAGAGCGCGTCGGTAAAGATGCCCACTGGCTGAATCCCCGTCAGCGTTCGCTGGAGCTTTGCCGCCGGGTCATGTGGGATTTCGTCGGCTATACGCGCGATCCGGCTGTCATGCTCGAAACAAGGCAGGCGATTGCCGAAGAGATCGAGGCTCTCGACACAGAACCACTGCTGTATGTGCAGACCTCACCGCCCGAGGGGACAAGTGTTCCCGCCGGGCCGAGGAATGTCGGCATTCGCGGCCTTGCAGCTCCCGGCGCGAAAGTCTGGATCAACGGTGACCCGGTGAACGATATCCGTCAGAGCGGTTATTTCCGCCGTTATCATTTCCTGTTGGACGATGAACCGGAAATCGTTTTCGAGGTCGAGCACAAGGGCAAGCGCCGTACCGTGACACGGCGTTTCATACCGGAAAACTGACGCTTTTACATTCAGAAGACAAGTTATGCCGGTTTCAGTTCGGAGAGTTTCGTGGCTCTTTCCAGTGATTGTGTAAAAACAAAAAGGACGTCCCGCAAGGACGTCCCTTTTGGCTCTCGGCAGGAAAAATCACTATTTCATTAACATCATCTGCCTGGTAGCAGCAAAATTTCCCGCCTTGAGACGAGCAAAATAAATACCGGAAGAAACCATATTGCCCGAGGCGTCGCGACCGTCCCAGACAGTTTTGTGATTTCCGTGTGACAGCTCGCCGGCGACCAGTTCCCGGACAGTCTGACCTGCCATGTTAAAGACTTCCAGCGTTGTCATGCCCTGCTCGGGAATGGAAAACTCGATTGTCGTCGTTGGGTTGAACGGGTTGGGGAAATTGCCCTTGATCGCGAAATCGTCAGGCATGTCAGCCTCGACAGCGGTTGGTTGGATAGTGTTGTATCGCTCGGGATCGAAATCAGTAATGTAGGGCGTAATGCCGTGGATGAACTTATCATTCCACCAGAGTTTCGGTTTCAGGAACAGGTACACAATTTTACTTTGATCTGGAGAAAAGCAGGGTCTCATCTGAGAGCCGAGTGCCCATCCGCTATGGCTATAGCCCTGACTGATTAGGGTTTCTTCATCTTCAAAGAAAAAAGAATACGGCCTTGATTTACCCGGTTCATAACTTTCCTTGCCAAAATGGAAATAACATTCCTCATTCAGCACGTCGTAAACGATAGCATCGTATTTGCCGCTTTTTGAACGCTCAAAAAGAAGCCATCGTCCATCGGAGGAATACATAGGATAATACATGTTTTCAGGTGTTTCAAAATTCGTAATATATTCAACTTCACCGCCCTCGAAAGGTATTTTGCAGAGTTGGTTGTTCTTGACTGCTATGATATGCGAATTGTCCGGACTGAACGAGGGGTTCCTCAGATTATTGACATCATAGGTGTTGCTGTTATTGTCATCTGTCAGATAGCTGATTTCGCCAGTCACCGTATCGTACACAGCCAGGACCCTGTGATTTTCCGCGTTTTGACTGTCGGTGTAGACACGGTAATCAAAATTGATGAACGTGATGTAACGGCCATCGTCGCTCCATGAATGGTCCATACCGCCGGAAATGATCGTTGCAGTCTCGCCGCTTGAAATGTCATAACTGTTAATGTCGGGTATGAAATTTGTGCTCATGCTTCCCGATGTATAACTGCCGCGATCAGGATCATAAGCCCAGGAGGTGTACGTTAAATATTTACCGTCGGGAGAAAAGCGTATATTCTGAAATTGCGACTGCCCTCCAGACGATGTTGCATCGTCAAAATCATAATGGTGAATCATCGACGCCGTACCGCCCTCAACAGGAATCAGGCTGAGAGTGAAATGACCGCCAAGCGCGATCCAGTCGCCATCCGGCGACCATGCGACACTGTGGTACCGGTACTGATCCTCCCGTGACATCTGTTCCTCGCTCTGGCTCAGGCTGTCAATGTCGTAGGAGAAAATAACCTCTTTCCCGAACGCCTCGTCGATCACATCTTCGGCCTGAGAGACCGCTCCCGATACCAGCATAAAAGCCAGTATAAGAAATGCGATAACACACCGTTTCATGGAAAACCTCCCTTTTTATGCCCGTGACAAAAACGGGCGCCATGATATGTGCTAGGTCAGATGATACAATATTATCATATTACCAATAAAATTTACCTCTGTCAAGAGTTTTTGCGAGAATTTATGTGATTTTGTTGTGTTCGTTGCTAATACCTTGTTTTGTAAGAGGTATACCGAGAATAAATCACAAGCTTGGGATCAGATATCGGGAAGATATATTGCCTTTTGTCATCGAATAAATATAAGAAAAGGACGCCCCTAAGGACGCCCTTTGACTCTCGGCAGGAAAAATCACTATTTCATTAACATCATCTGCCTGGTAGCAGCAAAATTTCCCGCCTTGAGACGAGCAAAATAAATACCGGAAGAAACCATATTGCCCGAGGCGTCGCGACCGTCCCAGACAGTTGTATGATTTCCGCGCGACAGCTCACCGGCAAGCAGTTCGCGAACAGCCTGGCCAGCCATATTATAAATTGCAAGCGTTGCCATGCCCTGTTCGGGAATTGTGAACTCGATTGTTGTCGTTGGGTTGAACGGGTTGGGGTAGTTACCCCTTATCGCGAAATCGACAGGTGTGTCGGCCTCGACTGCGGTCGGTATAGAGGTGTCGAAAGTTCCGGGGGCAAAATCGATAATACAGAGCTCTCTGGCCTCGACTGTTTCATCGTAACCGTAGGGATGGCTGATTGTTTTTGAGTTGACTGCTATAGCACATATTTTAGAACCGTCCGGCGACCATTTCCCCGAAAACGGCTCGCCTTTGCCGCTTAAAGAGGCAATGTCCGTGATAATTGTGCCGTCGGAAACCTTGAATGTCTTTTCGCTCTCCGTATCATAGACCATCATCCACTCGTTGTTATACCAGCCGTAGCTGAACAGAATCCAGCGGCCGTCAGGTGAAAATGATGGATAAAAAAGACCATGGCCGTTATCTATACTGTCAGTCAGCCGTGTGATTTCTCCGCCGGTAACAGGGATGGTGCAGAGTGTCTGCTCATAGATGAATACGATTTGCGATCCATCCGGGCTGAAAGAAGGCTGTAAAAAGCCTTCACCATCATATACTTCGCTTGTGTTAAAATCGGTAAAGTACGTGGTTTCTCCCGTTGCCGTGTCAAGAAGTGCCAGGGCGCCATGGTGTTCTGTTTCATCGGGATTTGTGAAAATTCGTGAATCGAAATTGATATAGGTGAGATATCTGCCGTCTGGGCTCCATGCCGGACATTTGCCTTCCTTCACGAGGCAGTGTTTTTCGCCAGTGGCAAGGTCGACGCTTTCGATTGAAGGTATGCAATTTTTGATTTCGTAATAGGCTGAAGTCTGTGTGAAAATACTGCCTCGGGATTTGTCGAAATATACTGCCGTATACGTGATTTCCTTGTTGTCAGGTGTGAAAACAGGACCATATGTCAGGTGAAGGCGATAATCACCCGGATCCTCGGAGCGCTGCATCGGTTGTGTTGAATCACCCATCGGCACCCAGTCGTAGGTAAAGCTTTCCATAAGTTCAGGGGTTACCAGGATGGTTTCTCCGCTTTCCACGGAAACAGTACAGATAGCACGGGCGGTATTATCTATTACCGCGATAGTGGAACCGTCAGGTGACCACACTGGATCGTTGATTTCCTTCATCAGGTTGAAATTCAGTTTGTACTGAATTGCCAACTGTTGAAGTTCCTCGTCAGTTTCACCTCCCTGAGGAAGGAACTGGCCCAGGTCGATGTCATAGGAAATGGTTCGTGTTTCGCCGGCAAATACTGCCGCAGACAGCAGAAATGCCAGAACAACAGTTACAACCGCACACATTCGTTTCATGATGTTCTCCCGCTTTGATACGCTCCTACCAGGGAAAGCGCAATGAAATGGTTCGGCAGATAATGCAGTACCATGTATTTTAATTGTAAAATTTACTATTGTCAAGCTTTATTTTAACAGCGATTGGCCATTGTTCGTGTGAATATGGCGAAATAGACGGTTTTACAGGAAGATGCAATGAAAATGAACAACCCCGGATTGAAATCCGGGGTATTAAAATCAACCCCCTAACCCCTTGCCTTGCGCTTTCGCGGCTCTACGTGTCCCCCGTATCGATTCTTCTTGCGCTCCTGCCCCCTTTTAGGGGAAGGATGTCACGGAGTGACAGGAAGGGGGGCAGAAAAACATGTTTAACCCCGGAGTAAACTCCGAGGAATTCTTTTGATTATAATTTGGCAGTATCAAAAGTTGACAGGAGGAATGAGCTTAATAACGCGTTGAAGGGATAAAAAAAGGACGCCCGTTAAGGACGTCCCTTTTCCTCGCCACTGGCAACCTCGCTATTTCATCATCATCATCTGCTTGGCAGTAACGAAATTACCTGCTTTGAGGCGCGCAAAATAGATACCGGAAGAAACCGTGTTGCCTGAGTCATCGCAGCCGTCCCAGACAGCGTGGTGAGTGCCTGCGGACAGTTCTGCCGAAATAATATCACGGACTTTCTGTCCCGCCATATTGAAAATCTCGACAGTGGTCAAACCTCTATCGGGGATCGAGAACTCTATCGTCGTCGAGGGATTGAACGGATTGGGGAAATTGCCTTTCAGTGCAAATCCCGCCGGTGCGACCGTTTCCACCGAAATCGGATTGGTCGTATCATAGAGCTGAGAGTTGAAATCGGCGATATAAAACAGGGATCCACACACCCAGGCATTCGTTTCCGTTTCATATACTTCAGGGTTATGATTCTGTTTCAGCCATGTCTTAATGCGCATGTCGTCATGCTGCAGTGCCGGCTGTGTCAGAACATACAGAACTTTCGTGCCGTCAGGTGAGAAACTCGGCGTGTACTGGGAACCGATACTTGAATGCACGAAACCGTCCATCGCCGGTATTGACGCATAATAAGCTTCACCACAATCAGCGAAAATCTTGTCACCGTTGACAAAGCTGAATTCGTATGGGCTGTCCTCGCCGGGAACGTATTGTGAGCCGTCAAACATCCAGAATGTTTTGCCTGATGACACATTATACATGAGCAAATCGTCGCTGTCCGTAGAATAGCGGTTGAAAAGTATCCACTGACCGTCATTGTTGTATTTCGGGCGCCCGTAAGCGATATCATCAAAATTCTCGAAATCGGTCAGGTATTCGAGTTCACCGCCCTCGAAAGGAATCGTGCATATCTGACGGTTGTTGACGAGAAGGACATGTGAGCCGTCGTTGCTGAACGTCGGGTGACGGTATCCGTCAAGGTTTTTGCGGTAGTAATCGTCAGTGTTTCCATCGGCCAGGAACCGTGTCTCACCGGTGACTGTATCGAAAATAGCGGGTATATTGTTATGATCTGCGTTATCGGGATCGGTGTAGATGCGATGATCGAAATGGATGTACGCGATATAACGGCCGTCCGGGCTGTAAGAAGGCTGGCTTCCCTCGGCGATCAGCGTTTCCGTTTCGCCGGTGAAAATGTCGACTTGCTCGATAATCGGTGTCGGATTGAGGACCGTGTCTTTTTCAATTTTGCTGCCGAGTTCTTCTTTATAGATATCCGCCGAATAGAGAATGCTGCGACCGTCCGGTGAGAATGAAATATCGTTGAATCCCTGCTGTCCGAAAAGTTCATTGCCACTGAGATCACCGTAATAATTCTGCGCAATGCACGTGGCGTCACCGCCATCGGAAGAAACGATATTGAGAGAGTTTAAACCGGAAAAAGCGATCAGTTTGTCATCGGGTGACCACTGAGGCTCTTTCCAGCGGTAGACTTCGCTCAAAGGCAGGTTTGGAACAATGCTCGTGTTCGGGAGATATTGTGCGGCGTCCTCAGGATTGACCCGGACATCGAGTTTTTCGCCAAACGCGAGATCGATCTGATCCACCGATTCAAGCGAAATCTTTGCCGCGATGATTGCACCGGGGTCAAAATCGACAACGCTCAGTTCCCATACAATATCATTGATTTTACTGCCGACCGGTACATCCCTCGATGCGAAAATGGCGCTTATCCGAGTGCCGTCAGGCGACCAGGTGCCCTGGAACTGCGAGTCAGGCCCATCGAAACTGGAAAACTCTTTCACGAGTTTGCCGTCGTCAACCATGTGCAGCTTGCCATCGGTGGTGTCATACACCATCATGCCCCGGAAGTTGTGCCAGCCATAACCGAACAGAATCCAGCGACCGTCCGGCGAATACTGCGGTTCCGACATACCGAACCACTGGAGGTCGTCATTATCGATGTCTGTCAGATAGGTGATATCTCCGCCCTCGAACGGTATCGTACAGAGCTGTCTGTCGTATATGAACGCTATTTCCGAACCGTCGGGGCTGAAAGAAGGCGTTTTGAAGCCGAAACTGTCGGGACGTTCGGGAGAATTATACTCGATGGGATAACGGACATCACCCGTTTGCGTATCGAGTATGGCGAGAGCGCCGTTATATTCCGTCTGGGTGGGATCGGTGTATATGCGATAGTCGAAATTAATATAAGCGAGATATCTGCCGTCCAGGCTCCATGCCGGAGACAATCCGCCGTCCACAAGAACTCTGATTTCACCAGTGGCGATGTCAATGCTCTCTATCGCATAAATAAAGTTGCCGACTGTTCCGCCATTTTCATAACTACCGCGCGACTCATCAAACAAAGTGACAGAATAGGCGATTTCTTTTCCATCGGGAGAAAACGCCAAATACGCTTTATCTTGCTTCATCTTGAGAAAAGACGGTTCGGCGATGGACGGCCTCGTACCGTCGATGAACTCGTACCAGTTGTGCTGGTGTGACCGTATGATTTCATCATCGACAGTCACAAAACCGCTGCCGTCGGGAGAAACCATATGAATCGCATAGCCGTAGTTATCGGTAAACGCGATTTTCGAGCCGTCAGGCGACCAGACCGGATTGTTGATACCGAGTTCGGTATAATAGTGCAGATTGTACTGAACGGCTTTTTCCTCCAATTCCTCTTCCGTTTCGTTTCCAACCGGGACATACTGATCGATGTCGAAATCGAACGAAATCGTGCTTGCGCCTTGGGCCATACATATCGGCACAGCGGCAAGGAAGAAAATCAAACTCATTACATAAAAACGTTTCATGGCAAACCTCCTTTTTTGCGCCCCTGCCATATCGGGCGTCATGAGATTGGCCAAGCCAGATGATTTATTCGCCAAATCTATTCACTAAATTATACTAAAGTTTTACCATTGTCAAGGTCTTTTTTTGAATTATGGCCATAAATTTGTAACTGTATGATTCTTAATGGATAATGGTTTGTAAGCAATGATCTTTATGGGGCTTTTTACGTCGTTCGGAATGGCTTTTTCTGAAATTTTGTGGTGAAAACGGTCGGCAAATCTTTTTAAACGATGTAGTATAGGTAATGGCGCGGTGTGCTCAAGTCTGTGAAGCGGAATGTCAGGGCATTATTTTATGAGCGTCATTTTCATGGTGGAACTTTTCCCGCCGGCAGCGAGACGAGATATGTAGACGCCGGAGGAGACAGTCGAGCCGTTATCATCGAGCCCGTCCCAGATAACGGAGTGACTTCCGGCGGGCATATCACCGGTAACGAGCCGACGGACAAGCTGGCCCGTATAGTTGAAAATGTCGAGAGAAACCGGCCCCTCCCCGGGCAATGAGAAATCGATTGTCGTTGCCATATTGAACGGGTTGGGGTAATTCTGTTCGAGCTTGAATTCCGCCGGGAGAAAATCGGAGATGCCAGTGCTCCGAGCGACGCCGAACGATTCCGGAATAAAATCGCAGATATAGATATAATTTGTGTCGTTTGTTTCCATCAGATAGCATATCCGTGAGCCGTCGGGCGACCATTTGCCGAAAGAGTGCGGCGTCTCCTCGTCCGGGAAAAGCGGGTACATTTCGCCCGTGGGCGTTTCGTATACGAAAAGCCGTTTCCCCGGCGAGTCTTTCGTCCACGTGAAATCGGTATACATGATCCAGCGGCCGTCCGGTGAAACTTCGGGATAGTTGCGGTATTTCCCGTGACCGTCGTTCTCGTTGTACCATGTCATCTGTTCTGAATCCCCAGTGTTGATCTCGTAGCTGAACAGCTCGATTGCCTCGACTCCCTGACGGGAGGGCAGAACGATATGTGTGCCACCGGGGCTGAACGACGGCTTGCCGTAACGGCGCTCCATGTCGACATCGAGAAAACGTGTTTCCCCCGTTTTGGTATCGAGCAGGACAGGGAGCCCGTTCCTCTCGTTGTTATCAGGATTGGTGCCATCGTCGTAAAACAGGTAGGCGAGGTAACGCCCGTTGGGGCTCCAGGCGCAAGTATAGCCGTTTTCAACGATAATCCTGTGCTCCCCTGTTTCAATGTCGACACTTTCGATATTGGGGAAGGGGTTGGTGAAAATAGCTTTGTTGTTGATAATGCTGATCGTACTTCCGCGCGCGGTGTCGTACACATCTTTCTTGAACGTGATTTCACGGCCGTCCGGGCTGAATGTCAGCGATTCTATATTGCCCACGGGATAACCTTCATACTCGTTTTCAAAAATAAGTTCCGGCGCGCCGCCATCCACGGAAACGGTCCAAATCCTGCTCTGATCCGTGAACGCTATCAACAAGCCGTCAGGCGACCATGCCGGTTCGTTTTTCCATTTTGCTAGACCGTAATAGGTGGCGTACTTTTTCCGGTCCTCGCTGTTTTCAAAATCATAGTTGTAGTTTTCGTAATCGAACTCCACCGAGACACTCAACGCGGTCTTATGCGGCATTTCTATGGATTTGCCGTTAAAGACCGGGATATCGTGCCCGATGCCGTCAAAATGGTTTCCGGCGCTTGCATAACCCGGAACGAAAGACGTGCTGTCGTTTTCCGCTGTTCCATCCGCTTCCTCCCGATTCTCGTTGAACCAGTTGTCAGATACCGTTTCAGCGGTGAAAGACACTTCATCTTCGGCAGGCATGTCCGGGCCTGTATCATGCGGCATATCATTTGCGATGAATCTGTCCGGAGTGTTTTCTGCCTGTGGATTTTCCTGAACGGTTGCTACTGGCAGCGCTGATTTTGCCGGATGTGTCTGTGATGTGTTTTCATGTCTGGCGATGAAAGACAATGCCTTTCGCAGGGGGCTTTCGGGGGCATTTTCGGCGCTTACTGCTGTGGCTGTGTTCTCTTCCTCGGCGCTTTGCTGACGTGCACCCCGTGGAAATGACAGCGTTTGCGCCAGTGACTGACGTGCCTCTGCGGGTGCTATCGTGACGGCCTGGACCAGCGGCAGGTTCCCGATGCAGGTTTCTATGCCTACAAGGCAGCCAAAAACAGACAGGACAGATGCCGCGGCGATACTCGCCATGTATGACATACCAGCTGACGGCCGCCGCATATCACGCCGGAATTCGACCACCCGCTTGATACGCCTTCTTATCAATGAGGGCGCGGAAAGCAGGCTGTTGCCCAGAACTGTGTAATAACAGGGCTCGGGAACTGCGAAAGACAGCGAGAAAAGGATGGTGGCATAGCGTTTCCTGCTCGGCATTGCCGCGACTACGATCTCATCGCAGACATAATCCGACAGTTCCTCAAGACGTTTTGACACGAGCCAGAACAGCGGTTGGAACGGGAACAGAGCAATGGCACAGTAGCGAAACTGGTTCCACAGGAAATCATGCCGTTTAATATGCGCGGTCTCGTGGAGAAACACCTCCGGGCTGTCGATATTTTTTTCGGTCCCGCCCAAGGGCAGCAGGATATAAGGTTGTAACAGGCCCGCGGTCAGTGGGCTGTGTATTTTCGGGCTCTGGTACAGCGCTGGAGGAGCTACATTAAGGTATCGGGCGGCCTCTTCGCAGGCGCCGGTAAAGGCTTTTTTGGCGGTAAACGCATTTTTTCTCAACAGGTAAAGGGAGATGAAAGCGCCGCAGTACTTGCATAACAATACTGCGCTTACCGTAAGCCACAGCAGGAAAAAAGCACAGTAGAACAGTTTCCGTACCGTATATGTTTTCTCCGGCTGAATGCGGTAGACATTGCCTGTGGCGATAGCGCTGTGGTTTGCTGAAACTGCAGGGTGAGGGTTCTCATGTCCCCGTGAAGGCGATGAAAATGCTATAGGATTTTCACCGGCGTGCTGTTCGAAACTTATAATGGCTGGCAAGGCAGTGTCTGAAAGCTCGCGGCTGAGCGTGGTGCTTGTTGGTACTGTCTCAACATGGAGTGTTCCGGCGCGTTCAAAAGGCCAGAGCAGGGCAAGTATGGGCAGAAGGATGGCGGCGGCCAGTGTTATTCTCAGCGCGGCGGACTGTAGAAAAGCGCCGTAATACCTGAGCATATAGGATACAATGAGCCCGGGGACCAGTATGATTGTGGAATAAATGAGGATAACGACCGCAAGGTGGACAGCGGCGTTCGCGATGTCGATAAAAAATGGTGGCACCTGACAGCCCAGTATTAGTCGTCAACGCCGTCAATGATTTCCAGTGTCCGCATCATTTCTTCAGGCGAGACATATTTATGTTTCGCAAGGTAGGCAACCAGGGATTCCGCCGATCCGGCAAAAAGAAGATCGATCAGTTCCTGCGTTTTTTTCGTGGTCACCTGCTCTTTGTCGAGCAGCGGGAAGTATATGAAAGTCCGCTCCTCCCGGTCGTGTCCGACAACGCCCTGCGATTCGAGCGCCCTGAGATGAGACTGCACAGTGCTGTGAGCAACAGGTTCGAGCCTGTTGATCGCATCGGTTATCTCCTGTGCGGCAGCTCTGCCGTTCTCCCAGAGCACCTGCATGATTCTTGTTCTGATTCTGCCAAGCACCGGTCCGCTTTTCACAACATATCTCCTGAATAAGTATTACCAACAAAATCTATTTACTAAATGTTGTTTTGTCAAGAGATTTTTTCACGGCTGACATCTCTGCCCGTTTTCACTGTCGCAAACAATAAAAAAAGGGCGCCATCATCTGACGCCCCTTTAATCCCTGGCCTGAACCGGTTGTTTACCCTCGGTACATCACCCAACACCAAGGTTCCCGGCCGGAGATGTTTTTCACCTGTCATGTTCCTGTCCACCCGCTGCACTAAATGGCCTGTAACAGATGAAACGGTCGGTGCATAAAGCCCACACGCTCTGATGACCCCCCGGAATTCCGAAAGTTCTCCTGCATGGAAAATTCGGCTTCCCCGGAATATGACAGTAGTAAATCGATCCCTCAACAAAAGCAGTATAAACGAGGTTTGAGTTTTTGTCAAGCAAAATGTTTATCGCGGTAAATTATTATGTGTGTTTCTATTTCTGGCTTTTTTTCCGTTGTGTATGTATATTTTCAACATAGCTTACTCTACATAAGGATAAAAAAAATATGGATGAACCGAATATTTTCGAAAAAATACCCTGCAGTGAAGCGGATTGTCCCGAACGTATCGACTGCTGCACCACGGTCCGCTGGCGCATTTCGCGGGATGATTTCAACGACAACCGTTTCAGGGAATGGTGGATGCTTCATGAGGGCGCCAGAATCTACGAGGAGGACGGTGTCTGTTATATCCAGTGGCCCATGCGCTGCCGGAATGTCGCCGAGGACGGTCTCTCATGCACCGATTACGAGAACCGCCCTGAAATCTGCAGAAAATATGTATGTCACCACATGACAGGGAAATAACACGGGACGTGATTTGTCGCTAAGCATCACGGTTATATGAACAGTTTTCCATTAACTTGCAGCACAGGAGGCCGCTATGGAGACAGTCGTGGTTTACAGCACCTGGGAGGAACCTTTGGCGGATATGGTGCTCGGACTCCTCCAGGCAGAGGGTATCAATGCGGTCAAACGCGATTCAGGCCTGAGAAGTTCCATAGCCGTTGCTGTGGACGGTCTTGGCGAGATCGATATCCTCGTTCACGAGGATGAGGTCGAGACCGCTACGGAGGTTCTTAAGGTAAGGATGCCGGACAGTTCGGATACCGATGAAAGTGATGTTGATGACGATGAAATCGACATTGATGATGGCGAAGAAAATGATGAAGAGAGCTGAAGGGCAGCTATATTAATTCCATGAAATTATAAAATATATCCCTAGCGGCTTTTGTTTCTGATTGCAGCGGCACCGGACGGTGTTGTTCGGAAACGGCGGAACGGGATACGAAATACAGGCAAGTGACAAAAGTATGATAGAAAAAATAAGCTGCCCGTCCTGCGGACACGTTACCGAGCGTTATAAGAATCCGTTTCCCACCGCCGATGTCATTGTCGATATCGGTGGCAGGATTGTGCTTGTCAAGCGCAAGAATCCGCCGTTCGGCTGGGCCATACCCGGTGGTTTCATCGATTACAACGAGAGCGCGGAGGATGCCGCTGTCCGTGAGATCGAAGAAGAGACAGGGCTGACAGTAAAGGACCTCTGCCTGTTCGGGGTCTATTCCGATCCGGCGCGCGATCCCCGTTTTCACACCCTTACAGTCGTGTTCACCGCAAGCGCCGAGGGAGCGCCCGCCGCCGGTGACGATGCCGCCGAGGCATGTCTTTTTGCACCCGGCGAACTGCCCGAACCGCTGGCGTTCGATCATGCCGCCATCCTCGAGGAATATTTCAAGAGAAAAGACCGATAAAGAAAGGATTACTTATGAGATTCACCGCCCTTGCACTGTATTCACTGTCCTGTTTGACACTGATGTTCCTGGCGTTTTCCTGTGCCGGACCCTCTGTCCCGCCGGCCGACCTTGTCCTGCTCAACGGCAAAATTGCGACTGTCGACGAGGATTTCTCGTTTGCCGAGGCTGTCGCTGTCACAGACGGCCGTATCACGAAAGTCGGCACGACCAAGGACATCGAGGCATATATCGGACCGGACACCGAACGTATCGACTGCGAGGGCCGTCTGGTGACCCCGGGGCTCATCGATGCCCACGGGCACGTGCTGAGCCTTGGTGACGCCATCGCCGACCTCGATTTCCGCGGCACGAAAAGTTTCGAGGAGATCATCGGCATGATCGCCGACTATGCCGCGACAAGACCGGCAGGCGAATGGATTTTCGGCAGCAACTGGGATCAGGAGGACTGGCCGGAAGGTAAGTTCCCCTGGCATGACAAGCTTTCGAAAGCGGTGCCCGATCATCCGGTCTGGATATCCCGTGTGGACTATCATGCGATGATCACCAACGATCTCGGCTTGAAAATCGCCGGTATTACACGGGACACGAAAGATCCGGAGGGCGGCGAGATCCTCCGCAAGGCAAACGGCGAACCCACCGGCGTTTTTGTCGATAACGCCATATCACTGGTCTCGAAACACATTCCCGACACCTCGCAGGAACAGATTCGGGAGCGTCTTGTCCTCGCCTCTGAAAGCTGCCTTTCGGTGGGGCTCACCGGTGTGCATGATGCGGGCTGTTCCCCGGCTATGATCGAGAATTATAAGAAGATTATCGACGAGGGCAAGCTGGGAATCCGCATTTACGCCATGCTCGGCAATCCGCATCTCGATGATGTCACCGAATATCTCACGAAGAATAAAGTCGACAACTATGGCGACAACATGCTCAAGGTCAACTGCATCAAGCTTTTCATGGACGGCGCCATGGGTTCGCGCGGCGCGCTCCTGTTCGAGGACTATTCGGATCGCTCCGGATACCGCGGCCTCGCAACACTGAGCTACGAGGATGCGCTCGCGATTTCCCGTGCCGCGCTCAAGACCGGCTGCCAGGTTGCAACCCACGCTATCGGCGACAAGGCAAACCGTCTTATCCTCGATGCCTACGAGAAAGCGCTTGCCGAAAATCCGAAAGATGATCACCGTTTCCGTGTCGAGCACGCTCAGGTACTTGCCCCTGAGGATTTCAAGCGATTCAAACCGCTCGGCGTGCTGCCCTCCATGCAGCCGACACATGCCACCTCCGACATGTACTGGGCGGAAGACCGTCTGGGCCCGGTTCGTGTCAAGGGCTCCTACGCGCTCGGCTCAGTCCTCCGCGAGGGCAATATCATTCCCTGCGGTTCCGATTTCCCGGTCGAGGAGAATAATCCCATGCTCGGCGTGTATGCCGCGATCACCCGTCAGGACCCCTCCGGCTGGCCCGAGGGCGGCTGGTTCCCCGACCAGTGCATGACCCGCGAGCAGGTGCTCAGGGGATTCACTATCTGGGCCGCGTACGCCTCGTTCCAGGACGATATCCTCGGCTCGATCGAGGAGGGCAAGCTAGCCGATATGACCATCCTGTCGAAAGACATCCTTACGGTTGACCCGAAAGAAATTCTCACAACAGAATCTGTCATGACCATTGTCGGCGGCGAGGTAAAATACCGCAGGAACTGATTGAGTGGTCTACTGGTTTACATAAGCGCCCGGTCGAAATGCCGGGCGTTTTTTTTGTGGGGGGCCCCTTCCGTCGCTAAGCGACACCTTCCCCCAGAGGGGGCAGGCTAAAAGAATAGTCGAAGAAACACCCCTTCCCCTCCTTGTATGTTAACAAGGAGGAATAAAAGAGATTATATTAGCAAGCAGTAACTGCCCCTTCCAGTACCCCCGGGGGTACTGGAAGGGATCGGATGAGAGATCGATGTCCCCTTGGTCATGAGACCGTCCCAGAGCCTGATCCTCATTCGATTGTGCGCCATAATCCCGAACAGTCGCAAGGGCCTTAAGAGCCCGCATTTGCACGGAAGGGGACGACGCTGTGAACACTATATTTATAGGCATCGACATCGCAAAAGATACATTCGACATCCATGTAAAACCGACCAATGAAACCTGGTCAGGCTGAGCTTGCGCCCATGAACCGCGACAGCGGAACGTTCCGTGGCAGACGTATGATTATCGGCGGTAGAGCTGTGGTTCGATCACAACTCTATATGGCGGCAATGTCAGCTATTAAATGGAATCCGTTCATTGAGCGATACTATAATCGCCTGATGTCGAAAGGAAAGCCCTTTAAGGTCGCTATCACCGCCTGTATGAGAATATTACTCACTAGTCTCAATGCTGTCATGCGTGACTCACGTACATGGCAGCCTGTTACCCCTTGACTTTTAACACAGTCGCTATGGGGGAAGGGGCCGGGGGTTAGGGGGGTGTCTGAACCGCTGATTGCGATGATGAAATGATGAACTATTATGAAAGAAAAAACGTTGCTGACAAGAAGTGCTGAGGTGTTTGGGTCGTGATTATTTGTGAGGGGAGCGGTTGAGGAAAAAGTGAAATGGGAAGGTGGATATTTGGGTTTTGTTATTGACTTTTGTTAATTGTTGTTATATTTGTATATATTGAACAGTCAAATAGCGGGGTGTTGAGTGATAAAACAGGACTTATCTAAATGGGATAACATTAATACTCTTGAAGGCATGTTGTTTTTTGCTGAAGCAATTGATGAATTGTTATTTGATCACACGCTCGATACATTTAAATCACAAGCTTTAAACCTACATGTTAGTGTTTTAGAAGTCAGAAAACTTCTATTATTGCATACTAAGGGTCATATAACTTATAGACAGTTATCATATGCTATAGAAGAATTTGAGTTTTTTTTAAAAAATGATCCTGTTGTTCCCGACCCAATACCCATATTATGGTTAGATTTTTTAAAATTACTAAAAAATGACAATAAAAAACCTGTCAAATTATTCCAAATTGTGGATGCTTTATCAATAGATATTGGGAATAAATACTGGATTTTATTAAAGAAATGCATTAAAGAAGCAATACAGGATAAAAAAAGAAAAAAACTCATTATCAGTCTTGCAAAATCTTTTATCTCAGAAACAGAATTACTTGGTTTTAATAGAAAACATGTGTATTTCGCAAATAATAAATTCTTTTTTAATAACGGAAGAAAAATTACATCATTTAGTCAAATTGATAGCTTTATAAGGTATTTTGATAGAAAAATCAAACAACGAAAAGTTATTTTTCGCTGTTCAGACAGTTTATTATTATTTTCAAAATTTGGAAATCCTTTCCACATAACAATATCAGCCACATCACCAAATTTATCATCGACTGACACAGATATGCAGAATAAAATAGATGCTTTTTTTCAAACTAATGGAAAATTTCCAAATTTTATATATGTTGATGACATTTACGCAAAAGATGAATATAAGGCTAGAGATTTAGCTATTGAACGTCTTGATTTGTTCAAAGATGTCTGCAGATTTTCCGACCATAATACAGAAATTGATATCAACGATACGGTATTAGTTCTCGATGAAAACCAAAAACATGTAAGTGAAATTTCTCCACCCAGAAATCCTATGACGTGCCATGTGGAAAGAGATGAAAAAGCAAAAGAATTATTTATAAAAAAAACAATCGAAATATTAAGTGGTAGGCATTCATGGGGGCAACTAGTTGATTCATTTAGAAAGGTGATTGATTTTCACGAAGCTGCATTAACATCAAAAACAATTGAAAACCAATTCTTAAATCTATGGTCTTCTTTTGAATGTTTTCTTCCTACACCAGACAAGAACAGATCAAGAATTGATTATTTTATTTCATCATTAATTCCAGTCATTTCTCTTACGTATGCTGATAATATTTTTAAAGACATATCTTCCTGTCTATTGAAAATTGACTATAACGTGAAAACTTTTATCAAGGATTTAAATACCTCTGACAAAACGGATAACAATGAAATAAAAGTTTTAAAACTTTTAACTTGTGAAGAATTTGAACAAGAACGAAATGACTTGGTACAAAAATTAAGTTTTAGTCCATTATTAAGAAATCGTTGTTACTGGTGCTTCAAGAATTTCAATTCATCAAATAAAATTCACTCAACCCTTCTTAAACATCGAAAAAAAGTTACATGGCATATTAAAAGAATATATATGACAAGAAATCAAATTGTCCATAATGCAGAATGTTTACCATATGTAACAACTCTTGTTGAAAACCTACATTCATATCTTGATCTAATGATAGCTAGTGTTGTGAAAGTTGGAATTGAATCACAACATGTATCAGATATTGATAGCCTTCTCACTTTAATAAATGGTTACTATAAATCACACTTAAAATTGCTGAATAAAAATGTCAAATGCAATCAAGAAAACTATTATGACTTATTATTTGGCCCTAGTGCTCCTCTTGTGATATAATGCTTTTCAATTCTTTTTCCTCGTAAATCCCCCCAATTCGTGTCATCCGTGTTCTATTCTTCTTTTCATTCTGACTCCTGACTCCTGAATCCTGAATCCCTTTCCTCTTGTCCAAACGCCGCCGTATCCGTATATTTTCTCAGTTAAATGGAATCACCGTCATGGCATCGGGAGACAACCGTGGGAATAGATACTGCGAGAGAAGTGCTGAAAATCGAGGCGGCGGCAATAAGCGCCCTTATAGACCGCATCGGGCCGGAGTTCGAGGAGGCCGAAAAGATCATCCTTGCCGCGAAAGGCCGTATCATTGTCACCGGACTCGGCAAATCCGGCATCATAGCCCGGAAAATTTCGGCGACACTGTCGAGCATCGGCATCGCCTCGTTCTTCCTGCATCCTGTGGAGGGCGCCCACGGCGATATCGGGATGATCATGCGCGATGATGCCGCTATTGTCATCTCCAAGAGCGGCGCCACGGACGAGCTCACGGTCATTTTGAACCATCTGAAACGTCTTGAGGTGCCGGTGATCGCCATGACCGCCAACAGCGCTTCGAGTCTTGCAAGCATCGCCGATGTGACACTGGATATTTCGGTGGAGCGCGAGGCCTGCCCCTACGATATCGTACCGACCTCTTCGACTACCGCCACCCTTGCGCTCGGTGACGCTCTCGCTATCAGCCTTTTCAAGAAAAAGGGGCTGTCCGAGGAGGATTTCGCGGCCCTTCATCCCGGCGGGAGCATCGGCAGAAAACTGGTCTACCGTGTCAGCGATCTTATGCGCTCGGGTGATGAGCTGCCGCTTGTCGAGGCCGGGGCAGCCATGCGCGAGGTGGTAGAGGTCATGAGCACGAAAAAGCTGGGCGTGGCGATTGTCACCGATAACAGCAAACTGTACGGGGTTATCACCGATGGTGACCTACGCCGCCTGCTGCAGCGGTTGGAGCGTCCGCTCGACTGCAACGCCAGAGAGGCACTCGAGGCCTCATCGCGTGAGAATGCGCCCAGGCAGGCGCCTCTCACTATCGCGCCTGACATTTTTGTGGCCCGCGCGGCCAGCATCATGGAAAAGCATATTGTAACGACGCTTGTTGTGACTGATCCTGACGGTTCGCCGCTTGGGCTGATTCGCTGGATCGACCTTTCGCTCGCCGGAGTTGTCTGAGGTGCTGGTGGGCACTTTATGGTCCGATGTGGGTGTACAGATTAGCCGCTGTTCAGCGTTTTGCCGCTGAACACTGGTTTTGCCTGATCACCGGGAAAAAGCCGAGGGGGGAGGTTTTAAAGGAATTGGCCCACTGGGAAAACAGATAGAATGAAGAAATTTACGAAATGGCGTCCGGTCAAACGGATCAAGAACGATATTGCTTACTGGCTGATCAGGTTCGTGGTTGGATTTTTCCGCATGATCCCCCGGTCGCCTGCGCTCGCAATTGGCGAAACTCTCGGCAGGCTGGCGCCATTCATTGTCAGGAAAGACTATCGCCGGATCATCGAGCACCTGACAATCGCGTTCGGCAATGAGAAAAGCTCTGCGGAGATCGAGGCCATAGCCCGCAGGATATACCCGAATATTTTCAAGAATTTTGTCGATGCGGCCCGTATCATTGTAATGAGTGACAAAGAGGTGCTGTCGGTCTGCGTGTCTGACAGCTTTGAGAAACTCAAAGAGCCGCTCGCCGCAGGTAAAGGTGTCATCGCGTTGTCCGCCCATGCCGGAAGCTGGGAGTTCATCGGGCCCTACCTCACCGCGCAGAAAGTGCCCACCGCCGAGGTGTCGAAAGAGCTTTACGATCCCCGTCTGGAACAGATGCTGCTCGAAACACGCACGCATAACGGCATTGTGAACATCTCACGCGGCAGCAACACCCGCGACATCATCCGCGTTCTGAAAGAAGGCTATCTCATCGGACTATTGATCGATCAGGACACAAAAGTCAAGGGTGTATTCGTGGATTTCTTCGGAAAAGCGGCACACACCGCGACAGCTCCCGCCGTGCTCTCTCTCAAGTTTGGCGCGCCGATCGTGCCGCTGTTCACCTGGCGCGACGAAAAAGACTGTCACCACATGTGTTTCGGCGACCCGCTCGTTATCGAGCCCTCCGGCGATAGCGAGAAGGATATTTATGAACTGACCCGCCAGTGTTCTATCGCAACCGAGGCGTTCATCCGTGAACATCCCGACCAGTGGGTCTGGTTCCACCGGCGCTGGAAAACCCGGCCGCCGGAAAAAGGCGCCACATCGGGAGAGGGGAACTGACCATGCGCAGAATCCACAGCGGGATACTCGCCGCCCTGATGCCGCTCATTCTTGTGGCGCTTTCCTGCGAGGCCGGGAAAGAGCAGGTCCAGACCTCAGTCGTACGACAGCGAGAGGTTGTTCCCGACCAGGTCCTTTACGGTACCCGGATCACACTGACCGAATTGGGCCTGACACAGGCGATTATTGCGGCTAATATCGTAAAGATATACGAGGACAGTAGTTACGCCAGCCTTGAGGACAGTGTGCACATCGATTTCTTCGACGAAGAGGGTGTCCACACCTCCACGCTCACTGCGGACAAGGGTGAGATTTGGGGCATGTACGGTGAGGCCGACAGTCTCAGGGCCTCGGGTGAGGTTGTCATTCGCTCCGAGGAGGAGAACGCGCTGATGGAGGCTCCGGCAATCAGGTGGCTGACCGGCGAAGGCACTGTCTATGGTGTTGGCACGGTCAAGCTCACCACGGAAAACGGGTTCGAGCAGGGAGTCGGTTTCGAGGCGAAAGACGATCTCAGCGAATATCGTTTCCGCGGCCCTGTTTCCGGCGAGGTCAGGAGCGAAGAGTTGAACATTATCGACAGGCGCGAAGAAGATGAATAGATTATCCGCACTAGCTCTCATGGCCGTGCTCTGCGCTGCTGTCCCGACCGCCGCTGACAATGACGGCACGGGAAACGCCGCCACCAAAACCGGCGGCGCGGGTGGCAATACCGCTCAAAAAGAGCAGTCAACACTCCGTTTCGAGGCCGGCTCGAAAGAGTTCCTCGACAAGGGCGACCATTATATCAACCGGTTCTACAACACTGTCACCGCCTGGCACCGTGATGCCGTTCTCAAGGCGCGCGAGGGAGTCTATAACAGCGGCACGGGCGATATTCGTTTCTATGGTGAGACCTCGTTCCGCGATTCACTGAGACAGGTGTTCGCCGATACACTTCTCTACAATGAGCACAGCCGCAAGGCCCGCGCCATCGGCTCAGTAAAAGTGCAGGAGGGCGACCGGATGCTGAGCTCGGACGAGTTGTTCTACGACCGGGACCTTCAGCATATTATAGCCTCGGGAGTCGTGTTCATCAGCGACGATTCCACGCAGACGGTGATCAGGGGCGAGACAGCCGAGTTCAGCGATTCCACCGGTGTCGGGCTCATCACCGGCAGCCCGCGCCTCGAAAAGATCGACGATAACGATATTCTCATGACAGTCGCCTGCCGCGACAGCATACTTTTCCTCGAGGACGAGCGCCGTATCCTGCTCTGGCCCGAGGTTGTCGCTGTCCGTGACAGCCTTACCCTGAGCTGTTCGGATACGCTCGAGATACGCGACCTCGAGAAAACAGTCCGTCTCTGGAAAAATGTTGTCGCACTTCAGGACAGCCTGCGCGCCTATTCTGATTATGCCTCCTGGGACGACAGCACGGAGGTGCTGCTCCTGACCGATAATCCCCGTATCGAGTACCGTGTCAGGGATACCCGTGACGATGCCCCCTCGGCGCTCTCGACACTCAATACTGTCACGGGCGACAGCATACGGGTCGATATCCGGGACCGTGAGGTGCAGGGCGCGGTCATAAGCGGTTCCGCGACAAGTGTGACCGCCTCGGTTGATTCCTCGGGCGCGCCATACGATAAAAGTGTCATCGAGAGCATGATCATGCGGCTTCTCATGGAGGACGGCGCAATATCGGAAGTGACCGCGGGCGGCACGGCGCAGAGTTACTATTTCCGCAATTATGCCGGCGACGACTGGAAATTCACCAACAACGCCTCGGGCGACACGCTGACCTTTTTCTTCGACGAGGGCTCGCTGGCCGAGATGAAAATCTATGGTTACGGCGGCAGTCCCGGTTATGGGAAATACTTAGAGTTCAGGCCGGAAAAACCGGTCGCGGCAGTCACGGACAGCACGGCGGCCGATAACTGAGAAGGAAGGCCGCTATCGATCAGCAGCGACAAACGCTTGCTTTCCGGCCGTTTCCGCAGTAAAATAGTAGCCGGGCGGAGAACAGCGCTTTACCGGAAAACAGGAGACGGTATGACGTCATCAGATATAACGGATCAGAAACAGGAAACGCCGGAAAGCGGCGATAACGGTATCGTGCTCAGGACCGACACCCTGATCAAGCGTTTCAAGAAACGCACGGTTGTCAACGGTGTCTCTATCAGCATACGGCAGGGGCAGATCGTGGGGCTTCTCGGGCCGAACGGAGCGGGAAAGACAACGACATTCCGCATGGTTGTCGGCATTCACGCACCCAACGAAGGCGACATATACCTCGACGACAAACGTATCACGAAACTTCCCATGTATAAGCGTGCCCGCCTCGGTATCAACTACCTTCCGCAGGATGCCTCAATTTTCCGCAAGATGACAGTCGAGGACAACATCATGTCCATCATCCAGACCATGGGCTACAAGCGAAAAGAGCGTAAAGAGGTGCTCAACCAGCTTCTGGAGGAGCTCGGTGTCACCCATATCCGCAAAAGCATGGCCTACACGCTCTCAGGCGGTGAGCGCCGCCGCGTGGAGATCGCCCGCGCCCTGGTAACCCGCCCGAAATTCATCCTCCTCGACGAGCCGTTCGCCGGTATCGATCCCATCGCGGTGGAGGATATCCAGCATCTCGTCCACGGCCTGAAAAACCGCGGCATCGGCATCCTGATCACCGACCACAATGTCCGCGAAACACTGGCGATCACCGACATGGCCTATATCATGGCCGAGGGCGTTATTCTCACCGAGGGCGACTCGGATTTCCTCATCAACGATCCCGAGGCCCGCAAAATCTATCTCGGCGAGAGTTTCAAGATGTGATGAAGGGAAGTTGGTAAGTTAGAAAGTTGCTAAGTTAGCAAGTTAGCAAGTTGGCAAGAGAGTAAGCGAAAAGGCGCGGAAAAAGAGATGTCCCCCTTGTTGAATCGAGGGGGCTTGTTTTTTGTTTGATATACCCTCTTGGCAATTACTTAGTGAGCAAAGAAATAGTACTTGGAAAGCTTCCTCAGTGCAAGTATCTTGGAGGAGATGTGCAGATTTACCGAATGCGATAATTCTGCACACAGATGTGATGATGCCGATTAGTGAGGGGACAGGGGCATTTCGCCCGATTGTGTTCATAGCCGCACCGTTCCTCGGCAGAAAACGGGCGGTTTTCTTTTTTAGGAGGGGATCGTGATCCGCAGACAACCAGGTTTAGCCCGTTTTTCCGCAGTTTTCATTCTTTCGTTCATGACAGCGTTTTTTCTGTTATTGTCTTCTTCTGCGCTCGCCGTCACGGTCAGCGGGAAAATCACCGATGACTCCGGCAATCCTATTAACGAGGCTGTCGTGCAGTTCATATCCGATTATCCCGACACCGTGCGGGTGAAAACCGACGAGAACGGCTGTTATTCGGCGGAACTGCCCGTTTACTCGACTGCTGTCGGTGATGAACCTGTCCCGCAAGCGTTCCGCCTGCATCAGAATTTTCCCAACCCGTTCAATCCATCGACCACGATCAGCTACGAACTCGATCGCGACATGCCAGTCGAGCTCGATATTTTCTCGATCACCGGCCAGCATGTGCGAACTTTGTCTTGTTTGTCATGCTCGGCAGGTGTACACAGTGTTGTCTGGGACGGCTGCGGTGAAAACGGTGTTAAGGCCGCAGCGGGTGTCTATTTTTACCGTCTGAAAGCGGGCGGCGCTGTTGAAACGAGAAAGATGCTGCTGCTCGACGGCGGTTCCGGCAACGTTTCCGCACAGCCCGTGCATGTCGCTGCGAAAACGGCACAAACTGCCGCTGTCAATGTCTGGCGGCTCGCTGTCGGCAAGGTGGGCTATGACAGCCATGTCAACGAGCAGTTTGCTGTCGACTCGTCTGGGGATATCGTGTATGATGTGTCGCTTCCTGTCTATGAAGGCTTTGCGATGTATTTGTCAGTGCATGGTAACTATTATTATACTTCTATCACGCATGCTGATTATCAGGAAGAGGAGATCATATTTCCAGCTTTTCTGACTGAAAAGGATTTTGCATCATATACAATAATCACCCCTGATGATAGATCATATCCCTCTCACGTAATTACATATTCAAACGAGGTTTGGGAACGCTTGAAAAAAATGAGCTTTGTTACAGGCAAAATTTTTATCGTGACAGTTGGAGAAGAAAAAATGTATTGGGGTGGTTTTGCGCATCCTGCGTCTTCGCATGCAGCAGAAAATCCCGTAATAGCACTTGGAATAGATTTATTGATTGGTGATGCGATGTTTCTGGAACGTTGTTATCCTTTATGTCATGATGTCAGCGATCCCGACCCCCGTGAAGACAGCCGCATCATAGAGCGTTTGGAAAGTGTTGAATTGCTGAAAAGAACCGATCAACTGATGATAAAAATGCTTCCGTAATAGAATGAGGTTTTCATGAATAACACTACATTTGCGCGTGGCCTGAAAACTTTATGCTGTTGCGCGGTGACGGTTGCGATATTATCACCCCCCACCCTCGCTGCCACAGTCAGCGGCACTATCACCAACTCAGCAAATGTCACGGCTCTTTCCGGTGCGGAGATCATGTTTGTCGCGGACGGCGACACATCGCGGACATTCTCGGCGGCGGACGGCTCCTATGCAATCGAGCTCGATATCAGCCCGCTCGATGTGGCTGAAACACCACGGCCACAGGAGTTCGTGCTCCACCAGAATTTCCCGAACCCGTTCAATCCCTCGACCATGATCGAGTTCGAGCTTCTCGAACCTGATACCGTCGCGCTCACGGTCTACAATGTCATGGGGCAGACCGTGCGTAAGCTCGTGTCAGGACAAGTCGCGGCGGGATTCCACACTGTTGCATGGGACGGGCGCGACGACAGCGGCATGTCGGTATCGGCGGGCGTGTATCTTTACCGTCTCAGTACCGGCGGGCAGTCGGTCACGAAAAAGATGCTTTTGCTCGACGGCGGCATGCATTCTTCCAGCGGCGTTTCAGTTGCCGCCTCGCCGGTGTATGTGGCTCCAGTTGCCGAGAAACGGTCGGTAACGCCCCGCGATTTCGTCATGGCGGTGAAACTTGACGGCTATCTGCTTTATGAGGATTACCATTTCAGCGTTGCGGCTGACAAAGCGGTTGATGTGGCGATGGAGGAGAAGAGCGGGGCGACGGTGTCGGGAGAACTTCTGTATCTCGAAGATAGTAACTGCAGCAAAGAGAACTGGAATGGAGTAATCGATCCCATAGAGGTGATTGTCTATGACACGAACGACTACAGCGTACCTATCGCTGTTGAAACGCTTCAATATCCGGATGCAACTTACGAGATAACGGGATTGCCGGAGGCTGTTGTTGATATTGTGTATCAGTGTGATGACATGATTTCGGAAAAACTTTCAGTGATTCAACTGACTTCCGGAAAAAACCAGCTTGAGTCAGTTACTATGATCATCGCATACAACCAAGAAGCCTATTATACATGGTTTCTTGTGGCATTTAACTACGCTTTTCGGTTAAAGAAAGCTTATGACTCGATTGATGTCGCTGAATCAATTGTGAACGAGTACAACTCTGATATCAGTTCAATTAGCTACCATGAAATGTTCGATATAACATTTTATCGGTGTTTTTTCAATGTTCCAGATTATTCTTCCATGACTTCAATAACAATAACTCAGATTTTACACAACGACATTCGTATTGCGACGTGCTCACCTGCCTTTATAGTGAGTCCCGATAAACAATGAGGAGAAGCACAATGAATAGAGATATTCTTTTGATTTTAGTACTAACTTGTTTAACTTTAATAGAGCATGCGGCAGAAAGTGTATCTGATCAATTTGCACCCAATACAGTGATTGTAACACTGAAAAAGAATTGGAGCAAAGAGGCAATAACTTCATTGCTGAATTCGGTACAGGTGTATGTCTTCAGAACAAAGTGGACACATTCAGTTAAAAGTTAATGAACACTTTTCCCGAACAGCAAGTGTTTTTTGATCCCCCCTTTCCCTAGGTTATAAGCTCGCCTGAGTTTCAGTGTTTCACGTTTGATTTTATCCCTCAGATTAAGGCATTCTCTCTTCCTGCCGAAGTACACGTCGGCAGGTGTCAGGTTATCGAGTGACTTGTGGTAACGGTGATTGTTGTAGCTATCGACGAAGTTCCCGATCTCCTGTTCCAGTTCACCCGGCAAGTAATAATGCTGCAGGTTCACAACATTTTTCAATGAACGATGATAGCGTTCGATCTTGCCTTGTGTCTGCGGATGATATCGTGTACCCCGTATGTGAATCATATCACGTTCCTCAAGATATTTCTTCAACTCACCCGAAAGGTAACAGGGGCCGTTATCTGAGAGTAAACGAGGGCGATGCTGCACATGAACCTGGTCGATACCGATTCGTTCTCGCGCCATATCCAGTGTCTCCATGACATCGTCTGCACCCATGGTTTTTGTGAGCTTCCACGCCAGGATAAAGCGTGAGTAATCATCCATGACAGTCGAGAGATAGTACCATCCCCAGCCGACAATCTTGAAGTAGGAGAAGTCGGTCTGCCACAGTTCATGAACACGCTTTGTCGGCTGTTTAAAGTGGTCAGCCGCTGATATAACGATGTACGCCGGACTCGTGATCAGGTCATAGGACTTGAGTATACGGTAGACACTCGACTCGGAGATGTAATAGCCGTAACTGTCGGTGATATGCCAGGCAAGATCCCGAGGTGATTTGTCCGGGATGAAACTGCTGCGGCTTTCGTGGCCGTCGAGATGCCATTTCCCGATGATCCCGGTGTCGTAGCGTGCGCGGTTCAGGACCCGCGGAAAACTGTCTTCGTCGGGCCTCAGATAGACATCGTTGACAAAGACGCCGTGGGTGAGCGGGTATTTGCCGGTGAGAAGGCTCGCGCGGTAGGGCGAGCAGACCGGTCAGCCTGAGACAGCGTTGGAGAGATTGATACTTTCGGCGGCAAGACGGTCGATGTTCGGCGTCCGCACCATGTCGTTCCCGGCGTATCCTGTTGCCTGCGCCCGCCACTGGTCGGCGAGAATATAAAGGATGTTTGGCTTTTTCACCTCTGCGGCATGGACGTTACGCACGTTTCCCGCCATGCCCGCACCCAGAACGCCCGCACTTCCCGCCGCCGAACGCCGGAGGAATGCCCGCCTGTTTATTGTATCGTTTTCCATTTCGCTCTTCCTGTATTTCATTGAATTTCTTTACGATCGCTACACTTGATATGTAATGACGCGCCCTGGCAAGGTCAACCTCTTTATCTTGTGCCTGCGAGTGCCGGAGTGAAAGCTTTTCCTTGTTTTTGATGTTTTCCAATGCATATTACGATTTAGAGTATCTCTAATAATTCGCTTTTAGACGTGAGCGATATATTTAAATGATCTGACAAGGCAATGGAAGTGATGGCTTATCAAAAGATAAGTCGATCTTCCATGAACGTGGCTAGGTGCTGAAAGATACGCTCGCCGGCAAAAATGGAATTATCAGAGCTGCCCTTTATGTTTCCTGCCCATGAAGATATGGAAAAACAACATACATCACGGAGGTAACGATTCATGAAAGCATTGTCACAACTGTCGCTTCTGGTTCTGATGCTCCTTCCGCTGTCCTGCGGGCAGACTAAACAGGCCGCTGTCGAAACAGGCAGAGGAAGCCGTCATGTCATGTCCTTTGGGGAAATAGAAAAACAGTTCCTCGACCCGAATGTGGAATATTCGACCGCGCCGTTCTGGGTCTGGAATAACGATATGAGCGAGGAAGTTATCGACGAGCAGCTCGATGACATGCTTTCCTGCGGGATCAAGGCGCTGATTATCCATCCGCGGCCGGGCCTGATCACACCCTATATTTCCGACCGCTGGAACGAACTGGTCAAATACGCTGTCGATCAGGGCAAAGCCAAAGGCATGGAGCTCTGGCTGTATGACGAGAACTCGTATCCCAGCGGATTCGCGGGCGGCAATGTTCCCGCAGAGATGCCCGAATCCTATAACGAGGGCCAGGGCCTCGTCTACAAAAAAGTCGATAAAATCCCGGAAAATGACGATGCTGAATATGTCACTGTCCTGAAAAAAAATGGTGTCGGATTCATCGATGTGACCGACTCTATCGAGGGCGAAAAAGGCAAGACCGGCGACTACCGCCTTTTCGTGAAAGCCTATTACGGCAAATCCCCCTGGTATGGCGGCTATTCCTACGTGGACCTTCTGAAAGAGGGGGTGACCGAGAAATTCATCGAGGTCACCATGCGCGGCTACGAGCAGTATCTCGGCGACAATCTCGGCACAGTTGTGCCGGGTGTTTTCACCGACGAGCCCAATATCGCGCCTCCCGGCGGCGGCTGCATACGATGGACACCGTCGCTGTTCGAACGTTTCAGCCAGCGCTGGGGCTATGACCTTCAGCCGAACCTTGTCTCGCTCTTTGATGAAACCGGCGACTGGAAACGGGTGCGCCACAATTATTACGGACTCATGCTCGAGCTCTTTATCGAGCGCTGGAGCAAGCCCTGGTACGAATACACCGAACAGCACGGGCTTCTCTGGACCGGGCACTACTGGGAGCACGGCTGGCCGAGCCCGCATCACGGCGGCGACAACATGGCCATGTACGCCTGGCACCAGGTTCCCGCCATCGATATTCTCATGAATGAGTACAGCGGGCATCCCAATGCCCAGTTCGGCAATGACCGCGCGGTCAAGGAGCTTCGAAGTGCCGCGAACCAGACCGGAAGCGCCCGGACACTTTCCGAAACCTACGGCGCGGGCGGCTGGGACCTCCGATTCGAGGACATGAAACGTATCAACGACTGGCAGTATGTTCTCGGTGTGAACCTGACCAACCAGCACCTGTCCTATGTGACAATCGCCGGGGCACGAAAACGCGACCATCCGCAGTCGTTCTCCTATCACGATCCCTGGTGGCATCTCTATAAATACTCGGCGGAGTATTACTCGCGTCTGTCACTGGCGCTTTCCGCGGGGAAACAGGTCAACCATATCCTCGTTCTCGAACCGACCACAAGCGCATGGATGTACTATTCATCCACAACCGCGAACGACATGGTCGGCGCTGTCGGCACCAGTTTCCAGAATTTCGTGCATGAACTGGAGGAGTTCCAGGTCGAGTACGACATCGGCTGCGAGAATATCATTATGGATCGCGGCAGTGTCAGCGGCAAACAGTTTATCGTTGGCGAATGCGCGTATGACACGGTCGTTCTGCCGCCGAACACCGAGAATATCGACCTCGCGACAGCCGCTCTGCTGGAGAAATTCTGCGCGGGTGGCGGTAAAGTGCTGGCATTCTGCAAGCCGCCGATACGAGTCGATGGTGTCGAAACCTCACGCCTGCTCGATCTCGCGGAAAACCAGAGCACCGCATGGCAGTCTTATGTCGGGAAAGGCATTGCTGACTGCTTTAAATATCTCGTTTCTGACGATATCGAGTTCGAAAAAACCTCGGGCGGTATCCTCTTCCATCACCGCCGCCAGCTCGATGATGGCCAGCTTATTTTCCTCGCCAACACGAGCCTTGAGGAAAACGCCGAGTGCGCATTCAGAACTAAAGGCGCTTCGGTACAGAAACTGGATCCTCACAGCGGCTCGATCACACCGTTTGAATGCGAGACAAGCCGCGGTGCGGTCGCGGTCAGTATCGACCTTCCTCCTGCGGGAAGTCTCCTGCTCTATGTCGACAGCAAAGGCACCGCTCTTGCGCCTTCGAAGGAAAAAACGCTCAGTACGGTGGTCAAAGCCGAGGCTGCGACCGCGATTTCCGCTGCCGCACCGAATGTCCTGACCCTCGATTACTGCGATCTCACGCTTGACGGGAAAAAAGAGAAAGGCCTCTATTTCTTCCAGGCTGCGAGAAAGATATACAAGCATCACGGTTTCAACGCCAACCCGTGGGAACACGCGGTGCAGTTCAAGTCGGAGATTCTCGATAAGGATAATTTCCCGGCTGATTCCGGTTTCATCGCCGATTTCCATTTCACTGTCGAAAAGGGCGCTGACTGCTCCGGCCTTCAGGCGGTTGTCGAACGTCCCGGTCTCTGGAATGTTCTGGTCAACGGCAAGGCTGTCGAGGCCAATCCCGGCGAATGGCGGCTCGATCGTCTTTTCGGTGTGTATGACATCGGCGCCCATGTCAAGGCCGGTGACAACGTGATCACCCTGAACGCCTCGCCCATGACTGTGCATTCCGAGCTGGAGCCTGTCTACCTTTACGGCGATTTCGGCCTCGAATCAGGCAAAAAAGGCTGGACAGTGACAAAACCGCAGACGCTGACTTTCGGCCCCTGGACTGAGCAGAAAATGCCGTTCTATTCGGATGCTGTCTCCTACAAGCAGTCCTACATGCTCGAAAAAGGCGCGAATTACAAGGTCAGTCTTGGCGACTGGTACGGTTGTGTGGCGGAGGTCAGGGTCAACGGCGTTCATGCGGGTATTATCGGCTGGAAACCGTTCGAATGCGATATTACGGACTTTGTCAGGGATGGCGGCAACGAGGTCGAGGTGCTTGTCTACGGCACGCTCAAGAACCAGATGGGGCCGCATCACAACGGTCAGCCGCGCGGAAGGGCCTGGCCGAACATGTTCCAGGCCGCGCCGGAAAAACAGCCCGCGGGCAGCGATTACGATGTTATCGGCTACGGTCTGTTCGGGAAATTCGAGTTGATACAGGGCAAGTGACAGAAAATATATCGCTTATCGCTGATAGAGCGGCATCGGCCTCTAAATCGATTATGAGACAGTCGTATTTCAGGCCAGCGTGACAGGTATGGCGGAGGTAAAACAGTACAAAATCTCCGCCATATCACGTATATTGAACCGCGAAATTTTAATTAAAAGAATTCCTCGGAGTTTACTCCGGGTTAAACATGTTTTTCAGGCCCCCTTCCTGTCACTGCGTGACATCCTTCCCCCAGTGGGGGCAGGAGCGTGAGAAATATCAATACTCCCTTGCCCCCTATGGGGGAAAGGGTTAGGGGTTAGGGGGCTGATTTTGATACCTCGGAGCTCTGCTCCGGGGTAGTTCATTTGCGCGAACTGGCAAGACACTATTGTTTTTGTGCAGTTGGTAAAAAATAGTTGAACAGAACGATAGCGGAGGTGGTTATGGGTCGTGGTGTCTGTTATTCGAAACGTGTTGCTTCATTCTTCTCACTTTTTTCAATTCCGGCATTTCTGTTTCTGTCGATATCTTCCATTCCGGCCTTGGGCGCAACAGTCAGCGGTACTGTCACCGATTCTGTGACAGGCACATCACTTTCTGGCGCAGAAATCATGTTTGTCGCGGCAGGCGGCGATACGGTCAGGACTTTTTCCGACAGCGTTGGTGCATACGAAATCGAGCTCAGCACCGAGCCGCTCTCGGTAGACGAAGCCATGCACCCGCAGGAGTTTATCCTCATCCAGAACTTTCCGAATCCGTTCAATCCCGCAACCACCATCGAGTTCGAACTTTTAACGCCCTGCAATACCAGCCTCACAGTCTATAACATTATGGGGCAGTCGGTTCGGCGGCTTGCCGAGGGCTATATGACTGCCGGGCCGCAGCGGGTGGTCTGGGACGGCAGGAACGACAGCGGTGAGACTGTCGCGGCAGGTGTCTATCTCTACCGTCTCACGGCAGGCGGGCGCTCACTCACGAAAAAGATGCTGCTTCTCGACGGTGGCGCGCATTCGAATGGTTCGGGCACAGCGGTGTCATCGGGCATGTCTGTCAGTAAGGCCGCAAAAACAGCGGCAACGCGCGATTATGTCATGGCGGCGAGGCTCGACGGCTACCTTCTCTATGAGGACTACCGGTTCAGCATCGGCACTGACAGAACAGTTGATGTGGCGTTGGAGAAAAAGAGTGGGGCGACTGTGGCGGGTGAGATTAATTACGACACGTTTCATTACCGCGATAAAGAAAACTGGGATGCCAATGTCGATCCGATTGAAATATATGTATATGACACGAATGATTATTCTAAGCTGATGGCGACAAAAACAGTTCAGTATCCTGATCGAACATTCGAGATAACGGGATTACCGAACAGGACTGTGGATATTGTAATTCAGGGTGACGATATCGTTTCCAATAAAATCATCGAAATGGTGCCTGATAATGATATGGTAATATCCTGTAGTATTGGCTGCATTATGCTGATAGACCATGTATTTCATAATTTTTCTGTTTCTTCCAAGTCGTTTTTTCTAACGTTTAAATCCGAATACAGCGATGAAGAATCGGCATTGGAGTTTTGCGATGAATATCAACTTGCAATAGAAGATATTTTTACATTCGATTTTATTTCATATGTGATGAGAGTGACAGAAAACAACGAAAAAACAATCATGGAACTCAACCAGATTTTGAACAGTGATGCAAGAGTCGAGCTTTTTGAGTTTAATGGTATAGCTTCACCATGCAGACAAACGTATGTGATAGATAATGAATAAATTATCTGTTTATAATTCTCATTCGTGCTGTTGTCAGGTTTCTTTTCCGTGGTCGGTGAAAACGGTTATAAAACAGTATGTGATTTGAGTGACAATTGCATTTGTCAGAACAGGAACCACTCTCAAAACTCCTTGCTTTTTCCACTGCCGCGTGTCATTATGTAAATCAATGAGACTATTGCTGTTAGAAATAGTGCGATAACTTAGAAGGGGGCAGGCAGTATGGAAACACTCGACCGCAGGATCAAGCCGACCGAACGGCTGGTTTCGCTCGACGCTTTTCGCGGGCTGACCATGATACTGTTGATATCGTCGTCGTTCGGGCTCTACTATCTCAAGGACCATCCCGTATTCGGAGCGTTCGCGGTGCAGTTCACCCACCACGAGTGGAACGGCCTCTATTTCTGGGATCTCATCCAGCCTTTCTTCATGTTCATCGTGGGCGTGGCCATGCCGTTCTCCTTCGCCAAGCGCTGGGAACGCGGCGAAAGCTGGGGCGAGTCGCTCAAGCATGTGCTCAAACGCTGCGCCACCCTGCTTTTCCTCGGCGTACTGCTTCACTGCTGGTACAACCGCGCCTATGTCTGGGAGCTGTGGAATGTCCTGAGCCAGCTCTCGGTGACCTATCTTGTGGCGTTCCTTTTCATGAAGAAATCGATACGCTACCAGATCATCGCCTCCCTCGTGATCCTTCTGGGCAACTATCTTCTCTACCGGTTCATACCGGTTTATGGTCCCGATGGCCCCTGGATCAAGGATGCCAATTTCGGCACGTTCATGGACCGCGTACTCATGGGCAAGATCAATCCGGGCGGCGGTTGGGTGGCGATCAACGTGATCGGCTCCTCGGCGCACACCATGTGGGGTGTCATCGCCGGTCTCTGGCTCAAAAGCGACAAGCCCGAAACAGTCAAAATCAGGAACATGGTTATTGCCGGTGTGATCGGTGTCGTTCTCGGCCTGCTTCTCGACCCTGTTACGCCCATTATCAAGCGTATCTGCACCAGTTCATTCATCATCATCAGCGGAGGCTGGGCGTTGCTCGCGCTGGCGTTCTTCTACTGGCTGGTCGATGTCAGGGGCGTGAAAAAATGGACCTATCCGGTGCTTGTTGTCGGGATGAACTCGATATTCATCTACATGTTCGTGAACCTTCTGGGCGGCTGGGCCAACGAGTTTGTCGGCATTTTCACGAAACCGCTCCTCGATCCGCTGGGCCTCGCCGGAAAAGTGCTGCAGAAAGATTTCGTCCTGCTCTTTTACTGGTATCTCTGCTGGTGGCTGTATAAACGTAAAATTTTCATCCGGATATAATTATACGGGCACGGTTTTCATGATGAATCACCCCTGCCGGCGCGCAAATGCGTAGTCAGACGGGCTCATCACGCGCGGCCGAACCGGCATTTAAATGCTCGAAATGTCACGTTATTTCAGTGTTTACGGGCTTTTGTCAGTCGACAATATTTTGCTTTTTCCGGTTTTTTTAGTTGAAATACTGCGAAAAAATATTATTATAGGTATTACTGGCAGTTTTTGCGTTCACCAAGGTTTACGGAGATCCTGATGATACAGATGTCCCTCGACTCGATCGAAAAAGGCATGCGTGTGGGGAAACCCATTTACAGCGATGACGGCCGTATGCTTGTCGGTAAAGGGCTCATTCTCAATGATTACTTTATCCAGAGCCTGAAAGACCGCGGTGTCGAGACTATTTTCATTTATGACAAGGACACTGAGGACATCATCCCGAAAGAGAACATCCCGGATGTCGTCCGCGGCGCTACGATCAGGGATCTCAAGGAACTGTTCGGTGACCTTCAGGATACAATCAGCGCGGAGGTCAAGGACGAGTCCATGGAGGCGATCAACGACGCTATCGGCTCCGAGCAGTTCACCAAGACTTTCGGCAAGAACCCGGCATTCCAGAAACTTCAGAGCGATGTCAACAATATTGTCGATTCGCTCATCGCCGGTGAAATGACCCTTGGACTCAATTCCCTCAAGACCTACGACAATTATACGTTCCAGCATTCCATCGATGTGGCTATTGTATCGATCATGATCGGCCGCAAGGCTGGGCTTCCCACGCAGCGTCTCCGTGAGCTCGGAATCGGCTGCATGCTCCACGATATCGGCAAGATATTCATTCCCGAGGAGATCACCAACAAGCCGGGGAAACTCACCGATAAAGAATACGATGCCATGAAAATGCATCCCGATATCGGCTACGAGCTTTCCAAGGGTGTCGCCTCGATTGGTATCCTTCCGCCGCATATCGCGTTCCAGCATCACGAGAAGCAGGACGGCACCGGTTACCCGCGCGGGCTGACCGGCAACAACCGGCTCAATATTTCCAAGCTTCCGCGCACCATCCATCTCTATGGAAGCATTGCCGCTGTTGCTGATATTTACGATGCGCTCGGTTCGGACAGGCCCTATCGAAAAGCCATGCCGCCGGAGAAAGTTATCACGATCATGAAAGAGATGAGCGAGACACATCTCAACAAGAGTGTGCTCAGGCTTTTCTTCTCCATCACGCCTGTTTACCCGGTCGGGACCATTGTCAGGATCAAGAACGGCGATTTCCAGAACCATCTCGCCGTGGTTTGCCAGACCAACCCCACCGATTACGAGAAGCCGATTGTTCGTGTTGTGTTCAATCAGCACAAGGAACGTATCCCGCCCTTCGACCTGAATTTGATCAATCTTGATGATATCGAGATCCAGTCCATGATGATCTGAGGTATCTTGATATTCAGATAGCTGTTGAATAGTGAAAAACCGTCCTCTCCCGGGCGGTTTTTTTGTTTCTGCCGGTGAGCCGCTAAAAATGGGTGCCGGAACTGTTGTGCCGCTGGGAGAATCATGGTTCTTTCGTAGGCGAGACATCTTTTGTCCGCGTGTCAATTTTCCGTTACTTCCTGCTTTCCGCTTGCCCGTTCTGCCGGGCGTTGTTACCTTACCGTTTAAGACCATAATGGAAGAAAACAACAGGAGCCGCCGACAATGCAGAGAACAGCCCACTATGTCATCAGCACTCACTGGGACCGCGAGTGGTACGATACGTTCCAGGGATTCAGGATGCGCCTCGTATCCATGCTGGACGAGGTACTGGAAACCCTCGATCGTGATCCCGAATTCAAGGCCTTTGTCATGGACGGTCAGGCGGTCGCAATCGAGGATTATCTCGAAATACGGCCTGAGAATCGCGAGAAAATCACCGGATATATAAAAAGCAAACGCATCATGGTCGGGCCATGGTATGTTCTGCCCGACGAGTGGCTGGTCAGCGGCGAATCGCTGGTCAGGAACATACAGGCCGGTCAGCGGCTTGCGCAGAGTTACGGTGCCGAGGCCTCGCGGGCCGGTTTCGCCTGTGACATGTTCGGCCATGTGGGGCAGCTCCCCCAGATTATGTCGCAGCTCGGCATAACGGGTGCTTTGATATGGCGCGGCACGAATGAGCGAGAACATTCCGGCCTGCTCAACTGGAAAGCACCCGACGAGACTGTCCTGCCTGCCTACAGGTTCGGCAAGATCGGCTACTGCTCGCTGGCTATCGCTGTCCGCGGTGCCCGCGATCCGAAAGATTTCTCCGATGTTGAAACAATGGCCGGACGGATGGTCGAATTCACGCTTGAACAGGCGAAACGGACACCCTGGGGTCCCATCATGCTGTTCGACGGCGGCGACCATCTCGAGATCGAGCCGGAAATGAGCAAGGTCATTGCACTCGCCAACAAGGCTCTCGAAGCGAAAAACATCAGGATTGTCCACAGCGACCTCGACCGTTATCTCGATGAGCTCGCCGTGAATAAAGCCGCCATCGGCAAGACTGTTGTCGGAGAACTCCGCGAAACAGGCCGCGAGCCGGGCGAGGAGGATGAGCAGTGGCTGATTCCCGGAGTTCTCTCCAGCCGTATCCGTCTCAAGCAGCAGAATGCCGCCTGCGAGGATGAACTCTGTCTCTGGGCCGAGCCGTTCAGCGCGTTTGCCGCCGTGCTCGGGAACGAATACCCCGAGGGATTCCTCCGAACCTCATGGAAACACCTTCTGGAAAACCACCCGCATGACAGCATCTGCGGCTGCTCCCTCGACCAGATCCATAAAGACATGCTTTACCGTTTCGACAATTCAATCGATATATCCTCCCGCCTGACACAGTCGGCACTCAAATCGATTACCGCGGCCGCCGCCCCTGAAAACCTCCCTGAGGGCGCGTTCCTCATGGCTGTGTTCAATCCCGCCGCGGCTGATGTCGATGAGCCGGTGGATATCGATATTCCGCTACCCTCGAACTGGCCGGTTTTCCGGGAGTTCTTCGGGTTCGAGGACAAATTTTCGTTTATCCTCGAAAGCCCCGAAGGCGAATCGATCCCTTATCAGCTCGTGGCCCAGGAGCGCAACCGTAAAGGCTACAGCCGTCTCCGCCGTAAATTCCCGATCGAGGAGAATCGTCATGTCGTGACAGTGACAGCCCGCGTTAAAATCCCGGCGCTTGGTTATACGACTTTCGTGGTGAAACCTGTCGAGGGACCGGTACGTAATCTCGGCAGCATGATGACCGGTAATGCCGTAATCGAGAACGAGCGTTTCCGAGTCACTGCCGCCGCGAATGGCAATATCAGTATATACGACAAGGTTTCGAAGCGCAGTTTTGAGGACCAGCTCCTGTTCGAGGAGCGGGCTGACATAGGCGACGGCTGGTATCACGGGCTTGCGGTCAATGATATGATATATACGAGTACGGCCTCGGCGGCCGATATTGCGGTGGTGACGGACGGTATCAACAAGGCCACGCTCAGGATCGCTGTGACCATGAATGTGCCGCGTGAATTCGATTTCAGCGCCATGAAACGCTCATCGGGAACGGTGCCGCTGAAAATCGTATCCGATGTGACACTCAGGAAAGGCTGTGAGCGTATCGAGGTGGCGACGCGTATCGAGAACAACGCGCTCGACCACCGTGTCCGCGTTCTTTTCCCGACAGGGATCGAGGGCGCGGGATATCTCTCGGATTCTGTCTATGACGTGGTCGAACGGCCGGTGGCCCTACTCGAGGACAACGAAATCCGCAAGGAACTCGATGTGGAAACACGTCCGCAAATAAGCTGGACAGCTTTCGGCGATTCCGAACGCGGCTTGGCGATCGTGTCGCGCGGCCTGCCCGAAAGCGCCGTGCTCGACCGTGAGGACCGTGCCCTCGCACTCACGCTGTTCCGTGGTTTCCGGCGTGCGGTCATGGACAATGACAATCCCGGCGGACAGGAACCGGGCACACTCGATTTCCGATTCTGGATTGTCCCATACATCGGTGAAACGCCGCTTTGCGAGCTGTTCCGCTGTGGACAGCGGGTCATGAGCCCGTCGCGCGAGGTCATGCTTACCGCCGATGAGATCGAACGTCTCAGGGGAGATGTTCCCCTGCCGCAGGCACATTCGTTTCTCAGTCTCGACGGCCGGGCGGTGCTGACTTCGGTTCAGCGGGAGGACCGCGGCCTTCTGGTCAGGTTATTCAATCCGCGTCCGGTGACTGCGAAAATAACGCTGATACTTGCGGAGACTTTTGAATCGGCGCATACTGTCACACTCGACGGCCGTGATGATATGCAAAGCACGGTGGTTTCTGCCGGCGACGGTGTGATCGAGCTGATGATCCCGCCGAAACGTATCGCAACAGTGCTGGTGAAATAGCCAGCGATCATGAGCCGGATAAAAACTCAATAAATATAAGATTTATAAAATACAGCCATATATTACGGCCCTGAAACAAACGGAGGTTGATGTAATGTTTGCACGGAATAACCGTTTTATGGATTTCAGGCACATTGTTTTGCCAGCCGTACTGGTTTTTTCGCTGATTTCCGGTACTGCCGTCCTTTCGCAGAATAAAAATCCCGCATTTGTCCAAGTCGAGGATGTTCCCGGAAGGCCGCGGGTGCTGCTTATCGGTGATTCCATTTCAATCGGTTATACCCTGCCGGTTCGGGCGCTGATCGGCGATGTCGTGAACGTGCACCGTCCCCCGGTAAACTGTTCCTCGACCGAGAGCGGCCTTGTCAATATCGATAAATGGCTTGGCGACGGGAAATGGGATGTCATCCATTTCAACTGGGGCCTTCACGATCTCAAGTATGTAGACAGTGAAAATAAGAAAGTCCCGTCCGAAAAAGGCCGGCAGAATGTCCCCATCGAAACCTATGGCGAAAACCTCGAAAAGCTCGTGCTGCGCATGAAAAAGACCGGCGCGAAACTGATCTGGACGGCCACGACGCCGGTGCCGGAGGGCTGTGACCGTGTCAAGGGCGATTCCGTTCGCTATAACAAGGTGGCGGAAGACGTGATGAAAAAGCACGGTGTGCCGACCGATGATCTCTACAGTTTCGCACTTAAAAGGCAAGGCCGGATACAGCGTCCCGCCAATGTCCATTTCACGGAGGAAGGCTCCGGCGAGCTTGCCGCGCAGGTATCGATAACGATCCTGAAAGCCCTTGTCGAAACGGAGAAATGACAGGGCTGAAAATGGTCATGAACGCACGGGTTGGAATATTTTGTCTGACGAACATCTTTTATCAAGAGAATTCCTCGTGCTTTTGTCCGGAGTCGTTTATTAACGGGATAAATTCAGAAATAAAAAAGGTTGCGGACACGAGTGTCATGTAACCGCTAATCAATTTTCAGCAAAGGAAAAAACAGAATGCTTTCATGGAGAAAAACACTGATTCTGGCAATGGCGCTTCTGACAGCCTCGATTGGTGCTCAGGCTGACGAACCTGTCACGGTCATGTCGTTCAATATACGCTACAATAACAGCGGGGACGGCGACAATGCCTGGCCGCACCGTAAAGACCTTGCCGCAAGCATGATCCGTTTCCATCAGGCCGATGTTATAGGTCTCCAGGAGGCGCTGAAAGGCCAGCTCGACGATCTCGCGGACCGTCTGCCGGAATATGCCTGGTTCGGCCTTGGCCGCGACGACGGCAAGGCGGCCGGTGAGTATTCCTGTATTTTCTATCGCAAAGACCGTCTGGAACTTCTCGATCACGCGACATTCTGGCTGTCGGAAAAGCCGGAGACGTTTGGTCTCGGCTGGGACGCTGTCTGCAACAGGATTGTCACCTGGGGCAAATTCCGAGACAAGGCAACCGGGAAAGTATTCTATCATTTCAATACCCATTTCGATCACAAGGGTGTGGTTGCCCGCCGTGAAAGCGCGAAACTCCTTCTCGCAAAAGTCGCCGAAATCGCGGGTGACTCCCCTGCCACGGTCAGCGGTGATTTCAACGCCCGTCCGGAAGATGAGCCTATCAGGGTCATTCTGACCGGTATTTCCGGCAAAGCGAGAACAAAACTCACTGACAGCCGTCTGATCAGTGATACACCCCACCACGGCCCCTCGGGCACATGGTCGGGATTCAAGAATGCAGGTAAGGCCGGTGACGAGCCCATCGATTACATATTTGTCAAGAACGGTGTCAAGGTTCTCCGTCACGGGACGCTTTCGGATTCGTTCGACGGGCGTTTTCCCAGTGACCACATGCCGGTGATTGCCGATGTGGTGATACGATAAGCGGCATCAGGGATTATCCAATGATGGACACAGATAGACACGGATGAAGATATGAAGTTCAGGATTGTACTGACATCTCTTTGTTTTCTGATCGCGGCCTCGACAGTTCTTGCGGTTGAAGAGAGTACTGAGATCAGGCTGAAAGCGGGTGAGGTGTATCATACGGATCCAAATGCGAACTGGCATTTCTCAAACAGAAATATGTATGTCGGATCCGGGCGGTATCAGCAGGATGAAAACGGGATCACTGGTGTCGGTATGTACCCGGTCGAAAACGAAAGCCTGCTCTATGTTCTGAATGGTGCGGTTCGCTACAATACGCTGGACGATCATCGAACGGTCGAAAAAGATGAGATGCTGTACCTCTCCGAAACGGGAAGAGGCAGTATCCGGGGGCTGGTAAAAGACACACAGGTCCTGTATATCCGCCTTAAGAGTAAAGCCCGCGAATGGAGACGTTCGCATCTGCCCGGTGCTGTTTTTTCGTTCGAGGATTTGCAGTACGCAAGCATTGACGAAAGCACAACGGCGAGAATTGTCAGGATGGGACGGGGACATGCTGCCGCTGTCAGGATAGCACCCAAAGGGATGCTGGTGGAAAAGAAAGCGGGGACAGGCATGTGCTGGCTGGTGACCCGCGGAGGCGCTGAGGCGTCTGTTAACGGGAAAGCCTGTCAGCTAAATGAACATGACCTTCTCTATCTCAGGAAGAGAGATACAATAAGTATGCGGGCCGGGGAACAGGGCTTTGATGCCATCCTGGTTTCTTCCGGTGTGAATGATATTCTCAATGCCGCATATGATTCACGGTTAGAATCGCTTTCCACGGTTATTGCCCCCGGAACCTTCCCGAAGCTTCTCATCGACGGTTCCGCTATCGAGCCAGGACTGACATTCACCGAGGGACCCTCGTGGATGAACGGCCGTTTCTATTTTTCCAACTATTACTGGTACTGGAAGGATTTCCGGTCGAGCGACGAGGGCGGTGTCTGGGAATACAATCCTGAGGACGGCAGTCACCGCATTCTGAACAGCCTTATCCAAACCTGCGGGACAACGCCGCTTGCCAACGGCAAGCTCGCTGTCTGCGATCTTTTCCAGCGCGGCATCGTGGAAATGGATGTCGAAAGCGGCCGCATGGGTGATATCATTGTCAACGACTACGAGGGCGTGCCGTTCGCGGTGGCCAATGATGTCATTACCGACCGCAAGGGCGGCATGTATATTACCGACTCCTCAGTGGCGAAAAAAGGCCCGAAACAGCCGGGTACCGCACTATACTATCGATCGAGGGACGGCAGGATGAGCCGTGTCACAGAGCCAGATGCTGTGAAATACATCAATGGAATCGCGCTCACCACCGACGATAAGCGTCTCTATCTCACCGGTTCCGGCGAGAAATACGTGTTCGCGTTCGATGTGGCGCCCGACGGCAGCCTTTCCAACAAACGGCCATTCGCGCGCTTGTTCTCACCCGACAGTCGTTGGCGGAAAGGCAATCCCTCAAGCAATGCCGACGGCATGACCATAGACAGTGAGGGCAATATCTATATCGCGACAGCGCTCGGCATCCAGGTCTTCGACAACAAGGGCGGTTACCTCGGTATCCTGAAATTCCCGCAGTCACCCTCACACTGTGTTTTCGGCGGTAACGATCTCACGACACTTTATGTTACCGCCCGCGACCATGTCTATTCCATCCAAACCCTGAAAATCGGCCTGCAGTATCCGCTGCCGCCGCTGGAGAAATAAAGAGCCATGCTGTATAAAACATCCTCTCTGCGCCGGACCGTTTCGGTCTGCCTGCTGCTGTCCATAGCCTTCTTTGTCTTTTCCGTGTACGCCGATCCTCTCGATGCGGGAGTCCCTGTCCTTCGGAGCAGCATGTCCGAGGGACGGTTCATCAACTACAGCCAGGGACAGCGCGCCGAGGGCGAGACCGTGGCGCTGAACTGGCATCTGTTCCGTCCCGGCACGGAAACCGATCCCGAAATGCTGAAAAGCGAGCAAATCTATTATGTCGCCAGGGGCAGTGTCAGAGCCCTCATCAAAGGCGAGTTCGTGACCCTGAAAGAAGGCGATCTCCTTCGGCTCGAAGCGGGCACGAAAGCGATCATCGAGGCCGGTCCGGGCAGTTCGGCGGTGGTCGAGTTTACCTGGCCCTCTGGACCGGGCGGCGAGAAAGCGCTTTTCCCTGCTGACAGGCCGATCAACCGTTCCTATCTCCAGTATCTCATGCCGGACGATTCGCGGCTGGTTAAGATGGTGCAGGCTCCCGGCGGCAGGATTTTATTCACCCGCCTGCTTCCAACGGCCGTGAAGGATTTCGGTGAAGCGAAGAACGAGCGTATCCTCTATGTCGAGCGTGGTTTCATGAGCGCGACAATCGGCGGCAAATCGATATCGCTCGGCGATGGAGTCTTTCTCAGGATTGCAGAAGGTACAGACTACTGTTTCGAGGCGGGAGAGCACGGATGCGATTATATCGAGATCACCGGTGTGCCGATACTAAAGGATCTCGAACCGCTGATGTTCGAGCGAGTGAAATCATTCCATTCGATCATGCCGAAATTCGCTGAACCGGAACTTGTCGTGGACGGCCGCTATGGTGATCCGCTTATCGGTTTCAGCGAGGGCCCGAACTGGTATCACGGAAAGTTTTATTTCGTTGACCAGGGGCATGATGCCATTTATACGCTCGACATGGACAACAGGCTGGAGAAGATCAACGACGATTTTCAGCCCAGCGGCACCGCGATCCTTCCCAATGGCAATCTCGCTGTCTGCAACCTTACGGCGCACAGTATCGTGGAGATGCGGCCCGACGGCAGCATTGCACGCACCCTGACCGACAAGGTCGATGGCGCGGGCTACACGGGTATCCTTAACGACATCGTTGCCGATGCAGATGGCGGGCTCTATTTCACCAACATGGCTTTCAACGACCGTCCGAAATGCAATATTCTCTATTACCGTTCGCCCGGAGGCAAGGTGCGGCAGGTTACAGAAATTGGCGATTTCGGCATTCCCAACGGCTGCATTTTCTCGCCCGACCAGAAAGTGCTCTATGTCAATGACGACAAGAGCCAGCATATCTGGGCGCTTGATGTCGAATCCGACGGTTCCCTTACGAACAGGCGGCCGTTCGCCGAGCTGATACTCCACGAGAGTGTTATCGGCAACGAGCGGACGAAAAGTTTCGCGGATGGTATGACGGTGGATGCCGCGGGAAATCTCTATGTCTGCGCCTCGGGATTCGTGCAGATTTTCGACAAAGAGGGTGTCTATCGCGGCGGAATCACCTTGCCGAAACAGGCGTTCCACTGCGCGTTCGGCGGCCCGGACGGCTCATGGCTCTTTATCTGCTGCCAGAAACAGGTTTACCGCATCAAGACCCTGACCAAAGGTGTGGGATTCTGAGTGGGAGAGAATCGAGTCACAGAGAAACTGAAATATATGACATGAAAAACGGGTGAGAGTTGCGGCTCTCACCCGTTTTTGTGTTCTGTTCGTGTCGTGCCCGGTTATTATCAGGCGTCCATGATCTCGATAGGTGGTGTGTTCATCCATCTGCCGCGGGTGAAATCCGGGAACTCGATCGGAGCGCTGCCATTTGCAACCGATTCCTCGGTCAACGGCGAGATCACGCTCCAGGTTGCGGCATCGTAGACTGTCTGCGGTGTCTGGGTCTTGTTCCTGACAGCCTTGATGAACTGGTGGATTTCCATGAAATCGCCGCCGCCGTGCCCGAAATTCTGGGCCACCGGGCCGAGCGTTTTCCACATGGGATGATCGTACTTTTTCGCGTACTCGTCGATATCCTCCCAGGTGTGCTCTTCGGGGCTCTGACCGTCGATATATATCTTGTCCAGCGTGCCGGAATAGATTCCCTCGGTTCCCTGGACACGGAAAATCAGGTCGTAGGGACGCGGAGTCTGCGTGTCGTGATACAGGGTCACTGTCGGGCCGTTATGGGTCTTGATGAGCGTGACATTGATATCGCCGAGCGCGTATTTGAGCCTGGCGTTGGGATGGTCCTCGCCGAATTTCTCCCTGATCTCGTGGTTGAGACCGGCAGACTGGCTGCTCATGGAGGTGAGATAGGTGAAACGGTTGCCGCGGTTGATATCCAGCCACCAGGCGATCGGGCCGATGGGGTGTGTCGGATAGAGATTGCCGTTACGGGTGACCGAATGCCTTCCTCGCCACTTGAGATTGCCCTTCTCGTCGAACTTGACAAAACGGACATCGTGCTGGTAGCCCGCCTCACAGTGGAGAAGTTCACCGAACAGCTTGTCTTTGATCATGTTGAGGATCATCATGACATTTCTGAAATAGTTGACATTCTCGAGCATCATGCAGGGGACTTTGGTCTTTTCGGAGGTCTCGACCAGCTGCCAGCATTCATCGATTGTAACAGCGGCGGGGACCTCGGTCGCCGCGTATTTCCCGGCTTCCATTGCCGCCAGAGCGACAGGCGTGTGCCATTCCCAGGGCGTTGCGGTCAGGACAGCATCAAGATCGCCGCGGTCGCAGAGACGTTTGAAATCCCAGGGGCCTTTCGTGTAGAGGTCAGGGCGTTTCTGGCCGGCTTCGACCACCGACTGTGCAGCCTGAGCCGCGTGCTCTGGATTGATATCGCAGACAGCCGGCACCTCGACATTTTCCTGGCTGAGAAGCACCTTGGTAAGATAGGACCCGCGTGAACCTGTACCGACAACACCGACTCGCACCGGTTTGTCAGCGGCGGCCTCGGCATTCTGCGGCTGGATATTTGCCGCCGCTGCCATTGCTGTTGCCGCACCCGCGGCCTTGATGAAACCACGTCTGCCCAGTTCTGTAGACATTTTGCCTCCCTGGGATCGTAATCCCGTTTATATTGAAGTGTTTGTCGCTGATTGTCATGCGCCGAATGCAACTGTGCCATCGTAATGAACTCCAGTTGATAACTGCTGTCCAGTCCTGAAATAAAAAGCATTGTATCGGCGCTGTCAAGGATATGTGTGCTGTGAAAGGATGAAATGTAGGAGGTGTGATATAACGCGAATCATGGATGCCAGTCGGTTCGGCCAAGATCGTACACTGTGCAGACACGGTTTCTGCCGCGTTTTTTTGCGAGGTAGAGGGCTTGATCCGCCGCCTTGATAAAGGTTTCGCTGCTGTTGCAGTTGTCAGTCAGACTGGCAATGCCTATACTGACTGTCATCTGTGCGGTGGAGTTGGGGAAACGCAGGGTGGTGTCGCACGTATTTATTCTCAGGCGTTCGGCGACTTCACAGGCTTTTTTCATGTCCGCACCGGAAAGGAGCGCGACGAATTCCTCGCCGCCGAAACGTGCGAAAATATCACTTTCACGAAGTGTGGTTGCCATGATCTCGGCAAGTTTTTTAAGCGCGAGATCACCGGCATCATGCCCGTGCGTGTCATTGATGTTCTTGAAATAGTCGGCATCGACCATCATGAGGGAAAGAGGTGTGCCGTAACGGTTCGAACGTTTGATGTCCTTATCGAGCGCCTCCATGAAATAGCGGCGGTTGTAAATGCCGGTGAGCTCGTCAATGGTTGACATCTTGAGAAGTTTTTCCTCGGCCAGACGGCGTATAGCTATTTCTTTTTCGAGCTCCTCATTCAGTTTCCGCTGGCCGACAAGGGCGTAAAACTCTTTTCGCCGCATACGGTTATACAGGACTGTATGGTAGGTGCCGTAGATGTTTGCCACCATGAAAAACATTGCTATGGTGCTGTAATAAGATGATGGAGCATCTGTGAAATACACTAGTGTGAGCGTATAGGACACCGACATGAACATTGCCGGTATGAAAGAGACGAAAAAGCGCAGGGGGATGAAAAGATAGTACATGAGCACAATAAAGATTGTTGTGGGGATGAAAATGCCGGTCAAGTTGTTGAACTTGAAAAACAGCTCAATGGATTCCACGAAACCGATACTTGTCATGTACACCATCATGGTCCACGCAAGGTGCCGGAAGAGTTTCGGCTTCCAGGCGATATAGGCTGCGCTCAGGCCAAGCAGCATTACTGTCAGACGTAAAAAGAACAGGATCTGGAATTCCCGGCTGACTCCGAGACTTGTTTTATCGTTGACAAAAGCAAGAAAATAAAGGATCGAGGTGAGAGTGCAGATAACGATCATTCTTCGCATATTGAATTTATGCTGTGATGCCTGAAACTGGTTTTCCAGTGGGACAGACCTGAACGTGCCTGATATTTTCAGTTCGGGATGCTGGAGATTTTCAATATTCATGGAATAACTGCCGTTAAATGGTCTATTTGCATAAAAATCTGCGGGATACCCTCGTATTTTTCTGCTTGTGCGCTGCTTGAAAGTCATGTCTTATTGATCAGAAATCACTTTCAAATATTCATATATAATATACTTTGTTGCGGCTGTGATTTCAAGACAGCTGTAATCAAATACAATTCTTTTTCGAAAACAGTGAGCTGGATTACATCCAAATGCGTTGATTTTAAAAGGTTTTTCCCGTACATTGTTATTGGCATTTGCCAGTTGTTTCAGCATCCGGAGAGGAAAAGGAATCAGTGACACCACGAGTATCCATCATTATCGCTGTCGGCACTCCCGGCGCTTATATCAAGGAGTGTATCGAGCACTGTCTCAGGCTCGACTACCCGGATTTCGAAATTATCGCTCTTCCGAACAATCCCTGGGTGGCGCCCGACAGCAGTGTCAGGGTTATTCCCACCGGAAAAGTTCGCCCGGCTGAGAAAAGGGATGCCGGTGTCGAGGCGGCAAGCGGCGAAATTGTCGCCATCATAGACGATGACGCCTATCCCGATCCCATGTGGCTGAAAAACGCGGTGGTGCATTTCGAGGATCAGTCTGTCGCCGCGGTAGGCGGTCCCGGTGTAACACCGCCGTCCGACAACATACTTCAGAAAATATCGGGCTGGATCTACGAGTCGCGCATGGTCAGCGGCGGTTTTGTCTATCGCTACCGTCCCGGAAAAATGCGGGATGTGGACGATTATCCCACCTCAAGCCTTATTCTCAGGCGAAAGGATTTCCTCGAGGCGGGTGGATTCGATACCGGCTACTGGCCCGGCGAGGACACCATCCTCTGTCTGAAACTGACCCATGAGCTGAAAAAGCGCATTGTCTACGATCCGGATGTGCTAGTTTATCACCACCGCCGCGAAATTTTCGCGGGCCATCTCAGGCAGATTAAAAGCTATGCGCTTCACCGCGGTTTTTTCGCCAAGAAATTTCCGGAGACCTCGCTGAAAATCTCCTATTTTGTACCCAGTGTTTTTTCACTGTTCGCGCTTATGGGCTGGCTGAGTTTCTGGGGGCCTTTCTGGTTGTATCTTGCCTGGACCGCAGTCATGAATGTATATATTATTCTGAATGTATTATTCTCTCTGAAAAGCTGGAACCCGTTCGGCGTCATCGGCACTGTGCTGGGGACTTTTGCGACCCATATCGTGTACGGGCTCTGGTTCATAGCGGGACTTTTATCAAGTGAATTGAGCGACTGAATGAAAATTTTCATAAGTTATCCGCCTCTCGAGGGCGACGGCACTCCCATGCTGGGGCAGAACAGGCAGTTCCAGTGGTTTCATAATCCCTCGTTTATCTATCCGATGGTAACCGCCTCGGCAGCGACACTTCTGGCCTGCATGGGCCATGAGGCTGTCTGGGACGATGGTATCGCACGCCGCTGGACTACTGATCGCTGGTGGCAGAACCTCCTTAGTGAAAAACCCGACCTTATTGCGATCGAGACAAAAACACCAGTGGTCCGTCAGCACTGGGGAATCGTTGATAAAATCAAACGTGAGTTGCCCTCGGCCACTGTTGTCCTGATGGGCGACCATATTACCGCGAAACCTGACGAGACCATGGAAAACTCGACTGTCGACTATGCAATCACCGGCGGTGATTATGATTTCCTGCTCGCCAGTATTGTCGAACACATGGAACACGGTGCCGATCTCGAGCCCGGAATCTGGTTCCGCGGCGCAAACGGGATCGGGAACACCGGGAAGTTCCAGCTCGATCACGACCTTAACACGCTGCCGTATGTCGACCGTGAACTGACCGAATGGCAACGCTATGGCGAACCGCTCTACAAGCGTGAGCCGTTCACGTATACCATGGTTGGTCGCGACTGTCCCTGGGCGAAATGCACGTTCTGTTCGTGGACCACGCTTTTTCCCAAATTCAGGACACGGACACCGGAAAGCCTGCTCGACGAGATCGGAATGCTGATAGACCGCTACGGTGTAAGGGAGGTTTTCGATGATACCGGATCATTTCCCTCGGGCGGCTGGCTGAAACGTTTCTGCGAGGGCATGATCGAACGTGGCTATAATAAAAAAATCAGGCTTTCCATCAATTTCCGCTTCGACTATCTTGAGCCGAAACGCGCCGCTCTCATGCGTGAGGCCGGCTTCCGGCTCATGAAACTCGGGCTCGAATCAGCGAACCAGGCCACTCTCGACCGTTTGAACAAAGGGACGACAATCGATGATATCGAACGCGGCTGCCGAATTGCCAAGGATGCCGGTCTCGAGGTACACCTGACCGCCATGGTTGGGTATCCCTGGGAAATGCGGGTCGATGCCGAACGCACCCTCGCACTTGCGAAACGGCTGATGAAAGAAGGGCTTGCCGATATGCTTCAGTCGACCGTGACAATTCCATATCCCGGCACACCGCTTTACCGTCAGGCTGTTGAGAACGGCTGGCTGCGTTTCGGCGCCGATGAATATGAAAAATTCGACATGACCCAGCCGGTGTTCAAGACGCCTGACATGACACCCACCGAGGTCATGGATGTCTGTAACTCCATTTATCGCTCGTTCCTTCAGCCCTCGTATGTACTGCGTTACCTCATGAGCATCCGCAATCCCGCGGACCTGAAATTTATCGCCAAGGGAGCGCGGGCGGTTATCGGACATCTTCTCGATTTCACACGGAAAAAATAAGCACGGTTTTTCTATTCGTTTTCTTGTTGATTTATTATTTTTACAAGAGTGAATAAAGGTCCGTTTCCTTTGTGATTATTGTCACATGATAATTTTTGGATGTTGAGTATTTTACTAAGACATTATTAAATTGCCATACAGTGTATTTCAGGTTCATGCTGCTGTGGATGTTAAAAATGTTTTCTCAGGCGGAAAAAGCGTTTCAACAGGCAATTGAGCTATGAATCTGCAGAGCATTACCGTTTCTGTCCGGCAAGCAGGTTTTTTGAGGATACTGCTCATCATTGTGATCGTGATTGCTGTGTTGTTCGTGTTCGACAGCTACCGTCAGCCGGAAAAACAACTCTGGGGAAAACTGCTCATTAGCGGGATAAATGCCTATCAACTTCTATCCGCCCGTTATTTTCCGGAGTTGTTCACTTGCCGCTACAGACCGACATGTTCTCAGTATACTATTGAGGCTATAAATAAGTACGGAACCATTCGCGGTGGCTGGATTGGGTTGAAACGTATCATATCATGCCGGGAGTCGGTCGCTCCCGGTACATACGACCCGGTGCCCTGATAAAGAAATTCGGGAACGTTTAGCATACAATTCAGTTGTATCATGATATAATATCACATAGTCAAAACGGAAAAAATCGATGATCAGAAGGTCTATACAGTCGCTGAAACCGGGAATGGTTGTAGGCAAAGCGGTGTTCGATTCACAGGGAAATGTACTTATTGCCAGCGGTGTCGAGCTGACGGTTAAGTATATTCAGGGGCTTAAGGACCGCGGAATTTCAGGCTGTTTCATCCAGGACGGTCAGACTGACGATATTATTCCAAACGAAAATATCACCGATCATGTCAGAAGCAGCACGATCCAGAAAATGACGGATATTTTCAACCAGGTCCAGGGTATCAATAAACATTTCAAAGTGCAGTCAAAAAGCGCTCTTATCGATACCATCCATTCGGACCGTTATCAGGATGCTGTGAATAAGAGTCCTGAGTTCAAACGTCTGACCAGCGGTGTCAAAGGAATTGTCACCGAGCTGATCTCTTCTCCGCAGATTCTTCTCGGCATGAATTCACTGAAAAATTATGATGATTACGTGTTTCAACACGCGACCGAGGTATCTATTACCGCAATCATGATTGGCCGCAAGATAGGCCTTTCCCACAAAAGGCTTCAGGAACTGGGAATGGGATGCCTTCTGATGGATATCGGCAATATATTCCTTCCGAAAGAGGTGCTTCAGAAAAGCGGCAAGCTCACGAAAGAGGAATTTGCAATCATCAAGGAACATCCGGTTATAGGCTATGAACTTTTGAAAAACATCAACTCGATCGGGGTTCTGCCCTCGCATGTGGCATTCCAGCATCACGAAAAGCAGGATGGTACAGGCTATCCCCGCGGCCTGACCGGTAACAACAGTACCTTGATCTCGGATGAGCCGCGAAGTATCCACCTGTATGCGAGCATAGCCTCCATTGCCGATGTTTATGATTCGCTTTCTTCGGACACACCTTACCGCAAGGCATTCCCCCGCGAGAAAGTGATAACCATGATGAGCAAACTTGGCGGCACGCATTTCAACAAGGACGTGCTTCGGGCTTTCCTGAAGATTACGCCGGTTTATCCTGAGGGCAGCACTGTCAGGATCACGATTGGGAAACACAAGAATAAGATCGGTGTGGTCACCGAGGTCAACCGCGAGGACATGGCCCGGCCTGTCATACGCCTTTTCATGGATACCACCAATAAACCGGTTTCTCCCGAGGTTATAAACCTTCTCGATGACAAGCTGGTGAAAGTCGAGTCGATACTGCTGTGAGAAGAGACTCGGAAGGTGTTTTGTTGCAAAAGATAGACAGCTTATCACGAAAAAGATATTAAAAAGGCTCCCGAGTGGGAGCCTTTTTGTATCTGTATGTGTTTTTCAAAGGAGGCCGCTATTTGCCTTGTACCTTACCGGCAATTTTAACCGGCATCGAGTAAACGCCGTCGAGCGCAGAAACGTAGAGCGTTTTCATGCCGGGGCCGCCGAAACTGAGGTTGTTGCAGGGGACCGGGCAGTCGATATTGCCGATATGTGCGCCGTTCATGTCGAAAACCTGGATGCCGAGGCCCTGTGTGGTGGCGACATAAAGGTTGCCCTCGATATCGACCGCAGTGCCGTCCGCACCGGAGACGCCGTCAGCCTTGCTTTCATTCTCAGCGCTGAGCTCGAGCTCGGCGAAAGCGCGCTTGCCGGATAATGTGCCGTCGGAGTTGACATCATAGGCCCAGATAGTGCGGCCCTTGTCGACCTCGTCCTTGGTGTTGACCACATAAAGGGTCTTTTCGTCAGGGGAAAGCTCAAGACCGTTGGGGAACGTGATATCGTCGATCACGCGGGTGATTGCACCGCCGGGCGCGACATAATAGACACAGGGCACATCCTGCATGAGCTCCTCGCCGGGCGAAAAATGGGAGTCGGTGAAATAGAATCCGCCTTTTTTGTCCAAAGTCATGTCATTGGGGCCGTCGAGCCTGACACCCTTGTATGCGCCGACTACTGTCCTGACAATCGAGCCGTCGGGTGCCATCTCGGTGATACGGTGGCCGACCATTTCGCAGCAGTAGAACGTGCCGTTCCCGGTGAGATAGGAGCAGGTGGTGACACCGTTGTCCGGACGGACCACCGTGAGTGTACCGTCGGCGGCGAGTTTCATGGTCTTGCTGTTCTCGCGGGGATCGAAAATGTTGTTGGTGAAATAGAGATCGCCATTGTACCAGCAGGGAAGGCCCGCGGTGTCGAACTTGTAGTCGACGGCGATTTTTTCGAGTTTGGCGCCCGCGGGGACGATCGCGGAGATGCCGGCCGCTTTTTCAGCCGCTTTCTGTGCTGAATTGTCGGGTGTGTCAGAGGTGCAGGAGGCGAACACCGCGGCTGCGAGAATTCCGGCGAAAATCATGTTTTTGGTCTTGTTCATATACTACTCCCGTATGTGTTACGAGTGACTGTTGGCGCATATTTTTTTCATGGGGCAGAAAACATTGAAACAGCTGCGGCAGACAATGAAATACAAATCAAGCACCGTGGCGCACGCAAAGATCCAGAACAGGAAGAAAAGCGGCCTGTTTGCTATCAACGCACGCTGTGGGATCACTACAAGCGCGGCGAATGCAAGGCCCGTGACCGCGTATTCGAATGCCGTGTACGGCGTCGCATTTTTGTCGATGCCGCAGGCGAGAAAGCCGGGAACGACATGGATGCAGCGTTTTTTGCCCGGACATTTCGCGCAATAGAAAACAATGACCGCGGTCGGCGCGATGATACTCGAAACGAGATACACGAATCCCGCCGCGGATGAAACGAGAAACGAGGCTGCCATGCCGGTGAAAACGAATGCCATGATGAGAAAAAAGCTCGCAATTCCGTGAATCGACCGTGCCATATTCAACTCCCTGACAGGCGTTTTGTGCCCGTTTTTCTCAATAGACTGTAATGTAACAGAAGCGGTTCGTGCAAGTCAAGGTATCAATCGTGGATTTGCTGTGGGAGACTGGTGTGGGAAGGTGCCGAGGGCACTATGGATTTAATCCCCAATGCTGCTTCTTCAAAAGCTCCCCCCTCCAGCTTTCAGCTGGTTTCTCTTCTGAGTGAGAGGAATCAGGCATCGGCGGATGCTTTTTATTTCTGATATTGATGTGCATGCCGAGCCGCTGCTCAGCCTTGCGTGACTGAACGCCGGCCTGTGAGATCAGCATCGGAAGATACTTTATCTTTTCACTTGATCCTTAATCTTTCAATCTTGCCCCATTTTTTCTCCGCGCCTTTGCGTTGATTGTTTCTGTCTTTTATTCTTTTTCCTTGAACTTTCAACTGTTTTTCTATCACCCCCGCCCAATTTCACATGATTTCATCAATAATCTAACTTTGGCGCAATATTCCGTTAACATTGAACGGCTATTTTTCAGCGATTTTCAAGCGTGGGGTTAAAAGAAAATGAACGATAAAAGGGTGCTGCTTGCCAGCGACGATAAAGATATTGCTGAAATATTCGTGGCAACGCTGAAGAAATATGGTGCCGAAGTCACAATTTCGAGGACCGGAAAACAGGCGATCGGTGTCGCGAGACTGACGCCGTTCGAGTTTGTCTGCATCGACACGGATCTGCCCGGTCTCGACGGTGTCGATGTCTGTCTCATATTGAAAAACGACGAGACAACCGCGCATATTCCGATCTATCTAGTGTTCGGGAGTGACCGCGAGGAGGATATCACAACAGGCCTTCGCGCCGGTGCGGACGATTTCCTTATAAAGCCCCTGACCGCCGGAGAATTGTCCGCCAAGATCGAGGAAACGCTGCTACACTCCGGCAGTGCTCCCGGTATCGGCGCCTATTCGGTGGAAAACCTCCAGCTCGACGAGCACTCACATGCGGTCAGGGTCGACAGCCGCCTGGTCGACCTCACGCTGACCGAGTTCAATATCCTGTCGCTTTTGATCAGGCATCCCGGGACAGCTTTCAGGCGCAGCCAGATAATCGAGATGCTGAAATCCAGAAAAGGCTGCGGGTATACCATTAAAGACCGCACCATCGACTTTCACATAACCCGTCTCCGCAAAAAGCTCGGGACCGGGAGCGTGAGCATACGCTCTGTCTACGGTATCGGTTACCGGCTCGAGGTTGCAGAATAAACGAGGGCAATATGGCAAACGCCGACCTGCATGTGCATTCAAAGTACTCGAACCATCCCTCCGAATGGTTTCTGCAGCGCATAGGCGCCAGTGAATCCTATACCGAGCCGGAGGATATCTACAATATCGCCAGGAAGAATGGCATGACTTTTGTCACCATTACCGATCACAACACTATCGACGGTGCGCTGGAACTGGTGAAAAAGCATCCGAAGGACTGTTTTGTCAGCGTGGAGGCAACCGCCTATTTCCCCGAGGACAACTGCAAGGTGCATATCCTTGTCTATAATATTACGAAAGAGCAGTTCGACTCGATCCAGGCCCTGAGAAGCGATATTTACCAGCTTCGCGATTTTATCAGAAAAGAGAAACTTGCCTGCTCGGTCGCCCACGGCATCTATTCGGTCAATAACAGGCTGACAGTCGATCATGTGGAAAAGCTCATCCTGCTGTTCGATACCTTCGAGATAATGAACGGCAGCAGGAGCAGGATGAACAACCAGCCGCTTGCCGATGTGCTCAAGAACCTCACGAAAGAGACCACCGACAGCCTTATCGAAAAACACAGGATCGAGCCGTTCAGCGATACTCCCTGGATCAAGGGATTCACCGGCGGTTCAGATGATCATTCCGGGCTGTTTATCGGTAAGGCATTCACGAAAGCGCAGGGCAATTCGGTCGAGGTCTTTGTTGACAACCTGAAAAGCCGCCATTCGATGGCAAACGGCCGTTACAGCAATTATCAGTCGCTGGCGTTCGCTATTTATAAAATAGCCTATGAGTTTTCACGGAAAAAGAGCAGCACGTTCTCCAAGTCGTTCGCCAGCCAGCTGACCGAAAAACTTTTCAGCAGCGATTCACTCGATCTCAAAAGCAAACTCAAGATAAAAACCTATTCAACGCTGAAGCGCCGCGAGGGATCGAAATCCGTTTTCGAGGATCTCTACTGGGACCTGTTCACGCATGTCACCAATAACGGTCACGCCTCCACCGAGGACAAGCTGGACAGTTTTTATGATAAACTGTCAATCATCTGCGACGAGTTTTTCAAGCAGCTCATGGGCTCGTTCACGAAAAGTCTGGAGCACGGCGATATTTTCGGGCTTTTGAAAAACGTGTCGTCGTCCCTGCCCGGGGTGTTTCTCACCATACCGTTTTTCTCCACACAGAAACATTTTTCCAACAGCAGGACACTCATTCGCGATCTCAAAAACAGTTTCGGCATCAACGGAAGCTCCGGAAACGGGAAAATCCTCTGGTTCACCGATACGATCACCGATCTCAACGGCGTCTCGATGATCATCAAAAAGATTGGCTGGCTCTCCTCTGTCAAGGACAGGGATGTCACCATTGTTACCTCGATACCCGAGGATGAGATGACCGACGATCTTCCGCCCAATGTGGTCAATATCCCGCATTTCTACACCTCTGAACTGCCGAGATACGAGAACCTGACCGTGCATTTTCCCTCGCTGATGACCGGCCTCAAGATGCTGGACGAGTACGAGCCGGACATGATCTATATATCGACACCCGGCCCTGTGGGCCTTTTCGGCATGCTCATGAGCAAGGTCATGAACGCGAAGAGCATAGGTGTCTATCACACGGATTTCACTCTTCAGGCACGCGACCTTTTCGACGATTCCACGATCGAGAACCTTATTGAATCATACATCCGCTGGTTCTATTCGATGCTCGATGAAATCAGGGTGCCGACAAAAGAGTATATAGATATCCTTGACAGGCGGAGCTATGATCGTGAAAAAATGAGTGTGTTCCGCCGTGGTATCGATACAGCGCTTTTCTCACCCGCGGGAGGCAACGGCAGCTATCTCGGCAAGCTCTGCGGCATAAAAGGCGGATTCACCCTCTTGTATGCCGGGAGGATTTCCCGTGACAAGAATCTCGAATTCCTCATCGATGTCTATAATTCACTCGCTGTGGAGTATCCCGAGCTCAACCTTCTGATCGCAGGTGACGGCCCGGATATGGCGAGCCTGAAAGCCGTTTCCGCCGGCAACAATCGTCTTGTATTTACCGGGGCTCTCAGGCACGACAGCCTGCCGAGGCTCTATTCCGCCGCCGACCTATTCGTTTTTCCGAGCACCACCGACACCTATGGCATGGTAGTGATGGAGGCGCAGTCCTGCGGCCTGCCCGCGATTGTCACTGACAAGGGCGGCCCGAAAGAGCTCGTGGTCGAGAATGAGACCGGATTTGTCCTCGGCGATACTGACAAAGAGGCCTGGATGAAGAAGATCACGGAGTTGATCGAGCTCAAGAAACAGGATCCCGGCGCATTCAAAACTCTCAAGACCAATTCACGCCGTCATGTGCTCGAGAACGCCAACTGGGATGTGCTTCTCGACGAGCTTACTACGGTCGGCTGATTATCCCCCCCCTTGGAAAAACAGGATATTTCATGAAATTTTCCCGTGCCGCAGTCGGCGGTATATTGAAAGCCGTGCTGCACAAAACGGTGCCCGGACAGCTTGTCATACAGTTTTCCAATGCCTGTAACGCCACCTGCCCGCAGTGTGGCCTGAGGGTGACCGAACGGTTCAAACGCTCGAAAATCCCGCTGGACACGATGAAAGGCATTATCGACGCTGCAGCGGAAAAGAATATGTATGCGCTTTCATTCACCGGCGGCGAGCCGTTCCTTTACCGCGACGATCTCATATCGCTGATTCGCCATGCCGGAAATGCCGGAATCGAATGCATCCGCACCGGTACAAACGGTTTTATGTTCACAGGCAGCGAAAAAGAAGGCTGGGAGAAATCGATTCACGAACTGGCAGCCTCCCTTGCCGGAACGAAACTCTACACATTCTGGATCAGTATCGATTCCGCGGTGCCCGCTGTTCACGAGAGCATGCGCGGCCTGCCCGGTGTCATTGCAGGCATCGAAAAGGCCCTGCCGATTTTCCACGGCTATGGTATCTATCCGGCCGCCAATCTCGGTATCAACCGCAATATCGGCGGCGACTGGGCTGAGCATGCCAAGTATTCACGGGACCGTGAAGAATTTCGTACTTATTTCCGCGAATCGTTCCGGCTCTTTTTCAGGCGGGTGATCGATATGGGGTTCACAACCGCCAACGCCTGCTATCCGATGAGCGTCGATGAAAGCAGTGATTCACTCGAATCGGTCTATGGCGCCTCGAGTCCCGATGATATTGTCAGTTTCACGGCGAAAGAAAAGGCCGACCTTTTCGGCGCAATGTCGGAGGCAATCCCGGAATTCCGGCCGCAGATCAGGATTTTCACACCCCGCGCAAGCCTTCATGCGCTCGAACGCTACCACGAGGATGGCATTCATATCGGCTATCCCTGCCCCGGCGGCAAGAGTTTCTATTTTATCGACGCCGAAAGCGCCGATACCTACCCATGCGGTTTTCTCGGTGCAGAGAACCTGGGGCCGTTCCCGAACCTCGATGTGGCCTCCCGGTCAAGGGAGGAACACAGCTGCCGTCTCTGCGAATGGGAGTGTTTCCGCGACCCTGCCGATATTATCGGGCCGGTGATGGATTTCCGGAAAAATCCGTTCGCACTGCTGAAACGCACCCGCCGGAATCCTGAGTTTTACCGTCTCTGGTACGATGATGTCCGTTACCAGAGAGCATGCGGATTTTTCAACGGCCGAAAGGCACCCGATCTCAAGGCAATGAGGCGTTTTAAATAATGAGAACGGATCTTCCGGAAAAATATTAGTTGCGCCTAACAATGTGCTGCTGTATATTATCTGTGAATAAAAAACAGGTTGGGAGCAATAAGCTGTGAAGAAAATTCTCATTTTTATATTGGCGCTTCTTGCGCTGACTGTCATTTCGCTCGACTATACCAGCGGCCACTCGGTCGATGATATTGTCAACATGGTCTATTGCCCTATCTGCGATTCATTCAAGAGTGTCAAAACCGGCATTGTGCTGCTCTACATTCTTATCCTCATCGGTCTCGTACCGGTCATAGCCCTATATCTCCGTGAGAATACCACACGTCTTACCTCGCTGATCCTTACCGCGGTCATTCCCAACAGGGCTCCTCCGTCGGCAGTGTAGTTCTGCGCTACAACTCCGACGCCCGGGAAGCCTCTTAATCATTTCCCGCGCGATACACATTTTGAATCAGACAGATCAAACCGGAACAGGGAATGCGCCCTTTACGCTTTCTTGCGTTGACGCTTGCCATACTGGCAATATTTTATGCCGCGTATGATTACAGCGCCGGTCATCTCGATGAGAGTCCCTGCGATATCATCGTATGTCCGCTCTGTGCAAGCTATGCGTCCATAGAGTTTATCCCCGGCATCGACTCTCTTTCATTTGCGCCGGGACCAGCCGTTGTGCTCGATATTTTCGAGAGCAGTGTGCCGCTGCCACCAAGGGGTGCGGCCTTTGCGAAAATGACGGTGCGGGGACCTCCATGCCTTTCCGGAGCTTGAATCGTTAATAATCAAGGGTATATCTACTAATTCTCTTTTTAGCATGAGTGTCTTATTCAAGTGTTCTGACACTGTATCGGAGGTGACGGCTTATCAGGAAGATATGTCGAACTTCCATGATCGTGCTCAGGCGCTGATATGCTCACCGTCAAAATGAATTGATAGAGCTGCCCTCACTACATTATCCGGAGTACAGGAGGGTTTCATGCGTAACACCATCATTTTTTCATTACTGGGATGCCTGTTATTTTCAGGCGTGGCGATAGCAAAAGAAGTGTCCGGCACGGTCACTGACAAGGAGAGCGGCGAGCCGATTTACGGTGCCGCGGTATATGTGAAAGGTACCACCATCGGCGTGATGACTGATGAAAAGGGCGCGTGGAAACTTGCCGATGTGCCTCATGAAGATTTCATTCTCATTTTTGAAATGCCCGGCTACAAAAAAGTCGAGATCGAGTCAAGCGGCGGTGTTGTCCATGCCAGGCTCGAGGTGAGCATGTTCAACGTGGGTGAGGTGGTTATCACCGGCACTCAGACCAAGTATCTCTATGAAGATGCGCCGGTCAAGACCGAGGTGGTCCCGAAAAAGCAGATCGAGGCTGTTGAAGAGGCCGACCTGTTCGGTGTTCTCCAGTACACGCCTGGCCTCAGAGTTGAAAATAATTGTCAGAACTGCAGTTTTACACAGCTTCGCATGCTCGGTCTCGAAGGCGGTTACAGCCAGATTCTGATCAACGGTGATCCGGTCGTTTCAACCATGGCGGGTGTCTACGGGCTTCAGCAGTTCCCCGAGCAGATGATCGACACGCTCGAAGTTGTCAAGGGCGGTGGTTCGGCCCTCTATGGCGCCAATGCCATCGGCGGTGTGGTCAATATCCGCCTGCGCCGTCCCTCGATGAACACCAGCGCTGTCAGCTTTAATTACAAAACGGCCGGCAGCCACGTTCGTTCCGAGACGGGATTTTACAGCGAGATGGTCACCGACGACAACAAGTACGGTATGTTCATTTTCGGTAACGCCCGCAGCAACAATAGCTACGATGACGATGACGACGGTTACACCGAGATCGGCAAGCTCGATGGCGAGACAATTGGTATGAACATGTTCTATAAAGTCTCGAACAATAGCGAGGTCACCGGTAATCTGCACCGTATCCATGAAACCCGGCGCGGCGGAAACATGCTGGATCAGCCCTACCATCTCACCGATATCACAGAGGCGGCTGAGACCTACCGCTGGGGCGGCAATGTGAAATACTCACAGATCGTGGACAGCAAATTCTCCTATGAGGCCGGTTACTCGTTCGCTCTCAGCGAGCGCGAAACATATTACGGCGCGGGGCAGGATCCGAACGCATACGGCAGCACGGACAACCCGGTGCATTACCTGTCGTCAATGGCACATTACAGTATTTTAAACCACAACCTGACCGGCGGCGTCTCATATACAGCGGAAGAACTGGTCGACAAGGCGCTTTCATACAACCGTGTCATCGATGACGACTATAACGATTTCGGCCTGTTCCTTCAGGATGATATCAGTTTCCTCGATCGCTATACAATTGTCGCGGGTGTCCGCATGGACAAACATTCCCTGCTGGATGATCCTGTCATAAGTCCGCGCCTGTCGGGACTTATCAAGCTCACGGACGAGTGGAAACTCCGCGCCAACGTGTCCACCGGTTTCAAGCCGCCGCAGGTGTTCGACGAGGACCTTCATATCACGCAGGTTAACGGCGAGGGTCAGGTTATCGAGAACGCGGATGATCTGACAGAGGAAAACAGTCTGAGCTTCTCGGGTACTATCGATTACATGGGATTTGTCGCCGAGCGTTTCATGCAGTTCGGTGTCACCGGTTTCCACATCATCCTTGACGATCAGTTCCAGATCATCGAGGCTGATGATCCCACGACTGCCGCATATGAATTTGTGCGCAGGAACGGCGACGGACTCACTGTTTCGGGTGTCGAGCTCCAGGCTGGTGTCCAGGCTCTCAAAAATTTGGAGCTCCAGGGCAGCCTGACACTTCAGACCGAGGAGCTCGATTCTCCCGAACCCGATTTCGGCAGCACTCGTCTGTTCCGCACGCCTGAGCAGTACGGCAGCCTGTCGGCCTATTACAATCCGATGGATCGCCTGTCAGTCTTCGCCGGTATCAATTACACCGGCGAAATGAAAGCGCCCCATTATGCCGGGTATATCGCAACTGACAAGCTCGAAACGACAGATGCCTTCACAGTGCTCGATCTCGGCCTGACCTACGAGCTTTTCCATCGTAACCACGGCCGTAACTGCACGAAGCTGAAACTGGGTGTCAAGAACATCACGAACGCCTACCAGGATGATTTCGACAAGGGTGCCGACCGCGACGCCGGTTATGTTTACGGCCCGGCAAATCCGAGAATGTACTACGCTGGTATCGAAATAGGCCTGTAATGAATGAACTGCCCCGGAGCACGTTCCGGGGATTAGACTCAGATAGATGAAACCGTGCCGATGTCGGCACTGTCAGGCAGGAGCCGGGGCCCGGACTCCGCTCCGGCTCCTGCCGAAAAACTGTTGTCACATTATATGTTTTACCACATATTACATCAACTCGAAGAAAGGAGGTCGCAGTATAACAGGGTTCATCAACACTGTGTGACATGGTTTTTTTTTGTGTTGGGGAAACGTAAAATCAGCGTGCAGGTACTGTTGGCTGCCGCTCACGTATTTCATATACAGATTTTACAGAATGCTAACATAGAGGTGGTATTTTTATGCCGCTATGTTGAAATACCCCCAACGACTTCCAGAAAATGGCGAAAGAAAAGGCAGGACCATGAAACGTATCATTATTACATTTACGGTGTTGATGACGCTGGCCGTGATTTTCGGTGTTCAGTCGTTTGCCGCGGATAGCAATGCGGTAAGTTCGGCAAAAAAGCATTACAGTTTCGGCGTTCAGCAGAAGAAAGCGGGCAATGCCGATGAGGCGCGCCGTCAGCTCGAAAAGTCCATCTCCTATTATGACAGCCTTTACCAGGTCCACTATGTCTATGGCGACCTTCTGGCAGGAATGGGAGAGAAGGAGCGGGCGATCGAGGCGTTTGAGCGGGCTCTCGAACTGAAACCGGACTATTACAATGCCGCGGCCCGTCTTGCGGCGCTTCATTACGAGGCGAAGGATTACGAGGCCACGCTTGATAATTATGCGTTGATGTACAAGCTGAATCCGGAGAACAGCAAGCTTCTTGCCTCGATGGCGAATATCCGTGAATTCCTCGGCGACAACGACGGCGCATATGCAGATCTTAGGAACCTGATCGAGAACGGCGAGGACACTTACGAAAACCTGATGCGGGCCGCACGTTTCGCATTTGAAAAAGAGGATTTCAGCTCGGCGCACATGTATTCACTGCTTGCGCTGAAGAAAAAGACAGATGATATCAAGGCGCTGGAAGTCGCGGGAAAGACAGGATTGCTCATGGAAGACCGCGAGAAAGCGATCCCTCATTTCCGCCGCCTTGCAGAACTTCAGCCGGAGAATCTCGAGATTGTTATTACCGCAGAGGATATTTACCGTGCACTCTCTGACCGTGAGAATCTCATCTGGGCGTTGAAACGTCACCACAAGATCGATCCTGAAAATGTCGAGGTGCTTGGCGAGCTCTGTGAATCATTTTTTCCGGAAGGGCTCACTGAAGAAGGTATCACCTATGTTGAAAAAGGGCTCAGGCTCGCTCCCGGGGACGGCCGTTTTCATATTCTTATGGGAGAAAACTACAGGGCGCTCGGTCAGCAGGACAAGGCGTTGTCAGAGTTCAAGCTGGCGCTCAACGATGATCGCTGGAAAGCAAACGCACAACGTCTGATCTGGCAGATCGAAAAGCCCGAAACCGAAGAAGAAAAGACTGAACGCGAGTTCTTCAATCGCGGTAAAAATAATTAAACATACATTTTCCTGTAACGGAGGAAACGAATGAACGCGGAAAATTTCATGACCTATATTAACGACGGCGGTCCGATGATCATGTGGACGCTTGTCGGGCTGTTCTGCGCCGGTGTCGCAATCACCATCTGGCGCCTGACAGTCATCCTTCTGGCCATGATCAGCACAAAACGCCTGTATGGCAAGATATATACCATTCTTCAGGACAAAGAGAACGGTGGTCTCGAGGCTGCGGCTGAGCTTTGCCGAAACACATCCGGCCCGGTTGCCACGATCGTTCACGCCGGTCTTGCCCGTGTCCACAAGGGTATCGACCATGTGGAAAAAGCACTTGAGAGCGCCGGTTCCATCGAGATGGCGTTCCTCGAGAGCGGCCTTGTCTGGCTGGCTACGATCGCGAACATTGCGCCCATGATCGGTTTTTTCGGTACTGTTGCCGGTATGATCAAGGCATTCCGTGATATCGCCGCGATGGGTGATGTGGTGCCCTCGGTAGTTGCCGCAGGTATATCGATCGCTCTGATCACCACCGCAGGCGGTCTTCTGGTTGCTATTCCGATCCAGCTCGCATATAACCTCTGTGTCTTCCTGATCGACAAGATTGTTGTTTCGATGGAAGAGAACGCAAGCCGTTTTGTCGATACACTGGTCGATCTCGGTTACGATAGCGAAGCGAAATAACAGGGAGTGATGTCTCATGAAAGTGAAAACACGCGCGAAAGCCACGATACCGACCTCGTCAATGGCCGATATCGCCTTTCTCCTGATCGTGTTCTTCCTGGTGACCACTTCGTTTTCCAACGATAAGGGGCTGGGGCTCACGCTGCCGCAGTACGGTTCCCAGACACGGGTGCCGAGCAGAAACATCACGAAAGTGTGGATCAACGCTGCGGGCATGATCATGCATGATATGAACGAGGTTTCCATCGAGGCCCTCGAGGAGCGGGTCAGGACAATGACCGAGGCGAATTCCAACCTCGTTGTCTCGATCAAGACAGATCCCGACGCCATGTATGAGTCCTTTGTCAATGTGGTCGATGCAATCAAGCGGGCAGGGAACGAGAAGATTTCCATCGCCGAACCGGACATAGAATGATCGGATAGTAAAATGGCAAGATTACGTTTCAGGAAAAAGACAAGAGTCGAACAGGAAATACCGACAGGCCCGATGGCTGACATTTCCTTTCTCCTGATCATATTTTTCATGGTGACCACGACTTTTGTTGTATACCGCGGCTTCATTGTCGATCTGCCGGAAGCCACGCAGATCGATGCTATCAAGAGCCGCCGCAACATGGTGACAGTCTGGATCGGTTCGGACGGCCGGATGATGGTTGACGAGTTCAATGTCGGTCTCGAGGATGTCGCCAACGTGGTCAACAAGAAGCTTCAGGAGAACCCCAGGGTTGTCGTTATGGTCAAATCGGACAGGAATACCCCGTACCGAATGGTGTCGGGAGTTATCGAAGAACTCAAGAAAGCAAGCGCAAACCGCGTTTCATTCATAGCGAAGCAGGAACGATGACTACACAATCATCCATAGTCGGATTTAAGAATCCGCGTGCCGATCTGCATAAAAAATCGCCGAAAATATTTCTGGTGAGCAATGTTATCACCGTTATCACCGTGGCAGTCATGCTGCAAGTGCCTTTCTTCAAACGCGAGAAAGTGGTAAAGACGGTCAAGGCGCCGCCGGTGATCATCCAGATGGAGAACATACCGGAAACGACACAGCGAGTCTCCGCACCGGCGCCGAAACTCGGTATGCCGATGGAGGTCAGCGATGATGTCATGCTGGACGATGTGACTATCGAGGATACGACACTCGATATGGGTGCTTTCGAGGAGACCGATGTCAAACCGGTCATTGTGGCCCAGGAAGTTATCGAGGAAGAGGCAGTCGAGGAGGAAATTTTCGAGTTTTTTGCTGTCGAGGAGCAGCCGAAACGTCTTGATGTGGTTGCGCCGGAATATCCCGAGGCGGCACAGCAGGCGGGCATTCAGGGTACTGTCTTTCTCAGGGCGCTGGTGGGCACAAACGGCGCTGTCGAGGAAGTCACTGTGCTGAAAGGCCCCGAACTTCTCCACAACGCAGCAATCGCTGCCGCGAAAAAGACGAAATTCTCACCGGCGAAGCAGAACGACATGCCGGTCAAGTGCTGGGTGCAGATGCGTTTTGCTTTCGAGCTCGAAGGCTGACGATCCTGTCTTGACCGATTAATTACAGCGAGTGAAGAGTTGCGCGATGCCCGATGTGTCGCATTGCTCTTTTACATAGAATCAGCGCCTCTATGCAGGGGGAGTTATAGCAATGAAAAAGAGTCTGGAAATACTCATCGTATTACTGGTTTTTTTAAGTGTGCTGGCGCCTGTTGCCGCGTTCAGCCAGGAAGAAGTGGCGGTCAACGCCGATTCGGGCAATGCTTACCGTGTAGGTCTCACGCTTTTCAAATCGGGCAAGTACAGTGACGCGGCGGTGAAATTCGCCGAGTCCTACAAGCTCGACGAGCGCAATATCAACGCTCTTTTCGCTCAGGGAATGGCGCTGAACAAAACCGGTAAGTATGCTGACGCCGCGGTGCTTTTCAAACAGGTCCTTGAAAAAGATCCAAAGCACGAAAAAGCCCACCGGCTTCTTCCCGTTGCATTAGCCAACTCCGGCAAAACGGATGAGGCGCTTAAAGCCTATAATACCGGAATCGAGATCTTTCCAGATAACTACAACCTTGTTATGGGCAAAGCGACCATGTTAATGAAACTTTCCAAATACAAAGAGGCTGTTCCCGTACTTGAAAAAGCGGCCAGCCTTGACAAAGACAAGGTCCAGATCCTTGAAAAAATCATTTTCGCCTACAAAGAGCTGGGCGATCTGGATAAAGCCTACACAACGGCGAAAAAAGTTCTCGCCAAGGACAGCACGCACGCCCGTGCGCTGGTGACTGTCGGTGATTACAACCGTGTCAACGAGAACTACGACGAGGCACTGAAAGCCTATGAGGCGGCCTCGAAGAATATCGACACCAAGGCCTATGCCGAGCATTATATCGATGTCATAAAACAGACACTCGAAGAGATCGAGATCGAGAAGGAATACCAGGCCCGTCTCGAGGCAGAGAAAAAGAAATAGCATGACAGCGATATAACGCTTGGAATATCCCGGTACTCAATAAGTGCCGGGATATTTTTTTGCCCGGAACGATCAGCAAATATTTCGTCTGAACATTGTTAAGGCTCGTCGTTTGAACTACTGTAAAAATCTCCTGACGAATCCCCATTTTCAAGTTGCTGCATTCAGTTGCAATACTTTCGCAAGCCATATTAAAATAATAATTTATACACAATCCTAACGATATCGTCACCATTCCTTTACCGTTTATTAGCCGCATTCTCAAGCAAGCGTAATGAAAGGCTAACACGGAAAAGGTAGTTTATTCGTGCTTTGTTGATCAACCCCAAAACGACAGTCGCAAAGTACGAAAAAACGCCCCCAAGGCAAGATCAAAAGAAAGGGTTATGTATGGTTTCACGGAAAATGGGTATAGTCTGTTTCATTCTGGCGCTCATGATGGCGCTTCCCCCGGCGCTTTTTGCGCAGGACACGTCAACCGGCAGCATCTCCGGCAAGGTGATCGATACCGCAACGAATGAAGATATGATCGGCGCGGTCATCAAGATCGACGGCACGAGCCTTGGAGCTGTCTGCGATATAGACGGCACTTATATGATACTGAATGTTCCCGCCGGCACGCACACGGTTATCGCGATGATGGTCGGTTATGTTGAATCACGTCAGGAAAATGTCGTGGTTACAGCCGGTAACGATACGAAAGTCGATTTTACAATTTCTACCGATGTGATCGAGGTGGAAGAGGTCAAGGTCAAGGCCCGTGCGATAAAGAATACCGATGAGGCGTTGATACAGGAACGTCGTGAAGAGGATGCGGTGACCGATGCGGTCAGCGCCGAGGCAATATCGAGCACCGGCAGCGGAGATGCCGCTGCCGCCATGAAACAGGTCACCGGCGCGACTGTCGTTGGGGGCAAAGAAGTTTATGTACGCGGCCTTGGTGACCGTTACATGAATGTCCAGCTCAATGGTGCGGACCTGCCCAGTACGAGTCAGTACAAGCGGACGGTGCAGATGGATATTTTCCCTGCCGGCCTGCTCGATAACATTGTCACGCAGAAAACGTTCACCCCCGACAAGCCCGGAAGTTTCACCGGCGGCTCGGTGGATATCAAGACCAAGTCATTCCCTGACAAAAAATCGTTCAGTTTTTCGGCCTCCTCTGGCTACAATACACTGTCTTCATTCCAGGGTGATTTCCTCACCTATGACGGCGGCGATTCGGACTGGTTGGGACATGATGACGGCAGCAGGGACATTCCCTCGATCCTGAGTTCGGAAAATATCTTTATCCCTGATAACGCACAGGCTCGTAACGACGCCGATCTGGCTGAGGCGCTCAACAGTTACTCGAAATCGTTCAACAATGTGATGTTCCCGCACAATGACGATTCTCTGATGAACCAGAGCTATTCCATGACATTCGGCAATCGTGTCGATATCGCGGACCGTCCCTTCGGTTTTGTCGGCAGTCTCACCTACAACAACAGCTATTCCTATTATGATGACGGCGAATACAACCGTTTGAAACTCACCGGACATGTCGATACCAAGAACGAACTCGATACAGAGCTTTCGATGAAAGATACGAAAGCATCGCATGATGTCGTTCTCGGTGGCCTTTTCAACACGGCGTACAAGATTAGCGACGATCATGAAATCGGTGCAAATTTTATGATAAACCAGACAGGCGAGGATGTCGCCCGGATTCTGACCGGTACTTTCCCCGAGGCGGATATCGATGTCTTGGAGGGGCGTTACTACAACGCGAGTGTTATCCATTATAACGAGCGATCGCTGAAATCTTTCCAGCTTAACGGCAAACATCATTTTAAAGGCCTCAGGAACAGTGACCTTAACTGGCGTGCAACGCTTGCGAATGCAAGCCAGGACGAGCCGGACATGCGCTATTTCAACTATCATTACAAAGATCGTATGCTCAACGGCGAGATGGTGCGTGTCTATTCCCTCGACGTAAATCAGTACAAGTCGCCCAACCGCTATTTCAGGGAGATGGATGAGGACAATGTTGAGCTTGGTGTCGATTTCAAAATGCCGATCAAGGAAACGGGCGACGTTGTCAAAAAAGAAAGCGTGGCGAAATTCGGTGCGGCCTACTCCACGAAAAACCGCGATTTTCACGAACGCCGTTTCCAGTACAAACTCACGAAAATCAATTATGTCGGCGATGAAAACACGGTTTTTGCCGATTCTGTTTTTGCTGATTACAATGTTGGCATTACCTCTGATGGCGCTCCTTACATTTTCGGCACACATATTCTCGATTCCTCTGAGGAGCGTGCGAGTTACGATGCCGATCAGAATATTGGTGCAGCCTATGCCATGGTCGATTATTTCTTCCTCGAGAAATTCCGTCTGATCACCGGCCTTCGTTTCGAGAGCACCGACATGGAAACGGTCAGCGCGGATACGACCTATGCCAAAGGTCAGATCGAGACCAACGACATCCTTCCTTCACTCAATCTTGTCTATGAACTCAATCAGAAATACACGGTTCGCGGTGCATATGGACGTACACTTGCCCGCCCCTCGTTCCGTGAGCTTGCGCCGTTCCCGTCCGAGGATTTTGCTGGCGGTTACACATTCATTGGTAATCCCGACCTGAAACGGACGGTTATCGATAATTTCGACCTTCGTTTCGAGCGATACGGCGAGGCTGGAGAGATCATGGCTGTCAGTGTCTTCTCCAAGATTTTCGACAATCCCATCGAACGTGTGATTCTCAATGTCAACAACGAGATCAGTTACCAGAATGTCGACCAGGCACGTGTGCATGGTGTAGAATTGGAGATCAGGAAGAACCTTGGCTCTTTCACCGACCGTCTCGCGCATTTCAAGAGTGGATTCAATGTCAGTTTTGTGACCTCAGAGGTGGATATACCCGATCGTGAGATGCAGGTCAAGCTGGTGAGTGATCCGAATGCCAGCGATACCCGTAAGTTCCAGGGACAGTCGCCCTATATCGTGAATTTCGACCTGAATTACGAGAACAGAGATCGAGGAATCAAATCAACGCTCTATTACAATACGTTTGGCGAGCGTCTTTCAGATGCCAGTATCGGTGCAACACCCTATGTCTACGAACAGCCGCGCCATACGCTTAACTATTCGATCTCGAAAAGCATTGGCGAACATCTGTCGCTAAAGTTATCGGCAAAAAACCTTCTCGATTCAGACCACAAGCGTACTCAGGAATTCAAGGGCAAAGAGTATATCGTGACCAAGTATTCGTCAGGCAGGTCATTCTCTCTTGGGCTCTCATATAAGATGTAGTATGTAAATGGATTTAGCAAAAGGAGGGCGAACGACACCAAAAATCATGGAGTGTAATAGCCAACTGATTATAACGATGAATCATTCAACTTTCAACAAAGGAGCAAACATGTTTCGTTATCTACTGATTGCATTGATGCTCGCAGTTCCGGGTTCCGCTTTCGCTGCCGATATCACGGTTACAGATGCCGATATCGAGGGCGCTACCACCTGGACGAGCGACAATGTTTACCACCTCGACGGCTTTGTGTTCGTTGAGGACGGCGAAAGCCTGACCATCGAGGCCGGTACTGTTATCAAGGGCCTTCCCGGCCAGGGCGCAGAAGCCAGCGCGCTTGTCGTTGCCCGCGGCGGCAAGATCTACGCTGAAGGCACCGCATCCAACCCGATTATCTTTACCGCTGAGAGCGATCCTCTGGACGGCAGCCTTTTTGGTATCTCCGGCCTTTGGGGCGGCGTTCTGATTCTTGGTAAGGCTCAGATCAACACCGCTACAGGCGTTGGCAACATCGAAGGCATCCCCGAGTCCGAGCCTCGCGGCGCATACGGCGGCGAGGATGACGCCGACAACTCTGGTGTTTTCCGTTATGTCTCCATCCGTCACGGTGGAACCGACATTGGCGAAGGCAACGAGATCAATGGCCTGACCCTTGGCGCAGTTGGCAGCGGCACCACTATCGATCATATCGAAGTTTTTAACAACAACGATGACGGTGTCGAATGGTTTGGCGGCACAGTCAACTGTAAATATCTCATCGCAGCTTTCGTCAAAGACGAGTCTTTCGATATCGACGAGGGATTCCGCGGTTACGGTCAGTACTGGTTCGCAATTCAGGAAGAGGACTGGGGCGACAAGCTTGGTGAGCATGATGGCGGCACCGAGCCCGAGGATGGAACTCCTTATTCGCATCCCGTTATTCACAATGCGACATACATTGGCAAGGGTAAAGACGCTCTCGTCCAGAAGAATCTCTTCAACATCCGCGACAACTTCGGTGGCGAGTACCACAACTCCATTTTCGGTGAAGTTTCCGATCTCGCATTCGATATCGAGGATCTCGACAGCGGCGAAGACTGCCGCGCCCGTCTTGAGGCCGGTGACATGATTTTCGCCAACAATCTCTTCTACAATTTCGCAGTCGGCGATGATTTTGCCTCCATGGTTTCCGCTGACTGGATCACCCCTTATGTTTCCTCCACCAACGCTATCGGCGATCCCCAGCTTGCCCATATCAGCCGTACGACCGATGGCACGCTCGATCCGAGGCCTGCTCTCGGTGGTCTTGCCTACAGCAGTGAAATGTCCGCAATTCCCGAAGACCTCTTCTTCGACAATGTCAACTTCAAAGGCGCTTTCGGCTCCTACAACTGGGCATATGGCTGGACTGCTCTTCATAGCTACGGCATCCTGGTCGACAGCCAGGGCGACGCGGTCGCTGTCGAAGAGAACTTCGTTCCCGCCGCAGTCAGTCTGAACGGCAATTTCCCGAACCCGTTCAATCCCACGACCACGATCCCGTTCTCTCTCTCCGAGGCCGGTATGGTCACACTGAACATCTATGACGCGCTTGGCCAGAAAGTCGACACGCTGGTCAGCGGCCAGTTCATGGCTCCCGGCAGCCACCAGGTTGTCTGGAATGCCGCCAATCATTCAAGCGGCGTCTATTTCTGCACCCTCGAAACAGGCAGCACCTCTATCTCCAGGAGGATGCTCCTGATCAAGTAGTACTTTTTCATCGGCGCAGTACACAGAAAGCCCGGGCATCATACCCGGGCTTTCTGGCTTGATAGTCGTTGATTTTTGCAGTTAAAGAGGTTTACTGTTTTGCTCAGAATGACAGGATTGCAGTGCTGTGCTTGGTTTAATCTTGAATTCCCCGATGCTTGCGTCGGGGAGAGTTCATTCAAAAGAATTCCACGGAGTTTTCTCCGGGGCAGTTCATTTCATTGACTCCTGACTCCTGACTCCTGACTCCTGACTCCTGACTCCTGATTCCTGCTGTCAGACCCCCATATCCCATCGCCTGAAATAGAGACTCTGCCTGACGATCGGCAGTGTTTTATACTCGATCTCGGCCATCTGTTCCTCGTTGAGAGGGGAAAACTCCGAGGCCCATTTCATATTCTGTTCGATCTGGGCAACATTGTCGATGCCGACGATACTTGTGCTGACCGGCAGCGTAAAATTGTAATAAAGGCTGTCTTTCATGCTGATCGTACCGGGTTTCGGCGTCCGCATGTATTCGCGCTGCTGTTCAAGCGGCGGGGGTGACCATTCGGAGATGAGACGTCCGCGGGAGGCGAGTTTCATGGCAATGATACCCATGTTCTTTTTCTGGGCTATGGGCAGCAGGTAGCGTTTGAAACTCAGGTAGTGGGAATCGGCGGCATTGATTGCCATGAGAATGGTGTCGAAATCATAACGTCTGATGCCCTCCGCCAGAACCAGCGGCTCATAATGGCCGGTTATGCCGAGAAAACGTATAATTCCCTCATCCCGGGCTTTTTCGAGAGCCTTGAGGGCGCCGTCTTTCGCAAAACACGTATCGAGCTGTTCCATTGTTTTTATGTTGTGGAGCTGCCATGTGTCGAGATGGTCTGTCTGAAGCTGTTTCAGGCTTTTATCGAGCAGTCTCATGGACTCGTCGTACGTGAACTTATTGGTCTTTGTTGCCAGAAAGACCTCGTTGCGGCGATGTTTTATGACCTTTCCGATGTGCGTTTCACTGATACCCCGTCCATAAGCAGCAGCGGTGTCGATATAGTTGACACCGAGATCGATGGCACGGTTGATGATATCGACAGATTCTTTTTCAGTGCCCTCTTTTTCCAGTGTTGCCTGTCCGCCAAGGCTGTAGATGCCAACCTGATAGCCTGTTTTTCCCAGGTTTCGGGTCGGCATCACCTTATGTGTACGGGGATTGTATGGGTGATCATTCGCGTTGTTTGTCGCGGCATACGCTGTGTTTTCCTGTTCGGAAACCGACATGCCTGCTGCGAAACCTGCACCTGCGGCGGCACTGTTTTTCAGGAAACTGCGGCGACCGAGGCTGTTGTCATCATGTTTGGCTGCTGTGCTCATGAATGCCTCCTCTCGTTATTATACAGAAATGCTCGCGATTGTTTATAGCCTTTTTGTATTATACTGTTTTGTCGATAAAAAGGCGGGATTATTTGTTCTGTGACAATTAAGAGCTACTAAATACGGTTTTCATCCTTTCTGATTATTCTGTTTCGGCACGTTTTCTGCAACAGCAATCCGGTTGTAAGATTCCTCCGAATGTGTTATCATTGTATGATGAGAAATTCAGCGAAAAAAACGCGTGTTGCATTGGCATCGGGAGGATCTCGCGAAGAAGCTGTTTCCTCGGTGCTGGCGCTTGCACGTGAGGATCTCGCCACGAAAATCAGGGGACGTGTCCTGGTCAAACCCAATTTTCTGTCCTCGACACATCGTTTGTCCTCGACCATGCCCGGTGCGGTGATACCGGTTCTCGACCTTTTAAACGAGATGGGCATTGAGACTGTGACAATCGCGGAGGGCGGATCGCGATCGACAGGGCAGGCAATCGAAAATTTCGGCTATGGCAGCCTTCCGGAAAAGTATGATGTCTCATTTCATGATATCAATCGCGGGAGATTTCCGCGTTCTTTCGAGGTGATAACGACCTCGGGCGGCAGTCAGCGTGTGGAATACACCGATCTTTCCGAAATTGCCGATACAGTGATCTCAGTTCCGGTGGCCAAGACCCATGATGCCGCCATGACGACCCTGTCCATCAAAAACATGATGGGCTGCCTCAGACGGGTGCACCGTCCACGTATGCACGGTATACAGCTTGGTGACGGGCTTTCGAAAGCGGCAGAGATCCTCTGGAACTCAGTCGAAGGGCATCCGCTCCTGTTCAAGAGTTTTTCGGGTGCGGTCTTTTCAACGGTGAAAAAATTCCGTGCGCCGGGAAGAAAAAATACAGACGGCAGCTGGTCCGGCCTCGAAAGGCAGTGTGCGGCGATGTCTGAAAATCTTGCCCGCATGGGAGTATCTCTCATGCCGGATATTGCCGTAATCGATGCTTTCGAGGCGATGGAGGGCAATGGGCCGGGCAGCAGCGGGACCGCTGTAGATATGGGGCTTGCGCTTGCCGGGACAGACCCTGTTGCCTGCGACGCGGTCATGGCATATCTCATGGGATTCGATCCGATGGAGGATGTCGGCTATCTGCGCATTCTTCACGACCGCGGCCTCGGTTGTGCCGATATTGCCGGGATAGAGATAATCGGTGGGGACCTGGCCCCGCTCAGGCGAAATTTCAGGCCGCACGAGAATTACGAGGCGCAGAAACGCTGGCGGGAAGTCCGCGCATCACTGCTTCCGGCTCGATAAGGAGTCTATGTGACTGTGAGTGAAAGAACATATAGAATGTATTGCAGCATGATAAAACGCATAACGATAATCGCGGCTGTGCTGCTTGTCGCTTTTGCGGGCATGTCCTACGCCGAAGGGCCGGAGTGGACTGCCGCCGACTGCCTGCGTTATGAGCCTGGCTTGCCGGTATTTCGCTATTTCGGGCACGGAATGGGGGCGTACCCGTATCGGGCGCAGTCTCCGCATGGCGGCATGCGGGTGTATGTTGACAATGTACCGCTTTTAAGTACCTCGCCATTCGGGCCGGATATCGATCTTATCACAGCGGACAGGGTCGCCTCTGTCAGTTCCGGGCCGTTCAACGCGCTTAAGATAAAAACCCGCAGTGAAACGGAAAAGGAAACCCGGACGGTAACGAAATTCCTGCTCGGCACACGACGTCGTTTCCAGTTCCAGGCACTGTACGAAAAACCGCTGTCGGACAGGTCGGGGCTTGTGTTTTCGGGCAGCTCCTCGGGCAGCCGCGGCGCTGATGATATCGAAAAGAACACGTTTCGGTCGTACAATCTCACCTATACACGGCTTCTTGCCAACGAGTCACGTCTGGCGTTCCGGGCCGGTGCTTACCGTGACCGTGACGGGCTTGCCGATCTTGAAACCACTGCACGCATGGGCGAACGCAAAAACGACAACATACTGTTTTCGCTTGCTCTCGAAGGTTTCAGGGTCGGTGATAAGGGCAGCCTGTCGCCCACACTCTACTGGCAGACATTGAATAGCCGTTATGACCGTGACGGGAGCAGGCGGAGCCTCGATAACCATAACGCCGGATTAGCGATCGATTACAGTGACAGCCTCGGTACCTTGCCTTTCGGTCTGAACCTCCGTCACGACATAGAGGCCATCGAATCGCACATTCATGATCACAGCTGGTACCGCCGCGGCAGCGATCTCGGCGGATGGATCACACTGCCGTTTTCCTTTGCCGAAATGACATTTCGCGCTGGGTACCTTCATTCCTCGAAATACGGTGGCGGGATGAATGTTTCGGCAGAGATGAAATCGAAAGCTGTCGGACAATTGCGGCTCTGTGCATCTGTCGAACGGAGCGAACTGATACCCGACACCGGTGTCGAGTTCCATACGGCGCTTGCGTTCACCGATTCAACGCACACGGCCGATCTTGCCATGGGCACCGAAGAGATAGTGGCGATCGGTATCAGAGACGAGCAGGGAGATGCGCAGTATGGGGTGTCTCTCTTCGCCAGCTCTACGGATACACCGATATTTCGCATAAGTTCCACACGGTTGACCTCGATACGTGTTAATTCTCCATGGCCGACAGAGGCGATCATGGATAAACGGGAATTCCGCGGAGTCATGGCCGATGGTGAATATATCCGTCAGGGGCGTGTCGAGAGCCGTCTGTTTTTCGACGCCTGTTATCGGGATGAGAACAGTGATAACGGCAATTGGCCCTATCCGGAAACGGAAATCGAATTTGGTCTGGACCTGTCCGACAGTTATTTCGGTGGTATTCTCGGCGCCGAACTGTTTTTCGACGGCACGTTGCTGTCCTGGGAGGACGGATGGTCGCAGCCGGAGTCGGGCCAGTTATTTCTCAATACTGGACTTTCGCTCGAGGTCGGAACGCTCACATTGTTTTACCGTATGGAGAACCTGACGAACGAGGATCCGGCCTTTTTCGGCACCTTTGGATGGTTCGGCCGTAATGCCGTGTGGGGCGCCAACTGGCGTTTCATAGACTGAAAGCCCGATTGCCGCACAACATTTTCAGCAAAGACAGAAAGAATCTAATACATATGTTTGAGACTCAGAATACGGAAAACGAGAAAGCCATACTTGTCGGTGTCGGCAGGCGTTACGCGATACGTGAAGATGATCTTGAGGATGATTTCAGCCATCTTGATGAGCTGGCCCTCCTTGCGCACACAGCCGGCGCTGAAACGGTCGGGGTTCTTGTCCAAGCGCGCGACGATATCGAATCCGCCTATTATCTTGGAAAAGGCAAGGCCGAAGAGCTGAAATACGAGGTCGAAGAGACTGGCGCCAACACGGTCATTTTCGATAATGATCTCAGCCCCGCACAGGTTTCGAATCTCGAAAAACTTCTCAATGTCAAGGTGCTCGACCGCTCCGGCCTTATCCTCGATATTTTCGCGCTTCGAGCAAAAACACGCGAGGCCCGCACGCAAGTCGAGCTTGCCCAGCTCAAATACCTCCTTCCCCGACTGACCCGTCAGTGGACACACCTTTCCCGTCAGCAGGGCGGTATCGGTATGCGTGGACCCGGCGAGACACAGCTCGAAACCGACCGACGCAGCATCAGGCAGCGTATCGGCCATCTCGAGTCCGTTCTTGAAAAAATCGAAAAGCGCCGCGAAACAGGCAGGAAAAAGCGCCGTGATGTTTTCAAGACCGCCCTTGTCGGCTACACAAACGCCGGGAAGTCAACGCTGCTCAACACCCTTTCGGGGGCCGATGTCCCCGTTGAGGATAAACTGTTCAAAACTCTCGATTCTGTCACGCGGCTTATCAAGCTGGAGCAGGCGCCGGAAATCCTTCTCTCCGATACTGTCGGTTTCATCAGGAACCTTCCCCACGACCTTATAGCCTCGTTCAAATCGACACTCGAGGAGGTACGTGAGGCGGATCTTCTTCTGCATGTTATCGATATCTGCAATTCCGAGTGGGAGGAGCAGGAGCAGACAGTCAATATGGTGCTCGCCGAGCTCAATGCCGCAGAAACCGACAGCCTTCTGGTATTCAACAAGATCGACCGTCTGGAAAACCCTGCACTGATCGATGCGCTCAAGAACCGTTATCCCAAGGCACTGTTTGTTTCCTCGGCGGATAATTGCGGTATCGATGATCTGAAATCAGCGATCCTTGCCCATGCCACAAAAGACCGTCTGCGCATGACCATGCGTTTCGCACCTCAGGATAACGCCCTGCTTGCAGAGATATACCGCTATGCGATCGTGCATGAAACCACGGCGGAGGATGCGGTCATAAAACTGACATTCACCATCTCAAAAAATGATGCCGCCCGCCTTCGTCTCGAAGAAAGATAAATACGTTGAATTTTTCTTGACAACGGGATGGCAAATTGTGTATCTTATGGCTCCACAAAAGACGTGGGCGATTAGCTCAGATGGTTAGAGTGCCTGCTTGACATGCAGGAGGTCACTAGTTCAATTCTAGTATCGCCCACCATTTTAAACCCTTGAATTTCAAGGGTTTTTTCGTTTTAGGACGGTCAGGTTGGCACGAAATGCAGGTGGTCAAACAGCCTGTTGTGGATATATGTGTCAGCCAGCGTTTTTCTCCCTGCACGGCTCAAGCTTCGGCAACAGCGACAGAACCTTCCCAGCACCCAGTGTATTCACGGTTGTGTAGCGGTCAGTAGTCGACCTGTTTTGATGACCTAGCAACACTTGTAAGACATCCAGACTTACGCCCTCCCGATGAAGCCAAGTGGCAAATACATGCCGCAGATCGTGGAACCGGAGGTAGGTGTCGCTGACTTTAATATTCAGCTTCCTTACCGCTCGCCTGAAGCTCTGGCTGACCGAATAGAATCTTTTGCCTGTTGCCGGGTTCATGAAGACATGACCGCTTCTGCGATCCCCGATTGCCCGCTGTAAGACTTCAACGGCATGAGGCCCCACCGGAAACGTCTTGTATTGGCCGCTCGTTTATTCGAACTCTTCGACAAATCCGGCATCCGGTATGGTGTGCTTACCTGTTGATAAAGGGAGCCAAGCCGTATTTAAATACGGGAGTTTTATATCCTGTTTTTGGGAAAATGCTTTAGGTGAAATGGATGCGTTCCATTATGACAGAACCGTCAGCAGAGTAAAAGTTTATGTAAGTCGCAACCGAAAAAGCTTGAGAATGTGATACGAAACCAGTATTTTGTAATACTATTGTTTTGGCAAAATATCGGAGGTTATAAATGAATACTGACATACGTTCTTCTCAATTCTGGCTTGACCAATGGCGTGCAAATATCACGGGCGATACCAAAGTGATCAACGTCAGTTATAAAAATCCCGCTTTCTGGGACTCGATGTCGTTACGCTATGACGAACATTTCGGTGATGAAGAACGCCGTGCGCTCAACACACTGGTGGATTCGTTCGTACGTGAGGATATATTCTCATCTGGCATGGATGTTCTCGATATTGGCTGCGGCACCGGCCGCCTCGCCATAGCCCTCGCGGAACAGGGAGGCAGGATTACCGCTTTGGACAGTTCCCCGGGAATGCTTGAACGACTCACCGAAAATCTGCCCACTGCTCTCAGCGACAGTGTCGATACGGTTCAGGCCGCGTGGGATGAAATTGATTTGGATGAACGGGGGTGGCGGCAACGGTTTGATCTTGTTATCGCAAGCATGACCCCCGCAATCACCGGGCCGGATGCTCTCCTCAAGATGCAGTCGGCGGGACGAAGGGGCTGGTATTACAAGGCATGGGCAACACGGGATTCAGGGGATGTTCGCGCCCGAGTATGGGAACGTCTCAAAAACGCACCCATGCGTGATCAGTACGCACCTGTATTCTACGTCTTCAATTATCTTGCAGCCTCGGGTTATTACCCCCATGTGTATTTCAACGAAATCATCCATGAACGCGAATCCACGGTGGAGCAGGCCATCCAGTCGAACTACGAGTATTTTTCGGCCCTTGAAGATATGTCCGAAGAGCAGCTAAGAGGCATTATCGGCGATATCGTGAATGGACTGGTGAATGACGGCAGGATCACCGAAATGATGCGAGGTACCACTGGCACGATTATGTGGAAAAAACGGGGTATTCAGTAAATGAACTACCCTGGAGGTGAACTCCGAGGAATTCTTTCGATTAAAACGACGGCATCCGGTACATACTAACCGATAGAGTGATGATCGCGACACAAACGGCGAGAACGATCCAGTCAATCATCCCGAGCCGACTTTTAGCCTCAACGGGAATATCTATTCCACCTCGAAGTTCGAGGCTAATGGCCATTTGCTCTGAATAGCGCATTGTCGCCAGCACTACCGGCAAGGCGAGAGGAAGCCAACTCGAAGGCCGCCAGAGGTTTCTCCAGCACATTCCCCGAAGCGTCTGTGCTTCAGCGATTGCCTGCAGTTCCTGGGCAAGTCGTGGAAACAGGTTGATGACATGTGCCATGATTTGCGAAATTGTGTCCGGCACCCTGAGTGAACGGAAAACATAGTACACTTCACGCGGATCGGTCGAAAGCACGATCACGAAATTGACCAGGATGAGCGTGAGAAACCGTAAGGCATAGAGCGTTCCTTCTGTCAGTCCACGCAACGCCCCCTCGGCATAGGTCGGTTCCCGCCACAGATAGGATAACACGAAAAGCCCCAGCATCATTGGCAGTCCAATGATAAAGAATTTGACCAGTATAACAGCACGTCCGAGCCGTATCCTGAACAACGCGATGCCCCCGACAATAAATGCGAGATAAACGACAAGCACCCATAGAACCGAAACCATGAACGCGAACACCGCAGTCGTGCCTAACAGTGCCACTTTAACAAGCGGGTGCAAACGGGTGATGAGGTTATTCTGTGGTGTAAAGTGAAACAATATCTTCTCCAGTCACCTTGTTCATGGATTTGTCCGCCACAATACGTCCTTCTCGAAGAAACAGTGCCCGTGTGCAGGAGGCACGTGCGAAATCAATGTCGTGAGTAATAATGACAACCGTTTTTCCCGCGAGATTGATGTGCTCGATCTGGCTGAGCAGGATGGCCTGATTGGCGGCGTCGAGCGCGCAAGTCGGCTCGTCAAGTATGAGCACATGGGGATCGTAGGCCATGATACCGATGATATTCACCCGGCGTTTTTCACCGTAACTCAACGTAAATGGATCACGCTTCTCATAGCCATCCATGTGAAATGCCGCAAGTGAATCGGTAATGAACGGGCCGTATGTCGACTCTGGGACAGCGAAATTCCGGGGGCCGTAAGAGCATTCCTCGGCGACTGTGGGTGCAAAGAGCTGACGGTCGGGATTCTGCATGACATAACCGGCATTGCGATACCACGAGACAGTGGGCTTTACCTGACTGTCATGGTGAGTAATCTTTCCGGTATCAGGTGTGTAGAGACCGCAGAGTATTTTACCGAGGGTTGTCTTGCCGCTGCCATTAGGCCCGAGGATTGCTGTGATCTCGCCCTTTGGGAGCGTTAGATCGATATCACTGAGCACCGGTTTGCCCCGTCCGTATCCATAGCCGACATTCGAAAGTTCGATATGCGGCGTATGGGGCATCTCAGCCGGAAGTGTAATACGTGGAAATGACCGTTTCGCCCTGTCGAACGATGTCAGCTGTCCATTTTCGAGTGATAAAATAGTATCCGCGTGATTGGTGAGACAATGCAGGCTGTGCTCGATGAGCAGGACAGAGACATCGTTCTCCCGGCACCATTTGACAGTGAATGCCATCGTTCGGTCGAGATTGAAAGGATCCATATACTGAGTGGGCTCGTCCAGCACGAGCAGCCGCGGATACTGAAGGAGAGCGGCCGCGATTGCGACGCGCTGGCATTCACCCATGGAGAGTTCACGGGGAGTGTTGTCGAGCAGGTTTTCAAGGCCGAGGCCATCTACAACAACATCGATGTCTTTTTTGAGAGCATCTGTGCTTTTCCCCAGCCGTGAAGGACCGAAAAGCAACTCTTCCCGGACAGTCCGGGAAAATAGCTGAAAAGAAGGGTCCTGAAAAACGATGGCGGCACGGCGCCGGGCAGCATCCTCGCTGTCCCAGGCAACCGAACCCGTCATGTCGGCTGAAATAAGGTCGGGAATGATACCGGCAGCGATCAGGCCGAGGATGGTTTTCCCGCTTCCCGAGGAGCCGGTGAGACCTGTAACGGTTCCCGGAACGAGGCTAAGCGATACAGAATCGAGCAGTGCCTCATCTCGGCAGGGGAAGCGGATACTGATATCCTGGAGCTGGATCATTTCAAGAGGTTCTCCACGCGCGGATACGTGTGACCCATCCAGTTCGAGAAACACCCTTCCAGACAAGATGTGTCAGATGTACGGCAAGAAGATTGATGATAATCGTTGTCAGAATATTGATCCCCATGACAATCCTGACCGCGTTACTCCATGGCATCCCGAACAGCACTCTGATGCCGAAAAGGGCGAACAGGTTTACCACGCCCCCGATAACTCCTGCAATGAGCAGGCGCGGGTACACACGTCGGGGGAAAAGCTGCATGCAGCTGTCAAGAATAAGTCCGTAGGCAAGAGCGGGAAAAAGCTTGAAAAAGCCCGGAAGACCAAAACTCGAAGGGCGGGCCAGTATGGCGAGAACTACCCACACGAATTCGTAAATAATAAGTGTGCCAAAACGATCGACCACTAAACGCGTGATAAGCATCATCATGATGGGGATGACCATATCCAGGCGGATGAATTCAAGAACGCCTGTTGCACTGAGAAGCGGCCCAACGATAAGGCCATAGGCAAAATCCAATCCGATCATGGAAGCCATGAACAGGATTTCAACCGTTGTAAAGGTGTTTTTTTTCAGCATTAAAGTACTGTCCGTTTCAAGTTCAATTAATGATATAATGATACTACAGTCAGGCGGCAAATGCCACGGGAAAGCTCTTGATTCTTATAAAGACACGGGGATGTATTCTTTTTAACACATCCCCGCGCACTTCATTCTCGGATTATTTCGTCATTTGACGAATTCCAGCAGCTCATACGGATTAATCCCTGCCTGACTGAGTTGTGAGGCAGTCGCCGCGTCTATTTCCTTGCGTGCCAAAACACTGACGAACCGTTCGGGCATCTCGTAAAATGGCACAAGGCCGGTCAATGTCGTGATTTTTGCCTCTAAACCTGTGAGAGGGCCTGCGCCCGAAGCCTCTGTTGCGGCATCCCAGTCAAATGAAAGAATAAGGGCGGTCGAACCCGCGTCCGCACCATGGTTGATAAGCATAATGCCCGCAACAGCTGGATTGGTGAGACGCGCTTTCTGTTCATTTGAGAGATTTTTTACATACATGTTTCTCTTGCCGGGTGTAAGGTCCATGAGCACCTGGATGCCGTCATCTTTACACCACGAAGGGCAGGAAATGTATGTATAGGACTCCCCTTCTTTCAATGGATATTGCTTCTGAATGAATTTCGCAATGAAATAACCGGATGTTACTCCCGGGCACAGGTGATTGTGCAGTTCAGCGCATTTCAGGAAATCGAAAGGCGCACCTGCCGCCCATTGATTCGCGATACCGGTTATCGAGAACGCTTCCGATCCGCCTAGTGCTGCTTGAATATCCGCCCAGACAGTTTCATCATTCAGGGTCGATATGTCGAGCGAAACAGTATCACTCACCGAGATCGATGAGCCGTTGGCCGCAACCATTACGCAGGCGCCGGTTGTTTTATTGTAAAGCGCGGCGAACAAATGATACGTTATCGGGCGATGCACCATAAGGAGATTGCCGCTGCCCATCGAACAGCCAGTGACATCGCTGATTATATCGATCCACGGCTCGCTTGTCCGGCCTTCATGCATGACATACGATGCGTCAGTAATGACAAGAAGCGAGCTATCTCCTTTGGCGGCATTGATACGACGCATGCCTTCTGCCACCTGAGCGCCAAACGGGTCGCTGATTTTATCCGGGGGCGCTGCACACGATACAGCGAGCAAAAGAGTTACGATACAAACGATATAGTATTTCATCATCTTCCTCCTGAGCCCACTGTTTAGTATCTGGTTTCGATGCTAATGAGGACTGTGCGTCCCGGCTGCCATGCATAGTGCCAGAGTTTATAGGTTTCATCGAACATGTTTTTGACATACAGCGAAATACGTCCCTTATCACGATATGCGAATGACAGACGGGCGTCGCTGGTGGCAAAAGCATCATAAGGGCGTGTCTCATAATCAAAGAAATATCCGTCACCGGTATGCCTGTAGGTGATCTCACCTTCGACACGGTTCTCGCCAACCGGCACAAAACCGAGAGCGCCAAGATTAAAGCGGTTTTTCGAGGTCTGGAAAGTGAAATCGCCGGGATCGAGATACGAATATGTTCCGGACAATGTCAGCTGCTTATGAGGACGCAGTGTTACACCGGCTTCGAATCCTTTCGGAGAATAGTTCCCGAGATTCTTGCGCTGGTTGAAGCTCAGGGTGTCCATGGCCGCCCCATTGGGGATTATGACGTAATAGCCATCGCCGGTAGAGCCGAGTTTGTCGTTGATCATGAGATCGGTCACATCCATGTGGAAGAATGTGAGCTCGAGCGAACCAAGCGATCCAAAACGTTGAAAAATACCGATATCCGTGTTCTTGGTTTTTTCCGGCTCCATGTCGGAATTGCCATAACCGCCCAGGGACTGGGAGAAAAGATCGACCATTGGTGGTGCCCGGAACGCAGTGCCGTAGTTGGCCTTGACTGTGGTCACCATGTCCCCGACTTCAAGCAGTTCGTAAGTCAAACCGAGTTTCGGATTGAACACCGTGCCGAATTCCGAGTGCATATCGAGACGGCCACCGGCAACAGCGTTGAATTTATCCGTAATCAAGCGGGTATACTGGGCATAAAGCGCCACATTGCTTTCATCGTATTTCTGGCTGTTGGAACCGTAGGTGCCCTGGAATGTGTCTGCATCCACCTGGCTGACTGTGCCTGTTCTGCTGTCTGCGTAATTTATGGTCTGGACACCGAGGGATTTCATGTTAACAACCGTATTGGTATAGTCAACATCGGCGTTGTCAAAGAAACCATCCACACCCGCGACCAGGAAGGAGCTGTCGCCAATCGGCATGGAGTAATCCGCCTGAAGGCCGAAGCGGTTGGAGGTTTGTCCTGTTGTGATGTCAGTGCTGTAAATACGGTTTTCGGATGTAACCCTGTTCAGATAGAGACGGCCGGTCAGTTTTCCAATACCGCGTGTCCAGATAGCGGAGACATCTGCCGCTACGGTTTTACTGTCGACATCCTGAGGTGTTGAGTCGGTGTGGTTTGCCCAGGTGTCGTCATGGATATCCAGCGTGACACCGGTTGTTAAATCCTCGCTGGCCTTGTAGGTGCCACGGTAGAAAAGATCCGTGTTGTCCCAGTCATCTTCTTCAGGTGTCGGGAAAGACTCGGTTGCATTACGGTACGAGAATGAGAAAAAGTGATCGGATTTTTCGCCTCCGTATGAGCCGTTGAGTCCAAATCGTGAGGCGGCGATTTCGGCGCGGCCATAGCCATCATCCGATGCATTGGTAATATCTTTCGATGCGTTCAGTTCGTGTCCAAGAGACAGCCAGCCGTGAAAACCCGGTTCGGGACGTTTTGTGAAAACGTTGATGACGCCGGCAGTTGCCTGCGAGCCGTAAAGCGCAGATGCGGCACCACGAACGACCTCGACATGATCTATCATGTCCAGAGGCAGGGAGTTGAAATTGACATTACCTGACCAGGCATCATTCATTGGCCGCCCGTCCAGAAGCACGAGCGTTTTATTGGAGCCCGGGCCTCCGTTTAGGGAGCGCATGGACACACCTTGTGACGCACCCACTGTTCCGCTGCTGATGATCCTTACACCGGGAACGAAATCAAGCATTTCGCCTACATTGTAGGCTGGGCTGTTTTCGATCTCCTTGCGATTGATTAGAGTGACCGGCTGGGGAACGTCTTCAGGTTTGGCTTCCTGTTTTGTGGCCGTAACGACCACTTCTTCGATTTCGTATGTCTTCACGTCCTCCGCGACAGCTGCGCTCGACAAGAAAACGAGAAAGAGCATACCTGCGGTAAGGCGCGATACCATTCTGCTCATGATGTTTTCCTCCAATTAGATTACAATGATGAATTGCCAAAATACGGACTATTAAGAAATATAAATAAAGCAGGATGGTATTACAATAAAAACTATTCGTGTTATACTGTGTCATGAACGGGTATGTTGTGTTATTTTTAGCTATAATGAAAAACTATTTCAAATACTGGCACTCTCTGTGTATATGTTTCAACTGCAGATATAGGGCACTATGCCTTGGGCGCGGTCAGGACTGTGTCAATGTGTGGGTATGTGTGTCAAAAACGACAATATGGGGCTGTAGCTATATGGGGAGCATAGGTTTGTCGTATTGGTGTTTATGGTGTTTTGTGGCTGATGTGGTCGCCCCTGCTGTGCTTCGGTAGCAGGATGTCGGCAGTTCATATTTGCCCATCCCCACCATTTTTGCCCTTAAATATCAAGGGTTTTTTTCATATCTGGACAGTCCGGTTGGCACGGAATGCAGGTGGTCGGATTGGCGACCTTGCCAATTCCTGCCATGATCTATGGCAAAACTTAACAAGGCACTGCTTCTCACACATCACTTCACAAACATCATCCTGCCGTTAGCGGAACGGCCGCCAATCGTAAGCCGGTAGAAATAGGTGCCGGAGGATACTCGGTCGCCGCTGTCGTTCCTGCCGTCCCAGGCGATTATGGATTTTCCGACCGGCCGGGGGATATTGTGAATGGTACGGATTTTCTGGCCCATAATATTGTAAATGCCGAGGTCCACGTGACCCCACTCGTCAAGTTCGAACTCGATGGTGGTTTCAGCATTGAACGGATTGGGGTAGGCGCCGACTGCCCGGATGCCATGTATTCCGGACATGGGGCTGTATTTGCCGGTAGGTTTGATGTTGATAATACGCCTGTTGTCCAAAAGCCAGACGGAACCATCCATATCAGGCCGGCATATTGCGGATCCGAAATGCACGTCATAGGTGTCAATACTGCTCCATGAAACGCCGTTGTATATGCCCACATTCCACAAGTTAAGCAACCAGAGACGATGAGCTGTATCAAATGTCAGCGCAGGTTTCCATTGCTCGTAATCATCCCGTGATATCTCAGAATAAACACTCCACCCGGCGCCGTCAAACAGTGATATCCCGTTATTATGAGTGATCCAGACAGTATCGTCAGGATACACTGCCATCGAGTGATATTCCGTGTCGGATCCGTTTATTTCCGCACGGTATTTTTTCCAAACGTTTCCGTTATATGAATACACCCCGTCGTGGGATTTCATCAGCCATAATCTGCCCGTTGAGTCTTCTTCAATCACATCGAATGTTTGCGGTAATGAGAAATTTTCTGGGATGTGGTTATGTATCTGGTCTCCTTGAATACTGATCAGTCCCCCGTTGTAAGATACGAGCCATTTTACATTGTTCCTGTCGATATATATCTGGCTGTAAGAGTTAGAAAAGAGGCCATCCTCCGTGGTATAGTCTTTCCTTAGAGCTCCATCATAAGAAATGACACCGGCATTCGAGGCTCCCCAGACAACACCATTTTTATCGACAGCATAACTGACTATTGTATTACCTTCCAGGTGAAAAGTAAATTCCGAACCATCGTAACTGAAAAGTTGTGAGCCGTTGCCGGCGGCAAACCATTTGAGATTGCTGACAGGATCCACAAAAACCTGATTGAAAATCAATCTGGTTTTAAACTCTATATCAAATAATTGTGAACGTAAAGGGTAGTGACACCATTCACTGCCGTCATAGCTCGAAATACCGCCCTCAGTCGCGAACCATTTCACATTTTCGAGATCGACTGCCATGTCATAGATTGATGCGTGGACCGGCCCGTTGACCGTGTGCAGCGACCATGATGTACCATCAAAGCGTGCGAGACCTGCGTCTGTCGCCAACCATACAATCCCATCGTCGTCGACTGCCAGGCTTCTGGGAGAGATGTATTGATAACGCTTGTCTTTAGGGAAACGATGGAAGTGCCATTCACTGCCGTTATAACTGTACAGCCCGATGGTTTCGGGATTATAGTCCAGCATCCAGTTTACATCTTCTGCTGTATTCAGTTTGTCGTAGCCTTTTATCGCCCAGAGTGTTCCGTTGTCATCCACGGCTATTTCAGTAAAATGGCCGGCCCGGGAGTCTTCCGATTCCCTTAATAAAACAAACTCATTTCCATCAAAATGTGTGAGATAGTTGAATGACAGGCACCATATGGAACCGTCAGGGGCCGCCTCGACAGCATCGATGCAATTTGAGCGAAGTCCCTCATTTTTTGTATACGTCCGCCACGAGTGCCCGTCGAAACGGACAAGGCCATAATCCGTTGCAAGCCACAATGCCTCGTCCGGAGCTTCGTCAATATCATACACCGTATTGGAAAGAAGGTGGTTGTTCAGATCGTTTTTTTCAATTGTGCCATTGTTCATAAACCAAATGCCGTCATCCATGGCAAGCCAGATATCGCCGTTTTCAGTTTCGCAAAATGTGAGTAGAACGGAATTGGCAAATTCCCCGCCATCGAAATATGTCTGCCAGGCACCGTCCTTATGGCGGGAATATCCGTTGGCGGCGGAAGTCTCGAATTCTAACCATATCGAGCCGTTTGCACCTTGTTGAATACTCCGGACAGCCTCGCCGGCAAGCCCGTCGGTCTGAGAGTATGTCACCCACGAACCATTTTTCCTGTATGCAGCTCCCTCATTCCAGCCGATCCAGATGTTGCCATCAGCGTCATTGGCGACAGCCGTTATTTCATGAACCGGCAGGTTGTTTTCCTCGCCCCAGATGGTATACCAGACAAACTCACCGTTTTCAAATACCGTCATTCCCTTGTCATCGTATTTCGAACAGAGCCAGACACGATTGTCACTGTCGACTGCCATGCTGGTCACCCTATTGTCCATAAGGTCTTGTGTGTCGGTATACGATTCCCATGTATCACCATCGAACACTGACACACCGCCGTTTGTTGCCGCCCAGATATTTCCCTCATGATCCCTGAGCAGATCGTTGACCCTGTTGTTGACCAGCCCGTCGCGCCGGGTATAGTTGGTCCATGTTGCTCCGTCGAAACGGGATATCCCTCTTGTCGTGCCGATCCAGAGTGTGCCATTGTCAGGGAGGATGGAGATAATCGTGCCGGAAACGAGACCGTCTTCCGTTGAATAATGCTTTTCTTCGGAACCGTCAACAGCATAAATGCCCTGGGGTGTCCCGAACCACACAACGCCATTTTTGTCAACCGCGATATCCTGCACTTCAAGAAGGCCGGTGTCAGCGCTGTAGGTGGTTGTTTCCTCGCCATTCCAGGAAAATAAACCGTTTTGTTCGGTCCCCGTCCAGAAACGGCCCGAGGAATCAGAAAACAGGCAGTGCTGCCAGACACCGAAAATCCCGTCATCGAAATGCTGCCATTCCGAGCCGTCATAGAAGACAATCCGTTTTCTGAGATTATCCAAAACTGCGATCTGGCCGGAGGAATTCGCATGAATACGGGGCATATTTAACAATATTATAGAATTATACGTTATATCCGGATCGATTGTTTCGCGAGTCATCGTCTTTTTGTCCCATGCCATGATACCGTAATCGGTGGTGCAGAGGATTTTATTGTTGCTTATGCAGACATCGTAAATCGAATTGCCGTATTCGAAATTGCGAACCTCTACAGCGTCATCTGCATGGAGGATGGTGGGGAAAAAGAAAAGGAGGAGAGGTATGAACGCTTTCATCGACAGCCTCGGCGGCTATATGATTGTGTCTATAGAATTATAACGGTCAATGTGTCTGATAAATAAGTAAAGTAATAGAGCTTTCGGTATGCAAGCGTTTTCTGGCCCTGAGGGGTTGCTCACTCTTCAGACACCCGTCGGACAACACGGAAACCTAAATTGTCAAACCAGAAACCGGGATTGTCAAGTGCACGAGCAGCAGAACGGCAGTTTATGTCATAATTATACCAACTGCCACCTCGTTTAATACGCGCCCAGCCCGTTTCTGGACCAGTTGGATTTTCGACATTGCCGTCCGGATAAACACCATGCCAGTCAGTGCACCACTCAAATACATTACCGCTCATGTTGTAAAGTCCGAACGGATTAGCCGGGTAGCCACCTACATCGACCGGATGTTTAATCTCTTTGGGTCTAATTCCCCGAAGCTTGCTTCGATTAAGGTATCTTTATTTTTCCTGTTGATACCCCGTTGCTTGCTGCGGGGTAGTTCATTACTGTTTTACTCAGGATTTTTTCAGGATTATACCGCTATATTTCGAAAAACAGAAGGGGTTACCCGGCACACTCGGTGAAAGGACTTTTCAGCGATAGTAGCGGCCTGATTTCTCCGAACGAACCATAGTCATAATTTTGTACTATTTTTATAATACAAATTCTTGACATTGCATCGATTGTTTCTGTTTATTAAAATATGTATCTATGTCAACCCTGTTTCTGAAATTGGTGCTTAAATTTTCCGTGTGGGCAAAGCGGGGACTAATAATGTCAAGGGATTGAAAATAAACGATAATAATCATAGTTGAGGTTTGAGAATATGAAAAATCCTCTGTTATTATCTATTATTATATTGTTGCTGTATTCACTTGCACCATTTTCCGTGTTTGGGGAAGAAATCGATTCACTTCTCGACATGAGCCTTGAGGAGTTGATGGACGTTGAGGTTGTTACTGCTACCAAATCAACACGTAAGATCAGCGAGGTTCCCGCCACGGTAAGGATTATCACCGCGCAACAGATCAGGGAGCGCGGATACCTTACTCTCGAGGATGCCCTCGCCGATCTGCCCGGTTTCCAGTTCAGGGACATAGTCGGATTCAACAGTTATTCTTTTATGCGCGGCGTACCGAGCCAGAACAGTGCGATCAATGTCATGGTCGATGGTGTCCTTGTCAATGAGCTGAACTCCGGCGGATTTTACGGCGGCGCGCAATACAATCTTTCCAATGTCAAGTCCATCGAGATCGTTTACGGCCCTGCCTCATCACTCTATGGAACAAACGCCCTTTCCGGTATCATTAATATCCTGACCTACGATCCTCGTGGCGAAGCTGATAATAGTGTCAGCATACTTGCCGGGGGATTCAACACTTTTAATGCCGATTTCAATGTCTCGCGCTACAAAAAGGAAACAGATACCGGTTTTGTGCTGTCAGGCATGTATAAAACCAGCGACAAAGCCGACCTTGCCGGTTCAAAAGGTGATAACAACTGGACAGAGGACCTTGATACATCTGAGGATGATATATCGGTCAACGGCACGTTCAGGATGAAAAATTTCAGCGCGGGTGTCCTTTTCCAGGACAAGCAGGCCTCGCGAGGCACTAATTATGTTTCGAGCAATACCGATTATGTCGATCATGACGCTGTCTGGCATATCCGTTTCATGAACCTGTATGCCAAATATGTATATCCCGTCAACACCTTCCTGACCTCCGAATCGGTACTATATTACAGGAATGCCACTGTTATGGACGACACTGTCGGCTATATCCGTGACGATGACAGCGGCGACATCGGTCAGGTCGGTTATTACAGGCCGAACGAGATGCACGGTCTCGAAAGCCGTTTGACTGCAAAACCGGATGAAAAGACCGAAATCATTGCGGGGCTTGTATATGAGGAAGAGGGACTTGCCAGCGGTTTTTCAAAAACCTACAGCGGGTCTCCGGACAAGGAGCCGTCCGAACCGGACAAGCCCGACAAGCTGACGAACGACCTGAAAGGCTTTTTTGTCCAGGCGCAGCGGAAACTCGGTTATGGATTTGAAGTTACCGGCGGCTGGCGCTATGACAGCAGCAGTTATTACGGTGATGTCAATACACCGCGTTTCGCACTTGTTTACAACAGGAGCAGGCTGACAGTCAAGACCTTATACATGGAGGCGTTCAGAGCGCCTCGTCCCTGGGATTACACGTATGGCGACGGTAATTCCGGTCTTGATCCCGAGCGGATGCGATCATTGGAGCTTGCGGCCTCCTATGCTGTAACATCCAATTTCGTTTCACGTGTTTCGATATATGATAACGAGATCGAAGGCAAGTTCACAACAGGTTTAGCCGCTGTGGAAAATGGCGGCGATCAGAGTACGGACGGTATTGAGGCTGAACTCGAATACAAAAAAAACAGCCTTTCATTATACGGCAATTACACCTATAATTATTCTGCCTGGGAAGACGGTTCGCGAGTGCCCGAAATTGCAATACACACATTTAACGCCGGCGCAAGATATAAGTTTGCGAACGGCATCGTTGCAACCTGCAACGGCCGTCGTCTCGGTGAAAGAAAAAATCCACAGGTCATACTCTCAACCGGAAATGATACGATCGGCAGCGCTTATGTTGTCGATCTGACAGTCGGCTATACATTCAGGGAGAGGTATGACATTCAGCTGCTTGGACACAATATATTCGACACAGAATATTATCACAGCTCAAATCTGACACCATCCCGTTTCAGGCAGGCGCAAAGAAATGTTATGCTCAGAGTCGGGATACGATATTAAAATACCGAAACCGTGGAAAAACGAATGACACTGTTTTCACACCGTATTCCCCGCATCACGCTGTTTTTGTTTGTTGTCCTTCTGCTCGTGAATGCCCTTGGCTTTGTCACAGCCGGTGATACAGCTGGTGAATACAAGCTTAAAGCGGTATTCTTGTTCAATTTTTTCAAGTATATACAGTGGCCGGATATCCCTGACGGTCAGGCGTATAAAGCCGTTGTCCTCGGCGACAGCCCTATAATCGGTCCGCTCAGGAAAATCACCGAAAACAGGCAGGTGAACGGCAGAAAAATCGATCTTCTGCAGCTGTCGGATATTAATGAAATCCCGCCATGCCAGATCCTGTTCGTATCCCCCCCTGAAACCAGTGAAATAGAAAAAATCACGGAAATCACACTGCCGAACAACACCTTGATTGTCACTGACAAGGACGGTATGGCCAAAAAAGGAAGCGCCATCAATTTTGTCCTCGAAAATGAAAAAGTGCGGTTTGAGTTGAATAACAAAGTGATAGAAAAGGCAGGCTTGAAATCCAGCGCCAAACTTCGGAACATTGCCATCCAGGTTGAATAGGAGCCATAAGCCCATGACATCTTTCAGAAACTGGCCTTTAAGAAAAAAGCTCATATTCATTCAGATGCTTCTTGCATTGATCGTGTTGGTTTTCTCCGGTGTTTTCACCGTTATCAGCGAAGTGAAAATGTGCCGGAAAAACGTTGAGGGCGAAGCCAATACACTCAGTCATATAATCACTGAAAACAGCAAGATTGCACTGGATTTCCGGGACGACGGTGAGGCGCAGGAACTCCTGTCGCTTCTCGCTACAGAGGAAGATGTCATCTCGGCTGTCATTTATGATAGTGACGGCAATGTTTTTGCCCACTATGGAGACGAGTACAAAAGCTATCTCTCGGATATCCCCATTTTTGATGAATACAGCGATTTCCAGAAAAATATCTACATAAAAATCAACAATGTTACGCAGGATGACAGGATCCTGGGTGCTGTCGCTGTCATATATGATTTTACGAAAATGCGGAAATACCTGCTCTTATATATTGTTTTAACGGTGCCTGTCATTCTTGTCGGCCTTCTCATAGCGTTATTCACCTCCTTTATCACCCAGCGAGCCATAAGCCGCCCGGTCAATCAGCTTGTCGATCTTGCCGAGGCTGTGATATACAACCATGACTATAAAATTAGAATCGAGGATAAAAGCGATGACGAGATCGGCAAGCTCGCCGATACGTTCGAAAAAATGATGGAAACTCTTGCGGAAAGGGAGGAAGACCTTAAAAATCACGAACATGAGCTGGGAGAACGTGTCAAAGAGCTGAATTGCCTTTACTGTGTTTCGAAACTTATAGAAAATGACAGCCTGTCGCTCGACGATATTTTCAAGGGTGTTCTTGAACTGATCCCGCCCGGTTGGCAATATCCCGAAATAACCTGTGCGAAGATTAAATACGACAAGAGCGAATATGCAACGGATAATTTTGAGGAAAGCGAATGGAAGCTGACCTCATATATCATAATCGACAGTATTACAAGCGGTGTACTTGAAGTGCATTACACCGAAGAAAGGCCGGAGATTGACAAAGGGCCGTTTTTCATTGAAGAAAAGAACCTTCTTGATGCAATTGCGGAACGCCTGAGTATTACAATACGGAAACGAAACGCGGAAAAGGAACTGGATGACTATAAAATACATCTCGAGGATCTTGTCAGGGAACGAACGGCGAAGCTGGAAGAAGAAATCAGCATACGTGAGGATGAAGCACGGCGTAAACAGACTATGGCGAAAGTTCGCGATACTCTCTGGAATATGAGAAGTTCCAATGACGCGGAGAAACTCTATATCGCTATTCGTGACGCGCTTCGCGATCTGGATGTCGAGTTTGCAAACTGCAGCGTTAATGTGATAGACCTCGAGACGAAAACACTGAAAATGCAGCTCTACGGCAGCAAGGACGGCGAATCGATAGATCACAGGTATGAGCCGGACCAGCAGCCGTCCTGGGCTAAAATGATCCTCAAGTTCTGGCGCAGTGACGATATCATCTACAGAAAAGACCTTCATGAGGATGATCCCTACAGCGAACTGCCAACCATAATGAGCGAGTACAGCGCACCCTTCCCCTGCATACTGGATGTTCCATTCACCCACGGCACCCTTGCGGTTAACAGTTCTGTTTCGGCGGCTTTCACCGAACGCGATATATCGATCATGAAAGAATTTGCCGCCCTACTTTCCGAGGGGCTTCAGCGTTTGGACGACCTTTCCATCCTTGAAAAACAGAACAAGAGGATGCACGACGAGATCGAGGTCAGGAAACAGGCCGAAGCGATTATGAAACGATACGAGTTCATTGTCAACTCGGTCAAGGATTTCATGACGCTTGTGAGTCATGATTACAAGTACGAGGCGGTCAACGATGTCTGGGTTGAGGAGCTTCAGAAAAACCGAGGAGACATAATCGGCAAAACGGTGGCGGATATCTGGGGAGAGGACATTTTTGAAAACGAGATACGGAAACATTTCGATGATTGTTTCCGTGGTGAGATTGTGACCTATAATACTTGGCTCAACCTTAAAAAGAAAGGTCCCCGATACTGTGAGGTCTCGTATTATCCCTATTTCTCCGATTCTGATGATGTGTCACACGCGATTGTTGTCACCCATGACATAACTGAGCAGAAAACGGCGGAAGATGCCCTGAAAGAAAGCGAAAGCAAGGCAAACGCACTCTTCGAGTATACCCCCGAGGCGATTGTAATCGTTAATCAGGACGGCATTATCGAGCGTGTCAATTCTCAGGTCACAAAATATTTTAACTATAATAAAGAAGAACTTGTTCAGCAGCCGATAGAAATCCTTGTCCCGGAAAATATCCGGGAAGGGCATGTCGCATACAGGAACCGTTATCTCCAGAATCCTGAAATGCGTAAACAGGATGTTAGCCTGGAACTGCGCGGCCAGAAGAAAGATGGCACCATTTTTCCCGTGTTTGTCAGCCTGAGCCCTGTTGAACTGGATGACAGTTTTATAGTTATAGCATCCATTATGGATATTACCAAGCGCAAAAACGCTGAAAATGAATTGCGGAAACTGTCACAGGCAATCGAACAAAGCCCGGTATCTGTTGTTATCACGGATACGGATGGTACAATTGAGTATGTGAATCCATTCTTTACGGAAACGACAGGCTACACTTTTGACGAGGCCCTTGGTAACAATCCGAGTGTCCTGAATGCAAGGGTCCAGCCGACAGAGGTTTTTGCTGATTTGTGGAATACTATAAAAAACGGTGACACATGGCGGGGTGAATTCTGTAATAAAAAGAAAAACGGCGAACTCTACTGGGAAACAGCTTCCATTTCTCCGATCAAGGATACCGACGGTGCTATAACTAAATATGTTGCGGTCAAGGAAGACATTACAGAGAAAAAAGCGGCGGAAGATGCACTGATAACACGTGAGCAGAACGCAAAGCTTGGTACTGAGATCGGCGACATTCTGATTTCGAATCTCGAACTCCCGGAAAAACTACAGAAGTGCTCAGAGACGATGGTTAAGAAAATCGATGTTGTTTTTACACGCATATGGACTGTTGATGAGGATGACAGGCATCTGACACTCAAGGCAAGCGCAGGTCTCCATACGAATCTTGACGGCGAACACAGCCGTGTGGAATTCGGTTTACGTAAAGTTGGAAAAGTTGCTGAAAGCGGTCAGCCGAACCTGATAGAGGATATCTACGCGAACGGTACAATCGACGATGTTGACTGGGCGAAAGAGAATGATCTGCTTTCCTTCTACGGCTACCCGATGGTTATAGACGAGACAACGATCGGTGTTCTTGGCACATTCTCGAAAACAATTCTCGATAATGACACTATAGAAACACTCTCTTCGATAGCGAAAGCTATAGCTGTTGCTATCGAGCGGGACAAGGCCGAACGGGAAATCAGGCAGTTCAATTTCCTTTCAGACAATGCGCTTGATCTGACAAAGGCAGGATTCTGGGAAATCGATTTTTCAAAGGACAATTTGTTCAAACAATCCGAAAGGGCGAGAGCCATATTTGGCATGTTCCCGACCGAGGATAATAATTACCATATCAATGACATGTATTCCGCGCTTACTGCCTATGATGAAAAAACAGGTAAAGAAGTCATTGAAATGTTTGAAAACACCATCAAGGGCGAGAGTCCGAAATTCGATGCCGTTTTCCCATTCAAACGGCCGGTCGATGATGAAATCGTCTGGATTCATGCCAGCGGTGTCAAGGAGCGTGACAAAGTTGGTAATCCGCTGCACATGTACGGTGTTACGCAGGACATTACAGAAAGCCGTCTTCTCCAGCTGGAGGTGCAGGAAGCAAAAGAGAATCTCGATATCGCGCTGAACTCGGCCAATATGGGAACATGGAAATTCTTACCGAAAGAAAACAGAATTGAAGGAGACAAAAATACAATTCGTATTTATGGGCTGGACGATACAGAATTGACCGGTGACATTGCGCAATGGTTCACCTTCGTCCATCCTGATGATGTTATCGCATTAGGGACACTCATGGAGGAAACATTAAGTTCTCGTAAGTGCGATTATGAGGCGACATTCCGGATTGTCAAGCCTGATAATGACATCCGGTATGTTATGTCGATTGGAAAATACAATTATGACGAAGATGGGGCGCCGATAATATCAACAGGTCTTGTGTGGGATATTACTACTATCAAAAATGCCGAGCTTGAGCTGGAGATCGCCCGCGAAAAAGCAGAAGAAGCGACAAAGGCAAAATCTGATTTCCTTGCCAATATGAGCCATGAAATCCGAACTCCGATGAATGCAATTATCGGACTTTCCCATCTTGCGCTACAAACCGATCTCGATCCCAAACAGCATGATTACCTCAATAAAATAAGCTCCTCGGCACATTCCCTTCTCGGCATCATCAACGACATTCTCGATTTCTCGAAGATAGAGGCCGGAAAGCTCGACATGGAGTCTATCGATTTCCGGCTTGAGGATGTGCTCGACAATCTTGCCAATCTTATAACGGTAAAAACCCAGGAAAAGGGTGTCGAACTCCTTTTCAATACCTCGCCCGATGTGCCGCTCTATCTGGTTGGCGATCCGCTTCGAGTTGGACAGGTGCTGATAAATCTTGCTAACAATGCTGTCAAATTCACCGAGGATGGGGAGGTTGAAATAAAGGCGGAACCTATTTCTGAAACACCCGATGAGGCTGTCATCAAGTTTTCGGTGAGAGATACCGGTATCGGCATGACGCCGGAGCAGAAAAGCAAGCTGTTTCAGGCATTCTCCCAGGCGGATACATCGACAACCCGCAAATACGGCGGAACAGGTCTCGGTTTGACTATCAGCAAACGGCTCGTGGAGATGATGGATGGCGAGATAGGGGTCGACAGCGAACCGGGAAAGGGAAGCACGTTTTATTTTACCGCCCGGTTCGGGATTTCGGAAGCCATCGAGAAGAAAGAATTTACTCCGGCAGCCGAGGTTTCCAATCTCAGGGTGCTTGTTGTCGATGACAACTCTTCATCGAGAAATATCCTGAAAAAGATGCTTGAATCGTTCAGTTACGATATCACACTGGCCGCCTCGGGAGAGGAAGGCATCGCCGAGATCGAAAAATCAGAGGACAATCCCTACAATCTGGTGCTCATGGACTGGAAAATGCCGAAAATGAATGGCATCGAGGCATCGAAAAAGATCAAGAACCTGGGGCATCTCAAGAAACCGCCGACCATTATCATGGTTACAGCCTACGGCAGGCAGGAGGTCATGGAAAGTGCCAAGGACGCCGGTCTCGACGGTTTTCTTATCAAACCCGTGACACCATCACTTCTTTTCGATACAATCATGCAGGTCTTTGGCAAAGACGCGGCCAATACGTCGAGATCCTCGGCCCGGTTGGATGAAGATGCCGAGCTTCTTTCAAGACTTAACGGTCTCGAAATTCTGCTTGTTGAGGATAATGAGATCAATCAGCAGGTCGCTACAGAACTTCTGGAGCAGGTGGGAACTTCAGTCACCATCGCGAATAACGGAAAAGAGGGGCTTGAGGCCGTTAAGAAGGGTAAGTATGATGTCGTGCTTATGGATGTCCAGATGCCTGTCATGGACGGCTACACGGCGACAAGGGCGATCAGGAAAGACCCCGCATTCAATGAGCTTCCCGTAATAGCCATGACAGCCAATGCCATGGCAGGTGACCGGGAGAAATCCCTTGAGGCGGGCATGAGCGATCATGTCACAAAGCCGATCAATCCGGCAGAACTTTATTCTACACTGGAAAAGTGGACTTCACCGAAAAACAAAGATGCCAGTGTCCGGCCTTCAGACGCGGCGAAAGTGGCTGTAGAAAAAGTTGAGGTCCCGCCGCTCGATTATATCAATGTCGAGGAGGGAATAAAACGTGTTGCAGGCAATGTGAAGCTGTATCGTGATATCCTTTTGAAGTTCCACACCAACTATCAGACGGCGACCTCCTCGATAAAGGATGCTGTCAATGACGGGGATATTGAGACTGCCCAGAGAGAGGCGCACACGGTTAAGGGTGTGTCCGGCAATATTGCGGCAACTGTGCTGCATGAAAAAGCGATCGCGCTGGACGCCGACCTGAAACATGGGGGCACTGATGATTTTGAGTTGAGGCTGGGAGAATTCGATGCGGCGCTCAAGGATGTGCTGGCCTCGATATCGACAATAGTACCGGCCGATGAAACGAAGACAGAGGACGAGCCCGTTGAAATTGATATCGATACGGTTACTCCGCTCATGATGGAGTTATACGAATTGCTCGAAGATGATGATACGGAGGCGCTCGAAGTGCTGAATGAACTGAAGAAGCACCTTGTGGGAAGCGATTATGCCAGCCAGATGAAAAAAATCGAGCGTCTGATGGGACAGTATGATTTCGAGGAAGCGCTTGAAGTCGTTACCGATATTGCAAAACGCCTCAAGCTTTCCATGAAAGGAGTATAAGATGAATCAAGATGACAAACGGCATACCGTGCTGATTGTCGACGATACAAGTGAAAACATCGATGTGCTCAACTGTATTCTTTCGGAAAGCTACAAGATCAAAGTCGCACTCAACGGCGAGAAAGCCCTGAAAATCACACAAAAATCGCCGCCATCTCTTATTCTGCTCGATATCATGATGCCGGATATGGATGGCTATGAGGTCTGCAGGCAGCTGAAAGCCGATCCACGGACAAAACATATACCGGTCATCTTCGTGACCGCCATGAGCGAAATCGAGGATGAGACGAAAGGATTCGCTCTTGGTGCGGTCGACTACATCACCAAGCCGGTGAGCCCTCCGATTGTCGAAGCCCGTGTCAAAACCCAGATTGAGCTCCAGAGTGCACGGCAGCAGGCCGAGAATCTCCTGTCTAAAACGCTGATGGGAAGTGTAAAACTCATGACGGATATACTTGCGCTTGTCAATCCGCAGGCATTCAGTCAGGCGCCGCGTCTGAAACGCTATGCACATGATATCGCGGTCAAGCTCAAACTTCCCGATCTCTGGCGTTTTGAAATGGCAGCGCTTCTTTCTCAGATCGGCTGTGTGACCCTTCCCCTCGAAATCCTTGAAAAGGTGGCCACGGATGACAAGCTGAGTGTTCGAGAAAAGGAACTCTATACCTCCCATCCGACAGTCGGTGAAGAGCTCCTCAAAAATATCCCCCGTCTCGGACTTATCGCCCAGATAATCGGCCGGCAGCAGGAAACCATAACGCTGCATCAGTTGAAAGGCCCGATTGAGGAATGGGATCGCGCCATGCTTGGCGGGCAGATACTGAAAGTCATCATTGACTATGACCGGCTGATCACTATGGGGGAAAGCTCCCGCTCGGCATTGGTCGAGATGAAAAACCGGGGTGGGATATATGTGTCTGAAATCCTGAATGCCCTTGACGACACACAGGGTGACAGCACGGAAATAATGGAGAAATCTGTGTTTATCGAGGATTTTAAAGAGGGAATGGTCCTTCTGGAGGACGTTACAACTGCCTCCGGTACAAAGTTGATAGAGAAGGGCAGCGAAGTGACCGATAATGTTTTGAGGCTCATGAGCAGATACTCGAAACATAGAAAAATCAAAGAACCCGTACGTGTGCAGATGCGGGATAAATAGTATTACAGGCGGTGATAAGCCATGAAAAATACAAATGACAAGTCAACAGTCCTGGTCGTTGACGACACACCCGAGAATATAGATGTCCTGGTCGGTATTCTCAAAGACGACTACAAAGTGAAAGTAGCGCTGAATGGAGAAAAGGCACTCCAGATAGTTGTGACCGCGAAAGAGCCGCCGGACCTGATCCTCCTCGACATTATGATGCCTGGCATGGATGGCTACGAGGTCTGCCGCCGTTTGAAGGAAAGCGCTTTCTCCCGTAAAATTCCTGTAATATTTGTGACCGCAAAAGGCGAAACGGAGGATGAGGCAAAGGGGTTCAAGCTTGGAGCTGTGGACTACATTACTAAGCCGGTGAGTCCGGCGATTGTAAAAGCCCGTGTCAAAACCCAGTTGGATCTTTACGATCAAAATCGTGTTCTGGAAAACATGGTCAAGGAACGCACCAGAGACCTTGCACTGACCCAGGATGTCACACTCAGAAGCCTTGCATCCCTTGCGGAAACCCGTGACAACGAGACTGGCGGACATATCATGCGAACACAACGATATGTTCAGATCCTTGCCGAACAACTCATGGCACATCCGTCATTCCGGGATTTCCTCGACGAGCAGATGGTGGATGACCTGTATAAATCAGCGCCGCTTCATGATATTGGAAAAGTCGGTGTCGCAGATAAAATCCTGCTGAAACCGGGAAAACTGGACAATGACGAGTTCGATGAGATGAAAAAGCACACTGTCTACGGCCGCGATGCCATTCTGCGTGCGGAGGAAAGTTTCAGTGAAGCCTCAGGCAGTGATGCGTTCGCGTTCCTTAAAATCGCCCGGGAACTCGCGTATTCCCATCATGAAAAATGGGATGGAACCGGTTACCCTGAGGGAACGTCCGGTGTCAATATCCCGCTGCCGGGACGTCTCATGGCCATTGCCGATGTTTATGATGCGCTCATCAGTAAAAGAGTCTATAAACCGCCGTTTTCACACAGCAAGGCGGCCGATATCATCGGCGAGGGAAAAGGAAAACATTTCGATCCCGATATAGTCGATGCGTTTGAGGCCAGCGAACAGCTCTTTCTGCATGTTGCATTGGAACTGTCAGACAATGACGAACAGCGGGAGGCGCTGAGAGGATAAAAATAGAGAAAACTTAAATCGGTGAAACAGGCTTGGATTCCGCACTTATTCGTGTGTCGAGCATGGTGGTCCGCTAACAACTGATTAGCTGGCTGAATTGAAAATCCGCCCATTAATGAATCCGAACGAGTGTAGAATATACAGAATACATGCATGTGTGAGAATGTGCGAATAATCGACGGCAATGAAAATTCGCTGTACTTGATTAGTGTTGAATAATTTTTGCTTATCTGTCAGCATATGCTTGGGGTATAATATGCTGTAGTCTCAAATAATATGCCGCCCGCTATTTAAACCTTGATGTCGAAGGTTTTTTTATTTTTTCTAAAAGTCCAATTCCCCCGGTGTTACTATCAAGTCTACGAAACCCGTACCAACGCCGCTGCTTAGAATAGTCGCCTGATAGACAATGTGCCACTTTCATTTGGACAAAATGCCTTTTATCTTAAATTACACAAAAAATGTCCACCGCAATAGGACGCTGTTTTTGTTTGAATTATTGCTGTTTCATGTGTTTTGGTACAGTAATTGCCATATTTGTTAAGTTGTGATAATAATTATTATTCGAGGTATTTAGTATGAGTGGTAGTAAAGAAATCAATAGAAAGCTCCGTACTGAATGCAGCACTTCTCAGGGAAAAGATGACCTGTTTCAGAAACTGATAGAGACTGATAACGATGTTTGGTTTGTCATGTCCCTACCAGATGGCCACTATGAATATATGAGTCCGAATGCGATAGATGTTTTCGGATATTCTCCTGATGATTTCTATAATTCCCCCCTTCTGATTAATTCAATAGCACATCCCGAATGGCGTGAATTTGTTGCCGAAAAATGGCCGTTTCTGCCAGACGGTGACACACCGTCTGCCTATGAGTATCAGATTATCCATAAAAAAGGCGAAACAAGAAAGGTGTGTCAAAGAAATCAAATACAGTACGATGAAAATGGCCACGCTGTTTCTCTTATTGGAAAAAGTAACGGATGTTACCTCCCGGAATAATATTGAAGAAGAGCGGAAACGCCTGTGTGATATTTTCGATAACATACATATTGGACTCCATGTACTTTATCTGGAAAAAGCAGATGACAAAGAAGGCAGAACCCTTCGTATTATTAATACAAACAAGGCTGCCGAAGATATATCGGGAATACCGAATAATGTCATGTTGGGACATACTATTGATGAGGCATTCCCTTCGGTGCGTACAACTCTTGATGTTGAATCAGGCAAGTGCCTTCCCGAAGTTTATGCGAATATTGCCATCACAAACAAGACAATTAATATAAATAATGTTCATTATGAAGATGAGCGTATTGCCCCAAATTATTATGAAGTTAAGGCGTTTCCTCTGCCGGATAGATGTGTGGGGGTATCCTTTACTAATATCACCGAGCAGATTGAATCCGTAGAGGCGTTGACTGATTCGCAGAATATGCTTGATACTATCCTGCAGAATATGCCCGGGGGCCTTACTATAATCAGTGAAGATTACAAAATAATCCAGGTTAACAATAGAACTTGTGAAATTACCGGCTATACTGAAGATGAACTTGTCGGACAGTATTGTGATATAATATGTCCCAAGGGATCAGCGTCAAAAGAGTGCCCGATCTGGGCTCTGGGCAATGACACTTTTTCCGGTATGGATACGACTATCAAATGTAAGGATGGCCAGAAGAATCCCATATTAAAAAATGCTCGCAAAGTGACCATTGAGGGAAAACAGTATATTCTTGAAAATTTCCAGGATATCAGTAAGGTCAAGGAAGCCGAAGAAAAACTGCAGCTGTATAAACTGGCAAATGACCATTCTGTCGACGCTGTGTTCTGGATAGATGCAAGTGCACGGTTTGTGTATGTAAATGAGGCTGCGAGCCGTTTGCTGGAGTATTCACAAGATGAATTGCTGACAATGACAGTCTATGATATTGATCCGGCGTTACAAGAGCACGAGTGGGCCCACTATTGGGATATATTGAAGCACAAGAAATCATTTGTCAATGAATCAAAGCATCGGAAAAAGTCAGGCGTATTATTCCCGGTGGAACTGACATCCAACTACATACTTTATTCGGGAAAAGAATTTAACTGCTCATATGCCCGTGACATTACCGAGAGAAAACGGTCTGAGCAAATTCTGCGAGAGAGTGAAGAGCGGATAAGGACAATTTATGAGAATTCGCCAATACTTATTTATATGCTTGATGAGAATAAACAGTGCATACTATGGAACAAGCAATGTAATCAGATTTTGGGCTGGACCATTGAAGAAATTAATACGTATACAAATATATTGTCACACCTCTTTCTATATCCCGAGGCGTTCGAACTGGCAATGCAGGAGTTTATTGTTAACCCTTCCGGACAATTCATGGAATGGGATACCAAGACAAAAAATCAGGAAATCCGCAATATAATGTGGGCCGCATTCAATGTCCCCGATGGAACGGTGATAGGCCTTGGGTATGATATAACTGATGCGAAAAAGCATGAAAAAGAAAAAGCACGTCTGGAGGAACAATACCGTCAGGCCCAGAAAGTGGAGTCAATCGGAAGACTGGCCGGGGGTGTCGCCCATGATCTCAACAATTTGCTGACACCCATACTGGGTTACACGGAAATCCTTCTGCACAAATCGGATTTCGATGAGGATAACGCGGATTCACTGAAAGAGATCATGCATGCAGGCGTAAGGGCCCGGGACCTCGTGAAACAGTTACTGGCTTTCAGCAGAAAACAGCTTCTGGAATATAAACCGCTCCACATGAACACAACGATCAGGAAATTCGAGAAACTGTTGCGGCGCACAATCAGGGAAAATATCGAAATAGAGATTAAACTGTCGGATGACATCCGGACTATCATGGCTGATGTCGGTCAGATTGAGCAGGTGATCATGAACCTCGCAATCAATGCCCAGGATGCCATGCCGGAGGGTGGGAAATTAACCATTGAAACCGGAATGGTTGATGTCGATCATAATTTTATGGCAAAATGTCCTGATACCGAGCCCGGGCACTATGTTAAGATGGCGGTCAGTGATACCGGCTGCGGCATGAGTGAAGAGGTGCGAAGCCATATTTTCGAGCCGTTTTTCTCAACAAAGGGCGAAATGGGGAACGGTCTCGGCCTGGCGACTGTTTACGGTATTGTAAAACAGCACGCAGGAAACATTTTTGTTTTCAGCAAAGCCGGCATGGGAACCACTTTTGAGGTATTCCTGCCAATAAGTGAAGATGAAAGCACGGGATCAGATTGTACGGAAAAAAATGATAAAGACCATAAAGGTTCCGAAACGATCCTGCTTGTTGAGGACAATGCGCAAATTCGCCGTCTCGGCCGCTCCATCCTTGAGTTAAAAGGATATAATGTTCTGGTCGCAGAAAATGGCGATGAAGCGCAGAAAATGTTAAAAGAACACAATAGCTCGGTTCATCTCCTGCTGACCGATGTGATCATGCCGGGAATGAATGGTAAGATGCTGTATGAAAAAACGTTGAAAATTCATCCTGAGTTAAAAGTTGTTTATATGTCAGGATACACCGATGACGTTATTGCCAGTCACGGTATTAAGGAAAGTGGCATGTATTTTCTCGATAAACCGTTCACCATAGAGACAATGTCCTCTATCGTACGGGAGGCATTGGACTCTTATTCCGATTCATGAGAAGGCATTTTTCTGACATACTCATGTTTATCGAAAGAACTTCCCGCTTATGCATTGGGAGGTTTTTTTGCAGCGCGCCCCGCGGATTGTCCTGTTGTAAAATAATCTTTCCTTATTCTATTCTCTTCCTGATAAGTTTGTGAATCAATTGTCTGACAGGTAGGCGCATAAGATGTCAGCCAGGAAATTTTCAGGAAAGAATTTTCTTGACAGATCCTAACTACAGGTGTATATATACAGGTGTAGGTGATAGGGGGTAAAATGTTAAGATCTGTGCCGGGACATATGCAGATAAGAATTCTGCAAGTCCTGTGGAAAAACGGGCGGATGACAGCCCGTGAAATAACCGACAAGATCAATGAAAGCGGCAAAATTGCCCATACGACTGTACAGACCCTTCTGAAAAGAATGGAAAAGAAGGGGATTGTGGGCTATGATGTCGATAACAGGACATTCATTTACTATCCGCTGGTCCATGAGGAAGATGTCAAGGAAATGACTGTGGATGAGGTTGTCAACGCTGTTTTCAGCGGTTCCGCAGACGGCCTTATTTCATATCTGATAAAGAAAGAACCATTGAGTCCGGACACAATTCTTGAACTTAGAAAGTATATCGACGAACAAGGTGAGTAGCAATGAATGTCGAAATGATTTCAGCCTGGCTTATCCGTCTTTCTGGCCCTGTTTTCTTTTTCTGTTTCACGATACTTGTGCAGACCGCAATCATCATTATGCTCGGTCTTTTCTGTTCCCACATGATACGGAACAGAGGTGCGGCCTTTCAGTCAACGGTTTTGAGGACAGCGCTTATACTTGTCCTTGTCAGTCCGCCTGGAGTGCTTATATCGCGTCATTTTCATTCAGTCGGAATCGTTGTTGATGTGACACCGGTTGTTGAAAGCACCCTCGCTGCTGAACAGCCGTTATCCGCTGTGGATCGGCGCTCTGGGAATATGTACCGTTCCGAAATCCCTTCGACTGTCCATGACAATTCCGGCGAGTCCACCGTACACAGCACTGTCATTGCTGGCGGCGATCAGGACGAAATTGCGGAACTTTCCCATGAAGGCTGTAACAGCGGATGGCTTTCCGGTTTTCTTAAATATGGCATGTTCGCCATTCCATTGTTTTTTGCCGTGCTATGGGTCGGATTCTCCCTGTTTCGGGCAGTGCAGCTGGGTATTGCGTATGTCCGGCTTCGTGAACTGCTTAATTTTTCGCATCTCGCCTCCAGGCCGGTATTGGAAATGTCCGATAGAATTGCCGCCCGGCTCGATGTAATGCCGCCCCTTGTCATGGTGAATTCGCTTATATCCTCCCCGTTTATTTCCGGTCTGTTCCAGCCGGTGCTGTATATCCCCGCGAAAGACACAGAGTCTGTTATTTCACGACATGAGATATTGATACATGAGCTTGCCCATGTAAAAAGGAAAGACATCCTCTGGAATTTCCTGTTCAGTTTCGCTTCCATTATCCTGCCGGTCCAGCCTCTGCTGGCTTTGCTTGGCAGGGAGCTGGAAAAAAACAGCGAGTTTGTCTGTGATGATTATGTCCTTCACTATCAAATCAATAGAAAACAGTATGCCACAACGTTGCTCGATATGGCTGAATCAATGCATGAACAGATGCGCGGAAGTATTTTCCAATATAACGCTTCCCTTGTCTCCTCTCCATTGGAACAGCGGATAAAACGTATAATCGACAAATCAAGACAGATTGCTACGGTGACTGACTGGAAAACGAAACTGCTGATTTGGATCAGCACACCGTGCATGACGTTAATGGTGATGTTCTGCAGTTTTGAGGCTGGCGGTACAATACGGGACACAGGAAGTTCTGTTCAGCCGGCCGACACCATGTTTGTGCTTTCCCAAAAACCATTGTTTGACCGTATCGATGTGCTTGAGAAAAGAATCAGAGCTGCAAGAAGTAGTATAGATACTATTCCTTTCCTTGACAGCTTACCGGTTTTGTCCCACCGCACATTAAATGAGCAAATGACAAGCATTAACGCGATGAATGTTTCCGGCTTTGAGGATCAGGAGCATATCACTGAGTCGGCAATCGATTTTGACATGGATGTCGACGATCTTTATAGCCATGTTGTAATAGAACAAGCTGATGACAGCACAACATATCATGACGCCAGACACCCGGCTAAAATGGTGTTTGCGGGCAGAACCGCAAGAAACGTGTCCGATGAAACCATACTGCCGACAACGCTTGAGATACGGTTTGTCACCAATCAGACTGAGATTGGTAACGCAACAAAGCTGAAACCGTCGATTAAATCGTATTACAATGTAATATCACCGGCGGAGCTATTGGAAGGGAAGACAAATATCGATACCTCGATGGGACAAATGTCCGCAAATGCGGTATTCGAAATCAATAAGCCCGGGAAAAGTGTTAAGATAAAGATCGACGCCCAGGCGAACTATTTTGAGGATCTCGGAAGCGGTATTTATCCGGCGCCTGGCAGCGTTAAAAATAAATGGAAATGGAATCAGAATATTGATATTCCTATCGAGCCAAACAGAAAGAATGTTGTTGAAATTATGGTCAAAATGTCGAAAGAAATCGATATTAACAGAATTGAAAAAACAAAAGAAAACAGGAAAAGCAAAGCTAAAAAAGAGCCCTATGATTTCAAGGAACTCGACAGCAGCTTATTCAATTCAAATCCGTTACTATTAACAGAAAATGCACGTAAGGAAGATGCGGCAAAAATAACAATTCTCGAGATACAGCTTGTTACTGACCAGACAAAGAGTGGGCCGGGAACGAGTATGGGACCTGCGATAAAAGCAGACTACGCAATGCTTTTGCCAGCACGACAGATAAAAGGCGTCACGCGTATCGATACTGAAAAGAAACAAATGTCAGCCAGAGCTGTTTATGAAATATTGGATCCTGAAAACAAGGTTCAAATAAAAATACATGCAAGCTCTCACTACAATGGTAATCTCCGCAGATTTAATATGCCCAAAAAATGGAGTCACAGTAAGGATTTCGATATCTCTGTTATACCCAACAAAAAAAATTTGGTCCAGATCATAGTCAAAATGTCCGGTGATATCGAAATCAAAAACATTGGAAAATAAGTTATTGTGTCAGAACGACGGCTGAATTGTGGTGAGAGCCGCCGTTATCAGATTACGATTCGTCTTGCTGGCAATCGTGTAAAGGCAAATAGTGGCAACTACAATTAAGTGCCAGTTAAATACATTTCTGTGATTTGAGTGAGCCCTTCCTGTCGAGTAATCCTTTTATCTCACGAGATATCTTCAGATTTGTCCAGAAGTTCGTGGATGGCACTGCTCAGTTCACGTTTGTGGTAAGGTTTTGTCAGGACTTTCCTGATCCCGTATTCAGAGGTTGTTTCCTGCATATTAGCGCTTGCGGCGCCGGTGCATATCATGATGGGAAGGTCGGGGCTCACCGCATGAATGGTTTCCGCCATCTCGATCCCGTTCATCTCAGGCATGGTGAGATCGGAAATGACAAGATCGAATGCATCCGGGCTGTTCTGGAAAATTTCGAGTGCCTTCATGCTGTTGGTTTCTGCGGTCACCTGGTATCCCAGCGATTTAAGCACCGAGGAATAGACCTTGACTATCCGCTCCTCGTCATCAACGAAGAGGATGTGTCCCTGACCGCTGAGAGATGTTTCCTGGTTTTCCTCGAGTTCTGCTGCCTGCACCTCGTACAGGGGGAGGTATATCTCGACCGTCGTTCCCTCTCCGGGTTTGCTTGATACATCGATCTTTCCCTGGTGGCTTGTTACTATTCCATGAACGACCGCGAGACCGAGACCGGTGCCTTCGCCCTTGGGCTTTGTGGTAAAATATGGTTCGAAAATGCGGGCCAGTTTCTCTGCATCAATGCCCTCACCGGTATCTTTCACATACATTTTCAGGCCTTTTCGCTTCGGGCCGCCACTGTCGGGGAAATCTTCTTCAACCAGACCGATTGTCAGCGTACCGCCATGCTGTTTCATTGCATAGGCCGAGTTCGTGCAGAGATTCATGAGGACCTGGTGAAACTGTATCGGATCACCGAGTACGGTATCTTTTTCGGCGCTGATGTTCTGAACGATGTTGATCGCTGTCGGCACGGATGAGCGTATGAGCTTGCCGACCTCCTTGACCAGCGGTTTCATGAGCGCGACTTTCTGTTCAGCCTCTTCTTTTCTGCTGAATGTCAGAATCTGCTGCACAAGGTCTTTAGCCCTGTCGCTGGCATTTCTGATATGCCCCAGGAATTCCTGCGCCTCATCGTCCTCGCTGATCTCGAAATCCTTGAGGATATCGATAGCTCCGAATATGATCATGAGAATATTGTTGAAATCGTGAGCGATACCGCTGGCAAGTGTCCCGATAGCCTCCATTTTCTGGGATTGGCGAAGTTGCGATTCGAGCTTTTGACGTTCCATCTCATATTGTTTATGCTCGGATATATCCTCGATAACGGAAAATAGTAAAGAAATCACTTGAATTTGACTATCCACCACTAAAAGTGGTGGCTTTTCGCCAAATTCATGGCTTCGCCACCGTGATTTCCAAAGCATTTTCAGGCAAAGCCTTCAGCACATTACCACATGCTGAGCATGTGGTTTTCTAAGTTTGAATAAATCGGATCGGATTTCGTGAAGTATTCGTGACGATATCAGCGCGGGGAACAGGGAGCCATCCGCTTTTATGCAGCGTATTTCACGACGGTATGTAAAGCCGCTTTTTTCCAGTGTTTCAATATGCATTTTTCTTTCTATATTGTCAGCATACAGGTCGACAGCGCTTATTTTCATAATATTTTCAGGAGTATAACCAAAAAGGTCGCAAATTGCTTTGTTTGCCGCATGCATCGAACCCTCTGTCGAGGTAAGTGTAAAACCCACCGGTGCGTACTCGAATAAAGCACGGTAGCGTTCCTCGCTTTCACGAAGTGCTTTTTCGGCCGTTTTCAGCGCGGAAATATCCTTGGAAATTATCCAGAGACTAACCACCTCGTCATTTTCGACAATCCCGTACCAGTTGTCGATTCCAATATATTCAACATCGTCGGAAATTTTCTGCTGTTCCTGGTAATCCGTCAGTTTGTACCCGTTCTTGATAAATTCTTTCAGAAGTTCCGTGAAGTCGGTTTTTCCTGCAATTTCATTGTATCGCTTGCCGATGAAATCTTCTTTTTTCTTGACTCCGAAATAATTGACACAAGCCTGATTTGCATCGACACAGACCGAGCTGTAAAACATCTCGAGCTGCTTTTCGACGGGAAGGTTGGTTATAAGACCCTCGGGCATTTTCCAGTATGAAACGGCATCGTAGGAGACATTGATGAAATCGGAATAATGCATTTGAGTCGTGTGCAGTTCTTTTTCGATCTGTTTTTGCCTGCTTATGTCGGTTATTGTTCCGACCAGGCGATATTCTCCATTCCACTTGTCTGTTCGAGCAGTGGTCTGACATACGTGGAAAATTCCTGGCGGGTGACAAAATCTGAACTGATGAAGTAATTGTTGAGGAGTTTTATGGTGAGGATGTCGAGTTCAAAGGTTCGACGGACAGTGAAATACGTTCGGAGGCATCTCTTTTGAATTTATCCCGTATTCGGTTGTTTTCATAGCGGTACACCATTGCCGACGTCAACAAGGCAATAATTAACCCGGACACAATGATTGCAATCAATCGGCTGTTGATCGTGCCTCTCATAGTGTTCTCCGCGAAATGGAAATACCTGTCCACTATAGATCAAGTAAATATGTCTTTGAATATTCCGCAAGATATTTCGGGCTGCCGTAATAAAATTATCTGCACTTGAAGCGGTTGTTTTTCTGGTAATTTACATTAGACTCATGTGGCTGTACCGTGATTGATGGGTGTCGCGTGATGAATTCGTTGCCGGTGATGTTTATTCATCAAGGCATTCCCGGACTTTTTTCCCAAACTGCTGTAAGGAAAACGGTTTCTGGAGAAAATTGACACCTTCGTCCAGAACGCCCTGATGCGCGATGACATCGGCGGTATATCCGGACATGAACAAGCGTTTGATATCAGGATAAATCGAAAGAAGCCGTTTTGCCAGATCACGGCCGTTCATTTCAGGCATGATCACATCGGTTATCAGGAGGTCGATATTGCCGGGGTATTCCTCTGCCAGTGTTATCGCCTCGCCAGGTGTCGGCGCGCTCAGGATCTGATATCCCAGGCGTGACAGTATCCGTGTGCTGATGGAAAGGATATCGGCCTCGTCCTCGACAAGAAGGATGACTTCATTGCCGGATTGTATCTTGCTGTTCGATTCGGTGCTGTCCTGGTCGTCACTCAAATTCTTACTGTAGACCGGCAGGTATATCCTGAATATGGTTCCCTGTCCGGGTTCGCTGTAGACATTGATATAGCCGTTATTCTGTTTGACTATTCCGTAGACCGTTGCCAACCCAAGACCGGTTCCCTCGCCCTGGGCCTTTGTGGTATAAAAAGGCTCGAATATCTTGTTCCGTGTTTCGATATCCATTCCGCAGCCGTCATCACTTACAGCTAATGTTACATAGGTGCCGGGAACACATTCCGGATTTATCCTGCAATAGTCCTCATCGAGTTCGCTAAGCTGTGTTTCGATGGAAATTCTTCCAATATTGTGCCCGATTGCATCACGGGAATTAACCAGCAGATTTGCCAGTATCTGGTTGATCTGCGACGGGTCCATCCTGACCGGCTTGATCGTATCCGAGGGCATCCATTTCAGGTTAATATCCTCACCGATAAGGCGTCTGAGCATCTTGAGCATCGAGGTGATGGTCTCGTTGAGATCAAGTACTTTCGGTGTCACGGTCTGTTTGCGTGCGAACGCGAGCAATTGGCGGGTAAGGTCTGCCGACCGTTGCGCGGCATGTTTGATCTGTTCGAGTTCGTCGCGTATCGATTCGTTTCCAGCCTCATTCTCCAACAATATTTCCGTATTGAGAATGATGACATTGAGCATATTGTTGAAATCGTGGGCTACGCCGCCTGCCAGCCTTCCGACTGATTCCATTTTCTGCGCCTGCACCAACTGTTCACGCAGCTTGTTCTTTTCCTCTTCGGCTTCCTCGCGGTCGCTCAGGTCGCGTGCAACAGCAAGAATGACAGGCATGTCCTTGAGTGACATCCGGTTGATAAGGAGTTCAACAGGATACACGCTGCCATCTTTCCGGAGGTGTTGCCCGCTGACCAGGTTGGTCTCGTTCGTGTTTAGTGTGTGCCAGTATTTTTCTTTGTCTTTACGTTGTTCTGTTTCAGGATCGATATCATAAAGCGACAGGGACATTAGTTCCTCTATTGAATACCCCGTATTCCTGCAGGCAACTTGGTTGACAAGAACAAAATTACCGTCGAAATCATGAACATACACTTCATCAGGCAAATTTTCAATCAGCAGGCGGAAACGCTCCTCGCTTTCCTTGAGAGCCTCGACAGCAAGCTTGTGCCCGGTTATGTCACGCACCCACTCCATGAACATCTCGATATCTCCGCTCTTATCCAAAAGGGGGATAATGCGGACATCGAGCCACTTACCTTGCGGTGTGTTAACATCCCGTTGAGATGGTGATCTAGATGCCAGCACCGATTGTAACTGGCAGTCAGGACAGACATCTTCAAGATTGTGGTAGGCGGTATAGCATTTCGCCAGGCGTTCCCGTCTTTCGGAAGGAATGTCGGCAAATCCCTGCCAGTTACTGTAGAGAATGTTCATGTCGGTGTCGTGTATTGATATCATGTCGGGGACGACACCAAGCATTTTCTGGAAACGGGTTTCGCTTTCCCGTATTGCCTCTTCCGCCGTCTTGCGTTCGCTGATATCCTGCACGACACAGATAAGTTCGCCGCCATGAAGGGCCGTCAGTGAAACTTCCTGAGGGAAACGGCTCCCGTCTTTCTTTTTTCCGACAGCCTCTCCGTTCCAGAATCCATCACGCAAAAAGACGGGGAATATTTCCTCCTTGAAACGGTTGAGCTCGTCCTCATGGTAAAGAATGTGCCATGACTTGCCAAGCATTTCAGAGGTGCTGTTGTAACCGTAAATTGTAGCATGTGCCTTGTTCAGATAAATGAATTCCTGCTCGGCGTTAAGAATAGCCATTCCTTGCGAGGACGCCTCCATGGCCTCGGATTTTTTCAGGAGTTCCTCTTCGGCTCTCTTCCGTTCGGTTATGTCATAATTTACGCCGATCATGCTGACAGCTTTATCGTCATTGTCTCTTTTTACCTTTGCATGTGCTTTGATATAGCGGATTTCACCGTCACCACGGAAAACACGGAATTCCGTGTCGAAAACCGTTTCTCCTTGCAATGTGTGCTGGAGCTCTATGTCAACACGCTTTAGATCATCCTTATCGGCTCTTTCCGCCCAGCTATCATATGAATTGCCGAAATCTTCCTTCGTTATGCCATAGAGCCGAAGCATCCAGTCATCCCATTCCAGATGGCCAGTCTCTAAATTGAGCTCCCATACACCGAATTCTGCAGCATCGGCGGCCAAACGCATTGTCTCATGAGCTGCGCGAAGTTCGGCATCTGCCCGTTTCTGTTCAGTGATATCTGTGGAGACACCGCACAGGGCGATCGCGTTTCCCTCCAAATCATGAACAACCTGGGCACGGCAATCCATGATGATTTTCCTGTCGTCGGCAGCCATGTTGACTATTTCACCGCGCCAGAAGCCGTGTTTGAGTGTTTCATTCAAAATCTGTCGTTGTGAGGCGCCAAGTTCCGGATCTTCCCCGTATATACGAGTTGGTGATCCGATAAGTTCCTCACGTGAATAACCCAATGATCGCATTTCGGCATCATTGACATAGGTGATTATGCCGTTCAGGTCCGTGATAGTGACATGGTCGCTGATTTGGTCAAGCACAAGTGCCTGAAGGCGGATTTCCTCTTCGGCTTTTCTGCGTTCGGTAATATCGCGAATCGCTGTGACACGAAAAGACTTGTTTGCCATGGAGACATTTTTGGACTCGATTTCTGTGAAAAAATACTCGCCGTTACGCCGCTGCATCTGAATAGTGTATGGTGCGCAATTATTTTTGAGGATATTTTTTTTAATAATCTCAATATCGTTTTTATGGACATATTCCTTAAAATCAACACCGATCAGTTCATCCCGGTTTTCATAGCCGAGCATTCGGGCCAATGAGTTGTTCAGGTCGATGGCAATGCCGTTCCTGTGAATCAGGATGCCTTCAATGGTGACATCATTCAGGATCCGGTTACGTTCTTCACTTTCCCGGAGGTCCTTCTCCGCCTTTTTGCGCTCGGTAATGTCACTGATAACGCCCAGTGTGCCTATATTCGTTTCACTTACATTAAATATTGATGCGCTGAGTTCTCCCCAGAAATACTCGCCGTTCTTATGCTTCATTTCCAACGACAGGTTCACGGTACGTGCGCCTGTCTGGATGGTGTTCATGAACTTTTCTGTGGCGATTGGGATTTGATCCTTCTTGAGATGGTCAGTAAAGGCCGTACCAACCATCTCGGCAGGCTGGTATCCGAATATGACTTCCGAGGAGGGAGAAATGAAATCGATGGTTCCTTTGTTGTCGGTAATAAACAGGGCATCGGTGAAATTCTCGGCGATTCCGCGGAATTTCTCCTCGCTTTTCCTGAGCGCATCTTCAGCATCTATACGTTCGCTAAGGTCGCGGGCAAAACAAATGATTCTACCGTCATATTCTTCCATATATGTGATTGATATTTCCAGTGGTATCAACTTGCCGTCTTTGCACCGATGGTGTGTTTCAAAGATATCCGATCTTTTCTTCACGATCTTTTCGATAAGCCGCTCGATTTCTTCCTGCGATTCGATGGATTCAATATCGCTGATATTACGTTTCAGCAATTCCTCTCGCGAATAACCAATCATTTCGCAGTAGGCATCATTAACCTCGAAAATCTGTCCTTTCCGGTCGAGCAGGAAAAATCCGTCAACAGTCGTCTGAATGATCGTTGATAAATAGTTTTCACGCTCTTTGAGCGTGTCGCGGGCGTTGATGTTTTCAACAGATTTCCATGCCGCATCCATAAGAAGCGTAAGCTCCAGAATATCGCTTTCACGGTATTCCTCCTGCTTATTGGCGACACCGACAACAGCGACGATCTGCTTTTGCTGAAAAACGGGTATCGTGAGAAAGCGTTCCAGTTGGACATGGCCTTCGGGGCATCCTTTTTTAAGGGGATTATCAGCCTTAAAATCATTGATCATTATGGCTTTTCGCTGACGGATAGCTTCCCCCCAGATGCCGGTGCTGTCAAGGTTATATACGGTCATTGGATTGATGACACGGCATTCCTTCATTACATCTTTTGACCATGTGTTGAGCTCGAACTGCCTATTATCTTCGTTATAAAGGTAGATATAGCCAATTTTACTGTTCGTCAGTGAAATAGCTTTTTCCAGCGCATTGTCCAGAAACTCCTGAACAGTGTCCGCATTGTACTGTTGTATATCAGTAAGCGCTTTCAGGCGGTGTACCTGCTGTTGTACTTCGTTTTCCGCTTGTTTGAGCGCTGTGATATCCTGAATAGTGCCGATAACATGGTTTTTCTCGGAATCAAATTCGGCAATGGAGTGAATGTAACGGATCGCGTTGTCGCTCGGTCTTTGTATTTCAAACTCGACATCATAGGGAGTGTTGTGATTAACAAGGTTTTTAAGCGCTTCATCCAGCATACTGTGGTACTGAGGCAGGCGGAATGTCTGTATGTCGGGGACTGTCACGTCTGTGCTTTCTATGCCGTATATTTCACGGGCTTTTTCTGACGCGTACACCGTATTGCTGTTGAGGTCGAACAGCCAGGAACCTATGTTGGCCAGATCTTGTGCTCTCTTGAGATCCCATTGGCTTTCATGCAGCAGTACTTCCGTTTCGATTTTGTACAAGGCATAACCCAGATCGTCAGCGACCTCATTAAATAGCGCCTGCTCTTCCTTGCTGTCCACGAATCCGGATGATACAGAAACCACCAGAATACCGAATATCCTGCTTTTGTAATTAAGCCTCCGGGCCATGCCCGCCCATTCCCCGTATTCCCGGAAAAGAGGACAATCAGCACAGCTTGACTCCGGATCTTCGTAAATTGCGGCTGAATTCATCTTCAGGGCCTGTTTCATGCAGACAGTCATTTCATTCCTGCTTAACTGCCGGATAGCATTCTCAAAATCACTGTCGAATCCCGAGGATGCTGTGGAAATAACATTTTTTTCGCCCTCCTCCAGCATTGCTATCAAGGCGCTTTTATAGCCCATGCTTTCAGTAAGGTTCTGGCAGGCCTTTTCGATAAGCTGCTGTGGGTCGTTCTCCTGTACAATCATCTTGTTGACATTTCTGATCGCCAGCAGAACATTTTTAATATGTTTTTCACGCGTCTCGAGCTCTTTCAGTCGGACAAGCTCGTTCTCGGCCCTGCGGCATCGATTGCGAAGCTCTTCTATTTCATGATTATATTCCATATTACCTCAACAGTCGTCGGATATTGAAGCAAATAAAAGGGCATTATTCTTACGTTTCCAAAATTTGTCACAAAGGTATATTAGCGAATAATCATATTTGAAACAACCGATAATAGAGACTGATAATAATTAGCTTGTCCGGTGATTCAAAAGGATTTAAGTACTTGCTGAACAGACTGTGGTAGAATTATCTAATGAATCTAACCTTTGTCTGCGGGATTATGAAAAACCTGTCGCGGGGAGGGGGTGTCTGCTTTGGACTATAGACATAAATATTTTCCGAAATGTTGTTACTCAATCGGATATAAAGCTGTCAGTTCATCCTGAGTAAACTTCAGGAAATTCCGTATTTTCAAACTTCTGTCTCCGCTTTCTGTAGACAATAGCTGTTTAAATGAGTCTCTCGCTTTATTACTGGAGTTACGTACATCGCTATCACGGTCCATATAATATGAAGCTCGCGATAGCGATGCGAGTTTTCTTAAATACCAGAGATTCCTTTTCATCCCGAACTTCCGGGCTGCAATGACCAGGCACATCACTACGTGTTTACAGCCGTGTTGTTTTCAATGCGTTTTTAAAGGGCGTCCTGAATTGAATCGTTGACAATTCTTGCGGCAAGGTCAACAATTGTGTTTTCATTCGTATCGTTCTCTTCGCAGCAGCTTGTCATTTTGGCCATCAACAGTGCGCTCATGAAATGAAGTGCTATTTCCGCGGCCTGAATGAACTCATCTTCCCTTATGAGGACAGTAAATGATTCCGGGTTCTCGATTTTAACAGTCTGGAGCTTTATTCCCTTCACACCCATCATTGCGACAAACACCCTTGATACCAGTTCATTGTTGAAAACGGCCACGGTTTTCATTTTTTCCGACATCCTCTCACCTCACGTTTTCTGTTGCTTAGAGTTTGTTGTCAAGAAGCAGTCTTACTGTATGAACGAAATCCTCGAGTTTGTATGGTTTGGCAAGGAAAACACAATCGTCGAACTCATCCGGCATGGTTTTATCGATGTGCCCGGAAGAAATCATGATCTTCATATCAGGTTTGATATTCCTGATAGTATCAAACACCTGAATTCCGGACAGTTTCGGAAGGGTAAGGTCAAGGATGACAAGATCGATCTCATTGTGACGCTCTTTGAACAGATTCACGCCCGCCTGACCGTCCCTGGCAATGCTGACAGCATATCCATAACTGCGTAATATCTGTGAAACCACAGTACAGACCGGTGTCTCGTCTTCGATCAGTAATATCGTTTCGGATCCACCCAGAAGTTTAAGTGCTTCAGGGGCGAGTTGTGCATCCCTGTCGTTGCTTTTCGGAAGGAAAATGTGGAATTTTGCCCCTTTGTCGATGGACGTGTCAATACTGATGTAGCCGTTCAGGTTTTTCGTGACAATGTTGTATACCATGGCAAGGCCGAGACCCTGGCCTTTCTGGGCGCTGCGCTCCTTAGTTGAAAAAAGCGGTTCAAACGCCCGTTTTTTGACATCGTCGCTCATACCGCAGCCTGTATCCTCAAATGTGATATGTAAAAGAGAGCCTTCCGGTGCATGAAGTTCCCGTTCCATTGCTGCGCTGCAGTCGCAGGCTGATATCCTGATATAGTCGCCCTGGCAGACCCCTTTTTCTTCTATCGCCTGAACAGCGTTTGTTCCCAGGTTGAGAAATATCTGGTGCAGAAGGTCATGCTGGCCGTTGATAAAGAACGTGTCGGGGATGATATCGACATTTTTTTCTATCAGTTTGTCCGTTGTCCGCTCGAGTATGGAGACCACTTCCTGGGCCACGGCATTGACATCAACCGCGGTGGTGCTTTTCGTAACTGTGTGCCTTGTGAGCGATTGAAGGTCCTCGATGAGACGTGCCGATTTGTGGCAGAGTGAGTAGGCGTCTTCTATTTTTTCCTGCTGTTCTGCCGGTATAGTGTTGTATTCCATGCGGACAAGGTCCAGGTTGCCGATTATTCCCATGAGCAGGTTGTTGAAATCATGAGCGATTCCACCCGCCAAAGTGCCGATGGAATCCATTCGCTCCCGCATCTGGAGCTGTTCGTTCATTCGTTTCTGTTCAGTGACATCTGTTGCCAGCGATATGATAAGGTTTTGATCTTCGAGCAGCATGTTTTCGGCGTCGACATAGGTGATCGTTTTGTCTTTGTCGACAATCGGGAGCTGTTTCCATTTCATTCGTTTCGGATCGCCGCTGAGAGAATCCTTGACAAGTTTCTGCCGGAGTTCTTTCCTTCCGGCGTAGACATAATCCAAAAACGAGCTCACCGTCTGGCTTTCATTCCGCGGGATTTTATAGGCATCGAGGAAGGTTTCGTTGACATAGAGCATATTCCCGCTGTCAATCTCGTAGAGTGCCATGCCGATTGGCGCTTTTGTGAACAGCGTTTCGATAAGCCGTGCATGTTTCTTGAGTTCAAGCTCTGCTTTTTTCCGTTCCGTGATGTTTTCACCGGCGGACAGAATTCTTTTGACCGAACCATTATTATAAAAAAGCGGGACGACCTTATAGAGCTGGAACTGGTTGTTCAAAAACAGCTCGAACTGGACTTCTTTACCTTCGAATGCCTGTTCGTATTTTCTTTTCACAAAGTCCGCGTGGTTTCCGAAGACAAATTCGAGCGGTTTGCCGGAAAAAAACTCTTTATTGAGATACTGCTTTTTAAACTCCTGACCCGCGGAAAAACTGATGGTGTAGTCGGATTCAATGATAGAAATGTAGGAGTTGGGGTAGTTTTCGGCGATGGTTCTCAGAAGTCTCTCGTTTTCGAGAATCGTCTCTTCTGCTGCTTTCTTTTCGGAAATATCGAGAAATACCGATACGCCGCCGATAATTTCGCCGTTGTCATCGAAAATGGGAGCGGCATTGCTCAGTATCGCGTGATCGTTCCCGTTTTTGCGAAGAATGTATTCACGATGGCAATTACAGCCTGTTGTTATAGCTTCTACCAGCGGGATATCGGATTTTATGAGCGTATTGCCCTCAAAATCGAGAAAGTTCAGGCCTCCGACAAAGGTGTCGAGCGAATTATAGCTTTTATCGGATTCCCTGCCGGCGATTGCAAGGCCCGACGGATTGACATACTCTATGCGTAAATCCTTGTCTGTGATAGTGATGCCTGCCGGGCTCTGTTCCATCGCCGCCTTGAATATTGCCTGTGTTCTTTTCAGGTCGTTTTCAGCGTTGATTTTTGAGCTTATATCTGAAATGAATGAGCGGAATCCTGTCAGATTCCCGCCCTGGTCATAACGGTATGACCAGTCTACCTCGGCATGAATTATGCCGCCGTTTTTTTTCCGGTATGTCGTTTGATATTTTTCGGGAGGAACCAGGCTGTCGGCCATATTGGTCAGCAGTGATTCAAGTTTCTTTTTGTCGAGATCGTCCGCAGTGATGTCAAAAAGTGTCATGCCGGTCAGTTCTTTGGCGGAATAGCCCAGTATATCACAATCGGAACGGTTGCAGAATGTTATCCTGCCTGTCAGATCGCAGTCATGAATTCCATAGGGAAGTGATTCGACGAGGTTCTTGTATTTCTTTTCGCTGAGATAGATCGAGTCGACAAGTTTCGAGTTTTTGAGCGCTATGGATGCAAGTTCACCAAATGCTGAGGCCAGCTCCGCATCATGATCGTTGAATCCGCCCGGTTTGTTTGCAAGGCCCATGAGGCCGACTATTTCGCCATTGTTGTTCAGCGGAATAAACATGACATTGTCAAGCCTGACATGTCCCTCGGGCATGAATTTCATCCATGGGCTCGTGGCAAAATCGTTCTCATAGACAGTTGTCTTGCTCCGGAATGCTTCGCCGCGGAATCCGCGGACCGGCATGGGGAGTGTCGGGTCGACAGTACATTCACGACCGCTCGCATCCAGGAAAAGAACGATGTTTTCCTGCTTGTCCTCGGAAAGCAGCGCGACATAGCCTGCACTTGCGCCGGTCATTTCCTTGCAGGCGTCGAATATCGAGCGGGCGGCCTGTGTAAAATCCGCAAACTCAATAACATTCTTCGAGGATTGATAAAGGCTTTTCAGTGTGAGTTCCCGTTGAAGCAGGGCTTTGATCCGCATTTCACTGTCACGCTCGGTCCGGAAATTTTTCAACGCGAGATCGATAGTGGCTTTCAGCTGGAGGTCACTGAGGGGCTTAACGAGAAAGCCGCAGGGATCTGCGGCCTGGGTTTTTTCGAAGATATCATGATCATTACCGTCGAAAAGAAAAACTACGGGAATACCATATCGCTGGCGGATGATTTTAGCCGTTTCGATACCGTCCATGATGCCCTGCAGGACAATATCGGTGACAACGATGTCAGGGTGTTCAAACGGTATCCTGTCGATCGCCTGACTTCCCCGTGAGGTTATGGATGTTACATAATACCCTGATCTGGAAAGACTTTCCTCGAGACTTTCCGCCGCTGAAATGTCGGCGTCGATGATCATCACCCGGCCACTGTTCATTTGTCAGTCCCCCGGCCTTTCTGCCGATATTGAGTCGCTCCGCTTGACATTGATTTTTCCGGCGGGCTGTCTGCCTGTTCCGCCGAAAACCTCATCGATGTCTCCTGATCCCCGTGTTGCCTGTTATCCTGATGATGGCTGAAATAGTCGTAGGAAAAACTGAACAGCCGGTTTCTGTGCTCCGGTCGACCAGGCAATGAGCCCAAGCGTTTTCTTCCGCAGGCATATCTCTGTTGTAATGAGGGTTTCTTGATCATATATGACAGTTTCTTTTTGTTTTCGCTGACCACTTTAAGATCAGGTTGAAGAGCCATCGATATCCAGAATAGTGCCGCTGAGATATTTCATTTCCTGGTAATGATTGAACAGCATCAGTTTCTCGGTGATTTTGGCGAGCTTGACCGCATGCTCTTTTATCTCGTGCATATATTCTTCCACTTCATCCGGATTTTCCACACCCATCAGCAAAAGATCGATATAACCGCTGATAACTGTCAGCGGCTGATTCATCTCATGACAGACAGCGGCGCCGGTGTCCAATGCCACCTGCAGTTTCGTGTTCTCGAGCCTGATTTCTTCCTGTTGTTTGACATTCGTGATATCCGATACAGAAACGATGACCAGCTCAGGTTTCTCCATCCATGTTGTCGATATGGAAAGCACTTTCGTGCCGTTATCACGGAACGTCAGGACAGCTTCCACGTTTGACTGGTTTTTTCCGGTCCGTATGGTTTCGGCAATTGTATTGCGTATGATGCATTCCTTGCAGAAATAACCGTGTCCGCAGCCTTCAGGCACATCATTCGCATGAATGCAGCCGAAAGCCTCTCCGCCCTGAAGGCCTGCCAACTGAGCTTTCGTTTTATTGGAAAGGTATTCAGCAACCCTGTTGGACAGGACAATACTTGTATCTGTTGTCAGAACGACAATAGCGCTTGGCAGGTTATCGATTACCTGCTTTATCAGGTCAGTATTCAAATTATTTTCAACGATCGCAGGCATTGCTTTCCCCTTTGAGCATAAAATCCGGTTATCTAAAGTGAAAATAAGCGCTTAAAAAACATGCTGTTGCTGACTGTACCGTTATACGCGTGTATCTGATTTCCATATTCTGCCTCATTCATTCCCTTTCGGACATGAGAGTGCGGAGCAGGACAATGAATGCCCTGCTCCGCTCCGGGGGGGGGGGTGACCCGTTTAAAACTCACCGAAATCATCATCATCGAGAGGGATGACATCGTTAGGTGTAACTGTTGTAGTCTTCAATCCGGCCGTGGACATTTTTTTCTTCTTGCCTGAGGCGGGGAGTGCCGGCCTGGCAACCGCGGCGAGCCTGTTGCCATTAGAACCGTTCTTCGAATCCTGACCCTCGACAAGCCTGATAAGGCTTGATACCATGTCTTTCATTTCCGATGCCTGAGAGGACAGCTCTTCACTGGCCGAGGCTGATTCCTCAGCGTTTGCCGCTGCGGTCTGGGTGACCTGATCCATCTGGCTTACCGCGGCATTGACCTGTGTGATGCCCTGTGACTGTTCGGATGTCGCGTTGGAAACCTCTTCGGCAAGCGCCGCCACTTTTTTAGAGGACTCGCTGATGTCCATGAGAGCATCCGCAACCTCGTTGGTGACAGACACGCCCTCATTGGCGTTTTCCTGCGATTCTGCAATCAGTGAAGAGGTGTTTTTAGCCGCTTCTGCACTTCTCAATGCGAGATTCCTGACTTCTTCGGCGACAACCGCGAATCCTGCGCCTGCCTCACCGGCCCTGGCAGCCTCAACTGCCGCATTCAGTGCGAGGAGATTGGTCTGGAACGCGATTTCGTCGATGGTCTTTATGATTTTCGCGGTCTCATCGGAGGAAGTTTTGATCTTGTCGATAGTGCTTTTCATCCGCTGCATAGCCTTGTTGCCGGTATCGGCGGCAGACTGGGCATGTACGGCGCCGTCCTGCGACTGACGGGCGTTTTCGGCGTTCTGTTTGGTCATCGAGGTCATCTCCTCGAGTGAGGAGGATATTTCCTCAAGGCTCGATGCCTGTTCGCTGGAACCTTCCGCAAGCTGCTGACTGGAGGACGATACCTGGTTGGATGCGGCTGCCACCTGGTCAGAACCCGTGCTCAGACCATCGATGATCATGTTGATCGGTCCGGTGATCGAACGGGTGATGTAGACTGCCAGGAAGGCGCCAATGATTGCGGCAATGATAAGGCCGATGATCATTACGAAAGATGCGGCACTGAGAGCGCTGACAGCGCCATCAGCGATAGCTTCGGTCTGATCGATTCCCGCATTGGCTGTTGTCATTGTCGCCGCAAGCACTTTATCGGCAGCGGAATTCCGCAGCGTGCCGAGCTCCTGTGCCCGCTCGAAATTCTTTTCGAAATCCAGCATGGCGGTTTTGTACTGATTGGCCGCCTTCTGAATATTGTCGAGCTCTTTGATGTTGACACTCTGACGCGTGACTTTTCTGATGTTTTTGATCATATCGTCAATGCTGTCGAAATTACTAATCGCCTCGCGGATGGTCTGCGGATTGCGGGTTGCCTGTGCGCGCCATGCTGCGAGTCGTACAGCATTGCCGGTATCGATGATGTTGTTGATTTCAGTGATCTTGTAATGACGTTCTTTCAGTTTGCTGCTTCCGGCGCCGCTCGAGCATTCCTTTTTCATTGCCGCATTCTGGCTTTCAAGGAAACTCGTGCAGTTGTCAATGTACAGTTTTGCGCCAATGTCAAGCTGCTCCCTGTTGCCCTTCATGGCGTTGAATACGGTGATAGTCTCGTTCAAGAGCGATTCATATGTGTTCACATTGTTCGTGGCTTCGGCAATCTGGTCTTTCAGCTTGACGAGGTGTTTTGATTCGTTTGCAAGCGTATTCGCCTCTTCGAGATACTCATGAACCTCTTCGAGATTCTTAAGTCCTTCGTCGATGTATTTCTGCTCTTCCGTGAAAGAGTAGCCGCGGGCAGCATACATGGTGGCCCGGGATGTGCGCTCCAGATGGTTCGCTACGATAACCTCAGGGACATATTCACGTGCAAGTTTTTTTGCATCACTTGTTACGCTTTTCATGTTCCATACAGCCAGTCCACCGAGGAACACGGCAATAAGAATAAGAGAAACGAAACCGACACCGATTTTTTTGCCCAATCCCATACTTGCAAACATGATGACCTCCGTGTGAGTAATGCTTTGAACTGTTATCTCATTGAAATCGTGATTGTGTTCGGTTCATGTCACGGCAATTACACGAATAGGTATTGCACAGATTGTGCCAAAAAGATCGGTTGTTTTGTATGTCGTTGTTTTGCAATGGTCTGTGGCGTCTATGTTGTTGCAGGGTTAAAAAGAATTTTTCAAATCCAGCCTTGAAAGTCTGATATTTCGGACCACGTGATTTTCCATTAAGCATATATGTCATTATTAAACAGTGTGTTGCGGCTGTGTGTGAAGAAATGAGACTTTTTGTGTTTAGTCCGCTAATTCGGACAGGATCTGTTCAGACACTGTTTCTGAATGAACAGGTACCGGAAACTGTGCCATATACCGGTGTGTCAGACTGAATACAGTGTAAAGCGATACTGTTCGTGTTTTCTGGCGGGAGACTAGTGAGATCTTGCCCTGTCCTAAATGCCGTACTTTTTCAGGAGGTTGAAAAACTGTGATCGGGAGAGGCCGGATTTTTTTACCGCTTCTGCCCGTTTGCCGTTTGTTTCGGCAAGGAGGTTTTTCAGGTAATGTGACTCCATCCGAGCCTTGTACTCCCGGAATGTCGGAAATCCGCTGTCGCTGACACCGCCCAGCGATGTCTGGTTCTGCCGGTCGCTGTCTTTCCGGCTGATTGCGGAAAGCCGTATCTGGCTGGGAAGGTGAAATGGATACAGGGTCGGATCATAGACCGCGACAGCGAGTGTTCTTTCGAGGACATTGAAAAACTCGCGAATGTTGCCGGGCCATGAATAAACGGTCAGCGCCTCGAGGAATTCTGGTGAATAACCTTTTATCTCGATGCCGTTTCGCTCGCAGTAATTAGCGATTCCCTGACCGAGGAGGTTCTTGATATCGCTTATACGGTTTCTGAGCGGTGGAAGCTCGATATGGTAGGAATTGATCCTGTAAAACAGATCTTCGCGGAAACCGCCATCCGATACCATTTCTGACAGGTCACGATTTGTTGCGCTGACAAGCCGGAAATTACTGGCGATCTCTTTTTTTCCGCCCAGCGGCTTGACTTTTTTCTCCTGTAGAGTCCTGAGAAACACTTTCTGAACGGAAAGCGGCAGTTCTCCGATCTCGTCCAGGAACAGGGTGCCGCCGTCAGCCGCGGCGATCAATCCGGTCTTGTCCTCCGTTGCGCCGGTGAAAGATCCCTTTTTATGGCCGAACAGTATGCTTTCGACAAGGTTGTCAGGTATTGAGGCGCAGTCGACAATGATAAACTCCTTGTCGGAACGGGCGCTGTTTTCGTGAAGGGTTTTTGCGAAAAGCTCCTTGCCGGTGCCTGTTTCCCCCGTTATCAGCACCGCCGCATCACTTTGGGCGGCATAGGCCAGGTTGTCCAGGGCCACAGTTATTTCACGGCCCGAACCCACGATACTGCTTCTCTCAAGATACGATGTCCGTCGTGATTTCTGTGCCCGGTACTGGAGTGCCCGTTTCAGCGACAGCGCAATATCGTCGATGGAAAGTGGCTTTTTGATATAGTCCCAGGCACCGTTTTTCACGGCAAATTCGGCGCCCATGTTATTGTCGTAACCGGTCATGATAATTATTTCGGGCGCGTCCGGCAGATGGCGGATTTTTCCTATAGTATCAAGCCCGTTGCCGTCCGGGAGCTGGACATCCAGCAGAAGTACATCGAAAGTTTCGTTATGCAATATGTCAAGTCCGCTTGTCATCGTGTATGCGCTGGTTACACTGTAGCCATTTTCTCGGACAACATCTGTCAGTGCGCTGTTGAACTGGAGGTCATCGTCTATAATCAGTATTTCCGGCATAGTCAGTTTCCGTTTTGGGTAATTGCGTTTTCAATTTCGCAGATAAGCTTGTTCAAGGCTACCGGTTTGTAGAGTATCGATGCAACCTTAAGCGAGCCGAGCATATCCTTGCCGATATGATCTTTATAACCTGTACTGAGTATTACGGGGATTTCCGGGCGCAGCTCTTTAATACGGGTTATCAGCTCCGGTCCGGTCAATTCTTTCATGGCATAGTCTGTAAAAACAAGACTGAACTCGTCGGGGTTTTTTTCAAATTCCTCCAGTGCCTTCTGACTGTTTTCTTCGGCAGTTACCGTGTAGCCGTTCTGTTCCAGCACAGTCTTGTAAGCTTTGATAAGCGGCCGTTCGTCGTCAACAATAAGTAGGCGTCCATGATGTTTGCCGCCTTGCGTTTCGGAAAGTTCGGCGGTTTGCTGGGCGATAACATGGTGGCAGGGCAGGATGACTTTGATTTTTGTGCCGACTCCAACGGTACTTTCACAAAGCAGTAAACCGCCGATGCTCTTGACGATACCGTCCGCGACAGAAAGGCCCAGGCCCAGGGCGCTCTCGGATTGTTTCGTGGTATAGAAAGGATCGAATGCTTTTTGCACGGTTTCCGCGCTCATCCCTGTTCCGGTATCATGTATTTCGATATTCACATACTCTTCATGCGTCGAGTTGTTTTCATCGACAGGAAGTTCCCTGAGTGAAATATTGTTTGTCGATAATGTCAGCACGCCCGTTTTTTGCATCGCATCAAGCGCGTTCGTGGCAAGATTTACAATAAGCTGATAGATAGTAACCGCATCTGCCTCGACAGTATCGTTTTTCGCGTTGAAAGCGGTCTTTATTTCAAGGCTGTCAGGTGAGGAGGCGCTGAGTGACTTGGCAATTTCTTTCAGTATCGGTGTCAGTTGAAGCTGTATGCTTTTGCTTTTTCGGTTCCTGCTGAATGTCAATAGCTGGTCGACAAGAGAGGCCGCTCTTTTCGAGGACCGGATGATCTCCCGCATACGGTTTGAGTTGGTTGTGTCTTCAGAAATATTCCGGAGTACGATTTCAGAGGTCAGTAGTATAGCGCCGAGGATATTGTTGAACTCATGGGCTATTCCCGCGGCGAGCGTCCTGATTGCGTCGTTTTTCTGTGATTGGAAAAACTGTTCCTGAAGGCTTTTTATATGTTGCCGGAGTTTTTTTTTCTCGGTGATATCAGTCAGCTTCCAGAGCGTGTCCGTGTCGCCGAAAGGAATTTTATTGAGCAGAAAATGCCTGGCATCGCCGTTTTTGCTGTGAAGGATTATTTCCTCATCCTTGATTGTGTCAGCTGAACTCAAATCCTCCCGGTCAAGTCCTGCAATCTGAAAAAATTGAGCGACAGAATCCATACGAAGCACATCATAGTAACAGAAACCGAGCGTTTCTTTGACGCCTGGGCCGATATAGGTGATAGCCGAAGAACTGTCGGTCAGAATGATAAGATCGGAAACATAATCGAGTATATGCTGGTCATGGGTTTGCATTTTCCGTCCTGTTTTTTTGTTTGGCACCGGAATGTCGCAGGAAAGGAAAGAAACTGTTGTCGGATACTGCGTTCGATCCGGTTTTCGATACAATATATTTTTAGCCTTATTAATGATAGCATTTTCAGCCAACGTCTGGCGATGAATTTAACATCAAGCTGAATAAGCAAAATCACCGGGCGCTGTCAGGCAGTATTATATATCCGCCTGTGCGAGTTTAGTTTTTTTTGGATTCGGATAGGATGTGTCGGATTTTTTTCAGAAGATCGATTGCCCGAATGGGTTTCGGAAGGAAATTGTTCTCATTGATAACACTTTCGATGCCTATCGAATCGTCTGTATATCCAGAAATGAAGAGTATATTAATATCAGCGTACAATTCCTTCATCTTTTCAGACAGCACCTTGCCATTCATGCCGGGCATGACAATATCGGTAATAAGGAGATTTATTTCCGAAGAATGGCGGCCGGCGATTTCGAGAGCGCTCATACCGTTTTCAGCACTTAATACAGTGTATCCTTCCTTGCGAAGCAGTGCCTCAAGGACTTTTCTCACTGATTCCTCGTCTTCCACGAGCAGAACAGTTTCCGATCCTGTATAGCTTTCGAAATTGGCAGATTCCGTGCTTTCGACCGTTTCCTCGTCGCTATGCACTTTCGGCAGGTAGATATTGAATCTCGAGCCATTACCCATGTCGCTCCAGACCGTTATCTCACCGTTATTCTGCTTGACAATGCCGTAGCATGTCGACAACCCCAGGCCGGTTCCTTTCCCGAGACCTTTCGTGGTGAAAAACGGCTCGAATATTTGTGAAATAATCTCATCGGGTATGCCGGAGCCATTATCTGAAATGGTTAGCAGGACATATTCATTGTCTTGTGTCAGACGCCAGTTGTCCGTGCTGTTTTCAAAATGGTAATTCCTTGTGCTTACCTCGATGACACCGTTGTCATCGATGGCGTCGCGGGCATTAACGACAATGTTTGTTATGACCTGTTCTATCTGCCCTTTGTCGACCGTACAATTCCAGAGGTTATCCTGAAGGCTGGTTAAGAATTCGATATTTTCGCCAATCAGCCGTTTCAGCATCTTTTCGAGATTACTGATGATCGTATTGAGATTCAGCGTTATTGGCGAGATCAGCTGTTTTCTCGAAAATGCAAGCAGCTGTCCTGTCAGGTCACTGGCACGCAATGTCCCTTTATGAATTTCCTGAAGGGAATCATACAGCGGATTGTTCTGCGAAATAGAAGCAAGAGAAAGATCGCAGTACAGGCTCATTGCCTGTATGATATTGTTGAAATCATGAGCCATACCGCCGGCAAGACGGCCAATGGTTTCCATCTTCTGCGCCTGATAGTAGTTTTCCTCAAGCTGTGCCCGTTCTTCTTCCAGCTTAATACGTTCGGTGATGTCGCGAAGTATTTCCACGATCGATTCAGGCATGCCGTTTTCGTCGGTGGCGGATACATTTGTCGAAACCCAGAACGTTTTAATTTCACCGTGCCTGTTTTTGAGCTGCAGCTCACGATCCTGTATTTCTCCGGTATGTTTTTTCTTGAATGCTGTGCAGTGCGGGCAGGACTCTTCCTGTCCTTCATAAAAAGATGAGTAGCAGGTTTGACCTTCCATCTCTCCGAAATACTCTATTGCACGGTCATTCATCCAGGTTATCACATGGTTTTTGTTTATGATTATTATTGGGTCGGCTATCGACTTGATGATGCCCTGTGCTTTTTCCTCGCTCTGCCTGAGTGCATCTTCAGCCTGACGTTGTTCAGTCAGATCATTGTATACCGCGATGACCTCGCCCGAGGGAAGTTTGTAGAGATAATTCTCGACCCAGATGTTGATCCTGTTGTCGCTGTATGAGCAGAGCGGGAATATCTGTGGCTGGCCAGTCCTCCAAACATCTTGAAGCGCCTTGAAAATGCCCATTTTCTTGACACCGGGATACACCTCCTCGACGCTTTTTCCAAGATGGGCATCACGCGAAGTATTACCGATTTGTGCTCCGGCCGGGTTTATGTTTTTGAAAATGAAGTCATTTCCGTTGTCAACAGCCTCGTAAATAGCCACGCCGCTTCTCATATGTTCAAACATCTCGCGGAAACGCAGTTCGTTTTCCCGAAGATCCTGTTCCTGTTTTATGCGGTTGGTAATGTCTCTGATCGATGCTATCCGGAGCGCCCTGTTGTGATAGAGAATTTTTCTTCCCCAAACCTCGGTGATTATCTTTGTCCCGTCTTTTCTCAGTCCTACACCCTCATACATCTCTTCTTTGTTTTTCATGACCACGTTTTTGACTTTTTCGCGAGACTCGGGTGCGGTGAAGCCCAGTGTGCTTTTGCCGATGATTTCATCGAGTTCGTAGCCGAAGATGTCACAATAGGCCTTGTTAGCGTCCAGGATGAGGTCCTTGTCGAGAATAATGATACCGTCGCGGGAGGCATCGGACAGTTCTCTGAAACGCTCTTCGCTTCTCTGAAGTTCAATTTCGGACAACTTGCGATGGGTGATATCGAGGAATGATCCTGCAAACCTCAAAGGGTTGCCGTTTTCATCGTAGGTCACCTCGCCAACAGAATTGATCCAGCGCACCGAACCGTCCGGACGCATGATCCTTCTCTCAAGATTGTATGGTATCCCGTTTTTGATCGTATTCTTTATCGCTTCCTTGGTGCGATCCTGATCGTCGGGATGGGTTATGCTGATAACCGTGTCATAGCAGGGTTCAATGCTTCCCGGTTCCAGGCCGCAGATGCGGAACAGCTCGTCAGTCCAGAGGCATTTGCCTGTTGCCACATCCATTTCCCAGCTTCCCATGCCGGCAAAATGTTCGGCAGTTTTAAGGCGTTTCTCGTTGGTTATACGCTCCTGTTCGATGCGTTTTCGTTCCGTGATGTCCAGGACCGTGAATCCCATGCCTTTCTCGATGTCGTTTTTATCGAGAGGTGAGGCGCTGAGCAGGACCTCTATCACTGTGCCGTCCTTGCGTAAAAGCTGTGTTTCGATGCTGCCGCGTCCCCAAGTGTCGATCTGACGGCTCAGTTCTGCGCCGACATTCTCGAAATCTTCACCGGTCGGATAGACTATCCTGGCGCTTTGACCGATCAGTTCATCATGAGAATAGCCGATCATTTCGCAGAAACGGTCATTGACTTCCTGGTACAGACGGTCAACGACGAGACCAATCCCAATTGGCGAGGCCTGGAAAATGCTTTGGATCTTGCTTCTGCTTTTGAGAAGTTCCTCCACAGATTTCTTGCGGTCGGTAACATCGTGATGAACACCGATACAGAATTCCGGTTCGCCATTATCATCGAAAATAAAACGTGATACTGTTTCGAGGTGCCGTATATCACCATCAGGCCGGATAATCCGGAACTGAAGCGGCCAGGTACGTTTTTCATGTACCATCAATGCGAATTGGCGGTGAATCTCCTCACTGTCATCGGGATGTATCATCTTGGTCAGTACAGAGGCCATAATGTCTTGTACCTCTTCAGGATCGACACCGGCTATCCTGCACATATTGTCGGAGCAGGTGATTTCATTATTTGCTAAATTCCAGGTGAATGATCCCAGCTGCCCAATTTCCTGCGCCCTGTTCAGTGCGGCCTCGCTATCCTTGAGAGCCTTTTCCGCCTTCTTCTGTTCTGTAACATCGGTAAAGAAACAGGCGAACATGTTTTCTCCGGAACGATAAGCGCTGACCGAGAAATGCTTGTCCATGGGCCGGGCGTATTGAGAAAAACTGATGCCTTCACCGGTTTTTACCACCTGGCCGTAAGTCTTTAACCAGAACGGCTCGACATCAGGCAAAACTTCGAGGACTGTTTTTCCGACAATATTTTCGGCTTTGAGCCCGGTCATTGCCTCGAATGCCGGATTGACATCGAGAAATCTGTAGTCAACCGCTTCGCCGTCGTCATTAAAGATCATTTCATGATGGGCGAATCCGTTCTGCATTTCTTTGAAGAGGATGTCATACCGTTTCTGGGAAATCCTGAGATCGGTAATATCGAGACAAAACGTTATGAAAGTATTGTTATTCAACCGCGTGCTGAGTACCGAGAACCATCTTTCGGTATTGTCTTTTTTGAGGATACGTGTCTCTGTCTGAACCGATCCGGTCTCTTTCAATGTTACGAGCGCCAGTTCGAACGTTGAAATTGAGGTGGGGGAGATAATATCTTTAAAATTCAGTGACAGTATTTCCGTTTTCGAATAACCGGTCATGGCACAGGCGGCTTTGTTGATATCGATATATCGACCTATTCTGTCGGTGACAAAGATGCCTTCCGGGGCGTTTTCGATATATTTGCGGTATTTTTCCTCACTCTCCCTGAGTGCGTTCTGCATCCTCTTCAGCTCTGTGATGTCCGCGGCTATGGAGAGCAGTTTTTTCTCTCCTCTGATATCGAGTATTTCTCCGGAATACAGGCAGTTCATTATCGTGCCGTCTGCCTTGATCAGGTCATATTCCATGTCTGTCACACGGCCGCTCTCCCGGACTTTCTTTTCCAGGATATCCCGGCTTTCTTCACTGATAAGGCCGATTTCAGTCGGCATTTTGCCAATGGTTTCTTCGCGGCTGTAACCGCTGAGCGAGATAAAGTTGTTGTTGACTTCCTCGAACGTGTAGTTCTCAAAGGAATTGATGCTCATGAGTACCGGGGCATTGTAGAATACCGAGGAGAACAGGCGCTCGGAATCCAGCAGTTTCTCCTCGGCGTCTTTTTGCGCGTTTATATCCTGAACGATACCCACCATCCTGACAGCATTACCCCCGATGTCCCGCAAAATATCACCGGTTTCCCTGACCCATTTGACACTGCCGTCGGGAAGGACAATGCGGTGCTGGATATCGTATTCCTTGTTTTTTTCGAGAACATTGTTCTTGGCTTTTTCCACAAACTCACGGTCATCGGGGTGAACCTGTTTCAGAAAAGAGTCATGTGTCTGTTCGAAATCTCCTTTATCAAGGCCGAATATTGGTTCTATCGTTTCACTCCAATAGAGATCCTCAGTGGCGAAATTCAGTTCCCATACGCCAATGTTTGCCGCTTTTTGTGCGAGAGCGTAACGTTCTTCACTTGTCTTCAGCTCGGAGATGGTCTTGTTATGTTCGGTGATGTCGACGGCGTTGACCGTAACATTTTTAACATTTCCATCGCTGTCGAAAACAGGCCATACAGCCGAATCGTAGCTTTTACCGTCAATATGGTATATGATGGTGGCGCTTCTGCCGGTTCTAAAGACATCCTCCACGATCGTAACGCAATTGTCCGTGCTGTCGCAGTTTATCACATCCCAGACAGAAGCCCCTATCATTTCTTTGCGGCTTGACATGAAGCTTTCAGTCATTGTTCTGTTGCAGTCGATGATTATGCCGTCGCGGTTGAGGACCACTATGAGGGACCGCGAAGCATCGAGGAGCGACTGCTTCATGCTTTGCGATATGAGTACGTCTTTACGGGCTCTTGTTCTGTTGATCGAGAGATTCAGTGCGTGGGGGAGTCTGCCAAGGTCGGAATAAGTCACATAGTCGTAAAGTTCCATCCCGATAATTTCGGATATTGCCGTTTGATCTTCCCCGTCACAGACAAAGACAACAGGGATTTCTGCATGATGTTTTCTGTAGAATTCGGCCATTTCGAAAGCGTTGCCGTGGCCGGAGGATGTGTCGAGGATAACAGCGTCATACGATGCAGCCGCAGCACCTGTTTTGCAGTCCTGCCAATCAGATAAGGCAGACACATTGCCGCAATAAGGCTCAAGGAATTCTGTCAGGGTCAGAATTCTATCATGGTCAGAACTGCAGATGGCAATAGCGCTCTTGCTGACTGAATCCAGTTGTTTCAGACAGCTTCGAACATCGATTTCAGGCTTCATTCTCACGCAATCTCCCCGGTGTTGTACATGTGGGTACGGTGCAAATATAAGCTGGTCAATTGAACAGTTATTGATGCTGGTAAGTTCTAATTAACTGCTATGGTTACTTCCGTATTAACCGCTTGCGATGAGATGCTATTCTGTAGCCGGTATTATGAATTTCATAATAATACTTTACTGTTTCAGGTGTTTGGGTTTCCCCTCCTGTAAATGACCCCGGTATGGTTGCTATATATAATACTATAATAATAGTAAGAGCGCGCTATTTTATGGGGAAAATAATTCAGAAATATGACAGTGTGAAAGTGAAGAGCTTTCCAGAAAAAGGTAGTTTTGTATAGTGGTGTGTGGGAATTTCTATCTATATGATCACTTTTTCAATGTAATAAGGTTTGAAATTCTGTCAAGTATTTCTTTCATAATATTGGAAATATATTTCCAAAAAAATGTTCGTAAAAAAGACGAATCTGGTTGTAATACAGTCTCTTGCATCGAGTTAAAAAATCTTTGTTTGGTGTCGGGGACATTTTTACCGGATGAATTTCCTGGAGAGAAAACGCGGAAATACCTCTTATATCATCCAAAATCCTGTCGGAGATCTGTCTGGAGAGCGGTGTGTTGTGTGTTGAAATTGCCGGCGTGAACTGAATTCATGCAAGGCCGTTTCCGTTTCGGCGCAAGGTTACAGATTCGGCCCTTCCGCGACAGCTTTCGAGAATGAGCGGTCGAGTATGTCCAGCGCCTCGCCGATATCATTCTTGTCGACAGTCAGCTGTGGCGCGAGGCGTATTACATTGTTGTAGACACCTGCTTTGCCTATCAGAAGGCCGTTTTCGCGTGTGCATTCCAGAAGGCGGGCTGTTATTTCCGGCAGGGGCTCTTTTTTCTTTCCGGCAAGCTCGATCGCCTGCATGAGCCCGATGCCCCTGATATCGCCGATTACATCGCTGTACTTCTCTTTCAGCGCCTCGAGGCCCTCGCGGAGACGTAAGCCCATGCGTGAGGCGTTATTGATAAGCTTGTCCCGTTCGATGCGTTCGATTGTTGCGGTTGCTGCGGCCGAAGTGACAGGGTTGCCGCCGAACGTGGATATGGATTTGCCGGTAACTGCGCAGGCGACTTGGTCGGTGGCGACAGTGGCGCCGCAGGGTGTGCCGTTGGCGATCCCTTTCGCGCAGGTGATGACATCGGGCGTGACATCGTAGTGATCGATTCCCCACCAGTGAGTGCCTGTCCTGCCGAAACCGGCCTGAACCTCGTCGCTGATACAGAGTCCGCCGTATTTTTTCACGATGTCATACACGATGGGGAAATACTCTTTCGGCGGGGTGATGAATCCGCCGACACCCTGCATGGGTTCCGCGATGAATCCAGCGATACTGCCGCAGGTGTCGGTCCTGATCAGATCCTCGACATCTTTCGCGCAGCGAAGATCGCAGCCGGGATAGCTCGCGCCGAACGGGCAGCGGTAGCAGTAGGCGTTATGTGCCCGCCGGAATCCCGGTGATTCCGCGCCGCCGATTTTCCAGCCCGCGTCGCCGGTGGCAGCCATTGTCATGGTCGAGCGCCCGTGATAGGAATGGCGGAGCGTTATTATCTCCTGACGGCCGCTGGCGATCCGCACCGCAAGGATAGCCGTTTCGTTCGCCTCGGTGCCGGAGTTGGTAAAAAAGCATTTCTCAAGGCCCCCGGGTGCGATCGAGGCCAGTTTTGCGGCAAAACGTACCAGTGCCTCGTTACGGTAGATGGTCGGGCAGTGCTGGAGTGTCCTCGCCTGTTCGATGATGGCTTCGGTGACCTCCTCGTCGCAGTTGCCGATACTGACCGTGAGGATGCCGCCGAAGAAATCGAGGTATTCCCTGCCCTCGATGTCCCAGAGACGGCGGTCTTTCCCGCTTGCGAGAATGAGCGGCGATTCGTACATGGTCGTGATCGCGGGGAAAAGGTGTTTCTTTCCCGCCTCGATGATCTCTTCTCTATTCATGAAAACGCTCCCGTTTCGGAAATCAGGTGGCCGTGTCTGAAATTGCCGGAGTGCAAAGGCATATTTTCAATATACGTATACGCGAAAGAAAAGCAATTGAAGATGCGGCGCTTGTCCGGCGGAATGCTGCGTTTATCATTGTTAAGGGTATCTCTATTAATTCGCTTTTAAGGCATTAGCGGTATATTTAAGTGACCTGACAAGACAATGGAAGTGATGGCTTATCAAAAGATAAGTCGCATTTCCATGAACGAGGTCAGGCGCTGAAAGATACGCTCACTGGTAAAAATGGAATAAATAGAGGTGCCCTTAAGGATAAAGGAAAATAAAAAGCATCCGCCGATGCCTATGATTAAATGATTAAGGGAACCTCTAATAATTGATTTTCATCGAATCATGTTAATATCAAGCTGATTTTTTCCTGAACAAGGGCATCGAACAGCAAAATCAGGTTGTAACATCCATCAGTTTTGCCCAAATCAGTGCCCACTGAGGCTCATTCGCCCCATATAGAGGCTTCTTATGCCGTTGAGGGCGCAAGTATCCCCATACGATGGATATTATAAGCCAGGTTTCTCAATCCAATTTTGATCTCGGCCCGTGCTATACCGATTGATCGCAGGAGCAATGACCCGGCCATTTGAGCCTGGATACCGAAGACGTGCTCGACTCGGCATCGTACCCGAGAGCGCGTCCGGTTGCCCTGCTTCTCCCACGCTGTCAGCTTCCTGTGCCGACATCCCTTGCGCTGCAGGTGCGCACGGAATCCCCGCTGTTCCAATTCGTTCCGGTTGTCTTTAGACTGATATCCCGAATCGGCCCACACATCCCGGCTGCTATTGCTCTCGTCGAGGAGTTCCCCGAACACTTTGCTGTCGTTGATCGCCGCATCGGTTACCGCATAGTCCCGGATGAGTTTGTGTTTGGCATCGATGCTGATATGGTTCTTATAGCCAAACGCGTGCTTGTGAGAACGCGCGGACCAGCGGGCATGCGTGTCTTTCTGACGGGACTTTGTGTCACTCCATCCCTCCGGGACGCTCCCGTCTTTTATCTGCTGGTTTTCTTCACGGCTGTTGCGCTGGATCGGCACCGATACGAGCGAGGCATCCACGATCTGCCCTTTGCGCGCGGTGAATCCCTGCTCACGCAAGTACCGGTCGAACTTCTTAAACAGGCGTTTTACCAGCCTCGCCTCGCCCAATTGTTCACGGAACAGCCAGATCGTCTTGGCATCCGGCACCCGATCTCCAATGCCAGGCCCTAAAAATCGCATGAACGACAGACGGTCGCGCACCTGATATTCAACCGCATCATCACTCAAGTTATACAGCGATTGCAGCACCAGTATCTTGAACATCAACACCACATCAAACGCTTTGCGTCCTGCAGCACTCTTCCGCTCTTTCTCCCGTATCCGCTCAAGCTCCGGCCGAAAAAGCTCCCAATTCACACGATCCTTCAACTGAACCAGCGGATCGCCGTTCTTCGTCAGGTCATCAAGACGGAACTGGATGTCGAAAAATCCTTTAATCATTGCTTATCTCCATTATTATTAATCTCTTATCGTATATCTAACTGCAATATACGCTCTCGCATGGAGATCGCTATCCTTTTTTACTGCTTTGGGGCCGTTTCTACTGTATTTTTAGAGATACCCTTTAATCATAGAAATCAGCGGTTCAGACCCAGTAGTGTCCGGTTAGGTTTTAGCGAATAGATGCTGTTTATTGCTCCTTTGCTCTTGTTGAGCATCATCGAAAAAGCCTCGAGCTTCGTTTTGGATATTAATTCGTAATTCTCGGGCTCTTTTGATAGAGACTTTTTCATTATATTCTTCATGACAATAAATTGCTAACAGGAGGTAAGTAATAAGCCCGGCAAGCATTTGGACCTTCAAGCCATATTCACTGCGCGCGATGATATGATAGACTTTCAGATGCCGTTTCCACCAGGCAAAGAATCGTTCAATATCCCAGCGCAGCCTGAATGCAGCGGCGATTTGTTCCGCCGAGAGGTCGAAGCGGTCAGTTGCGATCCAGTACTCCTGGTTCAAGATGCGGTAAGCGACAACCCTGACTTCACGTTCCGTCTGGTTAATGGCATCAATACCAAGCAGTACAGTAGCATCATAGAAGATCATGCTATCCGTGTCGATGTCATGGGTTTGCAGAACTGTTTTTCGGGCATTGGCCTTAATACGGCAAATAAAATGCTTTTTATCCTTTTGCCAGCGGTCAAAGCCCTCGTGTGTCAGGTAACCTCGGTCCATGATTCCGGTTTGTCCCGGCTTGAGTATCTGATCGACATAGAGACGCTCATTGCTGTTGCCCTCTGCCAGAAAGAGTTTTTCCGGTATGCCATAGTTGAGATCGAAGCCGAGATGCACCTTTGCCTTGTTCTTGGTGGCCGTGTATTCCGCCCAATGCATGGAAAGAACCGCATCGACAAGCGAACCATCGATGGCAACGAGATCACCGTACTCCGTATGTTTCGCCGGTAATGTATTCGCCGCCTGAGCATGAAGCTCGGTAAAAACATGGAGCAATTGCTCAAGACCGCGACTGTTTATAGCTTCAAAAAAACTGCTCTTCTTGATGCCGTTTTTCGGCGCGATAACTTCACGTGCAAACGTATCTTGTTCAAGAACTTGCAGTAAGTGGCGGCCCGACTTGAACTCATTGAGATGGAAATATATCAAGCCATCGAGCTGTTCTTCAAAACTCATTTGCAATGGTCTGTTACCTCGTGATTTCAGATCAGGTGTGGCCGCAAGAGCTGTGCATAATGGCTGCCTAAATCGTTTGTACGAGCGTAGCGCGCGTTTTTTGATTCGTTTGTTCTTAAGCGGTAACATCTTCGCAAACCCTTGTCAATTAAGGTTTTTGCGAAATTGTATCGCCTTATGCTAATGTTGATATGTCAAGCTCTTTTTCGTTTTAAAACTGTAAGCTAATTTCTAACCGGACACTACTGGGTTCATTCCAGCTTGAAGAGGCCTATCCCAACCCGTTCAATCCAGCCACAACCATCTCATTCACCTTGCCTGCGGATTCCCACGCCACACTCACAGTCCACGACGTCATGGGCCGGAAAGTCGCCACGCTTGCCGATAATTTCATGAGCGCCGGGAAGCACAACGCTGTTTTTGACGGCTCCAATCTGGCATCGAGCGTGTATTTTTATCGGCTTCAGGCTGGTGAGGTGGCGAAAGCGGGCAAGATGCTTTTGGTTAAGTAGTCAGGAGACAGAATTCAGGAGGCAGGAGAAAAGACAGAAAAAGAAAATAAAGATAAAATGGATCCTCGTTTCTCGGCATACACGATATCCACGCCACAATTACCTTCCGACAGCCCGCTTTTATCCCTATATTACTTTTTCCATGTAAAAACTCGCACATGCTCTTACCAATTCAAATACTCCGGAGGAATCATGGCTGAAGACACGACCGCCCGGCTCTTTTTTGCGGATGCGAAAGTGACCGCCCTCGAAAAAAACAAAACACTCCCGGCAAAATTCGGTCGTATGCTGAAACGTTTCAAGCTCGAAGAACGTCTTGCCGGAAAAAATACTGTCATAAAGATGCATCTCGGCGCAGATTTGGGCTACACCACAATCAGCCCTGTTTTCGTGCGTATCCTTGTGCAGGCGGTGAAAGACGCCGGTGCGGCATCGGTCAAAGTCATTGACGGCTGCGACCCCTCGCGCGGAGTCGCTCGCGGCTATACCGAGGAGGTGCTCGGCTGCCCTGTGGAAAACGCGTTCGGCAAGGACGGCTCCCATATGTATCCGGAAACAATCGGGTTCAAGACACTCGACGAGGTCTCGCTGGCAGGCGGGGCGGTCGATGCCGATTTCTTCATCGATCTCGCCCATGTGAAGGGGCATGGATGCTGCGGCTTCGGCGGTTCGCTCAAGAATATCGCCATGGGCCTGACACCGCCGCCCTCGCGCAGTAAACTGCATCATCTGGAAGGCGGGCTCACGCTCGACACCGATAAGTGTGTCTACTGCCTGAAATGTTTCAACAGCTGCCCCAACAACGCTATCCAGAAGGACGATGAGAAGAAGGCGATCAATTTCTTCTTCCACAACTGCACCTACTGCCAGCACTGTGTCATGATCTGCCCGGAAAAAGCGATCACGATGCAAAACCGGACATTCGATGATTTCGCCAGCGGCATGGCGCAGGTGACCGCGAAATTCCTCGGCAAATTCAAGCGCGAAGTCGCGCTGTTCATCAATATCCTGACCAATATCACGGTCTACTGCGACTGCTGGGAATTCTCGACACCCTCGCTTGTACCCGATGTCGGCATTGTAGCGGGCGATGATATCGCCGCTGTCGACACCGCCTCGCTCGACCTGATCAAGTGGGAGAATTTCCTGCCGAGCGGGCTCCCAGTCGGACGCGGCCTTGGCGAACAGGACGGGCATCTTTTCGAGAAAATCCACGGCAAGGACCCGTACCTGATGGTCCGCCTGCTGCAGGATTTCTATGACTGTACGACAAAATACGAATTGAACGAAATCAAATAATAAACGTTAGATAGTAAGGTCTGTCTTTCCGGGGCAGGTATAGCCGTAAGTTGGCGACGGGTAAAAGCCGTCATTTTACCGGACCCGGCACGACTCACCTGCAGGATTTCAGGAGGTTAGAACACATGGCAGAGCAGAAAAAAAAGCCGGAACAGCGTCAGATCAAGATCGAGATCGATAACGAGGTCGCGGACGGCACCTATGCCAATCTTTCCATGATCGCCAGCAATAACTCGGAGTTCATTTTCGATTTCGCGCGTTTCCTGCCGGGGAACACCCGCGGAAAAGTGGTCTCGCGTGTTGTGCTTCATCCGGTACAGGCAAAAGCGTTCCTGCGTTCGCTCAATGAGGCTGTCGACCGTTTCGAGGCATCTTTCGGTGCAATCACACCTGAACCGGCCCATAAGGATCTCGGTTTCAGCATGGACATGCCCGATGAGAATTTCGGGAAAGCGTGACCTTTCACTGCAGGAGATACAGAATTGCCGCAGCTCAAGCCCCTGATGATTTCTGTTCTGCTCCTCTTTCCCGTGGCACAGTCGCTGTTCGCCGCGGACGAGGAGCCGGGACGACCTGAATACACGATCCTGCGCCGTACGGAGAAAATTGTCATCGACGGCGTCTTGGACGATCCGGACTGGGCGGCATGCAAGTCTCTCGGGCCGCTGAAATTCCCGTGGTATAACTACGAGAAACATCCCGAAGTGCAGAAAGCCGAGCTTGAGAAGACCGATGTGAAAATCCTCTGGGATGACGATTTCCTCTATATCGCCTATATCTGCGAGGACAAGCACATCTGGGCGGACCATTACGACTCGAATTCGCAGACCTACAAGGATGACTGCGTTGAGTTTTTCTGGAATCCCGATCCAGAATCAGGCAACGCCTATAACATGTTCGAGATCAACTGTCTCGGGAACCTTCTCTCGGTCTACAACAATTTCGACAAGGCGACGAAACTCACTGACCGTATGATCATGGTGCCGCATATCGCTCAGCGTGTCCGCGGCTCGGTCAACTGGGATGGCGACCTTGACGAGGGCTGGGTGATCGAAATGGCGATCCGTTTCAGCGATTATCCCGAGCTTCTGAAACAGCTGCCGAAAGACGGCACGCTCTGGCGGGCGGGAATCAACCGCTGCGGAGGCATGACCAACTGGCAGGACAGCATGTGGGCGCCCGAATTCGGCAAAACAGTCGGAAGTTTCCACCTCTACCCGTATTTCGGGAAACTGTGGTTCAGTGACAAACCTGTGAAATAACAAAAAGTTTTATCAATACACAATATCTCACGATCCACTATAACAAGGAACACAAACATGAAACGCCTGTCTTCATTTTTCACGTGCCATGTGCTTCTCGTTGTGGTATTGACCGCTTTCACCGCCGCCGCTCAGGAAAAGGACGAGCTGAAACCCATGCACGCGCCAGTTCCCATTCCCGGTGTCGAGCCTGAAATGCTCACTCCCGAGTACTGGATATCCCAGGCAGACAAGCCCGATGAAATTGTCAGCACACCGGAACAGATCGAGGCTTGGAACACCCGTCTGCGCACGAAAAAGCTCGACCTATCCGACCGTTTCGGGAAAGCTCATCCGCTGACCCGTATTTACGATCTCAAACGCCAGGTCGGCCTCTACATGCACCCGATCCTTCCTCTCGAACAGCCGGCGACAGTCCCCGGCGACAGTCTCAAGACATGGATCGCGGGCAACCTCGAATGGCTGCGTTCCCGTGATTTCTACGATCACCGCAAGGTGCTCTACAACGAGCGGATGATCAATGAGATCGAGGACATGCTGAACCTCGATGCCATCCCGGCGACAATCACCCGTCGCTTTGGTGTGATCACCGGACGCGGCGACATACGGCTTTTCCCCACTATCGGACAGGGATTCACCTCTGCCAGGAGTACCGGCGACCAGTTCCAGAATACCAGCATCTACATGACCGTGCCGGTCACGATCCTGCACGAGAGCCGCGACGGCGACTATTATTATGTGGAGAGCCCGATCGCGCGCGGCTGGCTCAAGGCTGAGACAGTTGCGATCGCCTCACCCGACGCGATCAGGTCGCTCACCGAGGCGAAAGACACCCTGATGGCCACCGACCACAAGGTGCCGGTCTACGGCGACCGTGCCTGCAAGGTGTTCCGCCAGTATCTCTATTTCTCGGGTTTTGTGCCGCTGGAGGGCAAGACCGGCGACTACTACGCGGTAAAAATGCCCCAGCGCAACAAGGACGGCAAGCTGAGTGTCGTGGAGTGCTATGTCAAGGCCGATGCCGACGTTTCCGAGGGATTCCTGCCCTACACGAGGCGGAATGTGATCACGCAGATATTCAAACTTCTCTATCAGCCCTACGGCTGGGCGGACATGATGAACAACCGCGACTGCTCGGGCACCATGCGGGTGCTCTACCGCTGTTTCGGCTACACCATGGGGCGCTGGCCTAATTTCCTCCTGCTTGCCCCGAAGGACGAGGATATCCACCTTGTCGATCCCTCGCTGAGCGAGGAGGAGAAAATCGCCGATGTTGCCGATATCGAGCCGTTCATCACGGTGACCGGCGGCGCGGGACATATTGCGCTCTGGCTCGGCAGAGGCCACAACGGCAAGTACTATTTCATGCACCAGGGCGGCTGGAGCTACAAGATCGACGGCCAGGAGTACTATGTCAACCAGGTGAATATCAACGATGTCACCCATCGCTGGTATAATATCAGGAGCACGCCGGTTTTTGCGACTATCCACTGATGACATGATTTACAGCCGTAACGGCTGATATCAGCCACAGAGAACACAGAGCAACAGCCTGAATATGAATCAGTTATGAGTCTCTTCTGAGCGAATCGGATAAAAAAAGAGCGGGAAATATACCCGCTCTTTTTTTATTTATCTGTCAATCCGTGAAAATCTGTCCGATCCGTTTCATCCGTGTTCTATTCTTTCCTCCGCGCATCCTGACATCATTTCACATTCTTTTCCTCTGTGTTCTCTGCGCCCTCTGTGGCTATCCCCTATTTCAGCACCTCGGTCGAGAAAGTGACTTTGCCGAAATCGGCGGGACTGTGGAACTGCGGCCGACGTGTGTTCGAGGGAGCCCACTGGCTGTACTGCTGGTTGGTCTTGCCGCCGAGACGGTTGAGGCCGATATAGATAAGCTGGCCGTCTTTCGGCGGGTAGGACTGGCCGAAATCCTTGAAATGCCAGAAAGGTATGGAGAATTCGAGCACCCAGCCGGTGTCGGTATCGCTGTCATCGTTGACAGTGCCGGTGATTACCCTGCCGATCTCGATACCGCTGACCTCGAACCAGCGCTTGTTGAGATCGCGTGATTTGCAGTGGAATTCGCTGAGATAGCTGCCGAGACAATTGATCTCGTAATTCATGTAGTCGAGCACATCGGGGCCATTGGGATCGCCGGGCCTGATAAATGCCTCGCAGGTGTCGTCCTGGTAAACAGCGGTGTGATGGGTGTAGTGATCGGCCCAGACATGCTTGTCATCGCATTTGAACGCGAAATAGATACGCGTGTCGTCCCAGAGGATTTTCGCCTCGGTCTGTTCCTTTTCGCCCTCTTTGTACCACGGGAACACGAACGCCGACACCGATTCGGCTTTCTGCCATGCGGGCTCGTCGAGAATGCCGTCCATCGCCATTGACGAACCGGTTTTCTTAGCTGTATACTCAGGCACATCGGCAGAAACGGCTGCCGGCAAAAGCAGCAGCGCGAGAAATACGCAGGTTGAAAATTTCATTGGCTGACTCCTTTTAATCGAAAGTATTCCATAATCGTTCAGTTCTACAGTTTCGTATTCTCCGACAGGAACTTTTTATACTCATCGGCATATTCATTCGGCGTGGTGTTCCACTCATGCACACGGGTGACACCATTCAGATTGCACATGCGAATCACCTCATACAGCAAATCCTCAATTTCCGGTTTCGGCGTAACCGTATCGCCGTTTTTCTCCAAAGCGCCCCGTTTTCCGGTCACCTCACCTTTAGCAATATCCAGAACCGCGTAATCGATCTGCATCTGCACTGTTTTCACCCTGAAAAGCAGGTCCGGATCGTCTTTGACCACCTCGGCGGCTTTATCGAATATCGCATAGTATTTATCGATCATTTCCTCGGTCAGGAATGTTTCCCGGTTATCCCAGGGGCGGCCGAAAATGCTGAGTTTTGCCCCAGTCTCCTGCATGGAATCATGCATCAGGTCAATGTATTCACGTATAGCGGGGCCCGCCGCACCGTAATAACCGTTGACAAAATCGTCGATTATCGGATCGATATCCTGGTAGGGATCCCAGAGCAGTTTGGCGAGGACATAGGCTTTCAGCTCGCAAAATTCGCCGCCGATCTCCCTGTTGGCCTGCGCGAACATGGCAACCACGCCGTTTTTGTTCACATACTGCAGGTTTGGCTGCAAGGTTCTCAGGTTCGGGAACGGCGCGATGAGATGCGCGAACTGAATGACATAATCCCACTGCAGGATATTGTCATGAATCTTTCCCCAGGCCTCCAGGTCGGAACAGAAATTGGGGTCGCCCTCCTCGATGGGAATATGGCGGGGGCTGCCGATATTGCAGAGAAGGACATTGACATTCTTCGCGGGCTTTATGTTTTTTGGCGGCTTGGTCGAATACCAGTAGGCCAGTGTTGATATCGTTTTGTCGGGGAATTTTTCGGCCATTCTGTTAACAAAAGGCAGTATTGTCCCCTGGGGGCCGCCCTCCTTTTCGTACTGCGCGGTGCATATGGGGCAACGGCAATACTTGTCGTTATCCATCTGGCTGACTGACCAGTAGGAAGCCTCCGGCCTTCTTTCAATCGCTTTTCTCAGGTTTTCCGCGGCAACTTCAAAGACCTCGTCATTGGAAAGGCAGATATCGCTGACATTGTATTTATTCGGATCAAAAAGCCTTTTGCCGTCTATCAAGCTGAAATACTCGGGATGTTCTTTGCAATAGTCTTTCGGCGGGACAAGATCCTCAGTGGTATGGCACCACAGCCCCCAGTCGGAGCTTCCTTTCGGCACAAACTCACCGTGTTCATCAAGGCCGTGCCATTCCATAAAGGCCGGTATGTAGGCGTCCCTGTAGTAAATATCCCTGAATTTGAACACCGGCACGGATTCAATATCCAGCTGTGCCACACTGATAGTTGCTTTCGAGGGAATCACGGTCACTTTCGAGGAATATTTCCGGCAGCCCAACTCCTCCAGAAAACGGTACACACCATAAAGTGTACCCTTTTCGCTGCCACCGGCAATTGTCAGCCTGCCGTTGCCAGTCCGGAGAATATAACCGTCCTTTTCCAGTTTCGTAAAATCGATATCGGCTGTTTCGTCCCGGTCAACCCTGCCGATAGCGATATCGTTTTTCTTCGCCGCTTGATCGTCGCTGACAATATCCAGCTCCACGCCCGACATTTCCCGAATATGCTTTTTAAGAACCGCCGCCGCGTGTTTCTCGACCTCAGTCGGATTGGCGGGAATGACAATCCGGGATCGGGCAAACCCGTTTTTTGTCACGGTTATTGTATTCTCACCGCAGGCGGTCAGCACGATAGCCAAGGCGCAAAAGATAACGATTAGTGATGCAACATGTTTACTATATGATTTCATACTCAATTATCCGTAGCAAAGGTGTCCAGAAACTTTTGAAAAGTCCATTCCAAAAGCAGTGATTCGATCATACAACGAGTTCAGGATGAAAAACGTTCCGCAAAGCCTGCATTCTATCAAAACGCTATTCAGATTTTCGTTCCACGGCCGCTTATCGCATTATACTCGTCGAAAATGTGACCTTGCCGAAATCCTGCGGCTGATGGTAGGAGGGCCGGTCGGTCTGCGAGGGCGCCCACTGGCTGTACTGGGCGTTGGTGTCGCCGCCGCAGCGGTGAAGGCCCAGATAGATCACCTGCCCGTCTTTTGGCGGGAAATCGGCCCCGAATTCCGCAAAATGCTCGTACGGCACCGAGAACTCCAGTGTCCAGCCGCCGTCCTCGTCGGAATCGTCGTTGCAGGTGCCCCTTATTACGCGGCCGATCTCGAGATGTTTGACATCGGTCCAGTCGCCGAGGTTTTTACCGCGGGATTTCGCGTGATAGCCGACTTTCCATGTGCCGAGACAATTGATCTCGTAATTAATGTAGTCGAGACGCTCGCTCCCGGACGGCACCGGACAGATGAAAGCCTCACAGCAATCGTCGCGCGACACGGGATCGTTATGGATATAATGGTGGGCGGCGATATGCTTGTCCGCGCAGGAAAAAGCGAAATAGATGCGCTCGTCATCCCAGAGAATTTTCGCCTCGGTGCCCTCCTTGTCGCCATCCTTGTACCACGGGAACACGAAAGCGAGCGAGGGCGCATTGTCCCATGCCGGTTCGTTGAGATAACCGTCCATCGCCATGTCGCAGCCGGTTCTCACGGCGACAGTCTCCGGCGGTGCGGCGTGGGCGAGTGCGGAGAAGAGAACAATGAACGCCACGGTAACGAACAATTTGTTTTTCATAACCTTGCCTCGCTTCCAACAGGTGATTATTTATACGTTGTATTGTCTGTTTTTTTACTGCATCCCCACCGTTTTTTGTTTCTGGCTCATCCAGAGCTCGCCGATATCGACACCTTTGGCCTTGAGGATCGTGTTGACCAGCTCACGGACAGCGCCCGCGCCGCCTGCTTTCTCAGTCACAAAATCAGCCGCGGCCTTGATCTCATCGCAGGCGTTCGCGACAGCCACCTTGACTCCCGCCGCCGCGAATCCGGTGAGATCGTTGAGATCGTCCCCGATGAACAGGGCCTCGTCTTTCGCGATACCGTGCTCCTCCAGGATGGCGTTGAGCGCTGTCTCCTTGTCGCCGACAGCCGAGATGTAAAAATCGACCTTGAGGTAATTGGCGCGTGCCTCGGTTGCGTTGTCATGACGACCGGTAATGAAACCACGGATGATGCCCGCCCGGCGCAGAAGTTCCAGCCCCATGCCGTCGTGGGCGGAAAAGCCCTTGATGACCTCGCCCTTACTGTCGTAATACAGTGTGCCATCCGTGAATGTACCGTCCACATCCATGGCGACCAGTTTGATCTTTGCGAGTTTATTTGTCACGATCATCTCCACGTGTTATATCCGCCCCGAGAGCGGCCAGTTTCACTTCAAGCTGTTCATAGCCGCGATCGATGTGATAGACCCTGTCAATCACTGTCGTCCCTTTCGCGGAAAGCCCTGCACAGACAAGGGCCGCACCGGCACGAAGGTCTGACGCCATCACGGGCGCTCCGACAAGGCTCGGCACGCCGATCACGACAGCTTTATCGCCCACGACCCTTATGTTTGCGCCCATGCGGACAAGCTCTGCGGCATGGATGAAACGGTTCTCGAACACCGACTCCCAGATAAACGAGACACCCTCGGCAACACTGAGGCAGGCCATAAACGGCGCCTGAAGGTCTGTCGGAAAACCGGGATGAGGCATGGTTGTGATATCGACTGCGGTCAGCCTGTTCGGCCCTTTGACTATAAGCGATTTATTATCAGGACATTCGAATACGACACCCATGTCGCTTAACTTGCTGATCGCCATCCTGACATTTTTAATATCGATGTTCTCGATCTTTATCTCACCGGCAGTCATCGCCGCCGCAACCATGAACGTTCCAGCGACAATACGGTCAGAGATCGGCGTATAATCGACCGCTTTAAGGCTCTTGACACCCTCGATCACGATTGTCGGCGTTCCGTGCCCGCTGACCTTTGCGCCCATTGCGTTGAGAAACGATCCAAAATCCTCGATCTCCGGTTCGCAGGCGGCATTTTCGATGATTGTCTCACCCTCGGCCAGCACCGCCGCCATCATCAGATTCTCGGTACCGGTGTGCGAGGGGTAATCGAGACAGATCGTCGCGCCGTGCAGTTTCTTCGTCATGGCACTGAGAAGGCCCTCTTTCTCCAGCACGGTGGTGCCCATTTTCTTGAATCCCTGGAGATGGAAATTCACCGGCCGTGCTCCGATTGCACAGCCGCCGGGCATGGAAATATGAAATTCGCCACAACGTCCGAGCAAAGCTCCCGAAAGCAGGAATGACGCTCTCATCTGTTTGACTAAATCATAAGAAGCTATCGTGTTGCTAATATTTGTAGCATCGATGACGACTGATTTGTCGCTTTCAACATATTCTGCTTTCGCACCAAGCTCTCGCATCAGGCGGATCAGCACTCGGATGTCCTGAAGGTAGGGGACATTCCGGAGAGTCGTGACTCCCTCGCTGCCCATGAGCGACGCGCACATCATGGGGAGGATGACATTTTTCACGCCATCGACCGAGACCGTACCTTTCAGCGGACGTCCGCCGTTGATAATGAATCTGTCCATAGTGTTTCCCGTGTATTTGGATGAATGAAAGTTATACTTTTTATTTTTGCGAAACGAAGTCCCCGGGCTGAAAAGCGGAAAACCCCAGATGAATCAGCGATTACATGAAAGCCGCCGTACAAGCAGGAACACAATTTCTTACTGGCGGACAGCCTCGACAAGCAAGAGCTGGCGACTGCCCGTTGACTCGCTTTTCACCATTATTGGCTGACCGCTTCGGCAGGCGGCAGAAATAGATTCTTCACCGAAAGCGGCGCTGGCGATATCGAATGTCCTGACACGCCATTCGCACTGCGATCCCTCGACATAGAGTTTCACCTCGCCCCCTTTCGGCATAAAGAGTGCGTAAACAGTTCCCGGCGCGGCAAGACAGTATGCCTCGTTGAGATCACAGTCGTCGAGAAGGTCCGGCCTCGGCTCGCAATGGAAAATATTGAAAGCGTCAGTGAATACGCGGGCGGCACGTATCATCCGCTGAGCATCGGCATCGAGTCCGCTTCCTGAAGGCGGCCGATGAAAACGTGTCGAGGCGCATCCGGCAAAAATATTCCGCCACCAGCGGTCAATTCCGACAGAATAATCGTTCTCGCGGTTGCCGGAAAGGCGGGCATAGACTTTGATATTGTTCATGGGCCTTGCACCGCCGCCTTTTTGCGACAGGTTGTCGCGATACTGGATCAGGCGGTCGTAATGAGTCTGCCCCTCCTGCCAGTTATTCTGAGAAATGTCGGCAAAGTTAAAGAGGCCGGGATTGCCCCATGTTGTCCTGTGATCCTCGTGGGTGATATCCCACTGGTCCCACATCTCGGTGAGATTGACCTGAACTCCGCGTTTTTTTGCCTCGTCCTTAATGAATGCGCCCCAGTACAGTGCCCATTCCGACGGTGCCCTCGTCTCGTTGTCGAGACTGTAAAGCACATTGCCGCAGGGAAGCGTGACATCGAGCACTTTCCTGATGAAAGCCTCCTGATAGCGAAGCAGCACTTTATCATTATTGACTGCGGGAATGGAGTGTACGAACGGCTGCGGCTTTCTTGCAGGATGGAAATCCCATTCCTCCATGAGTTGTGTGTCCGCAGTCGTGTAATTCACGTTATTTTGGGGATTGAACGGGTTGACCGGCCAGTTGTCACGGTAATAGTCGAACGTGGCCCAGAACTCGATCTGAACGATGATTCCGCGTTTTTCCGCCTCCCTGACCGAGCTTTCGAGACGGTTCCAGAACTGGGGATTGAAACGATCGAGGTCATAACGGCCGTCAGAGATAGATTCGTATGGCCAGACGTTGCCTTCATCACGGCAGGAAAGAGTCGAACGGATATAATTGCCGCCAATACGGGCAAGGATATCGAGATTTTTTGTACATAATGCGGGATTGTTGAAGAGATTATCCTCGTCGGAACCGCCCAGGAGAAGGACATTTTCGCCATTGTACTGCCAGTAGTGTGGATTCTCGGACGAAACGGCAATCCGACCGTTGTCATCGCCAGCAGCGGTGTTCACGAGCAGGATTGCCTGAAACAAGAAACAGCAGATGATCCGTGTGAGCCCCGGTACTGTCATGACAGCCCTCCTTACTTCGATTTCAGCAGGGAATCGATAGCGACCAGATCATGAAGAAGGGCGCGGAGCCGATTGATCGGCAGCATGGTCGCGGCATCGCAGAGCGCGTTGGTGCAGTCCGGGTGTGTCTCGAAAAAGATGCCGTCCACACCGCAGGCGACAGCCGCCCTTGCCAGTGGTTCGATGAAAGCGGGCGAGCCGCCGCTCGATCCCTTTCCCGCGCCGGGTTTCTGAACCGAATGGGTGGCATCGAACACCACCGGACAGCCAAGGTTGTGCATGACTTTGAGCGAACGCATATCGACCACAAGGTCATGGTAGCCGAACATGCTGCCGCGCTCCACAAGCGCTATCCTGTCGGAGCCGCCGCGCTCGACCTTTGCGGCACTGCTTCCCATGTCCTCCGGCGCCATAAACTGACCCTTTTTCACGAACACGGGCTTTCCTGTCCTGCCGCAGGCAACAGCCAGATCGGTCTGACGGCTCAGGAAGGCGGGAATCTGGAGCACATCGGCGACCTCTCCAGCCTGTGCGGCTTCCTCTGGTGAATGCACATCGGTGAGAACGGGCACAGAGAATTCGTCGCGTACTCCCGCGAGTATCTGAAGCCCCTCCTCGATGCCAGGGCCGCGGAAAGAGCCTATGCTCTGACGGTTTGCCTTGTCGTAAGATGCCTTGAATATGTAGCCTATGCCCAATTCCCGGGCCATTCCAGAAACAGTGCCGCAGATTTTGCGGACAAGGCTTTCACTCTCGATCACACAGGGGCCGGCAATCAATACCAGCGGTGTGCCCCCACCGATTCTGACCGGACCTATGGAAAAATGCTGTTGCATGAGTAACCGCCTTTACAAGAAGTGTACCGAGATCCCCGACACTTTCTTTCAGTGCTTTCCGACAATCCGGCGCAAGGCATTCACTCTCTTTACGCGGACTATTCTGTTGAAAGAATACAATGAAACGTCTGCTGACGCTTTTCCATTTAACACGGGATATTGTTCATTTCCCTGAAATTATCATGCGGGGCAACCATAACAGTTGCCCCCTGATAATCCTTACTCTTTCTCGTCTGCCGCCGCCCGGATAAAGCCCAGGAACATGGGATTGGGTCTGCCGAGACGCGAAGTGAACTCGGGATGCCCCTGTGTCGCGATGAAACAGGGGTGGTCCGGCAGCTCGATGAACTCCATGAGCTTGGTGCCGTCATGACGGATATGGTGCCCGCTGAAAACGAGGCCTTTCGAGGTGATTGCCTTGATGTACTCGGGATTGACCTCGTAGCGGTGACGGTGCCTTTCGACAATGGCGGTCTCGTCTTTTTTCATCTTGCCGAGACGGAATGCCTGGCTCTTGTCTTCCTTGAATGACTGGACCTTGGGAGCGTCCTCTTCGATACGGCCCGTTTCCTCGTACAGATCATAAATCATGGTGCCGGGCTTGATTACCGAGGCATAGGCGCCAAGGCGCATCGTACCGCCGTAGCCCTCGTTCTCGAGGATGCTTTTCTGCGATTCGATGATGGAAATAACCGGATGGTCCGTATCGGGACAGACCTCGGTCGTTGCTGCGTCACCGAGGCCACAGACATTGCGCGCAAATTCGCAGACCGCAAGCTGAAGGCCGAAACAGAGACCGAGGTAAGGCACCTTGTTCTCTCGGGCATATTTCGCGGCGGATAGCATACCGTCGAAACCCTGCTCGCCGAATGCGCCGGGGATAAGGATGCCGTCGAATTTGCCGAGGATATCAGCCGGATCGTCAGCATCCTCGATGCTCTTGGCATCTATCCAGTGGATATTGACACCGACATCGAGCTCAGCACCGGCATGGACCAGTGACTGGCTTACGCTGATGAAACAGTCGGCCAGTTTGAACGAGCCGGTGACAACGTACTTATTGACAATAGCGATGTCGACTTTCTTTTTCGGCTTGTCGATGCGCTTGATATAGGTCTTCCAGTTATCCCAGTCGGCAGCTTTCGGAGCTTTCATGCCGAACTTGTCGAGGATCTTCTTGCCGATTTTTTCTTTCTCGAAATTGAGAGGGATGGCATAGAGATTGTTGGAGTCCGGTGCGCTGATCACATAATCAGAGGAGATATTGGCGTAGGTCTGGATCTTCTTTTTCCTGATCTTGTCCAGGGGCTTCCCTGCACGGCAGAGGATGAGATCGGGGAAGATAGCGTTCTCGGACAGCATCTTGATCGCCTGCTGGGTCGGCTTGGTCTTCATTTCCTCGATATGCGAGGGCACCGGCAGGAAAGTGATGAGGACATACATCATGTTATCCATGCCGATATCGATCTGGAGGCTTTTCATGGCGAACACGAACGGCATGTTCTGGTATTCACCGACAGTGCCGCCAATCTCAACAAGGCAGATATCGTGCCCCTCGGCCGCGGTGGTTACACGGTGCTTGACCTCATCCGTGATATGCGGAATAAGTTCGACTGTAGCGCCGAGATATTCGCCGCGCCGTTCGCGGTCAATCACCGATTTATAGACCTGTCCGGTGGTGATGTTGTGCGTGCGCGATATGTCGGTATTGAGAAAGCGCTCGTAGTTGCCGAGATCCTGGTCAATCTCGCCTCCATCGTCAGTGACCCACACCTCGCCATGCTCTGTCGGCCTGAAAAGCCCGGCGTCGATGGAGATGTAGGGATCGATCTTGACTGCTGTCACTGAATAGCCGTATTCAGACAGAATTTTCGCTACAGCCGAGGTCGCGAGTCCCTTTCCCACTCCACTCATCACACCGCCGACGACGACAATGTACTTGGGTCCCCTGTATTTCTTCGGCACTGATTTCCTCCGTTACGTGATGTATGTTATATGTTAATCGTTTCCCTGATCCGCATTAGTGTCAGCTCATGTTGGTATTAAACCGTTTGTACATGGCGTTTCCCTGCATATAGCCAAGTTTTTTATAAAAAGGTATTACATTATTTCCGCACTGAAGCACAATCGCATAGAGATGTGAAAGACTTTCCTCGAGTTTCTGCATCAACTCGCTGCCGATGCCCTGCCCCTGATAATCAGGAAGCACCTCCAGATACGTTACAAAGGCACAGTGGACTCTGTCCGAAACAGCGCTCACAAATCCGATACCTTCCCCGTTATCAAACGCAAACCAGACCTTGCAGCTCGCCTCGAGGCTTTTCAGCATCATCTAACTGTCCGGCCTGTCTGGCCAATCGGGGAAAAAGCGGTCGAGAATATCCGGTGTTATACCGTCAAGCGAATCTGTATACTCGATCATCATAGCCCCTAAGGATTTCAGCCGCCCTGTTTGTCGAAATTCCTCGCAATCATCGAGTTGCCCCGGAAAAATCCGAGCCGCTGATAAAACGGCACGACACCGTCATCACAGCAGATATCGATGGCGTACATATCTTTAAGGCTCTCTTTCATGCGCCGGACAAGATCTGTCCCGATACCCCGGCCCTGGTACTCCGGCAGCACCTCCAAAAGGGGAATATACGAGTAATACACCCCGTCCGACAAAGCATTGACAAAGCCGACACATCTTCCGTCATCGAACGCCAGCCAGACCGCCGCGCTCCCTTTCAGGATGTCGAGAAAACGCCCGTTGTCGGGATGGCTCGGCCAGCCGACAAAGAAACCGTCGAGCATAGTGGGTGTGACACCCTCGAGCGTATTTCTGTATTTGATCATCACAGCCCCCGTGCCCATTCGACCGGTTAACCCGCCGCTATTTTTCGGGCACGCGCCAGATCCTCGGGTGTATCGACACCGAATGAACGGTAATCGCCGATGACCACACCTATTTCATAGCCATGCTCGAGTATCCTGAGCTGTTCCAGCTTTTCGGCTTTTTCCAGCGCTGTCTGTTCGAGCCCCGGGATTGTCATGAGGAAATCCCGCCGGAAGCAGTAAATTCCCGCATGAAGCCACGCGCCGCCGAAACCGGAATCACGGTAGAACGGAAGCGGCGATCTGGAAAAATACAGTGCGCGGCCTTGTAAGTCCAGCACCACTTTCACCGCACCGGGATCGTTGAACTCAGCCTCGTCGCGTATGGGTGATGCTGCCGTGGAACAGACAATACCATCGTCACCAATCAGCTTTTTCACCGCCGAATCGATGATATCCGGCTCGATGAACGGCTCGTCTCCCTGGACATTGATGATAATATCACCGCCGAATTTCTCCGCCGCCTCGGCCACACGGTCCGTACCGCTTTTGTGTTCGGGCGAGGTCATGACCGCAGTGCCGCCGAAAGCCTCGACAGCGGCCTTTATCCGCTCATCATCGGTCGCGACAGCCACCCGTGCAACAGTCTCGGCCTGTGCTGTCCGCTCATACACGCGCTGAACAAGCGTTTTGCCGCAGATATCGGCAAGAGCTTTGCCCGGCAGACGGGTCGAATCATAACGCGCTGGAATGATTGCTGTTATTTCCGGCATGTGACCAGTGTTCACTCTCTATTCACTGACACGGGGAGCGATGCCTCCGCTCCCCGGTTCGTTTTCTTATTTGCAGCCCGCAAGAACATAAGGTCCTTCGGGTATCACCGCTATCTTCGCGCTTTCACCGAAACGTGTGCGTATTTTCCTGATGCCGTCCTCTATACTGTCCAGCGGCGTGACGAAGAGATTCTCCTGCGCATCTTTATCGACACCGTCCGAACAGAGCCAGACCTCGTGTTTTTTGAGCACTTGTGTGAATTTCTGGAACTGCCACTGGTCAAGCACGAGATTCGCGGGATCTGCCGCGGCCCCGAGGAAATCATCGATGGTGTCCGTTTCGAGCATGAGACGCGTGAACTCGGGACTTCCGATACCCTCGGCCATTTTCGCGGCGATGATCATGACACCGCCCTCCTTGAGCACCCACTGCGCCGCGGTCATGCCCTTGACTACCTGGTAGAATGTCAGGTCGAGCGGATAGCCCGCCGCACTGGTAATGACAGCGTCCACCGGCTCGTCGACATTGTCGCCGCACTGGCCGCGCATGAACGCCACGCCCTCTTCGTGCGCCGCCTCGAGATCGCCAGCGAACACACCCGTGACACCGCGCTTCTCGTTCAAGGTGACATTGACCATGAAATCAACACCAGCCAGTTTCGCCACATAGAGGATCTCTTCATGAACAGGATTGCCCTCGATTGCACCCTCGACCGAGGCGGGATGTCCCATCGCCTCGAAACCGTGAAGCACACTGACTGTCTCGAATGCGCAGATACCGGGCATGATCGCCTTGCGGCCGCCAGAGAAACCAGCCATGAGATGCGGTTCGATAAGGCCGGTGACAATCTTTAGATCAGCCTCCATGTAGCGGCTGTCGACATTGATCGGCGCTTTGAATACCGGTGTTTCGCCGAGGTTGACATGGGTTTCTGGATCGCGGCCCATATGATTGAGCACACGGTATTTTTCAGGAATATCGGGTCCCACAAGCTCGACCAGCTCATCACCCTCGTTCGGGCGATGGATGCCGGTGCCGTTGAGGATCGTGATCGCCTCGCGCGGAATCCCCGCCTCCTCAAGCGTTTCGAGTATGGGCGGCAGGATAACCGTATTCGGAACCGGACGCGTGATATCGCTGATCACCACGCAGGCGCTTTTTTTGCCCGCGGCGATTTCTTTCAGCGGTTTCGAACCGGTCGGTGCGAGCAGTTTTTCTTTCGTTACGGAAACCGGGTCGGCAAGTGCTTCAGTTTCGCGCATACGCAGCACTTTAACGCAGTTTTCATCGGGAATATCAAACGACATCCCCTCTTTTCCATATGCCAGCTCGATTTTCACGGCGGTATCCTCCGGCTGTCAGGGCCGGTCAACCCCACACTTCACGGGCCGCCCCTGACCTTCCCCGGCGATAATAGTTTGTAAATGATGAATTTGTCGATTGAGGAAACAATGGCGTCTTTTTTTTGTTTGCACTCCAGCCATTCAGTATATAGTATACATTTTCAGCACTTGTATCGCAAGGATGAGATTATGAAAAATAATCGATTTTTGCATTCATAACAGTACAGCACAGAAAGGACAGGTCATGAAGAGACTTATTTTGATCGGCACACTCGTTTCAGCTTTCGCGATGCCGACCCTGGCGGATGTCGCACCCGCGGAAAAAAACATGGAGGGTGCCTACTGGAAGCACAAAGCCAGCCAGTTCAGGACACTGCCCAATCCGAAAGACGAGATATGCTTCCTCGGCGACAGTATCACGGACGGTTGTGAATGGCGTGAGTTGACCGGAATCGAACGTGTGACCAACCGCGGTATCGGCGGCGACACCTCCTGGGGCCTCATGGCACGTATCGACGAGGTCACTGAGGGCGATGTATCAAAAATATTCCTCATGATCGGCACCAACGATCTCGCCTGGGGCGGCAAAACAGTGCCCGAGGTCAAAGTACAGGTTTCGAAACTGCTCGACACTATCAAGCGCCAGAGCCCGGAAACCACGGTCTATATCCAGAGTGTCCTCCCCGTTATCGACGGCCGCGTGGACAAGTTCATCAACGCCAATATCGAGCCCATGAATGTCGAGCTGAAAAAAATCGCCAAAGAAAAGGGCCTGACATTTATCGACCTCGCACCATTTTTCAAGGACGAGAATGGCCAGCTCAAGAAAAACTATACCGAGGACGGCCTTCATCTCACCGGCGAGGCATACTACCAGTGGCTGAGCCTGATCCGGGGATATTTGCAGTGATTTTGCGCCGCAGAGATCACAGAGAATAAATAGAACGCGGATGATACGGATTGTACGGATGAACACGGATAAGAACTGACTGAAAGAGAGTTAAATATACAATCCGGAGTGACAATACGAAGCAGCAAAGGTCATTCTGTGCGAAGCGAAGAATCTCAATCAGGACAATCATTTCATAAATGGAAACAGTGTTTCGTATAATAAGGAATGAAAAATGAAGAAACGGAATAGAGTATTCACTGTACTGGCAGTCATTCTGGCACTTTCTGCCACAGCCCACGCCCAGAACAACATAACCGAGTTTTCAGGTTACTGGAAACACAAAGTCGACCAGTTCCGGGCCCTGCCCAATCCCGAGGGCGAGATTTGTTTCCTCGGCGACAGCATCACGGACGGCGGCAACTGGACCGAGCTTATCGGCGACCTCAGGGTCACCAACCGCGGCATTTCCTCGGACACCTGCTGGGGTATAATGAAACGTATCGACGAGGTCACCGAGGGCCAGCCCGACAAGATATTCCTCATGATCGGCACCAACGATCTCGACCGTGACAAAACAGTGCCTATGGTCAAAGACAAGGTCGGCGAAATACTCGATACGGTCAAACGCGACAGCCCGAACACCACAGTCTATCTCCAGAGCGTACTGCCGGTTATAGACAACACATGGGGTTCGCGCAATAATAAGACCATCGATGAAATGAATGTCGAACTCGCCAAACTGGCGAAAGAGAAACATGTGGTCTGGGTGAATCTCAACCCCTGGTTCAAGGACGACACGGGCGCGCTGAGAAGCGATCTCACCGAGGAAGGCCTTCATCTCAACGGCCGTGCCTACTATCTCTGGTACTCGCTGATCAGAAAATACATGCCGAGGTAGGGACAGGTCACTATTTAACCGAGGAGAAAGGCAGAACACCATGTCGAGACTGAATCGCAGGGGATTCATGAAAGTCAGTGCAGCTTCGCTGGGCGCGGCGGCTGCCGCATGCAGTCAGCCCACTGTGGAGAAAAAGAGCCCGAACATCCTGGTGATCATCACGGACCAGATGAGCTCTAAAATGCTGAGCTGTGCGGGCAACAAGCATGTAAAAACACCCAACCTCGACAGGCTGGCGGCCTCAGGGGTGCGGTTCGAGCGGGCCTACTGCACGGCACCGGTCTGCATTCCCTCGCGTTTCAGCCTTATCACCGGCAGGATGCCCTCGGAGATAAGCCTCAGGAGCAACGACCTGAAACCCTCCGGCGATATCCCGCAGATAGTATTCGAGCAGGGAATCGGCAGCGCGTTCAAAAACGCCGATTATGATGCGGCCTATGGAGGAAAAGAACACCTCCCGAAAATGAGGGTCAAGGATCTGGGATACGACTATATCTGCAAGGACGAGCGTGATGTTCTCGCCGAGACCTGCGCCGATTTTATCAAGCAGGAACGGGATAAACCGTTCCTGCTTGTCTCATCTCTGATCAATCCCCATGATATCTGCTACATGGCTATCCGTGATTTCGCGGAATCCGATTTCTCGAAACACCTTATCAAGACAGGCGTTATCGAGGTCGCCACACTCGACAAAGCGCTGTTTGTACCGGAGAATATCGGCAGCGACGAGTTTTTCGAAAAACACTGCCCGCCGCTGCCTGACAATTTCGAAGCGCAGCAGGACGAGCCAGAAGCTGTCCACAGCCTTCTCGCACAACGCCCGTTCCGCCTGAAAGCACGCGAGCGCTGGCCGGAAAAGCAATGGCGCATGCACCGATGGGCCTACCACCGTCTGACCGAATTTGTCGATGCCCAGATAGGCGTGATCCTTGACGCTCTCGAGGAAAGCGGGAAGGTGGAGGATACGGTCGTGATTTTCACCAGCGATCACGGCGACATGGACTCATCGCACCGGATGGAGCACAAAACCGTATTTTACGACGAGGCGAGCAGGATACCGCTTATCGTAAGCCAGCCCGGAACCACTGTCGCGGGAAAAGTCGAGGATACCAATCTTGTGTCGAACGGTCTCGATCTCTACCCGACACTCTGCGATTATGCCGGAATTGCTGTGCCGGAGGATCTCAGGGGCCAGAGTTTCCGCCCACTGGCGGAGGGAAGGCCGGATTATACGCCGCGCAAGTACATTCCCGTTGAAAACGAGATCGGCTACATGGTTGTGACCGATAAATTCAAATATGCCATGCATGACAGCGGCAAAAACCGCGAACAGCTCTATGACCTTGCAAACGATCCCGATGAAATGCGGAATGCCCTTAATGACGCGGGGAACGAGGATGTTATCAGGAAACATCGGGCCTTGTTCCGGGAAGAGTTCGGGAATATGTGAAGAAGCGTAGATAATAGAACACGGATGACGCGGATTGAGCGGATAGACACGGATTTGAAAAGATGATAAAAGAAGAAGTAACAGACAGAATTATTAAAGCGTTTTACGAAGTTTACAATACGCTTGGCCATGGATTTCTTGAAAAAGTATATGAAAACGCATTGGCGGCCGAACTACGTAACGCCGGTTTTTCAGTGGAAACACAAAAGCCGATAAATGTCCAATATAAAGGGACACTTGTCGGAGAGTATTTCGCCGATATTTGTATTGATTCTTCCATAATCATCGAACTGAAATCATGTGAAACTCTCAATTCTGCACATGAAACACAGCTGATAAACTATTTGAAAGCCACGGACGTTGAGGTGGGTTTATTACTGAATTTAGGGAAGAAACCGGAAATCCGGAGAAAGATATACACTCAAAAAGGAAAAAAATAGAACACGGATGACGCGGATTGAGCGGATAGACACGGATAAAGATTATCGAATAGACTTTACAGAACGTGCTAAATCATAATAATTCAATGCATTGGATATTTTATACAAGGAGTTCAATGATATCGAATGTTGACTTCTTTTCCTTTGATTTATAATGTTTCATTTTTTTAATCCGCGTTTATCCGCTCAATCCGTGTCATCCGTGTTCCATTCTGTCCCCTGTTCTTTTCCCGGCCTTAAATATCCAGCACCATCCCCGCACCAACCTCTATCATCCTCTCCGGGAAACGCTCATCGAAAAAACTCACCGCCGTGTCGCCGGTGCAGTGGCATGGGCCGAGCAGCTTGATATCATAGCGCTCGAACACCGCGGCTGTTGCCTCCAGACGTGCCCGATCTGCCCGGATAAGGTGCATGCCACCTATGAGAGCGTAAATATTCGAGGCTCCCGTTATTTCCGAGACATGATCAAGGATATTCACCACACCTGAGTGGGCGCAGCCGAGCAGCACCACCAGTCCTTTCGGTGTCTCGATGAACATGGAGATGTCATCGGCAAGAGGATCGGGCTGTGATAACGCCTTGTCGAGATAGAAATCACCGCCGGTGTCCTCGTAATCGGTTTTGCGTGGTATCTGGCCGGTGAGACGAACTCCGGGAGCGAGCTCGACCACGCCGCTGTCGAGGCTGAAAACGGCGCCGGCGGCCTCGTATTCTTCACGGGTGGAATTGATTCCGATCGAACGCGGCGGATCACCCTTTTCGTACGGCGATGTATAACGGGCGTCGAAAACGCCGGGATGGGCGTGGACAGTCCTGCCGGAAAAACGTTCGAGGTACGGCATGAGCCCGTTCGTGTGGTCATAGTGGCCGTGACTCAGGGCAATCATATCGACACGGGCGAGATCGAGATCCATTGCGAGCGCGTTATCCATGAACATGGCGCTCTGCCCGGTATCCCACAGAATCGTGCTGTCCGGTGTTTCGACAAGCACGGAGAGTCCGTGCTCGCTCTGGCAGCCGGGCCGCGCGACTGAATTTTCCAAAAGTACATGTATGCTGAGCCTGTCGGGCATGATATCCTCCTTAATCGGGCGGCTGGTCAGGTGTAGAGCAGTGCGAACACGCTCATGGTCAAAGATACTGCCGGGATGCTGGCCAGCGAGGTCAGCACGATGCCACCGGCGATCTGTTTCTGAAGCGATTCATCAGGCGGGCAGACCACGGCGAGGGTCGATCCCACCGGCATCGCCGACCCCAGAGCGAGGAACAGCGCCATATATTCGGGCGGGCGAAAAAGCCATATTCCGGCGCAGGCAAGCACGGGCAGAACGAGGCTCTTGAGGATCATTATCTTGACCGGATCAGCCCAATCCTCGCCGCGGGCTTTCGGAATGCTGACAAGGACTATGCCGCCGACAATGATCATGGAGAGCGGCGAGGTCAGCGCTCCGAAACTCCGCATGGGCGACATGATCCATGAGGGGACCGCGTCGTGAAAACCGAATGCCGCGATCGTGATACCCGAGACCGTGGCGATATTCGGCGGATTGAGAAAATTCCAGACCGAGCGCTTCGTCCCGTTGGCAGAATGCATGAGCCAGATACCGACCGTGAAAAATGCCGGTACCGCGAGAAGGTTGTAGAGAAACAGCAGTGAGAGAAACTGTTCCAGACGGCTGTCGTGAAAAAGCACCGGTGCTATCGCGAGCGGCAGCATGATAGAGTTGTGGAATGCAACCGAGGCGCTGAAAACCTCGCGGTTGCCCACTGTCCTGTCGATACGGCTGTAGAACCATGCCAGAAAACCGCCGCCGGCAAACAGGCCGATCGCGAGCAGCGGGAACACCCACCAGTGCTCGACCTCATCCGGCCTGAACTGCGAGACCATGTTGGTGAAAATAAGGCAGGGCAGGGCAACGCGGACAAAAAGCGCCGACAGCACATCGAGAATCCCCTGCCTGATCTTTAAACCGCCGAGCATGACCGCGCCCGCGAAACCGATAAGAAACACTTTGACAATGCCGCTGAACGACGTTATGAACAGCTCAAGAAACATCCATACTCCTTAATTCCCCCGTTTCTGCAAATACCCTCAGTTGTAATACCTGTTTTCCGCGTCCGGATAGGCGGGAATACTCATTTTCATCGCCCAGTGTGCCGCCCGCCAGAATATATTCGCGTATTCAGGTGCGTGGTAGGCATGCGCGGTCGCTCCCGGAAGCAAGCCGACTACCCGGCCCTTGCCGCGTTCGAGCGCCCAGCCGCTGACTGTCTGGCGTTTTTCGTGGATCGCCGTGGTCTCGAACAGGGAGACTGTTTCACTGCTCTTGATCACCGCCGCATATTGTTTGTCGAGGTCGATCATGAACTTGCCGACACCCTGTGTAATCGGATGGTCCGTGTTGATATGGGTGCCCCAGAGCGGCTCCAGCGCGTTGGCCTCGAGCGGCTCGATATCGAGGAAATCCGTAAAATCACGCTTTCCACAGGCTATCGCCTCATTGAGCACCAAAAGCCCCATGCCGCGTTTCTCGACAGCGTCCATGATAGCACGGACATTGCTGTCTGTCCAGAGCTCGGCTCCGGTATACAGTTCCTGTGTAACTCCCGCGCCGCTGCTGAAAAGATCGACCTCGTCCTTACCGGGGCCGCGGCTTATCATGAGAAGGTCGGCATCCTTGAGAAGGCCGGGCTCGAAGAAACGGTTCGCCCTGACAAAAGTTATGCTTATATCCCGCGCCGTCTTGAAAACACCGCGGACCGCCAGTTCGCGGGAAATGCCGCTGTTCTCATCCGCCGCGTTGAATACTGCGACTATCTTTTTCATATCCGATTCTCCCTTGGGAAATTCCATTCTGTAATACAAATTTCATATCCACAGACCGCCTGACAGTATCATAAATAAATTACAGCTGTCCGGCATCTGCCCGCTGACACCTACCATATGAAATCGCGATAGCTGCCGTAGAACGGCTCGACCGGCAGTTTGAGCGCCCAGTGCGCGGCACGCCAGATGATTTCCTGACAGGCCTCGTTATACCACATCCACTCGTAATGGCCAGGGGTGAATGTCACGATACGCCCCTTGCCGCGTTTCGCGGAAATGCCCTGTATGGTCCAGCGTTTGTCGTGCACGCCCTGGCTCTGGAAGAGCACCTCGATCTCGGGATCGTCGGGATCATAGAGATGAAGACCGAACTGTTCCTCGAGATTGATCACGTAAGGTTCGATACCTTTTGTCACCGGGTGATCCTGGTTCAGCTTGCAGATAACCACCGGCTGGATCTCGCGGTGGAGAATGCAGGTGGCGCCGAGGAGCTCATTCAGCTCGTCACCGGCGAACCACGGTGTGTTGTGAAGTGCGAGCCAGCCCATGCCGCGGTTGATAATGTTATCCTTTATGGCCGCGACATTTTCGGGATTGTAGAGTCGGGCCCTGTTCGTGCCGCCGGTATCCGCGACACCGCTGGGGCTCCATTCGAAAGAATCGTTGGCATAATAGGTCACCAGAAGGTCTGTGTCCGAGAGAAATTCAGGTGTCACCGGGCCATAGTGCCTCAAATACCAGGTTCGGGCGTTTTTGATATGGCTGGCGATGGAACGAAAGCCGGTCTCGTTGCGGTAATCATGGCCCTGTGCGCTGACTATTTTCAGCTCGCCCGGTTTTTTAGGCGCGGGAAAGTCGAGATCGGCCTCGGCAGCCGGTGCGGCAAACGCTCCCACAGCCGCTGCTGCGAATCCGGTTTTCAGCATCTTACGTCGTGAATGCTTGAATGACATGACAGCTCCTTTATCGGTAATCGGAACTTAAATTCGGAAAATGAACACCGTGTTTTCGGTGCATAGTTCTGTTCCCGGCGAAACCTGTTAATATCGGTTCGGGTTATGCCGCCGGGCGGAAAGCTCGAATCAGTAATTCTTGCCCTTTTTCTTTTCCAGTTCGGCCTGGGACTGTTTCGCCACCCAGTGGTCGACCGGCTGCCACTGCATCATGTGGACATCCACAAGCTTGACATAGACACGCGGGTCCTCTTTGCCCGTTTTCGGATTGAGAGGGACGAAGGAGACCGCCTGATGGCCTATCTCGCAGATCGACATGGGATTGAGCTGGACATCTCCGGGATCGGAGCCGCGGATACCGATAACGGCCCATGCGCCGAGACCGGGCATATGCCTGATCATAGCCAGACGTTCGATTTGCTGGAATCTGCGGCCGTCGAAAAAGTACCAGAATCCTTTTTCCGGCTTATCCAGCCTCGAGTAAAAGAACTCGACACTGCCGCGGACAGCCTCCGTGTAATCGGGGAGGACCTTACCGCTCTTGAGATCGATCCGTTCGGCATTGCGGTCGAATACGATCTTGACCGGCGTTTTGCCCTGCGCGAACGAGACCGGGCACAGGGCCAGGACCACCGCAAGCGCGATACAACCTGTTACTATGAATCGTTTCATGCAGCACCTCATGGTAAAGGTAAATTGTATGTATGAACATCTATGAATATCGCTTATGAACCGACCTTCCGCAATAGCACAACAAAATTTGTCCTGAACTGTTTCATTCCCGGAAACCGTGTCAGCATATGATAGGACACAAGTGCCCAGAAAACCGGTGTGCTTGTCCAGTTGAGATCTTGGACAAGGTGAAGTTCCTCGACCTCGAATCCCTCGAGTGCCCGGAACCTGCCGGGGCTGTTGATCCTGTGAAACGCGGGGAAAACGCCTTTCTCGTGCGCGCCGAGCACATTTGTGAACAGGCGGTTCCTCACCGATACAGACACGAGCTTTCCCAACGCCACCGGCGGCGAGAGAAGGCTGGTCGTGTGGATGAGCACATGACCTCCACGAGCACGCGATTGATCTCAGCGAAAGTCTTTTCGGGATCGAGGATATGCTCGACAACCATGTTCAGCGACACAAGCGTGAACGCGCCATCGGGAAACGGCAGGGAATCGAGTGTGCCCAGCACAAGGTGGTTCGGTGCTGCATGAAGGGCCTCGTCGTGACGGTAGACATCAAGCCCGACAGTTATATCCGAGGGGAACTCCTCGATAGCGATATTACGGCCTCAGCCGGCATCCAGCCAGCGCGCGCCCTTCCCGCTCAGACGGGCCATATATCTCCCAGCGCTGCCTGAATGCGGGATCGAGACGTTTCACAATGCGTTCGGCACGTTCTTTTTTTTTGACTGATTCTGTCATAGCAGTATATGTCATTTTCGGAGGCGCCCGGCATTCAGCTGGTCCTCCCGACTACCCTCCATAAAAAAAGCGGCGGCCCCGTTTGGGTCTGATGTTTTCTGCAGATTTCACGCGAATGGAAACTGTGCGATCTTTCGCTGATTTTGAGATCAGCATAATAATTATGTGTTTATCGTTTGTGTTTCCTTACGCCTTTTTGAGGCTCTTACGCCAATCCTTCCTGTCTTTGAGGTGATTTTCCTCCATGAAAAATCACCTCAATCTGCGCTATTCGCGTTCTATCACTTCTCTTCGAGCGCCTTAAACCGGGCTTTGATAGGATTATTCCATTCTTTTGCGCTCTTGACAACATACGCCTCGAACGATTCCGGCGTGTTGTATACCGCGCCTTCGTTCCATGCGCCGGCAATCATGTATTCGTAGGTCCTGTCCTCGTTCGCCGGCACCTTGAACGTGTGATTGCCGCTGAAAGCATCGACATAGAGGTACTCGGGATTGTAGCAGTCCTTGACAGCCAGCGCAGTACCGATGAAATCGACGATGATACCACGTGCGCCGGTGTCGTCGTCCGGGTCGGTGACATTATCCTTGCCGCAGCTAACCACGACGCCGCCTTTCTGGTACTGATGGTATTCATCGAGGTTTTTTCTGATGCCGCAGGCGAAAAACGCGTTGTTCTGTTTCGGCTGGAACGTGGGGAAGACCACTTTACAGGTCGAATAGCTCTGGTTGGTATAGGCGGTGTAGTACTGCTCAGCCTCGTAGAAACCGTTGCCGGTATCCCAGTTCATGGTCTTGACCCTGATGATACTCCGGCAGGGGCCGTTGACCACGACATCGAAGGCGTAACGGGTGTCCTCGAGCTGGCCCTCATTGAAATTCCTGTGCGAGAACTTGGGACCATCCTGCGGTGTATAACGGGGGCGTGACAGTGAATCGGGCCATGCGGGTGTGTCATACATACCGATGCCGCCCGCGCCGAACGAGTCGGAAACACGCATGATATCGGAACCGTAATCATGGTTGACCTGCGGGATACCCTGATAGCCGCAGTAGTTGTTGATACACATTTCGTAAGACATGAGCACGGGCTTGCGTTTGCCGTACATGTCCACACTGGTGGGATACCAGAGTTTCCAGCCCATGTTCTCGCTCTCCCACCAGGGAATGATGTGGCGGCAGTAACTGCCGAGGGTTGCATGGGTGCCGTGCTCGTTCCATCCGCGCTGGGAGAAACCGAGGTAGAGATATATGGTCTTCTTTTCATTGGCCTTGATGTCAGTCTGGAAGAACAGCTCATCCCATATACCGTCCTTGTCGAGATCGTCCAGCTGACGGAAAATCTGGTGGCCGTTCGTTTCCTCACGTATGCCGTGGCCGCCGACAAATGCGGTCTCTTTGGTAGATGGTTTTTCTTTTGACGGAAGCGACGGGTCAACTATAGTCACCCACATTTCGTGGAGATTTTTGATCGGCATCTGGTCACGGGTTATGACCACCGGGCAGTCCTTGCGGTCGAAATTGAGCGTGTTGACAAGAGTGATCTCGATACGCTGCGCCGGTTCGAAATCCCCCTCGGTGTACCAGCCGTCGGCGGCGAGGGCCGAGGACGCGCCGATACATAAAGCGCTGATAAGGATCAAGACATTTTTCATGCTGAATATCTCCCTGTTTGTCTGAACCACAGATTACTGTGATTAAATGATTTATTTGATTTTTTCATTCATTGGTCAGACGTTTGAACTCCAGACTCTTAGCCCCAAAATTTATGAGAAGTCCGATTTCCTTGTTAAACGCCTCAAGATAATTGAGTGCTTGTGCGATGTGACTATCATCGAGCATGGACAGCGCTTTCAGTTCGACAACAATCTTGTCATTGACAAGAAAATCGACACGCCGAGTTCCCACATTCATTTCCCGATAATAGATCGGCATTTCCTGTTCGCGGACAAAAGGTACATTCATATGCTGCATTTCAATTGCCAGCGCCCTTTGATATATCACTTCCTGAAATCCGTTTCCAAGTGTGCTGTGCACCGTCATTGCACAGCCGATGATTTTTGATGTCAGCTCAGAATATTTATAGTTTTTATTGATCATGGAAAGCCTTATAGATGATTGTCTGAACCCAGTAGTGTCCGGTTAGAAATTAGCTTACAGTTTTAAAACGAAAAAGAGCTTGACATATCAACATTAGCATAAGGCGATACAATTTCGCAAAAACCTTAATTGACAAGGGTTTGCGAAGATGTTACCGCTTAAGAACAAACGAATCAAAAAACGCGCGCTACGCTCGTACAAACGATTTAGGCAGCCATTATGCACAGCTCTTGCGGCCACACCTGATCTGAAATCACGAGGTAACAGACCATTGCAAATGAGTTTTGAAGAACAGCTCGATGGCTTGATATATTTCCATCTCAATGAGTTCAAGTCGGGCCGCCACTTACTGCAAGTTCTTGAACAAGATACGTTTGCACGTGAAGTTATCGCGCCGAAAAACGGCATCAAGAAGAGCAGTTTTTTTGAAGCTATAAACAGTCGCGGTCTTGAGCAATTGCTCCATGTTTTTACCGAGCTTCATGCTCAGGCGGCGAATACATTACCGGCGAAACATACGGAGTACGGTGATCTCGTTGCCATCGATGGTTCGCTTGTCGATGCGGTTCTTTCCATGCATTGGGCGGAATACACGGCCACCAAGAACAAGGCAAAGGTGCATCTCGGCTTCGATCTCAACTATGGCATACCGGAAAAACTCTTTCTGGCAGAGGGCAACAGCAATGAGCGTCTCTATGTCGATCAGATACTCAAGCCGGGACAAACCGGAATCATGGACCGAGGTTACCTGACACACGAGGGCTTTGACCGCTGGCAAAAGGATAAAAAGCATTTTATTTGCCGTATTAAGGCCAATGCCCGAAAAACAGTTCTGCAAACCCATGACATCGACACGGATAGCATGATCTTCTATGATGCTACTGTACTGCTTGGTATTGATGCCATTAACCAGACGGAACGTGAAGTCAGGGTTGTCGCTTACCGCATCTTGAACCAGGAGTACTGGATCGCAACTGACCGCTTCGACCTCTCGGCGGAACAAATCGCCGCTGCATTCAGGCTGCGCTGGGATATTGAACGATTCTTTGCCTGGTGGAAACGGCATCTGAAAGTCTATCATATCATCGCGCGCAGTGAATATGGCTTGAAGGTCCAAATGCTTGCCGGGCTTATTACTTACCTCCTGTTAGCAATTTATTGTCATGAAGAATATAATGAAAAAGTCTCTATCAAAAGAGCCCGAGAATTACGAATTAATATCCAAAACGAAGCTCGAGGCTTTTTCGATGATGCTCAACAAGAGCAAAGGAGCAATAAACAGCATCTATTCGCTAAAACCTAACCGGACACTACTGGTCTGAACCACTGATTAAGATGATTAAATGATTTGTGTGATTTTTCTGTAACTGCATAGTATTATCACACGGCACATTCTTATCAAGCAAGGAAATGCAGCACTTGTTTTGAGTTCTGGACTATCTGATTGATACATTTCTCGATTTCGAAGCGTTAACCAACTCGCTCTTGCCGGAATATTTTCAGGCTGTTAATCATGGAAATCAATTAATCACAAAAATCAGTGGTTCAGAAATCTTTCTTTTCTCCTCACGGCAGGCCAGGTTCGATAAAAACGACTTTCTCGCGGGTGTAGGTGACCTGTCCCGGCCCCTGCCCCCGTCGCTTGACCACGTATTTCAGCACTGTACAGGCCACCGGCGCGAGTGATGACGTTTTCGCTTTCGAGTAGTAGGCCGCGACCCCCGCCGCCTGCTCGACACTTCGCCAGTCAGGCTGCTGGTTCCTTCCCGGTGTCCGGAGTATCACATGGGAGCCGCCGACACCCTGGGCATGAAGCCAGTAATCGTTCCGGTTCGCCCACTTGAGAAGCTCGTCGTTCTCCTTATCGGTCCTGCCGACAATAATTTCCAGCCCGGCAGTGGTCATGAAACGCCGCGGGAAAGGACGGTCGCTGTCCTCACCGCCTGCTCCCACCGCGCTTCGGGCATGTTCGGCGGCCATTTTTTTCAGCGCTTTGATATCCTCTACCGTTTCGAGACGTGTCCGTTCACTGCGAACCTCATCAATGCGCCGTTCAAGGTCGTCAATCCTGTCGTCCGCACGGCTCGCGGCCTCTTTCAGCTTGCGCGCACGTGTGAAATAGCGCTCGGCATTTGCGGGGCCGTCCAGTGTCGGATCGAGCCCGATCTGGAGTGCCCCTTCGCCGTAAAGGCCCTCGGCCTCGATACTCTCCATGCCCTTTTCGATACGGTATATGTTGGCAAGGAGCGTGTTGCCCTTGCGTTCCAGCTCCTCCGGCTCTTTTGCGCCGCCGCGCTCACGTTTCACTTTTTCGAGTGTATTGAGCAGGCCCTTTTCCTCGCGGTTCAGGGAGCTTTCTATGCTCTTGACAAGGCTGGCCCTGTCGAGCCCGCGCTCACGTTCCCGTGAATAACGCTCAACCGCCTCGTCCATATCCGCGTAATAGCGGGAGTCCGGTTTTGACTGCATCCTGAGCGGGAAAATATCGCGGGGAATCCCCTCGTCATTCACAATCATCGAGGCGCCCACGCCGCCTTTTTCGATCTCCACGGTCATTTCAGCGGCGGTACGGAACAGTGCGAGCCGCGTGTCAGCATCAAGCCCGACAGGCATTCCAGCGCCTTCGATACCGGCACGCGCGCAACATTCCCCGGCAAAAAGCCTGCTTCCGGCACAGATAGTACGGGCAAGGGCCTCGGATATCTCCCTTTCGCTGTCGATCAGGCGCTCTTCCAGACGGCGCAGGGGTGTCCAGAGCATGTCCGGAAAATCACGCTCAGGCGGCGGCTGATACTCAGCACCGGGCTTGATCTCACGCACACTGCTGTGACGTGATCCCACTTTACGGACAGTCCCGAGTATAACGCTGTCACCTCCGACAAGGATGATATTAGCATGACGGCCAGTCATCTCGAACACAAGCCTGTCGCCGCTCTCGAAACGGAATGTCAGCACACGGTCGCCGGGTGTGATGTCGACGGATTCGAGGGCGTAACCTGCCAGACGTTTCGGGAACCAGTTCTGGGCTTTCTTGACCGGCATGAACCGTGCCTCTATGGTGTGAATGCAGGGCATGTCGGGTGTACAGTCGAGTTTCAGCGCATGATCGCAGTCGAAAGATAGATAAAGTGAATAATCACCCAGGCGGCGCACAGCATTCAGGCGTTTTTGTGAAAACTCACGGGAAAGCCGTGTTTTTTGCGCGAGTATAGTAAAATAGTCCATAAAATCTGGGAATTCCTGTTTTCTACATGTGTCGTATATCACAGTAAACGGCAAAGAATATGTGTATACTGGAATACAGAAAGTGAAAGGAAAGCCGGATATTCAATTTATTCCTGGTGAACCGGGCTGTTCAGCCTCCATACAGGTTGCGGCCGGCCTATCCGCAAACAGGCTCGACATTGGGGTAAGGTGTGCGGACAGGAATGCGCAAAGGTCGATGCGCCGGCCTGAAACAGTCGCGGTTCACCGGGTTGTATCTCACCCGGCGTACTGTCGCACCCGTTTCCCCCGACAGCAGTGAATACTTACAGCAGCTCAGTCCTGTTTATGGCAGCAGCGGGCTGAAAAACTGCAGGCTCTTCATGGTGAATCCCACATTGATATAATCGGACACCACGGTCCTCGCCATCTTGTATTCCATTCCGTCATCACTGTAGTTCCAGCCGCACTGGTGAATGCAGAATGGAACGCCTTCCACCGCACCGAGATACAGTCCTATATGGCCGGTTGTCCCAGTGAAAGTCACGCCCTCCGGGAATGACGTGAGCTTGTCGCTTTTCGCCTCGATATCCTCCATGTCCCCGACATATTCTGCACGGTCGGTGCAGAGCTGTTCGAACGACCAGTAGCGCGGCAGAGAAAAGCCGAAACAGTTGAAAATTACCCTCATTATGCCGCCGCAGTCGCGTTCACCCCATGAATCGTGCCAGCCGTAGGGCCGCCCGAGCAGCTTAAACGCGGTCCTGATAACATTACACTGCGTGAAAGGAAGATAGCCCACACTGATATGGTCACCTGTGGGTATCCAGGCACGTTCGAACTCAAGATCGCCGTCCTCCTCGCGCACAGGCACGACAAGACGGCACATTCCGCCGATTTTTTTGTCGAATCTGACCCGTTCACCCATATAGAGATGGCCCATGTATCGGTTCATGTCCCGATCGGCATAAAACGGTGTCCGATGACAGACAGCGACAACAACATCTCCGGCGTCGCGGTACCTGCGGATTTTCGAGGGCGATCCGAACGCTATATCACGGGCAGGAACCCATCCCCATGCCACAGGGCTCAATACGAAACAGTATTCGCCGGTCAGTGACCGGTGCACAACAGCAACCGGCATGCCGATATCGAGAGAACTGACATTGTTGTCGTCCAGATAGCCGCGCATGCGGTAGGCCGGCTCATCGACCGGATAGAGACGGGCCGAGCAGTGACGCACAATGATCCCGTATTCCGGATCGATGGATGCGGGAATGGCCGTAAGGTTCACAAGGGTGAAATACTCCGCCTTTTTCTCATCGGTCAGCGGCAGTTCCCAACGGTCAAAAAAACGGCCTTTTGCCAGACGTTCGTTGTTTTTCTCGAGACGGGCCTTGACCGCAGCCGCATCGATTGGCACCTCAAGGGGATCGATCACATTGAACAAGGGGCCGTCCTGTTCGATCCGATCGATGTTTTTCCGGTACGGATGGTCAGCGGGAATAATTCTCGACGCGTTCTTTTCGTTCAGCGTCTGAATTTCCGAAAGGCTGGCCATCAGGTGGTCCGGATTATCAAGCTTCCCGATCCAAAATTCGGGCGACAGCATGGCTGTGGACGTTCCCTTCACAGCGTCAGGTGCCCTGACCGGCAAATCCTCGTTCTCAGCGGCAAAAACAACGGCCCCTGCCAAAAGAAGCAGGACAACGGGTAAAATCGATAGAATCGCAGATATTCGTTTCATGACGGCCTCTCTCTCAAAAAGAAACCCGCAGTATGGTAATCGACTACGGGTTATAATAAGCTTTCAGGCCCTGATAAACAATGTATTTCAGCGTTTCCTCACTTCACGAACATCATTCTTCCCACAGCACTTTTTCCACCCGCTTTCACGCGGTAGAGATACATGCCGGAGGAAACTCCGTCGCCGTCGCCGTTCCTACCGTCCCATGCCATGCGGTTGCGGCCGACCGGCATCGGGCCTGTTTCGATTGTCCGTACTTTCCTGCCGAGAATGTCATAGACAGTGAGTTCGACAGGAGCGCTGATATCGAGATCGAACTCAATGCTTGTCGCGGAATTGAACGGGTTGGGGAAATTGCCGCGGAGCGAAACATATTCGGGCTCTGTATTATGGATGACAAATTCCCTGTCATCGTAACTGATAATACCCGAGAAGGTCACAAACCATTTAACATTATTTTCATCAACAACTATTGAATAAAACGGCGTGGCGATCATCTCACGGGGTTTTTCAACCTCGCTCAGCGTTTCACCGTCATAGGCATAAAGCTCGAAATTGTTGGATATCAAGAGAACATTATTCCTGTCAAACGTCATATCGTAAATAGACGAAAAAGGGGTGCCCTCATTTGCCAGCAGTTGAGAAAGTTTTCCATTTTTGACTTTGAATATCAATGAATCCGTGCCTATCCACAATTCACTGTCCCGGTCTTTGCACAGCTTCAAAGTGGTGACTGCCCCCATCACTTCGGACCAGTCCTCACCATCATAGCGCCAGAGTGAATAGCCGCCGCGCTCATCAAAGATGGTCATCCAGAGTATGCCGTTTTTATCGAACATGGCCTGCGATATCGAGCGGACATCCTGCCCGGGGCTCTCAGGTGTAAAATACGATGCAGTGATCTCCTCACCATTATACAGGTAGAGCCCCCGCGAGGTTCCGATGCACAAGCTGCCATCGGGATTGACCGAAAGCGACTGATAGAGTGGTGCCTTTCCATCGAGGCCATCTTCAAATATATCAACGCGCTCAGTTACGCGTTCGTCCCTGTACGCAATCAGCTCAGGGCCGGTGACATACCATGTCCGCCCGAAATCATCATGATAGATACTCTCGATTTTCGAATCCACCGCGATTTCGGCTGCCGAGAACTCCGATCCCTCATACACCCAGTACGGTGATTCCGACGGAACCTTGAACATAAGCCTGTTACTGTGGTCTATGGCAAAAATGACTTCATATCCAAAATCTATATCGACCGGGGGCATGTCGGAATGGATGCTTTTCCATTCACTGCCGTCATAGCGGACTATCCCATACAGTGAATTTTCGCTGATCGGACGGGAGAGATTTGTTGAAAACCACTTGACATTGTCACTGTCCACGTCGATATCGGTAACATCAAAAAGCGGCACGGAACAATAATGCCATTGATTGTTTCGTATGTAATAAAGACTGCCGTCCTCAGCCTGTACATCTGTCCATACGACACCGTCCATATCGACTTTAATCAAGTCCGCATTCTGCAAAACCTGATTATTGATTTCATCGACAGGCGGCTTAAACACGATCATCTCATCACCGTCATAACTGACTATTTCACCGTTCAGCGTCTGGAACCATACAGTCCCGTCCGGCGATATATCGACACTTCTTATATAATCGGAGGACAAACCGTCGGCCTTTGTCAACGTTTTCCATCTGCCGTTAATAAAACTGGTCAGACCTTTCTCCGTGGCAAACCATATTGTGCCGTCAGGGCCTTCCGCGACATCCATTATATTCGATGAGATCAACGAATTGTATTCCGGATATTGCGCCCAGCCGTCATCCTCTTTCCGATAGAGTCCGCTTTTCGACGCCAGCCATATGTCATCACCGGTCTGAACCAGGGATCGTATCTCGTATGTAACAAGCCCGTTATCTTTGCTGAATGTTGTCCAGACACCATCCTGAAACCGTGAAAGAATATTACGGTTCTCTGCTTCATATGTCACCCATACACTGCCATCCGCGAGCACAGTGACAGTATTCACCTGTTTATCCGCGAGCCCGTCCTTATCTGTGATAATCTCCCATAAGCCGCCCTCGTTCCTGACCAGCCCTTCATTGGTGGCGAACCACCTTATGTTTCCCGGCCCGAAAGCCACATCCCGCACATCGTTGCTTGGCAGCTCCGCATCGGGATCCCATATTGTCAGCCACACCCACTCAGTCCCGTCAAAATATTCGATCCCATGCTTCGCTTCTGGATGACAGAGCCAGATATTGTTATCGGGATCGACAACAATTTCAGACACCGTATTGCTAATAAGCTCGTTTTCCTCCGTGTAGGAGCTCCAGTTCTCGCCGTCAAAACGGGAAACGCCGTTCAGGGCTGTTATCCAGAGATTATTGTTATCGTCCACAGCAATATCGCTTATCCTGTTGTGAATAAGCCCGTCACGGGTTTTGTAACTCCGCCATTCGCTGCCATCGAAACGTGTCAGGCCGTTTCTCGTGCCGAACCAGAGAACACCGTCCCGGTCGATGGCGACGGATGACACCGAATTGGATGCAAGGCCGTCCTCAACCGTGAAAAGGACCATGTCCCCGTCGGCATATTTCCAGACACCAGACTGTGAGCAAATCCACATGGCGCCGGAACTGTCGACCACAATGTCATTGAGCTCGCTCACAAGCTGTTCGCCGGTGTATTTTGTCCAGTTTTCGCCATCATAGCGCAAAGCCCCCTCATACATGCCGAACCATGTGCTGCCATCGCTGAAAGCGTTGATAGTTTTCGCGTCAAGGACATGCCTATACTGCTCAACGGCACTTGCATACTGCCAGGACTCTCCGTCATACAGGTAATGAAAGAACGGTGTTTTCGCCCACAGGTTCCCCTGGGCGTCATGTTCTAACAGCATGTCGAAACAACGATCATAGGCGGGCTCTTCAGTGAAAATCGGGATATATTCAACGGAGAAGTCTTGACGGTTGCATTTCAGGGCTGTGCCTCGCGACACAGCCCACACATAGTCGCCACAAACCGATATGGCTGATACTTTATCATAGTTCAAATTGCTTTCCCAGAGCCCCTGGGCAGTGGAAAACACCGGAAATACAATCATAAACATGGATATTGCCGCTATGATTTTATTCATCTGCTCAATCCCGTTCTCATTTCACAAACATCATTCTGCCATCGGCAGATTTCCCGCTTGCTTTTACGCGGTAGAAATAAACACCCGAGGAGACTTTGGCGCCGTCGTTGTCACGGCCATTCCAGAGGATACCGTTGCGGCCGACAGGTTTAAGCAACGGTGCCGTCTCATAGACCTTCTGGCCGAGCATGTTGTAAATGGAAACCGTGACCGTGCCCATGCTCTCGAGATCGAACTCGATCATTGTGCCGACATTGAACGGATTGGGAGAATTGCCGTGAAGACGAAGGGGGGTATCGGGTATAAAGCTGTTGTTTTTTAACGTTGTCACAATCCTGGCAACCGGGCCGTTGTAATTGGCAACCCAGAATGAGCCGTCCATATCCTCGACCCAATCGCTGTTAAATCCAAGATTGTGCTCCCCCTGGAAAGAATCCAGCCACTCTTCACCATCGTAGACAAACCAGTTGCCTGTCTGTGTCATGATCCAGAGACAGCCGTGTCTGTCAGCATACATAAAGTTCACCGGATAACAATCGTTAACATCTATTCCCGACGGATCATTCCATGTATCTCCGTCGAGAACTTTCAGCCGTCCCATATTGTTTGCCCACACCATGTCATTATATAGGGTTGCCTGGACCACGGCATACATTTCGAGTGTACCGGTATATTTCTTCCACTCGACTCCATCGAAAGATATCAGGTCCCCATCGCTGACAATCCACAGTGTTCCTTTGCTGTCTTCAAAAATAGTATCGATATATGCCCTGGATAATTCAATGTCGCCGGACGGGTGTTTGACAAAATCCTTTCCGTCGTAACTGACCGCCCCCTCAGGCGCAAAGAACCATTTCACATTTTTGCTGTCGACAAAAATGTTGTAAGTCAGGCATTTCCACAGCCCCTCGTTTTCGCCGTATTCCCTGCGTACCTTGCCGTCATAGCTCATGACACCCGCATCATCACTAAACCAGAGACAGTCGTCAGCATCGATCGTGGATGTGCTCAGGCCACAATCGATATCATGGGAGATGAGTTCCCCGTCAGCGATACTGAACAGGCCGCCTGTTGAAAACGCGCCGACAAACCACTTCGTGTTTGTATTCTGATCAAGATAGACCTTGCGAAAACCTAAAAGTTCTTTGATATACACATCATCCCTGCGACATGGATAATGATACCATTCAGAGCCGTCATAGCTCGATATGCCCTTCGCGGTGGCAAACCATTTGACATTGTCGTTATCCACGGCAATATCGGCGACAGTTGCATTGATAGGGCCGTTCGTGGAATGCAGGGACCAGCTGACACCGTCATATCGCGCAAGCCCGCCGTCGGTCGAACACCAGACAACACCGTCCTCGTCAACCACCACCTCCTTGAGAGTGATATAACGGAAACGCCTTTCATCGGGGAACTGGTGATATGTCCACGAAACACCATCATAGCTGTAAAGGCCGGTTTCTTTCCGAGGAAAATCAAACACCGCCACACTGCTCTGGTTGTAGTTGATACGGTCATAACCCTTGACTGCCCACAGGATACCGTTATGATCGACCTTGATCGAGGAAAAGGCCGCCGAGTCATCGCCATTCGGGTCGCTCAGGCCGGAGAACGACTCATTCTCGAAATGCATCAGAGTTTTCCCGTTGACAAGGCACCAAACGGTGCCATCAGGCGCGGTTTCGAGCTCATCGACACGATTTTGGCCTTCAGCGGAAAGATTCGCCCATGTCACGAACGAGCCCTCGCCGTAGCGGACCAATCCCATGTCGGTGCCGATCCACAAGGCGCCATCCGCAGCCTGATCGATATCCAAAATTTTATTTGCGATAAGAAGATCTTTTAAAACAATCTCTTCAACACCCTGGGAATTCACACGGAATATTTTTTTTCTGTACGACAGAATCAGGGAGGCATCCGGCAGTTCGAGAAGGCTGTCGACCCTGTTCCACTGGACATCGTCATCGGTCTCATAGCTCTGCCACTGGCCGTCTGAAAAACGCGACACACCCTTTCTGTTCGTATCCGCGAATTTCACCCAGACAGTGTTGTTCATGCCAGCCCAGATATTGGTGACATTTTCGCTGGCAAGGCCATCCACCGTGCCGAATGTTGTCCAACTGTCGTTTTCATACATGGCCGCGCCGCCATCCCAGCCGATCCACACCCGGCCCTCGCTGTCATTGGCGACCGCATTTATTTCATGCACCGGCATGGAACCGTCGAAACGTGTATACCACACGAACTCACCATCTTCATACACCGTCATTCCCTTGTCATCCTCGCTGGTGCAGAACCAGACACGGTTACCGCTGTCAAGCGCCATACTGGTCACACGGTCGTCCATCAGCTCGTCGCGGCTGGTGAAATAGTCCCACGAAACACCGTCATAACGGGCAACACCACCGTTTGTCGCTACCCAGAGAACGCCCGAACGGTCGACAAGGATATCGTTGACAATATTGGCGGAAACGCCGCCCTCGAGCTTGTATGCGGTCACGGTGTTGTCCACAACGCAGCCAACACCATTTCTCGTTCCCACCCATATCGTTCCGTTATCATCAAAAAGACTGGTGATCCTGTCGTCGGGAAGGCCGTCCGATTCGAAAAAGTAGCGCATATTCTCACCATCGACACGGATAAGGCCGCCGCCGGTGCCGAGCCAGATAACGCCATCATCACTTTTCAAAATATCCTGCACGGTTGACAGTTCGCTGTCGACTGAATACAGTGTCGAGTCGGTGCCATTCCATGAGTAGAGGCCGCTCGCGGAGGTCCCTCCCCAGAAACGGCCACTCCTGTCGGCAAAAAGACACTGCTGCGGCCGGGCGAATATTCCCTGATTGTGATTACGCCATAGCTCGCCATCATAAAAGATTATAGCACTTCCATATTCTGTCACAACCATCGTATGTCCATCCGCGCTTGCTGCCACATGTGTCACTGGCGGCTGATCAATCCAGAAACCGGGATTTGTACGATTAAAAAGGTTTTGGATCGTATAATCGAGTGTTTTCCTGTCCCATTTTATCAATCCGCCGTCTGTGGCGCAGAGAATGAAATCGCCGGAAATACAGAGATCATTGATCGTATTGCCGTAATCGAATACCTCGACATTGAACTGCGGATCATCAGCAATTGAAAGCGAAGTCAAAAACAGTGATAAAATGACAGACAGGATTATCATTCGGCATATCCTCCACAAATTATTTTATAAAACTATAGTAGTAGACACACCCCAAAAAGGCAAGCATATTTTCTTTTTTAGTTAAGATAAACGACGGTTCAAAAGGGATGATATAGAGGTCAAACTGCCGCACAATCGCAGTCTTTTTGCCGAATGTATCCGATACCCGCCTCCGGGAGAGGCCACAGCACGGATTCAGCACCGAAGATTTTTGGCACACATGGAAAATATGCATCACTTCACGAACATCATTCGTCCGTCAGCGGATTTCCCGCCCGCTTTCACACGATAGAAATAAGCACCGGAAGATACTTTACCGCCGTCATTGTTACGACCGTTCCAGAGAATGGCATTCCGCCCGACCGGTTTCAGAGTCGGGGCTGATTCATAGACTTTCTGGCCGAGCATATTGTAGATGGAGAGCGTGACCGTGCTCATGTTTTCAAGATCGAACTCTATCATCGTGCCCGCATTGAAAGGATTCGGCGAATTTCCGCGAAGACGGAGGATGTTCGGCGCTGTGAATGCTTTATTCTGCACATTGGTTGAAAATCGCATCAATTCCGAGGAATCCAGAATCCAGATGGAACCGTCCATTTCTTCGATCCATTGATTATAGAATACGAATAACTGTTGCTCGGTTTTTTCCTTTACCCACTCCACGCCATTGTAAATGTACCAGGTATACAAATCTGTTCTTACCCAGACACGACCGCATTTATCAGCATACAGGAGAGTAGGTATATCATGTCCGTCGAGTGGACTGTCAGGAACATCGACCCATGTTTCGCCATCGAACTTGTGCAATCCATACATACCGGCATTCCACAGGCTGCCATCGGGAAACAGGGCTATGCTGTTAAGCGCCTTGCAATTCGGATCGTCGGAATGATATGTCCATGTTTCGCCGTCAAAAGAATAAAGCACGCTACCGCTCAGAAGCCACATCGTTCCGTTCCTGTCCGTCAGGACCGAATCGAAACTGTAAGGAAGTCTGAAATCTTCACAGGGGTAGGAAGTAAAGGTTTTTCCGTCATAAGACACCGCGCCCGTTTCGCCGATGAACCATTTCACATTATTCCTGTCAACATGGATATAGTGACGTGTGCTGCTCAGAAGCTCGTCAACAGTGTCATATTCCCTGTATGTTTTCCCATCGTAACAGGCAATTTCATGTACGGTGTCAAACCAGAGAACACCATCATGGTCGATGACCATAAAGTAGTCATGTATTAATGGATTTTCCATTTCATGCCATACAAAATCCTCACCATCAAACGATATCAGGACAACATCGGGTGTTCGGGTATAAAACCATTTGAGGTTCGTCCGGTGGTCCACAATGATCTTTTCAATACTGCACAGGATGCTGTGTCCCGGTGTTCCGGAATACCTCAGCGGATAATGAGTCCATTCCATACCGTCATAACTGGATATGCCGCACGAGGTGGCGAACCACTTGATATTGTTATTATCAACCTTTATATCAGTGACATTGCGATTTATGGGGCCGTTGGTCGCGTGAAGAGACCAAGTACCGTTTTCATAGCGGGCAAGACCGGCGTCGGTGGCGCACCATATCACACCGTTCTCGTCGGCCAGCACTTTTTTCAGGCCTATGTGGCGATAAGAGCTGTCATCAGGAAATGGGTGGAATGTCCATGCAACGCCGTCATAACTGTAAAGCCCGGCTTCCTCAGGCAGAAAATCGAATACGGGGACCTGGTTCTGGTAAAAGTTCCGACGGTCGTAGCCCTTGACCGCCCAGAGGATACCGGAATTATCGACCTCTATCGAGGAAAACAACGCTGGCTCGGAGCCATCGGGACCGCTCACAGAAGTGAACGTTTCGCCGTCGAAATGAATCAGCGTTTTCCCGCCGCTAAGGCACCAGACCGAGTTATCGGCAGCGACCTCGACATAGTCGATGTGATTCTCGGGCAGGCCGTCCACTTCGGTCCAGTGCGTAAATGTGCCATCGCTGAACCGGACAAGCCCAAGGGCGCTCCCCAGCCACAGGGATGTATCGGGAGATTCATCGATATCGTATATCGTACTGGAAAGCAGCTGGCCGTATATCGCGATTTCTTCCACATTGCCATTGTCAACCCGGAATATTTGCCGTTCGACACCGACCAGCAGGGAGTTGTCCGCCAGTTCGAGCAAGCAGTCGGTTTTATTCCAGTCAATATCGCTGTCCGAGCTGAATGTCTGCCATTGCCCATCGGAAAAACGAGACAGGCCAACCGAGGCGGAATCTTTGAACTTCACCCATATGCCACCGTTTTCAGCAGGCCAGATATCGCTTACAGTCTCACCGGCAAGGCCATCCGCAAGGCCATAGCTGACCCATTCGCCGTTTTTACGACAGGCGGCACCACCGTCCCAACCAATCCATACATTGTTCTCGCTGTCGTTCGCGACAACCTGAATCCCGTGCACCGGTATGGAGCCGTCGAAACGGGTGTACCACACAAATTCCCCATTTTCATAGACCGTGATACCTTTGTCGTCATAGCTGGTGCAGAACCAGACCCGGTTGTCGCTGTCGAGCGCCATACTGGTCACACGATTGTCCATAAGCTCGTTTTTTTCCGTGAAATACTCCCACGAAACACCATCATAACGGGCGACACCACCGTTCGAGGCGGCCCAGACCGTGCCCGAATCATCAACAAGGATATCGTTGATAATATTCATGGACACGCCGCCCTTGAAAAAGTAAGGGGTGACTGCCTCATTTTCGATACGGGCCACGCCTTTTCTCGTGCCTGCCCATATAACGCCGTCATGGTTGAAAATACAGGAGGTATTGTTGTCAGGCAGGCCGTCTGAGTCGAAATAACAAGGCATGCGTTCCCCATCAATACAGACAACACCGTCTTTTGTGGCGAGCCAGACCGCACCATTGTCTTCTGTTACGATATCGTTGATATCGAAAAGGGCATCGCCAGCCGGATACTCCGTGCTTGCTGCGCCGTCCCACGAGTATAACGCGCTATTGATCGTGCCTCCCCAGAAACGGTCCGATGAGTCGGCGAACAGCGCCTGATGCGGCCTGTTGAAAAGACCCGCCGTATAGTTTTCCCAGTTCTCGCCGTCGAAAAACGCAATATAGTCAATACTGGAATATGCTGCCATTATCCGGCCTTCCGTATCAGCGGCCACATGGGTGAATGCATGATGAGCATCGAAATTCTGCGCGTCGAGGATAGTATACCGCGAGTATTCCATGCTGTCCCTGTCCCAGCGGTAGAGACCGTTCTCCGTCGCACAGATTATGGCGTTTCCGGAAAGGCAGAGATCATTGATCGTATTGCCGAAATCGAATGTCTCGACACTGATCAGGGGCTCGTCAGCCGCTGCCGGAAGCATAAACAGGAAGGATATGATAAGAGTCAGAAATGTCAACTCGCACCTCTCAGTAAACAGATTCATAAAACTATAGTAGTAGACATTGCTAAAAAAGGCAAGCTCATTTTCTATTTCGCAGAGATAAACGAAGGCTTTCAGGAGATAACGGAGGTTTGCGATTGCGGCGCGATCACAACAGAAAGATTGTGCCATATCTGTTTGATATTCCAATGTGATACTGAGTGGTGCACCGAGCCAGGCAATGGTGTTTTACGGCAAATCCGAATAATAAATATCACTTCAAAAACATCATCCGCCCATCGGCAGATTTCCCGCCCGCTTTCACGCGATAGAAATAGACTCCGGAGGAAACTTTGACACCATCATTATCCCGGCCGTTCCAGAGAATGGCATTCCGTCCGACCGGTTTCAGGGTCGGGGCTAATTCATAGACTTTCTGGCCGAGCATGTTGTAGATGGAAAGCGTGACCATGTTCATGTTTTCGAGATCGAATTCTATCATCGTGCCCGCATTGAACGGATTGGGGGAGTTGCCGTGAAGAAGGAGCGTGTTCGGTACTGTCACCGGTTTCGTCTCATCTGTCAGCGATATTTTCCTTAGGCCGTAATAATCCTCCATCCATATCGATCCATCCATATCATTGACCGAAGCCCCCAGACTCATTGGAATATTCTCAAATCTCTGCCAGTCAACGCCATCATAGACCGCGGAATAGCCATGCCCTATGAGCCACAATCGGCCGTAAACATCAGTGTGGAAATATGGAGGCCACTCACTGAACCTGCTTTCTTCAAGCGTGAATTCCCATCTCGAACCATCATTCATGGAAACGCCGCCACTGTGAGAAACACAAACCGTGTCATCCGAAAGAATACTTATGGAATAATAAAGATTTCCAGAAACGTTGAGTTCGGCACTAAGATCACAATCTTCCGCTGTCGGATCAAACAGATATACGCCACTTTGGCTGTTTATGAACCAAAGTTTACCCGTTGAATCGGATACGATGTCGAAGGGATAAGTCGGCCTGCTTGTCTTATAATGTGTAAAGGAAGAGCCGTCGAAACGTGTCATGCCCATATTGGAAATGAACCATTTTGTATTGCTCCTGTCTATGTACACTTCACAATAAGGGATCAATTCCGGTGAAAGGCCGTTGTCCACAGTATAATATGTGGTGTTGTGTCCATCGTAACTGACAATACCGGACTGCGTTCTTTTCCACAACAGCCCATCATGGTCTATTACATATTCATTTGAAAAGCTGTCAATCTTATGACATTTGAATTGTCCATTTTGAAAACTCCATAAATCTTCAATCGGATACGCCGGAACAAACCACATATTATCGGAAACCGGATCGGCTAATACTTTCTTGAAAGTTATCAGATTGTTACGATACAATGGTTCCGGATTATTCCAGGCACGGATAGGGTAATGTTGCCACTCCCCGTCATCGTAGCTGGATATACCGCCTCTTGTTGCAAACCACTTGACGTTTTTTTTGTCTACAGCCATATCATAGACACTTGAATTGACCGGGCCTTTGACCGTGTGGAGCGACCATGTTTCGCCATCGAAACGAGCAAGTCCCGAATCAGTTGCGCACCAGATGATATTGTCATCGTCAGCGACAGCTTTTCGGAGCGTTACATATCGGAAGCGTTCGTTATCTGGAAACGGATGAAATGTCCAGGATATCCCGTCATAACTGTATAATCCAGACTCTTCCTGCGGAAAATCGAATGCTGCCGTTTCCGTCTGGCTGTAGTTCAGCCGGTCATAGCCTTTTATTGCCCAGAGCATGCCGTTTTTGGCAATTTCCAGTGAAGAAAATGTTGCAGTCCCTCCTCCGTTCGGGTCTTCAGGACTTTTAAACGTTTCGCCATCATAATGCGCCAGATGTTTTCCATCGTACAGAAACCAGAGACTGCCGTCCGAGGCGACTTCGATATCATCGATCCGGTTTGAGGGCAGTCCATTTCTGTATGTAATGGTTTTCCAGTTTTCACCGTCAAAACGTGTTAACCCGTAACCTGTCCCTATCCATAACGCGCCATCCGGATTCTGATCGATATCCAGAACTGTGCTGGAAAGTAAGTGGTTCTGGATCGTATTTTCATCAATAATGCCATCTTCTACCTTTATGATACAATCCGAATGGCAATATAAAACTGTTCCATCAACAGCCTCGTATATATAGTCGGGGCAATTGTTGTATAGTCCTTCATGTATCGAATATGTTTGCCAGATACCATCTGAAAAACGGCTCACCCCCAGCGTTAATGAATCATCGGTCCTGACCCACACGGAACCGTCTGGACCCGGCCATATACGCTGAATATTGTTTCCTGCAATACCATCCGATATGTCGTAAGTAATCCAGGAGCCCTCCTTCATCCGGGCGATGCCACCGTCCCAGCCGATCCAGATATCGTCAATGCCGTTGCCAGCAACGACATTAATCTTTTGAGTTGGAACGGAGTCGTCATAACGGGTATACCAGACAAACTCCCCCTTTTCGTACACTGTAATACCTTTGTTATCAGTTTTAGAACAAAACCAGACGCGGTTATTACTGTCCACAGCCATGCTTGTAACGTTGTTGTCCATTAATTCATTCGTATCGGTAAATGATTCCCAAAACTGGCCGTTGAAACGTGATACACCATTAATCGTAGCTACCCATATATTACCGGAATGATCGGCTACTATATCGTTGACATTATCATCGACGAGCCCATCACTGCTGGTAACGATCTTGACAACGCCATTTTCGAGCCGAACGAGCCCTTTTCTCGTACCAGCCCAAATGATTCCATTATCATAGCAAATACAGGAGACGGTTTCGATCGGAAGGCCGTCCTCTACGGTAAAGCGGTATTCATGGTCGCCGATGAGACCGACAATCCCGGTTTTTGTCCCGAACCATAAACCACCATTATCATCTATAGCGATGTCTCTGACATTTATAATGCCATTGTTCGCCGAAAACACTGTAGAGTCCGCCCCGTCCCAAGTGTACAGTCCCGAAGATCCGGTACCTCCCCAGAAATCCCCGGACAGGTCTGTAAAAAGACCATGATGAAGTTCTGAGAAAATGCCCGTGCGATGTTGTGTCCATTCCTGACCATCAAATAAATAAACCAAATGTGACCCGATATTCACCGCCATGATCTGCTCATGAGAATTGGCGGTTATATACGCAATATCAGGCCATCTGCCTGCGTCCGCACCCGATACTACACTCATATTTTCGTAGGAGAGACTTGTACGATCCCAAGCCACAATACCGCAATCTGTTGCGCACAGCACCTTATGGCCCGAGATGCAGAGATCATTGATCGTATTGCCGAAATCGAATGTCTCGACACTGATCAGGGGCTCGTCAGCCGCTGCCGGAAGCATAAACAGGAAGGATATGATAAGAGTCAGAAATGTCAACTCGCACCTCTCAGTAAACAGATTCATAAAACTATAGTAGTAGACATTGCCCCAAAAGGCAAGCTCATTTTCTATTTCGTTACTATAATCATCTGCTATGTAGAGAGGGGACGGTGAATTATATCAGCGCTTTGCAGTCATGCTGTCGACTAGGGCCATGGTCTCTTCCGCGGCACGTTCCCAGGTGAACGTTTTCGCCCAATCGAGTGCGTTGTGGGAAAGGGAGTTTCGAAGTACGTTTTCGGAGAGAATTTTCACAAGGCAATCCGCCAGCGCGGAGGAGTCGCCGTAGGGGAAAAGCAGGCCAGTATCGCCGTCCTTCACCGAATCCCTGAGACCGTCGGCATCGCTGGCCACTGCTGGTGTTCCGCAGGCTCCGGCCTCGATATTGGTCAGGCCCCAGCCCTCTTTCGGAGAGGGATTCACGATGACATGGCTTCGCCGCATCCAGTCGACTTTCTCGGCCTCGTCGACAAAGCCGGTGAAAATCACATGATCGGCCAGACCCATGCGCATGGTGAGGCTCATCAGGTCCTCCTGGTAGTCGCCGGAGCCGACAATGACAAGGCGAGCATCGGGAACCGATTCCAGTACCTCCGGCATTGCTTTCAAGATGACATCGACACTCTTGTATTTCCTGATGCGGCCGACATACAGGATTGTTAGCTCGTCGAATTTCCCGGCGGCGGGATCGGCGGAATACAGATCGTGGTCCATACCACAGTACACGACATGGATGCGGTCACGGCTGATGCCGCGACCTTCGAGATCGCGGGCTGTGCTCTCGGATATCACCTCAAAGACAGCGTTGCGGTAGACTGCCGAGAGAGGCTTTTCCATGCAATAGACATATGAGGCGAGAAGGGGATTGGTCTCGCGGAACACCGCCGAACCGAACAGATGCGGTATCACCGCCAGCACCGGCACATTGACATAGAGCGGTGTGAAAAGCGGCACCTTGTTGATATCGTCCACCACGAGATCGTAGGGCGCCTCCTTCAAAAGACGTTTGATCACGAACGGCGCGGTGAAATTGAATGTCTCGCGGCTGCCGCTCCTGATAATGCGGATTCCTTCGTATTCGTCCTCGGCGGCGGCACCTGGAAAACCCGAGGACACCAGTATGACCTCATCACCGCGCGCGGCGAAACGGCGGAATATCTCGGTGAGATGTACCTCGGCGCCGCCAGCCATGGGATTGGCCATATCCATCCAGTTTACGAGCAGAATACGCATGGTTTTTCCATATTTAATAGAAAGAATTCCCCGGAACTCACTTCGGGGTAGTTTATTATAATCACTTTTTCAATGCGAAAGCGAGCGCGCCCGGCAGTGATCCCGCAAAGCCTGCCACGGTGGCAAGCAGGGAATAGGCCACAACCGTGGGCTGGGCCACTCCGATTGTCGCGAACAGGGTAACACCGACACTTTCGCGGACACCGATCCCACCGACCGAAATCGGCAGGCTGGCAATGATCTCCATGATCGGCACGAACATGGCAAAATATACAAAACCGACCTCGATCCCGACAGCCCGTCCCGCGAGATAATGGACACCGATCCTCATGAGCTGTATCATTATTGAGGTCGTCATTACCGCCGCAAGTGTTGCCGGGGAACGGGTCAGATCATGCATCTCACCATACACCGCGGCGACTTTTTCACGGACCGCGGCGGGAGTGATCGGAGAAAACAGCCCACCCAGCATCTTGCCCACAGATGGCAGCGCAAATACCGCGACAAAAGCTGCGAGTGTAAAAAACAGCAGCAGTGCCACAGGCAGCACGCTGTTCGCGGGGCCGTCCGGCATGAGCAGGAAAGCCGCGAGGCTGAACAGGACAAGCATTAAAAGCCCGATCACGCGGTCGGCAAGGGTCGAGGAGAAAGCCTGTGTCGTCCTGCCGGAGGCCGCCGATGCCTGATAGATTCTGATGACATCACCACCGACAAATCCCGGCAGGATGTAGTTGAAAAACAGGCCGGTAAAATAACGTGCCGCTGTTCCGAAAGCACCCTGACGTATCCCGTGGAACGCGAGGAGAATACCCCATTGGGCAGCGCCGAGAATGCCGCTCGTGATAAAAACGGCCACCGCAAGCAAAAGGAAAAGCGGATCGGCGGAGCGCATGTTTTCAGCTATACTCGAAACGCCGAAACGCTGTGCCATGAAAGCGAGCAGGGCAATCGACACCGCCGCTCTGAAAAGTCGTGATCGGAATACTTTCAGCTCGCCCCTCCTGCCTGCCTATTCTCGTGTATCCCGAACGAACCTGCCGATGAGCGAGCGGTCGAAACGGAGAACACGCACTTTGCCCTGCCATGATTTGCCGTCTTCATTTTTTGAATGATGCCCCTGGAGAAAACGGCTGTCACCGATACCGGCGATACCGATGCTTCCCTTGGTATCGAGCTGTGCCGTGAGATTGAACGCGCCGTCAGTTACCAGAATCGCCGCATTATCCGGATAGCCGTAACAGCCGAACCAGAACTGTCCCTCGGCATAACAGGCGGTCTGGATGCCTTTACGGGTCTGGCCGCTGGCGATTACATGGCGTTTCACGAAGCGAAGATCGGTATCGTACTCATAGACGTAATTTTCATCATAGTTCTCCGGCAGGCCGCCTACAACAATGAAACGCTCGCCATCGAACGCCATGCCGCCCGCACCGTGCACAACCTCCTGTGCCTCGTGTTTTTCCAGGAGGGAGAGATCGCCGGCGTCATAGACATATATCCAGGAATCAGCCTCGCCCGGTTCCTGATTGAACTTACCGAGGTTTACTGCCACGTAGAGACGACCGTCATGAACCACAAGATCTCCCTGGTGACGCGGCGCCTCCACCGACGCAAGCAGCTTCCCGTTCATGTCGGTCTTGACAAGGGCGACAGTGAACGACCAGTAAATATGCTCGCCGTCGCAGTCAAGACCCTGAAGGTGGCCGCCGTAACTACCCTCACAGACAATATCCTCCGCATGAGCAACTACTAAAGGCATGGAAACAGCCAGCAGCACAAAAAAGGACAACAGGAACACACGTCTATACGGCGTCATTACGTTTCTTCGGTCGCTCATTTCTCCATTTCCTCCATTTTTCCGAGGATGATCTGTTTATAGGTCAGGGCCTCGCGGTCAACGGGATTTTTTTCGAGAATACGGTCAATGATATCGAGACATTCCTGGTATTTCCCGGCGCCGAACAACGCGCCCGAATAACCTTTCCAGGCGATCGATTGATTGGGATAACGTTTTGTGAGCTCAAGGAAGACCGCCGCCGCGTCATTGTAGAATTCGTATGATATGAATGTCATTGCGGTCGAAAGCGCTGTGTTGAAAGAATCGTAATTGATTCCGGCTATCTCTTCCTGCATGTAACTGTCCGCTTTTTCAGGAATGCCGCCCTCGCGAAGGATGGCGAAGAGGGCCACGCGGTGATCAATATCGGGCCTGTGTTTTTTCAGCGCCGTTTCGGCGGTTTCGATCGCTTTATCATGTTCCTCGGCAACAAGGTACTGCTTGACCAGCTCGCCATACCCTACGAAATAGTTTAGAAGAAGCCGTCTGGTCTCCGGTGATTTGTAGACAGCGGGATCATCGACAGCGCTGAAACGGTAACGCTCATTGATGTTCTTTTCCAGTGCCTCGCGCGCAACGGCATGACCCAAACCCTCGACCCGTTCATTGGTCAGGCGGAAAACCATGCCCTCCATCTGAAGATAGGGCTCGAGACCGATCAACGCCTCGGGGGCGATAGTCACCGCGAAATAAATCGGGCGCGACCAGTTGATTTCCTTGATGATATAGGCGGTCATCCATGCGGAAGCGCTCAGGTAAGCCGCCTTGCTGCCGTCCTGAAGCTGATAGCTGTAGCTCGGGGGAAGGTCCCAGCTGATACCGGCCATGGTGACAGTCTGGCCCTCCGCTTTCCACCGGAGATTCCTTTCAGCCACCTGAGACTGGCCGTAGACCAGTTCCATGAGGTCCTTGTCGGAAAGCGACAGGGGCAGTTTCACACCCTGGTCCCTGAGCTGCGCGGCATACCAGGGGCCGTTGAGCAGGCTGACATTCACCACCCTGATATCCTTGCGGAAACCGAGCACCTCCTGAGCATACCAGACCGGATAGGTGTCGTTGTCGCCGTGGGTGAACAGGACAGCGTCCTTCTCGCAGGAGGCGAGGATATTCATGCCGTACTCCAGCGGAATGAGATCACCGGAACGGTCATGTGACTGATACTGCGTGTAGTCCCTGTTGATATGACGTGACAGGATAGCGGCGGGCGCCATTGTCGAAAGCAGGATAGCCGCGGCGACCGACACGGGCATGACCAATGCCACCTTGCCGCGTTTTGTCAGCTGGTCGCTGATCCAGAGAAACATGCCCCAGATGCCGAATGCGAGCCAGACATGGACAATCAGGAATGAGCCGAGGAAAAAGTAATCGCGCTCCCTGACCTCGGGATTCGCCATGTTAAGATAGAGCACAAGCCCAACCGAGGTGGCAAGGAAATAGGCAATTACTGCGAGAAAACGACGCCGGTCTTTTATCGCGTGAACCGCCACGCCAAGAAGCAAAAGCAGCCAGAGCAGCAGCGACAGAGGCACCTTGCGCTGTATATCGACAGTCTGGTTGGGGAGTTCCGCCGACCTGTCATTTCTGAATGTCAGCGAGGGTGTCGGCCCCCAGACCGGGAACTGCTGAAAGAGATAGCGGGCGTACATGTAGCCGAACTGATAGGAAGGCGGCGCTTTTCTTGTGAACATGCCGGTGTACATATTTTCCGGAAGGTATTGCTTACGTTCGAGATAATCCTTGAAACGGGCCCAGTTGTCGGGAGCGCCCTCGTTGATCGACGGTTGTTTCGCGGCACGGACAGGGATGGTCGGATAGACCGAATAGCCCACGAAAAAGAGGGCGAAACAGGTCATGACGGCGGCAAGGACGATTTTCCACTGATCTGCCGCTTTGCGGTACATGCGGTGCATGAGAAACGGTCCGGCGGCAGCGGTGAGCCCCATCAGGATATACAGCACCGGTTTTCCGCCGAGCGTTCTCAACAGGCCCAGCAGCACGAGCATGGCGAACATGCCTGTCCAGAGACGGATATCCCTGAACGCCTTTGGTTTTGCAAAAAACACGATGAGGGCGATTGCGGGCACCATGAGCAAAACATACAGGTGTACGCCGATACCGAGCCCGATGAGATAGGCCGCAAGGAACATATAGCGGATTGCCGCGGGATCATTTTTCCGCTCCTCCCACTTCAATGTCAGCCAGAGCGCGAGCATGGAGAGGAAAATACTCGGCATATAGGTCTCGGTCTCGATGGCGTTCTCCCAGAACTGGTGGGAGAATGCTGCCATGAGCGAGGCAAGCGCGGCGGCGAAAAGAAGCGGCCAGCGTTCGCGCAGTTCACGTTTCCTTTCGCTGCTACGCTCGATCAGCCTGACAATGACCGAAAAAAGCAGAAGGATTGTCAACGCGCCGGTAATAACGCTGATCAGATTGATCCTGTAGGCAATATGCGCGAGACCGTCGCCACGAAAATCGTAGAACGGTATGATGGACATGACCCGTCCGACCAGCGAGAGCAGCGGCGCTCCGGGTGGATGCGGGATACCCATTGTCACCGCGCAGGTGATGAACTCGCCGGTATCCCAGAACGAGATCGTGGGCGCGACAGTAAGCATGTACACGATAAAAACCACGGCGAACAGCGCCGCGGCGATAATTGTATCGGCAGATTTTCGTATCAAAGGCTGGCTCCTGTTTACAGGTAAGGCTCGGCGTTTGTTAAATATATTGTCTGGCGCATGAAGGAGCAAGGAGCAAAAGGGCCCGCGCATTTCTATTTAACAGGATTCAGAATTCAAAAAACAGTTCAAGGGGAAAGATGGAATAGACAGAAATAATCAACGCAAAGGCGCAGAGAAAAGATAGTATAAAGTTAAAAGATTAAGGATCAAGGGAAAAGATAAAGCATCCGCCGATGCTGATCTCACAGGCCAGCATTCAGCCACGTAAGGCTGAACAGCGGCTCGGGATGCACATCCATATAAGAAATGAAAAGGGGCCGCCGCCCCCTGCCCCCGCTGGGGGAAGGATGTCATGAAGTGACAGGAAGGGGGCTGAAAAAGCTTGACAAACCGCCATCGAACGCCGCTACTTTATAACAGTAAATTACTTTTGCGAGGAGGTTTGTATGCGGCGGTCTGGATTGTTAGTTGTGCTGATTGCGATGTTTGCGGCTCTGTTCGTTGGGGTTGGGGCGTGTCGGGCGGAGTGGGAATTGCAGGAGACAGGGGCTATCGAGTCTTTAAAGGGCATCTTTTTTATTAATGAAAATGTTGGCTGGGTCTACGGGGCCAATTCGACATTGCTTAAAACAACGGATGGCGGCAAAACCTGGGAAAGCTTGGATATTCCGGGTACAGGTGGTTCTGATATAAAGTTTATCGATGAGAATACTGGCTTGTGTCATAGTGGTACGATGGGAGAAGACGGATATGGTGACGCTATCCAGTTAAAAACAACGAATGGAGGGAAAACGTGGGATGATATCAGTATTCCGGGTGTACATAGTTACAATGGTTTCTGTCTCCTTAACGTAAACGAATACTGGACAACGACGGATAATGATATTTTTCATACAAATAATGGTGGGGAGACGTGGGAAAAACAGGAAACTATGCATCATGTTTCAGCTTTCCCTCAGTTTAAAAAGTTTATCGATGTTGATTTCATAGACAGTATGAAAGGCTGGGCATTAGGTGGAAATGTTACAGATATTCTCGGGCCAACCTATGTATATAAAACAGAAAATGGCGGCAAAGACTGGTATGAATTATCGCTTGTAGCTAATAAAAATCAACGAAAGCTGTATGCTTTAAATGAAAATGACCTGTGGGCGTGCAATTTGACTTTGAATGTGTCTCACGACGGTGGAAAAAGCTGGAGTGATTGTGAATCAGAAAGTGATATAGTCCGCGATATTTATCCTGTTGATGAACTCAGGGCGTATGTTCTCTGGACTGACAGCCTTTCATATACCGAGGACGGGGGCAATACATTCAAAACATTGTTAACCTATAAATTTGAGCGACCTGATCATTTTACCCATGTATCAGGTGTTGACGGCAAGTATATCTGGTGTTTGAGTAGAGGCGGTGCAATAGTAAAATACACGGCTGATACAGTCTCCGTCGAGAATGATAGCGTGCCTGATGAAATGCCCATCCTGACAAACGCTCCCAACCCCTTCAACCCAGCCACAACCATCTCATTCACCTTGCCTGCGGATTCCCACGCCACGCTGACTGTCCACGACATCACAGGCAGAAAAGTCGCCACGCTTGCCGATAATTTCATGAGCGCGGGGAAACATAGCGCTGTTTTCGATGGCTCCAATCTGGCCTCTGGCGTGTATTTTTTACCGGATCGAGGCGGGTAAGATGGCGAGAACGGGCAAGATGCTTTTGATCAAGTAGTCAGGAGTCAGGAGTCAGAATACAGGAGAAAAGACAAAAAGATAGTAAAGAAGCAGCGGAAAAACCCTCGTCACTATCGGACGGGGGATTTTTTGTCTATTCCGGGCTGTCGGTTTCGTCCGGTTTATTGTCCGGCGGCACAGGACGGGCTTTCCTGTGCAGGGGACGGTCGTCGAAAGCGTCGTGCCATTTCAGCGAGGCGTTCCGGAGGTTTTCGTGGAGCTGACGGGCCTCTTTTGTCAGGCTTCGCACGAGGTCTTTCGCCATTTTACGCTTGCTCGTATCCTCGTTCGGGCAGCTGCATGTGCCGGTCTCGAAACCAGCGAGACGGGAATAGTAGGCGAGATCCTTTTCCCTGACATAGAAAAGCGGGCGGATGACATCGAACTTGCCGTCAAAAAAAGTCCGTGTCGGCAGGATCGTTTCCAGATGGCCGTGATAGAACAGGTTCATCAGGGTCGTCTCCGCAACATCATCGGCATGATGCCCGAACGCGAGCTTATTGCAGCCCTTGTCGACACAGTGCCTGAACACCGCCTCGCGCCGTTTCCACGCGCAGAGAAAACAGCCCGGTTCCTGCTTGTTGCCCTCCAGGTCACGGGTGATCTCCATCTCCTTGACAGCGTAATCGATGCCGAGCTCACGGAAATGATTTTCCAGATAGTCGCGTGTCTTTCCGGCGTTCGGATTGAAATCCGAGACCACATGGACTGCCGAGATCTCGTAATTCTGCGGATAGAAACGACGGTGCTCCAAGAGAAGGCTCAAGAGCGTAAGACTGTCCTTGCCGCCCGAGACCGAGACACAGACACTGTCGCCCTCGCGGATGAGATCGTAACGGTCGATGGCGCGGTTGACCTTGCGGAGAAGGTTGCGGCCGTAACGTGTCAGCGGACTGTAGCGGTACTTGCGTGTCGTGAGTTTGGCGTCGCTCATGAAGTCCTGTTTCTTTAAAAGGCAGGGAATGATATTGCTTGCATCTGTAATATAGGGAAAATCGGTGCATGGAGAAAGTGTGAGTCGCGAAAAGAAAATACGCATTGCCGCAGAAACGATGAAAAGCGGGTTGGAATTGAAATGCCACCAAAAAAGTGATAAATTTTATACTTGACAACACGAATTCGCTGTCATATTTTACACTAAGTATAATTTATGACACACTAGGAGGCTCGTCATGAAATACCTTGTGATCATCGAAGAGAACGCGGACGGTTACACGGCATATACACCCGACATCGACGGTTGTGTTGTGTGCGGTCCGAGTGCCGATTTCGTGGAACGCGAGATACGCCAGAGCATCACCCGCCGTCTGTATGAACTGAAACGCGAGCATCCACGGCCACCCTGTCCGCGCAGTTATCCGCAGTATGTTTCGGTTTTCACCTGATACTGTGACTTCATTCGGTTGGCTTCCTGTTGCCGGATGTCAGTTGCCATTTCCCGTACCCGCGAGTCCCGACTGCGGCATAACCTTTTTTGTCAGGTCGCGGTCGAAAACTGTTGATGAGCCGGAGCGCACGGTGACATGGCCCGCCGGTGGGCCCTCGGTTGCGAATGTGACAGTGATTTCCCTGCCGCCGTCCGTGAACCGGACACCTTTGCGGCCATTTTCACTTACAGGTGATGAGTCGGTCATGCGCCCGGCTGCCTGATCGCCTGTTTGGATGAGATGCACGAAAATATCGTTTTTCCGGGGATCGGACGGTGATATTTCCATGCGCCAGTTGCCAAACAGGCCGCCTTCGCGGAAACGTTTCGCCCGCTCGAGAGTCTCCCGCGCCAACTCCCAGTTTTTTCCCGCCGCATAAAATTCATAGCCTGGGCCGCCGACCTTGACTAGGTTCGCGTTCTCCGGGAACAGTGTCCGGCAGAACACACGCCCTTCCTCATGATCCGCCATGAACGTGTCGCCCGTGACAAGGGGTTCATTCTGCGTATGGAACAGCCATTCTTTTTTGTACGAGGCCTCGCGAGAACTCACCCTGTCGCAGACCACGAAATAGCAGGGGTGAATGAACACATACTGCCTGAGGGCAAGGTCACATTTTTCAGGAAGATAACAGGCGGTGGCATCGCCGGCGACATAGCTGTAGACATCGTTTGTCTCAAACGCCACGCATTCGCCACCGGTCGGCTTGTTCATGCCGCCGTGGTTGATCTTTCCCTCCGGCCCGTCGTAGGCAAGTCCCCAGTAGCTCGGAAACGGCTCGTCCGGCATGTGGATGAGCATGCAGTTGTGCGCCACTGTCTGAGCGTAATAGTGCCTGAGCTGGTAGCTGGTGCTGAGCCCCCGTGTGCCGGTGTCGAGAGCGAGCCAACCGTTCCGGTAGATGATAAAATTGTTCTCGTCGAACTGCTTGTGGCTTTTAACACGCGAGCCGATGGTGAACAGGCTGTAGGTGTCGTCCGGCCCAGCACCCGAGCGCATGAACACCTGCCCGAGAGTCTCGAAATGGCGGGCGTGAAGGTTGTCATCACTGGGGCCTTTGGGTTCTGGGGCTTTATCGATGTTTGTCAGCAGGAACGGGTAGAAAAACCAGGTCCAGTCGTTATGTTTGTGTTTCTCGGGCAGGATATCACGAATATGGGCAGCAAGCGCGGCGCATTCCGGCTCTGACTCAGCGAAAAAGTCCATGAACTGCGACATGTGCATGTAGAGATTGCTCACCCAGAGATTGTTGTCGTAATGATAGACATCACCGGAGCCGAACTCACGCGGTTCCGGGCCGGGAATCCAGTTCCACATGATCCAGACCGGGAAATAGGCAAAATAAGGCCAGTCGGCTGAGATGTCCTCGCCGGTAGCCGAGCGCCATGTATAAAGGAAATTGAGCTGTGACCAGGGATAGTGGGCGATCGCATAGGTCGTTGTCGCCGAGGCAAGGCCACCATCGTCGCCCGCGCACTGTTTCCGGTACTCGATCATGTCGAGATTGTACTGACGGCCTGTTTTGAGCAGATCGAGCGCGAGACCGTCATCGATACCGTCGTTGTACGCCGCGACACCGGAGAACCAGACAAGGTTCCGCTCGCCGTAGAATCCGGTCGTGTGGTCGCTGTCGTTGATACGGGCCATCTGGGGCCTGTCCGGCCGCGGCCGTATCTTGTCCACATGTTCGAGGAAACGCCCGAGAAGATCGCGGCGCTCTGACGGGCTGAGATCGTTATAGAGCCAGTCATATGCGGCGAGCCAGTGGACTCGGCTTGTGGAATACCAGTCAATCATCATACGCTTTTCGTAACATTCGAGATAGGAGTCGGCGCTGATATCGAGCATTTTCTTCGCCGTATCGAGATAGCGCTTTTCGCCGCTGACCAGATATACGAACGCGGCACGGGCAGCCTCGACACCCCAGTCGCGAGGCTTGGGCATGGAGACCATCTCGACACTGCCGTCGGGCTTTTCGACAAGTCCGTTTTCCATGCGTTGGCTTTCGCCCGTGGGATTTGCGGGATAGTTATCGACACGTGCCTTAAGCTCGCCGTACCACGCATTTTCCTCGTTGAGCGCTCTCGATTTGACTGCGGGCCAGCTATCTGAGTTGAAAAACAGACGCGGATGGTCTTTTCGAATACCCTCTATCCATGAATTATCGGCAGATGATTCGGGCAGGCAGATGAAAATGCCTGACAAAATCGTTGCGATGATCAACACTGTCATGAGAATGCGGCGCATATCCGGCCTCGTTTCCTGAGAGATATTGCGTGATCGGTTATTTTCATACATGTATCCTGCAAAGTATCATGGAAAAGCCGTCTTGACAAGCACAGATATGAGCGCTTTCGGGTGTAACTGTTGATTGTGCTTGATAAAATGCTTTTAAGGCACTACTTTCCGATAAGATACCGTACCGGATTCACGTCGTTTGCCACTGTCACGCTTTCCCGGAGGAAATGTGCCATGAACGCCCCGTCCCGGATACAATCGCCTGTCAACCGTACACTCTCGATTTTCCAGCTTACCATGCTCGTTGTGCTCAGGGTGGTTGTCGGCTGGCATTTTCTTTATGAGGGCCTCTCGAAACTCTTTATCAACGGATGGAGTTCGGAGGGCTATCTTTCGGTGTCGAAATGGATTTTCGCGCCGTTCTTCCAGTGGATCGCCGCGACGCCGACAGTGCTCGCCATTGTCGATTTCCTCAATATCTGGGGTCTGATCCTTGTCGGTCTCGGGCTCATGTTCGGCGCGCTCACCCGTACTGCGGCATTCTTTGCCATGATCCTCCTTTCACTCTATTATCTCGCCAATCCGCCGTTCATCGGTATGGATTTCGGCGTTGTCACCGAGGGCAACTACCTCGTGGTCGACAAGAATATGGTCGAGCTGTTCGCGCTGGCGGTTATTCTGCTCTTCCCTACCGGCAGGTTCATCGGACTCGACCGCTATATCGCTTTTCTCAGGCAGCGCAAAACCCGGGAGCCGGTCGATTCCTCGCCGGAGAAAAGTGCCGCGGCCGCACAAAAAACACCGCCGCCGAAATCCCTTGCCCGCCGGGAACTTCTCAAAAGCCTCGCAACCGCGCCGGTGTTCGGGGTGTTCGTCCTTTTTGTGCTGAAAAAGCTGGGCTGGGAGAGCTACGAGGAGAAACGCCTTTCCGAGCGGGAGGCTGATGCTGTCACAAGCGCCACGATCAAGACGTTCAATTTTTCGAGCCTCAAGGATCTCAAGGGCGCTGTCCCGAAAAGCCGTATCGGTGACATGGAACTGTCCCGCGTGATCCTTGGCGGCAATCTCATCGGCGGCTGGGCCCATGCCCGCGACCTGATCTATGTCTCCAAACTGGTCAAAGCCTATTTCCATCGCGACAAGATATTCGAGACATTCCTTCTCGCCGAAAAATGCGGTATCAACGCATTTCTCACCAATCCGGTGCTCTGCGGCGTTATAAATGAGTACTGGCGCCGCGACATCGGCAATATCAAGTTCATTTCCGACTGCGGCGGCAGTTCGACACTCGAGGGTGCGAAAAAATCCATTGATAACGGAGCCAGCGCCTGCTATGTTCATGGCGGCATGGCAGATGTCATGGCCCGCGAGGGACGAGTGGACGAGATCGCCAAAACGGTCGATTACATTAAGCAGAACGGTCTTCCGGCAGGCATCGGCGGACATGACCTTGCCACTGTCAAGACCTGTGTCGACTACGGCATCGAGCCGGATTTCTGGATGAAAACCCTTCATCCGGTGGATTACTGGTCAGCGCGCGTGGAGGATCAGCAGTTCGGCCTTGGCGACCACGACAATCTCTGGTGCTCCGACCCGGAGGAAACCGCCGAGTTCATGCGCAGTCTCACACAGCCGTGGATAGCGTTCAAGACACTCGCCGCGGGCGCAATCCAGCCACGTGCCGGATTCAAGTACGCGTTTGAAAGCGGCGCCGATTTTGTCTGCGTGGGAATGTACGATTTCCAGATCGTGGATGATGTCAATATCGCGCTCGACGTGCTGAGCGGCGATCTGAAAAGAAAACGCCCGTGGTTCGCGTGATGAGATTGGTTCAAGGGTTGGTTGTTGTCCAGCAGTGTCCGGTTAAACTTGAGCCTGATGACTGTGAAAGCCTGCAAAGGCTGAGTCGGGTGTCATAATCCGGTCATTCGACACAAATCCGACAACGGACGGTGCTATAGGCGAACTGATTCGGGGCAGTCCGTTGGACTGTCCCGATGACTGTCACTGGGGAACCATCGCTTTATGGTTCCCCAGACCCCTCCGAAAGAGGGCAAGGCCCCTTTATATTTCTGCAAAAGATGTGCAGAATAAGACGCTGTTGTCGCTTCAACGACAACGCTGGATTGCGGTATCACCGTAAATGACTATATCACATGGCCATGGGCCTGTCCCCGTTGAAAAGCCCCGGTCGAACAAGTGTTTTCGGATCAGAAAGGCTGGCGTCGTAAGACGCGTTCAGAATTTCCCGAAAACATGCCGCGAGAACGGGAAACAACTTTTCACCGGGCGCCCTTTTTGCGCCACTTTTCCGGCGAGGGAAAAAGTGGCTAAAAATTACTATTTTTGCATCTGAAAAACACAGCAATTTTTTACCGGACAGTATTGGGCGTTGTCTAACGTTGAAAGGACCGTGTTATATGGAATGGCAAACGATTCTTCTCAGAATAATTGGAATGTCTACTGGTGTAATTTCGTTGACATTTTTTATCGTTAAATTCTATCTAGAAAAACGTATTATTCTGTCAGTATCCGATAAGCAAACAAAGATTGAGAATCAAAGAAAAGCGTTTGATAGATATCTTTACCTGTTATCTCTCCAGGTGGCACGTAAAGCTTCTAATTTTCCAGGCTGGGATGTCGATTTTGCATTAGCAGCAAAAGATATTTTGATTTGGTGTCCAACTTCAGTTCTTATTCATCTAACAAAATATGCTGAATCGGTGGAATCAAAGAAAGAGGATAAATCTCACCTTGCAAATGCGATTATCGAATTTCGAAAATCAATAGGTCATGGCAGTTGGAAGTTTTGGAATAAACTTGATGAAGAATCTGTTCAGATTTTATATCGTGCAGGTAATCCTGAATAAATAGCCTTTTACAGAAACTATCCGATATGACCCCATCCTCAGCACAATTTCTTCTTACAGAACAGGGACGTGAAATCACCGCCTCAATTCCCGCATTCGAGGGCGACTCCCTCGCCGCGGGCACGTTTTTAAGAAAGCGTCATCCCGATATCGATCCCGCCCATCTCGCCGCGGCAGCCGAGCTTGCAGAAACACGCCGTAAAGCGGTCGTGAAATTCACCCGCGCCGAAAAAATGTTTTTCACCCGGGAGGCGCTCGAACAGTCAAGCGGCGAGCTTGTCGCCAGTCACCGCGCCGGACGTTTCAGCGGCCTCGGGCCTGTCATGGATGCCTGTTCAGGTGTCGGTGGCGACGCCATCGCATTGAGTGCGGTCGTGGGGCGTCTCGACTGTGTCGATCTCGACAGCGGCCGTCTGGCATTCTGTGCTGAAAACTGCAGCGTATACGGAAACGACAATGTCAGCCTGATTGAACATGATGTAAGCGATATAATCGAGCGTGTGTCGGAATATGATGCCGTTTTTATCGATCCGGCGCGAAGGAAAGGAGGACGGCGTTCTTCTGGTCTCGACCGGATGGAACCCACGTGGGATATCTGTGAGAAACTGCTGGCCACCGCTGTTCGCGGCGCGGTAAAACTTTCACCCTCGGTCGATCTCGGCAGTATCGAAATCCCCCATGAGACCGAGTGGATTTCCACGGCCGGGGGGCTCAAGGAAGCTGTTGTCTGGACCGGCGCGTTCAGGCAGTGCGAAACAACAGTCAGTCTGCTTCATCACAAGCTCAGCATCAGGGACAGCGATCTCCCGGCCGGGGAACCAGCGCTCAGCGGCGCGCTCAGTTTCATTCACGAGCCCGACCCGGCGCTGATACGATCGGGGCTTCTGGGAAGATATGCCGCCTCATTGGGCATGAGCCTGATCACCCCGGATATCGCCTACATGAGCTCTGAGGTGCCTGTTGCCGATCCCTGTTACACTTCGTACCGCATTCTCGATTCGATGCCGTTCAACCTGAAAAAACTGGAGCGCCTGCTGAACGGCATGAATGTCGGCAGGGTGACCGTGAAAAAACGCGGTTTCCCCATGCTGCCGGAGGAGGTCGCAAAAAAACTGCGGCTTAACGGCGAAAAAGAGGCGATAATCATCTGCACGAAAGACAGGGGAAAGAACAGTGTTTTCGTGGTTGAACGGATGTAAAAGTGATTCGGGAGTGAATATAATGAACTACCCCGACACAATCTTCGGGGAATTCTTTCGATTAAAATATTTTCAGGCAGGAGGATTGATATGTTTTCGATACTTATCGTTCTGCTTCTGACAATTTTAGCCGTTTCGCCAGTCTCCGCGGATCCGTTTACAAGGATTATTGACGGCAGGGAATTGGCTTTCGAGGAGATATATTTCGAGGATTTTTCCGAATCTTTCGACAACTGGCTTTCCGAGGGGAACGCTCTGGTCGAACTGGACCGGGGGCGCATGAGGATCGATGCCCGCGGCGGCATGACAACGGTCTGGTGTAAAAAGGAATTCAGCGGGCCGCAGCTTGTCGAATACGATGTCCGACTGATGTCCGAGAGCCTTGAAAGCAATATCAACATGATCCTTCTCGCGGGTAATCCGGATGCCGGGGGGCTCATTGCGGGCACAAAGGAGCGTGACGGCACCTACAGCCAGTACCACACGTTCCCGAACTACCTGATCACGGTCCTGAACGCCGTTTCGAAGGATAAACGGGAGCAGTTGAGAATCCGTATGAGATACAATCCCGGATTCGAGCTCATCGGAGAATGCTGGGACGAGCCGCTGATTTTCGGCAAAGTGTACCACATCGCCTATCTCATCGATCCGCCGGAGCTGACTATCATCATCAATGGAAAAGCCATATGCAGGACTTTATACGAAAACAGTCTCTTATCGGGACTGCACGGTTTCAGGATCTGGCAGACACACTCACTTTACGATAATTTCCGGGTGAGCAGACTGCTTGAAAACAATGAGTGAATGACCAGAAGCGAATCAGCCGGGGTTCAGCGTTTTAAGGTAGATAATCAGCGTTTAGTCATATCGGCAAAAACAGGTGTTACGGTAAACACATACGGGGAGACTCGATGGAACTCAGTTTTCTGGATATTGCGGTTTTTCTCGGTTTAATTGGCTTTGTGATCCTTTTCAGCATGGCGAAAAGCCGCAGCGAAAAAAACAGCGAGGATTTTTTCCTCGCTGGCAGAGGGCTTCCCTGGTGGATTATCGGATTTTCCCTCATCGCGGCGAACACCTCCACCGAGCAGTTCGTGGGCATGAACGGCAGTGCCGCGGGTAATGTCGGCCTCGCGATAGCCAGTTACAACTGGATGGCGGCGATAACACTCGTTGTCGTGGCACTCTATTTCCTGCCGCGCCTTTTGAGGGCCGGTATATTCACCATTCCTGAATTCCTCGAATACCGCTACAATCCGGCCGCGCGGGCGATCATGGCATTCTGCACCATGCTGATCTACGTGTCGGTCACCATTACTGCGGTGCTGTATTCCGGCGGCCTGACCATCCATACCATTTTCGGCATCGATCTCACCCTGTCGGTCTGGGTGATCGGGACCGTCACCGCACTCTATACGACCTGGGGCGGCCTTAAGGCTGTTGCGTGGGCGGATCTTTTTCTCTGCACCGGGCTTCTGATCGGCGGATTCTGCGTGAGCGCCTATGCCCTTGCCGCTGTTGGCGGGCCGGTCGAACTGTATACGGCGGAACACGGCAGGTTCCACATGTTTCTCGGCGCCGACCACCCGGAACTTCCCTGGACAGCCCTCGTCATGGGCCTCTGGATACCCAATTTCTATTACTGGGGCCTCAACCAGTACATAGCACAAAGGACACTCGCCGCAAAAAGCCTTCGGGACGGCCAACTCGGAGTGCTTCTCGCCGCCTCCATGCATGTTATCATGCCGCTGATCGTGGTCGTGCCGGGCATTATCGCGGCCAGGCTTTACGGCGGGGAACTTCTCGACACACCCGATGCCGCTTTTCCGCTCCTGATCCGCAAGCTCGTTCCTGCCGGGCTCAGGGGATTCATTTTCGCCGCGATTGCCGGAGCGGTGATCAGTTCGCTAGCCTCCATGCTCAATGCCTCCTCCACCATTTTCACCATGGATATTGTCAAACGCCACCTTCACAAGGAAGCATCGCAGGCGTTCCTCGTGACAATGGGACGGGTGATGACCGTTCTGTTCGTGATTATCGGCTGCCTGATTGCACCAATGCTAGGCGACCCGCGTTTCAAGGGCGTTTTCCATTATATCCAGGATTTCCAGGGGTATATCTCGCCGGGAATACTCGCGGCGTTCGTGTTCGGTATGCTGTTCAGGCGTGCTCCGGGTGCGGCCGGAGTCGCGGCGCTCCTGACCAACATACCGGTCTACGGCATCCTGCATCTCCCCGTGTTCGGACATGTGGCGTTCCTGAATAAAATGGCCATCACGTTCATTGTCATCATCATTGTCATGGCGGCAGTCACACTGACACGTCCGCTTGAAAAAGAGAAGGAGCTTCCTGTCGGGCAGGATATCTCACCGGTCACCGAACCTGTGGTAAATCGTATCGGCATCGTAATCGTCTTGATTACCGTGGCCCTGTATGTTATTTTCTCATAATAAAAGAATTCCTCGATGCCTGCATCGGGGTGAAAGTTAACCCCCACGGCTTTGCCGCATCCCCCCTCTTAGGGGGGTGATACATGGTACCGGCACAAACAGGTCACCCGTGTAAAGGGCAATGCCCGAAAGGCAGAGGGGTTAATATTATATTAAGATACCGTGACGATGTGCCCGCGTAAGCGCTGTTACCGAAAGAGGGGTGTTTATGAGATCCGCTATTACATTTTGTTCCGTCATACTATTGCTCGTTGCCGCATTTGTCCCCGTCTCGGCAGCTCAACAGCCTCAGTCACTGTACGAGAGCTGGTCACACGGACCCTCGACCGACCCAGATCATTTCCCAATCGGTGTCTGGCTTCAGTCACCCTCGAACGCCGCTAAATACAAGGCCGCCGGTATCAACATGTATGTCGGTCTCTGGCAGGGGCCAACGGAGGCCCAGCTTTCGACCCTGACCGAGGCAGGTATGCAGGTCCTGTGCGACCAGAACGCGGTCGGGCTTGCCCATATCGACGATCCCATTATCATCGGCTGGACACAGCAGGACGAGCCGGATAACGCCCAGTCGGACGGCGCCGGAGGTTACGGCCCTCCCGTGCTTCCCGAGGTGATCCAGGGCATTTACACCGAGTTTGCGACGAATGATCCCTCGCGGCCGGTATTCCTCAATCTCGGTCAGGGTGTCTCCTATACCGACTATATCGGGCGCGGCAGCAGGCGCGGCCACACAGAAGACTATCCCGAATATATCAAGGGCTGTGATATTGTTTCGTTCGACATTTATCCGGTCACCTCGCCTTATGACAATATCAAGGGCAAGCTCAACTATGTTTCCTACGGCGTTAAGAACCTGATCAGGTGGTCGGAAGGCGCCAAACCGGTATGGAATTTCATCGAATGCACTCATATCAGTTCGACCGAGAAACCCACACCCGCACAGGTCAGGGCCGAGGTCTGGTCCTCCATCATCTGCGGATCGAGGGGTATCATGTATTTCGTTCACCAGTTCCAGCCGTCATTCAACGAGGACGCGCTTCTGGATGATGCGGAAATGCTGGCGGCTGTCACCACGATCAACGGCTGGATCAAGGACACCGCCTGGCTTCTCAACAGTGAGAATGATTCAACCCTGACCGTGAAACCGTCGAGCAGCATCACACCGGTGGATGCCATGGTCAAACGTGACTGGCGTCAGGGCGACAACGGCGACTATTACGTGTTCGCGGTGAATAAATACAACAAAAACCTGTCGCTGAAAGTCTCTTCGCCGGAGGGTGTCAATCTGAACGGTGTCTGGCGTGAGTTGACAGAGGACAGAATTGTGAGCTGGGAAAACGGTTTCGAGGAGGAGTTCGCGCCCTTTGATTTCCGGATTTACAAGCTCGATATGAGCTCGGTCGGTGTCGATGACAAAACACCTGACACCGGTCTTAAGCTCATGGGTAACAGTCCGAACCCGTTCAACCCGACAACCTCGATATCGTTCAGGCTGGCAGAGGCGCGCGACGGTTCGGTGTTTATCTACGATGTCGGCGGGCGTAAGATCAGGACTCTTTTCGAGGGACATATACAGCCAGGTGTGACCTCGCTTGTCTGGGACGGTCTCGACAGCGGCGGCATAAAAAGCTCCAGCGGTATCTATTTCTACGAGGTAAAAGCCGGGGCCGAACGTCAGACCGGACGCATGCTCCTGCTCAGGTGACAGGATTACGCTCCCGGAACCCTGTGGAGCCGTGGTAGTGTAATAGATAAGAAAGAGTGTTTCGATATTCTGCAAATAGTGTATGACCATGAAAAAGACCATAACAGTTCTGCTTTCGCTTGCATTGTTCGCAGCGATGTTCGCCGGCGGCTGCCTTTTGACCGAGGACGGCGAGAAGTCGGATTCAAAAAGCTATTCCGTATCCGGACGTGTTGTTACGTATGACAACTACAGCATCGAAAACGTGAGCCTGCGTCTCGAAGGGACCTCCTCGGATGATTCGCAAATCACCCGGAGCGCAATCAGCGACTACCGCGGCAACTACATCTTCGAAAAAGTCCCCAACGGCGAATATGCAATCACGCCCTATATGGCAAATTTTGGTTTTTATCCCGGAAGCGGCAGTGTCACCGTCAGCGGCCGAAACACGAGCGGCGGCACTTTTACCGGCTATTCGACCGGCGGCGGCAGCTCGGGCAGCGGCTATTCCATCAGCGGCAGCGTCAAAGGCACCGAGAATGTTAATGTCAAGGGGCTCATCATCGCCCTTTCCGGTGGCGAGTATCCGCAGTACACGAGCACCGGCGATGACGGCTCCTTTTCGTTCGAGGGCCTTCAGCCCGGCACTTATTTAATCTCACCTTCTGGCGCTAACATTCGCTTCGTACCCGCCACCATGCGGACATTTGTCAGGAGTTTCAATATCACGCTGTCGCCATTCAGCGCAGAACCGAGCAATGAGGTCCTCCCCGGCGAAACACGCTATGACCACGACTTTTTCCCTTTGATAAACGCCGCAGCATGGACATATCAGGTCAGCGAAACCGCCAATGGTGTCGAAACAACTGATACGGAAACGGTTATCGCCCAGGGGACAGTCAGCGTGTATGGCAAGGAATATTATGTGCTTCGCGATATGTATGACGATCCCCTGTCGCTTGTGCGCGTCGATGCCGATTCCGTCTATATGTTCCACGATATAACAGCACTTGAAAGCCTTCATCTCGATAGCGGCAGCAGTTTGTACCGTCCGGCGGAAATTTCAGAACTCGGACCAGACGAAGATCCGTTCATTCATGCCTGGCCGGTTTATCCGCTTAATGCAAATGAAGGCGACACCTACCTTCTTTTCAATCACCAGCGTTCTGAGGTCGGTGCTGCATATTTCTGGGATTGGGCGGGAAAATATCACGGCACGGAAGATGTCACTGTCGGCGCGGGAACTTTTAAGAACAGCCGGAAATACGAAACTGTTTTCGATGCTATTGGCTCTACCGGCAGCAGCACGATACGACAGGTCCACAGAAAAACCTCATGGCTCGGCTACCGGGCGGGCATCGTGAAAATCCACGAGGAATGGTATGAGGACGGCGTCCTTGTCCGTGAAAGAACGAAAGAACTTGTCGGCTACTCTATCCCCTGATATGACATGAGCACCTTGTCAGCGTTTCCTGTTCGCAATACCCCGATAGAACTGTTTTCTCCTGAATGTTGCCCACCCATGAGCTCATTTTATTATATTGCGGTATCGTTAGCAACTCACATGAGATCATCACGCTCACATACGCGGCGCATGATGTGAAATCATGATGCCGGATACTATGGGAAAAAATACATGAAACGTATCGCTCTCCTCCTTCTGATCCTCAGTCTGGCCACGGCGGCCCTGACTGTTCTGAACTGCGGTGTTCCCGCAACGTATGAAAACTCCCTGGGCATGAAATTTGTCCGGATCGAGCCTGGCTCATTCGAAATGGGGGAAACGGACGGCGAGTTCGACGAGTCTCCTGTTCATTCTGTTACGCTCACAAAACCTTTCCTCATGGCGGTAACCGAGGTGACCAACGCCCAGTACGAGGCATTCGATCCATCTCACAAGGAACTTCGCGGCAAACACGGAATTTCGAACGGCGACAGCGAAGCAGTTGTCAATGTCAGCTGGGAGGATGCTGTCAGGTTCTGCAGGTGGCTCTCCGAAAAAGAGGGCAAGACATACCGTCTGCCCACCGAGGCCGAGTGGGAATATGCCTGCCGAGCGGGAACGACGACTGCTTTTTCCTGCGGTGACAGCCTCGCCGCGGAATATGACCGCTACCAGAAAGAGAACTGGAGTTTTGAAGCTGTCGATCTTAGCGTGGACTCGATGCCTGCCAACCCGTGGGGGCTCAGGGCCATGCACGGCGGTGTCGAGGAATGGTGCCAAGACTGGTACGGCCCCTATGTTCCTGAAAAGGCGAGCGATCCTGTCGGGCGAATCTATGGTGATTTCAGAGTGTCGCGCGGCGGAAGCCACAACACCAAGCCCGCATACCTTCGCTCGGCAAACCGCATGGGTGCCCTGCCCGGCGAGCGCAATGTAATGATCGGTTTCCGCGTCGTGATCGGGAAAATACCCAGAACAGCCCTCTTGCCGCCTTCGGAACCCGAACTCTGGGCGCAGGATGTCGGCCAGGAGCGTTACGCATGGCCGGAACCCTCCGAAACGCCGTTTTTCAGCGGCCCGGTGAGCTATGTCAAAGTGCCCGAAGGCTCGAACGGTCCTCTCTTTTCCCATCATAACCACTGTCCTGCAATCGCGGCCTGCCCGAACGGCGATGTCCTCGCGATCTGGTACACCACCAATGAGGAGAACGGCCGTGAGCTCGCAATCGCCGCCAGCCGTCTGCGCCGCGGTTCCGAGAGCTGGGATGCGCCATCCCTGTTCTGGGACGGTCCCGACAGGAACGATCACGCCAGCGACCTTCTGTGGGACGGCGAAGATACGATCTATCATTTCAACGGCATTTCGAGCGACGCCACATGGGGCAAGCTTGCCCTGATCATGCGTGAAAGCACGGACAGCGGCGCCACATGGTCGCAAGCCCGCATAATCATGCCGGAGCACGGTCTCAGGCACATGCCTGTCGCAGGGGTGTTCACTACCCGCGAGGGCTATATTGTCCAGCCGAGCGACGCGGTCACTATAGGGCACGGCGGCACAGCAGTCGTGATCAGCCGTGACGGCGGCGAGAGCTGGTACGATCCCGGCGAGGGCAAACCGGCGCCTGTTTTCGAGGAGGGCGCAACCGGCGCATGGATCGCAGGTATTCATGCCGGGGTGGTCCAGCTCGAGGACGGCAGCCTGATGGCGCTGGGCCGCGGCGACGATATCAACGGGAAAATGCCCCTGAGCCTGTCAGATAACATGGGCGAGTCATGGACCTACCACGCCAGCGTGTTCCCGCCCATCAACGGCGGCCAGCGGCTGGTGCTCATGCGCCTGAAAGAGGGACCGATCCTCCTGGTCTCGTTCACGGATTCGAGCGAGAAGCGGAACGATCCGGCATGGCCCGCGGTGGACGGTATGACAGTCAGGGACAAGAACGGCAAAAAACGGAAAGTCTATGGCATGTTCGCGGCGCTGTCATTCGACGAGGGAAAGACATGGCCGGTCAGGAAACTGGTCACGCCGGGTAAAGGCCGTCACGAGCTCGACGGCGGCGCGTGGACTGACCAGTTCGTCATGGACGAGACTCACGCCGAACCCATGGGCTACCTCGCCGCGACACAGGCGCCCGACGGCACAATACATCTCATTTCCAGCGCACTTCACTACCGTTTCAACCTTGCGTGGCTGAATGAGCCCATGCCCTGACAAGCAATCAGAGTGATCGATAGAATATGAAAACATGTCAAACACTATAAACACCCGAAGGGAAGGCGAATCATGGAAAAGCGGCAATGCGGCACGACAGGGCTCGCGTTATCTGCCCTCGGTTTCGGCTGCTGGGCATTCGGCGGCGGCGCATACTGGGGCGAGGATCATGACCAGAAAGACGTGGACAAGCTGGTCCGTTACGCGTTCGACAACGGCATGACCTATTTCGATACAGCAGAGGCATACAACGAGGGCAGAAGCGAAGAAAGCCTCGGGCTCGCGGTAAAAGACCTTCCCCGCGACGAGGTCATAATCGGCAGCAAGGTCCTGCCCGGCAACTGCTATCCCGACATGCTGATCGAACACTGCGAGGCCTCGCTGAAACGTCTCGGGCTCGACTACATGGACCTCTACATGATTCACTGGCCGCTGACGCCCCTGGCAATCAGCGCTTTCGGATCGGCCGAGACCGCCGCGAACCCACCCGCACAGGATGACGCGTTCGCAACACTCATCAGGCTCAAAGAGCAGGGCAAAATCAAGCATATAGGTGTCAGCAATTTCGGCGTCAAATTCCTCGAGGAGGCCGCTGAAACCGGCGCGGTTGTCGCCGCGAATCAGGTTGTCTACAGCCTTCTCTATCGCGGAATCGAACATGAACTCCTGCCCTACAGTGCCAAGAAGGGCATCGGCGTTATTAGCTACATGACACTGATACAGGGCATTCTCGCCGACCTCTGGCCCACGATCGTGGATATCCCCGACAAGCAGCGCCGTCTGCGCCTCTTCGACAGCAGGAACTGCGCCGCGGCCCGTCATGGCGAATCGGGCGCCGACGAGGAGGTCGCGCAGGCCCTTGACGATATCCGCGCTATCGTGAAAGAGACCGGCATCACAATGGCTGATCTCGCGCTGAAATGGGCGATTGCCGCCGAGGGCATGATCTGCGTGCTCGCCGGAACACGAAGCCTGAAAAACCTCGCGCGGAACATCGAGGCCGCGAACGAGCCGCTCGATACGGCGATCAAGTCCCGTCTCGACACAGTCACCGATGCGCTCAAGGTGAAACTCGGGCCGAGCATGGACATTTTCGAAGGCGCGCACCGTGACCGCTGCAATGTCAGGGAGGCGGATGGTCCTTCGGGGAACAGGGCTGTGGTGTAGGAAGCTTTTCGGGATAATCCAGTGGTGAAATGAAAACGGGTGTTGCTTATTTTTGCAACACCCGTTTTTTTGTAGATTATTTCATGAGCAGCAGTTTCCGCGATGTGTGATACTGTTTCGTGCCGACATATGCTATGTAGGAACCTGCGCCAAGCACCTGGCCGGAATCGTTTAGCCCGTTCCATGTGAAACGATGCTGTCCGGCATTGAGATGGCCCGTGTAGAGCGTTCGCACGTTCTGGCCCGCCATGTTGTATATTATGACATCCGTCATGCCCGGCATTGAACAGCTGAAAGCAATTGTGGTCGCCATGTTGAACGGATTCGGCGAAATACCCGTTATGCTGATCGCGCTTGGCGCCGCCTTATCGCGCTGCTCGACAAAAACATCGGCCTCCGGGTCATAGCGGCACAAGCCTCCGCGTGTCCCGATCCAGACGGCGCCGTCCTCACCGAAAGCGATATCATTGACATACTCGTCCGGCAGACCGTTTTCCTTTGTCCAGTTTTTGAATGTCACACCGTCAAAACGGCTCAGGCCCTCGTATGTGCCAATCCAGACAATATCGTTGTAATCGATGACTATAGTGGTCACAACGTTATTGACAAAACCTTCATCCTTGCCGTAAATTGTCCATTCCTTGCCATCATATTTCGCTAGTCGGCCTTTTTCATAATCACTTATAGAACTCACGTATGGACATAAGCTGAACCATTTGTTGTCCTGTGAATCAATCGTTATACTCGATATAGACGTTTCAGGATATATATCATCTATTTTCATGAGCGTCCACTCTTCACCATCGAAAGAGGAGAAGCCCGCACTGCTTGTTACCCACAACACACCATCATGATCAACCGCCAGAGACGTTATACTTCCCGTAAACGAGCAGGTTTCTTCCGTAAACTGCTCCCAGTTTTCGCCATCGTAATGAAACAGGCCTTCCCGGTTAACAGCCACCCAGACTGAATTGGGGCTTTCAACACAGATATCCTTGGCCCATGTTGATGTCATGGGATCGTTATCGATATCCGCGAGATACGTTGTCCAGATGCCGCCATCGTAATGCGAGATGCCGTAAAAATTGCTGCTGATCCATAGCCCGTTATTGCTGTCAACGGCGATATCGTTGATACGTCCTCCCGCAAGGCCGTCATCAGGGGTGAACGACGTCCAGTTCGCACCATCAAAACGGGAAAGGCCGCTGTTTACAGGACAGCCGGGACACAGGTACATATCCGAGAAAGTGCCTGCCCAGAGCGTACCGTTCCTGTCCACAGCGACAGCGTTGACATTATTATTCAGGATGTTTTCCGCGAAGCTGATTTTTTCAACGACGCTCCCGTCTGAGGTGAAAAGGCCAACCTCCATCCCGGTCATTTCACGCATCCAGGCACGCCCGTTCTTGTCGACAACGAAATCCCTCATATTCGGCCTGTCTATCGCAAAATCATAGACATCGTACTGCTCGTTTCCGTCGGGATCGGGTCCGGCGCCCTCCTCGTGAGTCAGCCAGGTCTCGCCATCGAACGAAATGACACCTTTATCATGCTCAAACCAGAGACAGTTCTCGCTGTCAATAAGAAGGTCTGTAAAAGACGAGTTGAGTTCAGCGAAAAAATCGGGAGTAACATTGAGCCATTCGTTGCCATCCAGACGCCAGATATCATACCTAGTGCATCCCCAGAAAACACCGTTCAGGTCAATAACACAGTACCACATATGCTCCGGATTGTCGATATCCTTGTAGACCGGGTAAAACCTCTCGCCATCGAACGCGTATATGGCACTCCTTTTAACAGCCCAGATGTTCCCGTCCTGAACCAGAATGCGGCTCAATTCATTATCCGGCAGACCATCAAGCGTCGTATATACCCTGGAGGAGCCATCGACCGTATTGTATCTGAGCACACCGCCGCTCGTGCAGCACCAGAGAGTGTCGCCGTCCAGTGCGAGCTTATAAATATAATCGGGATTGGTGAAATGTGTCCACTGGGCTGAAACGGAAGAAGACAGCAGAAGAAGCAGCATCGGGAGAAAACGGAAGAATCTCATCAAACACCCCGCTCACATCATGTTTTAAATCTTTTGTGGTAAACGATTTTTTCAAAAAAGGGACGGCTTTTCAGCCGCCCTTTTTTTATGTTCTATGCCTTCCTTAGAATGCAGAGCGGAAGGTGACGCCGAAAATAGGCTCGGTGTAGTCGTTGAGCGAATTTGCGTTATCGGCATAGTTTACATAGCGGAAATTGGCGCCGACCGACATGACCGAGGTCAGGCGGTAGTCCGCCTCGAGACGGAAGGAGGCCTTGGAGTTATCGATCTCATACTGGCCCGTCTCTTCGTTACCCGAGCTCATGAAGCCCAGCCCGGCGGTGGTCGAGAGGCGTTTGTCGCGGAACCATTTGTAGGTTCCCGACAGGTTCAGCATGTTGATACCGGTGGTGATCTCCTTGCGGGAATACGGATTCATGTTGTCGTCGTACAAAGGAATGTAGGACGCGTTATCCGTACGGCCCAGCGAGGCGTTGACCGTCAGAGGCATCGGGTTGATCACGGAGTTCACGTTGAACATGAGTGTCAGGTTGCTCGACTCGTTGAGGAGGTATTCGCTCAACGGGCGGTCGTCCGAGATATCCATGCTCGTGATACTCAGTGTACCGGTGTGTTTCTGCAGGCCGACCGGAAGTGTGCCGCCGAACGAGAGCATCAGGGTGTTGGTCGAGGTGTCGATCATGTCCATGATGTCGTTCGCGGCAATGGATTTGTCCAGGTTGTTCGAGGCCGTGTACATGCGGTAGCCGATGGAGACATTGGGCTGGTACTCGGCAAAATAACGCGGACGGGCGGTCACGGAGAAACTGGTGACACTGGTGTCCTTGGTCAAGTCTTTCTGACCGGTCCCGGCGCCAGTGTCGGCATCGACACCCGCGTACTGCAGACGCTCGTCATCGAGGTTGTCCGAATAAGAGTCATGACCGAGATTGAGAGTAACCTGGTCTTTGAGAACCCTGGTCCTGATATCGAACTTCGCGCCGCCGATGTCGGTTTTCTGCTGCGGATTACCGAGAGAGACATAATGTGTCGGGATACGGTAAAGCTCGCCCTTGAAATAGGTATTCGCCTGCGGAATGGGAATTGGTGATGTCAGGCGGAGTTTATATACCGACTTGATCGCTTCTTTAAGGCCCTCAGCCGTGTCGTCGACCAGTTTCTGCTTGTCAAATGAGGTCTGGGTCGAGGCGTTGAAACGGAACATGTCATCGTCGATATTCTCGGGAAGATCGTCTTCCAGATCCTCGGGAATTGCGCCGAACATGTTCTCGGTCACCACGGTGCCGCCGAACTCGGCGGTCAGCTCGGAACGGTTGTCCCAGAAACGAAGCGAAGTCTCAACAGTACCGACCCAGTTTTTCTTGGGCTTGTAATCTGTGGAGAACTCGCCGCCATTGTAACTGAAAGTCCTGTTCTCGTTTTCATCATAATCGAGTGACGTGGAATCGTCTTCGGCGGAGAAGAAGTTTCCACCGATTTTCCATGTCGCCCATTTGTTCTTGACCGGTACAACATCCGCCTGAACAGCCATGACATTGCGCTTGAACGTGCCGGGCAGGAACTCGTAGACATGGAATTTTCCGGACACCGGATCCTGGATGATACGCTGATAGCTGGAGGACAGTGTTTTCTGCTCACCGGCCTCGTCGATATAGGTGTTTCCTGAGGCATCAGTCGGATCGAGCGTGACATTAGCATCAACGATCTGGACTGTTTCCTCGAGATCGCGCTTGTTATAGCCCATGACGAATCCGGCTTGGACACGTGAGGACTTGAACTCGAGGTTGACACCACGGACAAGGATGCCTTTCATGGACAGTTCGCTGTAATTCGGGTTCGAATCACCGATGCGTGCCCTGAAATGACGTGTCCGGCCGTCAAAATAGAAACGGTTGATCGGCTGACGGTCCGGGATGTCCTCGGAGGTGAGGAAGGATGATTCTTCACTGGAGAGCATGAGTCCGGCGCTCCAGTTCAGGAAACCGGTCTGGCCTTTCATGCCGACATCGACCTTGTTGTTCCACAGCGGGATCGAGTGGTTGTCACCGGAACGGTTGTCGTTCTGGATACCGATGTAGACATCACCCTCGGCGCCCAACGGAAGCTGCCGTTTGCTCTTCACCTGGAATGTCCAGATGTTGGGCCCAACATAGTCGCCGTTCAGATCGCGGGCAACGACCTCGATCTCATGATAACCGTCTCGCAGAGGACGGCGCGGTTCCCACATCAGGACGTTGCCGTAGAACTGCACTTCACGGGTGCGGTCACGCTTGTCGATCTTGAAACGGACCGTGTTGAAGTCGATTTCGCGCTCGGAAATATAGAATGTCACCATGACCGGCTCGTCACCGGTCTCGAGCTCGGCTCCCGGTTCGGGATTGGTGAGGCTTATTTCCGTTGCCGAGGTGTCGACATCACCGCTGGCCGCTGCAGTCAGTGGATTCTGTTCGGGATCGAGCCGCGGCTGGGTCATTTCGTTGCCTGAGCTGTCCATTGCTACAAGATAGTACTCGACAGTTCCCTCAAGCCCGAGCTCGCGGTCGAGCTCCTGATAATATATGTCGCTGTTGCTACGCATCTCGATTGAGTTGTAGTAGCTCTCGCCGGGTTTACGGTAGAACAGGGTGACCTTCTTGACTTCGGTATCATCCTGCACCATCGCTTTTATCACGCCGGGCTCGTACTGTTGTGTCCGCACATTCATGTTGATCTGCGGCGGTACGGAGTCGGCGGCAGCAACGGTCACCCACAGAGCGGCGAGGAGCAGGATCGCAAGCTGACCCCAAATGGATTTCATTGATCTCATCGTCGTTGTACTCCTTCGGTTCCGTTCCTGTTATTTTTCTTCGAGCTCGAGCTTGAGTGTCTTCTCTCCGGACCCATCGGGATTGGAGAATTTAAGCTGGAGCGTCTTTTTCTGTTTCGGCTGCGAAACTGATACTGCAACTGTTCCGGGTTCGCAATCAGGCGCCTCGGCAGTCATTGTCACACTACCCTCACTGACGCCGCGGGCCATGAGAACAACCTGGCCGTTGGAAAGCTGGACCTCGGACGGTGCGCCGCCGAAAGTCTTTCCGCCGTCGGTGGAGAATTCGACCGCGTTGCCGGTGACGTTAAAGGCTGACAGCACGAAACTGGCGTTCGGATCGATAGAGCCTGTTTCAGCGTTCTCGGCCCAGACTGTCAGGTTGAACGTGGTGCCGATAGCCTGGCTGTTGCCGCCACCGGGAACGACCTTGAGATTCCAGATCGGCTCGACTGCGCCGGTCCATCCGGTCTGTTTTTCGGCGTCGCCCTTGGAAAGCGTCTGGGGATCCTGCGGCGCGCCACCCTCGGGAACCCTCGTCCTCTGGTACTGCTGGATCAACACGCTGCCGAGCTGGTTCATAACCTCGACCGAGTTGAGCATGGAGAGGAATGTCGCCTGTCCGTTACCGAACTGGGCATTAAACTCAGTACCTCGCACAGATGCCACAGAGGACGGTGTTTCGACCTCGTAGGAATATCCGGCGGCTTTCTTTTCCCGGACCTTGTTGTAGACCTCGCCAACGATGAGCTTGGTCCTTTCGGCGCTTCCGCGCTTGCCGGGATTCTGTGATGTTATTTCCAGTTCGGTGTTTTCATTGATCAGCACGCGTGTGCCCGAGCTGGTGTAGACGATCACGGCTTTGTTGCCGAGACCGGTCCTGATCTGGTATCCGTTCAGGAGCGGTGTATTCTTGGCCGCTACCTGCCAGTCTTCGTTCGCACCGGTGCGGTATTCCAGTGATCCGTTGATACGGATGACCATTGCCACCGGCGGTTCTTTTTTACCTGCGTCCTGAGCGAAGACTGCCACTGCCGCAACAGCGAGGAAAAGCGCAAGGAGCGGCAGGACGGTCTTGCATCGTTTCATTCGTATCATAGTCGACACCCTGTCCTTTTGTCGTTTCATTACGTTATGACTCCTCATTGCGGCTTATTCGCTTGTTACGCTGACGATTTTGAATGTGTCGAACAGCTCCATGAATGCCGATGGTGTCAGTGAGCTGCCGCCATCGGTGATGGAGACAAGAATAAGATTTTCAAAATCAGCGAATTCCGGGTACGATCCCAGCACGGTCTTGACCATGTTGCTGATTTCTTCCATCGATGCCGCGGTAGAGCCCTCTGCGGCAAACGGTGTGGTGAACGTGGCCGACTGGCTTCTCGTTCCGATCTCCCCGCCGTTCTGCTCGGCGTTGACACTCCACTGGTAGTTCTTGGAATATTCCAGCGGAGGAGCGTCTTCCGGATACTGGAAGGAGGTCGCGGTCACTGTTTCGGAATGAATCGTGCTTCCGCTCTGGTCACCGATGATAATCGTGTATTCGACCGTACCCGAACCGGAAGGCGGTGAGAATGCCTGCCATGTGAATGTCGGGGTGAGCGATTCAACCTGCGTGTCGATCGGGCTGCTCAGCGAAACCTGTCCCGCAGCGGGAAGTATGATCGTCCTTGTATCGGAGCTATCGCCGATCGGGTCGCCCATCTCATTGGCGGGAGAAACGTTCCATGAATATGTCTGTCCGGGCGTGAGGTCTTCGCCGTCATAGGTCCAGCGGGTATCCTCGATTGCACCGGAAAGATAGCTCCAGCCGCTTTCCTGGTTGAATATCGTTACTACGTAGTAACGGTTGTTTCCCTGCCATGTGAATGTCGGCGCGTTCGACGATGCGGTTGCGCCGTCGGCCGGACCGGAAAGCGTCACTTCCGTTACGGGGATGGTGAATGTCGACGTTGCCGGTTCGCCAACGGGAATACCGGAATCGTCTGTCGACTGAAGTTCGAGATAGTAGGTAATGCCCAGACGGAGTGGGGAGGCATCCTGAGGATAGCGGAAATTGGTCATTACGATATCCTGCTCTTCGAATGCGCCCGCGAAATCGGCGTTATCGGCGATCCTGATCCGATAATAGATCAGTCCGCCGCCTGCCCGTGCCGGTGACCAGCTGAAACTGAACGGATAGAAAGCGAAAGGTTCGTTTATGATGGGCGGGCTGAACTGACAGGTGAACTGCCAGACATCACTCTTACCTTCGTTGGTGGGGCTGATCGGGTAGCCGGTGCCGTCGAGAGCCTGCACCTGCCAGCAGTATTTCCTGCCGGGGATGAGCTCTTCCCACGCGGTGCCGGGATCGAAATCGATCGATTCCATCGTGAGGTTGTTGACTTCCCAGATCGGGACACGGTTGATAGCGTCCTCTTCGGAGATCGCGGAGCCGTCTTCACCGAACATACGCCAGACCTTGATGGTGTAGAAAATATTGACAACCCTGTCGGCGCTGATATTGGAGAAGTCGGAAACCAGCGGGCGCTGCCATGCAAAACGGGGCACGGCCACCGTGTCGTCGCTCATATCGTCCGGGGTGATAAGCTCGGGCGGTGTCGGATTGCGGATTTCCATGACCTTGTCGATGACATTACCCGACTCGATCGGATCTTCCGTGCTTTCGTAATAGCCTTCGAGGGTAAATCCCATCGTGTAACGTCCCTCGGGAAGAGCACCGATCCTGAGAACCTCGTCTTTGAACTCCTCAGACCAGTCGCCGCCGGACATTGCAGGCGAATCCTCGTCGATCATCGTGTTGTCGATAGTGTAAAGAGTGCCGGGATCCATCTGGGTGCCACGAATCAGCGCCGCGTCCGGCCTGTTTTCATTAACAACGGTCAAAGTGCCGGAAAGCACCTTGCCGTAGGTGCCGTGTGCGATATAAATCTGGATACGGGCGAATTTCACCGCTTTTGCACCGCTGTTGGTGATCTGGATGCTGAACAAGTTCGGACGGTTTAACCAGTCGTCCATGGTGAAAGTCGCGCTTGGCGTCACGTCCATGCCAAAACCGGTGATAGTCCCGGTCATCAGCACGCGCGCCTCGGTCAAGAGCGGTACCGCCGTAAAAATCAGCAGCAATACTCCTGCGGCGACCGCCTTTCGCAGTAGCTTCATATCGGTCCTCCTATGGATGAGTTCGTGTTCCTTATCGTCTGTCTGTATCTATAGTTTATTAGAGCGCAGTTGCTATAATGCAGTAATGAGCCTTTTACCCACAGTACGTTAAACAAACGTCATTTTGCCAATTTTGTCAAGTCAAAAAGTGATTAAACTCGTTGTTTTTAATGCATTCACATGCTTTTACCCCCGTTTCCTTCAGAATTGTGACGCAGGATCAATGAAAAACGCAAAAATGCTACGGTATAAAAGACCTCAACGTAGAATAAGATCAAGCTCAATGCCAGACTGTAATCCACGTCACATAATTCGAAAAAATGGAGATCTGTTTTTATGGGATACATGTACGCCCGTGCAGAAAAACATGAAGAAAAAGAAAGGAGGTGGGCATAAAACACAAGCTGTTGAAAGAGTGCAAAAAAAGGCCTCCCTCACCCGTTTGAAGGGAGAGGGAGGCTGTGCCGGGCATATGACGCTTTCGGATATCAGATGAACAGGTTAACGTTGCCGTCCTCGGCATGATCGAGATAGGTAGCGACACCACCGATCTCGACACCGTCAATGAGTTCCTCTTTCTTGATGCCCATGACATCCATTGTCATTGCGCATGCCACCATCTTGACACCGTTGTCGATGGCGTTCCTGATGAGGTCGGGAAGGCTGTCGACTTTCTTGTCGCTCATGATGCTTTTCATGATTTTCAGGCCCACGCCGCCCATGTGCATCTTGGAGAGGCCGAGTTTATGCGGCCCGCGCGGCATCATTCGGCTGAACATGGACTCGATCAGGTTCTTTTCTGTTCTCACCGGTTCCTCGCGGCGGAGGACATTCAGACCCCAGAACGTGAAGAACAGTGTGACCTCGCTGCCCATGGAGGCCGCTCCGTTTGCGATCACGAATGCCGCCATGACCTTGTCGAAATCGCTACTGAACACGACGATGGATTTCTTTTTCCGCGAGCTTGATGGCTCTGACGTGACTATACCGGTTCCTTTCATGATGCTGGCGTTGATCACGCCGTTTTCAGTGCCAATATTAATGAGCTTGTTGCCGGTACTGTGGCACCATGCGCCGATATCGGCGGCGAATCCCATTTCGTTGGTCCTGATGGTGACAGCCTCGCCGGGATTGATTGTCTTGAGCTCCTTGCCGAGGCGCATGATCGGGCCGGGGCATTGGAGCCCCATGGCGTCGATAGCCTTGACGTAATGTTTCGGCTCCTCGATCTCGGTGTGTTCCTTGCCGCCCTCACCCGTGTCGTCGCTCATATCCGTTTCAAGGAGTTCCGGCATCGGCAGGGAGTCGGCAAACGCACGCCATGTTTTGAAACCACCGGTGAGATTACGGCACTTGAAACCGCTCTGGCTGAGAATACGGCAGGCGATATAACCCCTGAGCCCCACCTGGCAGCTCACGAGAATTTCCTTGTTCCGCGGAAGCTCGTCGAGCCTGTCGCGAAGCTCATCCACCGGTATATTGTGCGCGCCGGGAATGGTGCCGCTCTGTGTTTCCTCTTTTGTACGGACATCGAGAATGTACTGATTGTCCGCGGGATTGGCGACATCCTCGTAATGGCAGAGTTTCACATCGCCCCTCAGCGCGTTCGCGGCGACGAAACCGGCATAGTTGACCGGGTCCTTGGCAGAACCATAGGGCGGCGCATAACTCAGTTCGAGATGCTCCAGATCATACACCGTGAGACCGCCGCGCATTGCGACAGCTATCACGTCGATTCGTTTATCTATACCCTCCTGGCCGACCGCCTGTGCACCGAGAATTTTACCGGACTCGGGCTCGAAAATGAGCTTGAAGCTGATCGGGCTCGCACCGGGATAATAGCTGGCGTGGTTCGCCGGATGGACATAGACTTTTTCATAAGGCATTTTCACACGCTTCAGGGATTTCTCGTTCATGCCTGTCATGCCGATGGAGAGATCGAAGACCTTGCAGATCGCGGTGCCCTGGGTGTCGCGGTATGCGCTGTCCCTGCCGAAAATGTTGTCCGCCGCGATCCTGCCCTGACGGTTGGCCGGTCCGGCGAGCGGAATGGCTGTCTTGTGGCCGCCGGTGAAATCACGGACCTCGACAGCATCACCGACAGCATAGATGTCGGGATCGCTCGTACGCATGTGATCATCCACGACAATGCCGCCGCGTTCGCCGACAGTGAGATCTGCCTGTTTCGCAAGGGTTGTCTCGGGCCTGACACCGACACTCATAACCACCAGTCCGCAGTCGACTGTCTCACCGTTGCTGAGCTGGACAGTCAGACCGTCATCCTGCTCCTTGATACCGGTGACCGAGATGTTCAGCCTGAGATCGATACCGTGAAGCGCCAACTGCTGCTTGATCGGCGCCGCCATCTCGGGATCCGCCGTGATCATGACCTGAGATTCAAGCTCAACAAGCACGACATCGAGACCGCGTTTTTTCAGCGCCTCAGTAACCTCAAGACCGATATAACCACCGCCGACAACCACCGCGCGGGAGGGTTTCTCCTTGTGGAGAACATCGTTGATATAGTCCATATCGTTCATTGAGCGGAGCGTGAACACGTTTTTCGCATTGGCGCCCTCGAACGCGGGACGGAACGGCTCGGCGCCAGGGCTGAGCACGAGCTCATCATAGGGCTCGGTGTACTCTTCGCCGGTTTTCAGGTTTTTCGCCGTGACAATTTTCTGCAAACGGTCAATTGCCGTGACCTCGGTGTTGATACGGACATCGATACGGAAACGCTGGTTGAGCGCCTCGGGAGTCTGCACCAGAAGCCTGCTGCGTTCGGGAATGTCGCCGCCGATATGGTAAGGCAGACCGCAGTTGGCGAAAGAGATATAGTCTCCACGCTCGAACATGATAATTTCAGCGTCCTCGGAAAGGCGACGCGCCCGTGCGGCAGTCGAAGCGCCGCCTGCGACACCGCCTATTATGACAAGTTTCTTTTTTTCGCTCATGATCTATCCTTTCGTGACATTAGAAAGTTTATTTACTATTTATCAAAATAGCAGATATAATATATTAATATTTTATTAATAATACCAGATATTTTTTTCCTGGTCCCGTAATTGTTCGATCTTTCGCTTTGTCACGATTCCTTATGTAATAAAAAATGAACTTTGACAACGGTTTTCTCGTCTCATTTGATGAAAGTGGGATGAACAGAAAGCGAAAAAGAGTTATAATGTCTGTTACTGAAGAAATCCCGCGTGTGGTGGTGTCTCGTTCCGCTGCCGTGACTAAAGTTCGCAAAGCCGGGGAGTTGATGGAAGATCAGGAGCTTGTCGTTCGGGTTAAAGAGGGTGATCCGGACGCGATCAACGCGATCGTCGAGGCATATAAGGGCCCACTTTACGCGTTCATACTGCGCATGACAGGCGACAGGGACAGGGCTGACGATCTCTTTCAGGACACATGGCTGAGAGCGGTCAAGTACGTCAGGAATTTCCGGGGCGACTCGAAACTTTCCACATGGCTCTTCCAGATCGCGCTGAATCTCGTGCGTGACAGCGAGCGTAAGAAAAAGCGCTGGCACATGGAGCCTATCGACGATTTTTCGCAGTCACTGTCACATGCACCCGATGTCGATCCCATCAGGATGCTACAGGCCGGTCAGGTCAGGCAGATGGTCGACGAACTGCCGGTGAAAATGCGGGAGGTTGTGATACTCAGGTACTACCATGAGCTGAACGATCGCGAGATATCGGAGATTGCAGGATGTCCCGAGGGCACAGTCAAGAGCCGCTTCTTCCGTGCCTCGGAGATCATGCGAAAAAAATGGACTCACATGCAGAAAGAACGGTGATTGAACAGATATAACGGAAAACCAATGCTGCTGGATCAATAAAAAAACGCAAGGGCGTAACGCCCGGAAAAGATAAGATCGAGGTGTACTATGAAACAGTATGACGATGCCGATATCATGAGCATTCTGTCGCTCTACGAGGTCGATGGCCCCGATGACAGGCTGGTATCGCGCACGAAACATCTCATGATTGAGGAACTGGCTTGTGCACAAGCCGCCGCGCCGGTCCAGGTGACCTGGGTTTTCGTAGTGGTCGGCCTTGCGCTTGCCATGAGCCTCTGTCTCTTTTACATGCTGACAGTCGGCACGATCCTTCGTTTCGTGCTGCCAGTGGGACTGCTTACCTATCTCAAGCACAGTTTCTACGGCCTGACAGCGGCGGGAGGCAGTGTGCTCGCATTTGCGCTTCTGACACTCGTGATGAAATTCGTCTGGCTGAAAAGGACAGACTCTTCATTCCGCACTGTCAGATATTGAGTTGAAAAGGTAACCGGGATTTCGATCCGGAAATCAACGAACACATCGCCCGGAGAACAAAACCCCGGTGATGAAAAGAAAGAGGTAGCAACAACAGACTACTGATAAAAAATCATTATGGTTTTGAAAAATAAACGTATCAAGCATAATCGTTTCAGGAGACCCGGCCATGGAAAATCATGAAATGAAAACCTGCCCGTATTGCGCGGAACAAATACGCAAACAGGCAATCAAGTGCCGCTATTGCGGCAGCGCTCTCGACAAGAAAGATTTCAGCCTCAACCTCTCGACTCCCGGCTACTGGCACCGTGTCAACAAGGGGAAAAAGGTGGCGGGTGTCTGTACCGGCCTTGCCCAGCAGCTCGATTCGCCGATACTTATCCTGCCGCTCAGGTTATTCTTTATCCTGACGACACTATTTTACGGTTTCGGCGTCCTCGTCTATATCCTGCTGTGGATACTCATGCCGGCGGCTGTCGACAAAACGGAAACCAGTGATGCCGGTGCGCGGGCGGGAAAAGGCCCCATTATCACACCACCGCCACCACCCGAACAGCCCCGGGAAACATCCTGGGCTCCTGTCGAAAACGATATGCCGGAGCCGCCAGCGGTTAATCTCGACGACATTCAGGTCCCCGCGGACAGCGGGAATGCGGATTCACCGGACGGCAACAATGAAATAACGGATCACAGTAAATATATGCCGCGGGACGACAGTGACGATTCCGAGCCGCCGTCAGCACAGGCAGGCGGGCAGGCTGGAACAGTTTCAGCGCCTGTTGCGGATGCCGGAAATGACAATGCGGTTTCAGATGCAGGAAATAGCGATTCCGCTGAAGACAGTGTGCGCCAGCCTGCAGATACTGCAGATTTCGGCAGCGAAAATAGCACCGGGAAAAAAGGTGGTGAGTGGAAAGTAGAAATGAGCTCGAAACCCGGTTTCATGCTTTCCGCGGGAACGATGCTTATGCTGTCAGCGGTTCTGTACGCATTCGTGCTCGATGTTTTCCTCGGATTCGACATTTCATCTGAGACAATGCTCGCGTTCCTGGGCGCGGCACTTCTCCCTGTACTGGGGCTTATCGCGGCGAAACATGGTGTCAGGCGGGCTGTGTCCGGCACCGGAACAGCATAAAGCACGGGAAGTAACGAGATCGGTCGCCTTATCAATCCATGGCCGGTGTGAAACGCGGCCGATCGGTACATAGTTATAAGCGCTTCAATGAAATATTACGGGAGTTTTCGATATGGAAGAGAATGAATATAAAAGCTGTCCGTTCTGTGCGGAACCGATCAAGGTGGACGCTGTCAAATGCCGGTACTGCGGCAGTAATGTAACCAAAGCGGTCAAGGAGCCCGGCGAGCGCATTATAAGCGGCAGCGGTAACTACTGGCGGCGGGTCAATGACGGCAAACGTGTGGCCGGAGTCTGCACCGGCCTGGCACGTGAATTCAATGCTCCCCGTCTGGTGCTGCCCTTGCGAATATTTTTAGTACTGACGACCATTTTCTACGGTTTCGGATTCATTGTCTACATTGTCTTGTGGCTTCTGATGCCGTCGCCGGTGGACTCACTCCCAGCCTCAACCCAGCTCGACACCGCCGCGAACGGGAACGCCATAAAACCGGTTCCCGAGGTCCGCTATACGAAAGAGACGAGCATTTTAGGTTTATTGTTCGGCCTCGCGGTCATTGTTGCAGGACTGCTTTTCATAGCGATGCCCGCACTCTATGGTGGTTATCGCGGTTTCCTGCCGTTCGAGGTCACATTCCATACGCCGTTCCTCATGCATCTCGACAGGCATTTTTTCGATATCGGCTGGATAGCAAGCATGTTTCCCCTGATGATATTTTTGGGCTTCATACTGGTTTTCTTCGGTATGCTGAAAGCACTCAGGATCACTATCGGCTGCGGAATGATCGTACTGGGCTCGCTTATGATGCTGATCTTCCCCATGCTTATGCCGCGCTTATTGCTTATGCCGGGCCTGCCGCTGATCGGATTCCTCTTTTTACTTATCGGCGGCATGAAACTGCTGTTCGGCTCGACACGGACCGTTGAGGTCAAGAGCTATAACACCGATGAATATCAAAATCCGGCGGTGAAAATGGAAAACGGCGGTGGAAACCAAAATGCAGCTGAATCCGGCGATGGCTGGGATGACCTGGAGAGCTGATTGGCGGATGGCAAAGCTCAAAGGTTTGCATTAAGCCGCATCTAATACAGCGGAATGTATTGACTTAAAACGGCTGACCGATTTTGAACCAGGTCAGCCGTTTATTATTATCCGATTCTATCATCTGTCAGCAGAAAGCTTTGCCGGACAGATAGCATGAATGCTGTGTTATAAAAGTATCAGGCAATCTGTTCCGGCTCATCCGACAGGAGCCTGAATATCGTCGCCATCTGGTTCTCGATCCTGATGAACGCATCGAGCACCGCCGGGTCAAAATGCTCCTTTGGATTGAGACGCTCATCGCCGTCGCTCAGGATCTTCAGGGTCTTTTCGTGGCTGAACGGCTCCTTGTAGGATCGTCTCGAACGAAGGGCGTCATAAACATCCGCCAGCGCGACGATTCGTCCCTCTATGGGGATTTCCTCGCCCTTGAGGCCGCGCGGATAACCGCTTCCGTCCCATTTTTCATGATGCGTGTAGGCAATATTGTGCTCCATCACCACACGCGGATTGTAGCCGATGATATCCGCCCCCTGTTTCGGATGGCGTTTCATGACCTTGAACTCATCGTCGGAAAGACGGCCCGGTTTCAGGAGTATTTCCAGCGGCACCTTTATCTTACCGACATCATGCATCTGGGCGGCGTAGGCAATGTTCTCGACGAAACGCTTGTCCATGCCCAATTCCATGGCGATCGCCCGCGAATAGGCGTTGAGTCTCCTGAGATGCATGGCGGTGTCCTCGTCGAAAGACTCACAGGCACGCGCCAGCGCTTCCATTGCATATATGAACGCCTCCTCTGTCTCGACTGTCTGGCCGGAAATGGTCTCGAGCGCATTGACCAGAACGGCCATTGCCATGAGCACGTCTGCATCGCCCGGTTTCACGTCGCTGCAGTAATTGAACGCGATGATCGCCACCTTGCCCGTACAATACGTGGCGTAATTTCGGACATTTCCGACAATGTCGAGAACACTCGGATTGAAATTGCGCGTGTATTCTTCGGCAGTCTCACCTTCCTCAGGGCCGTTGGACCAATAGACAGCGCCCTTGCCGCGGGTGATCGCCACCGCGCTGTTCGGGTCGATGGTGATATGGTCAGAGCTTTTTACAATTTCACCGTTTTCGTTCTGGTAATAGACATGCCCGGCCAGCATACCGTGCTCCTGGACCGAAGTGGAAAAGATGTGCGAGGGCCGGCAGTCACCAGCCAGCAGAACTGAGCCGAAAAGCTCGGCAAATGCCTTCTCGATATCGAAATCCGTTGAACGGAACGTGGAAAGGATGTTTTCAATCCCTGATATCAGACGGATGTTATCCGAATAGACCTTTTGGACTTCGTCCCGGAGCCGCCTTCTTTCCGTTACATCCAGCAATGTGATCTGATAGAGACCGTCATTACGCAAAACAGCATCCATTATGCATGCAAGATGGCTGCCGTCTCCACGCCAAAATTCGAGGCTTATATCATCCATCGACTGTTTTTCTTCGAGTTCCCGGAAAAAATGCTCGCGTTCGTCAACGTTTTTCCAGAAACGAACGGGCAGGAATTCACCACTGAGAAGTGTTTTATGATCCTCTCTGAAAATCGTGGCGAATGCCGGATTGACATTGATGGTCTGTATGCTGCCGCCGGATGTTTTCTTCCCAAGGGCCATGCCGCTCTTTGCGTGTTCCATGAACTGGTATTCTTTAGCCATTCCGATAGTATTCTGGACATACATGGCCATAAAAAGCGGCGGCACATAGGGGGCTACCAAAAAAAACAGGCTCAGAACAAAGGAACGCCTGAACGCTTCCTGGAAGTAATTAAAAAAACTGTGTCCGACAGCATACTCGCCAAAAAAAGCGATCAGGATGTGAACTGCTGTTCCAGCAATGATGGCTGCAACAACCGGTTTCACGCAGAATAAATGGAATTGCGATGGCGCGAGTCTTGCTTTTGAAGACATGTCGTATCTCACCTTTTTCAAATAATATATAATACAAGCCGAAAAACTCTGAAAATCAGCCTGAATAGCGTTTCATGATCGAGCGCAGTGTCGGCAGGCATTCCATGAAAGCATCGACTATCGCCGGATCGAAATGTGCGCCGCGCCCCTCCTCGATGATACCGAGCACTTTCTCCTCCGACCATGCTTTTTTATAGGATCGGGACGATGAGAGGGCGTCATAAACATCTGCCAGGGCCACTATCCTGCCGTAAAGGGATATTTCCTCACCTTTTTTGGGAAGAGGGCTGCCATCATCTCCTGATTTGCCGGGAAGAGCCTCGCCGGTCAGGACATCCACATGCCCGGGATAGCCGCTGCCATCCCATTTTTCATGGTGGTTCAGCGCGACCTCGCTTGCCGCCTCCTCGAAACCTGACTGTGAGTCGCGGAAAAGCCGCGCACCCAGAACGGTATGTGTTTTCATCATCGCAAACTCTTCATCGTCAAGACGGCCCGGTTTCTTGAGGATCAGGTCGGAAATGGCCACCTTACCGACATCATGGAGCATGGCCGCCATGCGGAGCACATCACGGGAGCTGTCGATGTCTTTCTGAGCCATGCCTTTTTTTTTCGCCCAGGTCTCGAAAATCTCGACAGAATAACCAGCCACACGGTTCACATGGTTTCCGGTCTCTTTCGGATCACGGAGCTCCGCCATTTTTATCATGCGCAAAAGGATTGTCCTGGTGAGCTGTGCCTGGGCAAGCGCTCCGGCGGCATTTGTCGCGAAAAAGTTGACATAGGGCTCAAGCTCAGTCTCGAAAGCTGTCACTTGACAGCCCGTATCGAGCCGATTGATAAGCTGCAGAACTCCGACCACACGTTTGTTGATCGTCATGAGCGGCACAGTCAGCATGGATTTCGTGCGGTAATTTGCGCTCTCATCATAACTTTTATCGAAACTGAACGGCAGCTCCGGTGGTAGATGGTACACATCGGTGAGATTGAGCGTTTTGCCGGAAGAGGCGACATATCCCGCTATCGAATTGTTGTCCACCGGCACCTTGAACGTGGTGTAGATCAGTTTTTCTCCGGATTTGAGACGGCTGGAAAGCGTATCGTTCTGAGCGTAGCTGAACAGGAGGTGGTCACCCTGCTTGATATAGATCGAACCGGCGTCACAATCAGTAAAATCACGTGCAGTACCGAGAATGCGCTCCATGACCTCGTCGAGGTCCTTGACCTCCGCGATATGAGCGCTGAGCTCGATGAGTTCTTTCAGACGACGCGGATCTTCCCTGATCATGATCTCCCTGCCAAAGATAAAAAAACTGCGTGATCCAAGTATTCTTTCCCTTTATAAATATAACGGGAAATGTAAAAAAAAATCCATTAATTTTCAGAATGCTGCAGCCGCTCAATGTTTATGATGCAAATCTGCGTTTTATGGTGCTGCCAATATAGACTATGACCAACAGGTGCTGAGATGGTTTCAAATCATAAGGATATTTACACCGAAATGCCGACATTGTTTTTTTACTGATATTGAATCCGTCTGTAATGCTTTCTGTTCAAAACTGAGATTGTTCCTGTTATCGGCATGCCTGTCAAGTGCGCCTTTCGCCATGCTTTTTCTCATTAATTTTGTCAATGTAATCAGGATAAAGTTTATTCATGCAGTCCGGGCAGATACCATGGCTGAACATGGCATCGGAATGTTTGCTGATATAGCCTTCGACATCCTCCCAGTAACCGTCATCCGAGCGTATCTTTTTGCAGTTCGCACAGATAGGCAGCAGTCCCGAGAGTGTTTTGATTTGCTTGATCGCATCTTCGAGACTCCTGTTTTTTTCTTCGATCTCGTCCCGCTGCACAGTAACTTTTATGTTTGTATCGGCAAGTGTTTTGTTCGCCCGTTTGATACGGTGGTACATGAACAGGAGGACAACAATGAACAGAATACACAGGGCGATGATCGTGCGGTTTCTGGTGAGCAGTTTTTCCTGTGCGCTCTGGCGTTCTATCAACGCCTTATTCTCCTGCTCTTTCCGCTCCGACTCGAACTCTATCCTGAGACGGTCAATATTCTTGGTAGTTTCCTCGCCGGAAAGACTGTCCTTGAGTGAGGTGTAACGGCGGTAATAGGCAAGCGCCTCACGATATTTACCGTCTTTTTCAGCAAGTTCGGTAATATTATCCAGCGTTTCACTTAATAAAGTCCTGTCGCCCGATACGCTGCTTATCTTTATGCTCCGATGATAGAACTCATATGCACGCTCGTGGTCTCCCGCCTCCGCATATGTCTGTCCCATATTCTTCAGTGCGGCTGCCATGCCGCGTTTGAAATCGATACTCTCGGACAGTTTGTATGCGTCTTCCAGTACCCCCGATGGCAAGTTCATACTGTCCCGTTTTACCCGCTATCGATCCGATGGCGTTCATATTCTGTATCTTCGTGGTATCTTCCACCATGTCGCCGCCGTATTCAATCGCTTTCTGGTAATACTTGAGCGCCTTTTCGAGATCGCCGGTATTTTCCTCAAGTTCCCCCATGTTGCTGAACGTATAAGCGATCATGAGTTTGTTGTCGATTTCCTCCGCAATTGCGAGCGCCTCTTTATAATATTCAATGGCCTCCCTGTTTTTACCCAGGCTGTGGCAGGTTTTGCCGATATTGTTGAGAACACGGGCCATGCCGGGTTTATCATGGATACGGCGGTGTCTTTCAAGCGATTCCAGGTAACAGTCGAGAGACTGTTCGTAATTGCCGAGCTGGTAATGACAGGCGCCGATGCTGTTGAGCATGATGGATGCATACGAAACCTCTCCCAGTGCGTTATACAATTCCTGTGCGGCCGAATAATACACAAGCGCACTGTCATACTCAGATGTCCTGAAAAAAAAGAAGGCGAGGGTATTCGCGGTATATGACAGGCCTGTCGAATCATTTTGCGCGTTGAAAATTCTCTGGGCGATCTTGAATTGCCGATATGCTTCAGCGTTTTCGCCAAGATGATGGAGCGCCTGTCCATAACGACGGTATAGATAGCCGACAGTATAGAACGATTCATCACCGTCCAGTTCGCTGATGGCCTTCTTATAATACTCGATAGCCTCGGAATACCGTTTCGCATCATAATGCAATTGGCCTGTATTCCTGTAAGCCTCTGCGATACCGTTGTTATAGCTGAGTTTTTCCGAAAGTTCCAGCGCCGCAGCTATATAGTTTTGTGCAAGTGTTGTATCGCTCGATGCAAGGATATTGCCCGCGCAATTCAAAGAATCGGCAAGCGTGGCGCCGCGTAACTCCGGGAAAGCGAGGGATGGATATCTGTTGTATTGTGCGGCAGAGAACTGCGGGAAGGCGGTGCATAAAAGGAGGATGGCGGTAAAAATGATTCGCATGTTTTATTTCCCGTATCAAATCATGTTGACCATAAATTACACACAAACATTCTTCATACAGCAATATTTCCAAACAAGGTATCTTTGTCCGGCATTCTCCATATCAACTTGACGAACGTTAAAAAACCACAGTAATTCACTAAATGAATTATACCTGCTTCGATCCAGTTTGAAAAGGATTATCTACATGTCTATAACGGCATGCTAATGTTTGGTATGAGAGAGCGCGCGTTCAGGTATGTGTAATGGCTCAACGTCTGAGCAAAAAGGGGCCGTTATTGTATTACTCAAATTCGTATCAGGTCATTAGAGATCATCTTGACGCGGTGTCTGTCGATACTGGTTCAGCAGAACCGGAAACTGTTTTCATTGCGAATTATCGGATTTTCACACGCGTATCGACAGCCAGTTAATTATGCGTTCTTTCCCAGTTCCGGCAAATGCGCATATACAGAGCGGTGAATACAGCTATCCCGACGACATCGAAAACAAAATCCGCGACACTGGCATCACGCCCCGGTACGAAATATTGATGCAGTTCGTCCGAGGCAGCGTACACGGCTGATGCGATCACTGTCATGGTGAATGGCCGATGAAGTTTCGGAAATGTGATAAAGGCCCTGAATAGCACTATACCGAACAGCCCGAACTCGATTGTATGGACAAGCTTGTCAAACGAAAAGAACGGCATCTCGGGAAAACTGTTGCCGGACATCGATGACAGGACAAAAATCAGCCCCGCGTACAGCAATGCTGCCAAACGGTTAAAAATAATAGCTTGGGGGCCCTCAGATGCCGTGTGCAAGCCTGACCTCGCCTGAGCCTTTTTCAATTCTGCCAACGGTGTAGACTGTTTCGCCGCCATCCTCGAGTATCGATTTGACACGCGCGGTCTCGTCTGCAGCAACTGTCAGGGTCATGCCGACCCCCATGTTGAACGTGCGGTAAAGCTCGAATTCCGACAGTTCGCCGGTTTCGGCAAGGAAACGGAACAGGGCCGGGACCTCCCAGGTGTCGAGATCGATAACGGCATCGAATTTTTCCGGCAGGGTGCGGTCTATATTGCCGGTGAATCCTCCTCCGGTGAGATGTGCCATGGCATGGAGCGCATTATCCTTGAGCAGCGGCTTGATCGACTGGACATAGGAGCGATGTACAGCAAGAAGCGCGTCCGCAATCGACTGATCGGTGCCGGGAAGCGTGTCGTCTGGTGTGAGTCCCGCTGTCTCGAACACGAGCTTTCTTGCGAGTGAGTAGCCGTTGGTGTGCAGACCGGTGGAGGCGCAGCCGAGGATGATGTCACCCTCGCTCACACGGCTGCCGTCGAGAATGTCGTTCTGCCCGACATAACCGATGATCACGCCGGCAAGGTCGTATTCACCGGGCGTGTAGAGATCGGGAAGCTCCGCCATTTCGCCGCCGATAAGCGCGCATCCGTTTTCGCGGCAGGCTTTCGAGATGCCATCGATAACAGCGCAGATGACATCGTCGTCATGGGTGGCATAGGCGAGATAATCGAGGAAGAAAAGCGGCAGAGCGCCCATGACAAGGATGTCGTTACAGCAGTGGTTCACGATATCCTGTCCGACAGTGTCGTGACGGCCTGTCATGTAGGCAACCTTGAGTTTCGTACCGACACCGTCCGCAGAGGAGACCAGCACCGGCGAGTCGATGCCGCTGAAATCGGGCTTGAAAAGGCCGCCGAACGAACCGATGTCTGTCAGGACCTCCGGGCCGAATGTCGAGCGTACCATATCTTTGATGTTTTTCTTTGTCTTCATGGCCGCGTCGATATCGACACCGGCATCTTTATAGGCGTCTCGTGTCATCAGAATATCCTTTCACTGTGCCGCAGATCGAGATGAACAGCCGCCGCACAGATCGTGTATCCGTGGAATGTAACAGTAATCATTTCAATGAGAAAAGCGCCGCCACCGCACTGGTAAAAGCATTCTGACCCGGATATGCACGGTGCGGATTCCCGCATGTTGCGAGCACATTACAGTATACACAGATCAGGGGAAAATCACAAGCTGAGAATATCGCAAACATGCGGCTTTCAGCAAAAAATGAGCTTGCCTTGGATGTGCAATTTTTGTATAATGTAATATTTGGCGGGAGCCGGAAAAGCGACGATATTCTTTAGAAATGTCTTGTTTTGCGTCGCTTGTGTGCTATATTTGTATATAGCGGTAATCATATTTTCATCAGTTTGTCTTAAACGTTCAAAAATTGATTTATTAGGGGAGGAGCAGCATTGGTACGCTTGTCGACAGAACTGATTCAGGATAATACACTCGAAAAAATGGCGGAAACGCTGAAAGCGATCGCACACCCGGTCAGGCTTCAGATTGTCAATATTCTCATGGGCGGCGAGCGCTCTGTCGGTGAGCTCGTGCGGACACTGGGGACCAAACAGTCCCTGACATCCCAGCAGCTCAGCATTCTGAAATCACGCGGTGTTCTGAAATCGCGCAGAAATGGAAATGTAGTTTTCTATTCGCTCCAGAGCAGTGGTATCAAGAATATTATGGCATCGATTCTTGCCGAAATATAAATGGAATAAGCGTATAGAACAAAAAAGGCTCCTATTATGGGAGCCTTTTTTGTATGTAATTGATTCTTTTCGCACTTAAAAAGCCCCTGCCATCACAGACAGAGTTTTTTTATTATGTCATCTATCTTTCTTCACCAAACTTTTCTCCTGTATTCTGACTCCTGAATCCTGACTACTTGATCATCAGCATTTTTCCCGTTCTTGCCACCTCACCCGTTTTCAACCGGTAGAAATACACGCCAGAGGCCAGATTGGAACCGTCAAAAACAGCGCTGTGTTTCCCGGCGCTCATATAATTGTCGATCAGCGTGGCAACTTTCCGGCCGGTGATGTCGTGGACAGTCAGTGTGGTGTGAGAATCGGTGGGGAGAGAGAAAGATATGGTAGTGAAGGGATTGAACGGGTTGGGAGTGTTTGTCAGTTTAAAACCGGCAGGAGTTTCTGCTTTCGTCTGCTCGACACCCACACCTTCCAGCGTGTATCTGGCTATCAGGCCGTACATCCCGCAAATCCAGACAGTATGACCGTAGCCAGCCATGGCATCGCACCATTTGCCGAGATACTCGAAATCCTGGCATAGCTCCGAACTGACGCCGCCATCGGTAGTGTAATACAGTTTTGTTTGTGTTACAATAAAGGCCTCCCTTCCCTGTAGTGGATACACATCCTCAACCGTGCCATTTTTGGTTGGATCGACATAGCCATTTCTGGGATCGACATAGGCCCAGTCATCCAAAAGCCAGGTTTTCCCATTATCGGGGCTGAAATTCAAGCCACGACCGACAGCCCAGACATCCTGATATGAAACAGGGTATATTTTATCGAGTATCTGCGCCGTTGGTACAGCACCCAAGTCATCCCACGTTATCCCTCCATCCTCGGAATACAAAATATATCGAGGTTCCTGAAGTTCACCACCCGGACCATACAATGCCCAACCGTGTTGGTCGTCGAGAAATGATATCGAAATACAGTACCAAAAATTTTTAGGTGATTCTTGTGTATATAAATCAAACTGAATATCCCATGTCGAACCACCATCAGATGTTTTGAGTATTCCATACTGAATTGTTTGTGTTCGTTCACTATTCCAGACCCTTGCCATAGCCCAGCCGTGATTGCCATCAATAAATGATATTGATGATACAATATGGAAACACAATTCTGTTTCAACGACTTCCCAAGTTTCACCACCATTTTCAGTCTTGAAAAGATGAGAAATAAATTCTCGATTTTCAGAATACCAGTCATGTCCGATCATATACCCGATCTGGGGAGTCAAAAACTGTACCTGTGTCAGTGTATAATCCGAAAACGGACATTCCTGCCGTACCCAGGTAGTACCGCCATCGCTTGTGGCGAGAATGGTCGAATGATACCCCACAATCCAGCCATGGTTTTCGTCGACAAAAAAGACGTCATTCAAGATGTCATTTGTCCCGCTCTCCTGCACTTCCCACTCCGCCCGGCACACACCGGCCCCAACGAACAGAGCCACCACAAAAATCGACATCACAACAAACAATCCAGACCGCCGCATAACATACCTCCCTGCATTTTCAAACAATTTACCTTATGCAATAGATATAGTATGTCGATAATTGTCAAGTCTTTTCCATGATTTCACATGCGCCGCCTGAGCCTGATGATGCCGATGGAGGAATGACTGATTTTGACAGAAAAGCCCCCTGTCTCGCGGATGGAAACAAAGGGCTTTTCTATAAGTATTTTTGTACCTTTTCGCGGCTAATTTTCTTTAGCAGCCCGGCGCTGAAAGATACGCTCGCCGGCAAAAATGGATTAATAGGGCTTCCCTAAAATCTTATTTCGCGGCCGGTTTCTCGAACCTGACCGTGAATGTCAGCTCGTCCTCGAGTCCGGTGTTCGGCAGGACATAGAGGTTCTTGACCGTGACAGGAAGGCTGACTTTCTTGCGGCCGAAAACCTCGGCATCCTTCTTGCTCACTGTCAGGCGCACAGTACGTCCGGCATGGAGCGTAACTGTTTTCGGGGCGTTGACAAACTCGGATTCGCCGATCTCCAGCTGGTAGTCGACACAGGAAGTGTTGGAGACCTGAAGGGTCGCACGCCCGTTACCGGTGATTGTCAGGTCCGGCGTGGTCACCTCGACCGATTCGGTGAAAATGGGGCGCAGATACTGCTCGTCCCCGATGAGACAGTCTTTCCACCAGACCGCTGTGCGTCGGGCAAATAGGGCGTCCTTGACGGCCTCGGCAGTGCGTTTCTTGGCGAAAACCAGTGTCATCGGGCGGTGCTCGCCGGCGGCAAAATCATAATTGAAGGTGATCGGCGCGTGGATATCGGAGGTGCCCATGATTGTAAGCTTCTTGTCGATACACCACTGGTGGGCGATTGGATAATAATCGTACCCGTTGACCACCTCGACACCATGCATGCGTTTTTTCGCGTAATTCTCGGTCTGGAACTCGAACCACTCCGCTTTCTTTTCGGGATGTTTCCAGCCGGGATGGTTGTAGAAAATAAACGATCCCTGGTCGGCCGCCGCCTGCATCGCGTCATAGAAATCCGGCACATCGATAAGCGCGTTATCCGTGGTGAAAATGGCATTGTGATGTCCCGGCGGGGTGCTCCGGGTGATCTCGGTGCCGCGGATAAAAATGATGCCGAGATTTTCTGCGGTTCTTTTCGCGATATCATAGGGCCTGTTGTGCTTGGTGGGAATATCGCCCCTGTGCGGCTGGTACTCGATATGGTCGGTGATTGAGATGGCATCAAGCCCCTCGTACCAGGCCTCCTCGACACGGATCGTGGGCCAGACATTGCCATCGGAAAAGACCGTATGCGTATGAAAATCGCATTTGAGTGTCAGGTAGCCCCTGATGTCGGGGATATTGATATTCTGACGGGTTCCGCGCTGTGCAATTGATTCGGCGGGCAGGAAAACCGTCGCCAGTGCCAACATGAAAAATGCTGCAAAAAAACGAAACCGTGAACTACGATGCATGGTGTTCTCCCTGATGGTATGTGGCAGTATTAGGTTTTGGATTGTGATGAAACTACAGTCCAGCCGTGCAAAACGCAAGTTTTTTGGGCAGTATAACAGATTTCTCACAGTTCTGCGCCAATTGAGTTACGACCGCTCTGCCCTGAGCCTGTCGCACAAGCATCATGTTCTGGATAGGTAACGGCGCGGCTATGGCAATGAGCCCTCACTCCACCCTCTCGCTTTCAGGTATATGCACGTGGAAAATCGCCGGACGGCCATAACCCGTACCGAGCTCTTTAGTAGTGAACTGCCCGTTCATGTAAAAGAACAGCGATTCACCCGCCTCATCCAGCTCGACACCATAGGTGCCGCCGGGACAGTAACCGTATTTTTCCAGATAGAAATCGTTGAGGAACGCGATGACTTTCTTCTTATGCGTTTTCGTATCGTACTGAACCACAGGGGTGCCATAGGTATGGGCATGCGTGTCGGCGCCGGGAAGGTAATAGATATAGCGTTTTTTCGGGCTGAAACACATGTTGGCGAGGTACTTGCCCTCCTTGCCCCAGTTCATGCCAAGCTGCTCGATACGGTCCTCCGCCGGGAAGAAACGGAACATGGCGCCGGAGACATCGCAACACCAGAACGCGCCCTCGCTGTCCTTGACCTTGGTGTGGGCACGAAGAGGTGTGACTGTACCGGTGACCTTGTTGGGAGGAACAAGCGACTGCAAACGGGTGAAACGGTTGTTGCGGCGCTCATAGCTGACCATTCGCTGCTCGCCGCGGTAACGGCCAGACAACCTTTCGCCATCTGCATATTTGATAGTATCAGTCGTATAGATTATGCCGGTGTCGCGGTCGAGCATCACCCCGCGTTCAAACCATGTTATCCCGTCCGGCGGCACACCGCCGTAAAGCATACACCGTTCATTGGTGTCATATACAACAACCTGCTTATTGAGACTGCCCACGCCGAACAGGAGGTTGCGATCCCAGTCCCATGCGTGATAGGGCCAGCTTTCGCCCTCGAGCGCAATTCCGACACATTCGGTCTTGCCGCTGAAAACATTGTGGTGGAACAGCCAGCTGCCGTGCCAGGTCTCGAAATCTTCTTCCAAGGGAGCGGGACCGAAATAGGACAGAAGCCACATGTCGCCATCGGGGGAAACCTCCGGATCACCGTGAAATTTGCCGTCCCCGAAAACATCGTCACCATAACCGACAACCTTTTTGAGATCGATCACAATCGTATTTGTCTTGTCCGCCGGATCATAGCGGAACATGTAGGCGGTGCCGCCACAGCCGCGATGATCACCGATAGAATAGTAAAAACAACCGTCCGGCCCCTTCGAAACATCGCCCCAGCCACCGTAAATGCCACCTTCATGATACGGGTGCAATACTGGAAGAACAAACGGCTCCATGCCCTGAATGATTGCGAAATCCACTGTCGGCGCCTCTTTTGCCACAGAGAAATCCCTGATCTCGGGATAATCCTCGGGCACCATGAGGAACTGCGGCGACGTGTCCGATTTCATCGCGGCATCATGAAGAATACCGAGTTTGTCGTATTTCTTTTCCGCCGCTTTCTGCTGCTCCGGCGTCATGTACTTATCGGCCCGGACAGCTGTGGAAATGAGCAGCGAGAGAATAGCGATCGAAAACAGCGTTCGTTTCATGGCGGGCTCCTGTCAGCATTATTTCCGTATTGTTTCAGTCGTCTACCCCAGTATAGCGATAAAAAAAACGGACTGTCAACGACAATCCGTTTGGAGGTGCTAATCTGTAATTCTTTGTTTGCACTTAGTAATGTCCGGTAAAACGTGAGATAAAAGCCGGTAAAAACTGAAAAACTATCAGAACACTCCTTTGGACTGTCCTGATGTCAGCCATCGGGGAAAACCGGCACTTCCCGGCCTTCCCCGAACCCCTTTCGGGAAGGTGCCGAGGGCACTTTATATTTCTGTAAAGGGTGTGCAGAATGAACCGCTTTTCGGCGTTTCGCCGCCGAACGCTGGCTTGTAAGATCACCGCAAGCAATTGATAATACTACGGTAATCTCTCTGTTCCCGTTGAAAAGCCCCGGTCGAATAAGTATTTTTGGACCAGAAAGGATTGTGTCGCAAGACGCGTTCAGCATTTCCGGAAAATGCGCCGTGAGAACGGGAGATAGCTTTTCACCGGGCGCCCTTTTTGCACCACTTTTTCCGGCGAGGGGAAAAGTGGTATTAAGAAATTATTGTATGGAAAAACTCGCCGGTATTTTTACCGGACAGTATTGATCCATAAGTAATAAAAAAAGGAATCAGGAATCAGCCCTTATCCCCTTTTCCTGAACTCACCGCGCCAACAGCATCTTTTTCACCGCTACCGTGCGTCCCTGTTTCAAGCTCGCGATATAAACTCCCGAGGAAAGCAGTTCACCGCTGTCGTTCCTGCCGTCCCACTGGACAGCGTGCCTGCCGGAGGGCAGCATTTCGGCCATGATTTCTTTTCAGCTCGTGTCCTGCAATCCTGTTACGGCAGCCTGATACCGCCCTCGGGCACGAAGGGGAATATCTGCCGAAGCTCCTCTTCTGAGGGTGTCCTGCCGAACGGGCAGACCTGGAACGATTCAGTGAAAGCGACCTCCCTGCCGAAACGGGCCCTGCTCTCCTCCGGGAACGGATTTTTCAGCCAGGCGCGCAGAAAACCGTCGAGCCAGATTTTACGCTCTTCACTGCCGGAGGGCACCTCGTCGAGCACGCCGAACGTGAACGGCAGCCACTCATAGAGCTGTGAGGTCATCTTGTCGAGCACATCCACTTTCCCGGCAAAGACATCGTCGATTGGCACAATCACATCGGGCCGGAATGGAATCGGGTCATCGCAGTCGTCATAAAGATAGAGGTAGACCGGATTTTTCGTGAGGGCCGGGCTGTCCGGGCAGACGTTGGGCACAATGACCATGTAGGCGCTGTCCTGCACGAGGGCGGCGGTGTTGCGATGGTCGGGATGGTAGTCCCAGGGACGGTGGCTGATGACGACATCGGCCTCGAAATCGCGGATGTGCCGTATCAGCTCCTCGCGTATGGCGATATCGGTTGTCAGACGGCCGTCGTGATGATCGAGGATATCCCACTCGACACCGATCAGGGCATCGGCGGCCTCGACCTCTTTCAGCCTTGCGGCGGCGAGTGTTTCGGGATCGAGCTCCATGTGACCGGCATCACCGTTTGTCACCGATATAAACTTTACCTTATGTCCGGCGTTTGTCATGAGATGGGCGCTGGAGGCGGCAAAAAACTCGCAATCGTCCGGATGCGCCCCGAAAACGATAATATTCATACATACTCCTTTGAAAAAGTGTCATTATATTAAACGACAATGCGAAAAAAAATAAAAGGATTTTTTCAATGATTGCAGAAACGTGATTGAGTGTGTATATTCAAAAAATGGCATTCACATGGCAGTGTTTATAATAGTTTATGCAGCGGAGGGGGAAGAAGATGTGAAATTCAGGCAAACATGTATCCGGCTGTAAACACGGCCCGCAGCCCAAAGGCGCAATACTATGAAAATCGATGAAAATATAGCCATGCCGGACAGCTTCACCTGCCATCCCGTCACACTTTTCTTCCCTGGCCAGCTCGAAAAAGAATTCCGATATGAACATGCAGAACGAACACGAAAACTGAACACAGCCGTACTGCTTATCGCTATAGCCATGAACTTTATCTTCGGTTATATCGACTGTGTGATCGGCGCGGTCAATGCCGCACCGCTGACGTTCTATCGATATGCGTTTTTCACACCCCTGATGGTGTTGTTGACCATACTGTATATGCTGCCCTTCCTGAGAGATTACAAGCAGCGTATCCTTATGCTGTGGTCTTTCAGCATGATCATCCAATATTCCTTGCGGGCGCTTAACACCACTGAAAACGGCGATCCTATTTTCCTCGCGATCCTGATTGTCATCAACGTTCTCGCCGCTTTTGTGTTCAGGCTCCACTTTATGTGGACCACGCTGGTCATTATAGCCGGGAACATCGCTTACTGGCTGATTGTGCCGATAACTCTCGACATGCCGTCACCGGTGTTCATATCAAGCTCCGTGCTCTATACATTCGTCTCGGTCATGGGACTGTATATCATTTATTCGCTCGAACACCGTGACCGCAGAACCTTTTACGATCTCTACAAAACCGCATTGGAACAGAAACGGGCCCAGGAACAGAAACGTCTGCTCGAACTGCGGCTGAAAGAACAGGGCAACAAATTAAAAGTTACCGCCAACCAAATCAAGCGGGAAAAAGAAATACGCGAACTCTCGGTCGAGGCGCTGGTCACGAGCGAGGAAAAATACCGAGAACTGTTCGAAAACTCCGGCGAGCCGATTATCGTTGTCGAACCGAAAGAGCGCATTATCATCGATATCAATCCCTCAGGAGTCGAGCTTTTCGGTTTCGGTGAAGAAACAATCGGAAAAAAACTGGACAGCCTTTTCAGCGACAGCCATGAACGGGTCAGGCTTTTCGAAATACTGGCTGACCAGGGTACTGTTACCAGCCATGAGGTTCAGCTTGTCACCAGGAACAGCGAGACTATTTACTGCCTTCTGACTGTCCGCAGTGTTAACTCCCAGAGCGGCGATATCGAATACTACCAGTTCGTTGTCACCGATATCACAGAAAGAAAACATCTCGAACAACAGTTCATCCAGGCGCAGAAAATGGAGAGTGTGGGACGGCTTGCAGGAGGCGTTGCCCATGATTTCAACAATCTTCTCACCGCCCTTCTCGGCTATTCCGATTTCGCGCTCATGACACTGTCCAAGGACGATCCCAGTTATGGTTATTTCACCGAGATCAAGAACACGGCAAATCGAGCGGCGAACTTGACACGCCAGCTTCTCACGTTCTCGCGGCGCCAGATCATCGAACCGAAAACCATTCTGATCAACGAAATCCTTCTGCACATGGACAAGCTGCTCAGGCGGCTCATCGGAGAGGATATAGAACTCGTTATCATCCCCAGTGATAAACTCTGGTATATCATGATGGACAGCGGCCAGATCGAGCAGATCATCACGAACATCGTCATCAATGCCCGCGACGCCATGCCCGACGGCGGCAAAATCGTGATAGAAACCATGAATACGACAATCGACGACGACAATACGGAACGGTTCAGGGGCATGAGCTACGGCGATTACACGGAACTGAAAATCAGCGACAACGGCTGCGGCATGGACAGTGAGACCGTTTCACACATTTTCGAGCCGTTTTTCACCACAAAAGAAGAAGGCAAAGGCACTGGATTGGGGCTTTCGACCTGTTACGGTATAGTCGAGCAGAACAGCGGCAGCATTTTTGTCACGAGCGAAAAAGACAAGGGAACGGATATCAGCATCCTCTTACCCAGAAGTTTCGAGGAACCGGCGGCTCACGCATTCGAAAACACGCTCGATGAAATCCCCGGGGGCTCCGAAACTATCCTTGTGGCAGAGGACGAGGGCACGGTCAGACGAATGATCAAGCGTGTGCTGTCCCGTCAGGGCTACACCATACTCGAGGCCAATAACGGCGAAGAGGCCCTCCGGCTGATTGAAAAAACAGGCGCAGATTCCATATCGCTTGTCCTCACCGATGTCATCATGCCACAGATGGGCGGCAGCGAGCTGTTCCAGAACATCGAGAAAGAAGCACCCGATATGAAAGTGCTGTTCATGTCGGGCTACACCGACGAGTCAATCCTCACCGACGGTTTCATCAGCGGCGGCCTTAATTTCCTGAAAAAGCCGTTCTCTCCCGCCGACATTCTCAACAAAGTCCGCGAAGTCATCGATAGTGAAAAATAATGGCCTCACCGGCATTTCTGCCATGGCAAGGCCGTATTCCTCGTTTCTGTATTTGCGAATAAGTCCGCCGCAAAGATGCTACATCCGGACTACTTTTTGATCCCGGTTGTCATGAACTGCCCCGAAGCAAGCTGCAATGAACAATCCCCGTTGAGATAAAATTCGTGTCCGCTCAGCGGTACCGATAAAAAGAATGCCATATCCAGACAACAAAAATCCAGAAAAGCACAATAAATGTGAAAAGCATGAATATGCCGGGCCTTATGCCACTCGTTATGGTCGGCTCATTCGATTCTTTCCGTTTCTTCTTTTTCTTGTGCGCCTTTTCTTCTTCCTGAGACTTTTTATCTTCGTCTTCTATATATGAGGCGACAGTGGGCCCAAAAGCGCCGCTAATCTGGCTCAGATTTTTCGCCCGTTTGACAATTGACTCTATGGTATCATTGGGGCGGCCCAGTGTCGAGCCTGTCCTGATCGTAACGGTCACCTTTGAGTTATCGATAAGCATAAAGGATGTCGCCACCAGCATTTTCAGTTTTTTTGAGAGACTCTCGAGCTGGTTCTCATCCATGATATCGAGTACGATCACAAAACAGTTTTCCTCCCAGCGGCCGACAAGGTCATTCGGGCCGATATTGCTCTCTATTGTTTTTTCAACCGAGGCACACATCTTTTCAACATCGGCCGCAACATGCTCATGACGTATATCGGCGGCATTTTCGACCTCGGCGAATATCAGTCCGAACTCCTCGTTCCGCTCGTGGAGTTCATCGATATTTCGCTGTATGTCACCCTCGATTTCCTCACGATCGAGCACTCCCCTGTACTCTTTCTGCCGCTGAGGTGTTACCGGGGAAAAATCTTCTTCATCTGTCTCATACTTTATGGGAACAGAGGCCATCATCGCTAATTTAGCCTGGGCAGTTTTCAGGGAGAATGTTTCGAGACAGCCGACAATATCACCCTCCGGAGATTTGACCGGCGTTGCATTTATCGTAACGGGAAGCCGGTGCCCCTGACGGTGATGCATGTATGCTTCAATATCCTTTTCCTCACCTGTTCTCATAGTCTCGGCAAGTGGACATCCCTGCGCGCACATGTATACTCCCTCATCATCAACATGGACGAGGATGTTATCTGAACAGGAATGTCCCACAACTTCTCTGGCGCTGAAACCCGTAAGCTTTTCAGCTTGTATGTTCCAGTGGCGGATTGTCCGGTTGGTATCGACAAAATAAGCCGCTTCCTGCGTGTCATCAACCAATTGTCTGGCAAATTCCTGGATATCCATTACACAATCCTTCCGTTTCAGTTCACCCGATATATAAAAAATAGATATGAATCTGCATATTGTCAATATTTTTAGGATATTGAGAGAATCGGGGCGCCGGAACTACATTCGGCTCAGAGTGAAAAAACTCTTTGCGGCACACTATATCAGCCATATAATGTTGATGGATAAAATTTATCAACAGGGAGGACAGATGAAAAAAGTGGCTATCATAGTATTCAATGGCGAGGCATGCTGTTTCGCCCATGTTGCACTTTACGCTTTCGAAATGCAGGCAAAAGGCATGGAATTCAAAATCATTATCGAGGGCGCCGCGACAAAACTGGTCAAAACGCTGAAAAACGGCGATGTACCTTTCGCGAAACCGTATGTGGAATTGCGCGATGCCGGTCTTATCGACTGTGTGTGCGAGGCCTGCGCCCGCCAGAACGGCGCTTACGACGATGCAGTGGAACAGGGGCTGACGCTCAACGGCGAACTCAAGGGGCACCCCTCCCTGACAGCGCTGACCGAAGCCGGATATGACATCATATCGCTCTAAAGCACAATACCATACAATACAAGAGGCCGCAGAATGAAACTGCATCGAACTGTTTTACTTAGCGCAGTATTTATCATCGCAGCAGTTTGTCTCACAGAAACCGCCCTCTGTTCCGACAGCGGGAAATACCTCAATGCCGCGAAAAAATATGCCGACACAATGATAGACAAGGGCCGCGACCATTACGGCAGCGAATCGACACCTCTGTTCGCGGTATCCCTCGACCGCCGCACACAAAGCATCCACGAGGGAAAAGCCCTTGTGGATGTCCTCGCCATCGAGCGCGGCGACTGGGGCATCCGTTCCCATGACCGCATGGTGCAGGGTGCCAACCCCATGCAGGACCAGAACCTCTACCGCCTGCTTTACGCCCTGAGCGACACGGGCAGTGGAAACCGTTACGCCGAGGCCGCGGACGATGCGTTCCGGTATTTTTTCAATCACTGCCAGAGTGATGTGACCGGCCTTTTCGCGTGGGGAGAGCATATCGGCTGGGATTTCAAGACCGAGAAAGTCATTGAAAAGCCATCCGGATTTCTTCATGAGTTCGCACGGCCCTGGCTCTTGTGGGACCGCTCGTTCAAGCTTGCAGAAACGCCCTGCGAGAGATTCGCGAACGGCCTCTGGGACCATCAGCTGGCCGACAAGGAGAGTGTCCATTATTCCCGTCACGCCTACTATGATAAGCACCAGCCCGGAAGGGGATCGGAATACCCCCGTCACGGCGGATTCTATATCGCCACCTGGGCGGAGGCGTACAGTCGCACGAAAGATCCGGTATTCCTCGAGGCGATAGAAACACTCACCAACGCATTTCAGGCACGCCGTCACTACCTGACCGACGGCCTCCTCGCGGAAACGCAGAGCCCCGACCTCATGTGGCCACATAGCGGTCTTTCGCTTGCGGTTGATCTCTGGGAGGGCGCGGACAAGGTGCCTGCCGAGCTTGGTGCAAAAATGCGTTCCTGCGCTAGCCGCACCGACAAAGTATTCCTCAGGATCGCTCACAATCTCGCTCCCGGCGGAGAGGGCTTCATGACCAACACCAAGACCTCGACATTCGAACCGGGCTGGTGGCGCGGCGGCAAACTCGACCCGAGCCGCCCGAATTTCACCCAGACATGGGCCACCGGCTACGGTCAGGCGACCGATGCCCAGGTCGCCATGCTTTGCCTTCTCCGCTACCGTCAGGTCAAGCTCGACGGTTTCAAAAAGCTCATTCTCGATACTGCCGCGCGCTATCTTGTGAGCGAGCCGGACACCTCTATCGCACTCTATCCCGGCGCGCTTGCCGATGCCATCGCCCTGATGATTGGAACCTATGAGCTCTCCGGCGAGACGAAATATCTCGACCGCGCAGAGTTTTTCGCTAACCAGGCGATTGCCATATTTTTCGATGACAATTCCGGACTTCCGCGGGCAAGCTCGAAACACGGGCACTACGAGGCCATTACACGCGGCGACACGCTGGCGCTCGAGCTCCTGCATCTCTGGGCGGTGAAAAACGGGAAAGATGTTTCACCGAAACTGGTGGAGTATACTGAGCGGTAGAATGGTTGAAAGATCAAATATTAAGGTTGAAGGAAAAGTATCACTCCAGATTGACGCACATTGTTTGAATCACTGATTTCTTCGATCAACCGATTACATATATAGAAAAGCCCTCCTGTCATGTGTCAGGAGGGCTTTTCTATGCGTCTCTATGCTTGTATTTTCTGTTTCTTTATCCGTGTTAATCAGTCATATCCGCGTCATCCGCGTTCTATTATTTCTTTCTGAACCTGCGGGTCCTATCCCTTGAACATGCTCTCGTCGATCCATCCGGCCTGCGGATAGGGCGGGTGCCAGTCGGGAGAGAGACTGGCGACATCGACGGTGCCACCGTTATGCTCGTGATAGGACTTGTAGCCTGCGAGGAATACCGCCGTTTTTTTCCTGATATTATCAAGCGGCTCGTAGTTTTCGCGGCTGTGGAAAAGACGCTGCATGTCGATAATCTGCGGTGCATAGCGGAAAAGAAGGCTGTCCTTCCACTCGGGACTTCTCACCATGCTGGCCTCGGCGGTACCATCGCTCCCGAAAATCCTGACCGTAAACGAATCGTCGTTGCGGCAGCCCTGCATGACACAGGCGAACGGCGGCTGGTTCTCGCCACCGTTGAAAACGTAGGTGCTCTGCATGTAATTGGATTTCATGTCGTCGTCAGCGATTACCGAAACCTTGCCCACATCATAGCCAAGTATCCTGAGCATCATGAACTGGAGGTGAAAATGCACCGGGTAGTCAGGCGTGTTGCAGGTGCACTGGACACAGCGGATCTGGCCGATTCTTTCCAGTTTCTTTTTCAGTGCCGGGGCCTCGTTGTAGTGCTCGAACTTAGCGGTGGCCATGATCGCCGTATCATGTTTCGCGGCAAGTTCCAGTGTCTCGTCGATATCACGAAGGCTGTAGGCGAACGGCCGCGAGAGATAGACCGGAATGCCTGCCTCGATATAGGGTTTCGCGATCTTCCCCTGCCACGGGACCTCATAGAATCCGCCGAAAATGATACCATCAACCTTGCCGACCATATCGTCGTAATTCTTCACGGCGACAGCGTCCATGCGATCGGCAAATGCTTTCGAGGCCTCGGGATTCACATCCCAGCAGTGGGTGATATCCATGTTGAGGAACGGCATACCGAAATTGCCGCGTTTCTCATTGTTCGGCGCGCCCCACGGCTCAATGATATCCGACCAGCAGTAGGTCATGAACGAGTATGTACCGACACCGATGGCGCCTATTTTCAGACGTTTTGTCGGCGCGGGCGCGGCTTTAGCGGACTGGCCGGCAAAGGCTGCGGCTCCGGCGAGCGCGGCGCCTTTCATGAACCCGCGGCGGTTATTGACATTTTCCGTATTCGATGACATGGTGGCTCCCTCCCCGTAAATGGAATATCTGTAGTGACATATTCAATGAAATTACTGTGCGATACTTGCCGCCGCAAGGGAAAAGCGTTCGGGCATGGTCATCTTGTTATTTATAGCTTATCAGAAATCAGTAGGATCCGGTTAAACTTGAGCCTGATGGCTGTGAAAATCTAAAAACGTTGAGTCGAGTGTAATGATCTAATGAATGCGGCACAAATCCGCCAACGAACGGCGATACTGATAAACTGACCGGAACAGTCCTTTGGACTGTCCCGATGACTGTCACCGGGGAACCATCACTTTATGGTTCCCCATACCCTTCCGAAAGGGGGCATGGCCCCTTTATATTTCTAAAAAGGTTGTGCCTGTTGATCCGCTGTACGGTGTTGCGCCACCGCACGCTGGATTGTGATATCACCATAAGCTACTAAATACTATGGCATTATGCCTATTTCCGTTTCAACGCCGCGGTCCCTATCGCGAAATACTTGTTCTCGAACGGCGGCGCTTTCCGGGTAGCGTACCAGATGCGGTAACTGCCGTCGGGAAGGCGCATCACCGACTGGCTGGTCGTGTAGTGGCTTTCCCAGGGACGTGCCGGATCGGGCCTCAGGACAGGATTGACGGGATTTTTTGTCCACTCGAGACCGTCGGCGCTGACAGCGGAACCGATTGCCGTGGTCTGGTCACGTGCGGTCCAGTAGGAGCCGTACCACATGACATAGAAACCGTCCATCTTAAGCACCGTGGGATAGAAAAGCCGGTCCTTTTCCCAGCCCTGATCAATAATCAGTGCCGGCTTTTCGCTCACAATCCATGACCTGCCGTCAGCGCTCCAGGCGTGGCGCATCACCCAGGGCTCGCCGGACACATCGGTGTACCAGAGCCGATAGCGGTCACCCTCCTTTATGATCGTGGGAGCATAGACATTCACAAGCTGGGCGTTCGAGGGCGGCGACCACGCGACACCGTCCGCGCTCCATGCCTCGTGAAGTGTATGCGGCGCGCCTGTTGTTGTCAGGTCCACAGCGCTGAACCACATTCGGAGTTTGCCGTCCTCGCGGAGAACCGCACCGTCAGGGCTCCTGAGAAGGGTCGGCGTCAAAACGGAGCGTTTGCCGTCACCAAACTCGAACACCGGGGAAAGCTCCGACTTTTCGAAAGCGACACCATCGGAACTGGTCGCATAGCCCAACCTGAAAACACGCTCATCCACCACACCACGCGATCCGGGATACCAGAGTGAGTATATGCCGTTTTCACAGGCCACCATCGGCGAGATGAGATGAGTGTCATCGAAATCACCTGACTTACCGAGCGAGACTATCGGGCCATCCGTGTCGCGCCGCCAGTCCTGCGTTCCGAGGAGGGCATTGTAATCATCGCGGAAATTATCGGCCACAACCATGTTGATCCAGCCCTGCATGGTATATGAGGGCTCGGGGATATGACGATCCGGGAAACAGGCAAGCTCCCGCCTGTCCCTGAGCACAGCGCCGCATTCAACCGCCATGAGCCCGCGTTCGTGACGGTCCGTGTTATAGAGCTTCTCGATCGATCCGCCCTGCGAGTCCACCCACTCACCGAACGGGACAGTAGCGGCTCTCGTAAAATCCGTTGCCGCTCCATTACCAAGCCGAGCCCGGAAAAAATCGACCGCCCGTTCGGAGAGAAAGAACGGCCTGTGCCCCGCTTCGGGAACGAAAACATACTCGATATCGGTGTCGGAACCGGCATCTTTCAGAATTTTCAGGGCGGCGGGTATGTTCGACTCCATCTCACGGATGTTGTTGACACCCTCCCCCTTGCTGTCGATGATATTGTCCTTTTCGCCGCAGATAAATAATGTTGCGCCGCGAGGGGTCAGCAACGCGGTCATTTCGCTGAAATCCATGATATCTTTGAAGGCGATATAGGGGAGCTTGGAACAGTACTTACCCTCGTCCGTAAATCGGGGGCTGAAATGCCATCCTGCAATGACTGCCGCCCGAATCCGCGGATCGACAGCAGCGACACAGCCGGCGGTGGTCCCGCCGAGCGAGTAACCGGCGATGCCGATACGGTTCCCGTCAATTTCCGGGCACGTTTCGAGGTAGTCTATCCCCCGTATCAGGTCGAGGACTATTTTCCCGAGCACGGAGCGTTTCAGGCGCTGTTCGACGAACTGACGGGTATGATTTCCGAAATGATAGGTGTCATGGCCGCGCGCGCCCATTTTTCCCGATGCCTCACGCTCCTCCTCGCCGATTGTATCGGGAATGAGGCAGGCATAGCCGAGTTTCGCATAGAGCTGGCCTGCATACTGCGCGTAAAAACCTGATTTCGAGCCGCCATGACCGCAGGCGATGACAATGGCGGGAACCGGTGAGTCAATGCGCGCGGGAAGATACAGCGAGGCGGTCACCCGCGATCCTGCCTCGCTCTGATAACTGACAGCCTCTATACGGTAATCCCCGGCCTGTACGGCATTCCTGGTTTCGGGTGCGAGATCGCAGGGCATGGACGGCAATGTCAGGATTTCCCGCATCCCGATGCGAAGTTCCCGGGCGCGGTTTTCCCAGTTAGCGGCATACGAAGTTACGGAGAATGAAAAAATGAGGGCCAGAAAGATTACCGCAGACGGCAACCGTTTCGAGACGGGCATCCATGCCTCCTTTAGGACATTACTGAAAAGACGAATTGAATACGTATGGTACGAACAATCCTGAAATAATGCAAAAGCGAGTCAACAAAAAAGGAAAAAACACGAAACATTAGTATTACTATCGAGTATATGATATATAGCGGGGGCAGGATACCAATCATATACATGATATTTGCTTGAGAAAGGAAGGATGGAACAATGAAACGAACCTCTTTCATCGCAGTCATAATGGCCGCGTTCTTTTCACTCACCATGATCGCTGGCAACATGAATGCCGACGAGACGAAAGAGAACACCGGATGCGATTGCGCCAAATGCGAACAGGCTCAGTGCTGTGCCGATAACAGCCAATGTTCGGACGGTACATGCAGTTGTGAAGCCTGCACCTGCTGTAAGACAGCATCAGCAGACGCCTCGGCGGAGAAAGTTTGTGCCAAGACAGCATCCGCAGACGACGCATCAATGAAATCTTGCTGCAAGACCGCAGCCAAGGCAAAATGTCCCATGAAATCTTCAGGAGGCCATGCCGCCATGCATAGCGGTCTTCAGACCAGCACAGCCGCTGTAACAACTGTCGCTGAAAATTGTCCCGAAAGCTGCTGCAAGGACGGCGCCTGCACGAAAAACGCCGACGGCACCTGCAAATGCAAAGACGGGAAAACTGCAATGAAAATGTCAGCCTCACAGAAATCATCCTGCAAGACCGATGGCCAAACACTTGGCATTAACCAGTAATCCATGCCATCGACAAGTGAATTTTATCTGTTGAAAAGGCTGCGAAAAAGTGGATCAGGCGAAACACAGGTGAAAGCGCTTGATGAGAGATGAAAAATTACAGATGAGATCGGCAGCTTATAAAATACATCACTCTTTTTCGGAGGACGGTGCCGGATATCGGTACCGTCCTTTTTTTATTGCGCGGCACTGAACTAACCCGGAGCAAACTCCGAGGCATCAAAATCAGCCCCGAAACCCTGACCCTTGCGTTTGTATGCTCTACTCTACGCTTCGTACCCCCGGAGGATACTTATTGCGTTCCTGCTCCCTTTGGGGGAAGGATGTCACGGAGTGACAGGAAGGGGGCCGGAAACATATTTACTCCGAGGAATTCTTTCGCTAAAAAAACCACTATAGCGGTGAAAACGTTAACAACTCGCGATGTGACCTGTATCACTTGTTTCCTGGACTTCCTTTCCATATATTCGATCAATAGATTATTTAAATACGCAAGGAGACAGGCATGGACAGATCGGATTTTCTGAAAAAAATGGTTGCGGGCGCGGCAATTCCCGGAATCATGGCAGGCTGCAGCGCAGACGATGAAACAGACAGTTCCATTCTCGATTCAGGCAGCGATGACAGCGCCGCAAAAGCAGCCTCTGTTGAGGACATTGATTCTGATCAATACGATTTCACCCTAACGAGACAATCCTGGAGCTATTTTGTTTTTAAGAAAATCGGCACATCCGGATCGACAGTCGCATACGCAGGCAGTTTGATAGAACGAAAGTACAAATTTGAGGCCTCCGCTCTATATGATAAAAAAAAGGACATCTTGTCATTATTATATTTTTATGGAGGCTCTAAGACATATATGTATAGTCTGAAAAAAACCGGCAATCAATGGGTTGGAAAATATGTTAAACATGACAGCCCAAAAGGAAGTGCCGTGTTTGGCTCTGATAATCATTACTACACCCTTAAAGGCAAACTTACGTAAAACCGCAGCCGGACAATCCGTATAAACTGCTCTTATAAAAGGATATTGAATGTTTTTCAAAATAGATTACCGCATGTTTGTACTGACCGCGTTACTGCTCTGTTCGGCGCTTTTTGTCTCCTGTTCGGACGACGATGACGATTCTCCGGTATCCCCAGGCAAAGAAAGCGGGTCTATCAGGATCGGCGCATTCTTCGATTTTGCCGAGGACGGCACCGTGCACGGCGAGAGCACCCTTGCCGCCCTCGAGGCCGCCGAAGCCGATATAAAAGCGTATTTCGAGGAAAACGGTATCGACTCGACTGTCGAGTTTGTGGCGAAAGACACCGAGAACGATGCCGGCTATATGCTTGACGCTTACAATGAAATGCTCGAAGACGGTATAACGGTCATGTTCACCCCGATAACAAGCGCTGACTTAGGCTTCATGAAGTCCTTTGCCGATATCGACGGCACAATACTCATCAGCCAGACAAGCACCTCGACCACGCTTTCGGTCGATGATTCCGTGATACGCCTTCTGCCGGACGACGCGGTACAGGGGAATATTCTGGCCAAAGCAATCGCGGACGACGAAAAAACGCATCTCATTATCCTTCACCGCTATGACATCTGGGGCATTTACCTCTGCGAGGCGCTGGCCTCCTCTTTCACAAGCGGCGGAGGTACTGTCGAAGCGACTCTCGATTATATGAGCATGGCACCTGAAATGAACATGGAGGATGTCCTCGCCGAGCTGGCTGAAACAGTCACAGGCCTTCTGGAAAATAACGATGCCGACAAAATCGCGGTCTTTTTCGCCTGTTTCGAGGAGGGCATCGATTACCTTTCCGAGGCAACGAACTATCCCGACCTTGCAAAAGTCAACTGGTACAGTGCGGACGGCCTTGCGAAAAACAGCGATCTTATTTCCAACAGTACGGCAGCGGAATTCGCCGCGACAGTGGGGCTTTCGTCGAGCATTTTCGGAGAACCACAATCCAGCGACTACAGCGATCTGCAGGAACGCATCGCCAAAGTGACCGGCACAACACCCTATTCCCCGGCCATGATGCTGTATGACGGGGCATGGATCGCGGCAAGGGCGGCACTCGACACCGATATGAGCGATACCGATGCCTATGTGTCAGCGTTCATCGAGACCGCCGAATCCTATGAGGGGCTCTTTGGTAAGGCTAAGATGAACGAATATGGCGACCGCGCCAACGGCAGTTTCGATTTCTGGAAAGTCACCGGCAGTGACGGCAGCTATTCATGGGAAAAAAACAGCAATTATATTATCGGTGAATGAAGGGCGATCGCCCCTTTCTTTGCCTGAAATTTTTGTAACATCAAAGCGCACAACGTATTGCACAGCCTTGTGCTTATGAAATAGCGATCACCGGGAAAAATGACGTCGACATCAGGAATTTGGGTTTGTCACAAGTCATAGTGAGGCACAAGAATATCATATTCCCAAAGAATGATATCAGGTGATTGAAATACCGCTCAACACGGTTTCCGTATCACCCTGACTGGAAATTCTGCCGTTTTCAAGAAGCATTGCATTGTCAGCAAGACACTCGGCCAACGCAAAATCATGCGTTGAAAAAAGCAGTGCGCCGCCACCATCAACATAGTTTTTGAGAACAGCCGCGATACGGTCCACTCCCTCACGGTCGAGCCCGGCAGTCGGCTCGTCGAGCACAAGCATGGCAGGGCCGATTGCGAGCACCGCGGCAAGGGCCACCCGTCGCTGTTCACCGCCGGACAGGGCAAGCGGATCGGCTTTCAATATTTCATGCGCCTGGAAACCGAGCGACAGAAGAGCCCGCTCAACAGCCCCGGAGGTTTCGCTTTCGCTGCGCCCCCGGTTCTTCAGCCCGAACGCGACATACTCCTCGACAGTATCACCAAATATCTGGTCCTCGGGAAACTGGAACGCCATCGCACAATTTTCAGCACCATTCCCGCTGACCGTGCCGCGCGAGGGTTTCGACAACCCCGCGGCAATCTCCAGCAGCGTGGTCTTGCCGGAACCGGAACGTCCCAGAAGTGCCGTTGCCATACCTATTTTCAGTGTCAGGCTGACATCGGTCAGTGCACTACTTTTCTTTCCGCCGGCATCGCCATAACTGAAATGGATGTTTTCGAGGGATAGCAGTGTTCGCTTTTCTCTATCAGCTTCATGGCTCCCGGATATCCTGTTCATTGGCCCGTCACCGTTCCTGTCAGCCGCGCACACAGTCTCGCCAACAAAAGAAAAACTGTCATTCCTGCCGCCGCCAATCAGTTCCGATGGCGCAGCATCGGCAATGACACCCTCCCCGCCAAGCACGACAAGCCTGTCCGCCTGTGCCGCCTCGCCTGCAAACGGGGTGATATGAAGAACCGTCGCGCCCTCCGCCGCCGCGTGATGGATCAGGTCGATAATATGCGATCGAACCCAGGGATCAAGAAGTGAGGTGGGCTCGTCGAGGATGAGATGCGAGGGACGCATGATCATGACCGCCGCGAGGGCCAGGCGCTGTTTTTCGCCGCCGGAAAGCTGTGACGGATTCTTGAAACGGTAGCGGGCGAGATCGAAACGCTCGAGGCTTTCGTCGACCCGCGCACGCATTTCAGCAGGATCGACACCGAGGTTTTCGAGGCCGAATGCCAGCTCACGCTCAACCGTTGTGGCGACAAAGGTGTTTTCGGGATTCTGAAAGACAAGACCGACCCGTCGCATGATCATGTCCCGCGTTTTTTCATCGACAGCGGCCATGCCATCGACAAGCAGCTCCCCGCTGTCCGGCCCCAAAAGGCCCTTGACCAGCAGTGCGAGCGTCGACTTTCCTGCGCCGTTGGGGCCGCTGAGCGCGACATGGCTTCCCGCGGCAAACGTCAGGTTAAGCCCGTGCAGAATCGGCTCATGTCCCGGATATGAAAAACTGAGATCGTGCAGTTCAATCATGGCAATTCCTGGATTCTCCGTCTGACCGTAACGGCAGGACCATTACACCCGGCAGTGCAGTCGGCGGAAAGAACCCGTTATCAGTTGAGAATGCTGTGGTACAGGGAAATATAGCGCGCTGTCGAGGCTGTCCACGAAAAATCGCTGCTCATCGCCCGCCGTACAGCGGCATTCCAGCGATGACAGCCTGTCTCCCGGAAAGCGGTAACAGCCCGTCCGGCAGCATCAGCCAGTGCATCTGCGCTGTATTTTTCGAACGCGAAACCGAGGCCGGATTCGGGATTCTCGTCCAGATCAGGCACGGTATCTTTCAGGCCGCCGGTTGCATGGACTATCGGCAGGGCACCGTAACGCATGGCGATGAGCTGGCCCAGTCCGCATGGCTCATACCTGCTCGGCATAAGGAAAGCGTCGGAACCGGCATAGATTCGGTGAGCGAGATCGTTGTCGAACATGAGAAATACTTTCATACTCCCGTGGAAACGCGTCTCGAGCTCCCGCATGGTATCGTGATGTTTCTGCGCGCCGGTGCCGAGAACAACCAGCCTGATTCCAAGCGACATGAGACGGCCGACAGCATCCTCCAGAATATCGAGACCTTTCTGGTCATCGAGACGGGTCACCATGCCGACAACAGGGCTCGTATCGTCCGCCTTAAGGCCGCATTCTCCGAGAAGCGCATCCCGACAGACTTTCTTACCCTTGATGGATGAGGCCGAAAAAGCCGCGGCGATCGAATGGCCTTTTGCCGGATTCCAGGCATCAGTGTCGATACCGTTGACAATACCGTGGAGAGCGCCTTTCCGCTCCTCGAAAACACCGTGCATTCCGAAACCGAGCGGTTCGCGGCGGATCTCTTCAGCATAGGTCGCGCTGACTGTCGAGAGCGCGTCGGCATAAACCAACCCGCCCTTGAGGTAGGAAACCTTGCCCCAGTATTCGAGTTTCTTCCAGGTGTATTCCGACCAGGGAATCCCGGTCATCGGGAGTGTATCCGCAGGAAAAAGGCCCTGGTAGCCGAGATTGTGAATGGTGAACAGGCTGCCGGTTCTGCGAAAAAATGGATCGTCTTTATAGAGTGTTTTCAGGTAGACAGGGATCAGCCCTGTCTGCCAGTCATGGGCGTGGATTATGTCCGGTCTCAGCGTCAGGGTTTTCGACAGTTCGAGTGTCGCACGGGAAAAGAACGCGAAACGGTCACAGTTGTCGGGATAATCACCGTTCTCGTCCCCGTAAAGGGCCGGGCGCTTGAAAAACGTGTCGTTTTCGAGCAAAAAAACATCCACGCCGTTCCAGGTCAGCGTCGACAGCCCTAGCGAATGAATCCCGTTGCCCATTGCGACATCGAGATGCACATTGCTGGGCCTGAATCCCCATCGTTCCCTGTCGACAGCGACATAGCCGGGAAGCATGACCGCAACATGATGTCCCTGTTTCGCAAGTTCCGGCGGGAGCGCGCCGACCACATCGGCAAGTCCGCCTGTTTTACAGAATGGCGCCATTTCAGACGCGGTGAAAAGTATGGTCACAGACTATCCTTGGCTTTATCTATATTCTTTATTATTAAGCACATATCATTCAACCTTCATCTCTTTCAGGGACGGGTCCTGAAACACATCCAGGACATGGTCCCTGAGCACCTCGCCTGAATGCGCCGCAGTGACATGCCCCTTGTCGATAACGACCAGCGGATGTTCGCCGTAACACCGCCGCTGAACCTCAAGCCGCGCGAAACGGTCGAACTCTGCAAGCAGCGGGAACACATTATTGTCCTCGCGACTGATAAAATCATCCTCGAAATTGAGTACGCGCACTATGGCGGCGGGCTTGTCCAGCGCCTCTTTCGCGGTCAGACGTTTGTATTTCGTGCCGAGAAAAAGATCGTCGAGGGCGGCACCGGCAAGAAGCGGCACATAGGCATCCGCACTGTTGAAATAGCAGCGGTGCAGGTTGGCCACATAGCCACCGAGACTGATCCCCGAAAGCACAAGCATCTTTTCACTGATACGTTTCATATGCGCGCAAAGCTGTTCGCCAAGCAGAACCGATACAGCAAGCATCGCCACGAGCTTTTTCAGGTGCCCGACTGCTTTCACATATGTTTCCGCACTGCCAGCATGATAGGCCGCACGTATTATGATGATATTCAATTCCGGATAATTCGTCGGTGGCCCGATAATATAGTTGAAAGCGTTGGCCGCTTTCGGGCTGAAATCGAACGGCTGTTCATTGCTGCCGTGATGCCAGATCAGGGTCGGATAGTCAGTGCCACACCACTTTGGTATCATAAATGCCGGCCTGAGTTCACCCACAGGAGTTTCCGCAGTCACTTCATAGTCACCTTCACCCTTGATTTCCGGGGTGCTAACGGTGCAATTGCCGATCATCTCGCCAATATGCGGACTCTCCAGGCTTTCGGAAAAAAAGACACCTCGTCCGAGATCGCGGATCGTTTTCTGGATAAATAGTGTATCCCAGGCTGTATGACGGTTCATGAAATCCTCATTCGGTAGCGGTAATCGGTAAAAGAATCCTCCCCTTCCATCGATCCCCACGCTCCATTTCACATCTTAAACTCAGGCGGGAAACTCCACCTGTTTCCACCATGACGGGTCGATATCCTCGAACAGGTTGTCACGTTCGGATATGACTGCGACCGCCTCTCGGTCGGCATCGGACAGCGTTTCGCCCGCGGCGGCTTTCTGAAGGATGCCGTGCACTTTCTTGAAATCCGAGTAGTGGTTCGAGAAGCGCATTTCGGCGTAATCCCGCGCGGCATAGGTACTGATCAGGAACTGCCAGTCGGAGCTTTCGAGCAGCACCAGTTCGCGCGCCAGCAGTTTCAGCAGCGAGGCCACCGGCTCTTCCGATCGCTCTGAATAATCCTGCGCGGCTTTTGTCATGAGCTGTTCAGCCTCGTAGACATGTTTCCATGTCCAACGTGTCATATCGTTGAGCCAGATCCAGTGGAAACCGCCCTTACCCCAAGAGCCCTCAGGGATGGACACCACCTCGACCGGCGGATATTCCGTGTAGTAGTCCTCGAGTGTCGCGGCCTCGAGTTCGGGATCGAGCGCCACCTCCTTGAGCACCTGGTAGAGCCAGCGCGGCCCTTCGAACCACCAGTGTCCGAAAAGCTCCGTGTCGAACGGTGCGCAAATCATGGGAATATGGTCGTCGACAGTCTGGTCGGCGCTGCAGATACGTTTTACCAGCTCCTTGAAATGATGGGCATTTTCACGGATACGGCCTTCGACCATCTCCGGGACATAGACCTCCTTGTCGGCGAGGTCGGCTTTTGCCGAGGTCACCCGCCAGTACTGAAGCCCGCCGGGGAAATGCTTTTTGTGGAAATCGAGATAGTTGCCGTCGCCCGGATAGCCGTGCTCGCCGCTCCAGACCTGGAGGCCCGTTTCGGGATCGCGGGTGAAAAACGCCACCGGCGCCTTGCCCTCGCGGCTGGCAACATAGTAGGCCTTGTGAGGCGTCTTGTCGAAATCCTCCTCAACCGGTGCGTACTGCTCCTCGAAATTGGCCCAGAGCTGTTTCAACGCGTCGAAACGGTCGATATAGACGCCGACCGCCTGTCCGCCTTTCAAGAGGTGAGTATCCACCATGAAATAGCGCACACCGTTCTCGGACAGGAACTCCTCAACACCCTTGCGGGGCCGCGATGTACCGAATCCCTCGACCGGTGGTGTCCAGTCGTAAGCGGGACGGTACGCGCATTCGGGTAGCCAGATGCCTTTCGGCTGACGGCCGTAATGCTTTTTATAGGTCTCGACACCGAGCTTGACCTGTGCCTGTACGGCCGTGTCCTCGCCGAGGAGCGGAAGGTAGCCGTGGGTCGCCGCGCAGGTGATGATCTCAAGATAACCGCCGTCCTGAAGGGCCGCGAACGCCGCGACGATGTTCTGGCCTATTTCCTCGTCGAAATAGCGTTTTGTCTCGCGATAGAACTCCTCCCACATCCGGGCGATACCGTGACGCTCGTCATCAGTGCGGTAGAATTCGGTGGCATCATGCACCGCCGCCTCGATTTTCTGATCGAGGTAGTCGGAGAACTCGGCCTTGAACGTGTCATCGGCAAGCATTTCTGTCAGGACAGGAGTAATGCCGATCGTGATCTTTGGTGCGATGCCCTCATCCACAAGACGGTTGAATGCCTTGAGGAGCGGGATGTAGGTCTCGGCGGCGGCTTCGTTGAGCCAGTCCATGCCGTGCGGCCATTTCCCGTGTGAGATCACATAGGGCAGGTGGCTGTGAAGCACGAAAAGCAGTTTACCCTTGATCACGATTGCACCTCCATACTGATGGTTATATTACAGATTCCATTATCGAATTCGGGGGTCCAGAACGGCATAATGCAGCTGTTCTGGTAGCTTCGCTCGACACCGCCCTCCGACTGCGACACGGTCTCGACCGGGTAGCGGAACAGTTTCGCCGGGCGCGAGAACGTGATTTTGACCTTGAGCGGCATCCAGCCGATGGTGATCAGCAATTCTGTAACATCGTCTTCGACACCCGAAGATGCAAGCTGTTTATCGGAAAGTGTTCTCCCTGGTATCTCGAAATACGAGTCATCGGCATAGCCGCTCTGCAGTCCCAGGTTCAGTTCGGCGCCGAACAGGAGCCCGGCGATATCACCTGCGCTTTCGAGACTGTAGTTAACATCGAAGCAGGCGCCCTTTTTCGCGAAAACGTACTGTTTCCTGACTGTCATCCCGGTTTCACCCGTGCTGGGCCACACTCTTCCGCTACGGCTCATTATAAGTCCGGGCGTGGGGATTTTTTTCAGTTCGCTCATCGAATATTCCGCATCGATGAAATCACCCTTTTCCTCCCATTGGCCGCTGGAGAGATCATCGAGAGTAACCCCGTCGGGAACGAAATGGTCGATGAAATTCAGACGGCGGTAACGGTCATAGATAAGATAGCGCCTGATATCTGCCTCTTTCGAGCGGATAGCGTCGTGGATAGAGGCATGTTCGTCCACCTCGACATCATCCTCGGGAATGAGATGGTGATATGCCTCCTCGCGGCGTGTCATGCTGTCGAACAGGTTGAACGCTTTCGAGTTGCAGTCAAACTCCAGCGCGGCTCCGCCCTGACGGGCCGATATTATCAGGCTCATCAGCTCGTTGCGTAGAATACCCTCGTCAAACCCGTCGCCATCGAAATCCTCGGGCCAGGCCGCTGGCTTAAGGTCACTGGAGAGCTGTTCGGCGAGAATCAGGTTCTCGTAGATCGCCCGGCGGAGGAAATTGAGATACAGCCCTCCGAAAACACCATGCCACCAGCCGCAATTGCACTGGGCACGGTAGAGATGTTTCCGTGCCTGCTCCCAGCACGGTTTCCTCTTCGCGCCCTCGACCTCTTTGCTGACCATGAGCATACGGCGGTACATGTTGTGCGATTCCGTGTATTTCGATAGGAAATTCCGCCAGAAACCACCGCGCACGAACTGTTCGAGATTGTCGTAGCGGCTGTCGTCTTTAAACGATTTCTCCGCCTCGACAAGCTGGATCTGCGAGCGGGCGGGAAGCGCCCATTCACTCATCTCACGGTAGGAGGCTGTGGGAAGGTAAACCAGCCCTCTCGGCTGGGTCGAACGCACATAATCGCCGGGCAGCACGATGTCGATCCAGTGGGCGTTCTCCTCGAGCGCGGTAAAGAAACGCTTGAGCCATCCCTCTTCAAAGACCCATTTTTTCGTGCCGGGCCAGACACCGAATTTCTCGCCGTCATCGGCATAGGTCACCGCGGTAACACCACGGTCCTTGAGCGCGCCGATATAGTCGATTGTCTCCTGGGGCTCGCGGAACGGGATGAGATAGCGGAGATTGTAATCGATAGGCAGTACGCGGACACCGTTCCCCTGATCCTCGGTATAATACGATCCCCATATTTCTTTATCCTCGACACCGGCATAGCGGAAATGCGTGTTGTCGAGTGTGGTGTAACTGAGCCCCTCGCTGCCGAAAATCCCCGCGAAATAGGGTTCCCATATACGCTCGGCCACCCAGCAGCCCTCGGGACGTGCGCCGAAACGGTCCTCGATCCAATCGCTCATCATGCTGATCTGCCCCCGCTTGTCGCGGTCGGGAAGTTTGGAGAGGATAGGCTCGTAAAACGCGCCGCCGAGGATCTCGATACGGCCCTCCGCCACGAGTTTCGCCACACGTTCCAGATAGTCCGGACGGTTTTCCTCCAGCCATTCGAGCAGGGGGCCGGTGGTATGGAGGCCGGTCTTGATGTGGGGGTGTTTCTCCAGCACGTCGAGATAGGGCCCGTAGGAATCAACGGTCGCGTTCTCGAACACCCAGCCGAAATTACCCACCGGCTGATGGTTATGCAGTATCATGATCAGCTTTATGGAATCCGCCATGAAAGCCTCCGTTATCCTATAAGATGGCTGTATTGCCTATTATTTGTCTGAACCGCTGATAAAAGATGATAACTAAATGATGAAAAAATTGCGATTTTTCCAGGTGATCTCACATTCTCAGGGCAACGTCGCGCAGCATCTTTGCCCGATCCATAGGCACATTCCTTTCAGAAACAGAAAGTGTCCGCCGACACTAAACTTGCCACATCATCGATTCGAAATTCTCGTCCGGCACGACAAAGGAAATATTGCCCGAGGACGGCCATCGTTCGTGCTCGACATCGTTTTCGAACACGGTCACCACGAAACTGATGCGCTCGCCGGGCGATGCGCTGATATCCTCGAACGGCACCGCCATTTCGAAAATTCGGTCGATCGCCACGGAATCGCGCCGTACACGCCGTATCCATCGGTCTTTCGACTTGCGGTAAATCAGGTAAGTGGCGCCGCCAGTCTGCGCGGCATCGATATCGATACGGTATTTCTCACCGTTCTCGAGCTGGATCGCGAAACGCCAATTCGTGAGATCGCGGACCTCGCCTTCCTCCTCCGGCTCGGTGAAATCCATACGGAGATAGAAATGATCGAGATCGAAACCGTAATAGATAGCGTCGATCAGCGGATTCCCGCCACTCATGGCCCCCGCCGGACCCGCGGTCGGCACCCAGCCCGCCGACAGCCATTCGTAGAAAGTGCTCATGCGGCCGTCTATGAGCGGATGAATCAGGCCGGTTGGCTCGATGTCGGCTCGGACAAGCTGTTTCTGAATAATCGGATTGTTGACCTCGTCGGGAACATCCCTGCCCAGAAGGCGGTAGACCTGCTCGAGATGGGCGCGGAACAAGCGGTCGAATTCGGGATCGTTGGGCGAACTGTGGTCCTCGCCGTACCACCAGAACCAGTCCGAACCCTCGGCACGGTATATTTCCCGCCACGCCTCTTTCTGTTTCGCTTTCGAGAGCGACTGTCCGGCCTCGGCAAGCACCTCGCGGGCGTTATAAAGGGCATCCCAACCGTCGGCCTCCTCGACATCGCCCATCCATGTGTCGAAATTCCCATTGATCCACGAGCCGGGGAAAATCGATTTCAGACTGCCGCCGGGGCCGTTCTCATCAAGATATTTCGTGAAACTCACCGGCTTGACTGATTTCTCCTTGATCAGACGCTCATAGAGAAGTTCGAGGAACTCCCTGCCGCTGTCGGGATAATATTCCCAGGGATTCTCGCCGTCAAGAATGACACTGATACAGCGGGCACCGGCTTTGCTGTCGGCGCTGTCGGCAATGCTCTTGAGCCTGCCGACAAAATCCTCCACCGCTGTCGCGGCCGGGTTCCTGCTATAGACAAACCCAATCTTGTCGGACAGCTCGTGGTCGCGGAAAAAGACCGAAACACCATCGGCCTCCCACGGCATATAAAGGTCCCGTCCCCGCTTGTACGAGGGCGCCGATTTCGCCAGTATGCCCTCGTCGGTGGCGGCCCATTTAACACCGGAGTCGCGCAGAATGGATAATGCCTCATCGCTAACCGATCCCTCGCTGGGCCACATGCCGGACGGTTTCTTTCCCAGGATCTTTTTGAAATAGTCGAGCGCCATCCCGACCTGCTCCGCGGCATCACCCGGCTGCACGTAGCGCTGTTTCGGCAGAAGGCATCCCGGCATACCTTTCTGAGCGATCGAGGTGTCGCACAAAAGCGGCAGGATTGGGTGATAGAACGGGCTCGCGGAGAGATCGACAGCACCGTCCTTCCAGAGCTTTTTATGCAGGGGTATGAGCTTGCCAATGATCTCGTGCTGGATATCGAGCACATAATCACGGTCCTCGATCGTGTAAAAACGTGCCTTGCGGACAAGTTTCTTCAGCTCGGGATAGTCGTCTTTCGCCGCAAAACCGAACCACGAGAGGTTGAACAGCACCTGAAGGTCCAGATAATCCTGCGCCGCGAACTTTTTAAGGGCACTGGCAATATCGTTCTGCGTGCCTGTGGCTCCGCGGAGCTGCAATAACTCGGCATAACGCGGCAAAGGCGTGATCATGGTATCATGCTGCGCCTGGAAGAAACGGGAGAGCAGCGCCTCTTTTTCCTCGGCGTTGAGATCGACCGGAGCCTTACGGGACAGCATCAGCTCGTAATCCTCAGCTCCGGCGGCGTAATCCTCCAGCTGTTCGAGAAGGGAGGGCACCAGGTTGATGGTGAGCCCGGCCTCGGGATAACGTCCGGCAAGGGAGGCCATGTCGTAATAGGCCTTGGTGGCATGAAGGCGCACCCAGGGCATACTGTAATAACCCCTGATCGGGTCGCGGTAGTTCGGCTGATGCATATGCCAGAGAAAAGCTGTATGAGTTTGTTTCACTATACTGCTCCAATGTAAAGCAGGTGTCAGGACTCAGGATTCAGGACTCAGATGCCATTGATTTATAATACGCATCGAGTAGCTTACTGACCTCTTCCAGTCGAGCCATTTCTTCAAAAGTCGTGCAATAGTTAATATCCGAAATCAATATCATATAATATCTGCATTCTTCGAGTGATGATTGAGCAATATTGATGTATCGAGCTTTATCTGCCCTTGTCTTTTTCTTGAAACCTTCTGCTATGTTGGCAGTTATTGAAACGGCAGCCCTTCTAATCTGGGAAATAAGTCCATACTGCTCGTCGCCAGGCAAAGCTTTGCTCATCTTATAAACATTCAGTACAAAACCATGTGCTTTCTGCCAGACAATTAAATCCTGAAACCGCTTCACCGGTTGCCTGTTCATCCTCTATAACCCTCTTTTTCGATTCCTGATTCCTGGTCCCTGAGTCCTTCTCTTTCTTATTCTATCTCAACTTCCCTGAGGAATGCAGCGGCGTCCTCCGGTGCGGTTGGATTGATATAGAAACCGGTTCCCCACTCGTAACCGGCAACCCGGGTGAGTTTCGGGATGATCTCGAAATGCCAGTGGTAATGCTCACCGATCTCCGGCCACGGGTTCCGCGGGACCGCGCCGATGGGCGAGGTATGGAGCATCCAGTTGTACTGGGGCTCACCGAGCGAGACTGCCAGGCGTTTCATCGTGACCTTGAAACAGTCGGCAAGCTCGTGCATCTCCTGGCGGGTCATGTCGAGATAGCTTGCCATATGACGTTTCGGCATGAGCCAGATCTCGAACGGGAAACGGGAGGCATAGGGGCAGATCGCGATGAACGAGACATTCTCATAGACAATCCGCTCGGCAAAACGTTTTTCCTCGCCGATAATATCGCAGAACGGGCAGCGCATTTTGTAGCCGTAATATTCGAGAGAGCCGTCGATCTCCTCCTTGACACGTTTCGGCACGATCGGCGTTGCAATCGCCTGCGAATGGGGGTGTGACAGCGAGGCCCCCGCGCGTTCACCCTCGTTCTTGAACACCATGACATAGATCAGGCGGCTGTCTTTCCTGAGATCCTCGATCCGGCGCTGATAGGTGTCGAACAGGGCGACAAGTGATTCGGTGGAGCGCTTGTGAACGCCGTCCTGATGCACCGGTGTCTCGATTATAACCTCGTGGGCGCCGATGCCGCTCATCATGTCGAACATGCCGGTGCCGTGACGTTCGACCGCGCCCTCGATCCTGAGCGCTGGGAATTTGTTCGGCACCACGCGTATTTCCCAGCCGCCTGCATTGGCAAGACCGTCTTTCTTTCTGAGAGCGTATATTTCCGGTGGTGTCATGTACTCGTTGCCCTCACAGAACGGGCAGCTCGCGGGTCCCCCTGCCGGTGCGGCACTGACAAAATCGGTCGGGCGTTTCCCCCGGTCGGTGGCTATGATGACCCATCGCCCGATAATCGGATCCTTTCGCAGTTCTGACACACAGGCCTCCTTATTTCAAAAATAACAGTATTCTTCACTTGTATAGTCTATTCCGACGGCAGCGGCAAGCCGTGCTGACGGAGAAAACTCAGTTTGTCCCAGTAGCCTCTCTGAAATATGATCTGACCATCCCTCACATGAAAAAATCCGCATCCTCTCAACCCGAGAGGATCGCGCCATTCTAATATCGCCCACTCATCATCCTCGAAAATGTTTTCAACAATGCAGGTCATTTCCGCCGAAGCAAACTCACTGGCGAACATCCCGCGTATGGCATCACGCCCTTCGCAAGGGGTTTCGGCAACCTGATGGTTGACCGCATCTTCGGCATACAACATGGCAATCCGTTCCACATCGGCATCGTTGAATGCTTCAATCCATGCCTCAACAACTGCTTTTGGTTCCATAAATGTCAAAATACCACACATCCAATCCGCTCTTGTACTCCGTTTTCTTTTATAACGCCTGAGTCCATTATTTGCGGCATTCAGGAGCGCCATTGGCCTCCCTGCCGCTATTGCTCTATCACTTCCGCTTATCCAGTGACTCCCTGATCTTTGTCTTGAGTTCGGTCAGGTCGGAGGATTTGATCACGTAGGCGTCCGCGGCCCAACTCATGAAATTATCCTTGTACGAAGGATAGGCCGTATTCAGAATGACCGGCAGACGGTTGTCCATGCTGAGCATCCTCCCCAGCGCCTCGAGACCGTCCATTTCCGGCATACCGATATCGAGCACCACAAGATCGTAAGTATTGCCGCCGACCATTTTCAACGCCTCCTCGCCGGAGTTCGCCACATCGACATCATAGCCCTCATCAATCAGTTCCTGCTCGTACAGGAGCCCCTGGTTGACCTCGTCATCAACAATCAGGATTTTTTCATTTTTCATGGCGTTCCCTTTCTGTGCCTGTCAATGCCGCCGTCAATCTGCCGGCAGCAGTATCGTGATTGTCGTTCCTTCGCCCTCGACACTGTCCAAATCGAACGTTCCGTTATGGTTCTGTATGATGCGCTGGGAAATGGCAAGCCCCAGCCCGGTGCCGTCATTGCGCGTGGTGAAAAACGGATCGAATATTTTTTCCAGGAATTCCTCCGGGATGCCGCATCCGGTGTCGACAATTTCGATCCGGACCATGCCATTCACCCGTCCTGACCTTATCTGGAGCGCCCCGCCGCCGCTCATGGCATTGAACGCATTATGGATGACATTGATAAACACCTGTTTTATCTGTTGTGAATCAATTGGGGCGTTGACAGGTTCGGCAGAAAGCTCCAGTACAATGACAATGCCTTTTTCCGTGGCGTTGCTCTCGAGTATCGGAAGAGTCTCCTTGATGAGCTCATTCATATCGCGCACTGTTTTCTTCGGTGTGCCCGCCTTGGTGAAATCGAGCACATTGGTCAGAATGCTTTCCAGGCGGCGCACCTCCTCAATTATGATCTCTGCATTGCGGATGGTCCGCTCGCGGTCCTCGTATTTGCGCGGGATCGATTTCGCGAACCCCCCAATGGTGGCGAGAGGATTCCTGATCTCGTGGGCCAGACGGGTGCTGACCTCACCGACAGCGGCCAGTTTTTCGTGACGGATAAGCATATCGTGGGTTTTTTTCAAGCTCGAGGTAGGGCATGTTCGATCTCCTTGACCTGGTTTTCCAGCACCTCGAGTATATGAGCGTTCTCGATCGCCAGCGCGGCCGATCCGGCAAACAGCGACATCTCCTCGATAGCCTCATCCCGTATCGCAATCCTGCTGAACGCGTTATCGGCGAACAACACCCCGATCACCTCGCTTTTCGCGATCAGCGGCATGGTGACAAACTCGTCGCCAATAACGAAATCCCGCATGGAATTGTCAACACCGGGATTCACACCGGCATCGGTTACATGTATGTGCTCACCACGTGCGACAGTCCGTGTCAAGACATTGTCATCGCTGTCCATGCGGTAAACCTTGTGCCGGACAAGATCATCGATAGTATTCTTGTCTGCACTGTCATTGCTGATCTCCTCGAGGTAATCATCGAGCGTGAATGTCCTTTGCGCCAGTTCGCCCCAGATACGGTAAGCATCATGCTCGTCCTTGGGCCCGACACCCATGACCCCCCTGAGCTCGTTCGCCTCGCGATTGATAAGGAAAAGGAATGCTCGGTTGAATCCCATGGCGAAACCGGCGGTCACACTGGTCAGGATCATGTGAAGGAGCTTGTCGCGGTCGAACACACCCTGCATGGCGATCGATATTTCGCGGATGAGCGAAAGCTGGCGGGTCTTTTGCGAGAATTCGGTGACATCCTGTATCAGGACCATCACCTTGGGATGGCTGCCTGCCTGCACCTTGGTGAATGTCACATTCAGGAGTTTTTCCTGATGGTGCACCGAGGAGTGCGGCACATTGGGAAGACTGATCGATTCCCCACTCTCGAACACTTTCGTGAGCTTTTCGGTGAACCCCATCCTGCCGAGAAGTTCCTCGGAGAAAAACTCGAGGATCGAACGGCTCAGCACATCATCCTGCTGGCAGTAAACCGTGCTGCAGAATGTACGGTTAGCATAGCGTATCGACAGGTCCTCGTCAACAAGGATGATGCTCACAGGGAGCGCGTCATTCACCGTGGAGCTGAGCTCATAAGCCTCGAACAGCTCGTCTGCGAGATGAAGGTTTTCCGCCGCGAGCGCGATCTGGTCGGCAATGGTCTCGAGGAGGATGATATCATCGCGGGAAAACGCGTTGAGCTCCTCCGACTCCACATGGAGCACCCCGAGCATGTGCCCGTGGATTGCGACAGGCACAGCCAGCTCGGAACGGACCTTACTCTCGAACGCGAACCCCTCTTTACGGCGGGGCTCCTCACGGACATCTCCGGCGAGAAGGGGCGTGCCGTTCTGGGCCACCCAGCCGCAGATACCCTCACCCATCATAAGCGAGTATCCCTCCACGAGATCATCGCCGTATCCGCCTGCAAAGGCTGAAAGGACAATGTTGCTCTCGTCCTCGTCGACAACGAAAATATCGACATTGAAATAGGAGAGTTTCTCGTTGATAATCCGCGCGACATTCCAGAGGAACGTGCTTTCGTCCCGTGAAACGAGGGTTTCGCGGGCGATTTCGTTAATAGCCTCGAGCTTGGAAAGACGTCGTGATTTGGTGTGGATCGAGGTGCTCAGTTCGTGGACATAGAAGATGTTCTCGACAATTTGGGAGAATTCGTCAATATTGACCGGAGAATCAAGGCGAACAGTCCAGTCGCAGTCAACGACAGAGGAAAACGACGGGTTTTCATTGCAACTTGAATCTGCAATGACTATGAGCCATTCGAGACGGCAGGAATCAGCAATACGTTTCAGCCCCTCGACCGTACCACCGGCTGTCATGGCATAAACACCGATACCATAGACTTCGGAGCCGATATTATCCAGGGTGTGTTCGATATCGCTGTCGAACACGGCCTCGTAACCGTTTTCCCCGAGATACGCGGGAATTCCCTCGAGAGACGTTTGCTCATCGTGAAAAATGTAAAACCTGATGCCGGACATGATCAGCGCTCCTTTATGCCGCAGCGGTGGAACAGCCACGATTGAACACAGCCGCACGAATGCTCTTTGAGACGCCGACAAAAACCGCCCCGCACTCCTCCCCGGAAGGCAGGGCTGTATTATAATATACAATATATGGGAGAAGTCTCATATGTGCAATTTCCTTTCGCTTTCCGGCGGCATAAAATCAAGCGGGACTGATCGGGAAATAATCTCAAATCCCCGAATTTCAGCACAGCGCATATCTTGTCCTTTCCCCTTTCATGCTGTATATTGCATTGATTAAAGCATTCCCGCATCAAGGAGAATAAAGGCCATGTCAAAACTTCTGAAACGCTTATTCATACTCGCCGCTGTACTCGTCGTCATATTATGTATCGCAGCGGTCACGCTCATTGTGCTCTTCCCGGCGGAAAAAATCCGCGATATGGCGCTCGACATAGCAGGTGAGGCGCTCGGAATGCCGGTATCGATCGGGGAGGTCAGCCTCAGTGTGTTCGGCATTCCCGCGATCCGGGTTGATGATATCGCCGCGGGCAGTGTCAAAGACGGCGATCCATTCGAGCTCGCGGTCGAGTCCCTTTATCTCCGTCCGCATCTGATGAAACTGTTTCGAAAAGAGATCGAGATCACCCTAATCGAAGTCCGCAAGCCGGCAGTAACACTTGCCGCCCCGCCGGACAGTCCCGACACTCCCGATGAAGCCCCTGTCCCACCCGGCACTGAAACGGCGAAAGAGGCCGGACCGCCACCTATCCCCCTTCCGGTCACCCTCAAAAAGCTCAAGGTCAGGGATGCCGCTCTCGCGATGGGTGCGGGAACGGTGGAAAATCCCGCCATGCTGGCCGAAAGTGTCGATGTTGACATGGGAATGACCGTTTCACGAGATTTAAGTGACATCGGTACCGACATATCCCTTACGATCGGCAATATTGTCATGGATACCGGCGAGGAAAACGGCCGTATCGAGGGTGTCAGGGCCACATTCAAAGGCAGCGCGGACGGAGATCTCACGAAAGGTGATTTTATCATGGACAGCGCCAGCCTGAGTGTCAACAGGATGCCGTTGTCCGTTTCCGCGACAATGGAGAACTGGACCGATGTCATTATTTCCCTGGCCGCCGACAAGCTCGAAATCAATGATATACTGAAATCGCTTCCCGAACAGTTTGCCCTGGATGAGGATTTGCTCTCCTTTGACGGTGTTGTATCGTTCGCTGTCAGGGGTGCATTCGACAGCAGCGCCGCAACTATCCTTCCCAAGTTCACCGGCAATTTCGAGACCGAACTGACCGCAAAAATGCCACAGACATTCAATCATCCGACTGAAATAAAATTGGTCAGCAGCATATCACCCTACACAATGAGAATCAACCGCATGACTGTGCAGTCAGGGGCATCCGATCTCATGTTCAACGGCGAACTGCGGAACTACATGTCTCTTGCCGGTTTCAGCTCCGAAACAGCAGTATTCGTCGGAAATCTCAGCTCGAAAGTCCTTGATATCGGCGACCTAATGGTGGCCCCGGAAAACGAGGACAACGCGGAAACGGCGCCGCTTAAGCCCTGGGAATTCGAGGAATCGGTCAAACAGCTTCCCATACCGCCCAATCTCGAAGGCGAACTTTCTGCCGGGCTCAACACGATCCGTTTCGGCAAACTCCACGCGGAAAGCGCGAGCGCACGGCTCGTTTTCGGCGGGGGAAGCGCCGAGCTGAAAGACCTTAAAATCGAGGCATATTCCGGCACATTCGGCGGCGCGGCGAAAGTCGATTTCCATGATATCGAGAATATTGCCTACAGCGGCGATTTCACATTGAAAGAGCTGAGTTCGGGCAAGCTGATAGCCGATTTCCTCGGCGGGCAGGAGATTTTCGCGGGCAAACTGAACAGCAAGCTTTCATTCTCCGGAGCGGGGCTCGATTCGGTCTCGATGCTCGACAATCTCAAGGCCTCCGGCAGCATGCTGTTCAACGAGGGCAGTATCCAGAATTTCGGCATGACGAAACAGCTCGGCGAGCACCTGAAATTCCTCGATTTCGAGAAAGTCGATTTCAAGAGTATCACAAATTCGTTCAAAGTCGAGGACAGAAAATTTGTCACGCCCGACATGGCGATAGCAACAGATTTCGGCGACATCCGCGTGGACGGGTTCACTGGTTTCGACAGCTCGATCGGCTATGACATCACGCTCGATCTCGACCGTGAGACCTCGGCGAAAGCCCTGAAATCCTTGTCGAGTCTCACGAAATACATCGACTCCACGCCCGAACGCCTGGAACTGAATATCGCGGCGGGCGGTACACTGACCTCGCCGAAATTCAAGCTGGACACCTCGACTGCCGAGGATGTACTCAAGAAAAGCCTCAAGAAACAGGTAACGAAAGAGGTGGACAAGCTTCTCGATTCGAAAGACGCCGAGGAACTGAAGGAGAAGGGAAAAAAGCTGCTGAAGAAGATATTCAGGTGAAAAAGTACGAAGTTAAAAGATACGTAATGTCCGGTTAAATCCGGTGTCGAAGTCAATTCGCTTCTTCAACACATTTTTGAACTCACCCTCCGACTCCCTCTCTTTGAAAGAGAGGGAGAGCGCGCTGTAAACATTTGATATTTCTATGCCCTGCCCGCGCAGGGTGAGGGCGTCATTCTTTTATTATTTAACCATAGCAATCAGCGATTCAGATAATATATCGTATCGGATACACTGGATTAAAAAGCAAGGTTCAAAATATAAGACCAAAACGGGGGCCGGAAATTACACAATTCCGACTCCCGTTTTCTTTCGAAATTTCATTCACTCCCGCCACAGCATTTCAGCCGGAATTGCCTGCCTTTCAAATCCCGGGCCCTCCCAGGACACATCGATCGAGCCGCCGCCCCCAGCCTCGGAATAGAGGAGCGTAACCGGATACAGGCCCTTTTTCAGATCGGCCCAGCCCTGACGTTCGATCGCCGGATGGAGACCGTCGTTGTCAACCGCCAGTGTATCACCGATATAGAGACGGCTACCGTCATCTGAAACAACCGAGAAAACATAGCGCCCGTCAGCCGGTATCTCGATATAACCGGAATAATGGATGCCATAAACACCGGGGCCGGAGCCAGACGGCACCTCAAATCCACCGATATTTCCCGCTTTCTTCGTTTTCGCGTTCCTGATATCCTCGACTGTCTCGAAACGCCCCTCGCAGTAACGGTAGGCGAGGCCCTGTTTCTTCCCGGCAGCATCGACCGAGGCGAAATCAGCTGTCTGGACCAGCGCGGTCTTGGTCTCGCTGGCATTGCCGTTGGCGAGGAATGTCCGGGCCTTGAGGATGCCATCACCCTCGATCACTACCGGCCCGCTGTAGACCGGCGAATCGGGTGTAGGCTCGGTGCTGTCAATAGTGTAGCGGACAGTACCGTTCTCGACAAGGTTGATCATCGGAATCTCGACAGTCCCGGAGGAAAGCACAGTACCCGGAAAACCGGCTGGTTTCGGCACAAAATAACTCACTCCGAGCTCATCGAGAAGCGTATAGTGGGATTTCAGACGCGTCATGAAACTGTCGAGGTCGCGTGTCGATTCCGGTGACCAGGCCACCTCTGCAATGGACAGCAGGCGCGGGAACACCTGACGGTCGAGAGCGGCGACATCGCGCGCAAGGTGAGTCCACATGTTGGCCTGAATACCGAGCAGGAGCTTGTCCGCCTCTGCTCCAGCGCCCTCGGGAAGCGGATCGAAACCGTAGGCGTGCTCGGTGGAAATATTGTCGTAGGTGTAGTCGAAATAGCAGTGGCCGGTGGGCGACATGACCAGCTCGTTGCCCTTTTCCAGGGTATGCATGGGCGCATCGGTGATCCAGCCGCGCCAGTACATCACCGCAGCGTTATCCTTGAGACCGCCCTCGATGATCTCATCCCAGCCGATCAGTTTCCTGCCGCGCTTCTCGAGGAAATCGGCGAGATAGCCGGTCATGTAGCTCTGGAGTTCATGCTCGTTGTGAAGGCCCTGCTTTTTGATCATTGCCTGACATTTGGGGCATTTTTCCCAACGTGCCTTGGGGGCCTCGTCGCCGCCGATGTGGATGTATTTCGACGGGAACAGGTCTATGATCTCGGTCATGACAGCATCGAGGAACTCGTAGGTCTTAGGGTCGCCCGCGCAGAGGATATCCTCAGTGAGATTGGCGATATGCTCCGGACGTTCCGTATTGGGGTATACCCAGAGATTGTCCGGCTTGAAACAGGCGAGCTCCGGATAGGCCACCACCGCGGCGGTCATATGGCCGGGAATATCGATCTCGGGCACGACTGTCACGTTGCGGTCGGCGGCATAGGCCACGATCTCACGAATGTCATCCTGCGAATAGAAACCGTCCGGCTGATCGCCGTAGCGCGCATCGAATTTCGCGCCGATCCCGGTCAGTTTCGGATAGGCCTTGATCTCCACGCGCCACCCCTGGTCATCGGTGAGATGCATGTGGAAAACATTCATCTTGTGCATGGCCAGAAGGTCGATATAGCGGAGGATGACATCTTTCGGCCAGAAAGTCCTGCTGCAGTCGAGCATGAGCCCGCGCCAGGCAAAACGGGGCATGTCGCGCACAGTCGCCTGCGGCAGTACGAACCATGTTTTGCCGCCCTCTGTCACCGTCTCGCCAAGCTGGAGCAGTGTCTGGACACCGTAGAAAAGGCCCGCCTCGCCGCTCGACCTGACCACTGCGCCGCTGTCGGTGATCTTGAGGATATAGCCCTCATCACCAAGAGAGCTGTCTGCGCCCTCGGCGGTCAGAACAACAGCGGGATTCGATTCGCCTGTTTCCACAGCGACACCCATGCCTTCCAGTTTCCCGGCAAGGATGGCACCCACAGTCCGCGCTTTCTCACTGTCAATTTCGACTGCAATCGAGGCACCCTTCGTGATCGCGAAACTTCCGGTGCCAATATCCATCGAGGCTGGAACAGGAATAACCGCCGCCGGGCCGGAATAATCGGGAGCTTTCGCGCCACCGCATCCTGCCAATACTATTGTCAGAAACACCATTGCGAATGTAAGGAAATGTTTCATGAATTTTCCTTTCTCATTTATTGATTTTAGCATAATGACTATTTTATATTGCCTTAACTCTGCATTTCCACTTTTTCTACTCCGAACCATCAAGGCACTACAAGTATTTTCTTTTATCCAGGTGATCCCGCATGCCAGCGCACTGTGACGAAGCACGGTGCGGCAAATATGACGGCAGATTTCACAAAGACTATAAAGCGTCCCCGACGCTTTGCCGGAAAGGGGCGCGGGGAGACCTGGCAAATGACGGGTTTTCCCGCATATATATTTTTTTATCTATCTTATCCTCTTGCCTTTCGCGAGGGCCGCGGCCATCTCAACCGCCTCGATCATGGAAAGCGGGCTGGCGATACCTTTTCCGGCGATATCGAACGCCGTACCGTGGTCGACAGAGCTCCTGATGATCGGCAGGCCGAGCGTGGTATTGACACCCCCGATCTCGCGGGAGTCCTCGCCGAACGTGAACCCGGCCAACTTGAGCGCGATATGCCCCTGGTCGTGGAACATGGCGATTACCGCGTCGAACTCGCCGCAGTAGGCACGTGCGAACACGGTGTCCGGCGGCAGCGGCCCGACAGCATTGATGCCGTTGTCATTCAGGGTTTTGACTGCCGGGATAATCTCCGCGATCTCCTCTTTGCCGAACATGCCCGCCTCACCCGCATGGGGATTGAGACCGGAGACCGCGAGTTTCGGGTTTTCCATGCCGAGGAGGACAAGCGCCTCGTGAATCAGTGTCGCCACGCGGACAATACGCGCTTTTTTCACCAGTTCTGGCACCTCACGTATCGCCACATGAGTGGTGACATGTATGACACGGAAGTTGCCGAGGGTGAGCATCATACCGATATCCGCCGCGCCGGTGAGATGCTGGTAGAACTCGGTGTGGCCGGGATAGTGAAATCCGGCGGCATTGAGCGATTCCTTGTTGATAGGGGCCGTGACAATCGCATCGATCTCGCGGTCGAGCGCCAGTTGAGCCGAGTGCTCTATACAGTGACCGGTGGCCCTTCCGCAGCGCTCGTCGACTGCACCGTAGACAAGCGCCGACTCGCTATGCGTGCCGGGAATGAGCAGGTTCAGCGTATCGGGATCATCGACAGCATCGGCGGGATGTTCGATCTCGTTTATAGCGAGATCGATCCCGGTGAGTTTCATGTCGCGCTCGAACGGCTCCGGATAGCCGACAACAGTCATGTTAGCCGTTGCCCGCGCCCGTGCGGAAACGAGCGTCTTGAGAATGACCTCCGGCCCGATGCCCGCCGGATCGCCCATTGTAATCGAAATCAGTGGTTTTGACATGATAATTCCAGAGTTGAAAGATAAAAGTAATATTGAGCGGGAAAACGTGGTATTTGCCAGTTCTTCCCGTAATCTTTCCGGCAAAGCGTCAAAGACGTTTTTTGTCTGAGAACATAGTACAGACAATATGTGAAAGGATGCTGTGCGACCTTTCACTGCATTGTGGGATCACAGAAAACACTTTTACATTGAATAATATACAGCGATCGGTGTTTTTACACACGGATTTTCATTTCACGAACGCCAGACGTTGCGTCGCGGTCATCCCGCCCGATTCGAGGCGAAGAAGGTAGACTCCCGAGGAAAGTGTCAGCCCGTTATCGTCGGCGGCATCCCAGATCACCGTATAATTCCCGGCGGCGAGCTCGCCCGAAAGCAGTGTTCTGACTTTCTGACCGGTGACAGAATAGGCCGTGAGGGATGTTTCGCCCTCATACGGCAGGGTGAAACGGATCGTGGTCGAGGCATTAAACGGATTGGGGAACGGAGCGGCAAGGGTGAGCGGTGCGGGCGTATGATCGGATTCGACTGAATCAGTAATACCTATCATTACCCCGTTGACATATGCGGTTTCGAGCTCAAAACTTTCCTGTTCAGGTATATCGGTGAACAAACGCCAGCATGACAGACCGACAGAATGCACGAGAAAATGACCGCTGCCGTGAATAGCGCCAAAACTGAAAGAGTAGCCCTCGAATGTTCCTGCAGACAAAGACATTGTATCGGTTTTACGATACGTGGGATATCTGTTGTAGATTCCATTGCTGTCGCAATCGATCTCGCCGCAGGGACGAACTTCATATATTACAAGTCCGGATCTGCCGCTATCGCTTTCTCTGTATGCCTCGGTGATATCCCCATTGGCATTAACGAAATAACAGCTGCCATCGAGAAATTCATATTCCGTAACAGTGTCATAATCATGGGCATCGATGATTGTCTGCACCAGTGTATCCTCATAGGTATTTTCCGTGAACAAGGGCTTGTATGTCCGGTGGTATTTCCAGGTATTTCCCATTGCGAGAGGGAACCAGCCGCCGATTTGCCTTTGGGATGGATTGTTTTGCTGAAAAGCAATTTCTGATTCCGCCTCGACGTTAAAATCATATGAATAATCCGCTGTGATGAGCCCTGCATCCCCTGAATACCTCGCAAGCCCCTCCTGGTCTGTTTCGAACCACAGTGAGCCCTCGCTATCTTGCTCCACATGACCCAGATTGACACTGGAGAAAGGAACAAGAAGCTCATGCACGGTATCGGGCACATTAAAATCATAGCGTATCGGAGTATTGCCGGTCAGAACAATCTCCGAATCGGAAGTAAAAGCGATGTCGCTTCCATACAAGTTCGTTTTTCTCAGGCCGTTGCCATCATATATGACCGCACCGTACCGTGACAGGAACCAGATCACGCCGTTCTCATCCTCTCTGATGGCATGGATCCATGCGTTAGGATACTGCAACGCCTCGATATCGCTATATTTTCCCCATTCATGCCCGTCATAACAGTACAGAGTCAATCCATAAACGAACCAGAATCTGTTATTCCGGTCAACAGCCATCGCATTCGGTGCGTTTCCCACATACCATGTGGTCCAACCCTCACCGTCGAAGTGGGATACAGCGTCCCGTCCTGCATCATGCGTCGACAAACGTCCTCCTATCCAGACGCCGCCTTTCCGATCAGCACAAATGGCTGTAATATTTACATCTTCGAAGACTGTTTCCCATACGCCGCCTTCATACAAGAACAGCCCCCAGTCGCTCGCTGCCCACACACTGTCACCGGCAAAAGCGAAATCATTGATCTGATAGCGGTCGCCCGCGCTGTAAGGCTGCATAACAGTCCAGTTTTCCCCATCGAAGACCGAGACGCCCTTGCCTTCGCCGTGCCCGAACCACATGCGGCCATGATCGTCCGCCGCCATGCAGGTAATGTAATCCGAGGCCAGCCCGCTGTTTTCAGTGGTATAGAAAGTCCATCCGTCTTCGGCAAGAGCATGACCCGGCAGAAGAATTCCGGTGAGTGCTATGATAAGCACAATGTGTTTCATCTTCCCCTCCCTGTTTCTTCACTTGCTTGTATCATTTCACGAACGCCAGACGTTGCGTTGCGGTCATCCCGCCCGATTCGAGGCGAAGCAGGTAGATGCCCGAGGAAAGTGTCAGCCCGTTATCATCGGCAGCATCCCAGATCACCGTATAATTCCCGGCAGCGAGCTCGCCCGAAAGCAGTGTTCTGACTTTCTGACCGGTGATAGAGTAGGCCGTGAGGGACGTTTCGCCCTCATCCGGCAGGGTGAAACTGATTGTGGTCGAGGCATTGAACGGGTTGGGGAACGGCACGGCAAGGGTAAGCGGTGCAGGCGTTTTGTCCGGCTCGACTGAAACAGACGGCCCGATCACAACGCCATTGATGATGGCGGATTCGAGCTGGATTTCTTCCCATGCGCTTGTATCGGATATTACATTCCAGTTAACCAGACCGACAGAGGGTGCGAAAAAATACCAGGTGAGTATGTGATCGCCGAAACGGAACCTGTATCCGTCAAACGTGCCGGCAGGAACAGTCATCCGTTCATCGTTTCGGTAATACCGATCTCCGTAATATGTACCATCCTCACACTCGATTTCACCGCAGGGCCTCAATTCAAAGTTGAAATTCTCAATAATACCGTTTTCATTTACGATATATACACGGCCATCGAGGAACTCATATTCCGTTTTCCCCGCTTCAGTTCTGGTTTCGATGATGGCTCTAATGAGACGGTCTTGATATGGCACTTTATAATTCCACAACCAGAATTCACGCTGGTATATCCAGGTATTACCCAACGCGAGAGGGAAATAGGCGCTGTTTTGAATAGTTGCTTCAGTGCTGCCGTCTGTTTTGGCATTGCTGGTCGGTGTTTTCGCTATCTCTTTGTCTATATGCCATGTCACACCGTCAAAGGCATAGGTTTTCGTGCTGTTGCCACAATACACGACATTATTATCATCAACATTTATGAACTTGGCCCATACACCAATCTCCCAGGTTGTCCACTCCTTCCAGTCGTAGCGGGAAAGAGTGGGGCGCACTGAATCGTTCATCGTTATACTTCCGCCGATCCAGAGATTACCTTCACGGTCACACGCGCCGCATGTCAGTTCCAGACTTTCGAACAGAATTTGACGTTCACCGTTTTCCTCGATCCAGACACCATTCGCGCGGGTTACTGTTATATGTTTCCCGTTACAGTCGAACTCGTGAATAACGGCCAGATCGGCAAAAACAGAACTGCTCAAAAACATACCAACAATCACAACAGCCAAACGACAATGCATCTTCGCACCCCCACCATATCGAAAGGTAAATTTTCTTATATACAAATTATATTCTCTTATTATATTTTATGCAAGTGGGATCGAGTGCCATCTGTATCTTCTGTTGAAATGCCGAAAAGCCGTTTTATCATGAATTTTGAACAGGAATTGGCCTTTGTCTCAATATTTCAGGTTTTCAAAACATTAAATCCTGTTAACCTGACGTCTTTTCTTCCTTTTTCACTTGTATCCCATTTCAAGCCTTCACATATTCAACAATTATACCTATTTTCTTAGAAAGGCAAAAAATGGCGACACACGATACACTCCTCAAATTCATAGATGACAACGAGGTCATCCAGCTCGCGCAGACTCTGGTAGGTATCCCCTCGATCACCCACCACGAGGGGCCGGGCATGCTCAATTTTCTGAAAAACTGGTTCAAAGACCTCGGTATTCCATACCGCGATATACCCTGTTCCGGCGACCGCGGGCATTTTTTCGCCGAGTTCGGCGCGACCGAGGGCCCGGGACGTTTCCTGTTCAACGGCCATCAAGACACAAAACCGGTCGAGGGCATGACCGTGGATCCTTTCGCAGCCGAGATCATTGACGGCAGAATGTATGGCCGCGGCGCATGTGACATGAAAGGCGCTATCGCGGGATTCCTCTGCGCGTTCAAAGCCCTTGTCCGCGGCGGAGTCACGCCGAAAGGCGGCATCACGTTCTACAGCGACATCGAGGAGGAATACTCCGGCCCGGACAGTTTCATGACTTTTGTCGAGCAGGGCATGTTTGACAATTACGAGGCGCTGATCTCCGGCGAGCCGACAAAAATGGAAATCCATATCGGCAATAAGGGCGGTTATACAACCGCGTTCGAGGTGAGCGGCAAAAAAGCACATTCAGGTGTCGCCCATCTGGGCAGAAACGCCATTCATCATGCCGCGCGCTTCGTATCGGAATATCTGGAACTGCCTTACAGCAAAGAGCGCAGCCCCTATTTCGGCGAACCTACCATCAATTTCGAGAAGATCGAGGCCGGAGCGTGGCTTTCCGCCACAGTGCCCGACCGCTGCATCATCTGCCTCGACTCGCGCCTGATCCCCGAAACACCGCCCGAGGATGTGCTCGAGCAGGTCGCCGCGCTCATAAGCCGTCTCGAAAAAGAGGAGGGCATCCATGTCCGCGAGGTCGATCCTCCCTCAGACTGGCGTCCACGGCGCGGGTATCAGGAGGCCGCGGCCATCGAGCCCGACCATCCACTGACACTCAGGATGATAGATGCCTACCGCAAGGGCTCGGGCGAGGAACCGAAACTCTCGGCACTGCCGGGGGCCACATTTGCCGGTGTCATGATCAGGCGCAACCTGCCCTCGCTCATTTGCGGTCCGGGATCGATCGAGCAAGCGCATACCGAGGACGAGTGGGTCGAGGTCGCACAGCTTCCGAAAGCGGCGCGAATCTACACGGCGCTCATGGCGGAAATGTAGGTGTCAGGGGCCGTTTTTTCATTTTTTCGAGATGGGTGAACTTACTTGTGCAGATGAGTAACTTTGTTTTGCACGGCGCCGAAGAATAGATAGACTGTGATCTTGCAGGCATAGCGAAAGGTCGTGAAACATCCTTTCGCGGAACAGAGGCAGAATACCAACAGAAACAAAATGCGGCGATTGCCGCTTCCCGGGAAAGGGTGCGGGAAAACCGGGGAATGCCGGGTTTTCCCGCCGGAATCACTTCCTATATACTTTTAAAGGGGTTGTATAATGGCAGATATTGACAAGGTAGTAAGCTTAATCGATGACGATGAGGTCGTCCAACTGACCGCAGAAATGGTGGGCATTCCTTCGATCACCGCCCACGAGGGTATAGGCATGGTGAATTACATGGAGAAATGGTTTAAGGACCTCGGCATCCCCATGCGCATCTATCCCACGGGAGACGGCCGCGCCAACTTTTTCGCCGACTACGGTGCCACCGAGGGACCGGGGCGTTTCATGTTCAACGGTCATCAGGATATCAAACCGGTGGACGGTATGATTGTCGACCCTTATGCCGCAGAGATCAGGGACGGCAAGATGTACGGCCGCGGCACCTGCGACATGAAAGGCGGCATCGCGGGCGTGATGTGCGCCCTCAAGGCTATGGTCCGCGCCGGTGTCACACCCAAAGGCGGCATCACATTCTACAGCGATATCGAAGAGGAGTTCGCGGCGGGCAATGGTTATTACTGGGCTCAGCGTGAGGGCAAATTCGACGGTTATGAGGGGCTGATTTCCTGCGAACCGACACTGCTGGAGGTCCAGCTCGGCAACCGCGGCGCATTCGTGACCTCGTTCGAGACAAAAGGCCGTTCGGCGCATTCCGGACTTGCCCATCTCGGTATCAACGCTGTCCACAACATGTGCCGTTTCATCAGCGAATACCTCAAACTGCCCTATCTTACAGTCGAGAACGAGTGGTTCGGCAAGTGTACGGTCAATTTCGAACGCATCCAGGGCGGACTCTACCTCTCGGCTGTGCCCGACCACTGTGTTGCCAGTGTCGATTCACGCCTTATCCCGGAAACACCGCCCGAACTGGTGCAGAAACAGGTGGACGAGCTTATGGAACGTCTCAACCGCGAGGAAGGGCTCCAGGTCAGCGAGTGCCCGCCTCCCGAGGGCTGGCGTCCACCCACACCGTTCAAGCTCAAGGCCGAGGCTATCGCCGCCGACCACGATCTCACTCAGCGTGTGGCGAACGCAGTCGCCGCAACAACCGGCGAGCCCGCGAAAATCACAGCATGTCCGGCGATCACCATCGCCATGGTGCTGATCGAAATGGGCATTCCCGCCATCATCTGCGGCCCGGGATCGATCGAGCAGGCACATACCGAGGATGAGTGGGTCGAAGTCGCACAGCTTCCGAAAGCAGCCAGAACTTACGCGGCCCTGATGGCTGACATGTAATCGCAAGTTGAGACACGACACACTGAGGGTCAGCCGACCACACGCGTGTCTTACACCCGAGGATGGAGATAACAATGGCAGGAACCAACGGAATGGACAGGTCTATCATACGGTATCAACCGAATATAGCGCTCATCATCACCGTACTGCTACTGCTCGTTTTCTGCCTTTCCTGCGCGGCGCCCGAGACCCCCACGGTCAAGGCGGGGATCGCCGAACGGGTGATCACGCCCAAAGCCATGCTCCAGATGCGGGGATTTGCCCGAAGCCAGGTGGCTAGCGGCACGCATGACGATCTTTATGTCCGCAGTTTTGTCATTGAGGATACCCGGAAAAGCGCGGTCGCGATCGTCTCGATATCGCTCTGCGGTATCGGCAGGGAGCTTGCGGAAGAGATTCGCGAGGGTATCTGCGAAAAAACAGGCATCCCAGTCAATAACATTCTTGTCACGGTCACCCACACTCATGCCGGACCGAACATCGACAAGGCAGGATCGGAATACCAGTCATTCGTTGTCACGGAGTCTGTTGCCAGCGCTGTCGACGCATGGACAAAGAGAACCTTCGCCCGCATAGGAACAGGTTCCGGCAAAGTCATGGAGCTTGGGAGGAACCGCCGGCGTCTTCTCTATGGCGGCCTTCATCCCGATCCAGAGGTCGGTGTCATCACATTCGAGGACACAATGGGAAAACTCCTCGGTGTCGTGTTCAATTACGGCTGTCATCCTTCCTCACTTGACTGGCGCAATACACTCTATTCGGAGGACTGGCCCTATTACGCTATCCAGGGTATAAAGAAAAAGCTCGGCGAGGAGGTTGTCGTCGCCTATCTCCAGGGCGCGCAGGGGAATATCAATGTCGGCTATTCCGCCGAGTTGTCCGCTGTCGGCGTGGACATGCCGGTGCGCTCATACGAGTATATCGAACACAAGGGCCATCAGATGGCAACGGCAGTGCTCGAAACCCTGCCGAATATCATCAAATCAAGCGAAATAACAGTCGACTGCGCACAAGATATTTTCAACTATCCGCTCCGTGAAAAATTCCCCGTTTCGCTGAAAGAGGCCGAGCGGGACGCCTACAACGCCGAGCAGATGCTCGCGAATCTCGAAGACAGGACCGAGTTGGACGGCACCCGTATTCTCGACCGTGTCCGCATGGAGGTGTTCCAGACCGGGCAGCGCCTGAGAACGGCCCGAAAGTTCTACAGCGAGAAAGTGCACGGCGGCACAATCGAGCTCGAACAACAGGCGATCAGGATCGGCAATACTGTTTTCGTGGGGCTTCCCGGTGAGATTTTCGCGGAAATCGGCCTCAGGATTAAGGATGAGTCGCCGTTCACGAAGACCTATGTTATCGGCCTTGCCAACGGCTACGGCGGCTATCTGCCCTCAGAGGCGGAATTCATCGAGGGCGATTACGAGGTCGATGGCTGCAAGTTCAGCCCGAAAGCGGAAGAAACCTGTGTCAACGCCTCGCTGACATTGATCAAGAGGGTCTGGGAGGGACAGCCGGAATAAACTCGGCAAACAACCTGTGAAAATTCAGCTATATTAATAAAAAACGGACGGTGCACTTCACACCGTCCGTTTCATTTTCTCTATGATTTCCGGCAGTCACCGGTCATTTTTTTGTTCCGACAATATCATCCACCGTGAAGTCCGCGCGATTGATGGTCAGTTCGACCGCCTCCGGCTCGAACGTGTAGTCGGCGTGATAGGGAACCACGATATAATCGTTCTCGGGAACCTCACTGAACTCGAATGAACCGTCAGGGCCGCTCGTGGCCTCGAACTCATCACTGCATGAGACACATTTCAGTTCAAGCTCGACACCGTCGATCCCGTTGCCATCAGCATCGACCAGACGGCCCGAAACCATATAGCACTCGATATCGCGAGTGCCGACAATCGGATCGGTCATCACATCACGGCCGTCGATGGTGACAGTCAGCTCGTTCGGCTCGAATGTCCATTCATCGAGGGAAACACTGACTTCATAGGTCAGGGTGTTAGCCAGATCCTCGAATGTCACGGTGCCGTCCTTGTAGCTCAGGTCGTTCTTGTCGACACCAACACCGGTAAGCGAAACCTCGACATCCTGCATGGGATTGCTGTCCTTGTCGACAACAAGGATCGTAATGTCATAAAACGTGCCGTCACCGTGGGAGGCCTCGAAATCACCGACAGTCACATCCATATCGTTCACCGTGACATCGCGGCTGCCGGGCTCGAAATAATGGCCCTCGAGTTTCGGAGTGACCGTATATGTCCCCTCGGGAATGTCACGGAATGAATACTCGCCCGACCCCATCGTTTCGGTGCTTTCGTCAATAGTGCCGCCGCGAAGCCGTACAGTCACGCCGTTGAGATGTTCCCGCATGGGTCCTGTCAACGAGCCTGATACAGTATATGTCTTGTCATCATCAAGCTTGACATCGGCGGCGCCAAACGCAATCGATGAACAGGTAAAGAGCGCCAGTAGTAATCCCAGCATTCCGAGACGGATTCGCATAACACCTCCCAAGGGGTGGAACCCCCGATTGTTCTATTCTGGCCGCCTTTCACACCTGGCCGCTGTCGTACTGACAGGACAGGCGATAAAAATGCAGCCGTGTACAACAAAAGATATCATAATACCACCTGTTTGCAATATACGTAAAACATGACACAAGGGGAAGTCTTTTCGGGATAATCAGCCGCCCGCCCGGCCATATCTGTTTCATTTACAACATGATGGCAATCAGCTTTTATCAAGCCCGATCAGTACCCGCGCTCACGGAACAGGCGCTTGACCTCGTCGAGACGCTCCATACCGCCCTTGAATGCGCCGCTGAGATAGATACCGGGCGCGTTACCGGTTTTCTGAATAATGACATCCGCGATCTGGCAGTTAAGGCTCCAGAACACCTGGTTGGCGATAAAACCGGAGGTCGGCGCGATCTTTTTGTCGATGCCCGGCAGGGAAAAGAGCCCGTAGCTGTCGCTCATGCCGCCCATATGGATATCTGCCTCGGCGGGAACGGAACGTCCCGTAGGCACAGCGCCGTTCTTTTTCGAGGGGCCGATTGCCACCACCGGCATACCGGCTTTACGGAAAATATCGAGTGCGGCAAGATCCCCGGGATCATCAGGCTTTGCGATTCCCATGATCACAATATCCTTGTCAGTCGGGTGGAACGTGAGATCCATTGCGCCGAGCTGAAGGGGATCGTCCATGAGCTTGAGATCATCCGGCGGCCCGTAAACGCCGAAAATCAGGCCAAGACCGCCGCGCCTGACCGTCCCCTCGGCGCAGAGATTGTTGACATGACGGCTGTAGACATAAACCCGTCCACGCCTGAGCGCCGCATCGGCGGCAAGGTTCGCCGCCTTGTTAATATTGTCGAACTCGCGGTCGATTTTCGCGTGCTGCTCCATCATAACACGGTAATAGCGTTCACCGAGCGGGCTGTTCATGTTCACGGCACTTCCCGCAATCACAGGCTCGGGATCGTCGCCATCAACCGCAAACTTGTGGCCGTCTGCAGTAAGAATGCGGGCGGTATCCGACATCATCATCCAGTAGGTCATCATGCCCACCGCACCGGCAACAGCACCGATCGGCGCGATCTCGCCGGGAATGTGGATGATCGCCCCGTAGGCGGTGGCGAAGTTCTCGATCCAGAGGTCGGCGAATGGCTTGAGAAGAAGTTTCCGCACATCGGGCAGAAGGTTCTCGGCACCGATACAGTTACCGCTCCATGTCCGCGGGCCACTGATAAAAAAGACGCCGTTTTCGTGCATTTTCTCGTAATCGGGACGGACACAGTCGGTAAGCACAAGATCGCCCCCGCGAACATTTTCCGGCACGGGATACTGCATGATCGCCGGATTACCCGGACGGCCGCTCCAGATATCGTAATCATTGCGGTGGCCCATCACCCAGTCCATGTAGCAGTTGCCGCCATCAGTGATCGTGCGGGCAATACGGTAGGAGGCCTCGAGAAGCTCTTCCGACTGGGTCTCTTTAATCTTCTCGAAACGCTCGCGGACTTTCACGAGATAGTCGAGACCGAGCGGATTGCCGCTTCCGGTGGAAGCCTGTGCGTTTTCATTCATTGTGGCCGCTCCGGCGAGTGAAAGGGTGAGTGTTCTGAGAAGGTCTCTGCGTGTCATGTGCGCTCCTGATAAACGTGATGAATATGATAAAAAACGCTGTCCTGCCTTTCGGCTGCCCTGTTATCAGCCATCGGGGAACCATCGCTTTATGGTTCCCCGGCCCCTCCGAAAGGGGGCGGTGGCCCCTTTACATTTCTGCAACGGGTGTGCCGTTTCAACCGCTGTCAGGCGTTGCGTCGCCTGACGCTGCGTTTTTGAGATCACTGGAATGAAAAGATAATGAATCAAAATTCCTCGGCGCTTTTTTCCGGGTTAATTTGAAATTCTGATCGACTATTTTTTTACCCGCTCACCCGCAAGAATGAAGGACGACTGTATCCTGACATCGTTCTTTTCCACGCCGTGGTTGGGCTGAAAACATGTCCTGACACCGGGGCCTGCCACCTCGAACCAGCCGGGATAGAGCTCATTCATGGGCCCGTAGTCATTGATATTCCTTAAATAGATATTGCCAGAGACGATATCGGCGAAACTGAGACCGGCCGCCTCAATAGTGTCGAGATGGTTCCGCATCATCTGCTCGAACTGAACATCGAGTCCGACAGTCGTGATCCCCTCCACGGAGGTGAAACCGCTCATGCCGGAAAGATAGAGTGTATTGCCTGACCAGACGCCGGGGCTGGCGGTCATGGCGCTGCCCTCGGGGCCGTATTTCATGCTCGCGGGACGGACAAGTTTACGTCCGGCAAGGTCGGTCGTAGCGATACAGGTGACCTCCACGTGGTTGCCTCCGGGGATGCCCTCACAGATTACAGTCACTCGCGCCGGTTCGTTGCCGAATTCGAAGAACTCGCTGTAAACCTTGTTGAAAATGCCGAGATTCTCGTAGCTGTCGAGATAGATATTGCTCCAGACCACGTGCCCGTAACCAAGCCCGGCCTCATTAAGGGCGTGCTGCATGTTTTGCATGGCCTGACGGGCCTGTTCCTCGAATGTCTCATGCTGACCACCACCCGGAATGGCGCTTCCCCTGCCGGAAACGTAGAGTGTTTCTCCGGTAAGCACGCCGAGGCTGTAGGTCATTCCAGCCGGGCCGATTATTTTCCGCTCGCCGAGATCGGTATAGGCGATTGCGGTGATCTCCATCTGCGAGGGGCCGGGAATATTGGCGACATAGAATGTTGTCCGTGCCGGTGAATTCTCCGGGAACGTCTCCTTCCAGGCCCTGGTCATGTCACCGACACCCGACGGGTCCTCGAGCATCACCCATGCCTGCACGATGTTCTCCATATCAAGGCCGTTCATGTCGAGAGAGCGCTTAATACTCGAGAAACAGCGCATGGTCTTGTCGTAATAGCTCTCGTTCGCCATTTTCTGTGCGCCGTCGCCTGTCCCCGCCACATAGTAGGTCTTGCCCACCAATGCACCGGAATAATACAGTTTCGGCCGCGGCCCCGGCCGTGCGAATTTTTTGACCATCTCCTGGGCCGAGCAGGGAACAGTGCCGAGCAGAACCGTGTTGACGAGAAAAACCGCAGAAAGAATGAAACGCAGCATATCGAAAACCTCCCTTGAAATGTGCATCCGTTATTTGCAGGGTAACTGTGAAAATCGTCATTGAGATACAAGCGATCTTTCGGTATCCCGACAGGACAATGGAGGTGACAGCTTGCCACCAATACAAGCCAACCTTCCATGAACGTGGTCAGGTGCTGAAATATACTTTCGCCGGAAAAATGAATTACCCCGGAGCAAACGCCGAGGAATTCTCCCATTCAGAAAGGCGACCTTTAATAATATGGCTTGCCATAGTGTCAAGGCAAAGTATAATTAGATAAGACCAAGATAGGAATACAATAAACTACAAATATTGACGAGGGAGGAATTGATGCAGAATTTGAGAGGAATCAGCAGAAGAAAATTTCTTGGCAGGAGCGGCACGGCAGTGGCAGGTCTCGGCACTTCTGTTCTTTCCCGCAGAAAAGCACATGCAATCGCCACATCGAGCAACGACATACCGAGGAAACCTAAATCGCGCTACCTGAAATACAACGACAAGCTCAACCGCTGTTTCAGCGCGGTGTTCCAGGATGTCATGGATGCCATGAATGTGAGAGTGCAGTGCATGGACCCGTCGATAAAGGCGCTCGATCCGAAAATGCGTTGCTGGGGCGAGGCACTGACTATCTACTGCGAAACGGTCACCGAGGTCCCTGAACACCCGTTCCAGATGGAAATGGAACTGCTCGACAGCGCCAACGAAGGACACCTGATCATCGCCCAGTGCAACGCATCCCAGCTGACCGCATTCTGGGGCGGCCTTTTGACCAACGCCGCGGTGGGCAGGAAAATGAACGGTGTTATCATCGACGGCGGTGCGCGCGATTACAACGAGATCATGGAGCTCGGTTTCCCGACTTTCTGCCGGGGGCTCTCGCCCTATGACTCGCTGGGACGCATGGACGCCAAAGAATGCGATGTGCCGGTGGAGTGCGGCGGCATCAGGGTCGTACCCGGCGATCTCGTTTTCGGTGATGTGGACGGTGTCGTTGTTATTCCGCAGGAAATGGTCGATGAGGTCATCGCCAAAGCATGGGAGAAAGTCAAGGGTGAAAGCACGGTCCGCAAGGAACTCCGCGACGGCGCCGGTGTAGTCGATACATTCAAAAAGTACGGGATACTGTAACGCCGTAAAAGAGCTTATGATTTCGGAGAAACCCGGTATTTGCCCGGTCTCTTCGAACCTCTTCCGGCAAAGGGTCGGCAGACCCTTTGTGTTTCTGAAAACTTTATGCCGGTTAACCGTACAAAGATGCTCCGCGACTTTGTCCTGAAATACTGAGATCACCCGATTCTCTGATTGAATTTTTTCGATTACCGGGAATTTTCCGTTTTCATAAAAATCCGCTTCATTACGCTAATGAAATGAGGTTAGGTCCATGAAAAAGGCATATAAACGCCGTCAGTTCATCAAGGCCGCGGGAACAGCGACAGCAATGGGTATATTCAGCGGCTGTACACAGCAGTCTCCCGCGGTGAGCAGCGGCAAAAAACGCATCATGGTCGGCAGTTTCTCCGACGAGACCAACACGTTCATCAACGAACAACGCACGCTCGATGATGTCAAGAAAAGCGCCCGTTACGGTGATGATATCCTCCATCCCGGCGGCATGGTGCATGGAACTATCGGCACCTCGCGGGACGGTTTCCTCGATGTCATGGACATGTACGATGTGGAACTGATCGGCTCGATCGCGGCGGGTGGTAACCACCGTATCATGACCGGGGAGGTGTTCGATTATGTGACCGGTGTGATGCTCGATACGCTGGACAAGCACGAGGTGGACGCGGTATATCTCCACATGCACGGCGCCGGAACGACAATTGATCACGATGATCTCGAGGGCGACACGCTGGAACTGATCAGGCGGAAAGTCGGCCCGGATATCCCCATCGTGTTTACTCTCGACCTTCACAGCACGCTCACTGAAAAAATGGCCGCGAACGCCGATGCTGTCAGCATCTACCGCACTTACCCGCATATCGACGCGTTCGAGACCGGCTACGAGGCGGGCAGCATGATGATGGCGGCGCTCCAGGGCAAAATCAAGCCGGTTATCGCGCTCAAGCATATCCCGCTCATGATCGGGCCGCCACTCAATGTTGTCACCGCCGATATGCCGATCAAGCATGTCTATGACGAGGCCAAAAGGATGCAGCGCACCATGCCGGGCGTGCTGACCTGCTGTCCGGCCCACGGTTTCATGCAGCAGGATATACCCACACAGGGCGCGGGTGTCATGGTGACCGTTGACCGTGACCGAGAACTGGCACAGAAACTGGCGGACGAGCTCGGCGAGCTGATGTTCTCCTACCGCAAGGACTACTGGATCGACCTGCCCGGACCAGCCGATACGATCAGACTCGCCATGAAATCGGACAAGCCGGTGGCGATTGCTGACGGCGGCGACAACATAGGAGCGGGTGGCGCGGGTGACGGCACCCACCTTCTGCGCGAAATACTCCGCCAGAACGTGGACTCGGCGTTCGTGCAGATTTACGATGAGGAGTCGGCTCTCAAGGCGATCAATGCCGGTGTGGGAGCAAAAGTGACTGTCGATATCGGAGGAAGATCCGATCCCATGTACGGCCCGCCGGAGACAGTGACCGGCACAGTCGGCGCGGTGTCGAAAGAGGGTGACCGATGGCACAAAGCAGCCCGGATCGATGTCAAGGGTGTCGCCATCCTGCTCAACACGAAACGCATCGGCCCCAACGACCAGACCAATGTCCGCGCAATGGGAATCGCGCCCGAAAAATTCCGCATGACTGTCTGTAAGGGCGGTTTCGCGTTCCGTCCCCAGTATACGGCGGACGTTTACAACTATATCATGAGCGCAACACCGGGCTATTCCTCGCCCGACCTCACGACTTTCGAGTGGAAACGGCTCACGCGGCCTATTTATCCGCTCGACGATATTTAATCGCAAAAACAGCAGTTTCCCCTGCAACCAGAGGAAATCAGCTATGTTCGACAGAAAAAAACATCCCCGTAGAACGTCAAAAATGGTGGTCTTTGTCGCCTTCATTCTGCTGACCGCGACCACCCTGCCCCCAGCGCTAGGCGCAGAAGCGGCTGAAAGTGACATCGGCACCCAACTCCATCCCGCTGTTCCGTGCCGACTGGACCACCTGCCCGAAATCGAGATCGCACCGGGAATCAGCGGCAGAATCGCCTGGAACAAGCATGTCATGATCAACCGCATGACAGTGAATCCGGGCTCGGTATTCCCGTTTGAACGGCTCGGCTCGGAGTGTATAACACTTGTCATGGAGGGCCGGATAGAGCAGTACTGGAACGGCGGATATGTCACCATGAATTCCCGCGGATACGAACGTATGACACCGGTCTCGGGACATCGTGGAAAACATGATTTCATGCTTCTCGAAAAAGGCACTGAACACGCTTTCTTCACGAAATCCGAGTCTGCTGTCGTCTATGAATTCTATTCGCCGCCGCGCCGCGACCTCATCGAAAAAGCGGGTGTCGCCGATCTGCCCTCTCCCGCTGCTGATGTCCCGCTCCCGGCTGAGCCCTCTGTCACGCCCGGTGCTGTCAACGATCTTTACGATGTCCAGTTCACCGGAATTGCCGACGGTATCTGGTCGCGGCTGATCAACGGCAGGCATATCCAGCTCAGTTTCGGTCGTATTGACCCGAACGGTGAATTCGCGGAAAACAGCATGTCACCGGAACGAATCCGTATCGTGACACGCGGGGATTTGCGGCAGACAGCAGGCAAGGCCAGCCATGACATGCCCCAGTCCACAATGATTCATATTCCCGAAGGCATGGCACACCGCGAGGCCACCGGCGGCAAAGGCTGTGATGTTCTCGACATTATCGCACCAGTCTGCCCGGAATACGTTAAAAAAATGGCCGCGCAACTTGCAAAATTCCACGAGCTCATACCGGAAGGTGAAACGATCGAACTTGTCGCGGACGGCGCGGTGTCCGGTCCGGGACTCTGCTACACCGAGGGGCCCTCGTGGATCGACGGCAGGCTTTATTTTTCCAACATGGCCTACGATGCCGGTTGGAAAGGTTTCCCCGAAAAAAGCGCGCTGGTGGCGATGGATCCCTACGGCACCTACCGTTATGTCAATACCGGGCTGGAGCTCAACGGCACATTCCCGCTCGGCAACGGCAATCTTGCTGTCTGCGACATGTACGGCCGCAGGATAGTCGAAATGAGCACCGGCGGAGAAATACTCAGGACACTGGCAGACAGCTGGGACGGCACGCCATTCGACGGCCCCAACGATCTTGCCGTGGATGACAAGGGCGGCATCTATTTCAGCGATCCGCAGATCGTACCGAAACCCCATTACCAGCCGGGACGTTCGATATTTTACCGACGTCCCGACGGCGAGGTAATCAGGGTGATGGAGCCCGGCGTTCTGGCGAAACCCAACGGCCTCATTCTCTCGCCCGACTGCAAAATGCTCTATGTCAACAGCACACCGGAGAATTTTATGATGGCGGGGGATATACAGCCTGACGGCTCAGTGACCAATTACCGGAAATTCGGCAGAATCAGGCTTACACCGGAAATACTCGACCAGGAATCGATCAATCCACAGGTGGACGGCATGACTGTCGACGACAAGGGCAATGTCTATATCACCTCCATCCTCGGCCTGCAGATTTTCGCGCCCTCGGGGAATTTTATCGGCTATATCCATTTTCCGCTCATGCCAGTGAACTGCTGTTTCGGCGACGAGGACGGCAGGACACTCTATATCAACTGTAACGATAAGGTCTATAAAATCCGAACGAATGTAAAAGGCGCCGCCTATACGCTGAAACGGAACCGATGATCGGCAGAAGTGTCCTATAATCAGTTCTCTTCAAGGGTATCTCTTATAATCCGCTTAGACATGCGTGATATTTTTGCGTTCTGACAAGGCAATGGCAGTGACAGCCAGTCAAGAAGACAGGCCGCACCCCACGAACGGGTCAGGCGCTGAAAGAAACGACCGCTGTCAAAAATGGAATTAACGGAAGCGCCTTTAACGATACGGTACGTATACATTCAAAACGAGGTGACAGATGTCAGATGCTAACGGCGGCAGGAGGAATTTTCTCACGGCAGGAGGTGCCGCAGGGGCGGCAATGTTCTTTACGGGCACAGGCAGCGCGGCGGAAAAATCCGGAACTCCGGGGAAAAAGATCAAAGTCGGAGTCATCGGTGTCGGGCGCGGCTCTTTCATGAGCTATTCCTGGGCAGATATTATAATGCCCACGGCAGAGAAACCCGAGAGCGCCCGAAGGCCGAATTTCGGCACCCCGTTCCTGAACATGGAGATCACCCATGTCTGGGACAGGGACAAGGAGGCCGCCCGCAAGTTCGCCGAGCCTTTAGGCATCGAGGTTGTCGACAAGTACGACGGCATGGTCGGCAAGGTGGACGCGCTCATTCAGGCAGGCATCTATGAAGTTCCCTGGCATCACAAACTCGCAATGCCCTACCTCGAGGCAGGCATTCCAATGTATCTCAGCCGTCCGTTCGCCTATTCGCTCAAGGACGCGGACACGATGCTTGAGGCCAGCGCGAAATACAACACGCCGCTTATGACCAGCGACATGGGCGAGCATTTCTACGAGATCGAGCCGTTCAAAGAGCGCATGATGAAACTTGGCGGCATCAACGGCGCTTACGGTACAGTCTGGGCGAAAGACTACCCGATGCATTTCCATATGCAGTTCACCATGCTCAGGATTTTCGGTTACGAGGTCGAGCAGGTGGCACTTCTGACCGACGATATCATGCGCAATAACTACATTCAGGAAACCTACATTTTCAAGGGCTGGGAGGATCAGTCAGCGTTCCCCTGCGCCATACAGGGCACACCGAGCAGGGATTTCTACTCGATCACGATCATGGGCAAGGACGAAAACCTCCGCACGGAGCGGATGTTCACGCCGAACTGGCGCGATGAGCTCCTGTTCAACCAGGCGAACCAGATTATCGAGATGCAGAGGACATTCGAGGGCCAGCCGTTCCAGGACCTTGACACGATCAGGAAAAAGACCGAGATATTCCTCACCGGTTTCTATTCCCACCTTGAACGCGGCGGCGCGCCGGTCAAGGTCGGCACTGTCCCCGTGGACTGGGCCGCTCCTCCGGCGGAAAAAGATTGGATCGACAAGAGCATGCTCGGCTGATTTTTAAGTTTTAATCTTCGGAGTCTCGTGTAATGATATATAGCGATGTCCCGTTCTCCCGTGAGCGGGACATTGTTAATGAACCACCCGGAGTTAACTTCGTAGAAACTTTCCGTTAAAGAGGCCGGCTCACAATCCTCCTTAAAAGGTGTAATCCACTCCGTTGATGTGGGCTTTTTTCAAATAATAATTTCTAAGATACGAAGCCAATGTAGCAACCTTTATCGGGCCAATACCAGGTGCAAACCAGAATGTGACATCCGCGCTTGTTACTCTTGGCCACATTGAACTTGTGCAGAACATATAACAAGGATAATAATTGAGGACTGTTTCTTCCGTACTGTCAAGTGTTGTTCTAAGTTCCGGATTAATATAGAAATTACAAGGATCCAAATCTATTATTCGCAAGCGTATTGCCTCGCTTGACGGAAACGTCAGCGAAAACATATAAACAACGACCTCGGTCGTTCCTTCCCAGATTCGGAACGCTCCCGCTCCACCTTTTCTAACAAGTGTTTCCTCGGGATAAACATGCGGCGGAAAGCGGGGATAAATAAACAACGGAAATGAGTCAAAAAGATAATACTCTTCACCATCAAAAGTTTTCTGACCGATAATTGAGAATGTCTGCTGGTCGGTCTCGTCATCACTGCCCTCCAAGGCAAATGTCCAGCTATTCCCGACAGAGAGCGGAAAATAATCAAGCTGGTTCATTCGATAAAGCCTAATAATGTCATTTTGATTTTCATCTGGTACAGTAAAAGAAGTATGTTTTTCTTCATACCCATCTTTTTTTATAACCATATCGTACACAGGTTTTGATTCTGTTTCTTTTTTTGAAACAATCGATGAGCAGAAAGAAATACTATTACTATTCTGATGCCCGTCAATCAGAAGCATTTTTTTCGTTTCCGACCATTTGCCTGCGTTAAGGCGATAAAAATAAACGCCGCTCGCGACACCATTTCCATTGTCATCGGTGCCGCCCCACTGGCGGAAATGCGTCCCCGCCGAAAGGTATTCATCGACAAGCGTAGATATCAACTGGCCATTGATGTTATATACCTTCAGCGATACATCTACGGCATCGTGCAGATCAAAAGATAGTGTTGTCTCTGGATTGAACGGATTCGGAAAGTTTTGATGCAGAGAAAAACTACACGGCTCAACATCTCCCACATTGGAAGAATGGACCGATTGCGGCAATGTAAGCTCAAAATTCCCCAAAGTATCAGTATACGTCGAATAGGTTTCACCGGTAATTCTCGATGTTGCTTCAACGTAAGCATTCGGTATGCGAAAATAAGGTTGATACAAATCGGAATAAACTACATCTGGATCAACATAAACAATAACAGTTCCTGAAAATGAAGATAAACTATCGGCAAATATGGGATGGACTATAACCGCAAAGGTCAGCAAAAACAGAGTCAAAACAGATTTAAGACATCGCTTCATCATGCACCTCCCGGACTGAGAAACATATCAGCAATTCCACTATTCGCATAGTAATAAACACATTAAAACACATGTATTTGTCAAGTTATATTTTACCCTGATACGATTATCACGTTCATTTAATCGAAAGTAAAATCCGATGCCCGCACCGGAGAATGCGCGGCCAAAGCCCCTTTCCCACAATTCTTTTTTACCACTCACCCTTTCCCCGCCAATAGTGTTATATTAGGAGGTATGAAAGCACATCTCCCGACATTCAATTTCTGCCCGCTCTGCGGCGAAACGGTGACACTGAAAGAGGCCGAGGGGCGGGTACGCCCGGTCTGCGATTCCTGCGGGAATGTCATCTATATCAATCCTATACCTGCTATCGCGCTTGTCGTTTTCGATGGTCAGGGCCGTCTCTTGCTCACACTCCGCAATATCGAGCCGAAAAAAGGCCACTGGTGCCTTCCCGGCGGTTTCCTCGAATGGGGAGAAAGCCCCGAGGAGGGCGGCGCGCGTGAGCTGCAGGAAGAGACCGCGCTTGTTGCGAAAAAAATGGACCTGATCGGCGCTTTTGACAGCATGAACGATAACTGCCGTCATGTGCTTGTCCTCGCTTACACCGTGCTCGATTTTACGGGTGAGGCAGTCGCGGGTGATGATGCCGGGGATGTCGGCTGGTTCACACTCGATGACATGCCCGAACTGGCGTTCAGGACACATAAGGAAGCGCTCCGGGACGCCCTTGCGAAACGTGACGGGAACGATTGATATTTCAGCCATGCCGTTGCCGCTAAAAGGTACGAAACGACCGGAACAGCTGCTGACGGGCAGCGGCAAAATATTTCTGCAATGAACACACTGAGGAAACAGAATGAAACTGCTTGCTATAGACTACGGCGAAAAACGGACCGGAGTCGCTGTCTCGGATGATCTCGGGATCAGCGCACACGGGCTCGACACCATCGTGCTGAAAGGCGAGGAAGAGCTTGCCGGACGGATCGCAGAGATTGTCAAAAACCGTGCGATCGAAAAAATTGTCATCGGCCTTCCCTTGAACATGAACGGCACGGAAAGCGAAAAAAGCGAAAAAGTCCGCGCTTTTGCCGCAAAACTCGAAAATGACTGCGGCCTGCCGGTCGTGCTATGGGATGAGCGCATGACAAGCATGCAGGCACAGCGTGTCATGCAGGAAATGGGTGTCAAAACAAAAGGCAACAAGGAAGATATCGACCGTATCGCCGCAACACTCATGCTCCAGGAATACATGAAAACACTCCCATGACAGGCAAACTCAGAATTCTGGCATATTGTTCCGCAGGGGCTCTCCTGCTCGCAATTGCAGCCGTGATGATCATGCTGACCGCGCTCAACGACGCTCCCGAACGTAACGGGACTGCGACAGTCACGATCGACCACGGCATGAGTGCGGGTCTCATAGCCGAAATGCTCGAACACGATGGTATCATTAAAAACGCCCGGTTTTTCCGTTTCTATTCGCGGATCACCGGGCGTTCGGACGATTTCAAGGCCGGTGTGCATATCGTGGAACCGGGACTTTCGGCGATGAGCGTAGCTCGTTTGCTGACCCGTATCCCACCCCATCAGCCCGATATCCATGTCACTGTAATCGAGGGTCTAACTATCGCCGAGACGGCGCAGGCGCTGGCCTCACAGAGCGCCATAGACTCCGTTGCATTCGTGACACTGGCCAATGACACAGCCTTTGCCGCAACACTCGGGGTTGACAAAGCGAGCCTTGAGGGCTACCTTTATCCGGATACCTATTTTATCCGGCCGGAAACGACTGCGGAGGAAATGATCCGCCGGATGACCGGGCAGTTTCACAGGATTTTCAGCGATTCGCTGCGTGCGCGTGCCGAAGAAAGAGGCATGACTGTCGGCGAGGTGGTGACACTGGCCTCGATCATCGAGAAGGAAGTTAACATCGACAGCGAACGCCCGCTGGTCTCGTCGGTGTTTCACCGGAGACTCGAGCGGGGACGGCCGCTGGAGGCGAATCCGACCATACAGTTCGCGCTCGGTGAAAAACGGCGTGTGCTCTATGAGGATCTTGATATAGATTCGCCTTACAACACATATATTTACGCGGGCCTGCCGCCGGGCCCTATCGCCAGTCCGGGAGAAAAATCAATTAGGGCGGCACTCTGGCCTGCGGACACGAAATACCTGTATTTCGTATCGGACGGCAACGGCGGGCATGTATTTTCTAAAAAGATCGGCGAACACAACAGGGCAGTTCAACAATACCGGAAAATCATGAGAAACGCGCGGCGGCGTAAAAAATAACGCGGCGGCGCATCAATACCGTGGAGGAACAGGCCATGAAAAAAACAGTAATCGCCGTTCTCTGTATCGCGGTCTTCGTATCGGCGCTGTCCATTGCCGATGAAATGCGTGGTGACGGTCTCACTATTTCCACCAGCGCTCCGGAAAAATATATTGTTAAAAAAGGCGACACGCTCTGGGGAATTTCCGAGAATTTCTTCAACGATCCCTGGAAATGGCCGTCCATCTGGGAGAAAAACGAGTTTATTGCCGATCCTCACTGGATTTATCCCGGGCAGATACTGATATTCAAGCCTGTGCCTCCGCCCCCACCCGAGCCTGCGCCCGTAGTGGAAAAAGCGCCGGAACCGGAACCCGAGCCGCTTGTCGTCGAGGCGCCCGTTGTCGAAACTGTTATCGAGACCGCGCCCGAACCGGTTGTTGCCGAGGATCCGAATCTACTTAAAAAACTCGACACACCGCGCCCGGTATTCTCGACCAGCAGTTTCATGCGTACCGGCTATATTGCCCAGAGAGCCAATATTCCGAAAACGAAAGTCACCGGGATTGTCTCCGGCTCCTCGGCTAACAAATACGATAAAGTATTGATCGACAACAGGAGCAGCGACAATTTCAAGGACGGCGAGTTTCTGGCGATCATGTCAGTCGGCGACCGCGTGAAACATCCTGTTACCGGCAATGACCTCGGACATGTTCTCCGGGTGAAAGCGGTGGCGAAAGTCCTTTCTGTCGGCAAAGACGTTGAATGCGAGATTGTCGAGTGCTATGATCCGGTTTCGAAAAACGATCTTGTCACACGCGCGCATATCAGGGAAAGCCCGGATTTCGATGCCTGGCTGAAACCCGAAAGGCCCATAAACGCGATCGTTCTTGCCCGTGAAAATTCACTGTTAAGCGTACACCAGAGCGATATTCTCTACATCGATTCCGGCATGAACAGAGGGATCAGGCCCGGCGACAGGTTCACGGTTATAAGCAGTGACAGCGGGGATGCAGTCGGCGAAATTGTCGCGATAAATGTCATGGAACGCGAAACCGCGGTGCTGGTGGTTTCACTGAAAGACAGTATTCTCAAAATTGGCGATAAGGCAAGCCTTTATGCCCGTGTCAGGGTCGTTGACAGTACGAAATGACAGGCATATAGCCTATTATATATAATATAGCTTTATCCGGAATCCGTGTGACATCCATGATTATAATAGTCTGAAACGGCAATTCAGGCATTTCACACTATGCAGTGAGCTATCTTTTACGAGCAGGGGTGCTGCGCGTCCCTGCTCTGTTTTTGTCACGCAAATAAAAGCGGCACTGTTAACAATAAGGAGTTTTTCATCTGTGCAATTTGATCTCTCGGGACTGAACAGCGAACAGCGGAAGGCTGTCGAACATATCGACGGGCCCACGCTCGTTCTTGCAGGTGCGGGAAGCGGAAAAACCCGCGCGCTGACGCATAAAATTGCCTATCTCGTTTCAAAAGGCATCAAACCCTGGCGCATCCTGTCGGTGACATTCACCAACAAGGCAGCGCGTGAAATGGCCGACCGTGTCGCATCACTGCTCGCCATGCCGGTCGAGGGTCTCTGGATCGGCACATTCCACGGTGTCTGCGCCAGGATACTCCGTTATGAGGCTGAAAACTGGGGATTCAAACGCGATTTCACCATTTTCGACCGGGACGACCAGACTGCGGCTGTCCGCAAGGCGATGCGTGAGCTGGGTATCGACAAGAAAGTGATCGCCCCCGGCGCGGTACTTAACACAATCAGCCGCGCGAAAAACGACTTTCTCAGCCCTGAGGAGCTGGAGGATACGCTCAACGGCCCCAAAGCCGAGATACTGGGCAAACTCTACCAGAAATACAACGCCTATCTCCGTACAGCGGCGGCATTCGATTTCGACGACCTTCTGCTCAAGCCGGTGGAAAAATTCCGCGAGGACCCGGTAACTCTCGACAAATGGCGGGCGCGATTCGACCACATCCTTGTCGACGAGTACCAGGACACGAACAAGACCCAGTACCTCCTGATGAAAATGCTCGGTGAAAACCACGGCCATGTCACTGTCGTGGGTGACGACGACCAGTCCATCTACAGCTGGCGCGGCGCAGATATCGAGAATATACTCGGATTCGAGAGCGATTACGACAAGGCGCTCACAGTGCGTCTCGAACAGAACTACCGCTCCACCAAGACCATCCTCAAGGCGGCGAACACTGTTGTCGCGAAAAACACGCGCCGCAAGACAAAAACACTCTGGACCGAGGGTGAAGAGGGCGAAAAGATCGCGGTGTTCGAGTGCTGGACCGACCGCGACGAGGCCGAACATGTTGTCAACGCCATCGAGAAAGAGCGCCGCGAGCAGGGACTCACGCTCAACGATTTCGTAATCCTCTACCGCACCAACGCCCAGTCGCGTTCATTCGAGGATGTGCTCAGACGGCGCGCCATGCCCTATAACATTGTCGGCGGCCTCCGATTCTATGAGCGCAAAGAGATCAAGGATATCATTGCCTACCTCCGCATCGTGACCAATCCCGACGATCCCATCAGTTTCGCACGCGCTATCTCAACGCCGAAACGAAGCGCCGGGGAGAAAACGATTGCCAAGATCGAGCAGTATGCCCGGGAAAGCGGTACGAACCTTATCGACGCCCTCGGAGCGGCATCACAGTATATTGGATCAGGCGCGCTCGTCGAAAACCTCATGGCCTTTCACAAACTCATCAGCGATGCCCGTAATATGCGCGGTGACAAACGCATCCATGAGATCGCGGGCACGATCATCACCGGCATACAATACAATGACTACCTCAAGAGCGAATATCCGGAGAACAGCGAAGAGCGCATCGACAACGTCGACGAGCTTCTCACCGCAATGGAGGAATACGAGAACCACACGGATGGCGACGATCTGTCGTCATTCCTTGCAGAGGTGGCGCTCATGGCCGATATCGACGGTTGGGATGAGAACACGGAGACTGTCACGCTGATGACACTTCATGCAGCCAAAGGTCTGGAGTTCCCCTCCGTGTTCCTCGCTGGTGTGGAAAAAGGGCTTTTCCCGCTGCCTGCCTCGTTCGAGGACCCGAAAGAACTGGAAGAGGAGCGAAGGCTGTTCTATGTGGGGATGACACGTGCGGAACGACGGCTTCACATGAGCTACGCTGTCAATCGTGCCCGATATGGTTCTTTCAGCGGCGGCGCATCCATGTTCATAGAAGAGGTGCCGGAAGAGACACTCGAGTTTCGAAGCGCCGATAACCGGGAAACCTCAGCGGCCCCCTCGCGTACAAAAAGAACAGTGGAACCTGCACGCCGCGTTCTGCCGTGGGAGGACACCGTTGTCAGCAGCAGGGTGCCAAAGGCAAAAACAAAGGTCACCCGGCCGATGGAATTCGAGGACTATTCGCAGGAAATCCCGGATGACGACAGCTGTCCGTTCAACAAGGGCATGCAGGTGCGTCACCCGAAATTCGGCCGCGGTGTTGTTATGGCCCTTTCCGGCAGCGGAGAAAAGACCGTATTGACAATCAAGTTCGGTACAGTGATGAAAAAGATCATGCCTGCATACGTGAAACTCATGCCTGCATGATAACGAGGCACGATGGACGTTGTCATTTTATATAATAGGATTTTTTCTTGCATTATTATTGTTTTTACGATATTGTGATTTATTCTATGTTAAATGGTTTTCATTGCCTTTTCAATAATCTGAAGGGATAGTGTGATGGAACGCAAAGAGGTTGCAAGAGGCATATTCCTTATGGAAAGCATTGGTTTCGGCTTTCTGATTTTTTTGCAGTGGTTTATTGAAATTGTAGACATACCATCGATGCTCTTTAACGTTGAAGACACGCCTTTCAACTGGCGCGAGAGCACGGTGGAATCACTGGTCGTTGTTGCGTTGGCGATTTTGACTATTTCCGCGACCTCGAAAATCCTGAAACAGCTCAAGTATATCGAGGGCTTTCTTCCCGTGTGTTCCCACTGCAAGAAAATACGGATCGAGGACGGCAGATGGCTTCCTATCGAGCAATACATTGCAATGCATTCCGATGCCGTTTTCACCCATAGTTACTGCCCTGAATGCATGGTAAAATACTACGGGATCGAGGATTAATAACAATGATTGCCCGAATGTGCTTACATTTTTCATCCACTGATATTATATTTCAGGCAATGGATGGAAAACCGGCACATTCACAACAGGAGTTTGCAGGATGTCAGTAAACAGGCAGGATGTCGAGAATATCGCAAAACTCGCCAGGCTCGAGTTCGGCGAGAACGAAAAGGACGAACTCACCTCGAACCTTAACGGTATACTCGGCTATTTTGATAAACTTTCCGAACTCGACACGGAGAATGTCGAACCCCTGACCCATATTCTCCCTGTCCAGAATGTCATGCGCGAGGATGTGATCAAGGGATCGGTGGGCCAGGAAATCGCTCTCGGGAACGCTCCCGAGGCGGACAAGGGCCATTTCGTCATTCCACGGGTCATTGAATAAAGGGGGGGGTGTCATGGAGAAAGTAGAAGTCAGAACAGATGCTGCTCCCGCACCTGTCGGGCCTTATTCCCAGGCGATACTTGCCGGCGGATTCGTGTTCACGGCAGGCCAGATCGCGCTCATACCCGGAACAAGCGATATGGACAACGATACGATCGAGGCCGAGACAGCACGTGTCATGGACAATCTCAAGGCGGTTCTCGAAGAGGCGGGAAGTTCCCTCGAAAAAATCGTGAAAACGACTATTTTTGTCAGCGACATGAATGATTTCGGCCGTATCAACGCGGTCTATGGCGCTTATTTCGAGGATGTGCCGCCGGCGCGTTCAACTGTCGAGGTCGCGTCACTTCCCAAGAACGCCGGTGTCGAGATCGAGTGTGTGGCGCTGGTGTAACAAACTGAAAACAGTTCGGGCTTAAACGGGAAACAGTTCACGAAAGCCTTTCCGGCTGATAACGGAGAGTGGTTTCCCCGCAGCTTTTTTGGAAAAGGGCCGTCTTGGCCCTTTCCTTTTCCGGCATGACGGCTGCCGGTGTATTACCATAGAATCGGGAACACCGCTTTCTCGATATTTCAGCATATTCTTTTCGCAAATGTATAGAGTTGGTTCATGAAAGTACGTGTTGCAAAAAGTGCCGGGTTCTGCATGGGTGTCCGCAAGGCGATGGACGCCGCCCTGGAGGCCTCGCGCGGCAAGGTCAAGACCTACACTCTCGGCCCGCTCATCCATAATCCCCAGGCAATCAGCACCCTCGAACAGCACAATGTCTATGTCACCGAGGACATCGGCGATTCCCTCAAAAACCAGACTGTCGTGATACGCGCCCACGGGATAACGCTTGAAAAACGCCGCAAACTGGGCGAGGTCGGCGCGAAAATTGTCGACGGCACCTGTCCCAAGGTGTTGAGAAGCGAGAACACCCTCAAGAAATATTTCGACCAGGGCTATCAGATTGTCATTGTCGGCGACCACGGCCATGCCGAGATCGAGGCGTTGTTGAGCTATACGGACGGCGAAGGAATCGTTGTCGACAGCATGGAGGAAGCAAAGGCGCTTCCGACTTTCGATAAAGTCTGCGTAATCGCCCAGACAACGTTCAACAGCGAAATGTACCAGAAAATCGCCGAAGAGGTCAGCGGCCACGCCGATGACAGCTATATCGCCAATACTGTCTGCTCCTCCACCGAACGCCGTCAGGCAGATGTCAGGAAACTTGCCGAGGAAACCGATGCCACCGTGGTTGTCGGCGGCAAGAGCAGCGCCAACACGAAACGCCTTGCAGAAATCTCCACCGAGCTCGGCCAGCCCACATTTCTCATAGAAGAGCCCTGGGAACTCAACCTCGAGGCGCTCTCGAAATATAACGAGATCGGAGTCACAGCAGGCGCCTCCACACCGAGCTGGGTAATCAAGGAGGTCATCGATTCCATCGCGGGTTACACGCCGGAAACAAGAAAAGACCTTCCCGCCCTGTTCATGACACTGGCGTTTTTCGCAATCGAGGGCAATTTCGTCCTCTGCGCCGGGGCATCGGCACTGACCTACGCAATCAGCCTTCTGCTCTCGATCCCGATAAATCCATTTGTCATCCTGATGCCGTTTTTCTATCTTTTCCCGCTTCACGCGGTCAACCGTTACCTGGAGATCAACTGGAAACAGGTGTCTGCCTCCGGCGGTGGCCATCGACTGAAACGCTACTGGAATTTCTACCTGATCACTGCGACACTGTCTTTTCTCGTAACACTCATTATATCATGGCAAATAGGGTTATTAACATTCATCGCTGTCGCGTTCTCTTATCTTTTTGGCGGCCTCTACAGTGTCAGGGTGCTCCCTGTGAGCTGGCAGGTCCGTTTCCGTCGCCTTCGGGACATCCCGGCCTCCAAAGACCTGTTTATCGCCACCGCCTGGACTTACGCTGTCCTAGTGCTGCCCTCGGTTGCCCACGGCATCTCGTCCGACCTGACATTCGCGGTCTGCGCGGTATTCGTGTTCGTGACAGTGCTCTCGCGCACAGCCATGCTTGCTCTCGGCGGGATCGAGTCCGACAAACTCATCGGCCTCGAGACACTCCCGGTGTTCATCGGCAAGAAAAAGACCATCCGCCTGCTTTATAACGCCAACGCTGTGCTGGCTGTCGCGATTGTCGCGGCCGCGCTCACACCCCTTGTCTCGCCAACCGTGCTATTCCTTCTCGCCCCGGTGGTCTATATCACCGGCGCAATACGGCTTCTGGGCGGCAAACGGCGTTTCTTCTCGCTCTATCACCAGATGGCTATCGACGCTGTCTTTTTCCTCACCGCTGTGCTGGCATTCCTCTTTGTGTGATTCAGGATCGGCTAGCATCGGCGGGGTCGGCGGGCCCTTTTATTTTCTGGCATCGGCGGATGCTTTATATTTCTGATAGGGATGTGCAGAGTGATTCGCTGGGGGCGGCGGCCCCTTTTTGTTTCTGGGGTTATCGTGCCACTTGATTCGCTGTTCGGCTCTACGAAGCCGTACGCTCGCTGGTGGGTTCACCAGTATTTGCGGCGCTTGTTATCGTGCTGTTTTTTGAGTCTTTTGTCGCATAGCGACCACCCCCCTTTTTCAGGGGGGACACGGCGAAGCCGAGGGGGGTATCTTTCAATCATCGTTAATCATTTAATCATAAAAATCAGTGGTTCAGACCAGTAGTGTCCGGTTAGAAATTAGCTTACAGTTTTAAAACGAAAAAGAGCTTGACATATCAACATTAGCATAAGGCGATACAATTTCGCAAAAACCTTAATTGACAAGGGTTTGCGAAGATGTTACCGCTTAAGAACAAACGAATCAAAAAACGCGCGCTACGCTCGTACAAACGATTTAGGCAGCCATTATGCACAGCTCTTGCGGCCACACCTGATCTGAAATCACGAGGTAACAGACCATTGCAAATGAGTTTTGAAGAACAGCTCGATGGCTTGATATATTTCCATCTCAATGAGTTCAAGTCGGGCCGCCACTTACTGCAAGTTCTTGAACAAGATACGTTTGCACGTGAAGTTATCGCGCCGAAAAACGGCATCAAGAAGAGCAGTTTTTTTGAAGCTATAAACAGTCGCGGTCTTGAGCAATTGCTCCATGTTTTTACCGAGCTTCATGCTCAGGCGGCGAATACATTACCGGCGAAACATACGGAGTACGGTGATCTCGTTGCCATCGATGGTTCGCTTGTCGATGCGGTTCTTTCCATGCATTGGGCGGAATACACGGCCACCAAGAACAAGGCAAAGGTGCATCTCGGCTTCGATCTCAACTATGGCATACCGGAAAAACTCTTTCTGGCAGAGGGCAACAGCAATGAGCGTCTCTATGTCGATCAGATACTCAAGCCGGGACAAACCGGAATCATGGACCGAGGTTACCTGACACACGAGGGCTTTGACCGCTGGCAAAAGGATAAAAAGCATTTTATTTGCCGTATTAAGGCCAATGCCCGAAAAACAGTTCTGCAAACCCATGACATCGACACGGATAGCATGATCTTCTATGATGCTACTGTACTGCTTGGTATTGATGCCATTAACCAGACGGAACGTGAAGTCAGGGTTGTCGCTTACCGCATCTTGAACCAGGAGTACTGGATCGCAACTGACCGCTTCGACCTCTCGGCGGAACAAATCGCCGCTGCATTCAGGCTGCGCTGGGATATTGAACGATTCTTTGCCTGGTGGAAACGGCATCTGAAAGTCTATCATATCATCGCGCGCAGTGAATATGGCTTGAAGGTCCAAATGCTTGCCGGGCTTATTACTTACCTCCTGTTAGCAATTTATTGTCATGAAGAATATAATGAAAAAGTCTCTATCAAAAGAGCCCGAGAATTACGAATTAATATCCAAAACGAAGCTCGAGGCTTTTTCGATGATGCTCAACAAGAGCAAAGGAGCAATAAACAGCATCTATTCGCTAAAACCTAACCGGACACTACTGGGTTCAGACATTCCATTTTTTCTTTGTGCCTTTGCCCCTCATCTTCTGTCTTTTCTCCTGTATTCTGAATCCTGAATCCTTTCTTTTTTTTCATTTTCATATTATATTATGATCAGCTAAATTTAATTTCACAACACCTGTAAAGTGAGGTCGTGATGAGGTCTACGAGGTTCAGGAGCACTATTAACGCAACAGTTGCCGCCATTTTCCTGCTGTCTGTTTTCTCCGCACACGCCGCAATAATCAATATCCCCGAGGAGCAGCCGACTATCCAGGCAGGCATTGATATCGCCGCCGAAAGCGACACTGTCCTTGTCGCACCGGGGACATATTTCGAGAATCTCGATTTGCGAGAGAAGAGCATCACGCTTGCCTCGCATTATCTTACTACTGCGGATACGACATACATGCATGAGACGGTGATCGATGGCAGAAACGGCGGCTCCTGTCTCCGCATTGTCAACAAAAGGACTGCCAGTTCACCCACGGTCACGGGATTAACCTTGCAGAATGGCACCGATATCCAGCCAGCCGGACCGTTTTACAGACCAGGTTGTGGTGTTTATTGCATACTGGCCGATCCAATTTTTGACCATCTAGTTGTCAGGGGTAATCATGCAGGTATTCTTGGAAGTGGAGGAGGGCTTTATTTTTCTAATTCAAGCCCTGTTTTACGGAATATGTATGTGCATTATAATAGAGCAGCTTATGCAGGCACTGGTATTTACCTTGAAACATCGCAACCTGTTCTTGAAAATGTATATATATTCTATAATAAAGGGGCCGGGGGCGCTCTTGAATTTGTAGAGTGTGTTTCTGCTAAATGTCAAAATGTTATTATAACTAGAAATAATTATTCAGCATTGAACATTGGCAATTCAAATGTTGAGTTGAGTAGAGTAAAAATCATTGATAATATTAGAGAATTGATGGCTATCACCGGTTCAAAAGTAAACGTTATTAATTCAACAATTGTGCAATCTGAAAATGATCACGATGGAATAATAATATATAGTTCAAATCAGTAGTGTCCCAACATTAGTCAAATAAATTCAATTGGTTAGGATTTTCATGGTTCACGATTGAATTGTTGTTTTCTGTAAGTATATGATAAATATGACCTTTTTCAAACAGCGAGACACTTAGAATCTGTAGAATTGTGTAGAGACTAAGGTCGATTTTCAGTTCTTTTCGCATGATGGCGACTAATAAATAGACAGATATAGCAATCCATATTTGAGATTTGACAGCATTTTCAGATGTGCCATAAAATGATTTGATTCTCAGGTGCTGCTTGATCCATTTGAAAAACAGTTCAATTTGCCAGCGGCAACGATATAACTCTGTAATGGTCAAAGCAGGTAGGTCAAAATTATTAGTCAGAAAGACCAGATTCTTACCTTTTTTTGAGTCATAGAATCGGATTCGTCGTAGTTTGTCACAGTACTTTTGTTGTGTATAATATCCTTTTAGAACAACGGTTTGGTCACATTTAAGTCCGGTTGATTTATCGATAACATGTGAATACACTCGTTTGAATTGCAGGTTCTTTTTTGCTCGGGTAATGAAGAACGCATTTGCGTTATGAATACAGTGAAGCCGGTCAAAATCTATGTAAGCGCGATCCATGATATACAATGCACCTGCTTCCGGAAGTAAACTGTCGATAATCGTTACATCATGGACTTTGCCATGTGTGATAATTGCCAATACCGGAATATTTCCATGCAGATTCAAGAGTGTATGAAGTTTGATCGCTCCTTTCCGTTTTCGGAATTGTGCCCAGGGGAATACGGACAAACACAAGTCTATGGTCGTTGAATCGAGCGCATACACTGTCTGGTCCAACTCAACACCGAACGGCTCATGAGTATATAGTTTTCTCGCATGCTCGATAAGTACCTGTGTAAAATCAGCATAGATTCGCCAGTCGCGTGTTTCGTTTGCATGTGCCAGTGTGTTGCGGGAAATAGTACTTCTGATTCCCATGTGGTACAGCTTGGTGTTCATTGCCCGTAAACAGGCTTCAATATCTCGCAAGCTTTCACGATATGTCAGTTGAGCAAAAGCCATCACGCGGTATTGATCAGAACAGGTGAACTCCTTTACTTTATAGTTGCCCGAATACCGCTTAACACATGTTTGAAATCGTCTCCATGGTAATATATCCATGAGTTGTGAAAAAACCGTACGACCTGTATACATCGACCTCTCCTTTGCTATAGGACAGGTCATAGTTTAATACACTTTTCAAGTCGATACAGGTCTTATTTTTTTCTATCATATTTATTATCAATTCTTTACATGGTTTTTAATTTATAACGTTGGGACACTACTGAGTTCAAATGTTAACATTATTAATTCAATTATTTGGCCTAATGGTAAATACGATACCATAGAGCTTAGAAACGTAAAAAATTGGCCACCAAGCGATGTAATTGTAACGAACTCGATTCTTAAAAACGGCGAACAAGGTATAGTAAATAAAACAGAGCTTGGTGCTCAAGATTCAGAATTCAGATATGAATCAACAAACAATGATGCCGATCCCCTTTTCACCGATCCCGTAAACGACGATTTCCGCCTTCAGGAATCCTCCCCCGCCATCGACACCGGCACTGCTTATTTCGCGTGGGACGGCGAGATCATCCTCGATATGCAGCCCGACGAGTACTACGGCTCAGCACCCGATATCGGCGCTTACGAATACGATCCAACTGTCTCGGTCGATAAAAACGAACTTCTGCCGCAGGCAGCCCGCCTTCTTAATCCCTCACCCAATCCGTTCAATCCCTCGACAACAATTTCTTTCACGCTTTCGGAGCCTTCCGAGATTGTGCTTTCGATTTTCAATATTAACGGTCAGCATATGAGCGATCTGGCGAACGGGCGCTTTGCCGCCGGGATGCATTCCGCTGTGTGGAATGCGGACGGCATGGCGAGCGGCGTGTATTTCTGCGTACTCGACACTGGCGGGGCGGTGGAGGCGAAACGGCTGTTGTTGCTGAGGTAGAAAAAGACAGGATTCAGTAGTCAGGATTCAGGATTCAGGAGAAAAGATGGAAGATGAGGGGCAAAGGCACGAGGGCACAGAGAAAAAAATTGTCTGAACCGCTGATTGCTATGATTAAATGATTAACGATGATTAAAAGATCACCCCCCTCGGCTTCGCCGTGTCCTCCCTGAAAGAGGAGGGCGGTCGCCAACGCGACAAAAGACTTAAAAAAAGCGCCCAAAAAAGCGCCGCAAATACTGGTGATCGCACAAGCCAGCGTTCGGCTTCGCAGGGCCGAACAGCGACTGTACATGCACATCCCTATCAGAAATAAAAAGGGCCCTCTGGCGCCCCCTCTACAGGGGGATGTCGTGAAACGACAGGGGGTTATCTTTTAATCATCGACCCCAGCGGTTCAGACAGTCTTTCCCCTGATCCCACCAGCCAGCGTTCGGCTTCGTAGAGCCGAACAGCGAATCACTCTGCACATCCACCACAGAAACAAAAAGGGGCCGCCGCCCCCAGCGAATCACTCTGCACATCCCTATCAGACCAGAACGCATCCGCTGATGCTGATCCCAGAATAGCAGGACAAAGTCGCGAAGCATCTTTGTCCGAAATGTCTGCACAACCCCATCAGAAATATAAAGTGGCTTTGCCACTCTTCCCTTGCATGTACGGAAATCTATATTATATTACTGCTTATGTGGTGGAAAAGGCACTAAACGGGGAGATGTGTGCGCCTATGGCTAAAGCATACCGATTGGAAAAGCTCGATATCTGCCGTCATCTCAATGCCATGGAGGTGCAGCAGGTCAACAAGATATCCACGAAAGCCTTTTTCGCGAAAGGCAGTTACATCACAAGCGCGGACAGCCAGGCGCGTGAGGTCTATGTCCTGATCGAGGGACAGGTGGACATATTGTCGCCGAACGGTATTTCGCTGTACCGTGTGCAGAGCGGCGAGATGTTCGGCGAGCTTGCGGTTGCGCCAGGGGTCAAACGGAGCGCGTCGGCGGTTGCGCGTGACGATTGCTGGGTGCTGGTGCTGTCGATCAACCACCTCGAGGCACTGGGCGAGGAATCGCCCGAGGTCTACCGCAAGGTCAGCCAGAACATTGTGCAGAGCCTGGGTGTTAAACTGGCCCGGGCAAACAAGCTGATCGAACTTTTGAAATCTGAGCTTAACAAGGCACTGAGCGGAAGATAAAACGGTCATACAGAAGTCAAGACTGGGAGAATTACGTGATTTATTCGAGATACCGGGAGCTCGCGGCGCTCCTTTGCATAACAGCGGTTTTTCTGGCGCTGGTTCCGAAACCGGCCGGGGCCGAGTACGAGCATCTCGCCGAGGCGATCCGTCTTTATGAGAAGGGCGATCTCGACGGGGCTTTCGAACAGACAAGCCTCCAGATGGAGGCCACCGGCAACTGTGCGCCGGTCTATTATTACCGGGCGCTGATCAGGGCGAAAACCGGCGATTTCCGGCGTGCCGCGATCAGTCTCAACGCCGCGTTCAGGGATTCCACCGGCTACTGGGACGCTTACGGGCTGGAGGCTGTCATCGAGCGCGCCGAGGGTAACGGCGATCAGGCGGTGCAGGCGTGGCGCATATTCCTCAAGGGGCAGGGGCTGAGCGATAATAAAGAGACGGCACTCGATGATATCATGTATCCGGATGAGTTCCACGCCGCGCAGGAGGTGACGGCGGACAGCGGAGTCGAGCTGACCGCGCTGCCCGAGCCCGCGGAGGAGCCTCAGCCTCAGCAGGAGATTCCCGCCGGGATGGACACGCCCGCGCAGACAACGGACACCGCCCTGTCAGTCGAGACAGCGCCGGAGCCCGAACAGGCTGAACCGTCCGCGCCTGCCGCTGAAACAGCCGTGGAGGAGCCCGCTGCAGCGACCGATCCGCTCGAGAATGCCGAATTCCCAATGGCGGTCACCGATTATGTCGATCTGACAAAACCGCCCGCGCCCGCGCCTGTGCCCACGCGCGATGCCGTTTCCCTGTTCATGCATCTGCACAATACACTGACAAAGCAGCAGAAAACCATCATTCCGCTCTCGATCCTTCTGGTTCTCCTGCTGGCCTTGAAAGGGCTCAAGTTCGTGGTTGGGAAACAGGACGAGGCCGCGGACCTTCACGAGCTTGTCAGCGATGCTGAGGCCATGAAAACAGTGGCGGAGAAAGCCAAACCGAAGAAGAAACGCAAAAACAAACCGGAACTGGAACTTGCCCTGGGCATGAAAGAGGCCCGTAAGGCCAATGCGTCGGAAATCCACCGTCTCATGAAAAAAGTCTAAACATCGGCGGATCCTTTGTAGTCAGATATGGTGTGCAGACTGATTCGCTGGAGGCGGCGGACCCTTTATATTTCTGTGAGGGGTGTGCAGAATAAGCCGCTGGAGGCGGCGGCCTCTTTGTATTTCTGTGAGGGGCATGCAGAATAAGCCGCTGTTCGGCGTTTCGCCGCCGAACGCTATTATGGCATGATCACCGGTTTTATGAATGAACTACCCCGGATTGAAATCCTGGGTATCAAAATCAGCACCCTAACCCCTTCCCTTGCGCTTTCGCGGTCCCCCATAGGGGGCAAGGGAATATCGATTCTTCTTGCGCTCCTGCCCCCCTTGGGGGAAGGATGTCACGGAGTGACAGGAAGGGGGCCGGAAAAACATGTTTAACACCGGAGTAAATTCCGAGGAATTCTTTTGATTAAAAGGCCTTTCTGCAAACAAAGCGCCGTAGGCTATCCCCCTTTATAGGGGATAGGGGGATGTCGTGAAACGACAGGGGGTTGTTCTTTCTTTTCTCCGGGACACCCTTTTTGCGCCGCTTTTTCGGCGAGGAAAAAGTGACTGAAATAAGATGAGAAGTTGAAAATTCGCCGCAATGCCGGAGAAAACACGGCTGAAAGAATTTCAATAAGCAAAAAAGTAATGAAAAGCTTCACTCTATTATAAAAAAGGACAAGCTCATGGAACCGTCTGACATGAACCTCGACGATATGATCAACAATCCGTTCAAGAACATCGACCTCAAACGTCAGCGGAAACGTGTCGACAAGAGCCAGGAGACTTTCGCCGCCCGCGCGAAAGAAATGATGCCGGTTACTCCGCAGGTGTCGAATATCGCGCCCAGCGACAGCAGCCGCATGGAGAAAAACCACGCCTCGCAGGACCGCCTCCTTGCAATCGAGAAGAACGCGCTTCTCTCGGACAAGCGTGTCGACACAATCAAACGTATCATCGAGCAGCAGAACCAGCGTATCGACAAGCTCGAGGAGGAACTCGATATCCTGCGCCGTCACCTCGACCCCAATTATGTGCCGGTTGAGGAGAAAGTGGAAGAGGTAGAGGAGGCAGAAGAGGTCGTGGCGGCTGAGGACGAGGACGAGAACACCAGGCTTGCTGTTGCCGAAGAGGACTCTGATGACGAGGATGACGGCGACAGTATCGAAACGTTCAATCTCGACGATCTCGACTAAAGGGCCAGCGGGGGTCGGCGGACCCTTTTTTTATTCTGTGAGGGATGTGCAGATCGAACCGCTGGAGGCGGCGGCCTCTTTGTATTTTTGATATGGGTGTGCAGATTGATTCGCTGTTCAGCCCTGCGCGTCTGAACGCTATTATGGCATGATCACCGGTTTTATGATTAAAAGGCCTTTCTGCAAACAAAGCGCCGCAGGCTACCCCCCTTTATAGGGGGATGTCGTGAAACGACAGGGGGTTATTCAATCTTTTCTCCGGGGCGCCCTTTTTGCGCCACTTTTTCGGCGGGGAAAAAGTGGCCGAGAAAAATAGTCTGTTAATAACAATCTGTAAACACAGACTTTATGTGTTTTTACATACGTAACGCAAAATCGTAACCGGGCACCTTTATCTCAGAATCCGGAATGTTTTCATGAAAATAAGTCGTATCATAACAGTATTAGCCATTCTCACAGCCGCCCTGCTGCTTTTCGGCTGCGGCGGGCCCGAGCTCGACAAACTGACCGTACAGTACGATGATTCCCGCGTGGTGATCGAGGCGGAGTTTAACAGCCCGGTCGAGTACGAGCTCACGCCCGAACCCGGCGGCGAGGCACTGATACTGAATGTTCACGGCGCGAAAATCTCGGCGGGCATCACCCGCGAACGCCTTATTAAGGGAAGTGCCCTGATTTCCGGCTGGTTCGCCACCGAGCACGAAAAAGGCCTTCGCCTCAAGCTCTATCTCACCGGCGGCTATCCCTACCAGCACAGCGCGTTCGCTCATGACGACGGTGAGGGCGAGAGCTGGATGATCCGGATGAACATAGCGCCCGACCAGGCCGCGCTCGATGCCGCGGTGAAACATTCCGACGCGTTCGATGCCGCCGCCGCGAAAGCCCAAAAGCCCTCTGAGCCCGAAAACGAGGAAACGAAACTCGCCAAAGGCATCCGTTACTACGATGAGGGGCGTTTTGATGCGGCGCTGGACATGTTCCGTCAGGCGCTCGCGGAGCGGAAACGTCTGCCGCTGGCCTATTATTACGCCGCCCGGATACGTTTTGAGCGCGGTCAGCGCGACCGTGCCGAGGCCAACCTCGCCGAGGCACTGGCCGATTCCGCCGATTTCGCCGATGCCGCGGGCCTTCTCGCGCACGTGCAGTCCCTTCTGGGCAAGGGCGCCGATGCCGCCGCGAACTGGAAACGTTTCACCGGCACATTCCATTTTCAGGACGAGGGCGAGCGCAATTTCGCCGCCACGATCACCCATCCCGACAGTTTCCGCGCCAAGCTCAACGCTATCAGGAAAGAACGCGAACGTCGTCTTGCCCTGACAAAGAAAGCCCGTCAGGACAGCATCCGTCTCGCCGCCGCCGCAAGGGACAGTGTGAAAGCCGCAGAGGCCGCCGCTGTTTGAAAGAGAGCCAGGGCGGAAACAGACACGACCGCTGTTGCCGAAACTGCCGCTGATTCCACCGCGCTTGGGGCGGGCACAATAGTGGATGGCGGTGTCGAGGAGGATTTCGATATCGAACGGTTCACCAGCGATCTGCGTTCCGATATCCGCAACGGGCTTTTTGCGGTGATCGCCGCGCTGGTGCTGCTCCTTGGCGGTACGGGAGCCGCATATTTCTACATTCGCCGTAAGCGGGCCAATGCCGGACGTCTGACTTTCAATGACGAGGTCGGGAAGATGCTCGAGGAACAGGCGCAAGCGGTCGAGGAGGTCGAGGGTGAGCCCGGCACGGTGAACGATACAGTCGCCGAGTTCAGGGAAATCCAGCGCCAGATCATGGAGGAGCGCAGGCTCGAGGAGGAGGACCGTCTGGAACCGTCGCCGCCGATGAGGATGACAGTCGGTCAGGCTGAGGCCGAGAGTGAATCCGCCGATGTGGGCAGGGGAGAGGAACGACCCGCCGCGAGCGGTTCAAGCGCCCATTTCCTCGCCGATACCAATGACAGGAAACCGATCACCGAGGAGGTCAAGTCGCTGGTGTCGAAAATGTTCCGCGAGGGCCATTCGACCGAGGATATCTGCCGCGCCTCCGATCTCACCCGCACCGAGGTGGAACTGATCATCGCTGTCCGTGAGCGCGAGGTCGAGCACATGGTCGCCAACGCGGTCGAGGACATGAGCGGCGACAACCCTGTCGAGCTCGATACCGACCATCTCTACGCCGCCATCGCAGAGCTTTCAGCCGACGGTCATGCGCCGCGCGAGGTGGCCCGCCGCCTGGGGATTTCCACCAGCGAGATCAATTTCGCACTGGCTGTCATGCGCAGCGAAAACAACAAATCATAGGCAAAATCGCTTTTTTTTAGTATATTAGGGTTGTCAGACCCTTTTTATTTCTGTGAGAGGTGTGCAGAATAAGCCGCTGTACGATGTTGCGACATCGTACGCTGGATTGTGAGATCAGGGTCGGCGGACCCTTTCTGTTTCTGGCATCAGCGGATGCTTTCTGGTCTGATGGGTTTCTGCAGAATGATTCGCTGTTCGGCGTTTCGCCGCCGAACGCTAATATGGCACGATCACCGACATCGGCGGATGCGTTTCGGTCTGATGTGGATGCGCAGAATTAATCGCTGTTGTCGCTGCGCATGACAACGCTGGTTTGAGCGATCACCGGCATCAGCTAAGAACAACGGACGCCGAAATGAGTTCGGCATGACGACAGCGGCACAACGGTCATCCTGAACTTGTTTCAGGATCTTTGGAAAAGGCGCAAGTAAAAAAGCGCCGCAGGCTGTCCCCCTCCATAGGGGGATGTCGTGAAACGACAGGGGGTTATTCTTTTCTCCTGTATTCTGTTTTAAAAAATGCATCCACCGATGCCTGAATTTTGAATTCTGTCTACTGTTTTTATAAAGGAGATATCCCATGTCCTGGCTTGAAATTATGGTAAACCGCCTTCATTTCGGACAGCGCAAAGACGTTCCCGGCAGTATCTGGGTCAAATGTGAGGACTGCGGCGCGATCCTCCTCCGCGAAAAGCTCGAGGAGCAGCTCTGGGTCTGCGACACCTGCGACTACCATTTCATGATCAGGCCCGAGGATTATATAAGCCTGCTCCTGGACAGCGGCAGTTTCCACGAGATCAACGCCGGCATGAAAAGTGTCGATTTCCTGAAATTCAAGGATGTCAAGAAATACAACGACCGCATCAAAACAGCCCAGAACAACACCGGCTCCGCCTCCGCGATCCTCACCGGCGGCGGCAAGGTCGAGGGCCGCGATGTCGCAATCGGCATCATGAATTTCAAGTTCATCGGCGGCAGCCTCGGCTCGGTCGTGGGCGAAAAAATTGTCCGTCTCGCCGATATGGCGCTCAAGAACAAACAACCGCTGATCCTGGTCACCCAGTCCGGCGGTGCCCGTATGCAGGAAAGCACCACCGCGCTCATGCAGATGGCCAAGACCTCAGCCGCGATCGGCCTTGTCCGCGATGCCGGACTTCCCTACATCGCGATCCTCACCAATCCGACCACCGGCGGTGTCACAGCCTCCTACGCCATGCTGGGCGACATTCAGATCGCCGAACCCAAGGCCCGTATCGGTTTCGCCGGTCCCCGTGTCATCCAGGAAACCGTGAAATGCGAACTTCCCGAGGGATTCCAGAAAAGCGAGTACGTGCTCAATAACGGTTTCTGCGATATGATTGTCCCGCGCAAGGACATGAAACACGAGCTGGCAAAAATTCTCTCCCTGCTCATCGACTGATCGAAATGACCACCCCGGCGCAGGCATCGGGCATTTGTTTCTCTTGAACTTACCCGGAGCATGCACCAAGGTTATATTAAGATTATACAGACATTTACAGAAACACCCGGTCACCCTGGCCGGGTGTTTTTTCTGTGACAATCTGTGCCGGTTTGACTGATTAACGGACCTACAGACCTGTCCGATCGTCCCGATCGAACAGTGTTTGTCATTGGGGAAAACCGGCACTTCCCGGTTTTTCCCCAAGCCCCTTTCGGGAAGGTGCCGAGGGCACTGTATTTTTCTGGTTGGGATGTGCAGATTGAGACGCTGTTCAGCGTTTCGCCGCTGAACGCTGGCTTAGGAAATCAGCAGTATGCCTGTCTGCATAAAAAGTGCCCGCTGGCACCCCCTCCATAGGGGGATGTCATGAAACGACAGGGGGTTTCTTCTTTTCTCCTGTATTCTGACTCTTGTCTTTTCAAATCGGCATGTTACGGTGGACAGCCTTTCTTATGTAACTGGAATGGAGGGCGTTTGGCAGGTTGAAAGGCTTATGAAATGGGTTGAGAATATGGATAAGGAGAAAAAGGTATGTGTGCTATTGATTGAACATTCAATCGTTTATACTATATTGTATTACACTTATCCCCACCGTTTTTCCTGCAAATCAGCCCGCTTTATCACAATAACATCATTTTTCCCTGTACGTGCGGTGATGCCTGCCGCAGCGCACTTCTCTAACCCTGTATTTCCATCATCTTTTATCATTTAATCACAGAAATCCGTTTTCACTGTGTTTCAACGAGACAGGTCAGCGTTTCAGGGATCAGCGGACCCATTTTTTGTTTTTCCTTTTCTGTCTTTTCCCGCTGATCGCACAATTCAACGTTGTCGTCGCAGCGACAACAGTGGACCAATCTGCACATGCACCACAGAAATATTAAGGGCCCGCTGGCCCTTTGCCGAAGGGGTTTCAGGGGAAACCGGGAAATTCCGGTGTCCCCTGATGACAAACACTGGCCGGTCGCAAGACCGGACAGGTCAGTTTCCAGTCAGTTCCAGTCAGTTTTAGAGGCCGGGCTATTTCAATCAGTAAATCACTCCCGCAAGTCCGTCTGTCGGCCCCGGATGTCACATTTTCCTTTTGCCGCGGGCGTTTTTTTTCTATTGTACAGAGAGGGGGGCGGGCAGAGTTTGCCGCTCTCCGCAAAGCAGCGCACAATAACGGCTTAATTCATATTTCCGGAGGCTCCCATGCCCGCGACAAAACACCCGTCATCGCTGAAAATCCTCAAGATCGGCGTACTCGGCACCGGCCCGTTCTCGTTCTACGGGTCTTTCAACCGTGCGATCAACAACGCGCGGCCGTACAATTTCTATTCCATGCGTATCACGCACATCTGGGGCGATGATTACCGGAAAAATTACCGCGGCTCGCCGGAGTGGGTGAAAAAGATGCTGGATTTCTGGGGCAGCGACAAGCAGTCGGCGGAGGGCATGGCGAAAGAGCTGGGCATTCCCAATGTCTGCAAGGATTTTCATGAGATGGTGGATGAGGTCGATGCCGCGCTGATCATGGATTTCGACCGCAGCTATGAGCTTGCGGAGCCGTTCCTTAAGCGCGGCAAGCCGATCTATCTCTGTTCGCCGGTGGCGGTGAGTGTGCCCGAATGTGAGAAAATCCTCGACCTGGCCGAGGCAAACAACGCCGCGGTCTATTCCGGCGCATACAGCCAGGACCTCTACGAGCACACTATCCGCACGCAGAAAATCAAGCGTGAAAACATAGCGAGCTTTTACGCCTCGACCTCGCACCATTTTTTCACCTCCTATGCGCCGGACGGGCTCGATCCTATTTATCATCTGATCGGGCCGGGTGTAAAAACAGTGGCGCTTCACGGCTGGCATGGGTCGGCGGGCTATGATCCCGACGAGATCCCCGTGTCGCGCATCAACCTGAGCTATGAGCCGCGCGGGGACAATCCGCCAATCCAGGGCTGTCTCACACTCGGCGGTTTCAAGCGCTCGACCGAGTGGTACCGGGTTGTCTACCGTGACCACAGTGTGTTCGAGGGAGTCACGACGACCAACTGGAGCGACCGCGAGCAGACTCTTCAGGACATGGTGATCAAGATCCAGCAGACCTTTGTCACCAACAAGTCGCCGGAGACACGGGAGGATGTGCTCAACAAGCTGCGCGTGCTTATCGCCGCATTCAAGTCGGCCAACGAGGGTGGGCGCCCGGTGAATGTCTATGAACTGGGCGATTACAGGCTTCCGACAGTCCGAATAGAAAAATGGGACGAAATTCCCGATAAAATGTAGTATATTATATATGGATAGACTTATGTAGTATCGGGTGATCTGAAAGGAGATGACTCCAGGATGGCACAGTTCAGCTGTGACTTCTATAAGGAGCAGAATCTCTGTATCGCAAGGTTTAACGTCGGCGTTGTCGACATGCAGCGTTTTGTCGAGGAAGTGACGACTGAGATTTTCATGCGGGAGGGATGGGTTTCCGGCATGGGGATTCTCTATGATCTGCGAAAAGCCGTCTCCCTGAACCTGACCTATGAGCTGGCAGACGAAATCGATATGAATGTCAGCGAGGAACAGGCGCGGGAGGTCGACCAGTGCCGTCGTGTGCTTCTCTGCGGCAACAATGCTGTCTATGGCCAGTTCAGGATGTGGACCTCGGTCATGGAGACCGCGGACATGGCGCTGGTGACAAAAAGCCTCGATGACGCCCTTAAATGGTTATGTGTGAATGATCCCGCAGCGGTGGGCCTTGGCTGATAATGGCGTAAGGACGGCGTCTGCGTTTTTTTATAGAAAACAGAGAACGACAGGCGATATGGCTATTCAGGAGATGTCTGATGCCGGATTATAAGCATTTAATAATTCCTGAATATAATCTATGTATTTTGAAAACAACCGGGATATCGATAAATGCCGATAAACTCATGGCATGGTTCGAAACAGCGGTTGAAACTGATCCGGATTTCCGTAAAGGCATGAAATTTCTAATGGATTACCGGACTGTCAAGGATAAACACAAAATACCCCATGAGATCATGTGGAACAAAAGAAACGGTGTCAAGAATAAGAAATACGTGGATGTGAAACATGTCCGGCGCGCCTATCTTGTTTCCAGCGCGGGCATCATGGAAACGATCCGTAACTGGAGCAAGCTCGTGGAAACCACGGACACCACGCTCGTGACCATGTCGGTGGAGGACGCCGCAGCCTGGCTTGCTATTGATGACCTGTCAGTGCTGGATTTCTGAATCCGGGGTCACGGACCCTTTTCGGTCAGTGAGGAATGTGCAGATGGTGTCGCTGTACGGCTCTACGAAGCCGTACGCTGGATTGCAGGATCAGCATCGGCGGGGTCGGCGGACCCTTTTTGGTCTGAAGTGAGTGATACAGATTGATCTGCTGTTGCCGCTTCGACGACAACGCTGAACTACAAGATCACCGGGAATAAATGTCAGAACCGCTTATGGAAATAAATGCAGCACCCCGGATTGATATATGCGGAGAATGCTTTCAATTGAATCAACAACGGGATTTTGCCCATGAACACGAGAATCGCTAATTTCAGACCGGACTGTAATATCTGTATCGTCAGGGAGCTTGACAAAATACTGGATATACGTGTCTTCCTCGACTGGATGACAAATGACATTATCAGCGCGGACGATTTTGAAGACGGCATGAATGTGCTCATCGATCTGCGGGCTGTCAAAAAGATAAAGAACATGGAGTATAACGTTCTGTATACCGAGGCGCTCAGGTTCGGCACGACACACAACGCCTATTACGGTGTGGGACGGCGCTCGTTCCTCGTGTCGTCTGCGGTGGTCCACGGGGGCGCCTCCATGTGGGTCAAGCTTCTCGATATAGATACCATCTCCCGGATTTGCGAGGATCCGGGCAAGGCGCTCCAGTGGCTTGGGGTGGAGGACCTCTCCGTGCTGGATTTCTAAAACCGGGGTCGACGGACCCTTTTCGGTCTGATGTGGGTGATACAGATCGATCCGCTGTTCGGCGTTTCGCCGCCGAACGCTGGATTGCAGGATCAGGGGCGGTAATTGAGAGAATATTTTTTTCATATAGAGTAGAAGTACTCGAACAAAAACCAAAGAGGTTTCCCTATGTCAGATTTTAGCTGCGACATTTTTAAAGACCAGAATATATGTGTTGTCAAAACACTGAAAGAAAGAATAACCGCGGAAGAGTTCCTTACCTGGCTGAGCGAAATAGTGTGCGAGCTGACCGAGTTCAAAAGCAGCATGAAAGCCCTTTTCGATTTCAGAAGCCTTCGCAAAATAGAAGAGGTCAGCTTTGTCGATGACGATGAAAGCGGCACCTATTTCAAGGATATAGTACAGAAGAAAATGGGCAAAAAAGAGCCCCGTGCGATCATAGCCAATCTCGACGGTGTCTATTACACGACCGCCATGTGGTGTCAGGTCATGGATATCGAGGCCCGGACAAAAGTGTTCGAGACCCCGGAGGAGGCGTTCCAATGGCTGAGCATCGAGGACCCCTCCGCTGTCGGCTACGATGTCGAGTGGTGACCGCGGCGCTAGATACTGCCGTTGTCGGCGGCTGTATTCTGAAAGGAAGGATGCAGAAATCAGAATGCAGGAACAAAGACTGAAAAATGGAACACGGATGCCGCAGATCAGGCGGATGGACACGGATTGAAAAATCAGTTCAAGGATTAAGGGTATCTCTATTAATTCGCTTTTAAGGCATGAGCGGTATATTTAAGTGACCTGACAAGACAATGGAAGTGATGGCTTATCAAAAAGATAAGTCGAATTTCCATGAACGAGGTCAGGCGCTGAAAGATACGCTCTCTGGTAAAAATGGAATAAATAGAGGTGCCCTTAAGGATTAGGGATTAAGAGAAAAGATTGAAGATTCACCACTGAATCCTGTATTCTATCTTGTTTCCTGTTTTCAATAGCTGATTTTTTTATGAAAGGAGAGGCGCAAACACGCAAATGATACCGTAATCAGCAGCAGCATACAAGCTTTCGGAAGCTTCAATGTGCGCTAAGGGGGGGGCACAATGAAACAGAACGAAGAATGCATCACTCTGCATGAGGAGGTGCTGGAGAACTGGCAGAGCGTGGTCGATATCCTGGCTGAACTGCTCGATGTTCCCGCAGCGCTCATTATGCGGCTTTCCGGGGAGGAGATCGAGGTGCTGCTTGCCAGCAGCAGCGATGGTAATCCCTATAAACCGGGAGCCTCGGAACATTTCTGGGACTCCGGCCTTTACTGCGAGACTGTCATCCGTTCCAAACGAAGTCTTCTGGTGCCGGACGCGCTCGAGGACGTGAACTGGAAAAACAATCCGGATGTCAGGCTCAACATGATTTCCTATCTCGGCTACCCGATCAGTTTTCCCGACGGCGAACCGTTCGGCACACTCTGTGTTCTCGACAACAAGAAAAACGCCTATTCAGAAACCTACATCCACCTTCTCGAAAAATTCCGCGACCTGGTGCAGTCCCATCTGTGGCAGATCTATATGAACCACCAGCTCAACGACAGCAACAAATCACTCCGCGATTACATCGATGAAATCCGCAGCCTGAGAGCTATCATACCGATCTGCTCCCACTGCAAAAACGTGCGGACGGACGACGATTACTGGGAATCAGTGGAGGACTACTTCTCCAAACACACGGGGAGCGAGTTTACCCACGGCATCTGCCCCGACTGTATGGAAAAATACTACAGCGGTGTCATGAATCAGGGAAAACGAAACTGCAGCGACTGATATCTCGCCCGCAATGAACTTCCCGGAGCAAACTACGAGGAATTCTGCTGATTATTAAACGCAGTACTACCGAAAAAGAAAAAAGGATCGCCATTTCGGGTGGCGATCCTTTTCTATTATTGCTTCGCTTTGCTTGCTTGTTTTGCTTGCGTTGCTTTTGCTTTGCTTCATTGTGGACGCGTGAAACATTGGATGGTTCCAATTTTTTTCCGGCGAAGGCTGCGGCGTCCGCGAAGGCTTGGCCGGGCTTCGCCCGCATCAGAGGCCAATCAGGCCGAGGGAGTAACTGGCAGTCATCTTGGAGACAATGTAAGCTGCTCCGGCGGCATAATATGCCAAACCGCTTGCAACTAAGATCGCGTCCTTAATGAATTTAGTTTTGTCCTTCATGATATCCCCCTTTTTTTATGGGATGTGGGTATATAAAATCACACATTTTATGGTGTGACTGCAATTCTATGTCGAATACGCCCGTATATATTGCAACATGCGTGCCAAAAATGAAATATTTTTATATTATCGCACATAACACACTAATAATATTGCAGATATAATATTTTAAGAGTATTTTGCCCGTCCGGGTTTGATCAAAAAATATCAAAATAATCGTGAGACAGTGAGACAGCCATGACTATGGATTATCTCAATAATGGCATTATGGCTGTTTATTATACGCTTACACGTATCATAAGGTGCGGTGAGACGTGAGACGGGCGCTGTTTTGTGTTAGGGTTCCGTTAAAATACACCATATTTGATAAGATTTTCGTGAGACAGGTTGGGAAATATTGAGACAGCGTCTCATTTTTTCGCGAGGCAATTACGCAAAAAGGGTGTATATAGGAATCAGAATCCGTAATCGGGGGATATGGGCAGACTATTCACCGCAAAGGCGCAAAGACGCGGAGAAAAGATGGATTGTCTGAACCACTGATTTTTATGATTAAATGATTAACGATGATTGAAAGATTATCCCCCTCGGTTTCGCCGTGTCCCCTCTGAAAGAGGTGGGGGCGGTCGCTAACGCGACAAAAAAATGCACCATATCAAGGGGCCGCACCCCTGACCCAAGCAGCCAGCGTTCGGCGTCGAAACGCAGAACAGCGTCTCACTCCGCACAGTCCTCACAGACCATAAAGGGCCCGTCGGCCCCAACGATTCCGGTGATCTCACAAAAATAGCGCAAGGTCGTGAAACATCCTTGCGCGGCAATATCAGCACATCCACATCAGAAATATAAAGGGTCCGCGACCCTTTCCCGAAGGGGTTTCAGGGGAAACCGGGAAATTCCGGTGTCCCCTGATGACATCCAACTGTCCGGTCGTAAGACCGGACAGGTCCGTAAATCCGTAAATCCGTAAGTCGGTCAATCACTCAAGTCTTTCCATCATCCCAAGCCGCCGACCTCATTTCCCCGGGGCGACAGGTTTCAGGATATAGCGGTAGCTGTAGTCCTCCGGGAAAAGCGCGTACTGCTTGTGGGGACGGGCGCCCCAGCTGTTGTCGCCGCCGACACCGGTCTGTTTGTAGTCGAGGTTGGCATAGACCTCAGGCTGCCATACCAAATCATAGGTATGACCCGCGGCCTCGAGCATCGGGGTGGGGTAGTGACGGGCGCTGACAGAAAGCAGCGGGCAGCCGAGCGCCTCGATACCGAACCCGGCCTCGTTGGTGAGACGGAGACGGCGGACATCGGTCTTGTTGGCGTTCTCCTGCGGGCGGACATAGGGCGTGTACTGCTCCTGCACTGTGCCGCGCCAGAGTCCCACACGGTAGCCGGTCTTGCGGTCCTGATAGTTCTCGGCGGGGCCGCGGCCGAACCACTCCATATTATCGAAACCCTCGGGCATCACCATATTCATGCCGAAACGCGGGAGCTCCGGGAGTTCGCGCTCGCCGGGCGTGAAAGCGGCCTCGACAGCGACTGTGCCTGCGGCATCGACCGTGTAGGAGACAGTCTCCGTGCTGGCGACTGCGGGAAGGCTGTACTCGAATGTCACACGCACACTGCCGTCGCCAAGGCTTTCGGCGGCGGACTTGGTGACAATGCGTGAGGAACCGGCATCGCGCCACATGGCAAGGCGGTTCTGCATCCCGTTGCCGTAATCGTTGTCGAGCGGCGCGCGCCAGAAATCGGGTGACGGGCCCTGCTCGATCAGGTCGATATGGTGGTAGACAAAACGGTCCATCGTGCCTGTCCTGCGGTCGAAACTGATCGCGAAATCACTGCCCTCGATCTGGAACCAGAACTTGCCGGAGGACAGCGCCGGGGCAGGCAGGCCGGAGAGATCGGACGCGGGCAACGCCGGGACATCATAGGCCAGCGCGAACTGTTCGAACGCCATCTCGCTGCCTTTGGGAACGAGGGAGATGTTCTCTTTTGTGATGAACGAAAGAGTGATATGGTATTCTGCGCCAGGGTTAAGTTCCGGTTTTTTCAGCGGGATACGGATTTCTCCGGTCTCCTGCGGCGCGACAGCGGGAGTCTCGATCGTGCCGGACTGTATGACGATGCCGTTCTCGGCGAGTTCCCAGCGGCAGTCATAGATGCCGAGGTCGACGAAATCGTGCATGTTCCTGAGCTCGAAACGTCCCTTGAGCGGGTCGAGTGCTTTCACTTTCACATACTGGTAGACTTTCTTGACCTCGACCAGCGAGGGGTGCGGCGTGCGGTCGGGGAACACGAGGCCGTTGCAGCAGAAATTGCCGTCGTTGGGCTCATCACCGTAATCGCCGCCGAACGCCCAGAATTCGCGCCCGTCCTTATAGGTCTCGCGAAGGCCCTGATCGACCCAGTCCCAGATGAAACCGCCCTGAAGCACCGGGTATTTTTCGATAACATCCCAGTAATCCTGCAGGTTGCCGACCGAATTGCCCATTGCGTGGGCGTACTCACAGAGAATGTAGGGGCGTGTCTGCGGCTTCTCGGCGTATTTCCTAAGGCCATCGATGCCCATGTACATGATGCTGACCATGTCGATGTGCTCACGTTCGAGGGCGCGCTCGTAATGGACAGGCCGCGAGGGATCGCGATGGTGTATCCACTCGCTGCATTTCACGAAATTGACACCATCACCCGACTCGTTGCCCATGCTCCAGATAACGATCGAGGGGTGGTTCTTGTCGCGCTCGACCATGCGCCGGATGCGTTCTATATGGGCCTCGAACCACTCAGGCTTGTTACCGAGCGTGTGGTCGGGATGGTAGCCCATGCCGTGAGTCTCTATATTTGCCTCGTCGATCAGATAGATACCGTACTTGTCGCAGAGATCGTACCAGCGCGGATCGTTGGGATAGTGGCAGGTCCTGACCGCGTTGATGTTGTGCAGTTTCATGAGCCGGATATCCTCGATCATGGACTCGGTGGAGAGCGTGCGCCCGTGGTCGGGATCGTGCTCGTGACGGTTCACGCCCTTGAAAAGCACAGCCTTGCCGTTGACCAGAAGCTGTCCGCCGCTGACCACGACCTTGCGGAAACCGACATTTGTGCGCTCGACCTCGATCACCTCGCCCGACGGGTTCCTCAGGGTGAGGAGGAGGGTGTAGAGGTTCGGCGTTTCGGCGGTCCATTTGGCCGGGTTCGCGATGTCTTTCGAGAATGTGACCTGGGCATTGTCGCCGCTCACCGCCACTGTTTTAGCCACCGGCTCGAACACGGGCGCAAGCTCGCTGTCAAGAAGGCTGAGCTCGACCGAGTAATTGCCTTTCGCGTTGCGGGCATAGCGGCTCAGGCTGACATCCACGGTCAGCGCGGCATCCCTGTATTGGTCATCGAGGTCGGTTTTCACCTCGAAATCGCGCATGTGCACCGCGGGCGTCGAGAACAGGAAAACATCCCGGAAAATGCCCGACAGCCGCCAGAAATCCTGATCCTCCATATAGGAACCGTCGCACCAGCGGTAGACCTCGCAGGCCAGCACGTTTTCGCCCTTCTTGAGGTATTTCGTGACATCGAACTCAGCGGGGGTCTTGCTGCCCTGGCTGTAACCGACCTCCTTGCCGTTGATCCACAGGTACATCGCCGATTTCACGCCCTCGAAATGCAGAAAGACCTCGCGGCCGTCCCAATCCTCCGGCACAGTGAAACCGGTGCGGTAGGAGCCCACGGGATTCCAGTCATGCCCGATGAACGGCGGGTTTTTCTCGAACGGATAGGTGATATTCGAGTAGATCGGGATGCCGTAACCCTCAAGTTCCCAGCAGGACGGCACCGGGATAGTATCCCAGCCGCTGACATCATAGGAGGGCTTGTAGAAGTCCGTGGGACGGTCTGCCGGTTTACGCACCCAGTTGAATTTCCAGTCACCGTTCAGCAGTTTCACGAAAGGCGAATCGTTGCGCACGTTCGCGATGGCCTCGCGTTCGTTGGCGTAGGGTGTCAGGGTCGCGTGCGGCATCTCCTTGTTCCGCGCGAAAACGGTCTGGTCCTCCCAGTCATTGGCGGCAATCGCCTGTGCCGCGAAAGCCGCCAGAACAATCGCCGCGCCGAAAAGTATCTTTCCCGTATTCATGGTTCCTCCCTATGACAAATGTGCCGTTGTTATCGTTTCTTCCAAGATACAGCGAAATCGCGGGGAAGGAAAGGCAGATTACGTTGGATTGAATCAGAGATCTGAGTGGATTAAGGACTGAACTGATTGACTGAGCTTACGGACTTACGGATTTACGGACCTGTCCGGTCTTGCGACCGGACAGTGGATGTCATTGGAGGAACCATCATTTGATGGTTCCTCCAAGCCCCCTCCGCAAAGGGCCAGCGGGCCCTTTATATTTCAGATGGGGATGTGCCATTTGATTCGCTGTACGATGCTGCGTCATCGTACGCTAACTGGTGAGATCAGCGGGGAAATAATCAACGCAAAGGTGCGGAGAAAAGGTAGTTCAAGGCTCAAAGATCAAGGGAAAAAGAAGCCCCCTTCCTGTCACTTCGTGACATCCTTCACCCAGAGAGGGCAGGCATCGGCTGTTGCTATATTTAAAAACATGGCACAGCTTAGTCTTTGCACCCCTCCCCCTCCTCTGGGGGGAAGGGGCCGGGGGTTAGGGGGCTTTTTCCATCATTCTTTTATCATTTAATCATCGCCATCAGCGGGGGTCGGCGGCCCCTTTTTATTTCTGATAGTGCCGTGCAAACTGATTCGCTGTTGTCGCTGCGACGACAACGCTGGGCATCTGCGGATGCTTTATATTTCTGATAGGGGAGTGCAGAGTGAATCGCTGTACGATGCTGTGCCATCGTACGCTGGCTTGTGGGATCATGATCAGCGGGAAAACCCCCTGTCGTTTCACGACATCCCCCTATAAAGGGGGATAGCCTGCGGCGCGTTGTATTGTGCTGTTTTTGAGTCTTTTGTCGCGACCTGCCACGCCGTAGCTTTAGCGAAGGCTGGAGCGACTGCTCCCCTCTTTCAGGGGGGACACGGCGAAGCCGAGGGGGGTATCTTCCCATCATTCTTTTATCATTTAATCATCGTCATCAGCGGTTCAAACAGTCTTTCCCGGTGATCCCACAGGCCAGCGTTGTCGTCGCAGCGACAACAGCGTTTCACTCTGCACATACCTATAGCATCCGCCGATGCAAAAGGGGCCGCCGCCCCCGCCGATGCCCAGCGGCATTGACACGTGAGTGCCGGTACATTATAATGAGTGTAATTGTAGGATTTCAGCATATCTCAGCCGGAGGGAACATGCATCGCAGAACGTTTTTTCGAAATGCCGTAAGCGCCGCGGGCCTGCCGTTCATAATGGCTTTTGCCGCGTGCCCGGCGACTGCCGCAGATGACAGCGGGGGAGTGTCAGAACTCATCGCTCCGGGCGCGAAAATCGTGAAAATCGCAAGCGGTTTCACCTGGGCGGAGGGCCCGGCGGAGACTGCCGACGGTGCCATTTATTTCACGGACAACCGCGAGGACAAGGTGCATGTCATCCGTCCCGACGGCCGTGTTGAGCTGTTTCTCGGGCCTGGGGAGGCGTGGAAAGCCAACGGCATGTTCGCCTGTCCGGACGGTTGCCTTGTGGTCTGCACCGGCGCGCCGAATGCGCTGGTCGAGATCGGGCTCAACGGCGGCAAGAACATCCTTGCCGACAGTGTGGACGGTCAGCCGTTCAACGCGCCCAACGACTGCTGGGTCGCCCCGGACGGCGGCATTTATTTCACCGATCCCTACTGGGGCAGGGAGGAGGGCCGGAGCCGCATCCGTCATCTTTCACCGGACGGCACAAAAGTGCGTAACGTGGCCTCCGACATGGTCCGCCCCAATGGCGTGGTGGGCTCGCCGGACGGCCGGACGCTTTATGTCAGCGACTGGAACGAGAAGGTCACCTATGCCTACGATATCGGCAGGGACCGTGGTCTCTCGGGCCGTCGCCTGTTCGCGCCGGAGGGCGATGACGGCATGACTGTCGACGTGGCGGGCAATGTTTATCTCACCGGCAAGGTCGTGAGCATCTACCGTCCCGACGGGTCGAGAATCGGCGAGATCGAGGTCCCCGAAACACCGGCGAATGTCATTTTCGCGGGCAAGGACAAGAAAACGCTGATAATCACCGCCCGCACCTCGGTCTACTCGCTCAAGATGCGCTGAGACCGCCGCGCAAGACGGAACGGGACGACTGCTTGAAAAGACTGCTTGAAGTGATTTACTGACCTGATTTCCCTGACCGAAGCGGACTGATCCGACTGCTTGAAAAGACTGAACTGATCTGACTGAATCTGTCCGGTCTTGCGACTGAACAGTGTTTGTCGTCAGGAGTACCATCACTTGATGGTTCCCTGAAACCCCTCCGCAAGGTGCCGGCGGGCATCGGCGGATGCTTTTTATTTCTGTGAGGGGTGTGCAGAGTGAGTCGCTGTTCGGCTCTACGAAGCCGAACGCTGGGCATCGGCGGATGCCTTTTATTTCTGATAGGGATATGCAGATCGATTCGCTGTACGATGCTGCGCCATCGTACGCTGGCTGGTGGGTTCACCAGTATTTGCGGCGCTTTGTATTGTGCTGTTTTTGGGTCTTTTGTCGCGACCTGCCACGCCGTAGCTTTAGCGAAGGCTGGAGCGACCGCCCCCCTTTTTCAGGGGGGACACGGCGAAGCCGAGGGGGGTATCTTTCAATCATCGTTAATCATTTTATCACAGAAATCAGTGGTTCAGACCAGTAGTGTCCGGTTAGGTTTTAGCGAATAGATGCTGTTTATTGCTCCTTTGCTCTTGTTGAGCATCATCGAAAAAGCCTCGAGCCTCGTTTTGGATATTAATTCGTAATTCTCGGGCTCTTTTGATAGAGACTTTTTCATTATATTCTTCATGACAATAAATTGCTAACAGGAGGTAAGTAATAAGCCCGGCAAGCATTTGGACCTTCAAGCCATATTCACTGCGCGCGATGATATGATAGACTTTCAGATGCCGTTTCCACCAGGCAAAGAATCGTTCAATATCCCAGCGCAGCCTGAATGCAGCGGCGATTTGTTCCGCCGAGAGGTCGAAGCGGTCAGTTGCGATCCAGTACTCCTGGTTCAAGATGCGGTAAGCGACAACCCTGACTTCACGTTCCGTCTGGTTAATGGCATCAATACCAAGCAGTACAGTAGCATCATAGAAGATCATGCTATCCGTGTCGATGTCATGGGTTTGCAGAACTGTTTTTCGGGCATTGGCCTTAATACGGCAAATAAAATGCTTTTTTATCCTTTTGCCAGCGGTCAAAGCCCTCGTGTGTCAGGTAACCTCGGTCCATGATTCCGGTTTGTCCCGGCTTGAGTATCTGATCGACATAGAGACGCTCATTGCTGTTGCCCTCTGCCAGAAAGAGTTTTTCCGGTATGCCATAGTTGAGATCGAAGCCGAGATGCACCTTTGCCTTGTTCTTGGTGGCCGTGTATTCCGCCCAATGCATGGAAAGAACCGCATCGACAAGCGAACCATCGATGGCAACGAGATCACCGTACTCCGTATGTTTCGCCGGTAATGTATTCGCCGCCTGAGCATGAAGCTCGGTAAAAACATGGAGCAATTGCTCAAGACCGCGACTGTTTATAGCTTCAAAAAAACTGCTCTTCTTGATGCCGTTTTTCGGCGCGATAACTTCACGTGCAAACGTATCTTGTTCAAGAACTTGCAGTAAGTGGCGGCCCGACTTGAACTCATTGAGATGGAAATATATCAAGCCATCGAGCTGTTCTTCAAAACTCATTTGCAATGGTCTGTTACCTCGTGATTTCAGATCAGGTGTGGCCGCAAGAGCTGTGCATAATGGCTGCCTAAATCGTTTGTACGAGCGTAGCGCGCGTTTTTTGATTCGTTTGTTCTTAAGCGGTAACATCTTCGCAAACCCTTGTCAATTAAGGTTTTTGCGAAATTGTATCGCCTTATGCTAATGTTGATATGTCAAGCTCTTTTTCGTTTTAAAACTGTAAGCTAATTTCTAACCGGACACTACTGGGTTCAGACCAGTCTATCTTTTATCCGCGTCTTTGCGCCTCTGCGGTGAACCCCTCCCTAGCTTTCCCTTGTGTTTTTTTGTGCCTTTTCGTGGCTATTTATTTCTTTCAATCCCCGTCCATCCGTTCTATCCGTGGAATCCGTGTTCCATTTTCTCCTGTCTTTTCTCTGTTTTCCATTATTTTAAAAAACACTTGACTATTATTACGACCATCGTTATATTCGTCTCTCGTTATGAATGACGGCCGCTTACATACTCAGATCGAGCAGTTCGATAAGGCGTTCCACGCGTTCTGGCGCGGTGTCCTTTTTCTGGGCACACAGGCCTCTTTTGACACATTCAAGGGCCTGGGCTTTCTCGATATGCAGCTCATCTATATCGCCCAGCAGAGACCGGACGCGATCTTGAAGGAGATACGGGATTACCTGAAAATCCCCCAGACGACACTCTCCAGCGCCATCGCCCGTCTGGAAAAAAAAGGCTTGCTGAAACGTGTTATCAACAACAGGGACATGCGGTCGTTTTCCCTTGAAATTACCGATCAGGGGGAGCAGGTCCTGGGAGAGCACAAGAAAAACGATTATGAACAGGCCAAAAGCATCCTGAGTTTCCTGGATGAGGACGAGCGCGACGATTTCATCAGGCTGATGGCGAAAGTGGCCGGAAAAATGGAGGCGATCATATAATCGAAAGAATCTCACGAAATTTTCATCGGGTAGAGGTCAAATAAATTTTTTTAGCCATTTTGTACGATGTTCGTAGTTAATTGTGTTCGATATAATACCAAATATCACTATCATTCGACAACATGCCCGGATATATTGTAGTATCCGGCGGAAAAGAAGGTGCCTGCGATGAATACCGTTATGGATGCTCAAGCAACGGAACGTAATAGCAGGAAAAACACACACTCGATCACTGCAAATGAGGTTGTTATGCCGGAAGAACACTGCCATGTCTGCCCGGTCTGGGTCGGCTACCTTCTCGCCAGCCCGATCCGCCGCCTTTTCGAGAAACCCGAAAAAATCCTCGCGCCCTTTGTCGGTAAGGGCATGACCGTTCTCGATGTCGGAAGTGCCATGGGCTTTTTCAGCCTGCCGATGGCCTCGATGGTCGGTGACAGCGGACATGTGATCTGCCTCGACATCCAGGAGAAAATGCTCGCCAATCTCATGAAACGGGCGTCGAAAAAGGGTCTCGCGAACCGTATCGAACCCCGTCTCACCGGCTCCGGCGGCATGGGGCTCGAGGATCTCACTGGGAAAGTCGATTTCGCGCTGGCCTCGGCGGTGCTCCATGAACTTCCCTCGCAGGAGACATTCTTTGCGGAGCTGTTCAGCGCCATGAAAGCGGGCGGGAAAGTCCTCGCCGCAGAGCCGAAAGGCCATGTGGACGGGGCGGCATTCGCGCGCTCACTGGATTTCGCCAGGGCCGCCGGATTCGAGGTGGAAAGCGAGAGTGTCGGGCGTCGTACACGCGATGCCGTGCTTGTCAGAAAGCCGTAGTAAATGAGTAAAGATTCACCGCAGAGGCGCAAAGACGCGGATTAAGATAGATTAAAGATCAAAGAGTGACTGACATTTTGCCACAATCAGCGCCGCAGGCTTTCCCCCTCTAAAGGGGGATGTCGTGAAACGACAGGGGGTTATGCTATTTTTATTCTTGTGCCTTTTTGTGGCTAATTGTCTTTTTCGCTGATCGCACAATCCAGCGTTCAGCCTCGCAGGGCTGAACAGCGATCCAATCTGCACACCCCTCGCAGACCAAAAAGTGCCCTCGGCACCTTGCGGAGGGGTTTCAGGGGAACCATCAAGTGATGGTGCCCCTGATGACCAACAACTGTTCGGTCGGAACGACCGGACAGATTCAGTAAGTCAGTAAATCAGCCGATTTCGGCAGGGAGGCGGAACTTGAGAAAATGGGTGATTGCGGCAGGAATCGTGCTTATATTGACAGGTATGACAGTTGCCGCGTGTTTTCTCCTGACAGAGAGGTGCGGGCGCTCGGGCGATAAGAGCGCAGATCAGGAACCTGTTGTGGCGGAGTCTGTTACACCGCAAGAGAAACTGTCCCGCACGGACAGGCCGCTTGATTTCGTGAGCGAGACAATAGACATTGTTGTGGGCGAGGGCTCGTTCACGGTGACCGGACATTATCGGCTCAGGTTCAACGATCCGTCACTTCGCTATATGCCGTTGAACTACCCGTTCCCGGTGGATGCGCACATGCATTTCCCGGAGCGTGTGACTGTCACGGGCAATGACAGCGCCCGGGAACTTCCGGTAGAGGAGATTCGGGAGCTCAATGCGGTCATGTTCACGGTCAGGCCCGCCGTTTCGGACAGTTTCACCGTGACTTACACGCAGAAAACGGAGGCCGCGCGCGCCTGTTACATCCTGACAACGACCGCCAGCTGGGGTGAGCCGCTCGAGAGCGCCGTGTTCACGGTGACTGTGCCTGAGAGTTTTCGGAATGTTGAGCTTTCGTATAAGCCGGACAGGATGGAGAAGCGTGGCGATACAATTGTCTATACCATTGATAATACTGATTTTATGCCGGATCGCGATCTGGTGATAACATGGCACGATGAAAGAAGGAGTGACCGATGAAGACGATACTGCCGTTTCTTGCCTGCCTGCTGATTTTCCCCGCTGTTCTCGCCGCCAACCCGGTGCAGACAACGTATTTTTCGGAGTTCTCGACCGATGAGGACTGGATCGAAATATATTGTTACTGGTATGAAATACGCATCGAAAAAGGCATGACATTCACGGTCAACAGCGACACGGTGACTGTCACCGAGGATATCGAGGTTATGCCGAATGACAATAGGCATATTCTCCTGAACCAGGAGAACACCACCGGTTTCGACCTTCCCGCAGAGGGCGCTGAAATACGATCCGGAGATTTTTACCTTCGTATGCAGTATGGTCCGGGTCAGTATTGCCCGGCGCCACCTGAGGGCGCGAGTGCGGCGTTCCATCTCGTTGAGCCGCCCGCGGGATCGGAAGGTTCGCCACAAAGCTACTGGAGTCTCGATTTCTCGCCCACGCCGGGGGAGGATAACGACCACGAGATGGCCGCCTGCGGCGACGGCACAGTAATCATCAACGAGTTCTGTCCCGGTAGGGAGGAGGCAGGCGACGCCCCCTTTGTCGAGCTTTTCAACAACGGCGATGAGGCGGTCGATATCGGCGGCTGGCTGCTCGCCTCGGCAAAAACCTGTGAAATCCCGTCGGGAACGGTGATCGATCCCGGCGATTTCTGCCTGATCGACAGCGGCCTTCTGCCCGAGGAATTCTTTGCCCTGCCCGACTCCGGCAGCGTATTTCTCGCCAACGGCAGCGAGGCGCTGCTTGACCGCGCCTACTGGTCGATGGCCCCGGAAAGCGGCGAAACGCTTATGCGCTACCCGGACGGTTTCGTTGCCGGATTCTCCGGCTATCGCAGCTATCTGTCGCTCGATTTCCGCGCGGGAGAGTGCAGCCCCGGCACAGCCAACAAGGATATCTACGCTATCGAATCGTTGGTCTGTGAATCGGACTCGCTGTTCGTTTCGCCCGGAAGGCTGTCGCGTGCCTGTTGCCTGGCTACCGACAGCAGCGGCAGGACATTCAGGATCAAGGCTGACTGGTCACTCGACAGCGACTGCGTTTCTGTCGATGACACCGGCCTTTTGACATTCCAGGGCAGCGGTGACGGCGTGCTTACCGCCTCATACGGGGGTTTCAGCGATACAATGAAAATACACTGCGCGATCGGCGGCACGATTAACCACGATTTGACCCTCAAAGCCGCTGATTCGCCGCATATTTTTGAAAGCTCAGTCATCGTGGAGAAGGGTGCCACGCTCACGATCGAGCCGGGCTGCGAAATCAAAGGTAATTCCTATTTTTCACTATGGTGTTACGGCCGCATTGTCGCGGAGGGAACAGCCGCCGCACCCATTGTATTCACAACAGCATGGGACGCTAGCATTGAGGTTCGCATCTATGGCGATCCCTGTGTTCTCAAACACTGCGATTTCTCCGCCAATCCCACGCGGCTGCTTGTCTCCACCAGTAACAGCCAGTGGCCCGACTCGGTCAACGAAATACACCATTGCACTTTCATGGTCTATGAATACGGTATGCCGTTGAATTCGGACGCCTCGGTAACACACTGCCTGTTCAAGGGTTATGAGGTGAAAATCAGCGGCTGTGAAAACATTGAGTTCAGGAACAACATCTTGCTCGGCAGGAACAGGGCGCTGTCAGTCGGCGGCCTCAATAACTCCGGCGGCACCGGCTCCGAACCGGGAGTCCGCATCGTAAACAATATTTTCTACCATAGTAACGAGGCTATATTTGTTGCAAGCGGCCTCACTCCCGACATCCATCACAACGCGTTCTGCTATGTCGCCACATCCTTCACCGGCCTTCCCGACGAGTACGGCGCTGAAACGGAGACCAACGCCAACGGTTATGACTGCGACAAGTATTTCAATATCACCTGCAACCCCATGTTAGCCGGTGTGCGCTACGGTGACTACAGCCTTCTCGCGGGATCGCCCTGTATCGATGCCGGTGATCCGGCGCTCATGGACGCGGACGGCACAGTATCCGACATCGGGCTATTCGGCGGCGAGTTCACGGTCGATGTCGCGGAAACGGACCAGCGCCCGGCGCAGTTTTCGCTCGCACAGAACAGCCCCAACCCGTTCAATCCCGCAACCAGCATCCGGTTCACACTGCCCACACCCTCGCGCGTGCTCGTGACTGTCCACAATATCACCGGCCAGCGTGTGGCGACACTGCTCGACGGCGCACGGTCGGCGGGCTCGCACTCTCTTGTCTGGGATGCCGCCGACATGCCGAGCGGGATATATTTCTGCACGGTCAGCGCTGGAAATCACCGCGCCACACGGAAAATGCTGCTGCTGAAATGAGGGTCATTTACGGAAAGGGGCAGTCCTTGCGGACTGCCTGATGGGAAGACCTGCCGGTCCTTTCGGACCGCCAGTGTACGTTGTCAGGGGACACCGGAATTTCCCGGTTTCCCCTGAAATCCCTTCGGGAAAGGGCCCGCTGCCCCCCCCTCTATAGGGGGATGTCGTGAAACGACAGGGGGTCTTCTCTTCGGTCTTTTCATCATCGTTAATCATTTAATCATCGCCATCAGCGGTTCAGACAATCTTTTCCCGGTGATCCTTCCTCCCAGCGTTCAGCCTCGCGGGGCTGAACAGCGTATCACTCTGCACTATCACATCAGAAACGAAAAGCATCCGCCGATGCTGATCCTTCCTCCCAGCGTTCAGCGGCGCAACGCTGAATAGCGGCCCAATCTGCACAGTTACATCAGACTATAAAGCATCCGCTGATGCCTGAAATATAGTGGCCGCCGCCACCGGTGATCTCACAATTTCAGGACAAAGTCGCGCAGCACCTTTGTCCGGGCAGTTTGCACATTCCTTACAGAAATATAAAGTGGCCGCCGCCACCTTACGGAGGGGTTTCAGGGGAACCATCAAGTGATGGTGCCCCTGATGACCAACAGCTGTTCGGTCGTAAGACCGGACAGATTCAGTAATTCAGCCTGTAAATTCCGCTCAGTACTTGATCTGGAACGTGATCTGGCCGACAGACTCGATCGTGTCCTCGAAATCGTTTTCGCTGGCGATATCGTAATCGATCAGCACGTGGGCGTTTTTGCTGAGGTTACGGGCAATTCCGGCGACAATGCGCTGGACATTCGCGCCGCCGTCCGTATCGAAATTGTCGTAGCGTCCAATCAGGCTGAACATGCGCACCGGTTTCAGCTCGCAGAACAGCGAATAGCCGGACTGGTCAAGCGATCCTCCGGCAGAATCGACAGCGTCACCCTTGAAATCGCCGACACCGTCGTAATACATGGCAGTGGCGGTCACATGCGGCTCAACCAGCGAGAGGAACAGGGCGTTCATCTGCCAGTCGGGCGCGGCCTTGGTGTTGCCCTTGCCGGTCACACCGGTGTAGGAAACCTGGAATCCGGGCAGGGTTTCGGGCATCGGACGGCAGCTCAGACGGGCTTCCAGTGTCTTGTCGTTATTCTGCTCGATAGCGTGGTAGCCGCCGCCGTTGTAGGCACCCAGCGCGATACTGCCGTACTTGCCGGGATATTTGCTGCCTGCTTTCGCCTGCTGCTCTTTCGTGAGCTCGCCGCCGAAATTCGCCATGAATGTCATACCGAAATCTGCCGAGCTGACAACGCTGTTACGTTCGAGGAACATGTAGCCCTGCAATACGGTAGCGGTTGATACTCTGCTCGAAATCGAGCCAGGGACGGTGCACGAGGCCGACCTCCACATGCGGCTTGTCGAACACCGAGACATCCGCAAAGGAGTAATCGATATAACAGTACTTGAAACGCATCTCGAGATCACCCTCGCCATCGCCCTCGCGGTCGACCGAGATGTCCGGAGTCACCCGCCCGGTGAGACGTTCGCCAAGGCGGCGTTTTATATTGATGTAACCACGTTTGATCAGGAAACGGTTGCCGACATCACCCTCGGTGTCCTCGTTCTGGTACGATATGAATATCTCGCCGGATATTTCAGGCGGGTAATCGGCGGCATCTGCCTGTGCAGGCGAGGCGGCAAGGATAGTCAGAAACACAAGACAGGCTGTCAGTGCTGTTTTCAGTGACATGGAGATGCCCTCCGCTAAATGGACAGGTATTGTTTTCGGGTTGGAAAGTACGGAATATCAGAGAAAAGCGCTGACAAAAGCTAACAAAACAGCAACGAAAACACAACAGTAATATTGACATCACCGGCATCGGCGGGCATCGGCGGATGCTTTTCGTTTCTGCAAGGGATGTTCAGAATAAGCCGCTGTTGTCGCTGCGACGGCAACGCTGTCTGGTGAGATCACCGGCATCGGCGGATGCTTTTTGGTTAGAGGAGGATGTGCAGACCGATTCTCTGTTCGCCGTTTCGCCGCCGAACAACGAATCAAGTGTCACACCCCTATCAGAAATATAAAGGGTCCGCCGCTCCCCAGCGGGCCCTTTCTGGACAAGAAAGAAAGGTGATCAAGGGGTGAGTTCGGGTGGAAAGGTTGTGGTGCTCCTGAATCCTGTATTCTATCTTTTCTCGGCGTCTTTGCGTCTTTGCGGTGATTATTCCCCGCTGATCTCACCAGACAGGGTACGATGACGCAGCATCGTACATCGTCTCATCCTGCGCAAACCTGTCAGAAATAATAAGGGGCCGCCGCTCCCCTGGTCACCGGTGGTGCCTGTCGTCTATATTTCCATTGTGCGTTCGGCGACAGCATGGCGGGCGAAACGAAGTGCGAGGGCGATCATGAAGTAGCAGAAAATGCCGAGGAAAAGGTAGCCGATACGGTCGAGGATGATCCTGTCGAACACGGAGCGCATGTCCTGTGGATAGATCGGGAGGCCGTGCAGCATAAAATGGCCGAGCTTGTCGGGACGGTTCCTGAGGCTCATGATGATTGTCCCCAGGTAATTGCCGATAAAAAAGTAAAGCCAGTATGTGAGTACCGATGCGATCATTGTTCGGGGTTTCAGCGCCCACTCGTCCAGCCACCAGGCGAAAACAGCCACAGTCAGCACGCGGTTGACATGGAACGGCCACATGGGAGTTCTGCTGAAATCCCCACTGGTAACAAAAGCATAAACGATTATGGTTAGCAGTGTTAACAGGAAAATGAAGGAGAAGAGGAAGGGGTGTATGCGGAGGATCCAAAGGCTTTCGCCTGTCTTAAGGCGTGTTCGCCACCGTTTCATCGCCAGCACAAGGATAAACGGGGAGACCAGCATGGATACTATTATATCGAAATTGTCCGCAATAAAGACGAGGTTGTGAAGTTCCCGCAGGATAATACCTATAATTGTATACAGGATGAGTGATAAAAATATCACGGCGGCAGCTTTCCGCACGATCCCGCAGCAATCGTCCTGAGGAAGGCTTTCCGGCAAGCGTTTGAAATGAGAAACCTGTCCCATTTTTGTGCATTCCCTTATTAACGGATCACGTTATACATATGATATTGTCAATATGGCCATATTACAAGTGTTTTTTTCAGTAACAACGCACCATATGTATTCTGGTATCTATTTGAGCATAACGATAATATATCAATGAATACCAGTGCGTTATGAATGTCAGGCACCCTGCCAACGCCCTTTATGCCCGAGTCTTAAGAAAACTTAACAAAAATACTGATGATTTTTTACCGGAAGCAAAACTTAATACTTCTTTGGTAAATATAATATCTATATGGGATGTTCATAGTAGCAGTTTACTGATCGCTGTGATAAGCCCGGACATAGGGTGCTGATCCCTTGCCGCGGCAGGAAAACGCGCGGACTCAAATCAGGAGGAAAAAAATGAAAAAGAACCGCAGGGGCGCGGGGACGCAGAGAAAAACAGATTAAGGAAAAAAGAATAACCCCCTGTCGTTTCACGACATCCCCCTATGGAGGGGGATAGCCTGCGGCGCTTTGTGTGCAGGCAGGTATTTAAATCACTCATCGTTGGTGTCGCCGCCCAGCGTTGTCGTCGTAGCGACAACAGTGGTTCTGTCTGCACATCCCTCGTAGAAATATAAAGCATCCGCTGATGCCCCATTTTTAAAAGCTTTTGCGCACGGAATTTTGTATTTTAGGGGTGAAAATAAACGAAAAGCGGTGAAACGAAAGGATAACCATGAAATTCAGCACTGCCAGACAACTCGCACTGAAACTCATTCTCGCGGCCGCGCTGCTCACCGGCGGCGTACAGCTCTATGCCGATTCGGCGACCGAGACAACGGTTACGCCGGGCCTTGTCTACCGGGAATTTGTCCGTGACAGCGGCCCCTGGGCGATACAGGTGCTCGAGCTCGACCGCAAGGCTTCCGGCCTGGGAGTCACCGCAGAACTCGGGCGCGGACAGGTGCTCGGCATCGAGCCGCTCGACAGCCTCATTATCCGCACCGAGCCGAAATTCGACAGCCTTGGCCGCGATGTTGTCGCCGCGATCAATGCCGATTTCTACGCGCTGGCGAAAGGGCCGTTCCAGGGTGATCTGGTCGGGCTCTGCGTTTTCGATACGGAGCTGGTCAGCAGCCCGGTTAAACGGTCGGCGCTGGTGTTCAACGGCTCGGGCGACCCCGTGATCGACCGTTACAGCCTCGATGCCGCGCTGATCCGCGCAGATGGCAGCGAGTTCACTGTACGCGGTATCAATCAGCACTGCCCGAAGGATGCGATAGTGGTGATCAACCAGTATTTCGGCCCTCAGACCCGCCCGCAGGATGGGCTGGTCGCGGTCAGGGCCACGCATCTCAAGGACACACCCCTTGCGCTGGGAGGACGTCTTAATTTCGAGGTCAGCGCCCCGGCCTCCTCCGACAGTACATTCGAGGTTACCGATGACAGCCTGCTTTTCCTCGGCAGGGGCAAAGGCGCGGATTTCCTTGACGGGCTCAAGCGCGGCGAGACAGTCACGCTGGACATGTGGCTCGATCCCGATCCCGGCGCGGTCATGTCCGCTGTCGGCGGCACACCACGCCTTCTGCGCAACGGCGCGGTCTCCATCGAGGCGGACGCTGAAGGTATCTCCGAGGCATTTGTCACAAACCGTCACCCGCGAACGGCGTTCGGCTATAACGAGAGCACCATGTATTTCGTTACCGTGGACGGGCGCAGGGCAGGGCACAGCGCGGGTATGTCGCTTGATGAGCTCGCGGCGCTCATGCAGGAGCTCGGAGCCACCGAGGCGGTCAATCTCGACGGCGGCGGCTCGACAACCATGTGGGTCGAAGGCCAGATCAAGAACCGTCCCTCGGACAACCGTGTGCGCCCGATCGCCAACGCCCTCCTGATCTACAAGACGAAATAGGATTAAAAGATAGAAAGAAGAGTCACGAAGGCACAAACTGTTCAGGGATTAAGGAGAAGACCAGCGGGCGGATCGATTGACCGACAGAATCTGTCCGGTCTTGCGACCGGCCAGTTGACGCTCCTCAGGGGCACCAACACTTGTTGGTTCCCCCTGAACCCCCTCCGCAAGGTGCCGAGGGCACTTTATGGTCTGATGTGAATGTGCAGAATGATGCGCTGTTCAGCCCTGCGAGGCTGAACGCTGGCAGACGGGATCAGGGGAAAGACTGTCTGAACCGCTGGGGTCGATGATTAAAAGATAACCCCCTGAACCCACAGCCAGCGTTCGGCGGCGAAACGCCGAACAGCGTCTCATCTTGCACATGCATCACAGAAACAAAAAGGGCCCGCCGGCCCTTTTGGAGAGAGGCGCGGAGAGAACCGAAAATTCGGTTCTTTCCGCAATCCTTTCCTCTCGTACTTCTCTTTATTCTTTTTCCCTACTTGAGCAGGGTCAGTTTCTTCGTCAGGGTTGTGCCGCCTGCGCTGAGACGGGCGAAATACATGCCGCTGGGCATTCCTGCCGCGCCCCAGTGACTGACATGCGCGCCTGCCGGGAGCCTGCCCTCGACCAGTGTGGCGACCCGCTGGCCCGCGACGCTGAATATCTCAAGCCTGACAACGCTTTCCGCGGGAATGTCGAACGGGATAGCGCAGGAGGGGTTGAACGGGTTGGGGAACGGCTCCGAGAGGGTGACCGCGACAGGTTTCTGGTTTGCCGCGACCGCGGTGGCGACCGAGGAGGCTATCTTGGCGCTTGCCATGTCATGCCCCACGCAGTCGATCCAGTAGTAGTAGGGGATGCCGTTTTTAGGCACCGCGAGGTCACGGTAGCTGGTCTGGTCGACTGTCACCGAGTCGATCAATGTGGCGTTCGCCGTTTCCCATTCGATGATCTCGTCCATCGTCTCGAAACTGTCGATCATGGCGATATCGCCCAGTTCCTCGGCGGTGGAGCGGTAGATGCGGTAATGGGTCGCGACAGGGCCGCCAGCGCTGGGCGAGGCTGTCCATGAGAGATCGAGCACATGGCCCTGGTCATTTTCCACATCACTGACCACGAAATCAGAGGGCGGATCGAGGCTGACCGTGATAGAGAATTTCGCTGTCGGAAGCGGCGTGATATTGCCGTTGCCGTCCACCAGCTCGATATTGACATTGACATCGGTCATTGCTGTCTCTGAAAACTCGGCTAAGGTCTTGAACGCAGCCATGTAGAGAAGGCCGTTGGAGGCTGTGACCTGCTCCCCGCCAAGCTTCATATAGTCGACCGTGTAGGAACCGGGCTCATTATCCGAGGAGGGGATCGGTGAAATGGAATCGCCGGTCAGGGCCAACAGCGAATCCTCTTCTATGATCGTATCCACCCCGTTGACCGTGCGGTCGATGTCCGTGATATCAAGTCCCGTGTGTTTCAGCTCCAGTGACGCGGCGTCCCAAGTGAACGAGACCCGGTATCCCTGGAACGGAAGGGCCTTGTCGATATAGACCGCGAAACCGACATATTTCGAGGGGCCGGGGTTCGATATCATGCTGACTGCCTGGTCGCCGGATTCGCTGAGCTTGGAATCGACAGTGACAACAGGCGTGTCGGGTTCGACCGGTATGACCTCAAGCAGAACAGAAAGCGTATCGGTGGCGGCTTTCTGGTCAGAGGCGATAATTACGACCGGGGTGCCCTCGCTGTCGTCGCCCATTGCCGGTGTGCCGGACAGGAGACCGTCCTCGCTGATCGACAGCCATGCCGGGCCCTCGGCAAGCGCGAAAGATATCGTGTCGTTCGCGTCTGAATCGCTGGCGAGGACAGTCACATCGTATTCAGAGAAGAAAAATGCGGCGGGAAGCGAGGTGGTTTCGATCACCGGCGCGTGGTTCGTTGCCACAACAGCCAGCGCCACGCTGAGCGTGTCGGAGAATCCGTAGGTGTCGGTGACATAGAATGAGACCTGGCTTTCGCCGATGTCCGCTTTCACAGGTGTACCGGTCAGCATGTAGTCCTCGTCGAGGGACATCCATGCCGGGCTCTCGGTGAGCGTTACCGTGAAGGAATCGCCGTTGTCATCGTCCTCGACCGGGACAGCATAGTGGTACAGATGATCCTCGACTGCCTCGGGAAGGCTTGTGACCGCAATAACGGGCGCCGTGGGCGGGCCGGTGAGGATATGCTCGAAAGCGCCGATATCAGCGGGATAGACACGCTCGCTGCCCTCAAAATCGTAGAGTGTATCGCCGGGGCCCTCGAGTCCGCCACCGACAGCCGGGCTGAACGGTGTCAGGTGGAAATCGTTCGCGGCGGCGTTCACGAATGCCGGGTCGGCGACTATATTGCCGAAACTGTCGGCGGGGAAACCATTGATGTTTACGGTGTCCCCCGAACCGTAGGTGCTGCTGAAACCGGTGAAATTAACGCCGTCTTCATTGTGGAAAAGGCATTTCATCACAGACGGGCTGCCATCCATGAGAATGATGTTGTTGGCGCCGCTGTTGTAAAAAATGCAACCCTGGATATGCGGCGAACCGCCCGCGACCGCGAGGCCGCTGCCGTTATCGTTACTGCTGGCAGCGATCGTTGAGTTCATCACTGTCGCCGTGTTCGTGCCGCCGAGATACAGCGCGTTGCCCTGTGATCCGGACGTGTTCCCGGTAAAGAGGCAGTTCTCGAATGTTACGCCCGACAAGGCCGCCGCGCCGCCGCCTCCGGCTGTCGCTTCATTGCCATCGAAATGGACATTTCTGATAAGCGCACTGCTGTTCTCGGCATAGAGGCCGCCGCCGGTATCGGCGCTGTTGTCGCTGATAATGAGATTATCGAGCGTAGGCGAGGAGTTGCTGATATAGATGCCGCCGCCCTTGCTGGCGCTGCCGTTCATGACCGTGAAACCGGTGAGACGCGCCGCCACACTTTCTCCGCCCGCAAATGAAACGGCGCTTACGTCGCCGAGGCCCATGTTAGCACCGTCGATAACCGTGCTGTTGATATAGAAACTGTGCCCGGTGGTGAGGAAATACGAGGCAACCGTGACATCCTTGCCGTTGAAAGCGATATTTTCACTGTAGGTGCCCGGTGCGACGAGGATGGTGTCGCCGTCGGCAGAGGCGGTGATTGCTTTCGCGATGGTCGGGAAGAGCGCGGGAACCTCGATGAGCGTCCGCCTGGCGAGCATTGTCAAGTCCTCGAGCACCGTGTCGGCGCTGATATCGACAGTGACACCGTTCTCGAAGAAACCGTCCTTGAGGAATTTGGCGTAATATTTGTCGGCGGGGAGGATCAGCTTGTAGGTCCCGTCTCCGGCACTGACTGCCGTGCCGGTCACTGCTGTCGTATATGTTTCCGCGACTTTCGCCGCTTCGCCGACCCATTCGCTGTTGACCGCATGGAAACTGACCGTGACACCGCCGAGCTGCTGTCCGCCCTCGTCGAACACGCTGCCCGAAACGATCACGTGGTCGCTGGAATAGCAGGTGAACGCGGCGTCGCTGTCATCGGTGACCGCGTTGTTGTCCGTGTCGGTTATGCGTATAAGGCAGTTTTCGGAATCGATTTCCGGCATGGTGACCGTTGTTGTGCCGGTGTCCGACCTGACCTCCGCCACGAGGGTGCTCCAGTTCTGGCCGCCGTCGCTGGAAATCGCAATCTTGACCGTATCGACCGGCGCGCACTCCCATGCGAACTCGTAACTGCGGCCTGAGATCAGCTGTTCGCCACCGTTGGGTGACAGGACCGTGACATAGGGCGGAATGGGCTCGTCGAGCGCGCTCTCGAATGCGCCGAGATCGGGAACAGCGCCGCGCTCAACACCCTCGAGGTCGGTATCGGGCGAATCGAAAGAATCGCCTGCGCCGATCGCCGGGCTGTAATCAGCCAGGTGGAAATCGTCATTGATAACGTCCGCGAAAGAGGGGTCGATGGAGATATTGCCATAGGCATCGACCGAATCGCCCCTGGCGTTGACCGTAACCATACGTCCCACCCACTCGCCGCAGTTAAGGTAGTTGGTGCCGTTGTTCCAGAAATCCGAATTCTTGATCGAGGCTGTGCCGGAATCGATGGCACAGGCCGCGCCGCCGTCGTTGGCGCTCACGATGAGATTGTTTGCCTCGAAATTGAGGTTCACGCCATAAATCGCCGAGCCGCGGTTCGCCACCGTGTTTTTCGCGATACTCAGGCTGTTCATCGTCAGTGTCGAGCTGCGACCGTCGATCGCCGCGCCGTAATCAGCCGTGTTGCCGGCGAAAAGGCTGTTGACCACTAAACCGATCGAGTCCTCTGCATAGAATCCGCCGCCGTAATCGGCCGTGTTGTCCTCGACAATCAGGCGTTTGAGCGTAACATCCGAGCCGCCGATGCAGGCGATACCGCCGCCCTTGTCAGCGCTGTTGCCCCTGATTACGCAGTCCTCGACTGTCGGGGTCGCACCCGAGACAAGGATGCCGCCGCCGAAGGTGGTGCCATTGCCCGCGGCGGGCTTGCCGCCGGTGACAGTGAATCCCTTGAGTGTCGCCGCCACCGATTCGCCGCCGCTGAAAATGACCGCGCGGGATGTCTGGCCGCCGTCGATAACCGTGCCGTCAATGACCGTTCTGTCGCCGGTGAGAATGAACTTGGAGGCCACCAGGACATCCTTACCGCCGAAATCGAGCGTGCCGCTGTAATTACCCTGCTCGACCAAAATGGTGTCGCCCACCGCCGCCGCGTTGACCGCCGCCTGGATGGTCGCGAAGAAATCGGGCACCGGGATACGGGTCGTGTGCGGGTACATGGTGACAGTCTGGAGCGTGGTTTCGGCATAGTAGGGCTGTTCCTCACGCGTGACCGTGAAAAAGTCATCCATTTCATAGGTCACCGTATAAATACCCTCCTCGATGGTTTTCGAGAACGAGCCCGAGCTCATCGAGGTCACCGTGTAGACTTTCTCCGACGGCGCAGTACGCGTGAAAGTCACGGTCACACCGGAATGAATATCGGTGCCGTAAACCTGCACGGTGCCCTGCATGGTATAGAAAGCGGCGGAGGCGGTAAGGGGGAGGAGCAGCACAATCACAGAAAGCAGTGCCGCGAAAGAATTACGAAAAAAACAGAATTTCATGATGTGACCTCGCGTGATATTTTGATGTTGATGAAAAGTCGTGAATATTCGGGCATAATCCCACTAATCGGAAGATATAATTCTACCGTGAAATAATCAAGTGGAAATATACAATATATTGTAGAAAATATTCCAAATTCCACAAGGTATGAGATTTTTTGCCGCAAATCAGGTAAAAAAAGGGCTTGAGAGTGGATATTAATGGATTATGGGGAAAAGAAGGCACAAAAGCACAAAGGCACAGAGGAACGGAGAAAAGACAGTTCAATGATGAAAGATCAAGGATGAAGGGGGGGAATAGAAGATCACCCCCTGTCGTTTCACGACATCCCCCCTGAGTGAGGTGGGACGCCTGCGGCGCCTTTAATCAAAAGTATTCCTCGGGGCTTTTTCCGGGATTAAACATGTTTTTCCGGCCCCCTTCCTGTCACTTCGTGACATCCTTCCCTCAAAGGGTGCAGGCATCGGCAGATGCTTTTATTTAAAAAAACATGGCGCAGGATAGTCTTTGCACCCCTTGACCCTTATGGGGGACACGAAGCACACCAGAAAGCCGCGAAAGCGCAAGGGTTAGGGGTAGGGAACAGATTTTGAAATCCCGGACTTCAATCCGGGGTAGTTCATTGTCCTGAGCAGGATATTATTGCGGCGCGGTATACAGGTCAGCGATTCAGACAGTCTTTTTCTTTCTTTGTGCCTCTGTGCCTTTGTGCCTCATCTATCTTTTAATCCGTGTCCATCCGCTCAATCCGTGGAATCCGTGTTCTATTCTCTCTTTTCCCCTGACCCCTGATTCCTGGTTCCTTCTCTCCTTAATATATCCGCGGGGATTTTCATTCGATATTGTCAGGGAAATCCACAGCCAGCCTCAGCATATCTTTCAGCTGAATGCCGTTTTCATAGATTGGCCCGTCATAGTTGTCCAGGAAGAAATCCCGCTCAACCGCATATACCCTGAAGCCCTCTTTCTGGTAAAACGCCAGCTGATAGCCGAAAGTCCCGGTGCCGACCTCAAGACGGTGCGCGCCCAGGGCAGATGCGCTGGCAACAGCATGCCTGAGCAGTTTCGACCCGATTCCCTGCTGCTGAAACTCCGGCAGGACCGCAATGCTCATCAGCTCATAGATGTCAGGGGAGACAGGCTGCAGGACATATGCACCGACCGTTTGCCCCTGATCTGTCGCCACAAAACAGTTCGATCGACATATGTATTGGTTGATTTTTTCCCGCGAGGGGTCCGCCTCCAGCAGAAGTTCTATTGGCGCATCCGTATAAGGCACTTCTTTTATTATCACTTACAAGCCTCCATTGCTGGCAGTTCATCCACTCTTCAGTCGCGTGTAAGCAATATAGCGGTAATCAGGGGCATTTCGACAGGAGAAATCGCAGGAGAGGCAGGGGCAGGGGGGATATTATCCGGCTCCCGGCTTTCTATCATTTATTTTTCTTTTTATCGGAAGAAGTCCTCGAAGCTTGCTTCGAAAGAAATCCCCCCCTCCAGCTTTCAGCTGGTTTCCCCCCTGAATGAGGGGGGACGCCTGCGGCGCTTATAGGCGGCCGCATAATTTTCCGTCGCGCAAGCGACTGCCCTCCTGCGAAGGGGGGCTGCCCGAAGGGCTGAGGGGTTTGATACAACGTAGCTTGCTGCGGGGCAGTTTATTCCTTGAGCTCTCTTTTCTCAGCGTCTTCGCGCCTTTGCGTTGATTGTTTTCCGCTGATCTTGTCTGCCAGCGTTCAGCCTCGCAGGGCTGAACAGCGGATCAAATACTACATCCACATCAGACCATAAAGCATCCGCCGATGCCAGCGGATCGATCTGCACTTTCATATCAGAAATAAAAAGGGGCCACCGCCCCTTTCCGCAAAAATATCAATCAGTCTTTTCTGTCTTTTATTTTTTCTTTTAATTGCCGGCCTCCGCGATCACTTCCCCTGCGCCAGTTTTTTCAGGCAGTCGTCGCATAGGCTTTCGCTGAACTCGGCCTGGGAGTGATCGCTGATGTAATCCTCCACGTTCTGCCAGAAACCATCGTCCGTGCGGATTTTCTTGCAGCTGGCGCAGATGGGGAGGAAGCCCGAAAGCGTATTGATCTTGTCCAGCGCCACAACCAGTTCGCTGTTCTTGGCCTCGATCTGGTCGCGCTGAATCGTGAGCGTGCGGTTGGTCATTTCGAGGGCATGGCGCTTTTTCTTAATCTGGCGGCGGATGGTCACCATGATTATCCCGAACGCGGCAATCATCACCAGCAAAAGGCTGCTCAGGATGAGGATACGGCGTTCGCTTGCGAGGATACGTTCCCGGCTGTTCTGCTGACGGCGGAGGAGGCTGTTCTGCTGTTCGATGACATCGCTTTCAAACTCGATTCTCAGGCGGTCGATATTCATGGCGGTCTTGTCGCTGAAAAGGCTGTCCTTGATGGCGCTGACCTGACGGTTGAGGAGGAACGCCTCACGGGTTTTGCCGTTCTGTTCAGCCATCTTCATCAGCGTGGCCAGTGTTTCGCGCTCGAGTTCGAGGCTGCCGGTCTCGCGGCTGAGACGGAGGCTTTCTTCCAGGTCACGGCGGGCGCGGCGGTAATCTTTCCGCGCGGCATGGACCTGGCTCCGGTTTCTGAGCGCTGTGGACATGCCCATGAGGTTGTTGACACTGGAGGCGAGTTCATAGGCCTCCCCTGCTGCCTTCATGGCGCTGTCATAATCGCTCAACGCTATCTGGGTCTGGGCTATTGCATTGAGGCTCTGGGCCACCGCGATGGCGGTAAACACGGCGCGGCGGTGTTTTTCGGAGCGGGTGAAATACTCCAGCGCTTCTTTGTGTTTTCCGAGTTGGGATTGGACCTCGCCGATATTGTAAAGGCTGTAGCCGATGACCTCATCGTCTTTGATCTCCGTGGCGACATCGAGGCCCATGTCGAAATACCGGAGCGCGTCCTTTTTATTGCCGAGATCTAAATAGGTCTTGCCGATGTTGTTGAGAACAAAGGCGACACCGGGCCGGTCGTCGAGCTCATGCCGGAGATTCAGCGATTCAAGGTACATGGGCAGCGCCTTGTTATAATCGCCGAGCTGGTAATGAGTCGCGCCCAGATTGTTGAGCAGGCGCGCGGTCATGCGCTTATCGTCGACTGCCATGAAAAAGTCCCGCGCCATGTCGAAATGGACCAGCGCGCTGTCATAGTACGACATCCGGAAATGGAAAAGCCCTTCCATGTTGTACGCGAAAGCGAGACCGGCAGTGTCCGCCAGCGCAGTGTAAACCCGCTCGCTGTTATGGAATGCCCCGGTCGCGGCGTCGCTTTCACCGCAGTGGTAAAGCGCGATGCCGTAACGGGCCCAGAGAGTGCCGGCGATAGGATGGGACTCGTCACCATCCAGCTCGTCAAGCCCCGCCTTGAAACGGTCCCGTGCGCTCTCGTAATCGTAATTGTCATAAAACAACTGCCCGATATCGCAGTATGCCACCGCCAGTCCCTCACGGTAGCCGAGTGACTGAGCCAGCGACAGCGCCTGGTACATGACAATACGCGCTTTTTCGTCGTCGGAGGCCAGCAGCCGTGCGCTGAGTGCGTTCAGGGAATCGACACGCGCCTTGCCCTCGACACTCGGAAACTGCTCGATGCCGCCCGCGTCGGTCACCGGGTCCTCAGCCAAAGCTGTGTGAGGACAAAACGCCAGGAGTATATATATAAGGATATAGGCCCTCACTATTCATCCCCCCGTTTTTGTGCTTCGGTGAGCTTCAGCTCGGGATAAAGCTTGTCGATGCAGTCCGGGCAGATACCGTGGCTGAAAACGGCCTCGGAGTGACGTGTCACATAGCCCTCGACCTCCTCCCAGTAGCCATCGTCCGAGCGGATTTTCTTGCAGCTCGAACAGATAGGCAGAAGGCCGGAGAGCGTGTCGATATGGTCGATAGCCTCCTGGAGGTCTTTGTTTTTTTTGTCGATCTCGTTGTGCTGTTCGCTGATCATGCGGTTGCTTTCGTCGAGATCCTTGTTCGCCGTGCGCATCCGGTGGTTAAGGAAAAACATTATGCCGAGGAACGTCACCGCGATAGCCAGCGCGGCCATGTTGAGGAAGAAAACTATGCGGTTCTTTGCGAATATTTTCTCCTGGTTGGCCTGGAGTCTGCGGAGTGCCACGTTGTCACGTTCGATGCGTTCGCTTTCGTACTCGATTTTCAGGCGGTCGAGGTTCTTGGCGGTTTCGTCGCTGTGAAGGCTGTCCTTGAGTGCGGCGTAATTTTTGAAATAGCTGAGCGCCTTCTTGTAATCACCGCTTCCCTCCGCGATTTCCCAGCCGCGCTTGTAGGTGTCGCTCATGAGCTGGCGGTTTTTCGTTTCCCCCGCGATCGACACGCTGATATCGATATTCTCGTATGCCTCGCGGTAACGTCCCTTTGCGGCAAGAGCAACCGCTAAACTGCGTTTCAGCATCGCGATTCCCTCGCGGAACGAAAGGGATTCCGATATCTCGAGCCCCTCCTCGATCAGGGGCATCGCCTCATCGATCCTTCCCAGCCGCGCAAGGGTATAGCCGATGTTGTTGAGGCTCTGGACTATGGAGGTGCGCTCCATGGTCATTCGCTGGAACGCGAGCGCCTGTTTGAAATGCTCCAGCGCTGTTTCGAGATCATCCTTGTCGAAGGCGAGAAGGCCCATGTTGGAGTGGGAATAGCCGATCAGCCCGGCATCGTCCAGTACATACGCAATCTCGATCGCCTCCCTGTAGTTGGAGGCCGCCTCCTCGTACTTGTCCATAGCACCATAGAGAAGGCCGATGTTGTTGAGGACACGGGATACACCAACCATATCGCCGATACTGCGGCGAATTTCCAGCGCCTTGCGGTACTGCTCCAGCGCCTGCACGTACATGCCCAGCCGGTAAAATGACGCGCCCATGCTGTTTATCATCGCTCCCTCGCGCTGACGGTTGCCGAGGGCGTGATGGTAATCCCGGGCGATCCTGTAATACACCAGCGCGCTGTCATAGTGGCTCGATCTTATAAAGGTAATGCCGAGCGCACGTGCCGACACGGCCGATCCCGCCGAATCATCGGTCGCCTGCGCGTAACTGAATGCCCTGTGAAATGCCTCTATCCCCTCCGGTATCGTTCCCGCTCCGGCCAGCGCATGACCGTAGCCGAGCAGGTATTTTTCCGGGGTCCCGACAGCAGGGACTGTGTCGATCAGCCTGAAAGCCTGCTCATAAAGTTCGACCGACCTGTCGAATTCGCGCTTCCGGTAGCTGAGTTCGGCAAGTGCGACAAGTGCCTGAAGCATCTCATGCGCGTTCTCTTTGTCTTTTGCGACATCATAGGCCATCCGGAACAGGTGTTCGGCCATGACATTGTCACCGTTGGCAAGCTCCCGCCCTTTCTTGAGCAGAGAATCCGCCGACACGTGCATGTAGTTTCCCGCGAGGAGGCTGTTGTTTCCGTCTGTATCGCAAAATGCCGCTGACGCGGCTGTTGTGGCTAGGAAGAGGAGGGTGAGGAAGAATGATCGTACAGATATTCTGTTCATAATGTACCCCGGCTTGAGTGCCTTGCTGCAATACAGAAACGCCCAGGGGGTAGAGTTGTTTCCGGTGCTGACAGCCCCGAAACCTCGGAACTGGGCCAGCCTGACTGCCGGGCCGGAATAATAGGCGTTACCAATAAATATAGGGATGAATGATGGTTTTGAAAAGAAAAACTATTCTCAAAACACGCAGACACCCGCCTGTCCCGCCGTTAAAGACCATCCGAAATGGTCGATTTAAACAACTGCCGTTATCTAATAATAAGATGTTTCCATGTGCATAGAAAGAATTATTATCGCACAGACGGCTCTCGGCAAAAGGGCGAAAGGGGAGAGATATCAGTGACTCCCTGTAGAATAAGAATAAAATGCCCGCCACCGTATCTACCGTTTTGCGGCTATGTGCACATACAATTTGACTATCTGTGTCATCCGGTCGAAAAAGTTAATACTTTACAGAATTGCAATTTTCGTATATATACAGTATATACAGGATGTACGGGCCGTATCGATATTAGCCCCCCGACAGTCATTGCGCATTTTAAATATAGCAAATAAGCAATAAGTATAATAATATATGAACGAATGACAACTTGTCGCATGGCTGTCGACATGCTGTCTATTATCAGTATACCACTAGGATATACCCCAAATGCCAGGCTCTTGTATGCAATGAAGTTATAAAAACTGAATATATTGGCACATATATTGCAATATGCAGATTGTGATCATGAACAGGCTACTATCAATTCCACTTTGTAAGGAGGCAGCATGAACTGGCAGGCTCTCAGTATCGGGAAGAAAATTGCGTTCGGTTTCGCGGCAGTGCTGTTCACATTGTCCGTGGTCGCGATCTGGTCCATTATCGGTATCGGTGGTATTGTCGGTAACGCGGGCGAGGTCATTCAGGGCAACAAACTGCGCGGTGAAATGGTTCAGCGCGAGGTTGACCATCTCAACTGGGCAAACCAGGTGAACGCACTGCTCAACGACGAACATGTGCATGATCTCACCGTTCAGACCGACCCGCACAAGTGCGCGTTTGGAAAATGGTACTATAGTGACGCGCGCAAAGAGGCCGAAGAGTTCGTACCCGAACTGAAAGCCCTCCTGGCGCAGATAGAGGAGCCCCATAACCACCTTCACGAATCCGCAGTCGATATTGCCTCGCATTATCAGGACGCCGATATGGTTCTCGGCAATTTCCTCCGTCAGGCCAAGGCCGACCATCTCAGCTGGGCCCACAAGGTCAAGGACGCTTTTGTCGACAACTCCATTAAAAAGATCGATGTCCAGTTCGATCCGACAAAATGCGCGTTCGGGACATGGTATTATTCCGACGAGGTCAGGGCGCTCCGTCAGGCAGAGCCCGAGTTCGACCGTATCATGGCGGAAATCGAGGAGCCCCACAACAAACTTCACAGAAGCGCCGAAGAGATCGACCGCCTTATCCGCGCCGGCAACCGTTCCGCAGCTGCCACCTATTATATGAAGACGATCAAGGTCTATGCCTACGAGGTGCTCGACCATATCGACCAGATCCTTGTCTGGCACGACAACAAGGTCAAGGGCATGGACGAGGCCCGTAATATCTATGCCCAGTCCACACAGCCGAGCCTGAAGGCGGTCCAGGATATCCTCGGCGAGATCAACAGTGTTGTCGAGAAAAATGTCATGACCGACGAGGAAATGCTCAAGGCCGCCACCAGGACACGTCTCGCAGTCACGGCGCTCTCGGTTATCGCCATTGTCACCGGCGTGTTTCTTGCATATGTCATTTCACGCGGGATAATCACGGCGCTCACCAGAATCATCGGCGGCTTGGATGAGGGCGCGAACCAGGTGGCGGCGGCCTCGCACCAGGTCTCCGGCACCAGCCAGCAGCTTGCCGAGGGATCGAGCGAGCAGGCCTCCAGCCTCGAGGAGATATCCTCCTCACTCGAGGAAATGACCGCAATGACCAGGCAGAACGCCCAGAACGCCAACCAGGCGACCACCGAAGCCGAGACCACCAAGAATTCGGCCGACAAGGGCGGCGAGGCAATGGAACGCATGAGCTCCGCCATCGACCGTATCAAAAATTCCTCCGACCAGACCGCGAAAATTGTCAAGACCATCGACGAGATAGCGTTCCAGACCAACCTTCTCGCGCTCAACGCCGCGGTTGAGGCGGCACGGGCAGGGGAGGCGGGCGCCGGATTCGCGGTTGTCGCCGAGGAGGTCCGGAATCTTGCCATGAGAAGCGCCGAGGCGGCGAAAGAGACCGCGAGCCTGATCGAAGAGTCGCAGACGAACGCCAACGACGGTGTTTCTGTGTCAAACGAGGTCGGTGCGGTGTTCGAGGAGATTTCACAGGCAGCGGCACGTGTCGCCAGTCTCACCAGCGAGGTGTCCAATGCCACCGACGAGCAGACACAGGGCATCGACCAGATCAATTCTGCGATCTCCCAGATGGATCAGGTGACCCAGAACAGCGCCGCAAACGCCGAGGAATCCGCCTCCGCGAGCGAGGAACTTTCCTCCCAGGCCAGCGAACTCAAGGAGATGGTCAACGAGCTCACCTGCCTTATCAACGGCGACAGGTGTAATCTGGTCGGAGCGAACAGCCCCCGTATCGCGCCGCCCGCCACCCCGAGGCCGAAACTCGCCGCGCCAAGGCCCTCTGTGCCCACGAAAAAAGCCGGTACGACACTCAGTCCCGATGATGTCATCCCCCTTGACGATGACTTCGAGAATTTCTAAAATTTTTCACTGGCGCTGTGTCCCCCCACATGGCACCGCCCTAACCCCCGATCCATTGATCCGGCGCTCACTTTCCAGGGCGCCGGATTTTTTATGTGCCAAAGGCATCAGAATGCAGGAGGAAAGACAAATGACAGAAAAGACGGACGTATATTTTGCGGAAAGAACCGAATTTTCGGTTCTCTCCGCAGCTCTCTCCAAAAGGGCCGGCGGGCCCTTTTTGTATCTGATGGATTTGTGCAAGTCCAGTCGCTGTTCGGCTCTACGAAGCCGAACGCTTGGTGGTGGGATCAGCGGAACTCACCCCCTGGCCCCCTCTCTTTCAAAGAAAGGGGGAAACGCCCGCAATCTTTTGATTTACCAACGGCTTATATGCGAGGGGGTGAGTTTTCTTTTTCTCTGTGCCTTCGTGCCTTTGCCCCTCATCTTCTATCTTTTCTCCTGAATTCTTAATCCTGTCTTTTGAAATGCATCCGCAGATGTCCTGCCGATGCCGGGAAGAAAATGATATTGCCATTCCTTCTTTGTTGCAGTCTTGACTCTTTTTATTATATTGTTATCAGGGAGGTTGTGGTCGGAGGCACTTTTTTGTTCATGTGATGCCCGGAGATCGTTGATGAATGACAAATCAAAAACGAAAAAAGAGCTGATCGAGGAGCTCGAAAAGCTCAGGTCCGATTACAATTTCCTCCTCCATCTTACCGACAACAGCAGGGATGTCCTCTACCGGATGCGCCTGTCCGACGGTGTCTATGAGTATATGGGCGCTGCCGCCGAACGCGTTTTCGGCTATTCTCCCGATGCATTCTACGCCGCACCCGGCCTGACACAGGAAATCATACACCCCGACTGGCACGACTATTTCCAAAAAGAGTGGAAGAAACTTGAACGTGGCGATCTGTCACCGTTTTATGAGTACCAGATTGTGCATAAGGACGGCCGTGTGCGCTGGATGCACCAGCGTAACCAGATTGTTACCGACAGCGAGGGGACGCCGGTCGCCATCGAGGGAATCATCACCGATGTCACCGGCAGGAAAGAGGCCGAATCCGAACTGGCCATGATAATTCAGGCGATGGACAACGCTGTCACGGCGTTCTCCATTGTCGCCATCGGCGGCAAGATCATCTATGCGAACAGGGCTTTTGCGGCGATGTTCGGTTATTCGGTGCCGGAAAAAATTATCGGCGCGGATGTGGTGCGTGTTTTCGGCAGCATGCAGCGCTATCAGGATGTTCTGGCGATCTTGAAAAGCGGCAGGAATGTCGAGACTGAGCTTAGCGGAAAGAAAAGCGACGGCAGCGCTATCGAGGTCAAACTGTATGCCCGTAAAGGCACAAGGGCAAACGGCGAAACTATCTATTTCGCCACGCTGATAGATATCACCGAGCAGAAGAAAAGCGAGCAGGCGCTCAGGGACAGCGAGGCGCAGATCAGGAGTATTTTCCATGCCGCGCCGGTGGGCATCGGCATATCGAAAAACCGTCAGTATGTCATGGTCAATGACCAGTACTGCCGCATGACCGGGTATGAGCAGGATGAGATCATCGGTCAGAACGCCCTCCTTGTCTCCAGGGATAAAGAATCCTATGAACGGCAGGCGGCGGAGAGTTTCAAAGAAATGATAGAGACCGGCTCGAGTACATTCGAGTCAGAAATACGCCGCAAGGACGGCAGCCTTTTCCCGGTCCTGGTCAACCTGACACCGCTGAATCCCGACAATCTCAAGGATGGTTTCAGCTTTATGACCCTCGATATCACCGAACAGAAACGTCAGGAAAAAGCACTCAGGGAGAGCGAGGCCCGTTTCAGGAGCATATTCCGCGCATCGCCGATCGGCATCGGCATGGTCACCAATCAGCGGTTTGTAGATGTCAATGACCGCTACTGCCAGGATCTCGGCTACAGCCGTGAGGAATTGATCGGCCAGACCGGCGAAATCGTGTTCAGGAACAGCGAGGAGCTCCAGAGGATTCAGGACGAGAACTTCCCGACCTTATTCAAAGAAGGCACTGTCACCTACGAGTGCGACCACAAGAGGAAAGACGGCAGTATCATCCGCGCCATTAACAGTATCACCCTTCTCGACACCGAGGGGGAGGATAAGAGTTTCACGTTCGCCATGATCGATATCACCGAGCAGAAACGGTACGAGACAGCCCTCCGTGAAAGCGAAAACCGTATCAGGAGTGTTTTTGACAACGCGCCGGTGGGCATGGGTGTCTCGATAAAAAGCGTATTTCAGGAGGTCAATGACCAGTTCTGCAGCATGACAGGCTACACGCGCGAGGAACTTCTCGGCCAGAGCAGCCGGATTCTTTTTGAAAGCGATGAATACTTTGAGCAGTACAGGGGCAGAGGCGGCCGCGAACTTGAAGAGAAGGGCACCACGACCTACGAGTGCGACCATGTCAGTAAAGACGGTGCCATTATACGTCTTCTGATCTCGCTGACATTGATCGATCCCGCGGATCCTGATGGCCCTTCTACGTTCATCGTGGTCGATCTCACCGATCAGAGAAATCAGGAGAAAGCCCTCCGTGAAAGCGAAAACCGTATCAGGAGTGTTTTTGACAACGCGCCGATGGGTATGGGTGTCTCGATAAAAAGCGTATTTCAGGAGGTCAATGACCAGTTCTGCAGCATGACAGGCTACACGCGCGAGGAACTTCTCGGCCAGAGCAGCCGGATTCTTTTTGAAAGCGATGAATACTTTGAGCAGTACAGGGGCAGAGGCGGCCGCGAACTTGAAGAGAAGGGCACCACGACCTACGAGTGCGACCATGTCAGTAAAGACGGTGCCATTATACGTCTTCTGATCTCGCTGACATTGATCGATCCCGCGGATCCTGATGGCCCTTCTACGTTCATCGTGGTCGATCTCACCGATCAGAGAAATCAGGAGAAAGCCCTCCGTGAAAGCGAAAACCGTATCAGGAGTGTTTTTGACAACGCGCCGATGGGTATGGGCATCCTTTTAAACAGTGAGTTCCAGGAGGTCAACGACCAGTTCTGCGATTTCATCGGCTACACGCGCGAGGAGCTCATCGGCCAGAGTACCCGGATCGTGTTCCCCAGCGACGAGGAGTTCCTGAAGATCAGACAGCTTTCCATCGAGGGACGGACGAGTGTGGGCAGCAACACATTCGAGTGCAACAACCGCCGCAAGGATGGTGAAATAAGGCGGGTCATTGTTACCCTGAACGCCTTCGATCCCGAAGACCCCGAAGGGCCCTACACGTTCATAAGTCTCGATGTAACCGAGCAGAAACGTAATGAAATGGCGCTTCTGGACAGCGAGGCCCGGATGCGGAGCATATTCAGCGCCACGCCGATCGGTATCGGTTTTGTCATCGACGGTGTTTATACCGAAGTCAATGACCGTTACTGCCAGGACCTCGGTTACACGCGCGAGGAACTCATCGGCCAGACCGGCGAAATGGTGTTCACCAGCAGGGAAGAACAGGACCGGGTCGAACGCGAAAACAGCGAGGAACTTTTTGAGACGGGTTCGGCGACCTATGAGTGTGATCACCGCCGCAAGGACGGTACAGTCATCCGTGTCCTTATCAGCATGACACTGATAAGCCACAGGATCGAGGACGGTTTCGCGTTCGTTATGATGGATATCACCAAGCAGCGCCGTCAGGAGCGCGCGCTGGTAGAGAGCGAAGAGAGGATCAGGAGTATTTTCAGCGCCACGCCGGTGGGCATGGGTGTGGTGACCAACAGGAAATACGCGGAGGTGAACGACCGCTACTGCCAGGATCTGGGCTTTACCCGCGAGGAGCTCATCGGCCAGACCGTGGGAACCGTTTTCGAGGACGATGAACTGAAAAAGGTCGTCAGGGAGTATCTGCCAATTATCCAGCAAGAAGGCACGGTCACTTATGAATGCAACAACCGCCGCAAGGACGGCAGTATCATCCGTGTCCTTGTCAGCATGGCAGTGATCGACACGGGTGATGACAACGAGAATTTCACATTTGTCATGCTCGATATCACCGAGCAGCGCCGTCAGGAACGCGCGCTGGTGGAGAGCGAGGCGCGGATCAGGAGCATATTCCATGCCGCGCCGGTGGGCATGGGTGTCACGAAAGACAGCATCTACCAGGAGGTCAATGACCAGTACTGCAGTATCATGGGCTATGAGCGCGAGGAGATAATCGGCAAAAGCAGCCGCATTGTCTACGAAAGCGAAGAGGAGTTCCTTGAGCACAGGATGCAGAATGTCAAGAATATCATGGAGCATGGCTCCGCGACTTTCGAATGTGACCATATCAGGAAAGACGGCGGGATTATCCGTGTGATCGTGACCCTGATACCGATTGATCAGAACGATCCCGAAAGCCCCTTCACATTCATCCTGATCGACATAACCGAGCAAAAACGTAATGAAATGGCGCTCAAGGACTTGAACCGTCGACTTGAGGATATTGTTAAAGCTGGTAATGTGGGCCTCTGGGACTGGAATGTCACTACAGGCAAGGTCTTTTTCTCACGGGAATGGAAAAATCAGATCGGTTTTGAGGACGACGAACTTGAAAATGATATCAAATCCTGGGAAAGCCGTCTGCACGCCGAGGATCTCGAAAAAACAAAAGAGAGTATCAAGGCCCTTATCGATGGCCGCAGCGACAATTTCGATGTCGAGTTCCGTATGCGGCATAAGGACGGTTCCTGGCGCTGGATAAACGCCCGCGGAAAACGGGCTGATTCCGGCAGAAGCGGTCAGACGCGTCTCATCGGCACCCACCTCGATGTCACCGCCGAAAAAGAGGCTGCCGACGCGCTCAAGAAAAACGAGGAGCAGCTCCGCATAATCATCGAAAACCTACCCGGTACTGTCATAGCCCATGATTACGACGGCAACGTGCTCATTGTCAACAAGCAGGCGGAAGAAAAAATGGGCTATACCCACGATGAGCTTCTCGGGATGCATATAGATGAAATCGATCCATCCAGTGTTACTCGTAACGACCGTGAGAATCTCTGGCCAACAATCGCGAGTGAAGGTTCGAAGACATTCGAGGGTGTTAACCGCAGGAAAGACGGCACGGAATATCCCGTGGAAATCCACCTGACAGCGACACAGCTCGGCGCCACACCCATTATCGTTGCCATGACACTTGATATCAGCGACAGGAAAGAGGCTGAGAAAGAGCGCAGGAATCTTGAAGAACAACTTCGCCAGTCCCAGAAGATGGAGGCGGTCGGACGGCTCGCGGGCGGCGTTGCCCACGATTTCAACAATATGCTCAACGTTATCCTTCTCCATTCGGAACTTCTGCTCGAGGATATCGAGGAGGACAGGCCGGAACACGAGGATATCAGCGAGATAGCCCGTGCGGCGAAACGTTCCGCCGATCTCACCCGTCAGCTTCTCGCATTCGCCCGCCGTCAGACAATATCGCCCAAGATTATCGATATCAACGAGACGATCGAGAGCATGCTCAAGATGCTGAAACGTCTCATCGGCGAGGATATCGAGCTTGACTGGCATCCCGGCGACAATATCAGTTCACTTCGCCTCGATCCCGGCCAGATCGATCAGATGCTGGCGAACCTCTGTGTCAATGCCCGCGATGCTATCGACGGTGTCGGGAAGATCACCATCGAGACCCGTAATGTGGATGTCGATGAGGACTATGTACACGAACACAAAGAGTTTATGCCCGGCAGTTATGTCATGCTCGCGGTCGCCGACGACGGTGTCGGCATGGACGAGGAGGTGCAGCACAAGGTGTTCGAACCGTTTTTCACCACCAAGGGCCCCGGCGAGGGAACCGGCCTCGGCCTCGCGACTGTTTACGGCATCATCCGTCAGAACGGCGGTTTTGTCAATCTCTACAGCGAGCCCGGCCACGGCACCGTGTTCAGACTCTATTTTCCCATCCACAAGGGTGTCCAGAAGATTATCAGCACGGAGAAGGGCCCGAAAGGCGCGAAACACGGCAGCGGCACCATTCTCCTTGTCGAGGACGATGCCCTGAACCTCAAGACCACGACGAAACTGCTCACGAAAGCTGGTTATTCCGTTCTCGCCGCCCCAATGCCCTCGCAGGCGATAAAACTCGCCGAGGAACACAGCGGCAAAATACCCCTGCTGATCACCGATGTCATCATGCCCGAAATGAACGGCCGTGATCTCGCCGGCATCCTCCAGGAACGCTACCCGACCATGAAATGCATTTTCATGTCGGGCTACACCGCCAACGTGATCGCACATCACGGTGTCCTCGACCAGGGCGTGGTGTTCATCCAGAAACCCTACACGCTCAAGGATATCACCGAGCTTGTCAGCAAAGTTCTGAAAGACTGAAGGAATCAGCATCGGCGGGCATCGGCGGATGCTTTATTTTTCAGTGAGGGGTGTGCATACTGGATTCGCTGTACTATGCTGCGTCATTGTACGCTGGTTTACATGTTCACCGGACACTACTGGTCTGAACCACTGGCATCGGCGGATGCTTTATTTTTCTGTGAGGAGTGTGCAAAATGAAACGCCGTGAATTCCTCATTTCGACACTCGCATTCAGCGCCGCGGTACCCTCATACGGCAGTGCCAGAGCGATTTCCGGCGACTGCCCGATCGAGACCGGCGCGAAAATCGACCGTCTGGCCACCGGATTCGTATTCCTCGAGGGGCCGGTCTGCGCGCCCGACGGTTCCATATTCCTCTGCGAATTCCGCAAGGACAAGATATATGTGCTTTCTCCCGGCGGCGAAACGCGTCTTTTCATGGAGGACAGCGGCGGCATTTCCGGCCTTTTTTACGATCCGCAGGGCTGTCTGATCGGCGCGGGAAGCCATGCGCGGGCCTTGTTCGAACTTGCCGCGGACAGTTCGAAAACGATGATCGCGGACAGTCACGGCGGCAGGCGTTTCAACGCGCCCAACGATATCTGGATATCCCCCTCGGGCAACATCTATTTCAGCGACCCCAACTGGAACAACCGTCCCACCGAGACCGGCGGCGGCGCGGTCTACTGCCTTTCCGCGGACAGGAAACGGCTGTTCCCGGCACTGACCGAATTCGACAGGCCGAACGGTGTTGTCGGCGACCCCGCAAGAAACCGTCTCTACGTGATCAACCGTGACGAGTTCACCACATATTTCTTCCCGATACTCTCGGATGGCTCCCTGGGAGAGAAAGTGCGTTTCGCCGGGGCCGGGCGCGATGGCATGACTGTGGACCGCGCGGGCAATGTCTACGTGATCGACGAGGAGCTCATGATTTTCGATAAAGACGGCCGTCCCGCCGGAATTGTCGCGGTCCCGGAACGTCCCGCCAACGCCTGTTTTGCCGGAGAGGACCGTCAGACACTGATAATCACCGCCTCGACCTCGGTCTACGCTGTCCGGACCACTGTCCCCGGATATTAGGGGCAGCTGACCTTTATATTTCTGATAGGGATGTGTAGAATGAGCCGCTGTTCGGCTCTACGAAGCCGAACAGCGGCAATTAAGATCAGCATCGGCGGGGCGGAGGCCCCTTGTATATTTCGGTGAGGGGTGAGCCATTTGATACGCTGTTGTCGCTGCGACGACAACGTGGGTGGTGAAATCAGCATCGACGGATGCTTTTTGTTTCTGATATGAATGTGCGGAATAGACAGGATTCCGGATTCAGAATACAGTTGAAAAGACAGAACTCACCCTCGCGTGATAATACCATCAATAACATGGACATAGTGGAATCTTCCCCCTCTCTTTCAAAGAGAGGGGGATCGAGGGGGTGAGTTCATCATGGTGATCTTGTCGCCCAGCGTTCGGCGGTGAAACGCCGAACAGCGACTCACTCTGCACGTCCTTATCTGAAATATAAAGCATCCGCTGATGCCCGCCGCCCCTGATCTCACAAGCCAGCGTACGATGATGCAGCATCGTACAGCGACTCGCTTTGCACACCCACATCAGACTAAAAAAGGGGCCGCCGCCCCTACCAGTGGAGTTGGCTTCCGGTGCCATCGTCAATCGCGCCGGTGTGGTTCGAGGTGTCGAGCGTGAGACCGTCCGTACTATCGCCGTCACGGTTGATATCGACGTTTTCCGTGGCAGTGGCAAGCCCGGCGCCGTCCCCGGTATCGTCGAAACGGAAATCGAATTTCGAGTTGACCGGCAGGACGAAATGCATCTGGGGAACATCGACATTGTCGAACGTGATATAGCCCTGAGTCGCGTAGAAATGTGAGACCTCGAGCATGATGATCTGGCTGAGGATGACTTTCGCCTCGCCGGTGCTGGCCTCGGTGACAATGGCCATGTATTTCGGGATGGCGACTGCGGCGAGTATGCCGACAATCACGAGGACAACCATGATCTCGACGAGGGTGAAACCGTGTTCGCCGCTGTAGGGGAGAGGGCTTTTGTGGGACACGGGACGCTCCTTGTTTCGGCTGCTGTTATTGAGAATAGCATTATCACAATATAAGGGATTGCAGAAAAAGGGAAAGGAAAAATAAAATAAGCGGCAGGATAGAAAATAGAACACGGATTCCGCGGATTGGACTGATGGGCGCAGATTTTACTGAACTACCCCGCAGCAAGCTTCGGGGAATTAGACTCTCAGAGATTAACGGACCTGCCCGGTCTTACGACCGTCCAGTGTTTGTCATCAGGGGCACCGTCACTTGACGGTTCCCCTGAAACCCCTCCGCAAGGTGGCAAGGCCACTTTTGGGTCAGATATAGCTGTGCAGATCGAGCCGCTGTACGATTCTGCGAAATCGTACGCTGGCCTGCAAGATCAGCATCGGAGGCCACTTTTTGGTCTGTGAGTAATGTGCAAACTGCCCGGACAAAGGTGCTTCGAGACTTTGTCCTGAATTTGTGGGATCACCAGGTCAACGGCCACTTTTTTATTTTTTCTTTTCTTATCATTTTTTTGTGGATATTCTGTTTCCAGGTGATCTCACAGGCCAGCGTTGTCGACGCAGCGACAACAGCGACTCAATCTGCATACTCCTCTCAGGCCAAAAAGGGGCCGCCGCCCCTTTGGGAGAGAGGTGCGGAAAGAACCGAAAATTCGGTTCTTTCCGCAAAATATCTGTAAAGAAAACAAAAGAAGGCGACCTCGCGATCGCCTTCTTTTTTGCCCCCCTCTATCTCAGCGGGCTCCCGCCCATTGCCGACTTAAAAAAGCCTGTCAAAACCCTTCTGCTTGAGACTTGTCGAATCAATACTTCCGGGACGTTTCGTACTCGAGCTCGAGATCGGCGACTGGACATTGTCACGCGGATTTGTCGAACTCAGCATGTCAGTTACACCACGATCCTGTTTCTGCGCTTTCGAGTTGATCGTGATCTGGTTGTTTGAGGTCGAAAGTGTGCTGCTCGAATTATTTGACAAGGAAGAAGTATTCATTACAAATCTCCGTAGTGCGTGTAATCGTTTTTCACTAACGCCATATGTATTTTGCAAATTGCATGCCGAAAATGCCAACCTCCCGCAAGTCGCCGAACGGCAATAAAGTACCGTACAATAGCATATTTATATACCGCGATACTGATCGCGCCACCTGACAGTTTGTCATGACAATCTGTCACACCAGGGGGCGGCGGCCCCTTTTTATTTCTGCACGGGGTGTGCAGAGTGAGTCGCTGTTCAGCCCTGCGAGGCTGAATGCTGGGTGGCAGTTATCAGCATCAGCGGATGCTTTTGGGTCAAATGGGAATATGCAGATTGATTCGCTGTTGTCGCTGCGTCGACAACGCTGGGCGGCAGGATCAGCATCACCAGGGGCGGCGGCCCCTTTTTGTTTCTGCGAGGGATGTGCAGTTTACACGGACAAAGATGCTTCGCGATCTTGCCCTGAGATTGTGAGCATCAATGGGTCGGCGGGCCCTTTGGGCAAAGAAAGAGGGGCAAGCGCCCGCATGCTTTTGCTTATCAATGGATTATATGCGCAGGGGCGAGTTATGTCTTCTAATCATTCTTTTATTATTTAATCAAGAGAATTCCTCGGAGTTTACTCCGCTGCCGTTCATTCAGATAGCTCTCGACTTTCCTTTTCCGGCTTTCTTTCTCCGCGATTACGCTGTATCTTAATGTCGCAGGGATTTCAAATCACACTATCATACATAATCCGGAGAGTATCATGCTGAAAAAAAGCAGATCATTCGGCGTCTGGACCCTTTCCTGCGCACTCATTTTCCTGCTGACACTGGCCGCTGGCTGCCTCGGCGCGAAAAACGCCCTGCACGGCTCTGGCGACACCGGCGCAGGCGACAGTTTCGAGGTCGCGATGGGCGACATGAAAACGCCCGGCCCTGACAATTGCACGAAATGCCATTACGCCTGGGCGACCAAATTCGACTATTTCCGCGGCTGGGACCGTTACGGCTACATTTTCGACGACCGCACCTGGCCCGGCTATTTCGAGCCCTCCGCCTATCCCGGCATAAACGATTATCACACGAAATATTACGAAACAGAGTGGTGGAACGAGGGGGAGTATGACCTCAATCCCTGGCCCGCGGGCGTTCTTCACAACGCCGAATCCCTGTCCATAGTCAGCCGGGGTATGCCGAAAATCCCACGGTCGCGCGCCGATATCACCGGCCCGGTTATCACTGTGGCGAAATCCGGCGGCGATTACAAGTCCATCCGGAAAGCCGTGCGGAAAGCGAAAACCGGCACCACAGTCTTTGTCCGCCCCGGCGAATACAACGAATGCATCGAGCTCAAGGACGGGGTCTCTCTTATCGGCGAGGACCCGGTAACCACGATCATCAACCCGAAAAACAAGGGACATGCCATTGTCGCGGCGAACAACTCGGTCATCGCCGGTTTCACGCTCACCGGGACAGGCATTGTCTACGCCACCAACGAGTTCCATTGCGCCATCT
>CAXXSC010000007.1:0-26500 GCA_963668435.2 Candidatus Latescibacterota bacterium
ACGCTTTCATGATATCCCGCATAAAGCGATTCGGAATTTGGAAAGAATACAACAAAGACGTGGAAACACCGGACAGCAAAATCGCCGTCTTCGGCTCATCACAGCCGAAAGAGGGCTCGGCGCGGTATGAGGAGGCTTTTGAGGTAGGAAAGGCGCTTGCACACGAGGGCTGGACCGTGGTCTCCGGCGGCTACCGCGGTGTCATGGAGGCCGCCTCGCGCGGTGCGAAAGAGGCCGGAGGCGCGACAATCGGGATCACCACGTCGTTTTTCGACGGCCGCATACTGCCTGCCAATCCGTGGGTGGATAGCGAGATAAAAGTTCCCGCTTATGCCGACCGGCTGGTGAAACTGGTCGAATTCTGTGACGCCTATAGTTGTCATGCGCGGCGGCTCTGGCACATTGAGCGAGCTCTTCCTCGCATGGGAACTGGTAAAGAACGGCAGTGTCCCGAAACGTCCTATTGTCCTCTTCGGCGCCCACTGGAAACGTATTATCGACACATTGAGTGCAGAGCTTTCGGACGAGCTCTCGTTTGCGAAACACATTCACCTTTTTGCAGATTGCCGAGTCCACGGACGATATGATCGGTCATTTCATCCGGACCTTCGCGGCAAACGGCAGATAGATCACACTATGGCACAATCAAAAACACTGTCCGCCGGGGACTTTTCGCCCTGGCTGCAAAAAAATGCGCCGCGTCCTTAAGGAAAAAGACGGCATGGAGGTTCCCTGCGGTGATTGCAGCGCCTGCTGCCGTTCATCGCTGTTTATCCACATCGGCCCTGACGAACATCAGACACTGGCGGCAATCCCGAGCGAGCTGCTGTTTCCCGCTCCGGGCCGTCCCAAAGGAACGATGCTCATGGGATTTGACAAAAGCGGTCTGTGCCCGATGTTTATCGATGACACATGCTCGATCTACGAGAACCGCCCGCTCAGCTGCCGCCGTTTCGACTGCCGCATTTTTCCCGCTGCCGGTTTGGAAAAAAACACCGCGGATAAATCGCTGATCACCGACAGGGCGGAAAAATGGCGTTTCGAGTACGCTGACGACAGCCAGCGCCGGGAACATGGGGCGCTGATGCAGGCCGCCCGTTTCCTGTTGCGGTACAAAAACAGATTTCCGGACCATTTTGTGCCGAATACCCGTATTCAGCTTGCCGTTCTCGCGGTCAAAATAGCGGATGTATTTATCTCATTGGCGGATAATGCCTGCGCTGAAAATTCGATTGAGGACAATCCCGATGCCATTATAGATTCCGTGATCCAGGCGTCGAAAGCGTTTGAGTTCGGCACACCGCCCAGTAACAAAGAATGAAAGCCCCCGAAATCTGCCGCATCGATAGTCATTTCCATCCAACAGATCACCACGAATAAAGCGCCGCTTTCGTATGGATTCAGCAGCGGTTTACGCCAGAGAAACACGTTCATCAGGGTATAGGAAGTATTTCAGTGGAGACGAATACAGTCAGCGTTTTCAGCAGCCCTGACCGTTGACCTTGACACCGTCATCTGTCTTTGCCAGAAGGCGCATGGAAACGAGATCGTTGATGTCCCGTGTCAGCGTCTTGTAGGTTTTCGTGGCATAGAGGACAGCAGCCTTGGGGTAGGCATCGAGAAGTTTCGGCAGGGGAATGGGCTCTTCAAGGCCGCACAGTTCCAGCGCCAGACGTCGACGTCTGATATCGGCGGGGCTTGTCCTGTCCATGAACAGCTCGGTCACGCGATAACGCCAGAGCGCCTTGGTAAGGATCGAACCGGTACGTTCCCGCTGTTCCCGGAGACGGTCACGGAATCCCTCGATTGAATAGCGTAAAAACGGCAGTATGAGACCGTCCGGGCCGCCGCTGGCCTGGATCATTCGCTCATATTCGGATGAGGTCGAGGCATAATGGATGCCCAGGAGGAGGGCCGAGGAGGGTGAAACGCCCGCCGCGCAAAGAATATGGTATTCAATAAGGCGGATTGTCCGGATATTGCCATCGCCGAAAGGACTGATCCAGCGCATGTACAGATGTGCTATTACGGCGGTGATGAGACCGTACATGATCTCCATGTTCTCGGGAGCGCTGAATGTCTGGCTGCCAAGCCAGTCGCAGAGACTGTCGACAAGCATTCCACAATCCCCGGAGGGCGCCGCTTGTGCCGTCCCATTGAAAAGAGGCAGGTCCTCCTGGCGGTACTGCCCGGGAACGATCTGTCCCGGTAGAACGAGGCCGTCAAGAACTGTCGCGTTGAAATCGCTGATAAGCTGGGAATATATCCGGGAGCGCATACTACCCCTGAGCCCCTCGCTGATCATCCCGGCCCCCTTGACGAGGTTCCGGGCCTCGACTGCGAGATACTGACGTGAGGGAGCGAGACTGTCTGTGCCTTCGATTATCTGCTCGATCTCGTCACAGCCCAAAGCATCCATGCCGGAAGGCAGTGCTGACTGCACCCACCGGGCGAGATACTGACGGTCAAAAACATTACGCTCGCTTGCGGGAAGTGGCATTTCGGCAAGTGCACGGGCAAGTGCGCTGCACTCACCAAGAAGTGCCCAAACCCGAGCCGGTGTCCGCGTGAGATTTATCGAAAAAGTGAGCCAGGGGTGGCTGGTCTCATATGCATACATACCGTTGTTACCTTGAAATCACAAAATTAATATTAACAGATTGTTGCGAAATTATCACTTTTTCAAGTGCCGGACAGCCCGGGAGACCATCCTGCCACTGACAGTATACGAAACAGAGTAGTCCCAAGTAAAGTCCATTCTCGGTGTTTATGGAAAATCATGCCCCTGAATTGTGATCATCGTCACTATTTCGCAGGGAGAAGCGGCAGCCGCAGTAATGCTGGCGATAGATATCGAACTCGCGGGAGAGTTCGCAGGAACGCTTGAAACCGTCACGTTTTTTCCAGTCGCCGTCGAGAAAAACGAGCGAGTGCGCCTCCGCCTCCTCGAATCCGATGGGATTGATAACCGCCGCTTTTTTCATGGGGCCGATAGTCAGGGTGCTGGCGATCAGGTCGAAACCTTTTTCGCGGGCAACACGGGCCGTCTCATTGAGCCTCAGCCGGAAACAGACAGGACAGCGGGCACCGTTCTCCGGCTCGCTCTCCAAGCCGCGCACAGTCTCTAAAAAGCGCCCGGAATCGTAATCGCCTTCGACAAGCGGCACATTCATCCTTCTGCAGACCTCGCGGCATGCCTCGAGACGGCGTTCATATTCCTCCGGCGGATCGATATTGGGATTGTAGAAAAATCCTGTCAGATCGTAATCGTCCCGAAGGCGTTCGATAACCGCGGTCGCGCAGGGCCCGCAGCAGATGTGGAGAAGGAGTGTCTGCATAAGTTATTTTGCCTTGCAGGCTGACAGCAGTAACAGTCAGTGATTCAGCGAACTCATTGTCCTTATTAAGTGAAATAAGGTTTTAAAAAATGGTGAACTCATTTTTTGATAATGATCATGTATTACTGAATATAACTGAAAAATGATTATTATGAAAGCTTTGGCTGACCATTATTAATAAAGCCGGACAGGTAATGAATCAACTCGCATTTCACGTTTTCATGACTTTTGCCGCTTTTCCCTCGCCGGAAAACGGTGCAAAAAGAGCGCTCAGGAGAAATCCTGTTCCTCGCTACCACCGATGATACCACACAATCGCAGCGCAAGGTCTCGAAACATCCTTGTACGGAAAAAACAACGTGCTGGCATCATAAATACCAAGTGTCCGCCGACACTGATCTCATAAGCCAGCGTTGCCGACGTAGCGGCAACAGCGCCCCAACCGATATCATGCCTCACAGAAACAAAAAGGGCCCACTGGCCCCAAAGCCGCTATTTACAAACGCGCTCATCTGTGTTATTATTAAAATTATAAAAAATGTCAACGCGATCACGAGGAGTTTCCATGCAGGATTCCCCCATAGATTCTTTCAAACGCGCATTCACACCGCTCCCGCTCGGCACGGTCAGGCCCAAAGGCTGGCTTTATGATCAGCTGCGTATACAGGCGGACGGGCTCTCCGGGCATCTCGACGAGGGCTTTTTTCCCGATCTCACCTCGAACAGCGGCTGGCTTGGCGGCGATGGCGAGGACTGGGAAGTCGCGCCCTACTGGCTGGACGGGCTCGTGCCGATGGCCTGGCTTCTGGGTGACGAAAAGCTGAAAAAGAAAGCCCATCGCTGGGTTAACCATACTTTGACCACACTCGGCAACGATGGCTGGATCGGGCCGGTAACCGATCATGACGACAAGTGGTGGCCACGGGCGATCATGCTCAAGGTGCTGGCACAGTATGCCGAGGCGACCAGCGATTTCCGCGTTGTTCCGGCCATGACACGGTATTTCGAGCTCTTGAACGCCAGCCTTCCCGCTGATCCTCTCAACGTGTGGGGCAAATTCCGCTGGGGAGAATACCTCATAAGTCTGCTGTGGCTCATGGAGCGCCGCGAACTACCGTTCGCAACAGAGCTTGCCCGCACCCTGTCGTACCAGGGCTATAACTGGAGCGACCATTTCAATTTCTTCATGGTCGAGGAGAAAATCCGGGAACATCCCAATCTTTCGACCCACGTGGTCAATCACGCCATGGCAGTGAAATACCCGGCGATGCTGAGCCTGTTCAGCGGGCGCAAGGCCGACCGCGCGGCAACTGACCGTGCATTCGCCATGCTCGACCGTTTCCACGGCACCGCGACCGGGATATTCACCGGCGATGAGCATCTTTCCGGTCTGAGCCCCTCGCAGGGCACCGAACTCTGCGCGGTCACCGAGTTCATGTACTCGCTGGAAACGCTCTCCTCGCTGTTCGGTAATGTCAGCTACGCCGACCGCTTGGAATCGGTCACCTATAACAATCTGCCCGGAACATTCACCCCTGACATGTGGGCCCATCAGTACGACCAGCTGGCAAACCAGGTGATCTGCTCACTCGAAAAACGCGACATGACCAACGGCCCCGAATCACTGACGTTCGGTCTCATGCCCAATTACAAATGCTGTACCGCGAATTTCAACCAGGGATGGCCGAAATTCATCGCGAACATGTGGATGCAATCGCCGGACGGTGGTCTTGCCGCGGTCGCGCACGGCCCCTCCGAGGTTAAAACGAACATCGGCGGCACAGCGCTGACAATAAGTGCCGACACCGAGTACCCGTTCAACGGCAGGATCAGCTATTCGGTCTCGACCGCAGGCACCATCCGTATGCCGCTGCATCTCAGGATTCCCGCCTGGGCGGAAAAAGCGACAGTTAAGGTGAACAGCGAGGCCGCTGTCGAGGCTGTGCCGGACTCATTCCACCGTATTGTCCGCGACTGGAATGACGGCGACAGGGTGACACTGTCCCTCCCGCTGAACCTTCGGGTAAGCCGCCGTTTCAACAACTCGGCCGCAATCCATCGCGGGCCGTTGACATTCTCGCTCAGGATCGGCTCCCGCTGGAAACAGATAAAGGGCGAGCTTCCCCACGCCGATTACGAGGTCTTTCCCAACACGAAATGGAATTACGCACTCATTCTCGACGAGGCCCGTCCCGAGGCAAACCTCACGGTCAGCGAAAAACCGGTGAAGATGCCCTGTTTCAGCGAGCTGAACGCCCCGGTGGTGATAACGGCAAAAGCGAAAGAAGTGCCGGGCTGGGGCATGGAAAACGCCTCGGCAGCGCCACCGCCATCAAGCCCGGTTGCCTGTGACACACCAGAGGAGACGATCGACCTTATCCCCTATGGCTCAGCGAAACTGAGGATAACCGAATTCCCGGTCTGTGAGTAAAAATTTTTTATTACCCACAGATAAACACAGATGTCACGGATGAAAAGGGGTGATGATGAGGGAAAGTAAAATGGCATCAAGGGAACTGACGGAGTCAATTATAGGCGCCTGCATGGATGTTTCAGATGAACTGGGTGCGGGTTTCCTTGAAAATGTCTATGAAAATGCACTGATTATAGCCTTGCATGATCGAGGATTATCAGCTATTCAACAGGTTCCCCCTGGAAGTTCGGTTCAGGGGACACAAAGTTGGCTGCTATTATGCGGATATTATTGTTGAAGACTGTGTCATTCTGGAATTGAAAACCGTTTCAAAACTCATACCCGAACATGAATCACAGATTATTAACTACCTGAAAGCATCAAAAGTAAAGAAATCACTTGAATTTGACTATCCACCACTAAAAGTGGTGGCTTTTCGCCAAATTCATGGCTTCGCCACCGTGATTTCCAAAGCATTTTCAGGCAAAGCCTTCAGCACATTACCACATGCTGAGCATGTGGTTTTCTAAGTTTGAATAAAAAATTGGCCTTCTTATCAACTTCGGAAAACCACGTCTTGCATGGAAACGCCTGATAGTATAATGATTATTCATCTGTGTTTGTCTGTGTCCATCTGTGGGCAATAAAAAACGGAGTTTGTAATGCCCTTAATAAATAGCAGAACCTACCTTCCCCTGCCGCTTGGCACCGTGATGCCGAAAGGCTGGCTCAAGGAGCAGCTCGAAATCCAGCGTGACGGTCTCACCGGACATCTCGAAGAGGTCTGGAATGTTGTCGGGCCGGACAGCGCATGGCTTGGCGGTTCCGGCGAGAACTGGGAGATCGCGCCCTATTACCTCGACGGTCTCGTGCCGCTGGCCTACCTTCTGAACGACGGCGGCCTCAAGAAAAAGGCGCAGAAATGGATCGACTGGACTCTCGCCAACCAGGGTGCGACAGGCTGGCTTGGCCCGGCAACAGAGCGCGGAGACAAGTGGTGGCCGCGCGCGGTGATACTCAAGGTGCTGGCCCAATACGCCGAGGCGACCGGCGACGAACGAGTCAAGCCCGCCATGGCGAAATACCTCATGCATCTCTACCAGAACCTTCCCGCGGAACCCCTGTTCGAGTGGGCGAAATTCCGCTGGGCGGAATATCTCCTGCCGCTTCTCTGGCTCTGCGAACGCATGGAATGCCCGGTATTCGATCAGTTGGCGATTATCCTCAAACGTCAGGGCTACGGCTGGATCGATCATTTCCGCTATTTCAAGATCGAGGGCATCATCGAGGACAACCCCAATCTCGCCACCCATGTGGTCAATCACGCCATGGCGGTAAAATATCCCGCCCTCTGGAGCCTCTTTTCCGGCAGACAAAGCGACAGTGACGCCTCCGATGTCGCGCTTGCCATGCTGGACCGTTTCCACGGGCAGGCCACCGGGATTTTCACCGGCGACGAGCATCTCGCAGGGAAAAATCCCTCGCGCGGCACAGAGCTCTGCGCCGTAGTCGAGTTCATGTACTCGCTGGAAACACTAACGTCCATACTCGGTAAAGCGGCATACGGCGACCGTCTGGAGTCCGTGGCGTTCAATAACCTCCCCGGCGCGTTCGATGCTGAAATGTGGGCGCACCAGTACGATCAGCAGGCGAACCAGGTGCTCGCCTCCATCGACAAACGGCCGTGGACCAACGGCGATGACGCCAACATTTTCGGCCTCGCACCTCATTATATCTGCTGTACCGGCAATTTCAACCAGGGCTGGCCGAAATATGTCTCCCACATGTGGATGGGCATCCCGAAAGGCGGGCTGGCGGCGACAGCTTACGGGCCCAGCGAGGTTGTCACGCAGGTCGGCGGAGTCGAGATCAGGATCGAGGAGAAAACCGACTACCCGTTCTCCGGCGAGATCGAGTTCGATATCCGCTGTTCCGAGGAAACGGTTTTCCCACTGGCACTTCGCATCCCCGCCTGGGCCGAGAGCGCTGAAATAGTGATTGGCAAGGACAAACCGGTCACGCCGAAAACAGGTGAATACCACACGATCAACCGTAAATGGAAAAAGCACGAGCGAGTCACACTCACGCTCCCCATGAATCCGAGAGTGACACGTCATTACAACGACAGTGTCGCCATCCATCGCGGCCCGCTCACGTTTTCCCTGCCCATCGAGGCGGAATGGAAACGTATTAGGGGCGAGAAACCGGCCTATGATTACGAGGTCTATCCCCAATCGAAATGGAACTATGCTCTCGCGCTCGATCCCGACAATCCCGGACGGTCGCTTGCTGTCGAGACAGATTCGGTCAAGATGCCCTGTTTCGATCAGGACCGCGCGCCGGTGAAAATCATGGCAAAAGCCCGCGAACTTCCCGGATGGGGCATGGAGGGCGCCTCTGCAGCCGCGCCGCCAAAGAGCCCGGCGAAAAGCGACAGGCCCCTGGAGGATGTCGCGCTTGTCCCCTACGGTTCAGCGAAACTCAGGATCACGGAGTTCCCGTTGGCTGAATGATTGAGAATCATACAAGCACATGTTAGATGAGCCGTGTTTGTGCGCCACCTTGCCACGGTGGCTGCCGGTAACAGTTCATTCGAGTAAACAAGGGATGGGAGGATGTAATGAGATATCTGCTTACTGCTGCTGCGCTTGCATTTCTGGTTTTCAGTCCGGCAATGTCGTCCGCCGAGCTGCTGTCAGTGCTGATCGAAGGCGATGTTGTCATGGATATCGCCGTTCAGGAGGAGATGATCTGGCTTGCGACAGATAACGGTGTGCTCCGTTTCAACAGATCGACAGGCGATACTCTGCGGTTTACGGAGGAGGACGGTCTCTACAGCAATCGTGTTTGCAGTATTCTGGCCGACAATGGCGGCACCATCTGGGCGGGGACCGTCGAAGGAATCAACGTATTCAACGGCGAGACGTTTGAAAAAACAGCAAAAAGAGGGCTGGCGTTTACACTCTTTCTCGACAGCAAAGGCACCATCTGGGCAGGAGGAGACCGTCTTTCAGGAGGTGACCTTATCGATGAGAACTATCGGACCGGTTCATTTTATCTCGCTCATTTCGACGGTGAATACTGGCGCTCGGATTATGTGGAAGCCGATTTATTGTATGGTTTTTGCGAGTATGAGGGCACTTATTTTTATGCCGGCGGCCTGAGCGGTGTTTACCAGTATGACGGTGTCACATGCACGAAACTGTTTGCTGGTGATATTTTAATGGATGTGGCAATAACTGATGATGGCACATTGTATGCTGTTAACTACAATAATCTTTTCCGATGGAAAGACGGAAAATTAGAACCGGTGGCCTCTGGAGAATTCATTTTTCTTCATGTGGCTCAGGACAACACAATATGGGGCGGCTCACGGAATCTGTTTAAATATGATGGAGAAAACGTCGTATGCTATGACCTGCCAGAGGATGTTAGCCTAAACTGCATAGAGGAGTCGGACCACGGAACGTTGTATCTCGGAACGGGCACGAGCCTGATGGAGTTCAGCGAGGAAACGATTTCAGTCGAAACGGAACAGGCTCCCGCCGCATTCTCCCTCACAGGCATCTATCCCAACCCCTTCAATCCCGCAACTACTATCGAGTTCACCCTCGATTCTCCAGCTTTCACGGAGTTAGAGATATTCAATATCGCAGGTCAGTATGTCGCGACACTCATCTCGGATCAGCTCGGCGCGGGCTCTCATGCAGTCACGTGGAACGGCAGCTCCGATACCGGTGAGAATCTCTCCTCCGGCGTGTACATTGTCCGTCTCAGCCACGGCGGCATGACCGAGAACAGATCGATCACACTCATACGCTGAGCAGTCATTTCAGCAGAAGCATCTTGCCGTTCAGAGAGCTTTTCCCCGCGTTCAGACGGTAGAGGTAGACACCAGAAGGAAGGCGCCTTCCGTCGAAAGCGGCACTGTAGTCGCCGGCATTCAGGCGCTCGTCAAGCAGTGTCGCCACCCTTCGGCCGCTGATGTCGAACACCTCCAGCCTGACATGTCCGTCCCGGCAGAGCGAAAACGGTATCGTTGTCGCCGGATTGAACGGATTTGGGCTGTTTCCTCCAAGTTTTGCCACAGCGGGCAGTTCGGATTCATGATCCATGACCGCGACATTGTCGGCCTTAAAGCGCAGTATCCTGCCATCTCGCCCCGGCACAAAAACCAGATGGCCATAACCTGCGATAAAATTCGGACTGGAAAAAGAAAATGTGCCGCGCGCTATTTGAACAACAGGCTCAAATGTTATTCCCCCATCCTGAGAATATTCCAGCGAACAAGGACTGTCAGTTGAGCTGAACCAGGCGTAGAGATGTTCCGAGTCGATAAAATGAATGTTGCGGAGCATGTGGCTGAGCCCCGTATGCCCACGGCTTTCGAATGACATAGCGCCATCATGTGAAATGCGAATTCCCTTGGAGGTTACCCAGACCTCACTTTCGCTTCTGGCGAAAATGCGTTTCGGCGTGTTGTAGAGCACCCCGCAATCATGCCAGTGTCTGCCTCCATCGCTTGTAACTGCCACATTGACCGGGGCAAAATTGTCGTGATAATCGCCAAACAGCGCCCAACCGTTGTTCTCGTCGTAGAAATCAATCCCGGTGAAATGGATGTAGTAGTGATTCAGTCGGGTTGATTCCTCCCATGTTTCGCCGCCGTCGTGTGTCATATAGATCGCCTGGCCGAAAGAGCCGCCGATCACCCAGCCTGTGTTTTCATCGACAAACGACATGTTAGTTGCGGTGCCGTAATGGCCTCCCGTAAACGTGATGGACGAGTCACCGTCGGCAACGGTCGTGTCCACGATTGTCCAGCTATCCCCGCCATCGACAGTTTTCATCAGCGGCCCCGATGTACAGTAGGCATAGCCTGTTTCCGCGCCGGGAAAAACAATACGCATGATTGCGGCCGATTCCGCCGGACACTCCTGCCTTTGCCAGCTTTCGCCGCCATCAGTCGATTTCAGTATGACACCGTTGTCACCGACAGCCCAGCCCGTGTTCCGGTCCACGAAACAGATATCGTTGATCGGCGTTTCCACTCCTGTCTCGACAAAGTGCCATTCAGCCACGGCATTTCCGACCAGCATGAGCGACAACACAGAAAGAAAAGCGCATAATTTCATCGGCAATCCACCCCTTCACATGTTTTCATCTACCTTTATAGTATTAATATGCCATGCAGCTGATCATGTCAATCGGATTTCACGAAAGGCTGTTATCGAAAGAATATATGTTTCCGGTATTTTCCATAAAACCGGAGGACATGTATGAGCTGGGGAAATGAGCAAAGACGCTGTAACGATTTTCTCCCTATAACACATTAGCGGCCTGTTTTTCCTTCCATTTTCCGCAATATCGACTATATTACGTTCGAATGCTCATTGTTCATCACAAAGGATTATTATGTCAGAATCACTTTTTTCACTGCTTGTCCTCCCGCTCCTCATTTTCCTTTCCCGTGTCGTTGATGTCAGTATCGGAACGATGCGCGTGATTTTCGTCTCGCGCGGTTATAAGAAATTCGCTGTATTCTGCGGTTTTTTCGAGGTTATGATCTGGCTCATCGCCATAACGCAGATCATGAATAACCTCACGAGCCCGCTTTACTATATCGCCTATGCCGGCGGATTCGCAGCCGGGAATTTTGTCGGCATGATGATAGAGGAGCGTATTGCCCTCGGTAATGTGCTGCTGAGCGTTGTCACCCTCAAGGAACCCACGGAACTTCGCACGTTCCTAAAAGAGGAAGACTATGGCGTTACGATTATCCCTGCCCACGGCATGTACGGCCCGGTGAAAGTCCTTCTCAGTGTCATCCCGCGAAGTGAACTGGGCGATGTCGTGAAATTCATCAAAAAGGTCAATCCCAACGCATTCTATACCATCGAGGATGTCCGTTTCGTGAACCAGCAGAGCCCCGCGTTCGGTCATGTGCTCAAGCGGCACAAACGCAAGAATGTACTGCATACTGTGTTCCGTAAAGGAAAATGAAAACGCATCGTAATCCTCCTTTCTCCTGTGAAACGGAACTCATCTCTTCCGCGATAGTACAATAGAGAAAAACCGGAGCACGGGAGGTTTTCATGTTATATTTCATAGTTTCGTTAGCATCGATCGTTGTCGCCGGGCTGACCTTTTTCTCAGGTTTTGGCCTCGGCACCCTTCTCATGCCCCTGTTCGCGCTCTTTTTCCCTGTCCAGGTAGCTGTAGCGGCAACAGCTGTGGTCCATCTTGCCAACAATATTTTCAAGGCGGCCATCATCGGAAAGCAGGCCTCGGGCCAGGTCGTACTGCGTTTCGGCCTTCCCGCGGCGGCAGCGGCATTCGCGGGAGCCTCACTTCTGACCTGGCTGTCACACAGGCCGCCCCTTGTCAGCTATGAGCTTTTCGGCGGCACAAGGAGCATCGAGCCGGTCGCCCTCGCCATCGGACTTCTCATGATAGTGTTTGCAATATTCGAGCTGGCGCCGAAACTTGACCGTTTCAGCCTCTCGACAAAATGGCTGCCGCTGGGCGGTGTGCTCTCAGGCTTTTTCGGCGGACTTTCGGGGCACCAGGGGGCGCTGCGAAGTATTTTCCTTACCCGCGCAGGCCTTTCCAAGGAGCAATTCGTCGGCAGTATAGCGCTCATCGCACTCCTGGTCGATATTGTCAGGATCAGCGTCTACGGCAGTACTGTTTTCCGTGAGCATTTCGCCTCGATCGGCACCGAGGGATTCCTTTTGGTGCTGACAGCCTCGTTCTCGGCATGGATCGGCTCGTTTATCGGCAGACGGCTTCTTACCAAAATCACCATGCGGACTGCCAGGCTGATCATCGGCTACCTCCTGCTGGGGCTCGGACTCGGGCTGGCGAGCGGGATAGTATAGAAGACAGGAGCCAGGGATCAGGAACCAGAAAAAGACTAACGACAAAAACTCGAAGGCACTAAAGAAATAGACCAAGCATAACACATGTCCGGCGAATTTTCGCGGAATACAATATATATACAGTATACGGGCAAAGCCCTTCTTTCATTTTGAATGAAGGGCTTTTTTATGTCAGAGGCTGCATTCATCGCAACAGAACGGTCAAAAATAAAAGGGCTTGACATACATAGAAGTTCTACATATACTACACATAGAACTTCGAGGCATGCAAGGAGGCCGTTATGAATGTGAACAAAGAACTTGTGGGAGCGTCCACCGGGATTCTCATCCTGGGTGTGATCGCCCGTGCGCCCGGTTATGGTTACCAGATCATCAAGGAAATCAACGAGGAGGCCGATGGTCTCTTTTCCTGGCGGGAGGGCACTATTTATCCTGTACTTCACAAGCTGGAGCAGGAGGGCTTGATATGTTCCGAGTGGGAAATTGCCGATACCGGCCGCAGACGGAAATACTACCACATTACGAGCATGGGCAGGGAGGCGCTGGCGGAAACATCACGTCAGTGGACTGAATTTCACAGTCTCGTCCTGAAAATGGCGGAGGTGCCGAATGGATAAGAGTTCGATCAGTGAGGCAATGGCCGATAAAATCAGTCGTTTCTGCGATACAATAACGAAATCGTATGATCTGGACACGGATATCCGCGAGGAGCTCTGCGGCCATATCGAAGACCGTCTTCTTGAATATCAGGACGAGCACACAACTCTTTCGGAAGAGGATGCTTTCGTGCTTGTCAGGGAGCATTTCGGCGATCCTGCCGAGGTCAGGAAACTTCTCGGCGCTGTTCATGGTGATCAGGCGAAAGGGTCTTTCCTGCGGCGGCTCGCGGCGGTCTTCGCGGCGACAATTGTACTGGAAACAGTGATGCTTCTCTCAATGGGCGGCATTGATCTGATGGCCACATCAATAGACCATATTTTCTTTGGTTTTGTCCGGGATATCTTCGGACAAAGGTTCATGCCTTTTTTCTCATTATCATTCATTGTCAATACCGCCGGATTGTTATTTGCACCGCTCATTTTTTTCTTTATGATCAGGCACTGGCAGAAACGGATCGACAAAGGGCAGGATGTGTGGTTCAGGTCCCTGAGCCTTAAGAAAATTATCGCCATTATCATCCTTCTGTTCATCGTTCAGTCGCTCAGCCCGACAATCGTTCAGTTACGGGACAATACTGTTTTCGATGCTTTACGGAATGCACCGGCGAAAATCAATAAATCCGCTGTTCCGGCACACAGCTATTTCGATGTTTTTATTAAAGTTATGAACGTTCCCGGGATTGCGCTGTTCCTGAATCTGAATCGTCCTATATTCTGGTTCCCGCCTGCATATTACGGCCTTATCTTATTTATCTGGCTCTGGTGGTGCGACACACCGCGAAAAAGGCTGAAAACGCTTTTCATTACAGGTGGTGTCTGGCTGGCATATATGAGAATAATTCCGCTTTTTCTTCCCATACCATCATTTTTCTGGAGCGAAGAGCTGAAAAATATCGGCATGACAGTCAAGTTCATGTTTATCGAAAAGCTCGGATACAGACCTCTTGATGCTATACTGCTCTTTGAGACTGCAGTATTCCTGTATTTTCTGGCGCTGTCCGCTATTGTTATGTCCGTTTATTTGCTACTCACCAGAAACAGGCTGCTCGACACAAGAATGGCGCAGGCCATGCGGATGAATAAAGCGGAGGTGTCGAATGGATAAAAGTTCGGTCAGCGAGGCAATGGCGGGAAAAATCTGTCGTTTCTGCGATACAATAACAAAATCGTATGATCTGGACACGGATGTCCGTGACGAGCTCTGTGACCATATCGAGGACCGCCTTCTTGACTATCGGGAAGAACATAAGACACTTTCGGAAGAGGATGCTTTTGTCCTTGTCAGGGAGCATTTCGGAGATCCCGCCGAGGTCAGGAAACTTCTCGGCGCTGTTCATGGCGATCAGGCGAAAGGATCGTTTTTGCGGCGGCTCGCTGCGGTATTCGCGGCGACAATTGCCATCGAGCTGTTTTTCCAATTTAAAAACGAACTATATGAGGTTATGCACTTTATTGACCGAATGATATTTCCGATTTCCCGCGACGATCCTTCGAAATACACAATGCCGTTCTATCCGTTATCATTCTTATACGATAACATGGTATATATTGCCCTGCCGCTGTTGTTATGGTTCATTCTTGCCCGATGGCAGAAACGGATCGACAGCGGGGAGCGTGTGTGGTTCAGGAGTTTCAAGCTGTCACGCATAATTTTCATCGTCCTGCTGCTTCTTGCCGCGCAATCGTTCACGCCACTGGTCACAAGTGTTTTCAACGAGGGTGAAATGGGACAGAACATGAAGGAAGACAGCAGAATAGCAGGATACAGCTGGCGCCCGTCACATTCTATTCATGACAGGCACATCCAGGAACAGGGGCATTATGTGATACAGGGCTACGTTAATAAACGGCTGTTTTTTGTCGCCTCGTATCTTATTCTGCAGCTGGCAATATGGCTCTGGTGGTGCGACAGGTCGAGGAAACGTTTGCAGGCACTTTCATTGGCAATGGCAGGATGGTTTGCATATTCAAGGATACTCCCTTACTTTCTGCCGCATGTGCATACACGTTATAACGATGTTTCACGGCAATTCTATATGTATTTCAAAGTGCCGATAGCGGGTATGATATCGAGAGTGGGATCACTGCCGCCGCATTATAAAGAATTTTATATCGAGCAGTTTGCAACATCTTTAATGTACCTGTTCTTAGGCTGCTGCACCGTTTTCGTGTATTATCTGATGACACATTACAGGCTGCTCGACACAAGAATGGCGCAGGCCATGCGGCTGAAAGAGGCAAAATAACCAGTATAGTTGCGTTGACGTATAAGTTATTTTGGTGATCCCATAAAAAAAGGCAGAGTTTTTTTACTCTGCCTTTCGTTTTTCTTGCCCATATTCGACTGAAACACATCCCCCGGCACCAGTGATCTCATCAGCCAGCGTTCGGCGGCGCAATGCCGAACAGCGACTCAGTCTGCACATCCCCATCAGAAATATAAAGTACCCTCGGCACTTTATTTCAGGCGCATCGGGAAGGGGATGACGTCCCTGATCGATTCCTTGCCGGTGAGAAGCATGACAATCCTCTCGACACCGAAACCGACACCGCCGGTGGGCGGCATGCCGCAGGCTATCGCGTGGACGAAATCCATGTCCACCGGATGCTCATCGTAATCCTTGGAACCGTCACCCGCGCGCTGTGCGTTGAAACGCTCGTACTGCTCGACCGGGTCGGTGAGCTCGCTGTAGGCGTTGCCGATCTCGAAATTGGCCACATGCGGTTCGAAACGCTCCACGAAATTGGGATTGCCGCGTTTGAGCTTGGTCAGGGGCGAGATATCGGCCGGATGGTCGCAGATGAAACAGGGCTGCCAGAGACGGTCCGATTTTTCGAGTTCCTCCTCGACAATCTCCATAACCAGCGCGCCAAGTTTTTCGCTGCGGATCTGGGCATCGAACTCATCGCGGGAGATTCCGACGAAAGAGAGTTTTTCGTCGGTAATATCGCCGATAATCCTGTCCTCCAGCGCTTTCCTGTCGATCGCCTCGTACTCGCAGCCGAAAATTTCGCCGATCAATTCGGGGATGCGGATACGTTTCCAGGGTGCAGAAAGGTCGATCTCGCGGCCCTTGTAGTCGAACTTGAGCGTGCCGATACATTCCTGTGCCACATGGCAGGTTAACTGCTCAAAGCGCTCCATCTGGAACTCGTAATCAGTGAACGCCTCATACCATTCCATGAGCAGGAACTCAGGATTGTGGGTGGCGTCGATACCCTCGTTACGGAAACACTTGCCAAGAGTGAACACTTTCGGGAATCCGCCCACAATGTAGCGTTTCAGCGGCAGCTCAAGCGAAATATTGAGGTAGACCTCCTGATTGGAAAGCGCATGTACCTGGGTCTTGAACGGACGGGCGTCCGCACCGCCGTAGACCATTTCCAGTGTCGGCGTGTCAACCTCGATAAATCCCTCGCCCTCCATCCAGCGGCGGATGGTGGAGATGATTTTCGCCCGGAGCTCGAAACGTTTCATGGAATCGGCATCGGTAATCCAGTCAAGATAGCGTTTCTGACGGCGCACTTCAAGGCTTGACAGCGTATAGCTCGAGGTGCCGTCATGGACCTTTCCGAAAGGCACATCGGCAACAGATTTTCCGAGACAGACCATCTCACGGACAAGAATGGTCGGCTCCTCGCTGCGTGTCTTGAAAACCTCGCCTTTCACACCAACCCAGTCGCCGATATCGAGATTCGGAACAAGTTCCGCGGTCTCATCGGAGGCCTCGCCTTTCCTCACGTAGGTCTGGAAACGTTCGCCGCGGTCGATGATGTCGATGAACCATGACTTACCCATCTTGCGTGTCGAGAGAAGGCGCGCAGCTATTGTGACGGTGGCCTTTTCCTCCTCGAGCCTGTCGAAATCACTGACGAGCGTTTCAACCGTATGACTGGTCTCGAACGAGTAAGGATAGGGGTTGACACCGCCCTCGAGAAGGCTTGACCGCTTGTCGAGACGGTGCTCCTGAAAGATATCGGGATAATCTGCCATGATCTGTCCTTTTCCAAGAATAAAGCTCAGACTCCAACGAAAAAACACCCGCAAGATACAGGTATCAGGCGGGTTTCAAACACACAACAATATAGCAAAAACCTTATGCTGATCGCAAGGATTAATCACAGGTTCATCAACCTGTCAGTGAATGGATTACAGTGTTTCCGCCAGGCTCACCATGTTCCTGCCGCCTTTTTTTGACTCGTAGAGCATTTTATCGGCCGCCTGGACAAGGTGTTTCGGTGAGGATTCGGGATTGGGATTGTTGTCGGTTGCAATACCGATCGATACAGTCACCACATCGGCGGCATTCGAGTGCTCGTGCGGAATGGAGAGCGCCTCGACTTCCTCGCGGAGATGTTCGGCAATGATTTTCGCGCCGGCCGAATCGGTGTTGGGCAGCACAACTGCAAATTCCTCGCCACCATAACGAGCGACCATGTCCATAGGACGCCTCGTGGTGCCCGCCAGTGCGGAAGCCACCCTCGCAAGGCACTCGTCCCCAGCAGGATGACCGTAATTGTCGTTATATGCCTTGAAATAATCCACATCGATCATGAGCACGGAAAGATCAATGCGCATATTGATGGAATGCGCCCATTCCTCATCGAGATAATCGTCGAAACGCTGACGGTTGGGGATCTGGGTCAGCCCATCGAGAGAGGTGAGATCCTCGAACTGCTTGTTGACACGGCGCAGCCTGTTCTGGGTCTGGTCTGTCATGTTGACAAGGATTTTGACCTCATTGAACATTTTTTTGTACTGGTCGAACAGATGACTGTATTCCTCGCGGGCCTTCCCCTCGGGGAACAAGTCGGACGAAAGCACTTCACTGGCACGGGCGATAACTTTTTCTTCTCGGCTGAACAGGATTTTCTTCTTTTTCATCAGCGGTCCCTTAGATATACAATCCCTTGTTACGTGCTGCCATATCATTCTGTGTTATTTCTCACTTGCTCATGAAATGCAGTATACGAACATTTTTTCGTGTATGCAAGATTACAGCATTAAAGCCTTTATCATTTTTAAAGTGCCGCAAACAGAGACCTAAAAAACAATCCTTGAAACGACTCAAAACGAAATACACTACGAGCATCATCTCAATTTTCAAAATCACTGCAAAATAAAGCTTGTTTTTGGTTTCCAAAGTTTTTTTATTATTACCACGCAATTGTTATGTGGTTTATGCGGGTTTCCAGCCCGTCATAATAGTTTGACCGTATTGAAAGGAGTATCGCCGTCATGGGCAGAGAAGACGAAATTATCAAACAGCGGGAGATAGAGTATCCCTACTCGATCGGTCCTGATGAGATGATCGAACGTTTCGAGAAATTCTACACCGCCGCTGTCAGCGATGTCATGATCAACCCGAGGATCGAGGGCTGCCTCAAGATGGACAGCACCTGGCTCGGCAAAGACATCAAGTGCCGGACAAAAGAGGTCAAGCGTGACGCGGTCTGCGGTTTCGCGTTCACCATCCAGTGGATCAAGGATCCCTCGCCGGATGAGCGCAGCCATGTGGGCGAGGTCATGCTTTCGTCCTATTTCAAGAATGCGATCCTCGTAGTCGATACAGGCCGTGATCCCGAGGCCGGTTACCTTGGAGAGCTCAACACCAACGCCATGATGAAAAACGGTGTCCGCGGTTCGGTCATCGATGGCGGCGCACGCGATTCCGGTTTTGTCAAGATGATGGATTTCCCGGTATTCTGTAAGTTCACCACACCGGTCGACGCCTATCCGAAAAACAGGCTGCGCGGATTCAACCTGCCTATTTCGATCAACGATGTCACCATCGAGCCAATGGACATAATCATGGGCGACAGCGACGGTGTCGTGGTCATTCCCAAGGCAGTCGCGGAAGAGGTCCTTCTCAAGTGCGAGAAGCTGAAAAAATTCGAGGACGACACCCGCGAGCTTATCAAAGGCGGCATGAGCCCCCTGGATGCCGCGCTCAAGATGGGTGCGAAAGAGCTGTAGGCATTAATTAAATAAAATATAAAATGGCCGGTAACTTTTTGTTATCGGTCATTTTATATGCTTATATTGTATCGATTTTCATACTAAAGAAACTCTATCATCTGAGTATCGCTCTATTTTCTCCGAATAATATTATATCCAAGTCCAAAACAATACAAGCTGGCTGGAGTAATATCAAATTGAGTCTTTCCAATGTTGTATGAACCAGATACTGTTTTGCTTGTTACAAGAGCGTACAGAACTTTTTGTCTGTTGCATAGGTCAATCAATGCAGTTAACTCTCTAAACTTATTTAAATATCGGTCTGACCATTTAATTTCAGCGCAGCTTGCTATTTTCTGATGATTGTTCAAGTGAACTATGTCAACTTCTCCTGACCTCCACCTCGCATAAAACAATGGTATTTCAGCATGAAACCATTGTGAAAAAATAGCTGTTTCAACTAATGCACCCATTTCCTCACTTTCTGATCTAACCGGATAAAACAAAGCTGAACGAATAGATGGAATGGCAAGATAAATTTTAAACGTGTTGGCTCTTTTGAATCTTTTTGCATTATTATCAACTCTGTGTACTGTTCTAATCAGAAATGCGGCCTCCAGATATTCAATATATTTCTTGATTGTATTTTTAGCGACTCCAGAACTTCGCGACAACTCAGATAAAGAAACTTCACCAGCAGTATTAAATGCTAAGGTTGTAAAAAGAGAATTCAGTTCCTGAACATCCCGTATACCATACAAACTCGGCAAATCACGTAGAAGAACTTTGTCAATAATATCATTTTTGATGAAGCGTTTCGGATCAGACTGAATATCTCCTGCAAAAATCGCCTCGGGATAACCACCAAAATTTATATACTCAACAAAATGATTATTTAGATTCATAATATCTTCTGTTGAGAATTTTGGCGTATAGTCTTGTTCCTCAATATCAACAATATCACTCACTCCAAGCAGATCTAAATACTCATAAAATGTCAATGGCGGCAGTAAAAAATCCGTAAACCTTCCCGCCCCAGACTCAGTGCTTTTCAATTTCAGTGCCGCAGCAGCAGAACCGGACACAAGAAATTGTACTGTCGGATATGAATCGACAAGCGATTTAAGGTGCTGTTCCCAGTTTTTCAAATATTGAATTTCATCGAAAAAGACATAACATTTTTCTGCATCAATATTGACGTCGACCGAATCTTTGAAATAGCGAAGAAAATCTTCCAGTGAAAAATCATTATACACCGGATTGTCCACAGAAAAATACGCGATTTTTTTGTTGCTAACTCCGCTGTCAACAAGACGCTGAATCATGTGATGAATCATCACCGTTTTCCCCACACGGCGCGGCCCCATCAAAACTACCGCCCGCCGAACGGAAGATGGCTCGACAAGAGGCACCAACAGATTGAGATATGGTCTTGGAGTCATCTGCGAATAAAACGCGGGCATCCCTTTTGGATCTTCCCACCAGGGATTTTCACGTTTCACTCTTTCTGCTATTTGCTCAGTGGATATTGTTTTCATTTCTGAAATCCTCCTGACATAGTATACGCTCATGTGCAAATAATGTCAAGACATTGATCTTAATCAACAAGCAGGACTTTAAACTATTAATTACTATATGTTATGTGGCTTCTATAATTATGATTTCTGACAATTATCTTGTTTTTCTCAATAAAAAAGCACCGAATGTTCTCATCCGGTGCTTTTAACTTTTGATCGCTAGTCTCTGTATCCGCGTAACACCGCCACATCAGCAACATCCGCGTTCCATTTTTTCCCGATCCCTCGAATCCTGACACCTGAGCCCAGCTTTCTCAAAAAGCCGCTTTGGCAAGGACCGCGAGCAGCAATGGCTTGTTCATGAGCGCAGTGCCCAGCACACGGATCGGCGTCCGTTTCTCGAACGGAAGCGCGAGGACCTTATCGGCGATAGTGTTAAGCTGATCGTCGGAAAAATCCCTGATGCCCTCTTTCAGCTTGTGGAAACGGCGGTTCATTTTTATGATCCGCTGCTCACAGGCTTTCTGATAGGGTTGGAGTGTTTTTTCCGAGCAGTCGCCTTTCGCGAGAGCGGCATGGGCGGTTTCGGTGGCAAGCCTGCCTGAAATGAGGGCATTGATAATGCCGCCGCCAGTGATAGGATTTGCGAGATGTGCGGCATCGCCAACAATCATGAGGCTGTCAGCAACGAGTTTCCCGGTGCCACCGGAACACTGCACGCCGCCGACTGTGCTCGAGACAATCGAGCCGCCGGGATAAAAACGCCTGATATAGGCAGAGAGATAATCGGAGGCGGAACGTTCCCGCGCAAAATCGCCGTTGATGCCCAGGCCGACATTGGCAACTCCCTCGCCTTTCGGGAACATCCATGCATAGCCGCCCGGCGCGTATTCGCCGGTGAACTGCAGATGGAAACGCTGATGGTCTATCTCGATTCCGGCAATGGTGGCCTGCGCGCAGGTCTCCATATCGGCAAGGCTGCAAGTGGTATCGAGACCGGCCCATCGCGCCACCATGGATTCCACGCCATCGGCGGCGATGACCAGTTCGGCCTCCACTTTGCAGGTATCATCTTTTGTCTGGAGTGTGACGACACGGCGACCTTTGCCGCAGGGCGAGAGATCGACAGCTTCGACAGAGGTCATGACCGTTGCACCGGCTTTGGCCGCTTTTTCTGCTATCATGCGGTCAAACACCGTACGTTCGAGGATATAACCGAGCTCGTCATTATTATTCATCGGCACAAAACGGCCATCGGGCGAAACGAGGGAATAACCATTTATTTCCGCTGCAATCCAGCGAGGATCGGGCTCGAAAAACTCGGTAAGACCCTTGTGGTCCACACCCTCGGCGCAGCGCACCGGCGCACCGATAATGGGATCGCGCTCGACCAGCAGCACAGAAAGCCCTTTTTCGGCAGCTGTCAGAGCAGTCATCGAACCACCGGGCCCGCCACCAATAATAATTATATCATACGCAACCGCTTTCATATGGCCTTCCTTCCCTCTCTCACGACACTGCCCTGTTTTCGATGGCCTTGACCGGACAGATGATAAGGCAGCTCTGACATCCGGTACAGCGCTCACGGTCGATTGTTACTGTCATGTTCAGAATACGTATTGCCTGCGACGGGCAGACAGCGGAACAGGTCCCGCAGAGTTCACAGCGGCTGGTATCGACCTCGATCATTATTTGTACCTCAGTGAGCGGGCGTCTATCAGACGGCCGATGCTGTTGGAATCCTCAATACAGTCTTTCGAGGGATCACTGGGGATTGCAGCCGGGTAATTGCCGGAGAAACAGGCATCGCAGTAGCTGTTGCCGTTCTGCGGCACACTGGCAAGAAGACCGTCCAGCGACAGGTAGCCGAGCGTGTTGACTTTAAGTTTCTTGCGGATACCCTCAAGCGTCTTCTCTTTCGTGGCAAGCAGATCATCCTTGTCGGGGAAATCCATGCCGTAATAGCAGGCAGAGGTGATCGGCGGCGAGCTGACCCTGAGATGAATCTCTGTCGCACCCGCCTCTTTGAGAAGTTCCGTGATTTTCCTGAATGTCGTGCCCCTGACAATGGAATCGTCAACCACGACAACACGTTTGCCCTCGAGGACGCCCCTGATGGGGTTGAACTTGATGCGGACTTTCGCCTCGCGGGTCACCTGGCTGGGATGGATAAATGTCCTGCCAATATAATGGTTGCGGATGAGCCCGATTTCGTATGGTATTCCCGATGCGCGGGCATAACCGAGCGCGGCGGTGTTGGATGAGTCCGGCACGGAGATGACAATATCGGCATCGACAGGGAACTCCTTGGCGAGCGTACGGCCGATCTTACGGCGCGCCTTGTCGACACACTCACCGAAAATGATGCTGTCGGGCCTGCTGAAATAGATGTATTCGAAAATGCAGAATGCTTTGCGTTTTTTCTCGAAAGGTTCGTAAGATCTCAAACCGTCATCATCGATAACAATAATCTCGCCCGGCTTGACATCGCGTACATATTCGGCGCCGATGATGTCGAGAGCACAGGATTCTGACGCCACGACCCAGGAATCATCGACCTTGCCGAGGCACAGCGGCCTGAAACCGTACGGATCGCGTGCGGCAATGACCTTGGCGCGTGTCAGGATAACAAGGCAATAGGCGCCCTGGACCTGCGACAAAGCATCTATAATACGTTCTCCTAATGTTTCTTTCTCCGACATGGCGATGAGATGAGTGATCACCTCGGAATCGAGTGTCGTCTGGAATATGGCGCCGTTTTTGAGCAGTTTACGGTGCAGTTCCCTCGTATTGGTCAGGTTGCCGTTGTGACCGATTGCCATGGGGCCCTCGCGGTCGGCGGCAAGCAGCGGCTGAACATTGGAAATCTTACTCGATCCGGTGGTCGAATAGCGATTGTGGCCGATTGCGTTCTTCCCCATCAGATAGTTGAACATGCCCTGGTCTGCGAAAACATCACTGACAAGGCCCATATCCCGGTGGTGATAGAGATTCTCACCGTTCGAGGTGACAATACCCGAAGATTCCTGGCCTCGATGCTGCAGCGCGTAAAGGCCCAGATAGGTCATTTCCGCGGCAGCTTTATGATTATGGATGGCGAAAACACCGCATTCCTCATGGGGCTTGTCGTCATCGATACAGTATGAAGCAGTACAGTTGGAACAGTCGTGCTGACATCCGTAACGCTCTGTCATTGAAGGCTCCGTTTCAGTTTCTATAGTGACACTGCCGTCATTTCAATTCGATTTTATGACAGATCAGCTTTAAGTATACTGCGGAAAACCTGTTCCCGCAAGTCCGCCCCTGATAATCCAGAGGCTCAATCCGTCCCGTCTTTTTTTGTGAGAAGGCGGATATGGTTCGAAAAAATCCACTGCTTGTTTTTACGCGCGACCTCGACACGGTAGGCGCCTGTTTTCGTGGCGGTATATGAAAGCGAGTTGCCATTGGCCACCGCGACCTTTTCACCGTCCCGCAGCAATGAGATCACGCCGGGTAACGGTGTCGAGACGACAAACTCCGCGTTTTCGTCCTGAATGCTGTCACCCACGAAATAGCTGCCGCCTGCTGTCCGCGCCTCGAAACGAAATCCGCGGGCATCGCCCCAGCGGAAATTCGAGATGAAACAGCGGGCCCGCCTCAGGGCATCGAGCACCGCGGCCTTGGCCTCGGCACCGTCCTGCGAAAGCGTACCCTCGACAAGAATATGTGTCCTGATCCCCCGGAACAGTACTTTGTACCTGAAAATATATATCGTAAGAGGGCCGATCTGGTACGGGTAGGCGTGAGCATCGATGCCGCCGATACCGGGCATTGGTGCAAGCTGGTTAAGACGGTCCCAGCGCTCGAGTGTCTCCTTTTCCGGGCCCTCGAGAGTCCGAAGCGGGTGAAGGACACGGTAATACTTGTTAAAATGGGTGAGCTTTTCCATCCATTCCGAGGAATGGTTCCATATCTCGATACCGTGATAGCCCTCGGCGTTCCAGGCAGTCCAGGGATAGGGCGGGTAATCGGAGATCGCGTTCCGTTTTTCATCGGGATGCGCGATAAACCCGGTGCCGCCCTGCCTGTCGATCTCCCTGACATATTCTGTGGCGGGCATATCTGGCGGCATGACCTCATCGACACCGAACGCGAGATAGTGGTTCTTGTTGTCGAGATCGTTATGCTCATAGCCGATAATCGCCAGTGTGTCGCCGTACCAACCCTCGAGGCCGAGCTGCACCGGTTTCAGGGTCATATGGTCGGCAAACATGAGTATGTCGAGCTTGAATTTCTTGGCGATATCTACAATTTCAGGGATAGGACGAAGCCCGTCGGAGAAATTGGAATGGATATGGATTGTCCCCACGTATTCGTTGAGTATGTCTGTGTGATTGCCGGACTTGCTCATTGTCGGGACGCGCCGTTGACAGGGTTGGGGCTTGCGCCGGAAACAGCGGAAAAGTATCAGACATATAAAATAGCACTTTTGCGGTTTGATTTCAAGCGGCAATGTGAGCGGTGGGTAACGGATGTTTAGGAATATGCGCAAACAGGCCGTGAAAGGGGGCAGAAAGACGAACCTCTCGCAAAGGTGCGGGTAAAGATGGATTGAGGTTTAAAGATCAAGGATCAAGGGAAATCCCCCCGCCACAGGGCGGTTGTTTCGCGGCAAAAGACTTGAAAACAGCACCATAAAAGCGCCGCAGGCCTCCCCCCTCAATCAGGGGGAAAACCAGCTGAAAGCTTGAGGGGGGTCTTTCGGTCGTTCCGAAAAAGCTTGACAAATCGCCATCGAACACCGCTATTTTATTACAGTAAATTACTTTTGACGGGGAGGTTTGTATGCGGCGGTCTGGATTGTTTGTTGGTGTGATATTGATGTTTGTGTTGGCTTTGTTTGTTGGGGGTGGGGTGTGTCTGGCGGAGTGGGAAGTACAGGAGAGTGGGGTAACAGAAGACCTGAATGATATTTGTTTTGTCGATGCTGTGAAGGGATTTTGTACAAGTGGGGCTTGCCTTTTTGCGACTGATGATGGTGGAGAAACATGGGCTGTAAGGTCCGACTTTGAATTACATGCTGGAACTGTTCAAGACATTTTTTTCTAGATGAAATGACAGGTTTTGTGGTGACTCATATTGGAATGATATTAAAAACTGATGACGGCGGATACACCTGGCAAATAAAACACGATCTGGAAGATTCGGAAAATCAAGGTTTTTCGTTTTATCTAATATTTCAGAATATTGATTTCGTCGATAACACATTATGGATGGGCAACTGCACGCACATTTACGAATGCCTATGAGAGTTCTTATTTGTTCAGAACAATTGATGGCGGAGAAAGCTGGCAATATATCTCTGCTGTAAAAGGAAGTCCATACAAAATAAAGGCATTGTCTTTTTCATCAATATTTTTGTTCCACAACTATTATGGTTATTATTTACACTCTACTAACGGCGGGCTCTCTTGGACTACAAAAACTGTCGAGGGGAAAGTAAGGTTTCTCTATCCTGTCAATGGTGCCTTGAACTATTGCTTATGTTGGCCATCGTCGGACGACAGGTTCGTTTTATTCAAAATCCATGACGGAACAGAAGATGGCTATCAAAAAATGGAAGATATTCATTTTTATGTATGGAGTTTGTCGGGTTTCACAAAACAGGATGGCACCACTATAATCTGGCTGGCCGGATCAGATGGGAAGGTCGGGAAGTTCACGGACAATAATTCAGTCGTCGATGAAAAA
>CAXXSC010000008.1:0-1675481 GCA_963668435.2 Candidatus Latescibacterota bacterium
CTTGGCTTTCATTTTCTCGAATTTCTCCCGCGCGGCGCCACTATCGATAACATTTACGGCAACAGAGAAGCCATCAGCCGGTGTCGGGGCTTTTCCGCCCGCGCAAATTGCGTACGCCGCATTCAGCAGAACGATGTCACGTTCAGCGCCTTTTTCACCATCAAGCACCTTGATAAAAATAGAGATATTGTCATCCAGGCTTCTGACTTTGATAGCATCCGAGATGGCACTGTTCAGACCGAAGTCTTCAGGTTTTATGGTCGTGTAAGAAATCGAGCCGTTGTCAATCGAGGCGACACTTGTCTCTGCACAGACACTGATTTCATCGAGACCGTCAAGGCCGTGAACAACAAATCCTCTTACACAGCCGAGGTCGGCAAGAACGCCAGCGACAGTTTCGACCAGGTCAGGGCTGTAGACACCGAGAAGCTGACGGCTTGCTTTGGCCGGATTGGTCATCGGACCGAGAATATTGAAAAAAGTCCGTATTCCCAGTTCGCGGCGCGGTCCGATTGCATATTTCATCGAGGCATGGAGTTTTGGCGCAAACAGAAACGCAATACCAGTTTCATTAAGACACTCAGACACCTGATCGGGAGTTATATCGACATTGACACCGAGTTCACGAAGAACATCGGCACTTCCACAGCTCGAAGAAACCGAACGGTTGCCGTGTTTTGCGACAGTGACACCGGCACCAGCAGCCACAAAAGCTGTCAGTGTCGAAATATTGAACGTTCCTGAACTGTCGCCGCCAGTTCCACATGTGTCAAGAACATCGGGATCGACTGCTCCGATCCGTGTCGCCTTGTCACGCATGACCGAGGCGAAAGCGGCTATCTCATCGACAGTTTCTCCTTTAAGGCGCATGGCGACAAGGAATCCGGCAATTTGGGCATCGGTCGCATTGCCGCTCATAATATCATCCATTGCCTTGACTGCCTCTTTACGAGAAAGATCGACACCGTCAACGGCTTTTTTCAATGCATCCTGTATCATTCCATTTACCTTTCGGTTTTCTGCGTGTTTGTCACAGTTCATCACGCATCGAGGAAATTCTTTAGCAACGTCTTTCCTTCTGTTGTCAGAATCGATTCCGGGTGGAACTGGACACCTTCGACAACATATTCTTTGTGACGAAGTCCCATTATCATACCATCTTCGGTCCAGGCCGAAATCTCGAAACAATCCGGTAGACTGTCTCGCTCAACTATCAGCGAGTGATATCGTGTCGCCGTAAACGGATTTGAAAGTCCCTTGAAAATTGTCCTGTCATCATGATGAATATCTGAAACCTTACCGTGCCACACATGCGGCGCACGAATCACATTACCGCCAAACCGCCTGCCCGATTGACTGATGCCCGAGACAGACACCGAGTATCGGCACCTTGCCGGCAAACGCGTTGATCGTCTCTACCGAAACACCGGCCTCATTGGGGGTGCACGGCCCCGGAGATACAACTATTTTGTCGGGATGAAGCTTTTCAATGCCGCTGATATCTATTCTATCGTTGCGGTAGACTTTCAGGTCCGCGCCGAGTTCGCCCATATACTGAACGAGGTTGTACGTAAATGAATCATAATTATCTATCATCAGAATCACGGGGATTCTCCTTTATCCGGTAGTTGCGCGTAAACAGGACGTTACTCTCCCGCTGTACTCAATTCGCCGCTTTCAGCCATGTCAATCGCCCGGAACAGCGCTTTCGACTTGTTGACCGATTCCTGGTATTCGTTTTCAGGCACTGAATCGGCGACAATCCCCCCTCCTGCCTGTATGTATGCCTTGCCGTTTTTCACGACAAGGGTTCTTATGGCGATACAGGTGTCGAGATTTCCCTGATAATCAACATATCCGATTGCACCGCCGTATATACCGCGACGGGTCGGCTCCAGCTCATCGATGATTTCCATAGCACGTATTTTTGGTGCACCGCTGAGCGTTCCCGCCGGAAAAAATGACAAGACAGCATCGAAACGGTCCTTGTCTTCCTTGAGTTTACCCTTGACTGCACTAACAAGGTGCATGACATGGCTGTAGCGTTCTATGAACATCTTTCCTGTGACATCGACAGTACCATATTCACATACACGTCCGATATCGTTTCTTCCGAGGTCGAGTAGCATTACATGCTCTGCGATCTCCTTTTCATCCTGCAAAAGGTCCTCGGCAAGTGCGGCATCTTCTTCCGGCGTTTTGCCACGAGGACGCGTTCCTGCAATAGGACGGCCTTCCATTACCCCACCCTCGACACGGACAAGCATCTCCGGTGACGCTCCTACGATATCGATGCGATCGGTCGAAATGTAAAACATGTAAGGAGAAGGATTGACGATACGAAGGGTGCGGTAGATATCAAATGGTGCAACGGTGATTTCGCGTTCGAAACGCTGAGAGTAAACAACCTGGATAATGTCACCGGCCATGATGTATTCTTTACAGCGTTCGACGTTTTTGATGAATGTTTCTTTTTCCATGTTTGGCGTATGCGCCTTGTGACCATTACCTTTTGATGGCGGAGGAGCAGTCCGTTTTGCGAGTAATGCTTCAAGATTTTCTATCCTGCTCACCGCCTCACGATAACGCTCTTCGAGTGTGCCCGGGCCATCGCTGTGGACATTGGAAATAATTGATATCGTGTGACCAATATTGTCGAAAACGAGGATTGTATCGAAAAACATGAAGAATACATCATCAATATCGTAATCATCCTGTGTGTTGTCAGGAATATCCTCGACCAGGCGGACCGAATCATAGGAGAAATAGCCGACACCACCACCGGTAAAGCGCGGCAGTCCCGGAATCGATACGGTTTTATACATATCCATGATCTTACGGAGTTCTCCAAGCGAATCGCCGCTGAAACGCCGTTCGACACCGGTATTGAGATCGCGAACAGTGCCCGAATCGCCTCTCGACCGGAAAATCAGATAGGGATCGACTCCGAGCGAGGAATAACGTGCGACTTTTTCGCCGCCCTCAACACTCTCAAGCAGAAAACTGAATGTACTGCGATCACGTATTTTAAGATATGCGGATACCGGTGTTTCTGTATCGGCAAGAAGCGTTTTAACGACAGGAATGATCGTGCCGCCGCTTGTCATCTTCTCAAATTCGGTAAATTCAGGGGTTATCACATTTAAATCCTTTATTATATGCCGTCAGCTTTATCTATAACGGGCAGTATATCTAAGTGTCGCCTCTCCGTCAGGTGGTACAGATACCGGGAAACGAGCGGTATAGGCATCATGTTTATCGAAAGCATGCGAACTTGTCGTGATATTCCACGTGCCGTAGAGGTGCTCGTTAACGATCACCTCAACCGCCTCCTCCCTTCTGTTCCTTATCGTAACGGCAACAGTTTCATCGCGAACACTACGTGAGACCTTTTCTCTGTCTTCCACTGTGCGTTTTGCCACTATGTCGAAAGCATTGCCGAGCCTGAGCTCAACAGTTTCGTTTTTCGGAGTATGGTCGATATTGTCCTCACCAATCATTTCCAACGCCCCGTCAGTGTCCTTTTTGAAAACCCGTACCACGCCTTTGGGAAGAGGAATGCCGAGACCGGTTTTCTCGCTGTTCTCAAAGGACAGTTTCACCATGACCTTGTTATTGTTGGCCTGAGAATCAAAAATATATTTCTTTTCAATTTTTGCCCGTGAAGGATTAAACAAAGATACCTGTTTAACCTCGGCATTTTTGATGTTCGTTCGCTCTTTCAGTTCATAAAGATGGTACTCAAAAAGGCCGCGTTCGACAACTGGTGCAGCAGATTCGAGAACAACCGATTTTGTCTGCACACCACCTCTTCCCAGCATTGTATTTCTCGCCCTGTGAACATCGCCGGCAACGAGTTTTAATTTTGCATTGTCATATGAGGCACCTGAATTATTTTCGACTGACACCCATGATGAAAGCTCCAGGGATTTCTCGTCATCGTCTATAACGGCTGAATATTCTGCGTGCCACGACATCCCCGCAGTCAGATAGCTTATTTCCGCCTCTTTGACACCGGCTTTTTGGCTGTCAACTTTCCAGACCAGTGTTGGACGTGTCACAAAATTCTCAGGAACACCCGAAAGGGAGTATCTCTCGATGGCATCGATTTTAACAATATCGAGACCGCCGTTTTTGTTGGCGATCACAATGTCTCCATCCACGGACTGAAGTTTCCCTTCAGCAAGCATACCGCCTTTGAGAACAATGGAAATGTCGTGATCGAGATAACGTTCGAGCACTTTTCTCGAGTTCACGAGATCGTATCGATAGTTTTGTTCGAGTACGGAAATACCGCCCGATTGAGCTGAAAAACGCACCGAGGTCGGATCTATACGTGTCGCGACACCAACATGGCTCAGCGTCTGAGTACCTTTGACAAATGTATAATTTCGATTCTCTTTCACCACACCAAGATCATTGTTATAGACGGTCAGAGCATACTCGCCCCCATCCGCCATTGTTTCTGGTACGAAAATCATAGAAACAAGCATGATTATTCCGGCTAACACTCTCATCATACACCTCCATTTTCATGCAAAAAAAAACCGCCTGTGCACCGGCGGTCTGTCTCGTTATTTCAGTCAGCGTTTCTGGCGCACAATCCCCCTATACCTTCTGCCACCACCACCAGAAATTATTGGAAACAAATACGCTGAACATGGACAAACCCTTTTTGCTTAAAATTTTCCGAAAAACATATTTTTAATTTTTACGCTAAGTAATAAAACATTACTCGATTCAATAGTCAAGTATTTTTTTGTTGATTGATCGACTAACAGCTTGTGTTCTTCTCCTTTAACTATATATTTAAACATCACAAAAAAAAGTATCTATAACATGAAGGAGTATCTAATGAAAAGACTGAAAACGCTTGTCTTCTCTCTGATGATTCTTGCCACCCTTTCATCACCCGTTTTTGCTGAAAAGGTTATAACCCACTGGGGCGGAGACGCCTCGCTGGCCTATGATACCGGCTTCATGAAAATGTGCATGAAAGCAGATAGCGGTACTTCTGTCTCGCTTTTCAATATGGAACTTATGGCAAATGATGCGCCCGGTTCCGGTTTCAGCGAAAAGGGTGTTCGTTCCGATGTTATATGGGGGCAGAACCGAGCCCGCAAGATACTCAACATAGATGATCCCCGTGCCTTCAAAGCCTGGCTGGTCATTTTCACCTATCGTCAAGGCAAATATCCTCTGAAATTTAAAGTAAACGACAAGGAACGTCAGGTCGACAACTGGGATATGAGAAAAAACGGCGAACCCTATCGTTATGCGGAATTTCCAGCGGAATGGCTGAAAAAGGGCAAAAACACCATAGAATTATACTCCCCGAGGCGAAAACGGCCTCCGAAGGCTGGGAAATATATATTGCCCGCGCAGATGAATTCGAGGCTGGCGGCGGAGACCCTGCCGATGTTGGCAAGACTTCCTTCAAATCGGTCAACGGCGGCGAGTCATGGAAAGAAAGTCCTTTTGGCCCTCTTGGCCAGACACGGGGCCAGAATACACAATCCGTGTAAGCCTTGACCGCTATGTTTCAACAGGATGGCTGGCAAGTCCGGTCATCGATCTCTGGCGCGGAGATTCTGAAGACACATTAGTTCCTCTGCGTGAAATCCAGAAAATGAAACTCGCTATTGAAGCTGAAATGCCCGCGGATACAAACATTCGATATTATTTTCGCAAAGGCACCGACTCGGATCCTTTTGCTGAAAGCTGGGAGCCTTATCAGTTTATAGGTGAGGGCCCTTCTTTGGATTTCGAAACAGGCGGCGCCGAACTCAACCGCCGCTACGTTCAGTTTCGTGTTGAACTGACAACAGCCAACCCTCTTGTCACTCCAAAAGTCAAATCCGCACATATAAATGCTGAACTCAATCAGCGCGTACCTCTTCCCCGGAATATTGTTGTTGTCGATTCAGAAAATCCTGACATCAAGTATTCCTCGTATGAATGGGAATGGGAAAATCACGATCGCCCCGAATTTGCCAAGTTGCGTGAACTCGAAAACCTCGACGAAGTGGTCGCGGGGAGCCGCACAGAGTTCGATGCCCAAGTTAAGCTGCTTGATTATGTGACCAAACGCTGGCGTCATTCGAGCCCGACACCGGAATATCCAGGATGGGATGCCATGTCGATTCTCGACCGCATCAATAAAACCGGTGGCGGCGGCATGTGCATCCAGTTCAACAACACACTGGCGGGTCTCTGCATGTGTTATGGATGGCAGGCTCGCCTTGTCAACGTAGTCGGTCATGAAATATGCGAGGTATGGAATGACGAGTACGGCAAATGGATTTTCCTCGATGCAGATTTCGAGAATCATTATAATTACGATGCCGCCACAGGTGAGCCACTAAATATGCTGAACCTTCATCGCCGATATCTCGATTATTATTTTCCCAACAAGCCGATCTCATGGATGGGCGATATGATCAAGTGGATGGATATTCGCGAGGATGATCCACCGCCCGTAAAGCGCGGTTCGCTTACACACCACCAGCCAACAGTTTTGTCCGGTTTCATCAACGCGGCGTTTATGCGGATTGTTACACGCAACAACTGGTACGAAAAGCCCTACCCCCGCCCACTCTCTCACGGCAGTTCCTGGTGGCCATGGGACGGCTATGTCTGCTGGTACGACGATCGTACACCGCCGAAACGCCAGTACACATGGCATACGGACCGCCCCCGCGACATGTGGCCTGATCTCAATCTGACCCATGTCGATGCGACGACAGCTTTCGGGAATGACAGGATTTTTCTCAGATTCGAGACTTATACACCCAATTTCAGCCATTACGAGGTCAATGCGGATGACAGCGGCTGGCAGAAAGTCGGTGAGCGATGGACATGGTTGATGCAGTCGGGACGTAATACGCTCGAGGTCAGGGCTGTCAACAAGCTCGGAGCAAAAGGCAAACCCTCACGTTTTATCGTTAACTACGCCGACGCACCATTTGCAGATTATCAGTATTATAAATAGCATTCATCAGGAGATTATTAAGATGCCACAAAAAGCGCTGAAGGAATATCGCGAGCAGTATAGCGAATTCCTCACCAATAACATCATTCCCTATTGGGAAAAATATGGCTGTGACCGTGAGTACGGCGGCTTTCTGAACTGCATGGAGGATAACGGCACACTTCTGTCCGAGGACAAGTATATGTGGTCGCAGGGACGTGGCCTCTGGACAATAGCCCATATAATGAAATTGTACGATTCTAATTGTGCATGGCGCGAGTTTACCGATCTGACATGCCGTTTCCTCATTGAAAATGCTGTCGATGAAAATGGCGATTTCTCCAACCGAATTTCGCGAACCGGGGGAAAACTGGACGGTCCTATCAGCATCTACAGCGACATGTTCACAGCTATGGGATTAATTGAATACTATGAAGCGACCGGCGACAAGAATATGCTGGAGCTTGCACGGAAAACAGCACACCGAGTTGCTAAACGCATTCAGGATCCCGGATTTACTGATGTCGCGCCTTTCAAGCTGAAACCGGGATATCATTTGCAGGGTGTTCTGTTTCTTTCTCTCAATATGCTGACACCGCTTCTAACACTGATAGAAGATCCCGCTCTCGAAAATGAGGCCGACCGCTGTGTACGGCACATTCTCGACAACCACCGGGACAAACAGCGTAAACTCAACATTGAAATGCTTGACCCTGATTGGAAAGAAGTCGATTTTGCACAGGGACGTGATTTTGTTCCCGGCCATGGTGTCGAGTGCGCATGGATTCTTATGCTCGAAGCCAAAAGACGCCGCGACGATGGGCTGATGGCCGATGCACTGGAAATTCTCCGCTGGCACATTGAGGGTGGTTGGGACGAAGAGTGTGGAGGTTTATTCTGGTGGTTGAATATTGACGGCGAGGAACCATTCGAAGCTAACTGGCAGTGTAAGCTCTGGTGGCCGCACGCTGAATCCCTCCTTGCCCTGATGCTGGCCTACGAGTTCACCAAAGACGATTACTATCTTGACTGGTTCGCTAAAATGCATGATTATTCGTTCGCCACATTTTCTGATGCTGAAAACGGTGAATGGAAACAACGTCTGGACCGTCACGGCAACAGAATTACGAAAACGCTCGTTTTACCAGTAAAAGATCCTTTCCACCTGCCGCGCGCGGTAATGTGGATACTTGAAAGTCTTGAACGTCAACTGGGCAAATAAGAGGAGATTTCGATGAGTATCACAAAGTCTTTTTTGAACATTATTATTCTGATTTTCTTTATCACGGGTAACGTTTTAGCACTTGAGCGTCCGGATGTTGAATTCAAGATTTTTCAGTTCCCGGCAAATATGATACCGCGCATTGACGGAGACTCTTCTGACTGGGACATGGTGCCGGAAAGCTACCGTATTCCCGGCAATCAGCTAAAAGACACTATTAATAACCTGCCCTACGATCCCAAGGATCTCGATGTCTCAGTGAAAGTTGGCTGGGTCAAGGGTATGAATGTACTCTATTTCCTCTATGAAGGTTATGACGATTACTGGAATTTCAAACATCCCGATCTCAGGAACGATATTTTCGAGGTGGTTATTGATGGCGACCTTTCCGGCGGCCCGCTTATCCCCTACCTTCTCGACGATGATCACATTTTGAAACCGAATTCATGGGGCGGCTATCGTTTCCACGGTGTCCATGCCCAGAATTACCATATTTTCACCCCGACCGAGGGAAAACCCTGGACAATGGTATGGGGCTGCAATCCCTGGATTCTCGAACTTCCCTGGTCCAACTGCGCCTATAATTACGATTTCAAGCACGGCGAAAACGGCAAGCTGACCATGGAGTTCTGGATAACGCCTTTCGATTACGCTCCTTATGACGGTCCGGAACGTGCGGTTGTTTCCATGCTTGAAGACAACAAGCGGATTGGTCTTTCGTGGTGTGTGCTCGATTACGATTCCGACAAGGTCAAACAGCAGGAATACGAAGGATTCTACAACCTGTCCCACAAGACAACCATGTACGGCAATGCCTCGGAACTGGTCGCATTCCGCCTGATGCCTCTCGAAAAAGAATTAAGGAAACCCATCGAGGCACAATGGGATTTCATGATCACTAACATGGATACCCGCACGGTCGCCTTCAAAGACTTGTCTTACGGCGAAATCACCTCCTGGCACTGGGATTTCGGTGACGGCACAAGTTCGACGGAACAGAATCCCATTCATACATATGAAAAAGCCGGGCTTCACTATGTTGTCGTTCTCAATATCGAGGGACCTGACGGGAAATCACGCATGTCAAAAGTCTGGGATGTCGCTGTTAAATAGATACATAGAAAAGACATCTCTCAAACAACATGAAGCAGCGGCTGGAAACGGCCGTTGCTTTTTTATTGCTGACAGGTGATAATATGTTATATTTATACCATACTATTTACTTACATCGATATTATATGGAGTTACAATGTTTTTTCAGAAGAAGTCCAACATTTTCGCACTCGTTTTTCTCGTGCTTACCTTTTTTGCGATAACCACTCACGCTCAGACAATGACATTTTACGGCAGCCCAAATACTATCAACGACATGGCTCTGCATGGAAAATATGTCTGGTGTGCAACACAAGGCGGCATTGTCCGCTGGGATACTCAGACAGGAGAACACCTTCGCCTGACAAAGGAGGATGGCCTGATTTCCGACCGGATTACCGCTATTGCAGTTGACGAGAATGGTGTTGTCTGGACCGGAAGTGACGAGGGTTTGTCACGATACGATGGTTCTGAGTTCAGCTCCTATACATCTCTGGGTAGTATTGAGGTTGAGGAAATACGGGCCCTGGCTGTTGATAAGGAGGGCGGTGTTTGGATTGCGGCAAATCGTGAACTTGTCGCACTCAGAAACGGTTATTGGTGTATCTACGGCAACCATATCACCAGGGATATAGCTGTTGGGATCGATGGCTCTATTTGGACTGCTGAATGGTACGAAGGTGTTGGAAGATTCAAAGATGAAAAATGGACTTTCTATTCCGAGGAAACATCGACTTCAATCAATCATATCAACACAGGCAAAGACGGCCTTGTATGGGCGTCAGGAAACGGTTCAAGCGTATACAGTTTTGATGGAACAGAATGGACAAAACTCAACGCAGGAGGAATATTGTGCAGCGATAATGACTATTCCTGCTGGATTTCTTCTGGTCATAGGCTCGCACATTACAAAGAAGACGAATGGACATATACACTGAAAACTCTGGCTGAAATGTCATCTATTTTTCTCGATGACAATGGTGCTGTCTGGTGCGCAACAGATTTAGGTCTTTTGAGTTACAAAAATGAAACCTACACACTGTATAAAGTTTATGACGCGCCAATTAACGACAGAGGAACCGATATCTGCTTTTCCCCTGATGGGACCATGTGGTATGCGACAAGCTCAGGCATTTCCCGCTATAAAGATGGCAAATGGACAAGCTGGGACCTGAAATACAAATTTACCGATTTTACAGATCATTCCGTTCAATCAACGACACTTGTCGATGTCGGGCCAAATGGTGATGTCTGGGCTCTTAAGATTTATAAAGACCATAATGACACACTTCCATACAGCAGCTATCTTGCTCATTTTAATGGAGCTAATTGGGAATTTTATGATGTTCCCTTAGATAAACGCTCCTGTCCAAATTTAAGCGCTGATGAAAATGGTGGTGTTTGGGCGAAAGGTGCAACGAGATATGGATATTTTGATGGTTCATCCTGGGATGTTCATTCGACATGGGAGATCCTGGACAAAGAACTGGCAATCACTGATATTCATTATCATCCGGCAAATGCGAGTGTTTGGATTTCGGTTAAGGGTATGATTATCGAAATGAAAAACGGAAAAATCAATACTTACGAAATGAATATTGACAATGGCCAATATTGTTCATTTCAAAGTATTTGTGATGAGCTATACATGTCAAATAGTTATAATGGTACTCGATTGTATCAAGTAGAGAACGGATCATTAAAGTATTTAACCGGTGTAAGTGGATGCAATTGTCCTTTTGGCGTTTCCCCGGATGGACTCATTGTGATCTCAGATAGCAACGATATTATCTACATGAATGTCGGTGGCGAATTACAGGAAATATTCAGACCTGCATTAGGCGATCACTTCGGCGCAAGCGCAATTGTACACAACAAGATCGATACATTCTGGATTGCAGATTATGAACAAGGAATTATGGCATTGAGCGATCTTCCTGCACCTCAGCTCGCATCAGCCACGGGCAAGTTAGTGGAGGAATATAAATCCGTTATTGGTGCAACGGTCACTTTCTCACCGGGAAATTACAGTACAACCACAGCGGGTGGTGGCGAATGGAAAATAGACGGTATTTTACCGGGAGAATATGTTATTACCTATGAATTTGTCTCAAGCATATCTCAGCAAAGTATCACTATTCCGACTTCAGGAAACGTGGTAAGGTCAAGCCGAAAAAATCACTTCTTCCTGAACATTGAAAATAGTGTTGATGTTGAATCGCAGATCCCTTACCAGTTTTCCCTCGACACCCCCTACCCCAATCCGTTCAACGCATCGGTCACCATTCCTTTCTCGCTCGACAAATCGTCGAAAACGAAACTGACTGTTTACGATATCAATGGCCAGAAAGTCCGGGAACTGGCTGAAAGCTTTTTTTCTGCCGGTTTACATTCAGTGTTATGGAACGGTTTAGACGATAGCGGCCAGCAAGTTGCCTCTGGGCTTTATTTCGTTCGCCTGTCGGCAGACAGCAGGAATGAATGTCAGCGTGTCATGTTCGTGAAATAGAGAAGCGAATCCGTCCAAGGAAGGATGTTTTCAGGGGATATCATTGAGAAAATCGAGTATTTCTTCCGTAACCTGTTCTCTATCGTAATCCCAGAAGACAATGTGATTCGAACGCTCCAGCCATACAAAGCGCTTCTTTAATGAGGATATCTGGCCATACGCGTTCTCCGAGTCCTGCCAGGATGCCGCTATGTCTTTTTTCGAGTGCAGAAAAAGGGTTGGGCAGTCAATTCTTTTGAGAAGAGCCGGATCAGACGCTGTTTTGCCTAATTCAATGAGTGCATCAACACCTTTCATCGGAATCCATTGGTAGGAGACAATCTGATCTTTTACCTCGCGGCGGTTCACCTGGATAAAGCGGTCACTTTTTCTTACCCAGTTGATAATGGGCGCTGTCAGATGTGTCCAGGTTTCAGCTTTCAACAAATAATACCATTGATGTGTGACACCAAAATAGGGCGCACATAGCACAACAGCATCGGCATCAGTTTCGGCCGCGGTTATTGCCGCAAGTGAACCGCCCATCGAATGACCGATAATAACAACAGTCTCATGTTCATTTTTTAGCTTCTCATATTCATGCCTGACAGCATGAATCAAAGAATCTGCACTGACCGGAAGCATATCGACAGGGCTTGTGCCGTGACCGGGAAGCCGCATTGCTTTTACATGCCATCCATTTTCAGCAAGACGGTATGGAAAATCATTGAAATTGTTGGTGGCGCCAACGAAACCATGAACAAGAAGCGCCGCACGGGGTGAATCGGCAGGACCGAGATCAAGTTCCTCGGCACCAATCAATATACCTGTTTCGGTATTGCGAGGTGCTGTTTTGTCATATTCTTTCACGAGACGCTCGGTTATAATATCATATCCGCCAACGACCAGAACCGGAAGAGCGGCGATACCGATAACAAGCGGTACAAGAGCCATCGAATAGTCAGGTCCATCAAAATGGTGATAGTTACGATAAGATGTAACCGTCAGTAAAACGGCAAGAATTAACGTTAGTACATGTCCGTAAACTTTATTCATCGATAAACCCGTCAGCCATTTGAGTGTAAAAGATATACTGAATATACATAAACAGGGCTCCGCGTGCATGATTTCCGCGGAGCCCTGTTATTATATCAAGCGAGATTACAGCTCTTTCACATAAATGTTTTTGAACTGAATAATCGCATTACTGTCATGGTTCTGGAGGCCAATGTAACCATCTTTCGACCAATCACGGATTTTCCCGCGCGGCTCACATTTCCAATCCAACACTTCTTTTCCGTTCAGCTCGACAGTAATTGTGTCGCCGATGAAAGAAATTTTATAGTGATTCCATTCGCCAGTGGGGTTCCATGCGTTAAGTTTCGGAGCCTCGGCATCATAAGCGCTACCGGTGCGGTGGATTCCCTTTTCGGCATCGCATATCTGGATCTCAAAACTGTGATTAATATAACTGTTATTGAACGGCATATCTGGAACACGTACAAAAACGCCGGAGTTGGTTATATCCATACCACAGCGGTAATCGAGTTCGAGCACAAAATCCCCGTATTTTTTCGCACTGTACCAGAACAAGCCCATGCCGCCCTGCCCTGTCAGGATACCGGTTTTAGGATCGAGCTCGAAATACCCGGGGCCATAATGGTTCCATCCATGCTTAGTATAGCCGTTGCCGCCCGGCTTCAGTATCTGCTCATAGTCTTTGTAATAGGTGATGCTCCTGATATAATCGAGTCCCTTTTTGATCGAGGGTGAAGGATTATCCCACTCGTCGGGATGCTCGTGTTCGATCGAAATATAGCCCTGGTAATCCTGAAGTGTCAGCTCGGCAAGTATATCATGGACATTGGCCAGCCCGGAACCGAATAGAACATCGTGAGCGTCCTTTTTTCCGAATTCACCAAGATCCTTGAGATGGACGTCCTTGATACGCCCCTCGAGTGCCACAAGCGCTTCAACAGGATTGATGCCCGTACGCATCCAATGGCCCGTATCGGCACATGCGCCAAGACGGTCACTTCTGCCTGCGATATTCGTGAGAACTGTTTCCGGCCGGGCATATTTTGAAGGGACCGGGTGATTGTGAACAGCCACATTGATGCGGTATTCGTCGGCAAGCTTTTCAATTATTTCATAGTCATCATACTGCGGCTCTGTTACAATGGTCCAGATACCCATTTTACGGGCGAAATCGAAAACTTTTCTGGCATCAGTCTCGTTGTTTTCAAAATTGACAACACCATAACTCACAAGGCTAATACCGTATTCCATCAGTTTCGATTTGACAAGCTTGATCTGTTCATCTGTGAGATCAGGGCCAAAAACGACATCGCCTGTTTCTTTGCTGAGTTTCTGGCCGCGATATGGCTGAAGGTATTTCACACCGAGGGCATCGACTTTTTGAAGCGTTTCCATGAAAGTGAATTTGTGGAATGTCCAGCATTGTACAGCGATGGGAATTTCCTTGATATGTACATCGGCATAGTCTGGACGCACTCCCGGCTTGATATCTGCAGTTGAAACAGAAATCGTACCCATAAGCACGAACGTCAGAACAAGAATCGACACTATCCTTCTTTTCATGGCGGCCTCTTTTAATATACGTTAAAATAAAAGCCGCAAAAAGCAGAAACAGTTATCCCCTGAACGCTGTTTCTTTAACTTTTTGCGGCTCGGATTATTACAAACTTATTGCGCTGATTTACTTTTTGGGATTCCATTCGCCGCGGGCGACAGGCGGAATATAGTTTTCAAGATCCGCACTCTGGAAATCAACCGTCTCATCCTTTTCGGCGCTCATGTATGCTGCCATGAGAAGTTCGGTGACATTGAGACCGTCGGAGAAATTCTCTTCCGGACGTTTGCCAGCGAGGAAACAATCTACAAAGTAACGGTTCTCACCCTCGTAGCCATAGGCACTTGCCTCATGTGATACGACAGGCATAAGCCCCTGTTCTGCGTTCTGTTTCTCGATAAGATCCTCGCCCTCGTCGCCGACAACATGTCTGCTGAAGAAAACGTTGAGGTCTGTATCGAGAGAATTGATTTGCATCGAGTATTCCGGTCCAAGGAGCTCCATGCTCAAACGAAGGCCTGCACCGACATAGCTCCAGGATGTCGTACATTCAACAACGACAACCTGATCATTCTCATCCTTGAATTCGACAACTGCACGTCCGAAATCCTCGGAAGGGCGGTTGGCATAATCAAGTTTGCCGCCACTCATATCGGAAAGCTGCTGAGCATATTTCGGGAGCTGCCATTTGAGGCAGTTGGAATAGCAGTTGACCTTTATCGGCGTAAGGGACTCGCGAGGAGCGCCCGGCTTTGTCAGGATGTGACGTGCAACCTCGACAGAATGGCACATCATATCATTGATAACACCACCGCCCTGAAGGGTGCCTTCCCAGAACCAAGGTGAATGCGGTCCGCCATGCTCTTCTGCAGCACGTGCGAGATAGGGCCTGCCGGTCGTTGCCGCGGCTCGTGCCCAGACGATTTCCCTTCCGCGCTCAACACTCGGTGAAAAGAGCTGATCCTCGAGATAACCATCGAGGATGTTGACTTTCTGCGCTAGTTCCAGCATCTGACGGGCTTCCTTGACATTGCGGCCAAGGGGCTTTTCACATGTGACACCAATGAGGCTGCCTTTGCCGCTCTCGATGGCATCGACAATTTCCTGCATGATTTCAAGGCGTGTAAAATTAGGTGCGCAAATCCAAATCGCATCGATATTAGGATCGGCAACCATATCAGTAACAGACTTATAAGCCTTGGCATCACCGACTTTGAGATTGCGTGCCAGTTCGGCTGAAGCTTCTGCTCGTTCGATCACAGGGTCGGTAACACCGAGCACATCCGCGTGACGTACACCGAGCCATGACTTGATATGAAAACCTGTTATGAATCCACCGCCGACAAATCCGACGCCTAATCTTTTTTCAGACATGCTTGATTCCTTTCATAAACTTTCTTTACTGACTTTGAGCCGTTTTATCCTTGAACAGAAAGAGGAACGCCAGAGCACAGATAACAGTCAAGGCTACCGGCACCATGAAAACGCCGGGCCAGTTCGTGGTATCGCCGACTTTGAACATATCCCATATCCAGCCTGCGAAAAGACTGCCAAGATAGTTGCCAACACCGAGAATAACAACGGTGACAAGGCTTTGGGCCGAATTTCTGATATCTTTCGGAGCAATTGTATCAACATAGATAAATGCAACGGTGAAGAAAAAGACGTAGCAGAAACCATGAAGCGCTAAAGAAGCGACGACAAGCCAGCCGGGTGATCCGATAGTGAAAATAATGTAGCGGATAGGCCAAGCAATGACACCAATGCTCATGGTCTTTCGAATGCCAACTTTAGGAAGAGTAATCGGCAGAAGGATAGCCATGACGAAAATCTCGGCCACCTGGGCAATAACCATGACGCCGGAAACCGCCGAACCCGGGACGCCCACCTTCTCGATGAGGAATGGCGCTGTCAGGATATAATAGAACATCAGCTCTGTCGAAACGACAAAAGAGATGATCATGAAAATTGCGAAATTCTTGTCTTTAAACATCGAAAACGCTTCAACGAAAGCCCAGGGACTCTTGTTGTCGCCCTTCTGCGGAGGTGTATCCGGCAGGAAGAAAGAATGAACACCCATGATCAGCGAAAAGATACCTGCCAGAAGCAGTGTGTCGCCAGGTATCGAGGGCAGCGAACCCGATTCAGCCATAATGCGCCAACCTGACAGTGCGAGCCCGGCAGCTATCCAGCCGAGGGTTCCACCGGTGCGGATAGGACCAAAATCCTTTTCCGTGTTGTCAAGATTGATAAACGCTACAGAGTTGGTCAACGAGAGCGTCGGTGCATAAAGCAGGCAGTAGAGAAGCATGAGCCACATCATCGAGGAATATTCAGTCACACGGGAGATATAGAGCAGCAGTGCACCGCCGACCAGCTGAAGAAATCCGATGACCTTCTGTGCAGAAAAATAACGGTCGGTGAGCTGACCACCGACAAACGGCGAAATGATTGTGGCAAGAGGCAAAAGGCTGTAAATGAAGCTGGCCTGAAAGCCGGTGAAGCCGAGATCTGTCTTCATGTACTCAGACAGAACCGGGGACCAACATCCCCAGATGGCGTACTGAAGAAACATCATGACGCCAAGATTGATTTTTTTGAACACGAATTCCTCCCTTCCCCGGCAGCAGTTACTGTGATAATTACCGGGCAACAGGTATTGCGGTTATTATATTTTTTACCCCGAAATACTCAGTTTTTTTTGCCGAAAATGATTCTGTCGATACCAACAATAATACCGGTGGGGAAAACTGTCAGAACGCCAAGAGCAAACATCTCGATAAGATTTTTGTTGATGATGAGATAGCTGCCTTCAGCAGGTGCAGAATATTTCAACCCGATAAGGGGCGGATTGCAAACATAATAAAGAAGCAGGATGAACATGCCGGAGAGACTTGCAAGTCGTGTGAAAGTGCCGAGAATAAGACCGAGACCGATGAACGTGAGACCGTAGATATTCATGAGGTCGGAAATTCTGAGAATTGTCGGATTGGAAAGAATGAAATCGAAAACAGGCGTGAAAATCCATTTTGATTCAGAGAGGAAACCTGCGGAAGTCCAGTTGGGATTCATGAACTTGACCATACCTTCATAAAGAAAATGCCATCCAATGAGGATACGGAGAATAACGAGCATACTAACCTGTGATTTCGTGTAGTCCGGTGTTTCACCGGCAACAAGCTTCGGGAGATTCAACATTCCTGATCCTTTCCAAAAATAATATTTAATTAAAATTTTACATTTTGCTTAAAATAAAGCGACCGGGAGGGGTTTGTCAACACTCGAATAACGCTTTATGCGAAAAGAAACGTTAATACCGGTATTTGCTTTATATGGTTATTATTTCTGTTGGTTCATACTGTGAAGCAACAATTAAGTTATCAAGTCGACGGTCAAATTTTTCAAAAAGCTCACGCATGGTTTTTTCGGCTATTTCCGGGGTGTTGTTTTCCTCGGAAAGATGAGCAAGGATGACAGCCTCTTCGCCGTTGCCCGACAGATTAAAAAGAAGTTCCGCGGCATTCTTGTTGGAAAGGTGCCCCACCCTGCTCATTACACGCTGTTTCAATTCCCATGGGTATGGTCCCTTTTTGAGCATTTCGACATCATGATTTGACTCAATGACAATGATATGGGAGCCTTTCAAGCACTGCTCAACAAGGGTTGACACAAAACCAAGGTCTGTTGCGACCGATATTTTTTTCTTTCCCGAGCTAATACAGTACTGTACCGGCTCGCTGGCATCATGCGATACCTGAAAAGGCAGAATCTGGAACGGGCCAAATGTGATGCTGTCACCGCTGTCGATTGCAACACATTCCTCGCTGCCATTGAAAATTTTCTTTCTGCCGCCAAGAGTACCTGCCGTTCCGTAAACAGGTATTTTCAGTTTCCGTGCAGTAATTCCCGCACCATGAATATGGTCCTCATGTTCATGGGTTAGAAAAATAGCTTTGATACTGGCAGAATCGAGATTACGCAGTGCCAGTCGTTTTTCCAGCTCCTTATGTGAAAAGCCCTGATCGATCAAAATTGCGCTGTTGCGGTGTTCGATATAGATGGCATTCCCTCTTGAGCCACTTCCGAGAACGCAGAGTTTCACAGGCTTTCCCTCCCGGCATTGATGGCGTTTCGAAGGTCGAGAAGGCTTTGACGGGCTGCACTGGCATAATCCTCACCGTCAGATGCGTATAGAATACCCCGTGAGCTATTGATAACGTTTTGACCAGGCGCAGTTCCGGCATGGCGAAGTACAGCCTCGATATCCCCACCCTGAGCACCAATGCCCGGAATCAGTAACGGCATGTCCCCAACGATATCACGTATACTGCTCATGTTTTCCGGACGGGTGGCTCCGGCGACAAGGCCAATCTCACCATCCTGTGACCATTCTTTCGCTTTCCGGGCAATATTGAGATAAAGACCTGACTCGCCATCTTTTTCAAGCTGAAAATCATTTGCCGATGGGTTAGAGGTAAGGCAGAGCACAAACACGCATTTACCCGGACGTAAAAACGGTTTCACCGCATCAAATCCCATGTACGGATTTACGGTAACAGCATCGGCACCGATAACATCATATGCATAATCGGCATATTTATTCGCGGTATTGCCAATATCGCCACGCTTCACATCGAGAATCACCGGGACATTGTCCGGCACAGCCGCGCATGTTTCGATCAGCATATCAATACCACGAGAGCCGAGCGCCTCATAAAAAGCCGAGTTTGGTTTGTAAGAACAGGCAAGATCATGTGTCGAATCGATAACAGCACGATTGAAATCAACAAAAGCGGTGGATGAACCGGCAAGACATTTAGGCAGTTTAGCCTCGTCTGTATCAAGGCCGACACATACAAGGCTGTCAGCTTGAGTCGATGCCGTTTTCAGTTTTTCAATAAATGACATATATGCTCCTTGTCAGGATAATCCAAAATAATACTTTCAAAAAAGATTTTTACTGATTTTCTGCTTCGAGTTCACGCTCAATCTGCCGAACCAGTCGCCCCAAATACCTAACTGCTCTTGCGCGGACATGATAATGAATGAAGAAACCAAGCGGAATGCCCACATAAGCCATCGGAGGAATATCGGGACGGCCATATTGCAGCATACCCAGTGTTATCGGCAACGCGACACAGAAAAGCAGCATAATAAATATTGTATAATACTTGATCTTCGTGAATGTCATGCCAATTCGAATGCCTGATGAGCCTCCACTACCTTTATATAATGATAGACTCGAAATGCATGTTAAAGGTTTTGTTGACGAGAAAGTTAGCGATGTGTTTTTATAAAATGTCACCACTGTATCATCATTTTTAACAACGAAGTCATTCTTTTTTAAAATATTGTTAATGCGAGAAGAAAAAGAATCGACAGAAACATCGAGGTGATATTCTTTCATCAATTGTTTGTTAGACACGTTGTTTTTTCCATGTAACAATGAGGTTGATTCCATTGAGATAAAATTAAATATACAAAAGGTGAATCTCAAATCCAATATATGAGTTAGATGATATTTAATGCAAAATTGAAATAAAACAGTTTATATAAATGAAAACCGAATGAAAGTGATAGTCCCGTTGTGGTTATGAGTTTTTCCTTGACAACGCATGGGACAGTTTATATTTTTCAATGTAATTCGAGTAAAGTGCTCGAAGATTTTTTTTGCCCGTTCGAGAAGGTTGATCATGGCAGTAAAAATTGTCGTAGGCTCCCAGTGGGGAGATGAAGCGAAAGCTAAAATCGTAGACTATCTGGCCGTTGATTCCGACTATGTGGTTCGTTTTCAAGGTGGCGCAAATGCCGGCCATACCGTCATTGTCAAAGGTAAAGAGTTCATATTTCATCTCATCCCCTCCGGTATTATGTATCCGGAAAAAACATGTGTAATCGGTAATGGTGTCGTTCTCGACCCAAACGCCCTCATGGATGAGATCGAAGAACTGAAAAACCGTGGCATAGATGTCGATGGAAGACTATTTATCAGCCAGAAAGCGCATTTGGTTATGCCGTACCATAAAATGCTCGACCAGGCGGCAGAAAAACACAAAGGCAAGTCAAGCATCGGCACAACAGGTCGAGGCATCGGTCCTGCGTACCGGGATAAAGCGGCACGTGTCGGTATCAGGATTGTCGACCTTCTGAATCGTGACGTTTTTGCGGCCAAGCTTAAATACAACATCGATCAGGCCAACGACCTTCTTACAAAGATATATGGCTACGAACCACTTAACGCCAACGATATCATTGAGGCGTATATCGAATTCGACAAGAAGATCGATCCTTATGTTACCGATATTTCCGTTCTCCTTTATGATGCTGCGAAAGCCGGCAAGAATATTCTTTTCGAGGGTGCTCAGGGTGCGCTGCTTGACATCGACCACGGTACCTATCCTTTCGTCACATCGTCGAATACTATCGCAGGTGCAGCATGTGCCGGAACCGGTATCGGGCCGACTATGATCGATGAGGTTGTCGGTGTCATGAAAGCATATACAACCCGTGTCGGAAACGGCCCCTTCCCTACCGAGTTTGATGACGAGTTCGCTCAAATAATTCGTGATATAGGGGGAGAATATGGTGCAACAACCGGCAGGCCGAGGCGCTGCGGATGGTTCGATGGTATCATAGCCAAATATGCCACCCGGGTCAACGGACTCAGCTCTCTGGCGATAACGAAACTTGATGTACTCGACACACTCCCCGAGATCAATATCTGTACTGGTTATAAATATGGCGACCGTGTGCTCACGAATTTTCCAGTCGATGCCGATGTGCTGGAGTCAATCGAACCGATTTACGAATCACACCCCGGTTGGCAGTCGCCAACAACCGGCGCGAAAAAAATCGAAGACCTTCCTGTAAAAGCCCGATCCTATCTCGACAGAATAAGCGAGATTGTCGATACTCCGGTCTCCTATATTTCAATTGGTTCAGATCGCGAACAGACAATTACAGTGTAATTAAAAGTCTTTTTATAGAAAGAGCCCTCTTTTGCGGAGGGCTTTTTTTGTTTCTTCTGATCTGACATGTCTTTATCCGGCAGACATATCACATATTTCTTTGATTATGCAAAACTCCCTTGACTCAGCGTACATTTTTTAACAGTATAGGAAGACCACAAATGAAAGGATTCCAAATGTCAGAAACCTTGCAGGCACTCTTCCTCGATGAAAACGATTCCGTAGCCACGCTTCTAGCAGAAGCCCCAAAAGGCGCTGTCGTCATTCTGAAAGGCCATAAACAGGAAATCACCGCACTCGACACTATACCATACGGCCACAAAATCGCGGTAAAAAACATGAATACGGGTGATCCAGTCATGAAATACGGTCAACGAATCGGTCTCTGTACAAAACCGGTTCAAAAAGGTGAATGGATACACCTTCACAATATGGCCAGCGGCGTCGATCTCTCATTCAGCGAAAGGATAGATACATGCTCGAACCATTGACACTGGGCTGGTTGAGACCGGATGGCCAGAAGGGAATTCGCAACCATGTTGCTGTTGCGTTTACCGTGGAATGTGCTGAACATGTCGCACGTGAGATCGCGAAGCCATTCAATGAGGTGCAGCTATGGGGTTATGACGGTTGTCATGCAAATGATTTTGTGAAACGAGTTTTCGGTTCACTGCTCGTTCACCCAAACACATTTGCCACCGTTATTGTCAGTCTCGGCTGTGAAATGCTTAATGCGGAATCTCTTGCGGCTGAGGCGAGTAAAAGTGGCCGCAACATACATGTACTCAGCATTCAGCGTGAGGGCGGTACAACAAAAACAATTGAAAAAGGCCGTGCACTGGTCAGCCAACTCCTCAAAGATAGTGAGAAAACAGAACGCTGTGATTTTTTCCTTTCGGATTTACGTGTCGGAACCAACTGCGGTGGTTCAGATGCCATGAGCGGACTTGCCTCGAATCCAGCTGTCGGCTGCATGTATGACAGGATAGTTGATGCCGGTGGTACTTGTTTCTTCGATGAAATCACCGAAATGATCGGCTGTGCCGATATGGCGGCGGTCCGTGCAGATGAAAACGTAGCCGCCGCTATACGAGAAGCTATTCAGCGTGCAGGCGAGGTTGCCGTAACCGTCGGCGAATTCGGGATTGTTTCCGGCAATGCCGAGGGCGGGCTCAGCTCAATAGAAGAAAAATCACTCGGTGCATATATGAAAAGTGGACATCGTCAAATCCAGGCTGTCACACGTGTTGGCGAACGCCCCACAAAACCGGGCCTCTACCTCATCGATTCGATCCCCGATGATATCACACGTGGTGTATCTCCCATCAGCGACGCCGAGGACATGTCAAACGCCGCGGCGGCAGGCTGCCACCTTCTCTTGTTCACTACAGGCCGTGGCACACCCATGGGAAGCGCCCTTATGCCGGTACTCAAGCTCTGCGGTTCACCGAAAACCTGCGAAGTTATGAATGAAAATATCGACGTAGATACTTCGCCGGTAATTTTCGGCGACACCACTGTTGAGGAGATGGGTGAAATACTTTTATCCGAAGTTATCGAGGTAGTGCGAAGCAAACGTACCGCAGCAGAACGTCTCGGCCACATGGAACTGCACCTTCATATAATGCGTCAAAAACATGATTCCTGTAGCTGAATGTGAAATAGAAGTTGTTTAAAGACTTAACTTTCGCGATATTTTATAGGAAATATTATTTTTACAGCAAAAGGGACCGATGAATAAAAACAGCCCCAAAAACACGAACCATGAACCGGCAAGCTCAAAACTGCTCCTCACCCAGGCGTTAAAACTCATTAACGCACCTCTGGTGGTTGAAGAGCGTCTTGAGCTTCTTGCAAAAATCATTGCCGAATATATGGGCGTTGACGATGTGACGATATTCCTTAAAGACGAGGATTCGGACACGATTGTCTTGCGAGCCTCTGTCGGTCTTGACAGTTCCGCTGTCGGAAAACTTCGCATCCCTATTGGCAAAGGCTTGACAGGTAAAGTTGCCGAAACCGGAAAATATGACACGACACGTAATATTCTCGAAGATCCCCGTAGTGTATATTCGATGCTTTCCGAAGATGAAAAATATCCCTCGATGTTGTCATTTCCTATTAAATCCGGTGAGCAACTTGTCGGGGTTGTAAATATTCGTACACGGGAAGAACGTGATTTCACCGAAAAGGAAGCTGCTGAACTTAACAATTTTACGGCGACAATCGCAGGTTCAATCCAGAATGCCCAGGTACATGAACGGCTTGAGTACAAAGCTCACCTTCTGGAATTATCCACGAAAATCGCTAATTCAGTATCTTCTTCTCTTGATCTGGATGTCATTCTTGAAGAGGTAGCCTGGGAGATAGGAAACGGTTTCAATATCAAGGGTGTTGTCATTCACCTGATGGATGAGGACGGCACAATCACAAAAACGAGTTCCTATGGACTGAAATCAAGTTTTCTCAAAAATTATCCAGTGGATATTGCCCAGAGCTGTCTTGTTTCCGGCGAGCCGAAACTTCGCAAGATCGATATGGAAGAATCCATCGGCGGTTTTTCGATGAAAGATAACTGGAATATATGTCTGCCACTTATGAGCCGGGAAAAATCGCTCGGTGTCATAAGTCTTTTCGGAATAGATGATGATAACAGTTCAAAAGGTGATCTTTTCCTTTCAACCGGCGTCGATGTTCTTCTCCATATTGCCGGTCTGGCCGCTCTTGCAATTGAAAACGCCATGATCCATTCTAAACTGCGTATTTTCGCTGACGAAGAAAAAGAGCAGCTCGATCTAATCGAGACAATGTATTCGCGCATATCAGCTGTTTTTGACTCGATTTCGGATGGGGTCATTGCCGTTAACGGCGAAGGTTTCCTGCAGGATTTCAACAGTGTAGCAAAAGCAATGCTTGGATTGACTCCCGCTGATAAAGGTGCAAAAAATATTGATGCTATCGGCTCATACAAACCATCACTCTCTTCGATGATAGCGGAAGGCAAAGAGTTCAACAATCGAGTTGTAACCTTTACTACAAGCGGCGACAAAATAGCCGCCATGGCGACACTCAAGACTTTTTCGGATACATCAGGCGAACAGAAAGGAAGTGTTATTTCCTTCCGCCCGATGGAAGAAACCGTCAAGATGCTGACAAGGTTCAGCTCGCAAAGCCCACGTTATACTTTCGATGACATTATCGGTCACGATACGACACTTACCGAAACGATCAAACTTGCAAAGCTCGCCGCGCAGAGCAATTCCAGCATTTTGATCACTGGTGAAAGCGGCACCGGCAAAGAGCTTTTCAGCCAGGCAATTCACAATGCATCACCTGTTGCGGATGGTCCGTTTATTGCTCTTAACTGTGCAGCAATCCCCAAAGATCTCATTGAAAGCGAGCTTTTTGGCTATGAGGAAGGCGCCTTTACCGGAGCACGCAAGGGTGGGTACATCGGCAAATTCGAACAGGCAACCGGCGGAACACTTTTCCTCGATGAAATAGGCGATATGCCTCTCGATCTTCAAGTCAAACTGCTTCGTGTCCTTCAGGAAAAAGTTGTACAGAGAGTCGGCTCTGAACGTATAATTCCCATTTCCGCACGTGTCACTGCAGCCACAAACCGCGACTTGAAAAAAGCCATTCAGGAAGGAACATTTCGCGAGGAACTTTTCTGGCGCCTAAATGTAATCACTGTTGAGATACCGCCGTTGCGAGAACGACGTGACGACATCCCCGAATTGTTACGATTCTTTATCAAACGTTTTTCTGAAAGCACCGGCAAGGATATTTCCGATATTGAACAGGAAAGTCTGAAGCGGCTTATGGATTATTCCTGGCGCGGAAATATCAGAGAACTCGAAAACGCGATCGAACATGCAGTCTTGATCTCTCAGAGCAAATTGATATCATGGAATGACCTGCCAGCCACACTTCGCGAACGGTTCGAGGATGAACAAAAAGAAGTTGAGGGCTCACGTCATGAGAGCATCGAAAAAGCGTGGAAAGATCGCTCAGAATCCTCTATCAGGCTTTATAAAGAGGCAATCCAGCTGACTGGCGGCGATGTCGACAAGGCAGCCGACAACCTCGGCATGAGCAGAGCCACTCTCTACCGTCGGCTCAAGAAATACAATCTCACCGGCTTTTTATCTCAACTTAGACACAATATCATTCCTGAGACACAAGAGTAACCCATTATATATTCTTGCCTTACACTACCATAAAGCAAAATTGCCGCAAAACGCCATATCACATCTGAGAATTCTCACGGCTAATGTGAGACGCAAAACCAACTGACATCAAGATCACAACTGATCTATCTTGTTGTAATTATTTGTGTTACTTATATTGCATGATATTGCTTGTGTTTTTGGCACAGGAATTGCTTTTATAAAGAGCGAAAATGATGATGCCATCCCGATACGGGGATAATACTATAAAATTGATCCCATCGTATATCGGGACGGCATCGATGAAATCTCCCCACTTTTTACATAGATTGAAAAGCCTCCTGATTTAATTTGGAGGCTTTTTTTATTTGTCAACAGGATGATTTGCCCACCATGAGGCAAGAAGAGCGCCGGTTATGTTGTGCCATGATGAATAGACAACACCGGGTATGGAGGCCAGTTCACTTTTAAGAACACTCAAGGCAAGTCCGGCAGCCATTCCGCTGTTTTGGAGTCCCACCTCAATCGCAATCGTCCGGCACTCCCTCTCCCCGAGACGCATAAGCCTTGCACCCCAGTAGCCGAGAAGCAAGCCGAGAAGATTATGCACGATAACCGAGACGAGTACAGACAGCACTATTGTGCCTATAAGAAGTTTTGATCGGGCATTAGCGGCCATTATGGCACATGCGAAAGCTATAACAAACATCGATAGTTTCGGCAGGATCGCAAAGATAACATTCTTGATTGAGAGAAAAACGGCGTGGGTTTTACCAAGACGGTCAAGAAGGGAGTGGACTATAATTCCGGAGCCAATTGGAATGATGACCATTTTAACTATGGACAGCATCATTTTCCAGAATTCGATCGGAACATAGGCACCGGCTAGCCATTTAGTCATCAAAGGTGTCATGAATGGCGCAATCAAGGTTGATACGGCTGTCATGGTAACAGAAAGCGCAACATTCCCCTGTGCCAAATAAGCAATAACATTTGAGGCAACACCACCCGGGCTTGCCCCGGTTATTACTATGCCCGCCGCGACCTCAGAATTGCTGGTGAACACCATAGCTACAGCTTTACCAACAAACGGCATTACGAGAAACTGAAGAACGACTCCGACAGCCACGGCCTGAGGCATGAAAATCACGCGCTTAAAATCGGATATGCTCAATGTTGTGCCCATGCAGAACATAATGAACATGATACAGGGAATAACCAAAGTGCGAAGATCAAGTGATCCCCAATTAAGAAATAATGAGGTGAAAAACATTGCAGCAGCAATAAAAGCAACCATCCAAAGACTGAAAGCAGTTGCCGAAAGAACAGGATGATTTCTGACTAGGAACGCAAGTGAAATCGGCAGTACAAGAGCAAACACACCTGTCACAGCAACGGAGCCGCATAGCACAGAAATAATCAGAGCAGGAATGGAAATAAGAGCCAGTGCGGCGGGAAGTAAAATAGTTATCTTTTTACGTTCGATGACCGTATCTCTTTTCTTCTATTGTGTTTTGTATTTTTTTGTTTTCCTGCTATTTTGCGAGCCAGCTGAGTAGTGTAGCAGTTAGATCCCCTGAATCCTGATGCGACACAACACTAACATGAGAACCGAGACTTGTGTGCGCATCTCGTGTCTGTACAATAATATCCCTGGAACTAATTTCAGTACCAGTGCCGTCCTGTGGGCCGATAATTAGAATATCCCGCCCCGCATGTGCCTGAACAAGGTCGGGAAGATCGTATGCTGTTAGCGCGGAAGGAACAATGGTGTAGGCTATATTCTGATCGTAAAACCTGTTTTCTGCGATTGATGACCATGAAAGCGGTGAATCGACAAGGATTGTCCGGCTAATCGCAGTATCGAAAACGGCTGCATGCAGAAGGGACGGACCGCATATCCCCATGGAAATGGCTGTTATTGAATTGGCATCCACATCTTTTCGTGCAGCAAGGCAGGAAACAGTTTTCGAAATGGCAGATGCAAGTATTCCTGTTGTGCTCCTTCCGATCAACTGGGCACCGAATACAATATTGAAACTGACACCGTTGATGATCGAATCATTGCCTTGTGTATTTGCTGTCATTTCCCCAAATCCCGGCAAATCACAGGCAAGAACGATATAGCCTTCACGAACAAGACTTTCATGAATTCCGCCCTCGAGGCTGTCAGCATTCTTCCCAGCTTGGGATACTGACAGTATTGCCGGATGCTTACCTCCACTATCAGGACGGAACAAAAGTGCCGGAACAGGAAGTTGTCCTTTCGAATCGATTATGATCTTTTCAATTGTATAGCCGTCACGCTTGATACGACCTGTCGTGATAGTTTCAGAGAGTTCCGTTTCCTGACGATATCCGGATAATGTTCTGGCGTCTTTCAGAATCGAATTACTTCTCATCTGGCTGAATTCACCGGCACGTAGACGTTCAAGTGAATCGATATACGGTTTGCTGTCGGCCGCAATCAGATCATGAATATTTTTTGAACCGGAAGTTAAAACCTGCCCTGTCTTTGTAACCGTCAGTTTTTCGGTATCTATCACGGGAATCTCACGTTCAGAGCTATCTCCCCTGACACCAAAGGTCTTCATGAAAAAGGCATATACACGTTCTCTGTTGGGCTTAGTCGATTGATGCGGCGCTTCGTCTTCGATCATATTAATAGCATCAATGCCACCAAGTGACTCGAATGCTGGACGAACCTGTTCGACAGTCTCACGTGCGCCCTGAAGGCTGAAAATGTCATTAGCAGTAGTGACTACAAGTGTCGGCTTGGGTGCTCTTGCGATAAGGAAATCACCGTGATCAAGCGATGTAGCAATCTGTGAGAGAAGGTTCTGTTCCGCATCCTGCGGCCCAATGGTCTGGAAAAGCCGTCTGAAACTGGTGATGTAGCATTCAGGAGCAGCCGCCATTATGCGCTCGTCCATGGCGCCAAGATATGTTGACATAGTGCCGCCGCCTGAACGGCCGTGAACGCCTATACGGGAAGTATCGATATCATCTCGGGTGTGAAGGTAATCAATAGCGCAGATGCCATCCCATAGCCTGGCCATGGCCATGGTCCTGCCGGTAAGCAGGTATTGCAGTCCGGCATAGGAGTGTTCGCGGGTCGGTCCTCCGACAACTGATTTTTTCTGCTCGGGATCGTAATACTGTAGACGTTCGCCCTGCCCCATCGGATCGACAGCGAGAACTGCCATACCTTTATGGGCAAGGTTCATTATTACGTTCTGATATCCTTCCAAACGATATCCATTTGCCGAGTGTCCGCAAACATACACGACAACGGGGAGTTTTCCTGATTTATTGGATGGCCGAAACAGTGCCGACGTGACATAGAATCCGGGACGTGACTCGAACAGAATGTTTTCAACCGTCAGGCCTTCATGCTCGAAAGTGTTGACGATTCGAGCGTTAAGGGGCGTTTTTTCCGGCATGGGACCAAAGGCATCGGCAAGTTTTCTACGGACATTATTACGGTACAGCTCCCATGTTGCCCGGGTGCGCATGAGAGAAAGCCTGTCCTCACGAGAATCGAGCATTCCATACGCCTCTTCGGCAATACTCTTATACAAAGCATTCTCAATGTCAGAATACATACGCCAGTTGGTCATAACATTCAAATCGTCCTGCGCAAAAACCATAGCAGGAAGAATCATCAGTACAAGAAGGACCAGAGTCCTTTTCATGAAAGCCTCCCGTAAAAATCCATAAAATGTTCGGCGTTGATATGTGCCACCAGGTCAATTCGCCACAATATTCACCAGTTTTTTCGGTACATAAATTGTCTTGCGAACTGTTTTTTCTTCTATGAAACGTTTGACATTTTCATGAGAGAGAGCCATTTCGATGGCATCTTCCTTGCTGATCGAGGTCGATGCCTCCATTGTGGCGCGAACCTTGCCATTCACCTGAGCAACCAGCTCGAAACTGTCGAAAACAATCTTCGACTCATCGAATTCTGGCCAGCCGGCAACAAAAACACCATCATCATGTCCGAGCATTTCCCACAGTTCCTCGGAAAGATGCGGAGCGAATGGCGCGATCATGCGGACGAGAACCTCAACTGCGCCCTTGTGAACAACTTCGCAGCGGCCAAGCTCATTCAGATATTCCATCATAAAAGCGATTGCTGTATTGTATTCGAGATTTTCAATATGAGAGCCGACATCACGGATTGTCTTATGCATGACAGCGGTGAATTTCTTGTCATCAGGCATTCCAGGTGCAAGATCATCCGGGGAATTTACAAGACGGTATATTCTGTCAAAGAATCGCCTGACACCCATAATGCCCTTGTCCTGAAAATCGCCGCCAAGTGTGTATGGGCCAAGGAACATGAGGTAGGTTCTGAAGCAGTCTGCGCCATATGTCTCGATGAACTGGTCAGGATTGACAACATTCCCGCGACTCTTCGACATCTTGTTACCATCTTTAATGATAAGGCCGTGCGCACGGAATTTTTTGAATGGCTCCTCGAAATCGATATGCCCCATATCCTTGAGAGCCATTGTTACAAAACGAGTGTAGAGAAGATGCAGCACAGCATGTTCGTTGCCGCCGATATACATGTCAACCGGAAGCCATTTTTTCGTGCGGTTCTTGTCAAACGGCTTATCATCAAATTCAGAGGAAGGATAGCGGAAGAAATACCATGCCGAATCAAGGAAATTATCCATCACATCGGTCTCACGACGTGCCTCGCCGCCACATTTCGGACAGACGCATTTTACAAACTCTTCGTTCCTTGTCAGCGGTGACTGCCCACTGCCATCCGGTTCGAAATTCTTCATTTCGGGAAGCTCGACAGGCAGGTCACTTTCAGGTACAGCCTGCGGACCGCATTTCTCGCAATGGATTACAGGTATAGGCGGCCCCCAATAACGCTGACGTGATATACACCAGTCACGCAGACGGAAATTGACAGCCTTCTCCCCCAGCCCGCGCTCATCGAACCAATCTGCAACTTTGTCTTTTGCCTCTTTCGAAGGGGTGGCATTGAACTGCCCGGAGTTGACAAGCACACCCTCACTGGTATAGGCTGTTTCGAGTTCATGAAGTTCGCCGTCAGGAGAAATGACCTCGACAATGGGGAGATCAAATGTCTTTGCAAATTCAAAATCGCGTTCATCATGTGCGGGAACTGCCATAATAGCGCCTGTACCATAACCAATGAGGACATAATCGGCTACCCAGATGGGGATACGGCGCTCATCAGCAGGATTGATTGCATATGCGCCGGTGAAAACACCAGTCTTTGTCTGTCCCGCATCTATTCTTTCCATCTCGCTCTTGCCAACAGACTGCTTGATGTAGGCATCGACAGCATCCTTCATCTCGTTTGTTCTGATTTTTTCCACGAGCGGATGTTCGGGAGCAAGCACCATGTATGTTGCACCGAAAATTGTATCGGGACGGGTCGTAAAGACTCGGATGGTTTCATCATGTCCGTCAACTGTAAAATCGATCTCGGCGCCGGTGCTTTTACCGATCCAGTTCATCTGTGCTGTTGTCGTGATATCGGACCAGTCGATTGTTTTCAGGTTTTCATACAGGCGATCGGCATAGTCGGTAATCCTGACAAACCACTGCAACATCTTTTTCTGTATCACTTCACTTGTACAGCGTTCGCATTCACCGCTGATAACCTGTTCCGAGGCAAGCACAGTTTTACAGGAAGGGCACCAGTTAACCGAGGCTTCGGTCTGATAGGCAAGACCGCGCTTGAATAGCTGTGTAAAAATCCATTGTGTCCACTTGTAATATTCTTTGCTCGTGGTGTCAACCTGACGGCTCCAATCATACATATTTCCGATCAGTTTCAGCTGACGATCACGGAAATTGGCTATGTTTTTAGGCACCATTTCTGCTGGATGCATACCGCGGGAGAGCGCAAAGTTCTCAGAATGCATACCGAAAGCGTCAAACCCTATCGGCTCAAAAACATCATAACCTTCCATTTTCTTGAAACGGCCATAAATATCCGAACCGGTAAAAGCATACACATTACCAACATGAAGACCTTCCGCAGAAGGATATGGAAACATCATGAGGTTGTAAAACGGACGCTCTGCATTGTCCATATCTATTTCATGCGCCCCACGCTCTTCCCAACGTTCACGCCATTTTGCTTCGATCGCACCATGATCGTACTTGAGATCGGAATCCCTGTTCATTAAATCCTCGCTTTATGTTATGTGAAACCTCATTTCAAATAAAAACAGTCAACTCCGGCGGCTTTAACAGAAAATGCAATATAATGTAATGAATGCCGCCATTCAATGCAAAAACGGCGGCATCCAGGTATAGGTTTCCTCTATTCAACTTATGAATTATTTCTTCATTTCTTTAATTCGTTTTTCATGATCACGTTTCAAGCGCATATCGTCACGTACTTTGTCCTCCCGCTCATCATCCGACATGCCTTTATACTCCTCCTCACGTTTCTTCATATACTCTTCCTGACGTTCCCTGTCATACGGCTGATAAAAATCTTTCATCTTGAAATACGAGAGAAGATCGGGCAGAATAAGCACAACAAAAGCAAGAAGGACAACAACAATCGTGAGCGCGATTACCCAGTCAACTTTTGATTGTCTGTCGAACATCGGCGATGAAGACGAACTGTTCTTTTTCTTTACGCCCCGTTCGACATAACGAATCACAGCTTCTATATTGTTGTCTGCTGCCGCAGTTTTGACCTTTTCGTGGCTTTTTTTGTCCTTGACGACCAGCATCAGCTTGACGCCGTTTTCAATAATAGACTCCCATCGCCTTACATAGTCACCTTTCAGAAGTGAATCGTAATCCTCAATACAGACAGCCACAACCTCTTTTTTGCGGGTTATAAGCATATCTGGACGTGACCCTTTCCAATTGATAGGTATGTTATCAGCATCCGGCAGGATATTTGAACTTATCCGCCATCCACCGGAACGGAAACGATTGGAAAGGGCTTTTAGGAGATGCGACATTTAAACTCCGGAAAACATATACAGGTCTTTTACTCTCAGGATGTTCAAGCAATATATACAGTAATAAGATTCTGTTCAAGAATTTTTATATCATACAGATTATGATATATTTTCAAGTCAGATTTCTCTGAAACATTCACGCCAATTTATACCATCTCATCTTTAGCGTCACCTTCAGCAGGACGATGAAATTCTTTTCGTCCTGATAAAGTCAGGAAAGCGATTCCTCCGAAAAGCATAAGCAGCACCACATATATCAAGCGATCGAAACCAGCTGCGAGACCGGAAAGACCGGCGTCACCCCCAATGAGCGCGGCAGTCCACCCGCTTGCCACCTCGGCCACCCCAAGGCCGCCAGGAATAAATGTCGCTATCCTGAGGAAATTCCCGACACTCACAATAACGACAGCATCGAGAAAGCCTATATCAACAGATAGCATACTTATCGCAAGATAGAAACGAAGTGAACATGTCATAAAATACAGCGACTCAACCAGAAGCAGGGTCAGTATCATTTTGTAATCAGTATAAATCTCACGCCACGCGGAAATCAGTTTATAAAGAATAAGCGGTTTTCCAGGAATCGGAACAGGAAGACGGGCAAGAACAATAAAACCGGCACAGGCAGCAACAATAGCAACAAAAAGGAGTGGAATCACAGCTGGGGTTTCAGCACCAGAAACTATCGCAATCATTGAAGCGCACAGACCGACAATGCCAGAAGACATAACCATGACCACGACATAGGTCATAACAAATGCACAATAGGCATGAAAGGAAATCCTGTATCTCCGGGAAATATAGTATCCAGCGCTGAATGTTCCAGCTTTTATAACGAGGTGATTTACAGCTTGCATGACAGTAAAAATATGCCAGGCAGCTGGAACGCTCAGGTCAGCACCGAGTTTTTTCATCTGGATTTTGAGTCTCAGCGATTCCCATAAGAGTGTAAGCAGGCCCAGAAAAACAAGAAGGGATAAATTGACAGCACTTATATTTATTTCTGATACGAAACGGTCATAATTATGGATAACATACCATGTACCAAATGCAAGAATTGCACATAGAATCCCATAACGTGCCAGAGCTGTTAGATAACGTTTCATGTAGAAATGCGATGTCCCGGTAATGGTCTTCTGATTAGACAGATTTATTAGTACGTAAAAAATCCTACTGGATAGAGTCTTATAAGCTAACTGGTCTATTTCCTTCCTTCAGAGACTGCATGGCCGCATCGAGAATACGTGTCACCATGAGACCGTTGTTGCCATCGCTCAAGGGTGTTTTCTTATTAATAATAGAATCGGCAAAATGCGCGCATTCACATTTCAACGGCTCATGCATTTCTATTTCGGGACTGTGCACGCTGCCATTTCTCAATGACAGGTATTCGGCATAGGAATCGTAATCCTTGTTGACATTGACACCTTTGTCATAGATACGTACTTTCTCCTGCGCCTCCATATCATCAAAAGAAGCCATCATTCCCGACCCGACAACTGTCAGTCGTCGCACCTTATGAGGATCAAGCCAGCTGACATGCACATTTGCCATTTGACCGCCTTCAAATGTGATATTCATGAAAACAACATCCTCGATACCATCCTGAAGATAGCTTTGTCCTGACGCAGTTACGGATACAGGAGTTTTATCGATGAGGTATAGTGCAACAGATATGTCATGCGGTGCAAGTGACAGAAGAGCATTTTCATCCGTACGGACTTTTCCGAGATTGAGACGCTGGCTGTATAGATAGAGTACGTCTCCAAGCTGTCCGCTCGCGATAATTTCTTTCAGGGCATTCACGCATGGATGATAGAGAAGCAGGTGGCCAACCATGAGCATCCTGTCCTGTTCACGTGCAAAAGCTACGAGCTCCTCGGCTTCAGCGACATCGAGAGTCAGTGGCTTTTCGACAAAAACATGCTTTCCCGCCTTGAGCGCCGCCATCGCCACCTGATGATGTGAAACAGGGGGCGTTGCAATTGCCACAGCATCAACAGACTCATCCGATAGAACAAGATCATAATCATCTGTTCTTTCAGCATCATAAGAACTGTGGGAAGACAGAATTTCAGGACTTTTATCGACAATGTAACTTAATGTGGTTGCTTCGAGAGAATCAAATGTTCTGACCAGGTTTTTTCCCCAATAACCGGCACCAACGACGGCGACTTTAATCATCAAGACCTCCAGAAGATATTGCAGGTAGAATTTTTCGAAAGCATATACGACAGGATGCAAGGCCATCGGGTATGACGGCCTGTCAGGACAGTTGAGCTATTCCTCGACGTCTTCATCCTTCATCAATGGCTCTTTGAGGGTAACCAGCACTTTCGATATGCGATTTCCGACAATTTTCTTAACAGTAAAAGTAATTTCTTCCCAGAGGAATTCTTCACCTCCTTTGGGAATCACCCCAAGCTGTGTATAGACAAAACCGCCAAGTGTATCGAAATCCTCGCTGGGAATATCGGTATGAATAATATCATTGACATCATCAATATCAAGACCGGCATCGATCACAACAGTTGTGTCGCCAACCCACACAAAATTTCGTTCTTCATTGTCGTATTCATCACTGATCTCACCGACAATTTCCTCGAGCAGATCCTCAAGAGCGACAATACCTGCGGTTCCGCCGTATTCGTCAACAACGACAGCGATATGGACTTTGTTCGCCTTAAAATCGGCAAGCATGTCAGGTATGATTTTCGTCTCATGGACAAAGAATGCCTCACGCATGATATCGGTAAGAGCAAAAGTCGCGGCATCGGAATCCGCTATGCGGATCAGGAGATCTTTTGCATACACAACACCGAGAATATTGTCGATCCGCTCCTCATAAACAGGAATACGGGAATGTCCATGTTCTTTAAATATTTTGATAGCCTCATCAACGGGTGTGCCTTTCTCAACCGCGACCATATCAATCCTCGGGACCATTACCTCTCGGACCGTCGTATCGAAAAAGTCGAGAACATCCTGAATCATTTCGCTTTCACCGTCCTCAATAACACCCGCCTCGTTCTCTGATTTCACAAACTCGATAAGCGCATCCTCCTTTGCTGCAAGGACTTGATCCTCCTTGATAAAGACAGCATGAATCATAGATAGCAAAAGAGTCAGTGGATACAGAATCACAAAAAAGAACGCGAGAAACCAGGCAAATCTTGGTACAATGTCCTCATATTCGCCGAGAGAGACAAGACGCGCCAGAATATTTTCAGTGAAGGTGAAAATGAGAGCGGCTGTTATCAATACAATGCAATAGATCAGAATGCATTGATCAGGTTTTCCGTCTGCAAGATAAACCGCAAATAGTGCGGCAGAAACGGCACCGGACAAAAGAGAGAACACACGGCCACTGACAAGCATATGCTGAAAGCGGTTCTTATTACGGATAATTCTGTAGAGCTGTGATGCTCCGCGCACCTTATTTTCAATAAGCTTTTGCAGTGAATCGCGTGAGATCGACCAGATCGACAATATTGCCGCGGAAAACAGCAGCGACGAAAGAGCTGAAACAATAAATATGGTAATGTAATATATGGATACTGGCATTTCAGGCGCCCTTCCCGAAATACGCCGACACGAGAGTATCCGTAACGTTCATCATGTCCCTATAATCTTCGTCTGTATTGTGAGTCATGCCAGAGATGTGAAGCAGACCGTGCACAACAAGGCGTAAAAGCTCTTCCTGCAATTGAACTCTATACTCTGTCGCCTGTTGTTCAGCTTTCAATGGAGACACATATATTTCGCCATCGAGAAATTCCGCGGGATCATCAGAAAGAATGAAAGTGAGAACATCAGTAAGCCCCTCACCCTTTTTATAATTCTCATTGAGTTCGATCATGCGAACATCATCAATAAACACAATGTTTATCTCACCGATTTTCCTGTCGCGTTCAGCGAGGAGTTTCGAAGCGAATGAAGCCAAATCGCTCTCATCGAGAGGATTATCGAAATCACCTGCATCATTTATTACTTCAACTGTTACCATTTTTATATCCTGTAATTAACTATGCTTTCGTTTCTTTTGATTTTTCATCTTTACTATTTGAAGAAGAAGCTTTCTGATCCTGACTATTCAGTATGTCATGATGTCCGCCAACATTTTCTTTTGTCACCTTCTGCCATGGATAAGCGATTCTTCCATGATGGGAGCCGACTAGTACCGGCAGGAAACTTTCCTCGATGTTATGAAGATCTCTCAGCGTAAGGTCGCACTCATCAAGCTCCCCCTCGAGAAAACGTTTCTGAATAATTGTGCCGATGAGAGATTTCAAGCGACTGGGCGATTTATCAGCCAAAGAACGGCTTGCGGCCTCGACAAGGTCGGCGAGCATGACAATGCCAGCTTCACGCGTTTGAGGCTTCGGGCCCGGATATCTGAATGCGGATTCATCTACCGGCTCGCCTTCATTCTGGCTCTCGGCTTTATGATAGATCGAGGCCATAAGGCTTGTACCATGATGCTGCTTAATGATATCCAGAATTGCCTGCGGGAGACCATATTTGAGTCCGAGTTCATACCCCTCCTTGACATGGGAAGCCAAAACAAGGGCGCTCATATGAGGTGATAGACGGTCATGCGGATTTTTACCACCCATCTGATTCTCAATGAAATACTCAGGTATCACAGATTTTCCGATATCATGATAGTAAGAGCCAACCCTGGCAAGAAGCGGATTGGCGCCGATTTTTTCCGCAGCAGCTTCTGCAAGTGCCCCAACCATAAGGACTGAGGAAAATGTACCGGGTGCTTTCACTGCGGTATCACGCAAGAGGAGGTTGTTGAGATCGCTCAACTCCAAAAGAGTTATATCTGTCACAATCTTAAAAGAACTTTCCAGGACTGGCAAAAGACCTATGGCAAGAATCGGACAGAAAAAGCCGTTAACAGCCGCGACAAATATATATTTGCCAGTATCGGTTAAAGGCATGACCGAAAACCAGTCGTGTGTGGCTAAAACAGAAATAGCCAAGACAATAGGCGTCAATGCCATCGAACGATAGAATTCTTTTCGATGCCTGACTCTTCCGACAGACAGCGCACCGGCCCCTGAACCAACACAATAGACAATACCAAGCCTTACACCTGTTTCCGGAAAGAGAAGGGAAATGAAAAGTGCAAGTCCGAACGAGATCAACATGCCCATCTCGGCATCAAAGAGGACCGTTACGAGAATACTTGCCATTGCCGCAGGGATCATAAAACCAAAAACGCCACTGCTCCAGGACGCGAAATACGCAACAGTCATGGGCAGTGCGACAATAATTACCAGAAGCAAAAGACGGTTGAAGGATGAGAATATCTTTTTTCGGTAAAGGGCAAGATAACTTCCGAGAACTGCAAGAAGGCATATCGATATGAATATTTTACCGGTGGCATCAGCATAATGCTTTCTGCGGTTCTCTTCGAATGTCTGAGATTCGAGTGCATTACGATATGCCTCAAGCGCGGTAATCTGCGCTTCAGATACCGGCACATTAGCTTCAATAATCCGTTCGTTCTTCTTATATGAAGCAGCATTTACAGGTACAGCAACCATAGCCTGCTGTTTAAGTTCACCGCTGATCCGGGCATTATAGGCCAGATTGGGACGGATGAATTTCGTTACGAATGAAGTGACAACTTTCATATTACGTGAAGGCAGCCGTTTTCCGATATTTTGATCAAGGAATGTACGAAGTGAGTCACCTGCACTCGCAACATCCAGAATCCCTGAAACGGGGACAGTCTGCTGCGGCCCCATGCTTTCAAGCATAATCATGTCTTTAACATCATGATAATGGAGATCATCCATGCGAGAGACAATATAATAAGAATAGAGCTTATTGATGCCTTCGAGAAGGTAACCGTGTAAAGAATCGGCATAATTTGTGTTTCGATATCGAAGACTGCTGCGGAAAGACTCGATCTCCTTGAAGCTAACGGAAAAAGAGAATTTCGATTCAACCGCAGTTTTCAGGGAATCAGAAGCATTCTTGGCAGGAAAAGAATTCATAACCGAGAAGAGTGAGTCTATCTCCGCGCTCATTAAAAGTAGCGGTTCGCGTTCTGGGCTGAAAACAGGAATGACGTTTGCTGCGGCCTGACGTCGTTCTTCATCGAGTTGCGAGGGTGTTTTAGGAACCTGAAAATCAATGATTGCGATTTCTCGGCGCGGTGAAATATCACCTGCTGCCAAAACAGGCGGTTCATACGAGTTAAGACCGGCGCGCTTTATTGTCGACCCCAGAAACATAGCCGCGACAGCTACAATTATGGCAATCGAAAGAAGTACCCGAGGCATCGCCGCAGTAACAGTTTTTTTATTAACGCTAACCAGCGGTTTCTGCTTTTTCGAGGATTTAAATCTATGAAAAACGCTCACGGCTCATTCTCCCAGTACTGCCAGGCTCAGTTTTCAGATCCATCTTCATGAATCTGGTAAGCGTTGATAATATCCTGCACAAGACGGTGGCGGACAACATCACGACTGGTCAGTTTCACGAAAGAAACACCTTCTACTCTGGACAAAATTCTCTCAATTTCAACAAGTCCGGGCTTTTCACTTTTTGGAAGATCAACCTGAGTTGCATCTCCGGTAATAACCATTTTCGATCCGAAACCCAGGCGAGTCAGAATCATTTTCATTTGACGTGAAGTCGTATTCTGTGCCTCGTCGAGAATAACAAAGGCATTAGCAAGTGTTCTACCTCGCATATAGGCCAATGGTGCGACCTCTACAATACCTCGCTGCTGTAATTTCTCGAGTTTTTCAGGTCCAAGCGTGTCAAAAAGGGCATCGTAGAGTGGCCGGAAATAAGGCTCCACTTTATCCTTGAGATCTCCTGGCAGAAAACCGAGACTCTCCCCTGCCTCAACAGCCGGGCGGCATAGAATGATCTTCTGAACCGAACGGGACTGAAGTGCCGAAACGGCAAGTGCAACGGCAAGATAGGTTTTTCCTGTTCCGGCAGGTCCAATCGAAAAAACAACCTCATTCTCCATGATCGCCTTGAGATATAGGCACTGGCCCAGCGACCGCGGTTTGATCTGCTTGCCTTTTGAGTTGAGAACAACAGTATTCAGTGAGATAGACGTGCCTGAGCCGCCGTTCTCAAGATACTCGAGAGCACCGGATAATGTGTGTTCGTCGAGATGAACGCCCGACGAAATGAGAGCATCCATTTCTCCGAGGATTTTCGCCGCACGTTTTGCGGACTGTTTATCGCCGATAATTTTTATTCCGCCATCACGGCAGAGTATCGATACTCCATACCGTTCTTCAATAGCGTGGATATTCTGGTCTCCACTGCCGAAGATATCCTGATAATCAGATTCCGATGGATATACTATTTCAAATTCTTCCGTCTCCAAACTGAACGCCTTGCCCTCCGAAAAAATGTCGTAGTTCACTGCCAAACCAATTGTATACAGCCCACAAGAAAGAAAAAACTCCCAGCAGCGACGATGTCAAAAACGCCGGGAGTTTAAAAAAAGAAGTTTGGCCATTTACTCAAAGCCATAATAATCAGTGTATTATTGATACTAAATAAATGCTCTTCCATATTGTATATACATAGCTGTTTTTTCATGTTTTGTCAAGAAAAAACAATCCTAAACACAGTTCATTAACATAAATTACAGCAGGATTGTCCAACTGGATAATCCTGCTGTCATCTGTATCATTTATAAATTTGACCAAATCCGGCCCGAAGCCAGTCATCACGCATGTGATTAAGTCAAACTTTATTCGCCCTCGCTAAGCACAAATCCCGCGGGAGGAATTCCTGTTGCCGACGAGGTTCCTGCTATACGGGCAAGATAAGCAGCGTCAAGTTTTTCGATATGATCAGCAATATTGTCAAAATAATTCATGTGAAGCTGTTCTTCGTCAATGATCTGCTCGAAAATTTTGGCACTTGTGCTGTCACCGTTATCATTACAGACTATAAGAAACTCGTTATACTGGTCTATCGTGGTATCCTCAAGTCCGCTATCAAAACCAAAGATAACCTCGACCTCCTGCCCTTTGACAGCCTTACCGGCAGGATCAGTGACAGGTTCACCACCAAGCTCCTTGACACGTTCTGCAAAAGCTTCGGCATGACGCATTTCATCAATGGCAATAAGCTTGATCTTCCCGGCAAGCTCGCCGAAGTCCATATCATCTAGATTATAATGCTGGTTCATGTACTGAGTGATAGCCTGAAGTTCCATGGCCCTTGCGGTATTCAAGACTTCGATGACATTTTCTTTTTTCTTCTGCCGTGACAATTGTGCCATTTTCCGATCCTTTGTTTTAAGGTGGAGCAATTGAACGAACAGTTAAATGATGCTCATAAATAATCTATCACATACTGATATCACACATCACAAAAACAACTTATCACTTATCACTCGAACCCAGTAGTGTCCGGTTAGGTTTTAGCGAATAGATGCTGTTTATTGCTCCTTTGCTCTTGTTGAGCATCATCGAAAAAGCCTCGAGCTTCGTTTTGGATATTAATTCGTAATTCTCGGGCTCTTTTGATAGAGACTTTTTCATTATATTCTTCATGACAATAAATTGCTAACAGGAGGTAAGTAATAAGCCCGGCAAGCATTTGGACCTTCAAGCCATATTCACTGCGCGCGATGATATGATAGACTTTCAGATGCCGTTTCCACCAGGCAAAGAATCGTTCAATATCCCAGCGCAGCCTGAATGCAGCGGCGATTTGTTCCGCCGAGAGGTCGAAGCGGTCAGTTGCGATCCAGTACTCCTGGTTCAAGATGCGGTAAGCGACAACCCTGACTTCACGTTCCGTCTGGTTAATGGCATCAATACCAAGCAGTACAGTAGCATCATAGAAGATCATGCTATCCGTGTCGATGTCATGGGTTTGCAGAACTGTTTTTCGGGCATTGGCCTTAATACGGCAAATAAAATGCTTTTTATCCTTTTGCCAGCGGTCAAAGCCCTCGTGTGTCAGGTAACCTCGGTCCATGATTCCGGTTTGTCCCGGCTTGAGTATCTGATCGACATAGAGACGCTCATTGCTGTTGCCCTCTGCCAGAAAGAGTTTTTCCGGTATGCCATAGTTGAGATCGAAGCCGAGATGCACCTTTGCCTTGTTCTTGGTGGCCGTGTATTCCGCCCAATGCATGGAAAGAACCGCATCGACAAGCGAACCATCGATGGCAACGAGATCACCGTACTCCGTATGTTTCGCCGGTAATGTATTCGCCGCCTGAGCATGAAGCTCGGTAAAAACATGGAGCAATTGCTCAAGACCGCGACTGTTTATAGCTTCAAAAAAACTGCTCTTCTTGATGCCGTTTTTCGGCGCGATAACTTCACGTGCAAACGTATCTTGTTCAAGAACTTGCAGTAAGTGGCGGCCCGACTTGAACTCATTGAGATGGAAATATATCAAGCCATCGAGCTGTTCTTCAAAACTCATTTGCAATGGTCTGTTACCTCGTGATTTCAGATCAGGTGTGGCCGCAAGAGCTGTGCATAATGGCTGCCTAAATCGTTTGTACGAGCGTAGCGCGCGTTTTTTGATTCGTTTGTTCTTAAGCGGTAACATCTTCGCAAACCCTTGTCAATTAAGGTTTTTGCGAAATTGTATCGCCTTATGCTAATGTTGATATGTCAAGCTCTTTTTCATTTTAAAACTGTATGCTAATTTCTAACCGGACACTACTGACTCGAATCAGTCTTTTATGACAATACCGAGTTCCCTGAGCTGTGCTGCGGAAACAGTCGAGGGTGTCTCATCCATGAGCGATACGCCCTGGTTGGTTTTCGGGAATGCGATAACGTCCCTTATGGATGTTGCTTTTCTCAGAAGCATGACAAAACGGTCAAAACCGAAAGCTGCGCCAGCGTGCGGCGGAGCACCATACTCAAGGGCCTCGAGTAGGAAGCCAAATTTGTCACGGGCCTCCTCCTCCGAAATACCCAGCGCTGTCAGAATTCTCATCTGCAGTTCGCTGGTATGAATCCTCACAGAACCGGAAACGAGTTCATTTCCATTAAGCACGAAATCATAGGCACGGGAACGGACTTTCAGGGGATCGCTTTCCAGAAGCTCGACATCCTCATCGAAAGGTGATGTAAACGGATGATGCATTGCCGCGATCTTGTTTGTCTCCTCGTCAAGCTCGTACATGGGAAATTCGGTCACGAACAGGCCCTTGAACTCATTCTCGTCAATAAGGCCGAGATCGTATCCAAGTTTCAAACGAACAGCACCGAGTGCTTTATTGGTAACAGAAGGCTTGTCAGCTACAAAAACAAGAAGATCACCCGGCTCTGCCTGCATACGGCCGATAAGTTCTTTCTGAATTTCCTCGCTGAAGAACTTGACGATATTGGATTCGAGGCCATTCTCGGTCATTTTCATCCATGCCATACCGCCCGCACCGTGTTCCTGCGAATAAGCGATAAGAGCGTCAATTTTGCCGCGTGACATCGATGCGCCACCCTTGACGTTGATCGACTTGATCAGACCGCCGTTTTCCACAACACTCTTGAACACTTTGAAATCACATTTTTCCATGATGTCGCCGACATTGACATGCTCAAGGCCGAAACGGGTATCCGGTTTGTCGACACCATACTTGTCCATTGCCTCCGCATAGGTCATACGCGGGAACGGAAGATTTATTTCAGCATCCATGGTCTCTTTGAAAATTGCGCCGACAACACCCTCGACGACATCTAGGACATCTTCCTCGTTCACAAAGCTCATTTCAAAGTCGATCTGGCTGAATTCAGGCTGACGGTCTTTTCTTAGGTCTTCGTCACGGAAACATTTCGTTATCTGGAAATAACGGTCGAAACCGGAAACCATGAGTAGCTGCTTGTAGATCTGGGGCGACTGCGGCAGCGCATAGAACTCACCAAAAACCCGACGCGACGGCACCAGGAAGTCACGTGCACCTTCAGGCGTACTTTTCATCAGGAACGGAGTCTCGATCTCCGCAAAATCCTGACTGGCAAGATAACTCCTTACCACACCGGCAACCTTGGAGCGAAAAAGCAGGTTCTGCTGGATTTCCTCGCGGCGAAGATCCATATAACGGTATTTGAGACGGATTTCCTCGTTGACCTCGCGGTATTCATCCAATGGGAACGGAGGAGTTTTTGATTTGTTGAGGATTTCGACATCATCGATATCAATCTCTATCTCACCGGTCGCGAGGTTGGGATTCGCCATGCCCTCGGCACGTGAGTTGACTTTTCCGTGAACAGCGATCACCCATTCGGGACGTATCATTTCAGCAGAATGATGGGCCTCGGGATCGCGCTCAGGATCAAAAACGATCTGTGTCAGACCGTAACGGTCCCTGAGATCGACAAAAATAAGTCCGCCGTGGTCACGCCGACGGTGCACCCATCCGGTGAGAACAACCTCACTCTCCTTGTCGGAGAGACGTAATTCGCCGTTGTTGTGAGTTCTTTTCAGTCGCAAAGTTAAAATCCTCGTTTGTGTATTTATGGTATTTATTTTTTCATTTTTTCAAGAAAAGCGATAAATGACATGGTTTCCTGATTCGACTCATTCATGTCTTTGGCACTGACCATGCCATCGTCTTCCTCCGGAAAAAGAACATATCTCGCATTCAGTTTCGAGGCTGTCCGCATCTGGGCCTTGACGCTGCGTCCCATGTGATCGGTCATTGCAGAAACCTCATGTTTCTGAAGTGCGTCAGTATAATCAAAGGCCGTATAATCGCCATCACCGGCGACATTCACGACATACACATCAATGCCTTCAGCAGCGGCAATTTCCTTCTCTTTCAGCACCATAACAAGGCGCTCCATGCCGCATGCAAAACCAACCGCGGGAAGCTCCTGTCCGCCGAGTTGTTTCACAAGCTTATCATAACGACCTCCGCCCATGATTGCAGATTGCGATCCGAGACCGCTGTATTTCATTTCAAACACAACACCGGTGTAATAATCGAGACCACGGACAAGGAAAGGATCCTCTTCGAATACAATCCCTTTTTTTGTGAGCATCGACAGGACGGCATCGTAATGACTCCTGTCCTCATCTGTCAACGAATCGACGGTCCGAGGCAGATTTTTCGCATTATGCACCGCCTCATTACAGCCGGGCACCTTGCAATCCAAAACACGAAGAGGATTTGTCGTCTTACGTCGTCTGCAATCCTCACAGAGACTATCTTCAACCGTATCGAGAAATAATAGGAGAGATTTCTTGTATGCATCGCGGCTTTCATCACCACCAAGTGAGTTGACTGAGAAGCTGCGCTCATCAAGACCGAGCTCACCGGCAATACAGTCAAAAAGTGACATAGCCTGAACATCGGTCATTGGTGACGGAGAGCCAATAATCTCGACACCGAACTGATGGAACTGACGCTGGCGGCCTTTCTGTGGGCGTTCCTGACGGAACATCGGCCCCATATACCATAATTGTTGCGGCAGCCCCCGCTGGTCCAGTGAGTTTTCAATGAAAGCGCGTATTACCGAGGCAGTCCCCTCCGGACGGAGTGTGAGACTGCGATCGCCCATATCTTTGAATGTATACATTTCCTTGCCGACAATATCGGTGTCCTCACCGATTGAACGGGCGAAAAGATCGGTTTTTTCAAAAACAGGAGTTCGTATCTCGAAACAGCCGAATATGCGCATCCATTTCCTGACAGTTGACTCTACATGCTGCCAGATTTCCACATCACCGGGAAGTATATCGAAAGTGCCTTTTATTGCTTGTATTTTATTCATCTGACTTAGCCGTAAAAAATTGTTATATAATGAGAAAACATGAGTTAATTAATATACTTATTTTATATATCCCAGTCAAGTTACATTCGGATTTCTTAAACCTGAACACGTTCATGTCAATGAAACGATTTTTTTGTCGAAAATTTTAAAACAATAGCATACACTAGCCTTTTATATTATACTTTGAATTTTAATAGATAAATATCTCTAAAACGACATTAACAATTAATAAGGCCCCATTTTCTGATGACGGGAGGTATGATGAAAAGGTGTTTTCGACTGTTGCCTTTGTTTTTTTTCACTTTCACGCTCTGTGCCGAAGCAAGTATTATTGATGTTCCAGAAGATTTCGATAAAATTCAGGATGCGATCAATTCTGCCGCTGACGGCGATACTGTAAGCGTGGCGCCGGGCACATATTTCGAGAGAATAGACTTTAGCGGCAAGGCGATCCTTGTCGGGTCCTATTACGCACTGACAATGGACACGACTTTTGTTTCACAGACAATTATTGATGCTGATAAACAGGGACGTGTCGTTGATTTCACAAGCGGTGAAGATCAGAGAGCAATCTTGAGCGGTTTCACCATAACAAACGGGGAAAACCTAGATCCCGATCACTCCACTTATGGAGAAATGTGTGGCGGCGGTATTGTCTGTATCGACTCCAGTCCGTCATTGGAGAGACTGACTATAACCGAAAACTACGCCGATGGTTACGGCGGCGGATTGTATTGCAAAAACGCAAGCCCTTCGGTAAGCAGTTGTATTATAAATAATAATCAAGGTCGCGAAGGTTCGGGGATTTATTGCAACAGATCATCCTGTCCCGTAATCACGGGTACAATTATAGACAACTGTCGTGAAATTGATGTTCACGACGACGGGGGCGCAATTGTCTGTCTCGGGCGTTCGTGCCCGGTATTTGAAAATGTGACACTTATCGGCGGTTATGATCTCGGTGGCATCCGCTGCGAGGACAGATCAAACCCAACATTGAAAAATTTTACATTTATTGATGTTACGGATTTTTGTGTTTCAGCCACCGACTCAAATCCAGTACTTGAAAATATCACCGCTATTGGCACGCGATGGGGTATTCACAGCGGCGGCAGCGGAATGGCCTTCAAGTTCAAAAACTCCAGTACTGTTATGCGAAATTCGAAGATTCTCAATACGAACGGTTACGCTATTTATTGCGACGGTGCAAGCCCAACATTTGAAAATGTTCTTATAGATACAGTCACTGGCGATCCGTTCATCAGCGGCATATATCTCAGAAACAACTCATATCCCGTGATCAGCAACTGTACTATCATGAATGTACATTATACAGACAAGAACCAGAAATTCACAGATGCCGGTATACAGATAACCGAGGGATCCAAACCGCATATTATCAATACACTGATCACCGGCAACAGAAACGGCATCCTGAATTACGATTCAACACTGGATATGGAGAATTGCAACATCTGGGGAAACCATGAAAACAACATAGTATTTTCAGGCATGGACTTTCTTGCCGGAAATTTCACCAATTACAACGGCACCTCTTGTGATCGGTTCTTAAATATATCTGAAGATCCACTGTTTATCGCCGACGACGACTACCATCTATCAGCGGAAAGTCCCTGTATCGATGCCGGTTCAACACGTATTTCGCCTGAAGATGATATTGAAGGCACCTCACGTATAGGAAGTCCCGATATAGGTGCCTACGAATACCTCTATGATATCTCGGTCAAAGATGAGGCTGGAAATCAACCGCAAGCCGTCACCTTGAGGAATGCCGTGCCTAATCCTTTTAATGCCTCCACGATATTATCATTTAATATTCCGAAAGAAGGGTACGTAAACCTTGGCATTTACAACCTTAATGGCCAGAAAGTCATGGAACTGGTCGACGGCACGCTATCGGCTGGAAATCATACTGTTCTTCTCGACGGATTGTCATTGGCATCCGGCGTATATTTTGCACAATTAATCGCAGGTGGACATACAAAAAGTATAAAGGTAACCCTGCTTAAATGATATTTCAATTATTGTTACGTACACTTGTGTCGTTTCCGATTTCACCGAATCATCAACAATAATCACAAAAGCCGGGACAATAAATAAAGCTCCTGTAACACCTGTAGCTGATTTTTTCTTTGCTGTGGTTTTCACGATCATTTATTTTATCAACTTGAAGATCCAATATTTGTACACTTTCCATCACAGGAATTCATGATGTCAGAAACGGCAGTATCGATACATAGTCTCAGCCGCTCATTCAGCGGCAAGAGGGCTGTCAATTCACTCGAATTCGACATTCAGAGAGGAAGTGTTTTCGGCTTCCTCGGACCGAACGGCGCAGGGAAAACCACAACCATCCGCCTTCTGCTCGGACTGCTCGCACCTGACAGCGGCAATGCCACGGTACTTGGCCATGACATCATCAATGAAAGTCACCTGATACGCGAAAAAACCGGCGCGCTGCTTGAACATAACGGTCTCTACGAACGTATTTCAGTCCAGGCAAACCTTGACCTTTATGGCCGTATTTACCATCTGGAAGACAGGGAACGACATGATCGCATAGAAGGACTTCTCGAACGTTTCGATCTCACTGAAAAAGCAAAAGAAAGAACAGGCTCTCTCAGCCGCGGGATGAAACAGAAGCTCGCAGTTGCACGTGCGCTGCTTCACAGACCGCCCCTTATTTTCCTCGACGAACCGACAGCTGGCCTCGATCCGGTCGCATCTTCGCAGCTCAGGAACACTCTTCGCGATCTGGTTGCCACCGAGGGTATAACCGTTTTTCTCACGACGCACAACCTTATGGAAGCTGAACAGATCTGCGATACAGTGGGCGTTATCAGGAAAGGCGAACTCATTGCCTTCGGCCCTCCTTCAACGCTGACATCATCAAAAGACAATATTTATCTTGTCAGGGGAAGTGGTTTTTCCGAAAATATCCTGTCTAACCTTAACATGCTCCCGATGATTAGCGACGTCACTATAGAAGACAGTTCTCACATAAACATACATCTGACCGCGGACAACACGATGGCACCGATAGTAAGAAAGATCATTGAATCGGGTGCGGAAATCGAGGAAGTCAGGAAAGAAACAAACAGCCTCGAGGACAGTTTCCTTGCACTTTTAAAAGACGGTTCTTCTGACAGGAGTCAGTTATGAATGACATTCTAACCGTTTTTCGTAAAGAATGGAACGAATACTTACACGCTCGATCTTCCATCAAGGGAACGATCATGCAGACATTCTTTCCAATCCTGATTTTTGGCATAGTCTTCCCTCTTCAGGCAGGAAAAGAATGGATCGAATCGCCGATACCGATCTTGTCGTTCGCATGGATACCGCTGCTCTTCGTTTCAGCTCTAACCGCAGATTCGTTCGCCGGTGAAAAAGAACGCCATACATTCGAAACGCTCCTGGCCAGCCGTCTGAAGGACAGTTCTATTTTTTTGGGCAAGCTCTCGGCCGCAGTCAGCTACGGACTGATTATGACAGTACTGATAGCTGGAGCGGGTGTAGTGACTGTCAACATCAAGGTTTTTGATGGTTCGATCGTATTTTATCCACTGAAAGCTTTTTTTGCCGGAGCACTTATCTGTGTTCTTTTGTCGATTATGATCGCTGGCATTGGCATCATGATATCGATGAGAGCACAAACTGTCCGACAGGCACACCAGACACTGAGCTTTTCCATTGTCCTGATTGCCCTTACCCCTACTATTCTTCTTCAGTTTGTGCCCAAACCAATCAAGGAAAAACTGTTTTCGTATTTAACATTGCTCGACGCGCAAACAATCACATTGGGTATTATTGCATTAATCACACTCCTGAACATACTGATCCTCTCCCTGGCGTACAGAAAATGCCGACGCACCACTATTAACTACGAGTAATCATCCCTCTTAAATCCGCAATTTACATGTTGACTTGCCATTCCAAGATCAGACACGCCCACCCTTGAGATAATTATTTTCCCAAATAATATGAAGCCGATAAACTATCGCGGAAGTATCAAATACACAAAGAGACAATCGATATTAGCATATTCCAGCCTATTTATATATATTCCCTAAAGGTGAATATTCGATTCTCACATTTTGACAAGACAGGATTTATTTAATGGATAGACGATCGTTTATTAAATCTGGTGCTGGCGGCGGACTGGCAACAGCGATACTTTCCAGGAACGCAAACTCTTCTACTAAAGGATTTGCCATAAACCAGTTTATTGAGCAGAATCCTGACGCTGTATTTATTATGAGAAGCAATGCCGCTAACAAATTTGATACTGACGCAAAAGATCGGGCAGGCCTTGAACTGGCGTCTACGTTGTTTTCTGTTGTCAAATCCGGCGGCACCCCCCTATCGAGGCCTGTAGCCATTAAAACAAATACAATCCTTGGCAAAGCTGAAGCCCCTTATCCCGAAGGTTATCTCATGGGTGCCCACACTGACCCCGCCTTTACTGGTGGTTTTGTTAAGGGCATGAAGGCAATGGGAATGTCTGGCGGCCAATTCACTATCAGGGATGCAAGCTGTCACATGAACACATATGAAGATTCAGGTTACCTGGCAATGGCAGAGAAAACAGGCGTAACACTTCGTGAAACTGCCGATGTCAATGACAATCCCGAAGAAGTCCACTGGGTCAACATTCCTAACGGAATCATCCATCGCCGCCTTCCATACTTGCTTCCATACAACACAAAAAACACATACCTGATCAACATTGCAAAATTCAAGTCGCACGCAATGGGAATAACCCTCTGCTGCAAGAACCTTCAGGGGACTATCGCCAATCCGTATAAGGGATTCTGTGGTGGATTGAAAGGAATTAAAGGACGCTGCGCAGATGAGACGCTCAATCCGGATTTCATTGAGGCAGTAATGGAAAATTATCAGCGCCACAAAAAGCATATACCACGATGGGACAAGCCGGGGCATCATTATGACTGCGGAATCGGCATGGAAACCTGGGTGACCCGCACTCTTGACAATCTCAGCGCAAGTACGGCAAAAATTCACATTGTCGAGGGTATTTACGGAAGGGACGGCAGTCATATAAATGGGCCGCACCCGCCTTATGAAAAAGATAGAAAAGTGCTGGGCAGGACGAAGGATTTCATGTCGAACATTGTCATGTTCGGGAAAAATCCCTATCACATCGACAATATCGGTCACTGGCTCGGTGGACATGAACCGGGGAATTTCGGGCTCTTCCACATCGCGCTGGAACGCGGCCTCGCGAGACACCTTGATCCGCACGACATTCCGCTCTATATCTGGGAAAACGGCAGGGCGACAGAGATAGACCTCACATCACTGGAACGCACACCGCTTCTCAGCTATTATCTCAGGCGTGATTACGACGGACAGCATGAAGATATCTACCATCTCTGTGATGAGGCGTTTGATTACGGTCCAAACAAGGGCTGAGACACGTCATCTATCCTCTTCGTCACTGATATCAGCCGCATAGAGATAGCGTTTGAGAAGCGGGACATATTTGCTCCATGTCTCACCGCCTTTTCGGGCCTCGTCTGTGACTCGATTGACTGCGTTAAGCTTTGCATCCATTTCATCGGCATAATATAGCACGAAGCCCTCGGGAATCATGGGCTCAACCGGTGACGAAAACTCTTTATGCCCCTGATGTGCAAGCATGAGATGGCTGAGAAGCATTTTCAAATGCGAGGGAAATCCATCAACCCGTTCGCACATATTCCGAACAAAACGTTCGCCGATAATGATATGCCCTTCGAGCCGCCCCTCAACCGTGTACTCGATCACCGTTGTCGCCGAATACTCCCGCATTTTTCCGACATCATGCAGCAGAGCCGCCAAGATAAGCAGGTCACGGTCAAGTTCCGGATGAACCGAGGCCATGTAATTGCATATGCCGGTTACACCACAGGCGTGTTCAATCAGGCCGCCGAGGTATGGATGATGCCAGTTCATGCCGCCGGGGCTCGAAGCATAATCTGCCATGAAGGTCTCATTGGAGAAAATGAGCTTTGCCAGTTCGGAAAGATGCGGGTTTGTAATGCTTTCGACATACTCCATGACTGTCGTTTTCAGTTTATCAATATCACAGGGTGTTTTAGGGAGAAATGATGACGGATCATATTCACCTTCATTTGCCAACCTGATCTTGTCTATTTTAAGTTGCGGCTTGTCGCGATAGCTGCCGGCACGTGCCTGTACTTTTGCTACTTTACCCTTTACAAGCACCTCTTTCTGTGATAGCGCGTCATCCCAGATAACACCGGGTATTGACCCACTGCTGTCCGACAGCTCAATATCAAGCCTCGTTCCACCCTCATACGCTTTCAACTCTGACCGTTTCAGTGCGTAAAATCCAATAAAAGCATCGCCATCCGCGACATCAGCAAGTTTCGGTTGTTCAATCATGGGACACCCTGATTATTTCTTTTTCGTTTACGATTATATCGAGACAAGCATCATGCTCTTCGACCGGCACTGTTTCGAGTTCCTGGAAAGAATACGCCAGACCACAGACCGGACAACGGCATTCTTTAATGAAGGAATCATAAAAACCGCCACCCATACCGAGCCTCCTTCCTGCCCTGTCATACCCGACAAGGGGCGCGATAACAAGATCAAGTGAAGAAGGAGGCATCTCACGCGACTGATCAAATTCAGGCTCCATGATGCCGAATTGGCCGGGTTTCAGATCGTCAAGTGACAGTATTCGAACATGCCGCATCTGGCGGCTGCCGGGAACACACTTCGGCACAACAACAGTCCTGCCTTCATCGAAAAGCTTATATAGCAGACCGAGAGTATCGACTTCGTTGCCAAGAGAGGACACATAAATATGAACTCGCCCGGCACGTCGCCATTCAGGCAATGATAGAATCTTTGCATGAATTGTATTACATGATTCGCGATAGCCTGTCATATCAAGATCATTCCGCATTGTGCGCAGTTTTGATCTCAAGAGCTTCTTTTCACTGGAAATATTCATTACTTAATTCTCCGCTTTGACAATTATAAGATAATGTACACGCAAACACTAACAATCCCAAGTTTTTTCATGACCTCCTGTTACTACGTTCATAAAAAAGGGTCCGCAAAGAGTAAAAACAAGCAGATACCGACTAAATCATTCTTGCATTAAGAACAAATATTTCTTATATTAAATTTCTGTGCGGGCCCTTAGCTCAGTGGTTAGAGCCACCGGCTCATAACCGGTTGGTCCAAGGTTCAAGTCCTTGAGGGCCCACCATTTTTTATTTTATCATTTATTCTTTTTTCAAGACTGTAAAAATGTTCTTGTCAAGTTTGTATTCAGTTTCTTATTTATGAATGATAGTACAACACAACTATCTGTATTTTTCGTGTTTTCAGTCATGTTTTTTTTAAGCGGGCGATTAGCTCAGTTGGTTAGAGTGCGGCGCTCACATCGCCGAGGTCACTGGTTCGAACCCAGTATCGCCCACCATAGAAAGGGATCGTGGGTTGTCCGTAATATCGCGCGGTATCCTGATCATATTTTACAACGAAGGTTCGGTTTCAACTTATAGAAACAGCTAGCTTGGGGTGCATCCAGATGATGCGCTCTTTTTTTTTCGAGGCTCTTGATGGCAAAAATATGTAATGCAACTGCTGTAATGGAAAATTGGGCACCACTCGCCAGCGCGGAGAACTGGGACAATGTCGGTCTCATGTGCGGTGATCCAGATCAGGAGGTCCACACCATTGTCATCGCCCTTGACCTCACAGATGAAATTCTTGACAAGGCATCCATACTCCCCTATCCTCTTGTTATCACACATCATCCACCAATTTTCAAACCACTTACCTCACTGACCGAAAATAATCCAGCATCCCGTCTGATATACAGAGCAATCAGGAAAAACGTATCCCTCTATGCAAGTCATACAAATCTCGATAAAGCCCCGAACGGTGTCAGTCAAGCTCTGGCAGAAACACTCGACCTTCATGACGTGAAACTCCTTCAACCTCAATGTGATCAGAAAAAATTCATTACATACGCCCCTTCATCTCATATCGATAATATACGAAATGCTATTGCAGAAACAGGTGGCGGTCACATCGGTGAATACAGCAACTGCTCTTTCAGCTTTAACGGCAGCGGAACATATATTCCGCTGGAAAGTGCCGAACCATTTGAGGGACGTATTGGCGAGCTTTCCCGTGTTGAAGAGGTCCGTCTTGAAATGACTATTCCAGCCATCCTTGCGGGTGAATGTGTAAAAGCCGCTCGCAGTGTTCATCCCTATGACGAAATGGCGTATGAGCTCATTTCACTTGACAATACAGGTATTCAGTACGGATATGGTGCTGTCGGATTTCTTTCAGAACCATTGAATCAAGAAGACTTCATTGAGCATGTCGGAAAATGCTTAAACACCGGCCTTCTTGCGACAAAAGCAACACCACGCAAAATAATCCAACGTGTTGCAGTGATGGGCGGCAGTGGAAAGAGCCTTATCTCCTCTGCGGTCAAAGCTGGAGCTGATGCTTATGTCAGTGCCGAACTTGGACATCATGCAAGTCTTGATTATCAAAATGATATTTTTCTCATCGACGCGGGTCATCGTTCTACCGAATTACCGGTTTTATCGGCTATCTATAAAAAATTCAGCGAGCACCCTTTATTCTCTGATTGTCAAATAATAATTGAAAACGGCGAGAATGTGCTCAAAACTTATAATTTATTAAAATAACAAACATACAAATAATGGAGGTTCACGATGCAGGAAAAATTACTCAATCTGCTTGTTGCCCAGGAAATTGATCTTGAAATTGACAGGCTTGTCAATGCCAAAAAAGAATATCCCCAGGAAATGGAAAAACTGCAGAAAGAAATCGACGATCTTGAAAAGGGTGTCGAGAATTTAAAAAATAAGATTCTGGAAAACAAAAAATCCCGCGATCTTATCGAAGATGAAATTGCTGCGGAAAAAGAAACTCTTGAGAAAAAAGAAAAACGCCTTCTCGAAACAAAATCAAACAAAGAATACACTGCTGTTCAGCATGAGATAGAGGCGGCACGAGAAAAAATCGACAATTTCGAGACAGAAGACCTCGAGCTTATGAATGATCTGGACGAGTTAACTCCAAATCTCGAGGAAATGTCTGGTAAGCTAGAAACGACCCAGCAGGAAAACACTGAAAAGATAAAAGAAATACAGACAAAATTCGATTCAATTGAATCAGATATCGCCGCTCTCGACTCTAAACGTGAAGAAGCGATTTCGGCTGTTGACGGAAGGCCTCTCGTTGCATATAAACGCCTTCGCCAGAGCAAAAGCGGTATTGCAATTTCCGCAGTCGATCACCAGAAACACGCCTGCACAGGTTGTTTCAAACAGCTTCCGCCTCAGAAAGTTATGGAAGTCCGTCGTGCCAATAAATTGATTTTCTGTGAAAACTGCGGCCGGATTCTTGTTTGGGATAATCGCGAGGACAGCTAATCAAAAAACGTAGATCGCAGACTTTTCATTGTCGATACGTGTAATTGACTGAGCAGGATTGCGGTATCCTAACTTTATCGCCGTGAGAGGCGTTTCTTGTCAGGAACAAGCCATTCGAGTGGATTTTCCGGATTCTTTCCATTGATGATTTCTACAAGAAGCCGAGCTTCTTTATCATCAAAAAGTCCTGAACTCCCGGCACTGCCCAGGACATCACCCTCCTGAACGATATCACCCATTTCAACAAAAATATCGGTCAGGTGAGCATAGATAGTATAATAATGCGGTGAGTGAAAAAGCCATACAAGATTTCCGTACCCCCGCATATACATCGTCTGCATCACAATACCGGTCCCGATAGCGTGAACAGGATCGCCGAAATGGGCGGCGATTTCGATACCACGGTTTCTTGTTTTTGTTTTCGTTTTTGGATCGGTAACCAGACCAAACTGTGATAATACTTGCCCTGCGGCAGGCCAGGGCAATACACCCTTCCGACCTCCGAAATTATATTTCTTAACCTCTTCCGGAATATTGTCTACAAATTTCTTGCGCTTAACCTGGCTGTCGATTTTTCGTTGAACTTCCGCGAGTTCAGCTTCTATTGCCGCTTTTTCCCGTTCATTTTTTTGGATTTCTTCCAAGGTTAACTGTGTATCTTCGATGATACGGTCAAGCCATTTTTTACGTTCGTCTTTTTTCTTTTCAAGTGAAAGCAAATCGCTTTTTTTGCGATTCTCCAATGCGCGTTGAGCTTTTCTCGCATTACTCAAGGTGCTCATTGCAGACTCTATGGTCTGTTTTTGCGAATCGATTTCGTCAAGTACTTTTATATCTTCGCGAGCCATAGCGGTGAAAACACGTATGCCCCTGAGAATCGAAGACATTGAAGCACCGCTCAGGAACAGCCCGAGGGGTGAAACCCTCTGACGGATATACATGGATCGTAGGCGCGCGGCATAGGAATCCGCTTTGCTTTTCAGATGGTTTTCTGTTGAGGAGAGTTGACTGCGGGAATTATCGATTTCTCTTTCCAGGCGACGCTCTTTGTTCTTGATTGAAATAATATCGTTATTAATATTCTTAATATCTTTTTCAGCAGAATTAAGCCGTTTTTCAACTTCCTTTTTTTCTTTTTCCTTCTCTCGCAGCTTTTTCTTGTTCTCTTCGATTTTCTGTTTCGATTTCTGGTATTTCTCATCAAGTGTTTCGATCTGTTTTTTTAGATCATCATCAACTGCAGCAGACACATAATCACCGAGAAGTCCCAGGAAAAGAATGAGAACAGCGCATACGGCCCAAAAGGTATACGCATTACCCTGACGCAAATTATGATTATTCTGTTTTCTACCATCCATAAACGTATTCCGGTATCAGAATGCACGCCGTACAGCAATGAAACTCCCTAAAAGGCCCATGAAGGCGCCAATGGGAATTATTAAAGCCAACTCCAAACCGCCATAGGGCAGTGAAGTTCCAGGGCGTGTAAGAACTGCAATATATGTCTCAATATTAGGAAAAGTTTTTATTGTCCATGTATAAACACCGTACATAAACAGAAATGAGATAATACCTGACAGTAATCCCTGCATAAGCCCTTCAACATAAAACGGCCTCCTGATGAAACTATCGGTCGCACCCACCAGTTGCATAATCTCAATCGTTTCTTTTCTCGAAAGTACTGTCATGCTGATTGTGTTTGCAATTATCAGCATACAAGCTGCTGTGGCCAGAGAGAGCAAAACTGTAACCACAATAAAGAAAGCGATAAAGAGTACATCGAGACGTGACATCCATTCGTGCCCATACTCAATAGCCTCAACACCATTTATCGTGCTTATTCTCTGGGCAACTGTTTCAAGATCAGCTGCCATGCGGAAATCTTTGGCCATCTTGACTACTATCGTCCTTGGCAGAGGATTTTCACCTATTGTCGAAATGAGATCATCGCCATACATTTTTTCGAATTCTTTTCTCGCATCCTCTTTGCTCATTATGTTTGTCGATTCGACCTCTTTCATCGAGGCAATAACGGCATCCAGTGCAAGCATGTCCTCATCAGACATGACATCAAGGAGATATACATTGATCTCTTCATTTCCGCGAACTTTCTCGACAACAGAATTCATAAATAGCGAAAAGACTGCAAAGGAAGAAAATACAGTCAGTGTTACTGTAATTGTCAGTATGGAAACAAGCGACATAACCGGATTGCGACTCGTACTGTTGATAGCCTCACGAAAAGCATACATCAGCACAGCCTCCCGTTTTCGAGACAAATTACGCGTGAATTGCCCCGTTGACTGAAATCTGCTCTATGAGTCGCCATCAGAACAGCTGTGCCGCTGTGATTGATCTTCTCGAGTAGCTCGATTATGCCGATGGCGTTCTCATTGTCCAGATTACCGGTAGGTTCATCTGCAAGAAGGATGAAAGGATCGAGTACTATAGCACGAGCAATTGCCACACGCTGACATTCTCCGCCGGAAAGATCGCGTGGCCGGTGATTGAGACGATGAGTCATGCCAACTGTATTGAGCGCCTGGAGTGTGCGCTGTTTGACAATTTTCCGTTTCGCGCCGGTAACTTCAAGAGCAAAAGCGACATTTTCGAATGCGGTTTTGTCTTTAAGAAGTTTGTAATCCTGGAAAATGAAACCAATGGAACGTCTGAGGTAAGGTATTTCGGAGCGCGGCGTCCGCCGTGTCTCTCTATCACGGACAACAACACTACCTGCCGTAGGTAGTAAATCATGATGAATAAGGCGAAGAACCGAACTTTTACCAGCTCCTGATGGCCCGAGGAGATAGACAAACTCACCTTTCTGAACGGAAAAGGTTACATCCTCAAGAATTTTCGTACTGCCGGACATAAGACTGACATTATCGAAAACAATCATTGACCTTCCTCAGAAAGGATAAAAGTTCAGGTCTTATTTAATTTTTCAGAGGATTCTCCAGAACATAGTGGACACGTTCTGAATTCTCAGATCCAAGCATGAAAGACATATCATCGAAACATGCTACAATTTCAAAAGGAGATTTTGCAATCAATTCTTCAATCTCGTTGAGATAGTATATTTTCTGACGATGTGTTTCACAAAAGAAATCGTCGTTTTTTGAAATAACGAATCGATTTTCCTGTATTCTTTCCGTACGGTCGTATCTACAGGTTCGCTCGTATGAAACATCACCGACCTTTTCTTCCATTCTGTGATTTGCAAAATACAGTTCTGAATTTTTAACCGTGCAGATATCAAAAACATAGAGACCACCAGGTTTCAAAACCCGGGACGCCTCATTAAAAGCCCTGGCCACATCGACACTTTCCGTCAGATAATTAATGGAATCGTAAAGGCAGAGGACTGCATCAAACTTACCATCGAAAGGTAAAGCCGTCATTGAAGCCGCGGCGAGCGTGACGGATTTATGAAGGCCAGATAGTTTTTCACGAGCGACATGAAGCATTTCCGGAGACAAATCGGAGGCGGTAAGGCTGTATCCTGAAGCCGTCAAAGTCTGGGTCATGGTTCCTGTGCCGCAGGCGACTTCAAGAATCGAATGTACGGGAAAAGACAGGTACGAAAATATAGAACAGATATAACGAGCCCAACCAACATAATCCACATGTTCCATCACAATGTCGTAAATATCGGCCAGTGCGGAATATGGATTGTTGTTATTGTCTGTTTTTTCCGCACCGGCATTATTTTCAAATATATCACGGTTCTGATGCATCGTTTTATATGACAATGGAAATTGACTTTCGCTAATCAGTTCAGGCGTTTATCGATGTATGTCTGCTGGCGAAGCTCAAGTAGGAGCCTGTTATATTCATCAATGAATTTCTGCTGACGGATGAGATTTTCTATCATCGTTCTGTCATCGACAATGTTGAGCACGTGTGTCGGCTGATAATCATCAAGTTTGATAATGTGAAAGCCGTACTGGCTCTGGAATGGCGTACTGACTCCCCCTTTTTCCAACTCTCTAGCATGTTCGATAAACGAGGGAATGCCAGACTCCTGTGTTCCCTGGGCGCTGGTTATCCAATTGATTTTACCACCGAGCTCGCGTGATGTCTCATCCTCTGAATATTTCTTGGCCACATCTTCGAAAAGTTCACCATTTTCGACTACATTGGTTCTCATTTTTGAAAGACGGTCAATAAGCGCCTGGTTGTCATTATCATTTGGCATAAGCACAATCATGATGTGACGTGCCTGAATCTCGTCACCACGAATATCTTCACATTTTATTATATGAAGGCCGTGGGTTGTTTCAATAACATCTGAAATTTCACCTTTAGCGAGAGAGAATGCCGCAGTTGTAAAATCCGGATCATATCCGGAGGAACGTGTAAACCAATCAATGAAGCCGCCATCTTTGGCTGTACCGGGATCCTGTGAATACTCTTTTGCAAGTTCGCCGAAGTCTTCACCGTTCATGATTCTTTCACGAATTGATTTCAGCGTGTCTGTTGCCGCTTTTTTCCGTTCAAGGCTTACCTGAGGATACAGCAGGATATGACTTATCTTGAATCTTTCGGGAATTTCAGGAAGAGAATCGGAATTCGCTGAAATCCACTTTTCCATATCCTGGGGGGTTACCGATATATGATGGCTCATCATCATGCGAAGCTGGTCTAGAAGGAAATTGTTTCTTATGGCATCCGCGTACATACGGCGAATTTGAACCTCGGAAAGACCGTATTCCTCCAGACCTTTCTGATAGGCCTCTTCACTGCCATAACGTTGACGGAGCTGGGAGAGGCTGTTCTTAAGTTCAAGGTCGACATCCCGTTCATCAACTTCCAGCGAATCTCGTTCGGCTTTCATAACGAGCAAGCGATCGTCAATCATGCCCTCCAGAGTATCATCCCTTAACTTAAGAAGAACATTACGAGGGGTATTCATGTTCATATTGCGCGCCAGCATCTGACTGTTCACCTGCTTCTGGAGCTCCGAGAGGAGTATGACATCATCGCCGACAACCGCGACAATCGTTTCGAGCACATCAGCAGCCCATACTGACTTCATAAAGACTATTGCGCCGATGATTAACAGGAATGATATAAATTTCCGCATGCATTGATTCCTTAAAAATTAAAGTTGATTTGAGCCTTGCCAGTCAAGCTTTTGAGAATACGGCTTTTCTCTTTTTCCCGTGCATCAAGCATATAAAGATCATATATCTGATCGCGAACCGTCTCAAAAGGCCGTGCCGTACCCGCCTCGTAAACTTTGTCAATAATAACAATAGCAAAACCGTCAAGAACCCGGAACGGATTGGATATTTTCATTACTCCGAGCTTGTTATATAAAGTCACCGTTTCATTCCATATAGTCGGCTCTACGGTCATTTCAGTAATCACACCGAGAGAGCCACCATCCTTCGCGCTTGGATCTGTTGAAAGTGTTTTGGCAAGATCGGAAAAACTCGCGCCACGTTTAACTTTATGATAAAAACGCTGTGCATCCTGCATTGTGTCGAACAAGGCATATCTGATATCATACTCATTACTCTGCAGAATAAACATATCCTTGTTTTCTTCATAATATGATTTCAGAACCTCGTCGGAGGGTGCTTCAAGTTCAAGAAGTTTTCTTTCGAGAAGCTCGGAAGCGAGAAGCCTCCTGCGTGAACGCTCCAACATAAGGCGAATTCCTGGTTCCTCATCAAGTTTTTGGGTTAGCGCTTCCTGATAAAGCAGTTCATCGTTCACCCACTCCTGTACTATTTCTTTTCGGTATGTGGCATCTAGACGATTGTAAAACTCGCTGGGCACCATCGACATCAACTCGCGTTCTCCCAGATTTGCATCATTGACTGTAACGTAGATACGCTCATTGCTGTTTGAAGCATCATCTTTTTCCGAACAGCCAACAAACAAAACTGACGAGACAAAGATAGCAATAATAAGGAGATATGATATTTCGCGGAATTTGATCATGGCGTATTCCTTCCCGACTGAACAAACAGAGGAACAGGATTCGCGGAGTGTTTTTAGTACAGTCTTCATTATTTCCTAAACCGGTGGGTACATAAATTGGCTATATACAAGTAAATAATATACATTAGATGCACATAGCCTGCAAGACATTTTTTGCGGCGGTCAATGTGTCAGAATCACTTTCATTAACATCAAAGTTTATCATAACACCTTTCTCAAATGAAAATGTGAGTTTGACCGGTGATTTCTGAACCATGGACTCCACTTTTTTTCTGTTCAACACGACACCTTCAGGGATAAACATAGACACTTTCCCACCTCGTACCCAGAGATCAGTAACATCGTAAGCCGCTGCAAAATGTCGCAGGAAAGTAATATTGACCAGGTTATGAACCTCCGCCGGCAGACGTCCATATCGGTCAACCAACTCCTCCACGATCGTGCTGACATCTTCTGGCTTCAATGTTTCCGCAAGTCGCCTGTAAAATACTAGCCGGTCCGTCGAGTCCGGTATGTAGTCATCCGGCAGGTAGGCATCTTTATCAGCATGAATTTCTACCTCGGGAGGACGTTCAAGGCTTATACCCCTCATTTCAGAGATCGTTTCATTTAAAAGTTCGACATACATATCGAAACCGATCGTGGCAATAAATCCTGACTGGTCTGTGCCCAGAATATTTCCTGCACCACGTATCTCCATATCTCGCATGGCAATATTGAAACCACTTCCCAGTCCGCTGAATTCCTCTATAGTTTTCAGGCGCTGAAGAGCAATCTTAGTAAGTGTTGTTTTGGGTGGGATCAGCATATATGCGAAAGCACGACGGCTGGAACGTCCAACACGTCCTCGCAACTGGTAAAGTTGTGACAGCCCGAATGTATCGGCACGGTTGACAATAATGGTGTTTACCGAAGGCATATCGAGGCCATTTTCAATGATCATGGAAGACACCAGCACCTGGAATTCGCGATTGGCGAATCTCTTCATGATCCCGGCCAGTTTCTTTTCCGGAAGTTGACCATGCGCGACATCAAACGTCACTGAGGGCATGAGCCTCCTGAGATATGCGGCCATACTGTCAATGGATTTCACGCGGTTGTGTACGAAAAAGACCTGACCATCACGATCGATCTCGCGAAGAACAGCCTCGACAAGGTACTTTTCTTCGAATGGAGCTATTTCTGTATGTACGCTGTATCGGTCTTGCGGCGGTGTATTTATGTAGGATATGTCACGGGCGCCCATGAGCGAAAGATTGAGTGTTCTCGGGATCGGCGTGGCGCTCATGGCAAGAACATCAACATGTTTACGGATGGCTTTCAGGCGTTCCTTGTGTCTGACACCAAAACGCTGTTCTTCGTCGATTATCAGCAAACCCATGCGCTTCAAATGAAAATCTTTTGAAAGAATACGATGGGTGCCGATCACAACATCTATTTCGCCAGAAGCGCAACGGCCGAGAATGGCGTGTTGTTCTTTTTGTGTCCTGAACCGAGACAAAGACTCTATAACGACCGGGAAATCCGCAAAGCGCTCCCTGAATGTCTTTTCATGTTGCTCGGCAAGAATAGTCGTTGGCACAAGAACCGCCACCTGACGATCATGAAGAACACTTAAAAAGGCCGCTCTCATGGCCACTTCCGTTTTGCCGAACCCTACATCACCACAAATGAGACGTTCCATTGGCGATTCGCTTTTCATATCCTCAAAAACATCACACCATGAAGTGACCTGGTCGACAGTCTCTTCGTAAACGAAGGAATCTATCATAGCCTCAAGCATATGCGGATCGCCATTGTTGAAAGCAAATCCTTTCATGTTTTTTCGTTCGGCATAAAGCTTAAGTAGATCATCGGCAATTTTCTGAATCGATTTCTTCGTGCGGGCTTTTAATTTCTCCCATGCACTGCCGCCCAACTTGTTTACAACCGGAACGACTCCCTCTTCAGCCGAAAATTTCTTGAGCTTATCGAGTTTTCCTGTTGGTAAAAGTAGCTGGTCGTCCCCTTTATAATCGATAACAAGAAAATCGTTAACAACGCCGCCGATACAATCACGCTTGATGCCCATGAATCTGCCGACACCATAATCCACATGTACAACAAAATCACCAAGCGTCAAAGCACGGTGGTCGGGAACAGGAACGCCATCTTTGTATTTTCTGTATCGAATACGTCGGCGATATCGGCTGAAAATCTCATGATCGGTAAAGAGCGCGAGACCGGCGTTTTTGTCGCTCATACCTCCTGATAGATGGGCAACATCGAAACGCACCGGAACGACAAGATCATCGAGTAGTTCCTGAAGGCGTTCTTTTTGTCCGCTGTTATCACAGAGCACAAAAGACTCGACACCCTCTGCGGCAAAAGTCTCGATATCCTTTTTTAACTCATCCAAGCCCCCCTGATACTGGCGGGAAGAGCTGACACCAAACTCAATGCAGTCCGAATTTGGTTTAAGTGAATGGACACGGATCATTTTTGTTTTGCCAAGATTGTCGAAAAAGCTGTCAGCCTCGGCATAAATATACTCAACAGAAGGAAGTATATCACCATCTTGAGCAAGACGTTCATGCTGCATCGAGGCATGTTTGATTTTTTTCCTCAGCTCGGCACAACAAAAATCAGGGTCGATTACAACACTTATGTCCGAGGAAGAGCAATGCTCAGCCAGGGATGCCCGCTCACCGTGAACGGTAAAGAGATATTGCTCTATGCCGTTACGCCTGTCACCCTGCTCAAAAGCATCTATAATAAAGTCGAGATCAGTGTCACAAGCGAGTTCAATTGAACGGAGACGTTCGCGTTCTTCACTGCCGAGGCCCGCCTCGGTTATAAATTCGTCAGGAGGAATAATGCGGAGAACATCCACCTGATCAATTGAGCGTTGTGTCGATGTCGAAAAAGTCCTGATCGATTCAATTTCATCATCCCAGAACTCGAGACGATACGGCTGCTCGACACCAAAAGGGAAAATGTCTATAATACCACCGCGCACAGCTATTTGGCCGGCGGAAACAACGCTGTTTCGACGCTTGAATCCTTTGTTAATAAAACTTTTAACCACGAAATCAAATTCGACTTCATCGCCACGCTTCAAGGTTAGCGCAACCGCCTCGACATATCCCGGAGGAGATGTCGGATCATGCAAAGCTGAAGCAGATGCTACAATGATACCGTTCCAGCCGGAGGCAAGCTTATCGATCGCCTCGACACGCTGGCTCCTAACCTCGTAATGGCTGTCTTCGTGTTCATATGGATTTGAATCACGTGGTGGGAAATAATGTACTGACTGCGAACCGGCAATGGCCTCTATATCATCACGAAGAGATTCCGCGGCCTCGTCGCCGGGACAAACGGCAAGAATTCTACGTCGCGGCTTTTCACCTTCACTGACAAGAAGAGATGCCAGAAAAAAAGCCGGGGATGATCCTCCAAGACCGTGGATATCCGCCGATTCGGATTTTTCAATTACCTGACTGAGCCTGGTAAATGCACTGTTCTTTCTGAAAGTGGATAGAATGGAATCCAGCATACAAATCCGGGGGAAAAAGGCTTATGTCAGAAACGGGCGGGATGAAGGAAATCAGCGGAAATACCGGTTGGGTTTCCTTTTGCTGAAAACGGATTTTTCGGATGTTTTCCGCATGGTAGAACGTTTACTCTCGATGGTGCGTTTCATGTCTGTTATCAACTGATACAGTGAACTTTCATTGTTGTCATATATCCGAACACCGTACACTTCATTGATACCACTCATGAGAAACAGTTCCGCGATATCGCTGTATGTCACATAAAAATGGCAATACGGCATATAGGCCGCAGTGTTTTCGGCGGCAATGAGAAGCTCATCCTTCAAGCCATATTCGATGTCCTCAATACCATAAGTTTCGAACAACGGATAGAGTGTGTTCGAAATAATATGAAATTCCGGTATATCCTTGAGATCATCACAATCGAAGAAACTTTTTTTATGATCTTCCGGATCACCATCCATAGGCAGATATGGCTTCATCACATCAGGGAATTGATTCCAAAGATATCGAAAATAATCCGCAGCCATGTTTTCGACATCGACATTCTTTTTGTACATATCGATAAAATCGAAAACCTGTGATAATTTCTTTTCTCGATCTAAAGCCTTAAGTGTATTTTGCGCTGTTATGGACTGATATTTATTGAATCCCGGCTCATAACGTGCATCTGGATCTAAACTGAAAGCGTCTTTCCAGATTTCTTTTTTGTACATCTGGCCGAAAAAGTTATTCACAACTCGAATCATCTGAAGCATTTTTACTGTAAATCGCTGCAGGAACTGGATCTGGCCTATCTCACCCATCATGTTCAGGAACTGGCGATCGATCTGATTCTCTTCGATATAGGGAGCAATATGCTCAAGAGAAAGTGGGGTCACCAGCATATTTTCCTGGAATCCGTCTTTCAGTGTCTGGAAAAGTTTCGCCATAACCGGGTAGCGGCGACGCTCGGTGTAGGTCATGAACATGAAATCCAGAGTACTGGGATCAAGATAGACGACATGTTTTTTAGAATTATTGAGCATATTTCAGATCCACAAACAGTAACAGTAAAAAAAATGGCAAAGTTCAGTACTTAGTTGAAATATAAAACATTATAAGTGTTCTGCCAAGACAAAACGGCAGAGAACATATTAATCACGTTTTCTATTTTGACGCTGCCATTCATACAAAGCTATCGATGTGGCGACTGCGGCATTCAGACTTTCCACCTCCTTCGATATCGGAATCGACAGCACATGATCAGGCACAACATCTTCAGGAATGCCCTTGCCCTCAAGGCCCGGCATCAGTATACAGTCGGAAGGAAAAGTAAAGTCATGAACCGATTCTCCACCGGCGTCAAGCACAATCAAGGGCCTTTTGTGATTTTCAACATGAAGTATTGAAGGGCCTTTCATCATGTTGACATTAAAAAGCGATGTTCCAGCCGCTCGAAGACTTTTCTGGTGGTAAGGGTTGGCACACTCCTTGAGTAGAACTACCGTCGAAACATTGAAAGCAGCCGCCGAACGCAGCACAGCGCCAACATTTGTCGGATCCTGAAATGGTATAAAAAGAGAGAGACCGCCAAATGGATGCGTGATATCAAACAAATCGAAACGCGGAACATCGACAATGAGAAGCGGCAGTCCAGTACCATTACTGTCAAGCTCCTGAAAAAGCTGTGTGTTCAGACGGTAGCGAGGCACACGTGACGGCAGATCGGGCGGAATAAAAGAATGCTTGGGTGAAGCTATCCATCCTGAAATTATTCCCGGTTTTTGCCGTATAACTTCGGGGACAACTTTTGAACCAGATACAATAGCACGTCCGTGTTTTTTTACACCTCGTCCACTCAAGAGTGATAAAAATTCTCTATAACTGCGGTTATAGGCACTGGTGATTTCAATTTCCTGATTAGAAATAATTCTCATCGTCGTCAACTTTCCCTTTTTGCCATAACGGCTTTTGAACAGTGCCGCACACTATAAAAAATGTTTATTTCTGAGAATCGAGTGATTTTCTGATTTAAATCCTATTAGCATCAACAGTTTTTCTGAGGTCCTGAATAATCCGTGTATATTTATCCATTTTTTCAGACAGCTCGACAATAACATTTAACAGGAGGCGGTTGCTGAGTGAGTTATCACTGTTCATCAAACGTGAGAGTTCCGTTTTAGTGATTTTTATGATGATGCTCTCTTCTGTCGTAACAACAGCTGTCTCACGTTTTCTTCCTGAAAAAAATCCTGTCTCCCCCACCACTGATACGGGCTCAATTTTTGCCACATAAGTACTGTTATCGTATAACACTTTCAAGGCGCCGGAAAGCAGAATGAACAAAGCGTCAGACTTATCTCCCTGCTCGAACAGGAACAGATTCCCCGGTATGGTTTTGTGATAGCAGATATACAGGATTCTCCTGTATTGATCCTGAGTCAATCCTTTGAAAACAGGGATTTTTTTTAAATACTCGACCATTCTGTCGGTCTCACTGACAACAGAACGGCGCTCTCCCCCATACCTGCGATCGCTACCTTCTAACGAGTCAGCATATCGCCTGTCTTCACCAGATCTCCTGTCCGGCTCGTTCATGAGAACTCCAAAGTCATAGTCGTGTCGTTGATATATCATTTGAATTATTATTATCAGTAAGATAGAAATATTTCCCGTTAACACAAGTATAATAAACATATGCAGCGATTTCAGATTTTAAGCAAGAATAAACTCAGATCAGATGAATCAGCAGCTGCTTTGCCATTTCCTCCCTATATCCATGTTCAGATGTTTAAATTTTATACAGATGCTTATCTGTAATGCAAATGCTGTTTTCAATTGCATCAATATTTGACATGATCCCAAAAGTTTAAAAATGGTGTCTTAATGCTGTTATTCGGAGGTTATGTATGCAGAATTGCAGGAGGATGTAAAACAAGAAGATATTCCGGATCATTGATCGTTGCCATCGCCGAACCAGATATGAAGGCTTTCACTCATTTGGTCAAGTTCAGGGAATTTCCTGAAAGTACCAGGCAGACAACGCCGGAAAATTTCACCATATCGTGCGGTGATAATGCGGTTGTCAAGAACTACAACAACTCCGCGGTCATTACGGTGACGGATTAGACGGCCTGCTCCCTGACGAAGTTTGATTGCCGCCTCCGGTATGGAGAATTCCATGAAAGGATTTCCCCCATCCTTTTCAATCTCCTCCATCTGTGCCTGCACGAGGGGGTCGCTTGGAACCGCAAACGGTAGTTTGACAATCACAACCACTTCGAGAGCACTGCCCGGAACATCGACCCCCTCCCAGAAAGAGTCTGTCCCGAAAAGCACCGATTTTGTTTCTTCACGAAAACGCCTGAGCAGAAGGCTTCTCGAACCATCGATACCCTGTCCCATAAGAGTTATACCGTCACGCTCCATCCTGTCTCGAAGATCGTTGTAGCTGCGGTGAAGATGCCCGCGCGAAGTGAACAACACAAGCATACCGCGGCGTATAGTTGTTGCGAGAGAGAGTATCGTATCGTTAACGGCATTTACATATGTATCACTTTTGGGTGAGGGCAAAAAAGAGGGCACAGCCAGAATCGATTGCTGCTGAAGGTCGAAGGGAGATGTGGCGATGAATTCCGTGACACGGTCCCGAGAATCCAGATTGAGGCCCAGACGGTTACGTATATAATCGAAATCGCGTGCCACTGTCAATGTCGCAGAGGCCATAACGACGCTCTCCATGTGATCATAAAGGCCTATTGACAGTTTTTCGGCGATATCGAGCGGAGCACTGTGGATTTTAAGATTGTAAGCCGAACCTCCCTCGCGGTATTCAAACCAGAACACATTTGGTCCGGATGCCGAACGGAGAAACTCGAACTCATCGACAATCGCCTGTAATTCAGTCTGTGACTTTTCAATATCGGCAAGGACCTCGATGCGATCCTTAATCTGACCTTGTGACGCCTCCGAAACAATAAGTTTGATATCATCGAGACCTTTGATCAAAAGTGAAATAATATCATTAAACTGTTCTCTAGCATCAGCCGCAGCGCTGAATATTTCAGTAGTATCATCATAACGGAGTTTGGTATCGGATCGTCCCGGCTGTGACGATACCGTCTTTAAAACCGAAGTATGCAAATCCTCGAACAATTGCCTGACAACAGACCGAAAGTGGCTAAGTGTTTCAATGGTAACAGTCACCGTCGCGTTCTTATCAACGTATCCTGGAAAACCTTTTGCCATTTCAACTGTCCACTCACGAAGAACAGTCAGCAAACCATGCTCTCCACCATCTTTTGAATAGAGCTTGTTGAGTACTCGCCGTATACTGTAATATGAAAAATTAACACCGAGATACTGAAGCGCCACTTTTTCGATATTATGCGCCTCGTCAAATACTATACGGCTGTACTGACCGAGAACGGCACCGTCCGAAACGATATCAGAAAAAACAAGCGAATGATTTACAATCACTACGTGAGCTTTCAGTGCAGCCCGCCGTATCCGGTTGACATAACAGTTGTCACGGGTTGGACAACGTCCACCAAGGCAAGACATAGTATCTGAGCTTATCCGTTCGAGAAGGCCTGTTTCCAATAGCATCGAAAAGAATCCTGTCTCAGAGAGATCACCGGTAGAGGTTTTAAGAAGCCACGAGGCGACCGGAAGCATCAGGCTTTTTTCTTCCTTGGTCAAGTATCGGCTCGGTTGAGACAGTAGGCGTTCCCAGCGGTGAAGGCAGATATAATTGCTTCGGCCTTTGAGGATAACCGCCCTGAAAGGAAGGTCAAGCACCTTTCCGAGTAGTGGAATGTCCTTGAAAAAAAGCTGTTCCTGAAGATTTTTCGTGTTAGTTGTAACAATTACACGCTCTCGAGCCTCAACCGCCCATTTGATTGCCGGAATCAGATAGGCAAGAGATTTTCCAATACCGGTGCCGGCCTCTGCGATAAGTATTTCCGATTCATTAAAAGCACGTCCTACCCGGAGCGACAATGAAATCTGACCGCGTCGTTCCTCATATGTGTCGAACGCTTTGGCCAGAGCCCCCTCGTTTGAAAGTATACGTTCAATATCTGAAGGATGAACGGCAGCAGGTTTCGGCTCATCAGACATTTCCATCTCAACGGAAAAATCACCGAAACGGTTGTTGCGAGAGGCATCTTTTTTCAGGAAAGGAGCGCTCTTTCTCCTTGTCGGAGCCGATATATCATTCATACGGGCAAGTGTTTCGGACTGAAATATTTCGCCGAGCATACTTTCCGAGGCAGAGGATATTTTCATCATCTCGCTCAAGAATGAGTCGGGCACAATCCTCAGCATATCGATCATTTTCAGAAATACTTCAGCAGTAACCTTCGCATCATCGAGGGCGCGGTGACGTTTTCCCGGATCAAGCGCGAAGAAATCAATGAGACTGTCAAGGTTATATGCGGAAAGATCGGGTAGGAGTATCCGGGCAAAATCGATATTGTCGATAGCGCTCCCAATTGAAGCTATACCGGCAAAACGACGAACAAAAGAAATATCAAAACCGACATTCTGTCCTAAAATGCGGTAATCTTTTATGAAATCCAAGAAACGGGGCATCACCTCGCGGATGGAAGAGGCATTTCTGACATCGCGGTCACTGATACCTGTCAACCGGGTTATAAACTCCGGAATGGAACGTTCGGGCTTGACCAACTCTGAAAATTCGCCTTTTACAACACCATCAACAACACGCACAGCGCCAATCTCGATAATCTCGTTTAATTGAGGATCGAGGCCGGTTGTTTCAAGGTCGATACAGACAAAAGTGTCGGCGGAGGTCACGGTGTCGTTTGTTCTTTCTGAAATGGCGGATACTATACGGTTATAAGTATATCATTTACTTGTCATGTCTGTGGAGGTCAAACGGATGATAGTATCATATACATTCCGCCAATTAATACCATCCATACACAGACGTGTTTTCATACGGCAGGGCTTTTCGCCGTGAATACTACAAGGGCTACAGGGAATATTCGCGTGAAGAACGATGGATCCCGGATAACCCGGTGCGAAACCGAGATCGGGATGTGTCGGACCGAAAACCGCGGCAAATGGCACATTCAGCGCACCGGCAATATGCATGGGCCCACTATCATTGGTAACAACAGCAGCCATTAGGGAGATAAGGGACACTGTCGATGCAAGATCGAGAGCTCCAGCAAAAGACAGGCTGTCAGCTTTCATATTTCCGCGAATCTCGTCAATGAATGCACTGTCATTTTTGTCGCCAATAAAAACGGGTATACGTCCTGAAACATGAAGTTCATCAGCAAGACGGGCATACGATTCCGCATACCAGCGTTTCATTGCATGACGGGCTCCCGGTGCAATACCGACTAATGCCTCTCCCTCATCAGGCAGCTGAGCTTTCAGTTTTTCAATTTCGGTCGTGTTCGGTAGAAGGCGGGGATAGACTCGCTCCTCGACACCAAACGGCCGCACGGTGTCAAGCATGTTTCCAAGAACATCCAAATTGACACGGTAGCGGCCTCGAGACAAAACCATCAGACGGCGTTGAATAGCATTTTTCTTGATGCACAGCTTTTGAAAAGCTTTCAGTTTTGTGGCGATAAGACGACTTCTGATCGAAGAATGAAGGTCGAGAATCACATCGTACGAATACGCGTCCAAACGTCGCCGGAGTCCGGCAACTGTCTCTTTTCTTCCGAGAGTAATAACACGTGCAATACGTTTGTCAGCCTGAAAAAGCGGAGCATACTGTTCTTTTGTCAGAAAATGAATCTCGGCATCAGGATGACTGCGCGACAGCGCCTCGACCACGGATGTAGTGAGTACGATATCACCGAGAGAACTGAAACGTATGATGAGTATTGTCATGTGAATATCATTCTATCCTGAGGATCAGGTATGATTCCGACTGATGATGACAGCCTGACTGGTAGTGCATGAAAAACTGTAACGGTAACGTTATTCCGACCGTCCTTGAATCGTACTTGTAACTTCGCCGCCCTTTTTGTAGGAACCGAGAATCTTGAGGAAACTAGCAATTTCTTCGAGATGACCAATTGCCCGTCGTGATTTTTCGTTTCTGATATCACCGTCGAAATCGAGATAGAACATGTAAACCCATGGCGATCCGGGAATAGGGCGTGACTCGATTTTGTAGAGATCAATGTCTCTCAAGGCAAAAACACTCAGGCTCTTGAAAAGTGCGCCGGGAATGTTCTTTGCCGAAAAGACAATAGATGTTTTTGAGTCCTCCACCTCATCCTGCAGCTCATTCGAGAGCACAAGAAAACGTGTAAAATTGAGATGGTTTGACTCAATGCCGTTAGCAAGGATCTCAAGACCATAATCACGGGCCGCCTGTTCACTCGCTATGGCAGACTCATCGATTCGACCGGTTTGGCTGATACGCTGTGCGGCACCTGCGGTATCATAAACACTCACAAGCTCGAGATTGTCGAGACTGTTGAGATAATCTTTGCACTGTGATAATCCCTGTGGATGAGAATAGACTTTTCGTATGTCCTCGATCTTCGCCCCTTTGTTCGCAAGAAGATTGTGAACAATACGAAGCTTGAGCTCACCTGTTATCACAAGATTGTGTTCAAGCAAAAGGTCATAATTCTCGTGTATACTGCCTGCAAGGGAGTTTTCGATCGGAATGATTCCGTGGTCGGCCTCACCTGTCGCAACAGCCTCGAATATATTCTTGAAACTCGGCTGCGGAAGAACCTTAACATCACAACCGAAAAATTCATACGTCGCGAGTTCGCTGTATGCGCCATACTCGCCCTGAAATGCCACTTTTTTCATATTGGTCCGTTATTTCTTTTCTTTTGTTTCTGTGGTTTCCTCAGTCTCTTCGACAGCGGCCTCTTCGTTTTTTCCAGGCTTGTCAGATGTTTTCACACCTTTCATGAAATCGAGAACCGAAGGAACGAGATCGATCAGTCGCGAGAGTGTCGCCTCTCTGCTCTTAAGCGGCAGAAGTTGTGCCTTGCCTTTTGAAACGACAACGAAGGCCACCGGCTCAACAGTTGCGCCGCCGCCGGTACCAACACCGCTGCCTTTATCATCCGAATCAGTATTTGCGCCGCCTGCGCCAAAACCGAAAGAAACACGGGAAACCGGAACAATAACCGACTCTTCCGCCTGCACCGGCGCTCCGACAACTGTTTCAGACCGCACTGTCTCCTTGATCTGTTCCATTACGACTTTTACCACATCGGTGATTTCCATTGTCAAGCCTCCTGTGTCAGCGCTTCATGATGGACAGATTTGCGTTTCCTGTATTCCTTGAATATTATCGGTCCGTATACGAAAAGGTTTTTCCAGAAAGCCCAGAGTGAAATTTTTACCCGGACTTTACAGTCGCCACGCACAATCTCGCGAGTAAAATCAAAAGACGGTGTTATTACAAAACGTGGTGGAATAAGCTCGTTGAATGCATATATAAAACCGGTCACCAATCCTGTCAGCGCCGGATTACCCAATCCCAGAGTCAGATGTACTATAACGAGGTCAAACCTGATAATTTCCCGAATAACATCAATGGACTGTTTTGCCCAAGCGAGATACTCACGGCTGTTTTGCAGGATTTTTTTAAGTTTTGCACCGCGTTGTTCTTTGACTTCGGGCTCAGCACTTTCAACGCTGGCTGATTTTTTTTCTTTCTTTTTCTTTGCTTTTTTTGTTCCGGCAAAACGTGTTACATCTAGACGGAAAAGACGTTTCCCCAAAAAATATAACGATGCGAGATGGATGTTTTCGCGATAACTGTAACCTAATCCAGCGGCACCATTAAGGAAATGGAATTCACCTTCGCCCTGCAAATCACCGTTTGTTCCGCCCGCACCGCGAAAAAACAACTTGAGAGGCATCACGAGAATACACAGCGACAATAACATGAAAAGGATCGCGATTGTAATCAGAATGGCCATTGACACCTCCAGCCTGCCTTCCACCTGCAGGCAGGCTTTGAACCGCCGTTTTCCCGTAAAACCATGACAATATACTAATTTATAAGCATAATGTCACTTTTTTCAGCTTTCCTGTTGAATACACGGAACTTCCTGCGTATTTTAGATACTCATGAAATCAATACTTACTTTATTCAGCATAGCCATCATTTTACTGGTGTCAGGAATATCAACAGCCGAAAGCCAAGATCCGGAATCTGACTGCGAAATTCTCACATCGCTGCTGGTCGATGCGTCTACGGAAATTCTTGACGGCTTCGATTTATCTCCGAACCGTAAACTCTACGTGAGTTATGGCGGCACTCACTTGTTGAGACCAGCGCCACGAAAAAAAATTGAGGCCTTACTCTGTAATGGTACAAACACGATTGTCGACAGCAGAAATTCCGCAGATCATATAGTGTCTGTGCGTGTCCCCCGTGCCGAAGTTATGATCAGAAACACAAACAATGGCTGTATACGTAACGCTGTCCTGTCCGTTCATATAGAAATCACCGGGCAAGATGGAGAAATCAGCCTTTCAAAACTGGCAACACATAAAACTTCAGACATTCTCTCAGAAAATGATCTTATAAAAACCAACAACGGCGATAATTTTGTCCGTGCATTCGAAAGAAGTACATTCGATACCCGCAGTATAAAATTGATGCTGGCAACTCTTGCTGTTTTTGTTGCCACACTTATCTATTTTGCGGAACAGTGACACCATTCCCCATTGGCAATTATTTAAGCACAGTTTCCACCGTCGCCATTGTGACAACCGGGATTTTGTGCTTTTCTTTGAGCAGAAGCTCAACGAGTGACGGCGCCATTGAACGGTACTTCAACTCTGCCTTGACAGCCAAAGGCCCTTTTACATTCTTGCCAAATCGATAAAGCTCGTCACAGTATCCTTTCGGCGGAATACGGCGGTCTGTGAGCATCATCGCCGCTTCGGAAACATTAACTGTCGGCTCCCCTTCAGGATTACCGAAAACTGTCTGGAAAATCCTCGTATCTTCACGCAACACCGATTTGCTGTCAAGACCACCGTTCTGATAGACAGTCTTGCCATTTTTATCGGAAACGGTGAGCTCGAGCCACATCTGCCTAAATTCGGTAACACCAGTAGGAAGCATATGGCCTGCCCCCTTATTCCTCACTCGCACACTGCATGAGACATAGTCTTTTTGTGAGGACAACTGTCCGCTGATCTCAAGAACCGCGGCGTTCTGAAGGCGTTCAACTGCCAGTTCACTCCGCTCGGGATGACCGACAAGGCCAGGAGTGAAAGCATTGGCCCCGGCCACAAAATGACGCCAGATATGAGGACGTTCTTCTCCCATATCCGCAGAACTGCCGGGATAGTCGGGACGCTCGGTCATTCCAGTCGAGGGATTCCCTGGAGCCTGGCGCATATGGCAGTCCTGACAGGTCACAACCTGCGACTTGTCAGGCGAATTGTAAGGGCTGTTATACCATTCGTCGTATGTGCCCTCAAGTTTTGTCATGTACCAGAGATGAGTAACATTGTGACAAGTGCCGCAGACATCGGAACTCGTATGGATATCCGAATACTCGCTCTCATGGAACATCGCCATCGCATCATCCCTGGGACCACGCTTGATACCGGGATCGTCCTCTCCCTCTCCGGGATCAGTATTGAACAGAGCGTTTTTCAACATCACGACCTCGTTTATGCTGTGGCAGAGGTCGCATGATAGAGACCATTTTGTTACATCGCCAACGTTGGAATAATCTCCTGAAGAACCCTTGATTTCTCCTGAACGGTACGCAATGGGATTATGGCAGGCAACACAGTGTTCAGCATCCTCTTTCTCGCCAGGGTGGACAGCGTTACCGACAAACAGTTTCGACGCTGAAACAAAGAGTGGGTCCTCAAATGATTTTGAGTGCAACGAGCCATCCCACATGGAGAAAATCTCCTCATGGCACTCTGCGCATTTTTCCGGAGAGATGAACCGCTCCGACTCGAAAGGCTCGAGGTCTGCCATCCAGTAATCTCGGATACTCTCAAGCTCTCCCTCTGCCCATGCCAAAGAAACGACACATAAAATAGTCACTATCATTATTGATTTTTTCATATTTTCCAACACTCCTTCATCGATATCACTTCTGTCAGCGTTTACGACGATTCGAGGCTTTATCGAGAATGTTTTTCTCACGTGGAGTGAGGCTCTCCATACCCTCACGGGCAATTTTGTCAAGAATGCGGTCGACCTCAGCATCGAAATCCGGGTGCCCTGAATCCTCATCGTCCGACCGGCTCCTCGTCCTGTTCTGCGCGCCACCAGCGCCACCCTCGATAACGGTGAAACGTCGGCGTTTCATACGATTGAGGAAAGACTCGAAATAGACAGTCAGGCGCCAGCCGAATTTCAGATACAGGAAACCTGTAAGACCGCCACCGACATGTGCAAAAACGGCAACATTACCACCAGAGTGCATGATACCGTTATAAAGGTCTATTCCACCGAGAATAATGACAAGGTGAAGGGCTTTCATGGGGAAAATGCCCCAAAAATATATCGGACGGTCTGGCCACATCATGCCATAAGCAACAAGAAGGCCGAATAATGCACCGGAAGCACCGATAGTCGGCACAGCATTCGGAGAAAAGCCGACAAACGATGTCAGCCATACAAGGACGCCGCCACCAACTCCACAAGTGAGATAGAATATCAGAAAATCTTTCGAGCCCCAGTTATATTCCAGTTCTGTTCCGAACATCCAGAGAATAAACATATTGAAAAGAATATGCCCGAGACCGGCATGAAGGAACATATATGTGAAAAACTGCCAGACCATGCCGCGGTTGACAAGTGCAGGCACGAGTCCGAGGTAGAAATTCACATAATTACCGAGACTGTAGAAAATCGAAGTAAACAGAAAAATAGCGACATTGATAATAAGAAGGCGTTTCACATAGTGTGAAAGGCCATATCCAAATCCGAACTGAACCGGCATTGATAATATCCATTACTAAGGTTTGTGTCTTTAAATGTTTCGAAATATATATCATACCCGTCGTTGAGACAAATGTTTTAACAAAATGCGATGTCTTTCAGTAATCTTAAAAAGAAGATTGCCAGTGCCGGAATCCGTGCTATATTTCTTATACACAATTTAAATTCGATATTTCAAAGAGGATTCACCGATGAAACAATTTATGGATGGTCGTATCGAAGTTGTTGTCGGCAATATCACACGTGAAGATTTGGACGCCATAGTCAATGCAGCCAATTCATCTCTCCTGGGCGGCGGAGGTGTTGATGGCGCAATTCATCGTGCCGGTGGTCCTGAAATACTCGAAGAATGCAAGGCTTATCGCCGCGACAAATTTCACGACGGGCTACCAACCGGCATGGCGGTTACCACAACTGCAGGTCGTCTCAAAGCCCGTTACGTCATTCATACTGTCGGACCGGTTTGGTCGGGAGGATCAATTGGCGAGGATGATCTTTTAAGCGATTGCTACTACAATTCGCTCAAAGAAGCGACAGCACACAAATGCACGAGTATAGGATTTCCAGGTATCTCTACCGGCGTTTACAAATTTCCGAAAAAACGGGCAGCGGGCATAGCCTCATCGACAGTCAAAGCATATCTTGCCCGTAATGAAACCATAGAATTGGTCAGATTTGTATTTTTCACAATAGAAGATGCTGAAATATTCCTGAATAATCAGAAATTCGAGGCATAATACGAGTGACAAAATATCAGCCAGTAAATAGTCTGCTTTCTATATTTACACTAATCTTTTTTCTAATACTTTTACCGGACAATGCCAGATGTGAAATACACGCCATTCCTCTTTCCGGGCTCATTGACGGCAAACCGGTCATTACCGCCATCGCTTCCGCACCTGATTCCTCCGTCTGGGTTTGTTCTCCGGGTCATATCAACTGCATCCACGGTGGTCACTGGGTTGACACTGGCACAAAAACATTAATAACGCCCAATGAGATTGTCCAGAGTTGTATAGTGTCTGATTCCGGCACCGCATTTTTTGCACTCCGAGACAGGATAATCATCAACCGTCACAATGAATGGAGTGTTGCGCTCACGCCGTCTGAACTGTATTATGGCATCGATACAGGGGCCGTACTAACGATTGCAGGAAACGGAAGACTTGCCTATGGCTGCCAGGGAGGCTTTTCTCTGTTCAACGGTGTTGCCTGGGAAAGTTTCAGTATGTCGGACAATCTTGAATACCGTAACGTAACCGGCCTTACATGCGTTGATGAGAATCTTTGGATTGGAAAACGCGGCGGTGTTTTGTATTACAATGGCAATACTGTCACCCAGATACCCGAATTTCGCGGAGAATCCGTAAGCGCCTGTGCTGTCGACAATAAAGGCTGCCTTGTACTGGGAATCTACAATAAAGGCGTCTCGATATTTGACAGTGAGAAGCGCACGGATATATTCGACGATGATTTCTTTGGAGAAAACCTGATCAATGCACTTCTTGTGGATGGCAAAAACAGGATTTGGGTGGGAACACAGCTCGGAATTATGCGTTTTGACAACGGATCAGCCGAAATTATAGATGACAGTAACAGCCTCCCGCATAACTACGTTCTTTCGCTTGCGGAAGATACTGCCGGAGACATATGGATAGGCACGGTAAATGGTCTTGCCGTTTATTCGGATGAATGAACGCAATGACAATTTAATTATCGCCCGTTGATCGTCAGCTGAAACAAATCAGCCCTCGTTTTCCTCGTCGCCATGGATTTCAGTCCGCTTCGGCTCCCAACTGAACATATCGATGTTATTCAGGATCAACTCATTGAACTGGTGCACCCAGAGATTGACAATCTCTTTCTCCATCTGCGTTCGTTCCGGTGCGGAAAGATATACAATATCTCCCGATTCGCCGATCGGGAACATGCGAACACCGCGCGATTTGTAAAGAGTCGCGGTAATAACACCAAGATCGCGCGTTTGGCCTTTAACAAGGTCCGTTACAGAAGCCCGCGCCTTGAGTATAAAAGTCGTTTTGGGAAATCCGACGACAAAAGGTATGTTGAAGCCTTTTTCACGTGTAATCGTATACTCGTTTATGTCTGTGTTTATAACATAATTTGCGCCGAGTCTAATACCGAAACGTTCGGGCGAGTCTTTTAGCGGCACAATATCAGCCCGTTTGTAGGCACGCTCAACTTTACTGTCGCTGATAAGGTCCATGATGCCCATCGAGCTCAATTCGGAACGAAACGCCTCTTTAAGGTCTCTCTCATAAAGGAATTTCTGATCGCTCTTCTCAAAATCGTTGACAGCGACAAGAGAGTTCCTCGAGCGAACCATCTCTTTCGGCATGGGTTCCTCTTCGACAATTACCGCCGGCTTGCGAATGAGCCTTGTCGGGCTGATGAACGGCACAGTCAGGCGGAAAAGATAAGCTCTCTCGGGAATAGCGCCGTTGATCCTGAAATCCATACCGATACTCGCATTAATCCCTGACTGACGGCCAAAACGGAAACCGGGAGCAATGCTGACAATCGAAGAACGCGTTGGTTTTTCTGTGAAGAACGCGGCGCCACCCTCAATTATCCCTGAAAGATATGACTTGATCGGAATCTCGAAACCGCCATACACCGTGGCTTGATCCTGGAAAATAGTATTGGAATATCCATCGGAACCAGTAGCTCCGATACCGATGAGACCGTATGAACTCTCATAGAATGCATCGCCGGACAGTTTCGGTGAGTTCGGCGCATTGTGGAAACGGGTATATGCGACCGAGAGATAGGGCCTGACAAATTTCGGTTCGAAAGCAACAGAGGCCTCCGCGCTGTATGAAAGCTCGCCGCTCGAAAAATTCCTGAAACCAAGTGGTTCGCCACCATAACCGAGACGTTCCGGAATTGTCGCAGAAAGACCGAAGGAAATACCGCGGACATGATACCTGTCCGGCAGCCATGTCAGTCGGAAACCTGCACCAACATCACCTGCGCCAGTTTTCTCGCCGCCTCTGCTCCCCTGCTTGAACATATCGGCGTAGAACGGGAAACGGGCACTCAGCGCAAACCAGTCGGTGATTCCGACGAGACCGTAATTCATGCTGCTCGAGATACGGGAGTCGGTGACACCATATGTGTTTTTCAGAAACGAGCTTGTCTGAATCGAGGCAAAATTTGACGATGAGGAGAGCCAGAGAGTTCCTTTCTTGGGAGAACCGACCGGCTGTGTCCGCATCAGTCCAACCTCAACCTCTGCAGTCGAAACAGCGGCATTCAAGATCAGCACCGCAACAATCGCTATTAAAAATATCATGCGTTTCATTATCAGAATTCTCCCTTGCGCTCATCCTCAAAATCCGTGATAGCTGTCATCAATGTTTCCGGATCGGTATAGTTGATCGGATCGAACAAGACACGGTTTATATGATAGAGCGCATTGTCAGGATCCGCCTTTTCCGTCGCAGAATAGTATCCAAGCCGGTAACATGCCATCGACTGAACCAGGATGAGATCGGTTTCATCAAGCAGAAAATCATGTTCCGTCAGCGGAAATACTGTATCGTATGAACTGCTTTCAATTTCATATTTTTTAAAGAGATCAATAACTTTCGCGTTATCGCCGCGCGCGAGATATGATCCTGAAAGTCCGGTAATAGTATCAACTGTGTCGGCAAGGCTTTCTGCATAGTTGAATGCCGCCTTGAAAAGTACTATGGCGCTGTCGGGATGCTGACGTCTCAGAAGAGCCCAGCCGGAGCCGATATACGCATCAGGCTGCGCTGCATCCTGTTTCCGTGCCGAAATAAAGAGTTGATAGGCCGCATCGTATTCCATCTGGTTATAACGTTCCCAACCGGATTCTATGAGGCTGTCGTAATCTGCCACTTTTTCGCTCAAAATACCGCCGCCACATCCGGCAAGGACAAGGAGCGTCACTATGATAACAAAATTAAATCTTTTCACGTTTTCGCTCCTATCGAATAAAGGTCATTTTTCCGGTTCTGGCCTTGCCTGCATAAATGATCCGGTAGATATACACACCGCTTGAAACAGTCCGGCCGCCGTCATCGTCCGCATTCCAGACTACTGCATGATTTCCGGCACTGCGAAGCCCCTCGCTCAATGTCCTTACTTTCCGGCCGAGAAGATCGTAAACCTCAACCTGTACCATGCCGTCTGAACTGATATCGAATGTAATTTCAGTTGCCGGATTGAAGGGGTTCGGGCTGTTCTGCATGATTCTGAGTACTCCGGGTCTTGTTGTTCGAGAACTCTCAATATTGCTTACAAGCGTGTTGCCGGACCTGTCACTGACAGTCAGCATAAGCACAGCCGGACCTGTCAGCGGCAACTCGTCAGCATCGATTGTCAGCCTTGCCGTATCCTCCGAATAACTAAATGTTGTCTCGTCACCATTACATGTGATCATCAGCGAGGACGGGTCTATACCACAGCCATTATCTGCGAGCGTAACCAGAATTCCATTATCGTCTTCAGCGATATTTTCGATAGTCGGGCTGATCAAGTCATAGCCAAGAGCGTATGTTCCACTCTTTTCTATCATGGCCGATACAGAATCGTCGGCACGGTCTGATCCGGCAAATAGCCATCCACCCTCAGAGGCTACATATATTCCTGCGCCGGTAACCTCATCAAGACCATTCCAGGATATGCACATTGCTTTGTCAGGCTGCATTGAAACAGGCGCGATACTGTAGCGTTCTCCACCTATCTCGATTCCTCCCGGAGCTGCCTTATAGGCTGCATCGCCATCCGAGTCTTCAATTATGGTTATCAGCATTGCGTCGGGTAGTGAACCTGCAGCGATATCAAGTGTCATATCTCCGAGGACCAACCGGGCAGCTTTTGCCCCTCCACGGCCATAGGCAAATCTCGTGCTGTCCTGAACAGCCAGCCCTTCATCGGTAACGCCTTTCATAATAATATCAGCTGTGCCTGTCGAACTTTTTCCAAGCCCGTATGGAAGGAGATATCGTCCCTCATAAAAACCGTCCGAAACGGACGCTACCGAAACGGCACTGGTATCCTCACCCGCTTCGACTGACAAAACGGGTATACCTGTGAGTGTGAGTGTTGAGGATACAAATATATCGATATAATCTTCCTGCATTGGGTTCCGGAAAAGTCTGGCGCGCAAAACATCACGCATGACAGCTCCCGAGACAATCACAACGGTATCAAATGAATCGCTCTTGTTGTCGCTGTCCGTAACCGTAAAGGTCAGTGTCTCCTGTCCCTGCCAGGTTTCCGAGTGTGCGCAGACCTGGGCGAGATGCGTAACCGGATCGATACTCACGCTGATACTGTCATTACCGCTGACTGTCCATTGCACTGCATAATCGGGACTGTCGGCATCGAAAAAGTAATCATCGAGATTGACATTGACACACTCACCTGCAGTAAGGCTGATAGTATTCAAACCACCGGCAACTGGTGTTCCGTCGGCGGAAACACTGAAAACAGTCAACGTGTCGGATGCGGCACCACCAAGAGGGTTTGTGACTGTGAATGCGGCCTTCTCCCACCCTATCCATGATGACGGGCCGGAAAAAACAATATTTTTTGTTGCCAGCGTTTTTTCCACTGATGTGCTCTTTGCCGCTGCCTGGCTCTCATACTCGATAGTCGCGTTCTGGTTCATTGACCAGAACCAGGCAAGCTGATCGTCATCATACATGGAATCATCAACATAACTGTTCAGATCGAGAGTTGTACTTTCACCGGCGATGAAACCGACTTTTGCCGGAAGATTCAAAACAGGACGTGCAAGATCGGCCAGCACAGTAATATTGCATACATCGTCGGCAGACTTGCGTGTAGGGTCAGTTACCGTAAAAATAATCTTGTTAAGGCCAGAGGACTCTTCACTGATACTTCTAAGTGTCACAACACGGCTTGCCGGATCGATGTACAATGTCGCCGAACTGTCAGCATCAGCGGAACGTGACCATGTCCAATCCATATCACTGTCCGTGTTGTCGATATCGAAATAGTAGTCGTCAAGGTCAATCCAGGCAGTCTGGGTTCCCGCAACCATTGTTGTGTCGGGGATACCGCCAACAATAGGAGTACCGTCCGATGGAGCGACAAAAGCGATCGTCTGCGTTGTGGCCATGTTGCCGTCAGGATCGACCGCTGTTATCGTAAGACGGTCCCAGCCAGTCCTGTTATTGAGATCAAGCAATAATAGCTTACCATTATGAGGATTGACTTCCCAGAAATCTATATTGTCTGCACCGGTTATTTCGAAAGTCAAGAGGCTATCATCATCATCGGGATCTGAGACATAGTCCCAAAGGACAAGAGAAGAATCCGCGGTTCCCTGGGCCAGGCCAATTTTCGGCAAAGCAGTCCAAACCGGCTTTTTCGTTGCGCGTGTGATCTCGACACTAAGCTTGCCAGTGTCTGAAAGATTTGACGGATCGCTCACTATCAAGTCGATCACCTCAGTGCCGATATAACCTTCAGCGCTCTTGACTGTCAAATTCAAGCCTGATGTCTGGAGGTCAATGTTTTCCGACTCAGCCCAGCTCAGCGTCAAATCCGTGTCATCCGGATCACTTATATATTCACTTAAATCAATAGTCTTGTAATCGTTTCGTTCAATCACCACTGCAGGCAGTACAGAGATCACCGGCGCATCGTTGACCGGAGTCACAAGCACGGGAAGCGTGATCGAAGCGGTCATTTCATATGGATCACTCACTCTTATTGTCAAACTGCTGTTGCCGTAATAATTCTCGTCACCGGTTAAAAATATCTCATTTGATACATTTTCATAACTGAGATTACTTCCAGGTAAAATATCGAATTCGAGTTCGGACAGCGTGTTATCCGCGTCGCTGACAACATCATCGAGCTTGAACACTGAAGTTCTGACATCTTCTGCGATATACAGAGTATCAGGCAATGCGCTTAGCACAAAAGTCGGCGGAGAATCGACTGTTACGCGCATGACATCCGAACTTGGCGCGACACCGCCGCCGCTGACAGAAAATGTGATATCTTCATAGCCCTTGAACGTGGGTGGCGCGGTAAATGTAACAACATGTTTCACCTGATCGATGCTGACACCTATGTGATTGTTGCCCGAATAATTCCATGTAAAAAGGCTGTCAGGGATAGATGATATTCCAATATGATTGTCGAGGTCAAGTGTGCTGTCCTGTGTGCCGGGAGCCAGGAACATGTCCTCGAGCGGCGGATCAATTTCGATACCCGATACGGTGATTGAACATGACTGATAGTTTCTGAAATAATAGCTGTCTGCTGCCTCGAGGACATTGTAACGCGCGAAACGGTTCGGATGATCGTCATCGAGAGTAATGATGGAATTCTCGCAAAGCCCTATGGCGACAAGCTTGAATGTACAGGCCACGCCATATCGGAGATTTGATGACGGCTTAGCTTGACCTGAGGAATATGCCGTACTTTCAATGTAATTCATCTGCCAGCCGGCCTCGCCGTTATCATATGCGGCGGTTTTGTCGCCGGAAGAATAATTTCCAATTGTCGGATATGTTGTTCCCGACACCGACCTAAAGTATTCACCCTGTATGAATGGCGCGAAATTTCCGTCATCGTAAACTCTCTGCTCAACAATCTTGAAATAACTGTCGTCAACGGTGAAATATAACGATAACTGTGTAAGCTGGACTTGTTTGGGATTTCTCAGGAAAACATCAATGGAAAGAGTATCGCCAATAGTAACCTGTATATCACTCATGCCTCCTGTCGAGGTCCCTGTGCCCGACCTGTAGAGATACATATCCACATCACCGCGCACTGTCCCCTCAACATCGGCGTGGGCAATCACCGCAGATACGGCCAATACGACTAAACAGAAAGCATATAAGATACAACTGAATTTTCGGTTCATCGAGTACTCCATCTGACGTTCAACTGGTTTAACGCTGTAATAAATAGCAAACAACGTGCCAGTTGCGCAACTCGGGCGTTTTCGCCATTTTTTCAGGCATATAGGCGGGATAAAGATACATTGGGGGAAAGATTTTCCTCCCGGAAATTGCAGTTTTTTCCAGAGAGCTCATATTATCTCTATCGGCGTTTTACCTTAATACATTAAGAATAAAATATGTATCTTTTTAAAATTTGACAATTATTAATCTGCACCATTCCTACAAAAAAAGGGCCCGGAAAATCCGGGCCCTTTCGTAAACTGCCTGAGTATGCGTCTTACTTGAGGAAGAGCATTCTCCTGGAGTCTTTGTACTGTCCGGCAGTGATGGTATAGAAGTACATACCGTTGGAGACCATGTTACCACTGTCGTCACGTGCGTTCCAGACGATCGAGTAGTTACCGGCTTCCTGGATACCGGAATTCAGCGTGGCAATGTGGCGGCCGAGGACATCATAGATCTTCAGCTCGACATTGCTCTTGCTCGGGATACTGTAAGCGATTGTCGTGGTCGGGTTGAACGGGTTCGGGAAGTTCTGTTTCAGCGTGAACTCCGTGGGAACCGCATCGACACTGACAGCATCGCTGATAACGATGTCTTCACCGATCATGGAGCTTCCAACAACCCTCAGGCCCGTGATAGCGAGCATATCGGATGTGAAAGCACCGTCACGATTGGACGTGAAGCTGACTTCAGCCAGGACACCGTCACCCTTGAAGCTGTATGCGCCATAGACTGAGTTTTCAAGTCTGGCGATGCCATCTTCAAAGATCGGGAAGGAATGGGACTCTTCACTGATGAAGCTGCCCTTGACAATGTCATTGACCGAAATAGCGCTGCTGTAGCCAAGAGTCAGGTCATACGCGCTGATATCAGCGGCATTGCGCACGATAACCTGTGCTGTGTATCTCTCACCAGCCTTCATCATATCAGGAAGGTTAACGATCTCGAATGTAGCATCGAGATTTGAGATCATGGGCATCTCGGCAGCTTTTGCGAAGACAGGCTGGGCACCGGAAACAGCGCCGGTGGCGGTATCGAAGTTACCTGTTGCGAGAGACAAGTCATCGATGTCGACAACGTTGTTTTCGTTGATGTCAGCCCACTTGTAGTTATACTTGCCACCGGTCGATGAATCAACTTCGGTATCCCACTTGGCATCGGAGGAGGTGGTAGCGAACGCGGTTTCAATGCGGTCGATATCATCCTGGTCGATAACGTTGTTAGGATAAACGTCGCTGTTCTCGTCGGAATAACCGTATGCGTCGCCGCCAAGGAGCTCACCAAAGTCATAGGAAAGTTCATGGTCGCCAGGCGTAACTGCAACGCTGGCAAGTTTTGCGAGATAACGGTCGTACTTGACAACGAGATCCCACTCACCGGTCGGGACGTTCGTGAGTTTGAAGTCACCATCAGCATTCAGTTTGTACTGGATGCCACTGGCAGCATAGTCACCTGCATCGAGACCAATGGTCTGGGTCGAGTGTACGAAGCCGTCGTTGGCAGCGATAAACACTGCGTCATCGAGCTGTTCATACGAACCGCGCTCACGCAGATCGAAAGTAACGACGTATTCAGCGGAGACACGGCCTTCAAATGCCAGTGTACCATGAATGCTGCCGCGAGGCTGGACATTGGATGTGACATTCGAGCCATCGATTGTCTGCTCGACACCGTTGTTAAAGAACTTGGTCATATTATCTATAACACTAATCTTAGAGCTTGTCCCGATATCACTGGACGTGCCTTTACCAACAACCTGGAATGTGGCGATCAGATCACCGAATCCGGTTGTGCCAAGACCAATGTCATCGCCATCGTTGAAGATGGTGGCGTGCAGCTGGTAATTGGTACCGCTCATGGTCGATTCGTTTGCGATCAGGTAGCCCTGGCCGGTCGGATCGGTGAACGGTGTGGCAGAAGCGTCAACCACCTCGAAGTAAGTCGTGTCAACTGCGACAAACAGTTCGATAATATCGACATCTGTCGGATAGTAAGCACGGACCGAGACAGTCGTGGTATCGCCAATTGTGCTGACGAAGTTCTTAGGCTCGAGCATCAGGTTACGTTGCGGGACCTCGGACGCAAGACCGGTGATCGAGAGCATACCAGGTGCGCGATAGAGCTTCTGCGTACCATTGGCAAAGTTAGGATTGGCTGTAGTGTCATTGTTGACACCGACATAGACGTAGTAATCGCCATCGGCAAGAGCGACCGCGCTGCCAGTCGACAGGTTTGCCGTGTACTTAGCGGCAGCAGCACCGGGAACGCGAAGCTGAACATCATAATACTGCACCGTATTGTCGGTCAGCCAGCTGCCGTTAGCGAGAGAACCATCTGTGGATGTCAGAGCGTATGCATCGCCATCAGCGAGGTTATCTGCACTGATATCGGCGATTGTGACCATGGAAGCACCCTCAGAGTACTCGCCGTCACCAATCATAACACTGATGTTGTCAATCTTACCATCGAAGAGTGCACCAGCATCAGGAAGGAATGCAAGGCCGTCGACACCAGCGCCACCACCAGGAGTGTTACAGGTAATGGTTTCGGTATAAACGCCGTTTGCCGTATACGGGCCACCTGTCAGATCGTTAGCGGCATTCGTGCTGTCGCCAAGTCTGACATCGGTGATTTCACCCTGTGTCATATCTGAAATTTCAAATGTGACGGTATACTCAATGTTGGCAGTAGTGAACTCGGCCAGCAAACGGGTAGCATTCGCTGTCCGTGAAGCAGAACCACCGGTCAGGCTCCAATCGCCAGCCGTGAAATCATAACCGGTAGCGCCATTATCAAAGTCACCATTGGCGACTTTCTCGCCAGCATCTTCTTTGACGAGGAACACACCGACTTCTGCGTTGGAATCAATATCCATGACGTCGAAGTCGATACGATAGGTGGCGTTAGCGTTCATAGCAGCATTGCTGACAGGCGGCGTATGAACATTGACATACGGTGTGGTGTTGTTGAAGGAAATGACATCAGCACCAGCGGCGCCGTCATCAAATACACCGGAGATACCAAGACAGACTACACGCTCTGTCAGGCTAGCGCCCGAACCTTCAGAAATGACACCATAGATGACATAACGGTTGGTATTTGTAGATTCATCAGCAGGATACCATCCGGTATTCAGGTAGTCTTCCTTGAGGTTCCATGCATAGTACGCGTCTTCCTTACCCTCGGGATCCTCGAGCAGGTCGACAACGATCTTATGTGTACCGGTCGAGGTATTGCCGGCAGCCAGAGCTGCAGCAGTCCTGATGGCGGTAACATCATCAGCGCCAAAGTCGGTCAAGGCGGGGGTGTCGTCGTAATCGATATAGAACTCGATGGTACAAGCATTATCGATATCCTTGTCACCCTCGATACCGCTCTTACCCCAGCTGAGCATAACAACATCGGTCTGGGACTGGTCGATGGTAACATCGGCAGCTCCGGCAACTCCCTGGAAGCTATCGACACCGAGATCATACTCGGCAAGAGCGTCGATAACGAGGTCCGGGGAATGTTTGACCGAAATCGTCAACTGCGTGGTGCCGCTGAAGGTCGGATCGTTGGTATTGTCGTAACCCATGACAGGCTTGACATACTGGTTTTTCTTGTCGTTGGCGACAGCGTAAACAGTATAGGTACCTGCGGGAAGCGGGTTGGCAATCTTGTTTTCCCAGTTATACTTGATGAATCCGTTGCCGTCCTCGTTGTTTTCTTTAAGGCCTGCAACGATCAGCGTGGAAGTGCCGAGACCGGTAATAGTCTCGTTGCCGTCAGCACCGCTGACAGTGACATCGCTGACAGTGTATGAGCTGTTGGTCGAATAGTACAGGTTGACCGTAGCGTCATCATCAAAGTCATCAACAGCAACCCAAAAATCAACATTGTCAGTCGGAGTAACACTCGGCAGAATTACGCCGTTGATACCCACGAAGAGACCACTGTCAATTGTCATGTTGCTGCTATCACCAGCCTCAAGTGTCGCACTTGCATCGTAATCCCATGCAAGAACATCGACCTGTGGCCAATGCGTGACAGTCACTTTACCGGAACGGCCAAGTGGGAAGTCACCGGTAATGGAACTGACAACATAGAAATACCATTCACCCTCGGTAAGGTTGGCGACCGTGAAGCCCTGGTTGCCGGTGTGACCTTCGTTAACGGTAAGGGCGGACGGTGTGTGCGTCAGCATCTGGACAACACCGGTGTCATCAGCGTCAACATGCGACAGAGTTGAATCCTGCGATGCGTAGACACGGAAGACGACATCGTTGGTGTTATCGCCATCTGCATTGTCAAAGTTATCGGTAACTTCGGTCGGCAGTGTTGTCGCGACCTGCGTATTACCAACAGAATCAACAAGGTAATCGGGCAGAGCGTTGAATGCTGCATTACCGACTGCCGGATAGATTTCACCGTCTGCAAGCGTGGAATCATTGTCACCGGTCATACGGCCAGTGAAAGTGACTTCGCCAACAGCAAGCGGGCCGGGAGCAACGTAAGTAATCGTCGGGCCGCTGCCGGTTGTAAGGTCGTCAGTGGCGTTGTCGGTAGCATCGATAAAGTCAACAATATATTCCTTGGTGCCAGCCGCGGGGGATTCCGCAGTCTCGACCGGGAACATTGCGTACATGTTATCGGTGCTGTCAAATGTGTTGTAGGAAACATAAACTTCAACATTGTCGATATCGACTTCGTTACAGTCCGCGGTTGCGGTAAACTGAAGGTTACCGGTTGTTGTTGCGGTAAGAACTTCAAGGTAAGTACCGACAGCAGAAGCTGCAGCACCAACTGCGCCACCGATAGACGGTGTGACTGAAGTACCGGCGGTAAAGTTTGTCACCTCATACTTCAGGTAGTAGGTAACACCGGGAAGGGCGCTGATATCCTGCTCGAGTATGCCTATTGCACCGGTAACATGACGGGCAGCATTTGCATTGTATGCCCAGTCTGTTCCCATTGTCCACCCGGTAGCATCACCAGTGAAAGTACCATTGGTAACAAGGTTGGTCGTATCCAGACGATAGAGCTTGATATCATCGATCTGGGAAGCATTACCTGTGCCGTCAGCCGTGAAAACGAGATCCGTGCCTGCTGAAAGAATAATATCACCATAGGCAACAGGGCCTGCAATACTCAGAGGCAGACCGGCTGTACCACCGAGACTCGGAGTAACAGTATTGGCTGCGTTGGTATAGGTGAATGACAGGAAATAGTTACCACCGTTGACCACAACACCCGGGAGTGTTGCAGCACCGGCACCGGCACCTGTCATATCGATTTCACCGGCATTCCACTGCCAGTTACCACCGAACGCCCAGGCTGGCGTGCGCAGGGATGTATCAACAGTCAGTGCTGCATTGCCAACAGCATTTGGCTCGCTGATCTCAACACAAGTGATATCATCGATTGTTCCAGTGAAACCGGTCGCGTTCATAACAAAATCTTCGCCGGTTCCGGCAACAATTGTCTCCGTGTAGGTGCCGACCGCGTTGTAAGTACCGAGACCACCGGCAGTTCCACCAACAGTTGGTACAATAGTACCGGCAGTGAACTTGGTGATCTTGAAAGAAACGCGATAGGAAGCCAGCGAATTGATAACACCAGTCTGCACGATGTCATCATTTGTAGCAGCTGCAAAATCAACCACACCAAAGTCAGCGTCGGTCACAATTTCATTGTCATATGTGATATTTGCGCTGGCCGGGGTTTCAGTCCACGAGGGTCCAGTGGCGTAATCGTCATCGAACGTGCCATTGGTGAGTACCTCGTTACCAAGGTAGAAAGTTATAGTGTTGAAAGCTGCGTCAACACCCATGGTCGCAAATCTCGGCATGCCGTCTGTACCGGATGTGTTGACACCGGTTGTCGACACTTCGTTGATCATAGAACCATCGTTGTTGATATCAGCCAGCGTCATATCAGCGGGCAGATCAACAGTAAAAGAGGAACCATACTGATGAATTCTACTCGGTGAGTAATTAATCTGCTGGAAGAAGTAATTGTCGTCGGGATTACCGGCAGTCGCCGTTCCCTCCGGGCCATTGACATAGGCGCCCGTTGGGACCTTTGCAGGCGTGACAGACATTGTCGCCTGACTGAAAGCCTGACTTGCCCCAATGACGAGAAGCAATAGTGTTAATATCAATAAATTACGTGATCTCATCTGTTCTTCTCCTTGAACTTAAGCAAGAACAAACATGTGCGAATTACATCATGCGCGGGACGTTTTCCCGCTTTTTCCCTTTTCGTTATCGAATTCGACCACATGTTTTCAAGAAGCCATCGGTTGTTTACGAGAGTAAAGAAACGTAAAACTCGGCAATTCATCCTGAATCACCGGACTACAACAACCATAGGCGTTCTCCCTCCCTGGAAATGGTGTTGAGGATTGAAACGGGTATCCTTTCCCGCTTTGACCAAGAAATTCCTTTCAAAGCCCTCCTGTTTGTGATTTTTTGTTTGTCGTGAATTGTCGTTTCATCTTGTCTATAACTTTTATCGGCTTTAAAGCAGAAAACTTTAACAATCCTGTTCATTCATTTTTATTTTTGCCAACCTGAACGGCAGGCACTATATAATTACCCGTTGAAACATGAAGCATAAATAATGCCAGTTTTGACAAACGCGGCTTTTTCATCACACTAATACATCATGTCAATCAAACTTATTCAATTGCATTACAATGCTTTACAATTTTTAACATATATATCCTGAGAGACATCCCAACAGGATGGAAATGTGCTTTTTGAGACTAACAATACCGTCCGGGGACAGATAATAAATGCCGATAAGAGGAAAGAAATGCCGGGGATACGGGAAATAATGTAAAAAAAAGGCGCCCCAACGAGCGCCTTCTTTTTTATATGGTGCAAAATGTCATTTGCCAGTCAAAAGGGCAAGATGTTTGCCAAGATGTTCGGTCAGACAAGAGCGATAGCTATCATAATGTGTCTTGAGAGCAGACTTCAAATCTGTACCGTGCTTGTCGAGGACGATGCCGAATGCAATATGCAGAACCTGGCGCAGATCCGGATTATCTGTAATCAAGGCAACCGCATCCATAGAAGCTATGCGTTCAGGATCGGGTACATTGGCGATATCAGCCGATATCTCGTAATACTTAACATTATCCTCAAATGTGTCCCACGACAGTTTGAAAATCTCGCTGAACAGATCAGGCTTATCCATCGCCATGACCTTGACCGCCTCAAGATATGAGGTACCGGCAGTCTTGACATGGAAGAAACCATCCGTTATCTCGCCAAACGCGGGATAAACACTGAACTTGTCGGAGCCTGAATGAAGGCTGAGACGGTATCCGCCGCACTCACGTGCCACCTTGACATGTTCCTCGAGTGTTCTCTTGAAACCATCCACCGAGCCTTTGTAATCGATACCCTTTTCAAACGCTCCCTCGAAACGAGGCGCAACACTGAACAGGGAGACCTCGGCGCGCTGAAGTTCTGTTGCGATGATACGGTGATCGAGCGGCGATGTCGCTGTCAGGGTTTCATCTATGGACATTTCAAAATTGAAATTACCCTCGCCCTTAATCTCGACCAATTTCCGGTAAGCTGTGACAGCATGACGTACAGCTGCCAGGTATTTGACACCGGCTTTTATCACAAGGCCTTCATCAGCGCCATCGAATTTGAGACAGCGGGCAAGATAATCTTTCGCCTCGGCCTCTTTTTCAAACAGTTTATCGAATTTCGCTTTAATGACATCGTCTGAATCCGTGTCGACATCGTTATCGATAAGATCCGAGGGATCGAGTGTAAACATTGTGAATCCAGCTTCCGCGGCCTCCTCAATATCCTCGATGAGCTTGAGATGATCGGCATCACTTCCCCAGGGATTTTTAAACTTCGAACGAAGCACTGACCATGTAGCATCGTCCATAACGGATTCGAAATTGCGTCCAGTCTTTGTGTTCTCCCGAACTGACTGCTGTGCGAGTACGGGAGTCACATTATATGCAAGGCTCGACTCGATATGCCAGGGTGTTGCCTGTGCCGGTGCACCTATACGGTCACCGAAGCCGAATGACTCACGACAATCGAGTACAGATGGTGCTGTCCAGGGCAGCACATCGCGAAGTGCCGCTGCATTCGCATGGTTAAGCGGGCACTGGAGCAGAAAATAATCGAGTCCGGCCTCATGTTCCGAAATAGACTCACTGCCATTGAATACATCAAGTGAGTTTTCATGTGTACTGAAAACAATCATGTGTGAATCGACACCCTTTTCGCAGATCATAAAAATACGATCACCTGCCTTGACTACCGATGTCGGCACCACACAGGACTGAGCTTCGACACGCTCAATAAAAGGCTTGAGGGAAATATTCTGCTCGAACACGCCACATCGTATCGCCGATTGTAATATGTTTTGCGACATTACATCACTCCCGATTTTCACTTAAAAGAAGCCGGAACGATGATTGACACCGTTCCGGCCGGTCATTGTTACAATAAGATGAATTAGCGTGAAAGGAAACCGCCATCGACAGGCAGAATTGCACCGTGAATATAGTCGGATGCTTCACTCGACAGGAAGAGAACGGGTCCTACCAGATCTGCGGGCTCACCCCAGCGACCGACAGGAAGACGATCCATGATGGTGGCGTTACGCTCGGGATCATCGTGAATCGGGCGTGTGATATCAGTGATAATATAACCGGGAGCTATAGCATTGACATTCACGCCGCGTGAGGACCACTCATTACAGAGAGATTTTGTGAACTGGGTAATTGCAGCTTTCGCCGCAGCATAGGAAGGTACGAGATAGCCACCGGTCCATGCAAGCATGCTGGAGCAGTTGACAATCTTTCCGCTTCCGCGCTCGAGCATATGACGTCCTACCTCACGACACATGAAGAATGTGCCTTTTGCCTGCACGTTCAGCACGAAATCCCATTTTTCTTCGGGGTACTCTTCGCATTTTGCACGGAAGAGAACACCAGCACCATTGACAAGCACATCGATCTTGCCGAAATCCTTGATGATTTTTTCAACGGTTTCGACAACCATTGGCACATTCGAGACATCGCATTTGTAGACTTCAGATTTCTGTCCCATGGCCTCGATCGATTTTTTCGTTTCCTCAGCACCCGCCATGTTCATATCGACGATTGCGACATCGGCACCAGCCTCACCGAATCCTTGAGCAACACCCTGGAATATGCCCGAAGCGGCACCGGTAACAAGCACCACTTTCCCACTGAAATCAAATGTTGCGGCATCATACTTTTTCATGGTTCAAACCTCCGCTGTTCGTAAAGATTTTTGTACAGTGAAATATGAATTACACTGACTAGTTTCAAATAAATTACATCGACAGGAATCCGCCATCGACAAATAGCGTTGTACCGGTCACATATGAGGAAGCGTCACTGGCAAGAAATACGGCAGGACCCGCAAAATCATCGGGAGTCCCCCATCGCCCGAGCGCCATACGGCTTGTCAGATAATCGTATCGCTCAGGAGCATTTTTGACGCCCTCTGTCATGTCCGTATCACAAAAACCGGGTGCTATACCATTCACCCGAATACCATATTTTCCCCAGTCATTTGCAAGGGTATGCATGAGAGAATGGAGTGCACCTTTCGAAGCGGAATACCCCGGAACAGCTCTGCTTCCATGTTCTGTCACAACCGATTCCGTCAAAACTATAGAGCCGCCTCTTCCCTGTTCAATCATCACAGACGCGCATTTCTGTGCAAGAAGGAACACAGACCTGACATTGACACGCATGACCTGATCAAATTTGTCTACCGAGTGGATTTCTGAAGAATCTCTATACACTATACCAGCATTGCAGAACAGGAAATCAATTGATCCGAAAGATGCGAGTGTCAAATCTACAAGACGGTCGAGATCGTTGTCAACAGCGACATCGACCTGACATGGAATTACTGACGAACCGTCTGCCGCGAGTGATCTGGCATTTTCTTCAAGTCGCTCGCCATTCCGGGCGGCAATAACAATACTGGCGCCAGCCTCCACGAGTCCCGCAGCCATACCAAGACCAAGACCGCGCGAAGCGCCGGTAACAATGCCTTTTTTGCCATGTAAAGAAAACCTGTTCATGACATTCACCCGTAATGAAATTCAATATATAACACGAAAATGAAACATACAATATTTTCCCGTCCTTTTCCACTAAAATATCCTGGAAACCTTGACTCAAAATGTTGAATTTGCTGAAATTCGCTTTAACGACAACAACTTTTCGCTTGACAGTATAATATAATACACATATATTCTTTGTATAATGAATTACACAAATATATCCTCTTTCAAAATGCCATTTTTTCACGTTTTGGCAATGACAGGAGTATAGCATGTCAAAGGATCTTACCGATCGTCAGGCCGCGATTCTTTCCTTTATCAAGGAATTTGCCATGGATCGTGGCTACCCCCCCACTATTCCTGAAATCCAGAAAGAATTTGACATCAAATCCCCAAATGGTGTCAACAACCACATCAAGGCCCTGACCCGTAAAGGATACATCAAACGCGATTCATCCCGTGCCCGCGCACTTGAGATCAAAGGCATGAACGATGGCGTTCCTATTCTCGGAAGAATCGCCGCAGGTGCGCCTATCCTTGCCGACGAGAATCTTGATGAGCATTTCTCAATGAAAAACATGTATCGTTCAAACGATGAGGTTTTCATGCTCAAGGTCGAGGGCGACAGCATGATCAACGTCGGCATATTCGACGGCGATCTTGTTCTCGTCAGGCTTCAGCAGTCTGTGGAACAGGGTGAAATCGGCGTGGCAATCATCGATAACGAGGCAACCGTCAAACGCATCTATTCAGACGGTAACATTGTCAGGCTTGTACCCGAAAACGATTCCTACACACCATTCACGGTAATGCAGACCGATCCCGGTTTCAGGATAGGCGGCAAGGTTATCGGGGTTATTCGTCAGCTATAAAACTTTCAGCCGGAATGTGACGTGCCATTTTTCTTCAATACATCAAAAGAACACACCAGGCGCCGAGAATGGTACGCTGCATGTGAAAACGCTGCCAAAATTTTATCCGAACAAGTACCTGAATATTACCGTAATCGAAGTTTTTCAGGGATAATTGGCGATATCAAGGTTCTTTCATCCAGAAAGGCTTTATCCCTTTTATCCCGCAAGAAAGGCCTCGGTGTTCAATATTCACGCCTTTACCTCACCCAAGGAATAGACCAGGGCTATGGCTATCAGGCGTGCGCATCTGAGGCATTATATTCTTTTCTTGATGACATGCAGATTTTCAAAGGAAGAATCCTCGATGCTGGTTGCGCAATCGGAGTAAGCGCCGGGGTTTTATCACTCGACAGTATCTACGGGTTCGATCTTTTTCCAGATATTGTCAAAACCGCACGCCTTGTGGACTCCTTGGGCGCGACAAACCACAAGTATACCGTTGCAGACATGACTAAAACCTGGCCTTATGCGACATCATTCGATACAGTCATCGCGGGGCTTGTCTGTCATCACTTGAAAGAACAGCCGGATGTTTACACATTTTTTTATGAAGCAAACAGGGTAATGAATCACGGTGGTCATTTTATAATTACTCTGCCATCAGGAACCGTTGCAACTGCGAGTCAATTTCAGAAACTGATAGAATCGCTCCAAGGATTTGGCTTCCAGCCTCTTCCTGAAAAATGCGGCATGATCCTCTCTCTCGACAATACCCAATCAACATTCTGGAGTTTTATTATTACTGCAGAAAAAACAGGCCCGGTTTGTTCAAGCTCTTTTTATCATGACAAATTTTCTTTTACAGATATTAAAACGCCTGTTTCACGCACAGTCAAGGCGGATAAAGCACGTCGGACAGCCGTATCTTCCCGAAAGACAAAACATAGCAGTTTTGTCCACTTCAATATCGATGAATTATTAGTTTTAGGCGCTGATGAACTATTGACTTTCGAAACAATGAAGAGGCTTAGTAAAAATTGTGCCGGTAGTAACTGATAAACGATTAATCAGCCTTGAAATCGAGACGAAGGATTGCGACAACCGGCTTATGATCTGAACCTGTGGGCAATGTGATTATTTCGGAATACTCCGGTTTGAGCTCATTATCTGAAAAGATATAATCAATCCGCAGATAATCCTGTTCAAAAAAGTGTGCAAAGCTTGCCGCGTTTTTCAGCCAGCGTGTCAGACGGTCTTTTCCAAAACTTCCTCCAAGCCCCCACCCTGCTTCGGCAAACGCATCTGTGTGATAGCGGGACATCATCCTGTAGAGACGGCTGTTAGGTGTATCATTAAAATCGCCGCAAATAATCAGAGGCTGATCCACGCCATCAATCACCTGCCAAAGTTGTGCAATTTGCTTTTCTTTTAGCTCTCTGATAGAATCCGTGTTTTTAAGTCCGTCAGCAAAACGCTGCCAGTTATTCGCGACACTGTCTACACGTTTGACTGTTCTGACCAAGTGGACATTAAGAACCGCAATTTTCGCACTTTTGACGGAAATTTCTCCTAAGATATAATTCTCATCAGTCGAATTGTCCTGCATTAATGAATTAATCGGAGATTTCGACATTATGATTTCTCCCGAACGCCAACTCTTTTCAGATCTGTTTGTTAGCCTGTAAGGATACATTTCGAGAAGGTTATTTTCAAAAAGAGGTGGATCATCCTGAGGGTTGTATTCTGTCAGACAAACAATATCGGCATCAGCATACTCCAGAGCTTCGAAAAGCTCATTACGTCCTTCCGAGCCTGCCTTACTGTAAATGTTAGCCGTCAGAACCTTAACCGTTCCACTTGAATCTGAAGGCCTGCTGTCCGGCACAAGCTGCCAGCCGTAATAACATATGAATAAAATGAAAAAAAGAATTTTTGGAATCAAAACCGAAGAAGTAACCGAAACTGAACCTTGACGCTTTAATGTCTTGCCAAGACAGCATCGAGCCACAAGCAGACCTATTGGGAGAAAAAGCCATCTGAAAGCATGGCTGTACAAAGGCATGAAAGCTAAACAAATAAAGGAAAAAACTATTAGATTATAAAGCCGTTTGACACTTTTCCTTTTATTTTTTAATACTCGCAAGCCAATAGTTAAAAAGAATTCTGTCCATAAAAATATGCCCGCGGGAATCCATATAATATCAGAAAGAACGTTTGTTACCAGATGAGCGATATGAGCATTTTGAGGCAGGAACGGAGCTATGTACCAGACAAGAAAACAAAGCTCCACATAGAGCCAGATCAGTATCCGGACTGCTTTCGGAGTAATATTGTCATTGACATTTTTTTTATGGACACGTGTTGTCATAACGGTTTAGAACGGCAGGCAAGTGCATCAAATCACTTTGCCTGCCTTATTTATACACCATTACTGACGAGATGGATTTTAACGGAGTTCGAGATCGTTTTTTTCGAGATACTCGATGAACGCCGCCCGAAACGCATTGAGATCATCACCAGTCAGTGTTCGATCTTTCAGGCCCAGCCTGAAGCGGAAAGTATAACTGATCTTTGAGGAATCAAGCCCTTTACCACTGTATCTATACAGGAATTTGCTTCTCTTCAGTATCTCATGCTTGAAAGCATAGACAATTTCATTAATCTTGTCAAATGCAAGTGTGTTATTCGCAACAATCGAAAAATCCATCCACGAACCGGGATACACGGGGAGAGGCTCGAATGATACCTCAGGATAGGCAACACCCTTAATGGCATCAAGGTCAAGTTCGAACCATACGACAGCAATGTCTTTATCAAACACCTCAAACATCTTGCCCGTGAAATAACCTATCGATCCAACAGAACGGCCATCAACAGAAACAGCAAGGCTTGCATTTTCAAAACTCCATGGCTGCCCTGACAGGGTCTCAGCAGTAAAAACAGGCGATTTGCTGTTCGTAATAGAGAATATCTCCTCTACCGCGCGTTTCATTGTCAAAAAGAAATCCTGAAGACTCCCCAGTTTCATCGACTGATATGCCACTGCGGAAAGCCTTGAGCCCTGATGCCAGGATTTACCATCCGGGAGATGAATGTTCCCAAGCTCATAAAGACAAAAACGATCATAACTGCTGGCGTTTGACTCGATGAGCGCGAGAAGGTTCGGAATGATATTCTTTCTCATTCTCGTGCTTTGTTCTGCTGCCGGATTCAGAAGTTCCAGGCATTCACCGGGGTCGTATCCCAGGCGCTGAAGCCAGACATCATCGTACCAGCTATAGGTATAAGCTTCATTGAATCCTCTTGAAATACTTAGGAAACGCCGGATTTTATGCTCTTTCTGGAGCTGACGGTTAAAGCGATACTGAATGAGGTTAATGGACGGCATTGAAGGTTCTATGTTGTCATAGCCGTAAACACGGGCAACTTCCTCGACAATATCGTTGGGAATACTTATATCTTTAGCACTTCTGTGGGGCGGCACTGTTATGTCGAGCACACCTTTGTTAGTGCTGCATTTGAATTCAAGCGACTCTAGAATATCAACAACGGTCTTTTCCGGAATCTCCATACCGATTGTCTTAGTGACATAATCGGCTTTCATTGAAATAGTGCGGAGATTACTTCCATCATCGCCGTCACAGGTAAGCTGCGACATAACCTGCGGTTTTTGACCGGCATCTTCCAGAAGCTGCACGAAACGCTTTATGGAAATCTCCATATGGTAAGGCGGCTGGCCTTTTTCGAAACGAAGGCTCGCGTCGGAACGCATATTAAGCCTCGTCGCTGTCCGCCTGATACGAGAAGGATTGAAATTTGCGCTTTCAAGCAGCATACGCGTTGTTCCCTCGACAATCTCACTTTCCTCACCACCCATAATGCCTGCAAGTGCGATTGGCCCATCTTTGTCGTTAATCATCAGGTCCTCTGGCAGCATATCACGTACGATGCTGTCGAGAGTTCTGAAGGTTCCATTCGATCCGAATGGCGCAACGATCACATCTCTGACACGGTCACCGTTAAATGCATGCATCGGCTGGCCAAGTTCGCACATAATGTAATTTGTCAGGTCAACAAGCAAATTAATGGGCCTGAGACCGATAGCCAGCAAATGGTATTGCATGAACAAGGGAGCAAAATCAGGCTGGATGTTGTCTATATCCAGGCAGCAATAACCGGGACAACCCTCATAATCCTCTATCTTGAGAGGAAAAACGGGCAGATGAGACCATTTCGACTCATCAGCAAGCGCCAAGGGCTTCAGTTCACGACCATAGATAGCGGCAAATTCGCGCGCAAATCCATAATGCCCCCAGAGATCGGGACGGTGTGTGATACTCTTATTGTCTATTTCGATAATATGGTCGACAGCCGGGACTAAATCCGCTAACTCGCTACCGTTCTCAAGCATCGCGGGGTATTCCATGATGCCGACATGTGAGTCTCCCCATCCGAGTTCAAGGGGACTCAAAAGCATTGCACGGCTCATTTTGCCGTAAACTTCACGCTCTTTGACAACGAGGCCTTCCGCAACTGCGGTTCCAGGCAACGCAACAGCTGTTTTTACACCAACAGCCGCATTGGGCGCACCACAGACACTTTCCACCGTACGTCCACCAATATCGACAGTAGCGTAATTCATGATTTTGCCGGTTTTGTTCTCAATAGGTTCGACAGCAACAATCTCACCGACAAGAATATCTTTGACACAGCGATTCAAAGTCTCGACACCCTCAACCTCGGCAGTAGCCATTGTCAATTTCAGGGCAATCGCATCGGGATCGAGATCATCGAGATCGACATATTGTTTTATCCAGTCAAGCGACAGATACATTTATCTATTTCCCTTTCACTGCTTTCCAATTCAGTCACAATTCACAGTTTGATCGATCACTTACACCGATGCGGGGAACTGCTCTAGCATCCGTATATCGCCGGAGTTAAACAGCCTGATATCCGGAATACCGTATTTCATCATGGCAAGACGGGTCAATCCGAGACCGAATGCGAACCCACTGTACTCATCTGGATCGATGCCACCGGCTTTGAGAACATTAGGGTGTATGACACCGCAGGGAAGCAACTCTATCCAACCAGTCTGCTTACATGTCTTGCATCCCGATCCGCCACAGATAAGGCAGTTTATATCGAGCTCGAAACCTGGCTCGACAAACGGAAAGAATCCGGGACGCAGTCGTGTCTTCACCTCTCGGTGAAAGACCTGGTTCAGAAGCAGATTCATGACACTGATCAGGTTGGCGACTGTGATATGACGGTCAACGACAAGACCCTCGAGCTGATAAAACGTATTTTCATGTGAGGCATCGATATTTTCATAACGGAAACAGCGTCCGGGGAATATAGCCTTAATCGGCGCGCCGAACTTTTCAAGCGCCCGCACCTGGTTCGCAGATGTCTGGGTTCTGAGCAAAAGGCCGTTCTTCAACCAGAAGGTATCCTGCATTTCACGTGCCGGATGATCGCCGGGAATATTGACTGCCTCAAAATTGTAATGCTCAGTTTCAACATCGAAACCCGATTCGATGTAAAATCCCATTCCCATGAAAATATCCTCAAGCTCCATCTGCACCAATGTGATAGGATGAAGTGAACCGATGTCATGACCGAGCCCGGGAAGCGTGATATCAATCTCAGGAGTGCATGAAGCAGCCTGAGAGCTTTTAAAGCCGCCGGCTATACCCTGGAGTTTTTCATCGATAAAATCCTTGAGATCGTTAAAGCCCTTGCCGACAGCGCCGCGCTCTTCTGGGCTCAAGGTTTTAAAATCGATATTCTTCCTCACCTGGGCGAGGAGGCCTTTTCTGCCGAGAAACTTGAGTTTCACCGCGTCCTGATCGGCTGCGGTTTTAATCGTTTCGGCAGACTCGAGGAATTTCTGTTTCAGTTCCTCAAGGGCTTTCATGGACACCTCCTGTTGGTATAGCGAAATGAATTACAGAGAAGAAACATGTGAAGCTTTAAATATATCGAATAATAGTGTACAAATCCAGCCATTTGTCATTTGACGATACATACTCGATAAAAAAAGAGCGGACTGGAAATCCGCTCATTTTTAATTCATAATTTACACCTGTCAATACGGTTCCCAACTCCTGATATGTCCTACGAGGGGCGTAAACGGTGGCTGCTTGGTCGGATCGGCAAGATCAGGGTCATAGAGATAGTTACGATTCGGCGGATTGTAACCGGTGTAACGAACCCATGCGATCTCATCATCGGCGATTCCAGAGTTGTCAAGTGACGGACACATGAACTCATACGTTTCGCCAAGATGTACGACCGAACCGAACTTTGTCAATGTTTTTCCACCCCAGTCCTCGAGAAGGTCATCCACGTTTGCCCAGGGATTACCACTGCTGTACGGGAGTATTGAATCCCGCGGCTGTTTTCGGAAATTCCGGATCGTAAATTTTCACATTGTTATAATCGTAGCGGTTATCGCCATCCCGGTCGCACCAGTTATACTCATCGATTGTCGGAGCACCATCGACAAGAGCCGCATTAATGCGTGTATCAACAGCATCACGCGAGCCAGTGCTTTTTGTCGGTGTATAAGTCGCGTCGTCCCATGCATTGCTGATATGGAAAATGCGCTGCTTGGTCATAATCGACGAACCCTTCTTATTGACAGTATTGAAATCACCTTTTGTGTAGACATTACGGCAGCTGGCAACCAGAAGTTTCGTCTGGAGCTCCGACGCATTCGACAATCTCACCGGTACCATCGCAGTATACAAGGCCATTCGTCGGCCAATCGGCAGAGGCAGCCAAAAGTCCTACATCGATATCCCATACAGTCTGGTAACGCTGTTCGTTGTAGTTATACATGTTGGTAACACGCGAGCACCAGGCAAACGAGTGAGATGACGCATTTATAATCGTTCCGTTGTCATCAGCCAGATCCCAGTAATATTCATTCGGGTCGAGATTCTGGATTGGCGGCGGAGACTTGTAAGGCACATAATCCCTTACAACACCACCCCACAACGCCCGTGCACCAAGATCCTTGTCAGTCCAGTTCGGATGGTACGTATCAAATGCTATACCCTCTGAACCTCGAGGAGTTCCGGGATCCATAGCTACCCATGTCCCTGAATCCTGTGAATCTTTCGTTATCTCACAAGCGCCACTCGTATCGGGACGCCCCCATGCATCACGTGTCCTGACAATGGGGCCTGTCGCCGTGAATGAATCAGTGTTAACCCTCAGTGTCGACCCGTCCGGCCTAACATACATGGTGCCGTTTGCATGGACTTTGCCGCGGATTTCCTGAGAGGCACCGCGCACAAACTCACCCATGTCGCGAGAGGCAAAATAAGAGAACTGAAACATCGACTCCACCTGCCCCTTGGCGCGTGTTCTTCGTGTAATGGGCCCATACCAGCCTTCGCATTCGATAATAAACTCATAGTCGGTTGTATAATAACATCTGAAACGATAGCCATGTTTTGTTGTCGTGTTGAGCATGGGGTCATAGGCTTTGCTGTCATCCCATTCCCATACAAAAAAACCATCTGCGTCTATGTAATAATTGTCGAGGCTTGTTGTTAACAGGTCATCTCCGGTCTGGAGTTCCGCCATATCAAGTGTATGAGTCGTCTTGAGAAATCCAACATTGATCATTTCCCGATAGCAGACCCTGACACCCGCATCGGCCATGTTCTGAGCCTGTGTCGATACCTCGTAGTTTCGAGCGAGTGAAACATTGGTCGAAGTACTCGTGATCACTCCGAAGCCCAACAGCGTGAGGGTCAAGAGCACGGCAAGGACAATAACAAGCGCCGATCCCCGTTCACTTCGGACTGATATATTCATATTTTCCCTCTTATGCATATCGGCACCACCTTTACAGCAGGGTAACATTCTTTGGAATGATCCGGCTTTTAAGCTCGAGCCTGAGATATTCGTCACCGTATACAGGATCCTCGTAACCGGGGATCGGATCGTGCGAACGCGATATCATTTGTATTTCGATCATGCGTATATCGATAATCTCTTCCGGGTAAGGTTCATCTATCCAATCTCCATTCGACATTTTGAAACGTATCTGGAATTCATCAACGTCGGTCAAAATCGGCTGCGGCGGATAGGCCTGAGTCTGCACCATCAACTCCTTGTGCCCCTCATCATTGACCTCAATGAAAAACTGATAGTACGTGACAACTGTTATTGTGCTGTCAAGAGCATAACGGTGATCGAGTTTTTTATCGTCATTCCAGGGAAGAAATGTGTCATGCCATATATGTAGATCGGTTAGGTCTGTTGCCATGAAAATTTCTTGATATGTTCCGTCTGAAATAACACAGAGATCACCAATCTCAAGACCGTCAGAATTGTCAACCTTGACTTGTGAACCTTCGTTTCCCATCGTCTGGGTGGTTGTTATTTTCAAAGATTTGAAACTGCCGAGAATACTCAGCGAATCCGACCATGAAGTACCACCGTCAATATTCTCAATCACCGGCCAGCCGCAAGTCGGCGGAACACCGTTTCCAGCGAGTTTCAATCTGTCAGAAACATATTTCATGGCCCAGCGGAGTTCCTGCTGCATTTCTGCTTTCAGGCGTGTTTTCGTGTAACTCTTCGACTGGTTTATGAAAAACTGGAAAATACTCCCGAGTATGACCGCGCTGATGACCATAGCGGCCAAAATCTCGATCAATGTCATACCGCTTTCGTCTCGGACTATATATATCCGGGATTTCATTCGTCCCGATTTGTATGATATCATAGAATATACCCGGCCTTTCGCTGACTCACACGAGAGCCTAATTCGATTCATCGATACATACCGCCACAAGTTCAACAGTCTGTGTCGCGCCTTCTGTCCCCTCCCACTGAACCCATGATGTAATTTTTTTTGAGCGAGGAATCGGATTCAGATCCTCAACTTTCCAGAACTGATAGTAAATTCCTGTCGTATCACCGGTAGCGTTAATAGGATTCATATCGTTTTCATAATCACCTTCGGCCAGGTTAATGTGATCGTAGCCTTCGTTAAGCAGTTCCTCGATCTTGTTCTGGGCCATGATAACCGCTTGGGTATGACGCTGGCTGAAGAAATTCTTCCTGGTCATGTTGTTTATTATCGAGCTGATAGTGGCAATGCCTATCATCAGAATTGTCATCGCCATGATGACCTCGACAAGCGTAAATGCTTTTTCAGACTTGCCTATCATAAATTGCTCTCCTTGATTCGCCCGGTTACCAGTGTGACATCGACAACAGTCGAATCGCCATCTGCATTTGTCATATATACAGATCCAACGAGATCGCCCTCTGCAAGACAATCTTTATTCAATTGGCCAAACGGGGTAAATACTGCAAGCCAGTCATTGAAATTGATATCGGCAAAGGATATTCCCTCATCAAGCGAGTGGGTCGGCCCAAAATTTTCACCCGCCCCGTAGGGATCACGAACCATCCGAAAGGTGCCGTCCTCACTGAACTGGATTCCGTAATCCTCGCTTTCATTAACCGCTTTCATTCTTGCAACATAAAGTGTTGAGGTCACCTCGGAGGTTCTTGAAGAAAGCCGGTTAGTGAGAAAAAGCGAGCTCATTCGAGGAATCGTAATTCCCGCAAGCAATGTGATAATTACCCCCACAACAAGTATTTCGATAAGAGTAAAACCCTTTTCCTCTTGTGTCAGCATATCATTTTGCCCTTTTTATTATTGTATTGAGAGCAATATAGTCAAAATCATATTTTTGAAAGTGAGCCATGTAACAAAATGAAACATATTTATCATTTTCTTACAGCAATTATTATCACTATTGATAATGCGTTTCGTTTCTTTCGTTGCCTCATACCAAGTCGTCGTCTTATATTTTCTACGCAGGAAAGCAATAGCTAGTCAGGTAAACGCTGTCAGTACCATGAAATTATCTTGATATTTATTAGTGCAAAAACTATGCCGCACTTTCACAAACAACAGGCACATATCGCATATTAGCCTGTTATACTTGCAGTTATGGAGACTTCCATGATCTCAGCAGTAGGAATCAGTGTCGTTGATCATATAATGAAAATCAATGGTTTCAAAAACGGCGAAGGTTCATTTCACTGTGAAGAGTATATTGTGGAAGGTGGCGGAATGGCCGCTACTGCCTGTTGTGCCGCCTCAAAACTCGGCTCGCAGACACGGCTTTTCACACGAATTGGCGATGATGTCAATGGCATTTTGATACAAAAGGGGCTCGAGGCGTGCAATGTCGATTTTTCAGGAATGATTAAGGTTTCCGGGAGCCAATCGACAGTTAGTATTGTACTTGTTGATGAAACGAGTGGAGAAAAACAGTTTTACTCTCAATGGGACAAACCTGCTTACATCGATCCCCTGCCCCTGGACACTGGGCTTTTGACAGGAACCGAGATTCTTCTCCTTGACGGTCATTGGACCGAAGGCGCACTCGAAGCCGCCGTATGGGCACGAACTCACAATATCCCGGTTGTTGCCGACTTCAAACGCCATTACAAAGGTCTCGAAAAACTTTTCCCATTTATTGATTATTTCATCGTTCCGTTGTTTTTCGGTGAAGAGCTGACAGAAAAGAGAGATTTTGGTGATATACTGCTTGCGCTTAGGGATATCCAAAACGGCATTCCAGTATTGACCATGGGTGAACAAGGCGGTATTTATCTTAAAGATGAAGCGGTCAGGCGCTATCCATCGTTCCCGACTGAACCTGTCGACTCAACCGGGGCCGGTGATGCTTTCCACGGCGCGTTCTGCCATTTTATAAGCAACGGAATAGATTTCGACAAATGCCTCATTCTATCTTCTGCAGTCGGAGCACTTAACTGTAGATCTTTCGGAGGAAGAAGAGCCCTTCCAGATCGGGAAGAACTTGAAAAATTCCTCAGATATCATGGCCAGCATCTCTAACAGGTAAAGATATCAATTATGGGCATCACTTGACTTTGAGGCTGATTTTAACTATTATAGAACCGGATTGAAGTGCATTTTAAGTTATAACCATATACCAGACAGGAGTATGACATGAGCAAGAAACATTCAAGACGTTCAGAACTTCGACGCCGCCGCCAGAGAAAAGCAAAAAGCATCAAAAAACGAATCAAAGCTGCAAAACTTGAAGCCGCAAAGAAATAACATAATTTGAAAATTGATATTATGTTTTTTATCACATAAAAAAAGCGCGTCCATCGAGACGCGCTTTTTTTGTAGTACGTAATGACTATCAGACAAAACGGAGTGCACCCGCTATCGCCAGACGTCTGATCTTACAGAAATTTCGGGGCGATGTTACACCCTCGCCGGTCGGAGTCGCAATTGTGAATGCCATATAGGCCTCACCGTCATCCGGACCGTCGCCCTGTGTGCTTGAACCATTTGCCACAACAATCGTTGTATTCATGGCGCGGGCAAATTCTGTTATTCTGTCCATATCTTTCGAGTGAATCAGGGCTGTATGGCGGAAATCATGTTCTGCCACAAGACAGGCCTCGAGACCTTCTTCGAAATTTTTCACCCTGACAACCGGCATAACCGGCATCATCTGCTCTTCATAGACAAAAACATTGTCCGCAGTTGTTTCCGCGAAGAGCATTTTAGTACCCTCAGGAATGTTGAGCTTGATGAGATCAGCAAGGTGTTGGGCACTTCTGCCAACCATGTTCCGGTTAAGCATCAGGTGACCGGTTTTTTCGTTCTTCGTGAACGACTTTTTGCCAAGTTCGTCAAGCTGACCGCTGGTCATGCGAACCGCTCCGGCTTTTTCCATGGCGGTCATGAACCTGTCAAAGACCGAATCGACAACAAACACCTCTTTCTCTGCAATGCAGAGAAGATTGTTGTCAAAAGCTCCGCCGGCGATGATGCTTACCGCGGCATTTTCGACATCGGCGGTCTCGTCGATGAGGACTGGCGGGTTGCCCGGACCTGCGGCGACAACCTTCTTGTTCGTTGACATGGCGGCCTTGACAACACCTGGCCCGCCCGTGATCGAAAGCAATGGAACATCAGGATGCTTAAAGAGTATATTGGCAGTATCGATGGTCGGATTCTGAACACAAGTGAAAAGGTTCGCAGGGAAACCACCTGCAACTACCGCACGATGGAAAATCTGCAGAGCATGCACACTGATATTCTTTGCGTTCGGATGTGGATTGAAAACGACCGTATTGCCGCCAGCAAGCATAATGATGATATTGTTCACCATTGTCGGAACAGGGTGTGTCGAGGGCGTCACGGCACCGATAACACCAAATGGCGCAAACTCTTCCATTGCCACGCCCTTTTCGCCAGACCATGAGCGGGAAACGAGATCCTCGGTTCCGGGAGTGTTCTTGGAACAGTTCTTATGCTTTGTAACCTTATCGCGGAGATCACCCATGCCGGTTTCTTCAAAAGTCAGCTTGCTGAATTCCTCGGCATAATCTCTGGTTGTTCTTCTGAGAATCGTAATCAGGCGCTCGCGGTCTCGAATACTGAAAGGCGCGAATTCCTTAAATGCCTGTTTCGACGCCTCGATCGCGTCTTCCATAGTATCAAAAACACCGTCTCTGCCACCGAAACTCTTCTGCGGTGACGAGGGGGGCGTTGACATTCTGGGCGCAGAAACAGTTGCCGCACGCGCGCCAGAAGGCTTGGACGCCATGGAAGTCACAACCGATTCAACGATTTTTCGAATCTGCTGTTCGTCTATCATGTCTTGACCTCATTCGTTCCGGCCCCAAAGGCCGGTGGATTCATCAATGCTTAAAACATGCCGTCCATATCAGCATGCGGGCTTGCGATAACCTGGCTGGAAACGACTTCGCCGAGGCGAGCTGCGGCCTCAGTGCCAGCCTCGACAGCTGCCTTGACAGCGCCAACATCGCCGCGAACCATAACCGCAACATAACCACTGCCGCTCTTACGGTAACCAAGAAGTGCGACTGACGCAGCCTTGAGCATTGTGTCAGCAGCTTCGATCGAAGCGATGAAACCACGGGTCTCGATGAATCCGATAGCTTTTCCTGTGACTGACATAATTCCTCTCCTTGTTGAAAAGTATAAGTATTATTTCATTTCATCCATGATTTTTCTGGTGATCTCTTCGACTATTTCCTCATACTCACTTTTTGTCGACATTTCACAACTTTCGGTTCCCGTGCAGGTTCCGCAGTTGGTGCAGGCACTGCCGCCGATTTTGATACCAAAATCATTTCTGAGATCTTCGAGCTTCTTGACTTCAGGCGCACTGATCGGCTTCATTCCGCCAAGCTGGTGAGCAACAAGCGAAATATTTGCGAAATGCTCGACACGCTCCATATTGTAATAGGCATCCATAACATCCTTACCAACAGTCATGGCGCCATGATTAGCCAGAAGAACAGCGTCATGGCAAATGATCAGTTCGGAGATGGAATCCGAAAGCTCAGTTGTCGAGGGAGTGCCGTATTGTGCCAGCGGGACCTGATCGAGCGTTATGATGATCTCGGGCAGTGTCTTGAAATCGAGCGGAATATTTGCAACTGCGAAACCGGTCGAGATCGGGGGATGAGCATGAACAACAGCACGCTTGTCATCACGTCGCTTGTAAGCCTCAATGTGAATCTTAATCTCGGAGGAGGGTTTCAGATAGCCGCTCCTGACATTACCATCCATATCGACTTTGATAAGCATATCAGGTGACATGAATCCCTTAGAAACGCCGGTCGGAGTGGTAATGACATAATTGTCGTCCATCCGCATACTGATGTTACCGTCGTTGGCTGCCACCCAGTTCTTGACCCAGACACGACGTCCCACCTCGCAGATCTGCTCGCGTATTTCCCGTTCTGTAGTATTCATAGTTCCTAATCCATCTAATAGTTTACACAGTTTTAAATCTATATTTTATTGCTGCGCAAGACGTTCGGTCTCGCGTGCAACGATTATTTCCTCATTTGTATCAAGCACAAGGGCGGCAATCGATGAGCCCTCGGCATCTATACGTTCTCCATGCTTGCTGTTAGCATCAACATCGAGTTTGAATCCCATGCATTTCAGTGGTTCCAGAACACGAGCCCTTAAATCAGCATCGTGCTGACCGGTACCACCGGTGAAACAGATTGCATCGAGGCCTTCCATCTGCATGATAAAGGCACCGATGTATGATTTTATATCGTAAATAAACTTATCCCGGGCAAGCCTGGCCCGATCGTTGCCATTGTCGATTGCCTCAATTATGTCTCTCATATCGCCCGAAACACCCGAAAGACCTTTCAGGCCGCCGTTCGATCCAAGTTCTTTGCAGACTTCTTCAATGGTCTTACCGCTCTTCCGCATGATATACGGTAACACAAAAATATCGATATCACCTGTACGTGCAGACTGTATAAGTCCGGTCTGAGGCGTAAATCCCATCGAGGTGTCTATCGATTTTCCATTCTTATAAGCACAGACGGAGGAAGATCCGCCGAGATGACAGGCAATAACTTTGTGATTCGCCGAATCAAGGCCGAGACGTTTCACCGTTTCGCCAGTCACAAAACGAAGCGAGGCGCCATGATAGCCGTAACGCCTGACACCATATTTCTCATACCATTCATAGGGAGCACCGTAAACCTGTGCATAATCGGGTTTATCGACATGGAATCCCGGCTCGAAAACGCCGACAAGCGTCTTGTCCGGCATCAGTTCGCCAAACATGCGCATCGCTGCGATATAGGCAGGATTGTGGGCAGGCGCGAGATCATTGTACTCTTCCATCGCAGTAACAACACTATCATCGATAATGACAGTGAAACTCTTTTCGCCAGCCTGTACCGCCTTGAACCCGACAGCATCAACCACCGAAAGGTCATCGACAATTTCGGCTTTCAGGAAATCAAGTCCGTGTTTTACCGCCTCGCGCTGATTCATTACAGGAGCTTCTGATTCTGTCACGAGTTCATCCATGCCACGGTAAAAACGGGACAGAGCGTTCTCAGAACCAACCCTGTCGATATGCACCCGTGCCATGACAGACTCATCAGTCATATCAACAAGCTGAAATTTAAAAGATGTCGAACCTATATTACAGACTATGACGTTCATTATTCAGCATCCCCAGTTCACTTACCCGCACAGCAGGTTTTACAGATCGATATCGTCAACGATACCGAGAATATTTGCATCTGCGCCAGTCATCTCAGGAAGAAAGGCCATCGCCGATTCAGGGCCGCCTTCATAGAAGACAATATTGCCCTCGCCCGCGCCTATATAATCAAAACTGACAAACAACTCTCCGGGCTTGTCGATGTCACGTGCATCGACCTCCTCGACAATCCTGAGCTTTTTACCTTTCATTGCAGGCAACGCCGTATTTAAAACAAGCGTACCTCTGACACGACCAAGTTCCATATAAATTCACCGATCCGGTAAGGCTCCCTGATTTATCACCGGGAACTCAGGTTATTCCATTCCACAAAATGCCGCTATAACCGAGGCCGGATCGGAACCGGCATCGAGCACCAGCACGTTGGCACCAAAATCGACACGTGCCGCACGAGCCTCGAAATTATTCCTCACATGCGCCGCGCGAATCGCCTTGTTGCGGTTCGCGAAAATCGGCGCACCCATGCCGCTGTTCTCAACACAAATGCCAAAAGCAGCCTGCCCTGAAGCGACAGCAGATGTCAGAGCATTCACAGAAGATTCATAGGCGGCAGCACCGCAATCCTTTAAGGCAAATCCTTTACTGGACAGGAAGTTTGTGACAACAGTCCTGTCGCCTTTGAAAGCATTATCGAATGCAAGTGCCACAGTAATCTGCGGAGAAGGCATTCCCATGTTCGATTGAGTATTCAGGACTGCCACTTTATCGATCGTTATGCCGTTTGCCCGGGCATAATCGACAGCAAGAGGTGTTATCACCGCTTTCGCAGCGACCTGAATACGTGTGGAACTGATACCTTCAAGGTCTTTCTGTGTAATAACTTTTTTGTCGCTGAGATCACTTCCGCCTGAAACTGCAGTACTCGCTTGTGACTGCGAGTAAGACATCACAGATGGCGCAGACGGGGCCGAAGGCTGGAAAGTTTTAGCTGCGGCAGTGCCGGACGCAACCGGTATACCACGTTCAGTCAGCACTTTTTTTACTTCAGCGATTATCGCTGCAATCAGTTTTTCGTTAGTCATGACTTCTCATTCCCTTTATCGTTCCACGCCGCTGACGTCGTCGATTATACCGCAAAGCCATGCCCTCTGCGGCACGTCAGGATTGTTAAACATCTCCTGTGATCCGATTCCATCCCAGTTGAGTATCACCCGGTCGCCTTTTCCAGCTCCGGTGAAATCAACAACTATCTGCGGACGGCCCTGGGGATTCCCGGCGGCATCGAGGACCTGAACGACCATGAGTTTCCTGCCAGTCAGACAAGGATGTTTCACAGTCGAAGTCACACTGCCGAGTACTATTGCCTCTCTCATTACGATGCCACCTGAATAATAAGTTCGTTTCTTTACATCAATCTTCACATCAAAATCGATTGAGTATTTCGTTACCCCACAAGATGCCGTATCAGGTCACGATTGACCGACGGTATAACAGTCGAGGCTATCAGAACACCGCTGTCCTTAATTCCCTCGAGAGCTGCATCCATAGCAGACTGCACATCCTGGACCATCCCTGTAATGATAACATAGGATTTCCCGGCAAGGCCCTTGCCCAGCCGAAGCTCCACAATCCCCACATCGGCGGATTTCACCATGGTATCGGAAGCTATGATCGTCGCAGTCATTGTCATGGTCTCAAAGACACCGATAGCATCGCCGATGTTCGAGACATCTGAACCGTACAGAGCAGATATCACACGTTCATCCACCCTGGGCGCAATAAGAGAGTCAAGAAACTGGAAATCTGCCATGGCATGAGCGATATCGACCGCCTCTTTCACCGCACCGACATCACCGGTAAACATTATCTGATAACGGCCGGGGCAGTTTGGCGCCGAAAGAAGTATTTCAATCGCACAGTTCTTCGAAATGCGGTCGGCGACTTCGATGCCTTTCGCAACACTGATGTACTCGAGAAATCCCACACAGAGATTCGATGACATAGTCGATACTCAATTCTTAATTCTAATTTCAAAAATGACAATCAGCAGATTCATGATTTATGCTCTATGAGCCAGTGATTACAATCGCATTTTCATCGACAGCACTTACTAAGCCATCAATTGATGCGTGAATCCTTGCGCTGAGCTTGCCCTCGGGAATATCACCTATACAATCGCCTGTTTTGACAAGATCGCCAACTTTAACCAACAGCTTAGCTGGGGCACCGATGTGCTGTCTGAGCGAAATCCGCACCGTTTTCGGCACGAATGAACCAAGCGCTTTGAAATCAGTATGACCGAGATATGGTTCAAGTCCGAGTTTCCGCGCATAGGTCAAAGCCGAAACTTTACGGTATTCAAACATGGGACTCTCGTGAGTCTCCATTTTCGACATATCGAATTTTCGGCCGGAACGTATTATTGCAGCCTTGATCATGGCAAAAATCTTGTTCGGCGAAAGACCGAAGATGCAAGCGTACTGCTCACATATACCACACTGGCAACAGAGTATGGACTCGAAAACCATACGCTCGGTGAATTCGTCCAAGTTGCCACTTTCGATCTTTGCGATAATCTCGTCAATATGCCAGGAATAGGATGTTATCTTCGCCGGAGAAATCGGATGACCAAGTGCGTTTCTCGGGCAGTTGATCGTACACTCCTGACAGGTACAGCACATTTTCGCTTTCTGTTTCGTCACCCTTACCGGCTGTCGTTTCAGCCTGATCATCGTGTGATCGGCCGGCAAGACAATAATACCGCCGATCGTCTTAGTGATAACATCATCCGGACTGCCAATAGGCCCCATTATAGGACCACCGAGGATAACCTCGTATGGATGCACAGCAGGACCACCGGCATAATCAATAAGATCACCGACACGGGTACCAACAGGCACCTCAACCGTGACAGGTGAGGAAACTTCACCTCCAACTGTCACGATCCTGTTTGTAACAGGGTCGCCATCCGCCGCTCGTGCGATATTCATGAGCGTTATCACGTTACTGACAGTGACACCGCACATAAAAGGTATACCACCCGGCGGCACAACACGTCCTGTCACCTGTCGTACGAGTACCATTTCATCACCGGCAGGATAATAATTGCCGAGAACCGCCACAGAAATCGCAGGTTTATCAGCTATTACCCTTTCAATCGCGGCAATGGCCCCCGTATTTTTATTCTTGATCGCGATGAAACCACGCTCGGCTCCGACCTCTGCCATGGCGAGCTCGAGACCGCGCACAATCAGTTCGGGATTCCGCTCCATGCTGTGACGGTCCGATTCGAGAATCGGTTCGCACTCCGCACCGTTGGCGATAAAAGTATCGACCTTATTGGTGAGTTTTGCATGTGTCGGAAAACCGGCACCACCGGCCCCGACAATGCCAGCATCCCTGACAGCGGTCACAATATCGCAAGAGGTCGCCTTCACGTGATCAGTCCTTCCGATAAACCAGGGCCGCATCGACCGATATGGAGTCAATAATTCCGCTAATGATACCGTCAGTCGGTATTGTTGCGGTAATATCAGTCATACGGGCGCTTGATCCCTGGACAATCATGACAATTTCGCCTCTGCCCGCTCCGATGGGATCATTGACAACCAGTGTTGATCCGGTCGGCTGAATTTCGCATCCTTCGGTAGAATTGTTGACATTCATGACCTCAACCAGAAGGAATTTCTGGCCGGACAATTTGTCTACTTTCACCGAAGATACGATTTCACCGATTACTTTCGCGACTACCACGATTCAACCTCGTTTCACTTAGACACCGGGATTCGGCTTGTTATCTGCTTTCTTGGGAGCTTCTTTAGCCGCTGCCGTTTTACGTGCCTGCACCTTACCTTTCGGCTTTTCAGACTTGATGTCATCAGTCAGAATAGCCGCGAGATCGTCATGAGGACGTGCGATCACCTGAGCGCTGACAACTTCTCCGATTGACGAGGCGGAACCGGCGGCTGCATCCACTGCAGCCTTGACTGCCGCAACATCACCAGTGATAATGACCGCGACAAGGCCGCTGCCGGGTAGTTTCTGCCCGACAAGGGAGACATTTGCGGATTTCAAAGCAGAATCAGCCGCTTCGGCCGCTGCGACAAAACCGCGGGTCTCAATAAATCCAAGAGCTTTCATAGTAATTCCTCCGGGGCGTTCTTACTTGAACATGACATCGATTTCGTCGTGAGGCCTCGGGATAACGTGCGAAGAGATGAACTCACCAGCGCTCTTTGCAACCTCGGTGCCAGCCTCAACGGCAGCCTTGACAGAACCGACATCGCCGGTGATGACTGTCGTTACGAAACCACCGCCGATAGTGACCTGTTTCAGAAGCTCGACACTTGCGCTTTTCAGCATGGCGTCGGTTGCAACTGCAAGACCGGTGAAACCGCGAGTCTCAATAAGACCAATTGCCTTATTCATGATTTCAAACCTCCGTAAAGTGAGTATGGTTGTTACTTCAATGTGTGATTTTCTCTTTTATTACCGTGAATTAATCCTTGATTATCTCAACGTTCTGATTGCAGTGAATATCTGCCACATTGCCCTCATCAGTATCGAGATGGACCTCGAGTTTGGTCTTGTCGTCGACACGGATAACAACATTTTCAAAAGTCACCGCAGTAGGACCGCTGACCCTGAGCTTCACCAAATCCCCCTGCTTTAGACCGAAATATGCTGCCTCTGAAGAGTTCATGTGAACATGGCGCTGCGCCCGGATACAGCCCTCATCAAGCTGAACGACACCTTTCGGGCCAACAAGCGAAACCGGCGCCGAACCGGCAAGATCACCCGACATCCTCACAGGAGCATCAATACCGAGAAAGATTGCGTCGGTCCTGGCGAGTTCAACCTGTGACTTATTGCGCATCGGGCCAAGTATGCGTACTTTTTCGAGAAGGCGCATTTTCGGGCCTACAAGAGAGACTGTCTCTTTTGCGGCAAAAGTGCCTGGCTGATAAAGATCGCGCATGGGTGTCAGTTCCGCACCGGGGCCATAGAGAATTTCGAGATGTTCCTTACATATATGAACATGCCGCACAGAGACCCCAACCGGTATTTTCCTGGGATTGATCTGAACGCCGAGATCCTCGGATTTTGTTCCGGTTTCGGCGCTGATTCCGTTTGCAGGCATATTCATACGCTCGAAGACCTCGCGAACGATGCGGTCGAGTATATCCTGATCGACCAGGGAAGGCCGGCTGACTTCCTGCTTGTTCATCGTGCAATCCTTGCGTAAAATATGGAGAGTGAAAGAAGCGATTTTTCCGGTTTGAGAAGCTTTTTCGGAAAGCGCTGCCTCAGGATTCGTAAAATAAGGTTGCAGCCTCTAAATAGCAAAGAAAAAAGTGAGGATTAACATTAAAAAACTTGACTGAATATGAAAATATATGCTACAATATACTATTCTGTTCTAAACGAACATCATGTCATTCGATAAACCAGTAACGATCAGAAGAAGAAATGGATCAACATGAATAAAGGACACTTTTTAGCAGCCGTTTTTCTGACAGCTCTTTTCCTGCTCAATCCGGGCCAATCAGCACTCTCCGATGATAACGCCACAATCACCGTTATTGATCTCGCTAACAACCCATCCACCTCGATACCCGACACATTGCGACATGTTATGCCTAAAAAAAGCCGTTTCTCAACTAATTACTCGATTGAGGACGGCGAAAACGGTCTCTATCTCCGCGCCATGTCAAGCGGGACTTCATCATGGCTCGAAATGAATCTCGATGATGTCGATCCGGAAACAATACCTTTCATGGAGTGGCAGTGGCTTGTAAATGAATTCCCCGAAACCGAGTGGGAGAACCGCAAAAACGAAGATGATTACGCCATCCGCATTGAATTGGTTTACGACAGGAAAGGTAGTGTAAAAAATCCTTTGAATATTATTAGAAAAGGGCTTATTAAGTCGATTTTCAAAGGCTATCCACCCGAATTGGTAATAAGCTATGTCTGGTCAAAAAATGTCCCTCCCGACGAGTCGTTTGTCAGCCCGACATCAAAGAACACGATAATCATACCCGTCGAATCCGATGTTGCCATGATGGGCAGATGGGTTACTGAACGAAGAAATATTTTTAATGATTATGAAAGCCTCTGGGAAAACCCGGCAAATCTTTGCATAAAGAAAATCCGTATCAAGGCAGACACCGAAAGCGTACCTTCTGTTTCGGAAAGCGGCCTGAAATATCTCCGGTTCACAACCGAATGATTCAGACTGTCACATCATTGAGGCCACGGAGTATTTCCGCATGAGCGATAAAAAAACAGATAAACCCTCCTGGCTTTTTAATCAGTCAGCAGTTATTCCGTACCGGTTTAATGATGACTGTTATGAAATCCTCCTGATAACGACCATCAAGAAAAAACACTGGATCATTCCAAAGGGTGTTATTGATCCCGGACTAAGCCCCACAGAATCCGCAGTTAAAGAAGCTCGCGAAGAAGCTGGTATCGAAGGCCGCATTGTCTCGAAATGCCTCGGCACGTACTCGTATAAAAAATGGGGCGGCACCTGTCATGTCGAGGTCTATCTTTTTGAGGTCGATAACATGCTCGACCAATGGCCCGAAAAGGATTTGCGAAAACGTCAATGGTTTTCAGTCAAAAAAGCAGTGAGCACACTCAGAGAAGACACGTTAAAAAAAATAATCAAGCATACTTTCAAGAAAAGCGGAGCCTGACATGCCGTTATCATCACTGAAAGAGTCAAGATCAAAAGCTGTTTTTCTCATATGCTTAATATCACTATTATCATCTCAGTTTCTCTCGAAACAATCCACTGCCGATTTCACCGTTTTTGAAAGTAAGCCACTCGCAGCCTCGGGTGTAGAGATCACAAGACCCGGCTCCTATACCACTCCCGGCACAACGTATCAGCTGACACAGGATATATCAAGTATCGGATCGGCCCTCTATCTCGGCAAGGACGTGACTCTTGATCTCAACGGTCATACAATCAGTTTTGCCGATGGCGATTACAATCATATACCTAATTATGGTTTTGAAGACGGGCTCGACCAATGGAATACCGATAAGGCGCCCGGTGCAAAAGTGGAAAGTACGAAGACAGTCCATGTTTTTACCGGTGACTGGCTTCTCCGGCTGAACAAAGGCGACGAGATCGTTTCATCGCCGGTGACACTCCCGGTGGCCGGACGCTCATATTTCGCCATCTGCGGAGTCGCGAAACCCGGCATGAAAATCAGCCTGTATGTAGAAACATCTTATGGAACTCAGATCAGCTGTATCAATCCAGCCGATAGTATGACAACCTGCCCTGCAGAGGACAAGACAGTCCGTCTCGGTGGCGGTTTTGTAGTCGCTCACATTCACGGCATACCGGCAGGAGATTATCGTCTCAGGGTCAGAGCCGAAACGGACTGCCTTATCGACCATATAGACATCAGGCCAGCGATGGATGTGGGAATCGGTATCGTAGGCGAAACACTTTCCAATATGCATACAGATGATTTCTACGAATGGAAACGCTGTGCCTTTTTTGACGAAAGCGAAGGCACAGTAGCCGGACACACGGGCACAATCCCCCGTGTCGAGGGAAACGGCACAATCACGATCAGGAACGGGACCATTCAGTCCGCAGCACGCGGCGTCATGTCATGGGGCATTCAATCAACGGCGCCGGGCTGTCGGATAGTGCTCGACAATGTTCGCATAATCAACCACGGCATCAATACAAATGCCGCAGATATCCCTTTCGGTGAGATTAACAACTGCCGGTTCGAAGTCGACACACCATTTATTATCAACCGTCACGCCAGTGAACATTCCGTGGTTATGAGGGGCAATTCACACTCAGAAATCAAAAACAGCGTATTTCTCGGCGGACAGGGATGCCTCACAGTCAAAGGAAACGGATCTACTGTTTCTGGCTGCCTCTTTATCAACCGCCAGACTATCACAAACCATTATTGCGTTATGCTTGCGGCCGATTCATGCCGAGTTTTCGATAATCGTTTCGAGCCTGACACCGGTTCCGGACTGGAAATCTATGTCCACCGTCACAACGAGGTATTCGACAATGTATTCCGCATATCTGCCTCTCCCCCAACCTGCGAATACGGTCATGAGGACTACAGTGTCAACGGCATCAGGATTGCCGATTACCGCGCAGAACCCGGATCGCCAAACGCCTGTTTCGGAAACAAGGTTTACCGGAATACTTTCCACATTGTCGGATTCGACTATCCGGTGCCATCCGACTATATTCCGATGGCCTATGGCGTATTTCACAGTGTGAGCGGAGGTGACAATTATTACGAGGAAAATGTATTCCATGTCGACATGAGATCCCCAGGATCGAAAGCCGAAGCTGCAGCATGCTATGTATCGGGAGACATCGCGGGAATATGGCGGAACAATACGATCATCACCAACATACACGCGTTCTGGGTCGGCTCACGCTACGGAAATGCAGAGAACGGCGTATTCGAATACAACACCATCATTCGCAGACACGATGCTCCCGACAATTTCCAGCCGGTTCGGATCGGTTTCAGCGGCCGTGGTGATGCTATAACAAAAAATGTCGTCTTCCGCGGGAACAATTATCCTGGCGGTGGATTCAGCACAGATATCGAGGGAGATGAACACGAGTTTACAGTCACCCAGATGCTGACTGTGCGCTGTAATGCAAAAAACGGCGATATAAAAACGGCGACCACTGTTGAAATCAGCGATATGTCTGGCAAAACTGTCGCTACAGGCATAACAGGCGATAATGGCGTGGTCAGTTTCGAACTACCCGTATTGCGTTATGAAAAAGCTAACGGAGAGGATTCGAGCAGTTATTCAGTTAAAATCGGCAACACACGCAAGACTGTTTCACTGAAAGGCAATCGGGATATCACGATTATATGCGAGGATTGATTGTCAACGGCATTTAGAATCCGACCGTATACATAAAACGGACCTCACGATATGGCTGCGGCTCTTCGATGTGAAAACCTGCTGAGGCAAGGGACTTTGAACGAAGGAGGTTGCCCGCATCAAGCTCGAGTGCAAACGCCGGTCCTAAACGGATTTTCAGCGCAGCGTTCAGATAACCTTCATCAAACGTAATATCACCATCTTCACCGTTATTGGACATGGTATCGTATTCGACCGCGAGTTCACCGAGAAAACCGAGAGATTTGTTGAGCCCGAACCAAAATGAGGGATCATTGTCATCATCGTTATTCTCAAAGGAATATGATGCACCGCCGTGCAAAGCCATATCACCGAGAAACGCATAATTTCGCGACACAACAGCAAACAATCCACGTGACTTCCTGACAAATCGCCTGAGATTTCCGTCATTTAAATACGGTCCCTCACCCTGCGAATCGAAACCGAGCGTGACCGCGGGATGATAAGTTGTTTCTTCAATTATCCTCACGCTTATGTTCGCACCGCAATGAGACTGCCAGTTGACATCCGAGCTGCCAAGCATACCTGCCCCGCCATATGAAACACCGATATCGATGAGGTCGGTAAGACCAAACTCAAAAGACTGGACAATACCGCCATCGTCGAAAAGATGTGTTTCAACAAACAGCGTTTTTGCCGGAAGCGAGGCTGCTGTTGGGGCTGAAACCAGCCTTTTGAATGGGATTCCATTCGCTGATACGGTAGTCACAACAGAACAAAGGGAAAAAAGACATGCGAAAAAAATAGAGGATCGTTTCATGATCAGTCACCAGAATATTTATAATGGCTTACGGGAATTCGAACATACAGAAATGGCATTCACCACTCGTTCAATGTACGGTAAATCACATGGAAAAAGCAAAGAATAATTGACAATACAGGGCAAAATGTATTATCCTTAATAAACTTTTCATGCAAGTATAAAAGTCAATAATTATCAATACAATACAACAAGGAGGCAGTGATGGCGCGTGGACTTAACAAAGTCATGTTGATAGGAAATCTCGGCGCGGATCCCGAAATAAAATACGCAGCGAGCGGCACTCCGATCGCCAATATTAGGCTTGCAACGGCTGAAAACCGTAAAAACAGAGATGGCGAGTGGGAGGACACCACGGAATGGCATCGTGTAGTCATGTTCGGCCGTCAGGCAGAAATCTGCAAGGATTATCTCAAAAAAGGCAGCAAAATCTATCTCGAAGGCCGCATCCAAACACGTTCGTGGGATGACCAGGGCGGTCAGAAAAGATACATGACTGAAATCGTGGCGAACCAGATGATCATGCTCGATGGCAGAGGCGACTCATTTTCCGGTTCTCAGGGCGGCGGCCGTCAGCAAAGCCAAAGCCGTATGGACGCGCCTCCTTCTTCCATGCCGGAAATGGATGACGATCTCCCATTCTGACAGTTATTCACACTGCGGCGGCCTTTATTAAAATATTTGCCGCCGCATGTTTAACCGTTTTCCAAAAAGGCGCTGGTATTTCTCATGCCATACTGCTTTGCACTGATGTTGGCTCTGCTCATTTTTTTTGGAGCGACTGTCTTCTTCTCCAATAAAGACATACGCACGACTGTCGTTCCTCGATACAGGGTTCATTACCTGATATCAGGTCTTTTTCTCTCATTATTCTTCCCAAAAGAGTTCACGCAAGCCTCAACAGCCCTCCTTGGCCCCGTCCTGATGTTCTGTATAGGCTGGACAGGCCTTTTTTTCGGAATGCATCTTGAAACGAGAAACATCACCAGTAAAGTCCCGTCTTCTTACAAACGACATTTCATTGCTCCAGCCTCAATTTTTCTCGTCATCCTGATTATTGGTCTTCTGCACGCTTTTATTGCTGACAAATCTGCGGTAAGATTCGACACAGTATTCCTCGTGGCGGCATTTTCAGCATTAACATTATATTCTTCACATATGGCAGGAACCGACCGACCGCGCATGTCTCTCGACTCACTCACTGCGGATGTTCCGCCCATGCGGAATATTCCGTATATCCTCATGTTCTGTCTTACCGCGGGATTAATATATGGCCAGGGAGGAATCACCCTGTTTGGACGGATATTCGAGGGATCAGCAACATTTATAGCCGCACATTTTCTTACCGCATTGTGTATCGGTATGTTTGCATCAAAATTGATTCAGGGCGCAGAAAGTCGCTCCGGCATTCTTGCTGTCCTCATCGGCATTGGTGCATTTGTCGGTGCTTTCTCTGATTCGTTTATGCTTTCCCCCCTCATAGTCGGCCTTTTATCCGGTTGTTTTCTTATCAATTCGAGCCTCAGACGTCCGGATTTGATATTAATGGCAGTCCGACTCAACACACTGTCGGAGAAAATTCTCTATTTCGGTGCCGGCATACTGCTTGCTATACTCACCCAAAAATACGAGCTTAACTTTTTATACATTGCCGCTGGAGCGCTGGGGCTTGCCGCGATAAGGATTCTCATCGCCTGGCTGTCCAGCAGGATACTCTATGCAAAGACCTCCGGTCAGGGAACGGGTGCTATGTATTTCTGGGCTGGATTATGCGGTCAAGGCGCACTGGCACTTGCTGCAGTTATAGAATATCACCTGAGAATGCAAGATACACCCGGCATCGTATACGTATTGGTGGCTGCACTGACATTAAGTCAGATTGCCGTTCTAGCCAGCGCCTACAGACTGAACACCCGCTGAGGAACACAATGCCCAACTTGATCAGTACACTCCTGCTTCTGATTGTCCTTTTTTATGGCAATATGTTTTCATTTGCCACCAATCCGCTCATGAATTTCGGTCTTCTCATGATCGGCGCCCACCTTCTGGGCATGCTAGCCGAAAAATGCCGCCTGTCCCCTGTAGCCGGATTTACGCTTGCCGGAGTTCTTGCCGGACACGGTATGCTCGGTGCTTTTAATCCTGCATTCCCGAAATTCATGACCATCATAGAGGCTCTTGCCCTCATGTTCCTTCTCTCGGTGACTCTACAGAAATATCTCGTTAAAATTTTTGATCTGAAAATTGCTTTTTCAAAAAACATTTTATCCGGCGCTCTCGCCCCGCTTTTTACCGGCGCTCTCGCGTTCGTGATTTTTTTCATCACAGGAATACCTTGGAAACCAGCTGTAATCCTCTCTCTTTTCGCAGGCACATACTCTCCACTCGGCGCTGAGGATCAAATTAGAAACGACAGGAATATTCCTTTAATACCAACAGTTTTTACTGCCTTTCTGGCTGTAGTCTTTCTCTGGGGATTTGCCGTTACATCAGCTGAGCCCGAATTGCCGAACCGCTTGCGTATGGCATTCCTTCCGCTGATCAGCACGTTAACTTCTCTTTGTGCTGGATTTGCGTGGGTATTTCTCATTGACCGTTTCATTCTCAGCCGCTACACAACACGATCGCCGTGGTATGCAATAACAGCATTTGCACTTATATATCCTTGTTTTAACCTTTTCGGATTTGATTTTATCATGCTCGCCTGCGGCGCCGGATTTTATTATGGCCTCATGTCAGATCATGATTATTTCTCAGAATCCGATACAAAAATCCCTTCAATGATAGTTTTTGCGCTCTTCGGTGCAAAGCTCCAAGTTAGCGACTTGTTCCTGCTCGACAGGACAACTTGGATCATCACCTGGATTTCCGTACTGATCACGCTCCTCCTTCGCCCTTTAGCCCCCTGGTTTATGCAAAAATTACTCAGGAACGAAAGCCTGCCAATTGATTCATATTACAGGCTCGCTACACATGGACCGCTATCACTTCTCCTGCTCTATCGATTTCTTCCCGGTTTCGCACTTCTTGCATACGGCGACGGAAGTTTTTTATCAATTAAGGCTATTACAACGGCAACAGTAATCATCTCACTTCTCATAAGCATTACAATCACGAGTTTCTCAAAAATTATACATTCAAAAGATAAAGATTCCCCCAAAACACCCTATTAATCACTACGTAAATTTACATATAGCAAGACATAATATTCGAGGCCATATAAAACTTAATAAAAAGAAAAACAGCGGCTTCCGAACAATTATTACTTGACAAACATCAAGCTTTTGTTGTATAATTAATTAAAGTGTTATTTGTGTCATCATCAATTGCTTTATCGCTAAATTGCTATAACCTATACGGGATATCATATTTATTATGAAAAATAGATTGTTTTCTCTTATTGTCATTCCTGACAGCGGCTCGGAAGTTAAGAGCAGCAGTTTTAATATCAAGTTTGTTCTCTGGTCGATATCCGGCCTTATAACTATGTTTTTTGTATGTCTCTTTTTTATAGTTGGTTATCACATCAAACTTAATCAGGAAAAAGAATACAATGCCGCAGTTGACAAGTACCGTGTACTGTGTTCTCAAATCGAAGAGTCCGGTGAAACATATCTTGCCATGAGCGACCGCCTTTCCAAAGTTCAGCAGAATGACAAGGCTTTCAGGAATTTCAACAGCATGAAAGTATATGACACCGAGGCTTATCAGGCTGGTATCGGTGGTCATTCTTTTATCGACACGACACTCTACAATGGTCTTGACGATCTCCGAATCGATCTTGAGAATCTCGATTACGGTATCATATCTACCGAAAACCGTATAAATCTTCTTGAGAGCAGTTTTTCCGAAATCGGTGAAACAGTTAAGAAAAATCGCGACATTTTCAACAATACACCGTCTATCCTCCCCACCCGCTCTGTCCGTTTTTCCGATAGGTATGGCTGGCGCACACATCCGGTCACAGGACGACACGAATTCCATAACGGACTTGACATCTGCGGATATGTCGGTCAGGACATATTTGCCACTGCGGATGGTGAAGTCGCCTTTGCCGGCTACTCCGGCCCACTCGGACGCTGTGTCAAAATCAAACACAAATACGGTTATGTCACCACTTATGGTCATTTAAACCGTATTGGCGTTGTTAAAGGCCAGAAAGTATCAAAGGGTGATGTTATCGGAGAACTTGGAAGAACAGGAAGGGCAACTGGCTATCACATTCATTACGCCATCTCTTTAAATGGCCGTTCTCAGAACCCCCTCGATTATTTCTAAATCTTCATTCCACATATCTTTTTTCCCTCAATTTGCTATCTCTTTTTTTATTAGATGAGAAAAATCTTTATAACTGTTATATTTTCAGTTTTAAAAGATCACCATTTCATTTCATAATGTGTTTTGATTATATTCTGCAGGACGTATTGCTGGTAATGAGAGTCGAAGATTACTGCTTTTCCAGACCACAATGAAGCAAGAATTCCGATTTTGGGATAATTCTGATTATGGAAGGATAAAAGGTAGTACCGCCGGTTAAGAGAAGATCTATACCCTTTAGCACAACGTATGACATCACAAGAAATATAAAAGCTGATATTATTGGCCACACTCCAGCCACAAAGCGATCAGCTACAAGATAGCCCAGTATCATTGAAAGAACCGGCAGTATCCAGATCAGTGCCGCAGAAAGGATCACTTTACCGGTTTCTGCCTCGAATTCTATATAATCTCCCGTTTTTGCACCGCTTCTGTTCAATACAGTTATTTCATGTGGCTTTACATTACCCATGCCGCAATGACCTTTTGACGCACATCCGGAACATTCACGCGAAGCCGTAACAAGAACACGGGCTGTAGCACCATCCGTTGATTTTACTGTCCCCTGGCCTGTCATAATCAGTCCCGCCCTTCAATATTGATTTCACGGCGTGAAGCACCGCAGTGATTTATTTGAACCTCATAGGCGTCATCCGGATAAATATCTTCGAGCTTTTCAGGCCATTCTATCAAACAGACACCATCACCATACAGGTATTCTTCCACACCAAGCTCTAGAACCTCAGTTAGGTTTTTCATCCTGTATAAATCCATGTGATACATTGGCAAAGAACCATTGTACTCATGGATTAGTGTAAATGTGGGGCTTGTGATCGTAGTATCGATAGCAAGTCCACGTGCGATACCTCGCGCAAATACCGTTTTACCTGCACCGAGATCACCATTGAGAAGAACAATATCACCGGGAACGAGGTTGTCAGCAAAAGCCTCGGCAATACCGAGCGTTGTCTCCTCATTATCACTGATATAAAGCATTTATACAATCTCCATTAAGAACCTGCAAATCTTATATAATAAGCAGTATCTCTTTTATGATGAAAGAGGCCTGAGTTTGAACACCGGCAGTATCATTTCTTCCATCGATATGCCACCGTGCTGAAGTGTATTGTGATAGAGCCTGTCATATTGACGATAGTTATTACGATAAATCAGATAGTAATCCTCTTTTGCAAACAGAAAGTTGGTTCCAAGGCCAAAAGTCGGTAGTCCCCATTTCGCAGGATCTTCAACTTTAACAACTGCTGAATCGTCGCAACGGAGATTCTTGCCATATTTATAACGTACATTAGTAGAAGTTGTCCTGTCACCTCGCACCATCGTGGAACGCTCTCCGGTTATACTGCCATGATCTGATGTTAGCACGATAGTCGCACCCTCTTCTGAAACAGCTTTCATGATATCGAGCAGAACGGAATGGCTGAACCATGTACGTGTAAGGCTTCTGAAAGCGGCCTCGTCCGGAGCGATCTCCTGTAGTATTTCATTTTCAGACAGTTGATGTGAAAGAACATCGACAAAATTGTAGACGATCCCAATCATTTTATCATCACGATGATGTGCCAATTTCTTCATTGCTGATCGAGCATAATCTGAACTGAGAATTTTCTCGTAATGTGGTTTTTTCGGCAGCCGAATCCCATTACGGTCAAGATACATGGAAAGAAGTTCAGCTTCATGGTTGTTCAGCCCTGACTCTTCGTCATTGTTTTCCTGCCACAGGTCTGGATAAATATTTTTGATGTCACGTGGCAAAAGGCCTGCAAAAAGAGCGTTCCGGCTGAATGGTGTCGCAGTCGGCAGCAATGAGTAATAATAGCTTCTCTCTACATTAAAAAGCCGGTCAAGTTCTGGTTCAATTGCAAAAAAATGATCGAGGCGAAAACAATCGATAATAATATACACAACCTTTTCACCACGCTTTAAAAGAGGCTTCACATGAGCATCGAGAACGTTGTGAGACAGGACAACATCCTCGTCGTCAAGAAGCGAGGTGTACTGACGCTCTATATATTTCGTAAATTCGCGTCTGAATTCCTTTTTCTGATCGTTCTGAATCTGCATCATGGCCTGATCGTTGTATTCATGAAGCTCAATATCCCATTTTGAGTTCATGATGTGTGCCTGGATCCATCCATCTGCATCAAGACCCATGGCAAGATTCATACGGCTCTGGCTGACATGACGTGTATATTCCCTGCTAATCCGCTCGTTTCTGAGCTGACGTGAATCAAGAAGGCGTTTCAGGGTCGTATATATCTGATTAGGATTGACTGGTTTTATGAGATAATCGCTTATCCTTGATCCGAGAGCATCATCCATTATATGCTCTTCTTCGCTCTTTGTGATCATGATAATTGGTATATCCGGATCGAAAGACTTTATCTCGGCAAGCACCATGAGACCATCCATACCCGGCATCATTTCATCAAGAAGAACAGCATCGAAACGCTCCTGTTTCGCAAGCTCGACAGCATCTGAGCCGTTGCTGACAGGAGTCAGTTCATATCCGTGTTTTTCGAGGAAAATGATGTGAGATTTGAGAAGATCGATTTCATCGTCGGCCCAGAGAATACGTCTTTTCATAGAGTCCAGCTTCCTTTGTTCGAATGTTTCCGACAATATTGGCGGCTATTATTTTGCCGATACGGCGGGGATTATTACCCTGAATGTGGCACCGGTACCGGGTTTGCTTTCCAGAAGGATGATTTTTCCGTTGTGATAATCTTCAACAATACGTTTGACAAGACTTAGACCAAGACCCCACCCTCGTTTTTTTGTCGTAAAGCCCGGCTTCATTACCTTATTCTGATCAGCCTGCGCGATTCCTTTGCCTGTATCTGAAAAATCAATAATGACCGATTCGAAATTTTTGGACATTCTACCGGTCACTCGAATTGTACCGGTTCTTGATTCGATTGCAGAAAGTGAATTTTTAATCATATTTTCAAAAGCCCAGTTGAGGAGTTCCGTATTCCCCATAATATCGCGAATACCGTTACAGTCACCTTCTATACTTACGTTCTTCCCCATTCTTGGAAGGCGGGCCCGATAATAATCAAGCACTTCATAAATAACGTTGGAAAGAGATATTTGTTTCAATTCCGGCTGTGATCCAATGTTGGAAAAACGCGCCGCAACACGTGAAAGCCTTCGAACATCGTATTCCATTTCCGGAAGGGCCTGAGCAAGCATGTCAAGATCACGTTCTGACTTCAAGAGTTCATACCAACCGGAAAGAGAACTAATCGGCGTACCAAGCTGATGTGCAGTTTCTTTTGCCATACCAACCCATATTGACCGCTGCTCAGCGTTCTTTATGGTTACGAGTCCTATCATGGCAATAGCAAGCAGAATAAGGATAACACCAAGTTCGATCAACGGCAGCCAGCCAATCAAAGTCAAAAAAGGAAGGTCTCCATAGTGAAAAAGCCTGAGTGTTTTTACCGGGACTGCGCTGCTGATGATTGTATAGACATAACCTGTGCGGGAAATGTCACGCATGATCCGTTTTAATGTTGCAGTAGTGTCACTCGAAGCAATCCTGAAACCGCCCCAATAAATTGGTTCCCGGCCGTTCTTGACGACGATTATCGGCCACCGCGAATCACCGAATGCTGTATGAAATCGAAGGGTCGGTTCGTTGTCCTTTTCGAATACGATCGGTGAAGATAGCTCATCAAGTCCCTCAATCGCAGCCTGCATCGAGGCGGGATCTTCGGGGTTTATGGAAAGAAAGCGGGAATAAAGGTAATTACTGGTGTGGTCGGTGATCAGTATGGGTATTCTGGGTTCAGGTGGCATCTCATAAACAGTCAAGGTGTCAGTCCGCTGGACCAAGTCCGGCATAAATACCGGCACTGGGGGATTTGACTTGTCCATTTTCCTGACCAGGCGAATCAGTTTTTCGCGAGATGCAGAAGTTGTATCGTTCTGCGCGACGCCGACATCATGCCAGAGATCCTGTATCGGTGTAAGGTCTTCATAGGTAAAAATGCTTGGGTAAGGCGCATTCATCACCACCGGCTCATATAGCTCAAGAAGGTCCGAGTCACCCTGCGCATTAGGATCGATGAGCTTCATGTATATCTGGACATGAGTCTGCACTACTGATTTCTGAAAATCCCTGACATGATCGAAAATTTTCTGGATATACAGCCAGAAAGCCAGGGTAATAGCGATCAGCAGTAAAAAAACAACTGCTTTAGCCGAACCGGGGCTCAGCCATTCAGAGATTCTCAAACGGCGGAGAAATCTCATCAGTGCGCGCCCTTCCTTCCCAGTACAACAAAGACTGTAGCAATGATGATTTTAAAATCCATGTTAAGGCTCATATTTTCAATATAATAGAGATCATATTTAAGCTTTTCTCGGACATCATCGAGAGATCGATCGTAATTATGCTTGATCTGAGCCCACCCGGTTAATCCCGGCTTGACCTTGAGCCGGAACGGATAATACGGAATTTCACGTTTGAATTTGTCGACAAAGAATGCCCGCTCCGGTCGTGGACCGACAAGGCTCATATCACCTTTGATGATGTTGTAAATCTGCGGCAATTCATCGAGGCGCATCTTGCGAAGTAAATTTCCAACTTTCGTGATACGGCTGTCATTTTTCCCCGCCCAGACAGGACCGCTGTTTTTTTCAGCATCCTGTATCATGGAGCGGAATTTCCAAACCTTGAAAGTGCTGCCGCGATGGCCGACACGTTCCTGCTTGTAAAGAACCGGACCTTTCGAATCCATTTTAATAGCGACTGCAATGATCATCATGACCGGGAAAAAGGTCACTAACACAAACAGACACGCACCGATATCGATCATGCGCTTTACATTTTTCTCCCACGGAGGCATTGGTTCCGCAAGAATACGGATCATGGGAAAACCATACAGTTGATTGAACATCATGCGTCCAGAAAGAACATCGGAAGGTCCCGGCAAAATCGAAAAATCAACATCGAAAGAGTCTGCAGCCGATATGATCTGAAATATTTCATCCTCATCCTTGAACTCGAGAGCAATAAGAACATCGCTGATATCATGCTGTTCGATAATCTCATGAAGGTTGGAAAGGCCGCCAAGAATCATTGCCCCCTGGATGCTGTTCTTATTTTTCACGTGTTCGATCGGAACAACACCGATGATATCATATCCCAAGGCGGGAGCATCAGCGATATGCTTGATCATCTGGCGCATCAACTTTTCGCCTCCGACAATGATCGAAGGCCTGAGACCTATACCCTTTTTAATGAGTCTGCGCTGATAAGTCCTTATTCCAGCGCGGCCAAGGCCTATCAGGAGAACAAGTGAGGACCAGTAACCGAGAGCGATCAGTTTTGAGGAAGAAATATCCAGTGTGGCGGTAAATGATATTATGACAAAAAGGATCGCACCGACAGTCAGCGTTTTATAAACTGAAATGATCTCATCGAAACGTGAACTGTATTTCCATTTTCCATAAAGGCCGAAAAGTGCGAAAAGAATAAGCCAGTAAAGATTTATTATAAGGCAGGGCACAAGGTTTGCGCTGAAAGAAACATACTCCTTATCAGGAGAAAGACCGCTGTAATATGACAACCAGTAAGTGAAAACAAACGAAAGGAACAACATCGTCTGATCTATCAAGAGTACGATGAAACGCATCGGTAATTTCTCAAGAAACCTCAAAAGCAATCTCCTCTACCCGCTGGCGGTAATATCTAATTTGACGAAATACAGCAAAGAAAGTATTAATATACGATGAAAACAGGGCTTCCGCCATTATTTACCAGCAAGAGCTTTACGGTATACATCACCTATCCTTACGGCAATCTCGGCGTACGAAAAACGTTCCCGTGCAGAACGAACAAGCGAGGCACGATCATGAATATTTTCACCGGAAAGAACACGTTTAATAGCGTCCGCAAGCGCATCAGGATTTGCGGGCTCAACCAACAGCCCCTCACCCTCCCCGACAATATCCTCCGGGCCGCCGGAATACGTACTTACAACAGGCCGTCCACAGGCAAGTGACTCAGCGAGAACAAGGCCAAATCCCTCTTTAAGGCTCGGCAGCACCAACAAGTCTGAGGCATTTATCCATAGCTGAAGATCTTCGTGAGGCACCCGCTCCACAATCCGCATTGATTTCGAAATACCGGCTGTATTGATCTCGTCATCGTAGCGCATTCTGTCAGGGGATGATGGCGACGCACCCAAAAGTACAAGTTCACATTCAGGAAGATGTGTGAGCACATCAGGCATAGACCGGATCAGATATTCAATCCCTTTGACTTTCACAAAATTACCGGCAAATAGAATGCGAGGACGGTAAGGATCAAGGCCGCATAAAGAACACGCCTCAGCCTTCTCCATAACCTTGAGTGATTCCGTGTCAATACCATTTGGTATAACGATGGTCTCGCTTTCTACACCGAGTATTCCAAGCGTTTTTTTCAAACTGCTGCCGACACAAATAATTATTTTCGCACTATTCAAGGATTCAATTATCTGAGGCCGGAGTTTATCTTTTTGCGCGAAATAATTTATATCACTTCCATGGACAGTCACAACAAGCGGGTGGGATTTACCAAATGTTTTAACAGCGGCTACAGCTTCCGGAAACGCGTTATGAGCGTGAACTAGTTTGCAATCATCGAAAAATGTTCTATTCCTGCCAAGAACAAAGGCAAGGCTTGAAGGATAAAGATGCTGCATGAAAAAGCGCGGAAATGCAAATACAGGCGGTCTCTTGACCGGATAAGCGCATTGAGGAAGGACAGAGGCAAAATCTTTCAGCCAGTAACGGTTAGGTTTCGGGGCAAGCAGTTTTATTTCAAAATGTGCAGAAAGTGCATCGAGCTCGTCTTTTATAAAGATTCCCGAATTTTGCAGCCTCGATGAAGGAAAGAGGGTCGATATGACACCTACTGTCATGAAACGCCTCCACGGCTTTAATATAAGGCCCTTAGGCAGTTCTGGAACGAAGACGGGCTTGTACACGGCTAATCAACATACGATAATCTGAAATATGAGGTATCAGAATATCTTTCATTTTATAACCGGTCTTACGTGAAAAATATACAACGATGTATGCAAACCAAACAAGCATCATAATTGAAAAGGAAAGTGTCGCACCATTAACGGAATAACGTGGAATCAGATACGCATTCAGAATAGCGCCCAGAACAGTCGCCGCATAAGGCGCCACAATAATCGGCAGTGGATAATCACGTCCCCAGAAATAATTATTCAAGACACTTCCCGCTGTCACAGCACATATTCCGGGCAGCATGAAAAGAAGTGACAGATATGCTGGAAGATAATCTGAACTGGCAATGATATAGATGATCTGTTTCCCGAGAAGCGCCACTGCAATTGAAGAGATAACTGTAAAGGCAAAGATATTACGTGTTACCTGCAAACTGAGTGCCGCGGCACTTTCGCTATCACGCTGTACGACATACGAATATAAGACCGTTCCGGCGGCATCCGATACCCTCTGGAGGAGGTTAAATACCCTGAAACTTACCGAGAACATGGCCAGCATAACAAGCCCCTCCGCTTTGTTATCGGTAAAAAATTCAAGCGTGAAAGCCTGGATACTCACCATCAGGAACATGCCTAGGATAGCCACCCAGGCGCGCTTTCCGATAACGGCTGACCTGGAAAGCAATTTAAGGGAAGGCCTGAAACTGTGACCGTTATAATACCAACTCGCAAAAAAAGCGTAAAGGGCGGCAACGGCTGTTGCAATAAAAAAAGCAGTCATGAGAGCCGATATTCCGAGTCCGAGAAGAACCAGGAGAACAATGTCGAGCATGAGAAATATCACGGCCCAGACAACAAAAGTCAGGCTATACGGTACCATACGATGCTGCACGAGCAAGAGTGACTGCCAGTGATTTCTTGCAATGAAAGCTGAACCGGCAAGACAGAAAGCAGCAATATACAGTGGTGGGAAATGAGTAAAAACATTGCCCAACATATCGGTTCCGGTGGAAATAACAACAATTGATACAGCGGACACGGTCGTAATGAACCAGAAACCATTTGCGGAAAGTACCGGTATAAGGGATTTGTCACTGCCGGAAATGTTGAGATTGGAAAGGCGCATCCAGTCGCCAAAAAAAAGTGCAAAAAGGCGGGAATATCGAAAGATAAGAAAATATATACCGTTCTCCTCTTCTGGCAGATACAGGTATATAATCTTGTTGTTAATAAAAGAGAGAGCAAACACAAAAATGTTTGCTCCCATAGCTATTGAAAAACCTTTGAGAAAACCCATAGCTTCGATAACGTCAGTTTGAGCCGATACGCAGGAATCGTGCGAGTCGGGCAACTTTACGCTTGTTATCCTCATTGAGTTCGGTCAGTCGGTTGACAAATTCGACCAGAAGTATTACCAGAATCGAGAAGAACAGCGAGCCAGCACCAGCAACCATGACGACGAGTTTCCGTTTCGGTTTGAATTTCTGCTGGGGTGGACGGGCTCTGTCAAGCATAGTGATTGTCGAAGTCGTATTCCCCTGTTCGATACGAGATTCCTCAAAGTGCTGACGGAGTAGCTGTTCAAGCATACCGAGAATCTCAACTCGACGGGCAAGTTTAGCATACTGCAAAGTCAGGTCCGGAGCCTCCTGTAGAGGAACAAACAATGACTCTCGCGTCTCCTCGGTTGAGCCGAAACGCATGTGCTGAAGCATTTCCTCGCTGAAATGAATCGAGTTCAGGAGTTCTTTGACTACAGGGTTCGAGTTGGTAAAAGATTTCGAGCGATAGATTTTGAGCTCATTCTCTTTTTTCATCAGGTCAAGTTCAAGGTCAGCTGAAACTGACAGTGCAACACGCTGCTGCTGATACGGAGAAATCGCTTTTGTCTTATTCTGAAAACTCATCAGCTCCTGCTCAGCGAGACGGAGTGAAGCCTCGTTTTCATTAATCTGCTGCTCGATAAAGTCCGCACGGTTCTTGGCTTTATACTGATTGATGGATATCTTGATAGAATCGAGAAGCGCCACATATGAGTTGGCCATCTGCGCGCAACGAAGTGGTTCGCGATCCTCGACAATGACCTCGATCAGACCTTCTTTGGTAAGTGCAATCTTGGTCTGGCCTTTCAGCGTTGCCCTGGCCTGATCACGGTTCTGCACACCATAGACATCAATGAGGTTAAACTGGTCGATCATGGAGAATGCAATGGTCTCGCTTTTGAGGATACCGATTGCGAGATCAACCGGCGAACCACGAGTACCGAGCTGAAGTCGGGTTACCGGGATCGATGAGAGCACATCCGAGAAGCCAAACGCTTGCTTTTCATCCTGCGGAGGAAGCAGAAGCGCAGTACTCTTGTATGATTTGGGCAGGAAAAAACTCAAAACAGCGGCAAGCACGGTCACAAGAATAAAATTCCAGATAATAAAATTCCGCGCTTTGAAAATCAGGTAGAAATAATCCAGAATATTTATGTCTTTCCGCTCCATAAAAGCTCCGTTTGGTAGGGTATAGCTGATGACCGTCTCTTAAAGAAAATACATTTTGTATATTATTCGGAAATTCTCTCAGCAATAATAATAATAGTTGCAACGTTCGCAAAAACCTGCATACCGTCCTGTATCCTCTGCCACCAGTCGATGGGCTGTTTCTCAGGTACAAGAATAGTATCGCCACCTTCAATCCTGACCCGCTTACTGGGTCTTAAACGCTGGCCGGTTTTTGCCTTGATGATACGGACGCCCCTGGACTTGGCATTCCAGCTGAAGCCACCAGCCTGAGTGATATAAAACTGTGCATTCTGCCCATCTTCAAATCCGATATAACCTGACTCCTGAACCGCACCGAGCACATTTACGAGATCACGTTTGAACGGGATAAAAATATTGTCTTCGTCATCGAGGACCATATCGAAACTCTTGTCACCCTCGATGAAAAGCTTCTCGAAATCGATCGATATCTGGCCAGTGGTTACCCTGGACTTGAATTTGAAATATTCGTACTCTTCCTCCGTCATTTCAGACGGCAGCATCTGCTCGAGACGCTCATACTCAAGATCTCGTAGTGAAGAAGTCTCAGACCGGATAACACGTGCCTCCTTAAGGTTCGCATTATCTGTAAAGCCACCTGCCATCTCGATAATGTCAGTCAGGCGGGTTTTCTGGGGAATGATAGCATAATCACCGGGAAAAACGACCTGGCCTTCGAGTGTAACATTGGCAAGAACTTTATAATTGAATTTTGTCTGTACAAAAAGTCGATCGGATTCTTTAAGAAGGTATTTAGGGTCATCAGGATTATTGTATGTCGCATCATAAAGATCGATCGGAATATTGATAAGCGAGTCACCATCGTCACCAAACCTGACAAGCACAGCATTGGAGGTGTCAGCCACGGCGGTCAGTCCACCACCAAATGCCAGAAGATCGGATACTGTATCGCCAGATTTGTATTCATAAATACCTTCGTCGTTTACTTCACCGGAAATGGCGATGTCACCGAGGTACGGCGGAACATGGATGTGATCGCCACCGGAAACATACGGATTATAGTCAATCTCACCCATTTTTTCGAATTTCAGAAGGTCCACTTCAAGTCTTTTTCCATTACGTTCGATATAAATAGCACGTTTACTTGACCCGCGCTTTTCACCGATTGTATAAAACTGACGTCTCGTAAAGAGACCTGCTCGCGCCCGCTCATAGGATTCAGCGGAAGACATGCGGATCGATGTTTCTTCAGCCTCGTCTCGGGTAATAACGTCGCCGAGAAGGTCGGAGACGCGAAGCAGTGAGTGCGCCGAATACATGCTGGCATTTTCAAGCACACCAGTGATGAAAACGCGGAAACGGCGCGGCTCGAGAAGATAAATTGAAACGTCAATCCCTTTATACTTGCTGTGGATTTTTTCTCGAATAATCTCGCGAGCTTCTTTCAGCGAGAGATCGGCAACTGAACATTCGCCGACAGTGGGAATAACGACATATCCTTCAGGCGAAACACGTGCAGGCAGTTCCTTGTCGAGCTCACCCCACAGATAAACATTGATGAGATCACCGGGGCCAACGATATATGTTTCCGGATCGATCTTGCGATCAATGAGAATTTCAGAGCCTTCGGGAAGGTCTATGAGCTGCTGGTTTGAAAGAATATCCTGGCCAGGACCTCCCCGATCCTGCCCCATTGAAAAAGATGGTACAGAAACATCGCTGACATATTTTTCAGTCTCACTGACCGGCCGCTGCATGTAAGACCGTATTCTCGGAGAGGCATCGTATTCCTGCATCGATTGCGCAAAAACAGATGACCCCTGAACGAGAAGACAAAGTACTGCAATTGAGGAATATCTTCGAATAAAACACAATTTCACTGTAAAGCCTCCACAGGTTTCCTGCCATGAATGCAAAGTATCGGTGAAAGATAAGTGCACGGCAGGCCCATGTCAAATACTAAATAGCTGAATTACCATCTATTTCGGATACTGGAGAAAAACAATGTAAAAACTATCCACAAACAGCAAAAACGGATATCATTTTTCAACATCAGTCCGCAAATATCAGTACTGACTTGATATAATCAGAAGGTAAGTACCTTCCAGTCCTTTTTCAGCATATCGGTTAATGGACGGCCCATGTATTTAACATCGATACCAAGTGATTCGAGCTCGCTCGAAACTTCATACATATCAGCACATGCCTTGCAGGCTGTCAGTTCGACACCGGCGTCTTTCATTTTCCTGACATATTCCTGCAATTCAGTGTCCTCCGCGAGCAGTTTTGAGGAGGGGCCCCATACAAGAAGCTGTACAGTGCCGAACCAACCCTGCTTTTTGGCATTGTACGTATACATATGCACCATTTTCAGGGCGACATCTCTGTCTGCGCTTGTCCAGACGACCAGAAGTTTATCCGGTGTATCCATTTTACTTTCTCCTGCCTCGAGGCCTTCGAAACGACCAAAGAGCAGAATCGCAATCATTATGACTGCGCCTGCATACACGATTGACCTTATTGAGAATTTCATGATCCCCCCATTGAAAGCACAAAACATGAAACAGCGAATGTTACTCGGAATGTGTGAGTTCTTTTATTTTGTCAGCAAATGCGGGATATGCATCAATAAGTTCGGCTCTTTTCCCGAATTCAAAATCTTTGAAGTCAAATGAAGGCGCGACCGCTGTTCCGAGCAGCGCATACTCACCATCACCTTCAACATAAAGCCCCTGCCATACTCCAGCCTTTACTACGCATTGAGGAACATGGCCGGCATCAAGGTCAGTCCCCAAAACAACAGTATCGCCCCGACCATCGGGAAACAGACGGAGAAGGTAAACCGGATAGCCTTGATAAAAATGAAAAATCTCGTCCGATTTAAGACGGTGCATGCTCGAGAAATTGTCACGACTCAGCAAATAGAGGATAGACGTGCCGAACGTTCTGCCTGAACAATAGCGATCCGGCAGGGAATTTCTATCCAGCATCTCATCACTGCGATATGTTTCCCGGAACCAACCGCCTTCCGGATGTTCTTTGAGCTCAAGACACTCAATTAGCTCTTGAATTTTGCCCGTATCGGGATAGTCAGGATAAATTTCTTTTTGATGATTGTATTCAGGCACGTTCTATTTATCCGTAATACGATAGATATGAACACCATAAGGCTCGAACGAATCGCCAAACGATCCGTTTTCGGCTGAAAGAGTCCTGCCTTCGTCAACTGCCTCAACAGATGCGTTTTCTCCGACACCGCTCACAAGAAAGGAAACATCGGTGGCGACACGCCTCATCGAACAGGCAAAAAGCCATACCTCACCTTTGTAGCGTTTAACCATTGTTTTTACACGTGCTTCGGGATTTGAACACGTAGCCTCAGCGCCAAAAAGAACTGTCGGGCTGTTGATAACCGGTGCAAGACGGTGAATCTGTGCATTGATATCCGCAACCGCCAACCGCATTTCCTCATCGTTAAGAAGCCGTCGGCTGTCTGTTTCAGGATTCCATTCATGGACGAAATAGATGAGACCGGAGGAGCCGCTGACAATTGACATCCAAACTTCGGACCTGACTTCTTCGGTCGTGGCCCGTTTTTCTGCCCGGATCCGGGTTGTTTCGATACAGTTCCAGACCGGCTTCATATTGTTTGTCCACGCCTTGAGCCTTTCGACACCACGGGCAACAATCCAGAGTTTGCCATTGACGTCAGGATAGCTGGTCACTGCAGGATAAACATCGAAAGAAACTATATCGGCACCTTTCGCATACTCCGGATAGTCTTCGGGGCAGTTGCGCCTGACACCACGGCCAATATAATTGTTCCACGATACAGCCTGACCGAGGTTGAGAAAAACCGGGCGTGAACTGTCTTGTTCTTTTATTGAATGATAATCCTCGACTATTTTCGAAGGAAGGATTGGGGGACTCCATACACCGTTGACAATAGGACGCTGGGCATTGTCCGGTTCATCACCATGCATCCAGCCGATAATAAGCTGATCGTTGACATGTTTATAGCCGACATCGTTAAAATGGCAGACTGTCAGCATTCCAGCCTTTTTCAGAGTTTCCAGCTGTTCCTCAGTCGGCCCCTGCCAAAGACCGACATAAACGTTGACACCGATTTCCTTGTATTTTGCCGCATCAGCGGGATCCTGAAGCCATACCGCTATTGGGAAAAATGAGGGATCGACCGGAGGGCCGTTACGCCATGCGGCATAATAAGGTTGACCGTCAGGTCCAGTAACAGCGTATGCGGCAGTCATGCTCAGTGCGAACAACACTGCAAGAAAGACAATACGATAACTTTTCATCCGATCCTCACTCTTCTTCATTGGAAACATGCCGAGTCACGCCTTAAAACTTATCACCGGCACTCGGCAACCACAAAACAATCTTCAGGATAAGCGTTTCATTTTCTGGCACAAAAACTGGCGGAAAATTTGTATTGCTCGGTATCAGGTTGCAGTTTCCGCTCTGTAAAAAAACCCGCCTGATCATTATTCCATTATTAGTAACCGCAACGCCAATACCACCATCTGTCCGTGTGAACGGTGTATTGAAATCAACTATCAGCACATCACCGGGCCTCAGATCAGGAGTCATACTGTCATCCTCGACAACGATGGCAAATGCGAGCGCGCTGTCGCTGCCAACATATCGTGACACGGTTTCGTAATCACTGCTTTCCGGATCATAGCCAGTCAACCAGTTCTGGAGATTTCCGGTGAAATCGCTTTTTAAAAGCGGTAGACGGTCTGGAAGAACTTTACCTTGTAGCTGTGACCGCTGTGTATTTTCCGGCACGGACTGCTCTACAGTGTCATTTTCAGCCTCAGAACATGAACTATCCTGCGCAACGTCTTCTGTCTTCGGCTCCTGGATTACGGCCTGATTATCGTGCAATACAGTGTTCAAGGTATCGGCAGTAAGAAATTCACCTGCCTCGAAACCGAGATTGGAAAACAATCGGCTGATCTCCGCGGACTCGTCGCCACCGAGTTTCAGACTGACAAACTCATGGTTGTTTTCCTGACGTGTACCCGAGACTGCCTCATGTGAAACGGAACCAGCTTGCGAAGCCTTGGCCAACTGACCGTGGGCCATTAATTCAGACGCGCCGGAGTCAGGCACCTGACTGAGTGCATTTGAAGGGCCGTGGTAGAATTCCCCCATAGTCACATTGAACGCATTGGCGATTTTTTCCAGAGTTTTTCCCCCAGGATTCCTTATACCTGTCATGACATTCGACAGGTAGTTCGGGTTCAGGCCTGCATCCTCAGCGAGTGCTTTATATGTATATCTGGCCCCGTCCACCCTGCTTTTCCAGGCAACCCAGGCTTTAATCAATTCACGTCCTGTCAAGCTCCGTTTGCTCATAATGTCGTTATCCGTAACTGTGGTTGTGATCGTCTGTATTGACTAAACCTTAAGATCGAACTGTCCCGTTTCATCAGCACCAGATGCCCTAAAACGGTAACTGTAGCGGCCGGAACGCAAGATTGATGTATCGAGACTTGCCATATGATATCCCGCCTCGACAAGTGCGCGCTTCAAAACAGAAACCGGTGCACCGTTTTCATCAAAGAGCTCAAGCAACACCTCGTCGGCATCAGGAACACCATACTCAAAAGCTATTACACCATTCATCGAGGCAAGGCCATTGTTCATGATTCTGACAAAAGGCCGCGACGGGCAGACAGCGCCGGCCTGATCGATCCGGCTGTAATCGAAATGCTCATCCACAAGATGATACAGCGGTTCGTTCATTCCATTATAATTGCGCTGCAGATAGCAGGTTCTCAAAGGTGTGCGCTCAAAAGAGTCAAGCGGCTTACGCTCGACACGGCCATCCTCCCAAAGATAGACCGGGACGCGCATCGGATCCATAACATCGAGTAAACCTCGGTCCATTGCAATATGAAAAAGTCCGAAATTACCCGGCTCATGACCGCCGAGCCACTTGCCGACCAGATCGACACGCACGGGATCCTTGCCAAAGATGATGATATTGCTCATATAATCCCATGCAGCGGCATCATAGTTATCCTCGTTGCCGAACGGATTCGGTCCGTTCAGGAATCCGTTACCGTCACGACCGTATATACCCTCGACAATATGAAGGCCGATATTCGAGGCGGACAAATTGTCAAGCGCACGGTGGGACCAGATTTCCTGGCAAGTCACATTGTAGTGGTTAGGCCGTTTCCAGACAGGGTCTTCTCTATCGATTTCCGGCTTGTCCCAGCGGGGAACACGATCGGCTTTGTGACGGCGCAGGCTCTCGGCAATATATGAATGGACATCGGGATTACGGTGCGCATCGGGAAGGTTATTGATACCCTTGTCCAGCGTACAGAAATGCTGGTAGCCATTTGCGACAGCACCCTGGAAATTTTTTATTGCAAGCGTCAGTCCCATAAAATGAGACTTGAACTTGGCGATATTGAGCGTCAGGGTTTCGGGTGCGTTCAAAGGCCAGAGATAGGGGATTTTCCGATGAACGATACCGTTGGGACATTCTCGCCACTGAAGAAGGTTGTCATCGATAACCGGAGCCTTTGACCACTGCTCGATCTTGTCTTCGGGAATAGTGCTGACACGCCCTCTGAGATCGCGGAGATCGGCACCTGTGCGCTTGGCAACTTTGTAAAAACCTCTCGGTTCAAAAACACGCGAACCATTCACCTCGCGAAGATAAAACTGCCTACCCTTCGGCCCAAAATCCTTGAGCCCCTCGATGAATCCCTCGACATAATCGGGATCTGTGGCAATACCCATGGTATCTTCAAGGGTGAAACGCTCCGTCTCGGCGGAATGGCCGGTTAGATTTGGCTTTATTGCGACCTTATTCCCGATCGGTATACCGGCCTTGTTCATAGGAACGAAAACCGAACGCGCGAAACGCTCCCCGACATCTTTCTTTGCCGGTGCATCGGTTTTAACGGACACGTCGGTCCTCATGATAAAAACTGCCTCGGGATGCTCTTCAATGAAAGGATGGACGCCGTAATATTTTGCAGATTTCCGTCCGAACAGTGACGCATCGGCAGTCACGGGAGCCGCAGCACCGGCAAGGCCAGCCGCCGCAATAGTCTTGAGAAATGAACGTCGTTTATACATTAATTAACCTTTCAAATATATCAAATCGGCATATCATTTATACTGCTGGCGCATAAAACATACCATCAACAATCAGCATATAAACAGGTGAATACAGCTGTAACAATATAATATATTTCATTGAATCGGCAACAGCTCATCACACAAGCAGGTCAACGAAGCTGATGGACATTGTCCCAGCCCCAGTATTCGATGGGCTTATACCCTTCCGTTTTTGTCTCAAGAATAGCCGACTCGAGAAGAATCGGATTGTTGTATTCCCGGGACAGCGATTTGATATAGGATTTGAATTTATCCGGCGTATTCGCCACAAGCCCCTCTGACCAGCATGCGGTAATGAGATAATCATAGGAGAGATCGTCTGTCACAGGCAGCGCAAAAGCGTGGTTTCCCTGAAAACTCGTAATATTTCGGTAATCGGGATTATACCTGTCAGGCACAATCATCGCTATACCGGCGAAATCAATCGTTGTCCTCTGGCGCTCCAGGCTTTCGGGATTTGGATCGATAACCGGCATGTCACGCGCAATGGAAATGACGTAGCCATCCCCCACCTCGCTCTCATTCTCAAACATGATCTTCCTGATACCACAGCCAAACTCGGCTTTGCCATTGAACGGATCGAACTGCTGATACCGGACATTGCAGGTCGAATAATTCTTGCCCTGATAAGCTGTATAAAACTGCTCCAGTTCATAGGCACCGTCACCGCTTCGCCAGTTCATTGTCCGCACATGTACGATACTTCTCAGCGGGCCGCTCGCGATGACATCAAAATTGAAACGTGTATCGGTCAGAGGACCCGTTTTACGCCAGGGGCTGTACAGCGGCCGGGAAACAGAATCCGGCATGGCGGCATGTTCGAAAAGACAGATTCCACCACCACCAAAAGATGTGCTGACAGTCATAATGTCTGAGCCGCGGTCAAAATCGAAATGGTAACCGGACATGTTGCTGGTAAGGGTGTAGTAACCGTTGAGCATGGGCACGCGTTTCGCCTGAATATCGACATCGGTAGGAAAAAAAAGTTTCCAGGTAATCAGTTCGGACTCCCACATGGGGGCCGAATGGCGGGAGTAATCGGCAACAGCAGCAAAGGTGCCGTGGGGATAAAGACCGCGATTGTTGTAGCCGACATATACAAAAATCGTCTTCGTCTCTTTCGGCTTGAAATCGGTCATGAAAAACAGCTCATCAAAAAGACCGTCCCGATCGAGATCATCGAGCTGATAGTGAATATAATGACCGTTAACCTCGCCGCGTGGCATATGCCCGCCGACACGAAGCAGTTCTTCCCGACTGGGTTCGGGGCGTGATTCAAGCGCTGGATCAACAACAATAATATCACGTGGACCGAAATTCCTGAATGGCAGGTCACGTACGGAAACCGTTACCGGGCATTCTTCCCGGGAGACATCGAGAGGATTAGAGAGCGTGAGACGTATTCGCGTCGAGGGGGTGTAATTCCCCCCTTCAGTATACCAACCGTCGGCATCGGCATGTACCAGCGATGCACAACAGAATAAAACGAATATATATATTATAAGTAAAGACCGTTTCACAAATTATCCCCCCTATGTTCCGGCTCGATTATTTTTCCGGACGAGTATTCATGTAATCAATAATGTATGATTCCTCGCACATTGCCCCGGTAGTCGTTAGGCTGCCAAGACTGACAGCAGCGGCAGCGGTTGCATATTTCAGAGACAGGGCCGCCTCCCACCCTTCATGCATCCCGTGAAGAAGGCCCGAAGTAAAAGCATCACCAGCGCCCGCATTACCAGCGTACTCTTCCGGCGGCACATCGAAAATACGTTGTGTGATCAGACCATCTTTTTTGCCAAAAAGATAGTTCGTTCCTTTATTACCACAATGGATAACAGCTGTACCTACACCGTATTCGTTCACGAGTGTTTGTGCTGCAGCAGATTCCTCAGCGATACCGGTTATGCCTTCGGCCTGATCCTCACCAATGGAAAGGATATCAACCCATTGAAGCATTTTTTTGAAACGTTTGAATTTCCACCACATTTCATGACGGGGTGTGACAAAATCGACACAGGTGAGAATACCCATTTCTTTGAGACGTCGGAGTACCGATCCGAGCAGAACACCATACGTGCTGTCGGGACGGTCAAAAAGCGGCATCAGGAGGCAATAGCCGACCATTACTATCTTGAGGTCGGCAACAACATCATAGTCAATATCTTCCGGCCCGAAACTGCCCATAGCTCCGAAAAAATGACGGAAAGTACGGTTTACGCCCCCATTTGAATCGAGTACATGAAGCACATCAGTCTGTGAAGTCGGATGATCGGGCGTCTCAATTAGCCATTCATCGGAAAAACCATTCTGTTTCAGAATTTCCCTGATGCGGCGCCCGTTCTGGTCAGCACCGATCTTACCAATCACGCGGACAGGACAACTGACACCCATTTTCCCCAGATTGGTGCTGTTGTTCAGGGCCATACCGCCGGTGCCATACTCTATCCTCTCACATTCATAATCATCACCGGAGAGATATCTGTCACCGTCCGAATACACCAGCCCGCCGGGCTCCATTACCTCATGAACGGTATCGACAATGACATTGCCGATCAGCCCTATACCATTTTTTTTAGCCATCAGTAGGCCCTGTAATTTGAATCGCCGAAAGTCGGATCATCTGCAATTCGAGTCACCACGCGCCTGATAATCTCCTCAAGTTCTCCGGGATCGATATCGGCTGAACCTGACGCGGGAACTCCAGTATTATTTTCTGTAGAAACGGCTTTTGCAGGCGGTTTCGAAATAACGTCAGAAACTGTTGACTGGACCGAAACGGCAGACATGGCTGAATTAGCAGTATTTGAGGTCAACATACCACGTGAACCGCAGTTTGCACAGCTGCCGCCCGAGGGGCAGATATCACCGGCAAGTGAACAGGCTCCAGCACTGCCGAACACTTTCATGCGATCGATGACCACGTCACGGATTTTCTCTCGCGCTGCGGCAAGAATGTCGGGAATCAATATATCCCGGGACGAGGCAAGCATCTCGCGAATACGATCGGTTGCCTCTTTGCTCATCTCGGTGAAAAAGTTAATCTTCCTCATACCGCAGGAAACCGCCCGGCGAAAATCATCATCAGATATACCCGAGCCGCCATGCAGAACAAGCGGCACATCGGTCCGCCTCCGTATCTCCTCTATAAGGTCGAAATCCAGCTCGGGATCACCATCATAAAAACCATGCACATTGCCTACAGAGACCGCGAGAGCATCGATACCGGTCTCCTGCACGAAACGCTCAGCCTCATCCGGATCTGTAAAATATTCACGCCTGGCACGGGCAGCCTTTTGTCCTCCCTCGGCACCACCGACACGCCCCAGCTCCGCCTCGACACTCACACCAACGGCATGAGCCATACTGACCACCAGTTTTGTCTCTTCAATATTATGCTCCAAGGGCTTTTTCGAGGCGTCATACATAACAGCGGAAAATCCGCAGCGCAAAGATTTCACCACAGTTTCTATTGAAAGTCCGTGATCGAGGTTCAGGACAACAGGAACACAGGCACTCTCCGCCATGTGTTTAATAGCCGGTGTTATTTGCTCAATATTGACATAGGGGAAATGTACTTCGGCGATATTGAGAATTACCGGTGACCGGACAGCTTCGGCTGCCTCGAGAATACCGTTGAGAAACTCCAGATTGATAACATTAAAAGCCCCTACCGCATAATCATGAGCTTCTGCATGTCTTAGCAGGTCGACAGTATTGACCAGTCCCATTGTGACTCCGGTTTTATCTGGTGATACGTAAGGAATAAGCAGATTAATTCAGCTTTTAAATTTAATACTGAAAGTTCTTGCGCAGGCATTTGTAACATTCAATAATAATATGTCAGTTAATGATCAGTGGCAACTGCTATTTTTTTGAAAACTTTTATTAAAATTCGTTAAACTTTTTTAAGTGCCGATCATCAAATTCCTGTTAAGCAATTGAAAAAAGAATAAACTCGAACGTATACAACAAGGAGAAATCATGAAGCGGTTGATGACAAACATTTTGTTCCTCGGCATCTTTGCGGTACTTCCCATGACGAAACCTGTACTGGCACAGATGGAAATGCCCTCGGTTGACGAACGCATTGAAGAGCTTAATAAAGTCGTGGATCTCAGTGATGAACAGGAAAAGAAATTCCGCGAAATCTTTGAGGAGCAGGCGAAAGCGCAAGAGGAGGCCGCCAGCGAACGCCGCAACAACCGCCGCAGGGGACGTGATGGTGATAGCAACGACCGCAGAAGCAGCCGTGGCAACAATGAAAGACGTCCAGGAAGACCCGGCGGCCCCGGCGGCAGAGGATTTTTCCAGCAGCTCGGTGAAATTCTAACTGAGGATCAGATGACGAAATACCGTAACTATCAGCGTGAACAGATGATCACCCACCGTCTCGAGCGTTATGAAGAGCAGCTGAGCCTGAACGAGAAACAGACTGATAAAATCAAAAAAATACTCGTTGACGAAAGCAAGGATAACGAAAAGTTCTTTGAGAGCATGCGAGATCTTCCCCAGGAAGAACGACGTGAGGCTTTCTCGAAAATGCGCGAAATGCGCGAAAAGACCAATGAAAAGATCAAAAAAGTCCTTAATGACGACCAGAAAAAGAAATTTGATGAAATGCTTGAGGAAATGCAGAGCCGCTTCAGGAACCGTCAAAACAACTAACTCTTGACATAATGAGTCAGATTACGGCGTGGATTTTAAAAAGATGCCTGACAGCAGAACATAATAATAACAGCTAATATGTCAGGCATCTTTAAGCAAAACAAAACGGTTATTGATGTTAATAACATTGCAGTCTTTCACCAGAAGTCATGTAAAAACATTTAATCCTTTTGTACTGGGAATTCGTCTCAGAATCAGACAAACTAAGACAGGAAGCGATAGATGCGTTTAACCATTGAAAATATGACCAAAGAATACAGAAAAGGCACCCGGGCGCTCGATAATGTCAGCCTGAGTATCGAGAACGGTATGTTTGGTCTTCTGGGCCCCAACGGCGCCGGAAAGACCACGCTTATGCGCATCCTCGTAACGCTGATGAAGCCGAGTGGCGGACGGGCGAATTTCGAAGGATACGACCTTATCAAGGACCGCGGCAAGATCAGGTCAATGACCGGCTACCTTCCACAGGACTTTTCAACTTTCTCCAAATTGTCGGCAAGTGAATTTCTTGACTATTCAGCATGTCTTGCCGGTCTGAAAAGCAAAAGCAAACGAAGTAGCACCGTCGACGAAATGCTCGAAACTGTCGGCCTTTACGAAGCGCGTGACCGTCAGGCCAACAAGCTTTCAGGCGGTATGAAACGCCGTCTCGGCATTGCACAGGCATTGATTGGCGATCCAAAGGTTCTCATTGTCGACGAGCCCACAATCGGCCTCGATCCGGAAGAACGCCTGCGCTTCAGGAATATCCTCGCCGATATGGTGAGCCGCGACATCATTATTATTCTGTCAACACATATTGTCGGTGACATATCCAGCACCTGTACCGACATGGCGCTCCTCAACCGCGGCAAGCTCGCATATAAAGGATCGCCCGAACAGCTCATTGACAATGCACGCGGCCACACCTGGATGGTTGAGGTCTCTGACAGCGATCTCGTCAAGATCAAGGAAAGATACCCTGTCATCTCGACAGTACCGGCCGCAGGCGGATGGGAACTGCAGGTAGTTGCCGAATCCCTCGACGGTTTTTCCGGTAAATTAATCGAACCGAATCTCGAACACGCGTATGTCTGGTTCATGGAACATACACTCGGCGAATCGTGGATCGAGAATGACAAAGAAGAGTTGGTGGCTGTTTAGAAGAAACCCTCGTCCAACACATGGCAGCATTTTTCCCGGGGTAGTAAGATGATATCGGCATTCAATATTGTATCCATTGCGTTTTATGAAATGAAAAACCTGACTCGAAGTTGGTTTTTCAGGATTTTCAGTATCCTTTCTCTCGGCATTATTGTCCTGATCAACATCGGCCTTTTCGGCACGGAACGAAGCCCGATGATGCTCAAGGCACTGCCGTCTCTTATTCCGTATCTCAACATTCTTCTGCTCAATGTTGTTCAGGCTATCATTGGCGGTTTCATGGCCTCGGATTTCATGAAATACGACCGTAAGCTCGATACGACCAGCGTTATTTACATGCGTTCCATGACAAACGCTGATTATGTGTTCGGTAAGACTCTCGGTGTACTCTCGGTTTTTGCCGTACTCAATATACTGACACTTATTATCTCTTTTGTTTTCAACTCGCTGATATCCGACAATCCGATTATCTGGAAATTGTACCTCCTCTACCCGGCATTGATCAGCCTTCCGACCCTTATTTTTATCTTCGGTCTCTCCTTCCTGCTTATGGCAATTCTCGGCAGCCAGGCACTGACCTTTGTGATTCTTCTTGGTTACATCGCAACGACCATATTTTTCCTCGGCAATCGTTTTCATTACATTTTTGATTACATGGCATTCAATGTGCCGCTCGTCTATTCGGATTTTTCGGGATTCACTGATCTTAAAAGCGTACTCATACACCGCGGCATCTACCTCTCTTTCGGAACGTCTTTCGTTTTCTCAACAGTCCTTATAATCAAACGGCTGCCGCAATCCAAAATCGTTAACGCATTCTCCGCGTTCATGGCTATTACAGGCATTGTTACAGCCCTGGGCCTTGCCGGTATCTACCTTGACAACCTTTTCGAGGCAAACACCGCCCGTGATGAAATGAGAACACTGAACACTGAATATTCGACTCTTCCAGAAATGAGTATCACTGAATACGATATTGATCTGGCGCATAAAAATGATACAATTGAGGTTAATGCAACACTGGCGTATGAAAATAACAGCGGGAAAAAAGCAGACACGCTGGTTTTCAGCCTCAATCCCAGACTCATCGTCAATTCTGTCTCCGCTGGCGGCAGCAAATGCGAATTCGAACAGAAACATCACATCCTTACGGTTAAACCGCCGCAAGCAGTCGGTGCAGGAGACTATGGCAATATCACTATTGAATATGCCGGATCAATCGATGAAAACGCCTGTTACCTTGATATCAGCAACGAGATGCGCGAACTGAGTTTCAAGGTTCTGCTGTATAATTTAGGCAAGCGATATGCATTCATAGGCCCAAATTATGTTTTACTTTCGCCGGAAACGCTCTGGTATCCCGTGGCCGGCATTCCTGTTGGCGGTATATACCCTGAAATACGTCAGAAAGGTTTTGCGGATTACCACCTTTCAGTTTCGACACGAAATGGCCTTACAGCAATCTCACAGGGAAATACAAACGACAATGGTGACGGCACTTTTTCTTTCGAGCCTGAAACACCACTGCCGAGCATCTCCCTGGCAATCGGCAATTATGAGAAGAAAAGCATCATTGTTGAAGATATCGAATTCGCAGTCTATGTTCTTGAGGGACATGATTTCTTCTCTGAGACATTCACCGACCTCAAAGACGCGCTCCCTGAGCTGATTTCTACACCGCTCACTCAGATGGAGGACCGTCTGGGCGCTTACTATTCCTATGATCGCATGCTTTTCATCGAGACACCGATACAGTATTACACGTATCCCCGTCTCTGGACAACGGCACAGGAATGTACTCAGCCCGAACAGATATGGTTCCCGGAAAAAGCGATGCTCGTTCAGTCTGCCGATTTCAGCCGATCCATGCATTGGATCAGGCACCGTATTGAGCGGGGAGACATGAGCGATACCCCTGAAGAAATTCAGAGCCAAATTTTCAACGGCTTTATCAGCCAGACATTTATCAACCCGAACATGTCTTTCTCACGGCTCAGGCGTGGAGTCAGTGTCCGTTCCGGACGCGGCCTTTCTATGCCCCGTCTTTTCATCGGCGGCATTCCCGAATACTATGCGTCGTTCTCACTTTTCCCACTGTTTTTTACTTATAACTACCAGTTCACAAGCGACAATTGGCCGATTTTCCCCTCACTTGTCGAATCATTTATGGTTGAACGTAATGAACAGAATGTGCCGTCATTTTTCCGCATGATTACCGGCACCAGCGACGAAGAACGGGCCAACATAGCCATGTCATCCAACTCCATCGAAGAAATCCTGACCGAGCCGGAAGACCGTGAACTGGCCCAGAACGTCTTGAAACAGAAAAGTGTGACGCTGTTCGCAGGCCTTCAGAGCAGCATGGGCAGCGAAGAATTCAACAAATTTTTCGACGATGTCCTGTATGACAAGATTTTCAAATCGACAAAAGCATCCGATCTTATTTACGAAATCAGTGAGAAATTTGAAAGCGACCTCGAACCTGTGTTCGAAACCCTCATCGCCGAGGAACGTCTGCCAGCATTCAACATCAGCGATCCCAAAGCCTACGAGGTTATCGAGGATGAAAAGACCCGCTACCAGATTTTGTTCACGGTCACGAATCCTGAGCCAGTCGACGGTGTCATTTCAGTCAGTTTCCGCAGCGGCGGCGGTCCTGGCGGCAGAAGAGGCGGCGGCATGTTCCGCCAGACCGAAGAGGAAACGCCGAACTACTACACAATCCATAGCGGCGAAACGAAAGAAATCGGGGTGATTCTCGACGACCGTCCCAACGGAGTCAACATCAATACTCTCGTTTCCCTTAACCTGCCGGCGGTTATAGAAAAACGTTTCGGTGATATACCGGAAGAAGACGAGATTGAACTTTTTGACGGAGAACGAGTAATCGAGGAACTTCCGGTCAGCAGCGAATATGAAATTATAATTGATAATGAAGATCCGGGTTTCGAAATGCAGAGCATAAGCACTGCCAGTTTCGTAAGAAAATGGGTCGAAGAACGCTACCTCACCGAGGATGAATATGTCGGCCTGAGCTTCTGGAACCTTCCGCGCCGCTGGAAACTCACAACCAATACGGGTTTCTTTGGCGACTATCGACTCTCAGCACGATATATCAGGGCCGGCGAGGGCCTGAACAGGGCAAGCTGGACAGCTGAAATCCCGGAGAGCGGCCGCTACTCGGTATATTGTTACGCCTCGGAAATCCAAATGCCAATGAGAAGAGGACGTGGCGGAAGACGCAGTCCGGCCCAGGATTTCCACTTCACGGTACGTCATGATGATGGCGCGGACGATATCGAGGTGGATATGGATGTCAGCGCCTCTGACTGGATACATCTTGGCAGCTGGTTTTTCACTGAAGGCAAAGCAACTGTTGAATTATCTGATGAATCCAATGGCCGTTTGGTATATGCGGATGCGGTCAAATGGGTAAAAGAAAAATGAACGGTAAAGTAAGCACATCGACAAAAAAGGATCGAGCGATGTTCAAGAAAAAGAATAGGGCAGGATCGCTGCTTATATGCGCGGCAGTATTTTCAACTGTCATGACTGTCTCATGGTGCGCATCGGCACAGAAACTGCTGAGCTACAGTGATGCAATGGATATAGCTCTAAACAATAGTCCGGACATTCTCAGCACGAAACTCGATCTCGAGCGTAGTACTGAAACCCTGAAAGCCCGTCAGGCCCAGTTAAAATCAAATTTCAGCCTGACACTCAACCCTTTCAATATCAGCAAAGAAGAGACTTTCAACCGAATGTTCTCGACCTGGAGCACAAACGACACGAAATCTTCAGATGCCACATTCAGGATCAGTCAGCCGATTGCGAGCACTGACGGCACCCTGTCTCTTATTAATAGGTTCTCATGGCAGGACTCCTACAGTGATTACAATGATATAACGAACAAATCGTTCAACAACAACCTGTACCTGAGCTTCGATCAGCCGCTGTTCACGTATAATAGAACGAAAATGGATCTGAAAGAACTCGAGCTCGATGTTGAATCGACAGCTCTTGCTTACTCGATCCAGCAGCTTTCACTTGAACAGCAGGTGGCATCCGCATTCTATCAGGTATACCAGAACAAGATGAGCCTTTCCGTTGCCGAGGAAGAACTGAAAAACCAGGAAGAAAGCTACAATATTATAAAGAACAAGGTCGATGCCGGTCTCGCGGCACTGGAGGAGCTTTATCAGGCTGAACTGAACCTTGCAAGCAGCAGATCGAGCCTTCAGGACCGCAAGGTCCAGCTTGAGAACAATCTCGACAATCTCAAGCTCCAGATAGGCCTTCCGATAATGGACGAAGTCGATATCGAGGCTGATATCAACTACAAAATAGTCAATGTCGATCAGGAAAAAGCCATCAACAATGCCCTTATCAGCCGCAACGAGATCAGGCAGCGTGATATCGATCTGGAAAACGCCATGCTCCAGCTCGTACAGACAAAAGCGCTCAACGAATTCCAGGGTAATCTCAATCTTTCCTATGGCATCACGGGAACAGACGAAGACCTTCCCACAATATATGACAAACCCACTCAGAGCCAGGCGGTCGGCATTTCACTGGAAATCCCTCTTTGGGACTGGGGTGAGAGCGATGCCAGAATACGGGCATCCGAGGCTACAATCAAACGCAACAAGCTTTCTGTTGAAGACCAGCGCAACAACATCATAATTAACATTCGCGAGGTCTGCAGAAGTCTCAACAACCAGATCACCCAGATTGAAATTGCGGAACAGAATGTCCGTAATGCCCAGTTGACCTACGAGATCAATCTCGAGCGCTATCGTAACGGCGATCTCACCAGTATGGACCTGAGTCTTTTCCAGAATCAGCTATCGGAAGTGAAAATGAACCTTGTTCAGGCCCAGATCAGTTATCGTCTCGCGCTGCTTGACCTCAAGATCCAGTCACTATGGGATTTTGAGAACAACGAACCGGTTGTACCGGTTTCGGTATTAGAAAAATAAACCAGAAAAAAAGAATGTACGCTACTCATCCAACCATTTTGTGCTGAAAGGATATCATAACAGCTTCAAACATCTGTAGCACAATTTGATCACTGTCATTGATACTAATATTTTACAATAACATACGAACAGGAGAAAAGTGTGAAACGCCTGGCTGGAATTACCCTGACACTTGTGCTGCTTGCCGGTTGCGGCGGGCAGGAACTCAGCATGCAGACCGATATCGAAGTGCCGGTCTCTGTTGTCGAGGTTGAAAACTCCTCTATCGAGGAATATGTCACTGTCACCGGAACAGTCGATGCCACCAAGGAGTACATCGTTCAGTCTGAAAGCGACGGTTTCTATCGTCTTATGAAAAATCCCAAAACCGGAAAACTGTATGGTATTGGCGATTATGTAAAAAAAGGTACTGTGGTTATCAAAATCGAGAATCCTGAAGAAGAAAATTCGATCCGTATCGAATCACAGGAGCTGAGTCTCGATATCGCGAAAAGCGAATACGAAAAACAGCAGTCACTCTACGAAAAGGGCGGTGTCACCCTCCGCGAGATGCGAGAGGCGGAAAAATCCTATATCGACGCCAAGTACACGTACGAAAATGCTGTCATGCAGCTCGAAAAACTCACTGTCACCGTACCTTTCGACGGTATCATTGTCGATCTTACAACCTACACCGACGGCGTCAAGATATCCTCCGGCAGCGAAATGTTCCAGATCATGAATTACAGCACGCTTGGTATGGAAGTCAGTATACCCGGCAAGCTGATCAATGAAGTTAAACCCGATATGGCTGTCCGGGTTGTCAATTACACGATGCCCGACACATTCCTCGAAGGAACGATAGGCCAAGTCTCCCCTGCCCTCGATTCTGTCACGAGAACATTCAAGGCAACGGTCGACATCAAGAACGACGATCTGGTCCTTCGTCCGGGCATGTTTGTCAAAGCTGATATCATCCTGAAGAAGAGCGAGAATACTATTGTAATCCCGAAAGATATTGTCAATACCCGTAGAAACCGCGAATTTGTTTACATTGTCGAACGCGGATTTGCCCGTGAACGCACAATTGAAACAGGCCTTGAGAATCCGGATGACATCGAGATTCTCAAAGGTATTGAAACAGGTGAACGTCTTGTTATCAGCGGTTATGAGACGCTGCGTAATGGCTCAAGAGTTAAAATAGTCCAGTAGATTCAATCGACCCGTAATAACAAGAATAACAACGGGATACAATAGATGAAAAAACTATCGCAATTTTCCGTGAATTACCCGATAACCGTTGTCATGATGGTGATGGCGGTGCTCCTACTCGGCTATATATCTTTCCAGAAGCTGGGTATGGACCTTTTCCCCGACATCAGCAACCCGACAATTTATGTCGAGCTGGAAGCCGGTGAAATGCCTCCCGAGGAGATCGAGCGCAAGTATGTCGAGAACATCGAGTCGCTATCCATCCGCCTTAAAGATGTCATCGGTGTCGAATCCGTCTCACGTGTCGGCTCGGCACATGTTACGGTTGAATATGCCTGGAAGACTCAGATGGACGAGGCCTTCCTGGAGCTTCAGAAAGCGCTTGCCGATATCGAGAGTGACAGTGATATCGACGATTTCTCCATCACCCAGTACGATCCCAATGCCGCACCGATCATCCTTCTCGCCCTCTCCCATCCGGAGATCGACGATATGGACGAACTCAGGAGAACAGCGGAATCGTACCTAAGAAATGAACTCATCCGTATCGAGGGTATCGCTGATGTGAGGATCCTCGGTCAGGAAGAAAAAGAAGTTGTTATATCGACCGACCGCTATACCCTCGAGGCATACGGGCTGACACCATCGGCGCTATCCTCAAGGATCAGCGAATACAACCGTAATATCTCCGGCGGCTCGATCTATGAAATGGGCCTTCAATATACGGTAAAAGGTGTCGGTGAATATCAGTCGCTCGACGATATAAGGAATATCGTAGTCGCCTATATGACCTCGGAAGCCGGAGAACGCCAGGGAGAATCCTCAGGCGATTCGGAAACTTCCGAGCAGATACCGGTGCTTCTTTCCGATGTCGCAACTGTCAGTTTCCGCAATCACGAGCCGGACAACATGGTTACATTCAACGGCAAACGCTGTATCGGTCTCGGGATTTACAAGGAAATGAAATTCAATACAGTGCAGGCGGTTGACGCTTTCATGGAATCGCTCGACGGCATCGGGAAAGCACTTCCCGGCTATGAGTTGACAGTGGTTAAGAACCAGGGTGATTTCATTATCTCGGCAATCGACGAGGTCAAGGAAACAGCGCTCCTTGGTGTTCTGCTCGCTGTGATCATCCTGTTCATTTTCCTTGGCAAACTGGGAGCGACCGCTGTTATCAGTCTCGCAATCCCCATTTCAATTGTCGCGACGTTCAATCTCATGTATTTCAACGATCTGACTTTAAATATCATGACACTCGGCGGTCTTGCTCTTGGAGCCGGTATGCTTGTGGACAACGCCATCGTGGTGCTGGAGAATATATTCCGCAACATGGAATCCGGTATGTCTGTGAAAGAAGCTGCCATAGAAGGCTCTTCACAGGTTGGCGGCGCAATCACGGCCTCCACGCTGACGACAATTGTGGTATTCCTCCCCATTGTCTACCTCCAGGGGTCCGCAGGTGAACTTTTCAAGGATCAGGCATGGACAGTCGCGTTCTCACTCATATCTTCACTGATCGTGGCCATCCTCGTCATACCGATGCTCGCGTCACGCCTTCTCAAGAGCAGCAAGAGCTCATTTTTGAGCCGTGCATTCTCTTTCAGCGGCTATGCCTCTTTTCTTAGAAAAGCACTCAAGCTACGCTGGCCGATCATCCTGATCTCTGTCGTTCTCGTGGCTGCCTCTGTTCACCTCATCCCTCTCATTGGCAGCGAATTCCTGCCGAAGACAGATACCAGCGAGTTTTCCATCGAACTGACCCTTCCCGAAGGCACAGAGCTCGACCGTACTGCCGGTGTTGCCCGCGGTATTGAACAGGCGGTGCTCGATGTTCTGGGCGATCAGGTTGAGATGGTATTTTCCATATCGGGCCCATCAGGCGATGTTGCCGGAAATACGGCGCTCGTTTTCGAGGATGAGAACACTGCCGTTGTTCGTCTTTTCCTCAAGGATGACCATACAGCAAGCTCTACAACTGTGCTGACCGCACTTGGAGCAATTGTTGAAAATGTTCCTGATGTCGAGGCAAACATCATACAGGAGCAGGCAGTAAGCGACATTACGCTCGGCGGCAGTGAGGCTCCCGTCGTAATAGAGATTCGAGGTGAAGAACTCGATATCCTCGAGGAACTCGCAAACAATACTTCAGAGGCACTGTCTTCAATTGAATCCCTCAGTAACATCGAGGTCAGTTTTGAAGAGGGGCGTCCGCAAATAGACGTTGTCATAGACCGCATAAGGGCCGGTATTCAGGGTGTCGGCATAGAAACGGTTTCATCCCAGCTTTCCAACAGGCTTTCCGGTGTCGAATCAGGCCAGATGGAGTCCGAGGGTGAACTCAAAGACATCCTTATCGAACTTCCCGACCTCTCTGTCAGCGATATCGAGAATATCAGCATCGATAATGGCTCTAACGACATCTATCTCTATGAGATCGCCGACATCAGGAATTCCCGCGCACCGAAAGAGATTGTGAGGACCAATCAGTCACGTGTCGGCAAGGTTTCAGCCCACATTGCCGGTGATGCGGCTCTTGATCATGTCGTGAACGAAATCAAAAACGCCATGGCAACAGTCGACTTCCCGTCTGACTACCGTTATGAGATCACCGGAGAGGAACAGGAACGTAAACAGGCTTTCGCCACACTGCAGTTCGCACTGATTCTCTCACTAATTCTGGTTTACATGGTTCTCGCATCACAATTTGAATCGCTGGTGCATCCGTTTACGATCATCCTTTCGATACCACTGGCTGTTGTCGGCGCTCTTGCCCTGTTCTTCATTCTCGGCAAGACACTGAATATTATGGCCTTTATAGGTATCATTATGCTGGTTGGTATTGCAGTCAACGATTCAATCATCCTCGTCGACGCGATCAATCAGCTCAAGCGCGAAGGTTATTCGCGTATGGATGCAATTGTCGAAGCAGGGAAACGTCGTATTCGTCCAATTATTATGACGAGTCTTACCACCATTATGGCCCTTCTTCCGCTTACATTGGGAATCGGCGAGGGAGCATCGCTCAGAGCACCTATGGCTCTTGCAGTCATCGGTGGCTTGGTGACCTCGACCATACTGACTCTGGTGGTTATTCCCTGCGTTTATTCGGTGCTCGATATTGTGAGCCGTGACCCGCGATAAAGAAAGGACAGAAAGGCACTAGCAACGCCTTTTACATATACGATGAATCTTTTCGCCTTTTTTATACAGCGTAAAACCCTTGTGGCAATGCTGTTTATCGGTTTGTCACTGCTGGGTGTCATATCCTACAACAATCTGTCTGTTGAGCTTATGCCTGATGTCGAGCTTCCTTACCTCGTTGTCAGTATCAGCGCCCGTCGGGATATGAATCCGGTTTATATTGAGCGCGAGGCTGTAATGCCGCTCGAGGGTGCAATCGGGACCCTCGAGGGTGTTTCTGAAATGGAAACACGCATTCAACAGAGAAATGCATCTATCACTATTTCTTTTGACCAGAATGTCAACAGCAATTACGCCTACTTGCGTCTCCAGGAGAAGGTCAGTGAAATCGCAAAGAGCATCGAAGATGATTTCACTGTCAGGGTAAATAAAGTCGACACGACACAGCTGTCAAACATGTTCATGATGCTCCAGGTCAGGGGCAGCGGCGGCCTTGAGCGTGTCCGTGCTATCATCGATAACGACATCTCTGACGATCTGCTCAATGTCGATGGTGTCACGCATGTTGAAACAATCGGCGGCAGAGTCAAATCTGTCGAGATTGTCATCAACGAGGATGCCCTTACGGCTTTGAAAATAACTCCCGGCAGAATCTCGCAGCTCATAAGCTCTAACAATGCCCGGACCACCTATGTCGGACATGCCCACGGCGGCGGCAAACAGTATTTCGTTAATGTCGAGGCAGAATATACCGACATTAATGATCTCGAAAACATTGTTGTCGATGCCAATGGCCCGGTACTTCTGAAAGATGTCGCCGATATCACTTTCGGTCTCAAAGACGAGGAGACAATCAGCAGAGTCAACGGGAAAGAGGCTGTCACACTTCGTCTTATCCGTGACGCCAATGTCAACCTTATCGAGCTTTCTCATGCCACCCGTGAAGTCATAGACAATCTCAATAATGAGCTTGCCGCTCAGGATATCGAAATCGTCATACAGTCGGACAGTTCCGAAGAGATGGAAAGCAACATCAACCTAATCAAGGAACTGGCGCTGACAGGCGGATTACTATCCCTATTGATCCTCTGGTTCTTCCTGAGGAACATCCGGCTTGTATCTGTTGTGCTTTTGGCTATACCGGTATCCGTGCTCGTATCGTTCAATTTCTTCTACCTGTTCGATATATCGCTCAACAGCCTTACCCTTGTCGGTATGGCGCTTGCGATCGGTATGCTGCTCGATAACAGCGTGGTCGTGCTTGAGAATGTCTATCGAAACATCGCATTGAAAAAAAGTCGTGATGAGGCTGTCATCCTTGGCTCAACCGAAGTCTGGCGCTCCATCACAGCGGCAACATTAACGACGATAACAGTATTCCTCCCCTTTGTCTTTTCATCTGATTACCTTATCAGGACAATCGGGCGTCATATCGGCATTTCGATCATCTCGACACTGCTCGTCTCTCTCATTGTTGCCCTGATCCTGATTCCGGCCGCGGTTCACTGGCTTCTCAAGCGCTCGGCTGGCGCCAATGCTGCAATATTTTCACATGTTTCACGCAGCAACCGTCCCATCCAGCTTTATACGCTTTTCCTGAAAAGCGCCATGAGATATCCCGCGCGGACGATTATCGGTGCTGTCGTGCTCTTTTTCGCCAGCATCCTTATCTGTATCGCCCTCTCCATAGATGTTTCGCAGGAAGTTGAACTCACCGAATTCAGTCTATATATCACGATGCCTCAGGGCGCTACCCTCGAAAGGACTGACCAAGTCACGCAGGAAATTGAAAACCTCGTCAGCGATATCAAGGAAATCGAGGATGTTGTTGCAAATGTCTTTGAGGACGAGGCCACTGTTACTGTGGTGTTGAAAGATGACTACGAAGATATTGACGACCGCAATATTTCTCAGATCAAGAGTGATCTCGAGAGTAAAGTTGACAATTTCCGCTCCGCCGATGTCACTCTTGAAGAACCGACTTCCAGCAGCCGTTTCGGAGGCGGTGGCGGTGCGAATCCGGTCGATCGTTTCGAGCGCATGTTCCGTATCGGTGCGGCACAGGAAAAAATTGTTGTCCGCGGCGATGATTTCGAGATGATTCGCGCTGTCGGCGAAGATATCGAATATCAGCTTGACGATATGGATATCATCAGCCGTGCGAATCTTTCGGTCCCAAGCAACACCCCGGAAATCCACCTGCTTTTCGACAGAACACTCATGGGCAGAAGTAATATCGCGATCAACTCAGTCTCTACCGAGCTCAATTCTTTCGGCAGGGAATTCAATACGAGCGTCATGTTCAAACAGGATGACGAGGACTACGAAATTGTCATCCGCACGGCAGGTTCAGGAGATGAGGAAGACGATGACGAGAAGGATCAGAAGAGCTATGACGATCTCGCCAGCCTTGAAATCACCAATTCCAATGGTGCCGCCTACCCTCTCGAAACGATTAGCCGCATTGTATATGCCAGCGGTCTGTCACGCATCACCCGTCTCAACCAGGAAAAACAGGTTGAGGTCACGTATCGTTTCGAGGATGAAGTCACCGACTCGAAAGCCTATCTCGAGTCTTCACGCGCAGAAATCGATGAGCTGATAGCGTCAATGTCAATTCCTTCGGGTGTTGCTGTTGAACTCGTTCACGACGAATCCGATTTCAGTGAATTCTATTTCATGATCGGCGCGGCGTTTCTCCTTATCTTCATGATCCTCGCATCGGTTTTCGAATCGCTAACGTCGCCATTCGTAATGATGTTCACCATTCCGCTGGCAACTATCGGTGCTCTCTGGGCCCTGATTCTCACAGGCAATTCTATCCTGAATGCCAACTCGCTTGTGGGCTTCCTGATTCTCCTCGGAGTCGTGGTGAACAACGGCATTATCCTCATCGATTTCACCCGTCTTCTCAGGGATCGCGGTTATCGCATGTCCCGCGCGCTCCTGACAGCAGGTAAGGCTCGTGTCCGTCCGATCCTCATCACGACGATCACAACCATTGTCGCCATGATTCCCCTTGCAATGGGCAAGGCAGAGTATATTAGCCGAATCGGCGCGCCGTTTGCCATCACCGTTGTCGGCGGCCTTACCTTGAGCACCTTGTTCACGCTGGTTTTCGTACCGACAACCTATGCTGCACTTGAGACATCCATACTCTGGTTCAGACGTCTTCCGGTCTGGCTCCAGGTGCTTCAGGCGCTTGTTTTCTCAGCCTTAAGCTACCTTATCTATGTCACGGTTGACAGCCCTGTGTGGATAGCGGTCTATATCCTTATCGCAATAACAGCAATTCCCGGTATGACATGGTTTGCTCGAAGTAGTCTTCGCCGTGCCGATGAGAGTTTCATACCCAAGGATTCACCGTTGACTATCCATGTCCGCCGTCTGGTTAAGATATACGATGGCCCCGGCCGTTTCACACGCGAATGGTTCTTCGGTCGCCGCCTCAAGGATTATGAAGATGCTCCGGAATTTTCGCTGAAGGAAAGTCTCGGTCATTTCAGCTGGCAGCTTCCAACGTTCGCGTTCATGGTTTACTTTGTCTACTTCTACCTTGAGAGTGATATCTGGCTGGTAGTTCTGTCGCATCTCATATTCTTCTCGCTGATCGTTATCATTGGTCATTTCGTGCGCGGACTTCGCTATCTGGCCGATATCAAGGGCAAAAAAAGCTACGACTTGCTCGCCACCGTTCTTATGGGCCTGTTCGTCTGGGGCTTCCCGCTCTTTACGATGTTTTTCCTCAAGATGCGTGGTTTCAAGCTCAGCATGGTCATTTTCCTTGGCCTGATCTGGTACAGCGCACTGGCTATCCATGCCATTTCTTACCGTCTGCACACAAAGAATATCAATATCATGCGTATCAGTGGTCGTCTTGCCGGTTTCAGGCGTACGATCTATAAACTCGTGCTGATTACACCGGTGATCGGTAAAAAGAAAAAACCGTTCAACGCTCTCAATGGCATAACGCTCGACATCGGCAGCGGCATGTTCGGTCTGCTTGGCCCCAATGGTGCCGGTAAAACCACGATCATGCGTATCATCTGCGGTATCTACGAGCGTAATATGGGTAAAGTATCTGTCAATGAACACGACATTGCCGAGAAACGCGAGGAACTTCAGGGCATAATCGGTTATCTGCCGCAGGAATTCGGCACATACGAAAATATGTCGGCATTTGAATTCCTTGATTACATCGCCCTTCTCAATGGCAATTACGATACACATGCCCGTGAGTCTCTGGTTCATTATGTACTCAAGTCTGTTCATCTCGAAGATCAGGAGGACCGGAAGATCGGTTCATTCTCCGGAGGTATGAAACAGCGTGTCGGTATTGCGATGACAATGTTGCGCCTCCCGAGAATCCTTGTCGTGGACGAGCCCACGGCCGGTCTCGATCCTCGCGAACGTATCCGTTTCAGGAACCTTCTTGTCGAGTTGAGCGGCGAAAGGATCGTGATCTTCTCCACGCATATCATCGAGGATATTTCCAGTTCCTGTAATCGCGTGGCGGTGTTCAACCGCGGCGAACTTCATTACCTCGGAGATCCACAGCAGATGACAGACAGAGCCGAGGGTAAAGTCTGGATCTTTACAATTGAAGAAGAGGATTTCTCGACAATCAGGAAGTCTGTCCGGGTAGTCCATCATATGCGTGACGGCAAATCGATCAAAATACGATGCCTTGCCGACAGCTCCCCATGGCCGGGAGCCGAACAGGTTCCGCCAACTCTCGAGGATGCGTATCTCTGGCTTATTGGTACGAAAAAAAGATAAAGAGACAGGAAACATATCATGAAAAACATAAAAGCAACGGAAACACGGACACCATTTATGAAAAATGTGGCGATCGTCCTTTACCGTACTGTCCAGTATAATCTCAAGATTATTTTTGCGAACAAGTTCATATACTTTCTCGCATCGTCGCTCCTGATCTTCATTGGCGTGACTCTCCTGAAACTGTTCAGTGCGGAAACGATACCGAATGAGGGAACGGTCTACAACCTCCTGCTGGTGCCGGGAATCCTATTGGTCTTTTACCCTATCACTTTTGGAATCCAGAACGATGTGGACAGCCGTATGATTGAGATATTGTTCGGTATTCCCAACTACCGTTACAAGGTCTGGCTTGTCAGGCTCGCGATCATTTTCTCGATGGCTTTTGCCATCCTGATTGTGCTTTCCGCACTCAGTTCTTTCGTTCTCGCGCTTGTTCCGATATTCAAAATGAGTGCACAGATAATGTTCCCGATCATATTTCTCGGCTGTGCCGCGTTCATGGTTTCGACAATTGTCAAGAACGGCAGCGGCTCAGCGGTGGTAATGGTGATTATAGGTATGTTTTTCTGGCTCGCGAGGGATTTTTTCGAAGATCACAGAAGCTGGGATATTTTCCTCAACCCATTTGTACTGCCGGAGAACATAAACGAAAGCGCTTGGTCGGAAATTGTACTCAACAACAGGATATATCTCATTGCAGGTATAATCATCTGTGTTCTCGGAGGTCTGCTCAATCTCCAGAAACGCGAGAAATTCCTTCAGTAATGCACCCCGACACAGCACTGACTGCGGCTGTATCAGGAAACAACGACAAAGGGCTGACACTGAAAACAGTGCCAGCCCTTTGTTTTGTCTGATCCAAATGATTTCATCTGAAATCATGTAAAACTATTCCTGCTGCGAGTCATAAAGAGCCGATTCCGCAACCTGGACCGCCCTTGATACGGCTCCATGAGAATATCGCCGCAGCAGTTCCAGCGCAGACTCTTTATCACTCCGCCAGAGTTTTCCTGCTGTTTCCTCTACCGCTTTCTGCATCGTTATGTTAGAAGTCTCATAGGCACCCCACAATTCACGAGTACCATCAATCCGTTCTGTATATTTATCATCGACATAAGCGGCATATTCACCAAAAATACGATAGGCCCTGCCGAATTCAGGAGACACCACGCAGAATGGGCAGGTGCCTGCATCCTGTGGATCAAAACCAAGCGATGAAGGCACCGTCTGTGTTCCCGGGTAAAGCGGCATAAAGGGTGTTGAGCATGGCTGCCACATAGCAAGCCACCAGACAACACCTATCTCGCGCGGCATGTCTCCCCTTAGCTGAAAAACACTTGAAGCGTTGGTGCCTGTTTTGCAGATGGGCGAGGCATGGCAGTTATGTCCCCGTTTTCCATCAGGGGCATGCGCTTTCTCATATGGTGAACCTTCATAATGATCCCGAAGCACATTCGAGAGATCGGCAACGGTAACTTTCCTTACAGGTTTAACCGAAAACGGCATGCGTTCGTTTTCCGGAAGCGGCAGCGATGAATCCGCCACGTGACGAAGCCCGCTCCATTGACGGTGTGTATTGTCAGGCGAAACACGAACAGTTGGTGACGCATATGCAGCCTCGAAGCTGAACGGCCCGTCAGCAGGATCGTACCAGCCTCGTTTCACCGCATACTCGATTATATCGGCAGAACCGAGATAATTGTCATTGTCATCGAGATCGATTGACGTGATAGAATAAGTATTTGCGATCATGGCGATCTCATCATCGGCGACACGTCGGGCAAGCCAATGTTTACCGTTGACCATAGCAACCAGCCAGCCCTCCCTGCAGTCGCATATTGTCATGGTCCTGCCACTTGCGGTGTAACCATAAGTTTCTATCAGGGAACCGAGCAGCTCTACTCCTTCACGCGCTGTTTTAGCCCGCTCAGCAATGATACGTCGGAGAACCGGGCCGCCGATACCTCCTTGAGAAATCTCTGGATTGTCTTCGCGCGAGGGGCAGTTGTTCGTAGCGATTGCCACACCGTGCTCATTGACCAAACCGTCGCTGTAATCGAGCTCAGGCATCTGCAGCCACCAGTAGGCCCATGTAACATCGGCCTGCGGAAGCCGTCCACCCGACTGAAGTGTCACAAAAGCACCGTCCTCATGTTTCATGCGCGGGACATGCCACATCCCGGAAACAAATTTTCGGCCGTTGTCCTCGTTATGTCCCATCAGCACAGAACCGTCAAGGGTTGTATTCTTACCGGCGACAATGGTATAGCAGTTGAATTCTTCCGCGTTAGCAAGGGAAGAAAGGAGTATCACCAGCAAAACAGTTACAACAAGCTTTTTCATATACACCTCATATGGTATCGGCTGCGGGAAAGTACGGTTTTTCGTGTTCAGTTAATCTTCTGGTAGTCCTGAAGTGGCACATCGACATAGTGTATTACAGCAGTGGACTCCCTGCCCTTGACACCGGCTTTCGAAACCGAACGGACACGGAGTTTATTTTTACCGGAACGGAGGAACCATGTCCATTTTTCGCCCGTTTCGCGCCATTCTGTGCCATCGACACAAACCTCAAAATGGCTGAAATTCGGGGTATAGGTCTCGAAATTCAGGAAAAGACGATCGTTTCCATAGGCAGAAAGAGCGTGAATGTGAGTCAGATTGAGATCCGGCCACATATCCGCCGGACGGTCCGTGAACCAGGAATGCTTACGGTTCGGCGGTGTCTTGGCATCGTACCAGTTGATATAACCATCCCAGGGCCATTTATCGATACCGTGAGCAAGGGGCATGGGGGTCGGTTGTTCGTAAAAATTATTGCGCGGCACCATGCGCATGAAATGCGCCAGATGAACACCGGCCCAAGGCCGTATCGCATGGAATGTCGGCGAAGCCTGGCCGAGAGGATACTCTTCGAGCGCTTTCGCTTTTTCTACATCAAAACGACGGCCGTCGAACATCCAGTCGTAGGGGCGTTCTTTCAGCATGATATTACAGTAATGATTGTGGATTTCGAGATAATTCTGCGGAATCAGCGTCTTTTTATCATAGGAATAGAAATTCGTATAGCTGGCATCGAGATAAATCCATTTGCCGAATTCGTCGTTCCAGACCTCGCAGATTTCGTGCGAGGTAATATTGACAAGACGTGCCTGCCACCCGTAAGTCATACAGAGACCGGCGAGCAGATTGTTGAATTGGATACACATGCCTCCGCTGCCGACACGGTCAATACGTTCGAGGATGCTTTTCGCGTCCCAGCCGGGATAGTCATAATCGGGATGAATCCAGTTGAAACGCCGCACGACATAATCCATGAGCTTGACCTGCGCCTCAAACTCGGTCCTGCAGCCGCTGACCAGCTCATCGAGGTTCTCGCGTTTGCGAACCTCAGCAAATTCGGGACGGTCCCATGGCTCCCATTTCCAGTTAATCGAGGAATACTGTATATCAGGGTTGTCAACGGAAACGACTTTAATATTATCAGGCACAGGCATGAATTCAGACAGAGTAGTATGTGCAGACATCGAATGAATCACAGGAGAAACGAGTGGATTTTCTGTAGCAAGTACTGCCTTGAGCTGGATAAAACGACGATTGAGGGTGTCCTCTATATTGATCTCGCATTCGGCACCGGAGGCGATTTCCTTCCACACGCTCCAGTCATCGTCATACGGCCCCGGTTTTGTTCCGGAACGCATAAAATATTTTACGGATGTATCAGGAGGCACATCAGCATCGAATCTCAGTTTCAAACGATTCTTTGTCGTGACCATGCGCGAGAAAGTCCGTGTGGGAATAATGAAATCCTCTGATTCACCTCGCCATAGATCGATAACCGGTGTTTTCAGCCAGCCCTCACTCACATGACGGTCCAGGCTGAAACGAATACTATATTCGGCTTTTATATCACGATCGGGACCAAAGGGGCTCTGCTTCCAGGATTTTCCGCCATCAAAAGACTTGAAGGAGGTTTTGCCGGCAACTGAAGGATCTCCACCGCCATGTTCGTACTCATCCTGACGGGCGAGCACAAGTTCCCAGCCCTCCTCTTGAGTTTTCGCGTCGGGACAGGACAGTTCGATGACATTTTTGCCTTTCTTCAACCATTCCACTGGGAACTCGGTCCAGAACGTTCGCCAGCTCTTATAATCGGACAGATTCCAGACAACCTCTTCATTGTTGTTGATACGGAAATGAAGAGGATGAGTACCCAACGAATCCGAGTATTTTTTAACGATGATCACCAGGAATGCCTTGTGGGCACTTGGATTGTCCAGATAGAGGATTTTACGTGCCTGCTCCTTCCCCCAGACGATATCCGAGGACGGTCCTTTGCTGCTCATACCTGCGCCGGGAGAGTCGTTTTCGATCAATGTCATATTGAAAAGACCCGTTCCGCCGCCATCGGTTTTCATGAGCATATGCATGAATCCCGTATCATATATTTCAGCGCCGCTCCCCTCCCATTTCGTTTCGACTATGAAAGCATCTGCAATAACCGGCAAAATACAGATACTGATTGCGGTTAAAACAATAGCGATTCTTTTTGACACCATGAAACGACCTCCCCTTTACATCGTTCTATGATAGACATCCGCCACTAACAATCCTTTTTCTTTTCAAACACATTCCGACAGTCGTAAACATGTCCTATTTCGCTGAACGGCCGTAGACTTCGATATAGTCCAGGCGTGTACAGGCATTGCTCATGCCGCCAGTCTCGAGATCGGTAAATCCGACCGAAACAACTTTCGAAAGATCAGGTTTCTCGACAACATCACCGGCAATGACAGAATCGATATCGAGCGTCCGCCAGCGCATACCTTTGAAATCGATTGTAAAATCATGCCAGTCCGGTGTTTCGCCGGAACCGCGTTGACTGACAAGCCAACTGCCATCGGCAAGACCGAGAATCACAAAAGTCACCCTGTCGAAATTCTTCGTACGCCACCTGACCGATCCGTCGGTGAGATCGATAAGCGCACCTTCTTTTTTTAATGTAACGGCCCAGTTTCCCTCGCACTGGCCTGACCAAACATAATAGGGATCATCAAGCGGTGTATCGTGATGGGATTTCTTCAAGCCATCTATTCCCGGACCGTGGATGCTTAAAATGAGGCCGGGAGTAATGACATGCTCCTGGGTGATCGGAAATACAGGCGGAATCTCTTTCCAGTCCTCGCGAAAAAATACCGGCGGCGGTGTTTCATGAAGTTCCTGTGCCGGAACGGAAGCAGTCATGCTCATCGCAATCAGAAAGCTTAACAGTACAGTTCTCATTTCAACCTCTCGTCACACGTGATGATGCCGCTGACAGGGCAGGTTCAGCGGCATCTCAATGAATTATTCTATTCATACATGTCCGGAACATCACGGCATCATGCCCACTGACAGCCATCCACATAATCCGGCTTAAGATAATACAGCGAACCGTCAGTTGCCGCAGAAGCCACCTGAGTCATCAAAGATTTCTGCTCAGGTGCGGGCATTGGTGTGAATGATTTAGCGATCTGTACGCAGCTTTCGAGGACTTTCATGTCCCGCATTCCGACAACGGCTGCACTGACCGGCTGGCTCATGGAATAGCGAATCAGGTCGGCGGGCTTTCCACCTTTTTTAATAAGCGCATCCTGAGCGGTCGTTTTCATTGCAACAACCGGCACTTTCTTTTTCTGTGCGTAAGGGATCACGCGATCTTCCATGTCATAGGCCCGTGCAGCATTGATGGGGAACATGATAAGATCGAGCTCGATACGGTCGAGAGCCATGATAAAAGCGTCGGGATTACGGTGGCCGGTCATACCGATGTAACTGACCGCTTTCTGTTCGACCAGACTTCGCACAGCCTCGAGTGCACCGCCCTTCCCTGTGATTGTCTCGACATCTTCTGTCGTATCGACACCGTGAAAATACATGGCATCGATACTGTCTGTCTTGTAATTGGCAAGCGACTCGTCAAATTCTCGCAGATACTCGTCGCGAGTACGCTGCAGTGACTTATTGGTAAGAAATATCTGGTCACGATAATTCGGACAGAGCCATCGTCCATAACGGCGCTGACTTTCCTGCTTCTCCCCATAGGCATAGGCATTATCGAAATAATTGACACCAAGCTCGATGGCACGGTGGATCATCTTCTCGGCCTCTGCCTCATCACGCACTAGCGCATACCTCGATCCCGCTCCAAAAGCGAGAATCGAGACATTGAGACCGGTTTTTCCGAGCGGGCGCATAGGCATACCGTTTTTGCCTTTTGAGCTTTTCAGAACGGAACAGCCGCTGGCAGCAGTACCAGCGACCGCTCCAGCAAGAAACGTACGGCGCGAAACGTTCGTTTTCATTGAATGCTCCTTCGTATGGATTTTCCCCTTTTCATCTCTCAGCCATCTTTAATATATCAAGAAAAACATAAAAAGCCAGAAGCATTTTCCTGCTATGTTTATCTCCTTTTTGCCAGTCAAGAAGAGTATTATCGGCTATTTAAGTAATGGAGATGCGATTCTGTCAACTCATACTTGCTTTTCCGTCTTTTTCCGCCTATGATAAGAAAGTGATTATTATTGCTTGTAACATTCTGAAAACATCACCGGAAATCCATGATGACACCAATGAAAGCAATAAGTGATTCAAAGAGAAAAAACCTGTATATAGTCGTGCCGATTACGATTACCGTAGTCCTTTTCATTATTCATATTTTCCTTGTCATCCTGCCAATCTATCGTCAAAACCTCTATGAAAGCAAAAAGGAAACACTGGAAGAACTGGTTCTCATGGTTATAAGTTTGCTCGAGAACTCCCAGATGAAGGTTGAAAACGGTGAACTAGACCTCGAAGAAGCCCAGCAGAACATTATCGACCAGATAAAAGACATTCGCTATGGATTGGAAGCTAAAGACTATTTTTGGATCACCGACAAACACACCAAGATGATTATGCATCCCTATCTTCCCGAACTCCTCGGAAACGATTTGAGAAACGTCACTGATGCCGTTGGCACAAAAGTTTTCGCAGAATCCGTTGAAGTAGTAAAAAGAAACGGTGAAGGTTATATTGAATATTACTGGCAATGGAAAGACAATCCTGAAAAAATCGAACACAAACTGTCTTTTGTGAAAGAGTTCAAACCCTGGGGATGGATTATCGGTTCCGGAATATATCTCGAAGACGTTCATGCCGAAATTGATCTAATTTCAAAAAAAGTTACTCTCATTTCCATATTTATCCTTGCTGTCGTATTCGTTCTTTCGGTCCTGATAATTCGTAATAATGTCGAGGCTGAAAACCGGAGGATCATTGCGGAACAGTCTCTCAGACATAGTGAAGAGCGCTTCCGCGCATTGGCAGAACTTATGCCGGAAATAATATTTGAAATGGATCGTGATGGAAGCCTGCTTTTCTGCAACAAGGGCCTGACCGAGAAAACCGGCTATGAATTCGATGAGCTGAAAGACTCCTTCAATTCTTTCAAAATCTTTACACACGACAATGCTGAAGAAATCAAATTCAACACTATCAGGGCGATGAACGGTGAGGATGTTCCGGAAAGAATCGATTATGATATCATCCGTAAAGACGGCAGCATGTTTAAAGCGATCATTCGTTCCAGTCCGATTATCCAGGACGGTAAGTGCATCGGGGTGCGTGGTATTCTTATTGATATAACTGACAGATTGAGGCTTGAGCAGGAAAACGAAATTCAATTCCGCCACCTTGCCCAGGCAGACAAAATGGCCTCGCTTGGTGTCCTGGTCTCGGGTGTCGCCCACGAGATCAACAATCCCAACAATTATATCATGCTCAATGGCAAAATGCTTCTCCGGGTTTGGGACGATACGGTTCCTATTCTACAGGCATATTTTGATGAAAACGGAGATTTCCCTCTGGCGGGCATTCCATACTCCAGAGCAAAGGAAAAAATACGACAACTGATCCAGGGCATTCCCGAAGGTGCTGAACGGATTCAGAAAATTGTCGGAAGCCTTAAGGATTTTGCTCGTCAGGATCCGGGGAAAATGGCAAAAGATGTCGATATGAACAAGGTTGTCGATTCAGCAGTCACTATCGTCAGCAATCTGATAAAAAAGACAACCAATCACTTTTCCATGAATCTGACAGACAATATTCCGCTCATCGAGGGCAATTATCAACAACTGGAACAGGTCCTGATCAATCTTTTGACCAATGCCTGCCAATCCCTGCCGGATACTACAAAAAAACTTGATATTGAAACTGTTTACGACAGCTCACGTGAAGTTGTAATGTGTATTGTCAAAGATGAAGGAAGCGGTATTTCAGAAGATGCACGACCACATATTATGGACCCGTTTTTCACGACAAAACGCGAAAGCGACGGCACAGGGCTGGGCCTTTCCATCTCATATACATTCATACGTGAGCATAACGGCACAATAAACATTGAATCCGAAGAGAACAGCGGTACAACAGCAACCATTACGCTCCCGATTCCGAAAGGCGATATAAATGCCTGACATGACGATACAGGAAAACAGTTATCCATATCTCCCTGTTCTGCTCGTCGATGACGAGTCTGAGTTTCTCCTCAGCGCCGAGTTTGCATTGAGCTCTTACGGCCTCAACAATGTCATAACCGAAAACGACAGCCGGAAAGTCAGGGAAATACTGAAGCAGCAGGAGTTCAGCGCCATTGTCCTTGATCTCTACATGCCCTACGTCACCGGACTCGACCTCCTGCCGGAAATAACTGCGCAGTATCCCAATACACCAGTTATCATTCTGACAGCAGTTAATGAAATTGAAACGGCGGTTGACTGCATGAAAAACGGTGCTTTCGACTACCAGGTCAAACCTATCGACGACGAGCGACTCATCACAAGCGTTAAGCGGGCAGTTACGTTCCGTGAAATGCAGACAGAAAACCAGCACCTTCGGGAAAGCATCCTCGACAGCCGTCTGAAAAATCCGGATGCATTTGCCAATATTGTGACTGCCGATCCGGCCATGCTTGCCATTTTCAAATATGTCGAGGCCGTTTCCGACACCTCACTGCCGGTACTCATAACGGGTGAAACCGGTGTCGGAAAGGAACTGTTCGCCCATGCAGTCCACGAACTTTCCGGTAGAAAGGGATCTTTTGTCACTGTCAATGTTTCAGGTATCGATGACACGATGTTTTCCGACTCTCTTTTCGGGCATGTCAAAGGTGCTTTCACAGGGGCAGACAGCATCAGAAACGGTTTGGTAGAACAAGCGGCGAACGGCACGTTGTTTCTTGACGAAATCGGAGATCTTGCACCTGAATCGCAGGTAAAGCTCTTGCGGCTTCTTCAGGAGGGGACATATTTCCCGCTGGGGTCAGACATGCCCAAACTATCGAATGCGCGTGTTGTTGTCGCAACACACCGCAATCTCGACAGCATGATGCAGCAGAGAACATTCCGTCAGGATCTTTTCTACCGCCTCAGAGCACATCATATTGAAATACCACCGCTTCGAAAAAGAGCCAAAGACCTGGATATGCTCATCGACCATTTTCTTGACATTGCTTCAGAGAAACTTGGCAGGAAACGGCCAACAGCGCCACAGGAACTGTACACACTGATGAAAACATATTCTTTCCCGGGTAATGTCCGAGAACTCGAGGGCTTGATCTTTGATGCCGTTTCGCGTCATCAGTCAGGAATACTGTCGATGACAAGCATCATGGAAAAGCTGCCCGACACCAATAACGAAAAAAACGAAACAGTAAATATACATTCTGAGGATAATCCTTTAAATATAACATTCCCCGAATCATTGCCAACACTCAAATCAATGGAACAACTCCTCATCGACGAGGCACTCCGCCGTGCTGACGGCAATCAAACCATTGCCGCACGACTTTTAGGGCTTTCCCGCCGCGCACTTAACAACCGACTTAACAGGGAATGATATTTACCATCCTGAAAGGGTGCCACAAAACGTCATAACGCCACATTATCGAATAACAACAGATATTGACCTGTATTATATAGACTTATACTGAATACTTATAACAAGACCTGCAAAATTGTTGCAGGTCTTGTTTTTTTTGCCCCAAAACCACCCGTCACGCCATCACACTGTTTATTATAGATGTTACAAGAACTATTAAATTTGGCACAAAATGAGCTTTTATAAATGGCAGAAAAAAAACTGACTTTGTGGGGGAAAGAACGTGGATAGTAAGCATGTCATGGTAGTAGATGATAACGGAAGTATCATTAATACGCTTGAAATGATACTTATGTCGGGCGGACACAGGGTAACAACGTCCATGACAAAGTGGGATGCACTGAAGAAAATTGAAGATGCCCTTAAGACAGAGGATCCAGTCGAACTAGTCATTACGGATATACAGCTTCCTATTGAGTCTGGCTTTAAACTTGCCGACGATCTTTTAGAGCGAAACATAAACATCCCGATAATTTTTATTACAGGTTTTTTGAGTTCAGATCAGGAAAAGGAATTGGCAAAACGCGACTATGTTGTCTGTCTGAGTAAACCGATATCAATGCACGACCTTCTCGAAAGCGTAACGGTGGCAACGAAGAAAAAAAATATATCAGACTAATTCACTCACGCCGGAAAATAAATCCGGCAAGAACAGGGGGGTTACACAATGAGAAGCTACTCTCTCAGTTTCAAACTCATCGCAGGCGGCATCACGGCGGTTGCACTGCCGTTGATCGTAGTCGGCACTTTCGCCGTTGTCAAGAGCACCGGCGCCATGAAAACAGCCGCAAACAATGATGTTGTCCACATCGCCCAGAACCTTTCCTCGATGACCGAGGTTGCACTGAACCAGGAAATGAAAAACACCAACGGTTACAGTGTCAATGGTAATGTCGTGGAGGCACTTACCGCCTATCTGGAGAAAGGTGAAAGTGGTGCATCCTCAGAACTCACGGCATTGAACATACAGCTCAAGAAGCTGAACGATATGGTGGGTGAAAACTACGAATCCATTCTTGTTGCGAATGAAAAAGGTGTTGTGATTGCAGATGGCAATTCCGGTCAAAATGTTGGCCTATCACTTTCAGAAAGAGAATATTTCCAGACAGCTGTTAAAGGCAGGGCCAATATCGGTGAAGCTGTAAAATCGAAAATATCAGGCAAGCCTATTCTGCCGTTCGCCTCGCCAATCATCGCGAAAAACGGCTCAATTGCCGGTGTTTTCGTGACAGTACTCGATATCAATTTCCTTTCAAAGATCATTGTTGATGTGAAAGTTGGCCAAACAGGTTATCCTTTCGTTGTCGATGAGGACGGCTCGACCGTGGTCCATCCAGTTGAAGAACATATCCTGGAAACCAATCTCGGAAGCATTCCCGAAATGAGCAACTTTATCGGCAGAATGACACGTCAGGAAACTGGTGTGGACGAGTATACATTCGAAGGTATTCATAAAATTGCCGGCTTCGCACCAATCCCTGTCGTCAACTGGAGCATCGGTGTAACCCAGCCTTCATCCGAGTTCATGGGCGCCGTTAAGGCAATCCGTAATATAATCCTTCTGGTTGCAGCGATTTTCCTTGGCGTGACAGTGACCATCGTTGTCCTGTTCGCACGGGGCATCACCAACTCCATCAACAGTGTCATCAACAACCTGACCGAGGGCTCCGCACAGGTTTCCGCAGCGTCCTCCGAGGTTTCCGCATCCAGCCAGCAGCTTGCCGAAAGCTCCAGTGAGCAGGCGGCCAGCATCGAGGAAATTTCCTCCTCGCTCGAAGAGATTGCATCAATGACAAAGCAGAACGCCCAGAACGCTAACGAAGCCATGAACGGTTCCCTCGACACACGCAAATCAGCTGAAAAGGGCGCGGTCACGATGGAAGATATGGTCAAGGCAATTGACGAGATCAAGACCTCTTCCGACGAAACTGCAAAAATCATTAAGACTATCGACGAAATCGCTTTCCAGACAAACCTCCTTGCACTGAACGCTGCTGTCGAAGCGGCTCGTGCCGGTGAAGCCGGTGCAGGTTTCGCGGTTGTTGCAGAAGAAGTCAGGAATCTTGCCCTGAGAAGTGCCGAGGCGGCCAAGAACACATCCGACCTTATCGAGCAGTCCCAGAGAAACGCAGACAACGGTGTTACAGTCACCCGCGACGTCGCATCAATCCTTGAAGAAATCGTCGAGGCATCCAAGAAGGTCGCACAGGTTTCGAGTGAGGTTTCGAACGCAACTGACGAGCAGGTTCAGGGGATCGACCAGGTCAACAAGGCTGTCGAGATGATGGATACATCAACCCAGACCATTGCTGCAAATGCTGAAGAATCGGCATCATCCAGTGAGGAATTGAACGCACAGGCCACTGAGCTCAACACAATGGTCAATGTCCTCATCGGCATCGTCGGCGGCAATTCGGTTGACGTGAGTTCACAGACAAGGCTTAGCGCTCCCAAATTGACTCACAAAGCCAAGAGTCTGGTACCGAAAATTAACAGGAAACCGGTAAGCTCACGCGCAAGTTCACAGCTCGTCAAACCCGAAGAGGTCATTCCTCTTGATGATAATGATTTCGAATCATTCTAAAGATTATGTACTTGCGAAAAAGGACGGAGATCAATCTCCGTCCTTTTTTTATATCACAAGATGTTATTTCATTGAAATGGTTATTAATAATTGATATGTGTTGTCAGTCATTTTTTCATGCTGATTGAAATTCCGGCCCTGCTTGAGGTGTCAATGCTTGTCTCGTACTCAGAATTCTTTTTAATATATTCTAGGAATTCCCTGATAGCGGGATTGTATATGTTCGAAACATTATGAGCAGTGAAACAGCCGCCATGTTCCAGTTTTGGATGGACAGCATCGAAATACTTAAGGTACCACTCCTTATCGGTATCCGAGAAAACAAAATCGAATGGCCCCTCGAGTTTTTTTACCAACTCGTGTGCATCCGCAAGGCGGGCATCAATATATTCAGACACACCTGCCTCTCGGAAATATTCAATTGCCTGATTGTGACGTTCTCTGTCGATTTCGATTGTGATCAGCTTGCCGCCAGTCTTACTGAGAGCCCAGGCAATCCAGATACCGGAATGACCTGTCGAGGTCCCTATCTCGAGAGCTCTCGTATAGCCGTTTTTCACAATGATGTCATAGAGAGTTCTGCCGTCTGAATATGGTATATTCAGATCATGCCATTCGTCATTGTTTTTCTCAAGAAACGAGCTGACTCGGGCATCGATATCATCGGTAGATGCATTTTCCTGAGAGACAATCACGGCAGGGAACAAAAACATGATGAAAATCAGGAGAGTGATTTTCACATTCGCTTGAAGAACATTCATAGCACCCCTTTTGTGGTCGTGAAAAGAGTACTATCTTAAATATTATTCGAAATGCTTCTTAAAACTATAACACGAAAAACAGGATCGAAAAGAAATGACATGCCGCACCGCCAATAACAAAGAGATGCCAGATGGCATGATTATAGGGAAGCGAACGCCAGATATAGAAAATAACGCCAAAAGTGTAAAGAAATCCGCCGGAAGCGAGCCAGATCATACCGCCAGAAGGAATTCCCGCCAGAAGCTCTTTGAACGCTATAAGGCAAAGCCATCCCATCAGAAGAAATGTCAACGTTGACAAGAGACGGAAACGCCCTGTCATCATAATCTTGAGGATTATGCCGACAAGAGCCAAGCCCCAGATTACGCCGAACAGCGACCAACCCCACGCACCACGAATACTCACCAGCATGAACGGTGTGTATGTCCCTCCTATCAAAAGAAAAATCGACGAGTGATCAAGCACCCGGAGAATACGTTTGACCTTGGGATTTGAAAAACTGTGATAAAGTGTCGATGCAAGAAACAACATCACCAAAGTCGAGCCATAAATACTGAAACTGACAATACGCCATGCATCACCATACAGCGAAGCGAGCACGACAAGCAATGTGAGCCCGGCGATACTCAGAGCAGTACCGACACCGTGAGTTACCGAATTGGCTATTTCTTCTCCCTGGGTGTATCTGGATTCAGTTTTCATCTGCCCTGCCTCAGCACATTAATGTAATGATTTTTTTGAAACATTTTACATATACTGCAATGTAGTAAACAACAGCGCGCAAGGTCAAGTAAGAGTATTATAAATTCATGAGAATTTCTATTAACAGCACAGGACACAACAAAAGACATGATTCGCTTATACGTCTAATTATCAACAGGTAAGATCATACTACGAATTAATTCGTATTTTATTCTTGACAAAATCAAAATTGCCAACCATATTAACTACGAGCTAATTCGTATTAACATGTTGACGGGAGGATGTATGCGACCGAAATCAAAAACGTTCACCGAATCTGAACTGCAGTTCATGAAACTTCTTTGGGAACGGGACGAGTCTACACCGGAACAGATTATCGAAGGGCTTGCAGAAAGCGGCCGTGAGCTCAGTTACGGCACGGTCAGGAATCTGCTCGTTCTCATGATCGAAAAAGGCTATGTTACGCGGAGGAAAGAGGGCAAGGTCTACCTCTACGCTGCCGTGATTGGAGAAAATGAAGCGCGTGAAACGATGCTGATGGACATGTTGAGCCGTGTTTTCGACGGGTCCGAGTCGAGTCTTGTTGCCACACTGCTGTCCTCTTCGCAGGTCAGTGATGATAAACTCGACGAAATCCGCAACCTGATCGATCGCAAAAGAAAGGGAGAGATGTGATGACTGGCGTGGGAATTTTAGCAATACTGGATAAAAGCGGCTACATGATGACAAGCTTGTTCGCATCAATTGCCTGGCAGTCGACAGTGCTGTTTTCTGCAATAGCCGTACTCTCCTTCTTTCTCCGGAAGCAGGCTCCTTCTTTACGGTATAAACTCTGGATTTCTGCATTGTTGGTCCTTCCATTTATCCCGGCAATCACCAGCGGTTTCGAATATCTGGTCTCCATCCAGAAAGAGATATCTGTCATTCCGGAATATCACCAGCCAAAACAGCAGCCGTCCACAGTCATCAGTGTTTCCGAAAGTGCCCCGACATCTGAAAGCAGCCAAGTAACCGTGCCGGAAGAAACTCAACCTCTCCCACACTCTCAGCCCTCAATCATCGTTTCCGAACAGGCTCTCCCAAGAGAAATAACGGAAAACAATACAAGCGCCATCGATCTTGTCACACAATATCCCTGGGCAATCGTTCCGATCGTCTATTTTCTCGGTCTCGCTGTATTTTCAACACTTATTATAGCAGGCCGTCTCCGCATACGAAACTGGATTCAGAAGGGCGAGGCGATTATTGACAACACAGTTTTCGATCTTTTCAGCAAGGCTGCAGAAGAAATCGGAGTCTTTCGTGAATTCATCCTCATTGAGAGTGAAGATGTTCACGCACCACTGACATGCAGAACAAGACGACCGGTGATAATTCTGCCCAGAGGGTTGACAGACAGTCTTTCCGCTCATGACCTTTATTCCATAGCCCTGCATGAATTAGCTCATATAAAACGAAATGATGTCATGGCCCTTTCGCTGCTGTCTCTTATAAGGGCTCTGTTTTTCTTCCACCCACTGGTCTGGATTGCAATACGGCAGGTCAGTTATCTCGCAGAACTGTCCTGTGACGAGCAGGTGATTCAACACAGCCATGAAAGCGCCGGTTATGCCGACATGCTGACCAGAATCGCCTCGTCTTTGCCCACACAAACCATGAGCTCCGAACTTGCAGCCGGTTTTATTTTCTCGAAAAACATGTTTGTCTACCGTGTCAGGGCAATTCTCGATGACAGTCACCGTAATATTAAACGTCTTTCGAAACTTGCACTGATGGGAATTTCGGCCATGGCAGGTATGTCCCTGGTTGTTGCACTCGCGCTGCCCCTCGGCCAAAAAGATTCTGCCAATGGTGAAGGTCTGACTGTCAGCGGAATTGTGACTCGCAACGACACGCCGGTCCAGGGCGCGAAAGTGTACGTTGTCACGGTACGTTTCGACTATCGCTGGGATAGAAAAGGCGAAATCATCGCCACGGCAAAATCCGGTCGCGACGGCAGATTTACCTGCAAGCTGCCCGCGACAGTAAAAAATATTTTTATTATGCAGTATGCAATCAGGGCGTATAAAGAAGGTAAGGGCGCAACGGCAGATTTCTTGAAGATGATGCCGGAACATGGAAATTACCACCTCGAACTCGGCAAAACTGAATCGATCGAGGGAACGGTCACCAACAGTGAAGGCAAAGCGGTAAAGGGTGCCGAGGTATATCTCACCGACATGCCGGAACAAGTGAAAAAAACAGACAGAAAAGGCCGGTACAGGATTGATTCGGTCGCTAAAGAAAGCAGCAACATGATATCAGTTGTAGCGAAAGGCTATGGCAAAGTTTTCCGCCGCGATATTTTCAAAGGTATGCGTGAAGTCGATTTCAGTCTCGAAAAAGAGGGCATGATCACGGGAAAAGTCATTTACGGAGACAGCGGAAAACCGGCAAAAGGTATAAGGCTTTATGCTGTAAATGTCGATCACGCGGGCCCTTCGAGCGAAATAGTCACAACTGACCGCAAAGGACGTTATATCCTGAAAAACATCAGCGCCGGTATTTATCATGTTACAATCGAAAACGGTAATGAAATGCCGGAATATGTCGCTAAAGCGGTTGAAAATATTGAGGTAACCGCCGGTGAAACCGTGGAAGACATTGATCTCACACTCGAAGAAGGTGTCATTGTCAGCGGTATGGTGACTGGCGGAGAAAAAAGCCTGAGCATCGAAAATGCGACGGTCACAGTTGTGCCGGAATCAATAAATTCCCGTTATATCATCGGACGTGTTTCTACTGACAAGGAAGGGCGTTTCGCAATCCGGACAATTTCCGATGAGTTCACAATTTATGCCTCGCCGCCCATCGGGTATCTGGATGATCATAACACTTCACGCCGCACCATCGACCCGGACGAGAATTTTGAAACTATCAATTTTTATTTTGAAAAAGGAATAACAGTAAAAGGCCGTCTTCTCGAACCAGACGGTTCACCGGCAGCAGATATCTCCGTTGAAAGCCCTGTATCCTGGACTGGCTGGTTCCCCAGCGTCAGGACAGATGCCGATGGCAGTTTTGAACTCATCGGGCTCCAGAACGGCAATAAGTATCAGCTTAATGCCATTGACAAACGGAAAAAACTATTTCTCGAAACAGTCTTCGAGGCAATTCCCGGAGAATCAATCGAGTTGGAACTCATTCCATATGAAACGGCATCGATTCAGGGACAGGTTGTCGATGAGACCGGTGAACCGGTATCCGGGGCAATCATCATGAAACGTAAAAGAATCTACAATCCGAACCAACCGCATCGTTCAGGATTCGCGGTTTTAGCAACCAGTTCCGCTTCAACGGATACGAATGGTCATTTTCAAGTCGAGAACATCAACATCGAAGAGGAACTCGACAGCTTCACCGCTGAAGCGAGCGGTTACAAGATGGCCGATCTCATCAATATGGCATCCCTTAAACCGGGACTTAATGATGCTGGTATTGTCGAGTTGGCATTCAGCGAAACGCACAACAAGCAGTTATTCGGTAAAGTTGTCGATCCCGGCGGCAAACCGATCACCGGCGCCGCTGTCAGGATTAACAGGGGCTATGCAGATCTGAAACAGGATTATACCGGCAAGAATGGTGGTTTCAGACTTGAGGGCATCAAAAACGATATCGAGGGGGAAGTCAGCATCAGCCATGACGATTATGGCTGGTACAAGTTCATCTACGTTCCCGCGAATACAATGCGCACGTACACCCTCCAGCCTCTCACGGGTACGATCAGCGGCGTGATCACCGATAGCGATGGAAAGCCGCTTGAGGGTATAGGCATCGATCATCATGATGAAAATTTCGGACCGTCCGGTATAGTGAATTTCTATACACAAAGTGATAAAAACGGCCGTTTCGAGGTGACCAACCTTGTTGAGAACAGTTATGACCTCACATTCCGCAGCGAGAAAAACGGCTACCGAAAAATTCTTGATGTCGCAGTCAACACCAGGGACCTCAAGGTTGTAATGGACAGCGCCGACAGTTATGTGCAAACTCCCAGGCAAAACGCGATTGTCGACTATGTACGCAATAACCGTGGTCGGCGTAAGGCACTTATCGACAAGCCGGCTCCTCAGATCGAAGCCGGTGAATGGCTGACTGGTGATCCGGTATCACTGGAGGAACTGAAAGGCAAAGTCGTCCTCCTCTACTTCTGGAATACCAACGAATCCTTGACTGTGCAGCCGCTTTCGGTTCTCAAGCACTGGCAAAAAAAATATGGCGATGATATAGCTGTCGTGGCTGTTCATGGTCATACCAAGGGCAGCGGGATGACACAACGCACGCTGAACGAATACAACATTGAATTCCCGGTTTTCACTGATTCAGCAACCGATATCGAAGGCACTGACGGCAGGACATTTAACAACTATGCGCTTAGATCAATCACTCATAAGCCCTGCCTGACACTCATCGACAAGCGCGGCCATGTCAGTAAGCATTTTAAAGGATTGATAAGCGGCACTCAGCTGCCCATTCATGAAATTGAAGATAAGATCGACGTGCTGCTCGAAGAAAGCTGGTCAAACAATCGGGAAACCATCAAGCCATAATTATTTGCGAGTATACTCAATAACTTTGTGACAAACACAGAGGGAATCCCACGTAGCAAGGGATTCCCTTTTATTATTTAAAGTGCTGTGCCTTAAATCAATCGACAAGGAAAAAACGTGCGTCTCAGATACTTTTACTGTATCTTTCGAGAGAATAATTATCTATGGAACACCTCTACAAATTCCATTTTCAAACACAACCGCAGGTTCAGCCAGAATGAAAAATAAAATCCCAATATTAATTACAACCGTCATACTCATTGCAGCGGCCCTACTGGCAATCAAAGTATTTAACAATCCTGAACGCCTCGCACTCAAACGCCGGAACCTTTACGATGGAATAATGCTGGCAGAAGATGTCGGGATCGCGCCTTCTTCGACACCAAAACAGCAGAAAGCGATACGGGAACTTCTGACCGCGGCGCAAACCTCCGGATCGCCTGCGGAACTCAGGATCGTGTACCCTTATTACAACGCTGTTTTCCCGCCCGAGATCATCCCACCGACATTTCTCTGGAATGACGATACCACTGGTGTTGATACCTGGCTTATCAATATTGAATTCGAGGACGGCAGGGGCAGCATCAATTACGTCACTTTCAGCCCGCCTCTTCCCCCACCGGTTATCGACGAGCGCTGTATCACTAACAACAATGAAATCCCGAAGCAGAATCATACAAAAAACTGGACGCCTGATACTGCAGTCTGGGAGGCCTTTAAAAGCCGCTCGGTCAATAATCCCGCAACAGTAAGCATTTACGGTTTCAATCGCCTGACACCTGACAGGATGCTTTCAAAAGGCCAGGTGCGTATCGAGACATCAGAAGATCCTGTCGGCGCACCGATTTTCTATCGCGATGTGCCACTGATGCCCTCGGAACTGGAAACAAGAGACACCAGTGGTTTTGTCGGCAGAACAATCCAGCCACTTCCGAAAAAAGCCCTGCCACTGATAACATGGCGCCTTCGCGATGTTTCCCGCAGGGACAGCCGGGTCCTCCTGAAAGACCTTCCTACCTGTGCCAACTGTCATTCATTCTCACGTGACGGATCGACACTCGGCATGGATGTTGACGGCCCGGACAAGGATAAAGGCGCTTACGCTATCACACCAGTATCGCAAAATATGCGCATCGAAAAAAAAAAAAAAAAAAAAAAAAAAAAAAAAAAGAGAACATCATTAGCTGGAACTACCAGTTCAAAGAAAAAAAAACGTGGGCAGAAAACCATCGGTTTTCTCTCGCGAATATCACCGGACGGCAGGCATGTATTGTCGACTGTCAACGAAACAGTCTACGTGGTCAATTACCCTCAATACGAATTCCTACAGGTGTTTTTCCCCACCCGGGGCATACTTGCATGGTATTCCAAGGACACCGATGAGATCAAGCCGTTGCCGGGAGCCGACAATCCCGAGTATGTGCACTGCGATCCGGTCTGGAGTCCCGACGGCAATACTATTATCTTTGCACGCGCCCGGGCCAAAGACGCTTACACGCAAGATCAGGTCATGCCGCGATACGCCAACGAGGGAACTGAAGTCCAGATTCAGTATGATCTGTACAGGATGCCTTTCAACAACGGCAAGGGCGGCAAGCCGGAACCGATCGAGGGTGCCTCGATGAACGGCCTGAGCAACACTTTTCCAAAGGTGACACCCGACGGGAAATACATCGTCTTCGTCAAATGCAAAAACGGCCAGCTCATGCGACCCGACAGCAGCCTCTGGATCGTGCCGTTCGAGGGCGGCAAAGCCCGGGTGATGAAATGCAATACACCGATGATGAACTCATGGCACAGTTTTTCACCTAACGGGCGCTGGATGGTTTTTTCCTCAAAGGCGAGATCGTTTTACACACAGATGTACCTCACACATATCGACGAGAATGGCGATTCCACGCCCCCGGTGCTCATTGAAAACGCAACCGCCGACAACCGCGCGGTCAACCTCCCGGAATTCGTGAACACCTCCTATGATACCATGGAGAACATCGAAATCCCCGCCATCGATCATATCCGCTATTTCCTCAGGTCTGATGAACTGGTTAAAGAGGGCCGCTACGACGAGGCGGTCAAAATGCTCAGGAATGCGGCAAAAAAAGAGAATCTGGACAGGAAATTCCTGGCGATGACCTACTCGAATCTCGGCAGCATCGCTTTCATGACAGGCAAGGATCCCGATACGGCGATCAAATATCTCAACACCTCACTGGGTTACGATCCCGAATTTGCCCAATCTCATTTCCTGATGGGAATGATCAACGAGATGCTCGGCAAAAACCGCGCGGCGATCAGCTCACATGAAAAAGCGCTCCGCTATGACCCGGCAAATATCTGGCCGATGAACAGGCTGGCCCGCTGCTATCTGCTCTCGGATGATCCGCAAATCCGTGACACTAAAAAAGCGCTGGAATATGCTGAAAATGCCTGCGCGATGTCAGCTTTTAAGGAACCGGCGCTCCTGGAAATCCTCGGCGGGGCCTATTCTGAACTCGGAAGGATGGATGACGCGGTCAGGACTGCCGAAAAAGCACGTGCGATTGCCGGAAAAGCGGGAAGAGACGAGAATATCGAGCGGATTGAGCGGGAAATCTCGCTCTACAAAGAGGGCAAGCCGATCAGCGAACTTGAGATGAAAGTACCGTGAGGATTATATCCACCATTGATATGTCAAACCTTTACAAATTGAAGCCCACAAACACAGCAGCCCCCGGCCACAAAACCATTACCCCCCCTAATACCTTCTTTAGTCCTGCCATAAAAACAACATTTTATATAAAATTAACAAAATTTTTCTTGCGTAAAGATCTACATCATGTTTATTATGCAACTAATACTAGTATCAATTATCTTGTTGGCACTGATTGTTAATTGTGATGATGACGCGGTGAAATAATGACAGAGAACGATGTAACACGCTTATACACCGAATCTTATGGCAGTATTGCCTTTCTGGGGGCTTTACCCTGTCTTTCCAACTGCCCTTGTTTTTCTACTTGAGATGTGTTCTGCGTCACTTACCTTTCTTTTCTTCCTCCTCTATTTTATTTACATCGGAAGCTTGTCAGGCAATCAGCCGCAAGCTCACTAATTCCTTCATATTTCTTCTCATCCCACCGCAAAGGAGAGTCTAAAATGAAGACACCTATACTTGTCACTTTATTGTTGGCATTTTCAGCACAGTTCACTTCCGCCGCAATAATCAACATCCCCGATGATCAACCGACCATCCAGGCAGGCATAGATATCGCCGCCGAGAGCGATACAGTCCTTGTTGCGCCGGGAACTTATTTCGAGAACCTCGATCTGACAGGCAAGAATATTACGTTAGCTTCGCACTATCTCACCACGGCGGATACGACCTACATGCATGAGACAATTATCGATGGCAGAAACGGCGGTTCCTGTCTCCGCATTGTCAATGAGGAAACTGCCAATTCTCCGACTGTTTCCGGATTAACTTTGCAGAACGGCACCGATTTCCGGCCACACAGCCCATATTACAGACCCGGTTGTGGTGTTTATTGCAGGCTGGCCGATCCGGTTCTTGATCACCTCATCGTCAGGGGTAATAACGCAGGTAATCTTGGAATTGGAGGAGGACTTTGTATTTTTGATTCAAGCCCTGTTTTACGGAATATGTCGGTGTATGGTAATTCAGCATCTTATGATGGAAGCGGCATTTATCTTGAAACATCGCAGCCTGTTCTTGAACAAGTATCTCTTTACGATAATAGAGGGGGTGGAGGGCTTAAATTTGTAGAATGTGAGTATGCAAAATGTCAAAATGTTATTATCACAAGAAATCATGATTCAGCATTGAGCATTGGCAATTCAAATGTTGTGTTGAATAGGGTAAAAATTATTGATGATGTTAACAAATTGATGAGTATTGGAGGATCTCAAGTTCAGATTGTCAACTCGACAATTGTGCAAACGGCAGAGGAGTCTCTTGTTGAAGTAACAATAGGGTCGTCGACTGTATCTTTTGTCAACTCAATTATATGGCAAAAAAAATCAGAGAAACAAATAGAAGTCCGTAGTCGTGATGATTATGAAATCAGTCATTTGTTTTTTGAAAATACACTATTGAAAGAAGGTGTAAATGGTATCGATTCTGAACATTGGGATATTGAACTTAAGGCAGAGATCATTGAAAATACAGACGTAATGAGTTTCGATCCCCTCTTCACTGATCCCGAAAACGGAGATTTTCGCCTACAGGAAAATTCCCCCGCCATTGACAACGGCACTGCTTATTTCGAGTGGGACGGCGAAATCATCCTTGACATGAAGCCCGATGAATATTACGGAACTGCTCCCGATATCGGCGCCTACGAATACGATCCGACTGTATCAGTCGAAACAGGCAGAATCATGCCGCAGGCAGCCCGCCTTCTTAATCCCTCGCCGAATCCGTTTAATCCCTCGACAACGATCTCTTTCGCCGCTGTCGGAGCCTTCCGAGATAGTGCTTTCCATATACAACATCAACGGTCAGCATGTGAGCGATCTGGCGAACGGGCTGTTCGCCGCCGGGGTGCATTCCGCTGTGTGGAATGCGGCGGGCATGGCGAGCGGCGTGTATTTCTGTGTGCTCGACACTGGCGGGGCGGTGGAGGCTAAGAGGGTACAGTTGGTGAGGTAACAGCAATAATCAGACGCCTCTCCCACCCTCTCAAGCTCTTGCCAAGAAAGATGACCTCACCCCCCTCTCGCTAAATACAAAAGCTTCCTGCCATCACCGCCTGTCACATAAATGCTATCTCTCCAAATCCTCGTTATGGAAATGCACATCGGTCTGCGGGAACGGAATGCTGATCCCCTCTTGATCGAAACGCTTCTTCATTTTCTCGTTAATATCGAAATACACGCTCCAGTAATCCGAAGTTTTCACCCACGGGCGGACCGCGAAATTCACACTGCTGTCTGCAAGGCGCAAGGATGCCGATTGTGGGTTCCGGTTCACTGAGAATACGCTCGTTCCCCTTGAGAACATCGACAATCACCCTCCGCACCTTATCGAGATCGTCACTGTAACTGACGCCGAACACTAAATCCACGCGGCGAATTTCTTTCGCGGAATAATTGACGATATTGTCACTGTATAGTTTCGCATTGGGTATAATAACTTTTTTGTTATCCGGTGTCAGCAGTTCCGTTGTAAATATCTGAATTTTATCGACAACGCCGGCAGTTCCGGCACCTTCGATATAGTCGCCGACTTTTATCGGACGCAGAATAATGAGCAGGAAACCGGCTGCAAAATTAGCGAGTGATCCCTGCAGGGCAAGGCCGACTGCGAGTCCAGCGGCACCAAGCACTGCAACAAAAGACATGGTCTCGATGCCGAGACGGTCCAATGTGGCAAGGATGACAAAGGCCATCAATGTGTAATAAAAAAAGTTTGTTGCGAATTTTGCAATTGTCTGCTCGACTTTTCGCGCGGAAATAACTCTGTTGAAAAATTTCTTAATCAGAACAGCGGCATAACGCCCAATAATGAAAACAGCAATTGCTGAAATAATATTCACACCGAAATCACTGAGTATGTCTGGCAAGTTTTCCAGATACTGCTCCATAATTACAGCCTCCGGGAAATGAGGTTTAAAAGAAATCATTCATTAAGCAAAAAAAGAAACATATTCAAAATAGTCAATACATATTTAATTCACACAATATCCAAAGCTCCCCACGGCAAAGCCGATCAGAGCCGATCCCCGATAACGGCATATAAAAAAACTGTGTACATAACCCCCTATTTCATCTGCACTGACAGCAAGGAGTTATGTACACAGTTCTGTACATAGTACTATTTTCTGTACTTTCGCAAGCACTTGTTTTTTATGGAGCCAACGCGCGGACTCGAACCGCGGACCTGCTCATTACGAGTGAGCTGCTCTACCAGCTGAGCTACGTTGGCCCCAGATTAGTAAAATACAAAATATCTAACGCCGAGTCAATCAAAAAGCTTTCGTTAAAACAGAAGATTTGCAAGCTTCGAACGATAACGGCGAGTCAGGTCATCCTGCTGGCCGACAATTTCGAACAGTGACTTCATCGTCTCCTGAGCCTTGCCCTCCTCAAATGACTTGTCTTTAGCGATAATGCGCAAAAGTGTTTCAAAAGCATTATCGTAATCTCCGCCGGAAGCATGGCAGCAGGCGAGCAGATACAGCGCCTCGAGATCGGCAGGATCACTCTCGACTCGGCGACGTATTTCATCCGGCCCACCGGCCTCATGACAGATTTTCGCATACTCGAGACTGTCGATCAGGGCACGGGCTTCTGAGTAACCCTCAACACCCTCCTCGAACGCTTCGAGTACTGTCAGGGCATTCTCCGTTTCGTTTTCCGAAATGAGCAGGCGGGCTATTGCGAGACGGGCCGCACTGTTTTTGGGATCTTTTTCGAGAATGCCTGCATAAATTTCAGAGGCTTCCGCTTTTTTGCCTTCTGCAATTAATTGTGCAGCAACCTCGAGCGGGTCGGTCTCTCCTGCCCCGGCCAAGCCCTCGATTTTGGCACGAATGTCCGCCTCGGGAAGAGCTCCGACAAATTCATCAACTATCTCCCCGTCCTTGACAATTTTAACGGTTGGAATGCTTCTGACACCGAACTGCTGTGACAGCATCTGGTTTTCGTCGACATTGACTTTTGCGAGGATAACCTGTCCACCGTATGAATCGACAATCTGTTCGAGAAGAGGTCCGAGCATTTTACACGGACCACACCATTCCGCCCAGAAATCTACGATTACGACCGCCTGTTTTGAACCATTCGCAACAACATCGACGAAATTCTTTTCATTGACATCGATAATCCATGGTGAAGGCTGTTCTGCCATTGTAATACTCCGTTTCATTTCTGAGTTTATTATTAAAAGATAGTCTTGTGCAAACTGCTTAGCATATTATATACTATGATAACAATGAGAGTAAAAGAATATCTGCCAGGAATTTATCATGCATTTTCCAGACACATTATTAAAAGAACTGCCGACAATTAGCCTCGATACTATTGGGAAGTTATTTTTCTCCATCTTCATCGTTATCGCGATATGGTTGATACGCTTGCTTATTCTACGTTTTGTGATGCATCATACCGAGGATGTTAAAAGCCGTTATATATGGCAGAAAACCTCAAATTACATCGCATTTATTGCCGGTATCGTAATCATTGCCGCAGTCTGGTCATACAAGGCACATGATCTTGCCACATTTATTGCCGTTGTTTCCGCCGGTATTGCCATTGCACTCAGAGACATCCTTTCAAATGTCGCAGGCTGGCTTTTCATCATCTGGATCCGCCCCCTCGAGGTTGGTGACCGCATCCAGATCGGCGAGCACTCAGGCGATGTTATCGATATCAGCCTCTTTCACATCACACTTATGGAAATCGGTAACTGGGTCGCAAGCGACCAATCCACCGGCCGTATTATCAATATCCCCAACAGCCTGACATTTACTGAAACCCTGGCAAATTATAGCAAGGGATTCCAATATATCTGGAATGAAATCCCTGTTCTGGTCACATTCGAAAGCGACTGGAAAAAAGCGAAAGAAATATTACTTGAAATCGCCGAGAATCGTGCCCAGCATCTTACTGACGACGCTCAGAAACATGTCCTTGAGGCGAGCAGACGGTATCTCATATATTACTCAAAGCTCACACCAATTGTCTATACCAGTGTGGAGGACAGCGGCGTACTCCTGACTGTACGCTACCTCTGTGAACCCCGCTCCCGGCGCGGCTCCGAGGAAAACATCTGGGAAGATATCCTCAAGTCTTTCAGCCATCATGACGATATCGATTTCGCGTATCCCACACAGCGTTTCTATAATAATAAAACCGAGGGCTTCCCCCCCAAAAAAAGTGAATAATTCACACGGCCTACCACACTTTACCGGCCTGGATAATGAAATACTGGCCGATCACGATCATCAGCCATCCCATTCCTTTTTTGACCCGCACCATCCAAAGACCTGATTTCGGCAATGCTGTCACAAGACCGGTGAATGTACCTATTGCCAGAAGCAGCATGTTCATACCGAATGAAAAAGTCAGAAGGAGTGTTGCTCCATACAGCACATTCTGCCTGGTGGCAACATAGGCCAGCAGAACACCAAGCACCGGTGTCGTGCAAGGCGCGGCAACAAGGCCTGAGGCCATGCCTATCAGGAATGCTCCGACAACACCTTTCTTATTCGATCCGGCCCCACCCTGCTGAAGAAAACGCGGCAGCGGAATAGTAAAAACTTCCAGCATGCTCAGGCCGAACAGGATTATGATATTGGCTACTATCAGAAACGACCAGCGGTTGGCACTGATGCTGCCGAAAAACTGTCCGGTCAGGGAGGCAATCATGCCCAGAGCTGCATAGATAATCGCTAAACCGCTGACATAGGCAAGAGATAAAAGGAATGCATGCAAACGTCCTTTTTTCTCACTTCCGCCAATTACACCCACAGTAATCGGAATCATGGGATATACGCATGGTGTAAAACTGGTCAGAAGACCAGCCATGAAAACTGTCGCGTATGCAACAAATAATGATCCCTCGAGATAGCTCTCAAACGATGGTCCAAATCCTCCCATTCGGCGCTCCTCTCTACGGTTTGTCTGCTGTTATCATCTTCTTTCCTCCTGAATTATACTATATTTCTCAAGAACGCGTTCCAGAATTTTTTTAATAACATCGCTATATAGATATCCAGAAGCCTCCGACTGCCTGACAAATATACCGGATACAGGCGAAAGTCCTGGAAGCGCATTTATCTCCAGAAGAAACGGCTGCCCTTCGCTATCGGTCCTGAAATCGAAACGGGTATAGTCCCTGAGATTCAATACACTCCATAGAGTCAACGCCGCCTGTTCCATTTCTTCTATCACACATTCAGCGACATTCGGTGAAAAATCCAGTCTGTCACGATCAAGACGTTTGTACTCATGGCTGAAAAACGGGATATCATCCACATGGCCAAGACAGACTTCGCAGGTTTTCAGTACTTTTGACTGACCGAGAATCCCGACACAGAAATCGCGGCCGTCCAGATATGGCTCCACAAGGACAGGCTGATTATATGTCATCAACAGCGAATCTGCCTTTTTCCTGTACGAGGACATTTCTCTAACAAGTGAATCGCCGAAAATCCCCATGCTCGATCCCTCGCACAGCGGCTTGAGAAAAGCAGGGAAACCAAAAGAAGGCATCTCGGTGGGCACAGCGTCCAGAATCAAATGCTCGCAGACTGTTACACCCGCACTCTTTGCCAAGCACTTTGTGAGGACTTTATCCATGGTTATGCCAAGCGCTGTAGCATCGGAACCCGTATACGGTATCCCAAGTGATCCGCATATAGCTGGGACAAATGATTCCCTGTCACGACCAGCCCCCCATCCCTCGGCAATATTGAACACAATATCCGGCATCTCCGCCGCCAGCCGTCCGGCGACAGTATTATCGCAGGGATAATGATAGACTGTTGCAAATTCTGCCAGAACAGTTTCTACTGACGTAATAGTTTCGTCAGTCTCATATTCGGCAAAACGATCGTCGTCACACGTATCCGGTTTACGATTGTAGGCAAAACCGATTTTCATAAATGCCTTTCTACTGGCAATCAGCAAGTGATTTATAATATTCGGCAATACAGTCCATGGCCTCTGAGAAAACAGGGGGCTCCTGTCCCATATTCACCCTGAAAGACTTTTCCATTTCAAAGGAACTGCCCGGCAGTACAAAGATACCGTGTGTTTCCAAAAGGCCGCGGGTGAAATCATCACATGACAGATCGATCTTATACCGTGGAAAAGCGACAATGCCTCCTTCGGGAGCCTCAATCGAAAGTCCCGGACAGCAATCTATCATTTCGCAAAGGCGATCACGGTTCTTTTTGAGCGTAGTGATTGACTTTTTCATGAAACGCGACCTGTTTTCAAGGGCAATAGCTGCAAGACGGTCGCTCAAGGGTGACAGTGTATGGGTCAGGTAATCACGGAAATCCCTGATTTGTGTGATCAGTTCCGACGGTGCTGCAATCCAGCCGACTCGAAGGCCAATCACGCCGAAACATTTGGTTATCGAGCCAGTTGCAATAACTGCGCCGTCTGAAGATGCTAATGTCTTGAGAGGCGCAGGCCTGTCATGGGGAAGAAAACGGTAATGTTCATCAGAAATAACTGTCGCACCATGACAGCGGGCACATTCTACAACAGCGGTAACGGTGTCAGCTGGCAGGATGATACCGGAGGGATTGTGTGGAGAGTTGAGAACAACAACAGATGTTGAGTCGTCGATCAAAGAACATATCTCATCAGGGGCCGGCCGAAATCTGTTAGTGAAATCAACCGTATAGGGCCTGATCTCGGCACCGATCGCCCGCGGAACATCATAAAGCGCCTGAAACGAGGGCATGGGAACAACTGCTGATTGTCCTCGGTCCAGAAAAAGATTGAAGAGAATGAAAAGTGCCTCGCTCGTACCGGTTGTCACGGTAACATGTTCAAAAGGAACATCACAGTCATAACTGTCAGCAATCGCGTTTCGTAATCGTTCGCTGCCGCGCGTATCATGATCCTTGAGAATAATACCGCCAAGTGAAGCAAAATCTTCATCGCAGACAGAACAAAGCTCAGCCGCAGTCAAATCAGGCATGCCGCTTTCACCGAGATTGATCCGGCAGCTGTCTTTATAATCTGCGAGCCAGTCCTCCATGAAATAACGGCGTATTCTCATAAACATTCTCCAGGTCGATAATCAGGATGTTACCGGCGGTTGAAGTGCTCAAACAGCAGATTCAGCAAGCACAGCAAGCGCCTCATTTACGCGCTGCGAGAGAGATCTTTCATCGCTTTCCTCAAGACTTAAACGCCAATCAGCCTGACAGGCACAGTCTCCAAAATCGAGATCATCACTACTCCGGCTCCGGTTGTAGTCTTCGAGGAGCCCCACGATAAGCCTGTCTGTACAGCGTGGACAGCCCTCGGGAATGCGTTCCGGCAGAGGCATATGCATGAACGGGCTCACATAGGGACGGATTTCAGGCAGGACCCGATGCAACACCTCATAAAGTGTATACAGGGATGGCAGTCGATATAGACCTTTTTCCGCCAGTTCTTTCAGTAGTGTAAACCGCTGCAGGGTCGCAGGCTCGATATGGATTTCATCAGCCCCCATTGCAGCAGCACATCGCAGAGTCGCAACAGCATCTTCCAGCACCTCGTTTTCGGTCAAAAACGGGATGCCGAGGAAAACATACAGCTGTATCTCAGCGAATTCCTTGATGCTTTTCACAGTCCCGGCAATCGTCTCAAGCGAAACGCCTTTATTGAGACAGAGATTTCGGTGCTCGTCATCACAACTCTCGAGACCGATAGCTATCGAAAGACGGCAACCTGTTCCCAGAATTCCGGCATATTTCCTGACACGCTCTCGTTCGGCATATTCCGCACGGGTTTCAAGGACGACTTTTTTCACCCTGCCGATAGCGGCGATTTTTTCGAGTATGAATTCAAGTGCCGCCGGCGGCATCTCATTTGGATTGAGAACTGATCCTGAATTATAAATCGAGATGATTTCGATACCATCGAGAGAATATTGTGACAATTCATTTTCGAACTGAGTAATGAAATCATCCGCAGTTGGTGGTTTCCTGCGTAATGTTCCAGCGTGATGGCCGCACATGATGCAGCCTCCACCCCGTCCAACCCACTCGCACCCAGAACTGCGCAGAGTCAACACAAGACGTCTGACCGGTAAGCCGTCGACATAGCCGGTCCTGATATCGGACATTGCGGCGGAACGAGGATCGAATTGACAGTCTGGCGTATTGTGTCGAAGGGAACGGAGCGCCTGTTGAAGCGTTTCTATAATACTGATATCTGTTGCGTGCATGGAGGTGCTTTCGGAAAGTTCAATAGGTAATAAGCGAGCTGACAGGATAATTGCCGAGAAGTTCGCGTCCATTGAGGAAAGACAGCTCAACAACAAAAGCGATACCGCCAACCGATGCTCCGCAGCGCTCGACAAGGTCCACAGCAGCCTTCATCGTACCGCCGGTAGCAAGAAGGTCATCGACAAGGAGGACGGAATCTTCTGAGGTCAGCGCATCTGCATGCATTTCTATCGTGTTGCTGCCGTACTCAAGGCTGTAGCTTTCGCGGATGGTCTTTGCGGGTAGTTTGCCGGGTTTTCGGACAGGTATGAATCCCAACCCGAGTTCGAGAGCAACGGCAGTACCAAAGATGAATCCGCGAGCTTCGATCCCGACAACTTTCGTAATTTTCAGATCCTTCACATTATCGGCCATGCATTTTACAGACTCCTGCAAAGCGGCATGTTCTTTGAGAAGCGGTGTAATATCTTTAAAAATGATACCGGGTTTGGGGAAATCTGGAATATCAGCAATAAAATTTTTGAGGTCCATGGTTTCTCCGCATTTAGAGACATTAATCTGATTAATGGGCGTTTGTAATTCTGAATGAGAGACCGCAGTCCGTAAAATACAGCGACGAATCAGAAATCAATGTCAAACGCTCTAAAATGGTTGACCGCTTCCTGCCATTCGACCAGCAGATCGTCAACTCGCCCGAAAGTAGGGCCATCTTTGATAAGATCAATGAAAATATCGAGGATGGAACGTTCTCCCTCGGCGAGAATCTCAACATTACCGTTGGGAAGGTTTTTCACCCAGCCATTTATACCGTGCGCCGAAGCCTGAGTACGGACAAAAAACCTAAAACCGACCCCCTGCACCCTGCCGGAGGCAATAAGATGAACAGCCTGTTTACTCATGGAGACATCCTTAATTATCGTGAGAACAGTGAAAAAATACACTTTTTCTCATCAAAGCTCAAGGTAAAAAGAAGAAATTGTGATTACCTCGATGTCAACAATTGCTTTAGATGTTTTTTTTATGTATAATAGTTAGGTATGGCTAACCCAATAATCACAAGGTTCAACATGAATATAATCTTTTTTTCTAAGAAAATATCGCTCAGGATAGCCTTAACACTCCTGACCATAAGCATATTGGCAGCACACGCCGGTATTTCATCAGCGGCAACCGATGATACAGCTAATAGTCATGCCGACTCCCTTATGCTCGCGAAAAAATATTTCAGTTTCGCGGTGCAGTTCAAAGATATCGGCAATGTCGAAGAGGCACATCGTAATTACGACCGCTCCATCGCTTTCAATGATTCGGTGTACCAGGTGCATTATTCCTACGCTGATTTCTTGAACAAGCAAGGCTTGAAAGACGAGGCCAGGCGCGAATACCGTTACGTGCTCGCACTTAATCCAGATCATTTCAATTCAGCGGTAATGCTGGCACATTTCTATACGGAAACGGCTCATTACGATTCAGCATTAACCATGTATGAAATCATGCACCGACTGAAACCAGAAAAAACGGAACTTCTTATCAGCATTATATCTCTGAACGAATATCTTAAGAGGCCGCAAAAAGCTCTCGACGGTTACGAAAGTCTTTTACAGCAGGATGCCTTGAAAGACGATATGCCGCTGAAAGCCGGTAAACTGGCCGTTTCCTTGAAAGACTGGCCCCGTGCAATAGAATTCGGTAACTATCTTTTAAAACAGGTTCCTGATTCAAAAGAAGCCGCCGCTATTCTTACCAACGCCTATATCGCGACGGGGGAAGAGCATAAAGCTTTCGATATTATAGCGGAAAGAGCGCAACAAGATGAAATAGACTTCGACTGTCTCGCGGCAATTGAAAAGAAAGCACGTGACAACAATGACAACGCATTCCTGAGAGATATTCTCGACCTCAAGCTGCAAGCTGTCAAAAACGACACCGGCATTCACGGTGAACTGGCCGAAATATGCCTTCGAGCAGGTGAAAACACAAAGGCACAGGAATACATTTCCTGTGGCCTCGACATCGATCCCGAAGACGGCAAACTTAACATTCTCAGGGGAAACATCCTTGAGAATGAAGGTAAAGAAGACGAGGCAATCAAGGCTTATACCGTTGCGCTCAAAGACAAGGACTGGCAGGATGATGCTCAACAATTCATCTGGCGCCTGCGCCCGCCCAAAAGCGAAGAGGAAAAAGCCGAGATGGAATTTTTTAAACGAGGCAAAACACAGAATCGTTCAGTCGATAAAAATAAAAACAGCCAGGACACAGGCAGATGATATCATTTTCTTAATGGACCTAAAAATACTGACATGTCAAGCACAGCACCACACAGATTCTCTACCGTATCATTCAAATCGAAAAAAGCTGATCTCAGGAAAAAATCGCCCCGTATTCTGGCAGTCAGCACCATTATCAGTGTCGTTCTGACAACAGCGATCCTGCATATCGCAGTCAATCCCCCTGAGAAAAAAGAAGCCGCAATAGCTGTTGCTCCGGTTATCATGAAACTCGATAACATTCCGGAAACACGTCATCGTATTGAGACCCCTGCCCCACCAAAACCAGTTGTAAACAACGGCATACCTATAGAGGTAATGGACGATCTCATCCCCGAAGATATAACAATTGAAGATACCACACTTGAAACCGAAACTGTCTCAACTGCCAAGCCGAGTGTGTTCCTTCCCAGCGCCGGCGATGTCAGCGAGGCGGAAAACGAAATATATGAATATTTTGCGGTTGAGGAGCCTCCGAAACGGACAAAACTCGTTGCTCCCGAGTATCCGGTCCTTGCCGAACGGGCCGGAATCGAGGGTACTGTCACTCTGAAGATGCTGATTTCTGTCACGGGAACAGTCGATTCCGTACTTGTTGTTGACGGTCCCAGCGCATTCCACAAATCCTCAATCGACGCGGCCAGAAAAACAGAATTCACTCCAGCCCGTCACAACGACCGCGCGGTTCCCTGCTGGATTCTTCTGCCTTTCCGCTACGTTCTCGACCGTTAGTCCTGCCACAAAAAAAACCGCGCATTTTGCGCGGTCTGAATGACAGATTGCGATACAAAAATCCAGTCGGATTATTTCACACTGCCTTCCTTGTTTGCGACAACACCCTTGATGGCATAATAATGCTTTTTGTAAAAAGCTATCAGTTTGGGAGTCAGAAGCCAGCAACGGTGATAGTCACCCGGCATCAGCTCGCCAAACTTCCTGACAATTTTCACCGCGCTCATACTGCCATCGAGGAACTTACATTGCCTTATACTTTTCCTGCAAAGGAACAGGGTCGGACTCATAAAACCAGTGAGCGGATAAGGGGTGGCAGAATTGCATGGGCAGGCCTTGACAAGACGTCCGAGTTCGCGGTAAAAATCGAAAATATCCATAAGGTTCAATCCAAGAGTCAGGGCTTTTACCGGAAGCTCGGCAAGATCATGCTCAGTCACCAGAACATTCATACGGTCAACAATTTTACGCGGTGCCACCTCTTCGCCAAAAAGTCCGTTCTCATTACGTAGGAACAAATCGGACACAACGAGAACATTTGCGAGAACTGATGGCCAATCGCTGTTGTTCAGAAAATCCCTCTTGCCTGTCTGATACTCATAGAGTAACGACAGCGACTCCGGAACATCATTGCCCAGATTTGCCGCGCTCATGGAAGAAATATCTTCCGAACAGGCAGACCAGTAAACAGTGACCCTCGACTCATCCGGTGCGTCGATCACTGTGTCGATCCTGCTCAATGCACCGTGATTGTGGAGAAGCGCCGCTTTGCAGGTATCGAGCAGTTTCACACGGCTCCGTTTCACTAACGGCTCATATGTCTCTGAGGATGCGATAGCCAGCGAAATCATCGCCATATTGAGCGGATGCTCCATGAAAAGATTACGGCGGCTCTTCTTTGAACTACTGCAGAGAAAACGCATCTGGTAAAGCAGAAGCGTCATATTCTCCTCAGAAAGAACAGTATCTACAAAATCATCGACACGGTTGTCGATAGAGCCAAGAAAATCGTTAAAAATATTGCTGCGCTTCTGACGCTGGAATAGGCTCATGAAATCATTTTTTATTTCATTCCGGAAACGATTGATAAGCATAGCGCTTCGGCTGATTTTGAACAGGAAATCGAGGGAAGGATTTGAGGCTTTCAGCTCTATCAGACGTTCCATGTGACGGGGAGTGAGCTCAGTTCCACGGGAAAGGAGAACAGTGCCGAATCTGTTGGTCAGATCATCCGACAGCACAAGACCGGTCGCAAAATCCTCCTTGGCAAATGGATTGTATCGAGAAAACTGTACCATAGCATCCATTCCATTGATGTCTATAGTCTCACTCTCGATCGAAAATACGGCTTCCGTTTCCATGAACTAGATTCTACCTTACAATAATCTTAGTGCACACACGTTACGGGTGCAGGGACGTTCCTGATATTATTATCGTCACAGTCTGCAAAAAACTGAAGTCCAGTTAGAGCACACGCAATATCATGCATAATGCTAATATTGTCAAGACAAGATATTGCATTATTCAAAATAATTTCCAGCCACATAACAACAGCCCGCCAGTGACAGGCAGGCCGTTGTTCAGAGCCAAATAACTTTACAAACTCATAAACATCATGCTGATATGGAACTTATGTAACACTATTCATTCTTGCATGACCATTGGCTGTAATACTGTCAGAGGCGATATTACCATCGAGGATATGAAGAATTCTGTTTGCATGCTCAGCTATATCGAGCTCGTGAGTAACAAGAATAATGGTATTTCCCTCGCTGTGAAGCCGTTCGAAAATCGTCATGATTTCCTGTCCGGTCTTAGAATCCAGATTACCGGTGGGCTCATCGGCAAGTATGATCGCGGGTTTATTGACAAGCGCTCGGGCAATAGCGACACGCTGTTTCTGGCCACCGGAAAGTTCCGTGGGACGGTGGTGCATACGCTGTTTTAGACCGACTGCCTCCATTGCCGCCTCGGCGCGTTCGCGGCGTTCTTTCTTGGAAAGCCCTGAATAAATCAAGGGCAATTCTGTATTATGCAGGGAGTCCGAACGGGGCAACAGATTGAAATTTTGGAAAACGAAACCTATTTCGCGATTCCTGACCTCTGCAAGCTCATCATCGGTCATTTCTGAAACAGAACGACCGTTGAGTTCGTAATAGCCGCCGCTCGGAGTATCCAGACAGCCAAGAATATTCATTAAAGTCGACTTACCCGAGCCGGACGGCCCCATGATAGCGACATATTCGTTGCGCTCTATCGAAAGATCCACGCCTCTGAGGGCCCGAACGATTTCCCCTCCCATCTTATACTCCCTGGTAATGCCCTGCATCTTGATAACCATGACCACCTCACATTATTTAACATTTACCCGATAATATATTATCTTATTCCTTTCCGCACAAGCGGATTGAAAGTCTGTTTTATAACTAACGCTGAAAGCTCTGATTGGTTTACATTTTTATTCGTGACTCAGCGCCTCCACTGGATCAAGACGTGACGCCCGCCATGCCGGATATGAACCGAAAGTCACGCCGACAAACAGTGAAAATCCAACAGCTAACACCATCATTTTCTGCGAAATCACACTGATGAAGGTCATACCTGTCAGTTTCGTGATCAGCGCCGCCATACCTGCACCGATACCAAGGCCGAGCAGAATTCCGAGTGCACCTCCGACCATGCAGAGCACGATAGCCTCGACAATAAACTGAAGCATGATCGCCCGCCGTTTCGCACCAAGGGCTTTCCGGATGCCGATCTCCCGAGTCCGCTCGGTGACAGAAACGAGCATGATATTCATGATGCCGATACCGCCGACAAGAAGGGATATACCCGCGATGCCGCCTGCGACAGCATTCATAATACGAATAACATTATTGATCTGATCCATTTCTTCACTGAATGTCTTGATATTGAAATCTTCGCCGTGCTTATGAAGACGAGAATACACACGCTTAAGGGCGGCGACAACATCATCCGTAAATTCCGGCGACTTGGCCCTGATAAACAATGCGTGGATATGATCATCACCGTTAATACGTGTCTGAACAGTAGTATATGGCGCCACAGATCGCTGATCGTAATCGTTGTCAAAAAATTCCTTCTTCTGCATGACTCCAACCACGGTATAGCGCATCCTTCCAACCCGCACTTCTTTCTCTATAGGATTTTCATCCCCGAAAAGACGCTGCGCCACATCATGACCAAGTACAATAACCTTTGCTTTGTTGATTATATCCGCGCTGCTTATAAAACGCCCGAGCCTGAGTTTCCAGTTAAAAATCTGATTATAACCGATACCGGTACTCTGTAAACGATAGCCTTCGAGCGAAACCCCTTTGCGATTGAGCCATGTATTGTTTGTTCCCTGATAGCCGACGATAGGGACAACGAGATCGATCTTGTCGCTTTCTATATTGAGCGCCTCGACATCGCGCTCGGTAATATATTCATCATATTTAGTTCGGACCCATTTTCCCTGTTCATTCCTGCGCCACTGGTTCGGGGGCGTGGTCCAAAGGATCGAATAACCGCCCATCTGCTCGAACTCGGAATAAATGTAGGATTTGAGACCGTCACCGATGGAAACCACACCGGTAACAGAGCCGACAGCTATAAGAATGCCAATAAGGCTTAAAAGGCTGCGCATTTTATTTGCACGCAACTGTTTGAGTGCAACACCTATAGATGGAAGTACAACCATTGCATACCCATATTCAATACTGGGACGGTACGAAACCGTCCGGTTCATTCATGTGCCCTATTCGTAACGAAGAGCTTCGATTGGATCGAGTTTCGAGGCTCGCCACGCCGGATAGACACCAAAAAACAAGCCGATACACGCGGAATATGAAATTGCGAATACCATAAGTTTGGTCGTTACAATGCTTTCGAACGGCATGTTTGTCATGCTTTTTACCCACGCAGACAGTCCCGCGCCAAGCCCAAGACCCATCAGGATACCGAGAGCACCACCAAAAAGACAGAGCACCATAGCCTCGAGGATGAACTGGACAAGTATATTCCGCCGTTTTGCACCAAGCGCTTTCCTAACACCGATCTCGCGCGTTCGCTCATTCACGGAAACGAGCATGATGTTCATTATGCCGATACCGCCGACAAGCAGCGAAATCCCCGCGATACCGCCCGCAAACATCTTAAGGATCGTGACCACCCGGTTGAACTGGCCGATCTGGTCCTCACCAGTCTGAACACGGTAATCCTCGCCGTGGTCTTTGGTACGTTTCAGAATAAGACGCACCTGCTCGGCAACTGTATTGGCATATTCCGGGCTTTCCGCATACACACTGATAACGTGAACGCGGTCATCACCGGTCTCCCGCCGCTGAGCCGTAGTGTAGGGCATAACGAGTGTCCGCTCGTTGACATCTTCGAAAAACGAGCGCTGTTTCAGCACACCGACAACCCTGACCCGTTTCCCTGCGATTTTCATTTCCTGGCCTACAGGGTCCATATCGCCGTAAAGGTCCTCGGCAAGCTGTTTCCCAATAACGACCACTTTTGCCGCGTTACGGACATCGAACTCATTGATGAAACGCCCTTTGTCAACATCCCAGTTCCGTGTCAGATGGAAATATTCATTCGAAGCATTGCATTTCGCATAAGCGGTCGCCTGTTTGTACCTGACATCGAGATTGAAATTCATAACCGGAACAACATACTTGACATGGTCTACTTCGCGGAGAATGCGCTCGACATCCTTGTTATCAAGATAGGCCTCGTAATCACGTCTCACCCACACGCCCCTGCTCCTCTCAACGTGAGAATCCGGAGCTTGAACACTGACATTGCTGGCGCCGCCGCTTTTCTCGAACTCGCCGGCAACCGTGAGCCTGAGACCGTCACCCATGGATATCACACCGGTGACACTTCCAACACTTATCAGTATGCCAAGAATGGAGAGTATCGCCCGCATCTTGTGTATGCGTATCTGGTCAAAACCTATTACAACTGCTTCCCATATATTCATATAAACTGCCTTGCGGATTTGTAATGTAATCTTCGACTGAAAGATACCGAAACGTTACTTGTTTTTTGATTCATCCGGTTCGTTTATCTTTTCCGCTTTCTTATCCTTGTTTTTGCTCTCCTGTTCTCGCTTTTCGAAAGCCTTGTACATTTTCTCCGCATCAAGGGCAACAACTGTTGTTGTATCGAGTTCGGCAACAAGTTCATAACGGCTGTCAGATTTCAGTCCCACCCCGATTTCTTTCATCTCATAGCTATCGAGAGGATCAGGTGCTTTTTTGAAAATGCCGCCCTTCTTTTTCGAGGCGTCATCATCGCCCTCAGCATCTTTTTTCTTCAGATAAACAATATGTGTTTCAGCATTTGGTGAACCTTCTTTGTGGTCTTTTTTCACATATACCGATTCGATCGGCAGAAAAGGCACACTGTCGGCGCGGTCAATAATGACATCGACATCGCAGCTCATGCCGGGTTTGAGACGGGGATCCTCATCGATAATCTCGATTTCGGTTTTGAACGTAACAACATTCCTTCCTTCCTGCAGAACACCTACTGGTGAAATATGCCTGATGACACCGGCAAAAGATGTGTCAGGATAGGCATCGAGCTTGATATCGACATCAAACCTCACATCGACACGCCCGATGTCGACCTCGCTGATATTGGCCTTGATGATCTTTGTCGAGGGATCACCTATCTGGAAAAGGTTCGTGCCCGCCACGACCGAACTGATGCCGGAAGTGACAATGAAACCTTCCTCCACATAACGCTGAGTGATATAGCCGTCATAGGGCGCCCTTACCACCGAGGATACAATCTTTTCATCAGATCCCTCGCCTGAGGTTTCTATCTCGCGCTCCATGATAAGGAGTTCCTGACTGGCCAGGTTGTAGGCATTCTGGCAGAGAAGATAGCTGTTTTCGGCATCCTCGACCTCTTTCTGGCTGATAAATGAGGTCTTTGCCAGTTCGCGCTTACGGTCAAGTTCTTTTTTTGCCTGTTCGAGATCGATTCTCGTACGGTCAACATTTGCCCGTTTCTGGAACAGGAGCAGTGTCTGAGTCGGGTCCGGATCGATCACACAGAGAGCCTGCCCCTCACTGACTACATCGCCTTCCTTGACATATATATCCTTGATGGTGCCAGCGATTTTGGATTTGACTTCGACAGTCCGTAAAAGCTGGATATTCCCAGTTTCGGTGAGCATATCGATAACATCGCCCACCTTGACCTGGGAGGTTTTTATCTCCTCCGTCTTTTTCTTGCCGGAGAGCTTGCTGCCCACAACCATGAATATGGCGATCAGAATAATTATGCCGATAATATATTTTTTCCAACGGCCCTTTTTCTTATTTGCCACGTTTTTCCTCCCAGTTGAAATTAAGGGTATCTCTAATAATTCGCTTTTTTTCATGAGCGATATATTCATGTGTATTGACAAGACAGAAAAGCAATTACTTATCAAGAATATAATTCGAACTTCAATAAATGCTGCCTGTCAATGAAATATACACGCATCGATAAAAATGGAATTAATCGATCTGCCCTAATATATCTTATTTATCAGTCACAATCGAAATATTATGGTCACGAAGAAGAAGACCACCGGCGCGTTTCAGTTCATTGACAGCCTTGGTGTAATCGATAATTGATTTATGGTAAAGATTACGGGAATTCGCAAGGTCTGTCTGGTACTGCAAAACATAATAGCTGGTCGAGAGCTTATTCTTGAACCGCTCTTCCTCTGTTTTGAGTTTCAATTCGTTTACTGACACGTTCTTTTGCGCGACATCGACACTCTCACGCAGGATTTCCACATTCCTTGCCGCTGAACGGATTTCATTGAGAATCGTGCTTTCGATATCCTTTATGGTCAGTTCCTGACGGCGTATCTGGATCTCTCGCTTCTCCATCTCGAGTTTCGCATCTCTGTTACCAATGGGAAAACTGAGCGTGAGGCCGACACCGGTATTGTACTGACCGAAATCTCCCATATCGCGTATGTTCTTATCGTAGCTCGTGCCAGAGCCCTGGATGTTGTAACGGGCATTCAGGTCGAGTGTTGGCAGAAGGTTGTTTTTCGCCAGATCGCGGTTGAACTGATAGCGTTTGAGGCTTTTCTGGCCGATTTTGTAGTCAGGCCTGAGCCCAAGCGCCTGCTGGTATACAGAACCGATATCGACCGGATAATCCTCCAGAACGGCCTCATCTGTCGGCTTAAGGTCGGCGTGCAGTTCATCTCCGGAGCTCATGTTGAGCAGACGTCTGAGACCATCCTCTTTTTCACGGATGACACTTTTCTGATTCAGGATATCCTGCTCCCGGGAAAGGAGTGTGCTTTCAGCCTCGAGGACATCCGAATCGGTGAGCACACCCAGCTCACGGCCTTTTCTGTTGTATGCGAGAAGGCTGTCGGCCTGATCCGCGGACAGTTCCAGCACCCGCATGGACTGCCATGCATAAACCAGGTCCCAGTATGCGTTCGTCACTTGATAGATGAGATTGACCGTTCTGTTCTCGATATCGTAAGCAGTGTTGTCGAGGTCGAGACGGGCGAAATAGACGCTCGAGGTATTTACCTTCTTGCCGAACCCCTTAAGAAGCGGCTGATTGACCTGTATACCGAGGTAGCTACTGTAATTTTTCGCCGTTTCGATGTTACTTTCGGAAAGGGCGTTGTAGAAACCGACACCCCAGTCAGCACCACTTCTCAGCTTCTGCCCGAATGTCATGTTGAGATTGGAATTTTCCTGCTCAATGCTGTCAACACCATAATATGCATAGTAGTTAGGGGTTTCGTTGCGGCTCCTGTTCATTTCGACAGAGAAAGCCGGATCGAATATCGTTTCAGCCTGAGTGATAGAAAGGTTGTCAGTCTTAAGCCCCATCGAATAGGCTTTAAGGCTCAGGTTTTCGGTCAGCGCCCGGTCGATACATTGGCTGAGTGATATGTCAATAACATTTTCAGCCTGAACAGTGCAGGCGATACAACAGAATTGGAATGCCGTCAGAATAACCAGTATTCTGCCTGCCTTTTTCAGAAACATGCCTTCTCCTTTTTATTATTATATGCTTTCATGCTTTCATTGTGAACCGGCACAGGCTTAAGACACCTGTTAAAAATATCCGGTCCGGACCAGGTCAAAAAGGACTGAATACCTTTTCCCAGCCTCACTATCAATACAGACAAAACGCTAACATTATTCATCAAGTATACCAGTCTTTTTTACTGATTGGATTATTTGCATGCTATTTCTGCAAAATGCTTATACCACCATTGGTTGTCGTTGCCTCTATGAGATAACCACCATCGCCAAGCGTGGCATCGATCGCGCGTTTCGATATATTGTCTAAAACCATCTTGAATCCGGTGGCCGATATCCTACCGTTTGTCGTCCTGCACTTAAGGCGGGCATCTACATCGGGATCGACGTAGAGGGTTACCGAGCCGTTAGTTGTTCGGAGACGTACATCACGCTCAAGCCTGTCCGGCAGTGTGACATCGATCTTACCGTTGGTCGTGTGCGCCGAAACCACATCGCTGTTGCCGGAAACATATATAGCGCCATTTGTCGTGTGTGCCTCGATTTCTCCACTGGCATTCTCGGCCCGGATATTGCCGTTGGTGCTTTTCAGCTCCATCCGGCCATGGACATCCCTGACCTCGACATAGCCATTGGTCGATTTTGCATGATTGAGCGCTATTGTATTCGGCAGCCTGACCTCGTAGTCCACAGACACACTTTTCCCTCCATGAAACACCCCCCTGAACAAACTCTTAAAAATACTGTTATTGCCGTCGCAACTGTCATGCCCCTGTTTCACAGTTCTCACGGTGACAGTGGAACCTGTGTCAATCTCGATTTCGACCCGGTCGAGATCAGCCCTGCTGCCGCTTGTCCTTTTGACAGCATTGATAACAATTTCATCGCCATCCCAGCTCTCGATTTCGACCTTTCCGTTAACACTTTGAATTTCAAAGTAGTCAACACCGCCTGCATCAATTTTCCTGTGAAAATCTTCGTGATTACCGGCAAAAGCGGTCGTGTGAAACACAGCGAGGATCAACAGCAGGTAAATGAATGTTTTTGAAATGAACCGCATTGTAGACCTCCATTATTGTTTTTTCTATTCTCTAAGACATCACATAACGTTTATTTGATCAATTTATTTTCAAAAAAGTTGTACACTCAGTAAAAAAGCCTGTACATCATTCGATAAAAAAGTCGTCTGATACTTTCATCATGATATACAGGCTCGTTTGGGTTTCGTTACAGTCACATTTCATTCGGTATCGAAAGAACCGGTCTCACCTCGTTCATCTCGTGATTTCGCTTCTGCCTCAAGTATACGATACTGTTCCCTGGCAATACGCATGGCTTCATCGCGGTCTTTGGCAGTGAGCCGCCAGTAGATAAGCATCGCACCACCGGAAAAAATGAACAGCAGCGAACCGGTTACCATATCGCGGTCCATATCCTGTAAAAGTATCGCGGAAAGAAGCAGCGCTATGCCGAAAAACGCCAGAAGCAAACCGAAAAACAGCGACACACTTCCGGTTTTCGGACGATTTCCGGGCATCACACGATGATAATGGCCCAGACGGATGAGCTCCATACGCTCAACGTGATGACGGGAGGCTACATATGCTATAGTCCCGAAGAAGCTGCCAAAAATGATTAACATAATGAATACCGGCATGATGAACCTCCTGCTTGTTTATCTTAAATTTTAATTCGTTCGCCGTTTCTGGGATATAGGACGCTGTCTTTTTTCATGAAATTTCAAAAATATTTCATTTTTTTATCTTTTTTGACAGAACCGGACATCCCCTTCTTTTCATTATGTTAACAAGACACAATTAAAGACCCCAGAATTTCTTTTTTCAGTATATATTACATTTTCAGACAATTAAGGTCTTTGCCAACAGCCTTTCCCATATTATTAATTATAGTAGACTATATACACCAGAAACACCCATATCGCAACTTACTAATATTGCATTTTTTCCATCGAAAGGAACTTGATGAAACGATTTCTGACTACATCCAGCATTGTCATTATTCTGACCTTTCTTTTCTGCTCTCCGGTATTTTCAGCTCAACCAAGCCGAATATCAGTCCTGTCCGCGATGAAAAAGGCATCGCAATACATGGACAGTCAAATATCATGTCATGGCGGTTATCTCTGGACCTACAGCGAGGACATGACCCGACAGTGGGGAGAAGCACCGGCCCGTCCATCACAGATATGGGTGCAGGGTGGCACACCTGCCATGGGCGAATGTTTCCTTATGCTCTACAAAGGAACCGGCGACACCCTCTATCTCGAACTGGCGAAAAAGGCGGCCAATGCTCTGATATACGGTCAGCACCCGCTTGGCGGTTGGCATTATTTCATCGATTTCGATAAGCAGGGGCTTGAAGAATGGTATACTTATATTTTCTCTAATTTCAAATGGGGCATGGAAGAATACCGTCACTATTACGGCAACTGTACTTTCGATGACGATTCGACTGTTGGGCCAACACATTTTCTGCTCAACCTTTATATGGAAACACTGGATCCTGCCTACCGTGTACCGTTAGTGAAAGCGCTCGATTTCATTCTCATGGCACAATATGAAAACGGTGCCTGGCCGCAGCGTTATCCGTTGAGATATGAATTCGCCCACGACGGGCTTCCCGACTACACATCACTCTATACGTTCAACGATTCAGTCATTAACGGCAATATTGCCATGCTCATGGAGGCATGGGAAAAGCTTGGCGATGAACGATATCGCGATGCGGCTGTCCGCGGCATGGACTTTCTTATCATATCCCAGGGGCCCGGAAAACAGGCTGCATGGGGAGCTCAGCACGGCAAAGACCTTCTGCCCGCGTGGGGACGCACCCACGAACCGCCGGTCTACCTGCCGCGCTACACAGTGGAAAACATCAGGGCTCTCATGAATTATTACCGTATGACCGGCGACAGGCGTTATCTCAAACCGATCCCGTCCGCTATCGAATGGCTTGAATTATCAGCGCTCGAAGACCTCGGCAACGGCAAATACAAACTCAACAGGCGTTACGAACAAGACACGAACAAACCGTTGTACCTTCACAGAACAGACAGGGTCAATGAGGAAGGCTACGGGCTCTGGGAACTGAAATATGAACCCAGCGAGAGCAGCCGATACCAAACAGTTGACACCAAATCACTGAAAAGTCAGTATGAGAAGCTCGCGTCAGTGTCACCGGAGAAGGCTATAGCAGAGTACCGTGAACAGCAGACGCGGAAAGAAGAAGAATCGACACAGTCGTTCACAGCTGAAAGCAGGATCGACAGCAGCGCCCAAAAAGTCGATCCCGAAAAGGTCGCGACATTGATCAAGAGTCTGGATAAAAACGGTGCCTGGATCGAGGATGTCACTGTCTATAATATGGACGTGGCAAAACGCTACCCGAAAGGTGAAAAATTCGACAACTACAATGCCTCGGTTGACGACGATCACGCTTCAATTGTTATTCGCGGCATTTCGACACGCTCATTTATCAACAACATGCATACTTTCGCGAACTTCCTGAAATCTGTATCTCAATGACAAGAAATACAATCGAACAAAATGCTAATTATAATGTATTACAATAAACGATGTTTTTTGAAGACATAGAGGGTGGAAAAGATTAAAAAAATTGAAAATTCAATTAATTAACTGAAATTTTTCCGTCATTGCTGTCGTCAAATCATGCAGAACGAGTATTAACAATAACCGTAAAGGCCCATTCCGCATGTTGACAGCAACCGGGACATCTCTTCACGACAGGCCGGCACCCATGGAACCAGTCGAAGAGTTTTCTAATATTCTGCACGACTATCAGGACAGAGTCTACAACCAGGCATTCCGCATGCTCGGGAATCAAGAGGATGCGGAAGAGGCTGCCCAGGATATCTTTCTCAAGATATACCATTCGCTCGGAAATTTTCGCGGGGAAAGCAAGCTGTCAACCTGGATATACCGTATCGTGACCAATGTATGCATCAGCCGTCTCAGAAAAAGACAGCTCGATATGCAGAGCCTGGACAGTACGATCGGGGATGACAACGGCAGCACTCTTGCCGATTTCCTGCCGTCGGATGACATGAATCCGGAGGAACTGCTTGAATCAAAAGAAGCTGCTGAGCTGATACGATCGAAAGTCAGCGAACTACAGCCGGACTGGGCCATGGCTATCAGCCTTTTTCATTTTGACGATCTCACGTATGACGAGATTGCTGAGGTCATGAATGTTCCAAAAGCGACAATAGCAACGTATATCTTCAGAGGCAGAAAACAGCTGGCACGTAAACTCATGAATATGCTGTCAATGTAAATAGAATCGGGGTGACAGTCATGAACTGTAAAGAATTTGAACATCATTTGACGGATTACATACAGGACATTGTTCCGGAAAGACTTAAACGCGAACTCGACACACACAGGGAGTCATGCCCATCCTGCGCCCGCCTTGCCGCCATGCACAGCCTTCTCGAACGCTCCTTCGAAAAAGCGGAGCCTGTCAAGGCCCCTGAAGGATTTGCGGAAAAGATGCTTCGGAAAATCGCGGAAACACCTGACAATGTCATTGATTTTGCGGAAGCTGAAGCAACGCGGCAGTCACAGGCTCCAATTCAAGCTATCGACTGTGCGGCATTCGAAGACAATGCCGCAGCATTTGTGGATGGTATCCTTGACAGCGAAGTTGCCGCACGCATGGAAACACACAGGGAAAACTGCCCTGCCTGCGCCCGCATTGCCCTTGTGCATCGCGTCATTGCCCATACCCTGAATACAACTGAAAGCGTAACAGCACCTTCAACGCTTCGCGAGCTGGTAATTGATGAGATAACAATAGAGCAGGCAATGAAAGCCCGGTCCTTCTCATTGACAAAGCTGGGAATCTACGGAACAGCCTCCGCAGCAGCCGGACTTATTGCCGCGGCGATGACCTCATTTACAGCAGGGATCGGCAATTCACTCCCCGTAAACAGCCTCGCCGAAAAACTGATCGGAGGAATAGAAAGCGCCCCAGTATCGTTTGCCGGCAGAGTCTACGGGATGCTAATGAGCAAATTCCCCGAACAAACAGAGGCATTGTTATCGGCCTTTGCGATACCACTGGACATTTCACTTTTTGATATGTCCATATATCTTATGCTGTTTGTGCTCATGGCGGCGGCTACCGGCTGCCTCGCATTCTATATAAACTCCCCCGCCCCATTCGTTGTTAGAAAATGAATTTAACATCTTAGAGAATAGAAAATACCGTCTTTCACAGGCGGTTTTTTTATGCGGCAAAGACATTGGGAACAATCATTCTATATACGGCAAATATGAGTATTTCTATCCATTTATTATTAGCTTAAGATCACTTTTCTCTTTTAAAAACAGGATTTTTTTTTATATTCATAAAGGTTTGTGTCCATCTTTTAAAAAAAAGCAGGAACCAGTCCCACTCCTTAAGTGTTAATATAACCAAAGGGAGGGGGTCAGGATGCTAACGGCAATATCTATGAAATCCGACTGGCAGAGCATGCAGGATAAAGACGTGTTATCCTGTGTTATAGATGGTGAATTTGAGGCATTTGAAGTTCTTGTTGACCGCTACAAGAACAGGCTGATGAATTTCGTATTCCGCTTTGTCAAAGACACCGATGTAGCAGAAGACATTGTCCAGGAAACCTTCATGCGCGTTTTTCGCAAACGCCGTGATTACAAGGCTATAGCACATTTTTCCACATGGATTTTCACCATAGCTGGTAATCTCGCAAAAAGCGAACTCAGAAGAAGGAAACGCTGGAATTTCCTGTCGATCGATGCTGCAAACGAAGGTGAAAAGAATTTCGAACTGCCCGACAAGGGAAGATCTCCCGACAGGGAGGCGGCAATTGCAATGTTCGATGAAAACCTTCAGGAAGCCATCGATTCTCTCAAGGGTAAATACAAGGAAGCGCTGATACTCAGAGATATTGAAGGTCTGAGTTATCAGGAAATAGCGGACATAACTGAAGTTCCGGTCGGCACAGTCAAATCACGTGTGAACCGTGCACGGATAAAACTCCAGAAGAAGCTGAAAGGCCACACGCCGCAAGATGAACTGATGCTGAATTGATTATGGCTATCAAACAGATAATTGAAAGTTTATAATATATCGCAAATTCACTTAGAAGGAGGTATATATCGAAGTGAAAACTGCTAAAGAAGACATATTCAGTTGTTCGGAATTCAAAGAATCAGTCAGCGATTATATCGATGACGAGATGAACAGCGAATTGAAGAAACCGTTTCTCGCCCATGCTGAAATCTGCTCGGAATGTTTCAAACTTCTTCAGGGCATGGAGATGATCAGAAAACGATTGTCAGTCATGCCGAGAAAGACTGTATCCGACTCATTCAATGATAAGCTTGTCGCTTTACTGCAGGCTGAAGCGAATGGCCTGACAGTCACAACATTCGATCGGAAACCGGACAAGCCATCCGTTTTAAGGACAAGGTTCATTGTCCCGGCCGCAGCAGCATTGATTTGCGCAGCCCTGCTCCTCCCCATGAGCCGTGGTTTTATTGGCAACGGGAAACAAGTGGCTGAAAAAACGCCTGAGGCCGACACTACAGCAATCTCCGTACAGGAATCGAACCTGACTGATGATGAAATAAATTATGTCATGGACTCAATTAAGCGTGATAAAGCCGATGTTGGTGTGTTCCTGAACGAAGGCTCGGAAGTGAGTGCCAGGCAGAATTCAGAACCTATTATGCTTGTCAGATTTTGACGGAACGATCCCCAAAACCGGTCACTCGAAAGGTGGCCGGTTTGCGGATCGTCAAATAATAAGAATAAAAGCATCAGAAGCATAGGACCATGATGAAACGATCGAAACAACTGCATCTGCTCATTGTTATTGCAGCAGTACTGATAACATTTGCAGAAATCCCATTGCTGTTCGCCCAGACAAAATCCGAACAGGATTCTGTGCGTTGTCTTGAAAAAATCCATTCGAACTGCAAAGGATGCATTTTTGCTGTCAGCGCCAAATCAAAGGTGAAGAACAGTGATGGTTCTAATTCGGGGTGGCGAAAAAACATTGGAACAGCTGTCCCGGTTGACAAAAACGGATATCTCATCACGGCAAGCTCCGTGGTTGAGAACGCAACTCACCTGACTGTCAGAAGCAGTGAAAATGAAATTATTGATGCGGAAATGATCGGCTCTGATGTTACCGGAAGGATTGCTGTTCTCAAGATCGATCCAAAATATATCCACAACATCCCCAACGAGAAAAACATTTACAAAATCGAAGAAGGCAACAGAATCTTCTCTCTTGGAGTCATGCCGGGAATGTCGGTTGAAGTTTCCTGCGGAGAAATCCTTCACATCCGCCACAAGGACGGAGCATTCGAAGTTACCGCATCTCAATTCCCCGGCACCTCAGGCACGCCGGTTTTCGACACTGAAGAGAACCTTATCGGGATAATCGCCTATAAAGTCGATGAAACCCATCCGCATGGGAGAAGTGTTGAAGATTCGTATCTTGCGCTTTCTTTTGATTATGCCACGGTTCTTGCACGCCAGGTTATAGAGGAGCACACACCCTGTCGTGGGTGGCTCGGTATATGTATCGACCTTGCCAACTCTGATGACGGTGGCATCGTGGTCAAGGATATAACCAAGGGAAGCCCGGCGGAAAAAGCGAAAATACTCGCTGACGATGTCATTTATGAATATAATGGTATTCCCGTCTCATCGGTGTGTATGTTCAGCGAAGCATTCGCTCATTCACGAGCAGGCGATATGGTAACGATCAAGCTCATGCGCGGTTCCAAATCCCATACGATCAATGTCACCCTCGAAAGTCATTGAGCGACAAACACGATCAACCTCTTGCAAAAAACGCCTCCTGTACCTATATTCGTGAATCATATACATGACAGTGCCATGTAATCCACCGTGGGGAGGAATGGAAATGGAACGCCTCAGCTTCGATTTCCGCGACATATTCAAATCAATGAAACTCGGATGGTCATCACGAAAAATGGCCACCGCTTTTCGAGGTATTCTCTCTGCCTGGGCAGTGTATTCTGTTATTGCATATGCAGCCCTCCTGCTTGACAATGAGACATCTCAGACTGGTCTTACAGCTCTATTTCGACATCATGAGTTTTTCCCCTCACTCTGCCCTTGTGAATCAGGGATACTGCCGTCGATCATCTGGATTACTGGAATCGTTGCCGCAACACTCGTGCTCATGCAGACAGCGGCAGTGATCAGTCGTCTCGCATTTCAGGATCTTCGCGGACATGAGGTTTATCAGTGTTCCGAGGCGCGTATCCATATGAAAGGAATGCGCAAATCACTGCTGGTTGCGGTTTTGGCACCGTTTCTAATATTTATCATGATGCTCATCCCACTTGCACTGACTGCGGGTATCGGCCGCATACCGGTCATAGGCCCATTTATTGCTGCGTTGCTGCTTCTTCCTGCACTCGTTATAGCATTTATTGCCGCAGTCATGCTTTATACAGGATTCACCGGACTTTGGCTCGCACCTGCAATTGCTGCTATCTCAGGCGGAGATGCTTTGGAAATAATCGTCGAAACATTCTCGACAGCATTGAAACACCCGATAAAACAGCTCATCTACCAGATATTGTCGAGAATCGCAATCACAATCGGTACATCGTTCTTCGCACTCTCAGGTCTGGCGGCTCTCATTCTCTGCATTGCACCGGCCGGATGGATAATGGGCGGAACGTTCAGCGAAACAACAACTGTTGCTCTTTTCCGTATTCCAGGTCTGTTGACAGATCCCGGTAGTATCAAAGTAATTCTCTTAATTGAGGACATCCTCGGAGTCACTATTCTCACCGGTACCGGCGGTCTGTCGTTTCCTGTGATGCTCGCAGGATGGATAAGCGGCATTGCACTTCTGGCGGCAATACTGATGTTACTGTCATATGCCGTATCAATCTGCTACAGTGCTCAGGTAGTGATCTATATCGCATTGAATCAGCAACTTCGGGGTGAGGATATCAGGCTCAAACAGGCTGGTGACTATTTCATTCCCGAAATACCGCAATAAATCTGCTCGTTCCCGATACTTTCCTTCGGGACAGGTATCCAGGGTGTTGAAATAACATGAAGGTGACAGCACGGGAATGAAGCTCTCACTGTCAGCGAGTTGAACAGTCGCGAAAATTTCCTTTGTTTTCTCCTGACGACTGAGTATAATATTGTGTTAATTAACCATACGTTGTTTTTTTATTACAACAAGCCATCGATGCAATACCATGGAGCGAATGCATGATTGATGTATTGAAAAAGATACCTCTCTTCTCGACGTTGAAAGAAGAAGAGCTGGAAGCAATCAGCAAAGTTTCAGTCAACAGGACATTTAACAAAGACCAGATCATTCTTCTGGAGAATGAAGATGGCGATACGCTTTTTATCATCATCGATGGCAAAGTCAAGGTTACCGCTTTTTCTGAAAACGGCAAGGAAGTGATCCTTTCAATCCTTTATGAGAACGATTTCTTTGGCGACATGTCACTTCTCGACGGCAAACCGCGTTCGGCCTCGGTTGTAGCCATCGAGGATTCTCACGTGCGGATGATCAGAAGGCCGGAATTTAAAAAGCTCATAGAGGATCATCCCGGCATAGCACTGAAACTCCTTGAGGCTCTCGCCTCTCGCCTGAGAAAAGCCGATGAACGCATCGAAAGCCTTGCACTTCTCGATGTCACAGGCAGACTTGCCGGCATCATCCTGCAGCTTGCCGCGGACAAAAGCGAGGAAACACCGGAAGGCACAGTCATTAAATCCCGGCCGACTCACCAGGAACTGGCGAACATGGCAGGCACCACCCGTGAAACAGTCACCCGTATTCTCAAGCAGCTTGAAAATAAAGGGTATATCGAACTTCAGGGCAGGAATCTGGTCATTCTCGACAGGGAAACATTCAAAAGCGATCTTTACCTCTGAAACATGTTTCCCGCGAAGAACAACCTGGCGGACAAACATGATACGATACAGTCGGACTAAGAATTCCCATGAACATACTGCTTCTTTCCACAGACTCATCAGTTGCGGCCGCGGTCGAAAACTACAGCATCGATAACGATCATGAGATGCTTCATCTATCGGATATCGGAGCGGCGAAAAACGAGCTGGAAACCCAGCGTTACGATGCCGTCCTGCTTGACTGCTCAATACGCCCTTCGGAACTGAAATATCTTTCGGCCAGTATTGCAGACGCAATCGCCAATACTGTCGTCCTTCTCATCGGCCCTCTTGATATCCAGCAACGAGAAGCACTCAGCCGTCGCCTCTCTGCCCATTATTCAATCGACAAACCCCTGCGTGACACCGCGTTCCATGAAATCATGGACAAAGTCATGAAACGGTCTCTTATCGTTCGCAACGCGGGTTTAATCGGACGGTCCAGTGTCATGGAAGAAACAATTCAGACCATTATGCAGGTTGCGCCCACACCTATCAATGTTCTTATCACAGGCGAAAGCGGCAGCGGCAAGGAAGTCATCGCACGGGCTGTTCATACTGTCTCACTCAGATCGAACAAGTCATTCCTTGCAGTCAACTGTGCCGCGCTTGCCGAGGGCATTCTTGAAAGCGAACTGTTCGGTCATGAAAAGGGTTCGTTCACCGGAGCGGCATCCAGAAGGATCGGCATGTTCGAACAGGCTGATAAAGGTACTATTTTTCTCGATGAGATTGGTGAAATCCCCCACTCCACCCAGATCCGCCTACTTCGAGTCCTCGAGGAACGTGAAATCATGCGCGTGGGTGGTACAGAGGTCATCCCTGTCGATGTCAGGGTTATCGCCGCAACAAACCAGAACCTTGAGGAAATGGTCGAGAACGGCAGTTTCCGCCGAGACCTGTACTACCGCATCAAGGTGCTGGAAATCCATGCTCCCCCATTAAGGAACAGACAGGAGGATATCCCGCTCCTCATCGACAGGATAGCGAAGCTGTACTCTCTTGACAATGACCTTCCGCCACGCCGTTTTTCCGACGAGGCGAAGGAGTTCCTCGCCCGTCATTCATGGACTGGCAATGTCAGGGAGCTCAGGAATTTTGTCGAAAGCAGTCTCGCTCTCAGCACGGCAAAAACAGTATCTATCGATGATATCCCCGAACATCTTTTCCGCGACATCAACCGCAACACCAGCCTGCCGGTACCGCAGAATAAAGCGGCCGAAAGCGCTGAACGTGAACTGATTTTCCGCACTCTTCTGGACCTGAAAAACGATATCAGGGAAATAAAACAGATGCTTGTGGAACAGCGGTATCAGCCTATGGGCGAAAACGGCGATCCATATATGATCGAGGTCGAACCCATCCATGACAACCGTCCCGAACCGACACTCGAGGATATCGAAAAACAGGCGATTGCAGAAACGCTCGAAAATACTGGCGGCAACAGGAGAAAAGCGGCTGAAATGCTCGGCATAGGCGAGCGAACCCTCTATCGCAAACTCAAGCAGTATAATCTGCAGTAACGCCCCTCCCCTGTCTGGAAAATTATACGCAATCCCCCCCCCTAAACTATCATCAGATTGCCATATTTTCAGAATGGCATTCCATTGATTTCGTACAAAACCAATCTAAACACAGCCAATAACAACTTGAGGCGGGCACCATCTGTCCATCAGTTGTATATTTTATTTTCTCCCCTAAATCAACACAGAGCAGGAAATAATGGAACTTTTCCTGCTTTCTGCGAGTATCGTAATAGTATGGTACGGAGTTTTCTCCCCTTGACTCCATTTTCAGTGTTTTGTATATTTCGTGATTCATAACTTATAGTGTATAAAGGAGGGCTCTACATGCCGACTTATGAATACAAATGTAAAAGCTGTGGTCACCTGTTTGAAGCATTCCAGAGCATGACGGACGAGCCTCTGAAAGACTGTCCCGAATGCGATGGCGAAGTTGAGCGTTTGATCGGTGCCGGTGCAGGACTTATTTTCAAAGGAAGCGGTTTCTACATAACGGATTATCGAAGCGATTCCTATAACAAGGCCGCCCGTGCGGACAAAAACAAATCCTCGACACCGTCATCAAGCAGTAGCAAAGAAAAGAAGAAAAGTACGGTTTCCGCAGGAAAATAACACGTGTCGACGATGAAGGGGGAAGAGCGAATTATGTCAGTTTTCAGAAATGCGATCAGATTCTGTTTTCCGTGCATTCTGCTCCTGTTCTCAATAATGGGCTGCGGTCAGTCTCCCGATAAGCTTTACAGCGAAGGGAAATCGATGATCATGGCTGAGGATACGTTCGAACAGGGCTTCAAGAAACTTCAGAAATTCATTGAGAAATTCCCCGACGATCCCCGTATGCCGGAGGTCATGCTTGCTGTCGCGAGTGCCTGGCAGAGCAAAGGCAGTTTCGACGAGGCCGCATCCGCATATAATGAGCTTATATCCTCTCATCCGAAGAGTAACGAGGCATGCAAAGCCATGTTTCTGCTCGGCTACATGTATTATGACAGTCTCAATGACAAGGAAAAGGCGCAGAAAACACTTTCCCAGTTTATAAAAACATACCCGGATTCCGAACTGACAGTCTCGGCAAAAGTACTCATTGATAATCTGGGGGTGCCGGTCGAAAACTGGTCGATTGTCAGGGAACTGGAAAAAAGCGCCTCAGAGTAATAAACGGGAAAGGCTCATAATGATTCATTCACATGAGCCTCTGTCCCGCCTCGTTTGTTTTACCCGGAAATGATATCAGACAACGATGAAATCGAAGGAGGAGTAATCCCGGTGGCACAGGATATCATCAGTCTAAACGAAAAAGTCGCGGCGGAAAGCCGTCTTGTCAGCGATCTCACAACAGAAATAGGAAAAGTCATTGTCGGACAGTCGTCGATGATTGAACGCCTCCTGATCGGCCTTTTTACCGATGGGCATATTCTGCTCGAGGGTGTTCCCGGCCTGGCTAAAACACTTACCATCAGCACTCTTGCCCAATCGATATCCGCCGGTTTCAGCCGTATCCAGTTCACCCCTGACCTACTGCCTGCCGATCTCGTCGGAACGTTGATATTCAACCAAAAAACAGGTGAATTCACACCGAAAAAAGGACCTGTTTTCACGAATCTTGTTCTTGCGGACGAGATCAACCGCGCACCGGCAAAAGTCCAGAGCGCCCTTCTGGAATGTATGCAGGAGCGCCAGGTCACAATCGGCGATACCACCTATCAGCTTGCATATCCATTCCTCGTGCTGGCTACCCAGAACCCGATCGAGCAGGAAGGCACTTACCCGCTTCCCGAAGCACAGGTAGACCGTTTCATGTTCAAAGTCCTGGTGAGTTACCCGACAAAGGAGGAAGAGTACAGCATTCTGGAACGTTTCGGCACTCGCGAAACGCGCGAAATCAAGCCCATGTTGACCATTGAGCAGATCGCCCGCCTGAAAGAGGTGGTAAAATCGATCTACGTGGACGAGAAAGTTAAGCGTTACATTCTCGATATCGTTTTCGCGACACGTCAGCCGGAAGATTATGATCTTGGTGACATCGCTGAACTCATCGAGTTCGGCGCCTCACCGCGCGCGACACTTTTCCTTGCCCAGGCGGCGAAAGCACATGCGTTCCTCAGGGGCCGAGGCTATGTCATTCCCGAGGATATCAAGCTCATCGGCGCCGATGTCATGCGCCACCGTATCATTCCGACATATGAGGCGGAAGCCGAGGAAATCACCTCGGATGACATCATCAGGAAAGTATTCGAACATGTCAAGGTGCCATGATAGAAATCAAGGATAACAGTACGTTAGAATATCCAGAGACTCCATTCATTAACAGCGAACAGAACAGGCAATGCTTCCCGAAGAAATCGTAAAAAAAGTCAAAGCGATAGAACTCAGAACACGCCGTCTTGTCAATGACGTTTTCAGCGGCGAATACCATTCCGTATTCAAAGGTCGGGGTATTGAATTCGCCGAGGTCCGGGAGTACGGGATCGGCGATGATATCAGGCTTATTGACTGGAATGTCACGGCAAGGACAGGTCAGCCATATGTCAAGACATTCGAGGAGGAACGCGAGCTTACGGTCATGCTTGTTGTGGACGCCTCAGGAAGCGGTCTTTTCGGCAGCAGGGGCACGTTCAAGGAAGATCTCGCAGCGGAGCTTTCAGCTGTTCTCGCATTCAGCGCCATCAAGAACAACGACCGTGTCGGCCTCGTGATGTTCACCGATAAAATCGAGCTGTACATCCCACCCGAAAAAGGACGAAAACATGTCCTCAGGGTTATTCGGGAAATACTGTATTTTAAGCCCGAAGGCAAAAAGACCGATATCAGCAACGCGATAGGCCATGTCAACCGCATCCTCAAGCGGAAATCCATCGTCTTTCTCATTTCAGACTTCATGGACCGGGGCTATGAACAGGCCATGAAACTGACATCGAAGAAACACGATCTCATCGCGGTAACAATCGGAGACCGTCGGGAACAGGAACTTCCAGACTGCGGCGTCATGACACTCGAGGACGCTGAAACAGGTGAAATAATCTATGTCGACACTTCATCAAAAAAGCTCAGGGAACAGTATCGTCAGATCAGAACGATCGAAAACGAGAGACTGGGAGAGTTTTTCAGCAGAAGCGGCATTGACAGGATAGCTATCAGTACCGGTCAGGAATACGAAAAAGAGCTTGTCCGGTTTTTCAAAAAACGAATGAAACAGATACGATAAAGTCGTAACTGCCGTGACAACGGACAAACGCAGGAGCGGACAATGAAATATGAAATCGTACTGACACCGGCTCAGTCGAAACGGCTAATCGCCAAGGCAGTCAGACAGCATCCGGTAGTGAAAACTGCGTACAACAATGGTACCATAGGTATCTGCAGGGGCACAACAGCGAGTTATGTTGCTGAGGAATTCCTCGGACACGAATTACCGCCTTTCAGTTATACGACCGGACTGACCCTGCCCAAAACCCCCTACCCTGAAATTACGAAACCCTCCACCCCGGTTCACGAGGTAATAATCAGGCAGGGGGAAATTCATACCGATGGGGAAACAGTCGTCGACGCCTCTGTCAACATGAATCCCGGCGATGTTATCATCAAGGGTGCGAATGCGCTCAATTACCGTGACGGTGTGGCAGGATGCCTTATCGGACATCCCAAAGGCGGTACTGTCGGCGGATTCTGGGGACCGCTCTTCGGCAGAAAAATACGCCTTATCATACCCGTGGGACTTGAGAAGGAGATTTCCGGCGACATTATCGAGATCTCTAATATGTGCATGGACGAAAATCCCGGCAGCGCGCTCATGCCCATGACCGGCATAATCGTCACAGAAATTGAGGCTATCGACATTCTGACCGGTGCTGAGGCTCATCAAATAGCTGCTGGCGGCATCAGGGGCGCTGAGGGTGCAGTCAGGCTCATGGCATCAGGCACACCGGATCAGATAAACAGCCTGAAATCTCTGATAACGGACCTGGCGGACGAGAAACCGTATTGACATCTCTGGAGAGCTGATATTCCAACAAAGGACCGGAAGTACGGCCAGAAGCGCCCTATACCACAATTATGGATTCAGAATACACGCCATGACAACTCACTGGAAACATTATTGCATATGGCACGGTTGTGTATTACTGCAAAAATACTGGTTTACTTCGCCAACTCGATTGCTTATATATTCTGATTGGAGAAAGTGTAATTCAGCGGTTCCGCTGACATATCCGGAAAATGATATGTCAAGAGGGAGGCACAATTGATTGAAGTTGAAAAACTGAGCAAATTCTACGGTACCAAGCAGGCACTTGACGAAATAACGTTTTCTGTCAAGAAAGGTATCGTTCTCGGTTTTCTCGGCCCGAACGGCGCGGGAAAATCAACAACCATGAAAATCATCACCGGCTTTTTATCGCCGACAGAGGGCTCTGTTAAAGTTGACGGGCTCAGCATAGTCGAAGACTCGCTGGAAGTTCGGAAACGTATCGGTTATCTTCCCGAACACCCACCGCTTTATCTCGATATGTCTGTACGCGATTACCTCAATTTTGCGGGAAGGATCAGGGGAATCACCGGCAAAAATATCCGTGAAGCCGTCATAACCGCAGTTGAAAAAACAGGCCTTCAGAAATACTACAAAGCACCGTGCAAATCGCTCTCAAAAGGATACCGTCAGCGTGTCGGTATCGCACAGGCGCTTATTCATGAGCCGCAGCTGCTCATTCTCGATGAGCCTACGATCGGTCTCGATCCCATCCAGATAGTTGAAATTCGCGAATTGATCAAGACATTTGGTGGCGAACACACCGTTATTCTTTCAACTCATATCCTTCCCGAGGTCGACATGACGTGCGAGCATGTCATTATTATCAATGACGGCACCGTGGTCACTGAGGGATCGGTTACGCAGCTCAGGGAACGCCTCCCGAACAACAATCAGCTAACGCTTGTTGTCAAGGGCGACGCATCCGCATTCAGCGCGAAACTGTCGGATATCGAGGGTGTCGGTTCCGTAGAAACCAGCAAGTACGAGAAAGGGGCGATGGCATTCCGGATTTCCACCGATAATGCGGATAACGTCAGTCCCGAAATTGCCAGGGCCGCAGTCAACGCCAAACTGGATGTGCTGGAACTGAAAAACATGTCGCCGACACTTGAAGAAGTGTTTATCAATATTACGATGAATTAACGGAGTTGTATCGATGCGAAATTTCTGGGCCGTATATATACGAGAACTGAAAAGCTATTTCACCTCTCCGATCTTTTACATTATCGGAACGGTATTCATGCTCATTGTCGGCAACACATTCAAGGACTCGTTTTTCAGTTTCGCCACGGCGACCATGCGAATGCTCAGGAACATGGTCAATTATGGCGGTAATGTCGACCTGATGAATGTCAATATGGTGATGGTCAATACAATGACCTTTATTAATTTCCTTTTCCTTTTGATTGTCCCACTTCTTACCATGAGGCTGTATGCCGAAGAGAAAAAAAACGGTACAATGGAGCTTCTTCTTACGTCGCCGATAACAACGACGCAGGTGCTTCTAGGAAAATTCTTTTCCTGCCTGACAATTTATTTCTTTCTCATGGCACTGACCCTGAGTTTCAATATCATTCTCATGATTTATTCCAAGGGTAAACTCGATTACGGTCAGATGATGTGCGCCTATCTCGGTTCACTGCTTTTCGGCGCCACTCTTATTTCTATAGGTATGTTTTTCAGTTCGCTGACTGAAAATCAGATCGTGGCGGCCGCAGTGACTATTTCAGTACTCATGGGAATATGGATGATGATGTATACGGCAAATTTCCTGAATCCGCCGTTCAATTTATTTGTTACACATCTGTCTATGCCCGCCCATCTCGACAAATTTGTATCGGGTATTCTTGGAATAGAAGACATCGCGTATTTCACGTCAATGACATTGTTTTGGTTGTTCCTGACGGGTATGACAGTCGAATCAGTAAGATGGAGACAGTAGCGTATGCAGGGGAAAAGAGTTAATCTCACAAAGGTTTTCTTTGAAAAAGTCATGAAATACGGGGTCAGCTCGTTCGTTTTCGTGATCGCACTCGGTCTCGGTCTGATCATCGTAAACTATATTATTGCGGTAAAAGCTCCTGATTTCGACATTACACGACACAGGATCAATACGCTTTCTACTGAAACGAAGACTCTTCTCGAGGATATAGATTATACGATAGAAATAAAGGCATTTTATCCCCGGGGGACTGAACAGAGAATAAGAAGTATCTTCGACAAATATCAGGCAATCAACAAAAACCTGAATGTTGAATATATCGACCCCATAAAAAATCCGCTGATTGCGGAACAATATGACGTTTCATTACCTCAGACTATCATTTTTGAATCACCTGGTAAACAGACCAGTCTCAATCCTCCTCCACGCGGACGCCGTCATGAGGAACGTGATATAACAATCGCTATTTACCGCCTTTTTACGGATGAGACAAGAACGGCATATTTCACAACCGGGCACGGTGAACTCAATCTTGAAAACACAAAACAGGATGGCATCAACACCATCAGGGATCGCCTTATCGAGCAGAATTACATTGTGACACCAATCAACATTCTCGAGGAAGGTGAAGTCCCTGAAGACTGTTCCGTTCTCATCGTTGCCGGTCCCCGTGTTCCATTTACCGATATCGAAAAAGAAGTTGTAGAAGATTTTCTTGTCGATAAACACGGCAACCTCTTTCTACTTCATGTGCCAGGGATAGAAACAAATCTCGAAGATATTCTTTATGATTATGGTGTTGAATTCGGCAACGATTACGTTTACGAAACTTCGAGCCGCCTGACAACTGATCAGTTCGGACCGACTGCACCGCTCTGTGTTGCACAGGATTCATCAGATGTAACAGGATCCCTTCCCTATAAGAATGTGATTATGCCCTATGTCAGAAGTGTCAATATCGGTTTCCTCGAAGAGCATATCAAAGTTACAAAACTGCTTAAAACCGGAGACGGGAGTTGGGGCGAAACTGATATAACATCAGCTAAAAGGGCACGGACAAACCAGCGCCCAACACGTGATGACAACGAGAAAAAGGGACCGCTTACAGTCGCAATGCTTTCTGAACGTGAGTTCCCGCTTCCCGACTCACTTCTTGCACAAGGTGTACCTTTGCCAAAAGCCCGAATGGCATTTTACGGAAGTGCCAGCTGTATAATGAACTCTTTCGTTATTTCTTTTCCGGCTAATTTGAATTTTTTCCTTAATACCGTTAACTGGATTACAAGAAATGAGAAAATTATTGAAATAACGCCAAATATTCGCGGGTTCACCCCCATAGAACTCCGGCAGTCACAGCGAAAGCTGCTCAGATGGCTGACACTGTTCATTCTGCCGTTTACCATTCTGGCTATCGGTTTTGTTATCTGGTTCAGAAGACGCTAAATGGAGAATTATAATGAAAATTGTCAAATCACTGGTAACATTAATTGCTGTCATTGCCATCGGCATCCTTGCATATTTTTTCGTTTACAAAGCAGAGCAGGATAGAAAAACCCGTGAAATTGAAGCACGGCGTCTTATTCGTTTCGATCTCGACCAGATAGTCAAGTTCACGCTTGTCCGTCCTGACTCATCTGTTTATTTCGAACGTGGTCTCGGTAAAGTCTGGAACATCACTGAGCCTATCCAGAGTGAAGCTGACAAGGAACCTATCTATAATCTTTTCCTGTCTCTCGATTCGAGCGACATCCTTTACGAGGTTGAAAACAAACCGAAAGATCTTTCGGTCTATAAACTCGACAATCCGGAATACTATATGTCGATGGAATACATGTCGATGGATCCTGACACCCTTTACATCGGCGCATCAACACCAGACGAAACCATGACATATGTCCGTCTGGCCTCAGAAAACAGGGTGCTTGCGGTTAATAATCATGTCACAAACCTTATTACACGTCCTGCAATCTTTTACCGTTCGCGGTCAATGTTCAACGTGCTACCGGACGATATCGTCGGTCTTGAGATCGACCGCAGGGATAACGATGAACCGATTGTACACCTTGTCCACAACGGCATAGAATGGATGATCAGCGAACCATACACATTACCCGTTGATAAGCGAAATCTCGACGAATTTCTCGTCGGTCTTTCCGAAACGCGGAAAAACACCCTTATCGCTGAAAAAGCCGACGATCTGAGTATTTACGGATTGGATAATCCGCAGGTTATCGTGACCGCTCATCTCAAGTACGGCATGAAAAGCAAAATTGTCCTCATCGGCAACAAATTGACCGAACGCGGCAGAACACATCTCTATTATGCAAAGGTCTTTGATCAGGATCTCATTTTCACCGTTGAAAAGAGTATTATCTCCGATTTGACTCGCAAGCTTGTCTGGTACATGGATAAACAGCCTCTCAGGTTCAATAGAAACGCTGTCAACAAGATCGAGGTTGTTACAACCCAAAGCCCGATCACGTTCATGCGCGATGCCGGTAATACCTGGAGTGTCGTATCCCCTCTCGACAAGAATGTCGAACAGGAAACGATCAATGGTATTTACGCTGTCAGCCGTTTTATTATTGCACATGATCTTTACAGATACGATCCGACTGAAGAGGATGTCAAGGAAACCGGATTGGACAAGCCGAATGTCACGATGCGGTTCTTTTCTGACGATCAGCTGCTGGCCGAAATATATTTCGGAAAATCCTATACAACTTCTTCCGAAAACACCTATTTCAGGACCAGTGTCTCCCCTATTATCTATATCACACACTCAAGTGTGAATGCCGCAATTAATACCATGTTGGAAGTCGTATTTGGTGGTTAATGAGTCATGAGTTTCATTAGATCCTCTATCATATTGATTTTTCAGGTAATTATCTATGCGGGAGCGATTTCAGCCGCTCCCGCTTCTCCTGTTTCTATAAACCTCGAAGCACTCAATGCCGAACCTTCATTCGGTGATTCCCTTTCATTTATACTGACTGTTACCGCTCCCGAAGACTACCTTTTGTCCGAACCGGTGCTCGCTGGTGTCAAAGATGATAGTGAAATACTCAGCCACTGGCATAATGAAAAGAAAACAGCTGATGGCACCATTGAGCGTCAGCTTGGAATCCTTACCTATGCAATCTCGCCCGATTCTCTTATCTTCGGGCCGGTTGTGATGAAATATTACAGCGCAGATGGTGACTCGGGCATTGCTTCGTCGGAGACACTTAAACTTCCCGTCAAAAGCATGATTGCTAATCCACAACAACCATCTCCAGCACTTCCTGACAGAGCACCGATGTCAATTCATCCATCCGGCATCCCTGTCTGGGCATGGATACTCATTATTATTGCACTTGCCTTGTTGGCATATTATCTGTTCAGGCGTCTCAGAAAAAAAAGCGGTAAAACAATCGAGCCGACACCTGTCATTGTCATCGACGAAATCGAAGAGTTTAAGAAAATAAAAGCGCAGAATCTTCCTGAACAGGGACAAACGAAAGAACATTATATCCTCATTTCAGATGCTATGCGCTCATTTCTCTACCGCACACTCTCTTTTGATGCGATTTACGAAACATCGTACGAAATATTGCTGCAGCTCAGGAAACAACAGATTTCTGACGACGAATATCGCCAGATTAGTGACATCTTTTCTGAATCCGATATGGTTAAGTTTGCCAAATACACTCCTTCTCTCGATGAGGCCATGCGTGCTGTTGACAGAGCACTTATTCCTGTAAAATCCCTTCTCGAGAAAAAAAGAGCACGTGAAGCCGCCGTGGAAGCGAAACAGAAAGAATCCCTCGATAAAACCGCTATGCTGAAAACAGACGAAAAACCGGGAGGTAACGACTGATATGTTCCGGTTTGCAAATCCATACTGGCTGATACTGCTTATTATACCTATTTGGTATTTCATTTCTCATTTTATGAAACGTAAATCCTCTGATCCAACGTTGCTTTTTTCGGATATTTCTATTTTTAAGCGTATGAATCACGGAAGGGGCCGTTTAAAACGCATATTGTCGCTCTTTATTGTTGTCGAGGCCATCTCTTTCCTCATTATTGCCATGGCAAGGCCCCAGATGGGTCAATCTGTCCACGAAAGAAATGCGAAAGGCATTGACATCATTCTCGCTCTCGATATATCCTCGAGCATGGAGGCAATGGATTTCCAGCCCCTGACCCGCATCGAGGCAGCGAAAGAGGTGGTAAAGGATTTTGTCATGATGCGGAAAAGCGACCGTATCGGACTCATTGTCTTTGCCGCGCAGAGTTTTACTCTCTGCCCACTAACCCTTGACTATGATATCGTAGCTGAATTCCTCGAACGTGCCGACGAATCCCGCATCGAGGACGGTACTGCTATAGGTTCGGCAATTGCCACTTCGGTTAACCGTCTTCGGGAATCCGATGCAAAAAGCAAGGTCGTGATACTTCTGACCGATGGCATGAACAACCGTGGCTCAATCGATCCTTTAACCGCTGCCCGTATCGCAGAAACATTCGGAATCAGGATATATACGATCGGTGTCGGTTCTGAGGGACAGGCCCCTATCAGGATTGACGGTCGAACAGTCTATGCCGAAACCCACATTGACGAGGAAACACTCAGGGAAGTTTCGCGAATAACCGAGGGCGCGTATTACCGCGCAAAAGACACTCGGCAGCTTATGGGCATTTACGAGGAAATCGGCCGTCTCGAGACCTCGAAGATTAAATACCGCGAATGGGTCGAGTACGACGAGATGTATGCTGGAGTCATGCGTTTCGGTTTTCTTTTACTGATTCTCGGCCTCTTGCTGGACAAGACATTACTCAGACGTTTGCCGTAACAATTTTAGGTGACGGCTTTCTGTATTTGCAAGGAAATAAAGCTATATGGCATTCAATACACCCGAAGCATTCTGGCTCCTGTTCCTTCTTCCTGTTATCCTGGTAGCGGGAATGGGATTCGCGATTCTTATCCGCAGAGATCGCAGTCGTTTTGCTGAACAGGAACTTTTCAGCGTTCTCGCGCGTTCCAGAAGCGTAGTCAGAAAGAACGTAAGGCGTGTTTTATTCGCCATCGGGCTTGTATTTCTCATTCTCGCGTTGACGGAACCCCGTTTCGGTATTAAAACTGAAATCGCCAGACAGCAGGGAGTCGATATTGTCATAGCCCTCGACACTTCGGCCTCAATGCTTGCAGAGGATGTCAAACCAAACAGGATGAGTCAGGCTAAATACGAGATCATGCGTCTCATCGACGAGCTTAAGGGCGATCGTATTGCTTTACTCGCGTTTTCCGGTAAAGCGTTTGTGCAATGCCCCCTGACAAGTGATTATAGCGCGGCAAAAACCTTGCTGGATGCTATTGATGTCGGCATCATCCCTGAACCGGGTACAAATATTGCAGAGGCACTGGACGGCTCAATGAAACTTCTGGCCAAAGGCTCTGAAGCCGGCAGTGAAAGCCAGCTTATCATCCTTTTTACCGATGGCGAGAACCTTTTCGGGAAACCTGAAAATCAGGCTCGTGCTGCCAGCGATCGTAACATAAGGGTTTTCACCATCGGCATAGGGACAACAGACGGTGAGATTATACCGATCCGCGATAACGAGGGCACGATAGAGAACTACAAGAAGGATAAAAGCGGTAATGTGGTCAAAACGGCCCTTGACGAGAAGAACCTTTTAAATATTGCCGAAATCACGAACGGTTCATATCTCAGAACCCGGAACGGCGAGGTCGACATTCAGGAGATTATCGATTATCTTGGCGGCATGCATAAAGCGGATATTCACGAACGCAAGGTATCTCGCCTGAAAGAAAGCTATCAGTTGCCTCTCAGCATATCCATTGTCTTTTTTCTTGCATGGATGCTTATCGGCGAACGCCGTAGAAAAGCGATCGACTACCGTTTGAAAGAGGTCGGAAATAGATGAATTTTGCTATTCGACACATTCTTGCCGCAATCTTCTTATTCCTTGCCTGCTTCAACAATGAGGTCTCGGCTGATAAAGCATACCGTCTGAACGAAAACGGTATCAAATCATACGAGAACAGAAAATTTGAGGAAAGTGAGGAATATTTCACACAGGCTCTCGTTGACAAGCCCACCTCGCCAGACCTGAAATTCAATCTTGGCACGTCCCTCTCTGGACAGAAAAAGTTCGAAGAGGCTGTAAAGCAGCTCGAAAATGCTGCCGCGGAATTTTCCGACCCGAAGAAAAGCGCCGCTGCATATTTCAATGCCGGCAACAGTAATCTCGCTTCCGGAAATCTGGACAACGCTATTGCCGACTACGTAAACGCCCTGAAACTCGATCAGAATTCTGAGGATATTCGTTATAATCTTGAATTTACCATACGAAAAAAGCAGCAGCAAGAACAACAGCAACAACAAGATAAACAAGATGATAACGAGGACAAAAAGAACGACGAGGAAAACAAGGATAATCAGAAACAGCAGGACAGCGATAAAAACGAAGACGAAAATAAAGAACAGGAACAGAAGCAGGATCAGCAGGATAGCGAAACTCAAAACCAGAATGATGAGAACAGCCAGGACAGTCAGGATCAACAGTCACAGCAACAGCAAAGTGAAGAACGTCAGATGACTCCTGAAGAAGCGAAACGTATTCTCGATGCACTCAGCGACGAGGAGAAAAAAGCTCTCTCACTGAAAAAGATGAAAATTCAAATGGAGATGAAACAGGGCGATGACTGGTAAGTTTCTCAGATTAACGACGGCATTCATAGTATCGCTTCTCATTTTTTCAGCGACTGCATTCAGCCTTGATATCAAGCTCACGGTCAAAGCTGAACCAAAACGAGTACCGCTTAACGAGGCCGTACTTCTCACCATATCTGCCTCGGGCTCGGATTCGCAACGCGCAGGTATACCTACTCTTGAGGATAATGATGCTTTCGTCGCGGATTATGCCGGTCAAAATACTAAAGTTTCTTTATATAATAACCAGATGACATCCATTATAGCATGGAATTATCGTCTGTGGCCCAAACGTCCCGGCACATTCACTGTCGGCAAGGCCTCGATTCGTGTTGCCGGTCAGACAATGAAGACAACTGGCGTTAAAATAGAGGTTGTCGGAGCACAGTCAAACGCTCAACCACGGAACCGTCAGGCGCCGGGAACAAATAACCAGTCCAAAAATCAACAGCAACAGGATCTTTCGCGGGGCAACGGCATATTCATACGCTCTTTTGTCGACAATGAAACGCCCTATGTCGGTCAGCAGGTCACACATTCTTTCGAGCTGTACAGCGGTATTTCCCTTCTCGATGATGGTGAGTATTCTCCACCAACAACAACGGGTTTCTGGTCAGTGAAACTCCCGCAGGTCCAAGGTGAAAATAAAATAATAAATGGAAATATATACCGCTACAATGCGGTGAAAACGGCCCTTTTCCCTACGACGGCAGGTGAGTTGACAATCGGTGAGTCACGATATTCATATGTAGCCGGAAGTCTTTTCTCTTCTCTGAGACGGCGCATGCTCATTGCAAACCCCATACAGCTGAGTGTCAGGCCTTTACCCCAAAAGGGAAAACCGGAATCTTTCAGTGGTGTTGTCGGCGATTATACTATTTCCGCCTCGCCAAACACACGTAAACTTGCTGTCGGCGATGTAGTGACAATCAAGGTGACTGTTGCCGGAATCGGTAATCTTGACCTGATAACAGACATTATCAAACCAGACTTTTCCGCTTTCAGGACCTATGACCCGAAAGTTGCGGAATCACTGGGCAATTCCGGTTTCGTTGTCGGCGGCGCCAAGTCTTGGGATTTCGTCATAAGCCCGAAAAAAGAAGGTGAAATCACCATCTCCCCCTTCGCTCTCTCCTTTTTCGACCCAAAAAAGGAAGAGTACAGAACCGTTTCCACAGATCCTATCACCCTTTCCGTTTCACCGGGCAGCGCAACAGAAAGTTCGCAGGATCCAATCGCTTCACAACGCGGCATCGAAAACCTTGCTTCCGACATCCGTTTTATCAAGGCAGACAAGCTGGCACTGGAAAACAGTTCGAGAACAATATACGGCAACCACCTCTTCTATCTGCTCTACATCCTGCCGACAATCGCATTTGCCGCGTCTATCGTCCTTAAACGCCGTCGGGACATGATAGAACGTGACAGTGGACTCAAGCGACGGCTGTATGCATGGAAAACAGCGGAAAAGCATCTCAAGAACGCGGAAGCTCACCTTGCGGCAGAAGAAACCGAACAATTCTGCGGAGAATTAAGTGAGGCGGCAATCGGGTTTATCAGCGACACATTCAATATCGAACGCGCGTCACTTACACTGGGAGGACTTCCCGTTATTCTTTCTTCGCACGGAATCAGTCAGGACATCTCCGAAAAGCTCGGCAAAAATCTGGAACTCTGTGATTTCATCCGTTTTTCATCGAATTATCAGGGAGAGAATGTACAGCAGGCATTGCTGGAGGAAATTCGCGACACCCTGAAAACAATTAACGGGATGAGGAAGGAGGGATGAAAATGATTAAACTTTTGAAAGCGTTCACATTCTTTGCAGTATTAATCGGTGTTACATCAACCGCTTTGACAAATGAACAGAACGAAGCCGCGTCACGTTACAATAAAGCTGGAGGTCTTTACAGGAACGGGGATTTCATACAAGCTCTCGAGATATATGAAGACCTTATCGGACGAGACTATCGCGATCCCGATCTTTTCTATAATGCCTCAAACGCAGCGTACAGAAACAAACAGATCGGAAAGGCTATCCTCTATCTGGAAAAAGCCCGTCGTATGGCCCCTTCGGATGAGGATATTCGGGCAAATCTCACGTTTCTGAATAGTGTCAAAATCGACAAGGAAACTACGGACAACAATCCGGTTACAGCATTTATTGTATCAAGTTACGAGCGTTTTAACAGAAACGCGGCAGCATTGTGGTCTGGATTGTTCTTCTTAATAGGAATGGAATTCTTCACAGCGTTTCTGTTCGTACGGGATATGAAACGTATGGTGTTCCTTACGGTGGGTATTGCCGCTGTTTTCCTGAGTACCGTCTCAACGGTTGTGCTGATCGAGAAAAGCTACCGGGCGGGCACAGTGGCCGAGGCCGTTATCATGGATGATGAAGTGCTTGCGTATTCCGGCCCTGGTGTGGACAACACGCACATTTTCACCATCCATGAAGGCACTAAAGTAACTGTAGAACGCAACCAGAACAAATGGAGTCTTATTCGCCTTAAGAGCGGTTCCGGCGGCTGGGTACAAACAAAAAGTATATCTGCCATCTGAAAACTGCCAGGTTACTTCTTGTCATCATCGATTGATTCTTCTATGAGCCCCCGGTATTTTTCTTCAGCATCCTGCACTTTCTTGTGCATATCATCGCGGAACTTTTTAACGCGCTCACGATCTTCTTCACTCATTTCGTCCCTGTCACCGCGACGGTTTCTCCTGAAACGATTCATCAGATCAAGCCGGAGCTTGTCTTCAAAAACGGCCAGCTTGATATACTGACGATCATCCAGAATCTTTGCCGTATTTTTCAGGAAACTATCATTTTCCTTTTCCAGATCATTTCGTAATGCATCGATCTTGGCAAGTTTCTTTTTCAGAGCAGCGGTTGAAACATCTTTATTATCAGTATCATCGTAAATTTCGACAATAAGGGCGTTCAACTCTTTTTCAAGCTTTTCGCGTGCACTTGAGTGTTTCAGGAAAATAGAAACAAATTCTGTCGCCGCAGTATCACCGATTTCCAGTTCATCTACAAGACGGGTGATCATCATCAGCTTTGATCTGAAACTGAAACGCCTGTCATGCCCCCCCCCCCATTCATCTCCGGGACCGCCGGGACCTCGTCCGGGCTCATCAGGCGGCGCCTGTGCATACATACGTGTAATATCCAGACCGGAGGCATCATTCTTGCTGACAGAATTCAGATTTTCTCTACCATGTACTCCTGCTGCAGATGAAGCAACGAGTGTCATTGACTCATTATCAGATAGGGCATTACTACTAAGCGTGATAGATGTATTCACATCATCGCAGCGAGTGCCAATCGTGCCGTTCGGCGCACCATATACTGTCGTCACTGAGAAAGCGAGCAGACAGAGAAGCGGCACAGTTGTTTTCATTGCAGACCTCCGTTTTAATATGAGGCGAGTACGAGTGTTACATCGTCCTCGTCGAGTACATTCATAAGTGCGTGTGCAGACATGCTGTCCGAGCTTCCAGTGAAAACGGCATCGAACAGCTCTTCATCACTGACAGTCTCTTCTTCGCTGTCATCGACAAGTTCGTTCAAATCGTATACTGACAGGTCCTGGTTGACAAGTAATGTAGCAAGTGTATCGTCTGAATCAACACTGATCTCCTCTTCCGCATATTCCATAGACTGATCGACAGTATTGAAATTCATGTAACCGAACAAAAAAGTAGTCACCGTCATGAGAACAACCGCGGCAACCGCTGTAGCGCGGTAAAATACGACTTTTGTTTTCTTTTTCTCTTTGATCTTCCGATGAACCTCACCGAGAAAATCAGGCATCGGTTCTAACGGCGCCGTCAAGAAAACATCACTCACCATCTTGTTGACAGACTTGATCTCTTCAAACTCGCGCTGGCAATCCGGACAGTTGCGGATATGATCCCTGAGCATGTTCTCCACGCCCGAATCGAGCGAAGAATCGCCGTAAAAAGGAAGTAGTTCCTTTATTTTCTCACAATCCATAGCGATCTCCATATTCCTTTAAATGATTACGCAGTTTTTGTACAGCTTGAAAATAGGAGGCTTTAACCGCGCCCTCTGTAATCCCCGTTATCGAGGCAATTTCTTCGTGTTTGAGCCCTTCTATCTGTTTCATAATAAAAACTGAGCGCTGTCTTTCCGGAAGCTTCTCAAGCGCTTCATTTATCCTGTTTTTAATTTCCTTACGTTCAAAGTTTTCCTCGGGATCGGGCAGGTTCGATACAAATTCCCGGGATTCATCATCATCGTCAAACGAAAGGAAACTCACAATTTTTTTTCGTCTGAGATGACTTATACAAAGGTTATATAATATCCTGTAAAGCCATGTGTAGAGCCCTGAATCCTCACGGAATTTCATCAGATGCCCGTAAGCCTTCACAAAGGCATCCTGGGCAATATCCATTGCGGTATCCTCATCACCGAGAATGCCAAGGGCGACCCGAAAGAGACGATTCTGGTACTTCAGGACAATCGTCGAAAAAGCACTCTCGTCCCCATCCTTGAAACGCCGTACTAAATCCATATCGGAAATAGTGTCATTGACTTCTGTCTGCTTTTTCACGAGCTCTCTAACTGTCATAGTTCATGTTCGCAGCTTGATCAATGCCGCACAGCAATCCATGCGTCAAACGTTCCTTATGCGCCCCGTGCGCCCCTCTTGCTTTCACACATCCGACGCATGGTATCTATAAATAGTTTAAAACAATAATGAGTAAAGGACAATAGTTAAGCTGATAAGCAGTAAAATAATAAACTTAGGAGGTTTTGTTTAATCATTTCACACACGGGAAAGACTACGGAGAGACGTGAACACATACAACCCCAAACACTCAATGGAGAGAAATATCTTTTTCCAGAACACTGACGAACACTTTCACGAGGTTGGGATCGAACTGTTTGCCGGAGAGACGCATGATTTCAAGGATAGCTTCTTTTATAGACATTCGCCTTTTATAGGAGTTTGGAGAACGCATAACAGTGAAGGATTCCGCAATATTCAAAATTCTCGCCCCTAAAGGGATACCTTCACCCGACTTCCCAAAAGGATACCCGCTGCCGTCCCATGCCTCATGATGATACAGGACCAAGGGCACAACTCCATTCCAAAGTGAGATCGGTTCAAGGAGTTTCGCACCTTTCACCGGATGCTGACGGATGAAATCGAGCTCCCTGTCACTCAGGGTTCGTTTGTTAAACAAAATGCATGGCATCTCAAGCTTGCCGATATCATGAAGCAGTGCGGCATAATGAAGATCGCTTTTATCTGTTTCATTCATGCCAAGATCAAGAGCAATCTTATGTGAAAGCTCAGCCACATTCCAGGGATGTCCAACAGAAAACATGTCTTTCTTTTCTATCGCCTTGACAATGATATTGGTCATCTGGACAAAGAAATTCTGCTGGTCTTCGTTCGTCCGGGCGGCGTCGATAACCTCGGCGGCTTTCTCGGAAAAAGTCGTCAAGGCACTGACATCGCTGTCATCAAGAACTCTTCCATCATTGGAATTGATAACCTCCAGAACACCTATAATAACCTTATCGAGCATTAGCGGCACCGCCAGAATCTGACGGGTTGTGAAGCCTGACTCTTCGTCGACTTTGCCGGTGAACCTGGGATCTGAACTTGTATCATTGACAATTTGCGCCTGACCGTTTACAGCTACCCACCCGGCAATCCCCTCACCCATGGGAACGGTGAGTGTCTCGAGCCTGTTTTTCTTTTCGCCTGTTGCCACAACAAATTCGAGCGCATTCGCACGTTCGTTGATGAGCATAATCGAGGCAGCCTCGCAATTCATAGATTTTGCCGCCAGATCAGTCAAACGGTATAAAATCTCTTTTTTGGAATCACCACTGACATGGTAGATAGAAGTGACTTCGAGGAGGGTATTGAGTTCGCGGTTATTTCGCTCCATCTGAACAAGCAGTTCACGGGCACTTTCATCATAGGCATCGGAACGTCCTACGATACTCGAAACAACAGCACTCAGACGATCCCTCAGCATAGATTCGCTGAATGGCTTTACGATATAATCCCTGGCGCCGCTGCGAAGAGCCCTCAGTATATTCCCGGATGAATCCTCGCCGCAAAGAACAATCGGTGCGGTGATATTCCTGCCATGCAAACCGTCCAGAATGTCAAAGCCGCCGATTTCCCTGAAATCGATATCAGCAACGATAAGGTCCGGCGAAAACTCGACGATACTGTCAAAAGACTCGATACCGTCCTTGACACGTTCGGTCTCAATTGACAATTCTGAGAATATCAGCTCCATTTTTTTTATGGAGTCGGCGTCATTAAGAAACAATATTGCCTTGATGTCGCCATCGTTTGCCATTATCGACCACCGGACTTGAAATGGACACGACCGCCGACCCCTGATTGCGGCGGAAATGTCATCGAGAACACAACATCCGAAAATCCCATTAAAAACATATTACTGCATCCAGAGTTTCCTGTCAAGAGTTCTATACTGAACAGCCTCGGAAATATGAGACGCTTGAATGTTCTCCGAACGTTCCAGATCGGCAATTGTCCGGGCAACTTTCAGGATACGATGGTAGACCCTGGCAGAAAAGCCAAAAGCATCCATTGAGCGCTTGAAAACCGCCTCAGCCTTGTCGTCGAGAGCGCAGAAGGTCCGAATAGCCCGTGGGCCGATATGGGCATTTGCATGGCAGTTTTTCATTGATTTATAGCGTTTTTTCTGAATATCCCTTGTCCCATCGATGCGTTTTCGGATACTTTCCGAGGATTCACCATCCGTACCGGTTGACGCCAGATCACGGTACTGAACTGCCGGGACCTCGACATGAAGGTCAATTCTGTCAAGGATTGGGCCTGAAATCTTCGCGAGGTATCGTCGAATCTGCGCGGGAGAACAGCTGCACTCGTGTACGGGATCAGTCAAATAGCCGCACGGACAGGGATTCATGGCGGAAACGAGCATAAAACTGGCGGGAAAACTCACGGCATAATTGGCTCGTGCTACACTGACGCAGCCATCCTCAAGAGGCTGACGAAGAGATTCGATATTCTTTTTTCCCAACTCAGGCAGCTCATCAAGAAAAAGAACACCATTATGGGCCATGCTTACCTCTCCCGGCCGTGGAAAATTTCCACCGCCAATGAGCGCCACCTCTGATATGGTATGGTGCGGCGAGCGGAACGGCCGTTCGGCAATCAGCGGCGTATCCGAATCAAGCTTGCCGGCGACTGAATGAATTTTAGTCGTTTCAAGCGCCTCATCGAGAGACATCCTAGGAAGAATGCCTGGTATCCGGCGGGCAAGCATGGTCTTTCCAGATCCCGGCGGCCCGATCATCAAGGCATTATGTCCACCAGCCGCGGCTATTTCAAGAGCACGCTTTACGTGTGCCTGGCCGCGGACATCGCTGAAATCAAGGTCACCAAGGCCGCCATCAAGGATAGACGCCGCAGTTACTGTGGAGTGCGCTTCGATTGAAAGACGTCCGCTGAGAAAATCGGCCACCTCGCCGAGAGTGTTCGCAGGATAGACAGCGATACCCTTGACAAGCGCCGCCTCATCGGCATCACAGGCGGGAACAATAATACCACCGAATCCGTTATCACGGGCGGCAATTGTAATCGGTAAAATACCTTTGACATGACGAAGTTCCGCATCTAGAGAAAGCTCGCCAACCAAAACGAGACTATGAAGCGGATCGCAGGGAATTACGCCATCTGCGGCAAGGATACCTGCAGCAATGGGAAGATCGAAAGCAGAACCTTCCTTGCGCACATCAGCTGGAGCAAGATTAATCGTAATTCGTTTTTGGGGAAGAAGGAAACCGGAGTTTTTAAGCGCCGAGGTCACCCGCTCTTTACTTTCCCTGACAGCACCTTCGGCAAGGCCGACAGTTGTCATCGACGGTAAGCGGAATTCAAGATCGGTCTCGACTTCTACAATAAAAGCATCAACGCCTAAAACAGCCGCTGAATGTACTCGAGAAAACAATGACTGCACCCCTCACCACCCTTCCGGCCCGATTGCCTGCAGACCACTGCGAAATGAATGGAGTGTAAATTGAAATACCTCGTTTATTGTGTATCTGTTGAAACGTCTTTCTCTGTCTGTTCCCAGGAAAACTCATCTGAAAAACTAAATACCGCGGAAAAATCGGCTTTATCGTCAGTATCTGTTTTGGTTAAAAGGCCTTGCTCGATGAGTATATAGACAATTTCACCAAAATCGTCCGTTGCATACACACCCCATTCCTCCAACACGGCTTTTGCCATAAAACCATATTGATGCCTGGCAAAATCGGCAATGCCTTTCGATAATTCCTGACCTGTCAGGTGACGACGTTCCGGCAACTCTGAAATAGTATGTTCCAACCCCACCAGCACGAGAAGATATGCCTCTTTCGTATAACGGCGGTTAGACTCAGCCAGTTTTTCAATCAAGCCCTTAATTTCTTTATTCGTCATCATGGCCGGAGACCTCAACAGCCTATAAGTATGGTCAGAAAATAATACGCGGTAATTACAGCGGTTACCGTTGCAAGCTTCCTTGAATAATGCCAAATTTTCCGACCGAGATAGCGCCAGTCGTGGAGGATTAGCATGAACTCCCGCACAACAAAAAATTTGCTTTCATGTCCTTTATAACTGCTCTTTTCAGAGCTTTTCGAACGTCGGCTAACAGAATGACGGCTTCTGATCGAAAATTCCTGAATCGCGATCTTATCACCGCTGGAAAGATGTTCACTAACAAGAGAGATCAGTCCCTCAACAACGGCTTCTGTATCATTCAGAGGTATTTCACCCGACGATACCTTCTCTTTCATTTCGTTGATTATACGTTGTTTCGTGACATTCATGTGACATCATCCGGTTACCGGGCGTACCATCGCCGGTTCAAGTTAGGAATGTATCTGCAATTAAACGACATCGATACATAAAGTCAAGCATATAGAACAGTTAAACACAGTAAATCAAGATCATAAAATATTTTAAATGATACTTTATTCCGCCAAATCAGACATCAATTTCCGGAGACAGTGGATTATTTTCACGCCAAATCCGGCCGTCGAAACTCTCCAATTCATAATAATCGCCATCACGACCTTTTGCATACGAAGGATTGATCGGTATCTTACCATAAGGCGTATCGAGAACATACTGTGGCACAGCAAATCCGGTCGTGTGTCCCCGCAGCCCCCGAATAATAACAATCCCCTCCTCTATCGATGTTACAAAATGCCCGGTTCCAAGCAAGGTCTGTGCCTGATAGAGATAGTAGGGGCGCACACGAAGCGCAATCAGTTTCCTGACCAATTCTGTCATAACCTCAATAGAATCGTTGATTCCTCGGAGCAGAACAGATTGGTTGTTGACCGGTATTCCCCTTGAATGCAGGATATTCAAGGCCTCCTGCGCCTCTTTGCTCAACTCCTTCGGGTGATTGAACTGCGTACTGAGCCAAAGCGGATGATAGTCCGCCAGCATGTCAGCCAGCGATTCTGTTATCCGTGAAGGATTTGTACAAGGCATCCTTGTTCCGATGCGAAGCAGCTCGATATGTCCAATTTTCTTTAGTCTGGACAGGACCCATTCGAGCCGTTCATCACTGAACATGAGTGGATCACCACCGGTGAGTAGGACATCACGTATTGTTACATCGCCTGCAATATACGAGATAATACGCTCAATAGCCTCATCGGACAAGTCTGCGCCTTCATCGCCAGCATTGCGCTTCCTCAGACAGTGACGGCAATACATCGAACACCGGGCAGTGAGAACAACCGCAATACGATCGGGATAAACCCGTATCACGCCCGGAACCGGACTGTTTATATCCTCCTCGAGTGGATCGGCACTGCCAAAATAATCATCAAGTTCACTTACAGAAGGCACCCCCTGGAGGCGTATCGGACAGTTAGGATTGTCCCGGTCCATGAGTGACGCATAATATGGCGTGACCTTCATGGGATAACGGGCGGCAACCGTCTCGACATCCCGTTCCTCTTCCGCGGAAATATCAATAAACTTCTTTAAATCATCAACTGAATATATCATAATCAGGCGAATCCTGCATCACGACATGCGCAACAAGTATACATTATATCATTACATATGTCAAGTGAATTTTTTACACATATCGGTCAGGCGCTTCGGCCGATGGCGGCGGCAATAGTCTTTATCTCGCGCATCATCATTTCAAACTTTTTCGGCTTAAGTGACTGAGCCCCGTCTGAGAGTGCTTCAAGAGGACGTTGATGCACCTCGACAATGAGACCGTCTGCATTCGCGGCAACAGCAGCACGCGCAAGAGGTCCGACAGCATTCCATCGTCCGATCGCATGGCTTGGATCGATAATAACCGGCAGATGTGAATATTCGTGTATTATTGGAAGGACTGAAATATCCAGTGTGAACCGAGTGTCACCCTCAAAAGTCCTTATTCCGCGCTCACAGAGAATGACATCCCAGTTACCCTCGCTGACAATATATTCGGCAGCCATGAGGAACTCGCTGATCGTCGCGGCAAATCCCCGTTTCAAAAGCACAGCCCGTTTCTGGCGGCCGACCTTGCGCAGAAGAGAAAAGTTATGCATGTTCCTGGCGCCTATCTGGACTATATCGGCATATTCGGAGACTATTTCGAGATCCTCCGAATCCATGACCTCCGTACAGACAGGAAGTCCGGTTCTTTCACGGGCCTCGGCAAGAATCTTGAGGCCTTCTTCGCCTAATCCCTGAAATGCATACGGAGATGTCCGCGGCTTGAATGCGCCGCCCCTGAGCACAGACGCGCCCATTTCTTTTAGAATATCGGCAATTTCGAGAAACATAGTCCTGTCCTCGATAGAACAGGGGCCGGCAGCGACAGGAACAAAATTCCCACCGAATTCGCATGAACCGACCTTGACAATGGAGCTCTCCTTCCCCTCACGGGAAACAAGCTTATATGGTTTCGAGACGTGAATGACTTCCTGAACGCCATCCAGCATTTCGATTCTCGATGAGTCTACACGTGTTTTATTTCCAAGAACACAGATATTGGAACGCTGAATGCCCGGTACAACCTCAGGGGTAAAACCAAGGCTGCGAATAAAATCATTGACCGCCTCTATCTGCAGCTCCGAGGCGTTGTTTTTCATAACGACAAGCATTTGATTGTTAACCTTTATTGTTGTGATTCAAAAAATAGTAGTCTGTTATGTCCTAATATACAGTTTTTATTCTCCCAGTGACAGTATATCCTCACTTTGTTTGATTTTATCTTCAATATTCGGCATCAATATGTCGATATCGTTCAAACTGATACCAAGCCGTTGCTCTGCAAAACTGTCTAACGATGGTATCGAGCGTTCACCGCTCTTGCCGATATGCAGCATATGAGCGATTATATCGGCAATGTGTACTGCCGACACTAGCAGCGGATCAACAGTGCTGTCAAGAGGAGCGTGGTGATTTTTAACCGCATCGCAAAGGATGTCCGGCAAACGCCAACGACTCAAAAGATACTCACCGATATGTTGATGGGGAGCACCAAACGCTATACGTTCTGCCTGCCGGAGATACAGTGTTTCGCTTTTAAAATTTTCCAAAACCAGCTGAAAATCATCGGGATATAGTTGGTCCAGTACTAGACGGCCAATATCATGTAGAAGCGCAGCGGTAAAAAATTCGTTGCCTGACTCGACCCCGATGTTCCGTGCGATCAATTCACATATTATTGCACTTCCAATGGAATGACGCCAAAAAGCAACCCGGTCGAATCCTGAATCACTGCCGGTATCAGAAACCAGCTTGATTATGCTGAGTGAGGTGACAATGTTGCGTATTTCGTTGAACCCAAGAAGGGGTATTGCATCCTCTATTGTAGTGATGCGGCGTGTGAAACCGAAAAGCGGCGAATTGACAAGACGCAGCAGTTTTGACACGATCACCTGATCGTTACGAATAATTTCTGCAATATCCTCACGCGTGCAATCCGGATCCGAAAGTTTACTCATGACATTCGTATAAATGACCGGCAGTGTTTTCAACGATTCAGTCGCCGCGATATCTGCACAGAGACTGACAAAATTGCGATGCGTCACTTCCTTAAGAAGTTCACTGTCATCGGGACGTTGCGAATCTGAAGTCCTGCTTTTCCTGCTTTGTCCATAAACCTCAACTTTATCGGAAATCGCTCGCGAGTTATAGAACAATCTCAGACGTGTCAGATCTTTCGGGGTCAGTATTTCATACTGGGAATAGAGCAGCACCCCATTTGAGGTTAAAATATCAGAAGCCAGTATCATGCCGGGCTCGAGAGAAGACAAGCTCATCTGACGAACCAGGGCGTTCTTTTCGTTTTTCAAAGATTCGATATACTCAACAAGCATATCTGCCGTTTCAGGATCATAAATTATGGATTTATGCTTTTCCAGGTATTTCAGAAAAAGGTCCTGGGCACTGTCCCGCAAACGCTTGTCAGCACCGAACACAATACGGTCGTAAGCGTCAACGACAGTAATAATTCTGGCGCCAAGAGGAATATACCGTCCTTTCAATCCATCGGGATAACCGTTGCCGTCGAAACGCTCATGATGGTGACGTATATAGATACCCACATGCTTGAGCATCTCCAGCATGTTTACGGCTTCCTGGCCGACAATCGGATGTTTCCTGTAAAGTTGATGCTCTTTAGGGTTGAGCTGAGTTGTGGAAAAATACTCTCGCGTTTTATCGAGCAAGGGCTCCGGCAAGGCTATTTTACCGACATCATGCAGCAGTGCACCAATCTCGATCTCATAGCGAATCCTGTCATTCAATTCATACCTGTCACTGATAGCTCTGCTGAAAACAGCCACTCGTTTCGAATGGCTGCCGAGATAGCGATAACGGGTTTCGAGAACACCAAGAAAGGCCTTTATCGTATCGAGACTGTTCTGTGACATCTCACGACCGATATCGTTATATCTATTCTGGAGTTCATTATGACGGGCAGAAAGGTCCGATAACTCGTATCCCAAATCCAGCAGTTTACTGTGGCGTGAGGCTGAAGTCATAAGTGTCAACCGAAGCCGTTCAGGATCGAGAGGTTTTGCCACAATACCCTCGAAACCGAGGCTCAGCAGGTTGGCGACTGACCCGGAAGAAACATCTTCACACAAAGCAACACACGAAATTCCGCTCTTTTGAGAAATAAAAGAGTCGACCACATCAGCGATGTCATCGCGGAAACTGTCAATATCAACAATCAGAAGGGAAGAAACCCGCTGTTCCGCGCGGGAGAGGATATCAAGGATGTCGTCAGTACATATGCATTCGAAAACATTTTTAGCGAGAGCCGACCGTGCTACTCTCTGGTTATCCTCAGAGAGCCCAAGGGCAAAAACAGCGATCTTACTGTTATTATTATCGGTCATGGCCAACACAAGATAGAAACGGATTCACGCACCCAACGCCTCAATCATTATACACCAATAATACAATATTGACAAGCAACATCGGTTTTTAGATATCTTGTTTGTACTCCCAATATTGCGTTCCCCGATGATCGCGTTTTTCTATCTCGCCGATCCCCTCCAGCTTGAACAACAGAACCTCAAGTGTTTTTATGTCAATGCCAAGTGCCGCGGAAAGATCATCGATACTACCCGGCCGCCGCTGAAGGTAATCACGAATCTCGTTGATTCCGGCATATCCGCTTTTCTGTTCCGTACTTTTAAAGGAGGCTATTATCTCGGCATTGTTACCGAAACGGGCACGTATTTCCTCTAGTTTCTCACGAGTCAGCGGCTGTGCAGTGCTTTCAGCCGGGGGGCGCACAACGGTATTGAGCTGAATACGGTCGGGTCGAATCCTTTCCACAGCATCAACCAGAGCCGCAATATCATCTTCCGAGTCGTTAAGACCCGCGACAAACATGATTTCAAGCCATAGACTGCCGGTAAACTCCTCTCGAAAACTGACAAGACCTTCGATATGCCGTTTAACGTCGAGGGAATCATGCGGCCTGTTTATCGCCTGAAAAGAGGGATCAAAGGCACTGTCAAGTGATGGCATAACAGCATCGGCCTTAAGAATGTCCCTGCGTACATCGACATCCCAAAGCAGTGTGCCATTGGTTATTACACAAATAGGTGTATCGGTCAATTCCCTGATACCGTCGATAATTTCCCCTATACCGGAATGAAGGGTCGGTTCGCCTGAACCCGAGAAAGATATCCAATCAAGTCTGTCATTCTTTTCAAGCACCGTTTTCAGTTCAGCGAGAATATCCTTGACCGGAATGTATTCTCTGCGATCAACCGTTGTCACCGGGGTCTTTCCCACCTGGCAATAGATGCAGGAAAGCGTACAGGTCTTGAGAGGCACTATATCCACTCCCAGGGAAAGGCCGAGCCTTCGCGAAGGTATTGGTCCGAAAATGTACTTCATGGTCTCATTCCTTGTTAAAAATTGGATGAAAAACAGAAAAAATATTCGTATAATATCAATATAGGAAGGAAGCTGACACAAGGTCAACCGGTAAACTCAATTAACAGGTATTCCCGCTGACCATATCAGCTTGTTTATGGATAAACAGAATGTAATTTTCCGTTATTTGCAATCCGATAAATACGTTAGAGGCAGGGCTAGTATTTCATGACAATTCTCGGTATAGACACGGCAACAGAGCGGCTCAGTGCTGCACTCAGGGTTAACGGAAAAGAATTTTCCCGACATAAGGATGCAAGAACCGCACACTGTGAACTCTTGACCGGATTTATCGGGGAATTACTAGATGAAGCGGGTATCACGTCCAATGATGTCGAGGGTGTCGCAGTATCCACCGGACCGGGCAGTTTTACCGGTCTCAGAATCGGTATCGCCACAGCGATGGGTTTTGCCTATGGTCTCGGGCTGAAAGCCGCCCCAATCAACAGTATTATGGGCCTTGCAGGGAATTACCAGAAAGAAGGAATCCTTGTCTGCCCGCTTATTGACGCCAAACGCGGCGAAGTCTACTGCGGTATCTATCGTCCGGGATCTGATACGGATATGCTCGAGGAAATACTTGCACCCTCAGCAATGCCGCTTGACGATATCGTAAATAAAACGAAGAGCATCGAAGAGACGGTTATTTTTGCGGGGCCTGCGTCCTTAACGTTCAGGGATAGAATTCTCGACCTTTCGCCCGATGCCGCATTCATCAACCCGGCACAAGCGCCCGCTTCGGCGTTATCATCGGCCCGTCTAGGAGAAACCGCGTTCAAACGCAATGAAACAATCGCTCCAGCCGCCATAAAAGCACTATATATCAGACGCTCCGATGCTGAGATTGCCCGATGCAAAAACAAGTCCCGGCAAGGCCGGAAATCATCGTAACAGTCACCCTCGCCCTTAAAGCTCATATCATCGCCTTGTAGGCATCGACTACTTCCTCGACGCTTATTCCTGTCATATCGCCACTCATGGATTTTACGACGCTGATATGATCACCCATTGGACGCCACAGCTTATCGTTTGTCGGGCCGAAAAGAACAATACCCGAAACACCGGCCCATGCCGCAAGATGGCTGACACCGGAATCGTTACCGATAAAAAAGCTACCTGTTGTGATCTGACCGGCGAGTTTTAGTAGTGAATCCGGAACCACGGCTCTCAGACCACAAGATTCAATCTCCCGTTTCATACCACCCTCGACTTCAGCAGGCCCCAACAGGAACATGACCTCTCTATCAAGACATTTTGCTGTTTGGATAAAGTTTTCGAAAGGCCAGTTCTTGCCGCATCCTCCACTTCCGGGATGGATCAGGACCGTTCCGCGCTGTATATCACAAACGTCAGGTAAAGCAAGGGGCGGAAGCGACGGCATTTTAGTAAGCTCACAGGGAAGAATCGAAGTGAAATATTCTGCAACATGGCCGGTATAGTCCTGTGGAGGACGGGGATCGAGAATCCGGCATTTTTGGACTCCGCCAATTTCTGCGTGTCGCTGAAAAATCTCCGGATCGGCAGAACTGAACACGAGAAGCAAATTGTATTGTGATAGCAGATCGATAACAGTATCAGATGCGCTGGCAGTAAACAGCGTATGGAAATTCCCCCGGTCCAACGAGAAAACATTGCCGAAAAGATTGCTCAATCCAGCCACGGCACACATCATATCATTGCCGAGCAAGTCGATTTCGCAACCGGGATAATCCTGTGTGAGCTTTTGCGCCGCACACAATGTCAGGATAGAGTCACCGAGCCCGCCTGAACGGACAAGGAGAACTTTCATGGGTGAATCGCTTCTTTTGCCGCCGCAAGGATTTCATCGGTCTCAGCCATACGTCCGACGCCGATACGACCGTCTGCGAGTTTTCCTTTCATCGGCCCGATAATATTGACACCGGCGGATGTCAGCGTTTCAATATTACGCTGAACGAAAGGATTATCCCACATGCGATTGTTCATTGCAGGGGCAAGGAGTGTTGGCACAGAAGACATCATTGTGAGAAATGTTGTACTAACAAGATCATCGGCAATAGCAGAGGCGGCCTTACCGATAAAATTTGCCGTAGCGGGTGCCACGACAAGAAGATCGGCGCGATCAGCAAGAGCGATATGCTCCATGCTCCATTTGTTCTCACGTTCGAACATATCCACTGCCACTGGATTCTGTGATAGTGTTTCCAGTGTCAACGGTGTTATGAATTTCGTGGAACTCGGTGTCATTATTACCAGCACCTCGGCGTCATCGCGTTTCAGTTCCCGAATTAATGCCGCGCTTTTATAGGCGGCAATCCCCGCGGTCACCGCAAGTACAATAGTCCTGTCTCTAAACATGGCTGTAACCTCCAATCAAACGTGCCGGGAGCCTGCCTTGATTCAATTTTCAAATGCCGTTTTGTATTTAAATTGTTACAAATAGTATAAACGCTTTATGAAAAAAATGGAAAAGAATTTACCGTCCACCTTTTTTCAGATACGATCGAGATATTCTACTCCGAAATGACGAAGTGCCTCGCCGACAAGGTAGAGTGAACCGGTGACCAGCACCTGACCATCAGCACCTGCCAGTTCACGGCCGCGTTCTATTGCCGATCCGCTGTCCAGGGAAGTCTCGCCGACAGCACCTCCGGCAAGCATGGCCAGCAGTTCCCCGGCAGATTTTGCTCGTGGATTCTCGACAGCACAAAACACAAAGTGATCGACCGAATCCGCTAACAAGCCAAGAAACTCGGCAATACTCTTGTCACTGCACATTGCCACGACAGCTACACGTTTACCGTTCGGCATACATGAATCAGCAAAATCGATTAAAGCGGAGGCGGCTGACAGATTACATGCGCCGTCGAGAATGACCTCGGGTGAATGCGCAATTACCTGAAGGCGTCCCGGCCACGAAACAGTCCGGAGACCCTTGCGCATATTTTCGATGGATACACTCATCCCGTTCTCATCGAGCATCTCCAGTGCGGCACAGGCAAGAGCGGCATTGTCGGACTGCATTGCGCCGTGCAACGCGGGATTCTCAATTGAAAAATGCCAGTGAATGCCACTGTACTCGAAATATTCAGGATTACCTGCGTGCTTAAAATCACTTCCGGCGAGAAATAGTGTCGATTTATTATCTCTTGCAGCCCTCTTGATACTGGTCAATGCCTCGGGCTCCTGTTTCGCGGATATTACCGGCACACCCGGCTTGATGATACCCGCTTTTTCACCAGCTATTGCGGCGAGAGTATCACCGAGAATACCACAGTGATCCATCGATATCGGCGTAATGACAGATACGTCGGGAATGATCACCGAACTCGCATCAAGCCTCCCCCCCATTCCGGTTTCAATAACTGCGATATCAGTATTATTTCGGGCGAAATGATCGAAAGCAAGCGCTGTCCAGACTTCGAAAAATGTCAGCCCCGGAAATTCGGCGGTCTCCTCGCTGAACCGCCTGGCGGCATCGATACATTCTTCATGGGAAATGGAAACACCATCGATGCGGATACGCTCCCGGAAACTCAAAAGGTGCGGTGAGGTATAAAGGCCGGTACGGTACCCGGCGGCCGAAAGTGTTTTGGCTGCAATCGCCGCGACAGATCCCTTGCCATTTGTTCCGGCTATATGAATAAACCTGCCGGAGCGATGAGGTGCGGAAATGCGATCGAGGAAAGAGCGCAGACGGTCAAGGCTGAATGTTTTGTCGTTATACTTCCAGCCAGATCTGCGCTCGTAATCGATGAAACTGTAGAAATAATCGAGGGCATCCCGGTAATTACGAATTTTCATAACGCCTTACCTGCGAGGATACTCCTGAAGTAAACAACGGGAATCACTGCGCATCCGCTGCAGGCCATTCATTCATGGAACCGCTGACAAAATCATGAATGCTTTTCGCTGCAACACGGCCTGCGCCCATTGCCTGAATGACTGTAGCTGCGCCGGTAACAATGTCACCACCTGCAAAAACACCCTTTTTGCCCGTCCTGCCAAGTTCGTCAGCGACGATATTGCCCCAGCGGTTGACCGGCATATCCGGAGTTGTTCGCGGAATCAATGGATTCGGCAGATTACCGATAGCTACGATAACGGTATCGGTTTCGATCTCGAATTCGGAGCCAGGTACAGGTATCGGGCGGCGCCGTCCGGAGCTGTCGGGTTCGCCAAGTTCCATCTTGATACATTTGACAGAACGAACCATGTTGCGGTCATCGGCAATGAATTCCAGCGGTGCGGTGAGATAATGGAAAATCACGCCCTCTTCCTGTGCGTGATGGATTTCCTCGTTTCGTGCCGGAAGCTCCTTTTCGCTTCGGCGATAGACAATAGTAACAGATTCCGGGCCAAGCCTTTTGGCCGTACGAGCCGCATCCATGGCAACATTGCCACCGCCAAGCACGACAACCTTCCGACTCTGCGGCATGGGGGTGTCGTATTCGGGATAGAGATAACCTTTCATAAGGTTCGAGCGGGTCAGGTACTCGTTAGCGCTGAATATACCGCCAAGGTTTTCGCCGGGCAGGCCGAGGAAAACAGGGGCGCCAGCACCAGTCGCCACATAGACCGCGTCATATCCTTCCTCGTTGAGGAGCTCGTCAACCGTCTCAACACGGCCGATAATGCTGTTCATCTCAAATGACACACCCATTTTATCCAGATAGTCGACCTCGGACTCGACAATGGCTTTGGGAAGGCGGAACTCGGGAATACCATACACAAGCACGCCGCCGGGTTTGTGAAGTGCCTCGAAAACAGTGACCTCATGGCCAAGCTTTCTGAGATCGCCGGCGACAGTCAGACCGGAGGGGCCTGAGCCGACAACCGCTATTTTCTTGCCGGTCGGGGCAGGTATTTCAGGTATAGAGACATTGCCGCCATTACGCTCAAAGTCAGCCACAAAACGCTCGAGACGGCCGATTGCAACCGGCTCGCCCTTGATGCCGCGGACACAGAGACTTTCGCATTGATCCTCCTGCGGGCAAACACGGCCGCAAACCGCGGGCAGAGAATTTGTCTCTTTCAGCTTGAGTGCCGCCTCGATGAACTTACCTTCCGCAACAAGACCGATAAATGCCGGAATATCGATACCGACAGGACAGCCTTTGACACAGGGCTTGTTTTTGCACTGAAGGCAACGCTGAGCTTCGAGCTTTGCCGTTTCCTCGTCATAGCCGTGCGGAACCTCGAGGAAATTATTAACCCGCTCTTCCGCCGCCTGCTCTTTCATGGACTGTCTGGGAATCTGCATTCTATTCATTGTCGTCAAATGTCCTTGTCTTGATACAATTCTCGTTCTTCGGCGCTTTAGGCAGCATCTCAGCCGCTTTTTCACCATACTCGTCGAAAATCCGCAGACGGTGCAGAAGCTCATCGAAATCGACTTTGTGACCGTCGAACTCAGGACCGTCCACACAGGTGAACTTCGTTTCGCCGCCGACAGTGACGCGGCAGGCACCGCACATTCCGGTACCGTCAACCATGAGAGCATTCAAGCTCACCACAGTCGGTATTCCGAGCTTTTCAGTCAGTGAACAGACCGCACGCATCATGGGAACCGGCCCGACAGCAACCGCAAGATCGAATTTTTCACCGCTCTCAACGAGTTCGGACAAGACATCGGTGACAAAACCTTTTTTACCGTATGAACCGTCATCAGTGGAGATATGCACCTCATCTGAGGCAGCACGCATCCAGTCCTCGAGAATGACAAAATCCTTTGTCCTTCCACCGAGAATAGAGGTCACCCTGTTGCCGGCCTTGCGCATTGACTGAGCAATCGGATGGATAGGCGCGATACCGATTCCACCGCCGAGGAAAACGACATGCCCGAACTTGTCAATATGTGTCGGATGACCGAGTGGCCCGACTACATCGATGATACCGTCTTCCTTGGGCATGGTTTCGAAATAGGCCGTTGATTTTCCCGCGTTCTGCGAGATGATCGTGATGGTTCCCGCCTCGGGATCGGCATCTGCGATTGTCAGGGGGATACGCTCCCCTTTTTCATAAAACCGAAGGATGACAAACTGCCCGGCTTTACGCTTTTTCGCGATTTTCGGGGCAACGATTTTTGCACGGGTGACTCCCGGTGCAATCAACTCTTTTTCGATGATTTCAAACATAAGACCGTATCCTGAAATAGCATTGATTGGTGCATGTCAGAGGAATAGTTATAAGATTAACAAATATATTACATTATCTCGTAGTTCACAACCGCTTTATCCATATGAAGGAGCGTAAACGCCTGAGACACGACATAAAAAAAGCGCCCGAACGAGTCAGGCGCTTGCATTTAATACAGTATCATTTTCATCTTTGATCATCAGGTACCGTGGTCAGGGCAAGACGGCGACTTAAAAGATCCTCCGCCTCGCTGAAATAGGACATGGCGCCGATAAGTTCTGTATCGTCAACCTGCCACACACGATATCTCTCCTCGCTGCCCCATATCATCCGGGCAATTTCGCTCTTGATCTCCCGGCGAATAAAATCTTTGCTCTCACTGAATATCTTCTCGTCGAGATTGCCGGTTGCTTTTTTCAATTCTTTACGGACACGTTCAGACGTTTTATCGTCAATTTCGTATTTTTTAATGAGCTTGTTCAGATCATCATGAAACTGAGTATCGCGATCAGTCTTGATATCCTTTTCCTCTATGAACTCCCGAAACGCCATAACTTCTCTGTCAGAAATATTATACTTGTCACGGAACTCTATGAAATCAGAAGGTATGTCGTCGTGACGAAGAAGGTAGGCATCGGCAAATTCAAAAAACACATTCGAGGCCCTCAGCTGACGTTCCAGCGGATTCAGCCGCCTGAGCGGTTCAAGCTGGAAATCAGGCGTAATCCCTCCGCCGCCGAAAACCTCCCTGCCGAGATCGGTTGTGAATGCGGGCAGGTCAGTCCGTAAAGAATCCACTGCATTGGGATCGTAATCGTCGTAGCCCTCCTTGATATACTCCTCGCGTCCCTTGTCATACGGACGTTGTATCAGGCGACCTGAAGGTGTGTAATAATGGGCGGTTGAAAGAAGCAGTGTCCCCAGTCTTTTCTGTTTTGACCTGATCTGATGCGGCTTCATGACGAGACCTTTTCCAAAAGAGGTCTGCCCCACAATCAACGCCCTGTCATGGTCCTGAAGAGCGCCAGAAACTACCTCGGAGGCCGATGCCGACCCATGATTAACCATAACAATCATGGGAATTTCACCAAACTCTCCCTCACCTGAAGTCAGGCTCCTCGTGTCCTCTGACTGCTTGCGCCCCCTGGTCTCGACAATAAGTTGGCCTTTTTCGCTGATAAACTTGTCCACAACATTTATCGCCGCATCGAGCGAACCGCCCGAATTGCTTCTGAGATCGAGTACGAGTCGCTCCATACCCTGATCGCGTAATTTCATCAAGGCATTGTGAACATCATAATGAGTCATTGTCGAGAACTTGGTAACTTTGATATAGCCTGTTTCCGGATTGACCATAAACGCCTGCGAAACACTATTGACATCCACACGGTCACGGGTAAGTGTGAACGGCAGCAACTCTTTCTCGCCGGGACGCTCGACATAAACAGTCACCTGCGATCCTGCCGGACCTCGCAAAAGCTCTTTTACACGGTCATTGTCAACACCAACAGCATCGGCATCGTCAACCTTGATTATCTTATCACGCGACTTGATACCGGCAGCCTCAGAGGGCCCTCCCGGTATCACCTCGATAACTGTGATCTTCTCGTCTATCATGCCAAAGGATATACCTATTCCCTCGAAATTCCCACGTATACGCTCATTAAAATCTCTGGCAGAGTCAACAGGCAGAAAACTTGAATGAGGATCGAGCTCATCCATCATACCTCTTATTGCGCCATCCATTACATCACTCAAAGTCACGGAAGTATCCACGTATGAATTGCGAATGTAACTGAGTATGTAATGCTGTACGGTCAACTTGTCCTGTATACTGAGCTCATCATTGTCGTCATTATCCTGGGCAAAGACCGGATTGATATTGACAAGCCCCAGAACGAGGATTACAGTAAGTAGTATTGATCTGAAAATTTTCATGGACAACCTTTCAGTTACATCTTTTAACTTCAAAAATCCGTCTGCCGTCTGCCGGCAGGTTTTTGTATCATTTTACACCATTTCATTCATTGGTCGTAACTTGAAATAAAGGCCATATGACCTGTTATATGGCAGGCTGAACGGACAGTAAAACCTCAACTCGGTTTTATATCAATCAATGTCAGCACAGCATTATTCATATTTTCAACGTTTCCATTGCAATTCAGTTCCGGAATGAGCTTGAATTCTGGTCTCATGACGCCAAATTTGCTTCCCGCGCGAAGAACATCGGCAAAAGGCACGCTCGAACCAGCGATCAAAACCGTCTGCACCCGATACTCACTTATGATGTCGCCAAGATCCTCAACGAGACCAAGCACGTGGAGGCCGGAAAGTTCGCGGCCACGGATGGCATCTTTCGATGACTCCACACAACCGATCACCTCTGAAATAAAATGCTCATCACGTGCGAGGGAATCGCGCACGAAGACGGCATCCTCGAGACGGCCTACGACAACAGCGCTTTCACCGGCGCCATGCTCTTTCCGTCCGGCATTTACCTGATACAGAAAGCGCCAGCCCGAGACCAGGATAGTATTGAATCCCCAGCAGTAGAAAGAGGCGATTCGCGAGAAATTGTATTCTTTTATGAAGTTGACAATGAAAACATTGAATAGAAAACCTATAAATATGCCTATCAGCGACCGGTCGGGATCATTTCGGTATCGATGGTACATGCCGGTGAAAAAGAACGTGACCATGTAAAGCATCGAGTAGACAACAAAAATGGAAAGCCACTGCAGGCGGCTGTATGCCGGAGCCTCCTCGAGTTTGAGACCGAAACGAAGCACAATACCGAGAACAAGCGAGATATTCAGGAGCACGAGATCAAGAACAGGCTGCCACATACGCCGGAGCATTCTGACACAATACACTACACCCATGCTCGCGTAAATACCGGCGATGACCAGCCATTGCGGCATGTATTTTTTCGATCCTTTACGATAATGTTTCCCCACAAAGATGTGCATGGCAGTGTAAAAATCGCGGACACTTTTACGGGTGGGAACCGTTTTCGCGCTTTCACCTTTGAAATGGATGATCTCGGTATTAGGCACGTAATAGATTTTCCATCCGGCCTGCTTGATACGGTAACAGAGATCGAGGTCCTCACCATACATGAAAAAATCACCATCGAGAAAACCTGCCTGGTCGAGGGCTTCCTTCCTGAGCATCATAAAAGATCCGGAAAGGGCGTCGACCTCCGAAACAACCTCGGGGTCCAGATAGGTGAGATTGTAAGCGCCGAATGTCCTCGATTTCGGGAAAAGACCCGAAAGCCCGATCATTTTGTAAAGCGCCATTCCCGGAGACGGGAACCCCCTCCTGCAGGCAAGCTGCAGCGAACCGTCAGGATTGAGCACCTTGCAGCCGGCAGCCCCTGCCTCAGGATGAGTATCGAGAAAATCGATCATGGTCGTAAGGGTGTCAGTCCGGAGCACAGTATCCGGGTTGAGGAGCAGCACATAGCGCCCCTGCGACTTTTCAAGGGCGAGATTGTTGCCCCGTGCAAAGCCGAGATTCGATCCGCTCTCTATAAGTTTCACCCAAGGATATTTCCGGCGCACCATAGCAACGCTGTCGTCATGCGAATCATTGTCGACGACATACACTTCTGTTGAAAGACCGTTGACCGCCTCGGAAAGAGTCGCAAGTGTCTGATCGAGGAATGATGAGACATTATAACTGACTATTATGACACTGAGATCCATAGAAATCCATTTCACAGTACTGCTGTTTTCATTCTGTTACAAGCGGCCCAGCATTTTAAGGAAACGTAGTTTCCAGACCATCCAGGCCGCTTCTTTCGCAATTGAGAATGACATTTTCGAATCACCGCTTCTCCTATCGTAAAACACAATAGGGATTTCCTTGATCCGGAATCCTTTCGACCATGCTTTCATGCTCATTTCGATCTGAAATGCATAGCCTGTGCTGGTGACTTTTGAAAGGTCGATCGCCTCGAGAACCTCGCGGCGGAAACACTTGAAGCCGCCGGTTGCATCTCTGACAGGCATACCGGTTATTATTTCGGAATAACGGTTGGCAAAAAAGGAGATCAGAAGACGACTCAGCGGCCAGTTGATGACATTGACACCGGTGATATATCGTGAACCGAGGACGAGGTCACTGTTTTCAATCTCACGCATGAAATCGGCGAGATATTCGGGACGGTGGGAGAAATCGGCATCCATCTCGAACATGAGATCATACCCGTGTTCAAGTCCCCACTGAAAACCGGCTATATAGGCCGGACCAAGGCCGCCTTTCCCTGGGCGGTGAAGCACATGAACACGATTATCCCCAGCGGCGAGAGTATCGGCTATTTCACCCGTGCCATCAGGAGAGTTGTCGTCAACTACGAGAATTTCGAAATCGAAAGTCTGACCGAGCACGGCAGCGCAGATATCCTCGATATTCTCTTTTTCGTTGTATGTCGGTATTATTATCAGCGATTTCATAGATGTTCCATTTAGGGCCGATCATTTTTGTTCTCAACAAGACCGGAAACGTTATGATATATTTTCCCGGTCACCAGCAGCAACAGTCGGCAAAATCAAAAAAGCGCCCCCGATTCGATCATCGCATATAGCGCGGTTTTAAAATGCATTGTCGGATGGCCGAGAATTTCGTGCAGACGTTCAGTCACGAAACCGCTCTCGAGCGGTCGTCGTGCATCGAATCCAATTTCGCTGCTGGTCACCTCTGTTATGAGGTCACGTGGAACAGCAAGGACATCAGCCAGAATATATGCCATTTCTACTCTCGAAAGCCTGTCCGCGGTGCCGAAATGAAGCGTCCCGGTGATTTTGTGTCCAATAAGGTGCCATATCGTTTCGGCGAGCTCAATCATAAAAGCCGGGGTCGTGAACTGATCGCGGACAATCCTGACCTCGTTCACGGCTGTCAACTGTTCGGCAAGCCAGCTGATGAAATTATGCCCTGTTCCCGCACGCCGCCGTCCGAAAGGGACACTGATCCTGAGAATCAGGCTACGTTCGAGAGCATTGATAACGACTTTCTCACCCTCATGTTTTGTCCTGCCGTATATATTTACTGGATTGGGTGTATCTATCTCATCATAGGGGCCTTTTTCGCCATCAAAAACATAGTCAGTCGAAAGATAGACCATACCTGCACCACACTCACGTGCCGCTTCAGCCACATTGGCGCTTCCCGTTACATTGATACTCCGGGCCAGTTCTGGATTGCGCTCACAACCATCCACATCGGTCATCGCCGCACAGTGAATGATATAATCAGGATCGGAGCAGCCGACAGCCATCATCAGCTTGTCACGGTCCAGGATATCCACCCTGAACCAGGGGCTTTCAGGCGGATTCTGATCAAACGGCTCCAGAAGAGATTCGACTGTGATGCTTTCCGGCCTGGCGCTAATAATCTCTCTGCCAATACGACCGGTGGCTCCTGTCAGAAGCACTTTCATTGCTCTTTCGCCTTTTTCACTCTCAGGTACAGAAATATTTCCGATGCGATAAGTATCAGAATGATAAGTGCAATCGCAAAAAGTGTCAGACGCCCACCCGCCTCGTATGGGACAGAATGGAAAATAAAGCGCACGACATGATCACCGGCATCACAGGGCACAGCCATGAATGTGACATTGGCCCTTATAATTTCAGTATCGACACCGTCGACCTCGGCCCGCCAGTATGGGACATAATTATCGCTTAGAACAAGATAGCCGGGAGCTGTACATGAACAGTGAATCTCCGCGCCCCACTCGGTATACTCGATATCACTGACAACGGAGCCGCTTACTCCGGTCGCCGCCTTGAAAGGCAGATCGCTTTCATCCGCCTCGAGCGTCGCGGTTGTCGAGGGATCGAAAGAAGCATCACCGAGCAGTTTCACCGCGGCCGTATCACTCGGAACAGCCACAAAACCGTGCACGACAAAAGCGCGGGGAAGTGCATACTCATTTTTCACAAGACCGATTGAACCCGGCTGGTTTTGCAGAAGCAGATATTTGACACCAGCGACCTTTAAGAAATTATTGAGCGCCAGCCCCTCGATATATAGACTACGATCGATAACCCAAAATTTCGTTAAATGCGAGTTCGCAGGACCACGGAAAAGCTCGTAACTCTGAAGCTCGTTATTATGAGAACCGCTAACAGTGGAAATTCCAAACATCGCATAGTAGTTATTGGGACGTGATGGATCGAACACACGAAACGGCCCCTCTTCCCTCATTTTCTCCTGAATTTTCTTAATAGCCGGAACAGGCGCCCGGAGAGGATAGGTATTCGGATCGACCGTGGTAATGAAACGGCTGCAGACAACCGACTGATCGATAAAAGTTACGAGTGCGAACAAGGCAATTAATCCAACATTTCCGATTTTCTTTGTAGAAAACATCCACAAACCGCCGAGTGCAGCCAGCGACAGAATCAGAATGCGCCAGAGATCGGAAATAACAAACGGTATATTGGCAAGCATAGTCTGAACACGGAAATCCGGCATTTTATGGAAGAAAATACCAGCCCAGGTCCTGAAGAAACTCTCACCGCCCAGAGTAATGACAACAGCCGCAGCAAAAAGGAATCCTCCAAAAACAAGGATACGTCTGTCACACAATTCCAGACTGCTTTCACCCTCGAAAAGGTCGGAAATGAAATCAGTCGCCATGGCGACAATCGAGAATGCAAAGAGAAAAATGATCATGCTCGGCGCACGAAAAACTTTCACTCCCGGCACAAGTGCATAGAACAGACGATAGAACGGCGTATCCGCACCAAGAGCGTATATGAGCGAGAGAAAGGCAATCCCAAGGAAAAACCATCGGCGTTTTTTTTGTGTACAAATCATCGCGAACAACGCCAGCAGCATAGGGAGAAGTCCATGATATTCCGAATTGAGCTTGAATACGTTTTTACCCCAATAATGATCAACACCGTAATACGAGCCGCCCCTTGTATCGATATAAGTATTTCCCTGGAAAGAAGGCACCAGCATACCAGCGACCTCTTCCGGGTGCATGGACCAGGAGGTGGCATATTCATAGGTTGAACGTTCACCACCGGTACGGACCGACTGCGAAGTTGAGAACTTATAGGCAGGAAACAGCTGTACAGCTCCAAGCATGAGCGCGAACACGACCGCCATGACAAACAGGGACGAGCGTAGCGCAATTGCCTTGAATGAGTGGTCCTCACTGTCGTAGAGTCGATACAGAAAATAGAGTCCGAGGGCCCAGTATGCATAATAAGCCATCTGAACATGCGAGGTGAGGATGAGAAGCCCCATCAAGCCGCCTAACAGGGCAAAACGCGCCATCGTGGCTTTCTGCATACCGAATTCCAGGGCGGCAAACGCAAGCGGCAGCCAGGCGATTATGTACATCTTGGCGTCATGCCCCGGATACACCTGGGAAACAAACGATGGCGCCAGCATATACATGAGCCCGCCGAGAAATGAAGCGTCGCGGCGATTCCCCATCGAACGGAGGAATACGAACATCGCTATTCCGGCGAGAAAGACATGCCAGACCAGTTTGTGACCGAGCGCCCGTTCGAGGGGAATGAAAAATTTCAGCCAGGCTCCGGGATAAAACGTGTCACCATGCATAGCATCGACAAAAGGCAGGCCACCAAGCACATACGGATTCCAACGGGGAACACCGCCATATTCATTATGAAATTCCTTGTAAAGCTTTCTTGTATAGACGCCGTCTGGAATAGTATCCCCACCAAACAACATGTTATCACTGAAAAGAAACTCACGGAACATGAACATGGTAATGATAAAGTAGATACCAAAAAACAATACCTTTGCATTGGAGCTGTTCAGGTATGTCAGTGTAGACTGAAGGCGTGTTTTTCTGAAACGCTTGTTTTTCGAGGAACTCGAACTGTTGGAAGATCGCTTTTTCTGCATTGAGCAGCCCTTCACCAATAAAAAGATAAAAATGTGGTTTAACAGCAGTGGAAATATAAAAAAATCGATGTGAAAAACAACCGAAGTTTTCTTTGGATAAATGTGATCAATGAAAAGATATAACTGACGCTACTCGAAACCGATCTCGAATTGAGCAGCTTTTGAAGGTGAAAAGTCATTTTGAGCCATCTGGGCATAAAGCTGTGAGATGAAACCCGCAACAGTATCGTAATTCGTATAGCGCTCGATAACCTTCCTTGACCTCCCCCCTATCCGTTTCCTCTCATCCGGGTGTTTCAGAAAAAAATCAAGCGCTTCAGCAAGCGCCTTTGAAGAACGTTCGGGAACAAGCTTACCTGTCTTGTTTTCTTTTATGAGCGTGGGAATACCACTTAAATCAGAGGCGACCACGGGAAGGCCCGCCGCCATTGCCTCCGGGACAACAACGGGGAGACCGTCCACTGCCCCGCTTTCATGACGAATCGAGGGCACCGTGAAAATATCGGCCATCCTGAAATACACCGGTACCTCATCGCGCATGACCGCCCCCGGCATTCTGACACGGTCACTGATACCAAGCTCACCAGCCCTGCGTTTCATATCTTCATAAAGAACACCTCCGCCCGCAAGAACGAGGGTCACATCTTTGTGACATGCCGCGATTTCCCTGAATGAGTCGAGGAGATAGTCGAATCCCTTGACATAGACCATCCGACCCATGGCAAGAATGACAGTATCACCATCCGGTACATTCAGCTTCTTTTTGAGTGCGACGACATGCTCGTCGCTGACATGGTCCGCGAAATCCGTCTCAACCGTATTGGGAATGAAACCTATCTTGCCGGTATCGACACCAATATTTCCGAGCCGGCGGGTCAGATCGGGGCTTGGCGAAAGGATATATGAAGCATTTCTTCCAGCCGAACGGGCCATTGCCCTGAACAGGGGATTCTTTTCCGCGGTAAAGACATCGGAACCATGAAGCTGGATAAGTAACGGAATACCGGTAGCTTTCGCCACCTGCCCCGCGATGAAACCGTTCGGCAGAATCCAGTGAGCGTGAATGATATCCGGTTTTGTTCGCTTTACCCGGCGAAGAAAAGAACGATAAGCGCCCGCAAAAAGAAAAGGTGACAACGCGAGCACCCGTTTCCTGAAACGGACATTCCCCTCGATTGTTCGTGAATAACCGAGGATATGCAGGGAATCAGGCCATATATACTTATAGGTGTCGAGATCGACGTTGTGATCCTCCGGCATGCGCCGCCACGCCGGATCGAACGCAGTCAGCACGGAGACTTCATTGCCGAGTGAGGCGATACGTTCCATGAGTTTTTCAACAAATGGCGCGTTAATATCGTCTGTAAAGCGGGGATATGTATGGGTCAGGGTGGCTATTTTCATAGGAAAGGTTTCAATCGGCAAAATTAAGTGGAACAGATCAGCCTGTTAAGTTGTGATAACGAATCGGATCAGTCCAATTCTATTTTTTACGATGTGCAGGCTTTTGGCTTTTTGAAAGGTAAAATATTTTCCGTCCTTATGCTAACGCTTACGTTCCATAATCCCATGGGTGATCAATTCTGCAAGAAGACCGGTGGAAATGAACTGTATGCCGAGAAGCACCATGAATATCGCACCCAGTAACAGCGGAACACGGCCATGTATATTGGTGAATCCGGTGCTTGCCCATATTTTGACTATATAGAGATTGACAATACCGCCGAGAAAACAGCAGAAAAGACCGACCGAACCGAAAAAATGCAGTGGTTTCGATGTGTAACGTGTCAAAAGAATGACTGTCAGAAGGTCGAGAAATCCGGTAACGAGACGCTTGGCGCCGTATTTCGACTGGCCGTGTTTTCTCGGGTGGTGCTGAACGGGAATTTCGCCCACCGTGAAACCGTTGAACTTGGCAAGTACCGGTATGTATCGGTGAAGTTCCCCATAAAGCGTAAGTGACTCGACGACTTCCTTGCGGTATGCCTTGAGACCACAATTGAAATCATGCAGTTTAAGACCACTGAAATATCGTACAACCGCATTGAACAGCTTGGATGGAAGGGTTTTCGACAATGGGTCATGGCGGGTCTTTTTCCAGCCGGAAACCATGTCGAGACCGGAATCGAGAGCCGCGACTAATGCCGGTATTTCCGCGGGATCGTCCTGAAGGTCGGCATCCATCGTTATGACAATACAACCGGTCGAAGCCTCGAAACCGGCCTGAAGTCCCGCCGCTTTTCCCATATTTGTACGGAAATGGATGATTTTCGCCCGGTTGTCCCGCTCACGTATGTTTTCAAGTACATTCAAAGAGCTGTCCGTAGAGCCATCGTCAACAAAGACAATTTCGAACTCGCAACCCATTCCTTCACAAACAGAAACAATACGCCTGTGGAGTTCTTCGAGGCTGTCCTTTTCGCTGTATAGCGGAACGACTATCGAGAGTGTTTGCATTAAACGGCCAATCCCTTTGAATAAATTTAAGATCAGTAGTGTCCCAACGTTATAAATTAAAAACCATGTAAAGAATTGATAATAAATATGATAGAAAAAAATAAGACCTGTATCGACTTGAAAAGTGTATTAAACTATGACCTGTCCTATAGCAAAGGAGAGGTCGATGTATACAGGTCGTACGGTTTTTTCACAACTCATGGATATATTACCATGGAGACGATTTCAAACATGTGTTAAGCGGTATTCGGGCAACTATAAAGTAAAGGAGTTCACCTGTTCTGATCAATACCGCGTGATGGCTTTTGCTCAACTGACATATCGTGAAAGCTTGCGAGATATTGAAGCCTGTTTACGGGCAATGAACACCAAGCTGTACCACATGGGAATCAGAAGTACTATTTCCCGCAACACACTGGCACATGCAAACGAAACACGCGACTGGCGAATCTATGCTGATTTTACACAGGTACTTATCGAGCATGCGAGAAAACTATATACTCATGAGCCGTTCGGTGTTGAGTTGGACCAGACAGTGTATGCGCTCGATTCAACGACCATAGACTTGTGTTTGTCCGTATTCCCCTGGGCACAATTCCGAAAACGGAAAGGAGCGATCAAACTTCATACACTCTTGAATCTGCATGGAAATATTCCGGTATTGGCAATTATCACACATGGCAAAGTCCATGATGTAACGATTATCGACAGTTTACTTCCGGAAGCAGGTGCATTGTATATCATGGATCGCGCTTACATAGATTTTGACCGGCTTCACTGTATTCATAACGCAAATGCGTTCTTCATTACCCGAGCAAAAAAGAACCTGCAATTCAAACGAGTGTATTCACATGTTATCGATAAATCAACCGGACTTAAATGTGACCAAACCGTTGTTCTAAAAGGATATTATACACAACAAAAGTACTGTGACAAACTACGACGAATCCGATTCTATGACTCAAAAAAAGGTAAGAATCTGGTCTTTCTGACTAATAATTTTGACCTACCTGCTTTGACCATTACAGAGTTATATCGTTGCCGCTGGCAAATTGAACTGTTTTTCAAATGGATCAAGCAGCACCTGAGAATCAAATCATTTTATGGCACATCTGAAAATGCTGTCAAATCTCAAATATGGATTGCTATATCTGTCTATTTATTAGTCGCCATCATGCGAAAAGAACTGAAAATCGACCTTAGTCTCTACACAATTCTACAGATTCTAAGTGTCTCGCTGTTTGAAAAAGGTCATATTTATCATATACTTACAGAAAACAACAATTCAATCGTGAACCATGAAAATCCTAACCAATTGAATTTATTTGACTAATGTTGGGACACTACTGATTTAAGATATTGATGTAAAACTATGTTATCACGGCTGATAAAGCAAGTGCTTTCACTTCCGGCTGCCCCTGAAAATGCGTGCGGACAAACCAGCGGGCCAGGCAACAGCCCGTACGGCATTATCCAGGAAAGCGCCAGCAACAACCCAGAGCACGATCCCGGCATCGAAAGTCGAGACACCAGTAAAGATCACAAGCGCAACATACAACAAAGCGGAAAGCGCGATGAATGTTTCGGGCAGAAACAAAGGCCCCGCGCATAAAATAAGGGCAAGAAAGGTAAAGACACATTGCCAGTATCCGCCGGATCGGTCCCCCCTGCCGTAAAGAAACGCATCCCGGGCAGCCGACTTGAGATAGGGTAGTATAAACGGCCTGACCGGTTTCGATACGGCTACATCGGGATCATACAACAGCACACCGCCATCGCCGTTCCTGACAATGCCGCGCTCGGCGAATGGAAAGTCCAATGCATCTTGTGGCCAGCCGCAGGCCCTTATGAACACATTGCCGGCAAGCCCCCTGCTTACCGCACGGCGTGTCCTGATAGAATGAAGATAATAACGCGGCCCGGCACTGAGGCGTGACGCGCTGACATAAGCGGCAGTTTTTTCTCCGGTGCCTTTGAGCGGACCGGGAATCACAGGACCGCATACGGCGGCAACTTCGGGATTTTCGAAATTCCTGACCGCATTTTTCACCCAGGAACCTGTTGGAAGGTGCTGTCTGCCGAGGAAACCGATATAGTCATAATCGCTGCATTCCTGTTTTCGCCAGTGGTCAAAATCCGCCATGCTGGCGAAATAATTAACACCTTCACGTTCACAGGCTCCAGAGTCATCGATACAGGCCACACTGGTGCAGGCATCGACCGACAGGCGCTTCAGAACATCCTCCGGCGGTGGGCAACCCGAGATCAGCACAAGCACCTTTTTCTGAACGGCAGGCATCGGCGGACGTTCGGCATCGTAATACCTCAGTATCCTGAGGCGGTAAAAAATCGCAAGCGTATCGACAACAATAGCGCTGATATCATTGAACCGTATGCGCCCCCATTTCAGTTCACGGCGAAACTGGAGCACTACCGGGATCTCGTGAACACTGTAGCCCAATCGAACAGCGGCTGCGAGAAGCTCCACGTCATAAGCGTATTTCTTGACCATGAGACGATGGAAAACCGTTTCAAGCACCTTGCGCCTGAATACTTTGAGCCCGGTCTGGGTGTCGCGTACAGGAAGCCCGAACATTGTACCGATCATTTTATAATAACACCAGCTCGCCAGTTTCCTGAAAGCCGGGTAATCGAGTTTTGAATCCGGATGGTGTTTCGAGCCTATAACAATATCCCACGGCCCGGCCTCGAGTACGCCGATCAGCGACTGAATCTGCGAGGGATGCAGATCGAGGTCGGCATCGAGGAACACGACAATATCACCGCTGGAATAGTCAAAACCGGTCCTGAGCGCCATGCCCTTGCCCATGTTGTAGGGATTTCTCGTGGCAAGCACATCACTGAAATCAGCGGCGGCACGCTCGATCTCGGCAAGGGTCTCGTCCGAGGAACCATCATCGACAGCAATGATCTCGAACTCGTTGCCGGCGCGGGCGAGTACCTCGCGGGTTTCGGCGATATTACCGTATATGTTGCCACCCTCGTTGAAGGCGGGCATGATGATTGAGAGCATGGGATTAATAATTCGAGGTTAAAGATTTAAGATCGGTTTGTGGTAAGATAGGCCATGAGGCGGCAAATGCAAAAGGAAATCGGATCATATACAAGCATCTGACTGTTCACAAAGCATTTTACCGCTTTTGCATTTGTTCATCCTGGTCTAAATCCCATAGCATTCCCATCTTTTCCCTTTCTTTTCAATCACCATCCTGCCATCTTATATACCTGATAACGTGTTTTTCTCCACCCTCAATGACGCAACATCTTTTCAGAAAGTCTCCCATGTCCCCAACGTCTTACGATCTCGCAATAGTCGGCGCCGGCCCGGCAGGAATGATGGCCGCCATACGCGCTTCCGAATGCGGTGTAAAAGTCCTCATCATCGAACGTAACGCCCGCCCCGGCATCAAACTTCTCATGACCGGAAAAGAGCGCTGTAATATCACGAACAGCCAGGAAAATGTGCTAACATTCATAGAGAATTTCGGTAGAAATGGCAAATTCCTTATTTCCGCCATGCACCGTTTCGGCGTAGCTGAATCAGTCGACTTTTTTCACGAAAACGGCCTTGCAACCAAAATCGAGCGCGGCGGCAGGATTTTCCCCGAATCGGACAGGTCCCGCGATGTTCTGGAGCTCCTGCTCGGGCTCTGCAAAAAACAGGGTGTCAGAATATACGACCAATGCCGGATCGAAACAGTACAACATGATGAAAACGGCATCAGCGCACTGATAAGCGAAAACGGCGACACGATCACCGCGCGAAATTATCTTATCGCAACAGGCGGCCGTTCCTACCCAGAGACCGGATCAACCGGGGACGGTTACAGACTGGCTGAAACGCTCGGTCATTCAACAATCAAACCGGCGCCAGCGCTGACACCACTCCTGACACGAGAAAAATGGGTGCGTGATCTTGAGGGATTATCACTCAAAAATGTGCGGATATCACTGGTCTGCGGCACAAAAAAAAATGATGAGCGTTTTGGAGAGGCATTATTCACGGGAAACGGCATCAGCGGTCCCATCATCCTCGACCTGAGCAAGACGGCGGGATCGAAGCTGCAACAAGGCGAGGTCAAACTTGCCATCGATTTCAAACCGGCGCTCGATCAGCAAATGCTCGACAAACGTCTGCTCAGGGATCTGGACGAAAAAAGCAACAGGCAGATGGATACTATTATGCTTGGGCTCCTGCCGAAACGTCTTGTCCCGATCGTGCTCAAACTGGCGAATATCGATCCGCTCAAACGGGGGCACTCAGTATCAAAGGATGAGCGGAAACGCCTTCGCCTAACGATGAAAGAATTCCCCCTCACCATCAGCGGTCTTGTGGGATTTAAAAAAGCGATTATCACGGCTGGCGGCGTTTCGCTGAAAGAGGTCGATCCGAACACGATGCGCTCGAAAATCGTTCCAAATCTCTTTTTCGCAGGTGAAATCCTCGATCTGGACGGCCCGACCGGCGGTTTCAACCTGCAGGTCTGCTGGACAACGGGGTATGTCGCCGGAGAAAGCGCGGCTGAGGGATGAGACGACAACAACGGCCAATACCCATTCTGATTGAAACTCGGCACATTCATGCAAATATACTGTCCCGGAACAAAACTCCGAGGAATTCTTTTGAGTAAAAATGTAGACAGCCACTATCTTTCCCTTTGCGCGTTTCCATCAAGCCGCTTATCTTTCTTTATCTCCTTTTTCCGTGAACTCCGTGGCAAACAATCAAATACAATTTCCGAGGCGCAAAATGGACAAAAAGCTCATCACAAAACACCGCGAACTCTACGAGGACATGCTGTTCAACGATGTCATCCCGTTCTGGATGAAGCACTCCCCTGACCGTGAGCACGGCGGCTATCTCCACATGATCGGACGCGACGGCAGTCATTACGGCACCGACAAGTTCGCCTGGCCCCACGGCCGCGAGGTCTGGGTGTTCTCCGCGCTCTGCGACGAGGTCGAGAAACGCGACGAGTGGCTCGACATGGCGAAACTGGGCTGGGATTTCATCGTCAAGCATTTCATCAACGACGAGGGCCGAGTCTGGTGGAGCGTCGACCGCGAAGGCAAACCACTGAGCATTCCGCGCAGAATTTTCAGCGAAACATTTGTCATTATGGCGGCAGTCCGTTACGCTCGTGTTACCGGCGATCAGCAGGCAGCCGATATTGCCAGAAGCATGTTTAAAAAAGTGCTGGAGCTCATCGACACTCCTGCTGCGGGCTCGCAAAAAGGCATTCCCGGCGCCCGCGACATGATCACCATGGCCATACCGATGATCATGATGAATGTCACCCGCGAAATGATGCTGCTCGAAGGTGAAACACCCGAGCTTCTGGCCTATTCCGACCAGTGTATCGAGACATTTCTCACCAAGCATGTCCACCCCGAACGCAAACTCGCATTCGAGAATGTCGCTCCCGACGGCAGCCTGATGCTCGACCAGCCAGAGGGCCGTCACCTCATCCCCGGCCACGCGATCGAGGGTGCATGGTTCATCATGCAGGAGGGCATGGCGCGCAACGACCAGTCGCTCATCGACAAAGCCTGCGACCTGACACTCTGGGAGCTTGATTTCGGCTGGGATAAGGAATTCGGCGGGATCACCTACTTCATGGACAGCGAGGGCGGCGCAGCAATGCCTCTCGAAAGCGACATGAAACTCTGGTGGTGTCACAACGAGGCCCTGATTGCACTCATCCACTCGCTCTATCTCAAGGGCGGCAAGGAGTTCGATGACTGGTACCGAATTGTCCACGAATACACGTTCGGCCTTTTCCCCGACAAAGAACACGGCGAATGGTTCGGCTATTTCCATCGCGACGGCCGCTTGGCGCTGCCGTTCAAGGCCTCGACATGGAAATGCTGTTTCCACCTGCCGCGCCACCTTCTCGTCGGCTGGAACCTTCTGAAAAAAATAGAAAACGGCGAATAATACAGCAGGCTTGGAGAAGAAGGTTACAGTCAAATCAACCTGATCACAGTAAAAAAGCCGGGTTTCAGGGAAACAATCCCTGGCCCGGCTTTATTTTTATCAGAAAAATGGCTTACTGAAACGTTTTCTATCTTTCCTTCCGTAACAGCAGAAAATCTTCACTATTCCGTTTTCGTACCGCACATGGCAGTGTATGGGCAGAATTCACAGCGGCTGTTTTTCTTCGACACAAAATCACCTTCCGTGAGTGACTGTATGACAGACTCAAGCTGTCCGGTCACATAATCGAGGAATTCCCGGTCGCAGGATATTTCATGAACAACACCTGGTGCAAGATAATAAAGCGCCAGAGTTTTCGGCAGACGGAAAGCCGCTTTTTCGTATGCGAGCGCGTAAATACCAAGCTGCAAGCGATAACGTTCCGAATGAGCCTCTACCTCATCTCCGGTAATCGAGTCTGTTTTGAAATCTACAATGCCGCAGTCATTGCCCTGAAAATAGAGAGCATCCATAGTACCGCGCACCAGCACATCACCTGAAAGGAAACAGAACGGTTCCTCGCGCCGCAAATCTTCAGCCACTGCCATTTTCTTCGCGAGATCACTGTCGGCAAAAGCGTTGAGCTCATCGGTGAGTTTCAACGCCCAGCGTTCAGGGTCGCCTGCCGAGACACAATCCACCACAAGCGCGGTAATAGAATCCTTTCGCTGTTCCTCGGGCTTTAGAACCATATCGAAATCGAATATCTCAAGAGCCGAATGAGCCAAAACACCGTATCGCGGCCCATATCCCGAAGATGTGCTTCCGCTGATATCCAGAGACCAGACATGACGGTAATAATAGAGTGCAGGACAATCGATATAGTCAAGCAGCTGTGAAGGGCTCAGATGCCGGGGCGGATCATTGCGTACAATCACAGGTAGTGCAGAAATCTTAGATAGCAATTCCTGCTGGTCTCCTGACACCCTCCCCTTATCCGACGGCGCAGCATTCAGCATGGGCGACCAGAATTCAGCGACCGACAGTGGTTTTTCCGGCTCGGCATCGTCTATTCGCCTGTAACGGTACAACAAGCCATGGCCATCGCCGGCATTCTCTCCGGAAGGATCAATTCCGAGAGCGGTATGGAGCCATGTCATCCAACTATCTTTCTCATAGAACAGATCCGCTTTTTTCGAGGGTTCTCCGCCGAGTATCATGAGATAGTCCTCAGCGCGGGTACAGGCAACATAGAACAGGCGTTTGCTCTCGGCATTGGCTTTATTTTTCTCCTCAACAGCGAGCATTGCATGGGCAAGCGAAGGCCGATACGAACCACCCGGTTCACGCAGCGAAAAGCCGGGGCCCAAACGGTCATGGAAACCTATCTCAGGCACACCGCTTCGACCCTTGCCGCCAGCATCGGCAACAAAGACGACACGGTACTCGAGCCCTTTCGACTTATGTATTGTAAGAAGGTTCACCGCCCGTTCATCTGATTCCAGTGAGGCTTGGAATTCACTGAAAATGCTGCCGTCCGCAAGTTGTTCCGCGAACTGGTAAATATCACCACCGTTGTTTTCGAACTCACGTGATGCGGCGAGAATACTGTCAATGACAGACAGGGTCAGATCGCCATTGACCGGATCGGCAAGGATCTGCATGGTATAACCTGTCTTGTCGAAAACATATTCGAGTATGTCGGCAATGTCCATACGGTCCCGTTTTGCCAGAAGATCGAGCATGAGGTCCCGGACATGTTCCAGTCCGGTATCACGGAAATACTCATGTCCGGCGACAGCATTATCCTGAAGAAACGATTCAGGCATCTTTTGGGCGTCGCCGCTGAGCAGACTGAGCCCGGAAAGCGTTTCTTTGTCGACCATGAAAAACGGCGACAGCAGTACTGCCGAGAACAGGATCGGATCAGAAGGCTCGCAGAGCCAGCGAAGCAGGTTGGTGATATCATGTATCTCCGGGAAATCTGACAGCCTGCCACTGGTCATGTTGACATAGGGTATTCCCTCCCTGAGCAGTATCTCTTCATAGGCACGGATAATCGTCCCTTTTCTGAAAAGAAGCGCCATATCGCCGTAATCAATGCTGAAATTGTCGTGAAGTTCTCTGATTTTCCGGGCGATAATCTCAGCCTCGACACGACGTCCCTTTTCCGTACTATCACCATCCACCACAACGATTTCCACTGGAATATCAGCGAAACTTTCCCCACGGTAAGCCCGCATTTCACTGTACTCGGCCTCATAAGCAATGCCCGCCCCACGCCCCATAATATCCGAAAACACCGTATTGATAAAATTGATGACGCCCGCAGCACTCCGGTAATTTGTCCTAAGAGTCTTGAATTCCACATCCCTGCCGGCAACAAAATTATTAAAAACTGCTACATCCGCACCACGGAAACGGTAAATGGACTGTTTCGGATCACCGACAGTAAACAATGAGGCGGCGGAGTTCCCGGCTATCATTTTCAGGATGTCCATCTGAAGGCTGTCGGTATCCTGGAACTCGTCGATGAGGAAATAACGATATGTTCTGGAAAGCCGCCCGGAGACGACCGCACTTTTGCGAAGAAGCCGCCATGTTTCGATCAGCGTGTCATCATGATCGAAGACCGAGCGTTTCTTCTTGGCGCTTAGATAGCGCTGTTCGAGGAGAATGAACTCGCCGGTGAGCATCTCACCTATACGGGATGTCTGCCCAGCCTCGTGGAGAAGGTACGTAAGAGCGCTCTCGAGAAGCTCGATTATGTCCTTTACATGGACGCGTACAAGAGAGAGGTTACCGCCATTGTCCCGCCATTTTTTCGGTGATCCTTTTTTGCTGTCTTTCTTGAGGAAATCAATCGTTTTGGAAACATGATCAGGCGTAACAGTAGAATACACAAAGCGTCCGGCAAGGTGCTTCAGCACAGGAACAGACTCGCGCACTTTATCACCAAAACTGTCATCGCCGGGAGCGAACACATGAAATTGCTGGAGCGATTGTGCCGATTTCGAGATCATTTCACCAAGATAAGCTACACAGTTGCGATCAATGTCAGAAGAATCAACAGAGCCGTAAGAATCGAGCCAGGAAACCAGTTTCACCCTGTTATTAAGAGCTGTCCGGTATATCTGTTTAAGGCGTTTGAGACCGAAAGCACCGAGCAGTGTTTCCATAAGCTCCGGCTCCGTATCAAGGCTTTCTCTGACATGGACATCGATGGTTTCACGAAGCAGAACTGCGGCAGAAGCGTCGTCAAGAATGCTGTATGCGGGATCGAAATCCGCCTCTTCGGGATTGTTTCGAAGGATAGAATTACAGAAAGCATGGATGGTCGAAATTGGCGCCGCATAGACACTGGAAGACACTGAACGCCATAATGCGGCATGTTCACTGTCACTGACCGCCATCTCCGCGGCCCGTTTTGCGACAGCAGATTTCATCTGCGACGCGGCCTTTTCGGTAAACGTAATCGCCGCAATCTCGTTCATGCTCAGATTACCGCTCATGAGCAGGTAGAGATATCGTCCAACGAGAAGCCTTGTTTTCCCTGATCCGGCACCGGCGGACACGGCAACCTCAAGGCCAATCGAGGTCGCGGCCTTTTTCTGTTCGGTGTCGAGTTTTTCGAGCGGCATCGATATTCCTCAGTTTTCTACTTTGTTTACATCCACCATCAAATCGGCAAAAGTGGCCGTGCCATGACAACCGCCCCGGCATATCGAATAATAATCACATATATCCTTACATTCATCCCCGGTGACAGGAAATACTCCCTGACGGATCGCTTCCGCAGCGGTGCGGGCAAGCAACTTTGCCCGTTCGATACAGGCATCCCAGTCCGACAGGGCCAGGGGTTTCCTGCCGTCTTTATATGGTTTAAAGTTCAGATCGCGAAGCGAATACAACGCGGCATCGTAACGTTTTTTCTCGGGCATGATCGATTTCTTGACAGCCTCAAGGTAAAGCGGCGCCTGAAGGTCCTTACCGCTCATGATACCTTTCATATTCGCTGTGACCATATAGCCCGTTTTGTAATCGATTACGCGGAAAAACTCGTCACCATCGATCTCAGCTGAATCAATCCTGTCTATTCTCCCGATCAGAAATATCATCTCGCTGTCGTCGCCAGAAGATTCAAGAGGGAATGCATCGAAAGTACGCTCCTCCCCCTTTTTCCTGCCGCCGAAAGTCACTTCAAACTCGACGGGCACAAATGGATCGTTCGAGAAGCGTTCAAACTCGACCTCGACAAACTGCTCCATGTGTGCATGAAGCGCCTGACGTTCAGTCAGCAGTGTCACGGGATGAATACCGGTCATTGCATGACGATGGCTGTCGAAAATACTATCGACAGTCTCCCCCATATTCTGTTTCGCAGGTACGATATGCCCGCTGTCAAAACAGCTATTGCCGTAAAGCGCTATCATCCCCTTGAAAAAGTCCGCAAGCACATCATGGACAATGATACCTTTCAGCTGGGCATCGATCTCACCGGGAAGAGGCTGTTCGACCTTGAGGCCGACAATGTTCCTGAAATAAAATCCGAGCGGGCAGTTGATATATGACTCAAGCTGTGTCACCGAAAACATTCTGTCACGCCAGTCATCTGCAATCAGCATATTGAATGGGCTTAAAGAAAGGTCCACACCGGGGACTGTGCCGAGGCGGAGATAATTCGACACACCTGTTTTCGCTTTTTGTTCGAGCCACGGCTGTTCATGAAACGCTATTGCCGCCGACGTTTCCATTGTTTTTTCATGGCGTACCATGCTGCGCATAAATGTCTCACCTGCACCGGTACTGTCACGCGGGCCACCCTCCCATGAGGCGCCGGGAACGGCCGCATGTTTTTCCGCGATCATCGAAGGAACGGTCAGCGCCATGATATCTCTGAGATACGGCGACATGGCCCCGTCCTGCCCCTCGTCATCCAACCCGGGAAACGTGAAAATACAGCGTTTCGCTCCGGCAAGGGCGGCATAGAACAAAAGCGGTTCCTCCTCGGCCCGATGCTGCCGGACAAGGACCTCGTCCTCACTGTCCAGCAGTGTATATCCCGTTTCGATACGGGGATACGCTGAATCAAGCAGCCCGGTCATGACAGTGAGATCACGTGAGTAGAAACGTGCGTGATTAATATCGGTCAGCAGGACTCCCCGTGTCTTTTCCACTTTCATAGGTACATAGATCGCAGACAGATAGTCCCTGAGTATGGTGGCGAATTCTTCTGCCCGCATAATAGTCCTGAATGAAGAATACACCTTTGCGAACTCATCAAGGGCCTCAAGTAGGCGTTCATAAGCAGCTATATCAGCAAAGGAGCCGGCATCTCCCACATTTTCCAGGGACTGGAAAACACCGAGATCATCCAGGACAGCTTTCAGGCTCGAAACATAGCCATCGGGAGTATCGAGCTCGGCGATCCTCAGACTCCAGCCTTTTTCATCGATACCTGACAGAAGATCACGGCCACCTGAAACCTTTCCCGCGGTGAAAACGGACCGTTGAACTTTTTTCAGAAGCTCGTCATCAGCAGGATGAATAGCCGCATCGAGAGCATTGAGTGCAAAACGAACAACAGGAACAGTTTTGAGGCAGCGGGATATTGCCCCCTCGACCGGGATGCCGTATTTCATGAAAGCAGTTACGATCGGGTCACCGCTGGAGGGACGAGTCCGGGTAACAAGCATAATATCTTCGGGGCTGTAGCAGTCCTTAAGGATAAGCTCCCTTATATGGCCTGCCAGCCAGTCCGCCTCACCGAGGGTGTTTCTGAAAGAATGCACCTCGATTGAACCGTTGTTGCGCGGTTTGCCGCCGGAAACACTTTCAGCATGAAAAAAACGAAGAATCGCGTCGCATCCGCTGTCCGGCACAGCAGGAACAGGAACCGTCTTTCCGCCATAAGAACGAAAAGCATCTATCAATCTCCCGGAAAGCCTGAAAAGGCCGGGACGTTCTGGATCATGAAAAACAGTGGCGGCACTGCGCGAAAAAGCCCTGACAAGGCGGCCGACAAGCTTTTGTTGTTTCCCTGTCAGGTCGTAAAAACCATCAACAAGGAACGCACCTCCGAAATGGTCCGCGAAAAACTCAGGATAACCGTCACCTAGAGCTTTGTGGACTAATCCCTCATGATCATCGAGACCAAGACTGTCGAGAGCGGATTCGTAGGCTGAATCGAGTGCAGCAAGCTCACCGTCACGCCCATAACCGCCTTCCATCCTGCTTCTGAGTTCCTCGAGCCGGGAAATGAAAAGCGTCACAAAACCGGGATAACCGGCAATACCGGCATACCGTGACGCAGGAGCGATACGTCTGCCTATTAACTCCGAGACAACAGCCCGCCGTACATAAGGCGACAGGAGTTCCGGCGCTTTCCCGTTAATTTCAAGTATGCTGTGGGCAAGGCCTTCAAACGTGAAAACACGGTGCCCAAGGAAAGCACCGCCTGCATTTCGCACCAGATAACGCTGCATGGCATCGACAGACCGTGAATCAGGGACGACCACACAGAGAGGACCGTTGAAAATCGTGGTCCGGCGGAAAAGCTCTTCCCTGTTGGCTTCGGCATCGGACCCTGTAAATATTGTAAATTTCATTGCTTGTCCACGGTGTTTATTTTCGAAGGTGATAGACTGTGAAAAACAGAAACGTCGAAAAGCCGATCACCGTTAAAATGCGATCAGCTTATCTGACGCCCGTATTATAGACGGACATCCCTGATACGGCTAATTATCTCAGTGATTGAGTGTCTCCGGGTGTCCCGGAAACGATAAATGTGCGTTCCACTGTTTTCCCGGATGCAAGGTCGCCGACAACGAGCCGCCATTTGCCGGGCTTGTCATTGAAAGCGATCCTGATGTCACTTTCAAATACCCCAAACGGCGCCAGGAATGATCCGCCCAGAAACGACATGTCAACGCCATCAGGATCGTAAACTTTGACAGTCACGACATGGTTTTCCAGCGGCACATTCAACTTGTCAGTCCTGACCCGGACCGAATAGTCGAGCACATCGCCCGGTTTCAGCACTGCCGAGCCGGTCGACAGTGAAATATTCCGGACTCGGTACGGGTAACGGGCGACAACCGTGACAGGTTTATCGATGGCAACTGACGAGACAGCGCCAATAAACGCGTTTTCCCTGAGATCGTAAAGCGGCATATCCCCCCTGGGATCTGAAATACTGAGGACTGAAGGCGATACCAGCGTATCCACATCTTTTTCATCCGGCACAGAAAGAACTATTGCGAAATCCACCGCTCCGTTACGGAAGTGATAGGATTTTAGCCCCGAAGTCTCCGGGACAGAAAACAGGTTTTCATCCACACGTTCCGCCTCATAAAGGAGAAGGTCGATCCCGCTGCGGATAGTGTTAACTTCTCCTGATAATATCCCAAGAACCGGCGATGGAGTCAATGAAGGGGTCAGCATCTGTTCGCCTACGTCAGTGGCCCTCTCCCACCATAGTCCATCGAAACCTTCACACAGCGCATACCATGGCAGGGTCCGGAAAAACAATACGCTCTTGTCTCTCTTCCACGAGTTCCTGACAACGGCGAAAACGGGAGCTCCGTCAGCTGAACCATCAACATCCACTGGTTGAAGTACTTGCGTTTCAGGGTTAGAAGCAGTATCAGAGGGCAGCATCTGCGACTCTCCGAATGCGACAAATCCAAAATCGGCGCCGATTGAAGATCCGGTAAAAAAATCGGCAAGCATAACACTGTTTTTATCGGAGAAAACACCCGCCCCTTTCAGTACAATAAGTGGGGGATGGAAACTCATCAATGTATCAACGACCGCGTTTTCGGATAAGTCGATATTTCTGTCTTCAGAAGCATAAACCTTAGCGAGCGCATCACTGTCTATCACCGGAACAATTTCCGAACCGCTCATGGCCAGGATAGCTGCTTTGTTCATTACATCGCCCTTTGCAATCAGCTCAGATGTATCGATTGCAAAAGCGCTGACACCGTCAGCACGGAGAATATCCACACTTCTTTTGTCGACAATGACATGCTGTGATGAAATGTCCCCAACAAACGAAAACCTCGCCGGATCACAAACACCAAAAACAGGGAAATAGCGGCCATAACCATCGACAAGCTCTTCGCTTTTCAGGAAAAGGCCTCTGATTTTCATAACTGTATCATGAGGATTTTTCAGAATATAACTGTATGGAGCGCTGAGACGGTTTTTCGGTGTTTTCAGGCGTTGACGGCTGAGGATACGTCCACACGAATCAAGCATATCAGAATCGAGCGTAAAAATTTCTTTGAAATCTTCGGACAAACGTATATTTCCGGCAATAACACCTTCCGCCTCGATATTCTGGCTGATGGAATTGATTTCCGTTATCCTCTGTTCCGAATCGAGTTCAAGAGAACCACCGGCCATGGCATAGACACCGTTTTCAGCCATTAGGGTAATCTCGAGCGAATAACGGCCTCGCATCAGCGACGGATGTTCAAGCTGGATGAACGACTTACCGGGATTCACGTTATAAGCGACAGTTTCCTCAAACGCGAAATTACCGTCAATGTCGCGGTAACGGACACGAAGTTCGGTTTTCAACTTGTCGCCACTATTTGCAAGCTCGATACGGAAGCGCATATAGGCGATCGATTCAACCTCGAATTTTTTACCGAGCCGGAAAGGCTTGAGATAACACGGCATCTCACGGCCTGTCGCGAAAATGAGAGCATTGACGGCAACAGTGAAATAATCAGTCCTTGATACCGGATCTTTCAAGCCTTCAAGGATCGGCAGATGAACAAGCCTCCCACGGCCTGCAAGACCGGCGAACTCAGCCGAGACATCGCGGTACTCCATAGTCTCGAGCATATTGTATTTAACATCACCCCGACCTGACAAATCATCGAGATCATCGGCATTCCCGGTATAAATGAGGCCAGCCCCGGCACGAACATGTCCCATGATTGTGTCGCGAATATCATCGGGAAAAATTGCGATATCACAGTCAAGCCAGTAGACATTCCGCGGGGAGTCGAGAAGTGAACGAAGTGCTGCCGCGGGATCATGGCCCGATGCCACTATCGTTTCTGAACGGAATGTCTTCCTCGAAGCAGTATAAAATGCCTCGAAATCGCCATCCATGCTCGCTGACAGTTCGGCCATGAGACGGCCGCTGCTGACCGGCGTACCGATAAAAAGAACCGATACGGGGCCGCCATAGACTTTCTCTGCGAGTGGATGCGGTGGAAGTTCGGCGTATTGATCGGTGCTGAGGAACGGAGTCATGCCCGCCAAAGGCGCTGTTGCTGCAGGAATCACCATTGAGAAAAAAAGCACTATACAGGAAAATATAAATCTGATCGAAAATTTATACATAATCTGACCTTCTACTGAAAAATCCAGATAAAAATCACGGCCGGGCGGCCTCTAAAAAAATCATGCGGTCCCGCGAAGCAAAACCGCATGGCAGACAAACACTATCGGGACAGCACTCTCAGTCCATGAGGGTTCTGCGCAGAACATTCATATAAGTTTCGTAAATGATGCCATGACCTTTCGCGGATGGATGTGTCGGATCGACATAATATGATTCCATGTGACGGCTGTCCTGTTTTATCTGCGTCTGCCAGGTATAATTCACGTCGATAAGCCCCAATTTACGCTCTTTAGCAATCTCCCTGACAACATCCATATAAGGCTCAAGGGAAGCATTGAGGTCCTCCCACTGTGAATTCCCCGTATCGAGGAAGGAATTCGAAGTCGCGAGAAGAACTGTCGTTTTCGAGGGCATCGCGGCTATGATATTGAGTATGTTTTCCTTGAAATAGTCGGTATTCATGCTGCGGTTCTGACAATCGTTGAGACCAAAAGCTATCACGGCGATATCGGGATTAACCGCGGTGACATCACGGCTGACACGTGTAAGTGCCTCACCGCTGTCATCACCGTTCACACCGGCATTGATAACCCGCACCGGCCCATAAAGCCCCGAGCCCATGATCTTTTCTATACGTGCGAAAAAGGATTCTTTCGTGCTGTCGACACCGTATCCTCTCGTTACGCTGTCACCGAAAAACACTATGGTCTTTGGCTGAGTGACTGTCTTCACCTCCTTTTTCGTCATGCAGCCGGCCACGACAAGCAGCAAGGCCAGAACGAAAATCCAAACAGTATTCATACATTTCATCGTTGTATCTCCTTATCACAGGTACAGTCGGATTTATTACTGTGAAAATACCATAATAAGGCTGAACGGGCAACCCGTTTTATGTATCGTTCACAACACGGTAATGAAATCATGCCCCAGATATTCGGCAACACAAAACAGCAATTCAAGTGCTCATTCTGCACTGACCGCACGATATGGACGGAATCTTTTTCTGGCGTACCACACACCAGGATTTGTGACATATACCTCGTATGGACGGCCTTCCAGAAGTTCTGCCGTTCTGAATCCCGGATCGCTGAGATCGATGGCCCCCTCCGGTATTTTTCCAAAATATACCGGCGAAGAAATTACCGCGTCCGTATATTCATCCTCTGAAATCGCCGCATATCCCCAGACTACCGGATGCCGCTCCACCATTTTACAACTGTCGCCGCCAGACCTTGCATACGGTATACAAAAAACGGCAAGAGTGTCGAGCAGGCAGACCGTAATCTGATCGGCTCTCTTCGCTTTCCAGCTGATAGACGGTGTCGTTCCCTCCGAGACATTCACCTGCACACGTTTGGGCCCGGGATCACACAAAAAAGCGCCGAAAAACGTAACACACAGCGCCGCAAATACAATCGAAACAGACAAGCGCTTTATATCACATGCCATTAAACAACTCCATAGTCATCTTCGTCAGTCGCCGGATACAGATGCAGAAATATAAACCGACCCGCACTATTTACCAAGCTAAAACAGAATATATTTAAACAGTCAGCCAAATCGAAAGATTCCAGCGAAAACAGTCAGTAGAAATCACTCTTTCCCGTTCATGCAGAAACCTATAATAGGGCCCATTTGAATTGACTTCATAACAGAGAGGCATTATATTTGTAAAATAGGAAAAAGAAATAATTTATCGATAAATATATTCGTGTTGAAACACGGAAAAACATACAGGAGGAGCGAGTGAGTTTCACCGAAATGGAAAAGGTCTATGATCCGGCAACCATAGAAAAAAAATGGCAGGCGTACTGGGAGGATAATCATCTCGGCCACGCCCTGCCCGATGAGAATAAAAAAAGTTACTCAATTGTCATCCCGCCGCCCAATGTGACAGCACGGCTTCATCTCGGCCACGCCCTGAACAACACGATTCAGGACATCATAATCAGGCACAAACGCATGCAGGGATTTGCCGCCGAATGGATGCCGGGAACCGACCACGCCGGTATCGCCACACAGAATGTTGTCGAGCGCAAAATCGCGGCCGAGCAGGGCAAAACCCGCCAGGACCTCGGACGTGAGGCATTCCTCGAGGAGGTTTGGGATTTCAAGGAGGAAACCGGCGGTGTCATTATCGAACAGCTCAAAAAGATGGGATGTTCCTGTGATTGGGACCGTGAACGGTTCACAATGGACGAGGGGCTGTCGAAAGCGGTTGCAGAGGTGTTCACCCATCTTTATGAAAAAGGCCTTATCTATCGCGGCAACTACATCATCAACTGGTGCCCCCGCTGTCAGACCGCCCTCTCCGACGAGGAAGCCGAGCACAAAGACCATAACGGCAATCTCTGGCACCTCCGCTATCCCGGCACCGATGGTTCCGAGGGCGTGACTGTAGCAACCACCCGTCCGGAAACCATGCTCGGTGATGTCGCCGTTGCGGTAAATCCAGAGGACGAGCGCTATCGTGATCTTATCGGCAAAACGGTCACCCTCCCCATTGTCGGACGCGAGATTCCTGTCATCGCCGACGAGTTCGTTGATCCGAAATTCGGAACCGGCGCTGTCAAGGTTACACCGGCACATGACCCCAACGATTTCGAAATGGGAGTCCGCCACAAGCTCGATCCCATCGTCGTGATGAACGAGGACGGCACCATGAACGCCCACGCGGGTGAGGATTTCGACGGGATCACACGCGAGGATGCACGGGAAAAAGTCGTCGCAATGATCGAGGAACTCGGCCTTCTGATCAAGATCGAAGACCACGCGCATGCTGTTGGCCACTGCTACCGTTGCGATACTGTCACCGAGCCATACCTGTCATGGCAGTGGTTCGTCAAGATGAAACCGCTGGCGGAACCTGCGATCGAGGCCGTAACAAGCGGCAAAATCAAATTCTATCCCGAGCGCTGGACCAAGGTCTACCTCAACTGGATGGAGAATATCCGTGACTGGTGCATATCGCGCCAGCTCTGGTGGGGACACCGTATCCCCGTATATTACTGTCGTGACTGCGATGAGATCATGGTCTCGAGCGAACACGTGAATGAATGCTCAAAATGTGGCAGCACAAAAGTCGAGCAGGATCCCGATGTTCTCGACACATGGTTCAGCTCATGGCTCTGGCCTTTCTCGACATTCGGCTGGCCCGAGGAAACACCTGAACTCAAAGCGTTCTACCCGACCAACACGCTTTCGACCGCATCCGAGATCATCTTTTTCTGGGTGGCTCGTATGATCATGGCCGGATATGAGTTCATGGGTGACATTCCGTTCTCGAAAGTCTACATCCACGGCACTGTCCGTGACGATCTCGGCCGCAAGATGTCGAAATCTCTCGGCAACGGTGTCGATCCGCTCGAGGTCATCGGCAGCCACGGTGCCGACGCTCTTCGTTTCAGCATGATGGTGACGACCGCCCAGGGGCAGGATGTGTTCATCTCCTATCCACGTGAAGGCGAGAAGCAGAAAAAAGACAGTGTCAATACATTTGATATCGGCCGTAATTTCGCCAATAAGATATGGAACGCAACACGCCTGATCCTCTCTAATGCGGACGGCGCTCTCGATCCAGTCGAGGATTACGAGCAGGAACTTGCCGACCGATGGATCGTCTCGCGTTTCAACCATACGGCACAACTTATCAATGATTCGCTGGAATCGTTCAGGTTCAATGATGCCGCGCACACAATTTATGATTTCATCTGGCATGATCTCTGCGACTGGTATCTTGAAATGATCAAACCGCGTATGAACGGCGGCGGTGAAGACAGGGCTTTCGTCCTCAGGAACGCGGCGTCCGTGCTTGCGGGCTCTATGCAGCTCCTCCACCCTATCATGCCCTATATCAGCGAGGAAATCTGGCAGGGCCTGATGGAGGCTCTCGGTGAGAAAAGTGCGGACAGTATTATGATTTCCGCCTGGCCGTCACCCTCCGATGACGATATCGATGTCGCGCTCGAAAAAGAAATGGAATCACTGAAATCGCTTATCGGCACTATCCGGACAATCCGCAATGAAATGAATGTCCCAATCGGCAAAAAGGCCGACGTCGTCGTTATCCCTGCCGATGAAAACATGGGACGTATTTTTGAGGAGAACCGTGCATATATCCTTAATCTTGCCTCGGTCAACGACCTGACACTCGATCTGAATGCGGCACGTCCACCGAAATCGGCTGCGGGTATTTCCGAGAAAAGCGAGGCGTTCGTTGTGCTCGAAGGTCTGATCGATCTGGATGTCGAAAAAGCCCGCCTTGACAAAGAACTCGACCGTCGCGGCAAATTCATCATGAGCCTTGAAAAAAAGCTCTCTAACGAGGGATTCATCTCGAAAGCGCCCGAAGAGGTCGTAAATAACGAGCGCATGAAACTTGAAGGCGCGCGTGAAGAGTTGAAAAAGCTGAAAGCGAACCGGGCGGCCCTCTCATAAACGAGTGTCGCAACGGGAAATATGATCACGTGCTGTACAATATCTTTGTTTTACCGGTCAATCTTTTACCCGGTAGAATATTACAGTTGGTGAAAACTGAAAGACCGTCACGGGAAACAAGCAGCAGGCATCATATGACATCATTGAAAGCTGGCTGATTTTATGGAAATAGCAGTCATTCTACTGCTTTTTGCAGGATTTATAGCACTGGACACAACAGGCGGCCCGCAGGTACTGATTTCCGAACCGCTGGTCTCCTGCTCTATTGTCGGCTACATACTAGGCTCGACCGATACCGGACTGATGATCGGAATGATGTTCCAGCTTCTCTGGTTCGGCTACCTGCCGCTTGGTGCGGTGCGAATACCTGACAGTAATTTAGCCGCATTTATCACTGCGGTATCCCTGATCACCGTCAGGTCGCTTTTCCAAATGGATGCTGTTGAACAGATAGCGGCAGTCGTTCCGGCGCTTCTGGTCGGTATAGCGGCAGGTTTCGCTGGCAGTAAACTCATCGCTTATGCGCGACGCAGAAATGCAGTCATGAGCGACAGGCTTCTTGACAGACTTGAAAGAAACAAAGATATTGCCATAGAACGCAGCCATTTTCTTGGCATGATGCGATCTGTTCTGCGGGGAATGCTGATATTCCTCGTTCTGACACCGGTATCGATGGCCGGGTGTGCCGCAATTATACTGCTGCCCGAGGGATTGAAAGCCAGTCTCGCGTCCTCAGTCCCCATTCTCTGGGGAACGGCCTGCGCCTCGGCTGCCATTGTCAGTATTATGAAAGGTAACAGCCGTCAGCTCGCGATCGGCGCAATTGGAGGCATTGTATGGCTGATGCTGTTGTAGAGACAGAAATCACGAAACCCGGTTTCGGCACATTCCTGTCGATCTATTTCAGAAGTTTTTTTATTCAGGGGTCTTTTTCACAGAAATACCGCCAGAACAGCGGATTTCTATTCTGCATCAATCCGGTCGGCAGACTTTTCTGGAAAAGTCCTGCCGAGTACAATGAGTTCTGTGAACGTCACCTGGAATACTACAACGGCAATCCATTCATGATAACGCTTGTGCTTGGCGCAGTCACTCGAATCGAAGAGGATCTGAGAACCGACAAAGTCGAATCCGCGGCAATGATATCTGGATTTAAAAAAGCTGTCGGCGCCGCAACCGGATCGGTCGGCGACAGGCTTTTCTGGTCCTCTCTCAGACCGCTTGCGCTTTTACTCGGCTTGTTTCTCACCTATCTTTTCGGTGTGGCCGGAATTATTACAGTCCTGCTTCTATTCAATCTGCCCAGTGCAATACTCAGGTGGCATTGGTTGATGCGCGGATACAAACTTGGTATTAATGTCATTGGCGAGATAAAGAACGAGAAACTCCAGAAAGCTGAAAATATTATTGGTGGCATCAATGCACTTGTGCTCGGTTTCATGACTGTCAATCTGACAGGTTTGAAAAACGAGATGTTTCCGGGTTATATATTAGCAACAATTATCCTTTTTATCCTTGGTCTTGCGTTATACAAACGGAATTACAGCGTATCGTTCGTCGTTCTTCTGACACTTGGCCTTATTGTGCTTTCGGGACTGATACGTTTTTATATTTCTGTTTGATCCATTTATTGAAACTGGTTAAAATATATCAAGCGCTTTGCCGACATTATCGGCAGGCTATAGATGATCTGAGAGGTTAACGTGCCTGAAATTTCTGAAACGGTAACTATTCAAAACCAGTTGGGAATCCATGCGCGACCTGCGGCACTCCTCGTACAGGAAGCGGTTAAGTTCCAGTCCGAGATCGCTTTCGAAAACGAGGAGATTAAGGTTAACGGCAAGTCGATTATGGGTGTTATGATGCTCGCGGCTGCTTTTGGCACCGATTTGACCATTATTGCGGACGGCGATGATGCTGCCGAGGCGGTTGCTGCTTTAAAAACGATTATTATGAGTAAGTTCGACGAGGAATAGCTTTCTGACCGGGAGTGAGTCCGACATGGCAGAAAAAGACATTGACAAGATTCGGGAATACACTGGTATACCCGCCTCACCTGGAATTGCCATAGGCAGTGCTTTCGTATACGATAATGTCAATTTCTGGATCGAAGAGCGTAATATACCGCTTGAGGAAGTCGATCACGAAAAAGTACGCTTTATCAACGCTATCGATGCTGTCATTGAGGAGATAAAAGCCCTTAAAGACAAGCTTGAAATGACAATCGGAAAAAAAGATGCGAGTATCTTCGACCCTCACATCATGCTGCTCCAGGACCCCGCAGTCCGCGAGGAAACCTTCGCAATTATCGAACAGGGGAAACGGGCCGATTTCGCGTTTTTCCGCACAACCCGGAAAATAATCAAGGCGTACAAACACGTTGACGATGAGTACATGCGGGAACGCATTACCGACATCCGCGATATTCTCAGACGTGTGACCTCGGAACTTCTCGGCACGAAAACATCGTCATTTGCGAGCATCAATAATCTGGCTGTCATCATAGCTCCCAATCTTGCACCGAGCGATACAGCACACCTTCATTCAAGCAAGGTGCTTGCTTTCGTTCTCGATGCTGGCGGAAGGACCTCGCATACTGCGATTCTGGCACGTGCGCTTGGTATTCCGGCTGTTTTGAGCGTTAAAGGCATTTCCTCTGAAGTAAATCCGGGCGACACCATCATCGTCGACGGAACGCGCGGTAAAGTGCTGGTCAATCCGTCAGAATCCACTATTGAGCACTACGAGGTCGAGCGCAAAAATATCGAACGCCTCAAAAAAGAGCTCGAACGTCTACGGGACCTTCCCTCCGAGACAAGCGACCACGTCAAGCTTCCTCTTTTGTCGAACATTGAGTTTCCCGAAGAGGTTGATGCTGTGAAATTTTCTGGATCTGAGGGAATCGGCCTTTATCGAAGCGAGTATCATTTCCTCCTTAATGAAATCGCGCCAAGCGAGGACGACCTCTTCCGAGACTACAGTAAAGTCGCGAAAATGATGAATCCGATGCCAGTCACAATAAGAACACTCGATGTAGGCGGTGACAAGATATCTCATCTTTTCGAGGCAGAACCGGAAGACAACCCCTTCCTCGGCTGGCGTGCGATCCGTGTCAGCCTTACGCACAAAGATGTGTTTAAGAGGCACCTCCGGGCCATTTTCAGGGCCTCCGGAGTTGGTAACGTGGCAGTGATGTTCCCGATGATCTCATGCATGGATGAACTTGATGAGACACGGGAGGTCATCGACAACATCAAAAACGACTTGAGACATGAAGGCATACCTTTCGACGAAAATATCCGTGTTGGAGTGATGATCGAGGTGCCAAGCGCTGTTATGATAGCGGAAAAACTGGCGAAAAAAGTCGACTTCTTTTCGATCGGCACGAATGACCTCGTACAGTACTCTGTTGCTGTCGATCGCTCGAACAATAGAATTGCCAACCTTTACGACCCATTCCATCCCGGCGTACTTAAAATGATAAAGATGACTGTTGATGCCGCACACGATAACGGCATTCCTGTTTCCGTCTGCGGAGAAATGGCCGCTGATCCCTTGGCAACAATGCTGCTCATGGGCCTCGGCGTTGACGAATTGTCCATGGTGCCGTCTTTTGTTCCGCAGATCAAGGATGTTGTACGGTCGATGTCAATGGAAAACGCCCGCGAACTTGCAGAACACGCACTGGAGTGCGAAAGTGCCGATGAGGTACGCGTACAGATACAGAAATATGGAAAATGTGACTTGGATTAATTTAAATATACTATTCCAATGCTCATATTGAAAGAAATCTCAAAAGATAATATTGGATGAAAGGACCGTTATGTCTAACCATTACATTTTCACGTCAGAGTCTGTTTCGGAAGGTCATCCCGATAAGGTTTGTGACCTGATTTCCGACAGCATTGTCGACGCTGCGATGGCGCAGGATCCGATGAGCAGGGTTGCCTGCGAGACACTCGTAACGACCGGCCTCATCATTCTTTCCGGTGAAATCACCTCTAACTCGACAATCAATTATTCTCAGGCCGCTCGCGAGGCGTGCCGTCAGATCGGCTACACTGATCCCGAAATTGGTTTTGATGCTGACAGCTGCGGTGTTCTGACATCGATCCACCCCCAGTCCACGGATATATCACAGGGTGTGACTGAAGGCCAGGGCCTTTTCGCCGATATGGGAGCAGGCGACCAGGGCATGATGTTCGGCTACGCATGCAATGAGACAGAAGAGCTCATGCCCATGCCGATCCAGTTCGCCCACCGCCTTGTCTACAAACTCGCAGAACTTCGCAAATCCGGCGATCTATCCTATGTCAAGCCCGATTCGAAATCTCAGGTAACTGTCGAATATGTCGATGGTGTTCCGAAACGCCTGAACAGCATTGTCATATCTACACAGCACAGCGCCGCAACAGACCTCGAAACGATCAGAAAGGACATGTTGGAGCATGTGATCAAGGAGGTTATCCCGTCTGAGTTTATCGATGACAAAACTTCTATATATGTCAATCCCACCGGACGTTTCGTTATCGGCGGACCGCACGGTGATACCGGTGTCACGGGCAGAAAGATCATTGTCGACACCTACGGCGGCATGGCACGTCACGGCGGCGGCGCATTCTCAGGCAAGGACTGCACTAAGGTCGACCGTTCTGCCGCTTATGCAGCACGTTATGCCGCGAAAAATGTTATCGCCGCGGGGCTTGCTGACAAATGCGAGGTCGCCCTCTCCTACGCTATCGGGGTATCCGAACCAACCAGTATCAATGTCGACACCTTCGGCACTGGCAAAGTCGACAATGACAAAATAACGGAAGCCCTGCGCTGCAGCTTCGACTTCAGGCCCAAGGGCATCATTGACATGCTTGATCTCAGACGGCCGATATACGCGAAAACAGCCGCCTACGGCCACTTTGGAAGGAACGATCCTGATTTCACATGGGAAAAGACCGACAAGGTGGATGAGCTGAAAAAATGCGTGGGATTATAAGCCAAGGTGACTCATGTCACTTATAGCTACGGGATTACCCCGTATACTTCACGCAGCACAAAAATGGAGACTTTTAAGACAATGGCATATGAAATCAAAGACATAGCGCTTGCCGAACAGGGTCATAAAAACATCGAATGGGCCGAGGCCCAGATGGGTGCCCTGCTGAAGATCAAAGAACGTTTCGAAAAGGAAAAACCCCTCACCGGTCACCGTATCGGCATGGCGCTTCATATCACCAAGGAAACCGCGGTACTGGTCAAAACCCTTATCGCCGGTGGAGCCGAAGTCGCTATCACCTCATGCAATCCTCTTTCCACACAGGACGATGTCGCGGCGGCGCTCGCCGATGATGGTATCGAGGTCTACGGCTACAAGGGAGAATCGGTCGAGGATTACTATCGTTTCATTAAGGCAGTGCTCGATTTCAATCCCGACATCACTATCGATGACGGCTGCGACCTGGTGACAGCAGTCCATACCGATCGCAAAGATTTGATCGAAGGCATGATCTGCGGCTGTGAGGAAACAACCACCGGTATCATCCGTCTGAAATCCATGGAAAATGACGGCGAGCTGAAATACCCGGTCATCGCTGTCAACGATTGCGACACCAAGCATCTCATGGATAATTACTACGGCACCGGCCAGTCCACGCTCGATGGTATCATGCGCGCCTCGAACATCCTCTTCGCCGGTAAAACAGTCGTGGTCGTCGGTTATGGCAACTGTGGCAAGGGTGTTGCATTAAGGGCCAAGGGACATTCAGCCAATGTAATCGTCACCGAGGTCAATCCATTCAGGGGACTTCAGGCCGCCATGGACGGTTTCAGGGTCATGGAAATGAATGATGCTGCCAAGCTTGGTGATATTTTCATTACAGTAACCGGTAATCTGCATGTCATTTCACTGGAACACATGAAACTCATGAAGGACGGTGCTGTTCTGGCAAATTCCGGTCATTTCAACAATGAGATCGATGTTGACGGCCTTATCGAAAAAGCGAGTTCGCGACGCGAAATCAGGCCGTGGTTCGACGAGTTCATTTATGATGGCAAAAAGGTATTCCTCTGCGGCGAAGGTCGTCTGGTCAATCTCTCCTGCGCCGAGGGTCACCCTTCTACGGTCATGGCCATGTCATTCTGCGATCAGGCACTCGGTGTCGAATTCGGCATTAAGAACAAACTCGAACCCGGCGTGCACATGCTTCCCGCAGAACTCGACATGGAAGTCGCACAGCTTCAGCTCGATGCCATGAATGTGACAATCGACACATTGACGCCCGAACAGATCAAGTATCTTAATTCATGGCAGGAAGGCACCTGATAATATTTTCATACTAAGTGCTCGCCCAGGCACAGGTTCCTGCAGATTTTTGCCTGTGCCTGGAGCGGACAGAAAGACCTCAATCACAGGGATTCCCCTACCGACTCAAAGGAGAGCGGAAATGAAAAAGCGGTTCATATTATTCACGGCTATAATTATTGCCGTGTCAGTATCGCTTCTTCTCGCGGGATGTAACATTTTCGATTTTGCATCCGATGTTGAGAAATCTCCAACAGAACGCGCGGAAGATGCTATTCGCGATGGTAATTATGCAAAAGCCAAAGATGAACTTGCAGACGCGGTAGCTGATTCAACAGATGCCATGGCACTCTACCTCAGCGCCAAAATCGCTCTGCTTGAAAACGGTATCGACCTTGCCAAGATAGCGGAACTGGTCGAAAAACAGGAAGACATCGAAAATGGTTCAAATCTTGCCATTCTCGAACTCATCGATGAAATGAGCGACACCGAGAAAACCGACTGGTACCATGCCAACATGGATGTCAGGGCGATCATCTCGAAGATCTGGGAAGAAAAAACAAACGGACTTCTGGAGAAGGACGATATAGCACTCGATTATACTATTTCCAATATGATGTCAGGTGTTCTCGGCCTTCGCGACACCAACCGTGACGGTGATATCAACAACAATGATTTCCAGATCAATCTCTCGTTTATCGAAGACCTCGGATCCTCGTCTACGGATGGTTTCAATTTCGATGGCGCCATGATCAAGGATGAAAGCGGTATTGTCGTTGAGGATATGAAGTTCGAGGGTCTTACAATTTTCCTCGGCGAATGGCAGGGAACAGCAAAAGCGGCAGCAGAAACATATCATTACACACCTAATGATATCAACCAGCTCCTCGCTTTTGTCCTGTCACTTCTCGATGACGGTGCGGAAAGTCTCACCATGTTTCTCGGTGATGTAGACTCATCATTCGATATCGAGGATATAGAGGAAAACATGACCGAAATTGCTTCCATTATCAATTATTACTGGTATCATGACGGTGTTGATAACGATAACGACGGTCGTGTCGATGAAGAGATGATCAATGGTAAGGACGATGACAATGACGGCCTTATCGACGAGGATTCGCACTATCATCCCGCCGATCCTATCAATTCTGAAAATGAAGTCATCACTAATTTCATTCATGTATACGAGAAATGGCAGCTTCGCCAGTACTGACCGATAACCTGAGGGGATAAAGCTATGAAGAAAATGTTATTGTTAGCGCTTATTGTCTGCCTTGCCAGTATCGGTTTTGCAGTCGAATCAAACGCAGCGGGAAACACTGTCAATTACCGAAATGCAAAAGCTGTCGCTCTTGGTGACTCGCGCATTGCAGGTGGTTTCGGATACAATGGGTTCGTCGATAATCCGGCTCTGCTTTCACGTGTCGGGGCTCTTCGTTTCTCACTTGTCAACATGCCGATCACGATCAACAAAAACACTGTCGATATCGGCGATTTTGTCAACGATAACCAGGACAATTTCGAGAATTACGACGACCTTACCACCGATGAAAAGAGTGCCTTTCTCAAAGAAGTTGAAAAAGAAGAAGGAAAGTGGTCACGCATCAATGTGGCTCCGATGATTGATGTCGCCACCACGATCATGGGCCATAGTTTCGGTCTGGCAATCTATAATTCGACCGATGTCGGTTTCAAGGTTGACCGCGGTATTTATGAACCACGTGTCTGGGGTGAAGGTTATTCTAACTCCGCTATCGTTCTCGGTTATGCCCGCCCGCTGACAATGCTCACTCCCGGCCTTACAGTCGGTGTCAACCTGAAATACATTCAGCGCCGCCGCGCATCCATGTTCCAGATATCCGCAACGGAACTGGGCGATGCCGACGAAACAATGGATCCTATTGTCGACGAGATCGAAAACAACGAGCATAACACGTTTGCCATGGACTTCGGTATGCTCTGGGATATTCCGATCATTGACGCGGAAGTTGGCGCTGCGGTGCAGTCAGTAGGCGACGGCCGCGGTTCATCTGTCGACTTCGGTATTGCCAAGCGTTTTTATGAGGACAGGGTCACGGTTCTCGCTGACTATATTGATTTCTTCGACAACAACAAGGAAAACGTGCTTAACAAACTTCATTTCGGCGCCCAGTACGACCTCAGTTTCATCAAGGTACGCGGCGGCCTCAATTCCGGCTATCCTACTGCCGGTCTTGGTTTTGACACACGTGTTGTCGATCTTGATTTCGCATATTTCTTCGACGAGCTGGGCAACGCTCCCGGCATGAACGAGGATACACGTTACATGTTCCAGTTCAAACTCGGCTGGTAATGTTAGCGAAAATAAATCGAGTTTCAGAGATATTTCTCTACCGATTTCTTGAATACACAAAAAGCCCCTCGGATTTCGAGGGGCTTTTTTTATCTCTGTTCTGAATAGTACTATATATTATTTACTTGCATGCCTCATTGATCGCGTTATCAAGATCATGGATAATATCATCCGAATCTTCAAGCCCAACGGACAGCCTGAACAGGTTATCGAGAATACCAAGCTCATAGCGCTCATCACGGGTACAGTTGTAGTATGTCACTGTTGCCGGATGTGTTATGAGAGTTTCGCAGCCGCCGAGAGAAGGCCCGATATAACAGAGATTCAGATTATCGAGTACACGGCGCGAAGTTTCCAGATCGCCGTCAATCTCGAATGTGACCACAGCCCCGCAACCGCTCATTTCTCGTTTTGCCACCTCATAATGAGGATGGCTTTCCAGCGCAGGATAGTAACAGCGTTTGACTTTCGGATGCTTCTCAAGCCAGCGTGCAACTATTTCGCCGTTCTTGTTCAGCTGTTCCATGCGAACACTGAATGTCTTGAGGCCACGAATCAGAAGATACGCACAATGAGGATCTATCACACCCCCCATTATTTTCTGAAAATCGATAATCTGCCTGACAAGATTATCACAACCGAGAACGACTCCTGCCAGGATATCGTTGTGACCGGCAAGATATTTTGTCGCACTGTGAATAACAATATCGGCACCGAGCTCAAGCGGTTTCTGATTGTATGGCGAAGCGAATGTCGAATCGGAAACGACAAGAAGATTGGGATGCTTTTCCTTGATAATCCTGAGCCTGGAAAAATCCATGATATTTAAATATGGGTTTGTCGGCGACTCGCTGAAAAAGACACGTGTATTTGGTCGGATTGCTTTTTCTATAGCCTCATAATCCCCCATCTTGACAATGGTAGTGTCGATGTGCCACTGGGGAAGCCAGCTCTTGACAAAACTCAGTGTCCGGCCATACGCATCATCTGTGATGATCATGTGGTCGCCTGAGCGCAGCATCGCGAGAAGCGTGTTTATTATGGCGCTCATTCCCGAGGCAAAAAGGACTGCCGATTCCGCTCCCTCCAGCTGAGCCAGCTTTTTCTCAGCTGCTCGCTGAGTTGGATTGCCGTAACGGCCGTACTCGTAGCGGAAATGTTCTTTCTGGGTGAATTTCCTAATTTCCTCTGAATTCTGAAAAACAAAAGTCGAGGATTGAATGATGGGCGTTGTAATCGAATCAAAAGGTTTCACGCGGTCTTCACCAGCGTGAATGCACTCGGTGGATATGCCTTTTTTCATAGTAGCGAATCCTTTTATTGTCAGTTTTCTTCAACCAGCCTTCAAAATATAATATATATTTTTAATAAAATAAAGGGCATTTTTCATACCGACAATAAATACTCAGCTAAAGCTTACCGCCTTTAATCATGATCGTAAAACAGGTGAGTGCAAGACCGATGATTGCACTCCAGGAGAGTATCATGAGAATCCAGCCTCCGCTTGTCATAATTTATGCTCCTCATCAACAATGCGTTCATATTCTATCTCCGGCAGGGGCCGTCCGCGCCAGGCAAAGAATACGAGTAAACTGACTATAAGGATGATAGCGAGTAAGGCTATTCGTGTTCCGAGAACCCATATATAGTTTTCATCGGGAACTCCGGTCATTTTCAGGATTGGAATAGCCTGCTGCCAGGTCCAGGTAGCGAGAAGAATGATCAGAAACGTCGGGGTAACATACTTTATGACAATCCGGAATATTACCGGAAGTCGAATATCCGCCCCATGGTGGATTTCTGCCCAGGCCCGGTCAATACCAAATACCCAGCCGAAAATGACAGCCTCTATCGTACCAAGGACAACGAGGAAGAATGTGCCACTCCAGAAATCGAGTTCGTCGAGCACACCGTGTTTCATGCCGACTATAACAAAATGGCAGGCAACGAAACAGATTGCCGCAATAACGAGAACAGAGCGTTTTCGCCCAAAATGAAACTCATCATCAATAAAAGCTATTGCAGGCTGAAGCATCGAGACCGAGCTGGTGGCTCCTGCTATAAACAACATGAGGAACCAGAGGAAAGCGAAGAACCAGCCGCCGGAAATATAGGAAAATATCTGAGGCATGGTGACAAATCCAAGATCGAAAGATCCGCCTTTTGCGATTTCAACAAGACCGAGCGGCCCCATGAAAACATACGCTGCGGGTATAATGATCGAGCCGGCAATAATAACTTCTGTCAGCTCGTTGAGACTGACTGATGACATGCCCGAAAGGACGACATCGTCCTCCCTGTCGAGATAGCTCGCATATGTCAGGATCATGCCGATCCCGACCGAGAGCGTAAAGAAGACCTGTCCCGCGGCAGCCATCCAGACAGAGACATTCTTAAGCTCACTGAAATCAGGATTCCAGAGATAGCCAAAACCGTTGAGTACGTTCCAGTCAGGGTGTTCGGCATTCGGGGCTCCGAGTGTGACAACACGGGCCATAATGATAAAACCGAGGACAAACAAGGTCGGCATGGTGATTTTCGAGAATTTTTCTATACCGCCCTTTATACCGTTGAAAACCACCCAGAAATTCACAGAAAAAGTCACTAGGAAAAGACTATATGTCAGCCAGTACGAGCCGCCCTCTTCCAGCCCCTGATATGCGGCGAGAAAAGCTTTCATACTGCTGCCATCTTTTGCCGCCGCCATTAGATTGCCTAAAAGGGCATGAATGGCGAAACCGAGCAGCCACGATTCGATATAGGTGTACCATATAAAAATAAGTGTCGGTCCGATGATACCGATAACGCCAAAATATTTCAGAAAATGACTGCGTGTCGCGATTGCGAAAATGGAAGGTGCTGTGCCGTAACCGTGGATACCGCCATAACGTCCGAGAGTCCATTCGGTAAGCATAAGGGGAATGCCGAGAAGAATCAGCGATATGAAATATGGAATGAGAAAAGCACCGCCGCCATTTTCAGCAGCCTGAACCGGAAAACGCAAAAAATTCCCGAGGCCCACCGCCGATCCTGCGACAGCGAGAATAACGCCCATTCTCGATCCCCATTTTTCCCGTTTGATCTCCCCTGCCATTCACCCTCCTAACGTGGTGTAATAATGGATTGTTATCTTCTCATTATATATGAATATAATACCACGGACAGCCCGAGCCAAAGGAAACAATACTTCAGAAAATCAGGCATCTGTTTCCATTGGAGGATTAAGCCTTACAAGTGTCGCACCCCAGCCGGAACTGTCGGCCGCAGTACCGAATTCCGCGACATAGGGGGATTTTTCGAGGAAAGAACAGACAATATCACGCTGAACGCCCTTTCCTTTACCGTGAATGATTCGTAATTCAAGAATACCATGCGACCTGCACTGCTCGATGTATTCGGCAAGCACAGACTTGACTTCTTTCGGCTGAAACATGTGCAGATCGAGAATGCCGTCAATGGGATATTCGAGGATTTCGTCACTCATGGAAGCGATCCTCAGCATTTCCTGTCATAAAAAAGCCCTCCGGCATATTCGTACCGGAAGGCTTTGTACTAACTGATAGACGACAGCGGCATCTTTAAAACGAGAGCTGCTGGGTCCATTCGATATTGTCAATGGCTTCAACCGCTTTAAGCGTATCAGCATCGACTGAATCATCAGTCCTGAGAACAACGATCGCATTTCCGGTCTCTTTGTTCCGGGCCCAGTTCATGTAAGCGATATTGACACCCTTCTCTCCAAGAATGGTGCCGATCTTGCCGATTGTACCGGGACGATCCACCGTACCGCAGACAAGGACATTGCCGTCAGGTGCGAAATCGAGCTCGTAACCGAGAAGTTTCGCGATACGCGGCTCTTCCTTGCCGAAAATGGTTCCGAGAACGGAGATATCGCCCTTATCGGTCGTGAGCTTGAGCTCCATGCAATTGCGGAAGCCCTGCTCTTCGGCAGACTTGACCTCGTTCATCTTGATACCGAGCTTTTCCGCGGTCTTCGTGGCGTTGATCATGTTGACACCCTCGGCATATCCGCGCGTAAAGAGACCGGAAAGCGCCGAGGAGGTGATTGCCCATGTTTCGAGCGATGTCATAGCGCCGAAATAGGAGACCGTAACATCTGAAAGCTGGCCATCTCCGAGCTGCCCGATAAGCGAGCCCATTTTCTCAGCCAGGTTCATATAAGGTTTGAGCTCTGCATAGGCTTCGGATGCCATCGAAGGAACGTTAACAGCATTCCTGACCTCACCGTTGAGAAGGAAATCACGGATCTGCTCAGCAACCATTACTGCCACGATATCCTGCGCCTCAGCCGTGGAGGCACCGAGATGCGGCGTGCAGACAATTTTCTCGTTCATTACCAGCGGGGACTGCTCAGGCGGCTCGTTCTCATAGACATCAAGAGCGGCACCGGCAACTTTACCGGACTCGACCGCGGCAAGAAGAGCGGCTTCATCGACAATACCGCCACGGGCACAGTTGATAATCCTGACACCGTCTTTGCACTTGGCGAACGTATCGGCATTAAGGATATGCCTTGTGCTGTCATTAACCGGCGTATGGAAAGTGATGTAATCAGAACCGGCCCAGATATCCTCGAGCTTGACAAGATCGATACCCGCGCGCTGTGCCACTTCTTTCGAAACGAAAGGATCGTATCCGATAACATTCATCTCGAACCCTTTGGCGCGTTTGGCCATTACCTGGCCGATATTTCCGAGACCGACAATACCAAGTGTTTTGCCGCGAAGCTCGACACCCATGTATTTCTTACGATCCCAACGGCCTTCCTTGATGGAACGATCGCCCTGGGCGACATTACGGGAAAGCGCCATCATAAGGCTGAATGCATGCTCGGCGGTCGAAACGGTGTTTCCACCAGGCGTGTTAAGGACAACGATTCCCGCATCCGTTGCCTGGGGAATATCGATATTGTCAACACCGGCGCCTGCGCGGCCAATGACTTTCAGTTTTTCCGCTTTCGCGATTATATCCTCACGGACCTTGGTCGCACTCCTGACAACGAGCGCGTCATACTGACCGATGATCTCTTTCAATTCGTCGGGAGAGAGTCCTGTATTGAAATCAACTTCGATTTCAGCAGGTTCACTGAGAATATTCACGCACTCCTGAGCGACATTATCGCTGACAAGTACTTTGAACATAATAATTCTCCGCATATGTTAGGATACGAAACCGGACGTTGGAACTCCCTCACCCCACCGTCCGGTCAGCGTTTCCGTTAAAATTCACCTGTCGAAAAATCAGCCGACAAGCACCGCCTGTGCAGCTTTGACCGATTCACCCGGCGTGAAGTCGAAACCGACCTCTTTCAGGGCAAGTTCAAGACCGGACAGCGCTGTCAGAACATCGTACTCATCCAGATTGCCGATATGAGCGATACGGATGATCTTACCCTTAAGCTGGGCCTGGCCGCCGGCAGGGAAAATGCCGTTCTTCTTGAGCGCCTTGACCAACGCACCGCCATCAACAGTTTCAGGCAGGCTTACAGCAGTCAGAACGTTCGAGTAGTCGGTCGGGAAAATCGAAAGGCCAATAGCCTTGACACCGGCACGCATCGCCTCGCCGACTTTCGCGTTGCGGTCCCAGAGATACTCCATGCCGTTGGCGAGCAGTATATCGAGGGCCTCGTTGAGGCCGACGAGCAGCGTGACCGGCGGCGTGAAAGGATTCTGGTTCTTGTCGATAGACTTTTTATATTTTTTAAGATCCCAGTAATATTTGGGCATATCAGAACGCTCGATGAACTTCCATGCGTCCTTGGCAACCGCGATGAAACCGAGTCCAGGAGGAAGCATGATCGTTTTCTGCGAGCCGGAAACCACGATATCTACTCCCCAGTCGTCGGGGCGAAGTTCGTGGGCGCCAAGTCCAGATACGGCATCTGTCACCAGACAGACACCAGCCTCCTTGGTCACTTTTCCGATAGCCTCGAGATCGGTAATGATACCTGTCGAGGTCTCGGACTGCGTCGTGAACACCGCAGTTACTCCCGGATTCTCATCAAGGGCTTTTTTAATCTGTTCGGGCGTTACTGCATAACCCCACTCGACATCGATGGGTACGGTGTCGATTCCATAAGCCTGACAGATCTCATCCCAACGTTCACCAAACTTTCCCCCTCGGACCGTGATTGCCTTATCGCCACGCGCAAGGACGTTGACAACCGCGGTTTCCATAGCGCCTGTTCCCGACGATGCAAGCGTGAAAACATCTCCTTCTGTCATGAAGAATTTTTTCAGCTTGACATTCACCTCGGCAAAAAGAGCCTCGTACTCAGGCGTTCTGTGATGGAAGATTGGCTCAGCCATCTTCAGAAGCACCTTCTCGGGCACCATCACCGGGCCGGGACTGAACAGACGGGTTTTCATAGGTTACCTCACCTTGTTATGAGAGTTTTGCCGGAGCGAGGACATCGTCGATCCAGGAATGGACCGCTTCCGTACCGTACCCCGACTGTGATGAAAACATGATACTGTTTTTGAATCCGAATTTCTTATCGTATTGTGATTTCAAGGTCATACGCTGATTATTCGAAAGCTTGTCCGCTTTCGTGTAAACATAGAGGACACGGCCTTGCCAGCCGCTGAGCCATTCGATCATATCGAGATCACCGGAAACAGGACCGTGGCGGGAATCGATCAGCTGGATGATCCCTCGCAATTCCTGTCTTGTTTCAAGATAAGGCCCAACGATCTCGGAAAAAAATGCTTTTTCAGTTTTTGGCACTTTCGCATAACCATATCCGGGAAGATCAACGAAATAAAAGCCGCCGGGAATCTCAAAATAATTCAGAGACCGCGTTTTACCGGGCTTTCCTGATATTTTCGCAAGCTTCTTCTGCCGTGAAAGACGGTTGATCATCGAGGATTTTCCCACATTCGAACGACCTGAAATACACAATTCAGGGTAACCGTTTGCGGGAAGGTCTTTCAGTGAAAAGACCGATTTGACAAATGTCATTCCTCTCAGCTTATTCACGTGGCATCACTCTTTCACGCCCATGCAGACAGACAGCAGAAGGCACTCAAATAAATTGTTGTTAATACTACTAATTCACTATTTCACAAGGGCGTGTTCAAGCACATCATCAACCGTCTCGGCGAAGACAAATTCAAGGGAAGACTTGATGCCATCAGGAAGCTCCTTGACCGCAGAATCGTTCTCTTTCGGTACTATAACTTTCTTGATACCGCTTCGTTTCGCTGCCAGCGATTTTTCTTTGAGCCCGCCAATAGCGAGGACATTTCCCCTGAGTGTTATTTCACCGGTCATAGCGACAGTCCTTCTCACGGCTTTTCCGCTTGCGGCAGAAACCAGCGAGGTAAGCATAGACACGCCGGCTGAGGGGCCATCCTTTTTAATCGCACCCTCGGGAACATGGATATGGATATCGCATTTTTCGAAAGCTTTTGCCGCTATGCCCAGTTTCTCACGATTCGCCTTGGCATAGCTCAATGCGGCACGGGCGCTTTCCTTCATGACATCGCCAAGATGACCGGTAAGAATCAGTTCGCCTTTACCCGGCATGATCGTTGTTTCGATATTGAGTATTTCACCACCGACCGGAGTCCATGCGAGTCCCACCGCCATACCGACCTGGTTACTGCGCTCGATACGTTTATCGCGATATTTCGGCGCACCGAGATAGCGGGCAAGATTGCGTTTAGTAATCACCGTTTTCTTCGTGGTTTTCTTGCGGCTCACGACCTCACGAGCAACCTTACGGCAAATTTTCGACAGCATGCGCTCAAGATTCCTGACACCTGCCTCTGCCGTATAATTACGAATGACCTTAAGAACGGCATCACTATCGAAATCAAGATGACGTGCCTTGAGACCGCAGGCCTCCATTGTACGCGGTATAAGATGCTTTTCGGCAATACCGAGTTTCTCGAACTCGAGATAGCCTGACAGACGGATGATCTCCATCCTGTCAAGAAGCGGCGGCGGAATCGAGCCCTCGTAATTCGAGGTGGTAATGAACATCACCTGCGAAAGATCGTAATCAACCTCAAGATAATTATCATTGAAACTGTTGTTCTGTTCGGGATCGAGCACTTCGAGAAGCGCGCTCGAAGGATCTCCACGGAAATCGGTGCCGAGCTTGTCGATTTCGTCCAGCAGAAATACTGGATTCCTCGTCCCTGCCTTTTTCATGTTCTGGATTATCCTGCCGGGCATCGAACCGATATAAGTTCGACGGTGCCCGCGGATCTCAGCCTCGTCACGGATGCCGCCAAGCGACATGCGGACAAATTTACGTCCAATCGCCCGTGCAACGCTCTTGCCAAGAGAGGTCTTGCCAGTCCCCGGAGGGCCCGTGAAACAGAGAATCGGGCCTTTCATCGATTTCGACAGTTTGAGCACGGCGAGATACTCGATAATGCGATCCTTTGCCTCATCGAGACCGTAATGGTCCTCGTCGAGAATGACTCGAGCCTTTTTGATGTCGAGATTGTCTCGTGTGCGTTTTTTCCAGGGAATATTGAGAAGCCATTCAAGATAGCTCCTCACTACTGTGGATTCGGGCGACATGACATGCATGCGCTTGAGCTTCGTCAGCTCTTCACCTGCTTTTTTCATGGCCTCTTTGCTCATGCCGGATTTCTTGACACGATCTTCCAGTTCGGAAATTTCGCCGTCGCCTTCCTCTTCTCCCAGCTCTTCCTTGATAACTCGCATCTGCTCGTGCAAATAGTAGTCTTTCTGGGATTTCTGGAGGCGTTCCTTGACCTCGTTATCGATATCTTTCTCAAGTTCGAGTATCTCGATTTCCTCAGCAAGCCGTTTTGATATAGCCGACAGAAAATCCTCTATGTTCTCGAATTCGAGCAGGCGCTGTTTTTCATCATTACGCACCTGGATATGTGCAGCGATTGTATTGACAAAACGCAGAGGATCATCGATCTGGTTGATATTCAGCAGCACCTCGTCAGGAATGGACTTGGAAAGCTTGACATAATCGGTGAATGTGCTGTTTACGTTCCTGAGCATTGCCTGAAGGCGCGGTGAATCCTCAACCTCGGTGCTGCTCTCGGCCACCGTCACACGGTAATGCTTTTCTTCCTCGCGGAAATCGGTAATAACAGCACGAGCTATACCCTCGATCAGAACCTTGGCTGTCCCGTTCGGAAGTTTCAGCACCTGAAGGGCCCGGCCAATGACGCCAACCGGGAACAGGTCTTCAGCACCGGGCTCCTCGGTTGCCGGATTCTTCTGCAAGGTCAGAAAGAGATAGCGATCCTGCATGAGTGCTTCCTGCAGCGCCTCCACGGAAGAATCCCTGATCACGAGGATCGGGATTATCATATCGGGAAAAAGCACGATATCCCTGAGCGGCAACAACGGCAGATCAGAGGGCAGTTCTTCCTCTTTAACGTCGGCGTTTTCGATTTCTTCAGTATTTTCCATACTTTTTGTCATAAAACCTTTATTCTTTCCTCAAAGCGGCCGGAAACACCCCGCCGACTTATCAGTTTCAAGTAATCATCAGGCAATCTTGCGGATCTCGCCGCCCTCACCACGAAGAAGGGGCATCTCACCGGACCTGATTGTGGCCTCTGTGACAACAACCTCCTTGATTCCTTCGAGTGACGGCACTTTGTACATAATATCTGTCATCGAACGGCCGAGAACACCTTTCAAACCGCGGGCACCAGTGCCTTTTTCAAGGCTGATATCGACAATTGCTTCCAATGCACTGTCTTCGAAAACGAGCTCGAGGCCATCCATTTCGAAAAGCTTGCCGTACTGTTTGGTAAGCGCATTCCTCGGTTCGGTCAAAATGGTCATTAACGCATCCTTGTCGAGCTCCTCAAGCGTGCACAGAAGCGGCAGACGGCCTATAATCTCAGGAATGAGACCATACTTGTTTATATCCTCGGGCTCCACCATCGTCAGGACCTCGCTGGCCTGATGATCGTGAGTTGAATGCACCTCAGCACCGAAACCCATGGTTTTCTGGAAAACACGACGTTTGATGAGGCTGTCGAGATTTTCGAATGCGCCGCCGCATATGAACAGGATGTTAGTTGTGTCGATCTGGATCATCGCCTGTTCGGGATGCTTGCGTCCTCCTTTGGGAGGAACGCTCGCAACTGTTCCCTCGAGCATTTTCAGCAATGCCTGCTGTACACCCTCGCCGGAAACGTCGCGTGTGATCGACGGGTTCGCTGATTTTCTGGCGATTTTGTCTATTTCATCGATATAAATAATACCGATCTGGGTACGCGCCACATCGTAATCGGCTGCCTGAAGGAGCCTCACGAGAATATTCTCGACATCTTCACCAACATAACCGGCCTCAGTCAGAACAGTAGCGTCGGCAATGGTAAACGGCACACGGAGAATACGGGCGAGTGTCCGGGCAAGCAGTGTTTTGCCGGTTCCGGTGGGGCCTATCATCAGGATATTGTCTTTTTCGAGATCGACATCATCGGAAGTACTTTTGTATTTGATGCGTTTGTAGTGATTGTAAACCGCCACACTAAGCATCTTTTTGGCCTGATCCTGACCAATAACGTATTCATCGAGCTTCTTGAAAATCTCATCGGGTAGCGGTGTTTCGAAATCGATATCAACCGAGCTCGAAATGTCCGTTTCCTTCACGATGTTGTAACAGGTTCGAACACAATCGGAGCATATCTGCACATCCGGTCCGGATATCATCTTCTCGACCGAGGCAGCATCTCTGCCGCAGAACGAACACCTGTATTCATCCTGACCTGAGTTCTTTCGCATTATAACTCCTTTGGAATCTTGTATCACGCATTTTTCCGTCTCAGCCATCAAAGACTGTTTATCACGGATGCAGTATACAACAAATGACTATATGAAATAATCCCGGGAAAAGCCCCAGCAACCGACTATCGAAGGACAGTCAGTTATGCATCGGTCCTGCCCTTCATCACGACATCGATGATACCGTAGTCTTTCGCCTCTTCAGCAGACAGATAATAGTCGCGGTCAATGTCTTTCATGATCTGCTTGAGACTCTTGCCACTTCTCTCAGCAAGTATTCCAGCCAGCTTGTCGCGGGTATACATGATCTCACGTGCCATGATCTCGATATCGGACGCCTGGCCCTTACCGCCGCCCATCGGCTGGTGAATCATAACCCTTGAATTGGGCAGACAGCTTCTTTTGCCATCGGCTCCGGCAGCGAGCAGAACTGCCGCCATGCTGGCCGCAAGGCCGAGACAGGTCGTACAGACATCAGGCCGGACATACTGCATCGTATCATATATAGCAAGACCACTGTGCACCATGCCGCCAGGCGAATTGATATACATGTAAATATCTTTATCGGGATCGTCAGCCTCAAGGAACAGAAGCTGTGCCGCAACGATATTCGCGATATTGTCGTCGATTTCGCTGCCGATGAAAATAATCCTGTCCTTGAGAAGGCGGGAGAAGATGTCGTATGAACGCTCGATCTGACCGCTCTGTTCGATCACATAGGGGATATAATTCATTGTCTGCTCCGAGTCTGGTGTCGTTTATGTGCTGATTTCAATTTCTTATTAATTTACGTCCGGGAATATCATTCGGGTGCAACAATATTCGATTCGGGCTGATCTTCAAAACCCATGATATCCTTTTCCTCAACCTTGGCAACACTGATCATCCAATCATAGGCCTTATCCTGGGCGATATTGCTCTTGAAATCGTCGAAACTGCCTTCCTTGATGAGCCTGCGGCGGAATTCTTTCGCTTCCATGCCGTTCGCGGTGGCAGCAGCCTCGATACGCTGGGTGACCTCGTCCTTGTCAGCCTCGATGTTCTGTGCTTTTTTCACGGCGTCGACAATTACGTAGGTCTGAACCGCGCGGACAGCATCGGGACGCATGCGTGTACGATAAGCTTCCTCATCGAACGGCGCGTTCGGATTTGCACGTCGCATCTGCTCCATCTCGGACAAAATCACACGCTCGACCATGCTGTTCGGCACCTCGAACGGAGCCTGTTTAACGAATTCCTCGATCAGATCGCCTCTGAGCTTCCTGTTCGACATGGAATCGAACTGAGCCTGGAGACGTTCCTTGGTATTCTCGACAAAAGCATCGGTATTTTCGAATTCGCCGAACTGTTTTACAAACTCATCATCAAGCTCAGGGATAACGTTTTCAACGATCCTGACCATTTCGACATCATAGGCTTCCGTCGTGCCGACAAGCTCCTCTTTCTCGATACTGTCATCGTACGTAAAGCTCACGCGTTTTTCTTCGCCCTTGCTCATGCCGATAACCTGCTGATCGAACTGCGGCGACGGTGTTCCGCGGCCATCGAGTGCGATAACATGATTTTCGAGCTTCTCACCAACAATAGGAACGCCGGAATCATCGAGCTTCTGCAGGTTGATCACAGCGATATCATCCTTTGCCAACGGACGATCCACGTCTTCCTGACGGGCATACATGCGGCGAATGCGTTCGATTTCGTTATCGACTATTTCATCGGTAACCTTACGGTTTTCCTTGGTGACAACGATACCCTCCATACCACTGGCGTCAACTTCGGGAACCTCCTCGATTGCAACAGTAAAGCTGACCGGACCAGACTCATCCATCTCAAGATCGTCAATCTCGGGCTCATTGACCGGCTTGACACCTTCGGCCTTGAACAGCTCGTCGAGAACACCGGGGATAAGGTCGCTGATCGCTTCGCGGCGAATTGTCGAACCAAAACGTTTGAGAAGCATGCTCTCGGGAGCTTTACCTTTCCTGAAACCGGGAATCTGAACATCTTTCTTCAGAGTTTTGACCGTTTCGTTGATCTGCCCCTCAATTCGCTCGGCTTCGATCTCCACATGGAACTTCTTGGTGCAGCCGCTGCTTTCCTTCAGTTCGATGGCAGGCATATGTCTCTCTTTCTTTTATTATATTGTTGTATTTATCTGCTGATATAACAAAATCTTATAAATGGTGCGAGAGGGGGGATTTGAACCCCCACGAGCGCACTCACCAGATCCTAAATCTGGCGCGTCTGCCAATTCCGCCACTCTCGCAACTGACAAATCGGAGGACAGAACACATCGATTGACAGTAAGTTTAATAATATAAGGAAATATTAGCTCAAAGTCAACAAAGCTCACAGTGCATAAGCGGACACTTCCGGCAGGTTTCAGCCTGTTTATTTAAACGAGCCATTGAAGCAATCCCCACGGAATTTTCAGCTATGATATCTGCCGGAAGCCTGTTTATATTTGCACATTTGGCTACTCTTCATTTCTGAAGATCAGTCTATTAACCTTTCAAAATTTTGCCCCGCTTACATGATGGTAACAAACATATTTATTCTATCATCACGGGTAAAACAATGACCTTTCCGCTTCAGCATTATCATAAAAAAAAACCTGCAGGCTACGAGAGCCTGCAGGATATATTCAATCTCAGGACTCGCTTATGCCGGTGGAAGGTCCTTGCGGCAGGCAACCGCTCCATAGTAGGCAATCACCCCATAACAGGCAAACGGCACGAAATACGCCATATTGATGCTTCCTGTAATATCAGAAACCTGTCCCTGGACAGTTGTCATGACAGCGCCGCCAAGAATAGCCATGATAAGTCCGGATCCGCCGATCTTGGTGTCCGCACCGAGCCCCCTGACAGAGAGACCGAAAATGGTCGGGAACATGAGCGACATACATCCCGAAATACCGACAAGAGCGGCAACACCAATCACACCGCCGACAAAAATCACGGTGAGCGTACATGCCATAGCACCGAAAGCAAGGATAGTCAGCAGGGTTCCCGGCGTCATATAGCGCATCAACCATGTGCAGACAAAACGCGACCCGGTAAACAGAATGAGCGCGGCGAGATAATAGCTCGCGGCCTGTTCCTCATTGACACCAAGCTCCTGCATGACATAACGGATTGTGAACGACCAGACACCAATCTGGGCCCCGACATAGAAGAACTGCGCCACAACACCCCAAACATAATGACGGTTCGAGATAAGGCGTTTCAGTGTCGGCCCGAGATCGAGATCATCACCGGAATCGGAGGATTTCGGCATCTTGATCACAGCCATCATCACCCAGAGAACAGCAAGGAACAGCGCCACGGAAACGTAAGGCCCCATGACTGCTGAAAGCTCTTCCGATTGGATTTTCTGAAGTTGCTCGGCACCCATGAGAGCACGTTCCTCGGCATTTGCCGAGTTGAGGTGTGAGAGAATGAAAAGCTTACTCAGCACCACACCGAGAATCGAGCCGATAGGATTGAACGACTGGGCGAAATTGAGCCGCCGTGTACCGGTTTCGTCCGGGCCCATGGCGATAATATATGGATTAGCTGATGTTTCAAGGATGGACAGACCGCCTGCAAGGATATACAGGGCGCCGAGGAAATGAAAATAGTTCATTGTCTTGCTGGCTGGATAAAACAGCAGCGAACCGATAACGAACATACCCAAACCGAGGAGCACACCCGATTTGTACGTAAACTTTTTGATGAAAATAGCCGCCGGGAACGCCAGGCAGAAATAGGAACCGTAAAATGCCAGCTGAATCCATGAGGTCTGGAAATCAGACATGCTCATGATCTTCTTGAACGCGGCAAGAAGTGTGTCGGTCATGTTGTTGGCGAGCCCCCACCAGGCAAAACAGCTGGTCAGGAGAATGAAGGGAAGAAGAATGTTCCTGGGCACGAGCGGCTCGTTATGAACTGAGCTGCTGCTCGCTGAGACGTTTTCCGACATGGCTGATGCTCTTTCGTTTATATGTGTTAACCTTTATTGATCAGCAGGAGATGAAAAGCCATATAACGGCGCATTTTTCGCGGAGTTATGAAACCATTTTGGCTAAAATACCGTATAAGATGTCACGACGCAAGAAGGAACAGCAGAAGAAAACCCAAGGAAGGACCAAACAGGATATGTTGCATATTGATATCGCTAAAATCGAAAAATTCAGAGACGAGGTCTACACGTATTACACCGACAGCAAGCGAGAACTTCCCTGGCGGGAAACTGACGATCCATGGCATATTCTCGTGTCGGAGATAATGCTCCAGCAGACACAAGTCAGTCGGGTTATCGATAAATACACCGCTTTCATCGAGGCATTCCCGACAGCGGAAGCATTGCATACAGCCGAAAAAAAGGATGTTCTCGCTGCATGGAGCGGCCTCGGCTACAACAGACGGGCGCTGTCTCTGATGAAGGCCGCGCATGTCATTGCCGAGAAATTTGATGGTAAAGTGCCCGCCACGATTGAGGAACTGTCTTCTCTTCCCGGTATCGGTCAGGCAACTGCCGCCGCCATCTGCGCCTATGCTTTCAACCAGCCGGTTATCTATATCGAGACGAATATCAGAACTGTTTTTATTCACCATTTCTTTCCCGGCAACGACTCAGTCAGCGACAAGGAAATACTGCCGCTCGTGACTGCGGCACTGGACCACGATAATCCACGCCGATGGTATTCGGCCCTCATGGATTATGGTGTCATGCTCAAGGCAAAACATAAAAATCCCGGACGGCGCAGCGCTCATCACAACCGGCAGTCGAAATTCGAAGGCTCGGACCGCCAGATCCGCGGAGCTATCCTCAAACTTCTGACCAATTCTGAAGGCGGTATTTCTGTCGATCAGTTAATCGAATCATGTGCCAATGGCGACCGGGAACGCTGTCTATCTATTGTCGAACAGCTCCAAAATGAAGGATTCGTGAACCGTAAAAAACGTACCATTCACATCGCATAAACAATATTGAATGGGAATATATGCATTCCCTCCCAAAAGATTAAGCACGGATAATCAAGAAGCGATAGAATCACAACACCTCTCCCCTTTCTTCGATCAGCATTGTCCCAACTACTTCCCTACGACAACAGCAACAAGATTATTCTTAAACCCATTGCACGGATCATACATCAAAAGTTTTGAGAAAAGAACCAACACCAGTAATACACACTCAAAGGAGGTGGATGATGAACTCCATGAAGAAACTATTATTGCGATTCCCGTTTTTTCTGCTGCTCAGCATCATGATTTTGACATGCTGTTCAACAGTAAGTATGGCAGGCAGAAGGCCCACACGGCATCATGAAACAAGACGGGCACCCAGACTTCCCGGGAATAATATCCGGGTCATGGTCAAAAACAAGCCGTATTTTTATCATGGAGGCATCTTCTACCGAAGATCAGGTCCTGGATTTGTTCGTGTCGCCTCACCTGTTGGCGCAAGGATCACCGTGCTGCCGAGATTGGCAGTCCGACTCGAAATCGGGGGCGTTCCGCACTGGCATTATTACGGTACGTATTACCGTTACGACCGCGCAAAAAGAGTCTACGTTGTCGTCGAGAAACCTGAAGAAGAGCCAGTCGAGGAGCTCACGGCTGACAAGATTGTCCTTGTTGACGGTGATATTCTCTATGGCCTTTATAAAGGCGGGGATGAGAATACGATCAAGTTCGAAAACAACGGAGAAATCCTTGAAATCCCCATTGTCGATGTTGTATCAGTAGCATTCGAGCCGCTTCCGGTCTTAGAGGAAGAAAACGGGGAATAATCATAAGCAGTATGAATCGAAATAAAAAAGCATAACGCCTATGTACAGAACAGATCACTGGGATGACAACCAATAATCTGTTCTGTACATTTTTTTGCCGTTACGGACGGTAACGGTACGACTCGCCCCAAGTCATGAGGAGCAATGGATATTTATCGGACGGAAAACGATAATATGTCAGCCAGTAAGGCTCACGATGATCGATCGTATGCCCCAGTTCGTTCTCGTGACCGGGAATTACAAGTACTGGATCGAGCCCCTCTGCAAGGCGTGGCATGTCGGTTGTCCAACAGTTGGGCATCAGCACATCGACACGGTAATTCTTCCCCGCCTCGTCTATCCACGCAAAATCGCCGTCGTTCGCCTGATCGCCGGTCTGGCAGAATCCCATACCTTCGGGAGTTGTAACAAGCGACACATTATTTAAAAGATCACCCTGATGCCCCGGAAAAACGACAACATCCAGCTTTTTACCATCAGTGAGTTCAACATCGTGAACTGTATCGGCAGCACGTTCGAGAAAGGTGAGCCTTTCGTGGATCGGCTGGTCTTCCCATAAATTCTCCGGTGCAATCACCTTCTTACCGGCATCGAGAAACATACCGGCAATCACCTCGTCGGCATGATCTCCATGAAGGTGGCTGATAAACAGAATATCGCACTGGTCGGCGATTTTTTGGGCGAGATCGTCAGCGATTGCGAATTCCTCGACCTTGGAGGAATGCCCCCGAATGAAATCAAACGCAAGTGTCACCGATTTTGTCCGTACGATGAAACCGAGATCATAGAGTTTCCAGATCACAGCACCATCGGTCACTTTCGTCGTTTCCAATTCCTTAAGCACGGCCTCCATGCGGCGGTGGTGAAAAGCCTGTACAGAGGGACGTTCCGGCGCTTTCACATCATGCAGAACGGCGTCGACCAAATACAGCGCAGATTTCCGCACCAGGGGTTCGGGAATCTGCGGAGGATTGACAGCAAGTATATTTTCGACATGTGCAAGCATTTCTTCGTGCTGTTTGTCGAGATAGAGCTCGGTATCGCCCCAGTACTGTACGGGATATTTGATCTGTCGCGCTGTTTGTTGCTGCTCCTGAGATTCTGCAACAGAACAGACAGTGAGAAATGATAGAACGAGGGCAACACCTTTATTCATTGGAGCCTCCGAATGGAATGGTATATGGTAGTGATAATTTTCGATTGAATGTCATTCGCCAAATATACAACGGACGGAAATGAAAACAACATGTGAAATTGATTAATCGGAGAAATACGGATCAGATCAGAGGACAGACTGATAAATATCGAAAAGACGGTCTATCTCGTCACGGGTATGAGGATCGAGCTCGAACGCAACCGGCTTCCTGACAAGGGTATTCTTGAAAACACCCTGTTTGACAAGAAGGTGCTTTTCGATCGCGAGATAAGTATCGAGGTTTGGTGACTCGAAGACGACGATGGATGAAAGTGGGAAATAAACTTCATAGGCACGCTTATCATCCCCACGTTCCAAAGCCCGCCAGATTTCCACGATGCCGTGGATAAGATCGGAACCTGACATGGTGCCGTCGACTCCGCGGCGGAAGGAATCAATCAGGAGGAACCCGCCGCTACCTTCGAAAATGACACCTTCAGCATTAAGTTGATCCTGCAGTGCGGAAAGGATCGGTCCTGTAGGAAGTCCCTCGGGCTTGTAGTAGATCCGCTCGCTCATATCCTGCCTCATTCTGGCGAGGAGCTCAGCCGACATCGCCTGACCACCCATGTAACCGCTTGCATCCTGTACGACAACCGGAATCGAGATCGCATCGTGTATCTCTCGGAAATACTCGAATTTCTCGGCGGCGGAGGCTGATACGGTGAACGGCGGCACAGCCATTACAGCATCTGCACCGGAACATTCCGCGGCCTGCGCATAGGCAAGAGCCTCGAATGTACTGTCGGCACCGACTGACATGATAAATGTCCCGCGGCCATTGATCATCTTCGGCAGCTCTTTTGAAAGCTGCATACGCTCATCGTGAGTGAGCCGCAGAAGCTCCGAGGCCAAGGCGAGAGTTACACCATCGGCACCGGCATCGAAAACGAAATCGACCTCGCGGGCAAGCGTATCATAATCAATGGTATAGTCCGCATTGTACGGCATATGCAGTACCGGCAGGACACCATGTATGGAAGGCGTATTCTTCATGGCGCTTAAGATACTCAAGATACGTGGTCAATACAAGTTAATTGTTAAGGGATTTGCAGTTTTTTTTAACAACACAAAGAAAAAATAAGCATTGTCATCCGGCACTACTTTTAGTTTTAATACGATATATGTAATTTGAATGTTAATTGATAGAAACTAATTAACAAGGGGCAAATCATGATACCATGCAAAATCGCAGTTTTATTTTCGGCAGTCGCCTCATTTTTTGCTGCCGGCACATCCACAGCCGACACATGCCTTGAACCGTGGAGCTACCACCAGGATTTCGAGAGCCGTGAAGTATCCGCATGGGCCTCCTACCCTCTCTGGCAGGACACAGCTTACGACGACAATTTCTATGCGGGTGAACTTGTCGCAGGTGATTCCAATATTTCGATTGTCCAGTATGTAAAGCCCTACGCGAATATCGACACCTACACCGGCACCCAGAAAAAACTGGATTTATTCCTGACACCGTCTTCCTCGATATCTTTCAGTTATTATATAAAAACACACCTTCAGCCTGAGTTTATCAAGCTCCGTATCGCACTTGGCGATCTTGGGAAAGCCGATATCACCGTGCCGAATCCAGATAACAACAGTTGGGAGGCGTTTACAGCCGACTGGAGTGAAATCATCGCACAAAACAGCCGTCTTGCGGGACTCGCCCAACTGAAATGCAATGGCATAGCTGTTCTCGTCAAAGTGCCCGATGCCGATCCAGACATGCCGATATGGTTCGGCTTTGACGACGTCTCAATCAAAGCCTCGCGCGAAATCCCTTTTGCGTTCAGCACCCCCACTATGCACAAGCTTCCCGAATGGCCGCAATACATCCCGGACAGACACTACAAGAAAGGCGATCGGCTCGATATAGAAGGACAATGGGCTCTCGATGCCGACCGTGTGACACTTATCCTTGCGGCATTCACAGACCGCGACAAACCTCTCCGTACAGTTTCTTTGCGTAAGAATGGACAATTCTGGAAACTGGAAGGTTTCAAGCTCAATTATGATCCCGGCCTTTACCACGGCACCCTGACAGCGGAAAAGAGCAAGGAAATCCAGGCAGACACAGAATTCACCGTTTACATCGAGCCAGACGCAAAAGCCTCAGGACACCCCCGTCTCCGTTTCGACGAGGAAAAACGGAAAGAGATCGCCGCCCGGCTCGGCAACGACTGCAAAGCTTTAGCCAATGAATTGTCCGCTGCAGCCGAAAAATGGCGTACCGACTATCCTCTCGAATTCATGGTATACGATTTCGACCAGTTTCCTGACGAGGACTGGCTGATCACCCGTCACAGCTGGTCGCTCAAACGTGTCCGCTATGTTGGTGAATCCGCACGGCACAACGCCCTCGCCTATTCGCTTCTCGATGATCGTGAAGCCGGAGAATATGCGAAAAATGTCCTCCTGAGATTCGCAGAATTCCCTAACTGGAATCACCCATGGATGCTGAAACGCGGACGGTACTCATACCTTTTCATTGGCGACATGGCCATGGATTTTGCATTCAGCTACGATCTCGTCCACGAGCTTCTCGATGATGCAGAGCGCGACCTTATACGGACAGCCTTTTTAAACAACTATATACGCCCGACACAGCGGACCTACGTCGAGGCCAACATGGTCACAAGCAACACCTCGAACTGGCTGGCGGCCATCATGGGCGGCTCGCTGACAAGCCTGGCCGCGATCTACGGCGAAAGCTCCGAAACGTCTGTAATGGAGCCCTGTCTCACCGGCGCCATCCTCAAAATCAACGCCCTTGTCCAGCACGCCATCGGCTCTGACGGCGGATATGGCGAGGGCTACGGCTATTACGCCTACTCATCACGCTCATGGTCAAAAGGGCTCACAGCGCTGGAAAACGTATTTAAGGTCGACCTCTCCGCACGTCTCGACGGTGTTTATGACGAGCTGATTTGGGCCGGATCACCTCGAAAACGCGAAGTTTATTATTTCGGAGATTCCAGCAATGCGGTCCAGCCGATGAATGCCTGGGCATGGCTGCTCGAAAAATACCGCGATCCTACATTGGCATGGTATTACTGGACCACCAGCGCAGAATCGAAATCGAAAAATCACGAAGGCAGGATTCCTGACGGCGAAAAGAAACTTGCCGAGCTGATCGAAACGCCGACTCTTGAGGACCTCATTTACGACACAGGTTCGGTTACGGCGAAAGAGCCCTTGGACGAAAATCCGGTCAGATTGTTCAGAGACATCGGCTCAACGGTCTTCAGGGGCGGCTGGGAGCCCGACGATTTCGTTTTTGTGCTCAGGACTGGCGCATTTTACAATCATCAGCATCTTGACCAGGGAGGTTTTTGGCTTGCCGACAAGGGGCAGGTTTTTATGGGTGAGCATACAGGCAGCGCCTATTATGACGATCCCATGTATGAGACTCATTACACGGCACCGGTCGGTCACTCGACAATCCTCATCGATGGCAACGGCAACGGCCAGAGGACAGGTGATCCGTTCGATTTCATCGACGGCTTCGACGACCATGCATTTGTCGACCATTTCCTCGACGGCAGTTTTGCGGCTTTCACATCGGGCGATATTGGAAAACTATACTGGGGCAAAGCCGAAAGCATCAGGAGAAATGTCCTTTACCTCAAACCGAGGACACTCCTCATGCTCGACACGGTTACACCGGGCAAAACGGACATCGATGTCAGTGCTATATTCCAGACACGCTATCTGAAAGACATTCTCACCGGTGAAAAAAGCTCGTCAGTGACAAAAGATGGTATCAAACTGATTTTCAGGCACTTATATCCTGATAATGTCCGTGCAGAGGCTGTGGAAATGCCGCATTTTTTCCGGGATTACGATCAGAAACCGCTATACCGCCGCGGCTATCTCAGTCTCAACGCCCGAACAAATGGCAAGCCCCTTCTCTTGGCAAACCTCATTACAACAGACAGCGAGTTCCTTGCGGCGCTTCAAACAGAGGAGACCGAAGAGGCTGTCATCTGCCGTTCAGGTGAAACTTATACCGCTTTTCCGAAAAATCCCGGACAAGTTTATACCTTTGATACCATTAAGTCCGACGCGCTGGTAACAGCATTACAAAATGGAACTATTTTCATGGCCGGAGTAAAATCGGCTTGGCAGGATGAAAAACCACTGATCATGTCTGATGAACCGATCACAGTCGAGCTTAGTGGAAATACAATTACATACTACCTCGCCAAGGAATCCGAAATCAAATTTTCAGTAGACGTCAATCCCAAAACAGTCACCATTGACGGCGAATCTATGAAATATGGCTATGACAGCAACGGCTTTTTGACTGCCACATTCCCCACTGGCGAACATGCTTTAATTATTGAATAACATTCCGGCTTTCAACGCAACAATCCAGAACGGGAGCCTTTATGCTCCCGTTTTTATTATTGGTTACACACAAAACATTAGCCCGGAAAGAAACTACGGAAAGGACAGCGGCAAAGAGGCAAAACAAGGCGGATTAGAAATAAAAAATCAAACAACTGAAAGCCAGCCGTACCATCGACAATAGCCCGTCCAGTTTATTGCTATAATCTTCTTTTAACACAATCTATCATTAGAAAAATAAATGTGTTATTGCATGATAGACACTTGCATATTGATTTAATTACAGCTATTTTCCATTGACAAAACATAAAATAGTGATAAAGGGTAGCATCATGACTATCGATATCCATACACACTTCTGGACTGACGAAGAAATCAGCAACGAGTCAGTCTCGAGCGCGGAGAACGCCGGTGGTGTCATGGCAAGGTTTCACATGACCAGTGAGCAGCATCTCGAGGAAACCTCCGCCTGTGATGTATCTGTCGTTTTCGGACTCCGCTCAGCGGGAATCAATGTTTCAAATGACACAGTCAGGGCACAGGTCGATCTCGCCCCGGAACGTCTTATATTTTTTACAAGTGTCAATCCTGCCGAGGACGGTTTCATGGACGAACTCGAAAGGACTCATCACGATCTCGGCGCAAAAGGCATCAAACTTGGCCCCATCTATCAGGGACTGCACCCGCTCGACGAAGGCTATTTGAAGATTTACGAGTACGCCGAGAAACACAACCTTCCGATTGTAACCCACATGTCGGCAACATTCACCAATGATTTTCCACTGGAATATGCCCGTCCTATCCATATCGATGAAGTAGCTATGCGATATCCAGACCTGAAAATCATTATCGCCCACATGGGCCATCCCTGGTGCGATGAAACAACAACGATCATCCGCCGTCAGCCCAATGTCTATGCCGACCTGTCAGCACTGTATTATCGTCCATGGCAGTTCTATAATACAATGCGGATTCTTGTCGAATACGGTACTTCTAAAAAAGTTTTCTTCGGCAGTGACTTCCCATTCACAAAGCCCTCTGAATCCCTTAAAGGTATTGAAAATATTAATGATATTATAAAAGGCACAGGACTTCCGATTGTACCCGAAGAAGTAATAACTGATATACTATATCGTGATTCACTTGCTATTCTCGGTATAGATGCCTACATTAGGTCTAAGAATTCTTAACCACGGGCACAAAAATTAACTGCTCGTTGCTTTTCAGGAGGCTCTAACATGAAACGTCGCGATACATTACGCCTTATCCCGCTTGGGCTTGCAGGAATGAGTGGTATGCTTGGCCAGGCATCGGCCTTTGCTCAGAGTTGCCATCAGTGCAGTGGTGCCGCTGCCGCAGACGGTTCCCTTTCGCTCAGCTATGTTAAGCGTGTTACCGAAATGCTTAAATGGGTCCGCGCAAACCAGATGGAAAACATTATGGAGGGCGCTTACGCTATCGCCCGCGCGGTCGAAGAAGGCCGTCAGGTCTGGAGCTGCTGGGATCTCGGTCACACAAATTCCTCCGACCTTTTCCCTGACAGGAATGGCAAACCGGCATTTCTCGTTCCCGGCTTTGATTCCAAAAAGGCGAAGAAGGGCGATCTCGTACTCGCCAATTTCCCCTGGCCTGCCGGTTATGTCGAGGAACTTGGCAAACGTGACTTTTTCGTGATAGGTGGATCCTGCCCCTGGGGCGGCGATGTTCCCCGTCATGACCTCATCAAGGAATCTATCGCCAAGAACAAAATCAGACCTCATGCCGACATCTGGATCGACACACCGACAGACCACATCGGCGCACAGGTGAAAATACCCGGTTCAAACGCGATGATGGGCCCGGAATCAGGTCCGCTTAACGGCACGATCCTCTGGATGATGGTTGCCGATGCAATGCGTATACTTGCCCGCAAAGGCAAAAAGATCGAAATCGAGGGCGATGAGCCGAAACTCAAAGGTGATAATGTCCCCTGGATCAATCTTGACCAGCCGCTCATGGATGATTATTTCGATACGATCATCAGGCAGCTTGCCCGTATCGAAGGTGAGATCGGCAATCTCAGGAAAATGGCCTCGATGGCTGTCGACACACTTCTTGCTGGCGGTAAGGTCTATTTCTACAGCCGTTATTACCCCTCGCTGGCAGGTGAGGCGGTCGGCAGGCGCGGCGGTTTCATGTTCGCACAGGGGCTTTCCGACGGCAGGATGGATAACGGCACATCTAAAGACTGCTGCATTTTCGGCACATATGCGCCCAATGACGAGGTCGACCTCAAGAATCTCAAGATCGTGAAGGAAAAAGGCATGCGTGTCGCATCCATCGGCCCGATCACAAGAGATTTCAAAGTGCCTGAAGGCCCCACGGTATCCAAAGAAACCATGGTTCATGCCGGACGCGGATATGACACCTATGGTCTTTTTGCCGTCCCCGGTATGGACAAGAAAATCTGCCCGACCTCCGGCAGCATGGCCACAGCCACACTTTGGGTCATGAGTGTGGAGCTTGCGCTCGAAATGATTCGCCGCACGGGCAGCACCCCGGCTATCTACTGCAATGGCGCGCTGAAATGGTCAGACGAGCATAACACACAGATGCGGGCACTTTTCACGGAACGCGGCTATTGATATAAAACGGTTCCAGACATAGACACACTGCTATTGAGCGGAGAGGCTCCTGTGCAGGAGATTGAGAGGCGACTAAAGGTAAGGCGCTCGGATGCGATGCATCCGTACAAATCTCTAACAGCGCAGGATCTCTCCGCTTTTTAAAAGGAGGAGTCATGAATCAGCGGGAAGTTTCGCGACGAAAGTTCATATCCTCAGTAGCGGCGGCAGGTGCGGGAACAGCCGCCGGTAAAAATGTGTCAGCTCAGAAAAGACCGGAATTCACCGGTCCCCTGACAACCGAAAAGCTCCCCGACTCTCTCTCTGTATCAAAATCAAACGGCCTCAACCTCATTTTCATCATCGCGGATACCTGGCGCTGGGATCATCTCAGTTTCAACAGTAGCGGACGCATTAAGACCCCGAACCTCGAAAAACTTGCGGAAAGCGGTGTCTATTTCGAGAACTGCTATACCGACGGCCTTCCCACTATCCCTGCACGTCGGGTTATCCATACCGGAAAATCAGTTCTCACCGACACGCGCGGCTGGTGGCATCCGCTTGACAAAGATGATGTGACACTGGCACAGGTCCTCGGGAAAGCTGATTTCACGACAGGTTTCCTTGTCGACACATTCCATCACTTCAAAGAGAACATGAATTTTCACCGGGGCTTTTCAAGTTTCAGATGGATACGGGGCCAGGAGTCGGACGCCTATGTTGCCGGCCCGAAAAACTCAGTCAATCCGGATGATCACGTGCCGCCTCACCTTATCAATGACTATTACAGGGAGCGTATCCGCCAGTATGTCCTGAACACGAAAGACCGTAAAAGCGAGAGCGATTATTTCTGCGCTCAAACCTGCATGGAGGGCATGCGCTGGCTGGAGGAGAACAAGGATAACGACGGTCCGTTTATGCTCTTTCTCGACATGTTCGATCCTCACGAGCCATGGGACGCACCGCCGCGATTCCAGAAAATGTACCGAAAAAAATACCCCGTTGACCGCTATATTTTCGGTTACGGTGTCAGAAACGAGGATATTCGCGAGGAAGATTATCCGGCGATCCGCGATCTCTACGCTGCAGAGGTAACATTCAGCGATCTCTGGATAGGCAAACTGATCGACAAGGTGAAAGCCCTCGGTCTCTGGGATAACACCATCATCCTGTTCAGCACCGATCACGGCACTCACCTCGGCGAGGACGGCTGTGTCCAGAAACAGGCCTCGAACATGAAATCGTGCCTGACACGGATTCCGCTTATAATCCGGCATCCGGACAAGAGCACGGAGGGTAAACGTGTCAGCCAGTTTGTCAGCCACATGGATTTTATGCCCTCATGCCTCGCAATGCTCGGTGTCGAGGGTCACAGCGGCATGACCGGAAGCAACATGTGGGACCTTGTCGAGGGTAATATTCAGAAACTGCGTGACTATACAGTGAGCGGTTACGGCAATTTTGCCTCAGTCCATACCGACAAATGGCATTTTCATCGGAATTTTCGCGGCAAAAATCCAGGTCACGGCCCCGCCCTTTTCAACATCGTCAACGATCCCGGAGAAACACGGAATGTCATCGACAGCAATCCTTCGGTCGCGGCTGATTTTGTCAAAATAATCGAAACGGCAACGGGAAGAAAAATCGAGGACATATAGCTAACGACAAGGAACACTTACTAAGATATAATCCTGAAAAAGCCGACCGAGAATAAAGAGGCCGGCTTTTATTGATCCAATCGTCTCACATCTTCAGTGATCTTATCCGCCGCCACTACCATCCGGTTCCCCATAATCAAGCCAGATCGCGCCTAGAAGAACCTACACAAATATCCACATGACTTCCGATGAGAACGGTTTACATAAACTCTCTTTTATCATAAACATATTTCAGTGCAATCGACAGAATTGCAAGCACCTCGGAAAGATCCAGCCAGCCATTGGGGCCTGATATGAAATTCTTGTCCAGATATGACAGGAAAATGGCAATTACCAAGACAAACATGCTGCTGTAAAGGGCGAGTTTCGGAAGGAACTTCATATGACTTTATCCTTTCACTGACAGGAATGTTTTTGGGGTGAAACACACCAACGGCAATTCTAACGCTCACACTTCCTTTTAACAATATAGGCTATTCTCTCATGAAATGAAGCGAAACTGTTAAAATCATCTTTGGCGAAGCCATCAACCAAACAGAAACACGCAATTTTACATGAAGCAACCACAGCTGACATCATGTCAGCCAACATGACAAAAAGCCGTTTGATAATCAGTATCATCAACACAGAATAATTCTTCGATTAACTTTATATGTTGACATTCAATGTGTTATCGCTGCGCTCATTATTTGGCATGAAGTTAGCTTTAAAAATTAAGTGCGTTTAAAAACCTACAGCATTACAATATAACTATTACTTTATTGCCATATTTTTCTTTACCTGAAAACTAATGTGTTTTCACAATGGGAAGATGTTAATGAAAACAATGACTGAACAGCTCGAAACCCAAATCGAGGAACTGAACAAGAATATTACCCATTTGAAAAAAAATGTTGACAGGCTGCAGATAGCCAAGAAAAAATACGATTTCATGATCAACCACATCCCGGACATCATGTATCAGCTCGATGTCGATGGAAACATAGTATTTATAAGTGACACAATAAAAATCTACGGATATGCCCCACATGAACTCCGGGGAAGAAATATTCTCGACCTGATCCACCCTGATGACAGATATAAAGCGATACACCGCCTGAACGAGCGTCGAAGCGGAAAACGTGGCACACGAAACCTCGAGGCACGCTTCATTGACGCAAACAGCAGCGAAATGGATTTTGATGTTCGATCCAAAGAAATAGAATCATGCGCGTCCATGCTGTTTACCTCCGAGGGGTTCTATCGGGGCAATGTTGCCGGATCGCAGAATTTTCTCGGAACATTGGGTATAGCACGTGATATCAGCGAACGTAAACGTGCGGAAAAAGCATTGAAAGACAGCGAACGCTTGCTATCCAGCATTTTTGTCAGTATACAGGATGGTATCAGTGTGCTGGACTCGGAAATGAATATCATCCTTGCAAATGACACGGTTCGCAAATGGTATGCAAATGAGGAATTCATCGAAGGCAGAAGATGTTTTGAGTGTTATCATCAAAATGACGCCCCGTGTGACGACTGCCCGTCAGCAAAATGTATCAAAAGCGGCAAAACAGAAATGAAAGAAGTCAAGTTCAACACGAATGAAGGATTAAAATGGTGTGAAGTATACAGTTATCCAATGAAAAATCCGGACACCTCTGAAATTGTCGGTGTAGTTGAATTCATACGGGATATCAGCGACATAAGGATAGCTAAGGCTGAACTGAAAAAAACAAAAAAGGCACTCGACATCAGCGAGCGCAAATACCGTGAAATCCTTGAAAATACGAATGATATCACAATTTCCTACGCTATTGATGGCACAATCCTTTATATCAGTCCGCAAATTGAACGATACGGGCACAATGCCGAAGACCTGATCGGAACAAGTTTCATTGACATCCTCCATCCCGACGATCAGGAGCAGGCAGCAAAAGACCTTGCCGAGACAATTAAAAACGGCAATGAATGGCAGATGGAATACCGTATAATCGATCAAGACGGTGAAATCATATGGATTGAAGACTACAGCAAGCTGCAGCGTAATGGAAAGGGAGAAATAAGCGAACTCAACGGGGTTCTGAGAAATGTGACCAAGCGGAAAAAAGCTGAACTCCTCAGTGCACAGCTAATTGACGAGCTGAATAATAAAATTGATGAAGTCAAACAACTCGAAGGTATCCTGCCGATTTGCGCCCACTGCAAAAAAATTCGTGATGATGCTGGCTACTGGGAAAAAGTCGAGCATTATATCCAGAATCATTCTGATGCGACATTCACTCACAGCATATGTCCTGATTGTTATGAAAAACACTATCCGCAATATTCTGACGACCAAACATAACAACCAGTTTCAAACACAGTGTATACCAGGCGACCTTAAAATGGCCACGTTATAAATCAACACTTTGACCTACCAGACCGGCTTTCCATCGGAAACAAGACACTCCCGCCAGCTTTTTTCTATGAATTTGACAATGGTATCGGGCACAGGGACATAGTGGAGTTTTTCAGCGATCCCACCACCAGATGTAAAGCACCAGTCAAAATAATCGAGCATTCGTTTTGCCCGGACGGCATCCTTCTGTTCTCTGCGGATGAGCAGAAAAGATGCACCTGTAATCGGCCAGCTCTTTGCGCCCGGCTGATTGGTCAGAACAAGATAAAAGCCCGGACTGTGACTCCAGTCGGCGTTCGCAACCGCGGTCTGGAATGATTCCATCGTGGGAGCCACATATTTGCCGGAACGGTTTTTCATCATGGTCCATGTCATTCTGTTCTGCAGAGCATAGGCGAACTCGACATATCCAATAGCCCCGTTGGTTCGCTGAACGTTGCTTGCCACACCCTCGTTACCCCTTCCACCAATACCGACAGGCCATTCCACAGCTTTAGCACTACCCACTCGCTTCGACCATTTCGCCGAAACTTTTGTCAGATAATTTGTAAAAATCCACGTGGTCCCGGAACCGTTTATGCGGTGGACAACGGTGATCATCCTTGATGGTAGCTTTAAATCTGGATTGATTCTTCTGATTGCCGGGTCATTCCAGTTCTTGATCTCACCGAGAAAAATGCGCACAATAAGCTCAGGAGTCAGGCGTAATTCTCCCGCTTTAATCCCCCGGATGTTGACAACGGGAGTCACACCTCCCAGGACCATCGGGAACTGAAGAAGACCGGCCTCATCGAGCTCGCTGTTTTCTAGCGGAATATCCGTAGCACCAAAATCCACAGTCTTGACTTTGACCTGTGCCAATCCGCCGCCGGAACCGATAGGCTGGTAGTTTATCCTGACTCCGCTCTCCTGCTGGTATCGAACAGCCCATTCGGAATAAAGCGGATACGGAAAGGACGCCCCTGCACCATGAATCGTCTGTGCCCTGATCTCACCTGCACAGAATAGTGTCAGGATAAACGACACAATGCGCAATACCGCAAATCGATTCATGAAGTATTACCCTTTCATAAAAAAAGCCGGCAGGACAGAAAAATATCCCGAACTGAATCAACGGTCTTTAAACAGAATGATTCATTTTTTACCATTTACATGAAATCAAGAACAAAATATCCAAATTCTCAGCAATATACTCGTTCTATTCTGTAATCGATCACTTTTACATCCTCATATTATATATAATATTGTCTTTTTGTTTAATCCATGTTAGAATTGATTTTCTTTTAAAAAAAGGCGCCCGAAAGAGCGCCTTAAGAAAAGGGAACACAAATATATGTTACGCTATCGACGCCAAAAGCATATTAACCGACGTCAGGGCCAGATAATACAGCCCGAGATAGCTGATCGATACGGTAACTAAGAGCGCGGCAATTTTCATTTTTCTTTCCCCTTGTGAGCCCGTTTATCAGTGGCTTTTAATTAATAATACCGCAATAGATGGAAAATGTTACAGCGTTTCTAAAGCTTCTTTATTAATTGAGACGCCATGAGAAAGCTGAATAATTCAGTTTTTTGGGGAAAAGGCGAATAAAGGGGAAGTGACACAGGGGAATTGAATGCTCAGCCTTTGTAACTGAGTATTCCGATTACCACCATCATGATGACAAGCGCAATCAAAATCCCAACCAGAAAGAGGATGAAACGTTTGTGCTGTTTTGTATTTTTCGGATTTTTTTCATCGAAGGTCAGCATGAGGATACGCATTATTGATAGCGCGACAAGGGTCAGTCCCACGAGAAACATGAAATGAATGAAAAATCCGAAGAAAACCATGGCTGGATATTCCGAGTCTTTGAGAAAGTTGTGGTTGCCCTTAAATAACACCTTCCGGACAGTAAATGTCAATGCAGAAATAGACGAACTTTGGTGTGAATAGAAAAACCAGGAAATCATACAAAGAATTATTTTTATTTTCAAACTTATCTTGACTCGGACCGCAAGTCTGCGTAAATATTGGGTAACACGAACATTTCACACGGAGAACAACATGCTGTCAAGAATGAAAAAAAGCCTCATCCCGTTGATTATCGGTCTCAATGTATTTGCGCTGAACGCTTTATCGCAGGAAGCGAACTATGATGAATCGAAGATTCCCGCCTACACACTGCCCGACCCGCTCCTTTCGGAAACCGGAATGCCCATACGCGACAGCGCCTTATGGAAGTACAAACGCCGCCCGGAAATACTGGAGCTTTTCCGCAAAGAGGTCTATGGCAGACTCCCTGAAGAAACGGTGTCAGCCTCGTATACAGTACAGTCTCTCGATGAAAACGCCCTCGGAGGAAAAGCGATCCGTAAAGAGGTCACCATAACGCTTTCGCGAAACGGCGTATCGGTTCCCCTGGAACTTCTGATATTCCTTCCGAAAAATGCCGCGAAACCTGTCCCGGCCTTTGTCGGTCTCAATTTCAGCGGCAACCATACAGTCAGCAACGATCCAGCAGTTCCCGTGACAGGATCATGGGTTCGCAACAATACAAAATCCGGTATCGCAGATCATAAAGCCCGCGAGGAAAACCGCGGCATGAGTGTCTCACGCTGGCAAATCGAACGGGTCATCGGACGTGGCTATGCCCTGGCTACCATGTATTACGGTGACATAGATCCTGATTATGACGATGGTTTCAAGAACGGCATACACCAGCTTTTTGCTGACAAGAATATCACAGCCGAGAGCTGGGGTTCGATCGCAAGCTGGGCATGGGGGCTCTCCCGGATCATGGACTATTTTGAGACAGATACGGATATCGACCACGGCAAGGTCGCGCTGATGGGACATTCCCGCCTCGGGAAAACATCTCTCTGGGGCGGCGCCGAGGATCAGCGTTTCGCCATTGTTATTTCCAATGATTCCGGTTGTGGCGGTGCGGCCCTTTCGCGACGTGCTATCGGTGAAACGGTTTGGAAGATAAATTCTAGTTTCCCGCATTGGTTCTGCGACAATTTCCTCCGCTACAATAATAATGAGAATGAAATCCCGGTCGACCAGCACATGCTTATCTCGCTCATGGCACCACGGCCTGTTTATGTTGCCAGTGCCGAAGAAGACAGTTGGGCAGATCCCAAAGGCGAGTTCCTTTCGGCATATTACGCGTCACCGGTCTATCACCTTTTCGCCCTCAAAGGCATCGATACCGAAAAGATGCCCGCTGTTAAAAATCCGATAATGAATCACATCGGCTACCATATCCGGCCCGGCAAGCACAATGTCACCGAGTATGACTGGGATTGTTATCTCGATTTCGCAGACATGCATTACGGCAAATAAGAGGCAATCCAATCAGCGGTATACATGGGAGAGCACAATGAAAAACATTACGAAAATTCTGAGAAAAGCATCGGTATCGGCAATCATGGCGACAGCGCTCATCATTTCCACACTGGCATCGGCACAGGACAATGTAACTGCCGGCCGTTTTGTCGTTGAACCGCCGACTTTGCTCTGCGCCGGTTTCGAATGGTATATCGATGGCGACGACAACAGAAGCGCCTCGGTCAATGTTGAATACCGTGAGGAGGGCAGCGGCTCATGGAAAAAGGGCCTTCCCCTGCTCAGGCTTCAGAACGAGCAGATTTTCTATGATGCGGCAGGTATCCATTACCTTGCCCCCAACATGTTTGCCGGAAGTATTTTCGGTCTCACACCGGGAACGACCTATGAATGCCGGTTCACCCTTAACGACCCTGATGGTGTTGAGGGAACAGCGGTAAGGACCATGTTGGTCACAACTCGGAACGAACCAAAAGCCTCGGCAAGCGGTCGTGTCAGGCATGTCTACCCGCCCGATTACAAGGGTGAAATGGAACAGCCCGCCTTTACTGGCATAATGCACGCATTTTATGGGCCGGGACGCGGCCTCTGGCAGCCGGCAGACATCGAACCGGGCGATATCATTCTCGTTCATGCCGGCGCCTACAAATCTGAACGCCTCCGTTATTACGAGCCGTTGTGGATGCATTTTCATGGCTGTTATCAGCTGACAAAAAGCGGCACGCCCGATCAGCCTATTGTCATTCGGGCAGCGGGCGATGGTGAGGTTGTTCTCGACGGCGGCGGTGTTTATCGCCTTTTCGATGTCATGTTCGCCGATAATATCCATATCGAGGGCTTGACGATCAAGAACTGCGAGATTGGTGTTCTTGCCGGACTCCGCTACACCGAGGGCTGCGACGGCCTCGTTATCCGCAACTGCCGTTTCGAGAACGTTGGCTGTGCTCTCAATGCCCAGTTTCCCGGCAGCCGTAATTTCTATATCGCCGACAATGTTATCCTGGGCCGGGAAAGGCAGGATATTCTTCGCGGCTGGACAGGACTCTGGAAAAGGCACAATGTCGGCCTGTCCGATCTCAAGTCATTCATCGCTATCGATATCAACGGTCAGGGCCACGCGGTCTGCCATAATTACATCGCCTATTTCCACGACGGCATCGATATCACCGAACAAGGCGAGGCGCACCGTGACGACTGGAAAGCTTGCTCCAACGATTTCTACAACAATGAAATCCATGCGATGGCCGACGATATCATCGAGGCGGACAGCAGCACACATAACATCCGTGTCTTCAACAATCGCGGAATCAATTCAGGCCAGCAGGGTCTTTCGGCACAGCCCATCTTCGGTGGCCCGGCCTATTTCATAAGGAATATCATATACAACGTCCCGGCTGGGAGTTTTTTCAAGTTCAACATCTATCCCGCGGGTATTTATGTTCTGCACAATACTCTGATCGGAGAATGGCGCAATCCCCCATTCTCCAATGTCCATTGCAGAAACAACCTTTTTGTCGGCACCGATATGCCCAATACCGGCATTTTCAGGAATACCACCTACACAAGCTACACCTCTTTCGACTACAACGGCTGGCGCACAAACAAAACCGACAAGCCCAATTTTGTCTGGAAACAAGCACGTGACGGCCGTGATTACGAGTTGAAAGACACTACAGGCGGCGAATGGGACAGCCTGAAAGCATTCTCCGATGCAACCGGATTCGAAAAGCACGGCATCGATGTCGATTATGACATTTTCAGGGATGTGCCGATTCTCGATCACACGAAACCGGAGACACTGTATTTTGCCAAAGATCTCGATTTCCACCTGAAAAAAGGCGCCAACGCTATCGATGCGGGCTGCGTTCTGCCCAACATCAATGACGGTTTCACGGGAAAGGCTCCCGATCTCGGCGCTCTTGAGTTTGGCGTGGATGATGTGGTCTACGGCCCGAGGAAAGAGTAAAAAAACATTGATCCTGCATCAAAAAGGGCGACTCAAGCGAGCCGCCCTTTTCATTTTCACACTGAGATACTTTTTCAGCTTTTATCCAGCGCCTTGCCCATGATATCGTAAACTCTTTCCACCATGTCGCGGGGATCATCGAGCAGACCGGCCTCGGCAAGGGCATTATCGAAAATCTGGAGTACGCACGACTGTAAAAATCCCTTGTCAGCGTCGCCGTCCCGAAGCTCCTTAAGCCTGGAGATAAGCGGATGATCGGGTTTGATCTCGAGGATTCTCTCGCCTTGGGCATAATAATCACGGCCTGCGGCTTTCATGACCCGCCTCATGGTCGTGGTCATGGTATCATCGGGATTGACTATGATTGCCGGACGGTCGATGGCGCGTTTCGATTCACGGACCTCGGTGACACGTTCGCCGATAGTCTCTTTCATCCATTCGCCGAGATTTTTGACATCCTCTTCTGAAATCGTTCTTTCTTTCTTCTCCGCGCTCTCTGACTCCGGCAGATCGATATCCGCGGCATCGGCGCTGACAAGCTTCTTGCCGTCGAATTCATTGAGCGAGGTCAGCACAAAATCGTCCGCAGCCTCATAGAGATACAATACCTCGATCCCCTGCTCCTTGAATGCCTTGAGATAGGGACCGTTCTCGATCTCTTCGCGATTCCGCCCGTTGAGGTAATAAATATCCTTCTGCTCCTCTCCCATCCTTTCGATATAGTCATCGAAAGAAACCGGAGTGTCATCGTCAAACCTGCTGGAACGGAAACGAAGGAGTTTTGCGAGATCATTACGGTTCTCGAAATCGCTGCCGACACCCTCCTTGATGAAAAGACCGAAATGCTCCCAGACAGTTTTGTATTTATCGGTGTCGTTCTTGGCGAGATCAGCGAGATGGCGTATGACACGCTTTGTGAGGAATTTACCCATTTTGCGGAATACGAGGTTATCCTGAAGCGTCTCGCGGGAAATGTTGAGCGGAAGGTCGGCGGAATCGACAACACCGGTGATAAACCGCATATACTCGGGGAGCAGTTTGTCGGTGTTCTGCTCGATAAGAACTTTGCGGCAGTAAAGGCTCACTGACGGTTTCATTTTCATAAGGCCGAACTGTTCGAAATTCATGGCGGGCAGATAAAGCAGTGCCGAAAGCTGTATAGGGGCATCCGCACTCATATGCAGGTGCGAAAGTGGCTCATCAACAGCATTGGCAATGAACTTGTAGAAATCGGTGTAATCCTCGTCAGCAACCTCACTCGGTGATTTCAGCCAGACAGCCTCGACAGTATTGACCTTTTCTTCGCCGACATTGATGGGAAAAGATACGAAATTGGAGTATTTCTTGATCGTATTCTTTACAGTTTCCTCTTCCTCATATTCACGGGCGTCATCCTTGAGGGAAAGAGTGATCGAGGTTCCGCGGGGAAGGTCATCCATCTTGGTTATCGTATACTCGCCGCTGCCGTCGCTCACCCACTCGTAACCGGAGGCATTTGGTCGGTAGGAACGTGTCTTCACGCGCACCTCTGTGGCCACCATAAACGCCGAATAGAATCCCACGCCGAATTTACCGATCATATCGGCATTGAGCGTATCACGGTCTTTAAGGTTCTCGATAAACTCTCGCGTTCCGGAACGTGCTATCGTACCGAGATTGTTTGTAAGCTCGTCGTGAGCCATGCCAATACCGGTATCGGTGATTGTGATCTCGTGGGCTTCCTTATCGCAGGAAATTCTGATCTCGAGATCGTTATCCTTATCGGTATAATTATCAAGTGTCAGTGCCTCATGACGCATTTTTTCGAGCGCATCCGAGGCATTGGAAATGAGCTCACGGATGAAAATCTCACGGTGCGTATAGAGAGAGTTGATAACGATATCGAGGACCTGTTTGACCTCGGCCTTGAATTTTTTTGTCTCAGGGGCTGTGTTTGCGGCTTTATCGCTCATGAGATATCCTTTCATTTTAGTGAAACAAAAAACGTATAGTTTTTCATAGAAACAAAGTGCAAATGACATGCCAATGCCTCAATATCACTGTAACATGCTGTTCTGCAACAAAATCCCTATGAACGCCAGTTTTCCACAAAAACAAGGGGACTGCCATAACGGCAGTCCCCTTTCATATTTGACAGGCTCACATGCTCGCCCTTACGCAAACGGCATTACCGCTTATGCAAGCTTGAATCCCAATCCGGCAAGTTTTTTCTTGACCGCATCCGATGCGTCTGTTTTAACCGTGAAAGTCTGGAATTCACGACGGCGCGGATATTCTTTTCGCAGACGGTCGAATTCATCCATTCTTTCGCTGAAATCACGATGATCACGGCGGATATCATACGCTTGAAAGACCGCATCCCTGATAATATCCTCATCGCCTTCACCGGAACAAGTGATCTCCTTGCCGGGCGGCAGCTCATCCTGGGCGTTCCAGACAGCTTCGATACCGAAATGACGGCAGACAGCGTCATACATCATCTGCGTTCCGTTGACCTTGCCATCGAAAGAATAGCCGGCAATGTGCGGTGTTCCTGCGAAAACGGCACTGGAGAGCTCAGGATCAGGTGTCGGCTCCGTTTCCCATACATCGAGAAGAGCGCTTTTGACAGTCCCGCCCAGTGCTGCTTTAAGTGCGCTCTCATCAACGACTTTTCCGCGGGATGAGTTGAGGAACACGCCGTTCATGCGGGAGAAAAAGTCCGCGTTAGCCATGTGGAATGTTGGGTACGGCCCCTCCTTGGTAAGCGGCACATGCAGGGTGACAAAATCGGCATCGAGCACCTCCTCGAGCGGAAGGTACGAGCTGTCGCCGGTCTCGTCTTTTTTCGGAGGATCGTTCTTAAGGACAATCATGCCCAGCGCTTCGCATTTTTTCACCACCTTGCTTCCCACGTTGCCGATACCGACCACAGCGATGCTTTTCCCGGAAAACTCGATACCATTATCCTCTGCATAAATCAGAAGCGACGCGGTAATATACTCGGCGACCGAGTTGGAATTCGATCCCGGTGCGCTGGAGAAACCAATCTCAGCACGATCAAGATAGGCACGGTCTATATGGTCAAAACCGATAGTCGAAGTACCGACAAATTTGACCGGTGTTCCGGCCAGGAGTTCCTCGTTCACTTTCGTGATGGAACGAACAATGAGTGCATCGACATCAGCGAGTGAAGGCAGATTACGTCCATGAGTCAGGGTCAGCCTGCCCAAGCCCGAGAAAGCCTCGCGCGCATAGGGGATATTTTCATCGACAACTATATTCATGGCATTCCTTTCCTGTTACCGGGTGATATTTCCATTGTTGTTGAAAGATACGAAATAGAGCTTTGCACCGCTACTTTTTCCATAATGGCAAAAGAAAAAGCCCCGCAGGTAACGGCAGGGCTTTTTGACATTGCAGGAAATATATCGATCATCATTTGAAACAAATCGAATAGAGGTCAGCGTCTTTCATTTTGAAAGCGAGCCTGACCGCTTTCCCCCGCAGCATAGCGAGATCGCTGCTGCCGTTCCAGCTCGCGGTGCGATCGACTGTATCACCGATCAATTCATCGGCGTCATCGAACGTGAAACCGGGAATCGGAGAGCCGTCTGCATCCCTGATCTCGACCTTGATGAATCCGGCGGCAGAGGTGGCCATATTCATGACAAGTTCCGAGCCCTCGAATGCCAGAGATTTCGTCAACAGTGTGCCGCCGCTGTAGGGAGCGTTGATCGAGGAAAAACCGTCTGTCCGCAATGTATAGCGGAGCATGTGACCGCTCGGCTGTGCATAATGTGCCTGTTTATAAAGAGACAGCTCCATATCACCGGTCTCTACCACACCAAGCGCGGTCATACCGGCACGGGAAGCCCAGTTGCCAAGGTCGGTTCCGGGCCGTATGTACCCCTCCATGAAAGTCCTGTCATAACGGTTGCCGCCGCGGCTGCTCATGAACACCGCCTCGGCGCAGTCACCGCTGTATTTTCCGATCACACCGAGGGTTTCAGCCTGCTTGTCAGTCAGCACTTTTCTCTTGGGCATGAAACGCATGGGGATAGAAATATATATATGTGGCGCACGGATATAAGGGTGTGTCTGGTTGGTATAGAGATGCTCCATCGGCGTAGCGCCGAAATCCATGTATTCAGGCTCAGACCATGTGAGAAAATCCCGGGAAGTTGACCTGCTGACTGTGCGAATACCTTTGTATCCGCCTTTGGTCCAGGTTCGGAAATAGCAGACATAGCACTGTTCGGTCACAGACCAGAACGCCACATTCTGTGAATCGAATGCGCCATCGCGGATCAGGGGCTCGTCGCGCAGTTTACGCCAGCGCAGGCCATCGGAAGACACAAACGCGATCAAACCTGTTTTCGAGGTTCCTGCCAGCGCCTTGTAACGTTCTTCCTCGGGCACACCCGGCCTTGAATCGATAAACGGGGCAAAATTATGCGAGAACGGCGGCATATCGGCGAGAATGACATTATTCGCCCATGTACCGCGCACCTCGAACAACGCAAGGTTCGGTTTTGTCCAGTTGATGCCATCGCGGCTCTCGGCGTAACAGGTCACCTCACTCGAACTGCCGTCTTTGCCAGCGCTTGGCAATCCACGGTAGTACATCCGGTAAAGGCCGCCATCCTTCAGGACAGTACAGTATCCGCAGAAAGCGCCCTCCCAGGGTTTGTCAAATTTCAGTACAACACCATCGAGTTCCGGCTTGTGAAGTTTCATTGAAACGCCGTTGAGACTGTCGATTAGGTAATGATCGACAAACAGTTCGAGCCTGTTGCCAACTGCCAGCGGTGCGGACCCGGCAGCAGAAACTAACGAGCTCACACATGAAAGGCACACAATGACCGTGAGCAGCAATTGAAAGTGATATGTCAGAAATCGTAACTTTTGCATTTCTCCTCCCGTTGTTTTCAGTCTCCCGGCAGCGATTTCCTCAACGCCCAGTACCGAGCAGCTGATCGATAAGCCAGCCCTGAACCTTTTCCCGCTGTTCGGGATATATCCAGTGACGGGCGTCATGGACAAGGAAGAGCTCTTTCGGTGCTGACAAAACATTAAATGCCGCATACATCGATGTCGGCGGGCATGTAATATCGTTGAATCCCCAGGAATAATAACCGGGTACGCTCACGTGACGGGCGAAATTGACAACATCGTAATAACGGGAGGTCTCGATCTTTTCGGGTTTGCGGCTGAAATAGGCATTAGAGTCATTGAACATGTGCGGCCATCCTCCGGCACGTCCCTCGATATAGCCCTGAAGATCACAAAGCGCGGGGCAGTATGCTCCCAGCCACTTGATCCGCTTGTCCAGTGCGGCGGTGACAAAAGACAGCGCACCGCCCTGGCTGCCGCCGGTGACTGCGATATTTTCACCATCATACTGGGGAAGACTGTAGATGAAGTCGACAGCACGGACACAACCGAGATAGACACGTTTGTAGTAATAGCGGTCACGGTTATCGAGATTGGTTTCCCAGTATCGGTCGAGCGGTGCCCAAAGGCTATCATATAATTCCTGTTCGTAGGTAACAGGAACACCGTGGATACCAATCTGAAGCGTAATGATCCCTTTTTCGGCAACACCAATATCGCCGTTGTAAGGCCTGATACCGGCTCCAGGAACATTCAGCAGCGCCGGGAATGGCCCCTCCCCTTTCGGGACACAGAGAATACCGTAAACCCGTCCTCGGTAATTGTAATTCCGTATCCAGACATGATAGACATCGACTTTTGGTGTGCATTTATCGGGAAGCAGTGTCATTTCGGACTCGAAGGGGATTGCCTCATTATCGGCTATCGCCTTGTCCCAGAATTCCGTAAAATCGTCCGGTTCTGATGCAATAGGCTGTATTTTCTCTGGCTCGAAAGCAGCGGTGCCCATATCTTCGACTTTTTGTCCATCCACCTCTGTTCTCACCCAGCAGCGAAGAAAACCGGGCTTATCCATGGTAACACCTTTGATCTCGGCATGTCCGTTTTTAAGCGTTACTGTGCCAGTCTTGACCGGCTCCATTTTTTCCGGGCGTATCTCGTAATTCATCTCGAAATTATCGAGCGGCGTTCCGTAATGAAAACCATGAACGATAAATGACGCTTTCTTACCGCATTCGTACACCCACCCGTCACTATCGGGAGTGACAATAATCTTCCATGCGTCCCGAGTCTGCGCCGTCAGCAGTGATGGCAGTATGCAGCAGGCAATCAGCAGGCTGAAAACAAGTCTTTTTCTGTTTCTGATTCTCACTTCGACCTCCGTTCTGAGATGATTTCACCGACATTGTCTATAAGAAAGTATTTTATCCATTCATTTGCCCGGAACACAGCCTCCGGCGAGGGAGAATGCCCACTTCTATGATTGTAAAATCCAACATTGCACTCATGTCCATAAAGCCCGTAAACCTCTCGCGCCCTGAGAATATACGGCCAACTCGCATCGCTGTCATAGGCATCGCCGCCGATCAGAAGAAAGGCACGGGGCGCAATCAGTGACAGAAGCTCATGATGGTCGCCGCCAGGCGACAGCGTTTTCAGGGCCTCGCCATAATACCAGAAATCGTCGTAATTGGAAAAGGCCAGACCGATACCGAGTTCCGAGGCAACGATCACCTTAATACGCACATCGAATGCACCCGCATAAAATGCCATCTTTCCACCGAGAGAATGGCCGATTATCCCGATCCGCTCCGGGTCGGCTCCCGGTATTGTCTCTATGTAATCGACAAGGCGGCGGGCATCGGACACCCACTTGCCGAGACCGGTCAATCCCGGATGGCGAATCGCCAGTTCAGCCACAGCCTCACCGTACTGCTCGCCGTAACTTTCACCAAACCAGCGCACCGATACAGTGATAAACCCCTGTCGTGCAAGAATATCCGCGAATGAACGCACCGAGGGTGCGCGGTAATTTCTGCCGCTGAGATTTGTCCCCAAAGTCGTATCGACATCATAATACGGCACGATAACCACTGGACACGGCATTCTGACAGGATGCTCCGGGATGAGTACGGAGATTTTTTCAGCTACATCATCCTCAACATCGAGGTACATCAGCTGTCCTGTATAACCGGCCCCCTCGAATGTCGCTATGACTCGCGCCTCGGGAGACTTATTAAACGAAGGCATCGGCCCAAGCAGTTTCAGCCATTTCGCCTCAATTGTCTTACGATGCTGTTCCCATTGTTCGACGGTGCTAAACGATCCGCCATCAGTTGTTTTAAACAGTGAATCAAGCCCCAGAGCAGTCGTTTTCACCGAATCGGGGATATCGCCGTAGAGCTCGTTCCAGATTGTATTGAAATGGAGAGGCGGCTTGTCCTCCGGGGGCAGGTTCCGCACAACACGAAATCCTGTGAAGCGGCTCTTATGGTCAGGATCCATCGAGGAGCGGTATCCCCTGCTCCAACTATTGACAAGGCTCGCATAGGAACCGCCGCGTATCTGACGTTCGACAGCGATTGACGGCCCTGAAGGATTATTTGCCGGATACGGGGCCATGTGCGACGGGTCGGCATTGTCACCGCACCACTCCCAGACATTGCCGCGCATATTGTAAAGCCCGAACGCGTTAGGCTTTAAAGTACCTGCTGGTGAAGGTCCTGCGCTGTTAATATGGTTTTTCATTGCCGCAACGCTTTTCGTCGAGCTCATACCGAACCGGGCAAACAAGCGGATATCACCGGAATCATCTCCGGCGACAAGACTGTCGGCATAGTCCCATTCAACACTCGAGGGAAGGCGATATCCGTTTTTCTCGGCATCGCATATAAAAGTGACCGGATCATAACAGGGATCGAGCCCCTCCTCTGCGCTCAGCCGGTTGCAGTATATGACCGCATCTTTCCAGCTTACATTGGTAACAGGCAGTTCATCCCCCTTGAGTTCGGAGGGATTTGTTTTCATAATGCGCAAATAATCGCGCTGTGTTGTTTCTGACCTCGTCATGAGAAAAGCATCGATCCTGAGCGAAACTGGAACACCGGTCGGCTCATCGATAACCTTAAATGCTGTCGCCGGTATACGGACATAATCATCTTCCGACGCAGTGCCGTTAGCTGCTGCAAAAACAAGGAAGAGCACGGTGAGTATATACATAAAAAGCCCGTTTCGGAAAGTATGAAATTGCTACTCTATTAACTACACAGCTTTGCATGAAAATGCAAGCGGATTTACAAAAAAGAACGTCATGCAACTGACAACATGACGTTCTTACCGGATTCTCCAATATTATCTATACATGCGTTATCGCATCGGAGAGTGGCCAACCGCCTGGGACATGAGTATTTTTTGATCGCTGCCAAGATGCATGGCTGTCCTGAGCTGATCAACATTTCCGAAAGCACGGATGACCGAGCACATGTTTTTCACGGCGCAGAACATTGTCACATTCTGAGCAATGAAACCGGTGTGAAGCATGGCCCATGATTCCATCTCATCTGCATAGGAAGCGGGATAACGGGCGCTTGCTTTCTCAAAATCCGCCACGTAAAGAAGCTGTACCGGCGCCGCTTTTGCATAAGCCTGACCAGCCACGAGGTCGCGGTAATCACCGCGGTCCACCTTACGAAGGCAATGTCTATCCGCTTCATAGCAAAAAACACCGTCCGCCTTAAGCACGTAAATATCTATCTCCTGTGCATTGAATGCCGATGGCGCGGTCCTCCGCCCTGTATTTTCATTGGTCACACCGAACGCAGACCACAAAAGATCGGACAAGCGCTGGTCGCTCAGATTTTCACGGCTGAATCCTTTAATCGAAAGACGGTTTTTCAGGGCTTTCATGTACTGCCCACGCACTTTGGGTGCGGGAAGATCAACGGTCTCCTGCGCAATGATATCAGTTGAGCCCAGACAGAAGCCAGCGACAAGCAGAAATGCGGCTGCAACAGGCAGGGAACGCCAGTGAATCGCTTTTAAAGACAGGTTTCTCATACAATCACACCTTTATCAATAGAGAAGATACTTTTTCCTGACCTCGACAAAATCTGCTATCTCTTCCTGGCAGGCGTTAACGACCTCATCAACTGTCATCCCCGGCTTGTCCAGTGTCTTGATGACATCGGGCGGGAACCAGACCAGCGAATCGGGATTCGTTTTACGGTAGGCATCGAAAATATGTATCGCGGTGGCTACGGAATGGTATTTCTCGGGATCAGTAAGCATGATCTCGACACCATGGCTCATGATGTTCCAGGGTTTCGTATAGGGAGGTTTACCCGGCCAGGTCCCGGGCGGAAGAAGCCTTCGTGGAAGGAATGAAAGCGGCCTGAACACGGCCCCCTCGATACCTCGGCTGTTGAGGTCGGCAGCAGCCTTGACATTATCCACCCAGGGAGCGCCGGTGATCAGGAACGGTTTCGTCGTGCCGCGCCCCTCTGAAATGTTGCAGCGCTCGAAAAGACACTGCCCGGGATAGACAACCGCAGTCTCGAATGTATCCATGTTCGGCGAGGGCATGATCCAGAACAGTCCGGTCTCATGCCAGAGCATATCCCGGTGCCAGCCTTTCATTTTCACGACAACGATATCAGCGCCGAAATCCTCCGTCTCGTTCCACATTGTCGCTATCTCGCCATAGGTCATGCCGGGCCTGAGCGGGAGCTTGTGGCGGAAAATGTTGCTGCGGTTATGGAAAGGCCCCTCGACAATCTTGCCGCCCAGTGGATTGGGACGGTCGAGGACGATGAACTGCACTCCGGCCTCAGCCGCGACTTCCATTGCCCATGACATCGTATACTGGTAGGTATACCATGCGGCGCCGACACTCTGTATGTCAAAAATCAGGGCATCGAGATTCTCTATCCACTCCCGTTTCGGTGCATAGGATTCACCATAGAGGCTGTAAACGGGGATACCAGTCGCGGGGTCTGGCTCGCCCTCCATCTCGATCTTGCCCTGTTTCGCACCGCGGACACCATGTTCTGCGCCGAAAAGCGCCACAAGGTTCACACCCGGCGTGTTCGCCAGAAGGTCAACACTGCTGACCAGTTTCGAGTTTACCGCAGAGGGATTGGTGATAAGTCCGACCTTTTTCCCGCGGATAAGGTCCAGTTGTTCGTCTACGAGGACCTCGACACCAAGTTTCACCGCCGGCTTATTGGCTTTCACCGGTACTTTCCTTGCAGATGTTTCAGCACAGGAAACAACCAGCGATGCCAGTCCCGCGAACATGATGAGACAGAACATTTTACGAATCGTCATGACACTCCTCCCTGCCGGGCACATTCCCGGAACTGGCACGCTGTGAAAGTGGAATTACTGCTCTACGACAGCATATTCCACGAAATAATAACCTTCTCCGCCGAATTTCGGCTTGAACTCGTCGAGATTGGTCACCGAACGTCCGCCGGACAGAACAACATTGTTGTAATCTTTCTTGTCAACAACTCTACCGTCGGGTGTTTTGACTGTCACCGTGACAGTCACGTTTTTTTCGCCGTCGAGATTCATGATCATCGGTTTGATAGCGTCACCGGGACCGTACACTATATCGACATCGGCACTTCCGGCGGCGACACGCTGGAAGACCATTTTGTTGGCATGCCATCCCAGCTTAGCCCGGCCGTTGTAATCGATGATCGGCTTTTTGTAGGTCACCGAATTCGGGCCGCCGTGCAGACAGCACCATGAGAAACCGTCATAACCGATCATGCGCTGTTTCTTCATGGATTCCCATGCGCTGAATGCCTGCCATGCCTGGCTCTCACGCCATTCCTGATCACTGAGATAGCGGCCGATGCTGCCATCATCGTACTTCCATTCATAGGACTGAAGCTTGTACCAGGGTTTGCCCTTGACAAGGTTCCAGTTTGGCTGCCCGATAGACTCTTCGTGTTCGAAATTGAAATAAGCACGGTGCGGGCTGTCGAGGAACGACTTGTAATATGGTGTGGGCTGCTCACGGATTGTCGGCCACGTATGACCGTAGCCCATGAAAGAGTCCTGATTACCGCGTGTCACCATGGGAGCGGTCCACGAGGGCGTCGGCTTCATGGGATTGCCTTCCTGGTCGATCGTACCAAGGTCGTTGCCGTAGTGCATGTGCTTTATAAACGAGGATATGGATATAAGCCTGCTCTGATCGACAGGATAAATGGTATCGTATACCTTTTCGACAAACAGGTTCGATTCCGAATAGTCATTTGATTTGAACTTGTTGGGATGGTTCGAGGCTTCCCACATGACAATGCTCGGGTGGTTGTAGACCTGACGCATATACTTGGGATAACCCTCGAAATCCAGAGGTCCCCAACCGGCAGATGTCCGTATCCAGGCAGGTGTCGCCCAGATGAGCATACAGCCCAACTGGTCGGCAATCTCGGCGATACGGGGATCGTTGATATTGCTTGCGGGATCGCTCCAGCCATGAACATGGATGCGCAGGAGGTTACCGTTCATCTTCATGATCTGAAGGAATTCCTGGACGATCACCTCTGGCGGACAGGTTCTGCTCCACAGTGTCAGATTCTCGAACGGCGGACGGAAACCGAACGTCTGAGCGCCGTTGAGCATCTCAGGCTCACCATTGACCCGGAAAGTGCCGCCCTCCTGGCTCACGGTACGAATACCTGTCGTCACAACATAGTCGTCGAGCACGTTACCTTCGGCATCCTCGAGACTGACCTCGACTTTGTAAAGATTGGGATCATCCCATGTCCAGAGTTCGGGGTTGTCAACTTTTACACGCTCATTGAATACTTTTTCGCCGTTACCGATAACAACAGGCACAGACATTTCTCCGGCAACCTCCGAAGATTCAGAGGGAAACCAGCGGTAGACACGCACACGGGCAGTGCCGGAGAATGATAGCGGAGCCTCGTTTCTGAGCTGAAGACGGCAGTTCAGTATCGCGTTGTTCGATCCGATGAAACCGGTTGTAACAAAAACATCGTCGATAAAACTCTGCGACGTCAGATCAAGGGACATGCGTCCGGCAAACCAGCCCATGTTGTGATCGAGCGGCGTATGCCCCATGGGAACATGGCCGTATTCATCGAGATTATAATGCATAACCCTGACCGCAATGGTGTTCTCAGCGTTCTTCTCGAGATAACGTGTCAGGTCGATCCGTGCAGGATGACGGTTCGGAAGAACGGCAACAACACGTCCATTGAGCCAGATTTCGCCCTCGGGATCGATAGCCTCAACATTGAGGACAGCACGTTCGAATTCACCGACACGAACCTGTTTCCTCAGATAAAGGTCCTCGCCTGCAAAACGTTCGCCGCCATGAACAATAGGAAGCTCGCCATTATCCCATGCATTGTCATCATAGCTCTTGTCCGCCCAGCCTTCGAGCGCCGGTTTCGCCTTGAAATTTTCGTCGATATAGGTTTCGAAGGTGTAAGGCTTACGGACATTGTCGGTCGGGGTGTGTCCCTGGCCGTAGAAATCGTCGAAAAGCATCGTGCCGTTAACAGTTAGAACAATGCTCTCGACAGAAACGGCATCGCCTTTCATGGGGATATAGTCAGACGTTTTTTCGCCGTTTACGTAATAATTCCAGCAGCGCTCAGTGAAATCGGCCTCGAGTTTACAGGAAACCCAATTTCCTACCGAAATATCCGCCACATTGTCCATCGACTCGCCGTTACTGACAGTCATGGCGCCTTTCGAGGAAAGCTGAGCCTTCATCACCGTTTTTTTATCAGGCGAAACGAGCGCAACTGCTGCCGAGGCGTTAGCGCTTTCCTGTTTCATGCGCCAGCGGAACGAAAAACGCCACTCCTGCGGATCAATCTCGATGGTGACTTTGCGTTTGCTGCCTTTGATCGCAAGAGCCTCGTTTTTTACCGTGCATCCCCTTCGGGCATTCCATTTTTTCAGAGTATCGAGCGATTCCTCATGCTGACCATCGAGGTAACCGAGCCATTTCCAGTCGTTCAGAACGATACGCTCTCTGACTTTCGGCTGCGGCTGAGGCTTAATCTTACGCAGCACTGATGCCACCTCGTCATCCTTCACGATCTCATAATCATAATTCGGGTCGTCAAAGAATTTTGAAGCGAAATCGGCGTATTTTTTCAGAAACTCCACGCGCTGATCGGTATCAAGCACCGTGTTGCCGCCGATATAATCAGTCTCGCCGTCAGCAGCCGTATCGTTGCTGATATAGCGCAGCTCGAAAGATTTCGAAATGGTTTCCGCAGAAAAAGCGGAACTGGAAAAAAGTAACGTAAGTAAAATCAAAAAGATGCATTGAATCGTCTTCATCGCATATCCCATCGTTAACAATTTCAGGTAATGGTATTATGACAGCAGTTTCCGAAGATTGTCATGGCTGATTTTAACTGCGTCGAGAGGTGGTCGTTTCGTACGGTCCTGCTCAACGACGAACCATTTCACGCCGCATTCACGTCCGGCCTTGATAACAGCGGGCATATCAATCACACCGGTTCCGACCGGGGCAAATGTCCGTTCGTTGTCGGCGGTCATGTCTTTCATGTGCAGCATGCCGATACGGTCGCTGTGCTCCCTGACAAATGCAGCGGGATTGACTCCGCCATGATTCACCCAGTAAATATCGACCTCGAGCTGAACAAGTTTCGGGTCGGCGGCCTTGAGGAAAGAATCGAACAGGTGACTGCCGTTTTCTTTCTTGAATTCGAAACTATGGTTGTGATAGAGTAATTTCATACCGGCGGCAGTGACTTTTTCGCCAATTTTATTCATGGCTTCACCAAAACGCTTGAAACCATCGGCATTCTCACGAAACTCACCGGGCATGGAGGGACAGACAATATTAGGATTGCCGATACCAAGATTGAACTCGATAGTCTGTTCAAGTTTGTCACCCAACCCGCCGAATCCTTCGTGGGTTCCAGCACACTTAAGGCCAAGATCTTTGAGCATAGCCTTGACCTCTTTTGCGGACAGGTCGCCGTAGCCGGCAAATTCCACCGAATCATAACCGATCTCGGCGACTTTCGCGATTGTGCCCTTAAAATCCTTACTTGTCAGTGCACGGAGGGAATACAGCTGGATGCCGATAGACTCCTTTTTGCCATTAAGACTCATGGCAGAGCCGCTTACGGGCAGAAAACCGCAGGCGGTGGCGCCAGCCATCCCGGCAAGCGCTCGGGAAAAATCCCTTCGACTGCATTTGAATGTCGACATAAAAACCTCTTTTGTTAGTTGTTATTTCAAAACGAGAAATGTCAGTTTTCTTTTAAGAAAATATGCAGGCATGCTGATGTCATCCACAACACAGCGCCTGATAATCAATTCTTTACCGTTTTCATCCGTATATCCGTAGCCATGCTGATCAAAAACAATCGGAACACCGTCCACGCCGCCAAGCAGAAGCTGGCAATGGCCGCCCCGATCCTGGAGCGTGATCATTAATGTAACAAAAGGATCGAACTCGAAGATTTTCCGGTGCTGTTCATCCATGTCCACTTCAGGATCGAGCACGAAAGATACATTCCCGAAATGGGTAAACATACCGCCGTGATACGGCAAATTAAAACCAAAACAGGCAAAAATATCACGATAGGTCGATTCGTGCTGACGGCCGAAAAATGTACCGGTGAAATCATAAGGATTATCAAGCAGCTTGAATGCTGTCTCGATTATATTTCTTCTCGTGTACGGCAGCCAGCCGCGGCTGACATCCGCATCAGCCGGGAGCCATGCCTCAGCCTGTCCAAGAGCACCGTCGGGATTGCGGACAGGAATGACGACTCTACGGCATTTGCCAGTACTGGCTAATGGAAGGCAGCAGCCCATGCCGAACCAACCGCTTACGACAGAACAGGACTCATCGGTATACAGAAGGACTCTGTCACCAGTCGCGACACAGCGGTCTTCAGGATCGGCAAATCCGCCGAAATGCTCGCCACAAAACGCTATATCTTCACATTTCACCCAACCGTAACCAACATCTGAACGCACAAAGGCGAATTCACCGGTATCAGACAGATGCAGCACCACAAGCGGCCGTGCAATCTTTATCACGGCGGTGCTCCACAAGTCGAAACGGGTGCGCCCCTTGTTATTCACCAGCCCGATAAAAAGCGGCGGGAATCCGGGCACACTCCTGACCTGAGTCATACGGACAGTAAGTGCATAACGCCATTTGAAATCACCGATACGATCCTCCGCCATCTCACCGATAACAGATTCGATCTCGGCATCGGAGTATTTTACACCGTTCGAGTTGCCGAATTCCTGGCTCGCCAGATATTTTTTTTCTATGTCGATATAGTAGCGTATTGTATCGGGATGAGCGTAGCGGGCCGCACGTGTAATATCGAAAGGATCGAGAGAGATGCCGGGATAGTAGTGCTGAAGTTTCGAGCGTTTCGCCTCAGGGATGTTTTTAAAAAAACCTCGTGCCATGACCTTTTTACGGTAAGCTGCATTCCTTGCCAAAATTTCCTCAGAGGATAAAATGACAGCATCAGGATCCTGCATTCGGGCAGTCCAGTAGGCGACAGTCCTCATATCGGCTGTCGTTCCGGGCAAAACCTCCGGCGCACGCTCGGCAAGCTGCGCAGAAACGACGGAGGAAACGATGCAGCAAACACCCAGCACCGCAACTTTTATGATCTGAGATGTCAGCCTTCTCATACTACTCCTTCGGAAACGGGTAAAAATACTGACTTACGTGTAATTATTTGAATAAAACATTCATTGCATCTCTATTCAAGCACCGGCAAAGCAGAATTAGAACAACTACTACTAAAATCTTGTATTATTGTGAATTACAGCACATAAGACTTATTCGATAATTGAATATCAGCCCGTTCAGTCTGAATATATTTCAGAACAAGATAATTTTTGACAACATTTTTGTTGACAGATCGAAACTTGCGCCGTATACATGTAGGTCAGTTAAAGAAACTTTTACGCAATGAGCACAAAATACTGTGCCGAAGCTCAGATATCAAGTATGTGATTTAAAAAAATACAATACTGTATTGGATTTTCATTATAGTTCTCAGCTTTCAAGCAGAGAAAAAATGAAAAACATATCATAATTTTCTAAACTTTTTTCACATGCCCATCGTCACAAAAACAGAACAGATTGAGCTATTTACTCTAAAAAAAGTGTACTGCGGCGCCATTTATAAAAAATATCATGGCGGCGAAAATTTTAATCCTCAAAAAAAACCGGGAACTTTTTCCGGGGACATCATTATTATTATTTAGGAAAAGGTAACAGAAATCTACAAAGAAATTGTACGACTTGACTGTGCCAGACAAACATGCCATTATCGCGAGGCAGACAATGGATAAAAAACACCATGAAGACCTGTATGAACTCCTGGATGAAATGAACGCCCGAATCGAAGATATTGTCGAGGGAAGCGGCGATTCTGAGACACTCGATATCGTTATGTCACATCTTGGAAATAAAGTGCAGGAATTCCTTTATGACTTCGAGCAGGAGATCGAAAAGATCGAACTGATCGAAACCGAGATGTAATAGTACTGCATTTTATTGATTTAATGATAAGGATATCCGTCTGGCGGGTATCCTTTTTTATTTTATATAGCTCAGTTTCCCCGCCCGCATATGCTCCCCGCTGCTGATACGATAGAGATATACGCCTGCTGATACCGGATTCCCATCCGAACTCTCCCCGCGCCATACAAGACGTTGTGTTCCTGCTGGCATTACTCTGTCGCAAGGAACAGCCACAAGCCTTCCGAGAATATCATAGACAGCAAACCTGACAGGACTGCTCTTAGTCAGAATGATTTCTATCGAGGTCGAGGCATTGAACGGATTCGGAAACGGTCTGCCGACCTCGAACACCTCAGGCAATTCTGCAACAGAAAGCGCCTGAACCGCCACCCCTGCCCTTGCCACATTAAATCCGGTGCCGCCTTCCACCCAGTAGTAATAATCGACACCTGAAAACGGTATCGTGTTATCGCGAAACATACCGACACCGGGCCCGACAGATCCTATCCTAATTACACCAGTGTTTTCCGCGGCAATGATATCCTCGAGAGTTAGAAGATCGTTTATATCAAGCGCCGGACCAAAAACAGGCTGCCGTGACCGATATACCGTATAGCCGTTCAGAAGGGCATCCTGGGGAGAAATATCCCATCCGATATCGAGACTGTGCCCGTGGTCAGCCGGAACATCCATGACAGTGACATTCGAGGGCGGATTGTAAATATCCGGAGGACGGAGAATAAATTCGAAATCAGGCAGGACTGTCAGCCCACCGAAATCATCGGCAAGTGTTACACGAACAGAAACCGTTTCATCATTAAAAGGATCGAAGTCCTCAAGCACAGTAAAAGCGGCAAAATAGAGCAATCCGTGTCCAGCCTCAATAGCCTCACCGCCAAGAGCGCTTATCGAGTTGTGGAAACGGCCGGAGAAATTCTCGACCATTATCTCGGCGATACCGCCATCTGCAGAGGCGAAAACATTCTGCTCAGCGTTTAAATCCTGTTCCACCCCATTCGCATGGAGAACACCCTCGTCGATGGCATATCCCGAAAGCGTCTCATTTATCTCCAGACCGCCGGCATCCCAGACGATTTCGATATCATAGGACCTGAATGAATCAGCATTATCGATATAGATGGCAAAAGCCGCGGTATCACCGGTTTCGAGCCCGCAGATTATATTATCATGCTGTGCTCCCTGCAGCGCCAAATTGCTGTCTATTGTAAGTATCGGCCCCTCATAGTTCGGATCAGGCACATGAAAACGGGTTTCACGCGCGGCTCCCCAGAGACCATCAGAGCCTTGCGCACGAATATACATGCTGTGCCATCCCGCCTCGATACTCTCCAGAGAATATTCGAGCGCAAGCACCTCGCTGTTACTGGCGAACGTACTATCGAATGGCTCGGCTGCGGTCCCGTTGCCCTTTCCCGGATCGACGTCGATATACATTTCCGCACCCGTGATAGTTAACTCGTCTCCCGATACAGGCTCAGGCACAAAAATATTAGCATCGATTGTCAGCGGCGTATATATCGAGTTTCCGGTATCCAGTGTCAGCGAATACGACCCGTATTCGTCACACAAAACGCCGTCATCGAGAATATCCCAGCAAAAGGCAGAGAGTTGCCCCTTGTCAAGGTCACTGATACCCTGTCCGGTTTCACCGGAAATCGTCAGCCACGACGAAACATCAAGCTCAACATTCAGATCATCGAGATGTCCGGTGGATATGTTCTCGACAAGCGCGGTTACCGTTGCCGCTCTCTGATCAGATGTGTTGAGTGCACTGAATCGTTTCGGGGCAATGAGTGTCAGGGAAGTGCGCGCGTCAGACACAACAGAATAATTACCCAGGCCGACACCACAGGATATAGCTGCCGGTGTTTCGCCGGAGACGGTTAGATTGTCCCAGTAGAGTGCAATCGCTGCATCGGTGATATTTTGCGCCGTACGGTATGTCGCAGCACCGTTGCTCAATTTGTTCCAGTCAGAGATGAGGAAACGGTCAGGTCTCCTAAGACCGTAACCCTCAAGAAGGCCGACAACGAGAATGCTGTCCGTCCCCGGAGAGGGTATCTCGTCGAAAGAATACCAGTATCGGGGCACTGAATCACCGGAGAACTCACGCTCTTCAAGGGAAAACAAATCACCTGCGCCAATAAGTGCGGTATCATTGTCACCCGCTTTAACATCAAACATTTTCATCAGGGAAATGCTGTGACTATCGCCATCGAGGCTTGTGAAACTGTAATTTGCTTTCAGAAGATCAAATGCGCCGCTCATCGGATTGAGAACAGGAGAAAGGCTTAATTCAACAGCTATACCGTCAAGCTCCCATACACCATGAACACAGCTACCATTACCCGACACCGTATCCGACCAGACACCATCATCACTCCCGAACACATACGCAACACCATCGACAGTCAATGTTGTCAGGCCGGTAAATCCCCACGAGCCTGCATAGAGAATATCCCTGCCGTCCACAGAACTCAGCGTAAACTCACCCTCCGAAGACACCTGAAAAGCTATAGCATCGTTCGCGGCAACGACAGCTCCGGGAATTGGATCGATAGCATCAAGGACAGTATCAGGAATTTCTGTTCCCTGTTGTTTCAGGGGTTCAATCCTGGCGAGAGCACGCACACTCGCAGAGGGATGGAGCGAACTGTTATCTACAGTTATGCCGACATGGCTGACTACAGGAATATCGGCGGCAGCGATAAGGCCGAAAAACTGCAGTATAAACAGAACAAGCGGTACAACAACAGGAATGTTGGATCGAAATACACGAATTATCATACAAAAATGCCGTTTTTCATGAAAGTTAGACAATAATAACGATAAAATCTGATGCTGTGGCAAGTTTGAATACGTAAGATCGCTCGGAAAGATTCAAGAATAATACAGAGGATAATATGCGGAAAGCTACACAGTCAGGGCATATTCAACAAAGTCGGCCATTGATGTTTTATATTTTTTGAGAAGCCGGGCTTTTTCTTTTCTGATTTTTTCAGCATAGGATTTCACAGCTGTATCAGCGGCATTTTCAGGAGTTTCAGCCTGAAACCGCTCAATTAAATCCAAACAGACCTCGCAATCATGCCATTTGCCGAGAACTGAATGTACTTTTTTGACAGCGGCTGGGAACTCGGTTCGTTCCTCGTAAAGTCCCAGACAGGATGCCAGAAGTTCGAACGTGTAATGGATCTCTTTCGAGTGAATCCTGACCTTGTGAAGGTTACTTTCCCGATACGATTTTGTCCGGCCGGTAATGACAATATTATTGAGCAGATTGATAAAACGGCCTCGGGCCATTGTTTCCGCACGGGTTATACTTGTTTTTTTCAGAGATTTCACAACCGCTTTCCTGCTTCCGGAGAATTTCTTGAGAGGATCACGTTTTGAAAGACGGAGAAAACGTTGGTATCCTCTCTCCTCCATGTCTGCGAGATATATATCGAATGAAGTGATATCCAGTTTGTTTCCGCTGTTTATTTTCTGCATCAATTCCCGTTGGACCTGCGCATCACGAAGCTGTCCAGTGCTTTTTGCCAGGCGCCGGAACACTTTGAACGAGGCCGGGGCGTCAAAATCGACAGCACATGCCTCAATAAGGTTGTGAAACGCTTTCAAGCGCTTGATGGCCACACGAAGGTCATGGATGCCATCCTTATCACGTTTCAGCGCCAGATAGTAATTGAACGTGATTTCTTCCAGCTTGGCGTTGAAATAGCTTGTCAGCGTTTTACGAAACATCTTCATGGTATTTCCTTAAATCAGGCGCTCTATCATATCATACTGAGCAGAAAACAGGCAGCGCCTCCAAAACTTCCTTTAAATAATCAATCGGTCAAAAAAAGTATATAAACGTTTATGGCAAACGCCACCGGCTGCCGACCCAGCGCACGACCTCATCGGCAAGCTCCGACATTTCTTTTGAGGCGGCGCCGCCGAAATTGTCCACGGTCCGACCTTTCATCCATGTTTCAGCATAGACAGAGCGCTGGCCGATTTCGGTTATGAACAGCGGGATGTTCAGCGTTTCGAGGAATGGCCTGAATTCGCGGCCGATCTTTGTCCGGCGGTCGATTCTAGAGATCAAAAGGCGGGCATCGAGTTTGGGGCGCTTCTCCTTTGCCTTCAGGTACATCTCGATCAGCCTTTCGGTGCTCCAGAAATCCGCCATTCCCGGGGTCACCGGTATGATCAGGCGATCCGCCACCTCGAGGACCGCTTTCATGCGGCGTTTGAATGTCGGCGGGACATCAAAGAGAATCATATCATACTTATTGACCACTTTTTTGGTCTGTTTTCCCAGCACCGGTGAAGGATTGACAATAACAGTCGGCTCTTTCTGTTTCGCAGTCTTCGCCCACATGGCTATCGAGCCCTGCGGATCGGCATCCACAATAAAAACACGCTGATTTCTTGCTGCCAGTGTTCCCGCAAGGTTGAGCGTGATTGTGCTTTTCCCGGTGCCGCCTTTGCCGCTGCCCACTGCGATAATCATATATTCTCCACAAATCCGATCACTTGTTTGTGATCTCAGACTTTCACCTGTTCACCGACTGTTTCGCCCTGATCGTTCAGGGTCAGGATTCGCTGGAACCTGAAACGTTCGTACAGAAGGTGAATGATACCGTCCGCGACACCGATCTTCGGAACAATAATCTTGTCCACTCGTGCCCATTTCATGGTTGAGATGAAAATATCCATGGCCGGCATAACCACATCGGCACGGTCGGGCTTCAGTCCCAGTTCGCGAATACGCTGTTCGAGAGTATAGCCGCCAAAATAATCCCGAAGCTCCCGGAGTCTTTTCAGGTTGATCGAAGCACCATCTTTTTTTCTGAGCGTTTTCAGCAGAAAATTGATATTGCCACCGGAACCGATCCCGACAACAGGTGCAAACGGACGTATTTCAGCTTTGAGCCAGTCTTTCATTTCCTTCCACGTGTCATCCTCGACAAGACCGTGAAGAATCCTAACCGTGCCGACAGGAAAAGAACGCGAGATGATACGCTCTTTGTTTGCAAACAAGGTCAGTTCAGTACTGCCGCCGCCGACCTCGATGTAAAGGTAGGCAACATCAGAGGACATATTCTCGGCGATATGATTGGAATAGACAATCTCCGCCTCACGCTGCCCGTCGATGATATTGATCTCTATCCCGACCTTATCCTTGATCGCCTTGACAATTTCAGCACCGTTCTCGGCATTGCGCATCGCCGAGGTGGCGCAGGCGAGGTAATCACGGGGATTGTGTATTTCCATCAGCTGCTTGAAAGCCCACATCGCCTTGAAAAGCGCCTCTTCCTTCTCTTTCGATATACGGCCTTTTACAAAAGCATCCTCACCGAGCCTGATTGGCACCCTGACCAGCGAACTTTTTTTAAAAGTCGCTATACCGTTATCCTCGAAAACGTTCATGATAATCAGCCTGATCGCATTCGAACCTATATCTATAGCCGCAAAAACGAGCACTGGTATTCCTTTCCTATTCTTTTTCTTTCTTCCTGCCGCTTTTATCTTTCAGATAATCGTAAATTTTGTATTGAGAACGCACTTTCTCGCATTTTTTCTTCTTTTTCACATAACTGTTGTTCTGTTCTTCATCTATCACTCGCGCCTTGACACAGTCACTGAGTTGGATTTCAATGAATTTCCTGAGCTCATCCCGTATCGATTCATCGTAGATAGGGCAGGCAACTTCCACACGACGGTCAAGGTTGCGGGTCATCCAGTCGGCAGAGGAAATATAATGTTTCTCATCGCCATTGTTACAGAACATGAAAATACGCGTATGTTCCAGAAAACGATCGACGATGCTGATTACAGAGATGTTTTCGCTCATACCTTTGACACCTGGAATCAGCGAACAAATTCCCCGGACAATCAGCTGAATTTTCACACCGGCACTGCTGGCATCATACAAGAGATCGATCATCTCCTTATCGTGAAGGCTGTTTATTTTGAGAAGAATCCAGGCGTCACGGCCTTTTTTTGCATTCGACATCTCATTTTTCACCATTTTCATCAGTTTTTTCCGCTGATAGAATGGTGATACGAGCAGGTGCGAAAAACGGGTTGTCTTATAATTATGATTGAAAAACTCGAATATTTGCGCCACTTCCCCGGCGATTTCTTCATCAGTTGTCAAAAGCATGTGATCACTGTAAATCCGTGCAGTGTTTTCGTTGAGGTTACCGGTACCCAGTGTCGCATAACGTATAAGCTCCTGCTTCTCTATCCGCTCGACAAGGCAGAGTTTGCAGTGTACTTTGAGGCCGGGAACACCATGTATGATCCTGACACCACCGTCGCGAAGACGGGTTGTCCAGTGAATATTGGCCGCCTCATCGAAACGTGCCTGGAGTTCGATGACTACGGTGACTTTCTTGCCGTTCCTGGCTGCGTTTATGAGAGCATTGATAACCTGTGATTCTTTCGCCACACGATACAGGGTCACCTTGACAGAGACGACATCCGGATCGATGGATGCCTCCCTGAGAAAGTCGACAAAATGATGAAAGCTGTGGTACGGGTAATGCATCAGGATATCATGTTTCCGTATGGAACTGAAAATATTAGCGTCCTGATCGATGTCCTCATGCGGAACAGGAGGCATGGTGTCATACATGAAATCAGGCGGCCCGATTTTGGGAAATCCCATGAAATCCTTGAAATTATGGTAGCGTTTACCGGAAATGAGCGTATCTGTGGAACTGAGGTTGTTCTTTCTCGCCAGAAACTGTAAAAATGTCTTCGGCATCTTCTCGTCAAGGATGAAACGGACCGGCGCACCACTTTTCCGCTGTTCGAGACTCTGCGACATTTTCTCAAAGAAACTGATAGTGATATCATCATCGAACTCGAGCTCGGCATCACGCGTAAGCTTGATCGTATAAGCGTCGAAACAATTGCAGAAGAACATGGAAAAAATATCTTTGAGTCCCAGGCGGATGACATCATCGAGCAAAATTATCGCTGTATTGCCATCGTTGCCCTTGATGACAAAAAAACGCGACAGAACATCTGTGGGAATCTCGATTATCGCATGACGCATACTGCCTTTCTTGCGATAGCGCCGCATACGAACCGCAAGATAGATCGAGTGATCTTTCAGCGTTGGGAACTCATCCGGAGAATCGATCATGATCGGGAATAAATGCGGGCGAACACTTTCGGTGAAGTAATTGCGGACGATTTCTTCCTGCTCGGCATCGAGCTCTTTTTCGTTGACAAGAACGATACCGTGTTTTTCAAGAATACCGCGGATTTCCTGGTACACCTCGGCAAATCGCTCCTGCTGACGCACCACAATTTCCTGAATGCGGTTGAGTACATCTTTCGGATCCTCGCCAAGGAGTGCTTTCACCTTTTTACGTGCCTTGACAAGCCGGGTGACAGTTGCCACGCGTACCCGGAAAAACTCGTCGAGGTTCGAGGAGAAGATGCCGAGGAATTTAATACGCTCGATAAGCGGTGTCGTGCTGTCCGCGGCCTCCTGAAGAACGCGCTCATTGAACGACAGCCAGCTTATTTCTCGGTTTACATAGCGATAGGGAATGTCTGTCATAAGATTAACCGCCTGTCTAAAGCTGCTTGATGAAACGTTTCGCTATTTCACTAACAGCAGCTTTAACGGTTTTTTGTGTTTTTTTCGCGGCCTTTTCATCGACAGTCATGAGCAGTTCACTGACAGTTCTTTCGAGACTGTCTTTCAGACTGGACTTGAAGAGTTTCGATTTTTTCAGGCCGGGCAGTTTTCCTGGCGCAAGCATTTCAAGCAGCTTACCGGAACCGGGACTGATGCCGCCCCAGTTATCAACCTTGCAGCGAACCGCAACAACACCCGAGGTTGGCACTGTCAACCCATGACCTTTGACCAACAGGCTGGCGACCTCTTCTATCGTCGGATTATGACCGACTATCATGACACTTGACTTTTCGTCATCAACAGTTTGCAGTATATCAAAAACAGCATCAGGCAGCTGATCATAGAGTGTTTTACGGGTCACGATGTTCCGTTTGACATAACCGGTTTCCTCAGCGAAAATCCTCGCAGTCTGAAGCGCTCTCTGGGCCGGACTCGCAACAATAAGATCAGGATCGAGTCCGAGAAGATGCATCCGAGCCGCAACAATCCGGGCCTCTACAGTGCCGCGTTCGATCAGTGAGCGCTTGAAATCCGTCGTCTCGATCGTTACACTTTCCGCTTTTCCATGCCGTACCAGATATACGTTTTTCATGTAAAGCCTCCCGTCGAAATGCCCATTAAAAAGATCCGGTAAATAATGAGAGAACACCTGCTATCTCTGTAATAATATGTACTTCAACATATTAAAACACACATGTTAGAATATGGTGAGACATCAAACACTTATCAAGCATTTCTTAAGATTTTTCAGCCCAAACGGCACAGAACTGAAAATAATGATACTTTTCTACAGCATTTTTTTTGATTTCTCTTTATTTTCTTGCAGAAAATACCATCAATAAATGTCAAAATCGGCACCTTTTCCCTACTATCAGGACAGATTATTGATTATCTTACATATGTTGACAATTACTTTGAAAAATTTCCAAGGAGAGAGGACATGAAACAGGAAGATCCAACTCCTGAAACAATGGGACAAACCGGCACATCGAACACATCCCAAAGCATCCCCGGAACCCTGAACGGCTATCTGTCAATGTGCCGTGACAGTAATGACAACAGGGAAGAATACTGGGACACAGCAGCAAAACGCCTTTTCTGGAACACCCCATACAACACCGTTGTCGAGGAAAATTTCGAGGCAGCGGAAGTCGAGTGGTTCTTAGGCGGAAAGATCAACGCGGCGGCATCTCTGTTCAAAATACTCGAAGATCGTCATTCAATGGATGACGAGGCGCTTGTTTTCATCGGTGACGATGGCAATATCCGCTCTTTCAGCTATGGCGAACTGATCGAGAACAGCAAGAAAAGCGCCGCAGTCCTGCAGTCGCAGGGACTTTCGGCAGGCGACCGTGTCGCTCTTTTCCTGCCTGACTGCCCGGAGACAGTTTTCATCATGCTTGGCGCGTCACTGGCCGGCATCAGTTATGTACCTGTCCCCCATTATTTCACTGCAGAGATCGCGTCGGAAATTATAAACGACAGCGGTGCAGCACTCCTGATCACCGGCAGGAATGGCTATCAATCCTACAACGGTCGTGTGGCAGAGCTCATTGAAAACGTCAGCAGTATCACGAAACTCAGCTTGGGCGACGATATTTCCGGAACCGCAAGTTTTACCGGTCTCATGGATAAAGCAGCCACTGCTTTCGAGCCAGTGATTCGCGACTCCGGTGATCCGCTCTTTATTCTGTACGCGAACTCCGCGGCAGGCATTCCGAGAGGTTCTGTTTTCTGCACCGGCGGTTTCATTGTCAACGCACTCTCGTCTCACGATCTGATTTTCGGGAACTGCGGCGGCGAAAGCTGTTTTACAGCCAGCACACTCAACTTGGCGTCAGCAGCGGGACAGGCGTATGCACTCTGGGGCGCGCTCCTGTCGGGTCGAGGCATCATGCTGGCAGGTGACGGTGAAAATGCCGGATGGACTACTGTTGCCACAATGCTCGACGGCAGCCGCAAACTGAGCCTTCTGACTTCCCCGCGCCTTCTGAACACGCTTAAACAGAGTGACGACAAGGCCGGTTTCGACGGCAGTTGCCGTTTCGAAACGATTGCCTGCGCCGGCGAGGTCCTCTACCCGCGTCTTATATCATTCGCGGCAAAGGAACTGACCTCAGGCCCTGAAAAAATACTCAACCTCTGGATCCAGAGCGAAAGCGGTGCCGCGGCTATCGCGACACTACCCGCAGCCGAGCTGAATAAATCAGGCTCCCTCGGCCTCCCGCTTCCCGCGATCAGTGCAAAAGCGCTGAACACGATCGGCAACGAATGCAGGCTTAACGAAAGCGGCCAGCTTGTTTTCAGACAGTCCTGGCCCGGTATGATCAAAAGCATCTGGAACCAAGAGGAACGGTTCAAAGAGCTTTATTTCAGCAGGATTCCCGGCTATTTCGCCACAAACGATGCTGTCCGCATCGACCAGGAGGGTTTCTACTGGTTCATGGGCCGCCTCGACGATGTCGTGAAAGTCAGGGGACATTCTCTGGCGACATCGGAAATAGAGGCAGTGATACTCGGCAGCGCAAACGTTGCAGAGGCAGCTGTTGTGAGCTCGACCGACACCGAACGTGATTCACTGACAGCATTCATATCACTCGCCGATGGTGGAATCGATCCCGAAGATAACGAAAATATAGCAATACTGAAGAAAGAACTGAGCGAGCTCATTACACGGCGCATCGGTGAATTCGCTGTTCCGGAAAAATATTTCTGCACCCGCGAGCTTCCCCGGACAAGAACGGGTAAGCTGCTGAGACGGGTGCTCAGGCGAATCGCTTCCGGCGATATGGCCCATGACGAGGATCTCGGTCATGTGGCTAATCCCGAGGCTGTCAGCGAGCTTGTCCGGAAACACCAGTAATGACCGTAAGCATGACCTTGGCGATACGCCGGCACATGTTTATACATGCGGCGTATCGCGGGAATCCGAAGCCGTGAATCAAGGCTCAGAGATTGGACTGCCGAACACTTCAGGCCTTAAGGTAAATGGTTCGACCACTCCACATCATTCATTTAAATATATTTAATCTTTGAACTTTGACTCCCGAGCCTCATACTTTTGACACGAAAATCACATAGAGGACTATCCGAAGTGGAACCGAAAACACGTATTCTTGAAGCGGTTGGAGAAATATCGAAAAGCCGGGTTAAACTTAATGCCTATGAACGTCAGCTTGAAACGGCGAGCGGCCTTTGGCTCGAAATGATCTCCGAAAAACTACACACCGCCGAAGAAAATGAAATTAACGATATAATCATCGAACTAAGTACAATTGTCGAATCCCTTGCACCGGCCGCCGGTGTCAAATACGGCAACACGCTTCTCGGAAAGGCGCTTACGCTCCTGGTGGCCGCCGAGCGGAGAATATCCGGTTCACGGCGTGTCATGCGGCGCATACTCGGCGACAGAATCGCCGATCGCGCTGAAGAGGGCAGAAAACGCCTCCTGCTGATCAATCCCGGATTTATGACAACTAAAGCCTCGGTATTCCTGGGCCTCGAAAAAGTACACGATATCGAACTGCATGTATCGCCGGACGTTGAAGACAATGTCGATTCGCGTCTGGAATCCATAGAGAACTGGCTGAAGGAAATTGGCGAAGAGCTTTCGGCATTTGATGGCATAGCCTGCAGAAGCGGTTTTCTGAAACCGATTCCGTCCGGTACATACCGTCTCGTACCGGAAATGCTTAAGGATCTCGAACATCCCATTATCAAGCACGCGAGCAACATGAGTGTCGCAATGGTAATGCGTCTTGCGGAAAAAGGCAACAATCCCAGTGTTCTCCTGACAACCAGCGACCCGGTTGTATCCGACGAAATAGACACTGTAGAACGCCTGACCGGATATATCAAGCTCAAGCGGGACGGTAGCGGAGCCCACTACCTCAACCATAAAGCGGTACGAAAGCTCCTGTCCTCCCTCCTTGGAAGGGACTCCGGATCGATGAGCGCTGTAACGGCACATCTTGGATACGGTATCTCGATGGTACTTCACCGTCATGGCAGAATCACCTCCCTTCTCTCAGCTTTCTCCGGTCTTCCCACAACCAACAAATGCGGTCCTCTCGAACTCCCAAGTCTCATAGACGGTATCAAGAACGACAATATCACATTCAAGGAACTGGAAGCTGCCACTTTTTCCCGCGGTGGACTTCTTTCCCTTGCAGGTACAGACGATTTCCGTACGCTGGACGGTTTCCGTTTCCAGGGCGCAACGGATCAGCAGAAAAAGAAAATCAGCCTGATATTCGACTTCTTCTCCCGTCAGATAGCCTCAGCGTCACTGAAACTGACCTCCGATTACGAGCCTGTGGATGTTATCGCGCTGACCGGTGGTCTGGCAAATTCCGACGAGCTTGTCAGGCGTATCGAGATGAATATCGCCGGCAGGTACCCGCTTGTGCTGGTGCCGGGATCACTTGAGCAGGAATCGCTCGCCGCCGGTCTCATCAGGGGATTCTATGAGCCTGAATCAATTAAGGACTATGTCGGCGAACGTGACACTTTTGCAGAGAAACGGCGTGACGAAGACCGCTTGATCGACACGGTTATTTTCGACAGGCAGATGTCCTATCGCAAACCGGACGCCCAGATACTCTCGCTCGATGAACTTATCGATGCCACATGCCTTTCGGTCAAGGAGCATTACCCACCGAGGATCGGCATCGTCGGCGCCGGAAACGAGGAGGCTATTCTCGCGGCGAAACGTGCCAACGAGGAAGGCAACTACCGTATCGCGAAATTCGACCTACTCGGAGATTTCGCGGCGATCAACCAGCTTGCCTACGACTACGATCTCATTGTCGATAACGACAACTATGTCATTGAGGACACAGATGTTCCCATCGACGACGCCATGAAGAAACTCGAGGATAACCGCATTCAGATCCTCATGAAAGGCAAGATGCATACCGAGGACCTTCTCAGGGGCATTTTCCATTTCCTCAAGGGCTCGGGCAGGCTTAAAAAAGGCGATCTCTTCTCGCACGTCTTCGTTATGGATATCCCGGTCAGGAATAAGCTGCTGCTCATCTCTGACGCGGCTGTCAACACCTATCCCGATGAGAAAAAACGTGTTAAGATTACCGAGAACTGTCTCAAGGTCGCACGTCAGCTCAACATCAAGAAACCGAAAGTGGCTGTTATATCCGCTATAGAGAACGTGAACCAAAGCGTTGAAAGCTCCATAGAGGCTGAACGCATCGCGGAACATTTTGCTGACCGCGACGATTGCATCGTTGAAGGCCCACTCTCTTTCGATGTGGCAATGGACCAGAAAATCGCCGAGGAAAAAAATTATAAGGGTCAGATCGCCGGAACTGCCGATATTCTCGTCATGCCTGACATCGACGCAGGAAATGTGCTGTATAAGTCCCTGACAACACAATCGGGAGCAACCGCGGCCGGTGTCATCATCTGCGGCGATCTTCCGATAGTTCTGACCTCGCGCGGTGATTCGGCACGATCGAAACTGGCCTCGATATCTCTGGCGGTCAAGATGTATCTCAGCATGCATGGCGATAACGGGAAATAACAGGCAGTTGAAGCGGCATCTTTTTCTCAATTGAACGTATACGGCACTTCGACTTTTTCATACCAGTGAGGAATCGACTATGGAATGGAAAATACCGCGTCTGCAGGAAATCTACGAAAAGCGGAAATGCTCGATCGGTACGGCTATTAAAAAGATCAAGCCCGGCGACAGGATCTATATCGGGACCGGCTGTGCTGAGCCAAACTTTCTCGTAAAAAGCATGACACAGTATCCGCAGAATGTTGCCGATACGGAGATATTCCATCTGATATCACTCGATGAGAATCCGCCGTATACAGATCCGAAATACAGTCATATGTTCCGATTGAATACATTCTTCATCGGAAAAGCTTCTGCCAGAAGAGCAGTCGAGCAGGGAAACGCCGATTATTCGCCGATGTTCCTCTCGGAAATCCCGAAAATGATCAAAAGCGGCCGTCTTCACATTAATGTCGCATTGATCCAGGTGACGCCTCCCGACATTTTCGGTAACTGTTCTCTCGGGATGAGCATAGAAACGGTGAAAGCGGCAGTTGACAAGGCCGACTATGTGATTGCGCAGGTCAATGCCGAAATGCCGAGGACAATGGGCGACAGTTTCGTCAACGTTGAGGATCTCGACGCCATCATTGAACATGACGAGCCGGTTTTCGAATATTTCGGCGAGGAAATCGACGAGGTAGCCGAGCGTATCGGGTTCTTTGTGTCCCGCCTTGTGCCTAACGGTTCAACAATCCAGGCCGGTATTGGAAAAATCCCCAATGCAGTCCTGAAACATCTCATGGACAAGAAAAACCTCGGCGTTCACACCGAGATGTTCTCAGACGGTCTTATAGAGCTCTATAAAGCCGGGGTTATCACCAATACACACAAGAGTTTCCATCCCGGCAAAATCATAGCGGCGTTCTGTCTCGGCTGCCGCAAGCTCTATGATACGATCGACAATAATCCGGTATTCGAGTTCCACCCCACCGACTATGTTTCCGATCCGCGCAACATCTCGAGAAACGATAATATGGTGGCTATCAACTCGGCGCTGGAACTCGATATCACCGGCCAGGTTTGTGCCGACTCTCTCGGCCACATGTTCTATTCCGGCATCGGCGGACAGGCGGATTTCATACGCGGTTCCGCTCTGGCGAAAAACGGCCGTCCGATAATCGCACTTCCCTCGACGGCCCAAAACGGCGATGTGTCCCGCATCGTTCCCACCCTTTCGCCGGGAGCCGGCGTTGTCACTACTCGCGGCGATGTCCATTACGTTGTCACGGAGTACGGTATTGCCTATCTCCACGGCAAAACGATACGTCAGCGCGCCCTCGCTCTCATCAATATCGCACATCCGAAATTCAGGCCCTGGCTTCTCGATGAGGCTAAAAAGCTGAATTATCTCTATCAGGATCAACAGCTTCCTCCCGAGGGCGGCTCTCTCTACCCGGATGACTACCATTGGACATATCAGCTTCATGACGGTCCCGAAATTAATTTCCGCGTGATCAAATCTATCGATGAGGACAAGATACGAAACCTCTTCTACAACCTGCGTGAAGAGGACATCTATTACCGTTTCATGTGCGCGTTGAAAACCCTGCCGCACAGCAAGGCGCAGTCGCTTGTCGTGCTCGATTACGAGGAGAAATTCGCCATTGCCGGATATGTCGGTGACGAGAGCGACGAGGAATTTATCGGAGTCGCAAGATGGCTTCTGGACCGTGCAACCAACATGGCCGAGGTCGCATTCATCGTTCATCCCGACTGGCAGAAAAAAGGTATCGGCGTGTTCATGCTGAAGAAACTTATCGATGTCGCCAAGGAGAAGGGAATCAGCGGATTCAACGCCGAGGTCCTTGCCGCCAACAGGAAAATGCTGAATGTTTTCTACAAGAGCGGATTCAACATCCAGAGCCAACTCGACGATGGTGTTTATTATCTCCAGTTCCGTATCGACGAAACGAATGGATAATGACCAGTCGTTAAGTCGTCACTCCTCTGCCCAGACAAAATGCCCTGACATAAAAAACAACCATACCGGAAACGGCATGGCTGTTTTTTTATCAAATTTCAGAGCTAATACAGCGATCAGGAATATGAGTGAAGTCCGGCCAGGAGATAGTTAACGCCAAACAGTGTGAACAGTGTCGCCAAGAAACCGATCATTGAAATCCACGCCGCGACAGTGCCTTTCCACCCGTACATGATACGGGCATGAAGATAGAGAGCATAGACAATCCATGTAATGAGCGCCCAGGTCTCTTTCGGATCCCAGGACCAGTAATCACCCCATGCGTATTTTGCCCATATTGCACCAAAAATCAGGGCTCCGAGAGTGAATATGGGGAATCCTACAGCAACGGCCCTGTAACTGATGGTATCCAATGACTGAAGTGACGGGAAAGTTCTTGCTACAAAACCATTCTCACTTGCCCGCTTCCGGATCAGGTACATAACACTGGCGCCGAAAGCGATGGCAAACCCGGCCTCACCAATAAAAGCGAGCAGCACATGCCAGACAAGCCACTGGCTCTGAAGGGCCGGTATCAGTGGTTTGATATCCTTGGGAGTCGTTGGCAGAGATGTAAACATCATAAGCAGAAAAACAACCGGCAAAACAAAAGCACCGTAACTGCGATTCTTCGTCTTATGTTCGAGGACAAGATAGAACACAACAATCGAACAACTGAAAAAATTCAGCGATTCATACATGTTGGTCACCGGCATGAAACGGGCATTCACAGAACGAATGACAAGTCCTGCCACCTGCATCGCCAAACCGGCTACCAGGAATACTTTTCCGAGAGTAGCAGCCTTTCCTCGCTCTTTCCAGAAACTCATGAGATATATGAGCATCGCCGCAAGATAGCAGATGAAAGTATAGTTGAAAAGTGTGACATCGAGAGTATTATCCATATATGGCTCCTTGATGCATTACTGATGCCGGAATCAGCGCGCTGTCCGGTCTATTACTATATTTTTTTCAGCGTTTCCCTTACAAATTCATCCAGGCTGCCGCTGTCTCCTTTTGCTGTCCCGCCGATAATGACATCATTGCCCTGCTGTATGGCCCAGATACGTCGCGGCCTGAGGTAGAATGAAAGGAACAGCCCTGCAGTCATAAGAAAAGCTCCAACCCACATGAGAGGTATTCCCCTGTCATGGACAACGCCGAGTACTGTATAATATCGCTCTTCCGTAGCAGGAGTCTCACTGCCAGCCTCCATACTCAGCTCAGCCATATCGAAAACAAGTGGAATATCCTCGTGTGCAGGCATATTCATGCCTGGAAAACTCTTGAACGCAAAGACATTCCATTTTGCAACCCCGCCTGAAAGCACATCCAGCTTGATACCCTGCTGTCCCTGCTCTCCACGGAAATTACGGTGGATTTCCGCCAAGCGCACAGAAAGGCTGTCACCGAATCCCGGTATGGCAAGCGTTTCGCCGGCGGTCATGCTTTTCTCAACCAGCGGCGGCATTGTTGAAGGTGCGCCTTTCGGCCTGACCTGAACCAGAACAGTATCGCTTGCGCTTGAGACAGGCATGGCATTCCCCGCCCTGCCGAAACTCGACTGGTAGACTGTCAGGTGATTGAGCATGAGCGGTTTGTTGACCCGGATGTCTTTTGTGAAACTTGCAACATCGGGTAGGCTGACCGTGACTTTGCTCAGATAATCTTTCGGCCTGTTCTCGAATTCCTCGTAATAGCTGACTGAAAAATCATCGAGCTTGATATCAAAACCCAGCGGAATTGATTCGTTATCAGAAATCCATGCGACATCAGTCGACTCGCCCTCGTAAAGCTGTATATAGGCGCGAACACCGCTGAGAAGGCTGACAACACCGCCAAGAAGCATCAGAACAAGGCTGACATGGACAGTTGTCGCACCAAGGTATCCGAGACGGCCTTTTTGACCGAACAGGTGTTTTTCACCAACTTTTCGTAGCTTAAAGCCTGCTTTTGAGAAAGCGTCGTTTACAGTATCGAGGGTTGCCCCCTTTGCAGTGGCTTTTACCGGCTTTGCGGTAATTACACGTTCGTCAGGTGTCATATCCGGCGAAAACGCTCTTTTCAATGTCGAGGGGAATTTAGCCAGTGAGCAAAACAGAAGATTGACACCGACAAGGCAGAGCAGGCCGATAAAAAGCGGTGAACGGTAAGTAATATCAAAACGAAAGATATTGATGAGCAGTAGGATCGGACCGCTGAAATGCTCACGGTAGAATTCCTGAGATTCGCTCTGGGGAAGCACAGTCCCGACAATTGAAACGACAGCAACAGCGATAAGAAGCACCAGTCCGAACTGAAGAGACCCAAGTGTCTTTATCAGATTGGCGTCGGGGGCCTGTTTTGTATCATTTGACATACAAAATATCCTGTGAAATGGTGTTGGTAAAAATACGAAAAAATGTCACCTGTCTCAACGCTTTTTCTCGGAACAAAAGGATATCAATAGGTATAACGTTATGTCTGGCCATGAGGTATAGCCATCCACAGCACCAATCAACAACCTCAAAAATATCCAAACAGGATAAGACAGCATTTCCTGTCAGGAATCCTTCGCTCCAGAAATATAACTTGTCACGAGATCATCATTGAGAATACGCCTTACAGACGAACGGAACAAGCGGCGTGTCACGGTATTGCTTAACAGTTCATCTTTCAGCGATGTCAGCGGCAGTGAAAGGCCGAATATCGACTCGAGCTGTTCTGCGGTGGCAGCGAGCTGTTCGTCAGTCAGGTCGTCGCCTTTCATCCCGAAAAGAATATTAGCGTCACTGTGACGGAAATATCTGACCGTAGGAAAAGCCTCCACAAATGTCGCCGCCTTCCGGGAAAAAAGCGGATCACTCTTGAGAATATTGACCGCTACGACACCGCCATCGTTCAATCTATCAATGCAGGCCAGGTAAAACTCAAGTGTCGAGAGCACATCCGGCTGATGGCCAGCACCAGTGAAACAATCGATATAAATACAATCATAATGACAGGAATCAGCCACTGTTTCTATATACTCACGGGCATCCTGAAGTATTATTTTTATTCGTTCGGACGGTCGCATGGCAAAATATTCTGCGGAAATGTCAATTACATCAGCATCGATTTCAACACAATCGAGCTCGAGCGCCCGATACCAGTAATGAAGGTACATCGCGAGTCGACCGCCGCCGAAACCGAGAACACAAATCTTAGCCGGATCGGGTTTCCAGAGTAGCGACAGAAGCATGGCACGTGTATAGAGAGCAACGAGTTCGAATGGCCGTTCGATATCCATCCTCGACATGTAGCCGCTCTTTTTCGGTGCTTTTGACGACCTTCCGGCATCGACAAAATAGAGACGCACCTGGCCGTCCCGCTTCTCGACAACCGCAGTCTGGAATTTCGTTCGGCACTGACGAATGATACCGTTGGGCATAGCATCGACAATTTTGAGAGAATCCCTGACAGCAGTCTCCTCAGCTCTTCGAAAATCCTCTGTCGATATTGATATGCTCATAATAACGCGTATATCCATTACAGGATTCATTTTCATCAAGTGACACTTAAAAGCAGCTAAAAAGCCTCCGAAAATGTCACATAAACACCGACCGCATCGCTGGCTTTCGCATAATCGAGCCGAATAGCCTGATGTTCCTTCTGATTGAAGAAGAAGCGCAGGCCGGCACCGGCAGCACTGTGCCATTTCCCCTCAAAGAGCTCATCAGCATGGGGTGCGACACGGCCTGTCGATGCAAAGACGGCGGCACCGACAAAACGCCAGACAGGAAAACGGAAATCCTGTTGTAGCAGAATAGCACTCCTGTCTTTGAAACGGTCGTATTCATAGCCCCTGAGACGGTCGTTGCCGCCGATATCCGCCATGAAATAAAACGGAACATCTCCACGGCTGTCTTTCATAAAAAACATAGAGGCGCTGACTAATTTGCCAACCGGCATAAAGAAATAACGGGCATCGAGTTGAATGCTGTTGAACGAGCTGCCATAATCCTGATAGACACTGCCGTCGACTGTCATCTGGACGAAACTCCCAGTTTCAGTCGCAAAAAGGTTGTCGCGGGTGTCCCTGTTGAAAGACAGCCCCAAAACCATATCCATTCTCCCGGAAAGCCACGGCATGGGGATAAAGAGGCCATTGTCGCCGGCCTTGTATTTCTGAAGGGTCTGATTCCTAAACATGATTTTCGGCTTGATTCTGAAAGCTTCCAGCAGACGGCGCTCGAACATGAGTTCCAGAGAAAACATTTCCGGGGTATACGTCGCAGGATCGTCATTATCAGCCAAATTGCCCATACGAAAAAGGCTGGTCGGGAACTTGCGATAATTCCCCTTTACCTGGATGCGGCTGCGATTGTCTATAAAAAAATGATCCAGGTTCAAGGCTGCTTCAGTCTGGTGCTTTTCCGTATAGACAAAAAATGCCTGCGCGTTGGAGGTTCGTTCCCGCTCGGGATTGTATGAATACAATCCTGCGGCTCCCGCGCCGAATCCGGTGTCTGTCGTGTACATCATGACCGGCAGAACCATGATATCGCTTTCGAGCTTCTCTCCCTCTTCTGCGAAAACGTTTCCCGCAATAATAAAGCAGAGAGAAAGCACAATACTGCTGAATATCTTCATAAAGCTGACTTTCGATTACCTGTCAATCCATATGGAAAACTTCCCGGAGCGGCATACAAACCGGGGAATTGTCAGGATTGGTATCCATGATATCTGCCATATAGGCCCACCATTTTTTAACAATCTCCGTGCCCGGCAGATCATCCGAACTGTTATCATCGATGAGCTTCTGTACGGCAAAAAGTGTCAGGGTTTCGCTGTCGAGAAAGATCGAATAATCTGAAACACCTGCATCTGCGAGCTGTTTCGAAAGTTCCGGCCAAATCTCGTCATGACGGCGTTTGTACTCATCCTCGAAACCGGGTTTCAGTTTCATGGTAAACGCATTTCTAATCATGGTCTTCTTACTCCTGATCGGCAAAAATGTTGCAATAACATCGAAAGTCAATGTAATAACAAGCTGTTATATCAGCTGCGTTTTTTCGCGATCTCGTCCTCATAGCCACTCTCGTAGTAGGCTGCCAGAGGTTCGGGATGCAGTCCCTGACGGACATAGGACTCCATGAGAATTGGCATGGGATCGGCATGGAGCAAGGCCTCTTCGAACGCAACATTAGCGGCAATAAGATCACCCTTATCCTGGGCCGCGGTGAGCGCATCACTATTGACAAGAGCGGCTTTTGCGATTGAGCGCTTGAGAGCGTCCACTGATTTCATGACAAAGGGGATACGTTTCTCTGTTCGCGCCATCAGATCAAGGGCATAAGCCCAATTCTTCGAGGAATCACTGTTGAAGAGGACATCGCCCTGAATCAGTTCGTAAAATATCATGGCCATCGGATAATCGGCCTGAACCGCGTGGTCATCATCCGCCGCATAACGCGTATTGAAATGGAATCCGCCACGGACTCCGAAACTGATTAGCGTGCCGACAATTTGTTCGATATTGCTGCTGTGGTGGTGATGTCCCATATCGACCAGAACGCCGCCCTTATCACCGAAAAGACGCGAAAGTTCACGAGCCGTCCCCCAATCGGGTACAGTAGTGCTGTAGGTACCCGGCTCGAATACCTTGTACTCTACCAGCACCTGTGAAAGACCGTCTTTTGTCTTGTCAGACGTCTTTTCCCAGAAAGAAATGAGAGCGTCGCGAACAAGCTCGATTTTTTCCTGAAGGTAGCGCTGGCCGGGATAATTCGTGCCGTCGGGAAGCCACAGGGTAACAAGGCCGCCCGCAAGTTCAGCCGCTATTTCAGCACTGAGCCTTGTCTGCTCGATATAGCGTTCTCTTGTCGTCTTATCTGCCGCGGAAAGGCTGCCGTTTTCAGAACCGGCGAGAAAATATGTCGGGCTGATCGAACCGATGGAAAGACCGTGAGCGGCAAGCTCTTCTTTGACCTTGCGGGCTGTCTCCATATCCCCGACAACACCGTCCTTGGACATGAACCAGAGAAGGTGCTGTCCAACAAACGGCGTGGCATTTGTAAGCTTGTTGATGAATCCGATATCCTCGGCGATCTCTTCCGTATTACGCGCGGCACTGGCAAGGCCACCACCCTCGAAACGTCCGCCGCCGCCGAAACCATCCCACACCAGCCAGCCGGGAACCTCAACCTGGAACCGTGTTGTATAGTCGATAGAACGCTCGACAGCATCTTCGCCGAAACGGGCCTTGAGACTTTCGAGCCCCGCGCTCCTTATCTTGTCATAATCGCATGCCATGATTCTCTCCCGTGTAAAGTAGTATGTAATTTAAACCCATATTTTGCAAACAGACGGGGGTGTCCCTTGATAAGAACATATCCCCGTCTGTAAATATATGATATCTATGATCGCAGTGAAAGGAATTACCGCTAACCGACGCTCTTTTTCAGCTCCTGTTCGACAGCGGCAAGAAATGCAGCTCTATAGCGCTGAAAATCCGCATCGCAACCAGTGATAGGATCCAGACGACGATACGAAACGCAGAGCGGTGCAACATCGACCAGGTAGGGATGGATACCGAGAACAGCCGCCTTGCCGGCAATAGCCGCACCAAGCGTTGTCGTTTCACTGATCGCATATCCGTCACAATCGTACATGCCGTAAACCTCACGTCCGGAGAACGACGCGAGCAGGCGGCCGAACCATGGATCACGCGAAGCTCCTGCAGTAAGTGCGATGGGCACTGAAGGATCGACATTGAGCGCCTCGACCTGAAGTGCTGTCACCAGTGATGTCATGAGATTACTTGCGACAAAAGCCTTTGCCGGATTAGAGAAAAATGTGCCGGGATTCGGGATTGCGCCTGTCAGGGCGGGAAACGGCCCGGATTTCCGGTTAACCGGCGCGATATTAGGCAGAACAAGATACGAGAGATCGCTGATGACTGTTTCGAGCATCGTGGCATCATAATCACAGAAAAAGTCTGCCCCCTGCTCTTTGAACTGCCGCTTAATCTCGCGAAAATCATTGCCACCGCCATAACGTGCCGTTACGACAGGCTGTCCATCCACGGTCCCCTGCACCACGACATCTCGTGTATAGGCATCCGGTGTAAACGCCGCCTTGCCGCCAATAAGAGCGACCAGTGTCCAGCTGCCGCCCTCCACCTGAATAACAGGTTTTCCGGCATTTTCAGGGAATGCCTGATACCAGGTCGACATTATCGGGATGTGTGACAGGCAGGTGTCATGCCCCCCCGGAACAACAAGAGGATTGCAGTCAAGCTCAAGCTCTTTCACCTTCTCTGCCGGAACACTGCCGATAGCTTTATAACACAGCGCGGCCTTTTCGGGAACCAGCCTGCGGAAAGACTCGATTGCTGAAGCGGCGGAGCTGATCGTGCCGGGCGATTCCTTGATATTTCGCGCACCTGAATGGCACATCCAATAGCTTTGCTCATTACCCGCAACCGAGGCCGCGTTGGCATAATCACCAAGGAAATGACCGCTCATCAGGGTGCCGTAATTAGCGAAATGAGCGCTTTTTTCCAGAAGTGACGGGCGTTCCATCTCTTCGAATATCAATCGTTTGAGCAGGGTCAGGCTGCCGGGAAAATCCCGTATCGAACCGGTCTCGCTGAAAAAGACATCCTCAGGCCCGGCAATCTCGGCGAATCGTTCATGCACTTCGGCGGGATAGTCCTGTGTATAAGCCAGTGTCAGTTCACGGCCGGGCACCTCGATCAGCTCGTTGTTATCTCCTACCAGGCCACCGGAAGCACCGCGGGCCACGGGCGCGATGACCGCAGCGTGGCGAAGGTATGGCGCGAGTTTCCTGATCGCATTGTCAAACCAAGCGAATTCCTCGCCAGTATCATTGTAATCAAGGCCGCTCTCGTTTGTTACCGGTGTTTCCGTGCTCACTGATTCGAGCGGAGCAAGTGTCTCGAAATCCAGCACCTCAAGCTTGATATTGGAGGCGCCATCCACCGGTACGATGATGGTCTTCATGTCAACTCCATTTTCCTTCAGTATTCCAATGGCCGTAACCTCTGATCATAGTGACGGGTCCTGCGGAAAAGGTCCCGTCGATCGACAGTTACGGCCACTGATAATGCCGCATCAACTACTTTATTATTTAACGCTGAACGAATAGCTTCCCGAACCGGCGGTATAAACTTCGTAACCGTCTTCACTTCGGATGAAACCGAGCCCCTCGGCCTCACGGGCTGGCTTGCCGCCTTCGGTGACACTTGCACTGCCCTCAACCGGGACATGAATAATCGCGCTCGTGTTGGCGGGAACGGTCACTTTCATCTCAAAAGCGGCACTCGTGCGTTTCCAGGAGCTTTCGATAAGGCCGTGCATGGATTCAAAGCTCGCATTGGCGAAATCGAGACGATCGTCGGGATAGGGTTTCACGACAAAGCGTTTGAAAGCGTTCTCGTTATCATCCAGCTCGATACCAGCGACAGAGCTATACAGCCACTCGCCGACCGATCCGAGGGAATAATGGTTGAAACTGTTCATGCCGGGATCCTGGAATCCCTTGTGCTCGGTCCAGCCGTCCCAGCGCTCCCAAATAGTGGTGGCGCCATGCTTGATCGAGTAACCCCAGGAAGGGAATGTGTCATTCAAAAGCAGGCGGTACGCGATATCTTTCCTGCCCGCCTCGGTCAGCACCGGGCAGAGATGGCGGACACCGATGAATCCGGTGGAAAGGTGCCAGTCTTTCTCTTTAATTTTTCGTACGAGATGTTCCGCCGCTTTTTCCCTGAGTTCAGCAGGAAGAAGGTCCATGTAGAGGGCAAGAACGTAATTTGTCTGTGTCTCACCAATGCTCTCGACACGTTCGGTACCGCTGGCGTCGAATCCCTGCTTTTTGAGATCGTGGCCAGTTACATTGTAAACACGGCCGTCCTCGGCAACAAATTCACGCTGGAACGCCGCGCGGACATCATTGAAAAGATTCTCGTATTTTACGGCATCGCTGTCCCTGCCAATCGCGGCAGCCATTTCTGCAAGGAGTTTTGCATCATAGGCCCAGTAGGCGGTAGCGAGCAGGTCTTTCGGCGTATCGGCCTTGATCGACAGCCAGTCGCCGTAATTATTGTTGAGATGGTTCCTGCGGACGAGATTCGGGTTGTCTTTCTTCATGAAATCGAGCCATTTTGCCATGGCGTCGAAATGTTCCTCGATGATTTTCGTATCGCCATACATGCGCCAGATTGTCCAGGGCACGATGATACCGGCATCACCCCAACCGGGTGCGGCCTCGAACGGCCTGCCGTCGTTGGCGATACGCGGCGAGAAATCAGCGAATGCACCCTCGGCAGACTGACCATCCTCGACATCGTGCATCCATTTTTTGAAGAAAGCGCTGACATCGCGGTTGTAAGTAGCGGTGCGCACGAAAATCTGAGCGTCACCCATCCAGCCAAGGCGCTCGTCACGCTGCGGGCAGTCCGTGGGCACGCTGATGAAATTGCCGCGCTGGCCCCAGTCGATATTGCTGACAAGCTTGTTGACCATGTCATCCGAGCAGGCGAATGTACCGGTCTTCGGTGTCGCGGAATGCACGACAATACCGGTGATGCTGTCCTTCGTGGGCTTTTCGGGCATACCGACAAGCTCGACATACTGGAAACCGTGGAACGTGAAGCGAGGTTCAAAGACCTCCACTCCCTCACCCTTGAGAACATAGGTGTCGATCACTTTTGCAGCGCGAAGGTTTGTTGTGTAAACCGACCCGGAAGGATTCAGACGCTCACCGAAACGAAGTGTGATCACCGTTCCTTTTTTGCCGCGAACCTTGAGACGTGCCCAGCCGGCGATATTCTGGCCGAGGTTGACAACATAGGTACCTTTCGAGGGCTCTGTAATTTCAACGGGACGAACCTCACCGGTGACTTTGACCGGCTGCGAGGGCTGCGAGACCATCTCGATCGACGGCGCATCGACGACCGTTGCCATGTCCCAGCCGCTGTCATTGTATGAAGCGTTGCACCAGCCGGGCATTTCGAGACGGGCATCGTAATACTCACCGTCCATGAAATCGGAATAGATAATGGGGCCGTAGGAACATTTCCAGCTGCCGTCGGAAACAATAGTCTGCTTCCGCCCATCAGCCAGAGTGACCTCGAGCTGTACGATGACACTGTTCACGAGACCATAAAATCCACGGTCACGGCGCCATCCGATATGACCGCTGTACCAGCCTTCACCGACAACAGCGCCGAGCGCGTTTTCGCCGCGCTTGAGAAGCGAGGTCACATCATAACTGCGGTAATGAACACGTTTGAAATAATCGGTCCATTCAGGCGCGAAAACATCTTCACCGATACGCTCGCCGTTGGTGTATACCTCAAACAGGCCGCGGGCGGAAACATAAATGGTAGCCTTTTTAACGGCACCGTCGATATTGAATGCTTTGCGGAACCAGGGAACCGGTGTCGAATCCTGCTTGTAGGTCTCGCTTTTGTATAGCGCGGGATCCATGGCGATCCACTTTGCCGACCAATCGCTGTTATTGAGAAGACCGATGGAAAAAGAAGCCGGTTTGCTGTAATTGGTCATATCACCCCTGCTGTCACGGCAGGCGACTTTCCAGTAACAGTCAGTACGTGACGTGAGCCGAGCACCGTCATACTCGACCTGAATCGACTGGCTGCTCTCGACAAGGCCGCTGTCCCATAGATCACCACGATCCTGTTTGAGGATATCGGCTGAGGATGCCACCAGAATATGGTAGGCGCTCTGCATCTCACCACGTCGTGACGAGCTCAGTTTCCAACTGAGCCGGGGATTGACATCATCGATACCGATCGGGTTCTCAAGGTACTCGCATTTGAGATCGTGTATTTTCATAGTCGACACGTCTCCCAGTGCCGCGGCGGAAAAAATCATCGCCGCCAGACAGGCACCTGCTGTTACTGCTGTTTTCATCATAGTCTCCATCTGGAAATGTGTGATGTGACGTTCCTATCAATAATTAATAATTTCACTGTTAAGCGTAATACCAGTGTGCATGAAAAAAGCTGTCATTCAGCTTGATATTATTTGAAAACCTCAATTAAGTCATACCGTCAGGTATTACGTATAACTGGCACAATACCATTTAGGCTTTCTTTTTCATAACCGAAGGCGCTGAGGCAAACCAGAGAATCATTCCCACAAACATGAGAGTCGCATGTGTCTGCCAGTCCAGTACCCCGTTGAAAACGAGGATTGCCGGTACTATCGTGAGCATAAGCCCTGTGACAGCCATGATTTTCATAATTGTTTTCATTCTATCGTATCCTGTCTGTTTCAGGTTATCTTCAATATCAGTTCGAGGCCTTCACGCCGCGCTGTTCTATAAAATTGAATACGATGTAGAGAATAACGGCGATAAACCAACCGGGCAGCCCCTTGAAGAAAAGCTCGACATCGATGAAATACACCGCCGTGAGTGTCAAAGCCCAGGCAAGACCAGCCGACCAGCTTATCATTCGGCCCGTGCTTTCCGCGAAATTGCTCAGAAGGCCAAGTTTCGGCAGCAACCAGAAATCGGCAAAAATCACTGCGCCCATAGGCATGAGGATGAGCCCGTAGAGTGCTACAAAGTCCATAAGTTTCATAACAAGTGCGGGGAAACAGGCGGCAATGGTAGTTATGAGTCCTGCGGTGAGTGTGACTTTCCAGCGTTTCCAGTTCGGTGTTGCGACCTGAAGGGCAAGTCCTGCACGATACAGGGTTGGATTAGCAGTTGTCCAGCCGGCAATAACCACACAGACAACACCGGCGACTCCCGCTGCCATATAAGCGATCGGGCCCGGCGCAACAGCGCCGAGGGCGGCCGCGCAAAGAATGCCCGAACTGACCCATGCTATGAAATGTCCGAGGAACATGCCGAAAACACTGGCAAAACCGTACTGCCATTTTTTTGCATAACGGAACATTGACATGTCGGCCATACCTATGTGCATGGCCATATTACAGAACCAGGCGAAAAAGAGAACATGCCAGAATGTGTATTTTGACTGCCCGGCAAGAGGAACACCGGTCCAGATTTTTTCATTGGCAACACGCCAGAAATCTCCAACAGAGGTGCAGCCGAGTGAGGGAAGAACGGCAAGGCCGGAAGCAACAAAAACAAGGAACATCCATGGCGCACAGATTTTAGCGAAATGGGAGAGCTTTTCGAAACCGAGGATCGCGAGCATTGTCACCACCGCACCGACAAAGAAAACAACCAGCACCCATGTGACACTTGTCGGCAGCATATCGTCAAGGCCCGGCATGGGCATATTAAATGGCAAGCCTACCGCGGTCGCAGCAACCGCGATCATCGATCCGGCCAGGAAACAGAACATAAGGGCATTGACAATGCTGTAAACCGCGGTCAGGTAAGGCCCGCTGATCTTCCTGAGCTGCCAGTAAAGGGTCAGGCGGGTTTTAGTGGCAATCGGTGCACAGAGAAAAGCCCAGGAAAGGACCGCAAGTAAATTACCAAATATCAAACCGAAAATCAAATCGCCAGCGGACACCCCATGGGCAACAAAAAGCGGGCCGATAACGAACTCGGTCCCCGCAACATGCTCACCGGCAAACATGCCGATAAAGTTTCCCGCGCCCTGCAGTTTGTCTTTGCTGACAGGCTCACGGTCAAATTCGTACAGGGCGTCGAGACGCTCTGTCAAAGATTGCTGTTTGGTTGCCATACTCTCTCCATAATATATAACGTTTGATAAGATTTTTTATTCTAACTCTTTTGACCTTCCCATGCAAGAAAAACCATGACATACTGCAAAAAGTTTTTTATCAGACAACCCGTTTAAAAGCATAAAAAACACAAGTTGATTATCTGCTTTTTTATACATATATTGGCTACACTGAGATGTATTTTCTTGTAATGGTTTTAATGCTTTTCATTTTTGGGCGACAAGGTTATGAAAGACAATTATTATGCCATTCATCCTCAGATTTTGCGCATAGACAGCGAATTGCCCTTCCATATCTATTTAAGGACCAAGGAAGGGTACAGCCGCCTTCTGGCCCAGGGAAGAACATATGCCGCTTTCATCCACATGAAGATTTTCAAGTACTCCATCTCGACACTGTACATAGAAACCAGCCAGATTGATAGTTATTTCAAGTATCTCGAAGACAACATGGACGCTATCAACGTGGACATGCTTATCAGTGTCAAAAGCAAAGCACGGATCAGCCATGAACTCATCACACATCTCGCAAAGCTGGCTCTTGCCGCCCCGGACCTGAAAACTATCGAACGATACAAGAAACACATAGGTTTCTTGGTTCATTTCATATTCTCCCAGGGCGACAGTATCAAGTATCTCATTCCACTGGCAGCGACAAGTTTTCATGAATACAATCATCTCGTCAATGTCGGCATTTATGCCCTCGGCCTTTTAAAAGAGGTCATCGGTGACGATGACCGTTATAACACATACGAGATCGGCAACGGATTTTTCCTGCATGATATCGGGAAATACGACATCCCAGAGGAAATATCCAGGAAACAGGGTAAGCTTAGTGAAATTGAGTGGAACATCATGAAACAGCATCCCCAGAAAGGCTACGACCTTCTCCGGGAACTGGGACAGATGACCGAGGAAATCGGCATCATAGTCCTTCAGCACCATGAGCGTCAGAACGGAAGCGGCTATCCGAGGAAGATCCGGGGCGAGGAGATACATCTCTACAGCATGATCTGCACAATCGCCGATGCATTCGATGCGCTCACATCGCAGCGCCCGTACCGTCAGGCACAATCGTCATTCAATGCGTTGAAAATCATGCAGAATGAAATGCTTCAGTATTTCGATCCAAAAGTTTTCGCAAAATTTGTACTCATGTTCAGCAAAGCAAAACAGGTTGGTTAACGAACAGCCTGGAAGAAACGGACAGTAAAATGTCTCATGACTTTATTAATGACCTGAAAGAAGCGGTTGCCGATGGTATTCCATCCTCGGCAGCAATTGTCGGCGAGGTCATAAAAATAATCTACGACCAGAGCTCAAGCGCAGCCGATCTCGCCGCAATTATCGAACGCGATCCCCCGCTGACAGCCAAGATCCTCAAGATATCGAATTCGGCCTATTACGGGGCGACAAAGAAAATCTCGTCACTACAGCGCGCCGTGGTCGTTCTCGGTTTCGATACCATCAAGGAACTGGTGACCACTATGTCGGTCGTGCATTCATTTTTCCAGGCCAGCTCCAGCGGCAGTGTCGACAGGCCGGGGCTCTGGCTCCATTCGGTTGGCACCGCAAGAGCCTCGCAGATCATTTCAGACCGTCTGGGTATCGGCAGATCGGATGTCGCCTATACAGTCGGCCTTCTGCATGATATAGGTAAGATCGTTACGGCGCTGACCTACCCGGATCATTACAGCAACACCGTACAGCATGCTTTGGAAAACAATCTACCCATTATCAAGTCCGAGAGGCTGATCCTCAACATCGACCACTGCATGATCGGCAGGATACTCTGTGACGTCTGGGATTTGCCGGGAGAACTGAGCAACGCACTTCTTTATCATCACGAACCTATGGACAGCGAAGTTAAAAGCAGTCAGCTGCCGTGTATCGTATATCTCGGCAACCAGATGGCACGGAAAGCTCAGATCGGGAATCCAGGCGATAACTTCATGCCTGATCCGTCACCGGCAACACTGTCAGTATTCGGCCAGACTCCAAAGGAAATCGCCACGAACTACAGAAAAACCTACAATGAGTTCTATAAAGAAAAAGAAGATCTCATTGGCTTCTTCTCAGGCCTCAGATAAGTTAATCCATCATTCAGTATAAATGATGCATCCTCTTCACTATTCATCACATTATCAACCAAAGCAGTCAGGAGTTATCGTGAAAATCGCAATTGTGTATCATTCGGAAAGCGGCAACACAAAAAAACAGGCGGAACTGGTTCAGGAAGGCGCGTTGAGCGTTCAGGGCATCGAGGTCAAAATGATGTCGATAGACAATGCGGATAATGCCTGGATAGAGGATTCAAAAGCTGTCATCTTCGGCAGCCCGACATATGAAGGTACCTGCAGCTGGCAGATGAAAAAATACCTCGACACGCCCAAAGTCAAATTCGGCGGGAAACTCGCCGGATTTTTCGCCTCGCAGAACTGGCCAGGCGGCGGCGGTGCCGATATTGCGGAAATGACTATGATCGCCGCAGCGCTTGTCCACGGCATGCTCGTTTACTCCGGCGGAATCGCAAAAGGATACCCGCCACTCCATTTCGGTGCCGTGTCACACAAAGCGCCTTCGACTGAATTCGACATCGAACGCGCACGCAAGCTTGGCGAAAACATCGCATCGATGGTCAAGGAACTGTTTGACAAATAACTCCTTGAATAAAAATATTTAACGCAGAAAAAAAAGCCGCACATCGTTTGATATGCGGCTTTTTCATATCAGGCTGGCTTATTTCAAAAGCATTATTTTTCCGGATGCCGTGGATTCATTTGCGGTCAGGCGATAGAAATATAATCCCGATGACAAGGTGTCATCAGCGGTCCATACAATCCTGTTCCATCCGCCGGGGAAGTCCTGCAGACCGAAATCCGCTACTTTCTGACCTGTTATTGAATAGACAACACATCGAACAGCGGAGGTCTCCGGAAGGTTGAACGCTATTGTCGTGGCCGGATTGAACGGATTCGGAAACGCTTTCGACAACATGATCTCCTTCGGCTGTTCATCATCCTTCTCAACAGCACTTGTCAACTGATATTCCAGAATACCGTAAAACTCCTCCCGCTCCCGGTCGAAAAGGTTGACCGCAACACGCCCGTCATCGGCAAAAGCGATATCATCACAGGCAAAGCCCTCAAATTCAGGAACAAGATAGCGAACACCATCCTCGTAAAAACCAAGAACGCCGTAACCGGAAAACCATATTCGTTCATTGTCGTCTATTTCGATGAGGCGTCCTTTATCAAGCTCCATTATTTGGTTCCAGTTTCTATCAACGTCCTCACGGTAGGCAAGCTCATATTCACGTGCCCCCCATATCGTACGGTCATCAATGACAGCGAAATCATTAGTCAGGCCGTCGTCATTAAGGATAGTCTCCCAGTCAGTGCCATTGAACGTGACAACATCACCGTCCGGTACCTGCATATAGAGCAGTCCGGCATCATAGACCGTGAGGTTTCGCAAGGTAAAGACATCACTTTCGCCAAGAGGAAAATAGAACTCATATTCGGGATGCTCGATAAACTCAACCAATCCGCGCGTGGTCGTTATCCACATTGAATTGTTATACCAGCCCATGTCTGTTTCGTTATTGAAATTGTACAGCGAGTCGATTTGAGTCCATGTCGTGTTCGTCAACTGTTTGAAACTGCCGTCAGTGAATGCCATGACATCGCCATCAGGCATCTGTTCAACATGAAAAACATTGACAAAATATATATTACCTATCCTTCTGCCACTGAACCAGCCATTCTCATCACGAATGCTGATACCTTTATCAAGCCTGAATTCTGGCGCCAGTTCATTACGCCCGTGACCAACAACCAGGGTATTTTCGCTCGAATATGCAAGTGTTGTGACCATCGAGGAAGCAAGGTCCTTCTCGGAATTGTATTCTCTGATGATTTTGCCGTCATAATAGTGGATCGTCCTGCCGTCAAAGAAACAGGGAGAACCATCGGAGAGTTCGGCAAGAGAAGTTGGCATATGTGGTGACAGTTCTGTGCCGACATACATCTCCTTCCAATCGCCATTGTCCTCCATGAGGTAGAATTTGTTATTACCATATCCCCAAATTGACCCATCTGACATCAGCCTGACATAAACGGCAGCACCTCCACCGTCATGATAGCTCCATGCATCGCCCGAAAATATTGAATATTTACCGACATTCGACACCCAGAGGCGGCCGTCGGGCATACGTTGAACAGTAAGCTCTCTTGTCGTCACCGGATAGAGTGAGTCGACTTCCTCAGAGCGGTCAATCCATTCACCGCCCTCGTTATACTGGAGGCTCATTTTACCGCTCTCTGTATTATAAAGCGTCATCCATACGCCGCCATTCGGCCCAACCGCCACAGACCGGACACGTCCGGAGGCAATACGCTCGACCGTCTCGCCGTCAAATACAAATACACCGCCGCCATCCAGCGAGTATGAGGACATATAAAGGCTGCCGTCGGGGCCAAAAGAACCCACGACCGGATCGGGAATTTCAGCCGTATAGCGCTTAACTGCGCCATTTTTCCAGCAGACAAGGTCTCCCCCGTCAATGATATAGAGTGTGTTATCCTGCCCAATGGCAAAAACAGTGTGATCAGTAAGCCCGGTCGAACTCTGGTCATAGCGTGTCCACACATCATCGACAAGGTGGTGGAATGCGCCAGGATAACTGGCCCAGAGAGAGCCGTCGGGAGCAGTAATCAGTGTCTCGATGTTGAGTTCCGGCTTTTGCGGAACAATACGAACCCATTGCCCATCTTCGAGCTGGGCAATACTCTCGGGAACGAAAGCGGTTACAATAAACTGCAGTGTCAGTAACAGAAAAGTCATTCGTGAATTCATCATGGTTACTCGTCATTGAATTGTTGATGTGAAGATGAAAAAGCATTTATTGAGTCAGTCTTTTTTGCCAAACGAATCGACTATGATCGCAGCGATAAGCACAAAACCCGTAACGAATTCCTGCCAGTAGGAATCGACCGGCATGATATTGATGGCAGAGTCGATCGAGGCCATGAGCATTGCGCCGAAAAAAGCGCCGAGCACCGTGCCCTTCCCGCCGGAAAGAGCACAGCCGCCGATGATCGCACCGGTTATGGCCTTGAACTCCATGTTGAGCCCGGCAGTGAGCGAGCCGTTGCCGAGACGGGCGCTCAAGAGTATCCCGGCCACAGCGGCCAGTGCGCCGGAAAGCATGTAGTTCTGAATCTTGACACGTGTGACAGGTATACCGGAAAGAAGCGCCGCCTTTTCATTGCCGCCGATGTAATAACTCTGCCGAAAATAGCGCGATTTCCGTAGCAGAAAATCACCCGCCGCTATAAATACCAGACATATCCATATCGGAAGTTGAATACCTGCGATCGAGGCCTGTCCGAACCAGTTATAGGTCTCGTTGTAAATGGGAATGTTGTTGCCGGCGGCAAGAATTGTAGCCAGGCCGCGGACGAATATCATCATGCCAAGAGTTGTGATGAATGGATTGATCTTCATCCTGGCAATCATGAGACCATTCAGCATTCCCACGACAATACCGCTGAAAACAGCCAATGCCATCGCCACAAACCAGGGTATTCCGCTTTTGAGCAGGAGTGCCGCGGTAACACCGGTGAGCGTCACGACAGAGCCGACCGACAGGTCGAATCCGCCTGAAACCAGAAGCACGGTCATACCCACTGCAATCACTGCGATCGAGGACATTGCGAGGATAGTAGCCTTGAGTACCGCTGTATTGAAAAACTCGCGAGGGTACACGATGCCCATGATTATCCAGACAGCAAGAAGAATAAAGAAAATCCGCCGCTCCTCGAATGCCGCAATCAGCTTTAAAACACGTTTCATGATACAGCCTCTCCCCTGGCAAGTGCGTGGGATATTATTGTCTCCTCGCTGGCCTCGTCACGGTTCAGTGTCGCAGCTATACGTCCGTTGCGCATGACGCAGATACGGTCTGACATGCCGAGGATTTCATTAAGATCACTCGAAATAAGCATAACAGCGGCACCTTTGGTCGCAAGTGACCTGATATGACGGTATATTTCTTCTTTCGCGCCGACATCGACACCACGCGTTGGCTCATCGGCAATCAGAATCTGCGGCGAGGTCCCCATCCACATGCCTAAAAGCACTTTCTGCTGGTTACCGCCGGACAGGTTGAAAACCGTCTGCCGGGCAGAGGGTGTCGTAATGTTATATGCCACAATTGTCTCATCTGCAAAATCGGCGAGTTTCCTGTCGTTGATAAAACCTGCCGCACCGGCAAAACGATCCAGAGAAGGGGCCGCGAGATTCTCCCGCACTGAAAGCGACAGGCAAAGCCCGCGAACTTTCCGGTCCTCACTCAGATAAGCGACACCATGTTTGACAGCATCTTTCACTGATCGGAAACGAACGGTCTCACCTGGGAGACGCACAATGCCCTGATCAGGTTTATTCAAACCAAAAAGACTTTGGGCAAGTTCGGTCCTTCCCGCACCGACAAGCCCGGCAAAACCCAGTATCTCACCGCGTTCTATAGAAAAAGTCACATCATGGAATTCACTTTTCCTGCTCAGGTTCTCGACTGCAATCACAGTCTCTTGCTTACCTGAATAAGGTATCGGCGTACCATACATGTCCCCGATTTTCCTGCCTACCATTTTTGCTATCAGGGCATCCTCGTCCGTTTCGCTCACCTCGAACGTTCCCTGACAGGCACCATCCCTCAGTACTGTCACACGGTCGGCGATCTCGAATATTTCCGGCATATGATGAGAGATGAAAATAAAAGAAACGCCCTCATTTTTCATGGAACGTATTTTATTGAAAAGCATGGCGGTTTCAGAGGCGGACAGTGACGATGTCGGCTCATCGAGCAGGACAATCGATGGTGAGAATGTCAGCGCTTTAAGGATCTCCAGAACCTGGCATTTGCCGATCGGAAGTTCTCCGGCAAGTATATCGGGCTCGATATCCTCACCGAAAGCGGTGATGAGCTCTTTCGCGCGGCGGTTCAGTTCCCGGCGATCGATCAAACCGAATGAATTGACAGGCTGGCAGTTGGCGAATATGTTTTCCGCCACGCTGAGGGTCGACACAATCGACAGCTCCTGGTAGACGACACGGACTCCCTTGAGCTGGGCGTCATGCGCGCTGTGGAATACACAGTCCCGGCCATCGAGGATAATGCGCCCCCTGTCGGGCTGCAGGACACCGCCGAGTATGTGCATGAGTGTCGACTTACCGGCGCCGTTCTCACCGACAAGGGCATGGACCTCTCCTCGACAAATTTCGAACGAAACGTCATCGAGCGCCCGGACACCGGGAAATGACCGGCTGATACCTTCAAGCCGGAGTATGCTGTCATCGTGTATATCGGTCACCGTGGAATGCCTGTGTAATTGGAAGGGTGTTCCTCCGGAATGCCACCCGGACATGATTTCCGCTCAGATTGAGACAGAAAGAAAAGACGTCAGTCCCGGGCACGTACATGAAGGTTATCTCATAAACAATTCACAGTTACTGCTGTCAACCAGCACTGTTCCGGTATCGATACTGCGGGGCACACCGGAAATGCCCGCTTTTGCATTGTCGGAAGAGATCGGGATATCACCGTGGTTCAGCTGATACAGGATGGCAAGACCATAAAACGGCATCAGGGCTGTCTGCTGAACAACCGTTGCATCGATCACACCGTTCCTGATGAAATTAAGGATATCGTTGTCACGGTCCATTGCGACCACTTTTACTTTTCCGGCCATATCCGCCTCACGAAGGGCCGTGGCGCATCCCGCGCCGCCAGCCGCTTCGACACAGCCAAAACCTGCGAGATCGCGATTAGCGGAAAGCACTGCCGCGGCAGCCTGTGCTGCCATCGGAACCTCGGATTTCGTATCGGCAACCTTTACCACCTCAATGCCGGGAAATGTCGCCAGAGCGTCACGGTAACCGCGGACACGCTCCTCGAGATTCGGCTGCCCGACCTTGGTCAGGATAGCAACCTTGCCTGAACCGACAAGTTCACCGAGTTTTATCCCGCCGCGATAACCGGCATCATAGTTACCGGTCCCGATAAATGTCAGGCGTTTGGAGTTCGGAATATCCGAATCGAGAGTCACGACAGGGATTCCTGCCTCAACAGCAGAATCGACCGCATTGTTGAGGGACTCCTCGAAACCGATAACCATGATACCGCCGGGTTTCCTCGCCACTGCAAGCTCAATCGCCTGAATCATTGCGGGAATATTGAGATCGGGCGGCCCCTTGTACTGGGTATCGACTCCGAAAAATTCTCCCGCCTCTTTCAGTCCCATCTTATGGTCATAAAAATATGAGTTCGATCCGAGTGCCGATACAAGAATATAGAGATCGTCACGCTTCCCCTGCTTTTCAACGTCGCCATTATCCTGACCACTGCCGCCGGAACAGGAAATCGAAACAGTGACAGCCAGCAATATCAGCATTGATACGAGAACTTTTTTCATGACATCTCCACGAGAAAGAATTCAGTCCTGCTACTTGAGAGCAACTTCGGCAATCGTGATGTGCTCATCATTTTCATCACGCACCTGAAAGAGAATTTTATCCGCTTTCCAGGTTGTAATGTCATCATACGGAATCTGGAGAGTGATCTCGTTGAACGGAGTAACGCCCATGATTTTGTAGTAGCTCATACGTTTGCCGTCATTTCTCATGTAACTGGCCCAGAGCTCGCCACGGTAGAACGTGCTGAACTTGCCGTGTATACCCGTACCATCAAGATAGGGTTTCTCAATCACGACACCGGCATCGTTGACATCGATGACATCCGAGCAGCGGCATACACCCCACCGGACATCCATCGACGCGCTCTCACCAGGCGCAAGTTTTGTCAGCGGCCCGAGCACCTCGAGCTCCATAAACGCTGTCTCAGGGCTGTATTCAGGATTGAAAGTCTGGTGATTGGATTCGTAAGTGCCGCCGCCGTTGGCCCAAATCTCAACAATACTGCCGTTATCGGGGTATTTCTTGTTTTTGTTCAGCGGGAACATCATCACAAAAGTCATGTTCGTTTCATTATCACGCCAGGCGGCCCAGCCATCGGTCGTGCTGATACCGACTTTACCGACCTGTTTCTCATATTTCGCATTGAAAAAGCCGTTCTCGACACCTTTCCAGGCAGGATTGTCCTCGCTGCCGAACATCACGCGCCAGCCATTGTCAGTTGTCGGGACAATAATCGAGCAGTCACGGTCGACAGGCATGGTTGCAAGATGCCAGAGCGACCAGGTTACCGGATGATCGACAACATTCTTCATTGTCAGATGAAGGTCGACAAGCGACGAATTGTTAACAAGCGAATAGCGATGGGTGAACTGAAGGCCGCTGCGTCCGGGTGCAGAATCGGCTGGGCTGGTGACAATGATCGCTTCTTCATCATAATCAGCCTCATATACAGCACTGTCGATAACATTGTCGGGCGGTCCCGGCCATTGACCGGCGCCGCTCCATCCCTGCGGAGCGGGCCAGACCTTGGCACCACCGGGATTGAAGAAATGTTCGCCGAATCCGTAGCCCTGATCAGTATCGACAAGCCCCTCGTTGACAGGGTCGTGCCATAGCAACTGGTATCCATGAATGCTGTAGCCCATGATCTTGCCGCCAAGTTCTGGAACAATATCGAGCCGCGTGATGGAATTCATGAGAGTCAAAGACTCCCATCCGTGGAATTCTTCCTGAACGGCAACCCCTGCAACCTTTTTTTGAGGAGTTTCGCGTTTCGCATCCTGTTTGTCAGTTTCGCCGGAGCAGGAAAAAACCGCGAGTGCCGCAATAATAGTAAAAAAAGTCGTTAGCCTGTTCATCTGGGTCATGGAAACCTCATTGATCTTAACAATGGATGGGCGCATTTTCTGATGATTTAATATACATTGCATGTCACGGCTATTCAAGTCAATTCAGTTGCAGGATGGCTGAACAGCCTTCATATGGAAAAGCCTCCGTATCGACGGAGGCTTTTTTTAATTGCTCGCAAAACGCTGAAAACTACCTGTGCTTGACAGGATCATAGGTCTCGATATCGACTTCAGTCTCAAAAACATCAATGGTCGAACCGGCCTTGACATTTTTCACCACGCGCTCGATACCGGACGGAAACGTCACAACCACATCGCAACTTTTCGCACTGGTGAGACCAAAATGGGCTGTCAGCGGATTACCGGGAAAAGTGCCGTTGCCGGCGGTGATCTCCCGATAACCGATAAGGGCCTTTTTATTCTTGGCCTTGCCCGCCTCATATACAGCGACCTTGCTCATGACCGCAGAACGGTTGGAAACAGTACCCTTGCAGTTCACCTTGAGGAAACTGTTGTTGTTTGTCTTGTTCCTGAATACGAACCATTTACCGGGATTGCTTGCGCTCGGTCTGCGCCAGTTGCCGCCGACCAGGTCAAGATCGCCGTCATTATCAAGGTCACCCAGTGCAAGGCCGTGCCCGTAGAACCATGAACCGCCTGTTTTTTCATGCGATTCGGTGAACTTACCGCTGCCGTCATTAATTAGAACGAGCGCATCGGCCCAACTGTTGGTGACAATGATGTCGAGATCGCCGTCATTATCTATATCTCCCAAAGATGAACCGCGCGAATTGGTCTCAATGGCCACTCCTGAGCTCTCGGAAATATCAGTGAAAGTGCCGTCACCGTTATTTCTGAACAGGAAGTTTTTTCCCCATTTCGGCTCGGGATAGATTTTGCCGTTGCTGTTGCCGCAGAAAAGGTCCTGGTCGCCGTCGTTGTCGATATCGCCCCAGAACATGGATATATTCGTCCCCTGACGGGCCATGCCGAGTTTCTGTGTTACATCCTCGAAAGTGCCGTCACCGTTATTCTTGTAGAGCGCAATGGTAATTGGTGCTTCTAAATCGTTTATATTCCCCACGGCGAGATCGGGATCGCCGTCGTTGTCGTAATCGGAGAAAGCACAGCAGTAGCCGTTGCTGTCATTGCCGACTCCGGCCTCGACAGCGATATCGCGATAGGTGCCGTCGCCGTTGTTGACATAGAGGGAATTGATACACTCATCACCCTTGCGGTAACCGCCCTCGGACACATAAATGTCGAGAAGGCCGTCGCCATTGACATCCGCTGTCGTTATTCCGCATGAGTAATTGAATTTTTCACCGACCAGATTGGCCTTGACCGCGCACTCCACAAACCCCTCGTCGCCACCAAGGAAGAACTCGTTGGGATGAAGCACCTCACCGCGTGTCTGGCTCAGGGCTTCGAGATTGTTGGCCATGAATATGTCAAGATAGCCGTCATTGTTATAGTCCGCCCAGACGATTCCGTGGGTGTCGAGACGGGTGTCGCCAAGCCTGAGAATATCCGTGCGCTCGACAAATTTCATGCCGCCGAGATTCTCGAAGAATCGGTTACCGGCATACACGAGGCTCATGTAGATATCGAGATCGCCATCCATGTCAAAATCAGCCATGGAAACACATTTGCCGTGCCCGGCCTGATCAATACCGGTTGTATCGGTGATCTCCTCAAAAATCGAACCGGAAAGGTATCGATTGCGCACTTCGTACTGCCCCATGGCCGGTTTTGCCATCAAAAGAAGGAGGGCAAAAGTGCAGAGACGAAACGAAATTTTCATGTTTTCCCCCATTACAGTTTCAATACTATATGAACATATTCAGTCTGCAAGGCCAATATAGTCTGTACAGCAGCAGAGACACAAGAATAATTATGAAACCGAAAGTTTTTTTAATTACCATCCTGACGCCAGGCGTTCATACCGCCAATTAGTACAAGTACGCTGGAAAATCCAGCTTTTTTAAGGATCTGTGCCGCGGTCACTGCCCGCGATCCCGAGCGGCAGATAACTATGATATCACGATCTTTCGAGTCTTCAAGACTGTTTAAGCGGTGAGGCAGCATCCATACCGGGATATTTATCACGCCTTCGATATGCCCAAGCGCCGAAACAAGTTCATGATCTTCCCGCACGTCAAGGAGCAGCGGATCGGCACCTGACTCAAGCATGGCGGCGAGATCGGCGGGCAAAACGCCGCTCACCTCGATCTCGTTTACTGATTTATCCATGGTGCCTTTCACCTCGCAAGCCGGTTGATCCACCGGTATCCACGCGGCTTTCGGATCCTGGGCGCAGGCATAATTTGCCTTGAGAACATCTTTCATCCAGTCGGCGGGGCCGAGCTTTAGGTCATCGAGATACGTAACGAATTCCTCTCGGCTGCGTGTCTTGAGGTGCGGGTTGGTCTCTTTCTGCCTGCCAAGACTGGAAGGTTTCCGCTCACGGTAATCGTGCGCGGGATAGACGACAAGATCCTCGGGCAAATCTTTAAAGCGTTCGAGAGTATCCCAGTGAGCGCCCGGATCACCGCCGGGAAGATCGTCACGGCCAGCGCCGCCATCATCAAGAAAAAGCGCATCACCGGTATATATCCTGTCAGAAAAAACGAGGCTTATCGAATCTTTTGTATGGCCGGGTGTGTGTATGATGTTCACCGGGAGTCCGGCAAACAATTCAATAGTCATGCCATCCTCAAGAAGGATATCGGCGCATTTCACGGGCGACAAACTGTGCATGAGATATTTACAGCCGGTCATATCCTTGATCGCCGAAGCGCCCGAAATATGATCGGCATGGGTGTGCGTATCGATTACATGGGTCAGGGTGAGCTTTTCCTTTTCGAGAAGGTCCATATAGTCCTTGACATGATCGAGTACAGGATCGATGAGTACCGCTTCGCTGCCGTTTTTGATTGTCAGAAGATAAGTCAAACATGCGTGGGGATTGAGTTGACGGGCAACAAGTTCCATGAGAACCTCCTGATTGTATGTACTATGTCACTACTATTTATCTCATGAAGCGCTGAATGCGAGAAACAAGCGTAAAAACTTCTTTGCATACGGGATAAAGATTGAGTACAATGGATAGTACAAACCGCACAACAATAATTATTATAATTATATAAACCGGAAAGCGGACTTGCACAAATGAAAAACGACGAAAAAGTCATAACGGAAGAAATGCTCGACGATCTCCTCAGCAGTCCCGAGGAGGAAACTGTCGAAATGATGCGTCGTATCGAGGGTGATATCATGATCCTCGGTATCGGCGGCAAAATGGGCCCCACTCTCGGCTTGTCTGCGGTTAAAGCTATTGAAAAAGCAGGAGTATCAAAGAAAGTCATAGGTGTTTCGCGTTTCTCGGACCAATCGCTTATTGCGAAACTCGAGGCCGGCGGTATCGAGTGTATATGCTGCGACCTTCTCGATCCCGATGCAGTCGCAAAACTACCCGACGTGAAAAATATCATTTTCATGGCAGGCAGGAAATTCGGGATCAAGGGAAGCGACTATCTGACCTGGGCGCTGAATGCAGTCGTACCCGCCAACGTGGCAAGACGTTTCACCGATGCCAGCATTGTGGTTTTTTCCACCGGCAGCATATACGATCTCTGGCCGGTTGAGAGCGACGGGCCCGGAGAACGTCACGAATTCACCTCCATCGGCGAATACGCCAACTCCTGCCTCGGCCGTGAACGGATTTTCGAACATTACTCCCGGGCAAACGGCACCAGGGTGCTCCTCTATCGTCTTAACTACGCCATCGAGTGCCGTTACGGTGTCCTGTACGAGATCGGAAGGCAGGTTTTTGCCGGTGAGACCATTGATCTCACCATGGGCTATGCCAACGTGATCTGGCAGGGTGATGCCAACAACGTGGCGTTGCGATGTCTTGAACTCGCCGACAGCCCGCCGGACATTCTGAATGTCAGCGGCCCGAAAGTGGTAATACGCGACATTGCCGCCCGTTTTGGCGAGCTCATGGGCAAAAAAACCTCGTTCACGGGAAACGAAGCGCCTACAGCTTTCCTCACGAACACGTCGAAAATGCAGCGTATTCTCGGAAAGCCGAAAACCTCCGTGGACAAAATGGTCGAGATGATCGCCGCATGGATCATGCAGGGAGGCAGATCACTGGACAAGCCGACCCATTTCCAGGTCAGGGACGGCCAGTTTCTCGATTAAGGTCAGGAAAAGAAACGAATACCAAAGTCAGAACGGATGAAGCAGATATGAAAGAACTCGGACTTGGAATCATCGGACTTCACCATCAGCACCCGCGCTGGTATTTCCCGCTCTGGAAACATCTTCCGGAGTACCGGCCGCTTGCTGTCGCTGAGGCTGACAGCGCATTTCTGGAAGAACAGAAAGACTTTTACGGGCTCGATGCCTATACAGATTACAGGGATATCCTCGCACGTGACGATATCGATGTGGTCATTAACTTCCTTCCCCATTCACAGATGGCGGAATGTGTCGAGGCGGCTTTTGCCGCGGGCAAACATGTTATCATCGAGAAACCATGCGGTGCGACTCTTGCCGATGTCGAACGTATTGTCACCTTCGCTGAAAAACACCCTGAACTCGTGATCAGCGCCCCCTACTGCTGGCGGAACCACCCTGTCAGCGAAAAGATGAAAGAAATCGTCTCAAATGGCCTGATCGGGGAAATCACAGCAGTCGAGGCACGTCTCAACGCTGGCGGCGCTTTCCGCTATGTCCGGGACAACTGCGAATGGATACTTGACAAAAACGAGGGCGGCGCGCCCATGTGGAACCTCGGCGTCCACTGGATCGACTATTTCCGCTGGATCGGCGGCATGGAAGTCAGCTCGGTAAGTGGCTTATGCTCTGGTCCGGACGGGCCGCCTGAACGGACGATAGAGGACAACGCCCAGGCACTACTCGGATTCGATAACGGCGCCATCGGCATTCTTGATATCAGCTACAGCCTGAGTGACGATTATCCCGGGAAACGCGATATCTACGTGGCCTTACGGGGAACAAAGGGGGCAATCAGGTGGTCGCCGGCTTGGCAGGGCTATGAGGACGAGTACCTGCTGGTCTCGGAACATGAATCGGTCGGCGACAACAAATCGCAGACAATCACGGTGACAAGCCGTGAAATCCCCGGCTACGGCGGTCATATGGGCTGGTCATGGCTTAAGGATTTTGCAGAAGCAATCAGTGAAAACCGTCCGACAATGGTGAGTACGACTGACATGCTCCAGGCGGTGAAAGTCGCAGACGCGTTCTACCGTTCTGTTGCAAGCGGGAAACGTGAATCAGTCTAAAAATCTCGTGAAAACCACAAAAAAGCGGAGAACCTGTCTCCGCTTTTTCTTTTTTTTAATGCTGTCTATATCACCACGTTTCAGCCTTATCCACAAGCTGTGACAAAGTAACATTCACTGTCGGAGGATCGCCAAGCTCCGGTACGACTATATCGGCGGCACTGAAATCCTCATGTTCGGTATAGCCGTTCGTGGTCACTACACAGTGGAATCCCGCGGCTTTCGCAGCCAGAAGGCCGTTCATGCTGTCCTCGACAACGACACCCTCACTTGCTTTGATGCCGAGCTTTTCAAGCGCCAGCAAATAGATTTCCGGATCGGGCTTTTTCTTCGAGACAACATCACCGGCAAGAATGGCGCTAAACGTTTTCTTCCGATCCATTCCAAGCATGTTCTCGACAATGGCATTGACCGCACGCTCGTTCGAGGTGGAACAGACCGCGAGTTTTGTACCATTTTCGATGGCCTCGTCGACAAGACGGGCAATACCGGGACGAAGCGGCAGCTCACCTGCCTCGACAATTTTCATATAGAGGTCGGTTTTCAGGCGATGAAGTTCCTTGATGAAACCGTCATGGTCTCCCACGTCTCCGGGCCAGCCGTTCGCTTCGAAATAATGGCGCATACGTTCCTTGCCGCCAGCCACCTTGAGCAGTTCGGCATACTCGGCGACACTCCACTCGATATCGAGCCCTTTTTCTGCAAAAGCCCGGTTAAATGCGACACGGTGACCGTCACGCTCAGTATCGACCAGAACACCATCACAATCAAATAGCAATGCTTTTAACATTTTATCTCCCAATGGATTGCACTTTCATAACACCAAGACCAACAGTCTAAAATAATATAGACAAAATCATAAAATTCACCGGATCAGGCTTTCCCCGCACTGCCGAACAGGGAAATATTCCCGGCGACAGCTTTCTTCAGGTCCTCGATTTGTGCCCCAAGGACTTTTAATGGATTGTACTCTTTCGGATTGTCGCCGTGGTATTTCACGAACGAGTCGATAAACGAGTATTTGAGTTGAGTCGAGATATTGACTTTTGCGCAGCCAAGGGCAATACAGTTCTTAAAGACCTCGTCGGAAAGGCCGGTGCCTCCATGAAGTGCCAACGGCACATCTGACTGGGCGGCAATCGTTTCCAAACGCCCGAAATCGATTTTTGGCACACCCTTATAGACACCGTGAGCGGTTCCTATTGCCGGCGCAAAACAGTCGAGCCCCATATCCAGCATAAACCGTTCGGCCTTGACCGGGTCGGCAAGACGGGCGTCCTCATCGGCAACACTGATATCGTCCTCCACCCCGCCTATTGCGCCAAGTTCAGCCTCCACACTGACATCGTGTGGACGGGCCATTTCAACGACCCGCGTGCTGAGCTCGAGGTTCTCTTCGTACGGTTTCGAGGAGGCATCGATCATCACCGAGCTCCACCCTGCATCGATACACTGGCGTATAAAATCGACATCCTTACAGTGGTCGAGGTGAAGGGCCACCGGCACGCTCACGGGCTCCATCAATTCACGAGCCCAGTTCATAACAGTATCGTGCCCCCAGAAAACAACCGTCTTGACCGAGGTCTGCACAATCACCGGGGCATTGAGCTCCTCTGCGGCCCTGACGACCGCTTTCATCGAGGCATAATCGAGAATATTGAACGCGCCGACAGCGTAAGACTCCTTGCGGGCTTCGGCAAGTATCGATTTCATATTGACATAGGGCATAATACTACTCCGTGATTGGTTGAAATCTTGTGAAAACAATCGGGTAAATACAGCAATTCCGCGGTCGGATTATCACTGATGCACTGCCGACTTGTGAATGAAATCCCGCCCGAGCATGGCCGCACCGAGAACCGAGGACTGCTCATTATAGACATAGCGGCAGTCACGGTACCAGCGCTCTTTTGCCCGGACAAGCGAGGGATTCACCGCGCCGCCGGATAGGCAGATCGTGTCTGCAAGCGGCACATCCCTTCCGATAAGTTCGAGATGCCTGCGCTGGTATTCGCAGAGCCCTTTGACCATCGCCGAGGCGATCTCGTCGCGGGTCGTTTCCGCACTTATCCCGGTGAACTCGGCATTGAGAGCTTCGAGAGAATAGCGCGAACCCATGAGATACGGCACATAGGTGACAGAGCTCTCCCGGTCCAACCAGGCATCAACCGCTTTCGGCAGGAAATCACCGAAGAAACGGTCTGCGGGAATCTCCGAACAGAACAGTTTCCTGAACCACTCGAGGGCATAGCCGCCCGCATTCATGACATAGAGTGTGAGCCAGCGGTCCGGCAGCACATGGGCGCGGACATTGTACTCGGTCGAGGCAATACAGCGCGGCAGACAGACAAGCGATATCTCGCAGGTGCCGTTGACATTGATGACCTCGCCGGGCTCCGTGATGCCGAGCGAATAGGCGGCAAGAACTGCGTCGTTCCCGCCGATCACCACGTGCGGCTCTTTTCTGAATCCGAGGCGCGAGGCAAGCGATGACCGCATTTGCCCGACACTTTCAGCCGAGGGAATGATCTCCGGCAGACAGTCGTCCGACAAGCCTAATTCCCGGGTTATCCCGCTGTTCCACGTATAGTCGTTGCGGCTGGTGTTGTAAAGCGCCGTGAGCGAAGCCGACGAGGGATCGATGGCAAATTTCCCGGTAAGATAGTGGCCCATCACCGTATTGGAATGGCCAAACACGTCAGTTTTGGCGAACAGCTCGGGATGATTGTCTCTGATCCACAAAATACTCGCCAGAGAACAGCCGCCTGCTACCGGCATGTTGCCTGTTTCGGCGAGCAGAGTATTGAGCCCGATGGTGTCTATGATAGCCTGCGCCTGTTTTCTCGAACGCTGGTCGAGCATGAGTATTGCCGGATATATCACCTCGCCGTCGGAAGCCATCGCAGTCAACCCGGGAGTCGTACCCGAAAGAGCGATCACATCGACATCCGCAAGAAAATCGGCAAGTACTTTACAGCCCTCTTCGAACGCGGCAAACCATTTAGACGGTTCTATGTCGCTGGAAAGACCGTTGTCATAGGTGTTGATAGCATAAGAGGATGAGAATATCCCAACCTCGGCGAGGCCTTCGCCGTCCTCTTTGAATACTGCCATTTTCATGCTTGTTGTTCCCATATCGACACCGAGAACGGTCATTTTATCTATCTCCTGTACAGCAATAGTTTACACATGGATCGAAACATCATATAAATACAATTCAGTCAACAAGCGAGCCGCCATAGCCTTCACTCAAAAAAGCATCCCTGATTTTAGTACGGTCATCCTCATTTACCGGTAGAAGGGGGTGGCGCGGCTCACCGCCATCAAATCCGGCCATGCTCATGGCGGCCTTGACACCGGCGACACCATAGGCACCTGCAACTGCCTTGTTGATACGCGCCAGGCTGTCATGAAGTTCCCTGGCCTTGTCGAAAGCACCCTCGATAAAGAGCCTGTACATGCGGCATGGCGGCTCCGGAAGGTAGTTTGCCAGTGATACTATCCCGCCGGGCGAACCGAGATGCAGAGAGGGATACATGAAATTGGCCGAACCCGCGAGAATGGCAAAATTTGCCTCGGGATCGATTATACTCAGGAATTTTCCCGGCCCTGTGGGCGAGGAATCTTTCATCCCGGCAATATTCGGGTGGCTTGAAAGCTCAACAACCGTCTCCGGAGGTATCTGAACGCCGCCCGCAAAACCGGGGGCATTATAGAGCAATACCGGCATCCCGGAATTATCCGCTACACGCTGATAATACTCATTGAGCTTCGTTCCGTTCATCTGTTTCGCAAAATAATGCGGGGTGAGAACACTGGCGTACTCGAATCCCATTTCGATGATATCGTTGGTGAAAGCGATCGTGTGTTTCGAGGATTCACGCGCAGTGCCAACCATAACAACCTTATCGGCCTTCTCCTCGGCAAAAACAGCGAGCACACTCATCTGCTCGCTGTCCGAAAGGCTCATGAACTCTCCGTTGGAGCCAAGCGCCAGATATCCCGTAAGACCGGTCTTTGCCAGTTTCCGAAGGTTGGACCGTAAGGCGCCGAGATCGGGCTCGCCGTCCCGGAAAGGTGTCACAACCGGCGCGAAAACGCCGGAAAGCAGCGTTCGGTGCGATGCCATAATCATCCTCGTTTCATTGTATCATTAACAGCGCAGGTGAGTTTACGGTCATTCGTTCCGTTGCGGTCATTGCCGTCCAGCGGAAGTTTCAGACTGTCCTTGATGGAATTGAGCACCAGCGTGGTCCTCGTGTCACTCACTTTTTCCAGTGCGCCGAATTTTGACAGAAGTTCTCCCAACGCCTCGGTATCAGGCACCCGGACTTTGAGTATGTAGCAGTAATCACCGGCAATATAGTGGATTTCCTGCACCTCGGGGATTTCCGCGAGTTTCTTGCCGACCTCATACTTGCCGACCGCCTCCTCGGTCCGCACCTGTATGAATGTGGTCAGGCCGAGCCCCAGCGCGAGCGGGTCGAGACGGGATTCATAGCCATGAATAACACCGCGCTGTTCGAGCTTACGGACACGTTCGAGGATAGCAGAGGGAGCCATGCCGATGGAGCGGGCGATTTCGGCGTTGGAGGTTCGCGCGTTATCCTGAAGCATTTTCAGTATTTTCTTGTCAATGCCGTCGATCATTCCGCTTTTTATCCTTTCCCCAGAATTATATTCTGTTTTTGTCAAAATGTCAAGTATGATTTTCGGACAACAGCTGCTTTCTATTGCCGCCAGCACGAAATCAAATACCCCGGAGCAGAACTCCAAGGTATTTTCTAAATGAACTACCCCGGATTGAAATCCGGGGTATCACAATCAGCCCCCGCCCCCCTTCCCTTGCGCTTTCGCGGCTCTACGTGCCCTCCATAGGGGGCAAGGGAGTATCGATTCTTCTTGCGCTCCTGCCCCCCTGTGGGGAAGGATGTCACGGAGTGACAGGAAGGGGGCCGGAAAGACATGTTTAACCCCGGAGTAAACTCCGAGGTATTCTTTTGATTAAACCTGTTAAGGCAGGCTTTACTGAACCGGCAGCTTCACTCCGTTACAGTAATAGCAATCGGACCTTTCAGGGCGAAAGGCAGCACATGGTATTCGTTGGGAAACTCGATCTCGGTGAAATTCCAGGGGCCGGTAAAATGAGGGTCTTTTTCGCTGTGATGATGCGGACCAAGCAGGTTCCTGAGGCTGTTGACCAGTTCAATCTCCACTGTGTTTTTTCCGTCCTGAAGGTGGCTGCTGATATCACATTCGTAAGGCTGCCATGTGAAATATCCCGCCTCCATGCCGTTGACACGAACAAGGGCCAGCACGGCATCGAAACCGCCGCAGGTCAGAAACGCCTTCCGTCCATTCTCCAACGGCGGCAGCGAAACAGTCTGGGAATATGTCAGGCTTCCCGCATAAAACGGGTAACCGGCTGCAGTGAAGTCTCTCTGGCCTGAAAACATGTCATCCTCCGGCGCGGTAAGGACAAAAGTATTCTCCTGACGTTTGAGCGCAAAATTGCCTATGAGATAGATCGCCTCCAGCTCGGTGGCAAAACGCAGTTCATCTCCCTCCTGCTCGTGATGCGCGGCAGCCGCCGATGCCACCACGCCGACGGATTCGGCCATGAAATCGACACCGAGTTCGATGATATTCTCACCATGAACGAAACTATTTCCAACAAGCGATTTTCTGAAATTACGTTCCCAGTATTGGCCGCTGTCGCGAAAACGGTAAGGCTGTCCATTGATTGTGATATCGAACTGGTCGGACGTTTCAAGAACAAGCGCAAGCTCCTCCGGCGGTGCAATTTCAGATTTAACAGTGTAACGCAGATTGACACGGGTGTTCTTTTTCGCGGCAGTGAGTCGCTGCTCCAGCGTCATTATGTTGACTGGCTCACTCCAATCGTCCATCTCGTCCGTTTTGTAGCGGCATATATCGAGAACAAGGGCGTTGGGATGGTTGCGCGTAACTCGCCACGCCGGATCGAGAAGATACCGTGTCACTCTCTTTCCGGCTTCCTCGGCAGGGGCTGTGCCATACACGCCCTCCCGGAAAAACAGCATGTGCGACTGAATCGGTGCAAAATCGAGATCGGCAACCGTCTCGTCACCGTCTTTTTCAACGGGAACGATCCTGACCGAACCGTCGAATGCATTCCACTCCTCGAGTGTGCCGTTGGCGTTAATGTGAAGCCGGACCGATTCGTGCCGCTGACGGCTTATGTTCAAACAATAGTACAAAGCACCTCCCTCGATGCTCCGCTCCTGAACATAAAGGGAGTCGGCGAATCCGCCGTCACGGCGCTCGATGACAAAACTCCGCCTGTCGGAATCAGAAAGAGCCTGATCGAGGCCCTCAAGCGAGGTATCGATATGCGGCAGGCTTTCACAGAAACGGGCAAGCCGCTCGGAAACCTCACCTCCGACCATAGTGGGGGCACGTCCCGCAAGAAACACCTTACCGCCCTGTGCGCGGAACTTCTCCAGAAGGGCCAGTGTCGATGCCCTGAGTGTGACACAGTCAGGGATAATTACCGTGTGATAGGCTTCCTGCCCTATGACAAAACGGCCGTTGTCGACACTTCCGTGGCGGGCGATTATACGCTCGTCGCCATAGTCGTAATCGTGCTGAATGGCCAGAAGCTTGTGCGACAGCGCGCTGAACCGGTTATTGACCGCCATGACCTCAGTATCCTTGTAGAGACGTATGAAACTGTTCCACTTGTACTGGGTGTGATTGGATGGGTCAGTCAGTATCCAGGCGCTTTCAATGGGATTCAGGAGTAGGATGCCGCATTCGTGACTGCCCTGTGTCAGCATCGTGAGCAGACGGGCCGTGTATTCGTTGAAAACATGGTAATACTGCCACCAGGGCTGATGATCGTTGAAAGAAAGCGGGAAATCACGTTTTCGAGCGCCGCGAAGTGAATAATGAGCAAGGTGCTGGCAGGGAAAGTTCACCCCGAGGACATACTGCCATTCGCTGAGCAGCTTGAGGTCCTCGAAACTGGCGTTCCAGCCCGCGGTACCGAACAGTTCCGAGAGCACACGGCGTTTTCCGAGCTGATGTGCCACACTCGCCACCTGCTTGACCAGAAGCGGATCAGCGATATCACGGCTCAGATGGTCGACACCGGGCATATGCATGAACTCATAGTGAGGCATTGCCGCACCGACATGAGCTGTCTGGACCACAAGATTGTCCTCGTGAAGCATATGGCCTGTAAACTGGAGGTTGTTCTCATCACACCAGTTATAGATACGCTCAGTGAAAGACTCGATGAAGCGGTCGGTCATCGTGCGGAAGAAATCATACCGGATTTTCCCGAAACCATCACCGCGGTAAAACAGGAGCGGCAGGTGTGCCCGGATATCATAGCCGTTATTATCCTCGAAATATTCGGGAAAGGAATTTGTCCAGGGCAGGAAAGAATAATTTGGTTCATCAGAAAAAATACCGGGCACGACACCACCGAAATCTTTCGCGAACCGGGCCTTGAATTTCTCATGCGTCATCTCTATGAATGCATCAACAGCTTTCGGTTCCAAAAGGTCGGCGAACCAGTTTGGCAGGGTGCCATAACGGCCGTAATAGACCCATGCGCGCAAAAAGGTGGTGTCAGCGTTTATTTCCAGTGTGTCTCCGGGCCTGATCATTTCAAAATTCCGGGAAGTCGCAGGATCACCCTGACAGCTGTAAATGGCAAGAGTCGCGGGATTTTCGGCAAAGGAAGCAATTTCAGAAGCCTTGATCTCTGAGCACATAAGTGTCTTGATCGAATATTCGGGACCACGTTTCATGACACGGCCGCCAGCGGAACCGGAAGGCCAGCCATCCTCGTCATACAGCCATATATCGAAACCGAGGCGTTTGCCCTCCTCTATCGAGGCGCCATACATGTCGAAATACTTGTCTGAAAGATATGGCGTGGTCATTCCGGCCCGTGGATGAAGAAAGGCTCCACCAAGCCCCTGCCGATGCATTTCACCGAGTTGACGCCTGATCTCGCCAGATTCCAGACGGTCGTTCCATGAAAAGAAGGGCGCACCGGCATAGCGGGGATCCGGATTCTCGAACGCGTGCAGCAGCGAATCATAGGACTCATCGGCAGTAACAGAGTGCGGAATCATTATAAGGACCATCAGGCAAAGACTGAACATTACTGTCAGACATCGACACGGCATCGCAGGCACCTTTCAATTAATAGAAGCTCTCGATGAATTATCGGCGGATTCACCGGCTCTATTGGCCGTAAAACTCCAGCAGTTTTAAGCATCCTTAAAAATCCATGATATCCCGGTAAAATTCTGGCCTGCGGTCGTTCCAGTACGGAGCAATGCCTTTCCACTCTTCGAGACGGGCAAAATCTGTCGCGGCAACAAGCGTTCCCTCCGCTTGTCCGAGTTTGCCGACAATCTCACCCCAGGGAGCGGCGATACAGGAATTGGCGAGGAAATACAGGAACTGATCGTTACCACAGCGGTTGCAGCTTGGTATGTAAACCTGGTTCTCCCAGGCACGGGTACGGATGAGAGCATTGTAAAAACCGGGATCCCAGGCAAACCTGTCGCAATCCGTGGTGGTCACCATGCCGGTCGAATGGGTAACAATCCCTGCTCCCGCGGCGGCAATCGCCCGAACATATTCAGGAAACATAATATCGTAGCAGATTGTCGAGCCCACAGTCCCGAATTCCGTCTCGAAAAGACACAGTTCGTTACCGATATCGAAAGTCTGGTGTTCGGTCAGCCAGAGGTGAACTTTCCGATAACACTTTTTCACGGCCCCGTCGGGACCTATGACGGCAAGCGAATTGAACAGCTTATCCCCCGCCTTTTCAGGAAGCCCGAACAGTACCCAGGCGTTCGCTTTACGTGCCGCCGCACCGATCTCCTCGGTAGCAGGCCCCGGAACAGTCTGGGCCACACGGAGGTACTCCTCGCGAGACATGAGAAAAGCGGACAGCGCAAGCTCACATGACACCATCAGATTGGCATCCTCTTTCGCGGCATCACCAATGCGGGATACGAGGTTTTCCAGATTTTTCGCAATATCGCCCTGCTTCGAGTGAATCTGCAGGAGCGCGAGTTTCAGATCTTTCATCGCCGCTCTCCTTGTCTTGGTATGCCGTGCCAGCGCGCTCCCTCCGGACAAAGCCAGAGAGGAGGTCATGGCCGCCGTTTTTATAAAAGTCCGCCGTTTACAGCTCCGCATGTCCCTGCCTCCAGGCGAAAATGCTCATGGCCACCTTTAATAATTAAATTCTTCCGTCAATTGCGAATAAAATGTCTCGCGGGCCTGACGTTCGATCCACGGTTTGTGCCCGCAACGCTCAAGCAGCATGAAATGGAAATCATCGAGCCCGCTCAATGCTTCCGTCACCCCCTCATATGGATGCGGATCATAATCGCCGTGCATTGCGACAACAGGGCACGAAAGGCTTGACGCTGCCTCGAGCAGGTAACCGCTTCTCCTGAGCTCAGCCGCTTCGGGCCAGACCTGGTGGAAAATGTCGTGGCTGAATTCCACCTCACCGTCTTCATCGGGACGCGGATCATAACAGTCCGCCCCGGAAAGAAGTTCACCGATTTCAGTCATGAGCCTGTCCGCCGTCATGGCAGATAAGCCGTGATCCCCGGTGAGAAGTGATTTCAGACGCCGTGAACCTTCTTCACCCAGACGGTCGAGGCGGGTGTGTTCGACATGATGTGCATATTTCTCATCGAGCGGTCCGCAGCCGATTAGCAGCAGTTTGCCGATCAGTTCCGGGTAACGGGCGGCTGTCAGGATCGCAAGCCACGCGCCCCATGAAAAGCCAGCGAGAATGACAGGTATTTTGCAGTGAGCATCAAGCTGCACACGCAGTTCCTCGATCTGGCCATCGACAGACATGGCTGTCTGTATCGTTTCGATTACACCTGCAATACCACGATTTTCGACAAGCTCACGCGCAACCGGCACCATTTCTCCTGATGCTCCCGGCCCGCCGTGAAGTAGCACGATCCGATACGGTGCTTGTCCATATTTCCGGACAGAATCCGATATATTCATTTGCATTCCTTGATTTCAAACACTATTGAATTACTCGATACGCTGGACAAGTTCGCCGCTTTCCTTGTCCTTGAGAATGACTTTCACACGGCCATCGGGCATCTTCTCTTCCTTGATAAGATAATAACGCTCGTCATAGTCCCGGAAGCGGCCATCCTCTTCCCCGCCGCTTTTTCCACGCCAGATATCCAGTTCAACCGGCTCCCATTTTTTCGATTCCACGGAGCGGTAGCAGGCATCCATGACAGCATTGACCACATAACCGTCATAGAGCGTCTCCATCGGTTCGCGGCCCTCGTCGATGGCATCGAGCATATCCTTGAACATGTGGACATAGCCGAGCTCATGAACCTCGTCACCAACAGGGAACAGCCAGCCGGATTCCGTCTCCGCCTTTTCCGCCACATATTCGCCGCTGCCGCCCGAACTGAACATCTCAAAGCCGGTGCGAAGGAAATGGTCGAGAAATATTGTGCCCTCGGTGCCCGAAACCTCATCGCGAAGATCCATACCGCCGCGGAATGTCCAACTCACCTCGAACTGCCCGATCGCGCCGTTCTCGTAGCGCACAAGTCCGACAGAATGATCCTCGGCATCGATGGGATGCACCTGTGTATCGGCCCAGCAGACCACCTCGACAGGGCGGATATCCTTGCCGATAAAATTGCGGCCGATCTCGATGCAGTGGCAGCCCATATCGACAATCGCACCTCCACCGGCTTTCTCCTTATCCCAGAACCAGTCGCTGTGCGGACCGGGATGAGTCTCGCGGGACCGGGACCAGAGCACCTTGCCGAGCGCTCCGAGCTTGACCGAATCGATTGCCTTGAGCGTTTTTGGCGTGTAGACAAGATCTTCAAGATAGCCCGCGAACACGCCCGCTTTTTCGACAGCCTCGAGAATTTCTTTCGCCTCGGCTGCGTTCCGTGCCAGCGGCTTCGTGCAGAGGATAGCCTTGCCCGCCTCAGCGGCCATGATGACAGCCTCGCGGTGAAGGTGGTTCGGGATGCCGATCACGACAACATCGGTATCAGGATCATTGATCGCCGCCGCCATATCGGTCGTGTGTTTGGGAATATCCCAGTCCTCGGCAAATTTCGCCGCCCGCTCTTCCGAACGCGAATAGACACAACGCACCTTGTCGCGGCTCCTATAACCGTGAAGCGTCATCGTGTAGAACATGCCGATAAGGCCGGTACCGAGCATCGTTATGTTGTGCATGCGAGTTCTCCTTTATCACTTTGCAGCAGACTCTAAGCGTCTATAGATGCGTCTAGTATATCTACTAACTCTTGTGGCGAAACCACCAAAATATCAAATTTCTCTTTAAGCATATTTAAGTTATTCGAGGAAAATATCGATGTGGAACCAGCACTGCGTCCCCGATCATTCGTGCAAAAATAATCAAATCCATATCCGTAGTGAGCTGCCAACGCATCGCCATCAACCCATTCGCCAACACCTTTGGCATATTGACTATCGTCAACACTAACGTCTTCAATGGTTTGCCGACCAATACCATTTTCTCTAGAGCCGTCCAGCCTAACATGCAAGACTGATTTCCCAGCTCCGAGGTTTTCAATGTATTTTGCACATTTGATAGTACGGTCCAGTCTTTCTTGTATTGAAAAAGTTTCATCGTGAGCAAAATACTGTTTTTCAATATTTGAGGATAGCCCACCAATACGCGGAGTTCTAATAAATTTAAACCCTAACTGTAATGCCTTAGGAATATTCGCCTTAAGATAATCACTTCTTTCAGGAGCATCACTACCCCTAGTGATTCGAGGCTCTTCGTCATCAATTTGGATCGAATCAGATGATCTATAATTCGCTATGTACGCTTTTCTGTCATTTCTGGGTATGTTTTCTAATGTGGCTAAGCCTTCAAAAAAATACGGAGATATTATTCCATTTTTTATTCGCTCAAATAAAGTGATATAAGTTTCCTCTAATCGTTTATCCTCGTCAACAATACATTCCCATACATTTGAATCAAATGTGACCGAAACTTTTTTTATTCTTTCACCCCTATTTCATTAAATGCCTATTAATAATTTAAGCACCGTATTGAAAAAGTGCTCGCTGATATCTAATACACACACTCTTTCGCGGCATCGGCAAAGGCCATGAGCTTATCAACCGGCGTCTCGAAAAAATGGTCCGAGGCTGAGCAGATATAGCCGCCATCCATGCCGACTTTTTCGAACAGTTCATGGGTTTTGTCGCGTATTAACGACGGCGACCCATCGGTGAGCACGTTGAACTGATCCACACCGCCGATACAGGCGATACGGTTTCCGACTTTCCGTTTGAAATCCCACGGTTCCTGGTTGCCGCCGACACTCATGGGCGCCAGCGTTTCCGAGGCATCACAGCCGTTGGCTACAATGTGCTCCTCGATACCATGGGTGCCGCCGCAGGTGTGATAGGTGACAAGGAAACCGAGATCGTGAAGAGCGTCGTGCATTTTCCGATCATACGGCAGGCAGAATTCTTCATGAAGCCGGGGCGACACCACGGTCGATGAGGCCGAGCCGCCGCCTGTCTCGATGAGGTCGAATTTCGCGCCTTTCATGCCTTCAATGAATCGGAGTTTTTTGTCGAGGAGGATCGTAAGAAGTTCATGCACCCAGTCCGGCTTATCGAATGTAGCCATGATGAGGTCGGTAATATCGTAAAGACAGGCGGCATGCTGCCAGCATCCTGCCTGATCGCCCCAGACAAAACCGCGCAGGATACCGTCATCGCCGATCTCATCATATTTCCGGGCAAGCGGTTCGAGCGAAAGGGAAGGTATCGGCATATATTTTTTGATCAGGTCGATATCCTCGTTGTGCTTGATGATGTATTCGGTTATCCAGGTGGTTTTGCGGTCGCCGGCGGTTTTGTAGGTGAGGACACCGCCGGGAGTGCTAATCACATGATGGTTGACACGGTTGTCGGGATCGTCGCTGACAATGGTGACCGCATCCTGCCATTCCGGGGTGTTGAACGCCTCGAAATCGGCCTGGGTTGTCCAGAACTGCGCCATTTCCTCAAAATACTGGATCTGCGCATCGAGTCCGGTCTGTTTGAATGCCTCGAGGTCGGAAATGCCATTCATGTATTTGTCGAGATGATAGCCCTGCCACTGATGCACCGTGGCGGGCATACGGTCCGGTTTTTCACCGGTAAGCGCTTTCATGAGACGTTCTTTCGAGGTCATGCTGTCTCCACTTTCCTGCCGCCATTAAAATGGATGGAGAAAACGAAAATCCATTCCGGCGGGAATAAAGGTATTATTTTCCATCGAGCATCACTTGTTTCAAATCATCGAAATATTCACCCGCGCTGTTTCCGGCGCTGATATCCCATAAAGACACACCCATCTCACGCATGGCGAGCACAGCAACTATCCATGCCTGTGTCCATCCGGTTTCGGTACTCCAGGCTCCCCAGCCCGCATCGGCATTGCTCGCCCAATGCTCCCAGCGTTCATAATCAAAAGCCCGGAACCAGGCACCGTCAAGCTCCGGATGGCTCTCGCTCGCCGCCTGAATACGGCAGAGGAATCCGGCAAGCCTGTCCTCCGCATCCGCATAATACGTTTCACCAGTCGCGGCCGCCGCCTCGTGCAGGCCAAGAAAAGCAAAATTCGTGGTATAGAGAAGGTCGCACAAAGGATCGCCGTTCGTATGAATGAGCGAGGCCTCGTTCTTGCCGTACGCCTCATTGGTCGAGGGTGGCCCGTAACGGCCGGGATTATCGCCGATCTCTTCCCTTATCGCGCCGCATTCATCCTGATCGGAAAGCACTTCCTCCGCCATGGTCCTGAGCCATGCGCGATGTTCCGGCGTATCCTCCACGCGGACAAGCCACGCCAGCGGGAGGAGCATTCGGGCACGTTCCTGCTGTATGCCGTTTGTCCACACCCATTTTTCGGGATAGGCTTTCATTGTCATCTCTATCGCCGTTTTCGCGCGTTCCAGGAATGGTGCATAAGCGCTAGCGCGATATGCCCAGAGATAACATGCCCAGAGATAGCACTGGTAATGCGGCGCGTAGCTGACCGCCTCGTTTTTCTGATAATAGTCGAGACCGTTCTTCACCAAATCGGGTTCATGGATACTGCCGCGGCGGAATGCGAGCGGCCCGGCAGTCCGGTAATTGGCAAGGATGTTCCGCATGATCGACTCATCCCAGCGACCGTCCCCATGATATGAAGACAGCGCCATGAGGCCGAGGAGAACACGCGCATTGTCATCGCCGTAAAATATCTCATACCCGTTGCGTTCGCCGTGATAATGGTACACGTCGTTCCAGCCGATAAGCCCGTATGCGGGATGCGATGGATCTGCCCGATTCCCCTGGCTTAAAATAGACTCGGTCAGCAGCCAGTCGCCGATGTTGCCCGCAGCCGTTCCGTAACGGCTGTCGCCAAGCAGTGCGCCGGTCAAAGCGAGCGCGCCCGCCACCTCGGCGTTGCAGTCGGCACGTCGCCACCAGCGGAGTTTCTGAAAGCCATTATAATCGACTCGCGAGGAAAAGCCCTCAAGCACACCGCAGCGGCCGTCACCAACAGGCCAGTCGAGCGAGGGCATGGGCCCTACACGGTCATTCCATTCGCGGGCGGTCTTGTCATAGGTATCCACCCAGTCCTTGCGAATGATCTGGCGAGAGTTGAAAAACCAGTCGGCGCCTTTCCTGACTGCTGTTTCAGCGGCATCTTCCAAAAGCGTGTCGTTTTCGTTATAGACGGCATGTACTGTCGCTTCAAGGTCTATCGAAAGCGCAGGTATGGCCGGCTGGAGCCAGCCTAAAATTGCGTTCCAGACAGCCTGCCAGCGTACCGAGGGAACATAGCGTCCGTTAACACAGTTGCTCAGGGCGCTTGTTGCGACAAGAAGCGGCAGAGACTCATGTTCGAACAGGACAGGAAAGCTCTCGGTGCCGGCGAGACCATAGACAGCGGTATCGAATCCAGCAACTTTCGCGATGACCAGCGGGGCATTTTCCACCGGATAGCTGTAATAACGGCAGTCATGAATATACAGGATATCCATCGCTTTGAGATCGTCGCCGAAAAAATCGCTTGTTACGACAGCACGCTCAAGATTGGCCTCGCGATGCTCACCTTTACCAAGGCCGGGGAGTTCCGCGGGATATTCCATATAAAGCCTGAGTGATTTCTCCGCGGCCTTATTGTACAATTCCATCGAGATGTCAGTGGCAGTCTCAGGATAACCGGATGCGAAAACAAGTACGGCATCACCTTCACGGGCGTTTTCCATGGCGGTCGCGGCATCCTCAAAACGGGCTGTGTTTTTCACCCGGCTTTTAACAGCCTGATAGACAGCATTGTCCTCGCCGCAGACAAACACGAATCCCGGCCCTTTCATCGAAGAGCAGGATATGATGATTAAGAGTATGAACAGAAGCGAAGCCATTGCCAAAAGCAGCCCGTAAAAACGTCCGGGATAACAACCTTGTATGTTGTGTCTGATCATCAGAGAAATGCTTTCTGTTTTTTGAGCAAGCCGGTGAGCATATTCGCGTCTAGATCACGCGGCATCACATTATTCTTAAGACAAAGTGCAGCGGCGGTCCCTCCCGCCTGACCTATCCCCCACACAGTGGGCATGACACGAAGCGAGGAATGCGCCTCGTGTGTCGCTGATACACAACGGCTGGCGATTATAAGATTATCAGCCTTGCGCGGCACGAGACAGCGATATGGCACATGGTAATAAATACCCTCGTCGAGATAGATCATTTTCGTACCAGTGCCGTTCGGATTGTGGATATCGATAGCATAAGAGCCGCAGGAAATGCCGTCTTCGAATTTCCTGCCCTTGATCACGTCATCGGCTGTAAGAGCATAATCGCCCATGATACGGCGGGATTCCCTGATCCCGATCTGGATGCCAGTCTTTGAAAGATAGGCTTTCTCGAATCCGGCGATGTTTGCCGTGAGGAAACGGGCGAGTTCGGCCACCTGACGGCGGCCTTCAATCTCGGCCTCGGTCATAGACCAGCCGTCCAGCGCAGTTTTACCGATCACCCTCGTTGAATTAAAATGCATGACATCGGGATGGGCGGTATAGAATTTAAGAATATTTTCACGCGGATTGTCTATCTCGCCAGCCTTCTTGGCCTTGTCGAAAAGACGGTTGACCTCTTTGCCGTTGGGAATACGCGACAGATCGACATTGGCCATTCTGAAGGAAGTGGTCATGGGCTGACAGCCGTTATCCCCCTCCCGTCCGATCTCGACCGGAGCTCCGGCCCAGGCCCCGATATCGCCGTCACCGGTTGAGTCTATGAACAGATCAGCCGAGAGGTCCTCGATGCCGCCCTTGTGAAAAACACGAACAGCTTTCACGTTGGCACCGTCCTTGAGAACACCGACCGCCCGCGCGTGAAGCAGCAGATCGACACCGGAGTCGAGCACAAAACGGTCGAGCAGATACTTCATGGGCTCATCGTCGAAATGGGCTCGGTCCTCGAGATCGGTGGTAAACGTGTTGAGGCGGATCAGCTCTTCATCGCTGTAGAGTTTTCTCGTTACAGCACCGCCCTCTTCGAGCATGTCGAGGAACTCCTCGAAAAGCCCCCGGACTATATACTGCCCGCCCGCCGAATATTTCATGTACGGCAGTACGAGACCGGCAGTCGCCATGCCGCCGAGAAAACCGTAGGATTCGATCAGAAGTGTCCGGGCTCCGTTTCGTGCCGCAGCAATGGCAGCCGGAACACCGCCGGGGCCTCCACCGACGACAATCACATCCCAGTGTTTTACAGCATCAGATTGTTTCTGAGCCGAATCAGCAGTGCCTGAAAACCCCTCGATACCGGAAAAAACAAGTCCGGAAGCGGCAAGATATTTCATGAAACAGCGGCGGTTTCGATTTTTTTCCTTTTCCATCGTAGTTCCTGCATTTATAATGACTAATTAAACAATATTTTTATTACATATACAATCTGTAATGTATGAGCCGCCGGGGCCGCTGGCAACTTATTTCACAGTAACATTCATGAGAACATATTACGGAAAGACATTTATCATTGAAAACGATATTATATACTACCATATCTTTTTTTTCGCTGCTGTTCTGCCTTGGCAACGGAATTGTTTTGAGCGATACAGATGAAGGCTATCTGCCCCTTCGCACCGACGGCCCGCCAATCGGCAGCGCCCACGACAACGATTTCGAACATACCGACGATCCCGGCGATGCACGCTATGCGGAACTGCTCGGATTCAGGGATTTTGACACAGAATTCATGAGCGTGCGCCTCGGTGAGCTTTCCCCGGGCGAAGCCATCGAAACACAAAGAATGCTCAACGGCGAAAAGATATTCCTGTTTCTGACCGGGGAAGCCCTTTTCACGCTGGACAGGCTTCAATGCCCATTGGTTCGAGGTGACGTTATCATCTGCCGCAGGGACACGCTTCACGGGATCAGCAATGTCTCGGACGGAACAGTCCGCTGGCTGGAAATCACATCCCTCGCAAAACCGGGGACATGGCCCCAATATTTTCCGGACAAACGGTTCATGTACAGCCCGGTGTCAGCATTCCGGGAAGATGTGCATACATACCTCGATTTCGATATCATGCAGGAATCGGCTGAGGCACACGAAGGCCATGGCCCGATCCTGTTCCGAAGGCTTTTCAATACCGAATCATTCGAGACCAACATTCATGTTATCAGTCATGCAATTCTGCCCCCGGGCTCATCCATCGGCTACCATCAGCACAACACGCGCGAGGAAGTCTATTTCGTCGTCAACGGCGAGGGCCAGATAACAGGGAACGGGCACAGGTTCGATGTCGAGGCTGGCGACGCGGCACTCTGCAGGCTCGGTGGTGCGCATGGCATTGTCAACGATTCATTCGACGATCTTGAACTGTTCGTTTTCTCGGCGGCAGTCAATAAGGGAAATGTCACACACGAACGAAACCTTGGAAATGATTTAAAATAAACGATACCACCTATCAAGGAGACATCATGTCCAAACGCTGCATCGGCTTCATCGTGTTTCTTGTCGGCACACTCAGCGCCATCATTCTTTCGTGTTCCACCGGAAAACAGGCGGAAAAACCGCGTCTTCTTGCCGACAGTTCTTTCGAAAACCTCAAGCTCTGGTATGACGAACCGGCGATCCAATGGGTCGAGGCGCTTCCGATCGGCAACGGCCGTCTCGGCGGCATGGTTTTCTGCCGCCCTGACAGCGAACGTATCCAGCTCAACGACGACACTCTCTGGGACGGCGGCCCGATCGACCACAATAACCCCGAGGCCCTTGAGGCTCTGCCAGTGGTACGAAAAATGCTGTTCGAGGGTAAAAACGAAGAGGCCGAGAAGCTCGCCTTCCAAAAAATGATGGGCGTTCCAAGGCACGTCAAATCGTACCAGTCGCTTGCCGATCTCAGGATCATTTTCCCGCAGGGCCGCGAAATTACCGATTACCGACGTGAACTCGATCTTGACACTGGCATCGTGTCGGCAAGCTACAGCGCGGACGGCATCCAATACACTGAAGAGGTATTTTCAAGCGCCGCCGATCAGGTTGTGATGATCAGGCTCACCTCGGCAACGCCCGGAAAACTGGATTGTACGATCGGTATGGACCGTCAACAGGACTCGAAAACGACAGTAGAGGGCGGAAACAAGCTCGTCCTCAAGGGACGTTGCGGAGACGAGGGCATGAGATTTCAGGCCACAGCGGAGATCGCGGCTGAAAACGGCCAGCTTAATCCCGCGAATGACACGATCACCGTTTCCGGTGCCGACGAGATCACGATCACCGTGGCAGGAGCGACCTCCTATACAAACCGCGCGAGTTTCTCCGCCGATCCCGCCGCCCGCTGTAATGAGGTGCTCGACACATTGCGCGGAAAAGCATTCGACACGCTGCGTTCGAACCATATCGCGGATCACCGATCGATGTTCCGCCGTCTCGGTTTCACATTGAACAGCAATGACCCGAAAGCCTCCATTCCCACCAACGACCGTCTCAAGGCAGTGCAGGATGGCGCTGATGATGCCCATCTCGCCGAGCTGTACTTCCAGTACGGCCGCTACCTTCTCATGGGCTGCTCACGGCCTGGCTGCCTGCCTGCCAACCTCCAGGGTCTCTGGAACGAGCACATGAAAGCACCGTGGCACAGCGATTTTCACACAAATATCAACCTCCAGATGAACTACTGGCCTGCCGAGGTAGGCAATCTTGCCGAATGCCACATGCCGCTGTTCGACCTCATGGACAGCCTTGTCGAGCCCGGCAACGAAACCGCACGCCGTCATTATGGCGCCAACGGCTGGGTTGTACACCATCTCACCGATGTATGGGGATTCGCGACTCCTGCGGATGGTGTCTGCGGTATCTGGCCCATGGGAGCGGCATGGCTCTGCCAGCATCCCTACGAACATTACCTGTACAGCGGCGACAAGAAATTCCTCAAGGAACGTGCCTGGCCGCTCATGAAAGGTGCGGCGGAATTCATACTGGATTTCCTCGTCGAGGCGCCCGAAGGCACCCCGGTAGCGGGTAAGCTGGTCACAAATCCCTCGCACTCGCCGGAAAACTCTTTTTTCAAGGCGGACGGCAGCAAGTCAATGTTTACATACGCCGCGACAATGGATATCATGATCATTCAGGATCTTTTCACCAACTGCATCAATACGATCGACACCCTCGACCTCCAGTGCTCACAGGAGTTGAAAGAAGATCTTCAGAAAGCCCTCGACAATCTGGCTCCGCTCCAGATCAGCCCGCGCACAGGCTGCCTTCAGGAATGGGTCGAGGATTATGAAGAACCTGAACCAGGACACCGCCATATGTCTCATTTCTACGGTTTCCATCCGGGCTGCCAGATCAATTTCCGAGACACACCGGAAATGGCGAATGCCATTAAAAACTCACTGAACCGTCGTCTCGACAACGGTGGTGGCGGAACCGGTTGGAGCCGCGCATGGGTGGTCAATTTCCAGGCACGTTTCGGCGAGGGTGACGCGGCCTACCACCATCTGAAACACCTGTTCCAGAAATGCACATCACCCAACCTTTTCGACCAGCATCCGCCTTTCCAGATCGACGGCAATTTCGGCGCGACTGCGGGTATCATGGAAATGCTCATGCAGAGCCATGCAGGGGAGATCGTGCTTCTGCCTGCCCTGCCCCCTGTCTGGCATGACGGCTGTATTGCGGGCATGCGGGCACGCGGCGGTTACGAGGTCGATATCGAATGGAGCGGCGGCAAGCTTGCCAGAGCGATCCTTGTGGCGAAAAACAGTGGCCCGGTAACAGTCAGATACGGCGAAAAAACGGTCACGATCGATACACTTAAAGGCAATCACTACGTTCTCGACAGTACTCTCACACTCAGCGAGTAAAGGACAGAAATCGTGAATACCCGACGCAGTTTTCTGAAAACCGCAGGCAGCGCAGTTCTGGGTGCTGGACTCACCGGTCTGTACGGCGGCTGCTCGAATAATAACGAGAGCGGAATCAGGCAAAGACCGAATGTCATCCTTATTATGACTGATGATCAGGGTTTCGGTGATGTCGGATTTCATGACAATGACATCATCAAAACACCGAACCTTGATCGTTTTGCAGAGGAAAATCTCGAGTTCAGCCGTTTTTATGTCTGTCCTGTCTGCACACCGACACGGGCGGGCCTGATGACCGGACGTTACCATCACCGCACCGGCACCATGGGTGTCATGTGCGGCGAATGCCTTATCAATCCCGAGGAAAAAACCATCGCCGGTTATCTCGGCGAGGCGGGCTACAGCACCGGCATTTTCGGGAAATGGCATCTCGGCGATAACTATCCGAGACGCCCGATGGACATGGGATTCGGGGAGATGCTCACCCATAACGCAGGCGGCCTCAGTCAGCCGTCCTGCCCTCCGGGAGTCGGCTACGGCGATCCCGAACATGAGAAAAAATACGATTATGCAACGCAGAAAGACCGCGACTACAACTGGATGAGCACGAATAACTATTTCGACCCGGTGCTCAATCACAATGGCGAGGAAACGAAATACGAGGGCTACTGCACCGATATCTTTTTCAATGAATCCATCAAGTTCATTGAAAAAAATGCTGACAGGCCATTCTTCGTCTACCTGCCCCTCAATGCGCCGCACTGCCCGGAAATCGTGAGCGAACACTATGCTCAAAAATATCGGGATATGGGTGTCAACGACCACACGGCCCGTATTTACGGCATGGTCGAGAACATCGACGAGAATTTTGGAAAGCTGCAGAGCAAACTCGATGAACTTGGGCTCACCGGCAACACAATGGTCATATTTTTCTGTGACAACGGACCGTTCGGCAGGCGTTTCAACGGCGGTCTGCGTGGCGCCAAGGCCAGTTTCTACGAGGGCGGCATCCGCTCACCCTTCGTTATTTCATGGCCTGACGGCATCAAGTCATCAGGAAAATGCGGAAAGATCGCCGCTAATATAGACCTCCTCCCCACTATTCTCGATGCCTGCAATGTCGAACAGCCGATCGGCAGGAAACTCGATGGCAGGAGCCTTCTCCCGCTCATGGAGGACACAAAAGCAGATTGGCCGGAACGAACGCTCTTTTTCCAGGGAAACAGCGGTATTCCCGAAAAATACAACCAATGCGCGGCAGTCACACAGCGGTACAAACTGGTGAACGGTACTGAACTTTACGATCTGACATCCGATCAAGGCGAAACGGAGAATATCGCCGCTGCGAATTCCGGAATCGTCGCGAGAATGCGTGCGGATTACGAGGCATGGTTCGAGGATGTTACAGGATCAGTCGATTTCGGATCCCAGCGTTTATGGATCGGGACTGACAATGAAAATCCGGTACGGCTCACCCGCTCCGACTGGAAAGGGCCCAAAGCGCGTTTCATCAGGAAAGACACGTATGGCTGGTGGGAAATCGATGTCAGGAAAACCGGGAGTTATGTTTTCGATGTGAACATAGAACAGCCGCTTGAAAATGCTGTCCTCCATTTCATGCTTGACGGTATCGATAAAAAGGCCGCATTGAAAAACGGTGCAATCTCACACCGTTTCGGCCCATTCGATCTCAAACCGGGTGAGGCAAAACTGGGCTGCCGCATCGAAAAAGGTGACAATGTGCTTGGCGTATACAACATCATGGTGACACGCCTGTAAAATAATCCCTTATTCTGAAAGCCTCTGCATAACCGCGGGGGCTTTTTTTATGCAATTGACCGTCTCACATGCAACCGCGCTATCACGGTTCCGGCAATTTTCAGTCGCACATAATTAATCTTAACGTAAAATATGGACATAAGGGCCGTCAGCAACTAAAAAGCTTTTGAAATGGAGAAGCGGATTCATACATTACTGTCAGCGGGATTTTGCCGTGACTGTACAGACTGTGCAGGTTGAGTTACAGAATCTTTGTATCAAAATACTCTTTCACGGAGAAAATATTTTAATGAACACACGGTGTCTTATCATAACTATTCTGATCGCACTTTTTGCACATACAGCGAGTGCCGCGGAAATATCGAATATGCCGAAAAAAAGCGGCCTTATCATCGCCATCGAAAAAGTTAAAGCGCTGTTCACGGCCTCTGAAAAATCATATGGGATCGAATCCGGCACAGTGCTGACAGAGGACTATGACATCGGATTCGGTGTCGGAGCCCGTCTCAACCAGACATTCATGCATCCCTATATAGACAGGCCGTTTCTCAGAAGCAGTCCCGGCATACGGTTCTGGGGGATTTCAAATGAAGATCAAGACATTTCGGTTGTCGGCATCAGCGAAACCATCACGCATATGGCGCCCCTGCATCCCCGCTTGACGCTCTCGGCAGGTCTCACCGGCGGAATAAACTATATCTACAAAAAAACGGCTGTTCCCGGCTCGGTAGAACTGGAAGAAGACAACACCAACTCTTTTGATTTCTTTATAACTCTCGGCGCAGAAACACCGCTGACCGAAAGAAACGTGCTCTTTTTCGAGTTCAAGTATGGAGAAACATTCCTGGAACGTCAGATACACGCATTAATCGGGATCAATTTCGCGAAATAATCATCATGTTATTATAAGAAACCGGCAACAGGATACTGACCTGTCATTCAAGTCAAAGCATTCATCAATTAATCGGGAGGTACGAGATGGAAACTGTAGGTTTTACATTCGGCCTTATCGGAATGGTATTCGGCCTAATGGGATGGACTTTTGCGATAACAGCGTACAAAAAGATAGAAGAACTGGAAAAAAAGCTTGAGGACACCGGGATATTGAATAAGCGCGACGGAGAATAGAAACCCGCCGCGCATTATCTCAGGAATTTGAGAATAACCTTTATTCTCAAACAACTCTACTTTGCATCCAGATATCCTTTTTCCTGCGCCTCATAAACGATAATATTCGCCGCCTCTGCGGGATCATCGGTCACATGGAACAGCTTGAGGTCCTCCTCGTTTATGTTATGCTCTTCGAGCATGACATCTTTCAACCACTCGAGCATACGGCCCCAGTAATCCCAGCCGAAAAGTACAACCGGAAATGAATCGATCTTGTGTGTCTGCGCGAGGGTTAGCGACTCGAAAAACTCGTCCATCGTACCGAAACCGCCGGGGAAGATAACATATCCGATCGAGTATTTCACAAACATGAGTTTCCTGACAAAAAAGTAGCGGAACTCAAGAGACATGTTCTGATATTCGTTCGGATGCTGTTCCATAGGCAGTTCAATGTTGAGACCGACCGACATGCCGCCTCCTTCACGGGCGCCTCGGTTACCGGCAGCCATAATACCGGGCCCACCGCCAGTTATAACACCAAGCCCGCTTTCGGCGAGATATCGGCCTGTTTTCCGGGCGCTTTCGTAATACAAACTGCCCTCCTCTGTCCTTGCCGAGCCAAAAATTGATACCGCGGGACCGATATGCGACAAGGCATCGAAACCCTCGACGAATTCCGATTGTATCCTGAGAACGCGCCAGGGATCGCTTCCGGTGAAATCAGGTATGTCTTTCGAATACGCCAGCAGCTGCCTGTCCTCCGGGCCGCGTTTTCCATGATTTTCATAATAGACTTTCACTACCGCTCCTTCCTTTTTCCGACATATACGGAGAAACAATACTATGTTATATTTCTATTAAACAAGTATTTAAGTCGATTCATGACAATTGAAACTTGATTATACCGCTTCATTTTATTATTTTTATTATCTGAGGGCGATAATCCGGCCCCTTTTTTTTACTTGAACCATAAGAAAAGTATGCAATAAACGGGCAGTTACACAAGTTGATTCTGCCAGTTATATGCTTACTTTTGCGCCGACTGCTGGTATCGGCACAAAACACGGATAACTATTTTTTTTCTTTTTTACCGCGCTAACGAAAGGAATCGGGGATGAATGTACAGCATGAAGAATTGAAAGGCTGGGTACAGGGAATAGCCGAGATGACACAGCCGGATGAAGTATACTGGTGCAATGGAAGCAAAGAAGAATACAACAAACTTATGAAACTTATGGTTGAGGGCGGTGCTGCAACAGCGCTCGTGAAACGGCCCAACAGCGTCCTTTTCCGCTCAGATCCCAGCGATGTCGCCCGTGTCGAGGCACGGACCTATATTAGCACAAAAGATGAGGTCGAGGCCGGTCCGACCAATAATTGGATTGAGCCGGAAGGTCTCAAGGATACAATGCGCGGCCTCTATAAAGACTGCATGAAAGGCCGTACACTTTACGTCATCCCGTTTTCGATGGGCCCGATCGGTTCCCCTATCGCAAAAATCGGTGTCGAGATCACAGACAGCCCGTACGTTGTCTGCAATATGCACATCATGACCCGTGTCGGTGAAAAAGTTATTGATGTACTCGGCAGTAACGGTGAGTATGTCAAATGCCTCCATTCCATCGGCGCACCGCTCGAGGAAGGCCAGCAGGATGTTCCGTGGCCCTGCGCCCCGATGGAGAAAAAATATATCAGTCATTTCCCTGAGGAAAACCTGATCTGGTCTTTCGGTTCCGGTTACGGCGGCAACGCACTTCTGGGCAAGAAATGTTTCGCCCTCCGTATCGCCTCGGCGATGGCGAAGCGTGAAGGCTGGATGGCTGAGCACATGCTCATCCTCAGGATAATCAATCCTGAAGGCCGCAAGTTCCATGTGGCGGCGGCATTCCCCTCCGCATGCGGAAAAACCAACCTCGCTATGCTCCAGCCCACAATCCCGGGATGGAAAGTCGAGACTCTTGGCGACGATATCGCGTGGATGAAGATCGGTCCCGACGGCCGTCTCTATGCAATCAATCCTGAAGCCGGATTTTTCGGTGTCGCACCGGGAACCAGCTATGACTCCAATCCTATGGCCATGGACTCGCTGAACGAGAACTGCATTTTCACAAACTGTGCCCTGACCGATGACGGGGATGTCTGGTGGGAAGGTATGGACGGCGACGCTCCCGAGCACGCTATCGACTGGAAAAACCGCGACTGGACACCTGACAGCACCGAACCCGGCGCCCATCCCAACGCACGTTTCACCGCTCCCGCGGCCCAGTGCCCGGTAATCAGTGAAGACTGGGAAGATCCCGCTGGTGTTCCTATCGACATTTTCGTTTTCGGTGGACGACGCGCAGGAGTCGTTCCGCTGGTTAACGAAGCGTTTGACTGGGACCATGGTGTTTTCATGGGCTCAACCGCAGCATCCGAGACAACCGCCGCCAATATCGGCGCAGTCGGCAATCTCCGCCGCGATCCGTTCGCAATGAAACCGTTCTGCGGCTACAATATGGGCGACTATTTCCAGCACTGGCTGGAGATGGGCGACAAGCTTGGTGACAAGGCCCCGAAAATCTACTATGTCAACTGGTTCCGCAAGAACGACAGCGGCAAATGGCTCTGGCCCGGTTTCGGCGAGAACAGCCGTGTCCTCAAATGGATGTGCGACCGCGTGGCAGGCACAGCCGATGCCCAGGAAACGGCTATCGGCAAACTGCCCACGAACGACGCTCTCGATCTCGACGGTCTCGACATTCCCGCCGAGGACCTGGCAGAACTGCTCAAGGTCGATGCCGACGCATGGAGCGCGGAACTTCCCGACATCGAGAAGCATTTCGATCAGTTCGGCAAGCGTCTGCCCTCAAGGCTCAGCGATCAGCTGACAAAACTGAAAGAGCGCCTGTCGTAATTCGACAGCATATCGATACAATAAGCAAAAAAAACCGCCCGGAGATATTCCGGGCGGTTTTTATTTATGCTTCTATTCTTTTCTACTGAATTCTGTATCCTGTCTCCTGACTACTGTTTCACCAGCACCTCGGCAGTCATGTCAGCGGGGACATCCAGACCAAGCAGGGTCAGAACAGTCGGAGCGATGTCGGAGAGCTTGCCGCGTTCGATCATGGTCTTACCCGGCGAGTCGGACGCAATATAGATGCATTCGACCGGATAGGTGGTATGGCTGGTTTTGACCATGCCTGTTTTGTAGTCTTCCATCTGGTCAGCGTTACCGTGATCCGAGGTAATGATAATATGCGCGTCCATTTCGAGGAGTTTATCCACGAGACGTCCGACACATTCATCCACAATCTCGACAGCCTTTTTCGCCGCATCGAAATTACCGGTATGGCCGACCATGTCGCAATTCGCGAAATTCACGGCGATGAAATTGTAGTTTCCCGTTTCCAGCTCTTCCAGCAGACGGTCAGTGACATTATAAGCCTCCATCTCGGGATGGATGGCGAATGTCGAGGGATCGAAACGGCCCGGCACCTCGATATCCTTTTCGAGATTGTAAGGAGTTGTGGCTTTTCCGTTCATGAAACTCGTCACGTGGCGGAATTTCTGCGTTTCAGCAATACGAAGCTGGCTGAAACCTGCGTTAGAGATAACCTCACCGAGCAGGTTGTCCATGCCACCGCCCTCGCTCATCGGGCTGATAAGGTAGTACGGAAACTCGTCGTAATACCGTGTCAGACCAAGGAATGTAACTTTAGGACGGCGCAGAAGCGATCCCTTGTAATCTTCCTCGATAAACGCTTTCGCAAGCTGGATCGCCCTGTCCTGACGGTAATTGACATGGATGACACAGTCGCCATCAGAAACACCCTTGTAGCCCTCGACAACATGCGGTGCGATGTATTCGTCATACATATCGGTGCCGTCGGGTGTCTTATCAGTATCATAGGAGGCCTGAACCGCTTTTTCAGGGCTGGGTGTAACAGCTCCCTCAGCGTCAACAATGCATTTGAATGAGGTATCGGTCAGCGCCCAGTTTTCCGAACGGTCCATGGAATAATAACGTCCCATCAGCGTGCCGACCGTGCAACCGCCAACCTCGTCCATGACTGCATTGAGCTGGCTCAGATACTCGAGACAACTGCGCGGAGGCGTGTCCCTGCCATCGAGAAAAGGATGAATGACTATCGCGCCGTCGGGATTTTCCTTCCTCGCCTGTTTCATGATCTTGAACAGCTGCGCCTGATGGGCATGAACACCCTCGTCCTGCAGAAGGCAGAACAGGTGAAGCTGGCTGTTATTTTTCTTCCAGTCATCGATCAGGCTTTTCCAACGATCAGCCTCATACAGCGAGCCGTCGCTCATGAGGTCGTCGATCCTTTTGACCTCCTGGATAACGATACGTCCCGCTCCGATATTGAGATGCCCTACCTCGCTCGATCCCTGGTAGCCATCCGGCAGGCCCACGGGTTCACCCGAGGCATCGATCAGTGTCCACGGATATTTTGCCAGGTAGGAATCGATATTCGGCGTATTGGCCGCATGAACAGCGTTCCCGCGGTTATCCTCGTTATTACCCCAGCCATCTCTGATAATCAAACATACTGGTCTCATTCATATCATCCTGTTTTTTTGCTAGTTTACTGTTATTGTTCTCATTTACATACTGTATTCGGCACATGTCGGCAGCCATATCTTCTGCGATATTGTCTTTCGAGCAGTCAGAACGGCTGCACCTTGTTCAGCGCCCTCTCAAAGGAGACAGCTTTATATGATAGTACGAAAGGCATCACAAGTAAAGATAATATTCCGTGAGAAAATGCTGGCTCCGCAATGAACTACCCAAAAATCAACGCCGACGAATCCTTTATATTAAAGGCCCAAAATGACGATCACCCGTTCCAGAGCGGCGACATGCTTCTCAGACGTTCGACAATCGGCGGCATAGCTGTCAGTACGGCCTCAACCTCCTCCATCGTGTTTTCCGAGGAGAGAGTGAACAGAAGCGAGGCGTTGGCAAGCGAGTGATCGACACCGCAGGCCAAGAGCACATGGGAGCTTTTCAGCGCCTTGTCAGCACAGGAAGATCCCGATGCGGCAAAGATACCTTTCGCGCCAAGGCTGAACAGCATGGCCTCGCCCTCGATGGCCTCGATGGAAACATGGACATTGCCGGTCAGGCGGTTTTTTCTGTCTCCGTTAATATATAATTTAGGTATCGATTCCTCGAGACCTGTCATAAGCCTGTCCCTGAGCGGCATAACATGGGCGATGCGTGAATCCATCTCCTTCGCCGCAAGTTCGGCAGCGGCGCCAAGGCCGACAACAGCTGGCACATTCTCCGTACCAGCGCGGCGTCCTCTCTCCTGAATACCGCCATCAATCAATGAAAACACCCTCGTACCTTTCCTGACATAAAGCGCCGCGGCACCCTTGGGGCCGTGGAAACTGCTCGCGGCAAGTGACAGGATATCGACACCGAGAGCCTTGACATCGACAGGGATCACACCCGCTGTCTGTACGGCATCCGTGTGGAACGGCACACCTTTTTCTTTGACGGCCGCGGCGATATCTGCGATCGGCTCGATACTGCCTATCTCATTGGAGGCATGTGTCACCGAAACGACAACCGTATCGTCGCGAACGGCATCGACCACAGCGCCGGGATCGACAATGCCATTGCTGTCAACAGGTACGACAGTCATTTCCCAGCCGAGCTTTTCCATTGCCCGCGCAGAATGAAGGACCGATTGGTGCTCGATCGCTGACACGACGATATGCCTGCCTTTTTTACGTCCGGCCCATGCCGCGCCTTTCAGCGCAAGATTGTTCGACTCCGAGCCTGAAGATGTAAAATAAATCTCGTTGGTCTCGGCACCGATCAGAGACGCCACTTTTTTTCGCGCTTCTTCGAGAGCCTGTTTCGGCTGCGAACCATACTTATGAATGCTCGACGGGTTGCCGAAATGCTCGGTAAAATACGGTTTCATTGCCTCAAAAACAGATTCTTTCAAGCGGGTTGCCGCCGCATTATCCAAATATATATCACCCATATCAGCCTCGCTTTCCCGGTGAAATCGATGAAAACACATACAACATCACGCTTTTCTCGACACAATCATCTCCGCGGCAATAAGCAGTGCCGCAAGAAGATAGAACAGCCAGTCAATTTCATTGCCGATCCGTCGCTCCCGAATCTGGCTCGTTATGTCACCACTGCTTTCCAATTGAATCATAGTTTCATTATTATACGCCTCAAGCCTCTTTTCGATGCCTGACCGTGTCATTTCTCTTTCCGAGCGGGGAATATCGACAGCATACCGTCCAATTTCTACATTATCGGCGAACAGGGAATAAAATCCGACTGTGTCCACGGGCAACTCAGAAATACGAATATCTCCACCCATCAAGCTATAATCGATCGAACGGGCCGGCATGCCCTCCGCCCTTACTGTAACAGAGATGGGATTACCCTCAAAAGGAATACGTATCGCGGGATTCTCTCCGCTTGTGAATGCACCTGCAGCCCTCTCATGCACGGCGATCCCATGTACGGAACGAAGCAGCAGTGCCGGAAGCAGGCCGCTCACGGCAAATTCGCTGTTTGCAGAAAGAGTTTCCGGCGGAAAGATCATAGTCTTTCCCCGGCCGCTTTCAAAGAGCAGAAGCGCAGTTGAGCGATCGTCGAAACGGGCAAGGACATCGCAATCGTCAGACGGTGTCAGGAGGTACGACCGTGCGACTTTCGGTTTGCCGTAGCGCTCCGATCCGGTTATTCCTGCAAGGAGGCGATGGTGCATATCGAAATATCCGATGGTTCCGTTCGCGGTAGAATCCTGCCGCGCAAGCAGGCGTTCCACATTGAGCGGGGCAAGATCGCGAAAGATACCGTCAGTATACAAGCCGTTCTCGAGATCATCCGCCGGAAACACGATCAGGCCGACACCATGTTCGATCACAGCGGCGGCAAGGGAGCGATAAATCCTGTCATCAAGCCTGGTCACCGAGGCCATCAGGATGATATCGGTACCGGTGAAATCACCGGCGGTAAGATCGTCGGGATGTTTTCGGGTGAGTTTAAACGGCGGTCTCTCCTCTTCCGTGAAAAGGGCTTTATCAATGAAATAAGCGCTCTCAGGTGATTCGCTAACAAAGAGAACACGCATGTTCTCACGCACATCGGCGACAAGGTGAATTGATTCACCCTCCTCGAAACGGGGTTCCGACGATCTCACTAGGAGCGAGTACAATCCCGGTTCTTCAGGTGTAAAAGTGAACGTCGTTGAAAAGGTGCTTTCTCCGGATGACGGCTGTACACGCCCCACCCTCTCGCCATCGACAAAGAACTCGAGGCTGCTGTCATCTGAGGCGTCACCCTTAAAGCCGTTCACCCTGACAGTCAGCGGAAAGCCGGGTCGAATGATCGGATCAGTCAGGGCAATACTCTCAAGTCCGAGCCCTTCGCATGTTTCCGGCCCGGTCAGCACCGAAAATGCATTGTACTCAAAATCAACCGCGGCAAGACTGTCAGGAAGCGCATTCCCGAAGCCGTCGCCGATATAATACAATTCGCGATTAGGTGCGATGCTCCGCGAAAGCTGGTAAATAGCGTTTCCAAAAGCCCGTCCTGAATCGTTGGGCAAAAGCGTACAAGCACTTTCCTCGATCGCGGAAAGGATCGTCTTACTGTTCCCGGTCAATGCCCCTCCGGCGATGATTTCGCCGCTCGTCGCGCTGACAACACTGAGCTCGTCCCTCTCCCCCAGCGTGGCAGCAACCTTAACGGCAAGACGTTTCGCGGTTTCGAACAGCATCTCGCCATTATAAACGGCATGCATTCCAGCGCTGTCATCGAGGATGATAGCCGCCGAACTGGCAGACCCGTTTTTTGCGGCACCGTTGATGGACGGACGGGCGAAAGCGAGTACAATCGCAATAATGATCAGTGTCCTGAGCAGAATAAGCAGCAACTGTTTGAAACGCAGGCGCCGGATGCTCTCCGTTTTCATGTGCTCGAGAAGCTCGATAGACGGAAAAGGCAGTTCACGGGCCCGTCGCCGCGATAAAAAGTGAATGATAAGCGGTAGCGCCGAGGCGCCGAGAGCGAACAATATCGATGGATTCAGAAAATTCATATGTCAGTCTTTTACGAGTTTCATTTTTTTAGCTCAGAGACGGAAGAAAATACGCTGTTTATAGAGCCAGTAACAAAGCAGCCACTGGGCGGCAAGCGCCAACCCGTGTTTAAGCGGATCTACCCACGCCCCAACAGCGCTTTCCAGAGGATCGATAAAAATACCGAGACTGTCCAACAGCCAAAAACGCAGAAGGTTATGAACGATATAGATGAAGATCGAGTTCATGCCGACAACGACGAAAACGAGCTCCCAGCCGCGGATTCTGCGAATATCGGCGATATAATAAAGTGCAAGCAGGACGAGCGATGCCATTCCGCAGGTCAAAAGCGTATAGGAGGTTGTGAACATACGCTTGATTATCGGATTCAGCGGCTGCTGCATCAGCCCCACAAAGACAAGGAGTCCGCCGCTGACCGCGAGGAATTTCATGAAAGCGCCATCGCTTTCCCGCCGACGGTATGTGCTGCCGGCAATTGAGCCGAAAACCACCACCGCCGAAGAAGTGAGAAGCGTATAGATATACCCCCAGCGGGAGGGACTGTTTGTCAGGGTCTCGTCAATAAGATACACCAAATTCTTATAGATGACATAACTGTTCCTTCCCACATCGTAGACAGGTATGACTGCGATAAAAAACCAATGGAGCAGCACCAGCACCCAGAAAACAATGACCCGCCCCCTGATCGATAGACCGCTGAACAGTGCGGCGATGAAATATGACAGCGCCAGAAGCTGCAGGACACCCGGCCCGGTGATCATTCTTCCCGCCTCGTACCAACTCAGAAAAAAGCCGAACAGGAAAAGTACGGCACTCCGTTTGAAAACTTGGAGATAAAGCTCACCTTTTCCCGCCCCGTTTTCCATCCTGCGCTCACTTGAAAGCGCGAGTGAGAAACCCATGATAAACAAAAAGGACGGCAGGATGAAATCCTCGAAATGAAATCCCACCCAGTCCGCATGGTTGAGCTGACGGTATATCGTGCTGGTCACAGGCAGATCAGCGAGCCGTTTCAGGCCGAAAGTATGCAGCATCATGGCAAGCATTGTCATGCCGCGATAGATATCGAGCGACAGAAGACGCTTATCCGGATCGACTGACAGTACAGTGCTCATATCCTCTCCCCCGATTTTATGGCGTTATGCACCGATACCGAAAGTACTTATCAAGCTCTTGAGATCTAACGAGTCCTTATCGAGTGAGTCCTGATGTTGAATTCAGTACAGACGTTTTCGTTTCGCAAGATATTCCGTCAAGGCCCTGTCAAACGGCATATCGGTGGGGAAAAGGGCATAATCCACTGAGATATCGTGCATTGCCCTGACAAGCGATTCCCGGCGGGCGTTGAGCTCTTTCAGATATTCATCCCGGATATGCCAGGGCTGGGTTGTCAGGCTCCTGCCGCTTTCCATATCGATGAAACGTGTCTCACTTCTGTAATCGAAATCGAGCTCAGCCGGATCGAGGACATGGAAAACCAGCAGTTCATGACCGTTATGACGAAAATGCTTGAGACCGTGCAGGAGCTCGTCCTTATCGAAAATCAGATCGCTTATCAACACCACCAGGCCGCGTTTTTTGACACGTTCCGCCATTGTGTGAAGTACCTCTCCGGCGCTGGTCGTTCCCGCAGGCTCTATACGCGAGAGAGCTGAAAGTATCTCATTTGTCTGGGACTGCAACGAGCGCGGCGGCAACATCGACTGCATTTTATCAGCGAAAGTCACCAGTCCCACGCTGTCCCGCTGGCGGAGCATGAGATATGCCAGCGAAGCCGCGAGTATGCTGCCGTAGCGAAGCTTGCTGACCGAACCCTTTTCGCGAAAACCCATCGAACCGCTGACATCGAGTATGATGTGAGAGATAAGGTTGGTCTCCTCTTCGAAACGCTTTATGTACATGCGGTCTGTGCGGCCGTAGACTTTCCAGTCAAGATAACGGAGCGAGTCACCCTCCATGTACTGACGGTGTTCCGAAAACTCTGCGGAAAAACCGTGGTACGGGCTCTTGTGCAGGCCGGTCATAAAGCCCTCGACAACATAGCGGGCGATCAGCTCCAGACGCGATATCCGGCTGACAGCCTCCGGTGTAAACAGTTCCTGCACAGATTCTTTCACGAATTCTCTCCGGTGAGCCGATTGATAATATCGGGAGTAGTAACACCCTCCGCCTCGGCGGCGAAAGTCGTAACCAGACGGTGCCTCAGAACAAGCATGGCAACCGCGTTAACATCCTCACGCGAGGGAACATAACGGCCATCAAGAGCCGCTTTCGCTTTCGCGCCGAGAATGAGATATTGTGAAGCGCGCGGACCCGCCCCCCATTTCAGCCAATCCTTAATGAACGCGGGCGAAGAGGAATCGTCCGGCCTCGTTTTCCTCACGAGGTCAACGGCATAAGAAACGACATCATCCGCGGCAGGGATTTTCCGTACCAGAGTCTGAAGGGCGACGATGTCTGCGGCATCGAGAACTTTTGCAGGCGACGGCACCTCGACACCGGTCGTGCGCTTGACAATTTCAAACTCTTCCTCTTTCGAGGGATAGCCGATCCAGAGATTGAACATGAAACGGTCAAGCTGGGCCTCGGGCAGAGGATAGGTTCCCTCCTGCTCGATCGGATTCTGTGTGGCGAGCACGAAAAACGGCTCCTCCAGGGGCATCGTGTCGCCCTGGACCGTCACGGCGTGTTCCTGCATGGCCTCGAGCAGCGCGGACTGTGTCTTCGGCGGCGTCCTGTTGATCTCGTCGGCAAGCACGATATTGGCGAACACCGGCCCTTTGACGAAACGGAATCCCCGTTTGCCGCTGCCCGGCTCTTCCTCTATCACCTCGGTGCCGACAATATCTGAGGGCATGAGATCAGGCGTAAACTGGATACGGGAAAAATCGAGATCGAGCGCCCTGGCCAGTGTCGAAATCATGAGCGTCTTGGCAAGGCCAGGCACACCGACCAGAAGGCAATGACCTCGGCATAGCAGCGTAATGATGAGGTTGTCAATGACCTCTTCCTGCCCGACGATGACATTCGCCATTTCCTTTTTTAGAAGGCTATGAGAGGCGCTGAGTTTTTCCAGGAGCTCGATATCCCGGCCTTTCGATTTTTCCGTCATTGCGTCATCCTTTATTGAAAGCAGTGCTCATATTATTTCAGTTCAATGTGCCGCCTGTCATTGTTTCTTAAGACAGTGACAGGTGATCAGGTTTTGAGTTCTTTCTTCTTCGCACCGGGGAAAAGCACGTTGTTCAGGATCAGGCGGTAACCCGGCGAATTCTTATGCAGGAAAAGCTGTGTCGGCGCCTCCCCCACGAGATGTTTGTAATCGGCCGGATCATGTCCACCGAAAAACGTGAACGTGCCCTCGCCAAGTGTTCCGTGGAGGTATTTCACCGTGCCCCGTTTCCTGTTATCACCCATGATGACAATATTTTTCTTGATACATTTCCTGTTGAACTCGGTGGTCTGTCCCATGAAACCGGCGATGGGATTTTCATGGCATTGAGTGAGCATGGTCGGCACTGGATCATATTTGGCGCTGAACTCGAACAGCTCGAAATAGTCGATGGTCTGATCGGCAGTCGCGGTCACAGAGCCGGAGTCGCCCGGAAGCACATCAATATCGGAGAATTCATAGACCATGGGATCGGTGACAAGCCTGAAATTCTCGAATGCGAATGTCATAGAATAATCAAGTTTATTCAGGTAGCCGGGATCGACACCGTCACCATCGAAAGGCGTATCGACTATATCGACTGGCCCGGCGGCAAGAGCGATATCGATTGTGTCTGTCGCGGAACACATTGCGAAGAGGAAACCACCATGTGAGGTATAGTCGCGAATTTTTGCCGCCACTGTCTTTTTCTGGGTGGATACGTTGGGGAAACCAAGATCAGCGGCCATTTTCTCATACGTTGTCTGCTGTTCGATGTACCAGTCGGCGTTACGGTAATTGCCGTAAAATTTGCCGTACTGTCCGGTAAAATCCTCGTGATGAAGGTGCAGCCAGTCATATTCCGAGAGCTTGCCATCCAGCACCTCGACATCCCATAGCGTGTCCATAGGGTATTTCAGAATACGTCAGTGCAAGCGTAACAGCATCATCCCAGGGCTGCTTGTTCGGCGGTGTATAGACAGCTACTTTCGGCGCCTTTTCCAGAAGTTCTTTCGACATGTTGGATTGCTCGATCTCGCTGTCGAGACTGGCGAGCGCCGAAATTACCGAGCACCTCATAGCGAACGCCGCGAAGAAGAGCGTATTCGGCAATCGCGCTGTCGTTCTGCAAGAGGAACGAACCTCCGCGATAGTTGAGCAGCCATTCGACAGGCCTACCCTCCTCAAGCGAATGATAGGCGACACCATAGGCCTTGAGATGGTCTGTCTGGCTGGCATCCATCGGGATCAGAATTTTATCAGCCGAGGCTGCCGAACAGTTCAAAGCTGACAAAACAATGAAAATCAGTGATATTTTTCGAAGCATGGTCTATTCCGGAATCTTATGTGTTTGATTGCTGTATTGTAATACTTTACCTGTAAAAATGAAAGCGTTTCCCGTCCTCGCAACCTCTAACTCTCGCCGGAAAGCGTCATAAGCTTTCGCCGCAGCTCGCTGTGATGAACACCATCCGGGAACAGCAATAGAGCCCGTCGGTACAGATCCCTCGCACGGGCATTGTCACCGTCCGGACGAAGAACCGAATCCCCTGCCATGAGAAGGGCTCCCGCCGCAAGCGACTGGAATTCCGTGCCTGCCGAGGCTTTCTCGAAAAACTCAACTGCGCGGTCTATATCGCCATTCTGCACGGCAATGAGGGCAATCTCAATCAGGGCATGATAACCTGACTGCGGAAAGAGTATCCGCACTGGCCACTGTAAACAACGAATCGGCCCAACGGGGTATCATCCCGGTACAGCGCGTATTTTCCGGCGGCAAAATCGGGAGAGCGAGGCCGTACCATACATCCCGGCCTGAAGCACGAGCATTTTCAGCTTGAGAAGATCGTTTGTCTCCGAACCGGCGGGATCGAGAGCGACAAGCGAGGCTATATCCTGTTTCATCCCCCTCGAAATCCCCGGCATAAAAACGGCTGTATGCGCTGATAGCCGATATCTCGTAACGCTCTTCTTTCTTCCGGGATTTAACGACCGCCTGCGACAGACAGGTCAGGGCGCTGTCCGGTTTTCCCCCCGGCAAGGAGAATACGTGCCGCAAAAAGCCATGCCTCGCGTGAGTTCTCGCGGTGTCTCGCCGAATCGGCAAAAGCGCTGATACGGTCAACGACGTTGTCTGTTTCGGATTGAAGTCCCCTGATGGAAAGAATCCTCAGGCGTGCGGTTTCGCCTTCTCGGGAATCGGGATTTTTTTCGGCGATACGCTCGTACAATGCCAACGCCCCCTCGCTGTCACCGATCTGAGCCTGAGAGCCGCCGCCTCGAACAGGACTATGCTGTGCGTGGTATCCTCGGGAAAAGCCTCTGCAAAAGCCTCGAAAACACGAAGCGCCTCAAGAGGATGCTTCTCTTTCAGGCGTACACCATATTCGAGGATTGCCTTTGTGTTCTTGACCGCGATCAAGGCGGGCAGGTAAACACTCACCGCCTCTTTTACCCTGCCTCTATCGAAGTAATAATCTGCGAGAATTTTCGCACAGACAATGCTCGAGGGTTTCTTCTTCAGATAATTCTCCAGCGGCTCGATGAGTTTCTGTTCTTCATATCCTGAAGCCAGCGCCGTTTTGATAAGCCTCTTGACACGTATGTCTGCCGAGCGCGATACATCGATTGTTACCAGGTATTCTTCCAGCGCCTCGGCAAATTCCATACGTGCGGCATATAGATTGGCCCATTTCGTTAACAAAAACCTGACGGTTGCCAAGCTCCTTGCGCGAACGCTGATAAAGTTTCACGGCGCGGTCATGCTCGCGCCATCGCACCAGCTCATTGGCTGCACTCTGTATACGCCCCACATCTTTCCAATTCCCGTCGATGATTTTATCGATCTGGTCGAAGCCTTTTCGTGTTTCGCCACGTCCGAAATAACTGCGGGCAAGATAGCGCTGCATGGTGAAATCCGTGGGTCGCTCCTTGATACGCCTGAGTATCAGCGTCTCCAGGGCATCGTAATCCTTGAGACGGTCGAGGAGAAGCATGTAATGCCAGAACGCGTTGTCGGTTGCCGTATTGCTCGTATGCCTTGCGATAGATTTCTTTCGCCTCGTCAGTTTTGCCTTCGCGTTCGAGTTTCTGGCCGAGCTCAACCTCCTCCTTTCCCGGGATTTGCGGCAGTTTCGGCATTTTTTTCTGCTGTGCCCAAATTTCAGAGCTGAAACTCGAAACAAAGAGCAGCATCATGAACACCATCGTCAAAATTCTATTCATCATCGCCCCCTGTTTCCCCGGACTCGTAGTCATTCAGCATTGACTCAAAATACCGCCGTACGAGCTCACGATACCCCTCGTTGTAATCGTCGCGCAAAGCCTCTTTCATCCGTTCGTTGAGATATTCCTGCTTTTCGCCGAGATCACCGGGAAGCGCCGCGCCGTGAGACTCGTTTGTCTTCGCCGTGTACGATTTCCGCTCCTTTTTCTCGCCCTGTTGGCGGCGCGAACGGTGAACATCCAGCATTCGTCGGTAGATATCTGACTGTTTCCGCTCGATGCGCTCACGTGGTTCATTCCGACGCATCATCTGTGCGCTGTCATCCATGTCTTCCGCGAGCTGACTCAAGCATTTCACGAAGGCGCGGATCACTGGAGGCTTTCCGAGCAAGCTCAGACATCATCTCGGCGAGCTTCTGCTGTTCCGCTGCATAACGCATCATCATTTCACTGCTCATGCCGCCCTGCATCATCTGCCGACTGGAGCGAAAGCTGGTTGCCCGCCATCTGCCCGAGCATCTGCATAAGGTCGCCGGGCATACCGCCGCTTCCGCCAGATCCGCCGGACATCATCTCAGTGAGAATAAATACCGTCTTATTCATATCTCGTAGTGCAGTATCAGCATTTTTTGCGCCCTGCGCTCCCCTCCCGGTCGCATAATCGTCAACGGCATTTTTCATAGAGGTCTCGATAAGGGAGGTCATACCATAACAGACACTGGAAAGCTCGACAGCCAGCTCACCAAGACTTTCCATAGAGCGTTTCGTTGTCGCGAACACATCCATGAGCTCGAGCGCCTGACGGGAGGATTCAATCTCGAAACGCGGATCGGATGCAGGCAGCGAATAGACAAACTTCTCCTGTTTATCGGAAAGCGCGATAAGATCGGTCAGCGCTGTGAAAAGGCGTTTTTTGAGCTCTTCCGAGTTTTTCTGGCTCATTGCACTTTTGAAGGAAGACATTTCCCCCATCATGCCGGCAAGTTTCTTACTGCTCATGTTCATATTCATTTTCGCAGCGTTTCTGTCGCCCGAACTCATATTCTGCGCGGCCATCTCCATCGACTTCTCCGCATCGAATTCCTCAAGAGCCTCCTTAAGCTCATCGGTTTTCATATCGAATTTTTCCGTGAGTTCCTCGGCAACAGCCTTCAACTCCTCCTTGAGCTTTTCAGTCTCCGCGGCGAGTTTTTCCTGACGGCGCCGTAGTGCGGGATCATCGGGATTGTCCTGGTAGTCACGTTCGAGCTCAGCCTGCTCTGCGGCAATATCCTCAAGCATACGCTGAGCCGTCTCGAAACGCTGAAGTGTCTGGACTTTTTCAAGAAGGTCTATCATCCTGTCGAGCTTTTTCTTGATGTCCTCGGCACTGACCTTGTGTTTTTCGATGGCCTCTTTGAGCTTTTTCGGATCAAGGTTGACCGAGGCCTCGGTGAGACGTTTCAAAGCCTCCTTGAGCTCACCATCGGCAATCTCGTCCATCAAATCAGATATCTTGCGATACTGTTCAATAGTCTCGAGTGTCGCCATGTCCTCTTCGTTCAGGTTGTCGGCCATTTTTTCGAGAGTATCGGACAACTCACTCAAATCTTTCTGCATAGAGCTCATGGTATCTTTGGCGTTTTCGATCGCATTTTTATCCGACCAGTCCATTTTCTTGCCATCGATAACCGATTTCCTGACATCGTCGAGCCGCTCGGTATCCTGCTTTGTACGCTCCGATATATCCTTAAGCGTCGTTATGTTCTCCTCCCGCTGCTCGTCAAGATCGCCATACATGTCCTCCATTGAAGGCGCCAGTACTTTCCTGACACCGGAATCCGCCTTCTTCGGCCCGTTGACAGTATCGTTGTCATAAACAGTGACCATATACTCGACACTGTCGCCCGGAAGAAGGCCGACATCGGACAGATCCCATTCGTAGAGCCCCTCGAACGGCGAAGAAATGCCGCTTTTTTTCAGGACTGTTTTGCGCCAGCTGTCCTCGAAGGGCAGATGATAGCTCAATTCGACAAGGCTGAGGCCGTAATCATCGGAGGCCCGGTATGCAAGCGGGAAAATGAGGGTCATCGGTAAATTCGCGTCAGGCGGCGGCAGAAGCACCTCGAGACGCGGCGGCTCATCAGTGAGCGCGGTGACCCGGTAGCTGATTGGATTGATATTTCCGATGTCTTGGGTATCGACAAGGTCGAAATGGAAATCACGGGACTCTTTGACAGTGAAACTTGCTTTGCCAACGGTTCTCTCGACAGCAAAATCTGTCACTGTCGAATCGGACCAGATCGCCTGCATCGAACGAAGCGGCTTACCGGCAGTAACAGTCAGATCGATCACAGTCCCTTCGAGGACACGGAAATAACCGCTGCCGTTTTCGCCTTTCTTGTCGCCAAGGCCGGTATAGGCTGGATAGTGATAGACACTCTCGATACTCTCGATATCGGGACGCTCGACAACGGTTACCGCATGTTCGGGAATGCGGTTGCCGCCAGCTTCGAGATACACCCTGAAATTCCGGGATGGCTTTTCGATGAGAGCGCTGAAAAAGCCGTCTTTTGACGAGACCTTCACCGGTCGGACTGTCCAGGTGCTCATACCGTCCTGACGGTATACTATTTTAAGGTCATCGCTGTTACGTCCGGCAACGATACCGCGTATTGTGAAATCCCCGCCCCTGATGATCATATCGTCGAGACCGATCAGATGGAAGGTGGTCCTGTTCGGTGCGGGAAATACCGAATCGTAATGCGAAAGTCTGTAAAGCCCGGCAACAATATTGAGCGGCGATAAAATCACAACCAACAGCAGCACAAGAAGTGACGAATAAACAGCTCTCAGCGGAAAAGCCAGTGTCGCAAACGGCATGACTCGCCTGATATCAACAGTACGGCATTCTTCGGCAACAGAGCTGACAAGAGCGTCGACAAGCTCCGAAGACTGCCCCTGAAGATTATGCTCTTCAAGGCCGCCGAGCTGAACGGCGCTGATAAGTCTGTCGCGAAAAGAAGGGCTCGCCTTCTCGATCATACGTGCTAAAGCAAGTTCATCGGGATGACGAACAACAAGGCGTATAATCAGGAGAGCGGCGAAGACTGCGGGGAATATCCCGGCTGTAAACAGGAAAAGAGGGAATTTAACTGCAGGCTGAAGATACAGGAATGTCTCGAGCAGGCCGGACAGGATCAGGCAGACGAGAGCTGAAGAAAACGCGGCGGCTGCAGCCTCGGCGACAGCCATGAAGCGATAACGTCCGCGCAGCGCCAAGATCAGTTTATGAATGTCAGAGTATCCGTGTCGATTCATCGTTGCTATCACCAGCATCCCGGATCAGGTCCGGTACCAAACATCTGGACAAAATTAATGCGTCAGGGCATGGGCGACGACATTCGTGCCCATTTTCAGTGCTTCGGTCCGTATGCTTTCAGGATCATTATGGACGCTTTCATCCTCCCAGCCGTCACCAAGGTCGGACTGATACGAGTAGAAAACCACAAGCCTGCCCTCGTGAAAAATGCCGTAAGCCTCAGCCGGTTTACCGTCATGCTCGTGAATTTTGGGAATACCGTCACTCATCTCGAAAACAGAGGAAAATACCGGATGATCCTTTGGCAAAAGAACGAGTTCCTTATCGGGAAACACCTTTTTCATCTCGCGTCGGAAACTCTTGTCGATACCATAATTGTCGTCAGCGAAGAGAAAGCCGCCGTTCGTAAGGTAGCGCCTCAATGTCCTGGCATCATTCTGAGAAAACGTCACGTTGCCGTGTCCGTTCATATAGACGACCGGACAGCAGAAGAGTTCCTCATCCGACAGTTCGACAACACGTTCTTCGTCAGGAGTCATTACACCGGTATGGCGGGAGATAAAAGCCATCAGGTTGGGAAGCGAGGAGGGATTGGAATACCAATCCCCCCCGCCTTCGTATTTCAGACGTGCTATAGTGAAAAGCTCATCAGCATGAGCTGCCGCTGTCAAAACGAACAGCGCGAGCAGGACACAAAGAACACGATATATTTGTCGCAGGTTCACCTTGGCGCCTATTTCCTCATTCCGACACGCTGTGCAGCCTGGAACACCTTGCCCTCTGTCTGGATCGAGGGAGCGATGATGATCCTTGCAAGCTGCATCTCGCGAATATTACGTGCACCGAGAGCACCCATCGAGGTTTTCAGTGCGCCGACGAGATTCTGGCTGCCGTCATCCATTTCGGCCGGTCCGAAGAGAATCTGTTCGAGCGTACCGGTGACACCGACCCTGATACGCGTTCCACGGGGAAGGTTCTCGTGAGAGGTGGCCATACCCCAATGATAGCCGCCGCCGGGAGCCTCTTTTGCGCGGGCGAATGAGGAACCGATCATGACTGCGTCGGCACCGGCAGCGATGGCCTTACAGATGTCACCGCCGCTTGTCATGCCACCGTCAGTGATAACGGGAACATAGCGTCCGGAAAGTTTGTAATAGAAATCGCGTGCGGCGGCACAGTCGGCAGTCGCCGTAATCTGCGGGACACCGATACCGAGGACACCGCGTGTCGTACAGGCGGCACCCGGGCCGACACCGACCAGCATGGCCGCGATACCTGTCTTCATGAGCTCGAGGCTGGCATCATAGGTTACTGCGTTGCCGACAAACACGGGGATTTTCATCTTGCTGCAGAATTTCTCGTAATCGAGGACCTCATAACGCGAGGAATAATGTTTCACCGTACTGACCTGTGACTGCACCACAAAAATATCAGCACCAGCATTCTGGGCGATATCGCCGAAATGATCGGCATTCTGCGGGATACAGGATACACAGGCAAGAACACCGGCGTCCTTGATCTCACAGACACGTTTCTCGATCAGCTCATCCTTGACCGGCTCCTTGTAGATAGACTGGAGCAGCTTCGTCGCTTCTTCAGGTGAGGACCCGACCAGTTCTTCAATAATCGACGCCGAATTATCATAACGGGTATGAACACCGTCGAGATTCAGCACGGCAAGACCGCCGAGTTTCCCCATCTTAATCGCGAAATTGGTATCTACGACACCGTCCATCGAGGCTGCGATAATCGGCACATCACATTTCATATCGCCGATCTGCCAACTGACATCGACATCGAAGGGATCGACCGAGACCATGCCGGGCACCAGCGCGACCTCATCGAAACCGTAACAGCGGCGAGCTTTACGTCCCCTGCTGATATATTCGCTCATTGTAACCTCCGGATTTATTGTGCATGTATTATATTCATTTGCACGTTAGATGTATCTTCCACTTCACGGCGCCCTGAGGGCGACATTCCGTTCAGCGGAACACTATAGTATTATCGCCATTCGTCCAGCGTGATACAACAACTAATGTATCCTGAACTGTGACAACCTGTTCAGGACGGGTAAACGGTATGAGATGCCCAGCATCGAGTTTGCCGTTGCCATTTTCATCCCTGACAGCGCGAAGCAGATACCGTCCGGGCAGGACAGCGCCTGTTTCCCAATCGCCGGTTTCTTCCAGATGCAGGGCAAAGCCCGACTCGCTTTCGGTGTTCCTGAATTCGAGAAGATACTTGCCATCCCCTTGTCCCGCACTATCCTCCAGAGAGCCGGCAATATACGCGAGCGTATCCTGTGATACAACCGTGAATTCCAGATGCGGTCCCTCTGCTGCAAGACGGGCGCCGCCAATTCCCCTGACCCTGTCAGGGTCGAAACGCAGGCTGAATACGCTGCCGGCAGGCCATGCGCCTTCCGCCTCAAGAGACAAGGCATTGACCGCGGTTTTCGTGATCCTTATTTCACAGGGCGGTGTCCCCTCCAATACAGGGCCATCAAGATCGGCATCGAGCGCCCTGTTGAAATATGCGGTAACGGCACCGTCACCGGGAGCAAGTATTGTTTTATCAACTTTTTCGACAGCGAGAGCCGTGGTATCGGGATCGGCTGTCCCCGGGAAATACGGTTTCATCGACATGGGCATGATCCTGTTGCCGTAGCGGTCCCTAACATCGACAGAGTCGACAGTGTACTTTCTGCCATCCTCCATCGCCGAGGTCGTGACTGAAAGCGCGGTCTCTTTGCCGACAGGCGAGAACAGCTCCCCTGTCTCCAGTCCCTCGATGACAATTTTTGCCGACGAAGCATCGACAACACGGTCAAAAAAGAATTCCACACGCCGCACGTCCTTCGCCGTAGCCGAAAGAAGCTGTACCAGGCTCGTATCAAATGCGGCGACTGCGATATCCGGAGAAAAGGCAAGTGAATCATCGGCGGCAAGAGCGATATCGGATGAACATACGCCGAAAAGATCATACCCCTCGGAATAAAAACCGTTCTTGTCTTTGTCATCGATAGCAAAGAGGCGGTAATTGCCGCTGGAAAGGCCGATAAACTCGAAAGTGCCGTCATCGCCGCTCTGTGTGACATAATCGGGCACGTCGCGACGCGGATCGGGAGAAACGCCATCACCGTTGATACGGAATGCCGCCACATCGATCCCAGAGTTGCTTTCGGGTTTACCATCAAGAAAGGTGAACGGCACTACCCGTCCCCTGATCATACCGTTTTCGAGTTTGTCGCCGGTGGAAAAAGAAATGTTAACAGTCTCGCCAAGATCATTCTTCCTGAGATCAGCAGCTTTCGAGCCGACAGAAATTACATATGTCGAATTGTCGCGAAGATTATCGGGAAAATCCAGTTTCAGCACCGTGCCACCTGTTTCCCAGCTGTATTCCGGCCAGCGTGAGGGGATTGGTACGATGACAAGGTTGTCCTCAACTGTCTGCTCATCCATGCGTTCAGAAAATTCAAGGCGAATCGTGCTGTCAGTCGGAATATTCGTGGCAAGCGAGGCTGGATATGAACTTATAAGAACGGGCGCGACATTATCGTCGGGCCCACCGGGAGGAAAACCCATTTTCGCGCAGGAAAGCGCCGCTGACATGATCATGACAGCGAGTATAAAACGCTTTTTCCCGACAGGTTTCACCGTAGACCGGAATCCTTCGCTAAAATGTGGTGATGATTGATTTGCCTGTAACAAGTTGCCGCGGTGTCGTCTCCGGCACCGCGGCCCGTATATGTTTCGTTCGCCGGCTATGATCAGGTGCCGCCGAGCAGTTCGAAAAGTACAGCTTTCTGGATATGCAGGCGGTTTTCGGCCTCATCGAACGCTATGCTTGCCGGACTGTCGAGGACATCGGATGTAATTTCCTCTCCTCTGTGCGCAGGAAGGCAGTGCGTAACCAGGCATTGATCTCCGGCCTGCTTCAGAAGCTCCGCATTCACCTGGTAGGGTGCAAAAATTGAAGCACGTTCATCGGCCTCGGTCTCCTGACCCATGCTTGCCCATACATCGGTGTAAATACAGTCAGCGCTCTTGACAGCCTCCATCGGATCAGTGATCAGGGAATATGAGGTGCCGTATTTTTTAGCACTGTCTTTCGCCGATTTCACAATCCCCTCGTCGGGTTCATAGCCCTCGGGGCAGCACATGATAAAATCCATACCTGCAAGCGGGCATGCGAGCATAAGGCTGTGCGCCACATTGTTGCCGTCACCGACAAAAACAAGCTTTTTGCCCGATGTTTCTTCGAGATGCTCATGCAGGGTCAACAGGCAGGCAAGGGCCTGGCACGGATGCGCGAGATCGGTCAGGGCATTGACCACCGGAATCGTTGCATTTTCAGCAAGTTCCTCGATGATGTCGTGACCGAACGTCCTCATGACAATACCGTCGACCCAGCGTGAAAGGTTCCTCGCGCCATCGGCAACAGTCTCACGCTTTCCAAGGGAGATGTCGGCGCCGGGCATGTAAATGCTCCTGCCGCCAAACTGGGTCATTGCAACCTCGAATGTGACCCGTGTCCTCAGCGAGGGTTTATCGAAAATCATTACGATCGAGCGGCCGGTCAGCGCATCATGATACGCCGGTATGTCCGCTTTGATGCGGATAGCGAGATTGATCAGATACTCAAAATCATCCCGGTCGATGTCCAGAATACTCAACAAATCTTTTTTCATCTATCTTCCCCTTATGCAGATGCTGCTTTAACTCCCCAGTTACAGTATATATCTGCTCAGATTTTCGTCTTCGATGATGTCTTTCAGCTCCTCACGGACCTGTTTTTTGCTTATCCTGACCTTGCGGACAACGTCCGGATGCGGATCCTCGAAGAGAATGTTTTCGAGAAGTGTTGTCATAATCGTATGTAAACGCCGGGCACCGATATTTTCCATCTGGCGGTTAACCATGTCGGCATACTCGGCTATTTCTCTCAGGGCCTCGGTAGTGAATGACAAGTCGATACCATCAGTAATGAGAAGCGCCTGGTACTGCTTGATCAAAGCATTTCTCGGCTCCCGGAGAATTTTATAGAAATCATCGGCATCAAGGCTTTCCAGCTCGACCCGAATCGGGAAACGCCCCTGGAGTTCCGGAATGAGATCCGAGGGTTTGGAGGAATGAAAAGCGCCTGCCGCTATGAAAAGCACATGATCAGTTTTCACCATACCGTGCTTGGTCATCACGTTGGAACCCTCCACAACAGGCAGGATATCGCGCTGTACTCCCTCGCGTGACACATCGACAGTATCGTGTGAATAATTTCCGGCAATCTTGTCAATCTCATCGATAAAAACAATGCCCGATTCCTCGACCATCCTGATAGCATCTTTCGTGATACTGTCCATATCGAGAAGTTTTCGGCTTTCCTCCTGCTCGAAAATAACGAGCGCCTCGCTGACCTTTACCTTGCGGCGTTTTGTCTTGCCCGGAATAAGTCCGCCGAACATTTCCTGAAGGTTCAGACCCATTTCCTCCATGCCCTGCGGCGTGAACACCTCAATCACCTGTCCGCGGTCATCCGAGCTGTCAACTTCGATCTCACGGTCGTCGAGAAACCCGTCCTTGAGCTGACCGGCGAGTTTCTTCCTCGTTTTCGCGAAACGCTCACTGTCGACCATGCTTTCGTCTTCGATGTCTTTCCGCGAAGCGGGAAGAAGAATGTCGAGCACTCGTTTCCGGGCACGTTCCAGCGCCTCCGTGTGAACGTCTTTCGACTTGCTTTCACGAACCATCGTGATTGAGAGATCCAGCAGGTCACGGACAATCGATTCCACGTCACGGCCCACATAGCCCACCTCTGTGAATTTCGAGGCCTCAACCTTAATGAAAGGTGCACAGGCAAGCGAAGCAAGCCTTCGGGCGATTTCGGTCTTGCCGACACCGGTCGGCCCGATCATGATGATATTATTGGGCATGATCTCCTCGCGGATATCCTCGGGGACCATACGCCTGCGCCAACGGTTTCTCAGCGCAATCGCGACCGATTTTTTCGCATCATGCTGACCGATGATATATTTATCTAGCTCACGTACAATCTGACGTGGTGTCAGCTGCTGCATGTCGTTCTGATTTTTCATTTAAAGTTCCAGTACCGAAATTCGGTCATTAGTGTAGACACAGATCGATGAAGCGATCAGAAGCGATTTCTCGACGATCTTTTTCGCGGAAAGCCTGCTGGCATCGAGATAGGCGCGTGCCGCAGCAATCGCGTAGGGCGAACCGGAGCCGATTGCAACAATGCCGTCATCCGGCTCGATAACGTCCCCCTCGCCCGAAACAAGGAACGAATTGTCCTTGTCCATAATGACAAGCATAGCCTCGAGACGGCGAAGTATTTTATCGGTGCGCCAGTCTTTCGCCAGCTCAACGACCGAGCGCGGCAGGTTTCCGGAATACTCGTCGAGCTTGGCCTCGAATTTCTCGAACAGCGAAAAAGCGTCTGCAGTTGCACCGGCAAAACCGGCAATGATCGTATCGTTGTAGAGTGAGCGGATTTTCATGGCACCGGCTTTCATCACAGTGTCGCCATACGTTACCTGGCCATCACCGCCAAGTGCGACTTTACCGTCGCGCCTGACACCGATAATTGTCGTGGAATGCATCCGGATTTCGCTCATGAGTCCCTCTCTAAACGTGACATGCGGGGCACACTGCCCTGCATGCGTAATTTTCATAATTATGCCCGTGGATGCGCCAGCTTATAAGCTTGAGCCAGACGGTCCATGGTAACATGTGTGTAAATCTGGGTTGTCTGCAATGAAGAGTGCCCCAGAAGTTCCTGTACCGCCCTGAGATCCGCGCCGCGGTCAAGCATGTGTGTCGCAAACGAATGTCGAAGCACGTGCGGGCTGAGATGCTCTTTTTCGGACACCTGCTTCAGGGTTTTCGTTATCGCCAGCTGAACACTCCGTTTCGCCATGCGACGGTATCGTGAGCTGATAAAAAGTGCTTTCTCCTTGAGTCCGCCCCTGTAGCGAAGCATTTTGTCCCTAAACGGCAGATAATCACGAATGGCATCGAGCGCTACCCGGCCGACAGGTACGATACGCTCCTTGTTTCCCTTGCCCAACACCCGTACAGTGCCGTTATGGAAATCGATATCACCTGTATCGAGCCCGTCCAGCTCTGAAAGACGGATTCCCGTACTGAAAAAAAGTTCGATTATTGCACGATTGCGGCGGTCGTAAAAATCAGGTGCATCGAGAAGGTCAATGGCCCGCTGGATTTCCTCGATACTCAGGAACACCGGGTCCTTCTTTTCGAGTTTCGGTGTTTTCACCTCTGCCGCTGGATTGACATCGATGATACCTTCGGCGGCAAGATATTTGCCGAATGATTTCATTGAGGCGAGTTTTCTGGCAATGGAGCGCTTTGCAAGTCCGTTGGCGGAGAGCACATACATATAATCGCGAATGTTTGTCTTCGTGAAGGCCTCTATCCCGATTTCATCCAGCTCCTCGCGCTCAGCAAGAAAGCCGAAAAACTGCGACAGGTCGCGTTCGTATCCCTCAATTGTCGCCGGCGAGCTGTTTTTCTGAACTTCGAGATATGTGAGAAAGCGTTCGAGATAAGCGATCATATATCGCCTCCCTTGCTGACGGGACCGTGCGGCTTACTGCTCCGCCCCGTCCGGCTCGAACCTGGTTTTACAACGCGGACAACTGTATGAACCGCCGTTTTTCGCCTCGATCACTGTCGGACAGCCGCATGACGGGCATTCTTTCGCAACAGGCTTATCCCAGCTTGCATACTTGCAGTCGGGATAGCGGCTGCAGCCATAGAAAAGACGTCCCCTCTTGGATTTCTTTTCCACGAGATCGCCGTCACAACCCTCCTCAGGGCATTTCACACCCAGCGAGAACGGTTTAATGTTCTTGCAATCCGGGTAGTTCGAACAGGCGATAAAACGTCCGTACCTGCCCGACTTGACCTCCATCGGCGACCCGCATTTATCGCAGATCTCATCAGTTTTGATCTGCTCCTGATCATCGAGCGGCTTCGTGTTCTTGCATTTCGGGAATCCCGAACATGCCATGAAACGCCCGTTGCGACCCCATCGAATGATCATGGGATTGCCGCATTTTTCACAGACTTCATCGGTCTTTTCTATCAGCGATTCTTTCAGTTCTTTCTTTTTGCCCTGAAGCTCCTCGAGCGACGCGCTGAACGGCTCATAGAATTCATTGACAACATTGAGCCACTTGTAGTTACCCGCCTCAACCTTATCAAGCTCCTCCTCGAGATTGGCGGTAAACCCGACATTGAATACCGATTCGAGATTGCCGACAAGGATAGTGTTGACATTCCTGCCCAGCTCGGTCGATTTCAGACGGCCTTTCTCGCGCTCGACATACTTGCGGTTGATAATGGTGTTGATGATCTGCGCATAGGTCGAGGGACGGCCGATACCGAGCGATTCCAGCTCACGAACCAGCGAGGCCTCCGAAAACGCCGCAGGAGGTTTTGTGAAATGCTGGGTCGGCATGGTGTTTTCGAGATCGAGCGGATCATTCGCGGCCACGGGAGGCAGCGCATCCACTGGGGCCTCGTCGTCGCCGTTCTTGCCCTCGTTCTGCTGCATATCCTCGTAGACTGCGAGATAACCGCTGTATTCGAGGTGACGGGCATTTGCTCTGAGCTCATATGATCCGGCAGCAATATCCACGGTCACAACAGTGAACTCGGCCGGTTTCATCTGCGAGGCAATGAACTTGTTCCAGACCAGCGTATACAGCTTGAGCTGATCGGCATTCAGATACTGCTTGATCTTCTCGGGCGGATAACTCATAGAGGCCGGGCGAATCGCCTCATGAGCGTCCTGGGCGCCTTTTTTCGCGCGGTAGACATTAGCCTTGGCGGGAAGGTGTTCTTCACCCCATTTATTGCCGATGAATTCACGAGCCTCGGCCAGCGCCTCAGGTGCAATACGGGTGGAGTCGGTACGCATGTAGGTAATAAGGCCTGTCGTCGTCGCACCAATCTCGACACCTTCATAAAGGCTCTGAGCAACACGCATGGTCCGTGTCACATTGAATCCCATACGGCGGGCAGCAGCCTGCTGCATGGTACTGGTGATAAAAGGCGGTGAAGGATTGCGCTTCGTTTTCTTCTTCTGAACCGAAGACACCTTGAAATCCTGATTACCGAGATCGGTAATAATGGCGTTTGCCTCCTCCTCGGATGAAATGGCAATATTCGCGCCATCCTTTTTCATCAGCTTTGCCTCGAAACTCTCATCCTTTTCAGTGGACAGCTCAGCGGCGATTTTCCAGTACTCTTCCGGTGTAAAAGCATCAATCTCGGCATCGCGTTCGACAATCATCCTGAGAGCAACCGACTGGACACGTCCCGCCGAAAGCCCCTTGTAAATGGTAGACCAGAGAACCGGGCTGACCTTATAGCCTACAAGACGGTCGAGCACGCGTCGCGCCTGCTGTGCGTATACTTTATTGAGATCGAGCTCGCCCTTGTCCTCGACAGCTTTTCTGACAGCATCGCGGGTGATCTGGTTGATCAGCACACGATACGAGGGCTGGTCTTTCCCGACGATCTGATTCGCGACATGCCATGCAATTGCCTCACCCTCGCGATCAGGGTCCGTGGCGAGCAGGATGATATCAGCTTCCTTAGCGGATTTTTTCAAACCCTGAAGGGTTTTATACTTGCCTTTGATTACCGTGTACTTCGGCTCGAAGCCGTTCTCCACATCAATGGCGAAATCGTCCTGGGGCAGATCAATAATATGACCACCCGTCGGTTTGACGATGTAATCCTTGCCAAGGAACTTGTTTATAGTCTTCGCCTTTGCCGGCGACTCAACAATTACCAGAGATTTTCCCATCAGTTGTCCCGTTCCATTCGCTTCATATAGTCTTCAAAAATAATAGCCGCAACCATTTCGTCGATTTCATATTCGCTGACCTTTGTGCCCGCGAAAAGACAGAAATCGATGAGTTTTTCCATCTGGGCGGCGTTGACAATTCCATGTGTTTTGAGGCTCGAGATATAACCGAACATTTCAGGCCGGATATTGACACGCTCGTAGTCGCTCAGAATCCGTGTCGAGGTCTCACGGTGCTTGTGGACCAGTTCAGGCTTGAGATGCACGAAATCGAGCTTTTCAAGCAGCATTCCGAGGGCATCGGCCACTTCATTCTCGCTGTAGCCGTTCAAAACCAGGCTTTCCGAAAAATCGGAAAGGCTCTCATCATCGAAATTGCTGTCTTTTAGATATCCAAGTAGAAATATCAATATTTCCATCGTTTTATTTGTCATTACCGCTCCTTAACGCTCCAAAAAATAAAATTCCCAACTCATGCATCATGGGAAAAGTAAAATATAGATATTTTCCCATTGTTTTGCAAGTTCTTTCACCCGCATTCATCTTAAGCAAGCTTACGCGTCCGACGTCCCAATCAGGCGATTAATGATGGGAATAATCACCTCATTCGTATCAAATTCACATCCCTGTGCAGTAACGACGCGGCCCGAAAATTCCGGCATTTCCATGCATCGAAGGTGAAAACAAACGTTTTCTCAGACAGTCCTTCGCCCCATAGTCCATGCCCCAGAGATCGACAAGCAGACCGGCATACCAGGAATCTGAATCCTCCTTGTAGGCCCCGACAATGCCAATTTCAACAGGTAGAAAGGAAAATACGTTTGTCCTTGCGGTCAAGGTCGCGCCATATGATCTGACCGCGTTGTCACGCCAGTCTGACAAGCCGCTGTCATTACTGAAAACCCCGCCGAAATCGGCGAAAAATGAGCCCGCGAACATGTGCGCATGCACGAGATTGACACCAAATCCCCGATCGAGGAAAAGCAGCGGAAAACGGTACTCACCCGAAACGGTGAGTGACTGACGGCGCAATACTCTCTCGAGCCGGTCGCTCGGATAATAGCCACGTGGCAGAAAGACAGCGGTGTAATAACCTATCCCGCCGCTGCGCCTTGAATACCGTGCCGAAAGCTCAAGTCCGTGATGCTTGAAAATTGACGGCAGATACTGCCTGGCAGCAACATGCAGAACACGGCCATCATAATCACCCGGGCCGTTTTTAACAAAGCGCCGCGCCTCGATCCCAACAGCCTGCCCCCATGCCGGTACGATATCACGGTTCGCGTAATCCGGTATCCGGCTGAGAGACATCTCAGCAAAGACAGACAGGGCCGTGTCGCCGTCAGGCCCTATCCTGAAATCCTCGCCATCATAGAATCGCTGTATCTGAACACCAGTCCCGTAATAAGCCGAGAGCAGCGATGGTACGGAGCGATGAATAACATCAAGGGACATATCGACAACAGCGCCGCGCTCCCGATACCAGAGATCATCAGCTGAACTTAGCATCTCGTCACTGACATCCATATCATAGACATTGGCATTGATTGCAGGCCAGAAAGACCTGTTGAGCCATGACAGGTAGTATCCGGGGCGGTCAGTGCCACTATCCCAGGTCCCCGTTGCGTTCCATGTATTGATACCGACAGGGTCGCCGCCGGCGAGCACTGCGCCATATGTCCCGCTCCCCCTGTCTATCCCCAGCCAGGGAAGGTATATATATGGCTTCAGGCTGTCCTTGATCGACATGTCGCGTGAAACCGGCACCGCCGTTTCAACCCGCCGACTGTCGAATGTAAGCTGCCGGAGTGTTCCTCCTGTTTCGACTGGCGTGCCCTCCTCCGGCCTGAACGGTATAGTCCGAATCTCTTTCGCGCCGCCTTTCAGCGCAAGAAAAGACAGCGTCGAGCCATCGGGAGAAATCATGGGCTCGAAAGCACCGCTGTGAACAGCTGTCAGACGGAAAAGACGCTTATCAGTACGATCGAACGCAAAAATATTCCAGGGAGCGTTCCGTGCCGAACTGAACAGCAGCCAGCGTCCATCAGGCGAGAAAGAGGGGTCGCCATCACCAGAACTGTCGGACTGAAACAGGAGTTCTGCCTCACCAGTCTCTACGTTGACAAGGGCAATATCCGCGTTCCGTCCACGCTTGAGAGTAAGGGCAATAAATTTTCCATCAGGCGACCAGCGCAGCGATTCAAGCTGAAGGCCCGGCTCGGAGAGAATCGTCCGGCTCCCGCGTCCATCAATGCCGCTTACAACGAGGTCATTCCACATGCCGTTCCTGACAACAGCGGCAATCCGTGTGCCGTCGGGAGAGAGATCGGCCGAAAAAACATGCCCGGGAGATTTCAGGATTTCACGTGAACGAGTGCGCGAATCGAATATGACAGCGTGTTTCGAGTCAAGGTCGCCCCCTCCCAGCGGGTGAAATCCGGTCTCGGCAAAAAGCATACGTCCTTTGTCGATAAAGCGTACGGGAGCACCGTTGTAAAGCCGTCCGGTTTCCGTCTCTCCAAGAACATGTCCCGTTGACGGATCGATCTCAAGAAGGGTGTCCTTGTTCTCATAGCCTTTCCTCAGGGCAAGTATCGTGCCGTCAGAGGACCAGCCGTGGGACACGATTCCGTTGAGCGGATTCCCGGCGATGGCAGTGCCTGAAGGAAGGTTTCGCGCTTTTTCCACCGCCCGGACGCTGTCTGTCTGAGCGGCAAACGACTTGAGGAATCCCGAATACAGTTTCGATGGCTCGACACCGGTCACCTTTTTGAGTGCCCGGGAACTCCCGCTGATCGGGTGACGCCACTGGTAATCACTGACAGCGGCGAAAGTGCCCGGCCCGTAAGTGTTTTCGAGGTACTCCACAAAAAAGCAGCCGGAAAGATAATATCGCCCAGTAGGCGGCGCATAAGGCGATAGCGTTCCGGCGGCTGACAGCCCCCAGAGACCGCCGGTATCCTCGAATGAGCGCATGAGCCCGCGGAAATAATGACTTCGTCCCCTGCCGCCATCCGTGAAACGAGTCTCGAGGTTTGTTGTCACACCCTCGATCATCCAGCCGGGAGAATAGAAATTAGTGACCGCGACACCAGGCCCGAACACTTTTGCCAGCCAGGCCATTTTCCCCTTGGGAGACGCGAGATGAACATAATGCGTGTACTCGTGAGTGAAAACGAGATCCATGATATCGCTGGTTGTCGAGCCTGCCCATTTCAGATCATCCAAGGGTGTTTCGTACAGTGAAATCCTGTTGGGCATCGGTGCATAGAAACCATTGAAACTGTCGGTGCCGGGATGAAGTACCACCGGCAGCTTGCGGGGCTTTACCATGAAATAGCCGCTGACATCGGCATGAACCGTGTCGGCAAGGGCAAGCACCCGCGCGGCGAAAGCCTCGTGCCCCTCCGGATAATAAACTCTGAAAGCGCCATGCTCGGCCACTTTCCAACGCCATGCGGGGTGATAACGTGCCCCGGCGTAATTACCGGCGCCTGCCAGAGATACGGCCAAGAATAAAAAGAAAAACACTTTTCGCAATAGTGCAGTCATTTTCATATCCAAAATAACGATGCCTTTTTTCTATATAAACGTATATAATGAGTGTACGGACATGAACGCCGAAAAGTCAATGTAATTCAGCGCATTTATTATCGCGCCCGTTTCCAGTCCGACGTTTGAAACGGCAAAATAGTTTTAATTCCTTTCAGAACAGCAGTTACATACTCCCCATCAAGCAAGCATGTATCGCGTTGCCGATGTGGAATGTAAACAGATCATAGAAGATACTACCTTAAACGCGCTCAAAAAACCTATAATCACGCCGGAAAAGGAGAAATATCCATGAGTATTTCAACTGCTCCCGCCGCATTTGCATTGCTCATTCTCATGAATATACTGCAGCCTGTCATTGCCAAGGCAGAGGTTGAGGAATGGACTGCATGGAAATACCGCATGCCGATCCATCTCAGTAATCGTAACGCGGGAAACACCGCTATGGTTCCCGTTGATGTCAATTTTTCACTTTTCGCGGATCAATTGACCGACGCGGAAAACGAGATACGGCTCATCCTTATCGAGGATAGCGCCGAAACGGAAATCCCTTTCCAGCTCTCGCGGCTTTCGACCTGGACAAAGAACACCGATGGCGAAAAAAGCAGGAAGACAATAAACGGCCGCATTACCTTTTTCGACACGGCGAAAAGCGGCAGTGATGCCGAATACTGCATCCTTTACGGCAACCCCAACGCCCGCAAACCAAAATATGACAGCGATCTCATTATCAGCGGACCGAAGAACGCGCTCGTGATCGAAAACAGCGAAATGAAAGTCACCTTTCACAGTTCAGGCCAGATGTCCTCAGTCACATTGAAAAACAATCCTGACATGCCGGTCGCACCAAATACTAACGTGCTTCACTGGAATCCGGGAGTGTATATTCCCACTGTCCACTGGGCCCACGCTTTCGACTGGGATCCGCCGGAGACATTCGAGATCGAAACGGGACCGTTATTTATTGAGATAAAGAGAAGCGGTGTGTTTCCCAAAATTCCCGATGTTCATCTTTCAGTAACCTACCGCCTGTTCAGTAGAAGGGCTTTCGTTGAATCCTCGACAATGCTGAATACACTGGAGGACATCGGCGTAGTGGCACTCAGGAATGACGAGCTTGTTTTCGACGAGCTGTTCTTCACACGGGCGGCCTGGGAGGATTCCGGAACACAAAAAGACATTCTCCTCGATGATTACGAGCCTGTCAACCGTCATGGCGACATTATCAGGCTGTCAGACACTGCGCCCTGGATTTCGCTCTATAATCCCGAAACCGGTATCGGTGCGGCAACAATAAGGGCGATGCTGTCCGCTATCGGGCCGGATGGCGGTCCGGCAGTACTGTTCGATAACGCCACCTACCTTTCAAACGGCCACCTTCAGTACTGGTTCCGGCCGCAGGTCTATTTTCATGTGGGCTGGGACAGGAAACAGCTCATCACGGTACCGAAAGGTTCACGCTATGCCGAACGGAATCTCTATCTTTTCTATGAACCCGTGGGGAACAACCCGGCACATCCCGCCGCAGAGCTTTCCAAGGCTGTCAGAAAAGCCCCGTTGGCAGTCACTGGCGCATATGCCCTACCGCCGAACGAATAGCGAAGCTCAGCGGGGAAGCATATTCTGTTTTTACAGCGGTGGCAACCATTAAAGCAGACAAATCCGAGAAGAGTCCTGATAATTAGACTTGATTTTTTATAGTAGAAATAATTATATTTATTCATAGATTTTTTTACTGCAATACTCTACCCTGAAAACCGGATATTCCATGAAAAAAGATGAATATATTTTTGTAAAAGGCGCCTGCGAGCACAATCTGAAATGCATCGACGTTAAAATTCCCCGGAATACTATGACTGTCGTCACCGGCCTTTCCGGTTCGGGGAAATCCTCGCTCGCTTTTGACACGATCTATGCAGAGGGCCAACGGCGCTATGTCGAAAGCCTTTCCGCGTATGCCCGCCAGTTCCTCGGCCTGATGGAAAAGCCGGATGTGGAATACATCGAGGGCCTCTCCCCTGCTATCTCGATCGAGCAGAGCAAGGGCTCGCACAATCCGCGCTCGACTGTGGGCACAGTCACCGAAATCTATGATTACCTGCGCCTGCTTTATGCAAGGCTCGGCACACCGCACTGTCCGGGATGTGGAAAGGAGATCAGCCGTCAGACACCGCAGGAAATTGTCGATACTATCCTTGCCATGCCGGAGAAAACCCGTATCCAGGTGCTCGCCCCGCTGGTCAGGGGCCGTAAGGGTGAATACCGCGAGGTGTTCAAACGCGCGCGGAACGACGGCTATATCCGTGTCCGCGTGGACGGCGAGGTCAGGAATCTTGATGAGGAGATCAAGCTCGAAAAAAATATAAAGCACAGCATCGAGGTCGTTGTCGACCGTCTTGCTGTTTCGGACAAGATCAGGACACGGCTCACGGATTCCGTCGAAACGGCGCTCCGCCTTGCCGACGGTCTCGTGATCGCCAATGTTCCCGACAAGGGCGACCAGCTTTTCAGCGAGCATTTCGCCTGCCACGAATGCGGGATCAGTCTCGAGGAGATCGAGCCCAGGCTTTTCAGTTTCAACAGCCCGTTCGGCGCCTGCCCGTCCTGCTCCGGACTCGGGACAATTAATGAGATCGATCCCGACAGGATTGTGCCGGACAAATCGCTTTCCATCCCCGATGGCGCGGTTAAACCGTTCGGGACACCCCACGGCCAATGGTATTTCAAACAGGTGCTCGGCCTCGCCGATGTTTTCGATGAAGATATCACGCGGCCGTTTTCAAAACTCTCCAAGAAGATGCAGAAATCGGTGCTTTTCGGTTCGGGCCCGGTCAAGATCAAGTCGAAAGGTGGATCGGGACAGTTCAAGTGGGAGACAAACGCACCGTTCGAGGGGGTTATTCCCAATCTCGAACGCCGTTACCGCCAGACAGAATCTCCTGGTATACGAAGCTGGATCGAGGGATTCATGAAAGCTGTTCCCTGCCACGAATGCGGCGGCGCACGTCTGAAACGGGAAGCGCTTGCGGTTACATTCCGCGACCTGAATATCAACGAGATGACCGGGATGCCGGTCGGCGAGTCGCTCGACTGGTTCGAGTCGCTCGAACTCGACAGCCGCGAGGAAACAATAGCCCGTCAGATACTGAAAGAAATCCGGCAGCGCCTGAGTTTCATGAACAATGTCGGCCTCGACTACCTCAACCTGTCCCGTATCACCGGAACACTCTCCGGCGGCGAGGCACAGCGCATCCGTCTCGCGACACAGATCGGAAGCCAACTCGTCGGCGTGCTCTATATTCTCGACGAGCCCTCGATCGGCCTTCATCAGCGGGACAATCAGCGGCTGCTCGACACACTTCTGGCACTCCGAGATCTCGGCAACACGGTCCTTGTGGTTGAGCATGACAAGGACACCATGCTCAATGCCGACCACATTGTCGATCTCGGCCCGGGCGCTGGAAGGCACGGCGGCACTGTTGTCGCAGAGGGCACACCGAAACAGGTCTCGAAATCAAAATCGCTCACCGGATTGTACCTTTCCGGGCGTAAAGAAATTGAAGTGCCGGAAAAACGACGTAAAGGCAACGGAAAGCACATCAGTATCGGCGGCATGAGCGGCAACAATCTCAAATCACTGTCAGTCGACATCCCGCTCGGGAAATTCATCTGCGTTACCGGTGTTTCCGGTTCCGGGAAATCGTCATTCGTGAACCAGACACTCTATCCCGCCCTCGCGCAGAAACTGATGCGGGCAAATGCCGATCCGCTACCGTATTCCGATCTTTCAGGGCTCAAAAATCTCGACAAGGTCATCAGCATCGACCAGTCGCCCATCGGCAGGACACCGAGATCGAATCCCGCGACATATACCGGCCTTTTCACACCCCTGCGAGACCTTTTCAGCAAGCTGCCCGATGCTCGTGTGCGCGGCTACAAGCCGGGACGGTTCTCATTCAATGTCAAGGGCGGGCGCTGCGAACGCTGCCAGGGCGCGGGCATCATCAAGATCGAGATGCATTTCCTGCCCGATGTCTATGTCCCCTGCGAGGAATGCAACGGCCACCGCTACAACCGCGAAACACTCGACATCAAATACAGCGGCCTGTCCATTTCCGACGTGCTCGATCTCACCTGCGAGGAGGCCCTGGAGGTGTTCGAGAACATCCCGATCCTCAAACGCAAACTCACAACGCTCAGGGATGTCGGTCTCGGCTATATCCATCTCGGCCAGCAGGCGACGACACTTTCCGGCGGCGAGGCACAGCGTATCAAGCTGGCGAGCGAGCTGTCCCGTGTCGCCACCGGCCGCACGATATACATACTCGACGAGCCGACCACCGGACTCCATTTCGAGGATGTCAACATGCTGCTCGTGGTCCTCGCCCGCCTGACCGACAAAGGCAACACGGTCATGGTGATCGAACATAATATGGACGTGATAAAATGCGCGGACTATATCATCGACCTCGGCCCCGAGGGCGGCGACAAGGGTGGCGAGATAGTCGCTACTGGAACGCCGGAAGAAGTGGCCTTGGTCGAACGATCCCACACCGGGCAGTATCTCAGGAAAGAGCTGGGTATGTAAGGCCAGACGCTGCAGTATGTCAAAGGACCAACGGAACACAAAACAAATGCTCCCGTGATGGTAGTGACGGGAGCATTTCTGTTATCGTTAAATATGGAAAAACACGGCTCAGCATATAAAAATGGGCGGCCTTATATACCGTCCTTTATAATTTCTTATCCAATTTTTGAAACTTGATCCGCTAAATCCCCAAACAGCCGCGCATGCATTTGATCATGTCCGAGAAATGATGGTTCGTCAGGGTATAGCGGCTGCTGCGGCCATCCTTGACTTTCTGCACAACACCCGCGCTCTTGAGAATCTTGAGCTGCTGGCTGATGATCGGCTGTGAGTAGCCTAGCTGCTCGGACAGCTCCATCACCCTGAGATCCTCGTACTGAAGCGCGTTGATGATTTTGATTCTGATCGGATTGCCGAAACCCTTGAACACCTCAGCGGCGACCTCGAGCTTGGCATCATCAAATATTATTTTCGCCATTTATTTTTCCTCCGTGACTCAGAAATATATAGTAATATAGCTAATAGGTCAAGCAATTTTGATTTTTCTACCTTTCTGAAATGTTATCCTCACCTGTTATTTTGCATTGAAACTGCTGATTTTGCCGGATTTCTCACCGATGCTCATTGACTTTCCGGAGCTTCCGCTCTATATTGCACAGTTCCAAAAGCGGCATCCAATTCGAAAGAAGTTTTTAATGTCTGATATTCCCGCAGAGAAAGAAACACCCTGGCGCATGACACTTGCGGTCATGTTCCTGGCACAGTTCTCGGCCGGACTCGGTTTTTCCTTCGTGCTTCCTTTTTTCCCCTTTTATTTCCGCGAACTTGGTGTGGCAACAGAGGAACAGGTACTGCTCTGGATCGGCTGGTCCTCGGTGGCTTTCGGCGTCACGATGACCTTCTCGGCTCAGTTCTGGGGAATCCTTGCCGACCGATACGGCCGTAAGATCATGGTGCTGAGATCGATGATCGCCGGTTCTATCATCCTTGGCGCAATGGGGTTTGCCAGAAATCCCTGGCATTTACTGTTTCTCAGGATCATGCAGGGGGCCGCGACAGGAACTGTCAGTGCCTCGGTTACACTGGTATCCAGTATCACTCCCTCCGCAAGTCTCGGTTTCAGCATGGGGGTCATGTCAACATCTATATTTCTCGGGCAGGCAGCTGGACAGTTCTTCGGCGGTATTCTGGCAGAGCATTTCGGATTCAGGCTTCCCTGTGTCATCGCCTCGGTGCTCCTGTTCATGGGCGCATTGATCGTCTATTTCGGCGCAACCGAGATTTTCACACCGGAAGAGAAGAAGACTGACGGGCTTAAAACGATCCGGGGCCTTCTCGATGTCAAGGGTTTCAAGGCGATCCTGCTCGTTTATTTCCTGATCTATACGCTTTCGACCATGATATACCCGATCCTGCCTTTATACATCGAGAAACTGGCTGGCGACAACGCCAGGGCCATATCTTTGACCGGTATCATCCTTGCGGTGACAGCAATCCTCACCGGAGTCTCGGCGATGCTTTACGGCAAAATCAGCGATCGTTTCGGGAAAACACGCATCCTGGTCATCTCGCTTATCCTGACCGGACTGGTCTCCATTCCTCAGTCTTTCGCGCAGACAACCGGTGTACTCTTTTTCGAACGCTGTCTTTTCGGCCTCGCTGTGGGTGGCATTCTTCCGACTGTCAACGCCATAGTCTCGAATATTATTTCGCGCGAGAAGATCGGCAGCGCCTACGGCATGACCTCGGCGGTCACCTGTCTTGGTATCGGCATGGGCCCGATGCTTGGAAGCATACTCGCGACCATGATGGGGCTCAGAGCTCCGTTTGCGGTGCTTGGTGTCTTTTCTTTCGCAGTTGCCTGGCTCGTTTACAGCGTTTTTTCGAAATTGGAGCAGGTAAACCGCTGAGAAGGCTTCAATACGCGGCTATTCAATCATATAAATAATATTTACAAAGCACATACGATATTACTGTTTTCATAGATGCATGGATTTCATTATATTATTCGATTGATGAAATAACGAGAATGCACAGGCGCTATTATGCGCGACTTTCCGAGGTCACTCAATGAATCTGAAAGAGTTTGTCAATCCGCCGAAACGATATCGCCCCTGTCCGATATGGTCATGGAACTCCACGATGGAGCCATCGGAGATAGAAAACAGGGTCCGTGAAATGAAACGCAAGGGATTCGGCGCTTTCGTCATCCAGGCCCGACATGGGCTCAAGACAACCTACATGGAAGACGACTGGATGCGGGCAGTCAGGCGTGCGGTGGAAACAGCGCGCGAAACTGAGCTCGAATGCTGGTTTCACGACGATGACCGTTCCCCAAGCGGTTCTGCCGCAGGTGCGATAACAGCCGATAAAGCTGAGAACATCGCAATGGCCCTCCTCTATTTCGAGGATGCAGTCCCTTACAAGGAGCAGTCAGGCGACATCATACTTGGCTATGTCAGCAAAAATGCTGACGGCGTTTCCGAGCTTATAGACGAGGCACCCGAATCACTCAAGGACACCGGCATTTTCATCGCACGGCGCGCGGAATCCGGCCAGCCGCGATATCATGGCGCGGCATACGCGGACCTTCTCAATCCCGATACGGCCAGGGCGTTTATCGATGCCGTTCACGAACGCTATGCAAAGCTTTTCCGCTATGATTTCGGCGAATTCCTTCCCGGAATTTTTACGAGCGGCGCGACAATAGAGCGTGACGGCGCAATGTTCGGCGGCATTGACGATTCGAAAGTCATTTCCGCATGGACACCGTCTTTCCCGGAGTTTTTCTTCTCGCATTACGGCTACCGTCCCGAGAAGAAACTGCCCCTTCTCCTGACAGAATCCAGCGAAGCCTCAGCATTCAGGAAAGAACTTGAGCAGACACTCGAAGAGCTGTTCATCAAGTCTTTCTCCATTGCGATAGGCGAATGGTGCAGTGAGCACGATTTCAAATCTGCCGGTTATGCAGGTTCGGAAGGTACAAACCGTTCAGCCCACAGCGAATATTTCGATATTCCCGCAGTCGAGGCTGTCACAGGTCAAGCAGAGGACATGCTGTCGCTCAAAATGGCGTCAGGTACGGCGAACCAGCTCGGAAAACAGCGTGTCGTGGCGGAATGTTTCGCCGGTATCGGCAACGATGCGAGTTACCTCGACCTGAAACGTATCGCCGATCTGGCTTTCGTTAACGGCGCGACAATGATAGCACCGACCTTTGCCCAGTATTCACTGCTTGGCGATCGCAAACGTGATTTCCCGCCCACGTTCTCCTACCATCAGTACCATTGGGAGCACATCCGGGCGCTCAACGACTATATCGGCCGCTGTGCATGGGCCGTGTCGACTGGCAGCAAGGTGGCGGAAGTCCTCGTCGCCGCCCCGGACAGTACGGGTGATACCGTTGATGAAAATGCACTCGCAAAAATATGCGAGGCCCTCACTGAACAGCATATTTCATTCGACATCGCGAATGAGCGAATTATGAAACGTCACGGCAAGGCTGGTGAAAAAGATGTTACAATCGGCAACGCCTCCTATTCGCTCGTTATCCTGCCGCAGGCTGCCGGATGGCGTCTCTCGACACTTGACCTGCTCGAAAAGTTCCAGAGTGCTGTAATGGTCGCGGGCACAGCGCCCTCTGTCTTGGATAAAGACGGCGGTGACCGCATGAAAACATTCCTCGGGCGTTCGACTGTCAGCACGGTAAACGGTGTTAGCGCACTGATCGAGAATGTTATCAGCCAGCTTCCCGGCAGGACCAAACTCACGGCAGACGACGTGGAGAAATCCTCGGAAATCCTCGTCACGGAAACGAAAGAGGCCGGAGCGAGACTTCTGTTCCTGATCAACACCAACAAAGATTCATCGTGCGAAATCGAGATCGATGTGGCTGCAATAGGCGGCGTCGTGGAGCTCGATGCCCTGAGCGGAAGGGCGTTCCGTTATGCTTCAGAGATCAAAGATGGCCGCACAGTGATCAAGACAAAAATCGAGGCCGCCGGGAGCAGGATTTTCCTCATCGATCAGACACAGACATCGACTGTCCATATGCCGGTTGCCTCGGATGAAGAGCCGCTCTCTATCGAGGGCCCCTATTCATTCCAGCGCAATCACGAAAACACGCTGACAATCGACCGCTGCACTCTCACGATCGACGGCAAGACAGTTCTCGAGAACGCCGCACTCAACGAGGTCAAACAAGCGGTCTGGCACCGTACCGGTATCGACGAGTACCTGGAATGCCAGCCTTGGTATATCTCACAGCGGAATGTGCGTACCCGGACAAACAGGACAGTGCTGACATTCACGTTCAACGTCACCCAGGCGCCCTCCGATATTTCGCTTGCAATGGAAAGCGCCGACCGTTACGAGGTCAGGATCAACGGCTCGAAAATTGAAACGACGCCGGGCAAATGGTATCTCGACAAACGCCTGCCGGTACTCGACCTCGAGGGACATGTGATCGAGGGTGAAAACACGATAACCGCTGAAACGGATTATCTCTGGGATACCGAGATCGAAAATATCTACCTGATCGGTGATTTCACTGTCGGTTCGGCAAAAGACGGCTTCCCGATCATGGCCGAAGGCGAGACTATCGACAGCGGAAGCTGGACGGAGCAGGGTTATCCGTTCTATCCCGGCTCGATCACCTACCGCATGGAGTTCGGGCTGGAATTCGCCGAAAACGAGTTTTTCGAGCTCGATCTCTCCGGCATCGAGGCCTGTAACAGCTATGTGACGGTCAACGGCTCTGATATCGGCTCACTACCCTTCCCGCCCTATCGCGCAGATATCAGCGGGGCACTTCAACAGGGGAGCAACAACCTTGAGATCGAGGTTTTCGGAACTCTCGGCAACCTTCTGCCTGGAAACAGCGGCGAGGAAAATGAGTCGAAACGATTCAGGCCCTACGGTCTCATTAAGCCACCGCGCCTGATAAAAATTATAGAAAAGTAGTGCGCCGGCACGGTATAAAAAAAACACCCCGAAACCGGGGTGTTTTTTTTATACCCATACTGTCTTAATCAGAATTGTTCGAGCCAGGCAAAAACAGCGTCATAGACAATCTCGTGCCCGCCCTCGAACAGTGTCATGCGGGAAAGCCCGCTCGACCGTCTCAGATGAATACGCCGTCCGTATGTGGCATCCTCATTCGTATCTGTTCGCGTTCCCGGCGGGACAGCTTCATCTTTCTCGATGGCGGCTATGATATCCTCACCGATAAGCTCCCCCCCCTTGCCAGCAGCCTTGACCAGGGCATTGTACGCCCGGATTGTCTGACCGACCGGAACAGATCCCTCGCCACCGAATGAACCGCCGTGACCATCATGTATACCGGCATTGATATCGACCGGCAGGATATGGGCACGCCAGAGATGTGTCACAGCTGAACGCTGGCTGTATTCTTTATCGACAGCAGGCGAATCGCCAGGCTTTCCACCGCATGCAAGCTCAATATCCTGTGAGTAAACAAGGCCGCGTTCAGTGGTTTCTTCATGCCAGCGGGCGATATCGGAGATTGGCACCCAGGCACTGGCGGCAGTCCACACAGTCGGAAAATTTCCTGCCATCTGAAGTGTCATGTAACCGCCACCGCTGCAGCCGACAAGGAAAACACGCCGTGGATCGACATCGAAATTATCTTTTGCCCACTCGACAGCATCGAGAATATCCTGCATTGCGGCAGGTGAACCACAGGCCGCAGGTGTTTTGTTCGGGCCGCGGAAATTCGGAAAAACACAGTGCCAGTCACGCTCCCGGCAGCGTTTAAAATATTCTGACGCATCGCTCTGGCTATAGTCGTGGCTCCAGGTGTGGAGTGCGATGAGAAGGGGACGCGATTTGCCGACCGCCTCGTATACACGGACAGGCTGAGAGCTGTTATCATAGGTCGATGGTATTGAAATAAGTCTCTCGGTCACAGTAAGGTCTCCATGTTCGTTGATGTTGTGTTCTGCTTTTGAGCCTTCGGGCTGTAATATAAAAACTGCGGCAACCAGCGCCAGGCAATAAAAACCGAACCAGCCGATTTTGCCACGCCGGACCACTGCCATGAGCAGCATAAGCGAGACATATCCCGACAGGAAAGCCGCAATCATGCCTGCGATCCACGGACCAAGCGACGCAGTATCGATGCCGCATTCGGCGATATCGAGCACAGCGAGCAGAACAGCACCGCAAATGGCCGGCAGCGAAAGAAGGAACGAGAACTCACCGGCATCACTCCGGCGGACACCGAGAAAAAGCGCCGCGGAAATAGTCGAACCTGAACGCGAGATTCCGGGAATAATCGCACATGCCTGAGCCATACCGATCAAAAAACCGTTCCCGACTCCGACATCTTTATCCCCCGGACGGCGAAAAAAAGTCGCAAGAAGAATCAGGCCGGTTACGGTCAAGGCTATCAGAACGGGGAAAATGGAGCTGAAAAGGCTCTCGAAAAGATCTTTAAATGAGAGGCCCAGCACAACCGCCGGAACGGTACCTATGACAATTGCCATAATATAGCGGATATTTTTTGACTGTGACGCCGCGGAAACAACGCTTTCACCGGGACTTCGCTGGCCAATATCCGTTATCGCGCCCAAAAGCAGTTCCGCAATTTTGTGACGGAACACAACGATGACAGCAAGCAGCGTTGCAAAATGGAGCAGGATATCGAAAACGAGGATTTCACCTTCAAGACCGAACAGGTGCTGAAAAAGAACAAGATGTCCCGACGAGGACACCGGCAGAAATTCGGTCAATCCCTGGACAATACCCAGGATTATCGCCTGAAAATAACTCAATGCATCTCCTCTGTTATAGAAAAGCAATCAATTAATAACAAAATCATATCCGCATGATACATGACAGCATACGTCCCGAAACGGCTCCATCCCGCCGATATGAGTAGAAACGTTCCGGATCGCAGATCGTACATAATGCCATGTTCTCTATGGACTCATCGCGAAGACCGGCGGCGGCAAGCCGTAGTCTGAGTTCGACGGCGAGATTACCGTACAGGGAACCATCACGCTCTACCACGGCCTTTGGATGAAGCTTTTCTGCCACCTCACGGCCAATCTCATAACAACACGGACCCGCTGCCGGTCCGATAGCGGCGAGGATATGAGATGGCTCACAAGAAGCTTTCCGGGCAAGCATTTCAACAGCGTGCTCAGCAATACCGGCAACCAGCGGTTTCCAGCCGCAATGCACCGCGGCAACGATCTCACCTTGTTCATCGCTCATGAGCAACGGAATGCAATCGGCAGTCCTGACCCCAAGCATGAGCCCGGCGCTGGCAGTCAAAACGCCGTCGGTCGCTTTCGCCACGCCCCCCTGATCGACACATTGCACCGAGGCGCCATGCACCTGATTCATGAAAACGGAGTGCTCCCTGTCCACGCCCATCTCCTCGTATAGAAGACTGTGGTTTTCAGCAACCATAAGTTCATCGTCGCCACTCTCAAAGCCAAAATTGAGTGAATCGTAGGGCTTTTGCGACACACCTCCGCGACGCGTGCTGAACACGGCACGTACAGGCAGACCGTGGAAAATGGAAGGCGTTAGAAGCTCAATCATATTTTAAATATCATTTCTGTGGTTTTCCACGCAAAAAAGCAGCAAATCATTCTCTGTCGTGACGGCTGACACTGTTGACACCTTTTACCTGCCGAAGCAGTTTCATGACACGATCGAGATCTTTGAGCGATGTCACTTTCACATCTATATCATCGACAGTCAACCCCTCCGGTGTAGAAATATTGGCATCGATAATACTCAGACCCGCCGAGGAAATCACATCGATAACATCGCGGAGGAAGAAATCACGGTCAGTGCCCTCCACCCGTATACAGGCCACAAAAGCGCTGTCTTTGGGCGGCTGCCAGTCAACAGCAATTGCCCGCTCCTGATCCTGCCCGACATTATGGCAGTCTGCGCGGTGAATGACAACACCTCTTCCCCGGGACACGAACCCAACAATCTCATCACCCGGCACCGGCTTGCAGCATTTCGCGTAACTCACCATGAGATTGCCGACACCCTGTATGGTTACTCCGGCGGCATTCCTGGATACAGGATGTGTTTTATCCCGTTTCTGTTTATCACCGATCCCGAAAAAGTTCCTCAAGCTGTGGGGCGAAATAGAACCGGATCCAAGCGCAACGAGAAGATGATCCCAATCATTCTGGTGGTATTTATCAAGTAAGGAGCGCTTGTCTTTTTCCGTCAACTTCCGCTCGATCTCTTTCTCGATCTTCCCGAGCATATCGATCGCGAGCTCACGGCTTTCGTTTCGGCGCTGACGGTTTATCCAGCGGCGCACATAGCTCCGGGCCTTGGTTGTTTTAAGGAAATCGAGCCAGTTGGGATTCGGCTTTTTATTGGCGTTGGTAAAAACCTCAATCCACTGGTTGCCGCTCAATACAGTGTCAAGTGACACCATGCGCTTGTCGACTTTTACTCCTGAACAGTGAAGGCCAATCTCGGAATGAAGGGCAAACGCGAAATCGAGCGCAGTCGCACCGGCGGGAAGGCGTTTGACATCGCCTTTGGGGGTAAACACAAATATCTCGTCCGTCTCAAGGTCAAGCTTGAAATTACTGAGGAATTCATCGGCATCGGGCGTTTCCCGCTGCATTTCGATCATTTCCCTGACCCAGGACATGTAATCATCGATCTTGTCGGTCTCTACTTTCCCCTCTTTATAGCGCCAGTGAGCCGCGATACCGCTCTCCGCGATCTCGTGCATCTCCTGCGTCCGAATCTGGACCTCGATCATGCGGCGCTCGGAGGCAAAAACGGTGGTATGGAGCGACTGGTACATATTGTTCTTAGGCACCGCGATAAAATCTTTGATACGCTCGACCACGGGTGAGAACATATCGTGAATGATACCGAAAGTATGGTAGCAGTCCTCAACCTCATCGACAATAACTCGGACAGCGAAAATGTCGTAAATCTGCTCCACGCCCTTGTTGTCACGTTTCATCTTGCGGTATATGCTGTAGAGATGTTTCAAGCGCCACTGGATAGCATTGTTGATCCCGGCATCGGCGAGACGCTGCTTGATAGGCTTTATGAAGGATTTGAAATAGACATTACTCTCCTCGGTGAACTCCTTCACCGATTTTTTCACCTCGCGGTATTCGCGGGGCTGAAGCCAGCGGAAAGAGTAGTCTTCCAGCTCGCGCTTGATGTTATACATACCGAAACGGTGGGCAAGCGGCGCATAGACATCCATGGTCTCGCGGGAAATTTCTTTGCGTTTTGCGGCGGGCAGATAGCGGAGAGTGCGCATATTGTGAAGTCTGTCGGCGAATTTGACAATGATAACCCGCACATCCTTCGCGATGTGAAGCAGCATGTTGCGGAAATTTTCCGCCTGCTCTTCCTGGGGGCTCTGGAAATGGAGCTCCGCGATCTTGGTCAGGCCTGCAATGATCACACGCACTTCCTTGCCAAAATTCTTTTCCACATCCTCGAGGGTAACCCTAGTATCCTCAACCACATCATGAAGGAGACCGCAGGCAAGCGTGGTGCTGTCCAGGTTGAGGTCGGCAAGAATGGCACATGTCTGAATGCCGTGATAAATGAAAGGTTGGCCGGATTTTCTGTACTGCCCGGCATGCGCAGTTGCGGCATACCGAAACGCTTTTCTGATCAACTTGAGGTCGACATGGGGATTGTAACGCTTGATTTTTGTCAGGAGACGGGAAAAATCGTCCATAACCCTGACAAGTTCTTCAGGTTTCATGGCGAATTGCGCGTCTTTTTCCCCGACTGTCTCATGAGCATCGTTTTTATCTGTCATGCTGTCACCCCCCGAAAAACGGCAAGATTTTTTTCAGCGAAAGCCTCGAGCGAAAGCTCATTGAGCGCTTTTGTGTATCCTGCCTCGGCAAAACTGCGGCAAAGGCCGCGGTCACCGGCAAGTTGAATCATCGCCCGTGCCATAGCATCGGAATCGCCGGCTTTTACAACTAACCCCGTCTCACCATCGACAACAACCTCCGGAATGACATTCGTGTCGCTGGCGACAACCGGGATTTTCATTGCCATGTATTCCATCGCTATTCGGCAGATGGTCTCGGAATTGACAGAGGAAATAACACCGGCATCGATCAGGGCGATGATATCACGGGTGTCACGCTGCCTTCCGAGAAAAATAGCCCTATCGAGAATACCCGCCTCAGCCGCCATTCTGCACATGTCCTCCTCCGACAACTGGGCCTGCCAGCCTGCGATGAGAAAGCGCGCCTCGGGAATAGTCCTGACAACCTCGCCTGCGGCCCTGAAAAAATGGCTGTGCCCCTTGTCCGGCGAATAACGAGCAAGGATACCGAAAAGGAATGCGTTATCATCGATACCCAATTCGCGACGGGTCAGCACGGTTTCGGCATCCGGAGTGAAATAGTCCGTGTCGACAGCACCGTTGATTACCGGAATCGAGTTTTTATCGATACAGAAACGTTCGGAATAATAGCCCTGAATTGTCCTGCAGGAAACGATAACACCTTTCGTTTTCCGCATCATCAGACGTGCCGCGGGATGGTTCTTCGGCGCAATCTGGTTGCCGGATGTCCTGATCACGGGTATCCCGGTGCCGCGGAGCGCGAGCATCCACAGGAGGTGATCTTTTCCGGCATGGACATTGACCAGATCAACGCCCTCTTCAATGGCAAAACGCCTGCAGCGTTGGATCATCCGGTACTGCGCCACGATCCCGCTGTCATCCTGGTCGAGAGCGAGCGTGTCAAGACCTTTGGCCTCAGCTTTTTCTATGGGCGCGGAACCAGCCGCACCTGCGAATGTGACCCGGCGCCCAGTTTTCGAGAGGCCCTCGGCCAAAGTAACCGCATAATAAGCACAGGCATTGTACCACCTGATGCTCGCTGCCTGAACTATATGTCTCATACTGCTCGATTCCCTGAAAAAACGACCGCAGCCGGATATGACTTTGCCTTGACAAGACAGGTCCCCGGCCCAATATTATGGTAACACTGTGAACAGCAACTTAAAAGAGGTGTCTTTTTATGGAAGATAGAGTTATCCCGCGCCAGATGATCAATATTCGCCTGACTTTGTCCAACAGCCAGTCTGTCAGCGGCGACCTTCAGATCGATCTCGACTCACGCCTGTCCGATTTCATGAACCGTCCCGAACAATTTATCGTTATCCGAGACAGCGATGGCGGTGTCAGGATCATCAACAAGGCACATATTGTCGATGTCAGGACCAGTGATATTGAAAGGAGCTGATTATCCAACCCGGACAAAAGGTATCTTCGTTCAGTCGCCGATACCCATCATGGTCCGGGTCAGAAGCGGATCAAACTCAAATCCGGCGGCTTCGACAGCCTCTCTCGCGCCCTCTTCCCGATCGATCACGCAGACGATTTTGAGTACTTCGAGTCCCAGCTCCTTGAGGCCCTCGGCGGCAATGATCGCCTGATTCCCCGTGGTGAGGACATCCTCGATCAGAAGCACTTTCTGGCCTTTCTCGTAAAGCCCTTCGACGATCTTCTTGGTGCCGTAATCCTTGGCTTTCTTCCTGACCATGAGGAACGGAAGGCCGGTTTTAAGACCGACAGCTGTAACCAGGGGAATTGCACCGAGCTCCGGCCCCGCGAGAATATCAGTATCAGCGGGAACTTTATCTTTGAGCCCCTCGGCGACAGCATCGAGGATTTTCGGCTGTGTCTCGATACGGTATTTATCGAGATAGTAATTGCTTTTGCGGCCGCTGGAGAGAATGAACTCGCCAGTCAGAAGCGCCGAGTCTTTAACCAGGTCGGCAAGTTTCTGTATTTCCATATCGTATCCCTTTCTTATATTTGTTTATTATTTCATGATTTCATATAGTCAAGCATAAATGCTATTCCATCCATCATCTCGTCGCGTGTGACATCGCTGTGAATACCGACATGCCCGATTTTATCGGGAAGGATGAAACGTATTGTACCGCAGGAAACTTTCTTATCACGGGTCATCGCCTCGTAAAGGCTGCCGGGATTAAGCTCCCCTGTCTCACGGTAAATCCCGGTCCGTTCGAGCAGCGCGTTCTGACGGGCGAAATCCTCCTCAGAAAGAATGCCTTTCGCAACCGCAATCCTGCCAGCCGCAACCATACCAAGTATAACCGCTTCGCCATGCTTGAAACTCTTATATTTAGTAACGGACTCGAGCGCGTGCCCGACAGTGTGGCCGTAGTTGAGAATTGCCCGGATACCGCCCTCGCGCTCATCCTCGGCAACAACAGCGGCCTTGATCTTGCAGTTCCACGCGATGAAACGTTCCATCACGTCATCGTCCGCCTCTAAACGCATGATCTTTTCGATATTTTCATCGAGGAAAGAGAAAAATTCGGCATCCCTGATAATCGCGTGCTTAAGCGCCTCGCCCATGCCGCTGACAACCTCACGCGGCTCCAGCGTTTTCAGGACACGTGTGTCAATCCAGACACCGCGCGGCTGGTAGAAATGCCCGATGAGGTTCTTACCCAGTGGATGGTTCACCGCCACTTTGCCGCCGATGGAAGAGTCCACCTGGGCGACAATCGTTGTCGGCACCTGCACGAAAGGTATGCCCCTGAGATAGGCCGCGGCGACAAATCCGGCAGTATCGCCTATCACACCGCCACCAAGCGGGACCATGACGCTCGAGCGCTCGTAACGCTCCTCGATAAGCCGTGTCATAATGGACTCGAATGTGGCCAGTGTCTTGTGCTCCTCGCCGTCAGGCACGACAATTTCAAGCAGTTCGAATCCGGCATCGGCAAGCGATTTCGCCGCTGTTTCGAGATAGAGCCCGGCAACTGTTTCCGTTGTGGCGATACAGGCTTTTTTCGCTTTTTCTCCGGCACAGTGTCGGACAAAAGCACCGAGTCCCGGCAGGCATCCGCCCTCGACATGGATATCATACGAGCGTTCGCCGAAATCTATTCCTATGGTCTGCATGGATCTCCGTTTCCGTTTCGCGGGATGAAATTCGAGACAATTGAGTAGAAAACAGGCGGTGAAGTGGCCTTCACACGCCCGACAGTAATATATCGATTTTGAGGTAGAAAGAGCAAGTGTTTCGTTGATATGTGCGTAAGAAGCGCCTGATCATTATGGCAGGTCAATCAGCGGCGGGCAGCCTGAAATTCTCCCGGTTGAGATCATCCTGATGAATCCAGCCGGTCTGACGCTGGCTGACAACCTTTGCGGCGCATCCCCCCTCGACACGGTAGAACTCGTCGATTTTCACCGCCTGACCGGGGACGAGTTCATCGATTTCCGCCCTTTTTTCCCGCCTGACCGCCGAACGGGGATCGAAATACAGTGTGACCGGCTTTTTGCTTCTGATCGGCCATTGCCCGACATTGTAGCCGTTGAAAAATTCGCTTTTCCTGACAATCACGTCCGGCACCCGGTAGACATCCCTGCGGATCGTATCATACAAAAAAGACTGTGGAAAATAACTGGTCCCGGCAAGCTCAAGCCGCATATTCATGACTATTTCGAGACGTGCCTCCCCCACTTTGTTCATGGAAAGGAACTGTCCCGGCTCATGAAACAGTTTAACGAATTCCCCATCAAGGTTAAGACCAAGAATTATCAGTTCAGGATCGTCGCTGGGCCCGTAAAGGCGAACAAGAATCTCCGGCGCGCCGTTGCCCTCGCAGCCCGCATCGATATCTTTAAGCTCGATCTGGCTGGGATGAAGATAGCCCCCAGCATCATCAATCTCAATTGCGGTGATACTGGCAGACTCGATATCGGCAACAGTCTGAAACGTGGAATCGGACAGCGCGACCGCATGAAAATAACCGGTCAGGTGAGAGCTGTTGGAGTAGAGCTTTTTAGAGACATAATAGATATATTTATCTCCGAGCGTCGCCCTGAAAACGATATCGTTTTCTTTTCGTTCATCAGTATTTCCCAGAACCGCACACGTTGTCAACATGGCAACGAGCACCACGCACAGCCTCGTCCTCACATACCCCTCCCGAAATGTTCGAGCAGCGCCGCCATCATGACCTCGCCCGGCGCTTCCATGCCGGTCCAGAGCGAGAGCGAACGCGCCCCCTGCCATGCGAGCATGGCAAGCCCCTCGATGCTTTTGGCACCGTTGGCCTCGGCATCGTCGAGGAATTTTGTCCGCAGCGGAACATAGACTATATCCGCAGTATACTGGCCTTCGTGGAAAATCGAAGGATCGGGCAGCGGCGACACCCCCTCATTGGGGAACATGCCCACGGAGGTCGTATTCACGACAAGGCCCGCCCCGCCAGCATGACGTTTGAACGACTGCTTATCCGCCGGTGCCGGTTCCACAACCTTACCGCTGAAACACGCTATCTCGTCCGCAAGCGCCTCGGCTTTTCCAACAGTCCGGTTAATAATGGCAAGCTCCTTGACCTCCTCGCGGCCCGCGCAGGCAAATGCCACACCTCGCGCGGCGCCTCCCGCGCCGATGATACAGACCCGTTCCGGCAGAACCGGCAGTCCACCCTCGGCAAGACATTTCAGAAACCCGTAGCCGTCAGTGTTGTCGCCATACAGACCGCCGTCTTTCGGAATGATCGTGTTGACCGCCCCCACAGCGCGGGCTTCATCACTGAGATCGTCCATCAGCGCCATCACCGCGGTCTTGTGCGGCACAGTCACATTCATGCCGCCGATACCGAGCGCTTTCATACCCTTAATCGCACGCTCGAGATCATCAGGCCGGACATGCAGGGACACATAGACCGCATCGAGCCCCATCGCCTTTATAGCGCGATTATGCATGAGCGGTGAAAGCGTATGCTCGATCGGATCACCGATCACGGCGAACACACTGCTTTTCCCGCTTATCTGCACCGAAACACCGTTGCCGTCACTACTGCTGTCAATTACATCGGTCATATCTCTTTGAAAAGCTCCTCGGCAAGCCCTACCGCCTCTTTCCATGAACAGCCCTGAATGAATTTGATCAGCGCAAGGCCGGCGAATACAACAGCAAGGAAAACGAGAAAGAGTTTGAAAATGACTTTCATGCCATGCCTCCATTATTTGTCTTGTTTAATTGTGCGTAAAACAGTTTTATTTTTACCCGATATATGCATCTGAGAGTTCTTTTAATGAAAAGGTCTCAGCTTTCGCGGCAGTATCATCACGAATTATCTCTTACAACAATCCGGAAACCGAATCAAGCAGCGCCTTGAATTCGTAGACAGGATAATTATGCTCCTCGAAACCGAATACCGTGGATGTCCCGGCAGCATACAGGCCAAGCACATAAAACGCCAGAGCAAGGTCAGGCAGGCCGCATGAATCGATCAGATTTCCCCTGATCTCGCCACCGCCCTTGACCACGATGCCGTCGGCGTAGTCACCCACATGGCCCCCAAGGGTCTCGATCCCCCGCGCAAGAGCGTTGAAACGATCCCGTCCCGCGCCCGGAGAATGATCACCGGTATCGCTGATAACTGTTTCTCCAGCGGCACAGATCCCCACGGCTCCGAGAATCAGGAGCTCGTGAATCTGGGAGCGCGCCTGTTCCGCATTGACATGAACACTTTCGAGAGGACTCCATTCGACTATAATATCGGCGCTTTCGAACGCCTGTTTCCGTCTGATTGGTTCGCTTTCGAGAGCACCTTTCATACGCTTGACCGTATCGAAAAAGCCGCGCCGTGCCTGTCCCCATGCCACTGACTTTATTTTCAGTTTCGATTTCGGCAGGATCGAGGCCGCAAAAGTGAGCGCCGCGGCTAAAGTGCTGTCACCGGGGATGTCGATATCACGGATTGGAGCACCCGTGTACTCGTAAAGTTTCACCTCCGGGAGCGCCTTGCCGGATGCTTTTGCCAGACGCCGCTCTATCTCGAATTCACGCGTGGTTTCGACCGCTTTCGTCGATTGCGAGTAGCCGAAAACCTGCGCAAGCGAGGTAGTGTGCGACAAGACGGCAAGCGGTGCAGACAGGTTAAACGCCTGCTTTGAGGCCAGCGCAGCGGCAAAAAAACACTCAGCCTCCCAGGAGGATTCCACCTGTTGAACGGTTTCTGAGGGAAATGCGGAAGGACTGAAAAGCATCTCGGATTCCCCGCGCTCAATCGAGGAGTTCGGCAGCCCGGCCTTGCGAAGAAGCCCGGCAATCATTCCGGCGACAACCGACCGTCGCCCCTCGAGATTACTTATCCGGACCTTGCGCCCGGAAAAAACCGCTCCGACGGCAAGTATATGGAGTATATCCTCTGGCACAGCGCTGTCCAGCCCGATCTCGTCCGGGAGCTGACCGGTGTTTATTGTCAGCACACCGCTGTCCTGACCGATCTCGCAGCCACAGCTTGTAAGCCAGCCTGTAAAACTGTCGACATCCGGCGACGGCGACGGATTTGTCAGTTGAAATGTCCCCTCGGACAAGGCGGAAAAAGCCAGGCTTGTCAGTGTCAGAATACGATCGCCGGGAACCGTTACCGTCCCTTTCAGACTTCCCCTTGTGGAAACCTCAAAACGCATGTCAGCTCCTGAGACGTGCCAAATAATCGAGTCCGTTCAATATGACTATCGCCTCTTCCGCCTGCTCCTCGCGATCGAAAGCAAGGCGGAGCGTTCCACCCTCACCCTCCCTGACCTTGAGCACCTCGATATCCTTGATATTGATGCCTTTTTCGGCGAGTTCCGATGATATTTCCGCAATAACACCCGGCTTGTCCTCGACCACGACCAGCACCTCGAAAAGTGTCTTCATGAAACCTTTCGTGTCGCGCGGTATCTTTCCCCTGGTCATATTGGCGATCTCGAAATCCACACCGAGATCGGAGGAGCCGACCCTGTCCCGCAAGTCGCTGAGATTATCCATGAAAATATCTATCATCTCGCATACTGCATCGCGGTTTGTACGGAAGATATCATCCCACATGGCAAAAGGGCTCGAGGCGATACGGGTCATGTCCCTGAAACCGCCGGCGGCCAGTGTAAGGCACGGCGAATCGTCATTATGCAGGCTGCTCACCATTTTTACCAGAGAAACAGCCAGTATCTGTGGAAGGTGGCTGACAGCGGCGGCAATACGGTCGTGCAGCGCGGCCTCGAGCACGATAACTTTCGCGCCGATGCAGTGAATGAAATCGCTGAAAGTCGATAGAATTTCCTCCGGCACATTTTCGGCCGGACAGAGCACATAGATAGCGTTCTGGAACAGGAAAGGATCGGCGGCATTGACACCACTTCGCTCAGAACCGGCCATCGGGTGCCCGCCAATAAAATAGGCACTCCCGGGGATGACCTCTGCGGCATGTTCGCCGATCTCGCGTTTTGTGGAACCGACCTCGGTCACGAGAGCTCCCGGTTTAAGCGATCCGGCAATCACACTCAAAAGCCCCTGAATACGGTGTATCGGAGTGCATAAGACGACAAGGTCGGCATCTGCAACAGCTGTTTCCACCTCTTCATAGCCGCAGCCCTCATGTATGGCACCCATTTCCAGCGCGCTCGTAACAGCGGCACGTGATGAAACGCCGATAATATGGCTGTCAGGGTATTTCCTGTGCACGGCAAGTCCAAATGAGCCGCCAATGAGCCCTACTCCTATGATGGTAATCGTTTTGTACATGTGCTCCATTTTCCTCGCTGGTATGACTCCGTTGCCGGGGCAGCTGATTCGTTGCCGTGATCCGGCACTGTCCAATTAATTTTCGGTAATGACAACATCCTTGAAAAGAGCAGAGGCCAAACCGGTCGCTGTCCCCCTCAGGCGAAAAGCGATCGCTCCGCCGGGAAGGCTTTCAGCTGAACTGTCATTTCCCTCGACAACCAGTGCGCCGTCAATCTTGAGCCAGATTTTCGAATCCTCGCGGCCGATCTCGACATCATGCCATCTCTCGCCGGCGACATGCTTTTCACCCTCGGCAACCGGCTCCATTCCCGGACATTTGACAATGAAGGGCAGACGGTTGTGGGCACCATTATGAAATGCGACGACATAGTTCTGAACCTGCTCGGCAGTCCAGAACCCGAAAGCGCCGTCATAATCGGCAGGCACCTTTATTTCTCCGCCGCTGGCCACATCCGAGGCAGAAAGCATGACTACATTCACACTCTCATAGGTTGACGGCTTGACCTTGAAGCTCACAGTCACATTTTTCCCATAGCTTTTCGGTGATACGAGTGTTACGCCGACAGAGCCGTCTGTCTCGCTCATCAGAAGCGCATTTTCCGCAGCATCAACGCCAACGGTACCAGTGCCGAGAAAACACCATTTCGCCAACTCTTCGAGACTGACGGCACCGGCTGAAGATTTTGCCGGTGACGGTGTTTTCGCTGTATTTTTTTCACCGCCGGAACAGCCTGCGATAAGAAAAAGAGCCAGAATTGTCATTGACAGATAACGCATAAAAAAGACCTCCGAAATTCCCAAATTTTTGCCAGTTTTGATAATGTTTTATATGCTCTCGATCATCCCTCGCTTATCACCACATTCCGGATGAGACAGCGATATGCGCCCGCGCCATGTCCCCTGAGGCGGAAACCAATCCTGCCCGGCGGCAGGCCGCCACGGTTCTTGTCACGGCCTTTGACAACAAGTTTATCGTCGATTTTGATCCAGAGGCGACGTCCCCGGCGGCCGACCTCGACCTTGAATGTTTTTGCTGCCGGGATCTCGTCAGATGCGGTCGCAACCTCTTTGAGACCGGGATTTTTCATAATATACGGCTTGGAATCGAAATACCCGTTGTGATACGAGAACAGATAATTCTGGACACGGCCCTCGGTCCAGAAATTGAAATTTCCAAGGTGATCATCCGTGACTTTGAGATCGCCCATGGTCACGAGGTCGGACGCCGAAAGGAAAACGGTGCTTACTCCCTCGTAGCTCATCGGCCTGATCTCGAATGACAATATGACGTGATTACCGTAAGAATGGGGCGAAACCAGTGTAATCCCCTTTGAAGCGTGCCCCTCGCCAAGAATGAGAGCATTCTCCTTTTGATCGACAACAGCCTCGCCAACGCCGATAAGAAGCCATTCGGAAAGGTCTTCCGGGCTCAGTTCCACCACTTTCAGTTTCTTGAAGGTCAGAAAGTCGGGCACATAATCGGAGGCGCCACTCATACAGCCTGAAACGATAACAGCGACACACACAACAGCGATCATCAGTCTCGTCACAAGATCACCTCATAGTGAATCCCGCTATTCGGCACCGCCGATAATCGCGAGAAGTTCATCTGTTTTATCTTTGAGAAGCGCAGTATCAGCCGAGGTCTCGACATTGAGACGCACCACCGGCTCGGTATTCGATTTTCTGAGATTAAAACGCCATTCACGGCCGAACTCTAGAGATATGCCGTCCAGATCGGAGAATGAACTTGCGAGAGGACGGTATTTTTCGACCAGAGACTCAATAATCGTATCGGGATCATCCACAACACGGTTGATCTCGCCCGAACAGGGATAGCTTGCGATCCTGTCAGCGACAAGTTTCGACAGCGGCAGGCCGGTGGCCGACATCTCCTGGGCGATCAGAAGCCAGGGGATCATGCCGGAATCACAGTAGCTGAAATCACTGAAATAATGATGGGCGCTCATTTCGCCGCCATAGAGAGCTTTCGTCTCGCGCATTTTCTCCTTGATGAATGAATGCCCCGATTTCGAGACCAGCGCCTTGCCGCCCACAGCATCGACCAGGTCAATCGTGTTCCAGGTCAGGCGGGGGTCATGAACTATTCCGGCACCGGGATGTATCTCGATAATGCGTTTCGCGAGAAAACCGACAAGGTAATACCCCTCGATATAGGCACCGTTCTCATCGAAAAAGAAACAGCGGTCGAAATCGCCATCCCACGCGATACCGAGGTCACAACCCTTTCCGGTAACCGCATCGGCTGTCATGGCTCGGTTTTCCATCAGGAGCGGATTCGGGACACCGGCGGGGAAAGTGCTGTCCGGATCCCAGAAAATACGTTCGAACTCAAACGGCAGATGGGGCGCAAGCGCGTCAAGCGCCGGCCCCGCGCATCCGTGCCCCGGATTCACAAGAATTTTCAGCGGCTTGAGTGCGGAAACATCCACAAAGGATAGAATACGCTGGACATAGCCTTCCATGACATCACGGCTCGATGCCTTCCCTCTGGTCGAAGCCGATGCGGGAATATCTTTCGTCCTGACACGGCGCTCGATATCCATGAGGCCGGTGTCGGCGCTGATGGGACGGCCCGCTTTCCGGACCATTTTTATACCGTTGTAGCCCTTGGGATTATGGCTGGCGGTAACCATAATGCCGCCGCCCATGCCCTCGATCGAGGAGGCATAGTAAACCATCTCCGTACCGCAGAGACCGATATCGACAGTATCGATACCGGCATCGTTCAGACCATTGATAACGGCGGCGGAAAGCTCCTCGCTTGAATCGCGCACATCCCGTCCAACAGCAACCGCGCCGTCGGGAGCGATTTCAGCGGCATACGCCTTCCCGATATCATATGCCATCCCGGCGTTCAATTCATCGGGGACTTTCCCGCGAACATCATATGCCTTGAATGCAGCCAGATTGTCTTTCCCCATAACGGGACCTCCTCTGTATATGCCAGAACCTGCCGCAGAATAAGTAATATCGCAGCAAGCGCCGGAAAGCCGTAACCGCTTTCCGTTTTCAGGTGTCAATAGATTGTATTCTGTAGAAATAAGGTAATATACGCGGCCTCTTTTCGCAAGCGAAGTCGGTGGCCGCTAAAAAGAGCAGCAGACGTGCGCAAGACAAGCATATTTACGCTACATCGTTCACTCAGATTCTATGACAATGCCGATTGGACAGTGGTCCGAACCCATGACCTCAGGCATGATGAACGCGTCCTTGACCCTGTTCATGTATTCTTCGTTGGCATAGAAATAATCGATGCGCCAGCCGACATTTTTCTCACGGGCGCGTGTCCGCATGCTCCACCAGCTGTACTGGTCCGGCTCGTCATGGAACGCCCGGAAAGTGTCCACATAGCCGTGATCGAGAAGTTTATCGATCCATGCCCGCTCCTCCGGAAGGAAGCCGGATGTTTTTTCGTTCTCTTTCGGCCGGGCGAGATCGATGGGTTTGTGGGCAGTGTTGACATCACCACAGACAACGATGTTCCTGCCTGATTTCCTGAGTGTCTCGATGTGCTCGAGGAAGGCATCGTAAAATGCCATTTTATAATCGAGACGTTCTTTCGACATCTGCCCGTTGGGAAAATAGACGTTGAAAAGCTCGAAATCATCATAGGACGCGGCGACAATCCGGCCCTCGTTGTCGAATTCCGGAATACCCATTCCGTGCCTGACCTCGTTCGGCTCAGCTTTCGTGTAAAGGGCGACACCGCTGTAGCCTTTTCTCTCGGCAGACGAGAAATAGACCTGATAGCCGTCAACCTCGAGAAGCTCCGCCGAAAGCTGTTCTTTATGAGCCTTGGTTTCCTGAAGGCAGAGAATATCTGGCGCGGCGGACTTGAACCAGTCGAGGAATCCCTTGCGGTGCGCCGCGCGAATTCCGTTTACATTCCATGAAATGAGTGTTTTTTCCTGCATGTATCCTCCATTTGCTTCCTTATTTCCGTTTTGCTGCAATTTCCAGAAGTCGAATTTCCCACGGCCCCAGCGTTTCCTTTCGCGAGATGACATCGCCGGAAATGTTTTCAGCTTCCATACGGCTGTCTGGCGTGATCTCGGTGACAGTGTATCCACCGTTAGCCTCGGATAGACCGTAACGTGCCGGATCAACAGTAAACTCGATAGCCGTATCCTCCTCACGGTAATTGACAAGGAAAACGCCGAGTGTGCCGTCCTCCGCTTTCCATATCGCTCCCTGCACTGCCGGAAGCGTGGCCTCGCGCGGATTGTTTGACTGGTCGGGCCATGTTTCCGTCACAGTGGGAAGTGTGTTGTCCGCCTGCACAAGATCAACAAGTTCGCCGTAAGTGAGAAATTTCCTTCCGGCAACACGGTATTTCCCGACCTGCTTCAGGAATGCGGCCTTGTTCTTGTGCTCAGGGGCCATAAGCTCCATAGACATCCAGCCGTTCTGTGTTCCCCACAGAAAATCCCGTCCCTGCACCATGATCCATGACCGGTCGCCGTGCTCGAACCATGCCGGCGAGGAGAAATACAGCGAGTAACCGGAATACACCGAGGTGATCATGGGGATCTCGCGGTCGTCGCGCCTGATCCAGATCAGAAAGGCATCGATACCGTCCATGAACGGCTCAGCTGCGTTTTCCGAGGTCACAATCATGTTGTTGCCATTGCTGTGAGCTGCTTTCTGAACTTTTCTCAGCATCTCGCGGTAACCATCCACCCACCAGCTGCCGCCGCCCAGAGGATGCCCGTGACTCTCGTCAAAGCACAACATGGGACGTGAGGCCGAAATCTGGTCGATATAGACACCGGTGACACCCAGGTCTCGCCCCATTTTTCCGACAAGACCGGAGATCTCATCCTGCCAGAACCGTGTATAAGGGCACATGACAGCCATACGGCCCGAATCCATCTTGTAGACCTCGAGGTGTGGTTTTCCGGCCTGATCCTTGACAAGGTTCGGATAGAATCGGTCATAATCCTCGTTGAACGTGTCGATAATCCGTCCGTTGATATAGGGCATGACAAGCATGCCTTTCGAGACAAGGTCCTTGAACTGGTCGGCAAAACCGGGTTTCTCCGGGAAAAAATGCGGGTATTGCGTGTCATAATGGACCTGATGCCAGTCATACCAGTGAACCGCGATCGGCACATCGAAATAATCCCGGGCATCAAGAAGCGCTCTGTTGCGTTCCTCGGTGGTTCCCTCGTCGAGGCCGGCAAGGCCGCGTATCCGCATCCAGAGTCCGACATCCTTAAGTGCCTTCGGAAGGTCGGTTCTTGAGGATATTTTACCTCTCGAAGTCCACGGTGCGGTCAGCGCAAACTGCCGATAGAGCTTGCAGGCCTGCATCCATCCGCCCTCATACACACCAAACATGACAGGGAACGGCGCATCAAAATCGGAACCGGGAACAGCCATATCCTCGGCATAGGTCCTGATCGAGAACTCGTATCCCGGAGAAACTGTCAGGTATTTGCTCCAGGAACGGGGATCATGAGCCGCCATATATACCCCCCTGCCGTCCTTGAAAGCGCACATGAACTGCATTGGCATGTTCCAGCCGGTTGGATAGTTGAAAGAGAGGCGTGTCGCGCAGTCCTTGTAAAGCTTGCCCCAGTTGCCGCCGGGTATGGCGACATCGTATTCACCCGCGGTGAGGAAACCGTTGACTTTCGGGCAGAGGACATCCCAGAGCCCCCAGATGTCACTCCTGTTTTCCACCCATATTCTGAAAGAGGCCATACTCGCGCCCTGCGGGAGTGTCGCCTCGACCTTGACCGAGAACGCCGCTTTCTCGCGCCAGTGATCGATATCCCTCCATTCGAACACGGCGGTCTGGTCACCCCCGGGCGTATGATTTAGTGTATATGATGTGCAGTCGGACTCGGTACTGGAACGATAGCTTTTCTGCGTTCCGTTGGCAAACGTCAGTGTCCAGAGATCGTGTTTTCCTTTGACAGGATTGATATGATTGACACCGGTGGCAAGGTCGATCATGGCGGAAAGCCCCATGGTCCCGGACTCGAACTCGTAGCGGACTATCCCGTTGTCGAGAACGACGGGATTAACGGAAACATCATTTGCAATCACCGCTCCGGTAGAGAACATAAAAAGCATAATTGTTATAAAACCGATAGTAACTATCCTTGAATCACTCATACGATATCCATTTCATTCTTCATGCAAAAGAAACACAGCAGCTGCTGATAAGGCATCTTTTAACACAGCTTGCATAAAAGGCCGGTATCAATTTCAGACGTTGTCGAATGTCAGAAGCACCTTGAGATAGTTTTCCGGCTCATTCTCGAGCATCTCGAACGCTTTCTGGGCCTCACTCATATGCATGACGCTTGTAATGAGAGCATCGGGCTTGAGTACACCTTTCGCGAGATGCTCCAGTGCCTCCTTGAACTCGCCGTGGCAGACACGTGAGGTGACCAGTAGCCCCTCTTTCCAGATAAGCTCTTTCATGACAAGGCTGACCTCCTGGTCGCCGAGGCTGAGCGCGCAGACCTTGCCAGCGCCGCGGATACTTCTCACCGCCTCGCGAAGCGGATGGACACGGCCCTCTATCTCGCGTGCCTCACCGGTCATTTCGAAAGCGATATCCACTCCCCTGCCATCCGTTTTTTCGCGGATTACCTCGACAGGGTCCTCGTTCAGAGCATTGATTGCCACAATGTCCGGGTAGGATTTGCGGACAATGTCGAGCCGCTTGTCATTGATATCGATGACAAATGCCTGATTATCGGTTATCGTACGCGCGGCCTGCATGATATGCTGCCCGATCTTGCCCGCACCGAAGAATGCACAGATATCGCCGGGCTTAGTGGCGGCCCGGTTGTTGGCGTGAAAACCGATTGAATAAGGCTCACAGAGCGCTGAGTGACGGTCGGAAACACTGCTGGGAATGTGATAAACCATGCTGGCTTTCGCGACTGCAAACTCAGCGAAACCGCCGTCCATATCTATGCCGAGAAGCTTGAGCGAGGTACAGGCCGGATAATGGCCGATCTCGCAGGCCGGACACGAGCCGCACCACACAATAGGGTCCGCGGCGACACGGTCACCAACAGAAAATCCCTCGACACCGTCACCAATCCCCGCGACTGTGCCGACAAACTCATGGCCCTGTATAGTGGGAAGGGTCACCCTGGGGCCAAACTCTCCCTTGAACACATGCTGGTCACTGCCGCAGATACTGGCATAGGACACTTTGATCATGACCTCTCCGGGGCCGAATTCCGGCTCGGGAACGTCTTTCCATTCGATATGATTGAACTCGGTGAGCACTGCCGCTTTCATTTTCCGCTCCTTGTATATGTTGAAGTTTATTATCAGGATTAAGCCGTGACTCAGTTGGAACAGGCATTAAAACACAAAAAACCGTTTCGGAGTCCATACCGTAAGCAGGAACTCCCAAACGCCCATGTATAATGCGTGTCATTGAAAAATACAGCACTGGAACAGAGCACACAACGGCTTTTTCTGAGAAATAAGCAGGTCTGCTTTCTATTTCATCAGGAGGATACGGCGGTGAACCGAACGAGTGTCACTAACAAGCCTGACAATGTAGACGCCGCTGCTCACCGTGCGGCCGCTGTCATCGAGGCCATTCCAGTTAAATCCGGCGAGACCGGGCTGGATTGTGCCGTGCTGCAATGTCGCGACTTTCGCACCGCTGATATCGTAGACAGCAAGCTCGACCTGTGATTCATGCATGAGCCTGACAGGGATGGTCACGGACATATTGAAAGGATTCGGGAAAGGATTGAGTATCGACAATTCCTCAGGCATTTCCTTGACAGAAAGCGGCTCCTGCCAGTTCGAAGCAGCCTTTTCGCTCACGTGGGAACCTGCAGCGGACTCGATCCAGTAACGGTAAACCACGCCGTTCAGCGGCACGGCAAGATCACGGAACGATGCCTGTCCGGCGGCAACCGAACCGACAAGAACAACAGCATGCTCTTCCCATGCAATAAGCGAGTCAAGATCCTCGAAATCATCGAGAGCGACCACCTCTCCGAACTCATCGGCACGGCTTCTGTAAACGCGGTATTCATCGACAAGCCCATCCTGCTCGGAGGGTGATGCTGTCCATGAAATGTCGAGAACATGGCCGTTGTCGCCATCGACATCCGAGACAATCACATCAGACGGCGGCAACAGGACTACCGGTTCGCGCTCCCGGGTAACAACATAAACAGCCTCGCCCGGAACATTGAATGTCAACGTGCCTCCATCCTGCATAAATTCGGCAACCGCGCCATCGACAGTCAGCGTTTCCGCACTCACATTGTGCAGACTTAATGTCCGGCTTCCATCAGCAATCACATGGCCTGCGATGATATACTCATCGCTGTAATCGACATACAGGGTCGCACGCGCATCTGTCATGGCTACCGGGCCGGAAGCATCCGAGATAATAGAACCGTCAATCATCATTATCGACTGAACTGTTTCATCGGCATCGTATTCCAGATAGCAGAACACGGCGTCGGACTCGACCCCACCGCCATTCACCCGGACAGTTGATCCTTCAGGCGGTCCCTGAAGCACGAGTTTCCGCCCATCAGCATTCGATATCCCGATCCCCTGCCCGTTTTCCACCTCGATCGCAGTTATTGACGGCATAGTATCAGCTGTCCGTGAAGGCGCCAGAAATGTCAGGTAACTCTCGATTTCGCCGCGCTGTTTGATCTCAAGCATGGTATGTGTCAGAAGTTCATTGCTGTAGACGGCATGCTGCAAATCTCGGGACGTTAACGCTATTTCATCACCGCTCGCAACGGTAAACGACCTGAGTGCCGCATTGTCACGTTCCCAGAGCGCGCCGTTTTCATGAGACTCGAATGTCCCGCCGGAACTCCCGCCGCCATTGCCGTGCAGAAGCAGTGTGTACTCTTTGACGGCATTAGCTGTCAGCACATCGTAAAGGATAACGCCGCCATCCGAAGTCACGATTGCGTGACGGGTGAAATCTGTATTTTCATAATTTGCAGACGAGCTGGCATAATCGAGCCTGTCGGCAGTGAAACAGTTGCCCATGAGAGACCCAGTGCCGCCGATACTCCAGACACCGCCGATAGGAGGCTGTGACGATGCCGGAGGCCCGGCGCCGTCCACCAGCACAATATTGTGGTTTTCGGCAAATTTCGTGGCATCGCGGTTTGACCAGCCTGCGTAACCGCTGTCTATGAGAAGAAGTTCACCGCAGGCATGCAGAATAACGGAATTCGGGTCGGGATGTTCGTGGGCACGGCCGTTCGTGTGTGTGCCGCCGTGCTCGCTCTGGAGCAGCAGCCAGACAGCATCACTGTCCCACGAGCTCTGTAGCCGCGCGAATCCGCTTTCCGGAAAAAAGGCGCTTGCCTCGTCACTCAGGTCGGCGGGTGAGCTCACGGTGGGAACGCTGTCATCGAAACGGGCTATGTAGTCTGCACGAAACGCCGACGGCACCGGGCTTCCACCTTTTCTCCAGAGCCAATGGAGCATATCACGCCCCTCGAGACCGGCATGATAGGAATACAGCAGGCCGGCGATGTTGAAAACAGCCGCTCGGTTGTCGTCCCAGGGCGGCATGTAACCGTCGGGCATGACAAATTCCGGCAATGTCAGGTGACAGGCGGCGAGAGAAAAGATATCGCTGTAGAGATCGACGACACCCCGCCGTCTCAGCGCATCGACAGCCGCAAGATACTGGTGGGTGCTGTAGAGATGGTAATTCGGCCCCTCTGCCCAGAGCACACCGTTTCCGGAGGCTCCATTGGAGGGTGTCATCAACTCGAGACCTTTCGCAAGTTTTTCCACAGCATCGTCGAGAATGCCCTGAGCGCCCGAGTCACCAAGTGTTGCCAGCGAAAGCACAGAAAGTGCCGCCTGAAGTTTCACATGATGGTTGTCGGCAGCACCTTCAATCCAGATTGAAGACGTAAAATCAAAACCGATTGCAGGCGAAGAAGGGGGTAAAATAGGCAGATAGGCATTATCATCTTCCATGTAGTCACGGAGAGCTGACAAACGGGAACGAACAGCACTTCCCGTGACACCTCCACCCGCGGCACTGAAATCGTATCCTGCCCCGGCAAGCATGTCATATGCCTCGGCCCAGAAAAGCGCCGCCTCGGATACGGAGAGATCGCTCGAAAACCTTGATCCGTAGGAAGAATTCGGGATTGCAGCCAGAGCTCTTGCCGCCTCAGCAGCGAAAAGGTCACGGCTGTCACTGCGGCCCTCCGAGAAAACGTAGGAAAACGTCAGGACTTTCGCGTAATAGGCCTCGGTCTCCGGCGCCTCCGAACCATCACCCCAGCTATGCGACAACGCGAGGATTGCCTCCGCCTTTTCCAGCTCATCCTCAAACCAGCCGTTGAAAGGCTCGCTGTCGATACGGGCTCGTATTGCTTCGAACTCGTCAGCGGAATACAGAACGAACGGGTGTGTTTCTACAAGCTCCGCAAATGCCGGTCGGCAGCAAAGCGAGACTGCCACAAATAATACCAGTGTATTTATCAGACAATATTTTTTCATCGACCACACCTTTCACCAAAAGGCAGTCACACCCTTAAAAATATGCTGTATCACATGCGAATCATAATAAGAGTTATCAGACAATCACAGCTTTCGCATCATTATCAAAACAAAGGCCAGTCCGAATCCGGCACAGGCTTGGCCAAACCATTTATCAGGCATCAACCTTAACAGGGCGGCAACGGAAAACATGCTCCCCGGCAAGCTCTTTTATTACACTCCTGACAGCTGAACGTGTTGCACGTTCTCCGCGTCGGTAGAAAAGATGTCCGCAGCAGCCGCAGTCGCTCGCGCCGAATCCCTCGACGACATCGAGTCTATGTGCCATGGCACGGGCAATATCACATTCCAGACGTTCATCGCTTTCGATCAGCCAATATGCTGTAATTCGGGAGTATTCCCTGAGATAGTCGATATGCCAGCGTTTCTTCTTTTCCGTTCTGATATGACGGGCCACACGGGACTCGAGGCTGTTCATGGCAGAACCGACATAGACATGGCAGCCTCTTTTAAACAGTATATCGCCGCGCCTGCCGATTGACACGACACGGTCAGAGTCACCCCTAAGGAGCAGAACGTAAGCACCTTTCACGAGAAAGTCCTCCGAAAAAGCAACTGACCGGAAGATCGTCTTCCGTTTCAGATTTACCGGCTATAACACAAGTATAGCGAATTAATCTTGGAAGGGAAAGAGGGAAATGCTACCAGCGACGTCCACCGTTCCAGTAACGTCGATCCTCGTTCTGGCTGAACAGGTTGTCGAAGAGGTCTGCGGGGAAAGAAGGCCCTGAAGTTTCCGGCGGTGGAATGTGGTCATCTGCCAGTTCACGACTCATGTGATCGATAATGAACGTTATTTTCGCGATAAACAGGCTTCTGATGAGATATCTAACGGCAAAATCCTGTTCTTCATTGAGTCTTTTGATATCCATAATCGCGACAATAGTATCAAAAACGGGCTCGAGTTCCGCATGTATTGCCAGCTGGTCTTTTGTCAGCTCACCATCCATACGGGCTCCCCAGGCGGCATAAATGATATAGTCGAGAGGCTCCGAAAGAAGCCGGACATGCCATTTCCTGACAAGTGAATGCACGGTCTCGTTAATGATTCGCTCGATATCTTTCGAAGGGCCGTTGACAGGACCTGCTAAAGAAGATCCTTCTTCACCGGACTGCAGGAATCCGAAAATTTTTTGTATGAATCCTCTCATAACTGCCATCCATTCGTTTGCTCAGCATTATTTCTGAAATAATTAAAAGCAACATTGATGCCAAACACATGTACGCACGGAAAGCGGCAGTTTTGAGCGCATTTGCAGATTACGAGGTATATTTCTTTTGAGGGATGCCGGAAGAAAATCGGGCGTTTTGTCACAAAAAAGGACAAAACGCCCCGGTTTTCAAACGTTTTTTTTCAGATTGAGATACCAGTAGCGGTAGAGCAGGACAGATAACGATGCGACAATTGCCGCCGAAATGGCAACAGAGCCCCATTTCTTCGCGACCAGCGCCACCATCATCCAGACAAGTGTCAATTGCCAGATACATGCGGGCAGAAGCAGCAGGATATCACGCCTGTTCTCGCGTTTGATATCCTCGACCTCGTTTCCGTCGACAAGGCGCCTGACCGGTCCCCAGAAACCGAAGGGCCTCGTTTTGCGGTAGAACTCTATAAGGACACTCATCTTCGCGGGCGGTCCGAGGTAAGTTCCGATCACTGTGCCGACAAGTGAGAACGAGATCACGAAAATGAATGTCGTATACTCGGGCTGGCCGTCAAAGAATATCCTGTTGAGAAGGGCGGCAACAAGTCCGGAGGCCATACCCGAAGCGTAACCGATACCGTTGAAACGCCACCAGAACCATTTCAGGATGCTCGGCGGCATCATGCCGGTTATCAGGCCCATGATAATCCAGGCCCAGATCGAGTTGATATCGGGTATTGTCCAACCGATAAGGATGCCCAGGGCAAAAATGGCAACCGTCGTAACATAACTGACCCTCAGAAGGTGTTTGCTTCCGGCATCAGGCTTGAAATATGCGTGATAGATGTCCTTGACAAAATAGGATGCCGAGGAGTTGATAATCGAATCGAGCGAGGACATCGCCGCGGCAATGAGCGATGCCATAAGAATACCCTTGACACCCGAGGGCACATAATGGCTGATAACCGCAGGCATGGACATTTCCGGATCGGCGATCTTCGACGCAATCCCTATGGCCAGCACGGCGATACCCATCATCAGAAGGTAGCGGAAGCTGAACAGCACGATCCACTGTGCCGCGACCAGTGAGCTTTCACGCTCGTTTTTCGCCGCGTAGTAACGCTGGCTGGTCCAGCCGTCGAGAGGCACTGAAAAACCCTGGAAGACATTGGAAATAATCCAGAAAATGATTAAAAGGCCGATGAAACGCATGTTCTCGTAACCTTCCGGCATGACCATCTCCCATTTCGGGATCAGGGTGCGCCATTCAGCTGTAGCGAACTGGGAGTAGTATTCCGGCGTTCCGATTGCCAGCGCCTTGACCGTGATGAAAATGATAATGCCTATGATCAGAACACTCTGGAACAGGTCTGTATAAACAACACCGTAAAATCCTGCCGCAACAGTATAGACCATCACGACCATGAAGAACAGGAGTGCGCTGATCTCCGGCGAAAAAGGAAGGTACATTGACAGGAATTTTCCTGAGCCGACAAAGAAATAGGCAACCATCGGCACGCCCATCATGAGCATGGCTATGGCTGAGAGAATTCGTGCAATATGTCCCTGGAGGTCGGTGCCGAAACGGAAACAGATCCACTCGGCATTGGTCATCACGCCGCTCCTGTTGAGCCATTTTCCCATGAAAATCATCAGGAATGCGAGGAACAGCACGATAGCGCCGCGGTAGGCGACCCAGTAGCCTTTCACGCCGAGAATGTAGAAAAACGAGACCTGCAGCATTGTCCCGGTCATATCGACGAATGTCGCCATGCCGGAAACACCGAGAATGTACCAGGGAATGTTACGGCCGCCGAGAAAATAGTCGTTGATCGAGCCGGAGGCTTTTTTCGATACGATCAGGCCGACCGAGGTGATCATGAGGAAATACACAATGATGATACCGTAATCGAGCATACTAAGCATAGTGTTGTTTGTCCTTTAACTTCTCTTCAGAAAACGATAATATTTGATGTAATATACCGAATTATTACTCTGTGAAACCAGACGCAATGAACTAAGAACGCCGGAATGTCAGCATATCAGATCGCTGCAATCCGCGGACGATCCGTTGATAAAGACCTTGTCCAGGTCACCGGCACCGAAACAGCGAATCCCACCGGATTTCCACGGAAATGCAGTCTGCGACTTGTCCGAAGTCTCGATATCCAGACGCGTGACACCGTCCTCGCGAAAAAGCGTGAATTCAGTCCTGTTCGAGCATTCGGAGAGATCGCCGAGAGTGATGCCGTCATCCTCGTGAATCCAGCTTGTCCATGAGCCGTCGTGCCGGGGAAGATAGACATGGAGCTCCAGTTGGTCGGTCGTATAATTTGCCGTGCTCATGACAGGTGCTGCCACCGGAATCACCGATCCCTCGCTGACATAAGCCGGACAGACCAGTGAATCCGCTGCTACTTCGATCTCGGCAGCCCCGTCGAAAAAGTCACTCGTTTCCAGCGCGTACCACCCACCCTGCGGCAGACGGACAGTCCTCTTGTCAGCACCTTTTTCGATGACAGGCGCAACGAGAATCTGCCGTCCGCACATGAACTGGTCATTGACCGCGCACAGCGAGGGATCGTCCTGGAAATCATAGATAAGCGGGCGTTGAATGGGCTCGCCTGTCTCGGCTGATAGCATGAAAGCGGTGTAAAGATACGGCAGATAACGGTAGCGGAGACGTACCGCCTCGCGGATAGCGTCCTCCGTTTTCCCATCGAATGACCACGGATACTGATCAATGTAGCCCTTGGCGTTGTGGTTGCGAAAAAACGGTGCGAAAACAGCGGACTGATACCAGCGTTTCAGAAGCTCAGGCTCAGTGTCACCAGTGAAACCGCCAATGTCGCAGCCAACAAACGGCTGTCCCGAAATGCCCATGCCCATACACATGGAAATGCTCATTGCGAGATGTTCCCAGGAGGAATGGTTGTCGCCCATCCAGTTTGCCGCATGGCGCTGAATTCCGGCGAATCCTGCACGTGAGAGTACGAACGGCCGCCTGTCGTGATCAGCCTCGTGCAATCCGTCAACAGTCGCCCGTGCCATGAGCGAAGCGTACTGATTATGCCAGCGGTCGTGATCATAATCGGCGCCGTCCCTGTCGAAACGCATGCTCTCAAGTCCGGCATTGCCCACCGCAGGCTCGTTCATATCGATCCAGATACCGTCTATCCCTCCGGCGACATGACGGCGAATATGATCGGCCCACCACGCTTGTGTCTCCTCCCTGACAAAATCGGGAAACACTGTCTGTCCGGGCCATACCTTGCCGAAAAAGACAGTGCCGTATTGTGTCTTGCAGAAATGGCCGTTTTCGACTCCCTCCTGATAGACACTGTAGTCTTCATCCGCCTTGATTCCCGGATCAATGATCGTAACTGTTTTGAAACCACGCTCCTTGAGCTCGGCAGTCAGTGCCGACGGATCAGGATATTTCTCCCTGTCCCAGCTGAACACGCGGAACGCGTCCATGTAGTCGATATCGAGCCAGAACGAATCGCAGGGTATGCCCCGCTGTTCGTATTCGGACGCGAGCCGCCTGATATCCTCGGCGTTGTAATCGTGCCAGCGGCACTGGTGATGCCCGAGCGCCCAGAGCGGCGGCGCCTGCATACGTCCGGTAAGCTCGGTATAGCATGAGAGAATTTCCGCCATCGAGGGTCCGGCAAAAATATAAAGAGTCATCAAACCACCGTCACCGATAGCTTTCCAGCCGCCCTCGTCAGCAAGATCGAAATGAGTCCGATAGCCGTTATCGAAAAAGAAAGCGGCGGCTTTGTCCGAATGTCCCTCCGGCAGATGGTAGAAAAATGGTATGGAAATGTAATAAGGGTCGTAATCGTCAGCAAAAGCGCCTGGCTCGCCACCTTCGAGGATGATATCGCTGTTCCACATGCTCATGCGCCGGCCGGCCTTATCGAGCGCGCCGGTTTTCTGCCCGAAACCGAGGAAAGTATCCCCCGCCCCACTGCGACAACTCATTGCCCAACGTTCATTGAGCGCAAGGAAAGAACGGCCGGGCTCCGTTTCCAGCACTACACTGCCATCCGGGCGGGCAATCGTGAGCGCGAAAGTCTCGCGGTCTATCTCGGCCCGGAGACAGTCTGTGCTGAGCGAGATATGTTCAGCCGTCTCATCGAGACTGAACAGGTTGATGCCGAAATCATCCGTGAGCACGGCACCGGTCGGTGGCTCGTCAAAAGAACCGCCCTTGCTGATCGATATTTTCAGCACATCCGGCCGCACTGCCTCGAGTCGGAAACGTTCGCCGCCGACAGCAAGCTCAACACCGCGCCTGCATTTTTCGACGTACAATTCACCGGAAAGAGGAACGAAAAAATCGGTATCGAATGTCTCAGGTTTTTTCATGATTCACCATTTTGATTGAAATGTACAGGTTCAGATTGAAAAAAATCAGCGTATCGCGACATCGCAGGTTTTCGCCATACGGGCTTTACCGTCCGGCCCCTCGACAGTCAGGACAGTCACGAAATAGAGGTCGCCTCTCGTGTATTCATGCACCGGGTTTTGTTCGTGGGAGATTTCACCGTCTCCGAATTCCCAAGTCCATTTCGTAATTTCACCCTCCGACAAATCCTTGAATGCCACGAGACGGCGGTCCATATCGATAATAGTGAAATCCCATTCAGCCGTTACAGGCTCTTTGAGCGACGGTTCAACCGGCATCAGCCTGAAACGGCAGAGATCGGAGGCATTGCCGAGCATCGAGGATTTATGCGACAGGTTCCAGAACGCCTTGAAGCGGCCTGTGTCATGGGTGCCGTCGTACTCGAGCACACTCCACGAAAGCCCGATAATACTGTTTTCGGAGAGTTTCGAAACGACTGCCCGTGACGGCCCCTCATAGGGCGCATAATCGTAGGGAGTAATCCAGAATTCGAGCGTAAGATTCCCGCTTTCTCCCGGTCTGAAATCATAGGATGATGCGGCGTTTCCTCTCGGGAAACCGGAAATCCATGGATTGCATCCCCAGACCATTGTCCACTGTTTGCCCTCCGCGGGGAGAAAGACATGATAGTTCTGGGCATAGACACCGTGGAACGTGGAAAAAGCCCGCCAGCCGGAAAGCAGCTCTTTGGCTGGATGGTCGCGTGGAAGAAAGCCGCCGCCAGAAAGATCACCGTCCACGACAAGCTCCAGGATGTCATTATGAAGTCCCGGCTCGCTGAAATCCCAGTAATCGTCATAAGCCTCGACAAGGAAATAGAGGCGGGACAAGCCCTCAACCCAGCCGACAGTCACCGTGATGTCCTTGTCTTTGGGATCGGTAGGTACATGGTAGGTGGTATCCTCCAGCTGGTCAAGGCCGATGCGGTAACTGTCCGGCACCATCGACCAGTCTTCAGCACTGCCGTCGATTCGCGGCATCATGTCGTGGGGAAACTGGAAAACCCTGAATTCGATATCGGGCCTTTCGAGTGAGTGTGCATGCAACGGAAACAAGAGTATCAGAAAATAAAGAACATGTTTCATAAAAAAATGACGACTCCTTACTGAGATAATGTGTTGCGGGTAAACAGACATCCTGCATCTCTGCCGGTCCGGCTTGTCAGTCGCCGTGTATCCTGACACCGATCCGCCGGGCAACCTCTTTGATGTAGGCATCGGCAATTGGATATTCCTCGGTACTGATATGCTCCGGGAAAATGGCGCGCGGCCATTTCAGACGGCTCATGCGGGCGAGGTAAGTCTCGTAATCCATCACGCCCTTGCCGGGACAGACCTCCTGCACATGCACTGTCTGCTTGTCCGGTATAATATATGTATCCTTGGCATGACAGCCCATAATAGATTCGCCGAGAAGGTCGAAACACTCGTCAAGCACCTCGGTCGTATGAAAATAGGTCGCAAGTGAAATCATGTTCGTGGGATCGAGATTGACACGGCATCGGTCGTCGGCAACATCATCGATAAGCCGTCGGTGGGCTTTTGGGCCATCGATATTTGTCGTGACCTGGGCCTCAATACCGAGAGACACAGGCATTCCGGCAGTGTCCTTGAGAAGCTGCCGGACACTTTTCACCGTGAGCCTCCAAGTCTCTTCGGTCCAGTTGTCCGGATGGGGGTTGATGAGATAGACCGGATCACAGGAGCCGGTAACAGTCGCCACCATCGAGCCGCCAATATTCGCGGCATCCTCGAATTTCCGGGCCATCTTCGCGAGGATCTGTTGACGTTTCGCGGCATCGGGATGAATGATGTTGTCATAGGCGCCCACCTCGAAAACCGTAACATCATATTTTCTGAGCGCTTTCCGCATCTCGGCGAGTTCGGCAAAATTCCACTGTGAGGGCTGCGTATTCACGGAAGTGTACCCGGCCTCACGGATACGTTTGACTGTCTGCTCAGGCGCCTCGCCCTTTTTGCGGGTCATTCGTGTCGCGAGACGAATGGCAGTCGGTCCGGCACTGATATCGCGTCTGACCTTACCGGAGGGCCCCGGCGACCAGGCTCCAGCTATGCTGGCAGCAAATCCAGCGGCAGTGCCTGCCGCAACGGTCAAAAATGCTCTACGTGTAACATTAGCCATGATTCTGTCCATTCGCAGGATTGGTTTCTTTCCCTACAAGTATGAACCGGGGAGCTGTCAAAGTCAATAATAATGAGCGCACACACTCTCTTTTTGATAGTATTGCCGTCTTGCCGGATCGTGCCGGAGTCTATATATTGCAGAAAATCCAATACGGAGAACATTACCTTCAGCAGTTTCTTAATGCGATAAATAACGAAGAGAAAAATAACTGAACATGGAGAAGAGCATGAGAAGACGTGTCCGGGGCGGTTTTCAAAACTTCTTTTTACTACTGTTGTCAGTTTCAGCTTTTCTGTCAGCTTTATCATGTCCGGCGATGGCGGAACTGCGCCTGCCCGCACTTATCAGCGACAACATGGTGCTCATGAGGAACCGCGGCAACACCCTCTGGGGCTGGGCAGAACCCGGCGAAACGGTCAGTGCCGCACTCGACAGCCTTCATGTCGAGACAGAATGCGGACCCGATGGCCGATGGTCACTTGTCCTTCCTGCCATGGAGGCTGGCGGCCCTTATACGATGACTATCGCGGCGACAGACTCGATTGCCACCGCAAGCGCCGATTCTGTTACAGTTGGCAACATCCTTTTCGGCGAGGTCTGGCTCTGCTCTGGCCAGTCGAACATGCAGTGGCGGATGGGCCAGCTCAAGGATATCGAACTCGATCTTGAATCCGCCGACATTCCCGAGATCAGGATGCTGACAGTGCCGCGCCAAACCGCTGTCACGCCCCAGGACAGCATTCCCGGCGAATCGAAACCGGGCTGGGTTATCTCAAATCCCGATACGGTCAAGATGTTCTCGGCGGTGGCCTACTATTTCGGCAGGGAACTGCATGAACGCCTCAGGGTGCCGGTGGGTCTGATTTCAAGCTCATGGGGCGGCTCGGTTGCCGAGGCGTGGACACGTGTCGAGACCCTTCGTTCATATCACGATCTTGCACCCATCGTCTCAAATCTCGACTCTCTGGCAAGCGAATTCCCTGAGCACAAACGACTCTATGATGAAAGAGTGGCCGCGCGCAAAAAAGCGATCCAAGACAGCATACCCAATCCCCCGCCCGCACCGAGAGGCTTGAGAGACCCGGGAACACGCGACTATCCCGGCGGTCTTTACAATGCCATGATCAACCCGCTCATCCCCTACGGCATCGCCGGAGCCATATGGTATCAGGGTGAATCGAATTCAGACAGGGCAATACAATACCGAACCCTCTTCCCTGCAATGATCAGGGACTGGCGTGAGGTATGGGGACAGGGTGATTTTCCGTTCCTCTTTGTGCAGCTCGCCAACTGGGATACCGTCATACATCCGGTCGAGGGCGGATGGGGATCGTGGCCGGAACTCCGCGAGGCCCAGCTCATGACACTCAAACTGCCCAATACCGGCATGGCGGTGACAGTCGATATCGGCGACTCCAGCAATATCCATCCCAACAACAAATGGGATGTCGGACGCCGTCTGGCAATCAATGCGCTTGCTATCGCATACGGCAGGACTGTGACACACTCGGGCCCGATTTTCAGCGCATACTATCGTAACGGCTCCTCGGTAAGGCTCAGGTTCAGGCACGTGGCAGAGGGGCTTGTCTCGGGCGATCTCGACGGTCTCAAGGGATTCACCATAGCGGGCAGAGATAGAGTATTCCTTCCCGCCGAGGCCCATATCGAGGGCAGCGAGGTTGTGGTCAGCCATCCTGACATTTCCGATCCCGTAGCAGTGAGATACGGGTGGGAAGACAATCCAAGCTGCAACCTTTACAACAGCGCTGGACTGCCGGCCTCGCCGTTCAGGACAGATGAGTGGCCGGGTGTCACCGAGGGAAAGCTTGTCCCGTAAGAGCGAGTTTTGATAGTCAAACACCAGCTATTCACCATCGAATGAAAGGACAGCATGAAACGACGGCAGTTCATACGGAAAGCCGCAGCAGGAGCAGCCGCGGCATCAGTTTTCAGCGGTATTGGACAGGTACGTGCCGACCGGAAAAGACGCCCCAATGTCGTAGTAATTATCGCAGATGACACCGGCTGGAACGATGTGGCATACAATGGCTCCGAAATCCGGACACCTGTGCTCGACAGGATGGCGGAAAACGGCGTCCGTCTCGATGCGAACTATGTCTACCCGACCTGTTCTCCCACAAGGGCAGCACTTCTGACAGGCCGCCCGCCAAGCAGGTTCGGTATTCTCGGCCCCATAGCCATGAAAAGCACCCTCACCCTTCCCCGCGACCAGGGTACCCTGGCATCTGTGCTTTCGGATGCAGGCTACGACACCGCGCTTGCCGGAAAATGGCACCTCGGACTCAAACCGGAGGTGGGCCCGAACAGTTATGGGTTCAAGGAATCCTACGGCTACCTCCACGGCCAGATCGACCAGTACACTCACATCTACAAAAACGGCGATAGAAGCTGGCATCGCAACGGCACGTTCATCGATGAGGAGGGTCATGCCACTGACCTCATCGCGGACGAGGCGGTCAAATATATCGAGACCGACCGGGACAATCCGTTTTTCCTCTACGTCGCTTTCAGTGTCCCGCATTACCCGCTGCAGGAAGATGAGCGATGGACAGATGGATACAGCAACATCACGAACGAGTCACGCCGACTATTCGCCGCATCCATGACCCACATGGACCGGGCTGTCGGCAGAATACTATCGGCACTGAAAGAGCAAAATATTGAAAAAGAAACACTCATCATTTTCACCAGCGATAACGGCGGTCAGGAAAACTGGTACCCGACATTCGAATACAACGGCAAGTTCAAGGCCAACGACCGTCTGGGCAGCAACCGTCCGCTCAAGGGCTGGAAAGCCGATCTATACGAGGGAGGCATACGGGTACCCGCTATCTGGTACTGGCCGGGCACACTCAAACCGGGAAATGTGTCTGAACCAGTCATCGCATGGGATACCCTTCCGACTGTCGCCGGACTTTGCGACGCGGAAATTCCTGAAGCAGTCGAGGGCACCGATGTCTGGCAGGCCATTTCGCGCAACGCCGGTCTTCCCGAAAGAACATTCTACTGGAGAACGCCGGGACAGATCGCTGTCAGGCGCGGAAGATGGAAGCTCATACACAACGGCGCTTCCCCGGATGAAGGCTCGAGCGAACTCTACGATGTCATTACTGATCCGTATGAAACGACTGATCTCAGTATCGGCAACACTGAGAAAAAAAGCGAGATGACAGCGCTGTTGAACGAACAATACAGGCACGACACCGATATCTGACAGACAACGCGAAAGAGCAGGTGGGAAATGAAACGACGCGCATTCATTCGACAGGCAGCCTGCGGCGCATTCGGCGCTTTGACAGCAGGTCAGCTTTTATCAAAAGCAAATGCTGCATCCGGAAAGCAGCCGAATTTCGTGGTCATTGTAGCCGACGATGCAGGCTGGCATGATGTCGGTTTCCACGGCTCCGAGATAAAGACACCTAACCTTGACAGAATGGCGGCGAACGGGGTCGAACTCAGCCAGTTCTATGTCTACCCCACCTGCTCACCGACACGTGCGGGGCTGATGACAGGACGCCCGCCCAGCCGTTTCGGCATCACCGGCCCGCTGCAGATCAAAGGGGACCGGGGACTTCCGGCTGACATCGTAACCATAGCGGAGCTTCTCAGGCGCAACGGCTATGACACGGCGATTACCGGTAAATGGCACCTCGGCATGGCGAAACATCTCCGCCCGCGCAACTACGGTTTCAACCACAGTTACGGTTATGTGGGGCCGTGGATCGATTCCTACACGCATGATACCACCGATTTTACCGGCAATATGGAGCCGGTAGAGCAGTGGATCAGGGATGACGAGCTCATCGATGAGGAGGGCCATGTCACTGACCTGATAACAGATGAGGCTCTGCATTTTATAGAAAGCTCACTGGCGCAGGACAAGCCGTTCTTCCTTTACGTGCCGTTCAGCGCACCACATGTCCCCTGCCAGGAAGACCTCTCCTGGGTGAAACCCTACGAGAACACCATCGAAAACGTCTCCCGGAGGTATTTCGCCGCCGCGATGACCCATATGGACGACTGTATCGGCAAACTTGTTGCGGCACTTGAGAAGAAGGGGCTTGCGGAGGACACACTTGTCATGTTTTTCAGCGACAATGGCGGACAGAAAGGCGGTGAGTATTCACGCTGGCTGATCCCGCCGGGTAAGTATTACATGTCCTACGGAGCCACCGATGTGCTTGGCGACAACCGCCCGCTCAACAACTGGAAGGGCAGCATATACGAAGGCGGCATCCGCGTTCCCGCATTCATGTACAGGCCGGGACATCTCAAGCCGGGAAAATGCGTAGAACCCGCTTATGTCTGCGATGTCTACACGACGCTGGCCGCGCTCGCCGGAGTCTCAATCCCGGCAGATGTCACAGTTGAGGGAATAGACATAATGCCCTCGGTAAAAAGCAAAAACAGCGTTTCACGGCGCTTGTATTGGCGGACAAACTGGCAGGCGGCCTGCCGGGAAGGCGACTGGAAACTTATTCACCGGGGCAGGACACTCGATGAAGGCGAATTCGAGCTTTATAACATTGCCGAAGATCCCGGCGAAACAAAGAATGTCATTGCTGAAAACGAAACGGTAGCGACACATCTGAAACAGGCAATGCAGGATGAATATTCGAGAGATAAAGTCCGTTAGGTGCGGAAATATCAGGGCAGCAGATCATTGAGGACTATGGATATATCACGGATTGAAAACGGCTTGCTGATGATGTCGCTGAAACCGTAACTGCTGTAATTGGCCATGACCGGATCGTTTGAATATCCGCTGGTAACAACACCCCTGACATCCCCATAGCGCTCAAGAAGTTCTTTCATGGTCTCCTGCCCACCCATACCGCCAGGAACGGTCAGGTCGAGAATAACAAGATCATACGGCTCTCCGTCTCCAAGCGCTTCACCATACCGGCGAATCGCCTCCGAACCGTCAGCCGTAAGATCGACAGTATTCCCCAATTCCTTCAATATCTGCTGAATCGTATTCTGCACCATGACATCATCATCCATAACGAGGATTTTGCCCGTTTTCAGTTTCTTGATCGTACCTTGCGCGATGGGTTTTGCCGGCTCCAGTGAGGACGCGGGGACATAAATCGAAAAACAACTGCCGACCCCAATTTCCGAATCAACTATTATGGTTCCGCCATGCTGCCGCACAACAGAAAAAGCAGTCGTCAGCCCGAGACCGCTGCCACCTTCTTTCGTCGTGAAATAGGGATCGAATATCTTTGCGTTCTGATCATCGGGAATACCATGTCCGGCATCCTGCACGTCGATTCTCACATAACGGCCCGCCTTGAGCGGCAGGACATCATCAACCCTGACAATGATATTTTCAGCATTGACACATATTTCACCACCATCAGGCATAGCCTGGACCGCATTGATGAAAAGGTTATGCAAAACCTGGTGGAACTGCCCGCGATCGATATCGGCAGGCCACAGATTATCGGGGAAATTGTACGAGCAACTCGTTTTCGCTCCGCGTGTGCTGAATGTTGCCGATTCCGTGATGAGATCCTGCAGATAGGAGCATTCCTTGACTGGCGCGCCCCCTTTTGAGAATGTCAGCAGCTGTTTGGTCAGACGTTTTGCCTGAACACAGGCGTTTTCGGCATCATCGAGCAATTCCGAATTATCGTCCGAGATATCCATACCGAGCTTTGCCAGCGAGATGTTACCAAGAATAACCGAAAGAATATTGTTGAAATCATGCGCTATCCCGCCGGCAAGAATACCGAGCGATTCAAGGCGGCTTGTTTTCGACCGTTCCTCCTCGAGCTGCACACGTTCGCTAAGATCAGTTATGAGAGCGAAAAATCCGCTGTAAGAGCCGTCATTATCAAAAAGCGAAGTGGCATTGATCTGAACCGGAAGGACGGCGCTGTCCTCCTTGACAAGACCAGCGTCGAGACTGATATGTTTCCTGTCCGTGATTGAATTGAGCCCCGTATAGGCATCGCGATGAGTTGAAACGAGATAATCCATGAAATTGTGACCAATAATATCATCACGGCTGTAACCGAGTTTTTCACAGAGAGCCGTATTGACATCGCTTATGACAAACCCGGTGTCGACAGCGACATAGCCTTCAAGTGTTGACGTTATCAGTGTGCGGTATTTTTCCTCGTTCGCCTTTATTTTCTCCAAAAACAGGAGACTGCCAAGGGTATCGCCGATACGATGCCCGATTTCGAGGAACAGACGTTTTTCCTCGACATCCCACTCACGAATATAAGAACACTGATGCAGCCCCAGAAGCCAGGGCTTGCCGGTCCGGGGATACAACGCAAGCACCATCTCCGATTTCACACCGTGAACGTTGGATATCGGAACAAGAGTTATATCAGAGTCAAGGTTATGGGCAAAAGGCAGATCACGCTCAAGAGCATTGCGGCACAGACGTGCGATCTCAGCCGTCATGGGATATGAAGTGTCAGCGGCCAAAGCGCCGGGATACTCGTCCTTTGTGACTTCAATAGGCACCGACCATGATTCAGCATCGGGATCGCAGGGAAAAAGAAGCCAGACCCGGTCGCACCGAAAAATATCCAGCATCTCCTGCAGTGCATTCTGCATGCTGACATCAAGATCGGTCGATGAATGGAATGCACGGTCGACTTTTCCCATATTTTCGAGAAAACTGATGTATTTTAGGCGTTCTTCCGCTATTTCACGCCTGCTTGAAACATCCCGTGTATTGAATACCACGCCATCTACGCCCTGAATATGACAGAGATTCGTCAGGTTGGCATCGGCATATATCCATTTGCCTTCATGTGACAGCCAGCGGCTTTCATTTATAAACGCCGTTCCCCCGGGATCTTTGAGTAATTTGGAAAAAACCTCATGCACTGTTTGAAAATCATCCGGATGCAGGAAATCGACAATACATTTTCCGATAGCACCGGCAGGTTCATAACCAAACACATCTTTTACCGAGGGGCTGATGGATTTAATGACACTATCAGGTGTCATAATTCCCACCACATCGGAGGTTCCCTCAAAAATAGCACGATACATGCTTTCACTTTTTTTCAAAGCTTCTTCGAAACGTTTCCGCTCGGTTATATCAACGACACTGACAAGCACTCTCCTGCAGGTATCGTCACGGTAGGGAAATGTCATCCTGTATAAAATATCCATGTGCTGACCATCGAGTGTCATGGTTGATGTTTCGCACTCGAAAAACGGCTCGCTTTTCAGGTAGGCAGTCGCCCCACGACGAAAAGTTTCCACTTCCTCAGGCTGCAGGTTATCCCATAAATTTTCTAAGATTTGAGCTTTATCCTTCGCCCGGTAAAGCTCAACTGTTTTCTGGTTGATATCGATAAGCTTTATTTTTTTGAGAGCCTCCTGGACCATAGCCGGGTTGCTTTCCATGTATTCAGCCAGGTCAACAGTTATTCCTTTCATTTGCAACTGGAAATAATCATCTGACTCCGCAACATCGTACTCCCACAAAGATACCGGCGCATGTTCGAAAAGCTGGTGATAGCGGTTCTCGTTATAGCGAGCCTCTGTCTCGGCAGCAACCAGTGTACTGATATCTGTGGATGTCACGACAACATATTTGACACGTCCTTCGGGATCGAGAATCGGATAGGTGCTGACAAGAAGCCAATAACGCTTTTCCGTTCCGGGAATATCAATATAAATTGTAATATCATTGAGCGGAGCTGCATCTCTGATAGTCACTGCTACGGGATGCTCGTCATGAGGAATTGCCTTGCCATCGGGATGGTAAAAGCCGACTCTTGAATTGGCTTCTATTTTATACCCGACAGCCTTGTCTCTTTGAATGGGCAACAGACGGCACGCTTCTTCATTGACAGCAACAATGCGTTCACTGCTGTCATAAACAATAACGGCGGCCTGTATTGAATCGAGGCATTCGAGGAGGTTCTCATCGATCAGAAACGCCATGTATGAAGCCTTTCAGTATATAAACAGCCCTTAATGAACTACCCCGCAGCATACTACCGGGCATCAACAGGAAAAAGCGACACCTTGTAGAAACAGGCTTCCGGAAACAGCCCTAAGGGATTTAAATCATCATTTTTAGCATTGAAAAACTTCAAAGCAAGCATAAACAAATATCTTATCAAAAAATAACACAATATTCAATATAATCAAAGAACTACTATCACATCTCACGATTTCAATAACCCGGAACAGGAATATCAGCCCGCATTTCCCTGTAAAAACGGTGTTTCATGTTGCCGAGCCAGGGCTCCGGATGCACTTCGTTCAGATCGATATCGACGTATGCAATTCCCGGACGTTCTTTCGCTTCCGCGAGCACTTCGCCCCAAGGGCCGTAAACAGCGCTTCTGTCGCTGTAGCTGGAACTGACAACGAAGACCTGGTTCTCGATTGCCCGGGCTTTCGTCAGGATTTCGTTACCGCCCCAGATCGGCATCAGAATGATCTCGGCACCCTGTATCGCAAGGGCCCGCGCCGGTTCGGCATACTGGTTATCCCAGCACACCATCATGCCGATCCTTCCGAAATCGGTATCGAACACAGGGTAAGAAGCACCGGGGGTCACTCCAGCCTCGATCTCCTCTCGCGGCAGCTGAACCTTGCGGTATTTGCCTTTGACCTTACCGTCACGGCCGATAAGCACAGACGTGTTATATATTGCATGGCCCTCACGTTCTCCAAGCGCCGCAACGATATACATGCCGTGTTCTTTGGCGACCTCGCCAAGCCGCTCTGTGCTCGCCCCTGGTATGGTCTCCGCGATATCGGCATAGGCTTTGCCACGCACTCCGGCCAGATTGATCCATTCGCCGAGACAGATAATATCGCAGCCTGCACGGCCGGCTTCATCGGCGACAGCGGCAAATTCCTCCACACTCTCAGCGCTCGACGTGTTATCCCGCGGGAAACAGTTCGCAGTGGCAACACGGACAGTCCGTTTTGCCACCGGCGGCACCTTTTCGAGCCTGATACTGTCCCACCAGACTGTTCCCTGCGGATTCCAGCCAAGATAAAGCTCAATCTCCACACTGGAGGCATCCTCGGGCGCCTTGAACACACCTGTTACATGATGCCATTTCCCCTCGATTTCGCCATCGGGCACATAATCGGGACGTCCCGCCCTGCCGCCATCCGCCTTGCGCCAGTCCAGACGGGCGACAATCGACACCCGCGGATTTGTAACCGTATCCTCGCAGTGAGCCGCACCGAAACTATAATATGATCCCGCCTCGACTTTCACCGTTTTCATCCAGCAGCCGTAAGCGGCATGATCGGAATTCCCGGATATCGCAAGACTGCCATCGCCGCCAAGGTTCGGTGTTTCGGCGACAAAAAAGCGCGGGCTGATCTCTTCCCGCTGACACCAGGTCGTCCAGCCTGAGCTTTTAACTGTCTGCTCGTCGGGGAAACTGTCGATCTCGAACACAACCTCAGCGAAAGCCACTGCGCCCAATAGAGTCATCAACAGAAACGCCGCAATCGTGAAACACAGCCGCATCAAATTTCTTTTCATGCCGGTCCGTCCTTTCCAAATGCTTTGAGTCAGCTGAAGAATCCGTCAGGGTATTCAACCGTATTTTTGTCGCTCGGCACACGGTAATCGTCCTCGAGGTCGCTCAGGGCGACAGGTTGCCCCCCCATTTCCAGATGGGACTTGAAACCGGCGATAAACATGGCGGTCTTTTCGAGCACATGATTGTGATCCTGCGGCATATCACCACGTTCTATCATGCGCTGGAACTCGAGTAGCGGCGGCAGGAAATAATACTGGTAGCGGTGCTCGGCGTCACCACCGAGATACCAGAGGCTCTGCTCGGCCGTTCCCTTGTCACAGACAACTTTGACCCAGGAATTGGAATCGTGGTCGCTGCTGTTGTTGAGCGTCGCATAAAACGGTTCGCCACCGTCACGCCCTTTATACAGAATTGCCCAGGCATCCCAGCCGCGCTCGTAAATACTCTCGACCTTACGGCTGACTGCCACGCTCTCAACACCGACACCTATCATTGCGGCAATGATCCAGACCCCGTGCACATCATGGGTTACCTCGTATGACGAGTTGAACGCCGAAACAGCACGGATTCCCGGCCCCCACTCCTCAACCTTGCGGCGCATGGCATAGACTTCCTTGCAGTATTCCCAGCCGGAGGCGGTCATGAACGGCGTGCCGTATCTCTTCGACATTTCGATAATGCGTTTCGCCCTTCCCACACTGGAGGTGAACGGCCGGTTGAACAGGATAGGGACACCAGCCTTGAGATAGGGCTCCGCCAGCTCCGGGAACACATCCGCGTTCCGCATGTCGGATATAATGACACCATCGACCTTATCCGTCATACTGTCGAAGTTTTTCACCGGCTCGGTGCCGAACTGATCGCAGAATGTTTCGACTCGATCGGGATCGAGATCCCACATGTGGGTAAGCTCCATGCCGGTCATTCGTGTCGGTGTAAATTTGCCGCCGCGCATGGGAACGCAGTTGATCATAGGCCCCCATATATTGGGCATGTGATGGTGGGTCGGATGGCAGGTAATTACGCCGATTTTGAGAAGCTTCCCACCTCGCTTCCCCTGATTCTGAGCGTGTGCCATGCCGCCAGTCAATGCCGAAACCGACGCCGCTGCCGCCGTTCCGATGAAATGCCGTCTTGAATTACTCATATCCCCCCCATATTGTCCGTTTGCATTAACAGAACTTTGCAATACTGATAGGTAAGCACGGCACCATCAAGAGTCAAAACATTTTTACATAATCCGCGGCAAATGTAAGTATCGACAGCGACAAAAAAAAGCCCTTTCCTGTCTGACAGGAAAGGGCTCTTCGTCAAAATAATAATCTTTGTCACGGCTTGAAATGAGTGATCTCGGTCCAGCCACCAATATTGGAACCACCGGAAAGCTCGGTATCGTTGACATTGACACGGCGGAAATGATAGGTCGTATCATCGACCTTGTAAGAATAGCCGCCCTGATGGATCACGTAATAACTGCCATCGACCTCGCCAAGGTACATATTGATATGACCGGCATCACCAACAAGGCAGATGCCCGGTTCTGCATTGGCGAGAAGTTCGTATTTCTTCTCCTTGGGTGTCTTCCGCGGGAAAGCGACAACATGATCGGTGGCGTGAAGCTCGAATGAGGTCCAGCGTCCGGTCTTGATACCGAAAGTCCTGAGAACCTCCCTGAGTGAGCCGCAGCAATCAAACTCGTTGTTGGAGTCCGCCCAGCCGTAGGGACGGTACAGAAGGTTGAACATGGTCGTGATCGCGTTCGCCTGTGTCAGCGGCTGGTAGCCCTTGCTGACCTTGGCGTCCGGTTTGACCCATGCCGACACTGTTCCGAACGAGCCGTCAGGCTCGCGGACAGGCATCATGACATTGTAGCCTTTCGAGTCGGCTTTCTTGAGCTGGACACTGGAGCCGATCATCATGTAATTGAGGAAACGCTCGAAATTGCTGTCGCTATAGACGGGAACATTGTAATCGAGCGAAACAAGGATATCCTTGCTGTCGAGATATTTCTGAAGTTCACCGGCAGAACCGAAAGCCACGTTCTCGGCAAGAATCCAGCCGAATGCGATCTCACTTCTGACATACAGCCAGTCACCTTCTGGAGAGCTGTGAAGGACCGCGACCGGACTTCCCATATCCACTGCGGTCGACTGGAAACCATCGAGCCAGGACCTCGGATGACCGAAACCGGGTTTCATTGTAGGGACCGCACGGTTGAGCGTATGTTTAACCAGGATTCCGTATTTCGGTTTGACCGTAGCGGGAATGTTATCCTTGTCCATCGCGGCGATAAGAGCGTTGACATCATCCTCATCGTATTTCATCTGACGGAGACCGTATTTCGTGCGTCCAGTCAGGAGCTTTATATGAGCTTCGAAAAGCACCTTGAGACTGTCTCCGGGAAACGACTTTATCTCGAGAGGGTTATCGATATTGTACTGCAAACCAAGGCCCAGTTTCGATGCGATGACACGGTCGATGGAATAATCATCGCCATTGATATCCTTGATTGTCGGCGGCAGCGAACTGTTGCGCTCGTTAAGTTTCTCGATCTGGGCCGGTGTCATGACCACACGATCAGGATTGTCGAGGCGATTGATCCAGAAAGATGCATGTTGCATTTCCTCTGTCGTGTTGGGCACAACCCTGGGCGCATTGTCCCAATTATCGTCTCGTTGAGCATGAACAGTGCTCGACAGCATAACAGCCACGATAAATACGATCATTCGCATTTGGTTCATAATATTGAGCCTTTCTCAGTGCGTGGTCTATAAATTGATTATAAAAAATACGTTCTTGCCTGTTATACGTAATCACAAATACTTTAGTTTCATTATTTCCACGAAAAAACAAATATAAAAAAAAACTTCGACCTCCAAAAGTTCTTATTGCAGGATTTGACAGTGTTTTTAGAAATTATACAGAATTCCTACCGGAATTACAGGTTTATGTCTCGCTAAAAAGGCTTTCGGATATTGGGTTTGCCTTTTATATTCAAAAAAGATGATATCCTTGATAATAATGCAAATAAATGAAACCTGAAATGCCTTGTTTCGTATGAATATAGAAGGCGTTAAAATAAAATCCGAGGGGGATATGGGAAATAAGAACGGTCGTTCATCGTTATCGGCACGGATACGTCCGGCTATTCAGATCCTTTTTCTTGCGTTTTTTCTGTTCATTTTTCTGAAATTGACCTATCCGCTCGATGATCATATCGGGAAAAACTTTTTCTTCAATCTTGACCCACTGATCGTACTGGCCCTCGTATTGAGCGGAAGTGCCGTGCTCACCGCACTGTTCGCATCATTAATAACTATTGTAGCCAGTGTCGTGTTCGGCAGGGTTTTCTGCGGTTGGATATGCCCGCTGGGAACGATATACGACCTTTCCGCCCATATACTTCCGAAACGGAAAAAACAACCCGAGCCCGGTGCCGGACCCTACAAAAATTACAAATACTATTTTCTCACGTTCCTGCTGATCGGTTCGGTGCTGAGTTTCTCCGCGGCGCTGTTCTTCGATCCGCTTGTTTTCCTGTATAGAATATTTGCACTCAACATATTCCCGTCGGCAGTCTACCTGATCAATCTTGTCATGGACCTGATCAGACCGCTCGCTCTCAGAATGGGCATGATGGAACTCTACATGTTCTCGCTCGAACAGCCGGTGTTCAACACCCTCGCCGTTCTCAACCTCATGCTTCTGACAGCAGTGATCGGGCTGATCGTGATTGAGCGCCGTTTCTGGTGCAGAAATCTCTGTCCGCTGGGCGCAATCCTCTCCCTCCTCTCCCGCTACTCTCTCTGGGGTAGAAAAGTCTCGAGCGAGTGCATTCACTGCTCGAAATGTGTAAGGGAATGCCCCATGAACGCCATCGAAAAAGGCCATGAGGCCACCTCGACACGCGAGTGTATCCAGTGCCAGCGCTGTGAGACAGCCTGCCCGGTCAACGCGATTTCATTCGGTTTCGGCGCGGAGAAGGAACAGCGTTTCGAGCTCAACCCCTCGCGGCGAAGCCTTGTATTTTCCGCTGTCGGCGGTATTTTTGCAGCTCTTGCAGCAGGAAGCGCCCGTGCAACAAAAACAACCTCGGAGTACCTGCTCCGACCGCCGGGATCACTGGTCGAGGATGATTTCCTCGACGCCTGCCTTCGCTGTGGTGAATGCATGAAGGTCTGCCCGACCAACGCGCTTCAGCCGGCAAAACTCGAGGCCGGGATCGAGGGAATGTTCACACCGGTACTGACACCGCGTGTCGGCGGCTGTGAGGAGCAGTGCAATCTCTGCGGACAGGTCTGCCCCACCGGTGCAATCAGGAAACTCCCCATCGAGGAAAAGCAGTATGTGGTTATCGGCAACGCCACCATCGACCGCAAGCTTTGTATCGCGTGGGAACAGCTCAAGGTCTGTCTTATCTGTGACGAGGTCTGTCCTTTCGATGCCATCGAGTTCAAGATGGTCACCGACGAAAAAGGCACATTACAGCGGCCATTCGTCGTCGAGGACAAGTGTGTCGGCTGCGGCCAGTGTGAAAATGGCTGTCCGGTCAAAGGCGAGGCTGCGATAAGGGTATTGCCTGTCAACGAGGTACGTAAAAACGAGGGCAGCTATATCACGGAGCGGGTGCGCCAGATGCGCGAGGTCAATGACGAGGGTGTCGATTTCTACAACGAGATCGACGGCGGCGCGGGAAGCTCGGGTGAGCAGCCTCTCATGCCCTGGGAGCAGCAGGGCTCGGAAACCGAGGGCGATCTGCCTCCCGGTTTCGTGGAATGACAAAATACGGCGAAAAGATTTCAGCTTTCACATATCGATCAATCAGGTTGACGGATAAGGTAAAAACAAAGCTGACTGTTTCACATTGAACGGCGGCTAAAATAGAAAGTTACAGACAATACTTTACGATTATTACGAGGTGCGATATGGTTTCGAGACGTGGTTTCATCAAGACGACGGCGGCAATCCCCCTGGTAAGCGGCCCCTATTTCAGCGGCAAGGTCCATGCTGAAGGAAACGCCGATATCGGCGTCGCAAAAGGCAGCGATATCAACGCTATTGTACGCTCGGCTGTCGCTGAAATCGGCGGCATGGGCAGATTCGTCAAAAAAGGCCAGCGAGTCGCCATCAAACCCAACCTCTCGTTCGCCTCACCAACCGAACGCGCGGCGACAACGAATCCGGAAACGATCAAGGCGGTGATGGATCTCTGCATCGAGGCAGGCGCGAAACAGGTCATGGTGGTCGACCATCCGCTCCAGCACGCCTCGATCATCGGCGAGAAATCCGATGTGGCAAAAGCTGTCCAGGCAACCAAGAACGCCACACTTATCCTGCCGACCACCGAGAACCTTTATAAAGAAACCGCCATTCCGCAGGGCAAGGCTATGAAAAGCACGGCGACCATGAAAATCCTCGACGAGGTCGATGTGCTGATCAACCTCCCCGTTGCAAAAAACCACAGCGCGACATTTGTAAGCCTCGGCATCAAGGGCAATCTCGGACTTGTCTACGATCGTGTTGCATACCATAACTGCAGTGATTTCTTTCAGTCCCTGGCCGATCTCTCGACAATCATCAAGGCAGATCTCACCATTGTCGATGCAGTCAGGGCACTGACAACCCGTGGGCCGCAGGGACCGGGACGTGTGGTCAAGCTCGACACCATCGTGGCCGGCACTGATCCAGTTGCAGTCGACTCGTACGCTACCGAGCTGACGCCCTGGAACAACCGTGCTGCAAAAGGAACAAACATCGCCCATCTCAATATGGCGCATGCAATGGGCCTGGGTGAAATCGATCCGTCGAAACTCAATGTCAGTGTCAAAACACTGTAGCGAAACTGAACCTGTCAGGATTGCAGGTCACAACAGCCCAAACGGCTTGACCGGGAGCGCAGCGAAAACTCCCGCAACATTCTGGAAGGAAGTGATCAGCCATGTTAATAATGGCGAGACCGATAGTAACAATTACTCTTATCGTAACATTTTTTGCCGCGGCTTCAGCGTTCGCCGGTGATGAGGCCAATCCGCAATCGGTACTCGATTTCACCATGCAGGATATCGACGGCATCGATCAGCCCCTGAGCGCTTACAAAGGCAAAGTGCTCATGATTGTCAACGTTGCCAGCAAATGCGGTCTCACACCGCAGTACGAGGAGCTCGAGGCGCTGTATGATAAGTACGGCGAAAGAGGATTTGCCGTACTCGGTTTTCCGGCCAACAATTTTGCCGGTCAGGAGCCGGGAACGAATGCCGAGATCAAGCAGTTCTGCACGCTCAATTTCGGCGTAAAATTCCCGATGTTCGCCAAAATATCGGTCAAGGGTGACGACATCCATCCGCTCTATACATATCTGACCTCGGAAAAGAGCTCGCCTTTCCCCGGCGAGATCGGATGGAATTTCACCAAGTTCATCATCGGGAAAGACGGAAAAATAATCAGCCGTTTCGAACCGAAAACAACACCATTGAGCAAAGAAGTCATCAATACAGTAGAAAAAGCGCTTGCGGTTAAATAACAGCCGCACAAAAAAAGAAACTCCAAAACAGCTGTAAATACACAAGGAGAAGCCTGCGATGAAACAGTCATCGAGACGCGAGTTCCTGAAAAACGTAAGCGCCGGAGGAGCGCTTCTCAGTTCATCGATCGCCATGGCCACGGTCCCCTCAAACCGCGAAGTCAAGAAAAATACCGGCAAGAACGGAGAGACCATCGCCTACCGTCAGCTCGGCAGCACAGGCTACCGTGTGAGCGAACTCGGATTCGGCGCAATGAACACGAGAAACGAGGAGCTGATCCACGCAGCTATCGATGCCGGGATCAATTATGTCGACACAGCACACGGCTACATGCGCGGCGAAAACGAGCGCATTGTCGGCAGGGTCATGAAAACGAAGCGCGATAAGGTCTTCCTTGTCACCAAAGTCCATGCGAAAGGAAAAACCGCTAAGGAAATCCGCGGCATGATGGAGACCTCGCTTCAACGGCTTGGTGTCGATTACGTGGATTGTATTTTCATGCATATGCCTCCGACACCGGAAGAGGCGTTCGGAGCATACCAGCCGGAGGTTTTCGAGCAGGCGAAAAAGGACGGGCTCTGCCGTTTCATCGGTGTCTCCACCCATACGAACCAGGCCGACATTCTCAATGCCTGTGCTGAACATAATGTGTTCGACCTCGTCCTGGTGGGCTATAACTATAAGTCCGGGCCAGAAATCAAAGAGGCTCTCGCGCGTGTCCGTAAAAAAGGCATAGGGACGATCGGCATGAAAACCCAGCTCAAGGGCAAAGGCTATCCCGATCATGATATGGGCGATATCAGCATCAACCAGGCCGCGCTCAAGTGGGTGCTCGAAGACCCGAACATCGATACCACCATTCCCGGCATGACGGCTTTCGAGCAGTTAAAAGAGGATCTCGCGGTCATGGACATGAGACTGTCTTTCAATGACAGGCTGGAGCTCAGGCGGTACGGCAAGGCCCTTGATGGCAAATACTGCAACGGTGTCGCTGGCTGCCAGGGATGCCAGAACCAATGCCCGAAAGGTGTCGAAATCTGTGAAATCAACCGCTGTCTCGGCTATGCCCACGGCTATGGCGACATGCGACTTGCCCGTGAAAACTATGAGGAACTTCCGAAGTCATGGCTTACCGAGGCCTGTGCTGACTGTGACGAGTGCATGGTCAAATGCGTGAATGGTCTCAATCTCACCGACAACATCAGGCGAGCGAAAGCTCTCTTTGCCTGATACGGACTAATCCAAAACGGTCCGGGAGGAACCGCGTTTCAACGGTTCTTGCCGGGCCGTTTCCGGACATGCAGGTCCGGAATGAACGTTTTCATCTGTCATCGACAGTTTTAGATATCGGCGGTGAAATATAAATAATCACCGGTGCCGATATAAGTCAATTTTTTGCTGACATGTGATTGCTCGGCCAGTATACTCTGAGGATATTATTGATCGCATATAAAACAGACGCTTATGAGAAGGCCCGACTTGACACTATTCGGGAAAACAGCTAGATTGCAGAGCAACCACTAGAGGAAATACACATTTCATCCCGTGGAGGCAGAAAAATGCCAGTTTCTAACAGACGCGATTTCATGAAAACAGCCGCTGTCGGCACGGTCAGCGCCTCGGCAGGATTTTCCGCGCTGACAGCCGGACCGCGAGAAAGTTACGGCTGGTCTCCAAACGGCCGGAAACGCATTTCCTACCGCAATCTGGGCTCGACCGGATTCAGGGCCAGCACTGTCGGTTTCGGCTCCATGAACACGAGGAACGGCGACCTTATCCATGCGGCGATAGACAACGGCATCAATTATATTGATACGGCCAACAGTTATATGCGCGGCGAAAATGAGCGCATTGTCGGCTCAGTTATGAAAACCAAGCGCGACAAAGTATTTCTCACTACAAAAATCAAGTGGGACAAGTACGGCATCGCGGCGAAAGACATGCCGAAACTGATTGAGGACTCGCTGAAACGCCTTCAGACCGACCACGTGGACCTTCTGCTCCTCCATGTCACCGACAGCCGCGAGGAGATACTCAGGGAGGATCACCTGAAAATTTTCGATGATGCCCGCCAAAAGGGCCAGACACGTTTTGTCGGCATTTCCACCCACGCCAATCAGGCGGTGGCGATCGATGCCGCAATCGAAAGCGAATTCTGGGAGGCGGTGCTCGTCGGCTACAGCTATGCCACACCTAAAAGCGTGCAGGATGCCATTGCCCGGGCGCACGAAAAAGGGCTCGCCACCATCGGCATGAAAAATCTGCTCAAGATCAGCCAGCGGCCCCGTCCGCCGATAACAGAGGTGCCGAAATACGATATCAAGGGCATCAACCAACAGCAGGCACTTCTCAAATGGGTTATCGACGATGTCAATCTCGATACAACCATACCGGGTATCACCACGTTCGAACAGCTCATGAACGACATCGCGGTGATGAGCATGCCGACACGTTTTGGGAACCGCCCCATGCCGAAACGGTACGGCGGCAATCTCAAAGGGACATTCTGCAAAGGAACGGCGGGCTGTACAGGCTGTGACAAAAAATGCCCCTACGGTGTCGATATCAGGGAAATCAACCGCTGTCTTGGCTATGCCTATGGCTATGAGGACATGGAACTTGCGCACGAAAACTACGAGGCGCTGCCTGAAAGCTCGAAAATTGCAGCCTGCGCAAACTGCGACGAGTGCCTTGTAAAATGTGAAAACGGTCTTGACCTTACTCAGTCGGTCAGACGTGCGCGGGAATTATTCGCATAATCAACTGCAATGAAATAGAATAAAACAACATAGATGTTTAGAACTGAAAACGGAGGTTATATGGGTTCTGCCAATAGACGGGACTTTATGAAAACGGTAGCAGGAGCAGCGGCCGCGGTCGGCATCGGCGGCATGACAATGGACGGGCGTCGAAGTTTCGCGAAAGCTTCCGACGGAAGCACCGAGGTCGCATTCAGGGAGTTGGGTTCCACCGGCTGCAAAGTGAGCGAGATCGGTTTCGGCGCCATGAACACCCGCGATGTAGAACTCATTAAAGCGGCCATCGACATGGGAGTCAATTATGTGGATACTGCCTGGGTCTACATGAAAGGCCGCAACGAGGAAATCGTTGCCAAAGCGATCAAAGGCCAGCGCGACAAGCTTTTCCTCACCACCAAGGCGATTTCGAAGAATGCCGACGAGCTTCGGGGCCAGATGGAACAATCCCTCCAGCGCCTTGAGGTCGACAATGTCGATCTCATGCTCTTCCACGTGATCAACTCGAAAGACCAGGTGTTGAACGACGACTATATGGCTGTCTTCGAAAAGGCTAAAAAGGACGGGCTCTGCCGCTTTGTCGGCGTTTCCACTCACGAGAATCAGGCAGAGGTGCTCGATGCCGCTGTCGAAAGCAAGTTCTGGGACGCCGCTCTGGTGGGATATAACTATTTCTCGCCGAAAGAGGTCGGTCAGGCCATAGCACGTGCCCGTAAAGCTGGGATCGGCATTATCGGCATGAAAAATCTGCTCAATCCTTCGTCCTGGCCGTGGAAACCGCTCGGCGACATCAGGAAGAACCCTGAAAGCAAGATGAATCCCTCGCAGGCCCTGATCAAGTGGGTGCTCGAGGACAAGAATGTCGATGTCACCATACCCGGAATCACCTCGTTCGAACAGCTTCGCGACGATGTCGCTGTGATGGGAATGCCCATGGATTTCGGTGCCCGCGACAACAGCATTAAAATCGGTCATGCGATCGACAGCCATTACTGCCGCGGTGTCGCCGGATGCACCGACTGCGACGGTCAGTGCCCGAACGGTGTGAGTGTCAGGGAAATCAACCGTGTGCTCAGATATGCCGAAAGCTATGATAATATCGGCCTCGCCTGGGAAAATTACCGTCAGATACCGAAAGAACAGCGTATCGAGGCGTGCGGCGACTGCGACGAGTGCATGGTGCACTGCTCGCACGGCCTCAAACTCACCGAGAACATCAAGCGCGCGAAGGAGCTTTTTGCATGAAAAGTAGATCACATCGTTACACAGCGATACTTTCCCTCGTCCTCATGGCGGCACTTTTCAGCGGAATAGGGATGGCGGAGGCCGACGGCGCGTTATTGAAAAAGGATCTCGGTGGAGGCATAACGCTGAAAGAGGATGTCAAGACTTACGGCCCGGAAACCCTCTATGAATACATCAACGGCCAGGCTGTTTTTTACCTGAGCTACAAGTTCAAAACGCTCGAGCACGGATACTATACCTGCAAGGGCGGCGCGTATTATGTCGATGTCTATGAGCTTGGCAGTGATCTGTCCGCTTTCGGTGCTTTCCGTCAGCAGCGAGACGAGGCGGCCGAAGCATATGATGCCGGCACCGAAGCAGCTGTCCTTGATTATCTCACGACATTCTTCAAAGGCGTACATTATGTCGAGATCATCCCCATGGAAAGCGGCGACAATGATGTCGAGGCCATGAAACTGATCGCATCTGCGATCGACAAGGTCCTTCCCGGAGAAAAAAAGCTTCCGAAAGAACTGGAGTTTTTCCCGAAAGCTCACCTTGTCAAGGGCTCCGAACGTTACGTTGACGAGAACCTGATCAGCTATTCGTTCATGGGCGCAGGCATGGTCGCACGCTACAAACTTCCCGGATCCGAAGAGGAAAACCGTGTATTCATCGCCATGACCGAGGGTGATTTCAGGGCATTCTCGACAATAACCGAGTACGAAAACAAGATAACGGATGCCAGAAATGTCCGCCTCGGTAGCGCGAAAGGAATAGTCGGCAAGGAGGAATACCGAGGCACCACAATGGTCGGAAAATATAACAAATACCTCGTCGGCTGTCTCGATATCACCGATGAGAACGCAGCCCGAAAACTCCTGACCGAGCTCGTGAAGAACCTCCAGAAAGCACGCTGAAATAAGTTGCTTATCTCAAAAAAAGCCTCCTCTTAAACGGGAGGCTTTTTTTATCCCTTATCTCCAGTTAACCGAATACCATCTCTCCAAAATCAGCCTTTTTCGCAGATTTCGCGCAGGACAGTTCTGTAATGGCAGAAATTCCCGAACGATATCTGCGGGTGCGGATCATGGTCAAGCATGGGTAGATAGCCGCCGCTTTCGAGCATAGGTGGGACTTTCGTATACAGTTCTTTCTCGATATCGGCCTCTTTCCTTTCGAGGACACGTTTGTCGAGGCCGCCCTGCATGACAAGATCGCGACCGTACTGTCTTCTGATCTCGATGATATCCATACCAGCCTGCACCTCGAACGGATACATGCCGGTGATACCGAGCTCGATAAACAGCGGGATAAGCTCCCTGACATCACCGTCGCAGTCGGCGAAAAAGAACGGCACACCGGCGGCCCGGAAATGATCGAGCACGCGGCGGTATGGTTCCATCATGAACTCCCGGAAAAACACCGGGGATATCAGCGAGCCGCCGCGATAGGCCATATCCTCGAAAAAGTGGACACAATCGGGGATGACATCCTTAAGCATAGGCGTGGTGAGCCGGATGATGAAATCGGCATAGAAATCCATCATCTCGTGTATCCAGCCGGGATCATCGTAAAAACCGTAAAGAAGTGCCTCGGGTCCGACCCATTCCCTCAGCGGCCCGAAAAATCCGGTTGTACGCGCGACACCGTAATACACGGCAAAATCCCTGTCGGCAAGGGCTTTCACTCTCATGTCCCACGCCAGTGGAAAACGGGTCATGTCAGCGGGATCGAGCTTTTTCGTGAACTCGCGGAAACTGGCCCTGTCGGTAACGGGAAAACCGTAAAAGTACGGAATCGATCGGCTCGATTTCGAAAGCTTGACCTTGACACCCCGCCAGTCGCGCTTGACAACATGGTCAGAAGCATCCTCGATGATCTCCTCTTTGAACACTGGATGGATGTCCGTTTCCACCCCCACCGGCTCATAACGGTCATAGCCGAAATACTGTCTGAAATCGGCATGTTTGGGCAGTCCCTCGGTACGCCAGCGTTCGATACTTTCGGGCCAGGCGCCAAGTTCGAGATATGGCGGCCTGTCGGTATTCCCAAAACTCATTGTTTCGCAAAAACGCTCTCGTTCGGTCATGAATAACTCCAATTAGTTATAAACCACAGAGGACACAGAGATCACGAAGCAAATACAAAACAGGGATGAATATTATTGCTGTCATATAATGAACTGATGAAAAAAATAGAGTTCTGATATTTAACATCAAACCAATAAAAGTCACTGCATCGAACGAAAAAGCAGGTCGCATTCCATACACATCCAATCCCTCGCTCCTCCGGTGATTTCGCGGCCGTTATTTTTCCATTCTTTCAATGCCGCCCATCAGCGTGTACATATTTCTTGTGTAGTTCCTCACATCGATAACACGGCGCGGCAGGAACGGCGATCTTACAGCATCGTTGGTATACTGGGCCATCATGACCTCAGTCACCCAGGCGCCGCGGTTGTCGAGCGCCCCAATGATGCGCTCAACGTCAGCAGGATCGGCTTTCGGGATACGGGTTTCAGCCTTCTTTTCCGCCGCCCGTTCCGCGAGGGCATCTTCGGGGGGCATTGCCGCAAGTTCCTTGAAACGTCGGCGGTATCCCTCGTAATTCAGCACATAGGGCGGTCCGTATGGGTACATGCCCTCGTAATCGTATGAAATCCAGAATTTTTCATCGTCGAGGCCGCTGCCGGAACGGTGAGCGTAGATGGGCCTGTTCGTGCCTAATTCGTAATAATAGGCGTGAGTGTAGTCGTGTTCTGTTCCTGCTCTTGGATGTGTGAATTTCTTTGCGTGGCTATCGTTGATTTTCGAGTAATCGAGCCAGTCGAACGCGGCGGGAACAGGTTCGAGATAACGTCTGTCACCGGTGAGCGTATAGAACCAGCAGAGTTCCCGTATGGCGCGGACTGTCTGGATTGTCGCGACAGCGGGTGGTTCGAAATTACGTGCCCAGGCGGGACGCATTTCGTGGTCATACTGGTCGGCCCAACCTGCCTGCGGCTCGGGCAACTGCGCGATGATATAAAAATCCATGCCCCTGAGCGCAGCCTCACGGCAGTCCTCCCGTCCGAGCTGTTCCCAGGCTCGCCAGAGTGTTTCGACATTCTGGAACTGGACACCGTCGTTCATGGTATAGTATGAGGTGTAGTCGGGACGGCCATGCTGCGGGTGATCGTACATAAGGGGGTAACGCTGGGGCCAGCCGCCGTTGGGGAACTGCGCCTCCATGATAAATAAGAGCGCCTTTTCGATCGGCGGCAGATATGCAGGATCGAGCGTAGCCGTATAGAGATCGAGCAGGAGATTCGTCGGCGCAGTCGTGGCCTCATCATCGAAAGAGCAGTTGCCGTAATAATGCTGGTATTCCTCCCAGCCCCAGCATTTCCGAGCCACGTCCTCATACCAGCGCGAAAGCCCGGTCATGTCGAAATCGATGAAATAATGCCATCCACCAGCTGGATGCTGACCATAGATCAGCGCATCGGCACTTCGTTTCGCCCATTTCAGGTAGTCGGGATCGCCGGTTACTTTCCACGCAACGAGCAGCATTGCCCCCACTGCAGGCGTGCCGGGAGGCTGCACCCATATCTGTGTCGGACGTGCCGGGATCTCACCCCATTTCCGCGAGAGGTCCTCAGCGTAATAAAATACATAACCACCGCGGTACGACGCCTCCTCCGCCATGAATCGCGCGGCCTTTTTCATTGCCGCAAGCACATCCCCCCTCGACTGGTCGGCGAAAACCGAAACCTGCATCGTCGTAAGGATGATTATTATAAGAGTACAGACAAGAACACGGTAACGTTTCATGCGCCTCTCTCTCCTTCCTTAAATCAAAGTATCGCCGGAACACAGAAAATTCAACAGAATTCTTAGTTTTCCAAAATTTTACTTGCGAAACGCCTGTCTGTTCTGCATGTAATAGAAACCCAAAATGAAAAGTGTAGCTTAATAATTTCACGTGAACACCGCTTAAAGTTCACAAAGGAGATCAATCATGGCCGAATGGCAGATAAAACATGTTAATTACCAGTCGAGTGAGCAGGAAAAACGTGAGGTATCGAAATATTGGACCGGCAGCTATATCTGGATGACCGAATCGCGCCTGACAGCGCCCTGGGATAACGAGGATTACGGTTTCGCGGCGGCATTCGCAGGTGATCGCTGCATCTCGACCACATCATACACGATTTCAGAACGCGGGCTCGGCATTCTTTCGCAGGTGCATACGGACGATGAGTTCAGGAAACAGGGCATCGGTGCTGCGGTGATCGACGAGGCGGTTGCCACTTTCGAGCGCAAAGGTGCTAAAGCAGCTTATCTCGCCTCCTGGGCCCAGTGGATCAGGGAAATCTACATGAAACGCGGATTCGTCAATGTCGGCAACATGGGACAGCGCGGTGCTTTCAAAAAGCAGATTACGGAGGCCGGCGCGGACGAGGTCCTGTTCAGGAACGGTCAGAAAGCTGATTTCCGTCCCATGTCGGCTGGCGACCAGGCGGACATAACCTCCCTCTACTGCGCGAAACACCCCTGCGTTGTGAAAAATTACGAGCTCGGCTGCTATCTCGGCTCCTATTTCGAGGGCGAGTTCTATATCCTCCGCAACCAGGTTGTCGAGGGTATCATCCCGGAGGAGCGCAAGGAAAAGAAAGGTTTCAGGGCGATCGTGCTCGACGGCGAGGAAACCATTCTCGGCCTCGGCACAGTTATCCCCTCCTCGCGTCGTCACGAAGGCGAGACCGGCATTATCGATTTCCTCGTGCATCAGAACTATAAAGACCGCATGCCGGAAATGCTGGACCGCCTCACAGAAAACAGCGAACTCGCCCACCTGACCGCCTACATTGAGGTGAACGAGAACGACAAGCGGGAACTGCTCAAAGCCGCCGGTTTCACGAAACTGGCCACACTGGAAAAACAGCTTGATATAGCGGGCGAGGTGTTCGATCTTGAAATGTGGCGGAAAATGCGGTAATTTCCATGTATTGACCGCGCAACAGGGGGAAGTGAGTATATGGACAGACGGTGTTTTTTCTCATCGTCGGCCTGTTTCAGCCTTATCGGACCGGCCATAACGTTTTCGCAGACATTCGGCGGCGACAAAAAGGGAACGGCCTACGATGCCGATCCCAACGGTCCGGAGCTGAAAAGGATAGGTGACAGAAGCCTTGTGGAACTTCTCGAATTCCACGAGCGAGAACTGGAAGGCGAATATCTCAAGGTCTGGAACAACCGCGGCATCGATCACGAGTTCGGCGGCCTTATCCGCCGCTGGAACGAGAACGGGGCGTTCACAAGCGATGTCAAGAACCTCTATGATCTCGGTCGCGGCCTCTGGGTCTTTTCTCACCTCTACAACCATTTCGGCGGCCGGGAAAAACACCTGACCGGGGCTCGTCTCTGCTGGGAATTTATTCGCGATCACTGCCATGACGAGGAAAGCGGCTACTGGTTCGCCAAAGTCTCGCGGGACGGCAAAACGGTCGTCGAGGGCCCGTATGACATTTACGGTGATATGTATATCATCCTGGGCCTTTCCGAGTATTACATGGCTGTGAACGATCCAGCCCTTCTTGACATAGCGGTCGAGACCATGCACGGCATCACCAGGCGTATTGTCGCGGCGGAATACCAGCATATCAAGGCCCATAAGGACGGTTTCGATCCCGGCACGAAAATCCTCGGCACATGGCAGCATTTCCTCAATGCTCTCACCTGCCTCGCCCGTGAAAAAGACGACCGGGGTGTGGAAAAGACAATCCGCATGTGTGTCCGCAACATCATGGAACGTCACTGGCAGCCTGAACTCGGCGTTTTCATGGAATACCTCGATGACACGTTCATGCCGTTTCAGCCCGGCGGCGATCCGGGACTCAGGAAAGTTTCCAGCTGGCACAGCGTGCAGTCGGCATGGATGTGCATGGACGAGGCACTCAGACGCGGCGACAGGCGGACATTCACGGAGGCTGTCGAAATGGGACAGCTTACCCTTGAACGCTGCTGGCTTTCGGGCGAAAACGGCGGCCTTATCGGTCTCGATTTCCCCGAACAGGACGTCAGCAAATCGAGCGACAAGCCAGCGTGGGGAAGGCTCGACGACACCCTCGTGTTCCTCCTGCTCACTATCGAACATACACAGGCGGCATGGGCTGTCACATGGTACGACAGAATACTCACTCACGCCTATAAGAAACCAGAGAAGTTCAATCGCAAAGGACTGCTTCACCACCCGAGGCGACTCTTTTTCTCGATTCACATTCTGAAACGCATGATAGCCCGGAACGGAAAACCCTCGGCATTTTTCACTGCCTGAGCCTCGCGTCGAAAGGATAATCCCGATATGAGCAACGACAGCGAACTTTCACGACGATCTTTCTTTACGGCAGGCGCGGCATCGATCGCGGCGATGGGAGCCGGCATGCCCGAGGCTTTTGCAGAGCCGAAAAAACCGGGCGAAACCAGGATGCTCTATTTCGGCGGCGACTATGCACATAACGGCCTCGGCCAGGAGAAATACATCCGTCAGACATTCTCAAAATCCGGTATCAGGCTGTTTTTCGCACAGGCAAGCCGTTTCATAACCCCGGAATTCCTCGCCACAGTAGACCTTCTGATGATGAACCGTGTGGGTGATTTTGATCCCCGCGGCTATTCTGCCGAGGGACTGGTGGAAAACCGTCCCGAACCCGATGCGTTCCTGACACCGGAAATGGAAAAAGCCATCATCGACAATGTTCGAGAGCGCGGCATGGGATTTGTCGCCCTCCACTGCACAGCCGGAAACCTCGACAACACCGAACTGATGAAACTTATTGCCGTAAAACCGCATAAATCAGGTGCGATCCGTCAACCGGTAAGACATCACGATTTCAACCGGGAACACCCGATCACACAGGGATTCGAGTCCATCGAAATCGAACTGGATGAGAACCTGCCGAAAGAAATCGATGACGACAAGGCGGTCCGCCTGTTCATGAGCACAGGAAAAACAGAAGGCACTACGAAAAACGGCGGCTGGTGCGTGGAACGCGACAAGGGGCGCTGCGTGGTATTGCTCGCGGGCCATACACTCGATTCCTACAAGGACAAACAATATCGACAGATACACTGGCGGGCGGCACACTGGGCCATGCACCGTGATATACCGCCATTCAGCAGGGGCTGATTCAGATCACACGTCCTCGAGGATGAGCCGTGCGAGAACATATTTTTTCGAGTCGTATTTCGAGGTCACCTTCATGTCTTCATAGAACGCTTTTTTATCCCGCTCCTCGTCAGCAGACGCGTGTTTTTTCATGATAATCCTGAGTACAATGCCGAGAAACACAAGCGCGATCCCGACCGCATGTGACACTATCAGCAGAAAAAGCAGCACGGTAATCACCGGATGGCAGAATATATTCAGCCAGAAAGTGCCGATCTCACGGATGAAAAACTCTGGGGGCCTGTTCTGGTAGATAAATGCTTTCAGAAGCGGGACATGCCAGGCAATTCGTATGAAAATCCAGATGAGAAAGAATATGATGCTGTAGGAAAGCGCGATCAGGAAAACAGTTTTCATCATGTCAGGGAAAAGCAGCCAGCTTAAAACGGGTGTCAAAACGAGCAGGAGGATTTCCAGCGCTACGAGCCATCTTTTCAAGCGGCGTATTCTCGGGCTTTTTTTGCGCCCAGTTATACGGGATTTTGCCACGAGACGCGGCCATACGAGGACAAAACCGAGCGCGTAAAACACAAGGTATTCGAACATAAATGCCGCGAAAACACCGAGCAGGAACAGAAATATCTGCATGATTTCTTCGCTGCCGGTAGCGGTACCAAGAGCGACAAGATAATTGACAGCATCCACGGCGCATTCCCCCGTTTTCAAAGCCACGTTACTCTTCAGTATACGCCCCCAATACAATACCGACAACAGAAAAGAGGCTTGCGGCTTTTAACCATTCAGAAAACAGGTGGCAGCGACAACACTCCAAAAACTGTGCTGCAGGGCTGCGGGAGCCCCCCTGCCTCACTCACCCGCAGCGATATCGGCGCAGTTGCTGATCAATGCCTGTTTCAGGGGCTGAATGACAAATTCCGATAGTATGATCCCGTAAAAAACGGTCAGAAGCGCCACCGCGAGATTGGCGCCGATCTTGCTCGGATCGTTGAGTGCGGCAAGCACACAGACGATTCCGATGATGAATCCCAGTACACCCGCGCCGATCGAAAGCCGCGAGGCTGAATTGTAAAAAGCGAGATACTGCCTGTATTCGGCGGTGCTCGTTTCCGTTGGCGAGCCGAACGATTTGCCGAGCGCGGCTACCGGAATGGCGACACCAGAGGAAAAAAGTACACCGCCCACAAGCAGGCCGCCAACAATGATCATCGATTTGATGTCCAGGAAAAGCAGAACACTGCCTGTCAGATGGCAACTGGCCCAGAACATCACCAGCAACACGAGACTTCCGATAATTTTCGCCATTTTCATTTCTAATCTCCCTTTTTGAGTATTCAAGTGGCACATCAATATTATAACACAGTCCTACAGTTGCTCACATGCTGGCGGTAAAACGCTGTTTGACCGCATCCAGTAGAAGTTTTCGCTTCGGGTCTTTCCGGTACCAATCCCTGTAGGAAAAATCGACAGCTGTACCGAAACGCTGGATTCTCTCACTGAAAACGGACTCTGCTGTCGACAAGCGGGCATTATCAAGACCGCCATGCGCGGCTATGACGGCAATGGAAGCCGAAACGACCAGTATCGCAGCCGCCGACACGGCAAAAACAAGTCTGCGCCTGACAGAACGGTCATACAATGAGCGTGTATGTGCAGGACCTTCTGCCGTTTCTGCCTGTTCAACGGGGCCTGCCTCATCGCGCCAGTATTCCGCGGCACGTATCAGGATTTCTTCCCGTAAAGCCGGATCAGGCGTTTTAAAACGAAGTTTTCCGAGCTGCCTTTCCAGTTCATCGGATTTCATCTCAGTCACTCTCCTCGATCAGTTTCCTCATCTTTTCTATGCCGTAACGGTAACGGCTGGCGGCAGTATTCGGTGAAATGCCCAGCATCTCCGCAATTTCCCGGAAACTCTTCTCCTCGTATATTTTGAGAACGATAATCTCGCGCTGATCCGGCGGCAGAGTATCGAGCGCAGCAGTTAGCTGTCTGCTGTCAAAATTTTCCGGCGCAGCATTATCCCCTTCAAAAACAAGGCAGTTATGGAGATCGGCATGGACCTCCTTGCGCCGTTTCGTTTTGCGCTGGAAACTGATCGCCTCATTGCGGGTCATAATGAAAATGTAACGCTCGATATCATCCGCCGTGAGAATCGATTTCCGTTTCTCCGCAATCCTCAGAAATACCCGCTGGAGTATATCCCCTGCGGTATCGGAGTCACCGAAAAACGAGATCAGGTAGCGGTAGAGACTGTCGGCCCAGCAATCATAGATCACCGCAAGCGCCATGGGATCATCCTGTTCGATAAGATTCCGTATTTCTGCAGTCCTGTCCTGCTCCATGCTCTCCCCTGCCTGCCGCTTCTTACTGATCTCTCATACTAAAGACGCAAAACACCGTGGATTTGTCTATCTCATCGTAAAATACTTAATACAGTGCAAAAGAATGGGTTTGATCAGCCATGCGCAATCACTTGCGTATTTCAGGCATCTTCAATATCTTAGAGTATAATACTAGCACTATACCACGTAAACACGCAAGCGCCGATAATGCCAGAAAAAAAAATCGTCTATGTCCATACCGGCAGCTGGCCCTCGAATTCGCCAAGCACCGTCTTTGTCACCGGCACCGCAAGCGGCATCGCCTGTCACGCGCAGGCTTTATTCATTGTGCGGAACGGATCAACCGATCCTACCGATACTGTTTACCGTACTATCACCGGAGACGATATACCTGAAGCGCTGGAAATTGAACGCAAAGGATTCGGCGGCAAAACGCCCGGACATTCCCGTTTTTTCAGACAGGCGCTGTCGGACATCAAAAAACTCGCGCGCGACAACAGGCTACGAGCTGTCATTACCCGTAATGTGGGATTTCTGCCCTATCTGGCCTATATAAAAAAGCGTTACGGTGTCCCCTGCCTGTTCGAGACCCACGATTTCTACAGTGATCTCGACCTTCGTGACGACATAAAGAAAACACTTCATATCCGGCGCAACAGTTTCTTCGAAAAAACATTCATTCCCCGGATAAGTGGTCTTCTCTGCCTCACCGAAACACAACGGGCGCTGTTCGCAAAACACTATCCGGATACGCCCTCCGTACTGGCCCGAACCGGCCTGTTCAGGGGCGAAAAAAATGATATAAAGCGTGAAAAACGGATTTCCTACGTGGGTTCACTCGACCCCCACAAGGGTGTCGGCCTCATCCTCGCCGCGCTGCAGACAACTGTAGACAGGGAAATCGGCCTGACTATCATAGGGGGAAAAAACGAGCACGAGGTAAGGGATTTCCTCTCTCTGGCCGACAGCGCGGGACTTGAGGGCCGCGTCACTATCAGCGGCTGGCTTCGCCATGCCGATGTCGGCCCGGTCATGGACCGGACAATGGCGGGCGTTGTGCCGCTCAAGGACAATGCGTTCAACCGTTATATAACCTCGCCGCTCAAGATATTCGACTGCTTTTCCCGCGCCCTGCCCGTTATAGGAGCAGACCTTCCGCCGGTAAGGGAGCTTGTCGAAGATACCGTGCACGGCCTTCTGTTCAAGCCCGGCGATCCCGAGGCGCTCGCGGAGGCAATAGACCGGTTTTTCGCCGCCGATATGCATGATGGGATGGCGAAAAAAATCGAGCATCATGCATCCTCGTTCCTGTGGAGCAACAGGGGGAAAGCCATTGCAGATTTCATCGATTCACTCGCCTGAGCCAAGAAAGCGGGAAACCTGCTTGTCCGCCGCTTGTTGAATAAAATAGAGAGAGACTGATTTTCATAGCAGAATACATCGCAGAAAGGAATACGCCATGAACGACTATTCCATAGCGTTTTTTGACACGAAACCGTTCGACCGCCGCTCTTTCGAGCAGGTCAACCGGAAACACGGATTCCATATCAAATATTACAAGCACCACCTCAATCCCGATACTGCCAATCTCAGGATCGGATTCGATGCTGTCTGCGTATTCGTCAACGATATCATCACTGCCGATGTTGTCGATATGCTGGTTGAAACCAATGTCAAGGTCATCGCGCTCAGGTGTGCCGGCTACAACAATATCGATTTCAAGGCGGCCTACGGCAAAATACATGTTGTCCGCGTGCCCGAGTACTCGCCCTACGCAGTGGCGGAACACGCTGTCGCGCTGATGATGACACTCAATCGCAAGACGCATCGTGCCTATTACCGCACCCGCGACAACAATTTCAACATCAGCGGCCTCCTCGGTTTCGACATGTACCAAAAGACCGCAGGCGTGGTCGGCACCGGCAAGATCGGCAAAATCCTTACCGGCATTCTCAACGGTTTCGGAATGCGCGTTCTCGCATATGACCCGTATCCCGACAGAGAATTCGAGGCCTCCGGCGGCGTTGAATATGTCAGCCTGGAACAGCTTTACGCCCAATCCGACATCATCTCCCTGAACTGCCCGCTGACAGACGAGACCTACCACATGATCAACAGCGATTCGATCGAGAGCATGAAGGACGGTGTCATGATCATCAACACCGGCAGGGGGCACCTTATCGACACCGGCGCACTCATCAAGGGGCTGAAATCGGAGAAAATATCCGCAGCGGGCCTCGATGTCTATGAAGAGGAAAGCGCCTATTTTTTCCAGGATCATTCCGACCAGATCGTGAACGATGATATTCTCGCACGGCTTCTGACATTCAACAATGTGCTTGTCACCTCGCATCAGGGCTTTTTCACCAGTGAGGCGATCACGAATATCGCAGAGGTCACCCTCGGTAACATCAGCGGATTTTTTGCCGGTGAAATCCTTGAAAACGAGATCTGCTACAAGTGCGAAAGCGGCAAATGTAAACGTCAGGAGGGCAAACGCTGTTTCTGATATCCGTCATTGAACGGCCGCTGAATGGCAGAATGACACTCGCTCTCTGCCTGATCACGCTCCTTGTGATGCTGTTCTCTTCAGGAAGCGCCGCCGGTGATTTCTCGCTCGAGAACAGCCGTCTGAGTGTCATGATCGAATCGGACGGTTTCGTCATGCACACACACGACAAAGCATCCGGCAGGGAATACCGGAGCTTTCGCCTCGACAGCATCTCTTTTCTCGGAGGCAGTTCGTCCAGTGACAGCTGTTATTTCAGATACAGCATACCGTCGGGTGATTTCCCTGTGGATGTTACTGTATCACTCGACAATAATGCCATTGCCTTCACCCTCTCCGCCGATCACGATGCAGCTTTATCGAAAGCGTTCTCGTTTCCGGGCCCAATAGAGACCGGCGAGGACGAATATTATGTCATCCCGCGCACGACAGGCTTTATATCACCGGTCACCGAACCGTGCCCGTTCGGCACATTCCACATGTGGACCTACAAGGCGACCATGGCGTTCGCCGGTGTCACCGATCTCGAAAGCGGCCACATGATAGTCAGCAGCGATCCCTGGGACAGCCTGATCGAAATCTCGCGCCCCGACTGGAAAAACCCCTGCTACAGTCTCACTCTTAAACACGAACCCTCGATGCAGACATTCGGCTATGACAGGCATTTCGCCATCCATTTCATTGACAGGGGCGGTTATGTCACCATGTGCGGTGACTACCGTAAACACGCCGAAAAGCTCGGCTATGTCAAAACCCTTCGCGAGAAAGCGGCAGAAAATCCGGCGATCGACCGTCTCATCGGCGCGGTTGATTTCTGGACACACACGACCTACTACGGTAAAGAACTGATTGAACAGCTTGTCGACTACGGTTTCGACCGGGTGCTGTTCACCATTCCGAGCGGCTACATGTCCTACGACGATCATTCGGAACTGATCGATACCGCCCACGAGGCCGGTTATCTCACCTCACGCTACGATTGTTTCACCGATGTCTATCCTGCCGGCGAACACCCCGAGGTCGACTGGCTTGAACGCGAGGGCTACCCGGAAAATATCATTGTCAATGCGGACGGCAGCCTTCACAAGGGATGGATCACCTACCTTGAGGACGGCACAGCATTCCAATGCGGCGTCAGCTGTTCAGTCACACACGGCCAGTACGCCCGGAGAAAAATAGACGCTGACATCGTTGCCGGAAACGATTATTCGGCACGTTTTATCGACGTTGAGCTGGCCTCCCTCCTGAAAGAGTGTTATTCGGCAACACATCCGGCCTCGCGCCACGATGACGCAATCCACCGCACGGAAACCCTGGGAATAGTCAAGAACGAGTACGGCCTTGTCACCGGCAGCGAGGAGGCGCGTGAATGGGCTTTCAGCAACTGCGATTACGGCGAGGGAACAATGACCCTGTTCAAACATGAAAATTCCGCCTATAACTGGGCCGATCCTGTAGAAAATCCCGGAGGGAATTTTGTCGACTATTCGATGAACGCGGCGTACCGCGTGCCCCTACATCCTCTTGTCTATCATGACTGCCATGTGCCGACATGGTATACCGGTGACGGCGCGACGAAAGTGCCCGGTTACTGGGACAACAAGGATCTCCTGACAGCGCTCTACGGCACCATGCAACTTTTCATGGCGGGAAAGGCTGAACGCTGGGAGGAAAACCTCAAGCGCTTTGTCACGAGCTACCATACGACCTCGTCAATATTCCGCAATGTCGCCTATGAACGCATGACCGGCCACGAAATGCTCACGCCCGATTTCCTCGTCCAAAAAAGCAGTTTCGCCAACGGCTGGGAGGTTGTCGCCAATTTCAGGAACTCCAGCTATACCTATAACGGGAAAACGATAGCAGCGATGGGGTTGTATGCGGGGAACGGTGGTGAAGAGGTGATGAAAATCGAGGAAAACGGCAGTGTACACACGGCTGTCGCGCTCGAAGACCGTATTTACCTCGCTCCCGGCGGAAGACAGACGGAATATAACGGTGTCCGTTCGACCGGGCCGGTTTTTATCTGCCGCGAAAGTGACAACAGACTTCATGCTGCCTGTATCGCAACAACACCTTATATCGACATCAAGGGCGGCGAACTGCCCTGGCCTGCGGAGTCGTTCGAGGTGTTCGATAAAAACGGGAATTCATTAAAGCAATACGATCTTGGCGACGGCTGGATACGGATCAACCGACCGGGCGGCAACGGCGCCATGACAATCGATTACATCCCCGCAACCAATGTCGAAAATACGGAACAAAAACAGCCACAAAACGTAACGCTGAACATACACCCGAATCCGTTCAACGCCGTTTCGTCAATCAGCTATACACTGCCGAAGCAGTCACATGTGACACTGGAGCTTATCAATGTAGCGGGACAGAAAGTGGCGGTGCTGACAGACACTTCTCAGCGGGCGGGCAATTATAGTGTGGCAGTCGATGGGGCACAACTCACCAGCGGCCTTTATTTTGCACGGCTTGCAACAGACACGGGAGTTGTCACGCAAAAGTTGACGCTTGTCAAGTGAGCCGGGCAGCTGAAATCACCGTTTCAGTGCTTTCATATAGGCCTCGATAATTTCCTCGGAGTAGCTCCGGCTGAATCCTTTCGGGAATCCGGCATCCCAGTTTTCGGGAAGCGCCGCAACCTCGACCATCGCGCCATCCTTGGCATAGACCGAATGGAGCACTGAGAGAAATATCCTGAGTTTCGCCTCGGTGTATTCGAGCGGTTCCGGCGCCTGTTTTGTACGGATCATCCGCTCGAAAGAATGGAGCATTTCAAGGTAGGTATAGATGTCCTGGTTCCAGGCGCGGCCGTCCACATCGCATGAGACCTCGAAATCGTCATCCCTGCCGTATGCCCTCACCGAGCACATGATATCTTTCAGACGGGCGTGGTGAATACTGCCGTGGAACAGTCTGCCGTCGCGGCGATGTTCGATACGAGTCAGGCCGGGCGCGTTGACAGGATTCTCCGTGCTATGGCCGATACGCTCGATATCGACACCCATGCATTTGAGTGTAAACCACAGGCCGTGCAGGACATACATGTAAACATTGGATGCGGCGTTGCGTGCCTCGTAGGCCATGATGTCGCCGATACGCTCCATGCGGTGATGGGCGATCTCGACCTCTTTCAGGTATTCGTATGCAGAGGCGACCATGAAAGGCGTACCTGTGCGCCGGGAGGCATCGAGAACAGTCTGCGCCCCTTTCATTCCACTTGCCATCGGACGGTCGAAGAAACAGGGTATCCCCGCCTCAATATAGGGCAGCGACAAATCGGGCATAAGTGGTGTAACGAAGAAATCGTCGATAAACATGCCGTCCACCACACCAGTCATGCTGTCAAACGTGGGCATGAGCTCGGCATCGTAACGCCCGGCAAGGCGATGTCCCGCCTCCCTGTCTACGCACCAGAGATGGCTGATACGCATACCAGTAGCCCGGGGCCTCCCCTCGGGCGGATTCAAATAACGCCACCATGTCGAACTTGTATGGCTCCAGAGGCCGAAAATACCGCCGATATTGAGTAGTTTCTCATCGCCGCGGCGAATTGCCTTATCTTTATTCCATGATTCGGCGCCGGGTAGATTTGTCTGCGCTCCGGCAGACGATGTGTTGGAAATACCTGCTGTCAGCCCGGCAGCAGCAGCAGCACCGGAAGAGAGAAAAGATCGTCTGTTCATTGGCATGGTCTGGCCTCTGTCGTTATATGTCGGATTTCGTTATTTATTGGTACTTTCGTGTATGCAGTCGAAACGCCTGAGATAACATTCCTCGCCGTTATGCACCATCGAAATGCCCCAGCGAAGGTCGGGATCTGCATCTTGAATGCCAGTCAGGTCGGGACGGTATCCACCCGGAGCATCGGGACGGTCCGTGACTTTGAGATTCAGCCTGTCTGATGTAAAATCAAGGCCGTCCGGCGCGTATTCGATGCTCGAACTGAATGAAGCGAGCGCGGCGACACCTGTCCCGCACTTCCAGATGAGGACCTCATGGCTGTCAGCAAGGATCGGAGCACCATGTTTCATGTACGGCCCCTGCGGCCTGTCCGCAAACGCCACTCCCATTTGAGTGTAACGCGGCCCCTGCGGCCCGTGTTTCCTGCTGCGGCCTTTGTAATAGAACCAGTATTTACAATTGCGGTAAAGAAGCGAGGCATCATCGACTCGGTAACTGTCGAAATCTTCGGACTCGTCACTTACCTCGAGTACCGGTTCGGCCTGCACTCGTAAAAAAGGCCCATCGGGAGAATCCGAGACAGCGACACCGATACCGGTGATATCGGTCGTGGAATTGTTTTCAAACACACCGTCATTCCGTCCCGGAGTAGGCTTGACGCCAGTATAGAACAGATAATATTTACCATCTGCCGCGATAATATTGGGCGTAAAAACCGCCTGCGAATCGAAAGCGCCCGAAGCACCAAGTCCAAGCGCCTCACCTTGCTCTGCCCAGTTAAAGCCGTCAGGAGAAGTCGCGTACCAGACAGTGCCCCAGTAGCCGGAGTGACGTCCGATCACTTTCGTGTACCAGACAAAATAAATATCACCGGCCTTGACAACATCGCTGGGATCACGGCGCGTACACCCAGCCTCATAACCTATACCCGGCGTTTCGCTGTAACGGTAAGTCACCGGTCTGACCGGAGAGGAGTCTCCCGCATCGGCATTCGACGCAATACTTAGTATATATGTAAGCAGAATGACTGCAAACGACATAATCCTGCGGAATTCACTGGTTTTTTCCATAAAAATCACTCTACTCCTCGACATTATATACAGAGAAATCACGAATGAGAGGCTCGGCGGCCGACTGCCTGACAAGCAGCCGCAGTTTTTGCGCCCGCACCGTATCGAAATGCCCGATGAACTTGTGACCAATGCAACTTCCCTCGACAAGCGCTGTCCATTTACCACCGACCATAGCCTCGACAGTGAAATCGCGCACACGCTCGCCCTCGGCGATATCCTCCATGAGGACGACATGGTTCAGTTCGCGTTCGCTGCCGAGATCGAGCACAAGCTCCTTCCCCTGCCCTTTCGCGGCGGCAAGCGGTGAAGAAAACCGCCGGGTGATCTCATCGCCGAATTCTTTCAGGCGTCTGACATCGGCATCGGGAACGAGACCGTCGGCATCGGGAGTGATACCCAGAAAGAGCGTGCTGTTTCGCCCCACTGACTTGTAGTACATATCGACAAGGTTTTCGAGCGGAAAGATATGCTCCTCGTCACCCGGTTCCCAGAACCACTCATGGCGGCCGTTATAACCCCTGAGCGGCGCGTCAGACATGGCCGGCATCCAGTATTTGCCACCGGGATCGCCGTATTTGATGAGCGCCAGATCCGGCTTTTCGTCGCGATGCTGCATCCATGCCGGATACGGGAATGTCGACCAGCAGGGATAGGGCACAGTGCCCGACTCGGACCCGCCCCAGCGGTAGTCGGCTCGCTCGTAATTATGGTAGAATATGCAGTCGGGCTGGTATTTCTCCACGATAGGCCGGACATCAGGGCCGCCGAGTTCAGGGCCGTAAGCACCGCCGTCGAACCATATCTCGAACAAAGGGCCGTAACGTGTACAGAGCTCCTCGATCATTTTCTCGACATAACGGTTATAGTAGTCCTGCCGGTTCTTGCCGAACGCCTTGCCGGTAACAGCCATAAAATCGTGAACACCGTAATAGGAATTCCAGCGGATACCAATATACAGTCCCGGCTCGAGACCGTATTTGCGGCAGGAGGCAACAAAATCGGCAACGATATCGCCCTTGCCGTCACGCCATTTCAGCGCCTTGAGGCAGTATGGGTTGACATCGGACTGGTAGAGGGAGAAACCTGTCTCGTGCGAGACAGTGAGCACAGCGGCTTTCGCGCCCATAGCCTTGACCGCGCGTATCCACTGGTCGGTATCGAGTTTTTCGGGATTGAAAATATTGTAGTCATCGACCGGCGTGACACGATTTTCGCGCTGGACATATTTTTTGCCGTCGAAAACATGAAGATCGTAATGAAAGACCGCCATCAGTTCGGCATCCTGCCAAGCAAGCTGAGATGGTGACGGCCGGGGCAGATCAGGCTCGGCAGCATTGATGAAAGCGGGGGAAACAAACAGGAAAAGCACAAACAGTACGGCGGAATATCTGCGGATCATTATTTCCCCTCTCATGAGAGATATGACTATTCCTCTCGCTGTCGAATAAACGTCATTTTCGGCATGTTGATGAACTGCACGGAAAACATGAATCCCTGGATTTCGATAAGACCGCTTTTAACCTCATCGCTGTAAACCGGCGAGTCAGTGGCGAGATCAATGGTATTGCGCCGAATCGCAAACAAGCCTTTCTCCGGATTCCTCGCCCGAATATCGACGGCGATGGATTCCGGGCTCTTGCCTGCATATTTTTTCGTGCCGGCCATTTTTTTGGCCATTTCGGCGACATTGTCATCGGTGAGCGTGATAACGTAACTGCTATCAGGATTGAAACTTATGGTGGAATCACGGTATTCCGGTAAATCACGGTCAACATTACGCCAGACACCCTGAAGCTTGTCGAATCCGGGATCGTTCTCGCGTTTGCGGTAGGTGATACGGATAATGCTTTTCGCGCTTTCGAGAGCGGTCAGCCTGTCTTTGTACTCATCGCGGGATCCCATGAGCTCGATAAGCGGGGCAAAAAGGTCCGGCTGGAATTGCCGGAGCGTGACATTAGGCGAGCTGTCCAGTATAGCAAGATCTTCGCGGTTTTCTTCCTCGGGTATGGGTATCCAGTCCTTAAGAAGCCATGCCCAGACACGTTTTCCCTCTTCGATGAACGTAATACGGCGGACATCCTCCAACTGCTCCTGATAATACGCGAGGACATCACCGACAGGTTCGGAACTGACATACATCACCGACTCGTAAAACGGATCAACTGTTGGCACAACACGGACAAACACTGCTCCGGGCATGAGTTCGGCACCCAGAATTTTCGGATCGGGATTCGTCCCGAAAAGATCGCCAGGCTGGGCCAGGCACTGAGTTCCGCCGGCTGTCATAACCAGCAGAAACATCGCAGCCAGCAGCCGGACACAGACTGTCATGAACTTCGCTGAATGCAACCTCATCATTATACTCCTTCCATCCCGTTTCCGCAAACACGCGGAACTTCGCCAAGCTCAAGCCATCAGGAGGCTGAATCCCTGATTGCCGCAATCATTGCCTGCATGTTTTCGACCGGCGTCCCAGCCTGAACGTTGTGAATACTGTTAAAAACGAATCCACCGCTTTCATTGAAAATACGGATTCGTTCGCTAACTTCGCTGTAGACCTCATCGGCAGTGCCGAACGGCAGTGTTTTCTGCGTGTCGACGCCACCGCCCCAGAATACGAGATCATCGCCGAAATCGGCCTTGAGCTCCTCAGGCGCCATGCCTTCGGCAGAACACTGCACCGGATTGAGCACATCGAAACCAGCCTCGACGATATGAGGCAGAAGCGGCCGTATTCCCCCGCAGGAGTGGATAAACACCTTCCAGGGCGTATTCTCGTGAATCCAGTCGTTAATCTTTTTGTGGAACGGCTGGTAGAGTTCGCAATAGACCTCAGGTGAAATAAACGGCCCGCGCTGGGTGCCGAAATCAGTTCCAGTCGTAAAAATGACCTCGATCCTGTCGCCGACAGCCTCTTTGACCAGGGCAAGGTTCTTCAGGCCGATCTCGCATTGACGTTCAAAGACCTCTTTGACATAATCGTGCCTGAGCACTGTCGAAACATACCATTCCTCGATACCGCGGATGCCCCTGGGATCTTTCAGGCCGGGGCCGGGAACGAATGCGATGTCGCCGAACGCGGTACCGCCCATGCTGTAGCTGATGGCGTAATCAGTCTCCCGATACAGACGCTCCGATTCACGGTCGAGATGCCCGAGCTCTTCATCAGAATAAATGCCGAATTCCTCGAGGTTGTCATCCACGTTAAGATTATCGTCATCGACAGGTTTCTGGCGCTCGATCGAATCGAAATAATAACCGCCATTGGGCATAACCGCTGATGGTGGATAGTTCCTGTCGCCGCCCGCATACATGGGGATATTGCCGTCCTTGTCCGGCTCGGTATTGAAAAGTGCCGGGACCAAAACATCGGTGCCGTCAAATGTGGTCCATTCCTTCCAGCCGCCGTTCTCGAAACCGAACATGTTTTTCGTGCCGAAAAGGCCTACACAGTCGATACACATCTTTTCCCTGAGATCGTCACCGATCCCACCGAGCATCTGGTAGGGTTCGGTTACCTTTGTACGATCCATATCGCTGTCAAGCCCGAAAGCTTTCCTGAGCCCCGAAATAACCGAGACGGAAACACCGGAAACCATCGTTGAACCGAAATCGACCGGAACACGGTCGGGCTGGCTGTGATTGAGTGCAGCTTTGACACGTTCGCGGGATGTCATGCTTCTCTCCAGTTATTATCGAATACTGATGATTTTTTTCAGTTTTTAAAGCATATCAAAGTATACGAAAGAGGGCCGCCTGCTGTCAAGGTGGAAGGATTGTTGGGACAAAGTGTGATGTTAATCACATTCTAACATAATCTATTGCTGTTTACCATGAGAAAGCGCTTGATTATGAGCGGTGTGAATTTTATTATTTTACATTGCATCGTAATTCACCGTAAATTCTCAAACACAACAGCGCTCCAATTATGCAGCCATTCAATCGGTAATTTCAGCTGATTTGTATTCTTACAACAGATATGATCAGCTGTTGACATTGATAGAAAAATGCAGCAGGACCATAGAAAAGGACAGCCGAATGACTGAGAAATCTTCGGACAATCTTCCCCGCCTCGTTTTTGTTGACAAAGAGAAATGCATCAACTGTCACGCCTGTATTTCCGTCTGCCCTGTCAAGTTCTGTAACGACGGCAGCGGCGACCATGTCAATGTCAATCCTGAAACCTGTATCGGCTGCGGACGCTGTCTCCATGAATGCACCCATGGAGCTCGTCACTATGTCGACGATTTCGCGCCGTTCATGGAAAATATCGGAAACGGCGAAAAAGTAGTCGCTATCGCCGCCCCGTCACTGGCGGCAAATTTCCCCGGCCGGCATCTGGAATTCAACGCATGGCTGAAGAGCATCGGTGTCAAAGCGGTTTTCGATGTCAGTTTCGGCGCGGAACTGACAGTCAAGAGCTACATGGAGCATATGAAGAACAACAATCCCGAAATGGTGATCGCACAGCCCTGCCCTGCTATTGTCACCTATTTAGAGCTTTACCAGCCGGAACTTCTCGACCATCTCGCACCGGTCGACAGCCCCATGCTGCATACCATAAAAATGATCCGGCGTTTTTATCCTGAATACAATGACTGTAAAGTCGCGGTCATCTCCCCCTGTGTGGCAAAAAAACGCGAATTTGCGGAAACCGGGCACGGCGATTATAATATCGGCTATGTCACTATCGACAATTATTTCAATGATAACGGGATCTCGCTCGAGAGCTACCCGAAAGTGGATTACGACAATCCTCCGCCCGAACGCGCGGTGCTGTTCTCGACTCCCGGCGGCCTTTTAAGGACCGCTGAACGCTGGGCGCCTGGAATCGGCAACATGACGAGGAAAACCGAGGGTATCGACTCCATTTACGAATATTTCAAAAAGCTGCCCGAAGTTATCGGAAGAGAAGAAAAAATGGCGCCGGTCCTTCTCGACTGCCTCAACTGCGAAATGGGCTGTAACGGCGGCACTCTTACGCTCTGCTCCGACAAGTCACCCGATGAAATCGAATACTGGATCGAGCAGCGCAACGAAGAAATGCGCGAGCTCTATGCCGGCCAGGTTCAGTCAGGCGAAGGAAAGAGCATCGAGGAAGTTGTCGAGGAATTCTGGGAGGAGGGACTCTACACAAGGCAGTATTACGACCGCTCCGACAACGCTCACATCAAAATCCCCAACGATGCGGAACGGGATGAGATATATCATGCCATGCACAAATTTTCGGAGGATGATATATACAACTGCAGCGCCTGTGGTTACGGCACCTGCGAACGCATGGCGACAGCAATTTTCAACGGCCTGAACAGACCTGACAACTGCCATCATTTCCTCGAGAGTGAACGAGAGATATCCCGAAAAAAAATCACCGAAAACGAGAAACGCCTCAGAACCATTCTTGAGACATCGCTGGAGGGTTTCCTTGAGGTCAACGGAGACAACAAGATCGTGTCGGTCAATTCTGCCATGGCAACAATCATGGCGACCAAAGAGGAAAACCTTGTCGGCATGTCGATTTTCGATCTGGCGCAAGATGAGAAGAACAAACAGATTTTCTACGACCAGATAGCGCTTCGTGAAACAGGAAAGTCCAGCAGTTACGAAATATACCTCACTAAAAGCGACGGCACCCTTGTTCCCACGATATTTCATGCAACACCGCTTCTCAACGGCAATAACAAGCGTGTCGGGAGTTTTGCGATGGTCAGCGATATCACCGAATTGAAAAAGGCCGAAGGGGAACTTCTGGAACACCAGGACAATCTCGAGAAAAAGGTGACAAAGCGGACAAAAGAGCTTCGCGAGGCCAATGACCGCCTGGTAGAGGTGAATGAAAAGCTGGTGGAGATGGACAAGGTAAAATCCGATTTCGTATCGAGCGTCTCTCATGAGCTGAGAACACCGCTGACCTCGGTGCTCGGTTTTGCCAAAATTATCCAGAAGCGCCTCAACGATGTTTTATTCCCGCAAATCGTATCCGATGATAAAAAAGTCAACCGTGCAAAAGGCCAGGTCGATGATAATATCGGGATCATCATTGCCGAAGGCCAGCGTCTGACCAATATGATAAATGACGTGCTCGATCTCGCCAAGATGGAGGCCGGCAAACTCGACTGGAACATGCAGCCGGTAGATCCGGCGGAACTGATCAGGCGCTCAACCGCATCGACATCAAGCCTTTTCGAACAGAAAAACATCAAGCTCGAAACGGATATTGAGAACAATCTCCCCGAGATCAACGGCGATCCAGACAGGCTGATACAGGTTGTCGTCAACCTTCTGTCCAATGCGGTGAAATTCACCGACGAGGGCGCTGTGGTATGTAAAGCACACGCGGAAAACGGTCATGTGGTTATCAGTGTCAAGGACTCGGGTATCGGTATCTCGAAAGAGGACGCTCCGAAAATCTTCACGAAATTCAAACAGGTCGGCGATACGCTTACCGACAAGCCCAAAGGCACCGGCCTCGGCCTTGTCATCTGCAAGGAAATCACTGAATACCACGGCGGCAAAATATGGTTCGAAAGTGAGTACGGCCATGGCAGTACATTTTTAATCTCACTCCCGGTCCTTATAAAAACCACGCCGACAATAAAAAATGTTGACCGCGCAAAAATCCTCGACGAACTCAACAAACGCCGCGGCACGCTGGAGAAAAAAGAGAACAACAGCGAAAAGACCATTCTCATTGTCGATGATGATCAGAATATCCGCACGCTGCTCAAGCAGGAACTGGAAGGCTCGAAATTCAGGATCATCGAGGCTACCGACGGTTATGATGCTGTCGAGCAGGTTCGCAACAACGAACCCGACCTTATAATACTCGACATAATGATGCCCGGCATGAACGGTTTCGATGTTGCCGCAGTTTTAAAAAACGATCCCTTGCTCATGAGGATTCCGATCATTATACTTTCCGTGGTCGAAGATCGCGAACGTGCGGAAAAACTCGGTGTCGAAATCTACATGACGAAACCGGTCAAATCCTCGGCACTTACAGAGACAATCGACTCGCTGCTTGAAAATCCAACCGCCAAAAAGAAGATATTGGTATTCGATCCGGATGTGACCCTTGTGAATGCACTTTCGGAAGTCATGCGCGCACAGGGATACACTGTTGTGGAGGTTTTCGAGGCACCCCACTGCCTTGACATAGCCCGTGAAATCAAACCGGATATCGTTATTGCTGACGCGCTTGCTGCGGAACAGATAGAGATAGTACAGACATTGAAGTTCGAGAAAGACATGGAAAATGTGCTCTTCTTTCTCCTCGGAGAAAAGGACAGCGAATAATAACAACAACGTGCCGGGGATGACGGGTACATGGCAGGAATATGAAACAGATAAAACTCAGAAGACTGATAAAAAAACGGGAAATATCTGATATTCTTCAAAGCGTGACTGACGGTCTCACGATTACTGTTGCCGTTCATGATGAGAAGGGCAATCTGATTTTCGGGACGGAAACAGTCACGGGAGCACATTTCATCATTAAGGATGGCGACGTGGCAATCGGTCAGGTGACCGGCCCCGAAAAAGCGAAGATTGTCGCGGAACTGATAACTTCGCTGGTTGAATGCGAAAAGGAAAAACGTGCTCTTGGTGAGGAAACCCTCGAAAAATACAAAGAAATCACCATTCTCTATGACATCGCCGAGCAGATCGCCGCGTGTATCGACACAACCGAAGTGGCCAGCATGGTGATCGGTGAAGCCAAGAAAGTTATCCACGGCGACAATGTTTCCCTGATGCTTCACGACAAGAAAACCGATACACTCGACATCATCGCGGCAACCGGCATCGAATACGAGCCAAAAGTGGCACTCAAAGCCGGTGAGGGTATCGCCGGTGCGGTTCTGATGTCAGGCAAGGCTGAAATAATTAACGATGTCTCGAAAGACACCCGTTTCGTACCGGGTAAAAACAAGATTCACTCGCTGATGTGCGTTCCCCTCCGATTCAGGGAAAATACCATCGGGCTCATCAATGTCAGCACTGTCGACAAGCACGCATATCGTTCGGAGGACCTGAAACTTCTCTCGGCAATGGCATTCCAGACCGCGGTCGCAATCGAGAATGCCCGTCTGTACGAGGATCTTCACAGTACGTTTATATCAACCGTTTACGGACTTGCAATGGCGATCGGCAAGCGTGACCCATATACCGGCAAACATACAAAACGGGTGATGGAATACAGCACGGCTATCGGCAGGGAAATGGGTATGAAACGGAGCGACCTTAAAAAACTTCAGATTGCTGCGATCCTGCATGATATAGGGAAAATCGGCATTCCGGACAATATTCTCAACAAACACGACTCATTGACCAAGGCCGAATTCAATCTCTACAGGAAACACCCCGCATACGGCGAGGACCTTGTAAAAAACATCAAACAGCTCGATGATGTCCGTCCGGCAATCCGCCATCATCACGAGCGCTTCGACGGCATGGGTTATCCCGACGGTCTCTCCGGTTACTCGATACATGTCATGGCCCGGATCATCGCTGTCGCCGACAGTTTCGACGCTATCACATCGGACAGACCCTACAGGAAAGGGCTCAACCAGGTGCACGCCCTGGAACAGCTCAAGAGAAATATGGGAACACAGTTCGATCCAGACATTGTAAAAACATTTTTTCATGTATTCCGGAAATATCCGGCGCTATTCAAGGAGGAATAAATGCCGACAATTCTCATAGTCGACGATGAACCGCACATCAGGCTTCTACTCGAACAGACACTCGAGGATATGGAAGACGAGGGAATCGATCTTATGACAGCCGGTGACGGCGCCTCTGCATTGAGAATTATTCAGGAAGAAAAACCGGAGCTGGTTTTTCTCGACGTCATGATGCCGGAAAAGAACGGCTTCGATGTCTGCAACGAAGTCAAGAATGAGTTGAAAATTCCGAATATAAACATCGTGCTTCTCACGGCAAAAGGACAGGAGTTCGACCGGGAAAAAGGCAATGAGGTCGGCGCCAACCTCTACATAACCAAGCCTTTCAACCCTGATGAAATCCTGGGAATCGCCCAGAAAGTTTTCAAAGTCTGATCATTTCCGAATACGCTGTTACCTATAGCAAAACAATGTTCCGGGAATATGCTACCGGCCTTTGGCTGCCGCGAGCCAGAGGCCCCATTCCCACGGAACCACCGCAACATTCATGCTGATGAGATCCAGACGGTAACGCTTGGAAAATGATTTGAGCGCCTGAGTTGCCGCTTTCCTGAAAGAAGGCACCTCGCTCATCAGCATGACCGCGGCCGCCTCTATCGGATCTCTCACCGTCCAGGTGAAAATCGGCGGTGTGTCATAAAAATTCGACAGCATTCTCTCCGGTGAATCCGGCTCCGGCATATAGCGATACCATGTCAGCTGCTCCTCGGATATCCTGCCGCACTCCGCCATCCCCTTGACATAGACATCGCGAATATCAGGCCGTTTTTCCAACTTGGAAAGCATGACAAGGCAGACCTGGGACTGAATGAGCACCCAGCTTTCAAGCCCCTCGTATCCCGAGCAATGCTCCAGAAGCTGCGGGAGTTTCTCATTGTAAACATCTAACCAGTGATCATTCCCGGTAATGTCATGGGCGGCCAGCAGAAAGGCGAGAAACCGGTCGGCACGGGTCACCTCTTCCGCATTCAGCCGCCACCAGGTCACAAGCTCTCCGTTTTCTTTCGTAATCCGCCACTGCGCCGCCTCGAAACGGCTGAGGATATCGTTCATAGACCTCCGAATGTACGCCTTATCATCCTCTGTGGCAAGCCCGCTGTAATAGAAACGCCAGAAAGAGTATATCAGCGCCGTATACTGGTCCACCGACGGGTCGCCGCGATAACTGTCGTCAGCATTCCTCCCCCGCGCCAGAAAACCGGGGATACCGGCAATCTCGAGATTCAGCTTGAGCCCTTCATACATATTTCGCGCGTCAGACGCCAGGCTTTTCTCGCCACTGGCGGCATACGCGTCACAGAGACAGGCGAGATAAAAGCCGCCGTAGAGTGTGCAGTCCTCGAGCACATCACCACCCTTAAGGCGCGTCTTCACCTGCCGGGTACCGCTGTCGAAAAAACGGTTCATGATATCACTATGGATGCGTATCGCCTCAACAGTACAGTCAAAATCTTCACAATTCACTTCAAATACAGGCATTAAAGCAGTACAGACAAACAGACAGGCAATCATGACAGCAAATGGTTTCATACAATCCCTCAAATTTTATCTTGACATATAGCTATTTATCTATTATACTATCAAAAGTGATCAGAAAATCCGAACTATTAATATTAACGGAGGTTCAATATGGCTCTTTATGAGTATAAATGCAAAGACTGTGGTGAAATTTCCGAAATCCTCGTTATGTCTGGCGATACAGATGTTGAATGTAAGAAATGCGGCTCGCCAAATCTCGAAAAGCTCTTCTCGGGTTTCGCGGTATCGATGGCTCCCGGAAGGTCCTCTGCGCCGGTCTCGAGTTGTCCGGCAGGAGGCTGCTGCTCAGGAGGCGCATGCGGATTGAGCTGATCCCCTGCATTCTTGTATAATTGAGTTTCTTTTTTCCCGAAAGCTCCGGAATCCTCTTTCTCCTTCTTGATTCCGGAGCTTTTTTATTCATTAACTGTTAATAAGCTATCAGCTGTTTTATGCTCCCCCAGTCTTTTCTGTCATGTCCGATAAGAACGCAGGACATAGTTACGGATCGAATCATGGTAAGGAAGAGAATCCTTGCCTGTAAGCGAGTCGAGCTGTACAGGCTTTCCTGCAAGACGTGACAGATTGGTTGCGACAAGCGCCCTATGCTGTTCAAGAATGGCCTCATACGGCCTCGGCGGCTTTCGATTAACGTAGAAATCGTTGAGAGTCAGAAACATTGGTTCGAAAATGTTCGGGACATTCAGTTCCGCGCCGCAAACGAAATTCCTGCTTTCCTCATAGGCATAGACATAGATATTGTAAGGTCCCGGCGCCTGTCCGATGTGGTTCATACCGATAATCGGCGGCTGGCCGTTCCGTGATTTGTGGGTGAGTACGCTGACCGCATGGCCGTAGGGACGGTCTGTGTCGACAAATTTGCCGTCTTTGACACTTATATTTCCCATCTCGAGAATGAAATCACCGGAAAACATGGCCGTATCTATACCGCCGCCAACTGCCGCATGGGCAAAATTGATCACATGGGGAAACATCCAGGTGAAAAAGGGTTCCGGGCAATAAGCCGAATAGGCCCTTACCGGCCCCTTCTCACGAACAAACTCTTTTATTTCCGAAATCTCCGGCTGGAACTCCAGTGAGGATGCACACATGAGGGGAGCATCATGCGCACGTGCCAGACGGACTATTTCCTCGGCATCGGCAATGGAGGACGCGAACGGCCTGTTTATGAACACCGGCTTACCGGCTTCGAGTGCGGGCCGTGCCAGATCGAGGACTTTTCGCGTATCGGCGTGCTCAACATGTACGACATCGGATTCCCTGACCAATTCCTCCGGATCACGTACAGCCTTTTCAAAGCCCAAACGTTCTTTCATTTTTTCAGCCACACCCGGGACATCATCCCAGACAGCATAAGGGCGGCATTTGATACTATCACGATACTTTTCAGCCGGATTTCTGAAACGAGCTGTAAAATTGTGCGAGCCGAGGCCGAGCTGGCCAATTTTAACCTTTTTCATGTCCTGCGCAAAAACAGGAGCCTTTCTCGAAGCAAGAACAGCAGCCATACCGATGTGACCGCTCTTGAGAACAAACTCGCGACGTTTTGTCATTATAAGCCCCTTTCAATTCCCTAAACCGGAACTAAATCACCGTTAAAGACTCTTATTCTATGTAAGCGATTGGAATGCAAACCTGCAAGCGCATTTTTCATATTATGCTTTGTACTGGCCGGAAAGTACTGTATTTTTATAGGAAGCCCAGCTTATCAAATGAGATAAACCCGATAAAAGGACATACAAGCATGAAACGCCGAGATTTTCTCCTGACTGCCGCCGGGACCGCTATGACGGCCGCCGTGGCTGGTGATACACTCGCCCAGACAGCTCACCGTCGTGACGTATCCTATGAACCGGACCGTCCGCTTGAAAGCACCGGCCTCGGCATCGGCGATGTTGTTAAAATTTTGAAAAAAGGCCGCAAGGGCAATGTCCCGCCTGTACTCCGCGAGGAGATACTCGACAATCCCGATGCAGTATTCATTATTTACGGCAACACGAAGGCCGAACGCAACGAAAAAGGCGGCTGGAAGCCCATGCCTGACCAGTTCGAGCGATTCGGACGGCGTGTTTCCGGGCTCGTTTTCCGCAAAGGAAGCGACAAAAAAGGCTGCACGTTCATCAAACCCAACCTGGTCGGCGGTCTCAGAAAAGACCGGCCTGTCACCGAGACTCACACAGGTATAGTACACCCGTTTTTCGTTGCCGGATTTGTCGACGGTCTCAGGGATATCGGCAACAGCAATCTCGCTATCGGCGCACGCGGCGCACTTCGCCACAATCATGTGGTTGACAGCGGTTTCGGCGATCTTCTGTACGAGCACAATTTCCCGCTGCTCGAGGCACATGTCCAGTATTTCAGGAATTACCGCAGACGCGACCTTGTCTGGCACGAGAATCCCAACGGCCTCGTACAACGTAAGTTCTGCACCTATAAGCCGGTGTATGAAAAAGGCACATCGTTCATCAATATGGCCCACGCCCACGATCACAAGGTCGGGCACACGACACTGACGATCAAGAACATACAGGGTGTCATGCCGCGCGGCTACGGTCATATCTGCGACGCCTGGACAAGCATGGACATGTGGCGGGCCAGCCTTATGAAACATTTCAATGCGGACTACCGTCAGGCCATCGAAAAATCCTACCTGCGACACGCTCAGATGGGCTACCAGCACTGGGATGCAGGCGGATTCTACAAAACCTACCGCAAAGCCGGCGGCTGGAGTGCTTTTGAAAAAGCGCTCGGCAAATACCGTGACGCCAAATCGAAAGAAGACCGCGACACGGCGCTCAACAGCTGCATGGATATCGCCGACACCCGCCTGTTCTGGACCGAGATATGGGCACAGCGTATGCTCGATATCGTCGAGGCACTCCCACAGCCGATGGTCAACATGGTCGAGGGCACAATTGCACGCGGCGCTGGCGGCGGTGTTCATGGCGATTTCGTGACTGTCGGCAGGTCGACAGTGGCGGTTGACGCGGTCACCTCCTATCTCATGGGACAGGAACCGCGTGAAATGCCCTATCTCAGGATGGCAAAAGAACGCGGCCTGGGTGAAAACGACATGGACCGTATCCCAGTCTATATCCTCAGTGAGAAAGGTGTGGAACGTGTCCGCGATTACCACAGGCTTACACGGCACAGCTGCGGGATCGGTAATTTCAACGGCATCGGATCTCACCCGCCGGTATTTTTCGGCTAAACGTTTTCTGATTATTGCCGGGGCGGTCATTGTACCGCCCTTTTTTATTGTGGCGCGGCAGATCAGGCGCAGATATATTGCGATTCAGTGACTGTCAATCAAATACGAGAGGTTATCATGAAAAATATATACCGTCTGCTGCTGATCCTGCCCTTGATTCTTACAGCCTCAACCCCGCAGGCAGATGCCGCAGCGAAACCGGGACGTTACGAGATCGAACTGTCCGGTGAGGGCTGGCGTCTCTGGCTCGATGAAAGGGCCGAATGGCAAAACGATGACATCTACCTGCCGCCGGTCGATATGACAAAAGTACCGTGGAATCCGCCCAGCTGCGGCTGGGATGAGTTCGACGATGTCGACGGAAAACAAGTGGCCGTTCCCGGAACTGTCGAGGAGCATTTCTGGGGAGCAAACGGCAATCCGATAGGAACGGCGGGCGACTACCGTGGAGTCTCGTGGTGGAGCACTGAATTCGAGCTCAATCCCTCGCTCAATACCAAGCGGATCACCCTCGCTTTCGAATCGGTGAACCTCCGTGCCGAAATATTTGTCAACGAGAAGCTTGCCGGTTATGATGTTATCGGGAACACACCGTTCGAGGTCGATATCACCGAAGCGGTCAATTTCGACGGCCATAACAGGCTGGATATCCGTATCACGGACCCGGTCGGTAATTTCAACTGGAACGACAACGATGTCTACCGCTGGGACAAGAACGATGTTCCCGCAGTACATGGTTTCGGCGGCATCACCGGCAGGGTATTCCTCAGGGCCACAGATCCTGTGAGCATCAGTGATATCTATGTCGAGAACAAGCCGAAGCCCAAAGAGGTCGAAGTTTTTGTCACCCTGGACAACGAAAGCGGCAGCAAGGTCAACGGCGAACTCATGCTGGTCATCCACGAGTGGCAGCGCCCGACCGAGATAGTCTGGCGGAAAAAAGTACGAGTGAGCGTTCCTCCCGGCACGACAACCCAGAATCTCAAGGTAAAAGTAGGCCGTCCGAAACTCTGGAGTATCGGCGAACCGAACCTTTATATCGCCTCCGCGGCATTCATGAGCGCGGATATGAGCATGATGGACGGCGATGAGCAGCGTTTCGGATTCCGCCATTTCACAGCGGCGGATAAAGGCGGCGACCGGCGGTTCTACCTGAACGGCGACCGTGTTTTCATGTTCTGTGCCATGACACGCGGCTACTGGCCGAAAAACGGTATTTTCCCCGGCGAGGACATGGTCGAGCGAGAGATCGCCGCTATGAAAGAGCTCGGCTACAACACCATGCTCTACCATCGGGCAATCGGGCCAAAAGCAGTGACCTATGCCTGCGAGGAACATGGATTCCTCACCTACGAAGAACCGAGCGGTTACCGCTGTGAGCCGGGCACGAACGAACTGACACGTGCATGGCGTCGGGAAAAGCTACGCCGTATGGTGATGCGTGAAAGAAGCTCGCCCTCGATGGTGATTTACAACCTCAAAAACGAGGCAGGATCACCGCCGGATGATGACGATATCGCCAATATCCGCATGATTCAGGAGCTCGATCCGGGACGGATTGTCACCTACAACAGCGACCGTAACCGCGACAAGGGTGTTGCCAACACCGAACGTATCGAAAACGATCCATACAAGCTCCATGTGCTACCTTTCGACGATCGTTTTCACTACACATGGTTCGACCAGCATCACTGGTTCAGGTTCCCAGGCTATATCGACGAGTGCTATAACAATCCGGAGTTCTTCCTCAGGGGCGTGATCAATTCGGCGACAAGTGTCGCGCCAGAGGACTCCCTCCAGCGTCTGGACAAAAGTGAAATCATTTTCTGGGGCGAAGAGGGCCAGTGGGGCACCATGATGCGACTTCAGAAGATAAAGGAGGAGGCCGAAAGCTACGGCGCGACAGGCTGGCGTGAACAGGAGCTCATCGGCTGGTACGACAGTTACGAGCGTTTCCTCGATGAAAGCGGATTCAGGTCGGCGTTCCCCACGGTTGATGATCTCACGATGAGCATGGGCCGCAACCTTCATTATTTCCATGGACGTATCCTGGAAAATGTCCGTATCGGTAATATCGGCGATGCTTACAATCTCAACGGATGGGCTGCGCCGACAACGTCGGAGGACATCGTGAGTGTCTACCGCTATCCCAGCGCCGACACGTCAATACTCTCCCATTACGCGCAGCCGCTCTATCTTGCGGTCAAGCTCCGTGACAAGGTATTTCCCACCGGGGCTGCACCAACCGCCGATATCTACATTGTGAACGAGAAGAACGTGCACGGCAAACACACACTGACAGTCCAGTTCGTTTCACCGAACGATGACATCCTCTTTTCGCGGGACTATCCAGTGAATATCCTCGGCGGCGAGGAGTTCGGACAGCTGCTGGTCGAGGGCATCACTCTCCCGAAAATGAACGATCCCGGCTATTATCGTGTCACAGCCCTGCTGACAAACAAGGATACTGCTGTTACGGATGGTTTCGATGAAGCGTTCGTGGCTGATTACAGCAACGGGGCGGGATTTAAGGGCACAGCGGCTGTGATCGATGACAGCGGCATCGTCAGCGATTTCCTGGCGGCGACTCGCGGCATGGAGATGAAAACATTCTCGCCGGATATGCCCGATCTCGATCTCATTGTCATCGGCAAGCACGATTTCGATGAATACGGCAGAAAATCCCACAGAAGCCGCTATGTCAACGCGGTGATGGACCGTGCTGTAAACGGCGCCACGGTGATCATTCTCGATCAGGCTGAACGCTGGGCGGGCGAGGTTATGGACAACATCTACCGTCACCCCTCACTCTACTATAAGCGGACAGTTGACTGGGGCACCGACGGCCGTTTTATTGTCGGGGAAAGCCCCTACCTCAACGGGCTTCCCGAGGCACAGGGCATGAACTGGGAGTATCAGGCTTTCTACAAGGGCCGTATCCGGGGACTCGATATAGACCGGACCGGCAACGAACTGATTGTCGCGCTGGCCTCGGAGTGCAGAAAAGACATTGTCACGGCACTCACCCGTGTTCCTGTCGGTAACGGCCAGGTCTTTCTCTGCACACTGGACATGCTTCCGGGGCTTGAGTCGGAGGCAGCACAAACCGCTGTCGTGAAAAAGCTCTTCCTCAATCTCATCGAGACTGAGCGGCCGGAACGCATCTGGAACCGGTAATGACGGGAAGTTGAGATACAATAGCCACAGAGCACACGGTGATCACAGAGATCACAGAGAAAAAACGGCTAAATTCGTTGCTTAAGTCCGTGTTGCACAAATCTTGTTATATTGTGATCCCTGTGGCTATTATATCTTTTCACAGGGTCACTCCGCTATCTTCCGGGCAATAAGGCTCAGTTTTTCCAGCACCATCTGGAATGCGCCCATAGCCTCCGCAACACGAACCGCAAACACCTTGATGCCCGCAGAGCCGTATGGATCGTTGAAAATTCCTGCAAACTGTCTGACCGCGCGGTATTCGTCCGGCCCGAGAAAATCGACTTTCGCACGTTCGAGCACCTCTTCGGGAGAAAGCTTCTCTTTCCAGGCAATATGGCCGAAAGCGCCGAACGTCGTTTCGTAAAAGAGCTTTCTGATGCGACCGAGCTCATGCTCGATCAGCCATGAGCTGTCGAAATGGGGAATGTCCTCGGCATAGAAAAGAAGCCGCCCCATCATAAGACGGCAAAATTTCGCACCCTCGTAAAAACGCCCGAAATGATCGCTCCCCACAGCTGCCAGTTTCGCCTTGAGATCGGCGGAGCTGTCCTCCGGTGAAACATCGGCAACCGTGATTCCAGGCTGAATGACCCTGAAAGCCACCTTCAAATAGCTGTAAAGCATATCCTCTATTTCGCTCAGGCGCGGCTCGACATAATACGACGGCAGCTCATAATGGCGGTCAATGGCGTCAAAAATCATATCGATACAATCGGGATTGGGGAAAATATCACGGGCGAGCCTGAAACTTTCCGCCTTGCCGAGGATCATGCGGCGCTCAATGAGACTGACAGCACACTGGAGCGGAGGGCAGAAATAGTGCATGAAGCGGCTGTGCAGCGGGTATTTGCTCTCGAAAGGCCCGAGGTTGATCGGCGGATCTATCGAACGGTTGTAGGGTGTGAAATAGAGGGCGAATTTCCTGAGATTGAACAGCTCGTCGCTTTCGCTCCATGGGATCGAGGCAAGATGCCCGGCGAGATGATCTCTTTTAGCAGAATTGCCGAAATAGCCTGTCCACTGGTGAAATTCGGGATAATAGAAACGGGGATCCTTGATCTCTCGCCAGGAGAGATTGATGCCCGGCAGGTGTTCGAGCAGACGGGCCCGGTCAGGATATTCACGGCATATTTCGGTATGAACACGCCCGACAGCTTTCGACATCCTGACCCAGTCCGCGGCATCGGTGTCAGACGAGACAAGGAAACGCGTATCGAAATCGGACATTCCAGGTATCAGATCCTCAAAACGCCATTTGCCGTAAATAGCCTCGATTTTCGGGCACAGATCCCGCGAGCGCTCGAAATATTCCAGGATATGCCGTTCGAACATATTCTCCGGGCGCGGCTCGAAAACAATGGTTTCGCTCACAGGCATACCTCGCAATGTTTTTCAGCGGCACGGTAGACAGCGTCGACAAGAACATTCGTTTTCGCGGCCTCCTCAAATGTCACCTGAGCCCTGCGCCCTTCACGGACAGCCTCGACGAAATCCCCGACAAGCGGCTGATGGACATTTGCGGCTGGCGGAAGCTCTATTTCCTCGACATTACGGCCGACTGTCTTGACAATCTTCCCGCTGTCATAGGGCTGCCAGAGCACTTTCGCCTCGGTGCCCACAATCTCGAACATGTGCACCCAGGTCTTTGAGTTCCAGTGGAAACTGGCGGTCACCTGCGCGCCGCCTTCGAGACGCATCAGTATCGAGGAACTGTCCTCAACATCCCAGTCACGGTCGATTGTCGCAGTCATTGCCTGCACGCTTTCCGGCAGTCCGAGAAGCCCGATTATGGCATCGAACATATGCGTTCCCATGTCCGAAATGGGGCCGCCGCCGGATTTCGAACGGACAACACGCCAGTATTTCGGATCATCGGGATCAGGATCGAAATTGGAAAAATACGCCATCCGCACGAGAACGATCTTGCCGAACTCACCCTCCGCCAGCATGTCCCTGAGCATCCGGTAACCCGGATAGAAACGGCGGTAATAGGCACAGCCTGTCACCAGAGGAGTCTCCTTCTCTTTTTCAACTGCAAGGGCGGCCTCCTTTGCGGTCAGACCGAGTGGTTTTTCCACCAGAACATGTTTTCCGGCCTCGAGTGCCTGAATCGCCATCGGGACATGCAGTCCAACCGGTGTGGCGATATACACGGCATCGACAGCATCGTTTTTCAGCGCCTCGGAATAATCCGTAAAGATGCTTTCGGAACCGAATTCCCCACCTATTTCACGGGCTCGTTTCACAACATTGTCACAGACAGCATAGAGCCTGGAGCTGTCAGTCCCGGCAAGTGCGGGAGCGACCCGTTTCCGGGCAATATCACCCGCGCCGACAAGCAGCCATTTCAGATCATCTGGCATTAATCACCTCGTTACATACGATTCAAGATTCAAGATTCCCTGTATAATACTATCTTAAAGATCACATTTAGATTCAATCCATATTTCTCTGTGGCTCATGTTCTCTTTTCCTCGATGCCAGCCAGATCAACAGACCGGTAACGAGGAGCACCATCGCGGCAGCAAGGTCAAGCCCGAACCATGCGCTGTTATGATACAGCGCCCTGACAATAAATGCGATAACGGTCATCCCGGCGCCCATCAGCATGACCACTGCACCGATAACAGGAAACGGAGAGTCGGCACCGCTGGACTTTTCAGTGACATAGGGCGTTTCAAGCTGGGTGAAAAACGCCTCGATCCGCTGTTTTTCTTCAGACGGTGTTTCTCTGCTGACACTGCCAATCCAGCAGCCGAGAATGGACATGCCGAAATTAATAATGATGGAGGTTGAGGTCCAGCCCTGGTTGAGCCAGTAGTTCAAGCGGGGATTTTCAACAAAACTTTCGCGGAATATGCCCACAAGAATGATGTTTAAAACCAACAGGACCGATCCTGATACAAATCCCGCGATTATACCGGTCATGGTGCCTTTCGAGTTCAGCCGCCGGAACAGGATGCCGCCGAGCAGAGGCACCATGATCGCCGGAGCGAACGCGGTATAGGCTTTGACCATGATATCGAACAGGTTCATGCCCTTGACATACTGCAGCCCAATCGCGAGCAGAATGGTCAAAATCCCGATTATGATGGAATTGAGCCGTCCGATCCGTACAAGATGTGTTTCATCGGCGCCGGTATTGATTTTTTTCGCGTAAAAATCGTTGGTGAGCACGCTTGACAGCATGGTGAACTCATTGGACAGGGTCGAGAGTGTCGCGGAGAAAATCGCGGCGATCATGACCCCCATCATGCCCACCGGCAGAACGGAAAAGCTGATTACGGCATAGGCGAAACGGGGATTTTCCAGCCCGGGGTGAACCACGCGCGAGATCATGGCGGGAATGTAGAAAATAATCGGCCCGATAATGCTCCAGGCGGCGACCGCATAAACCACCCGCATGGCATCCTTCTCGCTTTTGACACAGTTGTATTTCTGTATCATGGCCCAACCAGCATGGAAACTGAAAAAGGCAAGTACGATCCAGGTGACTATCTGGTATGCGTCGTAGGGCGGTTGAAGCGGCTGCAGGAAGCCCTCGGGCACCCGTGAAAAGAATCCGCCACCGTCGTTAACCGCCTTAATTGCCAGCGGGAAAACGGTCAGCACCGCAAGACAGAGAATGATGAACTGGACAAAATCGGTGACAATGACCGCCCATTGGCCTCCCATGAATGAATAGGCGATAGTTATCGCTCCGGTCAGCCAGATTATCCTTGTCATGGTGAGTGTCTCGCTGGCAAGCGCCGCAGAGAGGAAAATCGAGGTAGCGTAAATCCTGATCGCGTTGTCTGCCATGCGAAGCGGGAAACCGGTCCAGACAAAGACCTGCTTGAGCGAGGGCGAAAAACGCGTTTCCACAAAGCCGATGGGGCTCATCTGACGGGCCCGCCGCCATTTCCCTACAAAAAGCCAGCCGCCGATCAGCATACCGGGAACCGTTATACAGTATAGTGTCAGCGATGTCATACCGTACTTGTAGCCAAGCTCGGAATAGGTGACAAAACCGAGAGATGAAAATGTTGCCATCCAGAACGATATCGCGGCGAGCCACCACGGAATGTTCGAACCGGCGGTAAAATAATCCTTTGCCTTACGGATGTAGCGGGCGAAATAAGTGCCGATCGCAATAATGATCACGAAATAAGCCGCGATTACCGCGAAGTCTATCGGCTGAAGATGTTTGATCTCTTGCATAACACTCTCCACCGCGAAGGCGCCGGGATATTCACATCCCGGCAGCATTCCCTCTCATTTACATTTCAATGATAATTCTCATCTCCCTTTGGTGCATGAACAACTTCGACCCAATTTCAGTCTATTATTTATTCCGCAATGATGCAATCGTTTCGCGGAGTGCATACGCGATATAGCTGATATCATCTTCCGTGCTCTGCGCGAAAACAGGAAGGCTCATCACCTGATTACAGGCTTTTTCCGCCTCAGGGCAGCCTTCGGAACTGTAACCGGCCTCCTGCATGACCTCCCAACTCCAGGCAGGTGGATAATGCAGGACTGTGCCCACCCCCCACTCATCACGAAGCGCCGCCATGAGTTCATCGCGGGAAAAAGAAACTTGATCGGTATCGAGCCTGACCACATGCATGAGCGAACCGTGATCGCCATCAACACCGGGTGCGGGAATGATCTCGTCAATCGAAGCCAGCGCCTCGTTCATGGCAATGAAATTCGCCCGCTTTTTCGCAATGATACTGTCGATCCTGCAAAGCTGATTTATGCCGACAGCCAACTGAGGCTTGGTCATGCGGTAATTGAAGCCAATCCGAACAACCCGGGTTGGACGGCCGTAAATAAAGCCGAACGTTTTCATCTGGCGGACTGTCTCGGCAAAATCGTCATCGTTTGTGGTCACCGCACCGCCCTCGCCGAGCGTGGTCATGTTCTTGTTGGACTGAAAACTGTAACAGGCGGCTCTGCCCCTGCCGCCAATCGGCTGGCCTTTAGAGCGGGTTGAAACGGCATGCGCGGCATCGTATATGATGTCAACGCCATGTTTTTCCGCAATACGGTCAAAAGCATCGCAGTCACAGGCAAGCCCCGAGAAATGAACGGGAATGATCGCTTTCGTACGCGCGGTTATTTTCGATTCTACCGAGACGGGATCGAGATTGAGTGTCAAGGGATCGATATCGGCGAAAACGACTTTCGCGCCACGAGCCATCGCCGTAGTCGCCGAGCAGACAAAGGTCAGGGGCGTGGTGATAACCTCGTCTCCCTCGCCAATGCCGAGAGCCATCATACAGAGATCGAGCGCTGTCCCGGCAGAATTGACCGCTACTGCTTTCCCGGCGCCCTCGTGTTCAGCAAACGCTGTCTGAAAATCGTTTTCTTCGGGCAGTGGAAAAAAATTGCCGTTCGGCCCCGCGGCGGCCTCGATCACAGCACCTGCCGCCCTGACATCATCCTCGCCATACTGACCTCCCATGGCGAGATATGGCACTTCGCGTTTTTCCATGTCACAATCCTTCCCTTTTCCGAATGCATCACATACTGTCATAGTCGATATATCAGTAACGAGTCATCTGCTTTTCGATCTGGAACCGTCGTGCAAAACTGTTGAAATAATCTTGTTCGTATGAACTCTTTTTCCTACATTATCTCTATTCAAAACAACCTGGCAACTGACAAGGAGTTACAACGATGAAAAAAATTGCGCTTGCAATTCTTGCCCTCAGCATTCTCATGAGCGGCACAGCCATTGCCCAGACACTCGACGGGCGCGCCTACACTCCCGGTGTCGATCCCAACATCGACCTCTTTTTCGCAAACTGGCAGGATTCCGAACCGTTTATAACGCACGGCACCCTCGAAGAGCGTTCGATTTTCACTGAGGGCGATCCGCTGAATCCACCGAAAAAAGGCGCGGTCCTCAGTTTCTGTAACCGTTTCACGCATGCAACACTCCCTGCCGGAAAAGCCATCGAGCCCACGAATCTCAAGGGCGAGCAGGAAATCATCTACATCCTTTCGGGCAGCGGCAAGATGAAAGGCCGTAAGGTAAAAACCGACCTTTATCCCGGCATCTGTGTCCTTATCCCCGCGAACTGCAAGTTCACTATGGAAAGCAGCGGCAGCGATGACCTGACCATGTATCTCGTTTCGGAGCCTATCCCTGACGGGTTCAAGCCCAACAAAGATATCCTTGTCCGTGACGAGAACGCCCAGCCCATTGTCTCGACCGATGTCCACTGGTGCCACATCGAAAAGGGATTCTTCAAGACCAACGACGGGCTCGGCACACTCGAAAACGTCATCACTATTACCCACGCACCCATGACCATCGGCCATCCACACAGCCATGTCGAGGGTGTCGAGGAGATCTGGGCCGAGGTAACCGGCACCAGTATCGCTTTCCTTGGCAAACAGATTCGTAAACAGCCGCCGGGAACCGCCTACATGATCCCGCCCGACGGCAACACACCGCACTGCAACATCAACACCGGCACATCCGATATCAAGCTTTTCTATTTCGCCCGCTACCGCGACCACGAGGTACGAAAGTAGTTAGAAAATAAAATTGGTTTCTTTTCGGGGAAAACTGTCATTGCACGGCTTTCTCCGTTTTTTGTGTAAATCGGATACTACTAGTCAATGATTCAACGTGTCATATCGATGAAATTTCCGCTTTACATCATGGAAAACTTGCCAACGTATTACACTGTCTTTTTACCCGCATAACCTCGACGGTCGAGCTGCAAACGATCTTTCGGATCGACTTTCGGTGCCGCTGTGCGATAGGCTTCCGCGATATCGGCGCAGGTCGCAGGAATAAGATCACAGCCTTTGTCAGCGAGAATCCGCTTGATCGCGCCGATCATGCCGAGCAGGGTTTCGCGCCGGAAATTCGATGAATCACTGTAATCAAAGGTGTTATGTGTCACGCCGCGTACGACCTTGACCGGAACGGCATCGTTGTGCAGCTGCCGCATGACAGCCTTGTTGATCGTGTACCAGTGGTTTTTGGCATCGACAAGCTCCACACGGAGATCCTGCGGGTGTTTTCCGCCCCACATGTATGACTCGAGATCGACTGTGTGGGGAATATCGATGAAATCCATCGTGCCGGGCAGAAGGCGGTTCCAGCGGTTCGCATAGTGGACATCGAGCGGCGCGCCCTCCCAGACACAGGCGGTTTCCGGCAGACGGCGGCCGGGAAGACCCACCTGGCCATGTGTAAAACCGTTGTCCTCAAGTGCGGTATAAGTGTAGTCGTTCGCTGAAGCGTAGCCCATACAGAAGCATAACGGCTCGAATCCGATCGCATCGGCCCAGCGGCTTTTCGCTTTTGCGATAAGCTCTCGCTGTTCATCGGGCCCCATGACACCGGCGAACTCAAAATAGCCCTCATCGCCCGGATGAAGATGCAATCCAATCTCGTGTCCGCGCTCCCTGATCGAGTTATACAGGGCCGGATCCGATTCGGCATCGCCCGGAATCATGAAGAACGTGCCTTTGAGCCCGTGCTCGTCGAGAATATCGGCATAGCCGCCTGCTCCACGACGTCCGAGCCCGGCATCGTTCACCGAATGCTGAGTTGCCTCACAGTCGATGGACCAGTTGATATAAAACGTTTGATTCGCCATTCCTGATCACCCCCCATTATCATTTATTTTCAATCACTTGTCATCACTAATATGAAAAAGGCGCTTTGCGTTGCCGCTCATGATCATTTCACGTGAATTATCCTCCAGCAGGGCATGATCCATAAGATTGAGACGGTATTCTATCGGATCGGCCCAACCGAAACCGAAATCCGAGCCCCACATGATCCGCCTGTGATCGACACCGTCTAAAATCTCCTGAATCGCGGCGAGATGCGGTCCGCACAGCGAACAGTAGAGATTGCTGCAACGATTCAGAAAAGCAAGCGCACTCCGCCAGCATTCCAGAAGTCCGGCATGACCGAGGACGAAAGTCGTTTCGGGAAATTTTAGCGCCAGCCCGCCCACCTGACAGCTCATCGAATAAACCGGAGTCCCGTCATGGAAAACAACTGGCACATTGCGATCACCGCAGATACGGGCGATATCATCCATGACCGGATGAGCCATTGACATACCCTGCAGCCAGGGATGAAGCTTGACACCGGCCATGCCGAGCTGATCGAGACAGCGTTCGAGTTCGCGGATACAGCTTTCGCCAAAATCGGGATGGACAGTCGCCAGCGGCACGAGACGGCCACCTGAATTCGCCGCAGTATCGGCGACAATGTCATTGGATTTTTCAATGTCGGCATTACGGGTCAGTCCGCGATGCCCCATGAGCACGGCTTTTTCTATGCCGTGACGGTCCAGAACCGCGAGCCAGTTACAGGGATCGCTGCCATAGCGATCCTCCCAGCAAATGCCCCAGTGGGTATGCGTATCGACAATCATCGCCATTGCCCCTTTCCGGGAAGCAGCGACGCTATCGTTGCACCGAATACCGGCTCATATTCGGCTGCGGACAGCTCCTTTCTGTACTGCTCCCATTCGAAAACGAGGCTGTTCCTCGGCGCGGCAGAGCCCATGATACCCCGCCAGATACCGGCGGCATCTAGATGGCTCTTGAAAGAGAATGGACGTGCAAACGATCCTTCGAGATAGATATTGTCAGAATATGATCCGGCGGCAGGCACATCGTTCCAATAGTCTGTCGCTCCCGAGTGGCCCATGATAAAAACGGCGTCGGGGTGACGGAGCGCCGTATCCACGAGCTGCCACGGTGCGCCATAGAGGTGGGACCCGGTATGAACATACACCGGCAAACCTGTTTCAGCGGCAGTCTCGATGACAGGATCGGTGAGAGTATCGTTGATAAGATAGCCCTGAAGAGCCGGATTGAGCACGAACATCTGCGCGCCCTCTCCCGCGGCATGGCGAAGTTCTTCGACAGCCTCGCCACCAAACCACGGATTGACCGTGCAGGCGGGAATCAGACGATCAGGAAAGTCGGCTGCCGAGGCAAGTATGCGACTGTTACCCTTCCTGTTCAGCACCGCGATTTCACGATCACTGGGAGCGATAACAGCCTTGTCGACACTGGCGGAATCGAGATCGTCAATAAGTCTCTCCACCGGATAGACAGTCTCGCGTTCTGTTCCCAGCGTTATATAGCAGTCGATAGTCACGTGGCAAGTCCGTTTCATCATTTTCAGACTGTACGAGGAATTCTCTGCCTATGGAAAAGGCCGGAGACAAGCCCCCGGCCATGTAATCTTATAATTGTATTTCCCAGAGATAGGACGAACGGTTTGGATTATCGTTCTCACCGGCAAAAATGACACCATCTTCGCTGATATCCATGTCGTGGATCTGCCAGGCGCAGTCACCGGTTTCGGTATCTCGAATTCTGCCGATCAGCTCGTATTCCTCACTTTCGAGGTCCATCCTGAACAGCGAGGCATTGCCAAATCGTCCGCCAATACCGTAAAGAAAACCATCCTTACCGACTGCAAACGCCGCAATCCTTGCCGGAGGTACCGGCGCACCGAGAAGGACAACCTCCGCGCTGTCAGGATCGATTCGGAAAAGACCGCCCTCACCTGATCCGCAGTAAAGCTTACCGTTTGGCGCGGCAATGAGACCGTCGATATGAGCATAACCCGGGCCACCGTCAAGATGCGGCAGACCGTGACGGAAAAACTCAATTTTGTCCTCATCGGGATTGTAGCGGAAGAGACGGTACTGGTCGACACCGGCATTGGACTGCCAGGCGCGCGTGACACTCCAGCCGCCCCATACACGTCCCTTGTCGTCAAGAACGATATTCTCTCCCTGCCCCATTGCGAAACCGGAGCCTGTGAGCCCCAGAATGCGGGATTCCCGGCTGTCGAGATCGAATGCGGCGAGATATTCGGGGGTAAAAGTCTGACAGTATGCAGTACGGCGGCTTTCATCGATCACCATGCCCTGAATATAGGTGTGGGGCACCGGTATGCCGATTTTGGCGATATCACCTGTCCGGGGATCGAAACGAACAACCGAACCGCCGGGAGCATTCCAGTAGTTGTCGACATCATGGAGAAGCGCAATCGCGGCATAGATGCAGCCGTCATCCGATTTGATCAGGGCACGGTGGAATTTCGCATCGAAAGGATCGGCGATCCGTGAAAAACCGAGATCGATAAATTCACCTTTCTCACGGTCCCAGGCCCTGAAAATATCTGAATCAAAAGAGGTTATGCCGACATAGACACGGTTTCCCTCACAGAGAACGCAATCAAAAGATATCCAGGTTCTGCGAAGTGTATCATCGCCCTTGAAGTCATCGTATTCGAAACGGTCCTCAATTGTCCCGCTCCAGTCGTCCACGGAGACATCATGCAGTTTCAATGCGCGTACTTTCATCCTTCACCTTCACTTTTCACATGAAATCATCGGATTATATTAAGCAGAATATAATATTCAACAGATATATTCAAGCAGAATCAACATGATTAAAACAATATGCTGCAGGAAGGGCATCAGTGTGTGAGTCTGTCACCATCCTCCTGCAGCATGATTTGCCAAAAAGGGGGAACTTCCTGGCATAGGGAAAAAAAGCTTTTCAAACCTCTTCAGACATGCCGGATACCATTCAATTCAGATGAATATCTCCGACAGTCTTCCATGTCAGAAATTTACATAAAAGGGACGGTATTATTCTATAAAGAGGCCATTCAAGTTTTGTAACTTTGGGGCTTTTTTTGTAAAATTGGGTCATTTTCGGCAGATGAATGGGTGCTGCGGAATTTTTTCGGGGTCATTTTTTCGTACTTTTTAAAACTGCGTCCGAAATAGGATTGACTGCTGAACCCAACTTCGAAAGCGATTTCGGCAATATTCTTATCCGTTTCAATCAGGAGTTTTTTCGCTTTTCCTATCCTGAGTATTTTGAGATATTCAGTGACATTCATGCCGGTCTTGTCTGAGAAGTATTTCCCGAAATACGAAGGGGTCAGGTTGACCGATGCGGCAATTTTCGCCCGTGAAAGCGTCTCATCCGAATAATTCTGTTCCATGAACCGTTTCGAGATCGTAATATAATCATCCTCTTTTTCGGCGGCAGCTGACGGAACCTCGTTCTGCTTTTTCCATAGAAAGGCCAATACAATACCTGCCGCTGAGACAAGGAGGACAATCACGGGAATGATTATCCATAGAGACGCCTGCTTTCGTTTCCCGGTAAAAACGATATTGCCCCATTCACTTGGATTGTTGAGACATCCGGCGCTTGTTGACCAGCCTGCATAGAAAAACCCGCCATTGAGATAGTCCTTGTCATCTGTCCATATTTCAAGTCCCATGTTCTCAATTGCGGCAGGATCGACACCGATATCATCCCATCGGATTGCCAGCTCACCACAGTATCCGCAGTCGATATCCTCCTCCTCATTCAGGGTACCGGCAATGCTGATCGCCGCCTCGACATCGGTATCCATCGTTCGCTTCAGCGAGACACCGTCGAATACCTGCGTCCGCTTGAACACCATCCCTGCGGCTGACATGAGATAGCTGATATGCGGCTCAGTCCGTATTTGTGCATGGTCGTGCTTAAGATCGAGATAGACCTCGACAATATCCTCCTGCGGCATTCCCCTGATATCAGAACTTCCCGGACCGAAACGGCTTATAACGCTTTTATCGTCGACATTGAAACCGAAAAAGAGATACTCATCATTCCAGGCTGAGTAAACGGCAATACTGTTGTCATTATTGGAAAACTGGATGCTGTCACTGGGAGCCCACTCATTTAGATCGCCGTCAATGACAATATCGCGCCCTGTCCTGCCGGAGCGCAAAGTCTGGCTGTTCAGACGGGGGTTGCGGTCCAGAACGAAAGTCATCTCAGAAGTGGCCCCATCTCCCGATGGAAGACTCGTCACATTCCCGGCTTTGTCAATGACATCACAGTATATCCGTAGAATCTGTATTCCCTGATCCGGAATATGCGAACAGTTCCAGAGAAATTCGTATGGCGGCTCGTAAACCTCACCAAGTTTTTGCCTGTCGACAATCTGACCTGTGTAATCGTAATATGACGCGTAGAAAAGCACTTTATCGATTCCACTGCCGCTGTCACTTGCGGCAACAGCCAGACGTATCGCATTGGTGGTCAGAATGGAGAATTTTTCCGGTGATGTCCATGTATACTCGGGAGGAACAGTTTCATAAAGAGAATCGCTTCCGACATCCGCGAACGCATTCACGGTGACGGAGGCGGTCAGGAACAGTATGGCAAGGCGGGAAATCACACGTTCGGCTTTCATTGCTTTACCGACGATAATTGTACTGTCGCCGGGGACGAACGGGCCCCCTCTTCAGTTATTTGCTTAAAGAGGGGGCCGGATTCATCAATATGAGATGTAGTAATTACATATTGTCGCTGTCAAGCACCTCGACGGAATTAACCGGGCGGGTGACATTTTCAAAGAAAGCATCGAGAAATTCCGAGTCCTGACGTTTCGTGACAAAACCGGTGATGACACCGCCGAGAAGGCCCGCGGTAAGGTAGCAGAGCATCTGGACCGGTAGAGAGACATCGAAACCGAGCAGATCGAACTCGAGCACTACAAAGGTTGTCGCGGCTGAGAGGAAACTGACCCAGGCGGAGGCGGGATTGGCACGACGCCAGAAAATACCCAGCCAGAACGGAATACCCATGAGGGCCGGTATCTGCCAGAAAAGCTCGAGCGCCTTGACAACACCGGGCAGGAAAAATGCGAAAGAGAGGCCGCCTGCCACAACGATCAGCGAAAAGATTCGGCCGACCTTGAGATAGTGAGCTTCCTTCTCGTTCTTAACAAAATAGGTCTTGTAAATATTGCGCGTGAAAATACCCGAAGCAGTCACCATGAACGCGTCGCAGGAAGACTGGACCGCGGCAAGCACGCTGGCGAGCAGAAGGCCGACAAGTCCGGACGGCAACAGCACCCTGGCGAGAGCACCGAAAGCATGATCGGGATTGTCGAGATTCGGGAAAAGCACGATAGCAGTAAGACCGGTGAACGCCCATGCAGCGGTACAGACACGCTTGACATAGGTACCGTAGGTAACACCGACACGACTTTCCATTTCAGTCTTACACGCCACGGAAATAGGGATCGTATGCGGCTGTGTGGCAATATTCACAATACCGTTGAGAACGGTCATGGCAACGAAAAAGAGGCCGATCTCCTTATTGAACATCGAGAACATTTCCGGCGCGAGTTTGTCATGAAGGCCAGCGAAACCGCCGACCTTGACAATAGCAAAAGGAAAAAGCATAAATGAGAGAACAATGGTGAGAACACCCTGAAGGACATCGGTAAGAGCGGCAGCCATAAAACCGCCAGCCATGCCGTAGCTGACAAAGAGCACGGTCATACCGATCACGGATACCGCAAAAGGAATCTGACCACCGGTAACCTCCTCGACAATCCTGCTGGAACCAAGGAGCATCGTTCCCATATTGAGCATCAGCACAAAAATGGCGACCACAGAGTACAGTGTGGCGACATTCGTGTCATAACGTTTGCCGAAATAGTCGGCGCAGGTCACGACCCTGAGACGGCGGTAAATAGGGGCCATTACCCAGTCAAACGGAGTTTTGAGAAGCCAGAGCCACTGGTACCAGATACCTGCGAGACCGACTGAATATGTTTTTGAGATCACACCCACAGCCTGATCGGAGTGAGTGCCGGTGCCGAAATTGAGCATGGCCGTCATGAATTTACCCATGCGCCGTCCGGCCAGAAAAAAATCGCCGGTGTTTTTCACCATCTTGCTCGACCAGAGGCCGATACCAAGAATCAGTAAGAGGTATGCGATAAGAACAGCAAAATCGAGTATGTCAAGACCGATCATCGAGAACCTTTCTACATAAAGAGTGCTGGGCGTTTCAGGCTGTTAAACCTGCCGCATCAGAAACTGGAAGTCGCGGGGCCAGTTCAGGCGCCGACTTTTGCGAGAAGCAACGTACCGATAATAGTCGCAAAAACAACAATCCACGCGACAATGAAACCAACCCAGGTAACTTTCATGGGTTTGTAGATTTCGAGATCGGGATGATCGAACAGTTTTTCTGTCTTTCCACTGTCAGCCATACTTCCTCCTGTTGTATTATGTCGTTTTAAATTTCTGTCTGATGTTAAGAATATATTATAGCCGGATGCGAATCAAGTGTTATTCGCATTCTTAACATTATTGTGCGCCGATTGAAGACACTTCCCGAAAATATTGCCATCCTGTCAAGGCCATTACCAGAGAAATATGAACATATCCCGCAGTAATAATCCAAAAATATGCACCGGCAGTCTCGCAGGTTTTAACATCTTAACCCGAATCTGTCGAAAACAGCCCCTTCTTACATTTTTTTTCTTATATTAAAGCTGACTTTCATTTTCATTTAAGGATACGGTAATGGGCGGAGCCATAAATTCAGACTTTAATATCAGGAATCTGTTTTTCATCCTGGCGCTTTTCCTGCTCTGTTTCGGTGCTGCATTTATCATGGCCACACAGTCGACATTCTGGGCCATGGCAGCCGTGGTGGGAACCGCATTTTTCGCCCTTGGTTTCCTCAATCCCCAGCTTGCCCTGTATGTCGTTATTTTCAGCATGCTCCTGTCGCCTGAGATCGGCAAGCGCGACCTTTCAGGTTCCGGTTTCACAATCCGCCTTGAAGACATCATGCTCGTCGTGATGGGATTTGCCTGGCTGACCACCTCGGCATTGAAAAAAGATGTCGGCCTTGCAGTCAAAACCGAGCTGAACAGACCAATTTTCTTTTATGTTTTCGCCTGTGTCATCTCCACCTCCTACGGAATCATGATCGGCAACGTGGAATCACCATTCACCGGTATCATGTTCGTGTTGAAATACATGGAGTATTTTGTCGTCTTCTTCATGACACTGAACCTCACCAACTCTCGAACCAATATCAAAACGCTGGTCGCCGCATTGATGATAACCTATGTTATCGTTATTATTATTGGATTTGCCCAGATCCCCGGCGGCGGCAGGATTTCAGCACCATTCGAGGGTGAGGATGCCGAACCAAACACACTCGGCGGCTACCTCATGCTCCTTCTCAGCCTGAATATCACAGTTTTCTTCCATATGAAAACGAGAAAAACGAAAATTGCCCTCGCTTTCATGGCGTTTCTGGCTTTTGTGGCAATTCTCTACACCCTTTCACGATCATCATGGCTTTCTCTTTTCGTCATGTATATTTTCCAGATTTTTTACACGAAAGGCCACAGAAAGAAGCTCATCGCCATCCTCCTTGCCGGGCTGATGTTTGCACCGTTCACTATGCCGGATGAGGTTGTTGAACGCGCGTTGTATACTTTTCAGAAAAAACCGGGAGAAGCGCTTTTCAGCGAGGCAGAAGCGCAGTATATCCGTGAGGTCTACAATGTCGATGTCGATTCCTCGACAGCCGCGCGGTTGGGGTCGATGAAATCAGCCTTGCGCGATTTCGGAAAACATCCGGTTCTCGGCTATGGTGTAACCGGCTATATGTTCCTCGATGCACAGTATCACAGGGTTCTTATCGAAACCGGCAGTATCGGCATGGCGGCGTTCCTGTTACTACTCTTCACCACGGGGAGGCTTCTCTACCGAAATATGAAAAACTATACTGAAGATCCGCTCTACAGTGCTCTTACCAAGGGGACTTTTTGTGCCTTCATGGGCCTTCTCGTCCATGCAATAGGTACGAATACGTTTATCATTGTGCGAATCATGGAACCATTCTGGTGCCTTGTGGCGCTCAATCTCGCCATCCCGATCGTAGAGGAAAACGAACGTATTGAAGCCGAGTTTCTCGCCGCCGGCAAAAAGCCCAAATGGCTTCGATAACACTCCTCACACATGTTCTCATAATCAGCACATACAACAGCCGCACCTTTGGGACACACCCATTCGCTGTGCCGAAACCACCTGAAAAGACTCTTTCCGGGCATTCATTTGTCTCGATTTCATGAATCTCTGCAGATTTTATTCAGGAGAGTCAGGACGAGTGGCTGGGAATGCTGTAGATTCAGCTGCCGCTATTGTTTCGCGACAGTCTTTCAACGGGAAATGATTCGAGGAAAAATACGGTGTCGCCAGCAACTGTGACAATACGAAAGACCGCAACGGACAGAAGCGCCGCGGTTTCACTGACATGGCCACCAAGAAGGGTCATCATAACGAGGTCGCGGACACCGAGACCGGCTGGTGCTCCCGGCGTTACAAATCCGGCAAGCCAGGACAGGGCTGTTACCGACAACAACACATGGAAAGGCAGCACCACCCCACCACTGACTGCAAAAACAGTCAGACCGAAGGCAGTGCTCATAACGAGGAAAAACAAGGCGTAGAGAGAATTGGAAAAAACGATAAACCGATAATGTGCCGCAGGAAGTTCCCGTCCTGCTAGTCGACGGGGCAGGATGAACTGCAAGACGAGAACGATAACGATCGCGCCAATGCTGAATTCGCGGATATGATATTGTTCAAGCAAAGAAGGTGTATCAATACCGAAACGGGCAAGGACGATCAAAAGAAATGCCACGGTAATCAGCCCGGCGATCTCACTGACAAGGGCGGCCGCAAGAACAGCATGACCGATACCAGCGTTCTTTCCCATGACATGACGGCCGGTAAAATGGAAAATGTTACCGGGAATATACTTGGCGAGTTGGCTTCTGGCGTTGATCATGAAACTCTGCAAAAATGTCAGGTGCAGCGCCCCAAAAAGCCGCACGAGAAAATGCCACGCGGCCGCCTGACTGGTACAGCAGAGCGTATAGACCAGGATGGAAACGGCAATGAGCAATAACTGGCCCGGCCCAAGCTCCCAGTCGGCGATATCTCCACGGGCCGACCACAGTTTCCATGCGACGAATCCAATGGAAAGGACGGCGAGCAGAAAACCTGTTTTCGACGCCAGTGCACTGAGGATTTTTTTCATGGGACCGTTTATTTCTTATTGATGATTTCCGCAATGAGCCCGAAGAAGAAAATCTGGAACGCCATAAGAAACAGAATGAGCGCCAGATTGCCGATGTGCCCAGTGACAATGATGTCTCGCAGGGTCCTGAGAATCGCAATGACGAAACTGACCACGCTCAAGGGGACAAAAAACCGCAACGGATTCATGTACAACGACAGACGGAAAATCAGCGTGAAGAAGCGGATGGTGTCATTGATAGGCTGAATATTCGACGATCCTATCCGTTTGAAATAGGGGATATCGACAAAATGTATCCGGTAGAAACTGCCGATACAGACCATGGTAAGAGTCGAACTGAAAGAAAATCGCGAGGGAAAGACCTTGATGAATTTCCGGACAATCTCTTTCTTGAACAGGCGCATCCCGGAATTGAGATCGGGAATGGGGAAATCGGCGAGGAAACTCGCGGTCAGGGTCAATATATATTTCGGCAGACGGCGCAGCGGCTGAATATTCTTCCAGCTCCGTTTGCCCACAATCATGTCAAAATCACCGGTATAAGTCAGGAGTTCGGGGAAGCTTTCGACAGGATAGGTGCCGTCGGCGTCAATGATGCCGATCCACTCGTTCACCGCATGAGATATCCCGGTAACCAGGCTTGCCCCATACCCCCTGTTTATGCGATGGTTGATCAGGCGAACATTGTCCTCAGGCGGATCGTCATATGAGAATTTCGAGGAGCCATCGTTGACAATTATCAGCTCATATTCAAAGTCATCGAGACTGTCGAATGTCGCCTTGAACGATGCAATGAGATCCCTGAGAACCGAAGGTTCCTCGTTATAACAGGGCACGACAAACGAAACATTTTTCGCTACGGGGCCCGGTACGCTGAGAAGCGTGTTGTTATCTGAAGTCAGTATACTATTCACTTATTTACCGCCATTATCATGTGTTTAGTGCAGTGCCGCTTTTTCAAGTCTATGGATCAGACGTGCTTTTTGCAAGTATATTCTGAAATACCACTGCCGTTTTTTGTTCAATCTCTCCTGAAACTGTCCGAAATGTTATCCACCCCTCTATCCTTATTTTTTTCCGACCATTGGCATAATACAATCATCGCGGCAATGAACAGAACAGGTATCACAGGCATGGAATACCGCGTGATATTATGGGTCAAAAGGCTGTGCATGAAAAATGAAAATATCGCTGGTACGAGCAATGCAAAAAGCGCCCACTGGCGACGCAGCACAGCAGCTGCCGCGAGCAGGAAAAACAGGCAGAAAAGCGCCACACCGAAAAGCGGGACTTTCGAAACTTGCATGCCTCGCCACATCATCGGAACTGTCACGAGTAAATGCCTGAAAGGATGCGTGAGCAACGAACCGACACCGCCGCCGATCTGTTTTTCATCACATAGCGCCTCATCTTTTTCATCACCTTCGACACCCTGTTTTTCAAGGCTGAAACCGGCCATACCGCGTTGATAATAGCCATCAGGATTATCACGCCTTAGCATTGCATAGTCTTTCTCGTCAAACATCGTATGCAAGAGGAAACGGCTGAAATAAGCACGTTCGGTGTTGCCGCTCCAGTATAAAAATGACGCAAAATATTCTTTCGTCGTCATCATGTTGTAATTGGCACGTATTCCAAGAACAGTTCCGCCCCCGGTGCGTATTTTCATATAATCGAACAGGCGGGCATTCCGGAACATCCAGGGCATGACCACGATACAACAGCCAGCAAGGAAAAAGAGTGTTATAGTGATATTACGCTTTATGGGTATCCTGACCAAGAGCATCTGGATAAAGATAAAAACCAGTAAAGGCGGCAAAAAATAGAGGAATACTGCACGTGTCAGGGCAAGCAGACCGAGAAACATGCCGGCGACAAGAAACGGCAGAAAACGCGGCCTGTTGACAGCCTTGTAAAGTAAAAGCGAAAATATCGTGAAAAGAAGCGTGGCAAAGAGATCGTTACGAAAAAAAGCTGTCGGATGAAGGTGACGGTGCCATGACGGCTCCAACAAAACAAACAGGAACGCCGCCACTGTATAATAACGGCTCTCGCAGAGTTTCCAGACGACTCCCGCACTGAGTGCGGCAAGTGCGATGATCAGAACAAGCGAATTTATGAAAAACGGGATCATATCGGCTTTACGCCTGAAATACATCATCTCACCATCGACAATGAAAATGTCATTGATAGACTGCCCCCGCAATCCGGGAACAAGCGACATCACCATGGCAAGATAAACAGGATAGGCCGGAGCGCGCCGCATACTGGCGGCAGGCGGCGATTCCGTTTCATGAGAAAAAACACCCGCGCTCATGAGATTAAATGTATAGCAGGCATAGCTCTTGTTGTCGGTGGCAACCTCATTATCATTACGCCATGAATAATGGGACAGCGCACAAAGGCCAAGCTGCATGAACAGCGCAGCCGCGACAATTGTCTTTATGATCAATCCTGATGATAACGCTTTCATTGAGCATCCATGTGTTTCCGGAAGATTTTCGAAATAATTGAGTGGTTAAACAGCCTGGCCGGTCTTTCTCACAAGACGGCGCCAGCTCATGTAACCATTGAGAAAGCCGCGAATACCGGCAAAGAACGGTTTAAAGCTGAAATGCCTGATGCTGTCACGGACAATTTTTCCGAAACGGATCGTGAAAAAGGTCGGAAATGTATAACACGGAAAATGCCTTAAAAACAGCAGGGTATAGTTATGGCTGTACCAGTAAACCGCACGAGTGATATCATCGACACGGCAGCCGCCGCTCGGTGCGCCGACATGGATAAGCTCTGCCTCGGGAGTATAGCGGATACGGCAGCCCCGAGCCTTGAGGCGGAAGAAAACATCGGCTTCCTCGAAAAGGAAACTGCCACCGTATGAGGATTCGAAGCCGCCAATCGCCAAAAGCTCTTCGCGCTTGAACGACATGTTTGCGCCCTGTGCCGCATCGATATCGCACCACTTGTCCGAGGTGAAACCGCGGTTGATATCGCCGCTGAAATAATTGACACGTCCGATCCTTCCGGGAGCCGCGGGCTTGTCGGCTTCGGGACGCTGTTCAATAACCTTGCCGCCCGCCCCACCGACATTACCGGGGATATAGGCCCTGACATGCCCCTCGATAAATCCCGGCGAGGGAATAACATCATCATCGATAAAAATTACGATTTCCGCATTAGAAAGCCGCAGCCCCTCATTCCTGCCGGCGGGCAACCCCCTCGTATCAGTGGCAAGGTAGATAAGCTTTTCCTCAACTGAAGCGAGTTCGGCTATTTCGGACAAAGGATCATCGTTTTGGTCGATAACTATCACCCGGAAATTGGGGTAATTGTCTTTGAGAACCAGTTTCACGGTCTCGACAGGTATGTCCCTCCTGCCCCGTGTGCTCATGATAACATCGACCAAAGTTTTATTTTTCTCAGCGTCAATCCGGTCGAGAGTATCCATTATATCGTTGCGCCCTGCAATACTGCCATCACGATAGACAATTTTTTCATTGATTGAATCAAAGAAGGGCCGCATCAGTTCAGGGTATTCGCCGTATTTTTCCTCATCGTATGGAACAAGCCGCCTGAATCGCTCCCGGCAATGAAGCGCCCCGGCTTCCTCGAGTGACTCGGTCCCATAATCATCCAGTATGTGCGCCGCCGCGTAGTCCTTGAGAGAAGGATATGTTTTGCCGTCATCATGCATGCGCCAGGGCTCCCAGTATTTCCTGACAACAGTTGCGACAGGATCATCAAGGCTGGCTATATGGAATGACCATGTATCCCATACATACACGCGTTTGTAATACAGCGGATAGATCGTTTCACGAAAACGTCCGGTCGGGCTGTGATACAGTTTCGGCGAGTACGTGAACAGCCATTCCTCATAATGAAGCTTGTAATCAGGGTCCTGATGACGAAGATCACCCTCGAGCCGCACATGAGGAAAATAAACCGCGTAAAAGACATCGGGATCGAGAGAATCGAGATACTCCCTGAGACGTGCGAGCGTTTTGTCACCCTGAGTACGGGCTATCATGTCGCCATCCCACCTTAGCACCCAGCGGTATTTCGTATTGTGAAGCGCGCTGTCGCAAACCTCGAGAAAATTCTCTGTCGGCAGGATTTCGAGAGTAACATCGAGGGAGAGCTCTTCGGCGACACGGCGTATAATATCAGGTGTACCATCCGTGGAACCGTTGTCGATAATACTGAAATGCTCCACAAAAGGAGCAAGAGAACGCATCGCCGCCTCGATAAAGCGTGATTCGTTCCTGAGCCGCATCATAACGCTGATACCGTGCGGACGGTCCGGTTTGGCGACTGCTCCGGTTTTCGGGAGAAAGCTGAAAATATCTCCCAGACGGTGGCGTATATTGACACGATTCTTGATTTTTTTTAGCCAGGGGATTTCATCCATCCATTGAAAATACATACCGGATCCTTATGCTAAACCGTCCTTCTCAATAAAGATGAAACGATGTATATATGCCGAAAAACGGATGCAAATATCAGTTGTCGAAAAGAAATCAATCTTTTATACTGTAAAAGCTATGACTTATTTACAAAAAACACAAGTGAATTATACGTTTCTGACATCATAACATTAAGGGCTGCGGGGCCCGGAATGCTGTTGGCGGCAATACTGCGCAGCCCGGATATCCGCAGTAACAACCCCATGAAAACAGTAATTGTTACCGGCGTTGCGGGCCTCATCGGACAGGTAACCGCTGTGCGTCTGCTCGAAAAAGGCTATCGTGTCATCGGCATCGATAATATGAACGATTATTACGATATCCGCCTTAAGGAATACCGGCTGAAAACACTCGAAAGCGCCGACCGGTTCAGTTTCCACAGGATCGACATCGAGGATCGCACAGCACTCGAGAGCATCGAGACCGGCAGCGATGTAACAGGAATAATCAATCTTGCCGCCCGGGCCGGTGTCCGCTACAGCAAGGTCAATCCATTCGTATATTTCAGCACTAACACAACCGGCACTCTGAACCTTCTTGATTTCGCGGTCAAACGGTCGCTGAAAAAGTTCGTGCTGGCATCGACCTCGTCACTCTACGCGGGCCAGCCGACACCATTTACAGAGGACCTGCCGGTCAACGAGCCAATCTCACCCTATGCCGCGAGCAAAAAAGGCGCCGAGGCCATCTGCTACACCTATTCATACCTCTATGATCTTGATGTCACAGTCTGCCGTTATTTTACGGTTTACGGCCCCGCGGCACGGCCCGATATGAGCATTTTCCCATTCATCCGCTGGATCGACAACGGTGTTCCGATCACGCTTTTCGGTGACGGCAGCCAGCAGCGGGATTTCACCTATGTGGACGATATCGCCGAGGGCACTGTCCGCGCCCTTGAGACCGAAACCGGTTTCGAGGTCATCAATCTCGGCGGCAGCAAACCTCATGAACTGAATTACATTATCAAGCTGATGGAAGATGGTCTGGGCAAGAAAGCTGTACGTGATCACCACCCCTTCGAAAAAACCGACATGAAAGTGACCTGGGCCGACATAAGCAAGGCGAAATCTCTGCTTAACTGGGAACCTGAGGTCTCAGTCGAGGAGGGCATCGCAAGGACCATCACCTGGCACAAGGATAACCGTAAACTGGTGAATTCCATCATACTGAAATAAGAGGAATCGCTCTTCCAGGGGGCACGTCAACTGTCATGGCAGCGTTTCACATCGGATATTATCCTAATCCGCCAGAACAGGCCCATTCTCATCATCTGAAACGGGTGTGACACATTTGAATGTTTACAACATTTTGCGGAACAAGACATTCCGTCAGACCTCTACTCTGTTCGGCTCGGGTATTTTTCTGACATTTCTGACTGTAATCACCACGCCGATAACAACGAGAACGCTCGGCCCGGTTGATTTTTCAGTCATGAAACTCTTCCTCGCCATCACAAAGTTTGCCATACTTTTTTTCAATTTTGGTTTTGCTTACACGGCCAGTGTTCTCCTTGCTAAACAAAACTCCGAGGATGAGCAGCGTCAGATGATCGGCGCCTCGCTCCTGATATCCCTTTTCATCGGCCTTTTATACGCGCTCTTTCTGCTTCAGTTCAGCTATTATGCCGACAGTATATTCAACAACACCACGATCGGCATCTATCTCAGGCTTGTCATACCGTTTTTCATATTCTATCCCGTGCAGATACTCATACAGGAAGTCGGAAGAGGAACAAACCGTATCGACAGTATGGTTATGGGGAAAAACATCCCGTTTATTATCCGTTTTTTCTCCATCATCATTCTCTGGTACATGAAAAAACTGAGCCTTGTCAGCCTTATCTATGTTGAAGCTGTTCTGGCAATTGTCCCCGTAATAGTGCTGCTCAGATATTTCAAACCCTCATTCAGAGGATTTGCCGGAACATTCAGGACCATTTTTTCAAAAAACCGCAGCATCGGTTTCCCGATGTATGTTTCCAACACGACCTCACAGTCAACCTACCAGCTCGACGGTATCATGATCACGATGTTTGCCGACACAGTACAGCTGGGCTACTACTTTCTCGCCAATGTCTTTGCCGAAACGATTAACAGTTTTTCGCAGGCGCTGTCAAGCTCCAAATACCGTGATTTCGCGAACAACAGCAGCATTTCCAGCCGGGTGCTGCTGACCAATTACGGCATTATCGGCCTGGGCGCGGTCAGCACAATCATTTTAGGCAAGCTGATAATCCGTATTGTCGCAGGGCCGGAATACAATGTTCCATTCGGCCTCATCCTGCCGGTCGGCATACTGGGATTTGTTCACGGCGCATATCAACCGTATTACAATTTCCTGCATGCCAAGGGAAAGGGAACGCTGATCAGAAATGTCGGATTCATCACCGCCGGCATGAATGTTATTGGCAATATCCTTCTGATACCGTTCTGGGGGGCAATCGGCGCTGCCTGGGCAAGCGTACTTTCCAAGGGAGTCACTTATATGGCCTGCCTTTACTACTACCGACGGGAAAAAGGCTGAGATCCCAGCTGTAACAGAAGAGATCATGCAGAAAAGCTGTTCATGAACAGGTATGCCGTTTGAGCATATCCGGAAAAATCACAGCGACAGAAAAAAACTTTTGATTTACACCGGTATATCTGTTTTTTTAGGGGCCAGACATCGAAAACGCATAATCCACTTTCGATAATCCTGTCAGGCAAGCAAGAAGGGATTGACCGATAAACAGCGATATCACCGCTTCAACGAGGGGTGATATGGCCAGACAAGAGTTAAAAAACAGGAGTGTAAACTATGCCTCCCATTAAAATAGCACAGGTCGGTTTCGGCATGTTCGGTTCGCATGAGGTGGCGAAAAGTGTCGAAAGTATTGCCCGTTACGGTGTCGCACCATTCCTCGGACGGATCGGCTACGCGTCTCTTGCCCGTGAACTCGCGCCTCTCGAATTCGAGGTGGTCGCAGTCGGCACACGGAGTGATTTATCAGCGAGAAAGGCCGCCGACCAGTACGAAGCAGGCACCGGAAAACGTCCCAATGCCTATTTCGGGGAGGCCTCCTGGCACGAAATCATCGAACGGGAAAAACCTGACATCCTCGTGGTTGCAACACCCGACGACACACATGTCGCCCCCTGCAGAAAAGCCATTCAGAACGGCATCCATGTGATCTGTGAAAAACCACTGGCGCTTCATGTTTCCGAGGTGATAGAACTGAGCCGTCTCGCCCGCGAAAAACAGGTCCTGCTCGGCAGCGACAATCATAAGGAATATGATCCCGACCACATTCACATCGCCCGTGAGATCCTGCCGAAAATAGGCCCTCTCAACTACGGCCGCGCCTATCTCGAAGAGCCGTTGGAGGTTTCAACCTCAACGTTCAAGTGGGTATCGGACAAGGGGAAAAACACAGCGGTGACAGCTACGCCGTTCAGTTATGTGGGCATTCACTGGGTATCACTCATCCAAAACATGTACGGCAGGGACAGCGAGGGCAACTATACCATGTGGCCGGTCCATGTCAGCGGTCACGGCCAGAAACGGCTCCTTCGCGATAAATACGGCATCGATGCGGTCGACTCAACGGTCGTGACTGTTCAGTATAACAACGGGGCATCCATTGTCTATGAAAACAACTGGATCACCCCGGAGGCTTTCTGCGGCATCGTTGTCAACCAGGGGCACGAGATAGTCGGCGCCAACGGCAAGGTCGAAAGCGACCAGCAGAACCGCGGCCTTGTCTACTGGATCGGCGATAACGGCCCCGGTGGAAAGACCGGCCGTATCACCCAGCGAACGGCCAACAGCCATTTCTTCCGGCCGGTGCATTCGCTGCACGATAAAGGACTCGACAGCTGGGCAGGTTACGGCATGGATGCGATCACGGCATTCCTGACGGCAGCGGCGCGTGTGCTCAGAAGGGGGGCATCGCTCAAAGATGTTGCTGGAAGCTATATCGATGGTGTCTCGCAGATACTTCCCTGCGCGGTTATCGAGGCGGGAAACGCCGCAATCATGAAAAACCTCGAACTGGCAGAGGCAGGACTCACCCCCGATGCTGCCTGTACGATCGATATTTCCGAAGGCATCACACTGAAATATACCGGAAGTTCAAAGAAGCCTGTTTCAGGAAAAATATACGGTGCACCACTGGTACTTTGATTCAATACACATCCAAGGAGGAGTCAATGAGAGTCAACATCATGAAATTGGCCTGTCTCGCGCTGGGCGCTGTCCTTCTGACAGTCCCGGCAACGGCACAGGAACGTATCAGCACACGCTGGGCTGACGGTGTCAACGCGAGCAACGCCCACCAGGAATACCCGCGCCCGCAGATGGTCAGGGAGCAGTGGCTGAACCTCAACGGGGAATGGGATTACGCAATCACCAACAGCACCAACAACGAGCCCGCACGTTTTTCGGGCAAAATCATCGTCCCCTTCCCCATCGAATCGAAACTCTCCGGCGTGACAAAACGGGTTTACGCCAGCCAGCGTCTCTGGTACAAGAAGACATTCGACATCCCATCATCATGGAAAGGCCAGCGTGTCCTGCTTCATTTCGGCGCAGTCGACTGGGAAACGACAATCTGGTGCAACGGCCAGAAAGCAGGCGAGCACCGCGGCGGCTATGATCCGTTTACGATCGAGCTGACACCGTTCCTCACCACGCAGGGCAAGCAGGAGATCGTGCTCTCGGTCTGGGACCCCACTGACAGCGGTTTCCAGGCGCGCGGCAAACAGGTCAACAATCCCAACGGCATCTGGTACACTCCGACAACGGGCATCTGGCGCACAGCGTGGCTCGAACCCGTTCCCGAGACCTCCATCGAAAGCTACCGGCTCATTCCCGATATCGACAAAGGCATGCTCTATATCGATGTCAATGTCAGGGGCGGTAGTGACGGCGTTACAGTTAGCGCGGTGGCTAAAGACGGCGGCAGGAAAAAGTCCGAGGTCAGCGGAAAAGCAGGCAAAAAACTGGCGCTCAAAGTTGATAACGCCAAGCTCTGGTCACCCGATTCGCCGTTCCTTTACGATCTCGAACTGACACTCAAACAGAAAGGCAAGGCGCTTGATACGGTCGAGGGCTATTTCGGCATGCGCAAGATCGCAGTCGGCCGCGATGACAAGGGTGTGAACAGGCTTATGCTCAACAACGAGCCGCTTTTCCAGTTCGGCCCGCTCGACCAGGGATTCTGGCCCGATGGTCTCTATGCCGCCCCCTGCGATGAGGCGCTCAAGTATGATATCGAGGTCACGAAACGTCTCGGATTCAACATGGCGCGCAAGCATGTCAAAGTGGAACCCGACCGCTGGTACTACTGGTGCGACAAGCTCGGCCTCCTTGTCTGGCAGGACATGCCCAGCGGCGACGGCTATGTAGCTCCCGACGCTCCCGATATCAAACGTCTGGCACAGTCGGCCGAGCAGTACAACACCGAGCTGAAGGCCCTTATCGACAACTACTGGAACCATCCCTCGATTGTCACCTGGGTGCCTTTCAACGAGGGCTGGGGACAGTTCGACACCGAGCGTATCACGGCATTCATCAAGGCCTATGACCCCACTCGCCTCGTTATCAACACCAGCGGCTGGTCAGATCGCGGCGTAGGCGATATCCATGACATTCACAGCTATCCCGGCCCGGATATGCCCGCACTCTCCGACAGCCGCGCAGTGGTTCTTGGTGAGTTCGGCGGTCTCGGCCTCCCGATCTCCGGCCATACCTGGCAGGACGAGAAGAACTGGGGCTACCGTAACTACACAGACACAGTCGAGCTTACGAAGAATTACACGGCGCTTATCGACAAGCTCGTACCGCTCAAGGACAAGGGCCTCGCCGCCGCTGTCTACACGCAGACCTCGGATGTCGAGGTCGAGGTCAACGGCCTTATGACCTACGACCGCAAAATGATCAAGATGGATGAGGCGTCTCTCAAGGCAACAAACATGCGCCTGTACGAGAAATAGCGGAAAGCTGTAAGTGAATCACGGAAGGGGCCTGCAAAAGCGGGCCTCTTTTTTTGAGGATACATATTTTATAAATAGTTAGTCTTTGTGATCTGCACCCTTGAAACTGGACGGTTTTGAAAGTGGTAAAATCCTTGTATATTGCGATCAAGGAGGCAGCCATGAGAAAGCGGTTTACGGAAGAGCAGATCATCGGGATTTTGAAGGAACGGGAGACGGGGATATCGGTGAAGGACCTGATCAGGAAGCACGGTATCAGCGACCAGATCTATTACCGCTGGAAATCGAAGTACGGTGGCATGGAGGTGAACGAGGCCCGGCGTCTGAAAGAGCTTGAGCGGGAGAACCGGCAATTGAAACAGATAGTTGCTGAGCAGGCTCTTGACATAAAAATACTGAAGGATATAAACTCAAAAAAATGGTAAAGCCTGCGGAACGACGTCGTGCGGCAGACTATGTAAAAAAAGAGCATAAAGTCAGCACGGTACGGTCCTGCGGGCTGGTGGGGATAGAACGAAGCAGTTTTTATTACCATGCGGAGCCGCGTAATGATGGAGCGCTTCGCCAGGCGTTGAAAGATGCAGCAGCAGAACACCGGCGTTGGGGCTACCGCTTCCTGATGACGATTTTGCGACGCGTGGGCTTTAGGGACAATCGCAAGCGGGTGTACCGTATCTACCGCGAGGAAGGGCTGCATGTTAAGCAGAGAAAGAAGAAACGGACAGCGAAATGGCGAGGTGAGAAGCTCAGTGCACCGTCTCATATCAACGCACGATGGTCGATGGACTTCGTGCATGACGCGACCGCCAGAGGGCAAAAGATACGGCTGTTAAATATTATTGATGATTGCACACGGCGCTGTCTGCGAATAGAAGTGGATACTTCGTTATCGGGTGAGCGAGTTGCCCGGACACTCGATCAGCTCATAGAACTGCACGGTAAGCCCCGGTCGCTTCTGATGGATAACGGCCCGGAGTTCACCGGCAAACGTCTTGACGAGTGGGCGTACAGGAACAAGGTTCGGCTGCAGTTCATCGAGCCGGGCAAACCGTCCCAGAACGGTTACGTGGAAAGCTTTAACGGAACACTGAGGAATGAATGCCTGAATGAAAACTGGTTCATATCAGTTGCTGAAGCCAGGATGATTACTGAACGCTGGAGAAGGAAGTATAATGAAGTTCGCCCGCACAGTTCGCTGGGCTATCTGACACCGGAAGAATTTGCTGAATATCTGAGGTCGGCGATCCCCCCTCGGGGGGATCAGGGAGAACAAAACATCAAACATATATACAAGGATTTACTAACATAGAGACCTATCCAATAACAGGGGGCAGATCACAATGATAGTCAGATGTATCGAAAAACAGCGACAGCATAATATCCGGTAAGGTGTTGGTTAACCACCAGTATCACGTTTTACAGAGTGCCGGCACCACTCTCACGTGTGTATCTCGGATTACGTACCTGTAGCTCTCATTCAGGGATGACTACGAATAGCAGACTGGGTTCACACTCGAAAAATACTTTCAACTTGACTTTGTTCAAAGCAGAAAAATTGGACTTGACTCCATGTAGTAAACCTCTGAGAAAAACTAATAATAGACATTATATCTTCGCCATTTATCTCTTCATGGATTCTCTTCGGCGTTCTTTTTCGGCCTTTTCTTTTTTTGCCATTTCAATCTGGAGTTTATAAAGATACCAATTAAGCTGCTTTCTTTCTTCCGAGTCCATCAACACAAATCTCAGATAATAAACAGAATCCCAATTACTTTTTTTAGCAAACACAAAAGGACGATTGATTTCCGGACCATCCGGTAAAGTAAGACTGAGGCTTAAACATTTATTTTCAGGTATATCCACTTTAGAATTGATTTTTAGCCCCCGTCTGCATATTTCCAGAACCTTTGTTTTAACAATATCACCCCTGTATTCGAAACTGGGGTCGGTCAAGAGCAATGGTACAGGATAGTTGAGCGGGAGAGTGAAGAAGCGTGTCGATATCAGCTCGAATGCTTTTTTGGATACAGTGAGCAAAAACCTTGCTTCTTCTTGGATCACAGATACGATTTTTGATTCGGCCGTGTTATTGATGCCGGGGAAATTCCTGCTGATGCGGACTTCAAGGCCATCATAGAGAGGAAGATATTTATCTTTTATCGAGGGCAATTTTAATGAAAGTACATATGTATTGTCTTTTTCAACAATGGTTTCCTGCTGACATGTTACTATACAATAGATATTGTTGTATTTGAACTCTATGATATACTTATCCATTATATCAGTATCATGGTATTCTTCACTACTGTTTAACTCTTCCTCATCCAGGGATGCCTCTTCATTTTCCTTCAACAGTTTATTTGCTGCTGTTCTTTGAAATGATGCATAAATACCAGCGTCATCATCAAGTATTATTTCTCCGCAAAAATTACAGAACCTTGCAGCTGCTGCATTCATTGCACCACAACACAAACAAACCTGTTTTTCCAAGTTTCGGCGTTGTTGCTCATTGGCCAAACTTCCTCCGTTGACTGCATCGATTACACCTGGATAGCACTGGAACATCTCTTTTAGTTTTGTATAGGAATAATATTTGTCCAGATTGCTTTTTAGTGATGCAAGCCGCAATCCACCGCCGCGTTTTTTCAATCCGTTGTCCACAGAAATCAACAATCCCAATCCAGTGGCATCCAGCTTTTCAATCTCACTCATGTCAATAATTATATCATGTATCCCATTAGAAAGAATTGATTCAAAAACATTTCTGAAAATGTGGTAGGTCGATATATCGATACTGTCAAAAATATTTGAGCATATTGCGCAATTTTCCTCGTATTTTATTTTATCGTTTTCAAAAACATTTTTTACAGGCTGTACAGTTTTTTCGCTTGATGTCTTCTTCTGCTTCGTGTGTCGAAGCTGTTCTATTTCAAGTGAACTGAAATGATTCTTTATTCTCTTGAGGAGTTCGGATGGACTGAAAGGTTTTATTATATAGTCGATAGCGCCGACACTTAAGGCTTTCTGAATATCGCTTTTTGTGTTTTTGGCGGTTAAAAAAACAACGGGAATATCTTTTGTATCGGGATTTATTTTGAGATATTTGCATGTTTCAAAACCATCGAATCCGGGCATCATGACGTCGAGCAAAATAAGGTCGGGTTTCTTGTCACGAGCGGTCTGAAATCCGTCTCTCCCGTTTGCAGCACCAATTGTCTCAAACTCAGAATCAGCCAGTGAAACAAATACAAGATCTCGAATTTCTTCCGTATCGTCGATGATCAATACTTTTTTCCCATGTTCTTTCATGATTTTATCCTTCAGCCGTGTCTAGTAATTGACTGACTTTTAACGCAAGCTCGTTTGGACTGAACGGCTTTGTCATGAAAAGATCGGCTTTAGTGCTGGACAGAATTTTCTGGGGATTTGATGTTGGTTTTGCGGTTAAAAATATTATCGGAATATCTTTCGTTTTATCATTTTGCCGCAGCATCTTACAAGTCATGAATCCGTCAATGTATGGCATCATAACATCGAGAATTATTAAATCAGGCAGAATTGCAGTTGCCAGTTCATAGCCTTTCTCGCCATTTTCAACAGTATAAATACTATAGTTATAATCTTTCAATGCTGAAGTGATAAGCTCCAGAATCACTGGATTGTCATCAACTGCAAGAATGGTTTTCACGTCAGTATCCTTCATCGAGAAATTTATCAAGCTACTATCTCTTCAAAAAAGTCCAAAAAAACATCGACGACTTCCGGATCGAAATGCTTTTCACGTTCATTGATTATATAATCAATAGCAAAGTCGTCACTGAAGGCTTCTTTGTAAGGGCGTTCCGTTGTCAACGCATCATAAACATCAGCTAGCGCGACAATTCGGGCGCCAATTGGAATCTTGATTTCCGTCAATCCCTTCGGGTAACCCAAACCATCCCAGCGCTCGTGATGAGACATGGCGATTTCTTGTGAAAGACATAAAATATCCGACTTGGAGTTTGAAAGCAGTTTAGCTCCAATCGTGCAGTGTTGTTTAATAATTGCATATTCCATCTCAGTCAGTTTTGCTTCTTTCAGGAGTATATTGTCCGGTATTCCAATCTTTCCGATATCGTGCATCGGCGCTGCAAACATCAGGTGTTGTATCATTTTCTGGGGTAAATTCAGTTTACCTGCAATGGCTACACTGAAACGGCTTATTCGTGCGATATGTTCACCGGTCCCTCTATCCCGGTACTCTGCTGCCATGACAAGCCTCAGGACAGTATCGAGATATGCGTCCTGCAATTCCAAGTTGGCCCGTTCCAGATCGACAATTGTGTTCTTGAGATCCTTCGCATATTCGATTGACTGCTTTAAAAGCATATTTTTCAATGAGGTCAGGTTCTCAATTTCAACTGAATAATCGTCCATGCCGCCATCCTAAAACTATGATTTTAACATTTCTTCAACCTTGGAAATCAATTGTATCGGGCTGAATGGCTTTGTGAAATAATCATTGGCGCCTGCTGCTTTTCCCTTGAGTATGTCGTCTTTCTGGCCTTTAGCCGTAAGCATTATTATTTTCGTATTCTCTATACCATCCGTTTGACGAATTCTACTGACAGCTTCTAGGCCGTTTATTTCACCAGGCATCATTACATCCATCAGAATTAGATCAGGATGTTCCTTTTTTGTGAGCTCAACAGCATCCAAACCATTATGACACTGATATATCAGGTAATCGCTGCCATCCAGTGTTACGTTCACAAGTTCCCGAACTTCTACCTGATCATCAACTATAAGAATCTTTTTCATTGTTTTCTCCTGTATTAAACGTTTTGCGGCAGCGTGAACATGACATCCGTACCTTTACCGGGAACACTTTTCACCAGAATATTCCCACCATGAGCTTCAATTATATATTTGACAATACTCATACCAAGGCCCGTACCCTCAATCGCGGTATCGGAGGCATCAACACGGTAAAACTTGTCAAAAACTTTTTCAACCTGTGCTTTTGTCATGCCGAGCCCTTTATCAGACACCGTCATATGGTAATTGTCACCTTTCATCAGGCCTTTAATTGATATTTCTCCCCCGTTGGGAGAGTACTTAACCGCATTACTGACAAGATTCTTCAATACACGTTCGATTTTCTCAGAATCGCCGTAGATTTCAGGATTGTCGTTTGTTGCGATTGTGAAAGTATGCTTTTCGGACTGATCTTTGAAGACCGACACGACCTGTTCTGCAAGTTCCGATATGTTGAACTTCGTTCTATTCAATTCAAAACCGCGGCCCGACTCTATGCGTGAGATATCGAGCAAGTCACCGATTATCTTGGCAAGCTTGACAGACTGGGTGTTGATATACTGCAGGTATTTGTTTTTGTTTTCTGTTTTGAGATTGTCACGGGTCAAAAGTATTTCTGAAAAGCCCATGATTGAGGTCAAGGGGGTTCTCAGCTCATGAGCCGCAGTCGAGATAAATTCCGTTTTCATCCGGTCGACTTCGCGCTCGTGAGTAACATCGTGGAGAATTGTCACTATACCGTTTTCATCGCCTTCTCTATCGAAAATCTTCGATATGCGCGCTTCGAGAATCCTGTCTTCTCCTCCCCGGCTGTCAGCGACTGTAAAGTCGACTTTCTGAAAAGCCTGAAGCGTTTCCAGTGACTGTAGCAAGTTATTATTCATTTCACCTTTCGGGAGTGCATAGCCAATCGGACGGTTTATGACCTCACTGAATCGAATCCCGAGAAGTTCTTCGGCGGAATTATTCATAAGAATAACATTATTATATTTATCGGTTACAAGCATGCCATCTGCAACGGATTTCAAAATTACATCGATTCTGTCTCGCGCTTCTCTCGTATCATACAGAGAACGTTTCAGCTCATTAGTTCTTTTTTCAACCATGAGCTCGAGGTTTTTTGAGTATTCTTCCAGTTGTTCTTCTTCCTGGAACCGCTGGATGGCCAATGCAAAGAGCTCATTCAGCCGCATGATCGCGTCCAGTTGAATATCGGTATATCCGTTTGGAGAATTTGCGACTGCAATCTGCCCGACCAGCGAGTCCCCAATAAGCGTGGGAGTGGAGAGAAAATTCTTGAGCGCAATATGCCCCTTGGGAATACCAGTGGAGGCAGAATGCTTTTTCGGATCATTGGTATAAATCGGTCTGCGGGTATTGAGTACATGGCCGAATAAGGCCGGATAACTTCCATCTTCGCTTTTTGAAAATTCTATTGTCTGTTCCTCGGCAGAAATCTTGCACTGATCCATCATTTTTGAAAAGGTATGTACAACGAGATTGCCCGTCCTCTGATCAATTGTGCCCACATAGCCATACTCGCTGCCGGTCAGTTGCCTGGAGCTTTCTAATACTGTATTGGAAACTTCATCGATTTTTATTTCAGTGTCTATCAAGGCGTGCGAAAGCTTGGCCAGAGCCGTATTCACGTCAAGTTCCCATTGCAGCGCTTCTTCAGCGACTTTTCTCTCACTGAGGTCCAGATGGGTGCCCACCATTCTCAATGGATCACCTGAATCGCTCCGAGCGACCACTTTACCGCGGCCCTGTATCCATTTCCATGCTCCGTTTTTTGTCTTCAGGCGGAAATCAACCATGTAAAAAGCTGTTTCCTGCTTGAAATGACGCTCCAGTTCCTTAAAAGTAGATTCTTTGTCGTCGGGATGCAGCAATTCACCCCAGGTCTTTGAGCTTGGAGGAAGTTCTTTTACTGTGTAGCCTATCATGCCGGCCCAGCGTTCATCGATGATAAGAACATCGTTGGCTATATCCCAGTCCCACAATCCAAGATCTGCCCCGGAAACAGCCAGTTCGAGGCGCTGCTCGCTTTCCCTTAGAGCTTTTTCAGATTGCTTCCAGCCTGCTATATCGACAAAACTGTCAACGATGAAGTCTTTCCCACGCATTTTTATTGAAACAACTGTTTTCAAAACTGGAATTTTTTTACCATTAGCCTTAATTAAAACACGTTCTGAGTTTTCAATCTGTTGGCCAAGATCGGTGATGGGACACTTAGCAGTTTCAGCAGGACACATATAAGAATGACAGACTTTACCAAGTATATCTTTTCTAGCATCACCGATCATTTGCTCAGCCATGGGATTGACATCGATTATTTTGTGAGTTTCGGGTTCAATTATAACTATTCCCACTTGGAGACTATTCATGATCGTCTGAAGCCGCTCTTCACTTTCCTTTAAGTAATTTTCCGCTTTGATTCGTTCTGTTATATCCGTAACGACAAGGGATAGTTTTTTGAATTCTTCTTTAGATTTCGGTATTTTAATGGAAATCATCACATTGATAAGTCTGCCGTCAATTTTTTTATTTACACCGTCTTTTTCAAAGAAATCAGCGCCCTCAAAAACAGCTCCCATGAGATATTTAAACCACTCGATAGTCTCAGGTGTAAGATGTTCACCATAGGGAACTAGAAGCTCTTCTTTGGAAGTCGCCCCATACATTTTCAATGTTGTTTCATTTACATCAAGCTTCCTGCTTGACTTGATTGCGTCTTCAACTAATTCCTTATGTTTATCGAGATAATCTCTGATATTTTCAATTTTTTTATCACGTAAATCATCAACAATCTCTTTCAGCCTGCTGAAATCCTCTTCCCATATTGAAACTGCAGCATTGTTGAATATCTGTCTGTAACGTTTTTCACTTTCTTTTAAAGTATTTTCGATCTTTATCCGTTTGCTCAGTTCCTTCTGTACTTCTTCATATAACTGTTTGTTTTCAAGAATAAGGCTTTGTTTCGCTAATGAGTCAGATAATGTTACCAGAAGCTTATCAATATCAATTGGTTTGATTACATAACCTGAAGCACCGAGGTTCAGAGACTTGACCGCGTTTTCAAGTGAAGCGTTTCCGGTCACCATGATGACAACCATATCAGGTCGCAGTTCTTTCATTTGGGGCAATAAATCGATACCCTGGACATCGGGAAGCATAATATCGAGGAGGGCCACATGAAAAAATTCTTCTTTGAGCGCATCGAGCGCTTCTTTCCCCGTTTTAACACCTACGACATTATACTTCTTTCGTTTCAGAACAAAGGAAAGCGATTTCTGAGATGCCTGATCGTCATCGATCAACAGTATCTTTTTTTCTGCCTCTACTATTTTTTCTTCACTCATACTGAACCTCGATTTCGTCAATCAGGTTGTTAAACTGCCAGTGACGTTTTCACAATATTCAATACATCAATCATTTGAAAGGGCTTATACAGGCAGGTAAACGCGCCGCTAGAAATTGCTTCATCGATAAACGACTGCATTTCATTTTTATATCCGGTCATTAGAATAAATGAAGCTGATGGATCGATTTTTTTTAATTCCTTATAGGTTTGATTCCCATCCATACCAGGCATTTTCATATCAATCATGTAGAGGTTATAGTTAGTTTTTTTCCCTTTCTCAATAGCCTCAAGTCCGGAGTTGGCGCAATCAACAGTGTATCCGTCTTTTCTCAGTATTCTGCTTATAAGAGCATTGATTGAGTTGTCATCATCGACAACCAGGACATTTTCGCATTTTTTCCCCTGTTCGAAGTCATTTATGATCTGAAGGACCTGGTCTATATCAAGCGGCTTATACAAAACACCGAATGCGCCTTCCATAATTGCTTCATTGATTTTATCTTCAACTGCATAAGCTGTCGTCATAATGACAATGGCATCTGTATCAATTTCCTTTATTCTTTTATAAGCTTCCACACCATCAAGCAAAGGCATTTTTATATCCATCAAGATGAAATCGTAATGATCCTGTCTGACTGTATCAATTGCCTCATAACCGTTTTTGGCCGTGTTTACAATGAAGCCTTTCTTGCTTAAAATCATGTCCATAGTCCTGCTCAGGCTGGGATCATCGTCAACTGTCAGAATTTTTGAATTATTCATCGGCAATATCTCCATTCTGACATAGTGGAAGTTTTATTAAGAATCTACAGCCTTTACCTGATTCACTTTCTATATCAATGCTACCGTTGTGACGTTCGATCAGGCTTTTAACAATCGAAAGACCGAGCCCCACACCCTTGGATTTTGTCGTAACCAGAGGCTCAAATATTGTATTGATTTTGTCCTTGGGTATCCCTGGACCTGTATCGGCGACTATTATCTCAATCATGTCAGTTTCTTTTGAGTACAACGACGAAATTGTGATGCCTCCTTCCCCCTGCATTGCCTGTTGAGCATTTTTGATCAGGTTAACCAGGACTCTCTGTATTTGGAATGGATCAGCATCGAATTCAGGCAGTTCTTCAGATACTTTTATCTCAACGGAGACAGAATCAGCAATTTTAGCCTGCTGCACAGCCTTATCAATACAGTCTTGAACAACGCATTTCTGGAATTCTGGCGGGCGGGGACGAGCGAAGTCGAGAAGTGTGCGAAGAATATTATCAGCGTTTTCAACTTCGGAGTTAAGGATTTCCAATGATTCTCTGATATCTGGATCCGGATCTTCAAGCGCCATATTCAGGAAGTAAACGGTATTTTTGATCGCGCCTATTGGATTGCGAAGGTCGTGCCCCACTCCTCCGGCCAGTTGCCCAATGAGTGCAAGTTTTTCGTGCCGATGCAGTTTTTCCTGCACTTCGGTCAAATCACTGCTTTTTGTTTCAATTGTCTCCTGAAGATTATCCATATATTCGAGCAGTTTTTTTTCAATACTTATTCTGTGGTAATATTGAGATAATTGTAAACTAACTGCATCCAGCATTTTCCTCTCATACTCAAGGAACGGGCCTTCATGCTTCTCCGGTCTTTCCTCACTGTATGACAGTTCGATAATACCTTTTGTCTTGTCATTTATCTGTATTTTGGCACTTTGCATCCATGGGGTTTTATTAAAATGCTCACTCTGGAATTCCATTGAATCGAGAGATATGTGAGCGGACGCAATATCAGAATGAGTCCAGAACATTGGAAGTCTCTGAACAATTTGTTGAAAGACATTATCAGGTGTCTTTTCGGGATCGTTCAATATATTCATGATTGTGTAAAGGCACTCCAGCTCCTTGAGGCGTTCACTCAAAACGATCGAAACACGATGCAGTTCTTTATTGTTTGTCTTCATGATTAACCCGACTGTCGTTTGATTGAAAAAGCTTTCTTTTACGTTTTATTTCGAAAAATCTGAAATAAGTCCTCTTATCAGGTAAGTTTGACTTTCTCGCTAACAGTAGGTAATGTGATGGTTGTTGTCGTTCCAACGCTTTCATCACTGCTAATTTTTATTCTGCCGCCGTGTTTTTCGATCAGATTTCTTGATATTGTCAAACCCAGGCCGATGCCTTTGGCTTTCGTTGTGTAGAGCGGTTCGAAAAGCTGATCCAATTTATCGTCAGGAATCCCGTTACCGCTGTTCTTGAATATTAGGGCTATTTCATTTTCGGCTACCTCCGTACTTATTGACAAATCACCGCCTTCCGGGATAGCCTGAATTGAATTTGTAATAATACTGTCGAGAACTCGAGATAATTGCACTTGATCCGCATATATGATTGTCTCGCTGTCGCAGAAATTCAAGGTAGCATTGATTGCCTGTGGAATATTATACTGCGATATAAAGCGCTGCAAAAATGCATGAATGTCGACATTGACCATAAAAGGTTGGCGGGGCTGGGCAAAGTCCTGGAGAGTTGTTAAAATATACTTCGCATTTTCAGTCTCGTTTTCAATAATGGAAATCGATTCCTGAAGGTCATCCGGCAAAGTGTCACTTTCCATTTTCATGAAATATGCTGCATTTTTTATCGCACCCAGGGGATTTAGAAGCTCATGGCTAACTCCTCCGGCAAGCTCCCCGATAGCAGCTAACATCTCCTTTTGCATAAGCTGTTTCTGCGTTTCCCGCAGTTCCCGTGTACGTTCCTCCACCATACTCTCAAGACGTTCCGAATATTCAGTCAATTTTTCATTTATCTTTATGCGTTCCAGAGCGATACCAATTGAAGTGCTGATACCCTCGAAAAAGGTTATCATATTCTCGCTGAAGAAGTTTTTCTTTATATCATTGAGCTGAAGTAATCCGATTATGGAACCGTTTGAGCGTAATGGTATCAGTGCCAGCGATTCATATCCTTCGCTGTTGCATCGATTAGACTCTATACTCGTTTGAATTTCTCCTGTGCTCTCGGCAAGCAAGTCTGATATACTGTTTGTCCAGAAACTTCCATACAGTGTGAAAAACGGTAAGGAGGGATTGATACTCCCGGAAAGAACAGCACCGCACATGCATCTCATACTCGGTTGTCCCTGATGGTTCAGAATTGTATCATTGTCTCTATCCCGCTCGCAGAGATGGGATTCTCCTTCGACAAAACTGTTTGAAAATCCATCACTATAGTAATATGGGTAATCGTCATTTTCTTGAATACGTATTCCGACCGCGTCTATGTTGATCTCCTGCTTTATCAAATCTACAATTTCCATTATCGCATTTTTACCTGAAGTCTGTTTATTCAGAAGCGACAAAACTGTTTTTGACATTCGCTCCCTCATTTCAAACTCGTTTCTCTCGGTAATATCTTTCCCAATAACAGATATACCGTCTGCAGAGGGATACACATCTATTTCAAGGCAGTATTTTTTGTCGTCTTTTATCACCTCATTGAGAAAATGCTGTTTTTTACCCGTCTCCAGGGCTTCCATGTATTTTGATACTGTATAGGATCCCTTCAAATTCAAAAAAAGATCAAAGAGAGACTTTCCTACCACGGTTTCCTTAGAAACTCCAGTAAATTCTTCACTTGCCTTATTCCAATAGGTGTATATGAGGTTCTTGTCCAGTGCGAAGAAAATATCGGAGATACTGTTTGAGAGCATCCGATATTTATTCTCGCTCTGATGTAATGCCTTTTCTGCCTTACAACGGCTTTTATGCTCTTCAACCTCATCAATAGCTCGCCGTAATGCCGAGCCGAGCTTGTTCAGGTTGTTCTTCAATACATAATCAGTCGCACCCTTTTTCAGCATTTCCACCGCCCATTCCTCACCCATGGTGCCGGTTACAAAAATAAACGGAATGAACTGAGCCCTGTTCAATGTCAGTTCAAGTGCTGAAACACCATCGAACGTCGGCAGCTTATTATCTGCAAGTACAATCCCCGGTCTGAAAGAATCAAATGCTTGAATAAAATCATCCCGGGTCTCAACACGCAGTGATATGAATTCAACTCCATCTTTTTTGAGACTGTGCTCAATGAGTTCGGCGTCTTCGGGTACATCCTCGAGCATTAAAATTCGTAATTTCATTGCAGCCACCATTCTTATCAACTATTATCGCCGGCAATCCTGTTCATGATCAACCAGTAAAAACCAAGATCTGTAATGACTTCAACGAAAGAGTCAAATTCAACCGGTTTGCTGACAAAGCTGTTTACTCCCAGTTTGTAGCTTTCTACTATATCCCGGTCGTCTTTCGACGATGTCAATACAACCACAGGCACACACTTTGTACGCTCGTCGTTTTTTAACACCCTCAGGACCTCAAGTCCATCTACTTTTGGTAGACGCAGATCAAGCAGGACGACTTTGGGGAGCGTATTTTTGTCCCTGTCCCGGTACTTGCCTTTTGCAAACATGAAATCTAGTGCTTCTGCACCATCCTTCACCCAGACTATGTTGTTATCAAGATTGTTTTTTCTGAATGTTCTGATTATCAGTTCTGCATCCGTGGCGTTGTCTTCAACAAGGAGAATCTCTATCTCTCTATTTTTATCCATTTTTTTATTTCTCCATTACGGGAAGTGATATAGAAAACGTTGCACCTTCTCCTAACTCAGAAGAAGCCCATACCTTACCGTCATGGCGCTCGACGACCTGTTTTACAATCGCAAGGCCGATCCCGGTTCCTTCAATGTCCCTGTCAGAATGCAAACGCTGAAAAACACCGAAAAGCTTGTTATAATACTGCATATCGAATCCGATGCCATTGTCTGAAACCGAATAGATATTCATTTTATTTTTCGTTTCACCGGATACTTCAATTATGGCCTTTTCCTTATTACGCGAATATTTAACGGCATTTGTAATGAGATTGATAAATACTTCACGAAGCATGGGCCGGTCGCCCCATGAATCGGGCAAGTCGCCTATGATAAATTCCAGCACTCGACCGTTTTCCTGCTTTTCTACTTGATTACATATCTCCGTAACCATAGCCTGGGTATCGATATGCGTTGAATTCATATCGTTTCTGCCGGATCGCGAAAAGCGGAGGATGTCATCGATAAGTCTGGCCATTTTGCGTGTATTATCGCAAATGATATTCATAACTCTCAAACCTTCTTCATCGATTACCTCGGAATAGTCCTCCTGGAGAATACGGGTAAAACCGTCGATTGCTCTAAGCGGTGTGCGTAAATCATGCGATACTGAATATGAAAACGTCTCGAGCTCTTTATATGTTCTTTCAAGTTCATTAGTATGCTCACGAAGAAGTCTTTCGGTTTTCTTTCTCTCGGTTATCTCCTCATTCAATTTTGCATTCATGCGGGCAAGTTCGGCAGTTCGCATTTCGACACGTGCTTCAAGATCATTGAGGATTCGGTGCAGTGCGTCTTCCGCATACTTCTGTTTTGTTATATCCTTTATATGTTTAATCACACCTATTATTTTGTCCTGTGTATCACGGAAAGGGAATGAACTGACATTAAACCATGCAATAGGATCATCACCATAAGGATATGGCAGTACTGACTGGTGAAATCCTTTGTGAGAGTTATCTTCAAACATCACGCAGTCTTCACATGGCTCAGAGTGATTTTTCAGTAACTTAAAGCACTTTTCCCCTTCGACATGGTGATGCTGATCAAATACTCTTTCGATCCAGGGATTGATCCTGACGATCGTTTGATCGGAATCAATAACTAAAATACCATCCTGAATACTGTTGAAAACATTATTTAAAAACTGCTCTCGTTCGGATAGTTCCCGCGTTCTCTCTTCAACACGTGACTCCAGTTCGAGATTGAGCGCAACCACTCCTCTGGACATCTCTTCAAGCTCTTTTTCAAGCTCGTTTATTTTTGCCGATGTCCCTTCACGGCTATCCAGTTTCATATCATTCCTCATACCGGCGACCTTTAATGATCAGGATCGTTGCGTCATCATTGTCCCTTGACAGTTTACGAATGATTGTTCGACACAAGTCATCAGATGAAGAATTAATTTTTGTATCAAAATCATTCCAGTTCCAGTGGGACTGTATACCATCCGAAAACAATGTGAGTATATAGTTTTCCTGCCACTTGTGTTCTGTAACATGCGGAATGTTCAATTTTTGGCCGATAATACCTCGTTTCGTCATGAAACGCGGTGATTGTTCAGCTCCTAATAAACGTGTTTCAATATTTCCGAGGCTTGCGTGCTGCATCGTGCCTAGTTTCCAGTCTATCCGAACCAGGGCCATCACAACACCCCGTGTCGCCCTGCATTCACGATTGACACCGCGAAACAGCAATTCCAGGGGCTGCTCATAATGACTCTCGAGATAGCGCCGTGCCTTACTAGAAGCGCGGTGAGCGAACTGGCCGTGGCCTATACCGTCGATTACGCTGAGGAGGACTTTTGAACCATACTTTTTGATGTAATACGCATCGCCGTTGACAGCCATCCTGGGGTGAGGCCGGCTAGCCACACCTATGTCCAGTGGGCAGGATTCCGCTGTGTCGTTTCCGCGTTTCCATTTCAATGCAAAAACCCTGGTCCCCGACTGGTTACCGATCTGTGAAGAAATCTCAAGTTCGTCCATAATCCGGTTTACTGTTCCAAGCCCTACACCTAAACTCCCGGTAGTGGATACACCATCGGCAATCGAAAATTCAATGTCTGCGATTCCGGGGCCCGAATCGAGAGTTTCTAGGCAAACGCCCTGTTTTGATTTTTCACTCAGCTCTGACAATATCATTTTGCCACTCTTCGCGTGTTTGATGATATTTGTGGCAAGTTCTTTAGCGACAATGACAAGCTCTTCTATTTGCTTTTCAGAAAATCCAATAGCGTGAGCGCTTTTTCTGACAGCGTTGACAACAATGACGATATCGCTTTCGTCCCCAACCGGTAATGTAAGCGTCTGCAAAATTTCACTCACTACAGCCTCATCCATTTCTTGACAGTCACCGTTGTTCCCTGTCCGGGTTTTGATACCAGCTCGAATTCATCCATGAGTTTTTTTGAACCTGGTAAACCGAGCCCCAGGCCTTTGGAACTTGTAAAACCAACCTGCATTACTTCGCCTATATCCGAGATGCCAGGCCCGTGATCAATGAATTGGAGTTCAATGCCAATGCGGTCGGAAGAATCTGATATGCACCAGTCCATGTAGCCAGAGCCTGCATAGATATAGATATTTCGGGCAAGTTCTGATGCCGCAGTCACTATTCTCGTTATATCGGTAATCCCGAAACCAATATTCTCGGTGATATCACGGACAGTCTGCCGTGTAACAACAATATCGGATTCGGTTGCTATTACAACCCTTCCTGATTTGTCACCGCTCATTTACCATCCCCTGATTTCTGTTGACGTAACAGATCGAGAGCCTTGTCAACATCAAGCGTTGTCCGGATATCGCCTAAACTCAATCCTAACTGAGTTGCTGTGATTGCAACATTCGGCTGCATTCCGGCAATCACAGTCTCACCACCCATCAGTTTGAACATCTGGGCTGTTTCAACAATGACACGAGCAAAAAATGAATCAAGAGTCTGGACTGTCGAAATATCAAGTATCAGGCCCTTTGCTTCTGTCTTTTCCATTTCATTCAATACCTGTTCCTGCATACTGGAAATTGTGTCGTCGTCAGGCTCAGAGGGCAGAGTGACAAGCAGAACATTATAGATGTGTATAACTGATATAGAATGGCTCAACATCAGATTCCCTCCTTTGTGTCCTTTTTCATAACAGAAAGCTCTTGTAAATCAAATGCAACCTCCAGACCGGCAGATAGAGATGATTTTGTTATTACTGAAGATAAATCAATACCGAGATGTACAAGTGTCTGCGCTATTGTCGGACTGATCCCGGTAATTATGACTTTCGTACCGAGAAGTGATGCCGCTGTTATTGCCTCAATCACATGTTGCGCGGTTTGAGTGTCGATTGTCGGAACACCGGTAATATCGATCAGCGCTACAGGAGATTTCGTTGTCGTAATGCTTGTCAACAGACGATCCATGAACTGCTGCGTTCTCATGCTGTCAATCGTGCCGATAAGAGGGGCGACGACTATACCCTGCCAGACTTGGAGTATCGGTGTCGAAAGCTCCATTATACTATCAGTCTGCGCGGATATTATTTCTTCTTTTTGCCTGATTTCAGTGATATCGTCACCCGAACTCAGGATAGCGTCAATAGCACCATTTTTATCATATATTACTGAATTATGCCAAGATATTATTCTGTCATTACCGTTTCTGGTAACGATGGAATTTTCGAAATACTCAACGAACTCAAGTCTGCCGGTCATGATATCGTCCCAGGCTTTTTTAACATCCCGGACAATCGAAGCCGGGATGCAGGTGTCGAACCAGTTTTTTCCAACAAGCTCATCCTTCGTATAGCCCAAAGTATCACAACCCTTTGCATTGATAGCTCTGACATGTTGATCCTTGCTGATGACAACCATTATTACTTCTGCAACATTGAAATACAGTTCAGAGGTCTTAAGATCCGCACGAAGTTTTTCATTTTGCCGCAGTAACTCCAGATTTTCTTTCGCGATCTGTTCTTTTGTCTTCGTTTTTTTCTTCATAGTAAAATCCATTTTTTTATTTTATACCTATGTTTTTACGCTTTTTAGTAACACAGAGCTCTTGCAAATCAAATGCCACCTCAAGCCCCGCAGATAGAGATGATTTTGTTATTACTGAAGATAAATCAATACCGAGATGTACAAGGGTCTGCGCTATTGTCGGGCTGATCCCGGTAATTATGACTTTCGTACCGAGAAGTGATGCCGCTGTTATTGCCTCAATCACATGTTGCGCGGTTTGAGTGTCGATTGTCGGAACACCGGTAATATCGATCAGCGCTACAGGAGATTTCGTTGTCGTAATGCTTGTCAACAGACGATCCATGAACTGCTGCGTCCTCATGCTGTCAATCGTGCCGATAAGTGGCGCTATAACGACGCCTTCCCAGACTTGAATGACCGGTGTGGAAAGCTCGAGTATTTCTTCGGTTTGCCGTTTGATTATTTCTTCACGGCGTTTTCCTTCTTCTATTTCATTCATGAGTTTTTCGTTGCTTGTTTCCAGTTCTGAAGTACGTTCCTTAACCAGCTGGTCGAGATTGTCACGGCTCTCTTTCAGCGCTTCCTCCGCTTTCTTACGCTGAGAAATATCTATAGCTATTTCAAACCTGACATCTTTTCCATTTGTCCATTTTATGATCTGGTCTGTAATTAAAAAATGCCTGTCCAACATTTGATTATAGTACTCCCAGACATACGGCTTCTTGTCTTTCAGGATGATATCGTTGGTGCAGAATTCACAGGGTTCACTGAATCCCTGGAACGCCTCAAAGCATTTCTTGCCGACGGGATCATCACCAAGCATATCACGAAATGTATTGTTAACGAAATACACTTCATATGTATCTGGATCGGTGACATAGAGAATTTCAGGGAAATGCTCCATAATCGTCAGGAACTGGGTATTCTTATTTTTCAGTTCGGCTTCATATTCTTTCTGATTTATCGCTCTTTCAACCTGATCGGTTATGGCATTGAGCATTTCTTTTTCTTCCTTGAGAAACGGCCCTTTATCGCTATCCGGTATACTTTTGCGATAAAACACGTCCACAAATCCTCTCTGCTCGTCGTTGATAGTTATTCCCGACGATAGAATCCATTCAGTTTCGATGAAATTTTCTGAAACATATACTGTTTCATCAACTCTGATACGGGCGCATATGCTTTCAGGGAATTGAAAACCAGTTGGGATGGTATTCACAGAATCCTGAAGTATATCTGCAATTTCTTTATCTCGAGAATCGGTAATTTCCGAAATAGTATAAAGACACCTCAATTCTTTCGTACGTTCAGTCTTTTCATGTTCAAGGTGTTTTCTTTCCGTTATATCCCTGAAAACGCCAAGAATGCCTGTTACCTTTCCATTCTTGTTAATGACAGGTGTTTTTATCGTATTTACCCAAAATTCCTGACCATTGACAATGTAGCTTTCTTCAATATCCCTGATCTTCTTCGATTTCATGACAGCCCGGTCGTCTGCCCGGTATTTCTCTGCAAGCTCTTTCGGATAGAAATCACAATCATTTTTACCAACCATCTCTTCCGGGGAAATATTGAAATCTCCGGAATACCTCGCATTACACGCGGTATAAACTAAATCAGAATCTTTGAAAAACAGCTTTTGAGGAAGGCTATCTATAAGCGTTTTGTACAGAAGGTCGGTATCACGTTTCATTTCTGAACTCCATTTTTATTGCAATCAACTTTTATTGATCATCCTGGCCCGACAATTCTATCCCCATTTCTTTCAAGGCAATTTTAAAACCTCCAGCCAGCGATGTATGTGTCCTGATTCCGCTGAGATCTATGCCGAGATGGACAAATGTCTGAGCAAGCGAGGGCCTGACACCGGTTAGGATAACTGTTGTACCAAGCAGCCGTGCCGAATCAATCGAATCGATGAGATGCTGGGCGATCTGAGTGTCAACAGCGGGGACACCAGTGATATCAAGTAATGTGAATCGGGCATTCGTCTCGGTTATACTACTCAAAAACCTGTCCATGAATTTTCTGGCTCGTTCACTGTCGAGTGATCCGATGAGCGGAGCTACTAATATTCCTTCCCATATTCTGAGAACGGGGGTTGACATTTCCAGGATTTCCTGGGTCTGGCGTTCAATTGCCAGTTCAACACGTTTGCTGTGCAGCGATTCGTTGATTGCTATCGAAAGCGTTTCCAGTGCTTTCTGGTTCTCCTTTGTATAAGCAGCATCTTTATTAGCCAGCGCTATCATACCTGTTACGTTATTTCCATTTTTGAGTGGAGCACCGAGAAACGAAGTAAGAGGCGGGTGATCTTTCGGTACTCCGACACTGTCGGGATGGGTTGCGGGTTTATTGACAATGAGAGACTCACCGTTTTTTATTACCCGTCCCCATATTCCCCGCACTTCCATATCGTTTATCAGCATTGTTACTTCAGAATCAGGCATCTTACAGGCATCCCAGCCGGGATTGCTGATAGCAATTGTATCGAAACGGCCGGATGGATTCAACTCCCCGATAAATCCGAATTTGCTGTCTGTGAGTATTTCAGCGATTTCAAGGCATTTTTTCCCTAATTCTTCATCAGTTTTGCAGGTAATGCGTTTGTGAAAAATAGCGTTAACAGCACTAAGGACATCACTTTCCATAGTGAATTTTTTGTTTTGCCTGGAAAGCCTGTTGTTTTGCTTCTGCAGCGATTGCAGTTCCAGCAGAAGCTCCGGTTTTGTCATCAGCTCCGGTTTTTTCACGATATGCTCCTTAAGAATAGAACCAATTCAGTCGGCATTGTTGATTTCTTCATACGAGGACTCCGAACCGATTTCTTTGATGATATCGGGCAGTTTCTGAAACTCCTGGGATTTATCGAGAAAATATCTGGCGCCGAGTTCAATACATTTTTTACGGTATTGAGGATACGGATAATTTGTCAGCATTATTGTCTTGACAGACGGCTTGTTTTCCTGCACCCATGTCAGAACTTCTATGCCCGTTCCATTGGTAATACGGATGTCGAGAATGAGTATTTCAGGTGAGAGATTCTCAATAAGTTCAAGCGCCTCCTTGTATTCACCGGTTTCACCTACAATTTCTGTGCCTGGAATCGAATTGATCTTTTCAATAATGTGTTCTCTGATGTACAAGGCGTCTTCAACAACCAGTATTTTCATTTCAGCTTCCTTTACGTTTGGTCCGAGTCATTATTACCATACGTAACATACACTGAATGGCGGATATCCGCTGTAGCGCCAGATATGAAACTTCTGTAGTAATTGGACGACACCGTGTAGTGAAATGGACTACAAATGAAAAGATTCAGGAGTGATGCGGAAAGGAGCTAGCGTTATTCAACGAGGTTGTTCTTTATGGCGTAATGAATCAGTTCGGCATCATTTTTCATTTCCATTTTCTCGAGGATGCGGCTGTGATAAGTACTGACAGTATTTTTGCTCAGGCAAAGCGCCTCCGCGATTTCCCTGAGGGAGTTGCCCTCAGCAATCATGCAAAGGACCTGCAGTTCGCGGTCAGAGAGAAGTTCATGAGGCATGGAATCGCTGTCATGCGACAGTTTAGACGCGAGGTTTTCCGCTAATGACGGGCTGACATACTTGCCGCCCGATGAGACTTTCCTTATTGCATTCATCAATTCCTGCGGAGCCTTGTTCTTCATGATATACCCGTCCGCACCTACCTTGAGCGCACGCATGGCATACTGGTCCTCGGCATACGTGCTGACCATAAGCACTTTCAATGAGGGTGCAATATGTTTTACATCGGCCAATATTTCGATGCCGTTTCGCCCAGGCAGGGAAATGTCGAGCAGCAGAACATCGTAGGTTTGCTGTGTCAGCCTTTCCAGCAAAGCTTCACCGGAATCCACTTCCTCAATGGAATTGACCGATCCGGACTTCTCCAGGATTTTTTTTACACCCTCGCGGATAATAGGGTGGTCATCAGCGATAATGATTCTGTTCATAACAAGGCCCCTGGATTTGACTATTATGTAATGCAAGGTATGTCTAAGTTGTTGGAAAAGATAGCGTTGTATACACTTTATTGACACTCAATTCAATTATTTGACTCCGGCATAAGTGAGAACCAAATAATTGAATTACAAATGGATAAATGCTATTTATGGCGAAAATAGTCATGGTTAGGCATATCTAACAAGTGTAAACAACGCTCGAAAATTCTACATCTAAGTATTGATATTTATATACTAATAAGTAATATATTAATCAATAGGTATCAAAATATTTGAAAAAAGTCACTTCACTTTTCCCAGCGGAATTTCCACGGTTACAGTTGTCCCCTCTCCCGGATGGCCGGATATTGAAATCAGGCCGTCAAACTGGGAAATTCTCTCGCGCATGCCGATCAAACCCAGGGATTTTGAAGACTGGATCGCATCTTGTTCTATCCCTTTTCCATTGTCAGCGATAATAAGACGTAACTTCCTTTTCGCAACCGAGAGTGTAACTGAAACATTTGTCGCCTCAGCATGGCGTATGATATTTGTCAGAGATTCCTGAAATACCCGATAAAGCGAAATGGTCAGTTTCTTATCAAATTCAGGAACTTGTTTTGATACCGATAGACTATAAGCAATCCCTGTTCTGTTTTCGAACTGGTCAAGATGCCATTCCAAGGCCGCGATAAAACCGAAATCATCGAGAATTGTCGGTCTCAGATCAGAGGAGATTCGTCTGACCGTGTAGATCGATCTATCAATCATTCCCTGAAGCTCATTGATATGTTTCTCGAGGTTTGCATTCACTTCCGGGATCATTTGATAACATTCCGAAATATCCATCTTGATTCCCGTGAGCATCTGGCCGATTTCATCATGCAGTTCGCGGGCAATACCGAGCCGCTCTTTTTCTCGGGCATCCTGAATGTTCCCTGCAACCGATTTGAGCTCCTCCTGCATCTGCTTGAGCTGCGTTATATCGTTGCCGTAAACGTTGAGATATCCGTGTTCAGGCACCGGCACGAAACTCAGAGAATATAGATTATCCTGGACTTTCACCTCCCTGTTCCGTATTTGGTTATATTCAACAGCGGCATTCAGTGTATCCTTCCATACCTTTTTCAGTTTTTTTGTCTTTTTTGTCAACAATTTTTCCAGGACGGGATCGCTGCTCCTGTTTGTATAGAGGATGTCTCCCTCTAAGCTTAATCTCATGACGGGATAGGGATCTTCATCGGGGAATTTCGACAGGCTCACTATCTGGGATTCGATCTCCCTGCGCATGGTAATATCACGCACAACAGCCCAGAAATACTCTATTTGGCCATTTTTATCGTAATAGGTATACGACTGCATCTCAACGGGGAATACTTCACCGTTTTTGCGGCGGTATTCTTTGTTATACAATCCAGAATAACCATCCCTGAGAAGCCGCCGTTCAATGATTTCGTGACGCTGCCAGTCATGCCATTTTTCAGGTGTGATTGCAAAAATATCAAGCTTTTTCAATTCAGCAAGGTTGTACCCGAGCATTTGTTCAAAGGCGTGATTACAGTCGATAAACCTGCCTGACCGAGCTGTCATCATAAAACCGTCCCTGCTGCCATCAAATATTTCACGGTATTTCCTGTCGCTGGCTTCCTTTGCTTCGCGGGCGACGGATGCAGCCAGAGCGATTGCGGCTATCTCCCCGAATGCGGAGGCAAGCGAGGCATCGTTATCTGTATAATCACCATCCTTGTTAGCAAGGCCCATCACGCCGACAACCTTATTTTCGATTATCAAAGGCGCAAACATGACATTTTTCATCACAACATGACCATCAGGCATGAATTTCACATGATCTGAATTCATGAAATCGTTATCATAAATGGTTTTCCCCAGTTTATATGCCTCACCTCTCAGCCCCCGGACCGGCATGGGAAGGCTGGGATCGACCGTGCAGGGCAGACCGCCCGACTCAAGGAACAGCACTTCGTTTTCCTCACCGTCATCGCTCAATAAGGCGACATAGCCGGATTTCGAGCCGATAAGGTCTTTACATTCGCCAAAGACAATCCTCGCCGTTTCCTCAAACGGCCTGTTAACCAGCAGTGCGTTAGTCGCTTTGAGAATTGCCCTGATCTCAACCTCGCGCCGCAGTGTTTCGGTCAGCGCGTTATTGAGCTGGAATTCTGTTTGTTTGATTTCGGTGATATCCTGGACGGTACCTTCGAGAGCCACAACAGCGCCTGAACTGTCCATAGAGGCTTTGCCGGTTGTTTTTGCCCATATCTCCGCACCGTTTTTCCTGATAATCCTGAATTCTTCCGAATACGGAACTCCTTCCAGAGCCGCTTTTGTCACAGCATTATCGATACGCTCCCAATCGTCCGGATGTATCGATTTCTTGTGCTCCTCCCAACCTGGCGTACCAAGTGCCTGATCCCTGTCAAAGATGCGGAATAATTCATTGCTCCATGATGGCCTATCGTTCTGTACATCATACTGCCAGCTACCAATCTTTGCAATAGACTGCGCTTTAATTAACGCGGCCTCGCTTTCCCTTAACACAACTTCTGCTCTCTTGCGTGCGCTTATATCCACATGCGTGCCGACAACACGGACTGCCGTGTCATTTTCGTCAAAGATTATATCAGCACGCGACAGGACATCCACCCAATGGCCGCCCTTGTGCTGCATCTGGAACTCCATCTCAAAACGGTCCCGTTCCTTTGCGATGCAGGCATTCAGCATTTCCCACGATTTTTTCACATCTTCCGGCCTGGTCAGCTTAACCCATATGGAAAAATCATTCTCGAGTTCATCGTATTTATAGCCCAGCATCCCTTTCCAGCCGGGAGAATAATAAATTTCATCTGTCAAAAGATTCCAGTCGAAAAGGCCGTCTTTTGTTGCGTTCATCGCCAGTTCAAACTGTTCTTTGCTTTCCTCGAGTTGAATTTCAGCTTCTTTACGATCGTTGATATCCTGGAACGTGCCCCGCACTTTCACTATTATATCGCTATCATAGACCGGTTCCCCGTAGGCCCTGCACCAGATCAATTTCTTCTTGGCGGTATTGACCTGAAGCTCGAGATCGAACGGGGTTCCGTCTTTCAGAAGTTTATTATAAGCTTTTTGCAGAACATTGCGGTGATCAGCCGGATAATACTCGAGATGTTCACTGACACCGGGTGGATCAAGATGGTGATCCAGTTCAATAATATCGTAGAGCGCTTTTGTCCAACTGGCCCTGCCTGTTTTCAGATCGTGCTCCCAGCCGCCGATTTTCCCCATGCGGCCGGTTTCATTGAGGAACATTTCACTATACCTGATAGCTTTCTCGGCTTTTTTAAGCTCGGTAATATCGAGGATAGCGCCGATAATACCGCCAGTTTCACCCTCACTGTTCTTAAAAACCGCTTTATTGAAAACAACGTCCAGTGTCTCGCCTCTGGCGTTTCTGACCTGGGATTCATACCGCTGTATTCCGCCCTCTCCGAGTAAGCTCATACCCTGCTGATGATAAATATTAGCAAGCTTCGTCGGAGAGGGATCGAATGCTGTTCTTCCTATTATATCGTCACGACGCATACCGAAAAAATCTTCAAAGGAACTGTTGAACCCCAGATACCTGCCTTCGTTATCTTTATAAAAGACAGGGACGGGTATCGCGTTTAAAAGCGTCCTTAAAAATGTTTCGCTTTCTTTGAGGGCAAGTTCCACGTTTTTGCGTTCACTTATGTCCTGCATTGTACCGCGCAGTGCCGTAATTTCTCCGTCCTCAACTATGGATTCGACATTCTGTCTGATGTGCCTGATCTCTTTTTTGCTGTTGATAATCCTGAATTCGAAACTGATCGACTCTGCGCTGCGGCTGAGAAGTTCCTGTACTTTGGCTGTATTTAACTCCCGATCCTCAGGATGGACGAGAGCCGCAATATTTTCATAGGTCAACCGGAAGTTTTTACCGACACCGAATACCTGGTACAGTTCATCGGACCAGTCCAACGTGTTTTGTTTAACGTTCCATATCCAATTCCCAATTTTTCCAATTCTCTGGGCCTGTAGAAGATTTTCCTGTGTCGAAATCAAATCATTCTGGATCTTTTTCAGTTCGGAAACATCGAGAACAGCCCCGACAATACCTGCAATGTCGCCGTCCCTGCCTTTGTATACCGCTTTTGTGATGATGACATCACGTGTATTGCCATTCTCATTACTAATCTGTGTTTCATGCCGCTGCCTGCGCCCCGATTCCATCAGTTTTTTGTCACGCTTATCATAGATTTTTGCAAGTTCGGGCGGATTAATATCAAATACCGTTTTGCCGATCAACTGTCTGCGGGTAAGTTCATAAAGTTTCAAATATGCTCTGTTGCAGCCGATATACCGCAGGTCCTTATCTTTATAGAAAACGGGAACAGGAATAGCTTCCAGCAGCGTTTTCAAAAACTCCTCGCTTGTGCGAATGGCGTCTTCAGCGACTTTGAGTTTGGTTATATCCTGTGCGGTGCCAAAGACTTTTAAAACAGTACCGGTTTCGTCAGATTGCGCGGTTCCGATAGCCCGCATCCACCTGATCTCATCATCAGGCCTGACAATTCTGAACGTCAAATAAAACGATGTTCCGTCTGAGAAAATGCGCTCGATTGCATCCTCTAACAAAGGCCAGTCATCTTTATAAATATGGATTTCGTGTTCAGTGAAAGAAGGTTCGCCTTTTTCCGGATCGATTCCGAAAATCCTGAATATTTCATCGGACCAAACCGGTGTACCAACGAGTGGATCAAGCTCCCAGTGACCGATATGGGCCACTGCCTGAGCCTCTCGATACAGCCGCTCACTTTGTATGAGAGCATCTTCCGCCGCTTTTCTTTCCGAGATGTCGTTTAATGTAACCATGAGATGGTCACTCAGAAATTTCGCATGGAGTTCACAAATCCGGACAGTGCCATCAGCACAGGTAACATTATACTCACCGGCATTGACTGTCTCGCCGGATTCCCGGGCTTTTTCAACTGCCGGCACCCATTGTGCCAGCACCTTCTGCCGGTATTCAGGATCGGGATAGGCGTTTTTATACCATTCATCAGTCGTATCGCCCAGGTTGCCGAACAGCTCATGAGCGCTCTTGCTCCAGAACGTGATACATGAATCACTTGGGTCAGCGAGTGCGATCGGGAAGGGGGAGGCATCGACGATATTCTGCAAAAACGTATCATGTTCCCTGAGAACCTGTTCCGCTTTTTTTTGCTCCGTGATATCGAACAAGACACTCAGATTGAAGTTCTCTCGTATATGAACGGCGTAGTATCGTGCTGTTTTTTCGTTACCGCCGGGGCTAACAAAAGTAAATTCACCTATTTGAGATTTTTCATCCAAAAAATCATTGTATTGATCTGCTGAAGTTTTAATATGCGTACTATTTAAGTCACCAACATTCATAGTGAGCAGTGTATCGGCTGAATAGCCCAGAAGCCTGGACGCTGCTTCGTTGGCCATCAAGTAATCACCGGCATCGTCAGCGACAACAACTGCGCTCAGTGAGTTATCGAATATTGCTCGGAATCTTTCCTCGCTCTCTTTTTGCGCCTCCTCAGCCTGTTTTCGCTCTGTAATGTCGTTAACCATCCCAATGACGGAACTCGGTTTGCCGTTAATATCACGTATGAGCGCCACATGCAGATCACCCCAGAGAACCGAACCGTTTTTACGGATATAGCGTTTTTCCAGATCATAGGAATCGCGTTTCCCGGCGATTAATTCATTGTACAGGGTGAGATCCTTCTCATAGTCCTCGGAATGTGTAATTTCTATAACCGGCTTTCCTGCCAGTTCTTTTCCGGTATAGCCCAGCATACGCTGTAGAGATTCATTTGTAGCACGCACCTTTCTGCCTAGGTCATATTGCGAAATACCGATTGGAGACTGTGTGAAAATGTTTCTGAAGAACTCTTCGCTTACAAAGATCTTCTGAAATGCTTCTTTTTTTTCAGTTATATCGTCATGATTGCCGATCATGAGCTCGGGAGAGCCATCCTCCAGCCATGTGACAATCCTGGCAATTGAACGAATCCAGCGGTACTCGCCGCTTTTCGTCCTCAAACGGAATTCTTCATCATATATTCCCGTCAATGTACGCTGATACTCTTCAACAGCCTCAAGTGCCTTTTCCCGGTCGTCTGGATGGAGCAGATCAATCCAGCGGTCATGCGATGCCGGGAATTCATCCACCTCATAACCGAGCATGGTATAATAACGCGGTGTGTACGTTACCTTGCTACTTGTAAAATCATAATACCAGATCCCGCCTGAAATCGCATCGAGTGTCTGAGCCAGCCGCTCTTCAGCCTGCTTCCGCTCTGTAATATTTTCCACTACGGCAAGTATTCGTGAAATCGATCCATCAGCAGAGGGGAGTGGTACTGCGCGGTAATATTGATACTGATTGTTGATAAAGAGTTCAAACGAGATTGATTGGCCTTTAAAAGCTTTTTTATACTGCTCCCGAACAAAACTGGCTTTTTCACCGAACACTTGCTCAACGGTCAAGCCAATAAATTCCTTTGGATCGAGATTCTGCTTCTTAAACTCCTGGCCGGTGGTAAAGCCTATCGAATAATCATTATTGATTATTGTAACATAGGAATTCGGATAATTCTCTGCCATTGCCTGCAGCAGCGACCTGTTTTCCTCAAGCTCTATTTGTGCACTCTTCTTCGCTGAGATGTCGACATTGAGGCCAAGGTATCCCTTAATCTCCCCATCGGGATCATAGACAGGGGCCGCCAGCCCATACACCCAGGTAATACGTCTTTCCGGTGTCTGGAACCGGTATTCATGTCCCCACTGGCCATTTGACTCTACCATCTTGTACCAGTTATCTGATATCTCCGCCCTGTCATCGGGATGCAAGGCATTAGTCCAGCCTTTTCCCCGAGCTTCTTCAAAATCCATACCTGCCATTTTAAGCCAGGTTTTATTGGCATAGACACAATCGCCATTGACATCAGTTCTGAAGACGCCTCCGGGAGATAATTCTGTCAATAGCCTGAAATGCTCTTCGCTTTCAATAACAGCCTGCTCGGCTTGCCTGATTTCAGTAATATCATGAAGCGTAACAAAGACCTGGTAGGGTTTTTCTTCACCGTCTTTGAACTGGGGAATGGCGCTGACATTCATCCATACATAATCTTTTTTGCGTGGATTATAAACAGCGAGCACAAAGTTGCTCACCGGTTTGCCGGTTCTGAGGGCTAGCATGGAGGGATGGTCTTCAGGCTTGATATCTGTTCCGAGAACACTGAGGACATCCCAGTTCTTGTCCACCGAAGTTCTGCCGAGGAACTGGTCTTTTGTCAGTCCGGTCATTGCCAGACATGCTGGATTGCAGTCTATCAGAACACCGTCCGCGCGTTTAAAAAAGGCTCCCTGCGGCATGTTTTCGTATAGAAGACGGTATTTCTCTTCGTCTTGTTTTATGATATCAAGCGCCTCTTTCAGGCTACTTATATCATTAAGAATCATGCGCCACTGCAATACATTTTCTTCATCATCCCTATCCGCATCTATTCTGGCTAGCACCCACTCAGTGCATGTCGTACCGAATTTAAGCTTCAATTCGATAAGCTGGCTTTCACCGGTATGTCCCGATTCCTTGCGGGCTTTCAGATATGTGCCCTCCCAGCCCTTATCAAGGAATCTGGTAAAGCTCGAACGAAGGATACGGTTCCGCTGTTCTCCCAGCATTTTGATCGCTGTCAGGTTTACTTTGCTGATAATGCCTTTATTGTTCAAAGTCAGATATCCGCAGGGCGCGAATTCATACAAATCCTCATATTCCTTTTTCGTAGAGGATATTTCTTGTTGAGCCCGCCTGAGTTCTTCGTTCTGGATTTCCAGCTCGGTATGATGTACCTCTAATTCATGAACAAGTTCAAGCATGCTTGATGTCTGCGAGCTGGCATCTTGGGGATGTTGCTTAATATACTCTTCAGCCTTCCTTCGAAGATCCTCAAATTTCTTAGTATAGTCCTCATTGTCTGACATTTTATTCAGCCTTGTCCTGGACGTTTATTATGCTTAAAAGGATTCGATAGGGTAGTGTTTCAGCAGCATGAATGATTGAAGCTTTTATTTTCATACGTTTTATCCTGCCGGATGAGTCGATTTCAAGTATTTTGCTGTTGAAACCTTTACCATTCTCGTATGATTTTTCAAGTTTGGAATTAAGATCATCATTTTCCTTAAAAACCCGGTTCAATCGATTGAAATTTTTACCATAAATTTCATCCTGCTTCAACTGCATCAGATCAGCAAAGGCTTTATTGGTCAATACAACGCATTTTTTATTGTCAAGGACAAGCATGGGCTCTTCGCTCATATTAAAAATTGATCGCGCCAGATTCCATGCAGCCTCTCTTTCGTTAATAGAAGTCTGCAGCTTATCCTGTACTTTTTTCTGTTCGTCAATGGAAGAAAATGTCAATACAGCCCCGTCGAGATGGTTGTCCATAGTGCGATAAGGTATTATGCGCATATGAAACCATTTGCCAGGCTCCGTCATAACTTCTCTTTCTATGACCGATAATTTTTCCAGAACCTGTTCAATATCCACAATGATAGTTTGATCGATAAGGTTATTCGCCACATGTTTCAGCGGGCGCCCCAAATCAGCCTGTATAAAATTAACAATAGCGGTCGCATCCGGAGTATACCTTCGAACGCAGATGTTGTTGTCTACAAATATAGTGGCAATTTCCGTGCTGTTCAGAAGATTATGCATATCATCGTGGGCCGAAGAGAGTTCCTCAATTTTATTTTCAAGTTCAGCATTGACAGTCTGGAGCTCTTCGTTCAATGACTGGAGTTCCTCTTTGGATGATTCCATTTCTTCATTCGTCGACTGGAGCTCTTCATTTGATGATTGCAGCTCCTCGTTTGCTGATTTCAGTTCCTCATTTGATGATTCAAGTTGCTCGATCGTGCTCTGGTGGCCTTCTCTTGTAATTTTCAGTTCCCTCTCAAGCTCAGCGATTTTCGAGTTATCCGATAATGCATTATTTACTATCTTTTCTTGTTCTTTGCCGTGTGAAGATTCTGTCTCGACATCCTCAAATACCACGAGACAAGTGCCTTTCAGCTGTTCCGGGTTATGCTGCGGGTATACATGCAGTTTAACTACCTGCATTTCGCCATTTGATTTAAACGCTACTCTTTGAACAGTTACTTTTACCCCAGTATTTTTCGCCTCCCTCTGTGCCGATAATAGTTCAAGACGTAAGCCTTCTTTGACCATATCCAAAATATTCATTGTCGGTGGCCCGGACGGCGTTTCAAGATATTTGGCTGTTCGCCCCTGTACATATAAGATTTCACCTTTAGCGTCAATGAGAATTGATGTTGGTGTAAACTGATCAAGGATAGCGTTTTTCGCAAGTTCGGTAATATTCAACTTATGAGAATCCCCTACAAGTAATGTATCGTTTATGATTTCAGGTTTTGACGAGCCGCTGGGGAAATATATGCCCTGCCTGAGCCCCTGAGGTGTCTCCTGCCGCTTGAATATTTTCCATTTACTATCCAGGGTAGCGAAAAGGTCAGTGAATCCTCCGATAGTCTCGGAAGAACTCAACATCAGTATGCCTCCCTTTTGTAATGTATAATGGAATAATGGCAGAAGCATTTTTTGTGTATCCCCGTTCAGGTATATCAGCAGGTTCCGGCAACTCAGTATATTCAAACGGGAAAATGGCGGGTCTTTTATTATATCCTGGACAGAGAATATAGCGCAATCCCGGATTTCTTTGCGCACTTGATAAGTATTTCCGTGTTTAATGAAGAAACGCCGTAATCGTTCTTTGCTTACGTCTGTTTCAATATTGGCGGGATAAATTCCTTCACGTGCCTTATCAATGGCAAATTTGTCGATATCAGTGCCGAATAACTGGATATTGATACGCTTAGGAAGCGTATCGAGATATTCTCGTAAAATCATCGCAAGTGAAAACACTTCTTCACCGGTTGAACAGGCGGGAATCCAAGCTCTTAATGTCGAATCATTGCTCATGTTTTCAATTACACCTGGCAATGCTTTGGCCGTAAGGGTTTCAAAAGACGCTGCATCACGAAAAAAATTAGTCACCCCTATCAACAGTTCGCGAAATAACGCATCCATTTCTTTGCTGTTATCCAGTAAAAAACGGATATACTGCTCATGGTTCTCAATCTGATTTTGAATCATTCGCCGTTCGATACGTCGCAGAATGGTGCTGCTTTTATAACTTGAAAAATCATGGCTTGTGTGGTTTCGTAAAACTGTGAAAATCTTTGAAAGCCAGTTTTTCTCTTTTGGCAATTCATTGTGTGACCGCTGTTTTATATTTGGGTTTATTTCACTGAATTGAAAATAATTTACAAGTCTCCGAGGCATATCTTCAGGATTCATAACAAAGTCCACCATGCCTGTCGCAATTGCTGAGCTGGGCATACTGTCATACTCAGCGGATGTTTCTGTCTGGGCCAGGACAAGGCCGTTGTGAAGTTTAATTTCTTTAAGGCCCAGAGTTCCATCTGATCCCGAACCAGATAAAATAATTGCGGCCGCATTATCCCCTTTATCCAGGGCCAGAGAACGTAGAAAGAAATCAATCGGCAAAGAAATCATATGTTCTTGCGCATCAAAAATCTGTAGAGAGTTCTTAATAATGCTGATTTCTTTTCCAGGGGGCACTATATAGATGTGATTTGGTTTAATCGTGTTACCGTCAATAGCAGTTGAAACGGGAATAGGAGTTACACTTTGGAGCAGTTCCGGCAGAAGGCTTTTTTGATTGGCTGCCATATGACTGATAACTATGTATGCCATGTCGCTGTTCTCAGGCACTGCAGCAAAAAAAGATTTCAAAGCTTTCAATCCGCCTGCCGAGGCTCCTACGCCTATTACTGGGAACGCAGAATCCTGAGCATGCTCATTATTTGATTCTAACTTTTTATTACTTACATTTGGCGTCTCTTTTTTTGCAGTTTTTCTTCTTGGCATTGCTAAATCCTTTCATAACAGCTCCATAACACAGAATTTCAATTCGTATTATACAAAATTTGTTATATACTGAATTATGAATTGTTAATGAGCAATCTCGACATCTATTAGATTTCTGTCAAGCTTTTTCAAAACAAAAAATGGTTGATTCCCACGGATTGATGTTATATAGTCCTAAAGACGGTTAAATAGTAAACACTGCCGGGAGAGAATACGGTGAATACAATACTGCTTGTCGATGATGGAATTAAGTTATTAGCGGCATTGAGTAAACTATTGAAATCCGCTGGATATTCTGTTCTTACCACAAGCCGCGGAAAGAATACTATCGACATATTCTGATAATACAAGTATGATACCCGGATGTTAATCACTGATATAGTCATGCCCGAAATGGACGGCAGTGAATTAGTAGGTAAGTTATTAGCGTTCAAGTCTGACGTGAAGATTATAACAACTTCAGGGTATGATAAGAAAGTTGAATATGGCGGTTGGACTGCAGCACATCTGGAAAAGCCCATTGAAAAAAAAGAACTACTCACCTGCGTAGAAAAATGCCGGCAGTTTCAGCTTTTTTGTGTAAATAAGTTTGCTCGTTAATTCTTTTTCTTTCCCCTCATCCCCCGAGGGGGATGCCGCATAGCGATATTGCTATAGGCGCAATCTGTTTTCAAAATGGATCGAAAACTGGTGAATTGCAAGGCTCCAGTTCCTGATCGGCATGGTCCATTTCTTCATGATGTTTTTCAGGCCCATATAAAGCAATTTAATCGCCGCTTCGTCGCTGGGGAAGCTGTTTCTGGTTTTGTGATTTTTCTCAGCGAATTATTCAGGGATTCAATGGCGTTCGTGGTGTAAATCGCCGTTCTGATTTCCTCGGAGTAGGCGTAGAACGGGATGATATTCGACCAGTTGGCGCGCCAGAATTTGCTGATCATCGGATAGCGGGCATCCCATTTCTCTTCAAAGTCTTTGAGCGCTTCTTCGGCCTGTTCAACAGTTGCTGAACGATAGATGTTTTTGAGATCAGAGGTGACTTTCTTATAGTCTTTGTAGGATACAAATTTCGTTGAATTCCGCACCATGTGGACAATGCAGAGCTGGACTTCAGTCTGTGGATAGACTTACTCTATCGCTTCCGGCAGCCCTTTCGGACCGTCCACACAGTCGATGAGAACGTCTTGCACACCTCTGTTTGTGAGTTCCGTGAACACCGAGAGCCAGAACTTTGCGCCTTCGTTTTTCTCTATACAAATGCCGAGAACGTCCTTGCGGCCATCGAGTCCGAACATATCGTGAAGTTTTGCCGTGAAATCCATTTTCACACCTGTTTCTGCGTGTGATTTTGTCATGTACGAAAGTTAATATACGAAAAACGGGGCGCGGATGACACGGTAAAGGCTGGAATTAATAGCCACAGAGTTCACAGAGAGCACAGAGGAAAAGAAAGATAAATATTAAAAAATAATGGAACGCGGATGACACGGATTGGACGGATGAACGCGGATTAAAAAAACAGGATTAAGGGTATCTCTAAAAATACAGTAGAAACGGCCCCAAAGCAGTAAAAAAGGATAGCGATCTCCATGCGAGAGCGTATATTGCAGTTAGATATACGATAAGAGATTAATAATAATGGAGATAAGCAATGATTAAAGGATTTTTCGACATCCAGTTCCGTCTTGATGACCTGACGAAGAACGGCGATCCGCTGGTTCAGTTGAAGGATCGTGTGAATTGGGAGCTTTTTCGGCCGGAGCTTGAGCGGATACGGGAGAAAGAGCGGAAGAGTGCTGCAGGACGCAAAGCGTTTGATGTGGTGTTGATGTTCAAGATACTGGTGCTGCAATCGCTGTATAACTTGAGTGATGATGCGGTTGAATATCAGGTGCGCGACCGTCTGTCGTTCATGCGATTTTTAGGGCCTGGCATTGGAGATCGGGTGCCGGATGCCAAGACGATCTGGCTGTTCCGGGAACAATTGGGCGAGGCGAGGCTGGTAAAACGCCTGTTTAAGAAGTTCGACCGGTACTTGCGTGAGCAGGGATTCACCGCGCGCAAAGGGCAGATCGTGGATGCCTCGCTCGTATCGGTGCCGATCCAGCGCAACAGCCGTGAAGAAAACCAGCAGATAAAAGACGGGAGCGTCCCGGAGGGATGGAGTGACACAAAGTCCCGTCAGAAAGACACGCATGCCCGCTGGTCCGCGCGTTCTCACAAGCACGCGTTTGGCTATAAGAACCATATCAGCATCGATGCCAAACACAAACTCATCCGGGACTATGCGGTAACCGATGCGGCGATCAACGACAGCAAAGTGTTCGGGGAACTCCTCGACGAGAGCAATAGCAGCCGGGATGTGTGGGCCGATTCGGGATATCAGTCTAAAGACAACCGGAACGAATTGGAACAGCGGGGATTCCGTGCGCACCTGCAGCGCAAGGGATGTCGGCACAGGAAGCTGACAGCGTGGGAGAAGCAGGGCAACCGGACGCGCTCTCGGGTACGATGCCGAGTCGAGCACGTCTTCGGTATCCAGGCTCAAATGGCCGGGTCATTGCTCCTGCGATCAATCGGTATAGCACGGGCCGAGATCAAAATTGGATTGAGAAACCTGGCTTATAATATCCATCGTATGGGGATACTTGCGCCCTCAACGGCATAAGAAGCCTCTATATGGGGCGAATGAGCCTCAGTGGGCACTGATTTGGGCAAAACTGATGGATGTTACAACCTGATTTTGCTGTTCGATGCCCTTGTTCAGGAAAAAATCAGCTTGATATTAACATGATTCGATGAAAATCAATTATTAGAGGTTCCCTTAATTTTTAACTACATTTGTCCAGAATGTTCTGACGACTTACACTTTTCTTCCAATACAAAATTCATCAAAATGACTATTTGAGTAATAATCATCCATTAACACACTGAATAATAGTAGTTTAGATATTCAATAATTATTTTCAAAATAATTAATTCTATTAATTTTCTTCATAATCATGACCAATGATTGCTCTATCATCAAGAAGGTACTTTATTTGACCATTATATTATATATTTTCGCTTTTTTCTACTGCTTTTTCTCTGTGTCCTCTGTGGCTTATTTCTTTCCAGCCTTTACCATGTCATCCGCGCCCCGTTTTTCGTATATTAACTTTCGTACATGACAAAAACACACGCAGAAACAGGAGTGAAAATGGATTTCACGGCAAAACTTCACGATATGTTCGGACTCAATGGCAAGGTCGCTGTTGTCACCGGCGCGACAAAGGGACTCGGCAAAACAGTCGCCCTGATGCTCGCGGAATCGGGCGCTAATGTGGCCCTGTGCAGCAGGAATCACGAAGAATCAGCCGCCGCGGCCAAAGAAATCGCGGAGCTCACCGGCAGTAAGACATTCGGCATGGGCGCCGATGTGTCGAAGAAATTCGATGTGGACGCTTTCGTGGCGGCCGCGAAAAAGGAGCTTGGAAGCGCCGACATCCTTGTCGCCTGCGCAGGCATCAACATCCGCAAGGAGGTGCCGGAGCTGACCGAGGACGACTGGAGCGCCATCCAGGACATCAATGTCAAGGGCTCGTTCCTTACCGCGCAGGCGATCCTTCCCGACATGAGTGCGAAAAAATGGGGGTCGCATAATCTTCCTCGGCTCCATGCTCTCGTTCATCTCGCTCAAGGGACGTGCCGCGTACTGTTCCTCGAAAGCGGCGCTTCTGGGCCTGACACGGACATTCGCGCTCGAAACGGCATCCGAGGGCATCTGTGTCAACGCTGTCTGCCCCGGCCCGTTCAAGACACCGATGAATGTCGCGGTCTACGACAATCCAGAGAAGAACAGCGAGTTTTTACAGAAACTTCCCATCGGACGCTGGGGCGATCCCGAGGAACTGCGCGGGCTCTTCCTCTACCTCTCCTCGAACGCTTGCAGCTACATGACCGGTTCGAGTATTATCATCGACGGCGGCTGGACAGCGCAGTAACAATCCATACAGTCCTGTCAACAGTGGCAATATCCCGTATCCTCCTGAGGCTCTCATCTTTCAGGATGATACGGGTGAAACGTGCTGAAAGAAAGTCCGGCACAGTACAGCGGAAGGTTACTTAACATACAGTATTTTCGCTGCTTTCATCACTTGTCCCGTATGTAAGCGGCAAAAATAGACACCGCTGGCATGTCCGGCGGCATTCCAGTGTAGTTCATGACGACCTGCTCTGAAAACGTTGTCGGCAAGACGGGTTGCATGCTGCCCCTGGACATCGTAGATATCAAGAACGATCTGGCGTTTCTCATCAATTTCAAAAGGTATTGTTACTGCCGGATTGAAAGGATTGGGATAGGCGGGCAGAAGTCCGATACGGGGCAAGACAGCCTGTTCGGCAACACTTGATGTCTCAGGCGTTATTTCCCATAGTCCCCCGCCGGAAGTCGCACACCATATGGTATTGTCAGGAGAAACCGTACAGTCCTCGATCCTGACATTATAACCATCGAACATCAATTCATGTTCATGCCAACCAGTTCCATCATAAAAAACCATGCCTTGACCGGCAGTACCGAACCAGACAGTATCGTTGTGATCAACAACCACTGAAAGCAAACCCGTCAATGGTGCGCCGGGAATAGAATCGAAACGCGTCCAGGTTTCGCCGTCAAACCGTGCGGCACCACCACTGGTCGCGAACCAGATGTTCCCGTTCCCGTCTTCATCAATATCAGTAATTTCGTGGGGAGGGAATATGACATCATCCTTGAAAACCTGCCACGAACTGCCATCATACCGTGCGACTGTATTATCTGCCCCCACCCAGACATTCCCATTATGATCGACAAAAATGGCTTTCAGGCTATACTCGTATGTCATCACGTCTTTCATGTCGAAATACGTTTTCGACTCGCCATCGAGACAACAGATGTGATCAATATTGTTCCTGTACCAGATTTTTCCGTCCGGTGCCGGAGCAATTTCAAAAGCCGACTGTTCATACGTGGACATTTCATCGAAAAGCGCTGCATCGAATGCTCTTTCCGAGACAAAACGGCCATCACGGAAACAAGCGATATAATAATCGCATACGAACCAGGGGGTACCATCGGCGGCAATGGCAATATCCTGTGCAGTGTAGCTGGGAAGCCCGTTTTCAGTCGTATAGCGCCGCCATGAGAAGCCGTCGTAATACCCTACCCCATTGCTGTTGATGTATGAAATCCAGACAGAACCATCGTTGTCCGCTTCCACGGTTTCAATAATATCGACAGGAGGGGCGAACTCCAGATCAACTTGTGTGAAAGCGCCCTTTCCGAACAGGTACAATCCGGTGCTCATGCCGATAACGGGCTCACCGGAGCTATCGAAAGCGATCGCCTGAACATCTCCGGCGGGTAATCCGTTTTCAGGAAGAAATGATTCCCAGCCCACGCCATTGTAATGGAACAAACCGCTCACAGTTGACAGCCAAACGCCTTTGACGGGATCCGCCTCCATGGTTAAAGCCCCCTCGGCAGGGGGATCGCCGCCCGGAAATGAGATGAACTCCGCACCATCGAAACAGATCATTCCCCTTTGATAGGTGCCCAGCCAGACAAGGCCGTCACTATCGACACAAATTCGGGTAAAGTAATTCTCAGGAGAATCCTCAGGAAACGGACGGTGCCATGTCCAGACACCATCAAGGAGTCGAAGCAGGCCGCGGCTTGTCGCAACCCATACAACACCGGAAGAATCGACTGCGATATCGTAATATGTCGTATACTCAGGCAGACCGTCCGATTCGTCATAAGCCCGCCAGTTCCGGCCGTCATAGGACAAAACACCTCTGTTTGTCACCATCCAGAGAGTACTTTCCTTTCCCGCGGCAATCTCGCGGATATCAGTGTCGGAAGGCTTATTGTCTCCGTCCAGAAATATAAAATCTTCACCGTCCAAACGCATCAACCCGCCACCATAAGTTCCGGCCCAGACATCGAAGTGACTGTCGATCATAATCGATTGCGCACTGTACAAGGTAAACGTGAAGTTCCATACCACATCATATTCCACAGGGTATTTCCTGCACGTTCCCGATAGTTGATCATAGCAGGCTATTCCTGTCGACGTGGCAAGCCAGATCGAAGAACCTTCAACCACAATATCATTGATATCACTCGTCGGTATCTCCGCATTGTGGCAAATCCAGTTTCTCTCGGAAAAAGCCTGTGGCATTAATAAAATCAGACACAACACAATAACAAAAAGTATTTTTTTCACCTGCATTCAACCACCCCTCGAATAAGCTTATTTCTCATTCTCTATCATATCAATATTACCATAAACGATTATCAAGCCAATTATGTCAAAATAATTCATTTCAGTTAATGGACCTATATGATCATACAAATATCCCCGATCTGAACTTGAAAAACTTTCCTCTCATCCAAACTTTACGTATCTTAAAAAATAGAAGTAAAAATGACGTACATATTTCGGAAGGAGCATTGCATGATACGGAAACTTGCCATAGCAGTATCGTTGATCCTCGCGGTCGCCCTCATGAGTGGCTGCGGCGGCGGTGATTTCATCGCGAAAGGCGGCAAATCGGCATACAGGATCGTTATCCCGGAAACAGCCTCTCCGGCGACAATCAACGGCGCCAACGAATTGCAGGCATTTCTCAACGAGATGACCGGCGCGGAAATCCCCATCGTTTCCGACTCCCTGCCGCTGACCGAAAACGAGATCATCCTCGGCGACAATAAACACCTGAAAGAAATCGGCGTCGAAATCGATTTCGAGCCTCTCGGCGACGAGGGCTACATACTCAGGACAGTCGGCAAATATATTGTGATCGCTGGAGGCGCTCAACGCGGCAACATGTACGGCGTCTACGGCCTTCTCGAAGATCATTTCGACTGCCGCTGGTTCACACCTGAGCTCAGCCGCATTCCGAAAGTGACAAAACTCGCGCTGCCCCAACTGGACGAGACCATCATTCCTGCGCTCGAGTACCGCGAACCGCACATCTTTTCCAACCGCAACGCCGACTGGGCGGTCCGCAACCGTATAAACAGCTACCGCTCAAAAGGCACTGAAAACCGTTACGGCGGCACTGTGGACTGGGTGCCCGGCTATTTTGTCCACACATTCGAGCGTCTTGTGCCGAAAAAGGAATTTTATAAGAAACATCCCGAGTATTTCTCGCTCGTTTCGGGAAAACGCATCCCGGAACTGAGCCAGCTCTGCTGTACCAATAAGGATGTGCAGGAAATCGTGGTCGAGCGGGTAAAAAAAGTCCTTCGCGAAAATCCCGATGCCCGCCTGATCTCGGTGAGCCAGAATGACTGTTATAATTACTGTGAGTGTCCGAAATGCCAGGCACTGGCCAAGGAAGAGGGCTCACAGATGGCGCCGGTCCTCGCGCTTGTAAACTTAGTCGCCGATGAGATCAAGGACGAGTTCCCCGACGTGGCGGTCATGACGCTGGCCTACCAGTGGACACGTCACGCCTGCAAGGCAATGAAACCTCGCGACAACGTGATCATCCGCCTCTGCAGCATTGAGTGCTGTTTCACCCATCCATTCGATGTCTGCGACGGCCCAATCAACGCAGGATTCTACCAGGACCTCGTGGACTGGTCGAAAATGTCCGACCGGCTCTACATCTGGAACTACACCACCAATTTCTCGAATTTCCTGCTTCCCCACCCGAATCTTCTGCACCGTCAGCACAATCTCAAGCTCTTCGTCGACCATCATGTGACCGGTGTTTTCCAGCAGGACACACCCAGCATCGAGAACGGCGAGCTGTCCCAACTCGGCGCCTATGTCCACGCCAAACTCCTCTGGAATCCCGACTATGATCAGGAAAAGGCTATCAGCGAGTTCCTCGAGGCATTCTACGGCCCGGCGGCGTCTCAGATACGTGAGTATATCGATTACATCCACGACAAGGCAAAAACTGAAAATGTCCACATGGGCTGTTACGAGAGCCCGGAATCAGACCTTTTCACCGGCACATTCTTCGAGACAGTGTTCGATATCTTCGACAGAGCGGAAGCGGCGGCAGCAGGCCAGCCGGAATACCTCGAGCGTGTCAAGGCGGCACGTTTGAGCCCGGAATATGCCTGGGTTGCCCGTGATATCAACAACAAGGCATTCGTTATCGACCAGGAGAACATGAACGCTCATTTCAACGAGGAATACATGGCCCGCCTCGACAAATTCACCGAGGACGCCCTTAAATACGGTGTCAACCATCTCGACGAGACCGGTATGTCCCACGAGGCGTTCCGCTCGCGTATCGAGGGCGTTCTACCGAAAGAGGCACTGAAAATCCAGCCTGCAATGAGTGTCAAGAACCCCAAACCCGGCATAGCCTGGAAATCGTTCCTCGACTGGCAGGACCAGCCTGAATTCAAGAAGGCAAAAGTGTACAAACAGGGTGTCATGGAACGGATAGAACTGCCCGAGCATGGCCCGACTGATCTTTTCGGCACACTCCACGAGGGTTACATCGATATCCCCGCCGATGGTGTCTACGGTTTCTACACGGGCTCTGACGACGGCTCTGTCCTGTGGATTGACGGCAAATTGGCTGTCGACAACGGCGGCCGTCACTGGATGCAGGAGCGCATCGGTTTTGTCGCGCTGGAAAAAGGCATGCACAAAATTAAAACCGGCTGGTTCAACGGCGCAGGCGGCCTCGGCCTTAACGCTTCCTGGAAAGGCCCGGGATTCGACAAGCAGATCATCCCGGCAAATGTGCTGTATCACTAAATACAGGGGTCACGAGTCAGGGATCTGAAAAATATATATATTTTACAGGGTACAAATGAAAAGCCTCCGTCGAAATACGGGGGCTTTTCTGTTATTGGCAGATTGACATGGCTCAAAAATTTGACGGCTTCATTTGCGATATATGTTTCCGAAAATGCTGTGCATTCGGCTTGGAAAATCCACCAGAAACCGCATATCCGACAAAAAAACAGACAATTCAAGTGCAATTTATGCCACATCCTGATCGAATCAGGACAGCGTTTCAAAGGATAATTCACCCCATAAAAGGGCGGTACCCGGACATTTTTCATTTTCATTTTCAGAGATTTCGTTATATCTTTCCCATACTGATAGTTAATTCTCGAATACAGCACGGGGAGGATAATCATGAAGCGGCGGCTTTTTCTCGGATCGGCATTGACAGCTGGCTCGGCAGGTATCCTTGGTCTTGGATGCAATGATGATCCCATGCCCTGGGACCGTTCACCGATCGGACAGGGGGAAACTGCCGAAACAATCGCAGGCCTCCCTATCGGCAACCTTCGGGAAGACTACCGTCACCGTCTGCTCGACGTTTTCATCCTCCAGTGGGAAAACGGCGGCTTCGACAGTGAACGCGGCGGCTTTACGACACTTCTCAAAGGCGACGGCAGCCCGGCGGCCGACGAAAAACGTCTCATCGACCAAGGCACCGGCCTCTGGGTCTATTCCTACCTGTACAACAATCTTGGCGAGGATGAAGAGTTCCTCGGTATCGCCACGAAAACACGGGATTTTCTCGTCAATAATTTCAAAGACAGCAATGGGGTCTGGATAGACAGTGTCCGGCGTGACGGCAGCCCTGTATCAGGAGTAAGCAATAACATTCTTGGCTGGCTTCATGTCGCCAACGGTCTTACAGAGTTTTACCGTGCGACGAAAAACGATGAAGACCGTGACCTCGTTTTCGAGACAGTATGGTCGACATTGAGAAATTATGACGCCATTGGTTACGAAGGAATCGCCAATAATGGCGGGATTGCCATGGATGTTCCGCTCAGGGGACTGAGGAAGCTCGATCACAGCGCGGCGGTAATCATGCTTCTCGCCAATTTCCTCAGCGACATGAAAAGCCGGCGTTTCGAAGAGGAGCTGGCCCGGCACCTCGCGTTTGTCAGTGAAGATTTCTTCAATCCCAAAGTCGGCGTGCTAAACGAGTATCTCGGCCATGATTACCAGCGCATCAACGGCTATGAAGACTATATGCAGACCGGAAGCGCTATCGAGACAATGTGCACGATCATGTTTTATGCCAAGGACTCCGAGAACGGTGCGTTGTTCGAGGATTCGATCTCAGCGATCAGGCGCTATCTTGAGATGGCCTGGGATTACACGTTCAACGGTATAGGTGATGGTCATTTCTATGTTTTCGACGGTCCCGACCGTCAGAGGACAAAGCTCTACGACAGCAAATCCCTCAATGTCCATTGCGCGGCCCTGACAGCACTGTTCCATATATACGAGTTTACCGGCGAATCCTGGGCCCTCGACTGGTATGGGCGGGTTCGCGGCTACACGACGGAGAAATTCGATTCCGAAACAGCTGCCTGGCCGGAAAGCCTCGACCGTTTCGGCCGTCCCGCGATAGACACCAAAACAGGAACCACACGTCGCGATCTTTACCAACTGCCACGCTGGCTCATGATGAACCTCCTTGCCATCGACCGTATGATGGAAACAATGGGAGTCACCGAGGAACTGAGCTGAGCAGCCAATCACAGCACATACGTTAACTTTAGTTCTCGACAAATTTTCGGGATTTATGATATTATACGTCAAACAAGATTAAAATCTACCTTTCAGAGAAATCATTCTCTTTTTTACTTGACAAGAAATTTTATCGGTTATATACTGATTTAAGAGCTTGAAAACAGCCCATACAATAGTCAAAGGGGGACAACATATGGCACGGCGCAAGTCACCGACCTATACAGAGGTCGAACTCGAGTTCATGCATATTATATGGGAGCTCGGCGAAGTTACAACTGAAGATATGCAGCGGACCCTGGAAGAACGAAACCGTCCTCTGTCCGATGGCTCGATACGTAAAATCCTATCAATTTTACTTGCCAAAGGGCATGTCGAACGTCGCCGGGACGGCAGAAGTTTTTACTATAAAGCAAAAGTCGATAAAGACAATGCACGGAAAAATATGGTCCAGGACCTCCTGAAACGTGCTTTCGACGGTTCGGTTTCGCTCATGGTCGCCGCACTTTTTGACAGCCGCGACCTTCAAAAGGATGATCTTCAGGCAGTCCGCCGTCTCATCGAAGATTTTGAAGAATAATCAGACACAACACGGTTTTACCGTTTCAAGCGCTGGCATACCCGGATATGTCAGCGCTTTTTTAATTACTTTTTAAAGATTTCCAATATATTGATAGTCGATAATAACCGGACTTTTGAGGAGGAATCAGTTATGGAACACATGTCATTTCTCTTCTGTGCGTTCATTGTTTTGTTTTCGTGCATGCCTTCGAATGACCGGAAATACAAACCTTTAAAGCTCCCTCCACCTGATATGGCTGGCGGAATGCCCCTGATGCAGGCACTGAAAGAACGTCGGACAATGCGTAAATTCAGCCCTGAGCCACTGCCGGAACAGGTGCTTTCGAACTTACTTTGGGCTGCATTCGGTATAAACAGGAAGGATGGAAGACGAACGGCGCCTTCATCGAAAAACAGGTGTGAAATCGACATCTATGTCGCAATGGCCGAGGGGCTTTTTCTGTATACGCCCCAAAAACATATACTCCAGCCAGTGCTTCCCGACGACATCAGGGAATTCACCGGCACGCAGGATTTCATTAATGATGCACCGGTTAATCTCGTCTTTGTCGCAGATTTTTCTCTTATGAAAAACGTGCCCGAGAACCGTAAAGAGACAGTCTCGGGAATGAATACCGGATTTATCGCACAGAATGTATATCTTTTCTGCGCATCCGAGGGGCTGTCGAATATCATTCGTGGTATGATAGACAGACCGGCCCTGGAGAAAAAAATGGGACTTCGTCTCGAACAAAAAGTCATACTTGCCCATACGGTTGGATATCCCGGTTAAACATTTCATCAGCATGTAATCAATCCTGGAATCAGGCAGCCACCCTCACTCAATCTCATTCCTACTTCACTGAAACGAATACAATGCGGAAATAGCGGAACTTTTTTGTATATTAGGGTTAAATACGTATACAATCACCGAAAATGGGGGCACCTGTTCATGATAATAAAAGCAGTACGGGCAACCGTTTTACCCGGCATCCTGACTATACTGTTTGCCTCGATGTATTCCGTATGTGCGGCTACGGCGGAAGAGAAAATCGTTGATATTCTCGCAGGCGAACTCGAACGGGAAATGGCCTCACTCGCAGGAGAGGAAACCCCTCCCTATTTTCTTGCATACTCTGTGGGTGACATCCATAGTGTCAGCGCCAGTGCTTCCTTCGGCTCACTGACCGGTTCGCGGAGAAACGACAGCCGAGTTCTTATGGTCGACGTCCGTGTGGGCGATTACAGCCTTGACAACAGCCACGAACTTCGCGACCAGTTCAGTTTCCGCTCCAGCGGCAGCATGTATATCGCACAGGATGACAACGAGGACGCGCTCAAAAATGCGATCTGGCTGGAAACCGATAACCGCTACCGTGAGGCGCTCGAACATTACTCAAAGGTGAAAACCAATGTGGCTATCAAGATAGCCGAGGAAGACTCCTCAGCAGATTTCTCGCATGAAATCACACCCTCGGTGTATTATGAAAAGCCGCTCGATTTCGATTCGCTTATGCCGAACATCTCGGTATGGGAAGAGAAGATAAAACAGTATTCCGCGATTTTCCTTGAAAACGAGAATATTTATGGCGGCAGCGCCTCTTTCAGTTATTCGGTCGGAAGAAAACACTTTGTCAGTTCCGAGGGCAGCCGGGTATCACAGAACGAAGGCTATGCACGGATCACGGTCAGCGGATTCATAAAATCCGACGATGGTATGGAGCTGCCGCTCTACAGGACTTATTTTGCGTTCGAACCCTCGGGTCTTCCCGGCGACGATGTCATCACGGCGGACATCAAAGAGCTTGTGGAAAAACTCGGCGCTCTGAAAAATGCCCCTGTTGCCGAACCATACACCGGTCCTGCAATCCTTTCGGGACGTGCCGCGGCTGTATTTTTCCACGAGATCCTCGGACACCGTGTCGAAGGGCACCGTCAGAAAAGCGAAAACGAAGGTCAGACGTTCAAAAAATACATTGGTGAGCACATCCTGCCCGACCATATCGATATCGTTTTCGATCCGACATTGAAAACCTACGGCGGCACTAATCTCATGGGCTATTATGAATATGACGACGAAGGGGTGAAAGCCCGTCAGGTGGATGTCGTTAAAAACGGCGTCCTCAAGAATTTCCTCATGTCCCGTTCGCCCATCGAGAATTTCCCGAACTCCAACGGTCATGGCCGTGCGCAGGCTGGTCGAAGCCCGGTATCACGCCAGTCAAACATGATCGTGTCAAGCAGCAAACCGAAAACAGAATGGGAACTTCGTGAAAAACTCATCGCTCTCTGTCGTGAACAGGGACGCGAGTTCGGCTACCTGATCGAGGATATCCAAGGTGGTTTCACATTCACCAGCAGGACAATACCCAACGTATTCAACCTCATGCCCACCGAGCTTTACCGGGTCTATACAGACGGCCGCCCGGACGAACCGGTCCGCGGTGTCGACCTTATCGGCACACCGCTTGTCATGTTCTCCATGATCAGTGATGCCGGCGACAGGATAGAGCTTTTCAATGGTATCTGTGGTGCGGAATCGGGATCGGTGCCAGTAGCTGCGCTCTCACCCGCCCTCCTTGTCAGTCAGGTCGAGATGCAGAAAAAATCAAAATCTCAGGAACGTCCTCCAATACTGCCGCGCCCCGATGCCGACAAGGATATCTGATCGAGAAAATGTTATGTCGAATTCCGCGAAAAAGACCATAGATGGAGAAAGCATGAAAAAAATCACCATATGGACCTTGATATATACCGTTCTTTGTGGATTCTTTGCCGTTTCCGGGGCAATTGCCGACGAAAGCCGCGATATTATCATGAGCGCCATGCGCGATGAAATGGCCCGGAACATGGAACGCCTCCGCCTCGAATCAATGGAGGACCCGTTTTTTATCAGCTACACCATATACGATGTGAAAACGACGGAAATTGTCGCATCACTGGGCTCGATCATCCGCTCCTCCTCCGACAGGAACCGAAATCACAATGTCCGTTTGATGGTCGGTGATTATGAGCTCAACGACGAGAATTTCCGCAGTATGGGATCCAGTTCGCGTTCCTCTATGGTCGGTAATTCAGGCGGCCTTCCCCTCGAGGACGATTACGAGGGCATCAGGCGGGCGCTCTGGACAGCGACTGACAACACCTATAAAAGCGCTGCCGAGCTGTTCGAACTGAAAAAGGCGGCACTGGAACAGCAGACCATTTCGGAAGAGGCCAAGCTCGATGATTTAAGCCGTGCTACCGCAGAAATTCATATCGAGGATGCGCAGTGGTATGATATCGACACCACGGAATGGGAAAATACAGCGAAAGAAATCTCATCGGTGTTCGCAGACTATCCCGAGCTCTATGCATCTTATGTCCGGCTCTTTTTCTATCAGGGCATAATGTATATGGTGAACAGCGAGGGCAGCGAGGTCGCAACACCACTGACAATGGCGCTGATCCAGGTCAATGCCTATACTCAGGCGGAGGATGGCGAACCGCTGAATGACCATTTCTCTTTCTACCGCAAACTTCCGGATGAGCTGCCCGACAGGAAAGCGCTGATAAGCGAGGCCAAATCCATGGCGGAATGGTTGTCGGAATTCAGGACAGCGCCGGTTTTTGACGACTCATATTTCGGCCCGGTGCTGTTCGAGGGCCAGGCAGCGGTGGAATTCTTTTCCCAGAGGCTTTTTAATGGAAGGAACGGCCTTATCGCTTCACGCGACCAACTCAGCGGAGACAGCCGGGGATTCAGCTACCGTCAGGACGATACAACTCTTGACGACCGCATGGATCGCCGTATCCTTTCCCGCGATCTTTCGATCAATGCCCTCAACGGGCTCAAAAGCTATAATGGCCTCGGACTGGTCGGAAGTTATGCCATCGATGCCGAAGGGGTGAAAACGCCGAAACAGCTTACACTCGTGGAAAACGGCATTCTCAAAACACTCCTGTCCAATCGGACACCGAGCAGGAAAGTCCGCTACTCCAACGGCCATCAGCGTTCTGCTATCGGCAGCGGTTACTGGACAACGAGCGCGGTCGGACCGGGCGTCATATCAATCGAGAGCGACTCGGGAAAATCACGCGAAAAAGTGAAAGAGGAACTCCTGCGCCTCGCACGTGAGGAGGGACTCGACTACGCCATTATCGTGCGTAAACTGAAACCGCGCAATAACGGTTCGCAGTATTACGATCCCATGGTAAGGCTGGCCTCGACATTCGGCTCACGTGATGGCGTGACATTGAACCAGGCACTTCGTGTCTACCGTGTATCCGTTGAGGACGGCAGCGAGGAGGCAGTTCGATCGGCGGACCTCAAGGCGGTGAGCCTCTCAGCTCTCCGTCACATTGCCGCAGTTTCGGAAGAAAGGATCGTAAAAAACACCCTGACGACCACGAACTGGTCATCCGGAATTCCCGCATCCTTCATCGTTCCCGAGCAGGTGCTGCTCGAGGAGCTCGAAGTGAAAAAAGTGAAACGCGATTTCACCCCGAAACTTCCAATCGCTGCAAGCCCGCTCGCTGAAAAATAACAAACGAATAGAGTTCATCAAATATTCCGTACAGATAAAAAGCAAGCCCCTCATATCGAGGGGCTTGCTTGTATAACGTCGCTGATTCAACCACAAAACCATAATTCCGAATCAAAACATATCATCATCACCGTCATCGAAAGGAATGACATCGCGAGGTGAGACGAGTTTGTTTGATTTCGGCAAAGCTTTTGTTTTTTGTGAATCTGTTATTATCAGATCGGGGCTGTTGTGCTCGACAGCCGGTGCAAGAGAAGTCATAGAAGCAGCATTCCCCCCGACTATACCAGCCAATACATCAACCATATCTGTCAGTTCATATGCCTGCGAGGAAAGCTGTTCACTCGCTGCCGCAGATTCCTCTGCATTGGCAGCTGTGGACTGGGTTATCTTGTCCAGCTGAGAAATGGCCGAGTTTGCCTGCTGAAGGCCGGTATTCTGCTCCTCGCTTGCCTGACGAACCTCACTGATAAGCTGCGTGACTTTCATGACGGCTTCGCTTATCGTGCTGAGAATACTTGCAGCTTCTTCAGTAGCGGTAACACCGTCGTTCGCATTCGCCTGAGACTCTTCTATGAGCGCCGCTGTATTTTTTGCCGCATCGGCACTTCGCATAGCGAGGTTCCGGACCTCCTCGGCAACAACGGCAAAACCGGCACCGGCCTCCCCTGCCCGGGCAGCCTCCACTGCGGCATTAAGGGCGAGGAGGTTGGTCTGGAACGCTATCTCATCGATAGTCTTGACAATTTTCGCCGTCTCATCTGACGAGCTCTTGATCCTCTCGATAGCGCCGGACAGGTTTTCCATGGCATCAGAACCTTTCTGAGCGGCACTGGATGCCTCCTGCGACATTATATCAGCCTGCTGGGCATTTTCGGCATTCTGCCTGGTCATGGACTCAAGCTCCTCGACCGAGGAGGATATCTCCTCGATGCCTGACGCCTGATCACTTGCACCTTCCGCAAGCTGGTTGCTCGAAGTTGAGACCTGGGCGGAAGCCGAAGAGAGCTGGCTCGAACTGGAGGTCAGCCCGCTTATTACCTCGGTCAGCGGTTTTGTCACGCCCTTGTTCAACAGATACATGAATGCGACACCAATGATAAATCCGATAAGCAAGACCAGCCCGATGAGATAAGAAGCCCGCACAAAGGCGTCCCGCGCCTCATCGTTGGCTTTCTGGGCAAGTTCCTGATTCTTCTGCGTCAACACGTCGATGAATCCACGCATGGCATCAAACGTCTTGAAAGCTTCACCATGTGTAAGCTCAAGGGCAAGCTGTTTGCCCATTTCAGTATTGGCGCTGATATTATCGATAACCTGCCGGGAAAGCGGTTCCCAGGCATCCCAGGCGTTTCTGAACTTCCGGATCAGGACTTGTTCTTCTTCTGTTTCGGCCAAGGCCGCATATTTCTCAAAACGCTCTTTCGCCTGATCACGATTTTCATTGAAATCATCCACCAGTGCGGAAAACTGGCTGCTGGCAGGGTCCGTGAACATCATTGTCCGCTCGGCAGTCATCATCTGAAAAAGGTCACGATCGGCCTCGATGAGATTATCCATGCCGGGAAGCTGAACATTAAAAATTTTCGTAAGTTTTTTCTGCACGCTTTTCGTGCTTATATAGCCGGTTATTCCTACAAAGACTATAAAGAAAATCATAAGGGCAAAACTGAGTATCAATTTGCCCCTTAGCTTAATTGTATTCCAGAATGACATGACAACTCCTTAAGAATTTCTCCTTATCAGACCGTCTCATATTGAATGAACGTTCCTAAAATATGACGACATACTCAAGCCCCAGCATATTGTCTTCTTCACCGGTCTCGAGTTCACGGATTTCATAATTAAGCAGCACCCTGTTAGCGTACTTTTTGTCGAAATCAGCGGACAAGCCAAAAGTGTACCTGCTTTTTGCGTCATCATCAGTATCGATATCCGGATCTGACATTTCGACACGGACACCGGGAGTAAGAATAGAGATCAGGTCATTATCCATCTCTATGTCATAAGACAACCATGCAAAAAACGCATTACTGGTCAGCTCATCATGAGATTTCTGGCCATACTCGGCAGAGTATTCGACATCACCGATCCTGCCGTTTGCACCGACATTGACAAAATCGTCAGTTTCCGTATCGACGGGACTGTTGTTGCCGGTATAGAAATTACCGCTGATATTCAACTGGGGAAGGACCTTGGCAACAACACGGTATGCCATGCTCTTATTATTATTGTACTCATCGGCATTCTGGCCGCTGCCGTTCATGACAGCCGCAACAGCGTCAAAATATTTATGTTTATAGGTAAACTGAAGACCTTTGTCACGGAATGCGGGCGATACGTCTTTTTTCATGTAGGGACGGTTGATGAATGCCAGTTTGGCGCTTGAAAGAAGATTATCACTGGAAAAAGGCGTCTTGAACTGACCGATCTTAACAGAAAGGTTGTCCACAATTTCACGGTCGATATAAGCGTCAAGCAGGGTATCGTCGCGAACAAGGTCGAAGAATACTGTATATTTCGTCTTGTCATCGATACTTCCGGCAGCTTTCACGCGGGCATTGCTGACCTCTGTTTCGCTTGCCTTTTCAGTATGAATGAAAGCCGATTTAATGTAACCGCTGAATTTCGGAGCATCCGCAGCCAGTAAAGATGTGGTGATTAAAAGAAATGAACAGACACTGACGATAAAGACCATAATTTTTCTGCTTCGCATAAACCCCTCCAAAACCTTGTGAAATGAATATCGGTGATCCCCCTCATAATTGAGCTCGGAAACATAAAAACGTTTCGAAAAAGGAATGACATTATTTCAGCATAAATCAAGCTGATTTCAGCATTCCATAAATCAATTTTATACGGATATCCCTCCTTTCATATTCGACGCTTTCCTTTTGTAAATTTTAGGATAACAGCACATCAGTGTGTTTAAGAATAATAATAGACACCAGAAGATTATGCAAAGAATATGCCAGACTTGGAAATGACTGGCAACATGAGCTTCTTGAGAAAAATATCGGTCAAAAGTATTACACTACTCTTTAGTGTACGAACGTCATTTTGTCATCAATATGGACATTTTGTCACAGCAACCCACATCACGCACATGCATTATTATATATATACTTATAAATATATAATAAACCAAAAAAACCCCTCTTGCGAGGGGTTTTTAGACTAATAGAAACTGTTAATTAAGCAATCAGGCCTGACGTGTTGCCCAGTTCTCCAGCCATTTATAATGATCGGGCAAATAAGCCTGTTTCATGCGGGCGGCGATTTTACTCAATGCCTCGAGTCTTTCGGATTCGTATCCGGAAAGCTGGGGCATGTATGCTGATTCGAGGTTTGCAACGACTTCATCGTAGTCGTTCATGGCAGGCATGGTGCAGTCGATCTCAGGTGTCGAATAGACATGCCGGAGCATTGCCTGTGCAATATTCGCCTCTTTATCTTTGAAAAAGCGTTCATTGGCGGCCAGCTCGATCATGGCGTCACTACCCATTGGCTTGATTCCGAGGATACCGTAGCCCATGCTTTCACAGCGTGGGATAAGGGCGGTATAATCGTTGGGCGGATAATTCTTCCGCTGCGGCGCCCCTTTGTTATGATGGAAATTATAGACAATCATGACATAATCGAGAGCTTCCCGGTAACGGTCGACATAGCCCTCCATGGTTGCCACATCATGGGAGACAACACCGATCGCCCTGATCTTACCCGCTTTTTTCGCCTTTTCCATGATAGCCATACGGTCGTCATCAACCTGGTAAAGTCTGTAGAGATCGATATAATCGGAATAAAAAGAACGGCAGGCACCTTCGATTTCAGATTCCATCTCCTCCGTTGTTTTGACAACACAGAGAGAAATGACAGCCTTGTCCCTGCCGATATCGCGAATACTCTTCCCCATCGGTTCAAACTGTTTGTAACCGCTGTGGTCGTAGACATCGAAACAGTTGATGCCGCCCTCGAAACCGAGCTTGATCATACGGTCGCGATCCTCGGGCTTTTCGATCAGTTCTTTTTTCAGGTGTGAGCCGAAACCGAGTATCGAAACCTCGATGCCTGTTTTCCCAAGTGTGCGCCGCGGCATCTCACCAGTGGGCTTGTACCCGGCGAATTTATTCCGCATGGCAACAGAACAGCTGCTGGCGGTTACCGAGGCTGCGGCGCCCATGCTGCCAAGAAAATGTCTTCGTTTCATCTATCGCTCCGGAAATGGGTCAAATGATAGTGCCGCTCTGAACATTCCAGCTATAAAGATGTTACATAATAATACAATAGTCATGCGAGGCCAAAACATTTTCAGAGAAAAAACGGCTCAGTCCCGCACATCTTGTTCTTGCATTTCCGCCTGTGCCGCCTTAGCTTTACATGAGTCCTTTCAACAAACAACTCATCATTCAGTGAGGAATGCACAATGTCAGCGAAAAAAGCGGTATTTTCTGTTCTTTTCATGCTTACGGCACTCATTGCCATCTCAGTATCGACAACGGTCATAGCGGCCGACGACTATAACGAAGGCAAAAATCTCAGCAACTACAATGTAACACGGACCACCGGAACGATCACGTTCGACGGCAAACTCGACGAGGCAGACTGGAAACGCGCGGAAGAATTTGTCATGGTCGAGGCCACCAAAGGCGGCAAGGCACCGCTCAAGACAACGATGCGCCTTCTCTGGGACGACAAGTATCTCTATATCGCCTATTACTGTGAAGACCCGGACGCCTGGGCGACATGGGAGAATGAAGACGATCCCATGTGGGACGAGGAAGTAGTCGAGTTCTTCATCGATCCCGTGGGCACCGGTTTCACGTACTACGAGCATGAGATCAATCCGATCAACCAGAAAGTCGACCTCTTTATCATCAATTCCGGCAAACGCAATAATGGCAAATTCACGGCTGGAAAGACTGGGATTTCAAGGGGCTCAAACAGGCGGTCTATGTCGAGGGCGACGGCAAGAAACACGGCACAAAAGATAAATACTGGACCGTCGAGGTCGCAGTGCCGTTCGACGAACTATGGGAACTGCAGGGCAAAACTCCCTCAAACGGCGACATGTGGCGTTTCAACGCCTACCGTATCGAGCGCGGCGACAAGGACAAGAAAGACGACGATTTCTATGCCGGATTCTCGCCCGTTTATCGCAGCAGTTTCCACACACCGTGGCAGTTCGGCAAGATCTATTTCAAAAAATAGGTCCTGAAAACAGGCCCATTGAAAAGCCCGTATATTCTACGGGCTTTTTTTATTACCGACAATTTCCCGAACCGGAACGGCACCTGAACCGTCTGACTTATAAAGCATGTGAAAAACCAGAGTGAATCAGGAGGAATGTATGGAACCCACGGTCGGCAGAAAAGCTGTCAGCATCATCAAAAACTGGATTCCCGCACTAACACTCATCATGGTCATGTTCGCGTTCCGCTCTGCGATCGCCGACTGGAACGATGTGCCCACCGGCTCCATGAAACCGACTATCCTCGAGGGCGACCGCATTTTCGTCAACAAACTGGCCTATGACCTGAAAATCCCTTTCACTGACCACGTCCTGCATCACATGGGCGAGCCGGAACGTGGCGACATTGTCGTTTTCGATTCACCCGAGAACGGCAAACGTCTGGTAAAACGGCTGATAGGCCTTCCCGGCGACCACGTGGCCATGAACAACAACAGGCTTTATATCAACGGCAAGGAACTGCATTACAGCGCGGCTGACGATAGAGTTGCCTGGCAGAAAGATTTCGCCCAGGAAAACGGCCGCCGTTACTACGTGGAAAATCTCGACGGCGTTCAACATCTCGTAACAGTCATCCCCTCCCATCAGGCGATGCGCTCATTCCCGGAAGTGACCATCCCCGAGGACTGTTACCTCATGCTGGGCGACAACCGCGACAACAGTGCCGACTCACGTTATTTCGGTTTCGTTCCCCGGAAACTTCTGGCGGGAAAGGCGACAACAGTGGTGGTATCGCTCCAATATGACCGGTATTTCCTACCTCGGGGCGATCGTTTCCTGAAAGCCCTTCAATAACGCGGCAAGGTGACATTAACAATCGACATCTTTGACCCTCTGGCCGGAATATTTTTACGGATAAATAAGCTCTTCGATCCTGTTCACCTCACGGCCGATGGCGCCGTCGACAGCTGGATCACGTCCCACCAGAACGGCATCGGCAAATTCATCGATAAGCGGTTGATGGATGTTCGCGTGAGGCGGGCATTTCTCGACACGGCTGCCGTCGCGGGTTACAATCCTGAGTGTACCGGCATTGAGATTTTCGATATGGATCGAGCCGACATCGGCAAAAATGTCGAAAGTATCCTGCGGCTCAAATGCGGCATGAGTGACATTGAGAACAGCATTGACATTGCTCTCGAAGCGGAACAATGCCGAGCCACTGTCCTCTACCTCCCTGTCGAACCTGAGATTGTCGATGCTCCCGTGAACATCTTTGACCGCACCGAAAACATTGAGAAGCACCTCGATACGGTGGCTTCCGAAATCGAACATCGGCCCGCCGCCAGCCATGTCTTTCTGCATGAACCAGTAACGGTCCTGTCCGGGCTGTGGATTGAAATACTCGAAAGCATTAATCTGCGCGAAAACCGCCCCCCCTATCTCACCTGATTCGAGGATAGCCTTGACACGGTCGACTACCGGATAGAAATGACGGTAATACGCGACACCAAACCTGACACCGTTGGCACGTGCGGCAGCGATCATCTTATCGCATTCATCGATATCCATGGCCATTGGTTTCTCACAGAGGACGTGCTTTCCCGCCTCCGCCGCGGCAACAGCCTGCCCGCAATGAAGTGATACCGGTGTGGCGATATAAACAGCATCGATCTCGTCGTCGGCAATAATCTCGTCGAAATCGCGATACCATTTTCGTGCGCCATATTCTTTCGCGAAGGCTTCCGCCAGCTCATAGCGAGCCCGGTTCACAGCCACGAAATCACAGTTTTCGAGATCGCGAAGGGCCGGGGCCACACGTTTTCTCGAAATATCGCCGCAACCGCTGAGCCCCCATTTCAATGTCGCCATATCTATACTCCTCTCTAAAGGCATTCGTTATTCCCATACCTCATTATATCGGGCTTCATCGAAAAAAACAACAGCCTTTCACGATGTCACAGCACTTCATTTCCATGAAAACAGTTTCCAGAGTGGCTCCTTTTCCGTATCTTCATGGTAATGCATACAGTATAATTTTCAATCTCATAGAGTGGAACGGACACGATGTCAACCACTCCCTTTTCAGTGGGACCGAAATGCAACAGGAGAGCAGTAATGACAACAGAAAAACGATATAATTCATTGAGATCACTGGGATATGCTATTCTGAGCGCCGTTATGTTTTTGTCACTGGCAGCAGATGCCGTGCACGCGACACCTGGACACCGGAAAGCATGATGGACTACAAACGTATCAGCTCGACGGCGCTTTCATCCGACGGCTCCCTTGTGGCTTACACTGTCTCGGAGCCGAAAATGGAGGGGACGGAATCGACCTATCTCACGCACATCCGCCTGGCGGCCACGGACGGGTCATGGGACAAACAGATGACAAGGGGCGACAAGTCCTGCTACTCCCCCGCTTTTTCACCCGACAGCCGTTTTCTGTCGTTCAGATCGGCGCGTGACGGCTCGACCATGATATGGCTGATGCCTCTCGACGGCGGTGAAGCATTCTCTGTCACCGAATCGGGGAAAAGCGCTGGAAGCTACAAGTGGTCGCCCGATGGCTCCATGATAGCGTTCCTCATGAGCGATCCCGAAACAGCTGATGAGAAACAGCAGCGTGATGAAAAACGTGACATGAGCCTTCGCGACCACGGTTGGCAGATGAACCACATTCATTATATCGAAATCGACTATGTAGGCGACGCATCAAAGGCAAAAAGGCTCACCGAGGGTGATTTCAATGTCACCTCTTTCGACTGGTCGCCGGACTGCGAAGCTATCGCATATGCGCACCGCCCGACACCCTCGCCCGACACATGGCGCTCGGCTGATATTTCACTCGTCAGCCTCGTTAGCGGGCGGAGCCGCAAGCTCATCAGCCGCGAGGGCTCTGACAGGTATCCTTTCTGGTCACCGGACGGTTCGCTGATCGCGTTCCCGTCGGACCACGACGATCCCCACTGGGCCCTGCTTGCTGACATGTACATTATACCGCCCGAAGGCGGCAGCCCGAAACGTCTTGCCGACACACCGGACAGGAATTTCATGTATTACGGCAGCGTAATCGGCTGGGCTTCAGACAGCTCGGCGCTCTTTGTCCGCGAGGCATCTCGGACAAGCTGGCGGGTATTCAGGATTCCGCTCGACGGCGGAAAGCCCGAAAAGCTCACGGCAGGCCCCGGCAACTGGTCCTATGTGTCTATGAGCCGCGATGGCAGGACAATGGCGTTCGTCCATGAAACTTCCGATACTGTGCCTAATCTCTTTGTGACATCGACTGACCGTTACGCGCCCCGTCAGCTGACCGACCTGAATCCCGATCTCAACAACAGTCCGGTCGCTAAAACGGAGACGCTCACCTGGAAATCTAAAAACGGTTTCGAGATCGAGGGCCTCCTCACCTATCCGGCGGATTATGTCGAAGGCCGCCGTTATCCGATGATCCTCTACATGCACGGGGGACCGGCCAGCGTGCACACCGAGAGCTATATCGGCGCCGCGAACAAGTATCCGATTCAGGCTTTTGCCGATGCCGGGTATGCCGTACTCAGGACAAATCCGAGAGGCAGCAGCGGCTACGGCAAGGAATTCCGTTACGCAAATATAAAGGATTGGGGATTCGGCGATTTCAATGACCAGATGGCCGGTGTCGACGCTGTTATCGACATGGGTGTCGCCCATCCGGACAGTCTCTGTGTCAGCGGCTGGAGCTATGGCGGTTTCATGACTGCCATGACTGTTACTAAAACGGACCGTTTCAAGGCGGCGGTCATGGGCGCGGGTATCTCGGACCTCGCCAGTTTCAGCGGCACCTGCGATATTCCCAGTTTTATACCCGACTATTTTGGCGGCGAGGCATGGGAAGAAACGAAACGTTATATCAAGCATTCTCCTGTCTACCATGTGGACGGTGTCACAACCCCGACGCTGGTCCTGCACGGATCGCTCGACCGCCGTGTCCCGCTATCACAAGGTGAAGAGTTCTACAATGCGCTGAACAGAGAGGGATGCAAGACAGACCTGGTGGTGTATCCGAGAAGCTATCACAGCCCCAGCGAGCCGAAATTCGTCGAGGATATCGGCCGTCGGATAATCGACTGGTTCGACAGCAATCTGGGCCGCTAAAGCGAAAAACAACATTGAATTTACACGATGGCCCCGGACATCGTTTTGGAGGATACAATGACACGGACAGAAACGGCTCTCGCATTGTTTGACGAGAGATATTCATGCTCGCAGGCGGTTTTCGCGGCGTTTGCGGGCGATTATGGCCTCGACAAAGACATGGCGATGAAAATATCGGGGCCTTTCGGCGGCGGTATCGCAACAGGAGATATCTGCGGCGCATTATCAGGGGCTATCATAGTGCTCGGGCTTCATTACCGAGGCACTGAACCGGGCGCCACAGCAGAAAAACTCATGACAATGACCTATGTGCGGAAAATGATTGGGGAATTCGAGAACGCAATGGGCGCCAGAGACTGCAGCGACATTCTCGGCGAGGACATGAGTACGGATGAGGGACGGCAGGCAGCCCACGATAAAGATCTCAGAACACAATATTGCTTTCCTTGTGTAAAGAACGCCGTTCAGATACTGGAAAAGCTTCTCGCCTCCGAATGAAAGGACTGCCATGAAAAGATGTAACCTGATTTCACTCGCCTTGCTCGTTCTCATCTGTTTTACGGCAGTATCGGTTTCAGCCGGAGAAAACGCATACCTGTTCTCGTATTTCATCAACAACGGCGAGGACGGGTTCCATCTGGCAATGAGCCGCGACGGGCTCAACTGGAGCGCACTAAACCATGACAGTTCCTATATCACACCGGTGATCGGTAACTCGCAACTCATGCGCGATCCCTGCATTACCAAGGGACTTGATGGCCTTTTCCATATGGTCTGGACAGTCTCGTGGAACGACCGCCTTGTCGGCCATGCCAGCTCAACCGACCTGATCAACTGGTCGGAACAGCAGGAAATTCCGGTCATGATGCACGAGGAAACGGCACGTAACTGCTGGGCGCCCGAAATCTTCTACGATGATCATTTCGGCCAGTATATCATCTACTGGTCGACAACCATCCCCGAACGATTCACGGAAACCGCCGCCAGCTCGGAAACAGACTACAACCACCGTATCTACTGCACCACAACAAGTGATTTCGTGAATTTCACGCCCACGCGGCTTTTCCTCGATCCCGGATTCAACTGTATCGACGGCACCATAAACAAACGGGGTGACAGCGACTATGTCATGTTTTTCAAGGACGAGACGCTGAATCCGCCGGCAAAAAATATTAAGATCACATACTCATCCTCACCGCACGGCCCGTGGAGTGCGGCCTCGGCGCCCATAACCGGCGGCTACTGGGCCGAGGGCCCGACAGCGCTCTTTGTCGATGGTGTCTGGACAGTATATTTCGACAAGTACCGGAAACACGCCTTCGGTGCTGTACAGTCACGCGATCTCGAACACTGGCAGGACATTTCCGACCGTATCAGTTTCCCCGAAGCTATCCACCACGGCACGGCATTCGCGGTCGACAATGCTGTGCTCGACACTCTTCTCGCCTATGACCGCGACCCGGTGCTCAGGCAGGAAAAAGCACCATACAATTTCAGGAAAGCCACCTACAAAACAGTCGGCGACAGCAGTCTCGCCCTGCATGTTTTTGAGCCGAAACAGCACCGTAATGGTGAAAAATGCCCCGCTGTCATCTTCTTTTTCGGGGGCGGCTGGCATGGCGGCACACCGTCCCAATTCTACCCGCACTGCAAATACCTGGCTTCCCGCGGTATAGTCGCGATTTCTGCTGAATACCGCGTCAAAAGCCGTAACGGCACCTCGCCCTCTGAATGCGTCAAGGACGGCAAATCAGCAATACGCTGGCTTCGTAAACATGCGGATGAATTCGGTGTCGATCCGGAGAAAATAGTGGCTGGCGGCGGTTCGGCAGGCGGTCATGTCGCGGCCTCGACTGCGATCGTGCCCGGTGTCGAGGAAGAAGGTGAAAACCTGGGTGTCAGTTCCTGCCCTGATGCGCTCGTGCTATTCAACCCGGTGCTTGACACAACACTCGAACGCTGGAAAAAGCTTGTCGGCGGGGACGGCAAATTTCTCTCGCCGCTGCATCATATCAGGAAAGACCTTCCGCCTGCAATCCTTTTCAACGGAACAGCCGACACGACCACACCTGTCGATATCGCGGAAAGTTTCGAACAGAGAATGCTGGCCGCGGGGAATGTCTGCACGCTCATGAAATCCGAGGGTGTCAAGCACGGATTCTTCAATCTTGGAAGACATGACAATGTGCCGTTCCGCGACACGGTAAAGGCAATGGATGGTTTCCTGACAGAACTCGGCTACCTGCCGGGAAAAAAAGCGAGTGATTGACAGGTACACCGCTTATTCAGAAGAATACTCTCATGTAGAAACCACCGCCGTCCGACATATCGCCGAACTCTGATTTTGCAGTATTTAACGGTGTATAGGAATCGTTTTTTTCTCCCATGCCAACCCAGCCATAAACGCTGACATCGGTGTTGTCGCCGGTGCTGATTGTCAGTTTCGGCTGCCAGAGTGTAGAGCTGTCTATGAGGTTGATTATTCCCGCAATATCAGCCTGAATGAGCGGATGAAGTTCTTTCGAGACAGTCACAAGCCCGTAATCAGAGGCACCGAGAAAAGACCAGCCTTCGCGGAAAGGCGCGTCAAAGTATATTGATTCAAGATCATCAACATCCCTGACGCCGAAATCCTGGTGCATGTATGCCCCGCCGACTATAAAATTCGGCTTGATGTAATAATCCAGTCCGATTACTGTCGATACGGCGCTTTCTGACCAGCCGCCGCGGTTCTGTTCGCGTTCCTCGAGACGCTCGAAAAACGCTATTTCCCCCCAGTATCCAAAGGGATCGCGACCACCCTCCCAGCCTGCACCACCGAAATACCGTTCCCGGAAACGTCCGCCCGCAAGTTCGAGGTCGATCATACCGAGACTTGTGCGGTATCGCCCGATATATGCACTTTCATCGGCATCATCCGCGGCGACATACACGAGTTCGGCCTCGCCGGTCATGCCGACTCCGTGTCGAATTCTCACGGCATCCACACCGGGCTTGTAGGTAGCATCGAGATCGCCGGGCGCGAATGGCGCGACAATATCGAGAACACCGACAAAATGACTGGTTCCCATGCTGAACGGCTGACGTCCGACATCGAAATCAAACGATCCGAGGCTGAAACGTGCATTGAGACGGTCGATGCGGGAAATCAGGGAATCGTTATCCTCACTCACATGTTCTGCACTCATATCCCAGAGCTCAAGCGGCTTGCCACTGCCAAGAAGACTGCCGTCCGAACTGAACATTTCACGCGCGGCAAGTTTCGAGGAATTGAATCCGGCCCGTGTCTCCAGCGCCGCCTCGAACGACACTGTCCCGGCATGGACTGTCTCCCAAAAGCGGAGGCGGGTTTCGGAAATCCCGAAATACTGCTCGCCGTTATACACATAAAGAGGTTCAATCTCCTCCGGCCAGCGCATAAAAAGCGCGTTTTCCCTGAGCGCGAAACCGTGGTCGAACTCAAGCGCTGAAACGGATGATCCGGCTATAATAATCAACAAAAAAGCCAGAACCGATATCCGTGAAATTGCTGCCCGATCCCGGTTCATCACGATTTCTCCCCACCGTTTTTACGGATATCATCCGTAATACTGCCGTCCCGGAGGCGGATAACACGCCGTGCTTGTTCGATAACCATCGGGTCGTGGGTGCTGAACAGGAATGTAACCTGGTTTTCCTCGTTCAGGACACGCATCATGTCGAGAAGATTCGAGGCGGTCTCGGAATCGAGATTGGCCGTCGGCTCATCGGCAAGGACTATTGCCGGATTACCGACAACGGCCCGCGCCACGGCGACACGTTGCTGCTGCCCGCCGCTGAGCTGTGCAGGAAAACGGTGTTCGAGACCATTGAGACCGATCTCATCGAAAAGGGGCATGATACGACCACGGTGCTCTTTTTCAGGAACACCCTGAATCTGCAGGACAAACTGGACATTCTCATAGGCTGTCAGGACCGGGATAAGATTATACGCCTGAAATACAAATCCGATTTTTCTCAGGCGGAGATCGGAAAGCTGATCGTCGTTTCTTTCGCTGGTGCATTCACCGCCGATAAGGATATCGCCGTGATCGGGCCTGTCGAGGCCGCCAATGAGATTGAGAAGGGTGGTTTTTCCACTGCCCGAGGGCCCGGCCAGTGTCGCGAAATCACCCGTGCCGATGTTGAGATCGACACCATTTACCGCATGGACAATGTGCTCACCTTCCTGAAATTCCTTTCGGACATTTGTCAGTGTTATCGCGTCCATGATTCCACTCCGTTCGTTATATTTTCAAAATTAGCACTCATGAAACTGCATTATGCTTATATCAATCAAGAACAGGACTATACAACCATTTTTAATATTTTCTCATGGCATCGGCCGGCCTGATTTTAAGCACATAATGCGCAGGATAGAGCGATGCCAGCACAGCAAGACCGATCATACCGAATGCCAGTTTGGTCATTGTCGGCCAGTCGAAAGTGCTGTAAATCACCGGATCGACCAGCGTTCCGGCCAGGCCCTTGTCCTTGATTGCGAATGAATAATCGATTCCATGTGTATACGTGTATGTACAGACAAGTGTCGCCAGCAGAGTACCGAGCACGACACCGGCCAAACCAAGTACCAGCGCCTCGGTAACAACAATTTTCCGTATGCCGCTCTTGTTGAGGCCAATAGCCCTGATGACTCCGAACTCACGGGTACGCTCCATCACACTCATCAGCAGAGTGTTGATCGTGCCGATAGTCACAATCAGGTACATGAATACGATCATGATCTCGAATCCCACGTAATCCATTTTTATCGCGTTTGCTATATCGGGCATGGCTTTTTCCCAGCGGAAAGCAGCGACATCTCCACCAAGCCCTGCGGCAATTGACTCGATTTTCGGCATAACGCTGTCGATTGTCTTGTAGGAATCGAACATGACCGCCACCTCATGGGCGCCGTTCTCCGCTCCGATGAAATCACCGAGGAATTTCCGGGGCACCAGCACCATGGCGGCATCGATCATTTTCGCGTTCGTGGTGACAAGGCCGGTAATACGGTACAGGCGGCTGGCGATCTCTCCGTTGGCGTCCTGCGCCATGATAACGAACTTCTTGCCGACCTTGAGACCAAGCTCATCGGCGAGAACAGAACCGACAAGCGCGCCGCGGCTGTCATCATCCGAGGGAATCTCGCCCTCGCTGATATTCTCCGCCTTGAGGATCGGATTGGTTGCCAGCTCACGGGCGAAATCGAGCCCCATGACAATAGTCGAGCGGCTCTCACGGCTTGATTTTATCAGTCCCGGCACATGAAGGCGCGGATAGACAGAGCTCACCTCGGGCAACGCCTCCAGTTCATCGAGGACCGTATCGGTCGGAAATGTCAAATCGGATTTCCTGAGTTCGAGATAGCCGTGACGGTAGAGGCCGATATGCCCGCTTCCCATCTTGACACCGTCATCTATCATCTGTGAATACGATCCCTTGGCGAGATTATTCATAAAAATGGCGAGGAAAATACTGCCCGCGATCGAGGTCAGCTCGATCAGGCTGCGGCGGCGGTTCCGCCAGAGATTTCGCCATCCGAATTTCAACCAGAGCATTGTTATATCTCCAAAACGAGTGAGCGATTGAGGTCGATCAGACTTCCCTGAGCACATCGACAGGACGTTGCTTTTTCAGTTTCCGCGCTGGGAAAAGCGATACGATTACACCGAGAATGATGATCACGATAATCGGCATGAACATGCTTCCCGGATTCGGGTAACTCCTGATTCGCGGCACCAGCACAGTCTCGGCATAGGCGATCGGCGTTATCCAGCGGCTGAGATCGATATGATGGTCACGGAGAATATAGGTGCCGATCACGCCGACAATACCACCAGCCATACCGGAAATGGCGCTCATGAGAAAGCCCTCGAGCACGATCAGCCATGACAGGCGGCGTATTTTCATTCCTATCGCCCCCATGATACCGAACTCACGCATGCGTTCAAGCAGGGCCATGTACATGGTGTTGGCAGACACGAGGATAACCGCGAAATAGAAAATGATCGCGAATATCAGCTTCAGAGTCCCCCACATTTTCAGCACCTGGCCTATCTGCGGCAGGAACTCATTCCACGGGCTCATGACCAGATCACCGGCGCTGTCCCTGTGCTCGGCAACCCACTCTTCAGCCTTGAGCGCGGAATCGAGTGAAAGCGCCACCTCATGAAGCCGCCCCTCGACAACAAGCATCTCTTGAAGACGGTTACGCCCGACAACAGCGAGCATGGCGTCACGGATCGGATCGTTGGTATTGATAATCCCGACCACATGAAAAATATCGGCCGCTATCGAACCATCGGCACCCTGTCCCATTGCGATGATCTCACCGCCTATTTCCGTTTCGAGAAGCTGTGCGAGGCCCTTGCCCAAAACAATCTGGTCCGAGGCCGGATCAGTGAGGAAAACACCCTCACTGACATGCTTGTCGAGCGTGGTTACCGTTTTTTCCTCGGCGGGATCGATGCCGAAAAGTTCCGCCGGCTGTGAATGGCTTTCGTCGCCATTCTGGAAACTCAAAAGAGCATATCCCCTGACCCGTCCAGCCATTCCTTTCACATGCGGCAGACTGCCGATCCCGTTTTCCATGAAATCAGACGGCAGGTTCTGATGAAGCTTGTGCTGATCGAGATAGTCCTCGGCCGTTATTTTCACATGGCCGTGATAGAGATCTGTCGCACCCTCGATCATATCCCACAGCATCCCGTCATAAATACCGAGAGTAAGTATGAGCAGTGCGGTCGCCAATGCCATGGCAGACATGGTAAGAAGGGTTCTCCGCCGGTTTCTCCAGAGATTCCTGTACCCCAGCTTGAGTATCAGCATACTCCCCTCCCGAGAATCGTAGCTGTTCGCTTTCTATCTGTCAGTTTCATCACAGTATCCTTTATCGTGCCCTGAGCGATCGTATCGAGAAAAGGTCTTTTTTCAGTTTGACATCAAATTCGATCTCGTCGTAGAGGAATTCAGTGTACTCGTCCGGCTCATCCTCGGGTTCTATCATCATTCGCATGGGCAGCCAGCGCTGATCGACCAATTTTACATTGTCGAAAGCCATTGTCCTCACCAGTTCGCCGTCCTCATCGTAATAAAGGATATCGACAGGGATAGTACGCTCGAGATCGACATTATATTCGATACGCCCCCAGACAACTGCGGCATCCGGCTTGGGAATACCGACGATCTTAGCATGCTTTTCATCGGATTCGGCGACAGTGAGATCATACAGCTCGTCGATCTTGTTTTCCTTGACTATGTCGTCGTTGGTGAGATGACTTCCCATCCAGCTGTCCCCCATAAGGCTGGACGGTATCTTTATCATACGGTCGATTTTCGGAATGTAGTTCCACATATCGTCTTTAATCCTTAGAGTCGCGGTGCCCTGATCCTTTTTCGGACTGAGAATCCTGGCGAGGAACGTGTCGCGGCCTTCCGACCACGATTCGAGGGTCATCTCACGTGTCCAGTTCTCGGTGACAACTTTCATGCGGGCAACCGAATGAGCCGTTTTGCCCTGGTATTGCGTCTCGACCTTCCTGATCAGCTCCACAGCGCTCATCCCCTTGAGCTCATCCGCAGTATAACCATCGATCGAAATAAGAGAAACGAACGCAAACACAACTGCAATTTTCCATACGCCTTTCATTTACGGGAACCTCCTTCCCCCTGTTCGGGCGATGCAATTTTACGAACCATTTCGGCATATAATTGTGAGTACTTATCAAGCTGTTCAGAGCTGAATTCCTCCCAGCGCTCGAAAACCCAGAGATCGAGCCCCTCCCCCATGTGCGAAAGAATGGACATGAGCAGATCGAGCGGAACATCCTCGCGCACGACACCAAGCTCGAGCCCCCTGCTGAAAAACGAAACATAGACAGCCTGGATTTTCTCAAAAAAATCAGCGATCGCTCCGGAGGCATGCGGTGAATCGCCCATGCGGTAAAGATCGCGCGTGAGCATGACAATATCGGGATTATCTTTCGTGTGGCTGATATAGTCCAGGGTGAGTTCAGAGAAAACATTCCAGAAATTCTCCGCTGTCAGAACCTCCGGATCTATCACCGTGGTTCCTAAAAGCTCACCATATACCTCTGAGAGAACGGTAAGGTAAAGATCAGTCTTGTCCTCGAAATAATAGTAAAGCGACCCCTTGCTGATCCCGGCATTTTTGATAATACCGTTAAGCGACGCGTCGTGAAAACCGTTATCGGCGAATTCGCGGCGGGCAGCGCCTATAATATTCTTCTGCTTGTCTTTATCGAGATTATCGAAACGTTTTGTGGGCATTGAAACATCCTCATACCATTAATTCACACCATGGTTTTGACCACTGGTCTAAACACGAATATACACACACATTGTTTATCTGTCAAGATTATTTTATAAAAAACTTGATAAGTTCATCCGAGAACGTATATTTTCCTTAACAGACGGGCTCGTACCCGCCTTCTTTTTTAATCGCGCTCCTATAGACGAATATATCTATATGGGATAGTATCCCTGACTTTTATTGAGAGGGTCCCACCATGAAGAAAACACTGCTAACGCTGATCACCTGCCTTCTGGCCGCAAGCGCATTCAACGTATTCGCAGCAGAGAACAAGGACAAACCAAAAGACAAGCACGCTGTCGCTCCGCTGCCGGATGTCGAGCAGGCCATGCTTACTGCCGACTACTGGATATCCGCCAACAGCGATGCCGAAAACATCGTAATGACCCCGGAGGAGATCACAGCTTTCAATAAAAAAAACCGTGAAAGGCGGGTCCGGTTCAGCGACCGTTTCGGGAAGAAAGATCCGCTCATCAACAATTACTACGAGAAGCTTGCAATCGGCCTTTACATGAACCCGATCCATCCCGAGGAACTGCCGGAGACTGCCCCCGGCGATTCGCTCAGGACATGGCTGTCTGACAATACCGACTATCTGTTGAAAGATGATTTCTATGACTCCCGCAATGTCACCTGGAGTGACAAGCAAAAGAAAGACCTGATCGAAAACATGAATGCCGGGGCTGTCCCCGATGTGATCGAGCTTCGTTTCGGACTCGTGATCGAACGCGCCGACATGCGTCTCTTCCCCACCTGGCACGCCGGATTTGGCGACACAAAATGGGAGTTGGACTTTTTCCAGACAACAGCGGTCTATTCGGTTGCACCGGCGGCGATCCTGCACCGGTCGAAATGCGGTGACTATTACTACGTGCAGACTGCCTATGCCCGTGGATGGATGGAGGCGGGGAAAATCGCTTTCACCAACAGGAAAACACTTCAGAAAATAGCCGCGGATGACAATTTCCTGATGTCCACCGAGGACCAGGTCCCGGTCTACAGCGACGCAAAATTTGAGAATTTCATCCGCTTTTTCTACATGTCGGAAAAACTGCCCCTTAAGAAACTCTCTGACAGCGCGGTCGTTGTCAAAATTCCGGTACGAAAAGCCAACGGTAAGCTCGGATTCAAAAAAGGATACATCAAACCCGGCGCAGATGTCCACAAAGGCTATCTGCCGTTCAGCAAAGCCAATGTCTATCGTCAGGCGTTCAAACTTCTGGACACCCCCTACGGTTGGGGTGACCAGTTCAGGAAACGCGACTGCTCAGGCGCCCAGCGTGTTGTGCTGTACTGTTTCGGGTTCGAGGTGGGACGGTGGCCGAACTTTGTCCTGCTCGCCCCTGATCATATCAGCTACATCAATCCCGACTGGAGCGAAGAGGAAAAGCTGCGTCATATCGAGCAGATCGAGGGCGGCATAACATGGTGCGGAAGCGGCGGCCACCTTGTGTTCTACCTCGGCAAGGCAAAGAACGGCAAATGCTATTTCATGCACCAAGGCGGCTGGGGCTATGACGAAGGCGACCAGCATTACTATGTGAATCGCGTCCAGGTCAATGAGGCACATCATTCCTGGTACGATATCAATTCGCCGCGTGTTTTCTCGACGTTCAGGAAATAGCGTTCTTATTTGATCAGCAAGCCCGGTCCCACGACCGGGCTTTTTTATGCAATATCGGCACCAACGAAGCAACTCACTGTTGACATTTAACTATCTGTCAGATATACTGCATACAGTATATCAAATGGAAAACTCAAATATGTTCAGGGAGACAGCAATGAGAACTCGTACAATAGTATTGAGCCTGATACTCATGATCATGATCTGTACCGTGTCAGCATCAGTCGCCGAGGAAATTGCAGATTACCGTCACGCGGCGAACAACCTTCCCGGAGTCGAGCCGGAAATGATGGAACCCGGCTACTGGATCAGTCTCATGGACGATCCGGACGATATTGTTATGACTCCTGAGCAAATACTTGCCTTCAACGCCCGGGTCAGGACAAAAACAGTCGCTTTTCCCGAGCGTTTCGGCAAACCTGATCCCCTTGAGAGCGGGTTCGGCGAGAACCTCCTTAAAGGGCTGATCATGAATTATCTCGAACCGCTCGAACTGCCGTCGACAATTCCGGGCGATTCTCTCAGGACCTGGATCGATTACAATATCGATTTCCTCAATTCACGTGATTTTTATGATGACCGCAATGCCACCTGGCCGGATTACCTCAAAGAGGAACTGGTGGCGAAAATGAACCGAGACACCATTCCCGACACCATCAGGCGCCGTTACGGCATCATTGTCCGTCACAGCAATATCCGTTATCTGCCGACACTCCGCCCCGGTTACAGCAATCTCGAATGGGCACTCGACTTTTTCCAGGCCACCGGTGTCTGTATCGGCGACCAGGTCGCTGTGCTTCATCAAAGCACGGATGGGGATTTCTATTTTGTCCAGACACATATCGCCCGCGGCTGGATCGATGCCAGAAATATCGCGTTAGGCCCGAAAGACATGATCAGGAATATTGCCGAAAGCGAGAAGTTCCTCATGGCCACCGAAGACAAGGTGCCGGTTTATGGCGATGCGGGTCACAAGAATTTTTCACGCCACCTCTATTATTCTGGCAGCATGCCGCTCGTGGGCAGCTACAAAAACGGTTACGTTGTCAAAATGCCCTACCGCGGTGAAGACGGCAGCCTTGAAGTCGTCAACGCTTTTGTAAAAGAGGATGCGGATGTTTATATCGGCTACCTCCCCTACACGAAACGGAATGTGATAACCCAGCTGTTCAAGCTCCTGAACAAGCCCTATGGCTGGGGCGATCAGGACAACAAGCGGAGTTGTGCAGGTACCATGCGGGTGCTTTTCCGCTGTTTCGGCCTTAAAATGGGCCGTTATCCCTCGTTCGAACTCAGCGCCTCCGACAAACAGGTTTTTATCGATCCCGACCTAAGCATGGAAGAAAAACTGGCTGAAGTCGCGAAAATAGAACCATTTGTCACCATCGCCGGTTCGCCGTTCCATGTAGTGCTCTATATCGGAAAGGGAAAGAACGGCAAGCAGTATTTCATGCACCAGGCAGGCTGGGGCTATGACGAGGGCTCAACACATTTTTACGTCAACAGGACCACAATCAACGAGCTCACCCATGTATTTTATGATGTCGGCAGGCCGCGGGTTTTCACAACACTGCGATAAACGGCTGCTGTATGATGGAGATTGTATGACCGTTCGATTTATATCAGCGCTTTTCTGCGCCCTGTTTCTCAACACGACTTCGGCCGCGGTGTTCGCAGACGGCATCCATCCCGGAGCCTATGAATCGTCCTCTATCCTTGATAGCCTGAACAGAAGCGGAGATAACGGCGGCTATAATTATCAGGATTTTGATCGCACAAAACTCCTCGAGCGATTCAGTTCGGACGGGCGCTATATCGACATTTTCGAGCGCGCAAAAGCCTCTGTGGCACCGATTATGGCCATGAGCAAAGAAGAAGTCCGGGGGCTAATCCTTCCCGCCGATACGATCCGCGCGTTCATGGTAAACCGCTCAGGCTGCCCGGTACACGGGGGCGGCACAGCGGTTTATGAACCGTTCGGCAGATCAATCGATCTCGAACATCCGCATACGGTCTACTGCCCTATCGGCGGCGAATGTTACCCGAACAAGGACTTTCCCGATGACGGTTCCGGCTGGCTCGACACCCGTCCTGAAAGCCCTACGAAAGGTCAGCGTTTCTATTTCAAGGGATGGTTCCAGCACTGGTTCCTGCGCTACATCGGAATCCTTCTCAAAACCATGGCACAACTCTGGCTGATCAGCGGCGACGACAGCTACCGGGTCCAGGCGCTGACATTGCTGGAGCGTTTTGCCGAGGTGTATCCCGATCTTGACGCCAAGGATTTGACCTACAGTGGTGATGACTGGGATGTCTATGTCAAGATGACAGGAAGCTACTGGGAGGGAAGTGTCCTGTATGATATTGCAAGCGCGGTGGAAATTCTCCACAACAATATACCCGCGCCACTGCTTGAAACAATCCATGAAAATGTATACCGGGCGGCATTCGAAGCGTACCGCGCGAAACCGGCAGCATCCAACTGGGGCAACAATTGGAACCCCCCGCTGGCGAAATTCGCGACAGTACTCGGCGATAAGGAAATGCTCGATTTCATGCTCAACGGTCATCCCGCCGCTCAGGCTCCGGTACTGGACAACCAGTTTTTCCGGGACGGCTTCCCCTACGAGGCTTCGTTATCCTATGCGAGCACCTACCACGGTGTCGCCATCGGAGTTGCCGACGCCATGAATGAGCACGGAAAATGGGTATGGAACCATCCGCACATGCGGGAATCATGGAATTCATTTGCCGATCTGGTCTGTCTCGACCGTTATACACATTTCGCGGCGGACATGGGCAGTCTCAACAACAAGGGCTGGACACTTCCGGTATACATTGTCGAACCTGCCTATCGCGCCTATCACACGCCAGTACTCGCCCGTTACCTGCTTCAGTCCATGGAAATCAACGGCGTCAAAGGCCCCGATTCGCTCGATGACCTTTTTGTTGCCCCGCTCGATATAGTGGAGCTTAAGAGCATGGCGGAATGCGCACCCGACTTAAAAAGCACGGTCGGAGCAGTCAGGGGCATCGGTATTCTCAGGAGCGGTATGGGAAATAACCGGACAGCGTTCGTGATGGATTACGGCTATGCACATCGCGCCCACAGCCATGCAGACCGTCTCAATATAAATTTTTTCTCGAAAGGCCGCGAGTTCATCCCCGAGATGGGCTATCCGGAATATATGGATGACACTGCTCCGGCAACCGGCGGCTGGACCACAAACACGGTCTGCCACAGCACTGTCGAGGTTGATGAAAAACGTCAGGTCACAGGTGTTTTTGGCGACCTTACAGCATTCGCCACGCTCAAGGGATTCGCGTTCATGGAGGCAAACTGTCCTGATGCCTATGTTCACCGTAATGTCAGTGAATACCGTCGCTCGGCGGCCTTGATCGATGTACCCGGCGGCGCTTATGTTCTTGATATCTTTCGAGTTTCCGGGGGAGGCAGGCATGATTTTCTCTTTCACGGCCCCCCGGTCGATGTATCGTTCGAGGGGATCGAAATGCCGTCGCCACAGGAAGGTACACTTGCCGGTAAAGATGTGGCATTCGGCGAGAAAGCGCCTGAAACACATCCCTATTCACTCAAAAACAGCGGCTATCAATATCTCTACAATGTCAGGAAAAAGGATATCAGCACTCCCTACACCGCAATGTGGCGGACTGAAAATAATCAGATTTTCCGGGCACATTTCCTGCCAATCGGATCCGAAACCTTCATCCAGACCGAGGGCTATCCCCGCCCGTCATCGAAATCACTGCCGCCGATGCCGTTTCTGATCAGACGGCGTGACGATGCGCGCAACAAAGGATATTCGACTTTTGTTACTGCATTGAGCGTAGATAAAAATGAACGCCTTATCGAACACATTGAGCGTATCGAGCTTTCACCGGAATCACACCGCTCCGCTGTCGCCATAAAAGTCACACACGCATATGGAGAAGACATTCTGCTCTCGACAAGCGAATCCGGCGCAACATTAAAAAGTAAGGATGGCCGTTATGAACTGCGCGGCAGGTGCGGCCTGATCACGAAACGGACAGACAGTCAGGAAACGATGAGCCTCATTGAAGGCACACTGCTTCGCGACGGCAATCAGACAGTGACTCTCGACACACCCTCCTATCAGGCGCGTATCACCGATGTCCACGAAGACCGCCTCATCCTCGACAGGGAAATTATGGGGACCGGCATGACATCGTATGCATTTGTCGATCGTGGTAATGTCCGCTCTGTCTACCGCATCGGCCCAAACCGTGACAACAGCATCGATATCACCCCTGCGCCCTGGATCGGAAAAGGGATAATCGGCAGTATCGACCATGCCCGCAACACCATCATTGACAGCCGCCCGGTCTATCCGCTGGGCGAGGTCCGTAGCGGAGAACGTAACTATTATGACGGGGCCTGGATCACCACCCTTGACGGCAGCACTTACCACCGCCTGAACTGCGGTGACAACGAGGGATTCGTGCTGGACAGCGCCACAGGAACGGGGGTTCCATATGCGTTCAAGGTGGGCGAACCGTTTCTGCTCTATGACTGCGGGCCGGGCGACACCGTGACCATTACCAGGACCAGGCAGAGCAAAATCCCTTAAAAACTTTATGATATTTGTGAGTAAAATCACTGAGTTATCCACGGCACTTGCGTTGTTTATGAATTGGTGTATATTGCAATCAAGTCATATTTTTCTTCGTATTTTGAAATTGTCCTATCTCCAAACGCATAGAGAACGGGGAGCACGCTGATGGAAAACCTCGGCAACGGAAAAAATCAGCAGAACCAGTTCCAGAATGAGAAACAGGGGGGAAATTCCGAACCAAAACGGCCTTCCCCACCCCAACAGCAGGGCCCTCCTCAACAGGGGCCGAAGAAGAGCAGTCCGCAACAACGCCCGCATCCGCAAGCTGCAGACAAGACACAGCTGCAAAGCCCTCAGGAAACCGGAAAGTCGTCTCCCGCACCAAAAAAAGAATCTGCCGGCCAAGAGCCGGGAGCGACACGCATAGTCCCGCCGGATGAACCGCAGTCTCCCGCGCCCCCCCCATCGGCAGGTGTTGGCGCTGAAGGGACAGTCATCGTTCCGCCGGAACAACAGAAGGCTCAGCAGAAGCCGAAGCCCCGGTCCCCGAAAGCACCACAATCCCCTGCGCAACAGGCAAAACCTTCGGAGTCAAGCGGCGACAGCGAACTCGACAAACTCCGCGCGGCCCTTGCAGGTAAGTACGAGATCACGAAAAAGCTCGGACAGGGCGGTATGGCGTCAGTCTATCATGCCCGTGAAATCGCTCTCGACCGCGAAGTCGCAATCAAACTTCTGCCGCAGTCATATGTCAGGGACAAGCAGTTTGTCGAGCGTTTCAAACGCGAAGCACAAGTCGCGGCAAATCTCGAACACCCGCACATCGTACGTATTTACCAGATCTCGGAGCAGGAAGACCTCGTCTATTTTGTCATGAGCTACATTCCCGGCGGTGCTCTTTCCGATCAGGTCAAGAAAAAGGGACCGATCCCGGTCGACCAGATTGTCCAGTGGGGCATGGACACCGCCTCAGCGCTCGGTTACGCCCATGATCATGGTGTCATCCATCGTGACCTTAAACCGGACAATATCATGCTCGACAAGAGCAACCGGGCCATTGTGATGGATTACGGCATTGCGCGCGCGGGACAGGGAACGGGACTCACCCAGACCGGCGCTGTTATCGGGACACCGCAGTTCATGAGCCCCGAACAGGCCCGCGGCCTTGATCTCGACGCGAGAAGCGATCTCTATTCCATGGGACTCGTGCTCTACCAGCTTGCGACCGGCTCGCTCCCGTTCGAGGCGAAAGACGCGGCCTCGCTCATGTACATGCATGTCCACGAGACACCGGAAGCGCCTGATGTCAGAAACAAGGAAGTCCCCGCTTGGCTCAGGGATATAATCCTGAAATGTCTCGCGAAAAATCCCGACGACCGTTTTGCCAGCGCGAAAGAACTCAGGCTGGCCCTTGCTGAACACAAAGCACCGGAACTTACGGAAAAAACTATTGTCCAGCGCCGCGCCGGAGAAAAGAAATCGTCGGCAGTAGGAATGATAGCAATTGCGGCGATCATTGCTATCGCGGCGGCAGGCGGCTGGTTCTGGTGGCAGTCACAAGAGAAAACGGCCCACGAAAACGTTCAGCCAACCGCAACCGCGCCTGTCAGTACTGATACGAAGGCTCCCTCGGCACAAGCGCCTGCACAACCGCAGGTGAGTGCCGATGATCTCGCGTTCCAGCAGGCGGAGATGATCAACACGAAACAGGCTTTCTCCACCTATCTCGACAAGTACCCGGACGGCTCCCATGCCGTTGCAGCCCGTGACATGATAGGGGCGTTGGACGAGGCCGAAAGCAAGGCCGCCGAGGCGAAAGAGCAGGCTGACAGAGACCGTCAGAAAGCACGGGACCGTCAGGCAGCCGCTGATCGAGAGGCAGCTGCGGAAAAAGCCCAAGAGGCGGCAAAAGCCGACGACGATGCATTTTCGATTGCGCTTGCCGCAAACAACGCACAGGCATTCACGACCTATCTTCAGCAATACCCGTCCGGCCGACATGTCAGCGAGGCACGCGACAAAATCACCGCGCTCAATGCGGTGGCCGCCGAAGCGGCTAAAGCGGAGGAAGAGGAAACTGCGAGGCGTGATGACGCTGCATTCAAGCTGGCGGCTGATTCCGGCACAAAAGAAGCGTTTCAGACTTACCTGATATCTTTCCCGGCAGGAAAACACGCAGATGAAGCGAAAGCGACTATCGCGGCGATCGACAAAAACGCGGCGTTCGAGGAGGACCTTAAGGTCAAACTATCGGCGCTGTCGATTAGCATGGTGTCTCTCCCGGCGGGCAGTTTTCAGATGGGATCAGCCAATGGCGGCAAAGATGAAAAGCCTGTCCGTACCGTTTCAGTTTCCGGTTTTTCCATCTCGACAACCGAGGTGACACAGGCGCAGTTCAAAGCTGTCATGAACGACAACCCCTCCTTCCATAAGCTCGACGATAATGCGCCGGTGGAAAAGGTAACATTTAAAGACGCTATTGAATACTGCAATGGACTTTCGAAAAAACTGGGACTCGATCCCTGCTATGACACTGGCACGGGCAAATGTGATTTCACAAAAAATGGTTTCCGCCTGCCGACCGAGGCGGAGTGGGAATATGCCTGCCGCGGCGGAAACGGAGCCGAGTACAACACCGGCAACGGGGAAAGCGCCCTGGCAAGAGCGGCATGGTACTCCGGAAACAGCCAGGAAATGACACATCCGGTGGCACAGAAAACGGCCAATACCTCCGGGCTTTACGACATGCATGGAAATGTCTGGGAATGGACAAACGACTGGTACAGCGAGCGCTCCTACGAGATCGACGGCACCGACAACCCGACCGGTGTGGCGAGCGGCAAAGAGAAAGTGCTTCGCGGAGGAGGCTGGCTCGATTATCCTCAGGACTGCACCTCGTCAAAACGCCGCAAATATGATCCGGACAAAAGCTACAGTGATATCGGATTCAGGATTGTAAGGCGCTGAGGCAGAACGGTTCAACTGGCATAGAAGCATGCTTTGGACCGCCAGACAAAAAGACATATATGGCAACAGTGGCTGAAAGGGGCGCAACAATGTGCCCCTTTCGGCTGTCCGCAATTAAGGAAATGCGCGGCCGGACTGTCGGAGTTTTCCGAGAACTGGTACACGAAAATATGAAGACACCTCTCTCCTGCCGATTCAAACGCAAAAATCATGAGACAGCGTATATCATTCGTTTTTTTCCAAAGAAAGCTTGAAATCGGAATAGAACTTTACGACATTTGTGCAAACATGAGTCATCCAAAAAAATTAATCACCAACGAAACGAAGGACAATGGCACAGAAAATCGGATCAAAAAGCTCGGGATCATCATCACCGGCCGGCGGTTTCGGCACACCTTTCGCAAATGTGCAGCGAGACATCCCTGACAGCACGAAAATCCTCAAGGTTGGCTGGGTCGGCACCGGCCCCTTCTCTTTCTACGGTCACTACATCCTCGTCATCAACAACATTTTCCGCGAGTATAACTATCTCAATATGCGTATCACCCACATATGGGGAGATGACTACCGGCGAAATTACGCAGGCAAACCCGAATGGGTGGCGAAAATGATGGACTACTGGAACGGCAAGGACCAGTCGCCTGAGGGTATCGCAAAAAAATGCGGCATCCCTAATGTCTGCAAAGATTTCCATGATATGGCCGACGAGGTCGATGCAGCGATGATCATGGATTTTGATAGGGCGTATGAGCTTGCCGAGCCGTTTCTCAAACGCGGCAAACCGATATTCCTCTGCAGCCCCGTGGCGATCACTGTGCCCGAATGCGAACGCATTCTCGACCTCGCCGAGGCAAACAACGCGGCAGTACTAACCGGCTCCTTCACGTTCGGGATGGCAGAAAACCAGATGCTTCAGGTCCACGCGAAACGCGATGAAATTGCCTCATTCTACGCATCTACCAGCTGTAACTTTTTCACATCCTATGTCAATGACGGGCTCGAACCGGTACACTGGCTTATCGGCGGCGGTGTGAGGAAAGTACAGCTTGTCGGCTGGGACGGTTCGAAAGGCTACGATCCCCACGGTTTCCCGGTCTCGCGCATCCATCTCGAGTATGCGCCGCGGAACGGCCAGCCTCCGATACAGGGCGTTCTTAATCTCGGCGGCTACAAGGAGTCGATGGAATGGTACAGGGTCCTCTACCGTGACCACACGCCCTATGAAGGGACCGCGACCTGGGGCGGCAGGGAGCTTAATTTCCGTGATTTCCTCATCATCGTACAGGAATGTTTTATGACCAATAAATCGCCTGAAACGCGCGAGGACATCATCGACAAACTGAAAGTCCTGATAGCATCCTATATTTCTGCGAACGAAGGAAACAGGGTTGTCGATGTCGACGAGGTCGGCAATTACAGACTGCCCACGATCCGTATCGAAAAATGGAATGAAATCCCCGAATAATCCGTTTTACACCAAAAGGGAGTATGGAATTCTAAATCAGCGGTAATACTGAGGAAAAGCAGCCGGAAAGTGCCGATTTTACATTGCTTGACGCCATTTTTTTCCACATATTGGAAAGAAGCCTTTCAGGGCTGCCATATCTGGCATTATTTCTCGACTATTACCGAAGCACCTCCTTATCCTGAGTGAGCCCTTATGAATCGACGTTCGATATTGAGAAACGCGGTCAGTGCCGGAGCAGCAAGCCTTGCGGCCGGATCAGCGTCTGCATCGCCCCGCCTGCCGAAAGATCCCGACAATATTAAGGTCGGATTTGTCGGCACCGGGCCTTTTTCATTTTATGGTCATTATATCTCGGTCATTAACGGAACCGACCGTGACTACTGTCCGTTCAGAATGCGCATCACCCACATCTGGGGCGACAATTACGCAAAGAACTATAAAGGCAGCAAAGAATGGGTGCAGAAAATGCTGGATTTCTGGGCCAGTGAAAAGCAGTCACCCGAAGGTATCGCCAAACGTGAAAACATCCCTAATCTCTGCAAGGATTTCCATGAAATGGTCGATGAGGTCGATGCCGCGATGATCATGGACTTCGACCGTGCCTATGAACTCGCCGAACCGTTTCTCAGGCAGGGCAAACCGATTTTCCTCTGTAGTCCCGTGGCGGAAAACATGAACGAACTCGAGCGCATCCTAACACTTGCCGAAAAAAATAACGCGGCGGTCGTGTCAGGATCGTTTACAGCCGGCATGTACGACAATGCTGTTGCAGCCCAGCGGGCTAACAAGAAAAAGATGCGCAGCTTCTTCTCGTCCTCCTGGCATCATTTCTTTACATCTTATGCCAATGACGGTCTCGAACCGGTTCACTGGGTCACCGGCGGCGGTGCAAAAAAGGTGCAGCTTATCGGCTGGAACGGTTCCAGCGGCTATGATCCTGACGGCATTCCGCTGTCACGAATCCACATCGAATATGAGCCGAAAGAGGACAAACCGCCGGTGCAGGGTATGCTAACCATGGGCGGTTACAAAAAAGAGGGCATGTGGTTCCGGGTGTATTACGACGATCACACGGTCTATGAGAAACGGACGACCAGCGCCGGACGAGTATCCTCATTCGAGGATTTCCTCATGCATCTGGAAGAAACATTCGCGCTGAACAAGTCGACGGAAACTCCCGATGATATCAGGCAGAAACTCAGAGTGATTATTGCAGCATATAAATCGGCGAACGAGGGCAACCGCGTGGTCGATGTCAATGAAATCGGCGATTATTGTCTGCCGACAATCCGAATTGAAAAATGGAATGAAATACCCGAATAGCGAGGAACAGAAAATGAAACGCAGACAGTTCATGAAAGGCGCCGCAGTTGCAGGTGCCGCCGGAATCAGCGCCGGAACCGTTCAGGCAGACAAGCCAGCCGGTCTCAGAGCACGTCTGAAACGCGATTTTATTCGTGTCGGCATGGTCGGCCTCGGCCCCTATTCCCACGCCATGGCTTACACCCAGGCACTTAACGAACCTTCGGTCCCGCCGAGGACTAACATGAAAGTCGTGGCCGTTTGGGGAAAATCAGACAATTACAGAAGCTCCTTCAAGGGCAGCGACGAGTTCATCGGAAGGCGTTTAGAAGAGCTCACGAACTACCAGAGCCGCGACAAATACGCCAATGAGCTCGGTGTCGAGCATATCGTCCGTCAGCCCGAGGACATGGTCAAACTGGTCGATGCCGCTTTCATTATGGATCCCGAGGATTCTTACAATCTCGCCCGCCCATTCCTCGAGGCAGGCAAGCCGATTTTTGTAAACCGTCCGTTCGCGTGGTCGCTCGATGAGGCCGAGAAACTGCTCGCCCTCGCCAAGTCACGCGGCGCCGCGGTTATCTCCGGCTCCTGTGTCCCCTGGATGAACGAGTTCCAGGTGGTCAAAATGCAGCTGGCTGACAAGAAAATCCAGCATTACTACACCGATGGCTCCACTGCGAATTTCTGCTCATATATGCCGCATATACTTGAGACAGCGCAGATGCTTGTCGGCGGCAAAGTGGTTCGCTGCTCGACTCACGGCATGACCTGGAGCGCTGACGAGGATCCGCTGAGCATCCCGCCCGTCATGACCCATCTCGAATATGAAAAAACTTCCGAAGACCATGATCCGGTCATCGGTGTCGCCTCGACATGGTACGGTAAACCCTACCGCAACTGGACCAAGGTTCATTGCGATCATGATGTGCTGGAACAGGGCATCTACTGGGAGAGCGGTGGCGACAGGGTCGCGCATGACGAGCATCTCTGGATGCCGCTCCTGCGTGTGATCGACAGGACGTTTGAAACGAACGCCTCGCCTGAGATCCATGATGATATCATCAATAAAGTGTCAACCATGCTCATGGCTCACAAATCCGGTGTTAATGGCGGAAACCCTGTCGGTATCAATGAAATCAGGGGACATGTACTTCCCAGATTCGAAACCGAAAAGGCATGAGAAACTTTTTATAATCAAAAAATAACTTTACAGAAGATCGTTTTACCCTTATTATACTAAGAGATAGCAAAATCGAACGCCATAATTCCGGAAAGGCAGGAAACAGATATGAGCAGGAAAACCGCCTTTACAGTCCTTTTACTTGTCGTCGCAACCGGCATGATGCTTTTCAGCGGCTGTGCGGCCAACAAAGAGGCTCTTCAGACAATCGAGGCACAGAAAAAACAGATCCAGGCAGCACAGAGTAAAATTCGCCAGCTCGAGGCTCAGGTCAAAGAGCTCGAGGCTCAGGTCAGCTCAACCAAGAGCGATATCAACCGCGTATCGGGTGAAAAAGACACCCTTTCCCGCAGGATTGATGGCCTCAAGACTGAAATTTCCTCAAATGAGAGCGAAGTCAGCCGTTTGGAAAAAGCTGTTGCCGCAGGCAAGGAAGAGGCTGAGGCCGCGAAAAAACGTATTGCGAGCCTGAACCGTCAGATTTCCGGCCTAAAAAAGGATCTCGAAGGTAAAGAACAGGCGCTTTCACAGAAAGATGCCGAAATTGCAGCCCTTCAGGCAAAAGCTGCTGAACTTAACAAGACGATCGCCACCAACAAACAGCAGATCGCACAGCTTCAGGGTGAAAACACCCAGTTAAGCCAGCAGATGGCTGAAACGATTGCAGCGAAAGACGGTAAGATCAAGCTTCTGACAATTGTATCCGTTATTCTCGCGATTGTTGCCGTTGCCGGAATCGCCATGGCGATGAAAAAGAAATAAGCATCTCTGGATGTAGTATAGAAAAGCCGTATACCTCAAGGGTATGCGGCTTTTTTTATACTGAGAATCGATGGGAAGCATTCTATTGAAAAACCAGATTTCGGATCAACGCTGAGCTGACACAAAAAAGGATACCAGTTGGTATCCTTTTGTCATGTCTATTTCGATAAGATCAGCCTAATGGCTTTTTCTCATACTTGGCACGTATTTTAGCAATAACCTCATTGGTCAGCCGCAGTTTTTCCGAGAGATCCTCGATCATGCCCCGCTGGAAACAAATATGCAGATCCTTGTCCTGTTCAAACAGATCGAAGAGATCGTCACGGGTAATATGAAGCAGATCAGCCTCCGATATGGCGGTTATTGTGGCGGAACGTGGTTCTCCGGTAAACAACCCCATTTCCCCCACCGTCCTGATTGGAAATATGCGGTTAACCTCTCTTCCCCAAAGAGTAACATTGAGGATACCTTCGGTCAGGATATACATATCGAGTGAACGGTCCCCCTCGGAAAAAAGTACCATATTTTTTCCAAGATATTTTTTCTTGCAGATCCCGAGCAGTTTATCGAATTGATCGTCAGAAAGACCGCCTAATATAGGAATACTGTTCTGTGCCATGTCAGAAACCCTTATGATACTGGAGAAACAACACGATAAGGCAGTTTAAGTATAAAATAATCCATAGTAATAATATTTGTCAAGGCAAGTTATTCGCCGCACAACAGCTCAGCCATCAAAAATCAGAACAGGCCAAATTTCACCGAGAGGTCATACGAAAGCCCATTAATATCATCGTCACCAACACCTCGGAGCTTGAGGTCACCAACCTCACGATAACTGAGCCCTGTTTCAAACCGGAGCCAGCTTGTGACATTGAGTACTGCTGTCAGCGACGGCTCCAGAAAAAAGAACGTATCCATTCGCTCGAAATCGAACTCGGGATCGCCTGTACTCTCATCTTTGAATCCGAAGTTGCCTGCACCGGCAAGTGCGGAAACAGCAACATGCACAAGTTTGTGGGGTTGGTAAGAATAGCCAAGTTCCATCCCGCCGTACATCAATTCCATTTCGAGATAGCGTCCGGGAAATGACTGCCGCGTCTCCTGGCTGGCAATAATATCGGACGCGAGCCCGTAGGCAGCGAACCCGACACTCACCGAATGATCGATAAGAAAGCCGACACAGAGTCCGACCAGGGTTCCGCCACTACTGTTAATTGTAGTACGGCGAATGAACGGCCCACCATAAAAAACCGTACTCGACATTATTACTGCCAAAAAGTGTTTCGCCATCCCAAGCGGAACAAATTTCACCGGATATGAGTACACTGACCGCAACAATACATATAAGAGCACCGCGTTTCAGCATGACATGTCCTTTTCGAATACAGGAAAAGGCCGCTGCCACACGGTCTTTCTCTATACAATCAAACATGAATACGCGAATCACATAAACCGCTCAAAACGGTCTTTCGAGGCCTTACAAATCGGACAGACTCCCGGCGGCTGCTCACGGGCAGCAAGATAACCACAGACCTTGCATCGCCATACAGGATAGCTGAGCAGCCCTCCCTGCACAGAACCGTTTGCCGCCGCCTGATCCGAGGATTTTCCCCGGTCTTCAGGTGCGGGCCTTCGCTCGGGAATCCGCCGGAGCTTTTCGTCGCCATCGACAACAGCCTGCGAAACGTAAAGCCCGCAATAGCAGGTGCCGAATTCCTCGAGGTCGGGATCGCGGTAATCGCAGGGACAGATGACATCGAGGTCCTTCTCCCTGCTCTCTTCTGACAGACGGCACGGGCAACACTGATAGCCGTATCGTTTCTCGTTGACGATCAAGCCTTCAACGAGCTCTTTCGTGAACTCCGTGTCGGGATTGAGGTGGTAACCTCCAGCCTCGGCCTCCCTGTCGAGCTTCTCGAAAAGGGCATCGATCTCTTCAGGACTGGCATCATAGCGATCAGTCATCGCCGAGCACCTCGCGTATCTTGTCCTCGTCGTAACTTATCAGCGCCTGTTCTTCGTTGACGATAATAGTCGGGTAGGAACGGCGCTTGTTCCATTTCGCCAGTTCCTCATGCACCGCGTCTTTTTCCTCGCCTTCGAGAAGGTCGACATCGATGTAATCGTAGGCAACTCCCAACTCACTGAGAAGGCGTTTCGTGCGTTTGCACCAGACACAGGTGCTCAAGGCAAAGAGCAGGACCGAGCCTTTATCTTTGCCATCGACATGCTGTGTATTCATAGACATATCCGTTTCCCGCATAACCATTTATTGAGAGGGCGTCGAACGAACTCCGGTCCGGGCCTCATCCAGCATGCGTATGTATTCCATAATTTTGTTAGAGGATAATCCGCTTCCGTTAATGATCATTTGCTTGACAACGACATCATCTTTGAACTGCGGCACACGGACGAGAACGAACTCGAATGTCGTTTTCATCTGTGTCTGGGGATCCTTGCCGGTTTTGACGACAAGGCGCCAGGAGTTCTCATGCTCTTTCTTCCAGTATTTTTTCTTGATGTTGCGGTCGAACGAGCTCTGAAGGTCGACGGCTTTCATGTGCATACGCTGCGTGTCCACACCGCTCTGTTTCTGTGTGTTCAAGCCCGTGATGATGCGAAGGTTGGCGCTGAGAAAACTGTCAGGCGGCGGCTCTTTGGAGCAACCGGTGAACGTGGCGACGAAAATGATCAATACGGCAAAAATTTTACATTTCATTGACACACCTATACTTCAGTTCTGTTTTTCTTAAGATGAATGGTCATTATCAGCTATTGTAATTAAGGTATTTCACCCAGAAATTGCAAGTCTAAAGAACAGAATCGGTCACCTGATTATTGATTCAACACAAATTCTGTCCGGTAAAAATACCGTCGAATTTTTCCATACAATATTTTTTTTATACCACTTTTTCCCTCGCCGGAAAAAGTGGTGCAAAAAGGGCTCCCGGTGAAAAGCTGTTTCCCGCTCTCACGGCCTGTTTTCGGGAAACGCTGAACGCGTCTTGCGACGCCAGCCTTTCTAATCCGAAAAAGTTGCTCGAACAGGGCTTTTCAACGGGAACAGAGAGATTTCCGCAGTATTTTCAATTTCTTGTGGTGATCTCACAAGCCAGCGCACGATGACGAAGCATCGTGCAGCGATTCACGCAGCACATTCACATCAGAAATACAAAGTGGCCGCTGCCACCTTTGGGAGGGGGGCTTGGGGGAACCGCAAAACGGAGGTTCCCCCCGATGAGCGAACACTGTTCGATCTGAAAGATCGGACAGATTCTGTTATCAGTTTTCAGCAACACTGCCTGATACCAAATTTGTATCGCATTTGCCAGAACGCCGTCATCAAGTAAGTGTGTGCAGGCTTTCGCGACTATATCTCTCACATTTAACCAAACACTACTGATTCAACACAATAAAAACGCCGCGGGGAACAAACGGCGTTTTTTGCATTTCAGCGGTTTCTGTCTGCACCCGCCAATATAACTGATACTGCCTAAATATTATGAGGCCTCCCGTAGTGAGCCTTCATCCTCCTCATCCTCCTCGTCACGGTACTCGAGGATGTCGCCCGGCTGACAGTCGAGGGCACGGCAGATGGCATCAAGCGTGCTGAATCGTACAGCCCGCGCCTTGCCGGTCTTGAGTATCGACAGGTTAGACAGCGTGATTCCGACTCTTGCCGCAAGCTCGTTCAGCGACATTTTCCGGCGGGCCATCATGACATCGAGATTGACTATTATGCTCATGGCCCCTCCTATACCGTCAGACTGTTTTCATCGTGAAGCTTCCTGCCGTGGATGAAAGCATGGGCGATACCCAATACAAGGATGCCGATTAAAGCAAACTTGAAGTCACTCACAGTCCTGACAATACAAACATCCCAGGATCTGTTTCCCCAATAACTAAACATTCCAGTATACATTACGCCCCGGGCAATCCCCCAACCAATGAGGCCGAAGCCGGTCAGACGCAAGTGCCGGATTGTTTCATCGGCAAAATATAATTGCCCGGCGATATTCTTCATAAAACGCCTGACATGCCAGGCCAGGAAAAACGCGAAGAATACATACAAAACAGCCACAATGCTTGTCTTTGAGAATAAGTGTATGCGCATCTCGGGCGGCATACCGAGCGGCATGTTTACAACACCGGATAAATGCAAATAGATCCAGAGGAAATACGCACCGACACTGATAGCGGCCTTACCTACAAGAGCGTAGAAAAACACTTCAGCCAGTACATTGATAAAGGACAGGATATTGAGTTTCTTTTTCATTTAGTTAACCTCACACTGTCAAACGCTGTTCTTCCCTGAGATCGGCAATCCGCTGAATTAGTATGGATATGATGTATACGATAATCCCGGTCACGATGAGAAACAGGAACTGGATTTTGAAAATCTCACCACCGGTGGCATCGTGGGTCAATCTCACCGGCGAGCTGAGAAAACGCGATATCATCTGTCCAGAGGCCATATACAAGGGCATAAGCCCGAATGTCAGGACCGAAAAACCGAGCAGTTTAACGAACTTCACGGTTTCTTTTTCAAAGAATGTGCCGCTGATCAAGGCTTTCAGGAGTTTCCACAGGCTGAATGAAACCGCCACAAGGCTGAATAAGCCAATATATACGGCAATCAGCTCAAAAAACAGGGACAGCGAGTTCGCAAACAGCTGATCGCTCCCTTTCAACTGCTCGAAACGGCCCAGCTGATAAAAACGCAGGAACGGGTAAAACAGGAAATAACACCAGACCAGGCACAGCGCATACCAGGCAAAATCAATTATCCTCAGTGAAAATTTACGAAAAGCACCGAAACCAGCTCCGTGTAATTCTGCCATTATCTCCTCCTCACACCGTTAAACGCTGTTCCTCAACAAGATTTTCACCGGCACGGAATATTCTCGAAAACGCGAGCACCACAGCACCGACAACAAGTGTCATATAATTGAACAGATGGTTTACAACAAAACCATGACCCGGCCCTGCCGCTGAAAGGCTGAAACTGCCGCTCTCCACTAGACTCATACAACCGGGCATACAACCGAGGGCTATCAGCGATATGCCGACTGCCACAATCCGCCGACGGTTATGACTATCGAACAGCACACCCTCGGCAAGTGACTTGAAAAACGATCGAAGCATGAGAGCCAGAAAAAGTGTCAGCGCAAATGTCATCACAACAACAGAGACACTTAATATGTGCTGAAGCAGAGAAACCTGTGGGTAGCGGATAAAAGGAAAAACAAACGATTTCGCAGCAACAGACACACTGACTGTACCAACAATGAGCCAGAAAATGAGCATAAAAACAGCGGCAATGAAAACGTTGACGACACCGATTGCGGTTTTAATCAAAATCCGCCCGACTGCACTACTCAACATATTATCCATGACTCCTCCCCGTTTTGAATTGCTTTTAGAGAAAAATAGGCCATAAATATTTATTGTCAAGCATTATTTATTGTTTTTCAATAAATATTTTTGCTTTATCAAAATAGTGCTTTTCTTTACCGGTTTTCTCTCCTTGCCCCATCAACTGTGAATTAGTACATTATATGATTGCAGTGAAAACAAGCACATAACTCTATGGAGGTCTCATGCGGACATATTCAGCTCTCGCCATTCTCATAGCCCTTGCGGCATTCTCAGCCCCCAATGCCGGGGCAGCCGGAAAGAACAGTAAACTCACGGAAGAACAAATCATGAAAAAGGCACAGAAGCTCCACGAAAGGATGATCACGGTTGACACCCATGTAGATTTCGAGCCGGACCTCGCCACACCGGGCCGTAATCCGGGACAGAGGCTCGACAACCAGAAAGTCGATTTCGTGAAAATGAGCGAGGGCGGTCTCGATGCGGTATTTTTCGCGGTATATGTCGGGCAGACTGCGCTGACAAAAGAAAACTATGAAACGGTCTATAAAGACGCGATGGACAAATTTAACGCCGCCCACCGTATGTGCTCTGTCTATAATGCCGATGTTGCAGCGCTGGCGCTGACCCCGGATGATATAGCAAAGAACAAGAAAGCGGGCAAAAAAAGTGTCCTTATCGGTGTCGAAAACGGTTTCGCCATGGGAGAGGACATCGAAAATCTGCGCTATTTCTATGATCTCGGCGCCCGCTACATGACCATAACTCATATGGGCGTGAACCAGCTTGCCGATTCATCCGATCCCAAGAAAGACCTGCCGGCGGGCCTTTACGGCGGGCTCAGCCCTCTCGGCCGCGAGGTCATCAGGGAAATGAACAGCCTGGGTATGATGATCGATATCTCGCATGTCGGCCCGGAGTCGGTAAATGATATCCTCGCAATGACAAAAGCACCGATCATTGCATCCCATTCCGGCTGCCGTGCGCTTTGTGATGTCGACCGGAACCTAACAGACGATCAGCTCAAAGCGATAGCCAGAAACGGCGGCACCGTACAGATAGTGGCGTATGCAGGCTATCTCAAATCGCCGCGCGAGGAAGCGAACCTCTCTGTCCTGGTCGATCATATCGATTATGCGGTCAAGCTGATCGGCATCGACCATGTCGGTATTGGCTCCGATTTCGACGGCGGCGGCGGCGTCAAGGGTTTCCAGGACCCGTCTGACTGCATGAACATTACCGCAGAACTTATCAGGCGCGGCTATTCCGACAGCGATATCGCAAAAATCTGGGGCGGTAACCTTTTAAGGGTATGGCGAGAGGTTGAGAACGCAGCGGGCAAATAAGGCGGAAGATATTTCTGAATCTGTAATATTTACGGCAGACTGAAAACGGATATTCCTGCATGGAATATCCCCTGAAATAGTAAACCATATCCGACTGATATAGAAAAAACCTGCGACCAAAAGGCCGCAGGTTTTTTTGTAACCTATGAGATAACCGGAATTCGTATTTCGACAATAAGTCCGCCATCCTCTGCATTTCGGGCGTTGATTATGCCACCGTGGAACTGTACCGCGGCTTTCGTGATACTCAGCCCGATACCGGCGCCACTCGACAAATCCCGTGCATTTTTCCCAAGCCAGTAAAACGGCTCGAAAAGATGCGGGATTTCATCTTCAGGAATTCCCGTCCCATGGTCACGGACGGAAATCATGAGAGTTCGCATACGGTGTTCACGGGTGATGGTGCAGGAAACATCCACGGTTGTGTCCGCTTGAGTGTGGGTAACGGCGTTCCGGAGAACGTTATCGATCGCGCTCTGAAGAAGTTCCTCGTTGCCGAACAGAACACAATTTTCATTCTCCAGAAGTCGAACAGAACGAAGCATGCCATTTGCCTCAAAATCGGCATCCTCAACGATTTTTTGGATCATGGGAGCAACGGCAAAGCGCAATTTCTCCTTATAGGACATCTCTGATTCGAGAGTGTTCAGCGTCAATATCTGGCCTATCAGCTTATCGAGTCGGCCTGTCTCCTTCATAATCCTGTCGAGAGGCCTGTCGACATTTTCGGCTTTTGATTTTCTGCACAACTCGACCGCGACGTTGATACGTGCCAACGGTGAACGCAGTTCGTGGGAAACATCCCTGAGAATATTTTTTTGTGAAGATATCAGCGCTTCGATTCTATCCGCCATGCGATTGAAGGCAAAAGCCAATCCGGAAATTTCATCATCGCGAGTCGCATCCTTGAGACTGACACGAACAGACAGGTTTCCGGCGGTGAACTGCTGCACAGCGGCATTCAGCCTGACAATCGGGCCGGTAAAATAACGTGAAAGCCAGTAGCATATCGCACCGGACACAAGTGCTGAAATAAAGAGAGGGCGAAAAAAGAACGGCGGGATTTTGTGCCTGCCTTCAGGACCTCCGGGTGGACCACCACCGGGGCCGCCGCCGGGACTGCCAATGGGACCAACACCCAGCCCACCCATCGGCAAAGACATCCCACTATTAGAAACCGAAACCAGATAATAATCACTGGCCTTAGTCCGAACGGGATAAACGAGTATCTTCTCATTATTTTCCATGTGGATTGCTGACTGGCCGGAAACATCGACCTTACCAAACAGGTCGTCGATGTTTTCTGCGATAGGCCGGTGAGTCAGGGCCATCCTGTTCGAATCGTATAGAAACAAATTCATCCGGTTTGTTTTTTCCAGCTCTTTGAGGTATTTCTCAAAAAAAACAAGATCGCCGTTTTCATAAACCTCGGCGAGAGAAGGCCCGATAGACATGAAAATCATGTCTACTGGACGATGTCTGTTTTTCGAATGCGGACCAGTCTGAAAAAGGGCATCAGACAGAACCATCAAGACCAGCACAAGGAAAAACGAGAACCAGTATCCCAGATAGAGTTTAAAAAATATCTTGTTTTTAAACTCGAATACTCCATCCGACTTTAAACCAAATAATGTTTTCATGCTTATTCCTGGCTCATTGAAGATGAAATGAAGATATATCCGGATCCACGTATAGCTTTGATTGAGGTTGTCTCATCATTTTCCAGATCGAGTTTCCTCCGAAGGTTGCAGATATGGACATCAAGGCTTCTGTCATACGGCAGCAAGGGACGGTCGAGCACCTCACTCACAAGCGTGTCACGAGAAAGCACACTCCCGCTGTTCCGCAGGAAGACCTCCAGCAGGCTGTATTCTACACCTGTGAGCTTGACAGGCTGACCAGACTTTTTAACCTCGCGCATAACTGTATCGAGAAGAAGATCACCAGCCCTGTAAACTGTCGAAGAAGACTCTTCTTCCTCCGCCTGGACCCTTCGAAGCACGGCCCTTATACGGGCGATCAATTCGCGAGGATTAAACGGTTTCGGCAAATAATCGTCAGCACCCATCTCAAGGCCTATAATACGGTCCACTTCCTCGCCACGTGCTGTCAGCATGATAACAGGTATTTTATACTTTCGCCGGATCCTCTGCAAAATATCGAAACCGTTCTGACCTCCCGGCAGCATAATATCCAGGATAATAATGCAGTAAGAGTTTTTATCAACAAGCTCCAGACCGTCAGCACCGTTATGCGCCACCTCCACATCGAAGCCCTCCGGCTCCATATATTCACATAACAGTTCTCCCAACTCCTTGTCATCATCAATTACAAGAATAAGTTCAGCCATATTTCCAGTCCCTTCCATACAATGATATTTTTTCCCGTTTTCTGCAAAAACTGGCAGGATTTTCCGCCCGAAGATGCTGAAACAAAGATTTGTTCCGGCAAAACAGGCATCCCCCATCATTAAGATTTATTAATATACCCTTTATTCTCAGGGTGTTAGAAACCAGTAACCTCTGTCGCCTCATATCCTGCCGACATCTTTTTCTGCAAATAATCAAACGACATAAACGAGTATTCCGGCATATCTCTTACAGGCTGCCATAGGATTAAAAAGTGTTAATCGAAGCGCCGTCCGGAGAAAGTCTCGATTACTGGCATAGACGTTGCGCTATATCAAGCGCGACAAGAAAATCAACAGTTTCTGTATATATAAACGATTGGCTTAACATAACGTTTAAAACATTAAGGGTATCTCTAATAATTCGCTTTATAGATATGAGCGATTTATTTAAGTGATCTGACAAGACAATGGAAGTGAAGGCTTATTAAGAAGATACGTCGAGCTTCCATGAACGCAGTCAGGCGCTTAAAGATACGCTCGCTGGCAAAAATGGAATTAATAGAGGTGCCCTTAACTTATCTTAACTTATTAACTCATTATAATTGCCGATAAAATAAGTAGTTGGTGATGATGAGAAATTCTTAAACAATTTTTAGAAGGAGGCAGAAAATGGTCGGCGGAATCAATAGTGTTTCCTGAGACTACTCATTCGCAGCCATGCAGCAGCGCATGGAAGCATTGCAACAGGCGTCAGACAGCGATGGTGACGGCAAGCTCAGTAAAACGGAGTTTCAGGCCATGCTTGACTCTCAGCCCCAGTCTGCCGGAGCTCCGGCCCTGAACGTCGATGATGTGTTTGAAAAAGCCGATACCGACGGTGACAACCTTTTGAGTTTCGAGGAACTCCAGGCATCGCGTCCCGAGCCCCCGCCCATGATGACCTATATGTCGCTCGATCCTGAGGCAATAGCCCAGGAATTCGAGGCTCAGTTTGAAGCGGCAGACGAAGATGGCGACGGTATGCTCAATGAAAGTGAGTTCGCGGTTCTGATTAACTCAATGCCCGGAAGCGGTGAGCAGGCACCGGACATCGACGCCATGTTTGCCGAGACGGACACTGATGGCGACGGTCTTGTCAGCCTGTCGGATATTGAGAGTGCGAGGCCTGCACCTCCTCCGCCCCCACCGGGGGGTGGTGGCGGAGGTTCGATGGAGTCGTTGAGCGAGCTTCTCAATGAAGAGGACGAGGAGAGTGATCTCTTCAGTTATCTCGACGCTGATGGCGACGGCAACGTCGATCTCGAGGAAATCCAGCAGAATTATGAGCTCGTGCGCTCATACATGGAGATGCAGATCACGTCATATGAAGATACGTCCGAACTGGATTTGCTGGGCAGATAACAGTATTGCAGGACTTCTCTTCGAAATGTTTCATATTTACCGGTCCTGGTTCTTCCATGCCCAATACCGGTAAACCGGCAACCGCGTAATGGCGAGTTGTCTTCCTCCCAGGAAAACAGCCTTTCTGTTTGAGCAGAAAGGCTGTTTATTAATGCGACAGGTTTGCGCGGCCACATCATTATACAAAACACTCGGAAGATTGTCTCAAAAAAAAACGGCGGAACAAATCCCGCCGTTTTCTCTGCGATGTCGATACACTCAGATAGTAAAATCCATCCCCGGTTTCAGCGCCTCACCGAATGCAACCATGAGCTTGATTATGCTCATGATATCCTCGACATCAAGTGTTTCGACCGGAGTGTGCATGTAGCGAAGCGGTATTGAAATCAGGCCGGTCGGCACACCTGCCCGTGACAATTGGATAACGCGGGCATCGGTACCGGTCCCGCCGGGAATCGGAAGCACCTGGTACTTGATATCGTTTTTTTCGGCAGTCTCGACAAGGAGGTCAAAAACCTTGTGATTGATATTCGGGCCGCGGGTAATAACCGCACCGCCACCAAGCCTGATATCACCGGACTGGCTTTTACTCATGCCGGGATAATCTGTCGCGTGAGTAACATCGGTTGCAAGGGCCACATCGGGCTCGATACCGAAAGCACTTGTCACGGCTCCGCGAAGGCCGATCTCCTCCTGAACGGTCGATACGCCGTAGACGGAGGCCTCGAGCGTTTTAGATTCCGCCAGGACGCGCAGAGCCTCGGCTACGATAAAAATACCTGCACGGTCATCGAAACCGCGCGCGACTGCGATACCGTTCCTCATTTCCATGAATTCATAGGTATAGGTAACCGGATCACCGAGGGCGACAACTGATTCCGCATCGGTCTTACTGGAGGCGCCGATATCGATGCAGAGATCGGTTATTTTCGAACCGCTGTTACGGGCGGATTGGCTCATCAGATGAATCGGCCCCTTACCGATAACACCGGGAATCGGGCCATTTTTTGTATGGATATTCACCCGTCGTCCGGGAATAATCGACTGGTCGAAACCACCCATGGCGGCAAAATAAATGTAACCGTCACCATCGATATATTTCACCATGAAGCCGATCTCGTCACAGTGACCGGCAAGCATGTAGCGAGGCGCTCCTTTGCCGTTCACAAGAGAAATCGTATTCCCCATTGTGTCGCTGGAAACTTTTGCGAATTTCTTCGTATAATCGCTCCAGATTTTCTGCACCGGCATCTCGTAGCCGGAAGGGCTCGGATTCGAAAGCAGCTCCTTGAGAAAAGCGAGTGGCTTTTTACCGAAAGCGGCCTCGGCTGAAACCGCGGACACCTCGTGCGGCAGAAAAGCCGCCGCACCGGCCAGTGCCGCGGAGGATGCCAGGAATGATCTCCTGTTTATCATGTCAGTCTCCCCCAGTCTGAATTGCGCTTAGACGTTTTTCGGCACAACATAAGGCTTGCGGTCTTTGCGGCGCAGATATTTATTCGCCTCGCGGTCACCGACAAACTGTTCCTTATCGGAATCGAACTGAAGTGTCCGCCCTGTCCTGTAGGCTATGTTAGCAAGATGGCAGATCGATGCCGCATAATGCCCCTGCTCGGCATCGGCAATCAGATCCTCAGCCTTGCGCGAGCGCATACAGTCGATGAAATTCTGGAAATGCGGCTCCCAGCCTCTGCCGTACTGATAGTGCATATTGTGTTTGTCGTCAGCCTGTTCCTTAGTCATGCTCGGTCCGGGCTCGTTATCACGTCCCAGGAATGAGGTCCATGTAAGGCCGAGATTGAACTGAATCCAACCCTTGGAACCATAGAAAATAAGACCTTCCCTGACATCGCCGTCGAGATTGCTGAAGAGATTGCGCACTTCGACCTGGAGCTCAAGGCCATCATTGTATTTCATGACCGCGAGCTGGGTGTTCGGCGTTTCCTGCTCGGTATCGTGAATATAGATGCCGCCCATGCTCTGGATCTGCACGGGATGGTCGTCGCGTTTCATTATCCAGCGGAAAAGATCTGCCGGATGGGGGCCGTTATTACCGATCTCGCCATTACCGGTATCCCAGAACCAGTGCCAGTGATAATGGAAACGGTTTTCGCTGAACGGGATCATCGGCGCGGGACCGCGGAACAGATCATAATGGACACCATCGGGAATAGGATCGACCTTACCGTGGCCAATGCTTCCACGGCGGCGGTATACTACGGCCTTAGCCATGTAAATATCGCCAAGCTCACCGCTCTGGATGAAATTCTTTGCCTCGATCATGGTCGGGTCGGCACGGCGCTGACTGCCGGTCTGCACGATACGGTTGTATTTTTTCATGGCTTTGACAAGCTGACGTCCCTCCCAAACGGTGTGGGACAAGGGTTTCTCGACATAGGCGTCTTTACCGGCCTGACAGGCCCATATACCGGCAAGCGCATGCCAGTGGTTCGGTGCGGCGACAGTAATGGCATCGATTTCCTTGTCGTCGAGCATTTCACGGATGTCGGTATAGGTCTTAAGCTTTTTGCCAAATTCTTTCTGGCAGTCATCCTGACGCTGTGCCAGAATCCGCTCGTCGATGTCACAGATCGTTGTTACCTTGACTTTCCTGATAGCGGAAAAATGCCGCATGTGAGCCCACCCGCGGTTCCTGACACCCATAATACCGAGCCTGATCGTATCATTAGGACTGTTCTGCGCCATTCCGCTGGTGACAAAGGGAGCCGATGCACCGATTCCAGCCGCACCCGCGCCGGTTTTCCGTAAAAACTGACGACGTTTCATGCTGTTCTCCTTTATATGTTGTTATATAAGAACTTATCACGAGCATAGTAAATACGGCAATCCACTGTCATTATTCCAATGGAAACAGCAGGACATACCTTAAACAGTATCAGACATGTTCAATCCAGCCGCGATTTTCACTCAATTCTCAGCTGATTAGGCGGGTGTAATAAACGCTCCCTGCTTTGCCAGGATATTCCTGAGCCGTTTCGCATCGACTGCTTTCGGTTGGATTTTTCCTTTCAGGCACATCGTAGCCGCAGTACCCGCCGCCTGACCGATGGCCCAGACAATCGGCATGACCCTGAGTGACGAATGAGCCTCATGTGTTGCCGAGATGCTTCTTCCGGCAATGAGCAGATTCTCGATGCCTTTCGGTACGAGACAGCGATAGGGAATATCATACCACGTGCCCGGTTTCAGGCGCTTGATAACAGTGCCGGTGCCAGCCGGATTATGGATATCGATATCATAGGAAGCGCTGGCAATACCGTCCTCGAAATGACGTGCCTCGAGGACATCCTCAGCGGTCAGGACATATTCGCCCATGACACGGCGGGATTCGCGTATACCGATCTGCGGGCCGCTTTTCATAAGATATGCTTTCTTAAAACCGGCGACATATTTTTTCAGGAAACGGACCATATCGTCCACCTGACGACGCCCTTCTATCTCGGCGTTTGTCAATGTCCAGCCGTCCAGCGCCGACTCACCGACAATACGAGTGGTGTTGAAATGGACGACATCGGGATGAACTGAATTAAAAAACAGCACGTTCTCACGAGGATTTTTTACCTCGCCACGCTCTTTCGCCGCATCGTAGAGACGGTTTATCTCGGCTCGCTCCGGCATACGTCCCTTATCCACATTTGCCATGCGGAAACTGGTCGTCATGGGCTGGCAGGCACCGTCCTGATGCCGCCCCACCTCGATTTCGGCACCGGCCCATGCAGCAATATCGCCGTCACCGGTGGAATCAATGATGATATCCGCTGAAATATCCTCTATACCGCTCTTGTGGAAAACACGGACAGCCTTGATCTTGCCGCCGTCTTTAAGAACACCGACCGCGCGGGCATGGAGAAGGAGTTCCGCACCGGAATCGAGCACAAACCTGTCGAGAAGCCATTTCATTGGCTCGGCATCCATGTGCTTGCGGTCGGGAAGTACTGCGCCATTCTCGAGCATAATATCGACAAACTCCTCGAAAAGACCGCGTGTAAGAACAGTATCGCCTGCATTGTAGCGCATGTAGGGATTGACAAGGGCGTTCGTTGCCATGCCGCCAAGGAAACCGTATGATTCGACCAGCAGGACTCGCGCGCCGTTTCGGGCGGCTGATACTGCTGCGGGAACACCACCGGGGCCGCCGCCGATCACGAGGACATCCCAGTGTTTCACTTTTTTACGTGGCGCAGCACCCGCATCGGCAAAACCACCGATCCCCGAAAATGCGAGCGAGGAAAGCGAAAGTGTTTTCATGAAATATCTTCTGTTCTTCTGCATATTCTCCACCTGAGCTTATGTTGGTTGGCAGTTGTCAATTATAAAGAATGTAAAGTGAAAGCAGCTCTCATGCAAGGCGAGAATTGCCGGAATCACAGTTCATGTTTCACCATTCTCAAACGAACACTTACATCTTTATCGCAGAAAAGACAACAGCTCATCCGGGTGTGAACTGATATGTCAATTTTGCATAAAAGTGTATAGAGCTTTTCCCTTGTCTTACTGCAAGTCACAGTTTATTTTGTTGCTGTACTCTGGTAAACACCTTAAACAATCTCATATATCAAAGGAGACACTTATGCACACAGAACGCAAATCAGCATGTCTTGCCCTGCTCATTGCGCTGCTTGTACTTGTTCCGGCACAGGTATTCTCGGCCGAGAGCATGAGCAGAAACGCAAAGATTATCTATCTCCACCACAGCACCGGAAACGGCATCTGGAACGGCGGCGTTCCCGAATGGTTCGCGGCCTACAACGAGGTGAACGGCAAAGATTACCAGATTGCCGAGCGCAATTATCCTTCCGGCGATCCCTACAAATGGAAAAACTATCCTTTCGACTACTGGAACATCTGGATCAATCACGAAGGTTTTGAGCCTTACATGGAAGAGCCGACACTCGAGACGCTGACCCAGCTCTATGATGTCATCATGTGGAAACACTGTTATCCGGTCAGCAGCATCCAGCCCGACACAGGTAATCCCGATGTCACATCCGAGGAAAAACGCATCGAGAACTACAAGCTCCAGTATGAAGCGCTCAAAAAGAAAATGCATGATTTCCCTGACAAACGATTCATTGTCTGGACCGGCGCCGCTCTTGTCAAGGCCAGGAGTGACGAAGAAAAAGGCAAACGTGCAAGCGACTTTTTCACCTGGGTCAAGGAAGAGTGGGATGAAAAAGGTGATAATATCTACATCTGGGATCTTTGGAGTCTGGAAACCGAAGGCGAACTATTCCTGAAACCCGAGTTCGCGACAAGCGAGACGAACTCGCACCCGAACCTCAAGTTCAACAGGGACACCGCACCGCTTATCGCCCGCCGTATTGTGGACGTGATCGAGGGCCGCGGTGACAGCGGATCGATTACGGGTAAATAAGGTATCAGTGCCATGCAGCCTCGTACGCTCCAGGCGAGCATACAAAGCCCCGCCCCATGTTTCGTTTAACTTAAAAAGGGCGACCACATTGGCCGCCCTTTATTATTCTTATCACTTGTTGCTTGCTACTTTATCAACAACATCTTGCCGCTTTTCGCAAATCCCGTACTTTCCAGACGGTAGAAATACACGCCGCTGGCAAGGTCGCTGCCATCGAACACGGCGCTGTGTTTCCCGGCGCTCATGTAGTTATCAACCAGCGTGGCGACTTTCTGGCCGTTCGAGTTGTAGACCGCCAGTTTCACGTTGCCCGGTTTGGCAAGCGTATAATGCAGTGTCGTTGCCGGGTTGGCCGGATTGGGATTGATGGTGATGGAGTTAATTAATGGTTTCTCCTGTTCTACATCAACAGGCCCAGAAGCCTTTTTCGCAGCACACCATGCCGCAAAAACAGCCTCATAAGTATTTAATCTACCATAACCCAACTCCCAACATTTTGTTCCATATATAAAAGCTGGGTGTGACTGATAAGTATAATTCCCTACCTTGTCAACAGTAGTGCAGATTAATTCAATAACTTCTTCATTTGTAAGATCGGGATCAATCGACAGAATCAAGGCCGCAGTTCCAGCAACCAATGGTGCAGCGGCAGAAGTCCCTCCAAATCGTGATGTATATGCCTGATAGTCGTCGTAATTGTTGTCATTAGGATAATATTGGCCACCAAGCCATGGATTGCATCCACCGCTCCCTGATTTATCGAGTGACCAGATTGTTCCAACATTGTTATGTTCTGTAGGTTTATAGATATACTTTGATGATGTTGCCGCTAATGTAATTTTATAATTTTGAGAAGGCGTATAATTGGCAGCCACATCGGTGGAGTCAGTCGCACCTACAGAAATAATATCGTAACTATTACTTATTGACGCAGGAAAATCGGGAAAATAAGAAACATCATTATCATCACGATTAGATTTATTTCCTGCCGCACAACAAACAATCATCCCTTTATTATTTCTTCCATAAGTTATACAATTTTGAATTGCATATACTATTACCTCAATTATGCTATCGTATCCTACACTAAATGAAATAACTTCAGCTCCATTGTTATATGCAAATGTAAAGGCATCTGCAACATTTTGTGTGGTTGATAAACCATCAATTTTGACAGGCATGACTTTACACCCAGGTGCTATTCCTTTTATTCCATAGTCATTATGTTGGGCAATTATTAAACCTGCACAAGCTTGCCCATGATACTCAGTTGTTGTTGGAGAAGGATCATCAGGATCCGCGCTTGCACTACCGCTGAAATTGCTGCCATTCAACACAACCAATTTATTTGATGGCATTTCATAAAGCATACTTTCGACACCCTCATCAATCACAGCAACAACAATATCACTGCTTCCTGTCGTAATGCTCCAGGCAAGAGAAGCGTTGACACCGCCTGGTGTTACAGGTGTGGTGCTTGTGTCTGGCGGTGTTTTAAGATTATACTGATATTGATAGTATGTATCATGAAATTCAATACCCCCAAAGAAGTTAGGGTGGCAAAACTCAACGAGTCCGCTTTCATAAAGACTGTTTGCAACATCAAACACATTATCATTGCTATTTATTTTCACTAAAGTATTTAAATCATCTTTTAATAATTCTAACTGGTTTTCCTTAAAGAGTTTTTCCTTTTGCTCATCATCAATGTTATTTTTCAGCATTAAACAAATTTGGCTGGTTACACCCAGCTCCTTTTTTCTTGATGTATAATAAACTGTTGAAAGCCTATACACTTCAGGATCATTTTCTAAACTTTTCTTAACAGTTGAAGTTTTTCTGGAGATGAAGATATTTTCCCCATATTCTTATGTTTGTTAACAATCTTGTAGTTTGCGATATCAAGGTCTTTTGTTTGAATGAGCGACTTGATGTCGGTTTTTTTTGTAACCACAAGAATTTCAGAAGAGCTTTCTGTCAACTCAATAGTCTTGCCACAAGAATAGTAATGAACCTTTTCATCGGCATATGCAAGAAAAGAGAGAGAGATTAATACAGTAACAACCGTCAAGATGAGCATCTTTTTCATTACTCAAATCCTTTCATTAGTTGTGAATTCAGCGTATTAACGTATAAGCAGGATTTGCTTTATCGACCGAGAAACACCTCCTTTCAGAACCACAAAATACATCCCGGAAGACAACTCATTCCCTCCATCATCTTTCCCATTCCAGACAATTTCATGAATTCCCGCAGAGACTTTAGTATTGCTCAGTTTTCGAACAAACTGACCCATTGTGTTTCGTATTTCTATTTCAATGTTAGATGTTTTTGGAACTGAATATTGAATCGTTGTCACTGGATTGAACGGATTGGGATAATTGCCGAGAATTACAGGTTCCGGCACCACCTCAGTCGGGGTTTCGACCGCAAGCGCCTGATCGGGATCAAACTTGTAGCATCCGCAAATCGTCCCTATATAAACTTCACCATCAGGTGCGACCGCAAGCGACTTTACACCTTCCTTTGGCAACCCCTCTCGTTTTGTATATGATATCCATTTCCCATCCCTCAATACCGATACCCCACCAACAATCCCTGTGCAATCGCATTTAGAAATATTCGCCGGGCAATATCCATGTATTTCACTGACCCATACCTCGCCTTGGGGCGATATAGCAATATTATTGACAAGCAGATCGCGTTTGAATCGCGCGCGCAATCCTGTATCGTACGTCGTCCAGACATTATCTTTATACCGGGCCAGACGCCCGACATTGCACCATAAAACATTGTCTTTATCGACCACAACCTCTGCTATGTAATTACCGGGAACACCGTCTTCCGTGGTAAGGTTATTCCATTCGCCTTCATAGAATCGGGACAGGCCCTTGCTTGTACCCACCCACAGGATACCGTCAGTGCCTTTCGCAATCGATCGTACGTCGTTCGAGCCAAGTCCGGAAGTTTCATCGATTATCGACCACGTTTCACCATTGTAGTGAAGCAGACCATGTATAAAGGTACCAGCCCATAATGAGCCGTCATCTTCAGCCAGTATTGCCGTTATTTCATAATTGATAAACGGTTCTCCTCCAATTGAATCAGGCAACAAGTTTTTCCAACAGTTTCCATCGTAGGAATACAAAGTGACTGTTCCGCCAAAATACGCAGTATTGGATGAGTCGAAAGCAATGACTTCACTGTTTAAAAATGGCGGAAAATCATCATAACTTATTTTGCTTGTTTCATCCCCTTCAATACGGAAAAGATTGCCGCCATCTCCATTTATCCATACAACACCATTGTTATCGACTTCGACATAAGGGATAAGTCTGCGCTCAATGACAGTATCGAACTTGTACTGGGAAAATCCCGTTGTGGCAGAACTGAAATGGACAAGCAGAGTAAAAGCCAGTAATACCATGCGCCGCATAAAAACCTCCCTGCAACACTAATCGCATAACCATTGCACCATTTCCACAATACTATTATTGCAAAGCCCAACGCACTCTTCAAGTGTTTTTTTGTGTCTAAACACTAATTGCACTTATTATTAGGTTTACCCCGCCCTTTTCCACTCATTGTTCAACATTCTCAATAGAACATGCGTATGTATTCGTTTCCAGATTATCGTTTGTTGAAAAAAAATCTCTCCTGTTTCTTTGCTGACATAAATATCTGTGATATTTTTGAGAGTTTGATTGACTATCAGCATGAAAATGCATAAATATCAGCAGTGCAGTGCTAAAACAGGACGAGGAAAATACACGGGCGATCATCCGTGACACATACTATCTCAGGGAGGCAGTTTATGAGCAATATGACAGTGCGTATATTTCTGAGCGCTGTGCTGATGATGATGCTTATCACGGCACCGTCTTTCGCGCAGCCGCCAAAGGACTTACCTCAAATCAGACCAACGTTGTATCTCGCCACCGGTCTTGACTGGCAGGGCGAGAGCACACAGAACACCTGCTGGAACAAGATATGCGAGGATCCTCAAGGCCGTATCTGGTTCGCAGGCGGCGATCACTGGGGCACCGATCGCGCCGGCGGCGTTTATGAGGGCCGCTATGACCGTCCCTGGGGATTCGGCAATACGACAGTGCATTATTACGACCCGAAATCTGACAAGGCGGTCGAGGTGTTCGAGCTGAACCGCGCAAGCGCTGTCTACTCAAACGCCGAAACACCGGGCCACGGCAAAATACATTCGAACATCCAGTGCGACTCGAAAGGCGGCATCTGGGCCGCCGGATACCTTGGATCTTCCTACAATCACGAGTTCACCAACGCCTATTTCCCGAAAAGCTACGCAGGCGGCGCAATTGTCCGCTATGATCCCAAAGAGGATGATTTCGACTATTTCGGCATTCCCACACCTTACGGCGGCCAGGTGGCGCTCTATCTTGACGAGAAACACACGACTGTCTACGGTTTTTCTGTCGACAGGGCGCGGTTCTGGAGTGTCAATTACGCCACGATGGAGTTGAAACAGTACGAAACCAACGGGCGTTTCGGGCTCCGCGAAATGATAATGGACAATAACGGCGTATGCTATTTCGCCAACGAATATCAAGGACTCACCGCTTTTTATCCAGAAACCGAAACCTTCGAGGACCTTCCGATCAAGATTCACGGACTCAGGGCCTCCTGCGTTTCAAGCAAAAATATCATTTACGGCATCTGTTCGGACGGTTATGTCTGGAGCTATAATCCAAAAACCCGTGAGGTCCACGATTTCGGCCATATTGTCCAGCTCCCCGGCGAGCGTGTGTATACGCCGAACATCTGTATCGACGAGGACTGGCAGCGTATCTATTTTATCGCGGGCGGCCACGGAGTCACACTCGCTGGAATGCCGATCCTTACCGTGCTCGATCTCAAGACTGGCAAATTCCACTGGCCCGGAATGGTCGATGTCGACGGTTGTTATGGTGCTGTTGTCGGCAGGGACCACTCGGTCTATTTCGGCTGCTACGCTTACGCCCAGAAGAACGGCAAGCGTTTGAAGAACAGCGAGGGCAAGGAATACCGTACCAACTATCTTGTCAAATATGTGCCTGAAAAGAAACTGAAATAGGGAAACGCTGGAACGTACTCCCGCAAATACAGCCATTATCCGGAGGACTGAATAGAATGATACGAAAAGCGATTCCACTGTTTCTGCTGGCGGCGCTCACAGTCGCACAGAGCGGCCATGCGGCCCGTGAGGGTTATATTTTCCCCGGGCTGATCATGAATCACTACCTCATCGCAAACGGCCCTGAGGGCCCCATCCACGGCGGGGAAAGCGCAATCACCGATATGCTGCTCCATGCCGACGGCTATGTCTACGGCTCGACCGAGGCCACGTGGGGTGCAGAGAGCTGCCATATTTTCCGCACTGACAGCAAAGGCAGCGAACACGTGCTCAATCTCACCGATAAACTGCCCGGCCAGCCCAAAATCATCGACATGGACCACGGCCCCGACGGCACAATCATCGGTGTCACCAGCACCTATAACGAAATATTCGACGACAAAAAACAATCCTACGAGGGCGGGCATATTTTCTCCTTCGATCCCGCGACAGGGGCTTTTGTCGATCACGGGATAGTCTCGAAAGGCAACGGACTCAACTGTGTTGCCGTGGATGTTGTCCACAACCGTGTCTATACGGTGAGTTATCCCGAGGGCAAGCTGTTCGCCTATGATTACAAAACGAAAGAGATACTGGATTTCGGTGTCGTGATGAAACCCTGGCGGGTGAAAGACCTCGGCCGTGTCTCGTGGCGCGGCGTTCCAAAAGTACTCATCCTTACCGACGAGGGCACAGTCTATTTCTCCACTTACACCGATGCTGGCATGCAGAAAGACGATCAGGGCGAGGCCACCAATATCGGCACCCAGGGCGGACGTATTTTCCGTCTCCGCTACGGCGACAAACGACCGACTTTCACTGGTGCTGTCGTTCCGACACAAAAAGGTATGAGCGACGATCCCCTGTATGAAAACGGCATAGCCTCCGCAGTCAGGGCTAATGACGGCGGTTTCTGGTGCGGCACGATCAACGACGGTTTCCTGTTCAAGTTCTATCCCTCGACCTCGACGATTATCAACAAAGGCAAAGCGTTCCAGTACTGGAACCTCCGTTCGCTGGCGTATGGCGGTGACGGACGTCTCTATATGCTGGGCGGGCGCGATTACGACAATGCGTGGCTGCTGCGCTACGATACCATGACCGGCTCGATCGACTGCCTCGGTTGGCCGACTCACACAACACAGATGGGTGTCATCTGCGCCGACAAATACGGACGGATACTCATGGGTGAGAACCTGAGAAGTTCCTATATATGGGTATACGGTGAATGCGGCCGTATCACGGTTGAGGACGAGGCCGGAGCTGTCAAACCCGGAGCAGGCGGAGAGGTAAGGCAACCGTAGGATACCGAGGACACAATTCCGGCCAGTTAAAAATGCCCGGATACCGCAAAAGCAGAAGTCGCGGCATTTTAAAATGACGAAACAAAAACGGGACATCCAATCTGACGGATGTCCCGTTTTCAGTATCAAACAGTCAAAATATCACGCAGAACTACCTCAGCAGCGTCATGCTTTTTGTCTCTGTCACACCGCCGCTGATAAGACGGTACAGATAAACACCCGAGGATACGCTGTTACCGAACTGGTCAAGGCCATCCCACACCGCGTTGTGATTCCCGGCGGCACATTCACCGTTTACGAGCTCGCGAACGAGCTGGCCTGCAGTATTATAGACATTCAGACGGACAGCGGCAGCCTTTCCAAGGCTAAACTCGATCGTTGTCGTCGGATTGAAGGGATTGGGAAAATTCCCTTTAAGAGCAAAGGCGGCAGGCGCGGTTTCAGCGACCGCTGTCGGATTTTCGAAAGAAAGAGGCACGATATCCTGAATCAATAAAGATGAAATATCATCTGAATCAGGTGTAAGACGCTGTACACCGTTAAATACTATTCTGCCGCCATCGGGTGATATTCGTGGTGTGCCATCTATCCGGTATATCGTATCAGAGCAAAGCCGTGAGATATGACCTGATGCAATATCCATCATGCAAATACCGTAATAATTGACAGCTCTAACACTTCCGTCCATATTACGATAAAAACCGGAAGAATCCAGCCAGTCGGTATATTGGGCTACGAAAACGATGCTTTCTCCATCGGGAGTACACTGGGGAGATGTTGGTTTCCAGCATGTATCATTTTCTGTAAACGCTGTGATCTGCTCTTTTTCACCTCCGTTGATTGACACACGATACAATTGAGAAACACCATCCTGTATAATGGAATAAATGACTTCGCTGTCATCCGCCGTGATGCAAGCGGATGAGCCGGAATAAGCCAGAAGCCATTCTTCACCGCTAACGAGATCACGGGCAAATAATCCCAGTGAAGAATTGTACGTATCGCCGATTTTCCTGTATACACAAATCCGGCCATCACTGGTGAAACAGCCGCCAAAGAGTGCTTTTTCGATCAGTGTTCTGACTTCACCCGTTGCAATGTTAACAGCTTTAATCTTGGGATTTGTATTACCCCTGGAACCGCCACCCACTTCCACATGACCATCGGCATACAGAGAATAATCATGAAAATATATTTCCGAACCATCGGGAGAAAACGCCAGTGGCGTCAAGGAACCATATGAAGCATAGCCCTTTCCATCAAATTCATATTCATGATAGTTTTCACAGATAAGCTCAGGAGCACCACCCGCAGCCGAAACAAGCCAGATACCCATACCGGATTCACTGGTAAAAGCAAGTGACGATCCGTCATGCGACCAGACAGGAGCATGCTGCCCATTGTTTATACTGTAATAAAACAACTGCGTTTCAATGACGAAAGCGCTGAAATCGATTTCGTCAAGGTTCACCTGTGACCTGTTTGTAATATTGTTTTCCGCTTGTACCGAGACAATCGGCACAAGAACGAAAAACAGCATCAATAAATACAATACGCGTTTCATTTTTTTACCCTTTGTTTGGAAAGTTCCTTCACAATCACACTGTAACTGTCAACTGCACCTTACTGCCCCATACAACTCTCCTTACTTTTGCATTGCTGTTTTCTATCTGAAGATGTGAAGGGATTCAATGTTATGGAATCAAACGAAAAATCAATATTATCTATTTTGCCAGTGTCATCCTGTGCGTTGTAACTCTACCCTTCATCTTCAGTCGAGTTATATAGACGCCGGATGACACTGGACTTCCCTGATCATTGAAACCGTCCCATATAACGGAATGGCTGCCTGCAAGATATTCTTCTCCGACAAGCGTACGGATTTGCTGACCGAGAGTGTTGAAAATTGCGATCTCCACAAAAGCCTTCTCGTTAAGTGAAAAATCTATCGTTGTCGACATATTAAAAGGATTTGGATGGTTGCCTTTTATTGTGAAAGGCACCGGAATTTCACGTGAAGGCGAGGCAATTTTCCCCGTTCCGCTCTCACTGAAAGAATACAGCTGCAATTCCGAAAAGCGGCCTGAAGGTACATCATCACTGGAATACGGAATCAGCTGTGCGGCGCCTAATATTATCCTGGAACAATCCGGGGCAATACGAGGCGCACTTTCAATGTTATATGCAGAATCCGGCGACAGCCTTATGATCTCACAGGTGTCGAGTGACATGGCACAGAGACCAAAATAATTAACTTTTGAATGAGCATAAAAACCGGAGGCATCAATCCAATCATTGTATTCTGCTAAAAAAACAAGCCATTTGCCATCGGGAGTACATTGGGGAGATGATGGTTTCCAGCATGTATCATTTTCGGTGCAAAAGGTCAATTGCACTCTGTGTCCACCGTTGATTGACACACGATATAATTGAGAAACACCATTCTGCTTCATGGAATAAATAACGTCACTGTCATCCGGTGTGATACAGGCGGACCTGCCGTAGTAAGCAAGGAGCCATTCTTCACCACTAACGAGATCACGGGCAAATAATCCGAGCGAAGAATTGTACGTATCGCCGATTTTCCTGTATACACAAATCCGGCCATCACTGGTGAAACAGCCGCCAAAGAGTGCTTTTTCGATCAGTGTTCTGACTTCACCCGTTGCAATGTTAACAGCTTTAATCTTGGGATTTGTATTACCCCTGGAACCGCCACCCACTTCCACATGACCATCGGCATACAGGGAATAATCATGAAAATATATTTCCGAACCATCGGGAGAAAACGCCAGTGGCGTCAAGGAACCGTATGAAGCATAGCCCTTTCCATCAAATTCATATTCATGATAGTTTTCACAGATAAGCTCAGGAGCACCACCCGCAGCCGAAACAAGCCAGATACCCATACCAGCCTGTCCGGAGAAAGCTATTGTCTTGCCATCACGCGACCAGACAGGAGATTCCTGTGATTGTCTGGTACTGTAATAAAACAACTGCTCCAAGATAGGCAGGTCATCCGAATCCGGAATATCGATCGATATAACTTCCCGACCTGTGAAATTATCAGGATCAAAAGAACTGCCGGAATGTGCCATCCCCTGGTTGAATGAACCGGCAGCAGGGAAAAAACTCCCGTCTATAAATTTTATCGTGTCCTGATCGGCAATCGTTGTCCGGGAGTCCAGGTCTTTACTTTCGTTTTCAGCAACAGGCATCTCATTGACTTCGTCATTCCCGGTGTCGGCATATTCCTGTTCAACAATATTGCCGCTGTCTTCAGTTGTCAAAGCAATTGCCGTATCATCATTCAACGTTTCGGTTTGATGATCCTGTGATCGTACGTTATCCGACACAATCATATATTCTTGAGTAATTTCTGTTTCAACGCGGGACGATACGGCTTTTTCCGGCTCAGACAAAAGAACAGATGCGGAGGATATATCATGCCGGGCTGGCGTTTCAACGGTTGAAGATACGATGCCCTTTGTCATGCTTGTCGAGTCGGGAAAGACATTTTTTGATATCTGCGATGAAACACCCGCATCGGATTTCGGTAGTTCATTTTCCGAAAGTACCTGTCGTGAAAATTCCTCGATACTAATTGGTGTGCTAATTTCGATCTCCGAAGGACCGTATGGTATAGTTTCCGCCACATGCTTTTCGCCGGAAAAACCGATAATTCCCGCAAAAGCCGATGGAATAAGAAGATATATCATAACAGGCAAGGCCTGCACAAAGCGTATCGATACGTCAGGAATGTGTGTCCTGCCCATAATTCTCTCGACACGTTTTCTCAATTGCGATTTTTTTTCCGCGAAACCGATACCGTACGAAGAAAAATAACGGCAGTTCGCAACGGTATCGGCCATGTGGATAAGCTGGTTTGCATATCCACGGCGATCCGACATGAGGCGTACTACAAAATCATCGCAGACATAATCTGCAAGGTCGGTAATACGGTTTGCAAGAATACTGAGCAAGGGCTGAACGGGAATCAGGATTTTCGCTAATTGGCTGATAATGTTCCATACATTATCCCGTCGCTTCAAATGAGCCAGCTCATGAAGGATGACCTCTTTTGTCGCCATTGAATTGGTGAAATTCCATACCGGCAACAGAATGAACGGATTGATAAAACCGAACAGGAGTGTCCGTTTCACTTTCGGATTTCTGTAAATCCCTGGAGGACTGATATTGATATCGCCAGCAATTTTTTCGGTGATTTTTTTCAGATGCGTCTGTGCTGGAACAGAGTGGTATCGAAGGTTGAAAACGTAGAGCAGCCCCATTATAAAACGCAGCGCCTGAAAGGCAGACAGGATACACCAGGTCAATGGCAATGTAATATACACAATGGCAAACAATATGCTGTTGTTGCCAATCACAAAAGGCGATTGAGAATTCTGCTCCCGTGCCGGCATTGTCATAAATCGACTGTTCTTTCTTTTTTCAGGCACCTCACCGGTCCGTACCGCCTCGGATTTCCTTTGAGAAAGGCTCTCTCCACCCATGTCGATATTTGAAGTCCGAGAGATATGCATGACAGAATCAACCGTATTTCTGTCCGCATACAAATATCCCCTCACGATATTTCCCGGTGAAACAACAGTTATAACAAAAGCATCGTTTTTATTGAGCATAAACGAAAGCGGCAGGAGAATGACAACAGCCAGTAAAGTCATCTGCAAGGTAAATGACCGGAGTACAGCACCCTTTTTCCGCAAAAAATATTCAATAATAAAACCTGCTGAAATCACTATTGTTGTATACAACAGGTATTCCAGCATATATGGAAAAGTCCTGTCAGTCAGATACAGAAGACTTGTCAGCAGGGACATTAACACTATTCCTGTTCCTCCTGGTCATCAACCAGCTTCTTAATAACATCCATTTCATTCTCGCTCAACTCTTCATCATCGATCATGTAAGAAACAAGCCCCTCCATCGATCCCTCGAAAATATGTTCGAGAAATCCACGGAAAGCATGGTGCTTAATCTCTTTTTCTGATACTAGAGGATAAAACTCGAATGTACGCCCGTCGACATCGTAACCGACAAGCCCTTTCCTCACTAACGCCCGCAGAAAAGTCTGAACAGTGCTGCGTTTGACAACATCCTCCTCGTTGAGGATATCGATCATTTCATTTGTTGTCGCCCGTTTTTTCTGCCACAGGATTCGCAACACGCGAATCTGCCCGGGACCGAGATCATAATCTGTCATAAATAATCACCTTCTTTCAATCCACGCTTAACCCCTTAAGCTTACTGTTATAATCATAACACATAAATCGTATTTGTCAAGCACTTTTTCACCTGGCAGATTCATTATTATAAGCATATTGCAATTCTGGCATTTACACACAAAAAAATGAGGCGCCAGTATTGAAACGCCTCATATTTTTGGAACTATGAAAAGAAATTTCACATTTATTCTCGCTGCCTTTTGCGCTTTCTCACCGCCTCCCTCAGGACATACTCGACCTGCCCGTTCAGGCTTCTGAGCTCGTCCTGCGCCCAACGGTTAAGATCCTCCCACAGGTCAGGATTGATACGCAGGAGGACAGATTTCTTTTTTGTACTGAAATCAGACATTAATACAGGGTACCCGTGTTGATGATCGGCTGTGTTGCCTCCTCCGAACAAAGAACAACCATGAGGTTACTCACCATGTTCGCCTTCCGCTCCTCGTCGAGCTCGACCACGCCCTCTTTCTGAAGACGGGCAAGCGCTATCTCCACCATGCCGACCGAACCCTCGACAATCTTCTGCCGCGCAGCGATGATCGCTTCTGCCTGCTGACGGCGGAGCATCGCCTGGGCAATCTCAGTGGCGTATGACAGGTGGTTTATCCGGGCCTCGAGGATTTCGACACCAGCGGAGGCTGTCCGTTCCTGTATCTCGACTTTCAGCGATTCAGAGACCTCGTCGATGGAGGAACGGAGACTGATCTCATCATCGGTCTCGTAGGTATCATAAGGGTAGGCTGTAGCGAGATGCCTGAGCGCCGATTCCGATTGAATATGAACATAATCGAGAAAATCATCGACCTCGAAAACCGCCTTGGCAGTATCGTTGACACGCCAGACGACAACGGTGGAAATCTCGATCGGGTTGCCTTTTTTGTCATTTACCTTGAGTTTTTCGCTGTCAAAATTACGCGCCCGGAGTGAAAGTTTCTTCTTTGTATAGAAAGGATTGGCCCAGCGAAACCCCATTTCCCGCTCGGTTCCAACATATTTCCCGAACAACAGCAAGACAACAGCCTGATTTGGCTCGACAACAAAAAAACCGGCAAGAATAAAAGAACTGACAACGATAACCAGCGTCGACAGCACAATCGACAGCGGCGAATGAATAAAAACAACCCCCAGTATACCGGCAGTCATGACCAGCAGGTCGATAATAAATATCGACCATCCATTGAACTGCTTCTTATGTTTTTCGTTCACCACGGCAAGTCTCCTTCTCGCTCGATGTGATATTTAGATGATATCATTTTGATATCATGTTCAAATATAAAAGAGACTTACATTTTTGTCAAGCGCTTTCAATCGCGAGATTCTTTGATCTCAGGATAAAAGAAGACGCCCGGATAACGGACGCCTCTCCTGTAAGACAACTGACACTATATATCACTTGATCATTTTCACTTCTAGATCGTCGAACCAGGTAGCCCCTCTGCCCGACTGGTTGAGATACAGCGAAACAATGCTGGTGCCTTCCGGCGGCGGCCCGATGGTCACGGTCAGCTTTATCCATTTGTTTGTGCCTTTAAGACGGCGTGACTGGACAATCGGCCATTCAGGCGGCACATTCGGCACATGATAACAGATACCGATGGAAGAGCCCTCACCCGACACTTTATCGGTCTTAACCCAGCAGCTGACCTCGTAGCCCTTGCAGGGTGTCCACGGCTGAGCCCAGTAGCCCTGTCCTTCGCACATGGAATACCAGCTTGTCAGGCCCTCGCTTTCCTTTGCTATTTTGAGGGCGGTTCTTCCGGTGCGCCCCTGATCTTTCTCCACAACCGCGCCCTCTTCACCAGTCGGCATCCAGAACCAGTAGTCGATATCTGTCATGCGAATCCTGTTGATAGACATGAACTTATCAAAACTGCTTTTCGGCTCATAGACCGGAAATTCTGTCAGGCCGCCCCATCGCGAGGTCTCCTGCACCTGAATTTCTGCCGAAGCCTGCAGCATCTTAACCTTATCCGCAGGACAATTGAAAAAACGAAAATGCGTATGAACCGGATTGTTCAACACGGACGAGTCAACCGAGTAATTAAAATGCACATCGTACGCCCAGGGACAGATACCGATCGAGATGTTTTCGGCGGTTTCCCCCATGAGCTGGAAAGCGGGATTGCCGTCCTTTTCGTAGATTGCAGCAAAAACACCGTCCGGTTTCAGATGAATATTGCCTTTCTGGGGATTTGACACATGATGGTGCGGGATGGAGGTAACACCGCCCTCGGCATTTTCATAGGCGAACTGCTGATAACGCCCTCTCCACATGCCGGGGAATTCCTGAGAGGGCGCCGGGCAGTCATTGTACCAGGGATCACAGATCTCGAAACTGGTTCTTGGGGCTTTTTGAAACGTTTCCGGGAACAGAACTGTCGCCGTATCCTTGAAATCGTAAACATAGCTCGCCAACTCGTCATCGTAGGTCAGTGTAAGTGTCCGCTCGACACGAATTGTCTCCCACGGATCAACAGTCGTGAACACGACAGTCAGTTTCTCGCTTCCCTGTCCTTCTATCTCGAGGCCATCGAGCTTGTCGGTGATGAATGTGCCGCTTTTCCAATAGAGTTGTACCGAGCTGATAAGAGGCTTTCCGCCCGGCTCCAGTTTCAGGTTTCTCAAAAGCAGCGGGCACGGCACGGCACGGAACATCATAAGCGCCTGCATGGGCTCATCCATGCTTTTCGCATCGAACATGGCAATGGGCTCCTCCCCATCGAAAATCCATTGCTCGTAATTAGCGTCACCCTTAACCCGCCAGCTGAATGACGGTGTGTGGGCAAAAACAGCGGTCGTGTTCAACAATCCCACTGTCAGTATCAGATTCATAATAACGTATGTCCTTGCACGCATAGCACCTCCTGAGTTATCAAGAAACGTAATTCACTGCCCATATCCGATCTCTTTTTATTTACCATACTAAACCATGAAAATCAACAAAAATATTTTCCGAAAGCCATGAGCTTCATTTCAGTCTAAAAGTCGCTACATACTTGCGCCGGACATACATATCCCGTATACTGTTCTGATCCACGTTATACACAACAGACAAAGGAGCTTTCATATATGGCGGATCAACAGGCTGACAGTGCTCTTGTGGCAAAAATCAAACGTTTCGCGACCTCGATCGGCCCGGGAATCTTTATTATCGGCTACATTATCGGCACCGGCAGCGTAACCTCGATGGCCACCTCGGGCGCGGAATACGGCATGTCCATGACCTGGGCGCTTGCCCTGTCCTGTTTTTTCACCTATGTCATGATAGTCAGCATCAGCCGGGCAACAATTGCCACCGGCGAAACCACTATCTGGAGCATGCGCAGTCATCTCGGCCGTCCAGTTGCAATATTCGTCATTATCGGGCTCATGTCAACAGTTGTGGCATCCATAATGGGTGTCATGGGAATCGCAACCGATGTCGTCCGCGAATGGACTCGTCATATGACACCGGGCGGTGAAGGGATTCACCCCATTATCACCGCACTGGTTTTCACCGCCATCCTCTACTATCTGTTCTGGAACGGCAACCACAATTTCTTTCTCAAGGCGATGGCAGTCATTGTCTCCTTGATGGGGCTTTCATTCGTCGTATCGATGTTCCTCGTAGTACCGAGCCCCTCCGAACTGATAGCCGGGCTTGTCCCGAAACTGCCGACCGGCGCCAACGCGCACCTTATCCTCGCAGGTCTTGTCGGCACAACCATGGCCAGTGTCTGCATAATAACAAGGACATATCTCGTGGCGGAAAAAGGCTGGACGCTCGATGATCTTGAAGAGGAAAACCGCGATTCGATGATCTCCCTCGCGCTCACTTTTTTCGTGAGTGCCGCCATCATCGCCTGCGCGGCGGGCACCATGTATCCACGTGGAATCCAGGTTGAAAACGCTATCGACATGGTCAATACGCTCGAGCCGCTGGCGGGACGATTCGCGACCTCGATATTCGTCATGGGTATTGTTGCCGCTGCGCTGTCCTCGATTTTCCCAAACCTCTGTCTCGGCCCGTGGCTGATTTGCGACTATATGAACATCCCGCGTGACATGAGCCGTCCGGTTATCAGGATCGCTGTTCTGATTACCTCGCTTCTCGGTTTCATCGTCCCTGTTTTCGGCGGCAAACCGGTGATTATCATGATCGCCTCACAGGCTCTGAGCCCGGTAATCATGCCCCTACTGATTGTCTTCCTCATCGTCCTGCTGAACAAAAAAAGTGCGGTGGGCAAATACAGGAATCCAGCATTGCTCAATACCGGCCTCGTGATAACACTCATTTTCTCGCTTTTCATCTCCTACTCAGCCGTTGTCGGCCTGATAGGATTTCTCAGGAGTTTCTGAACGCACTGACACAAACCCCATGAAATTATTGCATTAATTGATAAGGAGCAAATCGTGAACACCAGGCATGAAACAATAGACAGACGCCGGTTTTTCGGCAAAGCGGCCGTGGCGGCTGGAGGACTGGCTCTGAGCGGTTGCGCGTCGGGGCTCGCCCTGAAAAACAGACCTTCATCGGGCGGCAAAAATCAGCGGATCACCGGAAACAGTATTGTCTCGCTCGAAAAGAACAGTGACCGCCGTCAGGCAACCTACAATTCCCTGAAACCGCTGCAGAACGATGTGGCCAAAGCCATCGGTGAGAAACAGGTCATCATCAAGGTGAACGCCGGTTTCCCCACGGAATCGCACCGCATACATTCCACCTACCCTGACCAGGTGAGAGGCATTCTGGATTTCCTGGCCGAATTTTATGAGGGCAATATCTGGATCGCCGAGGGCGTGGGCAGCTCAAAAACAGGCAACATGAGCGACGGTTATGACCTCTACGGCATCACGCAGGTCTCGAAAGAATACGCCGATATCCGTCTGGTCGATGCCAACCGGACACCGTTCCAGCGCAAATGGATTCGTCATGCGAAACAGCACCCGCAACCCATCAATATTATTTCGATGTATTTCGATCCGTCCAACTTTGTCATCTCCGCCGCACGGCTCAAGACCCACAACGCCGTCGTCGGCACATTCTCGCTTAAGAATATTGTCATGGGCTCCCCTGTCGGCCGTCATGCCAACGTGGCGAGCGAAAAGAGCAAGATGCACGGTTTCAACCAGCAGGAACCGTCCAGCGGACGCGAACTGAGCTACAACATGTTCAGGCTGGTAATGGAGGGTGTCTATCCAGATCTCGCTGTCGTTGACGGCATCACCGGCATCGAGGGTGACGGCCCCTGGGACGGCACGGAAGTCGATCACAATATCAGTGTGGCAAGCACCGATTTCGTTGCCTGCGACCGTATATGCACGGAGCTTGTCGGTATCGATCCGTTCTACATGAAATACGTGGAGTGGTGCGGAGAGGCAGAGCTTGGGAACTGGAACCGCGACAAAATTAAGGTCATCGGCTCTGATCCGAAACAAAACGCCATAACCTACAAGCTCAACAAAAATTACGAGCAGCAGGTCGCCTGGATTGACAGAAATTTCACACGAGGCTGAAGAAAAAACGTAGAGGGCCGGAATCGTCAAGATTATCAAGCGACTCCGGCCCTTGTGCAAATACAGTGTCCTCTTTCAATAGCCGCGTCTCTTGAAATACGGCAGCACCGCCTCATCATATTCTTTACCGCCGGTCTCATGATAGCCCTGCCAGTAATAAGGCATCTCACCACGGTCAGCCATACAGCCGGTCCATTGCGCGGTCAGCATCCAGTGAACGAGGTTCCCGGCGATACCGGCAACAGGGCTCACTTTTTCCTCGAAACCTTTCGCTTCAATCACTCCCGCGCTTTCGCCAGAATAGGTATTGAACGCCACATCGACTTCCTTGAAAAGACGCGCACCGCTTGAATCACCATCAGTTGCATACGGGCAAAAAGCTGTCGTGAATGCCCCGGCTTTTCGAGCTTCCCGGGCAGCCCGCAACTCATCGGCATTATCCGAAGTGAAAGCGCCGATAAGCACGATATCGGTATCCCTGACATCGTCGGCGAACTGGGTATAGGTTTGCGCGATCATTGAACTGGAGGCGCAAATACAGGCATCGTTGACATACATGTTTTTGGTGACGGTCGGACCGTAGGATTTTACGTCCTGATCATGCCCGTAAACAAGAAGGCGCGCACCTTTCCCGAGAACGAGATCGGCCCAGATTTCAGCGACACGGTCGATTTTCGGACGGTCCGCGCCGATCATGCGGAAACGTTCGAGGGCGATATCGAGATAGCGTTTCGCGGCGGCCCTGGGGCAGTCTTTCCCTTTCGATCCGATCAAAGCCGCAAGGGCCGCGGTGCAGGACCAGTATACGAGAAACTGGGCTATGCCGGTCGATGGACAGAGCTTGAAATGCGGGATTTCGGGCGCTGATACAAGGCCGTTATTCCAGGGCATATAACTGTCGATGACAAGATCCGAGACCTCTTCGATTCTGTGCTCCATACGGTTCGGAACGAGCCCGCCCTCCGGTGTCTCGGCAAACCTGTAATAATTATTCGTGACTCCTACAACATAAACGCCGCGATCCCTGAGAGTCAGCGTGCCGGCATCGATACGGTCGGTGATGAGGAAATCACCAGCTTTCATGGCGTCGAATTCCTCTTTCGTGGGCGTAATCCCGCACTGGGGAAGCACCCAGGGCTGACCGGGACGGTCGCGGCTTCCCGCAAACATGGAATAGTGGCCGTAATTGACATGGGAGGCGAGATTGCCGCCATTCCTTTTCAGTTCATAGGCTTTCTCCATCGCAGCGGCAATCTTGTCGAGCTCAGTGTCCCTTATTCCGTTCGCGATATCGAGAATACCGTAATAATACTGGTTCATAAAAGATCGTGTTTCTTTCTCAACGCTGGCAGCCTGTGCGTTCCGCGCTCCTGACATGTGTCCCGGCAAAGCGGCGGCCGCCAGACTAACTCCAGCCTGTGACAGAAAAGATCTTCTCCGCATAACTGTATTCCTTTCTCTTCCCGGAAACCGAAGGTTACAGATACAAATACATTAACAACATGTAACATGCATTCACATGAAAATGCAACTGATTTTATGTAAAGGACCTTCGATGTGGTGTAAACGGGATACTCGACAAGAGTGGCGCAAGAAAGTGAAACATTTCAGTGTAAAAAAATCGTTCGTTCATAAAAAAAAGGACCGGCATTCCACCGGTCCGTTTCGTTTTCAGGCTGAATACTTGTGATCAGTGACCACGTGTATCGAAATATTCTTTCGTGATCTTGTCATATGCCTGACCCTCACGCTCGTGGAAACCCTGCCAGTAGCAAGGCATCTCGCCGCGCTGAGCCATCTGGTCAGTCCAGGAGGCCATCAGCATCCAGTGGATCGTGTTGCCGGTGATACCGGTCATCGGGCAGATAGGCTTGTCAAAACCCTTAAATGTGAACACGCCTTCGCTCTCGTCGCTGTAATTGTTGAATGCGGCATCGACTTCCTTGAACAGGTGGGTGCCGGACGAGTCGCCGTCGAGACCGAACGAGGTGAATGCTGTAGTGTTGGCCCCGACACTCTTCGAATGACGGGCAGCGTTGATCTCGAGCTCATTTGTCGATTCGAGTGAGCCGATCAGGACGATATCGTCCTTCTTGACCTTGTCCACATTTTTAGCGTAGATATCGGCAAGCATGGTGCCGGATGCAACGATATATGACTCGTTGACAAAGAGGTTGACTGTGCCGCCATAGGGCTCGACCTTCTGCGGACGGCCGTAGACCCACATGCGGGCCTGTTTGCCGAGTACGAGATCTGTCCAGACCTCAGTGACAGCCTCGATCTTGGGACGGTCCGTGCCGATCATCTGGAAACGCTCGAGAGCCATGTCATAGTATTTCTCGGGATGCTCGGTGGCAGAACCCTTGCCCTTGGTCGCCATGAGATTGGCGAGAGCTGCGGTTGCGGACCAGTATACGAGATACTGGGTAATGCCGCTGGAGGGACAGATACGGAAACCGGGGATCTGCGGTGCGTTGACAAGGCCGTTGTAATAGGGGCACTGGCTGTCGATGACCAGGTCGGCAACATCGTTGACCGAGGTTGCATCGTCATTGCGGAGGAAACCGACGGGATGACTGTCGTTCTTCACGTAGTTGTTGGTGATTGCGACAGTGTAAGCGCCTTTCGCCTTAGCCTCTTCGATTCCGCGTGCGCCGCCGTTGGTGATGTAGAAATCACCTTTTTTCATCTTCTCGAAATCTTCCTTGGTCTTGCGGTCGCTCTTGTTCGGGAGCAGGTTCGGCTGACCCGGACGGTCCGCTGATCCGGCGAACATGGCAAAATGGCCGGTCAGGATATGGCTATAGATGTTTCCGCCTTTACGCTTGGCCTCATATGCTTTCTGCATGGCCTCTGCGATCGTGGGCACGGTTTCGCGGCGTGCTTTTTCCGTGATCTCGATGAGACCGTCATAATACTGATCGATGAACGGCTTGGTATGGGCCTCGAACTTTGTGGCGAACGGGGCGACAAGTTCGGCATTTGCGTTTCTGCCGGGCATCAGCGATGCGGCTGCGGCACCCATACCGAGTGCGGCGCCGCTTTTCATGAAACCACGCCTTGACAGTTGATTTTTCATTCTTCCTCCGCTTGTATTGTTTGAAACATTTCAGCCAGTCATACCACCCGCAGTGTATTCACATTATTTCGTATCACTTGACACTGCTTGCGGCGTGATGGTTACAAATAAAAATAACTCATTTTCAATTCCGTGGAAACGATTTTCACGAAAAGGCGTCTCAGTATCCTCGCACCATGAAATGCGGTCGTGCGAACTGGTCGTACTCCTGACCACCTTTCTCGTGGAATCCTTTCCAGTAATACGGCATTTCACCGCGCTGGGCCATACGGTCGGTCCATGCGGCCATTAACATCCAATGGGCCAGAAGACCGGTCAGTCCCGCTGTCGGACAGACTTTCTTGTCGAAACCCTTGATTGAAAGCACGCCCTCGCTCTCGTCGCTGTAGCTGTTGAATGAATCGTCGGCCTCCTTGAAAAGCCTTACGCCCGAGGAATCGCCATCGGTGGCATAAGGTCCCAGCATGGCGACGTAAGCACCTGCAGCCCTGGCCTGACGGGCAACTTCAAGCTCGCTCGCCTCTCTTGAACGAAGTGAGCAGATCAGGACCATATCGTTGTCTGTAATCGTGTTGGCACGGTAATGCTGGCCGATCATGGAACCGGATGCCGCACCGACAGCATCGCTGACAAAAGGATTGCCTGTCCTCCGTTCGGAAACCTTGAACTGCTCGCCGTAAACCATGAATTTCGGATGGTCGGCGATGATCTTCTCGGCCCACGCCTTGCCGACAGCATCGAATTTCGGACGATCACTGGCAACCTGGCGGAAACGCTCGAGAAGCAGGTTCAGGTAATCGGTCGCTGGTGCCGTACTCGTGTCTTTTCCTTTCGAGCCGAGCAATGTGCAAAGAATGGCCGTGCAGGCCCAGTAAACACTGTACGCGGCAAGACCGCTGGAAGGGCAAAGCCTGAACTGCGGCACCTGTGGGGCATTGACAAGACCATTGTACCAGGGAACCTGGCTGTCGATCACCATGTTCGACTGCTCCTCGACAGTTGGCAGACTCATCTTGTCGTCACGGAGCGATCCCACGGGGTGTTCGGCGTTCGGATAGTAATTATTGGTCACACCCACGACATAGACACCGCGCTCCATCGCCCGTTTCCTTGCCTCGCTGGTCACATGGGTAATCAGGAAATCACCGGGTTTCATTGCGTCAAAAACCTCTTCCTTCTCGCCGATATCGAACTGCGGCAGCACCCAGGGCTGGCCGGGACGGTTCTGCCCCTGTGCAAGCGATGCAAAATGGCCGAACACAATATCTGAATACACCGTGCCGCCTTTTTTCTGCAGCTCATAGGCTTTCTGCATGGCTTTCGCGATCAGGTCGATCTGGGTGTCGCGGATACCCTCGACGATTTTCACCGAGCCATCGTAATACTGGTCCATAAACGGTTTCCAGCTCAGCTCACCGCATGTGTTCATGCAAGACATCGCCTCGGCTTTCTTTGACATTATGCTTCCGGCCGCAACAGCGGCAGCACCCGCGCCTGTCAGTAAAGCCCTGCGGGAAAATGACTGTGACATGTGGAACCTCCGTGCTTGTATGATGAAATGATTGTCTCATTCATGCCAGCTGGAAACGCAGCATCCGATAGCACCGTTATACAGCGGATCGTCAACGACTATAACTTCCCGGCCGGTCTCCTCGCCGAGAATCCGTACGACTGCCCGGTTGAGCGCGACTCCGCCGCTCATCACAATGACCTCGCTGCCCATACGGTCAAGAAGGGGCAAAACGCGCTCAACGACAGCACGGTTGACTCCGGCCGCCAGACGTTTTTCCGGGAGCCCCCTGACAACAAGACCGATCAGCTCCGATTCGCCGAAAATAGCGCAGGTCGCCGACAACTGGACCGGATATTCGTGATATGCCGATAATTCTTCGACAGTCATGCCGAGCACACGTGCCATATTTTCCAGGTAGCGACCTGTCGAGGCGGCACACTTGTCATTGGTCGCCATATCGGCGAGACTGCCGCCGGCGATCTGCATGACCTTGTAATCCTGTCCGCCCATATCGAGCAAAGTAAAATCCTCGAGCCCGGTCTGATGCCGTGCACCGAGGAAATGCGCTGTCAGTTCGGAAACATTTTCAGCGCCGCCGAGCGACGCAGCCATACGTCCGTACCCGGTGGCCATAACGGGAGTATTTTCGGGGAATCCCAGCGCCTTGAGATCGAGTATGAATCCCTCGCCGCTGTTTTTGCCGTAACTTCGGTAAAAACTCATGGTCTCGTAACATGCCTTTTCGATAACTGCCCCGTTCGCATCCGCAGAACAGAGTTTCACATTCCGTGAGCCGAGATCGATCCCGAGAACGATTCCCGGCTTTTCGTCATGTGCTTTCATCGGGCCTTGCGATATTTCCATGATTTACGTTACCATTCCTTGTCCCAGTCAGCTTCCGGAAACTGCAGATTTGACCTTCGATCGTTCCACCATTTCAACGAAAGCTTGTATTCTAATACGCGTGCGCTCGTCAACTGTTCCCGGATTCTCGCCCTCAATTGTCAAAACTGGCACATTCAGCTTTTCGCGGATGATCATATCCTCGATATGACGGTGGCAGAAACTCTGCACATAATGGACGACACCGTCGATGCGGCGGCGATCTATTTCGCGTTGTATGAAATCGAGACGGTGGAATATACTATAGGGATATGTGTAATCCAGATATTGATCTACCAGGCTTCCGTTCCGTTCCGGCATGGAGAACTGGCGCTGAACCTCGTTGAGCACAGAACGGGCACCGTATTCCTCGAACGTATCGTGGAGATCGTCAAGAATCGGTGGCACACCAATGCAGGCAAGCCTGACTGATTCATTCAGCGGCTCACGTTCAGCAGCTTCCGCGAGAAAAACTGCAAGTTCCTTGCCGAAACGTTCAGGATCGCCGTTGAAATCGCTTGAGCAGACCAGCCAGAGATGGTTTTCGGCGCCGCGGATGACATTGTCCCGCCAGCTCATTTCATCGAGACGGTCGAGGTTATCCCGGACATTCCCGAGCTTGCGCCGCATGTCCCCGGCAGCCTCCATTGTGGTTCCCAGCACCTCGGCAAGCCGGACAATCTCACGTTCGAGAAGGTCCCTGTCGCGGTCAAAGGGGTAGGCGAAAGGAATTGTCTCGACACCTTTAAGCTGGAGCGTTTCCATGAGAGCATGGGTATTCGAGCAGTCGCCCTGTGTTACGGCAAACGATCCGTTTAATTTCCGGAGTGGCAAGAACCGTGCCGTAGAGGCCCTTGATCCAGCCGCAGACATTACGGGGATATCCGGCACGCTCGGCGGACCTGATGAAATCCTTCCGATGGCCGGAGGTGATAAAAATATTGTTGAGATCGACAGGAACGGCGCCGGAGGCAAATATCAGTTCGGATGGCACCGTTGTCGTTATTCCAATTTTTTCCATAGCGGTCAATACCCGGAAAGCAGTCAGGCCTGCATATCAGACTGTGTCATCAGAGCCGACGAGAACAATCGACTCGAGGTTCATGTGAGCATCCCTGACAACACGCCCTTTCATGTTGACAACGACATCATCTTTTCCCGTGAAACTGAGAGTAACGTTATTTCCCGATTCGCTGACCTGTTGTCTGAGCATTTCGAGGAACTGCGTCATACTTGGCGCCTGACGTATGTCAAGACCTGACTCAGGGGCCTTTTTAGGCAGTTGGCCGGAGAATAATTCAGCAAATGGCTCGTTATAAAACACGGCGATATATTCTTTGGTCATCACACAGGCAGGAAGTTTGAGATTTTCCAAAAAGCGGTCCAGAATCCGTTTTTGCGACGCGATTTTTTCTGTTTTCAGGTTATCGATCACGTGAAGGCGCTCGATCATTTTATTATAGCTTTTGGCCAGATCACCGATTTCATCACGCGATTGTATGGAGGCAACAGCCGTGAGATCGCCCTCCCCCGCTCGAGCAAAAGTACGCATCAGCGATCGAAGCGGTGTCACAATAATTCGCGGCAGATAAAATGTCAGGAACACACATGCAAAAAAAGTAATGATAAGGACCGTGACGATATTGCGTTTGGCACGAGCATCGAAACGCCGGGTGCTTTCACGGTGCTCCAGCATGGCGCTCCAGCTCATTCCCGCAAGTTTTTTAGAATTTTGAAGAAAACGCTGGCAGGTCATTTCAAGGTTCTGGCGTATATAAGACGGCTGTTCGCCCTCGCGTGACATCGACATGGTATCGAGCGTAATGAGGTCCAGATACTGCTCGGCACTCGCAATGATCGAATCCCGTTCGGCCACAGTTGCCGATTCGAGACGATTGAGCAGTTTATGATAGGCAGTCTGGAAATCATCGATCTGACGTGTCAACCTTGAACGGTGACGCTCGCTCAGTTCGGGGCTGTTCTCGCTTATATGCTCTACAAGCATGAGGAAACTGTTCCGGTAAATCTCGAGATCGTCGGAAAGCTCTCTGACAATCGCGGCCTGTTCACCCTCGACCAGCTTTTCCGTCTCGGCAATCAGGGAATCGGCATGGGTGATCTGGAACAGTATCTGCTCATGCTCCTTTTCGCCGCCGAAGAGACGGTAAATGCGCTCCTCGCGCCTGATATCGAGGATGGCAATGGACAAATCCGTTGCCAGACGGCCGACCCTGACATCATGGTCGGTAATCACGGTAAAACGATTCATCACCGAGGTGAAATACAGAAGCGACAAGGCAACCGACGGCAGCACGACAACGAAAACGATAACAATCGACATCGTAATCTTGAGCTGCAGCGATGTTTTCATCACCGATGTCTTAATCTGTTTGAGTTTATTGATCATTCCGAACTTTCTTTACTATTGGTCGAATACTGATCTTGAGATATTCCTGGAAAAAAGCACCTGAATCACGCACTGCCGTCAAGCAGGAATTTTTCGATATCGTCCTTCATACCCACAAGCACGAGGATATCGTCGAGTTTTATTACCTCCGATCCCACAGGAAGGCTGATTGCCTCAGTATCGTAGAGCATCTCGCCCGATTCTGACACTCGTTGGATCTTGCGCTGAATACCGACAACAAGAAGGCCGTAATTCCTTCTGAAATCAAGCTCGATCAGTGATTTATCAAAAAACTCCTCGCGAGCTTTAACCTGGAATATGGAATGACCATCCGGCAGCGCGATGTGATCGAGCAGGCCCGGGGATACGAGGTTTCTCGCAAGCTGATCGGCAATATTGATTTCCGGAGATATAATGCGTGTTGCGCCGACTTTTTCCAGTATCTTCCCGTGAAGACCGCCGGCGGAACGCGCAATGATAGTCTCGACACCGAGTTCCTTAAGGATCGCGGTCGCGAGGATGCTCGCCTCCCAGTTCTCGCCGATCGCAACGATAGCGGCATCGAAATTTTCGATATGCAGTGCCCTGAGCGCCTCCTCGTTCGTACAGTCGAGACAGACAGCGCCGGTGACATTATCGATGATGCTATCCACAAGATCGAGCTTGTTGTCGACGGCAACCACCTCGGAATTCTTTTCGTTCAGGGCTTTTGCAAGCTCAGTCCCGAACTGTCCAAGCCCAATGACGAGAAATCGTTTCATGACTGACCCCGATAATTTTTTTCAAATTTCGTTAATAATCAAAGTATTATCCGACAGTTACACGTGCCTGCGGATATTCGATATGAACTTTTCTGACCTCGCCAAGGGCAAGCGCGACAGTCAGTGGTCCGATTCGGCCGACATACATGAGGACTATAATAATGAGTTTCCCGCGCACATCAAGAATCTGTGTCACGCCAGTCGACAATCCAACGGTGCCGATCGCCGAAATGGCCTCGAACAGTATATCGGCCAGCCCGGCCGCTTGTGTCGACAACAGAAACAGGGCCGATATTACCAGAAATGTAAAGGAAAACATGAGAATTGCAATCGATTTATATACTGTCTGATGATGAATGGTCCTTCCGAACAACTCGACCTCGTCCCTCGAGCGAAGCAGACAGCGAATCGAAAGGAGCAGGACAGCGAATGTCGTGGTCTTGATCCCGCCGCCTGTCGATGCCGGCGAGGCGCCTATGAACATGAACAGCATACCGACAAAAAGCGTTACCTCGTGAAGCGCCGCGATATCGATTGTGTTGAAACCGGCTGTCCTGAGCGTCACAGTCTGGAACAACGAGACAAGCAGTTTGTCCACTGTCGAGAAATCGAGAAGCGTATTGTCGATCTCGAAAAAGAACACCGCCATTGTACCGGCCACGGTCAGAATAAAAGTCATAATTAGGACAAGCCGTGAGTGTACAGTGAGCCTGACCCATTTTCCGGCGATACTGCTTTTCAATTTCGACACTTTCATAATATCGTCTATCACGACGAAACCAAGCCCTCCGCAGATAATCAATGTCATGATGACGAGATTGACAGTCCAGTCTCCGGCAAAAGCGGACAGGCTGTCTGGATACAGTGAGAAACCGGCATTGCAGAATGCTGATATCGAATGGAAAAGCGAGGATTTCAGAGCGTGCGCGTAACCAAATGAAGGTTTGAAACGAATAAACAGCAATATAGCCCCGATAAACTCGAACACGAACGTGATACTGAATATCTTGACAATCAGTTTGTACATCGAAACCGTGCTTGACTGGTCGAGAATATCGCGCATCTGCTCTTCCTGCCTGAATCCGAGTTTACGGCCGAGCATGAGAGCGAACAAAGTCGAAAGGGTCATGATGCCGAGCCCGCCGATCTGAATTAGAACGAGTATCACGAGCTGACCGAATTCCGTAAAATAAGAGCCTGTATCCCTCACGATGAGCCCGGTAACGCAGGTTGCGGAAGTAGCCGTAAATAAAGCATCGATGAAATTAGCGCCCAGGCGGTCGACCGTGGCCGCGGGCAGCATGAGCAGCATCACACCGATAGAAATCGCCGCCGCAAACGTTACCAGAAGGATTCTCGCCGGATTGATACGCGCCTGTGTCAAAAAACTCGACAGACCGATCCTTCTGAAAAACCGGAACATGAAATAAACCATCATCCTGAAAGAAATGATCCCGCCGACAAATTCAGCAGGCAGAAGGGTCGAAAGTAGCAGTACTGTCAATACGATGTCATGGATGATACGCCTGACATGCCAATGATTCCGGGCTATGCGGAGCAGCACCCAGATGATGTAAACAACAGGCAGGACTTTGAAAAGCAGGTAAACGAGGACACCGGCCTGCTCCGGCAGATCGACAAGAAAGCCATGAACAACAAGTGTTTCACATACACCAACTGTCGATAACAGGCATAAAACCAGAAAAATCAGCCATTCAGCCTTATGCAGGAGACTCGACGGTTTCTTCATTGAAGTATCCGGTTTCACGCATTTTGTGGAAGAAATATGAAATAGTAAAATAGCCCTTTGGAGAAACGGAATCAAGGGAAAGCGAAGAAAAAACAGCGGGTCAGATACTTTTTTCGCCTCAAGAGGCAGGAAGAACGGATTGTTTTGATGCCACTGCGTTTATTAGCTTGACTCGAACATGCTCAATTTTTTATATTATAAAGTCTTCGGGGTGTAGCGCAGCCCGGTCAGCGCGCCTGCTTTGGGAGCAGGATGTCGGAGGTTCAAATCCTCTCACCCCGACCAATAATAACAGACACTTACAGCAAAGTTTGGCACGGCTGGTTCAATTAGCCGAGGCCAAACTGAGAATATGTGTGTCAGACCGCTCCGATTAAACAGCATCAGGACTTTTTTATTTTGAGTCTCTAAGACAACACCTCCAGCTATTCCCATCCAACCACGTAAACCTGCCGTTGCCTGATCTGTCGAGATGCCCTGCAAAATCCCTGACAGCCTCAAGAGAAATCACGGAGCTGAATAAGCCGAACATTATACATGTTGAATGCCTTCTGAATGACAGGCCAGTTAGTCATTCACGGATTTCTCAATACTTTCAGCTTTCGTCAAGGGATACAGCCCTCTGCCCTCATCGTACCATGTAATAAAAAACACAACAGAGCGGTTCTATCGCCGGACAACGCGGAAGCCTGTGTCTTGGCGATTGTCGTCGGGATAGCCGTAGCTTCGACAGGCCGACCGACAGGAAGATGGATTATAGTTCCAACTGCCGCCTCGTCTCACACGAGCTGATCCCGTTTGCGCACCTGTCGGATCTTGCGCACTGTCGCTCGTATAACTGCCGTACCAGTCAGCGCACCATTCCCACACATTACCGCTCATGTCGAAGAGGACATAGGGGTTGGAAGGGTAATGTTCCGCCTCGGTGGGATGACCGACATTAACGTTGTAATTCACCGTAGTACTGTTGATTGCACCATCATCCGTGCCATATCTGTAGTGCTTGCCGCCACGGCAGGCGTATTCCCACTGGGCCTCGGTTGGCAGATCAAAGCCACAGTATTTAGCAAAAGCTTTCGCACCATACCATGTCACATACACCACAGGCCAGTTCTCCTTGCCCTTTTCAACGCTGAATATCCCATCGCTGTAACTGATCCAGCATCTGTTGCTGGTATCATGGGAACCTGACAAATTGATGTACTGATTACCGCTCCACTCGCCGGTCTTGCCCGTTACCCCGGAACTGTCGGCCGTTATATCGCCTGACGCCAATGCTTCTGTCAAATACATGGCGAACTGGGCATTGGTGACCTCGTAGACACTCATATCAAACGCAGAAACAGTCACTGTGTGGACAGGACGGCAATAATCCCACAGGTCTCCATCTTCATCGCCCATCTGGAATGTGCCGCCGGGAATGGTGGCAAAGGTCAGGCCCCCGAGGTCATGCAGGTCACTGCCATCGGGACCGACTGCCGACTTAAGCGTTACTGAATTTTCGATATAGCCACTATCCTCTATCGGCGAGTAATCCGTCTCCCGTAAACACCACGCCACAGCATAGACGCCTTCGGGAAGGTTGATGGGAACAGTACATTTCCGCTCGTACCAGCCGGTCCCCGGTTCAATAGTCACGGTACAGGTTGTCGGCCTGAATTCACCATACGCTCCCGTGGAGTCCCGCCATCTTACATCGAGATTATACTCCATAGCGATAACGTATGGATTTTCGATCTGGAATCTCGCGATGAAAGATGAACCGGCAACAAGAAGCGGCGCAGTTGGCGATAACTCGTATGCCTTGAGAGAAGGTTGTAGTATCGGGTCGGTGATAATAAAGTCATTCGACCTTCGCACAACGCGAAATCCCACGGGATTGAGACCGCTGCCGGGATGGAAACCGAAGCGCCGGTCTGACTGACAGAAGGAATCATAAAATAACCAATCGCCACCCCGACTCACACGCATTGAGCCGGAATTGGCGCCTGTATAATTATCTGCCGCTCCATCGGGATAACTTCCATACCAGTCATGGCACCATTCCTGAACATTGCCAGCCATATTATACAGACCGAAAGGATTCGCGGGATAGCTACCGACATCTATCACATGACCTATGTTGTTGTTATAATTCGCCTTCGTATCGTCAATGGTGCCATCATCCGTGCTGTACTCGTAATTCATGCCGCCGCTCGCCGCATACTGCCATTCGGCTTCTGTTGGCAGATCGAAGCCATAGTAGTTTGCAAAGGCTTTCGAACCATACCAGGTTACTGCTGTAACGGGACGGTTTTCTTTACCTGAATCAACGATAAATACACCGTCGCGGTAACCGATTTCGCAGAAGTTACAATCAAGATCGAGATACTCCTGCCCACTCCAGCCACCCGTCAGACCTGTTACAGATAAGCTGGTCGACGCAACGTCGCCGGAGGCCAGCACAGACGTCAAATAGGCAGCGTACTGGGTATTTGTTACCTCAGTCGTGCTCATCTCATAGCTTGAAAGGGTTACTGAATAAGCATGTTTCATCTCATAAGGCGATGTCACCGCCGGTATCGTGACAAAGGTCAGGCCTTCATAAACAGTAATACCTATAACCGTAAAATCCAGCGTCTGTCCATCATCAACCATGACACCATTTTCCTCGTAGGTCACAATTGACTCATGTTCGATTTTCACGGTATATGACGTTCCGGCCGCTTGCTTGAATGCCGCTTGGCCGTCAGAATTGAATGTGACTTTTGCGCCGGAAACACCGGAAATTCCAGATCCACCGTCAATCAGAAGCATTTTTCTTGTCTCGTGACGGTTGCCGAAAGTCAGCTTGTAGAGGTAGAGCCCAGCACTGACATTGTTGCCGTTGTCATCGAGCCCGTCCCATTTCACCGAGTGCGCACCCAGTGAACAATAGTCATCCAGCAGTGTGGCGATTTTCTGGCCCATGACATTGTAAACGGTTAGACGCACCCGCCCGGCTGTGTCCAATGTAAAAGGTATAGTCGTCGATGGATTGAACGGATTGGGGAAATTCTGCCGCAACGCAAATGGCACCGGTGTTTCCTCCTCTACACTGACAGACGGTAATGTGATCTGATAGTGGCCGACACCGTCGGTATAGCCGGAGAAGCTGTTGTCAGGCGCGGACTCGTCGGTGAACGTCACAAGCGCGCCGGAAACCGGATCGTCGGAGGAATTGGCCACAATGCCCTGAACTGCAGATGCCGCATGAAGTGAAGAGCAGAGGGCTATCATAACAGCGAGAACGAGTATGCGGCGGAACGGCATATATGGGTCCTTCCGAAATAGCGTTTATCCTATTGGGTTTACCACAATATCAGGAAAGCCGGACTTTCTGTCAAGGACAATGAGGTAAATCCAGTCAAACATTTGAAAACGGCAACATTATCCTTCGCAAAAAAGAAAAAGAGGCGCCATTACTGACGCCTCACAATCGAGGAATAATCCGGCTATTTCATCAGCATCATCTTGCCCGTTTTAAGCATCCCGCCAGCCTCCAACTTATAGAAATACAGCCCGGATGACAGCCGTGAGCCATCGAAAACAGCGGAGTGCTTTCCTGACGGCATGGGCCTGTCCAGTAGCTCCGCGACCTTTTGCCCGGAAACAGAGTACACGGAAAGCTTGACATTCGTCGCTGACGGTATCGTAAAATCGATCGTTGTCACCGGATTGAACGGGTTCGGATAGTTCTGCCCGAGCGAGAACGCGAGCGGCTCGATGCCGTCCACACCGACATCTCCGGCATTGTCAGCGCCGGGTGTGCCGTAGCCCGAGGAATAGCCCCAGTTTTCGGGGCGCGAGTTATCCAGACCGGGCGACTTGAGCGCGAGCGTGGCACCGGAACCATCCGAGGCAGAAGGCCAGGGCGATTCGTCGTCGAAAGCGACAACATCGCGCAGGACAGCATCGCTGTCGAAAAGGCGGACAACATCGCCAGCGTTGTTCAATCCGAACTCGAAATCACCGATTGCGTTTCCCGTGAGAGGGAATTGAGATGAGAATCTCGAAATTTCGCGGCAGAGCACGAGATAGCCGCCAGCCTCGATCGCGGTTCCCTCGGGCAGGACAAAAATATTGTCGTCATTCTCGTCTGAAAACTGCCAGCCACCGAGATCGCATGTTTCGCCGCTGCTGTTGTGGATCTCGATCCAGTCCTCCGAGGCGAAATCACCTGCGGGATTGTAGTTGATCTCGGTGATCACGAGATCGAACGCATCCGCACGGTACTCCAATGCTCCCAGGTCCGATCGGCTGCCGTCCGAATCGCCAGCGCTCCCCGGATCACCCATATCGATCGCCGGGGAACTCGCTTGCGGCAGGAAACCGCCATATTCGGGTGCAAGAAGCAGCGGGTCGCCCAGCAGGTTATTGTCACCATCGAGAAGCTCCGAATCGGATAGGCAGAAGGAAAAAGTAAACGCCGAGAGCACGTCGGTCATGATATCTGAGGTTTCTGATCCGGCAAAAATGGAGTTCGTCACAGACGCTGTCCCGCCGCCGAACGCGTCCTCACCCTTCTCGTAACCGGCAAGCGCGGTGTCGTTGCCGAAAAATGTCACATGATCGATGACCGCAGTCGAGTTGTCTTTCACCGCGATGCCGAACATGGAATCGCTCAGGATACAGCGCTCGACCGTGATGTTTTTGGACTCCTCACCGATCGAGATCGCCTTGTCGACACAACCGGAGATACGGTTGCCGCTGATTACGACATCAGCGCAGCCGTCACCGATATCGATACCATCGTCATTGGAGCCGGAAATGAAATTGTTGCGGATAATCCCGCCGCTGACTCCGTCGAAATCGACAGCGTCCTGCTCCTGCACATCGTAAAATCGGCAGTCCTCGACCAGGCCCCAACCGTTTTTGATGTTGATCGGTTCGTCCTCATTGGAATCATCGAAAACGCAGGCACGCACTGTCACATTGCCGCCGTTGGCGAAAATCCCCTGCACATTGCCCTCAAAAATCACGCTCTCGACTGTAAAATCTGAACTGATTCCCGAAATCGCCGCAGGGAACAGTTCGCTGTCCTCTCCGTGCCTGCCGTTCCTGATTACGGCGTGGCTTATTGTCGATTCTCCCTCGGCATTATCAAAACAGATCGCACCCCAGAGTGAGCCGTCGGCATCGAAAACAACCGGCTCTTCCCCGCTGCCGTCAACTGTCAGGGTGCCCTTGACGATGATATCTGCATCCTCAGCCATAATCATCTCGACACCGGCCTCGATTGTCAGGGACATGCCGGAAGTCACCACGAGGTCGCTGCTCACCTCATAGGGCGACTGGGAAATATCGATCACGATATCGTTCCCGGTCTCCTCGAACACGGCGCCGAGTTCCGTGTCACCGGTGAGAGTCAGCTCGATCGTTTCGTCCGTGCTCGAGGAAGCGCCCTCCCAGCGGACAAAGCGCCAGCCGAGGTCGGGTTCCGCGGTGATTGTGACAGGAACATCCTGAAAATAGGTGCCCGACCAGGGAAAAGTGTCGAGATCGAGCGAGTTCAGGTGGATTGTTCCGCCTTCGGATGGCGAGGCAAGAGTCAGAAGTGATGTGCCGGAGAGGGAGAAGAAGTCGATGTAGTTTTGGCGGACAACGGTGGGACGTTGTTGTGCAAAATCTTCCATTGTGGCAATCATGGCCCGCCATTCATCAATGTTTGTTGGACTGTTTATCATCGATGTGTGCCAGCTCGTGTTAACATCTTTCCATCTATTTATATAGCGGGGAATTTCCGGCTCGATCAATGACGCTTTGCCATACAGCTTCTCAGTTACATTCTCAGGCGTGTATATTGTATTGAGATGGTCGGCCATCCTGTTGATAAAAGCGCTTTTAAACGAATCGTTTTCCATGAGCGTTCTTAAAAGGAATGTGCTCCAGGGAGGATTTTTTTCGGATATTGTACTTTCGGGATCGAGAGCGCGTTCGAGATAATTCTGATTGTGAAATATTTCCATATATCTCATATCAAAACCGGCATCCAGATCGTAGATAAGCCAGCGCCATTTACCATTTTCTGTTCCGGGTCGCCACCACTTGACATTCTGATGCGGCCAGTCCCAGTTGCCTATGAAAATTTGAAATGTATTGTAATCGATGAAATTATCTACTTCCATCTGTGTCGTGATGTAGTCATAATTTTTCTTCTCAGAGATATCGTTATCCGTCAAGAACTCGATCATGGCGTTGTAATGGGAATTATCTCCCTCGATAACATTTGGCTGCTCCTCTAAATATATCCATTCCATCATGTCGACATTGTCCGGATCAACACCATGGTGCGCTGCAAGATATTCCTCGTTCATTTTTTCACGAATATTGTGAATACCCATATATTCCCCGTTGACATATACGATCGAAGGTCGATGGCCCATTGTTTCAACGTCAAGATCATCGACAAGGCTACCCATAAAGCCGTCTTTTATCATGGTCTTGAGACAATCATTCCCGCCACTGCGAAGAATGAACGCATCGAACTCTTCCCGAGGGATATCAGGAAATATTTGATACTTTACCATGTCTTGGCCGTAACGATTACGAGCGAAAATGGATAGCGATTTTAGTGGCAGGTACGGGGCAAGAATTCCCTGTATTCCGAATCCGGCATCCATACTGAACCCGGCTGTTTTGTCGGGCTCATACAACTCGACATGAACGGGCCGTTCCATATCATCATAGACATCTGTATTGGATCCCTGTATATCTGCATAATTATTGAGTTCCTCAAAATGCTCGGTGGCAAGAGAAACAACGGGTATGCTGTGAGAAACATCGATGAAATATGTTTGCGTTACAGTTTTTCCCGGCATGAGCTCGTCGGCAAAAGCACGGCAGCGAATGACAGTCGTTTTCGCAAGAGAAATTGGGTCAGTATAGAGATTTGAATCTGAAGCCGGAACGCTTCCATCCGTTGTATAGCGAATCTCGGCATCCGCGGTTTCCGGCGAAAGCTCAAGAAGGATTGCCCCGTCATAAAATCCACCGGGCGAAGAAAAATCTATATCTCCCGCAAATTCCTGAAATCCCTGTGAGGCGTTTTCCACTCCCGGTGTCGGAACATCGAACAAAACCAGGTTACCGTCGCTGTCCCGTCCATAGGAAATGTCAGCGGCCAGTTTTCTTCCGGGTATGCTGTCGATAAAAGAACCATCCGGAGCAAAAAGGAAAATATCTTCGCCATCGGAGCTTATCTTGAAATTCGTGTGGAGTTCGGCAACTGCGGTCCTGTCCAAACCTGAAGCGAAAATAAGCAAACTCTTCCCAGCTTCGATCAGAGTTGGTGGAAATTCCCACTTTTCGGGTTTATCCTCATTATCAGAAAGGAAACAGCCGGCTAAGTTGGCTGTCTTATCACCTTTATTCGTTATCTCGATCCAGTCATAATAGTAGCCATATTCATCTTCAAATACCGTATCATTCAAGGCCATAATTTCACTGATTTGCAAATTTTCAATATTCTCTGCTTTGTCGCCGATATCTATTACTTGTCCATTTCCTTCATTGTCATCCCGGTATTCGCTGAAACAGACGATTTTATCTTTTGAGTATGCGAGAACATCACCATTCGGCAGTGTTTTCAGTACTGCCATGCCGCCGCTCGGAAGACCGTCAACACCGGCCTCATCCTGCCATTCATTATTGACAAAGCGGCTTATGCCTCTGGAAAGGCTCATGGCCCAAAGCACACCATCACCATCAACCGTATACCGGGACATATCAGAGGTATCATCAACAAGCTCCCACGAGCCATTGTCTATCCGATAGAGAAAACGGTCCATTTCAGCAAACAGTTCGCCAGATGCCGTTGATATCAGGTTATCCACACTGTATTCGTAAATACCATCCAGCCCCGGGCCGGGCAGCATCCACCATGATCCGTGCTCATAGTAATAAATTGCATTATAATATTCATCGTCAACGGAACTTTTAAAAGTCCAGGAACTGTAGGGGATACCGTCAGGGCCAAGCACAAAGTCGTTCATTCTGATTATATTGTCGGGAATCCCATCTTCAGGGCCAAATAATTTGCAGTTTTCACCATCGAACAGGCCTATACTGACGCCACTGGCAATCCACAACAACCCGTCCTTATCGACAATCAATTCCTCATGCAGGTTATTTAATTCATCTGGACAGCTGAATACGTTTACGTCTGCTCCCTGTAAGTTGATAATTGTCGATGTGGCTTTAATATACATAGTGCCGTCCGTACTTTCCGTTATACCGGTTGCAGCCCCATAACGCAGCATATGAATAATGAACGCTTCCTGCCATTCGCCATCATCATATTTATAAAATCCTTTACCATTGAAATTCGCCCATACAACACCGTCACTTGTTACATAACATTCCGTAAGATCACCGGGATGAGGGATGTCCGGGATAACACGCCATTCCTTTTCGGCGTATACAGAAGCTGAAAAAACAAAAAGCAATACCACTGTCAACAGGATCGTCTTGCGCCTCATGCTGCCTCCTCATCATTTCCCGGATAAAGAATCTCGCGAACCTTCATTATGCATAAGTCTCTAATTTCAATCGCTTAAATGATTGATTCAAATATCTTTGCCTCTCTCTAATACGACTAAAAAAATACAACATCCTCAAGGTCACCTTTTCTGCTCCCAAGGTGAATTGGGGAAAATTGAAACATCAGCGCAATAATCATCCCAACCGTTCCAGACGACGTGACATTCACCGCGCTAATGCCTCCAAAACAAGCATAAAGATTTTCCGTCCAGTAACGATTTGTCAGTTCAACTGTCACCGTCACTGTTCACGGTCTACCAGCAACACATTCCATAACAGCAATAATGCATTACAACATAATAGGTGCAACACAACAGCTTGTCAAGGGTAGATTCAATAGAATCGAATAAAATTTGCCACGCTGTGCAGTCATTCAGGCCACCACTTGAAAACGATCAGGTCATCACGTTGAGAACAGCATATTTTTTCACCGAAAATACCATTCGCTGAACTGATTAAACCGCAAAAGACGTTAAAAGAAGGAACGGAAGAAGACACATATTCAAGCTGTTTATAGAGGAGTTACGAAAGAAACTTCCCTCTTTTCCTTTTTCTTTCTCCACGCTGAACATTTCATACACACGAATACTAAAAGAAAATCCTGACAATGCCATTTTTTCACACGGTCTGGCATTTTTCCATTTCCCCAGTCTTTTTCCTGCCATTTAAGTGATCTAAACTTTGATAAGCACATTTTTTTTAAACACTTGACAATATTGATTTAGTATTATAAACTTGTAAAAGAAAACATTCAGGAGGAGTATTATGTCAAAACTCGGATTTGGAAAAGTACAGTTAAAGATTATGCAGGTGATATGGGAAAAGCAGCCTGTTTCTGCAGTGGATATCACGGCAACATTGAACAAAGAGCGCGAGATCGCCCACAGCACAGTCCAGACACATCTCCGTGACCTTCTCAAAAAAGAAGCTATTGCCTACAATGTAGATGACAGGACATTCCTGTATTATTCGCTGGTCGATGCCGAAAGTGCAAAAAAACATGCTGTGACAGACATGATACACAGAGTCTTTTCCGGTTCAGCCGAGGGACTTGTTGCCTATCTTGTCTCAAATGAATATGTCGAAAAACCGGCACTGGAGAAGATGATGGAATTGATGAATGAGGTCAACGATCCCGATGAATAGTATGATAATCATTCTCATACTGGCAAAGGCGGAATCCTTATTTAACATATTTGCTGGCATTTTCCTCTCATCTTTGCTTATTTCTCTTGCGGCCTTGCTTGTGCGGAATATTTCAAAAAAAGAAACGTCATCGCCAGGATATTTTGTATCAGGCTGGTGCTTGTCCTGAATATTGCGGCGCTGCTCCTCCTTATCCCGGCCGTAATAATGGAGATTGCCCCTGTTGCAGTCGAAATCCCGGCACATTTGCCGCACGAACAGCTTGCGAAACCGGATGATGGACATTTAACCAGCACTCTCATTTCATCTATAAACAATACCGGGCTTCCTGATATTTCCGGTCAATCTGTACACAATATCGACAATTATCCCAAGGATCGGAACTCCCTTCACCCCATTTTACCTGGCAATGTAGTCAGCATAAAAGCCCCCATTGATGATGCCGCAGCTGATAAAACGGCAACACACGCAGCTAACGCGGGAAACGTTCCCAAAAACAAGTTCGTATTCATCCTGTCATTTCTTCCGGCCTTTTTCGTGACCATATGGACTTTATCAGCCCTGGCAATCTTTACGCGCTCCGTTCTGTACAACGCTTATCTCATCTACGTGCGCCGTTCGGCAGAAAAGACCGACCAACGCTATAGTGATATGAGTAAAAAGATCGCCGAGGAATTCGGTGTAACAGCAATAAGCGTTCTCCGCCATGATTCCATCGACGGGACATTGATAACCGGCCTGTTCAAACCGGTTGTCATTCATCCGGGAGGCGCCTTTGAAGAAATCATGATCAATAGGGATGTGCTCATTCACGAGTATATTCATTTCATCAGGAAAGATCATATATGGAACCTGCTGGCCCAGATAGTCCGGACACTCATTCCCGTTCAACCAGTATTGAGAATTCTGTGCAGCCAGATGAATGAGGCCTGTGATTTTCTCTGTGACGATTATGTTGTTCATCATACAGGTGATGCCCATAAATATGGCATGAATTTGATTTCAATTGCCCACTTCCGGCTCACAGGTGTTTCCGCACTTGATGCCGGTGTAAATTTTCTTTCCCGCAAATCCTCATTGCAGAATCGGATAGAACGGCTTGTATCCGGGACTCCTGCTGTATTCCATGTCAGAAAACGTGATTATATATCGGCATCTGCATTTTCCCTGCTCGCACTATGCGCAAGTTTCCTCGTCGGTTTTTCCATAAAAAGTGATGTGGGAAAGGCAATGCTCAACACTCCTGTGGCAAACTCTGTCATTGAAAGCACACAAATAGCAGCAAATGTGGCGCGTCTGGCATTGACAGCCGATCCTTTCACAAGGCTCCTGGCCTCGCGCCGCAAATCGGAAAAACCGGATATTCAGGCTTGTTCATTGAAACATCTCGACACCTCACAGGTTAAGGAAAGCAGCATGAGCCTCATTGACGAAAGCTCGATGCGGGAAACATTCTCACACGCCGGGCCTGTTGGTTCAATGCGAAATCACAGTATACCGGCTGAATCATTCGAGTCTGTCAAGCAACAGTCAGCATATGCTTGTACGGAAAGTAAAATCGAGTATGAGGCAGACAGATATTTCGACAGCCTGATACCTGACGAAGAGCCTGTGGTGTTCCCCCTGATGGATGCAGTACAAGCAAACAGCGCCAGCAATGATCCGGCGTTGTGGGTGCTGAAAGTTATTCCTCCCGATGAGGTGGAAGTGCAGGATATCAATGACACTGTGGCATTGAAACACAACCTGCTGCTGCGCTCGCTTGCCGAAAGCAAACAACACCCTGTCTGGTCGCCGGACGGCAGGATTATCTCATTTACCGACAACCGCTATGCGATCTGGATTGTGCCCTCTGAGGGCGGGACACCCGAACTTGTCTATGATATCTTCGGTAAGCAGGGATTTAACGGTGATATCCAGTCGGCTCAACTGAAAACACTGTGTTTCAGAGCAAATGGGGAAGAAATCGTCTTCATGGAAGAAAAGAGAGGTCAGGATGGCAACAATGTACAAAATGTAAAAAGTGTCAATATCGAGACAGGCGAAATCAAGACACTCATTCAAAACTCATCCCTGTGCCGATGGTCGCGGGACGGAAACTACCTTGCCTATACGTCTCTATTCACTAGTGAAGCAGGATTCCTTAACTGTATTAACACCCGCCAGATGAAGAGTGTGCATGTTGAACACCAAAATCCCAATTCCGCCTGTTTTTCACCTGACAACGGCGGTTTATTTCTGACTACTGATATCGAAACAGGAGTACTCTATTATTACGAAATGACCTCTCAGTACAGTTCAGTGAGCGCCCGTTATGTCATCGAAGGGCTTCAAGAAGTTGTCGACTGTTTCCCTGACGGCAGGGCCATCCTGTATGTTCACAGCGATGGGGAATCGACTCGCTTGAAACTTTTTGATATGGATACCGGCAAGTCGGAGGATATCATTCCGCAATTGACAGCAGACACCCTGAACAGCTCATTATCTCCGGATGGCACAATGATCAGTTTCAATGTCGCCGCGAAAAGCACTGCGGGAACATCACCCGATATCTACATCCGCGACCTACGCTACGATTCAGCAGCGTACCAGGATACATCGCTGGAAACCGAGGATGATACCCCGACCGAATTCGCGCTCCACAATGCCATGCCCAATCCATTCAACACCTCGACAACGATCAGCTACTCGATTCCAGTGAAGAGCGACGCAACGCTTGCCATTTTCAATATGAGCGACCAGAAAGTGCGTGAACTGACAGCTGGGTCACTCAGTCCCGGCCATCACAGTTTTGTCTGGAACGGCCGCGACGATGATGGCAATACAGTATCCGCCGGAGTCTATCTTTACCGGCTCAGTGCCGCGGGAATGAGCGCAAACGGGAAAGCCACCCTTCTGAAATAATCCACTTAACGCATTGTAATTAATAAGAAAAAAACAACTATCTTATATGGTAAATTTTCATGTAAAAAAATAATACTTGACAAGAGTGATTTAGTTTACCGAACCTGAAGGTGCGGGCAAAATAGGTTCGGTCGATGCTTACAGTATCTTCGAGCACATACCCAGGGCCCGGGAATGTGAAGTGAACCAACCGCGTCATAGTTATTTGCGACAGTGAGAAAACGATTCACAAAGGAGAAAGAGATGAAACGGGTGCTATGTTTGGTTTTTCTCATGTGTTTAATGATTGCATCCACCGCCTACACACTGGATATCGATGCCGGTGAGGGCGTCAAGATTTCCAGTTCTAATAAAACATATCCGAGTTGGTCACCGGATAAAACAAAGATTGCATGGATGCACTCAGGCTTGGTACTAACCTCGACAGATAGTTATGTTGAAGAAGTCTATTCAATGATGTGCTTGAATACAACGGAAAGGTCGGAAGTATCGGGATGTTCACGAAACCGTCCTGGTCGCCCGACGGTAAAGAAGTGATCTTCACCTATTATAATATTGACGAAGAAAAAGGTTCTGTCATAACAGGTTGGCCGGAGGAACCCATAGGAACCGCCTATTATTTCCCCTGGGAAGTTCAAAACGCAATCCCTGTAATCATGGCGGTGAATATCTCAAGCGGGGAAAAACGTATTTACCGGGACGCTGCAAAAGATGGCGCTCTCAGTCCCGATGGCAGCCTGTTTGCATATGTTGGTTTAGATTCGCGGTTTTTTACTGACCCGGACAATGCAGTTGATAACAATAAAGTCTGGATAGTCGATATGGCGAGTGGCAATGCGAGAGAAATTGGGCTGATGGAGAGTAACACCTACGATATGCGTATAAGCCCCGACAACAAAGAGATTATATTTGCCATAAGAGAGGGCGGCCAGTTAAAAATGAGTAAAATGGCAATAGATACGGGTGTTGAAACAAAACTCGACGAGTATTCCTTTGACGGGTTCCCTGCGTTATCATATGACTGCCGTTATGTGACATACGAATATCCTGTGAGTAGCGGAAAGGTGACAGTACTCGATCTCGATACAGGTGAAAAACGTCAGATACTCAACGGTTTTTTCGGCAGAATAGACGGTATATCCTGGTCTCACGACAACGCGAAACTAGCACTAAACTTGGAAATCGAAAACAAAAGACAGATCTATGTCGCCGATGTTTCCGCATACAATTTCTCAGCCCCGACATATGTGGAGGCTGAAGAACCCGCGGCGTTTATGCTTGGAGAGAACTATCCCAATCCGTTCAATCCCACAACGGAGATCAGCTATTCAATTCCCTCCGGCAATGCCGGGCATGTCAAGCTGAATGTCTACGATATGAGGGGCGCGCTGATTAAAACGCTTGTTAACGATCATATGAGAGCAGGCAACTACTCTGTCCGCTGGAATGCAACCGACCAGGCCGGACATGATGTCGCGGCGGGCGTGTACCTCTATCAGCTGTGTGTCGGCAATAAAGTTGAATCGAGGAAAATGCTGCTTATCAAGTAATTAGACAGGATTTCACGAAAAGGGGCGGTATCAATACCGCCCCTTTTACATTCTCTGTTTTTATGTACTGACAAGATATGCTTGCGCAATAATGCTACCCTATAAGGGCACCCACAAACTTAAACACGAAACAATCTCCCGATACCACTGTCTACGTCTTCTGTAAAACACATTTCGTGCATATATGGGCCAGATTCCTAAAACGTATCAGGTCATTTATTGAAGGCGGAAGAACGCAGCTTCCACTCGACCATGCCTGCCCATTGATAGTATTAGGCACCTTGTCATTAATCGTCTGATTCTATTATTTCGTCACCGCGAAACCGCCTCTCAGGCGGATATCCTCCGACGAATGCCCGACCATTACCTCGAAATCGCCCGGCTCGACCACCGTTTCGAGGTGGCTGTTGATGAATGAGAGATGTTCAGGAGTCAGAGTGAACGTCACGCTCTTTTTCTCGCCGGCATCAAGCATGGCCTTTTCAAAGCCTTTCAATTCCTTTTCGGGCGTCGAAAGCGAACTGATAACATCCTTGATGTACAGCTGGACCACCTCACTACCTGCGCGGTCGCCGGTATTTTTGACATCGAGGCTCACATCGACAGAACCGTCCCTACCGATCTGTGGCGAGGATATCTTAAGGTTGCTGTACTCGAATTTCGTATAACTGAGACCGTATCCGAATTCGAACAGCGGCTTCGGACTCATATCGGAATAGGGTGTTCCCCAGCCTCTTTCAATCCAGTAGCTTTTCGATTTTTTGTGGTTATAGTAAACCGGAATCTGTCCGACATGACGGGGTACTGTCACAGGCAGCCGCCCGCTCGGATTGTAGTCGCCAAATATCACCTCGGCAACGGCATTGCCGCCCTGTTCGCCGCAACACCACGGTTCGAGGATTGCGGGTATATTTTCCGCTATCCACCGTATCGACAACGGCCTCCCGTTGATTAAAACAACGATCGTCGGCGTCCCCGTCGCATGAACAACCTCGATAAGTTCCTGTTGAAGTCCCGTGAGATCGAGACTCGCGACATCGAAACCCTCACCACTCGTACCCGTATTGTCCGGTGCCTGCCATTCGTTTTCCCCGAGAACAACAATTACCGCTTCGGCGTTCTTTGCCGCTTTCACCGCCTCCTTGATCGAATTTGTTTTTGTGCCAATGACATCACAGCCTTTGACATAGCTGACTTTCGTTTTCTCAGACACTTTGTTCCTGATCCCGTCAAGGATTGTCACCACATCCTGCAGGACAACATCCGCAGTATAGTCGCCAAGCTGATTGTTCATATTATCGGCGTTGGGCCCGATAACCGCAATCGACTTGATATTTTTGTCGAGAGGAAGGATATCGTTTTCATTCTTCAGAAGGACGACGCCCTCCCGTGCGGCCTGAAGGGCCAGTGCCTGATGTTCCGCTGTATTTGATACCGCGACAGCATGATCAGGATCGACAAACGGGTCTTCGAAGAGGCCGAGCCGGTATTTTATCGTTAAAATACGCCGTACCGCACGGTCAATTGTCTCCATGGAGACCTTGCCTTCGCGGACATTCTCGATCATCGGCATCATGTACGCCGCCTCGTACGAAATCCCCACATCTACACCAGCCTTGATAGCGAGTTCACCAGCCTCTTTCTGGGTGGGCGCCAATCCCTCGTAAATAAGTGTCGAAATGCCGCCGCCCTCGCCAAGGACAAGCCCTTCGAATCCCATCTCCTCACGGAGTATCTTTGTCAGGATCAGTTTCGAGCCATGGACAGGCACACCGTCAATGGCCGGATATGTCGCCATGACACCGAGAGCTCCGCATTTCTTGATGCCGGCCACCCACGGCGGCAGGAAATCCTGACGGAGTATCCTTTCGGATATTTCCAACGCGCCGCGCTCCAATCCGCTGACAGGCTGGCTCTGCCCCGGATAGTGGCATAATCCTGCAATGACCTTGTCGGGCGCCGAAATATCCCCACCCTGAACAGCATTTACAATTTCCTCAGCCATACGAGAGCAGAGATACTGGTCCTCGCTGTAGCCCTCCTGATTCCGTCCGAGCCGCGGATCCCTGTAGGGCTCAACAACGAGAGTGAACAGCTGGTGAACACCGGCAGCCCGCGCCTCTTTCGCGGCAACAGTGTAAATATCACCGATCAGATCCATATTCCAGGTGCTTCCGAGCGCAAGCCCCTCCGGGAACATCGTGCCACCTGAACACATAAACCCGTGGGTGCCTTCCTCCACCTCGATGAGTGGAATACCGAGCCGCGTTTTTTCGAGAGCGATTGTCTGAAGCTCATTGAAAAACTCCGCCTGCTGACGGGGCCCTTCATGGAGGATAGTATTGGAAAGCGTGAAAAATCCACCGCCAGGCCCAACACCTTCTTCGACATATCCTTCCGTGAATTTCCTGCAGCCGTCAAATTTATCTTCGATTTCCTTTCCCAGTGACCCCACATATACACATGGCATATTTATCTGGCCGATTTTCTCCTCGAGTGTCATTCTTCCGAGCAGATCCTCTACCCGCTGCTCGATCGTATAACGCGAGTCGCGGTACACAGGCTTTTCAGCCGGATTTCTTTCACCACGGCGAGCCGCGACATAACCGCCAACTGCCTGCACGGTGTCGATCCAGATTCCATTCGCGGGATCGGCAGCATAGCGGCAGAGAGATTCCAGCGCCTCGACACGCGTTGTCTGAAAACCGGTATCACCGATCTCGTGACCGGCAAAAATCAGCCACCGTCCCTCTTCAGCGGCCTTGTCGATCAAAGTTTTTATCTGCTCGAAATCAAGCTCGTCACAGCCAACACCCATGACCTGCGAGAGATCGCACACAACAGGATCGTTCGCCGATTCGCTAAGATATTTCCGCCCCACAAGGAAACGTTCAGCGACAAGCGGCACATAACTCATCGTCTCTTTCCCCTGGCCGATATATGTCTGTCCGCATGGATAAGCGAACGTGGCCGGTCTCACGCCGAGAAGACGTTCGATCGCATCGTTAGCGCCGTCGAGCTCATCCTTCATCATATCTGCCGTAAACTTCTCGAGTGCATTTGAACGGCTGAACGCGTAATTACCCGTACAGGGATGTGTCTGTGTATGATTGCCGATCTCATGGCCATTGTCGACAGCCTTTTTCCATCCTTCGAGACGTGCCGTGAGATTCTTTTCCATCACGTAAAAAGTGGCTTTGACATCATACTTGTTTAGCAGCGGGATACCCTTGTCGATCTGGCTCAGACGGGCGTCGTCGAAACTCAGGCTCACTGCCGCGCGTTTCCCGTCCGGCCATTTAAACGGACTCCGGCCATCCTCCTGTGCTTGAACATTGTGAATATGCAAAAATAATCCAGCCGCGATTAACAACGCAAAAAGATGTCGCGGGGAAATCCTTGAACACCACCGGGCATTACTCATTTCTTCCGCCTTTTAATAGGACGAACACGTCGGCCACAACATTCTCACTACATACAAATATTATCATATTTAAAAAGCAGTGTCAATTGGCAAATTCAATATATTTACAGCAATACAAAGGCTGAAACAAATATGCGTTCAGAGAGAGGTCCGGAATATTTTCAGGAGGGGAAGACAGTGAACAGGCATAATCTCAGCTATCACTCATAACAGGGAAATGCTGTATCCGAAAACGCGGAATCGGATTGAAAAGGCTGAAAGACGGAAACACGACCTTTGTGACATCAGATGTTTCCGTCTTTCCATATGCTTGTCACTTCTGAGGTATCAGGGCATTCAGTAGCGGCTCCCGCCAGCTTGCCGTCTCACGGTCGTATGCGCCGAATCCGGCACAATACTCCCAGTAGGTAAAGCTGAATCCCCTTTTCACGGCCTCAGCTGAGACAAATGCCGTCCAGCGAACCCTTGAGTCCATATCAGCCTTGCTGTACGCACCGAACTCACCAAGCAGAAGGGGGCGATTGTGTTTCTTCGACCACGCGAGAGCTGTATCAAAATCCGCAATTACCGCTGCTTTGTCCTCATCGCTGCCCCATGTGGTGCCGAGCCATGATTGTGATAGCGGCCCGGACCATGACGCGCCCTGATGGGTGAAATGGTGGGGGCTGTAATAATGGAACGTGACAATGACATTACGCTCTTCCCCGGGAATGGCTAGGCTGTCGAGTTTTGCTATCTGATTCCATTGCGACGGCCCGATCACGAGTGTCCGGTCAGGATTGCTTTCACGAATGACCGGGAGTACCGCCTGAATAATTCCGTTCCAGCTTGCGGCATCGAGAGCCTTGTTCGGCTCGTTGAGCGGTTCCAGCAGAAGTTCCGGTGGAAAATCGCGATAGTGTTCGGCTATCTGGCGCCACATGGCGATGAACCGCTCTTTATGCGCCATCGGCTCCTGGAACATTTCGAGGTAGTGGTGCATATTGAGGATGACAATGAGGCCGTTGTCAAGTGCGGCTTTTACATTTCTGTCCACAGTTTCGAAAAAGTCGCTTTCAATGGCGTAGGGCGCGGTGCTATCTGCCCAGTCAGACCATCTCACAGGCATACGGACACAGCTGAATCCCGCATCCCTGATACGAGGATAATCCTCAGGTACTATTTCCACACCCCACGACTGCGCTTTAGGCGCTTCAAGATAGTTCCCAAGATTGATCCCGCGTCCAAGACGGGCGTTGAGAGCGAACGGATCGGGCGAGACCGACACGGTTTCCGGCACCTTTTCACTTCTGCCACATCCGAAAACAATAAAAACGGTAAGCAGACAGGCAAGGATGAAATACAGCGTTTTTTTCAGCATTATTCTATCCTTTTTCAAGAAAGTGTATGTTCCGCATCAACAGGCAAGAGCCATCTTGACATGTCATCGTCGAAATGACAAACCAGATATTGAGCATATCGTAATATCCTGTATATGCTTGCGTTTGTCAAGATCAGCCTGCGTTGGATAAATCGATATTTTTCACAGGACACAACGATAGAAATCACCTCCTCTCTCTCCCTGCCTGTCACGCTCATATCTCCTGTTCAGATCCTCATAACCATCAATATCTATTGTAATTCAGTGCTTCATGCAAAAAACATCAATAATGCTATCGGATTTGTCTGTCTTATTGGAACAAGATCAGTTCTCCAACGTAAAATTTGTTAATGGGGGAACTGCGCTAAAAAATATATATGAACGCCAACATTTCTTTGTTATTTTATAGTAATATCGATACGCCACCTGCGATATCTTGTCTATAACTGCGCTTATATACCGGGAGGGAATACAATCATGTCTTCGAGAATGACAGGCTTTATAGCCATGTCGTTGACGCTGTGCTGTATCTTTGGCGCCGCGGATATGGCTTTTTCAGGAGAAACCATCCATCTGACCCTCGACAATTCGGTCGAGATCGCCATGCAGAACAGCTACCGTATCAAAATGCTCAAGATGGGTGTCGAACGAAACCGTCTCTGGCTGAAAGCCCGCCAGGCCTCGCTGAAATCGAAAGTATACATGAACCTCCAGGCGCCGGAACTCAGCGCGGAATCGGATTTCGAATGGGACTCCAACCTCCAGAAAGACGTGATTGTCAAGCAGAACACCACACGCTGGCAGATGGATCTCGCTATCAAACAGCCGGTCGTTATACTTGGCTACCCCACCAACGGTTATCTCTCCCTTAACAACAAAACCTATAAATACATCCAGCGCGACGGTGTCGATGACACCAGTTTCTACAACCGCTATTATGTTAAATACGAACAGCCCTTCTTCCTCCCCAACGAGCTGAAAAACGACATTGAGGACGCCGAACTGGACCTCGAGGACAGGGAACTCGACTACGTTGGCGACCTCATGTATCTCATGGAGCGTATTGCCGACGATTACTACGACTTGTTCGAGTTCACAGCCTATGATGAGATATATGGTCGTCAGATCGGCAACCTCAGAAAAATCGAGGATATCGCGGAAACATTCGCCGCCGCCGACACAACCCGCGTTTTTGATACGATACAGATCAGGATGGAAATTGCCAACACTCTGGAAGAACGCCTCAACAACCAGACAGATATGCGCCGTCAGGAGGCGGAAAGTAAACAGAATCTCCGGCTAAGCGTGGCCGATTCAGTATATGTGACACCCAGCTTTGAGTTCAATCCTGTCAAGATCGACAGGGAAAAGGCTATCGAGTATGGTTTCAACCTCAATCCGCAATTGAGGCTCCGCCACATTACAAAGCGGAAAAACGAACTCGATCTCAACAACGCAAAAGGCTGGGATGCTTTCAATGTGACAGTCGAGCTTACATACGGACTCGAAAAGCAGGATGAGGACTATCAGAAACTCATGGAAGAGTTCGATAAAAGCTATTCCACATCGGTCAACATGTATGTGCCCATCTGGGACTGGGGACGCCGCCGAAACCGTATCGAGGCGCGGGAATACGATCTCGAGATATCGGAACTGCGGATCGAGGAGCGTGAAAACTATATCGCCGGACAGGTCAATGTGGCTCTCGACAATGTCGACGAGTACGAATCGCGGACAAGGCGTATGATGGAGAGTATGACCATCGTACAGGATCTCACCGACAGGAGTATCGAACTCTACCGTAACGGAGAAATTTCACTCCAGGACCTTCTGGCCATTGTCGCCCGCCAGAAAGACACCGAACGCAATTTCATCGCGGCATTCCAGGGCTACAAGCGTTCGCTGATATCGCTCATGGAACTTACTTATTACGATTTCGAAAACGGCATGACATTGCTCGACAAATTCAGGGACAGGATGTAGGAACCTGATTTCATGCAGCATACACCCTGAAATTCGATAATCGGAGGCAATGTGAAAGGTATCGCTAACATTTTTGGATATAGAGTGCTTCTTGCGGTTTTCTTCGCCGCCGCACCGCTCGCGGGAGATGTATATGCAGATGACATCGTTCTGACCGCGGACAGTGTAATAGAAATAGCCATGCGTAACAGTTACCGTTTCAGGATACTCGAACTATCGAGAAAGCGCCGCTTGAGCAGCCTGAACGCCGAACGCGCCTCCCTGAAATCACGCGTTTACATGAATCTGAAAACACCTGAATACAGCGCGCTTTCCGATTACAAATGGAACTCGACACTGTACATGAACGAGATCATCAAAACGAACACGAGGCGCTGGCAGATGGACCTGGCCGTAAAACAGCCGGTCATCATTTTAGGTTACCCGACAAACGGCTACCTGTCGCTGAACAACCGAAGCTATAAGTACATTCAGAAAGAGGATTTCGGCGACGATGTCGATTATTACAACCGATTTTTCGTCAAGTTCGAACAGCCGCTGTTTACGACAAATGAGCTGAAAAACGACATGGAAGAGGCCGAGCTTGATTCGAAAATCGACCAGATGGAGGATATTTCAGACAAGGTCAACGAAATCATCGGCATATCTTCAGCATACAACCGCCTTCTCAATCTCGTTCAGCGGGATTCACTGATCACACGATATATCCGCGACCTCGAGGGTCTGCTCACCGAGGTAAAGCAAAAACGCGAGGAAGCCGGCATAGCCTCCGTCGAGGAAATCCAGGTCGGCCTCGAGATCAAGAACGCCGGGGAAATGCAGCTCGACAATCTCAATGACATCCGCTCTCAGGCAATGTCAATCAAACAGCGCATCCGGGTGGGAAACGAGGATTCCCTGATCGTCAAACACGATCTCACACTGCACCCACTGACTGTAAATATAGAAACGGCGCTTCAGCACGGCTATACCCTGAGCCCGCGCCTCCGGAGCATGTCGCTCAGCAACCGTAAAGTCGAGATCGATCTGGACAACACGAAAGGCTGGGATTCATTTCGACTCGATTTCGCTGTTTCGTTTGGTATCGAGAACAACGACGACATCTATCGCGAGATGTGGGACGAGGCCACGAACAGTTATACCTTTTCGCTTTACGCCTACCTGCCAATTTGGGACTGGGGACGCCGCCACTCGGAAATCCAGGCCGCCGAAATCAGCGTTAAACGTGCCTATCTCTACCATGATCAGGTGCGCGACGAGATCACGAACGCCATAATCACCGCTGTCGACAATCTCAACGACTACCAGAGCCGTGTGATGGCTATCGGCAAAACCCTCGGTGAGGCCAAACTGTCGTATGATACGAGCCTCGACCGCTATCACGCCGGAGAACTGTCGCTCCAGGGTGTGCTCAAGACGCTGGAACGAAAACTCGACCTTGAAAAGAACTACCTCGAAGCCTATATTGGTTACCGCGGCTCTATCCTCCAGCTCAACGCGAGGACATTTTTCGATTATGAAAGCGGTCTCCCAATGCAGGAGAAATACAATCTCTGATGCCGCCGCTGAGGGAAACCATGTTCCTGCAGCCGCCCTGTGAACCAGCGCAGGATTTCCGTGGCTGACAGTTCTTTTCCGTCAAACCTGTGGAGAGCATGATGAGATACGCCCTGTTCATGATCGTTTCCGCGTGTTTCGCACTAACGTCAGTTGCGAATGCCGCCGCGGCAGAAAATGACCTCGAAATTCTCCGGGAACGCATCCTGGCGCCCATGTTCGAAGAGAGAGTGGACAGCGATGCGGTCAAGGCGCTTGTCGCGAGCCAGAACCCTGACGGTTCTTTCCCCGATGTCGACTACGAACACACCGCCGGCGGCAACTGGGCGACAATGAAACATGTCACCCACATCTATAAACTCGCACGTGCTTTCCGCTCACCGAAGTCCCCGCTGAAAAACAACAGTGCATGCAAAAATGCGCTGAGCAAGGGGCTCGATTACTGGAACGAAAAGGATTTCATCAACAGCAACTGGTGGTGGAACCAGATAGGCGTTCCCGGCAGGATGGCACGAATCCTCCTGCTTTTCGATGAAGAGCTCAGCCCGGCACAGAGAAGTAAAGGCATTGAGATTCTCAAGCGCGCCAAGATCAGAATGACCGGCGCCAACCTTGTCGATGTCGCGTTCATTACCCTGATGCGCGGAGTGCTCGAAAAAGATATCGAAACTGTCCAGTATGCGGTCGACAGTATCACAGGCGAAATAAAGATCACTACCAAAGAAGGTGTCCAGCCCGATTACAGCTTTCACCAGCATGGCGCGCTGCTCTACAACCATGGCTATGGCGCCGTATTCTCGACGAAATGCGGTGAGCTTGCGGAACTTGTCGTGGGCACATCATTCGCGTTCCCGCCTGAAAAGATCAACCTTCTGACTGATTTCATCCTCCAAGGCACCCGATGGATGATCAGGAAATCCACGCGTGACTACGGTGCAACAGGGCGCGGGCTCACACGAGAGGCGGGAAACAGCGGAAGCGCCGCATATCTCGGCGGCATCGTAGACACTATGCTGAAAATCCCCACCGGACACGAATCGGAATTAATCGCCCTCCGCGAACAGGTCGACGGCAAACGTGACTGCTCGGTGACCGGCAACAAGTATTTCTGGCGTGGCGGGATCATGACACACCATCGCAAGGGCTACTACATCTCGGCCCGCATGTATTCGGAACGGCTGTTCAACACAGACGGCTCCCATAACGGCGAGGGCCTTTTGAGCCATTATCTCGGCGACGGCTGCACCTATATCATGCAGAGCGGCATGGAATACCACAATATTTTCCCGGCCTGGAACTGGCGTAAAATCCCCGGCACGACAGTAGAACTGCGCGAAGATTTCCCCGGCAAAGTCAATATCATGGGCACGGGAAGCTGGGCTGGCGGCGTATCGGACGGCCGTTACGGTGTCACCTCATTCGATTTCAAACGTGACAGCCTCAACGCGAAAAAAGCGTGGTTCTTCTTTGACGATATCGTTGTCTGCCTCGGCAGCGGCATCAGCAGCAACTCGGGAGACTCGGTGATCACCACCCTGAACCAGTGCTACCTCAATGGTGATGTCACCGTCTCATCCGGCCGGGCATCGGAAATTCTGGACAGCGGCGAACACAGCATCTACAATGCGGGCTGGGTGCTTCACGACAGCATCGTGTACTTATTCTTCGACAATCCCCAGGTTCAGATAACGAACCGTAAAGAAAGCGGCTCGTGGCAGAAAATCAGCAGCCAGCGTTCGGCGGATCCTGTCGAGAAAGATATTTTCACGATGTGGTTCGACCACGGCATGCGGCCGCAGGACGGCAGCTACGCTTACGGCATCATGCCCGGTATCGATTCCATGAAGGCCGAGGCTTTCTACGCTGACAAACCGGTACACATCGATAACAATACGACCTCGATCCAGCAGGTCAGCGATCCGAGAAACGGTATCAGCGGCATCGTTTTCTTCGAGGCGGGAACAGCGAAACTGCCCGGCGGCGGAACGGTAACGGTTGACAGGCCCTGCCTGGCCCTTGTCACGGAACAGCCCCATGGTTTCGATGTCAGTATCGCCGACCCGGAGAATAAAAGCGCTACTGTCACAGTCAAGCTGACAACAGGAGGCGGAGCTTCGAAAACAGTGGATTTCGAGCTTCCCAAGGGCATGTATGCCGGCAAAACGCTGACACGGCGTATCGTTCTGAAATAAGCCCCAACAGTTCGTTCACGGCAGAACAGCATTGAAATAAAAAGAGAAGAGAGCCGCTAATCAGCCCTCTTCTCTTTTTCTGTTTCTGTGGTTCAAAATGCTCTTTATAAATCTCTAAGCCCAGACACGGCTGGCCCAGAGCATACCGCGCTGAACAATCTCACGTGCCTCGGGGACATTGAAATCCTTCGCCACATGCCCAAGCGAGGTGTAGAAAACTCGCCCCTTGCCGAACATCTTCTTCCATACAACCGGCATGACAGCACCCTTGACCCAGGGATCATGCTCGCCCTGGAATGTGGTCGTCGCCAGCACTTCGTTGATGGGATCGACATGCATGTAATACTGTTCGGAGTGCATTTTGAAATCGCCGAGGCCTTTCGTGATGGGATCATCGTGGTTGATGATATTGACCTCATAATCGATCACGCCGCCGGGATGGGCCACCCACTGGCCGCCGACCATATACTGATAATTGGTGTTGTTCCTGAACGAGTCGGCAAGGCCGCCGTGCCATCCGGCGACATTAACACCGTTTCTCACTGCGTTGAGAAGGCCGTTCTCCTGTTCACCGGTGATTGTGCTCATGGTAAACACCTGCACGACAAGATCCAGTGAATTCATGAAATCGGCATCGAGATAGGAATCGAGCGTAGTCGAGACTGTGACATCGAATCCCTGCGATTCCATCCATGGTACGAAAATATCCACACACTGTTTCGGCTCATGCCCTTCCCAGCCGCCCCAGACGACAAGAGCCTTTTTCCCGGCAGCGGCGGCTTTCGGAATATCCAATCCATTGACCATACCTGCGACTCCTGCCGCGGCTGTTCCCTTGAGGAAACCACGGCGTCCTGTTTTCAGTTCATGCATACTGCATCCTTTCATTGCTTAAATCACCGGTACTTATTACCGTTCACGGCCGTTTTTGCTCTTTCAGGCATTCCGATATCGGCCAAATTCAGACCGCAAGTTTGAAAAAAGCTATCAGACACAAAATTAACGCTATCCCACCGCCGGCACAGTACACAAGCAGCGGAACACTTATTATCTCCATATTCGTCTCGAGGTTCATGATGATCATGTCCTCGGCACCCCAGGCAAGCGCAGTGGTCAAAAGTGTTATGAGAACGATGTGCCACTGCTTGAAAAGTGCGAGGATAGCAAGCACGATCACGATGAACATCGCCGACCCTTCCCAGTCGATCGAGGTCAGGTGCCACATAATATTGTCTATAAAAGCTTCCACGAACGCCCTCCATACCACAAAACAGTCCGGGAACTTCTCAGCTGTCAACCGAATGATAATCTCCGGCACAAGCAACTGCATTGACAAGCGCTTGAACCCGGCCGCAACAGTCCCTGTTTCAGGAATATAGTCGTTTCCCTATGGAAAGACAAGAGTCCCTGTAACAAAAAAAGCCCTGCATGAACCACAGGGCTTTATAATCGATCGGCGCGGGGATCACTCCCAGTTCCAGCCTTTCATGTGGTGTTTCCTGTAACGTGTCTCGCGGGCATCGTGACGGTTCCCCATGTAGAGCCACTGCATGGGCTCGTCTGTATGGTTGATCGACTGATGAGGAATACAGAAATTCGGCGGGATCAAAAACGCTGTTCCGGGAGGCTGGTAGAAAAGCTGCTTGCCGAAAACGAGCAGACTGGTGCCCTTGAGCTGAAGCCAGACCTCTTCGCAGCCTGGGCCGTGAAGGTGCGGCTGAGCGACATCGAAAGCATCGATTGACACGATCGCGAAACCGACCGGATTCGAGAACTTCGCGCCATCCACGATACCGCGGCCAAGATGAGCCCAGTGCATGCCCGCGCGCTGAATATGATCCTTGTACGAACCGATTTTCATTTCCTTGATCGGCTTGAATCCCTTTTCTATCTCTTCACAGACAATCACAGCCTCGAGGAAATGCTCATTGCAGGTGTTGAAGAACTGGTATTCGAGCCCGGCAGGCATGAAAATACCGCAGCCTTCCTCGATATCGACTTTCTGGCCGCCGGCCTCCACCCTGCCCTTGCCTTTCTCGATGTAGAAAAAGACCTGCTCGGTGTCGCTTTTCGTTTTCTGCGTGTATGTGCCGGGATCGAGCTTGCCCCAGTTATAGGCGGTCATGTATTTCAGCACTGCGCCGGCTTTGGGAGGATTCGTCGGATCACCCGGCGTAAGGATTTCGCGCTCGACCCAGCCGCCATGTTTGACAGAACCGCTGTGAACCGGCGAATTGAGATAGCTGCGCATGTACATTTCGACATTTGTATCGGTCGGATAGCGGTGATTGTACTCATCAAGCTCGAAATAGGACGGGATATTGTCCTGGCCGAATGACGGGATATTGCCCTGGGCCATGACAGTCGCTGTCAGCGACAGCGAGAACACAAAAACGAGGAACAGTACTTTTTTCACGGGTTTGCCCTCCGTGCTGAAGTGAATGTATGAGTGAGAAAAAAGAAAATTCATTTCTTGAGTATAACACACACCATAAAAAAAGGAAACAAAATCCCTGCTATAAAATATATTTCATCTATTGACAAAATGTCATCAATCAGCAGCTTCATAAGAACATTTTGCCACTCCCAAGACAAAATGCCGCCTCCGGCAAAAACATTTTTGCCACAAAAAAGCCCCAAAAATCCCTATAAACCGCCACATATCACTAATTTACGATAATCGCAACTATATTCTAAAGTTTTGGCATACATGTTGCGATATTAATTTATAGAAAGACTACTGGCGCCATCGCGTACACCGAAAAGAAAACATAATAAATCTGTTCCGAGCCCTGCAAGGTGGCGCCTTAAGAAAAAAGGAGGTTAACGATGACTGACAAGCGACTCATGACCGACATTGAAATCGGAAAACGTGTCATATGGCTTGAAAATGAAATCGACACCTGCCTGGCTTATGATCTCCCGACAACGAGCCTGGAGAACGATCTTATAGACATTCTTAAAATTCTTGAAACAAGAAGCGCGAATTAACCCGTCTTCATATATATGTTCCCGTAGTTACCCTTTTCTTCATCACAGTATCCGTCCAAAAAACGCTGCCATAACCGTCGTGGCAGCGTTTTTTTATTTTAGAAACATACACTGATTCAGCACTATGACTGTCTGTAAATCGATTTCCTCAAGCGGCATACTGCTGATCACAAAGGGCCATGTTTCACTGAAGGTTTCTTGCCACACGAAATCCCACATAGAAATGACAGCCGCCGGTCCAGAAAGCACCCCGTGTGGCGCTTCTGCATTCCGAGGCCTCGTTGAACCAGCTTCCCCCGCGCATTCTGCGGATATTGAAACGCTCCTCTTCCACAACCGGATCGCTGACCGGCTCATTGGGATAATTTCCCCAGTGGTAGGTCTCGTCATAGGCATCGTACACCCACTCCCAGACATTGCCGTGCATGTCGTAAATCCCCCAGGCATTGGGCTCTTTTATGGCAACCGGGTGCGGCGCGCCATCGCTGTTGCCGATATACCAGCCAGCTCTGCCGAGATCAGCCTCCGTGTCGCCGCTGTAGAACAGCGAGGAACTCCCGGCACGGCAGGCATATTCCCACTCGGCCTCTGTCGGCAGTCTGAACCCGTTTTTCGAAAAATCGCAGAACGTGGTATTCACATCAAAGCATGGTTCAAATCCAGCCGCCTCGCTCAGCTTGTTGCAGAAAAGCGCGGCGTCGCTGGCATTGACATTCGTTACCGGCTGCGATGGATCTTTCACCGATGAGGGATTATTGCCCATGACCGCCTCGTACTGCGCCTGGGTGATCTCGGTGGCGCCGATCTGGAACGCACCGAGAGTCACAGTGTGGACAGGCTGCTCGTCGGGAGAGTATTTTTCCGCATCAGAGCCGTTCGGATCAAAATCATGCCCCATTCGGAAACTGCCACCCGGCAGGGAGACCATACTGACACCCTCAATATCCTCAACCGTAACAGTTGCTTTCTGTCCACCGCCATTACAGGCGAGAAACCCCAAGGCAGCAATTGAAACGAAAGCCAGGCAAATCACCACGGTATTCACACGCATCTTCATCGCTCATCCCTTCTTGTCTTCGGAGACCGGAATATCTTTTTTCATGGCCCAGTGAGCGGCACGCCAGTAAAGCTTGCGGTATTCCTTATGACGCCATGAGGTGTAGGTATGCCCGGCGAGAAGACCCACGACACGTCCCTTGCCGTTCTCAAGCGCCCAACCGGCGATATCGTGACGTTTGTCCTGGGCTCCGGTGGACTCGAACAGCTTGACAGCGTTCGGATTGGTCAGCTCGACACCGAAATTCTCGTCGAGCGGCATGAGGAAATCCTCCATACCTTCAGAGACCGGGTGCCGCTGGTTGAAATTGTGCAGGAAAACAGTCTGCACCGGGCCGTGCATAATGCCTTTGATTCCCATCATGTCATTGAATTTCTGACGTTCCGGGGTCCAGCAGGTGCAGTGAAGCGCCATGAAGCCCATACCGCGGTCGAGCACATTCGTGACAATAGCGTCCTCGAGCTCATCGCTCATGTAACCGTCGCCCGGCATGGTACCCTCAACGATGGGATCCGGGCTCCATCCCTCAACAGCACCGCCCCAGCGTGTGATTATGAGAAGATCGGCGTCCGAGATAAGTTCAGGTGTTACATACCGCGCGTCGTGAGTGAACATGAAACGCCATCCCGCCGGTTTGAAAATGCCCCTCATCTCCTGCACTTGCCCCATGCCGTTATGGAGCTGGTCGCCGCCGAGATAAACGACTTTTGTTTCACCGGGCTTTTTCTTGAGGCTGGCGCTGGCGCTCTTCCCAGCGAGAAAAGCGGGAGCAAGCGAAGCGATTCCCGCTTTGAAAGCCCCGCGGCGGGTGATACGATCGAAAAATGACATGAAAGACTCCTTTCATATTTGATTCAAGATTGAAAAATTATAACTAAAAATAGTGAGAAAAAATATGTTTCTCGTTAAGTCGCTAAGTCAGATACAGCATTAAAGCCTGAACATCATTTTCGATACAATTCATGCGGTAAGAACTTCGAAACAGAATATTGAATGAATCAGTAAATACTCCTCTCAGGCGGACGTCCGTTCGCGAATTCTTTCATGGGGATCTCTTTATGCATGGCCCAGTGCGCCGAACGCCACATAATCATTTTAAAAGAGCCTGAATGGAACGGATGTGGTGTATGACCGGGCAGAAGCACCGCCACGCGGCCCTTGCCGAAATCATGGCACCAGCCTCCGGTTCGGTCTATGGGCTGCTCCTCGCCTTTCAGGTTGAACAGCCCGGTCGTGCGTCCCGGAATGAGATCGCAGTAGAAAATCTCGTCCTCACCGAGTTTTGCATCCATGACACCGGCAGATATGGGATGATCCTGGTTGATATTATGAAGAAAAGAGGGCTGGACTTTCGTGTGCATATACGGTTTTTCGATGCCGAGCAGGTCCATGAATTTCGGCCGTTCGCCATTCCAGACACTGCAATGCATGGCAAGAAGGCCCATGCCGCGTTTCACATTGTCGATTATTGCCTGTTCCCGCTCATCTGTGAGAAAAACCTCCTCGTCTGCCCTGTCGCTGACAATGCCACCCTCGGCCCAGCCGAGATTGTTGGACTTGGCATAGCGGGAAACGACAAAAAGATCGGTTTTAGCCAACTCCTCAGGCGTGACGAATTTCGTTGCCTGTGCAAAATCGAGCTGCCAGCCTGCATGGCGCAGCACATCCTGCCAGTTTTTTTCCTGGGTGATCGGATTATGCCAATAGTCTCCGACAAGAAAAAGAGCACGGGGCGATTCATTCGATGCGCGGCTTTCCCCCGATACAAGGGAAGAAAGCATCGTTGCGCTAAACATCGTTGAACCGTATTGCAAAGCAGAACGACGGGAAACGGTCTCGGATAATTCCATATTCCGTTATCTCCTGTTTATAATATGCAGTACCTTCATTAACGAGTATTTCTCCTCGACATCATGACCTGAAAAACATAATGGCCTATCAAGTAAGGTAAACATCATACGCGAAAATGCAAACATCTTCCTCATGGCTCATACTTATTTGGTGAAACCTGCGATGTTAAGCGAGAATTTTCTTTTTTTTATTAAAAAAAAACAGTACATTTTTCAGAAGGATTATAACAATAGACAAATATAACGAATGCCATGAATGAATTAAAAATAAACAAATTATTTTATTTCAAACGTTTCCTGTTATTCTTTTCTCTTCCCCTCCTGCTGACACTTGGCATAATTGTATATATTTATCAAACAGAATTCAAAGCTGATTTGAAAATATTGCAAACTGAAGAGCAGCTGAGAATCGAACAGAATAAAAAGATCATTCTCAGTCTTTTCGAAACCTACTATTCAGACATTTTCTTTCTTACTGAGATATATAACATTTACCCCGATTTTGCTACAGGCAGCAAGGCTGAATCGGAAAAAATATGTCAAAGCCTCCTCGCTTTCCTTCGACAGAATAAAGTCTATGATCAATTGCGTTTTATCGATGCGAGCGGTTACGAAAAATTCAGGCTTAATTATAATAATGGGTATCCGTCGGCCGTCCATCCGGATTCGCTCCAGCAAAAAAGTGATCGATATTATTTCATTGAAACGATGAAACTTAATACTGGCCAGGTATATGCATCCCCAATGGATCTGAATATCGATTACGGTGTGGTCGAGGATAAACCCATGATCCGTTTTGCCATGCCTGTTTTTTCCAAGACTGGAGCTCGTCAGGGAATTATAATCCTGAATTATTTCGCCCAGACAATTCTCGATATTATTTCTCAGCATTCCTCTGCGGTACAAGGCGAGTTGATGCTCGTCAACCGTATGGGATTCTGGCTGCACAGCCAAAATCATGAGGATGAATGGGGCTGGATGTTCAGGGACAGAAAAGACCGGCGTTTCCAGTCGGATTACCCGGAGGAATGGCTTGATATTTCATCCCGGGAATCGGGAATAATCGAAAGTTCCAATGGGCTATTCAGCTTCACTAAAGTCAGACCGCTTACAGATAGCCTGGAAATGAAAAACAGATGCCCCAGCTGTGATAACCTCTGCTGGATCATGATATCCCAGATCACCCCCGAACAATTATCATCAGGAAAGAAGGCGTTATTATATCGGCTGACGCTTCTGTTTACTGCAATTGGCATTGTCCTCGCAATCAGCGCTTTTATCCTGACCAATTTTGAGGTAAAGAAAAAACGCGCTGAACTGGCGCTTAAAAAAGCGGCCCTGAAAGATCCGCTCACCGATCTTTCCAACAGGCGTGATTTCAGTGAACGGTTTTACAATGAAGTTGCTCGATTCAATCGAAATGAAAGGGGATTGTCGCTTATCATTTCTGACATCGACCATTTCAAATTGTTCAACGATACGCACGGTCATGATTGCGGTGACGCCATTCTTGTACAGATTGCCGGTATTTTTAAAAGCTCGTTACGATCACAAGACATTTCCTGCCGATGGGGCGGTGAGGAATTTGTCATAGCCCTCCCGGAAACAAAACATGAAAATGCCGTTCTAACCGCAGAAAAACTGCGGGAAACAATTGAATCGGCCGTTTTTGTATACAAGAACCGGAATTTGAAAGTCACAATGAGTTTCGGCGTCTCATCTTACAGAAAAGGCCAGAGTCTCGAAGACTGCATAAAATCCGCTGATAAAGGTCTTTATGAAGCAAAAAACAGCGGGAGAAATCGTGTGATTTTCAACACGGAGGAATCCTGACAATCACATCTTTAACGAAACCTGTGTATTCCCTGCTTGCTCTGCAAGATGAAAATGATATTCCACTTCTCATAAACCCCCGATAATCCGCCTTGACTCAGGGCTTTTTTTTACGTAATTTATAGTACTCATATCAGTCCGCAGCAGAAACGACTCGTACACGTATATCATACATAAAGGAGTTCTTCATGTCAGATGGGAAAATCGTCCAGATCATCGGTCCCGTGATCGATGTTGAATTCCCGCCGGACGCTGTTCCGAAAATTCTCGATGCCTGCGAAATAACCCGCGAGGATGACAGCAGGCTGGTCATCGAAACAGCCATTCATCTCGGCGAGAATGTCGTGCGTTGTGTCGCCATGGATTCAACCGATGGTCTCGTGCGCGGCATGCCGGTCAAAAACACCAACGAACCGATCAGCGTCCCGGTCGGCCCCGAAACACTTGGCCGTATGCTCAACGTCATCGGCGAGCCTATCGACGGCAAGGGCGAGGTCAAGTCCAAGGTCAAATTCCCGATCCATCGTGAAGTTCCGACCTTCACGGATCAGGATATCGACAGCAACATGCTGGAAACCGGCATCAAGGTTATCGACCTTCTCGAACCCTATCCCCGCGGTGGAAAAATCGGTCTCTTCGGCGGCGCAGGTGTCGGTAAGACGGTGCTCATCATGGAGCTCATCAACAATATCGCCAAACAACACTCCGGTATTTCAGTGTTCGGCGGTGTCGGTGAACGTACCCGTGAAGGTAACGACCTTTGGCTGGACTTCAACGAGTCCGGTGTTATCGACTCGACAGCGCTTGTCTTCGGCCAGATGAACGAGCCTCCCGGAGCCCGTCAGCGTGTCGGTCTCACGGCTCTCACGCTTGCGGAGTACTTCCGTGACAAAGAGAACAAGGACGTGCTCCTGTTCATCGATAACATATTCCGGTTCACCCAGGCGGGTTCAGAGGTATCGGCGCTTCTCGGCCGCATGCCTTCCGCTGTGGGTTATCAGCCCACGCTCGCAACCGAGATGGGTGCTCTTCAGGAGCGAATCACCTCGACTAAAAACGGCTCGATCACCTCTGTACAGGCCATTTACGTGCCCGCAGACGACTTGACCGACCCCGCTCCCGCAACGACGTTCTCACATCTCGACGCCACCACGGTTCTTAACCGCGCCATCGTTGAGAAAGGTATTTATCCGGCAGTCGACCCGCTGGATTCCACCTCGCGTATTCTCGATCCGCGTATCGTCGGTCATGACCATTACACGACTGCCCGCGAGGTGCAGAACATCCTGCAGCGCTACAAAGACCTTCAGGACATCATCAATATTCTCGGTATGGACGAGCTTTCTGACGAAGACAAGATCACTGTCCAGCGAGCCCGTAAGATCGAGCGTTTCCTTGGTCAGCCCTTCTTCGTGGCAGAGCAGTTCACAGGTCTCGCCGGTCAGTACATCACACTCAACGACACAATCAAGGGTTTCAGGGAGATCATCGAAGGCAAACACGACGAGCTTCCCGAGCAGTCCTTTGTTAATGTCGGAACCATTGAAATGGCTGTCGAAAAAGGACAGCAGATTCTGGAGCGTCAGAAATAATGGCTGAACAGGCTTATCACATCGAAATCATCACGCCTGGCAAGGTGCTGTTCTCAGACGATGTCGATACTGTCGAGGCGCCCGGTGAAATGGGCGAGTTCCAGGTCTATCCCGAGCATACTCCGTTTCTTTCCGGCCTCGCGACCGGCTCTGTGATTCTCAGCAGGGAAGGCAAAAAGACATTCGTGAGTATCTCCGGCGGTTTCTGTGAGGTGCAGCCGGAAAAAACGGTTATCCTCGCTCAAACCGCAGAGATGGCGAATGACATTGATGTCGCTCGCGCCCAGGCCGCAAAGACACGTGCGGAGGAACGTCTCGAGGCACCTGTCAAGGAGGACGTCGACGAGGAACGGGCAAAAGCAGCGCTTGCCCGCGCCCTGAACCGTCTGAATACCGCGGATATGCTGAAGCAAGCATAAACGTTAGCCATACAGGCATATAAAAAAAGCGGCGGATTTATTCCGTCGCTTTTTTATTCTTATTATCTGCATCAAGGCCGCTAATACTCGGCGGGCAATTCCCGGTCCATAACACAAATCAGGTCACAGCCCCAAGCCGAAAAGCTGTTTTATGCCAGCGTGCCCTTGGAACTGAGCTGCCCTTTCACCCTGCCGTCCATACGGCAGGCATCAGAAAGCGCACGGGCAAAAGCCTTGAAGACCGCCTCGATATCATGATGGCCGTTTGACCCCTTGAGCAGGTCGAGATGCAGGTTCATGCGTGCGTTGTCGACAAATGCTTTGAAAAATTCCGGGAACAGTTCGCTGTCGAAATTCCCGATCTTTTCTACCGCCGGAGTAACAGAATAATCGAGCGCGATCCGCCCGGAAATGTCAACGACCGCTCGTGCCAGCGAATGCTCCATCGGAACATAGGCGTGACCGTAACGGGCAATGCCGCTCTTGTCACCGACAGCCTTGTTGAACACCTCACCGAGGCAAATGCCAACATCCTCGACCGAGTGATGGTAATCAACCTCTGTATCGCCGTCACAGCGTACCGTGAGATCGAAAAATCCGTGGCGAGAGAACAGTGTCAACATATGATCGAAGAAACCGATGCCGGTGGCGATTGTTGATTCACCGGTACCATCGATACTCAGTTTCACCTCGATATCTGTTTCTTTTGTCTTCCGCTTGATTTCTGCATAACGAGCCATAAACACCTCGATACTGTCTTGAATGCTTTCGTATTATCCGTTGCAATTATATACGTCCGAAATCCGTTTTATCCAAGCGCCTTTTTGAGCGAGGCCAGAAAACGGTCGTTGTCGGACGGTGTCGAAACCGATACCCTCAGCGCTTTTCCGAGCATCGGATAGGACGACACATTGCGGACAAGGATACCGTCTGCCAGGAGCGCATCGAATATCTCCGCAGGTGGACGTTTCGTCTCGAACAGGATGAAATTAGCGCGGCTCGGATAGGCTTTCACACCGTCGAGGACATTCATCAATGGCAGAATCCTGTCACGCTCCTCGATCAGCTCATCTATTCCTGCCTGAAGACGGTCGCGATTGTCGATCAGTTTCATCGCCGCGGCCTCGGAAAAGAAATCGATATTGTAGGGAAGCTTGGCTTTTCCCACCTCGGTTGCCAGTTCCGGGGACATGAGACCATAGCCGAAACGCATGGCGGCGAATGAGAACGCTTTCGAGAATGTCCTGAGTACGACGAGATTGTCATAGCGCTCAAGCATATCCACTGCGCTCACTTTCGAGAACTCATAATAGGCCTCGTCGACAACAACCGCCCGATCTGTTTTCTGCAATAACGCTTCGAGCCGGTCCAGAGGATAGAGTGTGCCCGTCGGATTGTTCGGAGAACAGATCACGAGGACCTTTGCCTTTTCGTCGCCGAGGAAAGCCTCCTCCAGCGCATCGCAGTCAAAACTCATGTCGGGATTGAGTGGCACATTGACCACCTCCGCCTCGAGAACACGCGCAACCAGGCCGTAAACGGTGAATGTCGGTGACGGCAGCACTATCTTGTCTCCCGGCCCGAGGAATATCGCCATCAGCGCCTGGATGATCTCGTTGGAACCGTTGCCCGCGAGAATACCGTCCGCACGCCAACCGCTGTATTCCGCCAGTTTATCGTGCAGGGCGAAAGGTATGAAAGTCGGATAACGAGACCAGCTCCGCTCGAGGGCGTATTCGAGAATCTCCTTCTTGATATCCGCGGGAACATCGTAGGGATTCTCGTTCTGGTTCATCTTAAGATCGTACTCGTAGTCCTTGAGCGTATAGGCAGACAGCTCCCTGACTGAGTTTTTAACATTTTCTATTACTGACTTTTTCATCGTCACATTGTCCATGAATGATAGTGCAGCTTACTTTTCGGTTCTGATCGTCACCGATTTCGCGTGGGCGACAAAACCCTCCGAACGTGCCAAAAGATCGACCTGACGGGCGCATTTCTCAACCGCCGCTTTCGTGTACTCCACAACACTCGTGCATTTCTGGAAATCGTATACTCCCAGCGGCGAGGCATAGCGGGCGGTACCCGAGGTCGGCAGCACATGGTTCGGCCCGGCATAATAATCCGAGATCGGCTCCGGCGAATAGGCTCCGAGAAATACGGCACCTGCATTTTTTATCTTAGCGAGAAGGCCGCGCGGTTCGCTCACCATGAGCTCAAGATGTTCCGGCGCAATACGGTTGACAGCATCTGCCGCCTGATCAATATCTTTCACGACAACCAGCGCGTTCTGCTCCAGCACTTCCTTGACATCCTCTGCGTGGTGAAGCGCCTCGACCTGGACATACAGTTCTTCACGGACTTTTTCGGCAAGGGCCTCGTCTGTAGAGAACAGCACGGCCATTTCCATGCCGCTGCCATGCTCCGCCTGACTCAGAAGATCGGCGGCAACAAATGACGGATCGGCACTCTTGTCGGCGACAACCACAATCTCTGAGGGCCCTGCGATCATATCGATATCGACCTGTCCGAAAACCTGTTTTTTCGCGACGGCGACATAGATATTTCCCGGCCCGACAATCTTGTCCACGCGCGGAATGCTCTCCGTGCCGTAGGCAAGCGCCGCGACTGCCTGTGCGCCGCCGATGGTATAGACCTCGGTGATACCGAGCTCGACCAATGCGGCCGCAATGTGTGGATTCTCACGGAATCTCGCCGGGGGCGTCACCACGACTATGCGCGAAACTCCCGCTACCTGTGCCGGTACGGCGTTCATGACTATCGAGGAAGGATATGCTCCCGCCCCGCCCGGAACATAAAGGCCGACACTTTCCAGCGGCGTGTAGCGAAGGCTCAGGCGGACACCGTCCTCTTTATCGAGATTGAGCTCGTCCATAAGCTGAAGGGTGTGAAACTCGCGTACGTTGGCGATCGACTCCCTGAGTGCCGCGAGGAAATAATCGTTCACTTTCGCGTGAAGCTCCTTCAGGACACTCTCGGGTACCGGCGCAAGTGATTCCAGCTTGACTGAATCGAACTTGGCGGTATAATCGAGCACTGCCTTATCGCCACGGTTCCTGACTTCCTCGACGACCGACTTCACCGCGGCCTCGATGGTCGCGTCGAGCGTCAGTTCCCGCGACCAGATCGCACGATAGCGCTCGTCATTTTCAAGTTCGCTGTAACTGATTATCGGTATCATGCCTTATCTCACATTCTGACATAAAAGGCGGAAACGGATAACCCGCCTCCGCCTTTCTGTCGTATTGATTGTCAACAGGGCCCGAAAGCCCGTAATCCCTTAATAGATCACCTTGTTGAGCGGGTACTCGATGATGCCCTCGGCACCGGCTTTCTTCAGCTCGGGAATGATCTCGCGCACTTTCGGCTCATCGATAATGACCTCGAGCGCAACCCATTTCTCGTCCCTGAGATGCGAGATTGTCGGATTGTTGAGGCTCGGCAGAAGCGAGCAGACCGCATCGACATTACCGGCGGGAAGGTTCATCTTGAGCCCGACCTTGAACTCGGCATTGAGAGCACCCTGAAGCAGCGTTACGAGGTTTTCCACCTTCTCGCGTTTCCAGGGATCTTTATACGCCTCACGGTTCATGACCAGCACAGTTGTCGACTCAAGGATGGTGTCGATAATGCGAAGTTTATTCGCCCTCAGCGAGGAACCCGTAACCGTGACATCCACGATAGCGTCGGCGAGTTTCGGCGGTTTGACCTCTGTGGCGCCCCAGCTGAACTCGAACTTGGCATCGATGCCGCGCTCCTCGAAATAGCGCTTGGTATAGCCAACCAGCTCGGTGGCGATACGTTTTCCCTTGAGCTGGCTGATCTCGGTGATCTCCGAATCCTCGGGCACCGCGACAACCCAGCGAACCGGTACGAATCCGCCGCGTGCATAAAGCAGCTCGGAAATCTCGACCACATCGGAATCGTACTCTCTCACCCAGTCCTGACCGGTGATACCGGCATCGAGAACGCCATCATCGACATAATGTCCCATCTCCTGGGCACGGATGAGAAGGCACTCAAATTCGGGATCGTCGAGACGCGGGATATACGAGCGGCTTCCAAGCTGCACACGATAGCCGGCCTTTTTGAAAATTTCGAATGTCGGTTCCTGCAGGCTGCCCTTGGGCAGGCCGAGTTTCAATGTATTCATTATAAAACAACCTCATGGATTGGTCGCGGAGTCACTCACCGCGGTTATTGTCAGAATCAAAATTACGAGAGTTTCGCCAGTCCTTTCTCAAAACGGTCCAGGGCCTCTTCAAGCTCGGCCATCGAGACCGCATAGGAAATACGGCAGTTGGCATCTGTGCCGAAACCTTCGCCCGGCACCAGCGCGATATGCTGATCGGCCAGCATGTACTCGCACAACTTCACCGAGCCGCTGACCTTCTCTCCTTCAAATGAACGGCCGTAATGACCGGAAACGTTCGGGTACACATAGAACGCGCCTTTCGGCTCCGTACAGCTCACACCATCGATGGCGTTCAGGCGGTCAGTCACGTAGCGACGCCGCTTGTCGTATTCCGCAAGCATCGGCACAAGGAAATCGGTGGAGCCGTTCAGGGCCGCCAATGCCGCCTTCTGGGAAATCGAGGTCGGGTTCGAGGTCTCCTGGCTCTGTACCTTTGCCATGCCTGAGATAATATCTTTCGGACCCGCCGTGTAGCCGATACGCCAGCCGGTCATGCAGTAAGCTTTGGAAACGCCGTTTACCACTATCGCGCGCTCGTACATCGCATCCGAAAACGAGGCGATCGACACATGCTCCTCGCCATCATAGACAAGTTTCTCGTAGATCTCGTCCGACAGGATATAGATACCGTGTTTTTCTGCGACTGCGGCGATATCGGCCAGTTCCTGCTTCGTATAGACCATGCCACTCGGGTTGGACGGGCTGTTCAGGATAAGCAGTTTCGTTTTCGGTGTGATAGCCGCCTCGAACTGCTCGGCGCTCATCTTGAGCCCGGTAGCCTCGGAACAGGGTATAATGACCGGCACGCCACCCGCGAGTTTTACCATCTCTGGGTAGGACACCCAGTACGGCGCGGGAACGATAACCTCTTCGCCATCATCGACAAGCGTGAAAACGGCGAGGAAAACACTGTGTTTCGCACCGCAGTTGATAATGACCTGGTCGCTCTTGTATTCGAGACCGTTGTCGTTCTTGAACTTGGCGCAGACAGCCTCTTTGAGTTCCGGAATTCCGGAAGCAGGTGTGTAGCGGGTATAACCTTCATTGATCGCCTTCACCGCAGCCTCACAAATATGGGCCGGTGTATTGAAGTCCGGCTCTCCGGCACTTAACGCTATAACATCAGTGATACCGGCGGCTTTCATTTTTTTAGCTTCCGCGCTAATGGCAAGGGTAATCGAGGGTTCAACTCTCTCTACTTTTGAGGACAGCGCCATACGTTCGCACTCCTTATGCTTGCGATGGTGTGTTTTCATTGCAACCCGGAAGATGCAGGGTTGACTGTCAGTTAAAACTATTAAGGGTATCTCTATTAATTCGCTTTTCAGGCATGAGTGATATATTTAAGTGACCTGACAAGACAATGAAAATGATAGCTTATCAAAAAGATAAGTCGAATTTCCATGAACGAGGTCAGGCTCTGAAAGATACGCTCACTGGTAAAAATGGAATAAATAGAGGTGCCCTGGACATATCAGGTTGTATATTCAGCATTTATTTTTACATACTCGTAAGTCAGGTCTGAGGTGTAGATGGTCGCCTCTGCCTGGCCCATTCCAAGATCGATCTCGACAAGCACTTCCTTTGTATCAATCGCCCGCCGAACATCGGCCTCGACGAACGGAATAACCTTGCCCTCATCGAAAAGAGTCACCCCGTTGATACGGATCGATATGCGCGACTCCTCCACGGAAATACCGGAATAACCAACGGCGCATATAATCCGTCCCCAATTCGGGTCACAGCCAAAAAACGCGGTCTTGACCAACGGCGAGTTGGCAACAGCCAATCCTACCTGTTTCGCCTCCTCTGTTCCGCCTGCCGAGCTGACCTTTACCTCGATCATGCGGGTCGCCCCCTCACCGTCTCGAGCAAGATCTTTCGTAATGTGGAGACAGACAGCGGTCAAAGCCTCCGTGAACTGATCGAACGCCTTTGTCCTTTTCCTGATGGCGGCATTGCCAGCTTTCCCGTTGGCAAGCAGCAGCACAGTGTCGCTGGTCGACATGTCACCATCGACCGTAAGACAGTTGAACGTGCGTTCGACAGCCTTCTGAAGCGCCTTTTTCAACGCGGAAGTTTCCACCGCCGCATCACAGGTGATGAAACTGAACATGGTCGCCATATTCGGGGAGATCATGCCTGAGCCCTTGGCAACAGCACCAATCCTCACCGGTACACCACCGATGTCTATCTCGACCGCGTACTCTTTCGGGAAGGTGTCGGTGGTCATGATCGCTTTCGCCGTATCGGGGCTGTAATCGGCACTGAGGCTGGCGAATGCATCCGGGATTCCCGCGGTCACCTTATCGATCGGAAAAGGCCTGCCGATAACGCCTGTCGAGGCCATCAGCATGTCCGCCGTATCACAGCCGATCAGTTTTGCCGCTGCGCATCCCATGGAAAGTGCGGCATCGAGCCCATCCTCACCGTTGCAGACATTGGCGTTGCCGCTGTTGGCGACAATAGCCCGCGCCTGCCCGTTTTTCACGTGCTCCTTACTGATAATTACCGGCGCACCCTTGATTCGGTTGCTGGTAAACATGCCCGCCGCTGTCGCGATAACATCCGAGACAATTAGCAGCAGGTCTTTTCTGTCAACGGCCTTGATTCCGCAAGCGGCGGTTCCGGCCCGAAATCCTTTCGGTGCGGTTACCCCGCCCTGGATTTCTGTCAGGTCAATGGCTTTGCTCATAATCTCCCATGCAGCCATCACATGCTGTCCGGCTGTCCCTACTGGTTAAAAGAGCGCTTTCTTGATATTACGGATCGCCTGGTTGATCCGCTGCTCGTTTTCAACAAGCGAAATCCTAATATAGCCCTCGCCCAGCGTACCAAACGCGGCACCCGGCGACACAACGACCTCCGCCTCTTCCAGAAGTTTCATTGAGAAATCCAGCGAACCCATCTCCCGGTACTGCTCGGGTATCGGACACCAAAGATACATGGTTGCCTTGGGACGCGGCACATTCCAGCCAATCTTTGCGAGACCATCCACGAATGTATCACGACGCCGACGATAGCTCTCGACCGTTTTGGTCACAAAATCCTGATCGCCGTCAAGCGCATTGATCGCGGCAACCTGCACCGGTGTGAACATACCGTAGTCGAAATAGCCTTTGATACTGTATAGATCCCCGATAATATCGGCGTTTCCGGCGCAGAAACCGACACGCCATCCAGCCATACTGTAGGCCTTGGACATGGTCGTGATCTCGACCGCGACATCTTTCGCACCCGGCACCTGAAGAATACTCGGCGGCTGATAGCCGTCAAATCCGAGCTGAGCATAGGCGAAATCGTTGATAATCATGATGCCGGAACGTTTCGCGAAATCGACCACTTCCTCCCAGAACGCCAGATCGACACAGGCGGTCGTGGGATTATGCGGGAATGAAAGCACCACGGCTTTCGGTTTCGGCCACATTTCCCTCGTGATGTCCTCCATTGCCGGGATGAAACCGGATTGCTCCCTCAATGGAAGGCTGATCACGTTGCCGCCGGCGATACCGACACTGTAAATATGCACCGGGAATGTCGGGTTCGGAACAAGCACCGTGTCGCCCGGATCGAGAATGGCGAGCATCAGGTGTGAAAGGCCCTCTTTCGAGCCCAGCAGCGACATAGCCTCGCGCTCCCAGTCCAGATCGACATCATAAAGACGTTTGTACCAGCGGGCCACCGCTTTCCTGAAATTAGGAATACCCCAGGTTGAGCTGTAACGGTGGGCTTTCGGATCTTCGACCACTTCCTTGAGCTTTTCCACCACATGTGTCGGCGAGGGGATATTGGGATTGCCCATGCCGAAATCAATGATATCGATTCCCTCCTGACGCATCTTCAGCTTCATGCCGTTCAGGCGGGCAAAGAGATATGGCGGCAGCTTATCAAGGCGCGCCGTGCGTTTGCGTTTCTCTGTCATCCCTATTCTCCGGACTTTCTCGTTTCCTGTACCAGTTGATATGCAAGGCTGTCCGCAAGGGCGATATATGAGGCCTCGATCACATTTTCCGAGACTCCCACGGTGCCCCAGGTATCCTCACCGTCTGTCGATTCAATAAGCACCCGGACTTTTGCCTCGGTGCCCCTGTTCGTTTCAAGCACACGCACCTTATAATCCTCAAGATGCACCGCCGTGATACCCCTGTAGAAACGGTTCAGCGCCTTTCTCAGCGCACCGTTCAGGGCATCGACCGGACCGTCGCCCTCCGAGGCCGTATGCTCCTCGACACCATCGACCATGAGCTTGATGGTCGCCTCGCTGACCATTGTGCCGTCGCGGCGTCTGTCTGTAATAACACGGAACCCGCAGAGCTCGAACGGCAGTTTCCAACCGTCGATCACAGAGGCCGCAAGCAGTTCGAACGACCCATGCGCCGCCTCGTACTGATAGCCCTCGTTTTCCTTGTCCTTCAATGTATTCAGAACATCCTTGACCTTCGGATTCTTCTTGTCGAGCTCAGGATAGACCTTCTCGAGCTTCGCAAGCACCGTTGAGCCACCTGACTGCTCGGAAAGAAGCAGTCTGCGCTGGTTGCCGACCAGTTCGGGCTGGATATGCTCGAACGAGCGTTTCACTTTCAGCACACCGTCGATATGCGCGCCGCCCTTGTGGGCAAAAGCGCTCTCGCCGACATAAGGCTGACGGTGGTTGTGGAACTCGTTGGCGATCTCGGAGACAAAACGGGAAAGCCCCATAAGTTCAGTTAGCTTATCGCTGCCGATAGCGTCGAGGCCAAGCTTGAGCTCGATATTCGGCACCGTCGTGCAGAGATTGTCGTTGCCGCAGCGTTCTCCGATACCGTTAACCGTACCCTGCACCTGCACCGCGCCCGCGGCAACCGCGGCAAGCGAATTGGCCGAGGCCATACCGCTGTCATTGTGGCAGTGGATACCGAACGGAATCTGGATTTTCCCGGCGACTGTGTTGCAGATATCAGTAACTTCACTGGGAATACAGCCGCCGTTGGTGTCGCAAAGCACTGCGATTTCTGCGCCGCCATTCTGTGCAGCCAGAAGGGTTTTCAGCGCATAGTCGGGATCGGCCTTGTAGCCGTCGAAAAAATGCTCGGCATCATAGACGACGCGACGGTCCCTGCTGATAAGATAGGCCACTGAATCCTCGATAATCTTGAGATTATCTTCGAGCGAGATTCCGAGGACCTCGGTCGCGTGAAGGTTCCAGCTCTTGCCGAAAATGGTGACAACCTCGGTCTCGGCCGATAGAAGCGCTTTGAGCCCGGCATCCTTTTCAGCCGGATTCTTTGCACGCCGCGTGGAACCGAAAGCCGCGACTTTCGCATTTTTCAGCGAAAGAGACTTGACCTCACGGAAAAAATCGAGCTCTTTCTGGTTGGTATCGTTCGGATACCCGCCCTCGATAAAGTGGAACCCGACCGCATCGAGTTTCTCGGCGATCATCAGCTTGTCCTCGAGGCTGAAACCGATGTATTCCGCCTGCGCGCCGTCCCTGAGCGTCGAATCATATATTTCCACGGTCCGCGTTTTTTTCGTTTCTGCTTCCACTGGTGAGTCCTTTTTCTATTCTGTTCCGAAGCCCCGGACCGATCGTCCGAGGCTTCGGTGTAAGTTATATCGTCGGAACAGTGTTATGCCAGTTTTTCGATTTCCTCGACAACAGCATCGCCAACTTCCGTCGTGCCCATTCCCATCTTGCCTGCACTCATGCTTTTCATGCGGTTGGAAATAACTTCCATACAGGCTTTTTCGAGAATCTCGGCGCCCTTTGTCTCGCCAAGCTGATCAAGCATCATCTGGGCAGACAGGATCGAGGCCATGGGATTGATCACGTTCTTGCCGGTATATTTCGGTGCGCTTCCACCAATCGGTTCGAACATGGAAACACCCTCGGGATTGAGATTGCCGCCAGCAGCGACACCCATGCCGCCCTGTGTGACAGCGCCGAGGTCGGTGATGATATCGCCAAAGATGTTGTCAGTCACGATAACATCGAACCACTCGGGATTCTTGACCATCCACATGCAGGTTGCGTCGACATGTGCGTAATCACGCTTGATGTCGGGATACTCGGCTTCGCCGATCTCATGGAAAGCGCGCTCCCAGAGATCGAATGCGTAAGTCAGCACGTTGGTTTTGCCGCAGAGGGTGACTGTGTTGGTCTTGTTGCGTTTCCGGGCCAACTCGAAAGCAAAACGCAGGCAGCGTTCGACACCCTTGCGTGTGTTGATCGAATCCTGGATCGCGACCTCGTCAGGTGTGCCCTTCTTGAGTGCTCCACCTGCGCCTGCATAGAGGCCTTCGGTGTTTTCACGGACGACCACGTAATCGATGTCCTCGGGAGTCTTGCCAGCGAGCGGCGTCTCGACACCGGGATAGAGCTTGACCGGGCGGAGATTGATGTACTGGTCGAGCTCGAAACGAAGCCTGAGGAGAATGCCTTTCTCGAGAATGCCGGGCTTGACATCAGGATGACCGATGGCACCGAGCAGAACCGCGTCAAACTTTCTCAGGGTATCAGCAGCGTCATCGGGAAGGACATTGCCGGTCTTGAGGTAGCGATCGCCGCCCCAATCGAAACTTTCCGTCTCAAATTCAAAACCGACCTTGCCGGCAACCGCGTTCAGACATTTCAGCGCCTCATCGACTACTTCGGGTCCGGTTCCGTCTCCACCTAATACAGCTATACGTTTCACTGGTGCCTCCGTTGTAATATAAGAGTATGTTATTTAATCGATTATACTGCAATTTCTTTATTGCGCCGATTATCTCCGGCGTTCACAACGGCTGGCGGACAGCGGAAATCCCACTGTCATGCCGCCGCTGATATATCGAAAAGCTTATTCCTTGATCGATTCGAGCAATCCGCCCGCATCGGCAATTTCGAGCACGAAATCAGGGAACGGTGCGAACGACAGTTCATTACCCTTCGTGAGGTTCTTGATCGTGCCTGCTTTTACGTCGATTTTAAGCTCGTCACCTTCGGCGATCGCGTCGGCAGCGCCCTTGCACTCGACCGCGGGAAAACCGTTGTTGACCGAGTTGCGGTAATAGATACGTGCGAAACTGTCGGCAATCACACAGGCAACTCCTGCGCCCCTGAGTGCCCATACAGCGTGCTCGCGTGACGATCCGCAGCCGAAATCCTCGCCAGCCACGATAATGTCACCCTTTTCGACACGTCCCGCGAAACTGGTATCGATGTCCTCCATCGCGTATTTCGCCAGTTCCTGCTCGTCATCGGTGTTAAGGTAACGCGCGGGGATGATCTCGTCGGTATTGATATGGGCCCGCGTGAATACGTGCGCTTTCCCTTTCATAACATCCACTCCTTATTTATAAAGTGCGGAGTACAGTGCCCTACATGACGGCACTGTCCGCGTAGTTTTTACATGTATTCTCTCGGATCGGTGATCCTGCCGGTAATGGCTGTCGCAGCCGCTGTCGCAGGGCTGGCCAGATAGACTTCGCTCTCGGGCGAACCCATACGTCCGACAAAATTCCTGTTCGTGGTGGACAGGCATTTCTCGCCCGCCGCCAGAACACCCATGTAACCACCGAGACATGCGCCGCAGGTCGACAGCGACACGGCACAATTTGCCTCGCTGAAGATACGGAGCAGGCCCTCCTGCTCAGCCTGACGCCAGCATTTTGTCGAGGCCGGGACAACGATACAGCGGATATCGTCGGCAATCTTCTTACCTTTAAGAATTTCCGCGGCAATCCTCAGGTCCTCGATACGGCCGTTGGTACAGGAACCGATATAAACCTGGTCGACCTTGACATCCGTCGCCTCGGAAACCGGACGGCCGTTTGAAGGCAGATGCGGATAGGCAACCATCGGCACCAGCGAGCTGCAGTCAACATCCATGACCGACTCGTATTCGGCGTCGGGATCGGGACAGACCATTGTGAACTCTTTGTCGGTCTTAGCCTTGACATACTCGGCAGTCTTCTCGTCGGGGCACATGACAGCGTTTTTTGCGCCTGCCTCGATACCCATGTTGGTAATTGAGAGACGTGCCTCTATGCTGAGCTCGCTGATAGTCGGGCCGGTGAATTCCATTGTCTTGTACAGTGCACCGTCCACGCCGATACGCCTGATCACCTCGAGGATGATGTCTTTCGAGTATACACCCGCGGGCAAAGAGCCGTTCAGCACGAACTGCATTGTCTCCGGCACCTTGAACCAGAGTTCGCCGGAATAAATTGCCGCGGCCAGGTCGGTCGAGCCGACACCGGTCGAGAACGCACCGAGCGCACCGTGTGTACAGGTGTGGGAATCGCCGCAGACGATTGTCGTTCCCGGCAAGACCCAGCCATCCTCGGGCAGGATCGCGTGACAGACTCCGTTGCGGCCGACTTCGTAGTAATTCTCGATGCCGTGGCGCTTGACCCAAGTCCTGAGACGTTTCGCCAGCTCGGCGCTCTTGATGTCCTTGTTCGGCACGAAATGATCGGGGATCACCACAATCTTGTCTTTATCGAAAACACGGTCCATACCGCGCTCTTCCAGCATACTGACAGCCGGCGGCGTGGTTACATCATGGCACATGACAACGTCGATCTTCGCATTGATCAGATCGCCGGGCTTTACCGAGTCCTTGCCCGCGTGCGCTGCCAGGATTTTCTCCGTGATTGTCATACCCATTACATATCTCCTTCTATTGGAACACGTATAATGTCAATTTTGCCAGCCGCTCACTTATTTTTCGTACTGGTTTCGATGCGCTGCCGTATCTTGTTGAGACCATCCACATAGGCACGGGCGCTCGCATCGAGGATATCGGTCGAGGTGCCGCGTCCGAGTATCATGAACTCGTTATTGACGAACATCTTGAGCGTTACCTCGCCCATGGCCTCGGTGCCCTCGGTGACAGCTCTCAGCGAATACTCGCCAAGCTGCACATCGACACCCGATATTTTGTTGATCGCCTTGAACGTGGCATCGACAGGACCGTCGCCCCATGCCGACTCCTGCTTCTCGTCCTCACCGACCTGAATTCTGACAGTCGAGGTCGGAATGGTCGTCGAGCCGCTCGTAATGTGGAAATAGTCGAGCTTGAAATGATCGGGCGCCTGATCCAGCTCATCCTCGACAATGGCCGCGAGATCCTCGTCGAAGACCTCTTTCTTCTTGTCGGCCACCATGAGGAAACGCTCGAATGCGGCGTTCATATCCTCTTCCGAGAGCTGGTATCCCATGTCCTCGAGACGTTTCTGGAAACCGTGCCTGCCTGAATGACGGCCCAATACGATCTTCATGTCGTTGAGCCCGATAGAGGCCGGCGTCATGATCTCGTAGGTGCTCCGCTCTTTGAGAAGGCCGTCCACATGGATGCCCGACTCGTGGGCGAAAGCGTTCGCGCCGACAATGGCCTTGTTCGGCTGCACCCAGATGCCGGACAGCTGCGACACCATCTGGCTGGCGCGGTAAATCTCGGTGGTCTCCACATTGCTGTCAATCCCAGTGACATCCTTGCGGACATTCATCGCCATGACAACTTCCTCGAGGGAGGCGTTGCCTGCCCTCTCGCCGAGACCGTTGACCGCGACCTCGACCTGACGGGCCCCGTTGTTCACCGCCTCGATGGAGTTGGCGACTGCGAGACCGAGGTCGTTGTGGCAGTGCACACTTATAATTGTATCGCCGAGATTCGGCGTATTTTCTACAATGTCTCTGATAAAAGAGCCGAATTCGCCGGGAATGGCATAGCCGACAGTATCGGGAATATTCACCGTCGAGGCACCCGCCTCGACAACCGCGGCAACCACTTCCTTGAGAAATCCGGGATCGCTCCTGAACGCATCCTCGCCGCTGAACTCGACATCCTCGACCAGGCTCCTGGCATACTTGACCGCCTTGACCGCCATCTCGAGCACTTTTTCAGGCTCCATCTTGAGCTTGTGCTTCATGTGGATCGGCGAGGTCGCGATGAACGTGTGGATGCGCGGCTTTACGGCATCCTTCAATGACTCGTAAGCGCTGGTAATGTCTTTTTCAACAGCACGGGCGAGACCGCAGACCGCCGCAGTTTTCATTTCGGCGGCGCAGGCCTGGACACCCTCGAACTGTACGGGCGAGGAGACGGGGAATCCCGCCTCGATCACGTCGACACGCATGCGTTCGAGCTGCAGGGCTATCTGAATTTTATCCTTCACACTGAGAGACGCCCCCGGCGACTGTTCGCCATCTCTGAGCGTGGTATCGAAAATGATTACTTTTTCGTCTTTCATGAGAGCGTTTCCTTTCGAGTGGGAGCGAAAGCAGTGTTCCGCCCGGTAATAATCATTGACATCTCACTTGTATCAATCATCTTAAGGTCGCTCTCGGCAAGGCCCATGGAACGCGAGTCGTCCACTACGATCACCTCCTTTGAAAAGAAACTGTTATGCCGTGGTGACGGCGGGTGAAACATTTTTAAGCTGAACAGATGCTGAAAGACACTCAGGATGACTGCCGGATCATCCTGAACCTTTTTCAACACCCTGTTTTCATTTTACATCAAAGCAAGGCAGACGGCGGGCGGGATATGGCCTCACCCGCCGTTATGCCTCAAACTGACAAAAACTTCTTACTTATGCAGCCAGCTCATCATGCCGCGCAGTTTGCCGCCGACATCCTCGATGAGATGCTCTTCGCCATGACGCTTGAGAGCATTGTAGACCGGACGGCCGCACTGGTTTTCCATGATCCACTCGCGTGCGAATTCGCCGGACTGGATTTCGGAAAGGATCTGACGCATTTCCTCGCGGGTCTCCTCGGTAACAATACGGGGGCCGGTGACAAGGTCGCCCGTACTCGGCAGTGTCACTGATGGAGCTGCGCATGTTCGCAATGCCGCCCTCATAGATGAGGTCGACGATGAGTTTGACCTCGTGCAGGCACTCGAAGTATGCGACTTCGGGCTTGTAACCTGCATCTACCAGTGTCTCGAAACCGGCGCGGATAAGCTCGGTGAGACCGCCGCAGAGAACAACCTGCTCGCCGAAGAGATCCGTCTCGGTCTCCTCGAGGAAGGTGGTCTCGATGATACCGGCGCGGCCGGCGCCGACACCACAGGCGTGTGCGAGAGCGAAGTCTTTGGCCTTGCCGCTTGCATCCTGGTAGACAGCGATCAGCGCGGGAACACCGCCGCCCTGCTCATAGACACGGCGGACGAGATGACCCGGGCCCTTGGGAGCGACCATGTAGACATCGACATCTTTCGGGGGCCTGATCTGGCCGAAATGGATATTGAAACCGTGCGAGAACACGATAGCGTTGCCAGCCTTGAGACCCTGCTCGATATCGGATTTGTAAACGCGAGCCTGGAGCTCATCCGGAAGAAGGATCTGGATGATGTCAGCCTTCTCGGCGGCATCTTTCGCGCTCATCGGCGTGAAACCGGCCTCGACCGCGGTCTTGTAGTTTTCAGTGCCCTCGAGCTCAGCTACAATTACGTTGTAGCCGGAGTCGCGGAGGTTCTGGCCCTGGGCGTGTCCCTGGGATCCGAAACCGATAATTGCGATCGTTTTGTCCTTGAGGATGCCCTTGTCGGCATCATTGTCGTAATACATCTTCATGACCGGTCTCCCGATTTTCAGTGTGTGATGGTGTTATTATTACTTCGTATCTTTTTATCTCAGTCTAACTATTCAATTCCTCAGTTGTCGCCGTTCAGTTCGCGCATCATGGCGACCCGTCCGGTACGGGCAACTTCGATAATGCCGTACGGATTGACCAGCTCGAGGAATGCGTTGAGCTTGCCCTCGTCGCCGGTGATCATGAGAATCATGGACTCGTGGCCGATATCGACTGCGCGGCCGCGGAATATATTTGCGACCTCCATGATATCTGTACGCGTTTCCTTATCGCACTTGACCTTGACCATCATAAGCTCGCGGTCAACGTAGCTTCCCTCGGGAAGGTCCTTGACCTCGATAACATCGACTATCTTGTCGAGCTGCTTGATGACCTGATCGAGCACACGGTCGTCGCCGCGGACAACAATGGTCATGCGGGAAACGGATGGGTCGTTCGTCTCGCCGACGGCCAGACTGTCGATGTTGTAGCCGCGCGAGGAAAACAGGCCGCTGACACGGGCAAGAACACCGAACTTATTCTCAACGATAACAGAAATAGTATGCCTCATCAGTTGTTCTCCTCCATAATTTCGGACGTTGCCGCACCGGGAGCAACCATCGGCCAGACATTTTCTTCACGTGAAACGACGAAATCCATGACAACAGGGCCGTCGATAGCAAGTGCCTTTTCAATCGCGGGACGGACATCTTCGGGCTTTTCGACCCTGATACCTGTCGCGCCATAAGCTTCTGCCAGCTTGACGAAATCGGGCTGAACCTCGATATTGGTCGCTGAGTAGCGTTTGTCAAAGAACAGCTCCTGCCACTGGCGGACCATGCCGAGATAGCGGTTGTTCAGGATGGCTATCTTGACCGGCAGTTTGTTCTCGACCACTGTCGCCAGTTCCTGGATATTCATCTGAATGGAACCATCGCCAGCGATATCGAAAACAGGCTTGCCGGGCTGGCCGAGCTGAACACCAATCGCTGCCGGGAAACCGTAGCCCATCGTACCGAGACCGCCCGAGGAAATGAACTTGCGCGGCTCGTCGAACTTGTAGAAAAGCGCCGCCCACATCTGGTTCTGTCCAACCTCGGTGGCAATGTAAGCATCACCCTTGGTGACTTCCCATATCTGCTCAACGACATACTGGGGCTTGATTTCGCCGTCTTCCTGTTTGTATTTCAGCGGATGTTCCTTCTGCATCCCTTCGACACGGTCATTCCAGCCGTTCTTTTCACGGGGGGCAACCTTATCGATCAGCTTGGTCAGGATCTGTTTCGCATCACCGACAATCGGATAATCGACATCGACATTCTTCGCGATCGCGGAGGGATCGAGATCAATGTGGATGATCTTAGCGCCTGGGGCAAAACCCTCGATCTTACCGGTCACACGATCGTCGAAACGCGATCCAACAGCGATAATGAGATCACATTCGGAAAACGCCATATTTGCGGTATAGGTCCCGTGCATACCCGGCATGCCGACCCAGAGAGGATGCGAGGCGGGGAAACCGCCAAGTCCCATGAGAGTCGTGGTGACAGGTGCGTTGATCTTGTCCGCGAACTGGACCAGCTCGTCCTTGGCATCGCTGATGATGATACCGCCGCCTGCGTAGATATAGGGACGTTTCGCCTCTGCAATAACCCCGGCGATCTCGTCGAGCTTTTCGTTATCCGAAAAGACCGGGATTTTGTAGCCGCGGGGCTTTATCGGCTCCTCGGGCCACTCGAAATCTGCGGTGCCGACACTGACATCTTTCGGCAGGTCGACGACAACAGGGCCGGGCCGTCCCGTCGAGGCGATATAAAACGCCTGATGGATGATCTCGGCCATTTTCGAGGTTTCGCTGATCAGAAAATTGTGTTTCGTGATCGGCCGGGTGATACCGGTGACATCAGCTTCCTGGAACGCGTCTGTGCCGATAAGCGGCATTGCGACCTGTCCGGTGAAAGCAACCATCGGGATCGAGTCCATATACGCGGTGGCGATGCCGGTGATAAGGTTGGTCGCACCGGGTCCGGAGGTGGCAAGACAAACGCCGGTTTTTCCGGTGGCACGTGCATAACCGTCGGCGGCATGTGCCGCTGCCTGCTCGTGACGGGTCAGGATAAAATTGATGTCATCGGCGTCATACAGCTTGTCGAAAAGCGGAATGACAACGCCGCCGGGATAGCCGAAGAGGACATCAACCCCTTCCCTTCTCAGGCACTCTATAAAAATATCAGAACCAGTCAACTTCATTGTAATCCTCAAATATGTATGTTAAACAGTCTTGAAAACCGCACCGGTGGACGCCGAGGTGACAAGGCTCGCATAACGTGCGAGATAACCTTCTTTGACCTTGGGCTCGATCGGTTTCCATTCGCTCTTACGCTTCTCCATTTCCTCCTCGCTGATGAGAAGGTCAAGTTTCCTGTTGGGGATGTCGATCAGGATCTCATCCCCTTCCCGTACAACAGACAGGGGGCCGCCCTCCATCGCTTCAGGCGAGATGTGCCCGATACAGGGGCCGCGGGTCCCGCCGCTGAAACGTCCATCGGTGATAAGCGCCACCGACTCGGAAAGGCCCATACCGGTGATTGCCGCGGTGCCCTGGAGCATTTCCCTCATACCGGGGCCGCCCTTGGGACCTTCGTAGCGGATCACCAGCACATCACCAGCTTCAATCTTCTTACCGAAAATAGCTTCCAGTGACTCTTCCTCAGAGTCGAAAACACGCGCTTTCCCCTTGAACACCATCATATTATCGGAAACAGCGCTCTGCTTGACAACCGCGCCATCGGGAGCCAGCGAGCCCTTGAGCACCGCAATGCCTCCCTCTTTATGGTAGGGATTGTCCGGCGTATGAATAACCTCGGGATCGACAACTTCCGCGACATCGGCGATTTCATTGACACTTGCACCGGTCACCGTGGGACAGTCGTTCATCTTGTCCTTGAGGACTTTCATCACCGCGGGAATACCGCCGGCGTACTCGATGTCCTCCATGAAATACTCGCCGCCGGGGCGGATCGAGGTGATATGCGGCGTGTCCTTTGAAATCTCGTCGAACACATCCAGCGGCAGATCGATTTTCGCCTCGTGCGCAATAGCCGGGAGATGCAAAATCGTATTGGTCGAGCCGCCGAGCGCCATGTCCATCCTGATGGCGTTCTCGAAAGCCTCGCGTGTCATGATATCACGCGGTTTGACATCCTCGCGGACCAGGTCGCAGATACGGATACCGGAATTGTAGGCGATACGGCGTTTCTTGGCAAAACCGGCAAGCGCTGAACCGCAGCCTGCAAGGCTCATACCCATGGTCTCGGTCAGACAGGCCATCGTGTTCGCGGTGTAGAGCCCCTGACAGGAACCCTGGCCGGGACAGGCCTCGAGCTCGAGACAAGTCAGCTCGTCCTCGTCAATGATGCCCTGACGGAATTTTCCGATAGCCTCGAAAGTATCGCGGACCAGCGACAGCTTGCGGTTGTTACGCATGCCCGAGTGCATGGGACCGGCAGTCACGACAATCGCGGGGACATTGAGACGGGCCGCGGCCATGAGCATACCGGGCGTGATCTTGTCACAGTTGGTGAGAAGCACGATGCCGTCCAGCTTGTTGGCCATCATGACACACTCGATGGAGTCGGCGATGAGCTCGCGGGTGCAGAGGCTGTATTTCATGCCGCTGTGCCCCATCGCGATACCATCGCAGACACCGGGAATGCCGAAAATGAAAGCATTACCACCGCCGCTGTGAACACCTTTCTCGATAAACCTCTCAAGATCGCGCATTCCGGAATGTCCCGGAATAAGATCGGTGAAACCAGAAGCGATACCGATCATCGGGCGTCCGATCTGGCCCGGATCAAAACCGGTCGCATACATAAGGGACCGTGATGCCGCACGCTCAAATCCTTTAGTCACTTCATCGCTACGCATAATTATAACCCCGGTTTCTCTGAGCGGCCCCGGCGTCAGTCACACGGTGAACAACGCCTGCGAGTCATGCCGCTTTCAGATGATAGTGATGTATAGTAATCGAATCTCTTTCCATTTTATATAAGGTAATGACAGTATGATTAAATCATCACCGGATGCCGCTTTTAAAACAAAGAATACCCTCTGCCTGTCTGGATTTCCAGAGGCCCTTTCAACCTTTATTGTCAGGAATTCATCAGGTTAGAAGAGGCGGCCTCTGTTATCCTACTACGAGTACAAGCAGGAGTACAATAAGGCCGTGAAGCAGGGTAATTCGATGAGCTACAGCAATAGCGGCCCGAGCGTCGGCGACGGGAACGGCAGCGGCGGCGCGGGAGGTAATAGTAGTGCCGCTGATAGAAGTTGAAGCGCTGTCATTAATCCGTTTTTTCATTGCTCTTGACCATTCAGAAATAGTACTGTTTTAGAACAAACGCTGTAAGCATACTGAAGATACTACTATAGAGCACACAATGTCAAGAAAAAACAACGTCTCTTTTATTAAAAAATCGTCAGAATATCGTAATTCTTAAATTATATCGACAAATCGATAAAAAAGCCCTCGCCTGTAGAGAAAGCGGAAACTTTATTCGTCGTCTTCCTCACCGAACACGAAGTTCTTATAATCCTCGGGTTTCATCAGGCTCTCGAGCTCGTCCGCCTCATGGATCCTGACCTTGATAATCCAGCCCTCGCCATAGGGATCGAGGTTGACCATCCTGGGCTCGTCCTCGAGTTTCTCATTGACCTCGATCACTTCCCCCGAAACAGGCGAGATCAGCTCGGCAACCGTTTTCATCGCCTCGACAGTACCGAAAGCGGCACCCTGCACCACCTCATCGCCGACAGATGGAAGCTCGACATACACGATCTCGGTAAGTTCCGACTGGCCGAAATCGGTGATACCGGCAGTGCCCTCGTCATCCTCGACGAGAAGCCATGTATGATCAGTGGTGAAAAGCAGATCACGCGGGATATTCATATCCATTTTTGAAAACCTCCGAAAACTTAACGCTCGTCACAGTCAGACAATCACTATTCCCCCGGCAACGGAACAGTCTCTCACTCTGCGGCAGATCCGATGCAAGGTGGAAACCTCCCGGCTTGTCAGGCCTCGGTGAAAGCCGAAACGCCGGGAGCGATCGATACAGATTATTACTTGTTGACACGGTCCATGTATTCACCGGTCCTTGTATCGACACGAACAACGGTGCCCTGCTCGACGAACAGCGGGACATTGACCACAGCGCCGGTCGAAAGCGTCGCAGGCTTCGTGGCGTTCTGCGCGGTATTGCCTTTGAACCCGGGCTCCGTCTCGGTGATCTCAAGCTCGACGAATGTCGGGATCTCGATCTCGATCGGCGTGTCGCCATGAAACAGGATGCCGCAGGGAAGGTTGTCGGTCAGAAACTTGACACTGTCGCCGAGAAGCGAATTATCGACCTGGATCTGGTCATAGGTCTCGGTATTCATGAAAACGAGAAAATTGTTATCAGGATAGAGATACTCGAAGTTTTGACGCTCGAGCCTGACCTCGTTAACCTTCTCGCCAGCGCGGAATGTGCGGTCGATAACCTGCTTGGTGGTGACATTGCGGAGTTTTGTCCTGACAAAAGCGCCGCCCTTGCCGGGCTTGACATGCTGAAACTCGATAATGGATAAAAGTGTGCCGTTTTCCTCGAAAGTAAAACCGTTACGGAAATCATTGGTCGAAGCCATGAAACTGAACCTCCTGATTGGTATGTCGCTTTTTTGTATTATTTAGCATATAAATATACAAAAAATACAATCTGTTTTCAAGCGTCAATATGGCATGACTGTGATATGACAATCATTCACTGCAAACAGAAAGATATCCCGAACAAATCATTCGGCAATACCCTCCCGTTTTACCATCCTCCCGATGAATCTCATTGTATAAAGCCGTAAACTTCACTATATTTTATTGTTTTCTCGGAAAAAACCATTATATTTTACCCAATTCAATTGATCTTACGGAACCTCAGATATGCCCCAATTATCTTTTATTATATTGACATGGAACTCCGAGGCTACTATCGGAGAATCTCTCGCGAGCATCAGAAATAAATGCGGAGAGGAGTCTCTCGATTACGAGGTGTTCGTGATCGACAACGGCTCACAGGACCGCACCATTGATATTCTCGAACGCGAAATGGCTGACATGCCGGTCGACTTTACGCAGCTTTCGGAAAACCACGGCACGACAAAGCCGAGAAACATGGCGCTGAAACGGGCGACGGGAGATGTCATCTGTATCATGGACTCGGATGCTGTGCTCCGGGACGGCAGGTTGTCGGACATTATCGATATGCTCAAAAGCGACGAATCGATCGGCCTTCTGGGCGCCGCAGCTCCTTTTCCCGGACGGCGCCAAGCAGGTTTCGGTAAGAAAGTTCCCCACAGTATTCGACAAGTTCGGGAAAATCCCCTCGATCATACTGAAACGGCGCTGCAACGAGCATGATGTCTACAAGGATTTCCCGTTCACCGACACAGCCGATGTCGATTACGCGATCTCGGCGTGCTGGTTTTTCCGCCGCTCGCTCATAGACAGTATCGGATATCTCGACGAGCACATTTTCTATGCTCCCGAGGATATCGACTACGGTCTCAGGGTGCATAAATCCGGCAAACGGGTGGTCTATTACCCCCATTTCACCGTCATCCATCACATCCAGCGCCTCACCCACAGAAAAGTGATCAGCAAAATCGCGCTCAGCCATTTTCTCGGCCTTCTCTACTATTTTACGAAACACCGCTACTGCATGCGGCCCTCTATCGGTGAAAAGAAGCTATAAATCATTAAATTGCGATTGCATTTTTCTCGCGATTTCATCATATTATATCCGAGGTTGATTAACACACCAGAGCCTCAAAAAATGCTTACGGTGCCGAAGTGGTGGAACTGGTAGACGCAGTGGACTCAAAATCCACCGGTCGCGAGACTGTGGGGGTTCGAGTCCCCCCTTCGGCACCATTTTATTATTGTAACCGTATTCCAACAAGGGGTACGGTTTTTTCATGCCTGAAAGGTGAGGATAAAGCACCGACAGAAAAGCATTTATGGGCATTTTCAGCCCTGCCCTTTCCAACTGGAGTGGCTTTTAAATGTTTTATCGATAGTGCAATTTTCGTATATTGTAAGATTATTCTTTGCACAATTTTTGGAGTTACTGCTCCACATGCATCAACAATCAGTTAACAACTCCGTATCGATCAGCAGGGTCATGGATTCTCCCAGCTTGATCAAAACCGGAGCATTATCCACCACAAATCCGCTGCTCAATTCGCAGCATCTGTTTTCGAGAAAGGAATACGATGATTAGACTGAAAAGACTGTTATTGTTGAGCGTTACGCTTATTTTCTGTTTTGTATCGGCAATTCACGCAGAGCCTGTCGATCCCGGCAAGGCATTCAAGGCGGCCGAAACATATCTCAGCCAGACTTCACCGGGCGGTGCACAGAAAATCGCCGGTAACGCCGCGATTGCGCAGGTTAAAGAAATCACATCCGCCAACGGCGAAACTCTCGCATATATCGCGGAGCTCGAAAACGGCGGCTTTATTATTCTTTCCAGCGACACCGATGTCGCGCCGGTGCTGGGCTATTCCACAACGGGAGAGTTCCCCTATGACGACCCAAAGAATAACATGCTCCTGGACCTCGTCACGATGGACATGGAACGCAGACTGAAAAGCATCCCTGTCCTTGAAAAAAATGAACGACACTATGTCATGGCAAACAATGCGCAGTGGGAAAAGTTCACCTCCGGCGATCGCTCGATTAATGTTAGCGGCGAAACGGCAGCTGTCTGGGGACCGCTGCTGACAACGCACTGGTATCAGAATAGCCCGTATAACGATGTTTGTCCACTGGACGCCAGTTTCGGCGAAAGAAGTATCGTTGGCTGTGTCGCAACAGCAATGTCACAAATTGTGAACTACTGGAAATACCCGAAACAGATAACATTCGACAGCAGTGATTCCTATGAAAAAGCAAGGTATAAAAGTTCCACAAGATTCCGCGAAGCTCGACTTCCGCGGATTTCGCCGAAATGAACAGCGCTCTCGCCGACATCCAGTACGATGGCGATGAGACAGAAATTGCCTATCTCTGCTTCGCCATGGGCATAAAAACAGAAATGGGTTACACATCATGGACTTCCGGCACAACAGCAACTGCGGAACAGTTCCGGAAAATCGGTTTTGAATCCGCTGTCAACGCTTACAGCTGGAAAAAATACCGGCAGAACGCCATCGAAAACATCAAACTGGGATTCCCCGTCGATCTCGGCCTGACCAACAATGCCGAGGGCGAGGGCGGCGGACACATGGTGGTGATGGACGGCTATATTGAGGATCTGGAACTCTTTCATATCAACATGGGATGGATGGAGACTTCAATCTCTGGTATGAGTGCCCGCCGATCTATTCGGGATATGATTTCCAGATAATCGACGGTATCATCTTCAACATCTTCCGCCTGACGCCGCGGTCGGCAACATAACAGGACAGGTACTATCCGCTTCAGGCTCTCCGATGGCCAATGCCGCTGTGATTGTGGAGCCGGGGCGATTCATTACAAAAAGTGATGCATCGGGCAAGTTCAGCCTCCTGGTTTCGTCCGAAAACACATATACTATCACCGCCAGCAAAGCCGGATACGAAAAAGCCACATACAACGATGTTGGCGTTTCCCGGGATACGCCAACTGATATCGGCGAGCTTACCCTTGCCACAGCCTCATCCCCCACCGTGGCACATTACCTGTTCGACGGTGACGGTGCCGATGTCAGTGGCAACGGATACGAGGCAAACGTCAACACCTATGTCGCCGAATATGTCGACGGCAGGGATGACCAGGCTGTTTCAACAACAGATATCAGTTATGTTATCGATGCGCCCGCCGCGGGCCTGAGCTATCCCGGCGAAGGAGACTGGACAGTGGAAGCGTGGATCAAAATGCCGGAATTAACTGATCCGGACGCTTCACCCGGCACCCCCGGAACTGCTATGCTTATCGGTCAAACGTCATATGAGCTCTATATTGACGAAAATACATTGGAATTCGTTATTGTCGATGGTGATAATATGCAGGAATTCACAGCAGATTATCCGGTAAGCGCCGATGAATGGTTCCATGTCGCGGCAATATATAAATACCAGGATAGTGTCGAGCTGTACGTTAACGGAATTCTGCTTTCATCGATACCGACACACATGGTTCCGGATTTCATTCCCTGGGACAACGTGATAATCGGCGATGCGTATGACGGTGAAGTCAGAATTGACGAAATGAGAATCAGCGCCAAAGCCCTTTCGCCCGATGAGTTTCTCGGTGCACCGTTCACCGGCACGGTCAGCGGCATTGTCACAGATGCCTTGACTGATGAACCGTTAGTGGCTGCCCTGGTTTCGCTTTCCCGTGGAGATTACAGTGCATACACCAATGAAAATGGTGAGTTTAAAATAGTCCATGTTCCCGCCGGAACAAACTACACACTGACTGTCGGACACGGGGCTTACAAACCGTATACTCAAGACAATATCGACGTTTCAGCCGAAAACGAGACTTCTGTCAACATAAGTCTCAATATGCCAATTGGCTATGCGATAACCGCCGTCACCGACATACCGAACGATCAGGGCGGACAGGTACGTATTTCCTGGAACGCCCATTACAGCGACTGCGCCGGTCCTGTGGACAGCGACGTGGTATCGTACTATGCGGTCTGGCGCGAAATCGACAACGGCACACAGGACACGGATTCGGAAAGTGCGTGGGATTTTGTCTGTCAGGTCCCGGCTATCAAGGCTGAAACCTATCAGACTGTTGTATCGACCCTTGCCGACTCGTCAAGCGCCAACGGCTTGTATTTAAGCGTTTTCAAGGTATCGGCGCATATTGAGGGTATGGACGACATTTATGAGACCGACGCGGCAAGTGGGTACTCGATCGACAACCTCAGCCCCGAACCTGTCGCAAAAATCAGCATGACATACATCGAGGACGCTGTCGAGCTTTCATGGAACCCGAACACAGATGAGGATTTCAGTCATTACGAGATCTACAAGGTACGAGCCGTGATTTCGAGCTCGATGCAGGCACCCTTGCCGGAACAACAATGGAAACGACTTTCATTGACACCGCACCGAAAAACAATGCGGTCTACAAGATCGCCGTTTATGATTATTCCGGCAACAGGACTGTCACATACTATGATGGTGTCGATGTTGTCGCTGTAGAGGAATCACCGGAAGAGTTCTCAGTCAGCGCGGCCTATCCGAACCCGTTCAACTCATCGATGACCATCCGCTACGTGCTCCCGAACGAGTGCCGTACGAAAATCACGGTCTACGATATCACGGGCCGGGAAATCGCCGTGCTGTCTGACAATGTTCAGGGCCCGGGTATCCATTACGCGGTCTGGGACGGCAGGGACAGGAATGGTGTTATCACAGCCAGCGGAATGTATCTCTACAAAGTCACCGCCGGTATCAATTCGCAGAACGGTAAAGCGCTCTACCTTCGCTGATCACGGCGAAACATGGCATACGAAAAAGGGCGGGCCTTAAGTGGCCTGCCCTTTTTTAACTGCATTTCAGTATATATCAGCTTCTTTAGCACCCGGAGATGGGACTCTGAAGAAGCTGCGGACATCATTTTTTTCAGCAGGATCACCTGTTTTAACGGCCCTGATTTCAGTATTAACGGATTTTCGGTCAGAATCCGTATTTTTAACCGGACACTGACAGGCGTTTTTCGTATAATATAAGGGTTTGTATATTGTTGAAATGGTACTGTCCCTTTATCGAAAGGCGAATGAATGATTAGATATAAACGACTGTTATTATTTACCTTTATACTAACCCTCTGTTTTGTCTCTGCAATTCATGCCGAGCCTGTCGACACCGACACGGCATTCAGAGCGGCTGAAACATATCTTTACCAGACCACTCCGGAAGGCGCTCAAAAAAAATGCCAGCAACAACGTGATCTCGCAGGTGAAAGCAATCACCTCCCCGGAGGACACCCCTCTCGCCTGGGTTGCAGAGCTCGAAAGCGGCGGATTCGTGATTCTTTCCGGCGACACCGATGTCGAACCGGTGCTTGGATATTCGCCGTCGGGCCGATTCTCCTTTGAGGACACGCCCGGCAATATCCTGCTCTCGCTTGTCAAAAGCGACATGCAGGCCCGTCTTGCGTCACTCCCTGTCATTGCCCAAAAAAGCCCGGCACATGCGCAGTCGAACAATGCCGCGTGGGAACGTTTTCTCTCAGGCGATATAACAGTAAAAAAATCCGCCGAAAACGAGGCTGTCTTGGGGACCGCTGCTGACAACGGACTGGCACCAGTACAGCCCGTACAATGACCTTTGCCCCCTGGATCCCCAGTATATGGAGAGATGCGTCTCGGGATGTGTTGCAACCGCCTATTCGCAGATACTGAATTACTGGAAATTCCCGAAACAGATGACATTCGATGAATCGGATGCGTACGAAAAGGACGATATCAAGATACCGGCTGATTCAGACGAGCTCGATTTCCCCTCATTCGAGGAGCTGAACGACGCCCTTGCTGATATCGAATATGATGGCGACGAAACCGAAATAGCCTATCTGACATTTGCTGTTGGTATCAAATGTGAAATGAGATACTCAAAAGATATTTCGGGTGCGCCGGTTCACGCGAACACGTTCCGGGAAATGGGATTTGAATCAGCGGCAATGGGCGGAAGTTGGGATAAGTTTCGCCAGCAGACGATCGACGATATCAAACAGGGGTTCCCCGTTGCAGTCGGCATTACCAGCACGCAATACGGTGAACTAATGCACGAGGTGGTATTCGACGGTTACAATGAGAATGAGGACCTTTTCCATGTCAATATGGGTCAAGGGGAACACAACAATATCTGGTATGATTGTCCGCCGATTTACTCACAAACGAATTATGATATTTTTGACTCGATCATATACAACATATATCCGCCGGGGACCGGGCACGGCAACTATTACGGGGCGGGTCTTGTCCTCCTCCGAGCAACCGCTGGCCAACGCATTGTAGAGACCACTCCCGGCCATTATATGGCTGTCAGCGGCGACGACGGCGTTTTCAGCATCGATGTTACAGTCGACGGTGAATACACGCTGCAGGCCAGCAGGGCAGATCACATCGCGTCAGGATCAGGCGCTGTCACCGTATCGCAGGGCACGGAAACAAGCGCCGGTGATATAACGCTTGAACCGGCCATCTCCCCCACTGTTGTTCACTACCGGTTTGACGGGGACGGCTCCGACGAAAGCGATAACGGGTTCGACGCGACTGTCAATACCGAGGAAACCGAATGGGCCGATGGTCTCCACGATGGGGCGCTTTCGGTAACTGACCGCAGTTTGGTCGTCGAAGTTCCCGGCGCGGGAGCATCGTATCCGGTTTCGGCGACTGGACAATAGAAATATTGGAACAACGGCAGGAAACGTTACTAAATCAGGTGATACTCTATCATTCCTCCTGTCAGATCACGACATATGATCATCAGATTCATTTCATCATATCCGACGGTGTTCGGCATCAGGAATTAGCGGTTGACTTCCCGATCGGCATAGAGGAGTGGTGCCATGTCGCGGCGGTGTACACGTACATGGAAAGCATGGAATTATATGTAAACGGGAATCTGCTCGGAAAAGCAGCCACAAGCATTGTTCCAGAGGCCGCGGCTCATGAAAACGCCCATATCTGCGGATCCCGTTGGGACAGTGTGATAGTGGACGAATTCAGGATAAGCGCGGCGGCGCTAACGCCCGAAGAGTTTATCGGATCGCCCGCCACCGGAACAATCGCAGGCATTGTGACCGACAGCGAAACAGGTGCGGCGGTAGTGGGCGCAAACGTCTCTATTCTGAACGGCAACTATTCGGCTGTAACCGACGAAAATGGCGCGTATATACTGCCCCAGGTCTCCAATATTACAGAGTACACTCTCACAGCCTTGATAGACGGGTACAAAAAATACCGACAGGGCGGAATAAAGGTTGTCGGCGGCGAAACGACAAGCATTGATGTCGCGCTTGTGCAAGGCGGCGATTTCGAGAGGATTTCGGTCACCGATGTGCCGGACGACAATGGTAAACAGGTGTATGTCTCATGGTACGCCCATGTATATGACACTGTGGCTGCCGGTGACAGCGCAATCACTAAGTATTCGGTCTGGCGCGAAGTTGACCGGCGCCTGCTGAAACCGACCAGTACGGAAGTGTATGACTGGGAAAAAATAATGGAAATTCCGGCCGAAAAGCTCGAACAATACCAAGTGATATCACCCATAATCTATGATTATTCAGAAGAACTCTATGGCATGTTTGAACTGGAATTCATGATCAAGGCGCACAGCTCTGATCCCCAGATAGTTTACGAGTCAGAGGCAGTTAAAGGGCACTCGATCGACAATACCGATCCCGGGCCGGTCACCAACATCAACGCGACCTGGCAAGATAACACTATCGAGCTGACATGGTCCCCGAGCCCTGCCGAAGATATCTTTATTTATGAGTTGTACAAAGTCAGCGATGCGGATGTCGAAATCGTCGACTTCAGCTATCTGTTTGGTACGACAACAGAGACCTTCTATGTCGATACCGATCCCACACCCGGCGCAGTCTACAAAATCGCTGTTATTGACGATGGCGGCAACAGGGTCATCACAACCTATGAACTCCCGTCTACGAATGTTGAAGAATCACCGGAAGAGTTCTCGGTCAGCGCGGCCTATCCGAACCCGTTCAACTCATCGATGACCATCCGATATGTGCTCCCGAACGAGTGCCGGACGAAAATAACGGTCTACGATATCACGGGCAGGGAAATCGCCGTGCTGTCTGACAATGTTCAGGGCCCGGGTATCCATTACGCGGTCTGGGACGGCAGGGACAGGAACGGTGTTATCACAGCCAGCGGAATGTATCTCTACAAAGTCACCGCCGGTATCAATTCGCAGAACGGTAAAGCGCTGTACATTCGCTGATCACGGCGAAACTCGGCAATGCTCCCCCCGGAGCAAACTCCTAAGTATTCTCTTGATTAAAAAGGAGCGGGCCTTATATGGCCTGCTCCTTTTTTATCAGAAAACACATGTGCGAATGCCAGCGGCGAAAAATCTGACAGCGGCTTCAATTTTTTGCTGCCCTCACTGCCCTTTCAGCGAGGCCTCACGGCTCTTGCACTCCGCCCTCATTCTCCTGAGAACACTCTGGTAAGCATCGTCTTTAGCGAAATTCTCAAGCTCATCCGGGTCCTTTTCGAGATCGTGGAGGAACTCATAGGGAGGGTTCTGCTCGTAGTAATTGGCGTAGACATAGCGACCCTCGTGAATGCCCGCGTATTTTGGCAGTTTCTCGTGCTCCATACGGTGCTCGCAGAAGAAACTCCGCCGCCACGGCTTCTTGTTCACGTCGTCAAGGACAGCGCGGAGGTTCGAGCCCTGGTAGCCCGACGGTTGCGAAATGCCCGCGAAACCGAGGATTGTCGCCGGAATATCGATATTCAGCGCCATATTGCCGCTGGTTGTGCCCCGTTTGCGCTTGGGTGCGCGTGGGTCTGAGATGATCAGCGGCACACGGAGCGATTCCTCGTAATGGCTCCACTTGCCTGCGAAACCGCGGTCGCCCATGTAGTAGCCGTTGTCAGCGGAGTAAATGATCACCGTGTTGTCAGCGAATCCCATCTCTTTGACAGCGGCGAGCACTCGTTTCATCACGTTGTCATAGCCGCTGATCATGCGGTAATAGGCGCGCATGTTGATCTGGTATTTCTCGGGCGTGTCCCATCGCCAGAACCAGCGTTCACGGTTCAGCGAGTTCTTGAGAAAGTCGGGCTGGCTCTCGAAAATCGCGGGATCGTCAAGCTCCGGTTCCGGCATCTCCATTCCCTCGTAAAGGTCCTCGACCGCTTTCGGGTAGGGATAGTGCCCCTCGTTGCCCGGCGTCTTGTTGGCATCGACCGCGTGGACAGAGTTGAAACTCAGGGAGAGGCAGAACGGCTTGTCATCGTTCTGAGCGCGGATGAACTCGACCGCCTGATCACCCTTGATCTCCGCGGAATGACGGCGGCTCCCGTCGGGCTGTTCGACGAAAAAACGGCGCGTTCCTGCCCGCGGGTTTGAAATAGTCGAACATCTCTTCGACCATGCTCTCCTGATCGTCGAGGATCACGCCGAATTTACCGACGAAACCGGTGCTGTAGCCCGCCTGTTTCAGAAGGCTGGGGTATGAATCCCTGACGAATTCCTTTTTGATCGGCGGCTTTCCGAACGTGTAGTTGTGACTGCATTCATGAAGGCCGGTGAAGATGGAGGCCCTGCTCGCCGCGCAGATCGAGGTCGTCACGAACATGTTGGTGAACCTGACGCCGTTCTTTGCCAGGCTGTCGACCGTAGGCGTTTTCACGAACGGATGGCCTGCGCAGCCGATAGTGTCGTTGCGCTGGTCGTCGATAAGGAAGAACACGATGTTGGGCTTTTTGCCGGAGTTTGCGCTGACAGCGGCCTGCGCCCCGGACAGGCCGCTCAGCCCTCCGAGCCCCAGTGCGCCGAGGCCGAGCCCTGTTGTCTGCATGAATTCACGTCGTCGCATGATAGCCTTTCGTCACGGTGAGCGTTATTGTCATGATACAAAATGATCCACAATCCCACCTGAACTCACCCCTCGATCCCCTCTCTTCAAAAGAGAGGGGAAGCGCCCACAATCGTCTATTTTGTAGAGCACTTACATGCGCGGGGTGAGTTCAGGACGGTGCAGGAATATCCTTATTTCTGACGCCTTATTATTCATCACTGATTGATTAAAAGCCTATTCAACTTTGTCAACAGCCTGAAGTGCCCTCGCCACCTTCCGTTTTCAGCGGACAACTCCCCCTTACTCCTTGATGGTGAACACGTATTTCCCGGCAGCGAGCCTGAGCACATGGCTGTCCGCTCCGCCCTGTTCGGTGACATACGGGTTTTCGGAAAGAGCTTTGCCGCTTTCGAGCACCTCCGAGCCATTGAGATAGAGTGTCGCCGTGCTGTTGGGCGGAATGGTCACCGCGTACTCGACCGAGCCGCCGGATTTTTTCCAGGACGAGACGATCTCACCTGCGGGACCCTCGTGCGAGCACTCGAAATGGTCGAGGCCCTCGACAAAATTGGGCCTCAGGATAACATTCGCGAAACCGGGCGCGGATTCGTCGGGGAATATGCCGCCGAGCCCCTTGTAATACCATGCGCCGATCTCGCCGAACATGATGTGGTTCAGCGAGGTGACATCGATCTTCCAGTTCTCGTAGAGAGTCGTGGCGCCGTTGACAATCCACCAGCCCCAGGAGGGGTAATCCTCCTGAGAGGCGACTTTCCAGGCGAGGTCGGCGTAACCGTTGTCACTCAGCGCGTTCAGGATCGTCTTGGTGCCCAGAAGGCCGACATCGAGATGGCAGTTATCGGCCGTGACACGCTCGGCGAGCTTGTCGGCGACAAGCTGGCGTGACTCCTCGGGCACGACACCCCAGTGAAGCGCGGCGGAAAGCTCGGTCTGGAATCCGCTGCCGTAGATGCCTTTAGCACTGTCAAAATACTTGGCATTGACAGCGTCTTTGATCCTCCCCGCCATCTCGCTGTAGGTCCGGTAATCGTCCTCTTTGCCGAGGAGTTTGGCCGTTTTGGCGAGAATGGTGGCATCGACATAGAAATAGAGTGACGAGGTGAACTCCATCGGGGTGACCGACTTGACCGGCACCCAGTCGCCAAGGCCCCAGTTGCAGATGTAGTCGGGGCTTGCCTCGGCGAGACAGTCCACATAGCGCTTGATATTGTCATAGCAGGTTTCGAGAAGTGTCGAATCACCGTAGAAGAGATAGACGTTCCACGGGATGATGGCGATCGTACTGGTCCAGTCGGGGCCGTTCGCCCAGTGGAATCCCCAGTCGCTGGTGGGAATGATCGCGGGCAGGATGCCGTTGGGCAGCTGCGCGTCCTGATGGTCCGCCAGCCATTTCTCGTAGACTGTGATGCTGTCGAAATTGTAGAGGCCGGTTTCGACCGCGATGTGGGCGTCGCCGGTCCAGCCGTTCTTCTCGCGCTGGGGACAGTCGGTCGGATAGGCGAAAAGGTTGGAGAGATAGGCGTTGTTAGTGGCCCACCAGATCTTGTTCAGGGTCTCGCTGGAGCTCTCGACATGGCCGACCGGCGGGACATCGCTGTGCATGAAATAGGCGGTGAGACTGTCCTTGTCAAGCTCGACCGGCCTGCTGCTGGTGACCTCGACATAGCGGAAACCTTTGTAGTTGAAACGGGGCATGAAAGTCTCGACACCCTCACCTTTCAGCGTGTAGATATCCTCCTGGAACGGGTCGCTGTCGTCGGTGGGACGGTAGTGGACGATGATCTCGGAGATGTCCACATCGCCTTTCTTGTCGATCATCTCGGTGTGCTTGACATGGATGACCGTGCCCTTTTTGCCAGTAACACTGAGCTGCGAAACACCGGAGATGTTGCGGCCGAGGTCAAAGACATATTTTTTGCCGCTCGCCTTGCGGACGGAGACCGGCTTGACCTCCTCCACGTGGCGGATGGGCTGTAAGACCTGTGCGACGATGTTCGTCGAGGGCGTGCTGATCACGGTGCTGTCTTTCCACTCGGAATCGTCGAAACCGGGCTCGTCCCAGCCGTCCATCTCAAGACGGGCGTCGTAATGCTCGCCGGTGTAAATGCTGTTAAAGACAATCGGGCCGGTGGAGGTCTTCCAGTTACGGTCTGTGGAAATTATCTCCTCACTGCCGTCCGTATAGGTAATCCTGAGGTCGAGACAGAGTTTGGGGCGGGCTCGCCACGGGGCCTCGTGGAAATACCAGACCGCGGTTGACTGGTGATTGTACCAGCCGTTGCCGAGGATCACGCCGATCGCGTTCTCCTTCGCCAGCATATCGGTGACATCATAGGTGACATAAAGGGTGCGGCGGTCGAAATGGGTGTAGGACGGGTCGAGTATATGGTCGCCGACACGTTTGCCGTTGATGGAGAGCTCGTAGAGGCCGCCGACAGCGATGTATGCGCGGGCGCTCTCGACCTCTTTCGACAGATCGAACTCATGCCTGAAATAGGGTGCGGGCTTGAGATTGATGTCGCGTGTATCGGTGATCCATGTGCCGTGCCAGTTGAAATAGCCCATCATGCCGGTCTCGAAACTGGCGATGGTGGAAAACGGCCCCTTGGCACCATCCTTGTCCCAGGCACGAACAGCCCAGTAGTAGGTGGTGAACGGCTCCAGCGCCTTGCCTGCGTACTTGACGAGCATCGCGCTGTCCATGACCTTACCGCTGTTCCACATGTCGCCGCCCTCGACAAGTGAAGCGGGGTCCTTGCCCACGACAATCTCATACGCGGTCTGGGCGGCGCCCGGACGCTTGTCATCGATACACCATGTCAGGCGCGGCGTGGGCGTATCGAGCCCGATGGGACCGTCCATGTGCTCGCATTTCAACTGTACGGGACGGCATTCCTCGGTCGTGGTCTCCCCGCAGGAAACGAAGAGCACGGCAAGTAAGAGAACAATGGGAAGCAGACAGAGCCTTTTCATTAATTCATACCTCATTTCGTGTATTTTACTGTTATTATGATAGTTATGTTTTCTATTCATGATGTTGGCAGCCTGTATCCACAAGGCCCCTTCCTGTCACTTCGTGACATCCTGCCCCCAAAGGAGGCAGGAATGTGGCGCTTGACGTGCCAAGGTTCAGTTTTTCCGTCGCAACGTGACCGCCAAATGGCGGAGGGTCTATAAAGCATCCGCCGATGTGGGCTGCCCAAAGGGCTGGGGGGTCTTCTTTTCACAAGTATCCGCCAGCCCGGTGACCCTACTCCCCAGCGTTCAGCGGCGAAACGCCGAACAGCGGCTCGGTCTGCACGCCCCTGCCTGACTAAAAAGTATCCGCCGATACAGCTTTCTTTATGGTCACAGGCCCGAGAAGCCCCGAGGATTCCAGCGGGATATTCTTTGTCGGGCGGCCCCGGAAATCGTGGTTCAGCACGATATTGGTGCTCGTATACTGCTTTTTGTCCGGGTGTGTCTGGTCGCCCGCGACACGGTTGTACCACGAGTTGACCACGGTGACCTCGAGCGTGTTCTCGCCTTTCCGCAATGCGCCGCCGAGCGGAACACGGAACGGTTTCGTCCAGGTGATCCCTTTATCCTCGCCGTTGAGTTTGACCTCGGCGATACCGACATCTTTGACGTTCTCGAGCTGGATGTAATACTGTGCGCTGTCCTCCGGCTCGAAATCGATCGTGAACGTTGTCGTGTAGACCGCCGCGCCGGAATAGTACTTGATGCCATCATCGGCGTTTTCCGTCCAGTCGCTCAGCTCGGTGAAAGTCACCGAGGCGGGCCCGCCCCACGCGGGATCGAAAGCCACCTGCCACGGGCCGTTGACCTCCGCGGCCTGCTCGTAATCGGGATAATTGCGGCTTCCCTCACCCTGCGCCGTCTCACTGATCGGCGTGTTGAACGCCACCATGACCGAACCGTAGGGCTCAAGTGTCAACGGCACTGTCGTGAGCCCGTCAGCCTGCGTGAACGCTTCTGCCTGACAGGTGGTGCCTTCGAGCGCGTTCCAGAGCTCCGGCTGCCGTCCGGCCACGCGGAAACGGCATTGGACAGCCTGACGCTCCTCGGTCTGGTTGCTCACAAAATAGACATCACGGCCGCCGACAATATAATGAATGTAATCGTAATCTGTTGTGCTGTTGTTGCCGATGACCTCGAAATCGGGTGCAAGGTCTTTCGACATGAGATAGTCTCGGGCAGTCATGCCCCAGGCGACATGGCCCGTGCCGTAATCGCGCTCGCCCTTATCTGACAGGCTCCCGCCCCAGATCGTGTCGGCAAGCTCGCGGAAACGCTTCTGCGCCTCCTCGCCGCCTGAGAGGCTTTTCAACATCTCCGGTTTCGGGCCGAGGACTGTGGCGCCGGATTCGAGCAGTTCAACCGTTTTCTCCAGCACCGCAAGCGACAGGACACGGTGATCGGGCAGGACAAGCACACGGTACTCCACACCGCCGGGAACGACAACACGGCCATCCTTGACAGTCAGGCGGAGGAAGATGGTCTCATCAGTGACATCGTAGTCGAAACCGGGCATGACACCCGCGGGATCGGAGTGCTTGTACGGGAAGACATTGGGCACGTGGTCGCCGTAATAGTAGAGCACATCTGCGACAAAACGCCCGTTCTGCACCACCGACTGCACGCGATGCATGTAATCGATGAACGGCCCGGAGTAGTCCCACCAGGTGAGCTGGGGATTGACATGTGTCCCGGCAAAATAGTCCTGACCGGGAAGGCCCGCCGACGGTGGCGAGCAGGTAAACGTATGGAAATACAGACGGTTGAGCCCGGCGCAAATCTCGTGATCGAACGCTGATTTCTGGTCATGCCATATCTCGTCGTTCCAGTGCGGGCCGATAGTGGTGAAAGACTCTGCGCCGACAATCCTGACTCCGTAAATGTGGGCCGCAGAGGAAGCCTGCTTGAGGAAGAAGCGGTTGAACGGCAGGGGCCTGTGCGGCGATGGCGACCAGAATTCGCTCATCATGATATCGCTGAAACCGTAATTCTTGATGCCGTCCATGGGGCCGGCGTGCGGCCCGGCGGACTCCGGCTGAATGCCCATGCCTCGCTCGTGGGCGAGCTCCTGGAAACGGGCGTAATGCCTCGCGGCGACAAGGTCGCCCAGCGTCTTCCTGTAATCGGCAAGGAAAGCGTTGCTGGTCTCGATATCATCGACCACGTAACCGGCGGCGACCGGAAGGTAACGGAGCAGGTCATAGCCGCGGAAATCGCTGAACTCGCGGGCGAAATCACCTGTCCAGTTCATGCCGCCGCACTCCCAGCTGTCGGTCTCCATGAACGTGAGCGTTGTGCCGACATGTTCTCCTGCAGCATCGAAAATGGGCACGACAATGTCGTTCCAGTAGAAATCGAACGCGTCACGGCTCATGTAGTCAAGCACGAGCCCCTGCCAGTTGGCGCTGGAGGTTGAGACATGCGCTTTCGTGCAGGTGCAACCAATTCTGAGGACGCACCACTGACCGTCGGGAAGCTCCCCGCTGAACGTGCCGTCGCTATCCATCTGTGATGTCAGGTCGAGGATTTTTTCTTTTGCGACAATGTAGCCTGATTTCTTCACGGCCTTGTCCGGGTCGCGCGGGACATTGGAGAGCAGGAAACGAGTGTCGGGCGCGGAACCGCCGAGCTCGTGGTAGCCAAGCTTCAGATCGAGGTCGGAGATGAACTCATCGGTCTTGTTCGCCTCTTTCAGCGGGAAGGCCAGTACGGCGATGTCGCGGTAGAAATCGTAGCGCGAATCGGGCTGGGCCAGTTTCTTCGATATTTTCCCGCCGCCGCTGACTTTCAGCTCGGAGTAAGTGATCTGTTTCGCGGCGTGTTCCGGTGTCACGTTCGGGCCGCCGAGGTTCCAGCCGCTCTGGATGTTGAAACCGATCTCCAGGCCGAGCCGTTTCGCCTCGTCGAGGGCGAACACGAAAAGCTCACGCCACTCCGGCGAGCCGAACTGTGGACCGACCGGGATGTCCTTGTTCCCGCGCTGATCGTGTCCGCCGGCATCGAAAATCATGGCGCCCTGGAAATTGCGGGATTTCATGGCCTCGAGGTCTTTCGTGATCGCCGACCTGTCCACGTTGCCGTTGAGCCACCACCACCAGCAGTTGACACCGTACTGACGCGCGGGCGCTGCGAACTCCGTTTTCAGGGTGTCATAGGTCGTGTCGGCGGCATCGGGCATGGGATTTCCGCCACCGCAGCCGGTCTGAATGGCAGCGGCCAGTAGGAGCGGCAGAACGCCGGGAAGGTATCGTTTCATGGGTGTCCTCTGGTCTATGGTTTCATTTATCGAATATCCTGGGGGTCGGCATACCCCTTTACATTTCTGTGGCTGCTGTGCAGGCCGAACCGCTGGGGGGCGGTGGACCCTTTCTTGCCTGACATGCATGTGCAGGGTGAAACGCTGTACGGCGTTACGCCGCCGTACGCTGGCTTGTGGGATCAGCGGAAAGACACCCCCCCTGTCGTTTCACGACGTCTCATCCGCTAACTCACCCCCTCTTCCCCCCAAAGGAGGGGACGGGGAGCCAAAGACATCAAAATCGACAGATTTCTTGCTTCCTTATTAACATACAAGGGGGCAGGCATCGGCGGATGCTTTTTATTAAAAAACATGGCACAGATCAGTCTTTGCACCCCTTCCCCTTCTCTGGGGGGAAGGGGAAGGGGGTTAGGGGGCTTCTCCTGTATTCTGACTCCTGTATCCTGCCTTTTGCTCATTCCGCCCGCTGAATGGTCACCGGGCCGATGAGACCCGAGGGCAGCGGCTCTGTCGGCAGCTGATTGACCGCCATGTCCGGCGTGAACGTGTAGCGGCCGGTCGTGTATTCGCGCCCCTCCATCAGGCCGTCATCGAACGTGACTTTCCTGACACCGGCATCGGGCGGCTCCATGTCGCCGCGCAGACGGTTCACCCAGCGGTTGGCTACCTCGATCACCAGCGTATTTTTCCCTTTCGACGCGGCGGAGGAAATGTCGATGCGCCAGGGGGCGCACCAGACAACGCCGAGCTCATGCCCGTTGAGGCTCACCCGCGCGATATCATGCACCGTGCCGAGATCGAGGAAAAGACTGTCGCCCGTGTCAGCAAGCGTGAATGTCTTAGTGTAGGTCCCGATGCCCGAATAATAACGGATGCCGCGGTCGGCGTTGTCGGTCCAGTCGGTGAGTGTGTCGAATGTGACTTTCTCCGGGCCGCCGAACGCGGGATCGAATGACAGCTCCCACGGGCCGTCGATGGCTGTAACGGTCTGGAATGTCGGGAAATCGGGAGTGCCTTTTTTCCTGCCGGGATGGGTGTTTTTCGTGCGGTCGAAGACCACGAAACAGCTCTCGTGGGGCTCGAAAGTGAGCTCGGCTGTGGTCATGCCGTTTTCGGCCTTATAATTGTTGAGCGGCCTGATATTGCCGGAAACACCGTCCCACAACTCCACCGATCCCGCAGCCCGGAACCTGCATGAGACTGAGCGGCGTTCGGCGGTCCTGTTGGCGAGAAAATAGATGTCGCGGCCCTCTGTCCTGCGGTGCCCGAAACGGATGCTGTTGTCCGCCGGGCTGAAATCCTTGCGCACACCCTTTTCTTCCAGGATAGCGGCCGTCAGACGGTAATCGGGATAGAGCTGTTTGCCGGGATCGAGGCCGGAGAGTTCCCCGCCCCAGTAGATAGTGCCGATGCCGTAGGAGACAGCAGTGACCGAGGACGGCGCTTTGTCAGCGCCCCAGAGGACTTTCGCCACAGATTCGACCTTTTTGTCACAGTCGGGATAGCCGGAAAGGCTGGGCGATTTATGCGGCGGCGAACCGATGATCGTTGCGCCCTGCTCCACCAGCGTGGCAATCGTTTTCAGCAGTTCGGGTGTCATTGTGTCGAACGAGGGCAGCACCATGATCTCGTAGGAGGCCGCGCCGGGGAATACGATTTTAGCGTCCTCGACAACGGCGTTGTCGAGCATCATCGGCGAGCAGGCATCGAACTGATAGCCTTTCTTGTCGGGAATTTTGCCGTTCGGGGAGAGCGAGTCTTTCGGGGGTGTGAACACCAGCGGTGCGCCCTCCGGGGTCAGGTAGAGAATGTCCGCGACCACCTGCCCCTGCTGCATCATGTGCGAGCAGCGGCTGATGTAGCCGTGGTAGGCGGAGACCATCGGCCACCATGTCTGGCCGCGGTCCCAGTGAACGCCGTAGGGGCCCATTGTCATGCCCGGACGGTGCTGGTCGCCCAGCGGCTTGTGTGCGAACGTGTGGTAGAAGAAACGGTTGACGCCCATCGCGAGCGCCCAGTCGCCCTGGTCTTTCATGGACCACGGGTACTCCTGCCACGCCTCGCTGTTGTCGGAGGTGAAGACCTCAGCGCCGACAACAGGCTGTCCGCTGATGTGTGAGATCGAGGTCGCCTCCAGGACAGCGTAATGCGTGTCGAAACCGTGGCGGCGGCTCCAGAACTCCGCCATGATGACATCGGCCACAGCGCCGAGATCGAGGTCGCCCGCCGGATTCATGTCGTAGGGCTCGATTGTCAGTTCCAGGCCGTGCTTGTGAGCGTACTCTTTGGCGAACTCGGCGTGGTTCTCGAGGAGAAGTTCCTGGCAGGTCTTGCGGAGGTCCCAGAGGAAACGCTCGCTGATCTCGAGGCTCCCAACCGCGCGGCCCGTGTAGGCAGCGAGATAGGGCGCGAGCTCATAGCCGCGGCGCTCACGGAACTCGTTCTCGATAGTGTCTGTCCAGTTCTGCGAGCCGCTTTCCCAGCTGTCGATGTGGAATCCTGTCCAGCCGACACCCTCCTTGCGGGGCGCGGTTTTCTCCAGCAGGATATCGGTGTAGTGGCTGAGATGATTGGCGAACGCCTCGCTGTCGAGCTTGTTGGACTCAAGGCCGATCACCGGCTGAGGCGAGGGTCGCGTGCTGGCGCCGGTCACCCTGAGCCCCATCCTGATCACTGTCCAGTCACCCGTCGGGGCATCCCACGCAAGGACACCGTCCTCACTGAGATTATCGCTGATATCCAGTATCTGATCGCTGTCGAGGGTGCTTTCTTCCGGCAGAGTCACATAGTCCGACGGCGCAGGCAGGAACGGTTTGACGCCATCCGCCCACGAGGAGTAGGGATAGCGCTCGTAAAGGGCTTTCTCGTTGATGTCCTCGATCACCGGTTTCGCGGAGCGGGGCACAGCGAGGACAGCTATATCCTTATAGTAGGGGTCTTTCATGGTGTGCCAGGGGGTGCTGCGCTGTTCGGGGACAGGCAGTGTGACCGTGTGTTTGCGGCCGCCGCCGAGCTCTATCTCGCTGAAAACGAGGTGCTGCATGGACTCCTCCGCAGGCACCCACGGACCGCCGCTTCCGCACCAGCCGGGGCCGGCGCCCATGACAATCCTGATGCCGAGACGTTCCGCCTCGCGGACAGCGTGGACGAAAAGCTCCTGCCACTCCTCACTCATGAAATCCACCGGCCCGCGCGGGACACCGATGCCGACCTCAAGGAAAATTGCGCTGGCGATCCCCGCCGCTTTCATGGACTCGAGGTCTTTTGTCATGCCCTCGCGGCTCAGGTTGCCGTCCATGAAATACCAGTACACGCCGGGGCGTGCGGTCACAGGCGGCGTTTTGAACTCTTTCGCAAGCTGGCAGTTCGGCGCGGAATTCGTTCCGCAGCCGACAGTCATGAGCAGTGACACAAGGCCCAGCGCAATCATGCCAAATGCCGATAGTATTGTTTTCATTCGTCTTACACTTTTCATCGATGAATATTCCCCCTTCACTGGTTGCAGTCCGGAATCCACCGTACCCGATCACACCGAACCCGGCGCTCCCAAAATATTCAATGTAATGGCAGAGGTAGCTTGTGGGCAAGACCTAAGTGCCAGCGGGGGTCGGCGGACCCATTTTTTTACTGACCTGCCGGTCCTTTCGGACCGCCATTTGGCGTTCATTGGGAAGAACCGGGAAGTGCCGGTTCTTCCCAAACCCCTCTCCGCAAGGTGGCATAGCCACTTTATATTTCTTCGAGAGATGTGCCGATTGATTCGCTGTTCAGCTCTGCAAAGCTGAACGCTGTGAGGTGAGATCAGGTGGCATAGCCACTTTATATTTCTTCGAGAGATGTGCCGATTGATTCGCTGTTCAGCTCTGCGAAGCTGAACGCTGGGGAGTGAGATCAACGGAAAGACACCCCCCTGTCGTTTCACGACATCCCCCCTACAGAGGGGGGTAGCCTGCGGCGCTTGAAGTGGCACTGTATAAGTCTTTTGTCACGATAGCGATCGCCCCCTCTTTCAGGGGGGCTGCCACAAAGTGGCGGGGGGTCTTTCTTTTCTCCTTAATCCTGAATTCTGTATCCTGACTCCTGTTTTCATATTAAATATCTTGCCGGGAACGCCGGACATACATACACTACATTCATACGGTTCGGACAGATCGATCACACATTCACGGGGGAGATATCATGCGGAAAACAGCGGCTTTTCACGGAAGACGCAGTCTCATGCTCACGCTCACTGCCTTGTGGGCACTGCTCGCGTTCGCGGCGGGAACATGGGCTCAGGATTTTATCAACGCCACGATCGACGGCGAGGGCGACGGCTGGCGGACACTGACGGAGGCGGATTTCGCACCGGTCAACGGCGAGGAGGACACCTGGGTGTGGAACGGTGATATTCTCTCCTGCAGCGGCATTCCGATCGGCGTGATGCGGACGAAAGAGACGTTCAAAAATTTCGAGCTGGTCGCCCAGTGGCGGCACCTGAAAAAAGCGGGCAACTCCGGTATTTTCGCATGGGTGCCAATGAAAGCGCTCAAGAATCTCAAACCCGGAGAACTTCCGAAAACCGGAATCGAGGTGCAGATGCTCGACCACGGCTACACCGATTTCTACGAGAGCTCAACCGGCAAGAAAGGCGACTGGTTCTCCACCAACGGCGACATTTTCGCGGTGGGCAGCTCGAAGCTCAACCCGTTCCCGCCGCTTTCGCCCGACGGCCGCAGGAGTTTCCCCTCCGAGAACCGGAGCAAGGGGATCAGCGAGTGGAACAGCTATTATGTCAGGGCGATCAATGGCGAGATCAGGCTCTGGGTCAACGGCAGAGAGGTCTCCGGCGGCAACGGCGCAGATCCCTCGGAAGGGCATCTCTGTCTCGAAAGCGAGGGCTCACCCCTGGAATTCAAACGTATCAGGATCAGGCAACTCCCCTAGTGCCGAGGGCACTTTATATTTCTTCGAGAGGTGTTCAGATTGATCCGCTGTTCGGCGTTTCGTCGCCGAACGCTGGGTGATGAGGTCAGCGATTTGTTGACATATTGTCAGTCTGCACACAAAGCGCCGCAGGCTGTCCCCCTCTTTAGGGGGATGTCGTGAAACGACAGGGGGTTATGCTTCTCCTGTATTTTCATCATTCTTTTATCAGCGGTTATCAGCGCAATCAGCGGTTCAGACATTTCCTTGTTCGGCGAGGAAAAAGCGGCTGAGAGAAAAGAGAAAATCATGGAGCAAGTAACCGAATAAAGAATTAGCATTCACCTTGCCGCAACACTATATATAAATATCACAATCCCCTCCAGCAAGAGCGTCAGGAAAGACACGATCCCGTTTTAATTTGAAATGGCGGCAGTATTACGGATAGACACGTAAGGGAGGCTGAAATGAGCGAGTGTTTCCGGAAATCACTGATACTTTTCACCGCGGCACTGGCTTTTTCCTGCCAGATACGGGCCCGGGCAGAAAATATAAGCGGCCCCGGCGATTTTATACCGATAATGGCGTGGGGCGGCCCACCGGCGGATGAAACGACCCTTCCACGCTACAAGGAGCTTGCAGAGGCGGGATTCACCCACAGTTTCACTCATTTCCGGGATGCCGATACGGTGGCCAAAGCGCTCGATATAGCACAAGCCGCAGGCATCAAGCTGCTGCCGCGCACCAACGAACTTCGCTCAGATCCCGAGGGTATAATCAGGCGTTTTAAAGATCATCCCGCACTTGCAGGCTACAATCTTCGCGACGAGCCGGACATCGAGGATTTCCCGAGACTGGCGGAACAGGTTCGGCGCGTTCGGGCGGTCGACGATGAGCATATCTATTATATCAACCTGTTCCCGAGCCGCGCGACACCGAAACAACTGGGCATCGAAACATACCGGGAATACGTGGATTTGTTCGTCGAAACGGTCCCGATCAAACTGTTATCATTCGACCATTATCCGATCACCACAGAAGGTCTCCGCCCGCAATGGAGCGAAAACCTCGAAATAATATCTGAAAAATCGCGTGAAACGGGATATCCGTTCTGGGCTTTCGCCCTGTCGCTGGCGCATCGCGACTATCCTGTGCCATCGTTAGCTCATCTCAGGCTCCAGGTTTACAGCAATCTCGCCTACGGGGCGCAGGGAATTCAGTATTACAGATACTGGACAATAAAAAGCTCACGTCATAAATTCCATGACGGGCCCATCGATATCAATGGTGAAAAGTCTGTTGTATATGACAGGGTGAAAAAGATGAACGCAGAGATCCGCAACCTCGCGGGTGTTTTCGCCGGATCGAAAGTCATCCATGTCGGACGTGCCGGCAATGTCACCTCAACAGGCACGAAACCTTTAAAGATCATGTCCCCGTTTACGGATATCGATATCGAGAATACGGAGGCGATCGTTTCCTGGCTTGAAAAAGGGCGCCGTAAATTCCTCGTGATCGTCAATTTCAGCCTTGAAGGCGACATGAAAGTTCATATCGGTACAGAAAAGGGATCACAGGTCAAAACTGTCGACAAAACAGGCAGTATCCACCCGCTTGACAGCTTTCATTATGACGCGGTCATCACTCCCGGCGATGTCAGCATTTTTACCTGGAATGGCAAATAAGGAATTTTGACTCATTTCTGTCCGTTAAAAAAAGACCGGCCAGGGTTGTGAAACATCCCTGGCCTTCGATCGCGGGATCACCAGTTCCGTAAAAGCCGTCTCCCGATTTTTACGGCATATTTTTTCAGTTACGGAGATTATACAATCCATCGTTGTCGACGTAGCATCAACAGCGTATCAAGTGGAACAACGAATCAGAACTCAAAGGGCCGGGGGTCAGGGGTCTTCTCCTGTATTCTGACTCCTGTATTTTTATCATTTAATCAGCGCAATCAGCGGTTCAGACATTTCCTTTTTCGGCTCTGCGAAACCGAACGCTGGATTGTGAGTTCAGGTGGCGGCGGCCACTTTATATTTCTGAGAGGGGTGTGGGCGGTCAATAGTTGAGCGGGGTGAAAAGGAAACGCTGTCAGTCGCCGGAGAAGAGGCCGACATCCGAGGGGTTGTCGATATCGAGCCAGGCGCAGGCCTCCTTGACCGAGCGGAACGCCTGTACGATATCCTCGATTTTCCGCACCAGCGACCACTGACGGACAAGCCCGTACTGCATGTCACTCGTGCAGATATGGGCTTTTCTGCCGCGCCCGATACGTTCCTCGAGAGCGGTGATATTTTCAGCCAGGGTGATTGATTTGAGATAGGTCATCTCAGTGACAGTTTCAACAATACTGTGATCGAACAGCTGCCTGTAACCCGGCTGCCAGTCCTCGTGATCAAGAATAGCGAGGATGGAGGATTCGATAAGCTCCTCGGCAGTCATCGTCTTGACACGGGCGATGGCAACACACAGTTTTTTCTCAGGATATATCGTTATATCATATGGTTTCATCAGTCAGCTCCACAGTCCGGCAAAAAACCGACCTCTGAAGGATTTTCGATACCGAGCCAGTCGCAGGCCTCCGCGACAGTGCGGAACACCTGAGCCTGCCCCTCGTTTTTCCGCATACACATCCACTGGCGGACCATGCCGTACTGCATGTCGGTCGAGCAGATATGAGCATTCCTGCCGCGCCCAAGGCCCTTATCGATGGCATTGACCTTTTCGGCAATGCTCCACGATTTCATATAGTCCAGACCGGTGATATTTTTCAGATTTCGATAGTCGAAAATCTGATCGTAACCAGGCCGCCAGTGTTCATTGTCACGGACAGCATGTATGGCGCATTCAAGCAGTTCCTCAGCGCTGACAGTATCTATCAAGGCTATGCAAACACATAGTTTTTTATCAGGATAGATCGATACATTACAGTGTTCCACGCATTCACTCCATCGCAAAAAAGGTAGATTATAAATATAACATATTCCAATGCAATTATCAAGTCCCAAAACAGTGAACACAGGGGGCGGCGGTGCCGAGGGCATTTTATATTTCCGGGATGAATATGGGGAGAAAACAGGAGGCATAAGATACCCCCGCCACTGTGTGGCAGCCCGCATCCGCGGATGCTTTAAAGCCCCCCCGCCTTTTGGCAGTCGCTGACGCGACAAAAAAGATTTAGAATCTGCACAGCCCTCGCAGACTATAAAGTGGCCCTGCCACCCCAGGAGTCGAAATTGAATCGCGCGCCGCCCGACAGTGTGAAACGGCTTGAAAGTCCGTTGGGATTGGTTGTCCCCACCCAGGACTTGCCCTTGACAATGCGGAGCTCGCCCGGTTTCATCGAGAGGCAGAGGCGTGGTTTTTCGAGGGTGGTGATGCCGCCGCGACCCATGTCGGTTTTGCGGTTTTTCTGGATGGCGATGATCGCGAGACCGTTGCCGAGACGGTCGAAAATGCGCTTGATCTGCCCGCCGATACGGTAGAAATCCTCGTGAATTTCGAGGTAGTCGATAATATTGACAGCGTCCGGACGGATGACATCGTGGAAATCGCCGCTCCGCTCCCACGGGGTGAAACGCCAGTCGTCGGGCGAAAGGCTGAACGCGCTCAGGCGTTTTTTCATCTCGGACGCCCCCATTTCGCTGCTGAAATAGTGTATCTCGTGGCGGGCCATGTTCATCAGCACGGTGTTGAGCAGAAACGCGGTCTTCCCGGCGTTGGGCTCCCCCGCGATCAGCACGACATTGCCCGGCATGAGCGAGACAAAACGCTCTATCCCGCCCGGCCAGCTGAAATTCACGGTGTCCATCGAGGCGTTTTTCCAGTCCATTTTCTCGCAGTCGCCCTCGATGCGGCGGTACTGGCCGTGTTTTCCGATAATACGCTCGATGATGCCTTCCTCGACTAATCTGCCGAGAGTGACTCTCACCGCAGCTTTGTTACTTTTTGTTACTATATGGAGGTCTCTGTAACAATCTGTTACTAAAAAGTTACCTTTTGTTACACTTGCCCACTCCCGCACCTGCTCGGTGAGTGTCCTCTCTCTCCCCTCGGAGAGCGCGCGGCACTCGGCGAGACGGTCCTGGATGTCCTCGCTGATCTCCGCCGTGGACATGCCCGGTGTCTGGCAGAGCGCCTCCATCCTATCCGAGATGCGTATCAGCTTGCGGCGGAACAGTTTATCCCGCAGTATCGCGAGATGGCTGTCGATGTTCGCCGCGCTGGCGCACTCATTGATTATCGCGGTGATCGTGGCGCATCCGCCCGCCTGTTTGAGCATGCCGGTGCATTTGAGACGTTCCTCCACGGTGAGCTGGTCGATCACCTGCCCCTCCTCGTGCATGTAGTCCAAAGCCTCATAAATCAAGGCGTTAGCAGTGTTCAGGAACAGCTCCTTGCCGCCTGCGTTCCCCACTTTCCCGATTGTACGCCCAGGGTCGATGAACATTGCGCCAACGACCGCCCGCTCGATATCCGCTGCTGATGGCAAGTGCTGTTCCTGCATGTGCATTCTCCTTTTCAGTCGCATGTAAGTTGTTAAGTAACAATTAGTAAGTGGCAAGTGCCAAGCCGAGAAGCCCCCTTCCGTCACTTCGTGACACCTTCCCCCAAAGGGGGCAGGTTAAAAGATAAGCCCCTGTCGTTTAACGACTTCCACCCCACAAAAGGGGGCGGTCGCTATCGCGGCAAAAGAGGTTTAAAGTGCCACCTCAAACGCCGCAGGCATCCCCCCTCATTCAGGGGGGGACACGGCGAAGCCGAGGGGGGTTGTCTCTGATTAACTGCTGCAAGAATGATGGAAGATTAAAAAAAACCCGTCGTCAGCAAAAAGCACACAAACCTAACGTACGTTTGGTGTTTAGGCAAAAAAATATGTAGTATTGCGCTCATTTCCGAGAGGAAATATAACACTTTTCACTGGGCTTGTCAAGGAATAAATGAAACGAGGGTTGGTTTTTTATTGGGGCTGAGAGGAAGTGCTACCTGAAGCGTTTACCCATGTCAGTATATAACGGCTTCAACTCATCAAAGGTCAGTGGCCAACATTGCCTTAACTTTCGACTTCTCGTTTTAATCAAAAAATAAATAAGTAATATGACGGGTTGCTTATAAATCAGTTTATCTTCTTGTTTGCTACTAATAATTCTTTCAATTTGCTCATGCGTTTTAACAAACCGTCTGATTTCATTTACATCCACACCTTGAAGTACGTCCTTACAAGACTCTAAAATATAATAATTGAACTTTACTTCCGAAGGTTTGTCAATTATTTCAGCAAAGATATGACTTAATCCATTGAAATAATTGATTATTTCTCTATTTTGCTCCATGAGTTTGTCACTAACATTATCAAATATATTGTCTGTTGTTTCAATAAAAGCTACACTTTTAGCAAGTGAACGAGTTACGACTGGTGGTATCTCAGAGTTTGATTTATAAATGTATTTATGAGATAATTCACAATAAGCATGTTGAAGTAAAGTTCGAATTTGTATTTCACATGGTGTGCCTTTTGGTATAATAACGCTTTTTTCCTTAACAAGAAAATTTTTTTTACATCTTACTATATAATGTACTGATTGATAATTAAAAGTTAACGGCTTGTTTCTCTTTTCATCTTCAAAATCGACATCTTTCGAAAAAGACCATAAGCTATTTTCCTCAACAATATTCTTGACCAATTCGATTTCATTTATCAACAATACAATAAATCTTACCCCAACTTTATCTGTTATATCTACATAAGCATTTTTATATTTTTTCCCAATATAGAATGCTTTTCGAATCAGTGAATTAACATCCTTTACTCGTGGGATTGGGGCAATTTTTAAAAAATTATTAATATCCATAATTTTATATTTAGATATCAATCCTTCCTGGATACTGTTGTTAACAATATCACCCCAAATACGGAACATTTCAATTTCAGATAAATATCTCTCCTTTAATTCTTTCTCTGTCATTAATCTTCCTTATCTATATGACCTTTTATAGTTAAAGTAGTTTCATCATTATTTGAATTTACTACTTGTATCAGCTGGCTAAAGTCATCAGAAGGGGCAATAATTTGAACTCGAGATGAAAACTTAATTCGTCTCCGTCTTAACTTGGAAACAATATAATGCAAATCTTTGGCAAAACCTCTTGATGGCACTTCTTTCTCTTCCATAAACGATAAATACTCATCTTTATATTCATCATCTATATATAAATCAGCAAAAGTATTTGTCTCCACTAAGTTTTCTTGCGATACTTTTAAGTACGTATATAAACTTGTGTTTAAATCAATTTTATCCTCATCTGTAACATTTAAATTATTAATATACTCTTTAGTGTAAGTATAAAAACTTCTTGTCATTGCCCTATCTGTTGACGAAATAGTGCAACCTAAAAACGCCTCATAAAAGTATCTGGCAGCCTGTCTTGTTTCATTTCTCAACATGTTGTGATCATATACAAAAACTTTAAAATCTTCTGGTACTCGTTCCTCGCCTTCTGGCAGATCGTTGTTTTTTTCAACAAAAATACCAATTTTGTAAAATTTTTGTTGAGGTGTTAACAATAATTGTGACAAATAATTTAAATTAATACTTGACTGCCTTTCATTTACGGTAAACCCGCTATGTATTTCTGCTTTTATTATTCCAATAAACCTATTATTTTCAGCTCCTATTAGGCCTGTAATAATTAATACTATTCCACCAGGTATTCTTCTGGAATTTTGAGCATTCGCAAGCTTTTGTGGTATCCTTACTGACGAGTTAATAAAATCATCAGTATTCATATCAATTAATGAACTACAAATATCAAATGTGCTATTTGTTTCACTATCATTGATATGCATTTCCAATGAATGTGAATCGTCACCAATCGCATCGACAATTCTTTCTTGAAGAGCATTTAAACCACTTTGGTCCAATTCTGTTAATTCTCTACTGTAGTGTGGTTCTTGTACGTTTCCATTTTCATCACGTTTAAAAATTTGATGCACAATTATTCTATGGAGCCTCATATTAGAAAACTCAAACGGCATAATTTTCTCCTTTTAAGATTACATATATGAATTTTCATTTTACAATTAACTATTGTACACCCCTTTTAATATTTTGTCAATATTTTTTTCATATCCTTCTCTTTTTTTGAGCCCCTCCCTCCGCGCCTTTGCGTCTCTGCGGTTTTCATTTTTCTTTTCCTTCCCCTTCTTTTCATTCTGAATCCTGAATCCTGATCCCCCCTCCCCCTTGCACCTCCACCTCCCATTCATTATATTAATAGATTCCATATCTCTACTGACATATCAAGACCCACCCCCATAGACCAGGAGTTACAATCACCGTGTGTGACTGCAATCATTCCGACAACGAGAAAAAAAACGTGTTCGAGCCGGTCGAGGCCAGACCGGATTACCCGAAGATGGAGGAAAGCGTCCTCGACTACTGGAAACAGGATGGCACTTTCGAGGAAAGCGTCCGTTTCCGCGAGGACAAGAAGGATTTCGTGTTCTACGACGGGCCGCCTTTCGCCAACGGCCTTCCGCATTACGGTCATGTGCTGACCGGTTTCGTGAAGGATGTTGTGCCGCGCTACAAGACCATGCGGGGCTACCATGTGCCGCGTAATTTCGGCTGGGACTGCCACGGTCTCCCGGCGGAGATGGAGATGGAGAAAGAGGCGGGCATCTCGGGCCGCAACCAGATCATGGACTACGGCCTCGACAAGTTCAACGAGGGCTGCTCGCGCCTCGTGTTCAAGTATGTGGACGAGTGGGAGGGCGCGGTGAACCGTCAGGGCCGCTGGGTCGACTTCAAGAACGATTACAAGACTCTCGACCGCGATTTCATGGAAAGCGTCCTCTGGGCGTTCAAGACCCTCCACGACAAGGGGCTGGTCTACAAGGGCAGCCGCGTGCTGGCCTATTGCTCACGCTGTGAGACACCGCTGTCGAACTTCGAGACCCGTATCGACAACTCCACACGCCCGAAACAGGACCCGGCGGTCACTGTCCTGTTCAGCCTTAAGGATAACGAGCTCCTCCCGGCGGGGACATCCCTCCTGGTATGGACCACCACGCCGTGGACACTGCCGTCCAACCTCGGTATCGCCGTGGGCAAGGACATCGAGTATGTGCTCTATAAGGACACGGACGGGAAACATTTCCTTCTCGCCGGGGCCCGCGCGGAGGCCTACAAGAAACAGCTGGAGGGCATGGAACAGGTCAGGACTGTCAAAGGCAGCGAGCTTGTCGGCCTTTCCTACCAGCCGCTTTTCGACTATTTCAAGGACACGGAGAACGCGTTCAGGATCATGGCGGGCGATTTTGTCACTACTGAGGACGGTTCCGGTGTTGTCCATATGGCGCCCGGTTTCGGCGAGGACGATCAGAAACTCTGCGACGCCAACGGTATCGAGACTATCGCGCCGATCGACCTGCAGGGACGTTTCGACAAGCGTGTCCCCGACTACGAGGGCCGTCACGTCTTCGACACCAACAAGGATATCATCAAGCGTCTTCGCGACGAGGGCAAACTGGTCCGTCAGGACACCATCGACCATAACTACCCGCACTGCTGGCGCTGCGACATGCCGCTGATCTACCGCGCGCTGCCCTCATGGTACGTGAAAGTCACCGAGTTCAAGGACAGGATGCTCGAGGCCAACAAGGAGATCAACTGGATTCCCGGCCACATCAAGGACGGCCAGTTCGGGCGCTGGATCGCCGATGCCCGCGACTGGTCCATCTCCCGCAACAGGTTCTGGGGCACGCCGCTCCCGGTCTGGGAGTGTGATAACGCGGACTGCGAGAATCGCGAGGTCTACGGTTCCATCGCGGAGCTGGAGGAGGCGTTCGGCACGAAAGTCGAGGACCTTCACCGCCCGATGATCGACGAGCTCACACGCCCCTGCGCCAAATGCGGCGGCACGATGAAACGTGTCGAGGACGTGCTCGACTGCTGGTTCGAGTCAGGCTCCATGCCCTACGCCCAGGTGCATTACCCGTTCGAGAACAAGGACTGGTTCGAGAAGAATTTCCCGGCGGATTTCATCGTGGAATATGTCGCGCAGACCCGCGGCTGGTTCTACACCATGACCATCCTCTCGACAGCGCTGTTCGGCAAGCCCGCGTTCCTCAACAGCATCTGCCACGGTGTCGTGCTGGACGAGAACAACCAGAAACTGTCCAAACGCTACCGTAACTATCCGCCCCTCGAGGAGATTTTCGACAGCCTCGGCGCGGACACACTCCGCTGGGCGATGATGAGCAACACCATCCTCCGCGGCGGCAACATGAATATCGACAAGGACGGCAAGAATATTTCCATGGCCCAGAAAGCCGCGCTCTCGCCGCTCTGGAACTCATATTATTTCCTCGTGCTCTATGCCAATATCGACGGTTACAAGCCCTCGGTGAGCACCGCCTCGAAACACGAGATGGACATCTATATCCTCTCGAAACTCTCCGAGGCGCTCGATAAAGTCACCGCGGCGATGGACATCTACGATATCCCCACCGCCTGCGCTGTCATCGAGGATTTCCTGGAGATTCTCACCAACTGGTACATCAGGCGCAACCGCCGCCGTTTCTGGAAAAGCGAGTCCGACACGGACAAGAAGGATGCCTATGACACGCTCTACACGGTGCTGGTGACATTCTCCCGCATGGCCGCGCCGCTCCTGCCGTTCACCTCAGAGGCGATCTACCGTAACCTCACCGGCGGCCGCAGCGTGCATCTCTCCGACTGGCCCACAGCGGAGGAACTGACCATGAACGCCGATGTCCTCTCGAAAATGGATGTTGTCCGCCGTGTCTGCTCCCTCGGTCACGCGGTCCGCAACCAGGCACGTGTCCGTGTCCGTCAGCCGCTGCCCGAGGTCATGCTCGCCGGTAACGAGGCGCATCTCGCCGAGGACTATACCGATATCATCATGGACGAGCTCAATGTTAAATCCGTGGCGTTCACCGACGATGTCGGCGAGATGGGCACGCAGGAGATCATTATCGACGCCCGCGTTCTCGGCCCCCGTCTCGGCAAGAAAATGAAGGATGTCATGGCCAGTATCCGCTCCGGCAATGTCGATATCCGCGAGGACGGTGTCCTTTCCGCCAACGGCGTGGAGATCGCGGAGAGCGAGTACGAGCTGAGGATCAATGCGCAGGAGGGCCACGCCTGCATGTCGGACGGCGGCCTGTTCGCCTGCCTCGATCTCACCATCAACCGGGCGCTGGAGCTCGAGGGCCTTGCCCGCGACATCATCCGCCTGGTGCAGAACGCCCGCCGCGAGGCCGACCTTATCCCCGACGAACGTATCGGCCTGAGCCTTGTCACCGATGGCGACCTCAAGGAGGCAGCCGAGGCCCACAGCGATTTCATCAAGGCCGAGGTGCTCGCCACCGACCTCGCGTTCGATGCCCCCACGGAGTCTTTCTACACCGAGGACGCCGAAATCCAGGGCACGAAACTGGGAATCGCGATTGTGAAGTAGTTTGAATATAGGATTCAGTAGTCAGAATACAGAATACAGCAAAAGAGCGGGGCATCATAAGCCCTGCTCTTTTTTGTGTGCACGATTATCCCGGCCTTAGCGCCGCATTGTTTTACTGAACCTGCCCGGTCTTCCGACCGGCCAGCCCTCTGTCACCAGGTGAACCGGCACTTCCCGGTTCCCCTGAAACCCCTCCGGAAGGTGGCGAGGCCACTTTATATTTCTGTAAGGGTTGTGCAGATTGATTCGCTGTTGTCGCTGCGTCGACAACGCTGGGGGTCGGCGGACCCTTTATATTTCTGTGATGGGTGTGCAGGTGGAACTGCTGTACGGCGTTACGCCGCCGTACGCTGGATGGTGGGATCAGCATCAACGGATGCTTTCATTTATAATATCTGCCGCTGGACAGTCTTTCCCCCCCTTCCCTCCTCTGGGGGGAAGGGGCCGGGGATTATGGGCTTCTCCTGTCTTCTGACTCCTGTCTTCTGAATCCTGACTCCTGAATCCTGTCTTCTCTGCAAACTGCCATCAGACCATAAAGCATCCGCCGACCCGGTGACCCTGCCCCCCAGCGTTCGGCTTCGTAGAGCCGAACAGCGACTCAATCTGCATACTGCCATCAGACCATAAAGCATCCGCCGATGCAGAATCCACTTGTTTAGCCACTCGATTTACGTTATTCTTTTTTCAACGATAAATACTACATCACAATAATCTCATCCGGAGCAGGATCATATGAATACTCTGTTCAGACCGTTGTTGCTCGTCAGCCTATTGCTTTCCCTCTCGTGCTCTTCAGGCAAAGACCCCAACATCTATGTCGCGTCCGATGGCGACAACAGCAATCCCGGCAGCATCGGCAAGCCGCTCGCCACCCTGTTCGAGGCCCGTGACCGAATCCGGGCGCTCAAGGCCTCGGAGGGGCTCCCCGAAGGCGGCATCACTGTCTTTGTCCGCGAGGGAACCTACAATTACAGCGAGACGTTTCTTCTCAGCGCCGAGGATTCCGGGACAGAGGAGTCGCCGGTCGCCTACCGCTCCTACCCCGGCGAGACCGTGACATTTTCCGGCGGACGGACACTGAACGAGTTCGAGGCTGTCACCGATCCCGCGATTCTGGACCGTCTGAGCGCCGAGGCCCGTGACCATGTCGTCCGGGCCAACCTCAAGGCGCTGGGCATCGAGGGCTACGAGAACATCAACGCCCAGTCAGGCACCATGCTCGACCTCTTTTTCGACAGCGAATACATGACACTGGCCCAGTATCCCGACTCGGGCAAATGGCTTATTGTCAAGGATGTGCCGCTTGACAGGAACAACCGCATCGAGGGCGATCCGCGCACCCGTGATGCCAACGGCACCACAGTGGGCCAGCATTCGGCACAGTTGGTGTTCGATGACGACGGCCCAAAAAGCTGGTCGCCCGCGGCAGTCGAGAACATGATCCTGCACGGCTACTGGTACTGGGACTGGCGTGACGGGTTCCAGGAGCTGGAAAGCATCGACGCCGAAAAAGGCATCATCCACCTCAAGGAGCCCTACCATTTCTACGGCTACAGGGCGGGCCAGCGTTTCTATTTCCGCAATGTCCTGGAGGGGCTCGACAACCCCGGCGAGTTCTATATCGACCGGAAGAACGGCCTCCTGTATTTCTGGCCGCCCTCGACCATAACCGACAGCAATGTCCTCGCCTCGATTGCGGAATATCCCGGCATCAAATGCGAAAACACCGAGCATGTCACCATCCGCGGTTTCCTTTTCGAGGGCTACCGGGGCGCGGCGGTCATCATCAGCGGCGGCACTTATAACCTTATCGCCGAATGCACCATGCGCAACATCGGCGGCACACCGGCATCGGTTTCCGGCGGCACATACAACGGCATCTCCGGCTGCGAAATATACAATGTGGCATCAGCCTGCATCGGTGTTGCCGGCGGCGACAGGAAAACGCTGACCCCCGGCTATAATTTCGCCGACAACAACCACCTTCACCACTACAACATCATCAACCGCATCGGCCCGGCGATCAACCTCTACGGTGTCGCGAACACACTGTCACACAACGAAATACACGACGCTCCCCATGCGGGTGTCTGGTTCGGCGGCAACGACAATATCCTCGAGTACAACGAGGTCTACGATATCGCACTCGAGACCGGCGATGTCGGCGCGTTCTACACGGGACGCGATTACAGCTGCCGCGATAACATCATACGTTACAACTACTTCCACCACATCCACGGGCCGGGCGAGTTCGGCGCCATGCCGGTGTATCTGGACGATTTCACCAGCGCCACAATGATCTATGGTAATATATTCTACGATATAGCACGAGCAGTTCTTGTCGGCGGCGGACGCGATAATACCATTGAAAACAACATCTTCGTCAAATGTGACCCCTCGGTGCAGATCGATGCCCGCGGCCTGACATGGGCCACCAAATATTTCAACACAAAGCACCCCAATTACGACAGGCACCTTCTGAACTACATGGAGGCAATGAACTACCGCGAGCCGCCCTACAGCGAGAAATATCCCGAACTGCTGACACTTTTCGATGACGATCCGGCGGTGCCGAAGAACAATGTTGTCCGTAACAATATTTCGTGGGGAAGCGAGTTCCTCTATCTCAATGACGGGATCGAGCTCGACCTCGTCGCCGTCAGCGGCAACCTCATCGCGGATGACACGATATTGAGCCGCCACATGCGCGGCGAGGACCCGAAAGTCTATTCCCATCATGAGGATTTCGGCGCTGACAACGATAAGGTGGTGAAACAGCTGACTGGCACCGGCAACAGGATCATGCAGGGCAATCCCGGCTTTGTGGATGTCGCCAAAGAGAATTTCAGTTTCACGGCAGGCTCCCCCGCCTCGGAGGTCGATTTCCAGCCGATACCCTTCGAGAAAATCGGGCTCTATGAAGGTTTCAAAAGCCGTTAGGGGTCGGCGGACCCTTTATTTTTCAGATGGGAATGTGCTGAATGAGTCGCTGTTCGGCGTTTCGTCGCCGAACGCTGTGAGGTGAGATCAGGTTGCGGCGGCCACTTTGTAACTGACCTGTCGGTCCTTTCGGACCGACAGTTGGCGCTCATTGGGAAGAACCGGCACTTCCCGGTTCTCCCCAAACCCCTCTCCACAAGGTGGCATAGCCACTTTATATTTCTTCGAGAGGTGTTCAGATTGATCCGCTGTTCAGCTCTGCGAAGCCGAACGCTGGGTGATGAGGTCAGCGATTTGTTGACAGTCTGCACACAAAGCGCCGCAGGCTGTCCCCCTCTTTAGGGGGATGTCGTGAAACGACAGGGGGTTATGATTCTCCTGTATTCTTATCATTCTTTTATCAGCAGTTATCAGCGCAATCAGCGGTTCAGACATTTCCTTGTTCGACGTGCTGACATATAACATTCTGATTATATGGGGCCTTGGAACAGCACCCATCCCCCTGAGAAAAGCCCCGGGCGAACAAGGATTTTCGGAGCGGAAAGGCTGATTACTGAACCCCGTTTTGTCAATCAACCCGAGCGTCGTTACCGTACGGTTACGGGGCATTCCCGGAAGCTGTCCTTGAAAGTCCAGCGAACACGGTATATGCCGCTGAGACGTTTTCCGTTGTCAGGATTCGTGCCGTCCCACGGGAATATGACAATCCCCGCGAGCCCGTCACCGCCGCCCTCGAGCTCACGCCTGTCGAGAACGCAGATTCTCCTGCTCCCGTCCGCCGAATAAAGCGAGGTTTCCAGCGTGCCGGTCCCTGCCCATGCCTTGCAGGCCACAAGCGTTTCACCGCCGCGCTCCAGCACCGAGGGCATGAGCACCGCCATGTTCAAATAGGGGCATTCGCTGAATTCGAGCGCGGGGACCTCGACACTGTCATCGGCATATTTACGGCTGAAACCCGGTGCGTTTTTGTTGGTGACATTCTCGAAAATCACCTGACTTCGGCTCTTTTCCTCACTGTCCTTGAAAGAAAGCGTGTAGAGTTCCCTGACAGTCCGGTCGAAATCGAGAAGACCGGCCCAGAGTGTCCCGGCAGTCATGGTGAAATGAGTTCCCTCCGGGACTTTGCGCTTCGGCACGAACGTGATATTCGAGTTTTCAAAGTCGGGGCTCTTCAGGTCGCCGTTCCACATGACAGTGAGATTGGTGGCGATTATATGCTCGATGTCGCTCTTGTCGAACACGATGCCGTTGTGATAGGCATCGCGTATCTGCTCGACCTCGCCCGCCTGGTAGTTGCGGTAGGGGTGCACGCCCACCCAGTGACGGGGCAGGTTCTTTTCTTTATCGATATCCCAGGGGCCGAACGGCTCCCAGTAGTTCCAGACATAGTGGTTGTCGAAATACTGGAACTGGCGTTTCATGCGGAAAAATATCTTCTCCGCCCTGTCGCGGTAGAACTCCTCGCCCGTTATACGGTGCAGAAGCATCGCGACCTGCCCCATGTCGTTGTTTTTGTTGAACGGCAGCGACTGGTTCGAGCCCTTGACCTCTGAGCCGAAACGCCACTCGCTGAGATCGCCCGGCGCGAGGTATTTCGTGAATGACACATAGGTACCCGCAGGGCCGTCCTCACGCCAGGTGCCGCGGCTGTCCCACTTCTCGATACAGTGTTTCGAGGCCAGCGAGGCATATTCACGGGCTTTGCCGCCGTATTTGTCCACAAGGACCGCTGTCGGCAAGCACCAGCGCCGAGAACTCGAGAATCCCCCGCCAGAGTATGGCATCGCCCACATGGACATCGCACCAATAGTTATTGTCGTAAATATAGGGGCCGATGAAACCCTTGTAGCCGTCCGGCCCCTCGGCCAGCCTGTCCACGAGGAAATCGTAATAGCGGACACCCTGGTCGAGCCAGGCACGGTCTCCGGTGGCCTCGTACATCTCGACAAATGTGTGTATCCCGGAGGCGGCATGCCAGCAGAACTGCTCGCCGTTGGGGAATTTCTCGAAATTCGGGTTCCCGCTGATACGGTTGTAAAATTCCTCAGCCGCCTGTGCCTCGTCCGCACCCGCGACAGGAGCCACGATAATACAGAAAACGACACCCGCGAGGAGCATCGGGAACAGAACGCGAATACATCGTCCAATAACGGTCACAACAGCATCTCCCGCTTGAAATGGTGGGAAAATCCCCAGGACAGCACCCCATCGAACAGGAGCGGGACAATCTGAAACTGCCTGCCGCCGCCGTCCTCGAAAACGTATCTCATGGAAATGTCACAGCACTCTGTTTCAGCGCTGCATTGTATATATACATACTCGCGGCCCGGTTGTAAAGGTGACGGATATTCACCCACTACCGTCTTAAGCCGGAGATTCCCGTTGCGACTGAAAATTGCAGAAGAATCCCCCCTCCGGCTTTCGCCGGTCCCCCTTCGGAGAGGGAAAGGTTTCGGCTGACACTTTTACGCGGCACTGATTGTACCAGGATGCAGTCTTTTCCGTCGCGACCTGTCACACCGGAGCTTTCGCGGCTCTTCGTGTCCCCTATAGGAGTATTGATACTTCTTGCGCTCCTGTCCCCTATGGGGGAAGGATGTCACAAAGTGACAGGAAGGGGGCCTTAATACCATGTTTAATCAAGGACTTAAGTCAGAGGAATTCTTTCGATTAAAGCATCCGCCGATGCTGATCCTGCAAGCCAGCGTTGTCGACGCAGCGACAACAGCGGATCATTTTGCACGCTCACCTCTGACCAAAAAGTGGCCGCCACCTGATCCTGCAAGCCAGCGTTCAGCCGCGCAGGGCTGAAGAGCGTCTCAAGTGGCACACCCATATCAGAAATATAAAGTGGCCGCCGCCACCTGATCCTGCAAGCCAGCGTTGTCGACGCAGCAACAACAGCGGATCAATCAGCACACCCACCTCAGAAATATAAAGCATCCGCCGATACTAGTCGAAGAAATAGATTTTCAGCTGGGGTGTATTCTCCTTGTTGCTCCAGTCGGGTGTCGAAAATGTCTTGGGATCCTCCTCTGGGTCGGGCGAGGTCGAGACATACTTGACATAACTGACATAGGAGCCGACATCGGAGCCGGTCACCGTCTTCGTCAGGCCGTTGGTGCCGTACATGGAGTACTTGTCGATGGCGAAATCGTTGACAATGATATCCTTGTCGTAGATCCATTCCTCGGAATAGAGTGGGAATCCGTTTTCGTAGTACCAGTGTTCGTAGACCTCGTGCTCGCTGATATCGAGCGTCTCGATCTTATACTTTTCGTTGGCGAACTTCCCGCGTATCGTGCCGGTGGTCTCCCCCTTGGTGTAGCTGACACTGAAAGAGAGGCCGTCCCAGGTAAGGGTTCCGGAATAGTTCCGCGTATCGATCACTATCGAGCGGGTTTCGACACCGTCCGGCCCCTCGAACGGCGCTGAGAAACTGATCATCATATACTTGAGATCGTGAAGGTAGGAGGTCACCGTGGTATCGGCGGGATCGGTGATTACAGCTGTGGCGGTGTCCTCCGCAAGGACAGCGCCGTTCTCGTCCTGAAGCTGCACCTTGACCGTGTAGGTGCCGACTTTCGGGTAGGTCTTGGACATGGCGCCGTTCCAGCTCGTGCCCATCGGTGTGGAGTTGTCGCCGAATGTCCACATGTAGGTTACCCCCTCCGGCGGCGTTCCCTTGACCGTGGCGCTGAAATTGACAGCACTGCCCACCTCCGCTGTATCGGAATCGGGTGAGATGGTGATCTGAAATGTCATCGGCGCCTCGATCTCGGTCTCCTGGCCGCTCTCGATCTCCTTGTCCTCGTGCTCCTCGGTCCTGCCCTCCTCGGTCACGACCTTGACATTCCATTTGCCCTTGGGCACCACAACCTTGAGGTCCTCGTCTTTTGAGCCTTTCGCAAGCACGACCTCCGGAACTGTCCCCGGTGTCGCCGCCTGGGCAACTGCGATATCGGAGCCGGTCGCACTTCCGGTCACCTGCTTGATCTTGGCGATACCCCAGTCAATGCCCTGTCCGGCCAGTGCCGAGGAATCGTCAGTCCCGAAAACGAGGTCAGCGGAGGCCTTGAGCGCAGTCCCCAGCCCCTCGGAGATCGCCCCGCCATCAACCGCGCCGTCCACATCGATTAAATCGCCGATCTTGCCCGCGACCTTGCTCTTGATCTCGTCCTTGATGAAATTCGTCGGGTCGAGATAGGCTTTCTGCGCCTTTTCCTTGTACTCATCCGCCTTCTCGACATACTCCATGCCTTTCGCGGTGGAGGGCGCGACAGTCTTTACGACCTCGACCATGAGCTTTGCGCCCTTGGTGACACCCTCGGCGCCCTCGCGGTGGGCGATTTTCTGTATGGTAAGGCCGCGCTCACCGGCGGTGATCCCGAAATCCGACTTGTCCTGGTCGAGATGGTAGAAATCGTTGTACATCTGCGGGGCTTTCATGTCAAGCTCGCCGTCCTCTAACTTCTTCCAGAAATCATTCTCACTGGAGAACTGCGATTTCCAGTTCGGCCTGAGATTGTCGTAGAGAAACGTGCGCTGTGACTCACTCATGTTCGAGGCAACCTGCAGTATCCTGTTCCTGTTGCGCGTGCCGGAACCCGAGGCCCAGGTGAAAAAATCCTTCATGGCGCTGCCGAGCCCCTCCACCGCCATCATGCCAGCGGCTTTCGCGGCGGCATCGCTCTCGATCAGCGTGATAGCGGCATCGACATCCTGCTCATACTCCATGAGGCTGTAGATGCTCTCGAAAAGCTCGTCCACATCCTCCTCGTCAAGATCGTTCTCGGCGAAACCGGCATTATAGCCGTCGGTCATGATACGGGCGTAATCCAGCAGCATGATCTGCTTGGCGACCGCGAATTCCATGACAGTATCGTAGGCGTCCCGTGTGTCATCGAGGCTGACAATGCTGTTGCCTCCTCCGTTACCGCCGTTCGAACCGCCATCATCGCCGGTCGGCCCGCCGCCGTCATCATCCGAACAGCTGAAAATTGCGAGCGACACAATCAACATCATCCCGAACAGATAGAACAGGCGCACTTTCTTCATTGGTATCCCCCCATTAAAGCGCATGATAACTGTTTGCAGTTAATGGAAATATAAGGACACGGCTGATATTTGTCTACATGATTGTTAAGCATCAGCGGATGCTTTTTAGTCAGATGTGGAATGCACAGAGTGAGACGCTGTACGATGCTGCGCCATTGCACGCTGGCTGACAGGATCAGCGGGGTCGGATGCTTTTTAGTGGTGGTTTTCAGAAAAGCGGAAGACGAGATTAAGGGGGCAAGAGTCAGAAAATCACACACCTCCACTTCACCGAGCCCCCCCCTGAATGAGGTGGGTACAAAGAGAAACGTACAGCAGTACAAAAGCAAGTCCGAAGAACTGAAGAAATTCTTCCCTCGCGTCGATCAGAAAAGCTCTTCGTCGGACTCGTCGTGGGGAAGCGGGCAGTGGGCGAAACGCCGGTAGAGACGGAGCATCCGCACCTGCAGAAAAACGGTGGCGGCCATGAGGAACAGGTATACCGGTAGGAGTTTGCGGCGCTGGCTGAGGATTTCCTGGAAAAACTCGCTGTTCGCGCCGCGTATAAGTCCCGTTGGCGCCGTGTTTGTCCGCTGGAAAATAACCCGAAGATGTGGGAATATGCTGAGGAAAAAGACAACCGAAAGCCCCACCATCACGAAAGCCGCAACAAGGTAGGCGTCCTTGTAGCTGCGTTTCCAGATCAGCACCGGGAACAGGACCGCCCCCGCGAAAGTGGTCGCCGGTATCATGAAAAACACCGGGGTCGCCTTGATGCTCTCGGAAACATAGGGCGAAACAAGCAGGCTCCAGAGGCTGAGGTCAAACACGAGCACGATAATGAGAAGGCCGGAATAGAACGCCCACTTGCGGGCATGGCCGCGTATCCTGCCGTCACTGTTCCACGCGATCGCGGTGTAGCTCAAGGCGGCGCTGGCACAGGCGATGATAAGCCCCGAAACGATCGTATAGTGGCTGATATAACCGAGCACGTTGACATTGAAACGCCCCTCGCCGTAGAGCGGCACTCCCTTGAGGATATAGCCCGCTATCAGCCCGAGCATGAACAGCGGCAGAAGGTTCCCCAGCGAGATGAGCACATCCCAGAGCGAGCCGAAATGCCACATGTCGAATTTACGGCGGAGCGACAGCGCGATCATCCTCAGGACAAGGATGATGAATATCACGGCGATCACCGGGTAGAATCCGGCGAACAGCGCGCGGTAAATCCGCGGGAACAACAGGTACAGGGCGCTGGCAGTCAGCACCACCCACAGCGCGGAACCGTCAATCTGCGGATGGATCGCCTGTATGAGGTATTTACGCTCGTCTTTCGGCACAAACAGGTACCACATGCCGAAACCGAGACGTGTCCCGCCGGTGACAAGAAACATGGTCATCATCACCGCGACCATGCTGAACCAGATGTAAACCGTCTGCTGCATCGCATTCTCCGAATAATCACGTTAACTGACTGTATATAATATATTCGGGAGGAGTTTCAAAGAAAATATGTGGTGAAATCGGTGGTTTTGTAAGCCCTCCTATTGATATGTTTCCTCTTTTTTTGGGGGGGGAGAATGTCACGGAGCGGCAGGAAGGGGCTGGCAAACAACAATATATTATTTTATCATGAATATTTTTTTTATTGAACTCAATCGATTATTATTTATATTGACAATAGATTATTTATCTATATTCTTACAAGCAAGGCAAATTATGGATGACAAAGATAAACTAGAAGAATGGTACATAAGAAATAGGCAGGTTTATTTAAACAACCATAAAGAACAACAAGCACTTCTCGACAGAAATTTATTGTATTTTTCATCAGCTGTTCTTGGTTTTTCACTAACAATTCGCGAACGACTTCAAGATCACCTAATATTGAATATAATTTTACTATTTGTTTGGCTTTCATTAACAATTTCTATCACTTTGATTTTTTATTCTTTTCGGTATAGTATATATGCTTCCAAAGATTTTATTACACAATTTGACAAAAATTACCAACAAGAAAATTTATCTAAGCCATTAAAATCTAAATATAATGATCATATTGAAAAATTCAACACTATCGCTTTTTATACAAACATCACAGGACTTGCATTACTTGTATTAGCATATGGTATTTCACAATTAAAATAAGGAGTTATAAAATGACACATAATAATCCAAACAGCTCTGAAAAAAGCATTTCAATCGAAAAAGGATTAACCAACCAACAACCATCGATTATCCCTGAAGGTTCGCGCGAAATCAGAGGAATGCAGCTGAATCAGCCATCATCACCTCCCATTCAAACAACGACAAATAACAACGATAGCAATGAGAAAAAATAATGTTAGCAGAAATATCAGCGGCAATTACAAGCATCAAAACGGCATCAGAACTTGCAAAATTCATCAAAGATTCGTCGTCAAGCTTACAAGAAGCCGAAATGAAGATGAAGCTGGCAGAACTCATTAGTGAGCTTGCAGATACAAAAATAAGTATGGCTGAAATACAAGAAGTTATACTTGATAAAGATACAAAAATCAAAGAACTCGAAGACGCTTTAAATCTAAAAAATAACGTTGTTTTTGAAAGAAACCTCTATTGGACAACCAACGATGATAACAGTAAAGATGGCCCGTTCTGTCCACAATGTTATGATAATAACAGAAAGCTAATAAGAGTTCATACTTACTCAACAAGCAAAATGAAATGTCCAACATGCAAAAACTTGTTTAAAAAAAAATTAGCACCCCCCCCTACCCTTTCAACCGCTCCCTCAGACTCGTGAAACGTTCAGCGACCTGGTCGTTCTTGACCGAGATTGCAAGCGCCTTGAAATCGCCAACCAGCGCCGCCATTTCTTTTGCGCGGGTGACCGCCGTGTAGAGAAGGTTCCGTTTGAGCATGATGAAATGCTGGGTGGTGACCGGCATGACCACACAGCGGAACTCGCTGCCCTGGCTCTTGTGCACGCTCACCGCGTAGGCGGGCACCAACTCGTCGAGATCGCCCTCCTCGTAGAGCACCTCGTTCTCGAAACGCACGGTCATTTTTGGGCCCTTCTCGATACGCACCACACGCCCGATATCGCCGTTGAACACCAGCTTGTCGTAGTTGTTCCTGACCTGCATCACCTTGTCACCCTCGCGGAAAAGCTTGAACCCGTTGCGGACCTCGGCTTTTCGCGGACCCGGCGGATTGAGACGTTCCCTGAGCATATTGTTGAGATTCTCCACGCCGGTCTCGCTCTTGTGCATGGGCGACAGCACCTGTATGTCCTCGATTGGATCGAAACCGTAGCGTGAGGGCAGACGGCGCGCGACCATATCCACCAGCGTTTCGGCGACCTTGACCGGCAGCGTCTCCTGGATGAAGAAGAAATTGCCGCGGTGGTCGTTGTCGGTCATGGGCATCTTGCCCTGGTTGATCAGGTGTGCGGAACGGACAATGCGCGAGGCTTTTGCCTGACGGAAAATCTCGGTGAGCCTGACAGTCGGGACAGCGTGCGAGTCGATGATATCCCGGAGCACATTGCCCGGCCCGATGGAGGGCAGCTGGTCAATATCACCCACGATCACCAGCGTGGTGTAGTCGCTCACCGCGTTGAGGAAATCATCCATCAGCACGGTGTCGACCATGGAGGCCTCGTCCATGATGATCGCGTGGGCCGACAGCGGCTCGCCCATGTTCTTGTTGAAACGGCCGTTCATGGGGTTGAACTCCAAGAGGCGGTGGATCGTTTTCGCCTCCATGCCGCTGGACTCAGACAGACGTTTCGCGGCACGTCCGGTCGGCGCGCACAACAGCACCGGCATCCGCAGTTTCCGGAAAATATCGATGATGCCCTGCACGGTCGTGGTTTTTCCCGTGCCGGGGCCGCCGGTGAGCACCATGACCTTGGACAGCGCCGATTTCACGATGGCCTCGCGCTGTTTCTCGGCAAAATCAATGCCGCGGGATTTCTCGATGTCCGCGATCATGCCCTCGACAGCCTCCTGCTTCGGCTTTGCCAGCTGTCCCGGGTGGGCAAGGATCGTTTTAAGACGGTCCGCAAGGTCAGTCTCGCGGCGGTACAGTTCGCGAAGATATGTGCGACTGTCCTCGATGACTATATCGCGGACCTGCGCCAGGTGCTCGATCATGTCGTTGATCTTCGAGGCGTCGAGATCGAGTTTTTCCACCGCGGTCTCGATAAGCGTCTCCCGCTCGGCATAGACATGCCCGTTGTCGGCCATCTCGCTCAGGCAGTGAAGCACACCGGCACGGATACGGTCGGGCGAATCGGTGGCGAGCCCGATTTTCATGGCCAACTGGTCGGCCTTGATGAAACCGATGCCGCGTATATCCTCGATCAGACGGTAGGGCTGTGTCCGCATGACATTCACCGTATCGTCGCCGTATTTCTCGTATATCCGTGTAGCGAAAGCCTCAGAAATAGTATGCGAGCGGAGAAAAATCATGACATCACGTATATGTTTGTGACGGTCCCAGCCGCTCATGAGGGAGGCGATCTGCTTCTTGGAAAGGCCGTCGACCTCGCGGAGGCGTTCCGGCTCTTTCTCGAGGATATCGATGGTATCCTTGCCGAACGTTTCCACAATCCTGTCGGCGGTTTTCGGCCCGATACCTTTCATGAATGTCGAGGCGAGATAGTTCTTGATGCCGTCCAGGGTCTCCGGCAGCACATATTCATAGGACTCGAACTGGAATGTCGGCCCCCACTTGGGATCGTCCTTCCAGTAGCCGCCGAGAACGACAGTCTCGCCCACCGCCAGATGCTTGATAAAACCCTTGACCGCGATACGTTTGCCGCCGCCCTTGGGCTCTATCTTGGCAATAGTGAAACCGTTGTTGTCGTTGCGGTAGGTCAGGACACGGACAATGCCGCTGACCGTTTCGAGCTGTTTTTTCTGCATGGATTTCCTCTATCACAGGTAAAGAGATATTTGAAAATACGAATTCAGGCCCGGCAGTGAAAGCTTTTTGTGTCGGCGGACACTTTGCATCGGCGGTGCCAGCGGGCACTTTGCATCGGCGGATGCTATATATTTCTACAAGGTGTGTGCCACTTGATTCACTGTTCGGCGTTTCGCCGCCGAACGCTGGCTTGCAGGATCAGGGGCGGCGGCCCCTTTCTATTTCTGATGTTGATGTGCAGATAGATTCGCTGTTCGGCCCTGCGAGGCTGAACGCTGAACAATGGGATCAGCATCGGCGGTGCCAGCGGGCACTTTATATTTCTGACATGGGTGTGCAGATGGATTCGCGACACAGTCCTATCTGACCTGATAGCATCCGCCGATACCCACTCCCCTTGGGGGGATGGATGTCACGAATTGACAGGAAGGGGCTTCATTCATCATCGTTCATCATTCAATCATCGTCATCAGCGGTTCAGACAATATCATCCTCAGCTTCGCACCACCCCCACCCATTCAAGGGCACGGAACGCAACAAAGCTCTTGGATGGTGATTAGCGTGTTAGTATATTATTAGTTTACATAATATTCCGTATAAACCTATAGTCAGGACACGACAATGACCATCGACGTTTTCACGGTCGGCATGCTCGATACCAACTGCTACCTCCTCTGCTCTGAAAGCACGGGAAAATCAATCCTGGTCGATCCCGGCGGCATCACAGATCGTCTGATGGACGAGGTCCGGGCCACCGACCTTACCGCCATCCTCCTCACCCACGGCCATTTCGATCATATCGGCGGTGTGGACGAGATCGTCGCGGCAACCGGCGCACCGGTCATGATCCATGCCAATGACGCTGATTTCCTGAACGATACGATGCTCAACGGCTCGGGGCTGATGGGCCAGCGGGTCACCGCGCAGGGGCCGGACCGCCTTCTTACCGACGGCGACACAATCGAGTTCGGCGATTCGGCGGTGACAGTCATGCACACGCCAGGCCACACCTCCGGCGGTGTCTCACTTGTCTGCGGCGACAAACTGGTGCTCGCGGGCGACACACTGTTCCGCATGGCTATCGGACGATGGGACCTTGCCGGCGGCGATTACCAGACACTGATCGGGTCGCTCGATCGTTTCCGGGGCCTTCCCGACGACATGGCGGTCTATCCCGGCCACGGCGGCGCATCGACCATCGGTTTCGAGAAAGCCAACAACCAGTACCTGAACCTTTAAGCGGGCAACGGCGCCTTTTCTGGCCGATCCCAGGATTTTGCCGCCCATGGATGAGAAGAGCACGGACAAAGCCGCACAGTCGCTCAACGCGTTCGGCGTCAGCTCCTATGTCACCTACCTCGATGTCGAGGAGGGGCTGAGCGCCAACACGATCGAGGCCTACATGCACAATGTCAACCGCTATGTTAGCTACCTTGCCTCGAAAAACATCTTTTCACCCTCCGAAGTCGAAAAGGAGCATGTCACCGATTATCTCTACCAGCTCAGGCGGCTGGGGCTTTCGCCGAACAGCGTCTCGAGGAATTTCTCGGCGCTCCGCTCATACCACCTGTTCATGTTCCGCGAGGGCCGCGTGCCGGGCGATCCGACAGAGACTATCGAGGCCGCTGCCCACAAACGCAAACTGCCCGACGTGCTCTCCATCGAGGAAACGTTCCGCCTTCTGGACGCCCCTGACCTTTCGACCGCGCTCGGTGTGAGGGACAAGGCCATGCTGGAATTCGCCTACGCCACCGGCACCCGTGTCTCGGAACTGGTCGGCATGACAATTCCCAATGTGCTGTTCAAGGAGAACGTTGTCAGGATCACCGGCAAGGGCTCCAAACAGCGCATGGTTCCGCTCGGTTCCGCAGCAAAGGAAAATGTGAAACACTATCTCAACCACATACGCGGCGGACTGGCAGGCACAAGCTCCAAGGACGTCCTCTTTCTCAATGCCCGCGGCGGCCCGATGACACGCATGGGATTCTGGAAAATCCTTCGGAAATACGTGATCAAAGCCGGAATTACCACGCACACGACACCGCACACGCTCCGTCACTCGTTCGCGACCCACCTCCTCGAGGGCGGCGCGGATATACGAGTGATACAGGAGCTTCTCGGCCATTCGAATGTGGCGACAACCGAAATATACACCCATATCGACAGGGAATACCTCAAGGAGGTCCATCACAATTTCCACCCGAGAGCGTGACTGGGATTTAAAATTCCGTAGTGTCCGATTAAACCTGAGCCTGATGGCACTAAAAGCTGTAAACGCCGAGTTGATCGTAGAAATCCAGTGAATGCGGCACAAATCTGGCAAATGATGGTGATACTGACAAGCTGACCGGAACAGTCTTTCGGACTGTCCCGATGACTTTCAACGGGGAACCATCGCTTTATGGTTTCCCGGCCCCTCCGAAAGGGGGCAAGGCCCCTTTATATTTCGGATGGAAGTAGTGCAGAATGATCCACTGCTGTCGCTTCGACGACAACGCTGGATTACCAGATCACCGTAACTGACAAAACACAGGACTTTAGGCCTATTCCCGTAGAAAAGCCCCGGTTGAGCAAGTGTTTTTGGATCAGAAAAGCTGGCGTCGCCAGACGCTTTCAGCGTTTCCCAAAAACATGCCGTGAAGACGGGAAACAACTTTTCGCAGAACAGGTGATTCCACGATCGCAGGCCAAGGTCGTGCAACATCCTTGGCCGGTCAGACTGCACGATACAGGCAGACTATAAAGTATCCGCCGATGCTGCCCTTTTTGCGCCACTTTTTCCGGCAAGGGAAAAAGTGGCTGGAGAAAAATAATTATGTTAGCTTCTGAAAGTTTATGGCCAGTATTTTTACCGGACAGTATTGATTCCAATTTCAATATTGAATAAACCTGAAGAAGGAAACAGAATTCAGGAGAAAAAACAACAGATTTACCTCACAGGCACAGTGACGCGAAGATATTATTGAAACAAACTATCGAACGTTTTTGATATAACTTCGTAATACTTAAGATACGCTTACAAAATACGAACATACAACATACCACAAGGAGAAGCACTGAGTGAAAAGTGATCGAGTCAGCTTCAAACGAGTATTAACTGCACTTGTTTTCTGCACGGCGGCATTTCTCACAGCATCAACGGCTTTTGCGCAGGTACAGCCGCGCTTTATCAGCGAAAGCATCAAGATTGACGGCTCCCTTGCCGATCCGGCATGGAAAACCGCGATTCCGGTAACCGGATTCACCCAGCAGGAACTTTCCGAGGGCGACCCGGCCTCCGAAAAGACCGAGGTCAGGGTGCTCTATGATGAGGAAAATATCTACATCGGCTTCAAATGTTTCGACAGCGACCCCTCGGGCATCATCGCCAAGCAGCTCAAACGCGACGGCAGTTTCGGCAGTGACGATTACGTCGTCGTCGTTTTCGATACCTATCATGACATGCGGACAGGTTTCGAGTTCTCGGTCAATCCCAACGGCGCCAAGGTCGACGCATCTTTCCGCGGCGGCAACTCGGAGACCAGTGTCACGAGCACCGAATGGGACGCCATCTGGGAAACCCGCGCGATGATCACGGCCGACGGCTGGACCGCCGAGCTCGCAATCCCCTTCAAGTCGCTCCGTTTCCCCACCACGGACATCCAGGAGTGGGGCATCAATTTCCAGCGCACAATCAGGCGTAAGAACGAAATCACGCTCTGGCGCGGCTGGAAACGCAATCAGGGCATCCTCCTTCTCGCACAGGCAGGCACCATGACACTCGACAGGAGCATCGGGCGCGGACGCGGCATTGATGTCAAGCCCTATGTACTCGCCGGAGCGGAAAAGGTCGAGGGCAAAGAGCTCGACGATATCACCAAGGTCGGACTCGACGTCAAGTACGGTATTACCTCGAACATGACTCTCGATCTCACCACCAACACGGATTTCGCCCACATCGAGAGCGACCGCGAGGTCATCAACCTCTCCCGTTTCGACCTCTACTATCCCGAAAAACGCGAGTTTTTCCTCGAGGGCTCAGATACTTTCGATTTCACGCAGGGCGGCACGAGGCTCTTCTATTCACGCCGCATCGGCATCACCCCCGACCGTGAGAACCAGCGTATCCTCGGCGGCGCCAAATTGACCCAGAAAGCCGGTTCCTACCGTCTCGGCGCTCTCACCATGCAGACCGAGGACGAGGGCGGCTATCCCGGCGCCAACTACAGCATTGTCCGCGCCAAAAAGGACGTGCTCGAGCAGTCGTACGTTGGTTTCCTCGCCACCAACAAGTCCGACAATGACGGCCACGACAATCAGGTGGTCGGCGTTGACTGGATTCTGAGGACGGACAAGTTCCTCGGCGACAAGAATTTCGATGTCCAGGGCTATTTCTCCGGCTCCATGACCGACGGCCACATGCATGAAAGCTCGGCGGGAAGGCTTTATGTGAGCTACCCCAACGACCTTATCAACTCATTTGTCCTCTATCATGCGCTTGACGAACAGTTCAACCCGGAGATGGGTTTCGCCCGTACAGTCGGCATCAAGAACTACATCTGGTTCACAACCCTTCAGCCGCGTCCGGACATCCCCTTCATCAAAAAACTCGTCCTGAAACCGTTCAACTTCAATTACACCACCGACATGGACGGCGTCCTGCTGTTCAGGGATATCGAAATACGTCCCATCGGTTTTGTCACCGACTCCAACGACGAGTTCAGCGCAAGCATCAAGAACGACTACGACTATATATATGAAACCGATTTCTCGATTTTCAGCACGCCAATCGAGCAGGGTGTATACAATAACTGGTATTACGACATGAGCTTCTCAAGCTCCAGTCAGCGTATCATCTCGGTCGATATAACCGGACGTGCCGGTGATTTCTTCAGCGGCACCAACAACGGTTTTTCGACCGCGGTTACCTACAAGTCCGGCAGCCGCTACTCGTTCACCGCCGACGCCGAATACACCAAGCTCGACCTCGCCGGGACGAAAATCATCGCCCGCGACTACGGCGCACGTGTCGGTATCGATTTCTCGACCAGGCTCTCAACATCCACATTCGTCCAGTACAACAACGAGACGAAAGAGGTCAACACCAATTTCCGTCTCAGGTTCATCCCGAAAGCGGGAAGCGACCTCTACCTGGTCTACAACCACCTGATGGACGAAAGCGACCGCTACCGCACGATCCAGAATGCGGGTATGCTCAAAATGGACTATATCTACCGTTTCTGATCCATCGGGAATGCTGATTTTTTTGCACGTAGAAGTATTTGATTCACAATATGATATGAAAAGAAATCATTCCGGCTGACTCAGTTTTCTTGTCCAAGGGTGCAGAAAAATGTATCTTATAAGGATATACTGGCCCAAAGACCAAAGAATTCTTCGGCCGGGAATCAATACCACCAAATGGAGGAATTACCTCATATGAAATGCCTCAAAATCCTGTTTGTCGGCATGGCTCTCAGCATTTTCGCCCTGACCACCGCCGCCGATGAGCCGCAGTTCGATTATTCGAGGGAGAAAGTGCTGCACGTGGTCGGCACCGCCCACCTCGACACACAGTGGCGCTGGACCATCCAGAATACGATCAACGAGTATATCAAAAATACGCTCGACGATAATTTTGCCCTTTTCGAAAAATATCCGCACTACAAGTTCAGCTTCGAGGGTGCGTTCCGCTATATGCTCATGAAAGAGTATTATCCCGCGGATTACGAGCGTCTGAAAAAGTATATCGAAGAAGGCCGCTGGCATCTCACGGGAAGCTCCATAGACGCCGGTGATGTCAACCTTCCCTCCGCAGAGGGCCTGATCAGGAACATCCTCTACGGTCAGCAGTATTTCATGAAAGAGTTCGGCAAAGTCAGTCGCGACATTTTCCTGCCTGACTGTTTCGGTTTCGGCTACCAGCTGCCCACCATCGAAGTGCACTGCGGCCTTACCGGCTTCTCCACCCAGAAACTCACCTGGGGCTCCGCCTACGGCACCCCGTTCGATATCGGCGCCTGGCAGGGTGTGGACGGCTCCAAGATCGTTGCCGAGATCAATCCCGATCCCTATGTCGACAGGGTCACCGGCGACCTGAGCAAGAGCGAACGCTGGATCAAGACCATCGAGAAACAGGGTGAGGAATCCGGCCTCTTTGTCGGTTACAAGTATTTCGGCACCGGCGATGTCGGCGGCGCGCCCACCGACGATTCAGTCGCATGGGTCGAGAAGAGCATGACCAGCGACGGCCCCCTGAAAGTTATCAGCGTTCCCGCAGACCAGTTGGCAAACGAGCTTTATCCCGACAAGCTTTTCACACTGCCGCAGTATGACGGCGAACTTCTCATGACCACCCACGGTACCGGCTGCTACACCTCGCAGAACGCGATGAAACGCTGGAACCGCAAGAACGAACTTCTCGCCGACTCCGCTGAAAAAGCCTCTGTTCTGGCGACCTGGCTCGGCGGCATCAGCTATCCCCAGGAAAAGCTCAACACCGCATGGATCCGTTTCATCTGGCATCAGTTCCACGACGATCTCACCGGAACAAGCATTCCCGAGGCCTATGAGTTCTCCTGGAACGACGAGCTTCTCTCGCTCAACCAGTTCTCCTCAATCCTCGACAATTCAGCCGGCGCTGTTTCCCGCGCGCTCGACACGATGGCAGAGGGCGAACCTGTTGTCGTCTACAACCCACTGGCATTCAACCGCAACGATGTGGTCGAGGCGAAAGTTAATTTCGAGGGCGGCGCACCGAAATATGTCCGCGTCTTCGCTCCCGACGGCAGCGAGGTTCCCGCGCAGATCAACGATGTCAAGAACGGCGAGGTCACCATTGCGTTCATGGCCGACATGCCCCCGGTCGGATTCGCGGTCTATGATGTCAGGCCCTCCGAGTCCGCAGGCACGAGCAGTGAACTGAGCGTCTCCCGCAACAAACTCGAGAACGAAACCTACCGTGTCACGATCGACGACAACGGCGACGTTTCCAGCATTTTCGACAAGAAAAACGGCAAAGAGATGCTTCAAAGCCCGATCAGGCTGGCGCTTTTCGATAACTACTCGCCTGTCTGGCCCGCATGGGAAGTCACCTACGATGTGGTCCAGTCCGACCCGGTCGATTACGTCACCGGCGTGACAGAGGTCAAGGTGCTCGAGGACGGCCCCGCCCGCGTGGCACTCGCGATCACCCGCAAGCATGGCAAATCGACATACATGCAGACACTGAGCCTCACGCCCGGCGCTGAAATGGTCAGGTTCGACAACACGATCGACTGGCGCGAGAAAGAACGTCTGCTCAAAGCGGTCTTTGAATTGACCAATTCCGATACCGAGGCTACCTACGATCTCGGCGTTGGCGTCATCCGCCGCGGCAACAACACCGAACAGCTTTACGAGGTCCCCGCTCAGCAGTGGGCCAACATCACGAACAGTGATTTCACCTACAGTGTCACGGTCATGAACGACTGCCTCTACGGCTGGGACAAGCCCGCCGACAACACCCTGCGCCTCACCATGCTGCATACGCCCAAACCGCGCAGCTATCCGGACCAGGCCATGCAGGACATCGGCCGTCACAAGATGGCGTTCGGCATCACCGGTCACGACCATTGCTGGCGCTACCACAGGGATTATAAAAAGGCCGCGCGTTTCAACCAGCCGCTTATCGCGTTCAACACCGGCAAGCACCCGGGCATGAACGGCAAAACGATCAGCTTCATGAACGTCAGCAGCGACCTTCTCAAGGTCAGCGCGCTCAAGAAAGCCGAGAACAGCGACGAGATCGTCGTCCGCGTCTTCGAGGCTGTCGGCAAGCAGCTCGACGGCGCCGAGATCGGATTCCCGTTGCCTGTTATCTCCGCACGTGAGCTCAACGGTGCTGAGGAGCCCATGGGCGAGGCCACGGTGAAAAACGGCAAGCTGGTGTTCAGCCTCAAACCCTATCAGCCGAAAGCTTTCGCGGTCACGCTCGCACAGCCCGACCAGATACTCTCGAAACCGCAGTTCGGCAACTTCGAACTTCCTTATAATGTCGATGTCATCAGCGGCGACGGCAACTGGGCAGACGGCGACATGGACGGCAGCGGTAAAAGCTATTCCGCAGACCTCGTTCCCGATTTCGTGACCGCCGAGGACATCCAGTTCAAGATGGGCCCGACCGAAAACGGCGCAATGAACGCAGTCGCTTGTAAAGGCCAGACAATCACCATACCGGCCGGACCGCAGCGCGGCGGCTACACCAAGATCTACATCCTCGCGGCGGCAAACGGCGGCGACACAACCGGCACATTCAAGGTCGGCGACCAGGAAACCGATATCACGGTCCAGGATTTCACCGGCTTTATCGGCCAGTGGGACAACAGGCTTGTCGGCGGCACCCAGGTAAAGAATGTCTTCCAGGTCACTCCCGGCTATGTCAAGACCGACGATGTCGCGTGGGTCGGCACACACCGCCACGACGCCAAGCTCGGCAACGAGGCATACCGTTTCACCTACCTGTTCAAGTACACGCTCGATGTTCCGCGCAGGGCGAGGACAATCACCCTGCCGGATAACGAGAACATCAAGGTGTTCGCTATCTCGGCCTCTCTGAACCTCAACGACTGTATCGATGCCTCTCTCCCGCTCTACGACAGGCTCGAATCCACCTCTGTTAGGCTCGACCCGGTCACCAACGGCCGTTTTGTCGACACCATCGAGGTCGGCCTTGTGGCACAGCCCGCAAACGCTGTCATTCACTACACGCTCGACGGCAGCGAACCGACCGAAAGCTCGCCTGTTTTCCGCAACAGTTTCACCATCTCGGAAGACACCGAGCTCAAGGCGATTGCATTCAGCGACGATATCGAGGATTCCCGTCTCATGGTCGCCGATTTCGAGAAGCTCGTTCCGCAGAAAGCCTCGAAGGTCAGCGGGCTCAAAAACGGTGTCTCCTATCGCATCTGCAACGGCCGCTGGGATTCACTCCCGCCGTTCAAGAAGATCAAGACGACGAAACGCGGCACAATGTCGACACTGGAACTCCCCGAAGGCCATCGTGACGATGATTTCGCAGTCGAGCATTCGGGCTATATCATGATCCCCGAGGACGGCGTCTATACATTCTACACGTCTTCCGACGACGGCAGCGCGCTCTGGATCAACGACGAGATGGTTGTCGATAACAACGGCCTTCACGGCGCCACCGAGGAGAACGGCATGGTCGCGCTTCTCAAAGGCCCGCACAAGATCAGGGTCGGCTACTTCGAGCGCAGCGGCAACGCGGAAGTACTGAACGTTTACTGGATGGGCAACGGTTTCCAGAAACGCCCCATCGAAGCCGATGTACTGAAACACAAATAGCATAGAAGTTATAAACGGGGAAAACCGTCACACAGCGGTTTTCCCCGCTTTGCTTCAGACGGAACAGAAAAGCCCCTGTCTGTGCAACACATACCGGACCACTTTATTTATTCGAGCATCTGGACATAGAACTGTGCCGAGCATAAATTCCGGTTAATGCAGAACGCACAGAGTATCATATTTCAGTCCATGGACATTTGATCCAGGAGAACCCCATGCATTACCTGAACTCGATCGATTACACAATCATTGTCATCTATTTCATGATGCTCGTGGCCCTCGGCCTCTATCTCAGAAAACGGGCCTCACAGAGTCTCGAGGATTATTTCCTCGGCGGACGGCAGCTACCCTGGTGGGCGCTCGGCATCTCGGGCATGGCCTCATGGCTCGACATCACCGGAACAATGATCATTGTATCGTTCCTTTTCATGCTTGGACCGCGCGGTCTCTTTATCGAGTTCAGGGGCGGCGCAGTGCTTCCGCTGGCATTCATGCTGGTCTTTTCCGGCAAATGGCACCGTCGTTCCGGCTGTATGACCGGCGCCGAGTGGATGATTTTCCGTTTCGGCAAGGGATTCGGCGGCCAGTTCGCCCGTATCGCCCAGTCGGTCGCCGTCATCATGATGACCATCGGTATGCTCGCCTACCTTGTCAAGGGTGTCGGGCTTTTCCTTTCAATGTTCCTGCCGTTCTCACCCCTTACATGCTCGATCATCCTCATTGGTGTGGCATCGCTCTACACAATGGCCTCAGGTTTCTACGGCGTGGTGTTCACCGACATGTTCCAGTCCGGCATCATCATCACCGCTGTAATCTCGATATCGGTCATGGCAATGTCCAAAATCTCCGACTCGCAGGCGGTCGCCTCCATAGCGCAGGCGGTCACCGGAAGCACCGACTGGGTTAACTCCGGACTCCAGTGGAAAACCACGATGCCCAAGGGCTACGAGGCCTACAGCCACCTTACCATGTTCGCCATGTTCTACCTTTTCCGCCAGATCATCGGCGGTGTCAACGCTGGTGACGATCCCAAGTATTACGGCGCGAAAAGTGACCGTGAATGCGGCCTTCTTTCCTTCATGTGGACATGGCTGATGATGCTCCGCTGGCCGATGATGATGGGTTTCGCCGTGCTGGGGCTTTTCCTCGTCCGCGACCTTTTCCCTGACCAGATGGCTATCGCCCAGGCGGCTGAGATGATCAAAATGCAGGTCGGCGATGTCGGCGCCAACCGCTGGGCAGACATTCTCGCCTCCATCATGAACAATCCCGGCCAGTATCCCGAGCTCGCCGAGAGCCTGAAGAACCTCCTCGGCGGTGACTGGGCCACCAAGCTCCACCTTGTCAGTTACCAGGGTACTGTCAATCCCGAACGCATCCTTCCGGCAGTCATCCTTTTCAATATCCCGATGGGATTCCGCGGCATGGTACTCATCGCCCTGATCGCGGCCTCGATGTCCACATTCGACTCGACCGTGAACCGCACCGCCGGATTTTTCGTCAAGGACATCTACCAGCGCTATATGCGCCCGGCCGCCTCCAATAAAGAACTTATATACGCCAGCTACACATTCATCGTCGTGATTGTCGCCACCGGGTTCGCCTTGGGCTATTTCACGAAAAGCATCAATGATATCTGGGGCTGGATCAACATGAGCCTCGGCGCCGCAATGCTGCTTCCCGGCCTCCTTCGTTTCCTCTGGTGGCGCTTCAACGGCGGTGGTTTCGCGGCAGGCATGGGATTCGGCCTCGCATTCGCGTTTCTCCAGCGTATCGTGGCCCCCGACCTTGACGAGCGTTCGCAGTTCATCCTTTCGAGCTCGATCTCCCTTGCCGGCTGTATCATCGGCACCTACCTGACACAGCCGACTGACAAGGACGTGCTTGAGAATTTCTACCGCAAGACACGGCCGTTCGGCCTCTGGGGCCCGCTCAAGGGTGCGCTTTCACCGGCAATGCTGGCGGCAACGAAACGCGAGCACCGTTTCGACCTCCTCGCGCTGCCCGTGGCAATGCTTTTCCAGATCACCCTGTTCATGATGCCAATGCTGGTAGTTATCAAGAGCTGGGGCTCGTTCAGCAAGACTGCTGCTATCTGGAGCATCTGCCTCGTGCTGATGTATTTCCTCTGGTACCGTAACCTTCCCGGCGAGACCGGCGAGGCCGATGTACCATTTAAAGAATAGTCACTGACGAAACAGAGTTTCAGCTCAGACCGGAAAGGTTTGCTGAATTTCACGATTTTTAAGTCTGATGTATATAGCGGACGCTCGAACTAAGGTTTGAGCGTCCGTTAGCGGTAAAATTTATTGTTATTACGGCAGTTATTGTCGGAACAAATTGTACCCTGAGGGGTATATAAAAAGCAATTCACATATAATTCCCGGCACAATTGCCATAGTCTCACTTAGTATTTTTTCGTTTTCAGTTCCATCCTACTATTCAGTTTATTTGGAGTAACCATGAAACGCCGTGATTTTATCAAGACCGGTGCGGCAGGTTCAGTCCTGTCCGCGGCGGCAGTAACGATCAATGACAAAGAAGTATCAGCCGCAGCACGTAATGTCGACCTGTCACGCCCTCTGGTGGCCCTTGCAGGTTCGAATGACCCGAATCTTTCCAGGCCCGCGGCATTAGACGACACGCTTACGACCGAACAGGTCAGGGAACTGGTCTGGCTGGCGCTCGACCGTGACGATTCACCGAAAAACCTGGTCAGCACGGTGAAAAAAAGCGACTGGGTGATTGTCAAGCCCAACATTGTCACCTGCCCTGTCACCATGTCGGATTTCCATGCGGAAGGCATCGAGCACTGGTGGCTGATGACCGATCTCAGGGTTGTCAAGGCCGTGGTAGACTACCTCGTTGAGCGTATCGGACCGCGCCGGGTCTCCATCGCCGAGGGGCCGCCCTGGTACTCATCCGGCGGCAAACTCAAACCCGAGGAATTTGTCGACGGCTGGCATTGCAAGTGGGAAGGCCACGGCAACCTGTCCTACGCGGAGGTGGTCGAGGCGGCCAACGCCCATTCCGCCGCAACGACAGTCGACATCATTGATCTCAACGAGGACGAGCCGGTCTATGTCGAGGATTTCGATCCCATGAATACCGGTATCGGCGCCCTGCAGGATGTCCGGCCCGGCGATCCCGACGGCAGCTCCGAAACGGAATGGACACAACGCAAAGGCATCTACTATCCGAAATCACTGGTGGACTGCGACTACCTCATCAGCGTTCCCGTGCTCAAGACCCATTCCAGCGCAGGTGTCACGCTTGGTGTCAAGAACCTCGTCGGCTGCATCCATTCGCAGGTCTACGGCAAAGGCAACGGCAAATCCATGATCCACCAGGGAAGCCAGTTCGGTCTTGTCAGGGGTGTCGCCGATCTCGGCTGCTCCCTCAGGATCGACTACTCTGTCGCCGAGGGTGTCTGGGCAACGATCCAGCAGCACCTGGGCCAGAACGGTGTCGGCATCCATCACAACGTGGTCGTCTGCGGTGGCGATGTTGTCGCGACCGAGGCAGTATCCATGATGGTGATGGGCTATCATCCGCTCGACGCTGACCTTCTGCGCCTTCTCCACATGAAAGGCCTCGGCGAATGGCATCCTGATAAAATCGATGTCGCCGGACCGCCGGTGGTCAAGCTCAGGCGTAATTTCGAACGTGCCGCCGATACTTATTTCGCACGAGGCATCAGAAAATGGCTTGCGGCAGGCCCGTTGAAAAAACGTCCGGGCGGAATCGGCAAACTGAATCCCCAACTCAACGTCGCACTCGGCAAAGCAACATGGGAATATCTCGACGGCGATGCGATCATAGATGCCACAATCAACGTATCGAAACCGTTCCGCTACAACGAATGTCTTTATTACGATATCCCGGGCAGCACCGGGGCGAAGACAAAATCGAAATTCTATCTCGCAATCCGGGCGACAACCGAGCGGAAAGACCTCTGCGGCCAGATTCTTGCCGGTGTCAAGGGCGGCACAGCCACGATCTTTTTCAACGGCGTTGAGATCAGCTATCCCAGCGAGCCATTCGCTTACAATCCGACACCGACACCGTTCCTGAAATTCCGTGAAGGCGAAAACCTCCTGGTCCTGGAAATCGAGAAGACCGCCGGAAAAAAACAGCCGGTGAAGATCGCGGCAAACCTCTGCGACCTCGATGGCGACAGGATGAGCGATATCACGCTCTCGCCCGACAACGAAAAACTCGCCCTGCCAAAACGTTCATAAGTACGCGACGAACTGGGAAAGGGGACCAAAATACATAGCGTCAATGAACAGTAAAGGTATGACTACAATGAAAACGATACTTAAACTTGTCCTGATTTTCATCCTGCCGGCATCGATCGCGTTGTCGATGTCGAAAAACAAGAGCAGTGAAGAAACACCGGGCGATTATTTTCCGCGTATCGGGAATTACGCCGATCTCTATCTCAGGGGCTCCTACGACATCCTGCACATGATGAAACTCCGTGAGCTCGACAAGATCGGCGAAGCGACGAAAATCGCCGCGGAACGTAAACTCGCAGGCGGCAAGATATGGTCTAAGATCGGCACGCCCCACATTATGTATGCGGGCGCCTGCGACGAGGATGTGCCGGGCAATCCGAATATCGCACCCGATTACAACATCAACCATCCAAAACACCCCCGCAATGGATTCAAGCTTGATCTCGGCAAGGGCGATTTCCTCATTGTCGGCGGAACGGGCTCGCAGAATATAAGGGAAAAAGGCTGTTATTTCCTCGGTGTCGGCTACCCTATGTCGACAAACCGTTATTCGCCTCCCTCCTACAACGATCACGCCGATATCACAATGGAATCACAGGTGGACACGATGATCTACACCTGGGGCCCCAAGGAGGACGGCATCGTCACACCGCGCCTTACGCCCCATCTCAAGATCCTGCCCACCAGCCCGATGACAGTGGTGGCATACTGGACAATCATGGCCCAGATCGCTCACAATCTCGCGGAAAACGATCTCAGTGGCGGCCACGATGCGGCGGAAAAGTATCTCGAAATCCTCATGGACCGTCTCTCGACATTCCACGAACGCCACATACAGGATGTCAACAACGCGGGCCGGACAGTAGCTGACAAGGTGCTCTCCGGCGGCAAGCTCTATGTCTGGAGCTCGCGCTGGGAATTCTATTATGAGGCAGGCGGCACAGCAGGCTCGCTCATGGGCATCTACCCCATCCATAAGGATGGTTTCTACACCGAGACCGGCTCCTACAGCAGCCCGGTAATCGCACCTGCGCCGTTCGTGCCGGAAGAGCTCACTGAGAAAGACGTTGTCATCCTCGCCATGGCAGGTAACACACCCGAGGCCGAGCAGGACCTCGCAGAACGTATCAAAAAGCAGGGTGCCACACTGATCGGCATCTACCCGTTCGAGCGTGAGGACGGTTTCGACACCACGCATTTCGGGCAGCTCTGCGACTACCGTCTCGACAGCCTTTCCGGCGACAAATGGGGCGTTCTCGACATCCCCGGCTACGATACCAAGATCATCCCGACAATGGCGATGATGAACAACTATGCGTTCTGGGCCGTGATCGGCGCCTATGTCGAGAACATGGAAGACCGCGGCGAGGCACCCTACTACTGGATGAGCTGGCATGTCCCCGGCGGCAAGGCCTACACCGACTCCATCCACACGCTTTTCATGGAGCGGGGATACTAAAAGACAGGAGTCAGGGATCAGGGGATCTGAAACAAGGATTCATGAGTCCTGAGTCAGAATACAGTAGTCAGAAGACAAGAGCCTGAAAGCGGATGTTAAAAGCGGTATGGACAAGGCATAACGACATTCCGACGGCTCGTACAACAATACATTTGATACGAAAACGGGAGAATCCCATGAAAATCGCGGTCAAGGCAGTCATTGCGATACTCATCGCTTCCGCAGCGCTTTTTGCCCTGTCATGTGCGGATAACCCGCAGCAGGCAGAAAAGGCACAGGAACAATATTTTCCGAAACTCGGCAACTACACGGACCTCTATCTCAGGGGCTCCTACGACCTTCTGCACCTGATGCGGGTGCGTGAGCTCGACAAGATCGGTGAAGCGTCAAAGATCGCCGCCCAGCGCAAGCTCGCCGGCGGCACCATCTACTCCGGCATCGGCACGCCCCACATCATGTACGGCGGCGCCTGCGACGAGACAGTGCCCGGCAATCCCAACATCGCGCCCGACAAGAAAGGCGCCAACACAGGCTGGCTGGGCGATCCACCTCTTGGCGCTGGTGATTTCCTGCTCGCGGCAAACCCGACCGATCCTGTAGAGAAAGCCTACAAGGAAGGCTGTTTCGTGCTCGGCATCGGTTTCCCCATGACGACGAACCGCTATTCGCCACCGCAGTTCAACGATCATCCGAACCGTTTTATCGAGAAAATGTCCAATATGTTCATCTACACCTGGGGGCCCAAAGAGGACGGTTTGGCCACACCGAAGCTGACACCGCAGCTTCACCTCAAGATCCTGCCCACCTCACCGATGACAGTAGTGGCCTACTGGACAATCATGGCCCAGATCGCCCACAATCTCGCCTACAATGACACAACGGGGACTTCCGAGGCGGCCGAGACCTATCTCACGACACTGATGTCGCGCCTCGACGAGTTCCATTACGATTACAGCGGTGCGATCAGTAAAGCTGGCGAGGAAATGGCGAAACGGGTGCTCGCAGGCGGTAAGATCCACCCCTGGAGCGGCCGTAACGAGTTCTGGACAGAATCGGCTGGTACCGCGGGCGGCCTCATGGGTGTCTACCAGCTCGATCCCGATTCCCTGAGCACCAACGACATCGTTATCCTCGCGGCCGCCAACGCGACACCCGAGGAAGAGATCGAAATGGCCCGCAAGGTCAAGGAAAAAGGCGCATGGATGCTCGGCATCTACCCGTTCGAGCGCGAGGACGGCATCTCGACCGCCGAGCTGAAAGAGCTCTGCGATGTCAGCCTTGACAACCTCAGCGGCGACTGCCACGGCATTTTCGAGATGCCCGGCTACGACACCAAGATCATTCCGACGACAACGGTGATGAATAATTACGCGTTCTGGGCCGTTGTCGGCGCCTATGTGCAGGCAATGGAAGCCAGAGGCGAGGCACCTTATTACTGGATGAGCTATCATGTCCCGGGCGGACAGGAGTATGACGAGTCCATCAGGCCGCTGTTCCTCGAAAGAGGCTATTGATACGGCAGGAATTAGATTTAGGATTCGGGAGCCGGAAGTCAGGGAAGTCGTGTTCTGGCGCCCGAATCCCGGATTTCAGACGTGATTTATGGAGAAACGCCCTTTTTTCGCGGGCAGAAAACGTTTATATTGCTGAAAAGCGAACGATATTCAATATAAACAGGAAACAGACATGGCAAACACTATCCCGGAACAACAGGATGTCCTGAAAATAGGCTGGGTGGGCACCGGCCCATTCTCCTTCTACGGCGACTATATGCGGACAATCAACAATCATCCGGAATACAACCCGTTCAATATGCGTGTCACCCATATCTGGGGCGACGATTACGCCAAGAACCACCGCGGCCGCGCCGAATGGGTCAAGGAGCGCATGGAGTACTGGAACGGCAAACAGTCGCCAAAAGCGCTTGCCGAGCGTTACGGTATTCCCAATGTCTGCGGCGATTTCCACGAGATGGTGGATGAGGTCGACGCTGCGATGATCATGGATTTCGACCGCTCTCACGAGCTGGCGGTCCCGTTCATCGAGAAAGGCATGCCGATTTTCCTCTGCAGCCCGGTATCGCTCAATGTTCCGCTCCTCGAAAAAACCCTGGACCTTGCCGAAAAGCACGGTTCAGCAGTCTACACAGGCTCTTTCACGGCTGGCATGGCTGAAAACCAGATCATGTACAATCGCACGAACAGGGACGAAATCGCCTCCTTTTTTGCCAACACCTATTGCGGTTTTTTCTCTTCTTACGCCAACGACGGGCTCGAACCGATCCATCTCATGACCGGTGGCGGCGTCAGGAAAGTGGCGATGCACGGCTGGGACGGCTCGAAAGGTTTCGATCCCCACGGCATACCCATTTCGAAAATCCATCTCGAGTACGAGCCACGCAAAGACCATCCGCCCATCCAGGGAGTGCTCAATCTCGGCGGCAGCGAAAAAGCGATGGAGTGGTATAAAGTCTATTATCATGACCACAAGACCTTCGAGAGCGTGACGCACTGGTCGAAATACCACATGAATTTCCGTGATTTCTGCCTCGATCTCCAGCAGGTATTCAAGAACAATAAATCGATCGAAACGCGGGAAGACATCATCGAAAAAATGCGTGTTGTCATCGCGGCCTTCAAGTCGGCCAACGAGGGCGGCAGGGTGATCGATATCAACGAAATCGGCGATTACTGCATGCCCACTGTCCGCATCGAGAAATGGAACGAAATCCCGAACTGATCCGGAAACAGCATCCCGGAACAGGGATCGAAAGAAAGTTTATCATACAAAAAAGCCCTCAACACCGGGGGCTTTTTTTAATGCTCTCATCTTCGTCTGACATCATTTCACAGTAACAGCCAGCTCTCCCCCGCCTTTTTCCAGCTCGACGACAGTGATGCCTGAACCGCGGTCATAGCTGAACGTGACCGTCTCATGGTTCCCGTCAACGATTGCACGTGGACGTTGTCCCGTGTGCAGTTCGAGCCGTGCCGCCGCTTGAGCGTAATATACGATCTCATACGCAGCGCCGGAGACAGCACAGGCCAGGCTCAGCGGAGTGTTGCATCTCAGTTGGAAACCGTCATCACCAGAAAGTTCCGTCGCGTTCACAGCAAAGATCGCATTTTCACCCTCGTGGCTGGCAAGAATCGCGGCATCAGAGCGCCATTGTCCGAGCCTGTTCTCCGAATTGCCGGTCCTGAGCGACAGTATCGACTCGCCTAAAGCGGATGGACAGACAACCCGTTTTTGGCCGTCGCCCGACTCAACGGTTATGCCGGACGTAGTCCTGTCAGCCGAGGCGGCCATGATCTGTGCGGTCATAAGCCGTTCGCCGCCGCCGCACTGTGCATGAAGGTCGAGGTAGCCGCGCTCACGAAGCGGCCGCTGGTCAAACTGGTGCAGAAAATGCGGTTCACTGCGGACAGAAAGAGCGCTGTCATCGGCGGTCAGCGGAATAAAATGCAGTACGCAGCTGTCTTTCATGAAACGAGCGCGACCGTTTTCGATTTCGATATCATCTTTCCAGCGGGTATGGAAAAGCAGGTCGAGATCGCAGGTATTATCCGATCCGGCCTCGTCGATCAGAACGACGGACCTCGGCTTTACATACAGCACCGAGCGGCGCAAGTATTCCGGCCCGTCGGGATAGACCGGCGCGAGATCGCCCTCGACAAATGCGAAATGGTCGGCATTGAGCCACTGCGTAAAATGTGCCTGATCGTCCATGCCCGGCGCGAAACCGTTCGGGTCGCCGGTTTTCTGGCTCTGTGGATTGCCATCGATAAGAATGGTGTTGTGCCCGATCGGCTGGATTGCATGCGAACGGTACACGGGATCGTCGTAATAGTGATGCTCGCCGTCATGACGTTCCTCGATGAATATCTCGCCGTAATCGGCAAGGAAGAATGTCCCCTGATCGAGGTGCTGGTGGTTGTAAAAAGGCCCGCACCTGAACACGAAACAGAAATCATCGCCGCCCCAGCCTGACTTGAACACCGCTGTGCCGACATCGTGGAAAATGCGGACATCACCAAGCGAATCGGGCGTTTTCACCACAGCCTCACCAGTCTCGTTAAAGACCTCGTGAATCGTGTCGTACTCTTTCAGTTCGCGGTAAAGCCAGGCAAGTACGGGATCATCGCCACGGCTGACCAACCATGCCCAGCTGTTCATGGGGCCGTTCTGCGCCGCGATCCATTTTGCGCTTGCCTCGCGCTTGAGGAACGGTTCCGAGTCGCCGAACGTAAACGCGTAATTCTGGTCGAGATTACTGGCCCAGAGCGTCTCGATATGGGCTTTTTTCAGCGGCCCGGAAAAATCGACACCATAGCGATGCTCAATCACGGGCAGTGTCCACGCGAAAGACTGCATGGCAAAATTGAAATAGCGGAATCCCTCGCCATAGGCGCCATCGCGGTCGAATGCGGTATCGATGTAGTTCCCCATTTTCATGAGGAAACCGGACAGCAGCGGCTCGACCGGCCTGTTTCCGCCATCAGTCCTGTCAATGGCCGCAAGAGAGAACAGCGCGCCACCGACAATATGGCTGATCCAGTTCGAGGAGTTCGAGGTCACCTGGTCATCTACAACGTAGGTCCGGTAGGCCGGTTCAATGAAATTGTCATAGAGGGCGTTCTGAACGATTCCACGCTCTTTATCATCAAGAAGATCGTAACAGAGATCGAATGCCAGTGAGTAATCGAGGGCGAATTCCCCAAGCGGATAGTAGGTGTGAAAACCGCGTTTCTCCATCCAGGGGTGGTTCCACCGGGGCCATGCGGCCAACCTGAGCAGAACCTCCCGGCAGTACTGGCCAGCCTCGCGTGAACCTTCGAGCCCGAAAACTAGCGCGTTGAAAAACAGGGCCTCCCGGGAAATCCTGATCCGCTGCCCCGACCAGGCGCTCAGCGACGGCAGCCAGTCATCTTCCGGGAACTGGTTTGTGTCGTACATTAGTGTCGACGGGTCGAGTTCGGTCCGCAGGCGCTCCGCCTCCCTGAGGATTGTCTCCCGTACATTCGCAAATCGTGGCGAAGCAAAACGCTTCCTTATGCGGCCGATTGTCCCGCTGTCGGCAATGAGCCGCGGGTGTGCGGCATTCTTTCCAGGCGCATTGACAAGGAACACAAAAGCTGTCTCAACCGCTGACTGCCTGTCATATTCGGCCCTGATACAACCGTAATACATCCCTTTTGGGAAAGACGCCTGGTCGAGCGATACGTCAGCTGAAAAACGCCCGTTTTTCTCCATCATGGGCACCGAAATAAGTTCCTTGCCGCGCTGCCTGAACGGCGCTATAACGAGACGCGCTCTTTTCGGCATGAACTGGAAATCACCCTCGATCCGCAGTGTTTCACCGGAAGTGAAATGCCTGAGAACGACAGCTTCCGGGAATTCCGGCAACAAGGCGGTCTCCGGTTCGCTAAAGACAAACGCCGGCTTCCTGAGTCCCTCAACGGTGATATCGTCGATCCCAAGGTAATCGGGTATATCGGTGTCGGCATCAGGAATTTTCACCTGGATCACAAGTGCGCTCATTTCTATCTGTCGACGATTTTCAAGCGCGGGAAACGAATCCGCCAGTTCACTCCAACCGAGAGAGACATCACACCATGCGTTCGATTTCACGGCAGGGAGTTCCCATACAATGCGCTCGCCGCTTTCAAGGGCGATATAAACGCTCATCTCCGGCGCGGCACTGACTGACTTGAGATAATAACGGAATCGGATATTCGAGTTCGTGTCGAGTAAACAGCGGAGACGTTTCACCGCGCCGAAACGCTGCGTTTCGTTCCAGGGCGCCTCACAACGGGCAACGAGGCATGTATCCATGTCATCCGGCCTGATCGTGCCTGGATAAAGGTACGGATCGTAGGCGGTGTCCTGATTCGGTGGATAGGAGGCCCAGGCATTCAGTTCGCCCTCACTGAAATCCTCACTGTAAACAAACGGCTGCCAGTATGCGCTTTCATCGGCGAGACTTCCGCGCGGCACGACAATACAAAGCAGCATGAGAATTCCGGCGCATCTTTTCAAAAATAGTATCATTTGTCACCGCCACCTTCGAGGAACAGCGCCGCGATATTTTCACCCACCGGCTTGATACCTGCGCCCGCCCTGTTGGTCAGGATTATTATGGTCAGGCGCTCATCGGGAAAACGCTGGATTGTCGTGCTGAAACCACAGGTGCCGCCCATGTGCATGATACGCCTGTGGCCATTAAAAGCACCAACTTCCCAACCGTAGCCATAGCCAAGCTCGGTGCCATCGGTAAGCACACCCTTAGTGAACGCGTTCCCCAGCATTCCGGCAGATACGAGCTTATCGGTATATAATGCCTGATCCCAGCGGAACAAGTCCTCTACCGAGCTGTAAATGCCGCCGTCACCAAGTACTGCGCTGGTCGAGCTCTGGTCTGAAAAAATGAAACCGCCGTCATCTTTTGCGTAACCGAACGAGCGATGCGGAACAGTATTGACACCTTTCACGAACGCCACCGTATTTTTCATGTCCAGCGGCTTGAAAATGTTTTCGCGAAGGTAGTCGGGGAAACTCATGCCGCTGATCTTTTCAACTATCATCGCGAGGACCGCATAGCCGGAATTGCTGTAACGGTAGGCCGAGCCCGGCGAAAAATAGGTCGAATCCTGCGCCGCCATCATCGCAAATACATCGTCGTCATGCACCTGTTCGGTCTCATCCTCCGCCATCAGCGACTCATAGGAAATAAGGCCCGAACTGTGCTGAAGCATATGATGAACCGTGACAGTCCGGCCATAGGCGGGGAAATCAGGAAAGATGTCGCAAAGCGTTGTATCGAAACCAAGTTTTCCCTGCTCGATAAGCTGCATGATGCACATGGCGGTGAACTGTTTGGTCACCGAGGCGAGACGGAAATTCGTTTTCGTTGTCACCGGTGTTTTCCCGTCCAGCATAGCAAGGCCGTAACCTTTGGCGAACACCGGCTTGCCGTCCCTGACCACCATGACCGAGGCGCCTGGAATATCGCCGCTGAAATCGAGCATGAGCGTATCGATCTCCGCCTCGTGCTCCATGACACAACCGCTGGCGAAAACCATGATGATAACAAGAGTGAACAGGACGAAACGTGCTGATCTCATATTTTTCTCCATGAATGGCTTTTATGTTTTTTGATCAATGATTCAGTATACTGCCGTGAAAGGGTGCAGGCAAGAAAAGTCACAGCCTGTTTCCGATTACAGGCAAATCCCTTGCCTCGATTCTGACTAAGGTATTATACTACTCTCACACGTTTTTAATAACCCGGCACAACGGAAGGACAGCGGCATGATGAGCGGGTATGAACTCGTCACAAAAGCGATAGAATTCGGCAGCCCCGAACGCCTGCCATTTTTCCAGCATGTCACGAAAAACGCCCCGGACGATGTCTGCGATTCATGGGAAATGGACCGTCAGAAAGCCGGCTGGTTTTTCGATAACGCGGACCCGGACGACTGGGGCTGCATCTGGGAGAGGACCGAGGTCAAGAACATGGGACAGGTGGTTAAGGGCCCGCTCGAGGACTGGAGCGCACTCTCAAGCTACATCCCACCCGATCCTACCGATGATTTCTATTTCTGGAAAGTCGATGAGGAAATTGCCGATCCCGGCGATAAATATGTCTGCCTTACCTCCCATTTCAACCTGTTCGAGCGTCTGCATATGCTGCACGGTTTCACCAACACGCTCATGGATTTTTACGACGCGCCGGAAAAAATAGAACGCCTTCTGGACATGATCCTCGATTTCAAGATCCGCCAGATCGACGAGGTCCACCGCCGCTACGGGGGCCGTGTGCACGGCATTTTCCTCACCGACGACTGGGGAACGCAGACCGCGCCGTTCATCTCGCCGGAGCTGTTCGATCATTTCTTCCTCGAGCGCTACCGCACACTGGTGGGACGCTATCACGAACACGGCTACCATTTCATCCTCCATTCCTGCGGAAGGATCAACGACCTGGTCGAGAAATTCATCGAGGCCGGTGTGGATGTCATGAACATGCAGCAGCCCCGCGCTTATGGTATCGACGAGATCGGCGAACGCTATGCCGGACGGATGACCTTCCTCGCCACTTGCGACATCCAGTCCACCCTGCCCTCGAACAATGTCGAGGCAATCAGGAACGAGGCATTCGAACTGGTCGAAAAATGGGGCACACCGAAAGGCGGCCTCATAGTTTTCAACTACGGCGATCCCGAGGGCATCAATGTCAAGGATGAAATGAGCGAGGTCATGTTCGGAGCATTTGTGGAAAAGATGGCCTTGAGGGAAGGCACGTAAGCAAGCCACAAAGATCACGGATATCACTGAGAGACTATTGCCAAGTGTATCCATAGACGAAATAAGTCTTTCAGCTTTCACGGTTTTCGTCCTGAACAGACCAACCATATCATTGTAATTATTATAATTAACCATAAAGTATCATCGGAGATTCCATGCACAACACCATTGATTCAGCCATTGTTTTCTGCTATTTCATTGTCATTTTCATAGCAGGATATTTCGTCAGCCGTCACTACAGCAAGGCGAGTGATGAGGAATTCATGACCGGCGGCAAAACAAGGACCTGGTACCAGATCGGCCTCGCCCTCTTCGCCATGGGCGCTGATCCGGCAGTCATGGGGACAGCCGGGCTCGGATTCCTCTGGGGATTTTACCTCATCCAGTGGCCCGGTGTCCACATGTGGTTCACCACCTGGTTCGCCGCCATGTTCCTTGTTCCCATCTACTGGCGCTCGCAGATCATCACGACACCGGAATACCTCGAAAAGCGCTTCAATGTCCAGAGCAGGGCGTTTTTCTCGCTGATCATGATATCGATCCTCATTGTCACACTTGCCGGAGCGCTCTTCCTTGGCTCACTGCTCTTAAAAAATCTTCTCGGCTGGTCGATGATGGCGAGTGTGATTCTCATTTCCGTTGTGGTGGGATTCTATGTTATCCTCGGCGGCATGAAAGCGGTGCTTTCCATCGATTTCTACCAGGGATTCCTTATTATCATCACCCTTCTGACTGTCACGATCATGGCGATGTACAAGCTCGGCGGATTCGGCGTTTTCATGGCCTCAAACGCTGTCGGCAACGCCAATGTCGCGCTGAAAAGCATCGTGCCGCCCTCCGACTGGTCATTGACAACCGACCTCTATTTCCCCATGCAGGCAATTGTGCTCTGGGCGACAATCGCCGGCATCGGCTGGATGTCCTGTAATTTCGGCATGGCACAGCGCCTTCTCGCGGCAAAGGACGAGCGTCACGCACAGAAAGCACTCCTGTTCATGGCCATTCTCGCGGTGTTCTACCCGTTCTGCTCATTCCTGACTGGCGCGGCGATGCGCATCCTCATGCCGGATATCCTCCCCGACGAGGCGATGATGAAAGTCATCCTCGACATGTTCCCGGTCGGTATCAGGGGCATACTGGTCGCCGGTCTCATGGCGGCGCTCCTGTCCACTATCGACGGTATGCTGACAGCATCGAGCTCGCTGTTTACTGAAGATTTCTACTTGAGGATACTCCGTCCCAACGCCGACTCGAAAGAGCTGAAACGGGTCACACGGATTGTCGAGGCACTGACCATTGTCACGACAGTCGCCCTTTTCCCGCTGGTGGCAAAATCACAGTCGGCAATGGCATTCATCCAGAGTTTCTATGGTGACGTGCTCGGCGTGGTTGTCGCGCTGTTCCTTCTCGGCATGTTCTCGACCCGGATTACACCAAAAGCGGCGTTCATTTCCATGATATCCGGTGTCGTATTCGCGGTTTCGCTCGATATTTTCTCGGCGATCAATTTCACCTATATCGGATTCCTGTCCTTCGTTTTCACCATAATCGCGGCGCACATCCTTTCTCGTTTCGAGGAGCCGATCCCGAAAGAGAAGCTCACCAACCTCACCATTCACACCCTTCCCGATGTGGACGGGTTCTGGGTCGGGCTCAAATCATGGCCGGGCCTCTGGAAATGGGCCGTGTTTATCGCCGTGATGTGGTTCAGTTTCTCTGTCTGGTGGCAGATGGTACTCGTGAAATAAAGATTATCCGACATATTTTAAACAGGATGGACATGACCATGAACAGCAAGCTCTTGACCCGTTTTCTCTGCGTACTCCTGCTCTTTAGCGCCGCTGAAACCGCACTCTGCCAGGCACAAACGGCGCAGTCATTCTCGCAGGAACGTCTTGACCGTATTGCACCCATCATGCGGGACTACATCGAAAAAGGCCATGTTCACGGTTGTGTCACCATGATCATTTCCGGCGACAGGACAGTGCATCTCGAAAGTCATGGCATGATGGACAAGGAGCATGCTGTCCCGATGCGCGATGACGCCATTTTCCGCATCGCATCCATGACCAAACCGATCACAGTGACCGCGGCCATGATCCTCTACGAAGAGGGCAAATTCCTACTCGATGATCCTGTTTCGCGCTACATCCCGGAATTCGCGAACCCGAAACGTCTCAAAAAAAATGCCAATGCTGATGGCTCAACATCCAACGAGGTAGTTCCCGCCGACACAGAGATCACGGTGCGTCATCTCATGAACCACACCTCAGGCCTCAGTTACGGTGGCGGTCCGTTGAAATCCTACTATGAAAAGGCCGGTATTTCCAGCGGCCTTTCCGCAACAGACGGCAGCATCGGCGATATGGTGAAAAAGATCGCGAAACTTCCGCTTCAGCACAATCCCGGCGAGCAGTGGACCTACGGCCTTTCCAACGATGTGCTCGGCTACCTAATCGAAGTGCTGTCGGGCCAGCCGCTCGACGAGTTCATGAAGGAACGCATTTTCGAGCCGCTGGGCATGGTCGATACTTCGTTCTATCCCGATCCGGACACGTTCGACCGTGTGGCGACAATCTATAACCAGCGAGATGGCAAACTGGTCCGTCAGTCCGACAGCGAACGCAAGGCTGTACTTGAAGGCCCTCGCTCCTATTTCTCAGGCGGCGGCGGACTTTTTTCCACCGCCCGCGATTATGCCCGTTTCACCCGTATGCTACTGAACGGCGGCAGTATCGACGGTGTCCGCATCCTGGGGCGGAAATCAGTGGAGCTGATGCACACCGACTCAACCGGCGGTATTGAAATTCTCGAGGGCACCGGCCATACGAAAGCGACACACGGCGACCGTTACGGGCTCGGGCTCGGTATCAGGGCGCATGTCGGCGACATCGAGTCAATCGGCACATACGGCTGGGGCGGTGCATTCAATACGCTCATGTGGATCGATCCGAAAGAGGATATTATCGGCATTTTCATGTCACAGGTCAGCGGCCAGCCGGACAAGACACAGCACCGTATTTTCAGGATACTGGCATACTCGGCTATGGAGAACTGAGAATTATAACAAATGGCCACAGAGTACACAGAGATCGCAGGTTGGGCATTATGTTTTCCTGCCGATTTTTGATAGATTGTTTGCTGTAAGACACCGTTATTCTTTCTGGACATCAATGAACGGTCCCGGGGCAAACTCCGAGGAATTCTTTTAATCAAAATGTCCCATAGCTGCCGAACAATACGGCCATGCTGTAATCTTGTCACATGCTGCCGATATCATTTTCACACTTTTGTAGAAAATAAAATTGTCAATATATCCCGAAAGGATTTCCCATGCGTTTTCGGACTGCTTACCTCATCTTACTGCTGTTCATGATCGTGTCGATGTTTTCCAGCGCCTATGCCGGTGAAACGATCGATCCGGCCACAGCGCAAAAAGACTCGCTTTACTGGTACGACATCAAGGCACTCGGAGTCGAGGGTAAAGGCTGGACCGACACGAAAATTTTCTACGACCGTCTTCCGGCAAAGGCAGAAGGTGTTGTACGCACACCGGTCTGGAACCTGAGCCGTGATTCTGCCGGGCTCTGTGTACGTTTCGTAACAGACGCCACCATAATCCACGCACGCTGGGACCTTCGCAAGGAAAGCCTTGCCATGAACCACATGGCGGCAACCGGTGTCAGCGGCCTCGACCTCTATGTCAGGGGCACTGACAGCAAATGGAAATGGATGGCAGTGGGAAGGCCGACGAAATTCCCGGTCAACTCCGCGATCCTTGTTTCCGGCATTCCCGAGGGCACACGGGAGTACCTTCTCTACCTCCCGCTATACAATGGCGTTACAGCAGTCGAGATCGGCATCCCCGAGGGAAGCTCGCTCATGACAGCGCCGCCCTACCCCGACAAAAGGAAACCGATCCTGTTCTACGGCACCTCGATCACCCAGGGCGGCTGCGCCTCACGTACCGGCATGGTGCACACCGCGCTTCTCGGGCGTTGGCTGGACTATCCGGTCATCAACCTCGGATTTTCCGGCAACGGCCGCATGGAGCCCGAGATGGCCGATCTCATCGCCGAAACCGACCCCTCGGTGTTCGTCCTCGATTGCCTGCCGAACATGAACGGCGACATGATCAAGGAGCGGCTGGAAAATTTCGTGCAGACACTCAGAAAAAAACATAAAAGCACACCGATCCTCTTTGTCGAGGACAGGAACTACGGCAACGCCATCCTGCTGCCAAGCCGCAAGGCTTCCAATGACCGCAACCGCGCGGAACTCCGCCAGGCCTACTACCGTCTCAGGGAAAGCGGCGTAAAAAACCTCTATTACCTCCCCGGCAACCGCCTTCTCGACGATGACGAGGACAATTACGGCACAGTGGACGGCTCCCATCCGACCGATCTCGGTTTCATGCGGCAGGCAAAAGCAATGAAACCAATACTGGAAAAAATCCTCGGCATCGAGAAAACGACGATGGACAAGGAATGGCTCAGGACCGATCCCGATGTGATAGTCTACCTTCCCCGCGGTGTCAACGATGGTGACAACGAGCATTTCCAGGTTTTCAAGGCGCCGAAAAGCGAGGAACTGCTCGCTATCTGGACACAGAGCAGTGTCGAGGGACGCGGCGATAACCGTGCGGTGATAGCGCGGAGCATGGACGGTGTGATCTGGTCCGATCCGGTCACAATCAAGGGCAAGGGCCCCGGACGTGACGAGGGCCAGGCAAGCTGGGCGTTCCCGGTCGTGGCGAAAACCGGCCGCATCTACTGTTTTTACACGAAAGAGCTGGACAAGATCGACGCCCGTCAGAGCTCCGGTGTCATGGGCACGATGTTCTCCGACGACAACGGTCACAGCTGGCAGGACGGTGCCGATATACCGGTGCCTAAGACGAAATTCGACAATCAGGATCCGGGAACTCCGCCCAACTGGATTGTCTGGCAGCAGCCGATCCGCGACGCGAAAGGCCGCTGGATAGTCGGCTACACGCGGACAAGCAGTGAAACGGCGGTCAAGAAACCCGGCAAGAACTGGCCCGACCAGGACAGCAGGAGCGCATTCATCCGTTTCGACAATCTCGATCAGGGCCCGGCCCCGAAAGACCTGAAACTCTCATGGCTGCCCACGGACAAAGAGGGCCTTGAGGTGCCCCATAAAGTCTATCCGAAAATATCGGTCTCCCAGGAACCTGCGGTGGTGCTTCTTCCCGACGGACGGCTTTTCACGGTGATGCGCACCATGACCGGCGCTATCTGGTACTCGGTGTCGGACAACGACGGCGAAACATGGCGCGAGCCCGAGGTCCTGCGCTACAAGGACGGCGGTGACGAGGTAAAGAATCCGATCGCACCGTGCCCGATTTACCGTCTCGAGAACGGGCGCTATATCCTCGTTTTCAACAATAACGGCGGCAAAAAAGGGAAGTACAACCAGTTCGCCAAGAACTGGAAGACCAACCAGCTCAACCATCTCAGGAATCCGGCATTCATCGCGGTCGGCGAGTTCAGGAAGGACGCGCATCAGCCGCTGTGGTTCAGCAAGCCCAAGGAAATCCTCGACACGGACGGTGTCGTGTTCGGCCCGAAAGGCACCGCCTCGGTCGCCATGTACCCGAGCCTCACCGAGCTCGACGGCAAGCGAGTTCTCTGGTATCCCGACCGGAAACATTTCCTCCTTGGCCTCGAAATCACTGATGATATGCTGAAAGGAATGAGCGTGGACAAATGAGACGGAAACTGCTCACAGCCTGCGCACTGCTGCTTTTCACGTTACCTGCACTGCAATGCGCCATTTCCGAAACGGCGGCGGAACGTGATTCTCGTCTGAGGCAGGCCGCCAGAGAACGCTGGCATACCTGGCGGAAATCGAGGACACGATTCCCCATCGCGGCGTGGTCCTATTTCCACCGCTACGAAAGCACACAGCACGATTACGACCTGTACGGGCAGGCTGGCATGACCATGATCGCCGCTCCGCCGGAACAGCAAAACCTTGCCGCAAACTCCGGCCTCGACCTGATCCTCGGACATTTCCAGCCGCTTCATGAGGACAAGGCATTGCTGAAAAAGGCTGTCCTTGCCGAGGGCGTCGACCCGGCCCGGGTGACCGCCTACAGTCTCAAGGACGAGCCGCTTGTCGGCGATTATCCCGGCCTGTCAAGGGCTGTCGAGTACATCTACATGAACGATACGCACGACGCTATCCCCATCATGGATTTCCGTCCCAACTGGTCGGTGCCCTACAAGCGCTGGAACATGACCTACGAGACCTATTTCGAGCGCTTTATCGACAAGGTCCATCCGGCGGTGCTGCTCAACTGCCATTACGCTGTCATGCGGGACGGCTCCACGCGCCCGGTTTTTTACGCCAACATCGAGTATTTCAGGAAAAAGGCGCTGGAATACGATATCGGCCTTATGGGTTTTGTCCTCATAACCGCTCACAGTTTCCCCGATAATCCGAACATCGACTACCGTATGCCGAGCGAATCCGATATCCGCTGGATGGCATACACGTATCTCGCCTACGGCGCCCAGGGTATCTGGTGGTATAACTGGCGCATCCGGGACGAGCGTTTCAGGACCTCTATTATCGATGGCGAGACCGGCGAGCCCAGCCGTTACTATCCGATTGTCGCCGCTGTAAATCGGGAGTTACAGGATATCGGCCCGACACTGCTTTCTCTTCGCTCAACCGGTATCTACCATATCGGTGAGAACACGCCGCAGGGAACGACACGCTATGCAGATGGGGTTATTCCCTCGCTCTGGGATCTTGAGGGCGAGGATTTCCTCGTGGGGATGTTCGAACATACGGACAATACGGACGATAGCAGCGTGTACCTCATGTTCGTCAACAAGCGGCACGAGGCCGACACCGGGCCTTCCGAACTCGCGGCCGCTTTGAGTTTCACGGCACATCCCGATTTCACGGACATCACGGCGATATCTAAAGATAATGGGCATTTCAGTCTGAATAGCACTGAGAATAATGATGGCGTGACAAAGGTCAGGCTCTCGCTCGACGGTGGTCAGGGAATATTGCTCCGCTGCGGGAAAAAGCGCTGAAATCACAGGAGACAGGACAGTCAGATGAGCGAAAAGACACGTATTGCAGTCACGGAACTCGAATACGACAAAGCCCCGGCGGTATTCGAAAAAGCGGCAGAGGCCGGCCTCATATGCCTTTCCGCACCGAAAGAAGAGACCGAGCTCGCGTCATTCATCCGCACAGAGAACATCCAGCATGCGATTCTCGGTGTGGAGCAGTATCGCGGCCCGCTTTACGAGGCACTTCCGAAACGAGCTGTCATCGCCAGATTCGGTGTCGGCTACGATGCTATCGATCTGGGCAAGGCGAGTGCGGAAGGGATTTTCTGTGTCAATACGCCCGGAGCACTCGAGGAATCGGTCGCCGAATACACGATCACGCTCATGCTTGCCGCCGCCCGCCATGTACCTATCCAGGATGCCTCGGTAAGAAACGGGCAATGGCAGGCACATCTCGGCACGGAACTTCGCGGCAAACGGCTCACTCTTGTCGGCTGCGGCTATATCGGGCGCACTGTCGCGAGGACAGCGGCGGAAGGGTTCGGTATGGACGTAATCGGCTGCGAGGTCAGGCATGTGGATATTGAAATGATGAAACGTGAGTACGGTTTTTCGGCTATCTACCGCGATTTCACGACAGCAGTGGGAAAGGCCGATTTTGTCTCTCTGCATATTCCGAGCACACCGGCGACCAGGCATTTCATCAACGAAAAACGTCTGGCGCTTATCCCGTCAACAGCCTGGCTGATCAATACCGCCCGTGGTGCCGTTGTCAGCGAGTCTGCGCTTTATGACGCGCTCTCATCGGGCCGGCTGAAAGGTGCGGCGCTCGATGTTTTCGAGAGTGAACCCTATGTGCCTGTTGCCGATGGCAAGGATCTCCGCAGCCTGGACAATACGATCATGACACCGCATGTGGCGAGCTCGACACAGGAGGCCTGTGACCGCGTGGCGGAACGGGCGCTCAGTAATATTGTACTTGCTGGACGCGGTGAATACGAGAACATGGACCTTCTGAATCCCGAGGTCCTTCTCGAAAAGGGAAAAGGATAAAACCAGAAAAAGCAAGCTACTTCGGGCAGCCAGATGACAGAGCTGTGTCGTTAATCACCACAGTGCCGCTGTGGCCGGAAAGATCGATTTCTCCACTCCATTTGACCCGTGTACTGTCATCGACTGTCAATTCAAGCCTAATGGCACGTTTGCCCGGGGCAACACCAGAGAGCTCCGCGTAGAAATCATAACAGCACATGCAGCGGCATCGATCTGTGCCGTTCTCCGGCTGATCTTTCTCTCTGATTACAAGTTGGCCATTGTCAGTAAACGCATTAATATCGCGATCGCCGCAGCAATTGAGACATACTCGTGTATTGAGAATGTTAAGGACTTGAATACTGGCATTATACTGCCAGTAAAGGAGTTCTTTTTCACAATAACCTTTCTCGTCAACCTCAAACGGCATATCATACATAACCGGTTTTGCGGCCTTTAGCACGCCACCGCATCCACTCATATACTTAATAATTACAGAGTCACCTCGGCTGGCAGGTGCCATAGAGGAGTCGGAGCTGCAGGAAACAACAATCAGGCATATTTGCAGAAAAGCAAGGTATTTTATCATACTATCATAGTCTTTCAGTTGAATTTAATACGAACATCCATTCTTCACAAATATACATAGTTTTAGCAGTATATCAAGATAAAACTTATTACTGCACACATATCGTGTTGCCAGCAAAGGAGTCCCAATGTCCGCTCCAGAAGAACCTTTGAAAGGCATGTACCCTATACTCGCGACACCGTTCCATGACGACGAAAGCATCGATTTCCCGAGCCTCGAACGTCTGATCGACTACTGTATCGGCGAGGGCGCGGACGGCCTCGTGACCCTTGCCAATGCAAGCGAGGGGCACTGCATGTCGGACGCTGAAAAAGAACGTCTCGCGGCAGCGGTAATCGCCCATGTCGACAGTCGTGTCCCGGTGGTTATCTCCATCAGTCATTTCAGCGCGAAAATCGCCGCAGAAAAAGCACAGTGGTCCGAGCGTGAGGGCGCCTCAGCAGTCATGAGCCTTCCACCCTTTTTCGGCAAATGGAAAAGCGATGCCCCCACGATCAGGACCTATCTCAGCCGTATCGGCGAAAACATTTCTATCTCGCTCATTCTACAGGACCACCCCCTCACTGACATTACACTGACAGCCGCCGAGCTGATCGGCCTTGCTGAAACGGTTCCCCATCTCGACTATTTCAAGATGGAAGTCGACACCTCACCGGTCAAGGTCAGGAAAGTTCTCACCGGCACACCTGACACATTCAAAGGCATTTTCACCGGCATGGGCGGCATAAGGCTTTACTGGGAGCTCGAGGCGGGCGCTGTCGGCTGTATGCCGGCCTGTATCCCGGCAAAAGCGCTCGCGGACATTATCCATCTCTATTTCGAGGGAAAACGCGAGGAGGCGTTCGCAGTCTTCCAGCACTGGCTGCCGTTCATCGATTTCCTCCTCAGGCTCGGCAGGCGCGACGCGGTCAAGGAATACCTCGTCGACAAGGGTGTGATCGATTCGGCAGTCCTGCGCGAACCGAATATCACAGCATGGAACGACTGGTGCCGCAAGGAATTCCTCTGGCTGGTGGAGAGACTGGAAGGCTGAAAATACTACCGAAAAAATCAGCGACTGATCTAATAAAGCACCGATAAACGCGGATAAAGCCCGTAAAAAAAGACCGGATCGAACATCATCCGGTCAATTGTTATTTACAGTATGGGCAAAGAGAAATCAGGCAGAACGTTCTCTCACGATCCGTGTAATCACATAATACAGGATACCCGCGACCACCTGAGTACTTACCGGCGGCACCAGCCAGAACAGCTCTTTGACCGCGTAAGAATAGACGATCCCAACAGCCCAGACAGCGACCGCGACAGGATTCCAGCCTTTCCAGTACCAGTATTTACCGCCATTTTGGGTAAGCTCGGCTGCATCGAGGCGGTTCTTGCCCTTGCCCCTGAGGAAGAAATAGTCGGCGATTATAATACCATTCGCCGGGGCCAGTGTACCGGCAAGGATGCGGATGAAAACCATGAAACCGCCGACACTGTAGATGCCGAACACCGCCGAAACCGCGCCGAGGCCAACAATGATCGAGGTCGAGGTCACTCGTGAGAGCCCTTTCCTGCTGAAACGGGAACCCGAACTGAGTGTCGACAGGGCGATCCCGCCCCAGTATGGATTGATGCAGTTGGTCGACCAGGCGGAAAGCACCACGATGCAGAGCCCGAGGAAACCGAGCCCCAGCTTGTCGACAATGCTCGCCGGGTCGGCATTCCCGACAAGGAAAGCACTCAGGGTACCTACATAGACGATGAGGATGCCCACAGTCCAGTTCGCCGCCATATAACCGGCAAAGGCTGTCGTTCGCGTTTTCGCATAGCGGCTCGAATCAGCGGCACCGATCACCATTGCAAGTCCACCGCCGCTGACGAAAGTCACCGCTTTCCAGAAACCCATCGGCACCTGCGGAGCTTTCGAAATCTCGCTCAGGATATCGTAGTTTGCGATCATTTTGAAAAACATCCAGGGGATCAGGAGGATAAGAAGCGGCGAGACAAATTTCTGAAACCAGAGAACGACCGAATAGCCATAGATTGAAATGACACCCATCAGTGCCGCCCAGACCACATACTGGACCTTAAGCGGCACACCCCAGCCGCCGTAGAGCGAACCGATGAGAATATCAAGCGCCGAGGCGGTCATGCCAAGCTGTACGCCAAACCAGCCGATCGTGCCGATGATCATGGGAACCGCAGGAAGAATGCCGCCGCGAACACCGAACGCCGCGCGCATGATCATGGTGCCGGGAAGTCCCTCCGAGGCGCCCATGACCGCACCGATCCCCACTGTCACCATCAGGACATGGCCGAGTGCATAGGCAGCCAGCGCAGCCCAGAATCCCGCACCGGCGATGACACCGCCCACCCAGAGACGGCCTATTGCGATGACAAACCCGGTCCAGAGCAGAAAAAGCGAGATGAAACCGGTCGTCCGCTCGGATTCCGGCACCCTTTCGACACTTCTTCGTTCAATTATTTCGGCCATATCACTCCCATGGGACTGAGGTTTCTGGTATGACTGCAGGCAGGTTCAGTATCCCGGTCACAGCGTGTCTCTGGAAAGGCGAAATGAGCTACTCGGTAATGTACTCCTCGCGGAACATCTTGATCAGGTTTATCAGCACGGATATCATGAGCGGCCCGAGCACGATCCCGATTGCGCCCCATTCCTTGATGCCGATGAAAACACCGAGCAGGACGGTGACCGGATGCAGTTCACCAAGGGCCTGTGTCAGTTTGGGCCTGACAATATTGTCCGAGGTTCCAACAATAAACGCGCCCCAGAAAAACAGACCTATCCCCGCGAGAAAACGCCCTTTCGCAAGCAGCATTACCGCGGCCGGCAGCCAGATGAATGCCGAACCTATAAAAGGCAGGAAAGAAAGGATTATCATGATCATGCCCCAGAACAACGCGCCGCTTACACCGAAAATGAGGAATCCGATAGAGCCGAGAGTTCCCTGCATTGTGGCGATGAGAAGCTGGCCGTAGATGAGCGCCTTGGTATCCCGGCCCATCTGACTGAGGAGTATCTTGCTGTTTTTCATGCTGATGGGGAAATAATCACGGAAAGTCCGTACAACAGAATCCGAACTGATCAGGAGATAGTACATCATGAAAAGGGCGATGAATATCGAAAGCAGAGAACGGGTGAAACTCATAATCATGCGCGGACCGAGAAAAGTCAGCGTATTGTGGGCACCCGTTATGAGTTTCGGCCCCAGCGCATTCAGATAATCATCGACAAATTTCTGGGTCATGTCGAAATGGATCTTGTCCTGAATGAAACCGGTGATAGTCTGCAAGGTTACCCGGGCGCTGGAAATGGTTTCCTCCCTGAACAGCACCAGCATCTGTTTCTGGACTGTGAGTATGATAATGGAAAGCGGGATCAGCACAAGGAAGATGATCGAGCCGAGCACGACAAACGCGGCAAGATGCTCATGTTTCGTTTTCAGTTTCAACCATGCATACATGGGCCTGAAAAGATATGCAAAAACACAGGCGGCGGCGATCGACGGGAAAAAATCATAAATGATCGAGTAAAACTTGACCGCTACGAGAAAAATGATGATGAAAAGGAAATAAAACCCGAATTTCTTTATTTCCATGAACGTCTCCGCTGTTTCAGTGTATACCGGCTTCTATTCTTAGTTTAGCACGACAATCGTCCCGGGTCAACAAAAAATCCTGACCGTTAGGGACATTGTGCCGCCGGAAACTTGACAGTCTCCCGCGGCATATTGTCGAATCCATCTCTGTTACGGGCTTATGAATATATCGTGACACCCAGCTTTTTCGCCGTTTCCGTAATATATTTCCTCGCCTCGGGATATTTCTCCTTCGGGAGAAATTCCAGCAGGAACGGCATCGGCCTGTCCATCCTGCTCAGATGGCAGAGGTAATTTTCATAATCCATTCCGCCGGTTCCGACAACAACCCACTCGAATGCCGGAAGCATGGTATCCTTGAGCTTCGCATCCTTGCAGTGGGCATAGCAGACATCGTCCTTGAGCAGCTCAAAACAGCGGTTTACCAACTCGGTTGTACGGTAATAGGTGGTCATGTTGAGCATATTCTGGGGATCGAGCGTAACTTTGATACGGTCATCACCGACATCCTCTTTCAGGCGGACATGGGACTCGGGTGTATTGATATTGCAGGGATTGAGCGCCTCGATACCCAGCGCGACCTTACTTCCGGAGGTGTCCTTGAGGATCTGTTTCAGCGCGGCGACCGAAAGATCCCAGGTCTCCTTTGTCCAGTTGTCGCGGTGCGGCAGCGTGGGACTCACAGCACAGCTCCCGGTATGGCTGACAATGAACTTGACTCCGAGTTTTTCTGCGCATTCAACGTTTTCGGCGACCTGCTTGTTTATCTTCCTGCGCTCGACCGGGTCGGGATGAATATTGTTGATACAGCGGTGGATGGTATAGAACCAGAGATCGTGCTCGCGAAGTGCCGCTTTGAGTTCCCGTATCTCGGAGTCAGAGGCCTTTTTCCAGTTGTCGTTCGCCTCGCATGCGGTGAAACCGGCAGCGCGAATCTCTTTTACGCGGGCGGAAATGTCCATGCCCTCGCTGTAATGAAGGCAATATGCCGTACAGGAAAGACGGATCGGATTCGATCCCGCTTTCAGGTTCCGTTCAACCGAATCCGCCGGACTGAAATCCTGAAGGAATTTTTCGCCCCAGGTCTTCTTGTTGTTGATTGCCATTGCACTGCCGCCCGCCGTGCTCATGACCGCAGCGGAGGCGGCGGCCTGTTTAAGGATGCTGCGCCTCGATAGTGATTTTATCATTGTAATCCCCTGTTATTTAATATGTTATAAATAAATTCAAATCTTAAAAAAACGACATTTCCTGCAAAAATTATTTTCATATGCGCTTGATACACTGTACAATTCCGTCGAAACTTTCCTTAAGAACGGGCTATTGATGTATCAACTGTCTTTATTCTGAAAAACGAGGTCATCTTTCCACTTGAGCTGGCTTTCGATGGTATCATGAAGGCGGTATTTCCTTATATGCCCGCGCCAGTCTCCGCCGACAACCTTGATACGCGAAAGGTCCGCCTGCCCGAGCCCGGCCTCGGCACAGTAATTCAGGTAGCCGATATAGTCCCACGGCACACCCATTAGCTCCGCGCCGAGACGATCGACCGAAAGAAAGTCGAATCCCGCAACAGCAACCCGGTGGTCGACAGGATCACCGTGGGCGGGACCGTTGCCCTCCACCCCCTCGAACCCGTCAAGGATAGCGAAATCAGGCCGCACACGGTGCGCCATCAGAAATAGGTTCAGGTTGATCAGCTTGGGTGAGCGTGTTCCTGCAAAACCGCCATGCATCTTGGCTTTTTCATTGATTTTCTCGCGCGGAATCTTGAGCGGCGAACCCATGACCACATTCTTGAGTGACAGGGTCGCTACAACGGCATTGTGTGTTTTAAACCGTGTCAGCGAAATGACATAATTCTGCCTGTCGAGAAGCGGCCGGACAATCCTTATCCGCCGAGGATACAGGTTCTGGTCGAGAATCCAGCAGTAATCAGTCGGCGCATCGTTCAGCTCGACAATACGGGCATTGTACTCTTTTTCGAGCGGGCGGTAGCCGAAAATATCGAACGTTTTTTCGGGATTCTTATTCTGTACAGTCGACTCGGCGATAATGACCTCGCGACTGTATATCGGTCTCAGGAAATCGAGCATCGCCCGGACAGCGTCGGGATGCGTGACCATCAGCGGATGACCGTTCTGGCCGACACAGTTGATCTTGATGATCACCTGCCTGTCAGCAATCGCGGCCGCAAGCTCGTCCCTGAACGGTTCCAGCGCCCGGTACAGCAGTTCCCGTCGCTCACCACCCGCCGAGAATGAGACCGTGCTGTCGGGAGCAGTAACAGGAACAGAGCTGGCAAGTCCGCCGGAAACAATCTGCCGTTTCCCGCAGCCGGTGATCCCGGCGGCACTGACAAGTCCTGCGGCCGAGCCGATCCCCATCTCACGCAGAAAACCGCGCCGGGTGTCCTGCCTGCTCCAGAAAGTATGTGGTATTTTGATAGTGTCAGTCATAGTCGATTATGTTGTTACTCCATAGCTCTCGTGCATTTCATGACAGTGGTTTTCGCGCGAAAGTCTCGCGTTGGATTTATCAGATGTCCACTCAATCCTTCAGCCTCGAGAAATAGAAAAGCTTGATGGTCGAATCACTCACATTGATGTTTCCGTGGGCCGTGTAACCGGTCGGCGGGATATAGTACGCTGTTCCGGGCGGCTGTTCCCTGAGCTCCTTGCCGAGCAGGAAAAACATATCGCCCTTGATCGCAGTCCAGACCTCCTCCTGCCCCTCCTGATGACTGTGGGGATGAAACATGGTCCTCGAGTCCAGTGTCACCGTGAGGATGTTGCCGATCGACGCAAGGCCGTTGCCTTTGTTAAACAGAGGTTTCGACATACCCACCCAGTGAGGATTGCCCTCGTTCCAGGCAGCAGTATTCTCATCAACCACTTTCATTGTATCCAGCGGCTTGAAACCGGGCACCGTTTTCTCGGTGAGAAGGTACATGGTCAGCTCGCTGTCACCGGTGTTTTTCATCGTGAACCGGATTCCCGGCGGCATGAGCACGGCAATGCCCGTGAACAGATCGGCACTTTCGCCGCCTGACGTTATAGCACCCTCACCCGAAAGAACGTAGAATATTTCCTGCTCACCGGAGAGGCTCACCGGCTGTGTCTCCGCTTTCGGGGCAAGGACAGCATATGACAAGCGTTCGGCGTATTTCAGCACCGCACCGGGACTTACGGGATTCAGGGGATCGCCTTTCGTGAGAATATCCCGCTCGACCAGGGAGCCATGACTCATCTGCGGCATCGACTGTTTCCAGCTTGCGATATACATGTCAATGTCGGGGTCTCGCGTAAGATCGAGCGGACGGGGATCGAGCATACTGTAATCCGCCGCCTGCGCCAAAGCCCTCACAGGGATAAGCATTGAAATAAAAACAACGGCGATCAACTTATTCATGGTAATCCTCCGTACCCGGTCATGAGTGCAATTACCAAAAGTTTCCATTGCAATATAAATAAGGAAACAGCATGTGAAAACATTTTATCGCCATAAAAAAAAGGCGGGGATGACTCCCCGCCCTTGTACGCAATAATATTCACTTAAAAAGACCAGTTCACGAATGGGAAAAATTTGAACGGATTCGGCGTGTTGTTGATATTGAAAAACCCGACCTGAAGACCGTAGAGTGAATCACAGATATTCACGCATGAGAACTGAACGCCCCTGACATTGCCGGCCTTACTCAGAATACCGGTCTGAACACCGCGGAACTGACCGTTTGTGATATTGAGAGCACCAAATTGAACGCCGAGATAATTACCTTCCACAAAATTGACAATCGCCTCCTGGTAGCCGGTCGCGTCTCCCCCAATAAGCGTAACGAAAGCGCCCTGTGCACCTATAAAATCGCCAGTAACGCGTGTCACGGCACCGATATCGACACCGCCGACATCTTTATTGACACCATAGAGACTCAAACGAAAACCATTGATTGTATCGCTGGCGGGGTGAAGCTGAACAGTGTCCCAGAGGCAGAGATTGATGGGGTAAACCGCAGCCTGCGTGGGCGCTGTGGACAGTATGACGGCAGTACACAGAATGGACAAGACAGTAATTGCTCTTTTCATTACATCTCCTTTGAAATAATATGGGTTTTCATATATATAATATGCCGGATATCGACTAAAATAACAAGCAAAAGCATGTTCTACACATAGATTACACGGCTAATTCAAAATAGCCTTGACTCTCGCCCCTGCCCGGAATATACTGAAAAAATCATTATAAGAACATATAAGGGTATCTCTAACAATTCGCTTTTTAACATGAGTGATATATTTCAGTGATCTGACAAGGCGATGGAAGTGAACGCTTATCAATAGGATAAGCCGATCTGACATGAACACGGTCAGGCGCTGAAAGAAACGCTCACCGGCAAAAATGGTATTAATAGAGGTGCCCACAACAATGGAGATGAGATGGTACTTGCCGACTGGATAGTAGTGGTATTCTTGTGCGGATTGTCCCTGACAGTCGGCCTTTTTTTCACGAAAAGCGCCGGAAAAAAGGGTGAAGAGGGTTATTTTACCGCGAACCGGAGCCTTCCCTGGTGGGCGGTCGGCCTATCCAACTCGGCCACATACCAGTCGGGCGGCGGCGGATTTGTCATGCTGATCCTTGCGTTCGGCCTGGCGGGCAACTGGGTCTGGTGGTCATCGTGGATCATGTGGATGCCGCTGGTAGCCATTATCTGGGCGCCCATGTGGCGGCGCATGAACATTATCACCACCGCCGAACTCATCTCACTCAGGTACAGCGGCAAACCGGCGTTCGTGGCCCGTAAAGTCTATGCGCTGATCATGTTCGCGATCGCGGTCCTCGTTATCGGCTATATCACAGGCTTTTTCGCCAAGACAATCGCTCCGCTGGTCCCATTGAACGAGCTCCAGATCCTCCTGATTTTCGGTGGAGTCACCGCACTTTACAGCATGTTCGGCGGCCTTTCGGGCGTTGTGTTTGTCGATGTCGTCCAGTTCGGATTCCTGATGCTCGGAAGTTTCGTGCTGCTCTTTTTCGCAATCCCGCAGCTCGGCGGCTGGGGAAATATCATATCTTCCGCCGAGGCAGTCCGTCCGCTCGCGCTCCAGCAATTCCCACCTGTTCCCGGCGTTGACATATATTCGGTTGCCGTTTTCGTGATCATCGGCCTGTTTTTCGCCGGATCACCGACCGCGGGCGAGGGCATGACAGCCCAGCGTTTCATGGCCGCAAAAAACGAACGTCACGCCATCGGGGGCCAGCTTTTCAACGCGTTCATTGCCCTGTCGTTCCGGCTCCTTCCACTGATCGCGATGGGCATCATGGCGCTGGGCCTGTTCTGGACAAAAGACCTTATCGACTCTGTCGGCCCGATGCCCGAGGGATTCGTGATGCTGGACGACCCCGTATTCGCCTGGGGCGAGCTGATAAAACACCTGCATCTCCCGCCGGGATTCGTGGGCCTTCTTGTCGCAATCGAGGCGGCGGCATTCATGTCGACACTGAGCTCGCTGATCAACTGGGGCGGCAGTTTCCTCATTAACGATTATTTCCGCGAGTTCCGGCCCAACGCAAGCGCCCGTGAAGAGGTCCTCGCCAGCCGTATCGCCACAATACTCCTCTTCCTCTTCGCCTCGATCATAGCGGTATTCTTCGTCGAGGGACTGGTGGGCTGGTTCATGTTTATCAATTCAGTAATGGTGAGCTTCCTGCTGCCGCTGGCGTTTTACCGATTCTTCTGGGAGCGTTTCAATGTCTGGGGCGAGCTGACAGCGACAATCCTGAGCCTGCCGCTGTCGATCCTGATCTGGTTCGTGCTCGGTTTTCAGCACAGGCCCTACTGGCAGGCGCTCGGCTTCCTTTTCCTGTCCAGCGCTGTCATTCTGTGGCTGGCGAGTATCCTTACAAAACCGGAGCCCGCAGAAACCCTTGTCCGCTTCTACGAGCGATGCCGTCCGCCCGGTTTGTGGAAAAAAACACGTGAACTCGCCTCTGAAAGCACGGTCAAGCTCAGGCCGTTCAGAGAGCTTGTAATCGACAGCATACTTGGCATTTTCGCCTGTTTCTCGCTGACAGTGGCGACCAGCGCACTGTTTGTCGGGGCATGGGTGATGTTCGGCACGGCAATCGCCGGGATGGCACTTTTCGGCGCATCGCTTGTGTATCGCTACCGTCCTGGTTCGGACGTGTAATCCAACATATCCGGAGGCTGCAATGAAGCCGTCTGAGACAAAGAGAACACGGATTTATTTTCTCGACAATATCCGGTTTTTCGTGATTTTCTTCGTCATCCTCCAGCATGCGGCGCTGATCTATGCCTACGGGGGAAGCCGGGATTTCCAGAAATTCTATTCTTTCATTGTCGGGATAACCGATATTTTCATGATGCCGCTGCTCTTTTTCATCGCCGGTTATTTCGCGCTTATCTCGATGCGTAAATACGGCCCCAAAGGCTTCTTCCTGGCGAAAATAAAACGCATCTGGATTCCGTGGCTGCTCGGCGTTTTCCTCGTCCTTCCGCTGTCGATATATTTCACCGACATGGTGAAACTGCTCCGTGCCGGCAAGGAAATCCAACCGTTCAGCGCCCATTTCCTGCAATTTATCAAGACTGCGCTGACACCGCATTTCGGTTTTTATCACGCCGGCCTGCTCTCACATCGTCACCTCTGGTTCCTGTCGCTCCTGATGGGCTTTTTCACCATATTCTCCGTAACATACCCCCTGATGTCACCACTGTTCAGAAAAAAGGAGCGGGATCTGACGGTGCGCCCGGCTATCAACCGTGATCTCATAATGGCGGGTTTTGTCAGCGCGTTCCTGTTCGCACTGGTTTCGCTTTGGCTGGGATGGGGATACAAGCCTGTCCTCGTGGCGAACCTCCTCTATTTCGACAGTTCGCGCACAAGCATGTATGTCATCTATTTCCTGCTCGGTATCCACGCATGCAGACAGGGCTGGTTTGACAGCGGATTTCAGATAGCTGGTTCGGGGCTATGGAAAGCGGCCGCAGTTCTCAGTTTCGCCGCATTTATAGCCGTAGGCTACATCATCAAGCCGGACAATTCGACATCGGTCATCATTCTCAACTCCTGCATCCGCGCGGCGCTGACCCTTTCGCTCATGGTTGTGATCATCGACTGTGCCGCAAAACGTTTCAACCAGAGAAACGGCCTGACAGCTGTCCTCGCCGACAATTCATTCATCGTCTACATCATTCACTATCCTCTTCACGGCGCCCTCGGCGTGCTGTTCTTCTTCCTGCCGATGCTGTCTCTGATCAAGATGCTTATGCTTTTCGCGGTCACGACAGTCATGAGCTACTGGCTGAGCGACAGCGCGGTGAGGCCGCACCCCCGTCTTTCGACAGCCTGTATGGCAGTGCTGACCGTGATTCTGCTGTTCTTGTTTTAAGGGGAATTGCTCGTGGATTAAAAACAGGCTCAGACAGACAGCGGATAGCGCCCGAACTCGAGCCCTGCCTCGATAAACGCCATCACATTATCGAGCACATCGGTATCCCAGACAGAATCCGCCGTGGAAAGCACAAAACCGCCGCCCGGCGCGGCAGTCCGTATTGCCTCGCGAACCGCCTGCCTGACATCAGAGGCTCCTCCCTGTTCGATCACCTGAGGCGCATTAACGCCGCCCCAGAGACAGGTTGTATCGCCGAGATAACTTTTGACCTCGGCGATATCTGTGTTGCCGTAGGGAAGCGGATCGAGCGTCGAAAGAATATCGACACCCATTTCTTTGAAATCTTCGAGAAGAGGCATAATGCCGAGATCCATGTAATAATGCAGTTTCACACCGCCCTGATGCAGCAGCGCCAGTATATTCTCCAGATACGGCCGGAAACACTGCCGGTACATGGCGGGCGACCAGAATGCTGTTGTCTCGTAGCAGGCGGTATGATAGACTGTATCGACACCGAAATCAAGGAGGAGCTCGATACGTTTCAGGTTCCATTCCGCAACCATATCAAGCAGCTCATAGGCGAGGAGATTGCCCTCGGCGATATCACACATGAGCTGCTGTGGCCCCCGGAGGCTCAGAGCCATGTTGCTGAAACTGTTGGCATCACCCTCGACAAGGACATCGTGCTTTGCAGCGAAATCTTTGACAGCTTTCACCTGTTCACGGTAGCTGTCCGGTATGGACACGAACGGATCGTACAGCACAAAATGGAGCTTTTCCAGATCTTCCGCCCCCTTGACTGGAAACTCAAGACCGCGGGACCAGATATGATCCGAAACCAGCGGCAGGGCGGTTAGATCCCAGTCATCGGTCACTCGTGCTGAAGAACGGAGTACACCCTTGGGAGTCGATATCTCTTTCACCGCCACGGGATAACGGCTGTCGAGCGTACCGTCTATCCAGTCCCTGACAGTGACATCGGGATGCATGGGCCAAAGCGCCGCGCCATAAGTGGCATAGAGCATACCGGTCATGGTCGACCGCGCCGTGGGATCGCTGTCGAGCGGCGGATACAAAAACAGCTTGTCATCGACACCGAGCTCACGGAGGGCGAGCACACGCTCGAACGGTGTTGACCATCGATGCTCCAACGGCGCGACATCGCGGAAACAGATCGGCACACGGTCCACTTCCTGATGGTTGATTGCCGCGAGAAGACGTTCCCGGGAGGACATACGGTCTTTCATACACGCTCCATCGACTGACAGATACGTTAACGATTCATCACTCTACAATCAAACGGGTCATGGGATACCATTTGCCATCACCACCCTCAATTGCGAGGTTGACCTGCGGCCTGTTCTCGTTGTCGACAAATCCCAACGCAAACTCGTAAGTTCCACGGGGAAGCCCGGCAGGAAGCTTTGGTGATATCCTGATGCTGAATGTTCCCGGCTGCCAGAGTCGGTAGCTGTGAGCAGTCCTGACAACTGTCTCGATGCCGCTTTTCCTGTTTTTCAGGCGAAGAGCCAGCGTATAATCGCGATATGGCGGTGCGACACCGATGTTTGCCCAGACAATATCGGCAGTAAACGGTTCTCCGGCCTTAACAGTCCTGTTGCAGCTGAATTTCCTGACGACAAGACGGTAGCCGAGTTTCATGAGGAATTTCTCGATCTCGTCTCTGCTGCCTTCGGGGATTTTCGCCGATTTATTGTTGAGATAACTTCCGTGATAATCGAGGGCATAGGTGAAAATGCAGGCGATACACCATTCTTCGTCCGACCATTTCTGCATGGTCCAACAGCTCTCCCAGGCGACAGGTCCGCGCATCCAGGCATTCTCCGCCGTTTCCGCGATCCGCTGGGGATACATGTTCTCCATATGGTTCCAGGTATCCGAGAATCCGCCCATATCGCCGAGACAGTCTGCACGCCATCCGCAACCGCCCGCCACAGCATGGAGCATCCCCTCTTTGTGGCCGATAAGCATGACTGTCGGCGTTTTCGGGAACGCCTCGTACCATTTGTCGATAATCTCGATACAGGTCTCGTCAGAGGGCATCCGGACACCTGTGCCGCTCATGTGCCATTCGCCCCAGAGGCCGACAGTGCCGATATCGAGCAGATCGAGGTCGGGATGACCGTCATAGCGCCTGCCCAACTCGCGGATCAGACGGTAATGCGCCTCCTTGAATATGGGCGAGTCCATATCGGGCACCCAGTGCTTGACCTTGCTTTCGCCGTATTCGTATTCCCAGCCGGGACAGCCCTTTTCCTTGAGCCAGGCGGGCACATGCATATAATCATTGTTCGTTCCGGCGCACATGATCCGGAAAGCGAATTTCTGCCCGGCGCGGTGGGCATGCGCCAGCATTTCATCGAACATATCAAAATCGATTTTACCTTCTTCCGGCTCCACCTGACTCCAGTAGAAGCGGAAATATGCGGAAGCGCTCGGCAGGCCCGCAAGGTTCTCGTCCTCATCGGCGAAATGATGGAATGTCTGCCAGCCCATCCCGGGATTGGCGAAAAGCTCATCGGACTGACGGGGCTGCACCGCCACCGTTTCAGTGCCAGCGGCAGAAACGAATCCCGGCAAAAAAACGGTGGTTATTATGAGCGCCAGCAGTATTTTTCTGTACATTGCGCCTCCCCGGAAAATGTTATTTCAGCTCGACAGACAGCGCCTTGTCGCTTGTCCCGGCAGCGGTTTTAACCTTACTCCCGCCCGGATTAAGGATAATCTCGTAGCGTCTCCCCTGCACGGTGACATTAACACCGAGCGCATCGCCGACCACTGAGCCATCCTCGCCCCTGACCTCGAAACGGACAAAGTCTTTCACCGTAGATACGCCTTTTCTCGGCTCGAACAGGGCGATAAAATCGGCGTTTTTCGCCGTGCGCCGCATCAGCAGAAACTCTTTTTCCTGTGTCCTGAACTGGCGCGACCACTCGAAACCATGCACCGCCTCCAGCGGCTCGTCGTTCAGCACCATGAGTGACAGTTTCATCGCCGAATCGGCAACAGAGGCGGGAATATTCCAGTCGCAACGGAAATCCCCGTCAGTCGTCGCCGCATGGAAATTCGTGACCATTTCATAGCCGTCTGTCTCGCCGAGCGTTTCGGTTCTCGGCTTCATATCGAGCCCGATACCCTCAAGCCCGTTCGACTTGTCGGGAACACCGTGGAACCAGCGGTCATAGACATGCTCTTCGTCCGAACGGAGCAGGTCGATCACGAGACATGCGCCATCGAGCACGCTCACCGCCCGCCAGACCTCGACACCGGGATACATGCGGTCGTTGAAGGCCAGCGCAGAGGACGCGTTCTTCCCCTCCTCGAAGGAGACGAGTTTCGAGGCATGCGGCATATAGTGGTCCTTGATATAATCTTTCATGCCCGACTGGTTGTGCTTGTCGACCACGATTGTGGCATGTGAGGCCGACTGGATCTGCCATTCGTGATGGAGATCAGTCGATCCCCACGGGAAATGACCGGGATAGCTCTGGCAGCGATAACCACCGAAGAAAAATCCGAGCGACAGCATCGAGAATGAGCCGCGGTTGTCGGGCATACCCCATTTGAATTCGGCATCGAGCGTGCCATTGCCCCAGGGACGGCGCAGAATCGAAAGGCCGGAGTTGGGGAAGTTCACCGATGGCGGTGTCCCGTAATCGAGTTTCAGACCTCTATGGGCAGGGGCCTCACCGTCGATGAGATTGCGGTTTGCATTCGCCCTGAACTCGGGATCGGGATAATGTTTCGAGGCAAGCAGGCAGAGATGCGCATGACGTGCCGGATTGAACGGCGCAGTCCACCAGATCGAGCCCCAGGCAAGGCGTTTCAGGAACTGATCGGTGTAATCGACACCGATGCGGCCGAGCATGTTGGTCATCTCGAACTGACGGCGCGTGGGATTGGCGTAACCGTGCCCGTGGGCGATACCCTCGGAGGTGGCCGCCTGCCGCCTGAGATTAAGGATGCCCCTGTCGCTCGCGACGGCGAAAGCGAGCTGCGGTGCGTGTTCGCAGGCAAGGCCGGTGGCAAGGATAGTTTTCGTGATCGCCTGCTGACGGTGGATGCTTCCCATACGGTAGTCGCTCATCTCGACCGCGATCGGGATGAAGAAATTCTGTTCGAGGTCACGGGCAAGCGCATTATCGACCGCTCCGCAGCCCTTGAGAATATCATAGGCCTCGGTGAGATTGAGCATATAAACCGCCTCCATGTATTTCGCGAACTGGACACGGCCCTTATCGACCGTTTCGGTGGAGGCATCGAGATCGAGCCAGTCCCAGGTAAAATACTTTTCGCGGTACTGCCGGATAATCTTGAGCGCAGCCTCACTGTAATCAGCCCTGCCCGTGAGCATAAACGCCAGGGCAAGGTTTTTCGCCTTCGTGAACATGCGGCTGTGCTGGTTGGTGCGGTGATCGCGGTCGAGATCGACACCCATGAAATCCACATCGCGGTACTCACCGCCGACCGGGCATTTATGTTTGTCCGGCCCCTCGTACTGGAGCGGACAACGGTGCTCATGACAGAAATAATAGGCGGCCGCCCAACCGGGACCATCCGGTATAGTGAGATCCTCACCGAGTGCCCTGTCAGCCTGCCTGATCCAGCCGTCACCCTCTTTCCTGCCCCAGTCGGTCGACTTGTAGCGCTCGCGTATCTCCGCCATCTGGTCGTTGTCGAACAGGATGACCGGATTGTCTATTTCCTCAGGCATGATGATCAGCGGCAGTTCGATACGGTCGCTGGATCGGAGAATGCCCTCCTCGCTGTCGGCGACACCCGCAACCGAGAACGCCGGCCTGAACCACTCGCAGTACAAAAGCGGCAGATCGGCGGCATCTTTCCCGTTAAGATTGAGTGTCGCGGTAAACATACCGGATTCACCCGGCTCAAGCTTCGCACTGGCAGGGCTGATCGAGGCAATCCCGAGCGATCCTGTCATGTGCTCGACCGACGCCGCGACAGTACGGGCGCTGTCATCAAGATTGGTCACCTCGACCGGGTATTCATACACGATGGAACCGTCATCGCCTTTGCTCATCGTGTACTCGACACCGTCCCAGGCAACATCGAGATGACGTTTCGTCAGGCGGACATTTTTGATAGTCACCTTTCGCGTGGCTTTTTCCTCGGGATAGCCGGTCTTGACCGCCCAGATATTGAATGATAGGCGGGGGCTTTCCGCCTCAAAATGTGATTCCCGCACAATTTCCGGCATGGCGAGATCACAATGGATAGTCTGCCAGCCCTCACGCGGAACAGTGATGTCGATGGGACGGTAAAGGCGCCGTTTTTCGCCGGGCCGCTCGACAAAAGCCATGACATCGACCACACCGTGCTCGATCTTGAGATCGAATTTCAACAGGCCGTAATCCTCGAAACGTTCGCCCTCGGGAAGGGGGAGCGAGAACAGCACGCGGTCACCCAGCGGCGCCTCCCAGCTTATAGATTCGTCACTGTTCCATGCGAGGTGGTCATAATCGCCGTCGAGCATAAGACAGCGCGAGGACGGTGTTGTCGGTATCTGAAGCCGCTCACCGTCTGATTCGCCGCCACTACATGACAGGACCAGCGACAGTGCGGCACAGCAGACAGCGCCAAGAAGTACTTTCGGGAAAAAACCAGTTTTCATCCTCTACTCCACGATTTATCTGTTAAATGTATTATTCGCATTCCGGACCTGATTTTCAAAGGTCTCGCCGATAGCCCTGAGCCTGTTCTCCCGCGCAGTAACGAGTGGCGTATCGAGCAGCGTGAATGTGTTGTTCTCGATACGGACATTCATATCGATTTCAGTATAGCTGTTTATGAACAGATCGTTGCTCGCAAACTGATTGTCGTGCACCCATGCGGAATATCTGCCGTCCTCAGCCGGCCCCCGGTTCATTCCGACACACATGATCGCGGTCGCCCACTGTCCCGTATCGCCATAGCCGCCGTGGCGGGTGTCCGTGTAATACGTGATCCCGGTGAAACTGTTGCCATAGACCTCGTTCATGGCGTTGGGATCGTAGCAGGCGATATTGAGCGGCGTCGGCGGCACATATTGCCAGGGCATGTAGACACTGTAATCCCGCATTCCCGGATTGCATTTGAAATCGGCGTAAAGCGTGGTGGCATCATTCCCGGTGATCCGCGCGGGCGGGTGGTTCTCCGAGTAGCGGACATAGTAATTGCGCCAGCGGTCAGTCTCCCATGCCGCGTTTTCGTCAACGAGCCTGTCAATACCGCCGCCGGTGGAGGACGACACAATATAGACACCGTTTTTCACCTTGTCGAGCGGCGAACCGATTCCACTGGAATCTTTCGGCAGCCACTGCGTAATCCTGACTGTATTGCCGTAGACCTTGCAGTTTTTAGCGCGGCGTCCCTCGAGCTTGATGCCGTGAAGTTCGATCAGGCGGTGATGGAACGGCCGTGTCCGCGCGGGCAGGTCGCTCAGGTGCATGTGCCCCTGTGTGTTGATCCAGTTATCGTGAACGAGAATGCCGTCACGGGTGACATGGATGCCGCGTCCGGTCGAGCTGATACGGTTATGGTGGACATCGGCGCCGTCACAGGGCGAGATCGCATAACCGTTGACATATTGCTGGTGGTGGCGGATATCATTGTTGTAAATGGCGTTGTCGTGATAACGATCACTCAGTAGACGATAGACTATTCCCCAGTGACACCCCTCGCTCAGAATATTGTCGTGGACCTGAACCCCGCCGCCGTATATGTAGAAACGAAGCAGGACATTGCCGGGATAATGACGGCATTCCAGTTCGGTCACACGACTGTATATATCGTTATGATGGACATGAACATCGCTGCAATGGGTGAAATTGAGCGGCCAGGCGCATTTCAGGTGGACATCGGTGCTGATCCCGGCTATCTCGGTCGCCTGCGGACGGTCGAGCGAGCTCATCGCCGCACTGTAATTTGCCGACCGCCGCCCCTGAACAATGCGCCCGTTGAAAAGTCTCAGCGAATCGCCATAGGCAAAACTGACACCATACACGCGCTCCGCTGTGTTGTCACCGAAAAGCACGGTATGACCATTGAGATCGAGCGTTATCCTGTCGGCGGCGATTTTGATCGCGGTGCCCTCCGCGCTGATGTCCCCGGTCAGGCAGTAGTAGGCATCCGGTGTATCGAGCATATAGGGAGGCCCCTCGAGAGTACCCGGCAGTTCGATGGCGTTATCAGGCACGCCTGTGGTGAAACGCATGACCTCACTTCTGGTCTCGGCACCGCTTTGAGGATCGACAAACACCATACGGTACTGGTAGCCGGTGTCGGCATCAAGGCCGGTCAGGCGGTGGAGATGCGACCAGCGCGCCTCTTTGCTTGTCGCCGTCCGATGTTCTCCGGGAGCGGTGGAACCGTACTCAACGTAACTGAGCATTTCATCGGCAATATCGGGAAGCTGCCAGTAAAGGGTGGCGGAGTTTTCCGAGACAAAATGCCATTGACGGCTGAACGGCGCTTTTTCGGCATAAGTTACAGTGGATACGAGGAAAAAGAGGACAAATAAGGAGAGTTGTTTTCTCATGGTCCTGCCCCGGTGACGGATTGAACGTACAATCGTATTACATGTATAATCACCGGGGCTTGCAGTAGCAACTGAAATAATGCAGTGACAATCTGTGAAAATCATCCACTGCCGATCACGGATTATTTCATCAGCATCATTTTTTCCGTTTTTTCTTTGCTCCCGGCCCTGACTCGGCAGAAATACACACCGCTGGGCATACCGGAGGCATCCCATGTCAGGGAATAGGAACCGGAACTCATGTTTTCATCGGCGAGGACAGCCACTTTCCTTCCGAGGATGTCGAAAATCGTGACCGCGACTTTCGACCGCCCGGGAACCGTAAACTGAATTGTCGTCGCAGGGTTGAATGGATTGGGATAGGCAGCGACATTCATGGCGGCAGAGGGTTTTTCATCGTCAGCATCCAGCGGGATTTGTTCATAGATTTCACCCGGAAGGGCCCGTCCTGCCGGTCTCATGACACCGGAGTTGTCGACAAGATAACTGTTCACCCAGTCGGGACGGTCCGGTTTGTCATCGCTTCTGAGCAAAGCCGCCCATTCATCATCGTTCAAGCGCTGGAAATTCTCGGTAATATGCTCATAATACGACATCACCGGCCCGATAAAAGCCGTTCGCTGAAAATCATTGGACGGCGATTGAGCGATAAATACGCCGAGGTTGCACAACCCGTTTCCGACATGCAGGACCTTGCCGAGTGGGCGGCCTTCCTCATCGGTCGGCTGCGTATGGACATCGGCAACAAGAAAATAGTCTTCCTTGAATTTTTTCCAATCGTAATACAGCGAGGGAAGCCAGCCGCTATAAAATGGGCCGCCGCAACCTTTCATCGTTTCAAGCATATCAGAGAGAAATTCACACTCTTCCTCGGTGAACGCCTGACCCGACAACTCTTTATCCGCCAGTTCGGCCAGTCTGAGCATGAGCGGCTGAACCGTTTCGCCGTAAAAACGCGCGATCCTTTCCGGTGTGTCGTTCGCGCTTTCCAACTGAGAAAAGAATCCTTCGGCACGTTCAGCGAAAGCGGCAATACCGCGATAAAGCTCGGGGTACGGCTCGACATATGAATGAGGATAGGAACAGGTCGCTCCCCCGCCTGTATAGGACTGTTTGACATAGAGGATAGTATCGTGCCTGAGCTGTGTCCAGGAAGCAAGCTGCGTATTGAGTTTCTCCTGGTGCCAGGCAGTGGTCTTCATGAAAAACGGCTGATTATCGCTATTCTGAACAGGGTTGAGCGCCCGTATTGACTGAAGCCACATGTTATACAGCGAATCCTCCCAAAATGATCCGTCGTACGATTCGACAAGATACCTGAGCGTTTCCAGCTGAGCTGAATAACTGTATTCTTCCAGTTGGCTTTCGAGCAGAGGAAGGGCATCGTCATTACCGAGGACGAACATGACATCGAGAGGATCGGGCATCATTCTTTTAATCTTGACATCATCGACAATAATCTTATCATAAACGAGATTTGAGAAAATATATGAGTCGATGGTGAATCTCTGTCCCATGAGGCGGAATGACACCGGCGGCTGATCGGGTGTGTTCGACTTGGGATCGACCGTGAGTATATCCGACAAAATCCGCTGCTGGGCTTCGGGAGTGTTTTTCAGCGCCTCCTCCAAAGCCTTGCATGTATCATTGTCGAGCAGCGACAGTGCACTTATCTCCATTTCATCAAGTACATTCGACAGTTCAGAAGAGGTGAGATTATCAGAGTTCCCCACCATGAAATCGAGGATGCTGTCGTTTGCCTTAAGCAGGTCCCTGACAGAGGCACTATCAATCAACTCATTGAGAAGCACAGCCCCTGCTATCATGCGGGGAATATCATCTGCAATAGTATCGACAACATATTCCGGCGGGGTCATGAGAAAATCGATACGTCCGAGCCAGGTCATGCATTTGAAATAATTTTCCAGTGCCGGCGAATCGGTATAATGGCCGCGCGGCTTGAACTGACTGAAATCGATCGCTCTCGGCGTTTCCGAAAAAAGAGGCATCTCTATAGCCATCTCTGCCTGAACAGCATCCCAGAGCTTATCGAAATCTTCCTGCGAATCTGTATTGAGCGCACAGGGCGAACCCTCGAGCAGCGACTGCGCCATGACAATGTACAGATCGACATCGGCAAGCACCTCTTTCATGCGGGGCTCGGAGGAATATGATGATTCCAGGCTCGCAAAGGAATCATGCATGGACTGGAGCATATTCTTCAGATTAGGAATCAATATCGAGAGTTCCAGACTCTGGAGAATCTTGTCGTAGGATGCGTGCAGAGAATGCAGAATTGTATCGGATGATATGAATACCGGCAGGTCATTCGTGTAAATATCACTGTATGCGGAGGCCAGGCTGTAGAAAGAAAGGCGTTCAGAAACAAAGAAATCGTTTTTGCCGAGAAGCTCGATTTCATCAGGAGTGAGGCTGCATTTCGTGTTGATGCTGTCGAGATAGGCGACCGTTGCGAGATCGCCGCCCTGAATTTCAGAGTAATATGTCTGCGACGGTTTTCGCAAAGACAAATGATCATCGGCGCTGAGAGAACTCACACTCTCTTTGAAGCTATTGTATTCATCAAACGAGAAGCGGTCCTGACCGTGCGCAAAACCTGCAGTCATAGAAAAAACAATCACCGATAAAACAAAGAGCATATATTTCACAACCCAGCCCCCTCATATCGTACTGCGTTTAAGTTTTACCAAACTCCACTACTGTTCATCAATATAGCATTCTCCCTTTTGTTTGTCCAGAAAAAAGCCCCACTGCAAATCAGGCTTAGACTGTTGGTAAAGTTAAACTGGCTTTAAATCCATGAGTGATGAGTAAAAAAGGGTTAGTAATCAGCGATCAAAAATCATGACACCCCCACCTTGCCTGGAACTCATCCCGCGCATGTATACCAATGATATTACATACGTTTGCGTGCGTTTATCCTCTCTTTGAAAGAGAGGGAGCAAGAGGTGAGTTGAGGATACACAGCAGAAATCCAACTGAAACGCGGCACTCATGATCGCTTCAGCAACAACGTCTTCACCCCCATCATTCCCCGATCGTGACCTCCTCCGTTTTGTGTCCACCGCGGGTGGAAAGTACATGCACCGTGCATTTCGCCGAATCGATACCGTTGAGCTTGACACGGAATTTCACCGTTTTCGAATTGCCGCCGTCAGTCCATCCGGCATATATGACCTTGTCGTGTGTTTCAGGCGAGACAATCTCGACTTTAGGATTGTGCACATCATGTGTCAGTTCCTTGTCAAACTCGAGGCGCACACAGTCCTCCCGCACAATTTTCACGAGTTTCGCCTGCTCAAGGGCAGTCGGCAGCTCGCCGACATTGGTGAATGTGACAGAGAGCTCGTATTCATCGCGTTTCTTTTTCACATCGATCTTTTCAATCTCTATCTGGGGAAGGTGCCGGAGCAGGAAGAGATTATGTTTTGCCTGCTTGACAGCCCACTCCTCCAGATATTCAACCGGTGGATTCTGCCTGAAAAATTTTGGATTGAACCCACCGATCTCTACCTCGCCGAGCTGCGGATGATCGTATTTTGTCCACACCTTGAATTCACGGCCGTCCAGTGCCTCGTCGTTCCAGCAGAGGGCATCGTACTCGTCATAGAAACCGTCACCGTTGTAATCCTTGACAGCGCCGGTGCACCAGAGCTCGTCACCGTACCAGATGCTGCCGTAATACCAGTAGCCGAAATCGGGGCCGTGCCCGAACAGCGGCGTCGGTTTCGTAGGATCGCCGGTGACAGGGTTTGTCTTGCGGCGGGTGAAATAATTATTATAGGTGTCACCAGCCCAGGGATAACCGGTGATTTTCATACCCTCCTCGTCAAAATAGCGGAACCATTTCAGGTCGGACGGGTACATGCGGTCCTCGCTGTCAGAGGTGGAGGGGCCGCGAAGGTGCATGGGAACACTGGTGTCCATCGAGTTGACAATACTGATATTGGGATGCTTAAGCAAAAAGAGTACAAAGGAACGGATCTCTGGCTCGGACAACGGGTATTCACCTGCGCCCCACTGAGTCCTACCGCTTTCGGTGGCAACCTGTCCGGGCTCGGGCCGCCAGTTCTCGGGATAGTTACGGTGAAGGTCGAGTCCGCCGATGCTGTCTTCATTGTAGTCGCCGTCGCCGTCATTGTCAATACCCTCACTGTAGATTTTCCAGTCGCCGTGATTGTCGAGCACGCGTTTCATCAGACGGCCGCTGGTATCACGTGGATCGAGCACATAGTTCCCGCTGTCCGGCTCGACCTTGACACGCATCTGCCGAACGAAACCATCACCGTCTAGATCCTCGAACGAGTCCTCGTCGAGCAGCCCGTCACGGTCGCCGTCATGGGGCCTGACCGAACTCCGGTTGAACTGGACAGTATTGAGATACATCTCGGAACCGTCGGGATTGTTGTTGATCCTGAAATAGATGGTCTTCGTGTCGACAATCTCAGTTATCGCTTCGTCTTTGCCGTAATTTTCCAGAAGGTAGTTCAGAAGCCACAGCGCAGAAACAGCCGAGGTCACCTCACCGCTGTGACGGTTGGCATCTATTGCCATGGCGGGCTTTTCAGAATCCTTACCGGTATCCTTGTTTGTCAGCGTGACCTGGTAGATCGGACGGCCCTCGAAACTCTCGCCGCTGACATATAGATCAAGAATGTTTTCATATTCCCCTGCCCAATTTTCCAAAAATGACACAGTCTCCTCGTAACGATGGTAATGCTTGAAATCAAGCTCACCCTCTACCAGCGGCTCTGCCTCTTTATAGTGCATCCGGTCAAAAAAGCTGAGTCCGTGACGGTATCCCCCAACGGTATATTTGCTTTCCTTTTCTTTATCTTCTTCCTCATCGGCACAACAGAACGCGGCGGTGAAAAGACAAACGGAAACGATACACGAAACGGGAATCAGCAATCGTTTGAGATTGTTCATGCGCTATCCTCCAGGGAACGGTGCTCGTTTAGGATTATTTAAAAAAGAAAATATCAGTTTTGTGCGGAAAAATATAAAGGGCAGTTGTAACAACAGAAACAGCAGGCAAACACCCTGCATTCACATGTCAGCATCATACTGCCATAAGAGGAATATTGCGAAGTAGTGATCCAATGTCAAACATGAAAAAAGTCAGCGGGCAAAACTGGTTCAACTATCCAGAACCTTGCGGACCTCTTTCAGAAGAGACGGCGTGGAAAACGGTTTCTGCAGGAAATTGATATTCGAAATATCCGGCATATCTCTCAGGATATCGTCGGTATATCCCGAAATGAAGATTACTTTAATATCGGGCATGATATTACGGACTTCCGCCGCCAGCTCCCTGCCATCCATTTTGGGCATGATCATATCACTGATAAGAAGATCGATATGGCTGTTGTAATTTTTTATCGTCTCGAGCGCATCATGGCCGTCCTCAGCAAGAAGAACATTGTAACCGTTCGTCTTGAGGATACGGGATATCATTTTCCGGACCATCGGCTCGTCCTCGGTAATCAACACTGTTTCCGATCCCTTTTCTATATTCTGAACCTCATTCGGTTTTTCTGACTTTTCCTCACGCTTTTCCGTGCTCGGCAATAAAATGCTGAACAGCGATCCCTCGCCGGGCTTGCTGACAACACTGATGTAGCCATTATTCTGGTTGATAATACCATAGCAGATAGAAAGGCCGAGTCCTGTTCCCTTCGAAATATCCTTTGTCGTGAAAAACGGCTCGAAAATCATGCCGATGGTTTCGTCATCCATGCCAATGCCGCTGTCCCGCACTTCGAGTAAAACATAATTACCAGCCATAGCACCGCTGTAATTCCTCGCGTCGGTATCATTCATATGGTGGTTGCGCGTGGATATGGACAATGTGCCACCATCCGGCATGGCATCGCAGGCATTGACAACAAGATTGGTCATGACCTGCTCGATCTGGCCGAGATCGATCGTGACCGGCCAGAGGTCTTCCGCCGGATTGACAATGAAATCGATATTCTCGCTGATCAAATGGCTCAGCATGTTTTTCATCCTGCTGATGACATCGCTCAGGTCAAGCTGCTGTGGTTTTACTATCTGATGGCGCGAAAATGCAAGAAGCTGGCGCGTCAGGCTCGTTGCCCGGGCAGATGTCGCACTGATCTCACTGATGAACTCGCGAAGTATCGTGTCATCCTGGCCGAGTTCCATTGCCGCCATTTCGGCATTTCCGCTGATCACAGTAAGCATATTATTGAAATCGTGGGCAATACCACCGGCAAGACGGCCTACTGTCTCCATTTTCTGCGACTGGAGAAGCTGTGATTCGAGTTTCTTGCTTTCCGTTATGTCGCGGGAGGAGGCCAGAACGCTTTTGACGTCTCCACCGCCCTCAAACTCAGGAAACAGCGCCCAGTCGAAATACGTGAGTCCCAGTTTCGTTTCGACACTGAATTCAACACGGTGCATCTTTCCAGTTTCGAAAACCTTTTCGATATGCTTTTCCCAAAAACGGCACATCTTCTCGGGGAACTGCATTTCACCGTGGGTTTTTCCGTTGAAATCATCTGACCCGACATCAAAATATCGTTCAATCGCCCGATTGACATAAAGGTGACGGTAGTCCTTATCGAAACGCATGATCACATCGGCGGTATTCTCCATCAGCGCACGGTATTTCTCCTCACTCTGCTGCAGGGCGATTTCCGCCTGTTTTCTTTCGGTGATATCGCGTACAAGGGCAAGAATATAAGGTTTATCGGTCAGTTCGATACTGTTGAGGTACATTTCGGCGTCGAACTGAACACCATCGCAGCGAAGGAAGCGCCATTCGAAAAATTGCTCTTCACCGTTATAAGCCGCGGCAATCCGAAGCGATCCGGCCTCTTTTGAATCGAAACCATTCGGCTGACTTGCCGGTGAAAAGTCGAAAAGAGGCTTGCCGAGCAGATAATCGTCCTCGCACCTGAACAGGTTGTACGCCATCCGGTTGCAGTTGAAAATATAGTTGCCCTGTATAACAAAAATACCCTCCGAAGAGGCATCGAACAGGTTACGGTAACGCTCCTGGCTCTCGCGAAGCGCATCTTCGGCATTGTTCTGCTGCTCTATCATACTGTTTGCGGAAGCGGCAAGCTCATGAAACTCAGAGAAATCGAAACTGTTAACGTCAATCTTGTCGGAGGTCACAGCGCCGCGCTTGAAAAAATCGATGAATACATTCAGCGAGGCAACAGTCTTGTCAGCTGTCTTTTTCGTTACGAGGAAGGCCAGTAAAAGAAGGCCCAGGAAAACAGTCAGGTTGCTGAACAGGCTTTTGATCAGCTTTCCCAAAAGCATCTGTTTCGATTCGAGATAGGTATCTTCAATATCATCAAGTAAAATATCGGCGCCAATGAGCCACTGCCAGTCGCTGACCGGGGCGATATAACTCATCCGTGGTATGTCTTTCCCGGTTCCCTTCTGCGGCATATCGAAGAAAATATTACCGCCGCCGCTTTTCGCGAGCTCGATTATCTCACTGCTTGCATATCTGCTACTGGAATCAGGAATATCTGTAATATTTTTCCCTTTTGAGGGACCGGTCAGGCATGTGCCGTTCCAGTGAAGTGCAAAAATGCTGCCGTCATCACCGTACTTGATTTGTTCAATATCGTTCAGAACAAGATTCCGCATTATTTTCTGCAGATCTTCTTCATGATATCTTGAGCAGATGAACCAACCGAGAGAATCAAAACGCCTGACAAAAAGAGTCACCTGGGAGGCAGAGACACCCTCGACTTTCCCCGGCCACTGATAGGTGTAAAACACTTCATCGCTGTTTTTGACAAGCCTGATAACATCGCGGAATATATACTTACCGTCAGTATCCCTTATATCATACAGTGACCGGCCTTCGAGCTGAGGATTTTCTGGATCGAGACGGCAAACCCCATCAAGAGTCCCGACAAAAAACGATCTTCGTCCATCTTTGGGCCGAAGAGGCCTGAGTGCGGTTATAATAAGCTCCTGAAGCTCATCTTCACTCATCGTGCCATGAAAGGCATCATAGATATGATCGGTCAGGTTGTAAGCATTCCCGGCGCTCTGTCTCAATTCAGAACGCGCGCGGTCACGTGTCTGCTCACGCACTAACGCGATATTGTTCCTGACATTATCTACACGCTGCTGCAGCCGGACTTTACGTTCCTGTATCTGCTGATCTCTGAGAGTCCTGGCCTCTTTTTTATACTGGGTATAATCTGAAGTGAGCCAGAGCGTCGTTACATAAAGGATCGACAGCGCAGTGGCAATAAGCATGTTTTTCTGAATTGAACTGCGTATACTGCGTTTTCCAGACATAAAATCCCACCCCTAAAGTCAGTTTGCCGAAACACATGAAATACTGACAACGCCACCCTAAAGCCGATTCCATAACAGAGAGCCATGAAACATCCGGAACCGATTGAAAAGACCGCACCACCCCACATGGCTTTTCAGTATATCGCTATATATACCATGCCATGCAAGAAAATGCAATTTTCCATTACACGGATTCGACTTTATTTTCCGCTTCATCGGAGAAAACTGGCTGCAGTGCACACGAATTCGCCATGCGGAAGGCACATCAGGTTGTCACAAGGTCAGCAGGTATTCGATCAGATCGCTGATCTCTCCCTGGCTGAGTCCCGATGTCTGCCCATGTTGATCGAAGGCATTATATGTTCTCAGGACGTCATATATAGTATCGGCACGTCCGTCGAAAAGATAAGGGGAAGTTCTCCATAATTCTGTAAGACACGGTGTATCAAAGGCTTTGCCGGCATCTTTTCCGCTTCCGAGGCCGACATCGTAAAGTTTCTGGTCGGTATAATACGGTCCGTAATGGCATTCTGCGCAGCCAGCTTTCTCAAAAACATGCCGTCCGCGTTTCGCCGCCTCTGGACCTCCGGCAACCGAAACCTGCGGACTATCCTCCGGCCGCATCGACCGAAGATAGCAGTCGATCGCGAGACCAATACTCTCGGGCTTCTCCGTGAACTGGATGTATTTCATACCGGCACGGACAGCTGTCTCGGCATCGGCCCTGACACCCAGCGCCATAACAGGCGGCGTCACATGTGAATAAAGCAGGCTCTTAGTGTTCTTTGGATTGCCGATACCGTCATTCAGAAGGTCCCAACTGAGACCGTCGGCACGTCCGTCCGGGTGGCAGCTCGCACAACTCTGCCATCCCTGGAAACAGAAATCGGCATCGTTGAAATACATCTCACCAAGACGTTCCTCGCTCATCGAAGGCGTTTCCGCAAGAACATGGATACTCGCGCTGCCCGAGTTAATATCAACGTATTCAACCGCATCTGCAAAATAGTCCGCCACAAAAACAGACCCCTTTCCCACTGCAAGCGCGCGCGGGCCGTTCCCATTGAGCTTGATACGCCGGCGAATGTCATACATGAACGACAGGTCGTTCGGCACAGCATCGAGTGTTTCGGCGGCCGACGGTGTCTCGAGCCCTTCTGCGACTCGGTCGATACGTTCATGAAGAGCTTTCCTGTCTATGAGGCTCAACTCGTGGGTTCCGGCGTGGCTGACAACGATAAACGCACCGTCTTCGGTGCAGGCGACATCCCAGGGATTCGCAGCCCCCCTGTCGAGATCATCGAGGAGGACAGTCGTCAGAAGTTTTTTACTGCCGACATCGATAATGCTCAGGGCATTGGTATTCATCCAGCCGCGCTCGAGCTGGGTGGTTGGAATATGGTAACGTGCAAGCACGTGGGTCACGTAGACATGTTTTCCATCGGGACTGACTTTTATACCGCGGACACCCGTGGAACCGTTGGGAAGCTTGATCAGCTCCACCAGGCGATTGAATTTGGTATCATATATCAGCACGACAGACGAGAATACATAGCTTTCCCTGTTCGTGTTGAAATAGCCGGTCGACTGGTAGCCGCCGATCATGTACACGCCGCCGTCGGTGACATATTCCCCGATCATCTTGCCCGAGGGAAGGTGGTTGGCGATATAGACATAACGGCCATCGGGTGTGACATCGATGGCAACCGGCTCCCTGAGAGCGGGCACGCTGCTTTTCCGCTGGAGTGTGACAGCATCATAGCCGTAAACCCTGTCGTCGAAACGTGCCGTGAGATACACAACACTACCATCGTGACTCATGACCGGCGACATGGGAGTATGGCCGATCTCCGCCGCGGCGATGACAGCACCGTTCCGGGTATCGATTGCCAGAAGCTGCCCATCAGCGGCTCCGCAGGCGGCATAAAGCGTTTTGCCGTCGTGTGACAGCGCAAGGCCGTTCGGTCTGAGCGGAAGCCCGAAAGAACCGGAAAGTGCATTCATGTCCGTATCGAAAACGTCTATCCTCCGTGCATCCGATTCGGCGATATACAGGCGTTTACCGCCGCTGTCAAGAACGATATCCGAGGGAGAAAGAGACTGCGCTCCGAGTGTGGTTTTCGTCCCGGAACCCCTCATGCCGCTGCATGCTGCGAAAAACAGCCCGGCGAACAGACAGACAGCGACCGCAGCACTGAGAATCACAAGGGAGCTTTTCCATTCCGTACGCGTTTTCATTCGCCGCCCCCTTTCCCGGCACTGTCGTATCTTCTGGATCCATCTCTCAAGGCCGCGCGGTTGAATTTCTCGATCGTGCGCCAGATAGCATACTTATCCTCGCGAAGCTGGTCTATCATGCAGGCGCTGAATCCGTCCATGTCGGCTCGCGGCCTCCGGGCAAGAAGCGATGTGCCTTTCTCGATGATGGCAAGCGCCTCACGGTATTCTGCAGATTCTTTGCTGTCGAACACGGCGAGACAGGGACTGAGCTCCGGACGGGTGAAATTGATCTGCGGCCCGCGGTTGCTGGCAAATCCGGCAAGCCTGTCAAACGGAACAGCTGTCAGCTCCTGTAAGCGCCTCTGTTCCTGCGGGCTCAGAGGCGAACGCCCAGCGAGATTATCGGGATAGGCAGTCGTATACACGGGATAATAAGGGCCGTTGATATCAACCCAGGTGATGATGCGGTCAAGGCTTTCGTGATCGAGTTCAACACCCTTATGCCCGTTGCGGAGAACCTCGACCAGCCTGCTCACATGAGAGCCCCAGCTTTTCGCCTGCTGGATGTCGGAGGGGCCGGCGCCAATCGCACCGACATAACCCTTGCGCCAGAGATTGTTATAGGACGTGTTGAACGTATTGGTATGGTCGCCGGAAAGATTGAGCACCTCAGCAGCTTTTTTACCATAATCGTGGCAGGAAATACAACAGCGGTCGAATACCGGCTGAACTTCTTCCGTGTAGCTGAACAGGCGTGGTTTGCCGTACCAGCCCTCGAGTTTCGAGGGTTCCCTGAGGACCGCCAGCGGCTTTTCTGTGACCGCGACCGGCGGCGCGCTCCGGCGGCTTTCATGACAGCCGATACAGCCGGTCTTTTCGCCTGACTGGACCATCGTGCCGCTTCGCATCGACTGAAGCATCATGCCGTTCTCGTCGAGAAGCTGGAAATATACGAACGTGTCTGATGGCAGCTCAAAAAACGCCGAGCCGTCCTCCTCGACCGGGACCGTGCCGAGAACGCGTTTGTTATTGAAATCGTGCCAGTTCATCGCGGGCCAGAGAGTACCCTGCCCGCTCCAGGCATGGTAATTCCATGTGCGTTTTTCTGGCGATTCGACCACACGGAGGTATTTAACCGAACCGGGTTCGATGCCGCGCATGTGGGTGCCTTCATAGACATCGAACACGTAGAATGCGCCTGGCTCATCCTTGAAATTGCGCCGCGAGGGGATAATGTCGGGCCGCGGTTTCGGTGCAAGCGGCATGGGATCGTAACATCCTCCGCCCTCGCTGTGCAGGAGAATTTCATTTCCGAAAGTATCGATAAGATAGATGCCCGTTTTTTCTCCATCGCCTGTCATGCGGCTGCAGAGAAAATAGTTATCGCTCAAGGGATAGGGATCTTCATATTTCAGGTCGACCGCCATGAAAGCGTCCCAGTTGCCGTGCCCGATAATATCGACAGCGTCAGCGGGCCATGTCCTGATGACCGGCTCACGGAGATCCATGCCCAAACGGCGTTCAATGATAGCGAGCGCTCCCCAGGGACGGTCGTGGCAGGAACCGAAAACAGCGATAGCCCTGTCGGAGCCGGGCAGTACCCGCGCATCGATCACACCGCCGGGAGCATTGGTGTTGTTGCCCCAGAAAAGCGCGTGATTGGTGCCGTCGGGGTTGACTGTCCACAGAGACTGAGCGTCGCCGAAATTACGGTCCACATATTCCCAACGGTCGTAGAGAATACGGCCGTCCTGCATGAGTGTCGGATGCCCCTCGAAGAGCGTGCTCTTACCAATCTGGTGGATATTCGCGCCATCGGCCTTCATGTGGTAGAGGTTGCACATGATATGCTTGTTGCACATACAGAATTTCGGTTCGCGTGTCGAGGAGAACACGATACTCTCATCGGGCAGGAAAACCGGATCGATATCGGAGACACCCTCGGCGAAAGTCAATTGCCTGAGCCTGCCACCGTCTGAACCGATCTCGTAAACATGGTAATCGTCATTGACGGAGCGGCGCATGGAAAACACGATCCTGCCGCCGTCGAAATGAACCTCTGGATCGCGTAGTATTCCGCCAGTGCAGTCGTACAGCGTCCTGACACTGCCGCCGTCGGCAAAATCGATACACTTGAGCGCGCTTTCACCGACAAAACTCCCCGTATTGACCTCGCCCGCCTGGAAAATTGTCGCTGTATTGTGATGGTCGGGACGATACTGGTTACGGACAACAAAAAGAACCGGATGGTGTTTCAAAAGCGGGTTGGCGATCAGGGCCTCGCGTTCAAGCGCACGGAATTTATCGACAAGCCCTAAGGCCTGATCGACAAAACGGATGTCATAATCCGTGAAAGCACGGTCGAGTACACTCTCTTGGCCTTCGATATCCTCGAGACGAGAAAGGAACAGATGACTGTCGTATTCACCGGGGAATTTTACGGTGATATCCTCGATTGCCTTCCGGAGGCTCACGGGATTCCAGCTGCCGAGGATTTTTCTCAGCTCCGCGCGTCCCCGAAGATATTCAACCGCATCGGCCCGCCTACCGCTCTCTTCCGGGTCAACGGTGCCTGACGCCTTGAAATCATCGAAAGTGATATGTCCCCAGCCACCGGTATTGGTGTCAACAATCCTGACAAAGACTTTCTTCCCCACCAACACGGGGAGGCTCCACTCGATTCGCTGCATTTTCTCGGCGTTGGCCCCGTGAGCGACAGCATGTTCACGGCCATCGAGAGTACAGAGCGCCACGCGGGTGTTCTTGTGCCTGCCGCCGCCGACAAGCATGCTCATATCCGGGCCTGTCAGTTGGAACACAGGCGACTCGATGACACCGGTGTACTTGTCGCTCGGGCTGTCGTCGGGATTTTCCAATGTCGTGAAAAAATACCGGCCATTTTTATTGTAAGGCAGGTTCCCGTGATGAAAATCCGCCCTGCCGGACACACTTTTCCCGAACGCACCCTCAATCATTATCCAGCCGTCAGCCGTACCCTTTTCGAAATCGAAATGGATCGAAGGCCCATCGTCACAAAACACCTGAGATGGTAAAATCACTGCGGCGGAAAGCAGGCAAAAAAAAGTGAATGTTGGATGATTAATGAATCGCTCACGCAAAAGCATTTTTTTTAACACGAACATCAAAGCAAAGCAGAAAGTCATTATTTTCATGCAATATCCTATGCAAATCGAAGTGATGAGCTCCCTTTTGAGAGATCGAAACAGACAATGATACGGTTGTTATCACGGCAGAATGTCCCGTTTTCGAGAGCGAGCGGACTGTTTACCTCTTTCAGGCGGACAGTGCCGGAGCCAGCCGTAATCTCCGGCTGACCTTTCTGTACCGGAAGTCCGACAGTGAACCAGGGCGAGGCGAACGGCGCGTTGAAGGAAAGTCCTTTGCCTTCCTGCCTGATTGTTGTCAGCTCACGGGCAGCCCAGTAGCGGGCAATCTCGGAAAGTTTCATCCAGAACAGGTTGTCATAGACACTGTGAACACGTTTGACAACCTCCTTGAAAATATCGAAACCGATCTCCTCGCCATTGTAATAGACTCCCGGCCAGTGACAGACAATTATCGCGGGCTCGCCTTTTTCGATGACCTCGACCAGACGGCCGCTCTTGAGATCTGAAGTGATGAACTTGTCGGGAGAGCCGGGATTGAGGCCGTCCCAGCCGCCGAACCAGTCACCAGTACATCCGACTATCGACACAACACAGCGCGGATCGCTGCCATCCAGCCCGGAGGCATACTCGACACGGGGCATCACACTGGTGTCGTCGGTGAAAAGATGCCGGAAATAATGGGGAATCTCGGCGTTGAAAACATCACGGCAGGATTCGAGTGTCGCTTGGGAAAGTTCCGGAAGCGCTCCAGTGCCGAAACCGCCCGGTGTAGTGATCCCCTCACAGGGAAGACCCGCGTTTTTCAGGATTTTCAAGGCGTAGGCGAGATAATCGGCGAGCTGGTCGGCGGATTTACCGGGAGTGAATCCCCAGTTCTCCATGTTCGCCTCGACCCAATCCACTGCTGGGCGACCCGTTTTCGTATCGATAACAATGGTGTGCGAGATCATCTCCGGATGGATGTCCCAATCGGGAACCATCAGGGTCCGCACGAGATCGAGGCTGTCCTCGAGCTCTTTTTTTGTCCAGCCGGGGATATGACGGTCCACCCAGCCGGTGCAGGCGGGATAAGGCACGATGCTGTACTTGCCCTTGATCGAGTGATCATGGCACCATTCGCCGAATTTACGGACAAAACTGTCAGGTATTTCCTGCGGGAGCGTACGCCACGGCTGAGTGTATTTTTCCGGGAAGACTGTCCCGAACTGGGGAATGCCGTAATAGGCCATGTTGACAAGGCAGGTGGAATCGTCGATGATCAGGCTCATCGGCACACGGTTTTTCGGATTGAGCACCTCCACGGAGGAAGGCATCCCTGCGGGACGTTCACCGGCCTCCTGCGCAAAAGCGTTCTGGGCGGCCAGTCCGAAACCGGCCCCTGCAACGTTCAGTGATGTTTTTTTCATAAACTCACGCCGTGAAACACCGGACATTATGCCCTCCAGTCGTCTATCGCCGCTTCCGCTGTCTCTTCACACGATCCCGAAACGATCGAGCCTGAAAAGACGGACGGCGTTCTTCCAGTATAGTTTTTCAAGTATGTTTTCGTCGAGACCAATACCGTCGATCTTCCAGTTGCCCTGAATCGGTGTCGGATGGTCGAACTGACGGTCCCGTGTCTGAAAATAGCGCCAGTGTTTGCCGTAAAAGATTTTATTGCTTTCGTCGCTGAATTTGTCCATTGGCCCGGCGCCCTGCACCTCGCCGTTCAGTGCGAAATAATGGTCCGTGCCGAAAAGAAGACGGTCGCTGTATTTCGTAAAAAAGGCATGGCCCTTGTCCGCGGGATGCCGTCCCAGTTCCCCGAGACGGGCGGAGATATCGGCATAGAGGTTCGGCATCTCCTCGAAACGGCGGTCGAGGGCATCGATATCCTCGGAATTGTTCGCCACATGGCAGCACATGAATGTGACATCGGGATGGCGTTTGATGGCGTTGTCCCGTTGAATGAGGATATCCTCGCGGGGCGGATATTTACTCCGGTCGGCGAAAGACCAGTTTGGATGGAGTTCCAGCTCGTCCCAGCGCTCGTTCTCGGCGTTCCAGGGCGCGAAGAAGGCGACCGGATCGGTGGCATGGATCGCAACAACGGCATCCAGCTTTCCGGCACACTCCCATACGGCATCGAGACGGGGATCGTCGAGTTTGAGCAGGCTGCCGTCGCGATCCCGGACAGTCAATCCCAGGTCCTTGAAACATTTCAGGCCCAGGGCTCCGGCCTCGACCGCTTTTTCAAGCATATCGGGTGCCTTGTCGAAAAAAGCGGCATCTGACTGGATGAGCGTCCAGTCGAAAGCATACATAGTGCCGATCCTGTTCCTGTACGGTGCCATGGCTTTCTGCAGCGGGAAAAAGATATCGTCGCCGGTAATACCGATATTGACGGCATATCGTACGAAATTTGCAGATTCGACAGCAAGGCAGCGCTCTATGGCCGCCTGATCGAAAACCGGCTTGTTATCGCGGTAGGGTCTGAGATGCATGTGCGCATCGATGACGCGGCCTGTCGAGGGGCGGAATGACGCATTCTTCCTGTCGTCCTCTTCCGAAGTATATCCGGATGCCGATACGGCAAGGGCGGCAAGCGCACAGGTTTTTCCGAAATGTCTCCGTTTCATTGGTATTCTCCATGTCATTTTGCCAGGTTGGAAAACGGGAAAGCCCCGATATCAGCAGACAGGGATTAATCAACAGTGTTATTTTCAATGTAATGGGCAATAACACTTTTGGAAACAGAAAAATACTTACAGAAAATCCCGTTTATATTGAATAGACACTTTTCCCCGGCGATTGTTTACATTACATTGTCTGAACAGGCACTGATCAGATGCAACCGTCTTTTATCACATAACTTGCACAAAACGGAAACAGTCGGCAACCCGGAACGATACTTATGACTCCGCTATCCTCATTCAAGGCATACAGGCAATTTTCGGGCAGTTCAACATACTGCCTTTTCATCTGCCTCGTATTCATGCTCCTGATTGTTCCGGCAGCAACTTACGGCCAGATTCTCAAACCCGGCCTCCAGTATTTTGAAAAACTCGACTACCGTCACGGTCTCACACAGAGCTCCACCACCTGCATTTTCAAGGACAGCAGGGGATACATGTGGTTCGGGACACAGGACGGCTTGAATCAGTACGATGGCTACGCTTTTATTTCATACCGTCACGAACCTTTCGATGAGAACTCGCTCGGCACAAGTTCGATTGTTGAAATACTCGAATACAACGGCAGTATCTGGATTGCCACTTTCAGCGACGGCCTTTACCGTTTCGAGCCCGACGGACGTTTCATCAATTACCGTCCCGACCAACATGGCAAAGAAACCATCGGAAGTGACCTGATTGACGACATCAATATTTTCAACGGCAACTTCTGGATACCGACAAATAACGGCTTGATACGTTTCGATCCGGAAAGCGGCGAATCGAGACGTTATACTCACGATCCAGACGATCCTTCCAGTATCCCGAGCAACCTGATTGAATCAGTCACAGTTGACAAAAACGGCCAGTTCTGGCTCGGCTGTGAAAAAGGTCTGATATGTTTCGACCCGGACAAAGAAACGTTCGCTCTCCACACCATCGAACGCTCAAGGAAAACCTCGGCAAACAGCATAATGTACCTGACTTTCATTGATTCCCACGAAACAATATGGGTTGCCTCATACGGAGGACTTGAGCAATTCGATCCCGCAACAGGAACGTTCCGCAATATTTTCACGGGACACCCCTTCGACAGTATTAACTGTATTGCGGAGGACGAGGACGGATTCCTCTGTATTGGCACACGTGGAAACGGTTTTATAAGGCTTGACCCGAAAAGTTTCAGATATGAAACGTACAAGCACGACAGGATGAACGCTGCAAGCATCAGCAGCGACGAAATCAAATCCCTTTACTGCGACGAGTTCGGCACCATCTGGATTGGAACGATCAACGGCGGTGTCAATAAAGTTAAAAAAAGGGCCATCCAGTTCGCGAATTACGGAGAACTGACAGGTTCGCTGAGCCTCAACACCCGCCTGGTATACACGGTACTCGAAGATTCCGAGGGAATAATATGGGCTGGCACCGGCGGTGGCGGCCTGAACAAGATCGACCTGAAACATGGCAAAACCACGTACTATGTCAATGATCCTGCCGACAACAATTCAATAAGTCATAATACCGTGCTGTCCCTGCTGGAAGACAGCGAAGGCCTGTTCTGGGTTGGAACTGCCGGCGGAGGATTTCGAATACTTGACAGGGAAACAGGCAAGTTCCATCACTATGCAATAAATGATAAATTCGTATATCCCAACAGCTCCTACATTCTTGGTATGATGGAAGATGATCAGGGGCGTATTTGGTTCTCAACACCCCACGGTCTGAACCGGATAGACAAAGAGAGCGGCTTGGTGCATCTTTTCGCCCACAATCCCTCTGATCCTTCAAGTATCAGTTCAAATTACGTATTAAGCACTTTTCAATGCAGCTCTGGAGACATTTTTGTCGGCACAAACAACGGCCTTAATATTTATAATCCGGAAGATGACAGTTTCACGAAATTCAAACACGATATCAACGATCCAAGCAGTATCAGCGACAATATTGCATGGCAGATATTCGAGGATTCAAAAGACCGTATATGGGTAGGCACATGGGGCGGCGGCCTGAACGAGTTCGACCGGAAAACAGGAGAATTCCGCCATTACACTACAAAGGACGGCCTTCCGAACAACGTAGTGTACGGCATTCTGGAGGACAACGCCGGTAATCTCTGGCTTTCCACAAACGAGGGAATCAGCCGTTTCGACCCGGAAACAAAAAATTTCAGGAATTACGCATCTGATGACGGCCTTATCTGTGATGAGTTCAATATGGGCGCCTGCCATATCACAGAAAACGGAGCCATGTATTTCGGCGGCATGTACGGTTTCACATCGTTCAATCCCGACACGATTGAAAGAAACAAGGTAATCCCCAAAGTGCTCATTACCAGTTTCAGCGGCAGCGGAAAGAAAAACATCAATCTCAATCAGATGCCCTACGTTGATGAAATAGTTCTGCCGTTTGATCAAAACAGTTTCTCTATCGAATTTGCCTCGCTTGATTTCACCTCACCCGCGAAAAACCGGTATCGTTACAGGCTGGAGGGATTCGATACACACTGGATAGAGGCCGACCAGCGCCGATCAGCCTGGTACACTGACCTGCGGCCCGGAGAATACAGATTCAGGGCCCTCGGCAGTAACAGTGATGGAGTCTGGAACACAGAGGGCGCGACATTGAGGATTCTCATTTCACCGCCATTCTGGGCGACACTCTGGTTCAAGATACTCCTGGTCGGAATGGCCGCGGCACTGGCGACAGGCGTTTACACATTCAGGGTTGGCCTGCTTGAAGAGCGAAGCAAACGCCTGCGCAGCCTTACGGATCACCTCCATTCGGCCATTGAGACGGAAAGGAACCACATTTCCCGTGAGATCCATGACGAACTCGGGCAAGCCCTGACAGCAATAAAAATGAGTATTTCTTTAATAAAACGAAGTCTGACAGTCATCAACGAATCACAGGAAAAACGTTTCGAAACAATAACGAACCTTATCGACACGACAATCCAGAAAACCCGTAATATTTCAGAAAACCTCCGCCCGTCAAGGCTTGACGAACTCGGGCTCGTTGCCGCAATCGAATGGTATGTCAACGAGTATGAGAATCGTACCGGTATAGAAAGCGCACTGTACATAGATACCGACAATATCGATCTTGGCCGCGACAACAATATTGCGCTTTTCCGCATCGTCCAGGAATCCCTGACAAACGTGGCCCGTCATTCCGGTGCTACCGAAACAACAGTCTCGCTTATCCAGACACCGGAGGCCATAGAACTGGAAATTACCGACAACGGAACAGGAATTCGCGAAGAACAGTTGAAAAACATGACCTCTTTCGGTATAATTGGGATAAGAGAGCGGGCGCTCAAGCTGGATGGCACTCTTGAAATCAAACCACATAGGCCATCGGGCACCTGTGTCTCGGTAATAATTCCACGAGGAGAATAATAATAAAATGCCAAAGAAAAAAATAATCATAGCCGATGACCACCCTATCGTAAGAAAAGGACTCAAGGATATTCTCGCTGAAATCACCAGTGCTGAAGTTGTTGCCGAGGCTGAAAACGGATTCGAACTCATGGACATTATCGGCCGTGAAAAATATGATCTTCTGATTCTCGATATAACGATGCCCGGCATGAGCGGTCTTGATGCCCTTCGCCACATCAACACACTCTACGGCAAAATCCCAACACTTGTATTCTCCATCTACTCCGAGGATAACTACGCCATTCGCTTCCTTCAGGCAGGGGCCTCGGGTTATGTAAACAAGGAGAGCGATGCCACGGTAATCATCGAGGCTGTCAACACTGTACTCATGGGTGGAATGTATTTCAGCCGGGACATTCTCGAAAAATATGCCACAATCAGCAATAACAATTTCGATCAGAGCCCGCACGAACGCCTCTCGAACCGGGAATACGAAATAATGCTCCTGATGGCAAAAGGCAAACGCATGTCGGAAATCGCTGAGGAACTGGCGATAAGCGCGAAAACAGTCAGTACGCATAAATCGAGAATATTCGAAAAAATGAATTTCAGCAGCAGCTCAGACCTCATCAAATACGCTATTGACAGCAAAATACTATAAATATAGTATTTTCAACCACTTTTCAACCTGCACCTATGCCTTTCTGTGCAGAGGTGACCTGCTGATTTGTAGGATTTTTCCTACAAAATAAATCAGACTTTCCCTGATATTTTTCTTTGACAAAATGTGTTATTCTACGAATGATGCGTAAAGTGTGATCGTGCGCAGTGTTTTATGGTATTTTTCGGGCGGTTTTTGTCGTTTTTCTTTCCGTTTATCCCGTCCGGGATACCAGACAATACGGTTGCAGGGGTGACGTGCTATCATGAAAACGACTATCGCGATAGAACAGAAAAAGATCCTGCATGTCGGAACACCGTTTCCGGCAGGAGAAGAAAGCGGACAAACGCTGTTCGACCCTTCATATCAGCTCATTACACTCGACAATACAATCGACGCATTGCAGGAACTTAACAGCGGGAACGTTTCACTCGTAGTCAAAGACAGTGACATCGGCAGTATCAGTGATATAGAGTTTTTCGAAACAGCGAAAAGAAACAATCCGGAAGTGATGACATTGCTTGTCATCGATTCATGGGATCACGAAGCCCTGAAAGACGGGCTCTGCCAATATTGCGATGATGTGCTGGTGAAACCGTACAGGATAGAGGAATACAGGGCACGTATCCGTTTTCTTCTCCCAAAAGCCCGTCGCAGGCACAAATTCGACGGCATGATAGTGCCCGTCTGCTGGTCCTGTCATAAAATCCGTGACGATTTCGGTAACAAACAGGGGGCCGGTCCCTGGCGTGATCTCGATGAGTTTTTCGTCGAAAAATTCGGTCTACTGATAACCCGCAGCTATTGTCCCGACTGCATCAGGCATATACTCTGAGCAACACGTTGGAGACAGTGATATCGACGTAGCTGAAGGAAATTAGATCTCAAGAATTTGTATACAGTTTGCAGGGGCAGCAGAGGGGTGCATTCCACGCGTTCGATGACCCCCCTTTCATCTCACCCGGGAATGTTGTTTTCATGTGATCTGCTGCCCCTGTATATATTTTGCCGGCCAGCGATGATTAAATGGTCATCTCCTACCGGTTTTTCTTTTCTTCCCGCCGCTTTTACCGTTTATTATCTGTAGACATTCACAATCTCTCAGGGAGTATTTCATGTGCGGACGGTTCGCAATCGGCCTGCCGGCGAAAAGTATCGCCGAGCATTTCCAGCTCGACAGTTTTCCAGATTTCAAACCACGATATAATATCGCACCGACACAATTGGCACCTACCATTACGCATGATCCTGTTTCGGGAGCAACGCAGGCGATTGAGAGACAGTGGGGGTTAATCCCCTCATGGGCAAAGGACAAAAAAATCGGCGCGAAAATGATCAACGCCCGCGGGGAAACACTTCGGGAAAAACCGTCTTTCAGGGAGGCATTCACAGCACGGCGCTGTCTCGTTCCGGCATCCGGTTTTTATGAATGGCTTCGCTCCGGCACGAAACGCACCCCGTTCTACATCCGTCACCGCGAACGGGAAATGCTCGCGTTCGCCGGGCTATGGGAAAGCTGGAATAATCCACAGGACGTGGAAATTCAATCTTTCACCATCATCACCACCGCAGCCAACGAGGTGCTCTCTCCCATCCATGACCGCATGCCTGTTATCATTCCGCCGGAACAGTATGACAGCTGGCTCGATCCGGGCAGCACTCACGAACATCTCGAATCGCAGCTGAAACCGTATCCGGCGCAGGAACTGGAACGCTACGAGGTCAGCCCCGAGGTCAATAAAGCCGCCAATGACAATCCCTCATTGATCGCCAGAACAACGTTCCTCTGAAACATTCCCGCACCGAGCATCTTTTTCAGCAAAGATTTTTTTACACGCGGATGCGGTAGACAAGAGCATCCGAGGTCCAGTCCAGCTTGCCATCTTCACCGTCACGGACGAATTTCCGGCCCATGAACAGGAGAATATGCCCGGTCTCGCGGTCCTCGCGGGCATAGAAATTCGAGAGCATGAGACGTTCGCTCTCACCGGCTTTACGGTCATCGATATTCCGAACACTCTTTTCGATTAAAAGCCCGTTTTTACGGTCCACTTCACCGATAATGATCGGATATCGCGGGCTGTTGCCCCGTGGATTCTCCTTGCAAATATTCCCCATCCAGAACAGGCGGCCGTCCGTATGCGGGATAAGCTGTGAGCAGGAGCTGGGCGAATGGAACGCTGTGCCGTCCGTATAGCGCCAGGGCTCGGGCTTGGTCCAGCTCTTCCCGCCGTCGTGAGAACGGGACTGCCAGCGGTGGCCCGGCCATTCCGGCCTGGCATCGTTGCTTCCGCGCATCACCATGAGGATGGAACCATCCTCGAGTTCCGCAATAGTGGGCTCAATCATACCGCGGGTCGTACGTTTCGGGTCGCCGCAGATCCTGTCCGAGGATGTCCAGGCAAGACTGCCGTCGGATTTCCAGCGCGCCATAAGCAGCATACAGTCAGTATAGGTGTAGCCCGCACCGGGATTGTAATAACGGCCGTCCGGGCCAATCGGACTGCTCTGGACCGGCAGAAGGATCACACCATCGGTACGGGTCAGCGGGCGCTGGCCGAGGTCGCCCATCATCATGCAGTTTTTTCCAACCGTGACACCCGGCATGTGATGGATCTCGTCATATTCCGGCCCTTCATGGATGATCTGACGGTTCACGATGTCGCTTCTGCCGCCGTCCTCAGAGACGGAATAATGCAATGTCCACCGCTCCATGCCCTCGAGAGGCTTGTCGTTCGGCAGAACGCCCTCGGTCCAGACTGTGATATAGCGGCCGGTGAGCGGATCGACATACCCGCCGCGCGGATGGCGCCGCCCGGTCCCGTCGGGATGATCGAACCGTGTCGGCCACTCGGTGGTTTCACTCCAGGTCCTGCCGTTGTCTTCCGAATAACGGATATAAGCGATATCGACCGTATCACTGCGTGTAGTGAGCCCGTGAATACTGACAAGCCTGCCGCCGCGCAGGGTTGTATAGTAGCTGGAAGCGCTGACAGCCGCGCCTTTGGCGGGTGATTTAACAAAAACATCGACTGAAAGCACATCCGCCCTTTCCGCAGCAAACACATATGATCGTGAACTGGTAATCGCACCGGATGCACATAACGCGGCCGCGCCTTTCAGCCAGGAGCGTCGTGAGAACCTCATATCAAATAACCTTTCGAAATGCGTTGAATTCATAGCCATTCTTCTGTATCATATGATATTTACCGTTACAGTGCAAGATGTCAATAACGCGGCTGGGGGAGAAATGGATTCACGGGAACGTGTGATTCGGGCAATCGAGAGACGGCAGCCTGACAGGGTGCCGTTCGCCGAACATTTCTGGGAGGATACTGTCACCCGATGGCATGGCGAGGGATTTCCGGAAGGCATGAGCCCCGATGAATATTTCGATTTCGATATCGTACATGTGGGAATCGATTCCTCGCCACGATTCAAGGCAGAGCTGATTGAAGACGACGGTGAATGGCGCACGATCCGAGACCGTTTCGGCTATACAGTCAGGATGATCAAAGGCAAATCGCGCACCATGGACTATCTTTCATACCCGGCACCGGACAAAGCCGCGTGGAAAACAGTCAAACCCATGTTTGTCATGCATGAGGACGAGCCCGCGAGAATCGACAGGAAAGCATACCCGTTCAGGCTGGATGAGGGGCCCTCGTGGGCGAAGGCCAGAGATGATTTCCGTATGCTCAACGAAAGTGGAAAGTACATTCTGGCGACTGCATACGGGCCGCATGAAGCGGTATGGCGAATGCACGGGTTCAGTGAAACGCTCTACGATTTCATCCTCGCGCCCGATCTCATCCGCGACATGGCCGAAACATACACGAACTTCCTTATAAAAACACTGCGGAAAATCGCCGAAACAGGCATCCATATCGACGGTTTCATGGCGATCGAGGATGTCGCCTCGACACGCGGCATGCTCTTTTCACCGGATCAGTGGCGTGACATATACAAACCTTCGATGGCGAAGCTGGGCGACTGTCTCGGAGAGCTCGGTATTCATTTCTGGATGCATTCCTGCGGGAACTGCGAGGCAATTTTCGAGGATCTCATCGACTGCTGCCTTCAGGTGATAAATCCGCTGGAGGCGAAATCCGGTCTCGATGTCAGAACTTTAATCAAAAACTACGGAAACCGTCTGGCATTCTACGGCAATCTCGACATAATCCAGCTGGCGGCCTCGGAAGAGGCGGCGCGAAAAGAAATACAGTCAAAACTGAGCGCTTTCGGCAAAGAAGGGGGTTATGTGGCGCATTCCGACCATTCCATTCCACCGGAAATATCATTCGACCGATATAAGACAATAATCGATTCAATCCGCCGTTTCGGCATATAGTCAGAAGAGGAACTTATATGAAACGGATTTTCATGGTGTTATTCGCACTGCTGCTTGCAGTCTCGACAGTATCTACAGTATCCACTGCCGCAAATAGCAACGACAATGTATTCAGACTGGTGACATTAGGCGACTCCATAACAAAAGGCTTTCGGAAAGGGGTCGAACCTGAGGAGACATTCTCAGCGCTTCTCGAACGCGACCTGTCCGAAGGCGGTATCACTGTCGAGGTGATTAATGTCGGTATCGGCGGCGAAAGGACCGATCAGGCACTCCAACGTCTCGAAAAGGATGTTATCGCACTTGCTCCGGACTGTGTCACCATCATGTACGGCACCAACGACGCCTACTGTGACAGCGAGGAACCGTCACCGCGCCTTTCGCTCGAAGAGTACGAGGCCAATCTCAGGGCCATTGTTGTCACACTTAGCCGTGCCAAGATCAAACCGGTACTCATGACCGAGCCGCCTTTGTGCACTTTTGCAGCAAGCGGCCGCGAGCCGTTCAAAAGCAACGGTAAAAATTTCATGATGATCCCGTTCATGGAGGCTGTCAGGAGGGTCGCCGACAGCATGGATGTCCCGCTTGTCGATAACTTCACTCACTGGAACGAAGCGGCAATGCTCGGACAGGATCTCGATCTCTGGATGACCGACGGTATGCATCCGAATCCCGAAGGCCACAAAGTGATCGCGGAAACGATACTCAGAACGTTTACTCGTAACATATCCATGCGGCCTCCCGGCTATTCTATCCCAATCATCGACCTCGTGAACGAAACCGATCGTCAGGTGGTGGTCGACCGCGAAAAAGGGCAGTATCTCGGCCACCCGACAACGGTGCTGCTCGACGACAAGAAAACAATGATCTGCGTCTACCCCAAGGGCCACGGACGCGGCCCCATTGTCATGAAAAAAAGCTACGACGGCGGCCTGACATGGACCGACCGTCTGCCGGTCCCTGAAAACTGGGCCACCTCGATGGAGGTGCCGACTATCTATCCGGTCGTTGACCGCGGCGGCAAAAAACGGCTCATCATGTTCTCCGGCCTCTACCCCATCCGCATGGCAGTCTCGGAGGATAACGGAGAAAACTGGGGTCCGCTGGAGAAGATCGGTGATTACGGCGGTATCGTGGCAATGGGTGACCTGATGCGTCTCAAGGACGGCAGTTACATGACATTTTTCCATGATGATGGCAGATTTCTCAGGAACAGCGGCAGACGAACAAACGTTTTCGAGGTCTATAAAGTCACGTCAGAGGACGGCGGCCTGACATGGAGTGAACCGGTTGTCACCGCGAAACATGAGGCGGCACATCTCTGCGAGCCCGGCCTGATCAGGTCACCTGACGGCGGCACGATTGCCATGCTGTTGAGGGAAAACAGCCGCAGATTCAACGCGTTCGTGACTTTCAGCAAAGACGAGGGCGAGACATGGTCAAAACCGGTGGAACTTCCCGCCGCACTGACCGGAGACCGTCACAAGGGCATCTACACACCGGACGGAAGGATCGTATTCGTATTCCGCGACAAAGCGCACAAAAGTCCGACATACGGCGATTTTGTCGCCTGGGTCGGCAGCTGGGAAGATATCATCAACGGTCGTGAGGGCCAGTACCGCGTCAGGCTCGGCGATAATACGAGAGGAACCGACTGCGGCTATCCAGGCCTCGAACTCCTGCCGGACGGGACAATCGTCGCCACAACCTACGGGCACTGGACTTTGGGTGAAGAGCCCTATGTCATGAGTTTCCGTTTCACTACGGAAGAGCTTGATAAAAAGGCTGAAAGTCTGGAAAAATAATCCGTGACAATAACACATCTGTCAAACTGCACAGACTGTTCCGTCATTGCCACAACAGTTACAGCCACAAGAAGAATTGAAGTGTAAGCATTTGAAAATACTGGAGTATCACGTGAGAAAACATGCAGTGTTACTGACAGCGGCAGCGATCATCATATCGCTGATAACAGGCGTTCAGGCAGCAGAAAAGGTGACTGATAACATTTTCGAGTGGAGTGAACTTCCCACTATCAACGACCCACTCGGATTCGGAGGACCGTTCGCCGGTGTATCGAACGACATGCTCGTTATCGCAGGAGGGGCTCATTTTCCGGAGAAAGTCTGGGGTGAAGGCTCAAAAGTCTGGCGCGGCGACATTCGTGTCCTGGACGACGAGAACGGCCAGTGGCAGACACTCGAATCGGCATTCCACCGTCCGCTCGCCTACGGTGTTTCACTGACAACTCCCTACGGTATTCTCACGGCAGGCGGCTCTGACGCTGATCGAGCTTACCGCGATGTCTATCTCTACAATATAGAAAAAAACGGCGGTGATCTTAAGGTCGACAGACGTCAGCTTCCCGACCTTCCGGCACCACGTGCGGCATCCTCGGGCGGGCTGATCGGCAATACAGTCTATATCTGCTGCGGGCAGACAGAAAGCGCGGAAACAGAGGTCACCGCCACGATCTGGAAACTCGAACTTCCAGCCGATCCGGCGGACAACAACGCATGGGATTCCCTCGCGTGGGAAACGCTCACGCCACTTCCCGGCCCGCCGCGTTCTCAGGCGCCCTCGGCCGTGCAGAACGGGAAACTCTATGTTTTCAGCGGGTTCACACTCATACCTGGCGAAGACGGCAGCCCTGCACGATCCTATCTGAGCGATTCATGGTGCTACAATCCGTCCTCGGACAGCTGGAAACAGCTGAGCGACTGCCCGATCCCCGTTATCGCGGCACCGGCTATCGGATTCGGTGATTCGCACATTTTCGTCTTCAGCGGCTCCGACGGCACGAAAAGCCACCTGGTCGATGTGCTCAAAGACAAATGGCCGGGATTTACCACCGATGTCCTCTCCTATCACACGATCACGGACACCTGGATAGTGGCAGGCAGCATGCCCTACGGCATGGTCACCACCACAGCTGTCAACTGGCGCGGAAAAATCGTGCTCCCCTCCGGCGAGATCAAGCCGCGCATCCGCACCAACCGTGTTCCGGCAGTCGAAGTTACCGGGAAACAAGCGGGGTTCGGCCTTCTCAACACAATTTTCCTCAGCGTCTACCTCGCATCTCTTGTGGGCATGGGATTCTATTTCTCGCGCCGGGAGAAAACGACTGAGGACTTTTTTATCGGTGGACGGCGCGTTCCCTGGTGGGCGGCAGGACTCTCGATTTTCGGCACCCAGCTCAGCTCCATCAGTTTCATGGCGATCCCGGCGAAAGTCTATGCCACCAACTGGCTCTACTTCGTGGGCTTCATCTGCATCGTGCTGGTACAGCCCATCGTTGTCTGGTTCTACCTGCCGTTTTTTCGCCGTCTGAATATTACCTCTGCCTATGATTATCTTGAACGGCGTTTCAATCTCGCAGTGAGAATGCTTGGCAGTCTCTCCTTTGTCCTCTTTCAGCTCGGCCGCATGACAATTGTGCTGTTCCTGCCCGCACTGGCGCTTTCCGCGGTGACCGGCATCGATATTTTCGTCTGCATCATCGTGATGGGTGTGCTTGCGACACTCTACACCGTGCTCGGCGGGATCGAGGCGGTGATCTGGACAGATGTGCTGCAGGTCATCGTACTCATCGGAGGCGCGCTATTGAGCCTTGTGATCATCGTGCTCAACGTGGATGGCGGGATCGGCAGTATTATTCACACGGGCATGACGGACGGCAAGTTCAAGTTCGTAGAGCTCGGCTGGGACATCACTGCACCGGTGCTCTGGGTAATCTTTATCGGCGGCATGTTCCAGAACATGGTGTCTTACTCCGCTGATCAGGCAGTCATCCAGCGCTATCTCACGACAAAGGACGAAAAAGCAGCCGCCAAGGCAATCTGGACCAACGGCATCATGATCCTGCCGATCGCGCTGGTCTGGTTCTCGCTCGGCACCGCACTATACGCGTTTTACAAGGCTCATCCGGCCTCGCTCGATCCGTCACTGATCACCGACCAGACATTTCCGCTGTTCATAGCACAGGAACTTCCCGACGGTATCGTCGGCCTTGTTATCGCAGGGCTTTTCGCCGCGTCGATGTCGACTGTCGACAGCAGCCTGAACAGCATTTCCACGGTCCTTATCACGGATTTCTACAGCCGGTTCAAAACGGTAACCGATGACAGCAAGAGCCTCTCCCTCGCCCGCCTGATCACAGTCGTTCTCGGTGTCTGCGCCACAGCGGCAGCGCTCTGGATGGCAACCAGCGACAACCTCATGTCACTCTGGGATATTTATCTCGCGGTGCTCGGCCTTCTGATGGGCAGCCTGACCGGACTTTTCGCGCTGGGGATTTTTACGGAGAAGACAAACGGAAAGGGCGCTCTCATCGGCGCTGTCGGTGGCGCGGCGGTGCTTTATTACGTCCAGCATTACACCGACACCCATTTCTATATCTATGCCGCAGTGGGTATCAGTGCCTGTTTCATTATCGGTTATATATCGAGCCTTCTGCTGCCTTCGAAACAGGAAACACGTGAAGGTCTCACGATATACAGCATCGGAAACAGCCCGAGCGAGTGATAAGCATTACGATTATCACTTTCACAATATATTCTCAACTGTTCATTTTACGCACACTTACCGTGTACTGATGAAAAAGTGATCAGTCCCCGTATTTTTATTCTTATGCGGGGATCTGATTATTTTTTTGCCGCCGATCCCGTTTCCATACATAGATTCACCCCTCACCACAGCTCCCGCCCAAAGATTTCTTAGATCTGGTACTATTTTTGCACCTGTTATGGGTACCCCACTATCAGTAGAGCGACATCGAATCCTGAAAACCATTCCAAGGAAGGGGATCCATCATGAGGAAAGTTGTACCGGCCATTCTGACCACTGCTCTGTTTTTCATCGCTACTTCGTGCTCTGTCGCTCAGGAATTCGGCGTTGACCTCGCGTTCATGGACAAATACATCTGGCGCGGCGCGGTTCTCGACGAGGGATCAGTGGTCCAGCCCTCTCTGACGGGAAACATGGGGGATCTCAGTGTCAACCTGTGGGGCAACATGAATCTCACTGATAAAAGCCGCTCATCGAACCAGATGAACGAATGGGATTACACTGTCGATTACAGCAAATCGCTCGACGCCATCGGCATTTCGGCAGGAATCATCGGCTACACATTCCCTAATTCGGGTGGCCCCGGAACGACAGAATTGTATGTCGGCGCCAGCTATGAAACGTTCGCCTCCCCCGCCATCAAATTTCATCACGACATCGAGATGGTTGACGGCAGTTATGTATCGCTCTCGCTTGCACACAGCCAGCCGGTGCTACAGCTGACCAGTTTAGACATTGGTGCCTCGGTCGGGTTCGGATCAGCCTCAATGAACCGTGCTCTCTATGGTGCGGGCGAGTCCACCGCCGGTTTCTCCGATTTTCAAGCCATCCTCAGCATGCCTTTTGGACTGAGCGAAACTCTTGATGTCACCCCATCACTTCAACTGAACAGTATTCTCGACTCCCACGGCAGAACGTCCTATTCCGAACGCGGTCAAAAGAGGAGCCATGTAACGTTCGGCCTCACCGCGTCCGCATCACTCTGACAGAGGACAGAAAAAGCTAAAATACGCGAGCCTGATTTATCAGGCAAAACACGTGAATTCCTGCCGGACATTCCTGCCTGCGGCGGCTTTATCCAGCGAGGCAAGCAACCTGTCACTTACGGGTGAAGTGCCGCCGTCGGTCATGGCCACTGCGGCGCCCAGACGGTTCCCGTGATCACAGGATTCCGCAAACGTGCCGCCGTGAAGGTATGTGTAAAGAAATCCTGCCGAGAAGGCGTCGCCCGAACCGACAGTATCGACAATCACGATTTTCCAGCCGGGAATATACAACCAGCTGTCATCACGTGACAACGCAAGGACGCCGTCGCCACCGAGTGTGACAAGACAGGCATCGAGAGAGAATTTCCCGAGGAGTGTTTCACAGACAGCTGTCATACTCCCGCTTTCGATGCCGAGCAGCCCGGCGCACTCGGTGACCTCGTCCTCGTTGAGTTTGAGAATGTCGGCATGTTCGAGCGAGGAGCGCACGGTTTCGGCGGAATAGCAGTCTCGGCGCAGGTTGATATCGAGGAATTTCAGACTGTCCGGCGACAGCTCGAACAACGATTCCAGCACTGCGTGGGATTTCGCGCTCCGCTGAACCAGTGTGCCGTAGCAGATGCAGGCGGCTGTTTCTGCGGCTTTGATCAGTTCTGACACAATCTCAATGCTGTCATAGGCCACATCGGGTATGATGGTGAAATCGGGAACACCGTGATCATCGAATGTTACCGGAACTGTGCCTGTTGCCGCACCGATGTCCCGCTGAACGAGAGCAGTATCGAGCCCGAGTGTCTTTATCGACGCATATGCCCTGTCACCAAGGCTGTCGCTCCCCAGACGGCTTGCGATCAAGACAGATCCGCCCTGTTCGTGGTAACGGTTTGCGAAATTTAACGGTGCTCCGCCGAGCACGGTTTTATCCGGCAGAAGGTCCCAGAGTATTTCACCATAGGCAAGAACCGATGTATTCTTATCGCTGTTTTTCATCCTGTTCTTTCTGTAATCAATATTCCAGTGTGTATTCGTTGTGAGTGGCTCTTTCAGGCTGTATCTATATTCGCTTTCAAAACTCGCAGGAAATTGCCGCCCCAGACCAGTTTAATCTCCTCCTCGGTAAAACCGTGGGACATCATGGCCTGAGTGAGCGAAACAAGCCGTGACATCTCCGGCACGACCGGCGCTTTCACACCGCCATCGTAGTCGGAACCGATGCCGACATATTCGATTCCGACAAGGTCGGCGACATGGGCTATATGCTCAACCATGGTATCGAGCGTGCATTTTTCCTGCTCCTCGTGGAGATATTGCGGGGCGAATATTATTCCCATCGCACCGCCGTTGTCCGCGAGAGCCCTGATCTGGTCATCGGTCAGGCAGCGGAAATGATTGCAGCGTGAGAATGAGGCAGTATGGCTGACAATCACCGGTTTTGTCGAGAGCTCGATAACATCAAAGAAAGTGCGGTCGTTGCTGTGCGACAAATCGGTGAGAATGCCCAGTTCAAGGTTCGTTTTCAGGATCTCGCGGCCGAAATCATTGAGCCCGCGGGCATTTTTCAATTCAGCGGCGCGTTCTGCGGGAGTGCAGAGCCTGACAGGGCTTCTTGTCCCCTGAAGGTAGGTCGTTCCGAGTTTCATGTCCTTGTAGAGGCCACCGCTGTTTTTGATTTCAGGAGCCTCACCGCCCTCGCCGTGAGTTATGCCCACAAGACGGACACCGTTACGGTAGAGCATCCTGAGAATATCGCTTTCCCCCTGCACCCATTTCGCGATACCCTCGATCCCGAGAAGAATGCCCAGCTTACCGTCCTTTTGCGCACGAATAGTATCTGCCGAAGAAAGAATCAGCATCAGCTCATCGGGATTTTCCTCTATCATCGTCCGTGTCTGCTCAAGGGTCACCCATACATTGGCAATGACACCGTTGCCGACAATGTAAGATCCGGCATCGAAACCGACCTCCATCATGCGCGGGGCATCCATCTGGTAGCTCATGTCACGGCGCATCATGGTCGCGACATTTTCACCGCGTGCGACACGTTCAACCGGCGTATCGTTGTGACCGTCGATGATAAGGCATTTTTCATGGAGTGCACGTGCCTCCTCCATGCTCACAGTCTTCCTGCTGCGCCCTAAGAAACGGGCATAAGCGGGAGCTGTCCCCGCTGCCAGCATACCGGTAATCGCAGCTGCCGTGCTTCTTCTCATGAACTCACGTCGCGTTTTCATGTTCTCCTCGCTTTCAGAATGCAGGCATATCCGTCAATCGCTATTTTGAAGCCGATACATACATTGTGTGGACTTCCGGGAATCCAAACGCTATAAAAAGTATCATTGTTTTGAGAAAAAAACTCCAATCGGGAACCCATTACCAATACGAGAGTCTAAGGGATACCGCACCCGGTTAAGGCACATTCTCAGTTGCGCTGCAGATGTTATTTCAGGCATGTTGCTGCAGTACTTCCTGAGCCATTCCTCTCCCCCGCCTAACCGGGTGCGTTTTTATATATTCGGAAAAATGATTTTGCCGCGCAAGTGTCATGTTGTATGTTTCCGAAACACACCCGGGAATGACATCGATGCCTGACACACAAGAACAGAATCCACTCGCACGCTTTCACCCGCTTATCAGGGAATGGTTCGGCGACCGTTTCGACACGGCAACCGACATTCAGGCCAGGACCTGGCCGCTGGTTGCGAACAACCGTCATGTGCTTGTCACGGCTCCAACAGGAAGCGGTAAAACACTTACGGCATTTCTCTGGGCTATCAATTCATTCGTCACGAAAAAGCCCGATACTCCGTCCGGACGTGTTCTCTATATCTCTCCTCTTAAAGCTCTCAATAACGATATAAGGCGTAATCTCGAAGAGCCGCTGGAAAGCCTGCGGGAGCTGTTTGGCAGGGAGGGCGCCGAATTTCCCGACATTCGTGTCGCGGTCAGGAGCGGCGATACCGAGCAGGGGGAGCGCAGAAGGCATCTCAAGCATCCGCCCGATATTTACATCACCACACCGGAGAGCCTCAGCATCCTGCTGGCCTCGAAAAGCGGCAAGCGCCTGCTCGAGGGCATCGGCACAGTCATACTCGATGAAATCCACGCTGTCGCGGCGACAAAACGCGGCAGTTATCTCATGGCGGCGGTGGAACGCCTGACCGAGTTTTCCGGCGAGTTTCAGCGTATCGCTCTTTCCGCCACTGTCAAACCGATGGAAACCATCGCGGCTTTTATCGGCGGCTACCGTCTTTTCGGCGATCCCGGCGAGCCGACCTATGAGCAGCGTGACGTGGCAATCGTTCGCTCCAGCGATCAAAAACAGTATAAAATTCGCATCGACTTCCCCGATTCCGGCATCTCACCCGATCAGGAGCAGATATGGTGGCACGAGATCACCGACAAGCTTCGGGAGGAGATCGCCGCGAACCGCTCCACGCTGATTTTCGCCAACAGCCGAAGGATGGTTGAAAAAATAACCCGATTCATCAATGAACGTGAGTCGGAGCAGGCTGTCTATTCACATCACGGCTCCCTTTCGCGTGAAATCCGCGAGGTGGTCGAACAACGTCTGAAAGCCGGAGAGCTCAAAGCCATTGTGGCGACATCCTCGCTCGAACTCGGCATCGATATCGGCTCGGTCGACAGCGTGGTGCTGGTGCAGATGCCCTATTCGATAGCGTCTTCAATACAGCGTATCGGCCGCGCGGGCCACGGTGTCGGACAGGTGTCGAAAGGATCGTTTGTGCCGATCCATAGCCGTGATCTCGTGCAGTCAGCTGTCCTCAGCGATTTTATCAGGAGTGAGGATATCGAGACAGTGTCTCCGGTTGAACAGCCTCTGGATGTGCTCGCACAGCTCATTTTATCTATGACACTCCATGAAGAACGCGATGTCGACGAGCTCTACAGCGAAATACGCGCCTCATGGGCATTCCACCGTCTCCCCCGCAGGGATTTCGACATTGTGATCGAGATGCTTGCCGGAAGATATGCCGACTCCCGCATCCGCGAGCTCAAACCCCGTATCAGGATAGACCGTATCGGGAATGCTGTCGTGGCGGCCGACAACGTCGCACCGCTTATTTATCTCTCGGGCGGCGTAATCCCCGACCGCGGCTATTACAATCTCCGGGTTGCGGACTCGAAAGCGCTGATCGGGGAACTGGACGAGGAATTTGTTTGGGAGCGCTCCCTCGGTGAATCTTTTCCGTTCGGGAACGGCATCTGGCAGATTGTAAAGATCACCCATAACGATGTCGAGGTCAGGAAGGTCAAGGGCAGCAATACCCTTATCCCGTTCTGGCGTGCGGAGGACATGAACCGCTCCTGGCATTTTTCCGAAAAGATCGGCGAATTTCTCGAGGATGCGGAAACGGCGGCCGAAGACGGGGGCGACGATTTCCGCAATAAACTGGCGCTTGGCCGTAACATGAGCGGCAGCGCGGCGGAAAGCCTTGCCGTCCTTCTCGAACGGCAGATCGAAGCCTGCGCTGTCCTCCCGCACCGTCACCGGATTGTGGTCGAACATTTCAGGGATCCCGCGAATATCAGCGATACCAAGCAGACCGTGATCCACACCATGTGGGGAGGCTCGGTCAATCGCCCGCTGTCTTTCGCGATCGCCGCCGCCTGGGAGGAAAAATACGGTTACACCCTCGAAGTTTTCGCCGACAACGACTGCATTATGCTCAACCTCCCCCACGAGTTCACGAGCAATGAAATACTCAATCTCGCCGAACCGCGGGATATCATCCGCCTTTTGAGGAAACGCCTGGAAAGCACCGGCTATTTCGGTGCCCGGTTCAGAGAGAACGCCCAGCGTGCCCTGCTCCTGCCGCGCCGGAGTTTTCACGACCGCATGCCGCTCTGGCTGAACCGTCTCCGCTCGAAGAAACTGCTGGAGGCGGTGTCACGTTATGACGATTTCCCCATTGTTCTCGAAACATGGCGGGAGTGCCTGAATGCCGATTTCGACCTCACAACCCTCGGGATGCTCCTGACTGAAATCAGCGAGGGTCTGATAACTGTCAGCGAGGTCGAAACGAGAACGCCCTCGCCTTTCGCCTCGCAGGTGATCTGGCGGCAAACCAATTTCTATATGTATGAGGACGACAGTCCCGCCGCCGGGCTGAAAAGCAGCCTTTCCGACGAACTGCTCCGGGAACTCATCGATTCCGAACAGCTCAGGCCAAGATTCTCAGAAGAGCTGATCGCATCGTTTACGGCAAAAATTCAGCGCACAGCGCCGGGATACACACCTGACAGTCCCGGGGAGCTTCTCGACTGGGTCAAGGAACGCCGTTTCATTCCCGCCGATGAATGGAAAGTACTCCTCGCCGCGATCGAACGCGACCACGGCCCGGAAAGCCGCGCATTCATAGACGATATCAGTGACCGGCTGTTCTTTTTCAGCGAGAGCGGGATCGAATCGGCGGTCTGCGCACTCGAGGAACTTCCACAGGTCTCATCGGCCCTAGGTATCGCCGAAAACGAAGCGTTGGAGGTCGAAAAACGGCTCAGGATGAAAGCGCCTGAAAATACCGACGATCCACCCCTGTTGCGTTTCCTCGGTGAATGGCTGAAGTACTACGGCCCAGTTTCATCAGAGGTTATCGCGGATATCCTGCCTTTCGACAGCGAAGCGCTTTCCGAAACAATGACTGTTCTAGCCGATGACGGCAGCGTGATACTCGACCGATTCAGGGAGGGCAGCGAGCTTCTCGAATTCTGTGACCGGGAAAACCTCGAAATCCTTCTCAGGATGCGTCGGAAAGCGGCCCAGCCCGATTTTGAAACGCTCGATGCCGCGAAACTGTCTCTTTTCCTTGCGGCATGGCAGGGCCTTATTCAGCAGGGCGACAGTCTAGACGATCTCGAGGACCGGCTCGACAAACTTCTCGGCTATCCCGCACGTGCCGCGCTCTGGGAACAGGAAATTCTCCCAGCACGTCTCAATCCCTGTTACTCCGCATGGCTCGATCAGGCAATGCGGGAAAGCGGCCTGATCTGGTTCGGCTGCGGACGGGAAAAGCTGGCGTTCGCTTTCGAGGAGGACCTTCCACTCTACCGGGTTTCACCACCGGAAACGGAAAGCGATGATGAAAACACCGACACGATCGAGGCCATTACGCAATTCATGGCTGATGCGGCGGGGAAAGTCACTGCGGGCGATATCGCATCCGCAATCAAACGTTCGAGTGACGACACGAGCAAGTTTCTCTGGCAGATGGCATGGCGGGGAATGGTTACCAATGACGATTTCGAGGCGCTGAGAAAAGGGGTGATGAACCGTTTCAAACCATCGCCGACAGCTACAGAGCATAGCGGAGGAAGATCGCGTCGAAGCGGTTTCAACAGGTGGAAAAACACGCGGGCATTCATCGGGCACTGGCTGCCGACCGATCCCGGCGACGAAACGTCCGACCCGCTCGAACGCGAGGAAATGACCCGCGACAGGGCCCGGCAGCTTTTCCTGCGTTACGGCGTCCTTTATCGCGAACTGCTGAAACAGGAACTTCCGGGCCTTCAGTGGCGCAGCCTCTTCAGGACACTGCGTCTCATGGAACTGTCCGGTGAAATTGTCAGCGGCTATTTTTTCAAGGACATCGCCGGTGTCCAGTTCTGTTCACACGCGGCTCTTCGCTTTCTCAAAAGGGGCCTGCCGGAAAATGCGGTTTACTGGATGAACGCGGCCGACCCAGCCTCGCTGTCTGGTCTCGGGCCGGAATCACTGCGCGGCAGTCTGCCGGAACGCCTGCCCTCGAACCATATTGTCTATCACGACGAACGCCCTGTCATCATTTCGCGCCGTAACGGAAGCGAACTGCTCATCAATGTCGAGGCGGATCATCCCCGCCTGAGCGAGTATATGGGCTTCATGAAAATCCTGCTGTCCCGTCAGTTCCAACCGCTGAAATCGATCGCTGTCGAGAAAATCAATGGCGAAACGGCAGTGGGAAGCCCTTATGAGAATGTCATGCGTGAGTTCGGTTTCGTTCGTGACTACAAAAACCTTATCCTGAGAAAAAACTATCAATAAAACAATACCTAAGCCGTTTTTATCTCTGTATATTACTGAAAGCTGACAGAACACAATTGCGGGAATGATGTCGAAAAACAGCCAGAACGTTCCCGCGTCACAATTTTCCCTGTTCACGTTCCGAAGTCGGGAGATTTCATGCCGATACGAAAACAACACATGCTTTTCCTGTTCACGGTATTAATCCATCTGTCCATGACAGGCACGATAACGGCCGCTGTCATGGATGAATGGAAATTTGTCCCGCGGGCGGTGAACAACGGCATGTTCAAAAATTCCGCGCGGAGCAGGTACGGCGACAATAACAGGCAGGGACATGCGGTCATACACGGCGAGGTGCAATTCACGGATATCACGCCGACACTGATTCTTGACGGTGGCCTGTTCATGACAGTCGGAGAGGATGTCAGCGCCGATGACATGCCGAACGAGGCACTGTCAATCGAGGCGTGGGTCAGAATAGACAGTGATTCACCGGGAATAATAATCGCACGGCACGCAGTTTCACAAAGCAAAAAATCCGGCTGGTGTCTCTTGCACAATAAATACCATTATGTATTTGAGATCAGCACGGAAAACGGGAACGCCACTGTTAAAAGCGCCGACATCAATCCGGGAGACTGGCATCATGTGACGGTCAGTTACGACGGCGCGCTAACTAAATTATACCTCGACAGCGAACTCGCTGATGAATCGAATGTCGCAACCGGTGCTATAAACTATACCGACACCGATTACACGATTGGCGGAGGCAGATCAGCCGCGGATAATATGCTTATCGGCGGACTTCACAGAATACGGGTTCACGACAGCCCGCTGTCGGCAGACGACATCCGTATCAGCTACGTCAAGGCCGGGCCGGTTGTCGCACCCGAGCCGATTGTGTATTTCGAGAATACCGGAGCCGATGGCGGCCCCTGGCTGGAATTCACAGCTGAAAACAGCGCCATTGTTACATGGCACACAAAAACGCCCATGCCGAGCATACTGCTCTACGGCCTTGAGGGCAGCCTCGACAAGCGGATCGAAAGCACCGAATCGGCAACAGATCACCGTATCGAAATCCCCGGGCTCAGAAAGAACACACGTTACTCCTACGCGCTTGTAAATACGGCGGATGGCGAAGAAAACATCTCCAACACCTACCTCTGCGATACGTTTTTCAATTACAGCCGGCTTGTCACAGCAAAGGGGAAAAAAGCGGCCTCGGGCAAACGGGCCGATCGTGCATATGATATAGCGAAAAAACTTGTCGGAGGCCTCCCGAATGACCGCGGCTACTGCCTCGACATCGGCTGCGGTGACGGGGTGCTGGCGGAAACGATCGCCCGTCTGAGCAGGATGAACGTCATCGCGGTCGACACCGATAAAAGCACCGTCAACAAAGCTCGCCAACGTCTTCGAAAAGCCGGTATATATGGATCGCGGGTAACGGTCATGCATGTCGGCGATCTGGACAAACTGCCGTTCAGGCCAAACACATTCAATCTCGTAGTATCATCGGCGGCCCTTTTTGGTAAAGGAGAAATCCCGACTCGTAAAAGCGCCGGTGAACTGCTCAGGCCGGACGGCGGTATTGCCTGTATCGACCCCAACCTCAGCACTTTTACTAAAAATAGTCCCGCCACAAACGGCGAATGGACACATCAGTACGGCGGCACACACAACGCCGCATTCTCCGGGGAGACGCTCTCCGGTGCAGAGACTGCCCGCGAACTCGATGTCCAGTGGATCGGCCGTCCCGGACCGCGTGCGATGGTGGACAGAAATTCCCGCGTACCGGCCCCGCTCTCTGTCGGCGGCAGGCTTTTCACGCAGGGATATAATCGTATTATCGCCCAGGACGCCTACAACGGAGCTATCCTCTGGTCGAAGGAAATCCCCAACAGCATCAGAATGAACATGCCGCGAGATGCGGGCAACTGGTGCGCCGACAACGATGCCCTTTATTTCGCGGTCAGGGAAAAATGTCTCAAGATCGACGCCGTGAACGGAAGCCTGCTCGATCATTTCGATGTGCCGCGGGACGGTACTGGCGGTTTCGACTGGGGTTATGTGGCGCAGACAGGCGATCTTTTGATCGGCAGCATGGTGAAGACCGGCGCTGTCTACACCGGTTTCTGGTCAGGGCAGAACTGGTACGATCAGCACATGCCCGGCTACAGCAATTTCTCAGGTTACGGGGTCGGAAAAGTCACGAGCGACGCTCTTTTCGCCTGTGACAAGGATAGCGGCACACTGCGCTGGCAACGCAATCAGGGTGTTATCATCAATTCCACTATCTGCGCCGGTCAGGGATGTTTCTATTTCCTCGAATGCAGGAATGCCGATATTATCGATTCCGATATCAGGCGTATCACCGACACACGCCTTTTCGACGATATCTATCTTGTCGCACTGAACGAAACGGACGGCACAGTCAGATGGGAACGGCAGCTCCGCCTTCCTTCCGATGTGCCGGTCATCTATCTTTCCTATGGGGAAGGCGCGCTTGTGCTCGTTTCCTCGGTCGATTCGCAAAAAGCCTACGAAATTAACGTGTTCGAGGCATCGGACGGCAGTCCACGCTGGAAAAACGGCCACTCCTGGACCGGCGACAATCACAGCGGCCACATGCAGCACCAGGTCGTGGTCAACGGCAGGGTGTATGTCGAGCCGGTCGGATACAGCCTTGCCGACGGCACAGTTCTGACCCGGAACATGGGCCGTCACTCGGGATGCGCCACCTATGTGGGCACATCCGAGGCGCTCCTCTACCGTGGAGACGGCCGCCGTATCGCAATGTGGAGCTATGCGAATGAGGAATTTTCGGCCTGGGACCGCCTCAGGCCCGGCTGCTGGCTGACAACTATCCCGGCCGCGGGAATGATATTGTCACCCGAGGGCGGCGGCGGCTGCAGCTGCGGAAGCTGGATGGAGACCTCTCTCGCCTTTGCGCCGTTGCGATGCCCGGCACCTACAGCAACACCCCTTCTCACACGTTTTGTCGGCTCTGTCGAGGTCAGCCTCGCGGTGCCGGATGAGAACGCCTTAATCCGCTATACGCTCGACGGCAGCCATCCAACGTCAAATTCATCGGAATACCGGTCGCCGATTATGATCGAAAACAGCGCGACAATCCTGACACGGGCGTACCTCAGTGACGGCACGGAGAGTCCCGAGGCGGCAATACGTTTCACCGAAATCGAGGCCGTAGAACCGGCAATCGTTAATGAAACGTCACCGGGGCTCGAATACGGCCTTTTGGACACAAACAATCCGCCTGAAAATCTTGCCGCACTGGTATCATCGGAAACTGTCGGGAACAGCCGCACGATCGATCCGGCAAAAATAGCCGCACACGGGAAACCGGGCATGTATTTCAGCGGCCTTCTCATGGTCGAGGCGGACGGGCTCTATCATTTCCGTCTCTCCGGAAACGAACGTGTCGCACTCTATATTGGCGGTCAGCGCTACGCCACCGCGAAAAGCGGAAGCTCGCAGCTTGCCGAAATCGGACTGAAAAAAGGTCCGCATGAAATCGGCATTTTCTGTACACGCGGTCAGGACAGACCGGAAATCGATATCAGCTTTGGCGAGGCTTCCTCGGAACTCCAGCCACTCCCGGAAAACGAGCTTTTCCACCGCAGACGGTAACGATCAAAGGGATTTATGATGAAACGCGATATGTTATATACATTCCGGCGCACCGCAATAACAGTCATGGGGCTTGTCGCACTGTTTGCCGTATTCTCATCCTGTGGCCGCGTTCCCGAGGGTGAAGACTGGCCAAGCTACCGTCACGACAATAGGCGGAGCGCTGTCTCAGGCGAAACACTCGAGGCAGCCGAACTCAGCCTTCAATGGTCCTGCACACCGTCCTCGCCGCCCAATCCAGCCTGGGCCGGACCCGCGAAATGGGATGCCTATGCCAAGGTCAACGGTATGCGCTCGATGCGCGACTACGACAGTGTGTTCCATGTCAGCGCGGCAGGAAACGCTGTCTTTTTCGGATCGTCATCGGAAAACACGGTGGTCTGTCTCGATGCGCGGAACGGAAGGGAGCGCTGGGTCTATTTCACGGACGGGCCGGTCAGGATCACGCCCTGTTATGCCGACGGCAGAGTTTATGCCGGTTCGGACGATGGCTATGCCTATTGCCTTGACGCGGCAAACGGCAAGCTTATCTGGAAATACAAACCCTCGCCCGAAGAGGCGCTGATACCCTATAACGGCGCTTTTATCTCGCCCTGGCCGGTCAGGACGGGTGTCATGGTCGACAAGGGCATCGCCTATTTCGGCGCGGGCCTCCTGCCCTGGAAACTGTCGTATCTCTGCGCTGTCGATGCGGCAAACGGTGCAGTGGACTCTCCCGGCTGTTTCCAGAAAATACTGGACACGATGACCCTTGAGGGTGCAATGCTCGCCTCTGACACACGCCTCTTCCTCACCCAGGGACGTGTTCCGCCGGCATTGTTCGACCGCAGGAACGGCACGTATCTCGGTCAGGTCAGCGGTGGCGGTGGAGTGTTCGCCCTTCTGACACCGGATTCGCATTTCATCCACGGCCCCGGAAACAAGACCGGCTGGATGACTGAAAGCAACACCGAATCACGGGAACGAATTGCACAGTATCCGCTCGGCAACGCCATGCTCGCGGCGCACGGACGATACTTTATATTGAGCGACACCGCGCTGTCCGCAGTCGACCCCTCGTCACATCAGAAAGTATGGAACACGAAAAACGACCATTCATTCACCATGATTCTGGCAGGAAAAACCATTTATGCGGGCGGCGACAACTCTATAGCGGCATTTGACAGCGAGAATGGCAGCCTGATCAGGGAAATTCCCATCGAAGGCCGCGTGTATGGTCTCGCAGCAGCGAGAGGCCGTCTTTACGCCAGCACCGACCTCGGCACAATCCACTGTTTCGCAGGCAAATAATTATCGGATAGCAAAGGGATCATTCGCGCAACTCAGTCGAGAAAAACGGCAGTAAAAGTGAACACGGACCGGCATGATCGCCAGACGGCACGAAGATCGCGTTCGAATCTGACAGGAGCGGCAATTCCGAAATCAATATTATGAATACGGACGACTCCGGCCTGATCAATATAACGAACGACTTCAGCCATGATATCAGGCCGTGCTGGCTGCCAGACAGAATGGGATTGCTGTTCTCCTCGAACCGCGATGGCGACTATGGCATTTATGTCATGCGTAGTGAAGGCTCGGATATCCTGAATCTGACCAACACTTCCTCACCCGCCGATGAATGGGTTCCGGATTATTATGAGCCGTAAGCATCCGATATCATCTCACTTCTCAAAATCGCTCGCATTGACCCAGCCAAAATTGACTTTCTCACCGCGCATATACCGCTCGTAGAAATTCCGACCGCTTTCGTCAGCGTAGAGATAGCGGTCGAAAACATCCCCGTTGCCGAACATCCTCGGATCGCTCTGCGTTTTCAATTCGCTGAACAGCTGCTCTCGCAACGTGGATAAAATGCTGCTGTATTCAGCTTTATCCGCGAGGTTGTTCATGCATTCGGGATCATCCACGATATTATACAGCTCGTCAGCAGGGCGTTTTCCGAACGCCCCATTCCAGAATTCCGGGGCAGTGCTATTGCGGTTCGCTTCGAGTATCTCGGTTTTTGTGGGGCTGCCGTCACAATTGAGATAGCCCGTTTCGGGATTCCCGGCAGGCCAGCGTTCCGTTTCGAAATTGTGAATAAAAAGGTGATCTCCCTTGATAATCCCGCGAACCGGATAGCCAACATCGCCCGGACGGCCGATATCGTGACGCTCCTTTCCGATGAGCACGTGATCCCGCCACGGCGCCACACGCCCCGTTTGCGAGCTTTTAAAAATCGGGGAAAGGCTCCTGCCCGTGAGCGGCTGCATACCGTTATCCGCCTCTGGAAGGCCCGCAAAATCGAGAAATGTCGGCGCAAAATCGATGAAACTCACGAAATCCTCGACCGTACAGCCGGGCGCGGCAATCCCGTTCTTCCACATGATCGCGAGAGGAAGGTGGTTGGAGTATTCATATTCCTGCCCTTTGATACGGGGAAACGGCATCCCGTTGTCGGCTGTCACGACCACGATTGTATCGTCGAGTTCGCCGCGTTCCTCGAGCGTGGCAAGCATCCTGACCAAGTGGCGGTCGAAATACTCGATCTCGAACGCGTAATCAAGCAGGTCGGTGCGGACAGTATCATTGTCCGGCCAGAAATCATACACATGGTCGACATCCGTGAGTTTCTTGCCACCTTTCGCCAGGCCTGCGCCAAATTCATAACGACGGTGCGGTTCGCGGCTTCCGTACCAGAAACAAAACGGCTCGTCTGCGTTCTTGTTGTCGAGGAAATCGATGAAATTCGCCGCATAATCGTCGGGGCAGATATGCTCGGCAGGCGGATCGATCTTGTGTTTGGTATAGGATTCGCCGGTAAGACGGCGCGGATTACCCGCAGAGTCGAGCGCGACACCGGGCGCCCAGCCTTTCGAGGTATAGCCACAGTGATAGCCGTTCTGGGCAAGGGCCTCGAAGAAACTCGTGAATTTCTCAGGGAAATAGCACCAGTGGTTCGCCGCCTCCTCCAGCTGCCATGAATTGCGGCCGGTGAGAATGCAGGCACGCGATGGCGCACATTTCGCATTAGGCGTATAGGCCCGGTTGAAAAGAAGGCCTTCCCGTGCAACACGGTCAAATCCCGGCGTTTTCACCCAGCTGCAGCCATAAGCTCCCATGTGCGGAAAGGAAGCGTCGTCGGCAATGCAGAACAGGATATTCGAGCGCTTTGCCGTTTTCCGGGATGAATCCGCACAAGAATACATCCCCGCGGTTGATACAACTGATGCCGCTGTTCCGAGAAACTGCCGTCGATTCATAACACCACCGCCTTATGACTGTATTTTCCGTGCAAACTCATTTTTATTCACCAGCTGAAAGCATCATTTTTCGAGACGATACCACGGCAGACGTTCTAAGGGTGCATCGATCTCGATTGTCGCAGGCCCCTTGATTTTACTGCCGTCATCACCGCCCCAGACGCCTTCCGGGATAACAACGGTCCGTTTCGTCACACCTTTTTCCAGCACCGGCGCAACAAGTATCGAATCGCCCAACAGGAACTGGTCCTTTATGGCTGCATAGCCATTTCCGGGATACATGTATTCGAGACTCCTGACAATCGGTTCGCCGTCCTGCGCCGCTTTTTTCGCCATGGCGAGTATTTCCCCGCCCATGTTCTCATGAAGTTTCGCCATTTCGCGACAGATCGCCAGTTTTTCATCGCCGAGGACACGCCACGGCGCCACCGAGAACTGCATCATCGGCATGAGCGCAGAACATTGTGTCGAGCGAACGATCAACTCCTCATCGAGCTTATCGTGATTCCAGAAACTTCCGACTTCACCTCCGCCGATCATGTCCGGGCACATAAATGCATATCCCACAAGCCCCTGTGCGACAGCGTCGGGAATCAGACGGCGTAGATCCTCCCACTCGTGACGTTTGTCCCTGAGCCGCTGGGCAAGGTGTTTGCCCGCCATTTTCCAGCAGGCACGGTATTCGTTGAGAGGGAACGCGAGCCCGACCTCGGCCCAGAGCTCACTGTGTGTATTGGGCCCGGCAGCTTCATGCGTTTTGAGATCGCCACGGTAATACTCGGCATCCCCGGCATCGAGCTTGAAGCCGTCGACACCATATTCGGTCTGAAGGTATGCGAGCCTGTCACGGAACCACTGCATGGCATCGGGATGGGTGAAATCGAGCAGGCCGCTGTAGCCGTTCCACCAGCGGCAGATATAGGGCTGGCCCTCAGCGGTTTTTATGAGATAATCGTTTTTGCGAAGTGATCTGAATGTCTCGGAGTCCGGGCTCACGAACGGGCACACCCACATCATCACCTTGTAGCCCTGTTTGTGCAGACGGCTCATCATTGATTTCGGATCGGAAAAGCGCCCCGGATGGAAATCCCAGTTTCCGTAATCCTCCTGCCAGTTATCGTCGATCATAAGCACGCCGTGCGGAAAATCATTGGCAATGATATCATCGGCATATTTCCGGATTCTATCCTCGCGCTGATCATACTGAAGCTCAATCCAGGTATTCCACTGCGGTTTTGTGAAAAGCAGCGGATCGGGAATCCTGCCGTTGGGCGGGAAATAACGTCCGGCAACATGGCGATAAACGTCTCTCAATGTCGAGCCGTGCTTTCCGTGCTCGAGACTTTTTGTCCGGCATTCAACCACGATCACGCCGTCATTCACTGTAAAACTGAACGGCTCCTCCGACCATACAAAGCGGCCTTTATTCGAAAGCAGCAGCGGCTGGACCTGGTTGCCGTAGGTATTTGCATAAAAATCGCGCTCGATCTTTTCTGTCCCATAGGGCATGAAACGGCCATCGACAACAGCGCCGCCCCACCATGCCTCACCCTCCTCTATCTCGATCCTGAGAGTATCCTGATTCTCCGCCGTGGCGCTAAACGGCACTAAAACGAAAGCGAGAGCAACAACAAAGAACTGTAGTAATAACTTATTAATATTCATTATGCGCTCCCGCTCAGTTGGTATTCCCTGTAACATACTGTTCGAAATGTTTCAGATCGACCGTTTTGTCTTTAGGATATTCATAAGGCAGAAGCCACCAGTTTTCCGTATAGGATGCCGCGTCCCCGGGCGCGAGAATTTCCGTGGGGCCGATGGGCTCCAATTCACAGGTCTCGTTATGATAGTACCAGAGCGAAATAGTGTAAGCCGCGACCTCGCCGTAGCGACGGTTGGGATAGGTCGCGAATTTCTTGACGAACACGAGATCATCGGTGGTGACATAGCCGAACCAGCCAGCGTATGAATCGATACCGAATTTCGGCTGTGGCGGCGTTCCGAGCAGCTCGAGATAATTATCCCTGACACGTATGTTCGGATGTGGTTCGTGACTGTATTTCAATGCACCGCCCTCGTAATACACATAGCCCCGCGGAAAACGGCTGTACTCGGGAGTCAGGGGCACGATACAGATCCCACCACCTTTCGCGAGTGTACGGCTCCAGTGATTATAACGTTTCTCGCTGTCGCTGATATTGATAATGGTTTGTTTACAGGCAAGGTGTGAAGATTTCGCGTCGAGCCGGAATTCCCTGACTAGCTGGACACCTGTCGAGCTCTCGTCGCGCTTGCTGGTAAGCCGGACAGCACGCGGCCCGATGATTTCAACCTCATAGGATCCGTTCCAGAGCTCTCCCCGTCGAGGCGAGGTCTGCTCGGGACCTATATCGAAACGCCCGGCATCCGGCCTGATGGCATTGATCCCTTCAGGAGGATTGTCCGGAGCATGATACAGGGCATCGACACCATTGAGAGCGTATTCGACAACGCGGCCGCCTGTGGAGGGATCGATCACGACATTCGTTGTCGTATTATGCAACCGAACGCAGTTTTCAAGCCCCCTGAATCGAACGATCTCGACACCTTCCGTTTCTGCCTGTACGAGCGAAGGCATAAAAATACAAAGCAGTGTAATGAAAATCAGAATTGAACGAATTCTCTGCATGGTAATCTCCTTATTTGTTTGACCTGATTATTTATATCGTATATACATAAAAAAGGAAGTGTTTATCAATGTTCTTTTTTGACATTTCCAATCGGCACATCGATGAGGAGGGAAATACTCATATCTACTGTCAAATATCCATCATCGAAATAGTCGATTGAAATCATCAATATTTCGCATAAAAATCGGACATAATACGACATCCGTATAAATAATAATGTCAGTGGCAAACTCGGCAAATCAGTTAAGGATCAGAGATGATAATTCACTATTCCTCATAATTTGCAGAGGCCGGAATGACACACAATACCGAAGAACATACCAGACAATTTAAATTATGGAAAACTTTTCTCATCAACATCAGCCTGCTAATCAGCCTGTTCGCTTTTGGTGTTCTCATAGGATTTATTGTCAGAAACGAACGATTGATAAACAATGAAATACGCGACCGGGCAAAATCACATTTCCAAAACATCGTTCTGACCAGAAGGTGGAATGCCGTCTACAACGGTGTGTATGTAGAAAAAACAGAGGGCATCGAATCGAATCCCTAGCTTAAGAATCCAGAGATCGAATCAATCGACGGGAAAGTCTATACCAAGAAAAATCCGGCGCTCATGACTCGCGAGATATCGGAGATAGCCGATGATGTCGGATTTTTCACCTACCATATTACCAGCCTTAAGCCTTTGAATCCCAACAATATCGCGGACAGTTTCGAGCAAACCGCACTCAATATATTCGAAAAAGAAGACGCAAAGGAATATTATGTCAAAACAAAGCAGGACGGGCGCACACTCTTCCGTTATATGGGACGTTTGCTAACAGAAAAATCATGCCTCAGCTGCCATGCGGAACAGGGCTACAAGCTGGGAGAAGTTCGCGGCGGCATAAGTGTATCATTTGATATCAGCGATGTCGAGAAACAGGTATCGAGGGATAAGCTTGTCGTCATAATAGTCAGTGTCACAAGCGTGTTCTTCCTTCTCGTCATGATATACTATCATGTATATAAAATAATGCACCGCCTTCAGAAGGCGCAGGACGAAATCGAACGTCTGACAATCACAGACGAATTGACCGGTCTCTATAACAGGCGGTATTTCAACGAAAAACTGGCGGTCGATATCGCCCAATCGAAACGCTACAAGCACAACCTCAGCTGTGTCCTCCTCGATCTCGATCATTTCAAAAATGTCAATGACACATATGGCCATGGTGCAGGCGATATAGTTCTCGCAAGTATCGCCCAAACGATCAGACAATCCTGCCGGGCAAGCGATCAGCTGGCCCGATATGGCGGCGAGGAATTTATCATACTGATGCCCGAAACCGACAGATCAGGGGCAAATATTGCCACCAAAAAAATTCAAGACAATATCAGGGCACTCGACATTGACTGCGGCAATTCGGTCATCCTGAAAGTCACCGCCTCGTTCGGAATAGCATCCTTTACACCCGAGGACCTTAATGCCGAAAACATCAGCGATAAAATACCGCTATATGCCGACAAGGCGCTTTACACGGCAAAAGAAAGAGGCCGGAACAAGATAGTCATGTACGAAGGCTAAACCCGACAACAATTAATTACTATATAATAAGCTTTCGGTTTTTCTCTTTGATAGAATTCTTTTGGCCACTATATTAGATAAGGGGATTTTTTGCACATATCACAGAATGAGGTGGAAACGTGTTCAACAGAAGAAGTTTTCTCAAATCCGCAGCTTTGACAGGCAGTGCCCTGGCCGCAGGTCCGGTGAAAACACTTGCGAGCCGTAAGCAAACCTCGGCCGGTTATTTCGGCCTGCACCAGTTTATCGAGAACAATCCCGACGCTGTGTTCATCATGCGCACGAATGTCAGCGATTATATGAATACTACCGAAATGGTGGATGCGGGGCTGGAATTCGCGCGTTCGGTTTTCGTACCGAAAAGTGAGGGCGTGCCGCTCACCCACCTTATTCCCATCAAGCCCAATGCGCGCTACGAAAACGGCTGGCAGGTCAATGTCCAGTCACGGAAAACCGCCGCGAGCCGGGTTCAGGGCTATAAAGGCACCGACGCTAATTTCACCGAGGGCGTTATCGAGGCAATGAAAGAGCTGGGATTTTCCAGTGAGCAGTTCTTCCTCCGTGAGGTCAACATCCGCTCGACCGGAACCGGCTCGACGCCTTATCCTGAAATGGCGGAGCGTACCGGTGTCGAGCTCAGGGACATGAGCGACAATGTCGGTGTTATCAGCGAAAACGACCTTGTCTGGGTGGATACACCCGATGGCATCTGGTACCGTAAAATCCCGTACCTCTGGCCGATCAATGCGCCGGACACGTTCATGCTGAACCTCGGCAAAATGAAAGCCCACGGTATGGGCATCACCCTGGCCGCAAAAAATCTCCAGGGATCGATCGCCAAACCCTATCAGGCACACTGCACCGCCTGGAACGCCAACATGAGCATCAGCAGCGCCAACAAGAATCCCGAAGCGAAGACCCTGATCAAGGAAAACTATGAACGTCACCTTGCAGACGGCGTTCCGCGCTGGGACAGGCCCGGTGAAAACACGTGGAACTCTGGTATCGGCATGGAAACATGGGCGTCTCGCTGTATCGACAACAACGCGAACACCCCCTGCGGCCTTCATGTTATCGAGAGTATCTACGGCGTAGACGGTAATTTCTTCGTTGGTCCGCACACAGTTGACGGTCTGCAGTTGAATGATAAACACGGTGAATCGTGGGAATTCCTGATGAATTATATCATATTCGGCCAGAATGCCTTCCACTGTGATATTATCGGCCATTGGCTTGCCGGACACGAGCCGGGCAACCTCGGCCTTTTCCACATGGCGATGGATAACAATCTTTCGAAATACCTCAATCCCATGAGCATCCCGCTCTACGAATGGAAAGACGGCGAGGCTGTCGCCGCAAATCTCACCGATTTCGAGCGCACCGAACTGTTGACATATTACCTGCAGCGCAACTACGACTCTACACAGCCCACGGAAGATTACTGGCATCTCATGAACGAGGCATTCGATTATTCCACGGTGAGTGTCGACCAAAGCTGTTCAGATGACCGTCCCGAGGCATTCGTTCTTCATCAAAACCGGCCTAATCCGTTCAACCCGAACACAGCCATTCAGTTCAGTATCCCGAACGCCGGCAATGCCCGTCTCGAGGTCTACAACGCCTCCGGACAGCTGGTCGAGGTGCTTGCCGACCGTTATTTCAGCGCCGGTTCGCATATGGTCAACTGGAACACCAGCGGGCGTTCCTCGGGTGTCTATTTCTATCGTTTCCGTTTCGGCGGCCTGAGCGACACAAAGAAAATGACGCTGATCAAGTAATGTGCGGCAGCAGTCCGAAGAAACAGAAAAGCCTCCAGAATTCCCGGAGGCTTTTTTTATATCATAATCCGATACTTTTCATTTTATCGAACATCTCAAAAAAACAAATCCTTTACCAACCAGAGGCGTCATCACCATCACCAGGCTGCTCGGGCGCAAATATCGCCGAAATGCTGTGGTCTTCCGACACATCTGCAAAAGTATAACTATCCACGGCGCCGACACTGACACCATCCACAAAAACATCACCGACATCATAACCGGCATCCGCAGTGATAGTAAAGGTCTGATCCTCACAGAGAGGGACAACAACCTCGCCTGACGGCGAAATTGCGCCACCTGTTCCCGCCGAGGCATCGATGCTCGATTCAAGCTCACACCCGGATAAAAGCACTACCGCCAAAAGAACTGAAAACAGCGCCAATACAGTGATGATCTTTTTCATGCCGACTCCTTCTGAAAAATGGCTGATGGTTTGGGAAAAGCCCGAATGAAACAATCGACGATCACTATTGTTTATATGTATATTTCAAATATGTGTCAAGCATTTTATGACTTTTTATACATTTTTCCGTGACTCAACCACCCCGGACTGAAGTCCGAGGTAATCATTCGATTAAAAAAAGAAAGCCCGGAAAAAAAGCCCGGGCTTTCTCAATATATGGAGGCGCCTTCCGGATTCGAACCGGAGAATGGAGGTTTTGCAGACCTCTGCCTTACCACTTGGCTAAGGCGCCTTATGCTCGCCTGTTGGGTTATAAGTTAATGAATTTTATGTTCAGAGTCAATCTAATTTGTCCGAGATCAACACAATATTGTGCAATGGCAAAAGGGAACGCTCAGCACGCTTGATTCCGGAGATTACCGAGCATCTCCATTCAATGCCTCAGCTATCTTCTCAGCACGTTTTCGCCCGATACCCGGCGTCCCGGCGATCTCGTCGACTGAGGCCCTTCTGACAGCCGCCAGAGAACCGAAACGGGTCAGAAGCGACTGCGCCATTGCGGGGCCGACACCCTCGATGCTGGTGAGTGCGGTCGATATCGTACGCTTTTTCCTGAGTTTTTTCTGGTACGTAATGGCAAAACGATGGGCCTCGTCCCGTATGCGCTGCAGCAAATGAAGAGCCGATGAACTTTTAGGGATATTCTGTGCCTCGGAGGCACCGGGGAGAAAAACCTCCTCGAGACGTTTGGCAAGGCCCGCCACCTGCTGTTTTGCAAGGCCGAGATTATCCAGCACAGCCTTGGCGCTTGAAAGCTGCCCCTTGCCGCCATCGACCATGAGGAGGTCCGGAAACGGTTTCTCTTCCTCTATCCTGCGGCTGAAATAACGATCCACGACCTCACGCATACTCATGAAATCGTCGATACCTTCGACAGTCCTGATCTTGAAATGACGGTATCCACTCTTTTCCGGACGACCGTCACGGAAAAAAACCAGCGAGGCTACGGTATCGCTGCCGTGAAGGTGTGAAATATCGATACATGCTATGGTACGCGGCGCTGTCTGTAGTTTCAGATCACGCTTGAGGGCGAGAACGACACTGGGGATAGCATCTTTCACACGGTCGCGTTTTTCGATGGCTTTCGTAATAATGGTCTCAGCATTGGTCGCGGCGAGATCCAGCAGACGTTTCTTTTCACCTCGCTGGGGGTAGTAAATGGCAACTGGGCCGTCACAGCGCTCCTCCATCATCGCCCGAATGCTTTCGGCGCCCTCGGGCTCGATCGGCAGGTGGAGCTCCGGCACAATCCAGGTGGCATTGAGGTAATACTGGCTGAGAAAACTGGCAAGCATCTGGTCAGGCGAGGCGTAATTGACACCAGACAGCATATAGTCTTTCTTGCCGAGGAGATTACCCTCACGAATCTCCATGACAACGACACAAGCCTCGTTGTTGACAATGGCAAAGTTCACGACATCCCAGTCGCCCGAAAGTCGCGATGTGGTAAACGCCCGGCTGCGCTCGACAACTTTCCCGACAGCGGCGATCCTGTCCCGAATCGCGGCGGCAAGTTCGAACTGCATGTCGTCTGCCGCATCCTGCATCCGATTCTTAAGCTCATCGATCAGCTCGGCGTTCCGGCCTATCAAAAACTTGTATGCCTGTTCGATATAATGATTGTAATCCCCAACCGAGATATAACCGACACAGGGCCCGCTGCACCGCTTGATCTGGTAGTTCAGGCAGGCCCGCTTGATCATGTTCGAGGGCAGCTTGTGACTGCAGAGACGTATCGGAAATATCGTATGCACCAGTTTCAGCGTCTTCCTGACAGCCTTGACATCGGTGTAGGGCCCGATATAACGAGAGCCGTCGTTCGTGATCTTGCGGGTCAGGTATATGCGGGGGATTTTCTCTTTCGTGATCTTGATGTAGGGATAACGCTTATCGTCCTTGAGACGGACATTGTATCGCGGTTTTTCCGAGCGCGCCATGTTCGCCTCGGTAACAAGCGCCTCTATCTCGGTGCCGGTGACAATATAGTCGAGGTCATGGGCATTCGCCATAAGCCAGGGCACCTGCGCACGGCCGTCACCCTCGTCCCGAAGATAGGACATGACGCGGTTCCTGAGGTTTTTCGCCTTGCCGACATACAAGATAGTGCCGGAAGCGTCTTTCCAGAGGTAGACACCGGGGCTGTCCGGAAGAGCCGCAGCTTTTTCACGGAGTATTTCTTTGCGTGTTTTCATGGCCCTTCCCGCCTCGAATCAAATAAATAAAATCCGGTAAGCTCTTTTTTAATTACGGCAAGATAGTCAGTGCATTAACAAAGGTAAAAAAAAGAACCGCCTGGGCGCAAGTGCCGGAACAGTTCTTTTTGAGAGGCTTTTTGATACGCCCTTTAAAACAAGATAGAATCAAGCAGCATGAGTAAGTATCTCGATAGTGTTTTGATTTCTTACATTGACACAGCCCTGTGTAACGAGTGCTGTTAATACCCGGACAACAACGGATCATAGCGGCACCTCAACAAGCCCGCCCCGTTCTACCGGCAGCCTGTTTCATAAAGGTCGACAAGTTCCGTGTTGAGTGTTTCGGGATCGAGCAGCACGACTGTCGATTGCCCGCTCAGCCACGAACAGCTTTCTCCGGGATTGATCACGAGGGGTTTCCCCGGCCGTATATCGACCTTATGTGTGTGACCGTAGATAACAACATCCACATCATCCCGGGCAAGCGAATCATCCAGATAATACGGCTCGTGCATCAGCACGAAACAGCGGCCAGCATACTCGAACTCATGCGGCGCCTTGTGGATCGCCCCGATTTTAGCATACTGGGCCTCGAGCCCGGTCCGCTCGCCGTCGTTGTTGCCGTAGACGCCGACAAAGGGGCAGTTCAGACGGCCGAATTCACGCACAGTAAAAGGCGCCACGTAATCACCGGCATGGATAACCAGCGAGCATCCGGTGCCATTGAACAGCTCGACAGCTCTGTGGATTGCGTCCCGGTTGTCATGGGAATCGCTGATTATTCCGATTTTCATTGTCTCAGACATATATCACCTCACTATTTCAGATTTCGATAGTAATGTAGCCAATAGAAACCGTAAATGCAAAAGAAGGGTGGTCTTTTCTCCGCATCTTTGTATATTAAATATACTATTCTGTCTATACAACGCTGTTGCCGGACGTGAACTTAGACCTGATCCCTAACGATAATCGGGGCAGAAAGAATCGGCACATGAAAATGGAGATGTAATGCGGGAAAACAGCCACAGAGCGAAAAAACGCGATCTGTATTTCGAGCAAGGTATCGAAAAACTGGACAGCGGCGACCTGGCGGAATCCATAAAGGCGTTTCTCAGGGCTATCGATTACGATCCACGTCACGCCATGAGTTACAGCAATCTCGGCATAGCCTACGAGCTGTCCGGCGAATACCAGAAAGCACGCGCCGCCTACCGCAGAGCACTGGAGCTGAATCCAAAAAGCCTTGCCACGCTCAACAATCTCGCGGGGATGTCCATGCGCGACGGCTGCACTGAGGACGCGCTTGCCATGTACCGTGAATCGATCGCGACCGATGCGCTCTACGTGGAACCATATCTCAACATGGCCCGTTTTTTTATGGAGGCGAACGAGTTTGCCTCGGCGGAAAAACACCTCCGCAAGGTACTCGATATCGAACCAGAAAATCCCGAGGCACTCAATATGCTCGGTATTATCACGAATATGACCGAGCGCTCGGAAGAGGCTGTCGGCCATTTCCAGGAACTTCTGAAACAGAATGTCAACGAGGCGGCGGTACTGTCCAATCTCGGCACAGCACTTCGGAACACAGGCGACCTCAAACGCGCGATCATCGCTTTCGAAAAAGCGTTCGAGCTCGACACTGAAAACATATCGATCCTGAACAACCTCGGCCTTCTCTACCGTGAAACCGGCGATACGGCCCATGCAGAAAGACAGTTCAGAAAAGCCATACGGAAATCGCCCGAAAATCCATTCCCCTACTACAATCTGGCAGAGCTGTACCTTTCACGGGAAGACTACCGGAAGGCGCTGGAAAACCTGAAGTTGTATATCGCCATCGTACCGCTTGACATGGACACGCTGTTCAAGACACTCGGCGTTGCGCGTTTAGGCGACCTTCTCGGCGAGGTACAGGACGAGATGCGTCATTTCCTGGACGAGACTGAGGAGCATGATCCGCGCCGCGATGTTGTGGAAAAATGGATGGCCATGATAGGGGATGTGTAATCAACTGGCTGTACAAGGCTGCATAAATATTTGTCAATGCCCCTCGGAGCAAGCTACAGGGTATCAACAGGAAAAATGAAGACACCTTAATTGAAACAAGCTTCGGGGAATTAGCCCCTAAGAGATTAAAAAAGCCTCCGCAATTTCACGGAGGCTTTTTCATTTTCTCTTTACTTACTAACTTGCGAACTAAGCTTGCTCACTTGCCAACTTACTTAACAAGCGTCATACTCGTTGTGGAAACGGTGTTTCCCATGCTCAGGCGAGCGATGTAAACACCTGAAGAAACGCGGTTGCCAAACTCGTCGCAGCCATCCCACACAACACCGTGGACACCTGCCGCACGCGTGTCTTCCACAAGACTGCGGACTTTCTGGCCAGCGAGGTTGTATACGGAAAGTTCGACCGTTCCGCTCTCGGCGAGATTAAACTCAATTGTCGCCGATGGGTTGAACGGATTGGGATAAACACCGCTGAGAGACAAGGCCACGGGCATTTCCTCTTCATCCTCGACTGCTGTTTCGTAAGGATTGTAGAACGCCATCCCCTTGTCGGTACCCAGCCAGAAATGATCATAATCGTCGATAGTGATCGAATAGACCATGACCGCTTCGGGAAGTTCGATTTTCTTCATTTCGCCGTCATAACTGGAGATACCGCCATCTGTGCCGATCCAGAGAACGCCCTTGCTGTCCTCGGCGATATCATAGACATAATTACCGGCAAGACCTTCTCCGGTCGTCCAGGTTGTCCAGTTCTCTTTTGTCTCAGTGCCTTCGTGCTTTGAGAAGCCTTTGTCAGTACCGAACCACTGGGTGCCATCCGCGGTAATATAAGCGGCAGTAACCTTGTCGGAAGCTATACCACTCCAGTCGGTGTCGATGGGCGAGGCGGAAGTGACACCGTCGAAACGGCTCACACCGGCGCCATCGGTGCCCATATAGACCCATCCGTTCGCGGAAACAGCGATGGAAAGGATCTCATTTTTCGACAGGAGGGTCAACTCGTCATAGCTTGTCCATTCGGAACCGGAGAACAGTGACAGGCCGCCATCTGTGCCGAACCATTTTACACCATTGGCGTCGACAGCAGCAGAGGTGACACGGTTGTTGATAAGCCCGGTGTTGTCAGAGGTATACGGTGTCGCAAACGTGACAGCATCGGGAACAACGCTGACCACGGAAACGCCGCCGTCGGTGGCAACCCATATCTCAGGTCCGTAACTGGTAATCTCAAATGCGATATCGTTGACAGAATTATTGGCGAGTTTGTCAGCATCAGTATATGTTTTCCATTCGACACCGTCGAAACTGTTGAGGCCAGTGGCAGTTCCTATCCACTTGGTCCCGAGATTGTCGATGCTGATCGAACGGACCGCATTATCGACAATGCCGCTGTTATCAGTGTTATACAGCTGCCATTCCTGGCCGACTGCGGTTCCGGCGGCAATCAGAAGCGCCGCGGTTAAAACAAGTGCAATGCGTGTTTTCATACATCCTCCGTTAATGGTTGAACCCTCTCCCTTTCAACTCAGTATTTTAATCCTTGTTCCGGCCTTGATGGGATCGCCAAGCGTGAAACCGTTGACAATGGCCAGCTTTTCTGTCTGATCTTCAGGAACACCCATAAGATTGAAAGCATCCCTGAGCGGCATATTGGCCGCAATAGTACGAATTTCTATTTTTTCAGGTGTGACATCTATTAATTTCTCATCTTTCAGCATATCGAAACCCTTGGCGGTCGAACTGAACTGTGATTCGAAACCGGCCATGTCCGCCATAGCCGAAAGCCCGTGAAAAACGTAGACACGCTCGTGCATGGGAATAAAGTACGACTGAATCCCCAGTTGCTGCTGCTGTCCCTCCATTGTGCCTGCCTGACGGTATCCCTTTTCACTGACAGTCTTGAATTCGCCGGAAGATTCGACCTTGACGCTGTTCTGCTGAGCGAAAGCCTTGGCGGCATCCTTGGGATTATACCCATCAGCAATCGTGAACATGAGCATGGCGTTGTTCTTCTCCGGTGTCATAGCGACCTGCTTGGGCTGATTGGTTACAGTCCAGTCACGCGGCACAGGAAACTGGAATTTCATTTCCGGATGGTAAAAAATACCGTCCTTAACGTAGCCCTGACGGGGATCCTCACCAAAAACAAGACCGTCGATCCGCTCCATGTATTCATTACGGTTGAGAATGTATTCGCCGGGATTTTTATCCTGAATGGAAATTGCCTGTTTCCTTGTTGAGTTTACACGGTCGCCGGGATCGGGATGTGTGCTCTGCCATTCGGGAAGCCTTCCACTGCTGGGATGCAAACGTTCCAGAGTCGTGAAGAAACTGCTCACCTCACGAGCGTCATATCCCGTAGCCGATGAATACTGGACACCGAGACGGTCCGCCTCACGCTCGTCATCGCGTGAGAACTTCAGAAAGAGAAGCTGCGTTCCCATCGATGCAATATCGGCAAACTGGGCGAACTCCTGGGATACTATACTGCCGACCGCGATACCGAGATTGGCCAGCTTGGCTTTCGAATAGGTCGATGCGGTATGACGGGCGTTGACATGGCCGAGCTCATGACCGAGCACACCGGCAAACTGCGCCTCGTTGTTGAAATAGGCAAGAATGCCGCGTGTTACATATATAAAACCGCCGGGCACCGCGAACGCGTTGATGACCGGACTGTCCAGCACAGTGAATTTCCAGGGAAGGTTTCTCCGCTGGGTGTGCAGGGCCATTTTATCACCCTTCTCACCAAACCACTCCTGCAGGGAATTATCCTGATACGCTCCGTACTCAGCGACAATCTGATCGTGGGCTTCTGTACCCATACTGATTTCCTGATTCTCCGTCATCAGCATGAGCTCCGGTTTACCGGTCACAGGGTTCACAGAGCATCCCGAGAGCGCGGTAACTCCGGCAAAAAGGCCCATTCCGGCAAGCGCCTTACGACGTGATAGAGTCGTTTTCATGATCTCGCTCCATTTGGTTTGACATTCTGAAAAGACACCCTGTAATATACAGGAATTAACGGCACGAAAAAAGCGGTAAATAGCGGTAGATCCCGTATTACGCATTTGCATACCGCATTGGCGGCCTTCCTGTTCCGTCAAAATGGCACTTGATTCGAAGAGCCGTAATAAGGTAAGGACAGCACCTGCCGGAATAATAAAGCACCTTGCCACACCACGGTAACGCGCTCCAATGACTATCAAAAAAAGTCACATTACGCATCCGCGATACACATATATTGACATAACACCTCTTTTATTTCACTCATACAATATACATATCTGTTACGCAAAATATGGTTACATACTATCGGCAGAAAAAAATCCGAAATGGTGATGAAGAAACACATGGCCTGAAAAGGCTCGCATTCATGGTCTATTCATAAAATTTCAGCGGGTGCAGACAGACGGACAATACTCATTTTTAGTTGTAAACTCCATTTGTTCCTTATAAATGACGAGGCGGCTATGAAAACATGGAAATGGCTCATCGTTGCTCTCACAGTATCACTCGTGAACTCTTCAGGTACGGAAGCGGCACCCGGCAGGATAAGCTCCGACCTTTCCGGCACAGGCTGGTCGCTCTGGCTCGACCGCGAGGCTGAATGGGTCAACGACACACTCCTCCTTCCGCCAGTCGACATCGATAAGCTAGCGGAAAATCCGCCAGGCTGCGGATGGGAACGGCTCTGGAAATCCGATACTATAGAGGTTTCCGTTCCCGGCACAGTCGAGGAGTATTACTGGAGCAGGAACGGCAATCCCAACGGTCTCGCGGGTGATTACCGCGGCGTATCGTGGTGGAGCAGGACATTCGAGGCAGGAGCCAATCTGAAAGGCAAGCGTCTGATCCTGGCTTTCGAGTCGATCAATCTCAGGGCCGAGGTCTATGTCAACGGCAGGCTCGCGGGTTATGATTTCATCGGCAACACACCGTTCGAATGCGAGATCGGCGATTTTGTCCGTTACGACGCCGAGAACAATCTCGATATCAGGATCACCGATCCCGGCGGGACTTTCAGCTGGAACGACGAAAACCTCCTTCACTGGGGGAATACACTGGTACCTTCGGTGCACGGCTTCGGCGGCATCACCGGCCCGGTCAGGCTCATCGCCGCAGACATCAACCGAATCACCGACATATATATGCAGAACCAGCCCGATCCCAGGAAAGTGAAAGCTTTCATCACACTCGAAAACGCAAGCGGCAGTGAACAGCGCGGACATCTCACAGTGACAATCAAGCCCAAAAACGAGCCGTCGCAAACAGCCTGGACCAAAACTGTCGAGATTGCAGTTCCACCAGAGGGAGCAGAAAATGTTTTCGATATTTATCTCAAAAATGCTGAGCTATGGTCGATCGGCAGTCCCAACCTGTATATCGCAGAGGCTGAATTCGAAAGCGTGGACAGAAATATCGCAGACAGTATGCGGCGGCAATTCGGATTCCGTTTTTTCGAGGTCGGCAAAAAGGATGGCGACAGACGTTTTTATCTCAACGGCAGACGTGTTTTCATTTTTGCGGCCATGACACGAGGTTTCTGGCCAAAAAACGGCATGTTCCCCACCCCGGAATATGCCCGCAGGGATATGGAACTGGCCCGAACCATGGGTTTCAACATGATGCTCTATCACCGCGCGATCGGCCAGCCGCTGTCGATGGATATGGCTGACGAAACAGGTGTGCTCAGCTATGAGGAGCCCGGCGGCTATCTTTGCCGTCCAGCACCGGATGCTTTCGCACAGGCATGGCGTCAGGAAAAACTTCGGCGCATGGTGATCCGTGACCGTTCGCGGCCCTCTATGGTTATTTTCAATATCGACGATCTTTCCGCGGACATCCCCAACGCCATGGACGAAGAAAACATCCGCCTTGTGCACAGCCTCGATCCCTCGCGCATTGTCACCTACAACTGCATCATCAGCCCGAAAATCCCGGCGGTACGCGACGATCCCATGAAGCTGCGCATGCTGCCATTCGACGACCGTTTCCATTATTACGGCTGGACAGCGCCCTACCACCTGATAAACCGCGGCGTCTACCTCGACCGTTATTACGAAAATCCGCATAACTACCTTCGCCATGCCATCGACCCTGTGGCTGTCATGGGCGACTCGCTTCACGTCATGGACAAGGATGAGATCATATTCCTCGGCGAGGAAGGGGCCATCGGCGCACCTGTACAGCTGGGGCAGATCAAGCGGGAACTTGCACGGAGCGGCGCTGACGGCTGGCGTGAAAATGAACACCTCGCCTGGCATGAAAGCTATGAACATTTCCTCGACGAGAGCGGATTCAGGACGGTATTCCCGACAGTCGATCATCTCACGCTGGCGCTTGGGGAGAACATGCACTATTTCCACGGACGTATCCTCGAGAACACCCGTATCGGCAACAAGTGCGACGCCTACGTGCTCAACGGCTGGGCCTCCGCGGCAACACGAACCTGTATCGCCGATGTCTACCGCAATCCGACCGCCGACCTGTCGATACTGGGGAAATACACACGCCCTCTCTACATCGCGGTCAAGGTGCGCGACAAGGTGCTTCCGGGGGGATCGAACGCCGCCGCCGACATATACATTATCAACGAAACAGGACTTTCCGGCAGGCACACCCTTAGTCTGACATTGAACTCACCGAGCGGCGCTGCTGTTTTCACTGACAGCAGACCAGTGAAAGTCAAAGGCGGTGAGGAGTTCGGACAACTTCTCGCGGAAAACGTCGAACTGCCAACACTGACCGAAAACGGCCGTTATGTCCTGAACGCAAAACTTATCAGGAACGGAGGAATTTCCGTTGCCGATGGTTCGGACGATATTTTTATCGCCGATTTCTCGGAAAAACCGCTGTTTGCGGGCAGGACGGCGCTGATCGACAGCAGCGGTGTCATACAGGATTTTCTTGATACTGCTTGCGGATGCACGATCCCCGATTATGATCCGTCGGACTGGGATGTGGACTGTCTTGTTCTCGGCGCACACGATTTCCAAAAGACTGTCACACTCGGCAGAAATCCGAACACAAGGACTTACGACCCGATCACTGAAAAAGTCATGAACGGCATGACACTCATCGTGCTCGATCAGGCGGACAAATGGGCGGAACGTCTGGAACGCGGCGACTATACGGCGCTGGATTACGGCGGCATGGTCTCGACCGGCAACGCGGGCCGTTTTTTCGCAGGGAAAGATGCCGTTTTCGAGGGGCTTCCCTCCCGTGGGGCGATGAATTGGGAATACCAGATACTGTATGACGGTAATGTGCGGGGGCTGAAACTGCCTTTCAACGAGGTCGAAACGCTGGTTGGTCTGGCGAATCTGCGGAATGACGAGATATTGAACGCGCTCTGCCGTGTCCGTTTCGGCAACGGCGAGATCATTCTCTGTACGCTCGATATACTCAAGGCGCTGGCCTCAGAAGAGCCGCAGTCGGCAGCGGCAAAAAAACTCTTTGTGAACCTGCTGCAACACTATTAATAAAAAACAGGGAAAATAGCCCGGAAATCCCGAAAAAAGCTATGCGCCGGGCATGACTTTGTTGTATATTATCGCGATCTTTGCGGTCTCAAAACGTGTGAACGCAGCTAATGGAAACCTCTTTTCAGGAGAAGCGGCATCATGTCAGTTACCATTAAAAGCCCGATGCTCATGATCCCGGGACCTATGGATGCGCCCGACGAAGTATTGACCCGTCTCGGCCACCAGGTTTTCCCTCATTACGACGCCCCCACAAATTTCCCGGCGTTCTATAATCAGCTCACCGAGAAGATGAAACCGATTTTCGGCCTTGAGAAAGACGATAACGGCAGGGTCTTCATTCCCAACGGCAGCGGCACGATCGCGGTCAACATGGCGCTGGCAAGCCTCTGTGCGCCCGACGACGATGTGCTGGTGATCAACAACGGCGGTCTTGGCGCCTATGCGGAAAAAAACCTGAACTCGCTCGGCATCCCGTTCACGTTCGTCAAGGACGAGTGGGGCAAAATGATCGATCCCGATCTTGTCCGCGCCGCGATGGAAAAGAAACGCCATAAATTCATCTACATGACACATAACGAAAGCTCGACCGCAGTGGTCAACCCGATCACACCAATCGGCGAAATCGCCCGCGAGTACGACGCCCTCCTGATCACTGACTCGATCTCTGCTGTCGGCGGCGTGGTCTGTGACATGGGCGAGAACGGTGCGGATGTGATCTGCGGCGCGAGCCAGAAATGCTTTGAGCTGCCTCCGGGACTGGCGCCTGTCGCGGTCGGTTCCCGCGCATGGGAATACATGGAGAAAATGCCGGTACGCCGCGTGCCGTTCATCCTCGATTTCATGGCATGGCGCGAGGCCGCGATCAAGCAGGCGGAAAGCCATCCGCAGCCGGTTACAGGCGCGACCACCATGCTCTACGCTCTCGACTACATTGTCGACCAGATCAACGAGGAAGGCATCGAAAGCCGCCAGGAGCGTTTCCGCGCGGCCGGCAACAAGCTGAGAAAAGGCATGGCCGAGCTCGGTTTCGAGATGAGCGCCGATCCTTCCGCCGCCTCACCTGTTGTCACCGATTTCTTCACGCCGAACAAGATCGACTCCAACGAGGTCAGGAATTTCTACCTTCTGGAGCACGACACCATGGTTGGTTACGGTTTTGCACACATCGATCCTGATACGGGCAAGAGCCTCTCGTTCCGTATCGCCCATTTCGGTGTCGCCGCTAACGATGACCGTGTCGAGCACATGATCAAACTCACAAAAATGTGGGTTGACAAGAATATGTAGTCATTGGCAGTATGGAACATGCTCTATCAAAAAGGCCGGTAAGTGTTCGCTTTCCGGCCTTTTTTTGCCTTGAAACAGTCCCGCCGCGACAAAAGTCAGCAATATTTCTGTTCGGAACCGGCAGCCGGGTATTTCATATTTTTCTTCCGTCGCAAAATTTGCATATGGTAATTTGCGGCATGTGCGTATCCGCCCCGGAACATGCCCGTTTCATTGTGTTCAAAGCGGTAAAAATGCTTTGCGAATAAAGGTGCAGACCCTTTTATTGTATTCACTGTATCGAACACAAAAAATCAGCCAACTACCCACGGAGGCTTTATGCGAAAAAAAACATCGATAATGGCGCTGGCCGTCATTCTGGTTCTGGCAACCTGTATCTATTCCCACGCCGCACCGGGCCGTTACGAGCAGAAACTGTCCGGCGAGGGCTGGAAACTCTGGCTCGATCACGCCGCGGTCTGGCATGATGACGATATTTATCTCCCGCCGGTGGATATTTCCCGTCTGCCGGTAAACCCGCCCAGCTGCGGATGGGACAAACTCAGCCTCGCGAAAGGCAAGACAGTCGCCGTTCCCGGCACAGTCGAGGAACACTACTGGGGCGAGATCGGCGGGACCATCCCCGATGTCGGCGGCGATTACAGAGGCGTATCATGGTGGAGCACGGAGTTCTATCTCGCTCCCGATCTCGCGGGAAAACGCATAATCCTCGCATTCGAGTCGGTCAATCTCCGCGCCGAGGTCTTCGTAAATGAGCAGCTTGTCGGTTATGATGTCATCGGCAACACACAGTTCGAGGTTGACGCCGGCAAAGCCGTTCGTTTCGGGCAGAAAAACAGGCTCGACATCCGTATCACCGACCCGGTCGGCAATTTCAGCTGGAACGACAACATCCTCATGCGCTGGGGCAAAAACCTGATCCCAGCCGTTCACGGTTTCGGCGGCATCACCGGTGAGATTGTCCTGAAGGCAGTCGACGATGTCAGTGTCACCGATATCTATGTCCAGAACACTCCCAAACCGAAAGAGGCCAATGTCATAGTCAGCCTCGACAATGCAGGCGGTGCGGAAAAATCCGGTAACCTCACCGTGACTGTCCATGAGTGGAAAAATCCGGCGGCGGTTGTCTGGCAGAAAAAGGTCAAGGCGACTGTGCCTTCGGACGGTACGGAAATATCCCTCAAGGTCAAGGCCCCGAAAGCGAAACTTTGGGAGCTTGCCGGTCACAGGACCTACAAGGAAGCGGCGCTTTACGAGGCCTCGGTACGGTTCGCCTCGAAGGATGGCGCTATCGAGGATACAGACTCGCAGCGTTTCGGTTTCCGCTATTTCACGGTCGGCGAGAAGAACGGCGACAAGCGTTTTTATCTCAACGGCAAACGCGTGTTCCTTATCGCGGCAATGACCCGTGGATTCTGGCCGAAAAACGGTATTTTCGCAACACCGGAAATGGCAAAACGCGACATGGAAGCCCTTATCGACATGGGCTACAACATGATGCTGCTTCACCGCGCCATCGGACAGCCGCCGGTCATGGAATACGCCGACAGGATGGGGCTTTTCACCTACGAGGAGCCGGGCGGCTACCGTGTCTGGGAAAACAAGGAAGACAATATCACCGGCCCTGACCAGATGGCTCTCGATCAGCGCCGTATCAAGCTCGAGCGCATGGTCATCCGCGACCGCTCGCTGCCGTCGATGGTGATCTACAATCTCAAGAACGAGGCGCGCCGTGCCCCCGACGAGGACGATGTCAAAAACACGAAAATCGTGCATGAACTCGATCCCTCCCGTATCATCACCTACAACAGCGACCGTAACCGCGATATCAACTGGAATGAGCGGGTCGATCCGGACCCCTATAAACTGCACATGCTGCCTTTCGACGATACGGTCCACTACCGCGGCTGGTGGGACCATCACCACTGGTACGCCTGGGCAGGTTATGTCGATTTCAATTATAACAATCCCGAATTCTATCTGCGCGGAGTGGTTAACGGCCCGACAGCGCCAGCGCCAGCCGACTCCCTCCTGCGTCTCGATGAAAGCGAGATCATTTTCTGGGGCGAGGAAGGCGCGTTCGGCACGATGGTCAGGCTCCAGAAAATCAAGGAGCGCCTCGAAACCGACCCGCCGACAGGTTTCCGCGAACTGGAACACATCGACTGGTTCGAGCATTACGACCGTTTCCTCGATGAGAGCGGATTCCGTTCAGCATACCCGACCGTGGACGATCTCACGCTCGCCATGGGAAGGAATATGCATTACTTCCACGGGCGCTCGCTGGAAAACGTCCGCATGAGCAATATCGCCGACGGTTACAATCTCAACGGATGGGGCTCGGCCTCCACCCGCACCGACATGGTCGATATGTACCGTAATCCCACCGGCGACCCGTCCATCCTTGCCTACTACAGCCAGCCGCTCTACGTGGCGGTCAAGATAAGGGACAAGGTGCAGGAGGTCGGAGATACGCCTGTCGCCGATTTCTGGATCATCAACGAAGCGAACCTCAAGGGCAAAGCTACGCTCGAAATCACGTTCAAAACACCGGACGGCAGCACTGTTCACAGCGAAAGCCACCCGGTTTCTATCAAGGGCGGAGAGGAATTCGGCCAGCTTCTGGTCAAGGAAATCAAGCTCCCGGCGCTGAAAGAATCAGGCTACTATATGCTCAACGCACGAATCACGCAGAACGGTGTGGAAAAAGCATGCGGCTATGACGATATTTTTGCGGTTGATATCACTGCCGGATTTGGAGGCGCGGCACTCGGTGCAATAGAAAATGACGGCGTCGTGGAAACATTCCTAAAAGATACCTTTGATGTACCAGTTGACACGTCAGGCAATCTCAGATCCGCGGAAACAATCATTGTCGGCAAACACGATTTCGGTGAAGATGCGGAAAAATACCGCGAAATCCTCGACAAAGTTGTCGACGGCGCGACACTGATCGTGCTCGACAAGGCCGACAAGTGGGCTGAGGCGCTTAACGCTGTCTCGATGTCGAAACCGCCCACCTACGAAGGCGATGGCATTATCCGCCGCGGCAACCAGGGACGGCTTTTTGTTGGAAACTCGCACTATCTCGCGGGACTGCCCCAGGCACAAAGCATGGGCTGGGAATACCAGTTCTTCTATCAGACAGGCAATGTCAGAGGCCTTAAGCTTCACAACTGGGGCACCGAGACCATTGTTGCCCTCGGCGCACAGCACACCAAGGAAATCCTCAAAGCGCTGGCATGTGTGCGGCTGGGTCAAGGTAAAGTAATCCTGTCGACACTCAATATGCTTCCGGCGCTATCATCGGATGCACCGCAGGCAGCTGTTGCGAAGAAACTGCTCTTAAACCTGGTACAGACAGCACAGGACTGACACCATAGAGAAAACTTTCGATAAAGGACACACGCCATGAAAAAGACATTGCTGATTTTAGTTCCGCTGCTGCTTTTCTCCGCGTTAGCGGCCAATGCCGCCCCCGGACGCATCGAGAGGACAATCTCCGGCGAAGGCTGGAAACTCTGGCTCGACAAGGAGGCCGAGTGGATCGACGACGATCTCTATCTGCCGCCGCTCGACATTGACAGAATTCCGGAAAATCCGCCGACGTGCGGCTGGGATGAGCTCTATGCCATCGAAAGCCTCGACGTCTCTGTTCCCGGCACCGTGGAGCAGTATTGCTGGAGCGAAAACGGAAATTTCGTCGGGCGCGCAGGCGACTACCGCGGTGTTTCCTGGTGGAGCACCGAATTCACTCTCGACCGCTCGATGCAGGGAAAACGCATCCTGCTCGACTTCGAATGCGCCAATCTTCGCGCCGAGGTCTATGTGAACGGGAAACTCGTCGGCTATGATGTCATCGGCAACACCTCATTCCAGGCCGACGCCACAAGCGCGGTTGATTTCGGCGAGGCAAACAGGCTCGATGTCCGTATAACCGACGCCGGTGGAAATTTCACATGGCCCGCCCACATTGTATTCAAATGGGGAGACAAAACCATCCCGATTGTCAGGGGATTCGGCGGCATCACGGGCGAGGTGAAACTCGTGGCTGTCGATGATATTCGTGTCGACGATATTTATGTCCAGAACACACCGAAACCGCACACCGCCAATGTTTTCACGTGGCTCGATAACAGCTCGGGATCCGCGAAATCGGGTACGGTCACGGTCGCTATTGAGGATTACCGTGACAGCTCGAACATAATCTGGGAAAAAACCCAGAAAGTCTCGGTTCCTGCGGACGGCGCCGATTTCGAGTTCAAAGTCACCGCATCGAAAGCCAAACTGTGGGGCATCCTCGACCCCAACCTTTATAACGCGGTTGTCACTTTCGAGAGCGATGACGGCACCGTAAAAGACACAATGAAGCGCCGTTTCGGTTTCCGCTGGTTCGATATCGGCGAGAAGAATGGTGATCAGCGATTCTATCTCAACGGCGAACGCGTATTCATCATGGCAAATGTCCACCGTGGCTACTGGTCGACTAACGGCATTTTCCCCACCGGGGAGATGGTGAAAAAGGATGTAGAGATCGCCATCGAAATGGGTTTCAACGCCATCGCCTATCACAACGCCATCGGCCACCCGCTCCTGGTGAAATATGCCGACGAGTACGGCCTTCTCGCCACCGGAGAATCTGCGGGCTACCGTATCAACGACAACGACGGCAAGCCGGTGCCCGACAAACTGACACGCGATATACGGCGCGAAAAACTGTTCCGTTTCGTGAAACGCGACCGCTCCTGCCCCTCGATTATAGCTTACATGCTCAAGAATGAGGACGGCAACACACCTGATGACGACGATAAGGCGAATATCGCTAAAGTCCGCGAGCTCGATCCCACGCGGACAGTGCTCTACACCGGCGACTGCGACCGTCTGCGCCGTCAGCACGAGGGACTCGCTAAAAATCCGCTCAAGCTATTCTATAAACCCTACGATGATACCGACTACTGGTACGGCTGGTTTGACAAGCACCACTGGAACCGCTATGCGGGCTACATGGACGACTGGTGTTACCGTAATCCGAACAACTACATGCGCCTTAACTCGGTCGACGGCGATTCCACGACAACGATCAAGAAGGACGAGATCATTTTCTATGGCGAGGAAGGTGCATTCGGCACCATGCTCACCCTCGGAAAAATCCGCGAGGAACTCTGGCGTCAGGGATCGTCCGACGGCTGGCGTGAAAACGAGCATATCGACTGGTACGAGTACTGGGACCGTTTCCTTGACGAAAGCGGATACCGATCCTCCTATCCCACGGTGGACGACCTGACAATCGCGCTCGGTGCGAACATGCATTATTTCCACGGCCGCGTGATCGAGAACGCCCGCATGTCAAACATAATCGACGCCTACAACCTCAACGGCTGGTCGGCGGCAGGGACGCACACCGACCTGGTCGATGCTTACCGTAATCCGACCGGCGACCCGTCAATCATTGCATACTACAATCAGCCGCTCTACGTGGCGGTGAAAATCCGTGACAAGGTCATGCCGACCGGCACACGGCCTGTCGCCGACTTATTCCTTGTCAATGAAGTGAACCTCAAGGGGCGCAGGACTCTCGTTCTCGAACTGAAATCACCCTCGGGCGAGACAGTATTTTCCGAAAGCTACAATGTAACAATCAAGGGCGGAGAAGAATACGGCCAGCTTCTGGTCGAGGAAATCGCTCTTCCGGCAGTCGCAGAGCACGGCTACTATACGCTGAACGCCAGCATCGGCAAGGGCAAATCAGTCGACTGCACCGGTTTCGACAAGCTCTTTGCGATAGACCTTACGAACGGTCCGGGCATTGCCGGTAAAGCCGCGCTGCTCGACAGCTCCGGCAAAATAAACGCCCTGCTGAAAGATACACGGGGAATCACCCTGCCGGAGTTCGAGGCGGGCATGAAACAGATGGACCTGATCATTGTCGGCGAGCATGATTTCAACGCAATCAGGCGCTCGCTCTATAACGATATCATGGAACAGACCGCCAACGGCGCCAGGCTTATTGTCCTCGACAACACCGAGCTTTGGGCATCCCAGTGGGACAATATCCACGGCTACCAGTGCGTACAGTATAACGGGGAGATGAATTTCGGGAGCAACGGCAGGCTGTTTGTCGGAAAAAGCGCGCTTCTCGAGGGGCTTCCGCAGTCACAGTCCATGAACTGGGAATACCAGATATTCTATCGTGACAGAATCAAGGGGCTCGATATCGGCAGAGGTGGATTCGAGACAGTCGTTGCCGAGGCGGCCCAGAACCGTAAGGATATCGCGACCACTGTCGCCCGTATCCCGTTCGCACGAGGTGAGATCATAGCCAGCAGGCTTGACATCCTCCCCTACCTCGGTTCACCGATGCCGCAGGCCGCCATGGCATCTAAAATGCTGCTGAACTTTATCGAAAAATAAGAGTTCTCGACAGGCAAATAAAAAAGGGGCAGAATATGCCCCTTTTTTATTGACCAAATCCAACTGTCAGCGGATAGCCGTACTCCTGAACACATCAATGAGCGCCTCGAAACGCTCCAATGAATCTTCGGCCGGTACATTATCGATATTAAGCGTTCTTCCACCAAACGAACCTGTCATGAGCGATTGTGAAGGTTTTGCGGCACTGAGGCCTTTCGCCGCATTGACCGACAGGTTTGTATCGACAAGATGGGCTTTCGGCGGCAAATCCTCAACAAAAGAGTTGTATTCGAGATACACCAGCCCGACTCCCTGTGAAAGATACCAGTTCCGGATCATGCCGTCCATGGACAGATAGACGGGGATCGCATCAAAATCTTTGTAATATGCGGTTACCGTCTCCTTTGTGCCGGTTGTAAGCAAAGCGTCCCGGCTGTAGTGCTCCGTTTTCTCCTGATCACCAAAAATCCTGTCGTTATAGGTCCAGAGAACGGACAACGCATAGCTTTTCGTCTCGCTGTAATTCTCAGGGATATCGTTAACCGAGGGTACTATCAGGAATGCAGGCGAATATTCTGTTGTCAGCATAAGCTCTTCATCGGGATCACCATATGGATTGCCATCCCATATTTTAATTTCCTCGACAGTTTTCGATACATAAACATTGTTATTTTCGAGAAAAATGTGATCGCTGATTTTATAATCATAATTTTTCACCCGCCCACCTGTTGTCACACGATACGATATCGTTGAAGTCCTGACATTTCCATCCAGAATATCGACATGAAGACTGAAAATTTCCCAAAGTTCTAATGACCCGTTTTCGTTTCTGAATGAAAAACGCGGCTCGATGTGCTCAAAATCCCATTCGGCATTCCTGAAAAACGGGAAATAAGAATCTGGAGCATAATCCGAAATTGTTACTACTATGGTTTTCTCATCCTTTTTCTGGTCAGAATCGTAAGCAGTCAAAGTAATATTGTGCTCACCGATAGTCATTGAGGTGGGACGTATTTCGGAACCCCGGCCAATCTCGCCGTCTATGCTCGATCGCCAGACAAGGGAATCGCCGCTCAACTCACCGTCCTCCAGGTCAGAACCAAGTCCGGTAAATACGATATTTTCAACGCTCATGAATTTTCCTGATGTGGGAGCGGTTATGCTTGCGTTCGGCTCTTCGCTATCAACGGTAAACAGGACCTCGCCGCTGTTCTCAGGATCCGGTGTCACAGTGATCGTGTATGTTGGAAAACCGCTTCTCCTGAGAGACAGTGAATAATCTCTCACGACAATATTCTCAAAAGTCGCCCATCCCTCGCTGTCTGTTGTAACCTCGGCTGTCTGCGGAACGGTATACAGCACACCATTGCTTATCGGCCTGCCTGCCTCATCAGTAACCAACACTTTCATATTGGTATATTGCTTTTCTTCAGGCTCTGTCGAGTTTTTCGAATCGCAGGCCGATATCACAATCAGCAATGCAAGAAAAAGTGTGTACACTGAATATTTCATATATTTCTTTTCCATCCTTGGTGACTGCTCCTTGCAACGTTATTGAACCAAATTACGACACGTTTATCGAATGTACGTAAAACGCCTGGTCTCTGACAATGCTCCCGATCTCAGCCGATAGAGATACACACCAGAAGCGAGCCCTCCGGCATCGATCTGGACAGCATGCATTCCAACATCCTGACGTCCGCGGTCGATATACATTACTTTCTGACCGATGCTGTTATAGACCTCCAGCTGGACATCTCCCGGAGCGGGCAATACATAGGATATTGTGGTCATGGCATTGAACGGGTTCGGATAGTTCTGATGGAGTGTTATCTGATAGGGACGAACTGTTTCGCCGGCATAACGGAATACTTTCTGTACAAGCGCGGGCTCGCCATCCCGTCCAAGCTCACTCACACTCACACCAAACTCGCTGACAATATCACTAAAATCCGTAAGCTCGATATTCATTGTTTCGATGATCGAGTTCCTGGCTGCCTCCTCGGTCCGTATCAGGCGGCGGGTAACAAAATCATCGACCTCGTACGGTGCAAGCATGTCAAGCTCCTCTACAGTCAACCTGTCCTCGCTAATGGTGACAAGCGTTGAAGGCTTTCTGGCGGTTCCTGAACGTATAACATACACCCCCTGATCGGCGGCTTTTGCTGCCCCATCGAACCCGGTCGCGGCAAAACGGTGATAAGCTGCGCCTATGAACGGATAACGTTCCTCGAACCAATTATGGAACGGCGGCACAATACAATCAAAAAACATCATATCGCCGCTGGCACTTTTCCTGATCGAGAAAATTTCTATTCCGGTCTGCTTTTTCGAAAGTTTGGAATAGGTGTTGGGATTGGTATTTGAACCGAAATCGGTATAACGCTTTCCGTCAAACACATCGAACGAGTCACCCTCATTGCCGTTATACTGTATGGTATATCTCGCGTTATGGGCCCAGAAATCGAGATTGTCCCCACCATTGATAGGATCGGGTTTCTTTCCTGTCGGATAACCAGCATCGATATACCTGCCATCCGCACATTCAATATCACAGAGCTTGAAATACTCGTTATTGTTAACCTCGCCATCGTAACAATGTGAGATCAGAAGGCCGTCCTCCGGGATATAACGATCATAATAAAGACCGCCGCTCCGACGATACTCGACAAGGAAATACTCATTATCATTAAGAGTGACCGGAATCTGATAAATTTTACCATCTACCTGCCCCACATCCTTGACAGGGACACTTTCCTGAAAACCAAACAGTTTGACCAGATTTGTATTATGCGGACCGGCACAATCCATGCGAATCCTGTTATAGGCACAGGGCCCCATAGGACCGTTTTGATAATTCCAGCCAAGCGCCCCTTTGCCGAGGAAATCCCAGAATCCCACTCCTGCCGAGTCTGTCGCGGGAGAATCGGGATCATAATCCTTATCCATAAGATCCATCGCGCCTTCATAGTAATGATGGGATATCTCGGAAATTATAGTGCCTACCGCCTCGTTTTTGCTGCTTGCGACAGCGATACAACCGCTCCACGTGTCAACCATGATAGACCGTCCATCGACACTGGTATCCGGTGTTATATATGTATCTTTCAGGCCAAGAGAGAAAATTCCTGTAGCGCCGTTGAAAAGAAAATTATACGGCCTTGTTCTCGGCATGAGCACAAGATAATCCACCATACCATCATCATCGGCGTTTCCCGGAATACCGTCACTGCCGTCGTTGTCCCAGTCGGAAAAATCGAAATCGGGATCATCTGCCAGAAGTTTCATGACATCGGATGCGTACAGGTTCATATTTCGGGGCACATAGTCCTCCGCCGGACGCGGCAATTCATAGTATTTCGGCGTGTACTCACCTGTAACGGTATATATTCCGAACATGACCCTGCTGACAAAATCATTGACACTTCCAAGTCCGCCATCGAATACTTCACTCGCCCAGGAAGGCGCATCAGTCACATCTGGGGCCTCACCCTTGAACTTGGTGAAAACTATCAGCATATGAAGTTTTTCAACTTTCCTGCCGGTCTGGTTTGCTACCGCAACTGTCCCGAAACAAGACAGAGTCACAGCAAGAAATAATATGTAGGATATTGTTTTCCGCATATTGATATGATTCCTTCTTATTTGTTTCCGTTCTGCCTGCCGAACATGCTATAGTATCATCAACCCTTAAACGTCGCTATGAATACACGGTTCCAGAATGCACTGAAAGCCAATCATCAACAACGTCATATAGTATGGTAGATAAACCCCATTAAAAAAGCAACATTTTTTTTCAACACAATATTACAACAACACAAATATACTCATACTTACACTTATTACATAAAACATATGAAACAAAGATATTTCACAGATCATTGTTTCCTGATCCGCTCATTTCTTTTGAGCGATATAACATTCCGGCTCTCGTTTCCAACGAAGATAATATATGATAAATTATACAAACGTGGGCTTATCTTTCGCAAGTTTTCCCGAAAGCCGTAAATTTCTTGCCAAGAGTAGCGGAATCCTCTTGTTTCCAGCCGCCAAACGTGTTAATCTAATCATGAGAAAAGCAAGAAGAACACTGGAATTTGCCAGTATAAAACGGAATTCCCGTCAATGACAGAATCTGCTGCAAAAAAAACATTCTTACAACGTCTCTGGCTCATACTCGTTTCCGTTGGACCCGGTATTTTCTGCATAGGTTACACTATCGGTACCGGGAGTGTGACCTCGATGGCTAAAGCGGGCTCGCAGTTCGGCATGCAGCTTCTGTGGGTGCTTAGTTTGAGCTGTCTTTTCGCCTGGGTTCTCATGGAATCGTATGGCCGTTTCGCCATTGTCACCGGCAGGACCGCCATGCACGCGTTCAAAACCGAAATACGTTTCGGAAAGGTGCTGGCCGTGCTTACGATCTTCGGTGTTGTAACAGCGCAGTGGAACTCATTGACCGGCATTCTTGGCCTTTCTTCAGGGGCAATCTTCGAGGGCATCATGCTGTTCATGCCCGGTCTTGAACTGAGCCAGTACTGGACAGTCCTCGGTATCGCCGTCGCCATTATCTGCATCCTCTATGCATTCCTCCTTGTCGGACGCTATTCATTTTTCGAAAAAATACTCGTGTTTTTCGTGACCCTGATGGGGATCTCATTTATCTTTTCGCTTTTTATCGTACTGCCCTCCCCCGCCGAGATCGCTGCCGGTTTCGTTCCACGAATCCCGAAAACGGAGGGCGGTATGCTCATGGTCGCTGCGTTCGTTGGAACAACCATGGCAGCGCCGACATTCGTGGTCAGACCGCTTCTCATGCAGGGAAAAGGCTGGTCGATAGCAAACAGCAAAGATCAGAGCCGGGACGCTTTCATATCGGCCCTGCTCATGTTCGTAATCAGCGCCTCGGTCATGGGTGCGGCAACCGGCGCTCTCCATCACCGCGGCCTCACAATCACGAAAGTCCTCGATATGGTGACCACGCTTGAACCGGTGGCAGGCCGTTATGCAGTAGCTGTATTTCTCACCGGCACCCTGAGCGCCGGGCTCTCCTCGGTATTTCCCATCCTCATGGTGGCGCCGCTCCTGATCAGCGACTACCGTGCCGGAGTGCTCGACATGCGTTCGACCATGTTTAGGATACTAACCGGAATCGCCTGCCTTTTCGGGCTTATTGTCCCGATATTCGGTGCGAATCCAATTGCGGCACAGATAGCCACCCAGGTGGCCGGCGTTTTCGTACTGCCGCTGGTTATCGCGGGCATTGCCTATCTTGTCAACAGAAAAGACCTAATGGGCGACTATCGCGCCGGGCTGCTTCTCAATATCGGTCTCGGCGCCGCATTCGTATTCTCATGTATTATATCGTATACAGGCATACTGGCATTGATGAAATTTTTCAGATAAACCCGTATCACGCTCACCTGCGCCGCCGACGCGGCAGTTCAGTTCCATGAACCGGGGAGCATTGCTCTAAATGAATGGAATCACCGAAATGAACGAACATCATGTGACAACTATCGCCGCCGAGCTTTCGCTTTCCGCGAAACAGGTGCGGAATACCATCTCACTGCTTGCCGAGGGTGGAACAGTGCCTTTCATCACCCGCTACCGCAAGGAAATGACCGGCAGCCTCGACGAGGTCGCAGTCACCGCCATACGTGACAGGAGCGAACAGCTCGAAGAACTCGACAAGCGCCGCGAGGCTATTCTCGCCTCTCTCGAAGAACGCGGCCTTCTGACCGAAGAGCTCAAAGCTCTCATAGACAGCGCGGAAACGATGACAGCCCTCGAGGACATCTACCTCCCCTACCGCCCGAAACGCCGGACACGGGCAACGATCGCCCGTGAAAAAGGACTGGAACCACTGGCAGAGCTTTTGTTCGAGCAGGGGCCTATCGATCCTTTCGCCGAGGCACAGGCATTCATCGACAGCGAAAAGGGTGTAGAATCCGAGGAGGACGCCCTTGCCGGTGCTCGCGATATTATCGCGGAATGGGTGAGCGAGAACATCGACGCCAGGAAAAAAATGCGGGCACTTTATTACGACAAGGGCATAATCCGCTCGAAAGTCCTGACCGGCATGGAGGAAAGCGGCGCGAAATACCGGGATTATTTCGAATGGGAGGAGCTTCTTAAAAACGCACCCTCGCACCGTGTGCTGGCGATGCGCCGCGGTGAAAAGGAATCGGTGCTGTCCCTCCGCATCGAGCCGCCCGAAGAGGACGCTCTCGGACTTCTCGACGCCCTCTTTGTCACAAGCGGCAACGATGCCTCGCGAGAGGTGAGGAACGCTGTACACGACAGTTACCAGCGCCTACTGGGCCCCTCGATCGAAACGGAAATGCGCCGCGAATCGAAAGGAAGCGCCGACGACGAAGCTATCAGGGTCTTTGCCGACAATCTCAGGAACCTGCTTTTGAACTCCCCGCTCGGGCAGAAAAATGTCATGGCGGTCGATCCCGGTTTTAGAACCGGGTGTAAAGTCTGCTGCCTTGACAGGCAGGGGAAACTACTCCATTTCGAGGCAATATTCCCCCATCCGCCGCAGAAAAAAGTCAGTGAATCAGCAGCGACTGTCGAGAATCTCTGCGAGGAATTTTCAATTGAAGCTATTGCTGTCGGCAACGGCACCGCGGGCCGTGAGACTGAAACATTTCTCCGCGCGCTCGCTCTTCCCGGTTCGCCGGCAATTGTCATGGTCAATGAAAGCGGTGCATCGGTATATTCCGCATCCGAGGTCGCCCGTGATGAATTCCCCGATCTCGACGCAACCGTTCGGGGAGCAGTGTCGATCGGCCGCCGTCTCATGGACCCGCTGGCGGAGCTTGTCAAGATCGATCCGAAATCCATCGGTGTCGGCCAGTACCAGCACGATGTCGATCAGGGAATGCTGAAACAACGTCTCGACGACGTGGTCATGAGCTGTGTTAACAAGGTCGGTGTCGAGGTCAACACCGCCAGCCGCCAGCTTCTCACTTATGTTTCCGGGCTCGGTCCCTCGCTCGCCAAGGCGGTCGTGTCTTACCGCGATGAGCACGGACCTTTCAGTTCACGGAAGGAACTCATGTCAGTGCCGCGTCTCGGCGCAAAAGCGTTCGAACAGGCTGCGGGATTCCTCAGGATCAGGGAGGCCGCCAATCCGCTCGATGCCAGCGCTGTGCACCCGGAAAGCTATCATATTGTCGAGGAAATGGCTGAAAGCAGCCGCTGTTCGGTCGGAGATCTCATGCGTGATCCCGCACTCAGGGACTGTATCGACCTCGAGACCTATATCAGTGACACAGTCGGTATACCCACACTCACCGATATCATGGAAGAGCTTGCGAAACCGGGCCGCGATCCCCGCGAAAAATTCGAGATATTCAGTTTTGCCGAGGGAGTGAACGAGATAAGCGATGTGCAGCCGGGAATGCGCCTGCCGGGAATTGTCACCAACGTGACCGCGTTCGGCGCTTTTGTGGATATCGGCGTGCATCAGGACGGTCTCGTGCATATCAGCCAGCTGGCAGACAAATTCGTCAAGAATCCGGCCGACATCGTCAAGGTCCAGCAGAAAGTAATGGTCACAGTACTCGATGTCGATATCGAACGGAAGCGGATATCACTTTCGATGAAAGGGAACTGAGTGTAATGATGATAGAAAGCGCTGCGATCAGGCAGGCGGCGGGCAGTCTCAGGGATGAGATGACCTCGTTTCTCGACCGGCTTGTACGTTTCGAGTCGCTGTCGGGTTATGAGGGGCCGGCCATGAAATGGCTGTACGATCGTTTTTCGGGGCTGGCTGATATCTGTGAAAGCGTCCCCATTCCTGACGATATCACAAACGATCCCGAGTATTCTTCAATTGATCTGCCGGGCGAGCCATATGAAACCCGTCCAAACCTGCGTCTTGTCGTGAAAGGCGAGGGAGGCGGCAGAAGTATTATCCTGAACAGCCATGTCGACGTTGTTCCGGGGACTGACAAACAGGAGCGGCCATTCGATCCCTTTGTCAGAGACGGCGCCATGTACGGCCGGGGCACCTGCGACGCCAAGGGACAGGTTGCGGTTTTCTGGGTCATGCTTTCGATGATGAAAAAGCTGAATATCCGCCCGAAAGGCGATATTATCTTTCACATTGTCGTGGACGAAGAAACCGGCGGCAACGGCACGCTCGCAATGGTCCGGCATGGTGATACGGCAGATTGCTGTATCAATCTCGAACCCTGCCAGAACCGGATCTGTCCCTCGATCCGCGGCAGTGTCTGGTACAGGGCGACCTGTTACGGACGTGCCGGTCATGCTGGCTCCGCGCAAGTGACTGTCAGCGCTATTGACCTTGCCTGCGAGGCAATGCAGATCATCAAACAATATCATGACGAACTTCTCGAAGCGACTATTAATGAAGATCCGCTTTTTGCTGTCTACGACAATCCCATGCCGGTCTGTATCGGTCAGCTCAATGCCGGGAACTGGCCCACGACTGCCGCTGAAAAGGCCGAGTTCCGCGGTATGTTCGGCTATCTGACAACGCCGCGCGAAACGGTGATGGAAGAGATTGAAACACGTATCAGGACACGCGGCCCAGAATGGCTCAAAGATAATTTCGAGATCGAGTTCCCCTACCGTCACGACTCGGCCCTGCTCGACCCGGCACATCCTTTCGTGACCGCCATGCAGGACGCTTTCCGGGCGCAGAACCTGCCGACCGACCTGAAAGGGATAACGACCTCGATGGACGGCTGGATGTATTCGCGACTGCTCGGCATTCCGACTGTCGCGACAGGCTGCGGCGACCTTGCGGTTGCCCACACGATCAACGAGCATGTCGTTCTCGACGATGTTATCGACTGCGCGGCCGGGCTTGTCGAGTTCATTCAGCAGTGGAGCGGAATCCTCGAACCATGAACCTGACGCCATCTAAAAGGAACCAGCATGAAAGCGCTCGTGCTCGAATCATATAACAATCTGGTTTACAAAGACATGCCCATGCCCGAAATCGCAGCCGACGAGGTGTTGGTGCGAGTCAGGGCCTGCGGAATCTGCGGAAGTGATGTACACGGTCTCGACGGGTCAACCGGGCGCCGAATTCCGCCGCTGATCATGGGTCATGAGGCCTCGGGAGTCATCGAAAAAACCGGCAGTGCAGTCAAAGATTACAGCACAGGCAACCGCGTGACTTTCGATTCGACACTATACTGCGGTTCATGCCATTTCTGCCGCAAGGGGCAGATCAATCTCTGCGACAACAGGCGCGTTCTGGGAGTGGCCTGCGACGAGTACAGCCGTCACGGCGCGTTCGCGGAATATGTCGCGGTGCCCGAACGAATACTTTACCGCCTTCCCGACAAGGTCAGTTTCGAGGCGGCGGCCATGGTGGAGCCGGTCTCGGTTGCTTTTCACGCGCTCTCGCTTGCGCAAGTATCGCTGAACGAATCGGCGGTCGTGTTCGGTGCAGGCATTATCGGCCTCTTCGTCATACAATTGCTCAGGGCAAACGGCTGCGGGAACATCCTCGCTGTCGATACGGATAGCTCGCGTCTCGCCCTTGCCCGTGAACTGGGCGCAACGGATATCCTTAATCCCGCAGACGACAAAGTCGATAGTGCTACCTCACAATTGACCGGCGGCCGGAGATTCGATATGGCTTTCGAGGCAGTCGGCGTGCAGGCGACACTGAGCTCTGCTGTCGATACCGTACGCAAGGGCGGCAGAATCGTTCTCATCGGCAATGTCAGCCCCAAACTGAACCTGCACCTGCAGAAAACGGTATCCCGGCAGATTACTCTTCTTGGCTCCTGCGCCTCCAACGGTGAATATCCGGCCTGCCTTGATATGATCGCCCGTGGCGCGGTGAATGTCGAAAGGCTCACCAGCGCGACTGCACCGCTGGCCGAGGGTGCCGCCTGGTTCAAACGCCTTTACAACAGGGAACAGGGCCTGATGAAAGTCCTGCTTCAGCCGTAGCAGAAACTTTACTCACATCCTGTTTGGGCCTGTTTTAGCAACGACGGACGCAAAGACAAAGAGCCCTACGCCGACCAAACAAAACAAACAGCTGGCACAACGCCGTTCCGGACAGTTATCAGCAAACATAATGAACACTTCCATAAAGGGGCAGCATCATGAGTGAAAATATGTTCGATCTCACGGGTAAAGTCGCCGTTGTCACCGGTTCCGGCCGCGGCCTTGGAAGCTATTGCGCAAAAGCACTCGCACGAGCCGGTGCCGCCGTGGCTGTCACAAGCCGTAACATCGACTCCCTCGACGGCATCTGTTCGGAAATCGAGGCGGCAGGCGGTAAAGTTTTGCCGATAGAGCTCGACGTTCGCGATTATGACAGCATTCAGAACATGGCCGACACAGTTGTCGACAAACTCGGCAGTCTCGACATCCTTGTCAACAACGCAGGCTGCAACATACGCAAGCCCTCCGAGGAAGTGAGCTGGGACGACTGGAACAGGGTTGTGGACACGAATCTCCGCGGACCGTTTTTCTGCGCGCAGGCCGCTGCAAAAAAAATGATCCCCAAACGCAAGGGACGTATCATCAATATCGGCTCGGTAACCTCCGTTTTCGGCTATGCAGGCATCGCTCCCTACTGCGCCAGCAAAGGCGGTGTCAAGCAGCTCAGCATGAGCCTTGCCGATGACTGGGGCATTTACGGCATCACGGTGAACTGCCTTGCGCCCGGCTGGTTCCGCACTGAGCTGAACAAGGTGCTCTATGACAGCCAGGAATGGGTCGACTATCTCAGCGACCGCATTCCGCTGAAACGCCCCGGACAGCCCCACGATCTCGACGGCGCAGTGGTTTTCCTCGCCTCGGATGCCAGTGAATATGTGACCGGCCAGTGCATCCTCGTTGATGGCGGTATTTCGACCGGCGCGACACGGGCGACAGTGGAAAAACGGGTTCCGCCCAAGGATTGATGGTATAAATAAACGGAATGCACACCGCATTCCAGGCAGCCGGGAACAGTAAGCAACCTCAAGCCGTTACGCGGCAGAAAGCCGGCAGAACCGGCATGCTTTTCGTGTCGGAATCCGGCCATGATGCAAACAATACTTCTAAGGAGCCATTCATGAATCTGGAAAATAAAGTTGTCATCATCACCGGCGGAACAAAAGGGATCGGTGCCGCCACAGCCCGTCTCGCGGCAGAAAAAGGAGCTGATGTCGCGATCGTAGGCCGTCATGACGACAGCGAAGCGAAATCTGTTGTCGCCGATATCGAAAAAACGGGCCGGAAATGCCTGATGATTGTCGCCGATATGGGCAAGCCCGAGGATGCAGCAAAGGTTGTCAGTGAAACAGTCGCGTCCCTCGGCGGTGTCGATGCGCTCTTCCATAACGCTGGCGGCGGTATTCCCGGCGGCATCATGGATGTCTCGCCCGATGACTGGATGAAAGCGTTCGACGTGCATGTCCACGCCGCGTTCCATCTCATTCGCGAGGCACTTCCCGAAATGCGGAAAAAGGACGAGGGAGCCATCGTGTTCATGTCCTCAGTGGCCGGAATCCAGGCAGGGCCGGGCTCAATCACTTATGGCGTGGTCAAGGGCGCGCTCCAGCAGTTCACCAGATCACTGGCGCGTGAACTCGGCGACGATAACATCCGCGTGAACTGCCTCGCTCCCGGTATCATCAGAACACGTTTTCACGCGGCGATGACAGCCGAGGCGAAACAGCACAATCTTGATAACCGCATCCCGCTCCATCGTGAGGGAACACCGGAGGATGTGGCGGAAACAGTGATCTTTCTCATGGAAAACGATTTCATCACCGGCGAGAACATTGTCGTGGACGGCGGCATGACCATGAGAATCGGTTAAGCACCGGCGTAAATAGTAACTTGAAATATAAAAGGCCCCGGAAAATCCTGGGCCTTTTCATTTTGAAGCGAATGTGGGTCACACAAACTGCATCTCAATCAGCAGTTTTTGCCACTGAATAACGCATGAACATGCCGATAGTTATCATGACAAGCCCTGCGCCCAAATCGAGCCAGAACGCCCGCATGTCGCCGAAACCGAAGAGCACCACGAACGATACCGCGGTCATGACAGCACCGAACAACGCGAAAAGAAGGCCGATAATCGAGAATGGTGAGATCGTTGTTTTCGATCCTTCACTTAACTCAAACGGCCGCTGGAGGTCCTCGAAGAACGAGTTGACACGGGCATTTTCCTCGCCCGAACTCGGATGGAGTTTCGTACCGAGCCAGAGACCGGCGATGACAGTTACGATGTTGAGCATTGTCGAGGCCGAGGTCCATCCGCTGCGGAGCCAGAAATTGATCCGCTCGCTGCTGTTCATAAGATCGGCGTATTCCGCGACAAGATACATATTGATAGTCTGAAGGGCAATTCCGAGCACAGCGCCTGCGACAACGCCCCAGATCACACCTTTCGAGTTGAACCGCCGGTACATAAGGCCCGCGATGGTCGGAATCATGATCGGCGGCCCAAACGCGCTGAACATCCGGTACATGATGTCCATGAGGTTGAGCTGGGGAACATAGTTGAGGAAAATTGCGAACAGCACCGTGACGACGCCGATAACGATAGTGGCAATACGGCCGAAATAAACCTCATCCCTGTCACTTGCCTCCGGGCTAATTTTTTTCTTGAAAAAGTCGCGGGTGAGTACCCCGGAAAGCGTATTGTATTCGGAGCCGAGCGTGGACATGGTCGCACTGAAAAGCGCGGCGACAAGAAGTCCCATGAGCCCCACGGGAAGAATTTTGAGCCCGATTATGGCATAGGCCGCGCGGGTATTTTCGATATTCGGGACAAGATATCGTCCGACAAGACCGGGAAAGAAAAATATCGGCGGTGTGACAAATTTCAGGATGGTGATGTAAGTGACCATTTTCCGGGCATCACCCTCACTCCTGACACAGTTGTATTTCTGGACGATCCCCCAGCTGGAACCGTAAGTCAGCACACCGATAGAGAATGAGGTGAACAGGAGATAGCTCCAGTTATAAGGCTTGCTCATCGGGTGAAGAAAGCCCTCGGGAATTGCGGCGAAATAGGCCGGCCAGCTGTCAACACTGAGATAGGTCAGTACGAAAAGCACGGCCACGGCAACCGCGATAATAAGCGCCTGTACAAAATCGGTGATGATCACGGCAAGCTGACCGCCGAGATAGGTATAGGCGATCATAATGATACCGATAATGATCACGAAACGGTTGAATGTGATAGCGGGATGGTTCACCGCCATGGTGACAACGATAGCGGTCGAAAAAATCTTGAGTCCGTTGTCGAGAAGGCGCAGCGGGAAACCCATCCACACAAAAAGCTGATGCACACCCTTGCTGTATCGCCGTTCCATGAACTCGACCGGTGTCAGAATGCGGGCCCGACGCCATCGGTGGGCAAGAAAATAACCGCTGATGAATACCGCAACAGATCCGCCCCAGCAGATAGTAACCGCCACGAAACCGTACTCGTAGGCGATCTGGTTATAGACAACGAAAAGGAGTGTGCTGAAAGAGGCCATGAAATACGAAGTACCGGCAAGCCACCACGGCATGACATTACCTGCCGCGAAAAAATCTTTCGCGAGCTTGATGTACCTGGAGAAATAATATCCTGCAAAAACGATGAGCGCGAAATAAGCGCCGATAACGAGGTAATCGGGTAAACTGAGGCCGCCGGGTTCGATCATGCAATTCTCTCCGGAAGATGCGGGCATTTATTCTTTCTTTCAGCATAGTACAAACAAGGCATCCAGTCAAACAAAAAACTAACTATGCATAAAATTATCCTACAGCACATCACAACACAAAAACAAACACTTGCAGAATACCAACTGTCGACAAAGGGCAAATGCGTAATTGTTTTGATTGTTTATTTCGCTTTTGCGTATTATATTACAACAAAGGAGATTGTTTATGGCTATCGACGCAATTGATCGGAAAATCATCGCCCTGCTTGGACAGGACGGCCGTCAGTCGAATCGTGAGATCGCTCGTCAGATCGGCGTATCCGAAGGAACGGTCAGGCAGCGGCTCGGAAAACTCATCGACAGCGGCGCCCTGAGGATCACGGCCCAAATCGATATTGAAAAATTCGACGAGTTGTATCTGGCATTTGTCGGAATGAAAATAGACGGCCGCCGTCTCAACGAGTGTGCCGAGGACATCGAAAAACTCCCCTCTGTCATGACCACGATGATCGTGACAGGACGTTATGACCTTATGGCGGTGGTGCTTGCGCACTCGCACCATACGCTGGTTGATTTTGTAACAACCCAGCTCGGGCATGTTTCGGGAATCAGGGATTCCGAGACCTATGTCGTGCTCAAGAATTTCGGCCAATGGCTGCAGGCTGACAAGCTCGAGGCCATCATGGACGGTTTCGCCAAAGAAAATCGAAAAGAATAGAAGTCGGGCGGATAAATACCGGAACACCGGTTATTCACAATCACGCCCATTAAACCAGAAACAATGAGGAGCGAGGTATAACTGCGATGAAAATCGGTATTCCAAAAGAAATAAAAGCACAGGAAAGCCGTGTGGCAGCTGTCCCGGCAGGTGTTCAGCAGCTTGTCAGCGACGGGCATACGGTAATGGTTGAAAAGAACGCCGGTATTGAATCAGGATTTTCGAACGAGGAGTATCAGGCTGTGGGCGCGGTGATCATAGACTCCAACGAGGAGATCTTCGGCACAGCGGACATGATCGTTAAAGTCAAGGAGCCGCTCGAAGCTGAATACGGCCTGATCCGTCCCGGACAGATCGTTTTCACGTACTTCCATTTCGCGGCATCGGAGAAACTCACCCGTGCCATGCAGAAAACGGAAGCGCTCTGTGTCGCCTACGAAACACTCGAACTCGCCGACGGTTCTCTGCCGCTTCTCATCCCCATGAGCGAAATAGCAGGCCGCATGGCACCCCAGTGCGGCGCAGCATCCCTTGAACGTCACCGCGGCGGCAGGGCTGTTCTTCTCGGCGGCGTTCCCGGCGTACAGCCAGCAAAAGTCACCGTCCTCGGCGGCGGCATCGCAGGAACACATGCGGCACTGATCGCGGCCGGCATGGGCGCAGAAGTCAAAATACTCGACATCAACCTCCCACGGCTCAGGCGTCTTGCTGAATTCATGCCGAAAAATGTCACCACCATTCACTCGAACAGCCACAGCATCTATGAAAACTGCGCGGCATCTGACCTCGTGATCGGCGCTGTCCTCATCCACGGCGCAGAGGCCCCGAAACTCATCACACGCGATCTTCTCAAAGAAATGCCCGAGGGCTCGGTATTCGTGGACATCTCGGTCGACCAGGGCGGCTGTGCGGAAACAACCCACGCAACGACACATCAGAACCCGACCTATGTCGAGGAGGGTGTGATTCACTACGCGGTCGCCAACATTCCCGGAGCGGTGGGCAGGACATCTACGTTCGCGCTGACCAACGCCACCATCGGTTATGCCCGTAAAATCGCGGCGATGGGCATGAAAACTGCCGACGCGCCCGAATTCGCCACCGCAATCAACATCAAGGACGGCGCCATTATCTACCCGGCACTTCGCGAACAGTTCGGCGCCTGATCCGACATTGTCTGACAGGTGTTATTTTTATATAGATAAAGGGACGACGGTGAAGCAGACGTCGTCCCTTTGCTTTTCCCCCCGGCATTAGCGCATTCATTGCACTGGTTTAAGACGCTGCCCTTCCGCCTTATGATAAGCCGCCTCCTCCTTCATGTCCAGCCTGTCAAACGCGGCGCCGAGATTGAGATGCGCCTTGTAATACTCCTCATCGACTTTGAGCGCCTTTCGATACAAGCCGACAGCCTCCTCCACATTGCCTTTCATCATGGCCAGGTTGCCCAGGCTGTTCAGAGTGTTCAGATGGCTGGGATTGATCGCCATCTCTGCACGGAAAGCCTCAGCCGCATCGTCGTAACGTCCCTCGGAAAGCAGAACGACAGCGAGATCATGATGTGCCAGCGGAAGTTGCGGGTGAAGCGCTATCAACTGCCGGTACCAGCGCTCTGCATCCTCCAGTGAACCGAGTTCATAACTGAGTTTTCCAAGCTGTTTCAAAAGATTTCCTTTGAAGGGGGTTTTGTCGATTCGTCCGCTGAGCCGTTCGATCTGCGCCCGTTTTGCGGCATCACGTATATCCCCCTTGGGAACAAACGAGAAATCCTCGATAAAGCGGCGTGAGCAATACGATACATAACATGATTTCAGACGTTGAAACTGCGGTTCGCTCAGCGTTTCGGTGTCGATATAATCCTCGACATATTCGTGCATATCGTCGAAGGAAAGAATATACTCGATATAATCGAGACAGCGGTCGGTGTCGCTTTCGAGCTTTTCCATGACAGCGAGATATTTCTCCGAAATATGGTCCCGTCCCGCAAGAATATTGTCGATCTCGAACTCGCTTGCGTTCATAAGCCTCGGCGCGGAGAACTCGAGACGGGGCATGCTGTCGCTGTTGAGCGGCCCCTCGCCGAACAGCCCCCCAAGATCATCACTGATGAACATGTTGTAGAAAACACGATGGTCGGAAATCGAAACCAATTCAGATTTTTGGGCATAAGCAAGATTCCCCATCGCCGATACGTCATTCAGCCCAGTACGGCCATCGAAACCGACAAGGAGGTAATCCGCGCCGTTACCGGTCTCGAACATGACAGCGCCGGGAAAGACCGCGGCAAAAGTCCGCCCTACCAGGGAGAAATTCTCCCAGTCAATCATATATGAGTGTATCCACTGGACATACATGCCGCCCTCTTTGAGACGGCCTTTGGCGAGACTGAAAAACTCCTCCGTAAACAGGCTCGCCAGCCCGGCCATCCAGGGATTCGAGGGTTCCGAGATAATGACATCGTAACGCTTGTCGCTCATTGTCAGGTGAGCGCGGCCGTCCTGGATGATGACATGCGTCCGGGGATCGTCGAGCACATCACCGTTCCAGCGCCTGAAAAAGTCCGAGGCCCTGACAACCTGTCGGTTTATGTCGACCACGTCGAGCTGTTTCACGGGGTAATGCAGTGTTTCACCGGCAGTGATTCCGCTGGCGAGCCCGATCACAAGAACATCGTCGGGCCTGGAGTGGCAAAGCATAGGGAGATGGGCAAGCATAGTCTCAGTGCACATATCCGGGCCGCCGTTGGAAGCGTCGGATTTTGCGCTGTTAAAAAGGCTCATCATCGGAAAACCGTCCGTGTCGAAACTCCGCTTGACTGTAGTGAAACCGCCGATACCGTCACCATAAAAAAGGATATCGCCGGGGAAATAACCTCTCATGGCTTTCGCGCCAAAAAAGAAAGCATCGAACCAGCCGAGACCGAGACGGTCGGCATCGTCGAAAGAGCGCTGGTATTTCCCTACTGCAAGGGCCTCTCGGTCCCAGCGCGGAAACGGCAACGCGAGCACTACACCTAATAACGCGATCGACCCGAATGTCATCACTGTCGTCCGCCTGCACGATCTGCGCAGATACAGGTACGCCACTGAAGCAGCCATCACGGCAAGCTGGAGCATAACAACAAAGCGAATGGCGTTTTCCTTGCCAAAGAGCGGAATCATGATAAAACCGGCCGCAAACGAGCCGGTCACAGCGCCCGCGGTGTTGAGCGCATAGGCAGAACCGACCGACTCGCCCGTTGTTCCACGCTGACGTGACAGGATTTCGATCACAAGGGGAAACGATGCGCCGAAAAAGAGCGCGGGGAATATCAGCATGACGAAGATGACAAGGCTTTCGCTTAGCATCAATAATGAAAATCTGTCAGCGAGATAGTATATCAGTTTCCCGAAAAACACCTGGCTGTTTCCGAGCAGATGGCTCACTGCCAGGGCGGAAAAGGCGGCAAGCGCCTGGCTGACAAAAAGCAGCCTGAGGCAGTCTTTTGTTTTCGCCGCGAGCACCCCGAAAAACATACTGCCAAGCCCAAGCCCGGCAATAAAAGTAACCAGCACGATTGTAAATGAATAGGTTGTGGGGCCGATAATAATTGACAGGAGCCGTGTCCAGATCACCTCGCATGACATGGAGGCGAAACCGGATACCGCGAAAATCAGGAGCGCGAGAAAAGCGACGCCGAAGGGGTAGAGTTTGTCGTCCTCTTCGGGGAGGGAATCGAGCAGAAAAGGATCATCAGCGGGAAACAGCGTTTCGTCTCTCGCAGCATAGTAGATAGAAACAGCGCCGACAAGTATGTTGGCGCTGACCGCGGCGGCAAGTGATCCCCAAAGCCCCCAGAAACGCAGGAGCCAGAATCCGGTTATCAGCGCTCCGGCAGCCCCGCCAAGTGTATTGAGACCATACAGGAAACCGAGACGGTTACCGGCCCGGTCATGCCCGCTGACATAATAACGGCTGACCAGCGGCAATGTAGCACCCATGCAAAGTGCTGGAAAAAGAAAAAGAAGCGAACAGCCGAGAAGCGTCAAAACGGAATACAAAAGGAATGAGCCGTAAAGCCCCGAATACAGGACGGAAAAAAGCGGTTTCACCAGTTTTATCAAAAACGGAAGCAGCAATCCGTAGAGCCCGACAGCGATTTCGAGGATACCGTAATAGCGGATCAGGCCGCCCGGTTCCCGCACACGGTCAGCCAGTTTCCCGGCCAAATATGCACCAAGGCCGAGACCGGTCATGAATACAGTCAGGATCGTGCTGACCGCAAACGGCGCCGCGCCTATAATAGCGGTGATAAGCCGTGTCCACAGTATCTCGTAAATCAGGCCTGTTATGCCGGAAATGAAGAAGAAAACCGGCAGCAATGTTTCGAGCGGCCGACTGTTTCCCGTTGTGCCTGCAAGCGCATTCGACATGTTCTCCCTCACACATGGGAATGTCCCGGATGACTTTTCTTCACAATAGCAAAGGACAGCGTGCGGATCAAGGTATTTCCTTGTTTTTGCACGGGAAGAAAGCTATGTTATTTCGGTGCGGCAAGCGGTCGGTATATAACGGAAGCCGTCTCGAAACATCATGGAAATTATCGTTCACGTTCATATCAGATATAGAGAGAAGGGGTTCACCATGCATATGAGACCGAGCAATGTACTGAAAAAACTTCGTGCCGGTGAGGTAGTCCACAGTTTCAAACTGAACTACGCCGATCCGAGGATCGCCGAAACAGTCGCACTGATAGGTTTCGACTGTATCTGGGTCTGCCAGGAACATATCGGCAACGACTGGTCGGCGATAGAGAGCCAGATTTGGGCCGCAAAATGCCACGATGTCGACGTGGTCGTCAGGATCGCACGCGGGCCATACAGCGATTATATCATCCCCCTTGAAATGGACGCGACAGGCATCATGGTTCCCCATGTGATGAGTTTCGCCGATGCCGAGCACGTGGTAAGAACGACACGTTTCCAGCCCATCGGACGGCGGCCGGTCGACGGCGGCAATGCCGATGCCCGTTTCTGCAATGTGCCGTTTACCGAGTACATTAAACAGGCGAATGAACAGCGTTTTATTATTGTCCAGATCGAGGATCCTGAACCGCTCGACGAGATCGACGAGATCGCACAGCTCGAGGGTATCGACATGCTCTTTTTCGGCCCCGGCGATTTCAGCCACAGCATTGGCGCGCCCGGCGACTGGCAGAATCCACGGATCAAAGAGGCACGCAAGCTCGTTGTGGAAACAGCGAAAAAACATGGCAAGTTCGCCGGAACCACCGCTGATCTCACGACAATTCGCGAATATATGGACATGGGCTACCAGTTCCTCAACACCGGCGCGGATGTTCTCGGCATCAACGAATACGGCAAGGCGCTCAAGGAAGGTTTCGACAAGATCTGCGGGCGCTGAAAATAAGATGTTACGGCCATCTGGATCATTGCACAGAGGAAGCTTTGAGCGTATATTGCCAATCCGGCCGTTAAATGTACGGCGGATAGACATGATAATCGGGAGACAGCAGAATGGATAGAAGCTTTCAGGAAAAAACAGACAAGCGCGAATTGAAAATCGGCGTTATCGGCCTTGGCTATGTCGGTTTGCCGCTGGTGATGGCATTTGTCGACAAGGGATTCCCGGTCACCGGTTTCGATATTGATGTCAGCAAGATCGAAATGCTGAACAAGGGCCAGTCCTATCTCAAACATATCGACGACAGCGCGATCGCTGTTCTCAGGGACAGCACCCTGTTCGAGCCAATCACCGATTTCGACCGTATCGGCGAGGTCGACATCATCATCATCTGCGTCCCGACACCTCTCACGGCCCACCGTGAGCCCGACCTCCGCTTTATCACCAAAACAGCCGAGGCTATCGCGCCCCGCCTCAGGAAAGACCAGTTGGTCACTCTCGAGTCGACAACCTATCCCGGCACATCCGAAGAGGTGCTCCTCCCCATCCTCGAAACGAGCGGGCTTGTCTGCGGCAAAGATTTCCATCTCGCCTACTCGCCGGAACGCGAGGATCCGGGCAACGCGAATTTTTCGACCGCACAGATCCCCAAAGTCGTTGGCGGCCATACTGCCGAGGCCTGTGAGCGCGCCACATATCTTTTCGGACAGGTCATCGCCCAGGCAATCCCGGTATCGTCTCTCAAGACTGCAGAGGCAGTGAAACTCACCGAAAACATATTCCGCTCGATAAACATAGCTCTCGTGAATGAACTGAAAATGATCTACACGAAAATGGGCATCGATGTCTGGGAGGTTATCGACGCCGCAAAAACGAAACCGTTCGGCTATATGCCTTTCTATCCCGGCCCCGGTCTCGGCGGACACTGCATCCCGATCGATCCGTTCTACCTGACATGGAAAGCCCGCGAATTCGACACCCAGACCAAGTTTATCGAAATCGCAGGTGAGATCAACACCTCCATGCCGAATTATGTCGTGCAGGAACTGATGAACGCCCTCAACGATAACGGCAAGGCGCTCAAGACCTCACGCATCCTCATTATCGGTCTCGCCTATAAGAAAGATGTCGGCGACTACCGCGAAAGCCCATCCCTCAAGCTGCTCGAACTGCTTGAGGATAAGGTCGGCCGTGTGGATTTCCACGATCCGTTCATTCCGGAACTTGGTGACACCCGTGAATACAAGCGCTTTTCCGGCATGAAAAGTGTCGATTTGAATGCCGAATCAGTCGGCTCTTACGATGCCGTGCTGATCGCCACCGACCACAGCAATATCGATTATGCTGCGCTGGTCAGGGACGCACAGCTCGTGGTCGACACGAGGAACGCCACGAAAACGGTCACCGAGGGCCGCGAGAAAATATACAAGGCCTGACAGTCACAATGGAGAATAAGGCGGCATGAATACAGCGGCACTGAAAAAACTGAACGAACTCATCATCATTGAAACCGATATATTCAGCGACGAGCGCGGCACATTTCTCGAATCACATCAACAGATGAAATACGAGGCCGGGGGGGTAGCCGCGTCATTCGTTCAGGACAACCTCGTGTATTCGAACGGCTCAGTACTGCGCGGCCTTCACTATCAGCTCGGCAGATCGCAGGCGAAACTGATCTATGTTGTCCAGGGCGCTATTTTCGATGTCGCGGTCGATGTCAGGAAAGGATCGCCGACATTCGGCGTGTGGGAAAGTGTGACACTCAGCGCTGAAAACCACCGTCAGCTTTTCATTCCCGAGGGTTTCGCCCACGGTTACTGTGTCCTGAGCGAAACAGCGGCCGTTGTCTACAAATGCAGTGACTATTATGCCCCGGCAGAAGAACGCGGCATCTGCTGGGACGATCCCTCGATTGCAGTCGACTGGCCTGTCTCCGAACCGGTAATATCAGAACGGGACAGAAATCTGCCATATCTTGAATCCATTCCCGCGGCAGAACTGCCGGAATATTCCGGCTGATCACGGAAGATGACATGCACAAAAGAAGGACGGCGTAACTGCCGTCCTTCTTTATATCAATCTGTTCGTTCGCGATCAGTCACCACGGCCGAAATCATCTTCGAGACGCTCGATATCATCCTCGCCGAAATAATCGCCGGTCTGAACCTCGATGAACGCCATCTCCTCGGTGCCGGGATTCATGATGCGGTGAACCGCTGTCCGCGGGATATCAACCGCATCACCGACTTTCACAGGAAATTCCTTGTCATCGAGAGTCATAATAGCCTCGCCTTTGATGACATACCAGTGCTCGGCGCGACGCTGATGGCGCTGAAGGCTCAGGCGTTTGCCAGGCTTAACGACAATTCGTTTCACTTTGTGGTCCGGCTCGTCGGACAGCACAGTGTAATGGCCCCAGGGGCGTTGGTCACCCATATCGCTCATGTTGATATCCGCCTTTCGATACGTATAACAGGTCTGTTTTTTCAAATCGGTCTCGTTTGTGCCGACATAGATAATATACGAAAAAAAACTGTAATATGAAAGAAAGCACTGCCAGGATGCCAATGGCGAGGTCACTATAAAAAAACCGTCCCGGGCAGCAAGACGGTCTTTTTTTATAACGAATATCTGATACGACGGTTGTCACCCGGCTACAATTTTTTCCTCACCGGCAACGAAGTAGAGCATTTTCTCTTCATCGGGAATCCAACTGCCGTCGATAAAGGCCTCGGTCATATTGAACGCCTCGTCATCCGTGAACTGAAGCGGCGGATGTTTCATGAAAAAGGCCGACGGCGGGTAGAGCACGCCTCCCTCACCGCGGTCAAGCGCCAGTTTCGCACAGCGTATGGCATCGATCACGATACCGGCCGAGTTTGGCGAATCCTCGACGGAAAGCCTGAGTTCGATATTCATGGGAACATCGCCGAAAAGCCGTCCCTCCATACGCAGGAAACAGACTTTATTGTCTTTCTGCCAGGCGACATAATCACTCGGGCCGATATGGATGTTTTCATCTGAAAGACGTTCGCTGGCGACTGACTGGACCGCCTCGGTCTTGGAGGTACGTTTTGATTTCAGGCGTTTCCTGTTGAGCATATTGAGGAAATCAGTGTTGCCGCCGGTGTTGAGCTGATAGGTCCTGTCGAGGACAACGCCGCGTTTCCGGAACAGGTCGGTGAGCACCCGATGGGTGATTGTCGCACCAAGCTGAGCTTTGATATCGTCACCGATAAGCGGAAGTTTCTTTTCCGCGAAACGGCGGGCCCAGGCGGGGTCACTGGCAATGAAAACCGGCATGCAGTTGACAAAACCGACATCGGCCTCGAGGGCGCATTCCGCATAGAAACGCACAGCCTCTTCCGAACCGACCGGAAGGTAGTTGACAAGCATATCGGCACCCGAATCTCGGAGAATTTGGACAACCTGCTCCTTCTCAGCCTCAGGCTGATCGGACAGCACAAAAGTATATTCGTCATCGTGTTCACACATATGATCTGCATATCCGTCGAGAATACGGCCCATATTGACAGTCACGCCGGAAAGTGGAACGTTCTCGCAAAAAACCGTCGTGCAGTTGGGATCCTGAAAGATTGCCTCGGAAACATCACGGCCAACTTTCCGCTTGTCGATATCGAATGCGGCTACAACGTCAATATCACCGGGAGCATACCCGCCGAGATTCCGATGCATCAATCCCGAAACCGTCCCCTGTTTATCACCGTCATAATAGTGGACACCCTGTAAAAGAGAACTTGCACAATTACCCACACCGGCAATCGCCAATTTGATCGATCCCATTACACTATCCTTCCATTGCTTCGGAGCCGTCACAACCCTTGGCCTCGAAAAAATTCAACAATACTGCCCTCTGACAAATCCTGGCCGATTAACATCCCAGGACTCACATTTTGTCAAGAAACAGATATATTAATAATAAAAAAGCCCGGAATTAACAATTTATTCTTATAATTAAAGGATTAAACATTATATTGTCAATACTTAGACGATGAAAAAACGATACTTATTTTCAGGAGCATCATATGAGAGAATTCATACGTCATCCTTCCGATATACCTATAGAAATATCCCGTGGCATCCATATCAAGACAGTACATGACCAACTGAAAGACATCAGCGAGGGAGGCCTGTCGTTCACGTGCCGGAAGAAACTCGAGATCGGCGATATAGTCACCATTAAGATACCGATCAGGACTCCGCCGTTCAAGGAAAAAGCACAGGTTGTCTGGCTGAAACAGAATGGCGATTTCTGGGAAACAGGAGTGACTTTTGTCGACAGTTCAACCGATTTCCGCCTCCGCATGATCGAGCAGGTCTGCTACATCGAACATTACAAGAGGGAAATCCTCGCGACAGAAGGCCGTCAAATGAATGGCGCGCAGGCTGCCGAAGAGTGGGTCAAAAAGTACGCTGGTAGTTTCCCACGCTGATCATCCATACGCATACAATCGAGACAAAAGTTTCCTCAACAGCCTTTTAATAAGGTTGTGAATCCGGGTGAGCAGAAATACAGTGCGTCGTTGAAAGGTCTGTCATTTATTCAGCTCATGGAAAGAACCGTACTCGGTGGCATAGACTTTCGTGAACATTGCGCCAAGCAGAAACACCAGTGACGACCAGTATATCCAGACCATCAGGATCGTGAAAGAGCCAATCGCCCCATAGGTCGTCGCAATCCTCACCGAACTGAAATACTTACCGATAAAAAACTGCGAAACGGTGATAAGCGCCGAAGTCACCGCAGCACCGATCCACTCATCCGACCACCGTATCCTGGGCTCGGTAAGAATCTTGTATACCATCGCAAAAAGAAATGTTATGACGATCATTGTTACGATGAAATCGAGTGCCGGGAAAAGTAACGGCGGAAACGGCATGTTTTCAGCGAGGAAAGCATCGAGCACCGACAGCGCGATACTCTTCATAACGAGCAGTGTGAGGATAAGTCCGGCGAAAGCCACCATGAAAAACGAACTGAGATAGTGTCTTACAGCCCGCCATACACTCTCACCACCGCAGTCTCCCACACCCCAGATATAGTTCAGAGCATTTTTCAACTGGTAGAAAACCATTGCCGAGCCGAAAACGAGCATGGGAATGCTGACAATCGCAGTGAGCCTGTTGGCGGGATGTACCTCTGATCGCGAAAGGATCGAACGCACGACACCGGCGGGGTCCGCACCGGCAAAAATCTCTATTTCGTGGATAAGCTGGGATTGCGCAGCCGCTTTCCCGAATACGAGGGCAGCGGCATGCACCATGATATACAGAAGCGGACCGAGCGAGAACAGGATATAGAAAGCAATGGCGGCGCCGATGAGTTCCGGCCGGCGCTGGCGCCATTCCCTGAAAGTAATCTTAAGCAACCTGAAAAATGCGGTCAAGCGGAGCATGACTATCCTGTCCGTAACGAGCGTTCAGGAATCCGTATCACGGGATCAGCTAAAAATTATTCGGCCTTTTTCAGGGTAATCGTTTCAATAAGGACAGGTTCAACCGGCAGGCCCTCAGAAATCTGATCTTTCCGCGTTTTGACTTTCGAGATGGCATCGACAATTTTCATACCATCAGTAATCTCTCCGAAGACTGCATAACCGAATCCCTGCGGAGTATTGTCCTTATTGTCCAGAAACGTATTGTTCTCGACATTGATGAAAAACTGCGATGTGGCGCTGTGAGGTACCGGTGTACGTGCCATTGCAATCGTTCCGCGGCGGTTGAGAAGGCCGTTGGTCGCCTCGTTCACGATCGGAGGACGTGTCGCCAGCTTGACCATGTTGATATTGTAGCCGCCGCCCTGGATCATGAAACCCGGTATGATCCTGTGGAAAATCGTATTGTCGTAGAAACGGGCCTCAACATATTCGAGGAAATTCTTGACTGAGATCGGTGCCCGTTTTGCATCGAGTGTAACCTCGATATCACCCATGTTCGTCTTAATGATAACGACCGGATTCTCACCTGCATCCTTGTCAGCCGCCGAGGCGCCGGAAGTGACCATCATAAAAAAAGCCGCCGTAAGCATACTGAATAGAATTGTATCGAATTTCATATACTGCTCCTGTTTTGTTAAACCACAGTTTCCCATTTGGATTCTAAAAATAACACTATTATTGGGACTTGTAAAGGATAAAGGGGCAAATAGCCTTGTGTTTTCTCTGCTTTTGTGAGTAAAATCACTTTTTTTTCAGCGTGTTTGCTTCATGTTATGACAGCAATGGATGCAAGTCGCAGGAACGGTCTGCACTGTTTTCGGCGACAGTATCCAACGTAACTTTTTCGACCCCCCCTCAGAAAACAGCCGCTTTGTAAAAAAAGCGGCTGTTTTATATACAGCAGATACTCCAATAGACATAGCCGATATTTCAAGCCCGTTATATGTCTGACACTTACACAACTCTCCGTTTGCCGTATCACGGCATCCACTCGATAATGCCCTCTTCCGGATGATCATCCTTCCATTGCATGAAATCGGCATATGTCCTGACACCATCTTCCAGAACAGCCTTGTATATTTCTATCCCCATAACTTTCGTTTCTGAAGGCACTTCATATTTGATCGACAGAATTGCATTCCTCGTTTCGGGAGTCAGCCTTTCAGATATCCGCTCCGCCACTTTTTCAAAATACCCGGCATACGGCGAATCTTTCATGATATGAATCATATCTATCTGCCAAATGTCACCCGAAATATCATGATACCAGGCATGCCATTCGATACAACGGTCTTCGTGGTCGAGCAAATTCTGATATTCAATACGTTGTATCCCCGGCTTTTCCGCCAGTTTCCGCATAGCCTCAAAACTGCCGGAAATCGTGAGCGGCTCGGAGTAGATATGAAAATCTATATCCCTGTTTTTCATGAGCAGGCCGGTCCTCAGCGAACCGACAAGGTTCACCTCAGCACCGGCGGATTCCCAGATCCCGACAAGGCCGGTTTCGGTAATTATCTCCCGCGCCCGTTTCTGATTCTTTTCTGATAAAGCTAATATCTCATCCATTTCACAGCACCTCACATTCTGAATACTTTCAGTATATAACACAGAAAAGAGCGGCATATATAACACCGCTCTTTTCTTATCTATGAAACTTTATTTTACAGCCAGCGTCCGACCCGCTCACCGGCCTCGGTAGCCTCGCGGATACGGCCAAGCGACGCGCAGTCGCCAATCACATGGACCTCGTCGGCTTTCATGGCCATAACGCCCATGACTCCGCTCATCGGGGCGATGTTCATGCCGACATTGCCGCCGCCGGTGAAAGTGTCCGGCCTCTTGAACCCGATAGCATAGACAACGAGATCAGCCTCAAGCCCCCACTCCTTGCCACTGGGCATGATGACTTCACAGCCGCCATCGTAGACCTTGGCGAGTTTCGTGTCGGTCATGACCTTGATGCCCTTTTCCTCGATGAGATTGAACATCTGCACCTTGACATTGGTCATGGCGTTCTCTTCCATCAGCTTGGGCATAAGCTCGACAATGGTGACATCCCAGCCCTCGTCTGAAAGCTGGCAGGCACATTCGCAGCCGACATCGCCGCCGCCGACAACAACTGCCTTTTTGCCTTTATATTTCGAGGGATCGCTCATGACCTCGACAGCCGGAGCGAAACTGGGCAGTTCCTTACCCGGAACATCGGGGATGATCTGCTCAGCGCCCATTGCGAGCACGAGCGCGTCGGGACGAACCTCTTCGATCAACTCAGGGGTAACCTCGGTATTGAGCTTGAGCTCGACATCGCTGTCCTCGATCTCGGCGACAAACCAGTCATAGAGCCTGGCGACATCAACTTTACACTGCGGCCTGCTGCCGGGATAAACCATACCGCCGATCATCGGCTTTTTCTCATAGAGAGTCACCTTGTGGCCGCGTTTCGAAGCGGTCAGGGCGCAACGGATACCGGAAGGACCGGCGCCGACAATCATGACATTCTTTTTCGTCACCGCGGGCGGAATGCTCTGCTCGTTCTCATGAAGGAGATACGGATTGACCGAGCACCACAGGGGCCCGTTCATCCAGAGCTGGTGATAACAGACATTACAGCGGATACAGGGAAGAATGCGTTCGCCTTCTTTCGCCTTGCGGGCCCAGTGAGGATCAGCGAGAATCGTACGTCCAAGCGCAACCATGTCGCAGGTGCCGTTGGCGATGAACTCTTCCGCTTCCTCAGGCACTGTAACAGAACCGGTGCCGATGATCGGAAGGTCTCCCACTACCTTTTTCAGTTCACCGGCGAGAGGCATGAGGGTATTTCTTGGGATGTAAAGCGGCGGGACCGAGGGATATTTGCTCATGACTTCGATCGTCGAGGCAGTCGACGCCACATGAATATAGGCAAGGCCAAGCTTGCTGACATACTCTGCGATCTCTTTAGCGTACTCGAGCTTGATGCCGCCCTCGAACTCCTCGTGAGCGCTGAACTTGAATCCGACATTGAGATCGGGATATTTGGCTTTGATACCGGTGATGATATCGTTGGGGAATTTCATCCGGGCTTCGAAACTTCCACCGTACTTGTCGGTGCGCTTATTCAGACCGGGCGACATCATCTGGCCGATAAGATAGGAATGGGCTCCGTGCACCTCGACACCGTCATAACCGGACTCGATGGCACGTCCTGCCCCGGCGATGAAACATTCCACCAGCTCATCCAGCTCGTCGGTGGTCAGTGCGCGGGGCTTGACAGCGAAATTCTCACTGTAAACAGCAGAGGGTGCCTCGTGAGAGAATTTGCCGCCGGAAAGGGCGATCTGCAGGAAAACTTTAGTGTCATGCTTATGACAGCGCTCGACAAATTCCATGTGGTTCGGGATGAACTTGTCGTCGTAGATGCCGTTCAGGGGAACGGAAGCCAGAGAACCGTGCACCCTTGTGAACGGCGTGATGATCATGCCGATGCCGCCCATGGCACGTTCTTCAAAATAACGAAGTTCGCGGCGAGGCCATGTCTCGTCCGAGCTGTAAAGGCCGACACCCATGGGAGCCATGGCCGTACGGTTTTTGATTTCGACATTCCCGAGCTTGATCGGGCTGAAAAGGTTGTTCAATGCCATCGGGCACCTCCTGCAAACGTTTGGAACATAATAAGGGCAGCACACGCGGCAAAAAAGGGTTGTTCTGCCGTGCGACAGCCCTGCATTAGAATATCATTACGTCTTATAAAAGTCGATTATGAAGTATACATCAATTTTTTCCGCCAGAAAAGGGCAAAAAGCGCATCTATGACGCTTTTCGGCTGAAAAAAAGTGCTTATGACATGATAAAAACGTTTACGCCGGAAGAATGGCGGAGATTTTTAAAAAGTGGATCCGTCAACCGCTTTCCACGGCAAGCCACTGTCATGGAAATAGTGTTGAGGAAATGAAGCATCGTTTCCCGGAAAATTAACCGTTACGAGCTTACAGGCATTGACTTGATTCACCTGCCACCGGCTCAAAGGCCGTTTTCCATGTACCAGCCGGAGAGACCGCCGCGGTCTTTCAGCCAGCTCTCGACATCGACACTCCGGTCATAAATAGTTTCGAGACCGGCAAGGCGCATCTCGATACTGTCGTAAAGCCTGAGCCCGCAGACAGGACAGTCGAAAGAGGTTGCAAAAAAATCCAGCGTGGGAAACTCGCCGTCCTCATCCCCCCGACCGCAAGCTCACTGTATCCCGCAAGATGAGCCGCGCTTTTACAGACCGGACAGACCGCCGAAAAATCATCCCAGGAGGCGGCTGAGCGTAAAAACTCGTTCCGGCCATGGTGGGCAGACTCCTCTGCCTGCCTGATGCTCAAGGCGACACGCTCCTCTCTCCGCTCCTCGAACAATCTGAGAAACTCCCTGTCTTCATCCGTCGGAAAATGCCAGACATAGTCGAAAGCCCTGTCCGAGGATATTGCATCGACAATACTGAGAACGGCAAATGCCGCTCGATCGAGCTCGAAACTGGTAAGATCGGAAAGTGTGTCATGAAGGCTAACATCCCTGACGGTATCCAGCACGGCAACATGCGGCATCAGAAGCTGCTTGAGATGGGGGAAAAACACATAAAAACATTTCACCGACGAGTTGAAAGACAATGTCCGTGCATTTCTGGATCCGATATCGACATCGATATTCCGCCAGGTAAAGAAACGCGGGACACTGTCAGGATTCGTCAGGACAAGTTTCGTTTCCGGGGAAAGGGTTGTAAATACCGCGGACAGGTCTTTCCACGATATATAGCTTTTCATGATCTGCCCGGCGCCGAGAGATAGATTGCCGACCGCAGCCTGGGCAAAATCACTGTCGGCATGACGGTATCGGTGGAAAAGCACTAATCCCGCCTCAAGATAATCCCTTCCAACCGCGCCGAATGTCTCGACCGCACGTTTCCGCAGTTCCTCAATATGATCTTTCATGGCGCTGTACTCTCCACCGGATACAGTGTCTGATTATAGCAACAGGAACAGAAGCAGTCATCATCACCATCCCATTCAAAATAATAGGGCAGAACCTCAATGTTGGCAAGAGGATTGTTGAAGAACCGGTCAAGCAGGAGCAAAATCCAAAGATTCTTTTACCTTAATTAAGTTCTTTTTAACCCCTATAGAGTCTATTATATTTTTATAATGACGAGATCAGAATATAGAACTGAAAAAACGACTTGCAGTCAATGCAAAGTACATTATCAACCAGAATCAACAACGATCAGTCACAAAGACGTAAAACCGAAAGAAAGGCAGCACAATGAAAATGACACGCCGTAACATACTGAAAACAAGCCTCGTCAGCGTAGCGGGCGCCGCAGCCGCAGCCAACCCACTCATGGCGATGCCCAAGCAACCGGGCGAAACCAGGGTCATCTATCTCGGCGGCGATTACTGGCACAACGGCATGACACAGGAACTTCGTTTCCGCGAGGTACTCGGACCGGCAGGCTGGCGGCTCATGTTCGCGCAGTCGAGCCAGTTTGTCACGCCCGAGGTTATCGCTGACACCGACCTCCTCATCTTCTGCCGCTACGCCGGCCCGGACACAGTCGGCTATGTGCCCGACAGATATGTCGAGGAACGTCCCGCCGGAGCACCGTTCATGACCGACGAGCAGGAAGACGCCATCGTGGAAAACGTTGTCAACCGCGGCATGGGCCTCATGGCCATTCACTGTGCGGTATGGAATGGCGACCGCAAAAAATACATGCAGCTCATCGGCGTTGAGAAGCCCTATATGCACACCCCTGTACAGCCGACATTGATGTATAAGTTCAACGAGGGCCATACAATCACAAAAGGGCTAGAAGAGGCAAAATTCGTCGATGACGAGATTTTCAGCGCCGATCTCACTCCCGACGCCACAGTACTTTATAACCTCAAAGGCGAGGAATTCCCACAGGACAAACCCGGCGGATGGTGTACCGAGCGCGGTAAAGGCCGCACCGTGACTCTTCTGCCCGGACACACGCCGCATCCGTACCACACATTCTCGCACAAGGAAACGATCTGGCGCGGCGCACACTGGGCCATGCACCGGGATTATCCGAAATCATCGTTCAAGCCCGGAAGATAATCGAGGCCATACAGACCTAAGTGGTGACAGCGTGGCCGATGCGGGCCTGAATTCAGGCGCGGGCAGGCTGAAAGATAGCCTTGTTTCATCCTGTCCGCCCGCATTATATTCAAAGCTGAGTTTGGAGAACAGGAACAACGTCGGAAAAGCGGATGGCTGGCGGCTGACCACCTCATCGAGTGAAAATGCGTGGAATTGACGGACATTCCTGGTCGATTTCCCGAAAGTCGGCCCGGAATACTGATAAGATTTGCTGACAATTGATACGCTCAGGCAATATAGGAGTTTTTATGGCACAGTACTCTCAGGATGTTCTCATGGGAATCGATCTCGGCGCAACCGGCATCAAGGTGGCGGCGTTTGGTCTTGACGGCAAACTGGTGGCATCAGCCTCGCGGCGCAACGGCCCGATCCAACAGCCCGGCGGAGAAGAAGGCTGGCTCACCTGGGATGCGGACGGTATCTGGAACAGTGTCTGCGAATGTTCGCGCGAGGTGGTCGGAACCCTTGCATCGGCTGAACAGGTCAGGGGCATTTCGGTATCCGGTTTCGGTGTGGACGGCGCCGCGGTGGATGAGAACGGCAAGCTCCTCTACCCGCTTTCGAGCTGGCATGACACGCGGAACCTTGCCGAAACAGAATGGCTTCTTACGCAGATCGAACCCTATGACCTTTACGAAATCACCGGATTCCACAATTACGGCATGCAGACAGTAAACCGTCTGCGCTGGCTCAAAGTCCACGAGCCGGAGGTACTGAAAAAAGCCCATCGCTATCTCATGACACAGGATTTTTTGGTCAACCGTCTCTCAGGCGAATTCACCACCGAGGTCACAATGGCCTCCACTACGGCAATGCTCGATATCGACGAGGACAAATGGAGCGACCGAATCCTCGGCATTATCGGTGTGGACAAGGATATCTTTCCCGAGATTTCACAGTCGGGCAAACAGATCGGCGCAGTCACGAAAGAAGCATCGGGAAAAACAGGCATTCCCGTGGGGACACCTGTTGCGACCGGTGGTCATGACTGCGAGATCGGTGCGCTTGGCGCAGGTGTGACCGATCCCGAGACATTCGTGGATATCACCGGCACATGGGAAATGATCATCGCAACACTCGACAGTTTCACACCGAACAAAGCGCTGTTCGATGCCGGTATCGACTGGGAACGTCACTGCCTGCCGGGCCAGTATCTCTGCCAGAGCCTGATGATCGCGGGCGGCGTTGTGGAATGGGTCGCAAAGAACATGTTCGCCGACGTTGCCGGAGACAGCCTCTATGCCACGATGATCGAGGAAGCGCAGACCTATGGTCCGGGAGCGGGATCAGTCGCGGTCCTTCCTTCGTTTGTTCGGGGCGCAGGACCATTCCAGGCATACTCGTCACTGGGGACAATGCTCGGCCTGACAACGACCACGACACGCGGCCAGATCATCCGTGCGGTTTTCGAGTCAACCTGCTACCAGCTGGCACGCCAGATCAAGGTCATCGAGGAAAACACCGGCGCTGTCTGCAAGCGGATGCGCACTCTCGGCGGCGTGCAGAAAAACGAGTTCTGGCTGCAGATGAAAGCCGATGTAACCGGCCTTCCGGTCGAGGTCACAGACAACCCTGAGGTCACCCTTCTCGGCGCGGCCATCCTCGCAGGAATCGGCGCGGGAATCTACAACGATGCCGACAGCGCGCTCGGCGGCATGAGTTTCCCGCTGAAAAGCTATGAACCGAACATGGACCACCATGCCGACTACCAGGCATGGTATGACAAGGTATTTGCATCTATCGCGCCTTCGCTGGGAGACGTGTACACTGCATTCTGATCGAAGCTACCACTCATAACAATAGAAGGAAACTCATATGGCATCGAAAGAATTCTCCATCGAACCGAAAGCTGTTCAGCCGGTTGAAACCGGGCACAGGGTAATCAAGACCCCGACAATTCCCGTCGAGGAATCACTTCCCGTCCTGAAAGAGCTCCGTGAAAGCGAGCCGCTGTCCATGCGCGGCCAGCCGCCCATCATCTGGGACAAGGGCGAGGGCATTCATGTCTACGATCCCTATGGCAACAAATGGCTCGACTGGTCGAGCGGTGTCCTTGTCGCCAATGCTGGCCACGGAAGGAAAGAGATCATCGATGCGCTCAGGAAAGTCATCGACAAGGGCCATCTGCACAACTACTGTTTCCCCTCCGATCCGAGAGCGAAACTGGCGAAAAAACTGGTCGAGGTCGCCCCGGCTGAAATGACACGGGCATTCATCCTCACTACAGGTGCGGAAACGACCGAATGCGCGATTAAGCTCGCGAAAACCTGGGGCCTGAAAAAAGGCGGCGAGGCGAAAAACGTCATCGTCAGCTATGAAGAGGCGTTCCACGGGCGCACCATGGGATCACAGCTCGCAGGCGGCATCCCGGCACTGAAAGAGTGGATGGGCAGCAAGCTCGATCCCTCGTTCGTGCAGGTGCCATTCCCCGGCTCGAACATTGTCAGCGACAAGTCATTCGATCTTTTCGAGAAAACGCTTGCGGCAAAAGGGATCAAGCCCGAAAATGTCGCCGGTGTTATCAGCGAAACCTACCAGGGCGGCAACTGCGGATTCATGCCCAATGACTACGCGAAAAAGCTCCGCGCATGGTGCGACAAGTACGATGTGGTCATGATTTATGACGAGGTCCAGGCCGGTTTCGGACGCACCGGAAAAATGTGGGGATTCGAGCATCATGATTTGGTACCTGATCTCATGTGCCTCGGTAAGGGCATCTCGTCGAGCCTCCCGATCTCGGCTGTTGTCGGCAAGGAAGAGATCATGAACCAGTACGGTCCAGGCTCCATGACATCGACACACACCGGCCATCCGCTGGGCTCGGTCGCGGCGCTTGCATCGATCGAAATCATCGAGCGCGAGGGACTTGTCGAGAACGCCGCAAAAATGGGCGAGATCCTCGGCGAGGGCATGAAAAAAATCCATGCGAAACACAGCGATATATTCGATCTCGAGGGCCGAGGCCTCGTTTTTCGCCCTCATGGCGATCAAGGACAGGAACACGATGGAGGTCGATGCCGATCTGGCATTCGATATCATCAACTACTGTTTCGAACGCGGCCTGCTCATGTTCGCGCCGGTCGGCAGGAATGGCGGTACAGTCAAGGTTTCGCCGCCGCTTTGTATCACCGAGGACGCTATTATCGAGGGTCTCGAGGTGCTTTTCCGAGGCTGTCGATTACTGCGTGGCAAATCGCTAACAAAACCGTTCAGATAACAAAAAGGGAGGCTTTCGGGCCTCCCTTTTTTATTTAACTCAGATATATGTTACGCACTGCACAAAACAACCGACTCATCCTGCATCAGGGCCCAGATGGTATACACGCCCAGTACTGTGCCGAACGGGATGTTCATGAGATCAAGCACGGAAATGATCAGCATGAAAATTCTCGCCCAGCTTTTCCGCTTGAGCAGTCCGATGCCTGCAATAATACCGGGCACTGACAAGACAGTCAGAAAAATTGCGAGGGCTGAACCGACCGCCGATGTGACAAAAATGGCAATCGGTTCCCGTGAAAGGAGCCCCCCTCCCGTTATCAGGAAAAAAAGCCCGAGGCCGAAAATGAATCCCATTATTCCGAAAACAATGTGAATAACAGCAATAAAAGTCAGATGTTTATCCATGCAATCCCCCGCTCAAGAAAATAGTCTTTTCATTGAGGACGTTCCATCGAGTCATAGATGTTCAACTTTTTTTGCCAGCGCCTCACGATATTCCGTAATATCGATCGTTTTCCGTGCGACACCATCTTTTATAGCCGCCTCGGCAACCGCGGACGAAGCCTCGACAAAGACCCCGGCGGTCGAACGGTTTCGGTATGAGGTATTCGCGGCCGAACGAGAGATCAATGCCGCCGTATGCCTCGCGGATATAATCGGGAACCTCCTGACGCGCCAGTTCCGCAAGTGCGTTCGAGCAAGCGATCTTCATGTTCATGGTGATATCGGTGGCCTGAACATCGAGGGCACCGCGGAAAATGAACGGGAAACCCAGCACGTTGTTGATCTGATTCGGGTAATCGGAGCGCCCTGTCGCCATATAGACATCATCTCTGATAGCGGTGACCTCCTCCGGCATGATCTCGGGCACAGGGTTCGCCATGGCGAAAATGGCAGGCTCCGGCGCCATCGAGGCAACCATATCGGCGGTAACCACGCCGGGAACGGAAACACCGATAAAAACATCCGCACCTTTCATGACATCGGCAAGGCAGCGGCAGTCGGTCGAATAGGCGAACTGACGTTTCTTATCTGTCAGATCATCACGGCCGTCGTGAATGACCCCCTTGGAATCGCACATGGAGATATGTTGTGCACCAGCATAGCGAAACAGCTCGCCGATACGGATACCAGGCCGCGCCAACCGCCGGATATCACGATTTTGATATCAGCAATATCCTTGCCGGAAAGAACGAGATAGTTCTGGAGTCCGGCGAGACTGATGATAGCTGTCCCGTGCTGATCGTCGTGAAAAACCGGAATGTCGAGCATCTCCCTGAGACGGTCCTCAATCTCGAAACACCGCGGGAGCCGCGATATCCTCGAGATTGATGCCGCCGTACATGACAGCAAGGCGTGCAGCAGTCTCGACCACTTTGTCAGGATCGCTTTTCCCCGTCTCACCGTCCACGCGGACATCGGAGAGAGGGATCGGCCAGCCGTCAACATCGGCAAAACGCTTTGAACAGGACCGCCTTGCCCTCACATCACCGGGATCGAGGCGGCGGGTCCGATATCACCAAGACCGAGTACCGCGGTACCGTCTGTAATAACCGCGACCGTATTGCTCTTTGAGGTATAATCGAAAATCGTGCCAGGATCAGCCTCCACAGCCTTGCAGGCCTCGGCGACACCGGGAGTATACGCGAGTGAAAGGTCGATATCGTTCGCCAGCGGCTTCATCAGATTGAGGCCGATTTTTCCGCCGAGGTGATAGTCAAGTGCCATTTCGCGCGTTACTTTTGCAGATCGTTTTTCCATATTTTCTCTCGTATTCAATAACGTTTAATTACTTGTGATTGTCTTTTTTCTTTGTTCCTTTGCGATGTTTTTTCTCACTTTCGCTGATCGTATCCTTGTGCCATTGATGCAGTTCATCCTCAACCGTGTGGATCTCTGTCTCAAGGCTGTCCAGCATGTTAAGGATCGGATCGGGCAGAAGGTCATGCTGAGATTGATACTGGCGACACGTTTGCCCTCCTGCTTGATGCACCTTCCGGGAACGCCGACAACCGTACAATTCGAGGGCACCTCATGAAGCACCACCGCGTTCGCACCGATATAGACATTGTCACCGACCAGAGAATCCGCCGAGGACTTTCGCTCCGGGCGCCGATCACAACATTGTCGCCGATTGTCGGGTGACGTTTCCCCCCGTTTCCTTTCCCGTACCGCCGAGGGTCACGACCCTGGAAGAGCGTGACATTCTCACCGACCTCCGCCGTTTCGCCTATTACAACACCGAAAACCGTGATCGATGAAAAATCCGCCGCCGATAACCGCTGCGGGATGTATCTCGATACCGGTTATAATCCTCGATATCAGCATGAAAATATGCGGCAGGAGCGGAATGTGCATTTTATTCAGGAAATGCGACAGACGGTAGAGGCATATGGCATGAAATCCCGGATATGTCAGGATGACATTGAATATACTCCAGAAACCGTGAGCCGCCGGATCGCGGTCGAAAACCGCCTTGAAATCATCTATCACTCTCATGAATCTCACTCCATATCAGCTGTCAACTTCGGTCAACAGCCTTTTGCCGGGAAAAGCATGCTGTCAGAAAGGGCTATCATAAACTCCGGAAGGCTGGCAAGCTCCAAGTGGTCGGTCTTTGTGTCGTATAGTGTCGGCGTCAGAACGTGCCTTACGGGAAAGCAGTGTCATTTTTGCGCCTGTCGAGGCCGCATTGCCGACAAATTTGATTTTATCGAGTCCGATCTGCGGCAGAAGCCCGATACGGACAGCGCTTCCACCTGTCGATATAGTTGCCGAACGCCCCGGCAAGCAGGAGATCGTCGAGATCCTCCGGTGTCAGCCCCTTCTGTTTCAGAAGCAGCACGATACCGGCGTTGATAGCGCCCTTCCCCATCTGGATCTGCCTGACATCTTTCTGGGTAATGATCACCGCTTTGGTATCGGAAACATCCCTGTCGCCGCTGACAAGAAATGCTGGCTGATCGTCCAGCGAAATAATTCTATCGAGAAGCAATCTCCGAAACTTCGCCTTCCAGGTGTTCTTGTGAAAGCATCGTACCATATTCGTCGATAATTCCGGCATCTAGAAGCACCGCCACGAGATCGATAATCCCCGAACCACAGACTCCAACAGCGGGAACATCGCCGATCACATCGATTTCGATATCGCCATCGTCACCAATCCTGACATGCTCGATCGCACCGGCCGCTGCCCGCATTCCCGAATGAAGGGCCGCACCCTCGAGAGCCGGTCCCGCGGCGGTTGAACAGACCATGAGCTCGTCATCCTTGAGGAGTGCAAGCTCGCCGTTCGTACCGACATCGACTGCCAGTTGTGTGCGTCCGGGAATGAGGAAATCGCAGGCAAGCATGACCGACACCGTGTCGGAACCGACAAAACCGGCGATATTGGGAATAACATGGCAGTTACCCTGCGGATGAATACCGACACCGGCATCACCGGCCCTGATATTCACTGCGGCGCTGATCACCGGGACAAACGGTATCTTGGACAGCCCCTCGACATCGAGGCCGAGGAACAGGTGCGACATGGTTGTGTTTCCGGCGAAAACAGCCTCGTAGATATTCCCGTCATCGACACCGGCCTTTTCAGCAGCCTCGCTGATAATATCATTGATCACGCCGAGTATTTTACCGCGAAGCTCTTCACGGCCGTTTTCAGTACTGATGGCGTGCTGAATGCGCGAAATTGTATCCTCACCAAAAATAACCTGTTCGTTGAGACGAGAGGCCCGGGATATCTCGTGTCCGCTCGTAAGGTAAATGAGCGTACCGACAACTGTCGTCGTTCCGATATCGAACGCCATACCATAGCGGCATGAAACGGTATCGCCGGGCTCGACTGCTATAACCCGCTCATTGTGGCTGACAACAGTAACCTTATAGCCGGAATCCCTGAGAATCGAGGGCATATTCCTGGCAAGATCGATATCAAAATCGGGGCAGTCGGCACTGTCGCCATCCAGGGCCCGTTTTATCCGATAGAGGTCGGCAGCCTGATCTTCAAGCGAGGGTTCGGGCAGTTCCACGTAACGCTTGAGGACCGACGACGCAAGCTCGAAAGGACGGTCGAGGCCGTCGAGCAGTATCTGCCCGCCAAGGGCTCTCATACTGTCGGGAATAAGAACCGTCATGGCCTGCTCAACCTTTGTCTTGCAGGCGAGACGGATGCCTGTATCGAGTTTTTCCGGGGAAAGGTGCAGCCTGTCGTACTCGTTCGGCTCGGGAGCCTCGGGTCTGATCTCAACGGCGCACTTGCCGCATTTGCCTGTTCCGGCACAGGGAAGGTTGACTGCAATCCCGGCCTTTTTCATGGCATCGGTCAGCAGTGTCCCTGCGGTAACAGTGATCCTGAGCCCGTCGGGCTGGAACTGTATCTCATGATTCGTCATGACCATTCTCGAGATAGGAAAGCACATCGAAAAAGTCTGCAAAGGTGTGATGATCGATATCTTCGCTCTTGCAATAGTCTTCGAGGTCACGCCGGGCGAAAACGACGTCAGCGTTCTTGATCGCATAACGGTCAGAGTAACCGTCACCGACATAGATCACATGCTCGCCGGGCCTGTTGTGAGTGCGCATATGCCAGCGCTTGCAGTTGCCGCACTTGCCGCAGCCATAGTCGCTGTGGGGGAATTCTACGCCGAGGGTACCGCTGCCGAAAATGAGATGATTGGCCCGGTACTCGACAAAATCGAGGCCGTTTTTCTTCAACAGGAAATCGATATAATAATCGAGACCGTCGGAAAGCACCATCAGAGGAATGCCGTTGTCACGGCAGAAATGCGCAGTTTCGGTAAAACCCGGTGTCAGCGGATAATTTTCCAGCTCCTCGCGCATTTCATCCTCGGTTGCCACCGAGTTCGCACATTCGAGCGTGAGGCACTGAAGCGAGGAGAGCTGCTCTGCTTTCCACTCGTCGATGATCTTGTCATGCCAGCCCTGTGCTGTCAGCTCGGGCCGGATGAAACGTTTGAATATGCCGTTCCCGACATCCTGATCAGTTACAGTGCCGTCGAAATCAACGTAAAGGCGAATCGCTTCTGCTACCATCTGTATATCTTTCATTTATTGTTCAACAGGCTCATTATAATCATTAGAAAACGGTCATTGGCCGCATCGCTTTGCCCCATGAGTATATATCGGACAAAATAAATACGAAAGCAATGCACTGTGTTTAAAAGAACAGCCATGTCGGCGCTGTGGTCAGAAAAACAGAATTTTCACCGCGATGATGAAAAGCACTGCTCCGAATATTCTCTGCATTGTCTTGTTGCCGGTCCGCGCATTCAGCATAGCACCGACTCTCGCCATGGGAACACCGCCGAGCGCGATCGGAATAGCCGCCGACCACCAGACATACCCGGTCGACCACCCCGGGGGATCAACGAGTCCCCAGCCATGCCACATATACGAAACCATGCCGGCAAGCCCGATGAAAATAATGACGGAACTCGAGGTCGCGGCCACTCTTTCCATAGGATAGGCGAAAATGAGTATGAGCACAGGAATCATGACAACGCCGCCGCCGATACCGAGAAAACTGCCCGCCAGTCCGGTAATGAATCCAAGCGCCGGTATCAACTGCTGTGGCAGGAGTGCGCCGCGGGTACTGTCAGCACCGGGTTTGGTCGATCCCCGCGTGACAATCATAAGCGAGGATACGGTCAGGAGCACCGCAAAGGCCTTTTTCAGAACAGCCGACATCATGAGTGACGCCAGCCAGGCACCGGTAATGGAGCCGATAATGGCAAGAGGCGCGATAATCATGACCATCCGGCCGTCGATCGTGTTGTTCTTACGGTGTTTGTGAACCGCCGACGCCGAAAAGGCCATAACAAGGAACATGTTCGTCCCGAAAATGATTTTCATCATGTTTTCCGGGGCGATACCGAGCGACGGGTATATCAGAAGACACAGCGGTGTCAGGACAGCACCGCCGCCGATCCCCATAAAACCAGCGGAAATACCGGCGACAGCCCCGGTCAGAAGCAGTTTCAGAAGGGCAAGAGCACTCATCCGTCAAATGCCCTCCGAAACAGCACGGCAGAGACAATCCGCTCGTATGAACCGGCGGCCCGCATTATTTGCTTTCCGCCATTTCAACCCTGATACCGGTTTTTGCGCCGGGCGACAGAATTTCATTATAACGGGCGGGATCGTTAAGGATTTTCATAGCTTCCTGAAGCTGGATATCCCAATTGATGGTTGCGCGGACACGTTCGCGCGAGCCGAACTTGGAAACAATTATCTCGCGCCTGAGATATCGCTTGATATTCTCGAGAGAGGACGCAAAATCATCATCGCGCATATCGAGCATGGACTGCTCGAGTGCATCCACTTTCTCGATAATTCCACCGTTGTAACGTTCGTGTTCGAGTATCTCACGGAACTCTTCGAGGCGGTTCTTGCCGGGAATCGTGTAAGTGAAAGTTTCCTCATCGTCGATATACTTCTTGAAATCCTCGACAAGGGCATCGCCGATCCGGAAATCAAGGGTGATATCGGGATGTGACTCAACATAGGACGAAGCGTATGTCGAGAACAGGCCGCCCGAGAGAAGCTGCACCATGATGTTGCCGAAGGGACGTTCCTTCACGATAATATCAGGTGTAATGCCGCCGCCGCCATAGACAACACGTTCGAGATTCTTGGTATAGTACTTGTCGCGGGTCTCGAGAGAATCGGCATCGGCATCAGCATCATCGCCATAAACACGGGACATCATATAATCTTCATCAAAATTGCGGTGGTTGTGTATGCATCGCTTGGACGGTGTGTAATAATACGCAGTCGTCAGTTTGATTCCCGAACGGCCGGGGAGCCCGTCATAAACACTCTGGACTGAACCTTTTCCGAACGAGGTGTCTCCAACCAGTACACCGCGGTCATAATCCTGAATAGCACCTGCAACGATCTCGGAAGCCGAGGCACTTGCACGGTTGACAAGAACCACGAGCGGCACATCGGGATGGAGGAACGGCGCCCTGTTCGCATAGAGCGACTGCTCACTTCTCTCGGAACGTCCCTTGACGGAAACGACCTCGGAACCTTTGAGCAGGAATGCGTCGGCAACCTCCTGAGCCGCGATAAGAAGTCCGCCCGGATTGCCGCGGAGATCGAGTATGATACCCTTGAGGCCATCGATACGGTTCAGTTCCGTTATGGCCTCTTTCATCTCGTCGCTTGCCTCCTGGTTGAAACGGACAAGCTGGATATAACCGATACCATCACCGATCTCGCCGAAAAACTGGACATTATGAAGAGGAATTCTGGCCCTGACTATTTCGAATTTCAGCAGGTCGTCACGAGACTGACGCTTTACACGGATAACTACTTTAGTGCCGACTTTGCCACGCAGTTTCGAGACAACATCGTTGATATCCATGCCCTTGGTGGACTCGCCATCGATCTCGACAATCAAGTCTCCAGACTGGAGATGTGCCTTCTCGGCAGGCGTATCGGGCATCGGATAGGACATAATTTTGGGATGATCGCCTGCGACCTGTATTTCGATGCCGAGACCGCCGAACTCGCCCTGTGAATCCTCCATGAGCTGTGTCCGGTTCGCCGGAGGAAGGTATGACGAATAAGGATCGAGCTCGTCAAGAATGCCTTCTACCGCGTTCTTGGCGATCTCCATGGGTGGCACGCTTTCGATATAACCCTCGAAAACATGCTGATAGACCTCGTCGATGAGATCCATCGCATCGCTTACCTCCTGGTAGTCGGTTTTCGAGGCACCCATCGCCTCCCATATAAATAACCCGCCGCTGATAACGATCGAGGCAAGCATGAGATTGAAAATAAGGAATTTTCGCTGTTTTCTGCTGTCCATGTGTCCTCCTCGCGGGGCTGTCCGCACTGGAAGTGCCGCGCCCTCTATTCTTTCCCGGACTCCGTTAATACGGAAACAGGGTTACTCTGCTTCGACTACCGTATTCGACAGAACACCGATTCCGCCGCATTCGATTTCAACGACATCGCCGGGCTCGATGGCACCGACTCCAACAGGAGTACCGGTCGTGACCACATCACCTGGCTCAAGCGTCATGATATTTGTTATATAGGCAATCATCGCCGGTATATCAAAGATAAAATCACTGGTGCTGCCGTCCTGTTTCAGCTCACCGTTGACACGGCATTTCACGTCGATATTGACCGGTGAGGCGACATCTTCAGCCAGAACAACACAGGGCCCCATCGGACAGAATGTGTCGAAATTCTTCGAGGGCATCCACGGCAGGCTCTTTGCCAGGTCCTTGCCCTGTATCTCGCGTGCCGAAACATCGTTCAGGCAGGTATAGCCGGCGATATAGTTCATGGCCTCTTCCGCGGGAACATTTTTCGCCCGCCGGGAGATAATGAAAGCCAGTTCGGCCTCGTAATCCATGCGTCCGATCCAGGCGGGCTTTTCGATATTGTCACCATGACCGACAACTGTCGAGGGCCACTTGCCGAACAGCACCGGAACCTCTGGCACTTTCTGGTTCATTTCCTTGATGTGCTCATGGTAGTTATTGCCAAGAGCGATGATCTTACCCGGAGTAACTGGCGGATTGTACTTGAAATCACCTGTAATGGCAAGCTCTTCCGCGAGATTGTGTTTCGCCAAAAATCCCATGACAGCGTCGAGATATTCGCGGTCGAAACGCTCGTCCCAGATCAACTCATCGATTTCACCGACAGGATCGAAAAATCCGTTATCAGCGGCCTCGTAAAGCGATATAGCCTTGGTGAGATTGATCATGCCGTCGCCATCATCGCAGGCGAGGAACTGCTGATAGTCGTTGTAAAGAGAATAAATTTTCATTCAAGTATCTCCTGTCATTTATATAACCTGTATATAAAAAAGTTTCATTTTACCGTAATACCGCTTTTACAAGCCGCTTTTTCCCGGCGAGATCACATATGACCTCTATTTCAATATAATGTCCTGTCTGTTGGAATACCGCCGCTGTATCATCGGCCTGTCCGCCCTCGCATTCGAGAAGCACAAGGCCACCATTTTTCAAATATTCATGTGCTTTAACCGCTATTTCCCGCAGAAAATCGAGACCGTCGCGACCACCGTCCAGCGCGTTCCCCGGCTCGAAATCACGAACCTCGGGATCAAGTCCGGCAATATCTCCGGTTCTCACATACGGCGGATTCGACAGAACCGCATCGAACGGCCCATGCCCCTCGAGTGCGGACAGCATATCGCCGCGCACAAAACCTATTCTATCCTCGAATCCCATCGCCCGGGCGTTTTCATGGGCAAGAAGAAGCGCATCATCAGAGATATCGACCGCAATCGCGCTCGCCTCGGTATTCTCATAAAGCAGGCTGATCGCTATCGCACCGCTTCCCGTGCCGAGATCGGCAAACAAAGGTGACTCCCTTTTCGCAAGGAAATCGAGCGCAGTGCCGACAAGCAGTTCGGTTTCGGGTCGCGGGATTAAAGCGCGCGAATCGGTTTTCAACTCGACTTCCCTGAAACCGGTGCTCCCGATAATGTACTGCAACGGCTCACGTGCCAGACGTCGACGGTACAGCGCCCTAAAAGCATCCCGCTCCTCCTCTGTCACCGGGCGGTCGAATGCCATATACAAGTTGACACGATCGAGACCGAGAAGATGTCCCAGCAACAGTTCAACCTCAAGTCTCGCGTTCTCGACACCTTTTTCCGCCAGATGTGTCGAGGCGGCAGTGATGAGATCGAGCACCCGCATGGTTTCCCGGCTGTCTTCACCCATCAACGTGTCCTTTCGCTTCCGGCTGCACCATTCAGCGCCGCACGGCGACCCGCTACACTCAATCCTCGGCCCCTTTTGACTGTTCCTCGAGGGCTTTCTGACGGTCGTGGAGACGGATCGTTTCAACAAGCTCGCTCATGCCGCCCGCGAGGATTTCCTCGAGCCGGTAGAGGGTCAGGTTGATGCGGTGATCGGTGACCCTGCCCTGCGGAAAATTGTAGGTTCGGATTTTCGCCGAACGGTCACCGGTATTCACCATTGATTTTCGCACGGCGGAACGCTCGCTCTGCTGCTTTTCCATCTCGCGGTCAAGCAGGCGCGCCTTGAGCACCTTGAGCGCTTTCGCCTTGTTCTTGTGCTGGCTCTTCTCGTCCTGGCAGGTAACAACCATGCCAGACGGGATATGTGTGATCCTGACAGCGGAATCGGTCGTGTTGACACTCTGGCCACCGGGCCCGCTCGAACGGTAGACATCAATCTTGAGATCATTCTGACTGAGATCGATATTGACATCCTCGGCCTCGGGCAGAACAACCACCGATGCCGCAGAGGTATGAAGACGTCCCGCCGACTCGGTGGCAGGCACACGCTGAACACGGTGTACACCGCTTTCATATTTCAAAAGAGAATAGACATCGGATCCGGCAATGGATATGATAACTTCCTTGAATCCGCCCATATCGGAGGGAGTCGTGGAAAGGATATCGGTCTTCCAGCCCTGTGTTTCCGCGAAATGGCTATACATACGGTAGAGATCTCCGGCAAACAGCGCGGCCTCGTCACCACCGGTACCCGCACGGATTTCCATGATGATGTCTTTGCCATCGAGCGGATCTTTCGGAAGAAGAAGCAGCTTGAGCTCCTCCTCCTGCTCAGTGAGGCGCGCTGTAAGTTCCTGCTCCTCGGCCTTTGCCATCTCCAGCATTTCGGCATCGCTTTCCTCGGCAAGGAGCAATTTCGTCTCCTCGAGCTGTTCGGACAGCTTCCGGTACTCCTCGAAAGCGAGCACTTTCGGTTCAAGCTCGGCACGTTCCTTGGCCAGTTTCGTCAGAAGTGTCGGATTTGAGGCGACCTCCTGCTGCGAAAGCTGTTCGCCAATCTCCTCGAACTGGGCCTGGATACGGGTCATATTTTCAACGATAATATCGCTCATTAACTGCTTTCCTCATGGTTTAGCGCCGCTTTCAGGGCCACAAGCGCGACCTCGAGCATCTCGTCATCCGGATCAGCCGTCGTTATTTTCTGCAGCCAGAGCCCCGGCGCAATCAGTATCTGTGTCAGACGGCGCGAGCGGAATTTTCCCGAGAGTTTCAGGAGCTCATAGGAAGTTCCCGCCACAAAAGGCAGCAGCAGAAGGTGTGTCACCAAACGCTCGGGGAAACTCTGCAGATGCCCGATAAGAATAGGGAACAACGAATCCGCAACACCGAACATGACCATACTGAACAGGGCGACAATAAGGATGAATGAGGTGCCGCAGCGCGGATGAAGCCTGCTTTTCGTACGGGCGGACTCGACCTCGAGCGGATCGGAGGCCTCGAGCGCGAAAATGCTCATGTGCTCGGCGCCGTGATAGCGAAACACCCGCTTGATATCGGGCATGAATGAAATGAGGAACACATAAATAAGAAAAAGGCTCAAGCGCACCGCGCCGGCTACAGCATTGAACAGCAGCGCGCCTTTAGAAAGCCCGAGCAGTGTGGCAATCCAGATCGGCAGCGCAAAAAAGACACCCATGGCGACCGCGAACGCGAACACCATCGAACCAATCAACATCACCGTATTCCAGGTGGATTTTTCACCCGCAGCCTTGCCATCCTTCTCATCCTCGAACTGCATCTGTATATCGGCCGACCAGTTGAGTGTCTGCATACCGATATAAAGCATCTCGAAAAAACTCAACGCCCCCCTGAGAACAGGGATATCGAGAAACTTGTGACGCTTCACAAAAGAAACAAAAGGCCGCTTATCAATTTTGATCGAGCCGTCCGGCAGACGGACAGCGGTGGCGATCGCCTCGGGCGATCGCATCATAACCCCCTCGATGACCGCCTGGCCGCCGACATTCATATCGACACTACAATCATAATCACTGGTGCGAGTATTTTGTCCCGCAAGCTCTTCCATAGTTTTTCCGCACTTTCCTGCGTTAAAAAAGAAGGCCGTTCCGCGGGAACGGAAAGGCCTTCAAGACTCTGTATGGCTAAAACTATTTTTCAGATTTGTCAGCCATACCATATTTCTTGCGGAAACGCTCGACACGGCCTGCTGTATCGACAATCTTCTGCTTGCCAGAATAGAAAGGATGGCAGCTCGAGCAGATTTCAACCGCGATGTCACCGACAGTCGACTTGGTTTTGACGACATTGCCGCAACCGCAGGTTACCGTGCATTCCTCGTATTTCGGATGAATGCCCTCTTTCATAGCAAAAACTCCTGTTATATGTAGATGTTACGAGTTATTCTCGAAATCGTTTACACAAGTTACTAATATACGCAACTGATTAACAGAAGTCAAGATGGAAACAGACAATCAGTCAAGCCTGTCAACAATTAGTTTTCTAACACCAATGACGGTATTCTCTTTACATCTGTCATTTTTACCTATGTTATCTTTTTAACGACGCAAAAACCAATATAATTTATGCTGGTTTCAGGAAGGCAGCGATAACGTTTGACAGACCGGCAGGAGTCTGGTTCACACTCCCCGCCATTGCACAACATGCCATATTATCCTGCCTTATCATCATTTAACAACTCATGTATCGTCTCTTCCGGATAAAAAACATACATTCGACAATCCTCAACACAGACATACAATTGCCCACAACATAGAACTTAAACTTTCTATGCCGCCAAGCTTCAACCTCCCGTTTCCAGATCCCCTGAATACGCATTGCCACTCCAAATTATCACACATTTCTTTAAGCATTCAACCTTAAGACAGCTCTTTTTCTCCGCTTGCATCCGAATCCGTTTCCCCGTATTTTATTCCTGCTGATACAGAGGACAACTTTCATTACGGAGCTACCGACAATGATCACGAAGAAATCCCACTTTACTACGGCAGTCATTCTTACAGGCGCGATGGCGCTTGCCGCGATATTCAGCGGCTGTTCATCCATGACAGGCAAAGCACCGGCCTCGTTCTCCCAGGATTTCATGAGCCGGCTCGGCAATCAGGCATCCGTGGCGTTCTATAACGGTGAAAACGGCAGCCTCGGTTTTGTTGCCGATGCAGCGAAAAACACGATCACGGCTTACGATCTCAAGAAAGAAACGCCAGTCAAAACAGTCAGCACCAAAGGTGTCGAAAAAGACCAGGTCGACTGCCCTGTTGATATGGTGCAGTTCGACGGTCTCCTGTTCGTGCTGGAAAAAGGCAACAAACGTGTCCAGGTGTTCGATCTTCCTGACATGGTATCACTCGGTTTCATCGGGGAGACATTTCTGAACGAGCCGACGAACCTTGCGCTCTACCGTATCGAGAACAGCGCGTTTTACCTCTATGTTGCCGACAGCGAAAAGCACAACGGTGAGGTGACGAATTTCGTACGGAAATTCAGCGTTTCACGCGCGGTCAACACCATGCACAGCATGTACCAGAAAACGTTCGGCTACACACAGGGCAAGGGCTACCTCGGCACAACAGCGGACCTGTCAGTCGACCAGACTTCGAAACAAGTAATCATCGCAGACAGCCGCGGCGCCTCGACAGCGTTTACACTCGAAGGTGATTCGCCCCGTTAAAGAAATGTACAGTATCATTATGAAAAACCGGCACATTCCTGAGGATGTGCCGTTTTTTTATGCTTTATTGCCTGTTAAGCAGAATCAATGAACCACTTCACAGCAAGCTTCGGTGAATTAGCTCCAGAACGATTAATAACCAACATTCAGTACCGGCAGGACACGGCCGACACCCCTGCGGTTTTTCACGATATTCACAAGGCCGAGCTGAACACCCTGAAGATCGTCCGCGACATTGATAATACCAACTGAAAAGCCATGAAGGCCCGAAAGCCTGTTATAGGCGCTTCCGCAGACACCGGTGGTTCGGCCGTTCTCGGCTTTAACCATACCGAGCGCCAGAGTCAGGCCGGTCATATCGCTTCCGCAGCCCGCAGCAACTCCGCCGATGGTAATTCCATGAATGTTCCCGCCGCAACCTGCGCCGACACCCGCAATTGTTATCCCGGTTACATCGCCACCGCAACCCGCACCGATGCCGCCAAAAGTAAATCCGGTCACATTGCCACCGCAGCCAGCGCCCAGACCAGCCATTGTAATACCGCGGACATCCTGACCGGAACCCGCCGCCAGGAATGCCACGGTCAAACCTTTGAGATCGCCACCACAGCCCGCAGCGAGCCCGCCGAATGTAATCCCGCTCAGGCTCTGTCCGGTACCCGCGGCAAAGCCGCCGATGTTGATACCGGTCACATTGCCGCCTGCACCAGCACCCAGACCACCGATAGTCACACCGGTGATATCGCCGCCGCAGCCCGCTCCAAAGAGCCCGGCGGAAAATCCGCTTATATCCCGGCCCGCACCAGCGCCAAAAAGACCGAACGATACTCCGCGAAGGTCCTTTTCCGCGGCAACACCGGCAAGGCCGACCTGTAAACCACTCAGGCTGCCGCCCTCAGGCGCGAAAAGACTCAATGAAACGCCGCGATATTCCGAGTTGTTGTTTTCACCGGCACGCCAGAATGTCACATTGACACCGTTGACTGTATCGACATTTTCATCACTGAGGTTGAACCTGAGCCCGGTGTAATTTTTCGAGTTACCAAAACAGATTCCACTGTCCCCCGGCGGCAGCGACAAACTTCCCGCAATAGCCGGAGATACAGCGAGACACAGGATTACAAGTGCTGAAATTACAGCAACACTCCTGTGAAACGGTCCTACCTGGCATTCTCGTGTGAGTTCATTCTTTTTCATTCCCGACGCCTCCATTCTGTGGAATTATTGACAATAAAATATACACTTTTTGTTGGTATTATTTGTTTTGACGAGGTTTTCAATGAAAAAAATGCATTATTTTTCAAACGGTCACGAATAGCGGCAAAAAGGCAAAAAACAATTGCGGAATCATGACTTATATCACATATTTCGATAGATAATGTAATATATTGCATTTTAGACTGATTTTTGAAATATATAAAGAGGAGGAGTGAAAGCGTGGAGAAAACAATACTTATTGTCGATGACGAAGCCCCGATCCGCAAATTGCTTTCTAAAGCTTTCAGCCAGTCCGGGTTCAATGTTGTAACAGCAGAAAACGGAGAATCGGCGCTGGAGCTTCTTTCAGGCAAATCTGTACAGGTGATGTTTCTCGATCTGAGGCTCCCCGGCATGAACGGCATCGATCTCTGCCGGGAAATCCGTAAAGACAATCCTATCGCGTGTATTTATGCAATGACAGGTTATGGTTCTCTTTTTGAACTCTCGGATGCCCGCGATGCAGGTTTCGACGATTATTTCATGAAACCTATCGATATCTCCATGTTCATCAAAACCGCCGAGGAAGCGTTCGGCAAAATTGATCGCTGGAGAAAAAAATAGCATTGAGACGTGCTCGATAAAAGCGGACTTCGGTCCGCTTTTTTTATTGCATATCGATCCTGTCAAAAAACTCTTGACAAAATTGTTTATACATGTATATTTCACATGCAAACAAAACAGGAGGCTGCATGAATCTCTCCGAAGAACTCGGACTTGCAAAACCATTTGTCAATAAAGCCCACGAGGCGATCCTCAATATCATTTTAACCGGGACCATGCTGGGAAAAGAGGGGCGAAACATGTTCCGTCCGATCGGCCTGACCGACACCCAGTTCAACGTGCTTGTGCTGCTCCGCGAACAGGGAGCGGATGGCCGTATCAACCAGACCACCCTCGGAAAAATGATGTTCGTGAACCGCTCGAATATCACCGGAGTAATTGACCGGATGGAACGTGACGGCCTTGTTGCCAGAACACCGGATCCTCAGGATCGTCGTGTCAATTTTATTGAAATAACAAAAGTCGGGATCGAAAAACTCGAAAAAGCCTACAAGAAATATTATGCGCGGATTGACGAGGTCATGAGCATTTTCGATGCTAAAATCATGGAGAACTTATCCCGTACCATGGAAACAATCCGGGAACGTATTGCAACACAATGATATTTTTTTGAGGATATTGTTTATATAGCAACAATTATCACGTCAACAGTAAACATGTTACCATCTCTAATAATTGGAGGAACAGAATGTTTCTCACCCTTCTTGCAGTCACATTTATCATCGCGGCTCTGGTTTCCACTGTTGTCGCCCGTGTTTTTTCTTCCCCGGTCAAAAAGATCCTGAAACGTATTATCAGTGATGATATCAGCTCTGCCTGGCAGAAATACCTTACTTTCGCTATTTACGTTGTCGGCATATCGAGCGGTGTAAGAATACGGCAGCTCGAACGCTACATCACCGAGATCGACAAGGACATGGAAATCATCACACTCACCGCCGAGCGCTGGGTACTCGAAATATACCGGACGATAATCGGAACACTTCAGGGTATCGCCTGGATGCTCCTCGTCTTTTTCGTGTTCGCCCTGATCGCTTTCGTTATCGTGAGGATTTTCGAGGTGAAACGTGAATTTAAGTCCCGTACCGACTCACCCGAAAACAACGGCTCGACAGCCAATTGAGAAAAGGGAGACTGTCATGCGCGGCTCTGAACTTTTCCATACAATAGCATCGGAAAATCCGTTTAAACACCTTCATCCGAAAACCGGCGAGTTTTTCAAACGCTATCTCGAACACGAGAAAGCAGTCGATTTTAACGGACGCAAGGTGATCAACACGCATTTTCCGCCATTTCCAAGCCCATCGTTCGACAATATGGTGAAACACATCGCGAACATCGGCTCCTCGCAGGAACGCTCACTCTATTCCGTAACCCTCGCGGTCACCAACCGCTGCGGCTACAAATGCTGGCACTGTTACAATGCGGGACGTACACTCTGCGACCTTCCGACCGATACGATCCTTGAAACCGTAGACAAACTTGATGAACTCAATGTTGTCAAGGTGACATTGACCGGCGGTGAACCGCTTCTCCGGGCCGATCTCGAGACTATTGCCGATCGTTTCGGTGACAAGACAACGCTCGTGCTCAACACGACAGGTTTCGGGCTGACCGAAAAAAGGGCCTCGGCGCTCCGGGAAAGCGGTGTTTTCGCGACAGGCATAAGCCTCGACTCGATCAATCCCGAAGAACACGACCGTATGCGCGGAAAACAGGGCGCGTTCGACACAGCGGTCACGGCTGTCGGTATCGCCAGGGATGCCGGACTTTACCCCTATGTAATCTCCGTTGCCACGAGAGAATTCCTCGATGAGAAACGTTTTTACGAGTTTCTGCATTTCGCAGCTGATATCGGCGCCCGCGAACTGCACCTTCTCGAGCCCTGCGCGACCGGAGAACTTGCCGGTCTCGACGAGGTGACTCTCGACAACAATGAAAAACAGCATATCATCGACTACCAGAAAGAGTATGCAGCACGTGACGATATGCCGGTGGTTTCGAGCTTCCTCTATCTCGAATCTGCCGAGGCGTTCGGCTGCGGCGCCGGGCTCACCCATCTTTACATCGACGGCAGCGGCGAGGTCAGCCCCTGCAATCTCCTTCCGCTTTCGTTCGGCAATCTCAGAGAGAACGACCTCGAGTCGATACTCGGCGAGATGGGAAAATATTTCGACAGCCCGCGGACCGAATGTGTAGCACAGGAGCTTGCCAGACATATTCCGCCGGGAAGCCGTTTTCCTCTATCCCCGAGCGAGTCGAAAACATTCTGCAACCGTCACCTTCCGGCCGAGCACGAGATTCCGGCGTTCTTCAGGGCAAAACAGGAGGCGGCCAAAGCTGTCGGCGGCGAAGAACTCAAGGCCGCGTATGACACGGTTCATGACAGTTACGACGAATTCTGGGTTACCGAGGCGGGGAAACCGGTCGAGGACCTTGTTGACACGCTCGATCTTGCCGGTGATGAGCGCATTTTCGAGGCGGGATGCGGCACCGGCCATGCGACGCAACTCCTTTCCCGAAATCTCGACGGCGGCAGCAGTATCGATGCGGTCGATCTTTCGGAAGGCATGCTTTCGGTTGCCCGAGGGCGTTTCGCGGCCTCAGATCATCCGCAGCCGAATTTCATTTCCGGCGACGCGCTCGAACTGCTCGATGCTGAAAAACGGTACGACCTGGTTTTTTCAAGCTGGGTGCTCGGTTATATTCCCATCGAGCCTTTTATCGAAAAGTGTGTCACATCGCTCAGCGACGGCGGCAGGCTGGCATTTATTGTCCACCGCGAGAACTCACCCGCGCGGGAACTTGCCATATTCGAGGAGCTCATCTCAAATGATCCCGGTGCTCTCACAAAGCCGGTCGATTTTGATTTTCCGCGCGATTCACGTCATGTCGGCGATCTGCTCGCCCGTGCCGGGCTCATCACGCACCACCTCAGCGAGGGTGAAGTAACATTCCGCTACGACAGCGCAGATGAAGTACTGGAGCATCTCCTGAAGTCGGGTGCGGGAACAGCGTTCTATCAGGCGATTGATCCGGCAAAAAGGGACCGACTCGCCCGCAGTTTTGTCGAGCGCCTGAAACGCCTGAACAATGGCAAAGAAAAGTACGAGGTCATTCACGAGTATGTCGCCTGTATCGGCACATGGTATGAATGAAACATCCGTGAGGAGGATATGATGATGGAGAAACAGAAGCATGTGCTTTCACAACTGGCGGGAACAGCCCGTCAGCGGGGTTTCACGATTATTTTGACCGCACTATTGACTGTTTCCGTATTGCCGGGCACATCACACGCATTTTTCTGGCGCTGGGATCGAAATGTCACCCAAAACGGTATCGAATTCGCTAAATACCGCCAGGGAAGAGGCACAGGAACACACATCGGCGTCCTGAAAAAGGATACGGTCATCCAGGGATATCCCTGCAAAAAAGGCTGGGTGCATTTCTACCCCGACTGGTCGCTGAAGCGTTTCTTCCTTAACGAGTCCATGACAATTAACGACAATTTCATACCATACAAAACATGGGTGAAACTGAATGAAGAGGGTCAGATAATTCTCTGTACTTTTCCGCACGACACACTTATCCGCGGCCACCTCTGCCAGGGAACCGGCGGGACAAAAGGCACCCAGACCAGTTTTTATCCCGACGGCAAACTTCGCGGATTCTATCCGCCGAAAGCTGTCGTGATCGAAGGCATCCCCTGCAAAAAAACCCCTTTCTTCAATGTCCATCTCCATAAGAATGGCCGCCTCGAATACTGCAAGCTGGCTGAGGATACTGTTATCAATGGTGTGGAGTACAAGAAAAATACCAAGATGTATTTCGATAGCGAAGGAAATGTCACAGACACTAAATAATCATGCCCCTGCCGGAGAATATTGTGACTGATAGACTGAAACAGGACACGCTTTTATTTTGTCAGGCCCATCGCAGTCCAAAAGTTCTGATGGCTCTTGCCCTGATAGTTTCTCTTATCGTATTATCAAGCCCGGTTGAGGCGGATTTTCTCTTCTTCAGGACATGGAAGAAAGATATCACTGAGAACGGAATAGCGTTCGCGAAGCTGAGACAGATCAAAAAAACAGGTACGTGGATCGGAGTCCTGAAAGAAGATATGTACATAGAGGGCTTGCCGTGCAGAAAAAGCAGTGTTCTTTTCTATCCCGACTGGTCGTTGAAAGGTTTTTATTTGAGTGAGTCAATAACAATAAATGATACTTTCCTTCCGTACAAAACATGGGTGCAGCTGGACGAAAACGGCAGGATAAATATGTGTGCGTTTCCACATGACACGCGGATACAGGGTCATCTCTGCGAAGGAACCGGAGGCGCGGGCGGAACACACACCGGTTTCTACCCCAGCGGCAAACTTGAATGCTTTTATCCACCCGAAACAATATCAATCGATGGAATTTTGTGTAAAAGGACGTTATTATTTAATATCGGTCTTCATGAAAATGGCCGTCTTGAACACTGTAAACTCGCCGAGGACACTATCATCGGTGATGTCAGCTGTAAGAAGAACGACAAGGTATATTTCGATGAAACAGGCAAAGTCACGAAAGTAGAATAATACCGGGGAAAATGCATAATTCACATATGTCATGAACCGTGAGAGGTCAATATGAAACGTCCCTCGAAACTGAACATTCTGAAATGGGCAGCCCGTATTTCAAGCATCCTCCTCTTCCTCATCTGGTCAGGCTTTTTCATGGAACATCTGAGCTGGTTCAGAAACCCCGGAGACCTTCCGCCGGCAACTGTCTTTTTCGGCATGTTCGCACACATGAGCTTCCTTCTGGGACTCCTGATCGCATTCCGTCACGAGATCACCGGCAGTATTCTGATCATCGCAGGCGCTATCATTCTCTTTTCACGTGTTGGCAGCCCTGTCGCATTTCTCGTCATGACCGGAACCGCGCTTATTCCCGCCGCGCTATATATTTTCCATTGGTGGCATACAGACCGCGAGGGCTCGATTTTCTACCGTCTTATCAGCGGCAAAGGCGATCCTGTCGATCAGCGACTCGTGTTCATCACTGCGGCACGGTGGCTGCTCAGGCTGACTGCGGCATTTGTTGCCGTGCTCGCTGTCGCCCGCTATTTCGGAGGCGAGTCATTCCTGGTCTGGTTCGATGGATCAAGCTGGTCCATGAAAATGAGCGAGGGATTCCCCCGTCCGCTGTCGATGGGGTTGCGTGAGCTTGCGGCGTTTGTCCTTGCGGGCCTCGCGGTTATATCGGCGGCAACAGCCTGGATTCGGGAGTGCTGCGGAGGAACGGCGCTGTGCATTTTCTCCGGCTTATATGTCATTGTTTCAACAGGATCGGCCTACCCGCTGGTACCGTCCGGCGTGATAGCGGGAGCGCTTATACTCCTGCTCGGACTGTATGAGCACAGGATCAATACAGCAGCTTCGGCAATGACAGAGAATGCACTGTAGTCATTGATCGTCAAGGCATTGTATTTTTGAGGCATTCATTAAGATGTAATTGCGGAATCAGCCCAACACATTCCTGAGAGACTCGATAAAGCCCAGCACACTGATGTACGAGGTCACCAGCGAAAACACGAAGGTTGCCCAGAGCCCGGCATTGAGCCATTTTCCGGCCCTGTGTTCCCTCATGAGCTTCTCCGAATTGAGCAGGGCCATGATTGTCAGGGTGACTATCGGCAGGATGGTTGCCTGGAACGCGTTCGAGAGGATCATCACCCAAACCGGGCGGCCGCCGAAAAGCGGGACCGTGAATCCCAGCAGAAGCCCGCATCCGGCAAAGATACGGAACATCGGCGACTGAATATTCCTCTCAGTCCCGCGATAATCGCAGATGAGCCAGGGCAGGATCAGTGCGATGGGGAACAGGGTGCTGATACCGGCGCCGACAATTCCGAGCGTGAATATGCTTATGGCGAAACGGCCAGCAAGCGGCTCGAGGGTTTTCACCATGTCCACCGCCCGCTCGACAGGTATGCCCATAGTATAGAGTGTTCCGGCGGCACAGGCCATGACAGCCGCCGACAGCACAAACATGACTGCGGCGCTGACAAAGGAATCGATTGTCTCCTGCCTGATATGAGTTTTCGTCCAGCCTTTTTCCGCAACAACGATACTGCGCATGACAAAAACCATCGCCGAGCAGGTTGTCCCCGCCATCGAGGCAATAATAATGAAAGCGTTGGGAGCATTCGGGATTTTCGGCATGAGCCCGGAGATGAGCTCTTTCGGTTCGGGAACAACCATTATAAGGCTCAGGAGGAAACTCAGCCCCATGACAACCACCAGTACCGTAAGAAACTTTTCGAAACGGGAGTATTTTCCGACCCATAAAAGGCCGAAACTGCTGAAAAGGATCACAGCCGCAATTGGCAGCATACTGATATCGGGTCCGAAAACGATGGCGATCCATTCACGGATGAGATCACAGACAATCCCGGTGACACCGGCAAGCGCGGCCAGTTCACCGACAGTCAGGACAAATATTGTATAGATCGCCAACCATTTTCCGGCGGGAAAATGGTTGCGGTAGGCCCGCATGGCAGTTTCTCCGGTGACCAGCGTGTAGCGGCCGTAAGCGATCAACAGCACAAAAGTAAAAATACAGGACAGCACGAGTGTCCACATCAGGCTCATGCCATAGCGGCTTCCCGCTGATGCCATGGTGGTAATACTGCCGGTGCCGATATTGTAGCCGATCATGAAAAGGCCAGGGCCGACTGCAGCGAGAAGCAGCCCTATCCTGCCAGTTAAACCGCGTTGAGCCGCTGCCATCTTCTCCGCCTTTCCCATTAAAGTCAGTCAGTGACTCCACTATTTTCATTATTGGAAGACAGGTAGAGCCTGTGATCATGCCAGGTGTACAGCAGCATCCCCAGAAGAGCAAGCGCATTTGCCGCAATAATGGCGTTTAGCATGCCTGTGGGGGTCGCGTGGAAAATCATAATGGCGGCAAGCTGCATCAGAAGGCCCGCGCCGAGAACAGGGAGAAAACGCCACTGGTTTTTCGCGAGGAAATACTGCGCCATCAGGTTAATGAGAATAACCGGCACGACAGCGAAACCGATTCGCTGAATAAGTCCCTCCGCACCGGAAATGGCTTTGCCGAGGGTTACGATATACATGGGCAGGCGCGGAATAAATATTGTTACAGCTATACCGATCGACGAGAATACCGCGACAAACAGACAGCTTTTTACAAGAAAGACAATAGGATCGCCGCCGCGTGCTTTTTCTTCGGAAACGAGGGGAAACATGACAAGAAAAACCGCCGAGAGGATAAAAAACCCCGATCCGACAAGGGCCGCACAACCATAGGCATCCGCGGCGCTGTCACTGAAAAAGCTTTTTGCAAAAACGACATCGGCGCTTTTCATGACAGTTACGCAGAACAAGGTCACAATGACCGGGATAACGAGGCTGAACGACTGGAGAATTTCCTTACGGCCGACTGGTTTGGCGGGACAGGAAAAAACTTGACGAAGCGGAAGTCCCGCGACAAGCGAGGTCACGATTGTTGCAATCGCAACGCCCGCCATGAACGGACTGAGCCCCTGTGACAGCACTATCACGACTATGAAACCGGCCAAAAGCCTGAGACTGCCCCAAAGCGACTGAAGCACAGCAAGCAGGTAAAAGCGTTTCAGCCCCTGCACGACGCCTAGGAAAGCAGGTATGGGGAAATATGCCATAATTGAAATAAAAAGCAGGATGACCGGCAGCACTGTGCCAATCCTGAGTCGCGCGGCAATAAACGGTGAAAGCATAAGACCGGCAGCCATTGTCACCAGCGCGAGAACAGTACTCAACTGGAAAGTACGTGTAACGAAATAGCGCCGTTTGCCGAACTCGCCGAGCACGGTGTACGAGGCAACCTCCTTGCTCACAACCGACTGAAACGCGGCAACCGGGGCAATGACGATAAAGAACAGGCGTATCAAAGCAAGAGAGGTCGCGTACTGCCCCTCGGGCAGACGGGCCGCTATCCCGGTAAAGCCCACCTCCCAGACCACACTGACACTATTGAGGAGTATAAAAAGTGAGCTTTTCCGCAAAAAGCCGCTATGGGATTTTCTGCCGATTTTTTCCATCAACACGTTCCATTCCGGGAAAACCGCTGTACAGCCCCAAGACTTTCTTCAATGATAAATGACGGCGAATCGATGTTTTTTTTCAAGCGATAATCATCGCGCAAGGGTATAAAAAAGACTATATTATCCAAGACAGTATAATCGATTGAGCATACTATGTGCCAGCGAAATCATTTCCAGCCGGGCGTCTTTTATGAAACAACTATCACATCACATATCAGCGCTTATTACTCCAATAATGAGTGTCTTTCTGGTACTTCTGGTGTGCAGCGCCTGTTCGGCCGCCTGGCGGCAGGAGTTCTACACCCCCATTGTCGGCAGGTGGAAAACTGAACGCGGTATTATCGTGGACATCAGTTTCGGAGCAGGCAAGGCCGTGGCAAAAGTTGCAGGAGGCCCGGGATATACAGCAGATTCAGTGCAGGCGAAACAGGCACTCATTATCGATATCACACCTACTCCCGACGGTGCCTATGTAGGTTATTTCCTTATGCCCGGTATGCAGAAAGCAGTCAAGGTCAGGCTTGGTCTCTTGACAAAGAACACTCTCATGATAGCCACCTGGGACAAGCGCGCCAAACAAAAAACCATGAAATGGCGAAGATTGACCGGTGCAGAAAAAGAGTAACAGGACAGCCAGCCGGAAATCCCCACGCACCTTTCCGTTTTTTTCATAATAATCAGAAAAAACACTATTCTTTGTGAACTTTTTCCCACTCGAATCGTTGAATATATAGTGAAGATTCGGGATTTTAACTTGTCATAGAATCATAAGAATTATATATTTATTGTTTGCATAGATACGCAAAGTGACTAACACCATTTCTCAACAAAAGGTGATATTATGAAACGAAGAGAATTCATGAAGAGGACGGCAACCGGCGGAGCGGCCCTGGCGGCAACATCTTTCGGTGCTCTTGCCATGCCAATGGATGCGAAAGCTTACGGCACCGGCGGAGGCCTCGACATTATGGAAGCGCTTGATAGTATAGAGTCGAAAAAAAGCAGGAATTTCATTCCGGAAATCAGGCCGGAAATCCTCAACAATCCACGAGCCGTGTTTCTGATCGAAACCGATGTGAGCTCCTCTCGTGACAGTAGGGGATTTTTCAGCGATGCCCGACCGCAGCTCAAGGAAAAGGGTAAAGAGATTGTCTCCCAGCTTTTCGTCAAGGGAAGCCGCAAGGGCGGATCGACAATGATCAGGCCCAATTTCACCACAACTCCCGACAACGTGTTGAGCCCTGTTGTGGGTATTATCACCTCGCCCGATTTCATCACCGGTTTCTACGAGGGCCTTCGGGAACTCGGAAACACGAATGTCATCACCAGCGGCCGTGGTTCCAGCACGCGAATGCACCGGAAAACCGGCATTTATGATGCTTTCGATCCGGTGGGACTCGACCTTATCGAGGCGAATTACAAACGATTCTCCCATTACGACAAGAAAGAGCTGAACTGGCATAAAGTTCCCGATCCTGTCGTATGGAAAAAGATCCCGACGACACGTCCGATCGGCGATCCTGATAATTTCTTCATCAATATGCCGAAGTTGAAAAACCACAATCTCGGCCTGACCACACTTTCCATCAAGAACCTCCAGGGTGCGGTGCCGACCGGTTACGGTCATTACTGCAACCAGTGGGATCAGCTCGAAATTCTGTGTAAGCGGTCTTATAACATTAACTTCAAACATTTTGTTAAAGATTATTACCAGAAAGTAGAAGCTGCATTCCTCAAACATCGTGCCGCAGGCTTCAAATATTGGGACTTTGAGGGTTCTTACGCAAATTATGAAAAACTTGGCGGTTGGGAAGTTTTCAAAAAAGTCAAAAACGCTTCCCGCGACAACAGAAATGAGTTCATGAAGAAAGTCGGTCCCAACCTGATGTGGGATGAAATGTGGTCTCAGCGCGCTCTCGATTCCGCCTCCGCGATCAAACCTCACATCAACATCGTTGAAGGTGTCATTGGCCGCGACGGCAGCGGATTCGACACGGGCCGCGATGAGCTGACAAATATCATCATCGCTGGTGTTTCAATTTTTGAGGTCGACGCAGTCGGAACTTACATCATGGGTCACGACCCAAAAGAGATGTATTACACGAGGATTGCGAAAGAGCGTAATCTCGGAGAATGCGACATTGAAAAGATAGACCTTTACTGGATTAGAAACGGCGAAATCGTCAAAGTCAAAGACATCTCAGAAATCAAACGTCACCGCCTTGGAGTGAACATGCATACATGGGCGGAAACCGGACAGCGACTTTTCTGGTAGACCCACGAAGATACATAATTTGCGACATAAAAAAACTCCGTGCGCACAACACGGAGTTTTTTTATGTTTTTTTAGGAAAAAGGGCACTTTCCTCTTGCGTTACTGTTGAAATTGCCCTAATATTAGTTTCGGGTTTGTTTTAGGGAACTATTGAAATTTTTTCTAATACATCATAACTACGTGGGGATGACAATATGAAGCGAGTTGTTAGCGGTGTCATGCTTTTCGCTATTGTATTGGCTTTTGCCGGCACAGTACAAGCGCAAAGTGTTTACGAGTTGAGAAAACTAACCCAGGACGAATGGCTCTCCATGAGCACTGAGGAGCGTCTTGCGGCCCTTGGAAAGAGTTATCAGCACGATACGAACCAGACATTTCTCGGCAGTTTCGGCGAGGACCAGGATCTTTACAAGAGCTGGGGCTACGAATTTTACGAGATGGAGGACCGGTATCAGAACTACTCTTTCCGTAATTACGAGCCTTATAACATTATTGAGGAGCGCCGTCGTAAATGGTCTTACAACAGTTTCGGCGACAGGATTTCCAAGATGCGTGTCAACGCCAATATCTGGCGTGAGATTGTCAGCGGCACGAAAACATCGTATGTCGATATGCCGTATAAATATATCAACTCTTCTGGTAAGGAAACCGCTTTTATTGACGGTGTCTGGGTTGCAAGAGAAGGCACTGACGACTGGGCAGTCTCCATTACCGGTGCAGGTGCTCTCAGAACAGCTTTCACACCTCTCACGCTCTCGCTTCCTAATATGGACGGTTTTTCAATTGACTTCCAGTCCAAGAACACGCAGGTCAAGCTGATCAGTTCCGTTCCTCTCGGAGCTTACGGCCGCTATGAGCTGGCAACCGCTACATCTAACGACCTTGTTCGCCGAGGCGGCGTCATGCTTCGCGGCGGCCGCATGAGGCATAAATTCGGTGTGCTGACACTTGGCGCCACCTATGCAACATCCTATGGTGTCCAGGGCAACCGTCAGCGTGGTAACGAATGGCGTGGAACGGTCAGTAACTACACACCGACGCCTATGATGGTTGCGGTCAGGTTCCTTGATGACTCTCCCAACGATAATGAAGGCGGACCGGTTGTTTATGACATTCGCCTGAAAATCAATGGCAAGTTCCGTGACGACATCATCCCTTCCATCATTCGCGACGATGTTTCACGCGACCGAATCAGCGCCCTTACCGACATTCTCGAACAGCCCTATATAGAGCCAAAAAATGCGGTCAAGGTCGGTGGCCCCGAGCATGATTTCCACAGTGTTTCCGAGCGAATTTACAAGTATGCCGACTATATTTACCTTAACGACTACATCAGGGGTAATAACATCGAGGCCGTCCCTGATAAGTTCGATGCAAAACTTTCTAACGAGTATTATGAGCTTATCGAGCAGGCAGGCAAGCCGCTTTCCGCGGACGGCACTGAAATGCTTGTTTACACATTCGATATCGGCAGTATCACGGATACCGTATACAGCATTGAGGCTGTTACAACAGTCGCCAACGATTATCGCATTCAGACTGCTATGATTTATACGCTCGAATCGTCAGGTGGTCACGATTCTACAGGTAAACCCACATCCTGGTATAACTCGACATACTGGCGAACGGTTGCACAGTGTGATGGCAACATCAAAGACAAATCGAATATCAGGACAGTCACCCTTAACTTTGGTTTCCAGGTTGCTACCGTTCTGTATGGTTTAGATGCCGACTTCAATTACCGTGGTTTCAAAATCCGCGGTGAATTTGTCAAGAACGACAATCATTACATGTTCGCTGAGGGTGCTCCCGGAACCGGTTCTCCCCTTACATCCATCGCGAATCAGGAACCCCGCAATGGCGGTCGTTTTACAGAATCTGATAACGCATATTACCTGGTTGCGCAGAAAGACTGGGAAATGTTCGGTTTCAACGCTGAAATATTCAAGATGGGTAAAAACTATAAACCCTACATGGATTATTTCAATATTGCCGCAGATGACGCTGCCTACGGTACCAACGCACCCAGTTCGCGCAACCGTTTCTCGCGTGTCAATATGGTTGAGGACAACGATGACGGTGATTCGTATCCCGATACGATGTTGACTCAGCGTACAGTCGGTTACCGAATTCTATCTACCGAGGACCCCGATGGTGTGTTCCCCGGTAACGATGCCGATAATGATGGTATTTCCGATAACAACAAGAACAACAACAGCCTTCCTGATTATGACGAACCGTTCTTCATGTTCGATATCGATCCCGACGATTTTGTTTTTGGAAATGACTATAACAACAATACGGTTCCCGACTTCCGTGAAGATGACATGAAACTCGATACGCCTTACGATCTTGACCGTCAGGGCCATCATTACTTCTTCAGGGTCTCTCCGATCAAGACAATCGACTTGATTGCCGGTTCAATGAAAACTGGCGGTGTTGGAACCTCTTCGAAAACCGATAACGATTACGTGAAAGCCATCCTTAACTACGATGTTTTCCATGTTGGCAAACTTTACGCCGAGTATCGTTATGAAAAGATCAAGGATAACTTCCGCGATCCTTATATCCGGGTTAAAGAGCAGATGAAAGAACAGTATCTCGAGCCTGGTATCCAGTCAAGTAAGGGGCGCTACGAACGCGACCTGTATTTTGACGAACTCGAGTACAGGAACTCCAGTGTCAACCGTCTGTTCCTCGAATCGAAAATCAGGGCGGTGCCTTCCATCACCCTTGAAAACCATATCCGTTTCGAGCGTAACGAACAGATCGAAGGCGACATGTACGATGGAAGCTATCAGCCGTTTGACGTTCTCTCCACAATGGCGATGGTCAACAAAATCGTCTACACGAGGCAGTTCGGAAACTTTGTTTTCTCGCCGGGTGTCAAGTTCAGGCTGCTCAAGAAAGTCCGTTCCGAATCACTTCAGCCTCTCGATCATTACCTGATGCGTATTCCTCTTGTGATGTTAAAATACATCATCTCTGATAATACTGACATCGCTCTTGGATTCCAGGGTTTACCCGGTCTTCCGCTGAATTATGTTGACTATGTCCAGTCCCAGAACGATTACGAACGTTCGACCTACACCCTTCAGCTCCAGAACCACAGCGGTTACTTCGGTTACCGTGTCTGGGGTGCCATCGGTTACACGTTCGACCAGTTCGGCTACCAGGAAACGGATCGCCAGTTTGAGGATTACAAGACTTCATCGTTCTTCGTGAAGATGAATCTCGGTTGGTAATCGATTATCTACAGATAGAAAAAACGGGGCTCTTTCGAGTCCCGTTTTTTTGCCCATTTTTGTCACTGATGCGTTCTTATTATCCCTTGAACAAACCTTCGAGCAATGGTGTTCTCACAATCTTCCTGCCTCTCAAAAACCAGTCTGTCGTATTATCTGCGCTTCCTTTTGCCGGAATGAGCTTTGAGGCATACGTTTTTTTTACAACCGGTTTCCTGACAATGAGATCGAGTGGAACAGCGGAGTTTTCATTTACGACCGCAAAGTGCTCGTTTTCATCATGAATATTCGACCACGCATGCGGGCAGGGTGAAAAGTCAGCTGTCGCGACATAGATCTTTTCCCCCTGTTCGAGAATAACCGGCACGAGACCTTTCGTCTCCCCCTCCATACCCTCTGGCACCTTGAACTCGTGAGCTGAGGCATCGCCTTTTTTTCTGGCAGATATCAGGTAGTAACGCCCCTTGTTTACCGGATGATCGAACGCCTTCTCATCGATGAAAAAGCATATACGGCTTTCCTGTGGAGAACTGAGAACCGTAAAATCCTCAAACTTTGCCGCTATCATGTCAATATATCCGCGTGTCTCCCACAGATCACGATATCCGCAGTCATTTTCATTAATCATTACATAGGTCCAGTGTTCTGGCCAGCTCTTGTTCGGCGGCTGGAAGCCGGGAAGAGTGTCACGTGTATCGACAGTGCCATCAGGGACATCTTTTCCTCCCGGATAAACATCAGGATCGAATGCGAACACATTTTTATGTGCATGATGAACCAGAAACGGCGTTACCAGCGCCTTGTTGCAGACAGCTTCGTTAATGCCGAGATATAGACATATGACTGTTTCTGGAATCGAAGGTATCATATGTGCGAGTTCCAGTGAATCACCACCCTCATCCGGTGAAAAATATTGAGCGTGTGAGGCAATCAGCGAAGCGGAATCTTCGAGAAACGCACGGTACTCATCTTTATTGAGACTTGCCCCCGCGGGGACATTAATTTTTCGAGTAGATGATAAAGTCATGATTTTCTCCTGACGGTTATTACGTCAACACCCAGTTCACAGTCATCATTCTCCGATAAACTGCAGCACGAGCCGCCTTCGACGCGACCTAACATCAAAATCGATGAATACCACCTGCTGCCAGGTCCCCAGTGTCAGTGCGCCTGAGCAGAACGGGATCGAGATCGACGGTCCCAATAGAGTCGCTCGCAGATGAGAATGTCCGTTGCCATCGTGCCAGGTCTGGTCATGATAATAGGCCGGCCCCTCGGGAATGAGACGCGCCCAGAGGTCTTTCATATCCCTGATGAGGCCCGGTTCATATTCAACTGTTGTCAATGCACCTGTCGCACCCGGCACAAATACTGTCAGAACACCGTTGTTCAATCCGCTTTCATTTAACTTTTCCGCAAGATCGCCGGTAATATCGATGCTTTCCCCATTGCCATCAGTCTCGAATTCGATTGTTTTGCTTACTACAGCCATATAACACCTCATGTTATTATTTCAGTATCCTACCTTTTTTGAAAGTAATCATTCCCGTAAATGAATACAAAGAAATTCCTTAAATATCCAGGATACAAGAATTGCCTTGCCCCATGTACCGTGAGCGTCTTTTATTACATCAATGATTATTATACTTCATAATGTATAAGGAGCAAGCACATGGCATTTTACGACCTTTCCGAAGATGAACTGCAACAATACAAACCTGAACGCACTGAACCAGAGAATTTCGACACGTTCTGGAAAGACACCCTTGATGATTCACGACAACAGCCGCTTGATGCATTATTCACTCCTGTCGATTACGGTCTCGAACTCATTGACATATTTGATGTCAGTTTCGCAGGCTACGGCGGTCAGACTATCAAGGGCTGGCTCATGCTTCCCCGGAAAAGAAGCGGAAAACTGCCCTGCGTGGTCGAATATATAGGTTACGGCGGCGGAAGAGGTTTTCCCACCGACTGGCTTGTCTGGTCGACAGCAGGCTACGCCCATCTTGTCATGGACACGCGCGGACAGGGTAGCACCTGGCTTCACGGCGATACCGCGGATATTGATGAGCCCGGCGGCAATCCGCAGCATCCCGGTTTTATGACAAAGGGCGTACTATCTCCGAAAACATATTACTACCGCCGCGTTTTCACTGACGCTGTGCGAGCGATCGAGGCTGCCTCATCTTTCGATGCAATAGATGAAGACCGTATCGCGGTCAGAGGTGTCAGTCAGGGCGGCGGTATCAGTATTGCAGCCGCGGGGCTTGTCCCCTCGGTCAAGGCCATGATGGCAAATGTCCCGTTTCTCTGCCATTACCGCCGTGCGACCGAAATAACCGACAAACTACCCTACCTTGAACTCGCCAATTATCTCAGGGTTCACCGCGACAAGATCGATACCGTTTTCGAGACACTTTCCTATTTCGACGGTGTCAATTTTGCGACACGTGCAAAGGCCAAAGCCCTGTTCTCTGTCGGTCTTATGGATGATATATGTCCACCCTCGACAGTCTATGCCGCATTCAACCATTATCGTGCGGAAAAAGACATACGTGTCTGGCGCTACAATTACCATGACGGCGGCGGTTCTTTCCAGGTGAAAGAAGAGATCGCATTTCTTAACAGCATCATGAAATAATACTATTTATATACACTCAATCGAATTAACGGCAGGTTTCTCACACTGTGACGCCGGGAGGAGATTATCATGCAGGGGCGTTTCATAAGGTTTCTGGCAGCAATAGTGATTACAGCGTTTTTCATGGTTTCCTGTGGTTCACCCAACAAGGAAATCGCCATTTATGTTGCACAGGACGGCAACGATGACTGGCTGGGCGACAAGGATGAAAGTAACGCCATGGCCTATGAAGGGCCTGTGCTCAGCATTCAGCGGGCGCAGGAACTTGTCAGGGAAAAACTGGAGGAAGGCACACAGGAAAAGGCCATTACGGTCTATATCCGCGAGGGCGACTATATCCTTCCCTCACCTCTCACCCTGACCGCGGCAGACAACGGCACGGCAGAATGCCCTGTCACGTACCGGTCCTACCCCGGCGAGCGTGTCCGTATCATAGGCGCCCAGGTGATCAGTGGCTGGCAAAAAGACGCAGACGGTGTCTGGACTGCGAAAGTTCCCGGCGCCACCCGTGGACAGATGAGTTTCAACCAGCTTTTCATAGGCGGTGAACGCAGGATCAGGGCGCGAATCCCGAATGACGGCTATTTTATGGTCGACGGCCCCATATCAAAGGACCCGAAAGCCCAGTTTAAGTATCGCGGCGACGATATCAAGGCCGATTGGGCAAGGCAGACAGGTGTCGAGGTCATCGCACTCCAGAAATGGGCTGATTTCCGCATGTATATCGAGCGTATCGACAGCGCGAAGAAAATCATCACGCTCTCGCGCCAGTGCCGCCCCTCAAACCACGAAAACGATGCACGCTACTGGATCGAAAATATCCGCGAGGGCCTTGACAATCCAGGTGAATGGTATCTCGACACAAAGACCGGGACTGTATCCTACATTGCGCTTCCCGGCGAAAATCCCAATGAGAAAGAGGCGTTCATGCCCTATCTCACCCAGCTTGTCCGTTTCGAGGGCAAACCGGAACAGGGTGAATATGTCGAGAACATCAATCTGTGCGACCTCGAATTCCTGTTCAGCGACTGGAACATCCCCTCTGAAGGCTATGCCGATACACAGGCCGCGCATACAATTCCCGGAGTAATTTTCGGCGAGGGTGCAAAATCAATCCGCATCGAGAACTGCACGATTTCACATCATGGCAACTACGCTGTCGAATTCAGCCGCGGCTGCAGCAACATCCAGATTGTCGGCTGCGAAATGTCCGACCTCGGCGCAGGCGGTGTGAAGATCGGCGAATGTGTTACCCGTGAAGACGAGCGCGAAAAGACACATCATAACACTGTAACGGACAATCATATACACGATATCGGAGAGGTGTTCTCCCCCGCCTGCGGCGTCATCATTTTCAGGAGCGGCCAGAACCTTATCGGCCACAACCACATTCACGACACCTATTATACCGGTATATCTAACGGCTGGTCATGGGGTTACGCTGAAACAGACACGAAAGAGAACATCATCGAGTTCAACCATGTTCACGATATCGGGCGCGGTATGCTCAGCGATATGGGCGGCAACTACAATCTGGGGCTTCAGCCGGGAACGATCATCCGGAACAATTACTTCCACGATATCTCATCCTACGGCTATGGCGGCTGGGGTATTTACACCGATGAGGGATCGACTGACATCCTGATCGAGAACAACGTGGTGCATGACACGAAATCAGGCGGCTTCCACCAGCATTACGGCCGTGAGAACATAATCCGCAACAATATTTTTGTGAACGCGAAACAGGGCCAGATCATAAGGACACGCATGGAGGAGCATATCAGTTTCACTTTCGAGCGCAACATCGTCTACTGGACCGAAGGGCCGCTTCTCGGCAGCAACTGGAAGGACGATAAATACGTGCTCGACTACAACTGCTATTTCAACACTGCGGGTGAACCGGTGATGTTCAAGGAGTGGACATTCGAGGAATGGCAGGCACGCGGACAGGATACGCACTCGGTGATAGCCGACCCGATGTTTACCGATCCGGCGAGCCATGACTACTCACTCAAGGCAGGATCACCGGCTTATGATATCGGTTTCTTGGATATCGATCTGAGCACGGTCGGCCCGCGTAATTAAACAGCTACACATCGATTATCAAGGACATGTAATGCTTCTTTTTCTTCTGCAGGCTGTCATCATCTCGCTCACCGGCGTTCTTGCACCAGGCCCGATAACCGCGGCGACAGTCGGATCGGGCACACGATCACCTCATGCCGGAGCCCTCGTGGCATTCGGACATGGAATTGTCGAGTTTCCACTCATGGCATTGATCTATTTCGGCATTGGCGATTTCCTGAGGATCGAAATGGTCAGGGCGGGGACATTCACCCTCGGCGGCGCGTTCCTGCTCTTCATGGGCTTCGACATGCTGAAAAGCATCAGGAATGCCGGAGAAATCGATCATACCGGAGCATCAAAACCTCTGTCCGCCGGTATTTTCCTGAGCCTCGGCAATGCCTATTTCCTTGTCTGGTGGGCGACAGTCGGCGCCTCGCTGATCACCAAGGCGGTGACATTCGGACTGGCCGGCGTCATGATTTTTGCGGTGGTCCACTGGTCCTGCGACTTTGTCTGGTTCTATTTTCTTTCGGCGGCATCCTATAAAGGGAAGCATATTTTCGGCGTGCTGTTCCAAAAAACAGTATTCGCTGTCTGCGGGAGTTTCCTCCTCCTGTTCGGCACGCTTTTTCTGAAAGATGCCTGGAAGCTCTGGTTCTGAACAGCCATGTAATAAATACCGCATTATCCACAAAAAACTCCCAGACATGCTCAATAACATGCCGGGAGTTTTGTTTTCAGCAGAACATCTTTGTGCCTAATCAAAACAACACAAGCTGTGATTCAGAGAATATTGTCAGACCAAATATCAGTCACAGGCTTTCGTGTAACACCAGAGAACATCATTCCTCGTCAGCGAGCTCGTCAAGCGGGCGGTATGTCTCAGGAATTTCAATTGTTACAGTAATTCCTTCGCAATACTGCTTGTAACTGCCGTGAGTCCAGAATTTCGCCGTCTTTGCCAGCTCGAGGGCACACGCGTCTCTGTCACCGCCATGATAGAGGTCGAGCGCTTTCTTTAGATGTTCGCAGACCTGTTCGAGCAACTCTTTCGCTTCGTGACGGTCAACTGTACCCGACCGGAGAGCCAGAACAGGAACCGCCTGCTCATAATCGAAAGTGTTGTTGGTCAGGTTCTGAAGATAGCCGTCGATAATGTCCCACGGCGTGCCGTTATAATGGGTGAATATCTCTTCGTCGCTAAGCTTCTTCCTGCCTTCCGCCGCATCGGCAAGAGCAGCCTCGGCGATTTTTTCTCCCAGTAACTTCGCGTCCTCTTTTGCCGCCTCGTAATAGGCAGCGTGCACAGGAAGGCCGCCGATCCATTTGAAAGCATGGCTAGCAGAAAGTTTACAGAACTCCTCGGTGGCCCTGTACATGAATCCCTGATTCGAGGCGCAGGATATGGACGCGAACGGAAGGCCGTATGGTGTGCCCTCCCAGAACGTGGGATAGATACGCTCGAAAAAAGTCCGTGCTATGGCGGTCACACCCCAGCTGTGGACCGGATCGACAATCAGAAGCCCGTTTGCACGTTTGAACGCCTTATAGAGTTCGCCCTCACCTTTCCTGCCCCAGTCATCATCGAGCACACAGCCGCCGCCGACATTCTTGATACAGCTGAAACAGCTCGTACAGGGGCCGAACTTGAAGCTGTGCAGATGATGTGATTCTATAGTCAGATCCTCGTATCGTTCACTCAGGTGTTCGACGACAGCGTTCTTGAGGCCGGCGGTGTATCCCTTGCGCCGTCCGCTGCATTGAAGGACAAGCAATGTTGCCATGTAGCGCTCTCCTCTCAAATGATATTGGTGAAAGAATCCATGTTTCGTTTATGGATACAGTATAGGCATTTCCCGCTATATATGCCACGATAAACAGGAAGAACTGCCTCACGGCAATTACGTATCCTCCGGACATTGGCAAAAACCTTTGACCGCGGGTGACGGGCGGCGTATTATATTATAACTATAGTACAGTACAACCCGCTTGCACGGAGGCGCAATGACCGCGAGAGAAAGGGTTCTCAGAGCATTCAGAAAAATTCCAGGCCTGCCTGACCGTGTGCCGATCCAGTTCGAACTCTGCCGTCAGCTTCTCGATCATTTCGGCGAAAAACTCGGCATCAAGGCCCGCTACACTGACAATCTCTATGAGGATGTCACCTACCGCATCAGCGGCAACGAGATCAGGACCGCAATGGGATGCGATGTGGTCGTTACGGGCGCCTCTGTCGCCTCATCCTTCTCAGTGCAGAAAGACGAGGACGGCACTTGGCTCAACGAGTACAACATGCGGATGCGCCAGGGAGATATTTATGTCGAGGTTGTCGATTATCCGCTGGCACATGTCGAAAGCCCATCCGATGTCGCAGCGTATACATTTCCCGATCCGCATGCTCCCGGCCGCTATAAGGATGTCGAGCGGCTTGTGGAAAAGTACAAGAACAATTATGTGATCATCGGCGATATCGAGGTCACCATTTTCAGCCTTGCCCACCAGCTTGTAGGATTCGAGAAACTCCTGCTCGATATGGCGATGGGTGCAGAATACCTCGGCCCGCTTTTCAAGGCATGCGCCGATTTCCAGACAGAGATCGGTATCGAACTTATCAGGCGTGGTGTCGATGCAATCTGGTTCGGTGACGATTTCGGCTCACAGACCGATCTTCTGATGTCTCCCAGCATGTTCAACGAATTACTGAAACCATACTATGCCCGCAGTATCGAAATTTTCAGGTCGGCAAATCCGGAGATCATCCCTATCCTGCATTGTGACGGCGCGGTGAGTAAGTTGCTCGATGATATTCACGAGGTCGGTTTTGAGGTCTTCAATCCCGTACAGCCGGGCGTTCCCGGTCATGGCCCCCGCGATCTCAAGGACCGTTTCGGCGGCAAATTCGTATTCTGGGGGGGCAATCGACCAACAGGACCTCCTGCCGAAAGGCAGTGATGCGGAACTGGAAAATGACATACGGGAAAAGATTGCTGTCCTCGGCGAAAACGGCGGTTACATGATCTCACCAGCCCACATCATACAGGCCGATGTTTCACCTGAACGGGTTGAAAAATATATCGAACTCTGCCTCAAATACGGATCTTATGGACGTTGAACTGGCGTCATCCATAGCGGTCATATTACCATGAATACACGTGCGGCGTTGAAACAAAAAGCGTCGCACATTTTTTATATATTCATCTATAATGTTTTTACTTGATTTTCGATTTTCAAGCGCTATATTGCTAATTCTATCGTTTTGATAGACGTTCATGTATGGACGCCTCTTGTATCACGCGCTCGCCCCTCCTTACAGCGTCTTCTACGCTTGTATCACGTCGCTTACGGCGTACAGCTCCGAGCGTGTCCTTCAGGCATAACATACTGTATCTATTCATACTTCATAGCAGAGGAGACATGTATGAGAGTCATCATTCAGGAAGACTATGATGCCGTCAGTAAGTGGGCCGCAGCGCTTGTGGTATCGGAGATCAACAGTTTCAACCCCACGCCCGAAAAGCCGTTCGTTCTCGGCCTCCCCACTGGCGGCACCCCGGTCGGTATGTACAAGGAAATTGTCAAGCTTCACAAGGCAGGCAAGGTTTCTTTCAAAAATGTCGTAACGTTCAACATGGATGAATATGTCAACATTCCAGAGGATCATCCTGAGAGTTATCACTCTTTCATGAAAACGAATCTGTTCGATCACATCGATATCCCCGCAGAGAACACGAACATCCTCAACGGCAACGCTTCCGATCTCGACGCCGAATGCGCCCGCTTTGAAGAAAAGATCAAGAGCTATGGCGGTGTCGACCTCTTTATTGGCGGTGTCGGCCCTGACGGTCATATTGCATTCAACGAGCCCGGCTCCTCTCTTGTCAGCCGCACAAGGGTAAAAACCCTGACCCAGGAAACGATCATTGCCAACTCCCGTTTCTTCGACAACGACATCAATAAGGTTCCGAAAACGGCACTGACAGTCGGTGTCGGGACTGTTATGGATTCCCGCAGGGTCATGATCCTGGTCACCGGTCACAACAAGGCACGCGCGCTTCAGATCGGTGTCGAAGAAGGTGTCAACCACATGTGGACACTCTCTATCCTCCAGCTACACCCCAAGGCGATCATTGTCTGTGACGATCCTTCCACGGACGAGCTCAAGGTCAAGACGGTAAATTATTTCAAGGATATCGAATCGGCACATCTCGATCCCAAGACCATGCTCGGCACTATGTAATACTCACGTCAAACGCTTGAAATGCAGCAGGAAGGATAGACAGAATGAGACTGATACTGTTCGATACAGATAAAAGTGAGTTTTTGTATCCACTGACGCACCTCAGGCCATCGTTCGATCTGAAAATCGGTTTCGATACTCTCGGTGATAAGATCGGACGGGCGGCAGGCACCTACAGTTCAAAAGCTCTCTTCGTCCGCGAAATTTTGGAAACGGTGACGAAAGAACGCAATGAAGGAGTCATTGTCAATGATGCTTCGGCATTTGCCGGCGATGATCTTCTCGTTGTCGATGGTCGCGTGCTCGTAACCAAAGCCTTCGGGCTCCCCGACGGCGATTGTGTTGTCAAGGCGGGCGACGATGTTGTGATCGCAAAAGTTTCTGCTGCCACCGCCTCGACACTTCCAAGCGGCGGCATCGAGGAATTCATGGCTGCTGCGGCTGAAAAATGCCCTGTCGCCGATGCTGACATCAAACTCATGGCCTATCCCTGGGACCTGATCATCCACAACCCCGACACGATCACTGCCGATTTCGAGGCCATGGGAAAATCAGGCATCGAGGGCAGTATGCACCCGATGTCCTGCATTTACGGCCCCGAGGACCGCTGCTACATCGCACCAGGCGCCGAAATCCATCCGACAGTTGTAATCGACACAAAACACGGCCCGGTCTATATCGATGAGGATGTCGAGGTATTCCCGCACACCCGTGTCGAGGGTCCGTCCTATATCGGCAAAGGCACCCAGCTTGTTGGTGGCAAAATCCGCGAAGGCTGTTCAATCGGCCCGGTCTGCAAAGTCGGCGGCGAGGTCGAAGAGGCCATTATTCACGGCTACTCCAACAAATATCATGACGGTTTTCTGGGACATGCCTATGTCTGTGAATGGGTTAACCTCGGCGCACTGACAACGAACTCCGACCTCAAAAACGATTACGGCAGTGTCGAGGTCAAGGTCGGCGGAGTTACCTACGACACCGGCAGCACCAAGATTGGCTCGTTCATCGGCGACCACACGAAAACCTCGATCGGCACGCTTCTCAACACCGGCAGCTCCATTGGCTGCATGTGCCTGTTGATGGCCTCCGGGGCACCCATGCCGAAATTCATTCCTAGTTTCTCCTGGTTCCTCAACGGCCGTTTCTCGCGCGGCGCCGGTTACAAAAGCCTTCTCAAAACGGCATACGCGGCGACAAGCAGGAGGAAACGTGACCTCACTGAAGCCGATGTGGAACTTCTCAAGGCGGTATATGATCTGACGAAGGAAGAGCGCAGCAAGCTGGTCAGGCGTGATTCGCTGGCCATGCTGAAAAAATAACCTGGCGGACCGGCAGCTTATTCACGGTCTGTATTCTATCTGTCATCTATGGAAAAGAATAAGGGAGGTTTCCATGACACGAGAAGAAGTCCTTGCACGGGTCAAAAAAGTTACAGCAACAATCCTTTCGATCGATGAATCCGAGTGTACGGAAGATAAGAGTTTTACCGCTGACCTCGGCGCCGAGTCTATCCAGTCGGTGGAGCTGATGGCGGGTTTCGATGCCGAATTCGATATTGAAATGGATGAGGACGGCGCGCTGGCATGCCAGACACTCGGCGACGCAGTCGAATTTATCGCCACCTACGTCTGATCCGGCATCTGGCACATCAGACCATCACGTTATCAGGAGAGACATTTGATAATCGACATTGACAAACCCAATCTGCTGGAAGACAAGTTTCCGTATTCCATCCCGCCGAAAATTACATTCGACGGCCCGGCGGTCGAGTATATCGACGGCAAGGAAGTCAAGTTCGATTTCCGCGATGTAATGAAACGGGATCTGGTCATTACTGATACAACATTCCGTGACGGCCAGCAGTCACGTCCGCCCTATACACAGGAACAGATGGTTGAAATCTTTAAATTCCTGTCCAAAATCGGCGGGCCCAACGGCGTTATTCGTCAGACCGAGTTCTTTCTCTATACGCCTAACGACCGCGACACCATGGATAAATGCCGTGCCGAGGGATTGAAATATCCCGAGATCACCGGCTGGATTCGTGCGGTCAAGGGCGATTTCAGGCTGGTCAAGGAAGCCGGACTCAAAGAAACCGGTATGCTGACAAGCTCTTCCGATTACCACATTTTCCACAAACAGAACCAGACACGCAAGGAAGCGTTCGACACTTATATCGGTGTTGTCGAAGCGGCATTGGAAACAGGTGTACGTCCTCGCTGCCATCTTGAGGATGTCACCCGTGCCGACCTCAAAGGTTTCGTGATCCCCTTTGTCACAAAACTCATGGAAATGTCCGAGCAGGTCCCCGACGAACTCAAGGTCAAGATCAGGCTTTGCGATACGATGGGCTACGGTATCAGTTATCCCGGCGCGGAAGAGCCCCGGAGCATCCCCAAGCTGATCTATCGCATGACCAACGACTGTGGCGTTCCACCGGAACGGCTCGAATGGCACGGCCACAATGATTTCCACAAGGTGCATATCAACGCGGCAACATCCTGGCTGTACGGATGCAACCAGCTCAACGCCTCCCTCTTCGGGTTCGGCGAGCGCTGCGGCAACCCGCCGCTCGAGGGTGCAGTCATGGAGTATATCGCTCTCAAAGGCGATCTCTGCGACATAGACACCAATGCTATCTCAGAGGCTGCGCACTATTTCAGAAGCGAGGTCGGCGTGAAATTCCCGACCAACTATCCGTTCATAGGCCGCGATTTCAATACCACGCGTGCCGGTATCCATGCCGGTGGTCTGAACCGTGACGAACGTATCTACAACATCTTTGATACGACGACCCTGCTCGGCCGCCCGCCGCGTGTCGCTATCACTGACAAGACCGGTGTCGACGGTGTCAAACTCTGGGTCAACGACTATCTGGGGCTCACAGGCGATGACCGTCTGACAGTTATCGATGTCGTCAAGATCGGCCGCTGGGTCGACGACCAGTACAAGAAACACGGACGCATGACCGCTATTTCCGACAAAGAGCTTCGTGAACAGGTCAAGCTCCACCTGCCGGAGCATTATGAGGCACACCGCCATCATAAAACGCTCAAAGAAATGCAGGATCAGTAATAAAAAAAGGGCGGCTCTTTCGGGCCGCCTTTTTTCTTTCAGTTATGTAACTTCGATGTATTCCAAACCGTTATCTTCCCATGCAGATCGGGCCTCAAGCAACTCAATGGCTCAGCATATCAGCTGTGATCTCTCGTTTACTGATACCCGGACCGGCATAGGATATTTCCAGCCTGCTCCCTCCCTCGCGGGTGAAAAACAATGCCTGTACCGGATAGTGCCCAGCCTTGAGCGCAATAAATCCGGAACGCTCGCGCACCGGATCACGGCCGCTGTTGCCGTTGATTTTCTTCCCGCCGACACGAAGCTCCGTATAGCCGTCCGATTTGATGAAAAAGGTATAGACACCGTCGGTTGGAACAGTGATAACACCATCGATCATGAAGCCGTAAATATCGACATCGGCATCCTCTGTCCAGTTAAAAGGCAGTTTCAGTCGATTGACAACGCCGATCTTTTCAGCCGTAAGCTTTGAAAAATTCGGCAGTTTTCTCCAACTGCCCTCATAATAGCGATAACGGAGCCCTTCCGAGGCACCTTTCTTCTTCCGTGGGCTGATATAGCTGAATTTCTTCGAATGAAACGCTTTTTCCATGTCCTTGCGATACTCATCGACACTGTAGCCGTATTCCCTGAGCTTGATCACACCGGCTGATTCGGCCGTCTTGCAGAAACGGTCCAGACGGTCCAGATAGTTTGAGTCGATATCGGCAGTCAGATTATCGTGGTCGACTATCCAGGCATTACCGCGATTTTTCCCCAGGGCAAGGATCGCATAATCGACACTCAGGCGGTCGATTTTCACACGTTCCAGCCTGATATCATCCTCCCGGACAAGCGTTTCCGCCTCATTCCAGAGTGAGTCGGCACTGGCGAGAAGCCTGTCAGTCAGATACTCGGCATCCGGCCCCTGCCAGACACCCATGTGGATATTATGATGCTCAATCTCGTCATGTAGAAGATCGATATAGGCACGTATCGGTTCGGCCGCGGGGCCGTAAACGCCATCGAGATACTCGTTAATCGCCCTGTCCTCATCATATCCCGGATCCCAGAGAAGACGTGCGTTGAGCCAGGTCGAAAGACCGGACAATTCGCCGTTCGGGTTCGAGTAAATATCCTGCTGGAAAATCGCGGTCACATTGTTATCGACGAAAAAGCGGATATTGTCGTCACGCACCCTGAGGTTTGGGTACGGCAGGAAATAGTGCGTGAAAGTGGTACAGTAATTCCAGACCCAGAGGCGGTCACAGGCTGTCGACCAGGCCCTGAGATCATCGGCGAATGCACGGTTTTCCTCGCTGTCACAGCTGTTTAGCGGATGGGAAAAGCAGCATTCGATCGTGCAGAGCCGTATCACGACATTGTGACGCGGCCTGATCGTTTTCGGCGGCTTGCGAGTCCACTGGTAGGCGAGCGTTTCCACAATCTTGCCCGGAAATTCCTTTTCGACAGCCTCGGCCACACGGTTAACCATGAGCAGAACCGGTGCTATCTGGCTGCCCTCCTCCTCGGCAATCGCCTGGCATTTCGGGCACTCGCAGTAGTTAAACCAGTCGTTCTGGGAAAGCGAGACAACATCGGCCTCGGGATGTTCTCTGAACGCCTGCAGAACACCCTCGGTGACAATTTCAATGACCTTTTCGTTCGTACAGCAGAGCTGGCTTCGATTTTTTCTTCGACGACCGTTTATCATGGAAAAATACTCGGGATGCGATGCGAAATATTTCCCCGGCGGGACAAGCTTAGCAAAAGTATGGCAGAACATTCCGTCCACCCACTCCACCTTGCCGCCATGACGTTCCGCAAGGCCGCCATCCCTGCTGTTTCGGTTCATGCGATTCCGCGCCGCCCAGTCGCCGTTGAACGCCTCCCAGCTGTAGGGTTCGCGGTATGAGACTTTCGGCACCCGTGTCTCATCAAGAATCGGTATCGTTACCGTTCGCATGGAAGGTATTCGGCTGATGTCTGCGGTGAACCAGCGGCAGCCGAGATGATCGTCGAGAAGCCCGTAAACGCCGTAAAGTGTGCCGCGACGGTCGCCACCACAAATAATAAGCTGTTTGCCGTCGCTCCTGAGAATATAGCCTTCGTCACCGAGTGACTGAATGTTAATACCAAGCTCGGCTTCATCATAACGATTCGAGGGGCCAAGGAGGATTTCCCGCTTACGCTCTTTGATGCGGTCAGTATAAATGGGGATCTCCGCGCCACTCATCTCAAAGAGGAATCGCTGAAGTTCGACAGCGGCATGCACGGATGTCCGCGAGGCATTCGCGCTGATAATTATCCGGTAATCGGAACAGCCATTTTTGACGATTTCGAGAGCGCCGTCTCTATCGAAACAACAGCATGAAAAGGCAAATAAAGCGGACAGCACAGCACAAAAGAACACAATAAGCCGAAAATGATTGTGACGAAGCAAAAATATTCTCCCGGGTTCTCGTTATTGATTGTTTTTTACATAGTACAGCAGTGATTTACCCGAAGCAAGCACCTTTCGTGAATTTTAAACTTTCTTCATAATTTCTTGTTATGGAATCGATCTTTTTGTATGTATGATGAAACACCGATAAGGAGCTAACTTATGAAAAAGGCACACCGGTACATCGCGCTGCTTTCCACGGCACTACTACTGACTGCTTTTTCCGCCTGTGGAAGCGGCGAACAGTCCGAAACGAAGGCACCCAATGCCAAGCCATCCGAAACGGGAGAATCGGCCTTGATCGACGCCCACGCGCATCTCTACCTCGAGGACTGGAACGACCAGCTGGAATCAGCATTCATAGCCATGAATAGGAAAGATAACTATCGCTGGCTCAACATCTGCACCCACGGCCTGCGATGGTCGTTCCTCCAAAAACAGGTGGAAATATCGGCTGACCTCTCGAAACGTTATCCCGGGATATATTCCTGGGCAACCTCGTTTAACCTTGAGAACTGGGATGATCCCGACTGGGAGGAAAAGGCCATCGAGTATCTCGCGGACAGTTTCGACAAGGGCGCTGTCGCAGTAAAAATCTGGAAAGAGGTCGGTATGGAACTCAAGGATCCCGATGGCAGTTACGTTATGATAGACGATCCCCGTTTCGATCCCGTTCTCGACTATATCGAGCAATGCGGCAAGGCGCTGGTCTGCCATCTGGGAGAACCGAGGAACTGCTGGCTGCCGCTCGAGGATATGACTGTCAACGGCGACCGGAACTACTTCAAAAACCATCCAGAATACCATGCCTACAAGCACCCTGAGATACCATCCTATGAAGAGCAGATCGCGGCCCGCGACCGTATGCTGGAAAAACATCCGGGACTGACTGTCATCGGCTGTCATCTCGGAAGTCTTGAATACGATACCGACAGGATCGCCGTCTGCCTTGACAAGCACCCGAATTTCGCGGTTGATATGGCGGCAAGGATCATTCATTTCAAGGTGCAGGACAGGGAGAAAGTTCGGGATTTCCTGATTAAATACCAGGACCGCGTTCTTTATGCAACCGATATAATAGTCAGCAGCACGGACAATATCGATACGCGCATGGCCCGAATCAGCGAGACTCATCGGGACGATTACCGCTATTTTTCCACCGCAGAGGATTTTACAATCGACGAACGAGAGGAACCGGTACGGGGACTTGACCTGCCCGGTGATATTCTTGACAAGCTGTTCAGGGACAATACATGCAAGTGGTATGGCATTTAAATTTCTGTTGGACCGACAACTTATACAGAAAAACGCGGCCAGAATGACCGCGTTTTTTTATTGCAGGTATGATCGATTAATTGCCTTATTTCACCTGCTTGAACATCCGCTCGAAACGGATGCCGCCTTTGTTGCCGAGAGAATCGGCTTTCGCATGGCTCCAGAATACAGGCCCGACCTTGCCGCGAACAAGATCGAGCGGAATCGGCCCCAAGATCCTCGAGTCGATTGAAAAATCCCGGTTGTCACCCATGACGAAAATGGAGGATTTGGGAATTTTGACAGGATCGAGGAAATCGCGCTTACCCTTACCCGAATCGCCTTTCTTGAACACAAAATCGTCTCCATGCTTGCCAGTCTCAGGAAGCGGCACCTCGACACCGTCAACAAACAGTTTCTTTTCGCGGATTTCGACAGTCTGGCCAGCAACCGCAATGCAGCGTTTAACATAGACCTGCGATTTCTCGATCGGATGCTGAAAAATGAGCAAGTCGCCGGGAGCAGGATCGGAGAGTTTCACAAGCATCGTGTTGAGAATCGGCAGCCGTATCCCATAGTGGTATTTCAGTGCAAGAAACGCATCGCCGACAAGCAGGGTGTCCTCCATCGACGCTGACACAACACGGAATGGCGCGACTATCGAGGCAGTCACGAAAAAGAGCAATAATAGAATAATAAAAAAACGGGCCATTGTTATGCCACCTTAGAAAAATGGGGGATAGTCACAGGAATCGGGAATAATAGCCACACCCTCAAGCTCGACCAGCCATGTGGGACGGCAGACAGCACCTTCGAGCAGGATCAATGGGATGTTCTCGGGTATCTCTTTTTTGAGCACATCCATAACCTTACGTCTGTCCTTGAGATTCCGGACATAGCCGATAATGTATGCCATATTCGAAATCCCGGCGCCATGCGGAGCGAGAAGCGCCTTGATGTTCTCGATAGTGCGCTTTGCCTGTTTCTTTACATCAGACAGATGCAGCACATTCCCGTGCTTGTCGATACTCGCTGTGCCGGAAATATGAAGATGCGAACGGTCGCCATACCTGATACGGGTTCCACGCTCGAACGTGACACCGTATTGAATGGTGGGAGACAGGTTCTCGAGAGCCTCCATCCTCACGATCTGCTCCGGAACGAGATTTTTCACGGCATAAGCATCGAACGCGACAAGGGAATCAACCTCGTTCGAAAAGCCCTCGATGCCTGTACTGGCGATATAACGTGTTTCCGGCGTAAGGCCGTTCTGTTCGAAATACTCTTTTCGCGACTCGACCATCCCCTTGTAATGGTTATCGACATCGCGGACATATATCCATGTCCTGACAGTATTGTCGAGCAATGTCAGGCCATTGTCGTCCAAAACATGATCGAAAGACTCGAAAATCTCCGTGGTCTGCACATATGAATCGAACGCCCCTATCCCGTAAAAATTGGCAACCCAGAGAAGTTCGTAAAACGAGCCTTTTATCAACGCGCCGTTACGATGTTTTTCGCCGTTACAGTCGAATGTTTTCTTGTTGAGAGCGGTATTGCCGGGTTTGATATGATACATGAGTATCTTGATATCGCCGCCGTAAACAGGACACTGCTGAATAACCGAAACAGCACCCATTTTCAATTCCCTGAAAATTGCCGAGTTACGGATCATATCTTTTTGGTTGGCAATATCGCTGACATAAATACGGGAGAAAACAAGGGTATAACCAGAGAGGCCGCATTCTTTCATGGCCTCGACATAGGTGTTGTAAATATTTTTCAGTTCATGCTCGAAACTGACATCCTCTTTCGAGTCGATCATGAAATAGTATTCTGTTGCTCCTCCGGAAAAACTGAAGGAGGATGCTTTAACATAGCCGCCTATCGATAAAAATTCAGTATTCATTGTAACCACATGTCCTTGTAATGTATGTGTCTGATAATATAGGCTGTAGCTGCAACAGAATCAAATGTTATCAGGCTAACATGGATACGCGGCAATCCAGAATACGACTTTGAGTTCAGGGCAGCACAGTCACAACCATCGGCTGAAACTTTTCCTTGACAGACTGCATATCCATCCGGCAATTTGCATAAGAACGCGTTACAGAGAACGACCGGTTTTGACACATAGTAACGACAAGCGCCAAAGCCACCGTAACACCCTCACAAAGGAGGCGTGTCCCATGAAACACAACTGTATTTCCGGCATCCTGCTTTCCCTTTTCATCCTGCTGCTTCTGGTAAACACCTCAGCCGCAGAAGAGAAGATCAGGCTTATTGTCCGCGGCGACGATCTCGGCATGACACAGGGTTCACTCGTGGCTTTCGAAAAAGCGTTCAACGAGGGAGTCCTTACCTGTGCCGCCATGCAGTCTCCTGCCCCATGGTTCGAGGCTGGAGCCGAACTATGCAGGAAAAATCCCGGCTGGTGTATAGGGGTGCACCTCTGCCTTATCGCAGAATGGCGGGGCTACCGCTGGCGCCCGGTCCTGCCGTGGAGCGAGGTGTCATCGCTGGTTGATGAAAACGGGTTCCTATTCCGCTATCCCGAGGAACTGTTCGCCAACAAACCCAAACTCGACGAGATCGAGAAAGAATTCCGGGCACAAATCGAGCTGGCACTGAAACACGGTGTCAATGTCCAGTATCTCGACACTCACTATCTGGGCTACAACAGCTATCCGGGTATCGAGGATATATTCAAAAAACTCGGCAGGGAATATGACCTTCCTATTTCCGGCATGATGAATGAAAAGCGGTTTCCCGGCATATATATGGCCCCAGAAGAGGAAAAGACCGAGCGGGCAGCCAAACAACTGGAAGAGCTCGAACCGGGGCTCTGGCTCTGGGTCAACCATGTGGGCATCGATTCGCCGGAACAGAACGCGCTCATCCATACAAGGCCGAACCATATCTTCCCCGGCGGCGGAGTCGGCAAACACCGCGCGGCGGAACTTGCGGCCCTGACTAGTATAGAAGTCAAATCCATGATCCTGAAAAAAGAAATAGAGCTTATCAGCTACACTGATCTCTGGAACGAACAAAAAGGCAGGTAACGGAATCGATGCATATGAAAAAAGTCTGTATTCACGCTTGTACAATTCTCATCAGCACGGCCTTATTTTTCCCTGTGCTATCCCTGGCCGCTGAACGCCCGGAAATAATAATCGCTGATTTCGAGGACAGTGACTACGGCGGCTGGACCACGACCGGAAACGCGTTCGGCAGTTCGCCTGCACAAGGAACAATGGAACATCAACGCCCCGTCACCGGTTTCAAGGGCAGCGGCATGGTCAACAGCTTCCTCGGCGGCGATACGAGCACCGGAACATTGATCTCGCCACCGTTCACGGTTAAGCGCAACTATATCAATTTCCTCATCGGCGGCGGCAAGCATCCCGGCGAGACTGCGGTAGAGCTCATTATCAGCGGGAAAGCAGTCCTGAGCAGAAGTGGACCTGACGACGAGAAGCTTAGGTGGTCGTTCTGGGATGTCAAAAAATTCGCCGGTCAAAAAGCCGTGATTAAAATTATCGACAACAGCACGGAAGGCTGGGGACATATCAACGCCGATCATTTCGTTATGAGCGACAGGAAATATGTCCTGTCCGATCTCACGAAAGAAATGAGTGTCACAGCGCGTTACCTCAACATCCCGGTTAAGACCGGTGCCGAAAAACGCCGCATGAAACTGGCAATCGACGGCAAACTCTATGATGAATTCGACATCGAACTTGCTGAAAGCACCCCCGACTTTTGGGCTTTCGTCGATCTCGGCGCGTTCCGTGGCAAAACGGCGTCTATCATCACCAATCAGCCCTGGGAAAGCGATCCCGGAATCCTCAACCGGCTGTATTTCAGCGAGGAAATCGCAGGCACCGACTCTCTCTACAGCGAAAGGCTCCGGCCGCAGTTCCACTTCTCTCCGCGCCGGGGCTGGACAAACGACCCCAACGGCCTCGTTTATCACAACGGCGAATACCATCTCTATTTCCAGCACAACCCCTACGGCTGGAACTGGGGAAATATGCACTGGGGCCATGCTGTCAGCGATGACCTCGTCCACTGGGAGGAGCTTCCGGTCGCGATCAACCCTTATCAATACGGCGACTGGGCCTATTCCGGCAGTGCGGCGGTCGATACGAAAAACAGCGCCGATTTCGGCAAGGACGCCCTCATCGCAGCTTTCACCAGCACCGGGCGCGGCGAATGCATTGTCTGGTCAAGCGACAATGGACGGACTTTTACGGAATATGAGGGCAATCCGGTTGTCACCCACGTGGGACGCGACCCGAAAATCTTCCGGCACGAAGAATCAGGCCACTGGGTCATGGCGGTCTACGATGTTTTCGAGGATAAGAACCATATTTCATTCCACATTTCGGATGACCTGAAAAACTGGGAATATGTCAGCAGTATCGAGGGATATTACGAGTGCCCGGAACTATTCGAACTTGCTGTGGACGGCGACAGCTCAAACAGGAAATGGGTGGTATACGCTGCGGATGGCAACTACTCGATCGGCACTTTCGACGGCCTTCGATTCAGGACCGAATCGGGCAAGCACACGGGCAATTACGGCAACTGTTTCTATGCATCACAGACATATAACAACATCCCAGAAAGCGACGGCCGCCGCATCCAGATCGGCTGGGGACGTATCAGCATGAAAGGCATGCCGTTCAACCAGATGATGCTGTTCCCCTGTGAACTCGGGCTAAAAACGACTGGCGAGGGCATCCGGATGACCTACCATCCGGCACGTGAGATCGAAAGTCTTTACGGTCGCTGTTTCGATTTCGCAAAAGTGACACTTCAGCGGAACGAGAATCCAATGGCCGGATTCACGGGTGACTGTTACGATATCCAGGCGAAAATCAGCGAAAAAGCAACCGGACCGGTGACGTTCAGCATCCGCGGAATCGATGTAACGTTCGATCCGATCAAACAGGAACTCCGCTGTCAGGATAAGACAGCGCCGGTTCAGAGCCAAAATGGCGAAATCGATATTCGCCTGCTCGTGGACAGGTGCTCGATCGAGATATTCGCACAGGACGGCCTGGTATACATGCCCATGAGCGCGTATTTCGAGAACGCGAACCGTTCGTATACAATTCGTTCGGAGAACGGCGAGGAAGTTATGCTGCCATCACTTATCATCCATGAAATCAAGTCTGCATGGAAATAATAAAACCGGAATCAAAACAGACAGCCAGTAATGTAAAAACTAACGAGGCACAGGCTTACAAATGAGAAAATTCACACGCAGATCGTTTATCAGGACAGCCGGCGCAGCAACGTCACTTGGACTCCTGAACGGAAATATATCGCACGGCGAGCAAAAACGGCGACCGAACATCCTCTATATCATGAGCGATGATCACGCGGCCAATGCAATCAGTTGTTACGGCTCCCGTCTTGCCGAGGCAGCACCGACACCGAACATCGACCGTCTTGCCAGCGAGGGTATGCGTCTTACGCGCTGTTTCTGCACCAACTCGATCTGCGTTCCGAGCAGGGCCTCAATTATCACCGGCACCTACAGCCATATCAACGGTGTCTATACTCTTGCCGACAGCATCGATCCCGAACGTGAAAACGTGGCGAAAATCCTCGGTCGCAATGGTTACAAAACCGCGATCATCGGCAAGTGGCACCTTCACACCGATCCTTCCGGTTTCGACTACTGGAATGTGCTGCCCGGCCAGGGACGGTACCACAACCCTGTCCTGCGTGAGATCGGCGCCGAAAATCCGCGAATTTACGAGGGGCATTCCACCGATGTCATCGCGGGACTTGCCATCGACTGGATGAAAGATCGCGACAAGGATGCGCCGTTTTTCCTCATGTGCCACTTTAAAGCACCTCATGAGCCGTGGGACTATGCGCGCCGCTATAAAGAATATCTTGAAGATGTGGAGATTCCCGAACCGGAAAGCCTCTGGGAGGACAAATCGCACCGCTCGGAAGGCTCACGTGAATACGGATTCACTATTGAGACAATGGCGGAACGTCAGACAAAGGAGAAATACCACAGCGATCCGCCCCAGGACTGGAGCGGTATGAGCGAAACGGAGATCAAAAAGAAGGCTTATCAAGTCTTTCTGAAACGTTATCTCAGGACAATCAGGGGTGTCGATGACAATGTCGGCCGTATTCTCGATTTTCTCGATGACAGCGGCCTTACGGAAAACACCGTGGTGATATACAGCTCTGACCAGGGTTATTTCCTCGGCGAACACAACTATATCGACAAACGATGGATGTTCGAGGAGTCGCTTCAGATGCCGTTCATTGTCAGGTATCCCGGCGAGATCGAGGCAGGCAGTGTCAACGGCGATATTGCGATCAATGTGGATTTTGCGCCGACATTCCTCGATTATGCGGGTGTGGAAACGCCTCGATCAATGCAGGGGCGGAGTATGCGGCCGCTGTTCCGGGGGAAAACGCCGGATAACTGGCGCGATGCCATGTACTACCGTTACTGGATGCATACGAACAGGCCGGCACACTACGGCTTACGGACCGCCCGTTACAAGCTGATCTATTTCTACGGGCTGCCCCTCGGTATGACTGGGACGAGAAAAGAAGCGACAAAAGTTGGATGGGAACTCTACGATCTTGAAAAGGACCCGAAAGAGCTTCTCAACGTCTACGATGATCCGTCCTATCGCAATGTTGTAAAAGAACTTAAGAAGAGACTTACGGAAGAGAAAGAACGTCTGGGTGACAGCGATGACAAATATCCCAAACTGGCTGCCCTGAACAAAAAAACTGGTAGGCGCAGAAAAACGAAATCATACTTGCAGACAATAATCACCGGTCGCGGCGTTCATTCACGATCGGTGATTTTACTTATGTGCTGAAAATCGCCCGCCTCGCGCCCCCGTGTTTCGGCAAGCTCATGCACGAAAAGCTCGATCAGCGGTGCAGAGGCAATCGAGAACAGGGACTGTGCCCCCGTTTCGACAAGTATCTGATCCTCACGCGGCAGTTGATCCCGGAGACTGTCGGTGAGCAGCATGACGCGGCTTCCATGATCCGCACACTCGCGGGCAAGCCCGGCGGTCAATGCGGGCTGGTTCGGCCCGGATATGATGAAGATGGCATCATGGCTTTTTCCGGCAAGCTCGAACGGCCCGTGCCGGAACATTCCTGCGGAAAGCGCCTCGGAGAACTGACCTGCCCCCTCTTTCATGATCAACGCCCACTGACGTGCCGTTACGAGGTCCGTGCCGCGTGCGATAAGGTGAAGGAACACACTGTCGGTGAAACGTGACGCCATCTGTTGTGCCTGCTTACGCAGGAGGGGAAGCTTGCGCTCCATTATTGCGGCCTCATTCTCGATACTGTCACAAAGCGCGGTGGTACTGCGATTGTTATTTGCCCACGCAAGAAGCAGCAGGAGCGCTATTGTGTTCGTATAGGTCTTCGCCGAGATCGCCGATTCTTCTCCCGCCCTAAGCGGCAATACCAAGTCGGCTGCTTGCGCCATGCTGCTGGTCTCGTCATTGACGATGGTTATTACCGGGCATTTCTCTGCGGCGGCGTTTGTCAGGCTCTTCGTCTCGGCACTTTCACCCGACTGTGAAATCGCGATGAGCAGTGTAGCACTATCAAACCTGTCCATCCCGAAATGAAACAACTCACCGGCATCAGCACAGGTAATGACAGGTCCAGCTCCACAGGTTTCCCGCTCAAAAAGGTACGCGGCATAAAAGCTTGTCCCCATACCGGAAAGTATGATAGAATCAGCCGATTTCATGAGTTCGACGGCTTTTACAAGACGTTCCGCCCCTTCATCGTCACGGTAATATGATGCAATAGCCCGAAGCGCGTCGGGCTGTTCGTTAATTTCGCACAGAAAGGCAGTTTTCTCCATCATTCACACTCCTCCGCATCAGTCCGGGTGCAGAGCGATGCCGCTCCGATTATCGCCGCATCCTCAGAAAGAAGCGCGGGTACAATCCGCTTTTCGGCACGCGCGCCCACGGTCTTTCCGACAAGCTCTTTCATGGCAGGCGCGAAAGCGTCCCACGCCCTCGACAGACCGCCACCGATGGCGATTTTCGCGGGATCGAGCAGACAGAACACGGTAGCACAGATACTTCCCACAATCTTGCCATACTGCTCAAATGCCAGGCGCGCAGTGCTCTCGCCTGAAAGAAAACGGGCGTGTATCCCGTCCGGCTCGATGTCTTCCCCACCAAGCTCGCGGTACAGTTTTTTAAGACCGCGAATCGAACTGACCTCCTCGAAACTCATGCCGCTGCCGCCATACGGAATATTCCATATCTCGCCGCCCCACAGGGTTTCGCCACGGTAGACATGTCCCCCGATCATGATCCCGCAGCCGAGACCGGTGCCAAGGGTCAGGCATACCGCATTGCCACAGCCCTGAAGGGCCCCTGCCGTATATTCGCCGAGCACCATGCATCGGGCATCGTTTTCGAGTGTCACCGGGATGCCGAATCGTTCCTCGAGTTTCGTTTTCAGGGGATACCCCTCCATCGAGGGGATGTTGACCGCATCCCTGATCTCGTCACTGCCCAGCCCAGCGGGAACAGGCACGCCGATACCGACCCCGTGGACGGATACATCCGCAACAAGCTGCTCTATGATCCCGGCGATGGTTTCGAAAATGGCTTCGGCGGCACGGTCGTTCCCTGTTGCCGCTGTCGCCTGATGCAGTATCTCTTTTCCAGCGACAAGGCCGCCGTGGATGGTGGTTCCGCCGAAATCTATGCCGATATTTACTATATTCTTACTCATCGAGCCCCTTTCCATTAACAGTCATGCCTCACAAAGGTAGGATTATCGGCCACGCCATGCAAGCGCAAAGAGCGATATCCTTGTTTCTGTAATCGTTAAATGTTATACTACGAAACACACAATCGGAGGGAATATGAAATCGTATATCCGCACATTTTCGGCATTTCTGCTGCTCGTTCTGGCAGCAACAGCATGCGGCACAAAACCTGCCCAGTACGACCTTGTCATTAAAAATGGCATGGTCGCAGACGGCAGCGGCGGCGAAATATTTTCAGCAGATATCGGCATCAATGGCGACACCATAGTGAAAATCGGCGAGATCGAACCATCTTCGGGCAAAACCGTCATCAATGCCGGCGGAAAAACTGTCAGTCCCGGTTTTATCGATATTCACACTCATACCGACGGCGTTCTCAGGGATCCGAGCGTACATAATTTCATCCAGCAGGGAGTCACCCTTGTTGTAGACGGCAATTGCGGAGGCAGTGCACTCGATATCAGGGCTAACCTCGAAAAAGTCGCCGCACAGGGCGCTTCTATTAACTACGGCACCCTGATCGGGCACAACTCTGTGCGCAGCAAAATCATGGGCGGCGACGACCGCGAACCAACCCCCAAAGAGCTTGCGGCCATGCAGGCAATCATTGAACAGGGTATGCGGGACGGCGCCCTCGGGCTTTCCACTGGCCTTAAATACAAGCCCGGCTTTTTCTCGACAACGGACGAGGTAGTGGAACTGGCAAAATCCGCGTCCGCCTATGGAGGCTTTTACGCCACCCACATGCGCTCCGAGGGTGATACGGTTATCGAATCGGTGAAAGAGACCATTGAAATCGGCAGGCGAGCCAATATCCCGGTACAGATCTCACACCTGAAAGTGCTCAGTGTCAGCCGCTGGGGCGACAGCATAGAGATCATAAAGCTCATCGACGAAGCGCTCGATGAGGGGCTCGACATCAGCGCCGATCAGTACCCCTACACAGCCTCGAGCACCGGCCTGCTCGTACTCCTCCCACCCTGGGCACTCGAGGGCAAGGGCTGGAAAGAACGCGCGAAAGATCCGGCGCTCAGAAGTAAAATGAAAGAGGGAATCAAACACGCTATACAAACTGAGCGTGCCGGTGACGATATCAACCGTATCAGGATCGCTCATTATAAGAGCGACAAGAGCATCGAGGGGCTCGGCCTTGCTGAAATTCTCGAAAAGAAAGGCCGCAAAGTTACACTCGACAATGCCGCTGAGCTTGTCCTTGAACTATCGGAGGCGGGCACTGCCTCGGCGGTTTTCCACGCCATCGGCGAGGAGGATATCGCAAGGATCATGCAGCACAAACATGTCATGCATGGCAGCGACGCCAGCGTGACTGCCATGGGTGAGGGCGTGCCGCACCCGCGTAATTACGGCACATTCCCGCGGGTTTACGCGGTTTATGTCAGGGAAAAAGGCATTCTCACAGTCCCCGAGGCAGTAAGGAAAATGACCTCGCTTGTTGCGGACCGTATTGGCGCAAAAGACCGCGGACGGATCGTCGAGGGCAAAAAAGCCGATCTCGTAATTTTCGATCCCGCTACCATTGCCGATACCGCGACATTCCAGTCACCGCACAGCTATCCGGTGGGGATCGATTATGTCCTTGTCAACGGTGAAATCGCGGTGGATCACGGGACATTAACCGGTAGCCGCTCTGGACAGATCATATATGGGCCGGGATATGAAAAATAACCACCGAATCCATCATAAGCAAAAAAATCTCCGAACAGTTTCGGGGATTTTTTTATTGTCCGGCGTAATCTACAGTGTAACAAGAAAGATAATGAAGCTGATCCAGCCACCCGCGAGGGCAATGATACCCCATTTGCGCGCGGAGGGAATCCTCCACCACATGGCAAGGCCGGTCATTACCCAGATGATGACGGCAACGCAGGTTAAGTCGATCATGAATGCGAAAAGATCGTGTATAAAACGATCCTGATGATAGCCGCCGATCCAGTGGAATTTCCGCAGGAAATCATCCCAACGGAAAACCTTGTCCTCCACGACGACTTTTCCATCCTTGATATTATAAATGACACGCGCCGTGTTGCCGAAACTGAAAATATTAACCGATATCCTGTCAGAACCCATCCGCCAGGCACCGTATGAGCCATGCATATCAAGTTCATCGAGAATTCTGCCGCCGATTTCTCTGAGATCGGAATCCTTAGGCAGCTCAATACTGTATTCGCGCTCATATCGCTGCCGCCATTGCGGCTTGTCCTTGTAATACTCGTTGAAACTGCGGCCGTGCGAGAACGGGATCGCGCTGACTGCGAATTTCAGGAAAAACATGATGAGCAAAAGTCCCAGCCAGGTATGTACGCGGCGAAATGCCAGATGTGCTTTCATTTCTTTCCCGCTATATCATCAAGACACAGAAAATGAATACCAGAGCTCCGGCGCTCAGGAGTATCAGCCCGGAAACACGGGTCTTTCTGATCCCGTACCACATTAACACACCAGAAATCGACCAGAAAAATATCGCTCCGATGACACTATCCACAAAAAACGCCCAGATATTATCGATACCACTGCCGTTCCCGTAGCCGAGACGATGGTGAATCCTTGTAAGCACGGGAACCGGATGTGCCTTGCCGGCATAGATTTTAAGCGATTTATACGAGGGATTGTATTCGATACGGCGGGGTTTCAGGAGATTCATACGGTTGATTATAAGCAGGCCGCTGTCATTTCGTTCTCGGGCATTGAACCTGCCGCTCATGCCGAGATCGTTAAGGACCTGTTCAGCTTTCAACATTGGCCCGCTGTCCTCGGGAAAAACGGTGTCATAGACCATTTCCCGCTCCAGCGTATTGACAGCATACACCTCACCGCCGACAAGCTCCCGGATAAGTTCACGGTGATGCATGATCAGTCCACTGACAGCATACATGAGTATCCACGGCATGAGAAACAACGCCAGATAGAGATGAATACGTCGCATGACAAGCATGGTTTTCATTCACCGCCTCCAGAAAACAGAACTGCTATTTTGAAAAAGCAGCCCGCGAACAATGCACGGGCTGCCATGAATCATATACAATCAAATAAAAATGTCAAACAACATTCACGACAAAATATTTTTTCTTGCCGCGGCGAAGCACAATCATTGAATCGCTGGCGCGGTGCTCCAGGTTGACAACCATGCGGCCATCCTCGATCTTCTCATTGTTGAGATATGCGCCGCCATCCTTGACCAAACGCCGTGCCTCGCTGTTGGTGGCAGAAATACCGCAAAGAGTCATAAGGTCGAGTACACCTACCCCCTCGGCAAGCTTGTCTTTTTCGATCTCGGACGAGGGCACCTGCTTGAAAATATCTGCCAGTTCGCGCTCAGTCAGGCTCTTGAGATCACCATTCTTGTGCATAACCTCGGTGGCATAACGTGCACGCTCGAGACCGGCCTCACCGTGGATCATGCGGGTTGATTCGATCGCAAGTTTCTCATGGGCCTCACGTTTTTCCGGTGCCGCTTCGTGGGCTTTTTCGAGCTCGTTGATCTCCTCGATCGGCAGGAACGTAAAATACTTGAGATAACGGATGACATCACGGTCATCGGTATTCAGCCAGAACTGGTAGAGACTGTAAGGGCTTGTCTTCTCGGCATCGAGCCAGACAGCGTTGCCCTCGCTCTTGCCGAATTTCTCGCCGTTGGAATTTGTTAAAAGCGGGAATGTAATGCCGTAGACCTGCTTGTGATGCTTCTTCTGGACAAGATCGATACCCGCCGTAATGTTGCCCCACTGATCGCTTCCGCCGACCTGAAGCGTGCAGCCATACTGGTCATAAAGCGCGAGAAAGTCGTTCGCCTGGATGAGCATATAGGAGAACTCGGTGTAGGACAGGGTCTTATCGGGATCCTCGAGCCTCCTGCGCACCGATTCCTTGGAGGTCATGACATTGACGGAAAAGTATTTGCCGATATCCCTAAGCCAGTTGAGGAAGCTGATATTCTTCGTCCAGTCGGCATTGTTGACGATACGTGCCGCATTCGCCCCCTCGAAATCGAGGAAACGCTCCATCTGTCCTTTCAGCGCCAGCACATTCGCGTCGATCTCTTCCTCGCTCCGAAGCTGACGCTCCTCGTTCTTGCCGGACGGATCGCCGACAAGACCGGTGGCACCGCCGACCAGCGCGATAGGCTTGTGGCCGAGTTTCTGAAAACGCGTGAGACAGAGCAACGGAAAAAGGTGCCCGAGATGAAGACTGTCGGCTGTCGGATCGAAACCGGCATACAGTGTAATCGTGTCGTCCTGAAGCTGTTTCCGTAATGCCGCCTCATCTGTAACCTGATGAACAACACCGCGCTCGAGCAGTATGTCAAATGCATCCATTGATCAAAATCTCCGATATGTTTGGGATTGTATTTTTTGATGTTTAGTTTTCTAAGATACTGAAATATTGGGTGAGAAACAAGGTCTTATGGCCCCGGCCCGTATCTGTCTCCACGCATTCAATCCACATCGCCTCAATCAAGGTCATACAACTGAAATCCAAAGAACAAAATGCTTGCCCGTTTTGCCTTTAATGTCGTACTATTCATAAAGGATACTGTACGTATCGATCCCTGACAACAATGAGCCACAATCGATTTTTTAAGGGATGACAAACACCACATACAATGAATGATTATCGTTAACACCAACAATAAGGAGAGATTGATAATGAAGAAAACGATACTACTGGCACTCTGTGTGGCATTTTGCATTATTTCCAGTGTTCATGCCGCTCCCTGGACAAAATCCATCGACGCGAGCCTGACACTGACCCAGAACACCTATACCGACAACTGGAGCGGTGGCGAATCCGGCTCGGCAAACTGGATGTTCCTGTCGAACTCTTTCTTCGAAAAACAGCTGACACCCATCGTTTTCAACAAGAACATCCTCAAGCTCCAGTTCGGCCAGAATTTCGTACAGGACAAGGAAACGAAGGACTGGGGCGATGCCGAAAAGTCGAGCGACCTCATCGATTTCGAAACGATCTTCCGTTTCTCCCTCGACAGCTGGCTGGAACCTTTTGCCTCGGGCCGCCTGGAATCGCAGTTCCTCGACTCAGGCGATCCTGATAAAGACGTTATCTTCAACCCGATCACACTGACCCAGAGTGCCGGTGCTATCAAGGTGATCACGAAAGAGGAAAAACGGGAATGGACGGTGCGTCTCGGTGCCGGTTTCCGTGAGCATATTGCACGTGAAGTGCTCAACCCGGTAAGCCTGAAACGGAGCACGGAAACGAGTTATGACGGCGGTTTCGAGCTTGTCAATGACATGCGTATGCCACTTCTCGGCGGTGCAGTCGACCTTAAGAGCAAGCTCATTGTTTTCCAGGCCCTCTTTTATTCCGAGACTGACGATCTCAAGGGAATGCCGGAGGAAGATTACTGGCGTACAGCTGATATCAACTGGGAAAACGTGTTCACTGCCTCGATCACCAAGTATCTCATGGTCAACCTCTACACGCAGTTCCTGTATGATAAGGAAGTCGACCGCGGTGGCCGTTTCAAACAGACACTCGGCCTCGGTCTCGCCTGGAAATACGAGTCACCGAAATAAATGTTTTCTTTGAATATGTGCCACACAGAACGGAACAATGTGGATATAGAAAAGTATCAGATAGAAAGGCAGTAAAAAAGTTCCGTATGGATTGGCATAATGACCGTGTCAAGGCCAGATACCTAAACCAGTGTTATAATGAGATCGGACACATATTAGTGCCCTCACCTCATTCAACATTTTGCAGGGAAAACAGACTATGTCGCTGAAAAAAAACCTGTCTCTTTTCGACGTTTACTGCATCGCCACAGGCGCGATGGTAAGTTCAGGTCTTTTCATTCTGCCGGGCATAGCCCACGCTTATGCCGGACCGGCTGTCGTTTTTTCATACTTCCTGGCGGGCCTTCTTACTATACCGGGCATGCTCAGCCAGGCCGAGCTCGTTTCCGCGATGCCTAAAGCCGGTGGGGACTATTTTTACATTACCAGAAGTATGGGCCCTGCGGCGGGAACTGTCGACGGCCTTCTCATCTGGTTCTCAATGACCCTGAAAAGCGCTTTCGCATTGATAGGCATGTCGGCCTTCGCTGGCCTTCTGATCGATGTTGACATCAGGATAATAGGTGTCATACTCTGCATTACATTCACGGTTCTCAACCTTGTCAGCGTCAAGAAAGCGGGACGGCTCCAGAATGTACTGGTTTTCGGCCTTCTCACCATCCTTGCATTTTATGTTGTTCGCGGTATTCCGCATGTTTCAATCAGGAATTTCGAACCGTTTGCTCCCACCGGCCTGGTCGGAATTCTCTCAACTACCGGTTTCGTATTCATCTCATACGGCGGCCTTCTCAAGGTCGGGAGTGTATCGGAGGAAACACAGGATCCTGCCCGGTCTATCCCGCTGGCAATGATATTCTCACTCTTGACAGTTGTTGTTCTATATACAACGGTCGTGTTTATCACATCGGGAGTTCTCGGTGCCGATACGCTTGATCATTCACTGACACCAATTTCCGATGGCGCCGATGCGTTCATGGGGGGATTCGGCAGGCTGATATTGAGCCTTGCCGCAGTGCTTGCGTTCATCTCGACAGCAAACGCAGGAATCATGGCATCTTCCCGCTATCCTCTCGCCCTTGCCCGTGATCGTCTTTTGCCCTCGGCTTTCGGCGAAATAAGCGAAAAGTACGGTACACCCCATGTCGCCATCCTGACAACCGGCACCATGGCGCTGCTGTTCCTTTTTCTGAAAATCGACGTTCTCGTAAAAGTAGCCTCGACAGTCCTCATTTTGACCTTTATCTTTTCCTGCCTCTCTGTTATCATAATGAGAGAAAGCGGCGTGGAAAATTACAGGCCGAAATTCTGCGCGCCGTTTTACCCATGGCTGCAGATCGCGGGTATACTGCTTTTCAGCCTTCTGATATTTGAAATGGGACGGCAAGCGGTGCTCACCAGCTTTGCCCTCATTATCGGCGGTCTTTTCGTCTACTGGTTTTATGGCCGCATAAGGACAAACAGGGAATTCGCGCTGCTCCACCTCATTCAGCGCATAACGGCCAAGGAACTGACCAGCCGTGACCTCGAAGCGGAATTGAAAGAAATCATCATGGAACGTGACGAACTGATCCGGGACCGTTTCGACAGCATCACAGAAAAAAGCGTTGTTTTGGATATCGAAAATAAGATGAGTGTCGATGACTTCTTCAAGCTCGCAGCAAAAACACTCGAGCCGAAAATCAATACACCGTCAGACAAGATTTATGAACTGCTCGTTGACCGCGAGCAGGAGAACAGTACGATCATCGCACCGGGACTCGCCATCCCCCATATCATCATAGAGGGCGATAACACGTTCGACATGCTGCTTGCCCGATGCAGAGAGGGGATCACTTTCTCGGACCGCTTCGATGATATAACCACGGTTTTCATCCTTGTCGGCACAAGAGACGAGCGAAATTTCCACCTCCGGGCACTCTCGGCAATTGCACAGATCGTGCATGAACATCATTTCCAGAAACGCTGGCTCACCGCACGTGATGAAGAGGCGTTGAAAGACGTCATTCTCCTAGGCAAACGCAAGCGCGGCTGATCACTGACAGAAACCCGGAAACGAAAGTTATACCCATGCTCAGTTCATATGATACCACCATAGTTCTGCTTGACCTCGGCATCCTTCTGGGTGTATCGCGCTTCCTCGGCGAAATCGCCCGCCGCTACCGTCAGCCCATGGTGGTCGGCGAGATTCTCGCAGGTATCATTCTCGGCCCCACGATACTCGGGCATTTCTTTCCAGAGTTTCAGCGGCTGATATTTCCCCTGCGCGAACAGACCATGACAGCCCTCGAGGGCCTGACAACCATGGCGGTTGTGCTGCTGCTTCTTGTGGCTGGTGTCGAAATCAATCTTTCCGCGCTCTGGAAACAGGGGAAGACCGCGATACTTGTGAGCCTTTTCGGCATCCTTCTGCCGTTTGGTCTCGGTTACGGTGCCTCATATTACTGGCCGGGATTCCTCGGGCTCGAGGATGGTGCCGACATTACGACTTTCGCACTCTTTTTCGGTACTGCGCTCTCGATTTCGGCCCTTCCGGTCATCGCAAAGACACTCATGGACATGAACCTGATCAAGAGTGACATGGGCATCCTCGTAGTGGCCTCCGCCGCGTTCAACGACCTCATCGGCTGGATCATTTTCAGTGTTGTCCTCAGCCTCATGGGCGCGGCATCGAGCCACGGCACCACACCGGGCACAACGATAATCCTCGTCCTCGTCTATACGGTAGTCTCGTTAACAGTTATCCGAGTCATGTTCCACAGGATGCTTCCCTGGCTGGAAAAGAAAACAGTCTGGCCCGGTGGCGTGCTTGGATTTGTGTTCGCGTTCACGCTTATTGGCGCGGCGGCGACACAGTGGATCGGCGTTCATGCTGTTTTCGGGGCTTTTCTGATCGGTGTGGCGCTTGGCGATTCCGAGCATCTGACTGAGCGGACAAAGGATGTCATCCACCAGTTCACCATGAATATTTTTGCTCCACTTTTCTTTGCATCCATCGGGCTCAGGATAAATTTCACCGAGCATTTCGACCTGCCGCTGGTGCTTATTGTATTCACACTCGCCTGCACCGGTAAAATCCTCGGCTGCACAATCGGCGCCCGCTGGGGCGGCATGAGCACGAAAGAATCATGGGCAATTGGTTTCGGGATGAACGCACGAGGTGCAATGGAAATCATCCTCGGCCTTCTGGCACTGGAATACAACGTGATCAGCCCCAACCTGTTCGTGGCCCTCGTCATCATGGCGCTGGGAACCACCATGATATCCGGCCCGATCATGGAACGTATCATCCGCGAGAAAAAACCGTTGAAACTGACAAATCTCATCAAGAAAAGCGCATTCAACGGCGATCTTTCCGCAAGCACACGACGTGAGGCGATCCAGGAACTGGCGCAAATGGCCGCGGAGGATATCGGTGTCGATTCTGTCCGTATTTTCAAGGCTGTCTGGGAACGTGAGCAGATCATGGGAACCGCGCTGGGCGGCGGAATCGCTGTGCCGCACGCACGGCTTCTCGACGTCTCGACACCGTTCGTTGTTGTTGGACGCTCGGAAAAGGGGATCGATTTCAATGCGATCGATGGTGCTCCGGCTCAGCTCATCATCATGCTGATCACACCCTCGCTGGACCAGGGCGCCCAACTCCAGATACTGGCCGATATAGCGAAAACGTTTACTGATCCCACCAGGCGCATGGCCGCATTCCACGCGCACTCGTTTGAAAGCCTTTCTGACGCTATTAAAAGCGACACATAATTAAAATCTCAGCAGCATGAACTGACTTCCATAAACAAAAAAAGGGGCATGTCATAAGACATGCCCCTCTGCATTCATCTATCCGTTACTTGTCTAAAAGCACATAATTCCGATATTCGCCGACCTTGCGGTGCAGGAAATTGTTCTCGAGAAAAGTGAGAATCCTGACCCACAGCCTGTCGTGCTTGTGATCTTTCTTGTTCGGCGGTCCCGGCTTGACTTTCCAGTTCGTATTCGCGATACGCTCTTTCATAACCTCGGGATGGGTGCCCTTGAATTGCCGACAGGTCTTGAGCGAGCCGAAATCGAAAGAAGCCTCCTCGTCAGGATACCGCTCTTTAACCCAGTCCTGATTGTGATGAACGCTGGACAGCGCAATCTGTTTTTTCATCATGCTGACCGGCGGCCTTACCCAGCCATAGTGGAAAATTTCGGCATCAGCCGGCACGACTTTCAGCTTGCGGCCGTCGATCCGGAATCCCTGCGCGCTTTCCCACGAGCGGACACCGGTGCCGTTTTTCACGATGCGGATTTCCTTGGCATACCAGTTATGGGCCACCTGATAAAGGTCAAAGGAACCGTAAAAATGAACATAGTCGAAAAGCAGGCCCTCGACCTCCGGATCGCCGAGATACTGCTCCATTTTTTTCCGCAGCACAGGAATGTATTTTTCGTGCAGAACCTCATCGGCCTGAAGGTAAAAACACCAGTCACCGGTGCAGGCGTCGAGAGCGATATTGCTCTGGACAGCGTTGACCGCCCCATGAACAAAATGCTTCTTGTCCCAGACTGTTTCAATGATCTTGACCTTTGGATCGTCAATAGAGCGGATAAGATCGGTGGTGCCGTCGTCCGAATCACCACAGGCAATCACGAACTCGTCAACGAGGGGCAGAGCCGAGCGAATGGCCTCCTCTATGGGATAAAAAAGTCTGACAGCATTTTTAACGAAGGAAAAACCGCTGATTTTCATTCTGTCCCGCCTCTGAGTTTCGATGACTGTCTGAAGATTTCTTACCATGGTACCGCATTTGTTTCGCTAGGGAATATAACACATGGAAGTGGGCTGTGCAGTAAGAAAAGCAAATCCGTCGGGAGCTTCAGGCATTCAGACTTTAATAAGCGCTACCGGCCTCAGACAACGCCCCGGGAGAAACAGTGATTCCGAGCCCCTGCCCTGTCGGCACATTCACCAACCCGCCCGGCCCGAAAGCAAGCGGCCGCTCACTGAGATCGGCATCGAGAAGATGCCGTCCGAAACAGCCCTCGAGCCAGCGAAAAGCGACACCTGTCGAGGCAAGCTGTGCACCCGCCGCCGACAATATACTGCTTTCGCCAACCTGTGCGCCAAGCTGAACCGCACAGCCTTTCTTCAGCACAGCATCGATCAGGCGCAAGGATGCGAGAAAACCACCGCATTTCGACACACGGACATTAACAATATCGCAGGCACCAGCCTCGATGGCACGGACCGCACTTTCAAGTGATGTCGCGCCCTCATCGAGGACAATATCCATGAGCCCCAGCTTTTTAAGCCGGGCAGTATCCTCGAGAGCCTCGGCGGAATAGGGCTGTTCAATGGCGACAACACCGAGTTCGCGAAGTTCTGCGACAATCTTTTCACCAGTTGCCTGATTAAGCGCGCCGTTGGCATCGACACGGATCTCGGCAGAGTCGCCGAGCATTTCGCGAACGAATCTGACACGTTCAACATGCTGGTCACCGCTGATCTTCACCTTGACATGGGGAAATGTATAATCGGCCGCCTGGCGAAGCATCACTTTGCATGCCTCAACGGGGAGAAGCGGAACAACGAGACTGTAGACGAGTTGCTTGAGACACTGTTCACACCCGGCAAGAGCAGAAAGCGTAAGCCCCCAGTGATGACCGGCAAGATCGAGCATGGCGAGCTCGAATGCGGCAAAGGCGGAATGATTGGCCTGCACCTCGGGCAATTTTTCAAGTGTCTCGAGGTGGGCGATAAGGTCAACCGGTGAGTCGAATGCCGTATTCCTGAAATTGCCGGTGAACGTCGTGAGGAAAGCGAGTACACTCTCCACGCTTTCACCGGTCACATATTTTCGCGGCACACCCTCGCCATAACCGAGAACACCGGAAGATGACGCGGCACGAACAACAACATTATTTGTGTAATCCCTCGATGCCAGGCTGTGTTTGACGGAGAGACGGAAATTGAGTTTTACGGGTATGACTTCAAAATCGGAAACAACGAGCGGTAACACTGATTTCATGCAATCTCCGGACGCATTTTATGAAATTTTTTCCATTCGTACCATTGTTCGGGAAATGACATGACAGTGTGCTCGAAATTCCTGAGAATACGGATCGAGACCGGCTCCTCGGTTTTTGAGACGGATTCGCTGACAGTATCCACAGTCAGGCAGTAGCCGTTTTTCGTCCTTACCATGAACGAGCTCAAAACTGTTGTCGAGCAGCGCCTGCAAAGCACTTCCAGCGTTCTGTCAATCATGATCTCGCCACCGAAAGCGTTTAATGTCCTGTCCCCTCTGGTCCTCCAGGCCTCCACTTCATCGCACTCGGTCACCACAATCCTGCCGCGGTGAACAGCATCGATGACCTCTTTGGCAACTTCGTCAGAATGACCGTCGATAAGCTCTACATTGTGTTCTGCCGCACGGGCCTTGAGCGAATTTTTGAGCTCTTCAGACTGGAACGCCACAACCATGCTGACCGGATAGTCCTTCAGGTGAAGGGCCAGCGGCATGAACTCAACACCACCAAAATGGCCGGTCACCATAAGAACGCCGCCCTTTCCCAGGGCCTCGTCAATATAATGTGTCCCCTTATACTCGATATTCCTGCCTATCTCTTCAAGAAGCAGGTCAAAATTCCGATAGGCCATGAGCAGCTTTTCCGAATAGTGGGAAAAGATGCCGTCGAAAGCCTTCCTGATAATGCCTTCCGCCTCGCCCGTATCCTTGAACACATCACGGATATTGCGCTCTATCAGCTTTCGCTCTTTTTCGTTGAAAATATAATACAGCACACCGAGCATACGCAAGAATCGCATAGAAATCCATATCGGTGCATGACGGAATAAAAAGACACTCGGTTTCGCCTGCAAGAGTTTCGATAAGTTCAATTTGACTTTTCCTGGCATACGGTTCATAATTTTGTCCACCCCCATGAAAACAAATGTTATGAATGCAAATGTAATGCCAGTCTGAATCAGCTCGTTATTGAATTGTCCCGCAGCGGGTTACAAAACCCTCCATATTTTTGGTGAAAAATGTCAGGAAAAAAATACCTCTCTCATCAAAGATTTCTTAAATCATGAGGATATTTTTTCCGGGCGATCTATATCATTTTTGATATATCGAAAGAAAGAAACTAATGACAATGAATGGATTATGCTATTGAAGCGGTCTGGCCGTAACCGTTGTTGATCAGGCTGTACAAGTCATCGGGCATGGACAATATCAGGGATTCGAAAACCTCCACCACCTCGGGACAGAACTGCGTGCCCTTGTTGGCGATGACCTCCTTCAGGGCATCTTCCCGCGACAAAGGCTGACGGTACGGCCTGTTGGTCGTCATGGCGTCGAACGAATCCGCGACAGCCATGATCCTCGCCTCGAGCGGAATCTGTTCACCGGCAAGGCCCTCAGGATAACCATTGCCGTCATAGCGCTCATGATGACTCCTGATCTCCCTGAGCTCGGGCTTGTTCGACAACAGCGGCTCGATAATATTGACACTGACATTGGTATGGCGCTGAATCGCATGAAACTCATCGTTGTCAAGCCGGCCCGGTTTGTTGATGATCTTGTCTGGAATACCGATTTTGCCAATGTCATGCATGAGCGCCATCAGGCGGATCATCTCGACACGTTCATAATCAAGCCCCATCCGCCGGGCGATAATCGTGGAATAGGTAGCCACACGGTTCGAATGGCCGCGTGTATAGGCATCTTTCGCCTCCAGCGCAGAGGCAAGCGAAAGGATTGTCGACACGAAAGACTGTTTCATGTTCTCGATAAGGCTGGCATTCTGGAGTGAGATGGCGATCTGATTACAGAAATTCATGACATAATCGAGATCGTTTGGAGTGAAATTCTCGAGGCCGTTAATACGTTCCGCCGCCATGACACCAATTACCTTGTTACGGGTAATAAGCGGCACTGCGATAAATGATTTCGGCGAGAATTTTTTGAGAATAATATTTTCTTTCCTGAGATAGGAACTGTCAACATCGCGGATTGTCTGTGCAATTCCCGAGGTCGCCACACGAGACAGGATATTGCTCGTACGGTTGAGTGGAATTGAATAACCAACCAACTCTTTAAAGTAATCATCTTTACCGCCGACAGCCTTGATAGGCACAAGGTTTTCACCTCTCTCATCGACCATCATAATGATAGCCCGGTCAAATTTCATGATATTGACAATGAGGGACACAACGACATCCAGCAGACGGTCGCTGTCGAGGATAGAGGTGGTCGCCTTGGAACAGGCATCGAGCGAGGTCAGGCGATCGATTTTTTCCTTGAGATCAAGGTTGAGCTTTTCCACCTCGACATATTTTTCCTCGATAAGCCGCCGTTCCCGCTCAAGCTCGGCAAGGGTGTCATCGAAAAGCTCCCTGCGTTTTGAAAAAAGAGACATAATAAGTGGCAGGAAAGATTTCTTGGCCCAGACAAAATGAAATTCGCAGCAATCGTCACCTTTGAAATAACACTTCCGCTCGGTTGTTTTCGCCAGAGGAAGCCCCCATAGTGTCGGGATCGCCTCGTAGACCCCCTGATTGTAGAGACAGGTGTCGCGGCTGGAACCAAGCCCCTCGAACCACTTAAGGCGAATGACAGCATGTGACCAGTCGGACTCGACAATTTCCACAGTTTTGGTATGATTGAATTTGGTATTGATAGTCGGGGCACGGAGAATGGTCAGGTAGGGATGGCCGATCGCCTTGATGACAATATTCTCGATATACCCGTAACGACGGTGCATTACGGCCTTATGACCGATTTCCCTGGCAACCTCATCATAGCCGGTATGCTCGCGGATCCGCCGGAACATTTCCGTAATTACTGGCTGAGAAATCCAGTTATGCTCGTCGAGCAGATAAGATTCAACATCGTCAAACTGATCAAAAAAAGAATCCAGGTCCGCGATCAGCTTTTTAAGAAAATCGGGGTATTGACGCCGTGTGTATTCTATGATAGCCCGTGAATTCAGGCAGCTTGCGTGGCGTTCCATATATTTCCGGTTACATACGGGTACAGTAACATGAGCATATATGTTTCTATAATACGGTTTCGCTCACTGAAAGTCAATCATGTCACAAAAGAAAGACGTTTAGGCCGCTCCTGCATTACTACAGGAGCGGCTTCGGTACCTAATAAAAAATCAGACATCAGGAATAAATTTTCACACCGAGACGTTCCGCTGTTTCCACAAGATACTGACGTGAAGGCGCATATTTTTCATCAGGCAGATGCTCGATATACATTACACGCGTCTTTTTCATCCGGCTCAGGCGAACAAGATAGGTTTCGTAATCCATCAAGCCCTGCCCGAGAATCTCGTGTGTGAAACCGGGAATCATTTCCGGCCAGGAAAGGTCTTTCGCGTGGGCATACTCGATATCCTCACCAATGAGATCGAAACAGGTATTGATAAGCTCGGTTGTCCTGAATATCACACCGGGATGCAGCATGTTGACCGGGTCGAGCGTAACCTTCACTCGATCGTCACCCACGTCCTCTTTCAGGCGCACATGGGACTGCGGCGTGTTGTTATTGCATGAGTTGACCGCCTCGAATGCGAGATTGACCTTGCTTCCTGCCGTATCTTTCAGAATCTGTTTCGTTGCCTCGACAGATTTCATCCAGGTCTCTTTCGTCCAGTTCTCGGGATGGGGAATATCCTTGTTGCGGTCGGGATAATTGCCACCTGTATGGGTGAGAATGAAACCGAGGCCGAGCTTGTCCGCCTGCTCGACAGCCTCGGCGACATGTTTCTGGAACTTACGTCGTTCAGCAGCGTCGGGATGGATGATATTCACCCATGTATGAAGCGTATAGAAAAGCACATCGTGCTGTTTGAGCGCCGCCTTGAGCTCCCGCATCCGGGAATCGGTCAAGTCTTTCCATTCCCAGCTTCCGGCCTCGCAGGCGGTGTAACCGGCCTCACGCATCGCCCTGACCTGCTCACCGAAAGAGGTCCCGTCATTCCTGAGACGGTATTTCTGGCAACTCAGCCTGACCGGTGTCCGACCCGGTTTGAGATCGCGTTTCAGATCGGAGGGCGCACTCCACTGCATCATGAAATCAGCTCCCCATACGTCGGGAAGTGGTCCCGCCTCGGACTTCTTCGCACCAGCCCCAAGTGCAAGGCCGGTTGATGCTGCACCTGCCGCAAGTACACGCCTTCTGCTGATCTTTCTTTCCATCATGTTCCTCCTCGGAATTGTTATTATAAATCACCCAATGACTATAAATACTCTCAGTTATTCTTTCAAACGGAAACGCCTGTCCCCGCTATTATTCCGCCAATATTCCTGCCCGAAATCAAGGCAGCGGAACAGCCAGATAGTCTTTCAATTCATTATATGGCATATCGACTGTGAATGTCCCCTGATAATAAGGGCCTGCGACATAGGGTGGAAAATAAAAACGGAGACCGGTTTCAGTCAGCACAAAAACCGGCAGCTTGTCCAATCCCTTCATTTCGCCATTAACAGCCCAGGTGGCATCTTTCTTCTTCAACGCCTCAATACAGAAACGACCGACAGCATCGAGATAAGCGCTGTTTTTGTCAAAAAGCGATTCAGGCTCAATTTGAACAGCCTTGTCACCCTCACGACGATACAGCAGCGAATAATAAGCCGTCATTCCGTGAGCGCCGCCTGTGAAACGCCAGTCGGCATCCAAAAAGCTGGCATATTTATCAGAAACATGGGCCGCTGTTATCTCTGCAATCCGTTCCCAGATAAAAGTCACACCCAGACCACCGGGCTGATCGGCGAATTCTTTGAGCGCCAGACCATACTCTTCCAGAGAATGTTCTAAAAAAGAATTGTGTTCATCAAGCGCCATTGTCTCGATTATTTCATTGAGATCATCCCAGAACGGGCCGCCTCCAGCAAATCGGGGATAGCTCTGTCTGACCTTTATCCTCTCGGAAGGATTAGCGCTGACAGTCACCGTATCGATTAACGTGGTCACCTGCACCTGTTTGCCTGGAGCTTTTGATACAGTGCCATTTCTTGATCCGAAGGCATTTTGGCCACCCTCTTTTCCGCAGGCAGCAAAGACAAGGACTAATAACAGGCCAGTCAGGCCGAAGTTTCGGGCATTTATCCGGATGCGTGTTTTCAAAAACATGGAGCGATAAACCCTATATATGATGAAATAAAGAGTGAGTCGTGACGCAAATTCCCATCTGTCAATGGTAACATGAAAAACGATCCAGTGCAAGCGTTCATATTCCGATAAAGAACAACATTACTCTGCAAAAGGGGCCAGCGGACGCAATGGAATAGAGAAATAATACCTGCCCATCCTCCCGTAAAAAAACAACAGCAGTCCAGAAACAAACATAAAAAAGAATTGACAAATACCGCAATATTTATTATTTTTGAACAAAAGAGACATAGAGTCAATATTTCAGGATGAAGAACAGTGGCAAAAGATCACGACGAAATGAGAGCAATGATAATCGAGGCGGCACGTGAGGTTTTCAGCCGTTTCGGTTACAAAAAAGCAACACTCGATGATATAGCATCGTCTTTATACAAAGCCAAAAGCTCTATCTATTACTATTTCAAGAGCAAAGAAGATGTTTTTAAGGCGGTCATTGATTACGAGGGCAAGCGGGCCGATGCAATTATCAAAGAGGCAGTCAGCAACGCGGGCAGTCCCGAGGAGAAACTGGCGACCTATTTCAGAACAGTAAAGGATTTTATCAAGGAAACAATCAATTATTACATGCTGATCCAGGAAGAGATGCTCGAGGTCATGAGCTTCTCGGAGGAAATGAAACACAAACACAAAAAAGAATCCGCCGATTTCATTGCCGGCATTATTCAGGAGGGCATCAACACCGGTATTTTCGCCGATACGAATGCCCAATTGACTGCAGAAACACTAATGCTTGCCTTTGATGGTCTTTATTCCCCCTGGTACAGCAATGTCGAGATAACTGACGAACAATTTGAAACACTGATATCAATTGCCATGAACGGTATCAAAAAGCACTAATCAGTCACGGATATCGTTTTAAAAAAACTCAAATTTATACAATCATTATTTTTTGGCATTTTTTCGAACAAAAGACGAAATTGTTCAATTATTAACCATGCTGACTCGCTGTTCTCGAACAACAGGAAGAAACCATGACACAATATTACAGCAAATCACGGGACCTGGCACGTAAACGGCATCATTTCGCCATTCTTCGCGCCGCTATGGAAGTTTTTTCCGATAAAGGATTCCACGAAGCAAGAATCGAGGACATCGCTGAAAAAGCCTCGCTGAGCACTGGTGCCGTCTACAACCATTTCAGCAATAAAAAAGAGTTGTTTTTCGAAGTTATCGAATGGGGTGAGCATCAGCTTTTTTACCAGCTCAGCGAAGCAAGGAAACGTTGCCGGGATATTCGAAAAACTATCGAGAACCAGCTCAGAACATACTTCAGGTTTTTTGAGAAACGGGAGCAGTTTTTCAGGGTCCTTATTCAGGAGAAATATCAGTTTCATAAAGAGTTAAAAACACATTTCACAAAATGTTATGACCAGAAAATCGAAGAATTTGAAATAGATATAAAAAGGGGCATTGAGGAAGGTATTATCAGGAACATAGATCCTCATACTGCCGCTGTGATTGTCAGCCATATAGCGAACGGGCTCTTTTTCAACTGGATATATTCGGAGTCGAAAACAAATATCACGGATCTATACAACAAGGCAAACGACTTCATAAGCCACGCGCTGTTCAATGACAATGATTCACTTTCAAATGAAAATAACGCGTATCCTTCTGTATAACCACGAAAGGGAAAAAATGAGAGTCATACTTACAATCCTTACAGGCGCCCTGCTTACCGTGATCGCGCTTGGCTGCAGTAACGACGCGGAAACCCAGATCGAGGCCAAAAGCATGGAGCAGATCCATGCGGAAAACGGTGTGCCGGTAAAAACGGCCAGCATCGAAACGGGCGCATTCCAGACCGAGTACTCCTACTTCGCTGTTCTCACAGGCTATACCGAAAGCAGCGGAAATGCCATGCTTTCCGATGAGGTCGAGTCAATTAAATACAAAGTCGGCGACTATGTCAAAAAAGACGCTGTCGTTGTGACCTTCCCCATTGACAATCCGCAGGCACAGTATTACCAGTCCAAGGTTTCATACGAGCACGCCGAGGCGACACTGAAGCGCATCAAGAGCCTCTATGATGGCGGCGGCATTTCGCTTCAGGAATATGAAAACACAAAAACACAGTACGAAGTATCGAAAGCCAACTGGGACACGATTCAGGAAACCGTTGTCGTCAAGGCACCGGTCTCCGGTATCATCACAAAAATGTCAGTTCGTGTCGGTGATGATGTAAATCCCGGTGATGCACTCTTTACCGTATCGACCACGAAGAAACTGAAATCGAAAATATGGGTTTCAGAATCACAGATTGCCGATATAAAGGTCGGAAATCCGGCAACAGCCACATGGCAGGGTAAAACGATCACGGGCAAGGTAGTCCAGGTCGATCTCTCGCTCAATCAGGATCAACAGGCGTTCGAGGTCATCGCCGAGTTCGACAACAGCGGCGGTGAGATGCTCAATGGTGTCAATGCGGAAATCATCCTCAAAGGCCAGGAAATTCCTGATATCATTAGTATCGCGCGCAAGAACCTTCTCAACGACGGCGAATCTGATTATGTCTTTGTTGCCGAAAAAGGCGTGGCGGTCAAACGCCCTGTGAACGTTGGCCGCAGCAAAGGTTTCGAGGTCGAAATCCTCGACGGGCTTAATATCGGCGAGACTTTGATCATCGAGGGGCTCTCCCTGCTGAACGACAATGCAAAAATCAGTGTAAAAAATTAACGGACACCAGTTGAACGGTCTACTCTAACAAGGAAACGATGAATGTTCTTATCAGATTTATCCATAAAGCGGCCGATCATGATGAGCATGATACTTCTGGTGTTCTTCCTGTTCGGCGCACTGGCCTACTTCGAGATGAAGCAGGAGCTGACACCGGAAATGTCACTGCCGTTGATCACCATCCAGACAGTGTATGGCGGCGCTGGTCCTGACGAGCTCGAATTACAGGTCACGAAAAAAATCGAGGATGAGATCGCCTCAATCAGCGGTCTCGACACAATTGAATCATATTCAATGGAAAGTGTTTCGTTCATCCTGGTCAGATTCGAGCTGGATGTCGACGTTCAGAAAGCGCTTCTTGACGTGAAAGACAAGGTCGAGGCAATCCAGAATGACCTACCCGAGGACGCTGACAAACCGATCGTTACACAGTACGATCCCACCAATGTCCCTGTTGTGGATATCATCCTGTCCGGCTCCCTGCCGATCACAGAGCTGTATGATATCGCAGACAAGGACCTGAGCAACCGCTTTTCACAGATTGCCGGTGTTGGTAAAGTGCAGATGACCGGTGGTCAGGAGCGTGAAATACGTGTGGAAATCGGGCCACGCACAATTTTCCAGAATTCAGTGCCAATTTCACAACTTGCCCAGATGCTTGCCGTCCAGAACATGGACATGCCCGGCGGTAATTTTAATCAAAATACCCAGGACTATTCAGTCAGGCTCGAGGGTGAGTTCGAAAAAGTCGAAGAGATTCGGGAGCTCCGGATTCAGACGCCCACAGGTATAAAGAAACTCGGCGACATCGCCACAATCACTGACAGCGGCGAGGATGTCCGGGAACGCACGACATATTTCAATAACAGGACAAAAATTGGTAATGACAATGTCATTCAGTTGAGCCTGGTAAAAACAGATGACGGTAACGCGGTCGATATTTACAAGGCGGTCATGAAAGCCCTGCCGGATATCCAGTCGACACTGCCGGAAGGGTGCTCGCTGGATGTCATCAACGAAAGCTCCTCGTTTATTGAGGCTTCGGTCGAGGATACACTGACGAATATTTTTCTCGGTGTCGTCCTGACATCACTCGTTCTGTTCTTCTTCCTGCATAACTACCGCTCGACCATTATCATTGCGCTGTCGATGCCCATGTCAATCGTTTCGAGCTTCATGTTCATGAAAATGGCTGGCTACACATTGAACGTCATGAGTCTCATGGGCCTTTCCACCGCAGTCGGTATCCTTGTCGCTAACTCCGTGCTAGTACTTGAAAATATTTTCAGGCACAAATCTCTCGGCGAAACCAATGTCAACAGCGCCTCGAAAGGCACCGCCGAGATCGCAGTAGCAGTCATCGCATCATCGATGACCAACCTTGTGGTCTTCATTCCGCTGGGAACCATGTCGAGCATCATCGGCAGCCTGTTCGAACAGTTCAGCCTGACTGTGGTATTCGCAACCATTTTTTCCATCGTTACGGCGTTTACTTTGACGCCCATGCTCGCGGCCAAAATCCTGCCCGAACACGACAAGAAGAAACACCCGATAGGCATGCTGCTCGAAAAAATGTTTACATCATGGGAAAAAGCCTACAAGAAGATACTCACCGTTCTTCTCCGCAGCAAAAAACGCGGAATCGTTGTTCTTTTCCTCACATTCATCCTCTTCGTATTCGGCATGAAACTCGGCGGTAATGTCGGTTTCGAATTCATGCCGACTCTCGATGAAGGCCTTATCGGCATACATGTCGAACTTCCGGTTGGGTACGAACTCGATGAAACAGCCAAGGTGCTCGAGAAAATCGAGGAACGAGTCATGCAGCGCGACGAAGTGTCTCATTCCTGGACACAGATCGGCCGACTGAGTGAAATGGACCGTGGTGTAAATATGGCCCTTATGAAAGTCAAGCTTGTCAGTGTTACGGAAAGAACACTCTCGACAGAAGAGGTCAGCAGCCAGTTGACAAAAGACCTTGCCGACATCGTAAACGCAAAAATCCGTGTCTCATCAATCATGTCCATGGGCACCAGTGATGCCGACATCGAATTCAACCTGACCGGCCAGGATATCGAAACGCTGAAATCCATCGAACGCGGCCTGATGGAAAAATACGGCGAGATCGAGGGCATCTACAACCTCAACTCCAGTTCACGTCCCGGCAAGCCGCAGGTAACGGTTACTCCGAAACGCAAACTCATGGACGAAGCCGGAATCACGCTCTATGATCTTGCCATGGCGCTTCGCGGCGGTGTCGACGGTCTTGTGACCACGTATTATAAAGATCAGGGCGAGGAGTATGATATTCGCGTTTCGATGACCGATGAATCGGTCGACACGCCCGAGGAAATCGCCAATATCCCTATAATCGGAAGAAACGGGAGCTACCGCATCGAGCAGCTCGCGAATATCGTCATCAAGGAAGGCACCAGCAATATTGACCATTACAACAGGGCCAAGAGCATCTCGTTCGGCTGTGATGTTCTGCCTGGCTATGTCATGGGCGATATCATGAATGAAATCACTGAAATAAACACTGCGACTGAGCTTCCCGCAGGTTACAGTATCCAGTTCACAGGCCTTTCCAATGAGATGCAAGAAACAATCATAGATATGCTCCGCGCATTCATCATCGCGGTGGTTTTGACGTACATGCTGCTTGCGGCCCTGCTCGAGAGCCTTGTTCAGCCTCTCTTGATTCTCGGCACGATCCCGCTGGCATTGATAGGTGTGTTCGTCGGACTGACAATTACTGGGCTTTCGCTTGATATTATCGCAATGCTTGCGATGGTGATGCTGGTCGGTATTGTGGTCAACAATGCAATTCTCCAGCTCGACTACACCAACATCCTGGTCCGTCAGCAGGGGAAAAACGTCCATGACGCCCTTCTCGAGGCATGTCCAACGAAACTGAAACCGATTCTCATGTCCAATATCGCCATCATTCTCGGTATGCTGCCGATGGCAATGGGTATCGGCGCTTCAGGTGCGGAAATGCGTCAGCCAATGGGTGTTGTTTCCATCGGAGGCCTCGTTGCCTCAACCATTCTATCGCTTATTGTCATTCCCATTCTCTATAACATGATCTCTAAACGAAAGGCAGCGTAGGGATACCATGAAAAAACAGACCTTACATATAATGATGCTGATCGGCGCCGCTTTTCTGAACATGTCAATACTGTTCGTCGGCCCGGCTCAGTCTGAACAGTTCACGGTCGACAGCTATCTTGCGACAGTACAGCAGCACAACAAGGACCTCCTGCTTGCCGGAAAAGACAAGGATCTCGCAGAAGTTCAGAAAAAAGAAGCATTCTCACAGGCATTGCCCTCGGTCGGCCTTGAGGCAGGTTACACCCGCAACATAACCGATTACTACATGTACCTGAAGACATCCTCGATCATGCCCGGCTCCAGCGGCTTGATCAAGGCGCCGATACGGCGTGACAATGAGCTGTCTTCGACCTTAGCGCTTCAGCAGACACTTTACAGCCCCTCTGTTGGAAGTGCGATCAAGGCCTCGAAACAGTATGACAAGCTGACAAATTACGTCTACGAGGCGACCGAGCAGAATGTCTTGACTGGTGCGAGAAAGCTCTATTACCAGTGCATTTTCCTGGAAAAAGTGCTGGATATCACGAAAGCGGCAGAAGAAAACGCCCACGAAAACTACCGAATCATGAAACTGAAATTCGATAACGGACAGGTTTCGGAATTCGATCTTCTCCAGGCGGAAACACGCTGGCGCGGCACTATTCCCGACATTCAGCAGGCGGAACGCAATCTCAAACTCGCGCTGAACTCGCTCAAGAATCTCGCAGGCATCGATATTAGCGAAGACGTCTCTCTCGATGGCTCGCTGGATGATATCCCAGTCATGCCTGAGCGAACTCCGGTTGAATCCGTGTTCAATATACGCCCCGATTTCCAGGCGCTTACCTGGGAAAAGGAGTTGCGTAAAACAAATATCGAGGCGAACAAAAATGCCTACAAACCGAAAGTCACCGGAACGTTGGCTTACGCTTATTCGTCTCAATCAGATAAGATGAAGCTGGAAGAGGAGAATAACCTTCTGTTTGTCGGCATCAACCTGTCGATTCCGCTCTATACCGGCGGCTATCTTAACGCACAGGTACAGAAAGCCGAGGTCGAAATGAAAAAAACCGATCTCAGCATTCAAAAAAGCAGGGAGGCCATCTCCACCGATCTCGAAAACGCCTGGCTCATGTGCGAGGAGGCAATGAAACGTATCGAGTCAGCGGATACGACCCGTAAAACAGCGGAACGTGCTTTTCAAATTGCCGAGACAACGACACGCAACGGCCTTTCGACACAGCTTCAGCTCAAGGATGCCCGTCTGGCTTTCGATCAGGCAACCATAGGGTATTATTCAGCTGTTTACGATTACATCAGCGCCCGTCATGAATGGAATCTCGCGGTCGGCAAAGCTGGACTGTAATACATTTTCAGCGTGCTGACAACAAAACACGAATCGACAATATAAAGGACCTGACAATCCCTTTCACATTTACTGCAATAACCGTTGACACCGACCAGCCGGTCAGTTATATTTGTTACCGACCAGTCAGTCGGGAATAATTTTTAATGTGAAGAGGGCTTTTCATGGCACCCAGACATGTCGATAAGGAAAAACGGAAGACTGATATAGCACTTGCTGCAATGGACCTTTTCGCCGAGGAGGGCTTTGAAAAGACAACGATCAGCAGCATTGCCCAAAGAATGGGCATCGGCAAAGGTACCGTATATGAGTATTTCAGCAGCAAGGAAGAGCTGATTATCGAGGTCATCCTTACAGTTTACAAGAATTACGAGAACACTGTCAAACAGGCGGTCCAGGATTACGAGGAACCGGAAAACAAGATTCATGTGTTTTTAAACTCAAGTGTTTTCAACTTTATAAATGATCAGAAAACGATCAAGCTTTTCTTTATGCTTGCACCCTGTTTTGTTCAGAATCAGCGTTTCAAGTTCAGTCAGTCATTGGCTTATGACATGCAGCTCCGCACGAAAAACATGCTTGTAGAAATTATCAACAATGGTGTCGAGAGCGGTGTTTTCAGCAGTGAAGCCGGAAAGAACGCGGATATTGTGGCTAACGACATACTTGCTTTTATCGACGGCATCAGCATGCAGTCATATTATAGTAAAAATTATATCAACATACGGAGGCAGCTCGATTTTCACGTTGAGAACATCCTTGCGTATCTGAAGAAATAAATCCAGTGAGAAACGCTTTTCCGAACTGAATACTTACCAGGTAAAAGAATATATTTTCAGGCACAGTCATGCAACAATTTGACCAATCGACCATAACAATCTATTATTCTTTGCCTGGGACGACACCATTCAAAATACAAGGAGGCAGTCATGGGTGCGGCACTGACCATTATCGGCATGAACCTGGCTATTGTCCTGCTCTTTGCTTAATACATCGTTATAACATGTAGTAATCGTTTTAACTAACCGGAACCGGCCAAGGATACCGCCATGAAGATCAATCCAGACAACCTGTTGATCAGGAGCGGGAGACGTTTACTTGTATATTCGCTGATGCTGACAGCAATGAGCTATCTTATCCTGTTTGATGCATCCATAGTGAGAGAGAACAATCCGTTTTCAGAGAACTCGCTTTCAGAGATCGCGCAGATTGTTTTTCTTGCACTGACAGTATTGTCATTTGCAGTGGCAGGCCGGTACAAAGGAAACAGGCTTAACTCAATTTTTCTCTCTGCTGCGTTTCTCTGCGCACTTGTCAGGGAGCTCGACTCCAGTTTCGACGCTCTTTTCGATGGCGCATGGCAGAGTTGTGTAAGCCTTATACTCCTTGTGACAGCAATTTTATTAATACGCAAGAGGAAACAGTTTGTACGGGAATTGAGCGAATTCCTCAGAAATCCGGTTGCCGGTATTCTGTTCAGCGGATTCCTTACGGTCATGGTTTTCTCACGCTTTTTCGGCCGAGAACTTCTGTGGCTCGAAATTATGGGCGATGGTTTCATGCGCTCGGTTAAAAACGCGGCGGAGGAATGTGTAGAGTTGTTCGGTTATTTCCTTTGTCTCGTCTCGGGAATTGAATATTTACTCAGCCGGAAAGCATCGGCAATTGAAATAAGTCATCAAAAGGATCTTTCTGACAAAGAGGATTCATTGAAATACATGCTAAACAGCAAAACACTTACACACACCATTCAATAAGCGAAGATATTACAGCACTGGAGACATTATGAGCAAAATAAAATGTGCAGTCATCGGTATCGGCAACTGTGCCAGCTCTCTCATTCAGGGAATCCAATACTATCAGGATAAAAGTGCCGAAGACGCTGTAGGTATAATGCATTGGAATATCGGTGGATACACACCCGCCGATATCGAAATTGTCTGCGCATTCGATATAGACAAAAGAAAAGTCGGCAAGGATGTCAACGAGGCAATTTTCTGCGAGCCGAATAATACAAAAATCTTTCAGCAGGATATGCCCAAAAGCGGTGTAACAGTCCAGATGGGCTGTATTCTCGATGGCGTATCTTCGCATATGCAGGATTACGAGGACCGTTACACATTTTCAGTCTCGGACGTGCCGGAACCAGGCAAGGAAAACATCGTCAGGAGTATTCGTGAATCTGGCGCAGATATTCTGATCAACTACCTGCCGGTTGGATCTGAAAAAGCCGTTCGTTTCTATGCGACTTGCGCGCTTGAGGCCCATGTGGCATTCCTGAACTGCATGCCGGTATTCATTGCAAGTGACGATTCCTGGGCGCGCAGGTTTGAAGAGCAGGGCCTTCCTATCATAGGTGACGATATTAAGGCACAGCTCGGCGCAACGATCACCCATCGCACATTGACTGATCTATTCAAAAAACGCGGTGTTGCTCTCGACAGGACCTATCAGCTCAACACCGGCGGCAACACGGATTTTCTCAATATGCTCAATAGAAACAGGCTTATTTCAAAGCGCCTCTCTAAAACTGAAGCGGTCCAGTCTATAGCTGGGAAACGCCTCGACAGCCATGACATCCATGTCGGCCCCAGCGATTATGTTGCATGGCAGAAAGATAATAAAGTCTGTTTTCTCCGCATGGAAGGCCGTCTGTTCGGTGACGTGCCCATGAACATAGAACTCAGGCTTTCTGTCGAGGATTCACCCAATTCGGCAGGGGTCGCAATCGATGCAATCCGCTGCCTTAAAATTGGGCTTGAACGTGGTGAGAAAGGTGTTCTGACAGCACCGTCGTCTTTCTTCATGAAACACCCGCCGGTCCAGATTCCCGATGACGAGGCATGCCGCAATACCAATAACTTTATTGATGCAGCACTTCCATAATCTTTAACGCTTTAATGTACGGAAATGAAAATGAACGAAGAAAAACTTTATGAACTGACTGATATGCTCGACGATTTCTCAACTCGTATCGAGGAATTTATCAACACTTGCGAAGACGAGGAACAGAGCGAGCGTCTTATTGATACTGTTTCCATTAAAACCCGGGAACTGCTTCAGGAACTCGAATATGAAATGGCATTGCTGGAACAACTCGGCACCGATGCCCAACTCATGGAAGTTGTAGAATGACAAAAGGGTTCCGCCTCCGAAACAGACAGACAGTTCTGATCGCGTCCATGTCAGCCATACTAATTATGTTCCTGGCTGCAGGCTGCGACATCTTCGACTTCAGTCCATTTGAAACCGACCTGAAGAATGAAGATAAGAATCTTAACGAGAAAAGCCTGACGGTGCTCTCAGCTGCGAAAACAGCACAGGCCGACTCCTTCACGTTCGCGTTTATTACGGATTCTCATGGGGATTACGACGATTTCCTTGATGCTGTCTGCCTGATAAACGGTCGTGACGATATACTGTTCGTTATTCATGGAGGCGACATAACCGATTTCGGTCTCAAAGATGAATACGAAACCGCATCCTCGATAATAAGGCAGTCAAACAAGCCGTTCTTTACGCTCGCAGGCAACCATGACTGCCTTTCCGAGGGACGGGAGCTCTATTCATCCATGTTCGGAGATTCATTTTTCTCTTTCAAATATCCGCCGGATGCAGATGACAGTAACGCGATCCTGTTTATCTGCCTGAACGACAATACGCTCGAACATGACCTCAACAGCGAAAACGCTGAGAATGTATTCAACTGGATCGAAAAGAGTTTCGCGAGCACAGGGCGCTACAAAGGCACAATAGTGGCCGCCCATGTGCCGCCGTTCAATGATCATTATTTCGACAATGAACTGGAAGGTTATTACCGTTCGCTCATGTATGACAACAATGTACTCATATCGCTTCACGGTCATGAACACGAGTATTATTACGGTGAATACTATGAAGATGGCGTGCCATATCTTCTCGGCGAGGATATCGGTGACAGGAATTTCTGCACACTCACCGTTCATTTTGGTGAAACGGTGAATTTCACTATTTCAAGGGTATATTATTGATACCATGACGGCCTTACGATTGATAGTTTGCATAATCCTAATGACAGCTTTATGTTCTGAGTCGAAAGCCGATGAATTCAAACGGTGGCGGCAGATGATTCCCGACCATGTCAAAAGCCAGTTCGCCGGCAACATGGGTATTGTCTCTATCGGGGCCGGTTACACTTTTTTTGACGGCAAGCTCGAAACAGATATGTTCTATGGCTATGTCGGAGGGCCCTATACAAAGCATTTCGTCCACCACCTCACCCAGAAAAACACATTCTCGCCGTTCTTGCGGCAGATAAACAGTAACATATCGTGGCGCCCTGTGACCTTAGGCATGAGTTTCCTGTACAATATCCATGATAACAACCGTCAAACCTGGCTTCTCCTGCCTGAACGCTATCCGAAACGTTACTACATGGCAACGGCTTTTAGCATGCTGATTACGATGGGAACTGCGGTCACATGGACCGGAAATGGCCCGTTCGAAAACGTTGGAATATACATTGAGGGCGGCACAACGGCGCTCGCTCTCAGAAACTGGATATATCAGGATTATATCGATTTTTCAGAGATAGTAAGTCTCGGAATCGGCATCAGTAAATCATTTAATTAAAAAAAATGGATGATGGGAAGATGAGTCTGCAAAAAAGCCGGGGCAGTATGCACCGGCTTTTTTTTCATGTGTAAATAGCCGTTGTCCGGTCACTCACTTTTACGGGCAATATCCATATCCATTGCCCCCATTGGAAGCTCGATCGTACGTGATCGAACCGATTTGAAACCGCTCTTGATCATTTGCTCGGCAATTTCACCCTGCTCGAACGAAAAATCACCACCAATCCTGAGTATATCGATCGAATGCCCCAGCATTGTTTCCGGCTGAGTTTTCTCATGTGTCAAGCCATCCTGGAAACTGATGAAATAACCGCCGGGATTGAGCGCGCCGAGAATCTTTTCAAAGAGAGAGCCGAGCCTGCCTTTCGCAAAATTCAAAGTGGCGCTTGCCCAGATGAGATCATATCCGCTGCCGATATCGTCAGTCACATAATCCCCTGCCCTGACCGAAACACGATCTTCAAAACCGTACTCGCAGATGAATTCATCTGCGACGGCAACAATCGGCGCACGATCATATATAACACCGGACAGACCGGGAAGCGCCTCAGCCATATACAGCGTGAACAGACCGTGCCCTCCTCCCAGATCGAGCATACGTCTGAAAGAATCCGCACCGGGGATACCGGCTATTGCAGACGCGATAGTCCGGCCAGCCTCACCATAAACCCAGGCAGCACTGCTTCTTGCCGCCGCGGCCCAGAGATTCTCATCACCGATATCGCCTGCCTTACCGGCAGGCACGGGCCCATCGACGACAAGGCTTTCGAGTTGGTCGAGCGGCTCGATACTCATCCGCTCCACAAGCATAAACAGGTCCCCGATATATTGAGGCGAATTGCTGGACAGGAAAAGCACCGCCTGCTCTCTGTTACGGTACATTCCATCTTTCTTTTCTACGAGCCCAATCATACAAAGTGTATCGAGAAAACGGCCGGTATTCTCGGGATGCGAAGACAGTTTCCCGGCTATTTCCTCCACTCCGCTGTATTCCGCAAGGTAATCGAACACTTTCAGCTTGAGCGCGGTCATAAGCATCTCGGACTTGATCCGGCCGTTGAGCATATCAAACAGCGGCTTGTAACTCATGACAAATTTCGGCAAGGATTTCATTGTTCAACCTTTCGATTAGAAATATGTGGTAAATAAATGTTTTAACTCATATCAGGATAAGATAGTAATCGCAAGAGTATTGTGTCTTTGATCCTGCAACACAACATTTTACAATTCGAGCACCTGACAGCCACCGAAACAGATCAGCCCTTATCATGTACAAAACCCCAACGGCACATAAACCCTCGTCTACACTATTAAACATCGCCACACAGACAACATGCAAGTATTACTTTTGAAAGGCAGTATGTACGATACAGTTATTAAGAAGCCGCCTGACTGCCGGAATCATGACGGGGAAACGAAACCAGCGCCAGCGTCGTGGATAATAATCATAATAATTCCACTCCTCGATAAAGCGTATCGATGGGCTGAAAGCCTCAACGGCCTGTCCTCCCTGAATACCCCACTTGAATTTTGCACTGGTATATTTGACACTGTCGTGCTGCTTCGCGCGATTGACCAGGAATGGCGCCAGGATATCGAAAATCATCTCTGCACCGGGGAAAAAATCGATAAGATTCCTGAAAAGACTGCCAACCTCATCCTCTTCAAAATACATCAGAACACCCTCGGCAATGATCATGACAGGCGATCCATCCGACCTAATCGCATCGACCCAGCTGTAATCGTAAACTGATGTAGCCAGCATGGTATAATTGCCGGAATCACTGAAAAAACGTCTTCTGAGCTCGATGACATCAGGCAGATCAATGTCATACCAGTGTTTATACGACTGCGACAGCCGCATGAATCTCGTATCGAGACCGGCGCCAATATTGATGATCACCGATTTGTCATTTCGATACATGAAATCCTTAAGCGCCTTGTCGATCAACATAGTCCGGATTGATACGCCAAGCTGCGACATCCAAGCCGATTTGAACTTGGAGAAATCATATGCGATACTTTCGATCATTGAAACAGCATACTGGTCGGTGATGATCGGATCGCTGCGGGATGTTTCAACTGCTCTCGCCCACAAGGGAATGAGCAGTGTTTCCTGTACTCCGTCAAGTGAGATTTTCATTAAAACACACCTTTCATAGATGTGCGGCCACTTAACCGGCCGCTTCCGCCAGAAGTGTTTTTTCGAGCGCATCGGGGCTTGTCTGTTTCAGAACGGTGAATTTCTTGCCGTTTTTCCTGCACTCAGCCTTAACCACCCACATGGCGTTATGACTGTTGACCGAGGTTATGAATACAACAATATCAGAACTGCAGACCATGTTTTTCAGTGTATGTGTACCACTGCGGCAGTGTCCGGTATGAAAAAGCATTTCGCCGCCAAGACGTTCGACTATATCCCGATAGCGGGGCTCCAGACGATCAAGGCCACCCACAACGGCAATCCTGAGCGCTTCGAGAGGACAGTCGCCGTTTTTCAGGCATGGCGGTTCGGAAATACTGCTCGCATTTTCGCGTTTTACCATACATTTCAGTTCAGAAACCGGCACTTCACCAGCAGCTCCGTTCAATTCACTCAAATCTACAAGACAGGCTGGAAGCGCGTAAGATGATTCAGCATCATCACTCTTGCGCTCGAGTTTCCCGAGCCTATATTCAAGAATTCTATTCTCGCGAAGTAATCTGCTTTCTCGGTTGGGTCGCTCTTCAAGTTCTGCAATACGTTCATCAAGACGTTCGTTCAGTTTTTTGAGCTGCTCTACAGTCTGCTCGGCGCCATCCAGTGTAGCGCGCATTGTATTCAGCTCATCCCGGAGCACCTCGTTCTCTTTCCGCAAAGTACTGTCCACCTCTTTTATGATATCATCTCCCTCACATTCGGCACTTTCAAAATCGCACCCATGAAAAACATTTCTCAGCTGCCTGAAAACAAGGTCATGGGCAAAATAAACACCCTGTGACTGCAATTCATCACGACCATCGGTAAGCAACGCCCATAAAACAGCTCCCGGCGACACATTCATTCCCTCATTGACAAAACGTTTCAACGTGGCCACATCGCCTGATTCAATGTTTTTAAGCTGTTCGATATATACAGCATGCTGCCTGTCAAGCCTGGCATTGAGCGCTTTTACAACCGGACTGTCAGCAGAATGCGCCTGCTGATGAAGGCAGTAATACGCATAACTGTAATCGAAATGCTTCTGTTTTGGGACAAGATTGTAACGATAGGATAGTTTTTTGACATTCTTTTTCGTTAGCGAAAGCGCAATGACACTGCAAATCATAATGCAATCGAACGAGCTGATGCATTTTCTTTCTGTTTCCATGACTGTTTTCTTTTCTTATTTCTGAATTGGTTGATGATTACCTGACAGCACCGATGTACTGCTTTTGGAACTGAATTTCCATTCGCGTGTCTTCATCTGCTCGTCCCACATGCGACGGTAGAGTTGTTTTTGTGAAAACAGCGATAAGTGACTACCCTGTTCAACAACGGAACCGTGATCGAACACGACAATATTATCAGCGCGAACCACCGTATTGAGACGATGCGCAATCACAACGACTGTCTTGTTTTTTATTAGATCACCAATGGCTTTTTGGATATATTGTTCGTTTTCAGGATCAAGAGAGGCCGTTGCCTCATCAAGCAGTACGATAGGTGCATCTTTCAAAATCGCACGTGCTATGGATATTCGCTGCTTCTCCCCACCTGATAGTGTTGATCCGCTTTCACCGACCATGGTGTCATATCGCTCAGGCAACTCATCGATGAATTCACTGCAACGTGCTTTTTCAGCAGCAGATATAACGTCCTCATATGAAGCGTTTCTGTTGCCAACCCGAATATTGTTGAATATTGTATCGTTGAAGAGATAGACATCCTGAAAAACCATAGATATTGATGCAAGAACATCATCAGGATCGAAAGAACGAATGTCTTTACCGCCAAGCCGTACAGCGCCGTTATCGACATCCCAGAAACGGGCAATAAGCCTGGTCATTGTCGTTTTGCCGGATCCGGAAGGCCCTACAAATGCAGTTAAAGAACGTTCCGGGATATGTAGTGATACATTTTTCAGCACATCGATTTCGTGATAACGAAATGTCACGTCATCGAATTCGATATCATATCGACCGGGTGAAACCGTTGCCCCACCTCCCTGTAGAGCAGGCGTTTTCCTCAATTTCTCAATGCGCTTGACACCGAGCTCGTGATAGTTCATCATTGCAATGAACATAAGCACTTGGATTAGCGGTTCATATACCCTGGATCCGAGAACGAGAAACATGATATACACGGGCAGTGACAAACTGCCGGCCATCAGAAGTGTCGCGCCGAGCAAAATGATAACGGTGAGCCCGGCATGCAGAACAAAACTTGAAAACAGTACGGTCGGTCCCGTTCCCGCCTCAAGCTTAATACTTAACGATTTAAGTTCTCTGAATGTTTTTTCCAGGCGCTCAAAACGGGTGCTTCGAAGTCTGAAAGCCTTGATAAGCCGAATTCCCTGCACGTATTCGAGCATTCTTGCCGCAGCCTGCATCTTGACGGCAACGTGGCGTTTTCCGAAATAGGTTATCACCTTTTTCGTGATAAACACAAAAGGTATCGACAGAGGGATGACAAGTGCTGACGCAATAGCCAGCCGCCAATCTATGAAAGCGAGGCAGACAAGCAATACCGTCGGCATGGCGGCAGCACCAAACATCTGAGGCATCAAATGGCTGAGGAGAAACTCCACATTGGCATAATCTGTTATCAAATATGATCCGATATTGCCTGGATCGTTACCACTGAAAAAACCCATCGAGAGTTTTTTCAGGTGATCACCGATAGCAAGCCGCCCTTCCGCACAAATATCATAACTTTCGTAATACGTTTCGAAATATGTTTTTCTGCTGATAATGAAGAGTAATATGAGCGAGACAAACAATCCGCCTGTCAGCATATATAAAGCGCCCGTGTCGAGAGCAGTTCCGGGATTCATCAATGGTTCAAACATTTTCTGTATCGCAAGAAGCAATATACCGTATGGCGCTCCACGAAACGCATATTCAACTATCGTCCAGATAATCATCGGCCGGAGACGCTTTATATCACCCATTGTCGCGGCATTCATAATCGAAAAAATATTCATGTCACTCTCATCCTTTCACTTCCATTGTCCATTCCCTGGACGCGGCATACGTGCGCCACATTTCAGAATAGAGTCCATTTTCCACAAGGAGCTCTTCGTGCGTCCCCTTCTCGATTATCCTGCCCTTGTCAATAACGACAATGTTATCGGCCTGTGTTATTGTCGACAACCTGTGAGCAACAATGATGACGGTTTTTCCCTCGATCAGTTCAGAGAAAGATGCCAGCATTTTGCCTTCATTCTCAGGATCGGCATAAGCTGTAGCTTCGTCGAGAACAACAACCGGCGAATCCTTGAGTATAGCACGGGCAAGTGCAATACGCTGCTGCTCCCCCCCAGAGAGATAAATCCCGCCCTCGCCGACAAGTGTGTCATAGCCGTTTGGCAATGCAGAGATGAAATCATGGCACTGTGCCGCCTTGGCAGCGTTGACAACCTCATCTTTCGAGGCATCCTTATCCCCCATACGGATATTCTCTTCTATACTATCAAAAAACATGAAGCCATCCTGAAAAACAAACGACACATGCTCCATGAGAACATCGCCGGGAATAGCCTTAATATCTGCATTGCCGATACGTATCTCGCCATCATCCGCATCCCAGAATCTGGCGCAAAGATGCGCTATTGTCGATTTTCCAGCACCGGAAGGCCCAACAAACGCGGTCACGGTATTAGCTTCAGCCTTGAAACTGATTTTTTTTAGAACAGGTGTCGATCCATAGGAAAAACTGACATCACAGAACTCAACTGACGCGCCCTGCGGCATCTCGGGATGATCCGACTCGGGAAGCTCCGGACTTTCGAGAACATCATCTATCCTGTCCAGCCCAACAGTAATTTTTGTCAGTAAACCACTGACCCACATGAGCTTGAAGAGAGGAAAAAACATTCCGCCGCCAAGAATGAGAAACAGAATGACCCTTGGAAGGAGTTCTCCGTACACAGGTGTAGCGGATAAGAGATACACGGACATGGGAATAATGAACAGCAGCGATGACGAGAGGATTGTAAGGAAACCAGGATATATCAGAGAATATTCTTTCGTGAATGCCTTGGAATAGGCGCTGAAATCCATGATATCACGTTTCAACTGCTCAAATGCTGAAGCCGATTGGTTAAAAATCTTTACAACAGGCATACCGCGAACATATTCCACCACAGAGGAGTTCATTTTCTCGAGTCCATCGTGATGATTTTTATACGCCTGCCTTGCTTTCGGGGAAAGAAACATAGACACCTGGACTGTAAATGCTACAGGAAAGGGAATAAGCGAGGCAAGCGAAAGACGCCAATCAAGGCAGAAAAGATAAACAAAAACAGTCACGGGAAAAACTATTGCGGAGGTAAGATCGGGTATATGATGAGCGACAAAAAGCTCGATTTCCTCAACATCCTCAGCCATTATCTTTTTAATTTTACCAGTCGTGCTTTTATCAAAAAATCCCATGGAAAGCCGTGACAACTTATCAGCCAACCGTATACGAATCTCATAGAGTATATTGAAAGCCGCAATATGGGAGAGCATCAGGGATACATAGAGAAGAACTCCATACAAGGCCACTGATGCAAGGCTGATATAGCCCAGATTGAAAACATATGAACGGTCGATAGCCGCAAAATCACCTGCATTTCGGGCAAGTTCTACAATGACGAGATATACAATCAAAAAGGGAACGAACTCAGCAAGAGTTGCCAGAACACTGAGAAACATTGACGCAAGCAGCCACCATTTTTTTGTTCCGGCTATCTCGAGAAGACGAAGGAGACCTGCTTTTCGCCGTGAATTCTCCGTAGATATATCATTCATATTCACACCTTTCTTTCTTCGACAATGCTTGCAACAAAAGGCATTTTTTACTAGTTGACATTTTGGAGATAAGTCAGGCTAATATGACGATCCGCCAAAAAATCCCCTGATTCCTCTTCAAAAGCTTATGCACAGTCAGACATGAAATCAACAAACCAGACTCGAACAGAAGCATGTGAATACGCCTTATACTCCATACTGGATGTTCAATGGCACAGGCGTATATTATGGACTCGATCTCTTGTTCTGTCAAATGACCAGGCATTATTACATAACATCCCCGCGTGATGTTTTCTTTCGGACAGCCATAGCTACACCTTTCCGTTTCAAATAACGCCTGCATTGAATACTGCGGCAATACCCCAGCATTATACCAAGAATGAAATCCTCCTCATCGGTATAGGATACAAGATCAGCCTTACCGATCCGGCGAATCACCTCAAGGCATGTCTCATCGCCGAAAAACACGTTGGCACGGTCAACACCGACATGGTATACGACATAATCGATGGAGCATTTCGTCAGCTTGAAACTGACATACTCTATCTCTTTTTTATCGCACGTAAAGAGGACCAGATTTCTCAGGCCTTTCTGGTATTCGTAAATATGGTGATGAAAAACAGCAACCGATTCCATTGTTCTTCCTTTCGGGTTCACCGGGAAAAACATGCCGGCCAAAGGCGTCTTACTCGCAACGCCAGTGCAGGGATGAGGCAATGCGGCAGCAATCCGCATCACCAGACCGGCATGCCAGTCCCGGGAGGAGGGGTAAAAAGTCTAAAACAGCGATTTGACCCAATCGGCAATACGGTCCTGGGTCAGCTCCGGCTGGTTATCGTCATCAAGAGCGAGTCCTACAAAGCGGCCATCAACTTCGGCCAGCGAGCTGTTGTGGTGATAATCCTCAGGGGCGGCATCACCCACAATTTCGGCACCGCCATCAACGGCCTTCCTGTAAAGAATGCCCATTGCATCGACATATGTATCGGCAAAGGATTCCTGATCACCCAGCCCGAACAACGCAACCTTTTTCCCGCTGAAATCGATACCATCGAGATTCATCGCATCCCAATCATCCTGCAACTCACCGTAGCCCCATGTCGAAATCCCGAGAATCAGAAAATCGAAATCCTTCATGTTTGCAGGACTTATATCCGCCACATTGAAAAGTTCGGCTTTGTCCTCACCTATTGCCGTGCGGATATATTTTGCTGCATTTTCAGTGTTGCCGGTGCTGCTACCGTAAAATATTCCTATTTTTGACATGATCTTACCTTTCATTTTTTTACCGTGATAATGCATCTCATCTGGAAAGCTGTTTCAAAACGCTTTCAACACCATCGGATAACCGACTGTGGTCACAACCGGTTTCTTGCTGGCCTCACCCGTTTTCGGATCGTAGGTATAGAGACCATCGCCATCGACAGTAGTGAGACCGAATACGATTTTATTATCGTACCCACATAAACCGATACCATATGCATTGGTTGATCCCAGATCAATTTTCTCCGCCGTTTTTTTACGAAGGTTGAACTTGAAAGCTGCGGTCGGCCTGTCATTGGCATAATCAGGCGGATCGCTCATGAGTCCGGGCACCATGCAGTAACTGTAAATTGTTGAGCCGCCGGAGCACAGATAGGTAGGATACATGTAGATACCCCTGTTACCCGGGACATCAGGAAGGTCAACTTCGGTCAGGTCAAAAAAGTAATCGGGATCGAACTCGGTTTCACCACTGTTGATCCTCAAAAGACCGGGATGAACATCCTCCGGCCCCATACCATACATGGCGTTACACCCGACATAAATATCGCCGTAATCATCGACAATGAGCTGATTCCCGCTCGAATACCAGCCAACAGAACTACTGCGCGGATCGCTTATCATTTTATCGACAGTGTCGCTTGCGATATCGACAATCAACACATACGCGCCAACCTCGTGTATGTACATGGATTTCGACTGGTGCAGGCCGACAAAGAGCTTGTCACCACGAATTACCATATCAATCGGTTCTGGATTGTAATCGTTTTCTCCGACAGCATACTCAGTGAGATCAAGCTCTTTGATCACAGTCAGGGTCGCGGGATCAATAACCTGAAGCAGTCCCAGGTCCTGAAGAGTGAGATATGCTTTGCTCTCATTGACAAAAACAATATCTATAGAGCCGCCACCCACCTTTTTGACCATACTGCCGGTCTGTGTCAATTCGCCATTCTCGCCACGCCTGTACTGATAGATGATATCTCCCCACTGGTCCTCAGTCATCAGCACCATATCTCCATAGACAAAAACACCGGGATAGGTGGCGATATTTTCATAAGAGTTTGTATTAGTATGGGAACCGACATCCAGTCCGCTGATAGTTCCGATATAGCTTATATTGGCCACACCGCCGGTTATAACCGTGCTTACTATCATGCCATTGTTAGGATATACAGTAAAATTTCGCTTCTGACCATCGGCAAGTGTCACACCTGATTCAGAGAAATCGGCACAGCCATCGGCAACGATCGTAACCGTGTAACTGACAGCGGCTCTTTTTGCGGCGGTCATTTTCACTGATGAAACTGAAGCTGTTTTCCCATTTCCTCCTGATCCGTGTGAACCGCCGTCAAGCAGGAGCATTTTACGGATTCTGGCGTGTTCCCCTCCCTTGAGACGGCAAAAATATATACCTGCGCTTACAAACCTGTTGTGGTCATCGCAGCCGTTCCATTGAATGATATGGGAACCTGCTGACAGGCTGCCATTGACAAGCGTCCTGATTTTCTGACCCATGACATTGTAAATGCTGAGATCGACATGACTTTCAGCATCAAGTGAGAACGGAATGCTTGTCGTGGGATTGAATGGATTAGGGAAATTCTGCCCGAGTGCAAATTCGTCGGGAACCATATCCTCGACTGCGACATTGGCAATCTGGACAGAAAAGCGCCCTATTTCGTCTGTCGTGACAACATAACTGTCAGCAGGGTCCGCCTCGTTAGTGAACGTAACAATTGCATCGGCCACCGGCGCCCTGTTGGTGTTTTTCACCTGCCCGGTCACTGCGGCATAAGAGAATGATGCCCCCAGAAACGTCGCGAGAAAAAGGGAAATCAGTATCTTTGTTTTCATTGTATCGTCCTTTCATCTGGTACAGCGTGTGTTATTATATATGCGTGGAGATTTTTGGTATTTTAGAATGAACGGTATTGCCGCTGATTCGATTTATCCTTGAACCAGGAGTAGCGCAGTGCCACATGAAAAGTCCTTCCCGGCCGCGGGAAATTATAGATATCGTAAAGCTCGATATCGGCAATATTGTGGACCTCGAAATTGAAAATGAGACCACTGTTCAAGAACGAATATTCGATACCGACAGTCTGCTCAAAAGTCGAGGGAATTCGCCGCTTCTGCCTGGATGTCATCTCCCAGCCATAGTAGTACTCCCTAACATAGCTACCCTCCCAAAACAGTTTACCGAATTGATCTTTCCCTAATATGTCCTCCTCATGAAGTTCGAGGCCAAAGTTCATAAAAAACCATGGTATATGCGGCACCCGCAATCCCTTCGTGGGATTCGGAGTCTTTGTCCCCGGAACATATTTCTGCACATCTCTCAGGTCCTGATATGTGGCGTTGGTGTAGAGATAAACGTTTTTGTGCACATCGGTCCTGATTTCGCCCTCTACACCCTTTGTCTCTATCTCGCCGAGGTTGACATAACCGTAATTGATTCCGTTCCCCTCGAGGTTTATCATCTCTTTCGTATAGCGGTAAAATCCGTCAACCTCAACAAACATCGTCGGCATGCCGAGCATATCGACACTATCGAACACAAAACCGAGATTGGCATTGTTACTCTTCTCCGGCGCAAGGTCAGGTGAGGGCGTTATACGTGCGCCATCGCCAAACACCTCGTCGGGATCGGGCAAACGAAGTGCGCGTTCGAAGGATGCCTTGACAATAAGCGGGGTAAACAGACGGTGGCGTAGTGCCTCGCCGAATCCGTAGCGGTCGAATGAGCTGTGAACAGTCTTCGGTTTACCGTGAAGGCTGAGTTGATTCAAACCGGTGGCGGCAATATCGGAATCGATATGGAAGTGTTTTAATGACAGGCTGTTCACTGTCTTGCCCTCAAATATGGACAGCTCATGTGTCAAACCATTGACCACTTTCCTTGTCTCGCTGGGAAAACTGCTGACATTATATCCCGCGAATTTACTTCCGAGTTTGTCGTCCGGCTCTCTTTTTGAATATTTGGCAATCGTATTCCAGTTGAGACTGTTCGTCTCGTGAAAATGATACAGAAAATTCAAGCGGGTTCGGAGTTCACGCTGGCTGTCATCGGAATCATGTGGCTCATAGCCAGTCTCACCTCTGCCATTCGGGCTACGGTATTTTCTGCCGTCAAAGGTATAGCGCCACTCAGATTTGTCGACAAAACTTGACGTCATTCCCACTCCCGCCAGCGACCAGTCAAGGTCGAGACCATCAAGCAAGAAATCACTTTTTTCCATTTCTATTTCCGGCACCAGGATCAAACTTTTCTGGTAAGCATGCTGAATATTCGTCTGAATTCCCTGTATCTCTTTTTTATTGCCGAAAAACTCAAGAGCAATTTGAGCCTCATCGAACCAGGCCTTTTTGAATTTCAGCTGCAAGGCCCCGGCGAACGACCTGTAGTAATTATGATCACGTTTGATCACAAGACTGGGCTGGTAAGGCGATTTCATTTTATAATCGTTGTCCGATGAATTATAGAATCCACCACCAAGTATCTGTATTCCGGGATCGTCAAAGACTTTTGTCAGGGCTAACGAACCGCGATGAGTATTAAACGAGGAATTGCTGTAATTCAGATCGACATAATCAGTCTCGAATTCTCTTATCACCACGTTGACCGCACCGCCAAGGCAGTCGCCGCCAAAATGCGCGGGAACAACACCTTTATATATCTCGATGCGTTTAATTAACTGGACCGGAATATCATTGATACCGAAACTGCCATCTGGCGCCTCGACAGGGCTGCCGTCGATGAATAACTTGATACGCTTTCCTTCCATGCCGTGCACAGCGATACGGTCGGAGCCGCCCAATCCACCCTCGGAACGGATTTTCACACCGGCCACCTTGCTGATAATATCTTTTAGCGATACATCCCTGCCGCGGAAATCACGACCGTCTATGACAGTCACTGCTACCGGTGATCGCCTGAGTTCCTGGATTTCGAGTGTCTCCTTTTCGAGAGAACCTCGCACCCTGACCTCACCCATAACGACAGCGTCCGGTGTAAGTTCGAAATCAATCAGGGCATTTTCTCCGTTTTTGACCACAACCGGCTTTTTCATCTGCTCATAACCAATCATCGAGGCGGTGAGTACATAAGATCCCTCGGGAACTGTCGATATCTTATAACGCCCATTCTCGTCCGCTAATGCACCCCTTGAAGAACCGCCGATTCCAATTCCCGCTCCGATGATCACTTCGTCGGTTTCAGCATCGACAACCTGTCCGCTGATTGAACCGGCAGCATGTGCCAGAGAAGCGAATCCAGCCCCGATGGTACAAAACAGCAGCAAAACAATTGAGATAATTTTCACCATTATTTTCATTTCTTCTCTTTCATTACTGTCAGCCAGTCCTGTCTATTCAACAAACCTGTAACAATTTCTACATTTCAGCAGCTATTTCACATCAGCTAAAAACGTTCAAAAAAGAGGGTATGACGCGGATGCAATACTTCCATCTGCCGTCATACCCTCACTTTCCGGCCCCAAGTGCCAAACCGTAGGATATTCCTGTTATTTTTTACTGCTAACGTACTTCAGCAAGCACGTCTATAAGTTTTCTACGCAAAATTTCCAGCTGCTTCGACTTGAACGCTTTTTTGGTAGACTCAAGGATATTAATGGATTCGCATATCGCCTGCCGCAACTTCTGAATTGTGTCATTACAGGTACAAGCCGGAGAACAGGTTGTAACACCCACTTTGTCTCCGCGTATAAGCTGATGATGCAATTCCGCTTTCTGGCAGAGCTCTTCCGCACTTTTAAGCAGTTCATCGTTTTGATGCATGATTCCCCACCTCGATTAAGCTGAGCGTTTCAGCACAGTTTTCATCTGTCTTAATATAAGATATGTGTCAAACTGATTGCATTTATCTGCAACAGGATGAAACTGGCGGGGCGCGGAGAGCAAAGAGAGTAAGATAGAGATCGGAGGGAAAAAGAGTACAGTATATTGAGGCAATACCGAGGAACACAACACTGCCGACCAACAGTAGATCAATGAGAAAAACGGCAACTTTATCAGCCGAGTGAAACGCATCACATACAGGACAGTACTCGAGGCTCATGACCTCGTCGAATGTATGGCCGCAGGTAAAATCATACCCTACGACAAACAACGACAGCAATGACAACAGTAGAAAAGCACCAATGCCAAAACCATGCAGTTTCCTGACCATTACCTTAGACCATTTCTAATGAAAGTTATCATCATTTCATAACACAGGAAATCTAAACATTCCCCGTCTAACATTGTCATGTTTTTCACACTTCAAATATATCGGAAACTGCCCCCAAAAAGTTCGACGACCCGACACATGTTAGTCATGCCAAACAATTTACAGTATTTCATCAGCCAAGTCAAGAGTATTTTTTGTTTTCCTCGTTCATGAGTGTATTTCAAAACAGTATAGTATTGATTTTTAAAGCATATAAAAAAATACCTCGGAGTAAGCTACGAGGTATTCTCTTTATTAAGCGGACAAACCAGGATTGATCGATAGATCATTTCAGAAAAAGGGCCCGCCTGCTGACACTCACCTGCCGTTCAGCACCTTCAGCGATGAAACGGAACAGGTAGATCCCTGAGGGAAGAACACCGTTTTCATCGGTGCCGTTCCAGGAAAAGGCTGCTGTTCCCGCCGCCTCGGCCTCAATCGTTCTGCCAAACACTTTCTGGCCGAGGATATTATAGACCACGACGCGCAGTTTATCCGTTTCCGAGGGAATTGTCATGCTGAAATGCACAGCGCTGTTGAAAGGATTCGGATAAGACTCCGAAACCTGAAAGGCCTCCGGCTGCGACACCTTATTTTCAACGTAGGTAACAAAGCCAGACTTTGTCAACGAATCATATATGCGCAGCTTTCCATAGCCCCAGGAATCATTTGGAACAGGCCCGGTGAATTCATCGACCGCGGTATAACTCACAAGAAGATCCTCCAGCTCCGCACTGCTGATATCCGGATTGATCTGCTTGACAAGCGCTGCACAACCTACCACATGCGGCAGGGAGAAACTTGTGCCATTAAGAAAACAATATCCTCCAGGCTGATCCGAATAGTTCCTTGATAAAAAACAATAGACACCACTTGGCGCAGCGATATCAGCTATCCGGCGCCCATCGATGCTTTTCCCCCTGGCGCTGTAAAAGGCAAGCGCCCCTACGGGGTCTTCGATTCCATGTACATCGTAAGCAACTACCGAGATACTCGAATCTGCGGTAGCCGGGGCCAGGACCGTGCCATCTTCGCTGACATAGTTTGTAAATATCACGCCCCCTTGCCAGTTGTTTTCATTATCGCTAACAAAAAGATCCACATCGGCGCTTACACTACGATCGGGATTGTGGATTTATACCGACATATCTCCGATAATATCCGTGCCCGATTTCAGTATTACCAACCTGCCATTGGTACCTTTCGGTGAAACATCACTTCCAGAATAAATAACATAATCACCAAAATTATGGAATTCTAAATCAAATGGCAGTTCGTATTCCGTATTGTCAGGAAGAACAAGTGAGAGTTTCGGATCGAATTCCTGCCCCATCCATCCGATTGACAACCAGATTTCATTGAGTCCACTGTCCTGGACAGTAATATCTACACGTTTCTCTTCTTCACCCTGAACGGTTATGAAAGCATGTTTTTCTGAATCAGCGTTGTTTCCTGTTGCTGTAAACTGGGGCAGATTCTCACGGTTAAGATCGCTGATCAGCATCTCCAGATTAGAAGTGCCATCGTTGAAATCTCCTATGGTGACAACGAATTCATACATAAAAATATCTGCGCCAAGTTCTCGCGCAATCAAAATATCCTCTTCTGGAGTTTCACCATTATCTTTAATGATTATCATATCCACACCGGGTGCAATACCGGTCAATCGCCGGCCCGAGGCCTGTCCGCAAAGCACGCTTGCCACAGCTGTAGAGTGAAGATCATTACCGAATTCACACTCAAAAAGATCCTTGCCTCGCTGAAAGACGCGGCCATCATCAATTATCGAGAGTATTCTCGAGCTACCAAGCGCAGTCAATGTTTCGCCTGTATCGAGGATACCGTTAGCGTTTGTGTCATCGACAAAAAATACCAGCTCACCATATGTCGAATCGTTTTCAGTGAATCCGGCATCGGGCCCATAATCGCGCACGCCATTGAGATTATTATCGTTGTAAAGCCAATCAAAATCCAAGTCAAAAACACCTTTCGTGCATTCCAGAATGCCATGCCGATCTGAAACATAGGCATCGTAAAAATTGAGATGTTCGTCGCTGTCGCTCTCACCGTCCTTATTGAGGTCGACACAATCTGTACCTGGATCGAAAATCCCGTTCCCATTCGAATCAAGCCAGTTGAACGATCCGCCATCCGGCTTGAAAAGTCCCGGATGAAAAATATCGATAATTACATCGACATCCGCGACAATCACGCCCGAACCGTCAATAGCACTGTTTTCGCCAAAACCTTCCCAGACCATTGGAGCCTGTGTTTCCGGAACCGTCTTATGCAACGGATTCATGCTCATTATTTTTTTTGAAGTTTCAATACGCATGATGGCATCGAATCGCTCAAAATACTCGAGCTTCTCAAGGTCAAGTTTTGCCGGATATATATTCTTCGTGTGCAGTATTTTGCCGTTGTAACGTGAAAAAACAAGACCATGATCCTCACATTCAGTCAATACGGCGGTATCAGGTGTCTCGATAAACCTGACGGTGACATTAATTGTCATGGATTCTGAATCTTGCGCCGATTTTGCTGCCTGACGCTCCATTTCCTGCTTTTCTAAATACAGCAGCGGGGATATGGATGGCGCGGCTAAGAGCTCATTAGGAATCAGGAATAATAAAAGTATTATGAGTTTTTTCATGGTATTTTCTCCGGTTTTTGATATTTTCCACTGTGAAATATACAAAAAACACTGATAGATCGCAAAATTCTATCAGCCCCAGTAATGAACACCTTTAAGCGCCCACCGAATCTTTCGTCACTCCAAATCTCAATGAACTGCCCCGATGCAGAGCTCCGAGGTATCATAATCAGCCCCTATCCCTTGCGCTTTCACGGCTCTTTGCAGTGCTTCTTGCCTCCCATAGGGGACGGGAGTATTGATCTTCTTGCTCTCCGTCTCTTTTTTAATGTCACGAAGTGACAGGAATGGGGACTGAAAACATATTTAAATCCGGAGTAAACTCTGAGGAAGTCTTCTTATTAAAAAAAGCGCCTACCGAAAAAGCACATAACCCGACAGGTCCTTCTGTTTATTTTAATAATGGCATCTTAACCAATAAAGCTTATATTCTCATAGAGGATCAATTCAACAACACAATTATTCAAATTAATAACGCCAAGAATATTATTCATCCATGAATCTTCTGCATGAGGTCTTAAGACATGTATAAACTTGTCCTTTTAAGACATGGTGAAAGTGACTGGAACAGGGAAAACCGCTTTACCGGCTGGACCGATGTCGACCTGTCTCCAAAAGGGATACAGGAAGCCACGGAGGCAGGAAACTCATTGAAGTCTGAATATTTCACATTTGATATCGCATTTACTTCGGTATTGAAACGTGCCATTCGGACTCTCTGGATTGTATTGGATACCATGGACCTCATGTGGATACCTGTACAACGAGACTGGCGGCTTAATGAACGCCATTATGGGGCATTACAGGGCCTCAACAAAGCAGAAACGGCTAAAGAATTCGGCGAAAAACAGGTGCTTATCTGGAGAAGGAGTTATGACATACAGCCGCCACTACTGGAAAAAACGGATGAGCGATATCCCGGAAATGATCCGAAATACCAGAATTTAAGCGACAAGGAACTACCTGAAGCAGAATGTTTAAAAGATACAGTCAGTCGATTTCTGCCTTTTTGGAATACTACAATTGCCCCGACCATACAGCAGGGGAAAAAAGTATTGATAGCCGCTCACGGCAATAGCCTGAGAGCGCTCGTCAAACATCTGGATGGCATATCTGACGATCAGATTCTCAATGTAAATATACCAACAGGATTACCGCTTGTTTATGAGCTGGATGAGTCGTTACAACCATTAAAAAGCTATTATCTGGGCGATCCTGAAGATGTAAAAAAAGCTATGGAAGAAGTCGCCAATCAGGGCAAAGTCAAATAATACCAGGAAGGATAATGTCATGTTTGAAAAAATCAAGGAGTTGCTCGGCGATGAAGTATCATATTTGCTGGACCACAATTGCAGCACGGTAAAAAAAGAAGACCTGCACCTTCCCTCTCCAGATTTTATCGATAACGCCATGGTCCATTCCGACAGATCCGGCAATGTACTCAGAAACCTGCAATCGGTTTTTGATCATGGCAGACTTGCCGGCACTGGATATCTTTCAATTTTGCCTGTTGATCAGGGAATTGAGCACACGGCTGGCGCCTCCTTTGCCCCGAATCCAATATACTTCGATCCGGAAAATATTGTAAGACTTGCCATTGAAGGCCAATGTAATGCAGTGGCGTCCACAGTTGGTGTGCTTGGCGCTGTGTCGAGAAAATATGCACACAAAATTCCATTCCTGGTAAAATTGAATCACAACGAATTGATGACCTATCCTAACAAATTTGACCAGCGCATGTTTGCGTCGGTTGAACAGGCGTTTAATATGGGGGCCGTTGCAGTAGGTGCAACCATATATTATGGCTCGACTGAGTCAAACAGGCAGATCGAAGAGGTAACACAGGCCTTTGAACGGGCACATGAGCTCGGAATGTTTACTGTTCTCTGGTGTTATGTACGTAACAGTGCATTTATTAAAGACGGTGTTGATTATCATGTTTCTTCTGATTTGACGGGACAGGCGAATCACCTTGGTGTAACAATCGAGGCAGATATTATCAAGCAGAAACAACCTACATGTAATGGTGGTTTCAATGCAATTAATTTCGGGAAAACTGACAAACGTGTGTACGATCAGTTAACGACGGATCATCCCATTGACCTCACGAGATATCAGGTGGCAAACTGTTATATGGGACGAATGGGATTAATCAATTCCGGTGGAGGCAGCGGCAAAAATGATCTTCAGCAGGCAGTCAAAACAGCTGTCATCAACAAGCGGGCAGGCGGCATGGGCCTGATCTCGGGAAGAAAAGCATTTCAAAAGCCAATGAAAGATGGTGTCTCATTGCTTACTGCCATTCAGGACGTGTATCTGGCAAAGGAAATATCAGTAGCATAAATATAACACCGGAATTTGCTGATTATCAAATGTATATTCCAGTACAGCGAGTAAAAAAGTGGGGACTTGTCCTCACTTTTTTTCTTCAGGATGTTGACAAAACAGGAAAGGCCATGAATCCAAGATGAACAGTAGTATCCGTTTCAAGATGCCATGTTTAGGGCTTATTGTCAACAGAATCGGATTCAAAAAATTGTCTGAACCGCTGGCATCAGCAGCTGCTTTATATTTCTGACGTGGGTGTACAGACTGAGCCGCTGTTCGGCGTTTCCCTGCCGAACGCTGGATTGAATAATCGCTTGGTTGCCTGAACCGCTGATTACTGTGATTAAATTACTACCGGCTAAAGCCGGTAGATTCCTGTTGTGACCGAATGCGGATAAAGCCGCAGAAGAACACTGCTCTTCCCAAAAGAAGGATATGGAGGGTGAATTCTAACAAAGCACTTAAAATACGTATTTCTTTGACAGTGGATTCCTTTAGACAGTATTGATGTATATTATCAAAGAATAGAGAATCCAAGCTACGTATTCAAGAACTCTGACTAATTACCATATTCATATTTTTGACTATTTTTGTCGGCAACATATCAATTATAACTGCTTATCAATAATACACCTTGTAATTGAAACGCAGATTCCGGCCCGTTTCCGGCATGATCGACTTGATCCTCGACAGGTGATTCCGGTATTCAGTATCGAAAACATTATCGACCGACAAAGTTATCCTGTGAATGAAATCAGTATGCAACAATGTTTTCTGGATATACGGTCTGACAATCGAATAACCGGGTGTTCTTTCTTCAAACCTGTCGGTTCTTTCCTGTGCCATAGCCACTTCCAACTCTACGCCAATAAGAAGGCTTGACCGTTCCCATTGCAGGTCCACCAATGTTTTGAGCGGTGGAATCATGGGCAAGGGCAGATTATCCGTGAGGTTTTTGCCGTGTGTATATTGCGCCTGAAGATCAAATGTCAGTGATGGAAATACTGATATTTTTACATTGGTTTCGAAACCAGCGAGACGTGCGTTAACCATTTCCGCCCTATATATGGGAAGTATCTGCTGCCAGTTAATTTCACCCGTATTGCGAAAAACAATATAGGAATCCATCTCGTTCACAAAGCCGGTAAGAACAGCCGAGACAGAATTGAGTCCCCAGTGAACAAACACTTCACAGCCAGCCCCATGCTCAGTGCCAAGTTCAGGATTGCCTGTTTCATAAGAGTATGCAGCCAAATGAGGTCCCTCATTATACAGCTCTTCAACTGTCGGCACTCGTACTGAACGACTCACTGTCAACCCGCCAGTGAGTCCGATACTGAACGGATATACGACCGCAGCCGAGGCAGCAACAGTATTGAACGTACGACTGCAAGCAGTTCCCGCATCCTGCTCATTTACGGAGAGACTGGGATCGTATGAAGTATGGTCGTATCTCCCACCGATATGCAGTTCCAGACCGTTAAAATCCTGTTCATGATACAGTGCAGCAAAAAGTGAGTTCATACTTGTCGGCGGAGTAAAGACATAGCCTCCCATCTCGAGATCGCGATAATGGTATCCAGTTGAAAGGCGTGTCGTTCCGTCACCAGAAAAAGCGTCAAAGGTCATCGTCGACCTTGCAGTATAGTTTTTCTGTAGAAATTCCGCACCTACATGATCTCCGGACTCATATTCGATGTGGGTATAGTAAGTCCGTTCAAAGTCAAATGAGAATTCGCGCAGTCGGCTGTCTGGCGGTATCCAGGTTGAAGAAAAACGCATCGAACGCCTAAGCATATCGATGTCTACACCATGAGGATGACCGCCGATGAATCCACCGGGAATGCCATATTCAGACTCGAACTCGTCAATGCTGAATCCTGCCCGACCGTGTTTGAAAATACGAGAAGCGCCAAAAACATAGGTCGTATTCAACAACGATGTATTATCCAGTTTCCCCTCCGGTGTCCGCTCCTCGCCATTTCGTTTCCAGGTCGCCTCCCCATGCAGAGCGTATGCACCGACAGGAACGGTAATCGTTGCCGCGGCAAGACCTCCCGGATGTGCCGTTTCCCCATACGTGCCCAAAGTACCCGTTATTGAATCCGGCAGTCGCTCTGGTATCGCTTTCGACCGTGTATCTATCATACCACCAATAGTGACTGGTGAATATAAAAGTATTTCGGGACCCCGGATAATTTCGATACGGTCGACTGTAAACGGTTCCACTGTCACTGCGTGATCGGGAGATGTAGCCGACAGGTCTGCTGTTCCGAGACCGTTACGGCCAATGACGATTCTATCGCCTGCCATACCCCTGACAACGGGACGGGAAGGTGCCGGCCCCATACTCTGCACAGAGACACCACTCTGGTTTTTCATAGTCTCAGCAAGTGAAACACTAATGTCCTGCTGAAGGTCTTCACCGCTCAAAACCGTCGTTTCCCGCTGTATTTTTCGAAGTGCCGATGTGTTACCGCCACCGTTCACGGTAACTTCTTGAATTCGGTATATGCGTGGCTCCAGGAAAAAATAGAGCCGTGCACTGGTAGTATCATTGACTGTAATTGTTTTTTCTAAGCGGGAATAACCAACACGTGTAACAACGAGTTGATTTTCACCGTAGGACAGCCGGATGTTGAACGAGCCGTCTTCACCAGAGAGAGCACCGACACTCCCTTTCGCAGTACCGACACTCGCCATTGGTATCGGCGAACCTGTCTCTATATCAAGAACAGTTCCTCGTACCTGTATCCACTTTTTTTCTTCCGAGTAACTATTATCAACAAAAAGGAGGAATAAAAAGAGAATTATGTATATTCTCGCATATCTCATAAATAATTCCAAATCAGTAAGCGGGAACACATATCATCAGTGTCCCCGCTTCAACATTTATATATCACCGTTAATGACTGTCGTCCTGTTCAGGTTCACCAACAGACAATGGTATCGGTGCAAACTCTTTACCGACAGCCCCATCATGAAGGATAAGCACCTGAAGTGTTGTTTCGCCCTCGGAAATACCAATTAAGTGAAACGCCCAATGCTCAGGTGCCGCCGCCTGCTCGAAACCGAGAATCGTGTTATCACCTACAACGAGCTGTAGGTTGTGTGGAGGAACTGCCGGTGTGAATTCGCGGTTCTGTGCATCATAGAACACCGCCTCTATATGGTCTGTTTCGCTTCCGGTGGGTACAAATAACTCACCGGATGTTTCACCTTTTTCTGCCAGCAAAGCACTTGCAAGCAGCACGCCAGATTCCTCGTCATAAAGGCGCACGCCAATCGGCGGACCATTTGCGCCATCGAGATTACGGACCGACACAGGGATGGCCGGCGTATGAAAATCATAATGATCATTGTGCATTACACGAAATTCAATAGTCGTTTCCCCAACACTGAGTCCATTCAGGTGAAACTCCCACTCCTGGTTGTCATGCCGATACATTTCAACGACAGAGGAATCATTAATCACCCATCCGAAACGTTTATCTTCATCGTCCGGAGGATCAATTTCTTGCTCTTTTTCGTCCAGAAATTTGATTTTCCAGTGAGCGGTCAGTCCGACAGGCACAACAAGCGTGTCAACTTTCCCTTCAGTAGTGTCGATGTTTCCCTGAAATATGTGGAAAAAGCGTACTCCAGAATCAACGAGTACAAGCCCCTCGGCTTCGAAATGATTTTGTTGTGATGATGACGGATTATCTTTTTCGTCATCGAAGATGCAGCCGCCCATTAAAACAGCGATAAGTACCGCACCGATGACAATATAATTTTTCATGGCATACTCCTGTAATAAACGCAGCTTCCCAAACGGGCATAGTTCGTCCCGTATTGGACTGAAAGCAGTTATAATTTTATGGAAAATATCAGGAGTACGGCAGAGGTGGGGCGCGACGATTGTATTCGCGTCGAGTTAATAAATATAGCGGGAAGAACGTTTCGTGTCTCTTGATATACTGTTTTTCCTGAATAACAATAAAACAGAAAAAAAAGATATATATCGCAACGAACGTTGAAATCCACTGGTATACGGGGCAATCGTGATGGACATGAATGTCCTTGTGGTTATGAAAATGGTGGATACTTATGGGAATAAGCACCAGAAGCAGTAGAATAAAAACCGCTATTATTTGTTTTGCCCGGCTGATTTTCATGGCAATCCAAAATACATATGTGTGAAGTTTTATTTAGAATAATATACACACACCTGAGGACAATGTAAATGCAAATGATTTGCAATTCAGTTATTTGTGCTCTATACAAACTGATTCAGCTGTTAGCAGCACAAAAAGGGCAAAAAAAAACCACCTTAAAAGGTAGTTTTGTATTTCCATCTGTCGATTTCCTTGAACTCAGCCTAATCATTTCCCTGAAAATAAAAATGGCTCCGGTGGTAGGACTCGAACCTACAACTTAGCGGTTAACAGCCGCTCACTCTGCCATTGAGTTACACCGGAACACATCATTTTGCAGGCTCAAAATATACAAAATACACACATTGAAGTCAACATTTAAAATGTATTTTTATACAATTTTCTATCATTTTTTCTTTTTCTTATTCACACCCAAAGATGATTTTAACTGAGAACGCAGCTCATTGAGGTGAGCAAGTATTTCCCGTTTTTTCTCCTCGTTCTGTTCATCCTTGAACCGGGCGCTGAGATTTTCGATTTCGTGCTGAAGTTCATCACGTTTAAACTTCAATATGTTATCCTCGATCAAAGTCGATGCCGTTTCTTCATTCGAATACATCATTGCAAGCTCCGCGACAAGCTCTTTTGCATCACTCGATTCAAGCCCGCTTATAAGCGATGACGGACTGCTGTCAAGCCCCTCGACAAGACGATGAAAAAGTTCTTCCGCAACAGTCTTGAAAACAGGTGTCTCAAACGGTCTGGCCCCTGCTTCCTCCATGAAATGCCGAGCAAGGTTCGGATACTGTATTATATATGCAAGAAGATCTCGTTCATTCCTCGTTCCGACGGGTTCTTTCTTTGGAGTATCCCGACCATCCCGTGCCGTACGTCGCCGCAGACGTCCATTGACAGCTTTTTCCATGGAGTTGAAATCAACACCGACCCTGCCCGCCATTTCCCTTATATAGAGGTCGCGCTTTAGATCATCCTGAATAAGCGCAATGGAATCAGCAACTTCACCAGCAAGCTTGTGACGTTCCTGAATGTTCATTGTCCCACTCGATAAGTTCTGTAGCTTGAATTCCCATAAGTCAATAGCATCATCGATAACGGCTTTTAGCGCCTCCACTCCCGCCTCACCCACATAAGAATCGGGATCATGCCCCTCCGGCAGTACGGCGATCGTAATTCCAAGATCCGTCGTCAGCAGATTGTCTGCACCGCGTGCCGCAGCGGACAATCCCGCCCTGTCACCGTCAAAAAGCAAAACAACATCTCGCGCCATGCGGGCAATAATCCGTCCCTGCTCAACGGTGAATGCTGTTCCCGAGGCAGCAATAGCATTCAATACACCCGCCTGATGAAGAGAAATTACATCCATGTATCCTTCGACCACAAGTGCCGTTCGCTGGCGTTTTATAACATCTTTCGCCTGATGAATCCCGAAAAGGACCTGGCTTTTATGGTAGATTATCGAATCTGGTGAGTTCAGGTATTTAGCACCATCACCCTCGAGAAGGCGGCCGCCGAAACCGATGACTCGTCGTGCCATGTCTATAATTGGGAAAATGACCCTGCCGCCAAAGCGCGCATATGGCGTATTACCGTAACGTGCCGGCATAACTATACCGACATCCTCTAGGGAGGATGGCGAAATATCTTTTGATTTCACGAATTTGATGAGATCAGTGGGATCTTCAGGGGCGAAACCGAGACGATAACTGCGGATTGTCTCTTCAGTAAGGCCGCGTTTGGTGAGATATTCAAGGGCGGCTTTGCCTTTGTCCGTGAAAAGCGTCTTGTAGAAATATTCCGCCGCGGCGACATTGCATGCTGAGAGGCGGTCTTTCTCGTCACGAGTGACTGTACTACCGCGGGAAGATTTCGGCACCTCGATTCCGGCTCGGTCCGCAAGCTGCTCGACAGCCTCCATAAACCCCATGCCGGTTATATCCATGAGGAAGCCTATGACATCGCCCCCTTTGCCGCAGCCGAAGCAATGATAGAACTGATTTGTCCTGTGAACCTGAAACGAGGGCGTCTTTTCCGAATGGAACGGACAGAGTCCCACGAAATTGGAACCACGACGTTTCAATTCCATATACTCGCCGACAATGTCGACGATATCTATCCTGTTTTTCAGGTCTTCCTTGAATACACTGAAATCATCTTCCACTGTGCCACTCGCCTCGAAAAAACAGTGCCGCATCTGTTTTATTTAACAGCTGCGGCCTGTATCCGGTGAACGTATAATTTTCAGCCGAGCGATTCTTCGTCTATCTTGTACATAACAAGCCCGGACATGGTCTTGGGAAAGAAATATGTCGATTTCTGGGGCATTCTCACACCTTTGAGAACTGTCCTGAAAAGCTCTTCAGTGGTAACAGCATTCATAAAGAAGCTGATCTGATCGACATTATTTGCGACATCCTCTATCGCATGATCGGCACTCTTACAGAAATGAACATACTTGCCAGAAGCAATATCTTCCCTGGAAACACCGAGCATTTTCTCAATGATAATGTTGTGAAGGATATCGACATCGAGCTCTTTCGGATCTGCCGGATTCTTAAGACGGGCCAGTCCCCATCCATCGCAGGTATAGACACCGTAAGCATTTGTCTCTGAGGCCATTTTGTCGATTTTTGCCAACACATCATCAAGATTGGATTCCGAACCAAAATACTCGACATCAAATGCCTCAGCAAGTTTCCAGAAGAACGTACGCTGATTGAAACTGCTTACATAGCTGACTTTGCGGTGTGTCGGCAGAATCGTCATGCCGGGATCATCAGCATTTGCAAAGTACATGGATACATAATCGAAAGGTTCATAATCCGAGGACCTTTCCGCATCCATCATCTTTTTGTAGTTAATCGCTGTTTCGTAACGATGATGGCCGTCGGCGATAATGATATCCCGACCGTCAATGAAAGAAACAATTTTTTCTATTGTTCCGGAGTCAGTAACAGCCCAGAGGCGACGACGTATATTCTGCTCATCAATAAAATCGACTTCAGGCTCTTCCTCGCGACAGGCTTCCATTACCTTGTTCAGTTCATAATCAGGATCGCGGTAAATGGAAAATATCTGGCTTAGATTGGTCTTTGTTGTTTTGACCAGATTAAGCCTGTCAGCTTTCGGCGCGGAGAGTGTCCTTTCATGAGGATGCACATTGTCTCCAAAATCCTCTATCTTCAAAAGAGCGATGAAACCATATCGAGTCCGTTCTTCATCTTTAACCGTATACGTATCTGCTCTCAGATAAATTGCCGGCTTTTCATCATAAGCCAACGCGTCCTTATCCATCCAGTCATTTATACATTCCGCGGCACGCGTATATTTGTTGTTTTGATCATTATCTCCTGGTTCGTCCTTTGTTTTTATAAGACGAATGATATTGTACTGGCTTCTTTCATAAAGCTTTTCGCGCCATTCATCAAAGATAATATCATAAGGAGGAGCGACATTATCACTAATCGCGCCCGCGACTTCGCTGTTGTACCTGAGCCCGCGAAAAGGACGTATTACCGGCATGGAAACCTCCAGAATTAGAGCTCACCGCTTCGCCTTACAAATAACGGGCCGCGTGTGAACGTAAATAGAAAAGCTGTCTGGGAAGAAAAAAGCCGCACATTGCTGTGCGGCCTTCCTAATTAACTGAGAACGCCGCACAGTTAGGCCTGCAAACCCTCCGCTCCTCCGACGATCTCTGAGATCTCGTTGGTAATGAGAGCCTGGCGTGCACGGTTGTAAGTAATCGAAAGCGTGTTCAGGAGTTCATTAGCGTTCTCGGTAGCAGCATCCATAGCAGCCATCTTGGCGCCCATTTCCGCAGCCAGTGACTCGAGCAATACCCGCCAAAGCTGGATCTCAAGATGGTACGGGATCAGCCTGTCAAAAATCTTGAACTCGTCCGGCTCGTAAAGGTAGTCAATCTGGTTGACACCCTCTTCAGGCTCGGAAGGTTCAAGCGGCAGAAGCTGTTTTTTCTGCTCGACATGCTGAATAGCGCTTTTGAACTCATTAAAAAGAACATCGACCTGATCATATCCGCCCTCGAGGAACAAATCCTTGACCTGGGATATGATATCGACCGAATCTGCATATTTCATGTGGTTGAAAAACAGGACTTTCTCACCGACAAGGGTGTAATCGCGTTTCTTGAAGAAATCGCGGCCTTTTCTACCGACACAGAACAGATCGACCTGAGTGCCTTCGTGCTGTTCAACAAAACGCTGTGCTGCCTTTATTGCATTCGAGTTGAATGCACCGCAAAGACCGGAATCGGCAGTGACAACGATCAAAAGGATCTTATTGACTTCTGCACGCTCCGACAGCAGCGGATGAAGATCGCGCTTTGTCCGCATGGCAACACGCCCGATCAGATCGTCAAGCTGTTTTGCGTAAGGACGGGCCTTGAGCATATTTTCCTGGGCACGCCTCAGCTTTGCAGCTGCCACCATCTGCATCGCACGGGTGATTTTCTGTGTTGATTTAACTGCGGTGATACGGCGCCTGATTTCCCTTATTGTCGCCATATATAACTCCGAATCCGGTTTTTCGTATATGTATGACTGCCGAATTGTACTTATCTAAAAGCATCCGGTTCAGCAAGAGCTTATGCAACGCAACGTGGCTGAAGGTCGAAGGTCGTTACGCTACAAAAGTCGCCTTGAAATCGCCGATAAGCTTATCAAGTTTCTCTTCGATCTCGGCTGTCAGTTCTTTCTTAGTCTTGATAGACTCGAGCACTTCCTTGCCTTCAGATTCCATGAATTTAATGAAATCATGCTCGAAACCACGGATCTTCTCGATCTCAACATCGTCAAGATGGCCACGGACACCAAGATAAAGAACCGCAACCTGCATTTCGACTACGAGAGGCGAATACTGATCCTGCTTCAGAAGTTCCATCATGACCTGACCGCGCCTGAGCTGATCCTGGGTCGACTTGTCAAGGTCGGAACCGAATTTAGCGAATGCCTCCAGCTCTCTGAACTGTGCGAGGTCGAGCCTGAGCTGACCGGCAACCTGTTTCATGGCCTTGATCTGAGCATTACCACCCACACGGGACACCGAAAGACCGGCGTTGATAGCGGGACGGAAACCCGAGTAGAAAAGGTTTGACTCGAGGAATATCTGACCGTCGGTAATGGAGATAACATTCGTCGGGATATATGCCGAGATATCGCCTGCCTGCGTTTCGATAATCGGAAGCGCTGTCAGCGAGCCGCCGCCATTTTCTTCTGAAAGTTTTGCCGCACGTTCGAGAAGCCTCGAATGCAGATAGAAAACGTCGCCGGGATATGCCTCACGGCCGGGCGGACGCCTGAGGATAAGTGCAACCTGACGCCAGCTAACAGCATGCTTGGAAAGATCATCATAGATGATAAGCGCATGTTTGCCGTTGTCACGGAAGAACTCGCCCATAGTCGCACCGGCGAAGGGCGCGATAAACTGCATGGGTGCGGGATCGGATGCAGATGCCGTAACGACAATTGTGTAATCCATTGCGCCAGCCTCTTCAAGGGAAGCGACAACTTTCGCCACTGTCGACATTTTCTGGCCGATAGCAACATAAATACACATTACATCCGTGTTCTTCTGATTGATAATTGTATCGATAGCCACAGCGGTTTTACCGGTCTGGCGATCACCAATGATAAGCTCGCGCTGACCGCGGCCGATCGGCACCATAGAGTCGATGGATTTCAGACCCGTCTGCAGCGGCTCTTTCACCGGCTGGCGAACGAGCACACCGGGTGCCTTGATATCAATTGGTTTCGTGTCAGCTGCTTTGATGTCGCCCTTGCCGTCAATAGGCTGGCCAAGGGGATTGACAACGCGTCCGAGCAGCTCATCGCTGACCGGGACAGACATAACACGTCCGGTACGTTTGACCTGGTCGCCTTCCTTGACAAGCTCGTTCGCGCCGAAAAGAATACAGCCGACATTATCTTCTTCAAGGTTGAGCGCCATGCCGAAAACACCGTTGGGGAACTCGACAAGCTCGGAATACATACAGTTTTTCAGGCCGTACACACGTGCGACACCGTCACCGATGTGAATGACGGTTCCAACCTCGTCTACGTCGAGTTCGACCTTGAAATCCTGTATCTCCTGTTGGATTACAGAACTGATTTCTTCTGGTTTCAAGTTCATTATTCGACCTTCAGCCTCCATAAAATGTTTCTGTTTATCCCCGGACTTGCCTGGAAGAACGCCGCCCTGATACGCGCATCTTTATTACGCACCAGAATCAGATAATAATTCCAGAGCCCCCTGCGAATTCAACAGCACTTGCCGAAACAACCTATTCTATCAAGGCTCACCATCCGGCCCGGGGGGACAAACACACTAATGCCGTTTCATACTTTTGTGAGAATACGTTTAAGCTGGCCCTTGATACTCAGATCGACCATCTTACCATCGCCCTCAAGTACAAAACCGCCGATAATCGATGAATCTATTTCACGCTCGACCGCTGCATTTTTACCAAAATACTTACCGATCCGCTCAGCCATGACATCAAGGTCACTGACAGATGGTTCGACAGCAGTCGTCACTTTTACGCGAATACGATCATTAAGATGATCGCTGATGTCGCGTAACTCCTCGGCAATCGCATCAATAATCGCGATACGATCTTTTTTGATGAGAAGTTCGAAAAGCGATCGCGTGTACGAGGAAAACCCCAGCTTCTCCATGATGTTTCCAGCGGCTTTCACCTTTGAGCTTTTCGGTGCCGCAGGAGTCACGAAAAATTCGAGAAGCGATGGGTCGTTGTCAAAAACATTGACCAACGCATTGAATTCCTCTGCGAGAAGATCAATCTTCTCGCGATTTGCCTTTTCATGTAAAAAGGCCTTGGCATATCGTTTCGCAATTCGCCTGTTTTGTGCCATTACATTCTCTCGATGCTATGAACTCATGGTATCAAGGTTCCTGCTGATCAGCTCCTTGTGCTCCTCGGGGCTGATTTCACGCTCGAGGACCTTGCCGGCGAGATCGATCGTCATTGACGCGACTTCATGTCGAAGATCGCTCTTGATCTTTTCGGCTTCCATGAGAATCTCGTTTCTGGCCGCCTCAACGATGTTCTGCGCCTGCTCTTTCGCCTGATCGAGGTGTTCCTTGCTTTCATTGGAAGCATTCGACATGGCCTTGTCAACAATTTCAGTTGCCTTGACGCGGGCTTCCTTGATTATCTGATCATGCTCGAGCATCATTTCTTCTGAACGCCGCTTATTCTCTTCAGCAAGCTTCAGAGATTCTTCAATCTTGCGGGCGCGTTCATCAAGAAACTTCAGCATCGGCTTCCAGAGTATCGCAGCCAGGACAGCGATGAGAAGGATGAAATTGAGAACGGTCAGAATAGCCGTTGCATTAATACTGATCATTATGAAACTCCGATTTATCGACGCAGTCGAAGACAGCAGAGAAAATTATATTTCCCCGCTGCGATGACACGTGAAAGACCGCGGCACACGGTTTGCACCCGCCTTTCACAATTCAGATTTAAACGCTCTTAGCTGCCAACAACAAAGATAAGAAGCAGAGAGATAACGAGCGAGTAAATACCTGTCGACTCGGAAACTGCCTGACCGACAAGCATGGTACGGGTAAGCAGGGGAGCCTGCTCAGGAGCACGTGCAATACCTTCGCATGCCTTACCTGCCGCAAAGCCTTCACCAAGACCGGGGCCAAGAGCGCCCATGCCCATACAGAGACCGGCACCGAGATAACGGGCCATTTCCACCAGTTGGGTTCCTTCTACTGCCATAACTTCTCCTTTGTTATTAAGTGTTTAGCCTTTGTCACTGAATATAAGTAAGAATGATACGATCAATGAGTAGATCGCACCCGCGTGGGTAACCGCCTGCCCCAGAAGCATGGTGCGAGTAAGAATACTGCCGAGATTCGAATTCCTGGAAATGCCCCAGATCGCTTTCTTCGCCGTAAAACCGGAACTGATACCAGCACCGATAGCACCGACACCCATCGCGATACCCGCTCCCATGAGCGCACCGATCACAACAATGTTGTCGCTGCTCGGCGAAACGAGACTCAGAAGCATGGCAATCACCAAAGCGAAGATGCAGCCAGTCTGAACGATAGCCTGACCGACAAGAGTGGTCAGCAGAATTGAGGAAGACAGGCGCGGAAAACGTCCGATACCCTCACAGGCTGAACCGCCGGCGAGACCGGAGCCGACACCGGCACCAATTGCACCGACACCCATGCAGAACCCTGCGGCAACAAGGCTGACCGCGAGTGAATTCGTGCCTGAGCTCGGCGATATAAAGATCAGGATGACGGAAACGAGAAGCCCAAAAATACCGGCTGTTTCCGCAACAGCCTGCGTGATAAGCATTGTACGGACAATCTCGCTCGACGCTCTCGGCTGTCTGGCTATAGCCTCGGAAGCCTTGAACGCGATAAAACCTTCACCATAAGCACTACCGAATGCGGCAATACCTACCGCAAGCGCTGCGCCTATGTATTTTGCAATCAATACCCAGTCCATCAATCAGTCCTTAGCAATAATATGTCGATTCAATTTTCTCAAGTTAGTAACAACATCAGTCGGCAATTGCGACCGCAATATAAGTCATGCTCAGCATCGTGAAAACGAACGCCTGGATCGTACCCACAAAAAGGCTGAAGAAGAGGTTGAGGCCAACCATGACGATTGTGTATTTGAAAAGATAAGATATAACCATAACAATAATCGCACCGCCGAGGATATTACCGAAGAGACGGAATGCAAGAGATACGCCCGAAGAGATTTCACTGATGAAGTTGAGAGGCGCCATGATGGGGAACGGCTCGAAATAGCCTTTGATATATGTGCCGAGGCCCTTGACTCGAATCGCCTCGAAATGAACTACGAAGATAACCACCAGCATGTGACCGACAGTCACATTGAGATCGCGGGAAGGCTCGACAGTGAACGGTACCGTGCCAATACAGTTCGAAATCCAGAGAAACATAAACAGCGAGCCGAGCATTGGCAAATGACGCATACCGTTTTCACCGAGCGACTGCGTGGTAATATCTTTAAACATGTCGACAAGCAACTCGAAAACGCTCTGAAGACGGCTTGGAACAGCGGTAAGTTTCCTTGTCGCAAGGAAAGCCATAGTAACGAGGAAAATATCAACAATCATCATCATTATAAATGAAGCCTTGTTGACAGACCAGAACGGATTATCGCCAAACAACTGTATTTTGCTGACATCCTGGAAATTCGCAAGGCCGAACTCATACTTGATGAATTTCAGCAAACCTACCTGCGTTAAAACTTCACCAGTTTTTTCGGCATCGGGGCCGAAAGCACCAAAAACCCCGAGAATCACAGCTTCGATTGCTATTATCACAATCGTCAGTATCAGCAGTTTTTTTCCGCTCATCTAACACATACCTTTTATTATTTTTTCCCGTTCATTTTCGCTTGGACTATTTGAAAAAAGAATAGATGTAACTGAACAAAAAACAAACCCACAAAAGCAGCAATCACATTTAGATTCGTTCGCTTCGATACCAACGCCAGAAAACCGAACATTATGCCGTAACGAAGAACATACCTGCCGAGCGCGAACTTTCTCGCCTTTTCAGGACTTTTCTGCCCGATAGTAAATGCGTCAGTTGCCATAAGGCTGAAATTGACGACACTTACCATCACACCGGCAATAAGACCAAGACCGACATTCTGAGATACTGTCAGCATCAAAATAGACCCCAGCGCAAATCCGGTCGCCAGTGTCATCATCTGGACTTTCCTTACAAAAACCCTGATCTCATTAGAAGAATCCATAGACCACACAATCCGGCTGACACCGGTAATGACGCTGTCAGTTATTCTCAGCGAACTTCTTCGGCGCAAACTGCGGCTTCTGCACACTCATCGCCTCACCGCTCTTGCAGTTTCCGGTGAACAAAGAACCTTCCTCTATGACCAGAAGCTTGGCGGTCAGATCACCCTCGAGCCTCGAAGTGCTCTCGAGCGTAACCTTGTTGGAGGCGACCACATCGCCTTTGATCTTGCCGCCGATAATAGCGTTCTTGACTTTCACGGACACCTCATCGAGTTCACCTGTTGCTCCGACAATAAGAGTATCAGTCGCATTTAACGATCCCTTGAACTTGCCGTCTATACGGATGCTCTGCTCCACATCCATGCTGCCCTCTATTTTAGTGCCCTTCCCGATGATAGTGTTCATCGCACCTTCGGGCTCGTGATTCCTGGCCATACCTGCCCCCAGTCTATCGTACTCACGCTCTTTATTTCTGTTTGATCCAAACATCGGAAAAAACCGTCACCCTTCAAAATCCCGATCCACAAAAACCCGTACCGCCACGAGAATTTCCCAACGATACAATAACAGTAATCAGACTATATAATATAGCTTAGAATCAACCCTCACACAAAGAAAAAAATACCAAACCTATAGCTTTTCAGCCAGATTCAGCAAGGTTTTTTTCTCAAGCCACTGCAGCGGATCCATCGGCTGACCATTGTAATACATGCCAAAATGAAGATGGTTACCGGTTGTAAGCCCGCCGGATTCGCCATATACAGCGACAAGAGCACCCTTCCTGACCTCCTGCCCCGGCTTGACAAGGATTGACCCCAGATGGCCGTAACGTGTCTCCCAGCCATTTCCATGCTCTATGATGATCATGCGTCCGAGCTTGCTGTCATGACCGGCAAACTTGATTGTCCCGTCGCCCGAGGCAACGATGCCAGCCTTGTCAGCGGCAAGGATATCTATACCGAGATGATCAATTCGTGGATTGTTCGCACTCTGAAACTTACGTGTTACCTGCCAGACATCAACCGGCCACTGGGTGGGCATATGCCTGAGCTTTGCCTCCTCGGCGGCTATGGCATTATCAAGCTCGCTGCCCCCGGCTGACGAAGCGCCTCTCTGGACAAACTTTCCTGACTCATCAGGCGCAACGACCATCGCCTCCGGAAGTTCAAGGTCGCTTCCGAGAATGGCCCGCAGTTTACGTTCTTTATCCTGATAGCGTTCGAGACGTTCGGCAATTACATCCAGTTTACGTGCAGCCTCAACAAGCTCTTCGTTCGAGGCCTTGTAATACCGCATGCGCGAGTAAAGAATCCCGGAGGTAAAAATAGCGGCGAAACCGACAGTAAGAAAAATGCACATCGTCCAGATACCGGCTTTAAGGAATGAATAACGGCGGCTGGTGATACGCCAGTTCCGCATTCCCGCCCCGTCTTCGGGGACGATCATGATCGATATCCATTTTTTGCCTTCGGGTGCCATGAAACAATACCTTATTCGAGGAAATATGATGGATAAGAAAGATAGAAAATAGTACGCGGTAAGTCAATCAGTTTCGTGATTGAAATAACAGATATTTGATCATATGCCGACAATACGTCACAACATGAAATTGTGAAAAACACGACAAGGCTGAAGCCGCCTTACAACCTGACAACCCAACTATACAGAGAAAACCATTCCATCGGGGCCGACAACGATCAGCCTGCATCCTCAAGCAACTTGTCAAAAACCGGCTTGATCCGGGCATAGGTATCCTCGGGGGACTCGCAGATAACTTTCGTGCAACCGATAACCGGCATGAAATTCGTGTCGCCGTTCCAGCGGGGAACAATATGAAAATGAAGGTGCTCAGCGATACCGGCGCCCGCAGTCCTGCCCATGTTGGCGCCGACATTGAATCCATCGGGCCCGTAAGCTTCGCGAAGCGCCTGAATGGTCAGGTCAATGGTCTCCATCAGTTCCAGTTTTTCCTCGGCACCGAGATCGGAAATATTGGCGGTGTGACGGTTGGGGATAACCATGATATGCCCATTGTTATACGGATAGATATTGAGAATGACAAAACATGTTTTTCCGCGATGAACGATGAAATTGCCGCTGTCGTCATCCGCAGCCGGTTTCGTGCAGAATATGCAGCCTTCATCCTTGGGGCTGTCAATACGCTCGATATATTTCATCCGCCACGGCGCCCACAGTTTCTGAAAACCACGTACAAGATCGTTTGATTTCATCGCATCACCAGTATCTTTCCTGTATGTTTGCCATACTTTTCAAGTTCTATTGAATAAAAATATACGCCCGGGGCGACTTCCTCGCCCGAATAGTTCGTGCCATCCCAGCTCAACGCCTCATCCTGATCGCGCAGTTCACCAGATCCGATAACTTCAGAGTCTCCCCTGAAAACAGTCACACCGTTGAAATCAAAAATCGACAGCGCTATCCGTAGCCCTTCCTTCGGAATAGAGACCGGAAAAAAGATCCTCGGTGTTACAGATGAAAATACAACCGGATGAGGATAAGGGTCATATACTTTGAACCCATCCGCCACATCTTCCGGCTCATCGAGACCAGCGGCCTTGAGCATATCGACAAGCCCGTAACCGTACCGCACCTCGTCACCAACAGCAGTGGCATTGCCACGCATGGCAGAAATGAGATCACCATAATCCCAGTTCGGATTTGCCTGAAGCATCAGCGCAATCCCTCCCGCAAGCGCGGGTGCCGCGTAGGAGGTTCCCTGACCATAGGTATAAGTATCTGAAAATGTGGTATTTACCACCCTCACATTCTCGCCCAGGGCGACAAAATCCGGTTTGACCCTGCCATCTGCTGTCGGCCCGAACGAACTGAACGAAGAAATATAACCGTCGAGACCAACCGCCCCCACGGCGATCACACTGTCGCCATCGGCAGGTACTGTAACATAACGCCAGGCCTTATTGCCCTCGTTACCCGCCGAGGTCACAACTATCATGCCCCTTTCAGCCGCGGCATCGCAGGCAATGGTTGAAAGCGCTGTATCACCATCGAGATCTTCATATTCATATGAGTCACCATCGGCGAACTCGTTATAACCTATTGAAAGATTGACAACATCGACGCCAAGGCTGTCTGCCCATTCGATACCGGCAACAAGGTAGTCCTCCTCCACCCTTGTATCCTCACCTTCGACATCCTCCGTTCTCGCAAGCACGTATTGCGCATATGGCGCGGCGCCAATCAACTCACCTTCCTTCAGCGCGGCCATGATCGAAAGCACTTTAGAGCCGTGATCGTCACCGGTAGCATCACCGTCACCCTCGACAAAATCCCACTGGTTCGTGACAGTCAGGCTGTCGAAAGCGCTGTGTTCAAGGCGGTCGAAACCACTGTCGAGCACTGCTATCAGCAAGCCTTCACCTCGATAACCGAGATTATGCAGCGAATGGATATGCAGCATACTGAGCTGGTCATAAGATGCGCCATAGGACCATCCCTCGGGACTTTCCACAGCTGTTGATTTCCCGGCCTCCACATCGGGTGCGGGAGTCACAGTGCTTCCCCTTACAGGACGGACTTCCCTAACAAATGCAAGCGCTTCTATTTCCGGCAAAGCGGCCTCATCCAGCTCGACAGAAACACCGTTGAAATAACGGCTTATTGTCCGGATACGCCCGACAAGCGGAGCAAGCATTTCGATATATTCTTCGTTAACCGGAAGATCGATCTCGGTGAAAAGCCGACGTTTCGCCACAAGCTGTGCACGGCGGCCCAGGTTTTTCGGCTCGGCAGCAGAGGTCCTCTTTGCGGCAAGCAGGTTTTCGGTGTCTATGTCGCCCCGGTCCTTGAAGAAAATCCAGTACGGGCTTCCATCTGCCAGAGCTGAAAAGGAAAGAAGTGTTGTCAGCATCAGGACAATCATTGTTGCCATCATCTCACGGGGATATTTCATCACAGTCCTCACAACATCCTTAATTATTCGCGTAAGTCAACAATTGAAACACCCTCGGGCGTTCCCAGTTCGAAAAGTTTCTGATCGATTTCTTCGTTCAGACGGACATCGGTGAGCGTGTGGAGAATACTGTCACCGTTGGCGAGCAATTCACGTGCCTTGACCGGAAATTTCAGCTCGCGGTCAATCCAGACTGTCACTTTCGCCCCGTCGCCGTCCGAAGAAACGAGCTCCAGAACGTCGCAGACACGGCCGTCGACCTCCTCCTCACCGACAATACGGGCATTCCGGCGTTCAGAATAACGTCTGAAGATAGTATGCGGAGAGGGATAATCCTCGCCTTCAGGCGCGAAATCGGAAAGCTGTATCTGTTTGTGGCGCGGCAGGTATGTTTTCACCGTCTTGCCGTCAATAACCGTCAGACTTCCGCGCCGCGTGTACCTGAGCATGAATGTTTTCCGTACATCGAGATCGATAGTACCCTCGATTTTCTGGTTACGGTCAAGCACTTTATTGTACTGCTCTGTCGAGAACGAGCAGGAAAAGGTGAGCATGCCGTTGATCGTTTTCTGGACGTCCTCCTGTATGGACTGGGCATCTTCGTCGACTGCAAAAGCCGGAACAGCAATCGAGATCATTGCCGCCATCAGAATAATATATTTCATGCCGTTTGTCTTCATCTGCTTCATCATTATTTTATAGCTCTCCATTCTCCAGTTCATCGATATAAAGCTCGTCCACAAGCACCTCACGGGCTTTCGAACCGTCATACGGGCCTACAACACCGCCCATTTCGAGCTGGTCAATCAGACGTGCCGCACGGGCATATCCGACTTTAAGACGGCGCTGAAGCAGGCTGACCGAGCCCTGGTTCGTGCGGACCACGAGACGGGCTGCCTTGTAAAACAAAGCATCACGGGCATCCGGATCGCGCATTCCAAGCGCATTATCATCGCCGCCGCTTTCATCATCCTCGAACACTTCTTCGGGTATCGAGGGCAGATCTTTCAGTTTCTGGTCGGCAGCGAAATCAGCGATCGCGGTACACTCATCGTTGGAAATATAGGCGCCGTGCAAACGGACCGGCTCCGGTTTCCCGACCTGCAGGAAAAGCATGTCTCCGAGACCGAGCAGCTTGTCCGCGCCGCTCGTATCGAGAATGATACGCGAGTTCGAGGCCTGCATGACCTTGAACGCAATTCGCGACGGAAAGTTCGCTTTAATGAGACCGGTGATCACATCAGACGAGGGCCGCTGTGTCGCGAGCACAAGGTGTATACCAACCGCGCGGGCCATCTGGGCAAGACGGGCGATAAACTCCTCCACCTCGTTCCCGGCGACAACCATCAGATCGGCAAACTCGTCGATGATCACGACGATATAGGGCAACTGCCCCGGTTTCTCGCGAGGATCGGCATCGGGGCCTTTCTCCTCGGCAATCTTGGCCGTTTTAGCATTGTACTGAAGGATATCACGGACACCGAAAGCGGCGAGCTGACGGTAGCGTGTCTCCATCTCCTTGACCGCCCACTTGAGCGCGTTCGCTGCATGACGTGGATCGGTGACAACCGGCGAGAGAAGGTGCGGTATTTTATTGTATATGGACAGCTCGACCACTTTTGGATCAATCATGATCATCCTGACCTGCTCCGGCGTGGCCTTCATGAGCACGCTCGAAATCAGGGTATTGATACAGACACTCTTTCCCGCGCCGGTGGAACCCGCGATGAGAAGGTGCGGCATACGGGCAAGATCAGCGACAATAGGCTCACCGGAGGTATTTTTACCGATAGCCAGCACAAGCGGCAGCTCACTGTCCTTGAACGCCGCCGACTCGACAATTTCCTTGAAATAGACTGTCAGGCGGTTCTGGTTGGGCACTTCGATACCGATAAGGGCTTTGCCGGGAATAGGGGCAAGGATACGGATACCGCCTTTCGCCCTCAGTGCGAGTTGAAGATCATCGGACAGGTTCACCACCCGGCCGACCTTGACTCCCGGCGCAAGTTTCAGCTCATAACGGGTGACAATCGGGCCCGGTGTAATCTGCTTGACCTCGGATTCTATGTTGAAATGCCTCAGGCTCTCAACGAGGCGTTTCGACTGTTCGATAAGCTCTTCCCTGCTCTCCATGGGCACATCAAAACGCGGCTCCTCAAGCAGTGTGGACGGTGGAAGTACATACTCGCGGACCGGAACGGTATCGACCGCCTCGGTTTCGTCGGGCATGGGCAGTCCGGCCTCTTCCTCTTCACGGAACGCGGCTTCATCTTCATCATTCTCAACAGTATAGTCATCAATATCGTCTTCCTCATCCGCGCTAACCTCTTCACCGGCATCCTGTTCACCATCTGTACCGTTTTGATACGGGGAAATATGCGTCGACAGGATTTCCGGTTCGATATACTCATCCTCTTCCGGCTCATCTTCCGCTGTATCACTATCCGGCTCAAGAGTATCGTCCGATTCCTCATCAAGCGGTGTCAGGAAAGGATCACCATCATCGGCTGATAATGGCTCGTCTTCCGGCTGTTCAGGCACAGGAATTTCCTCCGGCTCTTCCTCATCGTCATCAGTCACTTCAGTAGTTTTTCGCCGTGTTTTTTTCTTGGGAGCGGCCTCTCTCTCTGGAATAAATGATTTGAGCGACACGAACAGCCATCCGCCGAAAGCCATGAGGTACTCCAGCATTGTCGAGGGCCGAAGACTCGTCCCGAGCGCGACCGCGACCAGCACAATAGTGAGGCTTAATAGTATCGCGCCCATCCTGCCGAGATAGGTAAACATGAGGTTGTAAAGAAGCGCCCCCAATATACCGCCAAAACTCGTATCTGCTGAAGGTACCGTGGATTCGGCCCCGATCTCAAGAAGAAGTGTCAGAAGAAGAGGCACAAACAGGCCGAGCACAATCATAATGATGAGCGGTTTTATAAGCTGTTTGAGGCTGAGATGCCGTATGATTATAACCGAGGCAATGAGAAGGAAAGCGGTCAGAAAATAACCACTGATACCTATCCCCTGAAGCACAAAATGGGAAAGAAATGCGCCGTAGCGGCCCACGAGGTTCGACGAGGGCTCGTCACCGGCACGTGAGGAACCGGGCCAGTCGGCAGGATCGTGCGATACAAGCGATAAAAGCATCAGCAGTGCAATGCAGAGGAGAAGCAAACCCCATATTTCACGCTTCAGGCTCTTTTTTTCGCCCTTTTCCGTATTTTTCTTTTTCGCCATGCAAACGGTCCGTATTCCGCGGTTTTCCCGACCGGCGGAAAAGCTGATCAGCTGCGCATACTGTCATTGTCTGAAACATACGCAGGCACACAATCCGCCACAAATATGGAATATATTACACCTTATGAGACTTTCAAAGCAAAAGTTTCGTTCAACTCGGCTGAAACGCTGTCGCCGCATGATCTTTACGACATCATTTTCCATGGGGGATTCTGGATAAATATCCCCGCGATTATCGCAACAAGCCCGGCGACAGTTGCCATGCTGATCTGCTCACCTGTAATGAGGGCGAGCAAAACGAGCGAGGTCACCGGTGTGAGATAGACCATAATACCGATTTTCGCCGTCGATTCGCTGAAACTGAGTGCCTTGAGCCAGAAAAAAAATGTCACCCCCATCTCAAAGAGGCCGATATAGACCGCACCGGCAAGACCGGCTGTCGATGGCAGCTGAGGTTTCATGACAATACAGTAATAAACAGCCGCATACATGGTTCCGAAACAGAAATTAAGGAAAAGCTTGTCACGGTCATCACGATGGTCGCGGACATTGTATATCCAGTAAAGCGCCCAGACAGTCGAGCTCGACAGAGCACAGGCCACACCTGCAGGGTCATCGAAAGACAGGCTGAAAATCTTTCCGCCGGTAGCAATGATCAGGACTCCGGCAAAACAGAGCAGAAACGCGGGAAAACTTCTCAGGCTCAATCGCTGTCCGAGAAGCGGCACAGACAGGATAACCAGCATGATCGGCCAGATGTTGTTCAGAGTCAGGGCCTGTTGTGCCGGAATCAGCGAATAGGCTTTAAACAAAAGCACATAATACAAGAATGGATTGAAGAAACCCAACAGCATGGAGGCACGAAAGTCTGACGCGGACAAAACTCGCAAACGGCTTAATCCCCCATGTAACAGCGAAATTATACCGAGACAGACACAGGAGGTCATCGAGGAAAAGAACAGCATTTCCAACGGGCTCAGGTGACGGAGCGTGATCTTGAACGCGGTCGCCGCGGTTGCCCAGAGGGAAATGGCACAGAGCGCGAACAGGTATGCTTGCGACTGACGCCGCATTTTCGCTCCTTTCAGAGACGGGACCCGGCAACAATGGTTTTGGTCACAGTGCTCACTTTACCGTCATCACGGTTCAGCGCCTCCAGCCTGAGGATATACGGGCCTGCCGGGACACGGCTGCCATCGGCACAACCATCCCATTCGTATGACCATTTCGATCCGCTGTCCTCGGCGTCGCGCAGTTTCGTAATGAAACGCCCGCGCCGGTCAAAAACTGTCAGGCTCACCCGTGCCCTCGGAAAATCGAGAGTGTAACTGATCTCGGCCGTCTCGCCGAAAGGATTCGGATCGACAGTCAGCACAGGCTCCAGGCGGATAGTACCGATATCGTAAAGCATGCTGTTGGCAGCGCCGGGTGTGCCACCAATCGGTGCACTCTCCTCCCATTGATCGCTCTCGATTGAAATACGCTCCAGCGACTTGCCGCTGACAGTGCTCTCATAGTACATGCTGTCAATAAAAGCGCTGACGCTTGCGGCATAGAGGCGTACGCTGTCTCCGTCATTGTTCAGCGAGGGAACGCAGCCGGCATTCTCGACAAAAACGGCATCAGGTGCCACATTCGGTACAGGGCCGACGGCTATAACTGCATACATTCCCGCGTTGAGGGTCTCGAAACTGTTTATCAGGCGCGGAGCACCTTTAACGCTGTCGTAAATCTGCCAATTATACAGGCTGACACTAGTCTCACCAATGTTGTAGAGCTCGACCCATTCGCTGCCACCATCTGAGGGCGCCGCCATGACCTCATTGATAATCACCTCGGTCTCGCCACGGCTATTGATATACAATTTCTCCAGTGAATCGGCATCGGCGCCCTTGAACGCCACGACAAAAGCATTGTAGCCAAGCGGCACGTTATCGACTACCACCACCTGGTCGTCCGACTGCTCGCCCGGTGCGGTGTCATTGCTGAAACGCATGGTGCCGATAAAACGATCAGGGCGCATGATGACATCGATCTCGATAACAGACAACGTTTTCGCTCCGTGGTTACGGTAGCACAGCGAGATTTCGCAGTCATTATCCGAAATTTGTAAAAGGTGCAGATCCTCGGGCAGGATCACCGGGCAATAGTCTGGCAGGGCCGCCAGGTATTCCCGGCCCGGTGTGCCGTCGATTTGGAGCGATTCCCGAAAAAATGTTTCACCCGAACCTGTCACACGTTCCCATGAGTGGCCCGGACTGCATGCAATGTCGTATTTGACAGCCTCGACAAGCTCGCCATCACCGTTCACAATACGTACGGTTTCGGCAGTGGAATTGGAGAGGCCGCGCGAGCCGAGGGCCTTGTCGGTAACAATGAACAGAGGAGTGTCCGCGGGAATATCGGAATAGGGCTCAGTGCTGAGACCGAAATAGTCGGGGTCGAAAATCAGGGCATACGCCCCTGCGGGGATACCCCAACCCCCATCTGCGACAGGAACGATCTTATCGTCAGCGGAACCGTCACCGATCAGCCACCCCTCAAGGTAAACAGGCGAACTGCCGCCATTATAGAGCTCGACAAACTCGCGGGCGTTCTCGTTGCCATCGGGATTGAACATGATCTCGCTGATGATAACACCGCTTTCCGCACGGGCATTCCCTGAGAATAACAGGGAAAGTGTGACTAACAGTAATATGGCGAAAGCGGACATTTTTCTCAAGACTGCCTGTCCTTTTCCGCGATCATATCTGCAAAGACAGACTCGAGATCGCTCATGAGATGCTCGTGGTTGAAATCACGCTCGATAACAGCACGGGCATTCTTCGCCATTTGCGCCCGAAATTCGGAGGAGCCAGCCAGCTCAAGGATAGCATCGGCGAGCCCCTTGGCATCTCCCTCGGCCACAAGAAGGCCGGAATCATGATCTGTGATCAACTCGGGAATCCCGCTGTGAACACTGGAAACGACCGGCAATCCCGAGGCCATTGCTTCCATGAGTGAGACCGGAATACCCTCCATATCACCGTTCACCGCGGTTCTGCTGGATAAAAGGTAGGCATCCGCATCCTCGAAATACTTCTGGGCCTCAGCCGGATATTTCCTGCCGTGGAATGTCACCCTGTTTTCAATTCCCAGCGATTGGACTTGCTTTTCAAGCGCTCCCTGAAGCGGACCGTCACCGATAATATCATAACTGAATTCGAAACCGGGATTTTTCTCAAGACTTATGGTAAGCGCCTCAAGAGCTGTATCGATGCCTTTTTTCTCGACAAGGCGGCAGACAGAAAGAAAGCGCAGGGCAGTATTTGAAATCCTCTCGCGGAAAGTAAAATGGCCGGGATCGACTCCCATATGATGAACCCTGAGCTTGTCCTCTGGGCAGCCGAGCGAGATGAGCCGCCGCCGCCAGAAATCGCTGACCGGAAGACCGAGGCTCATGACATTCCAGAGCCTTTGGCGCTCGCTTTCAGGAAGCGCTGGCAGGTGACGTGCCACATCGACACCGTGGAACACAACCGCGAGCGGTGTTTTTATGCCGAGATTGTCAAACAGGAAAGCACATCGCTGCGCAAGATCGCCAAAATGCACGAGAACGGCATCGGCGTTTTGGAGCAGGCCACTGTTATACGGCGGGAAAAAGCTTGGTGCAAGCGGGCTGTCCGCCCTGTTCATGTAACGGAGAAAAGACGGAGAAAAACCACCGGAGAACGTGCAGGAAACCATTTTTAAAGCGCTGTCGAAGACATTGGCATGATAACCGAGGCTGACAACACGCTTGCCGAGACCATATTGCGAAGGCGGTGTCACGGGATTTTTCAGGGACAGGACTGTAACATCATGCCCGCGTTCGAGCAAACCATTCACCTGGGCAAGCACAAATGTCTCGCTCGTTTTCGGAAATTCACGGGCTATGAAAAGAATTTTCATGAATGCCTCGCTGTGATCGTCAATCCCCACTGCCATCACTATCATTTTCCTGCCGGACACCCCTGAGCATGTACGATCCGGCATCCATGCGAGCAGGAACAGGCGGGATGAATGCTGCCGCACCGACAGCGAGAATCGCAACCGGCGCGATATAATCCGGAATGCCGAGAGCCTTGCTGAAAGCCGCATACTTTTCGATATTCAACTCACGCGAACCGACAAGGTCATCGGCGAAATGGTTCCAGCAGCAGCCGAAACCGCAATCGTGCGCAAGCAGTATCATCTGCATTATCGCCGCACCGGAATCGATGTACAGACAGCGTTCCTCTTCGCCAAGGGCACCGTAAATCCTGCTGTCCGATCCGACGAAAATCAGCATGGGGGCCGAAATGCAGTGCTCCTCTTTAAGACGGCAGAGCAATCGTTTTTCGCGTTCATCGGTCATGATCCGGAAACGCAGCGCCTGGCGGTTCCCGGAATTTGGAGCCCATCGCGCAGCATCTATCATGCGGTCCGCAAGCTCACGGAATACAGCGCTGTCCGGTTGCTCGGAAGCCCATACACGGACACTGCGGCGAGATTTAAGCATATCGAGAAACGGCCCGGCTTTCGCAAGATCGATCGCCTCCCGCGGCTGAGAGGATGCCTCGCTCACGGCCTCATCCAGACGGTCAAAGGAATCATGGATCCAGCGCGACCATTGGACTGTTGGCTCATCTCGGGGAACACCGCGTTCTTCGAGCAGTTTATGCAGACTGGCGAGACGGTCCCGTTTTGCCTCGTAGATATGACGTTTCGTCTCAATGATGCCGTTATAGAGCGCCTTTTCGATACGGTGCGACTCATGACGCATGAGAGCCAGTATCTCCTCCGTGCTCATGGCGGCTGGATCGCTGCCGAATTTCTTCTTCCCGGTGAAGAGTGATTTTATTATCCGGGAGAAACTTTTTCGTTTAGGGCTCATTATCGTAAAAATATCCTCAATTCAGTTTTTAGCACATGATAAAAACGTGATCACCGTCAGTGTTTTCAGTCCCCGACCAGGCCGGGAATACGGTCGAAATACTCCGCATTCCAATCGGGAGCATCAAAATTCTCACAGTCCAGCGCCGTATCGATCATACCAGCGACATCTGCATAGCTCCCCGCCCGGAAAACGAATGCGAGATCACGGAACCAGTCAATTGCCGAGGTCAGCTTATGGTCGACTGTCCTCAATACAATACAGGGCTTTTTGGTGATAACCGAGAAAATGAGACCGTGATAGCGGTCGGTCACAACGAGATCGAAGGACGAGAAATAATCGAGAACGCCCTCGAGCACTTCACCGCGCTTTTCGTGAAGGATAGGCTCATCGAGCGTGGTATCGAAAACAGCGGTCTCCATGTCGAGATCCTTTTCCAGCGCCTGTCGCTCGGCATCACTCAGTATCGATTCGTCATCACGTCTCAGGCAGAGAAGCACACGTGGCTTATCACTCTTTTCCCGACGCGGCCTGGCATCGAGCGAAAGAACGAAATCAGGCATGGCGAAAGTCCGGGCTTTCGGAAAAAGCTCCTTTGCGAGTTCACCGCTCTCGGCATCACGGCCGATAATGGTCAGGTCGGGGTGACGGGCATACAGCCGGATGGATCGCTCCCTTTCAGTTCTGCCCCGCTCGCTGTCGCTGAAAAAAATAGTCTGCGGAAGGCTGACAATCCTGTTTTTCCGGAATGTCGTAATCAGAAGGCGCCGGATATTCTCAGACCAGAGCCCCCTGTCACCGAGATTGCCGCCGCTGTGAAGGAAAATGAGATCATCCGGCCTGATGAGAAAGCGAAGTGCCGGAAGATAATAGCGAGCCTGGTCCTTGTCGACTTCCAATACCGGCCTGTCCGGATAATGACGGGCCAGCCAGAGATGAATGGCAACCGCCTGGGCGTGGTCACCGATATTTTTCAGACGCGGCGGCGGCGTAATACCGTAAATAATCTTGGGGCGGGATGCAAGCCCGCAGTGTTTCATATAGTAGATAGCGTTAACCGGCAGGCGCACCGGCAGCCACGCCACGAATTTTATGGCACGCCGGACTTTCTTGATTCCCGCCTTTATACTGCCCATGAACGCTCCTTTATGGAAAATTCTGTAGAGAATAAAACTCTTACACACCGGGTATTATACATAAAAGCGTCCCGAAATGGTAACGAAAAGTGCCGTGAAATGTTTAATCCCCTCCTCCTCTGCCCCCTGTAACTGTATCAAAAAAATACTATTGACAAATTGATTTTCATTATATATATTTAGCATAATTGCTATTTTGCTATTGCGCACAACGATAAAGAAAACACATTGGCAGACGGAGAAAATCCAACGCTGCCGAATATCACAGAAGGAGAAATACTATGAGCTCTGTAATCCATGCAACCGACGCAACGTTTGAAACTGAAGTTCTTCAGTCAGATGTACCTGTCATCGTCGATTTCTGGGCCCCCTGGTGTATGCCATGCCGCATGATGAGCCCGATCCTCGATGAGCTCGCCGGTACGGAAGCTGGTAACGTTAAAGTCTGCAAGGTCAATACTGACGAAAACCAGCAGATCGCGGCCCGTTACGGCATCATGAGCATCCCCTCGCTCCTCTTCTTCCACGGCGGAGAAGAAATCGGCAGAACAGTGGGTGTTCAGCCCGCCGCAGCACTCAAAGCGACGCTTGACAAAGCCCTCAAGGAGAAGGTATAATGTTACGTATACTACTTGGGCCTGTCATAGGTGCAATCCTGGGCTTTGCCTATTACCGCTTCATAGGCTGCTCATCCGGCGCCTGCCCGATAACGTCGAATCCGTGGATTTCCACGCTGTACGGCGCGCTGATGGGATTCATGATAGCCGGTATGGGCGGAAAATAATAGAAACGTTATGATCGGCGTATCAGAATACCACAGATAATAAAAGCGGTTCCGACAGGACCATCTACGAGAAAATAATTAAATACAATAGGGGCGCTGGCGTTAACCGGCGCCCCTGAATAACAGGATACCGCCATGAAACGTCCGCTCAAGCTAATCGTTGTCGGAGCAGTCGCAGCCGGAACTCGTGCCGCTTCGAAAGCCCGACGCAGCGATCCCTCGATGGAAATCACGCTCATTACCCAGGAACAGAATATCGCCTATGCAGGGTGCGGACTGCCGTACTACATAGGAGGTGTCATTACTGACAGAAACCGCCTTTTCGCACGCACGCCGGAAGCTTTCCGGGAAAAACAGGGCATTGATGTCCGTCTTGGTGTCCGGGCCGAGCGTATCAACACGTTCGACCAAATCCTCCATGTAAGAAATCTCTCCGACGGTTCAGTGGAAAAACTGCCGTATGACCGTCTGCTAATCGCCACGGGAGCAAAACCGGTACTGCCGCCTGTCGAAGGCATAGACCTTCCGGGGATTTTCACACTTCATTCAGTCACCGATGCCGACTCCATCATGCAGTTCATCGGATCACGAACCATACGCAATGCCGCAATTATCGGCGCCGGTTACATCGGCTGTGAAATGGCGGAGGCGTTTACCGATCGCGGTATTTCTGTCGACATGTTCGAGATGGCAGGTTCGGTCATGCCGCGCATGTTCGATGCTGATATGGCGGCGCATCTCTCTGAACATCTCTCATCGAAAGGTGTTCGTTTTCATCCCGGGACAAAAATTGACCGTATCGAGGGCGACTCCTCGGTCACCGGAGTAAAAAGTGGCGGCACAAATTATCCGGCGGATATTGTGCTTGTAGCCGCGGGTGTTGCACCCAACACGGAACTTGCCCGCGAGGCACGAATCGTTCTCGGTGAAAGCGGGGCAATCAAGGTCGATTCACGCATGGAAAGCTCTGTCAGGGGCATTTTCGCCGCGGGTGACTGCACAGAAACCACCCATCTGGTATCAGGCAAAGCGACTTGGCTTCCGCTCGGCTCGACAGCCAACAAGATGGGGCGTGTCGCGGGTGCGAATATCGCGGGAGCCAACAAACAGTTCCCCGGCATCACCGGCACCTCGATAGTCAAGGTGTTCGACCTCGCCGCAGGCCGAACAGGGCTCAATGAGGATGAGGCACGTTCACATGGTTTCAATCCGATCTCGACCACTGTAAAATCGTCGACAAAAGCAGGTTATTATCCCGGCGGTGAGGAAATTACGGTAAAAATGACCGCCGACCGGAAAAGCGGCAGAATCCTCGGAGTCCAGGCTGTCGGCACATCCTCTGTCGACAAGATCATCGACAGCGCGGCATCGGCCCTGGCCGGCAAGCTTGCGGTAGATGATCTGACAGCACTCGATCTCGCTTATTCACCACCATTCTCGCCCTCTCTCGGACCACTCATCGTGGCGGCACAGGTTCTTGATGAAAAGCTGTAAGGAAGAATGAAGTACACTGTAGTAAGCATCGGGAAATCAGCCCGGGAGAAGAGTGACATTCCCGGAATCGCAGAAATTGCCATTTAGATCATGATATCCGCAGAAAGCATCACGGTTATGATGTTTGATGTTTGCGGAATGCTGTCACAGGGGTGAATTGTCAGACGTGGCGGATGACAAGGAGATTTGCCGGTGCCTGGAACGAGGTTCCGATAAGGTATATGTAGGTAGTAACAGTCTGTTTAGCGCCAATCTCACGGCCCATGACACCCGGTTCGATGATGAATTCGACAAAATCCAGTTTGAGAGTATTGTGCTGCTGCTTTACACGCAAAATATGCGGTATTTTTTTTGCCATGTCACCGCGATTGAACTCGAAACCCTTGATATCAGAACCGAAAACCATTGTCTTGAGAACTTCTTTGTCCGGCGTTCGCAGGGCCTCCTCGATCGACATGCGGTCTGTCACCTCGCGGCTGAGCGAACGGTCGTAGACTTTCTTGCTAACCCATTTCCCGATATGCATTAAATAGATCCCGCTCCTGATATTCGGCAGAACGGTTTTCTCGAAATAATCGGCGGAATTTTTCCCGTTGATCACCGGCCTTATCCTAATCTCAATAGCAGCTATCCTTGGCCATTTTGGTGAGGTTATCCTTAAAAGGGAATCCGCGAAACCGGCTGGCTGAACGGCGGCGTTTTCCAGAGACAGGGCATTCGTTTTGCCGCCTGATTTGATCACGAGGAAAAAGTCCGGGGGATTATCGCCATAGATAAAGACGGAGCCGTTTTTACTGGTGATATCATCCAGTCTACCGAGTTCCTTGCGGCGCGCTTCATTAAAACCTGCGATGGTGATATTTGCACTTTTCTCAGACGGTGCCGAGTTACTGTTTTTCAGAGTGACAGTAATTTTGAATTCCTTGCCGATCTCAACCGCACTGAAATAATCACAAAGAAAATCAATAGCATCAGGGCCTGTGTGTATGTATTCGTTATCCATGATTGTTAATAATTGATTTTACAGATGAATTTCAAGGAATACCAGCCGCTCGGGCTGAAACATGATGTAGGTGTCCAAGATTACAAATATAACAGTTCAAGCAGAGTAAATGCCAGTGCTTTTTCCGTTAAATACAGCCGTCACGATCCGAAACGACACCCCTGGCGAACATCGCGTTTTTCCAGTTCCGCCCGGACAGCATTGAGATTGACATTTTTTTCGGCGGACCAGGCAGGCGCGACAAGCTCGTTCTTATGGGGATCGCCGGTCAGACGGTGTATTATCATTTGAGGCGGGAGCAGTGCAATAAAATCACAGACAGTATCGATATAGTTCTCACGGCTCATGCAATGGTATTCGCCCTTTTCATAAAGCCGATGGAGTGCTGTTCCACGGACCATATACAGAAAGTGGATTTTTATACCGTTTATCGGCAGGGCGCTGACACGGCGGGCGGTTTCGAGCATGTCCTCTTTGGTCTCTCCCGGAAGGCCGAGGATTACATGCACGGTGATATCTATTCCAAGGCTTGCTGTCATTTCCACAGCTCGCAGGAATTCAGCATAATCATGCCCCCGGTTGATCAGAAGGAGTGTCCTGTCGTGAGCACTCTGGAGGCCGTACTCGACTGAGACATACGCGCGTTCGTTCAATCCGGCGATGAGATCGAGTACACTATCATCAACACAGTCTGGCCGCGTACCTATAGTCAGGCCGCAGATATCATCAACAGCCAACGCCTCCTCGTAAACTGCACGGAGCGTTTCAAGCGGCGCATAGGTATTGGAAAACGCCTGGAAATATGCCAGAAATTTTTTCGCTTTATACCGTTGTGACAGCGCGGTTTTGCCCAATTCGAGCTGTTCCGTGATGCTCTGAATCCCGTGTACGCCGGTACCGGAACCCCGCTCGTTACAGTAAATGCAGCCCCCTACACCCCTGCTGCCATCCCTGTTCGGACAGTTCATTCCGGCATCAACCGTTATTTTATGTACCCGGCAGCCGAATTTTTCCCGGAGAAATGAGTTAAGGGTTCTGTAGCGCATATCATTCATCAATATCACCAAATCAACTTTCCACAGCAGTGAATGGCAAATGAGACTTCATCAGCTGATAGTAATGCATTATATTACTGACCTGAGTTTCCGTTGCAGCCAACCAACGCCAATATAGCCAGTTTCACGATGGCGGGCAATTTCAAAAGGAATATCATAATGCCTGAGGGCAGTAATTCATATGATGTTATAGTCGTGGGTGCGGGTCACGCTGGCTGTGAGGCCGCGCTTGCCTCGGCACGCATGGGTCTGCAAACGCTGGTGCTGTCGATCTATCTCGATACAGTCGCCCACATGCCCTGCTCACCCTCGATCGGCGGGCTTGGAAAAGGCCATCTTGTCCGCGAGATCGATGCCCTCGGCGGTGAAATGGGAAAAATCGCCGACCGTACCGCAATCCAGTTCCGCCTGCTCAATACCAGCAAGGGACCGGCTGTCCGCGGGAGCCGTACGCAGAACGACAAGTTCCGCTACCGCACCCTCATGAAACACGCACTGGAAAAAGAAACGCTCATCGACCTCAAACAGAGCCTTGTCGAGGAGCTTATCATCAGGAAAGGGCGTATTGCAGGAGTACGCGACAATATCGGTGCGGAATTCCTCGCACCAGCGGTGGTCATCACAGCAGGCACGTTCATCCACGGACTTATCCATATCGGCAGACAGCAGATACCCTCGGGCCGTGCCGGTGAATTCCCCGCCGACAAGCTTGGCGATTCACTCAAGGCGCTGGGCCTCTCGGTCGGGCGGCTGAAAACCGGAACACCTGTCCGTGTCCACCGAAGCAGTATCGATTTCGATGCTTTCGAGATACAGCACGGCGACCCGGTGCCGCAGCCGTTCTCCATGTTCACCGAATCGCTCACCCTTCCCCAGCAGCCATGCTATATCGGCCATACGAGACGGAAAACCCATGACATCGTGCGTAACAACCTGGACAAATCACCGCTTTACGACGGCACCATCAAGGGTGTTTCAGCCCGCTACTGCCCCTCGTTCGAGGATAAGATCGTCAAATTCGGCGACCGCGACTCCCACCAGGTCATTCTCGAGCCGGAAGGTCTCGATACCGAGGAAATCTATGTGAGCGGCAGCGGAAATTCCCTGCCCTACGAGGTCCAGATCGAGTTCGTTCGCTCCATCCCGGGCCTCGAAAGAGCCGAACTCATGCGGCCCGGCTACGCCATCGAGTACGATTTCGTAGACCCGACCCAGCTCCGACCGACACTGGAAACACGGGCAGTCGAGGGCCTCTATTTCGCAGGACAGGTCAACGGCACCTCGGGTTACGAGGAGGCAGCCGCGCAGGGGTTCTGGGCGGGTGTTAATGCGGCGCTCAAGGTACAAAAAAGAGAGCCGTTCATCCTCGACCGCTCGGAGGCCTACATGGGCGTTATGATCGATGATCTCGTGACCCGCGGCACGAACGAGCCCTACCGCATGTTCACCTCGCGCGCGGAATACCGTCTGCTTCTCCGGGAGGACAACGCCGACCTGCGCCTGCTCGAAAAAGGTCATGAACTCGGCCTCCACAGCGACGATACGCTTGCCGAGCACCGGGAAAAAGTCCGTATGATAGAGGTCGAACTCAAGCGCATCTCAAGCGAACGTGTGAAAGCCTCCGACACAGTCAACAGCCTTCTCGAAAGCAAAGGATCCAAACCGGTCGAGGGCTCGGCAAACATCGAACAGCTTCTGAAGCGCCCCGAACTCAACGGCGAGGACATCGCTTTCATGGACGGGACATTCGCGGCCCTGCCGGAACCGATACGGAAACAGGTCGAGATTCAGAGCAAGTACGAAGGCTACCTGAAACGTCAGGAGACCGAGGTCCGGAAATTCAAGAACCTCGAGAAAATCAAAATTCCCGCTGAGATCGACTATTGCTCTATCCCCGGCCTTTCCAACGAGATTGTAAAAAAACTGGACGAACGCCGCCCTGAAAGCCTCGGTCAGGCATCCCGTATTCCCGGTATTACTCCCGCAGCGATTTCGGTGCTCATGGTGTTCATCCAGCGGAACAATTCAGAGTCTGACACTTCACAGTCGTAGAAAAAACGTGCTGAAACAGCCATGTTTTGACAGTGATCGACAATGGTGACAGCCATGAAATGCGCGACATTCCGTTTTTACGAAGAGCTCAATGATTTTCTCCCGAAGTCGCAAAGAAAATGCCCGTTCTCTTATCATTTCACGGGAAAGCCCGCGGTCAAGGATGCCATAGAGACGCTTGGCGTTCCCCACGGCGAGGTCGATCTCATCCTTATCAACAGCGTTTCTGTCACGTTCGACTGGCATATCGATGATGGCGACAGGATATCGGTCTATCCCGTTTTCGAAAGCCTCGACATCAGCGAGGTCACCCACTTGAGGCCGAGACCGTTGAGGATACCATGTTTCATCTGTGATGTTCATCTCGGAAAACTCGCGAAAAAACTGCGTATGCTTGGTTTCGACACACTTTACGAAAAAGATTACGACGATCCGGAGATCGTGCGGATTTCATGCAGGGAACACCGCGTCATACTGACCCGCGACACGGGACTTCTCAAGCACGGTTCTGTCACGCACGGCTACTGGCTACGCTCCACTCAATCTGTGAAACAGCTACGGGAGGTGATCCGTCGTTTCGATCTTGCGAAACGCATCGAACCATTCACGCGATGCATGGCCTGCAACGGCATTGTCACGGCTGTGGCAAAAAGTGAAATCGAGGAAAGGCTCGAGGAAAACAGCAAACGTTTTTTCGACGAGTTCTTTCGCTGTGGCTCATGCGGCAGAATCTACTGGCGAGGTTCACACTTCGAGCATATGCTCATAGAGATCGAATCGCTGACACGGGAAGATGACAGATCAAGGACATGAAACAGGTATTACGCGGATTTCCAGATCACGGGGAATTCAACATCAGCAGCCCTCTTTCTGACAACAGTCAGAGCAGTCAATCATTGACCGCAGAGCGGATATACCCGTCCACATCGAATTTCCGACGGCAGCCTTTGTCGTTCATATAGCGGACCTTGCCGAACACAGGCCGCTCGCTCCATGCGCGGTCATGAATTCCGGCGACACTCCACATGACACCAACATAACCGTTCGGATCACGCCCGTCGAGGGCATAGCGGTCGTTGAGACGGACAGCAGTCTCGAGCGCCGCCTCCGGGCTGTCGCTCCATTCAAGGATTTTCTTCGCCCAGTACATACGCATGTATCCGTGCAGAAACCCGCGCTTGAACAGTGATGTCTGAGCCGCGTTCCAGAGAGGATCGTGCGTATCCGCAAACTCGAACTGATCCGGGCTGTATATGTATTCACGGGGATCGGCGCGGTGCTCATCCAGGGTCTTTTTCGCCCAGGGATGGGCCGCGGACAGAGAATCGTAATCCTGCCGGTAAAAACAGAAATTGTCGCTAAGCTCACGCCTGACAATGAGCTGCTCAAGAAAGGCCGCAATATTGTCCTCACCGGCCTCGCGCGCCTCCGAAACCGCGAACGCCACATCTCCGGCAGAAATCTGTCCGAAATGCAGGTATGGGGACAGCCCCGAAACGGCATTGGCATTGGGATCGTTGCTTTCAGCGTCATATCTATGGAGGCCGTTATCGATGAAACCCCGCAGAGTGCGCCACGCGGCCTTCGCTCCCGGTTCGGGGTTATTGAGAGCGCTTACGGTCCTGTCAATAGCGAGTGAGTCCTCGATCGCCTGCCAGTCAATGCGTGGCAAGTCGCTATCATACGAGAAAGGATGCGGCTCCTGTTCCGGCAGATCACCCATGAATTTCGGGAGCAACGGTGTGATCTTCCGGCGAAATGTCGCGGCCGAATACTCCTGCTTGTCGGAAATGATGCGGCAGGGAACGATATTATGGGCATCGATCTCCACAAAAGGCACAGAAACCTCCTCTGCGACAGATTTCTGCCAGGCGCGTTTCACACGCAGCGGATCGAAATCACCGACGAGCAGCGCAACATCCCGATCATTGACAAAACGCGGTAATTCTTTGGCGGGGTCACCACGAAGCAGGAAAAACGGTATTCGCAGTCTTTCACAGGAAACAGCGAGCTCCCGCAGCCCTTCCAGCATAAAATGATAAGCCCTGAGTGTTGCGCCGGGGAAATTGTCACTGAGACAGAAAGCGATAATAAGCGACACTTGACGTGCCAGGGCTTCCGAGGAGGCATACGCGAGAGCATGATTGCCATTCACACGCTGGTCGCGGCTCATCCAGTAGAGCACCGGACCGCGAACGTTCCTGCCGTCGCGCACACAAAAAATCCTGTTGCCGCCAGCTGCCATCTGCCGCCTCACAAGAGATAGCTTCTCAGTTTCAGTTCGAGCGGATGCGGATTGAGATAGACCTGTTCGGCGAGGTAGGGCTCGCTGAATTTTCGCACGTAATGATTGAGCATTGTCACCGGGACGATCAGCGGCATATTTCCTTCAGCTGCGTGATCGATGAGGTCGAGAAGTTCCCGTTTCTCGTCAGCGGAGAGCTGTTTTTTGAAATAGCCCATGATATGATGCAGGACATTGCGGTGTTTTTTCGCCGTGGCCCGGAGTTTCAGAGCGGCAAAGAGCTTTTCTGCGTAAGCATTGCGCTGTTGTGGGGCATCCGGCCATTTTCCCGCGACAAGCTTTCCCAGTTCGCGATAAGCCTGCACACTGTGCGACATGACCAGCAGTTTATGGATGGAATGGAAACGTACAAGGTCACCGTGACGGCCGGAACCGGCAAGCACCATGTCACGCCAGCGTTTCATGACGAACACCCGCTCGAAAAAATTCTCCCTGAGTCCCGGATCATGAAGCCGTCCCTCATCCTCAACCGGAATAAGCTGAAAACGCCGCATGAACAGTCCTGCCCATATGCCGCTTCCTTTCCTGCGGGAGTCGCTTTCGGGATCGATCACCGTGATATCGCGCATGCCGCTGCTCGGAGACTTTATCTTGAGAATGTAGCCGCAAAGAGGCAGTTTATCGAGCTCGCCGAGCCGTTTTTCCGCCCAATTGAGCATGGCATCGCTAAGATCTGTCCGGGATCTCGAGGCAATGAGACGCGGTGCCGAAGGATCACCCTCGAGATGCATTGCCTCACGCGGGGTGGGAAGGCCGCATTCGACCTCGGGACATATCGGAACAAAATCCATACACTGCCCGACAGTCCCGGTGATATAACGGTCATGCTTGTGACCGCCGTCATATCGTACTTTTTCACCGAGAAGGCAGGTGCTGACAGCTATAAGGGGAGCGTTTTCCATTGTCGGTTTCTCCGTCGGCAGCTGTTTTCGTAGAAAAAGATATGTCAATGAGTCACAGTTATCATAGCTAAGTGAACAAAATCCATTCTAGCAATCGTATTGGAACGGCAAATATACACTGTTACACCATGACGGTCACTCGGCTTTTTCCCTGTAGAAATGAACATCGCGCTGCGGGAATGGGATTTCGATACCCTCCGCCTCGAATCTCGCCTTGATCGCCATATTGACCTCGTCGAGCACCGTAAACTTGTCCTTGTAATCCCTGATCCAGTATTTCACCAGAAGGTCGAGGGAGGAATCGTTGAATGTAGTGAACCAGATGCCCCATTCAGGATCCTTGAGCACCAGCGGATGCTCTTTGAGCACTTCGGCAAGGATGCTCTTGACCTTGACCATATCGGAGCCGTAGGCGACACCGATGGTGTGCGAGACTTTCAGGTTGTAGTCGGGATAACTGTGATTGGTGATTCGCTGGTTCGAAATCTCTGCGTTCGGGATGATGAAAATGGTGTTGTCAAACGAGAGGATTTTAGTCGAGCGGAGCCCGATATCTACAACATCACCGAAAGATCCATCGGCAAGCTCAACCCTGTCGCCCACGAGAAAAGGCCGGTCAAACAGGATGATCACACCAGAAATCATATTGGCGAATGTGTCCTTGGCGGCGAAAGCGATAGCGAGTGAACCGATACCCGCGGCAGCCCAGAGTTTCGAAAGCTCAAGACCGAGTTGCTCGGCAGTGACAAGAACAATCACCACAATGAAAGCCGACTTGAAAACTTTCTTGAGGCTGAAAATGATCTTTTCATCGAGTTTCGTTTCCGTATGCCTTGCCACATCCCTGTCGAACCAGTCGATAATCGCAAACACGACTTTCCAGAGGAAAACGATAACCGACACGGCAAGGAAAACCGAAAATAGCTTATCCGCCTGCCTGCCGATAAATGTTATATCCAGCCAGTTTAAGGTATACGTTTTGACAAGCGAAAGGACCGGCTCGCGATACATATTCCACGAGAAATTGAGACCGGCGGCAATAAACGTGATTTGTGCCATGCGGTCGGTTGCGCCAAATATCATATCGTCGAGGTTTGTCGACGTCATTTTCGCGAATTTGATCAGCACATGCCGCCAGAACAAGAGAAGTGCATATGACAAAAGAAAAATGATAATGACCTGGCCGAGGAAAAGAAGGCCCGCCGGATTATTCTTGATATTGTTCAACAGAGTCTGCATTGAAGGTTCCTTTTATTGTAAACATTCCAGTAGTTCCTGAGTGACAGTATTCGCCTCACTGTCGGTCAAGGCCGGATACAGCGGTATGGAAAGCGCGGTACGCCATGCCTCCTCCGCCCGCGGGCAGTCATTGCCCATCCCGGGATAACTGTTGAGTGTCGTAAAAACGGGGCGTTCCACGGCGACACCACGGTCACGCATTTCAGCCCTGACCTCACTGATATTTTCGTGTCTGACAACGTAGCGGTAAAATATGTGTGTTTCTCCATTTTTTTCCATCGGCAGGGCAAGCGAGGTTCCCGCGAGGGCTTGTGTATAGCATCTCGCCAGTTCGCGCCGCCGGACAATCATACTGTCGAGCCGTTCAAGCTGCGAAAAGGCCAGTGCCGCATGAAGGTCTGAAAGCCCGAAATTGAATCGCATCCTGTCATCGATCTTGTCTGCATAATCTGACATGTCCCTCACCATATCGATGAAAGCGGCATCATCAGAGAGTACGGCACCGCCCTCCCCGGAGGCTATGACTTTCGTGGCAAAGAACGAGCACACCGCGGCAAATGTCCCAAGCGCACCGCTTTTCTTTCCATTCAGAGAGGAACCGAGACTCAGCGCGCAATCCTCTATCACAGGCACTCCGAGCGCAACAATCCCACTGAGATCATTCGCTGTCCCGAACATGTGGGGAAATACAATCGCTTTCGTGCGGGAGGACAGACAGGCTTTGACCGTATCTGTATCCATGTGGAAAATATCATGTCCCGAATCGGCAATAACAGCTTTCGCGCCAGTCATGCGCACCGCGTAGAGAAGCGAGGAACAGACATAGGCAGGAATGATGACCTCATCGCCCTCAGTGACACCCAGCGCGGCAAGAGCACAGTAAAGAGCCGCCGTGCCGCTTGAAACCGCCGCCACGTGAGCCCGACCGACTGCTTTTCCCAACGCCGTCTCCAGCCCGCAGACCTTATCACCCGGGGCAAGCATACCGCTTTCGACAATCGCGGCAACAGCCCGTATGTCATCCTCCGTGATCGAGGGTTTCGAATGAGGTATCATCATAGTCTCCATTGCGCCTGTCAAAACAGCCTTGTCTGCTCAATATGAACTTATAAATTGACAGTATTTTTAATCCTGGCTATGGTCTGGTTGAGCGATCCCAGTTTTTTCGAAACATCGCTTATCATTCCGGCAAGGAAAATACTGTAAAGATCGCGGTCTTTCTCGAACACAGCATCAAGCTCCCCGACACTGAAACACATAAGGCGGCAGTCACTCTCCGCGATAACAGTCGCCATCCGAACATTGCCGGTAACAATTTCAAGCTCTCCGGCAAAAGAGACCGGTGTCAGCGTGGCAAGGATATTATTCCGGCATTCCACCCTGAGACGGCCATCGAGAACAGCATACATTCCGTCAACTTCATCTCCGGCCTTCATCAGGATATCACCCTGCTCAAGCTCAACCTTTGAGGCGATCAGAAGGAGCCTCATAAGCTGATCGTTATCCATATTTCCGAACAGCTTGGTGTTCTTCAGTTTTGCAATCAGCACCTGACGGTGCCTGATAAAATCGCGCCGTTCATAACCTGAACGTTTTTCAACAAATGCATCGAGTTGCTCAAAACGGCGGTCGAATCCAATACGACGTTTGTGATTCACAACTGTTCCAGTCCTTTGTCTTGCGATCCCTACTGATAAATTACGCAGAGAACAACGATAATCGCAAGTTCAAACTTGGTTATCGCCAAGAGTCCGAAGCTCAACCGGCCCATTACGGTGACTTTTTTCGCCGCTGGAATGCCTGTTCTGTAGTTCATGGAGATGTTGTAGAAAATCCTGTAATCCTGACAGCTTTTTCATTATCATTAGGAGAATAGAATTTGGAATCCCACCATTTACCGGGAGACAACATGTCCCGACCCTTGAAAATATACCCGGCGCTTCTTATGATCGCCGCTCTAACGGCTGCCCTTTGCATCTTCGGCGGCTGTGCAAAAGATACCGTTCCGTCCGACATCTCGGAAGAAATCGCCATCGTACCTCAGCCATTGAGCGTGGAAACACTCGGCGGTGGTTTCCTTCTTGGGAAATCCAGGATTTTCGTCGAGAACGGCGACAGTGAAACACAGCGTCTGGCTGATCTCCTCGCCAATCTCATCGAGCAGACTTCCGGGCGCCGTCCATCAGTCACCGAGGGCTATGACAGCGGTCGCGACAGCTCGAAAATGCCGATCATCCTTTCACGTTCCGATCAGGCGGCACAAGAGGAATACACGATCGAAATCACGGCAGACCACGCTGTCCTCTCCGGAAGGAATGCCGGACTGTTCTACGCCATACAGGTTATACGGCAGCTTCTTCCCGCGGAATCCCTCGGTTTCGATCCGAAAACAATGGCAACGGCACTTCCCGCGGTCAGGATTCGCGATATTCCGCGTTTTTCCTGGCGCGGCATGCATTTGGACGTTTCCCGCCATTTCATGCCGGTCGATTTCGTCAAACGGTATATCGACTATCTCGCCATGCACCGCATGAACATATTCCACTGGCACCTTACCGACGGCACCGGCTGGCGTCTGGCCATCGATAAATATCCCCTGCTCACAGATAAAGGGGCGTGGCGCAAAGACATCCGCAAAGAGGGCTGGGATTTCACGAAAATCGTCGCAGCTGAGGAAAACGATCCAGCTCCCTACGGCGGATTTTACACAAAAGACGATGTCAGGGAAATTCTCGCCTATGCCGCAGAGCGCTATGTCACTGTCATCCCGGAGATCGAAATGCCGGGCCATGCAAGCGCGGCGCTTTATGCCTACCCGGAGTATCTCTGTTCCAACGCCGACTCGACAAATCGCGAGTTCAGGAATTCGGGTGTGTTCTGCGCGGGAAAAGAAGAGACATTCACCTTCCTCGAGGACATCCTCAACGAGGTCATCGAGCTGTTCCCCTCGGAATACATCCACATCGGCGGCGACGAGGTTTCGAAACGTTTCTGGAAAGCCTGCCCCGAATGCCAGGCCCGAATGAAAGCCGAGGGCCTCGACGACGAGGAGGAACTGCAAAGCTATTTCATCCGCCGGATAGAAAAATACCTGATCTCGAAAAACAGGCGCCTTCTCGGCTGGGACGAGATCCTCGAGGGTGGTCTCGCGCCGGAGGCAACGGTCATGAGCTGGCGCGGCATGCAGGGCGGCGTAAAAGCGGCTGAGCAGAATCACGATGTGATCATGACACCTGAAAACCTTTGCTATTTCAACCTTTACCAGGGTGATCCTGACCTCGAACCCAAAGCATGGGGCGGTTACCTGCCGCTCAACCAGGTCTACAGTTTCGACCCCGTGCCGGAAGGTCTCACGGGCGATTCGGCGAAACATGTGCTCGGCGGGCAGGGCTGTCTCTGGACCGAGTTCGTCCCCACAGAGGAAATGGCCGAATATATGATCCTGCCCCGTCTTTCGGCGATGGCAGAGGCGCTCTGGACACCCGCCGGGCAGAAAGACTGGGACAGTTTCCGTCGGCGAATGACTAAACAGTACCGCCGTTTCGAATCACTCGGCGTCAACTACGCCAAAAGCCAGTTCAATGTCTATTTCGATGTCGCCATCGATCCGGACAATTTCAACGCCACGTACTCGCTTGTGAGTGACGCCGCAGGTCTCGACATGCGTTACACGCTGGACGGCAGCGATCCGACAGCTTCCTCCACCCTCTATGACTCACCGTTCGAGCTCGATGAAAGCGCCGTTGTGAAAGCCGCTTCGTTCGACGGCGACACCATGGTCAGCGGTGTCAGGAGCGAAACCTACACCCGTCACCTCGCGTCAGGCAAAAAACCGGTATTGAGCCTCGATTACAGCAGTCGTTTCCCCGGCGAGGGCGAGTACACGCTCACCAATTGCCGCTACGGCTCCAAGGCTTACGGCGACGGCCAATGGCAGGGATTCCTCGGCAGTGAACTCGTTGTCGATATTGACCTTGGCGCTGTAACCGACGTTTCCGAGGTCGCGGTCACAAGCAACCATAATCCCAGCGTCTGGCTTTTCATGGCCGAGGGGCTCACTGTCGAACTGTCACGTGACGGAAAGAAATTCACCCCGGCAGCAACAGTGAAAAATGAGACCGACCAGCAGACCAAGGGCCCTATAATCAGCGAGCTCAAGGCCACTTTCGCGCCTGTTGCGGCTCGTCATGTCCGCGCCCGGATCAAGGGCCTCGGCAAGTGCCCTGAATGGCATGTCGGCAGCGGTGCCGCAGCATGGCTGTTCGTGGACGAGGTTGTGGTAAAATAAAAAACGACTGGCGAACTGATGCTGAGATAGTAACGACAGATGTCGAAATAAGTTCGGCATGACACCGCCGCTAACAGTCATCCCGAATTTGTGTCAGGATCTATGGATAACGTAAAAAATCGCTGGAATAATCAAAGTGAAGGACGATGACAGGATCACTTATGATCTCTGCATCCGATGTTTGGCGGCACAATAACTGACTTAGAATAATTATATTATCTATTTGTTAATAAAGGGTATCGACGAGGTAAGCATGGCAAAAAAAACGAACGACAAGTCAAAAACGAAACAGACACCGCAACTGATTCTGAAACTGCAGGAACAGCCGGGCATCCCCGCGTTTCTGGGCTATTTCCTGATCAGCGCGCTGCTGACATTCCCGCTCATTTTCAGGATGAACAGCTCGGTCTACGGTTTCTACGATCACATTTCAACGGACCTGTTCTCGAACATCCATTTCTATTTCTGGATGCTGAAAAAATCGGTCATCGACATGCACAGCTCACCGATGGAGACCACGATGTTTGCGGCGCCATTCGGATCGCGCATGAATTTCGTGAATTTCACAGGTTTCGTACAGCTTCCCTTGACTGCGCTGTTCGGGCATGTTTTCAGCCGTAATTTCGCCATTATGTTCAACCTCGTTTTCTCGGCTTTCGGCATGTTCTGCCTTGTCAGGCATGTGACAAAGAGTGCTCCGGCGGCCTTTCTCGCAGGCATCGTTTTCGCATTCTGCCCCAACATGATGGTGCGTTCATACACAACGTTCGATTCGACACAGGTACAGTGGATTCCGTTCTACACACTGTTCATGATCCGTTTCATCGAGGACAGGACCTGGAAAAACGCGCTTCTGACAGGATTTTTCCTGATCTGCAATATCCTCTTTGCCATGCCCTATTTCCTGCTTTTCCTGCCGTTCCACACAATCGCGGTCCTACTGGTGATCGCCGCGTGGAAAATCTGGGCGGAAAAGCGCGGTTTCGATGGTCTCATACGTGACCTCAGCTCGTCAAACGCCATCAAGGGCTGGATAAAGATCGGCTGCGCTTTCGCTATCGTGCTCGCGGTCTTTTTCGCCTACTACCAGGTCATTGTCGGCGGCGGTGAGTACTCGTCAACAATCCAGCGGACGACAGACGATCTCCGCGCACTTTCGCTGAAACCGACCGATTATCTCATGCCGCACCCGCGCAGTTTCCTTCTCAAGGGCGACATCAAGGAGAGCTACTGGAACTCTGCGCGTCCTGGCAAAGATCCCGACAGTTTCGTGGCCTATATAGGTTTCATCGCTCTCGGACTCGCCGCCCTCGGCTATGTCAAGGGACGGAAACTGTTCCGCTGGGTCTTTTTCGCGGCCGCAATCATTGCGTTCTGGGCGACATTGGGGCCTTCGGTGTTTGGAATGCCCTCGCCTTCGGGGCTGATCTATCATCTCTACGCCCCATTCGCACGGCGTATCCTGCTCTACAAGGTCTACGTACAGTTCGGCATCGCCGGACTTGCGGGGCTCGGCGCGGCCTGGCTGTTCAACAATGAGAGTTTTGCCGGAAAAGGCGCCCGCTACGGCCTTCTCGCCGGACTTGCAGCGACCATGCTCCTCGAATACAGCATCGTTCCTCCGGCACTCTCGGTCAACCTCGAGCACAATCCCGAGATCTATGAACTGATAAAACAACTGCCCGACGAAAGCATCGTGTTTGAGCTGCCCCACAAGAAATACAGCGGCAACATGTTCCAGGGCTATGCCTATTACCAGACTGTGCACGGCAAACGGCTGTTCAACCCCATGCTCGGCCTGTCGCAAGTACCCGACAAGCTCCAGCCTTTTTATGAAAACATGGAGGTGCCTCTCGAGGCGCAATCCTATGCCAACCTTGCCGCGCTCCGCTACCTCGGGGTCAATTACCTGACATATCACTGGATGATCGGGACAAGGACTGTTGGCTGGCCGTCCATGCTCGCGCCCGGTTTCATCGAGGAGAACATCGACGGTGTCAGGAAAATCTATTCATGCACGAAAAATCCCGAGACCGATTATTTCGAGAGCCCCTACGATTATACGTTCGCCGATCTCTACGAGATCACCACCGAACCCTGCCCTGTCGCGCTCATTTTCGATTACCACAATCCTTACGAGCCGGTCAGGGCTCCCGGTCAGGGAGACGGCCGTTTCGAGTACGGCTGGGCCTCGGCAATTGTCGACACGACCGCCGGTTTCTACTGCCCCCTTGCCGAGAACGGCGATCTCATCCGCCTTCTCCGTCAGGACGGCAGGATCAGCGCGGTCAACCTTTCGGATAAAGCTATCGATTTCTCACTTAGTTTCACCGCCTCCGCTGCAGACACTATCCGCATAATAGACGTCTCGTGGAACGGCGGCGATCCTTTAGCCTCATTCGAGATCGGCCCGGAGACAGTGCCCTGCCTGGTGGAGGGGCTCAGCCTTGCCCCGGGAGCATCCGGCGAACTGACCATCCACAGTCGTCAGCCGCTCTATGCGCAGGGGGTGACACTTCTGGGCAAGGAATATCCGTTACCGGCAATGGGTGTGCTCAGGAATTTCATGGTTGAAACACAATAATATACTTTACTGTTGAATATTCTTTGAGAGTTTATATCGGTATAACAAGTGACTGCCGCGGGCGGTCACACATGGAGGATAAACCATGGCTGACCAGATCGATTACCAGATTATCGGCGATGATATGCAGGCGGTGATTGTAACACTCGATCCCGGCGAAACAGTTCAGGCAGAGGCGGGCGCCATGATGTTCATGGAGCAGAATATCGAAATGAACACCGAGATGCAGGGCGGCCTTTTCGGCGGCCTTAAACGCATGATCGGCGGGGAATCGCTGTTCATTGTCACCTATGTCAACCAGGGACGGGACAGAGAACGTGTGGCCTTCGCGGCACCCTACCCCGGCAAGATCATCGCTCTCAATCTCGCGGAGACCGGCCCCATGATCTGCCAGCGCGACGCCTACCTCGCCAGCGCTTACGGTGTCGCTGTTGAGATGGCATTCACCCGCCGTCTCGGCGCCGGATTTTTCGGCGGCGAGGGATTCATCCTGCAACGTCTCTCCGGCGATGGCTGGGCTTTTGCCCACGCCGGTGGCACTATCATGTCGAAAGAGCTCAAGCCCGGTGAACACATAAATGTCGACACTGGCTGCCTTGTCGCGATGGAAGAGTCGGTCAGCTATGAGATCAGCATGGTCAAGGGAGTCAAAACGGCCCTGTTCGGCGGCGAGGGCCTTTTCCACGCCCGTCTGACCGGTCCCGGCAAGGTCTATCTCCAGACTCTACCGTTCTCACGTCTCGCAGACCGTGTGATCGCGGCAGCTGGCCCCGGTTCAAAGGGCGAGGTCAAGCGCATGGGCAGCGGCATTCTCGGCGATATTCTTGGCGGCGACTGAGGCGGTCCTCGTAAAGCGCAATCAGGCAACACACAGTCATTTTAACAGCAGGCCGGGCATAGTAAATCGGCCTGTTGTTTTTAAACGGCCTCTTCTCTATTCCCCCCCCATCGTGCAGAATCACCATCACCCACCTTTTCCAGTCGTGCATTCTAAACTACCATCCGGCAGACAAATAACATATATTGGTGTATCGAATATTCGTACAGGCAGTCACAAAGCGGAGACAATCATGAAAACAAACCGCAGAAACATATTCAAAGCGGTGCCGATTGCGGCAGCGGCGGCCCTCGGAGGAACATCCACCCGGCGTGAAGCCCATGCGGCAGACCGCGCCGGTATTAAATACAATTTCGGGCATACCGAGGATTTCGGAACACAGTACTACACGCGCATGACCGCTATCCTCGAGAATGTCCGCCGCAACGAAATGAACCTTATCGGCGATCTATCCTCTCGCATGGCGGATGCCATCAAGGACGGCAACGAGGTATGGATGCAGGCCCATGAGGGACATATGGGACGGTTCGAGAATGACGAGAAACTGCCCGGCAATCCCGGTGTAATGCGCAGCCTAAACGGCCATGTGTTCAACGGTGTCGCTAAAGAAAAGCTCGCCGCCATGAAAAAAGGCGACATTTTCGTCACCAACCATGTGAGCGAGGAAATCAGGGAGGCCCGTGACCGAGGCGTATACGTGGTCGGCATCCCGGTGAACTATATCGATAACGAGTGGACACCGCGCGGTTTCGTACATCCGAATGTCAACGACTGGCTTCTGGGTGATGTCAGCACTGAAATCCTCCAGAGCTATATCCCCTACACACAGGGTATTGTCGATATTCCCCAGATTCCCGAGCTGAAAGTCTTTCCCAGTTCGGCGAACTCCCTCTACAGCATTTTCTGGGCGTTCCAGTGCGAGGTGGCCAACAAGGTCAAGAACCGCAAGGCTGCCCATATCGACAAGTCGAAAGTTGTCATGGACACGATCATCGAGCGCATTCACGACGCCTACCGTCTGCAGAAAGACTACATGTGGGATCACGCCGGAACCGTGGCGAAAATGATCGGTCGCGGCGGGCATTACCATGTCACCACCGACAATCCCGCGGTGCAGGAGGAATCGAACCGTGTCGCCAACGGCCCCATGATGACCAACGCTTTCCGCGAGATCATCCGTTTCGACGGCAAGAAAATGGGCTCCGACGACATGAAAAAGGGCGATGTCCACCTTCTCGCCACCATCGAGCCCGATTCAGCGAAAATTGTCGCCGAGGCCAAAAAGGCCAAGGAAATGGGCATGTTCACAGTGACAATCGGGCCAGGAACCTGTGTCGAACTTCGCCGCCTGTCGGACGTTTTCATCGATAACCTGAATCCCGAGGCATGCGCGTTCATGGAGATCGACGGTTTCGACAGGAAAGTCGGCTCCCTCGGCAGCGTGCTGAACAATGTGCTGATGTGGATTTTCACCGCGCAATTCGTTGATGAGATGGTGCGCCGCAGTTGCATTCCCTGGTTCTATCTCGGCTACTACCAGGTCGGCGGCGGCCCCTACGATCAGGCAATCAAACGCTTTTTCGAACGCCAGGGTTTCTAAGTGTCGGCGAACACTTTTTTATTTCCGGTGTCAGCGGACACTTTATATTTCTGACAGGGCTGTATAGATTTGCCGGTCAATGATGCCGAGACATCGAACGCTGTGTTTGAATGTTCGCCATGAATGATTTGTCTGTTACATAATCTTGTATCATTTAATCATCGCCATCCATCTTCACTGCGTTATGATGGACAGGTCAGCGGTTCAGACAATTTTTTCCAATGATCTTATAAACGCAGCACAGGTATCGCAGACTATATAACTCAGTTACCAAAATGGAAACACAATGATTCGTCAGTTTGTTCAGTCTGATATGGAGCAAGTGCTGAAAATCTGGCTGGAGGCATCGATACAGGCGCACGATTTTATTGATAAGCGGTTCTGGGAGTCTAATGTCGATGCCATGCGCGATATTTATTTGCCGTCCGCAGAGACAATTGTCTATGAGATCAATAATGAGATTTGCGGTTTTGCATCATATTTCGATCACAATCTGGCGGCCCTTTTCATTTCGCCTGAAATGCAGAACCGGGGAATCGGAACCGAATTATTGAACGAAGTGAAAAAGAAATGCCATAAACTCCAACTGAGTGTGTATAAAGAAAATCGAAGAGGAGTGGCATTTTACACAAAAAACGGTTTCGCTATCCTTCGGGAACAAACCGATGCAAACACGGAACACAGGGAACTTGTCATGATTTGTCGCTGACGGCCAATCTGAAACAGCCGAAAAAATACGCACCGAACGATTGGACGAACAAACACACAGGCCGCAATAAAAGGGCTATTTGCATGAATAACAGGATGTTGCATCAACAGCTATTTATATGTAATTATATCAAAAAGCTCGGTTATACTATCCCAAACGAAAGGCTTGAACATGTCTAAGGTATCACGTCGTAACATGCTGAAATCGGGCGCTATGCTCGCGGCTGGCGCCTCTGCCGGTCTCGGAAGCGGTGTCCGGAACGCATCGGCCGCCGACCGTGCCGGCACAAAATACAACTGGGGCCACACCATGGATTTCGGCGAGCAGTATTACACGAACATGCTCGCCATCATCCAGAATATCCGGCGCAATGAAATGGGGCTCATGGGCGAGCTTACAAGCCGCATGGCAGAGAGCCTGAAAAATGGCGGCAACGTTTTCATGCAGGCGCAGGCTGGCCACATGGGCTACATCGAGTTCCTCGAAGGAAACAAGGGTAATCCGCGCATCCTCAAAAGCAGTACAGTCTGGAACGGCGGCGATTACGATAAAATGGAAGCCAACGATGTCCTCATGACAAATTATGTTAACGAGGATGTCAAGGCGGCAAAAGACCGTGGTGTCTTTGTCATCGGCGTTCCTGTGAACTATGTCGATAACGAATGGGCTCCGCGCGGTTTCACCAGCCCCAATGTCAACGACTGGCTGCTCGGTGATGTTTCCAATGTCATTCTCCAGAGCTACATTCCCTACACACAGGGAATCGTTGACTGCCCGGAAATCCCGGAAATGAAAATCTGCCCCAGCGCGGCAAATTCCCTCTGTAGCCTCTACTGGTCATTCCAGGCCGAGGTCGCCAATAAATTCAAGAACAAAAAAGCGAAAGAGCTCGATTATATCCCGCGCTATTTCGATACAGTTCTCGAGCGCATCCAGCACGCCTGGGCCACTCAGAAAGACTACATGTTCGACAACGCGCCGACAGTAGCCAAAATGATCGGCCGCGGCGGACATTTCCACTGCACCAGCGACCACGCCGGTGTGCAGAGCGAGTCCAACGGTGTCGCCATGGGACCGATGATGACCAACGCGTTCCGAAAGGAGCAGAAAAAAGGCGATGTCCACCTCTTCGCAACGATCGAGCCTGATTCCGAGATGATCATCGGCGAGGCGAAAAAAGCGAAAGAGATGGGCCAGTATACTGTCGTCATCGCACCGGGCAATTCCAACAAGCTTCGCGAATACGCGGACATTTTCATCGACAACCTCTCGCCCGAGGGTGGCGGCATTTTCGATATCAAGGGTTATGATGAGAAAATCGCGACTGTTGGCGGTGTCATGAACAACTGGCTGATGTGGATTTTCACTGCTCAGTTCGTGGACGAGATGGTGCGCCGCGGATGGATCCCCTGGTTCTGGATCGGCGGCTATACGGTCGGCGGTATGGACTACAACAAGGCGATCAGGCCCTTCTTCTTCAAGCAGGGATTCTAATTCTGCCGATAATGCGCATGAATTGATTATTCAGTACTATATAGAGAGGGGCATCTCATGCTCCTCTCTTTTTTGTTTTTGTGCCGGGCTCCCACATTTTGACTCCGGCATATCCTCAAAAAATACGCAGTGAAAACATCCGACCTCTTCCTCGTAATTACTTACGAAATTCGTAAACAGACTCAAATCTGCTCGCAATATCATTATTAACAACAAGATAGATCTGTACAGCATTTTATTCCCGTAAAAAATTACGAACCGGGAATAAGTCCTCCTTTGCACCACGCCCAAATCTATGCATTTTTTATATCATTTATTAACAGTATGTTACACAGATTAATTTTCGACAATAATTTTTTGGCATGCGGATTGCTTTTATAAAGCGCAGAAACGGGGACACACCCCAAAAAAAACAAAACCAGACACAGGGAGGTACACAATGAAACGCTCTACTACTCTTATCGCTACGATGATCGCACTGTTCGCGGCATTCTCGCTCAACGCTTTCGCCGTCGAGCCCGGCACCAACACTGAATCGGAAACCTATGTTGACAACGATGCAAACGGTGTCTGCGACACCTACGAGGCCGGTGGCCAGGGGCAGGGACTCGGTCAGGGCAACGGCCAGGGTGATGCCTACGGTCGAGGCAACGGCCCGCAGGACGGTTCGCAGGCAAAAACCCAGAACCGCCTTCGTGACGGCAGCGGCTCCGGTGGTTCCTACGGTCCCGGAAATGGCAGCGGCACCGGCGCCGGCAACCAGACACGTCGCGGCGGCAATGGTGGCGGCAGGGGCAACGGAAGAGGCCGGAATTAAACGATAGCAGACATATTTCAAAAGGGGAGCCTCCGGGCTCCTTTTTTTTGAATAATTTCGTTGTTTTACCGGTATGATTTTATATACTACAGTGCTCATGTGTTTTGTAAGTTCGAATCGACACAAAAGGATGGAGACATGAAAATGATTTTTCGGGAAAGTGTCGGATGGATCAGGCTTATCGGAAGGGAATTATGCATCATTTTCATGCTCCAGTTGTTTTATCTGGCATTTATCTATCTGTCCTCTTTTGAAGTACCCATGGGGTTTGGGTACGGCCACAATTCCTTTTGGCTCTATCCGGAACTGCTTCTGATCGCCCTTTACCTGCGTTATTATCACGGATTTAAAACACCATCCGGTCGTTTCCGAGAGATACTGACACGGACTGTCATCATCATTGTGCAGTATCTTTTACCGCTCAGCCTTATCATCATCCAGGTACATTCATTTCTGGCTACGCATTCCAGTCTTTACAAATCCTTGCCGGACTGGTTAATGACTCTCAATATGCTTGCAATTATGCCGTTTTCCCTGATCGCGGCTTTTCCAGATCCTATAATTGCCCTGTATGCACTGCTCCGTCCGCGAAAAGAGAAAATCTGGGATTTGGATCATGAACCCATGCCGAAAATCAGCCTTATGACAGTGACACTGCTGCATATCCTGACAAGCCTTTTATTCATGGCAGTCACCTGGCGTGTCTTCGATTACGCATTCAGCATCGGTATGCTCACGGGCCAGCCAGACGTTTCCCTTGCGGGATGGATAATGGTAATCCAAAGGCCCTTCCTCCTGCTGTGCTGCATCGGCTTAGCCTGGAGTATCACCCATATTCTGCCATTGAACCGCCTCGCCGGTTTTATTCTTCTTTGGATTGCTGTATATTTTGCCTCCGATCTCTGTGTTACGAAACTGCACTATTACCTGATACACAAAATTCATGCAGCGAACCATCTTGTCGTCGAAATATGGCACGGATACACTGTTTTCGGAGTCGGAATCCTGTTCGCAGCATTGGGCTGGATAATCGCAAAAACGCAGGTGCAAGAGATAGAAAATCAGTAGAAAAGAGAATATCCATTTTTCAAAAGAAACACAGATATAATTACACACAAACGGCGTTCGACAACGGGCGCTGTTTTCTATATTGGCAATCAATTATCATAAAGCTCCTTAACGTCCTGCCATTTCAAAAATCTTGCCTGCCTGTCTCCGCTTTTCGTACATTACATACCTAAGAAAACTTTAATCATAACGCAGGAAGGCAATCATGAAACAGCTTATAACGAAAATCCTTACAGCTTCCGCGCTTGCGCTTGTAGTCATCGGCGCATCCGCGAAAGACATCCATGCCCAGACGGCCTATAAAGACGCCTCGCTAACCGTCGAACGCCGTGTGGACGACCTCCTCGGCCGTATGACGATGGAGGAAAAAGTCGCGCAGTTGGTCAACCTCTTCCCTCCCGGGCTCGAACTGGTGAACAAGACCATCGACGATGTGCTGACCGGTGACGGTATCGGCGGTGTGACCCGTGTAGATGTTTTCTCCGGAAGGACCACCGCCAGCGCCCGTGAATCGGCAATAATTGTCAACGAGGTGCAGAAAAAGCTCATGGAGAACACCCGCCTCGGTATCCCGGCGATCATCCACAACGAGGCGCTTCACGGCCTGACCGCTAAAGGTGCAACGGCTTTCCCGCAGTCTATCGGCCTTGCCGCTACGTTCAACGACAATCTCATGGCGGATGTCTCCCACGCGATCGCTGTCGAGACACAGGCAAGCGGCTACCGTCAGGTTCTTTCGCCGGTGATCAACATCGCCCGCGATGTCCGCTGGGGAAGGACACAGGAGACCTATGGCGAGGATCCTTACCTCACCTCCCGCATGGGCGTTGCCTATTGTCAGAGTTTCACCGATCTCGGGATCATCACCACACCCAAGCATTTCGTGGCGAATTTCGGCGACGGCGGCAGGGACAGCAATGCCATTCATTTCTCAGAGCGGCTTCTGCGGGAAATCTATTTCCCGGCCTACAAGGCATGTATACAAGAGGCCGGGGCATTGTCTGTCATGCCCGCGTTCAACTCACTCGACGGTCGTCCATGCAACGCGAGCCGTTGGCTGTTGACTGACATCCTCAGGGGCGAATGGGGATTCAAAGGCTTTACTGTCTGCGATTATGACGCACTCATCGAGGTGATCAGCCTTCACAAGACAGCCTCTAACAAAAAAGAGGCCGCGGCGCAGGCGCTCTATGCCGGAATGGACCGCGAACTTCCCGAAGGGAATGTCTACGGCGATGCGTTGATCGAGGCTATCCGCGACGGCCTCGTGCCCGAGGAAGCCCTCGATACCGCGGTCAGGCGCATCCTCGATGTCAAATTCCGTCTCGGCATGTTCGACAACCCCTACGTTGACACGGAATCCGCCGACAAGGTCTACAACACACCCGAACACAGGGCTCTCGCGCTCGAGGCGGCCCGTCAGTCCATCGTACTCCTGAAGAACAGCGCGAACACGCTCCCGTTGAAAAAGAACCTGAAAAAAATCGCGGTCATCGGACGTGACGCGGATGTCGCCAAACTGGGCAATTACAGCGGCCACGGCATGGAAAAAGTCTCCATCCTGCAAGGCATCAAAAATATCCTGCCCGCCAATGCGGACGTAGTCCATGAAACCGGCACCGACCACACGCAGTATATACTCCCTACCGTTCCCGCCGAACACTTTTTCCACGACGAAAACGGCTCGACAAAACCCGGTGTCATAGCTGAATATTTCAACAATGACAATCTCCAAGGCAAACCGGCTGTCACAAAAGTGGAAAAGAACCTCGGTTTCGAGTGGGGCAGCGGCTCGCCTGATCCGGCAATCCACCATGACTTTTTCTCCGCCCGATTCACTGGCAAGCTGAAATCTCCGGTCGACGGTGTTGTGACCTTCAGCCTTTCGGGTAGTGACGGTGTCCGTTTCTATTTCGACAACGAACTCCTTTTCGAAAACTGGCGCGACAGGGGCTTCCCCACCGATTACATCCAGGTCCGGCTTGAAAAAGGTAAAATGTACGATGTCAGAATCGAATATTACGAAGGCAAATGGGGTGCTGACATGTTCCTCGGCTGGGATCTCGGTTTCGAGGAGATGGAAAACAAGAAAATATCCCGTGCAGCCAAGAGTGCCCGTGACGCAGATGCCGCAGTCATTATTACCAGCATCGAGGAAGGCGAGTTCAGGGACCGCGCCACTCTCACGCTTCCCGGTTTCCAGGAGCAGCTGATCAAAGAAGTCGCCGCAACCGGCACACCCACGATCGTCATACTTGTCACCGGCAGCGCGGTCAACATGAGCAGCTGGATCGCCGATGTCGCCGGAGTTGTCGAGGCATGGTATCCCGGCGAGGAGGGCGGCAACGCGGTTGCCGAGGTGCTGTTTGGCGACTACAACCCCGCCGGCAGACTGCCGATTACATTCCCGCGGGCTGCGGCTCAGCTTCCACTCTATTATAATTACAAGCCCTCGGGCCGCGGTTTCGATTACATGGACATGAGCGCGGTGCCGCTCTATCCTTTCGGCTACGGCCTCAGCTATACCACGTTCGACTACAGCGAGCTTCGATTCGCCGACAGGACAGTGAAACAGGGAGAGCATGTCGTTGTCGAGGTCGATGTCACGAACAACGGCACCATGCGCGGCGACGAGGTTGTCCAGCTTTATCTGCACGATATCGTTGCCAGCGTTTCCCGCCCGATCAAGGAACTGAAAGGTTTCAGGAGAATCACGCTCGATCCCGGCGAAAAGAAAACCGTACGTTTCGAGCTGACTGCGAAAGACATGCAAATGCTGAACGAGGACATGCGCTGGGTGGTCGAACCGGGCGAGTTCAAGGTCATGATCGGCGCCTCATCCGAGGACATCCGAAGCGCGGGAGTTTTCGCAATTTTAACTGATTGATCGCAACTTACATATCGACACAGTGTTGAGGAGGAATGTTTTTTTAAATTTCTCCTCAATTTTTTTAGCTTTTTGCCGATAGTCCTGATTAGGAGAACTATGCCTAAACAGGAAAGTCGAGATGTCGATATCGAAAATCAACAGTAGCGCGGCCCAAACTCAGGCAAGCCTGAAAGCATTGCAGAACAACGCGCCGAAAAGCACCGGCAACAGCGCTGAGGTATTCAGTATGAAACCGGCGTCTGCCACAGGCTCGGCGCTGGCCTCGAAATCTGCCATGCAGAGCGGCGGTATTCCCAAACCGGTGACCTCATCCGGCAAGGGCGGTGCCGACGTTTTCTCCATGAAAACGGCCTCGGCAACCGGTGGAGCGCTTGGCGCAACCCAGTCAATGCAGTTCTCCGGCATACCGAAACCAGTGACAAGCTCCGGCAAAGGTGGCGCCAAGGTCTTTGCACAGAAACCTGTAAGCGCCTCAGCTTCGGCGCTGAGCTCGAAATCTGCTATGCAAAGCGGCGGTATTCCCAAACCTGTCACTTCATCAGGCAAGGGTTCAGCTCAGGTATTCTCGCAGAAACCAGCCTCTGCGACTGGCAGTGCTGTTAAAGCCGCACAGTCAATGCAATTCTCGGGCATGCCGAAACCAGTGACAAGCTCCGGCAAAGGCGGCGCCAAGGTCTTTGCACAGAAACCGGCCTCCGCCACAGGTTCAGCACTCCAGAGCAAAGGCGCACTCCAGAGCGGCGGTATCCCCAAGCCAATAACATCATCAGGCAAGGGTTCAGCTCAGGTATTCTCGCAGAAACCAGCCTCTGCGACTGGCAGTGCTGTTAAAGCTGCACAGTCAATGCAGTTCTCGGGGATGCCTAAGCCGGTCACGAGTTCCGGCAAGGGCGCGGCGCAGGTGTTCTCACAGAAACCAGCCTCCGCCACAGGTTCAGTACTCCAGAGCAAGGGCGCACTTCAGAGCGGCGGTATTCCCAAGCCAATAACATCATCAGGCAAGGGTGGTGCTCAGGTATTCTCACAGAAACCAGCCTCAGCGACTGGCAGTGCTGTTAAAGCCGCACAGTCAATGCAGTTCTCCGGCATGCCGAAACCGGTCACGAGCTCGGGCAAAGGCGCGGCGCAGGTGTTCTCACAGAAACCGGCCTCCGCAACGGGTAGTGCCATCGCCGCACCCCAGTCGATGCAGTTTGCAGGTATTCCGAAACCTGTTACAAGTTCGGGCAAAGGCACCGCGCCAGTGTTCTCAATGAAGTTCAAGACTTCTGTCGGTCCGGCGCTTCCCAACCAGAAAGCCCTTCAGGCGGAGGGTATGCCGAAACCGGTAACTTCATCCGGCAAAGGAAGCGCCCAGGTGTTCTCCATGAAGTTCAAGACTTCGGTAGGACCTGCCCTGCCGAACCAGAAGGCATTACAGGCAGAGGGCATACCGCAGCCGATAACATCTTCCGGCATAACGGCGAAACCACAAGTATTCTCAATGAAATTCAAGACCTCGGTCGGTACGGCGCTGCCGAATCAGAAAGCCCTGCAGGCGGAGGGTATGCCGAAACCGGTAACTTCATCCGGAATTACCGCGAAACCGGATGTCTTTGCCATGAAATTCAAGACCTCAGTCGGCAGCGCCATGATAAGCCGCTCGGCCTCTAAAGGTATGCCGAAACCGGTAACGACATCTGGTATTGTGTCACGGCCCGACGTTTTCGCCATGAAGTTCAAGACCTCAGTCGGTACGGCACTGCCGAACCAGAAAGCCCTTCAGCGCGGCGGCATGCAGGAGCCGATAACCTCCTCGGGCATCACGGCAAAACCGCAGGTCTTCGCCATGAAATTCCAGACATCGAGTGGAAGTGCCCTGCCCGACCAGAAACCTTTCGACAAGGAACAGTATCCCGAACCGGCACCCTCCGGTGTGGGCCAGACAAAGGTCATGGTGAATGAAACTGTCATAGCTCAACAGAGTCCCATGCCCAACAAGCGGCCGTTCTCGATGAAACAGTATCCCGATCCGCTGCCGTCGGGCCTCGGGAAGACAAGGCTGTTCTCAATGTCAACAGCCTCGGAAAACTTCAAGGCCATAATGCACAAAAAGGCATTTCTTAACAAGCAGCACCCCGATCCGATGGAAAGCAGGATCGGCGAAGAAGACCTTCCCGGCGGATTCAGACGTAAGGCTATCATCAGCGGCTCAGCGAACCCGCTGTACGATCTCGCTCGCGGCATTATTCAGATCGACGGTGTCAAAGTATTATTCGACGCCCGCGGCTAAAGAATATCGCAAATACCCTATACAACATCATCTTTTGTTCAATTTTATTAAATAGCTTGACCTTTCAATGTTAATAAAATATATTTAAGCAATAAAGACAGACAACAACCACACATATGCACACCTGTTGCCTGCAATTCCAAAAACACCTACGCATTATTCTACCCAATAATTATAAATGGAGTCTGCCATGATCGAACTTGACGACGCTGTTGGCTGCCTCAACCTCGGCGTGAATGAATACGTCGTGCTGAAAGCGCTTGAAATTAACCGGATACGCCAATTTCTCCTTCTCGATATCGAGCGTATTGTCACAGTAAAAGAACACGATGCAACAGTCAGCGACCGTCTTGCGGCATGGCAGGTGCTTCTCCGTAAATATCTCACCTACGAGATGATCGAACAGGCCCGCGCGAAAGACGATATCGAGAAAGAAGATGCCACTATCCATGAGCCTCTGTCGAAGACAGGGCTCGACAGCCAGGCAGTATCAGCTTTGAAAACCATGGACATCACCACTATTCGCGACCTTATCGATCTCGAGGACAGTGACATGGAGACTCTCGACAAGGGCCTCGTCGAAAAAGTCACCGAATACAGACAAAAATACTGCGATAAAGACCTCATCGCGACTGTCGAGAAGGACGCGCTTCTTGAAATATACAATATCCATGCAGGCGCACCCTCAGCGGAACCGGTACAGACAGTCGGCGAGGATGAGTTCACCGATCAGGCAATTTCCGAATCCGGGATCAATCCTAATGAGCTCGAAGTTCTCAGGGCGCTGAAAATCGAAACCGTTCAGCAGTTCCTTGATATGGATATTAACAGGACCTATGAGATAAAGGGATATCCCGACAGAACACACCACCGTCTGCATTCCTGGCAGAAATATCTCCAGAAACGCCTGCATTACGGCGAGGAAGAGGAGCAGAAATAAGGATTTATGCTGCGAAGAACGCCGTATGAGTCAGCATAAGCGGCGTAGATGAGCGGCAAATGAACACCGTTGATTTGCAGAATTTATGACTTCAGGAGGCCCTGACATGGCAAACACCATTCAGGGCCTTCAGTTTTTATCTTTCGCCAGGACTTTCAGCCCCTCATCGATCAGAGGCAGAACATATTCGGCCTTGTTCCAGGGAGTCACAAAATAGAAACCGGTACAACGGGCAGAGAGCTGGCATACGAGTTCCATTGCAATATCCCTTCCCGCCTTGCGCTGGTCATCCTTTTCGGAATAGGACGCGAGCCGCTCCCTGTACTTGTCGGGAATGGTGATACCCGGCACCTCGTTATGCAGGAATTCGGCGTTGCGTGAAGAGACAAGCGGCATCACCCCGGCAAAAACCGGTATGGCAATCCCTTCTTCCTCAGCAGCATCCATCAGACGGTCGAAACGTTCGTAATCATAGACCGGCTGGGTGAGAGCAAACTGGGCACCCGCCTCGATTTTCCGTTTGAGTTTCTTTATCTGTCCACCGTGGTTCCTGACATTTGGATTCAGGGCCACGCCAATGGAAAAAGAGGTCCGTATATCGCCGCCTCGCGTGCCGTCGTTAAACTCGCTGACAAGTTTCACCAGGCCGATGGAGGTCACATCGAAAACGCCGCTCGTGTTTGTCTCGTTGTACATGCGCACCGGATCGCCGGTGACACAGAGCAGTGAGCGCAATCCGGCCACATGAGCCCCAAGAATAGTCGACTGTAGAGCAATACGATTCCTGTCTCTGCCGGTGAGATGCGGTATGACCTCGACTGCCGCCTCACGTTTGAGAAGGGATGCGGCCATGAGGACATCCACCCTGACCGAAGCGAGCGGATTGTCAGCGAGAGTCAATGCAGTAATCCCGCTTCCGGCAAGTGCGTGGGCAGTCTCGATAATTTTTGAGACATCGGGCTTTTTGGGGGGATCGAGCTCGACCAGTATTCCTTTCGGGATCTCCGGCTCGACATACTCTTTCTCTGGTACTTCGGGCTTTTGTTCTGCAGCTGGACGGGCCTTGCCAAGTGATATTCGTCGATCCTTCGAATCAATCTTGCCGAGTGCATCAACAATCGCCCGTATCGTAGCGGGAGTCGTTCCGCAGCAGCCGCCAATGATACTGACACCATCCTGAACAAGCTCCGCAGCAGCAGCAGCGATATAGTTGTCCGGTGCGACATAAAGATTCCTCGACTCAACTTTCTCGGCAAAACCGGCGTTCATAAAAGCGCTGACCGGCATACCATACGGCAGCAGGCGTCGTGCGGCATTCCGTACGGCAAGCACACCGGCGCCACAGTTAGCACCGATAACATCTGCACCGGCACTCCGCACCTTGTCCACGAATGCCTCAACGGAACCGCCGCCAGCCGGGAGACCGCTGCTGTCAAACGCCATCTGCGCCATAACAGGCATATCAGTCATGCCGCGCGCTGTCTCGACCGCCACCGCAAGCTGACCGATATCCACAAATGTCTCGAAAATGATGAGATCGACACCGCTATCGGTGAGAATTTCAACATTTTCCGCGAAAGCAGCTTTCCAGGCGTTTTTATCGAGCGGCTCACCCTCAAACAACGGCAACGGCCCGATAGAACCTGCAACAAGCACGGAATCACCGGCGGCGTTCTTCGCAAGCCTTACTCCCTCGCGAAGAACAGGATGCAGTTCATTTTCAAAACCGATATTGGCGAGCGAATAGCGGTTTACACCGAAAGTATTCGTGACGATCATCCTGCTCCCTGCCGCTATATAGTCGCGATGGAGAGTTTCGACCATCACAGGTGACTGAATATTCAGGCGCTCGACACAACGTTCGAGCGTGGCGCCGCGGGCATAGAGCTCAGATCCGATGGCACCGTCACCGATCATGACACCTTTCGAGAGGCTCTGTATGAATTCCTGCCTGTCAAGCATGGAACGCACTCCTTTGTGACAGAAAACTGGTTCAGACGCTATTGTACGATAGCACACGGGCGTGGATTCCGCAACGTGAATGAATAAAATGCCCGGAAATCACGATAGACAAATACGGTACTCAGGAAGACGCGTCTTCGTACCCTGGAAAGGAGAGCAGTGGAGAGAGCTGCGCCGGGGATGAATCCGATGGATAACAGTATAGCATTTTTCCGGCGTTTTTTCAAGGGATATGTGATAAAGTCCCCACTGTTCAGCAACGGGAAATAGGGGTACCATCTTTATCAAAAATATCCTATATTACCGAAACCAAAAAAATCTGAGCGAACTGAAATAATTTTTAATCCGGCTGGTCATAAATCTTTGCCGGCGGGAATAACAGGAGGAATATCATGAGCGAACTCGCTGTTTTCGGCGGCCAGCCCGCAATAACAGCTCCCTGGCCTCTCTGGCCGCAGTGCGGCAAACGGGAACGCGAACTCCTTGAGGAAGTGCTCGCTGGCGACATGTGGGGCGGGACAGGTCTCGGGCCAAAAATCACCGCACTCAATGACAGTTTCGCCGCTTACTGCGATGTCAGGTACGGCGCCGCTGTAGCCAACGGCACGGTCTCGATGGAACTCTGTCTCATGGCCTGGGATATAGGCCCCGGCGACGAGGTCATCGTTCCCGCATATACATTCATGGCCACCTCGATGGCGGTGCATCATGTCGGCGCGACAATAGTCTATGCAGACATCGATCCACAGACGCTCAACCTTTCGCCGGAAAGTATCGAGGCCGCCATCTCCGAGAAAACGAAAGTTATCATTCCGGTGCATATCGCCGGGCACCCCGCCGACATGGACCCCATCATGGCTATTGCCGAAAAGCACGGCCTTAAAGTGCTCGAGGATGCGGCCCAGGCACATGGCGCCATATATAAAGGCAAAAAGACCGGCTCACTCGGTCACGCCGGCTCATTCAGTTTCCAGCAATCAAAAAACATGCAGAGCGGAGAGGGGCGGCATCCTTGTCAGTGACGATAAGGAACTGATCGATCTCGTCCATTACAGTCTCGGCAAATTCGGCCGTGGTGTCAGGGAAAAATACGCCGGGCATGTCCACTACCGTTTCGGATTCAACGCCTGCTACACGGAGATCCAGGCGGCACTGGCACTCGCCCAGCTGGAACGTCTCGAAGAACAGACGAAGAAACGTGCGGAAAACGCGAAACTGCTCTATCCGCTCATCTCGGACATCGACGGTATCGAACCGCTTGTCTGGCAGGACTACTGCGACCGTCACGGCCATCACCTCCTGCTCATGCGTTTCAGGAGCGAGGAATTCGAAAATGTCAGCCGTGCGCAGTTCCTCTCGGCACTGAACGCCGAGGGTGTTCTGGCATCCTCCCTCTATCCGATGCCGCTCTACACGCAGCCGGTCTATCAGACCTCATGCGGGCTCGGTATGCGTCATATCGACTGTCCGGTGACCGAGGAGATATGTTCGGAAATCATATTCATCGAACAGAACCTCCTTCTTGCGGAAAGCGGCGTGGTGGAACATATCGCAGATGCGCTCAAAAAGGTGCGCGAGTACGCCCACGAACTTCATGCGATAGAGATAGAGGAAAACGCGTTCATGGGCTCCGCCGTACTGAAAAAGGCCGCGGCGAAAGCGGCAGAATAAACGTTTGGAAATCATATACTGATCGAGATGGTCCGGGTTTACGGGACAGCAATTCAAGGCCCCCGCGATTCGTACCCGGCACTAATATTTTGGAGGAATCATGGCAGAATTTCGTTTCGGCATGATCGGCGCGGGCATTATCAGCGCATACCATGCAAAAGCTATCGAGGAGCACCCCGACGGAGTCATCGCGGTCATGTGCGATCTCGACGAGAAACGCGGCAAGGAATTCGCCGCCGAGCATAACTGTGAATCGATGACCGACTGGAAAGCTATGATCGCACGCGACGATATCGATGCGGTCTGTGTCTGCTCACCCTCGGGCCTTCATGCTCAGCATGCAGTCGGAATCGCGAATGCAGGCAAACATGTCCTCGTCGAAAAAAGCATGGCGATCAATGTCAAGGACGCCACCGACATGATCGTCGCTGCCCGCGACAACAATGTCAAGCTCGGCGTGATTTTTCAGAAACGGACCGACGAGGCTCCCAACAGGATTAAAAAAGCACTTGAGGAAAACACGTTCGGCAAGATCATTTTCGCCGATGTCTCCGCGAAATACTGGCGCGATCAGGCATACTACGACAGTGCTGACTGGCGCGGCACATGGGCCCAGGAGGGCGGCGGCGCGACAATGACCCAAGGCATCCACGCTATCGACCTCATGCTCTACATGATGGGCGATGTGGAAAAAATATACGCGAAATACGATACCGTGGCCCACGACCGCATCGAGGTCGAGGATATGGCAATCGCCCTGCTCACTTGGAAGAATGGCGCGTTGGGAAGCCTTCATACGGCATCCTCGACAAATCCCGGCAAGGGCAACGAGTTCCATATCAACGGCACCCACGGCTCGGTCGACCTCATCGAGGACAAGATCACCAGCTGGTCGGTCTCCGAATCCAAGGATATCCTCGCGGCAGAAACAATCGAGGACGTAAAAGGCGCAGCTGGCACCGCGGCATCCTCCGCCTCACAGTTCCCGGTTGAAGGCCATATCAAGCAGGTCGCGAATTTTATCGACGCTGTCAGAACAGGCGCACCGCTAGTCTGCGACGGTGTCGACGGAAGGCGCTCTCTTGCACTCATCGAGGCGCTCTACCAGTCCTCCCGCCGTCAGGAAGAGGTCTACGTGGACGAAATCCTCGAAGGGCTCGACGTGTAAGACAACAGAACAGTATGCATCAATTCAAGGAGGATCGTTATTGAACGGTCCTCCTTTTTTGATTTTGGGCAAGCGGCACAAAAAAAAATCATCCTGGTGAGATACATTCACAACAAAGAAAAAGGCAGCGCCAGACGGCACTGCCTTTTCAATATTGATTGCTGAGTTTACCTGTCAGTCCTGCTCGACTTCCTCGAGATCATCCTGCTGGTCGCCATCGAGCGCGACGGAATAGAACTCGTCGCTGTCAGGCAGATACAGCTCGAAAGCATGTGTCAGGTCCATCTCGATAGTGACATCCGTGGCGCGGATATCGAGAATATGTCCACCGGCTTTCTTGTCCTTCGTGAGGAAATGAAGGTGGTAGCCGGGAACATTGACACCCTCAACATAGGGCGGACACCTGAAACCGACCACTGTCCCCTCGACCTGTTCGAGTTCGAACACGGACTGGTCTTTAACCACCTCGGTCAAAGGTGGATAGGGTTTGGCCTGTTTCGGCACACTGCGGGTTTTGACATATTCGAACGTACCGGTGATCTTGATCGCATAGAAAATATTGTTCGTCGCAAGCTTGGAATCGACAAAGGCAGTCAGATCGTCGAAACTCGAGAACGTGCCGCTAAAACTGACATCGGTATCGAAATCGGTCACCGCGGCAAAAGGTGTCGAGGAGGCATCATCGACAACATAGGCGACACCATCGTCACGAATCTTGTACGGAACGCCATCGAGCACAACCAGCTCGCCATCGAGCTCATCAACGGTGCCCAGGCCGAAATCACCATAAAGGCCGAGACTTGCAAAATCCATCTCGCCGTCGTAAAGACCCAGTAGAAGGGCATCGATAGTCGAGACTTGGAAAAGCACCTCGCGTGATTCGATAATTTCCGTATTTCCTGAAAGCCCGGACGAGCCGCCGGGATCGACAGAATTGTCAGAATCCGAACAGCCGGTATAGACGAGGAGCAGCAGAGACAGCAGGAGTAAAATGCTTTTTTTCATGCAAAACCTTTCATGATCGGGAAATATTTTTTCACGCCCTTAATATACGAAATACTCCCTGCTATCTCCAAGATTAATAGCACAAAAGACATCTTTACGGCAACATCCGGAAACTCCCCCGCCCTTTTGGAACTGTCACAGAGACAATACCGGCCTTTCTGTCACGTTTCCAGCCTTTCACTTTGCTGCCGTTAAGTATAACAGTGCGAACAGGATTGTCAACCTCAACATGAATGCGTGTTTCCTTATCGGTGTCGTAATGGACCGTATCCCCCTCATAGAGCATGGTTGCCGGGCTGTCTGCCTGCAAAACGTGAAAACCGTTCAAGCTGCCCGTTGTCCCGTCAACAACGAGAAACGCACCGTTCGCGGAGGTCACCGCCGTAAACAAACCGTCCGTAGTGAACGGCCCGTAAGTCAGCATCTCATGTGCCGGATTCATGAGGAATATCGCATCCCTCATTTCGGTGTACAGCATTCCCGTACGGTTATTTTCCACTGTTTTGTTCAAAGCGAGATCGGTCGACATGAGCACCGCGTTCAGGGCTTTTCCATCCTGTGTCTTTTTCGTGAGAGTCAGGCGGCCGAGCGGCTGGATTGGATCGTTGGTGTAATTGGCGAGAGTCACTATTTCCGGCTCGAGGCTGACCTCGTGATCATCTCCGATAGGAAAGCCGTGCAAGGAAACATCGCCGGACATGATCTCGAAAGTCCCGCCGCCGAAATTGATATCGGAATAGCGGGGGCCGTGAAAAAGTGCGTTCATTTCAGCCTCGCCATCGATTGTTTCCAGACGGTCGAACATGAGGATAGTCCGCGGCGCGAACCATACAATATCACGCTTGAGCGATTTCACATTCCCTGTATACAGCGGCCCGAGATCGCCGGAGACATACCCAATGCTTTCACCACCCACAAAGGCCGCGATGGAGGCATGTTCCTTCATCCCTGCCGCATAGGCGGCGTGATCGCCTACCCGCTGACTGTGAATATTGCCATCGACCAATATGCAATTGTGACCGACAGGCTGGGTGACATGGCTCTGGTAAAACGGATCGTCGTAATAATTGCTGTAACCGAGCTCTGTCAGCAGAGTCTCGCCGCGGTCATGGAGAAAGAAACTCCCTTGGTCGAGATGCTGATGGTTGCCGAATGGCCCGCATCTGAACGTGAATATGAAGGAGTCGGGCTCGTTGCCCGAACGGAAAACGGCTGTCCCGGTTGTCTCGAAAAGTTTCGCGCCATGAAGTGTCGGTTTTACTGCTTCGACATCGTCGATTATGAAATTCGGCACCTGAAGGGTATGTGCCGCAGGAGTGGCGCGGTTACGGTCATAGAGCCAGGCAAGCTCTGGATCACGGAAATGTTCAATCAACCACGGGAACGATGAAAAGCTGTTGCCGCCGGTCCAGTGGGCATCCCCGAAACTGAAATACATGCCCTTGTAATGATCGCCTGCCCATAGCGCCTCACTGTAATCCTCGGCAAACATCGGTGCAAAATCGAGCCCGAGTGTCCTCTTATAAAGCGGCAGGATTTCGCTGTAATGACGCATGGTGCCGTAACCGTAGCTGAAACCCTCGATACAGCCGCTGTCACCGCCATAAACTATATTCATGTGGGCGTTGAGCTTGTAGATGCAGCCGGGAAAGATAGGGTTCGAGCGCTGAGCTGTCCTCTATATCACCGATAATCGAACAGCCTGCCAGCAGCGATCCGCCCACAATCGCGGTAATCCAGTTCGATTCGTCATTGGTCACCATATCGGCGACCACATAGGTTTTGTAGGCGGGAATGAGACCGTTGTTGACGAAAGCCTCGCTGACAATGCGGCGCTCTTCCTCCGTGAGCAGTTCGTACACGATATCATAGGTCATCGCCAGCTCACGGGTGACATAGGAGACATAAAGGTAGATATGATGGCCTCTGTTCTGCATCCAGGGATGGTTCCAGCTTTTCCACCTACAGAGGTTCACAAGCGTATCTTTCGCCCATTGGGCAGCCTCGCGGTCGTCATCGAGCGCATAGACCAGCGCATTCGCAAAAGCGCGAGTGGGAATGGTCGCGATCCGTGTCCGGTAAGCCTCGAACGATTTCAGCCAGCCAACTTTCGGAAAATACCGGAGGTCATCGGGTAACTCATTCGACAAATTAGCTCGCGCATCTTCCGCCTCATGACGGATATAGGCGAGAAATGCCGGATACTTTGTTTCGAGCCGCTTTTTATACTCGTCGACCGTATCAGCGCTAAACCAGAAACGAGGATGCCGTGCGATCAGGGCATCGTCAATGACCATGAATGTGAAATCCGTGCGCACCACCACGGTTTTACTCCTCTTCGCCTCGAGTGAAACCGAGTACATGCCTGCGGGGAAACTCTTATTATCGAGAACGAGCCTCTTCGCCAATGTCCAGGCATTGTCCTTTTTTCTGAGCTTGTACTCTCCCACACGCTCATCCGGCCTGTCAAAACGTCTGATTTCCGCGCGCACGGAATCGTAGGGCTCGTTGCCGTCCGCAAGACGAAGTGTCAACGGCTCCCCGTTACGGTAATGCCGCAAGGTTATTTCAGACTCCCACTCATCGAGAGCGGCAGTTTCCGGTTCGAGGATATCAATCGATGCGTTCTTCTTTCCGGTCACACTGACATCGTCGATGGCGAAAAGGATGGGCATATCAGGATCACAGCGCTCAAAGCGGGCATAGACAGCCATTGCCGATATCTGACGACTTCCACTTCGGGTGCTCATTCCCGCCGCACGCAGGATATCATCGAGACTGTAATCGGCCGACTGCCAGCGGTTGATCTCCGGAGCGGGGAAACGAGCCTTGATCCTGCCGCCGTCCGCACAGGCCAGATCGATACCGAGCCACACGGGACTCACTGTCGCCTTGACACAGTAACGGAACCGTATCCGGCTGCTTTTCTCGTCGAGTGTCATGGCAAACTGTTTCACAACACCGCTCAACTGCGCATTCTCCGAGGAAGGATACAGTATCTTGCAGAGCGAGGCGCTGCTATCGTCCGGTAACGCCCTGCCCGGATAGATATACGGCGCCTCGTAGGCGGTATCCTGGATCGGCGGGTAACTCGACCAGGCATTGAGCTCGCCGTTCTCGAAATCCTGACTGTATTCCCAGTCAACGGTATCGAAAGCAAGGGCCGTTGTGGGCAAAAAAAAGATGATCGACAGTAACAAAACAGTCCGCATGGAAAATCCTCCGGTAATGTGCGGTGCAATCGAGTGTTTCACGAAATATCGGAGATATCGTATTCGCCGAGATCAAGGGGATAGCGCCCGTACTTTCGGACAAGATCGACAACATATTCATAGCGTTCGCCTGACACATTGGCGGGAACCGAGTGATCAGACTGGAATATGTAACCGCCGCCTTTCGCGGCATTGAGTTTCCTGAGCACACTGAATTTCAGTTCATCGAGATCGGCATGGGCCCACTCGATGACATCCATGTTGCCGCAGAATGCCAGACGGTGTCCCAGTTTCCTGCGCAGGTCGACAACATCGAGTCCGGCCTTTGCTTCCAGCGGATTATAGCCGTCTATGCCAGTTTCGATATAATCCTCAAAAATGCGCGACACATTACCGCAGCCATGATAAATAACCGGGATTCCGGCGTCTTTACAGACCTCGACAATGGCAGCAACCCAGGGCTTGAAATTCGCCCGCCAGTACTCGGGTGAGAACAGCATGTCGTTCTTATAGGCTACATCACCCCAGATCACCATGCCGTCGAGCATGCCGCCTGCGGCTACTATCTGCGCCCGGGTCATTTCTACGGCAAAAGCGCCGATACGGTCGACAAAACGGGCGATCTCGTCAGGATAGAGCCCCATCCACAAGAGCGTATTTTCCGATCCGATAATGCGCCAGAGCAGTTCATGGCACTCACAGATACTGCCGTAGACAGGAAAATCGTGATAAAGCGCCTGCACGGTCTCGATCCATGGCGGGCTGTTCCGCGCGAAACCGTCCCCGACACCGGCAATCTGGTTGTCGCCGCCGCTCAAATATCGTCGGTCGTCTCGAGGATCATCGAACGTGAACTCTCGCATTTTTTCTATGGTATCGGTGGCAAAAGAAAGGAAAGCTGGCATGGGATCGTGGAATTTCTTGCGGATAGTCGCCTCGAACCCGGTTCGGACAATGACCTGTTCATCATCCTCCTCGACTATTTCAAAATCCCTGATATGCGGATCCATATTGGGCACAGTCACGATCCAGTCGAGATCGTAGTAGCGGTAAATATCGGTATAGTCCGGCAGGCCAAGGTCTTTCTTCCAGCGCTCGATGAAACTGCCCCAGAAAAAGTCACTGACCGGGACACGGTCCGCTTCCTCATGGCGAAGCGTCCTGTTCATCCTGTCAAGTTTTGTGCGACAGTTTTCCGACCGCTGCATAAATCCCCCCTCTGTCTGAAATGAACGCCTGCAGATAGATCAATATCACCAATCTATCGCAACAACACGACATTGTAAACAGAAAAAGTAGAATCATGCCTTATCCATCGGGCAGGGCTTTGCAGACAGCATACCGAAATCAGGCGCGGCCGAAACGGCGGTCGAGTTCGTCGAGCGTTAGTTTCACAATGATAGGCCGTCCGTGCGGACAGACAAACGGGGATGAGGTGGCAAAAAGTCGGTCGATGAGATAGCGCATTTCTTCCTGATTGAGCGGCTTGCCGGACTTTATCGCCGAACGGCACGCAATTGCCGCGGCGAGTTTTTCGATATACCCGGAGCTAATCCTGCCGTGACGGCGCATTTCATCGATATACTCAGTAAAGATAGCCCCATTATCGTCACCCTTGTACCATGACGGGACAGCATCGACCATGATCGAGCGTTCGCCGAATTCGCGGACACCGAATCCCACCTGGTTGAGGAACGGCAGCATCTTCTCGATGATATCGTAATCCGCCGCCGGAAAATCGACCAGCAGGGGAAACAGGAGCTGCTGCGCCGCCGCCTGCCTTCCGTTGAAATAGCCAAGCACCTCCTCATAGAGGATACGCTCATGGGCCACATGCTGATCGACAATGATCGCCCCCTCCTTGACCGTCGAAAGAATGTACCGATCCTTGAGCTGCCAGAATGCCTGTCGGGAAGAATCGTAGTTCTCACTTGCAGCAGGAACTGCCGGCTGGCTCGTTGTTTCCGGGGCCTTGAAAGCGAGATCGAGCGTTGTCTGCGCCGTGTCGGACTGCGCCGCAGACCTGTCTTTTGGAACATCGGCCATCCAACGCTGTTCGGGCGGATTATAGACAGTAACAGGCCGCGATCCAGTCAGACTGTCTTCCAGAAAGCGTGATGAAGTGCCAAGTTCAGGCGCCGAGGACATACTCTGGATGGTCATGGCCACATTTCCGCGAATTTCCTGCGCAATGACAAATTCTCGGTGAATCTTGATCTCGCGTTTGGAGGGATGGACATTGACATCAATCCTTGCTGGGTCGAGCTCGAAATAGAGAATAAACGCCGGGAACATCCCGCGCTGCACAGTCTGACCGTAACCATCGCGAACCGCCCGAGACAAGCTTTTCGAGTCGATGGGACGGCCGTTCATGACGACATACTGGTGAACACTGGTGTTGCGGGCGGTCTCAGGCTTGCCGAGGAAACCAGTGACTGTAAGGTCCTCGGCCTCCAGCTCGAACGGCGTCATGAGACGTGTCGCGGTCTCGCCAAAAATCTGGCGCAGCATATCCTCATGATCCTCGGAGCCGGTGAAACGGAATATTTCCCGTCCATCAGTATTCAACGTCAAACTGATCGAGGGCATGCTTACGGCGACATCATAAATCATGCGTTTGATATGCCTTAGCTCGGTGTCGTCCGAGCGGAGGAACTTCCTCCTGGCGGGCACATTGAAGAAAAGGTTACGCACCTCAACCAGCGTCCCCTCATCCCGGCCGACATCGCTGACATCCTTGAGCACACCGCCGTTGATAACAAGCCGCGTGCCGAACATGTCCTCCTCCCGTTTCGTTTCGATCACCGCTTTTGAGACGGAGACAATAGAGGGCAGTGCCTCACCGCGAAAGCCGAGAGTCGAGATACGCCCGATATCATGAATGTCTGCAATTTTCGAGGTCGCGTGACGTTCGATCGAAAGCAGTGCATCCTCCCTGCCCATGCCGGAGCCGTTGTCCGACACACGTATCAGACGCCGTCCACCCGCCTCAATATCGACAGTGATTCGTGTTGCACCGGCATCGATTGCGTTCTCCACCAGCTCTTTTACGGCAGAGGCGGGACGTTCGACCACCTCACCCGCAGCGATTTTATTGGCAACTATATCGGGAAGTACTTTAATTCGGGACATAGGGATTCTTTACTCTTTATTTATTGTCACGGAAGTTACTGGATGCCAGACTTAAAGGAACAGCAGAAAGTTTATAAATTTCAAATAAATAAGGAATGGCCTTCAATTGATCTGCACGAAACTATTTTTCCAATTATTTTCATAAAGCAATTGTTTCTTGTTCGGCCGTATTATTTTGCTAATCAATTATTTAGACTTAACATACATCGCAACTCTTTCAATCCCATCCGTGTTCATCTGTGGGTTCTAATCAGTTCTTCTCGTTCGCTTTTTCCTTGAGCTCATGAAGGAGCAGGAGCGCTTTAAGCGGTGTCAGATTATCGATATCTATCTCGCGCAGTTCTTCGACAACAGGGTGGTCCGGAAGCTGGAAAAGACTGAGCTGCATGCGGTCTTCTTTGCGGTCCTCCTTGACAGCCCTTGTCTGCCCGATACGGGGTTTGTCGTTGACAGTGAACTCATTAGACTCCAGATTGGCGAGTATCTCTTTCGAGCGTTCGATCACCTGCGGGGGCAGTCCGGCAAGACGGGCCACCTGAATGCCGAGGCTTTGATCTGATCCTCCCTCGATTATTTTACGGAGGAATATTATTTCATCATTCCATTCCTTAACCGCCACGTTATAGTTTTTCACCCGCGGTAAAAGAGCCTCGATCTCGGTCAGCTCGTGAAAATGGGTGGCGAAAAGTGTCCGCGCTGCCGAGCCTTTCGTATCGTGCAGGTACTCGACAAGCGCCCAGGCGATGCTGAGACCGTCAAATGTCGAGGTTCCTCGCCCGACCTCATCGAAAAGCACGAGGCTTTTCTCAGTGCAGTTATTGAGGATATTAGCTGTCTCGTTCATCTCGACAAGGAACGTCGACTCGCCGGCGGCGAGGTTGTCCGAGGCACCGACACGCGTGAAAATCCTGTCCGCCACACCAATACGCGCATAAGTCGCCGGTACAAATGAACCCGCCTGTGCGAGAAGCACGATCAGTCCCACCTGCCTCAGATAGGTCGATTTTCCCGCCATGTTCGGGCCGGTAATGATGAGCACCTGCTCGCTTTCACCGTTGATATAGGTGTCATTCGAAACAAATTTCCCCGAGGGGATCAGGCTTTCGACAACCGGGTGACGTCCGCCGCGAATCTCTATCTCGGGACCGTCCTCAATTTCGGGACGGACATAACCCTGCTCGCGCGATACCATAGCAAACGACTGCAGAACATCGAGGACAGCGACAGCCGATGAAAACGCCTGCACCTCGCGAACACGTGCCGCAACCTGTTTCCTGAGATCGACAAACAGGCCACGCTCGATATCGGTTATTCTGTCCGATGCCGATAACACTTTCGCCTCGTATTCCTTGAGCTCCGGTGTGATGAAACGCTCGGCGTTGACAAGGGTCTGTTTCCGCATATAATCTTCCGGCACATTGGCAAGATTTGCTTTCGATACCTCGAGAAAATAGCCGAACACATTATTATACTTGATCTTGAGCGTTGATATGCCGGTCCGTTGGCGTTCCTTTTCCTGAAGGTCGGCGATCCATTTTCTGCCGGAATGAGAGATTGCCCGAAGTTCGTCCAGCTCCTCGTTATAGCCATCACGGAAAATACCGCCATCGGAAATAAGCATCGGCGGCTCGTCAACAACCGCCTCGTTTATCATCGCGGCAATATCGCTCAGGTCCCCGGTTTCCGCCACACATTCGGCAATGATCGCGGCATTGAAACGTAAACCGGTCTCACGCACATTCCGTGAATGATCAAGCGAGATCGCAAGCGCAACCATATCACGTGGATTGGCCCGCTCAAGACAGACACGGCTCATCAGGCGCTCAACATCGCGGATACTGTCGAGGATCGTACGCAGTTCATCGAGATCGCCGGAGTTTTCAAAAAGATCCTGAACGCCGTCATGACGGTGTTTGATCCCCTCCGGCGAAATCAGCGGATTCGTGATCCACGCCTTGAGAAGCCGCCCGCCCATGGGCGTGACTGTCATGTCGATGACCGAAAACAGGGTGCCGCTTGTCGAACCGCTGTCGGAAATAGAGGTGTTGATTTCGAGATTCCTGAGCGTGCGGGGATCGAGGAACATACTCGTTTCCGGACGGTAGCGGCGGATAGCCGTGATATGGTCGAGCGATGCTTTCTGTGTTTCAATAAGGTAGGCAAGTGCGGCACCCGCGGCGGCAATACCAGACTCACAGTCCTCGATGCCGAACCCCTTAAGGCTCTGCACTGAAAAATGCTCGCGAATCCTGTCACCGGCAAAATGACGGTCGAATGTCCAACCCTCCCGGAATGTCACCATGCGCCCGTTCATACGGCTTCTGATGGCCTCTTCCGTTTCAGGCGGCTCGTTTTCGGACAGGAGTATTTCCGATGGGGCGATACGTTCGAGCTCATCGAGCCAGTTGCGCTCCGCCGACAATTCTCCCGCGCGGAACTCGCCGGTTGACAGATCGACAATAGCGATTCCGGTCTCATTTTTTTCGAACGAGAGGGCAACCAGATAGTTATTGGTCTGGGCATCGAGCACATCATCACCAAGTGCAGTGCCAGGCGTAACCACCTGCACGACTTCCCTCTTGACAGGACCTTTGGATTTGCCTGGCGCGGAGGTTTGCTCACAGATGGCTACCTTGTAACCCGAACGGAGCATTTTCGTGATATAGCCATTGGCGGCATGATAGGGAATCCCCGCCATGGGGATTGGATTCTTGCGGTTTTTCTCACGCGAGGTCAGGGTAATACCAAGCACACGGGCCGCGATCTTGGCGTCTTCGAAAAACATTTCGTAAAAATCACCCATGCGGAAAAAGAGGATTGCGCCCTCGTACTCCTTCTTCATATCGAGATACTGACGCATCACCGGCGTGTATTCCTGCCGCTCTTTACCTTTGCCGTCACCCATATATTCTCACCCGTATCCTCTTGTAGTATCAAGTATTTCCAACATAATTACCGTCGTATATATTATTTACTGCCGATGCTGACAATGAAACTACCGCCGTCGTTCACAGCGTTAACCTTACGCTGTACAGGCTCGGCTTCTTGACGGCTCGCGAATCGTCCGACAAGCACCTGATAGCGGTGTTTTCCACCCACATCTTTCAGTTCGACACGGGAATCGAGCCCCCTGCCCTTCAATTTTTCATACATCCTGAACGCGTTCATGCGATCGGTGAAAGATCCCGCCTGAACAGAAAATCGTGAAGATTTCGTGGTCTCTGCCAACTGCTCAGGCACAGTGCCTGCTGAAGCAGAAGTGTCATCGGGCATACTGTCATTACCTGTTACAGGTTGGCCCTGTGACTGGGCGAGATCAGCCATCCTGTCCCCATCCAGTGCCAGACGTTCACCGAGCTCACGCGCCTGATGCGCCTCGTAGCTTTCCGGATAGCTTGACAAAAGCTGCTCCCGGTAAAAAGCGGCGTTTTCGCTGTTTCCAAGCTTTTCCCATGCCACGGAAAGCACCGCGAGCACCCGCGGCGTAACGGCATTATCATCGTTTTCGGCATCGAGCGTCTCGCGCGCAGAAACCAGTGCATCCGCCCACTGCTCAAGCGCCATATGGCACTCCATCTTGCCTGCGGCTGCGAGAAGCCGGTTTTCAGGATTGGGGCTTCGGTCGAGACAGGTCTTGAATTTCTCGATTGCCTTTCCGGGATCACCCTCGGCAAGATTGATCATGGCAAGACGATAAACGGCATCGTAATATCGCGGACTGTCAGGAAAGCCGGTAATGAGACGCTCATACAATCCGGCAGACTCACTCTGTTTCCCGGCCATGAAAAGGATGGCGGCACTTTCATGCAGCGCATCGGCGATAAGCAATGAATCAGCATCGTCACCCTTTGCAAGCGCCAGAAGCTCGACCTCTTTATAGAGAGCAAGCGCCTTGTCAACGTTCTCTTCGAGCTGAGCCAGGAAATACAACCCCCGTGGATCGTCAGGATGTTTACGGCGGTATTTGACAATACGTTCCCGGGCCTCATCGAATTTTCCGGTCTGGATGAGTTCGGCACAGTCATCAAGAGGATCGGCTGCAGCAGGCTGCATAGCGGCCGCAGTCAACATTGCAAGTATCAGCAGAATAAGACAGTTCTTCACATTCATATCGTTTTTCGGCAAAAACAACAGCCTTAACGGCCTCACTGTTTCCGTTCTCAGACTTATTCGAAATATTCACCCATAAGCGAGGCACCTGTCGTACCGGTGATCCTGACACGGAGGAAATCCCCCGGAGCAACAGCCTGATCGCCATTGACAACAGTCGGAATGCTGAGATCGCTCATGCCATACCAGCCTTCCCCGTCCTTGCTGCGGTCCTTGACCAGCATTTTTACCACAGTCCCAATCCGCTCCTGATGACGTTCTCCGGTAATTTCCTGCTGCATTGCGATAGCAGCCTTCAAACGCTCTATCCGTAACTGTTCAGGCACATGGTTGTCAAAATCCGCGGCCTTTGTCCCTTCACGCTCCGAATAACGGTATAGAAAACCATAGTCGTAGCGGACACGGCGAATCACGGACAGACTCTCTTCGAAATCTTCATCACTTTCGCCGGGAAAACCGAAAATCATGTCGGTGCTGATCGCGATACCGGGCATCAACTCACGGGCTTTATCGATTATTGACAGGTAATGATCTACCGTATAACGGCGCCGCATCGCCTTGAGCACCCTGTCCGAACCGGACTGAAGCGGCAGGTGGAGGTGACGGCAGATATTTTCCCGCACCGACATCGTTTCCAAGATATCATCGCTGAGATCGGCGGGATGCGATGTCAGGAAGCGAACCCAGGGAATGCCTGTGTCGGCAACTTTCCCGAGAAGCTCGGCAAAACCGATACCGCTGTCATTATAAGAATTCACATTCTGCCCGAGCAGTGTGACCTCTTTATAGCCGCTTTTGACAAGACTGTCAACCTGTTCCACAATCGTATCACAGGCAAGGCTCCGTTCACGGCCTCTCGTATAAGGCACGATGCAGTAGGAGCAGAAATTATTACACCCCCGCATAACCGCAACCCATGCCGAATGCGTATCGCCGCGAACTGGCTCGATATCGCTGTAATTCTCGGCGATATCGAGCACCGTATCGGCCACGCCCTTCTGCCTTGCCTCACTGATTATCTCCGGTAGGCGCCGATACGAATCCGGCCCCGCGACAATGGAGACTACATGCGACAAAAGACGTTCTTTCAAACGCTGCGCCATGCAGCCGATGACTCCGAACATGAGCCCGGGCCGATCAGCCCTGAGCGAAGACAGTTCGGCAACACGGCCGTGAATACGTCTCTCGGCATTTTCCCGCACGCCACAGGTGTTAAGCAGGATGATATCCGCCTCGCGCTTCTCCTCAACCATACCGTAACCGGACTCGCTGAGGATGGCCGCAACATTCTCGGAGTCCAGCTTGTTCATCTGGCAGCCGTACGTTTCTATATATACGCTGGTTTTTTCCATTTTTCCACTGAAATCAATACTGTGCTTGATAAAAAGACAAGAAAAAAGCGGCCCGTCAACCGGACCGCCTTTTCCTGTACCTATCTGAACAAAGCCTCTCCGGTATTACTCCTGATCGTCATCACCGGCGGCTTCTTCTACCTCTTCGGCCGCGTCCGCTTTTTCAGCTTCCGCAGTCTTATCAGGCGCGTCACTGGAATCGGGTAGCTTGCCGCCATCGAAAATATCACCGACAGCATCACCGATCGTTACCGGCCTGGGTTTGTATTTATCCCTGAAAGCGTCGACTTCCACCTGATCTTTATCGCGGAAATATTCACGAACGCTGAGGATGATCTTACGCTGCTCTTTGTCAAACTCAATGACCTTGAGCGGCAGTTCATCACCAACTTTGAAAACATCAGCAGGTTTCTTGATTCCTTCGCCAAGCTGGAATGAAGGAACGAAACCTTCAATATCGTCCTCGAGGGCGACAACAACACCACGGTCGAGAATACGGATGATCGAGCCGTTGATAACCATGTCGACCGACAGACGGTTCTCGAGAGTTCCCCAGGGATCACTGTGAAGCTGCTTGTGACCGAGGGAGATACGACGGTTGTTCTTGTCGATATCAAGGATAACGACCTCAACCGTATCACCCTTCTTCATGACCTCGGACGGATGCTTGATACGCTTGGTCCAGCTCATGTCGGAAATATGCACGAGGCCGTCAATGCCTTCTTCGATCTCAACAAAAGCACCGAAGTTGGTAAGGTTCCTGACCTTGCCGACAACCTTGCTGTCTTTCGGGTGACGCTCGTCGATGGTCTCCCAGGGATCAGGCGTAAGCTGCTTGATACCGAGAGAAATCTTCTCGCCCTGCTTGTCGACGTTGAGGATCTTGCACTGGATGGGATCGCCGACCTTGAACATCTTGGACGGATGTTTCGGCGGTTGGGTCCAGCTCATCTCACTGATGTGAACGAGACCTTCGATACCATGTTCGAGCTCAACAAAGACACCGTAATCGGTGGTGGAGACAACCTTGCCGTCCACAACGGAATCGACCGGGTAACGCTCCTCGACACCTTCCCACGGGTAAGGCGTAAGCTGTTTCATGCCGAGAGAGATTCGGGTTTTACCCTCTTCGTAATTCAGCACCTTGACATTGACCTTGTCGCCAATGGAAACCAGCTCGGAAGGATGGCTGATGCGGCCCCAGGACATGTCGGTGATATGCAGAAGACCGTCCACGCCGCCAAGATCGATGAACGCACCGAAATCGGTGATGTTCTTGACAGTACCTTCGCGGGTCTGACCGATCTCGAGCTCAGCAATAACCGACTCGCGGAGTTTCGCACGCTCTTCCTCGAGCACCGCGCGGCGGGAAACAACAATGTTTCTGCGGGTCTTGTTCAGCTTGATAATCTTCATACGGGCGGTCTGGTTGATGTACTGATCGAAATCCCTGACCTGCCTGATATCGATCTGGGAGCCGGGCAGGAACGCGTCGACACCGAGAAGGTTGACAACGATACCGCCCTTGATACGGCGAACCATCTTGCCTTCGATCTCGCCGTTCTCGTCGTAAATATCTTTGATCTTGTCCCAGACACGCATGAAATCGGCTTTCTGCTTAGAAAGCACCATCTGGCCGTCCTGGTTCTCGAAATCATCCAGGAACACTTCGATGGCATCGCCAACTTCGATTTCGGGATTGTCACCGAACTCGTTAATGCTGATAATGCCTTCGCTCTTGAAGCCGATGTCAACGATTACATGGTCGTCGGTAACTTTAAGAATTTTTCCGGAAACAATATTACCCAGCTCAAAAGTCTTCATCGTCGTGTCGTACATGGCGAGCAGATCGGTGAATTCTTCTTCGCTGTAGTCACTCTCATCGAGGAAGCGGACCGCTTTTTTCGTCAGCTGGTCACGCAGGGGTATCTGTTTGACATCCCCGGCCTCTTCGGCGGGGTTCTCTACCGCAACGTCAGATTCGACAGCCTCTGCAGCAGAGGTTTCTGGGGTTTCATTGGTTTTGGTTTCTTCTGACACAGAAGGATCCTCCTGATACTTTAACTGGCAGCCCCGCCTCTCGGGGCCATCCCTTTTTTGGAGAGATTTATAATATCGTACATAATTCGCTTCGACACAAGTAAATATTGCTCTTTTCTGTTTTCTGCCGGAACATCCGAAGGATTGACAGGAGGCATGAAATGAACCCGTATTTTCGTCCGAAACGGTTTTGCCTTATATGACCCCTCTATCCACGTTGGCAGAATCGGCACATCAGCCATGACAGCGGCCATGCCGACACCCTGTTTCGGCTCGAGAAATTCACCGGTTTTCGTCCTCGTGCCCTCAGGGAAAATGATGCTCACCATCCCGCCTTTCAGGCGGCGGACAAACTCGCGGAGAGCACCGGCGCTGTAACCGCCGCGATCGACAGGAATCGAATTCGCATAACTGATGAACCATGAGACAAACGGGACGGAAAACAGCTCTTTCTTGGCAAAATAAGTCATTTCGCGCGGGATAATGCAGCCAATCAGCGGCGGATCGAGAAAAGACGCGTGATTGGGAGCTATAACAACACCGCCTTCTGCGGGCAGATTTTCAAGCCCGTCAATCTCCACCCTGAAAACGATGCGGTAAAACACAAACACGAGTGTCTGGACAAAACGGTAAAACCATCGTATCGACGCCACTTTCGCAGGTTGTCCGAACATCAGCCCTCCCCTCTCACAATGGCCACAATAGCCGCAACCTGTTCATCGAGGCTCATGCCGGATGTATCGAGCACGATGGCTTCATCGGCCTTCTTCAGCGGTGCGATTTCGCGCTCGGAATTGAGACGGTCACGCTCCTTGATCTCCTCGACCAGTTTATCGAGCTCGACCGCTACACCTTTCGCATTCAGCTCGCGGTAACGACGCTCCGCCCTGACCTCAACCGAGGCATCAACATAAATTTTGAACTCGGCATCGGGAAAAACCACGGTTCCTATATCGCGCCCCTCCATGACAATACCACCCTCAGCGCCAAGCGAACGCTGCATCGCGGTCATCCTGCCACGGACCGATTTCATGGCGCTGACATGCGACACTGCCGCGGTGACATCGCGGTCACGGATGCGCTCAGATACATCGGCACCATCGAGCAGGGTTTTCTGCCCGCTTTCGTCACGCGCCAATACGACATCGATATTGTCCAAAATTCCGTCAACGGATACCTCGTCAGAGGGATCGATACCGCGATCGAGCACGGCGACAGTCACAGCCCGGTACATGGCGCCAGTATCCACATACGTGAACCCCAACTCTTCGGCGACCATTTTCGAGCTCGTCGTCTTGCCGGAACCAACTGGCCCGTCAATGGCAACAATGGGTTTTCTATCGCTCATTGTTTTCCCCTTTATATGGTGAGCGCTTTTGCTCAAAAAAATTCATTCAAGCCCGACCTGACGTTTCAACGAGTTAATCTCCGCCGTGGTCAGCGGGCGGTAACGCTGTTTCAGCCCAGCCAGATCTATCCCGCCGAAAACCCGCCGATCCAGCGTGATCACACGATGCCCGAGCGCTGCCAGCATTCGCCTGACCTGACGCTTTCGCCCCTCATGAATTGTAAGTTCGACAGTCGAGCGTTTCCGGTCGGCATCGAGAATACGCATCTCAGCAGGAGAAGCGGGCCCGTCATCGAGCATCATCCCTTTTTTGACCGCCGTAACAGCACCCCTGCCGACAAGCCCCTTGACTGTGGCACGGTACACTTTCTCGACCTCCCAGGACGGGTGTGTAAGACGGTGCGCCAAATCGCCGTCATCGGTAAACAGAAGCAGTCCGGAGGTGTCATAATCGAGACGGCCGACAGCGAAAACACCATCGGCCTCCCTGCCCAGGAGATCATATACCGTCTTGCGGCCGTGGGTGTCGCCGCGGGAAACAATTGTCCCCACCGGCTTGTTCATGATAAAATAGCGTTTTTCGGTGCTGACCCTAAGCACCTTGCCATCAAACTCGACATGGTCGGTATCCGGAGAAACATCACGAGCCGGATCGGTAACTGTCTCACCACCGACAGTAACCCGCCCGGCCCGTATAAAATCCTCGGCGTGCCGACGTGAGGCCGCTCCCGCCGCCGAAAGGAATCGATTCAAACGCATGATCAGTCTCCGGTGCCGGTTCCGATGTTATCAGGTTCCGTATCGGCCTCGCCGCTGACCTCATCGTCCTCTTCTACAAGAACACCCGGGGCATCGGCTTCCGAAGCACCTTTCTTATCATCAACAGCGACAACAACCTCAATACCGCCAATACCGGTATCGAACGCGAGCTGATCAGGCGATTTCTCGATGACCTCACTGCCATCGAACATCGAGGCAAGCTCATCGGCGCCGGGAAGGTCCTTGATGTCGTTAAGGCCGAAATAGCGGAGAAATTCCCGTGTTGTACCGAAAAGAAGCGGCTTGCCCACAGTTTCCGCACGGCCGACTGTCTCCACAAGCTCACGGTTTATCAATGTCCTGAGCGAGCCATCGGAATCTACACCGCGAAGCGCCTCTATCTCGACACGGGAGATCGGCTGTTTGTAGGCGACAATAGCCAGCGTTTCAAGCGCGGCGCGCGACAGTTTCGGACGTGACCGCCGTTTGTACAGCCGCTCGACGAAACTGCCGTAGCGGGCAAGTGTCTCGAACTGATAGCCGCCGGCTACCTCGACAATACGAAAGGTCCTGCCATTGCGCTCGTACTCGTTGTTGAGAATATCGATAATGGCAAGCAGTTCGCCGTCATCGAGTCCCTCCGCGACATCCCTGAGCACAGACGGCTCTACCGGCACATCGGCGGCGAAAAGAACAGCTTCTATAATCTTCTCTTTCATGGCATTCTCACAGGCGTTGCAGTGAAAACTGTTACAATGAATGTATATGGAAACTGACTTTATTTTTTAAAGGCTGCTTTCATCCTCACCGCTTTCATCTTCTGGCGCGGTTTCAGCATCTGACAATTCTTCCTCTTCCGTTAACCTCTCGTTATCGCCGCTTTCTGAAACCGCATCATCCCCGATATCCTCAGGATCGGTATCATCAAGGTCCTCGTCACGTTCCAAAGGTTCTTTGGGATCGCGTTTTTCGATAAGAATCCTGCCGAACTGGTGTGACTGTCCGACCTTGATCTCCCGCTTTTTGATAAGTTCCAACATGGCGACAAAGGTAACAACAACTATAATACGCGGCTGACCGCGGACAAAATCAATAAATTCGAGACTGACACCATTTCCGAGCCGCTCCAGTATCTCTTTCTGTTTCATTTCGGAGGTCACGTTCAGAAGCTCGACCTCATGTGTCGGGACCGAGGGCGTACTCTTGAGCACATCCTTCATGGCGGAAAGGAGGTCGAAAAGCATGGAATCGGGCGCGGTTTCCTGCTTTTTACTCTCGCTGATAAGACGGGTCTTTTCTCCGCCACGGGGGAAAACACCACGGCGCTCGTCCTCTTTCTCCGAAAGCACCTCCGCGACACCGCCAAGACGTTCGTACTCCATGAGATAGCGGATCAGTGATTCGCGCGGATCATCGGCGCCCTGAAGTGCCTCCTCAGCTTCCTGTGATTCAAACAGGCTCCTCGATTTTATCTTCATAAGCGTGGAGGCGACAACGATGAAATCACCGGCACGCTCGATATCGATCAGCTTGATGATCTCCACATAGTCAAGGTACTCGCGGACAACCTCTGACAACGAAATTTCGTGGATATCCAGCTCTTTCTTCCTGATCAGATAGAGCAGAAGGTCGATCGGACCCTCAAAAACGGCAAGGGTTATGCGGTAATCTTCGTCATCGGGAAGAAAAGGAGCCGGGCTGTTATCAAACCAGCCGGCTGATTCGGGGAACGGAGCAGTGTCGGCGCTGTCAGGCATTGGTGTAAGATCACCCTATTTTCAAGTATGCGCTCCAGGTGCTCCTGATCTTGCTCCTGTTATGAAAAATAAAGGAACGCATCGACGGTTTTCTGGGCCGGGACAGAAGCTTCATATTCGCTTCGGCAATAGTCCTGTCACCTTTTTTATTATTGCAGCGGCTGCAGGCACAGACAAGATTCTCCCAAGTATCACGGCCACCGAGAGAACGCGGTACAATATGGTCCACCGTCATGAGCCCCTCATGAGTCCCACAGTACTGGCAGACATGCCTGTCGCGCTTCAGAATATTCTGTTTCGAAAGCTGGATGCTGTCACGGGTGGTTATGCGCACGAATATCAAAAGCCGTATAATCGACGGCACATCGACAGCCATGCTGACAGAACGAACACTGACACCGGCACTTTCCACCATCTCTGCCTTGCCGGTCCATACCATGACAATGGCACGCCTCGCACTGCATGTCGTCAGCGGTTCGTAGTTCTGATTCAATAAAAGCACTGCGTGATCAAGCATCGTTCGCTCCGTTATCCGCGATTCGGTGAGCCGCGTGTCGGAAAACTTCGTCTTGCACTGCCGCCGTGTTTCAAAAATACTTCGTTCATCCAAAGACGGGCCTGCCGTAATCCTGCAGGCCCTCATATAAGAGTAGCAAATATTCTCGGGCCAGTCAAGCCCAAAGTCCCGTTAAGGCACGTTGTTCACAGCACTTTTACAGCTTGATTATTGCCCCTCTCCATTCCTGGCAAGAAGTGCCCTGGCATAGTCGGCGGGATCGAAATCTCTTAGATCATCGATGCCCTCGCCAACACCGATAAGTTTGACCGGGATACCCAGCTTATCGACAATCGAAACCACGATGCCGCCTTTCGCGGTGCCGTCGAGCTTGGTGAGCGCGATACCTGACACACCGAGATCATGGTTAAATGTCTCTGCCTGAACAAGCGCGTTCTGTCCTGTAGTGGCATCGAGCACGATAAGCGTTTCATGGGGTGCGGTCTCGTCTGCCTTACTGATGACTTTGTGGATTTTTTTCAGCTCGTCCATAAGGTTTTTCGAGGTGTGCAGACGGCCGGCGGTATCGATCAGGACAATGTCGGTGCCGCGGGCACGGGCCCTTGAAAGCGCATCAAACGCCACCGAGGCCGCATCGGCGCCAATCGAGGCCTTGATGAACTCCGCGCCGGAGCGTTCCGCCCATTCGCCGAGCTGCTCGACTGCAGCCGCACGGAACGTATCGCAAGCCGCCAGCAGGACTGAATAGCCTTGATTTTTGAACTGGAGCGCCAGCTTGCCCACCGTTGTCGTTTTGCCTGCGCCATTGACACCAACGACGCAAATCACGTACGGTCGCTGAGTGCCGATCCGCAGCCCCTTTTCATCGTCTTCACAGTCCATCATTTCAACAATTGTATCCCGTATTACATCATAGGGATCAACACCACCTCGCTTGATCTCGCCTGCCTTGTCACGGAGTTTGTTGACAACGGTCTCCGCCGCATGAACACCAAGGTCAGCTTCGTAGAGGATCTCCTCGACCTCATCGAGAACATCTTCGGTAATTTCCGCGCCGAAAGGCAGGATGCTTTCGAGCGAATTCATCAGATTATTGCGGGTTTTAACCAGCGATTCTTTTATCTTGCTGAAAAAACTCAATGCCATTTTCGGACATATCTCCTTAATCAGTGTGGTAAAATGTAATCAGGTTCATATAAGGGAAGCTGCCAAAGCAGAGACTATTCCGGTTTTGCAACAGCAAGCCGGTTTTTGCCCTGTCGTTTGGCCTCGTATAGAGCGCGGTCGGCAGATTCGAGGAAATCGTGGGAGGATGTAATGCTCTCATCCGGCACAGTGGCAACACCCATTGTCACCGAGCTTCTGACATCTTCGCCATTGATAGAGAACGAATAGTCGTTGATCTTCTTCCTGATACGCTCTCCCATATTGTAAGCGTTCTGGGCATTTGTCTGGGGAAGCAGGATCACGAATTCGTCGCCGCCGTAGCGTGCGAGGACATCGGTTTCGCGGGAGGCCTCACGCAGCATCGCGCCAATAATGCGCAACACCTCGTCACCGACAGGATGGCCGTAGGTGTCGTTGAACTTCTTGAGATCATCAAGATCGGCGACTATGAGCGAAAGATGAGAACCGTAACGGCGGAAACGCTCGTATTCCTGATCGAGACGGTCATGGAAAGCGCGGTGATTGAGAAGTCCCGTGAGACCGTCCGTCAAAGCAAGCATCTTGGTATCACGGTGGATTGCCGCGTTGCCGAGAACACATGCGGCCCTGCTCGCGACAAGATGAAGAACATCGCCGACATCGCCCGGCAGACTACCCTTTTCTCCAAACAGCCCCAAAATACCGGCTATCGAATCCTCAACGAGAATCGGAACAAATACGCTGTCAAGGTCATCGACCTCACTGCTGTCGTCAGTGGAGTCTTTCAGCGCCACATTCCGCGAAACGCGAACATGGAAATTTTCCTCGACAGTAGCACTTGACTGCTTCTCGAACGTGGCAACGACAACATCTTTCAGCTTTTCGAGATCACCCTTCGAGACAGCGTCATCGGAATAGACAACCAGCTCCTTATTGACTTTGTCATAGAAGAAAAAGGTGTAGAACTTCGCGGAGAATATTTCAGCCGTTCCATGCAGGATGGTATCGGCAATAAGGTCAAAATCAATAGTAAGGTTGAGGAAACCTGACAGCTTGTCGAGATTGATGATATTGTTCAAATGACGAATGAGGCAGTCATCACTCGATGTGAGCTTGTCACGAAGCGCCCTTGTCTGGATATTGAAACGACGTTTCGCAAGCGCCTCTTCCGCCTGTATCCGTATTTCTGAAAACGAGATCGGTTTCTGGATATAGGAAATAGCACCGTAAGCGATAGTCATCAGCACGGTTTCCTCGCTTCCGAAACCGGTGACCACGATAACCTCCGAGAGCGGATGTACGACTTTCGATTTCTTCAGAATCTCGATGCCAGACAAAGTCTCGAGTTTCAGATCGACAAAAAGGACATCGTACTCGTAATTCTCGAGACCGGCAAGCGCTTTTTCACCATCAGTCTCGAAAAAAGAATCGTATCCGATGAAATCAAAAAAGTCCTTGAACAGATGACAGATTTCGATTTCGTTGTCGACGATAAATATTTTAGGTTTCGTTTCAGACATAACACCCACAGCAAAAAGCCGCCTACAGTGAATTCATTCAAGTGACAATTCAAGGCAAAGATACGATAATAACTCAGCTTACGCAAGTAAAGTATTGCGCATTCCATAAGTACACTATTTCACTATAACAAATCACACATCACCCGTCGTCGACCAGTATAAACGCTTTCGAGAGAAAACCCTTCATAAGCGAGACTTTAGCGGTCACTCCCGTTGCGGACGCAAAAAAGACCAGAGGACGCAACTGCCTCAATCTGCTGTATGAAGCAAGCTGCCCGGCAGTATATTCGGACAACAGTCCTGACCTGACAGCTCCGGCCCCATACATATAGCCGTAATCGGCATCAGGGAAAAACTGCCCCAGTGCGGCAATGGCCATTCCAAGCGCGGCACCCGCGCTCCACTCCGAAATGACGGAAGCCATCTCAACTGGCCTGATCGCGGATTCATCACGGATAAGCCAGGCTATATCCGCCAGCCATTTCGGTTTATGGAAGTATTCTTTTACAGCATGGGCGATCGAGTATGAAACGAGATCCTCATAAGACATCAGGAATGTGTCACCGGAGATAGCCCGTTCCCAGACAGCTTCTATCGAGGCCTTAAAAAGGCGTGAGTGAAGCGGATTGCCACGGTTGATCAAATCCCAGTGTATTTCAATGAAACAGGGATCAGCTCCGCCGCTGTCAAAATAGAGATTGGCATGGGACTCGCTATACACCCCCTGAAAGCGGCAGCCATATTCCACAAGGCAGTCGACAACAGCCCTGCGCTGATCATTTTTTACAAGAATGTCGATATCGGTCATGGGATTGAGAGTACTGCGGGAGCCCCCGGCAATGCGAGGATCCGATCCCTTGAGAGGCATGCAGTCGAATCCGCTTTTGACAAGCAGAGAGAGAATATCGCCGGCAATTTTTCGCATGATCTCAGTCTTTGCGAAATCTGCGGCAAAACGAGGTCGCAGTCTTTCGAGCAACCACGCATCAGCTGATCCGAGTCCCGAGAGACATGCATACAAAAGCCCGCCGGTTTCGCAGTCATCTGCAAGGGAAATCAATTGTTCCCGGTCCAAATCATGGACAAGAAGCTCCGCAATCCGCTCACGCGCGCAATCCACGCGTTCCGCAAAAGCGCTGTAAAAGCAGATCCGTTCTTCAGCCGATGCTTTCATGGCACACCTCTGGCCCACAAAAAATCAGGCATTTTGTTCATATGCCCGACACATACCTCTATTACAGAAAACTAATACCTCATCCGCTCCAGTATCATTGAGCACCAGGCGCCGGGATCACCCCAGCCCTCAAGCACATACGCCTCAGTGCTACCATGCAAACAGGTGGCTATATCGGCGGCATGATCGAGTTCCGGCTGGCCGTACTGCGGCGGCAGATGTCCCATGAGCCGTGCCGCAGACTCAGACGGGCCAATCCGGCGCAAAGCGACTTCAACGCCGTCCCCCGGATCGAGGAAAAACACTGCCCTCAGCGGTGCAGTCCTGACAGACAGTTCGGGGACAGTCCTCGTTTTCGGCCTGTCCCGGCTTATCGAGCGGCGAATATGCTCGGGAAAAAGTTCAACCGTCACCGAGCCACCGGATTCAGTGAGCACAGACCTGTCATCGGCAAGAAAAGCAGCACCGGATTCGAGCAGTTTATCGAGCAGGGTTGATTTGCCGCAGCCTGTTGGCCCTGCAATCATGATCGCCTGCCCATTAACGGCCACCGAGGCGGCATGTATCGTGAGACATCCGGCGCTTGCGAGCAAATCCTCCATCAGCGGCCGCATGACATTGATCGCAACGAAATCCGGATGGTAGTCAAAAAGCCGCGGACAATCGAGCACAGCCCTGCGGGAAAGCTTCGAAAACACGGAAAGCGCCCTGCCTGCGTAATCGCTGTAACGCATTCCGCCTTCATCGATTACGAGCAGCATATCGCCATGAAAAACAGGCGTTTCCACCACAGGCAGTTCAATTCCGCCGTCAAGACAGGTCACGATATACAGCGCCATTGAAAGGCACGGCTCATCCGGTGAAAATCTGTCATCATACAGAAGGCCCAGGCGCTCGAAAACATTCTCATTGTCAGAGTAGACATTGACAGCAATCGAATCGCCAATACGGCTAACTCGCCGATAGAGCGGCAGGGAGTTCATGGCAGATGCCTGAGTTTTCGTTTCTTGAGTGCGCATGGATAAACCCGGTTGTTCGAGAGCCCCATCCCCATGGCAATGCAGCCGTTGCACCTGAGATTGAAACGGCAGTCCCGGCAGACTTCATAATCCGGATTGTCAAGCTCCCTGACCTTGTTGAATACAGGCGAGTTACGCCAGATTTCCGCCAGAGATTTCTCCCGGATATTGCCACCGGGAACGGGGAAAGGCCCGCAGGGATGCACATTGCCGTCGGCGCTGATACTGAGCACCGATTTCCCGCAGTTGCAAGCAAAAAATTCTGTCGGGATATCGTGTCCCCGCGATTTCCTGAGACGGATTATTTCATCATCCGATATCTGGAGCGAAAGAGGAGACCGTCCGCCATCCGCCTCAACAAAAAGGCTGTCATCGTTGCGGAATGATATCCCGAGACTGTCAGCGAGAGCATACAGCTCGTCGAGCCGGTGGCAATTGCCTTTCATCGCGACTGTTTTCGCGGAAACATTCACATTCCGTTCGACAAGCATTCTGATCGACCGTACCGTTGCCTCGAAAGCTCCTTTATGCCTGGCGAGCCTGTCGTGGCATTCACTGTCAGGCCCCAGAATGGTCGTTTCCACGGCGTTAAGCGGATAGGAGGCCAGGCGGTCAGCTTTTTCCTCGGTCAGAAGTGTGAGGTTGGAGAATATCTTGACATGAAAGCCGCGGCGTTCAACAGCGTAATCGAGAATATCGAGGAAATCATTGCGGGTAAACGGTTCGCCGCCGCTGAAAGTCAGGTCCATCGACCCCAGATCGGCGAGATCGTCAAGCAGTGAGGTCATTTCGTCGAAACTGAGCTCTCCGCCCTCGGCGCGCGGGTGATAACAGTGGATACAGTCGAGATTGCAGCGCGCAGTCACCTCGATGCTCACACCCCAGGGAACAAGCAGGCGGTTCATGATCATATGGATGTCATGCTGACTGATCTTCACGGCTAATCCCTCCCGCTGTCAGTGAAATAAAATCTCACAAACAGCGATCAAGAAAAAAAACCGGCTTCCGCCGGAAAAGCTGACTGATCTTCACTAATATTCAACAAAAAGAATCAGGCGATCACAAGGAGTTTCTCGTCCACCAGTTCGCCGATAATGCCGGTCACCGCGGCAAGGCACTCGTCCTCATGGATTTCATACTCGGCGACAATGAACTGCGCAATATCGCCGACACTTCTTTGGCCATCGATGAGAGTCCATATCCGCGCGGCCGTTTCGTTCAGTGCGTAACTGCCTTTCGTTTCGAGATGCAGGATAAAAACCTCGTCACCGACACTGCGGAAACTGGCATAGTGCGCTATTGAGGGTATCGACTGCTCATTCACTGACATAGAGTATTTCCTCGCATCTTTGACAGGAATCGGGCAGCAACACTATCATGTGAATATGATTCGGCAGGCATTGCCCGGCCCGAAATGAATGCAATGATGAAAAACACCGTTATCCGGGCGGATTACGGGTTAAGGACACCTTCTTCGATATCGGGGCCCTCGATATAGAGCAGCGGTTCTTTCTCGAGATCGAGGAACGCGGGACGTGAGAGCATTTCGCCGTCGCCATTGATCAGGACACTGAGTTTGGGGCGGGTCGGATGGACACCGGAAATATCGATGACACGTCCGATAGCACCATTATTGAGCTTGACAAGGCTCTCCAGAGGGAAGACGCTGATGACATCGATCAGCGACTTGATGACTTTTGCGTCGAAATCGATTCCGCGGCGGGAAATAATCTGCTGCATTGCAACATAGCCCGAGTAATTCTCACGGTTCGCCTTGGGCTCGGTCAGAGCAATATAGACATCACACATACCGATGATTTTCGCGAACTCATGAATATTGGCGCCCTTGAGCCCCTGTGGGTAACCGCTGCCGTTTTCGCGCTCATGGATCTGGTAGATAATGGGCCCCAGAAAAGGAAATTTTGCGGCGGATTCCGAGACAATTTCAGCGGAATATTCCACATGGCGCTTGATCTCCATGAACTCTTCCTGGGTCAGCTTGCCGCTTTTATTCAGAATGTCCGGATCGACACGGGTCATACCTATATCACCAAGCAATGCACAGAGCGCCAGTGAGAACAGCTTCTCATCGGTGTAGCTGCGCTTGATACCGATCTTGATGGCGAGAATCCCCACATTGAGACTGTGGCTCGTGAATGACCGTCCGCCTTTTTTCAACCGCACGGCTTTCCTGAGCAGGGCGTTCGAGGTTCGCTCATGATCGATAGTTTTCGCCAACGGCTCAATCAGGCGCTCGAGGAAAATATCATTGCCCTCTTTACCGTCCTCGTAAATATCATCGAGAAGAGACAGGAGCTCAATATGGAGCGCATCGGCAAGGCCCATTTCCTCGAAATTCTCGTATTCCTCCATCGAGGTGGCCGATTTGACTTTCGACGGGTCGGCGACAAAACGATTCGCGGCAGGCTCGGGAGCCTCTTCCACCTCCGGTTGAGGTGGTGAAGCCATCAAAGGAGTCTCGAGTGCCTGGACGGGCGGCGGAACATCATGACTGGGCGCAACTTCGGCAAACGGTGATTTGGGAATATCTGCATTTTCCGGTATATATGACGGCGGCATCTGCGGTGGTACCTGTTGATAGGCGGGCTGGGCCTGATTATTGTTCATCGGCTGGGCCTGCCTGTTTCCTGACGGCGGCAACGGTGCGGAAAGATCATAAAGCGCGGAAAGATCATCGCCCTGAAGAAAGCCCGACTGCTGTTCAGCCGCCTGGCTGTCTTGAGGAGGCAGCGCCCTGTTGTTGTCAAAGGCACCGCTGACTGCGGACGATTGTTTGCGTTTCCGCTGTCCGCCATCTTGATTTCGAACCAGATCGGTCAGACGCATGGCGTCACCTTCCGTGATCACAACACAAGTTCAGAGTTCGACGATCGCTGTACCCAATCCACTGTTCAGGCACTTGCATCGTCAATCAACCGTCATTTCCACACGATAGCCCCGGTCTTGAACACCCGAGGACACCGTAAAGTTATCTATATACTTACACGAAAGAGAATCAGGTCAGTTCCCTGACAACATTTTCGTCAATAATCCTGAGATTGCGGGCAACACCCATGACAAGACAGAGATCGCAGATTGTATTGATCCTGCGGGGTATGCCCTCCGAATACCGGTAAATACTGGTAATTGCCTTATCCGTGAACACCGGCTCACTACGTCCGGCCTGCCTCAAACGGTAGAGAATATACTGCATTGTATCCTCGTAACCGAGATGCTCGATATGAAAACGTATGCCGATACGCTGATCGAGCTGCGGCATGCGTTTGAGCATTCCCTGAAGCTCCGGCTGACCGATCAGGATAAGGGTCAACAAAAAACGATCATTGAGCTGAAAATTCAAAAGAAGCCTGATTTCTTCAAGAATAAGATCGTTCTTTATCAGCTGCGCCTCGTCGATGATAAGCACCGATTTCCTGCCGTTGTTGGCATTTTCATACAGGAAATCATTGAACATATGCATGACGTTCAGACGATTGGTCGGATCGGCGTCCTGACCGAACTGGTACAGGATTTCACGGACAAAATCACTTTCGTCCAGACGAGGGTTCGCAACCAGCGCCACCTCGAAATCATCCGGGTCGAGACGGGATATAAGAGCCCTTGCAAGCAGTGTTTTACCGCAACCGATATCACCGGTAAGCAGGGCCGCACCCTTGTTCTCATTGACCGCATACAGAAGATTCAACAGCGCTTCTTTATGCCTGACCGAATAATAGAGAAATTTCGGATCAGGTGTATTTTCGAACGGTTTTTCCTTCAATCCCCAGTAGGACAGATACAATCAGGTATCTCCTTATAACATATCCCCAAAAACAGTCTTTTCCGAACAGAAAACATAGACCGCAATCAATCAAAATATAAAACTACAGTATAATTACCTAAATGTCAAGTATTTAGTACTTATCGCCATTACATCGTGCAAGGCGAAACATATCTTCGAGACAAAATGTGCGGAGACATGGTGTGCATTATCAGTTATCGCCGTTTGAAACGGGGAATTTCGCCTCTATATACACCATAAAACGTATGAAATACGCAAGCACGATAAATGCCTGAAGAATGGCAAGCCAACCCTCCAATGCACCGCCGGTACGTATGATGATAGCGGAAATACCGAGAAGAACGGTCACAAGGTACATCGACCATACGGCGTTTCTCTTACCTATCCCCGTAGCGTAGAGACGGTGATGGAAATGATCTTTTCCGACATAATCGAGCCACTGTTTGACTGAGCGGACCGCGCCGCTCTTTATGCGGAAATAGGTGGTCATCGCCGTATCGAAAATGGGAAGCAAAAGGATTAGAACCGGTACAAGAAGGGCGACGATATTGTTTTCCGCCCAGTTGCCCATCAGCGCGAAAGACGCGAGGGTAAATCCGATAAAAAGGCTTCCTGCATCGCCGAGAAATATTTTCGCGTCACCTTTTGTCCTGAAATTCCACGGCAGGAAACCAAAACAACTACCCGAAAGCGAAAAAGCAAGGAACATAAGGAATATCTGCCCGGTAAGAAAAGCGATAACACCGAAAGACAGCGCCGCTATAGCACCAAATCCAGCACAAAGCCCGTCGATGCCGTCGAGGAAATTAACTGCGTTCGTGATACCGATAACCCAGAACAGGGTCAGCGCTTTCTCGATAAGATGGCCGCCGGGAATATCCGGTACAAACTCTACGACAAGCCCGTAATGAAACAAAACGAACACGGCAATGAGCTGAACACCGAGGCGCAGGATGCTCGACAAACCGATAATATCGTCGAGAAGGCCGAGAAAAAATATCAGTGTCGAGGCATAAACAACACCTTTGAGCTCGTAGGAATACCAGAGTGTCAGCACCGATCCCACGCCAAACGCAAAGTAAACGGCCGCTCCACCAAGAAGCGGTGTTGCTGTTTTATGGACTTTTCGCGCGGCAGGTTGATCGATCGCGCCGATTTTGGGAGCAAAACACATCATAACCGGTGTCGCAAGATAGGAAATTGTCAACGGAAGGATGAGAATAAGAAAACCTTTGACATTCCTGGCAATCGGGAAACTGGCAAAAACAAGCAGGTAAAAGGAAACCGCGAACACCGCAAGTATAGCCAGATACCCGGACTTCGCAATGCTTATACTACAGAACACATTTTTTTGAGACATCAGTTTCGCTTTCACCGGTTAAGGGCATCTCTTTTAATTCGCTTATCAATCATGAGCGGCATATTTTATTGACCAGACAGAACAATGTCAGTGATTTCCTATTAAAAAAGATAATCCTATACTCATGAACGCGACCAGACACCAAAAGAGACGCTCGCTGATAAAAATGGAATTAACAGCGTTGCCCTTAAAAAACTTATTCCGTACCGCCCTCTTCCGGATTTGTCCCGGTCGCAGTGGAAGGCGGGAAAATTTCGCCGCTGATCTCTTTCACGGCTTCGCTGATAGCCACTTCCTCATCCACTGACGCACGATCATACATGCTTTTCAGGTGCCCCAACGCCTTCTCGAAACGTATGCGTTTGAGACTGTTGATAGCCTCAATGCGCACAAATTTATTCTGATCGTTCAGAGCATCGACAAGTAACTCGCCCGCAAGCGTACTGTCACGGTACACCCATCCGCGGGCATCTTCCCACGCCCCGCCAAGGGCTTGGACAACTACATAGCGCACACGCTCGCTCTTATCCGCAAGCAGCGGAGCGAAATCGACAGAGGCAAGCTCGGCGCCCTCATCGAGACGGTAATTGTACAGAGACTGGATAGCCCTTACCCTGACACTGTCCTCGACATCCCTGATCATGGGAAATATCTGCTTGACCGACGGGGTATAGTGGAGATGACCGAGCGCGACAACCGCGGCATAACGCACATCGCTTTCCTCGTCATCAAGCGCATCCACGAGGTAATCATAGGCCGTTTCGTGGCCGATTGTACCGAGTGACCAGCAGGCACGTGAGCGGATCGCAGTATTTTTGTGTGTAACAAGCTTTCCGAGCGGCCTGACCGCAAGCGTATCCGAAAGACTTCCAAGCACCTGCGTGGCAATGAAAACAAGCTGCTCATCATCGCTGTCGAGCAGATCGACAAGTTTCGTCACAGCCTCCCTGTCGCCGCTCCGCCTCATAAGCTGTCCGGCGGCATTGAAACGGACATTGGAATGCTCGCTTGACAGATCCTCGATAAGGTCATCCACAGAACGTGAACAACCGACATCGAACAACAGCACTATCGCGATTACCGCGTATATCCATTTCTTCGTCACCCGTACCCCCAATATGGTAAGTGATTATGTTTTTACCTACTTGCTTGTTGATGCATCTCCAATAGACGAAACCGAGGAACGCCCCAGTTTTTCAGCATCGTCCAATATTTGAGGACAATTCAACAGGGCGCCTTTTTCATCGACTCCCGGCACGTACAGTTCGTCATTCACCTTCATGTCTATCGCATCGAAAAAACAAGCCATCGTATCATGAAGGCCGCGAAAAAGATCGGTGCCGCCAAGCCCCTTGTTCGCACCGGCGACAGCAAGCACCGCGCCATAACGCGCCAACGCAACATTTTCGTTCGCTTCGGTACGCTTTTCCGCTGCCCAGAAAATCTGACAGCGATCGATAAACGCCTTTCCCACGGAGGGAACATTCATGAAATACAACGGCGTGGATATAACAACAGCATCGGCCTTCATCATGGACTCGCTTAAAGCCAGGAAATCGTCCTCCATAGGACAGAACCCGAATTTCCCGCAAATCCCGCAACCGTTGCAAGGCCGTATTTCTTGCTCGGCGATCCTGACCGTCTCCGTCTCGGTTCCCTGTTGTTCAGCACCCCTGAGGAACGCGGAAAGAAGTAATTCCGAATTCCCATCTTTTCTCGGACTCATAGATATTGCTAGAAGGTTCACGTGCACACTCCAATAAAACCGGTACGCACCGGTACACTAACAATATATATTATTTTTTCGCCGCAACAACAGAAAAGAAGAATGTTTTTCCGCCTGCTATCAAGTCATTTTGACATCTTTCAGCCGATTAACCGCCGCCGCGAGCTCTTCCCGCCTGAAAACGGCGAGGTCACCCATACAGCGGTTCGAAAGCGTATCGAGCCCCACAGTCTCCACACGCCGCATAACCTCGTCCACCGCGTCCTTGAGACTGCGTGAACGGTCGAGCAGACGGTGCAGGAGTGCAAGGCCGCGGGCAATACCGCGCGCCTGTGATGCGCTGACAAGCTGCGGCACCCTGGTCATGTCGATGAACTCGTCGCCATACTGGACATAGCCGACACCCTGCGGACGGATTTTCTGCTTTTCGTTCTCGAGAGGTGTCAGGCTCGCCCTGAGCGGCTGACGTCCACGAGGCCTTTTGATATTGATCTCTTCACCGGAAACAGAAGCATTGGCGCCTTCTTTTGCCTGAGCAGTCGCATCGAGGACCTTGCCGCCTTTCATGAGTATGACAGTGTCGGCGACATCGAGGAAGTCCCCACTCGCAGAAAGAGATACAATCGACGAAACACCAATGCTCTTACTCAGTGCGGGAAGAATTTCCGGCAGTGAACTTATTGTGTTTTCGGCCTCGAGAAGCCCTTTCATGCGCGTATCGTTCTGAAGCAGCGCCGGAGCGGAGGTGTTCTCGTCGATCAGAAGCAGCGAACTGCCGATCTCGAGCGCCTCCATGACAGCGGCGGCCTGTGAATCGAGCATGGTGGCCCGTTTTATGCGGTATGACGATGTTTTTTCGTGATTGAATTTTCCGGAAATGAACGGGGATATATCCACATTCTCTATGCGCCGCCCATCCTCAGCCTGCACAAACATGGTATCGGCCGCACTGACAATGAACTCGCGCCCGTCGCCGGGAACGTGATTGTAGACTCCGGCCGAAATCGCCTGAAGCAGAAGTTCCTTGCCGCTATTGAGCCCGCCAGCGATAATGGTCACACCTTTCGGGATGCCCATGCCGCGGATTGTCCCACGGTTAGGGACATCGAGTGTTACCGACAGTTCCTGCGGCGAGCGGAATGATTTCCGGGTGTCGTCTTCTTTCCTGATCCCGGCAGGCACACTGCCGTCGGCAATGAAAGCAACCAGTCCGGCCGCATCGAGCCCTTTTCTGAGCGCAGTCGCGTCCTGGTAAGTCTCGATCCATTCGGTCAGTTTCTCGCTTTCAAAATTCTTGAAAAAGATGCTGCCGCGCACAACTCTCGGCAGACGGCGCATCAGAAGTTCCGACAGTGCCGGACCGGGAATCCTGCCCTTGTCATTGGGCAGATCGATGGAAAATCGAACTTCGATCAGGCCGTTGTCGATCACAACCGAGCTGGTCTCAAGCATCTCCCTGCCCGGACGGTCGATATAGAATTTTCCGCCGCCAGCCTGTTTTTTCATGGACAGGCCGGTGGTTTTCCCCGAAAATTCACGGGTGAAGAAATCGCGAAGCGCCACCTCACCCTCTTTCGTGTTGAAAATCACCTGTGGTATTTCGGCATCGGCGATCTTTACCCTGAGCCTTGCACGTACCGGTGAACGGTCTGCATCTTGCGGCACCGAGTCCATAAAAAGATCGAAATCCGGGAAACGGTATTCACCGGCAAGTCTCGGATAGTCTTTCAGACGTTTCGATGCCAGCGAGGTTATTTTTTCCTCGAGAGCCTGTAGTGATTTCATTGACTGCTCAACTTTCATTTATATTGTCGTCATTTATTTTCCAGCGACAGGAGACGGTCTAAAAGCGTGTAAAGATTCTTTTCCGTCCCGGCAAGTTCGCCCATACGGCCTGTAATGTGTTCTTCAGGTTGCGTCCACGGGCCGCCATCGATCTCATCACCGCAATTTTCGAGAAACAGCCGGACACTTTCCTCCGTGCTCTCGAGATGATATTGCAGGGCAAGCACCCGATCGTCATAGACAAAAGCCTGCGAGGCACAGGCATCGCTTTCCGCAAGCAATTCGCATCCCTTAGGCGGCGTAAAAACCTCGCCGTGCCAGTGAAACGCCATGAACGTTTCGGGAAGCGCCCCCATCACGGCGGAGTCCTTCCCCGCCCCGGTCAGACGTACGGGAAAGAAACCGATCTCGCGATGCGGCCCTTTCGCTACGGAACCGCCGAGAACCTCGGCGATGAGCTGTGCGCCAAGACAGACACCGACAACCCGTTTTCCCGCCCCGACAGCCGCGGCGATAACGCGTTTTTCAGCGATGAGCCAGGGATAAGCCGCCTCGTCATGAACACTCATCGGGCCGCCCATGACAAGCAGCCAGTCATACTCAGCCGGTTTCGGAGGGATATCGCCAAGGTACATATGGCATTCGCTCAACTCGAAACCGCGCTCACTTGCCCAACGGCCGATATTTCCCGGCCCCTCGAACGGAACATGCTGTATGACAGTCATCCTCATGGCAGAACCCGATTTTGAATTACAGCCTCGTAATATAACACATTATTCCGACAATTAACAGTACGCATTAGCAAAACTGCCCATCAGCGTATGGCAATCTCACCGCTTCCGGCAGGAATATCGATCGAAAAGCCATTCTTTTTGCTGAAACGCCAGCCACGGTATTTCTCGCCATTGAGTGAAACGAGCTTTGGTTTCGACGAGAGGCGGAATGTCAGTTTCGTGTCCTTTTCCGCCGAATAATCGAGGGTCATGACCTCTCCCCCGCGGAATGCCAGCGAAACGGGATTGTCGGCGGAAAACAGCACACCCGCCTTATCTGAAAGTTTCGTCGCCCGCATGGCAATATAGCCCGTTGCGGTTGTGCCGTAAACGAGCGCGTCGGTGCTCATATCCCCGGCACTGTATTCCACAGCGTATTTCGACGCCGAAGTATTGACATAAATATCATTCCCGGCCAGATTCATCGAAACTGAACTGTCGCCGGAGTTTTCAGCGAGACCGTCAATAACGGAATCGTCGGTGGAAAGCACATTGACAAATGTCGTCGCCGTGCCCTTTCCCGCGATATTGCCGGAAAGTTCGAGATAGCCGCGCGCTTTCATGGTCACCGCTTTCCTGACATCGAACTCGGCAAGAGTCATCGGGCGCTTGTGAATGACCGAATCGAAACTATCCGGCGCGACAGTCTTAATCCTGAGCCGCCTGCCCTCGCGTTCGACCGCCGCCTCACTGCCGTTAATGGATAGATCGTCGCGATGCTGCGTATGGAAACGAAGGTCGACCGTTTCAGCCTCGCCAGCGCCAACAACCTCGTCGATAAGCACGACAGTCCTCGGCTCTATATAAAGCACGCTCCTGCGGAGATAATCCAGCTTGCCCTTATAAATGGCATCGAGACGGCCCGAGGCGAACCCACCGCCGTCGAACACGAGGAAATCACTCAGTTTCGCGAAACGGTCCCATGCTTTGACATCGTGGAGAAGGTCACCGGCGATCTGGCTTTCCGGATTCTTGTCGACCAGCACACAGTTGTGGCCGCCCGGCTGGATAACGAGTTTCTGATACCAGGGATCGTCATAATAATCGCTCTTGCCCAGTTCTTTCAGGAAAACCTCTCCCCTGTCGGCAAGATAGAAACTCCCCTGGTCGAAATGCTGGTGATTGTAGAAAGGACCGCAGCGGAAGAGGAATGCGAAATCGTCATGCTGGAAACCGCTTCTGAACACGACCGTATCGATTTCCTCAAAACGCCTGATCCTCGGCAGGGCCTCGGGATCGGCAGAGGGAACAGATTCGTCCATGAGGAAAAGATCGGCATCGGAACGCCCCGGAGTCAGATCGTAAAGCCAGCGGTAATAAGGATTTTTTGTTTTCGCGATTGTCCAGGTGAAATTGGACAGTGCACCAAGGCCGGTCGAGGTATCACCCCAGTCATAGAGCGCTTTCGTCTCGCGATCTAGCTGGTACGGAATAATATCGAGTGCCTTGTATGTTTTCGGCGGGAATGTAAGACCGAAAGTCCGTTCAAGCGCCGGCATGGCTATATTCACACAGTGCATGGCATGATTGAGATAGGAAAATCCCTCGCCATAGCTGTCCGGCCCGAAACCGTTGATTATCAGCGCGTTAAGCTTGAGGATCATACCGGTCATATACGGCTCCAGCTCCTCGGCTGGATAATCGTTCATGATCGCCAGCGCGCAGGAAATACCGCCCGCGGTCACATCACCGATCCAGTTCGAGGTGCAGGAGGACACACGGTTGTCGCGGACATATTCCTTGAAAACCTCGGTGACCCCCTTGGAATACAGCGCCCCGGCGACTTTTTTGCGCTCCTCGCCGCTGAAACGGTCAGCGACCATATCGTAACCGACTGCCATATCGAGCAGTTTCTGCCCCACCGGCCAGTAGGTAAACTGCCCCTGGTTGAGAATGTGCGGATGAACAAAGGAGGGCCAGTCAGCCATCTTGAGAAGCGCCTGACGTGCCGCATCACCCGCCTCGCTGTCACCGCTTACACCGTAGACGACACCGTTGCTGCGAATGTAGCTCGCGGGCTGGCCGATAGCATTGATATAGCCGCCGTAAGTGGGCAGCCAGTATACCTCGTCATAGGCATCGAGATTGTAGTTGAAATCGTTGTAATCGTAGTTCTGACGGTAATTCTCTGCACGGCGAACGATTCCATCGAACACCGTTTTCATGCGGCCGTCGGCAACTTTCCCCCGGATAGCGGCCTGATCTGTTGCGGCCATGAGAATGCGGGGATTGTCCTCCGGCGCGTCGGCTTTCTTAATCAGGAACACGAGGCTTGAGGAAATCGTATCATCTTTCTTGTCCTCTGAGTTGGCATGGATCGTGGCCCGCCAGAGACCCGCCATAATGCTTGAGCGCTTGCCAAGGCTGACTGTGGCTGACCAACTGCCATCCTGCCGATTTCTCCTCATGCGGAAATGACGCTCGTCATCGTCGGTAAGGGCCCTTGTCAGGGTAAGTGCCGCGGAACCTATGTTGATGGGGGATTTTGCCGTGATAATAATTTTGCCGCCCTCGACAAAATGTGTCCCGGCGATGGCATCGTCCCACTCCGTGAGTTTATGGACGACTGGGCTGACAAACTCCCACGAGGACTCCCGGTAGCCGTTGACAGCAAAATCATCGAGACCGAACCTGAGCAGATTTTCGGGATCGGCATCGGGACAGAGCGCCATTATTGCAACAGCATCGAGCCTGCGGATTTTTCCGGCGGTCATATCGGCGAATTTAAGCGAGCAGTCACGCCAGCTTTCACGTGCATTGAATGAAATATCTCTTACAACCGACTCGCCATCACCGAATGCAAGTTTCACCCTGACACCGTCGATATCACGGTTGCTCTTGACATAGGCCCTGAAGGAAAGAACACTTCCGTCATCGACATACATGCCGACTATTTTTCTGACGCCGAACATGTAATCGATGTTGTAATTCGGGGTAATCTCGCGGAAAAGCGAGCGATTATCGGCAGGAACAGCCTTGAGCGGTTTCACCCATATCGTGGGATCGTATGCGGTGTCCTGCGAGGGAGGATACGAGGACCAGGCGCCAACCGATCCGCTCTCAAAATCGGCCCGATATGTAAACTCCTCGAGTACAGGCCCGGCCAGGATCAGGCGTGACCCACCAAGCACCACGATGAAAAAGACGGCAATACAAAGAGCAGATTTTTTCATGGATGTCGCCCCCTTAAATTATTGTTATAGTATCATTTATTACATAATGCTATTTTCCCGATTCAAGCACGACCACCGCAGCGGCTGTCCCGCTGTCATGTGTTATGGAAAGAAAGCTCGCAGTAACACCAAGCGCCTCGGCAAACTCTTTCGCCTTTCCATGCAGCACGAGCACAGGTGCGCTGTCCGGTTTTCGTGTAACCTCGACATTCCTGAAACCGCCGGCACTGTCCCATCCCCGGCCTAAAGCCTTGAACGCCGCCTCCTTGGCTGCAAAACGCGCCGCGATACTTTCCCAGGACGATTTTTTCGCGAAACAGTATTCGCGCTCTTCCTCGGTCAATATCCGTCTGATAAAACGGTCGCCATGACGTTCGCAGGCATCCCGGATACGCTCTATACGGCAGAGATCAATACCAATACCGACAATCATTCAATAATTCCAATATATAATGAGTGATAATTACGTCCAACTCTCAAAATAACATGCACGGCTAAAAAATGAAACTCATAGTTTGTCAAAGCGGTATTTTCGAATGATTCAGCCCAGCAAAGCGACGCTCCCCGGCGGGCGGTTAACAATTTTTAACATTTTTTGATTTTCCGGCAAATACGATTAAACCAATTGTCCTCACCGCCTGTCAATTAAGTGTGTCGTCCTTGACGGCATATATATCCCATCAATTACAGGAGGACGGAAACATGGTTCAGTCGCGGGTTACACTCATTGCAGTGCTCGCAGTCATTGCCGTTATGCTCTGTTCCACAGCATATTCCGCAAACGATGATCCGGTTACAGTCGCTGGCATTCTGAAGGACGCGAAATGCGCATTCTCCGATGACCAGCAGAAAGATTATGACGGTATCGATTTCGAAAACGGTCGCGAGGCTTTCAGAACGCTGTTCGGACTGTTCAGTGAAAAACAGAACAAAGCGCTTATCAAAGCGCTCGGTTCCCGCGAGGGACGTAATGGCGGAGAACACCCCCGCTACCTCATGCAGGTTGTCATGTTCGAAAAGGCAGGCTGTCCGCTGACCAAAGGTCAGATCGACAAATTGCTCAAACTGCCTGACGAACGCGGCTCCCGCGAAGAAGCGCAGAAAATCTACACCGACAAGCAGCGGGATGAAATGCAGAAACGTTTCCAGGGCCGCCGCGGCGGCAGAAACAACTGACCCTCCTGCCTGTCAAAAAGATTAAACAGCAAAAACCCCTCGATCCCCCGGCCTGCACCGGGGGATTTATTTTTTTGTTGCTCGATACCGTTACTATGAGGCTGCTTTTCACACTGACAGGTGCACCCGCTAGTGTCCGGATCATGTTACAGCCATGAATTATCACCATATTGGCGCACCGTTTTATTGGAAGCTATTCCCAATCTTCCTTTATTTTCCGGCGATTTTTGTGTATATTGATATTTTGTGCGGCTTTTGCCATATGGAGTGTTCAATGAAAGCGGAATGCAGCCCATTCAATCCTCTGCCGGTCTTTCTGGCGGTCAACGGGAAACCGTGCACCGTGATCGGCGGCGGATCTGTCGCGGGCAGAAAATGCGCAGACCTTATCGAGGCCGGTGCCGATATCACTGTCATAGCGGTCCATGCAGATGAAAGCATTGTACGTCTCGCCGAAAAAGGCGCGTTAAAACTTCTGGCGCGGAAATACAGCCCGGGAGACCTCAAAGGCGCTTTCATCGTGTTCGCGGCAACCAATGACAACGAGGTCAACAAGGCGGTCTGGCAGGAAGCGGAGGAAGCCGGCATCCCGGTGAATGTGATCGATGTGCCCGCCCTCTGCAATTTCTATTCGGGCTCGGTCCTTAAACGCGGCCCCCTTCAGATAGCGATCTCAACCAACGGCTGCTGTCCCGCGCTCGCGAAAGCGATACGGCATGACCTCGAAGACCGCTTTCCCGCCGATTATGGCGACTATATCGCGGCGGCAGGTGAGATCAGGCAGCGCATACTGGCGGACACAAATTTCGACAGCACGACGAAACGGACACTTATCGAGTATCTCGTTCAACAGGAATACATAGACCTTTATCATGCATCCGGCATGGAAGCAGTATGGGACAGACTACGGAAAATCAGTTCTACCTCTTAGGAATATCGCATAAAACGGCGCCGGTGGAGATACGCGAAACAGTATCGCTCAGCGAGACATCGTATCCCGAGGCGCTCCAGCAGATCGCCGATCTTGCGGGAATCGCTGAATGCGTGCTTCTTTCGACCTGCAACAGGACCGAGGTTTACGCGGTCATCAGCGACAGCAGGCAGGAAACCACCGCCGCTGTCGAGGACTGCCTCATCGCGGCCACAGGCGCACCCGAAGAACTTCGCAATTATTTCTACCGTCTGAACGGTACAGCAGTTATCGAACACCTGTTCAGGGTTGCCGCCGGTATCGATTCGATGATACTCGGCGAACCGCAGATATTCGGCCAGGTCAAGGCCGCCTATTCTCTTGCCAGCGACGCGCTCACAACGGGCCCCACGATCAACCGGCTTTTCCACCACAGTTTCAAGGTCGGCAAGCAGATTAGGAATATGACCGCCATCGGCGAGGGCGCAGTATCTGTCAGTTTCGCGGCCGTAGAAAAAGCCCGGCAGGTTTTCAGCGACCTGAAAGGCAAGTCGGTGCTCCTGATCGGCGCGGGCAAAACAGGCGAACTCTCAGCGAAACGTCTCAGGGAATCCGGCATCGGCAAGCTCATGATCGCGAACAGGACAATGGAACGTGCAGAGAAACTGGCGAAAAACCTCGGCGGCTCTGTCGTACCGTTCGAGCGTTTCCCCGAAACGGCGGCACAGGCGGACATTGTCATTTCCTCGGTTGCCGCGGGTGATACGATTCTCGACCGTGGACAGCTGGCGCCCCTTCTGAAGCACAGGAACAGTAACACACTCCTGATAATAGACCTGGGTGTCCCGCGAAACATCGATCACCAGGTCGGTGAGTTGGATTCCGTAACACTGCTTAATGTTGACGATCTCGAGGACCTCACCGCCGGTAATCTCGATCGCAGGAAAGTCGAGGCGGGAAAAGCCGAAAAATATATCGCGGACGAGGTCGAGAAATTTTCCGACTGGCTTGCCGGACGCGAGATCATCCCGGTAATCCGGGAACTTCACGACAGCTGCGAGGCCATCCGTGTCGGCGAACTGGAAAAAATGAAAAACCGCGTCGACAACGACACTCTCGAACTGCTCGACCTTGTCAGCCGCCGTATTGTCCGTAAAATCCTCCACAATCCGGTAGTCAAGATGCGCGACACGGAAGACGGCGATCACCGAAGCCGTCTTGTCAGCTCGATACGTACTCTTTTCATGGAGTGTACGGAAGACGAAACCGACAACGAATCCCGGACCAGCAAATGAAAAACAGCCTCCGCATCGGCAGTCGCGGCAGCAGGCTCGCCATGGTTCAGACCGAATCAGTGAAAGCGGCGCTTAAAAACGCCCATCCGGAAATCGATATCATTATCGAAATCATCAATACCGAGGGCGACATCGACCGCAACTCACCGCTCGCGAGTTTCGGCGGACGCGGCGCATTCGTGAAGAGTATCGAACAGGCCCTGCTCGACAACAGGATAGATATCGCCGTTCACAGCCTGAAAGACCTTCCCTCGGAACTTCCCGGCGGACTCGAACTCGGCGCTGTTCCAGGCCGCGAGGATGTCCGTGACATACTGGGAGGCGGCTCGGGAAAGAAATTTGCGGAACTGCCCGCCGGATCGATAATCGGCACCGGCAGTGAACGACGCATGAAACAGATACTGGCACAGCGCCCCGATCTGGAATGCCGCGGCATTCGGGGTAATGTCGAAACGCGCCTGAAAAAAGCAGACAGCGGTGAATACGATGCTGTCGTACTCGCCGCCGCCGGCATGAAACGTCTCGAACTTGAGGACAGGATCACGGATTTTTTTCCGGTGGACAGCATTCTGCCCGCACCATGCCAGGGAGCAATAGGGATCGAGTGCCGCGCGGACGATAAAGACACCCTCTCGCTGCTCTCGGCCATCGAAAATTCCGATGCACGCCGTTGCACGGAACTGGAACGCTTATTCATCGCCACACTCGGCATGGGCTGCCACACACCGGTGGCCGCGTTCGCCGAAATTGAGAATGGCCGCGTTCATTTCAGGGCTTGGGTTCATCCCGGCGGCGAAAAGAAGGCAGTTTCAGTCGACCTGTCCCTGGAAGACAAAGGGGCCGGCGACCGTATCAGAAATCTGGCAGAAGACATCAAGATAAAAATCGGCAGCTGAAACGTTTTTGAATCAGCATTATCTGTTACGGCAGCACAAGCAAACGGTATCGAACGCCCAAACAGTAGAAAACAAGGCGGAAAAAATGGTATATCTCGTTGGTGCAGGCCCCGGAGATCCGGGCCTTATCACAGTCAAGGCGCTGGATGTCCTGAAAAAGGCCGATGTTGTCCTTTATGACCGTCTGGCCGATTCGAGCCTGCTCGCGGAGACAAAAGACGGCTGTATCCTGATCGATGTCGGGAAAAGCGCAGGCGCCCATACAAGGACACAGGACGAAACCACCGGACTTATCGCAGAATACGGAGCCAAAGGACTGACAGTGGTCCGTCTCAAAGGCGGCGATCCCTATCTCTTCGGCCGCGGCGCCGAGGAGGCGGAACGCCTGAGGCAGGACAACATACCGTTCGCTATCATTCCCGGCATCTCGGCACTGAACGGCGCGACAGCCTACGCCGGAGTCCCGGTCACCCACCGAGATCACGCCTCCTCATTCGCTGTTGCCACAGGCCACGGCGCCAGGGGCAAAACCGAGGACCCGATCCGTTGGCGGGAACTGGCAAAAGCAGTCGATACCATTGTCGTTTTCATGGGTGTGGGCTCCATCGGCACAATCACAAAAGAACTTATAGCGGGCGGACTGGACCCGGCGACTCCCGCGGCGGTGATCGAACGCGGAACGACAGCGTCCCAGCGTACTGTCAGGGCCACTGTCGCCACGATAGCCGAAACAGTCGAAAGAGAACATGTCTCACCACCTGCCCTGCTCGTTGTCGGCGACACAGCCGGAATAGGCGATACGCTCGAATGGTATACCCCCGGCCCGCTGGCAGGGCTCAGGGTCGGCATCACCCGCCCGCTGTCGCAGTCGAAATCATTCTCGGCACGGCTCACTGAACTCGGAGCCCGCCCCATCCTCATGCCCTCGATCAGCGCGGAACATGCGATCGACACGGATGAAGTGAAATCAGCTATCGACAAGGCCGGAAACTACGATACCATCGTTTTCGCCAGTGTCAACGGGGTCAATGCGTTCTTCAGCGCACTGAAACAGTACGGCGGCGACGCCCGGCGTCTTCATGGCGTGACCCTCGCGGCTATCGGGCCGGTAACCGGCGATGCTCTCGAGCGCTACGGTGTCAAGGCCGACATCATAGCGGAGCGCTATGTCGCCGAGGGACTGGCCGAGGCGCTGATTACAGGCGATTCTGCGAAAGGGAAACGTTTTCTCCTCGTCCGATCGAATCTGGGCAGAAAAACGCTCGCCGAGGAACTCACGTCGGCAGGAGCCAAGGTTGATGAAACGCTCTTTTACAAGACAGTCACGGCGGAACTGCCGCCTTATGTAATGGAACTGATCGGAAAGCAGGGCGTCGATATGATTACATTCACCAGTTCCTCCACTGTGGACAGTTTTTTCGGTCAGATATCGAAAGAGAAACTGGGAGACACGGTCAGAATCGCGAGCATTGGGCCGCAGACATCGAAAACCCTGCGCTCTTACGGCATCGAACCCGATGTCGAGGCGGCTGTTTACACCACGGTCGGCCTTGCTGACGCCATCCTGGAAAAATACGGCACTGAAAGACGATAATCTCAGCTGCCTGAGCAGTTAAACTGCTGAAAGAAAGTGTTTGGTAAACAATGATAGGAATTTCGAAATTATACTGCGATACGGTCGAACCCTCCGATGTGCTCCGCTATGGACGTCATTCGGGGAAGCTTCCCTCCCATCTGCTCCAGTTCTCGGAGGATAAACGCCCGGTAGCAATCCTGAACATCACGCGCCGCTGCAACCTTCGCTGTGTCCACTGTTACGCCGGTTCGGACAATTCCCTCGCGCCGAATGAGCTTTCCACCGACGAATGGATGAAAGTCATCGATGATCTCGCCGAGTTCGGCAGCCCGGTGGCCCTGTTCTCCGGCGGCGAACCGCTGATGCAGCCCGATCTCGTTCAGTTGGCACGTCACGCTGTCGAAAACGGCATGCGGGCAGTGATCTCTACCAACGGCACCCTGATCACCCGCGAAAAAGCGGAGGAGTTCGCCTCGATCGGCCTTTCCTATATCGGCATCAGTCTCGACGGTTCCAAAGAGGTGCACGACGCGTTCCGTGGACGAGAGGGATCGTACGAAAAGACCATCGCGGGCCTTCGCAACGCCCGTGCGGCAGGTATCAAGACTGGCCTTCGTTTCACCCTGAGCCGCAGGAATGTGGAGGATGTGCCGGCGCTGTTCGATGTCATCGAGGAAGAGGACATCCCGCGTGTCTGTTTCTACCACCTTGTTTACACCGGACGCGGTGGTGACATGATGGCTGACACGGTGCCTCACGATAAAACACGTGAGACGGTGGATTATATCATCGACCGCACGAAAGCCCTTCACGACAAGGGCAAAAAAGTCGAGGTCCTCACCGTGGACAATCACTGCGACGGCCCCTATCTCTACATGCGCCTCCTGAAAGAAAACCCTGAGCGCGCGGAAAAAGTCCTGACCCTGCTCGGCTATAACGGCGGCAACAGCACGGGAGTGGGCGTTTCCGCAGTGAGCTGGAACGGCGATGTCCATCCTGACCAGTTCTGGCGGCATCATGTGCTCGGAAATGTCCGCGAGAGGAAATTTGGCGATATCTGGACAGACCGCGAAAACGAATTCCTCATGAAGCTCAAAAAGAAAAAAGAGCATGTGACCGGGCGATGTGCGAAATGCCGTTTCCTCGACATCTGCGGCGGGAATTTCCGTTCCAGGGCCGAGGCTGTCACAGGCGACATATGGGCGCCTGACCCCGCCTGTTATCTCAGCGATGAAGAAATCGGCATCGAAAGCGAATGACCACCGACGCGATGGAGCCTGAATGATGGAAACAACCATGCCTTCAGGAAATGATAAAACACAGATGATTATGAACGATACAGACCATATGCCCGACAAGCTCCGGGACAGGGTAATCGGACGCATCCAGACCGATTTCCCCGTCGATGAACGGCCGTTCCGCCTGCTTGCAGAGGATATTTCATGCAGTGAGGACGAGTTGATCGAGTCGGTGAAATCACTGGTTTCAGAGGGCATAATCCGCGAATTCGGCCCTGTTTTCGACGCGCGAAAGCTTGGCTATGTCAGCACGCTTGCCGCCGCGGTGGTCGAACACGACAGGGTGGCGGAACTTGCCGCGGACATGCTTGTCATACCCGAGATCACGCATAACTACCTGCGCGACCATGAGCGGAACCTCTGGTTCACAATAACGGCCCGTGATAACGGTACATTGAAAGCGGTATTCGAACGTTTTAAAAAATTTCCGGGTGTCAAGAATATCATCAGTCTTCCTGTGACAAAAACATACAAGATCAGGGCGGTTTTCGGTGAGGCTGCCGCACATAAGGGACGGGTACTCGAATACGAGACACGCAACGAACATCCCGCCCCAAAAGGCCAGCGTATTATACGCACACTTCAGGAAAACTTTCCCATCGAGCCGTCACCGTATAAAACAATCGCCAAACAGGCCGGCATGGAAGAGAACGAGGTCATGGCAATAGTATCCGGCTGGGTCGTCAGCGGCATCATCCGCCGTTTTGGAGCACGTCTCAACCATCGTCGCGCAGGTTTCACCACCAACATCCTGACCGCATGGAAAGGCAACGAGACGGACAGCTGGGGACAGTTTTTTGCAGACCTGCCCTTTGTCTCTCACTGCTACCGAAGGGCCACCAGCGAAGGCTGGGATTACGACCTTTACGCCATGCTGCACGCGACCTCCGAACAGCATATGCGTAAACATCTCGAATTGATGAAAACACTGGCGCCCGGCGCCCGCTTCATTCAGCTCAAGACCATATACGAACTCAAGAAAAGCGCCATGAAATATTTTCTGGAGGATATATTATGAGTTTCCCTGTAACACGTATGAGACGGCTCAGGAAAAGCCCGGTCCTAAGGGACCTCATGAGAGAAACTACGCTTGCTCCGGAAGATTTCATACTCCCGCTTTTCGTCCGTCCGGGCAGCGGTATAAAAAAAGAAGTGTCATCCATGCCGGGTGTGAACCAGTTGTCGGTCGACACTCTGGTCGAGGAATGCGGCGGGGCCTATGAAGATGGCGTTCGGGCGGTAATACTGTTTGGCATCCCCGAGCACAAGGATGCTCTCGGCTCGGAGGGCTGGAACGAGCACGGAGTCGTTCCCGAGGCAATCCGGTTGCTCAAGGCGGAAATCCCCGACCTTGTCGTGATCACCGATGTCTGCATGTGCGAATACACCGATCACGGCCACTGCGGCGCTATTGTCGATAACGATGTCGATAACGACACCACACTCGAACTGCTCGCGAAAGAAAGCCTTGCCCATGCAAAAGCTGGCGCTGACATAGTCGCCCCCTCTGACATGATGGACGGTCGTGTGGGACATATCCGCGAGGCACTTGACAATGCCGGATTCAAGAACCTGCCGGTCATGGCCTACGCCGCGAAATTCGCTTCCGGTTTCTACGGGCCTTTCCGCGACGCAGCAGAATCACCGCCGCAGTTCGGTGACCGCCGTTCATACCAGATGGATCCGGCAAACGCCCGCGAGGCAATGCGCGAAATAGAGCTCGACATCGAAGAAGGCGCGGATATTGTCATGGTCAAGCCCGCGATGCCCTATCTCGACATAATTCATGCCGCACGGCAGCGTTTCGATCACCCGCTGGCAGCCTACCAGGTCAGCGGAGAGTTCGCCATGATCCACGCGGCCGCGGCCAACGGCTGGATCGATCTTGACACGGTCATGATGGAGAGTCTCACAGCAATCAAACGTGCTGGCGCCGGACTAATCCTGACCTATTTCGCAAGAGAGGCGGCACGCAGATGCAGGTAGCGGGCAGCACACCACTCCGGCTTGTTGCGTTCGAGGTCACAAGGCGCTGTACTTTGGCCTGCCGTCACTGCCGGGGTGATTCGAGGAACGAGGATTATAGCGGCGAGCTCACATTTGACGAGATCAAGGCACTTTTCGATAACATAGCAACATTCGCCAAACCGATTATGATCATCACCGGCGGTGAACCACTGACCCGTCCCGATGTTTTTGATATTACCGCGTACTCGACCGAGCTCGGTTTCCGTACTGTGCTGGCCACCTGCGGGCAGCATCTGAATGATGAAACGGTGCCCCGCCTTTTAGAAACCGGCGTGCAGCGCATCAGTGTCAGCCTCGACGGAGCTACTTCTGAAACACATGACAAATTCCGCGGTGTAGAGGGCGCATTCGAATCGGCGCTCAGGGGCCTTGAATATGCGAAAAAGCATGGACTCGAATTCCAGATAAATTCCACGCTCACAACACTCAACATCGGCGAGCTGGATGCCATTCACGACCTGGCGGTCTCAATCGGTGCGGCTGGATTCCATCCATTCCTGCTGGTACCGATGGGACGCGGATCGGGCCTGTCGGATTTCGCGCTCGAGGCTGAGGCGTATGAAAAGGAACTTCACCATATAGCGGAGATCGCCGAGCGGTCGCCGCTCGAGATAAAACCGACCTGCAGTCCCCATTATATGCGAATCACCCGGCAACGGGTAAAAAACGCATCGGAAAGCGGCACGTCGGCCCTGCAATCCCACGCAAAACACGGCAAAGGCGGGCATCCCGGCCATAAAATGTCGAAAGGCTGTCTCGGTGGACAGGGATTTGTTTTCATCTCGCACACCGGAATCGTGCAGATTTGCGGTTTTCTCGAACTGCCGGCCGGTAACCTGCGCGAAAACGGCCTCGATTTCAATGACATCTGGGAGAACTCGCCCCTGCTTCATGAAATCCGCGATTTAGACTCCTACCACGGAAAATGCGGCTACTGTGAGTTCCGCAAGGTCTGCGGCGGATGCCGCGCCAGAGCGTATTACAGCGGCGGTGATTACCTCGGCCCCGAACCTAACTGCATTTATGAACCAACAACAGAAAGCAAGTAACATTATATGAAAAAAGCAATACTTACCGAAGGTCCTGTCGGCAGGACCATTATCAGGCTCATGCTGCCGATGATGGTCGGCATGGTCGGCATGGTCATATTCAACCTCGTCGACACCTTTTTTATCGGGAAACTGGGAACACAGGCGCTTGCGGCGATGAGTTTCACATTCCCCGTCATCATGGTAGTCACGAGCGTTTCCATGGGCATAGGTATCGGCGCGTCCTCGGTCATTTCGCATGCTATCGGCAAAGGTGACTCGGAACAGGTAAAACGCCTGACCACCGACAGCCTCCTCCTCGCGGTCACACTGGTAACTGCAATAGTGATAGTGGGGCTCATGACAATACGCCCCCTGTTCAGGGCGCTCGGCGCAGAGGGGGAAACACTCGATCTTGTCACGGAATATATGGTCATCTGGTATTACGGTATGCCTTTCGTGGTAATACCCATGGTCGGAAACAACGCGATCAGGGCCGCGGGCAACACGGTAATACCGAGCCTCATCATGGTCTCTTCGATCATTACCAATGTGATTCTCGATCCGCTGCTGATTTTCGGCATCGGGCCTTTCCCCCGCTGGGAAATGGAAGGCGCTGCAATCGCGACAGTGATCGGACGAGCCCTGTCCCTGTTCATCTCCCTCTATTTCCTCCGCCGCCGATTCGATATGCTGACATCGCATTATCCCGGATTTGCCAAACTGATGGCATCCTGGAAGAAAATTCTCTATATCGGCCTGCCCTCGGCACTGACACAGCTGACAACCCCGATATCGATGGGGCTCATCACACGCTTTGTCGCCGGATTCGGTGAGGCGGCTGTCGCAGCTTTCGGTGTCGGAACCCGCGTGGAAATGTTCATCATGTCGCCGGTGTTCGCGCTCGCCGCGGTACTGGTATCATTCACCGGTCAGAATTACGGCGCCGGAAAAATAGACCGTCTGGAAGAGGGCATCCGGTTCAGCCACCGTCTCTCCATCGGCCTCGGAATGTTTGCCGTACTGATCCTGTTCTTATTCGGAAGGCCAATTGCGGCAATTTTCGACTCGAATCCGGCAGTTATATCGATAGCGGTGCTATATTTTCTCATAGCGTCGCCCGGTTTCGGTTTTCATGGTGTTGTCGGCATAACATCGTCCGCATACAGCGCACTGCACCACCCCATACACGCGCTGGCGCTTAACGTCCTCAGAATGGTGCTCCTGTATGTGCCGATCGCGTATATTGCCTCGCGGTACTGGGGTGTCGGCGGTGTTTTCAGCGGTGCGAGTATTTCGGCGCTCATTTCAGGAACAGTCGGATACATCAGCATCCACAGGACAACGGCACGGCTGAAAGCTGTATCACCGGAATCAGTGAATTAAACACAGAGAATCATATAACAATCCCCGGGCATGATCGCGGGATTGTTAATAATAGTGCGCTATCTTTCCTCAAAAGGGCGGATCATTAATTTATCCGCCCTTTTTGTATATCCGCCGGACTTCCATGTCAAACATGTCGTGCGAGGTCTAATTTCCGCAGTGGCACAACACCCGCAATGAGCAGATTCAATCAAGTTGAAAAAAAAATGCAATTTTTCATTGGGAAACCTCGTCTCAGAGATAAACACGGTTAACGAAATTAAACTGAAATCACAGTATCAGGAGGATACAATGAAAAAAATGCTACTTGGCGGAGTCATTCTGATTGTGGCAGGCGCCTTGATATTTATGTCTGTGCAGAATTCACGGGCAAAAAATAAAACGGAGTTCAAGGAAATTCCGGTTGAGCGCGGCAGCCTGACAGAAAAAGCCTTGGCAGTGGGAGAAATCGGTCCGGACCACGAAATAGTTATAAAATCACAGGTATCAGGTATTGTCGAAAAGATATACTGCGAGGTCGGCGAACAAGTCAAACAGGGTGATCCGATCATGGTTGTCAAGCCGGAGCCCACTCCACTGGAACTTGCCGAAGCCCGCCGTCAGTGCGAACTCGCCGATCTGAATCTAAAATACCTGAAGACCGATATGGAGCGCACCGGCGAACTCTATAAGAACAAAATGGTGTCCGGCAAAGAATATGACGAAAAAGCAAAAGCGGTCGAAGAAGCTGTTGTGCTTGCCAATCAGGCGAAAGAACGTCTCGAACTTATGGAGAACGGCAGCGCGGAAATCGGTGATATACTGATCGAGTCAGTCATTCGGGCCCCAACCGACGGCACTATCCTCGAACGTATGGTGAATGTCGGCGACCCGGTTGTTCCGCTGACCTCCTATCAGCCGGGAACGGAATTGCTGAAAATAGCGGATATGGAAAAACTCATTTTCATCGGCACTGTCGATGAGATAGATGTCGGAAAAATCGAGACCGGCATGAGGGCTGAAATCAATATCGGCGCCATTCCCGACAAAACCCTTCCCGGAGAACTGTACTTCATTAGCCCGAAAAGCAGGCTCAAGGATAACGTTGTCGTCTTCGACATCAAGATACAAATCATGGACACGAAGGACATCACTATTCGGGCCGGATATTCGGCAAGCTGTGATTTGATCGTGAATGAAAAACAGGACGTGCTTTGTATCCCGGAACGCCTGGTCTCTTTTGCGAATGACACGACACTTGTCTACATGAAAGACGCCGTTGGGGACAGTCTTGTCACACATACTGTCGCGCTCGGTTTTTCAGACGGACTTTCGGTCGAAGTGCTCGACGGCCTTGCCGAGGGCGACATGATCGTGGAAAAATAACGCTGATTCCAACGGATAAATACTATGCTGGATTACTGTATAAAACTAATCATTCAATCGTTCCAGGACATGAAGCGGCAAAAACTCCGCTGTATGCTGACCATGTCCGGCATCATCTGGGGCACGATGTCTGTCATCCTGCTGATCGCGTTCGGGGAATCGTTCAGAAAAGCCTCGATGAAAAGCATGAGCGGCATGGGAAGCAATATCGTTGTCATGGGTGGAAACATGACGACAATGCCTTACAGGGGAATGCCTACCGGGCGATGGGTGAAATTGAGGCCTGAAACAGCAGAACTCCTGAGAGCTCAAATCCCTGAAATCGGCGCCATATCTCCTGAAATCCAAAAAAATGTTACAATGAATATCGGGAAGGAACGCCAGCACAAAAACTGTGTCGGAGTCAATGCCGAATACGGAAAAATGCGCAACCTTCTGCCCCGCGAAGGCGGCAGGTTCATCAATCCGACAGACATGAAAGAGCGGCGCAGGGTCGTTTTCCTGGGCTCCGAACTCAGTAAAAAGTTTTTCGGCGAGGACAGCAACCCGGTTGGAAAACGGCTCACCATCAATGGAATACCGTTCATCGTGATCGGTGTGATGGAGGATAAAATTCAGAACTCATCCTATATGAACAGTGATTCCGAAATAGCGTTCATGCCGTTTTCGACCTGCCGGGAAATGTTCGGGATAACGCATATAGACCGTATCATCTACCGTGCCGGGACAGCGGTCGACACCCCTGCAATGAAAGAGAAAACCTATCAGGTGCTCTCACGCAAAATCGGATTCGATCCGACAGACAAGGATGCTTTGTGGATGTGGGATACCTCTGAGGGCGCCCGCTTCCTTCATTATTTTTTCCTGGGATTCGAGGCGTTCCTGTTCCTCGGCGGCGTAATGACACTTGTCGTCGGCGGTATCGGTGTCGCCAATATCATGTATGTGGCTATTCGCGAGCGGAAACGGGAGATCGGGATAAAAACCGCACTCGGCGCGACACCTGGCCTGATTCTCACCCAGTTTCTCCTGGAATCGTTTGTCATTATGCTTTTCGGCGGACTTATCGGAGTCATGGGCGCATGGTCCATTGTAACCGTATTCGGGCTGGAGGTTTTTTCAAAAGCTCATATAGTCATGGGAATACCGGTCATCGATCTGAACGTGTCATTGCTGACAGCCTCCGTGCTTGCCTTTATCGGATTCGCCGCGGGCTGGTCGCCGGCCAAAAGCGCCTCCGAAATGGATCCGGTGAAAGCACTCGAATTTTAGCTGACCTCACTATTGCGATTAAATAACGGCGGATACAAATGCATTTCCTGATAACCTACTTTTACGAACTTAAGCACCAGAAACTGAGGATGTTCCTGACTATCATGGCAGTCGCCTGGGGCATGGCGAATATCGTGCTCATGCTGTCTGTCGGCGAGGGACTTTACACCATGATGAGCCGCGGTCTTTCCGGCATGGGCGAGGGTATTGCTGTCGGCTGGCCCAACCAGACCTCGAAAGCCTCTAACGGTTACGGTGCCGGACGGCCGGTGCGGGTGACCGAGGCGGATATCGCGGCCGCCGCAACCATCAGCTCGATCAGGAACATCAGCGCCGAATACAGCGGCTGGGGTGTCACCATGCGGGTGGACGGTAAGAATATCTCGAAAAATGTTCGCGGTGTTTACCCTGTTTACGGTTCCATGCGCAATCTTGTCCCGGAACACGGCGGGCGTTTTCTCAACGACATCGACGAGGAAAAACGGCGGCGGGTGATATTTTTAGGCAATGAAGTCCGCGATGTGCTTTTCGGCAAAGATGAAGCTGCCGTGGGAAAAACAGTCTCCCTGAACGGTACCCCCTTCCTGGTTGTCGGTGTGCTGAGGCACAAATACCAGATGTCATGCTATAACGGCAACGATTCGGGAGCATGCTTCGTCCCCGCCTCGACATTCCGTACGATGTTCAACCGCTCACATGTCAACATCGCGATTATTGAACCGAAGTCGGAGGCGGTATCCAAAGAAGCCCAGAAAGAGTTCCGCAAACTTCTCGCGGGCCGTCACGGCTACCATCCCGAGGATGATGCCCTTGTCAGTTTCTGGGACACCTACGAAACGAAAAAGATGCAGGATGTCATCTTCCGGGGCCTTCAGGCGTTCCTCGGTGTAATCGGCGGCCTGACACTCCTTATCGCGGGTATGGGTGTCGCGAATATCATGTATGTAACCGTCAAAGAGCGAACACGTGAGATAGGCATCAAGATGGCGGTTGGTGCGAATCCGCTTCTCATAGTCGCGCAGTTTCTTGTCGAGGCATTGATAACTGTTTCACTCGGCGGCCTGATCGGAACCTGCATGGCCATGGGGCTCATCGACCTGTTCGGCCTTATCCCCCTCCCCGACTCGTTCGTGGAGGTGACAGGCAGGCCGGAACCGGTATTCAGCGCCATGATCGCGCTTATCTGTGTCAGCGCGCTCAATATTATCGGACTTTTCGCCGGTATTTTCCCCGCCCGCAGAGCATCGCTTGTCGATCCGGTCGAGGCGCTCAGATACGAATAGGGAAGATATACGAACTGATTACGCTGTCTAATTTCTCATATCGACCACAGGAGAAACGAATGATATCACTGAAAAACATTTCAAAAGTCTATAATATGGGGCATGTCTCCGTCAACGCGCTCGGCCCGATCGATCTCGAGATCGAACGGGGTGATTTCACCGCTATCCTCGGCCCCTCCGGCTCGGGAAAAAGCACGCTCATGAATATTATCGGCTGCCTCGACCGTCCGACTGACGGTGAATATTCCCTCGACGGCACCCCTGTTCATGAATTCAGCAGGAAACAGCTTGCGCGGGTCAGGAACAAAAAGATCGGTTTTGTGTTCCAGAGTTTCAACCTGCTCCCTTTCGCCACCGCCTATGAAAATGTCGAACTGCCGATGCTGTATGCGAATATCGCGAAAAAAGAGCGGAAACGCATTGTCACGCATCTCCTCGAAAGTGTCAGCCTGTCCGACCGCGCAACGCACCGTCCCGCAGAGCTGTCCGGCGGGCAACGTCAGCGGATATCCATAGCCAGGGCTCTCGCAAACGATCCCGACATCATACTTGCCGACGAGCCCACCGGCAATCTCGACTCAAAATCGGGCGCTGAGGTTCTCGACATTTTCAAACAGCTTAATCGGCAGAATAAAACCATCGTCTTTGTTACGCACGACGAGAACCTGGCATTGCACGCGAACAGAATTATCCGACTTCTCGATGGCGATGTGCACAGGGATTATCTGACTGAAAACGTGCAGGTTCCGGCGTAGAAATCAGAACTGTCGGCTGAAAAATATTTCGCGCATTGTTTTGGCACACCTGTGATTTGGCAGTATCACTTAGGAAACGACCTGTTCAGGAGTTGATCTTTCTTTTTGATTCAATACTGTTCGGTTAAACTTGAGCCTAATGGCTGTGAAAGCCAGCAAACGCGGAATCGAGCGCAATAAACCAGTAAAAAAAACATAAATCGGAGATACTGACATGCGACCCCGGAACAGTCCTTCGGACTGTCCCGATGACTGTCACCGGGGAACCTTCACTTTATGGTTCCCCCGCCCCCTCCGAAAGGGGGCAGCGGCCCCTTTTGGGTCTGATGTGGATGTGCCACTTGATCCGCTGTTGTCGCTTCGACGACAACGCTGGATTGCATGATCACCGTAACTGACCAAAATACTATGGTTTTATGTCTATCCCCGTTGAAAAGCCCGGTTGAGCAAATGTTTTCGGATCGGAAAGACTGGCGTTACAAGACGCATTCAGCGTTTCCCGAAAACATGCAGTGAGAACGGAAAACAGCTTTTCACCGGGCGCCCTTTTTGCGCCACTTTTTCCGGCGAGGGAATAAGCGGGAAAAAATGTTCTTTGCGTTTAAAAAATCAGAACAGATCTTTTTACCGGACAGTATTTTTTTATTCAATAAATGCTGCCCGAATTCTTGTATCTAAAAGTCAGGAATGTCTTTCGGTATAGAGCAATCACAGCAAAAGGGAACTTCACAGCATCTCCGGGAATAGTAAAACATTATTCCCGGCAACATCAAAAAATCCAACTATTCGGGCCCGGAAAAGGACAATAAGTATCCCATTCCGGGCTTTTTCTCCGGCAGTCTTTCCGCCCGTAAAAATCTTTCCCTGAAATGATGCACACAAACTGCCCTAATTCCTTGACTTTCTCAATTAAAAGTGGCATTTTATATACTTGTGCCGGACATGTATGGCTGTATATCGGCAAGACACGCCGAAACAGCCTTTTCTATGATTTAAGGCACTGACAATAGTGAAAAATCAAGATTTGAAGCCGTGCTAGACGGGGAGTCAGCGGTGCCCTGTAACCCGCAATCCGCTATAGCGGGGTTGAATTCCCGGCTTGAGGCCTTGGTGTTTTCGCGTTGAAACGGTAGTACTGGATGTTGACGGTCGGGACCCGCGCAATGGTCGGAATCCGAACCCCGTCAGGATCGGAAGATAGCAGCGGCAGGATATCTGTTCCGTGTGCCGCGGCCATCTTGGCAAGAGTCCGGTCTGCCGTGGATCTCGAAAGTGCCGGGTCGATTCCGGGTGCACGGCAAATATAATTGCGCTCTAAAAACAGGCCAGGGGAAACATACCAGCGACAAGCATTACAGCCGCATTTGTTTTCTCATACAGGAATCTCGAAAATCTCGTGAAACAGATTCTTCACTTCGTTCAGAATGACACAGCTTCTCCTGGAATGAATCGAGATAAAACCGGGCATTGCCGCTTTTCAATGGCATAATCGGCTCTTAAAATCTCTGGCCTTTCATTTTTTGTGTACTCTGTGGCTCGTATTGTTTTCTTTGAACTTTAAACTTTGAACGTTGAACTGTCCGTATGTCCTATGTCGTAACAGCACGTAAGTGGCGCCCTCAGCGTTTCAGCGACGTTGTCTCGCAGAAACATGTAACCGGCACCCTGAAAAGCGCGATCAAGAACGATCGTGTCGGGCACGCCTATCTTTTCAGCGGCCCGAGGGGAGTCGGAAAGACCACGGTGGCGAGGATTTTCGCCAAGGCACTCAACTGCGAGCGCGGCCCTGCCGAGGAGCCCTGCAACGAGTGCGAGAACTGCGTATCGATCCAGAACGGCAGTTCGATGGATATCCAGGAACTTGACGGTGCCTCCAACAACTCTGTTGAGGATGTCAGGAATCTCATCGCGAATGTCGGCTATCACGCCAGCCGCTGCCGCTATAAGATGTATATCATTGATGAGGTCCATATGCTGTCGACCGCGGCGTTCAATGCGCTTCTGAAAACACTCGAAGAGCCGCCGCCGAACGTGATATTCATTTTCGCGACGACCGAGCCGCACAGGATACCGGTGACAATTTTGTCACGTTGCCAGCGTTTCGATTTCCGCCGTCTTTCGGTGCATGATATCGCGGGCAAACTGAGAACGATCGCCGAGGGCGACGGTCTCGCTGTCGACGACGGGTCGGTGATGCTGATAGCCCAGCGTGCCGCCGGAGCCATGCGCGACGCAGAAAGCATCCTTGAGCAGCTCAAGAGCTCACGCGGGGATTCCGTAACTGTCGCCGATGTGACCGAGGTGCTCGGGATAGCCGACCGCGAGGTCTTTTTCCGGATTATTGAACGCTGCCACGAGGCCGATGTTTACGGCGCAATCGAACTGTTCAGAACGTTTTACGACGAGGGTGGCGACCTCAGGGAATTCGTCGAGGGCCTGCTTGGCCATCTCCGCGACCTTATCTACTCCCACTATCCGGGCGGTATCGACCATGTCATGCTCGATGACAGCATGAAAGCCCGTATCAAGGAGCAGTCCGGCTGGTACAACCAGGGAGACCTCATCCGTTTGACCGGCTATGTCACCGAGGTTGAAACGAGCCTCAATTACGCAGTCCTGCCGGTGCTCCGTATAGAAATAATGCTGGCCCGCCTTGCCTCGATGGACACAACCATACAGATTAAAGAAGTGCTCAACAAGCTCGGCGGTGACAGCAGTGTCGAGATCATGATGCGCGGTGTTCAGGGAACAGGAGCGCCTGCGGCTGGAAACCAGGCTCCGCCGACCTCGTCTGGCGGCGACACTGTTACGGCCTCACAGCCAGTGAACAGGAAGCTCGCAACAGACAGCAGCCCAGGCGGCACAGAGGACAAAAGCGGGCTGTCGGTCGAGGCAAACAACGAGGCAATCGGCAGCGCCTGGAACGACATTATCGCGAGGATCGCCAAGGTAAAACCGTATATCGGGCCCTCATTGGCGGCGACACAGCCGGTATCATATAAAAACGGCACCTTGAAGATCGGTTTTCAGAACAAAAAATCATTTGAAATGAAAAATGTCGAAGCGAGTATCGAGGCTATCGAGGAAATAATCACTGCGCTGATTGGAACGGAAGTCAGGGTTGTCTGTGACAACTGCCTGCCCGATGTGGAACAACCGTCCAACGGCACAGCTGAAAAAAAAAATTCTAATTACGCCTCAATGATTGAACGAGAGCCGGTTATCGGCGATATTCTTGCCCGTTTCGACGGCGAAATTACAGACACCTGGAGGGAATAAAATGGCCAAGGGTTTCGGCAATATGATGAAGCAGGCCCAGAAGATGCAGAAGCAGATGATGGAAATGCAGGAGGAAGTCGGCAAGAAAACGGTCGAGGGCACCGCTGGCGGCGGCATGGTCAAGGTGATCGCCAACGGCCATCAGGACATTCTCGAAATTTCCATCGATCCCGAGGTCGTCGATCCCGACGATGTTGAACTTCTCGAAGACCTGGTGCTTGCAGCGGTAACAAACGCCCGCGACAAGGCAAAAGAGCTGATGGAAGGGGAAATGGGCAAAATTCTGCCGCCGGGGCTCGGCGGTCTCGGTATTCCGGGAATGGGTTGAGACCATGAGCGAACAGCGGGTGGTCGACATACTCGTGGACAGGCTGTCTGAGCTGCCGGGTATCGGCAAGAAAACGGCACAGCGTCTGACATTCCATATCATGAAAATGCCGCGTGAGAATGCTATCGGAATAGCGCGCGCCATCGCCGATGTAAAAGACAAGGTCAAGAACTGTTCGATCTGCTGGAACCTGACCGAGACAGATCCCTGCCCGATCTGCAGCGACACAAAACGTGATTCATCGCAGGTCTGCGTTGTCGAGAATCCCTCGGATGTCAACGCTATCGAAAAAGCGGGTGTCTATCGAGGTGTCTATCATGTACTTGGCGGCGCGCTGTCGCCTCTCGATAATGTCGGGCCCGACGACCTCCGGGTCAGGGAACTGATAAAACGTCTCGACGGCGGCGTAAAAGAAATCATCATCGCCACCAACCCAACAGTGGAGGGCGAGGCAACCGCGAGCTGGATTGCGGACAGTTTCGCGGGTAAGGGTGTCAAGGTTACCCGTATCGCAAGGGGACTTCCTGTCGGCAGTGACCTCGAACTTGCCGACAAGGTGACACTCACACGCTCTTTCGAGGGCCGCATGGATATTTAGCACCGCAGAACGGATTTCGGGCGGATTCCCGATCAGGTGAAACGGAAAAACCTCTATCGGGAACAGGAACGGAATACGGCGACTCAACAAGGATCGATTATTTCACAGGTAATGAATATATGGCTAAAAAAATCGGAATACTGACAGCGGCAAACATGCTGACCTTTTTCAGGATAGCACTGGTACCGCTCTACCTGTGGCTCTTTTCCACGGGCAACTGGCTGATGGCGATTTTCGCGCTCGTCACATTTGTCACCGCCGCTATCACCGACCTGTATGACGGCAGGCTGGCCAGGAGCCGTAAGGAAATAACGAAACTCGGAAAATTCCTCGATCCTCTCGCCGACAAATTCCTTGTTCTCGGCGCACTCGCCCAGTTTACGCTTGTGGGACTGGTCAATGTCTGGCTGGTCGCCATCATTCTCATCAGGGACATCTGGGTGACGCTCATGCGTGTGATCGCCATTGTCCGCGGCACCGAGCTTGTAACATCCGGGAACGCCAAGCTGAAAACGACCATTCAGCTGACAGTGGTCATTACTATCATCGTGTTCTACGGCGCCCGTCTGACCGCGATTCATTTCGGTTATGACGGCCCTCTGATCTCGATCGACGGGCATCGCCTGTTTTTCAACGCTCTCGTTGCGGTGGCGACTGTATTCACTGTCTACTCCTGGATCCAGTACATACTCATAAGCGGCAAAAAGTAATACTGCCACGATTTTTATAACGGCATCCCGGTTTCAGACAGCATGAAATTTCTCGAAATGTTTCTCGCGAACGCTCGGAGAGAACAGGTACTATTACATGTTCGAACGATATCTGAAAAAAGGCGTCACAAAAACTGCGGACGATAGCGGCAACGGTTCACCCGCTGGTGAACCACCGCTGATCGCCCGTATGACAGCAACCGGTCTCGGTGCAGGTTATTCACCGCTGGCACAGGGAACTGTCGGATCGCTCTGGATACCGGCTTTTTATGTATTATATGTCGCCGCTGGCAGGCCCGCAGAAAACATGGCCGGCATGGCAATCGTAGTACTGGCAGCCGTCAGTTATTTTGCCGGTGTCTGGGCCGCCTCCGTCTGCGAACCGTTCTGGGGAAAGGATCCCGGACGGGTTGTCATTGATGAGATATCAGGGATGTTCGTGTCGCTGATGTTCCTGCCGCTGACAGCGCTGACAGTCACACTCGCATTCGTGTTTTTCAGGATTTTCGACATCCTGAAACCGCCGCCGGTCAAACAGTTGGAAAGCTGCAGAAGCGGCTGGGGCGTCATGAATGATGATGTCATGGCCGGTGTATATGCCAATATCGCGATCCGCATCGTGCTGTTTTTCGTGACAGGCAGTTGACAGACGGCTTCTCGCTTAAGCGGCAGAACAAAGGAAACTTTATTTCCTTTGTATCGTTGAAACATTCGAACCCTAACACGGAAATGTAATCAGGCAAAATGTCACCCACTATTGAAATACTGATAATCGGCGATGAGATCCTCGCGGGAAAAACGGTCGACGCCAATGCCCCGTATATGCGGGACAGGCTAATTATGGCCGGATTTCACGTTGACTTCATCACTGTCTCGGGAGACAGTGTCGAAAGCATTTCCGGAGCGGCAAAAAATGCTGTCAACCGTGCCGATATAGTGCTTGTCAGCGGCGGTCTCGGACCGACCTCGGACGATATTACTGTTGAATCGGTAGCCGGGGCTTTAGACTGTCCGCTCGAGCTGAATGAAGATGTACTTGCAGATATTGTCGAGCTGTTCAAACGGCGCGGCCGTGACATGAGCGAATCGAACAAGAAGCAGGCGATGATCCCCAAAGGCGCGAAAGTATTGGACAATCCCCACGGGACTGCGCCGGGAATCCGTTTCGAGGCCGAAAACACAATATTTTATTTCATGCCGGGCGTTCCCCGCGAGATGCAGACAATTTTCGACGAGTCGATATTACCCGATATCCGGGAGGATTTCACACCTGCCAGGATCGAAACGGCGACAGTTAGCATCAACGGAATTTCAGAATCCGAGCTCTACGACAGGATCAAACACCTTCCCGGAGCACGGGAGGCGCTGGCGTTCTATCCCAAATACTCCGGCATCGAAATCCGTATCAAGACTGGTGAAAACGCCCCTGCCACAGCGGAAGAACTGAAACAGGAGATCGTTGCCACATTCGGCAGCCGTGTTTTCTCGACCTCCGGCGAAACGCTGGAAAAAGTTGTCGGCGATCTCATGGCGGTCAAGGGGCTGACAGTCGCTGTCGCCGAATCATGCACAGGCGGACTGATATCGAGCCGTCTGACAGATATACCGGGCTCGTCAGCCTACCTTCTTCTTGGTGCGGTGACCTATTCGAACGAATCGAAAACAGCAGTACTCGGTGTCGATCCAGCGCTGATAAAGCAGCATGGTGCGGTATCCGGGCCGGTTGCCGCAGCAATGGCGGAGGGTGTGAGAAAAGCCGCGGAGGCTGACATCGGGCTCTCAACAACCGGTATTGCGGGCCCTGGCGGGGCAACGAAGGAAAAACCGTTGGGACTGATGTACACCGCGGTAAGTGACAAACATGGAACAGAGACAAAAAAGTTGCAATTTGCCGAGGATAGGCGTATTAATAAGAGCAGAATGTCACAGGCTGTTCTCGACATTCTGAGACACAGGATAATCTCGAAGTACGGAGGATGAGCGGAGCAAGAGCTAATGTTTGGAAGCATGCCTAAGTAATCATGACACGACGCTTTGTATCCCTCGGGGAAAGACAGGAAAAGTCTGGACTGTTCAGACAGGTGAGGGCGCAAAGTGCAGGACGATTTCAACAAGTTGCAAGGGAATTTCAATTAATGAGAACTTTTATTGCTGTTGATGTACCGGATGAAGTGAAAGAACAGATTGGAGAATACATACAGTCGATAAAAACCACAATGGACAAGAATATCAAGTGGGTTAATCCTAAAAACCTGCATTTTACGATAAAATTCCTGGGCGAGATCAGAAAATCAGAACTTCCCGCCCTGAAAGACTGTGTACAGCGAACGGCGGCCGAATTCGACCGTTTCCTGATTGAACTAAGCGGACTTGGAGTATTCCCTAATGAAAACAACCCGCGGGTGTTCTGGGTCGGCACTGATATTGGCGGCGACTCGATGCTCGACATTTTCCACGATCTCGAGAACATGCTCGAGAAATGCGGTTATGACCGGGACTCCAAGACTTTTTCACCCCACCTCACTATAGGCAGGGTGAAAAAGTACAAGAAAGCAACGATGCCCGAGCGGATAATCGATTTCGATCATGCCGGATTCGAAGCAAAGGGTCTTTCCATTATCAAGAGCACACTGACGCCCGACGGTCCGATCTACGAAAACATATTCTCGTGCCCGTTCGAGAAAGACACGGCAGAAAACACCGAGTCCACAACGGAAAATGAGGAGGCAGTCCTCGACATGGCCGACAGCAACGCCTGATCGAACCTGTCAGACCGCCGGAACCGGAAGATATTGTAAATTTTGACAACACATAATTAAGAAAGAATACCGGGGGTGACCATGAGCGGTGATGAAAAAGAAAGAGACAGAGCGGTACAGATGGCGGTCGGCCAGATCGAGAAACAGTTCGGCCGGGGCTCCATCATGCGGCTTGGCGATGATTCTGTAAAAATTCAGACGGAATCCATCCCGACCGGCAGCATTGCCCTCGATCACGCTCTTGGCATCGGCGGTATGCCGCGGGGCCGTGTCGTGGAAATGTATGGCCCCGAGTCATCGGGTAAAACGACACTGGCGCTGAGCATCGTGGCGCAGGCGCAGAAAATGGGTGGTTATGCCGCCTATATCGACGCCGAACACGCGCTGGATGCTATCTATGCAAAGTCAATGGGTGTCGATGTCGACAATCTCCTGATCAGCCAGCCCGACTGCGGGGAGGATGCGCTCGAGATTGCCGATACGCTTGTCCGTTCGGCTGCTCTGGACGTTATAGTCATCGACTCCGTGGCGGCGCTGGTTCCCCGTGCCGAGCTCGAAGGTGACATGGGTGATTCTCACATGGGCCTTCAGGCGCGCCTCATGAGCCAGGCGCTCAGGAAAATGACCGGTCATATCTCGCGTTCCAGGACCTGTTTGATTTTCATCAACCAGATCCGTATGAAAATCGGTGTCATGTTCGGCAATCCCGAAACCACCACCGGCGGCAACGCGCTCAAGTTCTACTCGTCACTTCGTGTCGATATCCGCCGTGTCGCCACGCTCAAGGACCGCGATAGTGTCATCGGCATCCGGGCGAAAACAAAAGTGGTCAAGAACAAGATGGCGGCACCGTTCAAGATCGCCGAATTCGACATCATGTTCGACGGCAGCGGTATCAGCAAGGAAGGCGATGCCATTGATCTCGGTGTAGAAAACGAGATTGTCGATAAATCTGGCGCATGGTTCTCCTACAACGGCGAACGGCTGGGACAGGGACGGGAGAACGCACGTGTATTCCTTAAGGAAAATCCCGATATTATGGATGAGATTGTCGCCAAGGTCAGAGAAAAGTGCGGCATGACAGGAGCCTCCGCCGAGAAGCTCCCGGAAGAGATAGAAAGTAAAAAATAGTCCCGGCACTATTACGGTGACGGGCAGTCAGCAACCACTGCAGCCGATACTCCCCGGGGAGATAGACAGTGCTGCGGCGGCATCGGCGGACGGTGAATCCGCTCCGCAGCTTAATTGAACCGATAGTTGGAGTTTTTTCATGACCTCAAACGAAATACGCGAATGTTATCTCAGCTACTTTGAGAAAAAGGGCCACAGCCGTGTCGCCAGTTCGGCGGTCATTCCCTGGGGCGATCCCACGCTCCTGTTCACCAACGCGGGTATGAACCAGTTCAAGGATACGTTCCTCGGCCTCGAGAAACGGGACTACACAAGAGCCACAACCTGTCAGAAATGTATCCGCGCGGGCGGCAAGCACAACGACCTCGACGAGGTCGGTCGCACGACCCGTCACGGCACGTTCCTCGAAATGCTCGGCAATTTCTCCTTTGGTGATTATTTCAAGGAGAATGCAATCACATTCGCATGGGAGCTCATGACCGGCGAACTCGGTTTCAATCCCGACGTTCTCTACCCCAGTGTCTACACAACTGACGACGAGGCATACGCAATCTGGCGCGATCAGATTGGTGTTCCCGAGTCACGCATCCTCCGTTTCGGCAATATAGAGGAAGGCGACGACGAGAATTTCTGGAGCATGGGCCCGGTCGGCCCCTGCGGCCCCTGTTCAGAGATATATATTGACCGCGGCAATGAATACGGCCCGGACGATCCCTATGAGTCTCTCAGGATCGACGCCCCTCGCTATCTCGAGCTCTGGAACCTGGTGTTCATGCAGTTCAACCGGAGTGAAGACGGCACAATGACACCGCTTCCCGCACCCTCCATCGACACCGGACTCGGTCTCGAGCGTGTCGCAATGATCCAGCAGGGCAAGGAAAACATCTTTGAAACAGATATCCTCGGCTCACTTGTCAGCCGTGTCGAGGAGTTCACCGGCAAGAAATATGTGGAGGCAACCGGCATGCCTTTCCGTGTCGCCGCCGACCATATACGTACGCTGACATTCGCCATCGCGGACGGCGCCATTCCCTCCAATGAGGGACGCGGTTATGTCCTGAGACGTATCCTGCGGCGCGGCTCCCGTTACCTGCGCGAGCTGGACGTTCATGAGCCGATGCTCTACCGTCTTGTCGAGGATGTTGTCGAGCACATGGGCGGAGCCTACCCCGAAATCACCGAGCGTTCCGATTATATCGCAATGGTCATCAAGAGCGAAGAGGAACGTTTCCTCAAGACTCTCGACCAGGGCATCGATCTTTTCGAGCAGGTTGTCGCCGACGTGAAAAAAGGCGGCGAACGTGTGATTGCCGGTCCCGATGCGTTCAGACTTTATGACACCTACGGTTTCCCGGTCGACCTGACACGGATAATGGCCGAGGAACAGGAAATGACGGTCGACATGGCCGGTTTCGAGAAGGAAATGGAATCACAGCGTGACCGTGCACGCGCGGCCTCATCCTTTGCGACCAACCACGATGACGATGTCCCGTGGACTGATGCTGTCGAGGGTGCCGCAAAGAAGAGCGTTTTCAAGGGATATGAGACAGACAGTCTCGACGCCTCACTGCTCCGTCACCGCACAACAGATTCCGGAATAGAACTCGTTTTCGACAAGACTCCGTTCTACGCCCTTTCCGGCGGACAGGCAAGCGATACCGGCACTATCACAGCGCCAGATAAATCGTTCACACTCAAGGTCAAGGATGTCTACGACAGCCTCGAGGCTGGACGTGTCCATGTCTGTGAACCGGAATCAGGCACATTTTCACCTGATGCTTTCAAAGAGAAAAAGGCGACTCTTGCCATTGACAATTCACCGCGCCGTGACACCGAGCGGAATCACTCCTCAACCCACCTTCTCCAGGCGGCGTTACAGGAGGTGCTCGGTGACCATGTCCGCCAGTCAGGTTCGGCGGTTGACTCCGAACGGCTCCGTTTCGATTTCAATCATTTCTCCGGCATGACAGAGGAAGAGATTGACGCTGTCGAGCGCAAGGTCAACGCGGCTGTCATCGAAGATATCGATGTCGTGATCAAGGAAACCAGCCTGGAAGAGGCCCGTTCCATGGGCGCCATGAGCCTGTTCGATGAAAAATACGGCGATACAGTACGCATGGTCAAGATGGGCGATGTCTCGCTTGAGCTCTGCGGCGGTACACATGTAACAGCCACCGGGCGTATCGGCCTTTTCCGTATCGTTTCCGAATCCTCGGTCGCGGCAGGTATCAGGCGTATCGAGGCGGTCACCGGCATGAAAGCGTTCGAACTGGCGAAAAAGGAACAGGGCATCGTCAGCGGCCTCTCGCAGGTACTGAATGCCGGAGCCGAGGAAATTCCCGCACGTGTCGAAAGCCTCACCGCGAAAATCCGCGACATGGAAAAAGAAATCAAGCGCCTGAGGACTGAAGGTGCATTCAGCGGCGACAATATTATCGGTGACGCGAAAGACGTCGATGGATTCAAGGTTGCGGCAGCCCGTCTGGACGTTCAGGACGCCAACGAGCTCAAGGCTGCGGCCGACACGGTCCGCGACAAACTCAAGAGCGGCGTAGGCGTTCTCGGTGCCGCTATCAATGACAAGGTCACTATCGTGGTGACTGTCACGGACGACCTTATCAAGGAGAAGGGGCTCAAGGCTGGCGATATTGTCAAGAAAGTCGCCGAAAAGGTCGGCGGCTCCGGCGGCGGCAAACCGCATATGGCAATGGCTGGCGGCAAGAATGTCGACATGCTCGACGATGCGCTGGCCTCCGCGGCAGACGAAATCAAGGCAATGCTCTGATATTCAGCTGCAGCGAACAAAGACATGGAAACATCACACAGACAGCGATGGGGAAACATGGCTTTTTCGAAAGACACAGGCGTATACGAATACCTTCTCGAGACTAAACGGACGAATGGTGGGGGATTTTTCGTGCTGCTCGATCCCGACCGTGCCGACACACAGGCGACCCGCGATCATGCGAAACGCTGTGTCGATGCCGGTGTCGACGCCCTTCTGGTGGGTACAAGCCTCATGATGGGCAGTTCTTTCGACGAGCAGGTCGCGGCAATTGCCGAGGTATCCGATGTGCCGGTCATAATCTTTCCCGGAGAGAAAGGCCAGGTCACGAAAGCGGCCGACGCCATCCTCTTCCTCTCGCTTCTTTCGGGCAGGAATCCGGAACTGATTATTGGCGAACAGGTCAGAAGCGCCCCGCGGATAAAAAGTATTGGTCTCGAGGCAATTTCAACCGCCTACCTTCTGATCGAATCAGGCCGCATGACCTCGGTGGAATACATGTCCAATACCCGGCCGATCCCTTCGCACAAGGCCGATATCGCTGTCTCACATGCCATGGCGGCAGAGCTTTTCGGCATGAAAATGATCTATCTCGAAGCAGGGAGCGGGGCAAAATACTCCGTTCCCTGCGAGATGATCAGCGCTGTCTCATCGTCGGTAGACATCCCGGTTATCGTCGGCGGCGGTATCCGCGCACCTGAGACAGTCGCTGAAAAAGTCTCGGCGGGCGCATCTTTTGTCGTTGTCGGCAACCATTTTGAGGATAATGACAGCGCCAACCTCGCATCATTTGTTAAAGCCGCTCATTACGGCTGAAACCAGCCGGACTTCCACAGATCATTTCAAACGGCTTTTGCCCCTTTGAATCACTTCCTGCACAGCTTGTATTCCTGATATATGCAAGCACCTGTCTTTGATATTTTGCTATGTTCCAGAAAATAAAAGCACTATATTCTTTTCATGGAGGATTATGCCTTCATTGAAAAATATCCGGCGGACACATCCTGTCAGTAAGAACGGGGACTGCCGGAGTATCAGCGACTTCAGCCAGTACACAGCATAGAAACGGGGATGTCATGTATATCGATCTTCACAGCCATATTCTGAATGGTGTCGACGACGGCCCTGAATCCCTTGAAATGGCCCTGGAAATGATCAAGTACGCTTCCGAGAACGGGGTCCGGGCTATCTGCGCGACGCCTCATGTTCTCGACAGCCTTCAGAATGAGGACCTCGTTCTGTCGCGTTTCAAGAGGCTCAGCGAAGCGGTACAGGACGCGGAGATCAATGTCGATCTCTACCTTGGCGCGGAAATCAATTTCCAGTTCGGCATCGAGGAAATTCTCGAATCTCCAATCGGTACGTATCGCGGTATGGGACGCTACTTCCTGGTCGAGACCACGCTGACCCATTTCCCGAAACATTTCGAGGAAACGCTGCATGGTATTATCCAGCAAGGCAAACGCCCTATTTTCGCTCATCCGGAGCGTGTCGGCCCCATTGTCGGCGATATCGAACTGCTGCGCGACCTGACAAACATCGGCATACTCCTTCAGGTGAACGCCGGAAGCCTTGTTGGTAATTTCGGTAGCAAAACAAAGAAATTCGTCTGGGAAATCCTGGAAAACGGGCTTGCCACTTTCATAGCTTCGGATGCCCACGACATGCGGCGGCGCAAGTTCAATCTTGACAAGGCATGGCATATGGTTGTCGATGCCTTTGACGATGATATTGCCGACAAGTACATGTTTGACAATCCCCTGCATGTGATCATGGGAGAAAACATTTAGCCAGCAGTGGCACCTTTATACTATCCGGGACCCGGTCATGAAACGCGATTCAGATGTCATTGGCGCCGAACTTCATATGGCAGCGAAAATCCTCGCGGGACGTATATGGAAAATTGTCGCCGACTGGGGAAACTGGGAACGCGAAACGTTTGGTGACGAGCTGTCACGTTCTGCTGATGTATTTGCCGATTACGTATCACGTGCCACGGTGACCGGCCTGCCCAAAGAACGGCTTGATTATGGCCGCCGCGCCAGATCGCAGTACTTCGAAATCCGCTCGATACTCCGCCGCGCCTTTTCGAAAGATGTTATTTCAGAGGACGACATCGACAGCCTTCTTATTATCATGGAAAAAATTGAACCAGAACTGAAAGCCCTTGTTGATCGTCTCGACAGACAGACACGTTTTAAACGATGAACGAATAATATGCAGGAATGGATTCTCGTAACATCCGGCCCGACACGCGCCTATTTCGATCGCATTCGCTATATTGCAAACACCTCGAGCGGCGCTCTCGGCAGAGAAATTGTTGAAGCACTCGCCGGATCGGGATGTACGGTCAGCCATATTTTTGGCGCCGGAAGCCAGCACAGCACCAGCTGGCCGGACTTGATCGACAATATCGAAATCGAGACGGTTGACGATCTCATTACCGCTGTCGAAACGGTCTGCAGCGACAAAAAGATCGCCGCAGTTGTCCACGCGATGGCGGTACTCGACTATCAGCCGGAAACACGTCTGGCCGAAAAGAAGAAATCCGGCCAGTACAGCTGGACACTCACGCTGAAACGGACACCGAAAGTGACGCCGATCATCCGATCTCTCCTGCCAGATGCGGCAGTTATCGGTTTCAAGCTCGAATCGGGAGTGACTGAATCAGAACTGATCGACAGGGCGGTCGAATCACTTGAAAAGTACCATATCGACGCTGTCGTGGCCAATGATCTCGAAAAAGTGGGCCCGGACCGTCATGAAGCGCTCATTATCGGCAAAAACGGCGCTGTCCTTAAACGTTGCGAAAGCAAACGCGAAATCGCCGCGGCTGTCAGGGATATTATTCACGACCTCACCGGTCTTTCCGAAAAACGGTAATGAGGCAAAGGCATTGGAGAAATCTGCATGGCAGAGGATTATCTTCAGTACTGGAGCATAACGAAGGCGCCGTTTTCGCTGACGCCCGATCCTGATATGCTCTATCTTTCGTCACAGCATTCGGAATGCCTGATGCGGCTCAAATACGCCATTTTCTCGCAGAAAGGTGGCGCGCTGCTCGTTTCCGATAACGCCGGGAACGGGAAAACCTCGATACTGGGACGATTGAAGAACGATCTCGACGATTATTATGGCGGCAAGGTCAGGGTGGTGTTCATCGATCACCCGACGCTCGCCCCTATTGAAATGATCGGCGAAATTTCCCGTCAGCTCGGCGGTGAACTGCACACGGATGAAAAGATCCGGGCGCTGAACGGGCTGCGCGACCGTCTCTACGAGCTCTATAACGAAAACATCAAGGTCGTGGTGATCGTCGATGAGGGGCAGATGCTGAAAGAGCGCCCCGACATCCTCGGAGAACTGCGCATCCTCCTCAATTTCTGCGTTGCCGACGCGTTCCTGCTGACTTTCATTTTCTCCGGCCAGAAACCGCTGGACTCGGTGCTCAGAGACATGCCTGAATTCTGGCAGCGTCTTCCCGTCCGTTTTTTTCTCCGCAATCTCGATTTCAACGACACACGCGGGCTTATCCGATTTCGCCTGCAACAGGTGGGCGCTTCGACAGATATTTTCACCGAGGACGCCTACGAGGGCATCTATAACTATTCCGACGGCTGCCCGAGAGTCGCCTGCGCGGTGGCAGACCTCTGCCTCGTTATCGGCTATTCCAAAGGGGTGAGGCGCATCGGGTTTGTCGAGGTCTCGACCGCATGCCGCGACATGGACTCCTCCGGCGACGGCTACCATTATTATGCGTTCATGAAATCACAGGACATGGCTCTGGATTCTGGCAGAGCCTCGAATCCGGCACGTTCAAAAAAGCCGCATCCGGAAGCGGCTTCCAGCGCGAAACGGGAAAACGCAGGCACATTGGATATGCAGGAACAGCGCCCGCACGTGAGCTTAGCCGACAGCATCAACTGTCCGTTCTGCGGCGAGGCGAACGCTAAAGAACGCCGTTTCTGCACGAACTGCGATAAGCCCCTGTACCGCAAATGCCACGGCTGCGGTTCGCTTTTCGACACCATATCGAACGAATGCCCCCATTGCGGAGCCGACATCGAAAAAGCAAAGGCTGAAACGGTCAATCAGGCCAGGGACGATCTCAGGCCATTCGATATCATGGAAAACAGCTACGCCACCTGGCTCGGCGCACTTGGCTACAGCCTCGAACAGGGCGAGGAAATGCTCATCGCGTTCCCGCGCGGCAATATGATCACGCCGGGCCCGACCATTAAAGAGGGAAGTGCCCGCAGCAGTGAGAAAGCCCAACCCTGTGACCTTATCCTCAGTGACAGACGTCTTATTATCGGCAGGAATAACGGCGACACGACAGCGGTTGACCTCGCCCGTATAGACACCTGCACGATATCCAGCAGCGGTATGCTGATCACGCGGAAAACAGTGCTGATACTCGGATTCGATGGCAAAATATATCGCCTTGCACTGCCCTGGTCCTCGGGAAAAAACCGTGAAATATTCGATATTCTCTCCACCTACATTCGCTCGGAAATGCTGAAATGAACACGCGCGATCTCCCCTGCGCCCTTATCGGCGCCGGACGGGCCGGAGGTGCTCTCGCCATCGCCCTTCACAATGCCGGTTACCGTTTCGACACGATCGTTTCCAAAGATCCGACAGACGCTGAACGTCTCGCCACAAAAGTAGATGCCCGCCAATACGGCGTTAATATTGCCCTTCTTCCCCCGGTCAATGGGCTCATTTTCGTCACCGTACCGGACAGCGAGATCAGCCCTGTCGCCGACGCAATTGCCGCAGCAGGCAAGATCGTTCCGGATGCCACAATCGCAGTCCACCTGAGCGGGGCGCTGGGTTCCGACATCATGAAAAGCATGAGAGAGAAGCACGCGTCGACACTCGCGTTTCACCCGGCACAGACTTTCGCCGCTGGAATCGAGGACAGATCGGTTTTCGAGGATATTTATTTCGATCTGGAGGGCGATGAACGAGCTTGTCAGGCAGGACACTCGCTGGCACAGGACCTTCACGCGCACGCCCTTGAAATGTCGCCTGAACAGCGTGTGCTGCTTCATGCGGCGATGACGGTGACCTCAAACTACAGCGCTGTGCTGCTCGAGATAGCCGAATCACTTGCCGCAGGCGCTGACTGCGACATCGAAACGGCGAAAGCATTGCTCCGTCCGCTGGCGAAAAAAAGCATCGCCAACTGTTTCGAAAGCTCTCCCGGACAAGCACTTACCGGGCCAGCGGCGCGTGGTGATATCGAGGTGATCGAACGCCATCTAGAAGTTATCGATGCGATCGATAAAAATTATGGTGACGCCTACAGGATTCTCGGACAGATAGCCGGGGCTATCGCCAACAAGCGCGGAAGTATCAGCAGGGAAACATTGTCGGAACTCAAAAACACACTCGGCAGGCCCGGAAAAGAAAACGGCTGAGCGGGGATAACACCACTCAGCCGATGCAGACTCTTTGCACGGAATGAACCTGCCAATCCTCTCAGAACTCCCAGCCCGATGTGAGATACATACGGTCGTTGCCCTCGGAAGTTATACCCCAACCGAACGACAGCGGCCCCATGAATGTCACGAACGACCCCATCACACCATAGGCTTGCAGCATCGTGTCGGCCCTGATTACCGAGCCGCGCGGCCAGACATTGCCGACAGCATAGGTCAGATCGAGATAAAAAGCGCGTGGAATGAAAAGTCGGTAGCCGAGCCTGCCCACCGCCAGCCTGTTGCCGCGGCGCTCCTCGTCGGCAAGACCGGGAAAATCGGCATAGAAATGTGAGGCGCCGGTATCAGGATTGTAGCAGTTGAGCCGTGTGGGTGTGCCACCGAGCGTGAACTCCTCGATTTCTGGCGTGGAGGTGTCGGCGGTACCCAGTGAAAGTGCCGCGGTGAACGTATGCTTTTTCGCCAAAGTCATCACCTGAGAGTAATTCCAGAACAGTTTCACATACTGTTCAGAGCCGCCGAGAAGTTCATGGGTCGAGCTTTCAATGAATATCTGGTTCAGAAAACCGCTGTGCGGGAATGGATAACGGTCATAACTGTCGATAATGGTCCGGACTACGATACTGCGGAATTCCTTCTTTTCATCCTTCATGGTCGATTCCGGTGAAAATCCAGTCCGAATTGTCTCACTCCTGAGCTGCAGCATCGCGTTTCCAAGTTTGTCCATCTGCTGTCCCAGCGAGAAGAGAGTACCGATACGCTCATCCTTGTAATCGTAACTCTCGTCCGCGTTGAAATAATACGCACGGAGCGCACGGCTGCTGAATATTTTCGCGCTGAACGTATATAACGAATTGTATATTCTGGGCAGCATGTTCTCGACAGTGAAAAGCTGACGTCGCTTGCCAGTATGCCCGGTCACGATAAAACGGCCTCCGAAACCGAGGATATTCTCCTTTGTCAGCATCAAGCGGCCCTCTGTTGTGTAATACTCGTCATAATGAAGGCCGAAACGCGCAACCGTGTACTGTTTTTCATCAAGGAGAAATGCAAGGCTGACACCATCCTGATAACGGCCGACATCGACGATTACCGACTGGAACAGGTTGGTGCCATACAGGTTCTCGACAGTTCTGAGCAGAATACTCATATCCAGCACATCGCCTTCATGAATCAGAAGCTCTCTTTTGACAAGGCTGTTCCGCGATTTGAGATTTTTGGGAATGGTAATCCGTGTGACTTTCGGAACATGGACATCGATAGTCATGTGTGCTGTTTCGTTGTCATATTCTCCCCCGCCGATTTCCGCTAAAGAGAAGCCGCCATGTTTCACAGCGATCATGAGCGAATCGATCGATGCCGCGATATCCTGCATCGCCAGTTTTCCGCCAATGACATTTCCAAATGTCATTTCCGCGGGTACACCGCGCTGTGTGTCAAAGGTATCGAAACGGATATCGACACGTTCCGGCACTCTCTGGCACTGGATCGTGAGCCTGTCTCCCGACCTGTCCGTCACAGCGTTGATCCGGCTGTAATGCCCACTATCCCAAAGCTTTTCCAGAAGGTCGGCGATGTCGGAAGCTGTGATATTATCTCTTCCGCCGGTAATGCTTCCGTAAAAATCCATGACAAAATTTCTGTCGCTTTCTGGCATGACAACAAGCTCGCTGAAATGCATTTTTTCCGAGTTCGCCTTGGCACTGTCAATTTTCGACTGAAGCTCCGGGACAGCTTTTTCCGCCGATTGGCGCCCCATTTCGATGAGCCCTTCCATCCTGCTGAATTCTGACGAACTGTAGCCCTCGACATCCGGCACGACCAGCACATCGGCGGCATCACGTGAAAGCTGGGTAATGTTGCGCATGAGGATGCTGGAGACCTGGTCGGCCACATTGAGCGGATTGTCGAGATCGCCGCTGTCGTGAAGGCTTTCGTCTATTGAGACCGCGACAACGATGTCGCCGCCCATATCGCGCACAGTATCGACCGGCAGATTGTCCTTGAGCCCGCCATCCACCAGTGAGCGCCCCTGGATCACGACAGGCGAAAAAAGCAGCGGCACAGTGCTCGATGCCTGGATCGCCTGCCCAAGATTTCCGGAGGAGAGGACAACCGACTCACCGGTATCGAGATCGGTGGTCACTGAGCGAAACGGTATGGGAAGCCGGCTGAAATCACGGTCACAGGAAAAAGTCGGACCGAGTGTCAGCCAGGTCAGGAGCTGACTGATCCGCTGTCCCGAGGAGAGGCTCGAAGGGATCGCCGCTTTCAAGCCCTGGAAACGCAATTCGAAAAGGGGCCACTCGCGGATTGTCTTTTCGCTGATATAGGAACTGCGCCGCCGTGGCTCATTGCTGAATGTCTCGGACCAGTCAATATCGTTGATAATATCTTTCATGGCATCGGTGCTGTAACCGGCGGCATAGAGACCGCCGACGATACTGCCCATCGAGGTTCCGGCGATCCGGTCGATCGGAATGCCGTGCTCGTTGAACACCTCGATGACACCAATATGCGCCATACCACGAGCACCACCGCCGGAAAGAGCAAGACCGATAAGCGGACGGCTTCCATCGGGATAGTCACGGACAACCTGGCCGTCTTTATACTCAATGGTAAATTCGGCGGCTGCTGTCAGCATGGGCAAAAGCATCGTCATCAGCACGAAAGCCGTTAAAATTGTTTTCCATGCAGTACCCTTGATTCCCGATGATCTGTATCTATTCCATTCCACAGTATAATTCCATTTTGACTTGTCCATTATAGACTGACGCTTGCAGATAATGTTTCGACATAACAATGTAATATAATACATTTATCCTGTTTTGCGCCATATTCATCGAAAAGCGCTGTCTGTGAGCTCGAGCGCCCTGGAAAGACTGCCGTTACGGTCACTTCGCCATACAGATGCACCACTTTCCGCAAGCACTGTCAATGTCTCTCCTGCAGGATGGCCGAAACGGTTGCCGAGGCCGCATGAAATAAAGGCTGTTTTTGCATTGACGGTCTCACAGAAACCGGGATCGAGCCCTTTCGCACCATGATGAGGCACTTTCAGAATATCAGCGGCGAGACATTCTTTCCAGCACATAAGACGGTGCTGCATGAGCGGTTCAATATCACCGCACATGAGTATACGGTTCCCCGAGAGGCTGAACCGCATGACTAGCGAGCGGTCGTTTTCTCCCGAACGCCCCCCGGTATTCTGCACCTCCGCCAGCGGAGAAAGCACGAGACAGCCACCATCGCTGAATGCCAGCGAATCGCCGGCGGCAAGCCCTGAGACCTCGCGGCCGGTCATTGCTTTCAACTGTTCCACGGCGCTGTTTGCGGCAAAAATTCGATCGACCTCTATCCCCTCCAGAACCGACGACAAGCCGCCGAAATGATCCTCGTGAAGATGGCTGATCACAAGGGCATCGAGCCTTTTAACACCCATATTATCGAGACTGGGTAGGATCATTGCTTTCGCGGCATCGTAGGAGGAGTATACCGGTCCGGTGTCGATGAGAAAGGCGCTTCCATCCGAGGCCCTGACCAGTGCAGCATCCCCCTGCCCCACATCGAAAAAAACGGTACGGGACTCATGGCCCGGCACAATTCCAGCAGGCACGAGCGGCAGCCAGGCAATCACAAGCATGCAGCATAAAGGCACATAGACAGCGGCCCGCGCAAAAGATGGCCTTCCCTGCGAGCGGGATATGAGATAAAAAGTGACGAACAATCCGCCAAGCAGCAAAAACGGCACTGCACCAAAATGAAGTTCTGATAACGGCAGCCCCTGGAAAAAGTGCGCTGTCCGCTGAAGGAATTCGAGAAGGACTACCGCCGGAAAAGCGACAAACCGGGCAAAGGGTAAAAGAACCGGATAAAAAGCCGCAATTAACAGCGAAAAAAGCCCCACAGGCACAATCAGAAAAGTCAGCGGTACTGCAAATACATTGGCGGCAACACCATACAGCGGAACAGAACCGAAATGAAACGCTGTCAACGGCGCGGTCATGGCTGAGGCGACAACAGAAACAAACAGCAGGTCGCACAGCCTGCCAGTCCAGCCGCGCGGACGAAGACGGCGAAAAGGCACATTCAGCACAATGAGCCCCCAAACCGCGGTAAATGAAAGTTGGAGCGAGGCGCCAAACAGACTGGCGGGCATAATGGCAAGGATCAGGAGCAGCGCAAAAAACAGGATATTTTCAGCCTGCCCTTTCCTTCCTGCAAGCGGCGCGAACGATAGTGCAATCAGCATCACTGCGGCCCTGACAATCGGCGGCCTGAGACCGCAGAGCAGTGCATACAGTACAACAACCGTGACAACGGCAAGGCTTTTCCTGTACCCGGAGAGCCCGAAAAGGCCCGCAAGCAGCGCTGCCGCCGCCGCGACAATTCCTGCATGGAGCCCGGAAACGGCGAGGACATGGGCCATTCCCGCCCGGCTGAACAGTAAGCGTTGTGCGGCATCAAGGCCGGCAGTATCACCGAATGTCATTGCCCTGAAAACGGAAGTGTTTTCATCGAAACCGAGCAAACCCGCAAGCTCCCTGAGATGATTCCTGAGATTTGCGGCAAGGCCATTGCCCTCACGAATGATTTTAGGAGCCGGATCATCGCTGTCGAGAATAAGCCTGAATTCGCCGCTTCCATATCGTGATGAATAAGCACTCAGCGGCAGACGCCTTCGTTTCACCGTACCGAAAACGGCGACATCCGCGCCCTCGGGAAGTATCTCTCCGCTCTGATAGGCGGCACAGGAAAGCAACTGTCCGCATACCGGAGCGTTTCCCTCGAAATGAAGTTTTTCGACATCGACGGTAAAATGAAACGCACCGTTCCGAAGTCTTCCAGAGCCGTGGACAGTCCCCTCGACATAGGCATGGCAGCCAACATCATCGTCACCGAAAACCATCGGCGTCCGGCATTCCCCGGCCATTACAACAGCAAAAGAACCGCTGAACAGCATGAGCAGGCATGACGCTGTATCGGCCCTCGCCCCTTTCAGCACAAGCGACAGTCCGCCTGACAAAACAGCCAGCACGGCAAAGGGGATCGCCAATGCCGATGTTCCGGCATAAAAAGCGGCGATAATCCCGATCCCGAACATGAATGACGCGGTCATTGCAGGCCATGCGGCAGGGATCAGCGTGTCGATAGATGTAAATCGTTTCGTCATACGGACAAATTAGGTGCTTGACCCTGTGAAGTCAACATGATGATTTAGTATTTGACATATTGGAGGAGTGAATAGTATTATAGTAGTATTAATTTACGAACCACTTACCTACAATCCTAGGGGGTGATACCCGTGCCCGAACTGGACGATTATATCCATAAGAATCCGTCTGCGGCGAAATTCCCCTGGCACGCGGATACGCTGGCCAAGAGCGGGAACATCGATGAAGCGCTTTCTATACTGAAAAAAGGAATCGACGCTGATCCGAACAATGCCGCCGCGCATTCAGTGCTCGGTTCTGTTCTGCTGATGAAAGAAGACGAGAACGGCGCGATCGAGGCTCTTGAAAAAGCTATCTCATACGATCCCCAGATGCCGCGTGACCTTTTGACAGTCGGCAGATTCTACCTGAAGAATGAACATCCTGAAAAAGCCATGCGTTATCTCTGGTCCGCCTATCAGTTCGATCCAAACAACGATGCGGTCAAGAGTTCCTATGAAGAAGCGGTCGAGCTTAAAAAAGCCGCCGAGGACCTGATGCTTTCCGATCAATCGGAAATGGCGCTTTCACAACTCGACGGCAGCGCAACCCAGATAGCACCACATCCCCCGGCAGAAAGCGAGCCGGTCGAGGAAGACCAGGAAACGCAGACTCTTATCACCGGCATGGCTGAAATCGAAGCTTTCACGGCCGATGACACCGACATGGAAGAGCCCGCCGATGACACTTCGCAGAAGCTTGAAGAGCCGATGGCTGAGGCCGTTTCCGAGGATGAAAGTGCGATCTCATCGGATGAAGAGCTCATGGCGACAGAAATTTCCTCATACGAAGAAGACAACGTGATAGAAACACCGTCCGCAACGGAAGATGTGTATACGGATGATCTCGAAAGCCTGCTGGCGGAAGATACGGCTCCGGAAGAATCGGCGGATATCGACGAAATGCCCGAGCAGGATACCGTGGAAACGGAAACATCCACTGAACTCGAGGAAGATGTCACAGACAGCGGAGACATTGATCTCGAAAGCATCATGGCGGCAGAAACCGAGGCAGAGGAAATGCCCGGGGCGGAACTCGATGAAATAGAAACAGATGAGTCCGCGCTCACAGATGCGAGTGAATTGGATGAAAACGAAGCTGCTATCGATGAATTCGAGAGCACCGCAGCTGAGGAAGAAAGCGTAACGCTTGATGCCGCAATGCCTGAGATGACGGAAGATGTGCCCGAAGAACCGATATCTGAAATGGATACTGAGATCGAGCCGGACACTCTTTCTGGCGAAATGGAAAGCGAAAGTGCTGTCGATGCAACTGACCTGAGTGACCTCGGCATAGAGGAAGACGTCAGTGATGAAGCGACTTCCGAAGATGTCAGCGATACCGGAATTGATACAGAAATCACCGAAGAAGCAGTGCCGACGGAACCCGAATCGGATGAAAAGAGCAAAGACTTCGATCTCCCCGACGTGAGTGATGAGGAATTCGACGCCCTTTTCGATGAAGAATCGTCCGACGAAACCGGTGGCAGCGAAACACCTGAAACAGGTGACATTGCCTCCCAAATGACTATTACGCCCGAACCCGAAGTCGCTGAGGCAGATGATACGGCAACAGATATTGATGATCTCACGGCTCTGTATGGCGGCGTATCTGAAGAGGAAACCGATACAGGCACAGCTGAAGACAGCGACATTCCCGACACTGCGCCCGCCGATACCGACACAGAAGAAAACATCGCGGCTGAACCGGAATTCGACGAGGATTTCGAGAAAGAAATCACCAGTGAAATTCTCATGGTGGCAGGAGTCGAGGCCGTCCAGGAACGTATTGAAGAAAACGAAGAAGTTGATGAAACCGATTTCTTCGAGGACGGCATGGCAGAGAGCGGGACGGATGAAACAGCCGCCGGAATATCTCTCGAAACGCCTGATGACTCAGCCGTCGCCGACGAGGATTACAGCAGTGAAGCCGCAACGACCGCGCCGGGGCTCGCGTCTTACGACAGTGCACTTGAAACCGTTGGATCCGAAGATGATACAGCCGCAATGCCCTCTTTTGCCGACCTCGCCGGCGACATGCTTGAAGAAGACACCACCGCCGAGCAGTCCTCCGAAGAGGAAGTCGTTTCCGAAAGCAGTATCGAGGACCTGATCGACGAAGATTCCGAGAGCGAGGACGGCAGTGATGAATTTGTCTCGCTTATCGACGAGGAGGCGCCAATCCTGTCAGAGGACGAGATCGAGGCCGCCACGGTGGAAAAAGAACTTGATCTCGATAGCATTATCGATGTGCCCCAGGTCGATGAAACTGTTGAATTGACCGAAAGCAGTGATGAAGAATTTTCCTCCCTGATCGATGAAACTCCGGGCAGTGACGATAGTGCAAGCGTAGAAATTGAAGACAACGCGGAAGACACTCTCGAAAATGAAACAGCGCTTTCAGACGAATCGGAAGAAATGGATGATATGAACCTTTCCTCCATTGAGGATGACGAAAGTGCAACCGTTCCCGACATGGAAAGTGCCATAGATGAGGATGACGAAAGTGCAATTCCTGACTCAGATGAAGGCACTTCTTATCTGGAAGAAGTCAGCCAGATTGTCGAAGAAGATGTCCGCACGAGTTCGGCGATTGAACTGAGTACGGTGGGGCCGGGAAGCGGTGACCAGCCCAGCATTGTCAAGCCCCTTGACATCGATGAGGAAAAAGATATCCTCGGAAAGAGTTTCGACTATGACGAAGTGACCGAGGATGAGCCGGTGCTGACAGCCGAGGAACGCGCGGAACTGATGGCCATGCAGGAAGCGCCCGCCGATACAGACATGGACGACCTGATCGCCGATACGGGTATCGAAATTGACAGTGACAGCATGGCGAATGAAAAACTTCCCGAAGAAATGTCAACGGAACCGCATGAATCCGACGGAGTTTTCGGTGATCTTTCACACGAGGAGATCAGCATCCTCAGCGAAAAAGCCGATGGAAAACCCGACAGCGAGGATGAACTACACCTCGAAACACGCGAAGGCATAGACTACTCCGATGTTCTTTCGGATTTTTCCATTGAAACGAAAGATACAGATGACAGTGACAGCATGGAGGCCATAATCCGTGAGGAGGAAGGGCTCGATAGCGAAACTATGGCTGTTGATCTCGAAGAGCCAGGCGAAGCCAGCCTTGACGACTTGCCCGAAAGTGTCGCGGAGGCCATGCCTGAAACAGAAAGCGAACAGGTTCGGAGCGGTTTGGAAAATATCGGCGGCATAGATATCGGCACGGAAGAAACACCGGAGCCTCCCGAGGAAGATATCGCCGAAACCGCATTTGAAATGGATAGCGACGAAAGCGAAATGCAGGCAGACAGTCCCGACTACCTTTCACAGCTTGATTCAATGGACGCAGCCGAGGATGGAGATGACGAAACCGATGTGTTGTCAAACATCCTGACGGAAGAGGATGAGGAAATCACCGATTCCGACATATCGGGTGAAGTTGACACGGAAGAAGAGGTCAAGCTATCAGAGACTCCAGAAAACGACTATGACGAGGAAAGTGTATCGATCGTAGAAACAATGCTTGAATCCGCACCGGAACCCGATTATGATATCAGCGATGATGAAGATCTCGACATCGAAAACTATTCGGAGCCTGACAGCGAAGAGGATAAACCTCCGGTCGATGAAAGTATCGAACGCGCTGTCAATCTTGGCAGAGCAAACGCTGTCGAAACCGAAGTATTGACGCCATCGGTCGAGGATGATGTTTATGATCTCTCCGGGGAGGATATCACTCCTTCGGAACCAGTAGCGGAAACCGAAAAGACCGCGGCACCGGCAAGCGACAGCTCAGGCGAAAGCCTTGAAGATCTGATAATGAAATATGAAATGGCGTTTGAACCGGAAAGCCCTTCCGCAGAAAAAAGCGAGCCGTCAGTGGAAGAAAGCGCTATTGAAACTGCGGAAATATCCGTGCCGCCATCGCAGGATAAATCGCCTCTCAACGAGGCAAATGCGACGATGGCGGAAATTTTCGCCTCTCAGGGCCTTATAGAACAGGCAATACAGACCTACGAAAACATACTCGCCGGCAATCCCGGAAAAACAGAGATCGCCAGCCGTATCGAAGAGCTGAAACAGAGGCTGCGGGACGAAATGGATTGATGATGAACAAAACAGCTATTCATGCGGTACAGAAACGACTGGGGGAATCCGGCCTGGATTCCCTCATTGTCAGCAAACTCACCGATATTCGCTACCTGACAGGATTTGCCGGAGACTACGGATTCCTGGCCATCGGCAGCGGGAAACCGTTCTTTTTCACCTCCTCCCTCTACGCTGAAGAAGCCCGTCAGCTTCCCGGAAACGAGATCGAGATCGTCGAGGTCAAAAAACGTATATTCCCCGAAATGCATGCGCTTGGTAAGGATTTCTGGGGAAAACGGATCGGCTATGATCCCCTGGTGCTCACCTGCCATGAGTACACGAAAATGGTGGAAGCATTCACCGACAGCACCTTCGCCCACGAAAATGACATCCTGAAATCGCTGAGGTCTGTCAAAACCGAAGACGAGATCGTAAAAATTGATACAGCCCAGCGGATCGCGGAAACCGTACTGGAAAGCATTATCGCCGAGCTCAGGGAGGGTGTCACCGAAATCGAAATTGCCGCCGAAATTGAATACCGTTTCAAAAAAAAGGGCGGCGAGAAAGCCTCATTCGACACAATAGCGGCATTCGGTGAAAATTCCTCTAAACCACATGCCCGCCCCGGCAGTAGAAAACTTAAACATGGCGATATCGTCCTTTTCGATATGGGCACAGTCGTGGAGGGTTACGCTTCCGACATGACCCGAAGTTATGTTTTCGGAAAAGCCGATGAGCAGACAAAAAGCATATATGCGGCAGTATTGGGTGCCCAGGAGCATGCTATCAAGGGCATCAAGAAAGGTATCAGCGGCAGCGAAGCTGACAGTCTGGCACGTACATTCATCGACGAGCACGGCTATGGAGAGCATTTCATCCATTCGCTCGGCCACGGCGTCGGTCTCGATATTCATGAACACCCCACACTCTCGAAAAGCTCGGATACAGTGCTCGAAACCGGCATGGTTGTCACTGTAGAGCCGGGCGTTTATCTCGAGGGTCAGGGCGGCATCAGAATCGAGGATATGGTAGTTGTGGACGGGGACGGTATCAGGAATCTCACCCGTATGCCGAAAGAACTAATCGAACTGTAAACAATAGAGGGAATGGGACAGATGAGAACTCGTAGTATTTTTCTTCTTATGATCGCCATGCTGCTCTGGAACGCAGCCCTGTCAACAGCCGATGAAAAACCGGAAATGCTCTTTTTCTATTCGCAGGACTGTGACCATTGCAGGTTGATCAAGAAGGAATTCATCCCCGGTTTCCTTGAAAAATACGGCTCCGTCATCAATTTCAAAGAGATGGATGTCGAGGTTGAGGCCAATATCGACTCCCTCTTCGCTCTCGAGGATCGTCTCCAGTTCCCCGAGGACCAGAAAGAATATCCCGCCGTTTATTTCTTAGGCACCATGCTCGAGGGCGAAAATCCTGTAGCCATGCGGCTTGAAACACTGGTCGAGACCTACCTTGCCAACCCGGACTCTATGCGGGCTGTCAACCGCGAAGTGCTTGCCCGTAAACCGGAACCTTTCGTGCAGGTCAAAACAAAAGAAGATGCACCGGTCTACGCGGTCTATTTCTTCAAGCAGGGCTGCAAGGAATGCGGCCGGGCCGAAGAAATCATCGAGCGCCTGAAAAAAAGCCATAAATATCTCACTGTCGATGTCTTTGATATCGGCGAGGAACGTCCGAAACTTCTTGCAACAGCTCTCGGCATCCGTGCCAGTATTCCGGACAACAAACTGATGAGCACACCGATGCTGTTCATCGGCGACGATGTCGTTCTCGACGATGATATGTCGCTGCGCACGATAAGCGCCCTGATAGGCAAATACGCGGAAACGGGCTCGAAACCGTTCTGGCGGAATATCACAGACGAAGATCTCGAACAGGTACGCGACCGTATCTCCAGTCTCTTCGACCAGTTCACGGTGCTGGCTATTATGCTGGCGGGGCTTGCCGACGGTGTCAATCCATGTGCATTCGCCACCATCCTCTTTTTCGTATCCTACCTGAGCATGGTCGGCAGGAAAGGCCGTGAAATCCTCGTTGTCGGCCTCAGTTTCGCGGCATCCGTGTTCATCACCTATTTCCTTGTCGGCCTCGGATTCTTCAAGGTCATACAGGGCATGGCGCATTTCGATATTCTGGCAAAGATCATATTCGGCGGCACAGGCGCGCTCTGCATCATATTCGGTGTCATGAGCATAAGCGATTATTTCAAGGCGCGGAAAGGCGATGTAAAAGACATGGCCCTCCAGCTTCCCGCATTCCTGAAAAAGAGAATTCACGCCACCATCCGCGAAAAAGCCCGCATGGAAAGTTTTATTGCAGGCGCCTTTATCGCCGGTTTTATGGTGTCTATCCTCGAATTCGCCTGTACGGGCCAGATATATCTCCCCGCGATAACGCTTGTCGCGAAACAAGAGGGTATCACCTCTATCGCAGTGCTCTACCTCCTGCTCTACAACCTCTGCTTCATCCTGCCGCTTCTCATCGTTTTCGCTTTCGTGTATTACGGCATGTCATCGCAGATGATCGCGAAAAAGATGGAAACGCGCACGGCAACGGTCAAGCTCATCCTTGCAGTGGTCTTCTTTGTAGTCGGCACACTGCTGATCATTACAGCATTCTGATCTGGGCCTGAAACCATATCAAGCTGAAATCCATAAACAGGAGTCCCGTAAGTAACAATGAGCCTGAAAACTATACAATCCGATGATGGCGCTTTTACATTCGAAATACGTGATACACGTGAGATACCGTGTGAGCGGATAATCGAACTCTACCGTGCCAATAACTGGTCATCCGCCGACAAACCGGAACAACTCCATCAGGCGCTGATCAATTCGCACACACTTCTCTCGGCATGGAGCGGCGACAGGCTGGTCGGCATCGGAAATGCTATTTCCGACGGTGCTCTCGTTGTGTATTATTCCCATATGCTGGTGCATCCCGATTTTCACGGTAGAGGTGTCGGATCGGCGATGCTGAAAATCATGCAGGAGCGCTACGGTGATTTTCATCAACAGATACTTGTGGCCGACGGCGCCTCCGTGGATTTCTACGCGAAACACGGATTCACCCGGGCAGGATCGACTGTTCCCATGTGGATTTTCGACGGTCACGAGCACTGAAACCGGCCACGCACGCCCCGAAACATATGGTGTTTCCATGAAACAGGTCATCTCCGCATCGCGCCGGACCGACATGCCCGGATGCTATCTCGACCGATTGACAGACTGCCTGAAACGGCGAGAGGCACTTGTCCCTAATCCCTATTCCGGCAGGATAAACCGCGTTGACCTTGACCCGGACTCTGTACATACGCTTGTTCTCTGGTCGAAAAATTTCGGCCCTTTTCTTGAAAACGATCGCACTTTCCACGACTACAGGCTCTATTTCCTCTTTACAATAAACGACATGTCCACGCTGGAGCCGAATATCCCGCCGCTGGAAGACCGTCTTGCACAATTGCGGGAACTTGCGCTCCGATACGGTGCGGAAAGGGTTGGCTGGCGTTTTGATCCCGTCGTATTCACTCATGACGGCCCGATCATGATCCCGGACACATTTAGAAGGATCGCCGAAATTGCCGTAGAGTCCGGACTGACCCGCTGCATTTTCTCTTTCCTCAACCTCTACGGCAAGGTCAAAGCCAGAAACAACAGTCTGAAACTCGGCATCGTCGATCCGCCCCTGTCGCAGAAACAGGATTACGCGTCAATGCTTCTTGAACTGGCCGGTGAGATCGGAATCGACCTCGAAAGCTGCTGCGAACCGGAAGTCGATGTCCCGGGAATCGCCCACTCATCATGCATCGACGGTGTCCTCTTGTCCCGTCTTGTCGGTGAGCCCGCCTCCATCGTGAAAGACAGCGGCCAGAGAAAAGACTGCCGCTGCACAAAGAGCCGCGATATCGGTTCATACCGCGACATGCCCTGCCCGCACGGCTGCCGTTACTGTTATGCCAATCCGGTCATACCGTAATTAAATGAGAAAGATTCTCCCGAAATCACCTTTCCGCAAGAAAATACTCGACATAAGCCTCTCATTTTCGTTAATATTAATCAGTATGCTTACATGATAATCCGAATCCGTTTCATAATCGAATGAGCAGTTCAAGCATGAAATATACCGTAACACTCATCGTCCTGATTTGTCTCGCGAGCATCTCCTGCGGTGGCGAAAATGGTGAAATACTACCGGCTGAAACCCCTGAGCCACTCAAATTTGCCGTTTTCGGAAACAGCGGCCTTGCACTCGATGACGGCGCCGTATTTGCCGAAATGCTCAAGCATCTCGATACCATCAGTCCCGATTTCGCGGTCGATCTCGGAAACCGGCTGCCGCCGGGATTGTCTTCAGGGGGAATCGCCGCGCTCCTTGACACAGTCGACAAGGACCGCGAGGCCTTGTCCTGTCCGCTTTATGTCCTCGCCGGACAGAACGATGTTTTCGATTACGACAGTGAGATGGCGTTCATTGACCGTTACGGTCCCCAGTGGTATGCGTTCTCACGGAAAGGCAGCTCATTCATTTTCCTTTCGAGCGAGGACAGCGCCTGGGATCATGGTTTCGGAACGAGGCCATTCATGAGCACTGAACAGCTCGCATGGCTGGAACAGTACCTCGCAGCCAACCGCAGCGCGAACACGGTGGTTTTTATGCATCGCGCAGTCTGGCGGGAGAATCCCATACTTTGGAAAAGCGAACTCAAGCCCCTTTTCGACCGGGGGGGAGTGGATCTGATCATAGCCTCCTCGGCAGACGGGCTCATGGATTACGGCTCACCGGACGGCATCAGAACGATCACAACCGGCTGTACAGGCCCTGTTTCACATGCGTCTGCGGGTAATTTCCCGCACATGCTGACAGTGACAGTCGGGGACGGTAACCCGCGATTCGAAGTGATAAGCGCTGACGGCGGCCGAAAAGAGGGCATCCCTGTCGACAGCGAACTTCTGGAGGACACAGCAAAGATTGTTCAGGCAATAAAACCGAGGCCTTTCGCTGCTGACAAAGGCTGGAATATCAGCGAATCACTATCTATCAACATTGAAAACCCGTTCGATGAACCGGTATCCGGCAGGCTTGAGTTTGCGCTATTCAAAGACACCTCGTGGTCGATCGAACCGGCTGATCTCGGTTTTATAGTGGAACCTGGCATGAAATCCAGCTACCGTATCGCGGTCAAAGCGAAATCGCCGGAACTGGCGCCTCTTCCGGTGATCACAGGCGAGCTCAACAAAGGCGCAACGAAAGTCTATGCGTTCGAGGAAGAATGCACTGTAGCGATTCCACCGCAAAGGATAGGCGATCCTGTGCCAGTCGAGGCGCATATCGCGGATGTCATCCCCTACGGTTTCAGCGGAAAACTCGCCATTCCCGTGGAAATCGACACCTACGATCTCTGCGGCCGTTGTGTTATTTACTGTCGGGACAGCGCGGGCAGGCAAAAATGCATCCACATCGCGTCACTCAAGAATTTCAGACCGGGGATCAACGAATTCAGCTGGAACGGGCTCGACCTCGAGGGCCGCAAAGTCTCAGCCGACTCACTCTCATACAGCGTTATTGTATACAACAAAAGGGCACCGGCGACATGGGTGGCTGAGGGCCCGCCAAACCACGGCGGCACTGCGATTGTCGAAGATACACTCAAGGGCCTGTCTGTACTGACTCATGACGGCTCTGATTTGAAACGTTTTCGGATCGGCGGATCACTCGGAAAGCCCTCCGCTGAAACAGAGGCCTCATTCGAAAGTATGCTTGACGGCGGCGAGCTGACCGGATTCGTTCGGACGGACGACAAACGCTTTCTCCTCGGCACAGCCGCCGGCATTCTCGCGGTCAACATGAACAGCAGCGGACCGGTGCGCGATCTGTCGTTCGGCAGCGACGGCTATCTCAGATTCGAATCACGACGAGGCAGAAAAGCGAGTGCGCCAACTGCGTATGGGGACATGTTGGCTGTGGCTTTCGCGGGCAACAATGGCAACGGTACGGAGCTTGTCATTTACGATGCGCTGACCGGGAAAGAAAAGACTGTCATCGATCTCGGCGTCTTTTTCGGGGACATTTCCGGAACACCGGCAGTCACGGCCCTGCCCGACGGCATTCTCTGCGGACATCCGGACCACGGCCTTATCGTGAAACTCGGCTGGGACGGCAGTATTGTCTGGAGCAGTGATCCTGACTCCAGGACAGTCGCCGTTGACAGCGACGGCAGAAGTTACACCTTTGGCATCGGCTGCGACAGCTATGGTTTCTCGTATGTCAATACACCCGGTTATTCGGCCCGCTCGGTCGTAATCGGTCCCGACGGTATCGAGCTGTTCAGGGTCATACTGGTCTCACTGCCCGGTCTCAGGGTTTCGTCGGTGACACCACATGTGACCGGAGAAAGCAGCGACGGCCTTTATTTCGTAACACGCGGAGGAGACTGCCCATATATTTTCCACGTTCCCTACACAATACGGCAGGGCTTGATTGTCGATGAAAGCGGCTATGTCGAATAGGAGTTTTATCATGCTGCCGCGGCTTGACTTGCAGAATGGCGTTTCATGTTGTATGTTTCCGGCATAACGATAAATAGGATGCAGCTCATTTTCCGATACATTTAATAATCTCGAAAAAATGAAGTCTATAAGGAAACTGAATTTTGACAAAAAAAATAGAGCGCCTCAACAACCTGCAGGTCGTACTTGTCGAGCCCCAGGTGCCCGGCAATGTGGGTTCGACTGCCCGCGCCATGAAAAACATGGGCCTTTCCAGGCTGACGGTTGTCAATCCCTGGTTCCGTGACCATCCGCAGTCCCGCTACATGGCGCACGGCAGTGAAGATATACTCGAGAACGCCCGCTATACCGATACGCTGGAGGAAGCTGTCGCGGATTCCGTTCTTGTGCTTGGCACGACACGGCGTAAACGGAAAAGCACACCCTTCATGAACGCGCGTTCGGCTGCCGAAGAAATCCATAACGCTCTCGAAAGCGGCCAGGTTTCGGTGCTGTTCGGCCGCGAGGACAAGGGCTTGTCGAATGACGAGCTGAAATGCTGCCATATTCACGTGACCATTCCGAGCTCGGAAAAGCAGCCCTCTCTCAACCTTTCGCAGGCAGTGCTCGTAATGGCCTATGAGATTTATATGTTCGCACGGCCCTCATCGATAAAAAAACTCGACCTTGCCGCGGCCAAAGAACTTGCCGGCATGTACGAGCATCTCGAGGAATCGCTGACAACACTCGGATTCCGCCAGTGGAACGATGGCGACAATTATATGAAATCGCTCAGGCGTGTCTTTTCGCGCACGAAAATGGAAAAACGCGATGTTGCCACTATCCACAAATTATGCGGAGAAATTGATAAATATACGTCGCGGCTCAGGGCGGAGATGGATAAGGACAGCGAATCATGAGCGGCACAGAAACAAACAGCGGCACCGCCAGGCTGGAAATTGCGGCCTATCCCCTCGGCACCGGCGACGCCAGTGTCTCAAAAGAGGTTTCAGCGATTTTCGATATCCTCGATAACTGCGGGCTGCCGTACGAGATATCCGTCATGGGAACGATCATCGAGGGGCCGCTGGACAGACTGTTAACGATAGCACGCGAACTGCACGACTGCCTTTTTTCGGATAGTGTCCGACGGGTCGTAACAGTCATCAAGATCGATGAGAAACGCTGAACGACCGGTGTCAACATCTGCTGTACGGTTAAGAGATGACCGCAGCCCGTGTTCCTGACCGGAGAGGTTACAGTGTCAGACGCGAAACCGGCAGCAGTAACATTTAACGATGGGATTTTTCATGCCCTGGAAACAATCACGACTGAGTTCGAGCGATTGGCTTGTTGTCCGATGGATGCTTATTATCCGGCCGGTCCTTGTCACCTCGACTCTCGGGCTGGCCCTGTTCATGATGCCCTCGAACCTCATCGACAAGAATCCCATCACCGCAGTACTCATCGGCACTTTCATCCTCACCCTGCTGTATTGGATGGCGCACTATGTCACCGGCGTTTCACGGCTTCTCCTTGCGACCGAGATAGCGTTCGACATATTCATCATTACATTCATCGTGCATTTCACCGGGAGTTACGAGTCATTCTTCATTGGCTTTTATTACCTCTCGATCATGTGCGCATCGCTGTTTTTCCGGCGCATTATAACATTCCTTTTCTCGCTTCAGGCCGCAATATTTTTCAGTGTCGAGGTGATCATCGGCATTGCCGACATGAAACGTGTCCTCCATGGGTCACTCCCAGAGGGAATGCGCGAGATCATTGTCCTCAGCGCGTTCCTCTATATTGCGCTCATGTTTGTTATCGGTATGGTCTCGAGCTACTACGCCGAAAAGCTCCAAGGCAAGGACACCGCGCTGATCAACGCGCTGAAACTCCTCCACAAGGCCAAGCTCGACACCACCGATATCCTGCAGAGCATGACCAACGGTCTCATCGCGATCGACATGGAAAGCCGGATCATATACATCAACAGTGTTGCGGAGAGCATCCTTGAACTGGACAGCCGTTTTATTACGGGGAAATTGTGCGCAACTGTTTTTGACAGCCGGGCGTCAGGCTTGGTCGATATCCTCAATAATCAAAGGAAACAGTCGCAGGATACCCCCGAACAGGAAATAACCATCACAAGCAGGAAGGGGCAAAGCATTCCCTTGGGCCTGACCTCGATGCCGCTCTACGATATCGACGGCAGCAGGCGCGGTGTCATCGTAAACTTCAAAGACCTCACCGAAAAGAAACAGCTTCTCGACATGCTGAGACAGTCGGAAAGAATGGCGGCAATCGGCCAGCTTTCCGCCGCTATTGCCCATGAGATACGAAACCCCCTCGCGTCATTGTACAGCGCGGTCGAAATGCTGGCAGAAAATCTCAGTTCTGACAATCCGCAGGTTTCACGGCTCATGCACATTGTCGAGAAAGAATCAAACCGCCTTCAGAAAATAAGCACTGATTTCCTGCATTTCGCCCGCATGGACAATCCCGAAATTGTTCAAACCGATCTGACAAAAGCTATCGATGACACGATCCTGCTCATAGAGAATGACCCGAGAAAGAAAGACGGCATTACGATAACCAACAATGTGCCCCCGTCAACGCTTATACTGTTCGACCAGGACCAGTTGAACCAGCTTCTCCTGAACACACTGATCAACAGCCTGGAGGCGATCGAGGGCGATAAAGGCGAAATCAGTTTCAGCAAAACCACGCCGGGTGAAAATAACACATTTATCCGCCTCATTATAGGCGATTCCGGGCCGGGCTTTGCAAAAGAGAACATAACCAGTATTTTCGAACCGTTCTATTCGACAAAAAAAGAGGGCACCGGCCTTGGTCTCGCACTGGTCAGAAAAATCACCGTTGCAAACAAGGGCCGTGTTTCGGCGCGAAACAGAAAAAACGGCGGCGCCGAAATCGTCCTCGACCTTATACAAGCGTGAGGTAGCTTATGACAAAACGACTATTGATTGCCGATGATGAACAGAGCATGCGCGAAACACTCGATATCATGCTCGGCAATGAAGGCTTCGAGGTTGTCACGGTCGAAAGCGGAAGCGATGCCCTGGTCGAAGCTGAAAAAAGCGATTTCGACCTCCTGATTACCGACATCAAAATGCCGGGTATGGACGGTGTCGAATTGATCGAGGCGATCACCAAAAAGGACAGCGATCTGCCGATCATCGTACTCACCGCCTATGCCACCAAAGATCAGGCGATCAAGGCCCTCAACCTTGGCGCATCATTTTTCGTCGAAAAACCGTTCAAGAAACAGGAGCTTCTGAATTATGTCAATCGCGCCCTGAAAATGGAGGATCTGATCAAGGAGAATAAATCCTTGAAGAAGAAGCTCTCGAAAAGCGGCGGCCTGGATCATATTATCGGCACGACAAAAGAAATCATCACGATCAAGGAACTGATCGCCAAAGTCGCGAAAACGGAATCGACCATCCTGATCACCGGAGAAAGCGGCGTTGGCAAGGAGGTTGTCGCGCAGGCGGTCCATTCACTGTCAGACCGTTCCGAGGGGCCATTTGTAGCGATTAACTGCGGAGCGATACCCACAGAATTACTGGAAAGCGAACTTTTCGGCCATGTCAAGGGATCGTTCACCGGCGCGGTCAAGGATAAGACAGGATTGATGGAAATGGCCAATGGCGGCACATTCTTCCTTGACGAGGTCGGCAACACCCCATTGTCGATACAGATGAAAATCCTCCGCGCTATCCAGGAGCGTGAGATCCATCCTGTCGGCGAACAGAGCGCCCGACATGTCGATATCCGCCTGATCGCCGCAACCAACGAAAACCTCAATGACCTGATCACACGCGGCGAATTCAGGAAAGACCTCTATTATCGCCTCAATGTTATCAACATACACATTCCACCGCTGAGGGAACGGCGCGAGGACATCGAACTGCTTTTCATCCATTTCCTAAAACAGAAAACGGCAGAAACCGGCTGCAATCATGAAAAAATCCCGAAAGATTTCATCGACATGCTCATCGATTACGACTGGCCAGGAAATATCCGCGAGTTGGAGAACGTGGTTGAAAGAATTGTCGCGCTTTCGCCCGACGGTTCGTTTTCCTGCGAACTGCTCCCCGAGCACATCACGAAACCGCCGATGGAAAAACTTGTGGACGAGGCCGAAAAACATATCCCGAACATGGACGATATCGAAAAGGCATATATACATTGGGTATTGGCCCAACAGCGGGGGCACAAACAGAAAGCGGCGGAGATTCTCGGTATCGGACGTTCGACTCTCGACAGGAAGATCGAAAAGTTCGGGCTGGATGACATGTAAAGCCTGTTTTTTTACAGTCCCGCAGCGTGTTTTAGTAAAAGTGAAAACATCTTATATTCGGTGGACATGCTGACATGAAAGCCACATGTTTCAAAATGGGCAACCGTGTATCACAATGACTGCATTCAAACCGTATCGCCCATGAACATAAAAACCGAACCGACGCGGAAGTGCCGTCGATACGGGCTTTAACTGAACATAGATATTTTTGGCACAACCTTTGCAACTACTAATGGCGGAACTCAAAATGAACAGTGTTGCTCTTATGGCACCATGAATGAGAAATAAAGATAGTAATATAACGAAGCGCTTGAGCACATTGTAAAAAGTATTCACCCACACTTTTTAAGGAGGTTCACCATGTTCCGCAGGAATGAAAAAGGTTTTACGCTCGTCGAGCTGATGATCGTTGTCGTTATCATCGGTATCCTCGCCTCGATCGCCATTCCTAAATTTTCCAACATGATCGGCAAGGCAAAGACCACCGAGGCCAAACAGATCCTCAACCAGGTTATCACCCTCGAGACAACATACTACTACAAAACCAGCTCCTATGTCGCCTTTGACAATATCGACGTTCCGGCTATCGACTTCACCCTCCCCACCGGCGCGAAATTCGATTACAAATTCGTCGACAATGGTGACGGCACAGGAACCGCAACGGCAACCGAAAATGTCGACCTCAATGGCGACGGAGATATCACGGACGGCCTTACGCTCGACACCAACAAGGTGCAGGGCAACCTCGACGATGGCGGCGGCAGCATCCTTACATGGTAATCGCCGACACGACAGAAACTTTCAAAAAGCCGGTCATATGACCGGCTTTTTGCTGTTCTGACACTGTAATAATGATACGCTGTGTATCAAAATGAGAATCCGGCGTTTTAAAGACCATACAACAAGATATGGAAGAATCCATGCCAGACGCCGCTACTGGCGGTATTTCCCGCGATTAATGGGAATTTAAACTTATTGGCATAGTAATTGCGTTGATATAAGCAGCAAAGAATAACAGCAGGTTCCATACGGAGGCGGATAATGTTCAGCAGCAATGAAAAAGGATTCACCCTTGTCGAGCTCATGGTGGTAGTCGTGATAATCGGAATTCTGGCATCAGTCGCCATGCCGAAATTTGCCCAGATGATATCAAGAGCGAAGACTACCGAGGCCAAACGGATACTCGGCCAGATTGTTGAACTCGAGGTCGCCTATTACTACAAATTCAGCGCCTATTTCGAATTTGACAATGTCGATGCCCCCGAAATCGATTTCCTGCTGCCCAACAACTCTAAGTTTGACTATGATTTTGCCGACAATGGCGACGGCACAGGAACCGCGACAGCTCAGGAAAATGTCGACCTCAATGGCGACGGCGACACCACGGACGGTCTCACGCTCGATACGAACCGGACTTATGGCAATCTGGATGATGGCGGCGGAGATCTCTTGTACTGGTAAGGAAAATCATTTCATCCCCTGAGAAAAAGGCCGGTTGTTTTTCGCCGGCCTTTCTCGTTTCCCACTGTTTAAAAACAATCCTGCATACATCTCACTTCTTTAAAGACTTGAAGACATCCCTCGCAACCTTGACAGTCGTATCGATATCACTGTCATCGTGTGCGGTTGACACAAACTGAGCCTCGAACTGTGAAGGCGCCATCAAGATTCTATGATCGAGCATGGTCCTGAAATATCGTGAGAAAAGATCGGTATCGCTGGCAGAGGCCGAGGCAAAATCAACAACAGGCCCTTCGGTCATGAAAACCGTGAACATGGACGCCACACGGTTGACCGTCACGGCCATACCAGCATCATCAGCTGCATTATAAAGCTCCTCGGAAAGTTTCGCGGCCCTGCGGTCGAGTTGAGCATAGGTTTCCGGGCTGTCGATTTCGGCAAGGGTTGCAAGCCCCGCAGCCATTGCCAGCGGATTGCCCGAAAGAGTCCCTGCCTGGAAAACCGGCCCCAGCGGCGCCAGCGTGTCCATTATATCCTCCCTGCCGCCGTATGCACCGACAGGAAGTCCTCCGCCGACAATCTTTCCGAGAACAGTCAGGTCTGGAGTAATACCGAAACGCTCCTGGGCTCCGCCGCGCGACACTCTGAAACCGGTAATGACCTCGTCGAAAATCAGGACGATCCCGTACTTTGTGGTCAACTCACGCAAGCCCTCGAGAAAACCGTCAGCGGGCGCGACCGTGCCCATATTTCCCGCAACCGGCTCAACAATAAGCGCCGCGATCTCACCCTTCCCGGCCTCGACAATCTCACGGACAGCATCAATATCGTTATAAGGTGCGACTATGGTGTCGCCCGCCGCTCCCGGTGTTACACCCGCACTGTCGGGAACACCGTGTGTCAGCGCCGCCGATCCGGCCTTGATCAGAAAACTGTCGCCATGACCGTGATAGCAGCCGGCAAATTTCACGACTTTTGCCTTTCCGGTAAAACCGCGAGCAAGCCGAACAGCGCTCATGGCCGCCTCTGTACCGGAATTCACCATCCTGATCCGTTCTATCGAGGGCATCATGTCCCGGATTTTCTCGGCAAGCCTGATCTCGGTTTCGGTCGAAATGCCGAAACTGGTGCCGTTCGCGGCTGTCGAGTTGATCGCGTCCAGCACACGCGGATTGGCGTGTCCGGCTATCAGCGGTCCCCAGGAACAGATGTAATCAATATATTCGTTGCCGTCCGCATCGATAACACGGCAGCCTTTCGCCGACTCGACAAAGAGCGGATCGCCGCCAACCGATTTGAACGCCCGCGCCGGTGAATTGACACCGCCGACAATTGACTGTATCGCCTGTTCGTGAAGTTCTCGTGAGCGATCATAGCGATGTTCTTTCATGTATATTCCTTTCATATATATAATAACAGGGCAATCAGCCGCGATACAGAATGGTGCGATTGTCACACGCCATAACTCCGGCCTCGAGAAGATCGATTAGCGCGGCGAGATCATCAAGATCAAGCACCTCCACCGAGGAATGGCTGTAACGCCGGGCAAGCCCGATACTCAGAGCGGCTATCGAGGCTCCCGCCTGCTGCCCGGAACTCGCATCGGTTATTCCCGCTGTATCGACAACACGCTGGAATGGGATTTCGCTCAGCTCCGCAGTTCTGGTAAAAAGGCTGTAGAGTTTCGGATGTGATGACAGCCCGCGTGTTTCACGCACCTTGATCAGCGGACCTTTCCCGATACGCCAGGGAAGCTGGTCAGGGCTGAGTTCGGGAGTCCCACCGGCTGGACAGGTATCGAGAGCGATGAGTACATCCGGCTGAATTTCCATGGCCGCAACCGCAGCGCCGCGCAAACCTATTTCCTCCTCAACAGAGAAGCACCAGACCACAGTCTGAGGCAGCTGGGCATCTTTCAGACGATAAGCGGCATGAATCATGGCAAGAATACCGGCACGGTCATCGACAGCTTTACCGTACACGAGATTCTCGCTGTTCAGACAACGAAGCTCACCGGAGAAAACCGCAGGTGTCCCCGGTCTGATACCCGCAGCCTCAGCATCCTCTTCCGACGCAAAACCACAATCGATATACATATCCTCGACAGCGGGAACCGTTCTGGCCTCAGGGCCGCTGAGCACATGGCCCGGCTTGACACCGATCATGCCTTCATACACCGATTCTCCCGCAAGCACCCGGATTCGGTGTCCCGGAAGGACCATATCTGTCGGACCGCCTATTTTAGTAAAACGAAGGAAACCACCGTTACTCACCGAGGTCACCATCAAGCCGACCTCGTCCATATGGGCGACAACCATCACTGCGGGCGCCTCACTGTCACCGCCCTCCAGGACAGCATAAACATTGCCGCGCATATCGAGACGGATCTCATCGCAACAGTCCTTCATAACCTCCTTGATGAACGAAATAACCGGCTCTTCGAAACCGGAAGGAGCGTCGATGGCAGTGAGTTCCGCCAGTTCCTGAAACAGGGCATTCCTCGTCATGGGCTATTCCTTTTTCCTGGGATAAGAGTGATGTGATATAATAAGGAGGAAGCCGTTGACATGCAATCAAATCATGCTGCGCAGCGACAGCAAAATTCTAAAAAGAGGATGCACGATGATAAATAGAGTCTTGACTTTTCGCTGTGAATTTTGTAAATTGTGACAAAAGTAACAGCGTTACAGTCTGAACAATTGCTACTGTATATAGTGATAATGGAGATTCTATGACACCCGACAAGTCAATCGGACGCCTCAGTCTCTATCGTCGCATCCTTAATACTATCGATGATGACAGCAGGCGGCATATTTATTCTCATGAGCTTGCGGCCATGGCGGGAAGTTCCGCCGCCCAGGTACGCCGCGATATCATGATTATCGGCTATTCGGGCAACCCTAACCGGGGCTATGACATCAAGGAACTTGCGGAAAGCATCGGCATCTTTCTCGACGATGAGGAAGGCCAGTTCGCGGCTCTCATCGGTGTCGGCAACCTCGGCAGAGCGATTCTCGCCTATTTTTCAGGGCGGCGCCCGAAACTCAAAATCACAGCAGCATTCGATATCGATCCCAAAAAGTACGGCAGAGTTATCCACGGTTGCCACTGCCACTCTTTTGCCGAACTGCCGGTAATAGTACAGAAAGAAAACCTCAGTGTCGGCATCATCACCGTTCCCGCCGCCCAGGCGCAGAATACTGCCGAAGCTCTGATTAAAACCGGCATCACCGGCATCATCAATTTCGCCCCTGTCCGCCTCAAAACACCACCGAATATTTATGTTGAAGATATAGATATGACCATGGCTCTTGAAAAAGTTGCTTACTTCGCACGGATACATGAAAACGGGAGGTTAACTCATTGATTACCAAGGAAATGAACGCAATACTGGAAAAGTATCCGCACGCGCAGCGTGAGGATCTTATTCCTCTCCTCCAGGATGTACAGGAGGAATACGGCTACATATCAAAAGATAGTGTCGTCGTGGTTGGGAAACATCTCAGCCTGCCCGCCAGCAAAATTTACGGCGTCGCAACCTTCTACAACCAGTTCCGTTTCCAGGCGCGTGGCAAATACACCATTCAGGTCTGCCGCGGAACGGCATGCCATGTCAAGGGTTCTGCCGATGTTCTAGACGCACTGGTTCGCGAACTTGATGTCCAGCCCGGCCAGACAACGAGAGACGGCCTTTTCAGTCTCGAAGTTGTCGCCTGTATCGGAGCCTGCGGCCTTGCCCCCGTCATCAGTGTTGACGGTGAGTTCTTTGCGGGTGTCACCCAGGAAAAAATAACAGAAATTATCGCCATGTACCGGAGAAAGGCTGAGGATGATGGTTCAGACGAATAAAGATACGATCTGGTGCGACTGCGGGGACTGCTGGGAAACCTCTGATGTATCCCGCCCCGATGTCGTTCAGCTTTTTACAGATGCAGATGACAGCGATGCTCAGGCAAAGCTTTCCATTCTGAAACGCGATGATGTCGCGAAACCTGTCATCTATATCGGTGCCGGCACATGCGGTCTTGGCGCCGGTGCCCGTAAAACGATCAATGAGATCAAAAAATACATCGACAGTCACGATATCGACGCTGATATCGTCGAAGTCGGCTGTATCGGCCTTTGTGTCGAGGAACCTCTTGTCGATGTCCAGCTTCCCGGCCGGACACGCATTTCGTTCCGTAAAGTGACAAGCGACAAAGCGGTTGCCGTCCTCGAAAGCGTTTTCGACGGCAAACCCATCCAGGACAACATTCTCGGCCAGCACAGGAACGAGAATCTCAAATCCTGGGATGATGTCATTTATTATGACGAGCATCCGTTCTTCGCGCCCCAGACTCGCTGGGTGCTCAAGAACTGCGGTAAGATCGATCCCGGCAGCATCGATGAGTACATCGCTCACGGCGGCTACCAGGCATTCGTCAAAACAATCCGCAAGCTCACTCCGGCAGAAGCCTGTGACGTCGTTGAGACAAGTGGCCTGAGAGGCCGTGGCGGCGGCGGTTTCCCCACCGGACGCAAATGGAAATTCACGCTCCAGACTCCGAGCGATCAGAAATATTTTGTCTGTAACGCTGACGAAGGCGATCCCGGTGCATTCATGGACCGCGCGGTCATCGAAGGTGATCCGCACCGCCTGCTCGAAGGTCTCGGTATCGCGGCCTACTCGATCGGCGCCTCCAAAGCTATCATCTACATCAGGGCCGAGTACCCCCTGGCAATCGAACGCCTGAAAGAGGCCATCGCCAAAGCATACGACTATGGTTTCCTCGGCTTCAATATTCTCGACAGCGGATTCAATCTCGATATCAAGATCAAGATGGGCGCAGGCGCATTTGTCTGCGGCGAGGAAACAGCGCTTCTGCACAGTATCGAAGGCAAGCGCGGCATGCCCCGCCCCCGCCCTCCCTATCCTGCGGTCAAGGGTCTTCACGACAAACCGACGGCTATCAACAATGTCGAAACTCTGGCGAATGTCCCCAACATCATGCTGAACGGCGCCGACTGGTTCAACGCTGTCGGTACCAACAGCAGCAAGGGTACGAAAGTCTTCGCGCTTTCCGGTAAAGTCACCAACACCGGTCTTGTCGAGGTCGCGATGGGTACGAAGATGCGCGACATCATCTTCGATATCGGCGGCGGCGTTCCCAATGGTAAAGCATACAAGGCAACGCAAATCGGCGGTCCTTCGGGCGGCTGTATCCCCACCCAGCACCTCGACATCGAGATCGATTACGAATCACTGAAAACTGTCGGTGCCATGATGGGTTCCGGTGGCCTCGTCGTTATGGACGAAGACACCTGTATGGTGGATGTCGCCAAGTTCTTCATGGACTTCATCCAGCGTGAAAGCTGCGGGAAATGTATCCCCTGCCGCGAAGGTACGAAGCGTATGCTCGAAATCCTGACCCGTATCACCCAAGGTTACGGCAAGGAATCCGATACCGATGCTCTTGAGCGTTTCCGTGGTATCATGTATCTGGACAGGCTGGCTAAGGTCATTCAGGACACAAGCCTCTGCGGCCTCGGCCAGACAGCACCCAACCCGATTCTCAGCACCCTGAGATATTTCAGGGATGAGTATGAGGCACATATTTTTGAGCGCAAGTGCCCCGCCGGCGTCTGTGTCGACCTGAAAGAATACAAGATCGATGCCGACAAGTGTACCGGTTGTACGCTCTGCTCCAGAAAATGTCCGACAAACGCAATCATGGGTACGGTCAAGAGCCCGCATTATATCATTCCCGACAAATGCATCGGCTGCGGTACCTGTATGGAAGTCTGTAAATTCGACGCCGTTTTCACCGAATAATCGCGAGGAACGTGATGATAAATATCGAAGTCAATAACAAACCCATGCAGGCAGAAGAAGGTGAGACTATCCTTGCCGCGCTGAAACGCAACGGCATCAAAGTCCCGACCCTCTGCCACATGCCCGAGCTCTTCCCCACCGGCGCTTGCCGTATGTGTGTCGTTGAGGTGGAAGGTCAGAGAAGCCTGGTTCCCAGCTGCGCATTTCCTGTCGCAGATGGAATGGTAATCAAAACACATTCGCCCCGTGTTGTCAGGGCCAGGAAAACAATCGTCGAGCTTCTGCTTTCCGATCATCCCGACGACTGCCTGTACTGCAACCGCAACGGCAACTGCGAACTCCAGACCCTCGCCGAGGAACTGGGTGTCCGTCAGCGCCGTTACCAGGGCCACAAGAATTCCTATAACCTGGATGTTTCCGGCCTGTCGATCGTTCGCGATCCCGATAAGTGTATCCTCTGCGGCCGCTGCGTGCGCGTCTGCGAAGAGGTCCAGGGTGTTTCCGCTATCGATTTCACTGGTCGCGGCAGCAAGACCAAGATCGACTCCGCATTCAATCAGGGCCTTAACGTATCGAGCTGTATCAACTGCGGCCAGTGTATCATGGTCTGCCCCACCGGAGCCCTGACTGAGCAGTCCTCCGTCAAGGGTGTGCTCGACGCACTCAACGATCCTGAGATGCATGTTGTTGTCCAGCACGCACCCAGCATTTCGGTTACCATCGCCGAGTTCTTCGGCGCAAAACCGGGCACCGATGCCGAAGGCCAGCTCACCGCTGCTCTTCGTCAGATCGGTTTCGATCGCGTGTTCGACACCGGCTTCACCGCTGACCTCACCATCATGGAAGAGGCCTCCGAGCTGGTGCATCGTATCACCACTGGCGGCACCCTGCCGATGATGACGAGCTGTTCCCCCGGCTGGATCAAGTATGTCGAGCAGTTCCATCCCGATTTCATCGACAATCTCTCGTCTTGTAAGAGCCCCCAGCAGATGATGGGTGCTATCATCAAGTCGGCTTATTCCGAATTCTCAGGCATCGCTCCCGAGAAAATCTACAGCGTGTCTGTCATGCCCTGTACCGCCAAGAAGTTCGAAGCGGCACGTCCCGAGATGCTCAACAACGGCGTTCCTGATGTGGATGCGGTTCTCACCACCCGTGAGATCGCACATGTCATCAAGATGCATGGCATTGATTTCGCAACTATCGAGCCTGAAGTCGCCGACAGTCCCTTTGGCGAGCGCAGTTCTGCCGGCAAGCTTTTCGGCGCCACCGGCGGTGTTATGGAAGCCGCACTCAGGACCGGTTACTTCATGCTGACCGGCGAAGAGCTGGCTGACCTGAAAATCCAGGATGTCCGCGGCCTCAAGAACCGTAAGGAAATCCATATCGATATCAACGGCACAACTTATGGCTTCGCAGTCGTCAGCGGTCTCGAGAATGCCCGTGCACTTCTCGAAGAAATCCGTAACGGCCGCGACGATATTCACTTCTTCGAGGTCATGACCTGTCCCGGCGGCTGTATTGCCGGTGGCGGCCAGATGCTCGGTGTCGATATCGAGGCTGTCAGGGGCCGTATGCAGAAACTGTATAACATCGACCGCGATGACAACACCCGTGTATCGCATAAGAATGCAGAAGTCCAGCGCCTTTATGACGAGTACCTCGGCAAACCGCTGGGAGAGAAGAGCCATCATCTCCTGCACACGAAGTACACGAAGCGCGATGACGTTATGATCTAAGTGAGCCATTGCCGGCAGCATCGCTTGGCGCACTGTTGAATTGTGTTGCTCACAAGGTAGGTATCGGGCTCTGAGCCCAGCAGGAATCTCAGGGCCCGGCACCTTAATTCTACAGCGCATATCACGCGCACATCGAATAGGCTGAGGGCGGAAATGAAACGCCTCAAGGGAAAATCATTTGTCAAAACGGTCAAGGAACGGTGCAGGGTTTGCTACACCTGTGTCCGCGAATGTCCGGCAAAGGCAATCCGCATTGTTGACGGTCAGGCGGAGATTATTGACGAGCGCTGCATAAACTGCGGCAACTGCGTCAAGGTCTGCAGCCAGGGCGCCAAGCAGGTGGTGAGCTCCATTGATATCATCGATAATCTGCTTGATTCCAAAGAACCTGTCGCCGCATTGATTGCACCGAGTTTCCCTGCTGAATTCGATAAAACAAGCCCCCTCCAGTTCGTGGGCATGCTGAAAAAGCTCGGCTTCGATTATGTCCATGAAGTCGCTTTCGGCGCCGATCTCGTTGCAGACGCCTACAGGAAGCTCCTGAACAAGGGTGGCAACAAGAACTACATTTCAACAAGCTGTCCGGCTGTTATCACCTACGTAGAAAAGTATAATCCCGACCTTCTACCCAATCTCGCTCCTATCGTCTCGCCCATGGTCGCAATGGCCCGTGTGGCGAGAAGTATTTACGGCCGTGATATCAAGCTGGTCTTCATCGGCCCCTGTATCGCCAAGAAATACGAGACAGTGAGTGAACGGCTGGAAGGAGAACTTGACGGCGCGCTGACATTTCTCGAACTCAGACAGATGTTCGCCAGGAAAAGCATCAACAGAAACGATATTGAAGAGACTGATTTTGATCCGCCTCATGCCGGTTCCGGCGCACTTTTCCCCATCAGCAGGGGACTTTTGCAGGCTGCCGGTATCGAGGAGGACATTGTCACTGGCGAAGTGCTTTCAACCGATGGAAGAAGCAACTTCATCGAGGCCATCCGCGAGTTTGAAAGCGGGGAATGCAATGCCCGCCTTCTTGATGTTCTGTGCTGTAACGGCTGTATCATGGGTGCCGGCATGAGCCCTGCACCGACGAAATTCAGACGGCGCAGCAGGGTCAGCAGGTATGTCCGCGATTACATTTCAAAACGCGACAGGCAAACCTGGCGTGGCGAAAAAGCGGGTTATTCCGATCTCGACCTCAGCAGAGAATACAAGACCAATGATCAGCGTATACCGGTCGACGATCTGATTGCTCTTAAAGATATATTGGAAAAAATGGGCAAATTCTCACCTGAGGACGAGCTGAACTGCGGCGCATGCGGCTATGAAAGCTGCCGTGAACATGCGCTTGCAATCTACAAGGGGCTTGCCGAGGATGAGATGTGCCTGCCGTACACTATCGACAAACTGCGTCAGACAATCAGCGATCTCAATATTTCGAACGAAAAGCTGGCTGACACCAGAGAGGCACTTCAGCATTCTGAAAAACTCGCCAGTATGGGTCAGCTTGCCGCAGGTATCGCCCATGAGGTCAACAATCCGCTCGGTGTCGTACTCATGTACGCGCATATTCTCCTTGACGAGTTCGGCAAGGACGACCGGCTGTGCGATGATCTCAGTCTTATCGCCGATCAGGCCGACCGCTGTAAAAAAATTGTCTCGGGACTTCTCGGTTTCGCGCGCCAGAACAAGGTGGTGCTCGACAACACGGATGTATTCGAGATGCTCGAGCGCTTTATGCTTACAGCTCCGGCGCCTGATGGTATCGAAGTATCGATCGAGCATGAAACTGACAATCCCTTCGCCGATATCGACCGGGACCAGATCATTCAGGTTCTCACCAATCTCATAAGCAATGCCTACGGGGCAATGCCTGACGGCGGAAAACTGACGATCTCTGTCAGCGGCGATGATCGCTCGATTATTTTCACTATCAGCGACACCGGTGTCGGTATTGCACCCGACAATCTTGAAAAGATTTTCGAACCGTTTTTCTCGACCAAACAGCTCGGCATGGGCACAGGGCTCGGGCTCGCGGTCACCTATGGCATCATCAAAATGCATTTCGGCGACATAACTGTCAAATCAAATGACAATCCCGTCGAGGGCCCGACCGGAACGACGTTCAGGATCAGGCTTCCGAGAGCGGGACAGCAGGAATAATTCAGAATATTTGTATACTTAACGATAACACGGGTATAGACCCGTCACATTGTAGCGAGGACAAAAAAATGAGCGAAAACACAACTGCAAAGAAAATACTTTGTGTCGATGACGATGTCGACCTGCTCCTGCAGATGAAAATGCATCTCGAGGCCCAGGGATATGCGGTCACAACCGCCGAATCCGTTTCCGAGGCCGAGGAAATTCTCAAGAACGATATGCCTGACCTGGCCATCGTCGACCTGATGATGGAACACATGGACGGCGGCTTTGTCCTTTGTTTCCACATCAAGAAAAAGAATCCCGACATCCCGGTCATCATGGTCACCGGTGTCACTGCGGAAACCGGTTTCGAGTTCGATTCCGCGACCGACGAAGAGCGCAGCTGGCTCAAGGCCGATGTCACGCTGGCCAAGCCTGTTCGTTTCGAGCAGCTTACCCGTGAAATGGCACGTCTCCTGAAAGGATAAGCATATGGAATCCATCCGTGTGCTCGTTGTCGACGATGAACCCGGAATGCGCATGGCAATTGAGCGTGCGCTCCGGAATTTCACCGTCATGCTGCCCGATATCGAGGGTGAGGTATGTTTCGAGGTCGATACCGCGGCAAGCGGCGAGGAAGGTATAGAAAAAATCCGCGAAAACAAGCCGCGGATCATTCTCCTCGATTATAAGCTGCCCGGTATGAGCGGTCTGGATGTACTCGAACAGATCAGCAATGTGAAAGACGAGGTCCTGACCATCATGATCACGGCTTATGCTTCGCTTGAGACAGCGGTCACAGCGACAAAACGCGGCGCTTACGATTTTCTGGCAAAACCGTTTACTCCTGACGAGCTCAAGCGGGTTATCCGCAAGGCCGCCGGGCGCCTCATGCTCATTCAGCAGGCGAAACGTCTTGCCGAGGAAAAACGCCGCGTCCGCTTCCAGTTCATTTCAGTTCTGGCACATGAGCTGAAAGCACCAATCGCCGCTATCGAAGGCTATCTGAGGATTATGGAAAGCCATACCGCCGGTGACGATATCGGAGCTTATGACCAGATCGTGGACAGAAGCCTTATTCGACTGGACGGCATGCGGAAACTGATCATCGACCTTCTCGACATGACCCATATAGAGTCGGGACAGAAAAAACGTGAATTGGTCGAAATAAATGTGCTCGATATCGCGAAAAACTCTCTCGAGGTGGCCCTTCCCGAAGCTGAAAAACGGGAAATCACCGTCAACCTCAACAGGCAGGAGCCGATCAGTATTTGGGGTGACAGGGGCGAAATCGAGATTATTCTCAACAATCTGGTCTCGAACTCGGTGAAATATAACCGTGACGGCGGAAAAGTCGATATCAATATTGACGAGAATGACGATGGGCTCACTATCGTTGTCGCCGACACGGGTATCGGCATGACCCAGGAAGAGGCAGACAAGCTGTTTAATGATTTCGTCAGGATCAAGAACCAGAAGACGAAAAACATTCTCGGCAGCGGTCTCGGGCTGTCCATTGTCAAAAAACTGGCGCAGCTTTACCAGGGCGATGTTGTCGTCACGAGTGAACCGGATGTCGGAAGCACCTTCACTGTTACACTCAAGAATGTTCCTCCGGAGAGCAGCGAGGAAGAGTGAGCCGAAAGGCTGACTTCAGTCCTCACTTTTTATATAGATAAAAGGCAGTCCTTAAAAGGGCTGCCTTTTTTATCTTTACTCGCTCCTCAGTTCTTCTTTCTCAGCTCAATCCAGACGCTCCAGCCAGCCATCGAGAAAACGTTTGTAGTCTTTCTCTGACAGCAGGAATCCGTCGTTGTGCCCGCCCTTGAGCTCGAAAAAGTCTTTCGGCTCGTTCGCCGCCGCAAGTAGCCTCTGCCCCATCGCAAACGGCACTATATCGTCACCCGGGCTGTGTGCGACCAGCACAGGGCAGCGGATATCGCCAAGCAAGGTCTCGACCGGATATTCATAGCGCATGAGAAGACGGACCGGAAGCCACGGGTGCAGCAACGCGCCAAGATCTTTGATCGAAGTGAATGTCGATTCGAGGATCAATCCACGCGGAGTATTCTCTGCCGCCAGCCGTGCCGCCACAGCCCCACCGAGTGAGCGCCCCATTATTACGATGTCCTTTGCCTTCACACCTTTTTCGCGCTCCAGCCAGAGCAGTGCCGCCTCAGCATCGAGTATCGAACCGCTTTCGGAGGGTTTCCCTTCACTCCTGCCGTAACCGCGGTAATCGAATATCATCACGGATAATCCGAGTTCGTTGAGTGCGCGGATTGTATCGAGACGGTGAGAAATATTCCCGGCATTGCCGTGGCAAAACAGCACTGTTCCGCGATTATTCTGCGCAGTAATAAACCAGCCGTTCACAATCACCGAATCCGATGTTTTCAGGCTCACATCCTCATACGCGAGGCCTATATCGGAGGGAATGGATTCAATCTCTTGCAGCGGAAGGTAGACCAGCCGTGCCTGCATAAGCCAGGTGACTCCGGCAAGAACAGCGTAAGAGAGCAGGAAAGCAAGAATAAGGTTTTTGACGATATCGCTCAACATTGACCGGCCTCAAGCATTGACAGAGCTGACTGCCGTTATGGTTATCGGCATCCCGGAGTGCCCCTTTCGAGATAGCGGCGTGTCCATGGACAGACAGCGATGCAGATACCGCAGACATTCGAGCGCATTCCGCGTTCGTCAATATACCGCTCTGTCTGCTGATAACAGGCGCGGGCGTCATAGTAGTCCTCACGCTCCATGCTTTCATCCCACAAGCGGCCCAGGATGGCATGTGAAGGGCAGGCATCGACACAAGCGGTGCAGGCTCCGCACAGTGATTTTTCGAGTGCGATGCCGGTTTCGATAGGCGCGTCGGTCGCTACTGTCGAAAGCCTGAACGCAGAACCATACTCTCTGTTCAGAAACAGCGCACTTTTCCCGATCCAACCAAGCCCGGCAAGACGGGCGGCGGTTTTATGCTGAAAGGGAAAACGAAGCTCAGCCCGCCAGTCCTCGACACTATCGGTAACGGTTGCCGGAAACGCCATAACGTCATATCCCCGCTCGCTCAGCCAGTCAGCGAGCAGTGCGGTCAATTCATTGAGCCTGGCATTCACCCTGTCGTACTCGGCCTGATAATCAGCAGTCGGTCCATCCAGGATAGCGGAGACGATTTCCCTGTCGAGCGCAACAGCGAGCGACACCGCCCGAGGCGGCATTCCCTCCGGCCGGCCGTCGACACGGCTCAGGTCGGCGAATCCGCACATGGAAGCGCCGTTGTCGCGCATCAATGAGCTAATTTCATCATTCAGAAAAGCCATACAATACTCTTTAGTCATTGTGGAGATGATTCAAGAACTGCACGGGCGATGCCGGCAAAATCACGAACATCTTCCTCAGTTGTATCAAATGAGCACATGAGCCGCACTTCAGAACGTTTTTCATCGAAGACAAAGAAATCGAAGCGTTCGCGGAGACGTTCTAAACAGTGTTCAGGGATAATTGCGAACACGGCATTGCTTTCCACTTTCTGAGTCAGCGTGATTCCCGGAATCTCCGAAAGAAGCCGTCCCAGAACTGAGGCCATCATGTTGGAGTGTCGGGCGATATCGAAAGCCAATCCCTCATCGAGCATTGCCGAGAACTGCGCGGCGGCAAAACGCATTTTAGAATAAAGCTGCAATCCCTGCATCCGTATATACTTAAATTCGTGTTCGTGGCTCCTGTCGCGAAAGATAACCGCCTCGCCGAACATCAGGCCATTCTTTGTCCCGCCGAACGACAGGATGTCGACACCGGCATCAAAGGTCATCTCCCGAAATCCGCAGCCAAGTGACACCGCGGCATTTGAAAGACGTGCGCCGTCCATGTGCAGGAGCAATCCCTTTTCATGCGCGAAGCCGGACAGGGCCTTGATCTCATCGATGCTGTAGACCGTGCCTTTCTCAGTGGCCTGTGAAATGGAAACGACTTTCGGCTGGGCATGATGGGCATCTGTATCAGCGTCGGTAAGCGCCCCCAGCAGTTCGACTGTCATCTTGCCGTCGGCAACCGGGGCACTGATGAGTTTGCAGCCGATATTGGTCTCCGGGGCACAGCATTCACTGCTGTTGATATGGGCTGACTCCGGGCAGATAACAGCATTGTATGAGCGGGTGACCGTTCGAAGGCCGAGAATATTCGCCGCAGTACCGCCCCAGACAAAATAGACATCACAGCCGTCACCGAAATGTTCGCGGATTTTCGCGACGGCCTCGGCAGTGAACGGGTCCTCGCCGTACGAGGGCACATGGGCGCTGTTCGCCGCCTCGAGCTCTTTCATTATTTTCGGATGGACGCCCGAACAGTTATCGCTGGCGAATCCACGGGAGGATATGGTCATAAAATACCTTCATTCAACTTAATCAAAAGAATTTCTCGGAGCTTTCCTCCGGGGAAGTTCATTGCAGTCACAGCGAACCGGTCTTATCAGAATGTGATAACCCCGTCCGCCTCAAGCCAGTTGACAGCCTCTTTGACAGCCTCCAGCGAAGAATAGCGGGGATTATATCCCAGCAGACGGCGCGCTTTTTCAATTGAGCAGTTCGGGCTGTGGGCAATATGGTCCCAGGTCATTTCCGCCTCTTCAGGCGTGACAGTCTTGCGCCACTGTTCCCAGGGCAGGAAAGAAATCCGCGGCTCATGCCCGAACCATGCATACATAGCCTCGGCGTAACCCCGGAGAGTCAGCGCCTGCGGAGATACAACATGAAAGCTCTCACCTGCGGCAGTGCTCCAGTTCGCCAACGTTTTCATGAACGCCTGAGCGACATCGTCGGCATGGACATGGTGCACAGTCTCAAGGCCCATGTTGGGAAGAACAAGTTCCTCACCGCGCGCAATCGTTTCAAACACGGCGGGAGTGAAATGCCCGGCTGGATTGAGCGGCGCCCAGCCCGGCCCTACGATATGTCCCGGATGGATTACCGTTGCCGGAAATGTATTTACCCTTGCTTCCCGAAGGAGATACGCCTCTATCGCAGCTTTCTTGATGCCGTAATCACCAAAAGGTCTGCGCGGCTGCTCTTCGGTGCTTGGCACAACAGTGCTGTGCCCGTGCACCCAGGTGCTTCCGCAGCTGAGATAGAGACTGGCATGGCCACGAAGCGCCTCGACCATGGCCTTTGCGCTCTCGGGCTCGAAACAGATCATATCAATGACAATATCCGGATCGAGCCCGGCAATCTCACCGGCGAATGTGCCGGAACGCTCCGCGCTTTCGCGGTCGAGGACAAGCTGTTCAACCCTTTGCCAGGCGGCGTTTTCAATGTAGGGGCTTCGTGCACCGCGGCTTACATTGATCACCGAGAACCCCGCATCGACAAGGCGGGGAACAAGATAGCCGCCCACATGGCCGCTGCCGCCAATTATCACTGCGCGCATACGACACTCCTTTGATCTTCTATCATGTTGAATAAACAGCCGTTGAGTTATTTCACGAGCTCGATTCCGCGTTTCAGGCGCAGAAGGGCCTCGAGAAGATAATAATCGCCATAAATGAGCCCACGATCGACAGCGTTGCCGTGGGGCTTGCTCGCGACACCGTGGAGCAGGATGCTCGAAGCGTTCGTACCCCTGGCGAGATATTTATCGGAGGTCAGAGAATCCAGCATCTTGACCGCGGTTTCCTTATAGAGTTTGGCTTTCTTGCTATCGCTTGCAAACGTGGAAAGCTCAATCAGCGCCGACGCAGCAATAGAACCGGCGGAAGAGTCGCGATCCTCACCCGCGATGCCTGTCCTGTCGAAGTCCCAGTAGGGCACGTAATCCTCAGGAAGGTGAGCGATGAAATAATCGGCAAGCTTCTCCGCGGTGGCCAGCATATCCTGACGTTTCGTCTCACGGTACATCATCGTGAAACCATAAATACCCCATGCCTGGCCGCGTGACCAGCAGGAATCGTCAGCATAGCCCTGATGCGTGAATTTTGCCGTCGGGCGGCCTGTTTCGGGATCGTAGTTAACCACATGATAGCTGCTGCCGTCAGGACGGAAATGATTCTTCATGGTGGTTTCAGCGTGCTTGACTGCAATGTCTGCAAGACGTGAGGAACCGCCGTTCCGTGCCGCCCAGAAAAGGAGTTCGAGATTCATCATGTTGTCGACGATCACGCGGAATTTATACTCGTTATGAGGATTCCACGACATGATCGACTTGACCTTGTCGCTGTAACGTGTCTCTAGTGTTTTGCCCGACTGGACGAGAATCGGCTTGAACGAGGGATCGCCGGTCAGACGGTAACCCTGACCATAGCTGGAGAACATCATGAAACCGATATCGTGGTTGCCGTCGTAATACTGGATATCCTCGAGCCCCTTTGTATAGGCAAGCGCGCGTTCTTTCCAGACATCTTCGCCGGAATACTCGTACATGAGCCAGAGGCAGCCGGGAAAAAATCCGCTGGTCCAGCCGCGCGCCGAGGTGGTGTGCCATTCGCCCGTCTCTTCGGTGTTGACCGGGAATTTCGAGGTATCGTTCACCTCGGCACAGGATTTTTCGAGCTGCTGACCGGCAAACTCGAATACCGAATCGATACGGGCATTCATGCTGTTGCACGAGGCTGTGGTGAACAGGACAAGAATGAGCAGAACCGGCAATACGAAATGTTTCATGATTTTACTCCTGAAAATAAGGATGGATGATGTATTGTGATAATCACTAAGGTACACACTTGCGAGGCTATAATCAACGGTGATTTCATCAGTAAAAGCATTTCAGACGGGAAGAAACCGCGTATGCAATATTCTCGAAACACATCTTCACGGCACGAGCAACTCAGGTTTCGATATCTGCGATCGGTGTTTCTGGCAGCGCGGGAGGAACCGCGGGCGCGACAGTTTCGATCACACGCATGCTTTTCCATTTGCCGCCGAGGAAACGGAAGGTGAATACAGTGCCGATAATGGTGATGAACGCCGAGGTGAAAGTCCAGCCCGCATAGATGCCGAAATCGAGCACAGACATAAAAACATAGCAGGGAAGCACCTGTACCAGGCAGGAGGTCACGGTAATGACTTTCATAATGAAACGCGTATCGCCCGCCCCCTTGATCGCGTAGGAGAACACGATATTGAGCGCATCGAAAATGGAATAAAACGCCACAAAACGGAGCAGCACGATCACAATATCTCTGATCTCCGCGAATACCGCCGGGTCCGCCTGCGACTCATAGGGCGCCAGGAAAATCCCTGGTGCGAACACATAAAGCGCGGCCACAATGCACATATAGGTCATTGCAATATGAAATCCGGAAAAGACACTGTATTCCGCCTTGTCGGCTTTGTCCTCACCGAGATTCTGACCAACAAGCATGGAAATGGCAATACCAAGCCCGATCAGCGGATGAAATGCCAGTGAATTGATATTGAACGCGATATTGCTTGCCGCGAGATGGGCGACTCCCTTACGGCCGATCAGCAGGATGAAAAACGTGTAGCCAGCCACCTCGAGGAAAAACTGTATGCCGTTCGGGACACCAAAGCGCATCAAACGCTTAAAAAGTTTCGGATCGAGCCGCCAGCCCGAAATCGTCCGGTATTTTTCCCGATAACGGCCACGGGAAAGCAGCAGCAAGTATGCGAAAGTCGAGATACAGGGCGAAACAGCGGTAGCGATAGCCGCGCCAACAATCCCCATTTCCGGGAATCCATAGTTGCCGAAAATCAGGAGGTAATCGAAAATAATATTAAAAATGATCGCGGAAAGATTCACCCACATGACAGGCCAGGTCCTGCCCCGCCCTGAAAAGAAACCGGACAGCACAGAGGATGCTATTGCCGGCGCGCCGCCAAGACATAATATCTTGAAATACACGATCTCATAAGCCATGACCTTACTGTCATGCCCAATGATACGGAACATCGGGCAGGTCAGCGGCATCATCAGGAGCAGAAGTATGCCGCCGATAATCGCCACATACATGCCCTGCCAGATCGCGGGCCCGATACGGTCATAGCGCTTGGAGCCGTAATACTGCGCGACAAAGGTATTGACATAGCTTCCGGCACCGATAAAAATGCAGATGATCGTGAAATTGAGCATGCCGGCCGGTGTCGAGGCCGCCAGCGCCTCCGGTGAATACCAGGTCAGGAACATGCGGTCGACAAAATGCTGTATCGACCAGGCACCCGTGCTGATAATCAGCGGAAAAGCTATCGAAATGATATGACGGTAGCCGCCCTCGGCATGGTATCTGTTTTTCAGTCTGTCAATTATCTGCAATGACATCGGCGAATAATCCTGTTATCGTATGCGGCACAAATTCATCTCCGGTCTTCATGACAGATAAAGGGCCTGCAATATAGAGACCGGGACACCCGAAAAGCAATCGGAAATCCCGGTCTTCATTTATCTTCCGTGTTTCAAATACCGGAATCAGTGGACAAGGTTATTAAGCCACATAATCCCGGCAGAAACAGCTACATGAGAAGCCGACTCGCGGCAAGTGAATCTTTCGACAGGTAGTAATTCAAGCCCACATGGGTGCTTAGGGCCCTGATAACGCGTTTCTCCTCAGCCTCTTCCGAGAACACCATATCGAGACGGCCTATTTTCTCACGACACCGTTCGGCAAGCGCGCGGGAACTGAGCGTATCACCGTCCTTGAGTCCGAGCGTCTTAAGAAGGCGCGAATCGACAAAATGCGCCCAGTCATGAAGCGGCTGTTCCGGGCCGTGTCCACTGATTGTCGCGGTGCATTTCCCATTTTTCAGGAAATTGCAGGGGCCGCAGATGAAATCAAGACCGAGCGTAACAGTGACTTTCAAACGGTGCGAGGCCATCACCCTGTCATAGGCCGGTTTGTAGTCGTTGCCATTGGTATAACGGCCGGGATCGCTGCCGTCGCCGAGATCACGAAAGAGCGCAATGTAATGATGCGGTTTGAGAGTGATCGCATCATCGAGAGCCTCCGATTCACCAACGGCAAATGTCATGACCGCGGCGGCAACAGCACCCGTGCGGATTATTTCACGACGTGTCAGTGTATCAGTGTATTTCTTCAATCGAGACCACCTTTTCTATCAGTTTCAGCTTTCGCCTCCGGCGGCAACAGGTTCGTGCGCCTTACGGCCGTATACTTTTTCATAGGCTTTACAGGCCGGACAGACACTGCCCTCGATACGTTTGACAAACCAGAACAGTATACCACGCTGCTTTTTACGCGCATGGTTGCAGACTTTGCATTCGAGGCACTGCTTGGCCAGTTTACGATCCATATCTGTTTTTTCGACATCACCCATATCAGTCTCCGTTGAATGACTCGCCTCTCGCTCTCTTCACAAAGCATCGTTCACATCCGGACGGGCCGCGGTTTAAATGGCAGAATCCCTGACATTAGCGGCGTACAGGAATATCACGGAAAAATATCTTTCCGAAATCCTGCGGACAGTGGAAATTCGGTTTATCCCCCTGGAAAGGGCTCCACATGCTGTGCTGTTCGTTGGTCTTGCCGCCCAGACGGTTCAACCCGATACGCCACATATCGCCATCTTTTGGCGTTGACCCGTCATAGAGATTTTTATAATCCTCGTAACGGACAGCCACCTCAAGTGTCCAGCCCTCGTCTGTATCGCTGTCGTCGTTAACCGTACCCCTGACTGTCTGGGCTATATGCGGCGGTATAATACGGCTGACACGCTCGTGAATGGATTCGCCGGAACCGACATAAACACTGAGGAGATTGCCGATACAGTTCATTTCGAACATATTGTATTTCCGGCGGGAGGTATCGCTCGGATTCGGGTCCCAGAAAAGCTCGACACAGTCATCCTTATAGGTTGTCGCATTGGTATCGTAATGCTCGGCCCAGATCCACTTGTCCTCACACTGGTAGAGAACATAGAGGAACGTGTCGTCCCAAAGCATACGGACCTCGGTGCCCTCTTTCTCCCCTTCCTTGAACCACGGAAAAAGGAAATGCATGGGGACAGCGGCTTCCCAGTCGGCCTCATCGGCGATCCCGTCGATGACAATCTTCTCGGTTGTCCGCTTGACATCGTATTCCGGCAGTTCGGCAAAAGCGGGAAGGACCCATGACAGCAGTACCAACGCAGTTAAAACAATTCGTAACAGCATTATAGCTCCTGACTTTCCAGCGGACTTTTCAGGTCCGGCCTGTTTTGTTAAGTATATTTTGTATAAAATCCTTTTTGCCTTCTATGTAGGCTTCGATATCGTGAGGGTATTTCATGGCAAGCATCCGTTTCAATTCAGAATAATAACGGGCTGAATGCTCGTGTGCCAGAAGATAATCCCTGAATGCCAGATGTTTTTTGATATGGGCATCTCCCGTTTCGAAAACATGCAGATGGTGCGACCTGTTCGTTTCAGTGCCTTTTATGAAAAAACGGCGTCCGGGAATCCCGAATTCACCTTTCGTGATATAGCCGTTTCTTTCGAGAACAGCACAAGAATCATCGATACAGTTGATATCATGTGTTTCCATGAGAATATCAATAATCGGTTTGGCCATCATCCCTGTTACGGAAGTGCTCCCAATATGGTGAATACTCACAAGTGATTCGCCGAAAACATCCCGCAGGCTGGCCGCCTCCTGCCTGAATAGTTCCGCCCAGGCAGGATCATACGGAAGAACACGGATAGTTCGGACAGCTGTCTGTTCTGCCATGATGTCCTGTTATTCCTTCCCTTTGACCATCGGCACGAACCTGACCGAGAGGACATCGCGCGTAAGGATGCGGCCGTTTTTCTTTTCGCCGAGGACAAGTTCCTGCACAGCACCCATCGCTCCCACCGGAATAATCATGCTGCCGCCCTCCTTGAGCTGGTCAACGAGAGCCGACGGAATTTCCTCAGGTGCGCAGGTAACGATGACAGCGTCGTAGGGCGCATGCTCCACCCACCCACGGTAGCCGTCACCAATCCTGACTTTAACATTGTCATAACCAAGGCTGTCAAGCAGAGCCGCGGCCCTGTTCCCGAGCGTTTCCACAATCTCTACAGTATAGATTTCACCGGCAAGCTCGGCAAGCACTGCCGCCTGATAGCCCGACCCCGTGCCGATCTCCAGCACATGGTCATCACGGCCAAGGCCGAGCGCCTCGGTCATGAACGCGACAATATACGGTTGGGAGATAGTCTGACCCTCGCCGATCGGCAGCGGATGATCTTCGTATGCCGACACACGCTGCGATTCCGGCACAAACAGATGACGCGGCACAGTCCTCATTGCCCTGAGCACGGCATCGTCACACACACCGCGCCGCTCAATCTGCTCCCGCACCATGCGCAGGCGGTTTACGGCTGTGCTGTCATCGTTTTCAGCATTACAGCTCATACTACACACCGAAAAGGTGAATAAAATGAAAGCGGACATTTTCAGCAACATGGCTGCAACTCCCGCCCTTTCCCGGCACCAGACAGCCGCAGATTACCAGCCCCCGCTATTACAGCAGGAGACCGTTATCGCGGAAAGCCAGCGGACCGGTACTCTCAATCAGCTCGAGACGCCCGTCATTCCCGACCTGATCTATAAGTGGCATGGAAACAATGAGTTCCTCGAGATCGAGCGTATTTTTTATCCGCACGATTCTGACAGTATCGGGATCGTGTTTTTTCAGCGCCACATCACAGCAGGCACGGTCGTTTTCAAGGGTTATCGGCACGCGCCCCATGGACCACTGCGAGGTCATGGCATTCGCGTATGTCGACCGAAAATCTATGTTTTCCGCAAGAGAGCGCGGGATCAGGTCGGCAAGACCTATCCCCATAGCGTTCCCGTGACTTTCCGGAGTAAGCGAGCGGACAATCAATGTCCGGTAATCCGGTTTCTTTTCGCCACCGAAACGGCGCCAGAAACCAATCACATTGGTATCCATGCCGGTGCCGGAGATGTTCTTCCCCATCTCGTCGACAATGAGAATATCAAAACTTCCGAACGGTATGCCGGGCACGCTCGAGCGGCTTCTTTCGAGCAGATCGCTGTCGACACGCTCGAACTCATCAGGCGCGGCGATACTGAAATCGAGTGTCTCGTCAAAGGCGTTTTCGAGAATGCCGACGCCAAATGCGATATTCAGCCGCTTTTTCGATTCCCGGAAACAGTCGACAATGACCTCGCCGAGGCCATGACGGTGGCAGCTTTCAGCACCCTGTTTTTTCCCGAGCCCGACAGCAATCATTTTGCAGAGGCCGCTTTCAACAGCGCCATGAAACGCGGTATGGATCTTGGCACGGTTCATGACAATGACAGCGTCCGCATTCATGGCAAGCGGATCGACGTAGACCGCCGCACCGGAATCAGTCACCGCGACCTGTTCCGCGTTTTCCGATGCACGGACAGGAACACCCATATTGTCTTCCGAGATGCCGAGGCTGTCGAGCATGGCACGCTGTCCGCCGACCGTTCCACCGCCATGAGACCCCATCGCGGCAAGAACAAAGGGTTCTGCCCCACGCTCTTTCAGGAGATCGATCAACAACTTTATATATCTGTCAATCCCGCGGATACCCCTGCTGCCCGCGGTTATCGCAACTCGGCTGCCGGAGTTAACCGTATCCAGCAGACCGGAGGCAAGAATACGCTCACGAAGCACCATCTCCGGTTCGGCCAGTTTGTCGCGGTTCAGATGCTGACGGATTTTCAGCATTTCAGGATACATTGAGAACTCGTATTTTAGGATTATTAACAATAATATAGTGTATCGGGCGGGATATGCAACAGGCTGTTTAGGGACGAAACCGACAGATCAGCCAAGCGTTTGTTTTGCCCAAGCGAGAACCGCGGCGGGAGTTTCGAGCAGAGCAACACCGGCAGCCCCGAGCGAGGCTTTTTTGCTCGCGACTGTCCCACTTTCGCCGCGAATGATCGCACCGGCATGCCCCATGCGTTTCCCCTCGGGCACGTAACTTCCTGCGATATATGCGGCAACAGGTTTTCTCATCACAGCAGTGATAAAGTCAGCCGCGCGCTCCTCCTGTTCGCCGCCAACCTCACCGACAATTACAACGGCATCGGTATCATGATCCTCATCGAAACAGGCGAGTATTTCTGGCAGGGAGGTCAAAACCACGGGATCGGCGCCCATGCCGACTACCGTACTCTGGCCATAACCCGCCCCACTCAGAATTCCAGCCATCTCATAGGCAAGCGTGCCACTTCGCGAAACGATAGCGATTCGTCCGGGACGGAACAGCGACGCGGGCATGATGCCCATTTTGGCTTTTCCGGGAACAAGGATACCAGGAGTTGTGGGGCCAAGCGCCATGACACCTTTCTCGCACGCGACCCGGTGCATTTCCATAACATCATGCACCGGAACATGTTCTGGCACGACAACAACCATCTTTATCCCGGCATCGACAGTCTCGAGAAATGCCTCTTTCACAAAGGACGCAGGCACAAAAAAGACTGACGCCTCGGCGCCTGTCTCCCGCACAGCCTCCTCGACAGTATCGAAAACCGGAACGCCCTCGATCATCCGTCCGCCGCGGCCGGGCGTAACTCCCGCGACAATATTGGTGCCGTAATCGAGCATCCAGCGTGTCTGAACGCTGCCGATCGAGCCGGTTATCCCCTGCACCAGCACCCGTGTCTTGTTATCGAGGAGTATACTCATTTCTCACCGCCTGACTCAAGCAGTTCCGACAGGTGTGCGACCGCGTCCTCAGTTGCCACGCTGGTCACAATCTCGACTCCCGCCTCACGCAGGATAGCCCAGGTTTCCTCTTGACGGTTCCCCAGGGCTTTTGCCACAACAGGGATAGTAAGCCCATGCTCTTTTATGAACCGGGCGACACCTTTCGCACCCTCATGGATAGGATTTATCCCACCGTAAATGTTTATCAGTACGGCGCGGAGGCCTTTTTTACGCATCATGAGCCCCATGGTGTCATACATGAGCTGTTCGGTGATCCCACCTCCGGTCTCGAGGAAATTCGCCGGTTTGAGATGACGGGCGAGGATATCCATTGTCGCCATACCGAGCCCGGCGCCTGAAGAAATAAGCCCGATATCGCCATCGAGATCAACATATGTCACGCCGATCTCCCGGCCTAGTCGCTCCAGCTCATTGGGAATGCGCCCCCGGTCGGACAGATTGAGATGCGCCTGCTGACGTTTCAGCGCGGAATCATCGATCTCTAGCACGGCATCAACTGCTGTGACAGTGCCATCGGCACACAACACAAGCGGATTTATTTCGGCTATGAGCGCCTCCCGCTCAACAAAAATGCGCGACAGTCGAACAAAGGCATCGCTTGCGGCAAGCATTGCCTCGCCCTCGAGTCCAAGCTGTTTGAACATGCCGCGCGCCTCATGCGGATGAAGTGGCGTGCCGGGATCAAGAGAACGTTTCTGAATAGATTCGGGCTCTTTTTTTGACAGCTCCTCGATGCTCACACCACCTCGTCCGGCGGCAATTGCAACCGGGCAACCCCGGTAACCGTCGATGGTAATGCCGATGTAAAGCTCACGGTCGATATCCGCTTTCTTCTCGATAAGGAGCGTCTCAACTTTAAGCCCCCTGACAGTGCTGCCCAGAAGGCGGTCTGCAATTTCTGCGGCCTCGGTTTCGCTTTCTGCAACGGCGACACCGCCTGCCAGTCCTCTGCCGCCAACCAGCACCTGCGCCTTGATCACGACAGGCGGGCCGACATCACGGACAGCTCCGGCGATTTCACCCGTTGTGCACACAAGACATCTTTCCGGCACGGGAATCCCGTACGATTCGAAAATATCAGCCGCCTCATACTCGTGAAGTCTCATACCTTACTATTCCCTGAAATTCGAGAAGAATTCGCCGATTGTCAGACAGTATACAGTATAATGAATCACCGGTTCACAGAGTCCTTTGCCAGCGAAAAGCCGCGCCCGAAAACGGCGAGGTTCATTTCCTCGCTGCCTTTTGGGACACCCTCGCGGATAGCCGCCTCGACAGCCTCGCGTGAAACCGTGTTGCCAAGCCCGGTCAAATAGCCGAGCATAACCATATTCGCCACAATGCTCCTGCCGAACTCGTCCGAGGCGATCGCCGTTGCGGGCACGGAATGTATGTCGAAATCCGAGTCACCGGAAACAGTGACAAGGTCGCGGTCGATGATCAGTGTGGCCGACGCTTTCATCTCATCTTTGTACTTGTTCAGCGCCTCGGTTGTGAATGCCACCATTATATCAGGCGCGACAAGCTGCGGATAGATGATAGGCATGTCGTCGAGAATAACATCCGACCGCGCTGCCCCGCCTCGTGCGGCAGCACCATAACTCTGGGTCTGGATCGCAAACCGTCCGTCATAAATGGTAGCCGCCCTGCCGAGAAGCACACCGGCGAGCACAACCCCCTGCCCCCCGAAACCGGCAAACCTGACCTCGACTCTCGCCATATCAGCCTTCCTCCCTGAGGCGTTCCCGGAGTTTCGCAAGCTCTTCATCAAGCACCGGTTTCTGTTTCACGGCAAGCTCGCCGACGATGACTTTTCCGGCAAGCTCTTCATCGCTCATATCAGCTGATTTCGCAACAGGAACCGATATTTCTTTCAGCCAGTCGAACATCTCGGTGCTCGAACCTTTGCCGGTCTTCCTGCCGAACTGCACCGGACAGTGACTGACAATTTCAATGCATGAAAATCCTTTATGAGAAAGCGCCTTACGGATCGTCTTCGTTATCTGGAGGGCCTGAACGACAGTCCAGCGCGCCACGAAAGTCGCTCCCGCGGCAAGGGCAAGCTCGCTGATATCGAATTGGTTCTCGATGTTGCCATAGGGGCTTGTCATGGTCTTGAGGCCGTGGGGAGTCGTGGGCGCAACCTGGCCACCGGTCATACCGTAAATACCATTATTCACACAAATTACGGTCATATCGATATTACGGCGGGCCGCATGGATAAAATGATTTCCACCGATTGCCAGAAGGTCGCCGTCGCCAGAAATCACCATGACATTACGGTCCGGCCTGGCCAGCTTTACACCGGTGGCGAAAGCGAGCGGGCGGCCGTGAGTCGTGTGGAGTGTGTCGCCGTAAAACAGCGGGCTCGGTATCCATGCCGCGCAACCGATTCCCGAAACGAACACGAAATCATCCATCGGAATCTTCTCTTCATCGATCGCGCGAAGGATCGACTGTGCAAGGATGCCGTTGCCGCAGCCAGGACAGTTGGCGGTGCGAACAGCCGAGGGCCTGAGATATTTGTGAAGTGGATGTGTCCCGTTCACGATGCGATCTCCCTGACTTTGGCGAGGATGCTTTCGACACTGTGAAGCGTTCCGAGCGTCTCCGGTTCGAGGAAATGCACCGGGCATTCTGCGGCGGCGCGCACGTATGGCAGCATCTGTCCGAGATTGTTTTCCAGCACGAGGATCGCTTTCACGCGGCGGGAAAGTTCCGCCACCTCTTTATCGGGGAAAGGCCATAACGTTATGGGCCTGAATGTGCCGACAGAGAGCCCTGCAGAATTCCCCACATCCACCGCCGAAAGAGCCGCCCGCCAGACTGTGCCGTAAGCAAAAATGGCGATATCCGCACCATCTGTCCTGTCCTCGACCATTACGATCTCGTCGCGATGGGAGTCGATCTTCCCGGCGAGTTTTCGTATGAAATTGTCGAGAGCATAGGCATCGGTAACATTGCGTTTCCCGGTCTCGGTATGGCATGAGGAAGTCACATGGCTTTTGAACCCGTGCCCGAAAAGCGGCATGGGAGCGACATCCTCAGACAAAAAGCCCTGATCGGTTTCGCTGCTGAAACCATCGGGTGCAACAATGCGGTTCACGATCTCTATCTCACTGGCAGGCGGAATGGTCACCGCCTCACGCATATGGCCGAGGAAAGCATCTGCCAGAACGAAAACGATGGTTCGGAAACGCTCTGCAAGATTGAATGCGAGAATTGTATGGTCGAACATCTCCTGTGGTGAGGCGGGTGCAATTGCGATGCTGCGGTACTCGCCGTGCGAGCCGTGCCCGGCCTGTATGACATCGCCCTGAAGTTCAACCGAGGGAATCCCGGTGGTCGGCCCGCCGCGCTGGACATTGATCAGCACACAGGGTGTTTCGGTACCGACCGCATAACCAACATGCTCGAGCATGAGGCTCACACCCGGTCCCGAGGTTGCAGTCATGGATTTCGCCCCGGTCCACGAGGCGCCGATGACAGCCGCGAGAGAACTGATCTCGTCCTCCATCTGGATGAAAACACCGTCGCAATCAGTCAGGGCAGGAAGACGGGCGGCCATGCGTTCCGCGATTTCCGAGGCCGGTGTAATCGGGTAACCGGCCATGAAACTGCATCCCGCGGCAAGAGCGCCCTCCGCACAGGCCGCATTGCCCTGCATGAAATGGGTTCCGCTCATGACACGTTTGCTGTCTATGCTGTTTTTCATCACTTCCCCGTACAGAAATTCACGGAAGATATCAGGTCTTTTCTATTACGATGGCAAAATCGGGACAGTACATCATGCAGATTCCGCAGGCGTTGCAGGCATCGGCGCGAACTGGCTCGGGCGGCCTGACACCGCGTTCAGTAAGGAATTCCGACCGTCCGTAGACATCGCGCGGACAGATATGGATACAGAGCCCGCAGCCCTCGGTCCCCTTGCAGAGCGCATGATTGATATAGATCCCGATACTGCCTTCTGCCATTGTAATCCGATTCTCCATCGTCAGATCATTCATTTAAACGTATGTTATTGAAAGTATGTATTATTACCCTGTTATGCAAGAGTATTTGGAATGCATTTTACGCTGCTCTCTTATCATGCGAAATTATTGTTAATGCGGATATTTTTTCTGCCCAGCCAATCCTGCATAACAGCCGCGTGTCAAGGTGTTCCGGTTTATCATTTCGGATCGTTCACCACATTCACTGCGTCACAGTCAAGAAATGCCCGCACATTTGCAACCACAATATCCATAAGGCGTGTGCGGGCCGCAAGGGTTGCCCAGCCGATATGGGGTGTGATCAGACAGTTTTTCGCGCCGATCAGGGGATTGCCGTTTCTCGGCGGTTCCTCAGTGAGAACATCGAGCCCCGCACCGGCAATATCACCGTTTTCGAGTGCGCGGGCAAGATCATCATCGACAATCAGCGGACCACGGCCGGTGTTGATAAGCAGCGCGCTCTTTTTCATCATCGCGAGCGTTTTGCTGTTGATCATGCCTTTCGACTGCTCAGTCAACGGGCAGTGAAGGGATACGATGTCACTTTCTCTGAACAGGTCCTCAAGGCCGGCAACACGCATATCGGGGCCATCCGGCTCGACACGGCTTCTGTTGTTGATCAGCAGTTTCATGCCGAATGCCCGGGCGACCTCGCCGACACGGCGTCCAATACGGCCGTAACCGACAATGCCCATTGTAAGGCCGTCCAATTCGGCAAGCGGCGCCTCCCAGAAACAGAAATCCGGCGAGGATGCCCATGCACCGTTCGTGACGCTCTCGCTGTGACGTGTCACCTGCTGGGTGAACGCAAGGATGAAGGCAAATACAGTCTGGACCACGGAATTTGTGGCATACAGCGGCACATTGGTGACCGGAATACCGCGACTGTCCGCCTCGGCAAGGTCGACAACGTTGTAGCCGGTCGCCATGACACCGATATAGCGAAGTTTCGGGAGCTGATCGAGTACATTGCGGTCAAGCACGGTCTTGTTGGTGAGAATTATATCGGCATCTTTGGCACGCTCGATGATGTCAGCAGGCGCTGTCCGCTCATGAACCGTACAGTCACCAAGCGCCGCAAGGGGATCCCAGCTTAAATCGCCGGGATTTAAAGTATAGCCGTCCAGAACGACAATGACGGGCTTTTCACTCATATTTGTTCATTTCCTTTCACAAAGTATCATAGTATTCCTGGGAATCCTTGAGTTGTTCGAATTTCGAGGGGTCCTCCTCGGGAACAAGTTTCACTTTCATTCCGGCAAGAGGCAGATTGTCCCTGACAAGTTCCTCGTTGATCATATCGGAGTTGACACAGCTGAGATTCGGATTCTGAAGTGCCCAGAGATAGGCCTTTTTCGGGATCGACATCCGTCCGGGGATGATATGGTCAAGTTTTTTCAGGCGCGATTTCGGCATATATATTTTCGGCTTGCGGTTTGGATAAACCGCCCGGGCCACTTTCATGCCGATCACACCGACACCATTCTCCCACGCCTCGTTTATCGCGGCATCGACAAAATCGCCATTGATGACATTGTAGGCGATCATGGCAGCGTCGTAGCGTCCCGATTTCACCGCGGCAGAGAGAATTCCCGCTGAATCGGAATGTGCCGAGAGCCCGACAAAACGAATCTTCCCCTCCTTCTTGAGCCTGTCCATTGCCTCGTGAAGTTCGGGTATCTGAAGTTCCTCCGGTGAATTGGCACCATGCGGGCACATGAACAGGTCGAGGTAGTCGGTCTTCAGACGCTTGAGGCTTTCCTCGCAGGACTGGATAACATGATCGTAATAGACTTTCCTGCGGTCGATCTTTGCACCGTAGTGTTTCTCCATCACGTTTGAACGAAAGGTTTTGAGCACCTCGTTCACCTGCCCGGCGAAATAAACGCCGAAATAGGTAGTCTTGAGAATACGGCGGCGCTCCATTGTTTCGAGGATCTCGGCATCGATCTTCTTTTTTTCGCTGTCACTCAACTCCTGATAAAGCCCGGCGTAAAATTCATTCCTGCTGTTGTCGAACACACTGACTTTCGAGTTGAGAAACACTTTCTCGCGCATGGATGAACGGCCAACAATCTCCCCATAGCCCATCTCGCTCCGACCTCTGCCGTAAGCAGGCGATGTGTCAAGATAGTTCAGCCCCATGTCGATGGCGAGCTCAACATGTTTGAAATTCGTCGGTGAAATCGTGTTGCCGCCCATGACCACCTCGGAAACCATGAATCCGGTGCGTCCAAGACGGCGGTAGCTCATGTTGTCCTGGCGGTTCCGGTATTCGGACGGCCGCAGTGTCACAGGTGCCGCTTTCGCAGTATCGTTTCCATTCAGCGCAGCCAATGCCGTTCCCGCGGCAGCGCCGATAAACTGACGTCGTTTAACGTTCATCCGGTCACCCCCTTTCAATTTCGTTCCGGTTTTTCTGTAACCGAGGCTTCGAGCCGCCGGACACCGTCACTGACCTTTTTCTCGACACTTTCCGTGAAATACCCCGAGAACGGTGTATTCTCATTCGATCGTCCGGCCTCATACCCGCCCTCACGCAGAATCTGCCAGGTGGGAAGGTATCCGAACTCATGGCTGTTGTAACCGCTGACCCAGACCGAATGATATTCCTGAAACTCCGATTTGAATTTCAGCGCCCATTCGACCACCGGTTCGCCGGGAAGGCCGATCAGCAGAAGTTCACGCCCGATCCTCATAGCCTGAAGCGGGCAATCGAGCGTTGTCTGTATCGGAAGCCCCTTGTCGAGACGGTCGAGCAGGAAACGCGCTTTACGGGCCTCGCTCGAAGTTCCCGCAGCTTGGCCCTCAAGTGTGGCGCGTTCAGAGATCGGCCCGAAATCGAGAACAACTTCCTCATAGGCGCTTTCGATTGTCCCGGTCAAGGGAACGCTTTCACCTTCGAGTGATTCAAGGACCGCATCCGCGAGCGTTCGACCGTGCCCCATGGCATATTCACGCTGATAGCGGGCATTGGGCACAAGCTGACCGCAGCAGCCCTGCATGAACAGGCATACCGCGCCGGGCACCGCATCCTCTACATATTTCTGCGCGAATCCCGGATAATCCCCGGAAATATTGTACTCAAAAAGTGTGATGGGATGGCAGGCATAGCCGAACAGGACTGCCTTAAGCGAACCGTCGCTGCCAGCCACCTTGATCACAGGCACAGTGTCATCACGGGGACCTCCGGTATAGTATGACGACGGGCCGGAACGGTAGACAATGCCCCCATCTGTCGGACGGCGTCTGCTGACCGAAAACGGGCGCGGCCGGGCAGTGGCAAACGACAGTACGGCATAGTCGAGGTCGCTTATGGCACTGTCGACAGCCTCAACGACACGATCTTCAAGCCAGGAAATATACGCTTTTATTTTCGTATCGCGGTACTCATACATGTCCTCGGGGAAATTATAGAACGGTATCTTGAATGAGCGGGTTTCAGGACCGCAGTGCGTGTGGGAACTGTTGAGAAGGAGCGCGTTACGGGGCAAACCGTATTTTTTTTGCACACGGGCGGCAATCCTGTCGGAGGATTCCTTTTCGAAACCGATCAGGTCGGATGTCACGATAACAACCCGCTGTCCTCTGCCGTCCTCAAGTGCCAGGGCTTTCGCATGAATATCAAGCAAGACACCAGCGGAGGGCTCCACCCTGCTCCCATAGCCGCCCATCCAGACCGGCTCCTCGGGAGTAATCGAAACACTCGCAGCTCCTGCTTTCCATGCGCTGTAACCTGAACATGGAAAACTGCAGAGAGCCACAAACGCCAGTGCGAGAACAAAAATGCCGCATATCGAACCTGATTCGGTGTATCGTTTCATGACCACCTCCACTGTCTCGTTCCTGTTTCGGAAATTTCTTTATCCGGTCATTTCTGACAGGCGTAGTGCAGATAATTCAGAAACAGATGTTTCGCCACGTAGGCGCTCGGTATGTCCTTGTTGAGATTCGGCAGAATATCCAGTGTAGAGAGAATAATCTCCCCCTCACCGAATGGAATTGTTGTCAGCGCAGTGCCGACCTCACCATTGCTCCCTGAAACCGCGGCAACAATAGTCTGGACTCCCGGCATTATCAGGCCGTAACGGGGGCGGCCGGGTTGGTAAAACACCTGGTATTCCCAGTTGAATGCGGTTTTTTCAGGAAGGCCCGAAAGGAGCTTGTGATCTCCCGCGATGAAATTGCCTTTTCTGATATCGAGCCGTTCGAGATCATCGGAGTCTTGAACCGTGCCGTTCGCGAGAAGTGCGGCGATCCTGTCGGCGCCATCGAGTACTATTGCCGTTGCACCGCCCGCGACTCGTTCCATTATCGGCGCGAGATCACTGGTTTCCTGAATATCATTCTTTCCGATAACGATATAATAAATATTCTCCTGATCGGGTGTCAACCGGGGCAGACCCGACCCAAATGTCCTTATCAGGAATTTGTTTATCTCACCGCTCTCATCTATGATCGCGGCATTAGCATGAATGCCGCCTTTGCTGGAATTGATAACGAACACCTTCTCGAATCCATAGGCCTTGATGTTACCGTCCTTATCTTTCAGCACCGCTTCACAGGTAGCATAACCATGTTTAAGCGGCATGGTGCAACTGATATTATCGGCAAGCAGCTGCCCGTATTCCTCGCCGCCGGACACCTTGCCCTTCATGGACTGACTGGCGATCTCCGACTCATCCTGGAACCGCACAATAATATCAAAATCGAACGTGCCTTTCAGGTTCCCTTCATTGATGAGGTAAAAATCGAAAATCGCACTTCCGCTGGCCCTGACAATCTTGTTCCGAGCTTTGATAGCAATATAGGTCGGCTGGTTGTAATAATTGAGGATCTTGGGATCGCCGACAGGGTTGCGGTACATATCCGCCACCTGCCCCTGGTTGACAATATTTGTCGCTGCCCAGCCGTTTATTGTATAAGCGTCATCGGTGTTACCCGCCCGGATGTTCTCGATGATACGGCCGTGATAATACATCGCGACATTTCCGAGCGAGGTCGTCAGATCATCAACTGTCGGGAAATACTTGTCGAAACCATTAGTTTCAAGGAATTTGTTCCACGAATTGTACCAGTCGAGGTAATATTTGCTCATCCAGCCTTTAGGCTGCTTATCCTGATATGCATCCTTTATCAGTTCCAATCGCTGCGGGGCATAAACTCCGCCATCCTCACCCCAGAACACGATCTCGTTTTTCTTGCCGGTATAGCGGAGATAATCATGCGGCCCGTTGTAAAATTGATCGGAGTATCCGAATGTCGGCGTATGATTGTGCATGTCATACCAGCCGCTGTAATGTTCGGTGTCATCATAGGGCTTGAAAAAGAGCCTCTCGTAACTTTCCTCGGGCGGCTCCTCCCAGAACCCGGAAATAAATGTCAGAATTCGGGACGGATCGTAATGCCTGACCATATGCATGGCCTGCCAGTCGGATTCAGTAAACTTGTTCGGCGTCCTGTTCTGAAGGTTGTAGATTATCATCGAGGGGCGTGACCGGTCGCGGACAACCATCCTGAGCAGTCTCCGCAGACGCACCTTTCTGGCGAACTCATCCTCGGGATCGGCACCCTCGAGACTCCAACCGCCCGGTTCCTCGTAGGTGAGAAGGCCAAGCCTGTCGGCGGCATCGAGAGCAGCGGGCTGTCCGATGGCACGGTGAAAATTCATGTAATTAAGGCCGAGTTCCTTGGCGGTTTTTATATCTTTTTCGGCAAGCCTGCCTACTGGCGCGACACCATTATCCGGCCAGAACCCCCAACTCATCCCACCTCTTAGAACAATGCGTTTATCGTTGAGATAGAGACGCTGGTCACCTTTCTTTTTGCCGATATCGAACCAGCGGAAACCGAACTGCCTGCGAAACGTGTCGACAGCGGCATCGTCATCCGCCTCAAAACGAAGCTCCGCTGTATAGAGATTGGGATTATCGAGATCCCATCGAAGGACTTTACCCGGCTTTGCGTTGATTGTGATCTCGGTACCTTTCGTATCGATCTTCAGTTTCATTTTTCTTGACCATGTTTTCGCGGTACTGCCTTTCGGTGGGATCAGTGTAACACCAAGAACACCCCGGACTTCGAAACCCATCAGATTATCAATCGCGGCAACGATATCGACTCTATCGATTTCCGGTTTGTTAAGGATGTGGACATCCTTGATATAGACACGGTCGACCATGCGCAGTGTTACCGGCCCGGTGATTCCGCCGAAACCATGGGAGGCCGGAAGATTGTATGAGCCCCATTTCTGGGCCTTTCGGTCGTTCCAGTCGAAATTTCCGCAGGGATCGGTGATACGCACCGCGATCTCGTTCCGTTTTCCGAACAGCACAGCATTGCTGATATCAACCGAGAACGGTGTGTTGCCTATAACATCGTAGCCGACCAACTGACGATTCACGAATATCTCGGCACGGAGATAGACCGACGCGAAATCGAGAAATATCCGCTTACCCCTGTATTCCGTCCCGATAGAAACGGAGGTTGTCCACCAGGAGACTCCACGGTAATCACCGTCCCCATCATAGGCTTCCGCCGTTTCACTCCAGAACTCACCCTCGATCGTGGCAGGCAGAAACACGCGGGTCTCCGCTTTCTCATTAAGCGAATCCCAGCCTTCACTCGGCGGATTGACTTCGAGTGAATCGACACTGACAGGCGGGAGATGGAGTGTATCATTTTCCCAGTTCGCATTCACATCACGGTAAACATACCAATGCGAATGGGACAGATCGATTTCCATCCTGTCTGCTTCCGCGATACCGGCACAGGCACAAATAAGAGCAAAAACGATTACTACACGGAATGACACAGTGGTACGCATGGATTCCCCCAGAAACGGACAAAGTCGTTACATAATTTATTGAATGCAAGATATAGTAAGGAACAGCGAAACACAAAGGAGGATTTATGCAAAAAGAGGTTTATTGATTGTTCTGCGAGGCTTTTTCCTGTTTCAGGCGCTCTTCATATTCCCGCTCTATTTCGCGCTCTTCGAGAATGTGCTCTATAACATCGATATAATGTTCGGCATAGGCTTTTGTCGCCAGTGTCTTCGATGCCTCATGGTACAGCTCGAGAGCGCGTTCGTAGGATTCGGTCATGCGGTTGAAATCGGCGAGGATAATAAGGGCATGGGCATGACCGGGCTGGATTTCGAGGATTTTTTCAGCCATAGCGGCTGCCTCTTTGTCTTTGCCGAGAGAGGTTAAAAGCTCAGCCTCGAAATACATCATTTCCGGATCACCGGATTTGAGCTTATTCGCCGCACGAATACTTTCCAGCGCAGCATTTTTATCTTCGAGAGAAGCGGCGGTACGAGCCCGGCCGTAGTGCTGACGGTAATCTTCCGGCATGAGCTCGATGGCCTTTTCGTAGGATTTTTTTGCCTCCGGGAGTTTCCCGGCCCGTTCGAGAACGAGCGCATGCAACATCCGGGCCTTTTTATCGGTTTTATCGCGCACAATCAGGCTGTCAAGCACTGTAGCCGCCTCGTCGAAACGTTTCAGTTTGTCCAGCGCAAGTGCCTGTGCAAAAAAAGCGGCCGTGTTTCTCGCATCGAGCTTTCCCGACTCCTGGAAAAGCCTGAGCGCGGCATCATAGTCGCCTTTTTTAAAGCTCCCCAGCCCTTCACGGTATACAATTCCCGACTCCTTGTTCACCACGACATCATTTTCAGCGGCAAAAGCACCCGCATAAAAAGCCGTGAAGAGAAACGTACAGAGTGACAGGACCACGATACGGGCAGCGTTGCGCCTGTAAAGCCGTGCAATCTGTCTGATGAAACTGGCAATCATGGGCAAAAGAATCCTGTTTCAAAGGTTCACAAGTAACACAAATATACAAAACAATGTCATCAGGAGAAAGGTCTGAATTTAGGAAATTTCCTGCTGAGCAACAGGATGCGGCCGTAATCACACAATGCTATTTTCTCAGCATCACCCAGACACCGCTCCACTCCGGCGGCGGCGGGTCTTTGATAAAACGCTCGCAGCGTCCGGCAAAGACCTCCGAGGTGGGATCGCCGTCTGCGCCGAGACGATCGAACACAGCCTTGGCGTCATGAAATTCGCGATTACGGTACAATTGGAGGGCACTTTCAAACTCATCGCGCCACTGAAGCAGTTTCGAATCTGTCTGACCGGCAAAACCGAGAAGTTCGAAAACCTCCTCCGAAGTCGCCTTGCCCTTGACTTTCAACTCATCGAGAAGCCGAAAATCGTAATCATCGCCGGCGCCGTGGCGAGTGTTATCACCGACAATGATCCGTGTCCGATAGAACTTATTGAGCCCTTCGAGCCGGAACGCCGTATTGACAGTATCGCCGATCACCGTATACTCGATCTTGCGCTCGGAACCGATATTACCAAGCGTCATCTCGCCGGTTGTAATGCCGAAACGGGTTATAAGGGGATCCTCACCACGTCCTTCAGCCTCTGCAATCTTGCTATCGATGATATCTTTTGCGCGGAGAGCGGCACTGCAGGCATTCTTCATGTGATCTGGCTCCTCGAATGCGCCGTACAGTGCGAGGATAGCGTCACCGATATACTTGTTGATAAAAGCACCGTTATCGATGAGTGTTTCGGACACATCCGAAAGGTAATCGTTAAGTCGAGAGACCACCTCGTCCGGCGGCAGTTTTTCAGATATCGAGGTGAAACCGGCGATATCAGTCGCCATGATGGTGGCTTTAATCGTCTTGCCCTGGAAATTGACAGCATTGGGATTGGCAAGGATTTCACGGAGCACGGTTTCGTTGACATAGCGGCCGAAATGACTCCTGAGCACACGCTTTTCCCGCGTTTCCTTGAAATAGCCGACTATCACCAGCCCCCCGAACACCAACAGCGATGTCACCAGAAGGTCAGCCGCGGCAATGAGGCATTTGCTTGTTACAAGGAAGAAATACGCCGCCGAAAGCTCGAACAGAGCGAGAATGACGAATATTGCGATGAATATCCTGAGATTGGAGAATTTTCGGTCGGCGGCATAGAGAAAAGCGGTAATAGCGATCAGCAGCAGCATTACCAGCCAGACCGGGATTTTCGTTATGTAATCACCGGAAAGCATATTTTCTATGGCTGTCGCATGAATTTCCATGCCGGGATACTCGTTCTCGTGGGTGAATGGTGTCGCCTTGAGATCGAAAAGACCGGGAGCATTCGAGCCGATGATGACGATCTTGTCTTTGAATGCCTCAGGATCGATCACCAATTCTTCGCCGTTCCGCTGCTGGAAATAGGAGGCAATCACCGCGGCATAGGAGTAATAATTAAAGACAGCATCCTGCCCATCGACACCCCGTCCCGTGCCGCCGGAACCGTACCAGTTGAGATAAAACTTACCCTCGCTGTCGAATACGAAGGGGCTGTCGAGACGGTCGAGCAGATGGCTCCTGAGCTCGTCCCCATCCAGAACATTCCTGACAACCGAATAGGCAAGCGAGGGCACCAGACGGTCTCCGAGGCTCGACACAACCGGATAGCGGCGATGGATGCCGTCCTTTTCGGGGATCATGTTGACAATGCCGAGGTAACTGGAAGCACCTGAGAACTTCCTGAGCGGAAAAACAGCCGACCTGTAGGAGGGCGCATCGGAAAAATGTATGAACGGCGCGGCATCGTTGTCATCAAGATACAAAGGCGGCTCATCACTCATCGGGCCCGTACCCGGGATGTCCTGCCCGGCAACAGCAAGATACACCCGCTCCGACGCCTCGATAGCCGCGGCGAAAGCATCATCGCTCTCGGAACTGGTCACCTCGCTCCTGTCGATATCCTGTTCTGAGAAAATGACATCGAACACGACAGCTTTCGCGCCGCAGTTCGTCAGATGCTCGACAAGAAAAGCGTGGAACATTCTCGGGAGCGGCCAGCTGAACGAATACTGTTCGCTGAAAAAATCGAGGGTTTTCTGATCGACACAGACCATTACAACGGAATCACGGTGTTCTGGCACCGCACGGTTCCGCATCACCATGCTGTCAAAAAGTTTCCAGTCGAGGTAAGAGAACACCCCCTGCCATGAAAGCAGCATACAGACCAGGAGAATGACTGCGACTATGAAAAGCTCGTTCTTGTACCAGTCAGGACCGCTTTTTTTATCCATGATTTCAGCCATCTCCGGAAAGATATATCAATCAGAAAAAACGGGGACAGCCCGCACAACGTCCGGCGACGCGGCTCCACAGCCCCCTATTTATCATGAAACAGGCTACAAGGCTATATTTGCGGCAAACTCGCTGTCAAAGCGCCTGCCGTCGTAACGCTTGTAGCTTTTCACCTCTTTTTCGATACGCTTCATACGTTTGCCGAAATCGGGGTGGTTACGGTAATTCAGATCGAAAATATCCGTTGTTTTGTCATGCTGTGCCTTGAGCTTGTCAAGAAGACGTGACAGGCCGCCGAGGTCATAGCCGCTTCTTGCGAGATAATTCAATGCCATCTCATCGGCCTCGAACTCGTACTCGTCAAGCTTGGGGGCCAGCGCGACCGACATGGCCCGGTCGGTTATGCCCACCAGTTCCGCCTCGGTTTCGGTGGAGCCGACCTGTTTGTCAAGAGCACCGAATGCGGAATCGGCTTTCAGCCTGACCTTATCGTCCATGGCCTGCAGCATTCCGTGGCCAGCGATAATGTGGGCCATTTCATGGGCCAGAAGCGCTGCCAGTTCAGACTCGTCGCCAAGCAGGTCCAAAAGCCCGCGGGTCAGCACGATATAGCCGCCGGGGCAGGAAATGGCGTTGATACGGTCGGTGTCGAGCACATAAAGACGGTAGCGAATGTCATAGCGTTCGGTAGCCTCGGCGAGATACCACGCGACATCGTGAATATAATTGTTCAGCTTTTCACTGCTCATCGGGGGCGCAACCGCGGCTTTCGAGGCGCAGGCAAAGCCGACACTGTGTTCTTTTTCATAGGGAATATCGTGCTTTTTGTCCCTGTCTTCCAGTTTGTAGCGCCGCATGAGCTTGATACGGTCGACAGCTTTGGCGCGTTCGCTGGAAAAGCGCTGATAACCGGGCACGGAAATCTCATAGCCCTCGACCGGCAGTTCATAGAGCTTCTCGGTCGTACGGGAATAACGGGTCCAGAATCCCTTGATCGCAGCAGTCAGCACAGCAGGTGAGGCGCCAGCAGTCACTTCACTGAAATCACCTCCACCAAAAATATCGGCGGCCGCGGAGGCTTTCGCCTGCTCGACAGCGTTTGCCGACACCCAGACTTCCTGCTCCTTGTACTTGACCTTATGCCAGTTCTCTTTCGTCTCGATCAGGTCGACCGAGGTGTCCCTGGGGATGAGGATGACCAGTTTGAAGTAGATCCCCGGCCCCTCGCGTCCCTTTGCCTCACGGGTTATTTTCAGCTTTTTCGGGGCGGCGGCCACAACAATGGAGATGAGCAATATGCCGACAATCAGCAAAACCGCCCGCTGTATTCTTTTCGTTTTCACCTGAACATCACTCCTTCTCCGGTATAGTGACAGCGCCTGCCGGTAAACGGTGACAGATGTATTCGGACACTGCCGGACATCATTCCTCCGGCTTGAATATAACCTTGTACACCCAGGCACTGAGCTGCGGCACCTGTTCCTCGAGGATAACTTTCACCATACGGTCACCGGCCTGGGCATCGTTCTGGGCACCGGCTTTCTTGCCGTTGAGCACGAGCGCGTCGATAACAGCGCCGCTTTGAGCATCCGCCGCCTGTACTGAAAGCACCCATTCGACATTATGGAACTCGCGCTTGCGGAATTTCGCCGTCGTGAAAGAGGGTGTATTCTCGACCAGCATGAGAAGGTCGGCTCCGGCGGAACCTGCCGCATCCGCCGAGAGATACTGTTTTACCCTGATACCGGCATCGACAATACCTTTGACTATGCCCGACTTTACATTCATGCCCATGTCGCCGTTGAAAACAATGCCGACATCGAAAGCCCCGGTCACAAGGCTGTCGAGGGCTGACATGACCTGGTTGAGCATGGGGCCACGGTTCTCGACCCCGGCACTGTAACCGAGGAGCACGAGATCGTTCCTGTGCTGTTCCCGGACAATAAGCTCGCGCATGACCTTGTTCAACGCAGCGAGATACGCCATATCCGAGCCGTGATCGGCGGACAGCGCATTGTCACTTCTTGCATCGATCTGCCCGATCCGCTCTTTCAGGACAGCGCCATACGCTTCTTTTCCCAGTACGGCCCATGCCTGGTAGGAGTCACTGCGCTTAATCTTATCGGTCTTGGCGATCTCGATACCGGGAATTTCGCGGGCCGCGCCGATAGCCACAGTATTACTCAGCTCAGTCAGGCTGTTCTCAATCATCTTGCCCTTGCTCGAGCGCTGTTCCGCCCACTGCCTGACAATTGTCTCGCCTTTGATCTGCGCCTCGAAATACTTAGCAATCTCGAAACGGGCCGCCTCGGCAGCCTGCTGCGGAGATTCACCCGTTCCCGACCTGATGATGTGGCTTTCCTCCGGGAACTTTTTCAGCACATCTTTCGGTATATCCTGAGACAGGGCGCCCGCCGCACAGGAAAATATCAGTATAATTGACACCAAAACCGCATGGGCCATTCTCATAATCATATGTGGTACTCCAGCTGTCAATAATCTCGTATCATTTGCTTCTTCGAGGTCCCGTCACACTATTCCGACTTGATAATGGGGATTTCCCGGCCGCCCTGGACAGCCTTGTCGAGATCCTGGAACGCTTGCTTGGCCTTGGCCTCGCTCATTTCGGCGGCAGCGTCGCGAACGGCACTCAGAAGAGCGTTTTTCATGGTGTCATAGGATACCTCGGCCAGCGAGAACATACGGCCGCCTTTTTCCTCGCGCTTTGAAATGCGTACGCCGGTGAGCTTGACATCGACAACATTCTTGCTCACTGCCTCGGAGAACTGAAGTGCCCGGGAGGTGTCAAGGGTACCGCTCTGCTGAAGGAATGTCCGTACCATGGCCTGAACACTGACCTGGATAGTGTTGGCAAGGTCGGTTCTTGCGTTGGCATCGGCAACCTGTTTGCCGAGTTCGATGGAGGCAGTTTTCTCTGAGGCGCCCGTACCGTAGATGATATCTTTCGAATCGGGCGGGTTGAGATACCAGCCCGGCACACTGCCGCCGCTGATGTTCTTGCTTCCGCAGGCGGAAAATACCATAGCTACACCAAACGCAACAATCATGATACCACACGTAACTTTCACCATTTTCATGAAACACCTCCTGTGAATGAATGTAATAAGTTTCCGTTCATCTCTTTTGTTGATTCATAATCCTGACATACTCAGGGCCTGCTCGGTGGTGTGGGAAGCAGGGCCGGACCTGTTGATCCGCCGCTGTCTCCGCCGCCGCCACCGCCGCCCATGGCCGCACCGGCTCCAGCTCCCGCAATCAGGACACCGCCGAGAACATACCAGAGCATTTTCGACTTTTTCTGTTTGCCGAGAAACAGCTCATTACCGACTTCGGGAATGACCGTGCTCAACAGATCGTCGATTGAACCGCGGTGCTGAAGGTTGACATTGACAACCGTTTTCGTGTGTTCGACATCGAGGATTCTCGCAGAAACGGAGAATGTGGAGCCGATCTTGCCGATCGATCCCTGGAGAATACGGTCAGCCGAGAGCATTTTTCCAAACTCAATAGCGCATGAGTCGCTCACACATCCGGAACTCTGAAGATCGAACTCCTCGAAAATCTTATCCATATCCTCACGTTCTACAACTTCATACTGGTCCTTGTCGTCCATCGCCCTGTACTCGCCCGACAGCAGAAGCTGGGTCACATGCGAACGCAGCTTTTCAGACAGCACATCGGCCTCGACCTCTGATACACCTTTCGCATCGAGGTTCATGATACCGATGATGTAGGTCTTCTTTCCCTGCGCGAATGCGGTCCCGGCCGGCGCAAGGGTGAGCGCGGCAAGGTTCATCGCCAGATAGACAGACAGCAGCTTTTTCAGCATATTTTCTCCTTTATTCATGCGCGGCCGCCGGATCATTTCGTTCCGGCAACGGCATCTTTCAATAATTTTCCAATTTCCGGCAGTACTTCATACCGATCGTTCACCTCAAACAGTTTATATTGAATATTTTTAACGTTCCGCTGATCGTCACAGTGGATCACCAACTCCCCCACATGGCCACCACCCTTGCCTGCCTGCACCACTTTCGTGCCCGACACCTCGATCGCCTTTTCAAGCAGTGTCTGCGAGTGTCCGCCGATGATCACATCGATACCGTCCCACTTTCCCGCGATCTCGACATCCTTGTCGCGGCCCATCTGAGAAAGCACGACCACGACATCACATTTCTCTTTCAACTCAGGCAGAATCCGCCCCAGGGTGACATCGGGATCCTCGATCGTGAAATCCATCCGGGATTTCGGAAAAAACTTGAACGCCTCGATTGAGGTCAGACCTATAATACCGATTCTGACACTATCGGTCTCGACAATCCTGTATGGATCGAATGCCGGTTTGCCGTCATTGTCCCTGAGCGAGGCCGACACTATGTTTTTCTGCTGCTCCGGGAAACGCTCCCTGAATTTCGCAAGCCCGTAAAAAAGTTCCTGATCGCCAATACCGTACATATCGTACCGCATGATATCCATCAGTTCGAACACCAGCTTACCGCGTTCCTCGACACCGGTCAGCCCCATGTAGCCGCCAGAGCTCAACAGCAGGAAATCGCCGTAAGTCTGACGGTACTCCCTCACCAGCGGAACACGCTCAGCAAGGCCGCCGTAGGGGTCGTTGGGGCAGTTGCAGAACACCAGTTTACCGTTGGAATTGTTGGTAAACAGTATCCTGGCTGTCGCTCCCGCCCGGGCCGTACCCGCCGCCATGATCATGCCAAGACTAAGAATCGCTGTTAAGCAGAGATTCCACCTCGGTCTTGAACTTGTTGATAAATTCCTCGGCATTTTCCTCGTTGAATCCCGTATTGATGAATTTTACCGTTCCTGTGCTGTCCAGAAGGATCGTGCAGGGAATACCCTCGCGGCCGATACGTTTCGGCACCATGAGATAGCGGTCGACAAGCACCGGCAGTTCCGTTTTCGTCTCAGCGACAAGTTTTTCCGCCTGCTCCTTATTCTCGACAGCTACGATGAAAATCGCCAGCCCCTTGTCGCCGTACTGCTCCATAAGCTGAGCGAACTCCGGGATTTCCTTTTTACACGGCTCGCAGTAGGAGGCTGAAAGGCTGACAACAACGGCCTTATGCTTAAACTTGGCCTTATCCCCCACGTGTTCAGCGAGGAAAAAACTTTCGCCCTGCATGTCTTTCAGATAAAAACCCGGGAACCTGTCACCGACCTGTATGGCCGGTTTCTGCGCCAGGGCAGGAGAAACGAGCAGGAACAGGACGGCTGAGAAAACAAGCATACTTTTAACTATAGACTTCATATACAATCCTTTCAGTGACCTGTGACACATCACGGCAATGGAGCCAGTCGCCGCACAGACATCGCGGCCCCATTGCCCGGCAGCTGAACCTATTTCATATACAGCATCTTTCCGGTAGTTGAGCAGTGACCGGCATCGATGCGGTAGAAATAGAGCCCGGAAGTCATGCCATCCGCATCGAAATCGATTGTATGGATACCGGCCTCCATCTCACCGGGTTTGATTTTCGCGACTGTCTGGCCCAGGCTGTTGAATATCTGAATCGTCACATTCCCTTTCCTGGTCAGTTCATACTGTATTGTCGTGCGCGGGTTAAACGGGTTCGGGTAAGCTGTGGCAATAACCATAGCCTCTGGCTGTATTCCGGTGATCTCCGGCCCCGGAGAATCGCTTCCGCTGACAATCAGGGTGAAATGACGTTCGGTGGTGCCTTGTGCGCTGGTGAAACTGAAACCGGCGCCGTCCAGGGCGATTTCCTGTTTCCTGTCGCGGTCGATCAATGTGACATACGCGTCCTCGGGAAGGCTGTCGACACCATCGAATTCAACATCGACCGTCTCCGAACCGATATTTGTCCCGACAGTGAAATCCCAGGCGATTGTCTCTTCCGGCGGACGGAAATCGACCGTGTAAGCGCCGGGATAATTGTTCCAATCCTCATGCGGGAAACTGACCTGAACGTAACTGCCGACAGCGGGCGGCTCCACATGGTCGCTGATATCCCACGAAACTTCGGCTGATTCCTTTACGCCGATATGGTTGGCATAATCGAGAGCCTCGGCGGCCGATGCGCGGATCGAGATACGCCACAGCTCGGGAGCCTCGACAGCATTTTCCTTCTGTGCGCTTGTCCGCGGATTCAGGAAAACGAGCTTGGTGCTGGACTCGAGGTTTTTCACCGAATAGCCTTTCCAGGGCTCCAGCTTCTTCGGCGGGTTGGTCGGATCTGACCACGCCCCGTCATAGCTGTAAAGCTCGCTCAGGTTGGCGTTGCCGGGATTTTCGATATCGCTCCAGTATATATCGAAAGTCCACGGATTGGCGATGTCATTCCAGCCGGACTTGAGCTCGAGCTGGAACGCTTCTTCGGTCGTGACTGTCGTTCCCTCCGCCGCCTTGAGCGTGAAATTACTGCTGGCAATCACCCAATACGCCTTGCCCGGCTCGAAAGGCTCGATGTCGGGGTACTCAAGCGGTGAGTCGTCACCGGAGGGATACCTGAACAGGCGCCATTCAGTGCCCATGTCACCCGATGGCAGCGCGTTTTTCAGCTGCTCGGTAATAGAGGTGGCCGAAAGTTCGAGCGGGATCGAGATCATCCGGTAGGAATTCTGTGTCGATCCGCCGCTAATAGTCTGAGTCGAACGCATATCGGAAACAAGCGCGCTCACCGCATAGAAACCGTCATCACCCGGCGAACGGGCCTCGACACCAGTGATATCGGTAGCCTCGATATAGTACTCGATACCAGGTGCGCCGAAATAACCGGCAGGCAGCGTGTAGGTATAGTTTATACCGTCATCGCTGCTCATCGGGCAGGGGACTTTAGAGGAGGAATCACCCATATTCTGGTAGGTCAGCACGACCGATTCGATGGCGCTTGAGGAGGACACCTCGACAGTAAACGTGATCGGCGCATTCTCGGTTGAGGAATCTGCCGGCTGATGATCGATAGTAACGCTTGGCTGAATAACCGCAAATGTTTCCGACACGGCGAAAATCTCTTCCGGCCGCGACTTGTCTTTCAGACGGATTTTACACTCATCCGAAACAGTGCCCGGCACCAGTGAGTACATACCGGAATCCGTGGAATACGCGCCCTCGAGAATCGTCCAGTTATCACCGTTGTTGTAGGAAATCTCGATGATAATGGATGATACGCCCTTGACCTGCCAGCGGATATCCGTCTTTGTATCGACTGATAACTGATCACCGGAAACAGGCGACTTGATTTCGATGAAATCCTGAGCGGAAATCTGGAATGTCGGGCTGATAGCGCTGATACCGTCATCCTCAGTACTCGTCAGGCGAATCCTCGCGTTCTCCGATTCCTGGGTCCCGAGCTGCCAGTAGAACTGACCGTCCGAAGCCGTGACAGAATCGTCCTCAGTCTGCCAGGTCTGGCCGCCGTCGAGGGAGAATTCGAAATGGATCTTGTCAACATTATTGGCAATCCACTTGATATTGTAATCGCCGCCCGCGATAATTGTCTCACCCTGTGTCGGGGCAAGAATAGTAATCGACGTTGAGCTTTGTATTGTGAAAACGCCATCCGATAACGCGGTCCGTGATGCCTGATCTATGTCGGTCAGCCTGATCTTGCAGTCCCCGGAGGCATCATCCGGCACGACCCACTCGTATTTTCCGTAGGGCGCCGAGATACTGTCGATCACAGGTTTCCAATCGGCACCGCCATTGACCGAATACTCAATCTTGACATTGGATACTCCATAGGAATCCCACAGGATGTCCACAGTGGAGGCAGCCTCAAGGACATTACTGCCGGTTGGACTGCTGACACTCAGATACGGTTCGGTGTCAGTCGCACCGACAGCCCTGAACTCCCTCGTGGGAAGTTTCTTTTCTACACCCAGGAGGCCGGTAGTGAAAACATCCACGGTGACATTCAACTCATCGGAACTTCCAAACGTGTCGACAGTTGTGAATACCGGGATCAAAACGATGGCCCTCTGCAATAAAGAGCTTCCAAAATCCAATGAGGCCGTGGAGGTCACCTCGATCTCATATACCCCCGCGCTGTCATTGATCACTGACAACTGACGGTTTGTATCAAAGATATTTTTGACCGTACCCAGTGTCACCGTAGCGTTGTTGATCGTTATTTCCTGGCTGTCGGCACTTAATAGCGAGAGGTTCTTCTGGATTTCAGCCAGCGAGGAATCCCAGGTCAGACGCACCCTGTATTTTCTGGCCGAGGCCCAGTTTTCGGCATAGACAGCAAAACCGACATTTGTCTGCCCATCGACACCCTGTACGGGGGTGCTCTGAATACCGAGCAGGGAAAAGTCAGAATCCAGGGCGATATACGGCTGTGTCTGGGACTGCGACAGCATAACGGAAAACCGCCCGCTCGTATCGGCTATAGAATCGTTGTCCGAACTCACAATCCGGACATAACATGTATTCGAAACCGCATCGCTTGAAATTGTCCACCCCTGCCACCTCGACGTGGCATCGACAGACTCATACAGGGTTGTCCAAGTGTTACCGCCGTCGATAGAGATCAGGATATCGACTGTCGCCACAGATTCAGAAGTCCATTCGATATACATCATATCTCCGGTACCATAGGTCTCGTTCGCATAGGGACCGTCAACGCTGATCGAGGGCTGTGTCCCGGTTATGGTGAATGTGCCTTCTGTCTGGCTGAAAATATCGGTATCTTCTGCATCTGCAACCCGCACAAGACACTTGCTCGAATCAATATCATCCGGCACGGACCACTGGTAAGAGCCATCAGATGCGGAAACACTTCCCAGTGCGGTCCAGAAATTGCCGTCGTCGATCGAATAACTGATCCGGACAGTGTTGACATTGCTGTAATCCCAGGCGACAGTGACATCGGATCCCGCCTGAATGACCGAGTTGGCCGTGGGATATTTGAGATCTAAAAACGTTTCAACCGTATTACCGACAATATCGAAAGTGTCCTCACTGACACCGTACAAATCTGTATTCGATTCGTCGATAATAGCAACAAGGAAATCATTCCCTGACAGTGTCGAAGGTATAGTCCACGAAAAGCTGCCATTCGAGGCCGCTACGCCGTCCGCGATGATATGCCAGTTAACGCCATCATCCGGGGAATACTGGATGGTAACCGTTTCGACACCGCCGGAGGTCCAGGTGATATCATACTGACTGCCTGCAGACCAGTTTTCAACACCCCTGGGCGATTCAACCGATATATACGCTTCCTGGCTGTGCTCGATGCTGAAAACACCATCGCTCATGTCGTATATCATCGAGCCGTCGAGACTTTCGACTCTGATCAGGCATTTGTCCGAATCAATATCCGGCACCGTCCAGACATAAGAGCCGGAACCTGCCGGAACTGATGCCGCCACGCCATCCCAAAAAGCGCCGTCATCTCTGGAAAACAATATATTGACATTGTCAATGTTCGAACTGGCCCAGGTAATCGTGTAATCATCACCACCGCTCAGCATCTCGCCGCCATTGGGCTGAGACAGGGAAAACTCAGGTGCGTTCGAGCCTTCCTCGACCTTGAACATGAGCCCGCGATTCGGCCCGTAACCGAGCGTGCTCAATGCAGGCAGGCCGGCAGACGGCCGTGCCTCGATATAGAGGTTATAGTGTTCGCCCTCGGAGGTAGCAGGCAATGTTGTCGAGAACCGCGGCACGTCAACATTCTGAACGATATAATCAGCCTCATTCAACCCATTCGGAATGTAATCATCACTCTGAGTCCGTATGAGAACGACATAGAAATCGGCATTCTTAACTTCCGGCCACTGGAGAGTCAGGTTGGAATTGAATGTGAGTACCGGATTATCGGAATAGGCATAAGATTCGAGATCGACCGGGCTGCTCAGGTAGAAACGATGGAATAACGAGAACGCGTCATTGCTCGTGTCGAAAATATCACTGTTGTCGGTGCTGACGACTCTGACAAAACAGTTTCTCGAAAAAGTATCCGGCAATTCCCAGTCATAATAACCGATAGAAGCGTCATAGGAGCCCTCGATGGTTTTCCACATGCTCCTGCCGGAGGTTGAGTATTGTATTTTAACAGTTGAGACACCGGTACTTGACCATTTTATGGTTTCTTTTGTGCTGTCGTACATCGTGATCCACTGGTTGGACCACCATTCCTCTCCACCGTTAGGCGCAAGTACGGTAATGGACGCCTGCGAAGTCCCCTCGATCGTGAACGTCGCGTAGCTGTCGACATAATAAGCGACATCGGCATCGTTGACTATCCGAACCCGACATGCAGTCGAGTTGATACCGGGAACTGTCCAGTCATATGAAGCAGACGAGGCATCAATGTTTTTCGCAATGGTCTCGTAACTCGATCCATCGTGGTTATACAGGATCGACACGGTTCCCACATTGCGGGCCTCCCAAGTGATTTTCCTGCTCTCACCCGCCTGCCAGACCTCGCCGCCGTTGGGAGATATCATCCGGAGGTAAGGTGTCGTATCCGCTTCTTTAATCGTAAATCTGGCATAGCTCATGCTTGTAACACCAGAATCAGAGGTATCATAAATCAAGACTTTGCAATTCTCACCAGGCGTACCAGGCACAGTCCATTCGTAGGAGCCTGTTGAGGCATCCACTGATCTCGCTATTTGATCGTAAGAACTGCCATCATAGGTATAGCTGATATTTATCGTATCGACATTGCGTGATTCCCAGGTGATTTTCCTGCTTTCACCGGCAGTCCATTGCTCGCCGCCGTTGGGGCTGATAATACGGAGGTGTTTTTCCGCGGTGGTGCTTTTTATGCTGAAAGGCGCGTCGCTGTTATCATATATCTGATCGTCCGTTTCGTCACCGACAGAAATGTAGACCTCCTCGGCAGCAAGGCCAGACGGGATAGTCCATGAATAATCCTTGTCCGACGCGGGAAGGTTCTCGGCTATGTCAACCCAGTTGATCCCTGAGTCCACAGTATACCAGATATGGACATATTCGATACCGGTGGAACTCCATTGGATAACACAATTTTCGCCAGCTGTCAGGGACTCGCTGCCGTTGGGATAGACAAGCTCGATAGTGGGTTCAATTTGCTCAGCCACCACATTAAAAGCGTTTATGCTTACCGAGGACCTGACAACACTATCCAGATCATTGCCGATAAGGCGGATTTTCACATCGTTCATCGCATGGCTGGGTACAGTCCAGTGGAAAACACCGGAGCTTGTATCGACACCCTGGGCTATGTTTATCCATCCTGCTGAAGTATTGGCGAGAGATGTGTACTGGATGTCAATGTAATCGACACCATTGGATTCCCATTTTATGTCATATGTCTGACCGGCATTGAGTGTGACACCGTCATTGAGGGAAAGAAGCCTGACATACGAAAAATCTTCCGGATCGATATCGGGAAAATCGGTAACAAAAACATCGACATTATAATCTTCATCGGCCAGAAGGTAGATGAACCGGCTGCCATCGGCAGAAAAATCGCCCTGGAAAGTGAAATTCGTAACATCGGGGAACAGTTCATAGCTCCTGGAATTCTCGACATCGTAAACATTCAAAAGCCAGCGGCCGTTTCCACCACTTGTCTCCTTACTACTGGTGTAGAGAATCCACTTGCCGTCGGGAGAGACATCGGGCCAGTCATGGTCACCATCATCGAATGTCAACTGTGTCACAGTACCATCGAGCGTTACACGGACTATCTGCATGTATCCGCCGATCAGCTGTGACGCGATCACCGACTGGTTGTCAGGCATGAAACAGGCGGAACCGTACATGTAGTCGCCGCCAAGCAGGACCTGGGATTTCGAAGTACTGTAATTATGGAGAACCAGTTCTGAGTCATCGGTATCACGGTACAAAAGGTAGTTTCCGTCAGAACTCATTGCCGGCGCAGCGGCACCTCTTACAATAACGGTATGACCGCCGCCCAGCTCAGCGAACAGGATCGAATTAACACCGGTCCCGTCATCATAGCTCGTAAATAGAACGCCGCTCGAGTCCGAACTGAATACAGGCTGAGAACATTCCGTATCCAGATCCTCGGTAAGGTTGACAGGATTTCCACCATTGGAAGACATCACATAAATATCATCATTATTTGCATAAGCGATAAAATTGCCGTCATTCGACCAGTCGCAGAAATAAGTAGCGCCGTCTGTATCACTCAGCCTGTCGCCAATAGCGGCAAGTTCCTCCGCCGCGGGCTTTCCCGCAGCAAACGGCGTTCCACCCGAGGACTGAACGAAGGAAGGATGCCTGACCGGATTGACCTGCCTGTTATCCTGGGCAAACGCATATGCACTGAAAAACATGCATGCAATTAAGAATACAATAGCATTTTTTTTCATAGTCGTTCATACTCCTTGTTAATATGTAAAGCGCTGTAATTTATCCACCAAGCTACTATTCAGAACAATAAGTATAGTATGTCGCTTAAGTCCAGGATTGTCAAGTTAAAGAATAGACACATAAAGGGGAATGCCGACATTGAACTGCTTTAAAGACAGCATATTATTCACTTAAAAGATAACATCAGGCGGTTCTTATCCTGTGACGCAGAACACATTATCGAAATAAACACCTCTACTGTTCCCGCACAGTACACGTAAAAATATCAGACAAAGCGGCAAAACATATGCATACGCCGAAATTATTCCCACAACCATACATTTCAGTTTTTTCCACGTAACTTTGTTATTACCATTTTTGCCGGGAATACAACAGTCGGAATCCAGATATACGGTATTTTCGTAAATCATTTTTTTCGTAAAACATACGACAGAAACAGAAATATGCCGCTTCAAGGCAAGCATTGTACAACATATCCGAACATTACAAAAACTGAAAACAGCTATTTCCTTGTGCCGGGGCAGTAAAATTGTTTCATTCAAAAGGAACGGTCATCGGCATTGTCGCTATCAGATAGTACCGCCGTCCTGCTTTCTTCAAAGATACATGGCATACATATTTTAAAGGATAGAATAGGATATGCAGAAACATTTCAGTTTTGCACGGACACCCGAGCTTCTTTTTGAACAGGGCGGTATACGGGAATTACCCGGACTTGTCAGGCGTTTTGGAGAACGGGTGCTGCTGATCGCGGCATCGCATTGCCATGAGCGTTTCAATAATGGCGGCGACATTCGCAGGCTCCTGAATGAGGCTCATATCGAAATCGAACTTTTGCGGCATTCGGGAGAACCCTCCCCTGAAACTGTCGATACCATCACGGCAGCATGGCGTGGGCATGGTATCGAATGCGTTGTCGCCGTGGGCGGCGGAAGTGTCGTCGACACCGGGAAAGCGGTCTCGGCCATGCTGCCTCTTGAGGGCAGTGTATTCGACTATCTGGAGGGTGTCGGCAGCGGCGCTGTCCATCCCGGCGCAAAAATCCCATTCATCGCTGTCCCGACAACCGCGGGTACCGGCAGCGAGGCCACAAAAAACGCAGTATTGAGCCGTATCGGCAAGGATGGCTTCAAAAAATCGCTCCGTCATGAAAATTTCGTTCCGGAACTGGCGCTGATAGATCCAGAACTCACACTTGGCGGTCCGCCAGCTGTCACTGCAGCATCGGGCATGGATATGCTCAGCCAGTTGATCGAGTCATACATATCAACAAAAGCCAACCCAATGACCGACACACTTGCCGAAAACGGCATGGTCCATGCAGGCAGAAGCCTTCTCGCGGTCTGTTCGGACAGGGCCGACGATATCGAGCGCAGAGCTGACATGGCCTATGCGGCGTGGCTTTCGGGTATATGCCTTGCAAATGCGGGCCTAGGAGTTGTCCACGGTTTCGCGTCCTCCATCGGCGGCTTTTTCGATATTCCACACGGTGTAATCTGTGGAACACTGCTTCACGCGTCCTTGAGAGAGACTGCTATAAGCTGTATCGAGCGCGGCGGCAAAAACGACCGGACGGCACTGAAAAAGCTCGGCCGGACAGGTTCGCTTCTCGCGGGGAAAGAGAATACGGATCATCGCTCAGGACTGGAAATGCTGGACCACCTTATCGAGGAATTGACCGAAACACTCGCACTTCCACGTCTTGGCGTTTTCGGTGTCAGCGAAAAGGATGTGGAAAGGATACTCGATGTCACCTCACCGAAAAACAATCCCGGTGAAATAAGCCGCAACCGCATGCGGAGAATTCTTGTATCGAGGCTTTGATGCCGGAACTTTGTTCTCCTTCTTATTCATTGAATGTACTGCTCGGCATGGAAAAAAAGGCTGTGTACCCGTTAACGCCATACGTCATCAGAATCACCACATTCTCACAATAATCTCTGAAATAATCCTTGTATGGCAGTGCGTCTGATAGTAATTTTTCAGATTGATAATACATATTACCTTATATAAGTAACGTACAGATTCATTACCGGAAAAAGGAGAAATTATGGCGATAACCTTTATCGACTGGATCGTTGTGGCAGCGTATTTCTGTCTCATCCTCGGCATTGTCTGGTGGGTGATGAAAAAGAAAGCTGACACCTCGGACGATTATTTTCTTGCAGGTCGCGAACTGGGCTGGTTCGTGATCGGCGCCTCCATTTTCGCCTCTAACATCGGATCGGAACACATTGTCGGACTGGCCGGATCGGGCGCCACCGACGGTGTCGCGATGGCACATTACGAGCTTCACGCGTGGTGCCTGCTCGTACTCGGTTGGGTGATGGTGCCGTTTTATATGCGCTCGAAAGTATTCACCATGCCGGAGTTCCTGGAACGCAGATTCTCCCCGACAGCACGTATTGTCCTCTCGTTCATCTCCCTTGTCGCCTATGTTCTCACCAAAATCGCGGTCGGTATTTTTGCCGGCGGCATTGTTTTCAGTGTCCTGTTGCCTGACATCAATATTATGGGACTCGACAGTTTCTGGATCGGCTCGGTGCTGGTCATTCTTATCACCGGCCTTTACACCGTGTTCGGCGGATTCCGCGCAGTGGCCTACACAGAGGCCATGCAGACTGTTGTCCTTGTGCTGGGCTCCCTGTTTGTGACCGTATTCGGCCTTAAGGCCCTCGGCGGCTGGGGTGCTCTTCGCGAAATCTGCGGCTCGGAAATGTTCAACCTCTGGAAACCGCTCGTTCCCGCCGGTGTCGAATCGACATGGGCCCCTGTCCGCGAGGCGGGAAGAATGGCCTGGTATTTCAATGACAACTATCCATGGTTGGGCATGCTGTTCGCCGCCCCCATCGTCGGACTCTGGTACTGGACCACCGACCAGTACATTGTCCAGCGTGTCCTCGGCGCACCCAATGAACGGGAAGCACGCCGCGGTTCCATCTGCGCATCGTTCTTCAAGCTGCTGCCGGTTTTCATTTTCTTCATCCCCGGCATGATCGCTTTCGCGTTGGCGAAATCCGGTCAGAACGCTGTCATACAGCAGACACTTATGGATTCCGCCGGCAACGTTATCAGCGCAAATGCCCAGAGCTCTTTCCCGCTGCTTGTCTCGACTATTCTTCCGGTCGGCGTAAGAGGCATGGTCGTGGCCGGTCTGCTCGCGGCACTGATGAGCTCGCTTGCCGGAGCATTCAACGCCTCCTCAACCCTGTTCACTATGGATTTCTACACAAGGTTCAGGCCCAAAGCCAGTCAGGACGAGCTGGTATGGATCGGTCGTGTCGCAACAGCGGTCCTGGTTGTCATTGGCCTTCTCTGGATCCCGGTTATCCGCGGTGGACGTGGTCTCTACGACTATCTTCAGGGTGTGCAGGCCTATCTCGCACCACCGATCTTCGTTGTCTTTTTCCTTGGTGTCCTGAATAAGCGTCTCAACAGCAAGGGCTGCCTCTCCGCACTGACAGTCGGTTTCGCCATGGGCCTGCTGAGGCTCGCGATCGACACACCGGTGAAACTTTTCAGCGATTTCTCCTATACCGAGGGCTCGTTTTTCTGGATCATGAACAATATTTTCTTCCAGTACTACAGCCTCGTGATCTTCTTTGTCTGCACCGCGGTCATGCTCGTTGTGAGCTACATGACCGAGGAACCGGCCTATGACAAGATCAGCGGCCTGACATTCTCCACGATGACCGAGAAAGACAAGGCCGAATCGCGTTCGAGCTGGAGCATGCTCGACGTTGCAGCCTCTGTTCTCGTAGTGGTACTGATTCTCGCAACCTACCTCTATTTCAGAGGATAAGGGCTTTAAGCTTGAGATAAAAAAGACATCAGAAAAGGGCCGGAGGTAAATTCCTCCGGCCCTTTTTATATTTACAACGGCTTCAGCAAAACATTTCGTATCACATGCCTGGCCGATCACACTGGTGCCAAACAGTTTTTCATCGATCCCGGAACAAACATCGGAAATTGCGGCTTAAATCCCACCCATGAAACATCCGCGTCAAGTCCAGTCTATTTCTTGCCGTCATAGCGAATCGAGGTGTAAAACCAGTACATAGGCTCGCCGGTATGGTTGATCGAGGCATGCGCTGAAATGCTGTCCGGCGGCGCCATGAAAGCCGTGCCCACACGCTGGTGACGCAGGTTCTTACCGACAAAAAGAAGGCTGTCGCCGATGAACTGGTTCCAGATTTCCTCGGCACCTTCAATATGGGCGTGGGGATGTGCGATATCGAATGACTCAATGCTCACCACGATGAAATGCAATGGATGGTAATATTTCGCACCTGACAGGATATCACGAACAACATGACACCAATGGCCGCCGTACGACACCTTGCTGTCATGGTAATTGCCCGAAACCATTTCCGTGCCGGGCTCGAAATCCTCACCGATTTCCTCGACAACGATCACGACTTCCAACAGCGCATCACCAGTGTTCTTGAACTGGTAGCGAAGTCCGGCTGGTATGAAAACGCCGGTACCTTCCTCCAGATCAACCGTTTTGCCGCCTGCCTCCACGATGCCAGTGCCGCCAAGGACAAAGAAAAACTCCTGTTCTTTATCATGTTTTGTCGGCTGAGTGCTGCTGTTGGGGCTCAGGATGCCATGATTGTATTCCTTCAGGTACTTGAGGATCGCACCGGGCTTTTCGGGATTGGCCGGATTCCCACGGGTGAAATAGGGATGCTCGATAAATCCGCCATGCCCCACATGACCGTTGGAATCTCGCCAGTCGCAGAGAAAGTTATCGACATCCGTATCGCTTTCTCTTCGCTGCCCATCGAAATAGATGACAGGATCATGGCTCCTTAAAAATGATTGATACTCCTGATGAGAAATCACCATCTCGGGTTTCTCACCCCATGCAAAGGTGGAAACGAGAAATATCGCAATAAGCACAAGTATCAGATATCGCATAAGCTTTCTCCTTCGAATCAGTCTATCCAGTAATAAATTTGTTACCATTGTTCTGCAAGCATTCATTCTTCACCATAAAGACTGATGATATTCCCTTTATTCGACAGACAGAATGAACAGACGGCCGTCACCGGAATCGAGCGAAATCTGGAGCCCCTCCATTGCCGGGCTGTCATCGAGAACGGGGATTTCCTCGCCGGTCTCCTTCGAAATTTCCCGGACCTGATCGGCAGGCACGCTGAACTCGACCGTGGGCCATGCAGTGAACGAATAGCTGTAATTGTTGACCATGACTGCCTGACGGTTGTCCTCATGCTTAAAAACACCGATAAGATAGTCGCCCTCGGAAATGCTTTTAAGCGGCCTGTCATCTGTAACTTTCCCCTGATCGCCCTCAGGCTGTTCGTAGATACGCCACTCGCCGGAAATTTCCGCCGGTTTATAAACACCCGTGCTGGTCAGCTTCATGATGGTCGGGCCGAGATTTTTAATGTCGTGGTTGATACGGGCTGCCTGATCATAATGGCGGGTTTTCAGGCCCTCGGAGGTGATAATCGCACCTCCCTTGGGAAATTCTCCGCCACCGGGAGTCCAGTAGCAGAAATACATAACACCCTTGGCGCCGTAGGCGATCGAGGTATATATCTGCCATCTGAGCTGCGCCTCTGTCGGATCGGAATGCACGCCGAACGGCATGGTGTTGAAATAATTCCAGAATGGGATATCCTTGATCAGCGAATATTTCCGCATGATACCGAGATTGCCGAGATAGCCTTCGCGGCGGTCATCACCGGGTTTCATTACAGGATAATGGTCCATGCTGAGAACCTCGACACCGACCTCATTCACAAAACGCCGGACATGCTCGTCATAGGTGCTGGTGCCTAGCTGTTCTTCGCTGGCATAATCGGGAAAAATGTTGATGTAGGCCATTTTCCCGGGCCGTGCCCCACAGACCTCGTCGGCTGTTTTACGTAACGCGGGAAAATCTTTGGCGCTCGGCTCGTCACGGATCATATACCCCCATACCGCCGGGCTGTCAGGAAGTTTATCGGGTTCGAGTCCGGCACGGGAGACAACCGCTTTCAGATCGTATCTTTCGCAGAGCGTAATCTGACGCCGCACATTTTCAGGCGTTCGCGCACCGAAACCGCCGACAACCATCGTGAAATCGGCGGCGGCAATATCTTTATAATGGGCATCCATGTTTTCATCGGCGGGCGGATCGACCCAGAATCCGATTGCAAACCTGTCCTGCTCAAAATCCCTGCTTTCCGCCACGGCAGATGTCATCAGACTCATCATTACAACTGCCGCAACATTCAAATGCATTCTGATCGATCCTTTTTTCATTGCATCCCTTTCCACTGCAAATTGTTTACTCATTTTTCAATAGTTATTATTTTTCAACCACATATATTTCCAAAAACTTCTAACCGTATCCTGCCGCGATATCAACACGTATTCCCGCCGTTTATTGCGCGTCTCCAGCTTTGTCCACCAGTACACGTAGACGGGCGTCATCACTGACAATTTCACCGGCCCTGATATCAGCCTCGCGAATGACCGCCATGAGAATCTCCTTATCACCTGACCTCGAATGATCGTAGATGATGTAAATCCTGCCATCCGCGGCTTCCACAGCATCGGGATACGACACATCCATCCGGCTGTCGATGAGCAGTCCACCAGTCCAGATCTTGCCGTCATCATCGGAGATGAACGCGCTGAGATTGTTACGTTTCCCCATGATGCTGTTGTGATAGACCAGGAGCAGGCTGCCGGAGGAAAGCCTGCGAAGGTGGAACCTTGCGCTGGGGCCGTGTTTCCATTCGCTGCCCGGCGACCATGTTCTGCCGCCGTCCGTGGAAACGCTCTGACCGATACCATAGAAAGTCCTGACCAGCATCCAGAAACTGCCGTCGCCGCGCTCGACAATCATGTGCTCATCGAATGCCCGTTCCGGCACATCGGCGCCGCCGCGCAGTGTCCAGCTCTCGCCCTTGTCGGTCGAGACATAAACATTGGAAAAACGCTCACTGTCCATACCGGCGAGTTTCGGGTCACGGTTCCAGATAGCGGGGCACAACATCCATTCGCCATTTTTCGCCACACAGGGCCTGTTCATCATGATGCCGTTGGCGACACGGCGTGGCTCGGACCATTTCAGTCTGTCGGCATCGGGATTGTCGCAGCGGATACACCATGTTCCCGAACGGCCGTCGAACCACTCATAGCTCTGCGCCCAGAATACCCAGAGGCGTTTCTGCGGATCGATCCAGAGAACCGGATCATAGGCTCTGACTTTTCCCGGCGGATCGACCACGAGGACAGGCGCAGACCATGTTTCGCCATCGTCATCGCTGTGTATAACCACAACATAATTCTCGTCGCCCTCTGTTTCGCCGCCCGAATACCAGATTGCCCATATACGGCCTTTTTCTGTCCGCTCTATGCTCGGGATTCCCTGCCAGAGACGGCTTTCCGGCGCATATTCCGGCCCGGGACTTTGATTTACCGGCGGTGAGATGAGTGAATCGTCAGGCTTTTCTTCCGCATGGGCGATTACAGGGTTGAATACAATAGCGAGTGCGGAATAGAGAATTACGAGTGTGCTTTTCATAGATTTTCCTGTACGTATACTTGAAATTAGATTTTGATAGCCATCCCTGCGTTCATAAGAATAAAAGGCACAGAGAATATACAATATGATGATCACGTTATCCTGTTAAATATACAGCACGTTATAGAATGATATCGGCCATTTACAATCCGAAATATTTCCTGAACGCTTTTTCCAGTTCACCGCCATTCATTACCGCACCGCTCCACTCGTCGTCGAGATCGGCGATCCTGACCGGTTTGCCGCCCTCCTCGAGATGTGACTTGAACGCGGCGAGATAGACCGCTGTCTTGCGTTCGATGGATTCAAGGCTTTCCGGCATGGCGGCCTTGCCGTTCTCAACCATCATCTGGAAATACAGCAGCATGGGAGTCCACATGGCAATATCACGGTCATGCGGGCCGCGCTCCCACCAGAGCCACTGCTCGAAATAGTCAGCCCGCTCGGTGTAGACCTTGATGTGGGCGTTGGTCAGGCCGCCGGGGATTTCCTGAAGCGCCCCGTAGAAACGGCTGCCGTCCTCTTTCGCCTCGTGCTCGATCACGACAAGACCGTTCGGTTTCCTCCAGTCAGGCGTTATGTATGCCGCGCTGACGACGGGATCGTCGACCACCTTAAGACACATCCAGAGCCCGTGAACACCGTGGGTGGAATAATCGCTCATGGAGTTATCGGCGCAGTAACCGGTGACTTTCCAGTGTTTGATACGGTCCTTTATCACCATGACATCGCGGGTATACTCGAAAGAGGAGCCGCACATGAGCGGCGCATCGCCTTTTTTCGCCTGTGCGATGATCTCTTTCGCCATCGCCATGTTATTGGCAAAGGGGCGGTTGATGAACGTGGGCATTCCGGCCTCGAGATATGGCTGGTTTATCCTGTGATTGCACACAAGAGACACATAGCTGCCGTTGAGGATGCCGTCAACCTTGCCGACCATATCATCGAAATTCTTCACCGGCGTGCAGTTGTATTTTTTTGCAAACTCGAGCTTTTTTTCCTCATCGATGTCCCAGCAGTGGGTCATGACCATGCCGGTAGTCCGGGTCTTGCCGACAGCGTTGATGAGTGATCCCCAGAGATTCCACGTGTGGGTACGGTCGCAGTTGAGCACACCGATCTCAATGAGATCATTGGGACTTTTCCGCTTGAAACGTAATGTTTCCGCAGCCGCATTTTCAGCTATAAGGGCACCGGATGCCGCAGCTCCGGCTAACGCTTTCCTTCGTGAAATCCTCAGTGACGCCATGCATACCTCCCATAATGGTTGGACACCATGAACGATATCGAATTCTATCTGTATTGAAGTATTCTCTGTATGCTTTTCTATGCGGATTACATAAGGAATCAGCTTTTTTCGAAAGGCTCGATGTGTATTGTGACAAACGCGGCGCTATCGATAGCATTCCGCACTGCATCCTCCACCGCTGTAGCAATATTGTGCCCCTCGAGGACGGTTATGGAGGGTTCAACCTGTACATGGGCATCAACAGTGACATAACGTCCGAGCGAGCGGGTCCGGACCTTGTGGGCGCCTCTCACGCCCTCTACCGAAAATATCGCATCATCAATGCGCTCCCTTGCCTTGCGAGAGATGGACTCGTCCGAAAGCTCCCTGAATGCCTGCCAGACAATCTCAACACCGACCTTGATCACGAGCAGACTTACGAATACGGCGGCAATGGGATCGAGCACTGTCCATGAAGCTCCAAGGATCATGGCGCCGCCGATACCGATAACAGTACCAACCGAAGAAAGCGCATCCGAGCGGTGATGCCAGGCGTTCGCTTCGAGTGTTTTACTGCCGGAGCGACGGGCGGCATGGCGTGTATAATGGAAGAGCCCCTCTTTGGAAAGAATCGAAATAAATGCCACAATAAGCGCCACCATTCCCGGCATTGCCGGGGCATCGCCATGAAAGTATCGCAGTATCGATGATGCTCCAGAGCGCAGCATGGCTAAACCGGTGAAAGCGACCGTGATCCCCATAAAGAGTGAAATCGCTGTCTCGATACGTCCGTGGCCGTACGCGTGGCCCTCGTCGGCGGGTTTCGTCAGGAAACGGAGACCGATGAGTACACCGATATCCGTAATGAAATCGGAAAACGAGTGAACCGCATCGGCGATAAGCGCCGCGGAAGAACCGAGAATACCACCTATCGCTTTCAAAACGATCAGTATTACATTGACAGCCATTCCCGTCCAGGTCGCGTTGAGTCCCGCGGAATAGAGGTCATCCGGAAGCAGTTCACGGCTCTCTTCCGATATTTGCCCGGTATCTGCCATATCATACCTTGCCTTTTCAGGTTTCATTACCAGTGTTTCAATACCAGTATAGTATTCCCGATTTGCTGAAAACACAAGTATTTTCGGCAACAAACAGAAACGAAAGACACGCGGTCCCGCAACTGACAACAGCATTCGTTGGATACGTGGGATACGAAAACGTTCAGCACTGGCTACAGAAGACCGAAACGTTTCCTGAGCGCCCATTCAAGCGAGAGAAGGATGATGATCAACAGCGGATAGAGCGGATTGAGCCACGGCGCTTTCGAATCCTCAGAGCGCTCCTCGACAACAGCGAAATCGAGTGCGTTATAGAGAGAATCGACACCTGACGGGCTCAGGGCAAGGCCGCCATGTTTTTTCGCGAGAGCGGCGAGTGCAGCGTGATCGGGCCTGCTGTCGCGAAATTCGAGTGAGGAAGGTGTGACGGTGAAAGTGCCACGGCTTTCCGCGAGAAGACGGTCACCGGAATACGCGCTGGCGTGGAATGTGTGGCCCCCCGCACCGGGACTTTTCATGGCTCCTGAATACAAGGCCGGGCTGGCCTCATCGAGAATAACTTTGCGCGAGGAAAGCGAATCGACTGTCACGGTGACTGTCGCTGCGGAAACCGGCATGTAAACGCTGTCATATAGACGTGCCTCGAAATCGACATCCTCGCCGCTGAGAAATACTGTTTTCGCTGTTGTCACTGTCAGGGGCGATGCCGCGTCGTGGGATACGATCCAGCGAAGTGCCGCGGTTATGAACGTATCATAAAATGTGTTCATCCCCGTACCCGTCATCATGAGCTTCCATCGCCAGATACCGGAGGCAGGAATGGCGACAACCGCGCCGCTGCCGTGTTTTCCCGTAGCGATAAGCGGTGCCGCAGTTACATTCTTCCCTTCCGGCTCGGCCTCGGCGAGCAGCTGGCTCCCTGAACGCGCTGTCGTGCGCATGAGAGAATGAAGCGGCGGGAGTTTCTGCCAGGAACCGGGACCACCGGCGCTGGTAATGAAATGCGTACTGCCCTGCCCTGTCAGTGACACATGGTAACTACCGCCTTCAGCGCTTTCCGAATCGATACGGAGCGGCAGTACAGATGCAAGCACCGCAGCGCCCGCGCCCTTGAATGCCGAACCAATAAACAACAACCCCGCCCCATGATCGACAGCGGTAACGATCTTTTCCGCAAACCCCGCATCGAGCGAGTTACCACCACCGTCCAGAACGATATACAGGTCATATGCACTGTCATTTCCTGCTGAGTCACCATCCTCCTCGCGGATACCGGAAACGTGGAATACACTCTCGAAAGCGTCATCAGCCTCGATAACCCGTCTGAGAAATGCCAGATCGGGCGAAGGGGCCGCGGCGAGCACAAGCACCCTGAAACGGCTTTGCAGGGCCGTGATGTCGAAGAAAACGCTGTTGTTGTCTGAAAGAAGATCATTTTCGGGATCGATTGCCGCCTCGAAAGTCTGGAGCCCATTACCGCTGACAGGAATCCTGAGTGACACGGCACACCGCCTGCTGTTGTCAAACACCGCGACCGCCGAGGCAACTGTCTCGCCGTCCCGGTTAAGGCTTACCGGCATCGGACCGTTCATGACTTTGGTTGATTCGAGCGTGACCGTGACTTCCGCCTCCTCACCGGAATAGACAGTCGAGGGTGCGGAGACCGGCAGTAAGCTTATGTCGCCGGGAAGATCGTAAGATCCGGCGGCGACAGTGTGAACGGTAATATCACCGTCGATATCTGCGGCAAGAGGGGCGAGCCCCATGTTCCAGCGCCCGTCGGACACAATGACACAGGCGGCGATCTTATCTCCGGCGGATACCTCAGCCAGCGCGGCAGCAATATCTGTAGCCTCGTCATCGAACGCGGGGTTGTCGCTTTTCAGGGGAGCGGTTTCGCTTCCGAACCGGTACAACACTGCATTGTCGCCCAGACGGTCACCGAGCGTTTTCACAGAGTGGAGAGCCTCCTGCGATCGTGACGGATCGCTGTCGAGCGCCATGGAAAGGCTTGTGTCAAGAAGGATCGCTGTTTTCGGCGTTTTCGCCTCGGTCATAATGAGACGGATAAGCGGCATGGCAAATGCAAGAACAAGCAGTGCGAGAGCTGTCGCGCGGAGCATGGTTAGCAGTTTCTGACGCCAGCCGCTGAGAGACGGCACCGTTGTACGGTAATGCCAGAGAGCGGCAAAAAACGAAATAAGGACGAGCAGCGCCGCCAGCCAGCCGCCTATCCTGAGGAATTGAAGCGAAATCGATTCTATGTGCATCAGAGGGTATCAACTCTTTCGTAAAGTACTGCCGGCGAATTCCATCAGAGCGGCAGTTGCGGTTCAGGACTCAGTGTCAGGGGCGAACTCATACCGCGCATCATTCGCTCGTGTCCGGCACGGGCTATCATGGCGGCATTATCGGTACAGTATTTAAGCGGGGGCGCATAAAGTGTGAAATTCCGCCGCGAACAGTCTTTTTCCAGACGTTCTCTCAGCGCCCGGTTCGCAGCCACACCACCGGCAAGCAGCAGTGTCGAGACACCGTATTCTTTCATGGCGCGGATGGTTTTCGTGGCAAGTGCGCTGACTACAGCCTCCTGGAAAGATGCGAGAATCCCGGCAAGATTAGCCTGTACATACTCCTCACCCTTCTCGTTCACATAGACCAGCACAGCCGTTTTCAGACCGGAAAACGAGAACTCGTATTCCGGCACCTTGCTCACCGGGAATTTGACAAATGCCGGATCACCGTCCCCGGCTATTTTCTGGATCACCGGGCCGCCCGGATATCCGAGACCGAGCAGTTTCGCTACCTTGTCGAACGCCTCGCCCGCGGCATCATCACGCGTACTGCCGAGCACCTCGTAGGACAGCGGCTCCCGCATGAGAACAATCTCCGTGTGACCGCCTGAAACCACAAGTACAATCGACGGGTACGGTGGGTACGGCTCTTCGATGAAATTCGAGTAAATATGCCCCTCGATATGATGCACACCGATCATGGGGATGTCACGCGCAAGCGACAGTGCCTTGCTCGCACTTACTCCAACAAGGAGCGAACCGACAAGACCGGGACCTGCGGTCACAGCGATCCCCTCGATATCATCAAGAGTCCTTGACGCTTTATCGAGCGCGGAATCGATGACAGGCAAAATGAGCGACAGATGGGCGCGGCTTGCGAGTTCGGGTACAACACCGCCGTACTCGCTGTGCTCCATCTGGGATGATATGACAAGCGAACGAAGGCCGCTGTCGCCGCTGTATACGGCCGCGGATGTATCGTCGCAGGAAGTTTCGATACCGAGAATGTTCACGTATTCCTCTTTTGCAGGAAACAGGCTTGATTTCAGAGCAGGCCGCCGGGCATCAGGGTTTAAAAAGTACCGACCGAGGCGAGACGCCTACCACCTCGATAGTGCTGAAAGTATCCGGCAGACTGAAAGTCGGTGTCATGAGGCTGTCGCCGCGCTCGACCGTATCGAGATAGCTGCGGTAATCGATAGCGGCCCGTATATCGCCGCTTTCCAGCTCGGCAACTAACGATTCGGCGCCTTTCACGGTAACATCGAGGGAATCGGGCGCAATGGCCGGCCGTTTTCTCCATGGGAAACCATCGAGGCTGACAGCTACACCCGATATTTTCTTCGTCACTGTCTGTTCCAGAGAAAAAACGAGCTCGACATTTTGCGGTTCGATAGTGAAATGAGGAGGCACTTCGAGAACAGCGGTCAGTACCGGCGATTTCTCGGAAACGTCCGCTTTCTCAAACTTCGCGACAGAAATCGCCTCGAGAGCCTCCACCTCGCGGCCGGGCCCGTCGACCATTACGAATGCCGGTTTCGCCACCGGCCTGCCGAGCAGACTGAATCCGGAAGGGATACTGTAGCGGGGAAGGCTGTCAAGCGCCACAGCCACAGTACGCTTCACACGACGGTCAATATTGAGTGTAATACTGCCGTTGTCGGGCACAAGAATATTTTCTATTTTCAAATCGGAAAAAAGACCGAGATTTATCATGTCTTTGGTAAGCTCAAATGTGCTTTCACCCTCGGGAAGGCCGGTGATGTTGGCATAGGCGTTGTATTGTCCGGGCTTGAACAGACCGACAAGGTGAAATGCGGCAAGATCTTTCCCCATGCCGCTCACGATGACCGTGGCATTCGGCGGGCATTCACTTGCGATCATGAATCCTTCAGACGGACCGATGTATTGTATCGGGATTGTGTATTTACTGCTGAAAGTCTGGTTCGTTGTGATGTGGAACCAGAGAATAACCGCGAATACGATGCTGAGGACTTTCGGCGTCACATTCCCCCTGAAACCGATAATTCTCACACTCATTCACTCACTGATTACAGGGTTCGGCTGAACACGGGCGCGTTGAAAACCGGCATTTCGCACTGTTTTCAAATTAACATAATCCGAGATCCGCGGCGGGAACGGAACAAGCCGGACAGGCCGCGGAACATGGAAATACTGCCGGGACGTTCGATTCATGACATTCTTCAGGGCACACCCCCTCATGAAAAAACGACCCGCTTTTTAGCTTATGACTTTGTTCTACAATACAGTATCACTTAGTCGATACGCCAATATTCCTTCCTATACTTATTTCTCCGTTATCGATCCTGAGATTGAAACCGCAATCAGGTTCGGTGCAGACCCACGCCTTGAACATAATAGGCGCTCCGTCCTTACCGTAATCCGACAGTGGAATCAACACTCCCGAACCGCATTTGTGACACTTGGGGAATTCGAACATAGTACATCCTCCCTTCTTCGACAAGCACTTTACGGGTGGGTTGTAGTTATAGATGAAATAAAACGCTTCTTATATTCAGTAACAGCATTATGCGCCAGCCTGGTCGGTTCCGGCAAACGGTATTTCAATGCCAGCGAAAGTACGATATCAGTAGCTGTTCTCACATTCATCATGGTACCGGGCGATACAAAAACGGGTTTAACGGAATCACGTGTCCGCAGACATTCTCCAACACACTCGCCACCAAGCACAAGATCCGTCCTCGAACCTTTTGCCGGACCCGGCTCATCACAACTTCCACAGAGCCTTGATTTCGCACAGCCCAGAGAGGGTATCCCGGTCATAACCCCCATGTGGGAAGCAAGACCCAATCCTCTCGGGTGAGCTATCCCGCAGCCGTCATAGATAACGACATCCGGAAACCGCGCCAAAGCCCCCAGCGCCCTGAGTACCGCATGTCCCTCCCGAAAAGACAGATAACCGGGGACATAAGGGAACCATGCCGGCGCAAAAGAAAAAGCCGTTTCGACAACAGCCTTCTCATGACAATCGTAGAGAACCGCTGCTGCAAGCGCATAGTGTGGCAGGGACCGGCCAGATTTCGTTTCCCTTACGCGGCCGGTATTGACAAATGTATCACTGCCATGACGTTCAGCTGGCACATCTGCAAAAGCGGCATCGACACCGGCAAAAAAACGACGTCCCGACAGGTCGATAAAGTCATCTGAAATAATCAGTTGACTTCGGAGCTGCGCCTGAATTCCTTTCGCTTCCTTGAATGTCACATTGAAACTGTGAACAGGGCAGGAATCCGTCACCTCGCCTCCCGAACCGCAAAACAACTACTAAACAGATACTTAAAAATGAAATATAGAGAATAGCCGTGAAGTTGTCAACATCATTAGACACGTTACCTTTTTCACATTACTTTTTTTTCTGATCCCATTCGCGCGAATCACCGTAACGTCGTGTCATATGAAACAAAATTCCGGCAGCAAAAGAAGTGATCTGTGTCACCAGACGCTCAGATTTCTTGCCATCCTCGAAAAAAACCAAAATCCCGGTTTTCATTACATGTCTTTTGTATTATACTGAAAATCAGCGTCATGGCAAGTCAGAATTTGCAATAATAAAACATATAACTGTGGGATTATGCAGGAAGGAGTCGGCAATGAGACGTCGAGACTTTTTCGGAGCGGCAGCTAGCGCAAGTGTTATCGGCGCAGGATCGGCATTCGCGGGACCGGTTGCGCAACCGGCTAAATACAAAGCTGGAGCATACAGTGCCATACCCGACAAAATCGGCGGCCTTCTTCTCGAGGACCTTCGCGAGGACTATCGCCGGCGCCTTTTCGACGAATACCTCCCGTTTTGGGAAAAAGGCGGCTACGACAAAGTCAACGGTGGATTCATGTGCGAACTCCGTGACGACGGCTCGGTTGTGAACGACCAGAAAGACATCTGGTATCAGGGACGCGGCATCTGGGTATATTCTGCCATATATAATTACCTGGACAAAAATCCCAAATGGCTCGAAATCGCGAAAAAATCACGCGATTTCATGGTCAAGAACATGCACAATGGTGACGGCACCTGGAAAAAAACAGTGACACGCGAAGGTAAAGATGCCGCAGAGACAGTCGGCCAGGGCAGCATGAAGGATATTTACGGAGCCATGTTCGCAGCCGCGGGGCTCGTGCAGTACTACCGCGCCGCTGGCAAAGAAGAGGACCTCGCACTCGCGATCCAGTCGATCAAAAAATCGGTGGAACGCTACGAAAATCCCAATTATGAGGGCGGCGGAATAATCAACGGGAAAAAAGGCATACGGAAACAGGGACATACATTCATGATGGTGTGGACACTCCCCCAGCTCCTCGAGGTCGAACATGACTCCATGCTCGACGAACTCGCTCGGGAACATCTCGACTGCGTCCTGAACAGATACTGGAACAACGATTACGGCATTTCCAACGAGACCATGTACCACGATTACACACCCATACCGGAGCTGGCTGCATCAACCGCACCCGGCCACTCGATAGAAACACACTGGATGGCGATGACCGAGGCTCTCAGAGAAAAGAACGGCACGACATTCTCCATCCTCAAGAACAGGATACGCCGATTGACAGAGATGAGCTGGGACTATATTTTCGAGGGTTCCGGCGACGGCGCATATCATGTTTTCGCTACCGAGGATAGAGGCGCGGGCCCGGTGCTCGACCTCAAGACCATGTGGGCACACTGCGAGATCCTTCTCGGCACCATGATGTCACTGGAATATACCGGCGATGTCTGGGCAAAAGAATGGTACGAACGCTGTCGTGATTTTTCCCATCGCGCATTCGTCACCGATCACGGCGTCTGGCGTCAGGCAGTCGACCGTTACGGCAAGGACAAAAAACGCGGCGGAATCACGATCTATCGTAAGGGCAATTTCCATCAGCCGCGCTATTTCATCTACAACCTCATGGCCCTGGACCGCATGATAAAAAACAAGGGGAAACTGACACCTTTCCCGCTCTAAAAGGCCGCCGGAAAAGAAACAGAGGGAAACCGGTGAACACGAGTTAAAGGGGGAAAACATGAGCTACTCAATAAACAGACGTTCGTTTCTGCACAGAAGCAGCCGTGCGGGAATGGCCGCGGCAGTGTGCCCGGCGTTCATCAGGCCGCTTCATGCCGCACCTAACATAGAATTCCGCAAAATGGGTTCGAGCGGCATCAAGGTCAGTGCTGTCGGTCTGGGCGCGAGCCGTATTACCGAACCGAGCCTGATCAAGAGTGTGCTCGGAATGGGCATCAATTTTGTCGATACGGGCAGAATGTATTCCCGCGGCAGAAACGAGAACCTGATCGGCAGGGTGATCAGGGATATGCGGAAAGAGCTGGTCATCCAGTCCAAGATCGATCAGAAAATCCAGAACGACGCCGACGCCATGAACCGCTCGATCGAGGACAGCCTCAAGGCCCTCGGCACCGACTACATCGACATCATGCTCATCCGCGGCGCAACCACCGCCGACCGTGTGGCAAACCACACCGTTTTCGAGGTTTTCAGCAAAGCGAAAGCGGCAGGCAAAATAAGGCTCTGCGGCTTCTCGGCCCATTCGGCCAACGCGGCGGAAATGATACGTGCCGGTGTCGATGCAAGTGTCTACGATGTCATCCTTGTCCCCTACAACCACAGCGGCAGTTTCACTCATTCCATCTACGGCATCTACAGCGAATGGGATCAGAAAGCGCTGGAAAGCTCCATCACTCATGCCACTGAAAAAGGTGTCAACATCATCGCCATGAAAACCTGCTCAGGCGGCCCACTGAAACGGGAAGGTGAGGCTCGTGGAAGCTACCGCGAGGCGCTCAGGTGGATTCTCAAAAACAAGAATATCCGCACTTCCATACCAGCAATCGCCAGTTTCCGCGAGGCGGAAGAGGATATCGGCGCGATGGCATAATGGCGATAAAAAAAGCAGCAGCAAACGCAGTGTGAACAGCTACCGCGAATCACGACAGGGACAGACAAATTATATGAATTGACAGGAACGCACGATCATGAAAATCGTCAGAATCCTTCTTCTCATCACGGCAATATTCTGTGTAAAAGCAATTGTTCCGGCAGCACTGGCCGAGACTAACGCACTCACGCCCTTTGTCATCAAAAACGGCGATATCGACGGATATGAAAGTTTCAACAAAGGTCTATACTATCGTCCGGAAAGCCTCTGGAACTACATCAACGGCGGGGCCCTGCCCTATCTCGACTACGGTGTCGGGGATGTTGTCACGTTCAGCGGTAAAATCGGCCCGGACGGTGTCGAGATCGTAAGCGACATCTATGCGTTCGCAGACAGCCTCGGCGCATTCGGTATTTATTCGAGCGAGCGCTACCCCGATTATGAGTTCATCGACATCGGTGCCGAGGGATATGTCGGTGAAAACGCGATCTGTTTCTGGAAAGACCGCTACTATATCAAGGTATTCTCGAACGAACTCTCGGATGATGCGGCAGAGTCGATCCGCAGAATTGCCGAGGAGATCAACAGAAGAATACCCCAGGGCGGCGGTATGTCAAAAATATTCGACCTGATGCCGAAAGACAACAGGCAGCCAAAAAGCGAGTCATTCACCGCAAAGAATGTCCTTGGCCAGGATTTCCTTGAACGGGGATTCAGCGCCAGCTATATCGAGGATGGAGTCGAATACCAGTTCCATATCATCGAGTGCGCGGATACCAACGATGCCAGAGAAAAGTTGACGAAATACCGCGATTTCATGAAGGAATTCGGCAAGATCGAGAATAAGCGTCCCGACCTCGGCGATGATGCTCACGTTTTCACAGAGGACTGGTACGGTCTCATGATATTTGCGCGAAGCGGGCGTTTTATCGCAGCCTCGGTCGGCCTCAAGGACTACGAACGCGCGGTTTCGACGCTCAACAACATCATCCAGAGGCTCAATCAGTAATGAAATAAAGAATTAACAGATAGAACCATTCATGCAGAAACAGCATGGATCGCATCGGAGACACCAATGAAACGACGTTCTTTTATTTCTAGTGCACCACTCATTTCAGGAGCGGCACTCGGCACTGCGGCCATGGGAAACGCAAACGCCGCACCGCTTGACAGGAGCAGCGGCACTGTCAGGGAGCCGGCTCGCGATATTCCGGTAATCGCCTCTTGCGATGTGCTCGTTGTCGGCGGTGGTCCCGCGGGAGTCGCCGCGGCGATTTCATCGGCACGCGCCGGAGCGGACACAATCCTTGTCGAACGCTACAACCATCTCGGCGGCCTCTGGACTGGCGGTTTGGTCCTTCCGCTTCTGTCAACACACGCCATCGATAAAAACGGCAAGTTCAAACGTGTCATCTACGGTCTCGGCGGCGAAATGGCGGATAGGCTCAACGCAATGGGAATGACAGTCAACGAGGTCAATCCGAGCATCGACCCAGAAGCCGGCAAGTATCTTCTTGATGTCATGATCAGGGATTCCGGCGTCAGGATGTTCTATCACTGCTGGATGTCCAACGTGATCATGGAGGACAACGCGATCTCCGCAGTTATCCTGGAAACAAAATCCGGCAGGACCGCGGTCAAACCGAAAGTAGTCGTCGACTGCACAGGTGACGGCGACATTATCGAGCTCGCAGGCGAGGGTTTCGAGAATATGCGCTATCACATCGGCCTCGTACACCGTCTGGGCAATGTGGACCGTATCGATAAGAAAAAACCCGGCTATGTCGACCGCCCCATCGGAAATAAAACGCCAATTCCCAGTGTTAACTGGGTCAACATGCACGGCGAGGACGACCGTGACGGTATTGACCTGTTCACCCTCTCTGAGCTCCAGCAGAAATACCGCATTTCGATATGGGAAGAGACCGAGAAAACCCGTAAGACACCGGGCTATGAAGAGGTTTTCCTGCTTGAAACTGCCCCGCAGATCGGTGTCCGCATGTCACGCATTCTCGACGGCACATATATGCTGACTATCGAGGACAGCATGACTTTCAAGGCATTCGATGATGTTATCGGTATCAGCGGCGCATGGACAAGAATGCGCTACAAAGACAAATGGGTGCTTTCGAAAGACCGTCCGCTCTGGCAGATCCCCTATCGTTCGCTCCTGCCGAAAAAGACGCGCAACCTCCTTGTCGCGGGACGATGTTTCAGTTTCGAGAAGGCGTTGGTGGAGGACACGAGGATCATCGGCACCTGCCTTGTCACCGGCCATGGAGCCGGAGCCGCCGCCGCGATCGCGGTTCAAAGCGGGAGCTCGGTTCAGGGTGTCGACATCGGAAAAGTACAGGCACTTCTCAAAAAACAGAAAGCGAATATCGGCTGAGAAAACATATCACGTCACGACCAAAAGAAAAAGGCGGAAAACTTTCCGCCTTTTTTATTAGCACTTAATGCATTTCTTATTCATCCGGCGACGACACCACGATGTCATCGGCAAGAATGTTCATGCCGCTTTCAGCCTCCCAGATATCCGTGTTGGCAAGACGGATACTGTAACGCGGATCGTCGGTAAGACGTTCGCAGGGATCGGCGAGCCTGAGCAGAAGCGTATAGGTGCCCGGCGCAAGATCGGCAGGCATTTTAAATCGCCGGACCAGTGTCTGCATCTCACCGCCGTACCATGTCCGCGGATCGGTGTCGAGTGAAAACGAAACCGCCTGGCCGCTCTCGTTGTTCTTAAGGACAATTTCGGCTTTGCGCGGATTGACCGGCGCGGCAAATCCGAGATTTTCAATCATAAGGCTCGTATGGAACATTCTCTCTGGGATTATTCTTTCCGATAATTTCATTTCCCGCATGACAAGACGGTAGCCGAGACGGCGCGATATCTCGGGCAGACAGCCTTTCTCCTCCCAGTTCTGGCGGACAGCCGGATGCCAGCCCTTGTTGAGCCAGCTCATCGACAGCTTGTTCATCTCGTACAGGGTATTTTCGCATTCGGCGAGATAGCTCATGTTGCAGGTCTCACCGCCGAACACGGTGTATTTCGTCTCATTCGCCATGTACTCGATCCAGCCGGCGCGGTCCTTTTCCGAGGTGTAGGTGCCGTAATCGCTGTCGCTGGCGAGAAAACAGTCGTTGAAAAATCCGACACGGGCAAGCCTGCTGCCGTCGTGCGCACGGGCTTCGGTCATGACCTCGCTGTCGAACGCGTTGACTTTCATTATAGGCGTCCTGAGCATCACCATCCGGTCCTCGGGAATCACACCGAGCACCTTGTTCATGATCTCCGTAATGTTCTCCGGTGTGTCGAGCCCGTTCGTCGAGCTGTGCATCTCGCCCCAAGGACCGATAAAGCCGGTCTTAGCCACGTAAATGACATCCCAGTTCTCCTCGATGAGTGGCCGGAGTTGCTCGATATGACGTAAAACCTGCTCTTTCGCGGCATCGGGCTCCCCAATATTATGGGCATAGACCACATTGAAAATGACTTTGAGCCCGGCATTCCTGATACGGCTGAACTGTGCGTTCATACTGTCGAGAAAGTCCTGATCGAAATCTTTCTCGCGGTACTCCTCGGCATTGAGTTCGGTGTAAAGGATCGTGATGTTCTCGTTCTTCTGGGCCGCCAGCCAGTCATCATCGGGAAGAGTATTCAGCACCGTATGCGAATAAAACCCGCGTTCGGGATTGGGAAAATCATCGGTCGACTCAGTAAAAACAACGGAGCGTACCGGCTGTTCTTCCGTTTCGAGATAGAAATTCTTTTCGGTCGGCAAGGATGACTCTTTCGGCGCGAACCCAGCCTCATGATAGGTTGCATAGCCCTCTTTTGCCACACTGACATCATAGCTCAAAAAAGCGGGTTTGGCCGCAAACCGACTGTCACCTCCGGCAACGGGAACCGAACCGCCGCCGAATGAACCGCCATCGATCATGAGCATCTTCTTAGTCACACTTGTATTTCCCGCACGAAGCCGGTACAGGTAGACTGCGGCAGACATTTTTCGACCACTATCATCGCATCCGTCCCAAACGGCGCTGTGAAGACCGGCGGCGGCAAATCCATTATACAGAGTCCTGACTCGCTGCCCGGTGACACTGAACAGCTCAAGGCTGATTATTGCGGGCGCACGAAGTTCATAATCGATCACAGTGGAGGGATTGAACGGATTCGGATAGTTCTGACTGAGCTGCATAATCCCCGGCACGGCATCATCAACACCGACGGTGACATCGGGAAGCGAGACACTGTAGCTGCCATCATCACCGCTCATGACCGATTTTTCGCCGCTGAAGGAGCTGAAAGTTATTTTCGCATCCGCTATCGGCGCACCGGTCACCGCGTCACTCACAGTGCCGGCAACAGCAACCTCACTGCACAGTGCGCAGGGAAGCGGCGCGAGCGACAGGACAAGAACTGTAATAATCCCACGCACAAACATATTCACTCCTTTTTTTTAATGGCAGCCAGATCAATACGAAGATGATTATGTAAAGAAAGTATTTCCTTAAAACAGTATACACCCATAAGCTGTTCTGTCAATTCAGAATTGCTCGAACCAGGCAAAAGCCGCCTTGTGGATTATCTCATGACCGCCTTCAAAAATGGTCAGCCGTGAGAGCCCGCTTGTCTTCCTGAGGTGGATTGCCCGGCCGCTGTAGGTAGGATCGTCACTGAGCGCAGAGATAACGGAATCCGGTACTTTCTCATTTTTTTGGATCAGCTCGATACTCTCCTCACTGATAACTTCTTTATCATTGCCGGCGCCTTTGAGCAGCTCATTGAATGCCCTTATGCTGTGACCGACAGGAACATCATTGCCCGCGTCCACATCACAGCCGTCGTGAATACCGGCGTTAATATCGACAGCTATGTCATGGGCACGGCTGAGCATTGTCACCGGCGAGCGTTTCACATATTCAGCGTCAACCTCAGGGCCGTCCCCCGGTTTTCCTCCGCAGGACAATTCCATATGCCCGGCATACATGCTTCCCCACGCGGTAGTCTCGGCATGCCATTTTTTCAGGTCGGTGATCGAGGCCCAAGCGCTCACAGCAGTCCAGACTGACGGATAATTTCCCGCCATCTGAAGCGCCATGTGCCCGCCGCCGCTTACACCGCAGAGGAATATATGCTGATCATCGACATCGAAATGCTCTTTGGCCCAGTTCACCGCATCGATGATATCCTGCATGGCCGCCTCGGACCCGCATGCATCAGGACTCTTGTTCGGTCCCCGGTAATTGGGAAAAACACAATGCCAGTCGCGCTCACGGCACATGGAGAAACATGTTCTTCCGGATTTCTGTTTATAATCGCCGCTCCAGGTATGAAGTCCGATGAGAAGGGGCCGGTTTTTTCCCGCAGCCTCGAAAACGCGCATATTCTGTTCAGTTCCGTCATATGTGGACTGTATCGTAATCACAGGCTCCTGTATTTGATCCTCTTTTCCCGGTTCAAAATCGGTATATCCGCTCTCCGGCAGAGCTGCCGTCAGCAGAAGTGCAAGGCCGCAGAGCCCCTTAAATCCGCTTTTCCACACCGTAGCAGCGCCAAGCCACCCCAAAGCGACATGAGGCCGGAGATGAATGCCACGGTCACTCCGGCGCCTAACGCCCCGGCAGACAGCACTTTTGCTCTATGAAATTCAAGTTCAACGTCTCCACAAAAACCCCGTTTCATGCGTATATCCTCCAAACATTCAAAATCAGAGTTATTCCAAACATTAATAATTGTAATATATGGCGTTACAACATACCGCAAAAGTATTTTCCTGATTCGATATACGGAATGTAGAATTCAACCTTATCGTGATCAGCTTTTTAATAGAGAGACTGTAGAGAGACATATTATTTGAATGCGCCAATTACTGTCAGTTACAGCAAGAATATACTCCACAAAGAATTACCGGCCACGGAAATCTATTGTCCACAGGGCACTTCAGGGCTATTATTATATTATGATACACAAAAACAGACAATTCCAGCAATGGAGAAACAGGCCATGAAACGTAAGGATTTTGTCAAGACTTCCGCCGCCGGACTGGCAGGCATGAGTATAGCCGCGAGCTCCCCCGGAATTCTCGCCCAGACCGCGAACGACACATATCGCACACTCGGCTCGACCGGATTAAAGCTCAGACCGGTCGGTTTCGGCGCCAGCAGGACAACTGAACCGGCTGTCGTTAAAGCTGTCATCAGTAAGGGCATCAACCTCATCGACACCGGCAGGATGTATTCCAACGGCCGCAACGAGGAAATGCTCGGCCGCGTGATAGGAAACACCCGTAAGGATATTATCATCCAGTCGAAATTTTACCGTCAGATGCTCGATGATCCAAAAGCCATCGAAAAATCCATCGATGAAAGCCTTCGCGCCCTGAAAACCGACTACATCGACATTATGCTCAAACAAAGCGCCGCGAAAAAAGAAGAGCTCCTCGCTCCGGCGGTTCTCGAATCGCTCGACAAAGCGAAAAAGGCGGGAAAAATACGCTTCAAGGGCTTCTCCACCCACAGCAACCAGGCGGAAATGCTGCGCGAGGCAGTGAAAAGCGGTTTCTACGAGATCGCGCTGGTTGCTTACAATCATGCCGGAAACTATACGCACTCGGTAAGCAACAACTATTACGAATGGGACCAGCAAGAGCTTGAACGCGAGATCGACAACGCTGTCAAGTCAGGTATGGGCATCATTGCCATGAAAACCTGTTCCGGCGGCCCTTGCTCGTTCGCTCCGAACGACAAACCGAGTTTCACCGGCGCGCTTAAAAAGCTGCTGCAGAACCGTAATATCAGCTCAACGGTCCCTGCCATGGCAAGTTTCCGCGAGGTCGAGGAAAATGTAGCCGCCATGAGTTAAACCAAAAACAGAACACAGGCAGGGCATTATGCTCTATGAGTTTCCTTACAAGTGGCTCGAGGCTCTCGAAATACCTGACCGTAACCTTGTCGGCGTATACGAGGCAAAGAACGTTAAACCAGAGGAGCCTCCCGCATCAATAGTCAAGCGCGCCCTGGAAAATCCCATCGGCTCGGAAAAGCTGGAGCTACTGGCGAACAAAGCTGAAAACGTTCTTATTCTGAGCGACGACAACACCCGCTATACTCCCGCGCAGCTCCTTATTCCCCATATACTGGAGCGGCTCAAGAGGGGCGGTGTTGCCGATGACAGGATTGCGTTCCTGATCGCCAAGGGAACGCACCGGAAGATGAGCCGTGAGGAACTGTGCACAAAACTCGGCACTGAGACTACCGAACGTTTCCCCGTGTTCCAGCATCACAGCGGCAATGCCGACATGCTCACGCCGGTCGGGCACCGTTTCAAAGGTATCGATTTTCGTGTCAACAGGATGCTTTCCGATTTCGATCTCGTGATCGGCATGGGTACGATCATCCCTCACTGTATCAAGGGATATTCCGGCGGCGGCAACATTATCCTGCCGGGTGTGAGCTCAACCGACGCCATCGGCACAATGCACTGGCTCAACCTGGACTATTTCGGTGAAAAGATACTCGGCGTCAGGGACAATCCCGTGCGGGAACTGATCGATACTGTCGCACGTAAAGCCGGACTCGGTTTCATTCTCAACACCATCGTGAACAATGACACCGAAATCCTCGACGCGGTCTCCGGCGATCCGGTCGAAGCTCACAGGAAAGGTGCTGAAATCGCCTCAAAGGTCTACACGGTGCCCGTAACGGAAAAGGGGGATATCGTCATTTTCGACGCGTTCCAGAACGACCTTGATTTCTGGCAGTCGACCAAGGGTCTCATACCCGCGTATGTCTGCATGAAAGAGAATGCGGTCGTGATCGATGTGGCAGACTGTCCCGAGGGTATCTGCCACAATATCCCCGAGGTGGAGGCCAACGGTTTCACGGATCTCGACCGTATTATGGAACTTCACAACAGCGGCAGCCTCCACCCTGTCGTATCACATAACCTCATCTCGGTCCACCGGGTTGTGACCGAGAGAGGCCGCTGTATCATGGTCAGCCGCGGCATCACAAAAGATTCCGCCGAAAGCACCGGGCTCATGTATGCTGCCGACGTAAAAGACGCACTCGGCAAAGCATTTTCGATGAAAGGCCCGGATGCCCGCGTTATCGTTCTTCGCCACGCAGGAAACATCCGCCCGCTCATTGGAACGCCGGAAACTGAGCAGCAACACTCGTCTTCCAAATGCCCATAACCGTCCCAGGAAACGAAACCACGACAATCTCATCCCGGCAAACACTTTTCCGAAGCCTGTAATAGAGTATACTTAACCTTGTAAATCATCATTTTTAGGCTTATAATACTAAGTTTAAGAAAAGTTAAGCCCCGCACATAACGAGAATATATTCTCTTTTTGTTGACAGAAAGATTTTTTGTAACGATATTCACATCTGGGCGTATTCTTTTATGTGGGTTGTGATAAAAAACGCAACGATCTTGCCGAACACGACGTCTTACTATCGAATAATATAATCGACCATACACGTTTTAAGGGGAGGGCATTGTGCATCCTGCCGTGAAAATAATTCTCATCATCCTAAAGAAAAAACCAAAGGTCACCCTTGCCGGAGCCGCCGCGTTGCTGCTGATAGTCAGCATGTTCTTATCCAGGTCATCCATACTTGAAAGCAGCAATGAACAGTGGGCGGAGGTCACGAAAGATGTATTTATAGACCAGCTTGTCGAAAGCGGGACCATACAGGCTGTCGATGCCGAACTTATCCGCGTACCGAGAATCTGGAACATGGAATTCCAGATTGTCAGCATGGAACCGGAGGGCAACCTGGTCAAAAAGGGGGATTTCCTCCTCCAGTTCGACACCAGCTCACTCGAAGAGGAGCTTTCAGCCGCAATCGACCAGTTGAAACAGGCCGAGGCTGAATTGAAAAGCATCGAGACCCAGCAGGCCAGCACGATGTCCGAACTCGAAACAAACCTCCAGATCGCAGAGTTTTCCAAAGAGGCTGCGAAACTCCAGGTCGAGCTTCTGAAATTCGAATCTAAAAACACCCAGGAAGAAGCCCGTCTCGACTATGAAAAAGAGCTTATCAGCTATGACGAGACCGAGAAAAAGATTGAGAATCAGAAAATCATTCACCGCGCCGAACATCTGAAAGCGGAACTCGCATATAAGCAGCAGAAAGCGAATGTCGAAGAAATTGAACGCCAGATAGAAGGTCTGACACTGAAAGCCCCTATCGACGGTATGGTTGTCTACAACGAAATCGGCGGACGGGGCAGCGACAACCCCAGCCACAAGCCCCTTATCGGCGATAAAGTCGATCCCGGCGAGGCGGTAATGAGCATCCCCGACCTCTCACAGATGCACCTTATTCTGCAGGTGAATGAAATGGATGCATCCCGTGTCCGGACAGGTCTGGATGTCACGCTCAGGCTCGATGCATACGAAGATACTGAATATCACGGAAAAATTATTTATAAAGCCTCGCTCATCGAAAAGGATGACCGTTTCTGGAGAAACGCTAAACAGGCACCGCCATCTTTCCAGGTCACTGTACTCATCGATGAATCCGATATGATGCTAAAACCGGGCATGACCGCACAGGCTGTAATCGATATAGAACAGGTCAAGAACCAGCTTCTTGTCCCAATCGGTGCGGTATTTGAGCTTGCCGACGGTTCCACTGTTGTTTTCCCAAAAAAACACTATCCTGACGCGAAACCTGTCGAGATCGTAAAAAGAAACGATCTGTACGCAGTAGTCTCCGGAGAGCTGAAAGAGGGTGACAAGCTCTCCTGGCATACCCCGGAAAATGGCGGTTTCCCTCTAGGCTGGTTTGCCGAAATGGAGCGCAGACGTATGGAACACAGGCAGCTTGTCGGTCATATCGACACCATGAACGAACGCGGCCTCACATTCGATCCGGCACGGGCAGATTCAATCACAGCGAAAAACAATGCGGCAAACGCTATCGACATGCCCCCGGCTTCCGGGTCGGCAACTAAAGTCCAGTAACGATCCGAAACGACGATATTAACTGAAAACAATATAGAATGCGGCCGGGGAACCGGCTGCAGCAACCGGAGGAACAGAAGGGATGGAGTTTAAACTGCCTGACAAATCAGTACTCAAAAAGAAGCGCGTTATCAGCGGCATACTTGTGGCGATTGCTGCCATTGTGCTTCTTCTCACATTCGGAATCACAAAGGGAACGCCGAATATCGCAACCTACCAGACAGAGGCCGGTGAGTTCATTGTCGACATCACCGAAAAAGGCGAGCTGAAAGCAGCCATATCCTCCTCGGTGAGTGTCCCCCCCAGGATTTGGGGCAACACGAGGATCATCAGGATTGTCGAGGACGGCGTCATGGTCAAGAAAGACGATTTTCTCGTCCAGTTCGACACCAGCGAATTTGACAAGCGCGTTCTGGACAGGACCAACGAGCTCGACAATGCCCGCGCCGACCTTGAAAGTCTCAAGGCCAGCATCGATTCACAGCGCAAGGAACAGGAAAACCAGCTTCTCATCCAGGAATACTCGTTCCAGCAGGCGAAACTCCGCCATGAGCAGATGAAATATGAAGCCGCGGCTCGTCAGAGAGAAATGGAGCTCGAATTCAAGAAAGCCGAGCTGAACCTCAAGCAGGCCAAAGAAAAGATCGAAGCCCAGAAAATTATCGATGACGCCAATATTAAAAAGACCGAGCTCAAGGTCAAACAGGCCGAAATGAATCTCAAAGAGGCCGAAGACCAGCGCAACGCCCTGACGCTTATCGCGCCGAAAAGCGGTATGGCGGTAATTCAGTACACAAGGGGCTCAAGCGGCCGCGAAAAATTCAAGATCGGCTCAACTCCCTGGCGTGGGCAGGAAATCGTGAGCATTCCCGACCTTTCATCGATGCAGGTTAAAACACAGGTCAATGAAATAGACATCAGCAGGATCGAGAAAGGCCAGCAGGTGGTCATCACGCTCGACGCTATCGAAGGTCCCACATTCTACGGAACTGTCACCAGTGTCGCCAAACTGGCAAGGACCGAGATGGGATCGGACGCGAAGATTTTCGATATCGAGGTCACCATCGACGGCGAAGACGAACGTCTGAAACCGGGCATGACAGCACAGTGCAAAATCGTGACAGAACGCGTCAACGATGTTCTCTATGTCCCGATCGAGGCGGTCTTTGACAAGGAAGACACAACTGTCGTCTATGTCAAGAAAGGCGGTTTCGAAGAGCGTGTTGTCAAGGTCGGCAAGAAGAATAACGATTACATAGTCATCATGGATGGTATAGAGCCCGGTGAAGAGGTGGCATTGCGCGATCCTACACTGCCGCTCGAGGACCTCGGTATAGAATCAGGCGATGAAAGTGAAAGCGGCGGAAACGGTTCGTCGCTGCCTCTCTGATCACACAAAGGAAAACAGGACAGGAACGAATGGATTATAAAGAAAATTTGCTGCTCGGTGTTGAAGGTCTGAAAAGCCACCTTCTCCGCTCCCTGCTTTCCATGCTCGGCATCATTTTCGGTGTCGGTGCTGTGATCGCCATGCTTTCAATCGGCGAAGGAGCAAAGCAGGAGGCCCTTGAACAAATCCAGCTTATGGGTATGCGTAATATCATCGTTGAAGACATGAAAAAGTCCGGCAGCGATGACCAGGAAAATGAGAAGAAAACCAACCACTCGCGGGGGCTACGCTGGATGGATGCCCGTGCTATCCGCGAACTGAACCCCCTTGTCGACGAGACAGTGCCTGTCAAGGAGACCTCCCTAACCATCCGCTACAGCAAAGAGCGGACAAAAGCAAATATTGTCGGCACTACCCCCGAATACGCCGAAGTGATGAACTATATCACCCGTGAAGGCTCGTTCTTCAACTTCAAGGATGTCGAGGATGCCCGCCGGGTCTGCGCAATCGGAAACGGCATCAGGCATAAACTGTTCTTCTTCGCCAATCCGATCGGTGAGAAAGTCAAGATTGACGACCAGTGGTTCACCGTCATCGGCGTGCTTGAAGAGAAATCGGTATCCTCGAGCCGTTCCCGCGGCCTTCCGGTCAACGATATGAACCAGGATGTCTACATTCCGATAACAGCCTCAATGAAACGCCTCTCCGGAGGTGACAGCAAGATGAGCTATGTTCCCGGTATCGGCTGGCAAAAACAGCAGGTGAGCGAACTGAACCGCTTCATCGCCAGGGTCCGCGATGTCAACCGTATTCAGGAGGCGGCAAATATCCTCAAAGCCACCCTTCTGCGCCGTCATAACAACGTCGAGGATTTCGCCATCACCGTTCCCGAGGCACTTCTCAGGCAGAGCCGTCAGACCCAGCGTATCTTCAACATCGTCATGGGCGCCATTGCCAGTATCTCGCTCCTCGTGGGCGGCATCGGCATCATGAACATCATGCTCGCCAGTGTTCTCGAACGTACCCGCGAAATCGGCATCCGACGCGCCACGGGAGCACGAAGGCTCGACATCCTCGGACAGTTCATGTTCGAGTCGGTCATGCTCAGTTTCGCCGGCGGCATCATCGGAATCATTCTCGGATTCGCCCTCACCAAGATAATCGCAGCCTACGCCGACTGGCGCACAATTGTGTCCTGGATGGCGATTTTCCTGTCATTCGGTGTATCGGTGGGTGTCGGCATTCTGTTCGGGGTCTATCCTGCACGGCGTGCGGCGAAAATGGATCCGATCGAGGCACTCCGCTACGAATAGAAACCGTGCCGGATCGGTCCGCACAAACAATAGGCCGCGCAGAGCGGAATAATGAACTTTACGTATCTATGAAGTGATAGAAGGAGGCAAAGGGATGTTTGATCGAAAGGCCGTGCGTGTCGCGGCAGGAGCCGGTTTACTCGCGCTCTTCATGTCAGTCAGCTTGTTTTCCGCGGAGGGAGCGTCCCTGGGGGAAACGCTGCTCACGCTTGACGAGGCGATCGATATCGCGCTCGAACAGGGCTACGAGATGAAATCTCATACCCTCTCACTTATCCAGGCCAAGCAGAACCATCTGGCGGCGCTATACAGTTTCCGCACCAATGTTGACCTGAGCCTGAACGCGCCGAGCTGGACGGAGAACATGACCGAGGTGGCGGTTCCCAACGGTTTGCCGGTCTACAACAGCCTTGGCACCAACCGTTACCAGGGTTCGCTGAGGGTCACGCAGCCGCTGCCGACCGACGGTTCGCTGTCACTGCGATCGAGAATCTACGAATCGCGCGAGTCTAATTATTTCGCCGAGTCCGACACCTCCATCAAGCGCAAGGACTTCCTCACCTCGCTCAGCATCTGGTTTGAGCAGCCGCTGTTCACATACAACCGTATCAAGACGAATCTCAAACGCGCCGAACTGAATTACGAGCGCCAGTCACTGACACTGCGCCGTAACGAGCTCGACGTGGTCTATTCGGTCACCAGCACCTTCTTCTCGCTATTCCGGGCCACCCGCGCCTACGAGATCGCCGGTGAAACCCAGGCTCAGCAACAGCAGCAGTATGACACCGCTAAACTGAAATTCGAGGCCGGCCTTATACCGGAGGTCGAGGCTCTCAGGCTCGAGGTCGATCTTGCGGCGACCAATTCCGATCTCGAAGAGGCACGAGCAACCCTTGAACGCGAAAAGGAAACATTCCGTAAACTGATCGGTCTCAATATCGATGACAATGTCGGCGCCAGAACTGATATCGATTACAATGAATTCGAAGTGGAACTCGAAGAGGCGCTTCGTATCGGTCTCAACAACCGAACCGAGCTCAGGGAACAGGAAATCCAGGTTGCACTTTCGGAGATCCGTGTCAAGGAAACTGACGCGGAAAGCGAGATTTCAGCCAATCTCAGTGCTTACTACGATTTCACCGGACGCAGCGATCCCGATCTCGCGTACGGCACCGGCACCGGCGATCTCTTCGACTCGTCCATGGATGATCTCGAGCGACGCCCCGCCAACCGCGGTGTGACTTTTACCATTGATATCCCGATCTGGGACTGGGGTGTAAACAAGGCCGAGGTCGCCAGCGCTAAAGCCGAACTGCGCCGTGCCGAACTCCAGAAAGGCGAGCAGAAAAAAGAAGTTGTCAACAGCATTCGCGACGCTGTCCGCCAGTTGAAATCATCGGAAAACCGGCTGAAAGTGCTCGAAAAAAGCCAGCAGGTCGCACAGCGCACCTATGACATTTCCGTCGAACGCTTCAACAACGGCGAGATCACCAGTCTCGACCTTGCCCAGGACAACAAGAGCCTCTCGACAACGAAAATGTCCTATCTCAGCGCCTATATCCAGTACCGTCTCGCGGTCGCCAACCTGAAACGCAAGACACTCTACGATTTCGAGCTGGAGAAACCACTTTTCGAGGAATGAGCAATTGCCACAATGCAAAAAAGCCGCGGTCGACATACAACCGCGGCTTTTTTATTTATAAGCAGCAGAAATGTGATCATCTCTCATTTCACAAACATCATCCGCGAAGTCACACCCACACCGCCGGCATTCAAGCGCGCAAAATACACACCAGAGGAAACCGTTACACCCTTGTCATCACAGCTGTCCCATACAACACGGTGAGCCCCCGCCGGAAGCTCTTCCGAGAGCAGTTCACGGACTTTCCGGCCGGTGATATCGTATATCGTGAGCGCAGCATGACCGTGAGAAGAAAGCGTGAAAGCGATGCTTGTCGACGAGTTGAAAGGGTTGGGAAAAGATGGCAGCATCTGTGTCGCCTGAACCGGATTGGCTTGTTCCTCTGTAAGACTTGTGCCGTATTCCCTGCCATTAACACGAGCATAAACCAATGAATAAAAATGATCGTACTCTATCGATTCGCCAGCACTGTGAAAATACGCAATGCCAATATCCGGAACGATGAAATATGACCAGCCAACGATCAAGTAACATCCGATCCCGAACCAGTATCCCTGTTTCACACCGATGGGGAGTTCATTTTCGGCCCACGTCCTTGCCACATAACACTGCTGGTAGTCATTGTGATAACACAGGACTCCATGCTCATTTTCCGGCATATCCTCGCTCAAATCGAAAAAGAGCCCTTCGGAAAAATCATACCGATCGGCACCTTCAAAACGATAAATCCGCCCGTTATCCTCTCGATACAACCCTGAATTCCTTAAAAATTCCGGGTATTCGATTTCGCCATCAATGTCGATTTTGTAGTGTGTTTTTCCATCGATTTCAACTGCGGAAACAACCGAGATTGTCACAGTACGGGAATCGGACAAGAGATTGCTTTGAGCCGCATCACCCCAATATTGATGCTGATACACCCAGGTATTGCCCACAGAAAGAGGAAAGTAATCCCCGTTGTCACCGGCAAACGAACATGTCGTCAGCAACAGAAAACAGCAAAAACAGGCACAGACAAAACGAGACCTCATCACATCTCCCGTCAACCACAATTTTGGCGCAAGCGACAGTTATGTCTAAAGATGTTTTACCCCAGCTTTTCACAGAGCCAGGCGATATTCTCCGCGAAATCCCTGGCTGTCCGCATCCCCTCCTCGTCCTCTACTACCTCGCCGACACCCCTGCCGAATGCGACATTCCAGTAGGAACTTCCCGGCATGACCATGCCGTTGATGGCAAGCCACAAGAGCAGCTGTGAGAGGGTGAAATTCTGTCCGGCCCGTCGGGCGACAACCATTGCGCCGCCGATCTTTTTCGCGAAGAGGTTGCCATTACTCCGCGCCACGTAACCTGCACGGTCGAGGAATGCTGTCATTTCACCTGTAGCTGTGCTGAAATATACCGGCGTGCCGATAATGAAACCGTCCGAGGCAATCATCTTTTCGAAAATTTCGCCGAAATCATCTTTCTGTATACAGCTCGGCCTTTTTGAACATCCGCCACACGCCGTACAGGTACTGATTTTCTTTCCGGCAAGTGTAATGAACTCGGTCTCGATTCCACGGCTGTCGAGGATATCGAGTACGGTTTTGAGGAGTGTTTCGGTGTTGCCACCCACTCTCGGGCTGCCGGATATTGCAAGTATTTTCATTTGTTCTCCGTTTCATTCCAGTTGTCGCCAAGCAGAAAACGCATGGCATTGTCACCAAGGATCATACGCTTATGTTTTTCGGGGGCGTTCAGACGGGCTATCCGTCTGAGATAGGCTGTCGTGACAGCGGCGCTGCCGATACCGCCATCAGAGCCGAACATCAGTTTTTCCGGCCCCAGTTCATCGTAAAATGCCTGTATGCCCAGCTGTGTCGGCCCACTGAGACAGATGTAGAGATTGGGAAGCTCACGGGCGGCGTCGATCAGATCGGGCCAGAGCTCACGAAGGCCGCCGTGTGCGCTGACCACCCTGAGTTCGGGATATTTTCTTGCGTAATATGCCACCTGGATCGCGCTGCAGTACTCAGGAGAGCCGTCGTGACTGGTGAACGGCTTGTCGAACGCGATGCATTCCTCGGCAATAATATCGAAACCACGGTTCGCCAGCGACACACCCTGACAGATCGGCACGAACTTGAGGCCGAAGAGCCCCAGTTCTCCAAGTGCGTAGCGGATTTCCCCGCGAAGTTTCTTCTCGGGCCAGGCAGGATTGACAGTGGCCCAGGGATAGAAACGCCCCGGATACTCACTGATGAGTTTCGCAAGCGCCTCGTTCTCGGCACGCGCCACCGAATCCTGACGGAAACTTTCCGCGCCAAACACGAAACATGCCCCAATGCCATTGCTTTCATAAGCCCGGAGATACTCACCAACATCGTTATCGCTGACACCGTAAATGTTAACCCGATTCTCTAAAAGACCCTCTATGGGCAGACGGATATGGCTGTGAGCATCGACTATCATAGCGGTAGCCTCCCTTTGAAAACGCTGCGTACAGCACCGGAAAGGATCGACTCGCGGTCAGCAGTATCGGTGAAAACATCCGAGAGTGTCTCGATCTCGATCGCGGGAATATACTCAGGCGCGGAACTTCCGAACAGCACTCTCCCTGTACAGCCCCTGACTTGCCAGAGCCCATAATTCGCCGGGCCGTTACGGGAGCTTTCCAGCCAGACATTATCGCAGAACTCCAGTGCCCTGACAGCATCCTCACCAAAATCGCTCGAACCGGCATGCCCCATGATGAAATTGACCGTCGGGAAACGCCGCGCCAGCTCGGCCACATGGAATGGCTCGGCAATCGCCGCAGTGCCGCTGTGTGCATACACCGGCACCTCGAACGCCTCGGCGAGAGTGAGCAATGGATCGACAATATGGTCGGACAGGCGGAATCCCTGATAATTGGGGTATAGGAACAGGCCCATGAGCCCTTCCCCAAGCGCCCGCTCGAGCTCCTCGACAGCCTTGACCTCGAACCAAGGATTGGCAACCGCCATGCCGCTGATACGGTCCGGGTGCGACCTGACAGCATCGAGGATCGTATTGTTGCCCTCGCGGTTATGCACCGCGATACAGCGATCGACCGGACAGGCCACCGCATGGGCAATCCCGGCCTCGTCCATCTGGCTGAGCAGACTGTCGGTATCGAAGCTCATATGACGGCCGTCTCCGATATACACGTGGGAATCGATAATATCCATACAGGCTGTCCTCCATGTTATGGTACACTGAGACAGTTACTTACTGCGCATCATACGTTGCAGACGCCGCAAGGAACGGTAGCCGATTATTTTCACGCCATTATTTTCGAGCAGTGATTCGATGACTCCGCCGCGCTTAAAAAGTCGGTATTCCTCACTGCGCACGTGCCATTTTTCCATGATGCCCTCGATCTCATCGCCGGGAAGCGCCGGATGGATGAAGAGCTCCGTTACACCGGTTTCCAGCCCGCCGAGCATTCGCAGCCAGTATTCCTCGGTGCTTTCATTTTCCGCGTGCCCGCCATAGATAAGGTAATCGGGACAGATTATGCCCGCGTCCGCAAGGCTGTCACGTACAAATCCGGCGCCATGGCTGTCGAGCATCGCCCGCGAGGCCATTCTCACCGGCAGATCGTACTCGACCGCAAGGCGCTGATAAACCTCGTGATACCTGACATCGAAATGAAGTGTGCCCATGTGGGAATCCAGATGGGTGATATCGATACCAGCGGCAAAACAGCGCTCGATTTGGGCCCGTGATTCGGTTTCCGCCTCCACCGTCGAGGAACTGGCATAGACATCTTCGATGCGCCTCCACATGTAGCCGTCTTTATCCCGGAGGCCCGGCGCCGAATCCCTCCCGGACAAAGGACTCCACCGATAACTGTCCCACTCGCAGGTATGGGTCAGGTGAACACCGAAATCAGTTTCAGGAGTTTCAACCCCGAAGGCCGCAATCTCCGGATACCACGCGCAAGAGGCCATGATCGAGGAGGAGCTCACCAGCCCGTCGGCGAAAAGCGACTCCACGGCCCCGTTCCCGGCATGGCACATACCGGCGTCATCGGCATTGACAATCAGGATACGGTCATCCTTATTAAAACCAAGCTTTTCCGCAAGGCTCCTCGCGGAGGGCTTGTATTCAATTTCATTTTCATTGTAATTTTTCACTGATAATCCTTCCGGAGTCACTGTTCTTTCTTATGCTTCAAAAACCACTCGAAAAGCTCGGGAGTATCATAGGCCGCTGTCCAGGAATTATGTCCGGCCTCGGGATAAACTGTCAGCGTGACCTCACCGCCGGCCTTTGTCAGAGCCTCTGCCATGTTCTCGGAACGCGACAAGGGCACAACGGAGTCTTTCCCGCCATGAAATGCCCAGACCGGCACAGATTTCATGAGATTCGCACGCCATTTCTGCCCGCCACCGCATATCGGGGCCACCGCGGCGAAACGTTCGGGATTCCTCATGGCCCAGGCCCAGGTACCGAACCCTCCCATACTCAGCCCGGTCAGATAAACCCTTGAGGTATCAACATCATAGGTTTCGATTACTGTATCGAGAAGGCAGTTCAGATCGTCGAGCTTCTCAGGCCACCAGGTTCCCGAGGGACACTGCGGTGACACGACAATAAACGGCAGATCAGCACCCTCGCCGACAAGTTTCGGCGGCCCGTGCATTTTCACTTTCTCGATATTGTCGCCGCGCTCCCCGGCACCGTGCAGAAAAATCAATAGCGGGAATTTTGCATCGGATTTGCCGTAATCATCGGGCAGATACAAAAGATAATTCAATTCCCGTGTCACCCGGACCGTTTTCTTCATGTTCCGGACTTCCTGTTTCCCCGGATTGACCGGAACCTGCCGAATCGCAGAACAGCCGTTCAGGACGACAACAGCACTGAGAGCCGTGGCTATTACCAGTTTCTTCATTTTCTTTCCCTGTTAAATGGATTATAAGCAGTATGCGCCTGTTAATACGTACTGTTACAGTATGGATTTCACCCGGGTGTAAGTCAAGGTTTTTGTCGAACTGAAAACACGTGTCCGGGACAATGTCGCATGAGTGTTCAGTGCCGGTAAAGCAGTCTCCTCGAAAGCCCTGACGCAGCGAAATAACTATCACGCTAACACTCTCTCTATCAAACAGCTGTGCGGGCCAGAACATATTCTTGGAACATTTTTCTTGTTTATTAATTATATTATTGCTATAGAGATACTTCAAAAACCTCTACGATGTCGGGCAAAAATCACAGATAAGACAGAAAAGCCTTTGGTAGCACCTGAAAATATACTTTTCCGGCTATATTACAATAATTATAGCAACTTATTCACAATAGAGAGGAAGAATCCGGCAACATGCATTTGCAGGCAAGGCATGTTAGCATAATCATATCACCGATATTCACGAGGCGGCCCATGAAGAACAGCATACTGCGAAAACTGAGATGGTCGATGATGGCATTCGGGCTGACAATGGGAATAGTATTCCCGTTCTACGCCAATTTCTTTGTGACATGGAAAGAAGGCATGCTTGGATATTTTATCGCGGGAGCAATCGGCGCGGGACTGACCGTGGGCCTTGTCAATCACTTCCTCGTCAAATTCATCCTGATCGACAGGCTGAAAGAGATCGCTGATTTTGCGGACAGGCTGAACAGCGGCAATCTGAGTGCCACACTTGATTTTTCCAGTGATGACGCTGTCGGGGATATTGTCAACCGATTGAACGATAGTATTGGATCTTTACGCGACACGATCATTAGTTTCAGAGATTACTCGCAAGACCTGTTCATGCTTCTGGAAGGCAATCTCGGCTCGAAAGCAAACGGACTGCTCGGAGCAGTATCAACGCTTTCTTCAACGGAAGAGCGTATTGCGCAGTCATCGGCGGAGGAAAAACGTCTCAGCACAAAGGGTCTGGAAACAATCACCGGAATCATAGCACAGCTCGAAACGACACAGGTGCTGATGACAAAACTTCGAAAAATAAACACGAAACTTGTCGAAAAATCATCGGAGATCGATACCAGTGTCCGGGCAATCGAGGAAATAGCGTCAAAAATCAATCTCATTTCGATGAACGCAACGGTTGAATCAGTACGGGCGGGCGAACATGGGCGGAGTTTCGGCGAAGTGGCGAAAGAAATACAGGCACTTTCAACAAGCTCGACCAATACAGCGCATGCCATACGTGATCTCATTGCAGAGATCAGCTCTCAGATCAGCGATACAAAGCAGTCTATCGACTCGTTGGAAAGTTCGCTCCAGAATGACATGTCCATGATCGGCGCCTCGGAGGGGCTTTTCGAACAAATCAACGATCTGATCAGCACAAATGACGAGTCTATCAACAACTCTCTCAACTCTGTGGAAAACATCAACACCGCCAACCAGCGGCTCTCAATGATAGCCTCAAATATGAAACATATTACCGAGGCGTATCATCTGGAGTAGTATCCGAAGATTTGTCTTTACCACTGTACTTGTAAGCGATCACATGAGCTTTTTCGAGTGTTATCAGCCCCTCGTGGATCATGTCCTGGAGCCCGGGAATGAATGCCTGAATACGGTCTTCCCTGTCGACAATCTCGATCACGACCGGAAGGTCCTCGGAAATCCTGAGTATCCCGCCGGTATGCATCCTGCTGTGCGCGCCGAAACCCATGATGCCGCGAAGGACAGTCGCACCTGCAAGGCCCTCCTCACGCGCCTTTTCGACAATACACTTATAGAGAGGTCTGTGGCCGCACTTGTCGTCCTCGCTGACAAATATCCTCAGAAGCTGGGCATCCCCTTCTATTTTCATGACATTCTCCCGCTGTTTCCGCCTTAAAAGGCTGATTCACCATTCGATAACTGTCGATTTCCGCGTATTGTCTACAGCGCATAACCCGCCGCAAGACCGGCAAAAAACATCACGACACCCACAAGGTTCTGAACCGCCATGTTCACACCGGCAAGCATCCATTCGCCGTTCCGCATGAGTTCGCCAGTCTCCAGAATAAATGTCGAGAAGGTCGTGAAAGCCCCCATGAATCCCACAAAAACGAACGCTCTCGCCTCGCCGCCGAGGTTCAGACGGTTTTCCGCCAGCGCCCAGAGAAAACCGGCAATGAGACAGCCGGTAATATTGACTGTCATAGTGCCGTACGGGAAACCGCTGCCGAACGCTTTCTGAACGAATCCGGCAAGGCTGTATCGCGAAAGAGCACCGAGACCTCCGGCGACTGCTATCAATAGCAATTTCTGCACAATGATCCTCCAGTTAATCAAAATCATAAAAACATCTACAAAAATAATTGCCTTCTTTGACCCTGCTCAATATCATATAGTAAACATACTACAACGCAATACTCAGGAGAAGAAATGGTTGGTGGCTTAAATCCGCTTGAAACGCTGGTAATCTCTCTACCCGGCCTTATCAAAATTGTAATTCTGGCATTTTGTATAAAGCTCTTATTGAATATCATGACACTATTTAAAAGACTCGTTCTCGCACTCGAGAAAATCGCCGATAAAGGAGAGACGCAGTGATCGATATCGGCCCTCAACATTCACTCATCTTTTTCTTCATTCTCGGCGGTTTTGGATTCCTGCTGTACTATTTTCTGAGAAACCTCCACCGATAAATCAGATACACCAGACAGCTCTAAAACATCCACACTATACCAAAGCAGCGGCTTGAAGAAAGATTTTATTTCACCGTTTTCCAGCCTCCACAACCGAGATGTCATCTGCCCAGACCGTGCCGGAATAAACCTTGAAACCCACATAGGCTTTCGTCATTTCGTTGTTGATACGGCATGGCAGTGTGTATTTCGCCCATTTTTTCCCGACCTTGACCCGTTTCACGTAAGAGCTCTGCCCTTTCGGTGTCGAATCGAGCAGGCAGATATCGGCCGGAGTGCCGTCCTTGTCCGCCCGAAGCCAGACAGTGTAGACAACATCGCTGGCGGCATTTACCTCGAACACGTCCGAACGTGCGATAAATGCGTAATCAATACCATCGAGATTGGATGGTGCCGCTTTCAACGAGTATTTTCCGGCGTGTTTCACCTTTGAATCGAGACAGAACTCCCCCTCGCGAAGTGCATTGGAGCAGATGCTCCGCCAGCCGTCGGGTTTCATGGTCTTGCCATCTGCTTTTTCCGCCGCTTTCTCGAATCCCGGATTCGGAACAGTGACAGTTAGCTGCCGTGAATAATCAAAGAGAGATGGATCGTAGTCCAGCACGAATTCACTTGTAAAACCCTCGCGTCCCGCCGCATTCAGCGAACAGACAGAGAGGGTATTCCTGCCCTTTTTCAGGCGCCAAAGGAAGTTCCCGCTCCTGGTCTCGCTCTCCTCGCCGTCAACAATAAGACGGTAGTGTGAGAACGAGGGCGTCAGGGTCCTGAATGTCAATTCAATCTCGACCGGTGCGCCATTGATCGATTGTTTCATGAAATCGACCGTCACCTCGTTCAAAGGCCACTCGAAATCATTAACAACTGAGGTGTTGGCGCTCGTGATTATAGGCGCCGTGCTATCATCGGTCCAGTGAAGCTGCGGGCCCCAGAACTCGCCGCCGCGAGCATTGTAGGGCAGCATGAAACCGTCGACATAACGGTTCTCGGCCTCCTGCGGATGCACAGTCTGATCGTTCCTGAGAACGATGCGGACATCGTGGTAAAAATCGATCAATCCTTTTCGCGGGTGCTCACTCACGAGGACACGTTTCTCCGCCGAGGGCAGCGAATCGGCCTTTCCGGTCTTTTTGTCCCAGAATTCCGTGCCCTGCCCGTTCTTACCGAATACGATGTATATCCCCGACGGGTCAGCAATGGCATCATGGAACTCGCGGGCGCTGAGCGGAATGCCGTCACGCTCGAAATAGCAGTTTATCCACGGATCAACCAGCATCCATTTTCTGAACTGATTGGAATAGACCTCGCTGACAGTATGGGCGTCACTATGCTTACGGCTGATGCCGATCATGCGCCCTGTCAGACCAGCCGCATTGCACGCCTGAACGAACAGCGCCGCCTTGAATGTACACCAGAACGCGTCACCCGTCTCGACACGATCGAGTATCTCGTGAGCATCCCAAGTCGGATAGGGCATCGGCTGCATGTGCCCCCACTGTTCGTTCGCCCAGTCTGATATGGCCTGTATGAGGTCGAGCTCCGTTTCGGCGGCAGCCTCCATTCCGGCAATACCGGCACGCTCATATAACTGCCGCACCTTGAGATGCCCCATATCCTGGTAGGTAAAAGTATACGTCGGATTGACCACCCGGCCGTTGACCATCTTTTCGAATGTCACACCGTGCCAGGGATTGAGATCATAACAGTAGAGCGGCGCGATATAGGATTCGGCACGGTAAAGGGCGTCGCTGTCACCATTTTCACGGGCGGCCGCCACACGGTCCGAGGCAGTATCGGCAGAAAGCACTCCGCCGCATATAAGCAGCGTTACAAACAGGGCAAAGAGATGTTTCATGATAGTATCCTCGCTGTCTGGGGTATATTCTCATTACCTCGTGCTGGCGTCTCTCACGAAAACAGTACAAGCGTCGAAATCGCCATTTATTTGTGTATAGCCGTGAAGATTCGCATAATCAGTAAACGCATTGTCAAGGGTGCCCTCCCATCCGGTGACAATCACCGACGGCGGCCTTGCATCGAGAAGCGTAGAGAGGCTTGTCTCGGAAACAGCGTGAAAAAGCTGTTGCTGGCTGTCCGTAAGCAGTCCCGCGATACGGTACATGAAAGAGCCCGTGCTCAATTCCCGGTACACAGGAAGGCCGGACTCGAGAGCAAAAAGCGGACTCAGCGTGGCAACAACCGGATCTTCGGTGATTTCGGGCATGGCTGTTTTAATATTCTGCGCCACGGCATGAACACTGTTGCCTGTCCACCTGCCGGGGTGAACAGCATTGGTGCTATCACGGAACAGCCGCAGCCCACCTATCAGGCTCATAACACAAAGCGCAACAACCATACAACGAAGGAACAACTGTCTATTATCCTTAAGCCCGGAAAACAGGCCGATAAGCAGGAGGATTGCCGCCGTGACAGGCATAGCGAAATAACCGTTCTGTGAGGGTGTGGGCAATAGCGCCGACACCAGCCCGATGCCCAAAAGAAGTGCCGTTGTCGTTATTGCGGAAAACATATTCCGTGAAAAAGGCTTAGCTCCTGCGCGCAGTTGTTTCGCAAAAAGAAAGGCAAGATATATCAGGAGGGCCGTCAATATAAGGTTGCCCGGCAATGCCAGCATCCGCACCGAAAAGAGCAGTTTTGCCGACAGTGTCATCGTGGACTGGTAACCCCACAAGCCCCGCCAGAGTGTATTATAATGATGGTAACCCAGATTGTTGAACATAAAAACCGTAACACCGCTTTTCATCATGAAATACAAAACAGGCAGCAAGGCTAAAGCGACACCCGCGATAAAGGGCGCAACCGCCATCCTGATACGCTCCCTGAAAGTCAGCTCCGCGGGAAACATGAGCCCGACCGCTATAAACGGAAACGGAATGAGAGCATATGTCAACTTCACTCCGATTGTGAACCCAACACTCAATCCGGAGAAAAAAAGCAGCCGCGACGATACACCCGATTTTCGGTCGGAGGCAGTATGGAGCAAAAAGGCGAGTAAAACAAGGCACAACGGCAGGTCGTGGTTTCGAGCCCTTGCCATGGTGAAATACATTATTTCATTCAGGCAAAACAGCAGAACGGCCAGAAAAGAAAAAAGCTTACTGCCGTTCAGCATCATGGAGACACCGAACAGCAGTAAGCATGAAACCGTGATAATGCAGACTTTGACGAGACGTCCCGTCAGCAGATAATGCGTTGTTCCGGTCAGTTTGAATGCCGCGGCATACACACAGGGCATATACGGCATCTGAAGATAGGCAAAATCCGTATAGAGCCGCTCTCCCTGAGCCATAAGGGCTCCGGCGGAAATATACATGTGCTCGTCGTGGTCAAGCTCCTCTGTCATTATTCTCGAAAAAACAGCGACAAAAAGCAGGACCGCCATAACAAGAAGGATGCTGTTCGCAACCCCTGTTCTGTCCGAAAGCATTTGCATATTGTGCCTTATCAGGAAAACCACAGCCGGACTGACCGGAACGTTCGGCTCATCTTACAACGATTTTTCAGCGATCACATAACCGAAACTTGTCCAGCGGCCATCATCGACTGCAAGTGTCTTGGGATCGCCATCGGGATCTTCGATACAGAACGGATCATGCTTGGCGAACTCCATCCACCAGCCCCAGGCATCGGGAACATAGTCGGCCTCGACAATGCTGAATCCGGTATTTTCAATTGTGGCGACCGTCTCGTCGAGTGTCTTGAAACACTCTTTCCAGGGGAACTCTTCCTGGCTGAGAAATGGTAGAAGGTCATCCGGAATGTCGACATCGTAATGCATGGGCTCGGCGACACCGAAAATCCCACCCGGCCGTAATACCCGCATGATCTCGACAAGTGCCTTGCGATAGACATCTTCGCCATCCATCACCCGGAGCATTTCGAGAGCCGTGCTCGAGTAAACGTAATCAAATGATTCTGAGGCGAATCCTGTTTCCGGCACTCCGGCATGAACAGCAAGCACCGAATTCGCAACATCCCAGGAGTCCGCATTTTCCCGGCAGTGTTCGACCATGGGACGACCGTCCATGCGGTCATCCCAGGGATCGATTGCCGTAACCTGTACTTCATACTCCCTGGCGAGGAAACAGCTCTGGACACCCCTGTTTGAGCCGACATCGAGCAGACGTTCACCCTGCCGGAGTTTCATTTTATCTGCCATGAACTCGGCGAGTTTCAATCCGCCGGGTCCGCTGCATTGTGCATAAATATGGTCGAGATCGGGGTATTTTGACGCTTTGGGATAATTATTATTTGTCAATGTATTGGTTTCCTCTCCCCGGATCCCATCGCCTGTTACCGCAGTGTCACCTTGATGACAGTATCGTTGGGATCGCGGCGATCCTCGGGAATTTCGACAATAGTGCCGACCGAGGTCTTTTTATATTTCACTTTTGAACCGTCCAGTGTGCTCATGCTCTTGATTTTAGCGCCGAGGTCGGGCACCGCGATTACGGTGTCGCTGTCGGTCAGCACGTGCAGATAAACAGTCTTGTCTTTATGGGTTGTGACGCCCCAGCTCTGCGGCGCAATAGGGCCGCCGCGGGTGCTGTAAATGGACTCGCCGTTAACCGAAAGCCAGCGTCCCATTGCAGCGAGACGCTCCTTGAACTCGTCCTGGATCGTACCATCCGGTTTCGGGCCGATGTTCAGGAGGAAATTGGCATCGTTGCCGGCGGCCTTGACCAGATACTGGATAAGATCGCGCTCGCTCTTGAAACGCTTATCGTCCTTATTGAAACCCCAGGAGTTGTTGATAGTCTCACAGGTCTCCAGCGGGATCATGGTCGAAATTTCGGCATCGTTCGAGAAAGGATCCTTGCCAGGCAGACCTTTTTCGAACATCTGGAAGTCCTCGCCCGCATACGGTGTCACATGGTGGTTCGAACCGATCATGATGTGGGAACCGCAGTTATGAATAGTGCGGTAGGTCTTGTCCAGACGCCAGTCGGCATCCAGCTTGTCCCACATGCCGTCGAACCAGATACCGGCGACATCGTAATTCGTGCAGAGCTCCGTGAGCTGGGCATCCATGTAATCGAGATACTTGAACCATTCGCCTTTCTGCGGGCGTCCGGTGTAGCCTTTGCCTGTGCGGCCGCGCGGAAAATAGTCGGGATGGTGCCAGTCGAGCTGTGAATGGTAGAAATAGAGCTTGAGTCCGTGACGTTTGCAGGCCTCGTCGAGCTGTTTCAGGATATCTTTCCCGTACGGGGTCCTGTCGACAATATCGTAGTCACTGACCTTGCTGTCATACATCGCAAAACCGTCATGATGTTTCGAGGTAATCGTGATGTATTTCATACCAGCGGCTTTCACCATTTCGCACCACTCGTCGGCATCGAAATTGACAGGATTGAACTGCGGCCCGAGTTTCTCGTATTCCGCAATCGACATCTTGTCATGGTTCATTACCCATTCCGCGCCGGTTTTGCCGAGAACGCTGTATACGCCCCAGTGGACAAAGAGGCCGAACTTGGCATCCTGGAACCACTCGCGCGCGGCAAGGTTCTCCGGCGTGGGCTTATAGCCCGTGTCGCCGACATTATCGGCAACAGCACCGGCCGCACAAGCGGTCAGCACAAGAATCCAAACCAATTTACGCAGTGTTTTCATAAAATCTCCTTAAATTGATAAACGTTATGTTTATAAATACTTACAAAACAAATTCATCTTACAGCTGTATGATAATCCTCAATCGTCGATCACGCTCCGCTGCATGGCATTGAACAGGAATCGGAATGTCCCGTGCGGATGCCCCCTGTGCTGAACCCTGAACCCGAGCAGGACTATATGCCCCTCGCCGTAGTCAACCTCGACGATGGCGGGCTTGTCGGCGATGAGATCGCCGCCGCGAATCCAGCCGCTCTCCAAAAGAACGGTATCGGAATAGCGGGCGATCACATGCGTTTTGTAACGGGACTCGGGAGCGCGGCTGTCGCCGTTCTTTTTCGGCTCGATAATATCGAATGCCCTCGAACGCGCGAAATAGCCCGACACCCAGTCAGGCATACCCCATGCCACCGGCTGTGTCGAATCGACTGAAACGCGCAGGATGGAACCGGGACAGAAAAAGTCCATGCTCGACACCCCGTCCAAAGCATTTTTAACCGGGATATTGAAATGCCCGATCGGCAGTGTCGAGGAGCCATCGATACAAACCAGTGTGCCGCCGTCCCGTACGAAATTCTGAAGGCTCACGATCCCCTTGTCGCCAATCCCGCCAACATACTGCGGCTCGGTGGTATCCGGGCCGCGTCCGTTGACAATAGTCCCCGCACCAATGGAGGGGAAAACAATGCAGTCGTAGCGCTCGATCAGCCGACCAGCGCGGATTTCCGCATTATGAAGGCTCGTGTACTCATAATCGTGTGAATCCAGCACGAAACGGGTCCAGCCCTCATCGATGTCGCCGGTCCACGGCTGGTAGAGAGCGATGCGCGGCTGTTCCAAAGACACAACAGCGTTCTTCTCCTGCGAGGAAAGCCCGCCTCGTCCGGCAAGTTCGAGACTATAGTCCGAAGCGACCGATTTCATAAGTTTTTCCGCTTTTCCACCGCTGATCACGAGTGAGCCCGACGGCAGTTTTTCATCGTTACCGCCCCGAAGCACCGCGTTTTCCCCGGCCATTGAAACACTGAGCCCTTCCTTATAAAGACGGTTCAGCAGGCGGTATTCCTCGTTTGAGCCGCCGCGCGAAACATAGATTGATCTGCCGCCATCAAGGGTGAGCGCGGGCATTTCAATCTTTTCGAGCTTCTCCGCCTCGCAGTCGAATGGGCTGTCGACCATGACCGAACGGACACCCATCTGAAGCGGCAATGTCCAGCCCGCGGTGTCATAGGGCGATTCGGGCGGCCCGCCGGGATAGAGTTTGCGGTCGGGATAAACCTGGCGCTCCATCATGTCCTTGAGGTGTGCGCGGTAAGGTTGAGCACAGTACAACACATGTGTTCCCGCGGGGTATTCGACACCATCCGCGGAAAAAGCCGTTGTAGCTTGATGTACCTCGACACCAGTGGCGTGCAGTTTTTCAAGCATAATAAGCGAGGCTTTCGGATCACGCTGGTCAGGCGGCACAAGCCAGGCAAAGGGCGGTTCGGTCCGTCCCCTCAGAATCGCCTCCCGGCCGAGCTTGATGTAATTGCTCGTAAAAAGGTCGTGATAGCGCGCCGAAAGTGTAAACAGGCTCATGCAGGCGAGTTTTTCGTACTCGACAATGTCACGAAGCCGCCACCAGCCTCCGGGCCAGGGATCGGGGAAATTTGTCCGAAGGGTATAATCGGGCATGCCTCGTGCGCCGCCTCTCAGCTCGCTTTTCCGCTGGAATACGGGTGAGGCAATATTGACACTTGCCGCCTCGGTGAGAAGTCCCACCATGTTGTGACGGTAGACAGTTGTCCTGAATCCGCCCTGCCACCAGTTATCGTACATGGCGGCATGAAGAACGCCCTGTTTGCCGTTGCGTGTCAGCTGTGCGGCCATGTGACCGCCGATGATGAGCAGCATGTCATCGGTAAGCGGATGAATGTTCGGGTTCTTAGGGTCGAAAAACGGCGGCACGAAAAATCGTGCGCGGGCATTCCCCATCTGATGAACATCATAGACAACATGCGGAAACCATTCCTTGTACAGCACCTCCGTCTCGAGTTTCGTCTCTGTCAGGTTGAGCATAAACCAGTCGCGGTTGTTGTCATGGCCTGCATAAGTATGATACGACCAGGGCATACCGGCCCCCTCCCAGGGAGTGCCGAGTGAACGCTCGTACCAGTCGATGACTTTCTCGAGACCGTCCGGATTCGCTGAGGGCACCAGTACCACGATGACTTTTTCGAGGATTTCCGCTATTTCAGCACTGTCCCCGGTAGCAAGATCGTAGAGAAGCTCCATCGCCATCTGGCTCGAGGCGATCTCTGTCGAATGAAGGTTGCAGTTGACGAAAACCGTGACTTTCGCATCCTTGATAAGCCGCGCCTCCTCGTCTGCCGAGGAAATCAGGCGGGGATCGGCGATTTTACGCTGATCTTCAAGATGTTTAGCACGGTCGGCGATAGTCGTTTCCGAGGAAATCTCGGCGACAATAAACGGCCTGTTTTCCGTTGTCGTCCCTATATCGCGGACATTGACACGGCCGGAGCGCTCGCCGACATGTTTGAAATAGCCGGCAATCGTCTCCCAGCGGGCAAGCTTGTAGTCCTCGCCGACACCATGGCCGATGAAGTCCTCCGGCGCCCTCACCCCCTGTGCAGAAACCTCAGGAATCAGCACCACAGACAAAAGGAGCAGTGTGAAAGCGAAATATATCGTTTTCCGTATCTGAATATGCATTATACCTCCCGGATTTCTTACGGTTTGAGGAATTTGTCAGGTGTCAGGACAGCGCGGGTGAAACGTGCTTTCGCGATCGCGCCCTTGAACCAGTGAACACGGTTGAGCCTGACACCGGCAGAGGTATTACCGGCTTTCGGCGGCGAAAACGAGGCCATTGTTCCGGAAATCTCCTCGACACCGTTGACATAATGACGCATGACCTTGCCATCGAAAACCAGTGTGGCATTGTACCACTCACCGAGCGGATGAAGTTTCGTAACATCCTTGAGCGTCCGGTTGGCGTCACCAGATTTCATGAATGTATCGAGACACCAGGTGCCGTCGCCGGGGAGACGCGTCTCCACCAGTATCCGGCTATTGCCGCCGTCCTCCTGCATGTGGAAGAAACGCTGTTCGGCATTGCCGCCCTCGTCGGGCCTGAAAATGACCTCGAGAGTGAACACCTCTGCGCCCTCCAGCGGATGAACGCCGATCTCGACACCATCATCGACACCGTCGAACAGAAGCGCCTTGCCGCCGGGAGCATCGATCACGACCGGCTCACCCTCGACAACCGGCACATGACCGCCGATGTCTTTCAGGTTATCTATATTCCAGACAGTAGACTGATAGGCGGGCGGTGTTTTCATGGCGTAGTCCTCTTGATCCGTATCTTTCGCCTGCTGTTTCGGCGCGGGAGTCTCCCCGCCTCCGCAGGCTGAAACGGCAATTGTCGCGAAAAGCAGCAGAACCGGTAAAAATCTCGGCATTCATGAACCTCCTGATTGTGCAAATGACTGATTATCCAATGTAGTATGCATTCTATCGAATGGCGGCGTCAAAGTCAATTTGAAAATGGCGGAAAATGCGCCAAAACGAAGAAATCTCCGCCACATCCGACGGAGATTTTTCTTTTCTTCCACTTTCTCACTTGACAACTTGCCAACTTTCTAAGCAGCCAGCTTTCCTCAGCCATTTTTCACGGCACCCTTGATCATATCCCTGAGACGGGCGGCATCCTCGAAACGCTCCTCTTCGACCGCCTGTTTGAGCTGGTCCTCAAGAGTCAGCGGAAGGCTTCTCAAAAACTCGTTCTTGAGCGCGGTGAGGATAGACAGCTCCACCGAATCCTCCATTTCAGAGGCGATACCGTACTCCTCGAAAAAATCGGCGATATTGTCGATGCCCTTGTTGATGAGCTTGAGCGCGTCCTCGAGGGAGGAGGTGTCATGGCTGCCGTCACCGCTGTCCCGGTCGTGGCGCTGGACAGCCAGCGAGGCCCTGGCGCGGGTGTTCATCATGATGACATAGGGGCGGTACTGGTCCAGCGACCAGCGGTCGATCTCACGCGTGGCGTATTTCTTGATGAAAGCAAACAGGCGGTAGTTACGGTCGGTATCGCGGATCACACGTTCGTAGTCGCCCAGTTTCATGAGGCAGAGATAACGGTAATAGTAGCGCACCGCCTCGCGCCTCAGAAGCTTGCAGTCATGCTCGCCGAGCGTGAAATAATCGTCCACTTCCGAGGACTCGGTCTCTTCCTGACGGGCCAGAAAATGCTCGAACCAAGATTCGCATCCGGCGGGTTTCTCACCGTTCGGATTGCCGTCGAGCTCGATCTGGATGATACCCATATCGACACGCATCTGAAGCTTGACACCCTCGTCGGTGTCAACAAGGCGCGTCATGAGATCTTCTTCAGGATCATAGGGCCAGGATTCTAATATATGTCTTATATTGTTATTGTCACTCATAGGATACTCCGGGAAAAACGCCGCAATACGACGTGGAAACACGATTTAAGCACTTAATTTCAGGTGCCTGTATAAATATAGGCAAAGAACTGCATTTTGAGAAGAGGGAAAACAATTGCACAGGATAAAATCATCGTGAAACAAAATATTGCCGATAATAAAGAAAACCGGGGATTCTGCCGATACATAATATTGGGGACAGGATGAAATATGGACATGACATATTGTGTCCTGTCATTACCTGTTCAAAATATGGCTATTTTTCTTGATTTATCTCGCGTTTCTGTTTATTTTAGGGAACAATTAGAGTTTTATCTGCGTTCCAAAGGGAGACTGCTTATAGCCAAGTGCGATCGCGATTCATTAGCGGGCCGTTAATAAAAAATCAACGGTTTGTATTCCCGGGCGCTTGCATGAGGCACACGTTCTATGGACAGGTATGTCTTCCTTTCGGTTATAATCGGTTTTATTCTGGCGGCATTCATCATCCTCCCCGCCGATGCCGACTTTTTCAATAACAACCTTGTCAGGGATAAATCCGACGATATCCTGCTGTACCGCAGGCTGCTCGACGACGCCCTTCCCGATTCAGTTGAAGTTTCCGCCCCTCCATCTCAGCCAGTGCTCATCAACCCCAATAAAGCCATAGAACCCGGGATAACACTTGCGGACAGTATCGACACGCAAAACCGGAGTGTCAAGCGGTGGCGCGATATCACCGGCCTCAGGAACGATCCCTACGAGGTCATGAGCATGGAGCAATATATCGAAGAGGGCCTTCGCAGAAATTTCTACAAAAAATGGCAGGACAACAAAAAACGTCAGACACTCTGGTCCGAATCCTCCGAGGATAAAGGCGGCGGCATAACCGATCTCGATTTCGTCCTGCCCGGCAGTAAGGCACTCGAACGTTTTGTCGGCGGTGAAACACGTATCAATATCGACGGCCGCGAGAAGATCACGTTCTCCGGTAGAAGTGAATATACCGAGGGTCAGGTCGAGACCTCCGTTTCGAAAAACTCGTCGTTCCCTTCGCTCACCATGAAACAGGAACCTTCTTTCCGCATCAACGGCGATGTCGGCCGTGTCCACATCGACATCAAGCAGGACCCGTCCAGCGGCCAGTTCTCCAACCTCGAGGAGAACATCAACATAAAGTACCAGGGCGAGGATCGCGACATCATCAAATACATCGAGGCCGGCAACACATCTCTCAGCCTCGAGGGTGCAACATTCGCCGGATACCGCGGCACTCACAAGGGCCTTTTCGGTATCCGCGCCGAGGGACAGCTCGGTCCGCTCAAGTTCACCACTATCGCCTCACAGGAAAAAAGCGAGGCTAATGTCAAGAGCTATCGCGGATCGGCTGAAGAGGCGACAACCCAGATCAAGGACTACGAATACCGCCGCAACACCTACTTCTTTGTCGACGATTACTACCGCAGCGAGTTCAAAGATCAGTTCTATCTCGATATCATGCATGTCATCAGGGACGACTCCCTCGCGGTCATCGAGGTTTACGAGGACGACGGCAACGTCTATAATAACCTGAGCGAGGGCACATTCGCCTATCGGGGCGAGGCAATGCCAATGGACATGAAATCAGGCGAGATACAGGAAGACCTCAAGGTCGAAGGTTACTTCCACCGCATGGAGCCCATGGTCGATTACTATGTTGACCGTCAGCTCGGTTTCATCCAGTTTGCGAGAAGCGTTCCCGACGAATCGACCATCGGTGTCTATATCAGGACTCGCGGCGGGGTCGAGATGGGTAATCTCGCAGATTACGACACAAACGACGAGACCTCGAAAATCGAACTAAAGATGATCAAGAAGAAAAAACAGCTGCCAACCGACACCCACACCTGGCCGCTGGAATGGAAAAACGTCTATTACCTAGGCCAACGGAATATCGATCCCGAGGGCCTCGAACTCCGCATCAAAATGAAAGCCACCGACGGTGTCTCGCGCGATACGCAGGATGGTGTCACCTACATTCACATCCTCGGTCTGGACAGCAAATCTGAAACCGGCGAAGATGTGCCTGACAACAAGGTCGACCTCTCTCGCGGCTTTATCAATTTTGCCTCCGGTGAACTGATATTTCCCGGAGTCGAGCCTTTCAATCCGGAACGCGAATACCCTGATATCGACACCGAACTCAATGTAAAAGTGCCGAAAATCTACAACACCTCGAACCTCGAGGAAATGGACGAGGCCACGAAATACTATATCGAGGTCCAGACCGCCAACCGTCAGGCAACAATCAACATCGGCGGCATGAACGGCGTCTCCGAGGGCACAGAAAAGGTCATGCTCAACGGCAAGCAGCTCACCCGCGGCACCGACTACCGCATCGACTATATGTCCGGTACGGTCACCCTCCTTAACGAGGAGGCCATGAGCCCCACCGCCGACCTCCAGATCATGTACGAGGAAACCACGGCGATGCAGGAAACCCAGAAAACCCTTGTCGGCCTCAGGACAGAGCTGGACATCCTTTCCAATTCCCGCATCGGCGCTGTCACGCTCTTCAAGAATGAATCAACCCGCGACCAGCGTGTCAAACTGGGACAGGAGCCCTCGCGCATGTTCCTCTTCGACACCGACGCCCAGTTCAATTTCGAGTCCCGCGGCGTAACGAATGCACTCGACAAACTGCCCGGACTCAACCTTCGTGATGCCTCGACATTCAAGATCGAAACGGAAGTCGCTCGAAGTATGCCGACACTCAACACACGCGGCACAGTTTATATCGATGATTTCGAAGGTTCGCAAAACCAGCCGATCGGTGTTGTCCGTTCGAAATGGACCAAATCATCAGCGCCGGATATCTCAACGACCAGCAGTCAGTTACTTAAACGCGGCCGTCTCCAGTGGTACAACCCATGGAACCGTGTCAAATCGAAAGACATCTGGCCCGAAAAGGAAACCTCGGCAGGCGAAAACACCGTGCACGTGCTCAACCTCGGCTACGGCAAACCGGCAGGCGAACATGCGGATGATTCGTTCGCGGGTATCATGACCAATTTCTACGGTTCCGGCGAAGATCTCTCTCGTGCCCGATTCATCGAGATATGGGCACGCGGCTCGAAAGGCGATCTGAAAATCGACATCGGTTCGATCTCGGAGGATATTAACGGTAACGGCATTCTCGACACCGAGGATGAACCCATTCCCGGACAGGGCCACGGTGACGGCGTTCTGACTGCCGACGAAGACACCGGTATCGACGGCCGTACCGATGCCGAGGAAAAATTATACTACCGTCAGCTGGGTGACGAGGCGGAGGACACGGCGACCAAGAACTATTATTACGAACTTGCGGACAGAAGCGACCCCGAGGGCGATAACTTCTTTTACAAGAGCGGCGACAAAAACAATTATGCCGGTATCAACGGTACGGAAAAGAACGCTTCGGACGGTGACCGTCTGGGCTTCCCCGACACCGAGGATATCAACGGCAACGGTGTTCTCGACACCACGAACAGCTATTACGAATACTCGCTCTCTTTCAACGACCCGAACGATCCCTACCTCGTGGAGGATTCGGTCCCGTCGGGCGACCAGTATGGCTGGCGTCTGTTCCGCATCCCGCTTTGGAATAACGAACGCGCAATCGTCGGCGGTGTGACAGCGCCTGATTCAACACTTATCGAGTTCGCCAGGATGTGGGTCACCAGTACCGACTCTACCATGATCCAGATCGCCAGCCTCCAGATCGTTGAAAGCACCTGGCTCGAGCAGGGCATCGAGGGCGATGCGCTAGGCAATGATATTGTCCGGGTGACCAATGTCAACACTCACGAAAACAACATCTACTCGCCGCCGCCGGGTGTCACCGCGGAAATCGACCGCGAAACCAAGATCAGGAAAAAAGAGCAGTCACTCTCTGTCGAGGTCGAAAACCTCCAGCCGGGCAATACCGGGTTTATCTACCGTAATTTCCAGCAGATGAACCTGACCGATTACCAGGCTTTAAGCATGTATGTGCATGGTGCAGACGATTTCCCCGGATCGGGAGCGGAAGAAAGCGATGTCGAGATGGTCCTGCGTTTCGGTGCGGACAAGGACAACTATTATGAATACCGCACCCAGGTATTCCAGGGATGGGACAGCCGCAACCATGTGGAAATCGATTTCGAACAGTGTACCAATCTCAAACTCATGGAAGGCTATAAAGACGCTGTCGCTTATCCCGATTCTATTGCGGCACCAGCCGATACAGTCGGGACCAAGATTTACACGATCCACGGCTCACCGTCGCTGGACAATGTCAAAATTGTGTCGATCGGTATCAAAAATAACAAAGACACTCAGCTGAACACCTCAATTTGGACCGATGAGCTCAGAATGGACTCCGAACGCGACATGGCAGGTATAGCCTCCCGTGTTGGTGTCACCACCAATCTTGCCGGGTTCATGAACATCGTCGCCAACGCCTCCAAAAAGGAGGACGATTTTCACGACATGAACTCGAAAACGGGCTCGGGCTCCGACCAGACTGAATGGAATGGAAATGTCACAATGAACCTGGACCGCTTTGCGCCGCAACGATGGCAGTTAAGCCTCCCGGTCAATGTCACCAAGAACGAGTCCTCCGCATTGCCGCGTCTCATGAGCGGATCGGATATTATTCTCCAGGAGGACCAGAAAAAGGACTACGAATCCACCACAGACGCCACGAAGTACCGTGTCTCATTCCGTAAGGGCGTGGACAGCTCGGCGGAAATCATCGACAGTTTCGAGGATATAAAGACCATCTCTGTCGGCAAGGTCAAGGACACCCTTGTCCACTGGGCTTTCGACAAGGTCAATGCCAGTTATGATTACGGCGAGAGCGGTTCCAGCAATCCGTTCTCAGGCAAGAAATTCAACGACACCATCCAGACGAAAATCGGCTATGATGTCGACCCGAAAGAGCTTGAATTCAAGGTAAAGCTCTTTGACTGGCTACCGGTGCTTCCTATCGAGCGCTGGGAAAAATTCGCCGACATGGAATATACGCTCACGCCCAGTGCCATGAACTTCGACTACACCATGTCCGAAAGAAACAGCTACAACACGAATATCGATGGTGTTTCCGACACCACGATGACAAAGACAGCCGACAACAAATTCACGCTGGGTTTCGATCCCTTCAAGGGTTTAAAATACACCTACAACCGGACCAGCAAGGACGACAAGATAATCGGGCAGGAAGTAAGCTATACGGAAAGCAATAAAATATCATATACCGGCCCGGAAATGTTCTATATCAAGAATAACTACAACTACTCGGCATCATACAACGAAACCGACAACCCGCGCTACAGCCTGAGCAGCAGTCTGGGCTCTAAATCGCTGAAACTATCCAACTCATTCACTTTCGCCAGTTCATTCGGGCTCGACCGGTTCATCGAGGATATCAGTGGTAAGCCGAAACCGCCGAAAAAGAAATTCCAGCGGGAAAAAGAACAAAAATGGGAAGGCTCCAAGGACGACAAGAAAAAGGATGACAAAAAACCGGAGAAACCCGACGAGAAACCCGAGGAGGCCGAAGGAACCCCTGAAGAAAAACCAGACGGCGCTCCCGAAGATGGCCCGAATGCCCCTCCGGACGGTGGCGCCAACGGGCCGCTGAACGATAAAATGGCAGGGCCGCCAAACACCGGACCGAACGGACCGCCTGATAACAGGGCTCCTGAAAAGGACCGTGAAAAGAATAAACGCTCGCGTGATAAAAAGGAAGCCACAGATAAAAACGCTGACGACGATGAGAAACAAGAGGAACAGAAACCGAAAAAAAAGCCCGGCGAGGGCATTCGAACCAAGATACTTCTAAAAGTTGCCGAAACAGTGACACCTATCGATTTCGATTATTCGGTGAAAGAGGCGAACACGGTGGCCGGTATTGCCGACCGCCCAGATTTCATGGTGCGTTTCGGCTCGGGACAGGTGGACAGGCCTGGCGACGATACTGTCGAGACCAGGAAAAACTCACTTTCCACCGATACGGACTACTCGGCGAAAACAAGCCTGAAACTGCCGTTGGACATGGGCCTGTCAGCAACCAGCAATCTGAGCATCAACGAGAAAATATCCCCGGCGGCATCAGTGTTGACCAGGGACCAGACTCCTGTCGACATGAAATTCCGCTGGGACCGTCTGGAAACAAAAATCCCGTATGCCGACAAATTCATGCAGAGTCTCAATCTGAACTCGTCTTATAATTCAAAAAACACGGAAAGCGAACAGAACGGCATATTGACCTCCGACAAGGAGACCATCAATTTCTCGCCGTTGTTCCAGGTATCGACAAAGATCAAAACAATTCAGATATCGTTCTCGACAAAAAAAATCATAAACAGCCAGAACGACTATTCGAGTCAGACAACCTCGCACTCGAAAAAAGTTGACAACGGGACCTCGACATCCATACGTTATAATTTGAACTCGAAAAACGGCCTGCCCTTCCTCAAGGGGCTCAAGCTTAACAGTACGATCAATCTGAATCTCACGTTCTCGACGAATAACAGTCAGTCGAAACGCGGTGTCGGCGATGAGGCAATGGCACTTGTCCAGAGTACCGATTCGTGGTCGCTGGCGCCCTCTGCCGAATACAAGTTCTCTCAGAAATTCAGGGGCGGTATGCAGGTCAAAGTCGAAAACAGGAAAGACATGACGGAAAATGTCACGAAAATGCGGGAGGTATCGATTTGGGGCGAAATGGTATTCTGACACTTCTTTCGGCATGCATCACCCTCTGTCTGCTTGCAAGCGCCTGCGGACCTGAAGACCAAGTCGAAACGCCTGACTTTAACAGCGAAAATGCATACGATCTGCTTAAAAAGCAGGTGGCATTCGGTCCGAGAGTACCCGGTACCCAGGCCCATAAAAATACCGCATCCTGGCTGGTCGAGAGCCTCGAGCAATACTCCGAACATGTCAGCCTGCAGCCGTTCAGCGGTGTTATCGACGGCCGTGAGTTCGACATGAACAATATTATCGCCTCGTTCTATCCTGAAAAGACCGAGCGGGTGCTTCTCTGCGCCCACTGGGACTGCCGTCACACCGCGGATCACGATCCCGATCCCGCCAACCATGACAAGCCGGTTCCCGGCGCCAACGACAGTGCCAGCGGCGTGGCCGTCCTGCTGGAAATGGCACGTCTCATAAGCGCAAACGAACCACCGGTGGGCATCGATATCGCCTTATTCGACGGTGAGGATGGCGGAAAAGAACACGACTCGGCAAGCTGGCTTCTGGGATCACGTCACTTCGCACAAGCCATGCCCGATGGATATCGACCTAAATATGCTATTCTGCTCGACATGATCGGCGACAAAGACTTACGACTGTCACCTGATGTCAACTCCCGATACAGCGCAGGCTTCCTCTGGGACAAAGTGCTCGAGATATCCACCGTGCTCAATATCGCCATTTCCGGTGAGGAAATCGGCATCCTCGACGATCACATCCCCCTCATCGAGCGCGGCATTCCCGCCATCGACCTCATAGATTTCGACTATCCGTACTGGCACACTGTCGAGGATACACCCGACAAATGTTCCGCGGAAAGCCTCGGCAAAATCGGCCGTCTTGTACTCACCATTGTCTACGGCGAATAGTTATGGCCCTCTTCTCGAAACGGGACCGTATCGCACTTGCAGTCATCGCAGCGCTCATTATCGGCGGTTGGAGCACACGTTTCCTGACACAACATGGCCGGAATGAAATCACGATCATCCGTGGCGCTGTCGAGGTGCCCGAGGGCATGTTCGCTGTCGACCCGACAGCACCTGTCGATATCAACAGCGCCGATGCGAAAATCCTTGAATCACTGCCCGGCATCGGTCCCACAAAAGCGGTCGCCATCATCAAATGGCGCGAACAGCACGGCCCGTTCAGCAAACCCGAGGACATCATGAAAGTCAAAGGTATCGGCCCGAAAACCTTCGATGCAATGAAATCCCGCCTTACTGTTGGCACAGCGAACCAGTAAACAGCCATTCGCCAATATCAAATCATTTCTCTATCGAACAGTACGGCACCTCACAGTATTAGAGATTCCACGCATAGCCTATTTTCGTGAATATGGCGCGATTGGTCTGGATCATGCTGTCATCGATGATATTCCTGTCGCTGTCACGATAGTCGCGATTGCGGTAGTTGTCCGAATACCCGAGGAAAAACACTGTCCGGGGATTGATCTTATATGAGAAGAGAAGCTGGGTGAAAATCCGCTTTGTCCTCGGATCGACATCATCGTCATCATAATAGCCGGTATTACGGCGGTAGTCGGTGTACTGGAAATTTCCGCGCAGGAACATCCGCCGCGAAAACTGGTACACCACCTTGAAATTGCTGACATTGGCAGTAAACAGCCGTCCTGGATCGACATCGAGTTTCGCGATATTGTGACCGATATTGAAACTCATGCGGTCACCAGCCTTGATATCCAGCCCCGACCAGAGACGTCCTCCTCTGCCGAGACGGATGTTGGAATAGTCGATCTCGTCGCCATAAAATCCGCTGAATTCGTACTCGAGCCAGCCGACAGGTTTGAACCCGGCCCAGAAATCGGCTTTGTTCCTTCGGAATTCACGGTTTTCATAACGGGTGCTGCCGAATTCGCCATAGACACCGGCATAGGACATCAGCGGCCCATTGTACTGCAGGCGGCTGGTGAACGCCTGATAGAGCTTCTCACCGTTTTCCTCGCGTTTATCGTCATAGCTCGCTGAGACACTCATCCAGGTGAACCAATTGTCGCCATCGTCATGCCACTCGTAATAGGACTTGATCATGCTGTAACGGTAGCCAGTCTGGGTTATGAAACCGAGGTCGGCCCTGTAATCCTTGCCGGAACCGTTCGACTGAACCTGAAAACCGTAGTTTTTCGTGTCGTGACGGTAGTTGGCGAAATATATATAGTCGCCGAAATCGCTGTCGTGCTGCTCGAACTCATCGGCGACATCACCCGGATACTGCGTGTTCGACAGGCCGAATCCCACATCGACAAGGTCTGTTTCCGTGAACTTGAACACCGCATCGACATGCCCCATTCGGTTATGATAGCCGTCACCCTCGCGATCGGTGACAAGCAGACCGACATGGGAGGATTTCCCCACATCACATCGGTAACGCATGACCGTGCCGCTGCTCTGAAGTGACATCGTCGCGGTATCGGCGCCGTGCGGCCCGGAAAAAACAAGCGGCGTGAAACTGTCGCGCACGGTGAAAATGCCATAGACACTCCTGCCGGACTTACCGGTCAGACGGAGCCCCCACTCAGGATCGGCAAGCGTTCTCGTGTGGACAAGATCTCCGACACGGTAAAAGTCCGAATTCTCGAGGAAAAACGGGCGACGTTCCGAATACCACAGCGGGAAACGGTTATTGATGTCCATCTGTGCGGCATCGGCCTCGATCTGAGAAAAATCCGGATTGATCGCCATGCTGAGCGTCATGTTTTTCGCTACCCCCCACTGGGCAGTCACACCGGCGTCATTCCTGTTGTGTGAATCCTCCAGCGAACCGAAACGGCCGTTGTCGAGCTCATCACGCGATTGCGACATCGTAGTGGAAAATGTCGGTGACACCTCGATGTTTTTCCCGCCTTTGACACCCTCGAACCCGACAAGCTTGACCGACTGGCAGAGATAGCAGTTGTTGCTGCGGTCGCGGGGAAACGCACCTATGTGGTGACGGACTTTCCGGGGATAGCTCCGCACGGCGTCGAAACTCCAGGTCTGCTCGCCCTCGGTATCCTGAATGCTCATGTTGTTGAACGGGATCGCCATTTCCACCACATAGCCCTTGTCGGTAATTTTCCCGGCGGAATCCCATATCGCATCCCAGGCACCGCCGCCATTATCCGACTCGATCTCATCGGCCTGAATACCAAACGGATTGCAGGAAAAATCATAGGAACGCCTGTTATCGTTGAACGTATCGAACAGAATAAGCACCCAGTCGTCATCCCACATTTTATCACGGTCGCTGATATGGGCGCGAATCTTATCCGGCTCTGGATCATAGGCCATGAAAGCGACATAAATGTTCTCTTCGTCATAGGCGATATACACTTCTGTATCAACCGGCGAGGGTACGTTTTCGCCGGGACGGACCTCAATATTCGCCTCGACTTTCACCGCGGAGGACCAGGCGTCGTCATCGAGCACACCATCGATTGCGACTTTGCTGTCGATTTTCGGCACACGATATGTCGTTGAGGCATGAGCACTGAAGAGAGTCGTACAGGACAAAAAACAGCATATAATCGACGCAAGTGTATTGCTTTTCACTGTTATATTTCCTCTTTTAGCCTTTTTATTTTCAGTTACAGGCACAGAGATACCCACCCCGGATTTCGAGAAAAACCGGCTATCTCATTGCTATACGTTGTGATTATTGATGTTACACACTACGAAGGAATTTTCATGCGGAACATTTTCAATAAGATGCTGCATTTTCTAATAGAGATACTGTCTTTTATCACCTTTTTTTCATGGTCAGGCTGCCATCTCCCACCACAATTGTCCCGCTTCCACTGCCGTCGCCAATAGCCACGGTTGCCTTGAAATTGTCCTTGCTGCCAGAAGGGAAAGCGCCCTCGTTCAGAGTACGAATCTCGAAATCGGAGTTGAACTTTCCATCCGACACCCTGATACTCAGCTTAGCCCCGTAATCGGCGGGCAAACTGACTTCGACATCGCCGTCCTCGCTCATAAGGTTGAGACTGTCCACAGTGGCGTTGTCAGTAAAGGAAACCATGACCGAACCGTCCTCGCTGACAGCATTCACCGAGCTTCCGACATCACTGATTATAACATTACCGTCCTCAGAACGTGCTGTGATAACTCCGGTCACGTTACTGACTTCAATATCGCCGTCAGGGGCCGTAATTTCGAGATCGGTTTGTTTCGGCACCAGGATATCGATATTATCATCTCCTGCTTTAATGGTTAAAACGCCATCACTGTCTTTCGTCGACATGAGTACAAGTTTCGCATCATCTGCACTTTTCACAATGTCGCCGTCGTAGCCTCTGACAGTGACATTGCCATCACCGCCAACAATGCGTACCGTTTTAGTCGTGTGGTCCGCAGCTGCCGTGATTACGTTTCCGACAGAGAAAGCCAGAAGTACGGAGGCAAAAACAAGCATCATTGTTTTGGATTGTCTCATTGTTTTACTCCTTTAACGATTGTGATTCATGAGCTCATTGACATTTTGACGACGAACAAAGTCATTTTATTTCACTTTATTTTCCGCTGCGGATATAAATGTCGCCATCAACTGTTTTCAGCATGATCACCGGACCGCCGCCGTTGATCTTGCCTGTTATGGAATTTCCGGCCATCCCCGGTGTAGCGAAAATACTCGCCGCCCTTTGATTCCCGCCTGTTTTGTTCTTGTTTTTTTGCGTTATTGCTATCGCCCCCTGCACCTGTTCATCACTGACACTTGAATCGTAGGACAGGTCCATGTCGAAATCAGTATACACCTCGCCGTCCACGTTGCTCGAGGCGACTGTGGCGTTTACCTTTTTCGGCAGGGTGATATCGACATCACCCTCTATCGTACTGAAAGACATGGGCTTGTCCTTGGTGACAGACTTGAATACAGCAGTAATATCGCCATCGAACGTATTGACCATTGCAGAACCGGTAACATTGCTGAGCACGACATCGCCATCCAGGGTGCTAATTTCCATCTCTCCGCTGAAATCGCTGACCTCGACATCACCGTTAAACACAGATCCGCCCTGCCTGCCATAAAAAGCCATATTGATGCTCTGCACGACTATCTGCTGTAACGGGGCATTCGGGATATTGGTAACTTCATCGACCGGTCCGCCGAGAATGAGTTTCTTGTCGTGCGGCACTTCAATTTCCAACTGTATTTCTTCGGTCATTGGCCTGGTAATGACAATTGCGTTGTTGTCGTGATCGGAGGAGACATTGAACCGTGTGCCGCTGATACGTTTCATGCCCTTGGCTTTCTCGTTCTCCTCGAATGTATCTGCGTCGTCGGATCGGGCAAAAATGTTGACCTCACTGCCGGACGTTCCTTTGATGACAATATTTCCCTGACCGGAGAGAATTTTGACTATTCCCGGACGCGAGGGCTGCGGAAACTTGACTGTCATCTCGCGGGTCGAATCTTTCGTATCCCGCTCGCCGACCTGCGCTGTGCTGAGAGATGCTGTCAAAAGCAGAAATGCCAGTGCAAACAGTATTCTTTTCATCGTTTTCTCCTTGTTATATTGAACCGGGCCAGCCCCGGATGCTGCTGTTATACCTGCCGCCCCATCACCGATTCTCATCCCCATCCCGGGTGCAGGGGCAAGAACCAGCGGGGAAACGTCGGGCTTTATATTAAATCCTGAAGTCCCTTTCGGGCGTGTTTTTTTACCACATCCATCGTGTTCTCGTCATCAACGAGAGCCTGGAAAATATCTTTCGCCTTGCCCTCTTTCATATCCGACAGAAGGTTGATCAGCGAAACCTGCACATGAGGCGGCTGACGGCGTGCGAGCGAACTGACAAGCTCCGACCGTACCCAGTCCCTGTCGCGGTAACTTCCGAGGGCATCTATAGCGGCCAGCCTGACCCCCTCGCTCGGATCGGTATTGAGCGTTTTTATCAGGGCGGAAAGAATATCATCGTCGGTCGCGGCAAGCTGGCGGCTCATGGTGACTCCCTGAAGACGGTCGAGCGCGGAGGGCTGGTTCATGAGGGACACGGTCAAAAGCTCCCTCATCTCGCCCATCTCGGTGCGCAGACGGTCAACCTCCTGCTCGGCATATTTTCCTGACTGAACTGTCCTGCCGGAGAGGAAACCGAGAACGATGAAAATGACCGCCGCGGCAGCCTGGAATACGGGACGGCTGGGTATAATATGACCGAGAGCGGCATCGATCCTGGTGAAAAAACCGACCTGTTTGCGCTGCTCCCCCAAGCCGTGGGCATAGGCCGACAACATGGCGTCAAATCGATCCCGCGAGTTCCCGCCCGGCTCCTCGAAAGGAAGCTTGTCGAGTTTTCCCCAGAGCACACTGATATTCTCGTACTCTTCGCGGCAGACCGAGCAGGCCGCAAGATGGCTCTCGAGCTCCTTTTTCCGTACACTGTCAAGCTGACCGGCAAGATAGTCGGGCAGCAATGTTTCGATGTCTTTGCATTTCATGACAATCACCCCGTCAATCTATTGTATATACTGCCGAGTTCTTTTATTGCCCGGAAAACACGGACTTTGACCGCACCCTCCGAACATCCCATAATTTCACCAATCTCACGGTATCGCAGTCCCTGGTAGCGGCTGAGTATGATAACTTCGCGCATGTCATCGGAAAGCTCGCCGAGGGCTTTTTTCAATAGAGCCACGTCCTGGTCGAGCAGAAGTGACTCTTCCGGGGACATGGCGGAATCAGCCACTTGCCCGGCATGTTCTATAGGCTCGAACTTAAACGAGCGACCGCGATAATAATCGTTGCGGCAGTTCCGGGCTATGGAAAACATCCACACCTTGAACTCGCCGTCGTCACGGTAACTCTTACGGTATTTTAGCATCCTTAGGAACACGTCCTGCACAAGATCATCGCTGACCTCGCGACATCCTGTCCCGTAGAGGAAGTAATTAAAAAGCTGTTTGTGATACCGCTCGAACAATGACGCAAGCTTTTCAACATCACCATTTTTTACAGAAAGCATGATCTCGTGATCTGTGGGCACCGTGCCTCCGTTTCAATTCAATTGTTGCTCTGTCCACATAATAATACCGGCATCCGAAAAAATGGTTACATAATATTAACAGCCGGAAACAGGACTGCAGCGCATCGGCTAAAAGGGCCGTAATGAATACAATTATACATCGTTTTTATAATTTTTGCACCCAACTTATATATTTCGGATATATTTAAACGGCAGATGGATAAAAAAACTTGTATGTGCAGCAAAAATCAGTATATTGCAGGCCATAGTACCTTAATGTGAGTGAAAAACCGTATCAGCGGCTCGGGAAGGATTTCCATCATGCAGGGTATTGGAGTCAGGTACACACCCAATGGCGCACGTGCGCTTCTGCTTGAAAAAAATGGCGATAAGCCGGTAATAACAGGCCTTGCAACAGGCCAGCCTGGTGAAGATATCAGTGATTTTCTCGCACGGGCCTCACTCGGTGACGGAAACACACCGATAGCCTGTGGCCTCTGCCCCGGTTCTTTTCTTTCTGTCTATGTGGCTCCCGACGAAAGTTTCGACGTACCCGAGGTTAAAGAGTATCTCAAGTGGGAAATCCAGCGCAAAATGGTTTCGGACCCGTCCGATTACATAATCGATTATGCCATTGCCGACCGGGGTTTCGCTTTCGCGGGAAGAAAAGACCTGATTGCCGAACGGCGCGGTGACTTAACGAAATTCGTCACCGATGTCGAACCGGTGGCACTTCTGAACGGCTGTGAAGTGACCGGCGAAATCGGCGATAAGAATATCATTCTCGTCTCCATCGAGGGCGAGGGTATTTCCACCGTCTATCTCGACAACGGTGTACTTCTGGCGCTAGAGTCCTTCCCTGTCAGGGAGGAAATGATCAGCAAAGTCACTCCCGGACTCGACCGCGACGGCATGAAGAAAATCGAAGACAGCGATGCCTCCCGCTTGGGCGGTTATGTCTTTGAGTCGATTGAGCGTATAAAAAAATGTGTTAAAAATCACGATAATAATGATGTGGACGAAATTGTCATCACTGGCGCCGGTGTCTATATAGGGCTCATGTCGGCGACTATCTCTGAGAAAACCGGCTCAAACGTAACCGTTTCAGATCCGGGCCAGTTCATGAGCGATGAATTGAAAAAGGCCCAGCCGGAAATGGTTGAGGCTGCCGCCGCGTTCACAACATGTCTCGGCCTGGCAGTGAGGGCGCTCGAAATATAACGCCCCGGGCCTTGCCAATACACAATACTGATTAATCGTGACGATCCGGGTATGCGGAGGATAACGATATGCTAAAAATCAACCTTTCCGACGGGCAAGATGACGAGCAGGCTGACGGCAACGCAGCAGAAGAAACATCTGAAGCCGTAGAGGAAAAATCTGCGGATACTCTGGCCGCCTCTCCTGAACCGACGGAAGACGGAGAAGAGACTGCCGAGACAAGCAAACCGAAGCGGAAAATCAAACCGCGGGAACTTGTCCTTATCGCCCTCCTCTGTGTGGCGGCAGTTGTCTATTACCAGAAAGACATGATACTGGGGCTGTTCAGCGGCATGGGTGAAAAGCCTGTTGAAACAGTCGAGGCGCCGCCCCCGGCTCCTGAACCGGCACCGGAGCCGGTAGCTCCGCCCGAACCTGACCCGACTCTTATAGCACTTGAGGGCCTGCGCTCCTCAGTGCCCCAGCGGGCATGGCTGACAGCGGCGACAATATTATATGACGGCACCTATGAGATCAAAGGCATGGCGTTCACGCATGATGCCGCCCTACAGTTTGTGGGTCTCCTGGGCAAAATCGGATCGGTTGCCGCGCACGACATCCCGAAAAAACGCAGATCTTCGGAAAGCATGTATCCTTTTGTCATCAGCGGCAAAATGGCAAATGCCGATGCGCCGGAAATCCTCGACACTATACCGCCGGAACGCCTGTCGCCGATGGCGGAAACGCTTGCGGCACATCAGAAGGATCTCGGCATTGCCTTCCTCCGCCTGCCGGAGCAGGGAAAAACCTATGCCGACAACGATCTTCCTTTCGCGCTTGAAGGGACTTTCGAGAATCTCGAACAGGTCATCAGAATGATCTGCCCCGACGATGGCGACACAAGGGTCTACCGTCTCAGCATCATGCCGGCAAAACCCGGAAAAGGCTACAACAGGATCCGGGCCTCGTTCTCACTGAAAACGTTGTCGTCTATCTGATAAAGATTTATTTCTGGCAACGTTTTCCGGCCCGATGGATTTGACACGGCAGCGAAACACTCGTACTGCCCGAGCTTATCCGATTGCATGAACACGCTCCGTGAGCTTCCGCACCGCAAACGGAGCCTTCTTATTCCACGACGTTTCCGATTATGAACATTATCGCCGGCAGATTCAGGGGAAAGAAGCTCAAAGCGCCGAAAGGTCTCGACACCCGTCCGGTGCTGGCCCGCGTGAGAGAGGCGATGTTCAATGTCATCGGCGATGTCGGTGGACTGAGTTTCCTCGATCTTTTTGCCGGAACAGGCGCTGTCGGAATCGAGGCACTGTCACGCGGCGCTGAAAAGGCATCGTTTGTCGAGCGCGGTGACAGGCAGTGCTCGGTAATCCGCGAGAATCTGGCATCGACATTTCCCGGCTCGCGCCTGATAAGGAGCGACTGCCTCAAGGCATTGAAACACATGGCGGAAACGGGTGAAAAATTCGACATTATTTTCGCCGACCCGCCCTATGACAAGGGCCTTTCCCAGAAAACGGTCACAGCTGTTTTCAAATACGGCCTGCTCGAAGAAAACGGCATTCTCGCGCTGACAGTTCGAAATTCAGAGACAATGCCGGATTCCGTGACCGGGGCCCAGGAGATATTTAACCGGCGCTACGGTGATACGAAGCTGATCATCTACGGACTGACAAAACCGGAATCCGTAGAGGAATGCAACCCGCCGGAATCGTAAGAGTATAAGGAACATGACAGGGAGGCTGAGATAAAGTGAAAGTCGCGATATATCCCGGTACATTCGATCCCATCACCCGCGGTCACATGGATGTGGCGACGCGGGCTCTCAGGATTTTCGATAAAATCGTTATCGCGGTTGCCTCGAATCCGGCCAAAAAGCCGCTGTTCGATTTCGAGGAGCGCATAGAGCTTGCACGGAGTGTCGTGGACACGGTGCTCGACAACCCGGAGAGAATCGAAGTCAAAGGTTTCGACACCCTCACGGTCGATTTTGCGAGGAAACTTGGAGCAAGCTCGATTATCAGGGGGCTCAGGGCTGTATCGGATTTCGAATACGAACTTCAGATAGCGCTTACAAACCGCAAGCTCTCCCTCGATATCGACAGTGTTTTCCTCATGCCTTCGGTCGAGTATATATACCTTAACTCGAGCATGGTCAAAGAAGTAGCGAAACATGGCGGTGATGTCAAGAATTTCGTGCACGACATCGTCCTGAAAGAACTGCGGGACAAATTCAGTAACAAGTCCTGAGCAGGCACAACAACCCTCATGCAGCGTCACATTCATGCAGAAAATCTCGAAACATATACTGAGTGAACTCCGCACAATCGTCGGCAACGGCCATGTCATCGCCGATCCCCAGGCGCTCATATCCTATTCCTATGATAGCCAGCCGGTCAGCGCACGGCCTGACATTACGGTCAGTGTCGCAAACGAGACCGAGATCAGGGCTGTCCTCGCGCTGGCGAAACGCGCAGGCATTCCTATTGTGGCCCGCGGCGCCGGAAGCGGCATGACCGGCGGCTCGGTTCCCGAGGCGGGAGGCATTGTTCTCAACCTCGAACGCATGAACCGAATCATCGAGATCAGTACGGAGGACAGTATCGGACGTGTCCAGCCCGGCGTAATTACAGCTGTTTTTCAGCAGGCGGCGGCAAAAAACGGGCTTTTCTATCCTCCGGAACCTGCCTCGTCCCAGTTTTCAAGCCTCGGCGGCAATGTCGCGGAATCGGCGGGCGGTCTCGGCTGTGTCAAGTACGGCCTTACCAAGCAGTTCGTGGCCGGCCTCCGTTTTCTCACCGCTGACGGTGATCTGGTCGAAACCGGGATATATTCAGACTACGACGCTCCGTTCGATGCGGGCGCGCTGCTCTCCGGCTCGGAGGGCACACTCGGCATCATTCTCGAGATTGCGCTCCGGCTCATTCCCCTGCCGGAAAGCAGGGTAACCATGCTCGCGTTGTTTAAATCCCTTGAAGAGGCGGCAGTCGCCTCGAATACAGCGCTTATGTCGGGTGTCGGCCCCTCGGTGCTCGAGTTCATGGACCGCGGCTGCATAGAGACTGTGCGACAGTTCGCGGACGTTGAAATCCCCGCGGAAACCGGCGCGCTCCTGATCGTCGAAATCGACGGCGACAAGTCAGCAACCGCCGAGGGCCACGAGATACTCAGGAAAGCGCTCGAGGCGCTGAACCCGATCAGTCTCAGCAGTGCGAAAAACGAAAAGGAACGGACCGAGCTCTGGCGGCTCAGAAAATCGGTCTCCCCCGCGACACTGAAAATCGCGCCCCTCAAGTTCAACGAGGATATCTGCGTCCCGATCTCGAAAATCCCCGAGATTTGCACCTACATCGAAGGCCTTGCCGCAGAACGCGATATAAAAATCGTAACATTCGGGCATTCCGGCGACGGCAACCTTCATGTAAATTTCATGACCGACTGGAAACGGCCGGACGAGATCGCACGGGTTAAAGAGGGTATCGCCGATCTCTTCCGCAAGGCGGTCAGGCTTGGCGGCACATTATCGGGCGAACACGGTATCGGCATCGCGAAACGCCCCTTCATGGACATCGCACTCGACAAAGCGACCATGGCCTGGCAGAAAAAGATCAAGCGGGCACTCGACAAGGACAACATCCTCAATCCCGGTAAAATATTCCCAGACTGAAAGAAAAGACAATGAACAGAACAAACGCACAGAAAACGTCACGGATCGCCTCCGTTCTGTTAGCACTATCATTCATCTGCACGGCAGCAGTCGCAGCTGATGCTGCGGCACTTTCATCACTCCAGCCTGTGGGCCGGACAAAAACTGTGCTCGCCGCACAGGATATAAAGGCTGTCATCGGCGCAGACAGCGCTGAAGTTTCTGCATTTTTTCACATTCTCGGCAATGGGATCGAAGATTCAGTCGCCGTTGTCATGCCTGTCCATGACGCCGAAAGCCTTCAGGAACTCACAATCTATACTGATAACGAAAGCCTCGACTGGCAGTTCGAGGGCAGCACCGCAAGTGGTGACAGCCGTATAGCATTCACAGTACCCTGCCCGGCAAAAGACAGCTATCTCGGGATCGGTGTAAGCTGCACAGTCCCCCTCGTCGCGGGAAAATACGAGACAGACGATCTCACCTTCAACTGGGACCTTGCACCCTCCGCACTCTGGGAATCCGAAGTCGAAAGCTCACGTCTCATCGCCTACCTGAAATACGCCGAATCCGACCAGATAACAGCCATTGAACCCCACACCGACAGCCGTGACAACAACCGGACAATGTGGCAGATAGGCAAAATGGAGCCGAAACAGACTCTTTCGATCTCGCTCATGCGGGATGATGTCTTTTTCAGCAGGCAGACCGCCCGCGAACTGATAGCCGAAGACCCGGGAAATGCCCTCGCGTTATTCACCCTTGGCGCGGCAGAATTCGCCATCGCGCTCAACGGAAAAAGCGGCTCATGGGACAGCGCCGTAAAAACGCTCGAAACTGCCCACAGACTCGACCCGAAACACACCGGTGTGCTCTGGTTTCTCGCAGTCATATGGGAATGTCAGGACAAACCCGGAAAAGCGGCGGAATATATCCGGCTCCTCAATGAGCTTGAACCCGCATATCACTGCCGTCACCGTCTTTTTCCCGAAACACTGTTCAGCGAACTTCCCGGCGCCACGCCTGAAGAATGGCTGAAAAAGCGGAACTGAACAGCCCGGCGGTCCGCACCACATCACAGCGTTCCCATGACCGGCAGCGAATACAGTTTTCAGCGCAAAAGCAGCCCGTCAGAATACAATAATAGTGGAATAAAAGCGCCATTTTTTGTATATTAGTTTATTGTCAGCTCTTGGAAATGTGTAATTATTTATAGAATAGGAGATGTTATGGGTCAGACTCTTGCTGAAAAAATCCTCAGCGAGCATGCAGGCTACGATCTCAAGGCCGGTGAACTCGCTATTGTCAAGGTCGATGTCTGCCTTACGCAGGACGGTACCGGCCCGCTGGCTGTCCGTCAGCTCGAAAAGCTCGGCATGGAAAAAGCCGCGAATCCCGACCGTACGGTGCTGTTTATCGATCATTCCGCTCCCTCCGCAAGGAAAGAGCTCTCGAACGACCACCGTCTGCTCCGCGAATTCGCGAAAAAGACCGGCGCAAACCTGTCCGATATCGGCGACGGTGTCTGCCACCAGGTTATCCACGAGGCCTATCTCAGGCCCGGCGATGTCCTTGTGGGCGCGGACTCTCACACCTGCACGGGCGGGGCGATGGGCGCATTTTCGACAGGCATGGGCTCCACCGATGTCGCAGTTGCGATCGCTCTTGGCAAAACATGGATGAAAACGCCCGAGACCATCAGGATCAATGTTGACGGCGCTTTCCCGAAAGGTGTCTATGCCAAGGACCTGATCCTTCACCTTATCGGCCTCATCTCCGCGGACGGCGCTACCTACAAGGCGCTCGAGTTCGGCGGTCCGGCAATCGAGGCCATGCCCCATTACGAGCGCATGGTGCTCTCGAACATGGCGGTCGAGGCGGGCGCAAAAGCCGGTCTCATCGCATCCGACTCTGTCACGAAAGAATGGCTGGAATCCCAGGGACGCGGCGCTGATTACCGCGAGATCGCTCCTGACGGCGATGCTGAATACGAACGCACTGTTGATATTGACGCCGCCAAACTTGTCCCGATGGTGGCATTCCCGCACCGTGTCGACAATGTCAAGACTATCGACGAGGCAAAGGGCGAGAAACTCGACCAGGTATTCATCGGCACCTGCACCAACGGCCGTCTCGAGGACCTCAGAGTCGCCGCAGAGATCGTCAAGGGCAAGAAACGTCACCCCGACACCCGTTTCCTCGTGGTCCCGGCCTCACGCAAAATCTACGGCGAGGCGATCGAGGAAGGCCTTCTCACAATTTTCAACGATGTCGGCGCATCGATCAACACGCCCGGCTGCGGCCCCTGTGTCGGCGTACACCAGGGCATCCTGGGCGACGGCGAGAAATGCCTGTCCACCATGAACCGTAATTTCAAGGGACGCATGGGAAATCCGGAAGGGTTCATCCTGCTCGCGAGCCCGGCAACCTGTGCGGCATCGGCCCTTGCCGGTGAAATCGCCGATCCGAGGGAGGTACTCTAATGGCAAAAGGCAAAGCATGGATATTCGGAGACAACATTTCCACCGACCTCATCGCGCCCGGTAGGCTTTTCCACCTCCGCTCGAACCTTCCCGAGCTGGCCAAGCATGTACTCGAGGACGCTGATCCCGAGTTCGCAGCGAAAGTGAACAAAGGTGATTTCGTCGTGGCCGGATCGAATTTCGGTCTCGGTTCCTCCCGCGAGCACGCGCCGACAATCATTGAGCTGGCTGGTGTTTCCGCGGTCGTGGCTAAATCGTTCGCGCGTATTTTCTACCGCAACGCGATTAATGTCGGCCTCCCGGTCATTCAGTGCGACACCTCGGACATAGAGGCGGGCGACGAGCTGGAAATGGACCTCGCCACAGGCACGCTCAAGAACCTGACCAAGGATTTCACGCTGACGTTCCCGCCGCTGCCCGGCATCATGCGCACCATTCTCGAGGACGGCGGTCTTGTGAAACACCTTCAGACACACGGCGATTTCAAAATCGGCGACGAGTAACAATGACGTTTCAGACATAAAGGAGCAACAGTGGATTACAAAGAAATAGAGGAAAAGGCAAACGGTCAGGCCATTACGGTCAAAAACGAGAAGCTCGAGGTTCCCGACAATCCCGTGATCCCCTTCATCGAGGGTGACGGTATCGGTCCCGACATCTGGGCCGCATCGAAGAAAGTGATCGATGCCGCAGTTAAAAAAGCATACGGCGATGAAAAACGTATCGCCTGGACCGAGGTCTTTGCAGGCGAAAAAGCGCAAAAAGAAACCGGCGAATGGCTGCCGCAGGAAACACTCGACACCATCGAGCATTTCATCGTTTCCATCAAGGGCCCGCTGACGACACCGATCGGCGGCGGTTTCAGAAGTCTGAACGTCACCATCCGTCAGAAACTCGATCTCTACGCCTGTGTCCGCCCGGTCAGGTATTTCAACGGCACTCCCTCGCCGGTCAAGGCACCGGAGAAAGTCGATCTCGTAGTTTTCCGCGAGAATACCGAGGATGTCTACTCCGGTATCGAGTGGCAGCGGGGCTCGAAAGAGGTCAAGATGATCCGCAAATTCCTCGAGAACGAGTTCGGCACCAAGATCAAGCCCGATTCCGGCCTCGGCATCAAGCCCATAAGCGCCACCGGCACCAAGCGCCTCGTCCGCAAGGCTATCCAGTACGCCATCGACAACAAGCGCGCGTCGGTTACACTGATGCACAAAGGCAATATCATGAAGTTCACCGAGGGCGCTTTCCGTGACTGGGGCTATCAGCTCGCCCGTGACGAGTTCCCCGACGAGACCATTTCCGAGGCTGATCTCTGGGATAAATTCGACGGCAAAGTCCCTGAGGGCAAAATTGTGGTCAAGGACCGTATCGCCGATTCCATGTTCCAGCAGATCCTTCTACGCGCAGACGAGTACGATGTGGTCGCGACACCGAACCTTAACGGCGATTACATCTCAGACGCAGCAGCGGCACAGGTCGGCGGTATCGGCATGGCACCCGGGGCGAACATCGGTGATTTCATCGCTGTTTTCGAGGCGACCCACGGCACCGCGCCCAAGTATTCGGGCAAGGACATGGCGAACCCGTCCTCACTGATCCTCTCGGGCTGCATGATGCTCAATTACCTCGGCTGGTACGAGGCTGAGAAGCTCATTTTCGCGGGCATCGAGAAAGCGATCGAGCTCAAGAAAGTCACCTATGACCTCGAACGTCTCATGGACGGCGCGACGAAACTTTCCACCAGCAAATTCGCCGAGGCCATCATCGAGGGCATGTAAGCACGGCAGCAGTTTTGAAAATCAGGCAGGCTCAAACCGTAACAATCCTTACGGCTGGGCCTGCTTGTTATCATACACAACAGCTCATATCAAGCGGCTGCATACCGGAATACACACCGGTTTGCGGCAGGCAGGCAGTTACAATAATGTTTATTGACGAAGCACAAATCCAGATAAAATCGGGAAAAGGCGGCAACGGCTGCATGTCCTTCAGGCGAGAGAAACATGTGCCGAAAGGGGGCCCGGACGGCGGCGACGGCGGCGATGGCGGCAATGTCATCCTCGTGGTCGACAAGAACCTCAACACACTTGTCGATTTCAAGTTCCGCCAGCATTTCAACGCCGGGAACGGCAGACCGGGGCAGGGCAGCAGGAAACACGGCCCCAATGGTGACGACTGCATCATCAGCGTCCCGCTCGGCACAATCGCCCGTGACGCCGAAAGCGGCGAAATCATCGCCGACATGTCGGAAGCAGAAGACCGCGTGGTTATCGCGAAAGGCGGGCGCGGTGGACGAGGCAATATCCATTTCGCAACCGCCACAAATCAGGCCCCACGTCGCTGTGATCCCGGCGGTGGCTGCGAAGAACACACGGTCAGCCTCGAACTGAAACTGCTCGCCGATATCGGCCTGGTCGGTTTTCCCAACGCGGGCAAATCGACACTCCTTTCGCGCCTGTCGCACGCGCAACCGAAAATCGCCGACTACCCGTTCACGACACTTCAGCCGAATCTCGGTATTGTCAGGACCGGTGACATGAAAAGCCTTGTCATGGCCGATATTCCCGGTATAATCGAGGGTGCCCATGAAGGCAAGGGACTCGGCCTGCAGTTTCTCAGGCATATCGAGCGGACGAAAATCCTCCTCTTCCTTATAGAATGTATATCGGAGGACATCACGGAGGATTATCGGAAACTGTGCGACGAGCTGGAAAGCTACAGCGAAAAGCTCATGAAAAAGCAACGCCTGGTGGCGATAACGAAGACCGATCTTGTTCCAGCCGGAGAAATGCCGGAAATACCGAAACTCGATGCCGAGACAATCGTTATATCCTCTGTCAAGGGCGAGGGGCTCGACAAGCTCGTCTACCGTCTCGGCGAGATAGTGGAAGCGCAGAAGATCGAGGATTGACAGCGGTTCAGACCGACACCGTGAACAGTGATTAGCTAACGGGGAAGTGCCATGACACTTGGGGAAGCCGACAGTCTCGCCCTATACGGTGTTCCGAAAATCGGGACGAAAACACATGCCCGGCTGGTAAAACAGTTCGGCTCGGCCACTGCGGTTTTCGAACAGGGCAAACAGGCATTGATGTCACTTCCCGGCATCGGCGAGTCCACTGCCTCCAACATCATCTCTTTCGATCGCGATGCATTTGTAAAGGACCAGATCGAACGGATGGAGGCATCCGGCGCAGTTATGATCTCACGGGGAAGCGCAGACTACCCCGCCCTGCTTGACAAGTTCACCTCTGCACCCCCGGTGCTGTTCTGCAGGGGCGATATCAGTGCTCTTCACTTGCCCTCACTGGCGTTTGTCGGCACACGCGGCGCGACACCATACGGCAGGAAAATGACTCAGTCTCTTGTGAGCGGCATTGTCCCGGCAGGTTACTGCATCGTCAGCGGCATGGCGGCGGGCATTGATTCAATCGCCCATAAAACCGCGATCGAGACCGGCGGCAAAACAGTCGCAGTGTTCGGCTGCGGTGTCGATATCATCTATCCGCCCGAGAACAGAAAGCTCTCCGAGTCAATACGGGAATCCGGCTGTCTCGTGAGCCATTTTCCTATGGGCATGGAGGGCGTTCCGGGAAATTTTCCCGCGCGGAACTCGGTCATTACCGGGCTTTCACTCGGGACTGTCGTGGTCGAGGCGGGCGAACGGAGTGGTGCACTCATCACGGCCGATCTCACGCTCAAGGCGAAACGCAAACTCTTCGCGGTGCCCGGCCCGGCAGATGCGAAGAAAAGCACGGGCGTCAATGCCCTGCTCGGTAAAGGCGCATTACCCGCCACCGATGCGGGCTCGATCCTCGGGGCTTTCGGCAAAAAAGCGGACACGGTGAGATCTTTCGCCGTGCCGCGGAACATCCCCTCGGGACTGGCGGGAGAAATAGTGAAATCACTCGACAGCGGCCCCCGTCATGTCGAGGAGATATGCAGTATTCTGGGCAAACCGATACATATTATTCTTCAGCAGTTGACTGATCTCGAGATGGACGGCCTCATCATCCAGCGTCCGGGAAAGATATTTGAAAGTTCATAATTAACAGCAAGTACCACAAATAACCATCGAACAGGATTTTCATGACGACAGACAATAATAAAAAAAGCGCGGCCAGCAGGGAACTGCTCCTCAAGCTCTATCGGGATATCCGGCTGATACGGCGATTCGAGGAAACCGGCGCGGAAATGTATAAAAAAGGCAGCATTCAAGGCTATTTCCACACCTGCATCGGTCAGGAAGGTGTTGCTGCCGGCGCCTGTGAAGCTATCAGGCGTGACGACTACATCGTCTCGACCCATCGCGGGCACGGCCACTGTATCGCCAAGGGCGCGGATATCAAGCGTATGATGGCGGAGCTGTTCGGCAAAGCGGCGGGTTACTCTCACGGACGCGGCGGTTCGATGCATATTGCCGACCGTGACACCGGCAACATCGGCGCCAACGGCATTGTCGGCGGCGGCATTCCGCTCGCAGGCGGTGTCGGCATGGGCATCCGGGTCGAGGGCTCGGACAAGGTTGTCATCTCGTTTTTCGGGGACGGCGCCGCGAACAACGGCGTGTTCGCAGAAACAGTGAACATGGCTGGCATTTTCAAGCTCCCGGTCATTTTCGTGCTGGAAAACAACTGTTTCGCAGCGACAACCCACATAAGCGAGACCACGATCTGCGAAACAATGGCACAGCGAGCCTCCGCACTGGGTATCGAGGGCATAACAATCACCGGCAACGACCCCCTCGACATCTATGAGGCAGTCGCAGAAGCCGCTGAAAAAGCGCGCAGAGGTGAAGGCCCGACCCTTATCGAAACAATGACATTCCGTTTCCAGGGACATCATATCAATGACAGCGCCTCCTATGTTGCCGACGAGCACAAGGTAAACTGGAAAGAAGGCGATCCGTTCGATATCATGCTTGCACACTGCAGTGCAGCCGGAATCGGCAGTGATGAAATCGAAGTCATCGACAGCGAGATAGAATCGATACTGAACGAGGCGGTCGAATTCGCGGAGCAGGCCGTGGAACCCGATGTGTCAACATTCCTGAAAGATATCGCTGAATATGATGTTTAACAGGCCATCCTGCCGGTTATCTGATTGACGAACAAGCGATTTTGCATATGAAAGGACAGCAATTGTCACGAATTATCACATACAGAGAAGCACTCAGAGAGGCGATACAGGAAGAAATGCGCCGTGACGACCGTGTTTTCATGATGGGGCTCGGCGTTGCAAAACGCGGCGGCTCTTTCGGTGTATCGAAAGGACTTCTCGAAGAGTTCGGGCCGACCCGTATGATCGACACCCCTATTTCGGAATCTTCATTCACCGGCATGGGTGTCGGCGCGGCGATACAGGGCAAACGGCCCATTGTCGAGGTCATGGCCATCGATTTTTCCACACTGGCGTTCGACATGATGTTCAACCAGGCCGCGAAATACCATTTCGTTGCCGGCGGTACCGAACGCGTTCCCATGGTCATGCGCACACAGGGCGGCTCCGGTAAAAGCGTGGGCCTTCAGCACAGCCAGTCTTTCGAGGCCCTGTACTACCACATCCCGGGCCTGAAACTATTCATGCCCGCAACACCCTATGACGCCAAGGGGCTTCTCAAAGCGGCTATTCGCGATGACGATCCGGTGGTTTTCATCGAACACAAGCTCCTCTATGATCTCGAGGGGGAGGTCCCCGAAGGCGACTATTCGGTTGAACCCGGTAAAGCCGTTGTCCGCCGCGAAGGAACGGACATCACTATTGTCAGTTACTCGAAAATGGCGAACGAATGCCTTGCCGCAGCGGACAGGCTGGAGCCTAATGGTATTTCCTGCGAGGTTATCGACCTCAGGACACTCGTACCCATGGACCGTGAGACTATTGCAGCCTCCGTTGCAAAAACAGGACGTCTCCTTGTCGCGACCGAGGCTGTCAGGCGCGGCTCCGTCGCATCCGATATCGCAGCCTGGGCCGCGGAAAACCTCTACGACAGTCTCGAAGCGCCCGTGATGCGTATTGCAGGCCGTGTAACTCCCATTCCTTATAATAAACGCCTGGAATCAGAGGTCACGCCGCGCGTGGATGATATCGTGGAACGAATCGTCGACTGTGTAGGCTACGGAAAAATTTGATGCTGCGATTGTATCACTTTTTGACAGCATTTGCATAAGTGAAACATTTTCTTCAGTAAAATAGCAGAAGAATGGTGATTTTGACAAAGTGCATCAGGTATCGGATGGGCGCTCTATGATACGCCTCTTTACATATAATTATCAATGCCGGTACGCGACAAAGAATACTTATGTAACGTTCTCTGCAGGATCACGATAAATATCTTGACGTTTTTGCCATTATTGATTATATTGATAATCTATGCTTTTGGCACTATTATGAACCGAGAGGAGTTTCTTTCATGAAAACCTATGTGACAAAACCTGCCGATGTCGAGCGCAAGTGGTATGTCGTCGACGCCTCTGGCAAAGTCCTTGGCAGGCTTGCTGCAGAAGTGGCGAAAGTCCTCCGCGGCAAACACAAACCCTGCTTCCAGCCCAACGTGGACGCGGGTGATTATGTGATTGTCGTCAACGCCGACAAGGTTCGCCTTACCGGTGAGAAAGAGGATTCTAAAACGTATTTCAGGGCGAGCACGCAGCCGGGTCATTCCAAAACCATCTCTTACAAGACGATGAAGGAAAAACACCCCGAGCGTATCGTCGAACTTGCGGTCAAGGGTATGCTCCCGCATAACGCACTCGGCCGTCAGGTTTACAGGAAACTGCATGTGTATGCCGGTCCTGAGCACAATCACAAAGCTCAGATGCCGGAGATTTTCGAAGTATAAGCGCTCCGGATTATCCGGATGCGTTTGAAAGGAGGAAGCATTGGCTGAAGCTCAAACGGTGTATGCTGCGACCGGAAAGCGTAAAAACGCTATCGCTCGTGTTCGCATTAAGGCCGGTTCGGGCAAAATCGTTGTTAACGGCAGGGATGCCAAAGAGTATTTCAAACGTCCTACCTCGATTTTGATCATCGAACAACCGCTCGAACTGACTGAAAACAACGGCAAGCTCGATATTACCGCCAACGTTACAGGCGGCGGACTTTCCGGACAGGCAGGTGCGCTCAGGCACGGAATCACAAAAGCACTTCTCGAGATGAATGTTGAACTCAGGCCCGTTCTCAAACGTGCCGGTCTCATCACTCGCGATTCACGCGTTAAAGAGCGTAAAAAATACGGTCTTGCTGGCGCACGTCGCGCATACCAGTTCTCGAAACGTTAAAAAATGCCTGTCGCCCGGGACGTATTCATCGTCCCGTTGCGCTCATGCAATCACGCACGTTCCGCGATATACGGTGCGGTGCCGTCTAACGGTGCATCATATAGACGACCGGAACGGAGGAAAACAACCATTTTCAGTACGAGGTAACCCGTGGCAACTATCTCTATCCAGGACCTTCTCGAAGCCGGCGTTCATTTCGGTCACCAGACCAGGCGCTGGAACCCCAAGATGAAGAAATATATCTTCACCGAACGCAACGGCATCTACATCATCGATCTCCAGAAAACGCAAAAACTTGTCGAAAAAGCTTGCAATGCGGTTCGCGAAGTTACCGCACGCGGCGAATATGTCCTTTTTGTCGGCACCAAGGCTCAGGCATCCTCTACCATCGTTGAAGAGGCTGAGCGCTGCAACCAGTACCATGTCACCAACCGCTGGGCAGGCGGCATGCTGACCAACTACAGGACACTCCGCCAGAGCATCAAGCGTCTCGAGCACATCGAGAACATGTCGACCGACGGCACCTATGAGCTTCTGACCAAGAAGGAAGTTCTCAATCATGAAAAGCAGCGGGGAAAGCTGTCTTACCTCCTTGGCGGCATCCGCAATATGAACAGGCTTCCCGGCCTCCTCGTCGTTGTCGACACGAAAAAAGAAAAGCTCGCTGTCAACGAGGCACGCCGTCTTGGCATCCCGGTCTGCGCTATCATCGACACTAACTGCGATCCCGATCCTATCAATTATCCGATTCCTGGCAATGATGATGCCATCCGCTCCATCAAGCTTATCCTTGGTGCACTCACCGATTCGATCCTCGAGGGCATTCAGCTCTACACTGACAAAGCCCAGATCGAAGAAAAGGAAAAAGCTGTAAGAGATGAGGCAAGAAAGCAGGAGGACAAGAGGAAACACGGCCATAAGGGCGCTGACAGAAAACCCGCCAGAAGAGATAACGCGGCTGCCAGCGGCAAAGCGGAGAATAAACCGGCCAAGAAAGCCGCTCCGAAAAAAGCTGCCGATGATTCCCAGTCCACTGATGCCGTAGATGCGGAAAAGAAAGCCCCTGCAAAGAAGGCCGCCGCTAATACCGAACCGGCAAAAGAAGAGAAAAAAGATGCCCCTAAAGCCGAAGAGGCTGGTAAGAAAGCATCTGAATAATACAGACAGTTAAGAATCAGAATATACCGTACTGAAAGGATTTAATACATGGAAATTTCGGCAAAAGTCGTAATGGAGTTGCGTAAGAAAACCGGCGCTGGAATGATGGACTGCAAAAAAGCCCTGGCAGAGACCGAAGGCGACATGGAAAAAGCGGCCAACATTCTTCGCGAAAAGGGAATGGCTGCAGCGGCGAAGCGTGCCGAACGTGAAACCGCTAATGGTTTCATCGCAACCTACGTTCATCCAGGCGCTAAACTTGCCGTCATGGTCGAAGTCAATTGCGAAACCGATTTTGTCGCCAGGAACGAGAAGTTCCAGGAGTTCGCAAAAAACGTGGCTATGCATATAGCAGCCACCAATCCTCTCGCTATCTCTGAGGACGAAGTCGATCAGGAGATGCTCGAGAAGGAAAAAGAGATATTCAAGAACCAGGCTCTTAACGAAGGCAAAAAGCCTGAGTTTGTTGAAAAGATCGTCGAAGGCCGTGTCAACAAGTTCTACAAGGAAAACTGCCTCCTGCACCAGATTTACGTGCGTGACGAGAAGCAGAAATCGACGATTCAGGACCTTCTGACCGAAGTTATCTCCGTTATTGGCGAGAACATCAAAATCAGCCGTTTCGTCCGTTACCAGATCGGCTAACAGAAGTTCCGGGAAACAGATTGAGGGCTGGATATAATCCAGCCCTTTTTTTATGTCCGGACCTGTTCCATGTGCCTGACATTTTTCCATCTGGCAAAACCGTCATTTTAACGGTTTACACCGAATAGTATTTCCTCCCGAAACCCTCTTACAGACGCAGACAATTCACAATATCTGCAAAATGCAGCAGATCATACGTTTATATTCTCATATACAAAGGGATAAAAACGCGAAATACCGTCTTGCTTTAAGCGTCATAACTGTGTATTTTTTACCAGAAACTAAACAGAATTCTCATGGTGGAGATGAATGGCTCAATACAAACGAATACTTCTGAAACTTTCCGGCGAGGCACTTGGCGGTGATACGGGTATCGGTTTTGACGCCGGCGCGCTTGAACAGATATGCGGCCAGGTTAAAGGGGTGCACGAAAAAGGTGTCGAGGTCGGTATCGTTGTCGGCGCGGGCAATATTTTTCGCGGTATGCCGGCGGCACAGGGCGGTATGAATCGTGTCACGGGCGACCAGATGGGCATGCTCGGCACCATGATCAACGGCCTTGCACTCATGGACCGTTTCGAGGGCATGGGAATCACGACCAACGTTCTTTCCGCGCGAGCTGTCGAGGAGTTCATCGAGCCATTCGATCTGAAAACTGCGAACCGCTACCTTTCCGAAAACCACATCGTTATTTTTGTCGGCGGCACCGGCAACCCGTTTTTTACTACCGACACGGCAGCGGCGCTCAGGGCCATACAGATACAGGCGGATGTGCTTCTAAAAGGCACGAAAGTCGACGGTGTCTATGATGCTGATCCCGCAAAAGTGCCCTCCGCAAAAAAATACGAAACAGTCACCTACAGCGAAGTGCTCAGCAAAGATCTCCGTGTCATGGACGCGACCGCTATTGCGCTCTGCCGTGAAAACAGCATACCGATCGAAGTGTTCAATCTGACAAAGAAGGGAACACTTCTTAAAGTCATTAAAGGCGAAAAACCCGGGACCTCAGTAACACAGGAGGATTAATTATGGATAAGGCTGTCAAAAAAGAAGCTATTGAACACATGCAGAAAACAATCGAGCATCTCAATCACGAGCTCTCCCGTATCCGTACGGGAAGGGCCTCGACGACCCTGCTCGACACGATCAAGGTGGACTATTTCGGCACCCCCTCACCCCTGAAACACGTGGCGAACATCTCTATTCCCGATGCCAAGACCATCATGATCCAGCCTTTCCAGCCGAACATGCTCGGCGAGATCGAGAAAACCATCCAGGCAAGCGATCTGGGCCTGACACCAAACAATGACGGCCATTCGATCCGTCTGCCCATCCCGGCGCTCACCGAGGATCGCAGGAAAGATATCCTGAAGCTTGTCAAGCAGCACGGCGAGGACTCGAAAGTCGCCATCAGGAATATCCGCCGCGAGGTCATCGAAAAGCTCCGTCATATGGAGAAGGACCACGATATTTCCGAGGACGACCTCCACAGGGGCGAAAAAGAGGCGCAGGAGATCACCGACGATTACACCAAGAAGGTCGACGAGGTGATCAATGCCAAGGAAGAAGAGGTCATGACAGTCTGATCCCTGTCGATGCAAACGTCAACAGAACAAAAAGACGCCTTCGGGCGTCTTTTTTTGCGCAACGCACAAAGACACATTACAAAACAACAACGACGCAACAGAACAGAAACGTTTCGCCGAACATTTAATGCCATTTTTTTACTTGACTCCCTAAGTGTTTATTACTATTTTGTTATACATTACATCAAACACCGGAGGTTCATGTCATGGGATTCGAGCTATTTACGGCACAAAAGTCGAGAGGGTATGAGCCAAAGATATCAATACGATCAAGAGGTCAGATTGCATTTAATGTTGGCGCAATCATAAGATATGACATCATGAGCTACAGATACGCGCAGTTATATTACGATGCAGAAGCATACATGATTGGCATCAACCTAACAAATAACGAACAGTCAGAAGGTAAGGTTAAGATATCAAAAAGAAAAGATGGGAGTGCATGGTTGTCTGCAAAATCTTTTTTCAATTATTTCAATATCCCTTTGCCCGAAAAAGGCAGTGAACAACCAGAAATCGAAACGTTTAATAATATGATAGTGTTGAAATACCCTAGTATTATTGAGGAAAATATGAAGTTGTTTCAATAAAAAAAACCCCCGAGTCGGGCATGACAAGCGGGGGTTATAATCAAAACTTCCTTGCCAATTAGGGGCAAGTGCTATTGTATTATATAATACAACCCCCTTCTTGGCAAGTACAAATTCAAGGAGGGCTTTTCACATGAAAAGTATTTTAATGTGTCCTTTATATTTGTAGTTAACTATCATTTTAAACAATAACTACAAAAAAAGGATAAAACAATGTTTTTTAATGTAACAAGAATCATCGATGGTGATACTTTTGTTGTGTCACCAAATTGGGAATGGAACGGTTACAAAGGGAATCGTGTCAGACCCATTGGTTGGGATGCACCTGAAATTGGTACACCTGGCTACTACGAAGCAACCTGTAAACTAGAGTCTCTCATTTTACTTAAAAATGTTGAACTCAAAAATGTTATAAAATTATCATATGACAGGCTGCTCTGTACTGTCTATTTAAACGGCGTAAATATTGCCGATTACTTTAAGCAGTATTCGTACTAAACATCATAACAAGGGGAGCCGCAGCTCCCCTTGTTTGTAATAATGGAAATTAAATGACCCTCCCCCCTCTCATACCCGGCACGCTGATCAGGCGCTATAAACGTTTCCTCGCCGATGTCACGCTCGACACGGGCGAGCAGGTCACCGCTCACTGCGCCAACACCGGCTCCATGACCCAGATGGCCGAACCGGGAAGCCGCGTGATGCTTTCCGAGGCCGCCAATCCCGAGCGGAAAACCCGCTACGACTGGCAGCTTGTCGAGGTCGCGGGCCTCTGGGCGGGTATCAACACGAAAGTGCCGAATATCCTGCTGCGCGAGGGATTCGAGACCGGCGCGGTGCCCGAATTCCGCGGCTACGAGCGGATGCGTATGGAGGTGAAATACGGTGTCAATTCGCGGGCGGACGGTGTTCTTTACGGCGAAAAGGGGCTTTTTTACCTTGAGGCGAAGAATGTGACGCTGGTCGAGGAGGGACGGGCGCTGTTCCCGGATGCGGTCACCTCACGCGGTGCGAAACATCTCGACGAGCTGGCGGCGATGGTCAGGGAGGGCCACCGCGCGGCGCTTTTCCTGCTTTCACAACGCATGGACTCCGACAGCATCGGTATAGCCTCGCACATCGACCCCTATTACGCGGAACAGATCCACATGGCGGTCAATGAAGGTGTCGAGATTATCGATTGGCGGGCCGCAGTGACAGCTGAGTCGATCACACTCGACACACCGCTGCCTTTTCACCTGCCATAACCGCTTGTATAGCCGTATGTTACCGCTGTTTAGCCGCTGACACCCTATCGAATTCCCCTGATACTCATTTCGTCCAGAGCGGCGCTGAGAATCGCCTCGTGCCCGCCTGCAAGCGCCGAGGGCTGACGGTATTCCCAGTAGCTCTCGACCTCGTAACCGCCCTCGATAAGCATAGCGCTTGTGGGAAGGTACATCTGCGCGCCATTCGTATAGCCCAGCGGGAAAGTCACGCCCGTTCCGAAATAATCCACTATCATATTGCCCAGCTCCGCGACAAGTTCGCCCTCGATCCCCACGATACGGACATTTTCTCCAAGCGAAATGCCGTGGGCAGTGATCGCCACACTGCTTTTGAGCGAAAAACCACGGTCGAGTTTCGCTATCTGCTCACGGGCCCAGGCCTGCATCACCTCCGGCATACTCTCGGAATGGGCCTGCGGATTCTCGAGGATTTCAGCGTACTCCTCCCGTGAAAACGGTGTCTTAAGCGGCCAGTCCATTTCAATTGAAACAGTGCCCAGGGATGGCGTTATCTTTCGAAGCCCGGATTCCGCGAGCGCAATGACCTCGTCGGCCAGCATCTGCCCGGCACGGTCGACATCATCCCAGCTTCCGGCTTTCCACACATCGCTGCCCACCCCTATCACGGAAGCTTTCGAGTCGCCGCCCGCACCCTGCAAAAAGAGGCTGACATCCTTACCGAGCCAGTCGTCGATCCTTGCCATCGCCGCGCCGGGATAATCGGCGGAAATCCAGTAGGAACGCTCCACACCCTTGATCGTGGAGGGATGGCAGGAGGCGGAAAACAGCAGGCACACCGGCGTCCCGGTCATATCTTTCAACATCACCACGGGGAGCTCGCCGCAGATAGCTCCGTCAGGATAGGGCGCAAAATCGACACCACCATCGGGACGTGGCCTGCGACGGCTCATGGGGAGTTTCGTACTGCCGCTTCCTGCGCTGACCTGCACCTCAAGGACCGAGTCTTTCGCCTGTGCGACGGCGTCTATAATGCAATCTTCGAGAAAATCGAGATAGGCCGGATCGGAGGGCGTGTAAAACCACGTGCCGACCTTGGGGCCGGTATGCGTATGGGAGCAGTTGAGCAGTATGGAGGCGGGTTCGAGGCCGAGCTTTCTACCGATAGCGCCCTTGAAACGATCCGCCTCGTCCCTGCTGAAAAACAGGAGGTCAAATCCCATGATCAGCATCTCGCTCTCGCCCTGGGAAAGAAACAGCGCCCGCGCGTAGAGCTCGTCGTGAATTCCTCGGCATCCCCCGGGATCGTAGTCACGTCCGCCGAAACCGGTCATAGCTGTGCCCAGCGGCGGTGTCACCGCAACACGGGCAAATCCGGCATAAAGCGTGTCGGGCCCCTTTGAAACTTCGCATGATAGTACCATGACAGATACCACTGCCAACAGTGCTGCGGCCAACGATTTCATCAGAATCCCCTTTCATGGGCGTTCTGCTGCTCCAGACATGTGTTTCTTACTATATAGAGGGGAATTGGAAATCTATCAAGCAAAAAAGAACGGGCCCCATTCCGGCCGCTGTTACGAAGATGCGAGGGATATCCCGGCAACAGCGGACGGGCGGCGTCTCGTTCCTGCGCCTTTGGAGCCCGTGTCTCTGATATTGAGACGTTCGGGCTCTGTCAGATATTCAATAAGACTGCCGGGAAAATGATGTGTCGAGGATAAGGCACTTGTGAAAACAAAGAAAGAGTGGGAAAACAAGCGAATTCAGCAGTTGATTGTAATATGAGAGAGATGATCTTTCAGTTTATTTGATAAACATCATTCTGCCGTGATCACTTATCCCGCCGCGGTGAACCTTGAAAAAATAGACCCCGGAGGATACCCGCCCGCCATCGTTGCTCCTGCCGTCCCAGACCAGTTTTTTCCTGCCTGCCGAAAGCATGTCAAAATGATAGTCACGGACTTCCTGGCCCGCGTTATTATAGATTGTCACATCGACATCGCCCCAGCTTTCCACAGCGAACTCGAGTACTGTCATGACATTGAATGGATTGGGGAAATTTCCGATCACTGACAGCGTTTTCCGTGCCGGTGTTGACCCGGCCGCGGATTGTTCACGATAGCTCGTTATGCCCCGTGGAGTCGCGAACCATTTTACATTATTGTAATCGACCGCGATTGCGGCAACATAATCGTCCGTGAGACCGTCATTTTCTGTGTAGCTTGTCCATTCCCGGCCGTCATAACTGGACACCCCGCTGTCGGTGCCAACCCAGACAAGGTTATTATTATCCACGGCTATGGTCAGCACATTATTTCCCGCAAGACCGTCATCGACGTTAAAACTGGTCCAAGTCGTATCATTATAGCAGGAAATGCCGTTACGTGTGCCGATCCAGACATTGTCATCGTCGGCAATTGCCACCGCATTGACAGTATCGGCAGTCAAACCGTCGATCCGTACATACTGCTGCCAGACCTTGCCGTCAAAACGCCAGCATCCCTTGTTCGGCCCGCCAGCTATCCAGTAAACGCCCTTCGAGTCGACCGCTATCTCCTTGACAGCCCCCACATCGATCCAGTTATCGTTCGTATACTGTGTCCACGTACCGTCGATGTGCTTGAAAAATCCGTAATTGCTGCCGGTGATCACATTACCATCGAGATCGGCCCTGACCGTGATCGTATCGCTGTACCGTGGATGGATATCACTTACGGACAGAGTTGTAAGCTCGCCATCGGCAAACCGGAAAATCCCCTGCTTCAGGTTCATCCAGAGTGTATTGTCACTGTCGAACACAATATCTTCGGTGATAATGCCGCTTTCATGCTGCCATGATCCGCTTTCGATATATGTCAAACCGCGGTCGCTGGAAAACCAGACATTGTTACCGTTATCCACAGCGATCCCCCGTATCTCGTTGCTCAAAGGGCTGTTGGCGACATAGGCCCTGCTCTCCGATCCGTCAAACCAGTGAAGGCCGTCACTACTGGCAATCCAGATCGCCGACTCACCATCTGCGACTATCTTTCTGATAGTTTCGATCGGCCGTGAATTACCGATTTCATGACGTTTCCATTGGCTGCCGTCATAGCGCCAGAGCGGACGGTACCAGCGATCTTCAGCACTGTCGTATTTGCTTCCGTCACCGAAATCGGCCCAGAGATCACCGTTGCCGCTGAAACCCATCGCCTCGGCACGGAGAATCTGGATTCCATCGCCGGTATCGATTTCTGCGATGAAAGCAGTCAGCCTGTCGCCTTCAATTTTCGAAATGTTGCCGAAATCGGAGAGGCCCCAGACAGAGCCATCGGGCGCAAGATGAACAGTGTTGATCGAGTCAACGCTGTACTCACCTGAACTGCATGTCCGCCAGGAAACACCATCATACCGGGCAATTCCGGCAGTGGATGCAAACCACATAACTCCGCTACTGTCCTCAGCCACATCCTTAATATCACTGGATTTGAGGCCCTGATTAGCAGGATAGTGCTCCCAGTCACCACCATCGCCGATAGAAACACCGTCATCGGTGCCCAGATAGAGAATCCCATTATCACCGCTCAGAAATGTGGTGATCGCTACGTCCAGAAAATTGTGCTGTTCCCAGGCATTGCCGTCATAGCTCGAAATACCGGCATTTTCGGAGCGCTCGTACAGCACCCAGAGTTTCCCTGTGGAATCGACCGAGAGTTCAGTAATTTCAAGGCTCCTGAGGTCAGTCGGGCTGCCCGTCTGCACCCATTGGCTGCCGTCATAGACATACACGCCGGTATCGCATGCGATATAAAGGCTGTTGCCCGGCCCGGCGGTCAACGCCCTCACGTCGTTGGAAGGGAATTTTTCGTCCGCACGGTTCCAGATCGTATACCACTCCCATTCGCTCCCGTTGAATTTCGAAATTCCTTTCGCGATATCGTCATGAAGCAGCCAGATATTGTTATCGCCGTCAACCGCGATGTCGGTCACCCGATCATCGACAAGCTCGACCTCGCCCGTATAACTTTTCCATGTCTCACCGTCATAGGAGCTCACGCCCAACGAGGTGCCGAACCAAAGGACATCCCCCGCACTCCTCGCAACTGAATATACCGAGCTGCTGACAAGCCCATCACTTTTTGTATAGCGTGTCCAGTTGGCACCATCATAAGAATAGGCGCCCCGGAGCGTGGCAAGCCAGAGAACACCGTCTTCGGTCACAGCAATATCGTTCACGACCAGACTGCCAATACCGCCTTCGCTGGTCCTGTCCCGCCACTCGGAGCCATCAAAACTCCAGAATCCCCTGCTGTTGGCCAGCCACAAAGTGCCGTCGGAAGTGAGAAACAGCTTCAATGTGATGGCATTAAGAATGCTGTCCGGCTGATGGTCCTTCCATACCCCGTCCCGAAACTCGAACACACCGCCTGTAATAGAGCCGCACCATACAGCACCGTCACTCGCGACACAAAGCCCGCGGAGCTTATGCTCTGTCAGGCCGCTGTTCGAGGGGTCGTAGCTTATAGAACCGCTGTCCCCCATAATTTCAATTGTCGATCGATACTCATCTTCGTCGAACGCGATCCATATGCGCCCCTCGGAATCCAGCTCGACACCGTCCGTCTGATTGGATAAAAGGCCATCAGTTCGTGTCAGGGCTGTCGACTCTCCTGTCGCCTTGTCCCAGACCATAATGCCGCCCTCGGTGGCACAGTAGACAGAATCACCTGCCACTTCGATATCGAATATCCCGTTTCCGTTCAGATAGCGTGTCCAGGTGCCATCACCGGCAAATGCGCATGAGACAGTCATAACAGCGAAAACAAGAGTAGCCGAACAAATTATCAGTCGTTTCATATCTTCAAACTCCGTACATTTCCAGCTATTCAGAAAACGGGGACGGTCCAAAGCCATTACAACAGGAAGCTCCAGGCAGACGATTATTCCAGACAGCACAGCAGCACTATCAATTCCCAAAATTGTTTTACTGCGGGCAGAAACGGTTTCAGTTTACGCTATGCTCTTTCCCCTCCTCTGACATCCGCCGCCCGGCTGTACGCTGACACGAACCGCCATGCTGCCGCTTACATGATTTTGTTGGCTGAAAGGAATTCACCGGGATTGTTGAATGCGGTGAAAAAGAGTGGTGTTCCGGCAAAGGAAAGCGGCGAAACCGGACCTATCGACATGTAATTGTACTGTTTAGACTTGGCGTCGAAAGAGCTGTGCGGATCACGGAATGACTGGTAGAGCCTGAGTGAATTCTCCTCACCACCGGCAATCTCCTTGAGCGCGGAAAATTCATTGCCGTAAGCAAGGCCGAAACCGAAAAACATGATACGCATCTGCTCCACAATCGCCTTGGGCAGGCTCGCCAGTGTCTGGCTGATGAAAAGCCAGCCGAGGCCATATTTTCGCGTGGTCCTCACCGCGTCGATAAGCGAGTCCCTTACCCCGGCCTGGGCGGCGTACTGGACATCTTTATCGGGTGCCAGACGGTGGGCCTCGTCGAGGATCACGAGCGAGTTAAGGAACTGGTTGCTCATATATGCCTTTTCGGCAATTTCTGTCAGGGTGTCGAGGAAACTCTTGATAACAACGGACTGGATCGCCTCATTCCAGAAAATGCCTGTCTCGGATACGCCGGTGCCGGAAAGGTTGATGACCACGACCGGGCGCACCGGACTCTTGCCGCTGAACGTGCCCTGAACCAGTTTCCTGATCGTAATACCGCCCTCGCGGGGACGGAAAAGCTCGCAGACCGGTTTCCAGGCGGTGAGGTATAGATCGTCGAACTTGTCCTGATGCTGACTGAAATCCTTGAAAATAAGCTGGAAACGGTCATTGGTCGATTCGCTGCCCATAAATTTGAATGCCTGAAAGAAAGCGTCCTTACTGCCGATCTCGGATATTTTAAACTTATCGCGGATACCGCGGGTGATGTCCTCGGCCGCGACCTGTTTCTCATCCGGATCCTTGATGCCGATTTTCGGGAAGAAATTCGATTCGCGGATAACCTCGGTGAACAAGGGCCAGCCGGTCAGGATAAGGTTATCCACATTCCGCACAACAATCTGGCGTTTATAGGAAAGAATGGTCTCACGCAGTTTCAGATCGAAACGGGACTGCGTGTTCTCGCCGCTCAGGTCCATCGAGAACTCCGCCTGCGGATCGACGATAAAAATAGCCATCTGCGTGTGACGGGCATAGGCATGCAGCAGCGTTTTCGCAAGCACCGACTTACCGGAACCGGATTTGCCAAAAAGCCCGAGGTGATAGGCCTCACCAGCGCCGTCCTCGCCAACTCCGAAATGTTTGAACCACAGGGGCAGCTTGGGTGTCGATCCATAGACCCGCCCAAGGTAGAATATTTGCTGCCTGTAGCGTTCAAGCAGGGAATCGAGCACTGTATCGTCCACGAGATGTATTGCCGATCCGGTCGGCGGCACAGTACCGAGCAGGCTGGGGAAATAGCGGTTGTCCTCCTCGCCGAAAACAGCGCTGATGGAAAGCCTGCCGCTGTAGGTATCCTGACTCCCGCTGATACCGGGAATAATTCCACGCTCCCGGATCAGTTTTTTCATGGTGCTGTCCTCGAGAAGCGGATTGTCGAGACTGATTCCGGTCACCTGCCCGATGGCGTAATGCGGCTTGTTCTCCTGCATGAACGGGAAATAGGTAAGCTCGCCGATCAGTTTGCGGCTTTTCGCGGAATCGAGAATATCGATGGTGATACCGGAGGTATTGGAGGGCGCACTGATCACGCCGATTTTTTCACTGTCAGTAATGAGCCTGCTCGTGTTGTTCTCTTCCATGGTTGTCACCTCGTTTTCAGGGCGCTTTCCCGGAGAAGCGGAAGTATCGTTGCGAGATCGCTGTCCAGCGAACTGCTGATATTGTCAATCGACGTCCGTTTGAGCGTCGGAAGCGCATTCATGAAATACCGCGTCAGTTCACGCGCGATATACAGGGGATACGGTTGTGCAAGTCCTGCGGTTGCGCACTGGCCTGAAATCGAACGCAAGACAGCGGCACGTTTCCCGTCATCATCAGCAACAGCGGAGGGCATGGCGATCCGAAACGCCGGTGTCCATTGCTGCGGACGGTAATACAGCAGCCGGAATCCGCCGAACCATGCAACCGCACTGTCACGAAGTCCGGCAAATGCGGGATCCTTGATCGGCACCGCCACGGCACGCTCTATTTCCGGCTCGTCGAAAGCTTTGGGCATAGTGTAATCACCGGGATCAGTGAGTACTGTCATGACGGCATCCTGACAGAGCCCTGAAAGTCCGGAAAGCCCGCCGATGATCTCTTCCCGTCCGCAATCGCTGTCGAAAAACACCGGTACAGTCGCCGACATGTTTTCGGAAGCCTGTTTCAAAGCTGCAAGGGCCGGTTTGAGATGCGAGAGGAATTCCCCGCCGATTTTCGTGTCTTTCATGCGCATTGCCTGCGGCAGAGTGCTGAGAACCGAATAGAAATCCCTTGCCAGTGATCCCCGGTACAGCAAAAGACCTCGCGGCGCTCCCGCAATAAGCTCGATTTTCATTTCAGCGCTGAGGGCGGCGGCGATATTCCCGCTGTCAGTACATGAGCCGCCAGCGGCAAACACATGACGCTGTGCTGTTTCACCGACGGCATCATCCGTGCCTTCGGCAGGCAGCCCAACAGCACGAAACGCCGCACCCGCGATCAGCTGATCGAAAAACAACGGCCCAGCATCATGGACAGCATCGATGGCGGAACAGTCGATAAGCAGCCCGCCGTTATCACCCAAGCTGGCAAGAACACCAGCATCGGCCAACTGTTTTCTGAGCTCTTCACGTTTCCCGGCAAGCTCGCGAATGGTCATGTCGAGACGGGCAGAAACTGCCGCACTGTCCCCCAGAAGCTCACTGAGCATATCCTCGGGAAGGCCGGAAAATGGCTGTTCGGCACCACTCATTGTCTTCGCCTCGTTAAAATATACCGACACGGCATCTGATTATCATGATAAGCGCCGCAGCGCTGTCATTGTGCTAGACGTTTCCGCATGTTTTTCCGTTAAATCAACGGTTCTTTTCTACTGAAATAATATGCGAGGGGTAATAGCAATAAAATTCTCCCGGATCACAGTGTCAGCTCACTGGAGCTTACTCAATATCCGGAAGACCGAGACCATGATTCTGAAGCTCGGGCAAACGCGGCACAATGCCGGAATTCGGATCAGCAGACTGGATCATCTTAGTTCCGGCGCTGTCGCTCGCCGCATAGATTGAACACAGATCACTGAACACATGCCGCTCGACACCCTCAATATCGTGAAGGACCTCCGGCGCAAGCATACCGAGCCAGCGGCCGATGTCGCGTTTTTCCAGAGAATCGATATATTTTTCCGTCAGTTCGTTGGTCGAACGGAAATCGACACGCTTAAGGGTGCCTTTTCTCGCCTGAATGATCTTACCGGCATCGTGATCATGAAGAACACCGATAAAGAAACCTTTACCCTGCTCTTTTCCTGCCCACCAGCCGAAACTGCACATATACACGCTCATTACCAATAGCACCGCGACCCATATCCGTTCTCCGGTCTGCTCACGCCAGACAAAGGCCAGAGGGAGCACCATGAGGGGAATAACAGGCACGAGTTGACGGGCTCCGAGACTTTCGCCGGTGACAGGACAGGGGCTCAACGCGGCGATCAGCACGTGATAAAGCAGAATAATGCCCACAATATAAGTTATACTGTGAAATTCATTACGCCACATGGAAAGCAGCCCCAGCGGTATTATCGAAACGAGCGGAAGGATAAAAACATAGCCCTGCGGACTACCCAGGATCATTGACCAGAGACCATAGAAAAGATTTCTGCCGCTATCCGGCGAATTGCCCGCAGTCAGATTATAGAGGCAGTCGCCGCGGGGAAAAGCAAGCCCCAGCATCGCGCCGGTAGTGATTTTTCCGATAACGAGGAAAACTATAAAGACAGTTATAAATCCGGCGGTGATCCCGATGGTGTTCCTGTCATGAAAGGAAAAACGGCCTCGATCGAGAATCAGAAGAAGAACATAAAGAATGATAACCACGGTAAGCGATGGCATGAAAAACAGGAGAAGCCCTGAGCATATCCCGCTGAGCGTATAAAACACCCATTCGTGCTGTGAGAACATGCCCTTGACGAAAAACAATATTGAAAGAAGCAGCATGAGCTGTGCGGCGCTCTCACCAAATGCGCTCGATGCATAGAAAATATTCGGTGTGGCAAACGCGAGAATAAGCGTACAGGCAACTGCTATTTGGTATTCAACGAGCTCAAGCATCAGGAAGAAGAAAACAAGCGCGGAGGCCCAGACAATGAAAGCGTTGGCGATGAAAATTCCACGCTCATCCCATCGGGCCACGAAAGGCGCCGCAATAAAGGAAAAACCTATGGGGTTGTTTCGAGCGAAAGAATCGGGAGAGCTTATATCACCCTCGACAATATCTTTCGAGATAGAGTAATTTACCCATTCATGCATGCGGAACGGCGGATAGTTCTCCGAGAACACCTCGCTGTCCTCGGCAAACGGTGTAACAACGGGATAGGCTGGGTAAAAGATGAAATTCATGGTAAGATAGACAACGAGAATCAGCGCCGACATGCCGACAATAATCGCCAGACGCAACGTGCTGATCACATGCGGCGACATCATCATGTCGACCAGGGCAAGATCTTCCTCGGGCGAACGTGTAACGCCGAACCATTTTTTTCCTTTGTTTGACATAGCGGAAACCGTATTATAATATGATCGACGTGGCGATTCAGCCGGACAGACCACCGTTGAACGTGTTAAAAAAAGCATCTGTTTTTTTATGATAATACATCATTTCATTCCATACAACGAGTTTTCTGAATCAGGATTCTGACATTTATGTAAGGAGAGGACAATGAAAGTCAGTTACTACCTGTCACAGCAACACTGGAAATTTCTTACCGTTCTTATGCTCATGCTTACCGCAATAATGCCGATGACGGCGATTGCGGACGGCAACGGGCTGTTGTTTTATCTCTCGGGCGAAAACGGTTTCGATGCCGATTACGCCGCAGGCGACCCGGTCGCCAACGTTGTCAGCAGGGTCGAAATCGTCCCGGACGGCGTCAAAGGAAAAGGCATTCAGTGCAACGACTCCCAGCTTCTTGCCTATGAAGCGCCCGGGAACGTTTACGCCCAGCGCGGAACGCTCTCATTCTTCTGGCGCGGCAGAACAGAGGTCGGTGAAACACCGTTCCCGATTTTCCGCGTCGGTTACGCCGACCACTCCAGCTGGGACCTTGTCTGGCTGAGGCTCGACTGGAACGGTTCCGGATTCGAGGGTTTCGTCACAGACATCAACCTTGCACGCCCACGCCTGTCCTGCAAAATGGACCCGCCTGCAGCCGACAAATGGACCCATCTCGCCATGAGCTGGGATGAAACTGTCGGCGTCCGCCTTTATGTCGACGGCCGCATGGTGGCAAAACACGATACGACCGTGGTGCTCGATGCCGGTCTCGATCAGTTCGGACCGCACTCCCGTATTATCAGCCCTTACCAGGTTCAGAGCTTGTACAACTATCTTCGTGGCGGCGATATCGACGAACTCTGTTTCTTCGACCACATGCTCAACGACGGCGAGGTCGGCAAACTTGCCTCGAAAACAAGCCCGCTCACGCTCGAAACCAGCCCGGTCAGCCGCGCTCTCAGCAGCAACCGGTTCAATGACGAATGGCTGCTCCGTTACGGCTGGAACCGCGACGGTGACATGCCGCCCTATCTCGAAAGCGCATCCACACGCATCAAGAAAGTCGAAGTCCACGATATCTACGATATCAAGCAGTGGATGTTCAAGGGTGGCGACGGCATCAGGGAAACCACCTGGCCCTATCCCTATAACATGTCCCGCATCATCGGCCGCGAAGATTATTTCATGATCCCGGACTGGAACTGCTATTCGATCTCCGGTAAAAAGGTGACATTCAACCTGCCTGACGAGCCCTGGAACCATGTCGAGATATCCGGTGCCGCCGAGGGCAACCTCTCGTTCCACGAATTCGAAAAGGAAACGGCCGACGGCAAGAACACCTGGCTCGACCACCGTCCCGCCGATCAGGAGCGGACATTCCACCGCATGGCTGACACGCGTGTCGGCGGCAAACTCCAGTTCACCAACGATATCATCGAGGCGCCCATCGGCGAACTCGGCGTCTATAATGTCGAATCCGGCCTGGAGCCTGTCGGTAAAGTCAAGCTCAGCTACCGTCTGAACGCCTCCGCCGCGGCAGACAATCCGACACTCGAGGAGCTCAACGCTTTCATCGAGGGCCGCTATATGCCCGATGAGCGCCAGTATGTTGTGGCGCTGCCCTCGGGAGCGTACCAGAAACCGAAAACGGAAACAGTCGACAATCCAATGCCAATTGTCCACGCACTCATCCCGTTCGAGTTCAGGAAAGGCAAACAGAACCAGCTGTCCACCCGTTTTTCATATACCTGGGAGAACATGTATCACGGTTTCGATGGTATCGCTGTCGACATCCCGGCGCTTGACCTGCCCGCGCTCGATGACGGTCTCATTCCCATCAATATCCGCATAATGGACCCGGTCTGGCCCGCACGCACCATGCTCGATGTCAATGTCTCGGTCAAGCCGGGCGAAGCGAGAACAGTCTGGCTCGACACGCGCGACCGCATGCTGCCCAACGGCCGCAGTCTCTACATGACATTAGCAAGCAGCGCCCCCGGTTTCGGCCCCTCGGTGCTCAACGGCGCGGCAATACGGCTCGTGTTCAACGATCGTCATAAAGCCATCGCCGAAGAGGAAATCGACCGTTTCACACAGGTCCGCGACAATCTCTGCAACATGGTCGAGGAAAATCCCAACTCGAAGAAACTCCGCATGTACGCCCGATACAGCGAGGACATGACACAGCTCCTCAGGGTCAATCCCGATAATGAGATCGGACGTATCCACTGGGTCAGGCAGAACGGGGAGCAGGGCTGGCCCGATTTCGAGCAGCCGAAAGCTCCCGCCGGTATCCCGCTATGGGCATTCAGGCAGGTGGAGAACCTTCGCCAGATCAACGATATCCTTACATGGTGGATAGACGAACGCCAGATCGAAAACGGTGAGTTCGGCGGCGGTCTTTCCGATGACGGCGACATGACCAACCAGTTCCCGGGACCGGCTCTTATGGGCGCGGAACCGGACAAATACCGCGAGTCGCTTTTGAGCCTTCTCGACGCGTACTATGACCAGGGGCTGTTCACCGACGGTCTCTCGACCATTGTCACCGACGAGCTTCACACCTACGAGGAGGGCATCAACGTACTCCCGCAGGCAATGCTGGTTGATTACGGCAATCCGGAAACTGTCGAGCGCCTGATGGAAACAGCAAGCGCCTATGACCGTATCACGGGAATCAACGACCACGGCAAACGTCAGATCAAGTCCATCTTTTTCGGCGGCCCGAAAGTCTATTGCGAGGGTCTCTGGGCCAAATCGCGCCCCTACTCAAGCCTCATCCTGCATCCGGGTTTCTCCCTGGTGGAGTTCAACGGCCATCCCGCGACGAAAAAACTCATAGTCGAGGTGGCGGACGGTATCCTGGACCAGCGCCACAAGGACGCCAACGGCAACTACAGCACTACAGCTGAAATCCTCTTCCCGAGCGGCGAGGGAATCGGCTCGAGACTCGGCTCCGGCATTTACGTCCTCTGGGCAGCATGGCGCTGGACTGGCGACGACAAGTATCTCCTGCCGATCAAAGACGACTGCAACCGCGGGAGTTTCTCAAGTCTGCTGAATCTCTGCGGCAATGTCATCGACACCGTTGACAAACGCAAAAATTGGGGACCGAGAATCGCCGAAATGGCATCACCCGGCAGCCACGCGTTCTATCGCCATGTCGCATGGCAGATGACCGGCGACAAGACTTATCTCGAACAGCTCTATGCCGACCAGATCCAGGAAAACGCACAGCGCAAATTCCTCAACACCGAGGCACACTGGTGGATCGACCGTATCTACGCCCAGAGCAGAGAGATGCAGCGCGCACGTCTCGGCGGCATCGCCCTCTGGCGCAACTATCTCTATCCCGGCCACGCGGTCAGCTGGAAATTCGAGGCACCCGCGAGCTTTGAAAGCATGGCGATCCTTATTCCGAACGCCACCGAGGGTGAGATGAAAATCATAGCCTACAACCTCGATTCGACACCGGTAACCGCTGTCATGACCGGCTGGGATATTCAGTCCGGGCGCTGGAATATCACCCAGGGCATCGATACTGACGGCGATGACAGCGCTGACACTAACATCGAAAAACGCCGCGAACAGTTCGAGCGCACGAAGGAGCTGACGTTCACGTTCCCGCCGCGCCAGACCACAGTGATCACAATGAAATGCGGCAAAAAAGGGAAATCATACTGGAGCCGCCCCGACCTCGGTATCAGCGCGAAGGATGTTGTGCTGAAAGACCGTGCCGTCGAGGTAACCGTTCACAGCATCGGATCTGTCCCTGCACCGGCAAGCACTGTGGCGCTTTGCGCGGTTGACGGCACCGTGATCGCGGAAACAGAGATCCCGGCGCTTGACGCACCGCTGGATTTCAAACCGAAAACGGCGACGGTCACATTGGCCATTCCCGCGGGCACAAAGCCTGCCGGGCTGTCAGTCTCCATTGACAATGCAGAAAAAATCCTGGAAATCACTAAACGAAACAACAGGATAACCGTCAAATAAATAAGCGGCAAACACCATACGCCATGTCCGTCGCTGAGTGTGACGGGCATGGCGTAATTACAGGCGGCACGGAATTCTTAGAGGGCAGCTCTGATAATTCGCTAAACAAGAGCGATTTTTCAGTGATCTGACACGACAATGGAAGTGACGACTTATCAAGAGGATACGTCACACTTTCATGGACGCGGTCAGGTACTGAAAGCTATGCCCACCGGAAAAATGGGAATGAACTACCCCGGAGTAAACTCCGAGGGATTATTTCGTTTAATAGAGACGCCCGGGAACCTTAGCCCGTCATGCCGGTGTTGTTTCAAAGGAATTGATACTCGAAACGAGGGATGTATGAAACGACTATCGATAGCAGTTACAATGGCTTTCACCCTGTTCATGTCCGTGTACGCCTGCGCACAGCAGGATAGCGAACTGTTCCGTCTCTCGTTCGAGAATTTCAACTTCCTTGAGGACGAGTATGTCCAGCGCTCGGGATTCAAGACCGCCGAGGATCGCGGACTGGAGCTTGTTGAGGGCCGCTACGGTCAGGCGCTGCTACTGAAAAAGAACAACCGTTTCGGGCAGCTCGACGAGATGACCGGCACCGACCTCGACCTTGCCACGGCAGTCGCATTCAACACCCGTCACCGCATGGACCAGTGGGATGTCTACAATGAGCCGTTTTTCTGGGGATTCGGCAAGTGCAGCACGAAAAGCGGTGCGGTCGCGTTCTGGATCAAGGGTGATATCAGCGAGGGCATGCTGTTCGAACAGTCTGCAATGGCCTGGGGCCGCAAAGAAAAATTTCTCATCGCCATCACGATCAACGAAAACAAACAGCTTGGCGCCTATCTCACCGACTCCCGCTATGTCCGTCATGAAATCACAGGCGGTAACGCATGGAATCCCACGGAATGGAACCATGTCGTCCTCAACTGGGACATGGCGAACGGGCTCGAACTTTTCCTGAACGGCCGCTCGGTCGCCAGCTCATGGGGCAGCGACTCGTGGTGGGAAACACCGCTCCCGGGGCTCTTTCACCTTCCCATGCCGCACGTGGCCTATGACGAGTTCGCTTTATACGGGCACCCTCTCGACATAAAAGATATAGCATCACTCATGGAGTTTGACAGGCTCCCCGAAGGCCGTGAAACACCAGCACGAACCATCGAGGAACGAGGCCGCGTGGCATCTGCGCTCGGTCTCACCTATGCCCTGTCCCTTCCGGCGGCAACACCTTACAGCGGCAGCAAAACGCTTGTATTTAAAGAGATTGACCCCACACATTGCGGAGATGAGAACATTCCCGGATTGTTCTGCCGCGATGGACGCTATGAACTTGCCTGGCCGCATCAGATCGCGACATTCACCATCATTCCCGGCGATGCCGATTTCCAGGCGGAAAAACTCGAAATCGAAACAGCACCCGACACACCGTTTAACTACATCACTCTCGAGGGCAACACCAACGGCCTTCCCACGGCGTTTTTCGATGCCGAACGCAAAGGCGATACATTCACGGGCGTACCGTTTTTCGATATCGTGCAGAACGGCGGATTTTTCTTCGGCACATCGGTCGAACGCAAAGCACACCGCCGATTCACTCTGCCCTTTGTCAAAGGCTATGGCGCACCGGGCGAGTTCGAGGGCGATGTCAGGCTTCCGCTCACCGGCGAAACACGCCTGCACGAAATCGGGCTTTTCGATGTCACCGAAAGTAATATCAGAGCCGAGGCAAACGATATCCGTTTCGACTTTACAGGTGTTGCCGAAAGCGCCCTGTCCGGCAAAAGCGGGAAGTCTCTGCTCTCAACCTCCTCCGCAGGAAGCCGCCGTATATTGACAACAGGCGTGGCGGAACACTCGGAAAAGGCGCAGTGGCATGCCAGCGGCTATCTTGAGCGAATGAATATCATGCTACACGGCATTCCCGCCAAAACAGCGGTCAAGGGCATCCTGCTCGATCTCAGGATCAGGACAAAAACGCCTGAGGATATCCTGCTTGTCAGGCTCCACGACCCGGCCCTCCCGCACCGTATCTGGACACATGCCGAGCTGAAACTCAGGAATTTCGAGACAGCGAACGGCGGCCAGCTCAGGGTTTATCTCGAAGCCCCGGCGTTCATACTCGGTGAAAACGATACGGTCTGGATCGATATCTCGACACTCGATAACGCCGAAATCCGCACGGGAAACGCCGATAATAAAAGCGGAATCCTCCTGAAAACAACCACGTTCGACAAAGCGAAAACCGCTTACGAGGCGAAAGCCATCCTGCCCGCGCAGGCGGAGTTCACCAAGGCCTACCACCACCGTCCCTGGATTTTCGAAAAAAGCTGGCCGGATATCGACAATCCGCGTTCGCTTGGCGGCCAGTTCGATTCGGTCATGCCCGCGCTTGCCGTACAGCGTATTCTGCCTGATTCATTCCTCGCAGGATTTTATGCCGACTGGGCCACTGAAAAATATTACTGGGGCGGTTACAGCAATCCCGAAAAGAATTTCCCGATCAAAGCTATCGAAATCCCGAACGGTGTTCCCCGTTGGGCATGGCTTCAGAAACGAATGCAGGATTTCCGGTACCGCGTGACCGATTTCCTTATCGAAAACCAGCAGTCGGACGGCCAGATATGGGGCGGCTGGAACGATGACACGCTGATTCTCAGGGGACGGCCCGATCTGCCGCTCGACGGCAATGAAGGTGCGAAAAACATGTATCTCAAGGTTTACGAAGGGCTGGACAGAACACGGATATTCGAGGACGGATTCTGTCAGATTCATCCGATAGACAACCTTCACAACGGCGACTTTGTCCGCGAGCGTTTCCGCGCGGTGCTTTTCAACCTGGGCGATCCTGTCATTTTCCGACGGGCGATGCGGACTGCATGGCGCTGGAAACAGCCGTTCCAGACTCCTTACAACTGGGGCAACGGCAAGCCTTTCATGTTCGCAAAGAACATCCTCGATTGGTATTGGGGCAAAAACGTGCCGCACCAAGCATGGCAGTCGCCGGCGCCCGAAAAAATCGACGCGGATCTCTCGCGTGCGGTATCATATATGGACGAGAACATGTACCACCGCTACACAAGCGCCCGTGTCCATACCGACAACAATACGATATTCAATGAATCGGTGGTGAAAAACATGATCCTCGGAGGCGATGCTAGCGCCAGTATTTCAGTCGCATGGCCTTCCGGCGGCGGCAAAGATATGGCCCGCTGGGTGACCTATGCCGACAGCACAAACCTTACGTGCAAAATCTATTCATTCGACAAGAACCCGCGCAATCTCACCGCCCGTCTCTGCCGCATCGAGTACGGCGATTATATCATTACCCTGAGCGAGGATAACGGCGGCACACCGGGCAAGGAACTTTTCTCCACGAAAAAACGGCTCAGGCGTTTCGACACCTTTAACGTTTCCATACCGCCTGAAAAGGAAGTGCTTCTGACAGTCAAACAGCGGAAACGCCGGAAAGAACCGGAACAGCTCCCTGACCTTGCAGTGGCCGCGGAGGATTGTCACAGGGAAAACAACACTCTCGCCATCAGGATCTGTAATGTCGGCGACGGCTGGTCGAAGAAATCCACTGTCCTTGTGCTCAACGCCGAGGGAAAAAAAGAAGGGACCGCGAAACTTGAGGAAATCGACCCTTCCGATGATTTCGTGATCAAATACCGCTGGGTGGAAATCAACGATCTGCCGAGAACAGGGGCGCTGACAGTCGTTATCGATCCCGGAGATAAAATCACGGAAATATTCGAGGGCAACAACAGCGCTGTTGTTGAATAGCATAGACATCGTAAAAAATGCGGTCTCTGAAACAAAATTGCATGGAAAAGGGCAGGATAGTCAATCCCGCCCTTTTTCATTTTCCACTGCCGCAGCCATCTCTCAATCGGCGTTCGGACGGTTGGTTGCCATATGCCTTCCACCGTCGACGCTGAGCAGTGTGCCGGTAATCCATGAGCTCTGTTCCGAGGCGAAAAACAGTGCGGCATCGGCGATATCTTTCGGTTTGCCGTTGCGCTGCATTGGATGGAGTGTGCGGAGGCCCTCGTAAAATTCCGGGATATTTTCCTTACCCATGATGGGCCAGGCAAGCTCGGTATCCTCCACCAGCGCCGGAAGAATGCAGTTCACCCGTATCTGTTCGGCGGCAAACTCCATCGCCATAACCTGCGAGAGCACCTGCATAGCCGCTTTCGAGGCACAGTAGACCCCGGCTCCGGGAAATGACTTTATCCCTGCAATCGAGGAAATATTTATGATCGATCCTCCCCCCTGTTTCAGCATGAAAGGTGCGGCATTGACCATCAGTCGCCAGGGAGCGTAGGTGTTGGTCCTCATCATCAGGTCCCATTCCTCCAGCGGTGTTTCCGAAAGTGACGCAAAGCGCATAACACCGGCATTGTTGACAAGAATATCGGGATTTCCCGCTGTTTGGGCAGTCTTTTCGAGTAAGGCCTTTATCTGTGCCTCGTCGGTGATATCGGTGCTGACAGCAAGGACACGCCCGCCGTCTTCAGCGATGATCGCCGCACTTTCCTCCAGCTTGTCGGCACGTCGCCCGGCAAGTACGACAAATGCCCCCTCCTGGTGAAAACGTTTTGCGATACTGCGCCCAATACCTGTTCCCGCGCCAGTGACAATCGCGGTTTTTCCCGTTAACTGGCCCATAAAAACCTCCCGGGTGAAATCGGTTTATTTTGACAGATTGCACTCTAACATGACATGCCGTCATGAGTGTTGCCAGAAAAAGGTGGGATTTTATGCCCCTGATTTGTAAATTACAGGGGATCGTACGGAAAGCAAACGTTAATTCCTGACATACGGGGTTCAAGCATGAAACGACATCTTACTGCCTGGCTTGTCACAGGCGCATTGATAGCATCACTATCCGGCTGCGGGGGCGGTGAAAAAGCCGAACTGCCGCAGGCGCCTATGTCTCTGGCCGAGCTGATCGCATCAGGGAAATCCGAACTGTTCAGCGTGCCCTTCGAAGGTTTCGAGGGCGACCTGAAACATCTGCCTGTCGGCGTGTTCGATTCCGGTATCGGCGGCCTGACAGTTCTCGAGGAAATCCTGAAAATTGACCGTTTCGACAACAAAACCCACGCAAAGGGTGCGGACGGTGTCCCTGATTTCGAGAACGAGCGTTTTGTCTACCTCGGCGACCAGGCGAACATGCCCTACGGCAACTACCCGTCCGAAAACAAGGTCGATGTTCTCAGGGAACACATCCTCAAAGATGCCGCATTTCTCCTCGGCACCCGTTACTGGCCTACGCAGAATGCGGCGGCTCCGCGCACGGACAAGCCGCAGGTCAAAGCTGTCGTGATCGCGTGCAACACGGCAACCGCCTACGGCTATGACATGATAAAAAAAACATTCGAGGACTGGGATATCCCGGTCTATCTTGTCGGTGTGGTCGATGCCGGTGCGCTGGGCGCGATCGAGGCGCTCACGGCTGGCAGCGGCGACGGTTCAGTTGCGGTCATGGCGACAGTCGGCACCTGTAAAAGCGAGGGCTACCCGAAAGCTATCGCCAAAGTCGCGAAAGCCTCCGGTATCGAAACGCCGGAGGTCACCCAGCAGGGCAGCCTTGGTCTCGCAGGAGCAATCGAAGGCGACCGCTCCTTTGTAACCGATACCGCAAATGCGGCTTCTGTTGACTACAAGGGTCCTTCAGTCAACAACAGCAACGCCCCGGTCAATCCCGCACTCAAAGACAGTTACCAGTTTGAAAAATCCGGCCTCATCGGCGACAGCAATGATCCTGATAGCTGGCGTCTGAACTCAGTGGAGAACTATATCCGTTACGACGCAACATCACTCGTGGACACACACAGCAAAAAGGCCGGTGCCAAACCGATCAACACGGTCATTCTCGGCTGTACACACTTCCCGTTCCACCAGGAAAGCATTGCCGCCTCGTTCGAGCGTCTGAGGAACCTGCGCCTTGCCGACGGCAGTATGCCTTATAAAAACGCGGTCGCCGAGAAAGTCACGTTCATCGATCCCGCAGCGACAACGGCGGAGCAGCTCTACCTTGCTCTGGTCAAGCGCGGCACCCTTCTTGAAGCAGGTGAAAACGGAGTGATCAGTGTCGACGAGTTCTTCATTTCCGTACCGAATCCGGAAAACAGCACGGCTCAACTCGATGATAACGGCGGATTTGCCTATGAGTACAAGTACGGCCGCAACGCCGGCAATTTCAGCATCGAGTATGTCCGGCGCGTACCCATGAGCAAGGCGAATCTCTCGGCATCGAACATCGAAAGTGTCTCATCCAGTATGCCGAATGTCTGGAAACGGCTCGTACGTTTCACACAGGAGAGCCCACGGACACGCGACATTGCTGCCCAAAACCGTCTGTAAAGCAATTTCGCCTGCAGATTCGCGCGTGTAAAGAATACTGTCACCGGCAGAATGAACCACTCCGGATTGATATTTAAGGAATCCTATCAATCACAGTGACACAGACTCCGATTCACTGTTCCGGATAGAATCGCTGACATGAACAACGGGAAAACTGAAGCGGTGTGATGTTTCTGCGGAATCAGGAAAAAAAGCGCCGGATGGAATAAAAATACGCTCCGTCCGGCGCCATATATTCTCTCATGAAACGATAAAGTCACGCTGTGCAGTGCCGGATCGGAGCGATGAAAAGGCCACGTTCATAGGCTCATTCCTTTGTATTGAATGAGTGATACGTGCCGGATAGACGGGCTAACCAATCCCACCCGCCCCTTCCATTATTAATGTATGTTAATTTTGTGATTTGTCAAGAATATTTTGCCTTTTTCCGGATCAAAAAAGGTAATGTGGATTAATGATTTTTTCTGAGGCAGTCAAGCGCCTTTGAGGAAATCCTGCGCCAGTTTTTTCGCGATCTCAAGCTGGCTCATCGTTCCGCAATCCACTGTAATATCGGCACTTTTGCGGTAGAAAGGCTCGCGGTAACGCCAGACATCGTGGAGGGTTTCGCCGGGTTTCCTGACTGTACCGCGCGAAGAGAGGTCTATCCGCGGAATGATAATCTCAATGGGGACATCGAGGAATACGATATGCCCGAGTTTTTTGAGCCGCGCCATGAGCTCCTTGTTCAGGACAACGCTGCCGCCCGGCGCGATGACTGTCGATTCGGTGGCGAGCCCCCCGACATAACGCTCCTCTAACGAGAGAAAGCCATCCGCACCGTCCCGGTCGTAAATTTTCTGCAAGGGAAGTCCCTCGCCTTTCTGGATCAGCACATCGGTATCGATGAAATCCATGCAGAGCTCACGGGCCAGAATGATGCCGACAGTAGACTTGCCGGAACCGGGCATTCCGGTCAGGATGATATTTCCGGCAAAAGGGGCGCTGCATTCACGGCACTTTGCTGAATCAGGCATATTCTCTCTCATTCCACAAGGTCAAAGGAAATCGCAGAAGTATTGTCAAGGGCATCTTGGGATGACAGTCACCAGACAGCAAAACAGCCATTCCCCTTCAGCACCCCTCACATCACAAGCAATTTTGACATGTCAATGCAGGCACACAGAAACGCGACTGCTTTTCACGGTACTTGGTGAAAACGGTTTCAGCGTTGCATGAAAATTCGGGCAATCCAACGCCCTCCCGGCAGTCGGTAGACAATGCTCTCGAAAATCCGCCGGTGAAGCGAGGCGCGGTTGGCCGCATACCAGTAGCCGATACGTTTTCCGAGTCTGAAATAAAATGTTTCACGCTGCATGATCCGTCTCCGGGTAATGATGATCGATAGGGCAATATAACATAATCACATTACGGTCTCAAGAAATTGTCAGGCGGGATTGCATAGCGCCTCAGTTCTTTTCTCAGGCGGCGGGAGTCGCCGACACAACTTTCGAGTGCCTGCCAGAATGCGGGGCCGTGGTGCTTGTGGATGGTATGGGTCAGCTCATGCAGAAAAACATAATCCTTGAGCTCGTCCGGGAGAATGATCAGCGACCTGTTGAGGTTGATGACATTTTTCGAAGAACAGCTCCCCCAGCGTGTTTTTTGATGCCGGAAAACAATACGCCGGTACAGGAAACCGAAATGGCTGGCAAGCTCATCGAAACGGGCTGCCAGGATGTTCTCAGCCTCTTTTTTCCCCAGTCCGCCCAGGCTGTCCACCGCCGTCCTGCTCCTCACCTCCATCTCTCCCGCCGTACGCTGCTGTTCACGTATCCAGCCGATACTGCCCTCGAGAAATATTTTCGCCTTTTCAACCGAACAGGCTCTCGGCACAGTGATCCTGACATCCTCGAAAGGCCGGACACTGATGGAAATCCGCCGCGCTTTCGGATTTTTCACAAAAACGACAGTCCCAATACTGTCGACATGAAAAGATTGAATTGATGATTTTGTATTTTTTTGAGCTGACATCGGGCACCCATTTTTAGTCATGCTGGCACATCAATCATTCAATGCATAGTACATATAAAATACCAATTTAGCACATCACATGAAAGAGCGGAATTACCATCAGCATATTTTGCATGAGACTAAATCCCCGTTTTTCTCTTGAAAGCGCAAATGCCACAGTCTATTTTACAGTATATAACCCATGAAACAGCGATAAGGAGAGCGCCATGAAACAAAATAATGACACAATAAACGGACAGGTTGCCCACAAACATCTCGGGCGCCGTGATCTTTTTAAAAGCGGTGGACTGGCAGCGCTCGGCGGGATACTCGGCGGCGGCGCAAGCGAGGCCGCAACCGGGCCGCGGGTACCGCTGACAACCTACGAAACGCTCGGTGTCGAGCCGGTCATCAATTGCTGGGGCACCATGACAGTGCTTGGCGGTTCGCTTATGGAGCCGGAAGTCATGGCGGCCATGAAAGCAGCCAACAGCGCCTATATTTATATGCCGGAACTTATCGAGGGAGCCGGAAAACGGCTTTCGGAGCTGACCGGCGCTGAATGGGGCTGTGTCACCGGCGGCGCAGCCTCGGCGATATGGGCAGTCACTGCCGCCTGTGTCGTGGGTGACGATCCTCAGAAAAAGAAACAACTTCCTGACACCAGCGGACTCAAGAGCGAGGCAATTATTCCGAAAGCCCATATGCTTGGCTATTTTGACGCCGCCTGTAGAATGGTAGGCTTGAAACTGAATACGCCGGATACAAAAGAGGAGATGGAGGCGGTTATCAGCAAACGGACCGCTATCGTGTATATTGTCGGCGAACACGCCCGTCCGGGTTTCCCGAACCACGGCAATCTCGGCTACCGCGACATCATCGCAGTCGCGAAAAAACACGGCGTTCCCGTGCTGGTCGATGCCGCGGCGGAAGAGCCGGATGCACCGAACTATTATCTCGAGACAGGCGCCGACCTGGTCTGCTACAGCGGCGGAAAATGCCTTCGGGGGCCGCAAAGCGCCGGTATTGTGCTCGGCAGGAAAGACCTCTGCATGGCGGCTGCGAAAAACCTCTCACCCTACGAGGGCATCGGACGTACCCAGAAAGTCGGCAAGGAGGAGATCATGGGTGTGCTCACCGCCCTCGAACTCTGGCTCCACGGCCGCGATCACGACGCCGAATACAAGGAATGGGAACGTGTCCTGACCTATATCGCCAAGCGTGTCATGCAGATCGACACGGTCAAAACGAAAATTGTCAAACCGGGCCGTCCCTCGAATGTTGCGCCAACCATGTCGATCACCTGGGATCAGAACGTGGTTAAAATCACGCCCGATGAGCTCGACGATAAACTCATGAGCGGCTATCCACGTATAAAGATTGCCAGTTACACCGGCGATTCCGAGCACCGCCGGACAGCGGCGATCATGCCCTACCAGATGCGTCCCGGCGACGAGATCCCGGTCGCACGGCGAATACACGAAATTTTAAGTGAGGCGGCGAGATAGAAAAGACCGATGGGAAAAACAAAAACGCCGGAAATATTTCCGGCGTTTTTAATTATCCGTATCAGCGGATGCAGTACAAAAACAGCGGCAGACATCAGCACACATGATTGTTACGTGCTCTTGCGCTCGCCTTTCGCGGCAACAATGGCTATGAATGCCGCAGTGAGAATGCTGTAATAACTCATTACATATCCCACAGACGCAGTCGGCAGAATCAGGAAACGCGCTGCCATAAGTCCGACAAACACGAGCATCACCACCCATCCCTGCCAGGCGCAGGGCATCCCCCAACCGTAACCTACCTGTTTCCTCGGGAACCAGAAATCTTTCTTCTCTTCTTCCATGTCCACCTCTTCGTTCAAAACAGAAATCCAGCCATTAACATGATTTGCGTGGCATTACAGCTTGACAAAAATACGCCGTTTATACAGGAAATAGACGAACAGCCAGTTGAGCGCGAGGAATCCGGCGCCGAGAACGACCGGCTCGAACGATCCTGTCAGACCGGCGATCCCTTTCAGGAAGAATGTGCTCGTGTACCTGAAATTCATGAATCGCTGAGCAAGATATATTGTCAGCGGATTCATGCCGATAACCACAAAGGGGAAGGCCCATTTTTTCCAGCCTTTGATGTCAATTATCCAATAGAACAGGCCCAGGATGAAAATGCACCAGCTTCCCGCGACCAGCACAAACGAGCTTGTCCAGATATGCTTGTTGATCGGGAACACGAGGCCCCAGATCAGTCCGGCAACAAGGCTGACCGCGGCTGCCGCGAACAGCCCCCTGACTTTCACCGATTCACTTCGCTCACTCTTGAGCCAATGCGCCGCGAGCGTACCGAGCAGTGTCGAGGCTGTGGCGGGTATGATGCCTAAAAGTCCCGTGGTGTCACCGACAGTAACAGCGCCGAATTGATTGTGACGGCCCGGCAGGAAAGTGGCATCGAACCACGCCGCGAAATTGCCCTCTGGCGTGATATTGCCGGCACCGTAGCCCGGCACCGGGATCAGGTACATGGCAGCCCAGTAAAGCAGCAGGATCGCTGCTGTCCATACCGCCTGCCCTTTGACATTCCAGTTTATCACGATCAGCGAGGCGAACATGTAGCAGAACGCGAGACGCGCAAGAACACCCACATAGCGCTGGTTGGCGAAATCGAGATCAAAGAGGCCGTAATAGGCCAGGTTGAGAAAATACATTATCGCGGTGCGGACAAATATATGCTTGTAGAGTTTACTGCGTGATTCACCGCGGGCAAGCCGTTTCGAGATAGAGAACGGCAGTGTCGCGCCGATGATAAAAAGGAAAAGCGGGAAAATCGTGTCCTCGAAATGGCAACCGTGCCAGTGAACGTGAGTGAACTGAGCCGCGATGGCCGCTGCAGCCGGATTGTCGAATAATCCGAAAAAAGTCCTCATCAGCGAATCAGCGCCGATAATCCAGAACATGTCAAATCCCCGGAGCGCATCGATAGAGAGCAACCGCCCTTTCGGTAATACCGTACTTTCAGCCATAGGCTTGCAACCTCCTGTTGTGATCTGTATTTCCCCCGTAACTTGAACTATTGTACGGCGAGTTTCCGCCCGGCGCAAGATAATTATGCATAACAAAAGGATTCTTGTGTCACGAGAGGCTTTGATTTAGATTACAGACAGCATAAAATGGAATGTTCGAACATATCTCGGAGGCATATCATGAAACGCCGGTCTTTTCTTGGGAACACCGCTGTCGGAGGCGCCATGATAGGCGGCCTGTCCGCGCTGGCAGAGCCCGCAATCGCAAAACAGAAAAAGGAGCCGGTGCTCACTCCCGGCGCTAAATATGACCTGCTGTTCAAGGGCGGCCACGTGCTCGACCCCGCAAACGGAATCAACCGGAAGAAAACCGATGTGGCGGTAACAAAAGGCAAAATCGCCGCTGTCGGCAGAAACATCCCCACCGAGCTTGCGAAAAAGACTATTGATGTTTCGGACCTTTATGTCACGCCCGGATTCATCGACATCCACGCCCACATTTTCTACACGGATAACAATCCGAGCTACCGCTGGCCCATTGCCGATGATCTCTGCTGGCCTGCCGGTGTCACTACGGTGGTCGATCCGGGCAGTTCCGGTTCCGCGACGTTTGAAAATCTCAAGAAGATCATCGATAAGTCAAAGACACGCACACTGGCGTTGATCAATATATCCTACACCGGCATGAACGAGGGCGAGCAGAACCCGTCCATGTTCAAGGTCGAGCCCATGGTCGAAATGGCGCAGCAGTACCCGAAAGATGTTGTCGGATTCAAGACCGCACACTACTGGACCAACAAGCCCTATGACAGCATTCACACGCCCTGGGCCTCGGTCGATGCGCTTGTCGAGGCAGGACGGAAAGCCAACCTGCCGGTGATGTTCGATTTCTTCCCGCGCCCGGCCTTAAACGGCTATCCCGAACGTTCCTATCGCGATCTCATCCTGAAAAAAGGGCGTCCCGGTGATATCCACACTCACTGTTTTGCCCGTCATATCCCGGTGCTGACATCGGACGGCCGTGTCAATCCAGACATTTTCAAAGCGCAGGAAAAAGGATTCATTTTCGATCTCGGCCACGGTGCCGGCAGTTTCGTCTACCGTAACGCAGTCCCCGCTTTCGAACAGGGCTATCTTCCGAATACGATCAGCACGGACCTTCACAATTTCAACACCTGCGGGCCGGTTGTAAACATGGCGTTCGTCATGTCGAAAATCCTGAGCATGGGCATGAAACTCGATGATCTCATCGAACGTTCGACCATCAATCCGGCAAAAGCGATCCGTCAGAACGATCTCGGAACACTGACAGTGGGCAAACCGGCGGATATCGCTATTTTCGAACTGGTCAAGGGTGATTTCAGTTTCGTGGACAGCTCGGGCGGGCGCTCCTACGGCGACAGCCTGATCCGCAATATCATCACGGTGGCCGACGGCAGGATCGGTTTTGACCCCTACGGTCTCAGCTATCCATTCTGGAAGAATGCGCCGAAAGATTCGAGCTACTGGGTCAATCCCTCGGGAATAGACCATTAGCTGATGGTTTAGCTTAAGAAATGAATGCAAAACGCGAAAAGACGGCTCGCTTGAGCCGCCTTTTTCATTTTGAATGAAAAGCCTGTTACTTTGTCCTGAGATACAATACCGAGAGCCCGTCATGCAGAATACCGTGATAATTCCGCGGGGCACAACACTCGTGATCAGGCTGTTCACCTCATTTCAGCTATGCCGGAAATAGTACAGAGTACTTCCCGAAAACAGCATGAGTGTCATGAACAGCCATGACGAGTACCAGTAAACCGCAATGTCGCCATCCGCAAGCAAGAGCAGCGCCTGTCCTGGGATCGACAGCAAAAGAGTGGTCAGCGCGGCTTTCATTAGATCCTGAAGCTGTTTCTCGTCATACCAGTCACCGATGCGCTCTCGGGCTTTCATGATCAGCCAGTAAAGCACGGTCACGCCATAGGGGAAAATCAGCAGTGCATACATTGGAAGGTAGATCCAGAAACGGTCCAGAGGCACCTGACGGCCGATTAGAGAAAGTGTCATATAAAGACCGCTCAGACCGCAGACAACGCCCATATACTGTGCCAGAAGAAAAACCTTTTCGTCTTTCACTTCCACCGCAAAAGCGGATTCCGTCCGAAAAATACGATACACGAAAAAGATCATGTATACAGAAAACACCGCATTGAAAGCGAGCATGGCAATGAGTATGGCAAATTCCATGTGAACAGCAAATCCGGCAGCAAAATCGCGGGCGATCTCGTCATAAAAAACTTTTTCCGTACATAAAGCAAGAAGCGAAAGAATACCGGCAGCAAATGCCCCTGCTCTTAGTACTGAATTACCATCGACCTTCCGGAAATGCATGACAAGCAAGGAGAACGCGGCGATATGAAACGCCAGAATAACAAGATAGCCGGTACTGGCAACAATAGACCAGTAGCCATAGAGCAAAAGTTCGCCATAGTTGACAGTCAGCACAACAATATCGAAAACGAGCCAGCACAATGAGAGAATAGCCAGCACAAATGTTGTTTTCGCAGAAAAACTGAATGTCCTGTCCATTTCATTTCTCCTGTAAATTACAAACGCTCAGTCCTCATCGACGAGGAAAAATATTTCCTCGACCGCAGTATCGAAAAAACGGGCAAGTTTCAGTGCGAGCAGTGACGATGGCATGTATTTCCCCTTTTCAAGGGCAATGATAGTCTGCCGTGTCACACCGACAGCATTGGCAAGCGCCTCCTGCGACATACTGTCGTGCTCGAAACGAAACCGCTTGAGCCTGTTACCAAGTTTCATAGTCCCATCCTGTAGCGAAATTCAAAAAACAATGTATAGCGCGCTTTACATGTTGTCAAGCGTTATTTACAGGTATTGACAAAAAAACGGCCCGAAATATTTCGGGCCGTTACATCCTGCAACATTGTTATGTGCCTATTTTGTCCGTGCGGCAATGAACGAGGCACGGCAGCGGACATCGTTTTTCTCGTATCCCGAATTCGGCATCAGGCAGGTCCTGACACCCGGCCCTTTCGAGAAATAGGGGCGGTAGACCTCGTTGAACGGCGCGTAATCGTTGATATTCCTGAGATAGACGCAGCCGGAAACGATGTTCGACAGGTCGAGCCCCGCCTCGGCGAGGACATCGACTATGTTCTCAGACATCTGTGTCGCCTGGGCCGTGAGATCGACAGTTGCAATGCCCTCCCACGCAACCTCGCCCGCGATACCCGAGGTATAGAGCGTATCACCGTTCCAGCAGGCCGGACTTGCGGTCATTGCCATACCGGTCGGGCCATAGGACATGCTTTTCGGCCTCACCACCTTACGTTTCGAAAGGTCGGTGGCGGCGATACAGGTGATCTCGATATGTGAACCGCCGGGAATCCAGTCAACGAAAACATTCGAGCGGGCGGGCTCGTTGCCATACTCGAAAAACTCGCTATAGACCTTGTTCACGATGCCGAAATTGTCGTAATTATCCATGTAGACACTGGAGAACACCACATTCTCATAATCCAGACCCGCCTCGTGAAGCACCTTGCCCACATTGCGCATGGCCTGCCTGACCTGCTCCTCGAATGTCGCCGGATGCTTGCCGTCGGGAAGGTGGTCGCCCTTGCCGGAAATGTAGAGCGTATCGCCTGTTCTGATACCGTTACTGAACGGGAAACCCTCGACAGGGGCGCCGACTCTTTTTTTCGCGGAAAGGTCGGATGTCGCGATGGCTGTTATCTCGATCTCGGAATCGCCGGGAACATTCGGTACACCGAGAGTTGTCCTCGCGGGCGGATCATTGTGAAAATACTCGCCGTAAACACGATTGAACTCCGCGTAGAGTGACGGATCCTCGAGATAGCACCAGCATTTGACGATGCTGTTAAGATCGAGACCGGCGACCTGGAGTGATTTTTTGATCTCGTTCAGGCAGTTCCGGACCTTGCCCTCCATATCCTCGTCGGGCTTGTAATCGCCCTTGCCTGCGACATAGACTGTCGTGCCAACCTGTATGCCCGGCGCGAACAGGGCGTTTTCGGGACGTTTGTTGTCCCGTGTGAGAAAAGTTTTCTTCGGTTGGGCAAATGCCTGTCCGCCCATAGCGGCGACCGCAAGGGTCAGCAGCAAAACAATAAGCAATCTCTTCATGATGCAACTCCCTTTCCTGAAACAGTGGCGCAGATGCTGTCGAAATACCGGCATGCCGTGGAAAGTAATTCTGTCTTTTGGAATATATTGCCGTTCCCGCCGCATGACAACCGTTTTCCCGTGAACACACGGCTATTTCAGGGGCATTTCATCCCACTCGATAACGATGACATCATTCAGGAATTCCCGCTTTTCATGTTGCAGGATAACGCTGACCTTGGAATGGAAATACTCGTAATCGATCGCTTCACCGGTCCTGAGAAGCCTGACCGAGCGCGGTTTCGGAACATCCTTGACAATCACCGCGCCCCAGTGAAGCGATGAGACATGGACATAGCAGCGATTTTCCCGCGTGGTCAATGGACAGTCACTGTATTTTTTCCAGCGCCTCAGCCCCTGGGCGCCGATCAGGGATTCGCCGCTGTGTTTCATCCAAGCGGCTATTTCGTCACAGCGCTCGTAGTACTCGGGCGGCATGGTGCCATCAGGCGAAGGCCCCACGTTTAGCAGGAGATTTCCACCCCAGGCCCGGATCCTGACCAGACGGTCCATGACCGCAGCGGCTGTCTCGAAAGGAGCATGAGGTGAATAACCCCAGTGGCCGCTCCATGATGCGCAGTTCTCCCACCAGCCCTTGGGCGCCTCCTTGGGCATCAGCCACTCAGGCGTTGTAAAATCGCCCTTCCCGCCCCAGCGAGGATTGATAAGGATATGCGGCTGAATGCGGCGCACCCATGCAAGTGTCTGCTCGCTGTGGATATCCTTGATCCCGGGCCAGCCAATACCATCGAACCAGATAAGGTCGATCTTGCCGTAGCGGGTGAGCAGTTCGCTTATCTGTCCGACAGTGTAGCGGTAAAACGCCTCCAGATCCTCGCGGTTCTTTTCGGGATCGTCGATCTGGCGCGGCTTGTCGTTATCGGGATAATGGAGACTCCAGGGGAAATCGGGATAGCTCCAGTCGCGCGGCGAAAAATATAGACCGACCTTGAGCCCGTATTTTCTGCAGGCATCCACGTATGGTTTGAGAAGGTCGCGGCCGTCAAGATAGGACTGAGTGCCGTAGCGCGTGTACTCGCTGGGCCAGAGAGAGTAGCCGTCGTGGTGTTTTGAGGTCAGCACCACGTAGGTCATACCCGCCTCTTTCGCCGCCTTGACCCATAGCTCGGGATCGTAATTCTGAGGATCGAACTCATCGGCAAGCGCATAATATTTCTCACGGCCGAGATAGTCCTCGTAGTCGGACTGCCAGCCGCAGCCGCTCATCATTGCCCAGGACGGCTCGATCCCGGCGACACTGTGAATGCCCCAGTGGAGAAAAAGGCCGAACGACGCGTCGGGATACCACATGGCATCGGGATGTGTCGTCCGCTCAAAGGGGACAGCCTCGGTTGTTTCAAGAAGGTCGAGGGCCTTGTGGGCTCTTTGGCGAAGTTCCTTTTCAGATGGTGCGGCGGCAAACGATGACACGGACATTGTAAGAAGCAATATGATCGATACTACAGTCTTTTTCATACGGCAATCTCCTTGTTTTTTTTCCAATATACGGCATCGGAGACAGCAGAAAAAGCACGAACAGCAAAAGGCTGCCACGAATGACAGCCTTTTATTTCCGAGCCCCTAAAATTTCAGGGCACATCTATTAATTCCATTTTTCCGGTGAGCGAATAGAGATACCCTCAAGTCATTCCGATGTTTCCTCCTGCTGTTCGACAGCTTTTTCGTGGACTACGATCGTGCTGTTATATGTTGCCGGGCTTTTCGCCTCCCATCCATTTGATGATTGTGAGGAATAAACCGCCGTAACGAGCATATCGCCGCCTGTCACGAAAGAGAGCGCGCTCTGGCCGTTTTTTTTACCTTTGAACGTGATGATGGCCAGAGAACCACTGCCGCTGGCGCCCCGATACCCCGACCGTGTGCCGCCGATACCGACATTCACCCGGCCGGAGCTGTTGTCGATCGTGTTTTCGATCTCCTGGACATCGGCACCGTCATCCGTGAACAGTAGGCCGTAGGCATCGGTATTGACTGTCGTCACCTCCACAACCGAGGGGTCGAATGAAACGACAACATTGGCTGCGATAAGCCCCTCGGCATTATCCACCATGATATCGACCGTTACGATCTCATCGGCACCCTCAATCTCGATGTCGGATGGATAGAAACGCATGGCAAACACCTTTTTCACCTCGTCCTCCGGCGCGGTCCCCCAGTTACAGCCGATAATGGCAAACGCGAGGGCAAATATCAGGGCAAAAGCCACTGACCGCAGCTGCCATCTGTTCTTTCCTTTTTCTCGCATGATATCGTCTCCCAGCTTCGGGTTATATTATTTCAACAGAAGCAGTTTGCCGGTTTCAGACCTTCCGTTCTGCATCAGCTTCACGATATAAACGCCGCTGGTCACAGTGCGACCGTCGGAATCGAGGCCATCCCAGGCGACACGATGAACACCGGGCCGCAGTGTTTCACCGACAAGCTCTCTAACAAGCTGTCCAAGCGTATTGTAGACAAGAAGGCTTGTCCTCCCCTCCCTGTCGAGGCTGAATGCTATGGTTGTCTGCATGTTGAACGGGTTCGGATAGCCGCCCTCGAGCGCGAATTCCCGTGGAACAGCCGCAGTGGCTCCGAATCTGCGCAAACCGTATTCTACCGGCAGCGGTGTATTGGCCATATCACGAAGATCGAGGCTAAGCAGCTCGATACTGAACGTACCCGACCCGATGACATCGAAATCGATCTCGAAAAGCGTGCCTTCCGGAACCGACACGCCCTCTGAAGTGCCGGTCAGCGCTATCGCCGCTATCTGCAGAAGCCCCTCTTCGCTGCGGTGATATACTGAGAGGCTTTCTGAACTATCGCCGCCATTCACGATCCTGACATCGCTTACCGCCAGTTTTTCACTGTCGAAAGCAAGTTCGGCACCCGCGCCGAGCAGGTCGGACACGGCGGATGAACTGAGGGCAAGAGTGAAGTTCTCACCTACTGAAAGTTCATCGGCATCAGCGGCCAGTGCGGCGCTGTATGGCATATCCGCCGGTTTCGCGGCAAAGACCTCGCGGGCGCTTGTGCCACCAGAGGCATCCCAGTTATACATCAGCGCGAACGCAGTCATATCCTCAAAATTAACAACACCGTCGGGACCGAACGGATAGGTGTCGGTATACCACGGCGCCGACCCCGCCGAACCATCCGGTGTGCCCGCGATATCGCCTTTCTTGTTCGAGCTGTTCCAGTAAGCTATCAATTGGATGAAATCGTAGAAATCGACTGTCGAGTTGTAGTCGAAATCACCCAGGAGTGTCGGGCCGTCGAATTTCGAGGCCACCGCGAAATCGGAAAAATGCGCCACACGGGCATAAACAATATGCTGCAACTCGTCAACCCAGGTCTCTTCGATCCCCTCGAGTGTGAGATTACCTGAACTGTCGAGGTAATAAAGCTTGAGATCTTCGGGAGCGATACCGAGTGAGGCAAGCTCAAGTGTATTGTAGGGCACCGATATCGTCACCGGCTCATCAAAATAGTAGGGACTGACCGGGACACCATCGACCTCGACCGTGAACGAAACGCCGCTGATCGCGGGACCCGCGAACGTGACACCCCTCGTTTCGCTGTCGGGATCGGCTATTGGCGGCAGGCCGACAGCGATTTCGACATCGCCGCGTTCATCGATCTCCGGGATATCGAGGCTCAGCCCGTTCATGAAATCCAGCGGGAAAGCGAGGTTCTCGATAGTCACGCTGCCACCGTCACCGATATCGGGAATGGCGGCCTCCTCCTGGTACACCTCGACCTCGATAAATCCGGTGACCAGCGTGTCTCGGTACATAGCGGAGGCTATTATCATGCCCTTTCCACCGGCAGAGGCCATGAAAACGCCGTCATCATCTATCGTACCGATATCGCCTTCCACATCCCAGTGCACCAGCGCCGATTCAATCGGATCGCCATGCGTGTCATAGGCAATACCCGTATACTGCCGGGAGCCGCCGATCATGACAAGGGCCGCATCGGGTGTGACCTCTATATGGTCGATACTGACATCGGCGACCACGTGGAGATTGACATCGAGCGTGTCCGCAAGACCGGCAGTATCGGTCACGGTGAAAAGCATCGGAAAACCGTCGCCCGTTTCGTCATAGGGAGGAATACCGCTGAGAACACCGCTGTCGAACACGATCCACTCAGGGCCCTCAAGCATGGCAAACGTAAACTCGTCGCCGTCGGGGTCCATCGCCTTGAGCGTGTCGGTATAGGCAACCGCCTCGGTGGCGTCCCAGAGACGTTTCGTGATAAATACCGGCGCATCGTTTACATCGATAACCGACATGGTTGTCGTGAGCGTATCGGCAAGACCGGCCATGTCACTGACCATAACCGAAACGGCTATCCCCTCACCGACATCACCGTTGCCAGGCGTACCGGTCACCTCGCCTGTTTTGCTGAGCTTGAGCCAGGCGGGCGCGATGAGGAATTTGTAGGTAAGGACATCACCCTCGTTGACATCCTCTGCGACGAGCGTAAGTTCATACGGAACACCCTGTTCGGCATCAAAAAATGACTCAGTTACGAATTTCGGCGCACGGTTGGGCAGTCTGACAGCGATACTAGTATCGAGTTCGGACTCAAGGCTTGCCGAATTACTGACAATGACCTTGACCGCAATGTCCAAGGCCACATCATCCTCGGCCGGAGTTCCGTAGAGAACACCCGTTGCGGCATCGATGGAAAGCCAGGCAGGCCCCTCGACAGCAAAGCTGAGGGTGTCGTTCTCACCGGGCTCCTCCGTTTCGATATTCACGAGATAGGCTGTCCCCGATACAGCGTCAGGCAGAGACTCCGTAATAATGACCGGCGGATCAGAAACAATAACCTCGAACGCCAAAAGCACCTCGTCTTTTTGTCCGGGAAGGTCAGTTACTGAAACAGTCACAGATACGTCACCAGTGTCGTCCTCGCCCGGCGTTCCGCTGAGCTTACCGGTAACGGCATCTATGATGAGCCAATCCGGGCCAGCTGAAATGGCAAAGACATGCGAATCGCCCTGATCAGGCACAGAGGCTGTGATTCGGGCCTTATAAGCATAACCTACCGAGGCGTTGGGCAATTTCTGCGTGAGTATTTCCGGCGGCGTGTTTTCGCTGATCGCGATCACAAAGGTCTTATCCACAGAAATGCCGAAACTGTCTGTCACCGTGACGGTCACAGAGACCTGATCGCTCCCGGCACCCGGTGTACCGCTAAGCACACCGGACACTTCATCGAGCAAGAACCATCCGGATTCATCCACAAGACTGAAATGGTGAGTATCATTGGCATCGGCGTCATTGACTTCAATTTTCGCTTCATAAGCGACACCGGCTATCGCCGCGGGAAGTGATTCAGTAGCAATGACCGGTGAATATGCCTGAATCACCGTGATTGTGAACGTCTTTTCCGCGCTTTTTCCGCCGTTGTCTGTTACTGTCACGGTTGCCGTTTTGCTGCCGGGACCGACAGATACAGGAGTCCCGGAAAGCGTGCCTGTCACCGGATCGATCGAAAGCCACCCGGCATTTTCATCGAGACTGAAAACGTGGGAATCGTTCGTGTCGGCATCATTAATTTCAATCAGCGCATCGTAAGCGATATTGACAAATGCATCGGGAAGACTCTCGGTGACAATTTCAGGTGCATTGTTGATAGTCACAACAAGCGTGAATGTCCGCTCGGCCATGAGCCCGTTACTGTCGGTCACCTTGACAGTTATGGAGGTCTCACTGGCATCGGCCTCGAGCGGAACACCTGCCAGGATACCGGATTGAGCGTTGATTGAAAGCCACGGGGGCGCATCCTGCATCTCGAATGTATGGGTGTCGTTCGTATCCTCGTCACTGACACGGACTGTCACACCATACGCCTTGCCTGCAATTGCCGCGGGAAGGCTCTCGGTGATAATCACCGGCGCGGTACCGGCAGGAATCGGGATGACAGGCGCAGAGATTGCGAGCGTGAACTGTCTTTCAGCACGCTTTGCGCCACTGTCGACCACGGTCACAGTGAAGGTGACATCACCGGCATCCGCCTCGGGCGGCACACCTGAAAGAACACCGGTCTGTGCATTTATCGACAGCCACGACGGCGCGTTCAAAAGGCCGAACGCATGGGTATCGTTCGCGTCCTCGTCACTGATCGCAATCGTCGTGCTGTAGGCGACACCTGCTGTGGCAGACGGAAGTGATTCCGTCACAATCACCGGCGCCGATCCATCCGGTTCTAGAATCTCCGGCGCGGAAACAGTGAGTGTGAAACTTTTTTCCACGCTGTGTCCGCTGCTGTCAACGACCTTGACCTTGATGCTGAGCGTTCCGGTGTCGGAAGTTTTCGGCGTTCCGCTAAGTGCTCCGGTGCCTGCGTTTATCGACAGCCAGCCCGGTGCGCCCTCCATGCTGAATGTATGCGTATCGCCGGTATCGGCATCACTTATTCTGATCGATGCAGAATATGCCACACCCGCCGTGGCGGACGGAAGGGTCTGTATCACGATCACCGGTGCAGCACCCGGTATGACAGGCTCTTCCGACATGTTGACCGCGATGAAATAGCTTCTTTCATTAACGAGGCCGCCGCTGTCTGTGACACGCACGCTGAGAGACACAGATGCCGCCACATCATTGTTGCCCGGCAATCCCGACAAAACGCCGCTCGCCGAATCGATACTCAACCAGTCCGGCCCGCTTACCAGTGAAAATGTCAGTGCATCGCCACTGTCCGGATCGCTTGCCCGTACTGTCGCCGCATACTGCTCGCCAACCTCCGCATCGGGCAGACTGCTGGTCGTGATAGCGGGGGCCGTGTTCCGATCAACCGGTTCAGGATAATTCACCGCGAACGTAAAGGTTTGCTGTGTTACAGCCCCGAAGCTGTCAACGACACTAACGACAACCGAGACTGCGGTGCCAACATCATCCGTGGCGGGAGCACCGGAAAGCCGCCCTGTTTCGGCATCGATTTTGAGCCAGGCAGGTGCGCTCTCAAGCGTGAATGTCAGTTTATCATTAATATCGTTGTCATATGCCGATATCACCGCGCTGTATTGCTCCCCGGTAACAGCGGAAGGAAGGGCGGCAGTCTCGATGACCGGCGGTGTGTTCGATGTAACACTTCCCTCGCTGAGAACTTTCAGCATGAAAGTCCGCTGGTCGAAAAGCCCTTTGCTGTCTGTGACCATGACCGTTACCGCAATCTCATCAGCAAGATCCGCGGCCGCGGGTGTGCCGTACAAACGCCCCCCGGCTTCAATCTGGAGCCACGCGGGAGCTTCAAGCAGTGAAAACACATGACTGTCATTCGCATCGGCATCACTGACCAGTACGGTCGTGCTGTAGGACATCAGAACAACAGCCTCAGGCAGAAACTCCGTAACAATTACGGGCACGTCCATATCAGCAGCACCGCCCGATTCCAACACATCGATATAGAATATAATTTCAAACTGTTCGTCTTCGGAGGTGGTCACCGCAACCTTGACCATCTGCGCCAGGCCGGCATCAGCTGCCGCCGGTGTGCCTCGGAATTCGGCAGTCCCTGAATCAAGGCTGAGCCAAGACGGGCCGCTGACTATTTTCAGCACGGCATCAGGATCCTCTTTACTGAGGAAATGCGAATACACCTGATTGACATATGCATCCGGGAGCTGCTCGGGCCACTCAGGGCCTGTGCCGCCATCATCATAGACATCGATCGTGTAGGTGATCTCCTCAACGCCGCCGTCCTGATAACTGATCTGCAGTTTCACAATCTGATCGTCACCCATGTCAGCAGCGGCAGGCATGCCAGAGAGAATGCCGGTTGCAGTTTCAACTACCAGCCACGCCGGGCCATCGAGTTTCGTGTAGCCCGTGGCAATCCGCATGGGATCAGGCAGCGGAACGACTCCGGCATACTCCATATTCACCATCGCCGGGGGCAGTTCCATCTCACCCGGAACAGCGCCCTTGTCGATCACATCGAGCATGTAACTCAGATCCTCGCTGTCGCCGTCCTCGTATTCGACTTTCACACGCACGATGTAACCGTATCCCATATCCGCCGCCGCGGGCATACCGCTGAACATTCCGGATGCAGAATTGAGTGTCAGCCAGGACGGGCCCTCCTGAATACTCAGGCTTCTCACCGTACGGGCCGGGCCGGGAAGCGGCAGAGTGTGGGCATACTCCTCATTCACATAGGCCGCAGGTAGAGCATTGTCGCCGGGCACTGTGCCATTGTCATAGACATCGATCGTGTAGGTGAGCTCCTCAACGCCGCCGTCCTGATAACTGATCTGCAGTTTTACAATCTGGTCGTCACCCATGTCAGCAGCGGCAGGCATGCCAGAGAGAATGCCGTTTGCAGTTTCAACTACCAGCCACGACGGGCCATCGAGTTTCGTGTAGCCCGTGGCAATCCGCATGGGATCAGGCAGCGGAACGACTCCGGCATACTCGATATTCACCATTGCCGGGGGCAGTTCCATCTCGCCGGGCGCACTTCCTTCCGGCATGAAAGCTGCGGTTATAGACATGTCCCGCGACATGACAATAGTCACGCTCGGCTCAGTCCCGGTGTAATCTCCGCTCCAGCCATGGAACACGAAACCCGGAACCGGCGCCACCGTCAACATGACTGTTTCATCGGCATCATATTCCGCCTTGTCGGGATCGCGGGTAACCGATCCCATGGCAGGATCGAAATTGACCGTCAGAATATAGGGCGGTTCACCGCCGGGACCTTCAGCGAGGACATCGATGAACAGCTGTTTCGTTTCCGTGCCGCTGCTGCTGGTGCGCGAAACAGTGACCGGGAAATCCGTCCCTGTATCAGCTGCGGCGGGTATACCGTAAAAGCGTGCCTGTGCAATATCGAGCATCAGCCAACCCGGCCCGCTCACCAGCGCAAAAACATCATCTGCCGATTCTCTCGGAAGGTAAAACTCATACTGCTGATTGGCAACCGCGGAGGGGAGACGGCCCTCGTTACCGCTTGACCCGACATCAAACACATCGAGCATGAAATACAGTTCCTCACTGCCCCCGTCCGTATAGCTTACTTGTATCCTGACAATCAGGCCATTGCCGATATCAATAGCGGCAGGCGTACCGCTGATCATTCCCGTAGCCGGTTCGAAAGTTATCCAGCCAGGAGCCTCGAGAAGACTCCGCGATGATACCGGGCGGGCGGGCGCCGGCAAAGTATAAACATATGCTTCACCGACATACGCTTCGAGAAGTTTCATAGGCTCGGTTGTGCCGCCCTCATCATAGACATCGATAGACAGGTTCTTTGTTTCCGATCCCTCGCTGTCCGTAATATTCAACGTTACGGTGAAGTTCTCTCCTGCATCAGCGGCGGCGGGCATACCGTAAAGACGAACCGTTGCCGCATCGAACATCAGCCAGCCAGGCCCTCCCACAAGCGTGAATATCTCACTGCCCGTTTCACGCGGCAGATAAAATTCATACTGCTGGTTGACCATCGCGGGCGGCAGTTTCGTTTCATCACCCGGCACTATCCCGCCGCCATCGTCGATAACATTCAATGTGTACTCGATATCCTGACTGCCGCCATCGTCGTATACCACATTGACTTTGACCAGAAATCCGCTGCCGCTGTCAATTGAACCGGGGAATCCGCCGAACATACCGGTGTCACTATCGAAAGTCATCCAGGCAGGTGCATTCATCAGGGCCCTGCTCGAAACGATCCGTACCGGATCGGGCAGCGACATTACCTGTGCATAGTCCCGGTTCACAAACGCGTCCGGCAGCGCCATGATCTGCGGTGTGGAGGAGACATAATTGGCAATGGCGTGTTTCCCGCCAAAAATGTAAACGGAAATACTCGGCTCCGTTCCCGAAACGTCACCGCTCCAGTGGCTGAACATCCAGCCTTCATTAACCATGGCGGTAAGCTGAATCTTTTCGCCGAGCTCATACTCCGCCTTTTCAGGCGCTTTCACGACATAGCCCGCCTCGGGGGGCATGGCCTCCGTGGTCACTGTGTACAAATACTGTTCTGCAAAATGGGCTGTCAGCGATTTGCTCGAATCCATTGACAGATCGAGTGTAGGGAAATACCCTGTCACGTCACCGCTCCAGTGGCTGAAACGGTAGCCCTGAGCCGGAACAGCATCCAGATGCACCTGCTCACCGTCGTCATAAAGCGCCCTTTCGGGATTACGGGTGACAAAACCGGCCCCGGCAGGTTCAACCATTGTCATAAGGCTGTATATACCGCCCGAGGCCGCACCCATCTTGAAATTGGCGGTGAATACCTTGTCCGAGTCCATTGTCACCCTGATACTGCTGGTGTACATGCTTGCGGCATCGACAGGACCCGACCAGAAATCGAACACATAACCAGCGGCGGGAGTCGCCGTGAGCGTAACAATCTCCCCGTCGAAATAACTGCCGCCAGCGGGCGATACGGTACCTCCGGCCGCGGGAATGGCCGTAACAGCAAGGTTAAAGTTGCCCGTTGTGCCGCCAGCGCCATCGTTAAAGATGAAATTCGCGATGAGATGCCTTGCCGTTGTCATGCTGAACGAGATGGACGGCGCATTGATATCGCTTATGCCCTCGATATCACCCGACCAGTGAGAAAACACATAGTCTGCCATCGGCGCCGCACTGAGAGACGCCACATCACCCTCGTTATAGGTTCCATAGGCCGGGTTCACCGCTCCCGCTCCGGCAGGGACAACCTCGGACGAGAGCACCAGCGTGCCCTCGCCACCTGCACCGGTTTCGCTGACGACAACAGTTTTCCCGCCGGACACCGCGGACATGATTTCGGGGTTGTTGATACTGCGGGCCTGGACTGTAATCACATAGGTGCCGGCAGTCATCCAGGCATGGTTTGCCGAGGAGGGTGTCCAGCTCGAACTGCCGCCGTCACCCCAGAAGAACATGTACTCGATATCATTGCCGAGACTGCTGACCGCGCCGCTTGCCGAAAAATATGACATCACGCCAGTCGCTACCGTGTCAGGGCCCTGTACTATAGAGGGCGCTGAAATGGTCTCGTCGGAAGTTCCCCCGGCGCTGTCGATCACATCTATCCTGAAATTGAGAGTTTCGGAACCGCCGTCCTCATAGCTCACATAAATGGACACCGTATAGCCGGGCCCGTAATCAGCCGCAGCGGGCATTCCGCCAAGCGACTCTGTCGCGGCATCGAGTGTCAGCCATCCCGGCCCCTGCTGCAACGTAATTGAACTGACAGACCTGCTGGGATCAGGCAGGGGCAGCGCAGCATAATAGTTTTGGTTGGTAAACGCATCCGGAAGCGAGTTAGCTTGGGCCGCCTCCGCCTCAAAATAGGCGATTGCGTGAATGTTCGAAGTCCCGAGAGTAAAGGTCTTTGTCGCCGCGGTCCCGCTGAGATCGCCGCCCCAATTCAAGAACATGTATCCGGGATTGACATGACTGGTAAACTCGACTACTGTTCCGGTCTCATAGGGGCCCGATTCAGGAACGACACTGATCCAGCCGCCCCCGGCAGGCTGAACCTCGAATGTAACCGCGAGGCCCGTGGAGGATTCGATATAATTCGCGATAACAGAAAGGTTTTTGTCGACAGTCAAGGTGACTGAATAATCGGTGCCAGAGACATCACCGCTCCAGTGACTGAACTGGTATCCAGCGTTTTCCGCGGCCACAAGCTGAACACTTTCGCCGTCAGCATACTGGGCTTTGTCAGGATATCGGTTCACCCATCCCGCTATCGCGGGAGCCGAGGAAGTCGTCACCGTGTAATACACGGTATTGTCGGCATAAAAATTGGCCGCGACATTCATATCGCCGGTCATTGTCACCATTAATTGCGTCGCGGTCTTATCAGGGTCACCGTTCCAGTTATCGAAACTGAACCCCGCATACGGTGCCGCTGTCAGGGTCACTACCTCATTGATATCATACAGTGCCTTTTCCGGCGATTTCGTCACCGTCCCCATTGCTGGATCGTACGAGACATTCAGGGTGTAGACACCGCTGCTGGTACTCCCTTGTTTGAAATTGGCGGTGGCGGTCTTGTTCCCGTCCATAGTTATCTGGGTATACTGATCGTAGATGACCTGAGCACCGACAGTCCAGTAGTCGAACACGTAACCAGCGGCTGGATACGCAGACAGGTACACCGTATCACCGCTGTTGTAGGTGCCGCCTGCCGCGGGATCGGTGCTGCCGGAGCCTGCGGGAGAAACACTCATGGCGAGCGTGTAGCTTGTTACGCCCCCGCCTGCATCGCTGACAACTACCTGGTAGTTGCCGCTCGGCGCAGAAATGATATCAGTGTGCTCGGAACAGCGGGCATATACGACTACGGAGTAGGTTCCCGCAGACATCCAGCTGTGGCTGGCAGTCGCTGCCGCCGCCCAGCCTGAGCTCGAACCGTCCCCCCAGTCGAAACTGTACTGGACACTGTGCCCCTCACTGCTGACAGCTCCGCCGCTCGAGTAGGTTTCAGAAATTCCGGTCTCGACTGCAGCAGGACCTGAGGCCGCGTAAGGCACGGACACCGTTTCAGCGGCTCCTCCGCCGTCATCGAGCGCGAAAACAGGCGTTATGCTCCTGTTGCTGTCCATGTAGATCGTGGCGGGATTGTCGGCGCCTGAATAACTGCCGCTCCAGCCTGTGAATTTGTAACCGTTATCCGGTATCGCGGTTATTGACACCGGGTCGCCGCTGTTGTAAAAATAGGCTCCGGGCGCGGGGCTACAGGTGCCGCCCGTGCCCGCATTCATGGTCAGTGTATATTGAACTGCCTGAGCCTCAAAATTGGCAGTCACCGACATATTGCTGTAAATATTGAAACTTGTGGGATTGGCAGTTCCGCCGATGTCACCGCTCCAGCCAGTGAACACGTAGCCGGCCAAAGGTGTTGCGCTCAAGGAAACGGAATCGCCTTCATTATAGGTGTACGTTCCCGGCGCAGGGGCCACATTGCCGCCAGCCATAGCATTGACTGTCAGGTTGAACGTTGTAACACCGCCGCCATCGAGCGCGAAAACGGGCGTTATCGACATATTGCTGTTTATGTAGATTGTAGCAGGGTTGTCAGAACCGGAATAACTGCCGCTCCAGCCCGTGAAAATATAACCGTTGTCCGGCGTCGCACTAATTGTCACCGGATCACCCTCGTTATATGTATGCGTGCCGTCTGCAGGGGAACTGGAGCCGCCTGCCGCAGCATTCATTGTCAAGGTATACTGGACTGTCTCAAGCTGAAAATTCGCGGTCACTACCTTGTTGGCATCCATATACACCGAGGCCGGATTTGCAGTCCCCGTAAAATCGCCTGACCAGCCGGTAAATATATAGCCGGGATCGGGAGTGGCCGTAATGCTTGCATAGCTGAACTCGTTAAATGTGCCGTCACCGCTCGCGGAACCGCCGCCGGACGACATGACATACAGGTTGTACTGCGGAACCTGTTCGGCCTCAAAATTAGCCGTGACATTCATATTGGAATACACAGTCAGATTCACCGGATTTGCAGTCCCGGTATAATCACCTGTCCAGCCTGCGAAATAGTACCCGGCAGCCGGTGAAGCCGTCAATGTGGCATTCGCCCCCTCGTCGTAGGTCCCCCCTCCGCTAACAGAACCGCCCACAGCAGGGGCAGCCGACACGTTAACGGTATACTGTGTAATCGGCTCGGGCTCGAAATTGGCTGTTACGCTGTAATTGCCCCACATTTCTACGTATGTCGATACGGCATATGTATCGTTTACCGGGCCGCTCCAGCCCGTAAACACATAGCCTGCCGACGGTGCGGCTGATACAAATGCATTCCTCCCCTCAGCATACGTGCCGCTGCCGTTTACCGTGCCGCCTGCCGCTGGAGCCGCAGAAACACTCAGCGTATACTGGGCAAGCGGCGGATTGTAGGTGAAAATGGCCGTGACATATGTGTCGCCGGAAATAAGGACATTAGTTGTCACCGCCGCACCCGAGGCGGCACCACCCCACCCGCTGAAAGTATAGTCGGCACTGGCCGGAACAGCGGTCACAGACACGGTCTGACCGTCAACATAAGGCCCCGCGGGGGAAACGGAGACAGAGCCGCTTCCGGCAGGGCTGGTGTCCCAGAAAAGGTCCTGGGCGTACACATGTAATGGATAAGAAAGAAATAAAACGGCGAGAACAGAGACAAAGATACGGGAGAGGTTTTTCATCGTTCACACCTGCCATTTCTATGTAGGGAAATTTACATTAATGGTAAGAGTAACGCTTACTAATAATATACAACACCACTCCACTTCCAATGAAACTTTTTAATATTCACATATACCGTATCTGTTGTATCGTTGAAATGAGATACGGATATGACACAGATCATAATCCACTATTTTTCCGTAAAATATCTGTCATAACATACCGAAACGGTCATAACCATATTGCCGTAATATACAATTATAACAATGCTTTGGACCTTTTGACAGCTAAAAAGGCCAGCCTGTCTCCGGACAGGCGCCAATGTGACAGACATGATCTCTTTTGGGCGTAAACACAAAAAATTTCATCTTGCCCGGACCTTCCCCAAGCTGTACTATTCAATTCAGCACCAGACATCGAAATATCCGAGAAACCATAACATAATCCGGAGCCGCCATGAAAAAATTCCTACCCGGCACTATCGAACGTCTGTTAAGCACCACACTGTTATCGTTAATCCTGTCGCTCCTCATGCAGACATACGTGTTTGCCGCCCCGTCGATATTGACATCAGAACGTGAACTGGACGCTATCAGGGCCCGTATCCAGCAGGAGCCGCTGAAAAGCTACTATTCCTCGCTTCAGGCAAACACCCCGGCAGAGGCCGCACCGGTCCTCTATCTCCTGAACGGTGAACAGCGCCATGCCGAGACAAGCAGAGAACTTATCCGGGAGAATCTGACGTTCCTGAAAAAATACATCCCCTACATGGTGGATATCTGGATTCTCAGGAGTCCGGGACGTGTCGTTTCGACAGTTCTGGCCTATAACATGACAAAAGACAGTGGTGTTTACAGCACGGAGGACATACGCGAGATCGAGGAAACGCTCGCATGGTGCATGAAACACTACCTCAACGAGGGCAGGGACCATCTCGGCGCCGGATTCACCCACCAGACCGATTATCTCCCCGCCGACATGGACGACTGGGTGATCGCGAACATGAATGTCCACCGCCTTCTTGCGATGGGGCTCTACGGCCTCGCGTTCCCCGGCAATCCGCGTTCGAAAGAAATTGTGGAATACTGTGAGGACTATTACGAGCGGATTCTCAGCCTCGGATCACGTCCGGGCGGCGCCTGGGCAGAGAACCCGCGGTATGCGGGCGGCGTGCTTCGGGAACTTTTCATGCTTGCGAAAGCGCTGAAGAACGCGGGGCGGCAGGATTTCTTTGCCGACGAGCGGCTTCGTGCACTGCTGGGATTTTTCGCGGAGAGCATTCCAGTTCCGGGCATCGATGATCCCAACCGTCCCACCATGCTGGCTGCCGACGATTCCCACTGGTGGGAAAACCGAGCGACCATTCTTTCCTGGGCGGCTCCCGTGTACAAAGAGAACGAGCCGCAGGCTGCACGTGAATGGATATGGTGCTGGCAGAAACTCGATGCGCCGCTTGCGCCTGAAAGCCTGATCTTCGTCGACACCTCGATCAGCGCTGCCGAACCGGCATACACGAGTTACAGCCCCGGCATGGGCTATGCGCTTTTCCGTCATAAGTTCGGTGCGGTAGACGAGAGCTTTTTGTTCGCGACATTCGGCGCGGAGCCCGGCACCTCGAACAAAACCATGCACCATCAGCCGAATCACGGCGATTTCTCATTCATCTGGCGGGGACATCCCTTAATCCTGACCCGCGGCTGCTCGTCCTACATGTGGTCGCGGCGGATGCGTGACCAGATCGATTTCGCCAATAGTGTCGTTACATTCGACGGCGCCGGTGACGGCATAGTGATCCCCGAGGCGAAATACGGTATTCCCGCACTGGAAAGCGATCGAAATATCGACGAGAGCCTGAGCCGCGACCACTATTCGGACGGTCTCACGCATTTTGTGACCGGTGGGAAACTGGATTATGCCGCGGGCACTGTCCGCAACTGGGAGGTCGGGTTGCCAGCCGATTTCAATGTGCGCCATATTCTCTATCTCAAACCGGATATCGTGCTGATCCGCGACCAGGTGCGTTCATCCTATCCGCTCCAGTGGAACCTTCACATGCCCGCCGAACGTGTGGTGCAGGACGGCAATGCTATTGTCCTCACAAACCGCGACGGCGTCGACCTCCGTGTCGATTTTCTCCAGGAGGAGCCGCTCGACCTGACTGTCGACTGGCCGTTGGAGAGCATACGCGCGGACTGGCCGCTTGTCCTTGCCTGCCCGTACGGGGAGGGTTCTTTCGTATTCAATACGCTCGATATCGCCCGCCAGATTCTTGACAGCAATCATCCCGGCGCGCGTAAAATCTATGAGAATATTCTCTGCTACCCGTCGAAACCGAAACGGATCGGCCTGATCGCCACAGACGGCCAGACAGCTTCGGTGCTCGAAAAGCTCGGCTATGATTTCGACTACCTCGATTATCGTGATCTCGACGGTGATCTTTCGGGCTATGACAGCATTGTTGTCGGGCATTTCGCCACACTTGTCCGCGACCGCGACCTGTTCAATTTCCGTGAAAAACTCTGGGACTATGTCAAGGGTGGCGGGGTCTGCCTCTGGCAGTACCAGTATGCCTGGGGCTGGCGGCCCGGCGACCTGTCAGGCACCGGCTATTTCCCTCATACGCTCATGATCGGCGAGGGCACCTCTGTTGTCTGGGGGGAAGGTGTTGAACTGGAGCGCCCGGTCACAATGCATGAAAGCCCGCTCTGGCAAAATCCGAACCGTATCGGCGAACACGACTGGCTCGACTGGCAAGTGGGAGTGCCCGATACATTCAAGGTCATGCCGGTCTACCCCATCCTGCCCAACACCGACCGTGCCCGCAACATCCCGGTCTATTATTCGGACCACTGGAAAGTCCTCGCCTCGGCGAAAAAGACATGGAACATCCAGACACCTGCGACCCGCCCCCGTTTCGGGCCCTACCGCTGGATTAAAGTGCATCACAAACCGTCACAGGACTATCTCGCCGTGCTCAGGCCACGTCAAAAAGGCAGCGGTGGACAGGATTATCCGGAAATTGTCAGGGGGCAGGAAAACGGTGCGCTTCTCAGGCAGGGAAACGAAAACTGGCTGGTGCTGTACGGCAAACATGAGGGTTTCAGCGGCACTGTAGCGGCAATGAATTTTGCCGATGGCGAGATCGGTTCCGGCAGTGGCAGTCTGCCCTCCCATGCGGACATACACGCATTCCCGAAAGAACTGCTGCTGGTCGACAGCATCGAGGCTGCGATCGGAGGACTGACATTCAGTTCTGACTCACCAGCGACACTTCACTGGGACAGCGGGACAGGGCTCGGTAGCGTTACGATCTCCGAGAACAGCCGCATCATCCTTCCCTGGAAACGAAAGAGCGTGATTATCAACGGGAAAAAGACCGCCTCACCGGCGAATATCAGGGGGACTCGTGTCGATCTCAGCGCAGGCGAGTATTCAGTTGCGGTCGATGCGGAATCGGTCGTACTGACACTGAAAGAACATATTGCGATACTGGAACTCGCAGACCGTGCAGGGAAACCGGCACAATGGGTGCAGGCAAGCGAGAAACTTGACCGCGAGCGGACATGGTTCAGAGGGGCGACCGACAAGCACGGCCGTCTGACCCTGCGCTGGAAAAGCGACGAAGGTCAGGCATTCATCCTGAAAGATCAGGAACGTTCGACTGTCAAAAATATCAGGCCAGGCCTGAACAGGATCGAATGGGCACGCTGAGAGACACCTCGATCAGCATCATTTTTTCGGCCACGTTTCCTGATTCGGAAATTTTTCGCCCAGGTCGGTGAGCGCTTTCTGCATCACGCGCTGGATATAGCCCGATTTGTCGTCGAGATGCTCCCGCATGAGCCCGGTATATTTTTTGGCGTCCTCGCCGAGATAGTCGAGCACATTGGCCGCATGGAGACACACCCACTCGTTCGCGTGATCGAGCAGGTCTGCAAGCACCTGACGAGCCGGGTCCATTTCACCGATCGAGCAGAGCCATTCCGCGGCTGAAATCCTCACATCGGGACAGCTGTCATTAAGGCAGGTCCGCACAGCCTCACGCGCCGCCATCATATCCTGACCGTGCATCAGACAGCCCTGCATTCCCCAATAACGGATACCGCTGTCACCGGAAGTCAGCATTCCGATTATCCGATCCGCCCAGGCAGGGTCCTCGTTCGAGGCTTTCTCCGCCGCATCGAAAAGCGTATCGAGGTCATATCGTTCGGGATCGTGCGTCATGGTATACGGTGGCTCTCCCGCGGAACGCTCTATCATCTCACCCTCTGAAATATAACCGGCATCGCGGATGTCAAAAATCCAGTCTTTCAGCGCAGCACGCATTTCTTGCAGCTTGTCCGCGTAGTCCATGTTCCGGGCAAGGTTCTCAACCTCGTGCGGATCTTCAAGAGTGTCATATAGCTCCTCTGCCGGTTTCTGCTGGAAGAAATAATTCTGCGGCCCGGCAGTTTTTCCGTCGAGGTACATCCGTTCCCATACCTGTGTCGTTTTCATGCGCCAGAGATAGTTGAGATGTTGGCCCCAGGGACGGTGCGGGTAGTAGTTCCTGATGTACTTGTATCGCCTGTCACGCACGGCACGCATCATGTCAATACGCTCATCCATACGCCCGCGGAAAAGGCCGACATAATCGCGTTCCGGCTTCTCCTGTGCGCCGAGAAACGCCTCTCCCTGCATGTTCGCCGGTATATCGACACCGGCGAGGCTCAGCACTGTCGGCCCGAAATCGACAAAACTGACCAGCCTGTCCGTTTTCGTTCCCGGCCCGGAGGGCGCGAGGTGCCTGAATTTCTCCGGGAACCTGATAATCAGCGGGACATGTGTACCGGAATCGTAGAGGAAACGTTTGCTCCGTGTCAGCACACCGCCGTGGTCAGCGTAATAGAAAACGATTGTATCCTCCGCGAGGCCGTCTCGGTCGAGCTCAGCAAGGAGCTCACCCACCTGACGGTCCAGTGCGGTGACCTTATCGTAATACTGCGCCCAGTCGCGTCTGATTTCCGGCGTGTCGGGATGGTAAGGCGGCAGTGTCACTTTTGCCGGGTCATGTACGGTCGGTTCGATTCTATGCAGGCAGCTTTCGTGACTGACAGTGTGATTGAACACGCTGAAAAACGGCTGGCCCGGCGCGCGGTTTTTCCAGGTTGCCTCACGGCTGGAATCATCCCAGGCACCATCCGGCTTGATCGTGTTGTAGTCCTCTTTCCGACGGTTCGAGCAATAATAACCGGACTCACGCAGACATTGCGTGAAGAATTTGAAATCTGCAGGAATAGGATTCGCGCTCCGCATGTTATGGGTACCCAGAGAGCAGGCATACATGCCGGTAATAAGGGTGTTGCGGGCAGGAGCGCAGACCGGGGCGTTGGCGAAAGCATTCTCGTAGAGTACACCCTCCGAGGCAAGCCGGTCAAGGTTCGGCGTATCGGCAAAATCGTCACCGTAACAGCCGAGCAGGGGGCTGTTGTCCTCGCTGGTGATCCAGAGAATATTCGGTCTTTCTTTTTTGCTTACGGTACTGCCGCACGACAGTGCTGTCGGTGACAGTGCCGCAACTGCCGAGCTCAAACAGAACTCACGACGGCTGTATCTGTACCCCATAACGCACCTCACCTGTTGGCGTTGAGCTATCATATTGAAATAAGCAGAAATGCCAGGATATATTACGTTCGCTGTCACTTCTTCATGATATGTTCGTATTTTTCACAGCATTTTTTGTATTTCTTACCGCTGCCGCAGGGACATGGATCGTTACGGCCCACATCGGTCGGCGCAGGCAGCCCGCGGTGACGGCGGATGATGTCCCATGACAGGAAATCGTAACGCTCGTCTGTGTACTCGAACAGCATCTTGTATGCCTTGCAAAGATAATTCAGCGATTCGTAGCCCTCGTTGGGGAAAGCCCTCGATTTGATGCAGCCGCGCTGGCAGAATCCCAGCCACTCGCATTTCTCGCAGGCATCGTGTGGCAGGCTTCGTAGGGTCATGAATTTCTTGTGCAGCGGGTGTTCGTCGATCGCATCGAAACCGCTGATGAAAACGTTGCCCAGAAGCCATTCATCCTGCACGAAAAAATCACAGGGATAAATGTCGCCGTTGTACTCGACTACGTAATATGCGCCGCAATCATTTTTGTACATACAGCATTCCGGCTGCATCCCGGCACGGTACTGGAGAATGTTGTCGAAGAGGCGGATGCTAACATAGGGATAGCCCTCCTCGAACCACTCGTCGAACAGCTCGCAGAGGAACTTGCCGTATGCCTCGGGCTTGAGCGTGAACGGGAATATTTCGTCGCCGTCCGCCTCGATACAGTCGATGAACTGGAGGTAGTGGAAATCCTGCTCGCGCAGAAAGCGGTATATTTCTTTCGCCTTGTCCACCGTTTCCATAGTCACGACCGAAAGGATGTTGTACTCGACATTGTGCTTCTCGAAAAGCTCGACCGCCCGGAGCACTTTGTCGAAAGCGCTCTTCTTCGCGTAATCGAAACGGTGGATGTCATGAAGTTCTTTCGGGCCATCCACGCTGACGCCCACCAGCATGTTCTGTTCGGCGAGGAATTTCGCCCAATCGTCGTCGATAAGGATGCCGTTGGTCTGGAGCGTGTTCGATATCTGCTGTCCACGCTTGCGGTGCTTTTCCTGTATTTCGATGGCTTTCTTGTAGAAATCGAGGCCCATGAGCATGGGTTCGCCGCCCTGCCAGATATAGGAAATGGTCTGCGTCTCCTCGAGCTGGGCACGCTCGACAAGTTTTTCGAAAGTCTCCTCGCTCATGCGATGCGGCTCGTCATCTGGATAGGTATCGACTGTCCGCTTGTAGAAACAGTAGTCACAGGCGAGGTTACAGTCCCACGACGCCGGTTTTATCAGAAATGATCTGTGTTGTGCCATAATTATACTTTCTTTTGTTTATTTCCAAAGAAACAACTCTGTCCATTCTTCCGGAAATCCCATTGAGCTGCGATCAATATCAGAGTTTTCGCCAAGAAAACTCACCAACTGATCAGACCATGTGGATTCTGGTTTTATAAGAGATACAAGATATTTCAGGATGCTAAGGATTACAAAAACTCTGTTATTAGGTATGGAAACAGGAGTATGCCATTCAGGGGATTTACGCAAAGAAGGTAATAATGGTTTGTATCCAAGTTCGCGATTCCAAAGACGGCCATGATGAGCGCAGATGTTTCTGACCGAGTTGATAGATATAAGCCAAGATTTGAAAACTTTGTCCGGCACTGAATAATTCACTGCAACTTCCTTTTTCAAATCATCATTCATTCCCTTGTACAATGTCAGTATTGAGCCGAAACTCATTATCTCAGAAGCCATCCATAATGGCAAATATTCATGATTTTCACCATACTTTCTAAAAAAATGCTGAACAAATCGTTCTTTACTTCTGGATGTTTCCGTTTTTATTCGAAATAACCATTCAATATGCCCTTCTTTGGAAAGATTATTTAGATTTATATAGTCCAAATATCCAAAAGGACCATAACAATGCACAAAACGGTAAACTATCGCGGTCCTGATTGCAACTTCAACTTTTTCAATAGCATCAAGACAGCATAGAAGTAGTTTTTGGTCAAACGAATATATTTTCAAAACCTTATCAAGTGTCGCCCCTGAAACATACAGATCGTTTTCCTGTCGGAATGGATAGAGATAACCGCTCAATCTGTAATAACTAATCGCCTCAAGTACATCGACGAGATCTGAACGTTCCGCCTCCAGACCTCTTGATAATATCAATTCTGCCTGTTGAAACGTTGTCAGGGGAGGTTTTGAATAATTCATTGGGAATCCCATAAAAAAACCCACCGAAGTACGCATGCAAGCAGAGGCGCGGCGGGTATGCTTTCATGAATATACTTGAATATGGCTATTATGTCAACGAAAATTACTTCTCCGCCAATGTCCTGTTATTGTAGTGTTTTCTGAACTCTTTTACGCCCTCGCGGATCTTATTGAAATCCCGTACCACGCCGACACGGTCGGCCCAGGCCTCCCAGAGCGCCGAAAGTTCGCCGACTTTTTCGGGCTCCGATTTCGCGAGATCGTTTAGTTCGCTTCGATCGGCCTCGAGGTCATAGAGCTCCCAGTCGCCGGGGAATTTCGACACCAGTTTCCATTTGCCGCGGCGGACTGCACGGTTGCCCTCGTGTTCCCAGTAGATGGCCTCGCGTTCGATCTCCCGGTCAGCAAACGCTGGAAGAAGGCTCCTGCCCTCCATGGACTGAACAGGCACTCCCTCGCGGCTAACAGGATAGCTGCCGCCGGAAACGTCTACACAGGTGGCCATGATGTCGATCAGGTGGCCCGGCTGTTTGCGAAACGCGCCCCGTGCCTCGATCCCGGCAGGCCAATGTACAACAAGCGGCGTCGAGATACCGCCCTCATGCACCCAGTGCTTGTATCGTCGGAACGGCGTGTTGGACAGGTTCGCCCACGGTGTCCGGTAGCTCTGGTAGGTGTCCTCCGGGCCCGGCATTAAAGTGTGGTCGCTGTTGCCACCTTTGACTGGACGGCCATCGACTGTTTTCGCGGGCACGAACATGGGCCTGTTCGCGTCATCCATCGAGTAATTGAGGTTCTCGGCACAACCGCCGTTGTCGGAAAGGAAAAATATGAGCGTGTTATCGAGTTTCCCCTGAGATTCGAGGCTGTCGAGTAGGCGGCCGATATTCTGGTCCATGTTATCGATCATGGCGGCATAGACCTCCATGAGACGGCACTCCCATTGCTTGTCTTTCGCGTCCTCCCACGCGGGCACATTCCCGTCCCGCGGTGTCAGCGCCCATTTCGGGTTAATGATCCCGAGATCGATCATACGCTGGAGGCGTTCCTTTCGGAGCGTGTCCCAGCCCTTGTCGAAACGGCCTTTGTATTTGGCAATGTCCTTTTCGAGAGCGTGCATGGGCCAGTGCGGCGAGGTATATGCGACATAGCAGAAAAACGGTGTGTCAGGTGTTTCGTTAACATGGCCGCTGATAAAATCGATGGCGTTGTCTGTGATCGCGTTGGTGTAAAAATAGTCTGTGGAATTCTGTTCGATCGGCTCGTTGTCGCGGGTAAGCGTCACCGGATCGTAGAAACTGCCGCAACCAATGATCGTGCCGTAGAAACGGTCGAATCCTCGTTGGCGCGGCCAGTTGTGTTTCGACATGAGATTCTTGTCGCCGCTCCAGTGTCCGAGATGCTTGGTGACATGCCATTTGCCTGACATGTAGGTGCCATAGCCCGCACCCTTGAGCGCCTCGGCGATTGTCACGCTGTTCGGGGCGAGATCGCCGCGGTAGGAATCGAACCCGGCATCATCCACCATGTGGCCAATCCCTGCCTGATGCTGATACAGGCCGGTGAGAAGCGAGGCGCGTGTCGGACAGCAGCGCGCGGTGTTGTAGAACTGCGTGAACCTGAGCCCGTTCGAGGCCAGACGGTCGATATTGGGAGTTTTCACCTCGCTGCCAAAACAGCCGATGTCGGAATAGCCCATGTCATCGGCAAGGATGAGTATTATGTTCGGCGGCCCCGCCTTTTTCACATTATCCTGCGCAGGATTCTGGTTGCCGCAACCGGTCAGCGCATAACCGGACACACCGGCCGCCGCTGTTTTCAGAAAATATCGTCGTGAACGGGTATTAACAGTCATAGTACAATCTCCCGGCAGTCTGTTTTCTGTAATTATCCCTACCTTATTCCCGGACACCACATTTCGCGGCCCATGCGGTATAATCAGCCTTCAGCTCGCTTACCTTGTCCGCTTTCGCAGCCGACAGGTCATTCAGTTCGCTGCGATCGGCCTCGAGATCGTAGAGCTCCCCGCGGCCCTTATCTTTCGACACGAGTTTCCAGCGGCCTTTCCGGACAGCCTTGTTGTGCATGTGCTCCCAGAACAGGGCCTCATGGCTTTCCCGTTTAGTGCCGCGGAACAGCGGCGCAAGGCTTTTCCCTTCGAGCGGCGTAATATCCCGCCCCCCGGCTGTCGATGGGTAATCGGCACCCGCAAGGTCGCAGCAGGTTGCCATTATATCGACAATATGACCAACTTCATGGTCTATTGCGCCTTTTCGCGCGATACCTTTCGGCCAGCAGGCGATCAGCGGCGTTGCAATACCGCCCTCATGCACCCAGTGCTTGAACATGCGGAATGGTGTGTTGCTCGCGTTGGCCCAGGAGCGCCCGTAACTCATGTATGAATCCACGCCGCCCGGCGGCAGTCCGTTGTTCCTGTTGTCGAACCCAAGCGGTCCGCCCTCGTGACAACCACCGTTATCGGACAGGAAAAGCACGAGCGTGTTGTCGTCCTTGCCCAGAGACTTGAGCGTTTGCAGTATACGGCCGATACCCTGGTCCATGCGGTCGATCTGGGCGGCATAAACCGCCATCTTGAGCGCCATCAGCTCTTTGTCATCGACCTCATCCCATCTGGCGGCCTCGTTATCGAGGGGTGAAAGCGGCCAGGAATCATCGATAATCCCGAGCTCTTTCATGCGCTGATATCTGCGTTCCCTGAGAAGTTCCCAGCCCTCGCTGTATTTACCGCGATACTTATCGATGTCCTCGGGCGGCGCGTGAAGAGGCCAGTGCGGCGCGGTATAGGCCACATACATGAAAAACGGCTTGTCAGACTCCGTGTCGTTCTTCAGAAATTCGACAGCATGATCGGAGATAGCGTCTGTGAGGTAAAAGCCCTCTTTCGGCGGCGTCCAGGGATCACCGTCCAGCGCCATCTGACGGGTGACACCCTCGGCTTTCGCCTTCGTGATATCGAAATAGTTGGCACCGCCGCTGATGAGGCTGAAAGAGCGGTCGAATCCACGGTCGACCGGCCAGTGGGGACGGGCTTCGCCGACATGCCATTTCCCTGACATGAGCGTTGTATAATCCGCCGTCTTCATGACCTCGGCGATGGTCAGGCAGTTGTCGTTCAGGAAGCCCTGATAGGGGCCGGGAGCACCGTTATCGACACCGCCGATATTGACCATGCCGCCCACGCCCGCCTGATGCGGATAGAGCCCCGTGAGCAGTGACGCGCGTGTCGGGCAGCAGCGTGCGGCATTATAGAACTGCGTAAAGCGGATACCGTCATCGGCAAGGCTGTCGATATTAGGTGTCCTGATCTCGGAACCGTAACAGCCGATATCTGAATAACCCATGTCATCGGCCATGATAAGCAGGATATTCGGCGGTTTGGCTTGCGCCGATTCAGTTTTCTCAGGAGACGGGCTGCCGCATGCGGACATCGCAAGGCCTGACATCCCTGCAATCGCCGTTTTCATAAAACAACGTCTATTGACTGCCTGTATCATATTCCATCATTTCCCCACGATTACAATTTCAGTTACCCGCACTGCCGAAAACAATCCGAGCCGGATAGAAACGTGCGCGATACTATTGCCCCGTCAGTTCATCGTGCATCTCGCGGTAATTCGTCAGCTTGATACCCCGTTTCATGATAATGGATTTGAGCTCGATACTGGTAACAACCTCTGTAATTTCCGCCCGGTGCTTGCCGACTGTGCCGTCCGTATAGATGGAAACCGGATTTGTGTGTATCAGCACCTCATGTTCCGGCGAATCGATTCCCGGATGGCAGACCCAGCAGTAAAGACCGGGCTCAAGCCCCGAAAGCAGCTCGACAGTATGAGCTATTTTCGTCCCGAGTTTAACTTTTGAAATACTCATGTTTTTCTCGCCATTAAAACCTGAAACCGGCACATTGTAATCCCTGCCCAGGCGCTCCATCAGCTCTCTGCCGCCCGGAATTTTGGAAACAGCACCGTAATGGTTGTCGATATAGGAGACCTCGATCCCGCGTTTGAGCGCGAGATCGATCTGTGCGCGAAGCTCATCCTCGACCTCCTCTATTTTCGGATTGTGGGCATTCAGCTCGTCAGGCGAGGTATACAGGTAACCGTCCTCGTCGACAATAGAGGAGACTTTGTCCCAGGGAAGGACCGGACGCCAGCGATAGCCCTGCCATTCACCGACGATCGTGAGATGGACACCGATACACCAGCCGGGATTTTTTGCACACATTTCGGCGGCGGCCTCGAACCAGGGAGCACAGGTTTGAATCCCACTGCAGGAAAGGGAGCCGTTATTGAACGATTTTTCGATAGCTTCCAGCGAGCCCTGTGTCATACCGAAATCATCGCCGCGAATGATAAGCCGGATATCGCTGTCATTCTGAGTGTGAACTGTGCTGCTGAGAATAGAGAGGAGAAAGAAAAAACTGAGGAGGCTGCGAAAATATCTCATGGATGTTGCCTTTCGCAAAATTCATTTTTGTCGAATGCTTTCCTGCTTGAGAACAGCTCTAATAATTCCATTTAGCGGTGAGCGTGTCTTTCGACGCCTGACATTGTTCATGGAATCATGACGTATCTTACTGATAAGCCACAACTTCCACTATCCTACCAGATCACCGGAACACATCAACCACGTTTTTCAGCGAATTATTAGAGGCACCCTTGAATATTGCGTTCTTGAAACGGCGAAGTAAAGCACTTTCCGTTCAATATATCTTGAATTTTGCGAGCATCCCGTCAAGACCACCGTTTTTCAGATCTTTTTTCCATGTAGTTCCGAGTCCGAGATGATGCATCAGGTCACGGTCCCCGAAATAGACATAGGCTTCCGAACCCCCGCACCTGCTCTTGAGAAAATCACCGAAAGCCCGGTAAAGCCCCGTGACATCGTTGCTTTTGCCGAGCCTGATTCCATAGGGAGGATTGGTTATTATCACACTGTCCGGCAATCCCGGATGATCCCTGAAATCGAAACGGTCGAGTTTCACGTTTTTGCCGCCGGGAAGCTTTGCCAAGTTCCCGCGGGCAACCTCGACCGCCCGTCCGGAAATATCACTGCCCGAAATGAGCCCATCGGGAAGCGTTTTCATCGCTTTTTGGGCTGCCTTTTTTTCAGCGTTCCAGATTGATTTATTGAAATCGGGCAGACGTTCAAACCCAAAACTGCTGCGCAGGATGGATGCAGGCATCCCGGCATAGCGGATCATGGCCTCGGCAAGCAGGGTGCCCGAGCCACACATCGGATCATGCAGCGGACGGGCGCCGTCCCATTCTGTAAGCCTGACAATAGCCGCAGCCAGCGTTTCCTGCATGGGCGCCTCGAGGCCCTCGCCACGGTAACCCCGCCGGTGAAGCGATCCGCCGGAGCAGTCGATGGAGATCACCGCCTTGTTACCCTGGATGTGCAGATTGATCCAGAGATCGGGATTCCTGGTGTCGACACTGGGCCGTCGGCCAGTTTCCTCGCGGAAATAATCGACGAGAGCGTCCTTGAGTTTCAGCGCCGCGTACTGGGAATGGCTGATACGGCTGTTGGCCACCGTGGCAAAAACCGCGAATGTCATGTCCACGGTCATGAAATCACGCCACTTGATCTTTCGGGCGGTATTGTAGAGATAACGATCGCTGTGGCAGTCGAAACTTATGATGGGGGCAAGTACGCGAGACACAAGCTGAGAGCGGTAATTCACCGCATAGAGGCATCGCTTGTCAGCACGGAAATAGCTGCCGCGAAATGATTTTTTTATGTGGGAGGCGCCGAGTTCACTTAGCTCCCCGGCGACGATTTTTTCCATGCCATCTGCATGTTGGGCATAAAAACGCCCGTTTTTCTGGTAGCTGTACATCGATTGTCCCGGTTAGAAAAAAACATACGGTCCGAGTTGAACCGTATTGCGATCAGGACATAAATATACATCAACATTGCCGATAAAAAAAGGCGTATGTGGAATGGCAAGGGTGTGACTGCTGCCATCAACCGTACAGATCGAGGATGTTGCTGCCAGAAGACTCGACACCGCTGAACAGGGCGCTCGCCGCTGATAACGACATCCTGCTCGCCGCCATCACGAGTTCGAGATTCGCGGCATCACTGCTGTCGCTTGTCTCACTGCTCTCTGTGTCAGCACCGCTTTCAGACGAAGCAATCGACGTGTCGATATTCGACAGACCGATAGAATACAAGGAGTTGGAACTTGTACTGCCTGAATCCGCCGCAAGCGCCGCAGCAAGCGAGGAATACTGGGCCGAATAGATACCGCTCGAACTATCGCTGTCGCTGTCAGTGAGAAGGCTGGTGTCGATACTGGAGGTGTACGAATCGGCAATCTGATCGAAAACAGCGTCGATTTTACTGCTGCCCGATGAAGAAAGAGTCGAATCCGAAAACAGGGAACTTGTCATCTGAAGCCTGCTCAGGCTCGTTGACACAAGAAGGTCGCTCATAGTCTCTTTTCCCTTATAGTGGATAACGATCGAATTACTGATGCCGGACTGGCCTTACATGTATACTATCGGCAGCTGCTTCAAAAACTTTAGCGTTTTTTGAAATAACACATTTAAATGAACAACCCCGGATTGAAATCCGGGGTATTAAAATCAGCCCCCTAACCCCGTCCCTCGCGCTTTCGCGGCTCTACGTGTCCCCCATAGGGGGCAAGGGAGTATCGATTCTTCTTGCGCTCGTGCCCCCTATGGGGGAAGGATGTCACGGAGTGACAGGAAGGGGGCCGGAAAAACATGTTTAACCCCGGAGCAAGCTACGAGTAATTCTTTTGATTAAAGAAGCGCTTTACTCGATTCCGTACTGGCGCATTTTGTTGAACAGAGTCTTCCGGCTGATCTTGAGCGCCTCCGAGGTTTTCGTCTTGCTCTGACGGTATTTGCTGAGGAAACGGCAGATAATTTCGCGCTCCCGCTGTTCGGTCCGGTCGTTCATATACGTCTCCAGCCCCATAGACTCGATTTGTGAATCCTGCTCGTTCAGCGCCCTGAGACGCATGGGAAGGTCGGCGAGCTTTATACTGTTCCCGGCGGCGACAATCATGGCGCTCTGGATGGCGTTCTCGAGATCGCGGACATTGCCCGGCCAGGAATGCTGTTCGAGGACATTCATGGCATCAGCGGTCACATTATCGACAGAAAGGCCCAGCTTCCTGTTGTACTTACCGATGAAATGCTCAACAAGCAGCGGGATATCCTCGCGGCGTTCCCTCAGCGGCGGCAGTGTAATCGTGAATACGTTCAGGCGATAGAGAAGGTCGATACGGAAACGTTTTTCCGCGACCTCCTTTTCGAGGTCCTTGTTGGTTGCCGCGATGATACGAATATCGACAGGGATTGCCTCTTTCCCGCCGATCCGGGTGACATGGTGTTCCTCGAGAACCCTGAGGAGTTTCACCTGGGCATCGAGCGGAAGCTCACCGATCTCATCGAGCAAAAGCGTGCCGCCGGAAGCCCGTTCGAAACTGCCAATTTTCTGCTCTTTCGCGTCGGTGAAAGCACCGGCCTCATGCCCGAACAGTTCGCTTTCGATGAGCTGCATCGGGATGGCGCCGCAGTTGATCGACACCAGCGTATCGTTTTTACGCCCGCTGTTATAGTGGATAGCCCGGGCGACAAGCTCTTTGCCGGTACCGCTTTCCCCCTGAATGAGAACGGTGGCACCGGTTGCGGAAACACGGCTGATCTGCTCGAACACTTTCCGCATGGGCGCGCTCTGGCTGATAATGTTATCAAAACGGTATTTCTCATCGAGTTCGCCGCGAAGCTGTTTCAGCTCACGCTTGAGCGCCGAATGCTCCAGCGCCCGTCTCACGGTCAGAAGGAGCTCGTCGTTATCGAAGGGTTTGGCGAGATAATCGTAGGCACCTTTTTTGATCGCCTCCACCGCGAGCGGAATGGAACCATAGGCGGTCAGGATCAGCACGGTATGGGACGGATCGCGTTCAAGAAGCCGTTCCATGGTCTCAATACCGTTGAGCCCCGGCATGTTCTGGTCCATGATAACAAGATCGGATTCAGCGGTTCCGGAGCTGTCAAGCGCCTCCTGGCCGCAGGCCGCTGTCGAAACCTGATAGCCTTCATCCAGAAGGATTTCCTTCAGGATCGTCCTGATACCGTCCTCGTCATCGACAATCAATATTCTCGGCTGCATTGATCTTCCCTGTATTGCTATGTTGATCGTTAACGTTCTATTGTGTCAGAGGCAGTGAAATGGTGACCCGCGTTCCGTGGTCCTCATCACCTGTCCGGCTGTCAATCTCGATTTCGCCACCGTGCTTGTGAACGATGCCATAGGAGATGGAAAGCCCGAGCCCGGTGCCGTTGGCCTTGGTGGTGAAAAACGGGTCGAAAAGGTGCTCCATGTTTTCCCGCGGGATGCCCGGCCCTGTGTCGAGGAACTCGATATGAAACATATCGCCATTCTGCATGGTTTCATTGCCCCGGCGCTTTTCATCTATGGTGATCCTGAGATCGCCGCCGTCGCACATCGCCTGAATTCCGTTCATAATGATGTTGAGAAAGACCTGTTTGAGCTGCGACGAATCGGCGACAATATCCTGTGAACGGGCATTACAGACAAGCTCGATGTTGATATTGTTCTTGTTCGCTGTCGTGGATACGAGCTGAAGGGTGTCCCGGAAAAGTTTTTCCAGCGCGACTTTCTCGAAATGAAGGCTCCCCGGTTTAGAAAACGATAACAGGCCCTCGATAATGGCATTAATCCTGTCGACCTCCTTAATCACCTCGGTGACAAGAGTACGGCTTCTTTCATTCTCCAGGTCTTTCTGTATATACTGAATGGAACTCCTGATCGAGGTCAGCGGATTGCGTATCTCGTGAGCCGCACCTGCCGCGATCTGACCGATAGTCGCCAACCTGTCAGCGCGGTACATTTTCTTGATACGGGCGTTCTGCTGACGATAAAGATAGGCATTTTCAAAGGCGAACGCCGCCTGCCTGAGAAGTGTATTCAGGAGTTCGATCTCCTCGCCGCTGAATGATTCGCCGTCACGTTTCGGCCCGAGACAGACCAGCCCGATCACACGGTTCATCACGAAAAGCGGGAAGATGAGATCGACTCCGGCCTCGGCAAGAATAGTCTGCTCCCGCTCGTTGAAATAGTCAAACACTGAAGAGTTACCGGGAATCAGGAGGTAGCGGTTATTGACTGTGAACCATCGGCACAGGGGATCGTCCGGAAACAGGTGGTACTTCCTGTCCGGATCGGGCTCGAATCCGCGTGACTCGGCAAGCTCCTGGCGGTTCAGGTCAGCATTTATCAGGTAGATCAGGATAGTATCGACCGAGATGAGCTCGCGGATTTTCGCTATCACATTGTCCTTGAGCTGTTCGATATCGATAATCAGGGTCAGAGAGCGACTGAACTCGGCAAACTCCCCACTGAAATCCTGCTGCTTTTTCCTGAACAGCTTTTGAAATAAGCGCTGCGGCATAATCAATCAAGCCCCTGAAAATATCTGTGAACATGTTCCAGCCCGGCATGTTCAGACAGTGGGAAAAACATGCCAATCCGGCCATTTACACCCGTATACTACACATTCCATTCCCCTTATACAAGGCATTACTGCAATTGCCCCGCTATTTCGCATTCGCCGCTTTCAAATGAGTACAGCGACAAGGTCAAACAGACGGAACATGAAAATGCCGACTTGGGTAAACGTTTACCCATTTATGGCGATTTGAATACAATCAGTTTACGGCCTGTAATGTATTCATAAGCCACAATCGCATAAAACACAACCCGTTACCGACAACGTAAGATGCTGGCACAATAATCGCTTTTACACTGTGGCAGTTACACGATCTACCATTTCACGGGAGACAGGAATGAAACAAAAAATACGGACAGTTCTTTCAATCATTGCCGTTATGGGTTTCGCGGGATCATCAGCATTGGCGCAGGACACCCTGACACTGAGCTGCCAGGACGCTATCAACATCGCGCTCAAGCGCAGTTACACGATCAAGTCATACGAGTACGATCTCGCCTCGGTGAAACATTCCTATGATTATCATTTCGCACTGTTCAAACCGCGAATCGATTTCGAGCTTGTAGCTCCCTCACTCAGCGAACAGGTGCAGCCAACCTACCTTGCCGACGGCCTCCCGGTCTACAACTCGAACGGCCTGACACAGGTCGGCGGCGACCTCTCGTTCACCTACATGCTTCCCACCGGGGGCAATCTCGCCCTGAGTACGCAGCTCTACAAGGAGAATCTCAAGACTGTTCTCGCACAAAAGGATTACGAAACACTGAAAAGCAAGCAGGCCACCTCGAGTGTCAGCCTGAGTTTCAGACAGCCGATCCTCACGAAAAACACGAAAAAGGAAAACCTCCGCGAGGCCGAGTTCAATTTCGAGCTAACTTCACACGTTTTCTCCCGTCAACAACTCAACATAGTCTACCGGGTCACCGAGCAGTTCTATTCGCTGTACAAACTGAGCCGCGAGGTGGAAATCGATACTGAAAAGCTGGCAAACTCGGAGGAGGCGTACCGTATCGCCCAGCTCATGTTCAAGGCGGGACGTATTCCCGAGGGCGACCTCCTGATAGCCGAGGTCAACAATTCGAGTAACAAGGCCAACCTTCTGGAAAGCAAGGGCGAGCTCGCGGAGGAACAGGAAGCGTTCAAGCATTTCATCGGCCTCGACCGCGAGGAAGACATAGCAATCATCACCGATCTCGAATACGACTCGTATCCGATAGACGAAAACATCGCCATAGAAAAAGCCCTCGGGAACCGTAACGAAATTCAGGAAAAAGAGCTCGAAATAGCCCTTCAGGAAATCAGTGTCGACCGCGCGAAACGCACACGCGAAATCTCGGGCAACATCAGCGCCTACTATGACCTCACAGGGGTCAGCACAGTAGGCAGCGGCTCGACCGGCACACTGTTCGACTCGTCATTTGACAATTTCATCGACAGGCCGCCGAACAGGGGCATCAGCCTGACATTTTCCTACCCTGTTTTCGATTGGGGGCGGGGCGCGGCACAGGTGGAAAAAGCTACGGTTGACCTCAAGAAAAAGCAGCTGCAGCGTCAGAACCTGACGAAAGAAATCGAACTCGAGGTCAAAACGGTCTGCCGACGTGTCGCCGACGCGATCAACCGTCTGACTATCAACGAAAAGAACCATGAAATAGCCCAGAAAAGCTATGATATCAGCAAGATGCGTTTCGAAAACGGCGATATCAGCAGCCAGGAACTGGGCCAGCAGCAGGAGAGCCTGGCCGAAAACCAGCTCCGCTATCTGGACTCGTTCATTGCCTATCAGCTGGCGACAGCCGATCTCAAACGTCTGACACTCTGGGATTTCCGTAATAACCGAAGCTATGTGGCGGAGGCAGATTAAGTGAATGCGAGTGACTCGGATCGGGGCATAAATAAAAACAGACGCATTTATTTTCAAGCTTAGCCTATACAATCAATCCATTTTTTAATCTTAAATTTTGATTTTTCAATCTTGAATTCATAACATCGAGGATTTCATGAAAAAACATGTCACCTCTCTTGTCACAATTATGATGACGGCTCTCTTCTTCTGCCATCTGACAACACTTGCACAGGCACAGGATGATCAGGCGTCCCTGCTCCTCGACCTGAAAAAGACACGGGCAACTTACGAGATAGCGCGGGAAAAACTCCAGAACGACACCGCGCTCTACGAGAACAAGGCCATTTCAGAATCGGAGTTCATCCAGTCGAAAAACGGGCTTTTGCAGGCCGAGGTCGAATACCAGAAAAAAATCCTGCAGGTGATCTCCCAGCAGTCCTATGTCATCATAGAAAAAGCGGTAAAATACCAGAATGCGAACAGCGAACGGCGGGTCAGGATTACGCTGAGGAGCACCATGGAGGGCAATCAGGAATACCTCGAACAGTTCGAGCAGCATTTCGACGTTTTCACCCCTGAAATGCGCTCGGGAAAGATCTACAATATTTTCGTCTCGCTGATCAATCTGGAGGACCAGACAATCATCGGGACACCCTACGAGGTTAGAATACCGTCGCTGGAGGTGGGCAAAACCGCCGATGCCGATTTCGGCCTTCTCCGCGATGTCGAAAGCCTTCAGGTCAGCCTCAACTACAGCGGCAGGAAAGACAGCCGTAACATCTACCTCGAAAAAGACTCGAGCGCGGACATAGTGGACATTTACAGCTCGCAGTTCTCGCAGGAGGCGGACATCGGCTCGCAGGCGACCTACGATCTCACACTGGAGCGTTTCTCTGACAGCGACGACAGCTACACGCTCTTTGTCGCGGGTCTCCCCCGCCAGGTCAGCTATGATTTCATCGACAGCTCGACCAATGCGCGGCTTTCGCAGATCAAGTTCATGCAGGGGGTCAACACGAAAAATCTCTCACTCAGGGTCTACCTTCCCGACCGCGAAGACGAGAATATTGTCATGGACAAGCCGCTGATATTCCATGCGTTCGTCCTTTCCCGTGATGAGCATGCGACATTGTCAGGGCAGGATCCCGCCGCGTTCTCACAAGAGGATATCGACGCTATCCAGGGTGGCAAAGTACGTCTTGAGCTGGTTCCCCGCGGTGTCGGCCGTATTGAGGTAAGGGCGCCCTCGCTCTATCACGAGATCACCGCCGGCGACAGTATCGGCATGGATATCACAGTCAGGAACGACGGCACACGCCGTCTCGACAACATCAGGATTTCGACCGACAATCCGCTCAACTGGCGTTCGATAGTCGAGCCCGATCTCATCCGCTCGCTCGACCCGGAGAAGGAAGAGATCGTGCATCTCAGGCTCATTCCGCCCACCGATGTCGGTGTCGGAGCACAGGAGGTAAAGATCAGGACAGAGGCCCTTGCCGACAACCGCCGTGTCGAGACAGAGGACAAGACAGTCCGCATACAGGTACAGGCAAAAACGCCGCTACTCTGGACACTGACACTGGTGTTCGCGCTTGTCGGGCTTGTCCTGGGAATCGTGGTATTCGGCATCAGGATCAGCAGGCGGTAAAGATATACCGCCGAAACGACATGACACTAATCTTGCCGTTATATACAGTTATAGCCATGAGATACGAGAGGATAATATGTTATTGAATATCATAAAGAAAGAGCTTCTCGACAATACTATCTCTTTGAGATTTTTAGTGTTGATATTTTTAACGATAACATTGATCCCGCTCTCACTGTATGTCAATTTCAGGAAGTATGAAACACGCGTTTCCGATTACAACCAAGCCGTCCGGCTTCACCACGAAGAATGGATACAGCGAGACTTTATGGAGCTTTTCAATCAACGGTTTGCCGTTAAAGGCTATCGTAAGCCAAAACCTCTCAGCGTATTCATTAATGGCCTCGAAACGCACATGCCTTCTGGATTTAAAGTGGATACCGGCGGCATGATATTCGAGAATACCAACTCTCTCGAGGAGACAAAGCTGTCATTACTGGGCAACCTTGATTTTCTGTTTATAATTCAGATAATATACAGCCTGTTAGCAATTCTTTTCACCTTTGACGCCATCAGTGGAGAAAAGGAAAGTGGTACACTGAGGCTTTCTTTATCAAATTCTGCACCGAGGTATTATCACATTTTCGGGAAATATATCGCTTCAATGTTGTTGCTGATTATTCCACTGCTGATAGCATTACTGGCCGGAATTATAATGCTTATAGCACTCGGTTTTCCATTAATAGAGATCGAAATGGTTTACCGTCTGATGTTGATGTCAATTACAGCATCAATGATTATCTCGGTTTTTATTTGTCTCGGTCTTTTTATATCCTCACGATCGAAAAGCTCAAAAACCTCAATTGTTATCCTAATTAGTCTCTGGGTGATCCTGATACTTATAATACCTCAAAGCAGTGAAATACTGGCAAAAATTGTCAAACCTGTCCGCTCACAGGAGGTCTTTCGGCTTGAAAAGATGATGCTCAGACGGAACAGCGATATTACAAAAGGACATGAACTATATGAGTTACGGCAAAAACAGGATATTGAACGCGAAAAGTTAGAACAGGGTAGTGATAAAAACGATACTGTTTTTAAAAAACATTTGTCACAGATAAACACGCTACGCGCTGAGCATGTTGCAAAACTGAAATCTGTGCTTAACGCAATTGAAAACGATTATCAGAATGAAAAACAGCAGCAATACAGCATCGCGAACATTCTGGCAAGCTTATCACCGCTTACACCGTTCAACAACATTATGAACAACCTGTCGGTAACAGGTTCAGAAGCCCGTGAAACGTTTGAAATTGCCGCAAAATCTTATCAAAAAATGCTCGACAAAGAACTATTCGACAAAATTCACAGAGACATAATGCCCGATGGCAGTGTAAATCTTGGTATAGGTGGTAAAGTCGATCATAAATCGATTCCACAGTTTCAGGATACGGCGCCGACATTAAAACAAACGCTGAGGACAATAACGCTCGACAGCCTGCTATTGGCGCTCTACATGATACTGACTTTCGCATTCGCGTACGTTTCATTTTTACGATATGACGTAAGATAGACATCATCAACGGGGATATACCATGATACGTATAATTGCAGGCAGAGAAATCAGGCAGAATATCGACAGTTTCAAGTTCGCGATCATCAGTCTGATCATGACCGTTCTGGTCGCGACAAGCATCTTTGTCATGTACCGGGATTACACGGTCCGTCTGCGTAATTACGCGGCCAGCCAGCCGGAAACAGGCAATGTTACGGCGCTGGTCCGCCCCAATCCCATGAGCATCCTCGTTAAAGGGCTCGATGAGAACCTCGGGCGCGCGTTCAATATCGGTCACGGCGGCACTATCGAGGCGAGTTCCAAGCAGGAGGCTGTCAACATGGTGTTCGGTTTCTGCAGCGCGCCGGACATGCTTTTCGTGGTCAGGATTGTCTGCTCGCTTGCGGCACTTCTGTTCGCGTTCGACATGATTTCGGGAGAAAAAGAGTCGAGGAAACTCTCGCTGGTTTTCTCCAACAGCGTGCGCCGCACAGACTACATTGCCGGAAAATGGCTCGGTGGTTTTTTCAGTTTCATCGTGCCCTTTACCGTTCTCTATCTCGCGGGATGCGTGGTACTCGCACTTCTTCCCGATGTGCCGGTCGGCGGTGGAGAACTGCTCCGGCTCACCAGTTTTTATGCAGGATCATTTCTCTACCTGGCGTTCTTTTTCACTCTCGGCATGATGATATCCTCCCTTACGAAAAGCTCGGCATCATCACTGATCATCGCACTTTTCGCGTGGGCTCTCATCGTGTTCATCATCCCGGGACTGGCGGTCAGCCTTTCTCGGCAACATGCCGACATCCCGTCATCGGCCCAGATGGAAATGCTCAGGCGGCATATATGGGTTAAAGGCAAATATTACGCATATACGGTTCCGGACGAGGAAAAGGTCAGCGGCCTCGGAGCTTACCTCAACGAAGAGGACAACAAACTCGCCGCGGATTTCCGCGGGAAATACAACCGTCTTGTCGGCATAACACAGGCGCTTTCGCGGATATCGCCCTCGGCCGCGTTCACCTATTTCGCAACCGGAATCGCCGGGACAGGGCTCGATGACGAGCGCCGCCTGAAAGACATGCTGGTCGAGTACAGAAACACGGTCTGGAAACTGAAAACATCACATGGCGGGGATATACCGGGTTTCGATTTCAGACCGCCGCCTTTGTCCCTATGCATTCACCGGACACTCATCGACATACTGATAATCGCACTGTATCTGCTTCTGGCCTTTACGGTATCGTTCACCGCGTTCACTGTATACGATGTCCGTTGAGACGACATGAAGGAGGCGGACATGTTTGGCACACTTTTACGTAAAGAGATAATGGAGAACCTCAACAACCAGCGTTTTGTCGGCGGCCTTCTCGCCGTGGTCCTGCTGACACTCCTCTGCGCCATTGTCCTGACAAATCAGTACAGCCAGGACCTTAAGGATTATCAGGGACAGCTTTCACAGCAGAATGAGATATTCGATAATTACATGACTCGCAGCGCGGTGGGCGGACGACTGGTCACCCCTCCCAGGGCCCCTCACCGCCTGAGCCCACTAGTCAGGGGCATCCGCATTTCCAGCATGGGGGGCTCGATCGACGAGGATTCCCTTAACGTGCTGTTCCCGCCGTTCGACCTCGTGTTTATCATCGCCTATATCATGAGCCTGCTCGCCCTTCTGTTTTCGTATAACGCGTTCACCGGCGAACGGGAAAATGGCACGCTGAGCCTCATGGCCTCCAATCCATTGTCACGGGCAAAACTGCTTCTCGGAAAATGGGCGGGCGGCTGCCTCTCGCTCATGATTATTCTGCTCATTGCCATCCTTGTCGGAACGATCTATATCAGCGTTGAGCATTCCGGCGGCTGGACAGCTACCGAGTACGCCGCCATTGGACTATTGACCATCGCGGCATGTCTCTATATTTCGCTCTTCCATCTCATCGGAATGTCGGTTTCGGCCACTGCGGGGCGCTCCTCCTCGGCAATACTCGCGTCCCTTTTCATCTGGGTGCTGGTCATACTGGTCATTCCCAACGCGAGCCCTTATATCGCCGCACAGATTTTCAAGACTCCGCCTATCCATGTTTTCGAAATGGAAATGAACCGCCTCGACAGCACCGAGCGCGACGAGATAGCCCGTGCGATCGCCGGGAAAGCACGCGATGAATTCATGCAAAGCGCCACGTCGGAGGAAATCGCCATTGTGGAGGCGTTCCTCGATAACGACAAAGACACCGTGGCTGCAATGCTGGAAAAACAGCCCTCGCTCAAGGAAACGCTCAACACCTACAAGACAAACAGGAACAACGCCTGGATGAAGGCGAATGAAATTCAGCGCGAAAAACGCCACAAGCTCAACAAAGATTTCGAAAACAGGCTTATTGCCCAGATGCTGGGAGGTGTCGTACTGTCGAGCCTCTCGCCCTACGCCGATTTCATGTATGCGGCGAGCGAACTGACAGCCTCCGGTGTCGGCGCCGGATTTCATTACATGGGCAGGCGGAGCGAGCGTGAACGGCAGATGTTCGATTTCATCCAAGAGAAAAGTGAAGAGGCTAAAAAAGCCGATCCCATGTTCGGCAATAACACGAAACTCGATCTCAGCGGCCGTCCGGCAGTTGTAAACGGGGAACCGCCGCTGCTTCAGCGCCTGCTGTTCTCCCTGCCGAACATGGCTGTGCTCATATTCATGAACATCATTGTTTTCACTATCGCATTCCGGCAGGTCGTTCGTTTCGATGTGCGTCAGCAATGATTGGTATGTAGCTTCGGTAATATTGAGCAGCCCCGAAGCACACTCCGGAGAATTCTTTTAATAAAAGTGTTAGCGATATACAAAACTGTTTTTTCACACACTTTTCTTACATTCGGGAGGCGCAGGTGGTAAAAGAAATCATCATCAAGGAAATACGGGATTATGTCCTGAGCACGAAATTCGTGGTGGCATTCGTTCTGTCTGCGCTGCTGCTCCTTGTCTCGATCTACCTGGGACTTAACAGCTATCTGGAAGACCTGCATGAATATCAGGCCGCGCAGATGCTTGAAAAAGAACATATTAACTCGCTGACAGAACCGTATGCATTACAGGGAAGAGGCCTCAATGTTTACAAAGCACCTGAAATCCTCTCTATTTTCACCGACGGCATACAGGATGCGGTCGGAAGATCGGCACACATGAACTCATTCAATGCACCGCAGCTGATCGAGTCGAAACAGAACAGCAAACCGCTTCAGTCAGTTTTCGGCTATTTCGACCTTGTCCTGATCATAAAGTATTTCCTGAGCCTTTTCGTTATTCTGTTCACCTACAATGCGATCTCCGGCGAAAAAGAGGCCGGTACACTGAAAGCGATAGCAGCCAACCAGATACCGCGCTATAAAATTGTCGTCGGCAAAATCATCGGTGGATTTATCAGCCTTATCATCCCACTGACAATACCACTGCTTTTTGCGTTCATCCTGCTGACATTCGATCCCAGGATTTCCATGAGCGGCGAGGACTGGCTGCGCTCGGCACTGATACTCGTGTCCGTGGTTCTGTATATCAGCGTTTTCTGTTCGCTGGGGCTTTTTGTCTCATCGTTGACGAGAAGTTCTGCGATGAGCCTTTTCATTCTCATACTTGTATGGGTGGGTACCGTCTATATCATCCCGCAGGGAGCTGTTATTTTCGCGGAAAAACTCTATCCAATGAAGACAGTTTTCGAAATAAACGCCAACAAGCGTGACACCATCCAATCCATAAGCAACTCGACGAATGAGACATTCGAAAAATGGCGTAAAGAAAATCAGGGTGTATCCAATGAAGAATTCAGGAACCATTATGCCGGGATATTGCAGGAGTCGGCATACAAAACGAATACCGCTGTCGAAGCCATTGACAATCAGAACGTAGCAAGACAGCGCAAACAGATGCTTATCACACGTTTAATAGCGCGATGTTCTCCCGCCTCGCTGTTTCATTTCAGTGCTATGTCTTTGGCAGGAACGGGGATCGAGGAACACGAGAACTTCCTCGTCTATCTTGCCGAATACCAGAGGGCATATTCCAAATGGCATATAGACATTGGCAAAACATCACTCCTATACTCGCCAAGCGATTACATTTCGCCAGATTTCAGTACGATGCCGGAATTCAGGTATGAAAGAGAAAACCTGCGCAGGACACTTGCGCGCACAGTGCCGGACATGGCATCGATGGCGTTCATGTCGATCCTGCTATTTTTCGGCTCTATTTTTCTCATCAACCGCTACGATGTCCGATAAAAACATAAAACAACAATATATAGGGAGGCAAACCATGCTTAAGGCCACAGATCTTTCCAAGCGATACGAGGACGGACTTCTCGCGCTCGATCATCTCAATCTCGAGGTCAAGGAGGGTGAAATTTTCTGCCTCCTGGGTGCGAACGGCGCAGGCAAGACCACGACCATCAACCTTTTCCTCGATTTCATCGAGCCATCGGACGGCACGGCGTTCATCGAGGGCATCGATGTTCACAAGGAGCCGCTGGAGGCGAAAAAGCATGTCTCCTATGTCTCCGAAAATGTCATGCTCTACGGCAATTTCACAGCCCGTCAGAACCTCGATTTTTTTGCCAAGCTCGGCGGCAAGACCAATCTCACGAAGGACGACTACTACATGCACATGCGGAAAGTCGGGCTTCAGGAGGAGGCGTTCGAGATGCGGCTCAAGAATTTCTCTAAGGGCATGCGGCAGAAAGTCGGCATCACCATCGCAATCATCAAGGACGCGCCCAACATCCTTCTCGACGAGCCGACATCCGGCCTCGACCCCAAGGCAGCGGCCGAGTTCGTGAAAATTCTCAAGGGGCTCCGGGACCAGGGCAAATCGATCCTCATGTGTACCCATGATATTTTCCGCGCTAAGGAAATCGCCGACCACGTGGGGATCATGAAAGAGGGACGGCTTGTCATGCTCAGAAGCCGCGAGGATTTCCTCGAGGACGACCTCGAAAAGATCTATCTGGAGTATATGCAGGAGGCGGTTGTGTAGTTTGCCGGGTATAGAACTGTCTCAAAAACCCCAGGGAGTCGCCTTTGTTCAAAATCATCTACCAAAAAGAACTGCTAAACCAGATCGGTTCGCAGAAATTCGCTGTCTCTCTTCTGCTCGTTTTGGCGCTGACTCTGTTGTCGGTGTCACTGGCAGGCGAACAGTATAAACATAGGCTGCATGAATACTCGAAAGTCATCGCAAAACAGCAGTCTATACAAAGCGCCACACGGAGCATGACCCTGGAAACACTGGGTGATGGCAATTTTGAGACCGTTGACATGCTCATCGTAAGAAAACCCACGGCGCTTTCAATTTTCGCGGGCGAAAAAGAATACACGTTGGGCGATGTCGTAGAGATTGAACTAAGAGAATACTCGGTTTATGCACAACCTTACAGTGCATTGAACGATATTATTCCAATTCGATTGCGGGATTTCATGTCGAAAATTTCCGGTCTTTTCGATTTCAGTAACATCATCAAAATTCTATTCTCGCTGATCGCGATCCTTGTCGGTTTCGATATCATTTCCCGGGAAAAAATGGAGGGAACGCTACGGCAAATCCATGCAAACAGCATATCCCGTGCCACATTTTTATACGCGAAATGGACAGCCGGTTTTACCGTCACAGTCCTCGCCGTACTTTTCAGCTTCCTGCTCGCGCTTCTCTATCTGCTGCTCAGGAAGAACATCGTCTTCAGCTTCGAGGAAATGCTGCGAATTGCTCTGTTCGGTTGCGGATCTATACTGTATCTGTCATTCTTCTATACGCTGGCGGTGCTTGCTTCGACTATAGCCGGCGAATCGAAACATGCAATAATGATTATGCTGATCACATGGGTCAGCGTGGTGTTCGTCATTCCGAATACTGTTCATATAGCAGCTGAGCGCCTTTTCGTCGATACCCCGATGGATGAGCTGACAACACAAAAAATGGCGGTGTATAAAAAGGACGCGGAAACAACCACCCGACTCCGTAATGAGAACAAAATACGAGAATTAAAAGAAATCAGAGCCCGGCAAAGAAAAGATATCAACGAAATAAAAAAGAAACAGTATGAGCAGCATCTCGCACAAAGAGCGAAAATCCAGTCGTTCATCATGATTTCCCCGGCAGTGTGCTATCAGGAACTCTCGGAGCGGATACTGGGCACATCGGCGGACGACTACATGGCGTTCATGGACAGGGCAAGAACGCTCAACGGGATATACGAAGATATGTTCGCGGAATATGTGTCCAGAAAACAGCGGACATTCGAATTCAGGAAATCATTCAATGTCGAACTGAACGACACATTCATCAGAGCATCGTCCGACAATAACCGGCTCAGCCTCAGAGACAGCTTGTCCTCAACACTGTTGCTGCTGACAATGTTTATGGTTGTAACCATGCTCGTATTCATGCTCAACCTGTATACATACAATACGGCAAAAACACTCGTATAGGGAATGACGATGGGACAGATACTGCTAAAAGATTTGAAGACAATTGCCACACAGAGATCGGTCTATTTCCTGACCTCATTGCTGTTACTGCTGTTTATTGTCAATGGTGTTCTCTACAGTTTCAGATACGAGGAGCAGATCGCTTACCACAACAGAATGCTGTCCCGGCATAACTTTTCGACACCGATTGCGCGTACCATATTCATGCCGCCGAACCCCTTACAGTTTTGCTCAGACAACAACCCGGAACAACTGACGCTCAGCTTCCACTCCCAGCTCAACTTATTCTCGATCTCGAGAGAGGACGACGAGGCTATCAACAAATTCGTTTCGCCGGTCACCTGGCTGGATTGGAGCAACCTTGTCAAAGTGGTATTCAGTCTTCTGATAATTGTCATGGCGCATAACCTGATCTCGGATGAGCTCGAAACAAAAACGCTCGGCCTGATCTGTTCGTATTCCGTCTCCCGCTGGCAGATATATCTCGGCAAACTGCTGAGTGTCATCATTGTCTCGACACTTATTCTGATCTTGGCCATAAGCACGGGGCTCTTGTCCATCATTCTGCTGGGCAGGATAACGGTCGATACAGCCATGATCTATAAACTGCTGCTCTTTTTCGTTCTCTCACTGACCTATTGCACGTTTTTCAGCACTGCCAGCATAGCGGTATCGACAATAACGAAACGTTCCACCGTATCGTTGAGCGTGATGATACTTATCTGGATCGTCAGCATCATCATTCTGCCGGAAAGCATCACCTTTGCTGTCAAAAAACAGTTTCAGGAGCGCTACGGATTCGACTATGCCGCACAATTCATGCACACAGCCCATGACTACACCGAGGAAATCGGACTTGTCCACGACTTTGCCGATAAAATAGCTTCCGTGCCGGAACATGAGCGGGAGATGATGATTCAGGAAATAAAAAAACGCTTGCTGGCGGTAAATACAAAATATAACGAACAGGATTACAGGGTCACCGTCTCTACTTTCAGCGAGGATTTGTCGTTCATGAAAACACTCTACAGCTGGCTTCTACTTTCTCCATCGACGCTCTATCAGGTCCTGGTGGAAAAAGCACTGCTGAGCGGAAACGAATATTATGTTGAATTTGTCGAAGCATTTCTGCAATTCAACGCCGCATTTCGGGATGACCTCTACAACCGCTACAATACATACCAACCCCTTCCGGTGTCCACCTATGTAGAGCTGGACGGTAAAGAAGTGGAAATCTCTACCGATGTGCCCGATTTCGAGGATAACGGCATGCAGTTTGATTTCAGCAGAGCTGCGGCCATAACGCCTGGAACACTAAAGCAATTCAGTGTTCTGATACTTTTTGTGCTTCTGGCACTGATCTACGGTTTCATCGGATTTGTCAGGCTTGATGTAAGGTAATTTTTATGGATAAAAATATTTGTGAAAAGTCACTTCAGATCAGATATATCAAAGTTGTACTTCTAATATAGCGGGAGGATGCGACATCCATGTTCGGAACCCTGTTGAATAACGAAATCCACCAGATGCTTCACTCGCGGAAATTTCTGCTGACAGCCCTTATTTCAGCAAGCCTCTTCCTGTTGAGCCTTTTTGTCTCGACCGAGCGCTATCTTGGCGAAAAGAGCGAATACGACAGTGCGGTCGCCGCTCAGACTGAGGCTATTGAGTTTACCCGGAACAGAAATGACGGTACACAGTATGACAAGGAGGAGCCGAACTGGGCAGGAGCTGTCTATAAAAAACCGGCTGTTCTGTCCATATTTGCCATCGGAATAGATGACAAGCTCGGTAACGCGGGCATGCTTGATCCTATAAGGACACCGTTTATCGCGCAGAAAATAAACCAGACAGACATGAACGCTTTCGACATGACAAGTGTTCTTGAAAATGTTCTCGACAGGATCGATGTGGCGATGGTCATACGGCTTCTGTTTTCGCTCATGGCAGTGGTGATAGCATTCGACATGATCAGCGGCGAACGCGAACGGGGCGTACTCAAACTTATCCACGCCAATAACGTGTCTCGGCTGAAAGTCATTACCGCAAAATGGTGTGCGGGTACACTGGCATTACTTTTCTCGTTATCAGTCGGCATACTCGTAGCGCTGATTTACCAGAATTTTGCCCGTCACATCGTGTTCGGATTTGAAGATATAATCCGCATCGGCGTGTTCTTCACTGTTTCCCTGCTCTATCTCTTTGTTTTCTATCACGGCTCACTCCTTCTTTCATGTGTTGTCAAATCCTCGCACACGGCAATTGTCGGGATGTTCCTCATCTGGACAGTCTGCCTGTTCATACTGCCAAACCTGGGAATTTTTGTCGCCCGCCAGATAATACCCTCGCCGCCATTCGATTACGCACGAACAGAAGTTTATAAAGTCAATAAGGGATACTGGGATAAGATGCTGGCTTTGGACAGGAATGACCGGAAAAAATACCTGGCGGTACGGGCAGAACAGAAGCAGGCTGTTTTCGGCGTCAAACAGAATTTCATCAACAGCCTGCTCGAACAGCGGGCCATGGCAGTCCTGCTGTCAACGATTTCGCCGGCGGCCCTTTACGATTTCGCCGCCGAATATATTACGGGTACCTCTGTCGATGACCATACTGTGTTCATGAGCCGGGTGCACCATGCAAACGACATGTACTATTCATATACATTGAAACAGCGCAATCTAAGCACCGAGGAGCGCAAATCGCTCATCGTATCAACAGAAGAAGCGATTACCAGCATTTCATTGGACAGCAACCGAATGCCGCTTATGAAAAGCGTAATGAAAGCATTGCCTTTCATTGCTGTTTTAACGATTCTGAACGCCTTCCTTGCACTGGCGATCATCGTTATCTACGACCAAAAAACGCCAATAATCTGAGGGAGGGGAACAGGCTCATGCTGAAATATATCATGGAAAAAGAGATCAAAGCGCATCTTCTCGATTTCAAGCTCTATCCCATTGTCGCGATCATGCTGCTCATGTTCATCGTTAACGGTATTTACTTCAGCAATGAATACAGGCAGCACCATGATTATTACGACCGTCAGCAGGAAAATCGCAGTCAAGTCGATTATATGCGGATCTATCAGCTCGATCCGAATCCGCTTTCTTTCATCAACGCGGCTAACGAAAAACAGGCAAGCGTCAGTTTCGTGTGCTGGATCGAATACTTTGAGACTGATCAGAAAAACGGCGAAACCGGGAACATTTTCCTTCCAGAAACTGTGTCTCCCGACTGGACATTTATTGTGACAGTGCTGTTCAGCCTTCTGATGATTGTCCTGTCATACAATTCCATTTCCGAGGAAATCGAACAGAAAACACTGCTCCTGAATTGTGCAAACGCACTTTCGAGGCTGGAACTATATTTGGGGAAATTCCTGAGCATGCTCCTGATCGCCGCGGTAATCCTGATCTTTTCGATGCTCTGCGGATTGACAGCAATTGTGTTAATTAGGGTAATACCTTTTAATCCAGCGTTTATCGGGAGCATCACCGTATTCTCCCTGTTGTCGCTTCTGTATGCATCGCTGTTCCTCATCATCGGGATGGGTTTTTCCAGTATGCTCAAAAACTCCACCTTGTCACTGATCGTATCAATGACCGCGTGGCTGTTCCTCATCATTCTGCTTCCCGAAGGCTTGGATGTACTTGTACAGCGTACACAGAAAAGCCCCTCCGCCCACGAGATCGCTCAAATGGCGGAGGCAATAAAATTCGGCCACATGAATGATATCTTCATATTCAACCGCGAAAACAGGGATCATGAGAATCTGGATGAAAACGAAAAAAACAGGCTGATTGGGCAACTTACCGATGATTTCATTGTTCTCGGCGATCGTCATGCGGCAAAAGAACAGAAATTGTCTGACAGTATCGTGGATATTTACCGTCAGCGCTATATGGAACGTCAGCACCTGAAAAAGCTCTCCCCTGCGGTGCTCTTTCGCGATATTGTTGAAAAAAGCCTGTACTCGGGCAACCACCGCTTTCTCGACAGTCTCGACCAGGTACGCAGGTTCGAATCTTTGTTTCAGGATGATATTTTTAAACGCTATGGCGTCAGGCGGCGTGATTACGAGAATGCAACGGTAATAATAAACGGTGAGATTATCGATATAGAGCCGGAGAAGATCGATTACGGGTACAGCGGCCTCGAACACAGTTTCAGGCAGCCGGGATTGCTCGACTCCCTTGCAGCGGCGATCAGCGGAATTGCTATCATGATGATGCTGCCGATCATCCTGTTTGTCTGGTCATTTATCGGATTCGTGCGATGTGATATTCGATAGCTGACAGGCGGATTGCAGCTGCCTGTTATTGAGTTATCCCAGTGAACTTCGTAAAATCAGGAGCAGTATTGAAAGCGAAAATACATATCAGCGGTCGAGAACTTCGCGGCATTTCATGGTAATATCGTTGTAGGTATAAGGTTTCTGGATGAAATCGACACCGTCCTCGAGGACTCCGTGGTGTTCGATGACATTGGCGGTATAGCCCGAAATGAAGAGTATTTTCGAGTCGGGACATATTTTTTTGATCAATTGGGTGAGATCTTTTCCGTTCATCTCGGGCAATATGACATCACTTATCACAAGACTGATTTCTTCCTTGTATTTTTCGGCGAGCTCAAGTGCTTTTTCCGGTGTTAACGCTGCATACACCTTGTAACCGGCATGGCTGAGGATGCGTGAGGTTACTTTCAGGTTTGCAGCGTCATCCTCAACCAGCAGGACCGTTTCCGTTCCGGTCGCGGTTTCCCCACTGACAGCGGAAGCGCTTCTTACCACAATCTCGCTTTCCTGATGTTTAATATAAATTTTGAATGTCGTTCCGTGGCCCGGTTCACTGTAGACATTGATGAATCCATCGTTCTGCTTGATAATACCGTAAACTGTCGAAAGACCGAGGCCGGTACCCTCCCCCAGACCTTTGGTCGTGAAGAACGGCTCGAATATTTTTTCTTTTGTCTCGGCATCCATGCCAAGGCCGGTATCGCTTACCGCGAGCATGACATATTCCCCCGGAATGCATTCCGCGTGGTCATCGCAGTATGATTCGTCAAATATGCTGTTCTCCGTTTCGATTGTAACCTTGCCGACACCGTTTATCGCATCACGGGCATTGACACAGAGATTTGCCAAAATCTGGTCCACCTGGCTGGGATCGAGTTTGACTTTCCAGATATCCTCACCGGGCAGCCAGCGGAGATCGATATCCTCGCCTATGAGACGCTGCAGCATCTTGAGCATGCTTTCGATGGTCTCATTGATATCGATGACACGGGGCTTGAACGCCTGCTTTCTGGCGAAAGCCAATAACTGCCGGGTGAGATCCGCCGAACGGCTGGCGGCATCGGTAATTTCCTGCATGGCCTCCTTGAGCGGGGGCGATAATTCCTCCTCCAGGGCAGCCACTTCCGCCTGCAGGAGGATAACGTTGAGCATATTGTTGAAATCGTGGGCGACACCACCGGCCAGACGTCCGACAGCCTCCATTTTCTGCGACTGGTGGAGCTGCTCTTCCAACTCGACTTGTTTCTTTTCCGCTTTTTTACGTTCGCTGACATCGCGGGCCATCGCATAACGGTATTCTTTGCCGTTTGCAAAGAAGCGGGAGACCACAACCTCAACAGGAACCATGCGGCCGTCCTTGCGCCTGTGCTCAGACTCCGCAAAAAAACGAGCATTGTCAGGCATATTGTCCCAGTACGCCTGATTTTTATTAAGATCGAAATCGGGGACTATAAACTCAACCGGCTGCCCTACCAATTCTTCGGCTGACCAGCCCAACATATCACTAGCCGCCGGATTAACCTCGACAATCTCGTTTTCAACCGAGAGAAGGTATACCGCATCGGATGTGGTCTCAATGAAACTCCTGTACCGGTTTTCACTTTCCCGGATGGCAGCCTCCGCCGCTTTTCGCTCACTGATATCGCGGACAATAGAATAATAATACACCTCCCCGTTGACAAAAATCCTCGATCCGATCAGTTCAACAGGAACAAGCGTTCTGTCTTTGCGTTGATGCATTGTTTCTGACTTCAACGGAGTGTTATTATCATTATTTTTCCAATACTCCCTGTACTCGGTCCGCATCTCCTCAGTGATAGTCGGATCGATGTCTTCAACCCTCATGCCTTTCAGTTCCTCCAGGGTCCAGCCCAGCATATCAATAGCCGCCTGGTTTGCATTGACGAATACTGTGTCTGCACTCGTAAGATATAACGCATCAGAAGAGGTCTCGAAGAGAGCCTTGAAAAGGCTCTCGTTTTCACGTCGTGCCGCCTCCGCCTCCCGTAGTTTCGTGATATCGAGATTTGTGCCGATCATGCGGACCGCGGTGCCTTCGTCATTGAAATGCACCGTACCGCGAGTCAGGATATCCACCCAATGCCCGTCCTTGTGCCTCATTTTAAACTCGGCCTCGAGATGATCCGTTTTACCGGCGATCACATCCTGCACACGCTGTTTGGCGATAGCGCACCCTTCCGGTTCAGTCAGACGTTCCCATGTATCAATACTGTTTTCCAGTTCGTCATCCGAATAGCCGATCATCTCTTTCCAGATCGGCGAGTAATACACCTCATTCGTAAGAAGATTCCAATCGTATATACCATCGTTGGTGGCGCGGATCGCCTCATCGAAACGCTCTTCGCTAACCTTTAAAGCCTCCACGGCCTCTTTGAGCGCTGTAATATCGAAATGAGTACCGACAGCGCGCACCGATTTCCCCTGCTCATCGGTAATAACTGTCGCTTTCGACTGTATCCAGCGCCAGGACCCGTCTTTGTGCAGCATTCTGAACTCGACCTGGAACGGCAGGTCCGGGTGCTCTATAAAATGGCTTTCTGTTTCGACCGCAAACTCGATATCGTCCGGGTGCACCAAACGCTCCCATTCGGAAAAATGAGGCTTGATATCATCTTCGGAATAGCCAAGCATTGACTTCCATTCCGGCGAGTAATACACTTCGTTCGTAAGAAGGTTCCAGTCCCAGAGTCCTACACTGCCGCCTTTTACCGCCTGCTGAAACCGGAGATTCATCTCCTGGATCAGGTCTTCAGTCGCTCTCCGTTCTGTGACATCGATATTTGCCCCCACAAGCCGGACCGCTTTTCCGGTTTCGTCCCTATAGACAGTCGCCTGCACATGCATCCAGTGATAACTGCCGTCCTCATGCCAGTAACGGAGATCGTTTCCCGCATGGTCTGTTTTTCCCGAAATAAACTGCTGCATCGCCTTTTCCACGATAATTTTATCATCAGGGTGCAGGCGGCTGAGCCATATCTCCGTTTTGTCTCCGATATTATCGTCATGAATTCCGAGCTGAGCACGCCATTCCGGGGAATAATAGTGGGAGTCCGTCTCGAGATTCCATTCCCACCAGCCGATATTGCCTGCGTTCACCGCCTCCTGGAAACGAAGGTTCATCTGTTCGATTTCTTTTTCGTAGAGTTTCTGCTCGGTTATATCCTGAAGAGTACCGGCAGCACCGGTATTGTTTCCGTCGGCGTCATACTGTCGTACAACATGCCCCCTCAGATACTTCAGTTCTCCGTCACGGGTCCTGATACGATACTCCTGTCTTATTTCTTTTTCGGAATTGTTTTTGAAATCATTAATTTCCCTGATAACCTCATCGTAATCCTCGGGAACAATACGTTTTTTCAATTCATGCATTTTTTCTTCAAACGTTTTGTACTTGTCGATATCATAAAGTGCATATATCTCGTCCGACCAGTTCAAAACATCGGGTGTATCTCCCCATGTCCAGTTACCAATTTTGGCGATCCGCTGGGCCTCTTTCAGGTCACGTTCGCTTTTCTTGAGATCATCCTCCATCCGTTTGCGCTCGGTAATATCGGAAAACACTGTCGCAAACTGATCTTTACCGGGCGAGAAAACTGATATGGAAAGGTATTTATCCAGAGGCTGGTAAAATATTTCAAAAATATGGGGCTTGCCGGTTTGCGCCACAGTGCCAAAAACATCGAGGAACGGCGCTTTTTCGACCCCGTAGACCTCCGTTCCCAGTTTCCCGACCACATCCTCTTTTTTCATGCCGATTATTCGTTCAAAGCTTGTATTGACATCAAGAATATGATAATCGATCATTTCTCCAGATTCATCGAAAACAATATCATGCAGGGCAAGCCCCTCCAGCATCGACTCGTAGAGCGACTTGAACTTTGCTTCGCTGGCTGTGAGCTCATCGATCATCCGTTTACGTTCGGTAATATCAAGGGCAGTGAATGTCACACCCTCGGATGAATTGTCAGGATCTATGGGTACTATACTCATAAGGGCGTGGATAACAACACCATCCTTACGTAAGAACGCGTTTTCATATGTCGCCTTACCTTCTTTTTCCATGATCGGGTAGCGGCTTCCGACAAAACGAAATTCCTCTTCATCGGGATAGATAAACCTCGTTTCTTTTCCGAGCATTTCCTCCTTGGTATAGCCAAGCATCTCGCAGAAATATTCGTTGACCATCTTGAACACGCGGTCTGCAACCACGCCGATTCCGACCGGTGAGGCGCTGAATATGCTCTTCAGATGCGCCTCACTGTCCCGGAGTGAACGTTCGATCTGCTTGTGTTCTGATATGTCCATCATCGTATAGATCGCGCCGTTGGACGGATTATCCGGAGTGATTAATGCCATGCTCATATGGGCGGTTATAATGGCGCCATCCTTTTTAACAAGTTCCAGCTCAAAATTGACAATCCGCTGATGCTGCAGCAGCTCGTAATATTTGACTGCTTTCCGGAAATCTTCTTCGTTCTTGTAAAAAACACGGGTTTCACGCCCCACAACCTCATCGCGGCTGTAACCTAGAATTTCTGCCACCATTTCGTTCACCATCGTTGTCTTGCGGTCGATAAGGATACCGATGCCGACTGGAGTCGCACTGAATACACTCTGCAGCCGCTCCTCACTGTCCTTGAGCGCCCTGGCGGTTTTGTTCCGCTCAGTGATATCCATCATGGTGAATATCGTGCCTTCGGCAAGATCATTCGCATTGATCGGTGTCAGGTTCATGAGGGAGTCAAACAAGGTGCCGTCTTTCTTGACCAGTTCAATCTCATAAGAGGTGCTTCCATGCTTCATGGAAGCTGCATAGTGACGCATGACACCATCGTAATCCTCGTCGCTCTTATAGAACATCCGGGAATTGCTGCCGACAATTTCATCCTTGGTATACCCGGTTATCTCACAGGCTTTATCATTCACCATAGTGAAAGTGCGGCCATTAGCGACCCCAATACCTACAGGAACAGAGCGGAATATACTCTTAACCTGTGCCTCACTGGCCCGGAGCGCCTGTTCGGTATTCTTGCGATCGGTGATGTCAAGAACGGTAAAGATATAATTATCGGGAGGATCATTCTGATCAAGATAGGACATGCTGAGAAGCACTCTTATGACTGTGCCGTCTTTCCTGAGGTTGTCCATTTCAAACGTGACATATCCATTAGATTCAAGCTCGGCGTCTTTTTCTCGCTTCAACCATTCGAAATCCTCGTCATTCTTGCAGAGAATTCTCGATTTTTTTCCGAGCAGTTCTTTCCTTGTATAGCCCAGCATTTCACAGAAATGATCGTTCACCGCCTTGAAAACATGATCGCCTGATATACCGATACCGATGGGGGCTGTCCTGAAAACAGTCTGCATCCTCGCCTCACTGGCACGAAGAGCTTCCTCCATCTCCTTCTGCTCCGTGACATCCATTACGGCGAAAGTAATGCCCTCCTCGATGTTCCCGGAATTGAGCGGTGAAAAGTGCATCTGTACTTTTCGGATAGAGCCGTTTTTCATGATAAGGGTTGTTTCTGTGGAACTTTCACCTTTTTCCATGAGCTCGGCATATATCTCGCGCCCCGCAGTTTCGTAGGTGTCTTCGTTTTCGTAGAATATCCGGGTGCTCGTCCCGATAAGCTCGTCACGGGAATAACCGCTCATTCTCAGGAAACGGTCATTGACCATTATGATTTTCCTGTCGCGCAGCACACCGACACTTACCGGCGAGGCCCGGTAAAGGCTGTTTAATTGTGCCTCGTTCTCTCTGAGGCTGAGCTCTTTAAGTTTGTTTGTGGTGATATCGGTGCAGACACCCTCGATGGCACATGGAAGACCGTCATCGTTCAAGACAAGGACATTGCGCTGATTGATCCACTTTGTCTCGCCGTTTTTGGCAACAATCTGGTATTCGTAAAACGGGGGCATGTCGCCGGCAATGAGTTTTTCCCACTGCTCGGCAAAATATCCGTGAAAATCGGGATGGATCAAATTATTTATAAGGGAGGGATTCTCATATAATTCCCGGGGAGCGTGGCCGAAGATGATTTCTGATGCATTGCTTATAAACTCATAGCGCCCGTCAGGCAGGGACATACGATAGAGCATATCACGGCTGTTGGCCGCAAAACGCCTGTAGAGCTCGTTTTCCCGGCGGAGCGTTTCGAGCTCTTCAAGAAGCTCTTTTTTTGTTTTCGAAGAAGTATTCAAACGTCTAATACCTCTCTTTCGGTGCCCACCAAGAATACTTGAATTTCTTCTCATGTACATCGTTAGAACAACATGGACACCCTCATATATAAGTTAAGTCACAGACTTTACAAACGGCAAGTGTTTTTTATAATCTCCACATATCTCACCAGGGCAATTTTGGACAGCTATCTCATTGGAATAATAGGGTATTGTGCTGGATGTGAGAGCCTGAACCCCGGTGTGAGGACATGGCTGTAACGGAGCTATTCAGGTACAGCTATCATGCCAGAACACTCTCAGCACCATTGTGAAATACCCGTTCGTACAACGGTGGTACCTCAATTATCTTGGCTCAGTCAGGCGAAATGATTATCTTTATATAAACGTCTGCCTGTCGCTTACCGTGACGGATGAACATGGCAAGATAGTCACAACGGGAAAAATTAGTCGTTCAGGCTTTTCTGCATTTTTGAGATTGCCTGCGGAACGCCGCGGTACACAGTGAAGGAAAATACCTGGTCCAGTATCAATTGGACCGCCCTTCGCACAAATTCCGATAAAGCGCTGCTGTTTTCCTATCAGGAATCGTTATTCTGTCTATTGAATCTCAAAACATATCATATTCCCAATGGATTCATTTTCCGGATATGAACGCGGAGCCGCGAAAAACTTATACATATAAATGCATGACAAGTAAGAATAGTTACCAATCACCACAGCTGGATCAGGCTTCATGATGTTCAACAATAAAAAGGATTTTCTAATGATAACTCTTCGACTGTTGTTAAGTGCTTTCTGTTTTTTTCTGCTAAATACACAATCCGTTTTTGCTGAACCGGTCAATTTGAGAAATGCACAAAATGCCGCCAACTCTTTATTACAGGAAGTGCAGGACTCAGGAGCCGCTAAAATGGCAATATCCTTGAACATAGGGAACACAACCGCTGTCACGGATAATAATGGTGAAACTATAGCCTTTGTTCACGAACTCGAACCGGAGGGTTTCATCGTAACAACAGCGGACAGCCGTCTTTCTCCCGTTCTCTGCTACTCCGATAAGGGGACATTCGCTTTCGAAGAATCTCAGGGCATGAGCCTTTACAGTTTTATCCGCGGCGATATTAAATCACGCCTTGTCGCGCATGATGAACATGCACGCGAACTCGAGGATTACAGTGCTGCCAATTCAAAACAGTGGGAAAGCCATTTTTCTGGCGAAACAGCATTCAAACAGGCGGAGGGCGAGGTTTACGGCCCCCTTATCAAGACAAACTGGGGCCAGCAAAATCCCTTTAATCTCTACTGCCCGATCGATCCCATTAACGGCTTGCGTTCTCTGACCGGCTGCGCCTCGACAGCACTTTCACAGGTGTGCAACTACTGGCATTATCCGAAAAGCCTCTCTTTTTCTGACGATGACTCCTATGTTTCGGAATATTTGGACCGTGCCATATCGATTCCCGATGATGCCGCCACCCTCGATTTTCCGGACTTTGCAACACTCAACAGGGAACTTGCGAATATTTCTTACGATGGAGATGCCTCTGATATTGCCATGTTTGTTTTCGGAAACGCGGTCAAGCTGCAATCGAATTTTTCTTCAAAAACAACCTATACCTATAATTTTCTGACTACTCTGATGTCTTTTGGCTACAGCTCGCTCAAGATAAGCCTGGACTGGGCCAACGACTATACGCTGGCGGTTTCCGACCTTTCGAAAAACATGCCGGTCGGACTCGCCCTGCGGGAAAGCGAAACCGGACTGGAGCATGCAGCCATACTGGACGGTTACGATGAGAATACCGGGCTTTTCCATGTCAATATGGGATATTTTCCGTCTTATAATATCTGGTATGATTTGCCGGGAATCGATCAATACGATACAATCAGCACCATAATCTACAACATCGTTCCCTATAAAGATGTCGCGTTGGAAACCGTAAGCGGAACTGTCATCGATAGTGCGGGCGACCCTGTCGCATCGGCAAAAGTCAGGCTGAGTCCTGGAGATGAGGTCGTTGTAACCGATGAGAATGGTGCTTTCAGTTTCATGCTGCCGACATCCGAGAACAAAATGCTGACGGTCTGGAAACCGGGCCATGCAAACACTGAATACAGTGTTGACAGCGATAATGTGACGGTGACACTGGAAACCGCGTCCGATCAGACTTATGCCTGGTACCGTTTTGACAGTGACGCCCTTGACGCAAGCGGCAAGGGCCATGATCTCATCGCCGACAATGGGGTCACTACGTTTGAGGAGGGCAAGTTCGGTGAGGCGGCGCGTTTCATATGTGACGATTTCATGACAGCACGCGACCATGCGTTTTACTATCCGGGCAGCGGCGATATGACGATTGAGTTCTGGCTGAATATTTCTTCACTCTTTGACGAAGAAGATACAAATACCTACCGTATCCTGGATATGGACTGGTTAGATATCTATTATTACGCCGAATATAAAGATTTTGTTATATTTTACACAGGCATTGATGGAGAACACTATAGCAAAGGCTTATATTTTTCCGATGAGAGTTTATATTTAGAATGGGTAAATATCGTAGCGGTGTACCGGGAAACAGGTTCTTTGAGTTTCTATGCCAATGGAAAGCTTGTCAATACAAGCGACGCTGTCGAACCTGTATGCGCCCCACTGTCGAAAGGAATATTCGGGCTCAGAGCGAAAGAGGAAAAAGATCAGGAGTATTCCATTTTGCTGGACGAGTTGCGTTTTTCCACGGCGGCGCTTCAGCCGGGTGAGTTTGTCGGCGGCGGATATAAAGGCGATTTAACGGTAACGGTATTGGACAGTGACGAGGATTCTATTGTATCCGATGCAACAGTCACGCTCACACCGGGCGGTTACAGCGGAATCACCGATGCCGTGGGCACGGTTACGTTTTCAGCTCTGCCTGTCCGTGACGACTACACTGTTACGGTCACGACCGATACCGGTGAAATTGTGAAGAGAACGGATATTGCCGTTCCTACCGACGAGAGCATTTCACTTACGGTCGATACATCCGATTGTACCGATGTCGAAGATGAACGTATGCAGGTTTTTGCCCTCGGCAATCCATTCCCGAATCCTTTCAACGCGGGCATAACAGTGAACTACAGCATTGCGGAAGAAGGGCCTGTCACGCTGAGGCTCTACAATATTGCCGGCCAGGAAGTCATGACTGTCCTCGACGAATCCCTTTCCCCGGGAGTCTATGCCAATTCCGTTGAAACCGACCATCTTCCCAACGGGCTCTTTTTCCTGAAACTGAGCGCGGGGCCGCGAAGTGACGTCAAAAAGATTATGCATGTGAAGTAATACGAAATCTTTTGTCTGGCAAAATATAATTATTTAAAGAGTTTTTGCGGAATTTCGCGAGGCACAGGAAGGTGGTGTAAAATACTGCATAAAAAAAAAGAGCCTCGGAATATTTCCTAAGCCCTGAATTCTCAAATTGGTAGCGGGGGGCGGATTCGAACCGCCGACCTTTGGGTTATGAGCCCAACGAGCTACCGGACTGCTCCACCCCGCGTCAATTAGATGCTTAATATAAAGAATTTATGAGCGGCTGTCAAGGGATTCTCAGAAAATCATCACAAAGACGTTTTCAGGGGCTAAAAACACCGTTTCTCGCCATCTTCGCTTTCTCCACATCGACTATCATGAGCAGAACCAGTCCGACGATGAAAAAGACTACCAGGGAAAGGATTGCCAGGCGGGATGATCCTGCTACCGCACAGATAAAGCCGAAAACAAAGGGTCCCCATATTGCCGAGAACTTGTTGAACACCGAGTAGAATCCGTAAAATTCGGCAGAGGCGTCGCGCGGGATGATGGATGCGTACAATGAACGGGAAAGCGACTGTGAACCACCCATGCAGAGCCCGACAATAACACCGAGCACGTAGTATTCACGGACACTTCTCATGAAGAAAGCGTAAACGACCACAACCGACCAGAGAAACAGTGTGATTGTCAGCGCCCGTTTCGCAGAGAATTTTTCGCCGAGACGGGCAAATATTATGGCGCCGAAAAAGGCGATGAACTGTATCATGAGCAGGGTCAGCATGAGATCGGAGGCGGAAAGGCCAAGCTCCTCGCGGCCATAGATCGTTGAAATCGTGATAACCGTCTGGATACCGTCATTGTAGATCATGAACGCGATGAGAAAAAGCAGGAGGTGTTTGAAACGTTTCACTTTAACGGCTGTCGACCAGGTCCGTGCGACACCGATCCGGAAATAGTCGAAAATACCCGGACGGGTGTTATTGCTTGTGAAATCCTCCGGAGCATTGCCGCGTTCTTTCAGGAGGATGAACGTGACTATCGCGAAACCACCCCACCAAAGGCCAGCCAATGCCATTGCGAGTTTTGCCGCAAAAGTGGCCGAAAGCCCGAGCGTTTCATGTCCCGCGATAAGCCCCAGCGAAAGGGCGAACTGAAGGCCGCCACCGATGTAGCCATAGGCGAATCCCATTCCCGAAACACGGTCCATACGTTCTTCCGAGGCGATATGCGGCAGAAAAGCGTCATAGAAAACATTACCGCCGACAAATCCGGTCTGGGCGATGATAAAAAATAGCGCTGTTTTCCAGATATCGCCCTTGTCGCAGGTCACGAGCATCAATGTGCCCGCCACACCGAGATAGCAGAATATGGCAAGAAAAAGTTTTTTTGCCGATGAATAATCGGCAATCGCACCCAGAAGCGGCGCTATGAGAAAAATCAGGAATGCAGACACGCCGATCAGCCATGACCAGATCGTCGTTGCAGTGAATGTCATCCCACAGACTGTAACGCCCGAGGGGCCCACGATCACATCGGCAAAAAAGATCGGGAGCACCGCGACTGTCACTGTCGTGATATAAGCGGAATTGGCCCAGTCGTACATAGCCCAGGCGAAAATCTGCCTGCGATCGTTCACAGGTCCTCCGGCGCGTCAAAGGCATTCTCTATATGATAAATATGCATATCATCCCCTATTATCTCAATTCCGACAACATCAAAACGGTATGCCCGGCATTCTATAGTGTTCGCGGCCAGAAATTCAACAGCGGCGCTCGCGATTCGTTTTGTTTTCTCTTCGGTCACCCGTAAATATGAGGGCCCGAATTTCCCCGTCCGTGAGGCTTTGACCTCACAGAACACCAGTGTATCCAGATCGAGCGCGATGATGTCAATTTCATAACGTTCGGCCCGGAAATTACATTCAATGATGCGCCAGCCATTCCTTTCGAGATAGCGGCAGGCTGCTTTCTCACCCTCGCGGCCCGTTCGTCTGGCATCGGATGACAGGTTCCCGCTGTTCTTTCCTCTCTCGCATCCGCCCACATCATTTCCTTCCGGTACAGCCATGGATTCATTACCATTTTTACAGCCGCATAATACGCTGACAACTGATTATTCGAATCGTGATGAACAGCGCCGGTAAACCTCACGAAGTTCCTCGACATCCCGTTTTTTCATATAATCCCTGAGATGTGAGATGCTTCTGACCACTGCATTGAACGTTTTTTTCGAGGGTGCGTTCTCGAGACGTGCGGTCAGAATCCGGGCCGCCGTTCCGGCAGGCGCGACACGTGTCACTATTTTAAATGTCAGACGATGAATATCCGATGGCCCCAGCTGCCGTATGGCGGCCACATGACTTTCCGCACCATAGCCTTTATGACTCGAAAAACCATAACCGGGATAGACCGCGTCCATCTCCACCATGATCCTGTCACGGGTGACCTTGGCGAGTATCGAGGCAGCGGCGATTGAGAGACAACGCGCATCGCCGTCGATCAGCGCCCGCTCATCACAGGTGAGTCCGGGCAAATGGTTGCCGTCGATCAATGCAATATCCGGCTCCTGTTTCATGTTTTTCACCGCACCTCGCATGGCTTTCATGGCTGACACGAGAATATTCGTATTATCGATTTCCTCGCTGTCGACCATGCCGATGCCCCAGTGAAGCGCCTGGGCGATGATCTCATCATAGAGCTGCTCACGTTTTGCATGGCTGAGCTTTTTGGAATCGTCGAGACCGGGAAGGTCGGCATCGGGCGGCAGAATCACCGAGGCGGCGACAACAGGGCCGGCAAGCGGACCTCGTCCTGCCTCGTCGACACCGGCAATAAGCGCACGTCCGGCGGCATGATGGGCTTTCTCTATTTCGCGAAGCTCCTCCTGGCGGGCACGCTGTTTTTCGAGCTTGTCCCGACTGCGCCGAAGCTGTTTCGCAATGGCTTTTACACCGGCACGGGGGTCGGCCTCCAGCTTGTCAATCAGAGCCTGGTCAGGGCCTGTCCCGCGAGCCAGTTCCCGTATGGCGGCGATGGAAAGTGCCGACATTTCACTGGAGCCGATGGTATCATCCATGATTCTATCCCGGGAAACAAGTGGAGGAAATGAAATTGCCGAACATTGTCATAATGTAACCGTGGAACGGTCCCGGCACAAGTTAATATAGTGTATGTGAACTGGTATCCGAAACAGGAGGGTACATAAGAATGCCGCCTGAAGATGGCACGCTTCCGCGACGTGTCATATCTATTTCAGACGGCATTGCGTGAAAGGAGAGTCGAATGAAGTCAGAGTCATATAGATCCCCCTCATTCACACTATATGTGATGCAAAACACATGCCAGAACATTCCGTTTTTGCGATATTGCAATGTAAATTACGCATATTATTGACTTTGGAATTTTTACTCGTGCGAACGTGTTGAGGCACAATGCAGTCCACCGTGGTCAAATTGTCATTTACTAAAGATAAACCTGTCACGTTGCGGACTATTTTTCAATCCCGGCATGGTTCTTCCTATATATCCGTGATTTATCGTGTTGATCTGCGTCATAATACCGGACTCGTTTTTGATAAACAGAATGAAAAAGGGGCCCACATCGGATATTTCAATATCCTCATCGAATACTCCACCTTACTGATTCCTCTTGAGGAACGAAATAACCAGCTGGTTCAAGGACTACAGGCAGGTCAAAACTGTGTGAGTTTTCTTCTTGACCGTTTTTCAGTAATGTTATATATATCTATCACAAAGTGCGCTATGTATAACACAGGAGGTTTTATGAAAAAACGCTCCATCTGGTTTCTCATTGCAGGAATTATCATTCTGATCCTTGCCTTCGTTCTGGCCGATCTGTCCTTACATCTCTACCACATACTCATGCAAGTGGGGTTTTTTGTCATAGCATTCTCTGTCTACCTGAGCAACATGCCACGGGATGAACGCTCAAAAGGGATCGGCAACAAGAGTCTGGCATGGTCGTGGATAGTAACTTTCATTGTACTGGTATTACTACTCTGGAATTCCGGATTAAGGCCTGGCAGCCTGACAGTGCCCCGAGTGCTGTTTATTCTTTTCTGGACCATGCTGGTGTCCACCGCGATATTCTACCGGTGGCTGTATCACAGAGGCGGCAGCGAATGAAAACCCGCATCCGTGAGTTCCGCGCCCGACATGACCTCACCCAGGCACAACTGGCGGACAGGGTCGGCGTCCGTCGTGAGACAGTCTCTTTCATAGAGCAGGGTAAGTACAATCCGTCCCTCCGCTTGGCCCGCCGAATCGCTATAGAACTGGGATCCACGCTTGACGAGCTGTATTTGTTCGATGACGAGGATGACGGCGGAAAGGGAGATCTGTCAAGGAGATAAGGTCATCTTATAAACAGTATCCCTATACAATAGGCCCTGCAGTAATTATTGTCATATATCATTATTGATTGACCTCAATGATCATATGAACAGCGCACAAATCGTTCAATTTGCTCCACGAAAATTCGCACAGGGGGGATCGTATTTAAGGACAGACAGCAAAAGACCAGGAAACAGCAGCCAACACCCCCCCCTTTTTCACAATTTTCATTCCCCCATAAGATAATCCACGGCAAGGCTTGCCATGAGACGCACACCGTAGACCGCCGCGCCCTCGTCGATCATAAACTGTGGCGAATGGCCCGGCGCCATATCCATAGAGCTCTTCCCTACCGGCAATGTTCCGAGATAGACGAACAGCGACGGCACTTTCTCGGCATAACAGGCAAAATCCTCGGCACCGGTATGAACCGCCGCCAATTCCGCTTTTCCCCCGGTGACACGCTGTATGGTCGGAAGCATACGCTCGGTCAGTTCCGGATCATTGTAGGTCACCGGCACACCGCGATTGATCTTGACACGGGCTTTCGCACCGGCCGATTCGGCAATATTAACCGCGGTCCTCTCGATACGGGCGTGGATATCCTCACGCATGGCGGGATCAAGGGCGCGGATAGTACCGACCATGGTCACCTCGGACGGTATGATATTGCTTCTCACGCCGCCGTGTATTGAGCCCACGGTAACCACCGCCGGAGCATCGGTAAGATCGAGCTGACGGCTGACTATGCTTTGGAGCCCCAGGACAATCTGGGCCGAAACGACCACGGGATCAACACCGCGCCAGGGGTAGGCGCCGTGGGTCTGCTCGCCGCTGACATAAATATTGAGCACATCTTGGCTCGCCATCGCCCCCTCGGGACGGTAACCGACAGAACCGACCTCAAAATCATTGCTCACATGAAGGCCCATGACCGCCTGCGGCACCGGATCGCTGAGAGCCCCCTCTTCTATCATGAGACCCGCGCCGCCTCGTTCACCGGAAGGTGCTCCCTCTTCCGCTGGCTGGAACAGGAACACCACTGTGCCGGGGATATCGGCACGCATCCCGGCAAGCAACTCGGCAACCCCCATGAGGACAGCAGTATGCATATCATGGCCGCAGGCATGCATGACCCCAACCTCCCTGCCGTTATATTCAGAGGTCACTTTCGATGCGAACGGAAGGCCCGTGTCCTCGGTGACAGGCAAAGCATCCATATCGGCACGAAGGGCAACCACACCTCCCGGTTTGCCGCCTTTCAACACACCGACAACACCGGTGTGGGCAATTTTCGTCCTGATATCGATCCCCAGCGACTCGAGATGTTCCGCCACTTTTGCGGAAGTCCTGAATTCGCGGTTCGACAGTTCCGGATTACGGTGAAAATCACGCCGCCAGCCGATGACCTTGTCCTCTATCGAGCCCGCAAGACTGTCTATTTTCTTTGCCAGCACAGTGCTGTCCTGCGACCACGCAACGTGCGAACACGAAACGAGTGGCAGAGCAGCCACAACCAAAACCAGACAGAGATTAGCACCGAAACACCGCTTCATACCGACCTCCATTACAAATTGTTTTTATGTAAGTTATGCTTTAGATATCGACAAATTTTTCGAAGTCAGCTGAGAACGGAACTCGCTGTATGACATGCCGCTTTCTTCCCACCAGTCAAGCGTCCTGAGCGTATTGTTCTGTAAAAGGGGATCATCGTGCACGCCAATCATTCCAGTCTCCACCGCCCGGTCGAACTCGACAGTTCCCGGCACCGGGCTGAACAGGGCCGGTTTCACCTGCACACCGCAGCCGTGCACGAAATCGATCGTATCCACAACCTCTTCCACACCCTGCCCCGGCAGACCGGCAAGAATATAAGCGCCGACTTCCTTTTTCGTAAAACCGGCGCGGAACAACGCGGAGGCCGCCTCGCTGAAATCACGGCGGCTGACTTTCGAGCTGAAATCGTTCGCCCGCTCTTTCGAGGCAGTCTCAAGGCTCAGGCGGATAGTTGCCAGCCCCGCAGCTTTCATGAGACGGGCCAACGGTTCATCAATGGCCCTGACATGCAGGCCGTTCGGCGTGTGAAAGCGCAGCGGCGCACCATGTTCCGCGAGGCGCTCGAACAGCGGCACGGCATAGTTGCCTGCATCGAGAAGCAGCGCATCATCAGCAAAAGCGATGTCCTCGACACCACGTTCTTTAAGCGCCAAAATGCTCGCGGCAACCTCATCAGGCTGACGGCGTTCGAAACCGTCGAACAGCTGTTTCGAGGCACAGACAGTACAGTTCATAGGGCAGCCGCGCGAGCTCATAACCACGGCGTGAGGAAGGCTGCCGTATAGATTCCACAGTGGATCGGGCCATTGTCCGAACAGCTGTGACGGCATATCACCATCACCGGATTTTCCCGCCATATCCTCAATTTTCTGCACGATCATTTCCGGCGTCGCGGCAATCACCACTTCATCGGCACCGCTGTTAGTGCGGGCATGGTTCTCGCAGAGAGTTGCATAGATGCCGCCGAGTATAACCGGCACATCGGGCCAGGCGCGTTTCACCTCCGCAATTGCCTGAAAAACGCCGGGATACCAGTAGGTCATGATCGAGGTCACGAGGACAGCATCGGGAGCCTCACTCTCGGCAAGTTTCTCGCGGAACATCTCAAGAGGGATGCCGTAACGGTTGAAATTCCGGGGCACATGGGAAAAACAGGCCGGCTTCTCGATGATCTCGCGGTGGAATTTCCCGGTATTGAACGCGCTGACACGGTCGCTCAGAACATGGCCGTGGCTGTCCTGAAAACGGTCCATGCAGTCGAGCAGGCGGAGTGAATGTCCGCGCCGTTCGAGAAAAGCGGCCACATAGAGAAGCCCCAGCGGCCTGTCCCAGAAATCATAGGCGGCGAAATCGGTGATCCACGGATTTATCAGTAATAAGTTCAAGGCGGTATAGTCGGGTTTAAGGTGAATACTGTAAATCGGGAATATGGAAATGAATACGAAAGAGTCATGCTGAGCGGGTGATTAGCAATCAAAACTGCGAGCTGTCGAACGCCTCATTGCTGTCGTTGTTATCGGCATTCTGAGCGCCGCTGTCTTCACTGTCCTCTCGTTCCGGGCGGCCTTTTGTTTTCAGACCGATAAGCGAGGCCCGTGTGATCGCCCCTTTGCCGAATTTGCCGCGGATATTGGCAATGACCTGATCGATCTTCTCAGGCTGTTCGCCGCTTTCATCCGGGAACAGCGTGGTTTGTCCCTCCGCCTCGAATCCGGAAACGGAAATACCGATCAGCCGTACTTTTTTTTCGGCGAGTTTTTCAGCGCGGAACAGCGCAATTGCCTGTTCATACAACTCCTCTGTCGCTGAAATGCGACGTTCGAGTGTCCGGCAGCGCGTAATGGTATGGAAATCCTCGTCGCGCAGCTTGAGAGTGACTTTCCGGCCTTTACGCTCTTTTTTCAGCATACGAGACGAGACCTTGTCGGCAAGCGCCAGCAGGGTTCGCTCGACCTCGGCCATATCCCCCTGGTCCTCGCCGAACGTGTGTTCCGCCCCAACCTGTTTGCGCTCCGTCTCCGGATTGACGATACGGTCGTCGACCCCGTGTGAAAGCGCATAGAGATGCTCACCGTGCTTGCCGAAAATCCTGATGAACTCGTCCTCGGGATAGCGCCTGACATCGCCGATGGTCCGGATGCCGAGCTTTGTCAGGCTCTTGAATGTCTGCTTGCCGACACCCCATATTTTCCGCACATCGAGGGGTTCGAGGAAATCGATTACTTCGTCATCCTTGACCACCACAAAGCCATCGGGTTTCTCAAGGTCGGAGGCAATTTTAGCCACGAATTTCGATGGCGCCACACCGACAGAGGCAACCAGTCCGGTCTCGTCGAGAATGCGGCGCTTGATCGCCCGTCCGATCTCGATACTGTTCCCGAACATGCGGTGCGAACCGGAAACGTCGAGGAATGCCTCATCAAGGCTAATCGGCTCCACCAATGGCGTGAAATCATGGAAAATCCTGCTGATGGCGTTCGATTCCTCCGCATAGCGTTTCCCGTTGGGCTTGAGATAGACACCGTCCGGGCAGAGCTTGTACGCGCGGCTCACCGGCATCGCGGAATGGACACCGTACTCCCGCGCCTCGTAATTGCAGGCGGACACGACACCGCGCGTGCCGGGCAATGCTCCGACAATCACGGGTTTTGCGACGAGATCGGGATTGTCCTTGATCTCCACCGCCGCGAAAAAACAGTCCATGTCTATGTGAAGGATATCCGGCATGGGGTCGGCGGACCCTTTCTTTTTCTGAAAGTTACGTGGTATAAATGCCGCGAAAGGATGCTGCGCGACCTTTCGCTGCTGATGTGAGATCACCTGAAAAATGGGTAAATATAATTATCTTTGTAAACTGAAATATAAAAAGAAGTTGCGGCAGACAATAGCTTTTAGCCGCCATCATTTTATTTATCCGTGTTCATCAGCTGAATCAGTGTGATCCGTGTTCTATTCAATTTTTTTAAGTTTTTTTGCAGCTGTCCTCATTTCGCGAACACCCCCTTGTACTCTCTACCGTCCAGCCTGTCTGTCTCCCAGCCGCTGCCGGTCGCGAAGACTTTCACCTCGAACGGTTTCATGCGTGTGACAAAATCGCCGTGACCGACCATTGCAGTTTCGCTGCCGTAGAGAAGTTTCAGTTCCCGGCCGTTGAGTGCATCCAGTCCGCTGACCTCGACACCGTAATGAGGACTGTCGTCCTCGTTCACAAGGATGACAAGCCAATCGTCACCCGAACGTCTGAGAGATGAGCGCACGCCCATTTTACGAGGCGGCGGCCAGCTTTCATGCTCGCCGATCCAGCCCTCGACAGGCCCGGCGGTCATGCACTCGATGGTTGTGGTCGCTTCCGTGTCCTCCTCGTCCGCGGTCAGGAACGGCTGGAGCTCTGCCAGTTCGCTCATGAGGGCATAGAGGGACTGACGGAAATCCGGCGGGGTTCTGTCCTTGTTCGAGCCCCAGTAGAGAACACCTTTCGCGCCGTAGACAATCGAAATATAGGCCATCATGCGCGATTCATCGAACGAGGGATACGCCTCAGGGGGAGTAGCGTAGCCGCCGAGACTGCTCCATGAGAATGCCTGCAGGACCATCCAGACCGGTTTGCCGCGCCCAGTCTGCATCCAGCGTTCGGTCGTTTTGCCGATCTTGACCGCGTCGCGGTGCTCGCCAATGATCGGATAGTAGTCACAGCCGGTGATATCGATATGGTCCATGTAACGGCGGCAGAATTTGACATCGCTGTTACGAGCCTCGTTCAGCCAGACCTGGCGGCCTTTGCTGTCGAGATCGCGCACGAGCTCGATACCGTCAAGAAGTTTTGGGATAATCTCATCGGCTTTCTTCTCGGAGAATTCCACGGCTTTGTCGGTCTGCATCCACCATTCGCCCCTGTTGTCATAAATCTTATTGGGGCCTTCCCGCCAGTAACGACTCCAGCCGGTAAAAAGCCAGACTATTTCATCGGGCCCCTCCCAGAGCGCGAGCGCGGGATGGTCCCTGACATCGAGTATCTGCTTTTCCAGCGCCTCGGTCCTGCCCTGCCCGAGGTTGAGGGACATGATGCCCATCATGCCCGCGGCACTGACACGGTCGAGACTTTCCCTGTTGTGGCAGCGAATGAGATTGATCCCGGATTCCGCCATGCGCGCAAGCTCGGCGTCATCTGCCGGGAGCTCGTAAAAACCGAGAGGAAAGAGCCGCCTGCAATCCTGTGTGCGGATACAGCCGTCGTGATCGTCCGCGGCAGTGAACGTCGCAGACAAAGAAAGGAGCAGCGTGAAAAACAACAACGCTTTCAGGCGTAATACGTTCATTTTCTCTCCCTCACATCACTGGTGAAATACGCTTAATATGCTATTATATTAACTTATCGATCATTTATATCACACATGAATAATCACTCGGAAGCATCCGGCACAAACGGTGTTCCCTCGGGATCGTCCGCCGATTTTTTCAGGCGCAGCACAAAACGGATATAACGACGTATCAGCAAATCAGCGACACGGTCGGCTTCACTACAGTCCGTAAGTCCGACAAAACCGCCCGCCAGCTCGTGGTGTCCGCCCGCGGCACCGTTATACCCCCTGATAACACGCCGTATCAAACGGGCACAGTGAGCACGCGGCGAAGATGAGCGTATGGAAAGAAAGAGGCGTTTTTTGTTACAGCCCAGCACAAACGCCCATGTTATCCGTTCACAGAAAAGAAGATAATCGGCCATTTCAGCCACAATCTCACCGCTGTTGACCTCGCCGATATAGGCCCAGGTGAGGTGACGATATGAGAACGCATTCTCGAGCGCGTTGTGGACTGTCTGGAAATACTCGCGGGGTTTGCTGACATTGCGGAGACGTGAAATGATCTTCTGGTTTGTCAGCGGGAACAGTGCTGAATAGAGCTCAAGATCATCTGCGGAGGCGCCGCGGCTGAAATCCTGGGTGTCGGTAATGACCGCATAACTGATCGCTGAAGCGAGACGGGGCGATATGTTTATGTCAAGGTCGAAAAGCACTTTTGTCATGAGGCTCGCGGTCGCACCTGCGGAGGTATCGACAATATATTCTGCGCCGGGACAGTTTCTGAACTCTCTGTCCGGCGTACCGTGATGATCGACTGCGAGGAACAGGTCACCGGGACCTTTCTGATGCAGTGTTACATTGCCGCCGCCGGGCACACAGTCCACATAGGCCCACGCCGACCGTTTCGGATTACGGATCAACACCGATTCAAGCGAATGCAGGGGTATACCGCAGGCTTTTACCATAGCACGGTTTTCGCGGCGGTTGGGGAAACCGTTGGCGACAATACGGGCGTTGACACCGGCATTTTTCGCGATCTGCCGGAGAGCCTCTGCGGAGGCAAGAGCATCGGGATCGGGAATGTCATGTGGCTGTATCCACAGACGGCGCCGTCCGACACGTTCGAGAAATGCCGCGATCTTTTTTGTTATGGGAAGATGTGGTTTCACAGGCTGTTCCCGGAAAAGCAGTTCATGTCATCTGGCCGGAGAGATCAAAACAATACACTGCGGTCCCGTTCATCGAAAATCGCCGCGCTCCTGATACACCTTGATGAAAGCCTCTATCGACCGTTCGCCTCTCGATTCTACATCGGCAGGAAAATAGCAGGCGGGAAGCTGGTCCGACTTTCGGTGATAGGCGATACATTCACAGCAGACTCCATGACGGGAGCAGGAGGTATATGTGCATGTGCAGTGACTTTTATTTTCATCGACCTTGCAGGATTTCATGGATTTCCTTTCGGAGGCAGTTATGGTGTTCGGTTCACTGTTCCAAGATTAAGAGCCGCTCTATTAAAGTATAAAAGCTGTCACAGGGAGACAACGAATATATCATTTTTCGGACAAAAAAAGACCGCGCGACAGATATCGCGCGGTCCGGCACAGTATGTGCAGAAACTCATGCCTCATTATCAGAAATCATGACACCGGCCACAATACCCACAATCAGACCGCCCAGCGAGCCGAGCGAGATCCCGACCCCAACATTGTCGATCATCATGCCGAAAACTAATCCAAGCATAGCCCCCAATCCAAGCCCAACCACAACCATCCCGATAAGGATCGTTTCCGCCGACCAGTGATGTCCGGCAAGCGCCTTCATACGATCACCTTCCTTTCGGCTTTGACAGGTTTCGTGGAACGGAGCATTCCGGCCCGCAGTATGCCGGAACGGGAGAACTTATATCACAAGGCCCTCTATATATTTTTACGCAGCAGAAGCCCCGGTGTTCCCGCAATATCTCCTGTAAGTAATATACGCGATTTCGTGATTTTTTCAAGGTAATTTTTGTGATATTTATTATATTGCGCTATTTCAATACTACTTGTCCGCCAAAGATTTCCCACACATACGGCTTGTGTTTCCAGCAGGGATTTCAGGCTTTAAGGAAGAACTCGCGTATCTGGGGAATATCGGAGTCGAGCGCCTCGTCGAGAAGCCCGGTAAAAAGCACGTGTCCCTTATGAAGGTAGGTGACCCTATGGGCGATTCGCTTGATGCTCTCGAGCTCATGGGTGACCACTACCATTGTCATGCCGATGGTCTCGTTGAGGGTGATCAGCATCTCGTCAAGGCCCTTCGCGGTGACTGGATCGAGACCTGCCGAGGGCTCGTCGCAGAAAAGGATGGCGGGATCGAGGACAATGGCACGGGCGACCGCGGCACGTTTCTGCATACCGCCGGAAAGCTCGCGCGGATACTTGTCATAGACATTGTGAAGTTCGACCTGACGGAGTTTCAGTTCAGCCACCTCGCGCCGGAGCGCCGGAGAAAGTGAGGTATGCATCTCAAGGGGAAGCGCCACGTTCTCGCCGACTGTCATGGAATTGAGAAGCGCCCCGTGCTGGTACATGACACCGACATTCCTCAGCACCGGCTCGATCTCCTCCTCCTCGAGTTCGGTCATCTCCTGCCCCAGAAGGCGTATACTGCCCTTGCCCGGCGTATAGAGGCGAATCACGTTCTTGAGTAGCGTCGATTTCCCGCAGCCCGAGGTACCGAGAATAACCATGATCTCGCCCCGTTTCACGTCCAGCGTGACACCGTCCAGCACATGAAGGCTGCCGTACCAGGCGTGAAGCTCCTCGACCTCGAGTGTATTTTCAAAATCAGCCATGTTCCGCTCCGTTATTGTCGTACTGATAATAAGCGCCTCCGGACAGAAATCCGCAAGGGAAAAAGGTGGAGAAGATAACAGCCGTCTTTTGCGCACTATTGTATTATTGCCGGTTTTTCTTGCACGTTGCAGTTACCACGTTTGTCAGCACACAGCATTTTCTCTATTTAATCTCAGCGTTTTATTTCTTTTAACGTATCAGCCAAACCGCTCAACAAGCATACTGTCTTTCTCGCCTGCCCAGCGATCATCTGTCGTATCCGTGCCATCCGTGCTCCATCCTTTTTCCAACCGTTTGAAATAGGTGAAGACAGTATTAAAGATTGACTGAGAGAGCCGGAATGCCTATTTTTCTGAAAACCTTACGCGAACTCATCTGAAAACACGAGGACGCCATGTCTATTACAAAAGCGGTCATTCCGGTCGCCGGGCTCGGCACACGACTTCTGCCGGCGACGAAAAGCCAGCCGAAGGAGATGCTCCCGGTCGGCAGAAAACCGATTGTACAATATGTGGTCGAGGAACTGGCGGATGCCGGGCTCGACAATATCCTTTTTGTCACCGGGCGCAAGAAACGCTCGATCGAGGATCATTTCGATCTCTGCCCCGAACTGGGTGACGATAAAGGCAACGAGGAAGTGCCCGAAAATCTTTCTTTCTTCTATATCCGGCAGAAACACCAGAACGGCCTTGGCGATGCCATCTCCTACGCCGAACGTTTCGCGGGGAACGACAATTTCGCGGTCGCGCTCGGTGATTCGGTCATCCGCGGAGGCAGCCACTCGAGCCTTCTGAAACGCATGATGGAGGCCCACGAGAAAGAGGGCGCGGGTGCCACGGTTGCGTTCATGGAGGTCGGCGAGGACGATGTCAGGAAGTACGGTGTCGCACAGCCGAAAGGCCGCGCCGATACGATTTTCGAGGTGGAGCGCATGATCGAGAAGCCGCATCCCACCGAGGCGCCGTCGAGACTGGCGGTTGCCGCTCGCTACGTGTTCAGCCCGGCAATTTTCGAAGCGCTGAAACGCACACCTGCCGGCCGAAAGGGCGAGCTGGAGATCACCGATGCCATGAACACGCTGGTCAAGATGGGCCACAAGGTCATCGGAGTCAAGCTCAGGAGCGACGAAAAGCGCTATGATATCGGCGGATTCGGCACATTTTTCAAGGCATTCCTCGATTTCGCGCTGGAGGATCCCGAGTACGGCTACATGATCAGGCAGTACATGCGTGAGAAGCTCAAGGAGGTCTGAGTTTGGCCCATACGGCAATTCATTATTCGGCACCGGGACGCTGCGGCATTGTCGGGAATCCATCCGACATGTACGGTGGTGCGGTAATTTCCTGTTCGACAGCGGAACGGGCCTATGTGACAGTCGAGGACCACGACGTGCTCGAGTTTGAGGTTGCGGGCCAGGTGCGCACTGTCAGAAAAGCCGCCGACCTTCGCCAGGACAACGGCATGTTCGACGCTATCCTTGCCGCGATCGAGTATTTCGAGCTCGAGAAGGAGACTATCCGGATAAGCTGTCGCTCCGACATCCCGGTGCGAGCGGGACTGTCCGGTTCGACCGCGGTCATGACATCGCTGGTCGCAGCCCTGCTCGAATGGATGGATGTTACCGGCCATGAGTCTGCCGAGCGGAAAAAATGGGGCGAAAAAGCCTATAAAACGCCGCACATCCTCGCCGAGATTGTGCGTCATATAGAACTGTATTTTCTCAAGATAGTCTGCGGTTACCAGGACGCTTACATGTGTGCGTTCGGGTCGCTGAATTTTCTCGATTTCTCCGGCAAGGCACATTATCTGTCACTCGAACGAGAACCGTTGGGAACAGTCGAGAACCTGGCAATCCATGCTCCCGAGGTGCCGTTTGTGCTAGCCCATACCGGTGTACAGCGTGTTTCAGGCGTTGTTCATAAACCGGTGCGCGACCGCTGGATAGAGGGCGACCGCGAGGTGGTCAAGGGTGTGCTCCGCCTCGCCCACATTGCACGCATGGCGAAAAAGTTCATTCTCGCCGGCGACTGGGAGCGCCTTGCGGAAAGCATGACGGAGAATCACGAAATTGTCCGCTCGTTCGGCTCGTCATCCGAGGTCAACGAGTCACTGATTCAAACCGCGCTCGATTCGGGAGCGCTGGCAGCGAAACTTGCCGGCGCAGGCAAGGGTGGAACGGTAATCGCGCTCAATCCTGAACCTGAAGAAATGATCGAGGCACTCAAAAAGGCCGGTGCCGGAAGAATCCTCTTCCCCACGCCTTGTGTGGGTGTCAAACGGGAAGAGTCGGCAAACTGACCGCCGATAACGTAAAATGGAGCACCCCGGACAGAGCGCCGAGGTATTCTTCTGATTCATGAGATCACTGGCAGAAAATCATATCGCAGCCCATGTGAGGAGTTATGATAGCAATTATTCCGGTCGCGGGCTCAGGAACACGTCTCAGACCGCTGACCCACAGTAAACCGAAAGCGCTTCTGCATGTCGGATCGAAACCGATCATCGCGCATATCATCGACAGCCTGATCCCCCTCGGCTGCAGTAAGGTCATCCTCATTGTCAGCCACGAAGGGCTCGACATTCCCGAGTATATCCAGGCACATTACAGCGGGATCACCGTTGAATCTGTCCTGCAGGAAGACCGTCTGGGCCTCGGTCACGCAGTCAGCCTCACCCGAGGCATGGCTGAGGACGAGGAACTGATCATCATGTACGGCGACACCATCATCGACGGCGATTTTTCCGGTTTTGTCGATCGTGATTCCGATGCAGTTATCGCGGTGAAAGAAGTCGATGATCCACGCCGTTTCGGTGTCGTAAACGTCGAGGGTTCGCACATCACGAAATTCGTGGAGAAACCGTCGGATCCCCAATCGAAACTCGCTATCGTGGGATTCAACTATTTCAGGTCGGCATCGACACTCTACAATTGTATCGACGAGATCATTGCCCGCGGAGTGAAAACGAAAGGCGAGTACCAGATCACGGACGCGTTCCAGCTCATGCTCGAACAGGGCATGACATTCCGCTACTACCCTATCAACGGCTGGTTCGACTGCGGAACGCCCCAGACACTACTCGAAACAAACCGCTACATGCTGGCCAAGGGCAGCAGCATGGCAAGCTGCCCCGGATCGATCATTATCCCGCCGGTATCGATACCGGAAAGCGCTGTAATCACCCACTCGATCATTGGCCCGGACGTTTCGGTCGGCGAGAACGCCGTGATCGACAAATCGATCCTCACAGACAGCATTATCGGCAGTGGCGCAAAAGTGGCCAACGCCTGCCTCAACAGCTCGCTTATCGGTGACAACGCCGTTGTCAGCGAACGCCCGAGAATTCTCACCATCGGTGACAATTCAAGCCTTGACTTCGAGATGAATTAATCGTATTTTAGGCTTTCGAAAACAGCATATCATGTGATACCGCATGATATGCTGTATTTTTTATATGCGCGACGCATATTCTCACAAGTCACTGTTTATTAAGACGATGAAGCATGTCTGCAAAGGAGAGAGTCATGGCGATTGACAGGCCGAAACCCGATTTTGTCGACACCGATGTCCTCGGCGAGGACTATCCCTATAAAATTCCCGATCCTCCGAAAGAGATCCGTACGCTCGATATCGATGATGTTGAACGCGCAGACCGTTTCCGCAAGCTATACGGCGGCTGTGTCAGTGACGCACTCTGGCTGAGCGGCATCGTGAACACGATCCTCTCACACGATATCAAGCCTCTCAAGGAACACGATATCATCGCGGGCCGCTGCATCCCGGTCAAATGGCATTCTGTCGCGCCTGAAACACACCTGACCGAAGAGGAAAAAGACGCCCGTCAGCTGAAATGGATGAAAGAAGATTCCCCACAGAAACAGATGATGAAGTCGATCAAGCCCGGCTCCGTGCTCGTTTTCGACACCGGCGGCGACATGCAGGCAGCACAGTTCGGCGAGATGAGCTGCAATCTTGCACGCTCCCGCGGCTGTGTCGGTGTTGTCAACTCCGGCCGTACACGCGACACACAGTACATTTTCAAGCTGGGTGATTTCCCCTATTTCACCCGTGGAACCACGCCGAACTTCTACGGCGGCTGGCGCGTACAGGAAGTCAATGTTCCCATCCACATGCCGGGCCATCTGACGCATTATGTTGTCGTGAGCCCCGGCGATTTCATTTTCGGCGATGACGACGGTCTCCAGGTCATTCCCGAGAAATATGTGGACGAGGTCCTGCTCCGCGGCGAAGAGATTCTCGCATTCGAGAACGCCGAGCGCGAGGCTATCCGCAACGGCATGCCTATCGACCAGGTCTACGACACATACGGCGATCTGTAAGAAGAAGTCGGCAAGTTGGTAAGTAAAGAAATCACTTGAATTTGACTATCCACCACTAAAAGTGGTGGCTTTTCGCCAAATTCATGGCTTCGCCACCGTGATTTCCAAAGCATTTTCAGGCAAAGCCTTCAGCACATTACCACATGCTGAGCATGTGGTTTTCTAAGTTTGAATAAAGTCAGCAAGTGGAAATAGAGAAGCCCGATCAGAAACGGTCGGGCTTTTTTACCAGTTATTGAGATGATAGTACGGGTCGGGGCTCGTCGACATCTGAGCTTTCATAAGCGAACGTGCGGGTGTTATCCGAATGGGCTGCTTGCGAAAGTCCCTGCCGTTAAGGCCCACAATCCAGCGAAACTGCCATTCGGAGTGCTCGGGACCTATCATGGGGAAATATATTTCCCATTGCTCTGTAAAACGTTTCAGCAGCTCGAAATCCGAATTATTATCCCTGATCCCTTCAGGAACTGTCCCGCGGAACTCCACGATTATTTCATAATTCGGCGAGCGGAACACTCGCCAATTACCATCTGAAAACACTCTTTCGAACACATCCCCGACAGTGGTTTTTCCCGGCTCTGTAATCATTGCGGCCAGTCTCACGCTCAAGGCACTGATTCCCCGGCGGTAACAGCTTTTTTCCATAACAGCCTGTACATATCCCCCGGATGAAGGGGCCAAAACGATATATTTTTGAAGAATATCGAAATATCGCGAATCGACACTGACAGCGATCTTGCCTTCATTGGTAAGGTCGAGGGATGATGAATATTCAATGCCGTTCTTTTCGAGCAATGTGAAAATACTCGCGGATTTGGCAGGACTGACACTGCAGAGGTAACGCTGCTCGTGCTCGCAGGAACAGGTAAGACAGACGAGCAAAAGAATGCAAACATTTCGAAACCGCATTGCCTGCTCCAGTCAGAGAAATGAGTAATCTATAATCTTACAATATAAACAAAATCCCTCCTTGGCAAGGAGGGATTCATCTTCCGTATTTTCCAACGTCTTTTGCGGGCAAGATTAATGTGTCAGTCAACTTTTTGCCCGGCACATGACACTTGTCAGCGGTTACAATTTCTGGTTCACGGGATGTTCGCGCCCGTGCCCTGACTCCTGTCCCCTGCTCTCCTCAGCCCTCACTCTTGACACTCTGGTTGCGGCCGCTGGCTTTCGCCATGTACAGGGCCTGATCAACACGGTTCAGGAGACAGTCCTCATCCTCAAGACCGGTATACTGGGCGACACCGAAACTGACCGTGACAGGGATTTCGACGCCATCATGAGTAACCGGATTTTCCGCGATCTGACTACGTATTTTCTCGGCCTGCACATAGGCATCGTCAAGGGAGCATTCGCGCATGAGGATGATGATCTCCTCACCGCCCCAGCGGCAGACAACATCAGACTCACGAAGGTTCTCGCGGCAGAGATGTGCGATATGCTGAATCACGTGATCGCCCTTGAGATGGCCGTAATTATCATTGACCTGTTTGAAATGATCGATATCGAGCATCAGCACTGAGAACGGCTCGTCCTTCCGGAGCATCTCCTTGACATTTTCCGTGAGGATAACATCGAAAGCCTGACGGTTATAAAGGCCGCTGAGCTTATCGGTCACTGCCATTTTCTCGAGCGTTTTCTGGTAGGCCGAAACGGTCAGATTGGTCAGCATCAGAACTATTGCCGTAATGATTATGCATAGCAGCATGTTGACCATGAGACTTCGGACAATCTGACGTGTGGCTTCCTTATCACTGCCGACAATGAGCAGGATACCATCTATCTCGTCCATGTAGCGAGTGTTGACATAGAAATGTTCGCCGCTGAACTCGTATTCATACTCTTTTCCGGGATTGGCGAGAATCTGCCCTGCCAGTTCTCCGAGCCCCTCGATTTCACCGAGCATATCTTTAGCCGGTATGGACGAATCATGGAGGAGAATCCGGCCCTCACTGTCGACAACCATGACCATCCTGTGGTATTTCTGCCTGTAACGGTCAAAGATTTTCGCGACAACACTGACTTTCTGGCCAACACCTGCCGCGCCGATGAAATTGCCGTCATAATCGAAAACCCGGTAATTGACGAAAATGGTCATCGCGTCCCTGTTTGAGAAATCAGGATCGACATTGATCTCAAAATCCTTATCCAAATCCCTGACACGGTAATACCAGATATCACGCTCCTCATCGGGTGACACCTGTTTCAGGACACCATCACGATAATAGTAATTATCGGTCTTGTCCGAGACGAGAAAACTGGTGAAAGTACCATATTTCTCCTGTATCTGGGCCAGATAGCGCTCAATCTGGGAACTGTCTTTTTCGCCTGAAAGCACCCAATCGCGTAAAAATGTATCCGAGGCCATAAGGGAAGAGATGTAGACTGTCTGCTGAAAATCACGTATGATTTCCGAATAAACCATATCACTGCTTATTGGCAGGATATTCTGAGAAATAAGCGAACGGAGCGACTTCCTGGAAACATGGAAACTGGCAAGGCTGACAAAACTGAATCCAATAAAGAGAAGTAATCCCAGGACAATGACAAGCTGTATTCTGTTATTTTTCAAAGGACACCCGTGATTTCATAAGTTGTGAGCAGAACCTTTCCGAGGAAATATACGAGCTTGAAATAATTTGTCAAATAGAATTGGTACTACAAACTGAAATGTAAAATAACAATAAACGCTTAATAAAACAAAAAAAATACAAAAAGGACGGCCTTGAGCCGTCCTCATTGTCATACTGCCCGTTGACAGCGAATTCACGAGATGCTTACCGATTAGACCAGTTCGTTTTCACGCATGTACGAAAGATAGTTCATGCAGTATTCGTCAATGCCCATGACCGCCAGCGCGGAATGAAGTGTCACCATCATTTCGTTCTCGGTGGGATCGATAATTGCGCCGTCACAGCCCGAGGCCACCAGCATGGAGAAAAACGCCCTGTTGAAATTGTTACGTTTCGGGATACCGAACGAGATATTTGACAGTCCCAGTGCGATATGCGCCTCGGGATAGGTCTTTTTCGTATAGCTGACCGCATCGAGGATAAATCGCGCCTGCCCCGGATTGGTGGAGGCCGGACGGACAAGGTGGTCGAAATAGGCCCGGTCGATGGAAATATCATTTTCGCTAAGAAGCGCCGCGATATCGTCGGTGATCTTCACACGGCCGTCGTAATCCTCCGGCATACCGTTGTCATCCATTGTCAGACAGACAACACCGGTGCCGAATTCTTTCACGAGGGGAATGATGCCGTCCACACGCACTTTTTCCATCGTGATTGAATTGATAATACTCCCCTCGCGATTGCAGATCTCCAGTCCCGCACGAATGGCGTCCGGATTGGCGGAATCGAACGACAACGGTGCCTCGACAGCCTCCGCGACGATTCCGGTGATCCATTTCATGTCATCGATCTCTTTTGCGGGGTCGCCGCCGGCGTTGATATCGACATGTGTTGCGCCTGCCTCGATCTGGCGGCGCGCCTCATTGGCGACAAAATCCTCGTCGCGATCCCAGACTTTCGTCCGTATGGACTTACGGGTCATATTGATTCGTTCGCCTATGACAGTAAACATGGCATTCTCCCTGATGTGATAATCATATTTAAAAGTCAGGTCTTCCAATGAACTACCCCGGGTTGAAATCCGAGGTAGTTTCTTGTTCAAACAGCACAATGGAGAACAGACCGGAATACAGTTTTTGAGTTCCGCTGATATTCCGGCACTTTGATATCAAAAATTAGAGGTATTTTTCTTTCATTTCAGCGAATTTTCCGCAGCTCATTTTCCCCTCGGGGCAGTGGCCGAACATGACACATTTTGGTCCAATCCCGCCAAATACAACCGGTGTCGCCTCTTTTGCCAGGCGGAGCATCTCGTCAGCAGCCCGCCGTATTTCCCACTGAGCGCGCATACAGATACGTTCACCGAAGAAATGGAAAAGCTCCCGGGCATTCATGGTGACCATGATCTTGGTCTCGGTTGCGTTGGGCAGCACATAGCGGGCATCCTCGTTGGCTTTTTCACCGCCACCGCCAAGGGACTCGCGCAGTTTTTCGTATACATCGGCGGTATGCTCCATGAAATCACGGTAATACTCGACCGCGTCAACAGGCCCGTCCTCTGTCTCGACTGTCCGGCCCTCGAAACTGGGCGGCACGATATACTCGAATGTCCCGTGCGTCACATAACGCTGGCTCCGTTGAGAGTAGGAGGCGATACGATGCCTGACCAGCTGGTGGGTCAATGCGCGCGAAACACCCTCCAGAAGAAAGGTATACGAGGCATGTTCGAAAGGGCTCAGGTGGCCCATTTTCCGTATGCGGGCAAGAAATTTCGCGACCTCTCCGTCGCCGTGTTCGAAAACAGTCGAGGCATCGGCGGCATAACAGAGTTTCGCGGCGGCACAGACAAGCTGTTCGGCATCGGCGCTGTAAGTTATCAGTGTGACAGAGGGGTGTTTCATACTGCGGCTTCTTTCGCTGAAGATTGTATTCTACTCAATAAGATATATAGTATAATCAAAAGGGCGCTTACAGGGAAAGTGAAAAACGTCCGTACCGGTGTAAAACAGCTCGCCACAGTGCGTTTTCCGTATTTCTGCATTGCGCAGTCGGGCATTTCTGCCTACACTGTAATGGATAGTGAAAAGACAAACCGGCAGTATGGAGCGATAGAATGTACAACAAGCTGTGCGAACGATGTATCCACCACTGCAAGCAGGATGAATCCGCAAAGATAATGCAGTGCCCGCGTTTTCAGAAACGTCTGACCGACAACGAGTTCAAGGACCTGATCGATGAACTGGACACCATGGAGACAAAGGCAACTGAATTGAGAAAACGCACCCGCGAACTGATCCGCATAGCCCAGAACGCGGAAAGCGATGACAGCGATGAAAACACAGAAGTGTTGAACGAGCCTCAGCCGGAAGAAGTTATCGACAATGACTCTGAAACAGAAGATCATCCGGCGAAGGATAACGAATGAAGATACGGAAATAACTTCGATATACGAGGTGCAGAATGAACAGACGGGGATTCATCACAACATCGGCTGTGGCGGCGGCCATGACAGGCGTTTCCGGCTGCAAGGTTGAAAAAATACAGAAAGACGAACCCTCCGCAAAAAAAGCCGCGATCAGCACTCTTGCCGGACGGTCGCTCAGTGAGATCCGCGAGGAATACCGCTACTGGCTGATGGACGATTACATCCCGTTCATCTATCAATACGTCTATGACCACGAAAAGGGCGGTTTCATGTGCAACACCGACCGTGACGGCACAAACAACTCGACAGGCAAAAGCGCCTGGTACGAGGGCCGCGGCATCTGGGTGCATTCCTTCCTTTACAACAAGATCGAGGCCGACCCGCGTCATCTCGAGGTAGCGCGAAAATCCGTGGATTTCATCATGGGTCACCGCCCGAAAGACGACAGTTTCTGGATCAGCGCCTACGACAGGGACGGCAATCCGAAAAGCGGACCCGGTGACATCTACGCAAGCCTTTTTATCGCCAACGGCCTCGCGGAGTACTCGAAAGCCGCGGGCAACGAGGAATACTGGGATATCGCCAGACAGATCCTCCTTTCCTGCATGAAGCGCTATGACCGTGACGATTATGATTACGCTGTCTATTACGGACCCTCGGAAAAGCATGAGAAACCGGCGCGGGTACTTGGGCACTGGATGGTGCTGATCAGGATGGCGACCCAGATGCTGGAAAATCGCAGCGATCCCGAGATCGAGAAGCTTGCCGGCCGTTTTGTCGACGCTATAATGAAACACCACTTCAATCCCGATTACGGTCTCATGAACGAGGTGATGAAACATGATCTCACACGTGCCGAACCGCCCTATGACCAGTTTTCATACACCGGCCACGCTATCGAAACGCTCTGGATGCTGATGTACGAGGCTGCCCGCAAAAAGGACAGCGCCCTTTATAACGATACCTGCGACATGTTCCGCCGTCATGTGGAAGTTGCCTGGGACGATGTTTACGGCGGCTGTTTCCGCTGCCTCGACAACGTGGATGCCTATACATGGAAGACCGACAAGGTGCTCTGGCTTCAGGAGGAGGTGCTGATCGGCACGCTGTTCATGATCGAACACAGCGGCGACCCGTGGGCGGTCGAATGGTTCGACAGGATGTACAATTATGTCATGGATAAATTCCCACTGAAACAATATGGTTACTCGCTCTGGCTTCTCGGCGGCGACAGGAAAGTCACATTCACACCGGGCAAAGCAGGCCGTGTGGGCAATTTCCACCATCCACGCCACCTTATGCTGAACCTGCTCGCCCTCGACCGTATCATCAAAAATGGGGGCGCGGCATCCGGGCTTTTCGGCTGAATAATCGAGAATTTTAAATCCAAACATGACATGAACTGATTTTCCACTCATTTTCACGGGAAAGACAATGAAACGCAGATCATTTCTCAATACAGCGCCTGCTGCGGCCCTTGCGGTTTCCGGCTGCGGCAAGGTCGAGGAAATCAAACATTCGCAGGCAGCACCGGAGATCACACTTGCCGGTAAAAGCCTCAGCGATCTACGCGACGAGTACCGCTACTGGCTTTTCGAAGATTTCCTGCCATTTCTGGAAAAACATGTGGTCGATCACGAATACGGCGGTTTTATGTGCAATACCGACCGTGACGGCACCAATATCACGCAGGACAAGCGCGGCTGGTACGAAGGCCGCGGCATCTGGGTGTATTCATTCCTCTACAACAATTTCGGCAGAGAGAAAAAGTGGCTTGAAATTGCCGAAAAATCAGTGAATTTCATCATGCGCCACGATCCCGGCAGAAAAAAACTCTGGCCCGAACATTTCACGCGGGAAGGAGAACTGAACGGTCCGCATGACAGCCGAGGTTACGGCAGTCTGTTTATCGCCAACGGCCTTTCTGAATTCGCCGTCGCGACAGGAGATACGAGCTACCGGACACGGGCCAGGGAAATACTCCTTGATTTCGTCGAATATTACGACCGGCCGTCCTATGCACCCGGCGCAGCGAGAGGGCCGCTTGGCAATACAGCCCCCCTTCTGCCCGGAGCCCGCGTACTGGGCGTCTGGATGGTAATTATCCGCCTCACGACACAGATGCTGACCCATGAATACGATGCCGACCTCAAAGCTGTGAACGATCGTTGTATCGAGGCAATCAGGAAATTCCATTTCAATCCAGAATTCGACCTTCTGAACGAGGTCATCAATCACGACATGACACGTCCCGACAATGAAATCTCGCAACTGTCATATCTCGGGCACGCCATCGAGACACTCTGGATGCTGATGGCCGAGGCGGTCAGACGCAAAGACAAGGAGCTGTATTTCACCGCCGCGGAATGGTTTCATCATCACGTGGAGGTCGCGTGGGACGATGTCTATGGCGGCATATTCCATTCGCTGAAACATGTCAACGACAACATATTCGACACGAAGAACAAGGTGCTCTGGGCACAGGAGGAGGTCCTTGTCGGCGCACTCTCGATGGTGGAACATATCGGCGAGGATTGGGCGCGGGAATGGTTCGGCAGGATGTATGACTACGTTCTCGACAAGTTCCCACTCGCGCAGTACGGTTTCCCGATCTGGAATCTCGCCGCGGACAGGAAAGTGACCTTTGTGAGGAATTATTCGAGGATCGGTAATTTCCACCATCCGCGTCACCTGATGCTGAATATCCTGGCACTCGACCGCATGATAGAAAGAAACGGCGCGGTTTCAGACGTTTTTGCCTGAGCATCCGAACTTGCCGTATACAGGAGATAATGTCCACTCAGATTTCGGCGCCAACCGGAACATTATGCGCTGAGACAATGAAACTTGCGGCTGGCGGAATCAATGCGTATCATTATGTCATTGAACAGGATACCGTACTCATCCCATATGCCGGGGAGAAGAGAGAACTGATTTGAAAAATATGAGTAACGAATAGATCCCATCACACGTGGAGGTCAGCATGAAACGCAGACAGTTTTTCGGCACCGGGGCTCTTGCAGGCGCTGCAGCGGCAGGACTTTCCTGTGCACAGCAGGCACCGGAACAGACATCAGCGGGCCCGTCGGCCACCGACAATAACGGGCATCTTGCCGGTAAAACGCTCGTGGAACTCAGGGAGGAACATCGTTACTGGCTGTATGAAGATTATCTGCCGTTCCTCGACAAGTACGTAATCGACAGTGAATACGGCGGTTTCATGTGCAACACCGACCGCGACGGTACCAATCTCAATAAAGACAAGCGTACCTGGTTCGAGGGCCGCGGCATCTGGGTGGCCTCTTATTTCAACAATAAGGTGGAAAAGAATCCGCACCAGGTGGAAATTGCCCGGAAATCGGTCGAGTTCATCCTGAAACACAACCCGACCGGCCCAGAGCTCATGCCGGTGGGATACACACGCGAAGGCAAGCCGCTCAAAAACGAGCCTGATCCCATTTTCTACGGCGACATGTTTGTGGCGAACGGATTCCAGGAATATTCAGAGGCCTCGGGCGAGGAGAAATACTGGGATACAGCGAAAACGATCGTCAAAAAATGCCTCGATATCTATGACAACCGCAAGGGCTATGGCAGCATGCCAGCCACTGACACGCTTCCGGCAGTCGAAAGCCCCCGCATGCTCGGTCACTGGTTCGTCCTTCTGCGCTGCACGACTCAGATGCTGGAAAAACGCGATGATCCGGAGCTCAAAGCAATCAACGACCGCTGCATCGAGGCAATCATGGACCGTCACCACAACCCGGCCTACGATTTGATCAACGAATACATCAACCACGACATGAGCCGTATCGATAACGACCGTGGCCAGGTTGTCGTGGGGCACGCACCGGAAACACTGTGGATGGTGCTGTTCGAGGCTGTCCGCCGCAAGGACAAGACACTCTTCGACCGTGCCGCAGCCTCACTGAAACGCCACATCGAGGTCATGTGGGACGATGTCTACGGCGGCCTGTTCACAAGCCTCAACCATGTAGACCGCAATGAGTGGAGCACCGGCAAGGCGCTCTGGCTTCAGGAGGAGATATTGATCGGCACACTCTGCATCATCGAACATACCGGCGCCGAATGGGCAAAAGAATGGTTCTCGCGGATGTACACATATGTCATGGATAAGTATCCGCTGAAACAGTATGGCTACCCGCTCTGGATCATCTACGCGGACAGAAAAGTCACGTTCGAAGAGCATACCAACCGTGTCGGCAATTTCCATCACCCCCGTCAGCTGATGACAAACATGAAGGCACTCGACCGCATGATAGAACGGGGCGGAAAGATTTCTGGGCATTTCGGGTAGGAAAAACCGCAAACGCAGCATAAAAAAGAGAGGGCTTTATTGTCCTCTCTTTTTTATCTCACATATTTTTCATTAAGGGTATCTTAAAGCTTCACACACAGGTAAAAACGTAATTAACAGAGCTGCTCTCAATATTTACAGACCGGAGAGGCTCATTCATTTTCTCTACTGTTTTCTGCAAGTAATGAAGCGATATTTTGTAAGTTTTCATCAATGCTGGTCAGCTTGTTTTCAATTATATCTATTTTGAAGTACCACAGAACTGGTTTTCTTATAAGTACTATGAAAAGAATCAGTAGTGTCCCAACGTTATAAATTAAAAACCATGTAAAGAATTGATAATAAATATGATAGAAAAAAATAAGACCTGTATCGACTTGAAAAGTGTATTAAACTATGACCTGTCCTATAGCAAAGGAGAGGTCGATGTATACAGGTCGTACGGTTTTTTCACAACTCATGGATATATTACCATGGAGACGATTTCAAACATGTGTTAAGCGGTATTCGGGCAACTATAAAGTAAAGGAGTTCACCTGTTCTGATCAATACCGCGTGATGGCTTTTGCTCAACTGACATATCGTGAAAGCTTGCGAGATATTGAAGCCTGTTTACGGGCAATGAACACCAAGCTGTACCACATGGGAATCAGAAGTACTATTTCCCGCAACACACTGGCACATGCAAACGAAACACGCGACTGGCGAATCTATGCTGATTTTACACAGGTACTTATCGAGCATGCGAGAAAACTATATACTCATGAGCCGTTCGGTGTTGAGTTGGACCAGACAGTGTATGCGCTCGATTCAACGACCATAGACTTGTGTTTGTCCGTATTCCCCTGGGCACAATTCCGAAAACGGAAAGGAGCGATCAAACTTCATACACTCTTGAATCTGCATGGAAATATTCCGGTATTGGCAATTATCACACATGGCAAAGTCCATGATGTAACGATTATCGACAGTTTACTTCCGGAAGCAGGTGCATTGTATATCATGGATCGCGCTTACATAGATTTTGACCGGCTTCACTGTATTCATAACGCAAATGCGTTCTTCATTACCCGAGCAAAAAAGAACCTGCAATTCAAACGAGTGTATTCACATGTTATCGATAAATCAACCGGACTTAAATGTGACCAAACCGTTGTTCTAAAAGGATATTATACACAACAAAAGTACTGTGACAAACTACGACGAATCCGATTCTATGACTCAAAAAAAGGTAAGAATCTGGTCTTTCTGACTAATAATTTTGACCTACCTGCTTTGACCATTACAGAGTTATATCGTTGCCGCTGGCAAATTGAACTGTTTTTCAAATGGATCAAGCAGCACCTGAGAATCAAATCATTTTATGGCACATCTGAAAATGCTGTCAAATCTCAAATATGGATTGCTATATCTGTCTATTTATTAGTCGCCATCATGCGAAAAGAACTGAAAATCGACCTTAGTCTCTACACAATTCTACAGATTCTAAGTGTCTCGCTGTTTGAAAAAGGTCATATTTATCATATACTTACAGAAAACAACAATTCAATCGTGAACCATGAAAATCCTAACCAATTGAATTTATTTGACTAATGTTGGGACACTACTGGAAAAGAATATATAATAGAAGTCCAAGGAATGGTGTTGTCGAGTAGTATAAATAATAATGAATGAATGTGATAAATGGTGAAAAAAATGTGGGAAAGAGCGGGAAATGACGGGATTAAGTGGGATAAAATGAAAATGATTTTAACTATTTTAAAATGATTTTTGACCCGATTACAGCCAAATTTACACTTTATTATTTTCTCCAAACAATGATAATTGCGGAAGGCGTTTTGTAGCGAGAATCTGACGAACTTGTTTTTCAGAAAGGTTGTGTTTTGTAAGTCGTCAGAACATTCTGGACACATGTAGTTAAAAATTAAGGTGTACTTTTCTCATACAGCAAGTGTTTTCTGATACCTCCTTTCCCCAGGTTATAATCCCTCCTGAGTTTCAGCGTTTCACGTTTTATTTTATCCCGCAGATTGAGACAATCCCGTTTCCTTCCGAAGTACACGTCAGCAGGAGTCAGGTTATTAAGTGACTCGTGATAGCGGTGATTATTGTAGTGATCAACGAAGTCGCCGATTTCCTGTTCCAGTTCACCAGGAAGGTAATAATTCAGCAAGTTGACGACATTCTTCAGTGAGCGGTGATAGCGCTCTATCTTGCCCTGTGTCTGAGGATGATAGCGAGCGCCACGAGTATGGGACATATCCCTTTCTTCAAGGTACTCCTTCAGATCACGGGATAGATAACAGGGCCCGTTATCCGAGAGCAGTCTGGGCCTGTGCCGGACTTTCACACTATCGATACCGGCTTTTTCTCTCGCCATATCAAGTGTATCCATTACATCAAGGGCAGCCATAGTTGTCGTGAGCTTCCATGCCAGGATATACCGTGAATAATCGTCCATGACGGTGGAGAGATAGTACCATCCCCAGCCGACTATCCTGAAGTATGAGAAGTCGGTCTGCCAGAGCTCATGCACCTCTTTCGTCGGACGCTTGAACGTATCGGCAGCCGATATCACGATGTACGCCGGACTCGTGATCAGATCATAGGACTTGAGTATCCGGTAGACACTCGACTCGGAGATGTAATAACCGTAGCTGTCAGTAATATGCCATGCCAGCTCCCGTGGCGACTTATCGGGAAGCTCAAGGGCAATAGCTACCACCTGGTCTTTCACCGGGGCAGGTATCCTGTTCCAGAACTTTTTCGGACGGGGTTTCCTGTCGGCAAGGCCATCATAGCCATCTTCCGCGTATTTTCGATACCATGCGTAAAAGGTGCTACGGTTAATAGCAAGCTCTCGCAAGGTCTGGCTTATCGACAGCGCCGATTCCTCTACCAGCCTGATTACCTCCATTTTTTCAGCCTGTGAATATCGCATATACCGTCCGACCTCTATTCCATACCATGCAAACTTTTTTTAAGCACACGGTTCTTCAGCGACAACTCGGCTACCAATTGCTTGAGCTGGTCGTTCTCCTGCTTGAGGTCTGTCACCTCCGTGCTCGTTGCCTCCCGCTGCGTGTCACCCAGAAGCCGTTTCTTTCCAGCTTCAAGGAAGTCTTTGCTCCAACGGTAATACAGGTTCGGATTAATTCCTTCACGGCGGCAGATCGCGGCTATGCTCTCTTCACCACGCAGCCCTTCAAGAACAATGCTGATCTTCTCCTCGGCAGTGTATTTCTTCCGGGTTTTCCGCTTGATATCACGGACGATACTTTCTGAATCTTTCCTGGCAGGCATCTGGACATTCCTTTCTTCCCCGTTGTCGTGTCAACAGGATGGTACTGACTATAGGCAGAAAGGGCAAGTCATCCCTGATTCCCTCCGTTACGGCTACGCCTCCACTACGGTAATCAGGCACCCACATCCAGCACCATACCATCTCTTAACTTAAAGGGGAAATCTGTCCAAATTGTTCTGACGGGATACAAATATACAAAGCCCGGCAACAAACGACAAGAGAGGTATTAATGCTTAACGCTCCTATTTGCTGGATGGGTGGAAAGAGACGGCTCCGCAGTACTATCATTAATCGACTGCCTGAACATACATGTTATACAGAAGTTTTTGGCGGTGCCGGATGGGTTTTATTTGGGAAAGAACCTTCAAAAGCAGAAGTGTACAACGATATCGACGGCGACCTCGCCAACTTATTCAATATCATCAAAACCGCACACAGAGCTTTCATCGAGGCATTCGATCTCATCCTTGTGAGTCGAAAGCTATTCCGTGATTTCATCAATACCGATCCCGACGATTTGAATGAGGTTCAACGAGCGGTTCGGTTCTACTATCTTATCAAGACATCTTTCGGCGGGAAAGGGTATCACTTCGGATATTCAAAAAGGGACGCAGCGCGCCTTTCTCTACTTAATATCGATGAGACTATAAAAGAAATTCATGCGCGTCTGAAGGGTGTCTATATCGAGAATGAATCTTATGATAAAGTCATTACCCGATACGATGGCCCGCAAACAGTTTTCTACCTCGATCCGCCGTACTATCAGACTGCGACCTATCGCTTCACTTTGACATACGAAGATTATGAGCGCCTGGCCACAATTCTGGCCGCAATCGAAGGGCGTTTTCTTCTCTCAATAAATGACCACGAATCGATGCGTGAGGTTTTCAGCGATTACAATATAGAAGAGGTGAAAGTGGGGTACTCAGTCGGGCGGGTAAGCGAGTCGAGGCGGCAGTATGGCGAGCTGCTGATTTCAAATTATTAAAAGGGATTGCGTATGACGGTAAATTCTGTATACTACTACTTATGACCGGGGGGTCATCGGGCGGAAACAAGGAGGAGCAGGATGCCGAGAATTGTACCAAGTCAGATCGTTGTGTTAATAGATATGTTATTTCCAAATCTTGATACATCGAAAAAGAAAGAAATTGTTATCTCTTCTAAAGACAGAATTAGTGTCGCCACTATTGTTGAGTTAATAGACAAGTTATCAATAGACAAATATCCTTTAAACTCGGGGCAATATATTAAAATTTTATATGGATTAACTGGATTAAAACAAATTATCGAAATATGGAAAACAAATCCACAAACAAGTATTCAAAGCTATCTTGGTACCAATGCTACTAATCCAATATTGATGATCCGCAAAGCGCTTGATAAATGTCCCGATGAATTTATTTCACCTGAATCTTCAAAACTTGAATTTGTTAAAGATGATGAGTGGCGAAATAACCTTGAACTTGATATAAGTTCTATGGAAAGGGCCCTAAGTAACGGAGAATGGAAAGCATCCACGATTATCGCGGGTTCAATAATTGAGGCTCTGTTATTATGGGCTTTGGATGGCCGTGAGAAAAGAAAAGTAACAGATACTGCTACGCGTCTCAAAAATAGCAGTATAATAAATACACAGCCAAGTTCTCTTAACGATTGGAGCCTGCATCATTACATAGAAGTTGCACGTGCAATGGGTATTATCAGCGAAAGAACTAAAACGGAGACTAATCAAGCAAAAAACTTTCGTAATTTGATACATCCCGGACGGGAAATAAGAAAGAATCAAAAATGTAGCAGAGCGACAACATTATCAGCAGTAAGTGCCGTTGAATTTGTTATTGAGGACTTGAGGAGTTATTGTGGCAATGGCTCAGAATAAAACTGAGCCATTTTGTTTTCATTGCATGTATATTTCAAAATCGTTTTGTATTATTGAAAAAAATGAGCGCGGCGATTTATCTCAATCATCCGGGGTTATTTATCGCGCGCGGCAACAGAATGGCATCTTCATCTCCTCTTTTCTTAAAAACAGCTGAATTCCGGTTATCAGTGATTGTTGTTATAGATCAGCACCAGTCCGAAAACGAGGATAATGGAGCAGCATGATATAAGGCTTCTTTCCGGCTCAATTCTATCAATTTTGTCTTCCATGCGGTCAAGACGTTTATTGACCTTACCCATGTCAGAATACTCTTCAAAAGTATCGACTTCGCCGTTCTCATACACTATGGCTTTTATATTTTTTTTGAGAATTGTCCTGGTCTCGGCACCGTTATCAATGCTGACATCCACATTTTCCTCGCGGATAAGCTTTACGGCACCTTTGATTTTCGTACCATCCTTCAAATGAACGACATCCTGTGCGGCAGCAAGTGTTGAGCAGCATAAGATCAAAGCCATAGCCAGCGACAAGAGTTTTCTCATCACATCATCTCCCCTTCTTTATGGATAGTACATTGAAATATATGTCGCTTATATAAAACGTCGCTGAAACACCTGCCAGAGGATAAAACAAAAGCGATTCATTTTCATACGTTTTATATGCACAGAATAAAAACGTCTCCGTCATCAAAAATGTCACGAGCCCGTCATAAAACCTTCCACCTGTCATCTTCGCAAATCCCGGAATCAGTATGGACACAGGCAGAGATAGCGCCGGATGCAGCCTCGTCGAATACTGAGCGCCGGGTAAAAACGGATCGATCAGCTTCCCCCTGTCATTACGTGTATAATAACGTTTCGCGAAAGGATGACAGCGGCATATCCTGTCCGCCGCATAGAGAATCCCCCTGGCAGTGCCCGCTTTCTCGATCGATTCGATACCGTAATGGGAGCAGGATGGCGCAAACTAGCAATCGATCAGGCTGGTATTTTGCGAAATGAGCTGCCAGCCCCTGATGCCGAGAATAGCGAGATTTGGAACCCCTCCTTCATCTTCTTCGGCAGCAGACACCGTTGTATCCATAACAGGCAACTGTATCAGCAGAGCGAGAACAAGAAACGACATCAATTTCATGCAGAACTCAACAATAAAGTACTTTCGTGAAATGTTATCATACTACTGTCAATAATGTCAGGCAAGAACAAAACGAAAATAGCACATGATATTGATAAAAAATTGACGAACGTGACTCATTTTTGTATCTTCATGCATGACAACATGGCGCATATAACAGGCGTGAAACTGCAAAAAGGCAGATTTCGCCATAAAAGGAGCAGTACGAAATGAGTTATTATTCAGGTTTTAAATAGCCGACAGCGGCATGAACATTCCGGCAGAAATTGCCGGTATGTGACAGGTGCCGCTGGTACGATTCATGACATTTCATGGAGCATACAATGTATTCTGAACTCACGAATATCAACCGGCGGCCAAAGCCATACGAATTTTATACCGCGAAAGAGCTGTGGACCGATGAGCACACGTCACAGCAGATGCTTCAGTACCACCTGAACGAGTCTCTCGATGTGGCCTCGAGGAACAGGCGTTTCATCGACGGCTCAGTAAACTGGATGGCCTCCCGTTTTTCTATCGGGGAAGGGACGGCTGTCTGCGATTTCGGTTGTGGTCCGGGCCTCTACTGTGAACGTTTCGCGCGACTTGGTGCCACGGTCACCGGCATAGATTTCTCGGAAAACTCACTTCGCCACGCGCGGAGTAAAGCTGCCGAAAACAGTCTCGATATCGATTATATCTGTCAGGATTACCTGGCATTCGAGACAGACAGGCGATTCGACCTGATCACCATGGTCATGTGCGATTTCTGCGCATTGAGCCCGGAACAGCGATCACGGATTTTGGGGCTGTTCCGCAGTCTGCTAAACGAAAGCGGCTCAGTGGTGCTCGATGTCTACTCGCTGGCAGCTTACGAGGAACGCCGGGAATGCGCGGTATATGAGCGCAACCAGTTGAACGGACTCTGGTCCGCGGATGATTATTTCACGTTCCTGAACACGTTCAAGTACGACGATATCAGCGTTGTGCTCGACAAATACAGCATTTTCGAGGAAAACCGCAGCCGTACGGTATACAACTGGCTGCAGTATTTCAGCCTTGAGACTCTAACAAAAGAGTTTGAAGCGGCTGGATTCCATATAAGCGGGCAATTCTCGGACATTGCCGGGAAACAGTACAGTCCCGACTCGAAAGAAATCGCAATCACAGCGAATAAGTGCTGAAACAGGAACAGGCCGTCTCATTTGAGGCGGCCTGTTTTACTATCCCCTTCTGCCAACACATCCCAATAACCGACAACAAAGCAAGCCGGGAACAATTCAATGCATGTCCGGCAATACCCGCACAACACAAACAATCTGATCACAATCGCAGTATAAAATTATTTTATAGTGCTCACATGCTCTAACTCCATCCATGCGCCACACCCAACACCCACCCCGCAACACTCGAAACTTATGCATCTATATATAAAACACTTAGATCAACACTAAACATACATATAGTCGTCATTCATCAACATCATTTGTGCACACAAACATCACAAGGCAAATTGTTTACCATCATTTTTTAACTTGACATTTGAATACTTATTGCATTTTCTTAACTGAAACAACATATGACGAAACTTGCATTATCACTTAAGGGCGGGCATGCAAAGAAGGAGAGTCCAATGAAACGTATCACGACTATCGCAGTTTCAACATTCGCGATCGCCATTATCGTGGCCGTGAGTGTTCTCACGTCTGCGGAATCGACAACAGCCGCAAACTTTGAAACACTGTCACTGAAAGACATGCAGGTTATGTACGGCAGTGCATATGGCGAAGGTTATCTTTGCCATAATCAGTGGCATGACTGCACCGCTACGGCAGCCTCACCGCCGGAAGACTGTACTGGTGAATGGATAAACGGATTTTGCGAATATACCGGCGGCGCAGGTGTTTATTGTAACGTTCACAAAGCCAGTACTCAGTGCGCTGATCCCGATTGCATAACAAAAACCGATGTTTGGTACTGCACGAGCTATTAAAACCTAAAAACCGCGTGCCCGCCCCTCTTTAAACGTTTATAACCAAGGATAGACTCATGTCACGGAAGATGTTTTTTTTTATAATTTTGTTTATTGTTTGTTTTTCTCATGTATTCGTTTCTCAATCTGACACAGAACCTTTTTCTCGTGGCTTAAAGTGCGGCCCATATTGCCTTTATTACATATGCCAGGAACTTGGGATCGAGACAGATTTGGAAACAATATGCCGTGAATCGGGCTTTCAAAGCGGAATTGGCACTTCCATGCTCGGTATTTACAAAACGGCCCTGAACTACGGATTGCCTGTGGTCCCGTTAAGAACCGACATGGATGGTTTATGTAACATCGGATTCCCGAGCATAGCATATGTTCTTGACAGCCATTTTATTTTGGTAACAGATTGCAAAAAGGACAGCATCGTTGCCAGAGAATACCCATTACCACAGAAAGCGATACATAAGGACAAATTCAAACAAATGTGGTCAGGGGAACTTCTGGCATTCACATTGACAGAAAAACAACGGAATAAAATATTATCGTCTGACAAAAAGGAAATCCAAGGCCCCAGAATCGCCTTTGTCAGCACAATTCGTGATTTCGGCAGGGTTGATATCAATACGACCTTGAAGCATACCTTCTCATTCAAAAATGTCGGGACAGAGAACTTGACCGTCAATACAAGGTCAACGTGCAGCTGTACCGTGGCCAATCTTTCAGACAATGTCATTCCACCTGGCGGAAGCGGAAAAATACAAGTCAAATACAATACAGAGGGAAAAAAAGGAGTTTCAAATGTAAAAGTTTTCTGCCGGACAAACGACCCGGTAAACAAAATCACTATTCTTCAACTTCTTACTGAAGTAGAACAGGAGTTTGTGACTGTCCCCGACAACCTGAATTTTGACCAAATAATAAAAAATCATAAAGCGTCAAAAATCATAAAGCTGTATAAATCTTCAAATGACAATTTTACAATTACCGATATCGAATGCCCGAAAGGAATAATTGCCCGCGTACTCCCGAAAGAATCCAATGACCAGTATAACCATATAATCCCTGTTGAAATCGAATTACAGAAAACGCAGGAAATTGGTGAATTTTCAAAAAATATTGTGCTCAAAACAAACGACAAAATGAGGCCTGAAGAAATTGTACCGGTCAGAGCAGAAATTGTATCACCAGTCGAAATTTTCCCTGAAAAGCTAATAATAACGAACATACCCGTTAACACATCCATTGAAAAAGAAGTAACAATAAAAAGCAGGACAGGCGAGCCTATAAATCTGACCAATGTGGATATCTCGAATGACACCGTCTCAATTAAAGAAATTTTACAGAATAACGGATCAGAATGCCGGTTACTGCTTTCAATAAATGCTTCACAATATCCGGCAATTATCAATGATATATGCAACATGGACATCACCGGTGCAATCAACACAAAAGCCTCATTCCATATTCTTGCGCAAGTCACTAAATAATAATATCATACACCTTTAGCAACGGGTCAATAATTCACAAAAGCGGGAGCATATCATGTTTAGCAAAAAAACAATGCAAATCTGTATCAACATATTATGCTGGCTTGTAGTATTCTATGTTCCGACGAACAATGCCAAGGCAGAAACAAATAGCTTTTTACTTGAAATCGCTAAAACCGGTGATGCCATGTTAAAAAGCGGCAAATGCGATGTTGACTTCAAGAAAACAGTGTCGGAAGATGTCATACAGGCAGAGAAGGAATATGATCGGGAACATCAGCAGAAAACAAAGGAAGAAGGCCATTATATTTTTTACAAAGAAAATGAAACGACGATGAAGATAAAAATGCTCTTCGATTCAGTCAAACTTTATGTAGAGAAAGAATGGGATAGCGTTTATGAAAACGACATGAAAATATCATATCTCACCAAAAAAGCCGACAATGGCGAAAAGATGGACTCGTATACTTTTGAAGAGAACCATTTTACACATGAAACATGGACGAGAGCGTCCATTAAACCGGCGCGAAAAGTATCACCAAAATATCAACCTCGCTATTATGGTTATTTTATTTACAGCACGCCGGTCGCCGATTTTTTGAGCGGTACATTCAAAACCAGTATTTTTGATTCACTTGATACTATCGGTCAAGAGTCTATCGATGGTATTGACTGCTTGATTTACAAAGGACATATTGCAAATTCCGATTCAACGGTAACAGCATGGATTGCTCCGGAACTGCTATGCCGTCCCAAGAAAATTGTACTGGAAACATCAATTCAAAAACAAGTCACAACGATCACACACAAACTGCACAACGACTATATATGGTTCCCGGATGTCGTTGAACATCAATACTATCGTGCCGAAAACAAGAATTCTCAAAAAAAACTGGCCAGTTTCTGGAAAATGATTTTCGAGGATGTTACCTTGAACTGCGACATTCCTCCTGAGACATTCAGCATTCAATATCCCATAGGCACCAAAGTATACGATTTTAGAACAGAACTGCTCTTAACAGTTGGGACCGACATGCAGAACACGCCCAAAAACTAAATTTTCATGTAAATTATCATTAAGACTCTGGACTGTCTGTTGTGCAATTTACGGGCTGATCCTGCCAATGAATCTTAGAACAATCGCTTATAATCAACATAATTACGATGTAAAATACTTACCCATATTTCACAACCATGTAGAGTTTCGAGTCATCATCGGCGCTGTTGATTATGCTGTGCTCCATATCAGCGTGATAGTGGATGCTGTCACCAATGCTGAGCTCTGCGGTTTTTGACTGGACCGTAACAGTAACGGAGCCCTCCATGACAGTAAGGAATTCCTCAGCGCCGATACTGTGGGAAGAGCTGTCGAGTTTACCGCCCTTTTTAAGTGTCATTACATATAGCTCCAGTTTTTCCGCCATTGAGAGGGGCGAAACGATCCTGAACTGCACCTCCCCCCCGCTGCGTTCGAGCAAAACCGCCTCATCCTTCTTTATAACATTGAACAGCGGCTCCTCGTCCTCGCGGGCCAGAAGCTCGTGGAACGGCACATCAAGGCCGTAGGCAATTTTCCAGACAACGGCAACTGTCGGATTCACCTTGTCTTTCTCGATCTGGGACAGCATCCCTGTCGAAACGCCACTTCGACGGGACAACTCCTCCAGCGAATATGATTTGAGTTTACGGGCAGCGGCAATATTCTTGCCGATTTCGGGCATTTCAGAAAGAGGACTCACGCAGCCTCCCTTCATTATAGTAAATATAATTTTAATTTATCGAAATATCACTTGACAATACGAAGCCAATATTTTATTATATTGAATGTGATTATAATATACTAAACCGCTCTCGTCAAGCATTTTCTTTCGTCATCATTTCAACCGGGCGCTTTCATTTACACCATAGCGCCGTCACTGTGAGGTCCGCCATGAAAGCTCTCGTCAAGGAACAGCGCGGCACTGGCCTGTCGCTCCGCGATTCTGAAAAACCACGTCCCGGCGAAGGCGAGGTCATGATCATGGTCAAAGCCGCCGGGATCTGCGGTACCGATGTCCACATCTGGAACTGGGACAAGTGGAGTGAATCGCGCATCAAGCCGCCACTGATCACCGGGCACGAATTCGCCGGCATAGTCTGCGAAACCGGCCCCGGTGTCCAGCACATAAGCCCCGGTCAGCGTGTCAGCGCCGAGGGTCATATCGCCTGTGGAGTCTGTGAATTCTGCCGGACCGGCCAGGCGCATATCTGCCGTGATGTCGAGATCATCGGTATCGACCGTAACGGCTGTTTTGCCGAATATCTCACGGTCGACGCCCGCAACCTCTGGCCGCTTCACGACGCCATCGACGATCATCTCGCGGCGACATTCGATCCGGCGGGCAATGCCATGCATACGGTCATGGCGGAACCGGTAGCCGGCAAATCTGTTCTGCTTACCGGCGCGGGGGCTATCGGCCTGTTCGCGGTTGCGATTGCCGGGAGTCTCGGAGCCGAACCGCTTATTGTCATCGAGCCGAACGAGAGAAAACGTCAGCTCGCACTCGAGGTTGGCGCCGACTACACACTTGATCCGGCAGCCCCGAACCTTGCGGAAACCGTACTGGACGCAACCGAGGGTCTCGGCCCCAATATCCTTCTTGAAATGTCAGGTAACCAGCACGCTATCACGAGTGGCCTCAGACTTCTCAGGAACGGTGGTACGGCATCTATGCTTGGCATTCCCTCGAAAGAGATTACTATCGACTGGGCCAGGGATGTTATTTTTAAAGGCATCACAATCCGCGCCATTAACGGCAGGCGTATGTTCGACACCTGGTTCCAGACACAGAATTTCCTCCTGAAACATGGGGAACTTGCCCGGAAAATCATCACTCACACCATGCCGATAGATGATTATCTCCACGCATTCGATCTTCTCAATCGCGGCGAGGCGGTAAAGACAATCCTCGATGTCGCCTGAGAGGATAAAACTGTCAGGAGATCGGACTTGATATACTGCCGAATGGCAACTATACTGAAATATACTACTACTGTATAAAGTATATAGGTATAACAAATAATGTAAGCACAAGGGCAGGCGAAACCTGTAAAAGGAGTCCGGAATGAAACACAGGCGTGTATGTGGGCACATGGTACAGATCACTGTTTCCTCGATTGCACTGGCGCTGTTGATTACAGCAAACGCTCTTGCAGATGGCGGATTTTCAGATGTCGGCAACATATTTCCATTTCTTGACAATTATGCCGAAAATCACGAGCCGGCCCTCTCCTATCTCACCCGTGACTGGCCGGACATGGAGCAGTGGCGTATCAGGGGACGTGCCAAAATGCAGGAACTGCTTTCCTATGAGATCGAGGGTGCCGATCTCAACCCGCAGATTCTGGAAACGTCCAAGCGCGACGGCTACACCCGCCACCTGGTCCGTTACGATATCGGCGGCGGAAGGCATACAGAGGCATACCTTCTCATTCCAGATGGTCTGAGCGGTCCGGCGCCTGCCGTTCTCGCCCTGCATGATCACGGGGGATTCTACTATTTCGGCAAGGAAAAACACACGGCAACGGATAATGCGCCACAGATCCTTCTCGACCATATCGAGAGCGCATATGGCGGCAGAACTTACGCCGACGCTCTCGTTAAACGCGGATTCGTCGTTCTCTGCCCCGACGCTTTCTATTTTGGCACACAGCGCCTGGACGAGAAACTCGTATCTGAGTATTTTACGAAAAGTTATCCCGAAATGAAATCGGACGACGAAAATGTCCGTATCAAGCGTTTCAACCGTTTCGCCTCGAAACACGAAACGGTGACAGCTAAAACCATATTCTGCGCCGGCGCAACATGGCCGGGGATACTTTTCCAGGGAGACCGTGCCAGTCTCGATTATCTTCTCACCCGGCCGGAGGTTGATCCCGACAGGATCGGCTGCATGGGATTGTCCATCGGCGGTTTTCGCAGCGCTCATCTCTTCGGCCTCGATCCGCGCATCAAGGCCGGTGTGGTCGCGGGCTGGATGACCACCTACCGCTCGCTGCTCTACGATCACCTCCGCCATCACACATGGATGATCTATGTGCCCGGCCAGTATAACTATCTCGACCTGCCCGACGTGGCAACATTGAACGCTCCCAACGCGCTCATGGTGATAAACTGCCTTAAAGACGGTCTGTTCACCCACGAGGGCATGCGCGGCGCCGAATCAAAAATCGCCGCGGTCTACGAAAAAACCGGGCATCCCGAGCGCTTCAAATGCAATTACTACGATGTACCGCACTCGTTGAATGTAACCATGCAGGAAGATGCGTTCGACTGGCTCGAAAAATGGCTGAAATGACATCATCCGCTACAACCAAAAGCAGCAACACAAACGGGATACAGCAATGACACATGCCGACTCACTTTACAGGAAAAACCTCGAAGACATCGAGGCTGAGGGCACCCTGAAGCACGAACGTATTATCACCTCGCCCCAGGGTACGACGGTTACGCTCGAAGATGGCAGGGAGGTCATCAATTTCTGCGCCAATAATTATCTCGGCCTCGCCGGTTCGAAAGCGATGACGGACGCGGCCCATACGGCACTCGACCGTTACGGTTACGGCATGAGCTCGGTGCGTTTCATCTGCGGGACTCTCGATGTGCACCGTCAGCTCGAAAAACGGATCGCGTCCTTTCTCGGGCTCGAAGATACGGTCCTGTACTCATCCTGTTTCGACGCGAACGGCGGACTTTTCGAGACGCTGCTCGGCCCTGAAGACGCGATCATCAGCGACAGCCTCAATCACGCCTCGATCATTGACGGCATCAGGCTCTCGAAAGCACAGCGTTTCATCTATCCCAACAGCGACATGGCCGCACTCGAGGAAAGGCTCAGGGAGGCATCATCCTGCCGGGTAAGGCTCATCGTCACGGACGGCGTTTTCAGCATGGACGGCATCGTGGCGAAGCTCCCCGACATCTGCGATCTCGCCGACAAGTATGATGCCCTCGTCATGGTCGACGATTCCCACGCAACCGGCGTTATCGGCGCAACAGGGAGCGGCAGCCACGAGGCGACAGGCGCAATGGGCCGTATCGATATCATAACCGGAACGTTCGGTAAGGCACTCGGCGGCGCCTCGGGCGGATTCACCGCGGCAAGTTCAGCGATTACCGACCTGCTCCGTCAGCGCTCGCGCCCCTACCTGTTTTCCAACTCGCTCAGCCCGATGATCGCCTCGGCTACAATCGCGGCGCTCGACCTCCTTGAGGACTCCCCGGAGCTTCTCCAGCGGCTTGCGAAAAACACTGATCGGTTCAGAAATGGCATGGAAACGCAGGGATTCACACTCACAGGAACCGGACACCCAATCGTGCCGGTCATGTACGGTGATGCACGTCTTGCGGGACGCACCGCCGAATATCTCCTGGAAGTGGGTATCTACGCAGTCGCATTCAGCTTTCCAGTCGTCCCGAAAGACAAGGCCCGTATCAGATTGCAGCTCTCGGCGGCCCACACGAATGAGCAGATTGACAGGACAATCGAGGCGTTTGTGGCCGCACGGAAACAACTCGGCTAACTTTTTGAAGCACAGTTTTTTTCATTCATTTCAATATTGCAGTATTCAGGCAAAAAATCCTTGCGGTTTACCAGTGTCCACATTATATTAGGTTTTCTGAGGATTTCAGGATTCAAACCTAATGATCACATTATTACGATTGTTTGAAGGGGGGTTTGGCCAAGCCGAATGCCGGGAGTTAAAGTCAGAGACGAGGAATCATTCGAAAAAGCGCTGAAACGCTTCAAAAAAGCCTGCGAAAAAGCCGGGATCATCTCCGAGATGAAGAAACATCAGCATTATGAGAAGCCCAGCGAGAAACGGAAACGCAAGCTCAATGCCGCGAAGCGCAAGCGGATGAAATTGGAAAAGATATTTTCCAGATGAGGTATCGAGATGCTCGATCCGTTGTAAGGCGGCAGTCTTTTTCTATGAGACTGCCGCTTTTGCGTTTCAAACGGTTTGGCAGGCAGGAGAATCACTATGTTAAACGGATTTGACATATTTTTTGCTGTCGTGACAATTGGATTCGCGATACTCGGATTCAGGGAGGGTTTTGTTAAAAGCATTCTCAACCTGATCGGATTCGTGGCCGCTGTCATTGTCGTGCTGGCTTTTTCCCAGACGATCTTTGCTATTGCGGAGCTCATCCCGGTCCTGCCGCATGCTCTCAGCGCCTTTATCCTTTTTATAACGGCGGTCGTTGCCTGTACCGTGATCGTTCACATCATAGCCTCCTTTGTCCAGAAACTCGTACACATGACACCGGCGGCTTTTATCGACAACGGGCTCGGTTGTGCGTTCGGCATTGTCAAGGCGCTCGTACTCGGCGGCATTGTCGCTTTTGTGCTGTCATGTGCGCCGCAGGGCAGTTTTGTGAGATTGCAGTATGACAATTCCGTCTCGGCACCGCACCTCGTTACTTTCATTGCGGAGAGCATACCGTTTATCAGCCGTCTGACGCCCTATTATCCATCATTTACACCTGAACCATCAGAACCGGAACAGAAACAAAATGAACAAAGAGAAAAAAACCTCATATAAATACAACAGCCACGCGCTCGAGGTTCTCGAATTCGACCGTATCCTCGACATCGTGGCATCGCTGGCCGACTCCGGCTCAGCACAGGAAACAATCCGCGGATTAGTCCCGGTCACCGACATCTCCATAGTGCGGGAACGCCTCGAGGAAACCGGCGAAGTTATGCGGGCCATACAGTTCGACGACGCCCTTCCCGGCATCTCGCTGCATGACATGAGCAAGGTTTATCCCCTGCTGAAAATCAGCGGTTACAACCTCGGCATCGAGATCATCGCCGATATGGCGGATAATTTTGAAACAGCGCGGCATCTTTACAGCTATGCTGAAGACCGTAGTGAAAAATACCCCCGTTTCTGGAACATTGTCGAGAATGTGGCGACTTTCGAAAGCCTGGAAAACAGGATCAGGAACACGATCACACCCAGTCTGGAGATCGCTGACAATGCCTCTCCCGCACTGCGCCAGATACGGCGCAAACTGGAACGTGCCCGTGACTCCCTGAGAAACCTTGTCGATAAAGCGCTCGCATCCATCGCCGACGATGTCGTTGCGGAACGTCTGGTGACCATAAGGAACAACCGTTTCGTCATCCCGGTCAGGGACAGCATGAAAAACAAGGTTCCCGGCGCGGTTCACGACCGTTCGCAGTCGGGCAGGACACTCTTCATCGAGCCGCTTGCCTCTATCGAGGGCAACAACGAGCTTATCGAGCTGGAAATGGCCGAGCAGGCGGAAATCATCCGCATCCTCACCGAGCTGAGTGCTGAGATAGCGGAGCACCGAATAGAAATCGAAAAGAATCAGGCCATCCTTGTCAGATGCGGAGTGATCAAGGCGAAAGCACGCTACGGCGCCGCTGTTAACGCAGTCATCCCGGAGATCGAGGACCGGCCTGTCATCGCTATCAAGAACGGCCGTCACCCACTCCTGCAATGGAAACTGAAAAAGCAGGACAACGGTGATAATGTCGTGCCTCTCGACCTCATCCTCGGCGGCGACAGCAGGACAGTAGTCGTGACCGGACCCAATGCCGGCGGTAAAACGGTCGCGCTTAAAACAGTCGGACTCATGACAGTGATGGGACTCTGCGGAATCCCGCTTCCGGCTGACAGCGGCACATCCATATGTGTTCCCACGGACATTTTCGCGGACATCGGCGACGAGCAATCGGTGGAAAACGACCTCAGCACGTTCTCATCGCACATGCAGCAAATCGTAACCGTCCTCAAGGAGGCGGCACCCGGTGCGCTCGTGCTTTTCGACGAGCTCGGCGGCGGCACGAATCCGGCCGATGGCGAGGCTATAGCCCTTGCCGTGCTGAAACGGCTGACCGACCTCGGCGCCCTGACTGTCGCGACCACGCATCACGACGGTCTCAAGGTCTTTGCCCACGAAAGTGAGGGTGTGATCAACGCCTCGATGGAGTTCGACAACGAGCGCCTGATGCCGACATTCCGGCTCAGAACCGGCGTGCCAGGATCATCCTACGCATTCGAGATCGCCGCACGTTTCGGTATGCCCGAGGAGGTTCTGCAGGATGCGATTTCTCTCGCGGGCAGTGAACGGAAAAGCCTCGAAGGCCTCATTGCAAAACTCGAGGACCAGGTCAGGATTGCCGAGGATGCCCGCCGCGATGCCGAAAAATCCCGTCTGGAAATGGAAAAGCTCCGGAGTGATTACAAGCAGAAGCGAGACGATATCAGCGAGCGCCGCCGGGAACTGATTGATGACGCGGTTCTCGAATCGAAAAAAGTGCTCGAGGATGTCAACCGCCGTATCGAGCTCTCAGTCAAGAATATCAAGGAAAACAATGCCTCGAAAGAGGCCATAAAAAGCGCCCAGGAAGAGGTTGGCAAACTCAAGGAGCAGGTTGTCAAGGCTTCCCGTCGCGCGAAACCGAAAGCTAAACAGGACAAGCGGGAAAAGGCGAAAAATCCCGAACCGGGAATGACAGTATGGTCAGACTCACTCGCCTCCGCCGCGGAAATTGTCGAGATGCTCGATGGCGGCTCCAAGGCCCGTGTCAGGATCGGCACGAGCAAGGCTACCGTGGTCGTGAAAACGAACAGCCTTTTCGAGCACCATGAAAAAACCGAAAAGAAAAAGCAGGTGGTCAGGGTAAATGTTAGTTCATCGCGGGTTGACTCGAACGAGGTCGACCTTCGGGGAATGACATTCGACGAGGCAAAAGACGAGCTCGAAATGTTCTTCGACCGCCTTCGCATGACAAACCTTGACACAGCTCATGTCATCCACGGCAAGGGCACCGGGGCGCTGAGAAAGAAAATCAGCGTTTTTCTCGACAAACACCCGCAGGTAATGGAACACCGTCTGGGCGCCTGGAATGAAGGCAGCTACGGTGTCACCATCGTTACACTCAAACGTTGACAAAGGACTTGGGGATGAAGGAACGAAGTGAACGTGAAATAGAACTTATGAATGCAATAGAAGCACTACCGGAACGAGGACTCGAACTGGCGCGAATAACGTCGGTCAACCGAAGCGGCTATACCGTGCGTACAGGAAACAGGGACATGCAGGCAGATGCCAGTGGCAAACTCCTTTTCGCCATCGAATGCGGCGACAAGTCTCCGGCAACAGGGGATTGGGCGGCGATCATGCCGGTCGAAGGCGGCGACAGAGCAGTCATCATCGAGCTTCTGCCACGCAGGACCATGCTCGCCCGTCAGACTGCAGGAAAACGGATCGCCGAACAGGTAATCGCGTCAAATATCGATGTCATTTTTATAGTCATCGGCCTCGACGGCAACTATAAACCCAGTCGTATCGAACGCTATCTCACGGCAGCGAAGGGAAGCGGCGCGGAAGCTGTCGTGATACTGACAAAAGCCGACCTCCACACGGAAGATGAGCTTACCGACATCGTAGAGGAGGCGCAAAAATCATCCGGCGGCAGCCCTGTTCATGCTATATCTTCGCTCAGCGGCAGCGGCATAGAAACAGTCAGGGATTATCTTACGCCCGATATCACCATCTGCTTCATCGGATCTTCGGGTGTCGGCAAATCAACGCTGATCAACCGTCTTGCCGGCTTCGACATGCTCGCGACAGCCGAGGTACGGGGAAAAGACTCGAAAGGCCGTCACACAACGACCCGGCGTGAACTGATCTATTTCGATAACGGCAGCGCTCTCATCGACACGCCCGGTATGCGGGAATTCGGCATCTGGGACGACAGCGCCGATGTCGGTGCGGCTTTCACCGATATCGAGGCACTCACGGAAAACTGCCGTTTCGCCGACTGCAAGCACGAGAATGAGCCGGGCTGCGCGATCCTCGAGGCCATCGAGGACGGCAGTCTCGATCCCAAACGCTTCAAGAGCTATAAGAAACTGTTGCGTGAGGTGCGATTCGCCTCGGAGAACAAGCGCGAATACCTCCGCGAAAAAGATAACCTGTTTAAAGGTTATCACAAAATGACAAAAGAAATATACCGGCGGAAAGGCCGTCTCTGACAGCCCCGCATCGCATAGGACATAACATGTATACAAGAAATGAAACACGGCAGATCAGCATTCGCGGCCTCGCTGTCGGCGGAGGAAGTCCGGTCCGTATCCAGTCCATGACCAACACCGATACGCGGGATGTGGAGGCGACTGTCGGACAGGCAAAACGTCTTGCCTCGGCAGGCTGCGAGATCATCCGCATCGCAATACCCGACGAGACAGCCGCTGAGGCACTCAAAGAAATACGCGCGGCACTGGATATTCCCCTCGTCGCCGACATCCATTTCAAGCATACGCTGGCACTTCGGGCTCTCGAGGCAGGCATCGACAAGCTCAGGATCAATCCAGGCAACATCGGATCGTCCGATCGTGTCAGGGAGGTTGCCGAGGCGGCAAAAGAGAGGGGAGTGCCTATCCGGGTCGGCGTAAACGCGGGCTCGCTTCGAAAAGATATCCTGGAACGTCACGGGCACCCGACTCCGGAGGCTCTGGCTGAAAGCGCATTCGAGGAGGTCGATGTGCTCAACGAGGCCGGATTCGAGGATGTCGCTGTCTCGATCAAGGCATCGAATGTTATGAACACGCTCAAGGCAAACCTGCTTTTCGCGGAGAAAAAAAACAATCCCCTGCATCTCGGTATAACAGAATCCGGCACACTTGCCTACGGCACCATCAAATCCTCATGCGGACTCGGCGCACTGCTCTCGCACGGAATTGGCGATACAATGAGGGTATCGCTTACGGCCGATCCGGTCGAGGAGGTGCGCGTCGGCATCGCTATCCTCAAGTCGGCGGGCCTTCGTCAGGCAGGCGCGGAGGTCGTGAGCTGCCCTACCTGCGGCAGGACCGAGGTCGACATCATTTCACTCGCGAAAGAGGTCGAATCGCGCGCTGAAAAAATCAGCACACCAATCAGCATCGCGGTCATGGGCTGCGTGGTCAACGGTCCGGGAGAGGCACGTGAGTCCGATTACGGTATCGCGGGCGGCAAAGGCGAGGGCCTTCTGTTCAGAAAAGGCGAGATCATCGGCAAGGTCCCGGAAGCTGAACTTGTCGACTCACTTTTCGACCTCATCAGAAAAGACCTTGGCTGAATCAGGTTTTTATTATCGCAACAAATATTTGATTTTACGAAACATAAAAAACGGGAATGCGCTGAAAAGGCATTCCCGTTTTTCATTGCATCAGCATTTGTGCACTCAGAAACTCTGGACAAAATTAACAGTCCAGTTCGAACTGTGCGTAACCGGCCCCACGGGAACAGCCCAGTTGACCCTGACACCGTCCATCTCGAGATCCACAAACGGGATATCGTCACCATCAAACGGAATAAAACCGTAGTTAAACAGAATGCCGACACCGACATCCCGCCTGATATTGTCGAATTTCACCTCCTGCCCCTTGAACCACACATCGCCTGCATCGCCAAACAGCACGAAACCGATATCATCACCGTTATCAGCAAGATAATACTCGACATTCATCAGCGCCATCCTGTTGCCGCCGTACTGGAATCCAAACGGCATTCCGTCCGGCACCGACTGATAATCATAGCCCCGAAGTGTATTCAGGCCGCCGAGGTTGAATGCACGGAATCCGGGAAGGACATCCTCGGAATAACCACCGGCAAGCCGGACTTTCAGGAAATTGTCGCGCGACAGGCGCCAGGTTGTAGAAGCATTACCGAGCAGACGGGTGTATTCACCGACAGTATTGTGCCCCTTGTCAAGGGTGTGTTCCAGCTCGAGCCTGAGCCCGCCGCTTGTCAGACGGTCATGACGCCAGAGAGAAAGCCGTGCGCGGACACCGACAAGACGGCCCAGTTCCGCCTCGGAAAGCGGAAGGTTGTCATCCTTGACATGACGGTGGTTGAACACTGACCAGTTCGTATGTTTTTTCACCGTGCTGAACTTGTCCTCAAAATACTCGCCCTCGAGTCTTAACCATTTGAGCGGTGAAAACTTGACAAATCCCTTTGCGCCCTCGACCTGGTAAAAATGCTTTGTTTCAAGGCCGAAAAGAAGGGCGTTAAGGCTGGATTCGTCGCGCGGAATGGCCCAATCCACCACTGATTCGTAATCGAGACGGTAGCCTCCTCCAAGTGTCAGGATGTCGTTGAACAGGCGTTTTTCCGCCAGTGCGCGATATGTCCACTCGCTGTTGGCGAAATGGTATTCACCCGAGGCCTTTATCTCTGAAATAGGTCCGAGAAGGCTTGTGACCGTAACCTCCGGACCGATACCGACACCGCCGATCCTGCTGAACGAGGCGCTGAGATCATAATCACGGTCGTGTGCCTTGACCTCGTAGACATGGATTTTCAACTTGCCGTCAAGACTGATACTGAAATTCGTGAATTTCACAAATCGATGTTTCTTCAGGATATCGACATGCCCCCGGATCTGTTCACGGGTATAGCGCTGCCCCGTTGTCATATTGAGCATCGCTCTGACCTCATCTTCCTCGAGAAGATACAGGCCGCTGAAACTGATCGAGGTGACAACCCCCTCCTCGAACCTGGGTTTCGGTTCAGTTTTCTTTTCCGTAACCCTTTCAGCTCGATCTGGTTTTTCACGTGAGCCCTCATAGCGTGAATTCCGGACAGTGATATCGCCGAACTCAGAATTCAGACTGATTTTCGGGCCACCGCCGTTGAGTATGCGGATACCTTCATTACCGCTTTCAGCACCATCGAGATCACCACTTGTCCGGAAATGCACCGAGCCAAATGACTTGCTGGTTATAAACTCCGCACCGATTTCACGGGGAATCGCGATATCCACATTGCCGAAAGAGGCGTTGGCACGGGAGTCACCCCTTAAATCAACGAGATCGACCCTGACAGTCCCGAATTCGCTGTCGATACTGAAAGAACCGTCGAGACCGTCACAGCGGACAGAACCGAACTCGGAATTCACATTGACACGCCCCACGTGGTCCCGCGCCTCCGCATCACCGAACTCGTTGTCAATATAAAGCTTGCCATTGGTGCCAACAGTTTTCAATTTCGAAAAATCAGCACTGATATTCATATCGACATCGGAAGGCCCCCTGACATCGAGAGTTACCCGCCAGTCTTTCCTGTTGAACAGGCGTTTGAATATGCCTGCCGAATTATCTTTCGGGCGCTCGAGACGTATTTTAACCTTTCCGTCGCTTTCGGTTATTTCAAGCCGGATGTATTCCATCATTTCGTCGAACTCTTCCTGGTCGACATCATTGATCCGGCACTTGAAATGGACAGAAAATTCCTGGGCATCAGGGTCGCCGCGATAATTAAAATCGGTGTAACCGAGATTGTCGAACGCTATCTCGCGAACACCCGAAGCGGAAATAATATGCGATTCAGTCTCACTGTATTCAGCAAGAGCAATCTGAGCCCCAAAGACTGCAATACAAGCAGTCAGCAATAATTTAATAGCATTTTTCATTCGCCTGCCTCCCTCCATACATTATCCTCATTGATTGCGTTTTTATGCGTTCCTTCCACCGGTATGGGTCATCAGCATGACACCGAACGATGCGGCGGTAAATGCGATTGCGACGATAGCACCCAGCACGGGAATGTTTTTCACGATGCCGATCGCAAGGACACCTAGAAGGACATTCACCATCATGGTCCGCCCTTCGGCCTCCGGAACAATTCTTCCGACCCACAAGGCGACTCCGACAGAACCGACAAGATAGATCAGGTACATGGCCACGATAAACAGCGGCACCAGCGGAATCCCGATAATCGTGACCAGCAAAAGAATTCCAGTCACCGGCGTAAGTATCAGTACGACAACGCCGAGAAGCATCGCTTTCGGAAAATCGTCACGGAGATACAGCGCCATGGACGACACCTTGTTCGGGAACAGGTAAGTGATCACTGCGGCGACAGCGAAGGAAAACAGGAGTTTCAGCAGCAATATGGCAAAACCGAACATGAATCCCATAGCACCGAAAATCCCGGTGAACGGCCCGAAAATGAGCCCTTTGAATATTCCGGGAACAATATCGCCGACATGCCCTATTGGGTGACGGCGAAACGGCTTCCTGCCGGGCCTTCGCATGAAATCACCCTTGACATTGGCGCCGGGATCGACTTTAACCTCTCCTCCAATCGACTTGAGGTCGCCTTTGACAGTCGCCCCCGACCGTATGATAACATCGCCGCCGATGGACACGACATTTTTGCCGACCTCGCCGCCGGCCTCGACGATAACATCGCCGCCGACTGATACGGCATCCTTCTCGACAACACCGTACACATACACATCACCGGTTACAGACACAGCCTCATCGACTGTCTCGTGCACACCAACTGTAAGCGAATTGCCAAAACTGTGTTTCGCCTCGGAAACATCCGGCATCAGCATACAAAGCGAGGCCAGAATAAGGGAAAACAGGCTCATTCCTCTCATGACATCCTCCTTCACGAGCATGTATTGTATTAAAAAAGTCTCGCCAGATTGAAACTTACCGCATAATCACTGCTGTTGAAACATTTGGTGAAATCTATCCGCCCGATTCCTAACACACCGTTGAGCGCGAAACCGCCTTCGCTGACCGGGTAATCGAAATAACGCGGTTTCCAGGCAAGCTCCCGAAGACGTTTTGCCGAAATCCAGGATTTTCCTGCGGCACAATGGGCAATAATACCGACATTCTTCTTCGCGAGCCAGCGAAGGCCGATCATCTCGAACGGTACAGTACGGAAATTATGCTCCATAAACAGCGCCGCGTGATGCTCGCCTACCAGCGGCCTGTCACCAATGGACTTGAAAACACCGTAGGGTGCCCAGGCCATGAACCGTGTATCGATTGTCCCGAAACGCTGAACCGGCATATCACCCGCCGAGGCCGAGGCATCCAGACGGATATCGAGTGTCATGGGGAAAAGCCGCCGCACAAGCAGGGTTTCAAAATTCCAGTCGACTCCGAGCCTGACACTGGTAAAGGGGCTCATGTCGTCTTGCGCGTCAAGCCAGCCCTGTTCGAGGGTTACGGCAATCCCTTTTACACCGGCAACACCCAGCGGATTATGTTTCTCGCCTTTCGTAAACGTCAGCTCCCCGGAATAGAGATAGCCGTCATTGACAGAAGGATTCATCCTCGACATGCCGCCGGTGCCCGCCAACGTATCATATTTATGTGCCGTAAGCGAACTGTGGCGTTCAGCGTTGAATGCAAGTTCATACAATGTCGTCTCTTTCGGCCTGAAACGGAAACCCGCTTTAACTTTCCTGTTCCGGAAATAATCGAAATAATCCTCGTTACCGGTCAGCGTGGCGATAGAACTGACCAGTGTTGGATAATTGTTGGAAAAACCTTTCGGATCACTGAAATCCTGTCCGCTCAGATACAGCGAATATCGCCTGTTTTTCTTAAAAAAGCGTTCAGTGTGAAGTGACCAGTTCATCCGCTTGAGAAAACTCGAATAACCGGCGGTACTGAAAATCCGATACTTGTCCTGGAAGGTCCGGCGGTATGCTATTCCCCCAACATATCCGTCCACACGGTTATGCCTCCCATACGGCATGACACCTTTCATTGCCTGTGAAACAGCTGTGCGGAATTTTGAGGGAGGCTTTTTGTCCTTCTTTTTCCGTTTCTTCTTTTTAGCGTCCTCATCATCGTCATCAAGCAGTTTCGCGAGAACACCTTTCGGTTTCAGCGCCTTGTCCACCGTATCGCTGCTGTCAATATCCGCGTAAGCAGTCTCCTCTTCAATAGTATAGGGAATAGCTCGCCGCTGTGCCGCAAAAAGGCTGTCCTCATGGGCCCGTTTCGCGGCAATCCGAAGTGAATCGGCCGAACTGAGCACCTTTTGCGCGGGCTCCCCCCCATCCTCGCTATCAGGACCGGGCTCATCATCGGCATTATCAACGATATCGCTTTCACTGTTTTCTGCGACGGACATAGCATCATACTCCGGTTCGGCATCGTTTTCAGCTACTGTCTCAGCGTTTTCGACGGCGATGTTTTCAGAACTGTTTTCAACCGGAGTTTTCTCGTTTGTACCCGCAGCGCTTTCAGCCACCTCACTGCCATCCTCCGTTGGGCCGTTGTTTCCTCCGGCATCCACCGAGCTTGCGGCAACCGTGTTCTCTGCATCTGTTGAAGCTTCACCGCTGCCTTTTTCCACTTGTGAGCTTTTCACGGTCACCGACTCGTTCGAGACAGTCACCTCAACGACATCTTTCTTGTTGAACAGGCTGTCCGGAAGCGCCACGTTCAACTCATAATTGGAAAGACGGCTGACCTGGCTGTAGGTCATCTTGGGAAACTCGAGAAGGAATGACAATTTCAATTTGATATCGCCCTCGACACGAACATCGACAGGCAGCCACATGTCCTCACCGAAACTGCTGAACTGTTGCTTCACGGCAAACTGGAACTCTGTAAGCGGCGGCGGGAACATCACCGCCTCGTTGGGCACGAGATCGAACTCGAGCACGACATACTCCTCGTCGAGAACCATGACTGTCCCGCGGAAAGAGGGCTGCAGCTTGCTTTTCGGCTCCACGGAAATGATAAAGACCTGACGGTCGTCCATCAGTTTCTGATCGACCAGCTCGAAACGGTAAAATGAAAACGCCTCAGAACTGGTGACGCCGGGCATCTCGAAACCGAAAAGCTCGATATCGTCATCATAGAGGTTGGGAAGCCACCGGGCATTGACATTCGCCTGCTTGTCTTTCAGGTTTTTCGTATGGCGCGTGGACAGAATAGTTTCTTTCGTTCCCTTTTCATGGTCCCAGTACAGGTTGGAAATGCTTTCGGCAATCATGGCGATTTTCTTGTTACCGGAAAGGCTCACCCGCGTATAGGCATCGGCCTTGAACGTTTCGAGCCCCTGCCGCCACTCTTTTTTCTTTTCTATAACCCGCCGCATAATACGTTCCGCGGTATTCCCCGGCGTAACGATAACGGTTTCGATAAGCACGGGATTGGGCTTGAGCAAAATATCGACGACTGCCGGAGAATCCTCAGTTATTTCCACCCGTTGAGTGTGATAGCCGATATAGGATACCGCAATCGTTACAGGCACCGAGGGCAGTTCGAGGTTGTACGCGCCCTCACTATTCGTAATTGTTCCGGCCCGGAACCCCTCGATGCGGATATGAGCTACCGGCAACGCCTCTTTCGATCCGGCATCCATGACTGTTCCGCTGACTATTTTCTGCGCGTGAAGGGTCGACGGCACAAACATGACATAGAACAGCACGAAGAGCATGAGCATAGCCCGGTGCATAGTGTCCTGCGGCATTGCATCCGTGTAAAAACAAGATTTTACAGTTTGATAATGCATTGAAAAACCAATCCCCCGTTTTCTGTCTGTAGTTGTGACGAAGGAAGCTGCCGTATTATTTCATTTTTTTTGATATATAATGGAAAAAAGGGAATATGCGGAGGAAAAAAAGTGAGAAGTAAATTTTTATTATTTACCGCTGCTCTCATTACCCTTAAGTTCCGGCGGGGTAATGTCATCGACATCGAAATCTGCAAGCTGGGCATCGACATAGGCATCGACAATTCCGAGCAGTTTCGCACCGAGGTAATATATGAGGAACGTGTTGCGGTCGGTACGGATCACGCTTTCTTCCCAGTCGGTGAGACCTTCCTCGCCCAGACGGTGGCTCTGGTAGAGGAAACCGGCGATACAGGTGGCTTCGGCGGCGAAAAATAGTGCCGCTTTCCATTTCCTGCCGTTATCGAGCTGGCCCCAGCCGGGGATAATAAGCGAGTGATACATGGCTTTCGAAGGGCTGACAGTCAATGACGGCGCCACCCGCAGACTGTCGCCGATGACCGTGACATGATCGTGATCGTGCCCGCTGTCATTTGTGTCAGGCGCGTCTGAAAACATCGGAACAGTGGCAGAAAACGGCACCGGTTTCTGCCCATAACTCAGGGAAGGCACCGATGCCGTCATCAGGATAACTGCGAGTGTCAAGGCCGCGGCTTTCAGGACCCGGCCTCCTGCTCGATTACGAGCCGTGCGGCGCCGAGAATGGCGGCATCATCAGGGATCTGGGCCGGAACGATTTTCACCTGCTCGACATAGGACTGGAATCCACGCTCGTAGAGGGCTTTCCGCGCGGGTCCGAAAATGAGATCTCCGGCGCGTGCCATCTTGCCACCGATAGCGCAGACCTCGAAATTGAGGATATTGAGCGCGTTGACAAGGGCACAGCCGAGAAGATAACCGGCCTTGCGGAACATGTCCTGTGCGAAATCGTCACCGTCCATAGCGGCATCGAAAATATCTTTCGAGGTGAGTTCGCCGGGATTCATGCGATATTTTTCGAGCGAGGACGTGATATGCTCGTTGGCCAGAGCCTCGTTGGTCATGCGGACAATGCCGTTTGCTGAGGCATAGCTCTCTATACAGCCGCGCTGGCCGCACCAGCACTGCACACCGTTGTAATCAATCGAGGTGTGGCCGAATTCGCAGGCATTGTCATTGAACCCGGTCAGAAGCTTTCCCTGACTTACCGCGCCGCCGCCGATACCGGTGCCGAGTGTAAGCACGAAAAAGTCACTTAGGCCCTTACCGGCGCCCATCCACCATTCGCCAAAAGCGAACACCGTGGCATCATTCTGTATGCAGGTGAAGGGACCGAGACGCTCCTGAACCGAAGAGGCAAGCGGGAAATCGTACCAGTGGGGAAGGTTTCCGGCACGCATGACAACACCTCGTTTCGCATCGAGCGGACCGGGCGAACCGATACCGATGCCGCTGATATCGCCCATGGTCATGCCGCCATTTTTCACCGCCTGAACGATGGTGTCGCAGATCTGGTTCAGAGGAGCCTCCGCCGATTCGCGGGCAAGCGTCGGGCGCTCGTCGCGGGCAAGAATGGTTCCTTCGCTGTCGATAAGTCCGGCACCGACATTCGTGCCGCCGAGATCGACGCCGACATACAGTTTTTTCGCCATTGTGTTCACCTTGTTTCGCGTAATGTAATGCCATGCTCAGCCGGAGTGTTCATGAAGCGAATCCGGCTGGTCGGCTATCAATTATTATATTTAATTATCATCTATCATCAGGAATACAGCACCGATTCATGACGCCATTAATGAAAAATTAGCAATTTTCAAATAACGGCGCAATGAAAACCTGTCAATCGCGGGCTCCGCGAAGTATCAGAAGCCTGAGAAGTGTCAGAATCGCAGTTGCGGCTGCGGCGACATAAGTCCATGCGGCGGCATCCAGCACTTTTTTCGCCTGGGGCACTTCATCCGAGGTCAGAAACCCGCCTCTCGCAAGCACTACAATTGCCCGTTTCGAGGCATCAAACTCAACCGGCAGGGTCACCAGCGTGAAAACCACCGCCACGCTGAACAGCATGATTCCGGCATCCATGAGCCAGCGAAAGCTGCCACCAACAAAAAAAGGTAAGAACATACCTGCCATGAAAATCCAGATACCGAGCTGTGTTCCTGTTGCCGCAGCCGGAGCGATAGCGGTTCGCATCACCAGTGCCGGATACTTAACTGCATGCTGAACCGCGTGCCCGGCCTCATGAGCGGCAATCCCAAGCGCTGCAATGCTCTGGGAGCCATAGACACCCTCTGAAAGCCGGAGAACTCCGGCCCGCGGATCGTAATGATCGGTCAGCTGGCCGCGAACCGGCTCAATACCGACATTTTGAAGTCCGTTGCTGTCGAGGATACGGCGGGCAACCTCAGCGCCGGTCAGCCCCGAACGGGAACGCACACGGCTGTATTTTCCGAACGCGTTCTTCACTTTCGCCTGGGCCAAGAGCGTAAAAATAAGGCCCGGTATCATTAAAAGAATTGTGTAATAACCCGAAATATAGCCTAACATATCGTACCTCCGTTACCAGAAAGCGTGTGGAGATTTTTACTCATATTGAACAGCTCATTCATCACGTTTCAGCATGATGAACTCGCCGATGCCTTTTTTCTTGTAATCAGGCACCTCGCCGACCTTCTCGAAACCATACGAGTAATAGAGTTTCTGCGCGGCCTCGTTGAAATCGGACACCATGAGAAAGAGTTTCGGCTTGAGCCTGAACATCCTTTCCGTGGCGAAATCGAGGAACATCGTTGCCACGCCGCTTCGCCTGAAATCACGCCGCACACCAAGTGCCCTTATGAACGGGAATTCCCCCATCATGCCTTTTTCGATGAGCACGAGATAGGCAACGCACTCACCGTTACGTTCCTCGATCCAGATATCACTGCCATTCTCGAACTCGGCGGTGAAAAACGCGAGGGCATCATCAAGCGAGCGTTCATAACATTCCCACAAGAGGCTGTCCGCGATGATCGCGGCACAGGATTCGAGATCGCCGTGAACTGCAGGCCGCATCATTATCTTTGACGCTCCAATCCCTGAAAATGTTCAAGCAAAATTCGGAATAGCCGATGTTTTCAGCTTTTTGTCACATCGAACAGATATTGATTCCCAACTCGACCTGACAGCCCCTAACAAATGAGGCACAGTCCATTTTCTTCTTCCCGGGCGGCTGGATCTCGGTAATCCTGAGCGTCCCCTTGCCGCAGGATACGGTAATGCCCTCTTTCGGCGACACTCCCGCTATCATACCCGGCGTCCCGGAAGATTCGTTCTCGATTACCTCTGTCCGGTGGACCTTGACCGCGCCCTTGCTGCACTCGGTGAAAGCGCCCGGCACCGGATTCATACCGCGTACCTTGTTATGGATAGTCAGGGAGTCAGAACTCCAGTCGATGAGCCCGTCCGGCTTGAACAGTTTCGGTGCGGGACGTGCCTCACGATCCGGCTGCGGAACAGCCTTAAGGGAACCGTCGCCGATTCCCGCAACAGTTCTCAAGCTCAGGTCGGCACCCATGACGCTGAGGCGGTCATAGAGTTCACCGGCGGTCTCATCGGCACCGATGGCGGTTTCCACCGAAAGCAGAATATCCCCGGTGTCAATCTTGTCATCGATAAAAAATGTCGTGAGCCCGGTCATGGTATCGCCGTTGATCACCGCCCAGTTGATCGGTGCGGCACCGCGGTAGTCGGGCAGAAGCGAACCGTGAAGATTGACTGTCCCCAGTCGCGGAAGCTCGAAAACTGACCGTGGCAGAATCCTGAACGCGACTACGAAAAAGAGATCGGCATCGAGAGCCTTGAGCTCCTCGACAAAAGCCGGATTCGAGAGTTTCTCAGGTGTCATCACGGGAATTCCACGCTCGACAGCCGCGACCTTCACCGGCGAAGACATAACACTCCGTCCACGGCCCTTAGGCTTGTCAGGCACAGTCACAGCCGCAACGATCTCATGCTCTTCAGCAAGAGCAGAGAACGTGGGCAGGCCGAAATCGGCAGTTCCCATGAAAACGATTCGCATCAGGCTTTTTTGCTTTCCTTGGCGAGTGTACGCAGTTTTTTCGACAGCAGGGCCCGTTTCACCGGATTGAGACGGTCCACAAACAGAACCCCGTTGAGATGATCGATCTCGTGCTGAATAACACGGGCGAGAAAATCATCATTGTCGATCACCTGCTGATTACCATCGATATCGGTATATGTCGCTTTCACACGTTTCGGGCGTGTCACCGATTCATAGATATCCGGTACGGAAAGACAGCCTTCCTCGAAAGTGATCTCACCCTCTGTCTCGATAATCTCGGGATTGATCATGGTCAGGATGTCGCTTTCCTCGTCGCCGAAAGAACGGTCGATAACCACCATGCGTTTCGATACTCCGACCTGCGGCGCGGCAAGGCCGATACCTTTATCGTCTTCGAGCATGGTTTCGATCATGCGCTCGTTGAGATCCCGTATTTCATCGGTTATCTCGGTGATTTCCTCAGCTGTTTTCCTGAGAACCGGATCACCGTAAACACGTATTTCCTCTATCATATTTTCCATACTGCTCCAATCAGGACCTGTCGGCATTCACCTAACCGGTATAGCCCCTATTCAAAGGCGGCTGAAAAACGGCATTTATTCTTTCGCCGCATCTTCCTTGTTCAGCACACGTCCGATGCTCGAGCGGATCATTTCGAGCTTGGTCGTATCACTGACCTTTAGGACAACGATATCCTCGCCGCTGGGATTTCCTTTTTTCTCCTTGATGCTCGCGACAGTGCCGCAGATACCACCGATCGTAACAACTTTGTCACCTTTTTCGATAGTATTGAGCATGCTCTGTGTTTCTTTCTGCTTCTTCTGCTGCGGTCTCAGAATGAAAAAATACATAATAGCGAATAGCGCCAGAAGCATCGGCCACATGGGTGCGCCGCCACGTTTCGCGCCCTCGGCCGCCTGCGCGTATGCCGATGGTATCAATTCAAAGCTCATAGACTGTCCTTCGTGTTATGAACACCGGAATGTCCGGCATTCTGTGTGATTGTATGTAATGATTGTATATTTTCGTTCGTTTCGCTGTTCGTGACAACTCCCGTTCAATCGTTTTGCCGCCCGCGGAAACGATTGAGGAACTCCTCGCGCCATTCGGGAAAATTGCCGTCCAGTATGGACTGACGCATCCGCCGCATCATATCGAGATAGAAATAGATGCTGTGCATGGTCGCGAGCCTGGGCGCGAGTATCTCTCCCGCCTGGAAAAGATGGCGGATATACGCCCTCGTATATTTCTTGCAGACCGGGCATTCGCAATCCGGGTCTATCGGCTCGAAACGGCGCGCCTGATGGGCGTTCTTGAGCACCGCCTTGCCATCATAGGTGAAAACCGTGCCGTTCCGTGCATTCCTTGTGGGCATGACACAATCGAACATATCCACACCGCGCGTTACCGCCTCAACTATATCGTCGGGGAACCCGACACCCATGAGATAGCGCGGCTTCTCTTTCGGCAGCACTTCGGTCGAGACCTTGACCATGTCAAACATCTCGTCCTTCGCCTCGCCAACCGCGAGCCCGCCGATGGAATAGCCCCAGAAATCCATTTCGACCATCCGCTCGACTACCTTTTCCCTAAGATCGGGATAGACACTGCCCTGGCAGATGCCGAACAGAACACTTCTGCCACCAGCGATCTTCTCATGCGCCTCTTTCGAGCGCGCCGCCCATTTCTCGGTCACACGGCATGATTTCGCCGCGTAATCACGATCCGCGGGATAGGGAATGCACTCGTCAAGCGGCATGATGATGTCTGCTCCGAGATCGTGCTCTATTTCTATAACGCTTTCCGGCGTAAAATGATGCGTCGAACCGTCGATATGGGATTTGAACGAGACACCGTCCTTGGTGAGTTTCCTCAGATCGCTCAGGCTGAAAACCTGGAAACCGCCGGAATCGGTCAGGATCGAACGGTCCCAGCCGATGAAACCATGCAGTCCACCCGCCTCCGCCACCAGTTTCGGTCCCGGACGGAGATAGAGATGGTAGGTGTTCCCGAGAATGATACGGGCGTCGATGTCCTGCAACTCCTCCTGTGACATGGACTTGACCGTGCCCTGCGTGCCCACCGGCATGAAAACCGGCGTCTCGATCACCGAATGCGGCGTGGTGAGTATGCCCGCGCGCGCGCCGGTCACCGGACAGGTCTTGATCACCTCGTAGGAAAAACCGGGTATATTATTGACAGCCTGACTGATCAGAATCCCCCTCGTTTCGACTGAAATTATCTGGAGAAAGCGGTATGACGGCGTTATCCGCAAACATCACGGCGCATCATAGAAATATCGTTATAAGATAACATTTTACAGCGAAAAAGGCAATTGAAAAGGGCCGGACGGAACATGGACAACACGCGTCCATGCCGCCCGAATTGCCAACATCAGATCCGGATAAGGATTTGGAAGCAAAAACTCAGGACCGGCAAAGCATCACGGGAAGGCACAACTCAGCCGGGATTCCGGCCATCATTTGCGGCGGAGACGGCCCCAGAGACGTTTCGCCTTGTCTGCCACATCCAGCTTTTCGGGATAATCATCGAGCACATGGTCGCCGGTGACATACTTATACCAGAGGGCATTGATCCTCGGCCCGGCCCAGATGCAGAATGTGGCGTGGAGAAGTCCCGCGATCACATCGATGACATAGTGGTAGCGAAGGTAGATGGTGGCCATCACAATGCCGGTGCAGAACGGCAGCATTATCCAGAACAGCCAGCGACGATAGCGGAAAGCGTACGTGGTCACGATCACCGTAATCGCAGTGTGCAGCGAGGGAAAACAGTCCCGGCGTGTCGATTCGAGCGCGTTGAGCATATGATATATCTGGTCGGAAAGCATGCTCGTACCCTTGACACTGACCGTGAAATGCTCCGCGAGGAAATAGCGCGGCCCGACTGTCGGAACGAGGAGATAACCCACATAGCCGAGATAGAATCCCAAGGTGACACTGACCATGACATTGCGGAACTTGTGGTAGTCGCGGGTGATATAAAGCGCGAAACCGATGATCGGCAGGAACGGGTAATAGTTGACATAGCAAATATGCATGATCTCGGAGAACCAGGGGCGTATCCACTGCTCGAGCCAAAGTGTCGGATTCGTGCCGAAAAAGAGCGCGGTATCGATCTTCACAAGGACCGGATCGGCATCGTGCGGATTGACGAAACGCACCAGGTCGCCGAGATTTTCGTAGGCAATGAGGATGAAAATGATCGGCACCCAGTTCCGGACAACCTTGAACAGGGACAGGCCGAATTTGCCGCTGAGCACGGAGAGCCCGACAACAACGAAAAAGACATTGATAACCGCCCGCACCATGACGGTCGGCCCCTTGATTTTCGTGCCGAAATGAGAGGACAGCCCGAGAAGCAGCACAAAGAAAAGCAGGCAGAGGGCCTCTTCGGGATATATTCTGAACTTGGATTGCCCGAGCAGGGGTTGTTTCATGTAATCAGCATTTTTAAGAGTTTCATTACCATTGAGTTTGATTGAGGTAAAATAATCCATCCATTTTAGCCGCACAATATTTTTCCTTCGTGTTTGTAATTATCATGACAGCTGATATGGGTTCTTTGAAGTGTGCATGGTGATTCAATCCGTTAATGTTATTTTCAATTGACTTGACACGGATTAGGTAATATCATAACTCAGTGGGAAAGTTGCTGATCACACTTATACCGCATCAGGCAGCCGGACCTGCGCAACCGGCACAATCCTAAGCGAAAGATACTGTCATTTATGGCGACACGTGCCCAGAAAGTCCGCCTTTCCGTGTTCCTTATCGTTTCGGGAACGGCGCTTCTCGTTCTCTTTCTCTTTCTCGTGGGAAGCAGGATGATGAAACGCATGGACTGGTATTATATCGAGTACAGGAATATCTCGGTCACCGGGCTCGAAGCCGGCGCCTCGGTCAAATACCAGGGCGTGCCGGTGGGACGTGTCACCGGGCTCTCGATCAAGGACGCTTCCACTGTCAGGGTCGAAATAGAAATAGATCACGGCACACCGATAAAAAGCGACAGCGAGGCCATTCTTACACTGGTCGGCATCACCGGCCTGAAATTCGTCGAGATCATCGGCGGCTCTCAAGAATCGGACATCCTCGAGGTCGGCGGCACTATCCAGGCAGGCGAATCCATGTTCGAGACCATCTCCGGGCGTGCCGAGGTCATTCTCGGCAAACTCGAACAGGTACTGAACAATCTCAACATCCTCCTGAGTCAGGAAACGACCCAGGCAATCCAGGACGCTCTCGTTTCTATCGACGAGCTCACCAGTGAGGTTAAGGGCATTGTCAGCGCCAACAAGTCAACAGTGACCAGCACCATGTGCAACCTGGATACACTTGTTGTCAGGCTCTCCGCCACCGCGCTGGAACTCAACACGAGCACAGCGGCTCTCGCCGACATCATGGAATCCGACGACTTACGAAATTCAATCGCCAATATCAGCCATATTTCCGACCGCATGAAAACACAGGTCGACAGCCTGAAACTCGCGGAAACGGTGGATGATTTCCGGACATTCGTCAACAACGGCAACAACATGGTTGTCCATACCGATCTCATGGTCCTCCGTTCGCGCGACGATATCCTTCGTTCGATCAGCAATCTCGAGGAGGCGCTCGACAACCTTCGCGAGGCCACCGATGTTATCAGGGACGATCCTTCGATCCTTCTCAGGGGCCGTCAGACATCATCCGACAGGGTGGAATAAGATGAAACAGCTCAGACCCATATTTCTTATCTTTGCACTGATCTTAGCGACCGTTCTCCTGCTCGCGTCCTGCAGTATCAAACGCGAACTGCCGACACGACAGTACTATATCATCAACTACACGCCGGACGACACTGTGCCGGAAACCTCGAAACGCCCCTACCCGTTCACTCTCGAGATCGGACGTTTCGAGGTTCAGCGCATTTTCAACCGTCAGAACATCATTTACCGCTACTCGCCCAACAAGATACAGTACTATGAGCTCGATCGCTGGGCGGTACGTCCGGATTACATGATCAGGGATGTGGTTTTCAAACATTTCGAGGCAAGCGGCCTCACCAATACAGTCGGCATCGATTTCCTCGACATGCGTCCGGATTTCCGTCTGGAGGGCACTGTCGAGGCATTGGAAAAATACGATGCAGGCGATCTTTTCTATGCCCATCTCGCCATGAATTTCAAGATGCTCGATGTTCAGAACAGCCAGCAGATCTGGGCATATTCGTTCGATGAGCGCCGACGGGTTTATTCGGATGAAATGGTCCATACTGTCGCCGGGCTGTCAGCGATTTTCCAGACCCACATGAATACGATTGTCACACAGCTCGACTCGCTGTTCCTGGTTAACGGCGGCGGAATAATACCGTCACCCGATCCAACCGCACCGCAACCAGTAACGGCACCTGTCGACTCGACAGACGATGGTATCGATGATACGGCGTTCGAGATAATACCGGAAAACTGACCCATGTCATATACGTTCAGACATTCCCTGAGTATCTGCCTTGCAGTGACCATGCTGTTCTCGGCCGCGGCCTTTGCTGCGGATAAAGAATTCACATGGGAGGCTCCGCCGGTCAAGACACAGCTGGAAATGGATGATACAATCGTGCCGGTCGGCAAGGGCGCGATTTTCTGCCCTGTAATGTCCAACCCCGAGTTTGAGCCCATGTATGGCGTCCTCATTAAAGGCCATGTACGCCACGAGGCCCGTATGGGGCATCGCATTATCCTGAGCCCGGGAATATACACGGTTGTTTTCGGTTCGGGCACCAGCGATCAGATGATGCGAAAAAAAGTGAAGGTTGTCGAGGGAGCGACAACAATGATCAAGCCCGACTGGTCCGGCCTCATTGTCGAGGTCATCAATGAATCACGCGCCAACATCAGGGAATACTACGAGATCTACGATATGGTTACCGGCGACTCCTACGGTATCGGGCAGGGTGTCGAGGAGGGGCTCGACGAGGAGCTCAGGACATGGATCCTGCCACCGGGGGTATACAAAATTGTCAAGCCGGGCAATAATGTCAATGCGGTTGTCAATTTCGGTACAATTCGTCTGCTCGCCGGTGAACTGGTGAGAACGAACCTCGTGATCGATGCCGATTCGGGTAATTTCCTCGGATTCGGCCACATGGCAGATGTCCGCCAGGTCATGCATCACCGTGAGAAGAAATGGCGGACGAGAAGCGAGCTGTCCGGCAACGCCCTCCTTAATTATATCCCGTCCGAACAGTCCGGCGAGGACAAGGGCACCGATTTCACCGCGACACTGCAGTGGCTGACCGATGCCCGTTTCGAATCCGGCCGTCACATCATCCCCTTCTGGTCAAATCTCGAGGAGGGGCTTTCCATGGATGAAGAGAAGGATATCAACAAATATATCGATAAAGCCGAGTTGCGACTGACCTATATTTTCCGCCTCAGCAATCTTTTCAGCCCCTATGTCCGCGCCACAGTCGAATCACGTCTTTTCGAGACGAACCACAGTTTTGACGAGCCTGTCGATTACGCCCTTGTCGACAGTGTCGGCGACACCGTCGAGGTCGCCTACGGCACCAAAAACCTGAAACTCGCGGACGCGTTCAGCCCGATCTATTTCAAACAGGGATTCGGCATCACATCGTTCCTAGTCAAATCGATACCGGTCAACCTCAACATCAGGACCGGTTACGGCGCACGCCAGGTGCTGGCGAGGGATGCGAGGATTTTCGATACCGACACAATGACACTTTCGCCGATTGTCGAAACCGACCTTACCGGCATGGAATTCCTCTGCCTTGGCGATTTCCGTATCGGGCGCTACGTGCTTTTCACAACGGAATTCGATATCCTCATGCCCAATACCGATAACAACAGCTGGATATACGATGGCGAAAACCGGCTCCGTCTCAACCTGTCGAACAATGTCAGCCTCCTCTTTAAAATGGAATACTGGAAAGACGAGAGTGTCACCGATATGCAGACCCGTTACCAGACACTGCTTCGTTTCTCCAAATACCTCTAATGAAAGCCAGCCCTGACATAACGGTTACGCCTGTACTCACTTTGAAAGAAGACATCCTCTTCATCGAGGGCGACCTTATCGCGGCGACCACCGGCATGGCTGAACGTGCCCTCACGAAATATGGCGTTAAATCGGTCGAAGATATAGAGGTAATCGACGGTGCCGCGCTTGGTGAGATAGACAGTTCCGGCGCGGTATTCATCAACAGGCTCATGGGAAGTAATGGCAGGCTTCGGGGATTTTCCGACAACGCCATGCGCCTTATCGAGCTCACCCGGCCGGATACAGATACAGCAGGAGTGCAGGACCAAACGGCAAGCGAGCGGTTTTCACTCGAACGCATGGGTGGCTACATCCTCGGCAGTATCGACCGTATTAACGACATCGCCATCCTGTTCGTCGACATCATTTTCTGGAGCATTGTCGGCATTTTCAAACGGGATCAGTACCGCAAAGGCTCATTCACCGTTCAGGCGGTACAGATGGGAAGTTCGGCGCTCCCCATTGTCAGCATGATCCTGTTCCTGGTCGGCTCGATATCGGCACTCCAGAGCGCCGACACGTTCAGGGAATTCGGCGCATCGGTTTTCATGGTCGACATGCTGGCGCTTGGCCTCGCCCGCGAGATGGCGCCGCTGATGACCGCGATCATTATAAGTGGGCGGTCAGGTTCGGCAATAGCCTCCGAGATCGCTACAATGAAGTTCACCGAGGAGCTTGACGCTATAAGGACAATGGGCCTCAACCCGCTGCGTTTCGCGGTTGTTCCCAAGCTCTGGGCAATGGTGGTCTGCATGCCGCTTTTAACCATCCTGGCGCTGATGTTCGGGCTTTTCGGCGGATTTCTTGTCGCAGTTTCATATCCCGGCATCAATCTTTCTCCCGGCACGTTTTTCAGCAGGCTTACTATCTCGCTATTCTTCTGGGACATATGCACCGGACTGATTAAGAGTGTCTCTTTCGCAATACTTATCACGGTCATCGGCGTATACCGCGGCATGACATTCACCGGAGGCGCAGACGGCGTCGGACGTGCAACAACCTCATCGGTGGTAACATCGATCTTTATGATTATCGTTGCGGACGCAATTTGGGGCATACTGTTCTACATGTAAGCTTTGTTAATAATTTTTAACAATTTACTTCTTTTTACTTGCATCGTAGAATTCAACATATATATTATCTATCCAGATGATCCCGATCGGGATGATTCGTTTAAAAAAAAGGGGGGGATAAAGTACATTAATTATTTAATGGAGATACTTGCCCTTGCCTCTGTTCGACACCTACCTTCCGGCTGACCAGTATCATATCAGCTCACAGTTGATTCTGCCCTACGACCTTTTCATGAAAAATGAGAACGGGAAAATTCAATTGCATCGGGCACGTCTCACTACTCCCGATACAGATACTTTTTTTAATCCCGGTGCAGATCACGGCTGTATTGAACTCTTTATTCACCGAAACGACATCGCCTCTTACAACGAGCAGATCCCGAAAACACTGGCCGCCTGTCTTGGCGATGTCGGGATTAGCATGGACAAGAAATCACAGTTTATTTATAACGCCCTGAGAATGACCGCCGAGCAGTTTTACGACAAGCCGGGAAAAGTGTCGTATGATATTTTCGAAAGCACAATCCGGACAGTATTGGACTACGCAGTCGAAAACCGGGATATAATGACCCAGCTCATGAATACGATCACAATACGGGGAACAGTGGCAAATCACAATGTCAATGTGGGACTCTATGGCATGGGGCTTACACTGATGCTGATCGACAGGACGGATATCGATTACAGGAATCTCGTTCCCGCGCTATTCTATCATGATCTCGGCAAAAAATCTGTCCCACCCGAAATTCTCGACAAGGATAGCATCTTTACACCAATCGACAGGAATATCATGCGCCGTCATCCGGAAAACGGCCTGATCATGCTCAGGAAACTGACTGGCATCAGCGACACAATGCGGCAGGTTGTCGTGCACCATCACGAGCGTGTCAACGGCAGCGGCTACCCCGATGGACAGAAAGGCCCGTCAGTCACGATAAACTCCCGAATCGCGGCGATCGCGGACGTTTTCGAGGGGCTGACCGCGCAACGCCCTTATAAGAACAGGCGATCCACATTCCAGGCGCTGAAAGTCATGACAACAAATATGGCAGGGGCATTGGACACCTCACTGATGCCGATTTTTGTGGGATTGTTCGTGAATCAGAAAATGGCCTGATTATTTCATAAGCATCATCTTCACCGTCTTCACATCCATTCCGGCGTGAATACGGCAGAGGTATATTCCCGCCGACATGCCCCCGGCATCCCAGGTGACAGAATGACGGCCTGCGGGCAGCTCATCATCCACAAGCCGCGCCACACGTTGACCGTTGAGACTGTACACATCCACGCTCACATAACGTGTCTCCGGCAGGGTGAAATTCAGCACTGTCGAGGGATTGAACGGATTCGGGCTGTTCTGCGCCACGGAAAAGACCTCGGGCACCTGAGAATCTACCGAAACATAGCGCGAGTAATGGAAAACACCATCGCTTTCGTCACTGATTGAGGAATCGCTCGCATCACTTATTCTGACTTTATAGAGACGGGATTCGACCTGCATCGGATTCCAGTAGTGATCCAGCTTGGAAGCCATGACACTATAAATATAATTCCAGGTCAAACCACCATCGACAGAATACTCGATCTTCAAGGATTCGATACCTGCCGTTTTCCACGATATAGTCAGGCCAGCGGTATTCGTATAATCTTCGCCGCCGTTGGGGCTGAGAACTTCAATATACGTCTCGACAATACGAAACTCTCTATCGCCGACATCGTTATGTTCAGAATCAGCGGAATCCACGAGTTTGATAAGGCAGTTTTCTGAAATTTCGGCATCGACACGCCAGGAATAAACGCCCTCGGAGGCGGCAATTCCAGAGAGTTTCTTCAGCCATGTTGTACCGCCGTCAACAGAAAGCTCCAGATCAAGTGATTCGATGCCAACCGATTCCCATCTCACATTGTATATCTTCTGTTCCGGAACAATCTCGGCACCGTTGGGGCTGATCACCCTGACAAAAGGCTTTGATATCCTGAAAGGCAGGTTGCTCTCATCATTCCTTTCCGGAATGCTGCTGTCACTGACACGAATGAGAGCGCCATTGGTAGCCTCTGCGGGGGTATGCCATTTGAACCGCTCCAAAGAGGCATCGATTCCTGTTGCGATAGTCGTCCATGTTTCACCATTATCGGCACTGTATTCGAGATTCACGGATTCAACATCGCGGTACAGCCATTCTATGTCAACAGTGCTGTTAGCCAGCAGCAATTCGTTGCCGTCGGGCGATTTTACGCGCACATAGGGCCCTACACCGTAACTGAAACGGGTGACACCACCATGATTCGTCGCAAACCACTTGCCGTTATTAATATCGACCGCAATATCGCGGATGCTATCAGATTCGAGACTGCTGTTCTGCGTTGTATATGTTTGAAATGTGTCACCATCGAAACTGCATATTCCTTCGAATGCGCCAATCCATAGCACCCCGTCATAATCAACAGCCAAAGACCTGATCCGATTGGACAGCAAACCATCCTCGGTCTTCCACACCTGCCAGTTTTCGCCATCATAACGGCAAAGTCCATCGTCTGTACCAATCCACAAAGAGCCATCCGAATCAACTTCAACACAATAAACAGTATTATTGGGAAGGCCGTCATCTAATCCAAAATGAGTCAAGGTCTCACCATTGAAATTCGCAACCCCCACATCATAACCATGTCTATAGGCAATCCAGATCGTATTATCGGCCCCAACGGCAAGATTCTGAGGTGTTGCATTTTTAATCGGACTATTTTTACTGCTCCAATTTGTCCATTGGGATCTATCATAACGCCAGATTCCGGAAGAACCGCTTCCGATCCAGAGATTATTCTCTTTGTCGACCACAATGTCACGCCCATCCCGGGGGCCGCCGTAATGAGACTGCCAAGTCTTGCCATCGTAGCTAACAAGACCACCGTTCGACTTGACAAACCATGCAACATCATCATGGTCAACGACTATACCACAGGCACAACACAGATCTACCCCGGTATTCTCTTCTGTATAATTCTTCCACTCCAAACCATCATAATACGAAACACCGGCCCCATCAGTCGAAATCCAAACACTACCTTTGTTGTCAGCGCAGACAGCATCAATCGTATCGTCGACAAGCCCGGTTCTTTCCCGCCAGGTTGTCCAACCGCAGTACCACCATTGTGAGGGCTTGATGGAAAAAAATGTATCGCTGATATCGGAGACTAAATCGTTTTCCGAACTGACCACCTTCAAAAGGCAGCCGCTGCTTTCGACAACCGGAACACTCCAGAGAGGCTTTGTCCCGGACGGGACATTTTCCGCTATCAAACGCCAAGTGACGCCTTCATCGATAGAATAATAGAGATCGATGGCGCTGATGTCATTGGACATATTCAAACGGATAATCACGAGCCTGCTATCGATAATTTCCCCACCATTGGGATTAATTAATTTAACAAAACTCGACTGCACCGCAATGGTATCATCAATTATATCGGCAACCTCCGGATTAGAAGAATCGCTGATCCTGAGCAGGTACTCGTCGGAAGCCTGTTCAGGCACAACCCACTCGGCTTTCTTTTCCGAAGCATTGACCTCAGCTGCAAAAATATGCCAACTGAGCCCGTTATCGGCGGAATATTCCAAGTTGATTTTTTCAACACCGATATAATCCCAGGTCACATCTACTATCTGCCAGCTTTTAAACACTTTTCCAGCTGACGGTTCCAGAACTTCCACGAATGGCTGACAGATACTAAATGTTCCACGGGACATGGCCTGAACATTCTGATTGTCCGTATCTGTCAGTCTGATCAGACATTCGCTTGAAGTGGTATCGGGCACCTGCCATCGATAGACGCCGGAGGTGGCATCGGCAGATTCATCGATAAGCGTCCAGTTCGCGCCGTTGTCGGCGGAGTATTCGACCCTGACTGTACCGATATTCGAGGCGTACCAGCGTATCGTGTATTCCAGCCCTGCGGCTACACGTTCACCCTTTTCAGGTGTTTTTATCGAAATGTAGTCCGAGCCCTGCACGACCCTCCCCCTGAAGCTGTCCTGCGCGACATAAAATATCCCCGCACTGTCCATTCGCCGCTCCCAATTATAATACGGGCCACCAGTATGCATGTTATCGCAGTAGAGACCGTCGAACGATCCACCGGCATCTATGAGCATGACACCGCTATTAAATCCATCTGTCTGCCCGGCAAAGAAGAAATTGCCGATTCCGGTGCCGTCCGGACCGAGAAGTGCAAACGACCGTGGGGAATTGTAATCATATATCCCGTTTACAGAGAAAAGATTGCTGTCGGCATTGAGCGAATACTTATAGGCAAAAACATTATAATCGTTACAAACCCATTTCTTATCTGCATCTTCCTCATAATTTTTGTCGAGAACATAATCACCGTTGCCGTTGCTCCAGACAAAGAAGTCTCTGACCTCGCCCGATTCGATAAAACGCACGGGATCGACCATTTGAACCATACAGCTTGCATGAGAATTGAGCAGGACCCTCGTGTCCCGCAGGTAAAAATTATTCGGTCCGCCATTCATCTGCGCATCATGTTGAAAATCATACGCCGAACTCCACCAGGACGTGAGATCGATTTCATGCAGCAGGACACCGTCGCTGTCATAAATATAGAACTGGGCATCGGGCTCTTCCGAAGCCGTGTGGTTATCGTCGGTTGTGTAAAGATAGGGTTCATCATATATCACACCGGCGGAGCTTCCTTGGGTTGCGATTTTCGTTGCATAAGGCGCCTCGGCACCCCAATCCATGATAAACTCCGCATCGCCGCCGGGCACAAAACGGTATTTCTGAATGGAAGACATCTTCTCGGTTTGATTGTGGGTAAACGTGAACATGATATTCGGATCATTCGGAATAAGAGCCGGTTCGCCTTCAGTTCGCCACCCTTTCTCAAAAGACAGCGTCGTTGTGCTCAAAAGAGACTCGTCATGAGGATCGCTACCGACATTCCAGCGGGTATTGTATCGGTACCAGATTGGATTTGCCAGGGGAAGGCCGTCCCCGTCAAGCTCCTGAATGGCGGTGTATATATCGACACCCCATTTCCAATACACATGTTCGCTCATCATCTGTTTCTTGCTGACATTGTCGAATCCCCATAAATAATAAGTATATTCACCCGGACTTGCGGCAGCACCGTCCTGATCGCAGCCATCCCAGGTAACAACATGCGAACCAGGCTCGAACTGATACGGTGTTGAATAATAAAGGCAGGTATCGACCTTGTTGACATAATGCCAGTCAAGATAGCCGTTCTCGATATCGGCGATCTCGCGGGCTTTGTCTTTCGTGTAAATGGCATACACGAGCTGAACCGGCGTTCCGCTTACAGTTACAGGAATCTCGACCCCCTCGCCACTGAAATCGTAGCGTATAACATCCTCGCCTGTTATTTTCAGAAGTGTCGGTGAAAAATCATCGGCGAAAAGCAGTGTGGCGGCCAAAACGAAAAGAATGGTAAGTGGCAGTATCAGCCGTATCTTCATCGATCATCCTCCCGGTAATGGTATTAAGACATGTTCACATAATATATGGTAACTTTCACCATTTGCAAGTCAAGATACGGTAACTTTTTCGCTTTACAGCACCGCCGCACGGCCCTATACTGAGGCATACAACAGAAAATCCCATTGTCTGGAGGAAAAATCATGTTCAGCCGCTTCACAGGGAGTAAAAGTATCAATGCAGTTCGAATGGCGTTGACATCGGCCGCACTGCTCATGATTACATGCAGTTTCGCGCTGTCAGCCGCGGCGGCGCCAAAAACAGTAACAACCCACTGGGGCGGCAATGCCGAACTGCTGTATGACAGCGGATTCATGCAGGGGCTCATGCGGGCGGGTAACGGCGGCGTCAAACTATTCGACATGGAGCTGATCGAGAACGAAGCTCCCGGCTCCGGACACAGCGAGGCCGGTGTCTATACTGACAAAATTTGGGGGCAGTTCCGGGCGAGAAAACTCCTCTATGTCGATGACCCACGGGCTGAAAGCGCCTGGATTGTCGTTTTCCCTCACTACAAGAGCGGAAAATACCCGCTGCGTTTCACCGTCAACGGCCATGAGAGCGCTATCCCCGCCTGGGACACCTCGAAGAACCGCGAATGGTATCGCTGGAGTGAGTTCCCCGCCGAGTGGCTGAAAAAAGGTAAAAACACCATCGACCTTTTCTGTCCGGAGGCAAAAACAGAGGAAGAGGGCTGGGAGATTTTCATCGCCCGGCAGGAGGAATTCGAGCATGGCGGCGGCGACCCGTCCGAAGTCGGAAAGACCTCATTCAAGTCAACCGATGGCGGCGAATCATGGAAAGAAAGTGCTTTCGGACCGCTTGGCAAGGTTCGCGCGGAATACTCGGTGCGTATCAGCCTAGACCGCAGTGTCAGCGACGGCTGGCTGGCAAGCCCGGTTATCGATCTCTGGCGCGGCGATTCGGATGATTTCATCGTGCCTCTCAGGGAAATCCGTAAAATGCAGGTGAGCGCCAGAGCCGAGGTGCCCGAGGGAAGCTCTGTCGAGTATTACTATAGAAAAGGCACCGAGCCCGATCCGTTCGCGAAAAGCTGGGAAGACTACCACCGCATCGGAGAAGGGGAGACTCTCGAGTTCGAGACCGGCGGCGCCGACCTGAACCGTCGTTATGTACAGTTCAAGGCTGTACTCAAAACCGAAAATCCGCTTGTTTCCCCGGTAATTCGATCGCTCGATGTCGAGGCGGAGCTGCTGGAGCGTATCCCACTGCATGAAAACATCAAGGTCGTTTCAGTCGAAAACGAGCCAATCGGCTATTCCTCGCTGGGCTGGGAATGGGAAAAACACGACCGTCCCGAATTCACTGAACTCCGCGAGCGCGAGAATCTCGACGAGGTCATTGCCGGTTCCCGCACACAGTTTGACGCGCAAGTGAAACTCCTCGACTATGTTTCAAAACGCTGGCGTCACTCGACACCATTCCCGGAATTTCCGGGCTGGGATGCTCTCTCGATCCTCAACCGTGTGGAATCGGCCGGCGCGGGCGGCTACTGCCTGACATTCAATAACCTGCTTGGCGGCATGTGCATGGCCTACGGCTGGCAGGCGCGCATGGTTAACTGTGTCGGCCACGAGATCATCGAGGTCTGGAACGACGATTTCGGCAAGTGGGTTTTCCTCGACGCCGATTTTGCCAACCATTACAACTGGGATCCCGAGACCGGCGAGCCCATGAGCATGCTGGAACTTCACCGGAAATATCTCGACTACTATTATCCCGGCAAAACCCTCGATTGGATGACGGACATGTTCAAGTGGTTCGATCCGCTGGAGGACAAGCCCCAGCCGGTCAAACGCGGTTCGCTCACCGATCACGACTATGGCAAACTCACCGGTTTCGTCAACTCGGCGTTCATGCGCCTCATACCGAGGAATAATTATTACGAGAAACCCTATCCCATGCCGGTTTCCCACGGAAGCGGCACCAACTGGCCCTGGGACGGCTATGTTAACTGGTATGACGAACGCACACCGCCGGTTCGCAAGAACAGCTGGCACACCGACCGTCCGCAGGACATGTGGCCCGATCTCAACAAGGTTAAGGTCGACGCTGTTTCCGGTTTCGGCAATGACAGGCTGTTCCTCCGTTTCGAGACCTATACGCCCAATTTCAGTCATTTCGAGGTTGATGTCGATGATACAGGCTGGAAGAAAGTCAGCGACCGCTGGACCTGGCTGCTTCAGTCGGGCAAGAACACGATCCGTGTCCGCGCGGTCAACAAGCTCGGCGCCAAAGGGAAACCCTCGACAGCGGTGGTCTACCACGCAAACGCGCCTTTCGCCGAGGTGAAATAAACATTATTTTTTCTATCTGATATCATTCGAGGCCTAAAGGCTTTCATCACCTAAACTATCGGAGTTTGAACAGCAATGCAGAAAACCATATTTTTGAGCATCACCCTGAGTATCCTTCTTTTCAGTTTTTCCGCGACAGCAGCCGATATCACAACAGTTGAAGATCTCTGCCGTCTGAAACCGGAAATCGTACAAGAGCTTTTCGACCGTATTAATCTCGACTATCCGGGACTTGAGCAGGTCAAACAGGCTGTGGACAACAGCGACTGGCCAGCGGCATGTCGGGCACTTGCCGACTATTACCGTCACAGCGACACAGCGGAAAAACTCGGTGGCGACAGCACAAGGCCACAAAGCGAACGGGGAGAAAGCGCCGACAGCATCCTTCAGGACGTTTTTACGTTCCAGAGCGTAACCGGCAAACAGCCGCGCCGGGATGACGGCGGCCTCGACTGGCTGAACCTTGGGCCGAGGAACGACCTTGAATGGGCCTATTTCCTCAACCGTCACATGATTTTCGTTGACCTGCTCGGGGCATGGAAAGCAAGTGGTGATTCGAAATACTCACGTCATTTCGATGCCCTTATCCACGACTGGGTGCTGGCGAACCCGGCGCCGGAGGAAAGCGAGTGGACAGTCAACTGGCGTGTGCTCGAGGCAGGTCTCAGGATGGCATGGGCCTGGCCGGAATCGTTCTACGGTTTCGTTCCTTCCGAGGACATGTCGCCGACTGCGATCATCCTTATGCTCTCCAGCATTCACGGGCACGCGGATTACCTGAAAAAATACCACTGGAAAGAACACAACCACGCGGTCATGGAGCTTTTCGGCCTCATCAAGCTCGCCCTGTTCTGGCCGGAATTCAAGCAGTCGGAAGAATGGCTTGCCTATGGCATGAAACATTTCAGCCACGAGCTTGAGTTCGAGGTTTACCCCGACGGTGTCCAGAACGAACTGACCAGCCATTATCACGGTGTCCCGCTTGTCTATTTTGAGGCGGTCATGCAGCTGATGGAGAAATCCGGCAGGCCGGTCTCCAGCGATTTCAGGACCACGGTCCTCGCCATGTACAATTATTTCGCCTACACGATGCGTCCGGACGGCAACGGGCTTCTCAACAACGATTCAGACCTCGACAACAACCGTTCACGCGTGGGACGGGCCGCGGAACGCTACAATCGCGGCGACTGGTCATATATTGTCAACAACGGCGAACAGGGCACAAAACCTACCGGAAACGCCTCGATCGTTTTCCCGTGGGCCGGTGAAGTTGTCCTGCGAAACGGCTGGAGCGGCGATGCTCAGTGGGCATTTTTCGATGCCGGTCCCTGGGGCTGGTCACATCAGCACAACGACAAACTTCACCTCTCCGTTTCGGCTTACGGTCGCGATATTCTCGTGGACAGCGGGCGGTATTGGTACAAGCCGGATGTCTGGCGGGGCTATTTCCTCTCCTCGAAAGCACACAATATCGTGCTCATCGACGGCATGGTGCAGAAACCGGACAACAAGCTGACCGACACGCCCATAACCGGCAACTATGCCCTCCTGCCTGATTTCGATTTCGTGATCAGCACATTCGACAAGGGATTCGAGTTTGACAAGTTCAGCGAGGAATACGGCAAGGAACAGATAGCCAAGGCCAGCGGGGAAAGTGTCATCGGCAAACCGCTCGTCTCCGACACGCAGCACACGCGGGCGCTCCTCTATCTCAAGGACCGCTATTATGTTGTCGCCGACATGATCGTAACGCCGAAACCGGTCGAGGCCACCGCGCTGTGGCATTTCCATCCCGACTGCACCGTGGTCAGCGAGAGAGGTTCGGTTGCCTCCACGGATAAAGGCGAGGGCAATGTCAGAATCGTTCCGGCTGTTTCCAGGGGCTGGAAAGTCGCGTTAAGCAAGGGGCAGGAGCCGCCCGATATTCAGGGCTGGTACAGTGTCAGGTACAATGAGAAAGAAGCTGAAAGTGTCGCGTCATTCAGCCGCCGCGTGAACGACCGGGAGGTTTTCGCGTGGGTGATAGTGCCGGGCAGGGGCAAGGTCGCGGAACCAAAAGTTTCAGTACTCGATTCCCCCAAAGGCTCGATCCGCCTCAGTGTCGCGCTTCCTGGCGAAAAAGCGACCGAGATTGCGCTACGGCTCGACAGTTCCTCTCCGATCCCGTTTGGCAAGGGCCTTATGCTCGACGGATACTGCGGGATTGTCGATCCTGACGGCACAGTTCACGCAGCACTGGGAGCGGTACGCGACAGGAGCGGCGCAGTCAAGGCCAGTCATGCATTCGAGGCACATGACCCGGTTAAAAGACGGTAACGACTGCTGGATGCAGATAGTAAACCAGAACTGAAACAAAACACTGCATTTCCAGTCAGACAGATATTGACGCTATGATGCAAAGAAAAAGGCTCCGGTAATCCGGAGCCTTTTTCAATGATATTGATACGTGTATCAATCGTTTGTAATACCAAGCTTGCGCTGCATTTCCTCGAGGGTAAAACCCTTGGTCTCCGGGAAAATTGAGAGGACGACGAAGAACTGGATCGCCATCATGACCGAGAAGAACACGAAGGGATAGCCGCCGGAAATCTCGGCGAATTTCGGGAAAGACCACGACATGGCGGCACACATGAACCAGTGGGTGAAACTTCCCAGCGCCTGGCCTTTCGCGCGGACACGGTTGGGGAAAATCTCGGAGAGATAAACCCAGATCACAGCGCCCTGCGATACGGCGAATGAGCCGATATAAGCGACAAGCAGCCATACGAGGTACTTCTGACCTGTCCCGGTCAGGAAAATTGCAGCGACACCGGCAAGAGCGAGCGCACAGCCGACAGAACCGACAAGCAGCAGGACCTTGCGTCCGACCTTGTCGATAATGCTCATGGCGATTATGGTAGCGAAGAGATTCGTCGCACCGATAGCAACTGCCTGAAGGTCGCCCGAGACCTTGTCGAAACCGGCAGCGCTGAAAATATCGTTGAGATAGTAAAGAAGGGCATTGATGCCGGAAAGCTGGTTGAACATGGCAATGGCGACAGCGAGAATGATCGGGCGGGTATACATTTTCTTGAACAGGGGATCGTCCGCATGGCCGTGTTCGGCATCGATGGAGGCGACGATGTCACGAACCTCCTCGTCGACACGCTCCTCACCGACAGCCATCAGAACCTCGCGCGCCTCATCGACACGGCCTTTCTTGGCCAGCCAGCGGGGACTGCGCGGAATGAATCCGAGCATCAGGAAAAAGAGTGCCGCGGGAATGGACTCGACACCGAATTTCCAGCGCCATTCAAGTGCGCCAAGATTCATGAGACCGAGCACATAATTGGAAAAATAAGCGACGAGGATACCGAAAACGATGTTGAACTGGAAAAACCCAACGAGCCGTCCGCGCCACTTGGCTGGCGCTATTTCAGCGATATACATGGGACCAAGCACCGAGGCGCCGCCCACGCCGAGACCGCCAATTAGCCTGAAAGTTAGCAGGGAGTAGAAATCCCAGGATATGGCGCATCCCACCGCGGAGATGAAAAAGAGCGCGCCCATGAGTTTGAGCATGCTCCGCCTTCCATAGGTGTCGCCGGGCTTGCCCACCAGAAAAGAACCGATGATCGTACCGATGAGAGCCGAAGCGACCATGAAACCGAGCATACCAGCCGAAAGCTGGAAAAGATCGCGGACCGCACTGGTGCACCCGGCAATAACAGCGGTGTCGAAACCGAAAAGCAGGCCGCCGAGAGCGGCGACAATTGTGCTTTTCACAAGATTGACGTTAAGTTTCATCTAACACTCCGAATGGTAAACGTAAAGGTATGCCTTGAAACAGCACGGAATTTTCATCTAAAAAAAATAGCCCTTTCACACAAACAAAACAAGGCAATTTTGAACGCCAGGCATATTGCACCGACTGGCCAGAAAGACAAAAGAGCCTGCCCGGCAGAAATAAAGTTCAACAGTTTTTCATAATATTATTGTTTTTGAGGTAATATATGTATATATATTTAAGAGGCGTTAAAAAAGAACAGGCTTAAATCATAAAAAAAACTAAAATAATACGAAAATACCTGAATAAAAGCACAAAAAGTGATTGACTTTCAAAATCACTTTGGTTATACTACTTTTTCATATTAGGGTATTAGCAGATAATAATGCTCTTTACTGCCTTGATATTATAGAAGTGGGGAATGTGGTTTTTCAAGCCCTCGGCCGGATTCCCCGATAAGATGAGGGTGAGCAGGGGCGTCAGCCCGAAAAGTAGGAGTAGCATTAATGCCGACAGGAAGAGTCAAGTGGTTCAACGAGCAGAAAGGTTTTGGCTTCATTATCCCCGATGACGGCAGTGAAGACCTTTTTGTCCACTATTCCAGCATTCAGGGAGACGGTTTCCGTACCCTCCAGGAAGAGCAGGAAGTCGAGTTTGAAAAGGGCGAAGGCCAGAAGGGCCCGCAGGCCATGAACGTTCGCGTTATCTAACGCTCGGCTCACCGAATGCATTTAAGAGCCCCCTCATTTCGAGGGGGCTCTTTTTTTATGATCCCCCCCTTAAGGCATGTTCATTCACTGTGACGGCTGTCACTGCCAGATGGATATCCCCTCTTATATATTGCCGAAAAGCGATATTCGACAATTTAAACCCAGGAGGATATTCATGAAAATCTTCAATATTGCCGGTATTCTCGTCCTGACCATGCTTTTGGCCACGGCCTGTTCTGACAGTGACGACAGCAGCACATCGCCTGAAAACAATCCGGGCACTCTCAGAGTGCTGATTACAGACGCTCCGGCAACGTTCGATGCGGTCAATGTGACAATCAGCGAGGTTTCTGTCCATTACGGCGTCGAAGATGACAGCTCGAACGGCAGCGGCTCGGACAGCAGCGACGATAATGGAAACGGCATTGATAACAGCAATAGCGACAATGGCCAGGGAGGCACCGCGAAAGCTGCGCTTGACAGCGGGTGGATCACGCTTTCAAACGAGGCGCAGGAATTCGACCTTCTGACACTGACCAACGGGGCGACCGCACTTCTCGGCGAAAAGGAGCTCGAATCGGGCCTCTACACCCAGATGAGGCTTGAGGTGTCCGATGCCGAACTGATTATAGATGACGACAGCTATCCTGTAAAAATTCCCAGCGGCACGATTAAACTGATCCGGGGATTCGAAATCAATGACGGTGTCACGACAGAACTCGTCGTGGATTTCGATGCCTCCCGCTCGATTCATGAAAAGGGCGGCAAAGGTGATTACCAATTACAGCCGACTATCCGCCTTGTCACCAGAAACGACTGCGGATCCATCAGCGGTACTGTCACAAATGCCGAACACGCGCCGCTCGCACATGCTATCGCTGGAGCCGATACGATAAACAGCGCATATATCGACACAGTTGACGGTACCTTCACCCTCGCCTTCCTTCCCACGGGCACATACACCGTGGCGGTCAGCGACACTCTCGGAAATTCCTATGAAAATGCCGCTGTCACAGTCACAAAAGGAGACGATACGGTTCTGGGCGATATTACGCTGAAATAAACACCCCTCATCGGCTTCTCCGTGGAAACCGTCCGGCGCACGTTGCCGGGCGGTTTCTTTTTTCGGCACAGCACAATCCACCGATTTCGGTTGTTACAATATCGCTGACAGCATACACTGTTGTATATGAGTGTTGCGATACGAGCCCGTTTGACAGCGGGCTTTTTCCTTTCTTTACAGCTGTTTGGACACACGGCAAGAAAAAGAGGTGGATAACGGGTATGACAAGTATTATTTTTCGGTGAACCTCAACAGGAGTGAACACATGCCCAAAGCGCTGATAACCGGGATCACCGGCCAGGACGGGTCCTATCTCGCGGAGTTTCTTCTCAGGAAAGGCTATGAAGTGTACGGCCTTATCCGGCGAAGCAGCTCTTTCAATACCGATCGTATCGATCACCTTTATCGTGATCCGCATCTGCCCGATGTCAAACTGAAACTTATATACGGGGATCTCTCCGACGGCGGCAATTTAAGCTCGATTATCAATGATATCCGACCGGACGAGGTCTATAATCTCGGTGCACAGTCCCATGTGAGGGTCTCATTCGATCAGCCGGTCTACACTGCAAATGTGGATGCTCTCGGAACGCTGAGACTTCTCGAGGCGATCAGGATGACAGACTCGCCGATACGTTTCTACCAGGCATCCTCCAGTGAGATGTTCGGCAAGGTCCGGGAAACACCGCAGAAAGAAACGACGCCGTTCCATCCAAGAAGCCCCTACGGCTGCGCGAAAGTCTATTCCTACTGGCAGACAGTCAATTACCGGGAGGCCTATGGTCTTTTCACCTGCAACGGCATCCTGTTCAACCACGAGTCGCCTCGTCGCGGCGAGACTTTTGTCACGCGGAAAATTACACGCGCCGCGACCCGCATCAAGCTGGGCCTTCAGAACAAGCTCTATCTCGGCAATCTCGACGCCCGTCGTGACTGGGGCTATGCCGGTGATTTCATTGAGGCTATGTGGCTGATGCTTCAGCAGGAGACACCGGAAGATTACGTGGTAGCAACAGGCGAAACCCATTCGATCAGGGATTTCCTCGACGAGGCATTCGGTCAGCTCGATATCGACTGGCAGGAATATGTCGATATCGATCCGCGCTATTACCGCCCATCGGAGGTCGACCTTCTTATCGGTGACCCCGCGAAAGCGAAAAAAGTCCTCGGCTGGGAGCCGAAAGTCACATTCAAGGGCCTTGTCGCCATGATGGTCGAAGAAGACATGAAACTGGCGGAAAAAGAGAAACTTACCGGCTCGAACTGAGAGCCGTTGACAATCATCAGGAATATAAATGAATTATTTGAAACTGTTATGCATCCTCCCCGTTCTCGCCTGTGCCTGCGCGAAAAGCGAAACACCGACAACAGCCGAACGGTCGGGCAACCCTATTTTCGAGGGCTGGTATGCCGATCCCGAGGTCGCGGTTTTCGGTGACGAGTACTGGATTTTTCCGACGTTTTCCGCGGCTTACGAGGAACAGGTCTTCCTCGACGCGTTCTCATCGAAAGACCTTGTCCATTGGGAGAAACACCCGGCAGTCATCGACACCAGCATCATAACCTGGGCCAACAAGGCCATGTGGGCGCCCTCGATAATCGACAAGGACGGCAAGTACTATCTCTTTTTCGGGGCCAACGACATCCAGCGTCCAGGCGGCCCTCTCTGGGATGAAAACGATATATCAAGCCACACGGGCGGTATCGGTATCGCTGTCGCTGACTCGCCGGGAGGCCCGTACCGCGACTATCTCGAAAAACCGCTCGTCCCGGATTTTCACAATGATGCTCAACCGATCGACCAGTTCGTGTTCAGGGACAGTGACGGTGTATATTACATGATTTACGGCGGCTGGGGACACTGCAACATGACAAGGCTGAACGATGATTTCACCGGATTCCTCCCCTGGGGCGACGGCACGGTGTTTCGGGAGGTCACCCCGGAGGGTTATGTCGAGGGACCAGTGATGTTCAAACGGAACGGCACGTATTATTTCATGTGGTCGGAGGGCGGCTGGACTGACGGCAGCTACAAGGTCGCCTACGCGATGGCGGATAAGGTCACCGGGCCGTTCAAACGGATCGGGACAATACTCCAGTCCGATGAATCTGTCGCCACGGGCGCAGGGCACAACTCGGTGTTGAATGTGCCGGGCAGCGACGACTGGTATATGGTATATCACAGAAGACCGATACCGAACGAGGACCGGGATCACCGCGTTTCATGCATCGACAGGCTCGAATTCAACGAGGACGGCACTATCAGGCAGGTGAAGATGACATTCGAGGGTGTCCGGGCAAGAACGATCCGCTGACAAACCTTGCGGCATTTCACATAACAACACTTAGCGAAACGATACAGAATGCAGATTATCGAAAAACTGAAACTGACACCGCTCTACGATATTTACAGCACACTGGCTGGAAGGAAAACCTACGAGGACTGGAAGCGCGAAGGCATCCCCATCCCACCACCAAATGTGGTCAAACAGCATGTCGTCGCGGATTTCGGCAGCCGTTATAAACTGCGGACACTTATCGAGACCGGCACCTATCTCGGGGAGATGATCAAGGCCATGCGGCAGCGTTTCGACCACATCCATTCGGTAGAAATCGATAACACTCTTGCGGAACGCGCCCGGCGTAAATTCGCCCGTCAAGGACATATCAGCATTCACGAGGGCGACAGCAGCAGTGTGCTGCCGACTATTCTCGAATCAGTGGACTCACCCTGTCTTTTCTGGCTCGACAGCCACTATTCAGGCGGACTCACTTCGAAGGGCGATCTCGAAACACCGATCATGCGCGAAATGGAACTCGTGTTCAGCCATCCAGTCGACCGTCATGTCATTCTCATCGACGACGCCCGCAATTTCATCGGCGCTAACGATTATCCCACGATGGAAAGTTTCCGGGAATTTGTCCTTTCAAAACGGCCCGGCTGGACTTTCGAGGTCGAACACGATATCATCCGCATCCATCCCGGCGACGCATAAAAAAAGCGCACAACAGCGGAGCAGGAGCTGTTCACCTGCTTACGCCGTTGTGCGCCTGACAATTCTCCGCTCAGCCCTGTTTACGGGCCTCCCGGTACCACTCAATGGTCTTTTCGAGCCCCTCATCGAACGTTGTCGCCGCCTTGAATCCGAATTTCTGTTCCGCTCTGGAGGTATCGAGACAGCGGCGCGGCTGACCGTCCGGCTTGCTGTCATCCCAGACAATCCCGCCCTTGAAACCGGTCATTGTGACAATTTTTCCGACAAGGTCATTGATCGTTATCTCGAAACCGGCGCCGAGATTAACCGGCTCGGATTCGTTGTAACGCTCTGCAGCAAGCAGTATGCCCTCGGCAGCATCGGCGGCATAGAGGAACTCGCGTGAGGCACGGCCGCTGCCCCAAACCGTGATCGTATCATCGCCGGCATCCATCGCCTCAAAGCATTTCCTGATCAGCGCGGGAATGACATGGCTCGAGGCGGGATTAAAATTATCCCGCGGCCCGTAAAGATTCACAGGCAGAAGGAACACCGAGTTGAAACCGAACTCCTCGCGGTAGGCCTGCGACTGCACCAGAAGCATCTTTTTTGCGAGGCCGTACGGGGCATTGGTCTCCTCTGGATACCCGTCCCATAGATCATCCTCACGGAACGGCACCGCCGTGAATTTCGGATAGGCGCAGATTGTCCCGATCGCCACGAATTTTTCAATACCGCGCTGCCGGGACTCCTCCATGAGCTCAACACCCATGATCAGGTTATCATAGAAAAATGTACCGGGATACTGTCGGTTAGCTCCGATACCGCCTACCCGTGCGGCGAGATGCAGGATTATATCGGGTCGGTGATCGTCGAACATGCGCTGTATATGCGACCGTTCGCGGAGATCGTACTGCTCAGTACGAGGCACAATCACGTTCTCTGCGCCGCGCTTTTTCAGCCCCTCGAGCACATAGCTCCCGAGAAAACCTGCGCCGCCTGTCACCAGTATTCGATGTTTCTGCCAGAAATCCTGCATACTCCCCCCTTCACCTGCCGGTAATTAATATCCGCGCTCGTTGAGAATCTGACGCATCTGGGTATTGTGCTCACCGCCCCAGAGCAGCGATCCCGAGAAATGGATACCCGGCGTGTTGCCCGTTTCGCGGATCATGGCCATTGCGATCTCGACCGAGGCAGCCCAGAGCGCTGTAACATTCATAATGCCGGAGGTAGGAGCAACCTTGCGGTCGATTCCGGGTATGGCGTAAAGCCCCTGGGTATCATAGGACCGTCCGACATGAACATCGCTGAGCTTGGCGACCGTATCACCGCTGGGAACGCCGCCATCCGTGACAGGGCCGATCGTTGCGATAGTCATGCCACGTTTCCTGAACTCGGCGAGGCTGGCGAGATCGACAGGATCGGTGGGCTCGGTGCATCCCATAATAACCATATCACCGGATTCACCTGAAATATTGCCCTCATGGGCGATTTTCGGAAAGCCAAAACCACCACGGCGATGGTACCATTCCGAGGCAATCGATTCCCGGCGGCGGCTGTAGCCGTAGACACTGTGTCCGGAGGCGAGTGTTTTCGCCGCTTTTTCGGCCAGGGTGCGCATTTCACCCATCTCGGAACCAAGCAGACGCATCTGGCGGATAACAGACGCGAAGAGGTTGTCAGTCAGGGGATCGGCGAGAGAAACACGCTTGACCTTGTCATCAAGTTTCGGCGAGTGGCCGCTGACCGTCACTTTTTCACCCTCGAGACGGAGAATACGGCTGGCATCGGCGAGAATGGCCCAGAGGATAGTGAGATAGATGGGACCGCTGACCGGGCCGAGCGGTGCCGGTGAACCGGGGATATGCACCACGGCGCCTGTGCTTGTGATTCGGGTCTCGATCCAGATATCGGCGCACTGCCTGAAACGTGCCTCGCGAATCTCCGGGATATTTTTGTCGGCCTCAAGGCAGTCGCCGCTGACAGGCGCCGGGCCGCCGACGAGGAAGATATCTTTTTTCGCCACCTCGGCAATCATGTCGGCGCCGCCGGCGAAACTCGCCAACACCATATCGCCTTTTTTCATTTTCTTGACATCATAACCTGTCTGCATGATCTCGGGGAATCCCTCGCGGCCCTCGAATGTGTCAGCACTGGCGGTGTGCCCCTGGTCCCAGTGCGACCAGCAGGTGCGGCCGTTCCTGACAGTCCTCGAAAGCGCATATGCAGCCTCGAGGATGTTTTCCGACTGGTTACGGCGAATCCACTCGAGCATATCGACAACTTTCTCGACATAGGTCATGCCAGTCGGAGCACCACCGTACATCGGGGCATTAAACATCGGGCCCTGGCGTCGAGGTCTGGCTGTTGCCGAAGCGGCCATTGCGGCAAATCCAGCCGCGCTGAACGGTATCATGCGAATCATGTCACGTCGTTTCATCTGTTTTCTCCTGTCTATGGTGAAGTAACTTATTCGGCGGGAACGGCCTGTGGCCTCAACTTTGCTCCCGTTGAAATGTCATAGATGCAAAAGTCCTTTCCCAAATCCTGTCCCAGTCGAATTCGGCACCGAAACGGACAGCATTCTCCCTCATAGAAACGTAATCTTTTGGATCATCGAGCAATCCGAGGATTGCTGCGGCAAGGCTTTTGCCGCTGTGCTCCACAATCACACCAGCGCCTTTCTCTGCCAGTTCCCGGGCTATAGGCGGCACATCGGTCACAAGTATCGGCAGTCCGGCGGCAAGGTACATCTTGATCTTGCCCGGATCTGAATAGAGCTTGTAACTGCCGTCATCAGGCGGATAGGTCGCCAGCGCCAAACCTGCCGAGCAGAGCTCATTGTAAATCTCCGCGCCAGTCTCGAGATAGCCAGTGAAACGGACATTAGCGGATACGCCGAGCTCTTCCGCCCGTGCCTCCAGAACAGCACGAAGCGGCCCGTCACCGGCAAAAACCACCCTGGTTTCCGGATGTTTTTCCACAAGAAACGGCAGGGCCTCGAGAATCAGTCCGGGCCCGTGCTCCCCCCTGAGCGACCCGAAATAGACTATATCCGAGGCATTGACCTCGCCGGCATCCTTCCGAGTGAAATCACCGAAAGCACAGCCCAGCGGCACGGTTATCTGTTGAGCCGAACGGTCTTTCCTGATCCCGACCGACTCACGCCCCTCAACCATGCGCGCCGAGACATTCCAGATAGCATCGGCATGATATGAGCAGAACTTGTTGAGTGTGTGGTATATCCTGTCGAGCAGGCGGTTTTCAAAACGCACGGGTGTAAAATCGATAACGTAATATACAACACGGCGAGTCCTTCCCAAAAGCTTAAGTACAAGTCCGGCGAAAGCGTTCAGGTTATCGGCACATATCATGAGATCATGAACAGATCCGCTTTTCAGGACATAATAGAGTGTCAGAATAAAATCCTTGATGTAAAACAGGACAGAAGGCCCCCTGAAAAGCGGTGCGACAGTACATTTGACATGACCGCCATCGTCACTGTATTCATTGACCGTGGTATTTAAAGGAATAGTCGTTGAATCTGGAAAGGGATGAAGGATATCAATAACACGTGCGGCTTTTCCCCGAAGAAAGCGGACAAGTTCGGCATCAGGGGTTCCCGCCGAATCGTAACTGCTGTGCTTGACAATTACGACACTTTTTCCATTGACCGTATACATGGCTGTATTCGCCGCTTAAATGTGGTGCGTGCGGATATCGGACCGCACATCTATTGCAGTGAGCATAATAAGGCGGGACCGGTATTGCAGGCAGAGGCAATTACAGGCGCAGGAACACACCGTAACGCTTTATGCCCGAAACGATCCTTGATAAAAAGATCGGCAAACAGGATCGCAAGAACAATACCGATATAGAGCAGAACGAAGAGTATTTTTTTCCGTCGTGTCACCGATAGTACCTCCATTCTGAAAGTATGCTTTTCCGCCCCCCGTGTCAAGCGATAGTAACGGTTTCCGGCGACATTGACAAACATTGTACCGGCGAAAATTCCATTCAGAAGACTCGCTCAAATGGGAATTTTCGCTTTACACATTTTATTCTATTCATTATATTTACACACGCTGGAATGATAATTCGGGAGGAGAAGCGAGTGCCGTTCAGGATTGCCATCATGCTCGACAATCACACTGTCGAGGCCGAGTTGAACGATTCGCTCACGGCGCTGGCGATTCTCGATACACTTCCTTTCGAATCGGATTTCAATGTCTGGGGTGACGAAATCTATTTTTCAATCCCCGTGGACATTGGCCTTGAAAACGGCAAGGAGATTGTCGAGCTCGGCGAACTCGGCTACTGGCCGCCCGGCAACGCGTTCTGTATTTTTTACGGGGCGACACCGGGTTCGAGCGAGGAAGAGATCAGGCCGGCAAGCCCGATCAATCCTGTCGGCAGGATCACGAGTGATCCCAAAGTGCTTGTTAAACTCGCCGCGAGGGCCCGCAAAATACGCATCGAAAAGGTATAGACAGCACATCGGATTTTTTCCGCAGGACATACAGGTGGGGCTGTAGCTCAGTTGGGAGAGCGCTAGAATCGCACTCTAGAGGCCGTCGGTTCGACCCCGATCAGCTCCACCATAAAAACAAGGACTTAGGTAGGCCACTAAGTCCTTTTCATCTCCCGCCCCCTTGTCAGCCCCCTTGCACATGGTCATTTTCCTCTCATTTTCTTCCATCTTTCGGCGACCCACTCCCTGCTTTTTTCGCTCATGATGAATGTCTGAACCTTCTCGATATGGACATGCTGCTTCTTGTACTGCCAGTCCGGGTTCAGCGGTTCAATGTATTAGTATTATCCCCCAAGCATCCCCTTTATCGCCGTATATAACACTGGCATTACCAATGGTTTAAGTTTGTCCAATACTCCTTTAACGCTATCTTTCGCCTCATCATGAAGAACATCATGCGGCAGTGTTTTTAAATAATCTATAACTGTACTTTTATCTTTTTTGAATGATTCTGGCGGTTCTGTTTTGACCAATTCAATAATTTTGTCAAGTATCTCCGGAGATATTTGGTTGATTATCGCATTCCGTCCAGGCTGTACAATATCCCCTCCGGCAATATTCGTTGTCAACTTCCTTGGGGCTGTTGCGTTGGCCAAAAGTAATTGATAGAGGCGATCTCTATCCGCTTCAACATATTTAATTTTCTCTTCATATTTCATAGCGATCTGCTTCCCAAACTCTTTGACATTTTCTTTCAGAAGAGTTGAAAATATCGCCCGGGGATATATCCCGTTGCTGTCAATCGCTGTTAATTGTATCTGGGCTTCTGGATTGTCGTTCTGAATTTCCTGAGCTACCTGATCCATTATCACAGCATCAAACCATTTCATACCGTTCTCGAATATGTATTCGATAGTTGGTAACGATCTATAAAGCCTCTCAAACTCTCCCGACTCGAAATTCCGTTCTTCAGGTTGTCTTTTCGTCTTTTCATAGTCTAAATATATATAATCGCATAGTATGCCTTCAATTTTCCAATCAAACGTACTAACATGATGGAAGACACAGCCAGTGAGATTTGCATGTTCAAGATTTGCAGTATCCATTCGAGTTGAACTAATACGACATTCATTTAATAAGGCATTCTCAAAGTCGGCTCCACTGAGGTCGACTTCAAAGAGGTTTGCTCCACTGAGGTCGGCTTCAAAGAGGTTTGCTCCACGGAGGTTTGCTCCACTGAGGTCGGCTTCTCTGAGGTTTGCTCCAATGAGGTCGGCTTCAATGAGGAAGGCTTCACTGAGGTTTGCTCCAATGAGGTCGGCTCTAGTGAGGTCGGCTTCAAAGAGGAAGGCTCCACTGAGGTCGGCTTGAAAGAGGTCGGCTCCACGGAGGTTGGCTATACTGAGGTCGGCTCCACGGAGGTCGGCTTTTCTGAGGTCGGCTTTTCTGAGGTCGGCTCCACGGAGGTCGGCTTCTTCGAATCCAGCACCTTCCAGCCTTATCTCCTCACCCTGATTAGTCTTTCTCCACTCATTCCACTCAGTTATGTCCTTTTTCTCGGAACATAGCATGAGAATTTTATACTGTTCTTGATTGAAACGGGGTTCGCTCATATTCGCCTCTCTCTAAGCTGCCTCTTCCATCTCTCGGCAACCCATTCCCGGCTTTTCTCGCTCATGATGAATGTCTGAACCTTCTCGACGTGGACATACTGCGTCTTGTACTGCCAGTTCGGGTTCAGCGGCTCAAGGCGGTAGTATTCGCCCTCGCGGAACACCCGGTATATCCTGTGGCGCTTGCCGATCCGGATAAGGCACACGCGACCGTCCGGATCGGGGCGGCCCGGCACGAACTCGATGACGTCGTCCGGATGCAGGAGTGGGTGCATCGAGTGGTCTCTGACAGTGTAATAGTATTTTTTCTGCATGAAAAAGTATAATACATTACACATATCGGGCGCAACGGTCAAAGATCATGCAATAAAAATGATAAGACAAATTCCCGGATAAAATCCCCAAATAGATGGAGATTTAAATGAATATAAAAAATGAATTATAAGACTGCCTTCGGGTTTCACGTAATAGAGGTTTTCTTTTAATAGAGTGCCATTACTCCTCCTCACCTCATTTTTAATCCGCTCATGCTTTGTGTCCCGATCTGCTTTCCTGTCTGTGAGTCGTAAAGCAACACATATATGGCGCTATTGTCCTCGGTCCAGTAATACGTCAGGATAACATTCATGAGGCTGCTTTTTTGGTCGATTGTGAGTTGATAGAATGCCGGGTCAACAAATACATGAGGATATTTTGAGAGCTTCTCGATTTTGTGTATAATCTGTTTCTCTTTCAGTTCGTCTATGAAATCAAGGCGCTGTTTTTGTTTTTCCTTTTCTTCATCAGAAAGGGGGCGTTTTGCTTTTTGGGCTTGTTTCGGAGCTGAACTTTTATAGCCCGACGAATTGCTCGAAGCACTCTCTTCTTCCGGGAGAAAACCACTCATCATGCCAAATAAAATGATAGATACGACGATAATTCCTATAAACCAGGGCGAGTGAGATGATTTTGGCGGTTGTTCAACAACCTTTACCGGTTGAGGTTTGGGCGTATTGACCGGCGCACCGCAGTGGGGGCACGATGCCGCCTTATCGCTGATCTGACCACCGCATTCTCTGCATTTTGTGAGCGCCATAACAACTCCTATATGTTATCACCAAACAATGATAGCGGTTGAACAGATACGGGATTCTTGATTAGTCTTCCATGCCTCTCTAGGTTAAACTTGTCTTGCATGTCAAATTGAAAGCCGCAATAAGGACATTTTTCAGCCACAAAATTCACGTCTTTTTTGCATTGTTTGCATATTTTCATTTTTGGTGGCATATACAGCGCGTTCTTCAAACATTTCTTAATAAAATCCAATTCGCCTGAGACTGAGAAAACAGCGTATTTCATAGTAGGAGCATATTTTTCGTGAGGGGGTAATCCCAGTTCTTTTGGTGTAACTTCTTTATAGTTGTGTTTGATCTTCTCTTGTTGAACATGAAAATGTGCACTCACTTTTCGTATTTTTTCTGTCGATATGGAATTTGTCAAATCGAAAGGAAAGAAAAATATATAGTCATAGTTGTCTGTAAAATATGGTGTTATATACTTAACAGTTGCATCGAGAGCTTTTTTTAACATGGCGTCTTTCAACATGAATGGCATAAATGAATAAATACCATCTGTGAAAAAAGTCATTTTGCCTGTCCATAGGGTGGAGTAAAGGCGGCCTTGTGTCGTATTTATTCTTATAGGGGCATTACCAACCGAGCCAGAGAACTCGATCTCAATTTCAGCATCCCAATTTATATCGAATTCAGTTGTTTGAGAACCCGAAACTTTCATGACCTTTATCATACGAATTGTATTCTTAACATCACCCCACGGTAGTTCATATGCCTTTCTTTCATCATAGAGAACATCACCTCTATCAAAAAAGCAATTAGCCAGGGCATCTTTAAAATGACTTGGCACTGCCCAGGCGAAACCTTCGAAGAAGCCATTATTGTTTTCCATAAGACTTTCCAACTATTCTTCAATCAATTCTATTCTTGATAGTTTGAAGCTTTTTTTTGTGTTTGTATGTACGCATAGCGCCCATACTTTATCTTCATATAGGTTGAGAGGGAGCATATCTCGCACACTCCCCGGATGGCTGCCTCCGTGATAAATAATTGATATTACTTCGCCTGTGCCAATAGCGCTTGACAATAAAGCCGAAACAGATTTTTTTGATTCGCTCATATTACACACCATATTATTGAATAATGCATTTACGAGCACACTATTATTGTCATGGCATTGTTGGATTAATGGTTGCCAGTTGTTGTTGTAATAGCTTAATAAAGGAGCATAATGTAAGTCATAAATACTACATTAATAATGGTTAACGCAATGCTATATAGTTGCTAAATAATGCCTTTTACAGCACCATTGTTCATGGCTATGGTAAAAAAATATTGCAGGTCAAAACTGCTAAGTCAATATGACTATCCGGCGCCGTTGATTTTTTCCCCCGACTTGCGCTCGCGGTTGTTGTCATAGATACCGCTGGCGAAAATGTATACCTCTCTCAATGCCTCTTCGGGGAGCTCAATAATCATGTTGACAAGGGAGCCCCGGAGTTCTTTGGCGGTGGTTCCGGGTCGAATAACCCGGACCTCCTCGCGCATCATCCCCGCCGCCTGTTTGCCGACACTCTTGGGCGGCCCCGAGAAAAACTCCGCCTTCGTGATCCCCATCCCGGCGCAAAGTTTTGTCAATACTTTATCGCCGAGGTTTCTTTTTCGCGTTAATATTTTGGATATATACTGCTGGGCGACACCTGATTTTTCGGCAAGTGTCACCTGGTTAAATTCGTCACCAGACTGGCGAGCTTTAAATTTTAAATGCTCAAACCAAGTTGTCAGCAGTTCAGTATTATCCATATCACTAAAATATTTTTTATTTGTGTAAATGCAAGTAAAATATAACAATAGTAGTACTTTAGGGTGTACAGCATGTAATATTTATATTTTTTTGCTTGACAATACGCACAATTGTACTTATCGTGAGAACTACAAATAGTACATGAGGGCGTATCTATGACAAAAAAATACTACATACTTGAGCTGTACCGTATCGCGCTTGACGAAACATGGGATGAGTTCGGCTCCCGTCTGTCGCGCGAGATAGGTGTCACCAGTTCGGCGATTTACAAGATCGCGATGGGTATCACGAAAACCCCACATGCCCGAACCGTGAACAAGCTCAAGAAATGGCTCGATGAAAACCGCGCCGAAATCGATCAGGCCATCGAAGATGTGAAAGAGAGGGTCGCCTGACATGAAACGGCTTATGAGTTTTGTCACCCTTATATGGATAGTCTCGTATGCGCTGAGTTTCGTCGGCGGGCGTATCGGCGGCATTGCCGACAAGGTGGCGCTTGCCGCCGGTCTCGTTTTTGTGGCGGAACTTGTCGCCGCGTTCAGGAGATCGAGCGGCCCCGGTGATTTTTTCAGGCGCAATGCCGCCGAACTCCTTATGGTGCTGCCGGTGTTTCGTTGTCTCAAGGTTTTTCGGGCGCTGAAACGATACCGCCGCCTGCTGGCCATCATGGACAACCTCTTAGAGGGGATCGACATTTTCCTGCGGGTGAAACTCCCCGCGCTCATAGGTAAGATACACAATACACCCAAAAGGGCAATCTAATAAGAAACTTTGTTTATACCGTTAAACGAGGTGAGAAAAATGCAATACGGGATCGAGGAAGTCCAGCTCTACATGCGGCACTGCCTCAGTGTGCCGGAGGCGAAAAACGTTGTACCGAGCATCGAGGAGCAGGCCGAGGCGGCTCATGTGACACCGGATGCCGTCTATAAGTGGTATCGGAACGAAAACAATATGCCGCTTAAGGCGTTCCCGCGCATATACCGGGTGACGAATGGGCTGCTGCTGCCGGTGCTGAAACTGGTGGTCTGGCTCTGTGATCCGGAGCTCGTTATCTGGCGGCGTGGGTCATCTTTTGAAATCGACGGCAGTTTTCAGGATGAAAAAGACGGGCTCACGATCCTGCAGGGCGAGATCACCGCACAACTCAATGAGGCACTTGAAGACAAAAAGCTCGACGAGACCGAGAGGATCGCGCTTGTTGAAAAACTGATGACGATGCGGGACACGGTTGACCGTTACATCGCGGAAGTCCAGCACTACGGGGAGGCGAACCATGGCACGAAATAAAAAAAGAATAATAGACATCGGCCGGCTTGATGCGCGCATCGAGGCCGACATGTATCTGAACGAACATGAGGTGTCGCTATGGACCGGGATTCCGGTCAGTTCACTCCAGAAGCATCGCCATTACAGCAAAGGCCTACCCTACCGTAAGCTCGATACGGGGCATGTAGTGTATAAACCGTCCGAAGTCAAACAGTATCTCGAAAACTGCAAGGTCGTTCCCGCACTCGAGGCAGTCTCATGACCAACAAAAAGACACCCATTGACAGCCTGCTCGAGCTCCTGATACTCTGCTCTACGCTGTACCTTCTGGCGCACTTGCTTATCGCGATCACAAAAGGATGGCTGGTATGCCAGTGGTAATCGAGCATGATGATATGACGGCTAACGCCTGGCGGATGATCTATGAGTGTTCCACTGTCGCCGACGCACATCAGGCATACCTCATGCGGGCGGCCCGATCCGCCTCGCAACGGGAGCTTGAAACGCTGGCGCTGGCGTATCCGAATCTGGTTGCGGTCGAAAGAGAGAGGAGAGCGCAGAGCAATGCCTGACGCCGTCTACATAGGGCACGGCCTCTGCCGTCTCGATGTGGCCAAGAAGGCCCAGCGGGCGCGGCTTGCGAAAATACCGCAGGTGCAGTTGGTCGATACGCGGGCGATCTTCCCGGCGGACCTCAAGGGTGCGATACTCGATGCGCTCCAGCGGCGGGCAAGGCCGAAGGCGGATGCAACTCAAACGGATTTATTTGGTGAGAGCAAAGGGGGCGCAGGACTGAGGCGATGATGGCCTCATCCCGCAAGCACAACCAGACCGGCGGCTCCGGTACCACCCATCACCCCGGGGCCGTCCGGTAAAAAAAGGAGACAGTATGGCGGCAGTACGGATCAAGGAAGAAGATCGTCGCGATATCGAGCAGATCATGGAGACCGCTTTGGAGACGATCAAGGAGGTACTCCTCGATGGCGCGCAGAAGGGAAAGGATAGTTTTCGGACTGAGGATGCCGATTTCCATTTTGAGCGCGCATTGTCTCATATTCGCCTGCACCGTGCCGGTGATACAAGTGATTCACATCTTCCTCACGCTTTGACCAGGCTGGCAATGGCGGCGGCTATTGAGGCGCGGAAATCCGAAAGCGCTGAAATGGTCGATGCTCCCGCCGGAGCCACCGCATGATCATACCGGCAATCGAAATCAAGGCGGGCGACACGCTGATTATGAGCCGTGATCGGGAGTATCGCGTGATCAAGGCCGAGCGAAAGGATTTCCCGCGCGGGCCTGGCATGCTGCTCGAAATCGTGAATGGCAACGGCAGGACGCATATTCTCAGGCCGCGAATATACGAGCGTTTCGCGGTGCTGGATCGACGCGAAAAACAACCGTCAACGTGACGGGCCGCGGCGGGGCTGTTGCTCCAGTCAATGCAGTCCCGCCGCGTAACGAATCCCCATTTTCTTGGGCTAAAAGTGGCGTTCGAAATAGAATAAAACAAGGCGGCAGTGGAGGAAAGGTGATGCGTCATATCGTCTCATTCTCAGGTGGTAAAGATTCGACTGCGATGTTGTTTAAGATGCTCGAAAAAGGCATGCAGGTTGATGAGGTAGTATTTTTTGATTTTGGTGTTGAATTTCCAGAGATGATCACCCACGTTGAAAAAGTGCGCTCAATGATAGATGTGCCATTTACAGCCATAAAGCCAGACTGTGATTTTGAATATTGGATGACAAAACATGTAAAAATAAGAGGTGACCATAAAGGCGAAGTGGGTTATGGCTGGCCTGATATGGGGCGTAGATGGTGTACAAAAATCAAAACAGATTCAATAGATCGAGGTCGACGAAGAGACTACAGCTATCAGGGTATTGCTGCCGATGAGTCACACCGGATGCAGGATGATGAGCAAAACCGTTATCCTCTTATTGAGTGGGGAATGACCGAAAAAGACTGCCTCGAATACTGTTACTCTCTCGGATTCCGCTGGGGTGGTTTGTACGAGAAAAGAAGGCGTGTGTCGTGCTATCTGTGTCCGCTTCAATCGCTGCCAGAACTCAAAATGTTGTGGCGTGATTATCCTGAATTGTGGTCCAACATGAAACGGCTCGACGCATTGAGTAACAGGAAATTCAGACCAGACTATACGCTTAAGGAACTTGAAGATAGATTCGAAGCAGAAAAGGCGCAATGTGTTATGGCGTTGTGATTCTGCCGCCTGTACAAAAATAAAGGAGTGGTGATGAAAAGATCGGAATTTCTGAAATCGCTATGCATGGCAGTGCCGGCGCTGTGTTTTATGCCCCGTGCATCCCGATTTAATATCCGGATGGCGGAAGACTGCATCCATGAGATGCCGGGGTATCATGAGTGCATTAGAGTCGCTGGCGGTTATATCGATGTGATTTTGCACAAAACACTCGGGCGTGCTCATGCCGGAGATGTCCATGAGTATGATTCGGAATGGTCGGTCTCTGAATACAACACCGGATTGAATATTGTCATGTTTTGCCCGAGCAGAAAATCAGCCCTTGCAATCGCAGAAAAGCGCATGAAAGGTAAGGAGTTTTTGATTGTCAAAAAGACACTTGAAGATGCGTTACATCGGTATGGGCGGGTGAATCCGGAGGCGGTGTGATGAAAGCACTCACGATACAGCAGCCCTGGGCCAGCGCGATCATCGCCGGAATCAAAGATATTGAAAACCGAAACTGGGCGACGTATTACACTGGCCCACTGGCAATCCATGCGGGAAAAGCGTTCTTTCGAAATCCGATACATGAGAATGTGATGAAGATATTAGAAAAACTCGGTCCACTCGAAGAGCTACCGCGAGGCGTCATTCTTGGCGTTGTCGATTTTAAAGGCTGTTTTGATCATAAGCGACCATTTCTGGCAACTAATCCATTCGCTTTCGGGCCAGTTTGCTGGAAACTCGAAAATCCCAGGGCACTGGCTGAGCCGATCCCTTACCGTGGAAAACAGGGGTTGTGGACGCTCCCGGATGAGATTATGGAGGGAAAGCTGTGAAACCGAAAATCATAACACTCTGCGGATCCTCGCGCTACTGCGGGATCATGGCTGTCTGCGCCTGGTTGCTCGAACGCGACGAGGGCGCGATCACGATGGGCCTGCATCTCCTGCCGAGTTGGTATTTCTCGGAATTTATACCTGATCATCTTGCCGAGCATGAGGGTGTTGCCGACAAGATGGACGAGCTACATCTTCGCAAGATCGACCTTTCCGACGAGATTTTCGTTGTCAATTTTCAGGACTACATCGGGCCGAGCACGACGCGTGAAATCAAGTATGCTCAGAAGCACGGCAAGAAAATACGCTGGTATACGCAAGATGAGATCGGGGGCTGGGTTGATGTGCTTCTTGAGGCTGCGAGAAATCGAGAGGTGACAAAATGAAAGAACATCCGATACTGTTTTTCTGTGAAATGGTCCGCGCTATTATCGAGGTCCGCATGGTGCAGACTCGGCGGGTGATAAGTCATAAATCGGTTCAGCCGGAAAGCGAAATAATTAGACACACAGACCCGCTATTATGGCAGGTATTTAACGGCAGAACTGGCAATCTGCCAGATATTATCAAGTGTCCCTATGGCAAGCCTGGTGACCGGCTGTGGGTGCGGGAGACGTGGAATGAATACGAGTGCCGAGAAGATGGGTATGATGATGATTTTAAGGTGGCTGTATGCTATAAGGCTTCGTATGACGAGCAGTTAGACGGGAGTGCTGAAATGCAGGGGGCGGTGAAGTGGTATGAGGTTGATGAAATAATTTTCGATAAATTTTTCCATAAAATTGAGCAATATGAGATTTGCGGCGATAAATGGCACCCCTCCATCCACATGCCGCGCTGGGCGTCGCGTATCACGCTTGAAGTGACCAATGTCCGTGTCGAGCGGGTGCAGTCTATAAGCGAAGAGGATGCTATTGCAGAAGGGATTGAATGGCGCGAATCCAGTTATTGCGACGATGCTCAGGATTATTGGCGAGATTATCCTGTTCCAGACTCAAGGAAGTGGGCTGATTTCGGATTTTTTGAAGGCGATCCAATAGCATCATTTCACACATTATGGGATTCCATCTACGCCGCCCGTGGTTACGGGTGGGATACCAATCCGCTTGTTTGGGTGATTGAATTTAGGCGAGAGGTGACAAAATGATACAAGACCTGGTCAACGGCCTGTTCGAGGGCGCTGGCGGCCTCTTCATTTTGTCGAGCATCATTGCCCTTTGGCGCTCAAAAACGGTGAGCGGCATATCGTGGCTGCACATCGGCTACTTCTCGGTCTGGGGCGCGTGGAACCTCTACTATTACCCTCATCTGGGGCAGACACTGAGTTTTTGGGGAGGTATCGGCGTATTTGTGACAAACACCGTCTACCTGGCCATGCTGATTTGCTACGGCAGGCGGAAAAATTGAAGGAGGCGTCATGGCGTTCGAGTTCTTGAAGAAAAGCGACTGTGTGAACAGGGAGAGCCTGCCGCCGTTCGCGTCAATCAGCTCTAAAGGCAATGTGTTGCTGAATAAATCGGCTCGTCGAGAACACGGCCTCGAAACGAAGGCGAAAGTCCGTGTTCTGGTCGACAGGCGCAACAGGCTGATCGGTTTCGAGCGTTGCCTGAACCAGCAGGAGGAGGACACATTTGCAGTCGATAATAACGGCATTATCCATGTCAAGTCGGTACTTCTGCGGCTCGGGTATGATGATGTGTCGAAGCTCCGAGGGCGATATGACATTTATCAGGAGGATGGCGCCGGATACTTCTATATCGATCTCAAGCAGCGGAAACAGGCAAAAAAGTCACGGCGATCCGAAACGCTTATCCCGGATTAAAAAGGAGTGGACATGACAAACAGCGCGATCGAGGTGGACGATAACACAACAGCCGTAATGCCGTTCGTAAAGTGCTATATCGGCGCCTGTATCGACCACTGTCTTGCCGAAAAACAGCTGAGCCAGAACGGGCTTGCCAGAATAAGCGGTGTATCAAAGAGTAATGTTTCCCAACTCTCGAATGACCAGAAAAAGGCGACCATTTATTATGTCGAGAGAATAGCCGCCGGGCTCGGGCTTACGGTTGCGCAGTTCCTGGCGGGACAGCCGGTGCTCGATGAGGTGGGCGCATGACGGGCAAACCGACACGGCCAATACTCCGCTATCACGGCGGTAAATGGCGGCTGGCACCGTGGATAATCAGTCACTTTCCACCACACCGGATATATGTAGAGCCATACGGCGGCGCGGCATCGGTGCTACTCAGGAAAGAGCGGTCTTTCGCCGAGGTCTATAACGATCTGGACGGCGAAATCGTCAACGTGTTTCGTGTCATGCGGGACCGAAAACAGGCCGAGGAACTTATACGGCTGCTGGAGCTGACACCCTACGCGCGGGAGGAATTCGACCTGTCGTATGAGAAGTGCGAGGATCCTGTCGAACAGGCCCGGCGGACGGTGGTGCGCTCGTTTATGGGTTTGAGTTCGTGCTCGGTGACTCGCAAGCATAAGGCGGGATTTCGGTCGAATATCAAACAACATAACACTGCTCGCGACTGGCCAAATCACGCTGAGTTCTTACCGGTGCTAATTGAAAGATTACGCGGAGTTGTAATTGAAAACAAGCCAGCAATTGATATACTCGGTCGTTACGAGGATGAAGAGACGCTTTTTATATCGATCCACCTTATGTCCCAGAGACACGACATTCTGAAAAAGCATGCCGTGAGTACCATCACGAGATGACTCTGAATGATCATGCGGAATTGCTTGAAAAAATACACTCGATGAAGGGCATGGTCATAATTAGCGGATTTTCTAACGACTATTATCAAACAACACTTAAAGGATGGCGCTTAGTGACACGAGAATCTTCTGGTCAGGCAGGCAAGTGTAAAGGCTCGAAAATGAACACCGAATGCTTGTGGATCAGCCCGAACGCCGTGGTGCAGGAGCGGCTATGTTTGATATAGGCGAAATACTTATGGGGTATTTACGGGAAGAATAAACGAATGTGAGGAATGATGGCGGGCAAAAACATCGATTTCGAACAGATAGCACAGACAGCCCTGGGATATGCCGAGACGCTTGTCCAGGAGTGGCTGCCGGACGGCAAGCGCGAGGGGAACGAGTGGAGCGCACTCAACCCTACCCGGGCTGACGGCAAACCGGGATCGTTCAAGGTCAATATGCAGACCGGCATGTGGTCTGATTTCGCGACGGAGGACGCGGGCGGCGACCTGATCGGGCTCTATGCCTACCTGTCTGGATGCAACCAGGGCGAAGCGGCCAAGGCAGTCGCCGAGCGATGCGGTGTGATGCTGGAAGAGCCGAAGGGGGGGCAGAAAAAAACGCGCCCCGCCTCCGGCAAGAACAAGTGGACTCCTCTATTACCGATTCCTGACGATGCCCCGCCTCCGCCGAAAGCTCATTACACGCGTGGGGCCTACAGTAAGGCGTGGGTATACCGCGATGCTCGAGGGCGGCCGCTTGGCTATGTGTGCCGCTTCGATAATCCGGACAGCAAGGGCGATAAGGTTGTGCTGCCGCTCATGTTCTGTGTCAACCAGAAGGGGCAACGGGACTGGCAGTTCCGGGCGTTCAATGATCCTCGGCCGCTCTATGGTCTCGATCGGCTGGCAGAAAAGCCGTCGGCGCCGGTACTCATCGTGGAGGGAGAGAAGTGCGCGGAAGCGGGGGCGCGATTTTTGCCGGATTGGGCCGTGGTGTCCTGGCCAGGCGGCTCGAAGGCGGTCGGGAAGGCTGATTGGGCTCCGCTGGAGGGGCGCGATATTTGCATCTGGCCCGATAATGACAAGCCGGGCGTTAAGGCGGCACTGGACATTTACGATGCGCTGTTGGAAAAAGCCTCGAGGATTATGTTTGTTACGCCGCCGCATGGCGATAAACCGAAGGGATGGGATATTGCAGACGCGATTTGCGATGGATGGAACACCGATACGCTGTCACGGTTCATGACTTCACACGAGACTGGCAGCCTCGAGACAAATTACCGTTTGACGGACACTGGCAACGCGGAGCGCCTTATCCGGCGTTTTGGCGATAAAATACGATTTAACGCCCGACCAATGGGCAAGTGGTTTCTCTGGCAGCGCAACCGGTGGCGTGAGGATGACACGAACAAAATTTATGAATACGTCGACCTAGTTGTCCGCGATCTCTGGCGTGATATCAGCAAATGTAGCGATCCGGATTACAAGAAAAAGATGATCAGGCATGCCATGGAACTGGAGTCGATGGGCCGTCAGCGGTCGATGATATCGAAAGCGGAAACGCTGCAGTCCATTGCGATCAGGATCGACGATCTCGACAACAACCATTTCCTGTTCAATACGATGAACTGTACGCTCGATCTGTCCCGGGGAGATGAGGTAATTTGCCGCGCCCCCGCCCAGGCGGACTACATCACACGGCAGGCAGCCGTTGTCTATGACAGGAAAGCCGAGTGTCCGCGGTGGCGGAAATTCCTCGAGGAGATATTCGCCGGTAATGAGGATGTTATTCCGTTTATGCAGCGTACGGTCGGGTATGCCCTGACCGGAGATGTGAGCGAGCAGAAGATGTTCTTTGCCTATGGGATGGGCGCCAACGGTAAAAGCGTCTTTTTCAACACAATGGAAATGCTGTTCGGGGATTATTTCGGGAAGGCGCCGACCGAGATGATCGTTCAGCAGAAATTCAACCAGATCCCAACCGATGTTGCCGATCTCAAGGGAAAACGTTTCGTTGTCTGCTCGGAGGTCGAGGACAACCGCCGTCTGGCCGAGGCACGTGTCAAGGACCTTACCGGCGGCGATACAATCAAGGCGCGGCGTATGCGTGAGGACTTTTTCGATTTCACACCGACACACAAGCTGTTCCTCTTCGGCAACCACCGTTTGAACATCCGCGGCACCGATACCGGCACCTGGCGCCGTCTCCTCGAGATCCCGTTCACTGTCACTATTCCACCTGAAAAGCGTGTTCCGATGCGGGAACTGCTCAACACCTTCAAACAGGAACTGAGCGGTATACTGAACTGGGCGCTCGATGGCTACCTGGATTATCGTGAAGGTGGAAATGTAAGTGGATTACGTGAACCGGAAGCGGTTACGCGGGCGGTCAAGGACTATCGTGAGGAAATGGATGTTATCGGGCGTTTCCTCGATGAATACACGAAAGAACTGAAATCGGCAAATACACTCGGCCAGAAGCTCTGGCAGGTCTATCACGGCTGGTGTGACGACAACGGAGAACATGCTTTTGCGGCGAGACGTTTCTTTTCCATGCTTCGGGAGCGCGGTCTTCGTGTCGATCGTGGAAGTCAAAATAAAACATTCGTTTATGATATAGTGTTGACTGCCGATGCCGAGGCTGATTTCAACAACAAGCGACAGTAACACTGGTAACAGAACAGTTACCATAGCATGAGACACTAAAAGGCAATAATACAATGAGTTACAACGATAGTTACCATAAGTTATCACTTAAAGCATATGACCAGAAAAGCCGCCTCCTACGCGTGAGCAATGCTAAAAAACGGTAACAACAGTAACCATAAAGGGCTAAGTCTATGAACTGCAATGAGAAAGATAACATGCAAAAGGTAACTTCCGGGTTATCAACCGATGCAGTCAACCGTGTCTATCTGACCGGTGAGATCAAGGAACGCCCAACATGCAAGACTATTCCCGGGACGTTGATGCCGAAATCATTCTTTATTCTGCGAACGAAAGAGCAGCGGCTGAAAATGAGCGGCGGTATCGGAGTGGAGTCAATCGGCCACCGGGTCTATGCATATGGCAAATTGGCCGAGCGCTGCCATGACACACTTCGTGCCGGCGACCGTGTCAGGATCGAGGGACGTCTCAAGTCGGAGTTCAAAGAACGAAAAGACGGTGTGCCCTGGTTCAAGAATTATGTTTTAGCTGAGACCGTGGAGGTTGTGTGATGGGATCCACGCCGAACATTGAGCAGTTCGACTGGGACGATTCGCAACGACAGCTACGGTCACTGCTCGCTGTCTGGCTCGAGGACAGTAACGGGATCAAGGCCAGCGCCGCGGAGCTCGAGCGGATTGTCAGCACCCCGGCGATCAGGGATATCCACATTGTGAGTCTCTACAATGACGGACGCTCCCGCGGTGAGAAAGCCGAGTTCCTGTATTACAAGCTGGGCGAGATGTTCGGTGTCGGGAGTAAGACTGTCAGATATATCGTTCAACGCTATACGCAATCACTATGCCAATCCTCACAATAAAAGGGGCTGAATTTTCCAGCCCCTCTTTCCCTTTACATTATCCGTGAAGTCCGTATAATTCAGACAAGAAATTATACTTGCTCTTGATAAAAAGTAGGTTCTTTGGGGATCTTGACGTCTGCGGGTCACCGAATGGCCGTAAAGTGCCTAGTTAGTGAAAATGTTATACGAGTAAGGGGCGCGAGAACTTGAGTTGAGTGATGCTGGCGGGGGTGGTCGAAAAAGGGGCCGGGGAAGATCGGGCGCGACACAGGCATCAGGAGGGCATCCGCAACGAGCAGCGTAAATGAGTATTCGGATTGAAGAATCACAGTTCGAAAGTGGCAATAGAAACGAGCAGCGTAAAATGAATTTCGGGCAAATTGTTTGCCGATATAGATGGCACAGTAACAACAGGACAGCAAGTCGGCAGGCTTGCAAGACAGTAGGTTAGCAGATCAGAATCACAGGGACAGCAGGCTTGCAGAAACAGCGGGACAGCAGGCTTGCAGAAACAGCGGGTCGGCGGGCTTGCAGGACAGCGGGTCGGCAGATCAGGATCTGAAAAGGGTCTTTTTAGGCAGAAGACATTTTAGGTAGAGGTCAGAGGCCGGGACTAGGATCTGAAACAGAGACCGGTTTTAACAAAAGTCAGGTTTAAACAGGGACAGCAGGACAGGGATGGACGGAGATGCCAAAGGGCGACACGACAGCGGCGAACAGGGCGCGGGCCGAGAAGCGCGAAGGGCGCAAGGTTCAGAAGAAGGGTCTGGCCGATATTTTCGGGCGCTCGGTTTCCTGGGTGGAGGACATGATCCGGGCGGGAATGCCGGTGCATTACAAGGGCGGACCGTCGAGGCCCACGCTGATCGATACCGCACAGGCGTATGAATGGCTGCTGGCCCGGGCGAAAGATGAGGCCGAAAAGAAATACAGCGGTGGCGGCAGAGGCGGCGCTGGTGACGGAGATGACGAGGGAATCGTCAGTGATGGTGAAGCCCGGCGTCGAATCAATATCGCGAAGGCGGAAATGGCCGAGCTCGATCTTCGAAAAGCCCGCGGTGAGGTTGTTGAAATTGCGGTCATGGAATCGGCGCTGAAAAAGGCGGTCACGACCTCACGGAAACACATCCTCGCCATACCGTCGATCGCTCCCGACCTTGCGGTAAAAAACGAGCCGGGCGAGATCCAGCAGGAACTTGAAATAGTATGTCATGAGGCGTTACATGAACTCGCAACCATCGACACAACTCGCTTTGTCACTGGCACGGTGCTTCAATCTATGGGCGCCGCCGCCGTCGCTGACAGTCAGTGAGTGGGCGGACAATGAGCGGAAACTGAGCCCCGAGTCAAGCTCGACCCCGGGCCAGTGGCGTACCTCGAAAACGCCCTATCTCAAAGAGCCGATGGACACGGTAAACGAACCGGGCATGGAAGAAATCACGATCATGAAATCCTCGCAGGTCGGCGCGACAGAGCTCATTTTGAATATCGTCGGTTACAGCATCGACCAAGACCCGTGCCCGATGATGCTTGTCATGCCGACGATGAGCGACTGTAAGAAGTGGTCAATGGAGCGTTTCGCCCCGATGATCCGGGACACGGCATGTCTCGGACGGAAGGTCAGCGACTCCAAAAGCCGTGACGGCAACAACTCTATTTTCCACAAAAGTTTCGACGGCGGCTACCTGGACATGAACGGATCGAACGCGCCCTCGGGCCTCGCGAGCCTTCCGATCAGGCGGGTGTTGTTCGACGAGGTCGACCGTCACGCGGAAAGCGCCGGCACGGAAGGTGATCCGATCTCACTGGCGAAAAAGAGGGCGAACACGTTCTGGAACAAGCAGTTCATTTACGTTTCCACGCCGACCGACGAGAACAGCCGTATCAAGCAGCAGTTCGACCTGTCGGACCAGCGTCATTACTATGTCCCCTGCCCTCACTGCGAAGAATTCCATCTGATGACCTGGGCCAATATCCACTGGGACACCGATGAGGACGGCACCCATCATCCTGAAACAGCGGCACATTTCTGCCCGCACTGTGGCTGCGAACAGACAGACAGCGACCTTTCCGGTATGCTCAAGAAGGGCGAGTGGCGGAAGCACAAGCCCGAGGTCAAGGGACATGCAGGATTTTTCATCAACGAACTGTTGTCACCCTGGGTGAAATTCAGCAAGATAGTAAAGGATTTCCTCGAGGCAAAAGATTATCCGAAGAAACATAAAGTCTGGGTCAATACGGCACTCGGCGAAGTCTGGGTCGAGGGCAAGAGTATCGGCAAGCTGGATGAGCTGATGGAACGGCGCGAGAACTATGATCACGAGCTGGTGCCGGAAGGTGTGAAGATCCTCACCGCCTCGGTCGATGTCCAGGACGATCGTTTCGAGGTCGAGACAATCGGCTGGGGCAATGATTTCGAGAGCTGGTCGATCGAGCGGAAAATTATCGCCTGCGACACCTCCCGCCCAGCCAGCTGGAAAGAGCTTTCCATACATCTCCGCAAAATCTACGATCACGAGCTGGGCTACCGTCTCAGGATCAGGGGCACCGGAGTTGACACCGGTTTCAGGACGAAACAGGCTTACGCGTTCTGCAAGCCCCGTCTGAAACAGAAGGTGTTCGCACTCAAGGGCGACGGCGGAAACGGCAAGCCGCTGGTGGCGAAACCAACGAAAAGCAACCTGGGGAACGTGCTGCTTTTCAAGGTCGGCACCGATACGGCAAAGGATACGATCGCTGGCTATCTTCGCCAAAAGGAAGAAGGGCCCTGCTACTGCCATTTTCCGCACACCTGCGACAAGAGCTATTTCCGGCAGCTGCTTGCCGAGAAGCGCAAAAAAGTCAAGGGCAAGGCGGTCTGGGTGATGAAAAAAGAAGGCGCCCGTAACGAGACGCTCGATCTCTGGGTTTATAACTTGGCTGTGCTGGAAATTCTCGGGATCACCGCCGAACGTCTGGCAAGGATCCACGGACCGCTCGCCGGCGGGAAGAAACGCAGCCGCAGAAAAAGCGGCATGATAAGCAAGGGAGCCGCGTAATGGCAGACAGGATGATCGAAGGCTGGACGCTCGCCGAGGCAGAAGAGATGCTGGCCGAATACAAGGCGGCGCTGAAAGCAATCGCCGGCGGGAAGTCATATTCCATGGACGATAAGTCGCTGACACGTGCCGACGAACAGTTCATCGAACGCCAGATCAAGAAGTTTTACCGGATAGTCAGGCGGTTCCAGACGGGCCGGAAAGGCGGGATGCGGATCATGCGGGTGGTGCCGCAGGACCGGTAAGAAAAAAGATCAAGGTTTAAGGATCAAAGATTAAGGAATACTGACAAGAAACTGTAGAAATTGAAATGACATTGAAACGGATTCCGGCTGCGCAACCGGAATCCATCGAAGAAAGAGACGGCTGTGAGGGGCCTCACCTCCCCATATGCCGTCTCTTTTTCATTTAATAAAGGCCACGAAATGAGCAATATCCTCGAAAAGACGATCAGGGCGCTGACACCGGGAGTCTACGCAAAACGGGCAAAGGCACGGATGCAGGCGGCACGGTATGACGCCATGGCCAGCGTGATCGGGACAATCGGCAACAGCGGTCTTTCCGGATTCACCGGCGCAAAGAACGGCAGGGCCATGCAGGGCTGGCATGTCACGCACGGCCAGAGCGCCGACATGGACCTGATCAACGGCATGGAAAACCAGCGTGACCGAGTCCGTGACCTCGAGCGGAACAATCCGATCGCGCACGGAATCATCGAGACGATGGACACCAATGTGATCGGCACCGGGCTCAAGATGCAGAGCCGTATCAAGCGCCGTTTCCTCGGCATGAGCGACGAAGAGGCGGAAGTGTGGCAGGAAAATGTCGAGCGTGAGTTTCAGCTCTGGGCCGACGACGCCCGTCACTGTGACGCCGCCTCGAAACTGAATTTCGCAAGCGCCCAGATGCTGGCCTATATATCGACGCTGATCTCCGGTGATGTGTTCGTAACGCTGCCGTTCCTCGAACGTCCGGGCCTCCCCTACAATCTCAAGCTCAATTTCATCGAAGCGGACCGTGTCCGCAACCCCATGGGCAAACCGGAAACTGATAAAATCGCCGGCGGCATCGAGGTCGACGACTACGGCTCGCCGCTTTACTATTACATCACGAAAACGCACCCGGGCGGATTTTCGTTCGGTGTGAAAAACAGCTGGGAAACAGTCAGGGCTTTCGGCGAGGCAACCGGGCGGCGGAATGTCCTGCATCTCTATGAAATGAAACGTCCCGGGCAACGTCGCGGCATACCGGCCCTTGCCCCGGTGATCGAAACGCTCAAGCAGCTGGGAAGATATAGCGACGCTGAGATCATGGCGGCAGTCGTATCGGCTTTTCTGACGGTGTTCATCAAGTCGGAAAACAATGAAATGGACAATGCCTGGGAAGATTATGACGATGACGGTGAGTTGCTTGACAGCGAGGCAAAAGAGGCCGCAGAAACAAGCGCTGATCTCAGTCTGGGGAGCGGCGCCCTCGCCCGTCTTGCACCCGGCGAAGATATCGAGACTGTGAATCCGTCGAGGCCGAACAGCAATTTCGGGCCTTTCTTCGATTCTTTCTGCCAGCAGATCGGCGCCTCGCTGGGGATCGGTTACGAGCTGGTCGTGAAGCAGTTCAGGAATTCGTATTCCGCCAGCCGCGCCGCGCTCTTGGAAGCCGGAAAGAAATTCAAGAAAAGCCGCAAATGGACGGTGGATAATTTCTGCCAGCCGGTGTTCGAGGAATGGCTGGCGGAGGCGGTGGCAAACGGCAGGATCGACGCGCCGGGATTTTTCGAAAGCTACGCTGTCCGGAAAGCCTATTCCGCGACCGAGTGGCACGGCGACGCCATGAGCCTTCTCGATCCGCTGAAAGAAACAAACGCGTTTTCGAAGCAGGTCAAGGAAGGACTGATCACCCGCTCCGCCGCAGCCGCGCAGCTGAACGGGAGCAATTTCGAAACAAACGTGATGCAACTCGCCAAGGAAAACAGGCTGATGGAGGAAGCCGGATTCAATATCAATAACGGCACGTCAACAGCGAAGGCGGAAACTGACACCGATAAAGAGGCAGATAAACAGGATAACGAGGAGGAAAAATGAGCCTGTTCAATATTTTGGCGGCGCTCTACGGGCAGCCCTGGCTTTTAACCGAGGCAATGCTCAATACCATGATCGATATAGCGCACCGCAAGAACGATTATGAGGCGGTGGCCGCGAAGATCGGTCAGCAGTTGGCGAACACCAGGCAGGTGAAAATGCGCGATGGTGTGGCGATTGTCCCGGTTGTCGGGCCGATTTTCCGCCATGCCGACCTGTTCACCGACATATCGGGCGCGACCGCGATCGAACGTCTTGCCACCGACCTGACGACGGCGGTGGAAAGCCGGGATGTGGAACGCATCCTTCTCAATATCGATTCACCCGGCGGACAGGCAAACGGCATCGATGAAATGGCGGACATGATCTATGAGGCACGTGATATAAAACCGATCACCGCCTATGTGGGCGGCACCGGCGCGAGCGCGGCATACTGGCTGGCCTCTGCGGCGAACGAGATTATCGCGCACAAGACGGCGATGCTCGGCTCGATCGGCGTGGTCCTCGCCATTCGGGACACCAGGGAAAAGGACAAGAAGGAGGGCGTTGTCGTTCATGAGATCGTCAGCAGTTCCTCACCGAAGAAACGCCCTGATCCGGCAACGGATGAAGGGCGCGGGCTGTTACTCGACAAGGTGGACACGCTGGCATCGATATTCATCGAATCGGTTGCCCGGAACCGTGGTGTCAGTTCGGAGACGGTGCGTAATGATTTTGGAAAAGGCGACCTTCTTATCGGTCAGGCGGCTGTTGACGCCGGGCTGGCAGACAGGCTCGACAGTTTCGAGAACGTGATTCAGAACCTTACAACAAAAACCTCATCTCAGAGGGGGATAACAATGAGCGGAAAAAACACGAACGCCCAGGCACAGGACACGCCCACGGTGGAAACACAGGAAGCACCCATCACGACAGTCGAGGCGCTGGAGGCAAAGTATCCGGCGCTTGTCGGCGATGTCAGAACCGCCGCGGCGACAGCCGAGCGCGAGAGGATCCTCGCTATCGATAAACTGAGCCGTCCCGGCTGCGAGGCCACGATCGAGAAGTGCAAGGCCGATCCGGCAATTTCGGAGGCCGATGCGGCATTGGAACTTCTGCACGCCGACAACGAGAAACGTTCGAAGATCAAAACCGATCTCAATGCCGACGCGAAAGAGGCTGCCAAGGCAACGGCCACGGCAATCACCAGTGACGCGTCCGACGATGACAGCGCACTTGTCAGCGCCATGGTCTCCGGTGCAAACAGCCGCAACAACCGTCGCCAGAGCATCCCGGGGAAAATGACGGAATAGACCTACTGTGATTTTTCGTGATAAGAGAACAACAGAAATTTGATAACGGAGGAAAGAGCAATGGCAGAAACACTGAATTACGACAACCTTCTCGCGGGCAGTTTTCCGCGGGTAACCGAGCAGGTGACAATCCTCAGCGGCGAGACGCTTGTCAGAGGCACGGTACTCGGCAAGGTGACGGCATCCGGCAAATGTGTTGTCGTGGATTCCTCGGCCGAGGATGGCAGCGAAGATTCGTATGCGATTCTTTCCGAAGCGGTCGATGCAAGCGGCGGCGACGTGGTCAGCGTGGCATATCTCACCGGGCAGTTCAACGAGAATGCACTGGTATTCGGCGGAAGCGATGATATCGACGATCATCGTGCGGCACTCCGGGCGCTCTCGATTTTCGTATCGGCGAACGTAGGGGCATAGCAGTCAGCGGACTGGGTAATAGCCTGTAAGGAATGAAGTAAATAATAATCCGGAGGATGAAAAATGATCAGCATTTACAGTACCAGGACAATGCTCAAGGTCATCGAGCAGATGAAACGTGCGAGGACATTCCTCCTCGACATGTTTTTCCCGGAGGTGAAGCAGTTCGACACCAAAGAGGTTGACATCGATATCGTGAAAGGCAAGCGAAAGCTCGCCCCGTTTGTCAGCCCGCTCAAGGAAGGTATTGTCTCAGACCGTGCCGGATACACGACCCGGACGATCAAGCCTCCCTATATCAAGCTGAAACGACCGATCACACCAGCGGAACTTCAGAACCGTCTGCCCGGCGAGACAGTCTATCAGGGCGATATCACACCCGATCAGCGTGCGGCGATCCTGCTCGGCAAGGACCTTGCCGATCTCGACGATCAGATCACCCGCCGCGAGGAGCACATGGCGGCAACCGCCATGCAGACCGGTGTCATTACCGTTGTCGGCGAGGGTATTTCCATGACGATCGATTTCGGAATGGCGGCCTCGCACAAGATCACGCTTACGGGCACCGATCTCTGGAGTGATACGGACGATTCCAATCCCTATGGCGACCTCACTGCCTGGCGCCGTGTGATCGCACAGGACAGCGGGCTTTCGGCGAATGTTGCTGTATTCGGCACCGATGCCTGGGATGCTTTCATGCAGCATCCGAATATCCAGAAGCTGCTCGATCTCAGGCGTGTCGATATCGGCGCAATCGACCCCATGGAACTCCCGAACGGTGTCACCTATCAGGGCCGTCTCAAAGGACTGGCACTCGACCTTTACACCTACGAGGAGTGGTACTACGACGAGAGCAGCTCTACCGAAAAGCCGATGATCGATTCGAAGAAAATTGTACTCGGCTCGACTCTCGCGGAAACCACCCGTAGCTACGGCATGATCCAGGATATCAAGGCGAGAACAAATTTCGCTTTGCCGCGCTTTCCGAAGACATGGGAGGAAGAGGAACCCAGCGCCATGTGGCTGATGCTCCAGTCCGCACCGGTGGTCTGCCCGCACCAGATCGACGGTTTCCTTGTCGCGACGGTGCTGGCCTGATCCTGAGCCTGTGCTGATACGGTCATGATACGGGCGGGCGGCTGCTGATAGACGGCCCCTGCCCTCTTTGAAAAGCAATCAACGGAGACGGTTATGAAAGTGAAAGCGACCACGATGATCAAGTACCACGGCAGTTATTTCCCGCCGGGTGACGTGATCGATATCAAGGAAAAGACCATCGTAAAAAGGCTGCTTGGTATCGGTGCGGCAGAAGCCTGGGCGGAAACGCCTGACGATGGCGGCGACAACGATGGAACGCCGGATATCGAGGCGCTCATGAAGATCAGGGGTGTCAATCAGAAGATGGCGAAGATCCTTGCCGAAAACGCTGTCCTCGATGCCGAGGATGTTGTCGAGCTCGGTGTCGAAGGCCTTGCCGCGCTGAAAGGTATCGGCAAGAGCGGCGCGGAGAAGATCCATGCCGCGGCGGTTGAACTGACAGGGGATCCCGACGAAGACGATGATTCCGATTACGAGGGAGACGATTCTGACGAACTCGACGACGACGGTTTCGACCATCTTCCCGGCGGCGAGGAATAACGGGGAAACTGAACGCGAGTTACACCTGATTCTGCGGTGAACTCCAGACTATAAAGGAATACGCGATGGCGGCAACAGAAATCAAAACGATCAATGTCAGCGTTGCCGGTTCATTCTGGCGCAGCCGGAAAGGCATTGTACGTCTGACGGCAGGACAGGCCAAAAAGTGGGAGAAGAGCCTGGCAAAGGTCGAGGGGAAAAAGGACCTGTATGAGGTGATCAACGCGGTCCAGTTTGACAAGGGCGAGGTTTTCGGGCTCGACAGCAAAACGGCCGAGCAGTCGCTCAAAGGTGTCATCCTGGTCGAACATCCTGCAAAATCTGCAAACGGAGCGGGTAATGAACCTGATGGACCAGGCAAAAGCTGACCTCGAGAAAGTGTTTTTCAATATCCGCGAATTCGGGATAGCGGCGGTTATCGGCGGCAGTGAAGTCAAGGGGATTTTCAGCAACGCCTATGCGGAAGAGCTGGAGATCGCCGGATCGAAACCGATTTTCATTGTCGGCGCCGATGACGCCGCCGCTATCGACGAGGGCGACACCGCTGTCATCGGGGGAAAGACCTACCATGTCGACGGGATCGAGCCCGACAAAAGCGGACTTACGAACATCCTGATGCTGAAAGAGACCTGATATGCCGGTGGCGCTGAATATAAAACGTGAGCTCAAACAGGCGAAAAAGGCTTTGACAGAAGCACAGCGTAAAGTGCTGCCCGCAGCGACCAGCGCCGCCTTGAACCGTGCGGCAAAATCAGCCCATACCGGTTCTGTCAGGGACATGCGGTCGGTTTTTACGGTGCCGATGCGGGAGCTGAAACGCTATGTCAGGTTTCAAAAGCGGGACAAGGCGACCAGAAAAAGGCAGGAAGCAGGCATATACGGTATCTGGATGGTACCGGCGAAATTCCTTCGGCGAAAACGGCAGATGAAAAAAGGGGTCAAGGCGGGAGACGAGTTTTTCAGAAGCGCATTTTATAAGAAAGTATACGGCAATAAAAAGAACATTTACCGCCGAAAAACGAAAAAGAGATTCCCGGTCAAGGTTGTCAGGATCAATATGATGGACACGATGAGGCCGACTGTGCAACGTAATATCGAGACCAAAGGATTCAGGACGTTCCAGCGCCGGCTGCCGCATGAACTGAACCACCGTCTGAAAAAGAGAGGACTTCTGTAAATGCACGCACGGACGCAGATCAGGAAGGCGGTGGCGACCGAGCTCGCGAAGATCAGCGAGTTCGGCGGCCATGTCTATACCAGTATCAAGCGGGCCTATAAACAGCAGCCATGTATTACGATCCTGACGCCGCACGACGATCCCGATCACAGCCAGACCGCTGATATGAAGATCATGCATGAGCTGACACTACGTCTGGAAATCAGGCACATGGAAAGCGACGATATCGACGACGAGCTCGACGATCTCTGTGCCCTGGTGGAAACGAAAATGTTCGTGGACCCGACATTCGGCGGGAAAGTGAAAAAGCTCACACTGGATTCCACCGACAGCGACCAGGCCCCGGAACTTCAGCGCGAGGCAGGGCTTTCGATCATCGAGTATACCTGTATCTACCGTGTCATGCAGGACGATCCGGAAACGATAGTATCATAGCAAACACAATCAATCAGTATAGCAAGGAGGTAAGGAGATGGCGCTTGTCGACTCTGTCAATTCGAAAATCTACATCGGGACCCATGCGATTGCGGAGATCCTGAGCTGGGATGTTAAGTCGAGTGTGGGGAAGAAGTCCAAACGGAATATCAACTCCACGAAGCATGAATATTCAGCAACGATCAAAGATGGCAGCAACAGCATCCAGTGCCATTACGATCCCGACGATACGGAAGCCCAGAATGCCCTTCGCGCTGGTGAAACGGTTGCGCTGGAAGTCTATCCGAACGGAAAAACAGGCGGCGAACCCATGTTCACCGGAACTGTACTCATCGAGGAATTCAGTATATCCGGCAAGAGCGACGAATGGGTCGATGCTGAAATCAGCGTTGCCGGTGTACTGGAAGAGGGTACGGTGCCGGCCTCGTAAGGAAAAGAGGCGCAAAGGCACAAAGGCACAGAGAGAAAAGAAAATCCATCAAGAAAACAGGAGACAGGACATGAGCAAGGAAATACTGGAGCGGATGGCCGCACTCAGGAAGGACTCCCCCGGCGAGGTGCGCATAGTGCCGATCAGCAAGCTCGGCGAAAATGGCGGCGATTTGAACCTCCATATACATCCGGTCACGACGGATGAATTCAGCAAGATCATGAAGGTGTATGACGATGTCGGCGAGCGCTGCGTGACAACGATCATCCTGAGGGCGCGTGACGAGAACGGCCAGCGGATTTTCTCGAAGGTCCAGAAAGAGCAGATCAAGGAGGAATTCGGGCCGATACTGCTTGTCCAGCTGGAGAAAAAGATCAACGAGGATTTTAATACGCTCGACGATGCGACGGGTGTTGAAATTCTGGGAAACTGATCGAGGAGTCGCCCGGGCTCAAGATGGAATACCTTGTCGGCCGTCTGCTGAGAAAGAGCCTGGCCGAAGTCCGGGAGCTCCCGAAATTTGAATTTTACGGATGGTGCTACATCCTTACGAAATACGGCGACGGTGTTGTAACGGTACGAGGGTAATAATTCATGAGTCGAAAAAACGCGGCGAAACTCTATATCACAGCCGAAGACCAGTCAGCAAAGGCATTCAAGAGCGCCGGGGCGAGTTTAGACAGCCTTGCGAAAAAGGCGGGCGGTCTGGCGCTTCCGGCGCTCGGCGGGGGTATCGGCGCTGGTGTCATGGTGAAAGAGTCCGTGGCGGCATTCGCGACCTATGAAAGCGCCGCGGTCGATATGGCCAGGGTGACCGATGACAGCTACGCCGCGATTGCCAGCAGGATGCAGAAACTGCCTGGAGAACTTGGCGGGCCGATCAGCCTGATCAAGGGATATTATGAAGTACTCTCCGCCGGAATCGAAGATGAAGTCGATGCGCAGGACACATTGGTGACCTCGGCAAAGCTGTCGAAACTGGCACACCTCGAACATACAACAGCGATCCAGACCCTGACCAAGATGATGGCCGGATACGGTGACGAGATCGAAGATGTCACCGAGGCCTCGGACTCGCTGATTGCGATCGAAAAGCTCGGTCAGACCAAAGTGGCCGAGCTTGCCCCTTATATCGGCGGCCTTGCCGGTATGTCACACAACCTCAGTATCAGCCTTGACGAGCTGGGCGGCTCGTTCGCGCAGATCACCCAGACAGCCGGAAGCACCTCGCAGGCAAGCACCCGTTACGAGGCGGTTCTTGTGGCTTTGCAGAAGCCCTCGAAAACCATGGCACAGATGCTCAAGAAGATGGGCTATGAAACGGCACAGGCGGCGATCGAGGAACTCGGTTTCATCGGGGCTCTAAAACGTCTGGATAACGAGGCGCATAAATCGAAGAAACAGCTTTCGGAACTTTTCGGGGAGAAAGAAGCCCTGATGGGCATCACGGCGCTTGCCGCTGATAACTACGAACTGGCATCCCGCAAGATCGATGGCATGGGAAATAAGGCCGGAAAAACGAAAAAGGCGTTCGAGCTATGGAAGACGACAATGGGCGGGCTGTACGATATCTCGAAAGGCCTGATCGAAAAGTATGCGATCCTCGCCGGAACCGAGTTGGCCCCCGTGTTAAAGGAATGGCTTGAATCGGGTATCGCGTTGATGGAAAATAACCGCGAACTGGTCAAGATCAAGCTGCATGAATGGGTCGGCGAGACAGTCTCGAAACTTGAAATGCTGGCGAAGCACCGGGAGACGCTGGTGAGGGTGTTTAAGGTGACGGTGATGGCGGTGATCGTTACGAAATTATATGCTCTTGCGGCTGCAATTAAAGCCGTGACACTTGCGCTCGTTTCTTTTTCATCGTCGAATCCCATAGGGCTTGGAATCCTGGGTGCTCTTGCGATCGGCGGGAGTGTCTACCTCGGTGTGAAGGCATTGAGGGATGATCTGGACCATATCAGCAAGCTCAAATTTGATAACACAAATACAATCAAAGGGAGCGCGCATTATACAGATGAATCTGGTTACATGGCTCATACTTTGCAACGAGTCTTAAGTGCAGCTAAAGACAGAAAAGAACGAGAAGGACTCCCATTAGAAGAACTATGGAATAGATTGTTAAAGATAGCATCCGATGATGCTGAATCCTTAGCTCGTTTTGGTGTAAAGTTGAGTGAAGTCAGAAAAGCTTATGAGGGCTTGTATGAAGCTCAGACTAAGATTGAAATAAAGGAAAAGCCGGCATTAGTAGAAAAAGAGGAATCCCCGTGGGGATTCAAGGGCGTTCCCATGTGGGGCGAAGGCGGCGACCCGAAAGTCGGGCTGATGGGATTCGATTCGCGGGAAAAAGACGACCTATATAAACGCGCAAAAGAACGTCAGAACCTGTACCAGAATCTGTACCAGGAAATGAGCGACACCCGCTTGAGTATCAAAGAGCTGGAAACGCAACGTCTGGGGACCTACGAAGAGCAGGAGCTGGCGCTCGAAAAAATCCGCTATGAAAATTACATCGAAGGCCTGAACCAGAGGTACGGGGCATTCTCCCAGAACGCCGACCTGATCGAGCTGGCACAGCAGGAACACAGCCTGATTGTCGAGGAAATTCAGCGGCGCTCGTTGGAGAACCAGAAGGAAGAGCTTCACACGTTCGCCAGCAGATGGACGGACTATCTCCTCGATATGACACGGCGCTCCGGAAACGCATTCGATACGATATTCGATGATTTCAAGAGTATGCTGACACGGATGGCGCTTGAATCAGCAGTATTCGCTCTGTTCGACGCAGGTCTTCCGGGAAGCGGCAGTTTCCTGTCGAGTTTCACCTCCAGTTTTAAAGGCGGATTTTCGAGCATATTCGGCGGATTCCGTGCGGAAGGCGGCGATGTCAGCGCAGGGAAAGCCTATATGGTTGGCGAAAAGGGCAAGCCGGAACTGTTCGTTCCCGGGCTGGACGGCACGATAATCCCGCTGGACAAGCTGGGCTCGGCGGGGAAAAGCACGATCATCCACGACAACCGCCGAACCTCGATCACAATCAAGACGGCTGAAAAAGCCTCGGCCATGGATGCCTACCGTTTCGCAGAGCTTTATAGAGAGGCCGATGACAAGGAACTATTAGGAAGCCGGGAGGTCGTGAATGGCTATTGAACGTCTCGATTATCCCAATGCGGCGGAGCCCACGGCAAGCCTGACGTTTCCGCAGGGGGGACAGCAGTTCGATGATGCGGGATCATACCGTCTGAACCAGGAGATCAGGCGGGCAAAGGACCAGTCGCCGATAGTGCAGCGCAACGGCAGTGGACGCCGTCAGCAGAGAGTGACATTCCGGCTTATGCGGATAAGCCCGGCGGGTGAGGAACACGAGACCGATATCGAGGACCTGATCGAATTTATCGACACAATAGTCGGCGGCGCGACGAACCCGGTGGACTGGACCGACAGTTTCGGAGTCCTGCGGACAGTCCGGATCATGAACGAAACGCTGAGCTGGGAATACGAGTCCGGCTCGGTCAATGACATCGTGGTGGCCTGCCCGCTCACATTCGAGGTGGAATCTTGAGAAGCGACGCTCCCCAGAATATACTCGATAACTATATGCGGCAGAATGCGGCGCTCAAGGTGTTTGTCGAGATCCCCGATCACAATCTTTTTCTCGGCACGAGCAAGGTTGTGATCGACGAAAAGGAGTTTGAAAACCGTGTGAATCCCGCCGGCGCGATCACCTGGGAAATCCCGCTGTTCTGCGGTATCGGAAAGGTCTCCAATGTACAGCTGAAAAACCTCGAAATCGGACGGGATATACGCTTTTCCGAAGAGGTGTCGCTTGCGCCTTACGGCGAGGCGGGCTTGTCAGGCTGTGGCCGTCTTGTCAACGGCGGCTATGCCGATTACAGCCTTGTGAGGAAATCCGAGACGGGAGAATTCGACAGCACATCCCTTATTATCGGCAGGAAATATATCAACGAATGCCCGCAATACTGGAACGCTGTATACCGGACGGTGCTGAAATTCCAGCCTCCGGTCGATCTGACGAAATGCGAGGCAGCGGCGCTGAAGCTTACCGGCATGGAACGTCATTTCAATACGACGACAAGGATCCATGTTGTGAAAGGAACCTGGACGACATTCGGATCCGACAGCATGTTCAGTGCGTTTCAGGGCTGGAGCGACACCGAGGGGGCCTACAGCGATACGGAGATTTTGAACGAGACGTTCAATTCCTCGATGTTCGATCCGGACGAAAATTATATTCGGCTCAACGAAAAAGGGCGCGCCTATATAGAGGAGTGCGCGGCGGCTGGAACGCTTTGCAAGCTGGTGATACTGAGCGAAACGGACCTTGCCGGGGACACGGCGGCGGACCCGACCGGCGATGAATACATGTCTTTCGAAGCAGAAAGCGCCCGTCTGGAAATACGCTACAATATGAAAGAGCTGGAGAACTCGACGGCGATCATATATCAGGCGTATGACCCGGTGCCATCCATCTCCGCAGAAATGCTGAGGGCGTGGACGGGCGTTGTGCATGACTGGGTGCTGGACGATCATACACTGGACCTTACGCTGATGCAGGATAAAAAACGTCAGGACATTTTGGTGCCCTCCAAGCTGATCAATACTATCGATTTCGAGCACGTGCCGGACGCGAATATCGGACTCCCCCACCCCTTACTGATAGGCGAAATGCAGCCGACCGGCGAGCACCGCAACGGGCAAGGGAATTTTGCCGGAGTGAGGCCGGTGAGCTGGCTAACGCAGATGATGTCCTATTCATATCCGAACTGTTTCAAGGTGCCGGTGATCAAGGACGAGACCGACAGGAAAACGGTGATGCTCTCCGGACGCAAGGTCGCCGCCCATGCAGAACCTTTCTTTATCTGGAACTCGTCCCGCGGAGCTTATGAGCTTTACGGCGGGGAGATGACGATACAGCTTCAGATCGACGGCGGCATGACAATACAGGGCATACAGCCGTTCACGAACATGAGTGTTTTTCCCCACGGGGCGACGGACGGGAAGTTCCGGGTGCTGTCAACAGTGCTGCCCTACAAGCACGAATCGATCGGCGCCGGGGCTGTCGACGGTGAAAAAGCCTATGACAAAGACGAGAACAGTTATGCGGCCCTCGAGGCCAATCTCTGCCAGCACCGTTTCTATTTTGCGGCACCGGACGGTGTGAGCGATGTCAGGATGCTGACCTATGTCGTGTGGGCGGAATTCGACGACGGTGTTCCGGAAGAAGCCCTGCACCTTCTGATCGTGCGGGACAAACAGGCGAAATGGGACCCGGAAAACTCTGAAAGCTGGGAGACATTCGACAATGTGACGCCCTGGACAGAGGATGCCCAGAAAACGTATGCGACATTTACCGTTGACAGCGAGGGCGCCCGCCAGTCGATAGACCTCGAGCAGTTCTGCCTTGTGCTATACCGATTGGACTCAACGCCGATGACCGAAGTCAGGATAACCGATATATGCGCGATCGTGTCCTATACCAAGGACGAGCTGACGGAGCTCTATACTTATGGAAAGGGACTGCCGTTCGGGAGCTGGATCGATGGCGAGGGCCGGGACAATGATTGCGATGAGGATGATATTGTCGAAAACCCCTCCTATGTAAGCGAGGCTGTCGCCCGCGAGGAGATGGGCTATAACGAGAACAACCTCGATGTGGCGGCTTTCGATGCAAGCGCCTCCCTCCTGCCCGGCTGGAAATTCGCGTTCGGGCTGAACGAACAGAAAAGCTCGATGAAGCTTTTCGGCGAAATTGGCGAACAAAGCAAGAGCACCTATTCGTTCGACGAGCGGAACTGTCTGACAGTACAGACCTGGAACCCCGGCAGATCATTTCCCCATGCCAATGCTAACACGCCGGATGTGCCCGCCGAGCTGGATATATTCGACGAGTACGCCGAAAAGATCGACGGTATATACCAACGTCACCCCATAGAGCCGGAGACATTCAAGGTCCGGCCGATGAAGATCGGCGAGGTGAAGAACAATTTCCACCTCCATTACAAATACAATCCGGCAAGCCGCGAATACGAGGGCTATCTGTTTATCGGGCATGGTGACGGCGATCAGGACGAAGTCGAAACGAACCTCAATGTACTTAACCTCGAGAACGGCATGACGCTTGACGGTGTCGGCGGTTTGAAGGAAATGACCGCCAACTGCCACAATCGTATAAAGGCCACCAATACAATGGATATCCGATGCCCTTTTGTGACCGATATCGTGACGGCCACGCGGATCATGCAGTTCCATGTGGAGACCAGGGCGGTGATGCGCTGGATCGTGGAGATCGGGAACGACCCGGGAACGGGGATACTACACGAAATAGGCGACTATATCAATGTCCGCCACCAGCGGATGCTCACGCCGTTTTCCCAGTCGGAAATGCTGTCGGCGAAATGGCGGATAATTTTCAAGCGCCATGACCAGGACAGGCACAGGATCGAACTCAAAGCAGCGAAGGTGTAACGATGAGTGACAGATATGTCGCGGCAGGGCCGGGAACAGGCGTATATCAGCCAGCGGGAAAACCGGGCGCTCCGGTCTATGTGAGCAACCGGTATTTCAGCATAGACGCGAGCAACAACAGCTTGCAGTTCACGAGCTATAAGGAGGGAGTGATCCTCGGCGGGCCGGTGCTGATAACGGTGGCGGCGGGATACTATGACGGCGCGGGATTCGCAGCGGCCTGGCAGGCGGCAATAAATGGAAACACGACGCTGACCGGCGAAGAGACAGAATTTGCCTGCCTATATGACGCCTCCCTTCGCAAGCTGATATACCGTACAGCGGGCGAAGAATACGCACTGGAGCTGTCAGGGGTCGGGACGGTGAGTACGGCGGCGGCTGACTGCGGATATGAGTTCGACAAGGCGGCGGCGCAAGAGCTGGTCGGCGACAGCGAGGCCTACGGGCTGGGGACTGTGACATTCGATATCGATCCGGGCGACAACGGGATCCGGGTGCTGTATTCGCTTTACTGCAATGAGCTGGGAAAATATATCGGCGCGGACGGTGTGGCCGATGAAAGCACAGATGTCTGGGGACTTTTAAGCGACTGGGACAACGGCGGACAGGCGGGCCGTGTGACGGTGCCGGGCCTGACCGAAATGACACGTTACACATTCAAGGCACGGGCGAAAAACGAGGCCGGTGATATCGGTGAATGGAGCGATGATTCGGCGGTTATGATGTCGATGCCGCCCCTGGACGGCGGTGACGACGCTGATATAGTGCCGCTGGATGTGTCGACCGGCAACACGAAAATTGTCAGCGATACGAGGAGCGGCCTGACGATTTCCGGGAACAGGACCGATACCAGGGCGAGTATTTTTTACGGCGATATCAGCATGACGTTCCTGCTCCAGAGTTACCGGAGTCTGGCGGAAAACGGGATCGAGGTGCAGTATTCGGAGGACTACGATCCGGACAATCCGGAGCTCGCCAGCTGGGGGCCTGCGACGATTGCCGCCGGAAGCTGCGCAATCAGCGGCCTTACGGCAACCGATGACGGCGTGAAGCTCACGTTTAAATGGGACTCCTATACGGACGCCGGGCCCTCGGAATATCAGAAAAACATGTACCTTCGGATCCGCGCGATCGACGACGCCGGTGATCCGGGCAGCTGGGTGATTGCCGGACCGTTCGGAATAAACAACCGTCCCGCAAAAATACAGTGGATACGCTACCAGGGCGTAGATACCGACTATCCATACGATAAAAACACCCGTCCGACACTTCGCGCTGTGATCCCGGATGTCAGGGGCGGCGGTCCGTTGTTTCCCACGGCAAAATATGTCCGTAAATCGGACGGCGAACCGGTGCTGACGCTGAACAGTTTCGACTCGCTCACCGGCTGGCGCTATGAGGACGACGAGGGCTGGAAGGATCTCACGCAGGACGGGATCCCGGCCGCCGCGGTCGACGGCGCGCACCAGATGGAGATAACAGTTCCGGAAGGCAGGGAACTTCCCCACGCGGAATACCTGATCACGGGGAAGATGTATGAATACAGAAATAGAGGGTAACCAGTCGGGGACTGGACGGTAGCCTGCAAGGGATGTGCAGATAGTGCCGCTGTACGATGCTGCGACATCGTACGCTGGGTGGTGAGGTCAGCCAGTCGGGGACTGGACGGTAGTCTGCAAGGGATGTGCGGGATGGGCCGCTGTTCAGCGTTGCGCCGCTGAACGCTGGTTGGTGAGATCACCGGAAAAAAAGATTCAAGATTAACATAAAAATATTTCAAAAAAAATGATGCCTATATACGGGCGTGAAAATGAAAAAAGGATGACAATATGGATGTCAAAACGGCGATAAAGAGTCTGGCGACAAAGGCGGCGACGGTGGCGGTGGTCGGCACTGCCGGAGTGGTCGGCGTGATCGAGGGGACGGCTCCGGTTGTACCGGAGGATATGGTTGTCCAGGGGGAGATTGTCAGCGAGCGGACGCTGTACTCCAAGACGGTGGCGGGCCCGATAGAATATGCCGCCGATGAGAGTGGCAAAGTCCGCAGGCGGCAGCGTTACGAAGTGACCTATTCGGCGACGCCGATGCACTGGCGCGATGAGGGCGGCGAGCTCAAGAGTGTCGATACGCGTATCAGGCGGCGCGGGCTGGTGACCAGGCTTGTCAGCGATTACGATTATACTGTCTCCACGGGCTATTACGAGGCGCGATTCAAGGACGAGTCGGCGCGGGATTATGAGTTCGAACGCGGCGGCCGGAGTGTGGAATATGTTTACACGGCGGACACGACCGATGTGGAATTCCGAACTGAAACGCTGGGCAGCTCGGTCAAGCAGGATGTCATACTCAAGACGGCACGGGCGGAAAAACGTTTGACATGGCGGCTCAATACGGATGCCCGATATACGCTCGAAGATGGCCGGATCGTATTCACGTCTGACGACGGGGCCTATCTGTTCGAGATGTCGCCGCCGGTGGGCTGGGATGCTGCGTGCAGGGCGGTCGATATCGCGGTCTCGGTTGTGGCGGACACACTGGTCTATGCGGTCGATTATGACGGCGATGACTACCCGGTGACGATCGATCCGACGACGATATTTATGCCGGTGAGTAATAATCACGGTTGGGCATACGGCTATGACACAAGCAGCTGGAGTCAGGCACGGAGCTACGCGGATGGGCGCAACTATAACGCCTCGGTCTGGGCTTTTGCAATGAATGACGGGATACAATATATGAACTATCGCGGATTCGTGTCGTTCGATACCTCGCCGATCCCTGACGAGGCGACGATCGACAGCGCCTATGTCCATTTTTTGTACACGGCATACGCGGACAATCCCGACAGCGCATGGATAGTGGAGTGCACCGCGACGGACAGCTACATAGGAAACGCCTGGTATACGGCATTCCCGGGCTATGTTTCGGGCACGAGCGCCTACAGTATTACGCCGCTGGCGGATGCGCTGGAGTCAGCAAGCTGGGCCAACGACGACAGTATCGATGTCCGTCTCAACGGGGACGGTCTCGATGCGATCGATGTGGCTGACCTGACACGGTTTGCCGTGATTTCGAACCGCGACGTACAGGGGACGGCTCCGGTTGTGAATAACCAGGAATACGGCCTCGCGTATTTCAATAACGGGCGGACCTATCTCAAGGTTTTTTACACGGCATTCAGTGACCGGATCACGAATTTTGCGCTGTCGGATCCCGACACGACCTCCCTGTTCGCGAGCTGGGACAACAGCTCGACCGATCTTGACAGCCTGTCGATCTGGACAAATCCCGACGGCAGCCCGGAATGGGTCAAGACGGTGGCGGACACAGCGATGACAACAACGATCAGCGGACTACTGCCAGCAACGGAATATATTTTCGTGGCGAAAGACGACAGCGGCGGGACGGCGCTTTATTCCAACGCTGACACGCTGGCGACTTTGGCGGTGCCGCCGAGCAACCTTCAGCTGGCCGAGGTCTATTCGCCATACGTGAGCATTGATTTCGACGGCGGATCAAACCCGATCGGGACGGAATACGCACTCAGGGACAGCACCCGTCAGGTCTGGATCACGGCGGCGGGTGACACGAGTTCAAGCTCCACATGGCGGACCGAGGCCGACTGGGAAGCGACCTATATCGAGATGACCGCGCAGACGAGATACCTTATCGGCGTGGTGGCGCGAAACCCCGACGGTGTGCTGTCCGGCTACGACTGGGCCGAGGTGCTTTCCGGTGACTTGCGGATGCTTTTGCTGGCACCGGCGCGCACGGGCTATGACTGGACGTGGTACGCTGACGACTCGAGCTATTCGGGCGCGCGTGGGGCCCAGTCTCTGGGCGAGGTGACCAACGGCGCGGATCAGCTGGGGCAGCGATACAGCGGCGGGACCTACTATAATTACCGGATCGGCGCGCAGTGGGCGATACCGGATATCGATTCGCTTGTGACTGCCTCGCTCGAGATGAGTTTTTCCGGCGACAGCAGCGACACGGATTTCAGTTTGATTTTGACACCGGGCACCTGGGCGGACGAGGACAACGGCACGGAGTTTTACCTGTTCGAGGGGCATCAGGCGGGCAGCTCACCCTACACCGGGACGAATTACATACTTAACTGGTACACAAGCTCTTACGCCGCAAAGGACACGGTCGGAGTCAATGCGCAGGGCGAGGCCGCGATCATGGCGGCGATCAACGATACGCTACGGGTAACGGCACTTTCGAGCCGCGATATGACTGCTGTTTCGCCCGCCGGTAATGAGTTTGTCGAGGTCAATGATCTCAAGCTGATACTGACCTACTACGACTATGACTATGTGCCGACCGATGTCACAATGACGATGCTGTCGGCGACCTCGATGGAAGTGAGCTGGGACTCGCGATCCTCGAGTCAGGCGGGATTTCTTGTCTGTGCGGCCGCCGACTCAAGTGCGCTCGGGAGTCTGACAGCGCCGGGGGCCGAGGCGGACACGTTGACAGTGGTGCCGAACACGCTCTATCAGGTGATAGTCAAGGTTGTCGGCGGCAAGATCGACGGAGAGTTTTCCGAGGCGAGTGAGGCGGCCTATACCTGGCCTGCAGCTTTCGCGGTGCCATTCGGCACGACCGAAATCGGGAGTTCGACGATAACGCTGCTACCGGACACGACCGGCGCCGGAAACCCCGGCTATACGGAGTTTGGGGTACTCGCGATCGACAGTGCCGGTGATTCGTTTTATGTGGCGGCGGCCTCGCGCGAGTTGGTCGCGGGCGGACTCTACGGTGATAATGACGCGGGATTCGCGACGCTGGCAGGCTGGGGCGACAGTATACGGGTGACCGGGATCCCGGGCGGGCATTATCACATGTGGTATCCGTATGTGCGGCAGTCGGAGACTGCACCGTAGTCTGTGAGGGGTGTGCAGATAGAATGATAATAATATGATATGAACGTGCTCGAAAACGGGGAGGGAGCATGACAGATGGCGCATGGGTGACGCTGGCGGTTAGTATCGCCTCGACAGGCGGTGTTATTATCACCGCCCTGATCAAGCTGCCCGCACGAAAAAACGGGAATGGGCAGACCATGCAGTCGGCGGCGCCCGACCCTGACAGATGTCCGGGGCATTCTGGCCTTGTGGCGAAAATACAGGGCCTTAAGGAGGGACAGGACAGGATCGAGCGCGGAAACAATGTGATATGGAACGCGGTCGATGAAATGAGAAATGAATTAAGGGAGATGATGAAGCCATGAAGCCGGTAATCGAATTGGTCAGGCTCGAGGAGAGTTTCGAACACGGGACTTTCGGGGCGCTGAAAATCAACAAGGAGCTTTTCTGCTGGACGCTGGAGCCGCGCGACGAGGAGAATGCCGAGAATATCTCGTCGATACCGGCGCAGCAGTACGACTGTCGGCGGTATTCAAGCGCGCGCTATCCAGACACATTCCAGGTGATGGATGTCCCCGGTCGTTTCAATGTCCTGATTCATGCCGGGAACACGGATGACGACACGGCGGGCTGTATTCTGCTGGGCGAGACGCTCGGTAAGTTCCGTGACGGGCGTGCGATACTCAATTCCGGCGCGACGTTTCGGCGTTTCATGGCGCTGCTGGCCGAGCATGACGAGTTATCGCTGACGATCCGCGAGGAGTTCTGATGAAAAAAAGTGAAAAAAATATTTCGCGGCGGAAAAAAATTTTTTTGACCCTACTATGCTCGGCGCTTTTTGGGGGTTTTCGGGGGCGAAAGCCTGAAAAATAAACGTGTAAGGAGGTAAAAAATGGAACGGGAGAAACGGAAGTGGTGGCAGAAGAAAACGAACTGGGCGATTGCGCTCGGCATATTCAATAACCTGATGCCGATCGCGGCGGTTGTGCCCGGTGTCGGGCTGCCGGTTGTGACGGTGGTCAATGTGATCGCCGGGGCCTTTGGCGTGTATGCGGTCGCTGACCGTGCCGGAAAAGCGAATGAGGCGGTCGCGGCGAAATGAAGTATAAAGGCCGGTCTGAGTACCGGCCTTTTGAAAAAAAGTCAGGGATGATTTCAGGCAGAGACTTCTTTTTTTGAGACGATTGGTACTTCCAAGAAAAATCAAACATTGGTCACTTCGCAGCCTTCTCGTGAAACTCATCAAGATCGGAGCGAAAGTTGTCAGACACAGCAGATACGTGACGTTTCAGATGGCTGAGGTTGCGATAGACAAGAAACTGTTTGCAGAGATACTCGCTCGGATTGAGCGATTGCGTTTCAATCCTGCGTAACATTACGGTCTTTGTCAGATTCAAGGGATAGCTGTCTAAAAAATGAGATATTTCAGCGTTTATTATACCTGTGAACTGTAAAATGCGATACTCAACATACCGAAAACCATTGACAAAGTAAATTGAAGCAGGTATTGTTGATGTATATACAAGATTTTAGTGTTTTCTTAACGCCCATGAAGTTAATATGGGGAATCCCAGATTAAATGAAATGGTATATTATGAGTGCGTCAAAGAAGTATTTTTTTATCGATATCAAATTTCTCATGATAAGGGTATTCATAGCTCATGGATTCTGACATTTCTTGAAAAATTTACATTTATTGGACTAGTTTCAGAATCAGAAGATGGTACATATTGAATGCAAGGATATTTAAATGAAATATGAAGATAGAGTAGTACTATTCGTTGATATTTTAGGATTCAAAAATATTATTAACTCAACTGTAAATTCAAATGGCACCGATAATGAGCAACAAATTGAAAATGTTTATAATACTTTTTTGTCCATTAATGATTTGTATGATATAAATAAAAAAGACAACTTTATACAAGAGAACGTTAGTATTACTCAATTTTCTGATTCACTAGTCATATCATTTTTAGTGAAAGAACTTGGTGAAATATTTTGGAATATCTTTTTTCTTCAACTTCTCTCAATGAGATTAATATCACATGGAATTATTTGCCGTGGTGCAATTTCATATGGAAAACTTATACACAATGATAATATAATTTTTGGACCAGCACTTATAGATGCTTATAACGCTGAGTTAAATAATGCCAAATATCCTAGAATTATATTAGAAGAATCAATAATTACTTTGGCCGCGGAACATCATTCGGATCACCATTTACCAATACATGAGGTAGAAGCCATATTTGATATTGTCTCAGAAGACAATGATGGATTGTTTTATATCGATTATTTTGGTAAAGCATTAGAAAACTTAGATGATCCTTATTATGATCCGCCTGGCTATATCGAACAAATTCGCAATGTAATTATTGCGGGATTAAAGATTGATGGATCAGGAGTAAAAGAAAAATACGAGTGGATGAAGAATAAATTCAATGAATTGGTGAATGAAATTAAAGAAAACGATTTATCCAATTTTGATTTTGAATTACAAGAATATTACGAAGAATTAGAATATATTTAATATTTCTATTTTTCACTCAAGTTAGCATGTTTACAAACAGTTATTTTGAGAATATTTTTTTATTGATAGTTTTCGCTGAAGTGTTGATATCTTATCGACTTCTTGGTAGATCACGGTATACTATGTTATTACTCCATCCAATCATTATCATCGAATTCTTCTCAAGACGTCTCGTATTCAACGGCCACGTCTGCCTGATTTGGATCGGAAAACGGCACAGGATATCCTATGTATTCAAGAAAGGTGAATGCTACCGCTTGCAGCCAGATATAATTGATGGGAAACATAACGATGAATGATTATGATTTCACAATGTTAAATGATAAAGAATTTGAGTCTTTTACTGTTGATCTGCTTTCAAAGGTTGAAGGAAAAAGAATAGAAAGATTCAAGCCTGGTAAAGACCTAGGTGTTGATGGGCGTTATTTTGCTGATGGCAAAACAGAAGTAATTATTCAATGCAAGCATTGGCCCAAAAGCGGCATAAGAAAATTGATAAGGCACCTTGCATCCAGTGAATTACACAAGATAAAAAAACTGAATCCTTCAAGATATATACTTGTTACTTCACTTGAATTATCACGACAAAACAAACACATAATAAAACAAAAACTGTCACCATTCGTTGTCGACGAAACCGATATTCTAGGTAAGGAAGATTTAAATAATATTTTATCAGAACATCCTGAAATAGAACAAAAGCATTACAAGCTATGGCTCTCAAGTACAAATGTCTTAAAAATTATTCTTAATAATGATATTGTAGGAAGAAGCAAATATAAAATTGAAGAAATATCTGAAAATAAAGCTAAATATGTTATTACCAATAACGATGACATAGCAAAACATAAACTTGAGACTCTGCATTCAATAATTATAACCGGTGAGCCTGGTATAGGAAAAACAACACTTGCTGAGCAGATTTGTCTTTTTTATACAATTAAAGGCCATGAGTTCTGTTGCATCGAAGAGTCTATTTCAGATGCAGAAAAAGTATTTGAACCTGGGAAGAAGCAAATATTTTATTTTGATGATTTTCTTGGCAGAAATTACTTAAATGCCCTAAAAAGACATGAAGATAGTCACATAATACAATTTATTAAGAGAGTCTATAAAGATGTTACAAAAAGATTTATTCTTACTTCTAGAAGTACAATACTCAATCAAGGGAAAACTCTAAGTGATATGTATCATATAAAAAATATTGATCAGAATGAATATGAGTTGAAGATTGATAGCTTGACTAATTTTGAAAAAGCTAAAATTCTTTATAATCACATATGGTTTAGCGAGTTAGATGAAGAATATATTGATGAAATATATAAAGACAAGAGATATCATAAAATCATTATGCATAGGAACTATAATCCTAGGTTGATTGATTTTATCACGGATTCAATTAAAATGTCAGCAATCAATCCTGATAGATATTGGGAATACATTGAAGCGACATTAAATAATCCACGTGATATTTGGTCAAATGTATTTGACAATCAATTAGATATCAATACATCCAAATTAACTCTATTAGTTGCTTACAACGGACAAGAAATTAATGAGGAATCATTAATAGAAGCTTATTTAAAATATGTAAATTTTGATGAACAAGATAATCCTAATTATGGATTAATAGACTTTCAAAAAAGTGCGAAATCAGCATCTGGTGCTGTTGTAAAAAGAATAATTAATGTTGATAATAGCAGTATTGGATATGACTTATTTAATCCAGGAATTAGTGACTTTCTAATACAGAGATATGCAAAGGATGAAAGAGAATTATTCAAAATATTTAATTCACTCACTACAATTGCATCTATTAAAAGTTTATCAAATTTATTGAACAGTCAAATTATGGATGTTGGTATTTTAATCAAAGTCATTTCAAATCTATTAATTCTGTGTCTGAATGATGAAAATGCTAATAATAATCTAGAATACAAACTAAAATTGATTTCTCTATCGATCAGATGTGTTAAGTTAAATTCAGAATTAATAGAGAAATATGCAAATTGGCTTGAATGTATTAATTATTCAGATATTCCGCATAAATGTGTTTACTATTTGTCAACAACACTAGTATTTGCCATAAAAAAGGGCATAATAAAGGACATAGATATAGATATAGAGCCTTTTATAGACTCAGCTCTTGATGATGATCTGGATCATGAAGAACTTGAAGCCCTATCCAATCTTCTAGGGGCAATCAAGAATCTTGATATTTCTATTTACAAATCAACTTTTAAAGATAATGCAATTGAATATTGGAAAGAAAACATTTATCAAGAAATAATAAACCGCGACGTTTTAGAAAACTGCATATTTGATAATGGAGATGCATATGGTGCTGTAAATGAACGAGTATATGAGCTATTATCTGAGTATATTTTTGATTTCGATGAATCAGAAATAGATAAAATTTGTGAATACTGTGACATTGATAGTATAATAAAAGGTTATCGCAGTGATGTTTATAGCCACGAAGACTATCATAGTCATTCATACTCTTTCTATAAAGAAAATGATGCAATTGATGACCTTTTTGATAGAACATCTTTATCATAAAAGTAGCGCATTACTAATAAAATATTTTTAACAACCAAAACCTTTATAAACTCCGCTTCACTACCTCGTAGTTATGACACAAAAAACCATTCCCCAATTACTCAAGGACATCCACATTTAGATTTGTTTGCGGATCATGAAATATCTTTTAATGACATTCAAGATGCTGTTTATAAAAAAGTCACAGAACAGCTTTCAGAATTTTTAGCAGAAAACAGAAACTTAGGACGACAGCGAGTTGAAGAATTTGTTTCAACAAAAGCGCCTCGTTACCGTCTGATATTGAAAAGAATTCCTAATGACAATTTATATGTCGATCAAGCATTAGCGACAAAGATCTTGAGTTGATGCTCCATAGGCATTTATCGAACATAGAAGGTGATCTTCTTGTAGAAGGTCATAAAATAATCCGAGGAGAGTGGAGAACCCGGTGGATATCTGATCAAAATGGTCGAAGTGCCATACTCGATCGAGGTGCGAAGCCGAGAGCCGGGGGACGTATGGCGAGCTGATGGTGAAGAATTATGAACGGGAGGGGCTGGCGTTGTGAGGGAGATGCTTAATCACCGAAGATGTCGTCAATGACATTGGAGGCATCTTTCAGGCGCTCATCGATCAGGTGGGCATAGCGCTGGGTATTGCGGCCATCTTTGTGGGTAAGCAGCCGCTGGAGAGTGTAGATGTCGACCTTGCCGGAGCTGGCAAGAATTGTAGCGTAGGTGTGTCTGAGACCGTGCATCGGCCTGAAGCTCTCAGGTATGCCAGCGGCCTCCCGGAATCTCCGCAACGGCCGTCGGAAAGACCCCTTCTCCCTCATCCCCCCATCTCTTGCCGGAAACAGGTACGGCGATCCCTGGTCATCATCGAGGTTTTTAAAAATACGGCGAGCGGAATCGTTCATCGGTATGTGTTCGCTCACGCCGCCCTTAGGATCCCGGATATAGATAAAGCTTTTTTCGTAATCGATATCATCCCATTTCAGGCCAAGAATTTCCATTTTCCGCATGCCCGTATAGAGCGCAAGCTCCATGACCGCGGCAGCCTCTTTGTTGTCATCATTCCAGAGTACCATAAGAAGAGCATCCAGCTGATCGTCGGTGAGGAATTCCGTCTTTTTATTGTCGAATTTCGGGGCGCGAATTTTAAATGAAAGCGCCTGACAAAGTTTGTGTTCGGCACAGTAATTGATGATGCCCTGGAGGATATCGAGGATATTCTCGACTGTTCGTGGTGATCGTGATTTCAGGAGATTTGATTTAAAGCGTTCGATGTCGATCGACTGTATCTGTTCAGGCCGCAATGATCCAAACGGTTCTTTTAAGTGCTTGCTGTACGTGTATTCGACCGTGCTCAGACTTTTTAAATGCGCCTTGCCGATTTTCCACTGCTCGAAAAGTTGGTCAATAGTCGGGGCGCTGCGCTGTTTTTCGCGACGCTCGGTATTTGGTGTCAACTGACCATCGATTTTCTGGGCGCGAATCCTCGCAGCTTTCGCCGGCGTCATTGCATTTTGATACTGCCTGCCTACTTTTTCCTCGATCTGTTTTCCGTTGAGATGGTAACGAATATAAAATGATTTCTCGCGACGACCTTGCGGATTCTTTTCGTAGATATAAATGACGCCTGGATACGCTGTCTTGAAACGATTATTTTTTGGCATTTATATTACGCCCCCTTACCGCCCCCTTATTGGACGATAAAAACAATACGAATTTTTGAAAGCAATGGCAAGAATTATGTTTGAATATATGCTGATATATAACTGTATTAGAAAGATATGGAAAAATTCATGGACTTCAGGAAATACTATTGTTTTAAGAATCGCACTCTAGAGGCCGTCGGTTCGACCCCGATCAGCTCCACCAAATTGAACGTTTTTGCGAACCGCTCATAACAGATTGTAATTCATAGAGATTAAGAACATATTTGTCTGGATGGACTTCGATGGATTGAACCATACATTGGAGGGCTTCAGACTTTTCTTTTTCTGTGAGGTTATCAAAGACCGTTTCAAAATTCTTCAAACTCGCCTTCAAGTTATCCGCGTTATACTCCGCAATATTCGTGCCCTTCACTTCATCCTGAATATCCGTAAGTTGTTCCTGTATTATCGCCATCTGCTTTTCACGTTCTGATATGGCACTTTCAACACGAGAAACAGGCAAATTGCCACTGCCAAGAGCATTCATGAATCGTGTGATCTCGGCTTCAATTTCTCCGATACGTTTCTTTAGCTTCCGTTCCTCTTTCTTCAGAGGTTCAAAACTCTTATTGAGATCATGGTTCAAATCAGCTAAAACAGTGTCTATAATCGCGTCATTTGAAGCCAGTTTGAAAAGATGCTCAAGGATACGCTTTTCAATCTTATTCGCGTTCACAAATTTCAGCGAACAATCCGAATATTTATGATGTGTTGTTGTCGTGCAGCGATAGTACGGAATACGGTATCGTGAACCGTCTTTCCGGCGTTTTTCGGTGTAATGCGGCGTTAGATATTTACTGCAAGCATGACAGCGCAAAAGACCTTTCAAAAGATACACACGGTTATTCCGCGTGCGGATGTGTGACCTTACAGGCTGTAACGTTTGCACGGTATTAAATAACTCGTCACTCACAATGGCCTCATGTATCCCCTTGTGGCGCATATCGTTGCATTTTATATAACCAATGTAGACAATATTGGAAAGAATGTGACGTAACACCGTTTTACTCCACGGTTTTCCGTTCGCGTTATACCATCCCCGTGCATGTAATTGTTCGCGTACGTAAGCCAAAGATGGTTTTTCCGTGTACGCTTCAAACATAAACCGCACGATAGGTGCCGTTTCGGGATTCGGGAAAATCTGCTTGTTCTCGTTATAGTATCCGTACGGCGTTCTTCTTCCGTTCCACATCCCCTTACTTGCCCGCTGTCGCATTTTATCCCGTATCCTGTCCGCGATCATTTCCCGTTCAAACTGCGCAAAACTCATAACCATGTTCAGGCTTAATCTGCCGATTGAATTACTTGTATCAAAATTCTGGCTGACAGACACAAATGAAATGTCATGTGCTTCAAAAATATCATTCAACTCGTAGAAATCCCGCATGGAACGTGCAAGACGGTCTATCTTATACACGACAACACAGTTGATTTTCTTATTGAGAATATCCCGTATCATCTTTTGCAGTGCAGGACGCTCCAATGTTGAACCTGAAAAGCCCCCATCTTCATACGTGCCATACACTGCATACTTGTTCAGCTTACAATATGCCTCTAACTGCTCTTTCTGTGATTCAAGCGAATTGAAATCATTATCCATCTGCTGTTGTGTGGATACTCGTGTATAGAGGCCGCACTGAATTTTCCTGCTATTCGCCGTGCTCTTCATCCTTACCCTCCTCTATGGATTCCGCATTTGCTTTCATCGAATCAATATAGCGTTTGAATTTCCGGTCTTTGAGCATCGTCTCCGCATAATCTCTCAGCATATAAATGTCAGTCGTTGACAACTGACTCGCGACAACAAGCAGTTTCCTCAGGTCATTGCGATCTTCCGGGATATGCCCGATTTCTATTAACAGGGCTTCCGGCTTTATCTCAAGAGCTTTCGCAATTTCCGTAATGACCTCATCGGAAGGCAAGCTTTGTTTATGGTTAAGGATTCGAGATAAAGCACTCGGTTCAATACCAGCCTCAGTGGCGATTTTCCGCAGTGATTTATGATGTGTGCTCACCAGAAACTTAAGCCTGTCAATAAACTTCCTCGAATAATCATAATCCTCATCAAAAAACAATTCCATACTACCTCCTTTTTGTCTCAGTTCAACACTATACAACATACGCAAACGTTGCCGTGCAAGCAACACTATTTTTTGCTATATGCGAATACGCCTCATCTTCTCTTGACAACACACTTTATATTATGTATTATTATCACTGTGCGGCAACTACTTACGTCATTGTCTTAAAGTGATTATCAAGTTGCGCAAGGCAAGGCTGTGGCGTTTATCACATTATTTCAACTCAACTTATTCAATGGAGGTAAGATTATGGTCTATCTGAATCTTGGCAGGTTCAAAGGGCGTATCGAGAAACTGAGGAACAAGAAAAAATCCTACATTGCTCACAAAATCGGTGTTGACCGCTCATATATCACAAAACTGGAGAAAGGCGAGTTGACACCGAGTGCAGAAAAGATGCTTCGATTGGCAAAACTTCTGAAATGCCCTGTCGAAGACCTTTTTGAGTGCGTTGAAGAAGCGTAGTCTACCTGAGAAAGTACGATTATGGTGAAAGACATAAACATTGAATACAGGTTTGTGGAAATACCTGTTGAGGAGGTGATCGAACGAGAAAAGCGCTTGAAAATGCTGTTGTCTCGTGCCGTTATGCGGCATCTCAACAAGAATGAAACGTAAATGAAGGATGGAATTATGAACGAGAACATCATGATATGTATGAGGGCAAAACCTGGCGATCCTGACGTAAAAGCAGTTGCTGATGTGACTTTGGAGTTCAAGTCTGGAAATTTCACTATTCCCGGTATCAAAGTAATCGAGCGGAAGGGAAGTAAACCGCAGGTGTTATTGCCTATACAACGACGCAATAACACTCCGGGAAATACAAACGTACCACTGAGTCAAGTTTTCAACAAAAACATCGAAGAACTTGTTTTGGAAGAATATGAACATTTCACGTAAAATGCCCTGTTCAGGTTGCCAACTCCTGATCAGGGGGACGCAAGGCAGAAGTGCCAGCCGGTGGAGGGGGATTGTCCCCTTCTGCCGGTGTCCTAACCGCAGTGGGACACATGAACCGCTTGCGGTTTATGGGCTGCGGTCAAAGTTGGTCGCCCGGAGGGCGAAAGGGGCTGTGAGGTGGCGGGGCAAAGTTCACTTGATGCTTTATACAAATAACTGTAAAACGGGAAAGGCAAAATCATGATAGCTTCAGGAAATACGGCAGTTGAGCAATACATCAGTCACGGGACGATCAGGAGCGATCCCCGCGAAAAATATTTCACTCCTGATGAAATCGCGTTCAATGATGCAATGATTCCCCTTCTGGAAGAACACGGCATGGAGGATAAGGCGCAGAGAATGTGCGATTGCGGAAATAAGTACAACGCTTTCAGGTGCAAGGAAAGCGCCCATGCCGACAAGAAGCAGATGATCTTTTCATATCGCTGTGAACTCAGGATTTGTCCCCGATGCGGCAAGAAACATGGGTATGAGACGCGCAGGAAGGCGGGGGAGGTCATGAAAAGCATTCAGAAGACCCGAACGCACAAGTTTGCGCTTCTCACGCTTACAGAGCGTTCTACGGCAAAAAGGGCGTTAACATCGAAGAGGCTAAAGGCGTTTAATCAAAATGTCCGAAAACTGATCAATAAGCTATATCCGAAAAAGCAGAACTGCGGAGCAATGGCAGTAACGGAAATCGGGAAGCGGAACAATGTTCATGCTCATGTTCTCGTATATGGCCCGTACATATCACAGGATATCATATCTAAATACTGGAAGGCAATTACTGGTGACAGCTATATAGTCGATGTCAGAGCGGCACGAGATCACAAAATTGCACTCTACTACATCACAAAATACATACTGAAAGCGCCTGAGTTTGACGAGTTGGAGCAGTATGTATTGTTTCTCAAGGCATTGAAAGGTGTCAGGCGGCTTCATACGTATGGGATTATGTATGGTGTCAAGATTCCGAAACGTGAGGCGATAAAATGCCCGTATTGCGGTGGTGGGATTGAGTATGGGGGGATGGTGGATGAGCTGTATTACGGGCTTTTCATGGAATATTCCAACATCCCAACGCAGCAGAAACAAAAAGAGGCGCCATTGCTGACGCCTCTATAATCGTGATATAAAACAGGGATGCTACTTGATCAGCAGCATCTTGCCGCTTTTCGCGAAATCCTTACTTTCCAGACGGTAGAAATATACACCGCTGGCAAGGTCACTACCGTCGAACACGGCGCTATGATTTCCGGCGCTCATGTAGTTATCGACCAGTGTAGCGACTTTCTGGCCATTCGAGTTGTAGACCGCCAGTTTCACGTTGCCGGGTTTGGCAAGTGTATAATGAAGTGTCGTTGCCGGATTGGCAGGGTTGGGGCTGATGGATATTGAGGCGGTGAGAATTTCGGCTTCTGTTTCCTCACCTTCCTCAAGCTGTTTATACACGCCATCCCATTCTGCATAGCGGTCAGTATACTCATTAGGATTATATTTCAGTCCGGCGGCATCAAAGGCGGACAAAAGAATTAATTGGCCTGGATTAATATCTTTTGCACGGTTTGCATATTCAAGTGCCTTTGATGAGTTATTCAATACTCTTCCATAAATTGATGCTATATGAGCAAGCATTTCAACTTCCATGGGAGTGTTTTGATATTTTAGAGATTTTTTTTCAAATTCCTGTATTGCCTGACGAGGATTGCCTTCATACAATGTAATTTCACTTAACAAGAAATCAAGGGTATGCCGATATCCGATACTTGTTGTTAAAGCAAGTTCTTCTTCGATGATGTTCTTCACTTGGCCATAGTCTCCACTTGTTTTTTTCTGAATGCTAATTAGAGACTTTATAGCTCTTTTCTTGTCCGTTGTAGTTGTCGCTTTTTCAACAATATCCAGATATTTGTTGTATGCAGAGTCGAGGTCACCATTTTTCTCAAGCTGACTCGCTTCAATAAAAGGATTATCGATTTTTGCCAAAGCCATTTTACCATATCCAACACCTGAATATGCACTAGCTAAAGCATTTGTATAAATCACCTTGCCCGGAGTCAGGAAATAACTGTCATTCGGCGTATCTCCCCAGAAATTATATTCAGCACGCACCGTATCGCATGTTGCATTATTATAAATCGCTTTACGATCTGATTCTGGTGCGATCGTATTATGGCCATAGCCACTATCGCCATCCATATATATATCCAAATATGATCCAGTCCAAATACAATGTCCTGTATTATTCCTGATATCGCATAAATAGATTTGTGCATCAGAATAATTTCCGAGAATTATCGCTTCTCCATTATACGTCAATGTCAAATCATGCAAAGTGACATCAGCGGTGGTACAGCTCGCGGCGATACCCGCTGTTGTACTCGTAACATGGACATTTTTGATATTTGGATTACAATCATGGATGAAGATACCATAGAGTGTGCAATCACTTATCGTAAGCACATTTCCATTCGGAATTGACAGTGGCGATGTTCCGTAAATATCAATGCCAGTATAGGCATACGATATAGTCGCGCTTCCACTGACGCTGAGCGAGCCGCCTGATTCAATATCTATGCCATCCCAAGTGCTCGAACTTGCAGATGCTCGTGAAAATGTTACGTTATTACCAACATTCAATGTTCCGGCAACACTGATCTCTTTTCCCGGAAGAACTTTTATTATTGCATTCTCCTCAATAGTAACCGAAACACCTGAAGGAATAACGACATCATTCATGACCCAAACTGTGCCGGACCATGTTTCATTTGTATATACCGATCCAATTTTATGCTGTCTTCCATTCAAATGATGATTTTCATTAAAATTTACAATAATTGAAGATAGATGTGGGGTTCCATCACTTGGATCGGGTTCGTCATTACCAGTATCCCTAATGTCATCATAAAGTATTAATTCGTCGACAAAATCGCAAAAACTTTCATCAGTGTTTAATGCTTTTATGGCATTATATACCAAATCTTCCATTACATCAGAGCCATACGTATTTCGCATACCCCAGCACGCACTTCCTATCAATTCTCCCCCAATATATCTTTTGGCAGAAGTTGCAGGAAGGTAATCTTCATAATAATCCTCATATGGATTCGAAAGATCACGTCCTGAAAAATACTCGGGGTTGTTTGTAAATGAGCATGCAAAATAATCAGCAAAACCTTCATTCATGGCTGTTGCTTCGGCATTTGATTCATCCAGCGGTACATACGCAGATGGTTGTAGATCACTCGTCTTTCTTCCTCCAAAAACATTGTGAGAATATTCGTGATACACGCCTTGAGGAACAGCCTGGTAATTGGCAATATATATACGTCTATCATCATCTGCAAACGAATCACCACCAGTATAATATGCATAACCTATCATTGGATTATCATGAAATCTATTTGTGCTGAATCCTGGAACTGCATCATACTCTTCCCAAGCTTGGTTCATTCTATAAAATAAAGCGTATTCATAATTATGGGCATCACTAACAGGCCACATATAATTAATGTTTCCCGAATTTGATGTGATATATTTTGCTCTTGTTGTATCTGGTTCACTAAATATCAAAACATCTGCATGAGGCCCAGTGAGCAAAAATTCTGCATGATCATAGTCATCAATTGTCACAATGTACGATCCTGATGCATCAGTAGTAGCAACATTGTTAATATTATATATATCATAAGCATAAATTCTTGAATATTTACAGCATTTTGTAGTGTCATCAGGTGCGCTACTCGGGATTCCATTCCATGTTGGAATTGTAACCGTTCCGTTGATAGTTGAGTAATGGCCATTATCATTTTCTCTTATCACTGAACCATTAAGAGCGTTAATGAATATGTCTTTAGAGAAATTCTTGTAAGAGTTATTAACTTTCAATATCCATGAAAGCTGATACTCTTTCATGTCTTCATTATATACGACAACAAGATTTTCATTTTTTATGTTCGAATTTGAAACCTGGTATTTTTGAGACACAAATTCCCGAGCTTGTTCAATGGTCACAACAGGCTCTGTGTCCACATTAATATTCTTATATATTTTTGATTTGAGATACAGCATTTCGCCGTTATAGGATATTCTAAAATGCAGGCATGATCCATATATTGGGCAATCATGAACATATTGACAGAGAATAACCTCGTAGAAACATTCATACTTGCAGCAACTTGAAACTTTATAATTTGTTGTATCTGTATGGAACACATCAGAATTGTTATCCAAAAAACTTAGCACCAAGTCAACGGTTTTTTCTTCAACAAATGGCGGCTCAAATAGCTTTATATTCTTCCCGGCAATTCTTTTTACGGTGCCTAACTCATCATCCCATGCCGTTATTGCCTCAGAATATTTGCCTGTTAAATCTAAAACTATATTATCACTTGTATTATAAGCAATAACATTATTAGCAATAGTTAATAATGATAGTAACACGATCAGGCAACGCATACAATCCTCCTTAAAAGCTGTAATCTACTCCGTTAATGTGGGCTTTTTTCAAATAATAATTATTAAGTGACTGAGCCAATGTCGCGACCTTTATCGGGCCAATCCCAGGTGCAAACCAGAATATGACACCATCACGGTCTTTTGGCCAAACTGACCTTGTGTAGAACTGATAACAGGGACAATAATCGAGAATTGTGTCTTCCGTGCTTTCAAGCATGGTCTCAAGTTCCGGGTTCATATAGAACTCATAACAACTTTCCGAATAAATTCTCTCATGTATTGGCACGCGTGAAGGAGAGGTCAGCGCAAACAGATAAATAACGACATCGGTTGTCCCCTCCCATATACGCAACGATCCCGCTCCATCTTTTTTGACAAGTGTTTCCTCGGGATAAACATGAGGCGGGCGGCGAGGATAAATAAACAATGGAAATGAATCGAAAAGAAAATACTCTTCATTATCTATAGTTTTCTGGCCGATAATTGAGAATGTTTGCTGGTCGGCCTCGTCATCACTACCCTCCAGGGCAAATGTCCAGCTATTCCCGGTAGAGAGCGGGAAATAATCAAGCTGGTTCATTCGATAAAACCTAATAAGGTCATTTTGATTTTCATCTGGTACAGAAACCGAAGAGTGCGATTCTTCATAACCATCTTTTTTAATAAGAATATCATACACATCCTCTGATGCGGTTTCTTTTTTTGAAACAATCGATGAGCAGAAAGAAAAACTATTCCTGTTCTGGTGCCCGTCAATCAGAAGCATTTTTTTTGTTTCCGACCATTTGCCCGCGTTAAGGCGATAAAAATAAACGCCGCTCGCGACACCATTCCCATTGTCATCGGTGCCGCCCCACTGGCGGAAATGTGTCCCCGCCGAAAGATATTCATCGGCAAGCGTAGAAATCAACTGGCCATTGATATTGTATACCTTCAGCGATACATCTGTGGCATCGTGCAGGTCAAAAGATAGTGTTGTCTCCGGATTGAACGGATTCGGATAATTCTGATGCAGGGAAAAACTACACGGCGCAATATCCTCAACATTGACAGAATGGGCCGATTGCGGCAATTCAAGCTCGAAATGCCCCAGGCTATCGGTAAAAGTCGAATAGGTTTCACCGGTAATTCTCGATGTTGCTTCGACATAAGCATTGGGTATTTGAAAATAAGGAAGGTCATCGTATACTGTTGAGTATTGAAGGCCCATATAAACAGCGACATTTCCTGTCAGTGTAAACGTACTCTCGGCAAATACAGGATGGACCACAACCGCAACAGCCAGCGCAAGCAGAGCAAAAATAGACTTGTCACATCGCCGCATCATACACCTCCCGGAATCACTACCGCGATAAACATACCACTAAACACTTAAAAGAAGTTATATTGGCTTCACGCGCTTGTCAAGAATTATTTTCAACACAAAGTAACCTGTGAGTTTTTCATACTCGTCAAAGCCGTTATCACCATTCTATTAGTAATGCCGAATTTTTATACCAAGAAATGAAATGTTGGGATGTATTCAGAACAGAGAGTACCACTTTAACATGAATAGACCTTAAAAACATCTTTATATGAAAAGACTAAAATCACTTGATAACGGTCACACTTATAGTTCGCAAATCGTTCAATTTGCTCCGTCATAATGAACGTTTCTGCGAAGTTTGCAGAAACGGTTTTTGTCTGTAACAGTCTTTCGTATGGCTTGGCAATTAGGGAACTTACATGGTGTAAGTATTTAGAAGAGAGATTTGTTACGGTGACCATATCGTGCTGGCGGGATTAACCATGAAAACCGTGTGAATGTGATATCATGAGAGATTTTGGCTAATGTTCCAATGAAGCACGAAATATTATGCAATTGACAGCAGACGATATTGACATTATCTTGTCTACTTGGCAAATTAAACAATTAAGAACAGATACTCCGGATAAGTATTATCCTTTGTACGGTTTTGCATAAGTATAAACTGTTCACCGGGAGACGAAATGAACAGACGCACCGCAATAAAGGCCGCTGCGGGTGGTTTGGTTGGAGGCGGGGCCGCACTGCTCACACTGAATACAGCGTTCAAGCCTGAGATATTACCTGCGACAAAGCCAAAAGAGTTGAACCTTGAGGAACCGAAGTCCGATTGGGTTTATCATCGGTTGGAACCCGCTGTAACGGCAAATTTGGCCTACAGCGTCTATGACAATGGAAGCTGCATGTATGCTGTCGTACAGAGTTTCATCTCTCAGCTGGCAGAAAAATATGGCGAACCTTATAGCTCCTTTCCCATCCACATGACAAGATACGGTCACGGCGGCATCGGAGGATTCGGCAATGTCTGCGGCGCACTGAACGGAACGGCTGCGCTCGCCGGCTTGTTTGTGACTGACAAGAACACCCGGGACGCTGTAATCACGGACCTGTTTCGCTGGTATGAAAGAACCCCTCTCCCCGATTTCAATCCCGACACACCTATCGACAATTTCACGCCGCCGCTATCCATTGCCAGGTCGACACTGTGTCATGCATCTATCACAAACTGGAGCAAAACTGCCGGTTATAACGTTAAAAGCAAACAGCGCAAAGAAAGGTGCCGCCGTTTAACCGGAAACATGGCCGGAAAACTGGCGACAGTCATGAACCAGCTCAATGAAGGCAGCTACACCACGGTCAACCATGATGACGAAACGGCCCGAGGCTGTTTGACATGCCACGGCAGCCAGGGTAAGTTTGACAATACCGGCGGCAAGATGACCTGCACTTCATGCCACAGCAAGTCGATCGGTCACAGGCTTTTCGGAGATATACACTACAAATTCATGGGTAAGAAAGACAAAGACGAATAGGGTATAATTACCATAACTGTCTGAGATATTTCACATTTATACTGTCCTTCATTGTAATTATAGTAGAAATTCGAAACTCGTTCAATTTGCGCCATGATTTGACATAAACACTCGCGTCCGAAGCGAGTGTTTTTTTCGATATACCGTATTTTCCGTAGCATGCCTCTTTATAATTTATTATTATAATTTTACACATAAATTATTTTAAATAGGAGCGCTATTTTGAGAAAATACAATCTATTTTCGGCTGTCATGTCCTGCGTTCTTCTGGCAAGTTCCTTACTCATTTTTTCATCATGCAGTGTGATTCACCGGTCAGGCGAGAATCCGGCCCAGTTAACAGCCGAGATTCCTGAACAGTTTTCAGTCGAACAGAACACGCCAAATCCTTTCAGTTCCACAACAGATATCAGCATCGCCATTCCGTCAAGCGGACATGTGACCATAGAAATTTCCACTATTACAGGCAAAAAAGTCGCCACGCTGTTAGATAAAACCATGAACGCGGGCAATCACACCGTCACGTTCGACGGGACAGAACACTCTACAGGTATCTATTTCTATACGGTCACATACGGAGATTTTTCAAAAACCATGAAAATGACGCTAAAAAAATAAATATCGGCTCTCATTTTCCAGCAATATGACCACCCTTAAAAGATAATCGATCCGCCCTTTTTCATTTCCGCACGCAATTTGGCGGTGTCAACAGCGGCAACTTCAACATTGCTCTCGAGCGCCAGGACACTTGCAGTGCCCGCGGCCTCGCCTGTCTGGTTGCAGTTCACCATAACCCGGCAGCACTCCCACCCCTACATCACTCCATCGCTATATTGCAGTAAAAGGCATTGCATTCTTCAGTCACATTTCTATACCTTATTATCTTATAATGTTTTATGCTCCACCCCACTTCACGTGCCAAAATACCGTTAATTATATTTTGTCAGCTCAGAAGGGAGCATCATGATGCCTGATTCAAAAACAACCCGCCGAGGTTTTATCGGGCGCTCTGCCATCGCTGGCGCAGGATTGTCCGCAGCGATAACAGGCGCACCGGCAATCGCACAGTCACGGAATGCCAGTGACCGCATTCGTCTCGGTTTCATCGGTCTCGGATATCGAGGCTCACAGCTGCTGCCAGTCTTCAGGAAAAACAGGGATGTCGAGGTCGTTGCGCTCTGCGATGTTTACGAACCCTACACATCCCGTGATTTTTCGCAGGTCCACAAGCGTTATGTTGATGAACTCGGCTATATCATACCGAAAATGGGCGAGCGTTTTTCCGGAAACGTTGACACCTACACCGATTTTCGCCGTGTGCTCGACCGTAACGATATCGATGCCGTGGTGATCGCCTCGCCGGACCACTGGCACGCTGTTCAGGCTATCATGGCGATGGAATCCGGCAAGGACATATATGTCGAAAAACCCCTGACGCTGACGATCAAGGAAGGCCGCGCGATGGTGGATGCCGCGAAACGCACCGGTCGTGTCGCGCAGGTCGGCCTGAACCGCCGTGGTTCAGATGTCTACCGCGAGCTTGCCCCGCTTGTACAGGGAGGCATGATCGGCAAGGTCACCGAGGCGCGGGCATTTCACGTCTCCAACATGTACCCGAACGGTATCGGCAGCGAAAGCCCGACAGATCCGCCCGGCAATCTTGACTGGGATATGTGGCTCGGGCCGCAGAAATACCAGCCTTTCCAGTGGAATATCCATCCCTACCGGTTCCGCTGGTGGAAAACATACTCGTCACAGATGGGCAATTGGGGTGTTCATTTTCTCGATGTCATACGCTGGATGATCGGTGAGGAAGCGCCGGTTGCCATTACCGCTCATGGCGGGAAGTATGTGCTTAAGGATGACCGGACAATCCCTGACACGCTGGAAGTGATTTTCGAGTTCGCGTCCGGCGCACTGGCCATGTTCAGCATCCATGAGGCAAGCAGCAGCCGTCCCGTTCAGGGTGGTGACGTTGAATTCCAGGGCACACTCGGCACACTTTTCACCACCGACCGCGGCTACAACGTTGTTCCCTCGCGAAACGGCCAGTTCCAGAAACGCACTCCCATCGAAGCGATCGACAAGCACCTTGAAAACCGCTCCGACTCGACCGCTGTCCTTGTCAGAGATTTCCTCGACTGCGTCAAATCACGGGGGAAATGCATGGTCGAGCTCGAAACAGGGCACCGGTCGACATCTTTCGCACATCTTGCAAACATCGCACTGGCAACAGGCGACCGTATCGAGTGGGATCCGGTGCGCGAAAAAGTCACCAACAACAGGAAAGCGAACAAACTACTCGGTTATTCCTACAGGAAACCCTGGAAACTGGGGTAGGTATAAGCGCCCTTTCAAAATACAGTTGAGCGGCAGAATATTTGGGGAAATTGAGCTGCTTCCTGAGCGCTACCGGTTTACACAGAAGTTTGATATTTCGCTATAATAACAAGGACTTGGTGACTTCACCAAGTCCTTGTTATTATCTGAACCATATGCTGCGAATTTCTAAAAGTACTTTCCTCACCCTCCAAAACCATACAACTCGGCATTGTCACAGAAAAAGCGAAGCCGGAGCGGCCGATTGCGTGGGATTTCCAGATTTGATTTCCAGCTTACCAACTGGGCGACACCGTTATTGCTGACCGGATTGCAGTTGCGTTTCTCATAGCCATGAAGTATCCGCCCCGACTGATCTAGCAGCTCGACAAGGATACGTCCGTGGGAGGCATCGGCATTCAAGATGAGCGCATTGCCCGAAATCCCGACCGGCACCGTTTCGATAAAACCGTTGTCTGTGGCAGTAAGCGAAACGAAACCGTCACGACGCCATGCGGCCCTGCCGATCACACATTTCTTGGGAGGCATCGCGCCGCCGTGCGTGGTATTAATGCCGGTGTAATATGCCCAGACCTCGTCGCCCGCAATCACCGGATTCGAGACACCGAGAATACAGCCGGCATCCCATGAAGAGGGGCCGTTCGGTATGATCGCTGTCCGTTCGGGGAAACGCCGCCAGTCAGCCCCGTCATAGCTGTAGACCAGTTCGGTGTATACCGGGCCGTCGGTACGACTCTGGTTGCGTTTCGTTTCCTTCAGAATTTCACTGACACGTAAAACCGAGACAAGCCCGAGGAACATGCCACCCGTGAAAAAGACTGTCATATTGTAAAATTCCGTACGCTGCTCATCACCGTTAGCCCAGAGATCGTCCTGTTCATCCGGCGCAAAAACAAGCTCGGGCTCTGACCAGTGTTCGAAATCGCTGCTTTTCGAAAGCCAGACTGTGCGCCGCGAAAAACCGCGCACATCCTTCGGCTGCTTGTGATAGGCATGATAGTCGCCGGTGAGTGGATTTTTCATCAGCGTGATCGTATCGCCACCTGGAATGACCGGTTTCCCGCCAAGCATCTTCCATTCAAACCCGTCAGGTGAGCAGGCGGCACAATACCCTTTATGCTTTTTATTGTTACTGTAGCCAAGCATTTTATAGCGCCTGTTTTCGTCAGGATCATGAGGTTCGAACAGCACATTGGGGCTGTGAAAATCGAAAATGATGTTGTTTCCAGGCGATCCGTCGAATGTAAAACGCTCAAGCTTTGGCTTATGCCAGTCAAGGCCATCCTTCGATTCGGCATAGAGCACGAGATCGTTTGGCATTGCGGTCAGGCGGAAATCTTTCCTTTCTTTCCTGTCGGTCAGACGGCTCATGTACCACATGCGGTATGTATTCGTATCTTTGTTACGGCAAACTGAACCGTAGATATAGACACGATCCTGCTCCCAGGATTTTTCCGGCGCTATGACAGGAATATCATGCTTGCGGCAGGGATTTACCGACAAACTCACATTCTTTTTTCTCGCTATTATCCTGTTATCGGCAAAAAGATGTTGAATGCTACTGCCGTCTGAATCACGAAAATCATTTGCGTTCGCATTTCCGCTCAACACACCGGGCACAGCACCGATAAAAGGGATCATACCTGCTGAATATTTCAAAAGATCGCGACGTTTCATTATCATATCACTCCGGCCTGTTAATTGTATTCGAAAGGATCCCCCGGAATTAACTCCGTAGCAGTTCATTGCAAAGTATGATTATTTACGCGCCATCATTGCCCTGATCCCCGCGAGGGGCAGCGCAGCCGAATCGACATAATTACCGACATTTTTGTAGCCATTGTCATTGATACATTCCCAGACACCGTTATCCTGAAAATCCCGTACCATATCGATTACAGTCTTTTCGGCAAGCTCCGGCGACACAAGGTTCAGGGTATAGACAAACCAGCCGATTGGAGTCCCCCAGTAAGCACCGTTCTGGTATGTCTCCGGCTTGCACGCCTTATCCCAGTGAATACCTGAGGGTGTGTGGCGAAGCTGCCCACGTTTAACGATACCGGAATAATTATCCTTGAAATAGTTAGCGATGGCATTCCGTTGAGTTTTGTCCGCCACGCCGAGATAGACGGCAAACGCCGATCCCCAGATATCCGGCTGACAACATGCGACAGTCGCGGCACGAAAGAGCCCGGTATCCGGATCCCAGAATACTATCCGGACCGATTCCGAGACTTTCTCTGCCTTTTCAGTCCAAGACTCAGCCTCTGCTCCGCGGCCAACAGTCTCAAGCAGGTCTGAAAGCTGCCGGGAAGCTTGAATATAAAGAAGCGAACAGAACAGTATATCGCCCTTTTTCCTGACTGAATCAGTGAAACCGTAAGGACAGCGATCCCACTCCTGATCTGGATCTATATGCACAAGACCTGTTTCGGGATTAAGAGGCACCGCTTTCATGCCAAGAACGAGCTTGTCGATTATTTCAAGAAGTAGGGCACAATCCTTAAGGCTCTTATATGTATGCCAGGCAACGCCGACAGTAAACTGAGAACCATCGGCAACCGGATTCACCCCCATACTGCCGTAGCCAGGCATATAAATAGCTGTGCCATCGAATTTTATACAGTCAACCATTGCACCGTCATAGCGCTGTCCCTGTACGAAAAACAGGCAGGCATCACGCAGTTCCTGATCAGTGAAAGAAGTCGCACTCCCCTCGAGCATATACTCATAATCCCTGAGCCAGAAAGCCTCATAACCTGAACCGACTTGCGGCGGAAAGGCATGTATACCTGATGCGGTAGTCCTCAGCGATTCTCTGATCATGCTGTGCGCTTTTGCCTCCAGCCATTCTACAGCTTCATTAAACTCACGGGAATAACTGTTTTTCCCGTCATTCCTCGCGTTAGCACCTGACGAAACACTGCTCGCCGAAACAAGCTGATATGCATTATTCAATACCGTATTTTTCTCAGGATCGGCAGCAAGCTTAACAGTTCCAACAGCACCGGTAAATAAAAAAGACACAACAGTGATCAGAATCAGATTTTTTTTAGACATCACATTTCCCCGGAAAACTTAAGTAAAGAAATCACTTGAATTTGACTATCCACCACTAAAAGTGGTGGCTTTTCGCCAAATTCATGGCTTCGCCACCGTGATTTCCAAAGCATTTTCAGGCAAAGCCTTCAGCACATTACCACATGCTGAGCATGTGGTTTTCTAAGTTTGAATAAATGCAAACAAGCGGCGATGATAACAATAAAAGCTTTTGAATAATTATGTCTGTCATGACACGGCGCAACCAATTCTTTTCTTCAATCCGAGAAATTTCGTTGATATCCCCGCCCTGACAAAGCAGAATACGCCGTTCGGAATGTTAATAGTGTCTTGACAATATCGAATAAGCGCCCATATTGCATTAACACATTCCATAAATATAAATGATCAGAATACCTGATTCCTGTTATCGAAAAAAAGAAAACATTTCTCTTGACATAATGAAGTGCATTGCTTATAATTGATAACGATTCCCATTATCAATAAGGAAATTACCTGATGCTTCATCGTAAAAGCAGAAAACGTGACAGGATTCTCGAACTGTTGAAAAGTACTGATAAGCATCCGTCTGCGGATTGGATATACGACAAGCTGAAAAGAGAATTTCCCGAACTCAGTATAGCAACTGTTTATAGAAATTTAAACTTTCTTTTCGAAGAGGGTTTGATCAAAAAAATCGATTCCGGCAGTTCGTTTGACAGATTTGAAGCAAATGCTGATCAGCATTATCATTTTACATGCAAACAATGTGGTAAAATAATTGATTTACCTGTACCTGTTGACAACACATTGCATGAGATAGTGAACAGCAACACTTCAAATATTGCTCATTCTCATACCATCGATTTCTTCGGTTTATGTGAAGAGTGTAACAAAAAATAACAATCTTCATCACACCCAAGGAACAGACAATGAGCAAAAAGAAAAAGACTCTGACGACAGCAGCGGGAATTCCGGTCTCTGACAACCAAACCTCACTGACTGCAGGGGAGCGGGGACCGACGCTTTTACAGGATCACTATCTGCTGGAAAAACTGGCCCATTTCAATCGCGAGCGCATTCCGGAGCGCGTTGTTCATGCTAAAGCTGCTGGTGCATTCGGCACGTTCACCGTCACGAAAGACATCACGAAATATACCCGTGCGAAAATCTTTTCGGAAATCGGCAAAAAAAACAGAGGTGCTGGGTCGCTTTTCCACGGTGGCGGGCGAAAAGGGTTCAGCCGATACAGTCAGAGATGTCCGTGGTTTTGCGCTAAAATTCTACACGGAAGAAGGGAACTGGGACATGGTGGGCAATAATACACCGGTATTTTTTATCCGTGACGCCATCAAGTTTCCCGATTTCATTCATACGCAGAAACGCGACCCTCAGACCAATGTCAAAGATGATACTCCGCAGGTGGATTTCTGGTCGCAGGTTCCCGAGGCGCTGCACCAGGTGACCATACTTTTCTCGGACAGGGGTATTCCCAAAGGCATTCCCTATATGAACGGCTACGGCAGCCATACATACAGTTTTATAAACGCCGAAAATGAACGGTTCTGGGTCAAATTCCATTTCAAGACTCAGCAGGGCATCCAGAACATGAGGCAGGAGGATGCCAATGTCCTTGCCGGAAAAGATCCCGATTTTCATACGCACCAGCTTTTCGATGCGATCGAACAGGGCGAGTATCCTAAATGGACCTTGTATGTTCAGATCATGCCCGAACTCGAGGCTGAAAACTATCGCTGGAATCCTTTTGACATGACAAAAGTCTGGCCGCATGCCGATTATCCACTTATAGAGGTAGGTATCATGGACATGAACCGCAACCCGAAAAACTATTTCACCGACGTGGAAATGGCAGCATTTTCACCGGGCAATGTGGTTCCCGGCATATCGTTCTCGCCGGACAAGATGCTTCAAGCGAGAATATTCTCTTACGCGGATGCCCACAGATACCGTCTTGGGGCTAATTTCGAACGCCTGCCTGTGAACGCTCCTCACGCTACAAAGGTAGAGAACAGTTATCAGCGTGACGGCGCGATGAGGTTTGATGACAACGGCGGTCCGGGACCGAATTATGAGCCGAACAGTTACGAAGGCCCTGCTGCCGACTCCGATTACAATGAGCCGCCACTGAAAATTTCAGGTGATGCGGACAGATATGAACAGAAACGCGGTGTCGAGGACGATTATATCCAGCCGGGAAATCTCTATCGCTTGCTGCCGGATGATGAAAAGACACGGCTTGTAGGGAACATAGTCGCAAGCCTCAAGAATGTTCCTATTGAAATACAGAAAAAAATGACTGAACACTTCAAAAAAGCGGATCCGGGTTATGGTGAGGGTATTGCCAAAGGACTTGGATTATAAAAACTAAACCATATAAAAAGGATGGTTAACAATGGAAGAAACCAAATTCAACATGCCCCTTCTCGGCGACCAGTTTCCTGAGCTCAAGGTCAACACAACTCACGGCCCGATGAACATTCCCGGCGACCTCAAAGGCTCCTGGTTCGTTCTCTTCAGCCACCCGGCGGATTTCACACCTGTCTGCACGACTGAGTTCGTGGCATTCCAGAAGCGCAAAGCACAGTTTGACGAGCTCGGCTGCAAACTGATCGGAATGTCCATCGACCAGGTGTTCTCGCACATCAAATGGGTTGAGTGGATCAAGGCCGAACTCGACACCGAAATCGAGTTCCCCATTGTCGCCGCGAACGACCAGGTCGCCATGAAACTGGGCATGCTGCATCCGGGCAAAGGCACCAACACAGTCAGGGCCGTTTTTGTCGGCGACCCCGAGGGCAAGGTACGTCTGGTGATCTACTACCCCCAGGAGATCGGCAGAAACATGGATGAAGTGGTCAGAGCTGTCAAAGCTCTCCAGATTTCTGATAAGAACGGCGTTGCTGTACCCGCAGGCTGGCCCGAGAACGAGCTTATCGGCGACAGCGTAATCATTCCGCCCGCCACCGATGTCAAGGCTGCAGCGGAGCGTTTGAAACAGCAAGACTGCTTCGACTGGTGGTTCTGCCACAAGAAACTGTAAGATCAGATAGTATGCAAATATAAAAAGGCGGCCGATTTGGCCGCCTTTTTATTGAAATGATGCCCCACACTATTTAAGCACATCTCCGAGCGCCGCGCTCATGGAGGCCGGGAATGCCACTATCATGATACGTTTTACAGCCACAATTGCCTCTGTCTGCCACGGGCATTTCTGTACAAGTGTCAGAAGCAGGCTGACAACGAGCAGGGAAAAAAAATATATGGACACCACCCGCTTGATATATTCGATCACATTGCCTTTCAGCGAGTAGCGGTAAAAGTTGAAATAGACGAACAGGGCGATAAACACGACAGTCAACAAACCCAATCCCAGCACATTGCGAAGGGGAAGCTGTGCGCCAAGCACCCAGGTCTCCTCGGTAAATGCCACAGGAACAGCGAGAACAGAGGCGCCGACAATGACCTGCATGAGGTCTCGCGGCCTGAATTCATGCATGATCGGCTTCAGTGAAAAGCTGATAATTTTACCGGCACTGTCCGCAATAGGAACGACCCGGTGAAGATAACCGTCAATTCTTTTAACGGTGGAATCAACATGCTCAAGACCCATGACTGACCTCTCAAGTTATTGTATTTATGATAAATACTATTTCTCTAACATAAAATAAACTGGTATATTCCTCGAACAACTCCGCTCTCAAGCTAATACGCCGAAAGATAATGCTTGTTTCCACTTAATGATTATAATAGAATTTTTATAAATGGACAAACAGTGAATGGGCAAGGGTGTCAGTACAGCGGCAGGCTCAATATTATCAAAACTGTCAGCAGGGATGTGAAAACCGATGCCGATGAGCTCGTCTTCCCGTGATATTTCAACCCATTCACCGACATCCATGCCCCCGACTGTAGGAGATGACTGATGAATATTCCGCGCCGGACAGCGTTGAAAAACATGGCTGCCATTCCGGGCATCCCGTTTATCGCCTCCTGTGCCACAAACAAAACGGCACGAAAACCGCCCAACATCCTTTTCATAATGACAGACGACCAGACCGTGGAACAGATGGGCTGCGCAAGCCACCCGTTTTTGAAAACGCCGAACATGGACCGTCTGGCAAACGAGGGCGCCCGTTTTGAAAACTGTTTCTGTACGAACTCTCTCTGCGCACCGTCTCGGGCAAGTGTCCTTACCGGCTGCTACTCGAATATCAACGGCATCACCGGCAACTCGGAAAAGAAAGGCGCCGAGGAACGTCTCAACCCCGATCTTCCGACATTCCCGCAGATTCTTAAATCGTACGGCTACCGAACCGGCCTCATCGGAAAATACCACCTTCGGCACGACCCGGTCGGTTTCGACGACTGGCGAATCCTGCCCGGGCAGGGCGCATACCTCGATCCCGAGTTCATCGAAAACGGCACAGTCACCCAAAACAGCGGCTATGTCACCGACATCACCACTAACAAAGCGCTCGATTTTCTCGAAACGACCGATCCCGATACTCCGTTCTGCCTTATATACCAGCATAAAGGGCCGCACCGTCCGTTCATGCCCGCGCCACGTCATGCGCAGCTCTGGAACGATGTGGAATTCCCGTATCCCGCCTCGTTCGACGATGATTACAGTACGCGGAAAATCGCCGGTCTCGCCCGCGACATGAAAATCGAAGTAAGCCTCGAGAGCGACTACGACGATCTCCCGGAGGGATTGTCCGATGCTGAAAAGAAACGGTGGATATATCAGCGTTTCGCCAAGGATATGGCACGTGCCTGTGTCAGTATCGATGAAAACCTTGGCCGGGTGCTCGATTTCCTCGATGAGCGCGGCATCGCCGAGGACACGCTCGTGATTTATACCTCGGACAACGGATTTTTTGTCGGCGAGCATGGCTGGTATGATAAGCGTTTCATGTACGAGCCCTCACTGAGGATACCGCTGCTTATCCGCTATCCACGTCTCGGATTCAGCGGCACAGTGCCGAACGAGATGGCGCTGAACGTGGATTTTGCCGTGACAATTCTCGACATCGCAGGCATCCCCGTCCCCGGGCATATGCATGGCAAAAGTCTTCGTCCCTTACTCGAGGGCACAACACCCTCCGATTGGCGCAAGAGCGTGTATTACTCTTATTATGAGGATTCTTGGCGGGCTTACCGCGATTTCGACGTATCGAACCTTAACGATCAGACCTACACAAAATATTTCACCACGCACCGTGTCGGGCCGCATCACGGTGTCAGGACTGAGCGCTGGAAACTGATCGAGTATTACACGGAGGATGGTTATCGCGAGCTTTTCGACCTCAAGAACGATCCCCATGAGCTTCATAATATCTATGGCAAAAAGGACACCGAATCAGTCACGCAAGAGCTTCTCGAAGAGCTTGAACGGCAGAGAAAACTATACGGGCCGGATGATACGGTTTAAACACCGCGGACAAGGCATATCGAGGGGGAAACATGATTAAGAATGTCAGCAGGCGCAAAGCCATACGGACAGGCATGATCTCAGGAATTGCCGCAGTGAGCGCGCGGCACGCCCATTCGGCGGTTGTCCCGAAAGCGACGAAAGACCATCCGCCATTCCTCACGCCCTGGAGCCCGCCCTCCGATATCAAGCGTGATCGCACACCCGGAGCGACACCTATCAGACTCGCCTCCTGGTCGAAAAACACGACACTCGATTACCGGCGCGATGGCGGTATAAGCATCACCGACATGGTGAAACGTGTGCGTGATTACGGTTATACGGCGGCTAACGCCACTATCCGGCGGAGCATCTGGTTCGAGCCGACTGAGAGCGAACTGCGCGAACTGAAAGAGGCGCTCAAACGTTACGATGTCGACTTTTTCGACATGCACACCACCGGCAGCCTTATCCATCCCGATCCTGTCGAGCGAGAGAAAGTCTACCGTTATACGGTCGATTCCTGCGCCGCTGCGGAAAACCTCGACTGCCGGATGGTAACAACCCACACCGGCAGCGCGGGCCGTGAACGTGCCATGTCGCCGCACAAGGACAACTGGACATGGGAAACGTGGAAAAAATCGGTGAAAGCCATGAAACAGGTTCTCGACGACACGCGCGGCATGAAAGTCCAGCTTGGCGTTGAGGCAACCAACATGACAGCCATGAACAATCCCCGCGCCCATCTGCAACTCATCGAGGAAATTGGCGATCCGCGGCTCAAAGTCTGCATCGACCCTGTCAACATGATCAACCTGAGTTGCTACTACCGCAACACTGAACTGATCGAGGAATGTTTCGACCTTCTCGGAGAACATATCATCGCCGCTCACGCGAAAGACAGTTACATCCTGCCCAATAAAATGTCGTCGTATATCACCGAGGTCGCACCCGGGAAAGGTGTTATCGATTACGAGACTTACCTGGTGAGGCTCTCACGGCTCAATTGGCCGCGGGCACTTCTGATCGAGCATATCCCCGACGATCAATATGCCAGCGCGAAAAAATATATCGAGGAAACCGCAAAAAAGGTGGGAGTGAGACTGTACACGTGATAATCCCGGCCACCTGAAGCAACCGGGATTATCTTCTTCAGGAAAATATCAGAGTGCTATCCAGCTCTTCTCGTTCGCCGAGCGCTCAATCGCGTCGAGCACACGCTGGCACGCGACACCATCGCCGAAATTCGGATGGAAATCCTTGTTTTCGGCAATAGCGGTCACGAAATTCTTGACCTCTATCACAAACGTGTCGGCATAACCGATGCCATGTCCCACCGGCCACGGGCCACCGCCATAAGGATGCTCGTCACAGGTGCAGTTAATCTTGGAGAAACCCTGCTCGCTCAATCCGAGTGTATTGTCATAATAATACAGGGAATTCTGTTCCTCGAAATCCCAATAGATCGAGCCTTTCTCGCCGTTGACCTCGATACAGTTGTGGTTTTTCCTTCCGGTGGCAAGCCGTGTCGCCTCGAAACAGCCGGTAGCCCCGTTGTCGAAACGGCAGAGGAACTGGGAAACGTCATCGACCGTCACCCGCCCTTTTGCGCCGTTCGGATCGCTGCCGTCGAGCGGTCGCTCCTCGATCATCGTGGCAGTCGCACCCACAAGTTCGGTGATCTCAGCGCCGGTGACGAAACGAGCGGCATCGATCGAATGGGCACAGATGTCGCCGAGTGCACCCGAGCCAGCCAGTTTCTTGTCCAGACGCCAGACCATCGCGAAATTCGGATCGACAATCCAGTCTTGCGCATAACGTGCGTGGACATGGAAAATACGTCCGATTTTGCCTTCCTCGACAAAACGCTGTGCCAGCGCCAACGCCGGTGTCGAACGGTAGGAATAGCCGCAACAGTGCTTAACGCCGGCCTTTTCGACCGCCTCGAACATTTCCTCCGCCTCGGAGAGGGTGTTGGCGAGCGGTTTCTCGCAGAGAACATGTTTTCCCTGACGTGCCGCCTCGACAGCCATCTCATGATGGAGGAATCCCGGTGTCGCAATGCTGATGAGGTCGATATCGTCGCGGGCAACGAGTTTCCGCCAATCGCTCTCGTACTCCTTCCAGCCGAATTTGTCGGCGAACGCGGCGAGGTTTTCGTCACTGTCCTTGGCGCAGACACACTGCATGATCACGTTGACGGGGAGATCGTACCAGATTCCCGCGTTACGGTATGCATTGGAGTGCGCGACGCCCATAAACTGATGGCCGATAAGCCCGACCCTGATTTCTTTTTTCATAACATTTTTCCGTTTGGTGTGAATGAGGCCCCCTTTGGGACACAGTTATTGATCTTCAAGTTCGATAAGCCGAAAATCGTTCATAGTACTGCGTGGAAACGATCTGCGACCTTCTTGATTTCATCATCTTCAGACATGATATTGATGCCGAAACCGGCACCGAGACCGCCATCGACAACCCCGATACTGATATTCATGGCACGGCTCAGGATATCGTCCGTTTTCGGATAGGCGCCCTTGCCGAAGGGTCTGCCGATACTCTTAAGGTAGGCGCCGATATGCTCCATGTTGGCGTAGACATGCCATCCGCTGTGATCGATAGTTTTTGAGCCGAGCTCCGCACTGACCGCGGTGGCTTTCGCCTGCTCCCTAAACAGCACGGTCAGAAGTGTGTTGCACTCGCCGGGATCGTTGATCTTTCTGAATGTGTAACTCTCATGTTCACCGATAAGAGCTTTAAGTTTAGCTTTTTTCTCACCGAGTGTCGTAACAATATTACTGAGTTTTCTGAGCTGGGCCAGCGCAACCGCCCCAAGAAGCTCGTTAACCCGGAAATTGAGCCCGATAATGTTCCTGCTCCCGACTTGGACACCGGCACGGTTTGCGGTGTGCCCCTGATCATGGACAGCGAACGCGTTTTCGTAAAGCGTTTTGTCGTCTGTCGCCACCATGCCGCCGTCACCGGCAGTGATAGTCTTGAATACATTCAGCGAATATGCGCCAATCGCGCCGATCGTGCCCAGCTTCTTGCCCTTGTACGCGCCGCCGCATGCCTGGCAGCTGTCCTCGATGACCACGAGGCCGTGACGGTTGGCGATGTCCATGATCGCATCCATGTCGCATGGGTTGCCCAGCATGTGAACCGGCATGATCGCTTTCGTTTTCGGCGTAATCCGGTGCTCGATGTCGCCGGGATCGAGACAAAGGCTCTCATCGATTTCCGCAAGCACGGGAACAGCCCCGGCAAAGATCACTGAGCTGAAGGTCGCCACAAAAGTATAGGCAGGCACGATGACCTCGTCACCCTCACCGATCCCGAGCGCTTTGAGAGAAATGAGGAGCGCCGCAGTGCCGGAACTGGTGGCAAGCGCATGCCCAACATTCATGTAGTCCGCGAATTCCTCTTCAAGGGTATAGACCTTGTGCTTAAAAGAGGGATCACTCATGTCGCCGTAGCGGAACAGGTGGCCCGTTTCAAGCACATCGAGAATCTCTTTTTTTTTCCTCGTCTCCGATCCAGTATGAACCCGGTCCAGCCATGACAGCACATCCCTTTCTCTTCGATATTTTCGTGCGCTTATTACTATTCGAAAAAGAGTCGACGGTCAATTCCGCGAACATCCCTTATTCTTCAAAGTTGTCACCCGCTGCCACTAATGCTTCTCACCGTTTCGTTTTCACACACCCATGCTCTCTGCTTCAATTGTAAAAATATCCCGTCTGATATCATAACCCATAATTTTTATCGGAGGGAACTATATTTTCGTATTATGGAACTAGATATATACAAAACAGTCACGTCAACAGCAAAGTGTTTCACGCTGTCATTGTTTTTTTGGAGCGTAATAACGAAACATGTGACAGGATTCCCAACATTCTTTTGCGGACAGCCGCTGGCATAGATCGCCAGAAGCAGTGCATTCAACTTCATGGACAACATCGCAATCAGATAAAAAGCAGCTGAAGATTGTTACGCCTGGCACTTGCGCAGGCTGTCGTAAGTTCGTACAATACAATGCCCGACATCGGCAATGAATATATACCTGACCGGTTCGCACAATGACGGTTCATTTTTAGCTATACGCACATGAAAGGATGTTTGAATGAAAAAAACAGTTATGTCATTTATCATTCTCCTCACCCTGCTCTTTTGCTGCGGAGTAACATATGCAGACAATTTAGCACTTGCTGTCACGCAGGACAGGAATGCTCTTGTGCTCGAAAATGAGCTGATGATCAGGCGTTTCGATTTCTCCCCCAAAAGCTCCGGCGCTATCAAAGTCAGCGTGACCTCCAGGGAAACCGGTGCTGTTGTCAGCAGCGGCAGCCAGCCATATTTCGAGTTTGTCATCGACAATACTCTTGTCACGGCGAATGACAAGCTCTGGCGGTATCGTTCATTTTCCGAGCGTGCCATGGGCAATGGCGGCAAAGAGGTGACACTGGTATTCGAGGGCAGGAAAAAACCGGTCAAGGGCCTTGAACTCCACATCGTCCAGCAGATTTTTACCGGTACGACTCTTGTCCGTGAACAGCTAAGGCTCGAATCATCAGGCCGCGGCAAATTCAACCTGAACAAGCTGGATGGCGCCCTCCACTTCCGCTTCCCCTGCTACTCGGTCGAAAACGCCGAAAATGTCAGCAGCACGGAAATCCGTATCGCCTCATGGGCGGGCGAGCTCATCGACACCGACAGCGCCGCGGCACAGGACGAACGTTTCCAGTACCGGAAATACAACGACCACAATCTCGCAAACTGCCATATGTTCCATCCTCGGGTGCTCCGGGAAACACTTGAACAAAACGGAGAGCGCACAATGAAAGGCCCGCTCGCTATCGCAGAAACAGCATCGGTCAACTGGATCAGCGCTTACGAGCATGCCTCCCAGGATGACATAAAAGGATTCTACGGTGAAGACGACAGCAGTGGACGTGACGCACTTCAGGGCACAGTCGGCACATTCGATTTCACAATCGAGGACAGTGATATGCATTTCCTCGGAATCAGGCAGGAAAAGAAAAACGGCAGGCTCGACATATCACTCGACATCCTGCGCGGCGGCTACCTCGACGGTGAAACCATCGACAGGAAACATCCCTACAAGACAGTCTGGAACGCCTCGGCATTCTATCATGAGCGCGGCATCGACAAAGGCAAGGAGATCATCCGCGATTATCTCTGGCGCTGTATCTGCGAAAAAGATGCCTCACGAAGGCCTTCATTTTACTACAATTCATGGGGCATGCAGCGATCTTTTCAGGATGACGGTGGTGTGCGGGCACGTGTAAACGAACAGTACATGATCGAAGAAATACGGCGTGCCGCAGAAATGGGAATCGACACTTTCGTGCTCGATGACGGCTGGGAACAGTATCACGGCGGGTGGACAGCGAACACGGAACGTTTTCCCAACGGCCTAGCACCGATCAAGGCCGAACTCGACCGTCACGGCATGAAAATGGGCCTCTGGTTCTCACCGCTCGGAACACAGACAGATGCTGAACGATATCACGAGCATCCCGATTGGATTGTCCTCGATTCAATCGGCCAGCCGGTTCGTTCACAGTGGAACAATCCGGTCTTCGATTTCGTGGGACCGTTCCGCGATGCATTTGTCGATGATTGCAAAAAGCTTATCGACCAGGGCGCTCGATATTTCAAGTGGGATGCCATAAATACCGTCTTCAGCGCTCAGCCGAACCTCGATCACGGCAGCGATAAATATTCGAAAGAAGAGCTCAGGGCACGTTACGAGTACCTCCTGCCGATATATGTTACCGAGGCGATGGAGGAACTCACCGATTACGAGCCGGAGCTGGTGATCGAGATGGATCTCACCGAGGCGAAACGTGTGATGTGCGGGCTTTGCATACTGAGCCAGGGCAAGTTCTACTGGATCAATAACGGCGCGAGCTGGTACAAGGATTACTATGCTTTCCGCACGAAATCCATCAGGACCGTGCACAATGAGTTTGCCGACATCATCCCGCTCGAGCTTTTCACCTGCGCCAACTATCCACACAACAACAAAGGATTCCAGCGTTACAATGTCAACACCTCGATCATCGCCGGACACGGTTTCTGGGGCGCGCTGGAACTTACAAGCGAAGCAGACCGTCAGTTCATCGGCAGCCAGCTCGCCAAGGCGAAACAGGTCCTGCCGTATGTGGCCGGATCGGCGCCAGAAATCATCGGCAGAGTCGGCGCTTCGCCCGAAATCTACACCCAGGTGAACAGTGACGAGGCGGCGGGCCAGGTAGTCGCATTCAGCGGACAGGCAATGCACTATCATCACGCCGTGCAGCTGGCCCAGGACAAGCTCCTCGGTGTAATGAACCACGCCTACTCGGTCGACAGGAACACTCTTTTCCTGCGATTCGGCTTCCCCATGCCCGATGCCACACGCGAGGCATTCATCATTCCCAACGAAGGCAGAAACATAACTGTCCTGAAATCCAGCTCATGGCTCGATACGCTCGACCTTGCCGACGGCACACTGAGCTATACTGTCGGTGCCGCAGGCGAGCAGACAATACGCTGGGGATCGGAAAACGGGGAACCTGAAGTCGCCTCCAGGGAAGGTATCAGCGCAGAAATCACCAAGAAGGAAAACAACTATATCATTAAGGTCACCACGGCCGAAAAGGGGCTGAATGTCAGTATCAGCGGCCGCTGATGCTATCGAAAAGCGCTTGATACAGCGCAATGAACACCATATCCGGTTTAAAAAAACAGGGCGGGATGATAGTACATCCTGCCCTGCTTCATACTGTATCGATTATCTCACGCAATGAATGCGGGAGCGATTTGACATCGTATAATAGCTATTTCAGATCGGCGAGTGCTTTGCCCATGTTTGCAAGGCCGGTCTGGATTTCTTCGAGGTTGGCACCGAAACCGAGACGGAAATAATGGTTGTCCATCTCGAAACAACGTCCCGGAATCGTGAATGTCCGGTATTTCTCCACCACCGACACGATCAGTTCCTCAGGATCGACCCCGGAGCTTTCTTTCAGGCGGGGAAACGCGACAACACCTGCCTCGGGGAATACCCATTCGAAATCCTCCTGGGCTTTCATCCACTCGTCGACTGCGGCGCGGTTACGCTTGATATGATCGCGCGACTTGATCAGGTATTTCTCTTTCTCGGCGAGCACCTCGAGGGCGATATTTTCGCTCATGACATTGTTTGTGATACTGATCTGCTCCCTGATGGCGAGCAAGTCCGCCAGAAGCTGCTTGTCCTGGGTAGTCGCCCAGCCAAGCCTGATACCCGGGATTCCATAGCATTTCGACATGCTGGAAAGGCTGATCACGCGGGGGCTCAGTGTCGAGGCCGGCGGCAGGATCGAGTCAAAACACATGTCGCGGTAGGTCTCGTCGAAGAGGAGCCAGGTGTTGTTCTTCTCTACAATCTCGATGATGCGGTGAAGCTCATCCTCGGTGATCATGGAGCCGGTCGGATTGTTGGGATGTGTCAGGCTCACGATTTTTGTCTCGGGCGTGATCATGCTCTCGAGCTTATCGATGTCAGGCTTGAACGCGTTATCGAAATCGAGGCCGAAAAGGTCGACTTTGCATCCGAGTGAACGCGGAACCTCATACATGGAGGTATAGTTCGGATGCTCGACAATTACATGGTCACCCGGCTTACAGAGCGCGCACATGATGATGAAATTCGCCTCGCTGCCACCCGAGGTGACAATGACATTCTCGGGTGCGAAACCGGGATAATCGCGGGACAGCATCTCACGGAGCGCGGGAAGCCCCTCATGATAGCCATAGCGAAGCGGCAGTGCGCCAAGATCAATACCGAGCTGTTCGAAAGTCATGTATTTCACAGCACTTTCACCGATATCGTAATCGACTTCATACTGATACTTGTCGAACCAGACTTCGAGCGACATGCGTTCAAACCACATAAAAAGCCTCCTTCAATCCGATATTATATAGTGTTTTTTCAAGATCGTTGAAATGAGTCAGGCCGCCCGCTAAAAAACGGGGGACAAGAGATTCCAATATACGTCAGGGATCCGGTTGGAGCAATGGGAAATGGCACACAGACACTCTCGGGCAGACAGTGCATCTTCAGCGAGAGAAAAAACGCCCTGCCAGCAAGCATTGTGTTGATTGTCAATGAGTTATAACGACGTGAACCCGGAAGGCAAAGCTGACGGCTGCTAGCGTCGCCTGAACTGTTCAACAAACAGACGCTTCATTTCCTCGGGATTATCCGCCTTGAGGAACTGGCCCCTTACGCCAGAGCGAGAGAACATTGCACCGATACCTGCAAATATTTCGAGGAATAATCCCTTGTTTTTTTCCGGCGCGCCAAGAAGAATGATAATGTTTACCGGGAGCCCGTCGAGTGATTCATACTCGATCCCATCACGGGAACGGCCCACAGCCATTACCAGATCGTTCAGCGCGGAACTTCTGGCATGGGGTATCGCAATACCCGAACCGATACCGGTGCTCATGATCATTTCGCGAGCTCTGATATCCTCGAGAAATTTTTCGGTATCGCTGACCTGAGGAGTTACCCCGGCCAGCCGTGCGAGTTCCTTCAGAGCTGCTGATTTATTGGAGACTTCAAGTTCGCAGATACAGTCTGCGGCCAGTATTTTTTCAATATCCGGCATATAACCTTTCCTGTTGAAAAAGCGGGACGGAGAGTAAACGAACTTCCCCGGAGCAGAGCTTCGAGGTATAAAATATCAGTTCCCTACCCCCAACCCTTGCCCCCTATGGGGGAAAGATGTCGTGAAACGACAGAAAGGGGGCCGGAAATACTTGATTAATCCCTGAGGAAACTCTGAGAATTTCTATTGATTAACCGTTCCGCACGTGCTGTTCTACAGCGTAAAGAACCGCCGAAAACAGTAATGTTATCGGCGGCATTGTAATCCTGACCGACTGAGACCGGCACATAAAGATCGAATCGTTGTTATCTACTGTTCTTGTTGTAATCAGCCGTTCAACTAGTTGCCAAACACTTTCATGGACCGCGATTCTTTTTTTCGCGATACCGGGATGTTCAATTCCCGTCCGCCGGTCATGAGTGTCGCGGAATCGACAAACCAGCGTTTTTTATCATCCTGTACAAGCTGTATATACGCATTCCCGGTGCCATCTTCCCCCCTGACACTCATGGAACAGAACGAGGACTTATTCGCCCCCCGCCCGGCGCCGAGCACCTTTACAGAGATGATTTTGCCAAGCTCACGGGCTATTCTTCCGTTATCTTCGCAGAATCGGGTTGCAACCACCTTGTAATCACTTCTGTCGACCGTTGAAAAGCCCATGCTTTTCAGCACCTGCAGTCCCACAAATCCACCGACAACAATAACAAACACAACAACATGCCACAGTTTTATCGATGCCAACCCCTTGCGCAGGGTTGTAAAATCACCAGCCATAGGTATCACCTCCTGAGCCTAACTTTTAGAATAATAATAAAAAAACGACGAAAAAAGAGGATTTTTTTTCTTTTTCCCCGTTAAATACTATATTAGACTGTAAATACTATATTAATTTTGCGGGGAGGTGTCTCATGAAAAAGCTTGTCATTATTCTGGCAGCATTGCTGTTCAGTTCCTGCACTATGTTCGTTTCCCAAAACCTGAACGGGATAATACGCGACACCCAGGGATTCTCCCTCGAGAGGATTCGTGTCCGTGATAAAGCAATCAATCTGAAATCTATTTTGTCCGGCGACAAGGACATGTTCGTTGAATTTGGCGCAGACAGCACGTTTATCGCAGAATACAGCGGCAACATGCACCGCATGACAGTCGAGTCTGTCGCATTCACCTCGACACGCGGCGCTGTCGGGGCATTCAAGCTGACAGAACTGCCCGGGGCCTATCCAATTGAAACCGGTTTCATGGGACGACGCAACGACAGTCTCTGCCAGTTTGTAAAAGAGCAGGTCATCATCTCGGTTAAACCGCAGAAAGCCGCCGGCATGGAGGCGGCACAGAAACTGGCCGGAGAGCTCGCGAAACATATCGGCACCTCAGGCCTCGATCCGGAAATATACAGGACACTGCCCACAAGCAATCGAATCGCTGACAGCGAATACTATTTCATGGGCAGCCGCTCCTTCAAACTGCGTTTCCCGGCAAATCTCGCTGATGATCTGGCCATACCGGTCGCCAGGGAAGGCTGGAGCGCGAATTATGACCCCGGCGACGGAGCCGTGACATTATTCAAGATCAGGTTCCCCTCACCCGCAATAGCAAAGGATGCCCTGAATGCATACCTGAAAAAACACGGGGATCGTCCTGTGATCACACCGCGCGAGTCACTTCAATACTATACAATCATTGAAAAAGACCGCAAAGAAACGTATATTGCCGATTATGCCGACTGGCTCTATTTCATGGCAAACTGTCCGCCTGAAGGAAAAAGCCGCCAGTTTATGGAGTTCATCCTGCGCGGTGGGAGATAAACTTCTTTCGCCCGCTTGATAGAATTGGAGATAAATGCCACCGAATGAATAATGACAGTACTATCCGCGTCGCAATCGTCATGGCCGGCGGTTCCGGCGAACGTTTCTGGCCGCTTTCAAGGCGGTCCCGGCCGAAACAGCTTCTGCGCCTCGGCAGCGGTGATCATTCGCTGCTCGAACAGACTGTCCGGAATATTGCACCTCTCATATCACGCGAACATATCTATCTCGCCACGGGAAACTATATAGCGGGCAAGGTCAGGAAGGCTGAATCGAGCATCCCTTACGATAATATCCTTGTCGAGCCCTCGAAACGGAACACAGCAGGCTGCCTTGTCTACGCAGTGGCAAACCTTCTGGCCCGTTATGGCGGCGATGGCGAAAACATAGTCATGGCAGTGCTTCCCGCCGATCACAATATCATCGACAGTGTTCGTTTCCGGGAACTGGCAGAGGCAGCACTCAGCACAGCCGAATGCGTGGACGCTCTCGTTACATTCGGCATCACGCCCGACCGTGCCGAAACCGGCTACGGCTATCTTGAATTGGAAAACGTGTCCGAGAAAGAGCTTTCCTGCGGCGGCAACACACTATACAGGGTCATCCGTTTCCACGAAAAACCGGACAGCGATACTGCCGGGGAATATCTGAATTCAGGCCGTCACTGCTGGAATTCCGGTATGTTTTTCTGGCGTGTCTCGACATTCCTCAATGAACTCCGCACGACCTCACCCGACATGGCCGACAAAACGGTCGAGCTCGCGAAACTCATCAGAAAAGGCAAGTCCGATAAAGCCGCCTGTGTGTTCGGGGAAGTTGAAAGTATCTCGATCGATTACGCCCTCATGGAAAAATCGAAACACGTTCTGGCAATCAAAGCCGATATGGGCTGGGACGATGTCGGCGCGTGGGACTCTCTCGACAGGACCTTTCCCAAGGACAAGCGCGGCAATGTTGTCATCGGGGATCCGGTGATCATCGATTCGGACAACACAATTGTCTACAACGAGCCGGGACTGGACTCGATCGCGGTGGGCGTCCTCGGTGTCGAGGGACTCGCGGTGATCGTGACAAAAGATGGTGTACTCGTTGCGCCTAAAGAGCGTTCGCAGGAGGTTCGCAAAGTCGTGGACGAGCTGAAACGCCGGGAAAAAGGCCACCTTTAGAAGGTCACTCAACTACCGCAGGTATCTTCCGAGTGTCCCTAATCCCACTCACGGAGGATGCACATGGCATCCTCCGCCCTGTCAACCGGCACGAACAGATGGTCGTGATAGACCCCGGACATCACATTGACCGCGATCCCCGCCTCGGCAAGCCGTGTCAGGAGTTTCGCGAGGAGCCCGACAGCATCGAGGCTGGTGTGGAGTGAAATCGTGATCATGCGCGAGGGAAACGCGTACTCAAATCCCGCCAAAACAGCTTTGTCTACAGGCAGTACGACTGTAATATTCTCATCCTCGCGGCAGACACAGTGGACCTCACATCCGATTCGAAACATCTCATCCTCGCTGACCGAACAGAAAACGTATTCTTCCTCACTCATCCGGGGATTCAACGAGTCAAGAATCACCGATAAATCGCGCTCACCACTCATATTTACCTCCCGAAAAGATTCTGTCCCAAACAGCTCGCGACAGCCCCCGCCTCATGCAAGGTTTGCGTGAAAAATATCTATATTATTTACCGCTCTCGAGAATGCGGTCAGGTGTCAGTGTCCATGAGACGCCGTTATCGTCAGAATGCATGAGCGAGCGCCGCGATCCCCTGTGATCTATACGGTAGAACCAAAATGTTGACCAGTAATCGTAGGAGAGGAACAGCCTGTCCTTACGGTCGATTGTCAGACGGTGATAGAAAATGCTGTACTCAGAGAAAGGCGCGACAACCAGCGGCCGTGCCTCGCTCCATGCCGTGCCCGGTTTCTTGCTCATGTAGGCGAGATTGGCGTAATAACCCGCCGGGAAAACGCCGTTGTCCTGCAGCCAGAGACGGAATACGAGGTGTATGGTGTCGTGCTGGTCACAGACCATGCCGACATATGTCTGCCGGAGCCCTTCACCGATATCAGCCGTTTCAGTCCAGCCCTTGGCACCGGTATTCGGTTCGAGTGATTTCGAATACTTGAATGTCCTGCCGTGAGTGCCGATCAGCACATGCAGAAAGCCCTTGCTGTCCATGGTGATACAGGGCGTGTTGTGCACATCGTTGGCAGGAGGGCCGTAACCGATGAGCGCTGGCTCGCTGAGCTGTTTTGCTGTCCGGTCGTATGTGGCAACATAGGTCGGCACACCGGGTGCTTTTGCCTCCGGCTCGGTCGCCTCACCCCAGGTTATATGCACCTTGTCGCCCCTGGACACGATCGTCGAGGGAATACCTGAATGTACCGAAAGGCCGATCGAGAGTTTCGACACGAGCACCGGTTCACCGATCGCGATACTGCCATCGCTCTTCTTCTCCGGGAAAAAGAGTTCGAGATCGTTTATTTTACGCCAAATGAGGTTCGGATCGGCAGCGGTCTGGATATAGCGGGCCAGCGGCGGCGGCCCACTTTCCTTATTGTGTCCGGTGAATGTCTCGATATCGAAACTTCCCTCTCGGGAGACCGGCCAGGCGCTGAATGTCCTGCCGTCATCCGCGGAATAGAACAGATACACCATGCCACTGCTACGTCCCACTGTATAGACACCACCCTCGCCATCGAACGCTATTTTCGATACAATCGGCGCGATATTGATACGGCTCCCGTTTTCGCCGTGTTTCGCGGATGTCGTTTTCAGCCATTCGCCGTTCTCGAAATGGAAGATACCGTCCCGTGCCGATATATACGGCTTGTTTTCCGGCGAGAAATATACCTGATTGTCCATCGGGAATTTCGGCAGGTAGCCGAACTGTTCGTTCTGGTGACGGTATGGCTGGAACCTGAGAGGAATGTCCAGCGGGGATTCAGCCGGCGCAGTCCCCTTGCGCAGTGTCACCGAGGACCATGTCGAGAAACCGCTGTTATCATCGCATGAAGCTCTGACATAGCATGTCTTTTCGCCTGAACCTGCGGGGATCGTGTATCGCAGCGTGACTGTACCAGACTCCTGCGGATCGAGGGAAACTTCATCACTGGAAAGGGCGAAACCGCTCGTTCCCTTTTCAGACTCCAGGCTCAAACGGATTTTCTTACGCTGTTTTCCATTGTTGAACACCGTGAACTCAAGGCTGTCTTTTTCACCGGCCTGCCCATAGGCAATCCTGCGGTAAGGGAAAAGCAGCCAGCGGTTTTCGTGGAAGGGGAACCATGATTTTGCATCCGGTGTCCAAAGTGAAATGTTCATATTAGGATCGTCGTTCTCCCAGCGTGTAACACCGTCAACCTCTATCACCGCCTCGGCTTCGGGCAGATGAAGCCGCCAGGGAGTTCCATCACTGCTGCCAGCGCTCATATATTTGGCAGCACCTTCCGGAGACATCTCGAGACGAGCAATCTGTCTGCCGTTGACATCGATAAGTTTCAGCGGATCAGTTCCGGCCGGCAGACCTGTAACCTCGACCGAAACAGGCCCGTCAGAGGGAAGAAACGCGACATCGGCGGAACGGCCGGGACTCCGAAGCACTAACGGTTCAAGGTGGCGGGCATCCTTGTGGCCGCGCGAGGTTTCCACGAGATACCGAGGGCAATTAGTCTTGAACGCCCACGACATGTTCTCGCCGTAGCGGTCCTCGCTGACCGTGATATTGACACCGTAAACGCCCGGCCTTTCGACACGTGTGCTGAGCTTGAGCATCCCGACAGGTCCGGGGCCGCTTTCCGCCGGACGGCCGTCATCGTTGATCCACTGCTCGTCGATCACACTTCGGTCGGGCCCGAAGAACACCGCTCTGAGGTAGGTTTTATTGCCGCGGATATTGAGATCCTGCTTGGCCACCTCAACCGTCAATTCTCCTTTTCCCGCATACAGATAGAGACCACCGCAGCCACCCAGCCACGGCGAAAACCCGTCGGGAAGCGCCCCCTGATCAGCCGAAAACGCCGGAGGAGAAAGCGTCAAAAGCGCCGCTAAAATTATGAACATCACTGTCTGCCGTTGTATCATTCCACCTGTCCTTCCTGTTGCCGTATATTATAAACGATATTTTCTATTCCATTATAAGATCGACAAGATAGACCGCAGTTATTGTTTTTCCGCTTTCATCCTTTTCGTGGGATGAATAATATGAAAGCAAGCCTCGTTTCGGGCCTGTAGCCACAAATCCCGGATAAGAGTTGTCGCCATCGGATGGAAGGGTCGCAAACTCCGAGAGACCGTTTTCGCCCTCCAGCCAGTAAAGCGAGGTGACATTTCTGCCATCGCTTTGTTTCCTGCCGCCGACAAGGATATTATCCTCCCAGACCGTAATCAGAGGACCGCCGATATAGCGGTCGAGATCGCTGCGGCGCCATTCTTTATACGGCGGCTTTGACCGGCATATTTCAGCCTTATCACGCCCGCGCCGCCCGATAGCGACAACTCCGCCGTCCGGCTCGAATATAAACGCTGTCTCGTCGCCGTTGTGCTCCTGGAACAAGGCCTTCGTTGTAAACGCCAGACCATCCTCACTCACCAGCATTGCCGATTCGATCATGTCCGTTCCCTCTTTGCGGCTTTTCGCACTGAACTCGTGCTTGCGCCGCCCGCAGAGATATGCCTTGCCGTCATATGCTGCCGCACGCCAGATATAATGGCCGTAGGTACCCTCGAGCATGATCGGATCCGACCAGTCCCGGCCGTTGTCGCTGACAATGCCGTAACCGAGCTGTTCGTTCATATCGTAGTTTTTGGGTGAGCTTTCACCGCAATACCAGGTGCCGGAATAGAGAAACAGCTTATCATTGAAAACGAGGAAATGAGGGTCACGGGTGTCACGTTTCGGGACACTGAACCGTGCCACCTCTTCCCAGTTTTTCGTATCGGCGCTTGACCAGACACGGATCGAGGATGTCGGATGCACCATGTGCCCGTCGGGACAGCTTCTGTACGCAAGATAGTAACGGCCCTTGAACTTGCAGAGATCGGTGAACGAGTTGTGCTCGCCGTTATGCTCAAAACGGCGTATGGATTCGACACGAACTTTCGGCTTTTCCGCTGACGGCGCAGTAACCGGCAGTATTGCGTGAAGAAACATTGCCGCGCTAATCGACATTAAAAACCTGCGTCTCGATCCTGTTAACAGTATTTGTGCGGCCCTCTTTCGTAAACCCATACCTGCGCCCTTTCCTTGCTCTATGTAAGCACCTTATCAAAGACAAAAACCTGTTATTCAATAATTATATTGCGTCGGAGCCTTTCATGCAATTCATTGTTTGGATAAAGAACAATCGTCCAGAGACATCGTAACCGGGAGGCAGAGTATGAAACGGCGTCGTTTTATGGCGGCAGCACCGGCGGCACTCGGCATCGGAGCCCTTGCACATGGCGAAAGGGCTTTCAGCTCAGAAAAGCAGTCATCATTTTTCGAGCAATACCATTCCGGCACAATGGCCATACTTACCGGCCTCAGGGATACACAGCTTGGGCTGATACGGCGTGAAATGGCGACCGCCTACAAGCTCGCGAAGGACGGCGGCACTATCTATTCTCAAATCACCTCCGGTCATTTTCCTGTCGAGGAGACCGCCGAAGACCGTATCGGACAGCCCAATGTCCTCACTTATTTTGAGCGCGGCGCGAAAGAGGACAAATATGCCGCGATCAAGGCCGGCGACATGATCATAACGAACACGATCAATCTCAACAATATCCCGGCCCGTGACAGGGGTGTGCGTGTTGTTGCTGTTACCGTCAATTACTACCCGTTCAGCAAGACACCGCCCGAACAGGGCTACCAGATAGAATACGACGGCAAACTCCTGAAAATCGAGGATACCGCCTCGGTCACCATTGACAGCCAGACACCCTGGTACAACGGCCTTGTCACCACGGCGAAAAGCGCACCGTTCCCGCTTCTTCCCGGCGGCGGACTCGCACAGGCGGCAGTCTACTGGCTCTGTGCCGCTGAACTTGCCGGACTCAAAGCCAACAAGGGTGATGCATCGAAAGGCGACTGGGCACGTGATTTCATCGACACCTGTATCGATCGGGCTATCATGGTCGGTTGTGACTGTCCCAAATATAAAGCTGTGGGAGAAACTCTTGCCGACCTTGTCCTCGCAGGTGCCGCGTGGCATGTTTACGGCACCAACCATGCACTCGTTTCGGATGCTGTCGGTGTAGCTAACGGCCCCATGATTACGAGGCGCTACAAGGCGGAAGATGTCAAATCCGGCGACATTGTCATGATCGGCGCATACAGTGCGGGCAACAGCGAGGAGATCGCTGTCGCACGTGAATGCAGAAGAAAAGGCGCATACGTGGTGGCAATCACACCATTCTCGACAGACGGCGACTCGTCGGGCGATTGTATTTACAAAGAGGCCGATGCCGCCTTCAACAGCTATTCTCCCGAAAGCTGGGGCGTGGTCAATATCGGCGGCCGCGGCAGGAAAGTCTGTCCGACCTCCGGTGTCATAGGCGACCTGGTCATGTGGCTTATTTTCGCCGCGTGGCTGGAAGAAATGGAACGCCGTGGCAACATGCCATATTTCTGGCAGGGATTTTTCATGAAGAACGGCCGTGAGAACAACGATCGCCTTCTGCCATATTACCGGCAGCGCGGTTACTGATCCAGCGGCATGAAACAATACAACAACAGATGTATCAGGAGTATTTGATGACAGATTTCAAGATCGGCCTTATCGGCTACGGCAAATGGGTGCGTAACGCCTATCTTCCGGCACTGCAGCGTGACGGCCGTGGGAAAATATCTGCCGTGTGCGCGGCAAGCGAGGCAAGCCGTGCACGTGCTGCGGAGGAACTTGGCGCAGAAATCGCCGTTTTCGACAATCACCTGCAACTGCTGAAAGAAGCCGATATCGACGTTGTTTTTGTTGCGGTGCCGGATTTTCTCCATGAGGAGGTCCTGACCGCGGCACTCGACACTGGCCTGCCGGTATTTTACGAGCCGCCGGTAACGAACAAAAACGAAACGACACCCGCCATGCTGAAACGGCTTCTCGCGGCTCCACAGGTCACTCATGCAGATATCGAGCTCGCGTTCATCCCGGTTGTCGCCCGCGCACACGAACTGCTTGAGCAAGGCGCACTGGGAGAACTCCAGACCATTTCTATCCGCCTTCAGTCCTCATGGGGGCCGAAACCCGGGTTCATGGTCAGCAATATCAATCACATGAGCAGCTGGTATGTCGACATTTTCAACAGCATTCTCGGCAGGACACCACGCCGGGTGATGATGTTCGACGGGCACGGTGTCGAGGGAAAACGCCAGAGCCACAGTTCGGCGGTCTACGATTATGACGGTGTCTGGGGACAGATCAAGGCCAATATTGCCTCGCTCGACAAGCTCAATCTCAAGGTCGAGCTCAACGGTGATGACGGCGATTGTGTTATCGACATGGTTTCCGGCGAACTCAGGCTCAGGACTCGCGACAACGCCGAGTGGCGGCAGGAGTCATGGCCGGCAAGCAAGCCCTATGCCGATTTTCCAGGTATGAACGAATCGATTGCCGCATTTTTTGATGCTGTCGAGAGCGGAGTACCCTCGCATGGCTCGGCGGAAAATGTGGCACGGCTCCACCTTGCGGGCCTTGCCGCCGATATATCGCGCGATAACGGAACCTGGGCGGAAATTCCCGATATCGATAGTTTGTAAGCTTTGCCAAGAACCTCACGCATAACGTGCGTGAGCTGGGTTATAAGAAAACCGATGTGTATTCCATCTGCGAAACAGCTCCGGCTCTCATGAATTATTGAACTGAAAAGGGACGTTTCGATGCTTGACCAGATCAAAAACGCTGTGCATGACAGGAAAAACGACTGGGTATCTTTCTGCAGGAAACTGATCCAGACACCGTCGCCGACCTATGCCGAGGACAAGGTTGCCCATCTCTGCATGGATGAGATGAAAAAGCTGGTCTACGACGATGTCTGGCGCGATGAGAAGGGCAATGTCATAGCTATTGTCGAGGGCAGTGATCCCGACGCGCCGGTGATCAACTGCAATTCCCATCTCGATCAGGTGGCCGAGGGTGATGAGAACGACTGGCGTTTTCCGCCGTTCTCCGCACATATCGAGGACGGCAGGATATACGGCCGCGGGGCCTCAGACACCAAGGGGGCAATCGCCGTTCAGGTCTACGCGCCGTCAATTCTCACAGGGCTGGGACAGCGCCCACGCTCGACTGTGATTGTCACCCTCGTTGTCGAGGAAGAGCTGTCGGGACAGGGCACAAAATACCTTCTGGAAAATAGCGATCTCGGTTTTGATCTCTGCATACTCGGCGAGGCGACCTCCAATAATATCATGCTCGGCCATCGCGGCTGTGTCAGCACCTGGGTAAATATCCTGGGAACATCCGCCCATGCCTCCATGCCGGAAAAGGGCCGCAATCCCAATTATGACGCAGCCCGCTTCATGCTGCGCCTCGAAGAGGAACAGACCCGTCTCAAGGCCCACCCCGAGCTCGGAAGAAGTACGCTGACGCCTACTATTTATGATACAGGCCAGATATCACGCAACACAATTCCCGACCGGGTGAGACTCTATATCGACGTACGCAATGCCTGCGAGGAAAGCGATGATATCCGCGATATTCTCGAAAAAATAGCCCGCGACTTGTCAATCGATATCGAAATTGAGCAGGTCAGGGACATCGAGGGCAATGTCAAGGTATCCAACGGCTTTGCCACACCTCCTGAGCACGGTTATGTCGTTCAGACACAGAAAATTGTGACGGAAACGCTCGGGCGGGACGTGAAACTCGGCCACTGGCGTTTCTGCACGGATGGTCGTCTAACCTCGGCGGCAGGAATTCCGACTATCGGATTCAGCCCCTGCGAGGAACATCTCGCACACACGATCGACGACAGTGTTTCGATACAGCTCATGGAAGAATCACTCTGCTGCTATCCGAGACTTTTCACCGACATGAGCAGGGTCTGCGGCTGTAAAACACCGGACCATCATACATAGAAAAACCGGAGAAACAGTCCCAAAAGCAAACAAACGATGTTACGTGGACTGTTCCGGCACATTGGAGATATAATGATCACACGGAAAACCATTTATTCGCCCGTGGCTATTTTCGCCGCCATTCTGACAATAAGCCTGAATCTGACAGCAATCGCTGATGAGACACCCAATCACATCTCGATGCTCTATCCGGGTGTTGACGGCAGGATGCTGTACATCCCGGACGATCAGGGCAACACGATCCCCGACTTTTCACATGCCGGCTACATGGGCGGCGGTAAAGCGATCCCCTTTGTGCCGGTCAGTGAAACGCTCTGGCCTGTTGCGGGCGACAATTCGAAACAGATCCAGAACGCTATCGACAGGGTCTCGGACCTTCCGCCCGACAGCGATGGTTTCCGTGGCGCGGTCCTCCTGAAACACGGTGAATATGAGCTTCACGAGCCTTTACGTATTGCCGCAAGCGGTGTCGTGCTCAGGGGCGAGGGAATGGATGAAACAAGTACGGTTCTGATTGCCAAGGGAGTCCACGAGGCGCATGTGGTGAACAAGCAGCCAAGATGCATCATTGTCGGCGGCAAATCATGCTGGCAGGAGGTGGAGAAAAGCAGATCGGAAATTGTCGACGAGTATGTATCGGTGGGAGCGTGCTCGTTCACAGTGAAAAATGCGGGGGCGTTCAAACCGGGCGATACCGTGCTGGTGAAACGCCACGGCAACCAGGCATGGATCGACGAGGTCGGTATGAACCTCGAGAACGAGAACTGGCGATGGGAACCGTTCACAATCAGTTACGACCGTGTTGTCACAGACGTTGCGGGTAAAAAAGTGACCGTGGACGCGCCACTGGTCTGCGCCATTGAAAAACGCTGGGGAGGCGGTGAGATAGTAAAAAACAGCGATCCCGGCCGCATCTCGCAGGTCGGCATAGAGAACCTTCGCGGCGTATCAGACTATAATCCGGCTGTCCGAACCAGAAATCACGGCAATATCGACCGTCACCCCTACCTTGGCGAGGAATACTACTCCGACGAACGCCACTGCTGGAATTTCATCACGGTCGACAACGCGAAAAATGTCTGGGTGCGTAATACCGCGGGAAAACATTTTGCCGGAAGCCTTGTCCTGCTGGAGCAGGGCTCGAAATGGGTGACCGTGCAGGACTGCAGGTCATTCGCCCCGGTCTCTGTACGCAGCGGCGGCAGGCGATTCACCTACCGCATGGAGGGGCAGCTCGCTCTCATTCAGCGATGCAGGTCAGACGAGGGCCGTCATTCCTTCGTGCTGATCAACCACACAGCAGCAGGTCCGAATGTCTACCTCAACTGCAGCGTAACCAAGCCGTTCTCGTCCAGCGAGCCGCATCACCATTATGTCACCGGCGCGCTCTATGACAATGTCGAGGCACCGCTCACCTCGCGTTTCTGGAAACAGATCGGCATCGGCTGGGCTGGCGCCAACTGCGTCTTCTGGAACTGTGAGGGCCCGTTCCTCATCCAGAAACCGCCGACAGCACAGAATTACGCTTTCGGGCAGATCGGCATTCATGCCACCGTTTTCAACACCTACTACCAGGACCTGAGCAAAGAAAACGGCCATATCGAATCATGGGACAGGCATGTCGACCCGTCAAGCCTCTACCTCAGCCAGCTCAAAGAGCGCTGCGGTGCTGAGGCTGTCTCGAATATCGGCTATTGACACCTTGAGGTTCATTTCACTTCAAGCGCCACGCCGCCGGATGGAAGATTCACGGTGCGGTGGGAGCCTTTCCATGTGACATTCACTGTCACACCTGCATTTGTGGGATCAGCGAGCAGAAGCTGCCCCTTATCTAACATGGCAAGACAGGGCGTGTCGACTGAAATTTTGCCGTCATCGAACCGCAGTTCTCCCGGCTCGTAAAACGCCGCCATCACGGTGCCGTTGTCAAACCGCACACACTGGCAATCGCGATCATTCCTGACCACTGTCCAGGGACGGTCCGTGTATAATTCCGCCATCTGTTTATCTGTCACGCCGGGAAAAATGGCATAGCCGCCCGGTTTTGGCGCCGTCCCGTGCTCTATCGTGGCAAGAAACACCTTGTCGCTGACAGTCTCCTCAGCGTACTGAAGGTTGATATCACGCCAGGAACCCTCGACCTCTGCCGGATACAGCCTTATAGAAACCGGTTCGAGCGTCATGTAGCCGTTGCCGTCGTGTATCAGATACCTGCAATTATCGTACACGCTTTCCCTTGGCACATCTGTGAGAGCGGACAGATCGTAACTTATTTTCAGGTCCATGCTGTTCCGGCACTGCTCAAGTGAGGTCCGCAGCTGTCCCGGGGCCCCTTCGATCTCCCAGCCACCGATGAGACACAGAATGCTGTCCTCACGAAAAACCCACATTTTCCTGACTGAAAATCCGCTGTCGGGATCATTCTCGCCTGTCCGCGTGATTGTCATGACTGTCAAACCGCTGTCACCGTTGCCGAGCCCGCCCGTGAACGGCAGCTGTTTCGCTTTCGAAAGGTTGTCACCTGTCGTGAGCCCCGGCAGCTTATCCCACTGCCAGACCGGCTGAAGGTTGTGATATTCATCCCCTTCGAACAGAAGATAGTGGTCGCCCGCATTCATATCGCGGCCTTTCTGGTTCTCACGGTTGATCGATTCGGCAGTTCGTGTCCTGTCCGAGAGTGTCTTGAGAAAGAAGCTGAAACCCGGCCTGTGATACGTGCTGAAATCGCTTTCGGGAAAATGCCGGAAGCCGCTGACCGGTATTCCTCCGCCATTCTGGACCGCGAGAAAATTTTCGATCCCGGCAACACGTTCCCCGGCAACATCCCGCCAAAGCGTGAGCAGTCCTCTGAGGTCTGCCGAGGCAAGGCTGCCCTGCCTGCTCGCCGCCCGGTCCAATGTTGAGGGCACAGTATAGCGGTTGCGGCACATCCACTGAAGGCCGTCGATGAAATAATCGGATATAATACGGCATTTCCCGGCGGATAACGCCCATGAGGTGCCCCTCAGCTGCCAGCCGAGATTGACCGCGACACCGAGATAGCTCTTGCCGTAATGGAAAGCCTGAAGCCGCGGGCCGTGCTGATGAAAACTGTTATCGTACTGGATGCCCTCGTAACTTCCCGCCTTGATCTCATCGGCTATTATCGCTGCGTTTTGCGCGACAAGCGCCCTGTCACCGGTAAGGCAACCGAGATGAAGCGACAGCTCCGCGGTCCACATCAGATTAGCCCCGGTGCCGCGCACACGTGTCTGGCCGATAACATCGGCGATGGCCTGTGCCCGATGTTCGTCGAGTCTGCCGTAAAGCAGCACCGCTATGTCCCGTGCAACACGCGGCACACCGATCTCGTTATACCACCAGTTGGGATTATGATAACGCTTGTCCTCCCAGTGATCGAGCGCCTTTTCGATTGCAGCAAGAAGTTCGCTGCTGCCTGAATTCTTACTATTACTATCCACATATGATATCGCCAGAAGTTTTATTCTCGAAAGGTGATCAGCCGTTCTCCAGCTCGCCTTATCCTGATCGTTGTAGTCGATATCCGGCCATCTACCGTTGGGAAGCTGCTCACGCACATACTGCGTGACAGTCTCATTGGCCGGACTGCCACCTTTAAGGATACTCTGACGGTAGCGCTCTATAATGGTGTCGAGATCGTTTGCGGAAGCGGAAACTGTCATCTGAAGCGACGCGAGAAAAATGCTAGTGATCAAGGTGAGCCGGGTGATCATGGCGACTGTCCTTTCCAGACAAAGAGGTGACTTCCGGCCGGGTGCATTATTGCCGGTCTCAGCACAATAAAAAGCAATAAGCCCCCAATGGTAAAAAGAAAAGACGTTCGGCTTACAGAAAAAGGCTCTTAACCGGGGCGTAGGCTGCCTCTTTTTAATATGGTATTTGTGTCATTCCAACGCCGAGCCTCCCGGCGAAAGTCATACTGTATATACGACAAAATCTCAACAATCCACGGGCATTTCAAAGACAAAGCAACACGCAAACCGACATCTGAACAACAGCCCTAAACACCTTACTATCAGTATCTTAAGAAAAATTAACATTACACAACCTTCCAAGCAGGCACGCTCTTAACATTCAGTGTTTCCGCTACTTAGAAAAATATAAACACCTCATGTGTTCCGCAGTTTTAATTCGGGAGCCTCAGAGTGCTGTTTTAGGCAAAGATTTCTTTAACACTTTTCTAACACTCAATCTTCAAAAGGATACAAAAAGATGTGAAAAACCTTTCTTCGCCCTCTTAAAAAGCCACTAGCAAAATGATGACACCCGAAATCAGGATGAAGGGACAAGAGGGTTTTTCTGCTTGAAAAACGGAGGATATGAAATTTTACCAACATAAACACCTGAAAATATCACAAACAAGTACATATTTGTCAAGTATTATTTGACATGAAGGTTTGATTTTAAAAAGGGAAGAGATTTCAGAATGGGCTATATCATAAAGAATGAGGATCGAGGAAATATGATTCTCGGTAACAAGGCCGATATTTTGCCATAAAAAAACTGCTGCGCTTTCGGGGAGAGTCATGTAAACTCCCTCCGAAAGCACAGCAGCGTGTATCACCCGATGTATTGTGTTATTGCATGACGTTTGTCACCACACCCGATACGGTGAAATTCACATACTGGGTTCCGGAGGTATATTCACCGCCAGTATAGTATCCATCGGTCTCGGTTCCGCTCGAACTGCCGCCAGTGTACAGCGAGTAACTGCTCCCGCGTATCAGGCCGGGCGAGGAGAACACCAGCGACTGAAAACGTTTCGAGGGCTCGAAACAGAACAGCTCGTCACCGCTGGAGGATTTGAGCGCGAGCAGTGTGCCGGCATTGATGGACGATCTGAAATTCATCATAACAGAATTCTGCGAGGAGGACGTGCCCGGCGCCTGTGCCATACCCGAACTTCCGGCTGCGATCAGAAGGCCGCCGCTGATCGTACAGGAACTGGCGTAATCGAGAGATCCGTTGCCGTTATTGGTTGGACCGTTGACCAGGACCGTACCGCCTGTTATCTCGATAGTACCATTCGAGTCGAGCCCGTCACCCTCGGCATTTATGCTGACGAAACCACCGTTAATATACAGATGATAGTCGCCACCCTGTTCACCACCGCCGCCCCCACCGGGATTCCACGGGTCTCTATCCCTGCCGACCATGAATCCGGAACCGTCATTGCCACCGGCGACATTAATGCCGTCATCGCTCGAAATGATATGCATGATACCATCGTTGATATACATGGTGGCGCTTTCGAGGCCTTCATAGGACTTCGTGACCGTTATCTCACCGCCATTGATCTCGAGCGTGTCGTCCGCATGGACAGCATCATCACCCGAACACAATGACAGGGTGCCGTTATTTATCGTAACATTGCCGTTGGAATGGATCGCATCATCTGCGCCATCTATGTAGATAACACCGCCGTCGATAGTGACACCGACAACACCTTTGATACCTTTTGCGGAAAGATCGTCGGAAATCCGGCTGGTACTGCCGCCGCCCGAGGTCAGCGCAAAGGTGCCGTAGCTTATCAGCACGCTGTTCACCGCAGTCAGAGCATCACCGCCGCTGGTAATATCGAAAATGCCGTTTTCGATTTCGATGTTCCCTTCCTCGCTGTCTGTCTCATTGTCGGATTTAAGGCCGTCACCGCCGGATTCGACAGTGATACTGCCGCCCTTGATCTTGAGACTGTCCTTACCCCTGATGCCGTCATCCTTGGCGGTCACATGTATCGTACCACCCTTGATCTTGAGATCGTCCTCGCTTGTGATACCGTCGTTGAAATTACCCGTGACCGTCAGCGATCCGTTTCCGCTTATGACAATATCGTCATTCCCGAAAATCGCGGCATTCGGCTCTTCTTTGGCAGGATCGTCAAAGGTATAGGAACCGGGATCAGTCACGTAATTGCTGCTGTTGTCAGCGAGTACGATTTCTGTATCTCCGGCATTCGCGATATATATCGGCGCACTGACCGAGCTCGTAATAACGACATTATCGAGCACAAGTATCACATCGTCATCGTAACTTGAATCGACAATGATACGGCCATCATCGAGACTGCCGCTCAGTATGTAGGTGCCGGGATAAGCGATGATAACAGAGCTGCCATCGAGCCAGGCGCCCTCACCTTCTATTTCGGCGCTGTCGCCATTCAGGGTAATACGGAACTCGGTGGCGCTGTCCCAGGTATATTCGACATTGGGGCCGCTATTCCCGGTTGCGCCGCTGTTATCATTATTATCGCCGCTGTCACCGGAATCATCGGAATCACCATTGTCTGCATCATCCTGACTGTTGTCGCCATTATCATCTTTATTTGCATCGCTGCTGCTGTCATCTGTCTGATCCTCGCTTGCCGAAACCGGATTGCTGCTTTCATTACATCCCCCGAAAGAAAGAATCGCCAGGAAAAGAACACAGAGATAGACAAAGAGTCTTCGTTTCATTTCACACCTCATTTTTATATTGTGCGCCCTTAACATTTCTTAATACAGCTTAACACAAGTAACTGTATTATCTATATGTTAGACACGCCCACAAAAAAAGGATTAACAAAAACTTACTATATTTTGTCGATTTTTCATGCCTGCTCAGAAATCACTTCCACACTGGTTTTCGCGACAGGAAGTAATCAACGGAAAAATAAGGGGATGGTGATAAAACGGCTTCGATTCAATTCACATGAATATTTTGCGATGCCAATCATATTCCGGGGAAAATGGATGGTATTGGAACGGAGAGAGCGGTCAAAAATGGATCCTTCCCCACTGATTCAAAGAGAAGGGTCATATTTCCAGGGCATTTTAATGGCAGGAAAGCATATCAGTTCTTGGTGCGGGGAAAGCGACTGTTTTCCTGGGCAACATGCAGGGAATGCCTAATGGTGCCAGGCGAATATAACAATATGCTACGGATGAAGCGTGGCCAATTACAGACATATTATCGACAACATCATGCAGCACCCCATCATCACCGGATATGAAAAAACAATCCGTCTGTCACAACAGCATATAATTGGCATGTAATATTATTAGACGTAAGCCTGAATCAGACTGATGCGCAATCAACCGTTCAGCGCCTCATCTTCAGTTCCGAATATCGAAAATAGCGCCGTAAAACCTGAAATATCAAATATCTGCGCTATCTGATCGCTCAGGCAGCAGAGCCGTAAAACACCACCCGATTTTGTGAAATTTTTCAGAGCCATCAGGAAAACCCTGAGCCCGGCACTGGAAATAAACTCCAGTTTTTCACAGTTCAGGATCATACTGTTCTCGCCCTGAGCAACCAGACTATTTATATACTCGTCGAGATCGACATAATTCGTAGAATCGACACGGCCATCGATAGTAATGACAGTGAAATCGTTCTTCTTTACGTTTTCGAGTTTCATAACCTTATCCTTTTATCAACTATTAGCGCTATCAACACTGATTTTCAAATGCAGCCTGTTTTTGTCATCTTTCCGTTCATATTGAATGTCATTGACAATATTACGGACAAAATGAATCCCCAAACCGCCGACTTTCCTGTCCTCAAGAGATTCATGTATATCCGGAGCCGGTGTATCGAGTGGATTGAAAGCAGATCCCGAATCCTCGAGAGTTATTCCAATCATACCACTGTCAAGCCCGAACTCGATAAAAACAGGATGACCGGACTCCCCATAGCCGTATTTAATGATGTTGGAAACCAACTCGTCGAGCGCAAGATTGATGTTGAACATGGCGGCATTTGGAATTGCCCAGTCAGCCGCAAGCTCATCGACAAAAGCGCTCAAGCGGTTCAGTTCCTCCATTGAGCTGGTCAGCTCCAGTTTTTTTGTTTGTCCCATGAAAACACCCGTTCTGTACAAAACTGTATTCATGTTGTTTATCCAAGATCATATTAATAAAGTATATAGCAAAAAAAACACTGATACAATAAAAAACAGTCATAATCAAATATTTCATTTCACACGATAAAGGATTGTATTACATTGAGTAATGTTGCTGTTTTATGTAAACGAAATATCCGATTAATTAACAGAAGCACCGTAAAAAAACTGAAAAAATAGTGGATAACAATGAGCATTGCACTTATATACCCACCCTTCGGAGGGCCTCATATACCGCCATTCAGTATTGCCGCGCTTTCCGGTTATCTCAGGGCGCATGATATCCCTGTCAGCACTATTGATGCCAACAATGAATTCTATCGCTGGGCGTTTTCTCCCGAAAGGCTTCAGAGTGCCGTTGATTATTGTGAGGCGAGGACCCGCGAATTGATAAACAGCAGCGGAAGTCGTTTTCGCGAAGAGCTCGAACTGGCAGTGGGGATCAAGAATATGGCCGATGTGGTTTCAGCAGGCGATGACCTAATCTCCTTTGCTGAAAAAAGCCCTCACCTGCCGCCGTCGCAACTCTTCCGCCTGTTCAATATTGCGGGAAAGATCACATCTTTCCGGTATTTTCCCGAGTCGCTCGATGTCTTTTTCCCCGGTGTTAATTATCGTACGGAAGAGGATATATATTCGAGCGAAGACCTCCTGTCAGCCGCGGAGCGTGACGGGATTCTCACCGGTTTTATCGATCACATTACAGAAAAGTCCGAATTCGGCCCGGACACTGTTTTTGTGGGCCTGTCGGTGAACTTCTCTCACCAGATCATTTCGGCGCTAAGGATAGCACGGGCAATCAAAAAGAAACAGCCTTCGGTGTTTATTCTTGTCGGCGGCATGTTTATCACCGCGCACATGACACTGATAACCAATCCCGAACTGTTCCGCCACGTCGATGCTTTCGCTTTCGGCGATGGCGAGGAAACACTGCATGAACTGTACATCAGGCTGAAGGACAAGAAAGACTGGCGTGATCTGCCCGGTATTATCCACTGCCGGGACAATACCGTCATTACAAACAGCGAGCGATGCCCGCTCGACATGGATGAAATAACGGCGCCGGATTACAGCGGTTTCGACCTTGACAGCTATCTCATCTCACGTAAATTCATGTGGCTGCCGTACCGCCTGACACGCGGATGCAGTTGGGCGAAATGTACATTCTGCCGGACCGACCTCATCACCTATTTCCAGGCAGCCTCACCGGATAAACAACTTAAAGACCTTGACAAGCTCATGGAGCAAACCGGATTCAGGCAGTTCAATTTTACCGATGACGAATGTCCGCCCGCAGTCGTCGACCATCTGAGCGAGTCCATAATAGCAAGCGGCAAAAAAATATTCTGGTCAGTGTCGATCCGTTTCGAACGCGGCATCTCTGTCGAGCGCTGTAAAAAATGGTCGAAGGCGGGGCTCAAAACCGTATTTATGGGGCTTGAATCATTCCACGACCGTATCCTGAAAAAGATGAAAAAAGGTATCACAGCCAAATCGATCGAGGAAGCGCTGACAAGCCTTCGCAAGGCAGGCATACGGGTACACGTTTTCATGATTACCGGATTCCCCACCGAGACAGAGGAAGAGGCGATCGAGGGATACAACCGTCTGGTGGAACATTTCAGACGTGGAGAAATCGCCGGTTTCATATATTCACCATTCCAAATCCTGCCGGGCTCACCGATTGCCGAAAATATTTCCGAAAGCGGCATCACCTCCATCGACAAGTCCCTGTATACAAACCGTGACCTACCGCATCCCATGTATTATTTCGAGGCGGGCGGCATGCCACGCCAGCGTGTTTTCGAGCTCAGCGCCGCATTCAACAACAAACTGACTATCGATTACCCGTCTGCTGGCGATATTGAATCATTGCTGTCGGTTAAACTGCCGGACAAAGACATCCGCGGCCGTCTGGCAGCAGTGCACCACATTTTCTCACTCACAAAAATGCCTTATAAGCACTTTCTTGAGGATAAAACCGCAAACTGATAATACAACTGTCGTTAAAATTCGGCAAGGTCATCTTAGACAACAACACCCATGAAAATAGTCCGCACTACAAATGCGGGGTGATGTGAGTGATACATTGAAAGGCTGGAACATATTCGAGGCCGGTGAGCTTTAAGCACTAGGTCCACGGGAAGAATCCGGAAAAAGAAGGCGTTTGCAGGCAAGCCCGTCCGATTCGATAACAGATCCCGATGTTACAATTCTGTGGGGCCAGAAACTGATAATCGGAAGGAGCGCATTACCTGCTGCAAATAAGGGCAGTGGCTGGAGTTGTTCATATAATTCCATGAGTGAAAACCTGCCGCCCAGGAAGATATAAACGAGGAAAACGAGAATATTGGCCAGGCTGCCCGAAACCAGGATGAGAACTGCAGGCAGTTTTTTCATTGCGGCGAGTTCAGGTTTTATAACAATATGAGCGCTGTAGGGAACAAGCCGTAAATCGAAATCGCTGCCGACCAACCTGAACCTCAATGAAACACGTCCGCACCCGCTTTTTAATCCGAGAATCCTGGCACCGAACAGCCGTGCCATTGCGGCATGGCCAATTTCGTGTACAATCATGGCACAATATGTCAGGTAATAGAACGCAGAGGTGTTAATGAGCCCCCATCCAAGCCCTTTTGCCTCCGAAACCAATACAAGCACAACACCTGTCACGGCAAGCAAAAGATAGAAAAGGAAAGCGAGTGTGTAGATGCGCTCCGTTCGGCGCCACGCGTTTTCAGCAGATTTTCCGCTGTTTCGCATCACGTTCATATGCTGTCCGATCATGATATTCAACTGCCGCGTATTTCCTATCTTATTGCCCGGCATTATCTTCCGGCATCGCCCCCAGCACAAACTCACCCACTGAAGACTCGCTGAAATAATCTGTCCCGGCGGCACGCGCGAAAAGATCGGAATTGCCCGAACCTATGATACAGGAAGCCATCCGCATCGCCTCTGCCGCAAGACTCATCTGGTGCAGAAGCACACCGGTATCCTTGAGAATGAGCGAGTAGGCAATGGATTCGTATTTCCAGCCGACACGCCGGAAACGGGCGGAAAGGATGAACAGAACGGGTGGCGCATCGGCACTGATCATATTGGACGACGCCTCTTTAAGGAGCAAGTCAAGCTCACGGGAGTGCCCGCTGACTGTCTGAAGGCTGTGCTCATCGGGATCGTAACGGTACAACCCCTTGCCAACATTCTGACAGCGCGATACGGCGAGATATATGTCGAGTTCATACAGCGAGCCTGCATTCGGGTAGGGCCTCGAGGTGATCTCGATACCACCGCCATCTGCCGCATCTCTTGTTCTGCCGCAACGATAGAGGAATTCACCGAGCTCACTGAAAGTCAGCTCACGCCCCCCGAAATTCCTCCTCGATTTCCTTCCCTCAGAAACCGCCGCGAACGACGGATCATCTTTCTTCATCCGTTCCAGATCCGGCACCTCAAGCGCGATGGTCTCTTCCGCCTCACGCTCTACCCGCGCTGGCGGCGGCTCAATAAAGCCATTGAAGCGGAGGGTTGCACCCGATGGATGAATATGCCGCCCCATCCTGCTCCGGGCGTGGAATGCGAGATCATGAACATCCCAATGCAACAGTGCCAGTTTCCTGTCTTCCTGCGCGAGTCCCCTGCTGTCCACGGTGCAGAGAATACGTGCCGAGACAAGAAGCCGGATATATCGTTCGAATGTTTCATCGTCAAGATCGGAATGCGGAATCCCGGGATATTCTGCCGGCAAACGGAAATAATTCAACAGGGCAACAGCCCTCGTATCGTGCAGAATGAATGCGCCGGGGAAAAGCGGCGATTCCATGATCATGTAACAGCCATGACGACGGATCATCGCGAAACGGGATAAAATGAGTTTTTCTTCGGGTATTGACTCGACAATCGGATACGGTTGCATCGAGGTCAGGGGAATAACATCGGCAAAAGGCATTTCACCGGTATTCAGGCACATGCGCACGAGTCCGAACGAAAACAAGCGTTCGAGGAGATAATCGAGCTCCTTTTCCCCATCAGAAAATCCGGCGTCCGCCAGTTTTGCTGATATCTCACCCTTTTCGGCTCCCTCGCCGGCAAGTATGCCGAATATGTGACGGTATGATTCAGCGGGACGGTTCAGTGTCCATCTCATCCCGGACCACTCGACAATCAACGGGCCTTCTTTGTCAAGTCCGCGAACTGCCACATCACGCCTGAGCATTAAAACAAGAGAATCAATCATGAACAGCGTTTCCTTTTTGCGAAACATGTCAGATGGTGAGCCTTGCCGGGTTAAGTTCCGGCTCAGTCAGGGCTTTCGGCACCCATCCCAACGTATGCGGAACAGTATAAAGCCGTCCCTCCGCAAAACGCCGATTGTAATGATACAGTCCAGGAACGAAAACCTTCACCGCCTTTAGAGGCACATCGTGACGGCTCTGATCGAGCACTAAAAGCTCCATACCATGCGCACTCATGATATCGGCACAGTACTCGATCACATCCCTGAGATCGTCATGGCCGTTCACTGGATAACGGTCAGCAGAAACCGGAGTATAAGCGCTTTCCGGAACGAGATAGTACTGTTCCTCAGGTGCGTAATAACCGCAGGGTGACTGCGCAGGTGTCATTTCGGGATCATCGTTTTCAGCGCCCGACCGTTGAGACAGATAGAGATACTGATGCATTTCCGTTACTGCCCGAAGTGCCGCGAGCCCCGGATCGAAATGTGCCCCGAAACCGAATATGAACGCAGCACCGGGATGCTTACTGCGTTTCGAAAGGGCCGCAAAAACCGGAATACCGAACTCGGTGCTGATATCGAGCAAATAGAATTCACGTCCTATCGAATGATAGTAATCACGAACGCGATCATAATAACTGTCGCCAAGCGAACCGGTATCGAATGCGGGCCTTTTCGCCCGGGAATACCACCACAAAGCGATGGCATCACGCTCGACCAGTTCAAGGAATCCCTGAAGGATAGCTTCCTCCAGCACATTGCCGACAGCGTTGCCGTTGGAGTCTGCGGCACAGAATCCGCTTTGCGGCGCGGCGTAATAACAGTAGTCTGTCGGAAGGTAGCGGAAATCATTCCGCTCGAACGACCATACCGGAGACCAGTCAAGCAACGCCCTGGTATCGAAAGGTTCCGGGATATAACTGCCGTCTGGAATCGCGTTCAGCTCATCTCGACGAGAAAACTGGTCACGACTGAACAACATGCAGTCGTTTGGATGCATGGCGGCCTCGCCGAGCCCCTCGGCGCTGTCGCGGACAGTGTACTCGTCACCGCTGTACTGCATCGAATAGCGTTCCACAGCCTCGCACATACCACTGACCTGGGCCTGGAAAGCGCTTCTGCCTTTCCCCGCGCTTTTTGAGCTGAGCATGGTCCTGAGATACCCCAGGCTCCCGGCATTGCGGAACATACCGTGTCCGGCAAACGCGACATTGATAAGACCGTCACCCTCATGAAACACCTGCTGAACCTCTGTGATTATGCCGGTCAGGGGACTGACAAGGCCGCGGTTACGGGCGAACGTCTCCTCTGCGGTAATCACCCGGTATCCGCCGTCATCCGAAAACAGTTTCGGTCTTGATTCGAGCGTGAGCGGTTCCGGCGGCGAGGCTGTGTAATCACCGCAGACAGAACATTGCGGACGACGGGAAAACCTGTGTTTGCCGAGTTCGACCGAACAGGTGTCGTAAGTCGTCATTTCCTGCAGCAGATGCGAGGTGCCTGTGGCGAACCAGATGGCGATCTCTGTCGCAGCTGAAGAATACGCGGTTTCACGTGTCACCGGCAGTGACACCGGCGGAAGAGAATAAGCGGTTTTGCCACCGGACAGCGCTTGAATGCTGCTCTCAATCTCACGGTTCACTGCAAGACGATCCGCCAGACAGCGCCAGCATCCGGTCTGTCCCGGGCTAAAGATCGGGCCGGTCCAGACAATGCTCCCCGCCGGTTTCAGAAGCATCCACGGAGTCTGAGCCGTAATAAAATCCTCATTGATCCCGGCAAGGCGGGAATTGAGATAATCGTCCGTGACAACAACAGTGAAAGCGGCGTTATCTCGTACGGCAATACCAAGTGATGAGAGTCTGTCAGACAGGCTGCTCAGATCGTGGTCACCGAGATCGATCAAATTCACCGCAGAGTCGGCAAGACCTTGTTTCGCCTGTGAAACCGGAATTTCGAAACGCTCCCAGAATGCCGCCTCGCGTGGATCAACATCCTCAGCGGCATCAGTGAGATAACCCGACGCTTCGAGTTTATTGATCGCACGCCTGACCATATCGGCAGGGACATGGAAACCGAGCAGCGATATAATCCGTTCGATCGTATTGCTGCCATCGAGCAAGGGCGCGAGCACGACATAAAGCTGTCCGCTGAGCACAAAGCTCTTTGTTTCGCTCAACAGGAAAACGGCGTTCTCTTTCGGGACAGTTTCCACACGGAACGAATATTTGAATCTCGGATATTTCATTGTTTCCTTTAAGGGCATCTTTACTAATTCCATTTTTTCCGGTCAGCGTCAAGCGAAGACGGCTAAAATGCCGTCATTAACATGTTTTTTGTGGCATAAGCTTTTCAATTGTTAAATATGAATGTGCCAACCGGCAATATCATTTATTGCTCTTGATGTTTGCAACCGCCCAGTCGTGAAAAAAAGCGAGGTAGGCTTTTGCTTCCGGCTCTCTATCGATTGTATGGACTAACTTGATATGATGGATTGCTAAAAAAATCGCGCTGACCCTGTTAAATCCTGTCAGCATCGAGGATTCAAGGAGGTGTTTCGGCCAGATATCACGGCTGTTCCATTCATGCAGCACACCGGTACAAGCTATGAGACCATCCCTTTTCTTGGGCAGACACAGTTTCTTTTCAACCAACATATTGAAAAGAGCGTGTTTTTTGTCATCATCGCCATAAAAATTGTCGTTCCGGTACAGTTCGAAACCGGTTTTCGGACCGACACGCACACCGCCCTGTGAAATGATATCGAAATCGAGATCGATACGGTCAACCAGCGGACAAACAAGGCTGATTAACGCCTCTATTTCAGCGGCATCTCCCTCCCAGCCGATATCGCGAAGATAGGGAACAATCGCATCACTTTCTATCCCCCTGACACAAAGCCTGAGCGAGGGAACAGAACGGGAAAGCATCGCGCCAAGCTGGAAAATCCGCGCACCATCCGGCAGCCGTTCACAGGCAACGGCAACGGTTTTCACGAAATCGCCGGTACAGTTCTCGGCGAAGAGAACAGGTGCAATATCATGGAAATCGTCGATATTGAACGCATCACTGCCCGAGACAGGAAACGACGAGTCAAGCAAGGACGGGCCGAAGAAAAAACTTGGCACAGTATCAGCAGTCACCGTATCAATATCAAACTCAAGCCAGATATTATCGACTTTAGAGGCATACGGGCAATCTTTGTCTGCCCAATGGCGGGCAAAAGCCATTACACGTTTCCACTCGGGAACAGTATCAACAAAAGGAGGCATTGGGGACGTGGGATCAAGACCGGAAAGAACAGCTTTACCACCACGTGCGGCAAGAACATGAAAAGAAAAATCTGCGGCAGGCTCACTCTGGGCCAGACGGCTTTCAAAACCGAAAAAAGTGCTGAGTTTGATCGGGAAACGGTCGGCAACATCTCGAATCGAAGCGAGGTTTTCCCGGGAAATAAGCGTATCCGGCATGAGCTGCGAGCATATATCAATGTATTTACTGAATTGTCGGTTTTCCATATGTGTCACTTCTTTTCGAAAGAGAAGGATGCGGGGCCAAAAACATCAGCGAATATCGCCACGGTGAAATTTCACTATTGTCAGACCATCCCGGAAAGCAATGCGTCAAGTTTCCGCTCGATCTCCGAAATATGGGCAACATCAAGATCATACATGGCATGAAAACCGTCAAGAAGTTTCGACCCAATCATTTCCCACAGGCAGTAGCGAGTTGAGAATCAGACTATACTCCACCGCTCTTTTTAATTGAAAAATGAATTGATCCGTCACGGAACTCCAAATTTTAGATTAAATGCAAGATGCGCCCGCGGCAAACAACGAGCGCATCTCGTTTTCAAAAAATTTCAGTCAGCAAACGCGGCGACGGCATCAACACAGACACCACCGGCAACTCGTCCAACTCCTCGCCGGGGAACTCGGCACCATAGCTATCTCCATTATAAAAAAAACTCAACTGAATTCTTGTAACGACAGGTTCAAGTTCCCTTGAGACACCTTACCAACTAAAATTGCCGGATGACGGGACAGTATTTCCGGTGTTTGGATCAGTAGCTCCGGGATAACCGCCGCCAGCCACGTTTTCCAGCTGATCATCGCTAAGTTCATTATTATTCAACGGCTTTGCGGGCAGAACGATATACAGGGTCTGCATATTCTCCTCAACGACTTTCACATCGATAGCATCAGGAAGTTCCGCACCGTATTTCTCGGCAATAACAGCCTTGGGATCGCTGACAAGACGCTGTTTGAACTCCTCGTCTTCCCAGGCTTTGAGGACTAGTTCTTTCTCGATATCGTTTCTTGTTTTTGTTGCTTCTGACATTTTCTGATTCCTTCAGCATTTAATTAAGTCATTTTATTCTTCACCATGCCAGCCTGTTCTTTCAATATTCAGGCATGGTGAGTGACCGCCCGTTACCATAATTCTTGTGCGAGAAGGACTCCAAGTGCACCCACTCCAGCGCCCGCACCACCAGCGACACCTACAATCGCAACAGCTCCGGCAACGGCAGCGATTACTACACAGGCACCACCAGCTATTGCCTCCAACTGTTCGTCGGTCAACTCGTCCTCGCTAACAGGTTTCATGGGCAGGCGGACATACAGGGTCTTCATATCCTCTTCGACAACCTTTATATCGATGACGTCGGGAACTTCAACACCAAACATTTCTGTAATTGCAGCCTTGGGATCGCTGACAAGACGCTGTTTGAACTCCTCGTCTTCCCAGGCTTTGAGGACTAGTTCTTTCTCGATATCGTTTCTTGTTTTTGTTGCTTCTGACATTTTCTGATTCCTTGAGCATTTAATTAAGTCATTTTATTCTTCACCATGCCAGCCTGTTCTTTCAATATTCAGGCATGGCGAGTGACCGCCCGTTACCATAATTTTTGTGCGAGAAGGGTTCCAGTTACACCCATTCCAGCACCCGTTCCGGCAATGACAGCGATAACCGCAACAGCTCCGAGAGCGGCACCGACTGGTATACAGGCACCACCAGCTATTGCCTCCAACTGTTCGTCGGTCAACTCGTCCTCGCCAACAGGTTTCATGGGCAGGCGGACATACAGGGTCTGCAGGTCTTCCTCGACAACTTTCACATCGATAGCATCGGGAATTTCAACACCAAACATTTCTGTAATCGCAGCCTTGGGATCGCTGACAAGACGCTGTTTGAACTCCTCGTCTTCCCAGGCCTTGAGGACAAGTTCTTTCTCGATATCGTTTCTTGTTTTTGTTGTTTCTGACATTTCCCAACCCCCTTTTGAATGTAATTAATACATTTAATCAAAAGAATTCCCCGGATTTCAAGCCGGGATCGATCATTTTCCACCTGTCGGCCTTATCTATAATATTCAGGCATGGCGAGTGACCGCCCGTTACCATATTCTTTCTACCGCAACGGCTCCAGCTGCACCCAGTCCAGCGCTCGTTACGATAGCGGCACCGAAAAGCACTCCAAGTGCGACAAAACCGACTGGTATACAGGCACCACCAGCTATTGCCTCCAACTGTTCGTCGGTCAACTCGTCCTCGCTAACAGGTTTCATGGGCAGGCGGACATACAGGGTCTTCATATCCTCTTCGACAACCTTTATATCGATGACGTCGGGAACTTCAACACCAAACATTTCTGTAATTGCAGCCTTGGGATCGCTGACAAGACGCTGTTTGAACTCCTCGTCTTCCCAGGCCTTGAGGACAAGTTCTTTCTCGATATCGTTTCTTGTTTTTGTTGTTTCTGACATTTGCCGACTCCTTCAGTATTTAATTAAGTCATTTTAGTCAAAAGAATTCCTCGGAGTTTAGTCCGAGGATAAACATTTTTTTCCGGCCCCCTTCCTGTCACTCCGTGACATCCTTCCCCCAAAGGGGGTAGGAGCGCAAGAAGAATCGATACTCCCGTGCCTCCTATGGAGGACACGTAGAGCCGCGAAAGCACAAGGGAGGGGGTTAGGGGGCTGATTTTGATACCCCGGAGTTCAATCCGGGGTTGTTCATTCTTCACCCTGCCAGCCTGTTCTTTCAATATCCAGGCATGGTGAGTGACAGCCCTTTACCATAATTTTTTTTGTGCCGCAAGGGTTCCACCTACACCCAGTCCAGCGCCCATTGTTGCAGAAGCGGCAATCATACCAAGTGCGATAACGGCAACTCCGAGCACAGGCACACAGGCACCGCCGGCAACAGCCTCCAGCTGCTCGTCGGTCAGCTCATCCTCGGTAACAGGTTTCATGGGCAGGCGGACATACAGGGTCTGCAAATCTTCCTCGACAACTTTCACATCGATAGCATCGGGAATTTCAACACCAAACATTTCTGTAATCGCAGCCTTGGGATCGCTGACAAGACGCTGTTTGAACTCCTCGTCTTCCCAGGCCTTGAGGACAAGTTCTTTCTCGACATCGTTTCTTGTTTTTGTTGCTTCTGACATTTGCCGACTCCTTAATATAGTTATTTGCGGCCCAAAACGCTAACTGCCTATCACATGCTACAAACCAAAATCTGACAGCCTTACCAGTAGCTTTTCTTGCCAGCCACCACATTAGCGACATATGGAGCAACAGCAGACGTTACTGCACCGACAATAAATGCCTCAGCCCCACCGGCAAAAGCCTTATCTTACAAGGAAAGGAAATCCCCGCACAACATACTGTGACGGTGATCACACTATCGAGGAAACACGCGAAAAGCAATGAATATTCTGTTATTTTCCAACCTGAAAACAGCAGAACTCACAATATAACTAATGAACTCTCCCCAATCCAAGAGTCGGGATATCACGTTGCCTCGCCTGTGCTCGGCAATAATATGAAATGTTATCTAATCTGACCCATCACCAACGCAAGCATTGGGGATTTTTTTTATTCAACCACTATCGGCTAAAGCCGGTGGATTCCCGTTGCAACTGAAAGTCGCAGAAGAACACCCCCTCCGGCTTTCGCCGGTGTCCCCCTTCGCGAGGGGGAAAGCCTGCGGCGCTGATTGTGCCAAGTTTCAGTCTTTTCTGTCGCGACATGCCAAGCCGTAGCTTTCGCGAAGGCTGGAGCGACCGCCCCCCCCTCGTTCAAGGGGGCTGCCCCGAAATATCGGGATTGGGAGGTCAAAAAAAACTTACGCGCTAAAGCTTTTCGCCTGAAAGGCGAAGGATTTTGACCTGGCGTATGAAAAATCAAATGAAAGCTGTTTTCACGCTGTCATTCTCCGCCTTTAATCTCAACCATCAAAAGCGACAGATCATCATCTAGTATTTCCTTGCCGCACATAGCCTTGAGATGCCCGTGAAGCTCACCTACGCCATTGCTCCCGTTTGCCTGACAGTCGACAAGATAATCGGAGAATGCGGCGATGCTCCACATGCCCTCATCGCCGTTCTCAACCTCATAGGAACCATCGGAAAAAACATAGAGACGGAATTTCGGCGGCACGGTAACGGTCTCGGTTTTATAGACCATGCCCTCCATTCCACCAATGATCATGTTTTTTGTGATCAACTCGGTAACCGCACCCTTGTCGTCTATGAGTAGGGCCGGCGGATGCCCGGCACTCGAGAATGTCAGTTCATTGGTCTCGACATCGAGCACACCATACCAGAACGTGAAATACAGATTGTTGTGCGACTCCATCTGAAAATTGTCATTCAGAGCAGTGAGCACCTCGTCAGGTTTGAGGAAATCGGTATTCGGCAGTGACTGAAAACGAAGCACATCGAGCACTGAAACAGACAGAAGCGCGGGCCCTACGCCGTGATCGCAGACATCGAGCAGATAGATGGCAAAATGGGTCTCGTCTATCCAGTGATAACCGAATGAATCACCGCCAAGCTGGGCCGAGGGAACAAACAGCCATTCCGTTGTTATAAGCCCGCTATCGAGGGGAGCCGGAAGCAGCGCCCGGACATGCTGGGCCGCCTTGTCAAGCTCGGAGGCCAGTGCCTGACGACTTTTGTCTAGAGCCTCATATGCGGCGTTACGCTGGAGCAGGTTGATATAGCCCTTGGAATGATAACGGATACGCGCTATCAATTCGACCTTGTCGGGAAGTTTGACAAGATAATCGTTCGCTCCGACCTCGAAGGCCTCGGCTTTTGTCTCCGCCTCTTCTTTTGAGGACAGGACTATCAGCGGGATGTCTTTCAACGCCGGATGCGCCCGGTAGAATTTCACCAGTGTCAAACCGTCGATATCGGGCATGACGAGGTCTTGAAGGATAATTGTCGGTGACACTTTCGCGGCTGTCTCAATGGCTTTGGACGGGTCCTGACAGAAGTGGAAATCGATATCACTTTCGGCGGCCAGCATTCTCTCTACTGCCGTTCCTACTATAGCCTGGTCATCAACAAGCAGAACGCTTATTCGATAGTCGCTGCCGGATTCGTTCGTCATCACACTCATTTGACATATCTCTTGTTTTTACAGAATTTTATTATTTCCTGACCAATGCTTTCAAGCGGGAGGATACTGACAGCGGCGCCGTTCTCGGCAGCGGCTTTCGGCATACCGTAAACGATAGACGTCTCACGGTCCTGAGCTATTGTATGCCAGCCCGCATTTTTCAGCGCTAGCAACCCCTCTGCGCCGTCCGATCCAATACCGGTCAAAAGTACCGCGAGCCCGGCCGAGGGCCAGTTCGCGGCAAGACTCTGAAAGAAAATATCCACAGACGGCCGGAAAGGAAATTCTTTCGGGTGCGGTGTATAATGGAAAAGCAGATCCTCGTTAATGACGAGATGATCGTTGGTATTGGCCACAAACAGTGTATTTTTTTGCGGTTCGCCGCCCTCCCGGGCAACAGAGACTGTCAGCTCAGTCTGGTCATCCAGCCATTCGGTGAATCCAAGGGCATAACTTGCGTCGACATGCTGAATAAGCACCAGCGCCGCGCCCAGATCACCGGGAAGTGTTTCTATGATATTTGCTACCGCTTTCGGTCCGCCTGTCGAGGCGCCGATCGCTATCATGAGCGGCGGATTGTAATCGGTAACCTTTTCCACCCGCTTTTCCTGCTGTGGTGTAAACTGCTCAATTCCTATCAGTTTCGAGACAGTGTTGATCCGCTTGATCAGGTCCTCCGCGCCGGTAATGGCGCCGGAACTCAGGAACACAGGGGTCTTTACAGCATCCAGCGCTCCCGCTCCAAGCGCCTCGAATACCTTTGGAGAATTGCCCTCCATGGATGCGGTGACAACGAGGATCGCGCAGGGCGTGTTCTTCATTATCTCGCTTATGGCCTCAGTACCGTTCATTACCGGCATGATAAGGTCCATAAGCACGAGATCCGGACAGTCTTCGCGGCATTTCTCCACAGCCTCACTGCCGTTATATGCCACCCAGGCAAGCGAATGATCAGTCTCAGAAATAACCTTCTTCAATACGGTTACCGCTAATTCCAGATCATTGACAATAGCTATCCTCATATCACTCGCCCTCTCCCGTAAGATCCCCGACCGCCTCGTGAAAACTGCCGTCGTGGAAACAGGATTTCGAAAGATAATAGTCAGCACCTGCTTCCATACCCCGTTTACGGTCTTCTTCGCGGTCCTTGTAAGATATGATAATGACAGGAATATCTTTCAACACCTGATCGCTCTTGATTTTCGCGACAAATTCCAGTCCGGTCATTCGCGGCATGTCAACATCCGAAATAATGAGATCGAATTGCTGCTTTTTCATCAGCATATTCCAGCCATCCATTCCATCGACAGCTGTAACAACATCGAAACCTTTGTTTTCGAGGAGTTTCCGCTCCATCTCTCGCACCGTGATGGAATCGTCTACAACAAGGACACGTTTCGTCAGTCCTTCGACTGCCGCGCTTTCACCGACAGTTTCCACTATCTTGCCGGACAAAAGGTTCGAGATTGAAATAATGATATCCTCGGCTTCGAGTATCAGCACGGGAGACCCGTCCTCAAGTATCGCACCGGCATTGATCACCGGCACTTTCTTGAGCCGCGGATCGAGCGGCCGTACCGACAGGGTCGAATCACCAAGGAAAGCGTCGACAACGATCCCGAAATGGCGGTTCCTGTTCCTTAGGATTATGATATTTAGTATCTTTTCACGATTTTTCTTCTTTGGAAGACCCAAAACCTGCCGGGAATCGACAATACCGACCTTGTGCTCCTCAAACATGCAGTACTCACGGCCTTCAACCGTCTCGAGCTCGTCGATCGGCACCTCGAGGGTGTGGACTATCTGCGTAAGGGGAATAGCATAACACTCATTATCGATATCGAGCAGAAGCGTTTTCAGCACGGAGATCGTGATAGGGAGATGCAGTTCGATTGTCGTTCCCAGTGCGGGCTCGGAGTCTATATAGGCTGAACTTCCGAACGACTGCAGCATGGTATTCACAATATCGAGGCCGACACCGCGTCCCGAGATCTCACTGACCTTATCCCGCGTAGAGAATCCGGGCAGGAACATGAACTCCAAGACCTCTTCCTTCGTGAGATCGTTGACAAAATCCGCCTCAACATAGCCTTTTTCGACGATCTTCTTTTTCAGAGATTCGATATCGACTCCACAACCGTCGTCTTTCACCATGATGATCAGCTTGCCGAACGTGTGACGGGCGCTGAGCGTGAGATGGCCGATCGGGTCTTTTCCTGCCGCCGCCCTGCTCTCGGGCGATTCTATACCGTGATCGAGTGCATTCCTGAGAAGGTGTGTCAGGGGAGCTTCGAGCCGTTCGAGTATCTCGCGGTCTATAAGCGTCTGCTGCCCCTCGATACTGAACGTAACTTTTTTGCCCAGGCTTTTGGCAAGGTCCCTTACCATACGCGTGAAACCGTGAATGCCCGTGGAAAATGGCACCATACGGCTTGATACGATCTCACTGTTCAGCTTGTCGGAAAGCCGTTCAAGCCGCCGCGAAAATGTTTCATATTCTTCGATATACTGTGAAAGGCTGATCACCTGCTTGTCGAGCAGATCACGTGTTGTGCGGCTTTCTTCGAGCCTGTCTGTATTACCCTGTGTTGCGGCTGCCAGCTGATCGACAGCACCGGCGAGAGCAAACTGAGAGTTCTTGATATCAAACAGGACAGATGACATGTTGCGGGCGTTTTTCGCGAGAATGAGAATCTCCCCGGACAAACCGAGTATTTTGTTCATTGCACCGGAAAGGACACGGACATATTCGCTTTTCGGCTCTTCGGGCGCTTTCCCGGGAGCCTTGAACTCTTCAACCTCGCCGTCTTCATCCAGTGGCTCTTTATAACGCCCCTCGAGAATATCGAGGAGAAGGGTGCTCAACTTCTTGACCGTCGCGGCCTGGTTTAAAATGAAAGACTGATAGTCTTTCGGATCGATCTGCGACAAACGTCTGAACACATCGGTCACTTTAAGCAGCACATCGATGTGCGGAGCTGTGAGTGTCAGTTTCCCCTGCTGGACAGCGTTGAAAATGTCCTCCATCGAGTGTGCCATCGAAATCTCAAGATTAAGATTGACAATTCGTGCGGCACCCTTGATCGAATGGGCGGCACGCATCAGGCTTTCAACCGCCTTGGAATCCGCCCCGTCTTCCAGTGCCAGGAGGTTCTGTTCGAGCGCCGTGGAATTCGTTTCGAGATCCATGAGGAATATTTTAATCATCTCCGGTTCGATCGTCATGATTGAAACCGATTGATCAGTATCGGACACGGGAGCAGGCCGTGACACCTCGATTTCCGGCGATGGTTCTTTTGAAAGCTCCGATTTTGGCGGCGCAGTCTGCTGTCCCGCACTTGCCGAGGATTCCCATGCAGGGAATGCGTGGAGACGTTCGATGAGGGACTCGACATTATTGGCTTGCTGTTTCAGAGCAGTAGGAATGTCCGCTGTTTCCAGACTTGCGAGGGAAGAAAAAATATCGTTACAGGATATGAGCACATCGATCTGTTCGGAGTTCAGACGATATTCGCCTTTCTGAACGGCAACGAAAACATCCTCCATGGCATGGGCGAGAGAAACGGCGCCGTCAAGACCGACAATCCGTGCCGCACCCTTGACTGAATGGGCGGCGCGCATCAGCGGCTCGACAGACTTCTCATTCTGATTATCCTCAACCGCTACCAGACCGTTTTCTAACGTGGCGGAATTGGTCTCCAGCTCGGTTTTAAAGAGTTCGAGCATGAACAGGTCGGGAGTATTGTCGTTCGGATCGCTCAATCTTCAAAGCTCAAATTAAAAGTATTCATGAGTTTTTCTTCCATAAGGCAGGCAACGTTGATATCCCTGTAACGGAAAACGGCATCGGTCATGGATCGTGCGGATTCAGCCACTGTTGAGGGCAGCTCGGTCACCATATCAGCCATGACTCGCTGGGCGTTCAACACCTCGTCCACATGAAACGCGAACATCTCGTTCTCTTTGCCGATCACCATCATACGGCTTTTCGTTCCGCTGACACTGATGGGATCCGCTTTCAGTCCGATGAGGCGATGAAGTGAAAAACAGGGTATCAGTTCGCCATTCACATTGACAAGCCCCAGGAACACATCGTTTGTCCTGAACGGCACCGAATGGATCATCCGGGCGATGGAAACTTCAAGGAAATATTTAAGACAGATAGCAAACCACTCCGACCCCATACGGAAAATAATCACATTCCTTGCAACAGAGACACGTTCCTCTCGATCACGCTGCATCATCCGTGTATTGGCTTCAAGATACTCGCTGTCAACCGGCTGATTGAGCTGCATCATACCGAAACGTGAATATTCGGGACAATTTCTGCAGTTCGCATACTCTTCGAGCTTTTCACAGCTGACATCACCATATATGCCTATTTCCCGCCAGCAGGGCAGCATTTCAGATTCAACCCGTGTTTTATTTGAAGTGGACATGCTTATCGCTCCCCGGTCATTCCAAAACGGCCATACACCCGGCGGGCGCGTTCAAGGAAACGAGCGCTTTTTTCATGCTGCCCTGTCTCTTCGCAAAGAATATACTGGTGCATTAGCGAATCATAATTATTCGGATCCAGATAGAGCGCCTGGTTGAAATTCTTTTCGGCACTTTCATGCCTATTCAACGCGTGCTCAACAATACCTTTTAAAAGATACGCCTCAGGATCGTTCCAGCACCGTTCAAAATAACTGTCGCAGAGCTCCGAGGCCTCTTCGTACTTCCCGCTGTCAGCCAACGCCCTTGCCCTCTCGAATATCTCCCCGGCGGACAGTACCGGTTCCGGCTCACGCTCGGCAGGCAGCACCGGGATATCAGCAATAACGTTGTTCCTTGCAAGACCGGACACGGCAAATGGTTTCTTCCCGGGAGCAATTGCCGCCGGGGGCAACTCAGGTTTAATTTCCGCACCCGCAGTCAGTTCATGGATAAAGGCAAACGACTGGGAATAGGAGACCGGCCTGAACCGGCAGTTCATCAGGATGTTCGCCTCAGCATGACCTGTGACCAGAAGCCCTCCCTCGACACTCAGACGCTCCAGGTTATTCAGTGCCGCTTTTCTGCCGTCGACGGTGAAATAAAACAGCACGTTCCGGCAGAACACGATATGATATGGCGCTTTTCCGGCAAGAAAGCCCGGTTCGATGAGATTGCCATGAATGAAATTCACCATCTCCCGAACTTTACTATCGATCTGCCAGGTACCGTTCTCATGCTGAAAATATCTTTCCGGGGCGCTGCTTGTACTGTCCCGGAAAGACGACTGCCTGTACAATCCCCGTTCAGCTGATTCAATCGCTTTCCTGCTGATATCGACAGCATCTATTTGTACACGGTCAGGCCCGATACCCTCAGCAAGCAGGACCATGGCCAGGCTGTACGCTTCTTCACCGGTTGAACACGGTGAAGAGAGTACTCTCAGCTTTTCCGAATGGTGTCGGGAGAACCAGCATTCCCGAAGGTATTTCCTTACATATTCGAAGGAATATTTCCCCCGGAAAAACCAGGTCTCGTGCACGACAATACGCTCGACAAGATCATCTTTCAAGCGGGAATCGTTTCTCAGCCCGGCAAGGTATTCCTCCGTGCTCCTGATGCCGAGGGATTCCATGTGCTCCCCGACAATTCCGGCGAAATACTCACGTCCAGTCATCGAAATATCCAGCCCGATAGTGTCAGCCACAAAAGTTTCTATCTGAACCGTATCAATCGGTATTTTTCTTTTATCCATCAGTTGCGGCATATCATTCTTCGGTAAAAAGTATCCGTTTCAGCTTGTCGGGAAGCAGCTTGAATAAGTCAAGTATATGTATCATCCCCTCACCGTCCCTGACAATCCTGTCAAGATATGGCGCCTGTTCCGGCGCTATTCCCGGGGAGACGATATCGTCCTCTGTGAATGACGACGATGAGGCGACCATCTCCGCCTTAAGACCAAGAATACGCGTTCTGTCCTTATCCACGGGATAATTAATTAGAATTATACGGGTGCTGAACAGCCCACGTGAAGGCTTGCGGCTGATAAGGGCATTCAGGTCGATTACAGGCACTATATCGCCGTGGTAATCGAAAATACCAGCGACATAAGCAGGCGTCCGGGGGATATTCCTGCAGTTTACGAGGGGTATGATCTCCTGTATCGGCTCTATTCCCAGACCGTAACGATCCCCTCCACATATAAACGTAATAAGCAGCATAGGCGGTTCGACTCTCGATCAAGTGCTGATGTTAAAGATTGCGACCTCGTTCTGCAGCCCTGTGACCGCACTGTTGAGCTTTTCAACCGCATCCCTGAAATCGTTGATCGACTCCTTGGTCTGATCAGCCGTTTCAGAAAGCTGCCTGATGGCGTCGCTGATCTGCTGCGCACCCTGCTCCTGGTTGTTGATACTGCCCTTGACAGCCTCGAACTCGGGAACCAGCGAGCGAACACGGTCGATAATACCGCCGAACTGAGTGCCGATCGACTGGAGCTTGCCAACACCTGTCCTGACATCCGCGGTGAATGTGTCGATTTCCTTGACACCATTCGAGACAGAGAGCTGCACCTCGTCGACCATGTACTTGATATCGCTTGTGGCGACCGAGGTCTGATCTGCAAGACGGCCGATTTCCTGTGCCACGACAGAGAAACCGCGCCCGTACTCACCAGCTTTTTCAGCCTCTATTGCGGCGTTGAGCGAGAGAAGGTGTGTCTGGTCGGATATCTTGTTGATAGTGGTACCGATATTGGAAATCTTCTGCGTGCGCTCGCTGATTGTTTCCAACTTGGAAGAGATAGTGCTTGTCGCATTGACAATGCTTTTCATAACATCTTCCATACTGTTAAGGCTGGCCTGCCCAATGTCGGCCTGCGAGGCAGTCTCGGACACAGAAACACTCAGCGTATCCACTGTCGTCCCAATCCTGACTGCAGTCGAAGCGATCTCACCGCTCGTTGCTGAAACCTGGCGAGTCGATGCCGCCTGTTCGGTCACGGTTGCCTGAAGTTGGCGCATGGAGGCGGCTATCTGCGTCGAAGAGGACTTGACCTGTATACCGGCGTTGTGAACCTGCCCTATCAGGGAGTTGAGATTCTCTGCCATCGTATTGAACGACTCAATCAGGCGCGTTGTTTCATCGTTGCTGGTGACAACACCCCATATAACATTCCTCCCGCGTATGTTTTCAAGCCGTTCGGCAATGCTGTTCCTCGCTGCCTGGACATTTCCCGAGGCAATATCGTTCGCAATCTGGTTGATGAATCCGAAAGGCCGGACAAGGATATTTCCGTAATATGAAGCCACAAAACCAAACAATGCGATGATGAAAAGGCCGCTGATTATCAGTTTCACATAGAGATTTTTAGCCTCACCCGTGATCTCTTGCCTCGATGCCAGAAAATCGTCTTCATAGACACCGGGAACAATCACCCAGTCCCAGGGCTCGAAATAGGAAATTGCGACAAGTTTTCTTCTCGGAGAGGCCTCGCCGGGATTCTGCCAGCTGTACATCTCGAAATCGACCCCATCGCCAACAATTGCTTCTCCCTTGTTTATTATTGACTTAACAAACATCCTACCGTCAACGTCGGTTGCATCCCAAATATTTTCGCCATCCCGCTCACCATCCTTTGAAATGATATACATCCCCCGATCGTCACCCTTGCCCTGGAGAACCGCCACATAGCCGGTCTCGCCAACACCAATACCCTGGATCGCGTTCTTCAGCGAGGAAATTGCCTCAATTTCGCCCACATAGAGCATACCGATCACTTTGCCGCTGTTGTCTTTGATCGGCTGATAGGCGGTTAGATACCAGTCATTAACCACAAATGCCCGCCCGCGGTATGTTTTTCCGGCCATGACATCCGTGACGACAGGATTCGCGGCCCCATCGGGATTCGTTGCGGGAATGAAAGTGCCGATTGCGCGGCGCCCGTTCTCGGTTTTGACATTGGTGGCAATCCTCAGCATATCGCCCTGTTCGTTCATGCGCTGGAAAATGGTGCAGGTGCACCCGAGCATTTTCTGGACATCATCGACAATCAGTGTTGGCGAGGAAAACGAGTTATTCTGGCCGAAACTCCGGTTACCCACAAGCATCTCCGGCAGCGATATCTTCGATATCGTCTTCGTATACTGGTTGGCCGCGTTCCATTCGACCTGTTTCGACGACATCCGTATCGAACCCACGCGATCGAAAATCAGGGTGGCGACACTCAGGTTATTGTTGATTTTCTGCTGGATGATATCATTGGTGGCATTGCAAAGATTGTAAACGTCTTTGGCAATCTGCGCCACATTGGACTTGTAGACATTCTCCAACTCATGGCTCGTCTTATCTGTCACCACCCCCTGAAACTGGACAAGGAGCACGAAAAAGATCACGAGCGGTACAATGGATGAGAGAAGCGCCAGACCAATTATCTTTTTTCGCATGGTGAGATTCACAGTAGTATCCTCGGTTTATCAATTGATAGTATTCGTTATCGATGCCTGTGGAAATGAAAAACCATTGATGAGCGTCTACGTATGCTGAGACTCATCGATTACGGCGCTACTTGATATATCCTAAGCAAGAACATGGTCATTGAATATCCGGTAACGTAGTGAAACGTTGTATATCTATGGTAAATGTCGTTCCTTCTGCCGCTATCAGTGTACCTGTAATGAAACGGAACGAAACAACCGCTTTCGAAACATCGCTTAACAACTGAACATGATTGATCTGGGCGTTCAGCATTTTGTCGGTGGCATTGATGACATCAAACTGTGTCGCCATGCCCCGTCTGAACTTTATCCGCTCGTTCTCGAGAACTTCCTCATAAAGGCGCAGATTGTTTTCTGACAGCACTTTACGGTTATACAGTGATTCGAGATTGGAAATTGCCAGCATAACCGAAGACTGGATAGAGCGCGTGAACTCGTCAAGCTGGATTGTCGCCTGCTCTATTGCCGAACGGCGTTTGAGAAAATCGCCACGGGCAGACCTGTTTTTGAACGGCAACTCGTAATTAAAGGTCAATGTGGCGTTTGCGCCGGGAATATCCTGCGAGAACGCGGAATAATATCCTTTGAAATCGTCGCCATCCGCGGCACCGGTATAACCGGCTTTCATCTGTACGTCGAGTTTATGGAGAAGACTGTTTTTTGCCATTTTCAGCATGATTTCGGAGACATCCCTGCTTTTGCTGAGCGCAATGTAATCGGGACGGTGCCTGAGCGCCATATCAACAACTGCCTGCGTATGGGCGATAATGTTGCCGATATCGTCGCTGGACAGATCGATAAAATCTTCGCTCGGCAGCGGCAGGGTGTCGATTTCATCGATATCCACACCTAGCTTGAGTCCGAGATCGTGCTGTGAAGAACGCAGCACCTGCTCGTAGCGCAAGCGGCTGCTTGTCCTGTCCGCGTGATCTGCCTTAAAAAGGCTGATCCGGGCGCGGGGAAGCTCGTCGGCATCGATAAGCGCCTGGGTCTCCTCCATATTGGATTCCGCCCGTGCCTCTGATGCTTTTATTATATCGAGAGATTCTTTCGCTGCAAGATAATCGTAATAGGCGCCGGCAATGGTGACAAGATTTTCATTGACTGCGTAGAAATAGGTAAGCTTGCTTATCTCGTATTCAGTATCGGCAGCCGTGACATAGGCCCCGTTTGCATCGAAACCGCGCCCCCTGAGCAGGGGAACGTTCACAACCATATAAACATCCGCCTGGTTGAGATTGTAAGGGGTGTTACCGATATATGGACTGATAGAGACAGTCTCAATCCGTTGCACATCTGCGCCGAAACCGGCAGACATACCATTGCCGAATTTTTTTCCGAGGGAGAGACTTGTAGTCGTATTGTATATCTGATCCAGATCATCCACAAGTTCCGGCTGATCGCTTCGATCCTGTTCGAGGCTGAGCTGGAGACTGGGATCGAACTGGCTCTGCGCGGAAAACAGCTGGCCCTCACTCGACAGAATCTGCGACTCTTTCAGCATTATATCAGGATTCTTCTCAAGTGCTGTCCGCATGGTCGCAAGAAGACTCAGGCCCGCCCCGTCACCACCAGCCGCCTGCTGAGCAAATCCGGCCGTTGAAAAAAACGTGAACATCAGCAAAACCATAATTCCCAAGAGAAGAGAACCAGAGTTTTCCTGTAATATGCGTTTCATCGCGTTACCTTTCACTGCCGTGCCTATTCATCTGGCAGTATACTTACAAAGCAGAAGGGTATCTCTATTAATTCGCTCACCAAGCATGAGCGATATTTTTCAGTATTCTGACAAAACAATGGAAGTAAAGACTTATAAAGAAGATAAATCGATCTTCCATGAACGCAGTCAGACGCTTAAAAATACGCTCACCGGCAACAATAGAATTAACTGAGGTGCCCTTAATATATAAAACAATTCCCAATTCACACACTGAAATCCGGAACACTGTCGAATACCTCGATGATCGAATCATCGGCGTTGTCGGCGGCAAGTTCCTCGAGCGTAAACTGAACGAGGGTCAGAATCAGACGTATCTTAAGACTTTTGGCATCCATACTGTCACGCCGATTTTCAGTTGCGGATTCAACATTCCGCGCGGCACGGGCAACACAGGTTTTGAGCAAGTCAAAAGCAGCAGTACCCTGCTCGACATCCCCCAGATAGTGCTCGAGCCGTCCACCGGAACGATAGTCAGGATAATTTTCGAGTCCTATGAAATGAAGGAACGATTCGGCATTGAACTGCCCCTCTGATGCGATCAGACCGGCGGCATCGGCAATCAGTTCATCGAGAATGTTATTCCGCATCGATCCGAACAGACGGCGGGTTATATAATGTGTGCACTCGTGTTCCCGGCGAATGACAACCGAGCGCGCACGCCAGTCAGTCCCATCGACACCCAGATCATCAGGGTTGACACCGCTGTACCAGTCATCGCTCAAAAGAATGAACGTGTCACGGAACAGCGACGGTGTCTGACGTATCCGGGTAAACTCTGAACTCCAGTGGGCATCAGTATAAAGAGCACCCATCCCGTTCCTGAAAACGTCCTTCAAACGGTGAATCCTGTCCCAGTTGTTATACCCCGCTATAATGACAGCTCCGACCGAAGGAAGCACCGGAGCAGGATTCGATTTATGAAGAATCGCCCGGTAAAGCGATTCGAAATCATGACGGTCATGGGTTACGAGCACCGGCACCTGTCCGGCAATTGTCGGATAGAGATACAACTCAAGCTGATCCGGTCGTTCGAGCTGAAGTCCGTTATCAAATAGGCTCTCAGGGAACTGCCCTTTTCTTACTGCCGCGGCATACTCAGTGCTGGCATCGATCCCTTCCCGTATGGGGAAACGGAACTGAACGATGTGCTTTTTCAAAGCCTCGAATGCGCCGATGTCCCGAGCTTCATCATAATACTCAGACCATACCGCCACATGCGGCTCATCGTCGAGAGGCAGGCTAATCGTATCATAGGGCGGAATTTCGTAAACACTGTCATTATATGAAAGCAGCGCCCCGACCGATTCGCTGTCAGATCCGAGCGATTCGAGTATCTCACGACGCTTTTCAATTCTTTCTGTATCCATCTGTTGTATCCGTCTGCAAATAGCCACGCTGACAACAATCCAGTCTTGTTCCGTAAACGGTCACAATGCCTGACGAATTCTCGAGCAGCGCAGGCAAAACCTCATTTGCCAACATTTAAGGTGCCAGGATATCCCCGACAGAAATGTCAGTATTGAGAATATCGCCTTTCTCATCGAAAGAGATCGTGCCGGTAACCCCCTGCCAGTTCACTGTTTCGTGAAGCGTTTCGCTGACTTTATCAGGAACAGTCGAGCCAGCTGTCTCCATGGCGTGGGCGAGAAGTTTCATCGCATCGTACCAGCGACAGGCCTCACGGTCAGGCTCATAGCCATAACGGTCACTGAAGGCTTTCCTGAACTGCTTCATAGCCTGGCTCCCGGAATCTACATGAACCGACGAAGGCACATATATGGGAAGGCCAACACCCTTCAGTTCCTCATGGAACGAGGGAGTGCTGAAATATTCCGGCCCTAAAATCGGCACATCGATGCCATTCTCCTGGATGAGCCTGATAATATCGGGTATGGCCTCATCATCACCGCTTATAAAAATGGCATCGAAATCGAACTGGGATTTCCACTCGAGGATATTCTTCCGGTAAAGAATATTATTTTTCGTCGGAATGAATGTCTTGTGATCGATGATATTTATGCCCCTGCTATAAGCCTCGGCTGAAAATGAACTGGCGAAATTTCGCCCGAATGTATCCTGTTCGTTGTAAATGATTATCTGCTCGTAGCCTTTTGCCACTGCGAAATCTGCAAGGGCTTCCGCATATTTCACCGAGGTGGGAGCGATACGAAAAACATACGGCAAGCGCCTTTCGGTGAGTTCAGGATCTTTCGATGACGGCGATAGCATAAGGAGGCCGTAATACTGATAAACGACCGAAGTAGCTATCGATATACTCGAATTCTGATGACCCAGAACGGCAACGACATCGAGATCGCTTGAAAGCTCGGCGGCGATTTTCTTGCCTTGCACGACGGAATTGTTATCATCCCTGGCCTCGATCCGCACCTGACGGCCTGAAATCCCGCCAGCCTTGTTGATCTGGTCGACCGCAAGTTCGAGCCCCTGCCATGCGTGCCAACGAGAGGAACCCTCCATCTGTTTCCAGGGCGCCACGGCGCCGATTACAATGTCGCCCCTGGCACGCTCGGCCCGACGGGCACGTTTCGTGGCAAGATCTCCGCCGGAACCGCAGGAAAGCGCAAACAGGGCAAAAAGCAGTATACAGTATTTCATTCTGGGCATCATCGCAGACATCCTTGCAAATAATATATAGTAAAGTCTGTATTGTTGTTACAGTATGCCGTTTCCGGTAGGGAACAGTGGGTCGATCCGGATGCTACAGCACCTGACGTTTCGCAAGATCGGCGAAAAGACCTTTCTGGCCGATCAGCTCATTATAGGTTCCGGTCTGGACTATCTCTCCTTTATCGAGCACGTATATTATATCCGCATTGATAATAGTGCTGATCCTGTGCGCGATAACTATACGTGTCGACTGCAGGCGCTCAATGCTTTCACTCACCATTGCCTGTGTTCTGTTGTCGAGCGCGCTGGTAGCCTCGTCGAAAATCAGCAGACGGGGTTTTTTGACAATCGCCCGCGCGATAATGATACGCTGACGCTGTCCACCTGAAAGCGTTCCGCCTCCCGGAGGCAGAATGGTATGCATCTTCATGGGCATTTCCTGTATATCGTCATAACAGCCGGCCATGCGTGCGGCCTCCCATGCATCATCAATGGTCAGGCCGGAGGTGCCGGAGCCCACGATATTTTCGAATATCGAACCAGACATAATGAGGCTATTCTGAAGAACAACGCCGATCTGACGACGTATTTCGGTAACATCGAACTTGCCAAGATCCTGACCGTCGTAATAAATACCGCCCGTCTCAGCCTCCTCGAATCCTAACAGCAGCCGGATAAGCGTCGATTTCCCGGAACCGGAACCGCCGACAATCGCAACAAAATCACCGCTTCGGACTGTCATGGAAACATCCCGCAGAACAAGCGGCCCATCGGCCTTGTATCGGAAATTGACATGATTGACCTCAATATTACCAGTAATCTGATCCGGTTTGCTTTTAGAGGGATCTACCTCGGGCTCGGTTTCGAGAATGGGTTTGAGGCGTTGGTAGATAGGGAAAATATGCATGGAAGTGATAATGGCCATGCTCATCTCGATGAGCGCCCCCTGGAAGCTGCCATACGCCGACATGAATCCGAGGAATTTTCCCGTTGTCAAACCAGTCTTTTCAGGATCCGTAATTGTGGCGGTAACCTTGAAAAACAGTATCATCGAGGCAAAAACCGGTAGAACCGCAGTAATTGTCTCGACCACGTTCTCCACCACGCCGGCCCAGTAAGCCAGCCTTTTCTGCTCGGCATAATCCTTTGACCACATTTCGAGCGCATAGTTTTCCGTTCCGGTGATACGAAGTTTTTTCACACCCGTGATTAGCTGGTAGACAAGACCGGAAATCCGTCCCTGAATTTCCTGCAAAGGCTTGAGGAACCGTATACTGAAAAGGCCGAGTACCATTGTTATGACAATGGACACGAAACCGATGATAGCCGCCAGTTTTGACAGGCTTTTGTCATAGCGAAGCATGAGCAGGAAGAAAACAAGCGAAAAGATGCACGACAGCACCGAGGATATGGTCACACCGGACAGGATGTTCCTGATAGCATTGATACCCATGCTGCGTTCAGCAAGATCACCCGCGAGGAAACGCCTGAAGAATGGAATAGGCAGTTTCAGGAGACGGTCCCAGACAGCGGCCTGAAGCGACGAGTCCGATTTACCCTCGATCCTCAAGAGAGCGAACGATTTGGTTAACTCGAAAATGGCAATCGCGATAGTAGCCATCAGGAGCACGAAACCCATCTGGTAGAGTTGGTTCACCGCAACTTCAGGTATAACGTCATCGAAGAACACCCGGGTGATCACCGGTGTGAGTAATCCCAGGAGGGCGGCGATAATGCCCATGAAAAACACCATAGCGATATCACGGCCGTTACCACGGAAACCGAGCTTGATGAGATCTTTCCAGTCAAGCTTGCGCTCGGGCAGCGGTGAATAGAACGAATAGGCGAAATGTTCGAGTTCCTCTGCAATGCTCTCATTAACAGGGCGACGGGAATTATCGGCCGGATCGACAATATCGTAACTTCTTGTCGAGGAGGGTAGAAGAGCGACCGGGGTGGCACCCTCATCTTTATACGCGAGAAGCGGGCCGCAGTCTTTCTCCCAGAAACGCTCGCCGAGAACGACCTTGCGGTACCTGACACGGGAGGCCCTGACAATATCCTCGAGCGGATCGGTTTTGATTTCACGCTTCCTCTGCATTTCGGGCATAGCCTCGAATGTTATCCCCTGCTTTCGACCGACCATACGGAGCGCGGCAAGAAGAGGATCGCTGGTGCTCTGAAGAAGGGCATCGCTTTCACGAGTCAGAACCATGGCAAGATTAGTCATAGCCGTGCTCATAGTCTGTTGATCGTTCTCTGCACGTTTTATGACCTTGATCTTGTCTGACTGTTTCTGAATCCTGAGCAGGTCCTCGATGAGGTATTGCACAACAGAGTGGAAACGTTCCAGCGACGACCACAACGCATCGAGCTGGATTATTTTAAGTGTGTGATAATGCTCTATCGACACTTTTTCTGCCGCACTCAGCCACATGGCATCGGAAACGGGGAAATATGCGTCCGGAAAATCAATCTCCACATCCTCACGGCTGTTCAGAAGGCTTTTGCCCTCGTTATGCTTGATCCAGCCGATACCTTTTTCAGAGCGGTAGTCCTTGCCCTTGTCAAAGGAAAGCTCGCCGAATGTTTCGAGGTTGATACTGTTACGTGGCGGAAGTCCGGAGCGGAGACGCTCCCAGATCGAGTCGATCCACTGGTCGATCATCTCGTGCAGTTCGAGAAGGATCATGACGTCTTCCGCCATCTCCTTGAATTTCTCAATGGTCACCTGATAGAGCGAAGTATCGGTCGTGCCGCGGGCGACCAGGGAATGTGAACCGCTGTTGACTGTGCCGAAACCGAAGATCAGCGTTTCCGGCATCTGACGGAACATGAAAGTCAGCGCGCCAACCGGCTCATTGTCCTCGAGGCGAACGGAGAATATATCGACAAATCCGCTTTTTAACATCCAGACATAACGGTCGTCATTCAAAAGGAGCGGCTTGTTACCCTCGACACGGATAAGCACTCCGTTCTCCTCAAATGCCTGTTGAATACTATCGGCCATAGCGATCCCGAAAAAAACTACATGGTTTTCACAAGATTGGCATAGAGCCCTTCTTGATCGATCAGTTCATCGTGTGTGCCGCGCTGGACAATCTTGCCGTGATCAAGGACAATGATCTCGTCGCAGTCGCGTATCGTGCTCAGACGGTGTGCGATAATGACTGTCGTGCAGCCGCGCCGCCTGATTGTCTTGTCAATTTCAGCCTCGACTTTCGTATCGAGGGCGCTGGTGGCCTCGTCGAGCACGAGTAGTTTCGGATTGTTCGCAAGCGAGCGTGCAATCTCGAGGCGCTGTCGCTGTCCGCCGCTGAAATTGCCGCCATTCTCGTCAACCTTGCTTTCGTATCCGCCCGGACGGGCTGCAATGTCGTAATGAATGCAGGCGTCACGCGCGGCCTGAATCACCTGCCCATCAGGTATTGTCTTGTCCCACATGGTGATGTTCTCGCGGACAGTCCCCTCGAAAAGGAATATCTCCTGGTCAACCGAGGCCAGCGAGTTGATGATAATCTCACGCGGATAGGTGGAAATCGGCTCACCATCAAGATACATGGTTCCGGACCAGGGACGGTAGAGACCGGTGATGATCTTGGCTACTGTCGACTTGCCCGAACCTGTGCCGCCGACAAGTGCTATCCTGTCGCCGGGACGGAGCTCGAGATTGAAATTCTCGATAAGCGGCGGTTCAAGGATGTTATAACCAAAACTTATGTCCTCGAGCTTGAGATAACCGTCGAGCTTGACTTTATCATAACCCTCCAGCCCCTGACCGTCATCTTCGTCAAGCTCGAAAATCTCGTCCGGCTCGTGCTTGAGAACATCGTCGAGTTTTTTCATGTTGCCCGTGGTTTCCTGAATACGGCTTCCGAGATTGACCATCTGGTCGACCGGTGCGATGAAACTGCGCATGAGGCTCTGGAACGCTATGAGCATACCCATGCTCATGTGCCCCTCCATCACCCTTAAGCCCCCCAGGGTCAGGATGACAACATCGTTGAGCGAACGGAGAAAGGCAGGCATGGCCATGAGAAGGCGTGTCGTTGCGCCGATCTCCTGCTGAGCATTGAGTACCTTGGACTGGTAACCGGACCAGTTGCCGAAAAATTCCGTTTCCGACCCGGTTGCCTTGAGTGTCTCTATCATCTGGAGACCGCTCATGGAAATACCGATGAGTTTGCCGTTTTCCTGCAGGAATTTCTGATTGAGATTGGTCCTGAGTGTCGATACGTATTTCAGCACGACAAGGTTCAACACGACAATAAAAACGCCAATGGAGGTCAGAAGCACATCATACTGCAACATGAGAAATGCATAAAAAATGATCATTATCACGTTGATGATATTGGTGGCAAGTTCACCTGATAAAAGCTGGGCCACCTGGTCGTTGAGCTGAACACGGTTCGCGATTTCACCGGCGTTCCGCTGATAGAAGAAATCTATAGGCAGCCGGAACACATGCCGAAAAAATTTCGCCGATGATGCCAGCGCCAGTTTCGTCTCCATTCGCAGGAGATAGCGCTGCTGGAACCAGGTGAGAATACCCCTCAGTATAGCAGTTATACCCATCGCAACAAGAAGCGGCCGAATCCAGCCGTGCATATTGTTCACCAGGATATTATCAACGAATATCTTTGAGAAAATGGGGATAACAAGACCGGGAACAACAAGGAAAAGCCCGGCGAGCACTGCAAATATAAGGGCAGTCCTGACACCTTTGAGACGAGAGGCCAGCGCGGGAACGATGGAGCTTTTCTCACCGCCTTTTTCAAAGTCGGGGCCGGGAGAAAATGTCAGGATGATACCGGTGAAAGCCTGGTCAAACTCTTCCTTTGAAACGACTTTCGGGCCGGTGGCGGGATCGTTAAGATAGACCTTGTCGCCGACAACACCCTTGAGGACAACAAAGTGATTGAAATTCCAGAAAATAATCTGCGGAAGCGGGAAGTTATGCACCCTGTCCGGCTCACCGGAATAGCCTTTCGCGGTGAAACCGAATTTCCTGGCAGCCTTGAGCATGTTGCTCGCCTTGCTGCCGTCACGGCTGACACCGCATTCAATTCGCAGCTGTTCGAGGGGCATGAATTTGCCGTAATGGGCAAATATCATTCCCAGGGATGCGGCACCGCACTCAACAGCCTCCATCTGGAGTATGGAGGGGACTTTGACTTTTTTATTGAGCCATCGCTCAGGATTGTCAAGCATATATCAACTCTTATTGCGGCTTCCGCCAATACCAAGTATGAACTTCTTCAGAATCGGTATCACAAGTGTTATTGGGCGCTGTTGTGTCACTGTTATCGTAGCGAAACAAAAAGTTCCCGACTGAATCTGCAACGGCGGACCTTTCGGAGAGGACCACTTATACCCGCTGACTGTTGTGGCATCGGGAATCAGGGCGGCCGTAATCTTTATGGGCGGCCCCTCGCTTGACAGCATCCGGACAAGCGTATCGTTCTGAAGGGTAAGCATCATACCCTCGCTTGTGGACGGGTACTCGTTAACATCAACGACAATGCCCTCCATGAAACCGAACTCCTCCTGCTTGACAAAACTGGGAGCGATATTGATTTTCATGCCGGACTTAACTTTTTTCGCATCGAAAGGCGGCGAGTAGATAACACCCTGAAGTTCGTTCATATTCTCGCCGAGAAGCTCGATCACCATAACCGGAGCACCGGCTCCAATCAGGTCACCGGTATCGGCGATAAGTTCGATCACACGCCCGGAATAGGGTGCAATGATTTTTGAATTCCGTTCGAGACTGCTTTCCAGTATATCTATGTTGATTTTCTGGCGTTCGATTTTTGCCGACTCGGCCATGACCTGGGATTTATTTTCCGTCTCGAGACGGATCAGGTCCCCGTCAAGCTGCTTGAGAGAGTTTTTCTTGCTCTCGGCTGTCAACTTCATTTTGTCGATATCATACTGGAGTGACAGGATCTCGTTCTGGGTAACAAGGCCGCGGTCATACAACTCACGCCGTTTGGCCAGAGTCAGTTCGAGGTTCTCCACATTGTCATTCAACGTATCGATCTCCAGCTGAAGATTCTCTTTCTGCTGAATGATGTACTGACGCCTGAGGCCGACTCCCTCCTCCTGGCTGGATATGGTCGAGTCGAAAATATCCTGCGAATTCTCCATCTGGAAGCGCGCGTCGGCAATTTTATCGATGAGATCAGGCTGTTCGATACGGGCCACCACCTGTCCGCTCTGGATGATATCGCCGACTTTCACATTCACCGCTATAACACGACCACCCGAGAGGCTTTCCAGCCGGAATACACCACCACTCCTCATCAGAATACCCTGTCCATTCACCTTGGTCGGGATACTTCCCATAAAACCGTAGAGGATAGCCGCACAGAGAAGACCGAAAAGAGCGATAAGCGCCACCCATCCTTTGGGCGAGGTAACCACCAGCAGGGTATCGAGCTGCTCTGGTGAGGATAGCCGCTCAAGCGCCACTTTCCTGAAAATTTCTTTTTTCATCCTGATAAACTCTGGTTAAGATGTATCATTTCGCTTTATTAATACTGGTTTCTTCCGTGAATATAGCCTGAAACAGTCCGTATTCATTATTTCAATGGGCACTAGTCCCGACAGAACAATCCACCAATCTGAGAGGGTATATCTAATCAATGTATGTTTCATAATATTATTGCACTTTAGAGGCGCTAAAACAAGTATTTTTCAAAGAATCATCCCAGGGCAGCGCTCCGAGGCATCAAAATCCGTCCCCAAACTAATTATCCTTCCTATTTCGCCGCACAATGCTGCGCTTCGTATCCTCCGGGGTGCAAATACTATCCTGTGCCATATTCTTAAATAAAAGCATCCGCCGATGCCTGCCTTATTTTAGGGAAGGATGTCACGGAGTGACAGGATAGTATCCAGAAAAACAAACTATACCCCGGAGTAAACTCCGAGGAATTCTCTTGATTAAAATCGAGCTGGTATCATAACCGGTCTCTTGTATTCTGTGTTGTGGACAGAATCACGGATATATCCCCAAAAAGCCGAATTCGATTCAGTATCGAATAATATTTTCAGTACATGCCGCCTCCGTTTTCAGTAGAAAAGCCTTGTATCAAACAGCCAAATGGATTACAATTCAGCTTGCATGTGCGATACTGACGCATCGGCATCCATTACAGTATTGCATAATCAGAGCGTCATTGATCAATCCATGAGGTATTCTGTGCGTTTCCGGGACTGGCCCATCGGCAAAAAAATTACTGTCATTATTACGCTGTGCCTGCTTGTGGCATTCATATTCCTGACACTCGTTGTCGGCTATGTCACCGGGAAAAACGCTGTCTCGTCCTCCATGCAGTATGTCCATGAGATTACAGAGCACATCGCTGTAGATATCGATAAGCTGCTATCCAACCACCTCATGATCGTTGAATCGACAGCGAACACCCTCACTGTCGAGATGACCTACAACAAAAACAAAATCATCGAGCTGCTGAAAAAACAGTTTGATACAAGCGACTGGATTGTCGCCACCTTTGCCGGATACGAGCCTGACGCTTTCGACGGCGAGGGCGAGAAATTTACCTACAATAATGATGAGATGGTGGCTTTCGTCAACGAGGGAATATCGATCGACACCGGAAAACTTGGGGCAGAGGCGCTAAAGCTGTACAAGAAATTCAGTACGCTTCCGCCGGAAACAATCCGCCACGATCCGGACTACGGTTTCCTGTTCAGCCACGGTGAAAACGGCCAGTTCCTTCCCTTTGTCACCGGAAATCGCGACAGCACACTGATTCAGCATCTCTATAACATCGACATTTATGATTTTTATCAGGCACCGAAACGGATTAATGGCTCCGTGATCGTCCCGCCCTGGACATTCAACGATGCCCGGTTCCTGACCATCTGCACCTCGATCAAGTGGCCGGACGGCACATTCAGGGGTGTTGCCGGTCTCAATATCGATGTTGGTGAGTTCCTCCAGCGTTTCAATGATATGCATATCTATGAGGGCGGCTATGTTTTCATTATCTATAAGAACGGTATGCTGATCACCTATCCCGAGGAAGATATCACTTTCACGACTAACATTCGGGATATCCGTGACCAATTCGGCGATCTCAATGTCGACAAGCTCATCGGCGACATCAGCATGAAATATTCCGGAGTCCAGCAGGGAACCGATCCCATTACCGGCAAAGACGCCCGTTTTGTTTACCAACCGCTGGAAATCGGCGAATGGGGTGTTGTGGTAGTAGTGCCGGATGAGGATATTTTCAGGTCGAAAAAACACCTTCTCTCGATAATACTCCTGGTCCTGTTTGTCACTGTGGTGTTCATCTCAACGGTATCCATTGTGTTCGTTCACCGAATCGTCGATCCGATCGGCGATATCATGCAGGCCCTCAATACGGTCACGGACGGTAATTTTTCCCATAAGCTCGCGATCCACTCCAAGGACGAGATCGGCCAAATGGGTGACGCTATCAATGCCATGTCAGACAGCCTTCACACCAAGGCCACCCATGCAAGCAGGATAGCAGAAGGAGATATTTCCGAGAACATAACGCTTGTCTCGAAAGTCGACAAACTGGGTCTGGCGCTGCAGGGCATGACCTCGAAACTGAATGAGCTCCTGTCACGCATTCACGAGGTTTCCGGCGAGGTGGAAACCGAATCGAGCGAGCTTGTCAAGGGCAGCGCACATCTGACAGAGGGCGCGGTCCAGCAGGTAGAAAGCATCGCGGTGATCGCAAGCTCTATCTCCGAGATCAGCGCGCAGACAACCATGAACGCCGAACACGCCAACCGTGCCAACGAGGTCTCAAAAACGGTCAGCGAATCGGCTGATAACGGTGCCCATGACATCGAGAGCATGGTGAAAGCCATGGAATCGATCAAAAACGCCGGAGACAATATCAACGAGGTCCTCGCCCTTATCGAATACATCGCCAGCAAGACAAACCTTCTCGCGCTCAACGCTGAAATCGAGGCCGCGCATTCAGGCGAGGACGGCAAGGGATTCGCAGTAGTGGCAGGCGAGGTCAGAAACCTTGCCGACCGCACAGCCACAGCAGTCAGCCAGACAACCCGCCTTATTGAGGATATGCTGAAAAGCGTGGAACACGGCAACCTTATCGCACTTCAGACACAAAAATCCCTGACCGAAATCGTCGAGGGTGTCAACAGGGTAACACAACTCATGGAAGAGATTGCCGAAGCCTCCACCGAACAGGCTGACGCGCTTTCTCATGTCAACAAAAACCTCCATCAGATTGAGAATGTCACCAAGAACAACTCTGTCACCTCGGAGAACGCGACAAAAGCCGCCCGTCAGCTTTCACTCCAGGCTACGAACCTCCGCAAACTGGTCAGCCGCTTCAAGCTCAACCAGTAAAACTCGTTGTCATTCATCTAAAACTATCCAAATCCTGCATTGAACTAGCGCAATGGCCACATCTGCGCCAGCCATTCCCACACTCGGAAAAAGCTGGATTGTACAGCAGAAAACTTCGGCGCAAGGTGAAAACAACGGATGTATCCCCGTCGAAGTCCTCACAAGATTCCGAAAGCCGCACAAAAAAAAGGAGGCATCCATTGGACACCTCCACCTGCCATAATCAGCAACGATAACTACGGCATATTTCATAAAGAAACAGCTATTTAAGCAACGTCATCTTTTTCATCAGGCGTGTTCCCGCCGATTCGAGTACACAGAAATAAACACCGGCGGCCTCCGTATCCGGTGACCAGATTGCCTGATGCGCGCCCTCGCCGACAGTACCGTCTATAAGCGTTTCAACAAGCTGGCCGGAAACCGAATAGACACTGAGTTTCACATGACCGCTTTCCGGGAGATAATACCTGATCTCAGTCGTGGGATTGAATGGATTGGGGTAATTCCCCGTGAGAGCGATCTCCTCGGGAGCAAGCTCGGGCTCTTCCACGGCAAGCATGACTGAGGACGGTGCAAATCCGCTCGTTCTGCCGTCCTTTGCCACTGCCTGCACCCAATAGTAATAATCGCTGACATCCATATCGGCAGTCATATCGAGGATCATGCAAGTTTCTGGCATAGAAACTGTTCCGACCAAAACGGCACTCATCCGGCCCTCGCTGTCTGTGTTGATATCGCTCACTTTTAAAGAATTGAATGCAAGCGTGAACTCCAGATTCTGCGAACGATAGATGTCGAATTGGCAAATCTTATCGCTGGCGGGATAAGGTGCCCACGAAACGATGACAGCACCACCATCATCCCAGCCCATACGCTTGGCGGAAACACCTGTCACTTCCGGGAGCGGCTCGGGCGGCAACTGAACATCCAGCTGCGGAGCTGGTCCAGCATCATTGACAAGCACGTTGAACACCTGGCAATCCCTGTAGCTGTCCTTTGTCACTGTGACTGTGTAGTTACTTGCCGCAGGAGGATCGTTCACCGAGAAAATACCGTTCTCTGCCACCGCGCTGTATCCGCCCGGCTCGACAGTGACCAGTGCTCCGTCTATTTTGGTGCCCGTTTCACTATCCCTGACAGTGCCCTGAATAGCCAACGGCGCTTCGCCCTGACCGACAAAAATGACCGGATCGCTCGTGGCGCCATCATCCACAGTCAGCCAAACCGGCGCAGTTTCTTCATCGCCATTCGAGGCAACGATCGAATAATCGCCGACAGGGACATCCGTAAATATGAACGCTCCATCGGCATCGCTTTGCGTGGTCTCACCGTTACTCAACGCAACATTCCAACCGTTGACAGGAGCGTCATCGGCACTCCAGAGAATACCGGAGACATTGCCGCCGCCATCTGCCGGCGATATCTCCAGACGATTGTAAAATGTCTGTGAATCGCTGAATGTCACAAGTTCCTGCGTTTCTCTATAACCATCGGCTGATACGGTCAGCACATAAGTGCCTGGCGGGTTATTGATCAGGAAATTGCCATCGCCATCTGTCTGCCCCACGGAATCGCCGTTCAGGAAAAGGTCCGCCCCGTCAACCGGCTGGCCATTGCTATCTACCAGTTTGCCACTGATGTAGGCGTCACCTGTGCTTTTCGGTTCCAGCTGCACAGAAACCGTATTCGTGGTATTATCGGAGACAAAGCCAGTCAGCGCCGCCCCAGGATTGTAATCAGGTGCATTGATATTGATGATAAAGCGTTTTCCGGCAAGAAGATCGGGCAGATTGAAAGTACCGTCATCGCCGGTGATTGTGCGGTATCCGCCAGGCTCAACATTGACCTGTGCATCAGGAACAGGATTGCCGTAGATATTGACAACTGTCCCTTTCACATCAATTTCACGGGATGTGTATAAAGTAACGTTTTTCGTTTCAGCACCTTCAACTGTCGTACTGGCCTCAACAGTCTTGTAACCGTCTTTCACCGCGGTCAGAGTATAGGTGCCCGGCTCAACATCGTTGAACCAAACTTCACCGTATGGATTCGTGACTGCGCTAAGCCCGCCTGGCGAAAGTGTCACGGTCACGCCCTCAAGACGGGACTCATCTTCATTGATATCTGACACCTTGACCAAAATTGCTCCGGTCGAGCGAACAAGAGTGACTGTTTTTTCCAAATCCTCCGATCCACTGATCGTGACTGTCTCGGAGTGATCCTCATAGCCATCCTTGCTGACATGAAGCTCATATTCACCGGATTCATTGTCCTCGAACAGAAAATTGCCATCGGAGCCCGTTTCGACACTGTTATCCTCACCGAATGAAACAATCGCGCCCTCGACAGCATCACCATCGGTATTTTCAACCTTGCCGCTGAGATTTGCTACCGCTGAGCTGTATATTTTCAATTGCGTCGTTTCGATGGCTCTCACCTCGGCACTCATTTCCACATCCTTGAAACCATCCCTGGCCACATGGACCGTATATGAGCCGGGCGGAAGGCTGTCGAACGTAAAATGCCCTTGACTTGTCGAAACAGTAGTTTGGCCTCCAGGTGATAAGGTCACGGTTGCCCCCGGGATCCCAGTATCAGGAAAATCGCTATTAAATATCCTGCCCCAAATTGTGCCGGTAGTCTGTTTCATCGGGACAGTTCGCACGTACTTCCCGCCGTCATCCACTTTTATTGTATCATTATGTGCTTCAAAGCCTTTCGCCCACACGCTGAACACAAAATCTCCGGGGCTGACATCTTCGAACTGGACATTTCCGTCCTCGGCTGTCGTTAGCGGCGGTTCATCACCAGCCCGAACCTCCGCGCCGGCAATAGGGGCCTCGTCCTTTTCATCGATGACTGTAATTGTAACTTGAGCACCCGGGGATGCCTTTTCGAGCTCGAAATTCTGGTTGTTCGTCTCGTCGGGAAGGACCTCAAGGGAAGTGACCTTCTCTATTTCTGTCCCCCCCTGTTCAACAGTAATTGTATAATAATCTCCGGGAGTGAGACCGGCAAAACTGTATTGGCCGTTCTCATCAGTCTCAGTGACGGTAACCGCGCCTGTGCTGTTCTCCAAAGTTACTCTTGCACCTGGCGAGGGCTCTCCTAAATGCTTGACACATCCAGCAACGGCCCCGGTGCCTTCCTGTGTTTTCGGTACAGTGAAAAGGTCATGATGTGAGGAATATCCCGCCTCGACTGTAATTCCCTGGTTGACTGAATAGAAATCCTCACCTGTAACAAGGAGTGTGCTTTCACCCGGATTGAGCCAGGGCATGGCAAAACGTCCCTGATCGTTCGCCGTACCCGTGGACACTCCGGCGGTTCCCTGTTGCACCTTGAAAACGGCCCCGCCTACCCCCTGACCGGTTTTAACGTTCGTTATCGTTCCGCTCACACCGCCGCCGCTTGTGTCATTCTCAGTCTTATTGAGAAACATTTGCAGCTTTGTAGTTTCGTTATCAATAACCTGCACGCTTCTCTCAAATTTATAATATCCATCTTTACTTACTGTTACGGTACGCCAAGAAGCTACAGCATCGACCACCAACTCACCCCACATATCGGTCACACCCACCACCGTTCCGTCAAGTTTAACGGTAGCGTCCGAACAAGGAGTTCCCAACATGGGATCAGTAACTTTTACAACAAGAGTTGCGGAAATGGCGTAAGAACTCGCAGATAGCAAACACACAAACAGGACTGATATAAATAAAATGATTGCTCTGCCGGACTTGACATCGATCAGTTTCATACAAATATCCTCCCGTTTGTGGCCCCAGACCATGAACAATTGTTTTGAAGTTATAAAAACAGCGATTCCGTTCCTCTATAAAAAACAAATCAGGAATCAGCTGCTGTACATCAAGGCACCTGCGTTGCTCGCGGCTGTGAAAAAAGATGTTATTGAGAATAAAATTGGAGCGTGATATACTGAAATATTACCGACATTCAAATTACGGATTATAAAACCTATGAACTAATAAAAGTTTCTCATGTAAATATCAAGTATTTTCTGATTAATGATTATTGTAGTCCGTATTCGAGTATGCGGGGCGAAGCGCCAAACTAATAGTGATACATAATATTCCGATCCGGCTGTGATCCAGATCACCATGAGCACAAGATTTATCACAACTGCTGGAAGAAAAGTGTGAAAGAACGGGGTGCTGCAAGAAAGTCATAAAACTGTTATCCGCAATGGGAAACACCGTTCGATTCATGATTCCCGGCGAACAATAAGGCCCATCAGGTTGAAAATAAGCCGGGCAACAGTGTAGTCAGGGTGGTGAAGGCCGGGGATCGGGGCAAGTTCGACGACATCGAAGCCGATGACATTACGTGCGGAGCAGATGGTTTCGAGTGCTGTCATGGCCTGATACCAGTTGAGGCCGCCCGGTTCGGGTGTGCCGGTAGCCGGCATGATCGAGGGATCGAAAGCATCTACATCGAACGTGATATAGATGTTTTCCGGGAAGCTGCCGGGAACAGAGAATGAATCCATCCCGCTTTTCTCAATATCGACAGCGTCGAAACAGGTGAGCAGGGGATGGTCCTGCCGAAATTCATGTTCTGCGGGCGACAGGCTCCGTATGCCTATCTGGATCGAGGAAAACCCGGCGTCTATTGCGCGGCGCATGACACAGGCATGGCTCAAAGGACTGCCCTGATAGCTGTCCCGAAGGTCCGCGTGGGCATCGAACTGGATGATGCCGACCTCGCCGGTGAAACGTTCGAGCCCTTGAAAAGCGGCGTTCGTGACAGTATGCTCGCCACCGAGGGTGACCGGAATGCGACCATCATGCATGGCATTTTCGATGACAGCAGCGATACGGGCAAGGGCCGCTTCGTGGCTGCCGGAACAGTCTACGGTCGGCGCGGTATAAATGCCGCGCTCAGCGGGAACGGAAACACCATCGAAAAGCTCCAGCTGCTGGGAGGCCTCGAGAATATGCGAGGGTGCGGCTTCTGTTCCGGTCCCGTAGGAAACACTTTTCTCGTACGGTGCGGGAATCACGTAAAAGAGGGCATCGCCGGGAGCGACACTGCCTATTTCACTCTCCAGGAATTTCGGATATGTCAGATCGTTATCCACAAAAACCTCTCATGACAAACGTGACCGGTAATCTTCATACGTAAACTCGCGGACAAGCTCGATTGTGCTGTCAGCGGGCCGCCAGATCGCGATGGAGGGATGACGGACACCGTTGAACATCGTCGTTTTGACCATTGTATAATGTGCCATATCGTGAAAAACAAGCCTGTCGCCGACAGAGAGTTTCCGGTCGAAAGAGTAATCGCCGACTACATCACCCGCAAGGCATGAAACGCCGCCCAACCGGTAAAGATGCGGTTTCTCGCCCGGCATTCCGGCCCCCTCTATCATCGGCCGGTAGGGCATTTCAAGAACATCGGGCATGTGACAGGTCACCGAGACATCGAGGATGGCGATATCGACATCATTATGGACAATATCCTGCACCGTGGCGACAAGCACACCGGTATTGAGCGCGACTGCCTCTCCCGGCTCGAGAAATACCTCGACATCATATTTGTCCCTTATCCGCCTCACGATGCGGCAGAGAAGATCACGGTCGTAATCGGCACGTGTGATATGGTGGCCGCCGCCGAAATTCACCCAGTCGAGATCGTGGAGCCAGCCGCCGAATTTCTCCTCGAACACGGCAAGTGTGCGCTCAAGGGCATCGGCATTCTGCTCGCAGAGCGTGTGGAAATGAAACCCGCTGATACCATCGAGGCAACGCCCCTCGAAATCGGCGGCACGAATACCCAGACGTGAACCCGGCGCGCTGGGATTGTAAAGATCGACCTCGGCCTCCGAGTGTTCGGGGTTGACACGGAGCCCGAAACGAACATGGGACGGCGCCGCTGCTATTTTATCCCTGAAATGTTCCAGCTGCGTGAACGAGTTGAAAACGACATGGTTGCTGATGGAAACGATCTCGCCGATCTCGTCATCCTTGAACGCTGGCGAAAAAGTATGCACTTCTTTGCCGAACTGCTCGCGGCCGAGACGTGCCTCATAAAGCCCGCTGGCGCATGTGCCGTCAAAATATTCACGGATCACCGGAAAAAGGCTGAACATGGCGAATCCCTTGAGTGCAAGCAGGATTTTCGCACCGGACTCCTTGCGGACAGAATCAAGCACCATGAGGTTTCCCCTCAGGGCCGACTCATCGACAATGTAGCAGGGCGACGGAAATTTTGCGCTGTCGAATGTATCAATATTGAACATGAATCTGCCAATCAAGCTTTATCGGTTATTCTGAGAACAGCCTTCAGCACCGGACATCCGGAAAAATAATATGATGCGCCGGGGAAATGCAAACCATGCATCTTCCCGCCCGATCACAGCCATGCGTTATCACCGGGAGGCGTAAATGATAATTTCCGGCTCAGACGAAATCGCGGTAGTCGTCGGGGCCGAGCTCTTTCACTGTCCAGGGAAGGCCATGAATGTTCAGTTTCTCCATGAACGGATCGGGGTCCATCTGCTCCATGTTGAAAACACCCTTGCCGCCCCATTTTTTCGTCAGGATCATCATGGCGCCGATCATGGCGGGAACGCCGGTCGTGTAGGACACTGCCTGCGAGCCGACCTCACGGAAACAGGCCTCGTGGTTGCAGATATTATAGACATATACCGACTTTTCAGCGCCGTCTTTTACACCGCGGACTATGTTGCCGATACAGGTGCGTCCCGTGGTGGTTTTGCCAAGGTCGCCGGGATCGGGCAGTACAGCCTTGAGGAACTGCAGCGGAATGATCTCCTGCCCCTGGTACATAACCGGGTCGATACGGGTCATACCGACATTCTGGAGCACCTCGAGATGTTTGAGATAGTTATCGGAGAAACTCATCCAGAAACGGGCCTTTTTCAGTGTCGGGATATGCTTTGTCAGCGATTCAAGCTCCTCATGGTACATCCGGTAGATATTGTAGGTGCCGCCCCCCTCGGGGCAGGTAAATGCCGTTTTTGTCGACAGCGCACCACTCTCGATAAACACGCCGTTCTCCCAGTGACGGCAGGGAGCGGTTACCTCGCGGATATTGATCTCGGGATTGAAATTCGTGGCGAAATGCTGACCGTGGTCGCCGCCGTTCACATCGACAATGTCGAGCTCGCTGATCTCGTCGAAATAATGCTTGAGAGCATAGGCGGTAAAAACATTGGTCACGCCGGGATCGAATCCGGAACCGAGCAGTGCGAAAAGCCCCGCTTTTTCGAAACGCTCCTGGTATTCCCACTGCCAGCGATACTCGAATTTCGGGACATCCAGCGGCTCGTAATTGGCGGTATCGAGATAATCGCAGCCATATTCGAGGCAGGCATCCATGATGGTGAGATCCTGGTAGGGAAGCGCCACATTGACGACGAGGTCTGGCTTGAACGACTTGAACAGTCCCACAAGCTCAGGCACGTTGTCGGCATCGACACGGGCGGTTTCTATCGGACGGTCAAGCTGCGCGGCGATAGCCTCGCACTTGGAAACAGTCCTGCTGGCAAGGCAGATGTCAGTGAAAACCTCAGGCACCTGTGCGCATTTATGGGTGACAACCTGGCCAACGCCCCCGGCTCCAATTATAAGAACTCTCGACATCGCAAAACTCCTGTTTATATTTAATACTATCTTTCGAAATATGTGTATCCGCGCATACCGGCGGAATAGGCATCGAGGATTTCGCGGCGCTCCTGCGCGCTGATCTTGCCGCTGCTTACCGCGCGTTCGGCAAGCCTTCGGAAACGATTCAGCATCTCCTTGGGCTCGTATTCGACATAACTCAGGACATCGGCCACACTGTCGCCCTCGAGCTCGCGAGTGATTTCGTAGCCGCCGCTCTCCTTGAACTCGATGGTAACCACATTGGTATCCCCCAGAAGATTGTGGAGATCGCCGAGAGTTTCCTGATAGGCGCCCACGAGGAACACACCGAGGTAATACTCCTCGTTTTCCCTGAGCTCATGAAGCGGCAAAGAATCCCTGGTACCGTGCAGATCGACAAACTGTTCGATAACACCATCGCAGTCGCAAGTAATGTCTGAAATGATGCCCTCGCGCGTGGGCTTTTCGCCCAGACGGTGTATCGGCATGACCGGGAACAGGTGGTTAATCGCCCAGATGTCAGGCAGGGACTGAAAGAGGCTGAAATTGCCGTAATAAATATCGGACAGAAGCGACGGGATCACTTGCATTTCCGGTGGAATGAACTCCATCTCACCCATCAGCTTGCCGATACCGCCGATGATATTCCAGTAAATAGTCTCTCCCACACTTCGGTCACGAAGTGTAATCCGTCTCAACTTGAACGCCTGCGTAAGCTGGTCCTTGAAATACAGGGCATCGTTGAAACACTCCTGGACAGTGGAGACACTCAGGTTATCGAGGACGTCTTTCATGTTGTTCAGAATTTCAGGAGAATCCTCAGGCAAATCGCCTTCAATCGGAAGCGGCTCAAACCTGCTGGCATCGAGTATATTGAAAAGGAGTATCGAATAATGAGCGACAGTAGCACGGCCGGATTCCGTAATTATGGTCGGATGCCTGACATCGGTCTCCTGAAAATTCTGAATAATGGTGTCCACAATATCGGCGCAGTACTCGTCCATTGAGTAATTTCGGCTGCTCGGGCTGTTCGTATGCGAACCATCGTAATCGACAGCGAGGCCGCCACCAAGATCGAGATAGCGCATGGGAGCACCCTCGTCACACAGGCCCTTGTACACCTGGCAGGCCTCCTGCACACTGGACCGGATATCTCGAATGTTGGGAATCTGGGAACCGATATGGTAATGGAGAAGGCAGAGACAGTCCAACTTGCCTTTCTCACGAAGGGCATCGACCGCCTCGACCAGTTGAGTGATGTTCAGGCCGAAGACCGAGCGATCACCACCGGATGCCGCCCATTTGCCTTGACCGCTGGCTGACAGCTTGACACGAAGCCCGATTCCGGGATCGACACTCAGTTTTTCAGCGCGGTCGAGAATAAGATCGATTTCACCGGGCGATTCCACGACGAAAATGCAGTTGATGCCGATCTTGCGGGCATACAGCCCCAGATCGACGAATTCTTCATCCTTGTAACCGTTGCAGACCAGGCAGGCCTCGGGATCATCGAGGAAGGAGATCGCAGCGAGGAGCTCCGCCTTGCTGCCTGCTTCGAGCCCGTGATGAAACTGTTTTCCGAAATCGGTGATATGTTCGACAACCTGTTCCTGCTGGTTGACCTTGATGGGATATACACCACGGTACTCACCCTGATAATCATACTCCTGTATGAATTTGTTGAAACTCTCATGAAGGTGCCGTATCCGGAAATTGAGTATATCACCGATCCGCAGAAGCACCGGCATTTCAAGGCCGCGCTCCTTGAGACCGGAAATAATATCGAGAAGGCTTATTTTCGTGCCTTTATTTTCGTTTTCGAGACAAACTTCCACCTCGCCGTCGGCAGAAACATCGAAATATCCCAGCCCCCAGCGGTCTACACCATACAGATCTATCGAGTCGCCAACCGACCATGCAGTCTTTGTAACATTATCCATTATTTTGACTTCCGCATTCAATACCGCATAAAAAACAAAACCGAGAGCAGGTCAGACGTTTCTGTCCGGCCGATACTTTGACAGTATCACGGCAAGCCTCCACTCTCAGCGAATGAATATAAACTCATGATTTGCGTCACCTATCAGCTAGTCGAAATTAGTATCATTTCCGAAACTCATAAGATCGAAACCATCAACAGGATCACCTGAATCACCGTCCTCTTTCTCGACGCTAACTTCCACATCGACAAAATCGCAATAAGCCGTTCGTTCGCCACATCGTGAACATTCCACCGGCCGGTCCTTGGCCAGTTTTTTCAAATAGAACTCATGGTCGCAGTTATCGCAGATATACAGGTATTTCTTCTTGTCGCTTTTCATGATGACGGCCTCAGATTCAACACGCATAATTAATGGAAAAAAACAAAAGGAAAAACAGCGTTTCAACCTTTCATTGCAAGTGTTACAGGCTCAGACAAAAAAATGTCACACAGTTACAAAAAACGAGAATATCAATATTTTCTAATATACGATTAAAAATGAATACGATTATATTATTTTTTCAAGAGCAGAGCAAGTGAAAAAAGCCATAATTACCACATTTTATCATGTGATTACGCCAAACATCTTTCCAGTTCAGATCAAACAACATTCTTCTTATGGCCGCAGCCTTGCAGGAACCGGCAAAATCACAACATTATACTGGATACCGGCATTGAACGTCTATAATCACATCCGGTTGCAGGATTTACATCAGCTGAGTTGACTTTGGGAGAATTTTTAGCGATATTACAAGTACAGTGCGGGGCTGTTGTCCCGCATCTTCTTTCCAGAGAGGACACACCCTGTGCCACTCGACCTTTTTTCTGTGGGGGCGATACGGTTTCGACGGGGGCATGGACTTTTTGGACTGCGTGCCGAGGTCCCGGCCTGGCCTCGTAAAAAGGCCGGAAAAAATCTAGTTGCAGATAATAATTTTGCAATGGCTGCCTAATTAGGCTACCCGTTTCACCCCGTATGCGCCCGCCCATCGGGGATGAAACGACGACTTGGCGGGATAGCTGAGGGATTCGCTTTCGGTCCTGACGCGAAAATTTAGAGAGCTGGCGTGTAAATCGGCCTGTCGATGTGCCTGTTTATACGTAAGACTTAACCATCGACTACGCACGTAGATGTCCCTGAGGGCCGGCTTTCGGACGCGGGTTCGACTCCCGCCGCCTCCACCATATCTGTAGATGAAATGATCCATAATGATATCATGATTTACTCCCATCTCATCCAGAACCCCCATCCAAACAAGGGCTCGCGCATTTCTGACAGGAGTACTATGTTATTCTCACCCTCATGAAGCGGTAATTCAATCCGATATTGATCTGGTAACAACCGGCTAAATCCATGCTTCGACCGCTCTTCATGAAACCATTCGCGAGGTGGTCCAATAAAGACATTTTCACCATTTACATATACTTGCATTCTGTCAGTATACGTGAGTAGGATGTTCTTGGCTCCAGCGTTTTGAGACTGAACTGTTTTTTTCGCAATAACAACACTTTTTTCCTCACAAATTCCATAGCGTTCTGATAAATCGATAACGCCCCGATCATCTCCATTTACGCCCTGCCATTCAACAATATCCTGCCAATCGTTCTGAATAATAATGCTTTCAGCTTCTTCTTTCGGTAAAACGGGAGAAATGAGCCAGTTGCCGATTACCTCTTTTCGACGGGCTTCGCCCCATGGGTCACACAGGATCGGTTTGATATCATCCCGGTTCAATTGTGTAATCCTGAGATTTCTAAAACCGGATTTACAAAAATACGTCATTAATCGAATACCGCCGCTTGAAAAAGGCATATCAAATACAGTATAAACAGGTTCCGCATCATCATTCAGATACACATTCGCGATTGATTCGCCGACATCTATTCGCAAGCGTTGCCAGGTTTCAGGTGGAATACTTACTTTTTCCTGAGAGTACGGGTATAACTTCCAGCATAACATTTTATCTCGCCAACCTGCGAACTCAAAACAGCATTCACTACCGTCCCCATCAGTATACACCGATATGTTACAGCCATTGACAGCGTCATCCTGCATATTAAAATCAATGCCGGTCCAACCACCGCCCATTGAGTAGAATTCAACTTCGATGCGATAATTCTTCCAATTTTCGTTTCCAACCTGAGGTTGCTGTGATGTATACTTTCCTTTTTCATTGTGAAGAATACATGATGTATTTTTACTATCGAGCTTGTCAAAAACAGAGGGTTTTACGTTCCATCCATTATTAGTCTGTCCGTCCAGAGAATCGATAAACAATATTTCGTTACTATCCTTATTGTCGCATAAGCCTTCTGAAGAGGTATATGCTGTTATAAAAATCGACGCAGTGAGTAGTATCGCCGTAATAAAAGAGTATTTCATGTCATATCCTTTCCATACTTTTCAACATTTTCCAGAATGCGAAAAAGATTCTTTTCGAAAATCTTAATCTGTTCTCTGGAAAAGTCCTTATAAAATATCGACGTCATCTGTTCCGACGCTGAAACACATGACTCCCGGGTCTTTTCATCGAGCTCCGATGCAACAATTTTTATAACACGACGATCCAATTTCGAAGGCATCCTTTTTATGTAGCCATCCCGTTCAAGTATATCAAGCATACTTGTCAGTGTTGACTTGCCCAGCGACGTGCTATGCCCTAATTCAGAAATCGACATGGGGCCTTTCTTCCATAGAGTGAACATAATACGGCCCTGAGATGAATTCAGATGAATATTGTGCTGCTTCAGCATCCGCGAAAAAATCCTATTTGATGTTTGGTGAATTTTGGCAATAAGGAAACCGCCCATATATTTCATGTTTGCTCCAGACTGTCCAGATCAATGTCAAATGATTTATTATTAATCCATCCACGGCAACGCGAGGGCTTCAGAATAATCACCGTATAGTCAGGGTCCTCAGGTCCTGCCGGGAAATATATTTCCCAGCCATCCTGCCATAATGCATTGCGGATTATATTATCCTGTGTCATGGTCACTTCACCACCAAGCATTACATCATTGATGCCATCCGGTTCGCAATAATGAATTGATATCTGCGGATTTCTGTGTAACTGCCTCGCTTTGTCCGATGAAGTGTTTGTTGACAAATAAACAAGGAGACTATCATTTTGCGTATGGAAAAAAGATTGTAACTGAGGGTACTGAGAGACACATCTCATATTAAACATCGCTCTTGAGCATAGTCTGTCTCTCATGTCTATAGTTGTAACAACAACGTATTCAGCTTTCTCCATTACTTCCAAACATGCTTTTTTCAGCAAATCAAAATTCATGGCACCTCCATATTTTAGTTCTATATAGTATAGCTCGTTATAGAACTACTGTCAATGCCAATTTTTGGAAAATTTGTTCAATCGAAAAGAATCAGGACACTCAAAGCGTGACATTTTGCATATTTTTTCGCGGGAGTAAAACGGGAGTATTCGAGGAGAATATTCTAGCAAATTCTGATAATTCTTAATAAATTCTGAGAATAGTTAACTCACATATATTTCTCGATATATTTCGTATTATCCTGCTTTTTAAAAGACTTGCAAAAACCGTCGAATTCGGGTTCGACTCCCGCCGCCTCCACCATCCTTCGCTTGCTCGCTTTGCTTAATAGCTGAAAAGGGCAGGTCTGACAAACTAGTCTGAATGAGCATTCAGGCAAAGAATTATGGCGACCTTAGCCAATAGCAACCAAGATCAATCGAAAATAATTATAAATTAAAAGATATCTGTTGACACAATATTAAAAAATAACTATATTTATAACAAAACATGCTTTTCCAGTAAAGATTATCCGCGCTTTTCCTTCTGCTATAATTGTTCGGAAAATTTCATCTTGGTAAAAAAGTTGTTTTTTATTGAGATAATGGTATTACCCTCAACCGTTTCTCTATATTACATATTTTGAGGGATTTTTTGAGATGTCACAATCTCACTTATGCAAGGGGTTGCAATTATGGCAACAGGAAAAGTCAAATGGTTCAATGATCAAAAAGGTTTTGGCTTCATAACACCCGATGACGGCAGTGAAGATGTTTTTGTTCATCATTCCGCTATCGACGCGCAGGGTTTTCGTTCTCTTCAGGAAGACCAGGCTGTTGAGTATGAAAGCACACCAGGCCAGAAAGGCCCGCAAGCCAAGAATGTCACTGTTATCTAAACAGTCATACTTGACAACAGTTTACGGCGATAAAAAAATCCCTGAGCAGAACAGGGATTTTTTTATTTATTACAATTGTATGTCGTCAGAACATTCTGGACAAATGTAGTAAAAAAGTTAAGGTGTACTTTTCTCAATCAGCAAATGTTTTTTCAAAACTCCTTTCTCCAGATTATAGGCTCTCCTGAGTTTCAGCGTTTCACGCTTGATTTTATCCTGAAGATTGAGACATTTCCGTTTCCTACCGCAGTACATGTAAGCAGGCGTCAGGTTATCGAGCGATTCGTGATAGCGTTGATTGTTGTAATGATCGACGAAGGCCTTGATCTCCTGTTCCAGTTCACCTGGAAGGTAGTAATGCTGCAGGTTTACAACATTTTTCAACGAGCGGTGACAGCGCTCTATCTTGCCCTGCGTCTGAGGATGATAGCGGGCGCCCCGAATGTGGACCATATCCTGCTCCTCAAGATATTTCTTTAACTCACCTGAGAGATAGAACCGTTATCCGAGAGCAAGCGTGGCCAGTGTTGTACATGAACCTGATCAATGCCGGTCTTTTCCCTCGCCATGTCCAGTGTTGCCATGACATCACCCGCGTTCATGGTTTTCGTGAGCTTCCATGCAATGATATAGCGTGAGTAATCGTCCATGACGGTGGAAAGACAGGACCATCACCAGCCAACTATCCTGAAGTACGAGAAGTCAGTCTGCCAGAGCTCATGCACCTCTTTCGTCGGATGCTTGAACGTATCGTCAGCCGATATCACGATGTATGCCGGGCTTGTGATCAGGTCATGAGTATCCGGTAAACACTCGACTCAGAGATGTTATAACCGTAGCTGTCAGTGATATACCAGGCCAGATCACGCGGTGACTTGTCGGGAAGCTCAAGCGCAATGTCCACCACCTTTTCTTTCACCATGGACGGTATCCGGTTCCAGAACTTCTCCGGATGGGGCTTCCTACCGGCAAGGCCGTCATAGCCGTCCTCGGCATAACACCGGTACCACTTGTAAAAAGTAAACGCCAAGAACAAATGCGCTGATGCCACTCCCCACACGAGATAGAAGCTGTCCGATCCATATAACAGTAAAAGGAAGCAATGTTTTACACGCCTTGACCATCAGCTGTCACTCACTTCCTCATACTGCCTTGAAAAAATCATTTCTTTGTCACTCATTATAATTTGGGCGGCGAAAACAAAAAGAACGAATGTCTGGATGCATTTTGTATTCTGGGTCATCGCGAGCGCCTCCTGAGACAAGTTGACGATGAAGTGGAACAGTATGGCGGCAGACACACTCTTCCGGTTTTTCATGCATATCCAACTGACAATCACACCCATCGGGATAATGCCGACGAAAAAATTAGCCGCATACCATATGTTCTCATGGAATATCTCATACTGGTATGAGTCCTTGACAAAAAGCAGGGGAAAATGCCAGAGGGACCAGAGAATTCCGAAAATTACTGACGCTTTGAGATTTGTGTACCGGCTCTGAAGGCTGTCGAAAGCATAGCCGCGCCACCCGAGTTCCTCGAATCCCGCCGCGAGCAGAAGGATCAGCAGCACCGGAATAAAACCGTATGAAAACGAGAAGCCCTCGGCCAGTTGAAACTGCGATATAGAAGCGCCGAATAAGAGGGAGATCAATATTGACACAACCACAGAGAGCGGCATCAGCACAAAAATCAATGGCAGGCTGTTCAGCCGGATCAGCTTAACATTGAAAAGACGGTTGATATAATCCTTTTTCAGTTCACGGTGACCTGATGTAAAAATCATAGCGAGACTTATCAGAAAAGGAGCCATAAGGCCGGGCAGCATAAGCAGTAAATAAAGGCCGTTCCTTCCGTCATTGAAACTGGCATATGCACCGGCAAACCAGAGCGTAAAAGTTGTAATGAAAGTGACGACAAAATATAAACGTACCTTGTATCGATAGCTGGAAATCACGATTCTCACCTTGCTGTTAGTGTTTTGAAATTGAAATAAATCGTATTATTGGATCAAACGGGCTTGCCATTTCAAAATGATTCCATAAGGTTGAAATCAACACTGCTGTCATCCTTCCCGATCCCCATATCAAAGCGCAAATTAACTTTTTGATCCGGAATCAGGGCAAACCTTATGCCCATGCCACCCGCCGGTTTAAACTCCCGAAACTCCATGTTACTGATTTTATCCGACACCTGTCCTGCCCCGGCGAAAGCAACGACTCCGAACCTGCCTCTTACAGGCATGCGGTATTCGACCTGAAAGACGAGAATGTTTTTGTCTATGAACAGGTTTTGAGTATATCCACGGAGATATTTACCAAGATTGCTGACATCGCTCATGCGCTGAAAAGACGGTTTTCCGGAATTGATACAGCTAATCCCCTGAAAGGCAATTACATGTGAGCCGAACACTTGACGGTAATGCCGGACATCAATCAGATATGAATTGAACGTGTAATCGCTGCCGAGTGCGGAACCATATGAAGACGCGGTAAACTGGTGATAGCTGCCGTTAACGGGATAAACATTGTTATCACGCGAATCCCATGTCATATTAACACCAAATCCTGACGATTCACCACCATTGCCGCCCGGTATATTGCCGCTCGCCAGCTGCCCGCCGCTTTCGGTATCGGAGACATGTCCATACGCGAAATCGTATTCAATTCCGAAAAAGAAATTCTGGCCTATTTTCCGTTGTAATATCGGATTAATCCGGCAAAGGCGGCCTGTATAGTCCTCACTATTTTCCTTACCCGAATCCTTCCCAATACCATAAAATGAATCAGGAAAATAGACATAACCGAAATTCCCCGTTAACTTATAGTTGTCATTATCCAGATATAATTCCGGTGCAAGAATGTAAGTGTACTGTTTGTTTTGTGTAACAAACGCCATCAGGCCGAGAGATGATGAAAAACGCTCACTGTCTCCGTCCATCATTACCTGTGCACCGCCGCCAATGCCAAACCTGGTCTCATCCGAATAGAACACGAGCGGGAATCCCCCGATATCCAGTCTTTTTTCGGCGAGTTCCTGCGTTTTCACTGAAGTCTGTTTAGGCTCTGCATATGAAATACGAGCAAAGGCCGCACAGCAGATAATCAGGATAAGAGTTTTGGGGATATCTTTAATGCTTTTCGAATTGAAATTCCATGTCGCATGAAAGAACATTTTGTAAAAAATTATGGCGTATTCACTTTCTTCCGTTTCCTTGATACTGTCCTGCTGATTCTGAGTTTTTGATACCATTGCCTGCCTCCTGAGATGTTTTTTGTCAGATGTTCAATTCTGTTCGGAGGCAAAGATCGTTCATTTATGAAAAACAATCGGCCGATCCTATAGGTCAGAACAAAAAACAGAATTTCATGCAGTCCTGACCTATAGGAAAGAACCTGGAAGCACCAAACACAAAGGCTATTAGCAATTATTTATAAATGATTTACGTGAATACCACCTGTAGAGGCATTGAGAAACGGGGAACGACAATATTTCTCATAAAAAATGAAATATCCCTCAGAAAGCTGCAGGAAATTAGCCCCTAAGCAATCAAACAAGACATTGGAAACGTGTATTACATGGACTGTTTTTTAAACTGGGAAGGGGTCATTGAGGTGTGTTTCTTGAAGGCAGCGTAAAATGCGGACTTTGAATTGAACCCAACTTCGTAAGCAATAGATAAAAGTGTATACTGCTGCTGTGAAGTATCCGCTATCATTCGTTTTGACTCCTCGATTCTGTAACGGTTTACGAAGTCGAAAAAATTCTGCTGAAGCATGTCATTAAGGACCTGGGAGAGGTGGTTCGGAGTGACAGAAAGCTTTGCCGACAGTTGGTTGAGTTTCAGATTGCTGTCAGTATATGGCTTTTCAGTATCCATGAGTTTTATGAGCTTGTCATGAATATTCTGCGCCTTTTCCTTTGTCAGGCCGGAGCGCTCATATTTCTTCATACCTTTTGGCTCCTCGATACTCGTGATTATTTCCGGCTGGCTGAGGCCAAGGTATCCCATGGCATAAACAAGAACAGCGATCGACAGCGGAATCAATGCCTCGAAAGAGGAAGAAACGCCAAATAACTCTGATAATTTTACAACAAAACCAAGCGACCAGACCGCCAGTGTCATCCTGGTTATAAAAAAAAGCCAGTTGAGATTTATTCGATCGATAGTGGAATATCTGTCTTTTATATCTTGCGAGTATTGTTTCAAATAAATCAGCGTTACTGCCATATATACAATACCCTGGATTACAGCCAGCCAGTTGAAAAGAATAATTGACAGCGGCTGCCCCTGTTCCGCCAGCTTCTGGATATACTCGATTTTGTACTCGCCGCTTTTCAGATAATACGGAAACAGATTGTAGAGGTAAAAAGCAAAAAAAGGAATAAAATGAAGCAACTGTTTCGCAGAAAAAGGCAGGCCGGATGAAATCATCGAGCGTGAGTAAAAATAATGAAGCGGACCAATCAGGAATATTACACCGGCAGCCAGGCCGAGAAGGTGTGGTAACTGTCGTCCAATCACTGTCCCTGAAAGCGATGACTCGACGATAAATGCCGAGTAAACAAGCAGAATGGTAGCAAGATATTTATTAGCCGATTTATTTTTATGCTGGTTTAAAAGCAATACGGACAGGAAAATACCCTGGCTGGCACCGAGCAGCAATATAACATTGAGCAAATTGAATGGATTATCCATAGAGCCTTGTATTCTGGTTAAAATGTCAATTACAATTGGCAAAAACTGGCCTTGACCGCTTATGTGCCATTCAGAATACAAAATGCCCGATGTAAACACAAATGAATATTATCATCTGAAAAGTTTCAAAAGACTTATTACAAAAAAAACCGACCAGTGGACCGGAGAGCTTCCATTACAGTATCTCAAGCAAACGATTTCTCGATCACCTCCACAACCAGTTCCGGGTCGACTGGATTGATTGGCCGAAAGAGTCGAGACACAAAGCATTTGACAATTAACATTAAATGTGCTACATTGTGCGCCATGAGAATGACCATTGTAATGTAAAGAAGACTCACCCGACACAGGGTATGACCGGACACATGAAGCCTGCCAATTTCATGTGTTGTTGTCGTGGTGTACCTTCTGACTCCTCTATTTCCCAAACAAATTACAATTATCCGTGATGGCCCTTAAGGGCTATCCATACGTATTGTTTTAAAGGAGTTACATACAATGAGTCGTTTTGACATCATGGACTATATCTACGAAATTATCGACCCATCATTTCCGCGCCTCGGCCCCGGAGACAGCGAATTGACACTTAAAGCGCTGAACATGCTCCTGCCGGTCATGGGCCATAAACCAACGGACAGTCTCCGTGTCCTTGATATCGGCTGCGGCAACGGCGCCCAGAGTTTGGATCTTGCGTCGCAGTTAAACGGGACAATCACCGCAATCGACAACCATCAACCGTTTCTGGATGAACTTCGGCGGAGAGTTCAGCATGAGGGCCTTTCCGATAAGATCAGGCCGATCCTGGGTGATATGAATGACCTGGGAATGGAAAAGGAATCATTCGATCTTGTCTGGGCTGAAGGGTCGCTGTATCATGCAGGATTTGAGCAGGGAATCGATATCTGCCGTGATATGCTGGTTCCCGGCGGCGGACTTGGCGCATCGGAGCTGAGCTGGCTCAAGCCTGATCCGCCCGAGGAATGCCGTGAGTTTTTTGCGGAGATTTATCCTGCCATGGTTGATATTGAAAGCAATATCGCAACAATCAGCAAGCACGGGTTTGAGGTAATCGGACATTTTGCGCTGCCCGATGTCACATGGTGGGAACCATTCTACACCCCGCTTGATAAACGGATCAAAGTACTGCGGGCAAAGTATGCCTCTGATCCGAACTGGATGAATGTGCTCGATTCATTTCAGCGTGAAATAGAGATATTCAGCAAGTATTCAGCGTATTACGGTGAAGTTTTTTATGTAATGAAACGCTACTGATTGTTCCATTCTTGTTGCAGAAAACAAAAAAACCCGCGAAAAATCGCGGGGTTTTTTGTTTATTTTCAATATTGCATACGGCTTCATTATGAGCATGAGAGTGTATATGCATCTGTTTTCTCTCGAGACCGTCAATAAATGACTTATACTCGAATCGCGTTTTTTCAGTCTTTTTCCGGAACGAGCATCATGGATTTCAGATACATGAGATAGTCTTTATCAGCATTTTCAGGACGGACTGTTAACGTATAGGTTCCTGGCTTTTCTACATGGAACGTGCCGGCAGAAAACGTGCCGTACCGGTACCATTTTCCAGTGCTGTGAACAGTCGCCTCGTGCAACTCGCCGCCAAAACTCACAGAATACGGCCTGCCACTGAACGAATCGACTGCTGAATAGGTGATAAAAGCGTTGTAGGTAGCGGCTTTATCCACTTTTATGGTCCATGATACGGTGTCTTCCGGCGCTGTCCATTTCGAGATATGGAACCTGCCGACTGTACCATAGCGTTTCATGGTCTTGCCAGCGGTTTTAGCGTCGAGGAAATTCAAGTCGATCCTGCCGCCGTCCACCTGGACGGACTATCGACGAATCAACCTTGATATTGTCTTTCAATTCGAGGACAAGCACTGTAATCGGGCTGTCCAGCGGCTTTGCGGGAAGTTTGACCGCGACACCGTCTGCGATCGAACTGGCTTTCACCGTAACATTTTTATCGGTCAGAAAATAGCCGGTGTCAATCGTGCTTCTCAGGCCGGGAAGAAGGATCGTCCCATTTTTCGGCCAATCGCGGACATGTACATACAACTTGCGGCCTTTGAGTGTACAATAGCCGAAAGGAAGCTCTGCAAACGGGCTTGCCGAGGCGCCGTAAATGCTTTCGGCATTACGCTGCACCCATTGGCCGGCCTCCGCGATTATATTGACCGATTCTTCCGGGATGAGCCCCTCGCCTGTCGGCCCGACATTCAACAGGTAATTACCGCCGCAGCTCACGATTTTCACGAGACGGTCAAGGACTTCCTCTGAGGATTTTTCCACAGATTGTCATACTTGTTATAGCCCCAGGTGCCGTTCAGGGTCTGGGGGGTCTCCCAGTACTCGTCGATTCCGCCAATCGGCATACGGTTATCACCAAGGCTCTGGTAGTCACCGATCTGCTCGTCATAATAATGACCGACACGGCTGTTGACAAGGCAGCCGGGCTGGAGGGTATGCACCAGGTCGACAAATGCCCGCCCCTGTTCCGGGGTATAGATGCCTCGGTCAAACCAGACCAGACCGATGGGGCCGTATTCCGTCATGAGCTCGCGCATCTGGGGAAGGGCTTTTTCTTCGAGATATTTATCGAAACCCATCATGGGTGTCCGACCATTCTCGTCAGCCCTGTACAGGTCTTTTTCCCAGTCTTCTTCGGTCCAGTCATTGTCAAAATCCCAGCCGTTCCCGTATGCACCCGGATGGTCCCAGTCTTCTCGGTGCGAGTAATACACGCAGAAACGGAGTCCTTCCTTCTTACAAGCCTCGGAAAGTTCACGCAGTGGATCCCGGCCAAACGGTGTCCAGTCAACAATATTGTATTCTGATGTCTTTGAGTCGTACATGGCAAAACCGTCATGGTGCTTTGCGGTGATGACAATATATTTCATGCCGGCATTCTTGGCGATCTCCACCCACTCTTCAGCATCGAATTTCACGGGATTGAAACTGCGGGTAACATCACGATACTCCCCGACAGGGATTTTCATGTTCTTCATGATCCACTCGGCCTGCTCGCCGGGAGCGACTTTCTGGCCATTCCAGTCACCACCGAAATGGGCATACGGCCCCCAGTGTATGAACATGCCGAATTTCGCCTCCTTAAACCACTCCAGACGCTCCTGCTTGTCCATTGTGTCATCTGATTTCGATATTGCCGGAACGAGGAACATCAATACAGCAATCAAAACGATTGAACCCGTGAAAGACTTGACTCTTGCCGCCATTTTGCCTCCTTTGAGATAACACGTTTCTAACATACTTATTTCCGCATTATTGTTTTTCCTTAAAGAGATGGCATGACGCAAGACATCCCTCATCCACACACATTTCTCTTAAATCGAATTAACCCGGCTCAATCCTTTGATATCCCGCGACGGCGGCGCCCCAAACATTCGGCTGTACTCACGGCTGAACTGCGAAGGGCTCTCGTAACCCACCTGGAACGACGCGGTTGCAGCATCCAGATGATCGATCAGCATTAATGTCCTCGCCTCATTAAGCCGGAGCCTTTTCTGATACTGCAGCGGGCTCATGGCTGTCAAAGAGCGGAAATGATTATGGAAAGTCGAGGCGCTCATACCGATATCAGCCGCAAGATCATCGATATGAAACCGCTGTTTGTAGTTTTCTTTCAACCATGTTATCGCTTTCGCGATCTGCTGGCTTTGGCTCCCCATTGCCCCGATCTGCCTCAGACGCGGCCCCTGCTCCCCTATCAGCAAACGATACAGTATCTCACGTTTGATCAACGGAGCCAGGATCGGTATATCCTCCGGCTGCGCAAGCAGGTCGGTCAGGCGCCGGAAAGCATCCAGAAGCGGCAGGTTCAACTCGCTTACCGCTATACCCCTGCTCGCTTTCTGTGAACGAGGTGACGGCAGGTTGTTGTCCACCATCAACTGCGCGATCTCACGCTGATCAAGCTCCAAACGTAATCCCAGATAGGGTTTTTCGCTGCTCGCTTCGATTATATGCGCCACTACCGGCAGATCCACAGACGTAATAAGATAATTGTTGGCGTCATATACATAGACTTCTTCTCCGAGCATAACCCGCTTGACCCCTTGGGCTATCAGGCAAATACTCGATTCGAGAGTATAGCTTACGGGATCAGTAAATGACTCAATCCGGTACAGCTCAAACCCGGGAATCTTACTAACACCACCCTCGTCACTGGCATACTGGCTAATCCTTTGCGCAAGCATGGTTTGTGAAAGCTCTATGTTATCGTTATTCTGTGTTGTCACTGTTTCTTTTTTCTGCATTTCGTACCTCCTGAATCTTGTTTGTGACTGCGCTGAATATAACAGAAAGGCACATAACCGCGCAACACATTACTTGCACCACCAACAGGATTGTGCAAGATTATGCCAGAATCAGCCTACCACATTCCAAAATAATGATATTATATTAAATTCCAAATGCAAGAAACCCGGCCGGAAATGGCATTGAGGACATGCATAACAGATAAAGGAAACTCAAAATGAAAACATCAATAACACGTCGAAATTTCTTAAAGAACAGCACTGCGGGACTTGCTGTCGCTTCCACGATCAAGTCCTCGCTTTTCAGCAGCGGCAGCGCCGAGGCCCAGTCAACACCTCAGGTCTTTTTCACAAAAGACATCAGCACCGAAAGCCTGACGCAAATTTATTCCAAAATCTCCTCGGAACGAACATTATCAGGCAAGGTTGCGGTCAAACTTCATTCCGGCGAACCGGGCGGACATCATTTCCCCGACCTCGTGCTGATCAAAGACCTTGTCCAGTCGCTCAAGGGTACTATTGTCGAATGCAAAACAGCCTATCCCGGCAAACGTTTCGACACGGCATCTCACAAAAAGGCAATGGAAGATCACGGTTTCACCGGTATCGCGCCGGTGGATATCATGGATGAGGGCGGCTCCGTCAGCCTGCCTTTCGCTAAGGGAAAAAACATCACGGGATACAAGAAAAGATAGATATGAATATTGGAATATATGGATTGATTAGTTCTGCAAAATTCATTATATTGTATAGTATGGAGAATGTGTGTCAGCATGTTGGGTGTTGAAGTGTAATCAAAATTTATTGAGAGAAGATAATGATGGATGAGAGATTTCAGATTCTTACTCTTGATGGTGGGGGTATTAAAGGTATTTTCTCCGCCGCAGTACTTGCTCATTTTGAAGAAGATTTGGGCATAAATATTGTAGATCATTTTGACCTTATTGTTGGAACGTCAACCGGTGGTATTATTGCACTTGGTTTAGCTATTGGAATGAAACCATTAGATATTGTGGAATTTTATATTAATAATGGAAAACGAATATTTGGTGAATCATGGCCTATAACGCCAAGAAAAACAATACATAAAATACGTCATTGGTTTCACAGTAAGTATTCAACATTTCATTTAGAAAAAGCATTAAAAGAATGTTTTGGAAAGAAACGATTGGGCGACAGTAAAAAATGCCTTGTTGTTGTCAGATATGATAAATAATAATGGATGAATGTGATAAATGGGAGGAAAAAAGTGGGAATGGGTGGGAAATAACGGGATTAAGTGGGAAAAAATGAAAACGATTTTAAATAATCGAAAACCGGACTTAACCAGAAAATGCCTTTTTGTTACCATAGCCCATACCCTAAAATAACGTAAGCTGCGGCGCTCTTTTTGCGGCAAGAATCTCGCGAATCTGTTTCTCGGACAGATTGTATTTTTTGCATAAAACACCGTGGTTGTCCCCGTTGAAATCCTCGCGTATCTGCTCATCCCTGAGAATGCGGATGACGGCATCGAGCTTGTGAATGTAGATGCTCCGGCCACCGTATTCACGGACAAGTTTCATATAGCTTTCAACGCCGATTATTTCGGCGATCTCCCGCCCCTCCTCGGGCAGCATATCAAGCGTTACAGCTGACGTATCTATTTTATCCCATCGCATGAGGACGCTCCCGCTTGCTGATGTTATCACGGCTTGTGCCGGTCATTAACTTCAATTTTTCAATCACCCAGTTTGCATCACTGGATTCGTTAATCTCGACAGACTTGATGAATCCTTTTTCTTTTTGCGCCTGGAGCCAGAGCATGAAGCCATTGGCAACCCGCCATTGAAAGCGCTGAGAAAGAACCTCGATGAGACGACGCTGTTTCGGCGAGGCGAGGCGGATAATATTGTCCGGCTTTTTGCTTTTAATGACGAATCCAAAGCTCTTGAAACGGTCGATCAGGTCCGCGGCCTGACGGTATGACAAAGCCTTTGATGAAGTGGCACCATAGAGGCTTGAAAGCGTCTCCCGATATGTGTCATCATCCATATCGAGCTTGTTTTTGGCGATGTGGATAAGCTGTATTTGTTTTTTCGTGATCTTACTCATTATTATATAACCCCCGCTGGATCATCCGTAACAACTACAGGAACGCCAAGCACTCTTTCGAGGCGAGGCTGGTAATGTTCCTGAACCCATGACGCGTTTTCATGAAAAACGGTGATAATACCATCGATAAAAGAGACATAAAGCAACGGTGCTATATATAAGGAAAAAGATAGTTCCTGTAGCTGATCACGTAACGTCTCTAATTTTCTCTGCATTCTGGCTGTGAGATCGGCGTTATCACGTTCCAGCTTCTCACGGATCGAGGAGAGGTGTGTTTCCCGATCCTGCGTTTCACGCTCTTCTTTTCGGGTTTTCTGATCACGTGTTTCCTGCTGTTCCCGGAGCTTTTCTCCAACGACAAGAAAGCGCTCGAAACTTTTGTCACTGCGGAAAATAACATCCGGCGCGTCCTGGCTTTTATGCTCCATCCACCAGGACTGTACACGGAAACCATCGATGGCGAGAATACACTTGTCAAAGCCGTATTTTTTCAGGCGGGCCAGGTATTTCTTTTTCCAGGTTGGAAGCCGCCAGTTATGGCCGATTTCTTTGACAATGTAGTCGTGTATTTCTGTTGCCTGGCTGTCGTAATCGATGGTTGTCATTAGCTGTCCCTGAATGATGATTCCTTGAATGTTTTTCTTTCCGAATGTTCCTGTTTCTTGCCAATATTGAAGGCCGCGACCGGACGATAATAGCCCATGACACGAGTCCAGATTTCGCAGGGCTGCCGCTCATCGTCATTGAGTTCGACAATACGGCCATTTATTTCTTTTGATACCGGCATTCATACTCCTTTAGCGTAAGCTGCCAATTACCCTGCCGTCGATGGTCCTGACTGTTGCCGATGCAACAAACGTAATACTACCACAGAGACGAATAGCCTCCTGCCAGCCGTGGCGCAAAACAGATACTTTGTGATTGTCATTGTAGTCGAATGTCGCCATGTGCTGGTGGCCGCGCCTGTCCTTGCAGTCTACAACATATCCATCCATATCATTTCTCCGTGAGTTCGTAAGCGAACGTTTCTTTCGGTTTGCGATCCGTGTTGATTTCCGCAAGCTGGCTATCGGACCAAGTCTCGATTGTGTCCCAATCGACAAACTCCTCAGTTCTGACAGCATCCGTTTTGCCCATTTTCTTGAGGAAATCAACCTTGATGTGCTTGGCTTTTCTGACCGCGTTTTTGATCTGCCGGATCAGGATGCCACCGGTCACGGTCACGCGATCAGTCTTGGCAGGGAAGATGTCGCCCTTGTTCTTTTTCACATGCTTCATGAGCGTTTTCCGGGCTGTGTCGAGGCTTTTGACATCAACAGCGACACTTGCCATGTATTCATCTTTTATGACCGCTATGCGCTTATTATAGGCTTTCTCGGCGGTGGTGATGTCCGCTGTCAGGCGTTTGATATCGTCCATGAGTGCGGTTATTGTTTTTGCGTTTTCGGCGTTCATTATCACTCCGCTGGTACAAGTTCGTTTTCAAGGCCGAGAGCGATCTGGTTGCACAATTCAAGCGCAGACATCTTTTTGATTCTGCTGATAATGAGCAATTTTTTAATCGCCTGGTGTTTGAGCGTGGAAAGGTATTCCTCGCGCTCGCTTTCGGTTGCCGCGAAATAATAACCGCCACATGTAATTGAACAGATAGGTTCGCCCTCGTTACGGAGCTCGGTTATCAGGGCGCGCAGTTTACGTGTGCCGCTGATATGAGATGTAGGACGCTCGCCAAAGACTTTTTCATGCAGTCTCGGCATAGAAATAGCATTCTGTTTGCCGATATGCTTATTGAGTATCGACAAGGCTTTGAAACGTTCATGATCATCGAATTTAGATTTCATGTTGCCCTCCCTGTTGGATTTACAGGTTGTTAATGATGTCGGCGCTGACATGAGGCATGGCATTGTCAGCGGCCTCGTTGAGTGCCCGGCGAACGGTATTATTGATAAGGAGCGGATAGGCGGTGCTGATCAGGCGTCCGCCGATATCGGTGATATGACGGCGCTCGATAGCCTGAAACGCGTCATCGGTAAAGACGGCTTCCAGAGCTATGTTCAGGCGTTTGAACTTGATGTCCAGGTAAGCGCGAATATCATCGACCTTGAACGGATCGAGCTCAATGGTGGTCGCACGGCGTATGAATTCGCGGGCGCTCCAGTTGGCGCTTTCCTTGAGGCGGGATTTAAGTTCCGGCTGGCCGATCAGGATAACACCTATCAGGCGTTTGTAGCCGTATTTCATTTCCCAAAAGCGTTTCAGGAATTTGAGCGTCTGCTTGTTGAGATCGTGGGCCTCTTCGATGATGAGGACGTTCGAGTAACCGGCCTCGATCTGTTCACGGAGGAGCGTTTCAACCTGACGGGCGCGGGCCTCCATGCCGCGACGCATGTGGCCGTCGCCGAGATCGGTGATGATCGACTGGCAGATGGCCGAGGCGATGAGTTTGTCCTTTTCAAAAGACCTGGGGAAAATGACGTTGACACGGTCACGGTCCATGAAATTCTCCATGACAACATCACGGGCGACTGACTTGCCGGAGCCGGATTCACCGATGATACAGAGGATACCGGCAGATTTCGCGGAAAAGCGCATGGCGTTCTCAATGTCGTAAAACGCCGGTGTTTTGTAGACATCCTCCTCGTTCGAGATGTCATTAATGAACGGATCGGACATGAGCTTGAAATGTTTCAGCGTGTTAATTGTCAGCATGGGTGTGGGCTCCTCATTGGTTTGGGGTTCAGGATCGGGATCGTTAGAAAGTGTGTTGAAATCGCAGTCGAAAACATTGCCGAGGCGTTCACGCAGCTCCGGACGCTTGGGGACTCTCCCCTTGTTGATTAAGAGATTGACCGTTGCCGTCGAGACACCCGCCTCGCGGGCGGCATCTGACTGGTTTAATCCCTTATCAAGCAACACTTGTTTTAGAATAGCTGTTTCCATCGTGCGCACCTTTCAGGTGTGTTTCGATTGATTTGAGTTCTGATTCTTTAGCACCATTGGGATAGTTGTTCTGGATGAAGTTCATGCAGTCAGCAGACCAGAAACCGAGTGATTTTCTGAGGCGTTGGGCAATCTGAACGGGTGTGAGTTTTGCGTCATAGAGATATCCGCCAGCGACTATTGACTGCTCTCCCTTTCTTGCGATATACACCTTATCTATGTCAGGATCATCGAGCTGTGAAATGGCGGCAATTTCACCATTGAAAGGCCGTTTCTGATTGCCAACAAGTTCATCGAGTTTCTCGGCATTTTTCTCCAAAATCGTCTTTTTATGGGCTTTGTATTCCTGACCAAGAACAGGAGCGTCATCAAGGAATCCAGAGTGCTCATCGATGGCAACAGGCGCGACCTCAATGGAGACCTCCTCCCGCTGATCATCCATGTAATGAACACGAACCATATCATCATCCCGCATGAGAAGCGGCTGAACAAAAACCTCCATGCCGACATAAAGGCCAGGAAGACCGGCGAGGGGATAAATACGACCCTCGAACGGGAGCATGAGATCACCCCGGACAACAACACGTTTCGGTTCTCGTGTCAGGAGTTTGTGGCAAACCTGTTTCGGCGGCAATTCACGGAGTTGTTCAGGTTTTATCGTAAGCCATGATTCGAGGCGTACAATTTCAAAACCGTTCCTGTTGAGTTTGGCGTTGTAGTTACGAATACAATCCGCGTTATAGTTGGCACACCATTTTTCAGCGGCGGCATTGATTGCCTCGACAGTCATTTGTGGTTGGAGCCTGAGCCGTGTTTCGAAAGGCTCGGCAACATCATTGTATTTCTCGACCTGCCCCTTAACGCGTGGCTTTTCGACACCATGAGCGATGGTCTTGATATCGAGAGCTTTCAATGCGTATGTCATGGCCCGGCTGATGTTGGCAGAACCGGAATCCATGAGCAGAATGTCAGGCATACCGTGGAAATGATAAATGGGATTGTTTTTCACACCCCAGGCGTAGAGCAGGAAGTCATAGAGATTTGTCTGATTCTCGCCTGCTGATTCGTAATATTTCATGACCACGGAGCCGGAATAGTGATCGGTCAGAACATAGCGCCAGAGCTTGAGTTTCTTGAATCCCTGCACCTTGTTTCGATTGGCTTCCGCATCCCTGATTCTGGAGAGGCCCTGGGGCGAATAGTACAGACGGGAAAGTGACGGATCGACAAGATGAACATGGTTCGGGTGCAGGCTTCTCATCTGGACATGCGGTGTCGGGCGCGACAGGGATTTACGGTCGAGCTGGCGTTCTCTGAGGAGTGCTCTTGCGCGGGCAACCGATACATTAAGATCATAGCCCTCTGTCTTTACAATGCTGTAAGCACCGGTAACATGCAGGGCATCCTTGCCGTTTTTCGTTGACCCGGACCGCTGAACTGCCGCGAGACGGAGCAGTGTATCTTCCGAAACGGTTGTTTTGCCTTTGTCAGAGCGGACTTTTCGTTTTGTTTCGTAGCCGACTTCCTTGAGTAAACGAATAGCTTTCTGCCGCGACCAGCCGAAATAGGCGGCACACTCGTTAAAGATTGCCCCTTTCTGGCCGTGACCGGCATCGTTGAGACGTGCCACAAAGCCTTTCAGTATGTCGCGGCGAAGCTCGGTCATTATTCAATTCCCTCCGTGTCCACATCATCAAAATCAATATTGTCAGCCTGTGACAATGGATTGCCATAGCTCAGTTTTTCATGGGCTATGAAGTCATCGGAAAAGACATCGCTGCCCTCAAGGCCGGGCTTGTAGTCGGGATTGATGCTCCTGATTTTGTCCATGAGGTCAACGTTGAAACCGTCGAGCATTTCGCTGAATGACTGGAGGAATTTCATGGCGGCAAACTGGCCTGTTGAAAACTCGGATTCTTTCAGTTCCTGGACACGGTCGGCAAGATCGAACGCCCGTCCGGTACGCTCAAGGATTTCACCATAGAGGACCTGAATATCGCTCAATACGTTTTTGGCTTCCTCGCTCCAGCGATGGCGGGGTTTCGCTTTTTTCAGAGCGTCGATTTCATCGAGATATTTCTGTTTTTCTTCCTGCTCTTTTTTGAGAAGGCGTTCGTAGGATTCTTCTTGTTTGCGAAATGTTTCGTTCGTTTCCTTGATCCTTTTTCGCATTTCACGTATGGGCATTTTCTGATATTCACTTAATTCGACATTCAATACTGAGCCAGTCTCTTCAAGCTCTTTTAATGGTTCATTATCGAGATAGGCAAGTTCAAGCAGTCTGCACTTACTGAACTTCGATAATTTTCCAGCTTTAAACATATGTCCAAGTCTGAGACATGCACGCATTATTTGCTGGGCGTATCGTGCCTCCATCTCAAGTTTTTCGAGTCCATCAAGCCAGTTACCATGCCCTAAAAATTCTTTGTAATAGATGAGGGCCGCTCCCTGCCTGAATACATGGTAGTTAATCTGCTGATCGCATTCATTTATATACTGTAATATCCCATTTTCGTCTGTCGGGCCATCATAGCCGAACATGTTTTTTACAGTATTGAGTTTAATGGCGAAAGCTTCTGTAACCATCAATTGTTGAGGTAATAGGCTTCCGTTTTCATTATTTTCAACCTCGCCTGCTCGAAGTTCTCCGCCACCTTCGCAAATATCCGAACCGGTATCGGAGTCAGTCTCCACCTTCCGTCCGCCGTTTCCGCTTTCACCGCCCATCCGGCAATCTGGAGATTCGCCAGCACGGCCGTTACCTGTGTTGCGCTCATCCCCGTTTTTTGCCCCACTTCTCCCGGCGTTATCCCGTCCAGTTCCCGGCCCGCCATCGCTGCTATTGCTTTTATCAGACGTTGCTGGCTCTTGCTCGTGTAATCCGCCATTATTTGCCTCCGTGTTTTTCATATTTGAGCCTCTTTTTTTGGTGTGATCCAAATACGAGGTACGTACTTCGTATTTGGATATTTTTTAAGATTGTCTCGTTCAAATGCGCGGATTCCGCGTATTTGAATATTGTCCCTTAACCTCATCAGTAAGGATTGTTGATAATTTTAAAGCTGTTTCGGTAGGCAGCGATTTGTTTTTAGCAGCTTTGAGAATGAAGTCTGCGAGGAGAAGTCTGGCATTGCATCTGTCTACCAATACCGCATGTTTAAACCAGAAGTTCATAGCAAATAATGTCAGGTGACGAGTGCATTTCGTCGTTCTGCCTTTAAGGATATCCAAAGCGCAGTAACAGAATTCCAGGAATCGCTTATCGGCCCGGATTCTGTTAGGGGTTTTGAATAATTCATTCATATACTGGGCAGCGGTGGGAAACTCTTTGGTGATTTCCTCAGTCATGAAGTGAGCACGTCTGACTTTTTCCTTATATATCTCTTTATTATCTGTCGATATCTCGGGGTGTTTTTGGAAAAACACAGAGACAATTTCTTCGATTGCCTTTTCAAAATCATCCAACTGCCGTTCATCTTTTCCTTTTACTCTTGGCCCACTGCACATACTTAATTCCCCTTTCTACAAATCCAACTCTATCTGATTGCCCTTTTTGACCTCTTCCATGAGCTCGACAGCACCTTTCATGACCTGATGCAGCATATCGATTGCTTTCTCCTGGGAGCTGCCCTTGTCGTTATATTCATTCAGAGCGCTGATCGCATCCGTGGTCAGGCGCTGAAAGTCGTTGGCGCTTTTCATACGGTCCTTTTTCGAACGGCCGCTTTTGGGGATGGGAATGCTGATCTGTCCCATGCTGTAGTTGAGGAAATCAAGGATAGTGGTCTCGCCCTGGGCGTTCATGAAGGGAATAAGTTTCCGCAGATTGAAACCGGCCCCGGAATCGCCATCGAGCGAGGCACGTTTAAGGGAGCTTTCAGAGTAATCGATTTTGTCGACGAGTTGACCAGGCGTATATTTGCCGCGATTAACACAGAGCCACAGGCAATCAGTCAGCGTCATGGACGGGCGGAAACGGGATAGCAGCTTTTTAGCCATTATTCGCCTCCCTGTAGAGTCGATGTGTGGAGACTGATAATCTCCATACGGAGGGCTTCGATCTGCTCATGCTGCCGCTGGAATGTGCCGATCATTACATAGAGCAGCATGGCGTAAAACACGAATGCGAAAATGTAGTCATGCAGTTTCATTGCGGCTCCTTTTTTAGTGAAATTTTATACCATAGTTTTGTTTTGTTACCGAAAACGGTTGAAAACTTTACATTGACAGCCAACATTTTGTTGGTATATTGTGCGTAAAAGCGGCAAGGCCCTTGCTCCCGCCCAAAGGTTGAGGGCCTTGCGTTTAGACTGCTATGTTGCGGTTTGTCGCGCGGGCGATTTTAAGTTCGCCAGGCTTCATACCGAGCAGCCTTTCTATGTGTGCAGTGACGGGCCGGGATGTTGCTTTTCCCCAAATCACTAAGTGGACCGTAACCTTTGATATGCAAAGATCACGGGCTATTTTGTTTTGATTATATCCCTTATCACTAAGGAGAGACTTGATTTCGGAACCAGTGTAGGTATGCATTAAAGACCCCAAACAGTTAGTTTAACCTGTAATTGTATGTATAATATACAGACTATCTGTATTTGTCAAGTATATTATCAGAAGGTGCGTATTATGTCCAATAAAATTCCCGCTGAGAATGAGCGTATGGCTTTTTACTTCAAGCTTGCTGGGCTTAAACAAGTATCTGTTGCAGATATTTTAGGGATTAAACAGCAGACGGTTTCTCAGATACTAAATGGAAAGAGCGGAATATCGGATCAGGTCTTGCGGGTGTTGGAACTGCAATTCGGCCTCAATCCAGAATGGATAAGAATGGGCGAAGGGAATATGGTTATTCCTGAGGAGGATCGAAGAGCAATTCAACCTCTAAAACTCGCGCGTATTCCGATTCTGAAAGATATTCCAGCCGGAAAATGGGAGAGTTGGAAAGATATAATATCGACTGATATAATCGACGGTTTTATTGATTTACCCTCTTTACCAGGCAATGATTTTTTCGCTGTTGTGATGCCTGATCGTGCTATGGAGCCAAGAATACTTAAAGGTGAAATAGTAGTGGTTGCCCCCAATAAAATAATAAAAGAGATCGCGTTAATTCGTCAGCCTCAAGGATTTATTATTCGCGGAATAGAGCGATGTGGGGATGAATATAGATTTCAGCTTCATGCTTTAAATCCAACAAAAAAAGATGATGACATCATTCCTGATGACGAAACTGTTTTGTATACCCCTGTAAAAGTTATGAGTTTGCGAGATATCTAATAACTGATGTGAAGGGAGGAGGATTAGATGGGAAATGGTGTTGACGGGACGAGAAGTAAGCGGCAGAAGAAAAGCTGGTATGAAAGCAGAACAGTTGTTGTGATATTTACAATTTTTCTTTTTCCTCTCGGGGTGTATGGCCTTTGGAAAAGCAGTCGCTTCAAATCTTGGAAAGAGCTTGGAGTAATCGGGAAATTATGGCGTTGTTGTTGGGTGTTTTTCGCACTCGGCCTTTTTTCAGCTTTTTGGTCAAATGAAGATTCGACAAAGAGTAATATTGAGCAAAATCTTCAAGAAACAATGAATGAACAGAGTCAAAAAATATCACCTCAAAGAAAGCCTCAAAAAGACGTAGTAATAAACGCCTCATTTTCCCGACTTAGCAATGAAAACAACACAATATGGATGACATATTATGGAAGAATCCATATAAATCTTCACAAGCCCCATATGCGAGAAAATGATCAACTATCCTCACACAATGACAACAATGTGAAAATGATTGGCGCAGAGTACTTCCATAACAATGAAAAGCGTTATTGTAATAATGACACTGGCACGAGTATACGCCTCACGTTAACATGCCTCGATTATGAGAACAAGCGCGCAAAATTTGAGTTCGAGGCTTTATTGCAGAATAGTCTGCGCAATAACGGGAAAAGTGTAAAAGTGCAGTTTGAGCTTACGGGACTGCATTTTGAAAATGCAGTCAAAGCACAAGTGATTGCAGCAGATGAGACGTAAGAAAACGGCCGGGTTAAGGAATCCGGCCGTTTGTGTTAAAATGGGCTGAAAAGGAGAGGATGATGAAAATCGATTTCACTCTTGTCGCTGCTGTTGCTGGTGTCGCCTTTGGTCTTGTCGGAACCATACTCGGTCTATTGAATACATGGCAATCTTTTAATCGTGACCGGGTGCGGATTCAGGTAATTCCTGTGGGGCTTTTGTACAGTAACGGCATGAAAAGCATCGGGATCGAGGTCACAAATCATAGTGTTTTCCCGGTTACAATAACTGAGGTAAGCTTTGCACTTCCCGGAGTAAAAAAATATCGATTCCAATTCCTTCCCACTGTTCTTGAGGGCTGCGATCTTCCGCAGCTCATGGAGGCACGCACATCTTTCACAGTCCGGTTTCCACCCTGGATTCTTAACCACCCAGAATGGGAGAACGTCAACAAGGCTTTCGTCAGAACTGCCTGTGGTAAACGATTCTCCGGCACAAGCGGCGCTCTCCGACAACTCGTAAGGTCCGCCGCAAGAAAACAGTGAGTCTTTTATCCTGTAATAAAGAGAGCATAACCGATCAAAGAGTGTCTGTAGAAGCATAGTGGCTCCTTTACGTTCTGAAGTCTCGCTAAAGACGGTTTAGCGTACTACGCCGTTTGTGTTTGCTTCTTTAGCGGGAGAATGGTATTCAACAAAGCGTTTCAGGCTATCGATGAAGTCCCCGCCTGACGAAATTTTATCAACAAGATCAGAAAGAGCACGAACCAACATGCGGAAATCTTCCCGCTCCAGCCATGCCTCCTGTTCGGCAACGGGATTGTTGACATAAAAGCCTCCACCGCCTTGTCCACCAAGATAGGGACAGTTTGCAGGCGGATTGAGCGCGACTGAGCCTGTTGAAGCGTATGGACAGTTCATAGAGAATCTCCTTTCAGAAAAAGCGCATTAATCTCGAAAAAGGCATCACATCGGAGTAGTGGGCGGCCCGATTACTGCGCAATACAGTAAATAAGCAACAGCATCCTCATTGAATCCCTTTTCTATGATGAAAGAGAGAACTTCGTTTGCCTGTTCGAGGTTGCTTTTTTCGCTTTTCTCCGGGGTATCGGTATCTTGTGCCGATGCCCCTGTTTTTTCGGTGACAGCATGGTTGTCGATAAGGCGCTCCAGCTCCTTGATAAAACGCTCTCCTGAAGAGGCGGGATTGTCTAAAATGGCGTTGAGCGAGCGAACCAGCTTGCGGAAGTCTTCCCGCGCCTGCCATTCTTCATGTTCAGCGACGGGATTGTTGACATTAACGCCGCCACCTTGTCCGCCAAGATAGGGACAGTTTGCCGGTGGATTGAGAGCGTATGAGCCTTTTGAAGTAAACGGGCAATTCATTGAAAAACTCCTTTCAGAAATGGTTTAATAGCGAGAAAACAATCATGGCCAGACCGCCCAAAAGACGGTCATAATGGATTTGACGCGTATCATCCATAGTCAACTCTATCCCAACGAGATCGGCAATTTCCAGTGACTCCCTTCCTCCGATCCACACGCCATACCGGGCGAAAGAGTACATTGACTCCGATGCCTCCCACCCGAGAACTCCGCAGCCGATCAGAAAGACAACGCTGGGAAATGCCGCGTAAAACGAAAGCCAGGGGACGGCCTGGATGAACGGCAGCCCGAGGAGGATGAGCTCGGCCAGCACGATGACCAGGTAAATACACAGCCGGTGATAGATGGCGAACCATCGATGATTGCGGACGCCGAGATCGTACTCGGGCGGATCGGGATCGACGGCCATCTTGTCTTTGGGCTGGATCATGATCATGCCCTGGACAGCGCCCCAGAGGCCGCCGAACAGGATTGCGGTGATGAGTATTTGAAGCTGTTGCATGGTTAAACCTCCGTTCTGAATTTGTTAACAATTTCATCCGAAAGATTCCACAGCCCCAGACGGCCTTTCATGGGGATTGGTGTCTTGAACATGCGGGGATTTTCGAGTTTCCAGCAGAAAGGGCCGGTTGCAAACGGATCGTCGGCATGGGACTCGTTGTACACCTCGCAGCCGACCAGATCGACAACGCCGAGCAGAACACCGCGTTCAAGCTCCGCCAGCGGGCAGATCGGGAACAGCAGCTTGTGGATTTCGTCTGAGATACCGTGCTGCCAGGGCTGCATACCGGCGTGGATCACGAGAGGACCCTTGAAGCTTGTGGACCATGAGCGGTTCTCGATTTTCTTTATACCGGTAACGATAGCACTGGCCCAGGGCTGTTGAATGGTTATGGCTTTCATGGTGTTTCCTTTATAGTTTGAGCGTCAATTGCTTTGATTCTTCGATAAATCTCTGCTCGATTTGATCGAGTGTCATACCCGGCCTGAATGTCCGGTGACTCATTTTGTCGAGCCGTTTCATGTTCGCCCACAATTCGGGATAGTCTCGCCATACCATTTTGAGTTCTGGCAGCGATTGAAGCGGACACAGATAGCACGACACACGTCTTCTTCTCTCGTACAGCCCCCTCCAATGAAAGCCGAGTGAATAGCAGTATTCAAGGCAGTCACGCTCAGTCATTCCCCACTCAATAAGAGGATAACGGTTTCGCTCATCATCCTGCATCCGGTGTGACTCATCGGCAGCAATACCCTGATAGCTGTAGTCTCTTCGTCGACCTCGATCTATTGAATCTGTTTTGATTTTTGTACACCACCTATTCCCAATATCCGACCAGCCATAACCAATTTTACCTCTATTATCACCTTTCGTTTTGACATGCTGCGTCATCCAATATTCAAAGTCGCCGCGATTCGGTATTTCAACCGTAAACGGCACATCAATCATGAAGCGCACTTTATCGATATGTTCAAGCATTTCAGGAAATTCAACGCCGAGGTCGACAAATACCACCTCATCTATCGGCATGCCTATTTCTATCATCATGAACAACATGGCCGTGCTGTCTTTGCCACCAGAAAAAGACACGATGTGCTTCATTTCACCTCCGGCATTTCATTCCAGATGTCACCCTCCAGCTCGCGGCCCGCAGCCCTCGACAAGCGTTAAAGTTCGCTCCCAATACAGCCCCCGCTCCAATCGTGTCATGCTTTCCTCCTTTCAATGAGGTTCAAAAACTGGAGTACGCATATCATGCGTACTCCACCTCTCGAATTCAACTGAACGCGCGTTCTTCACGTGTTTTCCTAACGCGCTTCCCTAACGCACGTTCCTGACGTATTTCCCTAACGCCCGTACTCTACCGCGAGGCTTTCCGACAGTGTTTCTTGCACGAAAGCAAGCGGCACTCAACGCGGAGGCATCATGGCGGAATTCGACAGGGCATTCAACAAGACAATAATCATCGAGGGCGGCTATTCATTCGATCCGGTCGATGCCGGTGGCGAGACCTGGCACGGAATTTCACGGCGTTTTCATCCGAACTGGCCGGGCTGGGTGATCATTGACAAGGAAAAAACCAAAAAGCTCGACTTTCTTGAAGTGCTCCTCGAAAGCAACGATGAGCTTACAGAGCTCGAAAAACAGTTTTACCGCGATCAGTTCTGGAACCGCTTTATGGGTGACAGCATCCCCTCTCAGGCCATTGCCAATGAGCTGTTTGATACCGCTGTCAACATGGGTGTGCATCGCGCTGTGATGTTTCTCCAGAGCGCGCTCAATCTTCTGAACCGCAACCAGGCAAACTACACGGATATCATCGAGGACGGTGTCTGCGGAACGGTTACGATCCAACGTCTTGAACAGTGTCTCAGTGTCGAGGGCGATATTCCGGCCCTGCTCAAGCTCATGAATGTTCTCCAGGGAATGCACTATATCGAATACGCACGTAAGGACCCGAAACAGGAGCGCTTTCTGCGCGGCTGGTTGAAACGGGTGTAACGACAATTCAGAAAGGGAGGCGGTAGTGAAAATCATTGCTAAAATCGGAGAGTTGCTTTCGGGCGGCCTGGGATCGAAAATCGTGGATACGGTCAAGGATTATTTTCCGCCGTCCATGAGCGATGAACAGAAGGCCGAGGTCAAGTTCCGGATCATGGAAGCATCGCATCAACACGAAATCGCCATATACGAGGCGGCGATGGAAGCTGAAATACAGCTCACAAACCGGATCAAGGACCTTGAAGGGACAGCAAAAGACCTCAAGGGCATTCCAATCATCGGCCCCGCCATGCTGTTCATGCGCGGCTGTCAGCGGCCCATTTTCGGATTCTTTACCCTGCTCATGGATTACTGCGTATTCAGCGGGATATGGGTAATAGCGGAAGGTTCGAGGCTCGAATCGGCGTTTCTGGCGATCAACATTCTTGTCTTGGGCTTTTTGTTCGGCGAGCGCGCGGTTAGGAATGTCCTGCCCATGCTGGAGCGCTACACGGGTAAGGGGAGCCGGGAATGAGCCCTCAGGAAATCACACTCATGACAACGTTTCTCCAGACGCTCGGAGAACTGCCGGTGGGCGCGCTCCTGGTCGTGGTTTTCGTTCTCCCGTGGGTGGCCGTTCTGGTCTATACATGGCTTATGCGCGGTATGATCGATAGGTTCCGCGATCAGTTTCAGCAGGAGACAAAGGAATCTCGGGAGCGTTTCGAGGCTGTTGTCCAGATGTACGAAAGCAATGCCACCCTTGTTAAAAATTACGAGCGTCTCTGTACCGATCAGCAAGACATCATTATCGCGAATACACAAAAGCTGCAACAACTCACCGACAGGTTGGGGAAATGAACGAACGGCTTATTAAACGTGGCAAGCAGCAGGAAATCAAAGACGATACCAGGACACTCGTTATCCGCGCCGGATCGCTGATCGACCGGGTACGTGAGGAGCTGGCGCTGTCCGCCGTAACCAAAATACGGGATATCAATCTGGAGACAGTCAAAGCGCTTATCGATGAGGCTGTCGAGCTGCAAGAGCATATCAGAGAAAACGACCGCCATGTAGCCCGTCTGGAGGCTGAGATTGGCAACGGTTAGAAAACGGTCCCGGATTGAAACGGAACTGCCGCCTGAAATTCTGAAAATCGTCAATCGGCTTTTGGTGGAACAGTCCACCTATGAAGAGGTTGCCGACTATCTCCAGAAACAGGGATATGATATATCTCGATCCAGCGTCGGGCGCTATGGAAAAGACTTTTTTTCCGTGTTTAAACAATTGCGCATTGACGAGGCCAAAGCAGAGGCGCTTATCGAGGGTGATGACACAATGGCGCTGGAACATGCCGCCTCGAAACTGCTAACGCAGCAGGTCGTTGCCAGGATCATGGACGGCAGCCTCAATATTCTGGACGCACCCCGCATTATGAGCGACCTGGCCAAGCTGCAAAGTTCCTCGATCCAGCGGGAGAAATACCGTCAGGAAATCCGGGAACGCACGGAAAAGGTGGCGGATAAGGTTCATACGAAACTGAAAAAAGCCGGTCTCTCGAAAGAGATGGCCGAGAGCATAAAACGGGATGTCCTGGGAATCAGCAAATGACCGATCAGATCGAATTCCTCCACCTGCCATATCAGAGTGCTTTTCTCGCCGATGACGCTGATGTCAAGATCATCGAGAAGAGCCGCCGTATCGGTATAAGCTGGGCCACTGCGCACTATGCGGCTTTGACCGCGGCTCAGACCGATGGCAATGATATCGTCTATATCGGCTACAACAAGGATATGGCGCGGGAATTCATCGATGATGCGGGCGAGTTCGCCAAGACCCTTGATGCAAACCTCCGGGAATATGAGTTCGAAGAGGAGGTTTTCAAGGACGGGGACAAGGACATCACTGTGTTCCGGCTCAGGTTCGCCAGCGGCCACAAGGTCGAGGCGCTGTCATCACGCCCGTCGAACCTCCGCGGTCACAAGGGTGGCGTTATTGTCATTATCGATGAGGCAGCGTTCCACGACGATCTCCCCGGCCTGCTCAAGGCGGCGCTGGCCCACCTGATATGGGGCGGCAAGGTCTGGATCATTTCCTCCCATAACGGCGATGATAACACGTTCAATGAGGTTATCAAGCTGGCACGGGCGGGCAAGCTCCCCTATTCAGTGCATCGGGTAACGATTGACGACGCGCTCGCCCAGGGACTCTACAAGCGTATTTGTGTGATGAAAGGAGATGAGTGGAACCCCGAGGCTGAGGCGGCATGGCGGGAAGACCTCTTTAAGAAATACGGCGACAATGCCAACGAGGAACTGCTGTGTATCCCCTCCAAAAGCGGTTCCAAGTACTTCACACGGGCGCTTGTCGAAAACTGCATGGAGCGCGGAATCCCGGTCTACACCTACAAATGCGATGACGAATTCACGTTCAAATCTGACGAAGAACGCGAGCAAGAAACAGCGAAATGGCTCCGGGAAAACGTGGTCATCCCGAAAACAGATGAAAGCGTATTTATCGGCGGTGACTTCGGCCGGAGCGGCGACTTGAGCATCACCATACCATTTGCCCGTTCAAGGACAATGGATCTCCGCTGCCTTTTTGTTATGGAGCTCCGAAACGTCCCGTTCGCCCAGCAGGAACAGATAAACAAGTTCATCGCAGATGCCTTCCCGTCTTTCCGCGGTGGTGCATGGGATGCGCGAGGAAACGGCCAGTATTTGGCAGAGCGTATGGCTCAGAAATACGGAACATCGAGGGTGCACCAAGTGATGCTTTCCCGGCAATGGTATAGTGACAATATGCCGAAACACAAGGCCCGTTTCGAGGACAAGACTATCACACTCCCGTTCGATGAGAACATGATCGATGATTATCGGACTGTGGGTCTCGATAATGGTGTCCCGGTCATTCAGGAGCGCACGGGCGACAGCAAAAACCAACGTCATGGCGATTCTGTCATCGCCTGTGTGATGGCCGATTTCGCGGAGCGCAACGACGGCGGCGATTTCCTCGAACCGGGCGACATCATGAGCGCCTCGACCATAGCAAAGAAACAGGAGAAAATACCCTATCATGCGTATTGATCTTTTTCACGGGCTGAGAACCGTTTTCAATTTTGCGGCGGAAAAAGCCAAACAGACACTGGCGGGTGAGTTCGCGTCCCGCGGCCGATCCGTTGACGACTACCTCGATGTGCTCGGTGTCCTGCCCGATCCCGATCCGATCTTGCGGAAGCTCGATCAGTCCGGCAGCATCCTCAGTGACCTGATGGCCGATGATCATCTTACCAGCGTTATCCAGACCCGGAAAGTCGGCACTCTGAATCGCGAGTGGCGTATCGAGCCCGGCGCTCATGGTGGCGGCGATCCTGACGAGCAGTCGAAGAAAGCGGCCCTGGCATTCGCCGACGATCTTGGCAATTTCAATATGTTCGACGTGATCTCTGAAATTCTGGACGCGCCGTATTACGGCATGACTCCCATCGAGATCATGTATGAGCCTGATGGCGGCCTCTGGCATATCACAAACCTGCGCTGCCTACCCTCCACCTGGTTCGTGTACGACAAGGACAACAATCCCCGTTTCCTGTCGAAAGAGGAAATGATCAGCGGTGAGGCTTTGCCGGAAAACAAATTCGTTTTCGCAAGGCACTTCCCGAGCTATGAAAATCCCTATGGCTTGCGCCTGCTTTCCCGTGTCTTCTGGCCGATCACCTTCAAAAAGGGCGGCGTCCGCTTCTGGATGAAGTTCCTCGAAAAGTTCGGCATTCCCTTTGTGATCGGGAAATACAAGGAGGGGACAAGCAAAGCGCTACAGGCTGAATTACTCAACAACCTCGTGAATATGGTTCAGGATGCAGCCGCTGTCGTTCCCGAGGGGAGCGCAATCGATGTCCTGAAAGCCGAGGGGAAATCGTCAAGCAGCGACGGCAGTTTCAGCAAGCTCAAAGACGCGATGGAGGCGGGGATTTCTAAGGTCATCATGGGCCAGACTCTGACCGCCGAACTTTCCGGCGACAAGGGCAGCTTTGCCGCCTCGAAAACACACGAGAATGTCCTGGAGTCCTATCGCGATTGTGACGCGCGCCTGGTCAAGGATACAATCGAGCGCATCGCGGCCATCTACGTCAAAGTGAATTTCGAGGGAGCGTCGACACCCCGTTTCATCTGGCACGAGGAGGACGATCCGCGCAAGGAGTTTGCGGACAGGGACAAGGTCCTCCATGATACCGGCGTCCGCTTCAAGAAGGAGTACATCACCCGCGTCTATAACATCCCCGCTGACGAATACGAGCTGGCCGATTCTCCCAACGCGGCACCCCCAACTGATACCGGCGAGGAATTCGCCGAGGGTGAACGGGAAGGCGACCAGCTCCTCCTTGAGGACCTGATGGATGATGTCATCGGTGATGGCACAAAGGCGGCGGAAGGCACGATCAAAAAGATCATGGACGCGGTGGAAGGTTCCGAGGATTATGACGACCTGTCTGAACGCCTGGCCGTGCTTTTCCCGGAGCTGGATGGCAAGGGATTAAGTGAGGTATTGGAGCGGGCCATTTTCGCGGCGGAGATGTTCGGAACACATACAGCGGTTGTTGATGACGAAAACGCCGCTCAGGACGATTAAAGCGCCTTGATGGGATAATGTGACGTTTACGGCGGGAAATATCGCCAGAGGGCTTTTATAAAAATTTGTAAAAGGGTTTAAAGATGCCATCAGCAGCAGAAAAAGCACGTGAGTACATAACGCCAACCTCGCTCCCCATGAAAGAGGCGCTGGAATTCTGGAACGGCAAAACACCGCTTTCCCGATCCGCCGCCGAGGCGATGGCGAAAATCAACCACGGGAGATCGTTTGTGATCGCGGGCATCACCGAGGCCGCCATGCTCCAACGTGTTTATGACGAGATCGGGCGCTCGCTTGCCGATGGTGTCAGTTTCCGGGATTTCAAAAAGTCACTTCCGGACGTTTGGAAGAAAGCCGGATTCACGGGCGGGAAAGCGTACCGCATCGAGAACATATTCAGAACCAACATGCAGAGCGCTTATGCGGCTGGCCGTTATAAGCAGATGAGCCGTGTTGCCAGGCGGCGGCCTTTCTGGCAGTACCGGGCGGTCGGGGATAAGCGGACGCGCCTGTCACATGCGGCCATGAACGGAAGAGTATTTCCCGCGAACGATCCGGTCTGGAATACATGGTATCCCCCGAACGGCTACATGTGCCGCTGCAAGGTGGTGAGCCTGTCAGCTCGTCAGGTCAAGAAACGCGGCCTGAAAGTCAGGAAGGGATCGACTGTTATCATGCAACCGGATCAGGGCTTTCGCAACAATCCCGGCATGGAGTTTTTCAAACCGTCTTTGAAAAACCACCGTCCCGATCTCCGGCAGCAGACGCTTTCAAAGATGGTGGACGGTCTTTGTCCGGACAAAGATTTTGCCGATGGTGACAGCCCCTGTCTCCGCAGACTGAAAAAGCTCTTATCAAACGATGATCTCAAGGCGCTTGAAACGGTCATGTGGGAGAAAAAGACCGGCGGCGTCGAGGGTTATGAAAAGTGGGTTGATGAGGTGCTTGAACGCCGCCAGGCGAGAGGCGAGCTTTATCCTATCGGCAACTTGCCCGCAAGCAAGATCGACAAGCTTGAGAAAAAGCCGCTGATGTCTCTGGTAGTCATGGATGATAAGCAGTTGATACATCTTTATAGAGATGTGAAAGTTAAACGTGGTGCAGCGCTGACAATAGAAGAAATCAAAGATATCCCGCATCGTTTTGCCTCCGCCCAATGGTATGAAGATACAAAGGACCCGGCCCTGCTTATGACGTGGCTGCGCTTTGGGACAAAACATCTGAAAGTGGTAATGAAAATGGATCGAAGAATAGGAAAGGCCGGTGTCATTGCGAACAAAATAATGACTGCTGGTGAGGTAACAGAAGGAGATTTGAAAAATCCACGATATAAAAAGCTGTAACAAGTATGGGTGGACGCGCGGTTCCCACCGTTGGGCTGTGAAACTCACACCCCCGCACAGCCAGCGCGACTTCCTGTGCTTCACACTTGTTACAGCACCAGTCAATATAGCAAAAATATAATTTTTGTCAATAAAAAAAGGACACGGCAATGAACGGGAAATGGATCGAGATATTCCGCGGCGGCAGGCAGACAGACAGCAGCGGCCGGACACACAACTGGACGAATGAGGAGCTGGACCATGCCGTGAACAGTTTCGATCCGGCGAATCACGAGCCGCCTGTTGTTGCCGGACACCCGGCGAGCAACAAGCCCGCTTATGGCTGGATTGATGCCCTGAAACGGGAAGGCAACATCCTGCTCGCCCGCCTGAAACAGGTCGAACCGGCATTTTCAAAACTGGTCGAGGATGGCCGGTTCAAGAAAAGAAGCGCATCATTTTTCCCGGACGGTACGCTCCGGCACGTTGGTTTTCTCGGTGCCGCGGCCCCTGCTGTCAAAGGGCTCAAGGATATCCAATTCAAAGAGGAGGACATTGCCTGGTACGAATTCGAGGAGGAAGCAGCAGAACCATCACATACCCCAAACACAGAGGAGGACAGCATGACGCTGGAAGAGGCATTGCGGGAGAATGAGCGCCTGAAAGGTGAAGTGAAGACGCTCACCACGGAGAAAAGCACACTCGAGACTGAAAAGGCCGATTTCGCCGAGAAACTGAAAACGGCGGAAAAAGATGTCGAGGATGCCAAGAAGGCACTCAAGGATCATCAGGAGACGGCGGCCAAAGAATCCGAGGCCCGCAGTAATAAAGAGATCGAGGACTTTGTCGAGGGCCTCGTCAAGGCTGGCAAGATCAAGCCCGCCGACAAGGCTGAGAAGGTGGCCTCGCTTTCGGTTGTGGCGAAGAGTCAGAATTACAATTTCGCCGAGGACGGTAAGGACACGTTCGGAGAGGTCAAGAAGGCTTTCGAGGCCCTTCCGGTTCAGGAGGAGCTGAAAAGTTTCCAGGACATCTACCCGAAAGGCGAGGAAGTCGGCCCCACAATCGACGCTGACGAGATGCTGTCGAAAGTGTAGTCATCATTTGCTGAAAATGATAATCCAGAAGTAGAGAAAATACACTTAATAATGGAGGACCAACATGCTGAGTTTCAATGGTGCAGTCGCATCGATGCAGAATATACATGATCCCATCGTGGATGTTGCCGCGCATCCCCCTGTTTACAAAACGGTGACATTCGAGGCTGGTGGCAGCGCATACACGAAAGGCGAACTTCTCGCCTATGACGCTGACGAATATGCTGTCAGCTACGATTCCGACTCCGGTGATTCAACGGCTAATATCGTCGGCGTGCTTACCCAGGACATTGACGCGAGTGGCGACGACGATGTTTCCGCACTCATGCTCTGGCATGGTGCAGTGAAGCAGTCGGAGCTCACGGTCGAGGGTGGCGCTCCCTCCACAAGCGATCTTGGCGCGCTGGAGAACACGGGCAGAATCTTTCTTGTGTAGCGGATAATCTGCCTAACTTTTACCCCTGACATTTCACAGTAACGGAGGATACAACAGTGCCACCTATTCTCATATCGGTTCAAAGCATTCTCGGTTTCGAGAATCAGCAGAAGATCATCAAGCGTTTTGGTGATCTCAAAACAACGGTTGTCGACGGCTTCTTTCCCGCGGAAAAACGCCGCAACAACCCCTCGCCCCTGATCAAGCTCAACGAGCTGTACGCGCCGGTCAAGGCCGTGGCGCTCTCCAGGCGCGGCGACGAACCTCAGCGTATAGATAAAGAAACGATGTCTGGTGAGGCAATTGAGCCGTTCCCTATCAATGTCTACCGCAGTATGACCGGTGCCGATCTCAACAACTGGCGTATCTGGGACGGGAAAGGCCGTGAGGGCTTTATCGCCCGCCAGCTCGATCTCAATCGTCACACCATTCGACTCACTACCGAGGCGATGAGTGCTCAGGCGATTACCACCGGCGCGCTCGACTATCCTGTTGTCGTCGATGGAGCGCTGACGGGGAGTTATCAGTTCACGTTCGGCAGCATCACAGCGGTTTCCGTGACCACTCTGTGGAGTGCTGCCGGAGCGAAGCTTGCGGATGCGCTCAAGCCTCTGGTCGATATCCGTAAGCAGATTCAGCTTTCCGGCTACGGCAGTTCGGTCAAGTTCATGGCGGGTGAGAAGGCGTTCTATGCGCTGGTTAATCTCGTGACGTCGCTTTCCAATGACAACAGAATTCCTGCTAAGGTCGAAGAAAACACGGTCAACATTGCCGGTAATGTCGTTCGCCTGGTCTCCGAGACCTACACCAATCCGGTATCCGGTGCTGTGGTCAAAAAGGTTCCCGACACGGCAGTTTACGGCTATGCCGAGGACGCGCCCCACGAGCTGATCTATTCTTCGCTGGACAATATCGACTCGAACTTTATTGCGGCCCCGTTCTGGTCAAAAGCTGTCAAGACCGAGTCCGGCAACGCGATCAAGATCATCAGCGAGTCGAAGCCGCTGCCGGTGCCGTACACTCACGCCATCGCTAAGGCAACTGTCGCCAGCTAAGGAGTATGGTCCATGTTGTATTGCACGGAAAACGATCTCAGTCCCTATCTGCTCGCGGCCTATAAAGACGCGGCCAAGTCGATGAACGCGACCATCGTCACCGATCATATCGCCCGTGTCAGCGAGGAGATAGATATCCATATCGGGGAGCGGTACGAACTGCCGCTCCCGTCCGTGCCTGGCATCCTCAACAATGCCGCCGCGGTCATGGTTGCCTATCGCGTTATCGGCAGCGTGACCTCCCTGGTGGACAACGAGTCATCGACTGACAATCAGTTTGTTTATCTCCAGGGTGAGTATAAGCGGGCATTGAAGCTGCTCGAATCCATCCGCGACGGCAAGATCGATCTGTTCCCCGGCACGGATGACGAGGAGCTTGTGGACGATCACAGCATCACGGTTTCGTCACCGCCACGGCAGTTCGGCGATGATGTCCTGGGGAGGTACTGATGGCCGGATCGGGCTCGTCATTCAAGATGGATTTCGGCGGCTTTGACAAGGTGCTTGGCCATGCGGTCTCGCACTTCCAGGGCAAGCGGAAAGAACTCATGGAGGAATGCGGCGAGGTCATTGTCAGCGGGATCGATGATGCATTCGAGGCCGAGACAGCCCCGGATGGCACGAAGTGGAAAAAGTCCGGACGTGCGAAAAAAGAGGCCGGGTGTACCCTTGACGACACCTCGGAGCTCCGAAACTCCATCGGCTATGAGGCAACGGCGGATGAAGTTGCATTCGGTATAGTCGACACCAGTGCTGGCACCAATGTCGATTACGCGGTCTATCATCAGCAGCCGGAGCGTGACGGCAAGATCATGCCGAAACGCGAATTTATCGGGATTTCCGATGACACGGCCGAGGAACTCAACGACGTGTTGGATGACTTCATGCAGGAGGGCTTTCGGAGATGATTACCCTTGCGGCCACAACGATCACAACGGCGGCAACTCAGGCCGGTATAACTTCGGTGGCGGAAGGCTCCGACATGAAAGTGGTGGTTAAAAATGATAAGCTGCCCCTCCCGCGGCTGGAATATTACATGATCGATGACAACATCTCTCCCCTGGGACGCGGCCTTGTCAAAGCATCCCGCGATCTTGAGGAGATGGTGGAAAACCGCAAGCGGCAGAAGTATCGCCGGACGCTGAAAGTCCGCGTTGTTTTGGCTGCTGATACTGAAAGCTCCTGCGAGGGATATTTCAAAACGTTTTTGAAAAAACTGCCGAAACACGTCAACGACGAGGACGGGATCAATGTTACGATCAAACCGAAACGGGCAACGCGACAGGGCTTCTCCCGGAAGCTCGTAGATGCAACACCGCTGAAAGAAATATCGGTCTATATCGACTTTGTCGGCGGTGTCTATACCGATGAAAGCGTTGACCTGATACCAGATATAACCATTACACCGGAGGTACAATAATGGCACGAAACGATGACAAGAACAAAACGCCGGCAACTCCTGCTGGCGAGGACAAAAAGACGGCTGCCGAGACAACGACCGGCACCACCACCGCTCCGGCTGCCGAGACGAAAAAGCCGGAACCGGCAAAGGAAAAAACCACAGCGCAGAAGCGCTCGACGAAACCGGCTTCCAAGTCCGCAAAGCGGGACGTGGATGAGCTTATCGCCACACGGAACCTCCCCGCCTGGATGGGTGAGTCCATCAAGGTCTATGCGGGCTGGAAGTCCGGCAAGGAAGTCAGCGACGAGGAGTTCAAGGAGACTCTCGACAGCTGGAACAATCGCAACCAGGGCGGCGGAAAACGCTAATCAGCGGCGGCACTATTCCGCTCAACCATTAACCAATGAGGAGTTGAACAAGTTATGGGAGACGTACTCGAATATATCATCGACGGCACATCAGGTCTCGTGCCGTCCGGTGGCCCGCAGGCGATTGTCGCCGGTGTCTGCTCTATCGGAACGGTCGGCAACGGCTATCTGATCGGCAAGGATTCCGACCTCGACGCACTGCTCGGTGTCGGCCCGCTGGTTGACCGTCTGCGCGATATCCTGTCGCACGGCGGCCAGAATCCAGTGCTCGTCGCGGTGCCGGTCAGCGGTAACAGCGGCGGTTACATTACGCCGGTCACACACACGGGCACCGGCCCCGATGCCTCGGTTTCCGGCGCTGCCGCGGCCAACGGCGATTTCGTGGTCAAGATCAGCACGGCGGGCGCGCTGGCCACCGCCGAATACCAGCTATCCGAGGACGGCGGCGCGACCTGGGGCGAGGCAACTGTCACGGCCTCCAACGGCCAGATCGCTCTCGGCACGTCCGGCGCAACGCTCGTTCTTTCCGGTGATCAGGTGCTCGATGATGAATACGCAGTCACCGTGAGGACCGCCATCGGCCCGGTCACAAAAGTCGGAACAGGCCCGGATATCACCGCCACCGGCACACCAGTCGCCGGAGCGGAAGTCGTGCTCACGATCACCGGCGCTGGCGGCCGCAATGTTGGCACCTATCAGCTCTCAGTTGACGGTGACAACTACGGTCCGGAAAAGACCATCCCCGCTGACGGCGATATTGCGATCGGCAGCACCGGTGTCACGATCTCGTTCCCGGATTCCGATGCGGTTATCGGGACGTACAGCTTTACCGTTCTCGCGCCGGTTCCGTCGATCTCGGCTGTGATCAGCGCAATCGAGCGCCCGCTGGAATTGTACGACGTGGACAATGTCTATGTTGTCGGCGAATCGGATGCTGTCGATTGGACTGCCGCGGCTGTCAAGGCACAGGCACTGTGGAACGCTCATCGCCCGACCTATTTCCTGATGGAAAGCCGCCTGCCCTATGACGGCGAAACCATCGACGAGTGGGTTGCCTCGCTCATCGAGGACAAAGCGTCTGTTACCGCGACGGCCACCGGCATCGTGGCGGTCTGCGCTCAGTTCGGCCAGGTCACCGATACTACCGGCAAGCGCCTCGACCGTAACTGGTGCGGGCTCCTCCAGGGGCGGCTCATTGACAGCCCGGTCCATCGTGCTCCAGCCCGTGTCAGGAGCGGCGGCATCACCGGCGTCACTTTGCCGTCGAACTGGACATCCGCAGTCCAGGCAACGCTCGAAAATGCCGGATTCATCACCGCGAAAACCTATGCGGGGCTTACCGGTGTTTACTGGGGCGAGGACCGGACCCTTGCACCCGTGACCAGCGATTATCAGTACCTGACCGTGGTCAGGCCGGTCTACAAGGCGGTCAAGATTGCCCGCGTCCAGGCGCTCAAATCGCTCTATGACGAGGCCGGTGATGCAGCCGATACGGCCAACGCTGCCGGTATCGCCTATCTCCAGGCCAACATCGAGGCAGGGCTTTCCGCGATGACATCCGCTGTCCCGCCTGAGCTCGCCGCTTTCGAGATCGATATTCCCGCCGGACAGGATATCGTCAACAACGGAATCGCCGTTAATATGATGCTGATCGGCATCCCGATCATCAAACAGATCAAGCTCTTTGCCAGCTATGTCTATGCCGGATCGGCGTTCGATCCGCGCCTGGCATCCTGACACAACGATCCTTTATGAGGAGGTGAAACAGAGTGGTTAATGGACATAAATACGATTGGGAGAGCGTAGAAATCAAGCTCCCCAACGGTACCGCAATTGGTATCACCGATATCAACTACAATGATGAGAAGGGTATCGAAAAACGCTACGGCAAGGGCGCTGTTCCCCGTGGTTACGGCCGCAAGAACTACAACGCCTCTGGTGACATCACTATCGACCGTGACGAATACGAGAGCCTGAAAAACGCCCTGGGCGGCACTGTCTACGGCGACAATCCGTTCCAGATTGTAGTCTCTTACGGCAACAATGATATGCCCACGGTGACTGATACGCTCCCCGATGTTCTGATCGCCAAGCAGTCAACCGGGGCCAAGCAGGACAGCGAAAACGCCGGTGAAATGAAACTCGATCTCGAATTTCTGTCACCGATCAAGTGGGGCGGCAGAGCAGCGCAGTAAAGGCCACCTGAAACCGTAATCATCTAACGCGCGGCCCAGCCGCAGAAAGCAAAAATACAATGGAAGAAAACACCAGTACAACCGGCAGCGAGGATGAGGGCACTTACATCAGCCTCAAGGCGGAATTCGAGGATTTCGCGGAAAGAGATGTCTGTGTGATCTGCCGTTTTCAGCAGCCGACTAAACCGCAGGTCCAGCGCTGCCAGAAGGAGGTCGGGAAGAATCCTGATCGCGCTTTCCGGACGCTGATCCTGGATTGTGTTCATAAGGACGACAAGGACAGGCTCATCAGGGAAATGGACACCTATCCCGGCCTGCCGACAACGTTCGGCTCGGAGATTCTCAGGCGTTCCGGGTTCGACAGCCTGGGAAAGTAATACAGGCAACAATCGACGGGCTCGATGACACTGAAAAGCTCGATGCTTTGATAGTCAGCTATCTCGGCATCGAGCCCGCCAACGATCTTGACAGCTACACGGATCAGGCCGCAAAAGCGCTTTACCTTGAGCGGCGATATTTTGAAACATTCGGTAAAATAATGGCGAAAATTATGGGAGCGGCAAAATGAATGAAATTTTTCGGATGCAGGCGATCATGACCTTTGGCGACTTTATCAGCGGTCCGCTGGAAGTTGTCAGGCAGCATTTCCGGGCGGCGGGAAAAGACGCTGACAGCCTGGGCGGTAAGATCACCGGTCTCGCGAAAAAAGCCGCTCCCTACGCCATTGCTTTCGGGCTCATTGCGGGTGCCATGACCGGCACCGCGATGGCCACGACGGAGACCAGTAAGGCCCTCGGGGAGCTGTCCTCCGTCGGGGTGCAAAACATGGCCGCCATGACCAGGGCGGCACAGGATTTTTCAAACCACTGGTCGGGCACCACGAAAGCGGATTTCATTTCCTCGGCCTATGACATTAAGTCGGCGATCAGCTCCCTTACCGATGAGGGTGTCGCCGAATTTACCAAGCTCGCGGCGCTCACCGGCAAGGCCACAAAAGCCACGACCGCCACGATGACGAGCCTTTTTGCCACCGGCTACGGCATTTACAAAAGCCAGTTCGCCGAGCTGTCTGACATGGAGTTCGGCGAGGTGTTCTCGGGCGGCATCGCTGCCTCGGTCAAGGGCTTCAAAACCACCGGCTCCCAGATGGCGGCCGCCATCGAAAACATCGGCGCGGCGGCAACCTCATCGAATATCGCCCTCGAGGAACAGCTTGCCGTTCTCGGCCTTTTGCAGCAGACCATGAGCGGCAGTGAAGCAGGCACCCGATACACTCAGTTTGTCAGCCAGGCTGCCAACGCCGGCAACGAACTCGGCCTTGCGTTTACGGATGCGGCGGGCCGTCTCAAATCCATGCCTGAAATCATAGATATCATGCGGGCCACCTATGGCGACACACTCGATGAAATGGAGAAACGCCAGATCGCGAAAGCGTTCGGATCGCAAGAGGCGCTTAAGGTTGTCATTGGTATGTATGACAAGCTCGATGATCTCAACGGCGGTATTGGCGACGTTTCGGCCGCAATGGGCATGGGAACGGATTTCACCCTCGAAATGGCGCGGGCAATGAACGAGGACCTCGGCGCGAATGTTCAGACGATGAAACAGCGCATGGGGAATCTCGCACAGCTCATCGGCGCTTTTTTTGTGCCGATTGTCAATACCGCCGTTCAGTTTTTGTCATGGCTGGCCCTGGGTTTCCAGAAAGTGGCGGCGGCTATCGGCAGCAACCCGGTCCTGAAATGGACGGTGCAGATGACAGCGGTAAGCGGGATTGCGTTGTCGCTGATAGGGCTTTATGGGGCATTGACCGCCCTTCTCCCGCTGGCGATTACCATGACAAAGGGCTATGCGGTCGCGATGTGGACGGCGGCCTCGGCAACGATTACGGCGGCATGGCCGATCTATGCGGTGATCGCGGCGCTTGGCCTGCTGGTTCTTGCGTACAAAACGAATTTGCTAGGATTAGGTGATTTGCTACATGCATTTAGAATAATCTTTTTAGTAGGCATAGGTGGCACGCTCCGGTCTTGGTTCGGGACGGTCAAACTGGTGATCGACGGTGTAAGGGCCGTATTCGCCAGCCTCCGGGGCGACACCTATACTATCACCGGCGATCTTGCGGAAAAGCTCAAGGCGGGCGGCCTCGCCGGGATCGTGGATGTCCTGGCGGGTGTCCTGTACCGGCTCTGGCAGGTCATGAAGGGTGTGGGGGATGTGGCTATCACTGTCGGGACGTCGATAATGTGGGTGCTTTGGCCCGCTTGGAAACTTCTGACCGGTTCGATAGGTGGTGTTGCAGCGTATTTTCAAGACCTTTATGCTGCAATGTCTTCTGTGATTACTCCTTTTATCAAACTCTTTGGTCTTGTTGACCCAAAACTGTGGAGAGTATTCGGTTTCGTCATCGGGAGCATTGTTGTAACGGCATTACTTCCTTTCATTGGCACTATTGCGCTGGCAATTACAAAAATAACAGCCATTCTGCTCGCTATCCGTGTAACCATAGGAGTATTCCAATTATTAGGCTCAGCTGTCAGTGGGGTGATAGTATCCATAGTTAATTTTGTCACGGAAGCTATGCAGCTTGGGAGGAATCACTGATATCCTGAAATCCATCATTGATGGCTTTAACAGTATCGTGGAAAAAGTGAGTTCATTCAGCCTTTACGACGCTGGCCGTAACCTCTTCCAGACATTAATCGACGGCCTGAAATCCATGATCGCCCCGCTTGTCGGCGCGGTAAAGTCCGGCCTCCAGAAAGTCCGCGACCTGCTCCCGTTCTCGAATGCAAAAACCGGCCCGCTTTCGACGCTCACACTCTCCGGCTCCCGTCTGATGAGCACGGTGGCCGAGGGTGTCACCGATGCCGCTCCCGGCCTCCGCAAGGCCGTTGGCGTTGCGCTCACCGGCGTTATGCCGCTGGTGTCCGGTGTCAGCGCCGATGTTGCCATGCCGGAGCCGTACACACCGGAATCGGCAGCGGTCGAGCTCGCAGCGCCTATTATCGATCAGGCGATCCCGGAGTTTCCCGCGGCAGAAATGTTGACCGCGCCACCGGCTGAGATCACCCCGGCAACAGCTCTTGAGCTGGCCGCGCCCGAGGTTATCCAGGACATTCCCACGGTGCCCGAAATCCCGGCCATGAACGTGGGCGGCGCTGTGGTCACTGTTGACGCTCCCATCATAGACCAGGCGATCCCGGATGTCATGAACACACCGCTTGTCGAGGTGCCGTCTCCGGTGCTCGATGCAGCGGCAACAATAACCGCTCCCGCGGCGCGTGTCGAGGCGGCTGTCCCTGAGTTACTCGCTCCCGCTCCTCTTGAGGCGGCCGCCCCCACGCTTTCAGTCGCGGAACCGTCACCGGTGGAACTCGCAGCGCCTCAAGTCAATCAGGTGATGCCCGATGTTCCGGACGTTCCCGGCATCGAGGTGGCCGGGGCTAATGTTGCTGTCGGCGCGCCTCTGATCGACCAGGCCACGCCGGTTATTGCAGCGGCTGAGGCAATGACCATGCCCGCGCCTGGCATCGAGGCGGTCACACCGGAAATCACAGGACCATCACCGCTGGAGTTCGCAGCACCTCAAATCAACCAGAGGATGCCGAATGTTCCGGACGTTCCCGGCATCGAGGTTGCCGGGGCTGATGTTGCTGTCAGCGCACCAATGATTGACCAGGCCGCGCCGGTTATTGCAGCAGCTGAGGCCATGACAGCACCGGCACCGGAAATCACGCCTGCTGCAACGGTGGCCATGCCGACACCGTCCATCGAGGCGGCCACTCCTGAGATTGCAGGACCGTCGCCGATGGAACTCGCAGCGCCTCAAGTCAATCAGGGGATGCCCGATGTTCCGGAAGTTCCAGGCATCGAGGTCGCCGGAATCGATGTGTCAGTCGGCGCGCCGGTGATCGACCAGGCAACGCCAGAGATGACGGCAGCCGAATCCATGACCATGCCCGCGCCTGCCATCGAGACGGCCGCACCGGACATTACAGGACCTTCACCCGTCGAGATCAGCGCCCCGGAAGTTTTTGGCGCGGAACCATCAGGCGGCGGTGATGTCAACACGCCGCGTATCCCCGATCCGATCAGTACCGAGACGATCCGGGAGATTACTGTCCGGGAAACACACACGGAAAAAGTCAGTGACGGCGGCGGATCGAGGCGCTACACGATCCAGATTCAAAATATAACACTCCCGAAAGTCACCGATGCCCGCTCCTTTATGGAAGAGCTGGCCAACTTCATCGACGGCCATGATGGAGGCGAGGCATGAGCCTGCTTACTTTTGCAGACGGTGTCATCAGACTCGATGACCAGGATGTGCCCGGCATTCTGAAATCGCTTTCGGTGCGCGGCCAGGTCAAGTATGACGAGACCAAGATGGACGCTCAGAGCGGCCAGGCCCGTATTCCGGCTGGCTGGGAGGATGCCGATGTCACCGCGACGGTGGAACTTCTGACCGATGACAATTCGGACTGCTATCAGAAGCTGAAAAGCCTGAACGCCATTTTCAAGAGCGCGGAATCATCGAGGGAAACGGAGCACGGCCAGACAGTGACCAGGCCGCCGAAAGAATACACGGTGGTCAACCGTCACCTGAACGCCCGCAGTGTCCGCAAGGTCGTGTTTTCAGCGCTGGCATCGAGCGAGAGCGACCAGGACGATGTTATCCAGGCGGTTCTCACATTCAACGAGTCGAACAACCCGGCAGTGGCCGCCGAACAGCGCGCCCAGGGAACGGATACCACTACTGTTGATAATTCCAAGCTGGCCGCATCGGTCACCGAGGATGACGAAAAGCTGACAGGACAGATATAATGATTACAGCATCGATGACAATCGGCTCCGCGAGTTACCCGGTCGTGGGCGAGTTCGTGATAAGCAGCATTCGCGGGGTACCGTTGACTTTATTAAATGCGAAAGTTCCGCTCGGCCCGGCGAAAAAGGGCGATACCGTTGTCCTCAGTTACGGATATGCCAGCCCGGCTCAATGGCGCGGTGAAGTTGTCGAGATCGCTAAAGGCGGTGACATCATGACGGTAAGCGCCTCGATGCCCGATGAGCTGAAACTGTGCCGGTCGATCATCTGTGAATCATTCATCGATGAAACCGCCGAGGCGATCATAAAGGCGGCACTTTCCGTGACCGGCCTGCCTGTTGCCAAGATCGACAGCACCGGCGCTCAGATCGCCCGCTATACGGCTGACTCAATATCGGTAAGGGCGGCAGTTTTTCAGGTTCAGGAAACGCTCAGTCTCGGTCACGGACTCAGCGGTTATGCGCTCTGGCTTGGCGAGGACGGGCTTGTCTGGAGCACCGATGACAGGCCGGGGAATACCCCGGAAATCGTCAGTGGCCAGAACCTGGTCGATCACGCCCCAAGCTACAATGATCTTTCGCACGTGACAACGTTCATGCTGCCCGGTTTCCTCCACTCACAGCGTTTCACGATCAAGGATACGCGCCGGAGCATCAGCGGCACATTCCGCGCGAGCCGGGTGTTTCATGAGCTCAAGGAGCTCTCTGCCAGGACACACATTTTCTACAGGAGCGGCGAATGAGCAAAAAGAACGATCCCATCTCCCTGTTGCGCCGGGCGGTCGAGCTGGCCATGCCGAATCTGAGGCATTATTACCGCATGGTCCGCAAGGGCCGCGTGGTCAAGTCCTATGCCTCTGACGGCAACTATTGGGCCGATGTCCAGCCGCTGAGAAACGACGAGAGCGATGACGAAAAGTCGCCGGTGATCCCGATGGTCGAAATCCCCATCATGTGGGCCGGAAACGAGCGCGGCGTTGTCTGTCCGCCGACCGTGGGGA
>CAXXSC010000009.1:0-26136 GCA_963668435.2 Candidatus Latescibacterota bacterium
GTCCGGTCTTGCGACCGGCCAGTGGATGTCATCAGGGGCACCAACACTTGTTGGTTCCCCTGAAACCCCTCCGCAAGGTGCCGAGGGCACTTTATATATCCGTCATCTTACGATGCCGGATGGGAATGTGCCGATCGATTCGCTGTTCTCGCTGCGACGACAACGCAGGATTGCAGGATCAGCGATTTGTTGATATATTGCCTGTCTGCACACAAAGCGCCGCAGGCTGTCCCCCTCTTTAGGGGGATGTCGTGAAACGACAGGGAGTTATTCTTCTCCTGTATTCTGAATCCTGCTCTTCATCATTTAATCAAAAGAATTTCTCGGCAATTACTCCGGGATTAAACATGTTTTTCCGGCCCCCTTCCTGTCACTTCGTGACAGCCTTCCCCCATAGGGGGGGCGGGCATCCAGCGTTCGGCTTCGCAGAGTCGAACAGCGGATTAGTCTGCACATTCCTCGCAGAAATAAAAAGCATCCGCTGATGCTGATCTCACCATCGCAGGGCAAAGTCGCGCAGCATCTTTGTCCGTGTTTACTGCACACCCCTATCTGACCATAAAGCGTCCGCCGATGCCTGTATTCTATCTTTTTGCCTTTTCGCAGCTTGCATTCTTCATATTTTTTTCCAATACTATATTACACATATAAAACTATTTCCATTATTGAGGGGGACAGTATGGGATCAGGTTTTCAAGCGCTTCTGGCAGTCTCGCCGATTCTTGCGGCAGCGGTACTTCTTGTCGGGCTCAGGTGGCCCGCGAAACGGGCGATGCCGGTGGTGACACTGGTGGCGGTAGTGATTGCGCTGACATTCTGGGACATGTCGGTGCTCAGGGTCGCGGCCTCGGCGATACAGGGGCTGTTCGTGACATTCGACCTGCTCGTTATCATTTTCGGTGCCATCCTGCTGTTGAACACGCTCAAGCATTCGGGCGCGGTGGCCTCGATACGGGCCGGGTTCCGCGATATCAGCCCGGACAGGCGTGTGCAGGTGGTGATAATCGCCTGGCTTTTCGGCTCTTTCCTTGAGGGCGCGGCGGGATTCGGCACACCGGCGGCGATAGCCTCGCCCTTAATGGTTGCGCTGGGTTTCCCGGCGATGGCGGCGGTGATGGTCGGCATGATGATCCAGAGCACCGCGGTGACTTTCGGCGCGATGGGCACCCCTATCCTGATTCGGCGTTAAAAGCGGCCTCGACAACCCCGAACTGTTATCGAAACTGGCAGCCAGCGGGGTTGATTTCTCACACTATCTCGGCACGATCGCGGTGAAATCGGCGCTATTCCACATGATCGCCGGAACATTCATCCCACTTCTCATGGTCATGATGATGACCCGTTTTTACGGCAGGAAAAAGAGCTGGACGGACGGGCTCTCGATTGCGCCGTTCGCCATTTTCGGCGGGCTGGCGTTCACAGTCCCCTATTTTTTAACCGCGGTGTTCCTCGGGCCTGAAATCCCCACGCTCCTCGGTGCGCTGATCGGCCTCGCTGTGGTGACTTTCGCGGCGGAAAAATGGTTTTCCTCATCCCCGAGGATGTCCTGGGATTTCGAGGACTCCTCTGCCTGGCCGGAGGACTGGAACGGCTCGGTCTCGATCGAGCTCGACGACACCAGCGCGGACAAGCTCATGCCGGGCCGTCTCGCCTGGACACCCTATGTCCTCGCCGCCGTATTTCTCGTAATAACCCGTCTGAGACAAATCCCGCTGGGCGGCTGGCTCAAATCCCTCGCCATCTCCTGGCCCGACATTTTCGGCACCGGGATCACCGCCACGGCGCGGCCTTTCTATGTCCCCGGCGCGATCCTTATCGCTGTGGTCGCCGTGGTCTATTTCATCCACAAAATGAACATGAAACAGCTCGGCGCGGCTCTGTCCGAATCAAGCCGTATCCTTATCGGCACAGGATTCGTGCTGATTTTCACCGTGCCGATGGTGAGGATTTATCTCAATTCCGGCACGAACGGCGCGGGACTCGACAGCATGCCGGTGGCGATGGCCACCTGGATCGCCGCCAATGTCGGGCGCGTGTGGCCGCTTTTCGCTCCCACGATCGGGGCGCTGGGCGCGTTCATTGCGGGCTCGAACACAGTATCGAATCTCATGTTCAGCCTGTTCCAGCACGGTGTCGCCGAAAACCTCGATATCTGCGCCATGACCGTGGTCGCCTTGCAGGCTGTCGGCGCGGCGGCGGGCAACATGATCGCGATCCACAACGTTGTCGCGGCCTCGGCAACAGTCGGCCTTCTCGGACAGGAGGGCCTGACACTGAGGAAAACCGCCATCCCAACATTCTACTATGTCACACTGACCGGCATCCTCGGACTCATCACCATCTATATGTTCTAAAGCATCGGCGGATGCTTTTTGGTCAGATGGGGATGTGCAGAATGATCCGCTGTTCAGCCCTGCGAGACTGAACGCTGGAATTCGAGATCAGCATCGGCGGATGCTTTTTGGTCAGATGGGGATGTGCAGAATGGGACGCTGTTCGGCTCTACGAAGCCGAATGCTGGTATGTAAGATCAGCGGAGAAGACTGTCTGAACCGCTGATTTCTGTGATTGAATGATTAACGATGATTGAAAGATACCCCCCTCGGCTTCGCCGTATCCCCCCTGAGAGAGGGGGCGGTCGCTCCAGCCTTCGCAAAAGCTAAGGCTCGGCAGGACGCGACAAAAAACTAAAAAACAGTACGATAACAAGCGCCGCAAATACTGGTAAACCCACCAGCCAGCGTTCGGCCTCGCAGGGCCGAACAGCGGATCAATCTGCACCCCCAATCCGGCATCGTAAGATGACGGATATTAAAAGTGGCCGCCGCCACCTTGCGGAGGGGTTTCAGGGGAACCATCAAGTGATGGTGCCCCTGATGACAAACACTGTTCGACCGGAACGGTCGGACAGGTCAGTAAATCAGTTCTGTAAGTTAGTAAGTGAGCAAGTTCAGCAAATCAGTTCCGCCAGTTCGCATTTTCAGCCATGGGATTTAAGCACATAATGATAACCATACGATGAAGAATACCATAAAGACATCCGTGCGCGGAACCCTCTACTCCCTCACCCTGCTCGGTGTTCTTGCCGTGATCGGCCCTGCCTGCGCACCCAACTACACCGGCATGATCAGGCGGCAGACAGAGGAGGTCGAGAAATACGCCCGTCGCGGCGACTACAGCCGTTTTCTCGAGAAAGCATCCGATCTCACCTACTATAAATCCTCGAGAAACAAGCTTTTGAAATCACTCGACATCGGTATTGCGCTCACGTTGTCCGGCGAATACGAAAAAGGCGCGAAACGTCTTGCGAAAGTCGGTGATCTCGCCGAAAAATACTACACGAAAAGTATCCTCCGGCATATGGCGAGTGTAATGGCAAACGACCTCACGCTCCCCTACTACGGCACCGAATACGAGGTCGCGTTCGCCGCGAACATATCGGCACTGAGCTATGCCGCGGCGGGGAAATCCGATGACGCGCTTGCCGAAATACGCCGTATCGAGCACAACCTGGCGGTGATGAGCGATGCCGCAGGCGAAAGCGGCACTTTCCTTGACGACGCTTTTTCGCATTACCTCGCGGGGATGCTCTATGAGGAGCTGGGTATGCTGGACGACGCCCGGATTTCCTACGTCCACGCCGAATCCTCCTACGGCGGCAGGTTCTTTCCCGTACGTCCCCGAGGGCTTGCAAAAGCCATGGACCGTATCGAGGAAAAACTGGACTGCGGCAGACGGCACAACATGCTCTCCACGGATTCCGAAAGCGCTATTCCGGATAACACGGGGGTGGCCGCCGCGGAAAATTACTCCGGCATGTTGTCCGGAAACGCTATCGCTCCCGGTGTCAGTGACAGCTCAGGCACTCAGGACAGCGGCGACTCTGAATCCGGCGCCATATCCTCGGTGGTCGACGGCGCAGTCGAGGGTATCGTGAACGCCACGAAATACGGGCTCAAAAACACCCTCGGCCGTGCGTTCGGTGTCGGCGGTCAAGAGGACAGCGGCGAGACGGAACCTCAGCGCCACCTCATTGTCTGCGCGGCGACCGGGCGCGGGCCTATTTTCGAAGAGTCAGTCCAGCTGGGGTATTTCAGCGAAGAGGATGAAGACCACATCATCAAGATCGCCCTCCCGGAACTCATAACTCGAAGAAGCTCCATCCGGAGAACGCGTGTCAAAATCGGCGACGCCTCCCACCCTCTCGAATGTGTAGCGGACTACCGGACAATCGCCACCCAAAGTTTCTACGACAAACAAGATGTGATTTACGCGAAAACAATGGCACGGGCCTCGGCACACTACCTTATGGTGCTCGCGACAAAACAGGCTCTGCTGGAAGATCTCGAGGAGGATTACGAAGAAGCGGTGGAAGATGAAGACAGCAGCCCCGTAGACACCCTGGCCGCATCGATCGCTATCACTATCGCCTCCGCCGCTATCGAAGCACTTGCTTACGAGCTGCTCGAACACGCCGACACGCGCAGCTCCCTCCTCCTCCCGGAAAAGCTCTGGTGCGCCCGCGTTCCCCTGCCAGAGGACTCCGACAGCCTCTCGGTCACACTCGAATACCTCGACGACAGGGGCTCGGTGATCGACAAGGAAACGCGCATGATAACGACCTCCGGCGAACACGACGAAACAGTCCCGACCGCAGTTTTCGGCGCTCTCTGGTGACCTCCCCCCTACCCCACATGATCGCGCGAAAAAATGATGCAGCAGATACTCATGAATGATGGACTGCCAGACTGATTGACTGGGCAAACCGAACTGGGTTGACTCACTTACTTACTCACTTGCCAGCTTACTGAACTGATTAACTCACTTAATGACTGACTTACTGACTTACTGACCTGTCCGGTCTTGCGACCGGCCAGTGGATGTCATCAGGGGCACCAACAAGTGTTGGTGCCCCTGAAACCCCTCCGCAAGGTGCCGAGGGCACTTTATATATATCCGGCATCTTACGATGCCGGATGGGAATGTGCCGATCGATTCGCTGTTCTCGCTGCGACGACAACGCAGGATTGTGCGATCAGCGATTTGTTGATATATTGCCTGTCTGCACACAAAGCGCCGCAGGCTGTCCCCCTCTTTAGGGGGATGTCGTGAAACGACAGGGGGTTATTCTTCTCCTGTATTCTTAATCCTGCCTTTTTCATCATTTAATCAGAAGAATACCTCGGTGTTTACTCCGGGATTAAACATTTTTCCGGCCCCCTTCCTGTCACTTCGGGACAGCCTTCCCCCATAGGGGGCAGGCATCCAGCGTTCGGCTTCGCAGAGCCGAACAGCGGATTAGTCTGCACATCCTCGCAGAAATAAAAAGCATCCGCCGATGCCCGCCGATGCCCCTTAAACTGCGAACGCGGCACAGGATACTATGATCCTATGCCGCGCAATCGCAGTGAACGTTGACACGAAATATTATTGTTCTCTACCGCGAGAACGGGAAGCGGATAATAATATCCTTTTCAATCCACAGTTTAATATTCCGCTCAAGACATTTTTTACATTTCGTCTGACCGACATGGAACGCGATGTGGTCGAGCTGCACCGGACAGCGGGCACAGTACAACAGCGACCTGAATGTGCCGATATCTAACTCGTCCCAGGGAAGCGCACGTTCAATCGGCAGCCTGATTCCGGCTTTCTCGACCGCCTGTTTGAGATCATCCACCTCGATGCCGAGCAGTTTCGCGAGATCATTGTAATCGATCGTGCGGATATTATCGAGAATGAACGCCTTGCGGACCATGCCGAAACTGTCCAGCGGATGCTCATCCATATTTTTCATTTCCTCAAGGCTCCGGCGGGATATGACAACTTTCTCCTTCTCTGACTCAAGCACCTTGTCTATGTCGACCGGCTCATCCTCGGTCGACGGTTCCTCATCGGGCTCATCGTCGTCCATATCGTCCTTGTCCTCATCGTCCTCCATATCATCGCTCAGGACAGGACCGTCGTTCATATCATCGTCGTCTTTTTTCTTTGCAGCCATGTTGTTACCCTTTCGATATGCAGGATGAATGCGTATTTTTTATACAAGAACGTGCGGCGATGGCGACACGTTACCGTCTCTTTTTCGTTATTATTGTACCTCTAAAAACGACGCTCGAAAGAGCGCCCCATGCCTTGCCACAAAATTAACTCATACGGCAAGCATTTGAAACATTTTTTTTTGCTATTGTCACAGTGCCCTGAAACACAAGCCTCCATGCCTTTTTCGCACGGCAACTTTTCGCTCTAAACAAACGCTCAGACCAGTGTCACCTCTATCTCCTCCGCCGCCGCCTCACGGTACGCCTCCTCGATAATCGTACGGTAATGGTCATCGATCCAGCTCAACGAATCCGGCGGCGCCTCGATAGTGACAGCCCCGCTTTCTGCCTCGCGTAGAGTCAACGGCTCGATAAAGGCACGGTAGGAATGCTCGTTCACCCGTCCCTGCAGAAATTCCAGGACTTTTGTCCAGGTCGCGAGATCGCTGCTTCCCGGCGCGGAACCTGTCTCCTCCTCCGGCTTTTCCATGGTGCGGTCAAGGGCTGCCTGTTTCTCCTCGACAACCTCTTTCTCGCCCGACACAGTCCTGAGCTCGTCAATGAAATCTTTCATGGCGAGATGCATGGTGTGCTTAATAAGCGAGAAACTCTCCGGACGTGTCCGCGAGTTCATGAATGTCCAACGAACCGCATACCGGATATCGTCAGGCTGGAAACCGGATTGAATGAGTTCGAAATAATCGATGATCGACTTACGGTACTTTTCACGGGAAACGACACTGTAACCAATGGAATCGTAAAACTCGTCGACAATGCCCACTGCTCCCTTGAGTTGTATATCGTTCATGTATTTAGATATGTTTTTAGGGAGTGCGCCGCCGCTCTCAAGCAATGCGTAAATGCTTGTTCCTAAAAAGTATAGAGATTGTATGGCAGATTCTTGACCTCCAGATATTCCCTTGCGACCCTCAAAATTCCGCATGTCCTGCTGATATATTCTGCCAGAAGCAGAATTTTGAGCCTGACGTTTCGTATCCTGCGAAAAGTGAGACTCGGAATCTTGTGCCCCGGTATTTTGGGTGTCAGAAACTGACATGCCGCCATCGGCAGTCAAATAACTGACACTCTCAATTTCAGAGGGCAAAAGAACACGATACACTGTCGCCCTGTGGTAGTCGCTCATCTCTTTCACAATGCAGCCGAATGTTTCGAGCTCCTTGATGGCCTTGCGGATGGTCTGCAGTGAAAGATTGCATGATTTCGACAGTTTCGGAAGGCTCTCAGACGCCCAGTTCCTATTCCAGCCATAGGACTGGCGATATAGCCTCAGATAGACACACTGGGCCGAGGGTGACAGGCGCGGGAAAAGAATATCCGAAACGGCATTGTCGAGCTTACAGAAATTGGAATGTATGTTTATTGAATCAGAAAGCCCCTGAGACGGTTTTGATGCTTTAGGCGTGGTCCGGGCCGGACGAGGCGCTATTTTTGGCTCTGGGGGCCTTATTTCGGCTTTTTCAGGCGTATCAGGAGGTTTCTCGCTGACCTTTTCCGGCGGTTCGGGCATAATGGTGCCGTTTGAGCCGCTTTTCTCGCTCAAAACCTCTTCCGGTTCGGGATCGGTTTCGGCGACGGAAGATGCCGGAGGAACATCCCAGGGCCTGAGAGCTTTTCGTTTATTTAAAACGTTCGGTTTCCTTCGAGCGATATTTGAATCGAAATTATCGGCCATGGAAATCCTCACAGGTTATCAAAACTAGTCTAATATAGAGAGGTCGCTATTGTACAATGGTACAAAATACCAGACCTTAATAACAATGGTATATATAGACAGACAGAATGTAATATGTAACATAACATCATAGCAATAATAACCATGATATATAATAACACGCATTATGTGCTATGATAATATATAATATGGCGTAATAGGTACTGGCATATTATACTATGTCAGTATCTGACAGTCTATATATTGTTGGTCACAATTTAAACACTTCGTTCACGAGCTTGTTGATGTCGCTTGCCGCTCTCGAATTTGGTGCGTACTCGAAAATCGATTTTCCCTGCGCGGTCGCATCCGACAGGGTGGTGTTCTGACGTATCAGCGTATTGCAGAGATAGTCCTCGTAATTTTTAATGAGGGCGTCGCGGCTGCGTGTGCTGATATTCATGCTCTCGTTATACCTGTTGATGAAAATATGGATGTTGTCGAGCACGAACTCGAACTCGTCCTCGATGTCGCGGAGGGTCTCGAACAAAATCTTGAGACCGTCGTACGAAAGAAAATCGGCGAGCACCGGAACCAGGAGATCGTCAACCGCAAGGATGGCGTTCAGGTTCAGAAGGCCGATATTCGGAGGCGCGTCGAGAACAATGACATCGTAATTCTCCTCGACATCCTGGAACGCCCGCCGGAGCTTGAACTCGCGTGCGTGAAGGCTGGTCAGCGAGAGCTCGACAGGGGAGAGGCCAAGGTTGGCCGGAATGATATCGAGTGTTGTTAGGCTGGAGGAGGTTATTACACTCTGGATTGGGTCCTTGTTGATTATTACATCGAAGAGTGTTTTTGAATACTCCTCCGGGTTCCTGCCCAGGCATTTCGTAAGGTGCCCCTGAGGATCGAGATCGATCATTAGCACCTTGAAACCGTGTTGCGCCAGGCGGTAGCCGTAGTTGGCGCTGATAACACTTTTGCCGGTGCCGCCCTTGAAATTCAGGAAGAGCTGCTTGCGGCGTCTCGTCATCGGCGTCTGAAGGTTCATCTTGATGCGAATATCACGGATATCGTCGGTCGTATAAAAACGGTACATGGTTTTGCCGCGTTTCATACGACGGGCTTTCGCGATCTTGCCTTCCTTCTCCCACTTGTAAATGACAGCTTTGGAGACGCCGAGAAGTGACGCGAATTCACCGATCGTAAAAAGACCGTCTTTCATCGTGTTCCCCGGTTGTAAAGATGTTTATAGAATATGATCATTGTATTTCAAATATTGTCTGTTGGGTTCTTGTTCGCCAAAGCCTGCCTTGATCAGGCAGAAAATATTTTGCCTGTCGATACCCCTCGGTCTGTCGAGGGCAAGTGTGATAGACTTACGCTTTTTACAAAAAGCTGTCAATGCTTTATACAGGGATAAAGTATAAACAAACACTGTGAACACGTCTGATATGCCCATGTCATATGCCTGTAAAGGGCTTATACACAGTAACTGTGATCGGCGCTAAGAATAAGGTACACAATAAGCTCAGCAACACAGATAAAGTATGATCACAACATAGATGACGGTGTTGAATAAGGTCTGTACAGTGTATATAGTATAGTTACACCCGTATTACATCACTTGAACCATATTATATGGGTGTTAGCATGTTCTGTCAAGGAAAAAAATTACTGAGGGTAGTGTTGTAGCAGGGATTGCTATGAGATGAGCGCCGAAACTATAGATTAATTATGCTCATATCATAGACGTTCCCGTCGTTCAACCACACGTCCGATGAAACTTACTTCTTCCGCCGACAAAACAAGCGGCTCATAGCGTTCGTTTTCAGGCTGCAGCAGTATGCGGTCCTCCGGGAGGAAGATCACGCGTTTCAATGTGCGCTCGTCCCCGTTGACTGAAACCGCGGCTATTGAGCGGTTGTCGACAGATGTGCCGGGGGATACCACCACAATGTCGCCGGAGTTGATGCGCGGGCTCATGCTGTCGCCGTCCACAATAAGGGCGAATGCGTTCGGGTCGGAGACCTCGCCGCGATCGATATAGTCTGCGGCGAAACCTGCCGGATAACTGCCGTCCTCCCAGCACACGGGATCACCGCCGGGAATTCGGGACAGGAGCGGTATACGGTCCGGCCTCAGCGGGCTGCCGGAAAGCAGGTAGTCCGCGGTTGTTGAAAGCGCCCGTGAAAGCTTGATGAGCGCCTGGGCATTCGGCACCTTGATGCCGCGCATGTAGTTGCGTATCGCGACCTGGGTCAGCCCGGTCATTCGGGACAGCTCGGCGGCGTTAGCGACACCGCGGCGGGCCATAATATGGCGAAGCCTGTCTTTGAGATCCATATCCATAATACGATTACCATGTTGAAAAATGAATATTCTGGGAATGAGAAAAGTCTTTCAGGAAGATCTATTGTAAAAGAAAAACTTCATGCAAATCAGTGAAACGGCGCGGCAGGGTGGAGGCGTTCTGAAAAAACGCGTATCGAAAACATGAAGCAACTGCCACGTAGTAAAACAGGGGAATACTTTCGAATAAAAGTCCGCGGCCGTTTGCCATTTCCGCAATGTTCCGGAAAGCGCGCCTCCGCCGTGAAAGGATATCAGCTGAAACCGAATTTCCTTAGACGTTCCTTGCGCGTGCGAGCGTCCTCCTCGGCTGCCTTGCGGCGTTCCTCCATGATACGTTCCTGCTCTGCGCGCCAGGCGGCCTCTTCGGCCATGATGCGCTGTTTTTCCGCCTCGTCGGCCTCCTTTTCCTGCTTGATACGTTCGAGACGGACCTCGGGAAGTTCTATATTTTTGAGCTCGCAGAGAGACTTGAAATCATTTGTGGAAATATGCATGCGTTCGGCAGCCTCTTCACAGGTGGTCATCATTGAGGCAAGCGCCATGGCGTTGAAATAAATGCGCTGCTCAGTGATCTCACGTCTGAGATTCACCCGGGCGTTAACCATGAAAAGAAGCATGACGCCGAGTGTGAACAGGTCGAGTGCAAGCACCCAGAAAAGGATTTGCGAAAAGAGAGCTGCCATAAGTAAAACCTCACGCTCCAAAAGTTATGATGGCAATATAATACATAACGAACGTTATGCAAGTTTTTTTTTAAGCATAACGAAATTTTATCTCTTGTGCAGGGAAAAATATCAGAATAGAACACATATTAATGAGGAAAGAGAGAAGAATAGAACACGGATTTCGTGGATTCTGCGGAGAGACACAGATTACATAGGATTAAGGGGGGAAGATGAGGAAAAAGACAGACAGGCTTTTAGGTGACCCCACAATCCAGCGTTGTCGACGCAGCGACAACAGCGGTTCTATCTGCACCACTACATCAGACCAAAAAGTGCCCTCGGCACCTTTAGTCCATGGTGTATTTGAAACTGAGTGAGGGGAGCGGGAAAATGTAGTCCGCGACTGTTGAGGGACGGTCCGGGTTTTCGCTCAGTGGACGGAACGAGAACGCCGGGATGAGCTCCGGGCTTATGTGCTGACGGTTTGCGATTTTGAAGTCACCGCCGATCGGCACTGAAAGAAGCGTATCGCCGTCGAGACGGTGGTTTCTGATATGGCGTATGATGCCGACACCGGCGTAGGGACGGTTTTCGTTCTCGGTGAAATAGCGGACAGCGGAGAGGGAGACACAGACAGCGTGGATCATGTAGCCGCTCTGGAGACGGATGCCCGTGTCGTTCTCGAGCCGCTCGAGGTAGACACCCATGATCTGTTTGCCGGCGAGCGATATGCCGATGCGGATCTGCGCCTCCTCGGCACAGGCCCCGCCCGTTTTGAGTAGAAACGCGGCGCAGAGAATGAACATTACGGGCGCGATTTTTTTCACGGCTTACTCCATGATGCTGCATCAATATACGAAGCTGTCCTTGACCTATGAACAGTATAGGCAGATTTTGCGGGAAAGAAAAGGAAAAAGAAAGAATACAGAATACAGAATACAGAAGTCAGGATTCAGAATACAGAAGGAAAGAAGAATAGAACACGGATTCCGTGGATGAAACGGAGTGACACGGATTAAAAAAATAAATAGCCACGAAAAGGCACAAAAAACACAGGGGTAAGACAAAGATGTACCGCAGAGAAAAGAGAGTTCAAGGATTAAGGGTATCTCTAATAATTCGCTTTTTAGACATGAGTGATATATTTCAGTGATCTGACAAGGCGATGGAAGTAAAAGCTTATCAATAAGATAAGTTGAACTTCCAAGAACACGGTCAGGTGCTGAAAGATACGCTCACCGGCAAAAATGGTATTAATAGAGGTGCCCTTAAAGATTAAGGATCAAGGGAAAAGATGAGGGGCAAAGGCACAGAGGCGCGGAGAGAGAAAAAGACTGTCTAAAGCGCGGAGACGTAAAGACGCGGAGAAAAGACTAAATGAACTACCCCGCAGCAAGCTTCGGGGTATCAACTATCAGCCCCATAACCCAACCCCTTGCGCTTTCGCGGCTATACGTGTCCCCCCGTGCAAGGGGAGGCAAAACATCAAAATCGGCAGATTTCTTGCCCCCTATGGGGGAAAGATGTAGCGAAGCTACAGAAAGGGGGCCGAAAAACTTGATTACACCGACTCAAGGTTCGAAGAATTCTTTTGATTAAATGATAAAAGAATGAACTCACCTCCACTCATATAAGCCATTGATAAAACAGAATGATGTGGGCGTTTCCCCCTCTCTGGGCCAGCGGACCCTTTTGGGAAAAACAAGAGAGGGGCCAGGGGGTGAGTTAATCCAAAGTGCCCGTTGGCACCCAGCGTTGTCGTCGTAGCGACAACAGCGGCTCATTCTGCACATCCACCTCAGACTATAAAGTGCCCTCGGCACCTGTTAGTCGAGGATATCGCGGACTTTTTTGAGGAGGGCCATTGGTGTGAACGGTTTCTGGATGAACTCGACACCATCTTCGAGGATACCGTGGTCGACAATGGCGCTGTCGGTGTAGCCTGACATGAACAGGATGCGGATGTCGGGGAAAATGCTTTTGATCTGGCGCGAGAGTTCCTTACCGCCCATGCGCGGCATGATCACGTCGGTGATAAGGAGATCGATTTTGCCCTGCTGCTCTATGGCGGCGTGGATGCCCTCCTCGCCGTGGGAGGCGGTGTGCACCGTGTAGCCGCGGAGCGCGAGGGTCTTGTGGACAATGTTTCTGAGGCTGGGCTCGTCCTCGACAAGCAGGATGGTTTCGGTGCCGCTTGAATCGTGATGTTCGGGGGTTTCCTGCTGGGTGTGTTCGGCGTCTTCCACGCGGGGGAAATAGCAGCTGACTGTTGTGCCCTTACCCGCCTCGCTGTCGACAAAGATGGCGCCTTTGTTCTGTTTCATGATGCCGTAGCAGGTGGAAAGGCCCAGGCCGGTGCCCTCGCCGGTGGCCTTGGTGGTGAAAAACGGCTCGAAAATGTGGTCGATCGTGTTTTTGTCGATGCCGACCCCGTTGTCGCTGACATGGATTTTGACATACTGGCCGGGTTCGATCTCGCCATAGCGGTTTACGAACGATTCGTCGATAAATACGTTGTCGGTCTTGACGCTCATGGTGCCGCCCTCCGGCATGGCGTCGCGGGCGTTGACCACGAGATTGGTGAGCACCTGCTGAAGCTGTCCGCCATCCATCTTGACAGGCCAGAGATCATCGCCGGGCAGGACAACAAATTCGATATTCTCGGTGATAAGGCGGCGGAGCATCCTGTCCATGGAGAGGATATTGTCGTTGAGATTCATCACCGTGGGGGCTATGATCTGACGGCGTGAGAAACCGAGAAGCTGGCGGGTAAGTTCGGCGGCGCGTTCCGCTGTCTGCTTGATCTCGGTGAAATCCTCGAAAAACGGGTAGCCCTCGGTGAGCTCTGAGAGGGCCAGTTCGCTCGTGCCGATTATAACGGTCAGAAGGTTGTTGAAATCGTGGGCGATACCGCCTGCAAGACGGCCGATGGATTCCATTTTCTGCGACTGGCGGAGCTGGCTCTCCAGCTGGTGCTGTTTCTGTTCCGTGTTGATGGCGTCGGTGATATCGAGTATGACAACCACACCGGCGTTGACTTCTCCACGGCTGTTCTTCACCGGCGCGGCGCTGACCAGCACATGACGGGCCTCGCCGGAATCGCGCATGATGATAAGTCGGTCGTCGTGGGTGGTTTCGCCTTTGAGGACAGCTTTCGAGAGGGGAAGGTCCGGTGGATCGACAGGCGTACCGTCGAGATAGCGCACATCCCAGTTCAGATGCTTGTCCACACCGATGCCGGAAAGCACCTTATCGGTCTCGCCTCTGATGGCGAGGGCTGAGCTGTTGACAAGTTGTATGTTGACATCGGGCGCGTCGGCGATCAGAAGGCCCACTGGCGACTGTTCGATGGCGGCGTAGAGGAGGCCGGAGAGTTTTTCTTTTTCCTCCTCGTATTTCATGCGCTCGGTGATGTCCATGAACATCGACACCATGGCGCCGGGTGTGGTGCGGAACGCGGTATAGGAATATGCGCGGTCGATCTGCCCGTTTTTGTATGTCGTTATGGTGTCGTTCCAGACATCTCCAGATTTCGCGGTCTCGAGATATCGTTCAATGACCAGTGAATCATGGCCGGGGAAGGCATCGGCGAGTGTTTTACCGACACGTGGTGTATGATCGAAACCGAGAATACGGTCCGCGGCAGGGTTGGCTGCCGTGAATATCAGCTCGCCGTTCTCGTCGAGACGGTACATATGGATGCCCAGCGGCGACTGGTCGAAAATGTTCCTGAAACGCTCCTCGCTTTCTTTGAGCGCCAGTTCCGATTCTTTCTGCGGCTTGATGTCGTGGGCGATTGTAAGCACATGGGGCTGGCCTTTGTAGTTCATGATGCTCGAGGAAAGATGCCCGTAGGTGAAATCGCCCGATTTGATGCGGAATTTTGTCTCGTAACCGCTGACAGTCCTCTGTTCCTGCATGATCCTGACATATTCCGCCCGCTCGTCTATATTATCCCAGAGCCCTATGTCCTCGGTCGTCCTTCCGAGCACTTCCTTCTCGGTATAGCCGGTGAAATGGGTGAATCCGCTGTTGATCATGACCAGGCGATGCTCCATGTCGGTGAGCGACATGATCATCAGGCTCGAGTCGAAAATGCGCTGGAGGAATTCCTCGTTCTCCCTGAGCGACTGCTCCACTGTCACACGTTCGGTGACATCCTCGAAACTGGATACCATGCCCATGAACTCGCCGTTATCGTCCATGAGCGGCATGGCGTTGACCGACAAGAGCTTACGTTCGCCGCCTTTCGGCGTGATGGCGAAACGGATATCGAACACAGGCTTGCGGCGGTCCCTGACCAGGCTGAACGGCATGAGGTCTTTCGGGAACGTTTTGCCGTCATAGTCGCTGACTTTCCAGGGTGGGTTGAAATAGGCCGTATTTTGGATCTCTTCGTGGGAGGCTTCGAGGATTCTTTCCGCCATGTCATTCGTCTGTATAATGACGCCGTCCGCATTGACAAAACTTATGCCGACCGGACTGGTTTTCATCAACAGCTGAAGCTGCCCGTGCTCGCTTGCCAGACGGGCCGCCATTGTCCGCGCCTCGGTGACATCGCGGTAGCTCCAGACACGTCCCACAGGCTTGCCGTTGAGATACTGCGGGTGGGAGTGACGTTCGAATATGCGGCCGTCCTTGAACTCGATGATATCGAAAGCGTCCGCCTCTGGCTCGGCGTACAGCTCCCTGACACGCGTGACGAATGCCGGCATGTCTTTCAGCGTATCGAGCATATCGTAGAGGCGCTGGTCCGGTACCTCGGGTGTGATGACATTCAGATTGCGCATTTTTTCGGCCAGATCGTCGGAACAGCGCCATATCTGCTGGAAACGCTTGTTGAAATCGATGAAACGCCCCTCGAGATCGGTCGCCAGAATACCGTCCTCGGTGGCCTCCAGAGTGGCCTTGATCAGGGAGAGCGAGTAGCTCAGGTTGTCCGCCGCGGCTCTTTTCTCGGTGACATCGCGGGCGATGCCGATAATGTGCTCGACACCGTCGATGAGCGCTTTGTTGACCCGCATTTCCACCGGGACAAGCGAGCCGTCTTTCCGCTTGTGCAGTGTTTCGAGCGCACTGCTGTACCCGCGGCTGATGTTGTCATGGAAAATGTCGAGTTCGGTTTTCGCTTTGCTGGCATCGATGTCCATAATGCCCATCGTAAGCAGCTCTTCGCGGCTGTAGCCCAGCATCTCGCAGGCGCTGGTGTTGACATCCACGAACATCATATTGGTATCGACCAGGTAGAACGGGTCACCGGCGCTGTTGAGGATGGCCTTGTAACGCTCCTCGCTTTTCCTGATCAGCTGTTCCATGCGGTGACGGTCGCTGATGTCGATGGAGATGATGCCGAGGCCGCTGCCGATCCTGAACGCTTTCCGGATCACATAGAGTTCGCCGAAACGTTCGTGGTCGAATGTGGACTCTTTCACGAATGTCTTGCCGGTTTCGAGCACTTCCTTATAGTATTCGATGTGGCCGTGTACTCTCGAATCGGGAACGATATCCTCGAGTTTTTTGCCGAGAACTTCCTCTTTCGGCAGGCCGATGATGTCCAGGCCGCGACGGTTGACATCGAGAAAACAGAGATCGTGGTCGAGATAATAGAAAGCGTCCGTAAGCTCGTTCATGAAACTCGAGATACGTTTTTCGCTCTCGAGACGTTTCCGTTCGGCCTCTTTCCGCTCGCTGATGTCGCGGGCTATACCGAGCGAACCGATATACTCCTGGCCGCTCTCGCTGTCGTCAAGGTAGAGGCCCTCGCTGGACAGTAAGAAAGTCCCGCCTGTCAGGGCTGTGGAACTGACCTCGAAATCATGGGATATATTGGATTTGCTGAAAAGACGTATCTCGACATTGCGGGTCTTGCGGTCTCCGGCGCGGCGCTCACGAAGGTTGAACTCGACTTTCGGCCAGTCCTCGGGGTCGATGATCGTTGATATATGCCGGCCGATAAGCTCCCCGGGCGTGAAACCATAGGAGCTGACAGCCTCATTGACGAAAACGAAATTGCCCTTGTTGTCAATCTGGTAGATCACCTCGGGGACAGTGCCGACAAAAAAGCGGCATTTCTCACGTTCAAGGGCGAGCTGGCGCTCTTTCTCCTTGATCTCTTCAAGGGCTGCCGCAAGTTTGTCGCGGAGATTTTCTTTGCCGCCGTGTTTTCTGTCGCTCATGCTGTCACCCGGGCTGTCGATTTTAATTATCATTATAGCTCAAGTCTGAAATATAGGCAAGAGATACAGAACTAACAATAAAAAAGGGGCAGCGGGGGGCGGCGGGGGGCGGCGGCCCCTTTTTATTTCTGGGATGATCGTGCCACTTGAGACGCTGTTGTCGCTGCGACGACAACGCTGTGTGGCGGGATCAGGGGCGGCGGCCCCCATTATGGTCTGTGAGGGGTGTGAAGATATAATCGCGTTAGGATGTTGTATGACCTTGCGCTATTTTTGCGAGATAACCAGGGAAAATTGTCTGAACCGCTGATGGCGATGATTAAATGATAAAAGCTGATGGAAAGATTACCCCCCAACCCTTCGGGCAGCTCCCCCTGAAAGAGGGGGGTGGTCGCTCCAGCCTTCGCTAAAGCTACGGCTCGGCAGGTTGCGACAAAAGACTCAAAAACAGCACGATAACTAGCGCCGCAAATACTGGTGATTCCACAGCTAGCGTTCGGCGGCGAAACGCCGAACAGCGGCTCATCTTGCACATGCATCTCAGAAACAAAAAGGGCCCGCTGGCCCTTTTGGAGAGAGGCGCGGAGAGAACCGAAAATTCGGTTCTTTCCGCAAAATATATCAGTCTTTTCTATCTTCTATCTATTCCTCGGTATTTCCCGTATTAACGAAAAGACGCCTCCGTAAACGGGAGGCGTCTTTTCATATCGATAATGACAAACTCGATTATTCGTCTTTCGGCGGCCACTCAGGGGAGGGCTCGGTCTCGGCATCCGGCTTGGCACCGCAGGCGGTGCTGATGATGGCGGTGAGAACGGCGCTCAGCCCAAGATACAGGGCGCTAAGAAAATGACGACGTGTTTTCATTGTGGACTCCTTTGAATGGCAGTTATCCATTGCAGGACTGTTTCCTTTATATAAAGGTAATAAGAATACTGGTGTTATGTCAAGTTCAAAGTTACCTCGGGCGAGATAGGGCATTGATGCAGCCCCGCTTTTATCCTATATTAAGGCTTTCGGATATGCTCCCGCGAAAGGCAGTCTGACGGGCGCATGTTCAGGAAAAACACGCGCGCTCATTCAATCACATCATATAAACACCGGAGATTTCCATGTCAGAGACAGCGTTCACGATCGATACAGGAAAAGAGGGCGATGCCGCCAGAATTAGCGCTTTCCAGGTCGCGATGGCCGATGAGACCGAGGATTTCGGGCTCGATCCCGCTACTGTCGGGGCCGGGGTGCGTGCGATGCTTGCCATGCCCGAACGCGGATTTTATGTTGTCGCACGCAACGGCGGGGGAGAGGCTGTCGGAAGCCTTCTGGTGCTCAAGGAGTGGAGCGATTGGCGCAACTGCGATGTCTGGTGGATCCACAGCCTGTATGTCGAGCCGGGCTCGCGCCGAAAGGGGCTTTTCGCCGCCATGTACGATTTTGTCTGCGCCCGGGCGAAAGAGAACGGTGTCGCCGGAATACGCCTGTATGTCGAGCGCGGCAACCACAACGCCAAGAAAGCTTACGACGCTATCGGCATGAGCAACGAGCACTACGAGCTTTACGAAAAAATGCTCGACCAGGACTGAAACGCGCCGCACTTGACTTTTTCGCGGCAATGCTCCATATTATATGTGCACGGGGTTTGGGGTGCCGGGATACACCGGCTGAGATTATACCCATGGAACCTGATCCGGTTAACGCCGGCGTAGGAAAACCGCCAGACACGCGATTTCTACTATCAGACCATCAACCACCCCTTGCGGGTGGTTTTTTTTGTGGCAAGGCCACTTTATATTTCTGCAAGGAGTGTGCAAATCGATCCGCTGTTGTCGCTTCGACGACAACGCTGGAATGTGGGATCAGCGGGAAATTGTCTGAACCACTGCTTTTTATGATTAAATGATTAACGATGATGGAAAAGCCCTCTAACCCCGGCCCCTTCTTTATACCATAGTTTTTTGGGGGAAGGATGTAAAGACTGACCTGTGCCATGTTTTTAAATAAAAAGCATCGCCGTTGCCTGGCTGATTAAATGATAAAAAGAAAGTTGTCAGAATTCAGGGGAAAAGAGAACTCACCCCCGCGCATATAAGCTATAGATAACAAAACACTTGTGGCCGCTTCCCCCTCTCTGGGGCAGCGGACCCTTTTTGGAAAAGCAAGAGAGGGCGGTTGAGGGGTGAGTTCATCACGGTGACCCTGGCGATCAGCGTTCAGCCGCGCAGAGCTGAACAGCTGCCCAGTCTGCACAATCCTATCAGACCGAAAAGCATCCGCTGATGCCAGAAATAAAAGTGGCTCTGCCACCTTCCGGAGAGGGGTTTGGGGAGAACCGGGAAGTGCCGGTTTTCCCCAATGACAGCCAACTGGCGGTCCGAAAGGACCGGCAGGTCAGTAAATCAGTAAGTCAGTAAAGTCAGTTCATTCAGCAGCCAGTTTGACAAATCTGTAAGTCATATATAATCAGTCATATACACACAATCAACACAGCAAAAGGAGAACATCATGGTCTATCCGATTCTGGAACGTCTGAGAAACGAAAAGCCGCTGGTCCACCACCTGACCAACTGGGTCACCATCTACGATTGCGCTAACATGACACGGGCGTTCGGGGCGCTCCCGGTCATGGCCCACGCGATAGAGGAATCCGCCGATATGGCGGCGATTGCGGGCGCGCTGGTGCTGAATATCGGAACGCTCACGCCTGCGTTTGTCGACTCGATGATCGCGGCGGGGAAAAGCGCCAACGAGAAGGGCATCCCGGTGGTGCTCGATGCTGTCGGTGTGGGCGCGACAAAACTCCGTGACGATGAGGCCGCGCGCATTCTCGATGAGGTCGCGGTGACCGTGATCAAGGGCAATGCCTCCGAAATCGCCCGTCTCGCAGGCGAAAACGTGGTCACGAAAGGCGTTGAGACCACCGATGTCGCCGCCGACCTCGCCGCTGTGGCGAAAAAACTGGCTGCCGGGCGCTCGGCGACTGTGGTGATCACCGCGCCCGAGGACATTGTGACGGACGGTGCCACGGTACACATAATCAAGAACGGGCACGAGCTGATGGGCGCTGTTGTCGGCACCGGATGCATGTCGGCCTCGGTGATCGGTTCGTTCTGCGCAGTCGAGAAAGACACGGCAAAGGCCGCCGCCGCGGCTCTTTCGGCCTATGGTATCGCTGGCGAGATTGCCGCTGGTGACGCTCGCGGTCCCGGCAGTTTCAAGGAGCTTTTTTACGATGCCGTTTTCAATCTCGATCGCGAAACGATCGAATCGATGAGCAAAATCGAGACGCGCTGAGGAAATCTCGTTGTTGGGCGGGCATCGGTTGCGAATGACAGAGAACGAAAGATAAACTGAAGAAGTACAGTCCTTTCGGACTGCACTTTCGTTCGTCGTCAGGAGGAACCGACACTTTTCGGTTCCCCTGATGACAAACACTGGTCGGTCGCAAGACCGGACAGATTCAGTAAATCAGTAAGTCAGTAAATCTCTCAGTCAGTTGTCCTGACAGAAGAAGTGTTTAGTTCATCAGCAGTATAAACAAGGGGATAGCAATGATATCAGGTGATTCGTTACAGGCGAGGCGTGAGCGGCTCAGGGCGCTCGATTTTTACCTTGTCACCGATTCCGGGCTGAGCCGTGCCGGGACTGTGTCCGATGTTGCGCGGGCGCTCGAGGCGGGCTGCGGGATTGTGCAGTACCGCGAGAAAGCGATGGAGACGCGCGAGATGGTGGAGGAAGCGCGCGAGATCAAACGGCTTTGCGAGGGGCACGCGATTTTCCTGGTTAACGACCGTATTGATGTCGCCCTGGCGGTTGATGCCGACGGTGTCCATATTGGGCAGGACGATATGCCGTTCGGGATCGCGCGGGAGCTTCTCGGGCCGGGGAAAATCATCGGGCTGACCACCCACGATATTGCCGAATCGGTCGAGGCGGAACGGATCGGCGCGGATTACATCGGGCTTTCGCCGATTTTCGCCACGGGGACCAAGAAGGATGCGGGTGAGGCTTGCGGTGTCGGCATGATCGGGCGTGTGCGCGAGGCTGTCTCGCTGCCGATTACTGTTATCGGGGGCATCAACGGCGCTAATATCGGCGAGGTGATCGAGGCGGGCGCGGACAATGCGGTCGCGATTTCGGCGGTGCTCTGCGCGGAGGACGTGGAAAAAGCTGTCGAAGAGCTGACTGATATTATCCGCCGCGCGAAACAGAAACGTTGACAGGCACCGGCTATCTGACTGATTAACTGATATGACTGAAAACTGAATCTGTCCGACCGTTCCGGTCGAACAGTGTTCGTCATTGGGGAAAACCGGCACTTCCCGGTTTTTCCCCAAACCCCTTTCGGGAAGGTGCCGAGGGCACTTTTTATATCCGGCGTTGCAATGCCGGATGGCTTGTGCAGATCGATCCCCTGTTGCCGCTTCGACGGCAACGCTGGGTTGTGGGATCAGTTGGAGGATTATTGGTCAGGTTATGGAATATTCTGGTACAGAAAACCGTTTTTGGGGGGAGTATGATTGAATGTTCAATCATAAACCTCTCCCAATATTTGACTATCATTTTCAGTTGCCTTTTGTTTTTCCTCCTGTATTCTGAATCCTGACTTCTGTCTTTTATTCATCGCCATCCTTTTTCACTGCGTTTCAACGAGACAGGTCAGCGGTTCTGACAGTCTTTTTCCGGTGATCTTGCCGCCCAGCGTAGGATGTCACAGCATCGTACAGCGACTCAATCCGCACACCCTTCACAGAAATTGAAAGCATCCCCCGATGCCGGTGATCTTGCCGCCCAGCGTTCAGCCTCGCAGGGCTGAACAGCGACTCGATCTGCACGTCTTTCACAGAAATATAAAGGGTCCGCCGACCCCACCGATGCAAAGGGCCCGCCGCCTCCCCGGTGATCCTGCAGACATAACGGGAAGTCGCGAAGCACTTTCCGCGGATGATTCGGTTCTATGTTATCAGAAATAAAAAGGGGCCGCCTCCCCTTTTGGAGAGAGGTGCGGAGAGAACCGAAAATTCGGTTCTTTCCGCAAAAAATCAGCAAGTCTTTTCTATCTTCTGTCTTTATCCTTTTTCCTGGAATACGGGGCGGGGGAGCCACGATATATCTGGCTTTCGCCATATACAATGGAAGGAATGAGTCGTGGTTCCCCCCCTCAGGTCGTTCAGGAGTTTATGCCTCGGGTGTCTTCATTACTACCTTGAGCCAGAGCTCGATGGGTTCGGCCTGCTGCTGCATTCCGCCGCCCATGCCTCCACCTCCACTGGGACCACCGCCCATGCCGCCGCCGCTCATACCGCCTCCCATGCCGCCGCCCATACCGCCACCGCCGCGTCCGCCGCCACGGCCGCCACTTCTTCCACCGCCACGTCCGCCGCTGCTGCCGCCGGGACCCTGCATGGCAACAGAACTTCCGATGAAACCGACGCCGATTTTTTCGCCGATATCCTCCATGCAGATGCCGACAGGATTGTCTACCGTGCGTTTGAACGGCACTTTCAGCTCGATAAGCAGGTTCTTGCCGTTGAGACCGGCTTTGGCGTAAAGGCCGTACTTTTCAGCATCGCCGATAGGCACTGCTGTGCCGCGGTCTTTCTCGCCGAAAAGCACGACAAGCGTGTTGGTGAAATCGTGGATACGGTTGTCTTCCGACATCCCACGCTTTCCACCGCCGGGCCCGCCGGGTCCGCCGCCTTCAGGGCCGCCCGCGAAATCGCCGTCACCGGGAGGTTCAGGCGTCTCTCCATCGGCTGGAGGTGCGGGCATTTCGCCCTCCTCACCCTCGCCGCGCTGACCGGGCTGTCCGGGCTGCTGTCCGCCCCGGTCCCGTCCCTGGAGAGAGGGCATGAACTTGATCCCGAATGTCTTTTTCTTGCCGCCTTTCGGGTCGAACCAGACTGTCAGGCCTGCCTGAAGTGCCATTTGCGACACCTGTGTGTCGATGGAGGAGAGGCGCAGCGTGATGGCGTCCTGATCGTTGAACACGCCGATAATGATCTTCTCTTCCTCGAGGAAAAAGCGCGCACCCTCCCATTCGCCCTCGCTGTCCACGCCGTCGATCGTGATCCTTCGGCCGTCGCGGCAGCTCTCGACCGTGTACTGGCCGCAGCCCGCGATCAATAGCGCGGTAAGGATAAACAGCGATGCCGCGAGAATGCTTCTTGTAATTCTGCTCATGAAACCTCCGTTAACGGTGTTTTTCGACTGCTTGAACTGCCTCTGTGACGCGTGGTTTGCAGGAAAGGTTTATTCGCCTGAAAGCTGTCGTTTGGCGATGAAAAACGGGTGATTTCTGCCTGTGCGGGCCTTGTGGAAAGCACTCGGAATGTGCCGCGGAAAATAATATTATCAGGGCACCGCACGCCTGGCAGAGCCGACGCCCTGATTTCGGGCAGAGTGTTATCGTCTATAATAACAGCGTGATAGACGACTCTGCCCGTTGACGGCTTGTGTTGCGGCCGTAGATGTCAGTGCCGCGGAGCAGGACAGGAACGCAACGTGCTGCTTTCCCTGTTCCGCGACTCACAGTATAAAACAACGCCGGAAAAAGGGGAAGGGTGTTAACAGATATTAACAATAATTCACGAATGATAACAGAGATGGGGCGGCGGCCCATTTTTATTTCTGGCATCGGCGGATGCTTTATGGTCAGATGTGAATTTGCCACTTGAACCGCTGTTCGGTGTTACGCCACCGAACGCTGGGATGTGGGATCAGCATCGGCGGATGCTTTATTGAAAAGACATTTCAAGGGATACGATGAGGGGCAGGGGGACAAAGGAAAGAAAAAAGACTGGTCTGAACCACTGATCTTTATGATTAAATGATTAACGATGATTGAAAGACTACCCCCCTCGGCTTCGCCGTATCCCCCCCCTGAAAGAGGGGGGTGGTCGCTCCAGCCTTTGCTAAAGCTACGGCGTGGCAGGTCGCGACAAAAGACTCAAAATACAGCTCAATACAAAGCGCCGCAAATACTGGTGAACCCACCAGCCAGCGTACGATGGCGCAGCATCGTACAGCGAATCGATCTGCACATCCCTATCAGAAATAAAAGGCATCCGCCGATGCCCAGCGTTCGGCTTCGTAGAGCCGAACAGCGATTGGACTTGCACAAATCCATCAGAAACAAAAAGGGCCCGCTGGCCCCCCTCCAAAGGGGGATGTCGTGAAACGACAGGGGGTCTTATTCTTTCTTCTCCCCTCAATCTTAAAACCTGATTACTCTTTTCGCCGCGTCTTAGCGCCTTTGCGTTGATCATTCCCGCTGATCCCGCCTCACAGCGTTGTCGACGCAGCGACAACAGCGGTTCAGTCTGCACCAGCACCTCAGACCAAAAAGTGCCCTCGGCACCTTCCGGAGGGGTTTCAGGGGAACCGTGAAGTTATGGTTCCCCTGATGGCATCCACTGTCCGGTCGCAAGACCGGGCAGATCAGTTCAGTCAGCTAAGTCAGTTGTTCATCAGACAAAAAGCATCAGTCGATGCTGACCCCACAAGCCAGCGTTGTCGATGCAGCGACAACAGCGGTTCAGTCTGCACCAGCACCTCAGACCAAAAAGCATCCGCCGATGCCTTTGAGGGCGAGGACAGCGAGCACGGCGATAACGCCGAACACGGTTTTGTACTCGCGGTTCTTGATAGCGAGGAACACGGCCGAATCACCGAAAGCCCTGGAGAATGAGAAACGCCGCGGCATGATACGGGGCACCTCGGTGAGATAGAGCTCGTAATCAGCGCCGTACCGTCCGATAAGGTATTGCTCCTCGCGCTTGATAAGGCGGATATACATGAGCGGGTAGGCGATGATGAAGACTATTGTGAACAGTGGGTCGTTTCCCGCAACGCAGGCGCCGAGCCCGATGAGGAAACTGCCGAGATAGAGCGGATTACGGGTGAAAGCGTAGATCCCGCGACGGGTTACACCTTCGAACTTGATGAGCGTGCCCGCGCTGATGAACCGTATTGTCTCACCGGCAGCCATGAGAAGCGCGCCGATTAGCATACTCGTGATGTCAGGTCTGGCCCTGACGAGGAACAGTGCCGCGGCAAGGAATCCGATGGGGATGCGCCATGTGTTTCTCTTCATAATTATATGCCTTGCGTGGGGGCGTGGTTGAACAGTACCGTGGTCGAGTTTTCGTGTCTATATATTGTATATATATTACTACGACTGCCCATTATTTAGCCCATTATGTGTTTTTTGTTAAGAATATAGGGATATTTTACTATTGACAAAAATGAAATTCATGTATAAAATACGTGTGATCTGTACTCTGTTACAAGTTATTTCTTTCTTATGAGTTAAACGCAGACGGCCTTTCGCTGCCTTTTTACATATGGATGCTGCCGGAACCCTGTCGCCAGCGCTGCGCTGAAAGGTTATGGCTGGTATTTTGCGAGATAATGGCCCGATGAATCCAGACAGAAATGACAGGTGCGAGGAGGAAAATACGCCACGGTAAATCGTTCTCTGGTTCACATCTGTCTCACATGGTAATGCAAGATGCCGCTGTCAGAGGGGGAGTCTGAGTTTGTGTGATTTGCGTCACAAAAAAGTTTGGTTATTTTCATAATCTCTGTTTTATTAACAATATAGGTGCTGTTTTCTGTTGACATTTGGCTGATTTTTTTTTAAAATTGTCCCCGACATGGGAGGTCAATAGCTTATTCCTCTATTAACAGTAACTTGGTGTTAGCGTCTCTTTTTTTTGTGGAATTTGCATAATGCAACGCCGGTCTGACCGGTCAGATTCGCGAAGGAGGTGGTAACGGCAGAGAAGCAGCACCAACGCCATCATTGCACACAACCTGAAAGACACATCAAGGAGTTTTTGAGAATGAAAAAAGTTATCGTACTTCTCGCAGCAGCACTTCTTATCGCATCCAATGCGCTTGCTTTTGATCCGCTGGTGACCGGCGACACTTCCGCCGTCAAAGAAACAGCTACCTACTGCGCATCCGCACAGCTCGTTTACACAACATCCGATGAAGCTCTCGACAGCGATGGCGACGGCACCGATCTCGGCGATGACGCTACCACCTTTGGCGTTCCCGTCAAGTTCCGTTACGGCGTCATGGACAAACTGGAAGCTTTCGGTGTCCTGAACCTCTACCACGGATACGACAACGGATTCACCGATGACTCCGGCGTTGGCGATCTCTGGATAGGCGCCAAGTATGCTGTCCTCGATGATGGCCTGTTCACCGTCCGCGGCGCT
>CAXXSC010000010.1:0-599001 GCA_963668435.2 Candidatus Latescibacterota bacterium
AGAAATGGTATAATATCGTGAGCGAGATGGTGCCCGGGAACCCGCCCGCACCCCCAATGAACGGGCAGACAAACAAACCTGTTGGCCCAGAAGAGCTTGCGGCAATTTTTCCAATGAGCCTTATTGAACAGGAAGTTTCCGTTGATCCCTGGATCGATATCCCCCAGGAAGTTCTTGATATTCTGTCGATCTGGCGCCCTACTCCGCTGGTTCGCGCGAAACGTCTCGAAGAATATCTTGGAACCCCGGCAAAGATCTATTACAAGAATGAAAGCGTCTCACCGCCGGGATCGCACAAGCCGAACACGGCAATTGCACAGGTGTATTATAACAAGCTCGAGGGCACAACCAATATCACCACCGAGACCGGCGCAGGTCAATGGGGAAGTGCCCTTTCTTTTGCCTGTAACTTCTTTGACATCAAGTGTAAAGTCTTCATGGTTAAAGTAAGTTATGAGCAGAAACCGTATCGCAAATCACTCATGCATGTCTGGGGCGGAGAGGTCTATCCGAGCCCGACCAACATGACTGAGGCCGGACGCAAGATTCTTGCTGAAGATCCCGATTGCCCGGGCAGCCTCGGCATGGCTATCAGTGAAGCTATCGAACTTGCTGTTCAGGATGACAAGACAAAATACGCTCTCGGCAGCGTTCTCAACCATGTCATGACACATCAGACGGTTATCGGTCTCGAGGCGATCAAGCAGTTCGAACAGATCGATGATTATCCCGACGTGGTTATCGGTTGTGTTGGTGGCGGTTCAAATATGGCCGGTCTGACATTCCCGTTCCTCGGTCAGAGGATGCGCGGCGAGGCCAAGAAGTCCTCGATGCGTGTTGTCGCTGTTGAGCCGCATGCCTGCCCGACACTGACACGCGGTATTTTCGCATACGATTTTGGTGATACGGCACAGATGACCCCGGCTATGCTAATGTATACGCTCGGTCATGATTTTGTTCCTGCTGGTATTCATGCCGGTGGTCTCCGTTATCACGGCGGTTCCCCGATTCTCTCCAAGCTTGTAAATGAGAAAGAAGTCGAGGCTGTCGCATTCCATCAGAATGAATGCTATGAAGCCGCGATTACTTTCGCAAGGACTGAAGGACTTCTCCCGGCTCCCGAGACCTCTCACGCCATCAAGGCTGCAATCGAGGAAGCTAAGAAGTGTAAAGAGACTGGGGAAGCTAAAACCATCTGCTTCAGCTACAGCGGTCATGGACATTTCGATCTCGCTGGCTATGACAAGTATCTCGCCGGTGATCTCGTCGATTATACACATCCCGAAGAGGAGATCAAGAGGGCGCTTACTTATCTGCCCAAGATCACCCCTCCGGAAATGTAATACTGCTTGATGAAGGGGGCGGTTTTGAAGCCGTCCCTTTCGCTGAACACACTACCCGGCAGAAATCATCGGGTAATTATCTCCAAAGAGTCAAAACTGGACCTGGACTGATATATTAATGAATATACATGTAAAAATCTGCGGAATAACACGAGTTGAAGATGCGCTGTTGGCGGAACAACTAGGCGCCTCGGCTGTAGGTTTCATTTTTTATCCGAAAAGCCCTCGCTACATATCGCCTGAAAAAGCTCGCGATATCTCAGTCTCCCTCGGTCCTTTTATTGCACGTGTCGGCGTTTTTGTTAACGAATCACCGGAAATGGTAAATGACATTGTTGACCGTGCAGCGTTAACCGCAGTACAGATTCACAGTGATGAAAATCAGGATTATATGAAAAAAATAAATAATGCCGCTTTAATAAAATCTTTCCGTATCGGCGAGGATTTCGATCCTGCCTGTATAAAACCATTCAGCGGAATGACACTGCTTCTGGATACCTACGTAAAAGAAGGGTATGGCGGCACCGGCAAAACATTTGACTGGACAGTTGCGGAAAAAATTGCCCGGAATGAAAGAGTTATTCTCGCGGGCGGTCTGAATAAGGAGAATATTGGCAGTGCGCTTGACACTGCCTGCACGTGGGGTGTAGATGTCTCCAGCGGAATAGAAGATGCCCCCGGCATGAAAAACCATGAAGAAATGAAAGCGCTGTTTGAGTCAATCAGAACAGCTGCGGATTAAGTTGATATCAATGGCAACACTGAATATAAATGGAGATGTATGACTATGAAAGGTCAATATCCGGATAATAGAGGTTATTTTGAAAGCTACGGCGGTCGTTTCGTGCCGGAGACACTTATGCCGACACTGCTCGAAATGCAGAAAGCCTATGAAGAAGCACGTCAGGATAAGGCTTTTATGGAAGAGTTCGAGCGTCTCATGCGTGAATACGTGGGAAGGCCTACACCGCTAACCTATGCGGCAAGATTGACAGAACGCCTCGGCGGCGCAAAAATTTATCTGAAACGTGAAGATCTCGCGCATACCGGAGCTCATAAAATAAACAATGCCATCGGCCAGGCGCTTCTGGCGAAACGGATGGGCAAAAAGCGTATCATCGCTGAAACAGGTGCAGGTCAGCATGGTGTCGCAACGGCAACTGCCGCTGCACTTTTCGGTATGGAGTGTGAAATCTTTATGGGAACCGAAGATATGCGTCGTCAGCTGCTCAATGTGTTCCGCATGCGTCTGCTTGGCTCAAAAGTCACGGATGTTCCTTCCGGCTCGAAGACTCTCAAGGATGCTATTAACGAGGCATTCAGAAGCTGGACATTCACCTGCGAAAACACGTTTTACGTTTTCGGTTCGGTGCTGGGCCCGCATCCATTTCCCATGATGGTACGTGATTTCCAGAGCATCATTGGTAAAGAGGCAAAAAAACAACTCCTTGAAAAAGAGGGGCGGCTCCCGGACATGCTTATTGCCTGTGTGGGTGGTGGTTCGAACTCAATGGGCCTGTTCCATGATTTTCTCGATGATGAATCGGTTCGGCTTGTTGGTGTTGAGGCAGGAGGGAAGGGCGGTGGATACGGCGAACATGCCGCACGTTTCTCTGGTGGTCGTAAAGGTGTTCTTCACGGCACTTACACGTATGTACTGCAGGATGATCACGGCCAGATAAGCCCGACACACTCTGTTTCCGCCGGTCTCGACTACCCGTCTATCGGACCGGAGCATTCGATGCTCAGGAGTCTCAAGCGTGCAGAATATACCAGCGCAGATGACCAGGAAGCCCTGGAGGCATTCAAGATTCTTGCAGAGACCGAGGGCATCATTCCCGCATTCGAAAGCTCCCACGCAGTTGCCGAGGTCCTCAAGACAGCTCCGAAGATGAGCTCTGACCAGATCATTATCGTTAATGTCAGCGGCCGTGGCGATAAGGATGTTATGGAAGCCTCCGAACTGATAAAACTGTAATTGAACCTTAGAGCGGTCATTTTCCGAAATGACCGTTATTTGATATGGAGTATGATACTGTGAAACGTATAGAGAAACGATTCAGTGAGCTGAAGGAAAAGGGGCAGAAAGCGTTTGTCGCTTATATCACTGCTGGCGATCCGACACTTGAAAAAACAAGTGAACTGGTACTTGAATTCGACCGTCAGGGTGTCGATATCGTCGAACTTGGCGTCCCTTTTTCTGATCCTGTCGCCGATGGTCCTGTCAACCAGGAAGCCGCGATGAGAGCACTCGAGAATGATGTTTCCGTTGCTGATATCCTGGATACAGTTAAAGAAATCCGCTCGAAAAGCGACATCCCCATCATCTTTTTCGCCTATTATAATAACATTCTTTCTCACGGTCTTGAAAATTTTGTCCGAGATGCGTCTGAGTGCGGACTCGATGGCGCTTTGATTCTCGATCTTCCGCCCGAGGAGGCGGGTGAGTACAAGCGTCTCATGGATAATGCCGGTCTTGCCAGTATTTTCCTCGTTTCGCCTGTAACCCCGGACGAGCGTCTGAAAATTATTGCGCAGATGGTGTCGGGATTTGTATACTATGTGTCGCAGATGGGTGTGACCGGTGAACGTGATGCAATAGCATCCGATCTTTCCGGACACATCGAAATGATTCGCGCTCACACCGATATCCCGATCGTTGCAGGTTTTGGCATTTCGACACCTGTACATGTCCGCGACAGCGCTGTTTTTGCTGATGGTGTTGTTGTCGGCAGCGCAATTGTCCGCCGTGTTGCCGAGTATGGTGATTCTCCAAACATGGCCGAACGTGTGGGCAGTTATGTTTCAACGTTAACAAAGGTATTACGGGAGCATTAACATGGATGACATTGCCGGCTGGCGAAACCGTATTGATGAAATTGACAGTGAAATCATAGGACTCTTAAACAAAAGAGCCGAATACGCTGTCGAAATTGGAAAAGTGAAACGCCAAAGCGGCAGTGATATTTATGATCCAAAACGCGAACAGTATATTTATAATCGCATCATGGGATTGAATACCGGTCCACTCGATGACGACACGCTTGTAACAATATTCAAATGCATCATTGAGGAATGCCGTTCCAAGGAATCTCGTGAAACCGAATAAGGCGAGCCTTTACACAAAATTTACTTGCCAACAATATGTCTAAACAGCTATTTTATATAGGCCGGAATAATACCGGATGAACAGTTCAACCGATCTTAAAGGAGTTTTCAATGGCTCACGTTATTTCCGATGAATGCATTTCATGCGGTGCCTGCGCTGCTGCATGTCCTGTCGAGGCTATCTCTGAGGGCGATTCCCAGTATGAAATCAATGCTGATACCTGCACTGACTGCGGTACCTGTGTCGGCGAGTGCCCTGTCGAGGCTATTTCAGCTGGATAAGTTTTGATTCAGATGTTTTTCGGACCCCTGTCTTTAAGGCAGGGGTTTTTTTATTTAACCGCATCATGTTTTTATATTCCAGATCCAAATGATATCTTTTTTCTCCATTCATCCCGTGCTTGATTAAAGTTGGATAATGTAGTATTTTTCATATAGACATATTTCAATAGCAGATCCATTTTATGTCTTTTACATGAACATGTCTGGGTGGTACTTGAACACTGTCAGCCGGATTGTCTCTAGGGCGCCAAAATCACTATACAGACAACAATGTCTTCAAGAATTCAGGAAAAGATTTATGACAAAGTAACATAGTAAATGTTCTTTTTTTCAAAGATGGGGCTGCGTGTTTAGCGAAATGTAACGCTCTAACTGAAATATATATAGTCCATGATCGAGGCAATAGCCTCATTTTAATAGGGAATTACCGTTCACACGAAAGGGGATTCGCCAATGAAAGTTTTCGATCTTATCTCTCTCGATCGGATCAAGATCCTCGATACAGATGATAAAAATGAAGCTCTCCACCAGATTTGCGACCTTCTGGCGGAAGCTGACAGTGTCAATGATCCTGATGCTCTTCGCGAAGCTATTTTTGAACGCGAGAACATTATCAGCACAAGTATCGGTCTCGGTATTGCCATTCCACATGTCCGTCTCGAGAGTGTCAGCGAAATGACTGTCGCGGTCGGCATTCTGAAAAAAGGTATCGATTATCAGTCTTTCGACGATCATCCGGTCAATATAATTATTATGATTGCGGCACCTGAGGGGGCTCATCGTGAATATCTCTCATTGCTCGCAAAAATCGCCCTTCTTCTTAAAAATGAAAACCTGCGCGAACAGCTTCTTGCATCAGAAACTCCAGAGGCAGTTTGCGAGGTTTTAAAAGAACACTGATTCTCTCGCTGACTGTCATCATTGTTGTTAGGACAGGACTGGAGTTAACGTGACCATCATATTGTATCTCGCCGAGGCTTTTTTTGTCGCCTATTTCATGCGGCAGCTTGCTTTTAAATTTAAAATGCCAGCTGTTTCAGGATACGTAATAGGCGGTGTCGTTCTTGGTGGCTCTCTTTTTGTCAATGTCCCCGGTGCGGAAGACCATGTAGGCCGCTTCTTTTTTAACGGTCCTGTTCGTGAAAGCCTTGATTTTATAACACACATCGCTTTGGGAACTATTTCCCTGACAATCGGCGCAGAACTGACTTTTAAACGCCTGAAAAGCCTTGGCATAAGCATATTTGCCATTGCGCTGATGGAGGCGTTCGGCGCTTTCCTGCTTGTTTTCGGATCTATCTATCTCTATTCGCATGATTTAATTCTCGCAGTAATACTCGGCGCAGTTTCCTCTGCGACCGCACCTGCGGCTACAGTTGCGGTTATACAACAGTACCGGGCCAAAGGCAACCTCACCAATACCATTCTTGCGGTCGTTGGTTTCGACGACGCTATTTCGTTCATGCTTTTTGCTTTTGCGTTAACAGTTGGCAAAGGCCTTCTTGGCGGTGAAAGCATCACGATCGTCAGCGCTATATTTTCTCCGGCACTCGAAATTCTGATTTCACTCGCTTTGGGGTCAGCCATTGGTTTTATCGCCGCGCGACTTCTCGCCGGAGCTGGTGACAGAGAGGGATTTCTTTTCCTGATAGTGTCTTTTATCCTCCTTGTTACAGGTCTCGCGGAGCTTCTGGAAGTTTCCGAACTTCTGGCCTGTATGGCCTGCGGAGCCATGATAGTCAACAGCTATCCCACACTCATTCCCAAAATACGCTCCGCTTTCAGTGCGTTTATTCCTCTTCTTTACGCGATTTTCTTTATTATTGGCGGCGCTCACCTCAATGTGAATTCATTACCGCGTCTATGGCTCATATCACTTATTTATTTCTTCGCCCGAGCCGCAGGAAAAGTGAGCGGAGCAAGTCTTGGCGGCCTTGTGTCCCACGCATCACCAAAAATTACTCGTTACACCGGTTTCGCGCTGCTGCCTCAGGTAGGGGCGGCTATAGCACTTGCACTTGTAGTCCAGCAGGTGCTTGGCTCCGGCACATTCGGTGATAAAGGGACTGCACTTGCGGAGAATATAATTAACATACTTTTGATTACAACGCTGTTTACTGAAACGGCGGGGCCTTATCTAACCAAGCTCTCGCTTTTCAAAGCAGGGGAGGCACACGAGTGAACAACACTGTCCGAAAAAACATGAACCTTCTGGTCGTTTCGCTTTTCGACGATTCCTGTATCGAGGATGTCATCCTTGGCATGACAACGGTCAGTGGCGGGCATGTTACCATGATGGATGCTGTCTCCGGTACACAAAACCTTTCGCAGGTGATCCCCATGTTCGCCGAATTCGTCGGCATGGGCGGTAAGCGTTTCTGCAAGGTTCTTGTTACCTGCGTGGACGATCCCGAACCGGTTGACGAGCTTCTCGACGCACTTCAGGGGGGCGGCATTGACTTTATTGGTGACGCGCTTGGTGAGATCTACGTCATGCCCTTGAGCCAGGCTGTACTGACCGAGGAAGTCGATCTTTTCTGAGCACCGTCTTTTCCAGCGACGTTGCGTGATCATGAAATCGCAGTTCTCAATGCAGATTGACACTCTTTCATGTACCTGTCGTGTCACGACTGGCTGTACTTGAAATAACAGTATTGTGTCGGGGGAGTGTGTTGTGAATGTTCTGCTCTATCTGGCCGAAGCGATACTTGTTGCCTATTTAATGCGCGGCCTATCCATGCGCCTGAAAATTCCCGCTGTTTCCGGCTATGTCGTCGGCGGCGTAATCCTCGGCGGTTCTCTCTTTGTCTGGCATCCCGGAGGACGAAATTTCAGTGAACAATGGCTTTTTTACCCGTGATATTCTGCTCGAAATGACAGTTGTAACACAGATTGCCCTTGCACTGATAGCGATATCTATTGGTGCTGAGCTTGAGTGGAAACCTTTAAAAAGCATGGGAAAAAGCATTGTCCACATCACATTCGCCGGTGCTATATTACCTTTTGTTCTTGTTGCCGGCTCGATATATCTGATCTGGCACGACCTCGCTCTTTCCCTTATCCTCGGTTCGGTCGCCTCGGCTACTGCGCCAGCCGCCACAGTAGCTGTCATTCAACAGTATCGCGCCAAAGGCCCCCTGACCAGCACCATAATCGCGGTAGTCGGCCTTGACGATGCCGTTTCCTTCATGTTTTTCGCATTTTCATTGACCATGGTGAAAAGCCTATTCCGCCAGGAATCATTTGATTTACTCCATGCTTTCATTTTGCCAGTCTGGGAAATAGTGCTGTCTATCATGATAGGAGCAATTGTCGGCTATTTCATAGCTCGACTTCTGTTAAGAGCCAAAGATTCCGAATCGGTCATTTTCATCCTGGCATTCCTCATGTTTTTTGTTTCGGGCATCTCAATGGCCCTTAATGCCTCGGAACTCCTGGCAAACATGTCGGCCGGTGCGATGGTTGTTAATGTCAATCCTCATCTGAAAAAGAAAATACGTCTCAGTTTCAGTTCATTGACACCGGTATTTTATGCACTTTTTTCATTTTAGGCGGCGCACACCTGGACCTGAGCTCACTATCTGTGGTCTGGCGTCTGGGTATAGTGTATTTTGTCTGTCGTGCACTAGGGAAAATATGGGGCGCATCAATTGGCGCACTAACAGGAAAGGCATCATCGACAATTAAACGGTTTATCGGCATAAGTATGCTGCCACAGGTTGGAGCAGCTGTGGCTCTCGCACTTGTTGTCGAGCATGAGTTCGGCGGTGGTTCATACGGCAGACATGCGGTCGAGCTTGCACGAACCGTATTCAATGTCCTTCTTGTTACGACATTTTTCACTGAATTTATCGGCCCGTATCTGACCAAGTACGCGTTGGTGAAATCGGGAGAGGCCCGTGAGGTGGCTTAGAGGTTTAAAGAGATTTTTGGCTTACCACGATATTTTTCATGCAGTTTTTCTTTTGGCACGCATTAAGACTTATAAAGACCAGAAGTACGCCGTGCTTCCGCTTTTCGGGAAATAACAGTGCCTTCCGCGATATCGATATCCAACTTGCCGATCAATCGCTTAAGATAATCGAGATGGGGGCAGGGAGGGCCATGGTAGTTGTCGTTAGTGATACATGATGACAGCTGGACACGCACTTGATCTTTTCCGATGTCATCACGTTTTTTCAGGCTCTTCAGCAACGTTGAAAGTTTACGGTGAACAGCACGTCCGCAACATCCTCCGCAGGTGATTGATAACATGTAAATATCAGGACTGTCGGCCAGTTCCGAAAAGCCGCCTTCTCTTTCACGGAAAGATTTTTCGCAGAGATGGCCGGGACAGCGCTCCTTGACAATGTGGCACTGTATAACAACTATATATTTTTTATCCATTGGCTGATTCTTCGCTGTTTTTTGGCAGGCTGACTGTGATAGTTGCTCCGGAACCGTACTCACTTTCGACAGATATCCTGCCTGAGTGTCCATCGACAATATTTTTTACAATCATGAGACCAAGTCCAGTGCTTTTTTCTTCCCCAGTCGGCTTGGCTGACAATCTTTGAAATTCCCTGAACATTTTGACTTTATCATCATCGGTAAATCCGGGACCTTCATCAGTGATACTAAATCCGAATGTAGTATCATCCGAAAATGATGAAATAGTGACAGTCGTATTGTGCGGCGAGTACTTGATGGCATTATCAATGATATTATCAATTACCTGGCCGATATGATTTCTATCAAATAATGTTTCTTCCAGTTCTGTTAAGCTCGTTTTTAGCAATATGGATTTTTTATCGGCTTTCAGTTTTTGATTTTCGACACATTCGCACAGAAGGTCGTTCAAGTTGTTATCAGATTTTGCCAGTTTGAACGATCCGCTTTCAATGACTGAAACGTCCAGAAGGTCAGCAATAAGTTTTGACATTCGTTTTGTTGATTTATGAATATCATGGAGTATCTCGACATCTTCTTCATCAAGATTGTTCTGAGACATCAGTAATAACTCACTGTTGTTCATAATAACGCTTATCGGGTTCCTCAAATCGTGTGCGGCCATTCCAAGGAATTTATTTTTCAGAGCATTGAGTTTTGACAGTTCGTAACGCTGATTTTCGATCTCGGTGACATCATCAACAATGACCAGCGACATAAGCTCACCATCGAAATGAACCGGTATAACGGAGAATTGAAAGCATTTTTTCAGATACTTTTCCTGAATCCAGAATTTGCGGACAATCTTCTTTCGGTATGTCGGCTCTTTTTTGTCAAAAATTTTAAGAAGGTAATCGCGGATCCTGCATGTGGTGCAGTGGGATGTCTGGCCGCAAAAACTGTCTTCATCAACTGCAAAAAAACAACCAAGCGCATTACCGCAGAGTTCACCGATAATTTTTTCCTCGGGCTTGTTGAAAACCGCTTGAAATGAATCGTTGAAATCCCTGACCCTAATGTCTGAATCGACAATAAAAAGCGCCGATGTCATATTATCGATAACCATCATCAGGAAATCGCTTGATTCTTTCAGGGATTTAATATCATGTTTCATTATTCATAACCTGTCATTAATCGTAAAAAACCATAAACATCTTATGCATAATCAAAAAAAACAACAATAAAGCAATATATTGTATATAAAGATGTTTCGCGAATCATGGTGTGTATGAGTATAATTCATGCTTGAAAAAACATAATGCAATATAAACATTTATTAAAGAATATCATGCAGAAAATTTCCGTCTGTGGAATTTGTGTAATGATAGGGGGTACAGTTTTCTGAATTTATTCCAAAAAAATGAAATCAATTTGTATTTTTCTTGAAATACCCCAGACAACTTTCTATATTGTCAAAACGTTACTGAATGAAAAATTATGGAGTTGCTGATGAAGTCTTGTAAGTTTTTTGCTGTTCCGGTTCTTTTATTTCTGCTGGCCGCTTATCTTGTTTCCTGCTCTTCCGCAAAACCCATTTTGAGTGGAAGGCGGGAGGTGAAGAGCATTGAAAAAAACGATCACCCCGATTACCCAAATGGTGTAGCATGTTATGTCTGCCACAAGACTGAGGTACCGGCCCGGCCTGATCATGCCAAGTTTGGAAAAAATTGCGATAAATGTCATGTAAAGACAACTTGGATGGCTGAAAAATACGCGCACGATTCCTGGCCTCTTGATGAAATACACCGTGTAAGGTGTACTCGTTGCCATGCCCCGAAATTCCAGAAAGATTTTACCCAATACCAGTGCTATGGATGTCATCATGAGGCGGAATCCATTAAGAATACTCATCCTGATATCAGTACGGCAAAACTGACACGATGTAGCGAATGCCATAAAGGATTCCCGGCGGCCGTGCAATAAACTGGAATATGAAAAAAATGAAAACGGCCGGAAATATCCGGTCGTTTTTTTTATTATACGTAATGCTGTCTGTTTAAACTAATTCCATAGGGGAGAGTTAGTATGGACCCTGCGTTTTTTAACATGCCGGCGAGTTCGTTCATTCTTGTGTTCGGTACACCACTCGTCATTATTCTATTGCTTATTGTCTGGGCTCTAACATTCAAAACACAAGAAACCGGGGAGGATGGGGAATGAGTGGAACTGCTACTATCTCATGGATTCTCGCTGGCGCATATTTTGTTTTCCTCATTGTTGTCGGAATATGGGCATCAAAGAAAATCAAAAGTTTTGAAGGTTACATCGTAGCCGGACGCGATATCGGGTTTTGGATGTTTACGATTCTCGTTATTGCATCCTGTATGAGCGGCATGACCCTTCTTGGTTCAAGCGGTCTTGGATTCATCGCTGGCTGGCCTTCAATCTGGGAACAGATTTTTGTGCCTCTATCCTGCGCCCTCACAATATTCCTGTTCGGCACGAAACTTCACAGAATCGCCGGCAAACAAGGTTATCTTACCCTTCAGGATTTTCTAGCACACCGTTATGACAGCCCTCGGCTTGTCAGGGGTCTTTCCGGTTTTGCCGTTTTTTCAGTATCCCTGATTTATCTGGTGGGACAGTATACCGCAGTGGGAATTACACTTCAGCGAGTACTTCACATGGAGTATTCAACAGCGGTAATTGTCGGAGCTGTGATTGTTACTTTTTATGTGTTTTTCGGCGGCCTTTATGCGGTTAGCTGGACCTCGCTCGTACAGGGTCTTATATTGATTGTCGGTGTTCTCGTGGTTGCGCCGGTGATTATTTTTAAAGCGGGCGGACTATCGCATATCAATGAGACTCTCGCAGCCATTGACCCTAATATGGTTCGGGCTGCTTACCCGCAAGCCCATCCACCGGTTGCGAAATATGCATTTATGACTCCTCTTTTCCTTGTGTCGTTCGCATTGCTGCTCTCACTCGGGCTTGCTTCTGCTCCTCACGTGATAAACAATGTGCTCGCCGCACGGAAAAACTCGTATTTCAAATGGGCCCCTGTTGCCGCATTCAGCATTTACGTGGTTATTTTCTATCTGATTAAGATTGTCGGTTTTGCCGCAAGGACAATGGTTGTGGATGGAGTTCTCGCACTGCCTGAGGGCGTTGCAAATCCACAGGATTTCTGTTTCATCGTGGCAATCGAACACGCTTTCGGCCCGCTTGTCTGGACATTTTTCGGCATGATGGTGCTTGCTGCGGTTATGTCAACAACCGACAGGCTCCTTCTGACAATCGGATCTTCATTTGCATGGGATGTGTTCAAGAATCTCTTCAAACCTGATGCTTCGGACAAGAGTGTTACCTCTGTCAGTCGTCTGGTAGTATTTGTGGCGGCTGTAATTTCAATCTTTCTTGCGCTCAATCCTCCGAAACTCCTCGCCTGGCTCATATGGATGGGTATCGGTATCATGCTTGCTGTTTTTGTCGTACCGATTCTTTCCGGTCTTTACTGGAAAAGAGCAAACAAGGTTGCGGCAATTGCCAGCATGATAACAGGTTTTGTCACGAGTTTCATTTTCGGATATATAGGCAAATTTGTGAAACCATTGCCATTTCACTTCAGCTTTATACCATTCCTGCTGAGCATTGCAGTTATGGTGCTTGTCAGTATGATGAGCAAGCCGATGTCAACGGAAATATTGGAGGAAACGGAAACGGGATTCCATTTCTGATTCTCATCGATCATTTTTTACGGATGGCGGTTTCGAAAGAGGCCGCCATTTATTTTATCTGGCTTTCCTGTTGAAAAATGCCTGCATAACATTGTATACTCAATGTAGACGTTTATAATTCACACAGAAAGGAGTCGAGGATGTCAAAACTGGCCTTTTTCGACTGTAATTGTTCAATTGGACGTATTCCACATCCCAGCGTCCTCGACAACCATAATGTCGATGGATTACGTCATGAGATGGAAATTGCCGGGATAGAGGAGGCACTTGTTTTTCACAACATGGCGAGAGACTACAGTCCGGCAAAGGGCAATGCCCAACTGATAGAAGATATCGACAATACAAAAGGTTTGTATCCTGCCTGGGTTGTCATGCCTCACTATACCGGCGAAATACCCCCCCCGGATGAACTGCTTCGCCAAATGGAGAATAATAAAGTTAAGGTTGTAAGGATGTATCCGGGGAAAGACCGTCACAGCTTTTCGCTTGCCGACTGGTGTTCCGGCCCACTTCTCAATGCTCTTGCAGATGGAAGGGTGCCTTTGATGCTTGATATCGAAATTGTCTGGTGGGAAACTATCCAGGCCATACTCGAAAAATACCCGTCGCTCCCTGTTATTGCGACAAATGTCAGCTATCGTCATCACCGTTTCGCCTATCCGCTTTTTGAAAAATATCCGCAACTTCATGTCGAGACCTCGCGATTTTTCGCGGCATCGGCATATGAGGATATTGTCGGTCGATTCGGTCCATCGCCGATACTCTTTGGAAGCAGTATGCCATTTCTGTCCTCGTCACCAGCTGTTTCAATGCTGACTTACGCCGATATTTCCGAACAGGCAAAAGCGGCTATTGCGGGTGGAACCCTCAGACATCTTCTCGAGGAGGCGCTGTCATGAGTGAATATTTCAATAAAATACACGCCGGCGAGCCCATCGAAGACATAGAGATAATAGATTTTCACGCGCATCTCGGCGAGTATTTCAATATGCATATTCCAAAATGCGAAGCGGCTGATATAGTTCGTATGATGGATTTCTGCGGAATAGACAAAACCATTGTGTCGCCAACAGTCGGTCTTTGTTCAGATTTTGTGGCCGGCAATGATCTCATGCTTGAATCGATCCGTCAGCATAGAGGTCGTCTTTACGGAGCATGCGTGGCAAACGGCCATTATCCTGATCTTTCAGTTGAAGAACTGCACCGCTGTTTCGAGGCCGACAATGACGTGAAAATCGTGAAAATCCATCCGGTTCTTGCGGAATGCAAAATGAACGATCGCCGCATGAAAGGAATCTATGAGTTCACAGCTGAACGCAAACTTTTCATGATCGTCCATACATGGCTCGATAACGATCCATACGGCAATCAGGATTTGTTTGCCAGTGTAGCTGCTGATTATCCCGATATCAACTGGCTTATGGGGCATTCCGGTGGCCCGTACGGAAGTTACCGTTCGATTGAGATAGCAAATTCACTTCCGAATGTCTTTCTTGACCTTACCATGTCGATGTGTCCTGCAGGTCAGATCGAGTTTTTTGTTAAAGAAGTTGGTGCTGAACGAATTATTTTCGGTACAGACAATCCATTTATTGATCCACGCCCCCAGATCGGACGTCTTTGTCTCGCCGAAATAAGCCAAGAGGAGAGAGTAGCTATCATTGGCGCTAATGTTAGGCGTTATATCGACTTTTCGTGATCCTTATATAAGTATTTGAAAAAGATATTTTGATATCTTTCGTTTCATGAAAACAGTTATCGAAATAAAATGGATGGCTGTTTTTAGGAGTGTTTCGTTGAAATATTTTCTTAATAACAGCTATCAAAATACTCGATGACAATGAATATATTTGAAAAATATTAATTAATGCCTCCCCTCGCGATTACTCTTCTTGCATACGCTCTTTAGATTTCGTATTTTTCATTTCCTTTGAGATTCACAATTTGTGATTCCTTTCACGGGTGATTTTGATGCTTTTTCGCAATCATTTTATAAATAATCTTTTATGATCGTTTTTCTTAAATATTCATTTCATTCTTTTGATTCATAATATTAAGTGTTTTCAAAAGAATATTTCTTCCACAAAAACTTTTCTGTGATACGGTAGATATGTCATTAAAAAACGATAAAAAAACATTGTCTCTTGAACGGATCGGCCTGAGCCCTTCGGCAAAAACAACGGTACTTGCCGCTTTTGTCGGTGTACTTGGCGGTTTTGGTGCTCTCGGATTCAAACATCTCATTGGTGCAGTTACCTGGATGTTCTGGCAGCAACACGATTTGAATCCGACGGATATTTTTTCACATGCGTGGTTTTATCGTTTTGGCATACCGGTCATTGGTGGATTGATTGTCGGCCCGTTAATTTATTTTTTTGCCAGGGAGGCAAAGGGTCACGGCGTGCCGGAAGTCATGGCGGCAGTTGTTACAAGAAACAGCATCATACGCCCTGTTGTTGTTTTGGTCAAGGCATTGGCATCTGCTATTTCTATCGGATCTGGCGGCTCGGTAGGGCGTGAAGGACCGATCGTCCAGATTGGCGCTGCAATAGCCTCGACAACCGGTCAAGTATTCCGTCTCCGTCCGGCACAGATGAAAACGATTGTTGGCTGCGGTGTCGCCGCAGGTATCGGCGCAACATTCAACGCACCTATTGCCGGAACACTTTTCGCTCTTGAGCTGATTGTAAGTGATTTCGGTCTGACGTCTTTCACCCCAATTATTGTTGCCGCTGTGACATCTACAGCAATAACCCGTCATTTCGAGGGCAACACACTTGCATTTTACCTTCCCCACTTTCAGATGGTTTCTGTCTGGGAACTGTTCATTTATCTCATTCTGGGACTTTTTGCAGGTGTTGTCGGATACATGTTTTCGAGATTCCTGTATGTCTGCGATGATTTTTTCAGTAACAGCAGGATCCCTGAGTGGTTCCGTCCTGCTGTCGGTGGAATGATCATTGGTTTGATCGCGCTCAAATTCCCTCATATAATGGGCGTTGGCTATGAGACAATTGCTGGTATTTTTGAAGGCCAATACTCTCTGATACTCATTCTATTCCTGGTATTCCTGAAACTCTTTGCAACCTCAGTCACAGTCGGTTCCGGTGGCTCAGGTGGTGTGTTCGCCCCTTCACTCTTTATGGGTGCGATGCTTGGTGGTGCATTCGGCATGCTGGTCAATATGCTTTTCCCGACTCTTACTGGCGCTGTTGGTGCATATGCGCTTGTCGGTATGGCCGCAGTCAACGGAGCCTGTACTCTTGCGCCTTTATCGGCAATTATCATCCTTGTCGAATTGACCGACAATTACAGCATAATTCTTCCCCTGATGCTAACCGTGGTTGTTTCCACATTTGTTGCTCGCCGAATAAGCCACGAATCTATATATACCCGCAAGCTGTCACGTCGCGGCATTTCGATGCATATGGGCGAAGATGTCAATATCCTCAAGTCTGTTGCGGTGCACGATATCGTCCGTCATGATGAGGCAGTAATCGATACCGGCAAGGAATTTGAAGATCTCATGAATCTTGCTCTCACAAAACATCGCAACGTGATTTTTACTGTCGACGAGAATAATAAATACGTTGGCCTCATAACACTGTTACATTTGAAGTATGCGTTGTCTGATCCCACAAAATACGGTCAGCATAAAAGTATCGATGATTTCATCGAACTGTCACCTTCTGTAAATTACAATGATACACTCGATACTGTTTTGACCGTGTTCGGTGAATATGGCTATGATCGCTTGCCAGTTGTGAACGATAAAAATGAAATCTGTGGATCGGTTGTCCTTGGCGATGTCGTTGCGCAGTACAACAGGGAGGTCTCGAACAGGAATATTGCCATTGAACTGGGTGCTGTAATTCACAGCGCTGATCAGTCCGACAGACTGAAACTCAGCGGCGAGGTAGTTGTGACCGAAATTCCGGTTCCGAAATGGATGGATGGTAAGACTATAGAAGAAATCGGCATTAGGAAAAAATACGGTGTCTCAATTTTTCTTGTAAATGAGGTTTACGAGAGAAAAGAACCTGTTATGGTGACACCGAGCGCAAAATATGTTCTCAAAGACGGCAATATTCTGCTTGTTAGTGGCAGTGAAAAAGATATTGACAGGGTGGTTCGCGGTCAGGAAAACGCTTAAGTTACCTGGCCGTTACACCTGGCTGAGATAGTAACTCGGGTTGATGTGATACAGACGATGATCAAGGCCGCATTTCACTTTTCCGTACACACCTTTATCTGTTTGCAGATCGACAAGTTCCCAATTCCCCCGAGCAATAATAACACCCGGATCGTCAGTTTTCAGTTTGTCGTTGGATTTGAATTTTCTTTTTGTCTGGAAAATGACAACGACAGGACGAAGCGGATCATCTTTATTCTGATCAGCCACCAGCCCAAGTTTTCCGCTTGTCAGCTCCACCATGTTGCCAACAGGGAAGGCGCCGATGTGCTTGATGAAAATTCGGGCAATCTTGGGATCGAATTGCGTTCCTGCCGATTTTAAGATTTCGGCATTGACCATATGTGGTGGAATACCCTGGCGATGTGGGCGGGATGACGACATGGCGTTATAGACATCTGCAATGGAGAACAGCTTGGATATGGAATGTATTTCGTCGCCCCTGAGTCCTTCAGGGTACCCGCTTCCGTCGAAACGTTCATGATGCTGAAGTATGACTGTGCGGATCAAGGGATCAGTAACATTGTTGTTTTTGAGAAAATCCACGGTGTACTGCGGGTGTTTTTTTACCTGCTCGATCTCTTTTTTTGATAATCCTGAGGGACGTGTTATCATTTTTGACGGGAAACTTGTCATACCAAGATCGGCAAGCATTACACCTGTTCCAAAACGCTTGATGTCGGTATAGTTCAGCTTAAGGGAGGTAGCGACAGAAAGGCATAAAATTGTTGTGTTGACCGAATGCGCGTAGTTGTACTCGGAAATACCAAGAAGGCGCACCATTGCAATCAGTATGTCGACATGGTTCTCGACAAACAGAATTATGTCCTTAAGGAGATTGGATACAATTTCTTCTTTCAGAAGATTCCTCGATGTCATGTTGTTCGAGGCGATATTGGTGATAGAGGAAATGAATTTGTTGGAATAACGCGATATGATTGCGTCAGTTGCCGCCGTGCTTCGATTCTTTCCGGCAGTATCTTCCCATTTTTTCTGATCGAGGAGAGTCAGAAATGTGTCGCTTCCCGTTTCTGTGTCTATTTCAACAGTACGGACTCCAGCGCCGATAAGACGTCGAATCTGGGATTCGCTGGTTATCATGGTATCAGCCTGAAGCAGGAGAATGCGCCTGCCGTCTTTTTCACCGTAAGCGGAATTGGCCAAACGCATGCCCACACGAAGCTTCGTTATATCTATTTTCTTGATTGCCACGCTGATCTCCGTAATAACGCAGTTTGATAAAGACTTTACAATGAATGGCAAAAGATGTATTTTTCAACGATGTTGAAGGATACATTACCAAACATATAAATAAATACTTAACAATGAAAAAATCAAGTAGAGACAGCAAATGAATTGTCAACATACCTTAAAAAATAACAATCATGTTTCTTCTATTCTTTTTCTATCGGCATTCATCCTGTTTGTCTTGAGTTTTTCTTTTCCCGTAACTGCAGAAAAATTATATCGTTTCGATGATATTGTTGTCAAGGGCGAGGGCGCATCCAGAAGTCTCCTTGCTCATGGAAGCATGCTCACTGTCATCGACAGAGATGAAATCGAAAATATGGGTGCTGATTCTATCTCCGATATTCTTTCACACATTTCTTCGATAAAAGTTTCAGAACGGGGAACTCCCGGAAGTCAGGCCGATCTTTCAATGCGTGGATCAACATATGATTCGGTACTTCTGCTTGTGGACGGTGTCAGGATGCATGATCCGCAAACCGGACATTTTACTTTCGATCTTCCCTATGATTTAAACACCGTGGATCACATCGAAATCCTGTCAGCCGGTTCCGCTGGAAAATACGGTGCTTCTGCCTCGGGCGGTATAATAAATATTGTCACCAGGAAAGAAGGGCCGACCACAAGCGGTTCTTTGCGTGCCGGATCATTCGGTTACGGAAAAACGTCATCGTCCGCTTATACAATAATCGGCAATTCAAAAGTCGGCATCAACTTCAATGTTTTAAGAAGCGACGGCTACCGCAAGGGCAGTGATATCGAAAGCGGTGCATTCGCTTTAAACGGCAGCACACAGGCACGTTCAATGAAATTGGACTGGAGCGCCGGATTGATAAAAAAGCGTTTTGGCGCGGCTGATTTTTACGGCGCCTGGCCTTCCTATGAGAAAACCATGACTGTTCATGCCACAGTCAACGCGGTACATGTCTTCGATTCCTCGTCGCTATTACGTTTTCGGATTTCGTCACGTGGTCATGAGGATGATTACATGCTTCTCCGTGACAATCCTTTATATTATCGCAACACACATTACAGCCGTTCCATGCTTTTTGCTTCCGAGTATCTGAAATCATCCAGTTTCGGTGAAATTCTTTTTGGCGCGGAAACAGAAAGAGTCGGCATTACGAGCGGAAGTCTCGGCAATCATGGCGATGTCTCAACTGCGCTTTATAGCGAGATAGGTACAAGCTTCAATGTAGTCGACCTTTCCGCTTCGATGCGTATGGAGAAAACAATTACCGGAGATGTGGTTTTCTCGCCAGGTTTTGGTGCAGTCCTTCCCGCAGGAAAAAAAACAAGATTACGACTTCGCGCCGAGCGTCTTTTCCGTTCTCCGACCTATACCGAACTTTATTATGCGAGCCCTTCCAACCTTGGCAATCCTAAGCTCAAATCCGAGAAAAGCGACTGCATTGAAATCGGCGCAGATACCGCTTTTTCAAACATAACAGTGGCCACGTCCTTTTTTGGCAAACGAAGTCATGATGTTATCGACTGGATACGCCCTGACAGCGGCAGTCCTTGGTGTGCGGCAAATCACGCTACTGTCGAAACGCTCGGTATCGAATGCGCAACAACATATCATATCACAGAACGCTGGCGTGCAAATTCATCTTTGACGGTCCTTGACCAGCGAGTGTCGGGACGACAGGGAATAGAATCCAAATATGCCTTGAATGCACCTGATGATACAATCGCTGTTTCGCTATTCGGTCCGATGACCAATACAATCAGGACAACAATCGGATTACGCCATGAACAAGGTGGATATGGCGGGGACAGGACACCGGTCTCAATCGGCATTTCACAGGCATTTGGCTCTGCGACAGCGAGAATATCGGCTGAAAATGTTCTGAATGAGCATTATTATGACTTCCCGGGTCTGCCCGCTCCGGGGCGATGGCTTTACGCTGGTATCGATTACAACGTAACACCCTAAACCTTTCACGTGAAAAATGCGTCACATATACAGGACGCTGTCAAAACGGCGGCGCCGGAGGTAAGATGAAAAGAACCTTATCATGCCTGCTTATCTTTTGTTTTCTGTCTGTTGGAACGTCACACTCTGCCGCGACAAATTATCTTCCGAACGGGCATCGTGTATACGCTTTTCTCGAACGGATGGAGCAGAAAACAATTGTCAAAGGCATGCACTTTTCTACTAAACCACTTACACGGGCTGAGGCCGCAACGTTCCTTTATGCAATTGAGGACAATTCTGCAGCGCTGACAAAAATAGAAAAAGAGGAGTTGTCCTGCCTTAAAAGGGAGTTTCGATTCGATAAAAATATCCAAGATGATTTTGACGCGCATGATAAGGGCAAACACCCATTGCTGCCTTCGATCCTCGGAGACTATTTCTACAGGAACCGACGAAATCTTTTCTCAACAGGTGCAGAAGATTATTCTCTTTTCCTCGATCCCGTCCTTGTTCGAGAGGCACGTTTTGCGGAACAACCAGGCAGTTCCGCAGATGACAATGTATTTACAGCGACGAATGGTTTTGTCATGAGAGGCACTGTTGGCGGACGTATCGGGTACCGTATCGATGTCCGCGATTCAAAAGAGTGGGGTGATCGCGTTTATCCGGAAAATACCGCAACGACTATGCCGGGACGCGGCTTTGCCTCTTTCAAGGAGGACAGTGCCGAATTTGATGAAACATACGCCCATGTGACCTATTCTCATGGCCCGTTTGTTGTCAGCTACGGCCGCGACAGGACAGTATGGGGCAGGGGATCGTCAGGATCGCTGCTTTTATCCGATTATGGCGCTCCATATGACCTTTTGAAAGTTGAGACCTCATTCTGGAACATCAAGTACCTGTTCTTTACCGGTGAATTGAAACAGTATCCGGCTATTGCACGTTTTTATTATCCCGGTGCAGAAGACTCTCCGGCAGATTCTGTAGAAGTTCAGAAATACATATCCGGCCACCGCCTTGACATTAACCTCGGCAGCAGACTGAATATCGGACTTCACGAAACTGTGGTTTTCTCCGGACGCCACAACTGGTCATATCTCAATCCGGTCATGTTCCTCAAGGGAGCTGAACACGCCAACGGCGACCATGATAATGCGGCGATGGGCATGGATTTCCGGTATATAGTCGTGCCCACTGTATCAATCTATGGCGAAATGCTCATTGACGACGTTACAACCAGCAAACTCGGCTCTTCATGGTACGGGAACAAACTGGCGTGGCAGGTGGGTGCACTAACCACTGATCCATTAAGGTTGAATGACTCATCGGCGAGGATAGAGTATACGCACATCAATCCCTGGGTATATACGCACAGATATGCAATTAACAGTTATACTCATTACGGAGATGTTCTTGGGCATTATCTTGGGCCCAACACCGAACTTATAAACGGCAGTTTTGAAAAGTATCTGCACAGACGCCTCAAGGTTTCACTGGATTTTAAGCGAAGTATCAGCGGCGAAAATACCGCCTCAAAAAATGTCGGAGGCGACCCCCTCGACGGTTACAGTCAAGGCGACTCCAAAGAAGCTGATTTCCTTGCGGGTAACAGTGTCGAATATTCCCGCATCGGACTTGCACTTCGTTACGAACCGGCATGGCAGTGTTTTATCAGTTTGGCCTATGCGCGCGAAACGATAAATGATGATTCGGGAAATGTCTATATGCTTTCATTTGGATTGAACGAATAAAGTTGGAATAGCGGAGGAAGATATGGCACGTATCAAAATGGATGTGATTGTCGAGGATCTTGATGAGAATTTCGGACGGGTTCTCAAGGCTGTTGTCGACGAGTTCGCGCCCGGAAACGAGGCGAAGCCTCGCGATATTCTCCGGGTTTTCAGAACGCGTCTCGAACGTGGTTTTGAAAACTGGGAACATGTCTCTGACCGTGCTGTTAATTCCGGATACTGATTTTTGTTATAGAATGATACATTGTGTTTTGCGGGGTTCTGATGAAGCGTATTCTTAATATTGTATCTTTGACTATTCTCTTTTCTTTTCTTGTTGCCGTCGACAGTTTTGCCGAAACTGAGCTGCTGTATTCTATCAACATATCCGCAAACACCGCCGGTTCTCACGAAAACCTTTCCCGTAAGGCTCAATTCCTTGAGGACCACGTTGCTGAAAATATACTCAATATCAGTTATGGTTCACTCCTCGGACAGACTAAGATTGTTTCCAACGACAAGGGCGTCTTATTCCTGAGAACAGCACGTGACGCGGGAATTAAATGCGTTATTCCCGGAGAAGGCGAGCTGTCACAGGGTGCCGAAACATTCCGGATGCTGACTGCATATTCAGATATCCCCGACTTTGTTGCCGCCAATATCTTGGACGAGCGTTCCCGCGCTCATCTTGTGAAGCCGTATCTGATGACTCATATGTCTGATCTGAAGATCTGTTTTGTCGGTATGGCTGATACAAAGATAATCGGAAAACTTCCCGACAAAACGATTCTTGGCATTGACATCCTCCCCGAGTTGGAAGCATATGACAACATTGCCGAGGAGATTAAGGCGCAACACCCTGACAGAATTATCCTTACTGGCAGTTTTGACAGGGAAATGGTGGGGCAGATTGCCGCAAAACACCCGGATATTGACACATATATCACCAGAAATCGTACTGGCGGATTTAAAAGCGGTGATGTGTTAACAGAAAGCGTATTGATTGGCGGAAAGCCTGTATTTATTGCTGATGACTCGGCCGGGTTGATTTCCACGTTTGCTGTCAGCCGTGAGGGTGAGGTCGAGACAAGTGAGTTTTATTCGACCAATATATCTAAAACACCTCTCAAAACAGCTTTGCTGAAAAGAATGACCAGCGTTATCGAATCCTTGAAAAAACAGGAGCGTGAGGAAACGGAGATTATTCTGAGCGGTCAGACAATTACTACCATACTCAAAGAGCAGTTCGATGTCGACAGTATAGCACTGGAACGTCAGGCGCTCTATTATTATCCGCTCGGTGACAGCCTGTCTCTTTTCAACCTTCCCCAGCTTGTTAAACGCAACCGCCGTCTTGAGATCATTACGGTTACGGGACATCAGCTGAAAACAGCTCTTTCCATGAGCAATAACAGTTTTGATAACAGTATCAAACTTCACATCGCCGGAATTTCTGATGACGGCAAGATCGATGACATACCGCTGCAGGATGATCGCGAGTACTCGGTACTGACAAGCGCATTTCTTGCCAAAGGCGGGAACGGCTATCACAGCCTTGAAGAACGTCTGTCGTCACGTCCGTTAACAACAACGCTATATGAGTCTGTCGAACATTATCTTCTCGAAAAAGATGAGCGCATCCGGGAGGCGATGAAAAAGAAAATATGGGCCCTTTCGATGAACCTCGAAATCGGTTCAAACTTCAACAGAACTAATGTCGATCATGACAAACCCTTGTATGGAACTTCTCCGCCTAAAGCACTGCATACACTTGAAGATCTTTTTACGGGTTATTTCCAGATATCATCCTGGGATGATCGTTTTACAGTGACAAAAAAGAAGCATTATTATGAGGCACGCCTCAGGGCTCGCTATCTTCGGTCAGGCTATCGAAAATCAGATGGAGACATCAGCTATGGCGAAGGTCAGGACTTGCTTCAGCTTTACCACAAATACACGTATGACATTTCGAGTTTTAAAACCAAACCTTTTGTCGGCATCGATATGTTTTCCGAGCTTTATTATCCTTTCGGCCGTCACCCGTTCATTGCATCCGCCCGTACCGGCCTGTCGCGTGAGATCAAGTCTCTTATGAATATGGTAATCGAGCTCAGTCTTGACGGTACACGTGACTATACAAAAAACGAAACGACGTTCGGTACGACGAATACAATGCGCATGAACAAGTCTTTTCCTGCCAAGGGACTTCTGACAGCCCCAACCAAACTATCAATCGACGCCCGAATGACCTGGAATCCCATGGCGCGGTATCACATGGCTTTTTATCTCATAAACAATAATAAAATCGATGTTCAAGTTTGGAAAAAATTCAATTTGACGTTCCATGTCACAAGCTATTTTTATCGCGACACGCAATATCGGAAAATTGCATCGGCATTTACCTACAACGTCCTGCTCAATTACAAGATGGACTGGAAAATCTGATGAAAAGTACGCGCATGAAAAAAGAGCTTCTCGCTTTGGCTGAACGCCTCGGTATCGAGGTTCGATTTTCACCGATTGCGCCGTCCGGCCTTTGCTCCATCAAAGGGGAGCAGGTCCTCTATATCAACACAACACTCGACAGTTCCGCTGTTGTCGAGTTTCTAATCCATGAGCTGAGAAAAATGAATATTGATGATATTTATATACTTCCCGGACTGAGAGCGGCACTTGAAAAAGATGGTGGTGATGATGTCTAAGCGCTTTATCGAGATGTCAGTTTATGCAGTCTCTGCCGCATCATTTATCTGTCGCTCCTCAAAGGCGCTATCTGGTCCGGTTTCGGTATTTATCGAACCGACTAACATCTGTAATCTGAAATGTCCTCTCTGTGCCAGCGGAGCAGGTCTTCTCGCACGTCCGAAAGGCCGCATGAGCCTTGCCGCTTTTTCGCGAATCATCGACTCATTGCCGTCAACAGTAACAAACCTGTATCTCTGGGGACAGGGAGAGCCTTTTCTTACCAAAGATTTTCTCGGGATGGTTCGATACGCCTCGGAGCGAGGTTACAAGACCATCACCTCGACTAATGGACATTTCCTCGACGACCCCGAGGCAATTCTTGCCAGCAGTCTCAGCGAGCTGATCATTTCACTCGACGGTATAACGAAAGAACAGTATGAGTCATACCGGATCGGTGGCGATTTTGATCTTGTCACCGGAAATATCAAGCGCCTCGTTTCAAAAAAGAAGGAAAAGGGCAGGGGACCGTCAATCAACCTGCAGTTCCTTCTGACTAAGGATACTGTCGATGATATGGCAGGATTTCATCGTCTTGCGGACGACCTTGGTGTCGACAAGCGTGTGGTTAAGACTATACAGGCAGTTTCGCTCGAAGATGGAGAACAGTTCCTTCCTTCCGATCTGTCTCTTACGCGATACAGGCGTAAACTTGACGGTAGACTTGTTCCCGATCGCTATGGGCTGCTTGAACACCGATGCCTCCGAATTTACAACAGCTGCCAAATTGACTGGCAGGGGAATATGCTTCCATGCTGTTTCGATAAGGACAGCACATACAAACTGGGAAATCTGTTCAATGAAACATTCGATGAGTGCTGGAACGGTGAGGAATCCCGAAGTTTCCGGCGGATGTTTCTTAAAGGAGGCAGAAGACTACCAATGTGTCAGGATTGCACCGAGGGATTGAAACGAAGTGAAATATCAGGGCGGGGGAAAGGGTGAGAAGTCCGATAGTCAGGTTTATCCAACGGAAATTACATGTACCGGCCAGCTTTATGAAAAGGCATTCAGGAATCACTCGAATTGCAGTAACGGTGATACTTTTTACTATCCTGTTCAGAAGCATTGATTTTTTACAGGTTGTTGAATCTTTTCGAAATGCGAGACCCGTCTTTTTCTTCGCATCACTTGCTTTTGTAGTGCCTAACCTCATTTTGCAGATTCTGAAATGGCGCTATATCCTTCATTCTGTCGATGTTCGTCCAGGCTGGACACAGATCATTCACTCGGTATTCGGCGGTTTTTTCATTGGAGCGGCATCGCCCGGCAGGACCGGCGAACTTGCACGCGGTCTGTATATCAAAAATGAATCAGTTATTAAAATCGGCTCCCTGACCATTGTCGATAAAGGATTCAACCAATCCATAACAGTCATTGTCGGGCTGATTTCACTCTCTTTGCTCATCCCGTTTCCATGGAAACTGGCGCCTATTTTTGCAGACTGTCTTGTCCTGATGTTTCTTTTCAGACTTCACCAACTGGAACCGGCAATAAAGTCTTTCCTGCACAAGTTTACCGAATCGGCGCATGTGGATAATTCGCTGGCAGCTTTCGATGCGCTGAAACGCGGCACAGTGCTTGGGATGCTTTTGTATTCCGTGGTTTTTTACAGCGTTTATGTTCTCCAGTATTATCTCATGATATTGGCTTTTGTGCCTGTTCCGCCTGAAATAATGGTAAGAACCCTGCCTGTAGTCTACCTGATAAACCTCACTCTTCCGCTTTCATTTGGCGATTTCGGCGTTAAGGAGACAGCGGCTGTTAATCTTCTCGTACCGTTCGGAATTACCGGCGAGGCGGTTTTTGGCGCGACAGTTCTCAATGGTGTAATCACCTTTCTGGTGCCGAGCCTTGTTGGTGGTATTATGACTGCCTTTCGCCGTCCCGAATCTGATTGAAAAGATTTTCCATCATGACAACATACAACTCGTGAATTCGCCCAGTGACCTCTTTAAGCCTCTTTTTGAAACGTCTGACATTGCGAAAGCCCAGCAACCGGGCAATTCTGTAACTCTCCCTGTCAGATTCGCTGAATGTATTGATCGACCTTCCAGAACCTATTCTTAGCGCGCTTTCGACATCGCAGAGAAACTCATACATATCCAGAAGAGTCTTAACGTCGTGACTGTCGAGGGATCCTTCTTTGGCAAGCGCAGAGAGCATTGCGGCAGTCGATTTCATACGGACCTCTGGCAACGATACTCCGAAATGAGCGGTGTATGTCTGCGCAAGAAAATCGATGTCGGCGATTCCGCCCGGACCGGATTTGACATTGATATGGCCAGGATGACGTTTTTGTGACTGCCCTGTCATGATGCGGCGGATATCAATGATTTTTGCGATTTCATCTTTTGTGAATTTGCGACTGTAAACAAATTCATCGACAGCCTCATCTGTTGCTGCCATAAGTTTTTTGCATCCGACTGTTGTCATGCTGCGCGTGAGTGCAAGGCGTTCCCATGGTGAGGCCCTGTGTTGGAAATAACGGCGGTATTCATCGATAGAAACGGCAATCAGCGCATTGCCGCCCTCCGGCCTGAGACGGGCATCGACCTCGTAAACCCTGTCGACGCCGCTTCCAGAAATCAGCTTAAGCATCAGGTGACTCAACTCTATTGCCCGTTGCTGGGCGAGGAGAGCCTCCGATTCAATGCCCGAGTGTCTGAACACAAAAATCAGATCGAGATCGGAACCGAAATCCATCATATTGGCACCCATTCTGCCTGCCGCGAGGACACAGAACTCAAAACCGGACGGCAATCCACGTTTCGTTTTCAATTCCCCTGTTGCGTATCGGTATGCCGATTCGGTGATGGCGGCAGCAATACGGGTTAGTGCATGAAATGTTTCATTTGTATCGGCAAGGTCGACAAGTTGCCTCACGCCGGCCCTGAGCTGTTCCCGGTTTCTCAGAAGCAGACAGGCTTTTGTAAACGTTTCATTGTCAGCAGCCTTTTTCTCGATTGATTTCAGCTCTTTTTTCAAGTCCTTTTCGTCGAGGGATTGGCCGATTTCTCCCGATTCGACAAGCCAGTCGAGAAGGGACGGATCCTGTATGATACAGTTAGTCAGAAATACCGATCCGCTGGCGACAGCAAGGAGGAGTGAAAAGAAATGTTCCCGGCTATCCAGGGCATCGAACAGCACATGACGTGCACCATATGCGATTGCTATGGAACTCATTCTGTCGAGTGTGCCTACAGGATCCGGTTCTTCTGAAATCCTTTTTAGGAGTATAGGCACGAAACGCCGGGCGGAGTCGTGGATGGCGACATCGCCAAGGGGGTCATGCTCGCCGAAAACGAGACGTGTCAGGGCACGCGCAGCCTGTTCCGGCTCTCCAAAACCAAGTGACTCAAGAAAACGCCTCACGCGGTCATCACCAGCAGGATACCGTGCGGCATGAATCGTCATTTCATCAAACGAATCTTCGCTGTTGAGCGCAAAAACAGCTGTATAAATCTCTCGCACGCTTTTTAGTGCAGTCTGGATATCTTCATACAATTCCTGTGCGCCGCCGTCTTTTTTATGATTGTATCCGAGACGTTTAGAAAGCGAGCTCAGGTCATCCTGATTATCAGAAAGATTGAAAGCGGGAAGGAGATCTTGCCATTGAAGTGCATTCTCAATTTTTCGATATAACTTATATGATCCTGCAAGTGTTGAATACTCATCTTTCGAAAGCGCATTTGCGTAATGGAGCGCCTCCAGCGAATCGAGCGTGCCTGAACACCTGACCTCCGGACGCCGTCCTCCCATTAAAAGCTGAAGGCACTGGGTAATGAACTCAATATCTCTTATACCACCCGGTCTGAGTTTGAGATGAGTTTTTTTACTTCCCTCCGCTACCAGACGTTCCTCTATCCGGTTTTTCAGTTCGACAATTTCCCTGTTCGGGCTCCGTGATATACTTTCCGGGTAAATAAAACGTTCGATTGTGTGCAGAAACTCCTCGGCGGTTTTATATCGTCCCGCGACTGGACGGGCTTTAATCAGCATCTGGCGCTCCCAGGGTTCGCCGCGCATTTCGAGATATCGAATATAGTCGCCGACGGTTCTGACCAGGGGACCAGAGGAACCGTCGGCACGCAGACGCGTATCCACACGGTAGAGAAAACCTAGCTCAGTCGCCTCGCTCAAAATACGACCGAGTCGTTCGGCGAGCATACGATGATAGGAATCGCTATCATAATGGGCGTAATGAACAGGTTCGTTATCGATGAGGTAGATGAGGTCAATATCAGAGCTGACATTCAATTCTCTGCCACCGAGTTTTCCAAGACCTATAACCGTGAGGCGATGTTCCGGCAAGTCTTCGCCGATCCGTTGAGTAACATGTGCACAGGACAGCGAGAGGGCCGTATCAATAGTTGCATCAGCGAGTGCTGCGAGTTCTCTGTTTATTATCTCGATACCATTCGCAGGATCAGCGTTTCGCGCACAGAGGCGCATCAACTGAATCGTATGTTCTATATGAATTGCGCGTGTCTGCTCGCTGAGAATCGGAGATTTCTGCAAGGCATTCCCGAACCTCTCCGCATAGAATGCAGCAATATCTTGGCTTTCAAGAGGATTGTCAAGCTTGCGCAGAACAGCAATGATTTCAGTGGATGACAGGAGGCGGCCCGATAGTGCCGGACTCAAGGCCAGGGTTCTTGCCAAAACCAGTGTCGTTTCAGAATCAAGATCAGCAATTAATTCACGGTATTCCGGCGAGGAGAGAAAGCTGTCCAGCCTGAGCAACGCGGTGTCAGAATCGGAATATCGAGTACACTCGCGAATATATATATCGAGCAGACTTGTGGGAATATATTCTTCGTATTGACGTATATTATGAATAATATTCATTGAAGGGCTTTTGTTCCTTTGTTATAAGGATTTTTTTGCACTATTCATACCCACACTCTTTGTGTTATCTCATAAAAGCAACGAATTACACGGCATGAAATCATATACTCATTATACATGTATCGCAAAATAAATGCAAGAAATGAAAGAAAAAACTTGCAGAAATAGTGAATAATTATTACATTTGTTTTTTAGATAATACTTTCACGCCGTATTTTTGAGGCAATCATGAAGAAGATCGAGGCTTATATTCGCCCATTCAAGCTCGACGATGTCAAAAACGCGTTAACTGAAATAGGAATAACCGGCATGTCAGTGTCAGAGATCAAGGGGTTTGGCAAGCAACGCGGCCACAGTGAGATGTACCGGGGGAGTGAATATACTGTCGATTTTCTTCCGAAACTCAAGATCGAGACAATTGTCAAGGATGATGAGCTTGATTCGGCAATCGATGCCATAATAGACAGCGCCGCAACTGGCCGTCTGGGTGACGGTAAAATATTTGTTTATGATGTACATGATGCGATAAAAATCAGAACAGGCGAAAGTGGCGACAGCATTTTATGATAATTGTGGTGAATGATCATGCATAAACAGGAACGACACGCTGTAATACAGGAAATACTTGAGCAGGCCGAGGGGTCGACACATGAGGATATTCGTTTTCTTCTTGGCAAGCAGGGCATTGTCGCAAGCCAGTCGACACTATCCCGTGACCTTCGTGAGCTTGGCGCTGTCAAAACGCACATTGATGGCGTTTCAGTTTATCGTTTGCCTGTTGCCGGTCCTGTGAACTCATACGGCCGGGATATTTCGATGGCTGTTCGGGAATATATGCTGGAAGCCGAGGGAATTGCCAATTTTCTTGTAATTAAGACCAGGCCTGGCAATGCCCGTGATTTTTGTCTCGTGTTCGATCGTCAGGAATGGCGCGAGGTTGTCGGGACACTTGCCGGAGATGATACGGTTCTTGCAATATGTAGAAATCCGGCAGATGTTGAAAAACTTATCCCCCGCCTTCGTTAATAATCTTTCAGATGAAAATAAATATTTATGTGTACACCATTATTTGTGCCGATCTACAGTCCATAGAGGAGATATCATGATAAAAGCTGGAATTCTGGGAGCCTCGGGCTACACCGGAGCCCGGCTCGCCCTGCACCTGGCGCGTCACCGGGACGTCGAAATAGCATTCGCCACTTCGCGGAAAGATAAAGGCCGTAGCATGTCGGATCTTTATGGTGCTCTTGGTAATGTCTGTGATATAGAGTTGATAGAGCCGTCCGAGGCGGAAAAAATTGATATCGATGTCCTCTTCACCTGTGCGCCGGATCAGACTTCAATGAAAGTTGTTCCGGGATATTTGAAGCGTGGTGTCTCGATTGTCGATCTTGCCGGTGATTACCGTATGGACAGTGAAGAATCCTACGAAGAATGGTATGGTGCCCCACATGAGTCACCGGAATATCTTGAGCAAAAAGTTTTCGGGCTTACCGAGTTATACAGAGATAAGATTGCCGGTACCAGGCTCCTGTCAAATCCGGGCTGCTATCCGACCTCGGTCATTCTTGGGATTGCGCCTCTTGTAGAGGCAGGTTTGGTACAGTGTGACGACATATTTGTCAGCTCTGTCAGCGGCATCAGCGGAGCAGGAAAGGGGCTTAGTGAATTCAAGCTTTTCTATGAGGCGGATTCCAATGTCCTGCCATACAAACATGGACGAGCTCACAAACATACCGGCGAGATGGAACAGGAGCTTTCGAAAATTGCAGGCACAAGCTGCCGCGTTGTTTTTGCTCCTCATGTTGTGCCGATGAAAACCGGTATTGTTTCAACAATTCGATTAAGCATGAAGGAAAAGATGTGCCGTGACGATGTCATGGCCTTATATCGAGAACGCTATGACAGCGAGTTTTTCGTTCGTGTTCATGAGAACGGACTGCCGAACAGCAAGTATGTTGCCGATACCAATTTCTGTGACATAGGTTTCAGCATTGCGGAAGATACTGATACACTGATCGTGGTCTCGACCATCTGCAATCTTGGTAAAGGTGCATCCGGACAGGCGGTTCAAAACATGAATGTCATGTTTGGTTTCGACGAGAAAGAAGGCCTTTTGTGAAACGCAAAGTACTCGTCAAAATGGGCGGTTCGACACTCGATACCGATAATGTCCTTGCTGAATTTGCCGAAGCTGTAGCACGCGTTCCCTACGACAGCGATGTAACAGTTGTTCATGGCGGCGGCAAAGACATAGCCCGTCAGCTCGAACGTATGGGCCGTGAGTTTAAGTTCGTGGACGGCCTTCGTGTAACCGATGACGATGTTATCGATGTTGTCGAGATGGTGCTTTCCGGTATCGTAAATAAATGGATTACACGCGCACTTGAGAAACACGGTGTTCGCGCAGTAGGCATTAGCGGTACCGATCTCAGCCTCATGCATGCCCAGAAACTGACTGTCAAGAGTGGGGATCTCGGTTATGTCGGCGCTATAGAGCATGTCAACACGGAATTGATTGACCTTCTGATCGAAAAGGGTGTTACGCCGGTTGTCTCGCCAATTTCCATAGGTCCTGAACACCGGGCATACAATGTCAATGCCGATCATGCCGCCTGCAAACTTGCAGAATCCTGGGGAGCCGATGACCTGATTTATATCACGGATGTGCCGGGTATTTCCATCGCTGGCGAAAAACGTGACCTTATAACGGTTGGCGAGGTTGAAAAGCTGATAGATTCAGGTGAAATCACCGGAGGGATGATACCGAAAATCATGAACTCATCTTCTGCGGTTATAAATGGTGTCGGACGTGTTCACATTATTGGCTGGAAGGGCCCTGACAGCATTGTCGATTCTCTTAACCCCGCTGAGAAGTGGGGGACAATAATCGAAGCATAAATTACAGGAAATACAACAATGGATTTTTTAGATATTCAACAAAAAACTGATACAGCGGTGCTTAAAACATACGGCCGGTTCCCGCTTGCTTTTGAAAAAGGCGAGGGTGCCTATTTGACCGCAGTTGACGGCAAAACATATCTCGATTTCAACTCAGGTCTCGGAGTAAACGCTCTTGGTCATTGCCATCCGAAGGTTGTCGGCCTTGTAAAGAAGCAGGCAGAGATGGTTTATCATACATCGAACCTGTATCATATCCCCTCACAATCCGTTCTGGCAGAAAAAATCTGCTCGACGTGTTTTGGCGAACGTGTCTTTTTCTGCAACAGCGGTGCCGAGGCTGTCGAGGGCGCTTTGAAATTTGCGAGAAAATGGGGAACAGCTTTCGACCCCAAGAAAACTGAAATAATTGCATTCGCGAATTCATTCCACGGCAGGACTTTCGGCTCATTGTCAGCGACCATGCAGGACAAGTACCAGAACGGTTTCGCACCTCTCGTTCCCGGCTTTAAAAAAGCAGTTTTCAACGATATCGAGTCGGTGAAAGCACTCGTAACGGAATATACCGCAGCAGTAATTATCGAGCCACTGCAGGGTGAGGGAGGTGTTAATCCCGCAGAGAAAGAATTTATGTCCTCGCTCGAAAATCTCTGCAGAGAAAAGAACATGCTTCTGATTGTCGATGAGGTTCAGTGTGGCATGGGACGTACCGGAAAACTTTTTGCGTATGAGCATTATAATATCGAGCCCGACATCATGACTCTTGCAAAGCCGCTTGCAGGGGGTCTTCCCATAGGAGCTACAGTTGTCGGTCCGAGAATATGGTCGGCAATTCTTCCGGGTGAGCATGCAAGCACTTTTGGCGGAAACCATTTTGTGACCGGTGTTGCCAGTGGGGTTTTCGATCTTATTGCCGATGATGATTTCGTGAACGAAGTTGCTGAAAAAAGCAATTATATGTTCGAAAATCTGCATGTGATTGCTGAAAAGTTTTCCTGCATCAAAGATGTGCGCGGCATAGGCCTTCTGATTGGTGTCGAAGTCGATTTTCCGTCAATTGATGCGGTTAATTATTTTCAGGACAAAGGCATCCTGATATGCCCGGCAGGACCTAACGTCGTACGCTTTATTCCGCCGCTCATTGTTACTAAAAATGATATCGACAGAGTGCTTGACACCTTCGACAGCTTTCTTTCGGAGAAATGTGAATGATCGGAAAATCAGGGAAATGGCAGCGTTATGATATCATGGCGCTGCTTATAATTCTGATACTGAATATTGCCCTTAAGTGGCGTTTTTTCTGCGGATTGGTAGAGGCGGACGATTTCTCATACGGCGTGTACGCTTTCAGCCTGTTCAAAATCCCGCTTACATGGGATATGAATATGGATTTCAGGGTGCTCCGGCTTTCGTTTATTTTGCCGGTTGCCTCTCTTTTCAGGATTTTACCCGCGACTGAGCTGACAGCTGTTCTTATGCCCTTTGCAGCCTCTGTAGGCACTGTGGTGCTCGCATTTTTTATCGCGCGTAAACTCTATGGCGTCCATGCAGGGATTTTTGCGGCATTTGTTCTCGCGACATTTCCTGCTGATGTGATTTATGGCACTATGCTTTTACCTGATATATTAGTGCCGTTTTATCTTGCGCTGACAGTCTGGGCGTTTATTCATGCAGTTGATGACAAGGAGGAACATCCGGCTGTATGGTTTGTTGTTTCTGGATTTGCAATGTTCCTTGCCTTTGTCGCCAGGGAAAATTCCTACTGGTTCCTTTTGTTTTTCATTCCCTGGGCTTTCGGCAAAAAACAATGGAGCAGGGGGCTGTATCTTTCAGGTGTGGCTTTTACCATACTGGTAGTTTCACTCTATGGTTTTTATTATATAAAGTCCGGTGACTTCCTTTTCAATCTCCACCTCGCACAGCATTTTCGCGATCCGCTGATTGAATCGGGATATATACCGGATAACGCCAAAAACTGGTTCGTGTTCGTGTACATGATGCTGCCGATCCTGTATTCTAAAATAATGGGACGTTTGATACTGGCGAGCGGACTTTTCGGGTATATTTTTTATATAGGCGTTCCTGCCGTTTTCTATACCGCATGGCGGTCGTACAAAAAGAAAGACTGGAACGGCCTTATAATGCCGTGGTGGTTCCTTGTCGTGTATCTCTATCTTGATTTCGGAACCATCTCGTTTTCTCATTATCAAATGATGAGGAAGCTCGATCGTTTTTTATTGACCCTGACACCTGCGATGGCGGTATGTGTTGGTGTTGCGCTTACAGACATTTTCGGTCTCGGTAATAATTATTTTGATGATTTTAAAGCTTTCATAAAAAAGCTAAAACAACAGAGAGGTAGATTGGCGGGTTCAGCAATCACTATCATTATCATGTTACTTGTTCTCGCAACGTCTTATCAGACTATTAAATTTCAGAAACTCTCACGTGACCGTAACATGTTGAAATTCCGCTGGGCTAATGACCAGATTTTTGCCGATTCTCAGGTTAAACGTATTTATACTACCGGTGGCTGGTGGAAAAACAAGCTTTCGTTTTTTATGATGCCCGATCTCGCATTTGCCGAAATGCCATGGCGTCATTCGGATTCATTGCTGGACCTAAAGGGAACGACACCGAACGAACTCGCCGGTTCGCATGTGGTCATCGATCGCACGCATTTCACCGGTGAAAATGATCTCAGAGTGCGTCACTCATATGATGATTTCGGCACTTTTGTCAGGGTGCCGCCTAAAGAGTGGAAATTACTTGGCAGCAAGCACCGTGTTGAAATTTACGAGGTTCCTGAAAATTGGACATATAAAGAGCCGGACGCTGTTGCATTCCTGGTGAATGCGCTTAACAGGGGGATTGAGACCGGCGATGTGTCAATGATCGTCAGTGTTTTTCATCCGGATTTGTTGAAAACACTCGATCAATCGAAATTCAATGATATAGTCGGGCGTTTCAGTTCGAATGATCCGACAATCAGGAAACAGATAATTGACAAAATGCTGTTTAAAGAGGATCAGGATAAGAGAATTAAAATCGATTTCAATAAATGAAAGGTAATCTCATGCAGAAAGCAAAGAAAGTCGTACTTGCCTATTCAGGAGGTCTCGACACCTCTGTCATCATCCCCTGGCTTAAAGAAAATTACGGATGCGAGGTTATCGCGATGGCCGCTGATGTTGGTCAGAATGAAGAGCTGGACGGCCTCGAAGAGAAAGCCCTCAAAACCGGCGCGTCAAAACTGTATATCGAAGACCTGAAAGAAGAATTCGCACGTGATTTCGTCTTTCCCACCCTGAAAGCCGGTGCGGTTTATGAAAATCGTTACCTGCTCGGCACTTCTTTTGCCCGTCCTCTTATTTCCAAACGTCAGGTGGAAATCGCACGCCGGGAAAATGCGGATGCTGTCTGTCATGGCGCAACAGGAAAAGGCAACGACCAAGTTCGTTTTGAGCTGACCTACAAGGCATTTGCTCCCGACTTGAAAATCATCGCCCCCTGGCGCGAACCCAACTGGGGTATCCGAAGCCGTGAAGATGCCATTGAATATGCCACGGCCCGCAATATTCCTATCGCCCAGTCGAAGGAAAAAATCTATTCTCGCGACCGTAATCTCTGGCATATCAGCCATGAAGGCGGCGAGCTCGAGAATCCCTGGAATGAGCCTGATGACAGGGTCTTTACGCTGACAGTGTCTCCCGAGGCGGCACCTGACAAGGCAGAATATATAGAGATCGATTTTGATAAAGGGAATCCCGTGGCCGTCAACGGCACCCAATACGGTCCCGTGGCGATTATCGAGTTTCTGAACGAAGTTGCATCACGTAATGGCGTCGGTCGTGCTGACATCGTCGAAAACAGGCTGGTCGGAATGAAATCCCGAGGTGTCTATGAAACCCCAGGCGGCACGATCCTATACGAGGCTCATGAGGCTCTCGAAATGCTTACGCTCGACCGAGATACACTACACTACAAACAGGGAATCGCGCTGAAATATGCCGAACTGGTTTATAACGGCAAATGGTACAGCACTCTCCGCGAATCACTTGACGCTTTTGTGGCGACAACACAGGAAAAGGTCACCGGAACGGTCCGTGTCAAGCTGTATAAAGGCAACTGTACCAGTGTCGGCGTTAAGAGCCCGTACTCGCTTTATGATGAGGATATTGCAACATTTGCCGAGGATGAGGTTTATAACCAGAGCGACGCAAAAGGCTTTATCAATCTCTTTGGCCTTCCTGAGACGGTCAGTGCAAAGTTCAGGACTCTGTAATTAAACATATCGTCTCATATTATGACAATCAGCATGCCTGATTGGGAGAAATGATGAAAAACAGCAACGATAAAACCATGTGGGGTGGACGGTTCAGTGATGATCCTGATGCTTTCATGGTCGAGTTCGGAGCCTCGATTGAGGTCGATATCACACTTCTTGACGCCGATGTCGCGGGAAGTATCGCCTGGGTGAAAGCGCTCGAAAAGGCGGGCATTCTTACCAAGTCGGAACTCGAAGAAATCATTGGTGGACTAGAGACTGTTCAAAACGATATCCGGTCAGAACTTGCAGATGGGACTTTCCTTTTTGACAAGTCTCTTGAAGATATTCACATGACTGTTGAATCGCGCCTGACAAAACTTATCGGCGATACCGGCGCAAAACTTCATACCGGCCGTTCACGAAATGACCAGGTGGCACTTGATGAAAGGCTCTATCTTTTGTCAGCGCTACCTAATCTCGCGGCACAGGTGACAGCAGTTCAGAAAAGTATCCTTCAAAAAGCGAAAAGCCATGTCGATGATGTGGTGCCGTCCTACACACATCTTCAGCAGGCATTGCCTGTCAGGCTCGGACATTATCTCATGGCATGGTTCTGGATGCTCGAACGCGATAAGGGGCGTATTCTGGATGCCAGGAAACGTGCTGATTCGTTGCCTCTTGGAGCAGGCGCTGTGGCGGGGAGCGGCTTTCCCGTGGATCGAAAGTTTATTGCCGAAACGCTGGGTTTTTCATCAGTTTCCGAAAACAGCATCGATACTGTTTCCGACAGGGACAGCCTCATTGAAACGCTCACGTCTGTCTCGATGCTCATGATGCACCTGTCGAGAATATCCGAGGACCTTATTATCTGGTCATCAGCCGAATTCGGTTTTTCTATTATGCCGGATGCCTATTCGACAGGCTCTTCGATGATGCCGCAGAAGAAAAATCCGGATTCACTGGAACTTGTCCGCGGTAAGACCGGACGTGTTTACGGCGATCTCGTGACACTGCTGACAATTATGAAGGGCCTCTCATTCAGTTACTGCAAGGATATGCAGGAAGATAAGGAGCCGCTTTTTGATGCGCTTCTTAACGCTGAGGGCTGCCTGAGAATAGTCAAGGGTGTTATAGATGGTGTCAGGTTCAAAACCGGAAAAATGAAATCGTCATTCGACGACAGTGTTTTTGCCACTGATGTTGCCGATTACCTGACTGCAAAGGGGCTTCCGTTCCGTCAGGCACATGAAGTTGCAGGAAAGCTTGTCAGGTGGTCGCAGGAAAACGACACCGCTTTCAGGGATATCCCATTTGAAATATTCAATGATCACTCATCGCTGTTTGCCGGTGACGTGTACAAGCTTTTCGATCTTCTTGCCTCGACTGACCGTCGCTCACTTGAGGGCGGAACTGGGCGCAAAGCACTTTTAGAGCAGCTTGAAAAGGCTGATTCAATTATTGGAATGGAGTAAGGCATGAGCAGCACAATTGATTTCACCATACGGAAAGCGAGTGTTGCGGATGTGCCCGCTATCTCTGAAATCATCAAGTTCCACGCCCAGAAAGGTGTCATGCTTCAGCGCCCGGTTGCCCGTATTTACGACAACATTCGTGATTATATGTTGATAGAGGCGGAGGGAGATGTTGTCGGGTGTGGAGCTTTACACATCATGTGGTCTGATCTCGCAGAAATTAGAGCTGTTGCGTTAAAAGACGATTATCGCGGCAAAGGAATTGGCGAGCCTCTGATCAGGTCTCTCATTGACGAAGCTCGTGAACTTGGGATTGAAAAAGTGTTTGTACTGACATATCAGGAAAACTTTTTCCGCCGACTCGGCTTTACGGGAATTGACAAGTCGGAACTGCCTCATAAAATCTGGGCAGACTGCATCAACTGCATGCATTTTCCGAATTGCAACGAAATCTCCCTGATTCTCAATGTCAATGATAACGGTACTGATCAGTGTGACTAAATCAAACTGTATGTTAACATATGCCGTATGTTATGATAACATACGGCATATATATTTATTTTGTTCTCTTAGTCGGAGTTTCTTCTGGAGATAAACATGATTAAAGCTGTTGTTTTTGATCTCGACAATACCCTCATGGATTTCATGAACATGAAGGAAAACGCAGTCAGAGCGGCAGTCAAGGCTATGATCGATGCCGGCCTGAATATGGATTCCGGCGAGGCAATTGGCGCGCTGTACGATATTTACGACAGAGAGGGTATCGAATATCAGAAAGTGCTCGACAACTTTCTTGAAAAACAACTGGGATATATCGATTTCAAAATCCTGTCAAGCGGTGTTGTCGCATATCGAAAAGCCCGCGAGGCATCTCTCGTTGCTTATCCTCATGTCAATATGACTCTTATGGAACTACTCAGAAGAGGTCTTCTCCTCGGTGTTCTTTCTGATGCGCCTCGTCGTGAGGCATGGCTGCGGCTCTGTTATCTCCAGCTACAACATGTTTTCAATACGGTAATAACCTATGAAGACAGCGGATTCCGGAAACCACATCCGACCCCGTTCAACAAGGTTCTCGAGCTTATAGGCACAAAACCGACTGAAACAATTATGGTCGGCGATTGGCCTGAACGGGATCTTGTCGGCGCACGCGAGGTTGGAATGAGAACAGTATTTGCACGTTATGGCTTTGCTTTCGAACGTAAAACTTTCGGGGCAGAGGGCGCTGAGTTCGTTATTGATGATATCAGGGAATTGCTCGATGTTGTCGACTCTCTCAATTCCCCAAAAGGGGACAAGGCATGAAAGTATTGACCGCCGAACAGATGATACATGTTGACCGGAGTACCATAGATAAGGGCACTCCCGGCCTTGTCCTGATGAGAAATGCCGGACGTGCCGTTTTTGAACAGATAATGTCGCTGCCCGAGATCGATGACAATGCCCGCATTGTCGTTGTCGCAGGCAAAGGCAATAATGGCGGCGACGGCTTCAGAATTGCAGAACTGCTTGCGAGAAACGGTTATTACGCGTCTGTATATCTTCTCGGCCGAAAAGCGGACACAAAGGGGGACGCCGCGCTGTGCATGCACGATGCAATCAAGGCTGGCGCTTCATTCCATGAGATTTTGACGGAAAGCTCGGCGGACAGGCTTTCGGCTGAACTACTCAGTGCCGATGTCATAGTCGATGCTGTTTTCGGAACCGGATTGCACGGTGAGGTTACCGGCCTTCCCGCAACGGTCATCGATCGCATGAATGACAGCGGCGGCGCCATTGTATCTGTCGATATACCCTCGGGTGTCAACGCCACGACGGGCGAGGCCTCTGAACATAGTGTCTGGAGCGATTTCACCTCAACTTTCGGTGCTCTCAAGGTTGGCCATGTCATGCCGCCGGGACGTTTTCATTGTGGAGAAATAAAAGTCAGCGATATCGGTTTCTCGCCTGAAATTCTTACATCCATAAAAGAATATGCCAATTCATTAACACCTGAAGAGGCATCTTCACTTATTCCGGAACGACCGTACAATTCACACAAGGGAAGCGCCGGGAAGCTTTTCTTTCTCGCCGGTTCTGTTGGACTGACAGGTGCAGCCGCGTTATCCACAACTGCGGCATTACGAAGCGGTGCCGGCCTTGTGACACTTGGCTGTCCGGAGAGTCTCAACGATATATTGGAGGTGAAACTGACAGAGGTCATGACACTTCCTTTGCCGGAAACAAAGAAAAAACGCTGCCTCGGAACACGTGCACTTGGCGCTGTCAGAGCATTTGTAAAAAAAATACGCACTTGTGCTGTCGGTCCCGGCCTTGGACGTCATGCGGAGACAGGTGAACTTGTCAGGCGTTTCATTTCTGAATATGAAGGGGCTGTTGTTCTCGATGCAGATGGTATCTATGCATTTAACGGTCAGCCGGAACGTCTGAAATCATCACCGGCAGAGCTCATTATTACGCCGCATGCCGGAGAAATGGCATCTCTGCTCTCGATCGATCTTCAGGCTGTTGTTAACGATCCACATGAAATTGCTAAAGAGGCCGCTGAAAAAACCGGAGCGATTGTGCTTCTCAAAGGCGCGCCAAGCTGCATCACAAATCCTGACGGTGAGCTTTGGATCAATACCAGCGGCAATGAATCGATGGCAACAGCCGGAATGGGCGACATCCTCACTGGAGTTATTTCAGCGCTTTCGGCTCAGGGGCTCAATCCAATGGCGGCAGCGGTACTTGGTGCCTTGATACATGGAAAAGCCGGCGAGATAGCCTCTGACTTTAAAGGTATTCACGGAGTTATAGCGGGAGACCTTCTTGAATTCATCCCTGAATCTTTCATTGAGGTCAAACTGGGTAACTACTGGCAGTAATTTAAATATCATTAATGACCCACAACTTTAATTTTTATAAAGAAGGAATGTTTTATGCCACGAACAAAAGTCATTTGTACTCTGGGGCCTGCAAGCAGTGATGAGAAGACGATCAGAAATCTTATCGAGGCAGGTATGAATGTGGCAAGGATCAACTTTTCACATGGATCACACAAAGATGTCAAGAAACTGATCACAACCGTCCGTAAAGTTGCGGCATCCCTGAAAGAGCCGATTGCGATCCTCGGTGACCTCGCAGGTCCGAAAATAAGAATTGGTGAACTCGAAGAGCCCTCGGTCAAACTGGAAGCGGGTAAAGAGCTCATCATCACTACTCGCGACATTGCTGGAAATGCAAAACAGGTCAGCACAACGTATCATAACCTGGTCAGCGATGTCAACAAAGGTGACAGAATCCTTATAGATGACGGCAATATTGAGATTTGTGTCGAGCAGGTGCGTCCTGAAGAAGTTACCGCACGTGTTATCATTGGCGGTATTCTCAAGCCCAGAAAGGGCATGAACCTTCCCGGCGTGGCTGTTTCCGCTCCCGCAATCAGCGCGAAGGATTTTAAGGATATCGAGTTTGCCGTCAAAGAGGGTTTCGATCTTCTGGCTCTTTCCTTCGTTCGTTCACCCGAGGATGTGGCTAAGGCAAAGAAGCTTGTGGAGAACTACAATTCCGATATTCCGGTATTTGCCAAGATCGAAAAGGAAGAGGCTGTTGAACTGTTCGACGAGGTTCTGGCAATAGCTGACGGTATCATGATCGCTCGCGGTGATCTCGGCGTGGAAATTCCCTCCGAGAAAGTGCCGCTCATTCAGAAACGCCTGATCTCGCAGTGTAACAACGCCGGGAAACCCGTTATCACAGCGACTCAGATGCTCGAATCAATGATCAGCAATCCTCGTGCTACACGGGCTGAGACCTCAGATGTGGCCAATGCAGTTATTGACGGTTCCGATGCGGTAATGCTTTCAGGTGAAACCGCTGTGGGTAAGTATCCGGTCAAAGCAGCTGAAACGATGCGTCTCATCATCGAGGGTGTCGAAACTGAAGTGGGTAAGGGACGCAGCATGAATGACTCTGTTCATCAGGAATCGAGTATCGAGGATGCCGTGACGGCAGGAGCATGTCGTGCCGCTGAAATCCTGAATGCGCGGGCTATTGTCGCCTATACGCAATCCGGTTCTACAGCGACACGCTTGTCAAAATACCGTCCGAGGACAAGAATCTATGCTTTTACACCATTTGAAGCGATTAGGCGTCGCCTCGCTGTATACTGGGGTGTCCGTTCAGTCATAGTCAACGAAGCACTGGATACTGATGGCATGATGAAAGCAGCAAACGACATTGCTCTGGCGAATGCTCTGGCGAAAAAAGACGATGTCATTGTGATCACGTCAGGGACACCTGTCAACGTGCCCGGAACGACCAATATGATCAATGTCCACTCGGTAGAATAATCACTTCCGATAATGTTCACTTCTTTACTCTGAACGCTTGCTTTTTTGCAGCATTTTTCATACATTTATTATATGAAAAAATGGACTGATGTTGCGATTCAGAAAAGTATCGATGAACTTATCGAAGAATCATACCTCATGACGCTTACGGAAGAGGGTATCCGTGAGCATCTGAGGTATTTTATTATGGCGTGTGAGCTTTTCATTAAAGATAAGCTTGACTCACGTAATGATATTCGCCTGACAAAGGTGAAAATTACGCTTCTGCGTTCTTATCTTTACCTTAACAGGAAGATCGGAGTAGTTGATCCCAAAGGTCGTGCTGCAGCATCAGAAAGCCGTAACCTTGACATGTTTGCTCAAAACGTGATCCGTATTAAAAGCACGACGATTCGTCTGCTTGATACTATCGACAAATCTCTTGTGCCGTCTATACTGGAAATCGAGAAAACGCTCAGAGAAAAGAAAGACTATACCGAAAAGCCAAAACTTGCGAAAAGACTTCTTTCGGAAAGTTTTTATTTTCTGCTTTTGTTTTTTGTTCTGTCACTGCTTGTGGCAACAATCGGTTCATGAGCGTTTTGCCATGTAGACCACATAGAAATATATAACGAAGACTGCTTCCCAATGGAGCAGTCTTCGTGAATAACTGAAGCCCGTTTTTCTTTTCCGATTCACTTTCATTTGAAACAAATACCACCTCTCATATAAAACGCGGGAACACACATGCCCAAGAGAACCGACATCCATAAAATCATGGTCATAGGCTCAGGCCCGATTGTCATCGGCCAGGCCTGCGAATTCGACTATTCCGGCACACAGGCCTGTAAGGCGCTTAAGGAAGAGGGCTTTGAAATTGTCCTTGTCAATTCCAATCCGGCGACTATCATGACCGATCCCGATACTGCCGATATCACATATGTTGAGCCGATCACGAAAGATATCTGCGAAAAGATAATCGAGAAAGAACGCCCGGACGCTCTTCTGCCGACACTTGGCGGACAGACAGGCCTTAACACTGCTGTTGAGCTTGCAGAATCCGGAGTTCTCGACAAATACGGCGTGAAAATGATCGGTGCTGATCTAGACGCTATTAAAAAAGCAGAGGATCGTGAACTCTTCTCCAAGGCGATGCAGAAAATCAAGGTCGATCAGCCTCGCGGCGGTTTCGCTTACAACATGGAAGATGCCAATAAGATTCTTGACGAAGTCGGATTCCCTGCAATTATCAGACCCTCTTTTACACTCGGAGGCACTGGTGGCGGCATAGCATATAACCGCGAAGAATATGAATTTCAGGTTTCGCACGGTCTTGACTTGAGTCCTATTTCAGAAGTTCTGATTGAAGAATCCCTTATTGGCTGGAAAGAGTTCGAGCTTGAGGTTATGCGCGATCTCAACGATAATGTCGTTATCATCTGTACTATTGAGAATTTAGATCCAATGGGCGTTCATACCGGCGACTCCATCACAGTTGCACCCATCCAGACCCTGACCGACCGCGAATATCAGAAAATGCGCGACTGGTCGATCGATGTCATTCGTGAAATCGGTGTCGAGACCGGTGGTTCCAATGTCCAGTTCGCACAGAATCCCAAAGACGGGCGTATGGTCATCATTGAAATGAACCCGAGGGTTTCCCGTAGTTCGGCACTGGCTTCAAAAGCGACCGGATTCCCGATTGCGAAAATAGCCGCAAAATTAGCGGTTGGTTATACTCTTGACGAAATCGCCAACGATATCACCCGTAAGACAAAAGCCTGTTTTGAACCGACAATCGACTATTGCGTTGTCAAGATTCCGCGCTGGACATTTGAAAAATTCCCTGATGCCGATGATCGTCTCGGCACCCAGATGAAAAGTGTCGGTGAGGTTATGGCTATTGGGCGCACCTTTAAAGAAGCTCTCCAAAAAGGTATACAGGGGCTCGAGATCAGTCGTTACGGTTTCGGAGCTGACGGTGTGGATGACAATTGGGATGCCGACTGGCTTTCCTATGTCCGCAATCCGAAAGCGGACCGTCTGTTTGCCCTGAGAAAAGCCCTCCAAGCCGGTCATACTATCGAGGAAATATACAATGCCACGCTTATTGATAGCTGGTTCCTTGCTAACATGCGCGATATTGTCGAAATGGAGGCATCACTTGCCTCCTTAACGCTCGAAACTGTCGATGCCGAAACGTTGCGCCGCGCCAAAGAATATGGATTTTCGGATCGCCAGCTTTGCTATCTCTGGAAAGTTAAAGAGATTGATATTTATGAAAAACGCAAGTCTCTCGGCCTCTACTCCGTATTCAAAACAGTTGACACGTGCGGTGCAGAGTTCGAGGCCTTCACGCCATATCATTACTCGACTTTCGAGTCGGAGTGTGAAGTTGTCAGAAGTGACCGAAAGAAAATCATGATCATCGGCGGCGGACCGAACAGGATAGGGCAGGGTATCGAGTTCGACTACTGCTGTGTTCATGCCTCTTATGCGCTCAAGGATGACGGTTTCGAGACCATTATGGTCAACTCAAATCCGGAGACAGTCTCGACTGATTACGATACTTCCGATAAGCTCTATTTCGAGCCGCTGACTCTGGAACATGTTCTTGCGATCTGTGCAAAGGAAAAGCCGGACGGTGTTATTGTCCAGTTTGGCGGTCAGACACCGCTTAAACTTGCCAAGGGCCTTGAATCGCATGGCGTTCCAATTATAGGGACATCTCCCGAATCCATTGACATTGCCGAGGACAGGAAGCGTTTTGGTCAGCTTGTTGACAAGTTGGGCATCTTGCAACCGCCAAACGGCACAGCCGTCGATCTTAAGGGTGCTCTTGCCGTTGCAGATCGTATCGGTTATCCCGTTCTTGTAAGACCGTCTTATGTCCTTGGCGGCAGGGCAATGATGATCTGTTATAACCAGGCTGCACTTGAGGCATACATGAAAGCGGCTATCAGTGTATCTGAAGAACGTCCGGTCCTGGTCGACCGTTTTCTCGAGGATGCCATCGAAATCGATGTCGATGCTGTTTCAGATGGCACGACAGTCGTGATAGGCGGTATCATGCAGCACATCGAGAATGCGGGTGTTCATTCAGGCGATTCCGCCTGCGTGCTTCCCCCGTTCAGTCTTTCCGAGGATGTCAGCGAACGACTCAGGAAGCACACGAAAGATCTGGCGCTGGAAATGAATGTCATCGGGCTTATGAACATCCAGTATGCGGTCAAGAACAATGAAATTTACGTTCTTGAGGTCAACCCACGCGCATCGCGTACGGTGCCCTATGTTTCCAAGGCAATCGGCAAACCTCTCGCCAAGATTGCGGCCCGTGTCATGGCTGGAAAAACGCTTCAGGAAATCGGTTTCACCGAGGAGATCAAGATCGACTTTTTTGCTATCAAGGAAGCCGTTCTTCCATTCATCAAATTCCCGGGTGTTGATTCCATTCTCGGTCCCGAGATGAAATCGACCGGTGAGGTAATGGGTGTTGACAAGGATTTCGGTGTAGCCTTTGCAAAAGCACAGATGTCGGCTAATGTAAAACTTCCTGAATCCGGACGGATATTCATTAGTGTAAATGATAGTGATAAGGAAAAGATACTTCCACTTGCGAAGAAGCTGACCGATTCCGGTTTTACGATTATCGCTACTGCAGGAACCCGTCAATACCTCTATGACAACGGTATACGGGCCGAACGAGTCGACAAGATATATGAAGGCCGTCCTAATGTACTCGACCTTTTGACCGATCGTACAGTATCCATGATGATCAACACGCCACTTGGGAAAGAATCACATCAGGATGATTATGAAATACGGCGTTCAGCTATCATTCACAATGTACCCTACACAACAACAATTCCAGGCGCCATCGCTGCTGTAGAGGGTATACAGTCACTAGTTTCGAAAAAAATCAGCGTTACCAGTCTGCAGGAATACCATTCGGAGTGAGGCTTTGATGAAAACGAATAAAGCAATTCTTTCCCTTTTGTGTCTTTTCTTGTTGTTTGATTCTGGCTGTGCATATTTCAACGCGTTTTATCTTGCCAAAAGAAATTTCCGTGACGGTGAGTTTGAACGCGGAAAAAATGAAGGTATTTCTAACCAGACTTCCAACAAGAATTACCGTGAGGCAGTCAAGTGGGCGCGAGAGGTCATTGCCGAGTATCCGGACTCGAAATATGTAGACGACAGCATGTATATCATCAGCCTATCGCAGTATTATCAGAAGAACTACACAATGGCGAGATCTCAGCTTGATGAACTTTTACGGACATTTCCTGAAAGCGAATACCGTGAAGAGGCAAAATATTATAAAGCATTGAGCTATATAGGTCTCGAACAATATGAAAACGCTATTCTGGTTCTCGACGACCTGATTAAGACTGATGATTCCGACATGAAAAGCCAGGCGGGTCTTGCATATGCCGAGATTGCAGAACTTAACGAAAGGTGGGACGGACTTCTCGAGGCGGCAGAAACGGTTCTCGGGATGAAACCTGGCCGTAATGAGTTCATCAAGGCCTGTATTTACAAAGGCGAGGCCTTATATAATCTCGAGCGTTATGAGGAATGTGTTGAAGTCCTCGAGCCGCTTGAGGATTTCGGCAAGATGGATATAGATTCGAAAGTCAATTACACCATCCGATTAGCCCAGTCACAGGCACAGCTCGAGTCATATGATAAAGCACTGTCGTTGCTTTCAGTCCTTGAGAGCAAAGGTGAGTTCATGCCGTATCATGACGAACTGAGCCTCGAAAAAGGCTTTATTTACGAACTTCAGGGCGATGATGAACTTGCCGCAGAAACGTACACGCTCATGGCTGCTGATTATCCTGACTCTGTTGCCGCCGATGATGCATGGTATCGTGTTGGCGTGATAACACTGAAAGACCTTTCCCTTGCCAACGATGCCCGCCAGTCTTTCGAGAAAGTTGGTCAACAGCCTCCAAATGTCACGGCCCCTTATTATGTTGATGCGAAACAAAAAATAGCAAATATAGATTCGCTCAATGCGCATCTTTCAAGAATCAAGGAATATGAAGGTGATATCGAAAAAATCACCAAGACACGCTTTTCTCTTGGTGGTCTTTACATGTTTATGTTCGACCGACCTGATTCTGCCGCAGGACAGTACCAGACAATTCTTCGTGATGCGCCCGGAACTGAATTCGCTATCATGAGCGATTTCTATATCCGCCGTTTCTCTGCAATGGAAGATGGGCAGATCGACGAAGCGACCGAGCGTGCTGTCGCCGAGGAAATAATTACGGAATATCCATCCAGTGATTTTGCGGTTACTCTCAGAAATTACATAGGAGTTACCGACAACACACCACATGTTATCGCTTTACAGAAAGCAGAAGATGCACGCAACTCAGGAGCCTCCTGGGAGGAGTACCTGCCTCTCTATCAGGAGGTTGCAGATAATTATCCTGAGTCACGAAGCGCTTATCAGGCGCGGCTTAATCTTGCTTATTATTATGAACATGATGCCGGTGACAGTGAAAAATCCGTAGAGATATACCGTGAGCTTGCCGACGAAACACCTTCTTTTATCAGTGAAATGTATGTCGAGACAGCCCGTGATAAAATTCGCTATCTTGAAGAGGAACCGGCACTTCTCGAGGAAATACGAACGTACATCGCTGATTTCGATATGAGACGAGAAGAATCACCGAATGAGACGCAGGCTGCCGATAATATAGCGGTCGCGGTAATTGATTCACCGGAAAAGGGATTAACCGGTTTTCAGAGGATCAGGGCGAGAAATGCAAGAATACGCAGCCGATATTATTCGGATTGAACATATTGCACTTGAAAGTTACCTTATTTCGATTGAATGCCCCGGCATAGCAACGACTATTAAGCCCGGCCAGTTTGTACAGGTCAGGGCGGGGGATACAACCGCTCCTTTTTTACGTCGCAGCTTTTCTATTTGCGAGGTTGATGTTGATAAGGGATATGTGACATTGCTTGTCAATGTTGTCGGTCCCGGCACAAAAATGTTATGCCACATGAAGCGGGGTTACACTGTAAGCGTTATTGGCCCGCTTGGTCACGGTTTCGATATGGAGAGAGCGTCAACAGGTTCGATTGTACTTGTTGCGGGGGGAACGGGAGCTGCGCCCCTGATATTTCTCGCCAATACTCTCGGCGAAAGAAAAACCGGCACAAGCACATTTATAATAGGCGGAAAAACCGCTGATGCTGTCAAGTCCGCTGAACTCTGTCTTGATACGAGTGTGACTATTCTTGAAGCTACTGAGGACGGTTCGCGCGGATATCATGGATTTGTAACCGGTCTACTCGAAAAGAAAATGCCTGAAATAAAGCCCTCAATGATTTTCACTTGCGGCCCTCATCCAATGATGAAAGCCGTTGCTGAAATAGCTGAATCTCATTCACTTCCATGTCAGGTTTCTCTTGAGGAAAGAATGGCATGCGGCATCGGAGCTTGCCTTGGATGTGCTGTTGAAATGAAAAACGGCAAAATGCTTCGTTCCTGTGTCGATGGGCCTGTTTTTAATGCCGAGGAGATTGTTCTTTAATGGGAAATCCTCTTGAACAGACACTGCTGGGCCTCACGTTCAAAAATCCGGTTTTAACGGCTTCGGGTACTTTTGGCAACGGCGAAGTATATAATGACTTTTATGACCCTTCCGAGCTTGGCGGTTTCGTAACAAAAGCAGTCACCCCGGAAATTCGTCTCGGAAATCCTGCCCCACGGATAATTGAAACACCCTCCGGAATGCTCAACGCAATCGGCCTGCAGAATGAAGGACTTGACTATTTTGTCGAGAATATTGTTCCAAATTTTGATTTTGTTTCCACAAATGTCATTGTCAATGTTGCCGGCAAAACTGCCGATGATTATCTCGCAGTAACAAGAGCGCTCGCGAACATAGATTCCATTTCCGCCCTCGAAATCAATATTTCATGTCCTAATGTTAAAGAGGGTGGTATTTCTTTCGGCTGCTCCGTGCTTTCTGCGGCACAGTTGGTCAAGGAGCTCCGTCCGCTGACATCGAAGCCTCTCATTGTCAAACTGACACCGAATGTGACGAGCATAAGCGATATAGCCAGATCTGTCGAAGATGCGGGCGCTGATGCCGTCTCACTTATTAATACGCTGACTGGCATGGTTGTGGATGTCGACAAAAGACGTCCGATGCTTGCGAATGTCACCGGTGGTCTTTCCGGTCCTGCCATACGGCCTGTCGCTGTTCGCATGGTCTATGAAACTGTAAAAGCTGTGTCGATACCGGTCATTGGCATGGGCGGTATTTTCTCGGCAAGGGACGCTCTGGAATTCCTTATCGCTGGCGCATCACTTGTACAGGTTGGCTGCGGCATGTTTGTCAAACCAAAATTGCCGCTCGAAGTGATATCCGGGATCGCGGAATACATGAAGCGTTATAAGATAGAAGACATCCGGGATATAATCGGCTCACTGGAAGTTTGATTCGTTTTTTATCAGGGATATTGCTGATGTCACGATATCATATTCTGCTGTTTATACTTCTCGGTGTTGTGGCTTCATGCTCACCATCACCTCGTTATACCATCGGCCCTAAATCCAGAGCACCTCAACAAGAAAAAACAGAAAGCGCTCAGGAGCAGAAATCTTCAGAAAAAAGAAAAACATCCCCCAATGTCACCCCTTCGAAAATCAAACCCGGCATGGTATTCGAGGGTGTTGCGTCATATTACGCCGATGATTTTCATAACAAAAAGACTGCTAATGGCGAAACATATAATATGCATGGACTTACCTGCGCACACAAAACACTTCCTTTCAATACCTGGCTCGAGGTCACTAATCTCGCTAACAACCGCAAGGTGATTGTCAGGGTAAATGACCGCGGTCCATATGTCGGCAAAAGGATCATCGACCTGTCCCTCAGTGCGGCAAAAGAGCTCGACATGATTCAAAGTGGTATCCAGAAAGTATCCATCGAGGTTATTTCCGTTCCCTGAATTTGTCTCCATAATTATCACTGATCTTTTCTATTACAACTGTCAATAGTTATCATTCATTGGTATTAAACATGAAATTCATTCTGTTTATACGTCAGGTTCTCGGTCGTCATACAAAAACAGTCCTTTACGGTTCTGTTTTTGTACTGATAACGAATATCCTGCAGGTGCTGATTCCCTCTCTTATCGGTGATGCTGTTGATGCACTCAAGGATCACTTTCTTGCTCGTGATATTTTGCGTATTTCGGCGATAATCCTTGTACTCGAACTTCTCAAATGCCTCAGCCGCTTTCTCATGCGCTATATCATCATTGGCGCATCCTGGCACGTTGAAAACGATATCCGACTCAAGCTTTATGGCCACCTCCTCAAATTGCCCGTGTCTTTTTATAACCGATCGCGTACAGGTGATATCATTGCCCGCGTCACAAACGACCTGACCGCGGTGAGGGCAATGGCGGGTCCTGGTGTCATGTATTCTATCAATGTTATGTTCCTGGCACCGGCAGCGCTGTTTTTTATGTTTACGAAAGACTGGCGAATCGCGCTTTACGGTATCATGCCTTTTCCGTTCATTGCTTTAATGATCTATTTCGCAGGCAAAAGAATACATGTGTATTTTCGATCGGTCCAGGAATCATATTCTGACATTTCCGCCCACATACAGGAAAACCTCAATGGAATTCGCATGATCAAGGCGTATGTGAGGGAGAAATTTGAACTGTCTCGCCTCAGGGAACTTTCGCAAAAATATGTCATGAATAACAAAAAAGTCATTCGCCTACAGTCATTTTATCATCCATTCATAGATGTTCTCGCGAGTACCGGTGTTCTGGTTGTTTTGTGGTTTGGCGGAAAACGGGTTATCAACGGTGAAACAACCCTGGGCGTCCTCGTTTCAATGATCATGTATATTGCCATGCTGGTTTGGCCGTCCATCGCAGTGGGGTGGGTGGTTGCTGTTTTTCAACGAGGAACAGCTTCGATGAAACGCATCAATGATATTCTTGAAGAAGAACCGGAACGTCAGGATGAAAAAGATATACTTGATCGCCTCAAAGGGGATATTCGGGTTGATTCTCTAACATTTTCTTATAACGATGAAAAACCTGTTCTCAAGGACATTTCTTTTGATCTGAAAGCAGGGAGGACACTTGCCATTGTTGGCAGGACAGGGTCGGGCAAAACGACACTTTTATCTCTTCTGGCAGGACTTTACGATACACCCCATGGGCATATCCAATATGACGGCATCGATATCACCGATTTACCGTTGTCACACCTTCGTGCTTCTATCGCTTACGTTCCCCAGGAGTCGTTTCTTTTCAGCGAATCCGTGGCTGAAAACATTGCATTTGGCAAGGAAGATGCGGATAATACCGAAATCAAACGTGCCGCAGTCCTTGCCGCTATTGCCGGGGAGATCGATGAATATCCCGACGGCTACGACACCATGCTTGGAGAAAGGGGACTGACCGTTTCGGGAGGCCAGCGCCAGCGCCTGACTATTGCCAGATCACTTATAAGTGATGCGGAGATACTGTTTTTTGATGACTGCCTTTCCAATGTCGACACTCGAACGGAAATGACTATTCTCGACAACATCAAAACTGTTATTCGCGGTAAAACAGCTGTGATTGTCACTCACCGCCTTGGCGCTGTAAAAGATGCGGATGAGATTCTCTATCTCAGCGGGGGAGAAGTCATCGAACGCGGAAATCACGAAGATCTCATGAAGATCGGCGGGGAATATGCTGCACTTTTCGACGAACAGGAAACACTGGACAGAATGGAGGCGGAAAAATGAGTAAGACTTCAGCAAACCGCTTCATTCTGGACGACACTGTCCGCGAATACTCGCCTCTTCAGGCAATCAAGCGTCTCTTCGATTATATACGTCCTTACAAGACAATCGCTGTTGCCGCTCTAGTGTTGAGCCTTCTCAGTTCTGCACTGCTGATATTAAGGCCCTACCTGATGAAAGAGGTCATAGACAATTATATCGAGAATGGTGATGTGAGCGGACTCGATCGATTCATGCTGCTGTTTCTCTGCGTCTATCTTCTACGCTTCTTTGTTGACAGATTCATGCAGATGCTAACCGGTTATCTTGGTCAGTATATCATGCACGATCTCCGCATGGACATATTCAGCCATATACTGTCCATGGAAATGCACTTTTTTGACCGTAATAAGGTCGGCCGCCTTATGACCAGGACTACGGATGATGTCAATGCCCTGAACGAACTCTACACCTCTGGCGCAATACGAATCCTTCATAATTCCAGCATAATTGTCGGTATCGTCATTATGATGTTTATTATCGACTTCAAACTTGCCTTGATTACTCTCTCGATCACGCCGTTTATGTATGTTATCGCACGTGTCTTCGCCAACAGGATAAGAGTTGTTTACCGGAATATTCGCAAAGGTACCGCTCGTCTAAATGCGTTTTTACAGGAAAGCATCCAAGGTATCCGCATCATTCAGACCATGAGACGTACCTCTTGGAGTTTTGATAAGTTCAGCCGCTATTCCGACAACCTCAAGACAGAGAAGATCAAAAATGTGTTTTACTACGGCTGGTTTTTCCCGCTTATGGAGCTGATAGGTACTATCGGGGTTGTTCTGATTATCTCTGCCAGTGGCTACCGAATTGGAAATGGCACGCTTGAAATTGGGGTTATGGTGGCATTCATACGACTGGTTGACATGTTTTTCTGGCCGGTTCGCGAACTCGCCGAAAATTTCAATGTCATGCTTTCAGCCCTTGCTGCCAGCGAACGAATTTTCACACTTCTTGATACGGAACCATCTATAAAAAATCCCCATACCGCAGTTGAAATCGACAGAGAAACCGAAATACGTTTCGAAAATGTCTGGTTCGCTTATGAGGGCGAGGACTGGATACTGAAAGATGTCTCATTTACTGTCGCGCCTGGTGAAAAAGTTGCCTTTGTCGGGCCTTCGGGTGCAGGAAAAACCAGTATAATGAGCCTCCTTTTGCGTTATTACGACATCCAGAAAGGCCGAATTCTCATCAATGGTGTCGATATTCTCGACCTTTCTATCGAAGACCACCGCCGTCATTTCTCCTATGTCGGTCAGGAGGCGTTCCTGTTTAACAGGTCTGTCCGGGACAATATCAGTCTCGGGGATGAAATGGTCGATGCTTCTCGCATTGAGGATGTACTCGCACGTTTTTGTGCTGACAGCTGTTTCAGTGAACTTGAGGACGGACTCGAAACAAACGTGAGGGAACGCGGCTCCCGTCTCTCGCAGGGACAGCGCCAGCTGGTAAGTTTTGCACGTGCGCTTGCAGCTGACAGGGATGTCCTTGTCCTAGATGAGGCGACCTCGAGTGTCGACACGTTCACGGAATCGCTGATCCAGAATGCCGTGCCAGTGCTCATGGAGGGCCGCACTTCTATTGTAATCGCTCACAGGCTGTCTACAGTCAGAACTGTCGACAAAATACATGTGATAGCAGGCGGCCGGATTGTAGAGAGTGGCAACCACTCGGAGCTCATGTCTGAAAACGGCCTCTATGCACGCCTGAGCAGAATGCACATGGGGTAGAGAGGTTCTTCAATATAATCCCTCCTGGTCTTGTCTGTTTTTACAATTTGACTTTCCGCAGCACATTTTGTATCTTGTAATTCTTCAAAAAATGCCCCCATAGCTCAGGTGGATAGAGCGACGGATTCCTAATCCGCAGGCCGCGTGTTCAAGTCGCGCTGGGGGCACCATTAATGTTTTGCCCGTGACACTTTGTCCGGGCTTTTTTTGATGGCGATCTTCACTTAACCGTCAACAGATATGGCATTTTTTTGTTCATTGGTAGTGAAGAGTCCGTGGAGATATTGAAAACAACCTGAATGCAAGATGCTGTAATGTTATGAGAATTTTCCGCTTGTATTCAGAGTCCTTGACTCGGAACGGGTCAATGTAGTATATTAGCAACCGCATGAATGATATCGAAACAGACGAGCGCTGGATGCGATACGCCCTCGCAGAGGCAGAAAAAGCTCTCGAACTTGACGAAACGCCAGTTGGCGCGGTGATAGTCAAGGACGGAAGAATTATCGGCAGAGGCGGAAACAGGGTAGAAACACTTAAAGACCCGACTGCTCATGCGGAAATCATAGCAATAGGCGCAGCGGCCGAATCAACTGGCTACCAGCGTCTGAATGACGCAACGATGTATGTAACACTTGAGCCCTGCTGTATGTGTGCAGGGGCCATAGTTCTTTCACGGATACCTCGGTTAGTTTTCGGGAGTTTCGATCCGAAAACAGGGGCTTGCGGAAGTCTTTACAATATTTGTAATGACAGCCGCTTGAACCATAATGTGGAAATTCTGTCGGGTGTTCTCGAACATGAAAGCTCGTCGTTGCTAAAATATTTTTTCAAATTGCTGAGAGAAAGAAAACGCTCAAAAAGATGAGCGTCATATAGATCATGCGGAGAGGTGCCAGAGCGGTTGAATGGGGCGGTCTCGAAAACCGTTGATGGCTTAGTCATCCCAGGGTTCGAATCCCTGCCTCTCCGCCATATTTATATCCATCCATTAACGACTGGAGTTTTTTTGACCTTAGGTCATATGGATCTTGTCTAAGTGTTTTTTACGGATCGTTAGAATTTTAACCGACATGACAATGAGGTATAAACATGTTGATTATCCGAGAAGAAACACCACAAGACAAAAACGTAATTTTCGATATTAATAAAAAGGCTTTTAACAATGACGAGGAAGCCCGACTTGTCGACACCCTCAGGGATGATGGATCGATTATTCTTTCGGCTGTACTAGAACTGAATGAAAAACTGGTAGCTCATATTGCATATAGCGATGTGCAATTAGAAAAAGCACCAAAATCGCTCAAGGCAGTTCAACTCGCACCTCTCGCAGTTTTGCCGGAATATCAGAAAATGGGATATGGCGGCAAACTAATTACGAGAAGCCTTGATGTTCTAAAGGAACGTGGTTACGTTTTGGTTTTCCTGTTAGGACATCCTGAATATTATCCGCGTTTTGGTTTCGAAAGGTCCTCTCTCCATGATATTCGCTGGGGTCACGAATACCCCGATGAAGCTTTCATGGTGAAATCCCTGACAGATTCAGCATTTGAAGGGGCAAGCGGAATAATGACAATGGCGGCAGCCTTTAATATGTTCCTATAATACAGATACTCTTCGAAAGGGCGTGTTTACTGCACGGCCTTTTTTTTATTGCTTGAAAACGGTTGTACACATATCATTATATGAATGATTATACTCCAACACCGACTGGCGGCAAGCTCATGACTACATCTTTTGTCTGTGAAAAATGCGGAAAAACAAGCCCCGGAAACAGTAAAATTTGGCGTTGTGAATGCGGCGGACTGTTAGATATAGATTTCAAACCTGTTTTCGATTTCAGTAGCAATCCCGTTATAGGTAAAGGTATGTGGCGATACCTTCACGCCCTGCCAATTGAAAACGATAACACGATCATCACCTTAGGCGAAGGAGACACCCCGCTTATCCCATATTATCACTCCGGGGTTAAACTCCTTTTGAAAATGGACCAGCTAATGCCCACCGGATCGTTTAAAGACCGCGGCGCCTCGCTTCTATTAAGCAAAATACATCAGATGGGCATCGGTATAATAGTCGAGGACTCCTCCGGAAACGCAGGTGCAGCCATCGCAGCTTATGCTGCCAGAGCTACTGTTAAATGCAGAATCTTCGCCCCGGAATCTACCTCCGCGGTAAAAACGGCCCAGATAAGCAACTACGGGGCTGATCTTGTACTCATACCGGGCGACCGTGAAACAACAGCTCGTTCGGCATTCGAGGCTGCCCAAAAGACATATTATGCAAGTCATTCCTGGAATCCATTCTTTCTTCACGGTGTCAAGACTATAGCATTCGAACTATTCGAGCAGTGCGACATGAAAGCGCCCGATTTGATTTATGTGCCAGTGGGTAACGGAACACTTCTTCTTGGACTATATATTGGATTCAGGGAACTTCTCGATTCCGGCTTCATCGACAGATTGCCAAGATTGATCGCTGTCCAGAGCGAAAAATTCCAACCACTGACAAGCGCTTGGAATGGGGGAGGCGATATTTCCGGAAAAACCGTGTCAGGAAATACTGTTGCGGAGGGAATTGCAGTTGCGGAACCTGTACGAGGTAAACAGATACTTGCGGCAGTACGGAGAAGCAACGGTTTTTGTATGTCTATTAACGATGATGAGGTAAATTCGGCACTTATAGATTTGTGGCGTGACGGCATCTATGTCGAACCGACCGCAGCTGTTTCCGTTGCGGCGGCACTGAAACAGTCTTCATCAATCGGAAGTGACAGGATTGAGGTCTCGATTTTAACCGGACATGGATTGAAATCAAGACCCGCAACAAACAAAATGTGAATGAAATAATGGTTTTATGAAGAAAAACTCTTTTTTTTCGTCTCTCGTTTTTGTATATTGAAAATCTTCAAAATTATGACGGAGAGGTGTCCGAGCTGGCCGAAGGAGCACGACTGGAAATCGTGTACTGGCATCCCCAGTCGTGGGTTCGAATCCCACCCTCTCCGCCATTTTTATTAAAGCAGGTGATCCTGCTTTTTTTATTTCATGTAGGTCACTTTCGCCGTCGCCGACCCCATATTACTCCTCAAAGAAACAAAGTAAATTCCACTTGGAAGTGAATCGGCCCGCCACTGCACTGAATGTTTTCCGGTACCCATTCTGCCAAGAGGCCTGTTCTCTACAGTCTGGCCTGCCATATTGTATACCCTCATGACAATATCACTATCAGAAGCGAGATTGTACTGTATTGTGGTCGTGCTGTTAAACGGATTTGGCCATGCCGCATTAACGGTAATCTGCTCGGGCCTGAATGACGATTCCGCCGTGACACTCAATGGATTATCCTGATACATCTGCCAACTCCGTCCCGGGTAATCGGCACGGAATGACTCTATGCTGCCGCGATCAGCCAGTGTGATATAGCAGGTCATGCCGTCACCGCCGCCGAAAGCGATATTTGAGGGATTTCTTCCGATTGTTGCAACCCTGCCGAGAATTTCACCAGCGGGAGAAACAATATCAACAGCCTGATTGCCGTTTCTCGTGATGTAAATATTACCCTCGACATCACAACGCATGCCGTCCGCACCGGAGTCATTGAATGCGATCACAAGGCGTTTATTGCTGATAGAGCCGTCCTCTTCGAGATCGAATGCCCATATTTCACGGGAACCTGAAGTATTGACATAGAGAGTGCTGTCATCAGGCGACACCTCGATTCCGTTGCTTGTGCTTGTGAAGTCGGCCAGCTTATCTACATTCCCGTCGAGGTCGATACGCCAGACAGCGCCGGTACCCCTGCTCCAAGTCGGATCGCTGGCGAGAAGTATGTCATTTTTCATGATTGCGATATCGTTTGGCTGGCTCATGGATGCATTGTGAGCATAGACAGAGATGTCTTTTGTGTCCATGTCAACACGAAGGATGTTGTGCTGGGTGTAATCGGCAATAAACATACTGCCATCGCTGCCGAAACGAATGCCGTTGCCGATACTAGCGCCCGGAAGGTCAATAAACAGCTCATGATCTCCTTCGGGCGTGACTTTGCCGATTGTCCCCTGGCGACTGTAGTTGACCGCATAAAGATTGCCATCCCTGTCGCATGCGGGACCTTCAGCACCCGAGGTGAAAATGCCGGTAGAGGTAAGCTCTTCTGTCGTCGTGTCAGCTGATATGCTGAATGTGTCGGCAAAAGTCTTGCTGCCAGTCAGCGCTGCCGCCGATACGATGCCTTTTAAAAATGTACGTCGATTGAAAGTGTACATGCGTTGATTTCCTCATTTTTGTACGTTTTTATCTTCACAACATAAATAAAATACGCAACCATCATATTAAAAGAAAGCGTTTCCACGTATCATTTCAGCATTGACCTCTTGATTTCCTTTGAAACATGGCGTATTCTCAATATATACAAGTTACATTCTTACGAATCCCATCATAAAGGAGTCTGAAATGAAGAAATTACTTCTATGCCTTCTTTTACTGAGTGTACCGGTCCATGCCGAGGAGCTTGTGATCAACTGGTCTCATGATGCTCACAGCGTTTACGACAACGGTTTCATGCACATGCTCATGAAAGGTTCCAGCGGCAGTGTCCAGCTTTTTGACATGGAGCTTATTCAGAATGATGCTCCCGGTGCGGGAACAAGTGAAAAAGGTGTTTGTTCCGATGTTGTGTGGGGGCAGAATCGCGGCCGTAAAATCGTCATGCTCGATGATATTCGGGCGAAAAAAGCCTTTGTCGTATTCTGGGTCTATCGTCAGGGAAACCAACCTCTTCATTTCACAGTCAATGGTAATGAGTTCATATGCGAAAACTGGCAGAAGGAAGTCCGGGAAACATATCGATGGATTGAGTTTCCGGTCGACTGGCTGAAAAAAGGCCGCAATATCATCGAGTTTGGCTCACCAGGATGCAAAACAGAGGCTGAAGGGTGGGAGCTTTACATGGCTCGCGCAGATGAGTTCGAGGCAGGTGGTGGAGATCCTGCCGATGTCGGAAAAACCTCATTCAAGTCTGTTGACGGCGGTGAATCATGGAAAGAAAGTCCTTTCGGGCCCTTGGGGCAGACGCGCGCCGAATATACTGTCCGCCTCAGTTTTGACCGTTTTGTCAGTCAGGGATGGCTTGCAACACCTGTCATCGATCTCTGGAAAGGTGATTCGACCAATTTCATAAGCCGTCAGCATATCATACGCAACCTTACGGTAAAACTGAACGGCGAAGTACCCCCGGACACTCAACTTGAATATTTTTTTCGCAAAGGTGTCAACCCGAACCCGTTCGATGAGAACTGGGAACCTTATCAGTTGATAGGATCAGGAGATACTGTAGATCTCGAAATACCCGGTGACACAATTAACCGACGTTATGTCCAGCTGCGTGTCGTTTTCACGACACAAAATCCACTTGTTAGTCCGAAACTGAAAACCGTTAATATCACATCGACACTTCAGGAACCATTCCCAATTCCATTACATAAAAACATTTTCGTATTGGAAACGGATAATCCGTCGATCAAGTATCCCTCAGTTGAATGGGAGTGGGAGTCCTGGGACCGTCCCGAATTCAAAGAACTGAGATCACGCGAAAACACCGATATACTGGTTGAGCAGAGCCTGAGCGATTTTGATGCGCAGATCAAACTTCTTGATTACGCCACCAAGCGCTGGCGCTGGCAGAGCCCGATCCCGGAATATCCCGACTGGAATGCACTCGCCATTGCGAAACGTATCGACAGCATGGGCGGCGGCGGTATGTGTATTCAGTCGAATCTCTTTCTCGGTGGACTCTGCATGGCATACGGCTGGCAGACACGCCTGGTCAACATTGTCGGCCACGAGATATGCGAGGTCTGGAACGACGATTACGGCAAATGGATATATCTCGATGCCAGTACAGTCAATCACTACACGTGCGACAAGAAAAGCGGCGAACCGCTCAATATGCATGATATGCATATGATGTTTGTCGACCGCTATTTCCCCGACAAACCGATCGACTGGATGAAAGACCCGACAAGTTCTCCGAAAGTTGAGGAAGATCATCCGGTTCTGCTTGGCTCGATAGATTTCCCGGCGCCCCAGAGAACCAGTCACAACGGTTTCAATCATGCCATTTTCATGCGGATAATGCCCAGAAATAACTATTACGAAAAACCATATCCACGCCCATTGACACATGGTAGTTCCTGGTGGCCCTGGGACGGCTATATCAACTGGTATGACGACCAGACACCACCGAAACGTCAGTACAGCTGGCACACCGACCGCAAACGTGACATGTGGCCCGACCTCAATCTTGTACATATCGATGCCACCCAGGGATTCGGCAATGACCGCCTCTACCTGCGATTCGAAACGTATACTCCAAATTTCTCTCATTTCGAGGTCGATATGAACGGCCGGGGCTGGGAAAAGGTTGAATCCGACCACTGGACGTGGTATCTTGCATCTGGCTATAACAATATTCGAGTCAGGGCTGTGAATAAACTTGGAGCAAAAGGCAGGCCCTCGACCGCAAGCCTTAATCATATTGATATGCCCCTGGGTGAATTCGAACGCCCAACCCGTGGAGTGAAATAGAATTCTGCACTATAACTTGAAAGGACAGTCAATGAATATCAGTGGGAAAATGCTGACAGCTCTCATTCTCGGCTTTGCCGTTTCTTCAATTGCCTCAGCACAGGGCGGCCATGATTTCAGTCGTTGGGAAAAATCTATGGCTGAATTTGAAAAAGCCGATAAAGCCTCGTTCCCAAAGGAGGGAAGTGTTCTCTTTATCGGAAGTTCCAGCATACGCATGTGGAAAAACGTGGCTGAGGACATGGCGCCATATCCGGTTATCAATCGCGGCTACGGCGGTTCGGAAATCGAGGACTCGATCCATTTCGCCGATAGAATCATTTTCCCTTATAAACCGAAGGCTATTTTCCTGTATGCCGGTGACAATGATATCGCCAACAAAAAATCACCGGAACGTGTGGCACGTGATTTCAAGCGTTTCCATGCATTGATCAAACGAGAACTCCCTGAAACGCCTGTGTATTACATTGCTATCAAACCAAGCGGAAGACGCTGGGAAATGTGGCCTGACATGGCCAAAGCCAACGCCCTTATTGAACGTTACTGTGTTCAGTCGGAAAATGCCGTTTTCATTGATTCTTCCTCGGCAATGCTCGATGATAATGGTGTTGTCATGGAGGACATTTTCCTCGAGGACAGGCTTCACATGAATCCCAAGGGCTATGAGATCTGGACATCGATAATCAAACCGAGAGTTGCCGCTATTTTTGCAATCGATTAAACAGCAGGGCTGAATCTGGAAAAGGAGTTATTACCATGTCAACACGACGGTCTTTCATGCAGAAAAGCGGAGCTGGCGGAATCGCAGCAATAATCGCTGGTGGTAAAGCGCCGGCTTATGCTGAAAATATGGGAAAGCTCAAAGTCGGACAGATCGGGATAGGCCATAATTTTGCTTTGAAATTCAAGAATCCCAAATCGACGAACAAAAATGTCCAGAAATGCACAATTCACGCATTCTGGTATGACATCCCTCAAATCTGCGAACGCTTCAAAACGAGGGGATTCAAGACTATTTCCCGCGATCCAGAAGAGCTTGTGAAGGAATGCGATGTCATCAGCATCGAACATCCCGATTACCGCAAAACTTTAGAACTCGCTCAACCGGCGCTTGAAGCCGGCAAGCCGGTATTTGTCGAAAGGCCATTCACTGATACGGTTTACAGTGCAGAAAAGATGGTCAGGCTGGCGAAAGAATACAACGCACCGCTTATGAGCATTTCATCCCTTGAGGTACAGCCAGTACTTAAGGAAATCAGGAAGTGGATGAAAGAAAACGGTCCCGTGCGTAGTTACATCACCAATTGCCCGGAGCCGATGTTTATATGGATGTTCCCCCATGCGATTTTCTTTTCCCATGCGGCGCTTGGCGGCGGAATAGAAAACGCATATTTCAGCGGCGACTATGTCATGGAAATAGATGGCATCAAAAGCAAACGTCACGAATACTGGTACCATCCTGAAAAAATACTTGGTTCAGCGGTCAGCATACTTACTTACAAGCCGCGCAACGGAGAACCGCCGATCGTTGGCGTCAATCAGATCGGGCCGGGGCCCGGACCATACAGCATCGAGGTATACGGTGTCAACGGACATAAGACTTTTGTCGCGGGCGAGCATCTTGATGATCCGAAACTATTCGCGCCTGTACTCCCGGCACTTGCCGATTTCTTTGTGGATCATGTGCTTCCACGCCCTTACGAGGATTTACTCGAACAGCACAGAGCCCTTGTCGCCACAGACAAGTCGCGCCTGAAAGGTTCCGCTGTCGAACTCGACTCACTCGGCGGCATGGACGCGCTGCCGTATTCGCCGACACTCAAGGAGTGGCTCGACAGTCATTACATGTAGTTATTTTATAAGTGGTTCCTGACCAAAAAGCTTCCAGATAATTTCATCTGAAAATTTTCAGATAAAAACACGGCGGTTGTATTTCCGCCGTTTTTTTATTTATTGCATATAGAAAGAGAGACGTGTACCTCAGGAATTAACCTGAAAAGCAGGAGGTGCCATTATGAAAAGCTTATATAAACTGACAATATCATTGCTGTTAATGTTCATCGCGCTTCAGATTTCCGGCTGTTATACCGTTGTGACCCAAAAAGCAGTGCCGGAATCTAACCGTCAGGCCGAGCGCTATAGACGTACGAGAGTTGTTGAACGTGACGTTGATGACGAAGAATACAGCGATGAGGAATATGAAGATGCTTATGGCCATGTTGAAAACGGTATTCCTTTGCCCGGTTCTTCAGATGAAGAGTATGACGACGAATATTACGATAACGAGTATTATGACGATTATTACGATGATTACACCGAGGTCCATTACTATCACCACTATTACGATCCCTGGTATGTAACACCTTACTATTACGGTGGCTACGGTATGCGTTATGTCAGCCGTCCGTATTATATCAGTACCTGGTATGATCCATTTTATTGCAGCTCCTGGTACTGGGATGATTGGGCCTGGTGCGGAACATACTCGTATGGCTGGCATTCTCCCTATTATTCTTATGGTTATTACGATCCGTGGTATCACCCTTATCACTATTATGATCACTACTATGGTGGTGGTTATTATGCGGGTGGAGGCTCCTCTCATGAACCAGGCGGCAAAAATATTCGCCAGGACCGCATAGGCACATTCGGTGTGACAAACAGACGCTCGGCCCAGAACGCTTCCGGGACTTCGATCAACAAACCAACCACATCAGTTTCCGGTAGTGGCCTTACCGCAGCATCATTAAGAGGAAGGTCATCTAAGACCAGCAGACGCAGCAGTGATTCGAAAAACATACGGAATTACACAGATGGCAAAGCTGAACGCTCTGCTAATACAGTCACGAAAACAACATCGACGAAAAGAAGGCGCAGCAGCTCGAAAAACACTTCATCATCAAGTAGTTCGAGGAGCACATCAACATCCAGTAGCAGGTCTAAAAGACGTTCCAGTTCATCATCAGCTGGTAAAACCTCATCCAGGTCTGGCAGCTCACGCTCCAGTTCTACGTCATCTTCACGACGGGGCAGCAGCTCTTCTTCGTCCGGACGCAGATCCGGTTCGTCAGGCAGTTCCGGCAGACGTTCCAGAAGCAACAGGTCTGAAAGCACTTATTTCTATAATCGCTCGAATAACGCAGAAAGCAATATCCGGTACAAATCCGGTTCGAGCAATAATGTGACAAAATCGAGACGCTCAAACTCAAACAGCGGGTTCCTGAACAAACAAAGCCGTCGTTCATCCGGATCGGCGACTACGTTCAAAACACCATCAACCACAAGAAGCGGAATGCCATCAAACGTTTACTCAGGTGGCTCATCTTCTGCAAAAAGTTCTTCGAGTTCTTCAACATCATCATCGAGGTCGAGCCGCGGAAGCTCGTCATCCTCATCACGGTCTTCACGTTCACGTTCGTCATCATCCGGCAACTCGGGGAGGAGAAGATGAAAAACAACACAATTCTGAAAAAAAGTATTATTTATGCAGCCTGCCTGTTTTCATTGAACGCGGCTCAGGCCCAACAGTCAGTTATTGAAAATAGTATCGGCGCAGATGCGCGAGCTATGGGCATGGGCGCCACAGGAATTGCCGCGGCAGATGGTGTGTCGTCGATCCTCTACAATCCCGCCGCCCTTGCACGGATCGATAAAATTGAGGCTATTTTTGGGGTCGATGTGTTGAAAAACTCCAATAAAAGCTTTATTCGAAGCAACAGCGGGATCGGATCGGTCAGCGACGATGTTTCTTATTCCGGCCTGGGAAGTCTGGGCATTGCCTATCCGATTCCAACCGATCGCGGAAGTCTTGTTCTTGCCGCGGCATATCACAGAGTTATGGATTTTAACAATTCAGTGTATCAGAGTGGATATAATGACAATCTTTCCGGAATCGAGACTGTAGAAGTTCTCGAGGAGGGTGGAGTAGGAGTATTTTCGTTCGGGGGTGCTGTGGACGTTTCGCCAAACGTTTCTGTCGGAGCGTCACTGGATATATGGCTGGGTGAATACACGCGTGACGGCCGCAGCCTCCTGAACGATTATGATGTCGGGTTCTCGCAGCTCGATCTCGAAAATATAGATGATGACATTCACGGTGTCAGTTTCAAACCGTCAATACTCTATTTCAAGGATAATTTCCGATTCGGTGCTTTTGTGCAGCTTCCCATGACATGGAATATCGACGAGTCCTACCGCGATGAGGGTTATGTCAGGGAAGACGGCGAGTATTTCAGCATGTATGAATATATCGACACGAATTCCGAGTTTAACGACATTGACTATTATGACTCGAACTTCGATTACAAAATCGAAGCGCCCATGCAGCTCGGTCTCGGTTTTGCCATTGGTGAGCCTCGTGAAAAAATGCTGGCTTTCGACATGGTATATGAAAACTGGAGCCAGGCAAAACTGAAATATCCATCCGATTATTTCCCGGAGCCGCGTTATTTCAAAGACAAATACCGCTCATCTCTTCAGTGGAGTGCAGGTGCTGAAAAACGCCTGAAATTCCTTGACCTCACGGCCCGTCTCGGCTACATGCGTCAACCGGTTCTCTTCAAAGGTCCTCGAGACAATGACAGCTATGGTCCAGATGTCGATGTCAAAGATCTTAAAGATTTTGTGAGTATTGGATTCGGCAAGGAATTCGATAGCTCGCTTTTCCTTGATGTCGCTTATGTCCATGGGTTCTGGAAAACGGAAGAAAAGCCGAAGACATTCGAAAGCACACGTGACCGTATCTATTTAACTGTGAGTTACCAGATGCCGGTTGCAAAATAAAATCGTTTTCACAAATTACTATGACTGCTTCAATGGGATGTGAATAGTGAAACGTGTGTGTGCAGTTATAATGTCGCTGATCTTTTGCGGGATTGTTTACGGAGCTACGCCGGATTATTATCCTATATCTGTCGGCTCATCATGGAAATACCATCATATTGATGCTAAGGAAGGCACTTGTCTTAAAACGCGGATAAGCTGGATAGACAGCACTGAGAACGTGCCGGGCAAAGAGCCTTACAAGATATTCGAAAAAGATGATGGGACTGATTCTTGACCCAGCAGCAGTTATTTGGGCCATGATGAAAATGGGGATCTTCTTTTCTATGGACTTACCCTGCCCGGCAATTTCTTTATTGAATGGGAACCGCCCTGGATAATTCTGCCGTCAGATATTTCTATCGGAAAAACCTGGGTGAACAAGATGGAGGTCTCTCATAACGATTATCCTGATTCGACACTTTTTGAACACCATTATTATGCTATAGAAAGTGTAAATGAAACTGTTGTTATCCCTTCCGGTACTTATGCCAACTGTATCGCTGTTTCACATAAATCAGAGGAACCTGTCGAAAAAACACGCACACATTCAATTAGCTACTATGCACCTGGAGTCGGTGTTGTTTTATCAATTGACAAGGAGGGACCGGGAAGAATGCAGAGACGTGAACTGATAAAATGTCATATCCAGAAATAACCAACAATGTAATTCCAGCAAAGAATTCGCCTGTCAGGATAATGGCAATGGCCAAGCCTTTCTCTTGACAGGCGTTTCATGTTTTTGTTTCATTTATAGAGTATAGAGGTTTCTGTAAATAATGAAAAACAGGGAAAGCAGATCGTTGAGAAATGTAAACGCGTTCGATATAGGTCTGATCGCACTTGGCGCCGCCTTGAATGTCACCGTTGGATATCTGGTCAATATCCTCAAGGTGCCGTTATATTTCGATTCTATCGGCACTGTGCTTATTACGGCGCTATGCGGATGGGGCTATGGTGTCATTGTCGGTCTTTCAGGTGTGATCATCCTGACCGTGACACTTGTCCCGACAGTTATCGCCTATGCGGGAACGGCAATTGTTATTGCTACGATGGTGTCTGTCATGATGCGTTTTGGATTTCTGTCATCCATGCGCATGACAATCATTGGCGGGATTCTGCTTGGCCTCGCGTCTTCAGCGGCTTCGGTTCCAGTCACGACACTTCTGTATGGTGGTGTTTCCCTTGCAGGATCGGACACGATTACGACAGTATTGAAAGCATTCGGCCTTTCTCTCTGGGAAAGTGTCATGATCGGAAGTCTTTTCACCGATATCACTGACAAAATCTGTACCGGTATCATATGTTTTGTCCTTTTAAAATCCCTTCCAGAACGCCTCCGTTCGAGAATATCAGGATCAAGAACACTGAAATCCAGATCGAAAATCAACCCACCGTCAGACCTGAGCGATATTTCATAACATCACTTGCAGCCACATATCCCAAAACGACATTAATATATCATTACACACAGATAGAATTTGTATCTGTCGATAATCTGTCCTATTTTAATTTGATATTGAATAGCTTGTATGTCTGATATTATCACGTTTTTACAGGGCCAAACATGTTCACAAGGCATTTTCTGAAAACCATTCATCCTTTGACCCATATTCTGCTCGCACTCGAGATATCGGCGCTTTTGCTATTGGCCAGTCCGTTTCACGGAACATATCTGGTTCTAATGATGTTCGCAATTGCCGCACTACTGAAAAAGCGTTCTGATACTGACATCATGAAACCCTGTATGCGGGTACTTGGTGTCGCGGTCGTCTTTCTGTTTCTCATTCATGGCTTATCATATCGGGAATTGGCGTTGAATGACAATTTCTTTGATATAGCACTGCCAAGTTTCGTCAGGATCGCCGTACCAGTAAGTGCCGCTCTATACCTTTCGAAAATGATACGTGCCGAGGAAATATTTGCCCTCTGTATCGACCTTCGCCTCCCACAATCTCTGGTCCTCATTCTTTTCCGGACAATCTGGCTGGTCCCGAGACTCATGGAGCGAATGGATGAGGTTGTTACTGCGCAAAAACTTCGAGGAGTACGCATCAGCACACCGTATCAGCGGCTGAAAGCCATTTTACCGACTCTCAGTGCCATTTTCTCCTCAATGGTTGAGGAGACATCGGAAAACGCGCTTGTGCTGACTGTCCGTGGCTTTCTTTCGAAAGGCCCCAAAAGCCATATTTCCGTCTTGCAGTTCGGAATGCTCGATGTGCTCATACTTCTTTCTTCCACGATATTGATGGTGCTGATATGAAACTGAATGCAGAATCGTTGTCACTTTCATTTGACGGTTCCGAGAATAAAGTCTTCGATAATCTCAATATTAATCTCGATTCCGGTTCGATGACCTTGCTCACCGGGGAAAACGGCAGCGGGAAAACGCTTCTGGGGATATCGCTATCCGGCCTTTTGCCGCTTTTTAGCGGGAACTGGCATCTTGAGGGCAGGATAGAGGCAGACGGCGTTCCTTTGGTTCAGGGTGAACCATGTCGGGACATATCAATTGTTCTGGAAAATCCTCACACGCAGCTTTCCGGCCTTAAAAGAAGTGTCCTTCAGGAACTGGCATTTCCACTTGAATGCCGGGGAGTCAAACGCGAAGAAATTCTTAACAGAATTGAACTTTGCGCCGACATTTTCGGCATAACAGATATTCTGGAAAGAAAATTGAGAACACTTTCAGGTGGTGAACTCCAACGAATAATCCTTGCCTGTGCCATGATTGCCCAACCGACATTCCTTTTCCTCGACCGTCCATTAACGGAACTCGATCGAGAATTCAGACAAAATCTCCTGTCTCACATCAAGGATTTTGTAAACACGAACAGCTCAACGGCACTTCTTGCTGAGGATAGATGGCTTCTTGAAGGAAGTGAATTCAGCTCACAGATATCATTGCATGAATCCGACCAGTCTCTGCCAGTCAGAGACAGCGATCCGTACAGAAAACCTACGGGACAATCCGTTCTCGAAATCGAAGACCTGAACTTTTCATATGATTGTGAACGTCAGCTGATAAAAGACTTTTCGCTGAAGCTGTATGCTGGAGAACTTCTTTTCCTTGGGGGCAGGAACGGTGCCGGCAAAACCACACTTGCACAACTGATAACTGGGATTCTCTCACCGGAAAGCGGACATATTGTTATTGATACAATGAATGCTGTTGAGCTTGACGAGATGGAAATTATCAATCTCGTAGGATATTCCCTGCAGGATCCGTCGATCCAGCTGTGCAGAAGTACTGTTTCTGGAGAACTTGAATTGGCAGAGCGCTGCGGCAATCCAGTTGGAGAATTCACCGACATACTCGGCTTGCGCCCATTTCTTTCAAAACATCCGTTTGAACTTCTGTATGCGGAAAAGAAACGCCTGAGCATCGCCCTGGCATGTGGCGGCAACAGGAAACTGATAATTCTTGACGAGCCATCACAAAATCAGGACATGCACAGTTTTGTCATGACCGTGAACTGCATTCGTCATTGTCTTGAGAAAGGTCAGACAGTGATTGTCATTTCGCATGATCCACGATTCCGCGAATGCTTTCCAAATGCATGGCGCATTTCACTCGATTAGAAACTCATTCACCGTTCCTGAGCACAAAATCGGCAAAATAGTCGAGATCACTTATCTCAATCAACAAACCGGTCAATAGACCATACCGGTTTTCCTGCCTGTCATCCTCGGGAGAACAACCCATTGCCCTGAGCAGATCATCATCGAGGTCTTTCACCGGATAGTGGTAGACCGCTCGAACAATGTTTTCGAGCTCCTTGTCAAAGACCGGAAGTTCATGAGTGTCTTTGGGTTTTCCGCCACTGGACTGAATGATATCTTTGAAGTCGCCCATGTATTGCCCGAAACCGAATTTGAGCCATTCGGTCGGTCCAATGAACGTGCGGCAGCTTCGTTTTCCGTTTTCCCAGGATATGACCGCTATTCCCAAGCGGAGACGGTACATTAGAAGACGGAGCATCAGGCGTGAAATAATGCTTTCGGGCGAACGACCGTAACCCGGTGTCGGTGGCTCGAAATACAGACGGGTTTTCCTGAGAATGTTCATCATAAACCAAGTCATGATATCTGCGTTGACAGCAAGGAGTTCCTCGAACCTGTCAATGGGCACCCGTATGATTTCAGCATAGGCAGAAGGGCGGATATTTTTACTTTTTATATAGAATGGGTGCACTGCCGTTTTCGCATTGTCGGGAGCAATGCTGTCACGCGGAATGAATCGCGGATAGGACATCGCCCAGTTAAGTGCCGGGCAGCTTGCCCAGGCTCCGGAGGTCATGTTGAACCTCGGCGGGAAAATGCCTCCCGGACTGATCGTAGTACCAAGAACATTTAGCGGAACCTCGAATTCGCCAAAAATATCGCCGCGACCAAGAATGAGCTCCTCTGTGAGATATTCGCCGCTTGTTCTCGTATAAGATACCCGTCCGATTGCAACAGTACCTTCCTTTACAACAAACACGTCTTTGGGGCGCCAGTTGCCTTTCTCCTCGACAGCGGTAATCGGAGGAATGATATAGGAAACACGGTCATGGCTGTAGAGATCAGGTTCAACGAATTTCTCCGTGGAAAAACCGTTTGAAGGGTCGAGCAGGCTTTCGATAAAACGCTCTTTCAGGCTTTCATAGGGAAGAAGCTCGCCGATTTCATTGATGCCGTGCGAAAACAGACTTTTTTTCAAGGGCATTTTTCGCGGCGAGGCAATCATCACAAGTGAGGACGGAATTTCTGCAATCAATGGCCAGTATACATTGCCATCATCCTGTGAAAAAGGTGCGATGCCGTGACTGGTCAGATCGGGTATCGCCGTTTCCGGATCAGGAAAATCTATATACTGATCAATGGAAAATCCGGCCATTTCGAACATGGCTTTATAATCGCCAATTTCCCTGTGAAAGTATGGCAATGAAAATGGAGGATTGGGGTCATCGGCAATCGGATATTCAGCAGCCCACCGCCACGACACAGTTATGTCATCAGAAATCACAAAATCCGTTTCTTGCAGACGGTCTTGAGCAGTTATCAGGCGTTCACCGAAATCCGGTTGGACTGCAACAAAAATCAATCGAGTGTTAGGCGATGAGATTTTCCGCAACGATGTCAGCAAATCTTCCAGACGGGGGATTTCCTGCGCGGCAAGAATTGACAAGATAATATCCGGAGTATCGAAATTGCGCCTGATATTTTCCGGGAGTTCCGGATCTCCCGCATTAGCAATGGCAAAATTGTGCTTAGGCGGCAGAGGGAGACGACAGGCTTTATCTATTAAATCCTGATTTACATCTAAACCATAATAACTTGAAAAAAGACGCCGATTGTCTTTATCAGCGGTAAAAGCTCCATCTCCGCAGCCGATTTCCAGTAAACGGACCTCGCCTCCGGAGTGAAGATCGGAAATGATATCCCGAACCAGCGGATGAATTACATAACGGCGGTAGTTAAAATCCTGCTGACTTCTGCCAAGCCATCTCGGAAGCGCGTTTCGCCAGAGATCAAAGGCCCATGATTCAGGTGTCCTGTTATGTTGTGCATTTTTTTTCATTAATAAACAATCCGATTTACTTGATCCAGAAACGAACACCGATCGCCGAGTTGAAAGCAGCCTCAGTCTTGGGGATTACATTCATTACCGGAGCGACTTCGAGAAAAAGATCGAATGGCGCATCCTCAAACACATAGGACATGCCAAGAACAAATCGCGCTCCTAATTTTGTATCGTCATCAAAAAGCACCCTTCCGCCAATACCGTAGTAGAGTGGGAGTTCGCCTTTTTTGACCTCAAACGCATCTTTGAGGTAACTCCAGTTATGAACAAGCCAATCGGCATGAAGGTGCAAGGAACTGTCGTCGACAAATGACCATGCCACAGCTGCATCAACCGCGGTGTTCTCATCGAGCGGAAATTTCATTGAAATCCCCGTCGGCTCACCGCTTATAAAACCGATCCCGGTAGTTGTCGGACCGGCAAAGACAATATTTGCGCTCAAAACAAGAAAGATACTCAGAATAAGTGTAACACGCTTCATCATCGCTCCTGTAATTCATAGCTGTAAGTTTTGAAGAAAATAACAGTATAAACAATATTGCTTCAGCCTAAATCTCTTAACCTGTTAAGGTTATACAAGCAACCTTTCGAAATGATGTCAATCGGCTTCTTTTACTAATTGCTCAAAAGCATTGAAAAGTGTCTGATCAATATCGTCACGCCACGGCGCTGGCATCTGTTCCGTAAAAAACACTGTTTCAGTTGCCTCATAGCCGCCTTCAGCAAGGACCTTGGAGTCAGGAATATATCCAATTCGCCCGTTTGTGTATCCGCATGGAAGGGTAATACCATCAGAGAACTGGTGTTTCAACTTCAAGCCCATATCAGTCAGAAGCTCACCCGCAATACCGAGAAAACGAATCCTTGGATTGAGGTTTAGAATAGCAAGATTGATATCGGCATATGTTGGGATTTCTCCTCCCGAATCAACATGACGATCCCAACTCCTCGCCCACTTCCGGCGATATTTTGAATGTTCCGGAGCCTGATATTCAATAAATTTTTCTTTCCCCCACAACTCATTATACGGCAAGTGATAGCGCCCGGATGAAGAACTGATTTCAAGGTCAATTTCAGACATAGAATCGGCATACACAGATTCGACATCATCAACAAGCTCAAGAGCCACACAATCGACATCCTCAAAGTCACCGCTTTTGAAACTGTCCTCAAGTGCAACTCGTTTTGGTTTGACATCACCGCCGATTCCCTGGATAAATAACGACATGGCACCGGGATGACGCTGTTCAATTATTTCACGGGCCTTGCCGGGGTATTCGGCAGAAACCAGATAGTTCGGATGGCTCATGGTCGTGGGGTGACATGCGGAGCCGAAAAGGATGAGCTTGTCACTACCATTCATGTCACGTGCCACAATCACAGGACATGTTCTATCGACAACCTTGTCAGGATTCGGAATATTTGCATATATACCGATGTAACCGCTTGCAGGTCCTTTATAGATGCTGACATCACTGGCACGACGGCAGATACCTATATGAGTATCTCCAATTCCGAAATGAATTTTACAGGGAGTCAAGTCATCAACAGCCTGTCCGATTGCTTGTACTATTGCCGATATCGCCGACTCAACATATTTTTCATCAGGAGAACAGAAACCGTTATCCGGACAGAAATCACGATTGTAACGTTTCCGCATCAACGGTCCGGCATGTGTATGCGAGCAATTCAGAAAAAGACGGTGTTGAGGAATACCACAACGGTCCAATACGCGTTTCCTGATTTCATCAATTTGAGGGTCGATGAGCTCAAGAAGGTCGATACCGGCAATAACAGCCGTTTTATTCTTGCGAGAAAAGGCCGCGGCTGTAACCGTAAGATGGTCATGTATACCTTCCGCGCGATGATCTCGGGCGGCGAAACCGTCGAGAATACAGTCAGGTGGGGGCGTTATATCGGTTCGCCCGACACCAGCGTAAGAAAGTGTAGAATCGATAGTATTCATGACTGATTATCCTCCAGTTTTATCCTTATTCAAGTATAAAAAAACCGCCTTCCCCTTCAAAGTAATTTCTCGCTACGGTGCAGTCATTATCTTATTATTTCCTTTGTATTGCTGAGAAAAATTCTTACTATAAAAACATGATAACATAAATGCTATTTCTCATGGAGTGTACATGTGAATTCCCGAGAACGAGTATTAACAGCTCTTGACCACCGAGAACCGGACAGAGTGCCAATTCAAGCCGATTTCACCCCGGAAACGGCTGCTATAATGTCAGATCATCTCAAGCTCGATAACTCCACGGCAGAGGCATATAGCGGCAAAATATCCGAACTGCCGCTTGTGCTCGGGCATGATCTCCTTGTTACATGGCATGGTATAGCAACAAGCTATTATCTTCACGAAGAACTTGATGAATACACCTGCGAATGGGGCATTCGCTGGCGATGGGTCGATTACCCCGGTGGTAGATATACCGACATCTGTGAATATCCACTTGCGGATGAACACCGTCTTGCATCTTTCTCCTGTCCCGATCCGAATGAGGACTGGCGTTATGATTCCCTCAGGGAGCTCATGAAAAAACACGGTGAAAGTCATGCAATAGTGGGAGGGATGCCCTGTACACTTTTCGAGGCTGCATGGTACCTTCGCGGCTATGATCGTTTTCTGGTCGATCTCGTATTTAACAAAGATTTCGTCAATGAATTACTCGACAAACTGCTTGAATTCCAGTCTATAACAGGGAGCAGAATTGCAGAGGAGAATGCCGATATCATCTGGCTCGGTGATGATTTCGGCACACAGGACTCACTCATAGTATCTCCTGATATCTGGCGAGAATTCTTCAAACCGCGGTATGCCACACTGATTGAAACATTCAAGTCAATCAATCCTGATGTTAAAATCGCCTATCACAGTGATGGTAACATCGAACAACTCCTGCCCGAGTATATCGAAATCGGCGTTGATATTCTAAATGCCGTTCAACCATTATCAATGGATCCGGCACATCTCAAACGTCGTTTTGGCAAAAATCTGTCTTACTGGGGCACACTCGATATTCAGGAAGCATTTCCCCGCGGAACACCTCTCGATGTAGAAAATGAAGTGCGACAGAGAATGAAGACTGTAGCTCCGGGAGGAGGACTTATTCTTGGTCCGTCACACAATTTCCAACCAGATGTGCCGCTTGCCAACATGTTGGCATTTTACAAAGCCATAAAAGATTATGGACAATACTGATACACTCTTATAATGATGTTATTTATTAAAACAATAAGGAGCTGATATGGACAAACAAATCGGTTTTATCGGATTGGGGATTATGGGCAAACCAATGGCGACAAACCTTGTCGCTGCCGGTTACAAATTGGTCGTTTCTGACATCATGAAAGAGCCTGTTGAGGATCTCGTTAAAAGCGGAGCAGAATCTGCAGAAACGCCTGCCGAAGTCGCATCTCGCTGCAACACTATCATCACAATGCTGCCAGACGGTCCAGAGGTCGAGGAAGTTGTTCTTGGCGAAAACGGAATCATCGAATCGGCTAAGAACGAAACCAGGCTTGTTGACATGAGCAGCATATCGCCGACAGTTTCACAGAAAATGGCAAGCGTACTTGCAGAAAAAGGCGCACGTACTCTCGACGCCCCAGTCAGCGGTGGCGAACCGGGCGCAATCAACGGCCAGCTTGCGATCATGGTCGGCGGTCCTCAGGAACTTTTCGACGAGATGAAACCTATTTTCGATATCCTGGGAAAAAGCTTTGTACGCGTTGGAGACACCGGGGCAGGCCAGACTACAAAACTCGTCAACCAGATATTGGTCGGTATTCATATTCATGCGATGGGCGAAGCTTTCATGCTTGCCTCTAAAGCGGGTGTGGATATCGCTAAAGTCTTCGATGCCATCAAGGGCGGGCTTGCGGGTTCGAATGTCCTCAATGCAAAAGTACCGCTATTAATTGAGCGTAATTTCAAGCCGGGTTTCAGAATTAATCTTCACCGTAAAGACCTGAAAAATGCACTTGAAGCGGCATCAACACTCGGTCTCGAGCTCCCGGCAACTGAGCTTGTTCAATCCATGATTTACAGCCTCATTGAATCAGGCAGGGGAGGGGACGATCACGGAGGTATCGTCCAGGCCCTCGAAAAAAATAATAACAGCACGATCAAATGAGTCGAGCCGTAACGACAGCAACTTACTCAAAATATTTTCGAGGGAACTCGGCCCCGACCGTATAGCTGAGTCCGGGAAAATCGACCATCTGATAGATATTCAGGCGGAAATCGGGACAGACTCCCATCATTACATACGCCTCACGCCTGTCAACACCATAGTCTTCGACAAGCCAGTCGAGCAGATTCAATATTGCACCTTTGATAGCTGATTCGAGTGGTTTGTCACAAAAAAGTCCGATAAGCGCATCCTCACGCTCAACACGTACATGCGGGATGCGCTTATTTTTTATTACCTTACATGACAAAGTCAAATCCGCGGCACATTCATCGGCAGCATCTGTAATCTCACCATCTCCCATAGATGCATGAACATCACCAGCAAATAACAATCCGCCATCATTATTCGACGTCAGCCATATTTTCGATCCTTTTCTAAAATCACGACTATCGAGATTTCCACCAGACGGCCCCTGCATTGAGACCGATGCGAGGGATTCGCGTTCCGGCGCCAAACAGATAGTGCCTATGTGAGGCGAAAGATTCCATTCTATCCTGTCGGAAAAACGACAGAATCCGTCGCTCATTGTCGATGATTCTCCCGGAAAATGACGAAGAATTTTGGTAAAATAGTCCGAGGTCTCCGGATAATTTTTTGAGTCGCCCAAAAGACCGTCATCCGGTTGTAATATTGTATAGCCATGGTCAGCTGGAATTATGTCCTCAATGGTAACAACGACAACGTCGCCTTTTTCTGCACCCTTGATAAAAACAGGTCCAGCAACGGGATTAAGACTTGGCGGATTGACGTTATGAGTCGGGCGCTTGTCTGGGTAGGGTAAAGTACTGTCGTCTTTAAAATAGCCCCAGGCCGCATCCTGCGTTTCAAGCTTAAAGATCTCGCCTTGTTCAACCGATATTAAAGACGTCAAAGAATTTACAATATTTGTGATGGTGGCGTGTGCCCGATCAACTTGCTTCATGAGAGAACTCCTTGGTAAGAGGTATAGTTGAATGGTAAGCAGATCGAGGCCATTTCACAAGATGAAAATGAGATATTGAGTCACTGACTACCACAACACATGAATTCATGCAATTAATACACCATATGGGTAATATATTTAATGAATTTTCAAAATATCATGTAATATTATTCTATAAAGATACTCATTTTATATACATATTGTATTTATATAGATTAGTTATAGAGTAATTCATTCCACTAATACTTGATAATATCTTATATCACATCATATGAATTATATTAACAAACAATTCATATGAGATTATTACAAAGTCAACTTTTCAATTTTAAATAAATACATGATACTAATTATACTTATTTATTGATTTTATATTTACTATGTTGGATAAACAAATATATTATTGATAATTAAATCTATTATTTCTTTTAAAATAATAGAAATTCTTGTAACAATTGGTGTTTTATTCTGTTTAAATAAACAGAGGAGTTTTTAAGATGAAAACAGTCTCGCTTGGTATTATCGGCAGTGGAATAGCCGCCAGGGAACTTCTTTTGCCAGCTTACGCGTAATGAGGGATAAGTTCTTTATTAACAAGGTATATAATCGATCAATAGAAAAAGCTCTCGAGTATTCCGATCTCATTGGAGACGCCCCAACAACAAGCGACTGGAAAGAGCTTATTGATGACGACAATATCGATGCTTTATATGTCGCATTGCCTTTTCATTTTAATCGTCAAGTTGTAGAATACGCTCTTTTAAAATCAAAACATGTTATCGTTGAAAAACCTCTGACATCTACTCTGAGAGATGCCTTTAAAATGTGTGAACTTGAAAAGGAGTACACTAACTGCGTCACACTTGTCGCAGAAATTTTACGGTATCGTAATATATTTCAAAGAGCACAGGAACTCATAAAGACTGACGCGATTGTTAATCCTTACTCTCTGATATGGAATAACCTATTTTTTGTCGATCCAGAGAGTAACAAATATGCAAAAACAGCCTGGCGGATGGAGGAACAGTATCCCGGAGGTTTTATAGTTGATGCAGGAGTTCACAACATAGCTGTCATACGCGACATGTTTGGCGATTTTAATACCTGTACAGCTACACTGTGCGGTGCCACACCGTCACTTGGCAAGTATGATACTTTTTCACTTCAGTTCATTCTTGAAAATGGAATGTCCGGAAGTCTCAACTTGTATTTTAGCGCAAAAGGCTACAGGACGAATGAATTGTATATTTTCGCTGACAAAGGAACAATGATCATCGGGCGGGATGAAATAACGGTCAAAACGGAGAATGAGGGAGACTTATATGAAAAGCATGAAGACGATATGGGATATCGTGCGCAATTCGAAAATTTTTACAGTGCAATAACGGCAAATGAGACTGTAAAAAACCCGTTTTCGGAAGGATATAAGGATCTCGAAGTTATATTGGGAGCGGTCTTGACTGCGGAGAAAAAAACGGTAATGTAGTGAGACAATTAGAGATATTTGAAAATCGAACCGACACTTATTGTGGAAATACCAGAGGAGACAGAACCCGATCCGCTTGTCAGGAGGTTGAATCCACTTGAAGCACCGTTTTCCATGATACTGTATTGGCGGATGCCATTGGATACAAGCGAAGTCAATGTCGATATACCGGCATTCTCCTGTATTGGGGAGGTCGAAGAGCCGGTAAGATAACTGGCCATGCTTGAAAGACCGCTGCGAGTGCTTTGCAGAAGGCTGGCGCTCTGCATGACTGACTCACGTTCATCCTGGTAGGAGGAGGATGATTTTTGATACGCTGCAACACTGCTCTGAACGGTAGTTCCCTGATTGTACCTGCTGGGATTCGTTCCGGTGACAACAGTCCGTGAAGAGCTCATATCAGGTAATGAATAAAGAGACCGTAAAGCCGTCGCAAAGCCGTAATCACTGCCACTCGAGCTCTCAGTTTCACTACTGGAGCCACGGCTTTTCAGATAGCGATTAAGACCGCCCGACGAGCGTGTCGTTTCGCTGCTGGCCTGAGTTGTCGCTGCAATAACCTGCACGGTCTCACCTCATCGAAATTAAAATAATTCTCAATACTATAAGATCGCATAAAAATACTAATTTGTCAAGTACACAAAACGGGAGGCGATATCGCCTCCCGTCATATTTTTTAAAAGTCAGAATCACTGTACCAGCCAGGCTTTGCCGGTGGTATTTGCCAGTCTTGCGACACACTGCCAACCTTGACAGGTGTGCCGCCGCGTTCATGGTGCGAAAAATATTCAGCCAGAACACACTCAAACTTCTTTCTGACGATATCAAAGGACTGGTAATTCTTTTTCGTATCAAATGTCTTTTGAATATCCATAAGCTGTGGGAAGAAGCGATAAAACCAACTCGCACCGCCCTGAAGACAGCCGCTTTCTGTACCTTCGGTACCATAGGCAGTAAACTGGTAAACGAAAGATTTGAGCGCATCCATATTAATTGTATAGGATTTTTGTCCTTCTGATGCAGACATAACATATGTTGAATGGAGATATGTTGCTTTCAGCGGATTGTCCGTGATCATAGAAACCGTATCAACATCATACCCGAACATTTTCATCATCATATATGGAATATGGAAATGAGGGCGGTCACCGGCGCCGCAAACAGCCTGTACAGTTTCTATCTCACCAAGTTTGTCCAGTTTTCCTTTGAAATTGTCCGCTTCATTGTAATGTTCGTAGGTGGCAGTGGCAATCAAGGGTGCTGAATGTTTTGCGGCAAGATCGAGAATCTCGTCAAGGTCCCGCAGGCGACTGGACCACGGTCGGCTCAGATACACTGGCACACCCGCGCTCAGATAAGGCCGCATGAGCTTGTGCTGCCAGGGGACGTTATAAAGATCACCATTTATAACACCATCGACCTTCCCGACCATGCCATCGAATTTCTTGACAACTTTACAGCCCCATTTGTCAGCGAAATCCTGTGCTTTTTTCTTGTCTTTATCCCAAACATAATAAGGGCGCATATTGAGCAATTTTGTACCTGAATGAGCTCCGGTGGGGCTTAAAAGGTCTGCCCATATACCCCAGAAGGTAAAGTCGAGCCCAAAAACTCCTAATTTAATCTCATCATTTGATGCCGCAGTCGCTTCCTGAGTCGTCCCGGCCGCAAGAGCGCTTGCGGCAGCTCCGGCGGCAAGAAATCTCCTGCGAGACTGATTTTCTAACATATCTTCAATCCTCCGATAAAGTTGTATATTCAGTCGATGCACTCATAATAGGATTTCAGGACAGAGAAATCCAGATATTTTTAAATACTGTGATTTGGCGTTTTCTTTTTTTTCATTTTTTATATATTATTCATTCAATGTCAATTGATAACAATTCATTTAACAAGGAGAAAAATAATGAGCGAACATGTCTGTAAATCCGACCACAAGGGCCACATATGCGTTCTTGCCAGCCAGGAAAAATTCGATTACATCAAAACTCTCGTCAGCGATCCAAAGTTTATCTGCTTTAACTGCGGTCGAGTTGCCGACTGCGAGAAAAATCTTTGTAATCCGATGCCGCTTAATGATTAACTAATGTTATATCAATAATATTGTAAAGATTTTGATGCATATTAAATTGAGGAAAAACTGTAAAATGAAATCATTCAAGGAAGTCCTTGCCGAAAAAGACACTGTCTACGGCGTTTTCTGCAAAACAAACGATCCATTCTTTATCCATGTTCTTGGCAAATCCGGTTTTGATTATGTCATTCTTGACAACGAACACGGCCCGAATGCTATCCGTGAAACTTTCCCGCTGATTACAGCCGCTAAAGCAACCGGAATGCACCCCATTGTCCGCGTTGGCAAGCTCGATGACATTACGATCCAGCGCACCCTCGACCTCGGTGTCGCCGGTGTTCAGATTCCACAGATACAGAGTGGTGAGGATGCTGAAAAGGTTCGTCGCTTCTCGAAATTTTACCCAAAAGGAAAGCGCGGGATGTGCGCCTATGTCATGGCTGCAGATGGCGGCCTTATGGATAAGAACGACTATTTCGCATCCCAGAACGACGATGTTGCCGTAATCATTCACATTGAAGGCGTCGAAGGCATTCAGAGCCTTGATGATATTATCGCTGTCGATGATATCGATGTTATCTTCATCGGACCCTACGACCTTTCGCAGTCTCTCGGCATTCCCGGTCAGGTTGACAATCCGAAATTGATAGCTTCAATTCAGGAAATCGTCGACAAATGCCGCGCCAAGAACAAGGATGTCGGTATTTATGTAGATAATGTCGAAACAGCGAAAAGATATAAGGATATCGGGGTTAAGTACATCTCAATTTCAGTTGATGTCAATATTTTCGCCCGGGCGGCAAAAGATATCTCGAATAAACTGTCAGCACTCTGATTTGGCGAAAGTTTGATATCGGGAGGTAATTGAATTGTCGTTTTGCCACCGCTGTAGACTACGTTTGATGATTATCCTTTTCCTGGCCACTTGTCCATTTTCAGGACTGAAACCTTCAGTTGAGGCCCAGGGAGCAAGGTATCTCAAGGCTTCAGGAGATATTATCCGCAAGTGGCAGGATGCCCGGTTCGGCCTTTTTATTCACTGGGGACCGGTCAGCCTCAGGGGAACTGAAATCGGCTGGTCACGTGGCGGCGAAAGAAGAGGGCGGGGCGGAACAGGAAGCATACCGGCATACGAATACGACAATCTTTACCGTCATTTCAATCCCCGTGACTTCGATGCCCGTGAGTGGGTGGCAATTGCCCGGGCAGCAGGCATGAAATATCTCGTATTCACCGCGAAACATCACGACGGATTCAGTATGTTCGACACGTCAGCATCGGACTATCGTATTACGAGTCCCGACTCACCTTTCGGCCGTGATATTGTCAGAGAACTTGCCGATGCCTGTCATGAAGCCGGGCTTGCTTTCGGCCTGTATTATTCGCCGGTTGACTGGTACCATCCGGATTACCGTACCGAGAATCATGACAGCTATATTTCATTCATGCATGAACAGGTTCGGGAACTGTGCACGAATTACGGCCAGCTTGATATCCTGTGGTTCGACGGTCTTCAGATACATCCAATGTCCGGCAGCGGCGGTGAAACATATTACGATCCATCCTGGGCAAAAGTCTGGGATGCTCAACGGCTTTTCGGCTCTATTCGGTCACTCCAGCCTGATATTGTCATCAACAACCGCTGCGGTCTTGAGGGCGATTTCGATACACCTGAGCAGCATGTGGGTTTTTATCAGACAGACCGGGCATGGGAAAGCTGTATCACCATCTGCCGTCAGTGGGCCTGGAAACCTGATGACGAGATGAAATCGTTGACCGAATGTATTCGCACACTGGCACAATGCGCCGGTGGTGACGGCAACCTTCTTTTCAATGTTGGCCCCATGACTAACGGAATGATCGAGGACCGCCAGGTTGAAAGATTGAAGGAAATAGGTGCCTGGATGTCGAAATACGGTGAAAGCATCTATAGCACCAGGGGCGGTCCTGTTCCGCCGCAAAGCTGGGGAGTCAGCACACACAAACACGACACCGTGTACCTGCATGTTCTCTGTGATGATCAGATTGTCTGTATACCGAAAATAGATCGGAAAGTCAAAGAAGCACGGCTCATGGACGGAACAAAGGTAGAATATTCACTTACTGATTACGGCACAGTATTCTCTTTGCCGGAGAAAGGGCGGGATCCTCACGACACGGTCATTGCAGTAACTGTGAAATGAAAAGAATCAGAGGATAGAGATGAAAGAACCGGTTTGAACAGCCGGTTCTTTTTTTTATGAGATGGTCACAATTTCAATTTTTTGCCGGTCTATTGAAGAGATCTCATCAAAAGAATCGAGCACTGAATTTACAATACCATCAAGCGTTTTGCCTTTCTCGAATTCAGTAACACAGAACGCCAGCCTGAATGGGATTTCGAAACGCTGATCATCAAGTGCCGCCTGAACACTGTCCCGAATTTTTTCAGCGGCCCGACGAACACCGATTGTATCCGTTTCAGGAAGCATAACAGCGAATTCCTCTGATGACCAACGGCAAATGATATCGCTCATCCGCAGCGAATCCTTGAAAAGTTCAGCCATATCTTTCAGCTGCGAATCAATGTAATCCTGATCAAACTCATCAAAACATTCCTGATAATTCAATATTGAAGAAAATATCAGCGAAAAGGATTTGCCGTAACGATTGAAACGATATATTTCGCGGTCAACACTTTCAACAAAGCTGTTACGAGCATAAAGGCCGGTAACCAAGTCGGTTGTGGCCGCTTTTTTCAGCTCGTTTTCGACTTTTTTGTTATGGGTAATATCGCTGCCAAGACAGATAATCTCAGTAATATTGTAATCCTGGTCGGAAAAAGCGCGTAAAGTCCATTCAAGCCAAGCCTCTCTGCCGTCAGGTTTCTTGATACGAGCCTCGAAAGTCACATAACTTTCAGGCTCTAATATCACCCGTTCCAGAGTCTCAGTATATGCGTCACGGTTTTCCGGCACATCAAGTATTACCGAGCCGAGAAAATGACTGCCTGTCAGCTCAACATTTCCACCAAGAAAAATCCTGCTGTAATCATTCAGGAACGTAATGTTGCCGCCCGTCGTAATTTTAATAGCGAGACTGCTTGGATTCTGCAGGAGGAGATCTGCAATTTCATCTCGTGATTCAAGCTCTTTGATACGTTGACGAAGACGATTGACTTCTCCGATGAGAGCTTCACGTGTCATTTCATTTGTATTCATACTCTAAACCCTGATAACAAATTCTTATTAATGAGATATATCAATCTTAACAGAATAGTGCAGATAATAATCATTTGCAACTAATTTTTGCATGACATAATTCGTATTTTCACCCATTGTTAATAATGATTGACTTTTATGTGGAAAAAAATACAAGTTTTTATTATATTTCTTTGCTATAGAAGAATATACAAAGATACTTTTAAGAGGGGAAAGAAAGTTTATGATTCGACAATCCCATCATTATGACGCGCCTCATGGCGACCTCATTACAAACGGTCTTTACAATCCTTCCTTTGAACATGACAGTTGCGGCGTCGGCTTTATAGCCCGCTTAGACGCTCAGCCTGAACATAAGCTCGTCGAGGATTCTATACGGATTCTCATTAATCTCGAACATAGAGGTGCAGTCGGAAGTGACGCCGCAACCGGTGACGGTGCCGGCGTTCTTTTTAATATGCCCCGTGATTTTCTTATAAAATCCTGCCGGGATGTTAACATCAACCTTCCGGAAACGTCTCTTTTTGCGGTTGGCATGGTATTCCTGCCGGTCAATAACGCCTACGCAGACCGTTGCCGTGAAATTATTGAACGTGTCGCCACAGAAGAGAAATGTGATGTTCTTGGCTGGCGTGACGTTCCGACATGTCCTGACAAAATCGGGGAGCTTGCCAGAAAAACCCGCCCGCAGGTAGCTCAGGTTTTCATTTCTGGCGAGGGATGGGAATCCGAGCCATTCGAGCGTAAGCTTTATGTAATCCGGCGAGTTGTTGAAAACGAGATCGCAGCCTTCGAGGCAGAGGAATACGGTCAATTTTACATCTCAAGCCTTTCCTCCCGTACTGTCAACTATAAAGGCTTTATGAATGGCACCGACCTGCCGAATTTTTATCCGGATCTTAACGACCAGGATTTTGCCAGCAGTTTCGCCATTCTCCACCAGCGATACAGCACAAACACATTCCCGTCGTGGAATCTTGCCCAACCGTTCCGTTATCTCGCTCACAATGGCGAAATCAACACACTGAGCGGCAACAAGAACCACATGCGCTCACGTGAGGCCGATCTCGCATCTGAACTGTTCGGCAAAGATATCGACAAAATCAAACCGATCATCACACCAGACGGCAGTGATTCATCTTCTTTCGATAACGTTCTTGAGCTCCTTGTTATGGGTGGACGTTCGCTTCCACACGCAATGATGATGATGATTCCCGAGGCCTGGGGCAATAAATACCTCATGGGTGACGATAAGCGGGCATTCTACGAGTATCATGCCTCTTTCATGGAGCCTTGGGATGGTCCCGCGGCAATGGCATTCACTGACGGCCGTTTTCTTGGCGGCATTCTCGACCGCAATGGCCTGCGTCCAGCACGCTACACGATAACAAAAGACGGTCATGTCATGCTCGCATCCGAGACCGGCGTGCTTGATTTCGCCGGTGACCAGATAAGGAATCACGGACGTCTGAAACCGGGCAAGATGTTCCTTCTTGACCTTGAACAGCACCGCATCATTCCTGATAATGCTATCAAGGCGCGGATATGCCGTCAGCGCCCATACCGCCACTGGGTCAACACGAACAGGATCGAACTCCGCGGCCTTCTTGCGCCGACCGAACTGAAACCGGAGGATCCAGCCGAGCTGAAACAGAAACAGACTGCTTTCGGCTATACCGAGGAAGACTTGAAAATGATCCTTTCACCGATGGGATCACGTGGACAGGAACCGATCGGCTCTATGGGTGACGATACTCCGCTTGCGGTTCTCACCGAACGCCCTCAGCTCATGTTCAACTACTTCAAACAGCTGTTCGCGCAGGTCACCAATCCGGCAATCGATCCACTTCGCGAGGAGCTTGTCATGTCGCTCATGCGTTTCTCCGGACGCGAGCGCAATCTTCTTGACGAGACCCCGGAACACTGCCGTCAGCTGAAAATTCATCACCCGATCCTCACTCCGGATGACATGAAACGCCTTCGCGCCACTGATCATTCAGACGTTGTGGTCGGTGAGATCGACATTCTCTTCCCGGCTAATGGCAACGGCGAGGACCTGAAGACAGCCCTTGACAAGTGTTTCGCAAAGGCGGAAGAGCTTATCAGTGAAAAAGGGGCTACCATCCTGATCCTAACTGATAAGAATATGGATGCTCATCAAGCGCCAATCCCTGTTTTGCTGGTCACATCCGGACTGCACCATCACCTGATCCGTGCCGGAAAACGTTCTCCAATCTCTCTGATAGTCGAAACTGGCGAAGCTCGAGAGATTATGCATTTCGCACTGCTTATCGGTTATGGTGCAAGTGCGGTTTGCCCTTACGTGGCATTTTCCACGATACGTCAAATCTGCGAGGAAGGGACTTACGACAAACCAGAAAATCCGAATCTCGCCGCCGATGCTTACATCACGGCCATCAAAAAAGGCCTCATGAAAACCATGAGCAGAATCGGCATTTCGACGATTCGCAGTTATTTCGGCGCCCAGATTTTCGAGGCTGTCGGTCTAAACAGCGATCTCGTAAACAATTATTTTGCGGGAACGGTTTCACGCATCGAGGGTATCGGGCTCGATGAAGTCGCAAAAGAGACCATTACACGCTATACGAAAGCGTTCAGCCACCCAATCGATGGTGAAACAGCCTTGGACATAGGCGGAAAATATCATTCGCGTAAGGACGGGGACAAACATCTCTGGTCGCCCGAGGCGATTTATAAACTCCAGCATGCACTGAAAACGGGCAGCTACGAAAAATATAAAGAGTATACGGAATTGATGAATAATCATTCCGGCGATTATGTCACGATCAGGAACCTCCTCACATTCAAGAAAACAAAACCGGTTCCGATCGAGGAGGTCGAGCCTGTCGAATCGATTGTAACTCGTTTCGTAAGCTCTGCCATGTCCATGGGTTCATTGAGCAAGGAGGCCCACGAAACATTGGCAATCGCCATGAACCGTCTCGGTGGACGGAGCAATTCTGGCGAGGGCGGGGAGGACCCTGCCCGCTACATACCGATGGAAAACGGCGACAGCAAACGATCCGAGATCAAACAGGTCGCTTCAGGCCGTTTCGGCGTAACAACCGAGTATCTCATTAATGCCAGTGAACTCCAGATCAAGGTCGCGCAGGGCGCAAAACCCGGCGAGGGTGGTCAGCTTCCCGGCCATAAAGTATCGAAAGAGATTGCCAACATACGTCATTCGACACCTGGTGTGACCCTGATTTCTCCGCCTCCGCATCATGATATATATTCCATCGAGGACCTTGCACAGCTCATCAGCGACCTCAAGGCGGTTAACCGTGAAGCCCGTGTATCGGTCAAGCTCGTTTCCGAGGCCGGTGTCGGCACAATCGCCGCAGGTGTTGTGAAAGGCAAAGCAGATATCGTTGTGGTTTCAGGCCATGACGGCGGAACAGGCGCATCACCGCTGACATCGATCAAACATGCAGGCCTTCCGTGGGAACTCGGTCTTGCCGAAACACAGCAGACACTTGTCCTTAATGGCCTTAGAAGTAATGTCCGCATTCATGTGGACGGTCAGCTCAGGACAGGCCGCGACATCGCAATTGCAGCGCTTCTTGGCGCCGACGAGTACGGTTTCGGAACGATCAGCCTTGTCTCACTTGGCTGCGTACTGCTCAGGAAATGCCACTTGAACGCATGCTCTGTCGGTATCGCGACACAGGATCCAAAACTCAGGGCCAATTTTGCCGGCAAACCGGAATATGTCGAGAACATGATGCGTTTCATTGCCGAAGACCTTCGTGAAAACATGGCAAAACTCGGTTTCCGCACTCTCGACGAGATGATCGGCCATTCGGAACTTCTCGAGGTCCGTTCCGATATCAATAATTATAAAGCAAGAAAACTCGACCTGACAAAACTCCTTTATTCTTCCGATATCAATGGTATTCGTGGAAATGCAAACCATGATTTGGTTCCCATCGACATCTGTGAACTGGAAAAAGATATCATCAAGAAAGCCAAACCCGCAATCGATAAGGGCAAGAAAGTGACACTCGATATGCCGGTGAGAAACATTCACCGCGCAATCGGAACAACCCTGAGCGGTCTTCTTGTTCGAAAATACGGTCCGAAAGGCCTGCCGGAAGATACAGTCACGATCAACCTCACGGGAACTGCAGGCCAGAGTTTCGGTGCATTTCTCACCAATGGCGTTACACTGAATCTTAAGGGCGCCGTCAATGATTATCTCGGCAAAGGCATGTCAGGTGGCAGGATCGTTATCACGCCCCCTGATGATGCGACATTCAGACCGTATGACAATGTCATTTCAGGTAATACCGTACTCTATGGCGCCACAGGCGGTGAAATATACCTTTACGGCACTGCGGGAGAGCGTTTCGCGGTCAGGAACAGCGGCGCGGTGGCCGTTGTCGAGGGTCTTGGAGACCACGGTTGCGAGTACATGACAGGTGGCATTGTGGTTGTTCTCGGTGAAACCGGCAACAATTTCGCCGCAGGCATGTCCGGTGGTATAGCATATGTTTATAACGATTCCGAAATGTTCGAGACACGATGCAATCTTGACATGGTAGATATAGAAAGCGTATCGACAGTCAAAGACGAGACAGTTCTGAAAAACCTCATTGAGAAATATTACAAACTCACCGGCAGCCAGAAAGCAAAAGCAATCCTTGATGACTGGGATTCCTCATTACCGCTTTTTGCCAAGGTCATGCCAATTGACTACCGTCTATCTCTTGAACGCATGCAGTATGAAGCTGACACAGAGGATGAGACACTTTCAGCCACTGAAGAAGTCTTCTTGCCATCCTATATGGAACACAAGCGGAAAAACGCGCCGAAACGCCCGATTGAGGACCGTATCCGTGATTTCCAAGAAGTCGAGACCTCTCTCACCAAAAAACAGGTTGAAATTCAGGCGTCGCGCTGCCGAGACTGTGGTATCCCGTACTGTCATAATTTCGGATGCCCTGTGAGTAATAAAATTCCGGATTTCAACATGTTCGTTACCAACCAGTCATGGAAAAAAGCATGTGAAATCCTGCACAGCTGCAACAATTTCCCGGAGATGACCGGACGAGTCTGTCCCGCCCCCTGCGAGACTGCATGTACGCTCGCCATAAATATGCCTGCGGTGTCGATTCGTCACATCGAGCATTCAATCGTCGAACGCGGATGGAAAATGGGTTGGATAAAACCGCAGATTGCATCTGAAAAAACAGGTCGTAAAGTTGCAGTTGTAGGCTCCGGTCCCTCAGGTCTTGCCGCCGCACAGCAGTTGGCGCGAAAAGGACACGATGTCACTGTTTTCGAGAAAGACGACCGTATCGGCGGCCTTCTGCGCTACGGCATTCCCGACTTCAAGCTCGACAAATCGGTCATAGACCGCCGCCTTGATCAGATGAGGGCTGAGGGTGTCACCTTCGAAACATCGGTCGATGTCGGTAAAGATCTTTCCTCTGACTACCTGAAACGCAGTTTCGATGCCATCGTTATCACAGCTGGCGCTAAAATCCCTCGCAATCTGGACATTCCGGGCCGTGATCTTCCCGGTATCCATTATGCAATGGATTTCCTTACTCAGCAGAATCGTGTTGTGGCTGGCGACAAAATCGCTTCTGACGAAGCCATATCCGCTCACGGCAAAAACGTCCTTGTCATCGGTGGCGGTGATACCGGTTCAGACTGTGTCGGCACCAGCCGCCGTCAGCATGCGAAGAACATCACCCAGATCGAAATTCTTCCTAAACCGCCGACAAGCCGTCCCGATTACAATCCGTGGCCGGAGTGGCCGCTGACCATGCGCACATCTTCTTCCCACGAAGAGGGATGCGAGCGTAAATGGAATGTCCTTGCCAAGGAATTTATCGGTAAGAAAAACATCCGCAAGGTTAAGTGTGTCGAGATTGAGTGGAAAGATGATCGAAGCGGATTCACGGAGATTGAAGGCAGCGAATTCGAGATCGAGGCCGGGCTCGTGCTGTTTGCCATGGGTTTCCTCCATGTCAAGCACGGCGCTCTTGTCGAGGGTTTCAACCTTGAGCTCGATCAGCGAGGCAACATCGTTGTCGATCGTGACCTGATGACCTCAACACCTGGCGTTTTTGCCGCTGGTGACAGCGCAATGGGAGCCTCGCTCGTCGTTCGCGCTATTGATCAGGGAAGAAAGGCTGCCGCGTCAGTCGACAGCTATCTCGCCGATCTCTGATCAACATTTTTAAGTAAAAAGGGAGGCTTGTAAGCCTCCCTTTTTTTATGTTTTAATCATGTAGACATCATGTATTTTCAATGGGTGCGCCTCGAATTCCAGATGCCCGCCAGTATATGAAAAACGTATCGCTGTTCGGCAAGGGATCGCAAGAACCGCCTCTGGTTTCTTCTCTATTTTGAGTTTCACATTGATCCCGTGGACTGTCGTGAAGTCACGGGTTTGCGGCACACCTGTTTCGCGTTTGTCGCCTGAATAGTTTACAAGGTGCACGAAACAGCCGTCCGACCTCTTAGAATAGAACATCTCTACATTTCCCGGTGTGTTAGCCAATACGATTGTACGCTCCGCCTCCGGCAGAAGTCTATCGATCATCCACATGGCTAGTTTCTGAAGTAGCGGTGTACTTTTTCTGTAATATGCCTCAAAAAGTCGTGCTGCACAGTAACATGCTGTTCCGCTGCCGAATTTGTTGATCGTCATTCCGGGACCTTCTGGCGCAAGGGCGGGAGGCGGCATACCAACAGAAATCGTTTCGTATGGCGGCACAAGTTCGATAAGTGTTTTTGCACTATTGACCCTTAGTCGAGCATAAGCGCCAACCACCTGGATGTCCATGGCTGGAATGCCGTACTTGTCATCTTCCTCAGACATTCTGAGATAGCAGTTTGCCGTTCCTGATGGTTTCTGTGAATCGATGCCGAAAACATCCGCAAGGGCCATTTTCCGGAGTACCTCATTATTATCATCACGGACACCTGTTTCGCCTGTGGCCAGAATTTTCCCTCCATTCCGAACAAATTCGCGAATTTTCCGTTCTTCCGCCTCACTGATAATTGCCTGATCCGGAAGGATGAGCACCCTGTAATTATCAAGCGATGACAAAAGTGTTTCGCTGTTAATTATTTCGAATTGGATATGTCCCTCGCAAAGAGCCTTATGCGCACCGCATACAGAGTGATAAGCCGGGCCCGGTATCCACGATGGCGTCGGAATCATCGGCGCTTTCGACCAGACAGAATCGGCGGAATGAAGGACAGCAACCTCCTTGACCTGCTCGATACCATTGAGCCAGGGCTCCAATTCTTCTGTTCGCTTATTTACATCGCTGAAAACTTTCATGACTGCCGGATCGGGATTGCCGTGAGGGTAGGGGATGTCTGAAAGATAGGTCGCACCTCCCGAAGCCAGAAGAGTCGCGCATTCACTCATGAACGCCTCAGGCTCGCGAAGTGAATACTCGCCCCAGGTGTTGCCGCGGGTATTCATACAACTCCAGGTTATATCGGGAAGAGAAGTCAGATAACGTGCCTCCAGCGAGAAATTCCAGGCAAAATTACCCACTTCCGGCACCGGCGTATCCCATGTGATATGCTTGACAAATGGAGGCGGTGTAACCGGATAACGCATCATCCAGGTATAATTGTTGATTAGGGTGACTTCCGGCCTTACACGCTGAACATAACTATAAAGCTTGTGGATAAAGGACTCGAGAAATTCGTTTGTCCATTTGCGGTAAGCAAAAGCTTTGGGATCATTATCGTTCTCCGGGATTTCCCCGCCGACATCTTTTGCATAAGATTCTCGGCAGTATTTACAACGGCAAACCGACTGCATGAACTGCTGGTTTATGATGTCGATGAAAAAGCCGTCCGGCTCATAGCGCTCGATAATCTCTTTCATCTGTGGAAGGCCGATCTCATCAACGTATGGGGATCTGAAACACATCATGTTGGCACTCTGGACATCGGGGGCACTTTCGTCAAGTGCGGTGTTTCGTATCCAGTCAGGATGTGACTGCTGATGACGACGTTCCATACCCAGCATGAAATAGATAATGGTACGTATGCCGCGTTTTTTTAGCGCCCTGGTCAATTCTCCGGTGAAATCCCTGTCAAGACCGGGATGAACTGTGCCGAGCTCAGTCGGATAATAAGAATAACCGGCCCAGCATTTCGCGAAAAAACTCAACATCTGGACTCCGGCATCAGCAAACATATCAGCGGCCTTTTCAGCATCGAAATCATGATACACGTCTTTGAACCCGCCAAAATGGGCATCGATATGACAGAGACGTTTCATACCTTCAAACCAGCCGCAGGAACAGCCATCACGATTATATGCCTCACTATCCACGGGCGCTATTCCGGACATGAAAGCCCCACCTGCACCCATCAACGAAATATCCTTTATAAATCGCCGCCTGCCGTTTTCCATGAAATCGACGCTCATATGCCATTTTCCTCCCTTATCCGATGAAAGATTCTTTATTTAAGTATAGTATTGACAGAGATCAAGACGCAAGAATTCTTCCCATACTAAAAGTAAATAATGACATAAACGGTAAATGTTACTATATATAAACAACAGACTGCAAATCGACTTCATTATCCTGCTTAATCCTGAAAAGACTGTTCTTTTACCTGCGACAGTGGAGGTTATTAATGATTGCCAGAAAAGCTCAATTGATTCTGCTGTTCATTTCCATCAACATCTTAACAATCATCACTGTTCAAGCTCAGGAATCAGATGTCGAAACGGCATCTCTGAACCGTGAAAGAATGACAGCGTTTCTCAGCACTGAGGCCGCACGCCTTTCAGAGGAGGCTTTTGCCCGGATCGACACAAAGGAAAAGCTTGATTCCTGCCGCGACACCCTGCGGCAGGAATTCCTTTATATGATCGGTCTTGATCATCACTCGGAGAAAACACCACTGCAAGTTGAACTGATAAGAACGATCGATGCCGGTGAATATACAATAGAGGTTCTCGGGTATCAGAGTATGCCGGGTTTCTATGTCAGTGCAAATCTCTATCGTCCGAAAAAAGGAAAAGGGCCATTTCCGGCAGTTGTATGGGGTCCCGGTCACAGCCCTCACATTAATGGAGCGAAAACACTTCGCCAGTTATACGCAATCCCCTGGGTAAGAAGTGGTTACGTTTGCCTGATCATAGACCCCGTTCAGGTCGCTGAAATCTATGCCGCCCATCGTGGGACACATTCATGGGACGCATATGACTGGTATTCCCGAGGCTATACTCCGGCTGGAATTGAGGTGTGGAATGCCATTCGCGGCCTTGATTATCTTCTGAGCAGAGATGATGTCGATCCCGATAAAATAACGATTAACGGTGTTTCGGGAGGCGGACATCTTAGCTGGATGTCCGGTGCCGCTGATCCGCGTTTCACAATCGTCCAGCCTGTTGCCGGAACAGCCGACATCCAGGCACATGTCCAACTTGACCTCCAGCGTCAACATTGCGACTGCGCTTATTTCATCAACATTTTCCGGCACGACTGGCCGACACTTGCCGCGATGATTAGCCCGAGACCGCTGCTCATGCATAATTCATCGGAGGACAGTTACTATCCGCCGGAGGGATATGTACGAGTTCTTGATAAATCGAAAAAGATATACGGAATGCAGGGGGGTGAGGATAAAACCGCCATGTTCGAAGTGCCGGGTCGTCATGGTTATTATCAGTTACAACGTGAGAAAGCTGTCGAGTGGAGCGACAAGTGGCTTTTAGGGAAAAACTCCGATATACACGAGCGACCTTTTGAGGAAACTCCCGGAGATCAACTCGATGTTTATCCTGATGACTTCAAACCGGATGCTATAAACGGGCATATTCAGGAGCTTTTTATTCCACGAGCTGAACCTAAAGCACCTTCATCAATAAGCGAATGGAAAAAAACAAGCACAACAGTCATGGAAAATCTTAACAGCTATGTATTCAGGAATATGCCCGCTGTTTCATCACCGAAAGTTATCAATACAACTGAAAACGGTGTCATTTTTGAGACAGAGAAGGGAATACATATCGGCATGAGCAGCTACAATCCCGCACCTGACTCAGAATCTCAGCCAGCCCTCCTATATGTGGCCTCACCCGGCGAAACTCTTGATGGCATCTGGAATTTCCTTCGATCCTATCCATTCATAAAGGACAATACACTACGCTGGATCGTTTTTCCGAGAGGCACGGGTTCAGGCATATGGACAGATATCGAAATGCGGCGTTTTGAGCGAAGCGCAATGCTTTTGGGGCGATCTGTTGATGAAATGCGACTTTATGACGTGCTCTGTGCTGTCGAACATGTAACGAAAGCGGAAAGTTTCGACAAGCGGAACCTGACAATTTGCGGCAAGGAACGTCAGGGAATAATCGCCGCCTATGCAGCCCTGCTCGATGAGCGGATATCACGGGTTATCGTATCACGTCCGCCGTCGAGCCATACGGAGGGCCCGGTATTCCTCAATGTCCTGCGTTATACTGATATTGCGCAGACATTTGCCATGCTTGCACCGCGCGAACTTGTTTTCCTCGGAGAACAGGGCGAGAGATTCGAACTTGCCCCAAAAGTCTATTCTCTTCTTAACGCAGAGGATCGTTTCAGGCATGCAGTCACGGTCACACAGGTGCTTAATGGAAGATAATCAGCCAGACAAAAAAGAGAGGGCATAACGCATTGTGTCTACGCCATGCCCATACATATCAACCATATAAACAGATAATGTCCACTGCTACGTATCGCGTTATATGACCCGAATAGCAAATTTGGGACATTCCGAGGCACAATAACCGCAGAGGATACATTTTCCCGGATCGACTATCGCGGATTTCTCACCAATTGAAATAGCACCCTGTGCACAAGCTCCGACACAATTCCCGCATCGTTCGCACTGAAACTCATATACTATCAACTGTTTTTTGCCCGCGCGGGATTTGCCGACTTCGAGGGCACGCTCCAAAGCTTGTTGATCATTCTCGAAAACGCCAACCATGATTTCGGCCTCCTCGACAGTTTTCAAACCGACTGCGATTGAATCGAACAGCCCTGTTTCGCGGAGCCACCCGATTGCGGTCGGGATATCTCCGATAAGGTGTCCGCCACCGAGCGGTTTCATATCATAAAGTCCGAAACCTTTCGCCTTGATCTCCTTTATGACAGCGGTCATCTCTTCTATTGTCCCGTTTGCAATGCCGAGGCCCTTGTAGTTGAGGATGGGAAGGACAACATCGATATCCTCATGTTCCAGCGCACACCGGGCTCCCTCAGGACTGTGTGCCGATAAACCAATGGAACGTATAAGCCCCTGCTCACGACATTGTATCAAGGTCTCCAACGCTCCCTCACGGGCTTTCATATCTTCCGTGTCACGAACAAGATGAAGATGGAAAATATCGATCGTTTCACGCTTGAGCTCACGAAGGCAGGTTTCCACATCCTCGCGCATTTCTGCGGCGCTTTTTACCGGTGACTTGGAGGCAATCACAACCTCACCACTGTAATCGTCAAGGGCAAGAGCAACATGCTCATAGGTTTTGTAACCCTTGGCGGTATCGATGAAATTGACACCAAGGTCCAAAGCTCGGCGAATAGCAGGCGCCCCTTCTGCCGGCGCAAGATTCGCCTGCAATGTGCCGAGAATAAGCGTTCCGAAACACAGTTCGGTAACTTCAAGTCCGCTTTTCCCGAGAATGGAACGTTTTAAAGACATATGTGATTACTCCCTGATTTCTGATATGAACGATTCAACGTCGTCTTTGCCCGACAAAACACCAAGTTCAATGGAAAAACGGCGTGTCGCTCCCGGCTCAAGTATTTCAAGGCTACCATCCTCGCGCATAGCCGCACGGTTGCCGGTGATATTGCCTGGCTCGAGCCCGACAACATATTCGCCGCGTCCCATCATTTTCCACTGTACGAAATACGGAAATTCCGCAGCCGGGTACTTTTCAAAGACACCGATATTCAATTTTTCATTCACGAGACAGAGTTTGACGATGCCGTCCTTGCCAGGACGCATTGAATGAAGATAACACCTCTCAGCATAATCGGCCTCCGGTGCTGAAAAACGGTCCCATTGATCAGCTTCTTTCTCAGCCCTCTCATCGAAATATGACGAGCTCGACACCGACGCATATAAACGGGAATCCTCAGACATCACGGGCCAGCCGGGATTGATGTGGTAGAGCATCATCACTGGGCTTGGTCTGAAACCGGCATTACTGATCAGATCGGTGATTTTCAGTGATTTCGCACCGAGACTGGTTTCGACAGTACGCTCAAGAACAAGATTGTGACCGAAAACGGATACTTCGCGCATCGTACCTGTTACACTGATGCGATAGTCATCGCCATCCCATGACTTGCGAATTGCGAGGTCCTGAGCAGGAACATTCGCGATACGCCCATGAAGGCCGAGAGACTCGCCCTCGTCCTCACAGGGATGAGATGAATAGGAGATGCCGCAGGTGGTCAGAAGGCCGCCAAAAAAGTTTTTAAGCCACTCCATACCTTCAGGCTGATAGAACGCGGGTGAGCTCTCGCCAACTGCCGACTGCCATGCAAGTGACATACCATTGAACGAGGCACGTGAAATATCGAGATTCCTCGAAGGCACCAGCGTAAAGGAAAGACCGGAACCAGTGGTGACTTCAACCGTTTTAACACCTTCAGCCCGGCCATCCTGAAATGACATTAGTCTTGCATCACATATCTGAGCGATATCACCAACACGTTCGAGTATGGAGTCCTTCGTTAAAGTCTTACTGAAAATTTCAGCCATTGCCAGCCTCCCTGTCAATTGCCCAGTCGTGTAATTCGAATTCACCTTCCTCAAGCACCAGATAGCTGTTGTGACGCACCCAGTCGCCGAGGAGCACCATAATGCCTTTTTCCCGTTTTTCCAGCATCTTGACATGGCTATGGCCGTAAATAACGGCATCATAGCCGCCATGGAGACGTTCGTCGGCAATTTTACGGAAAAGTTCAGCGAATATCTCATCTTTTTTCGGCGGCGCCAGAAGTGTCCTCGAAGATTTTGAGCTGATCATCGCCAGCTTCCTGGCAAAATCGGGATGCAGGAGCCGGAAAAGAAAAATGGATATCTTACTTCTCAGCACCTTCTTCAATATACGGTAGCCATGATCATCCGGATAGAGTCCGTCGCCATGATGCATGTACAGACGGCGTCCCTGATGCTCGACAACCTTGCCGTCCTCAACAACTGAAAGCCCGATGCTGTCAGTGAGGTAGGGGCCCAGCCAGTAATCATGATTACCACAGAAAAGGGTTATCTCTACGCCACTACGGACAAGATTGTACAGTTCCAGCACAACAGAGGGAGCGATATTAGGTACAACACTCGCATACTCGAACCAAAAATCGAACAGATCACCGAGGATATAAATATGCGATACACGGCCTTCGAGGCTTCTCAGAAATGCCGCGACACGTTCCACATGTTCTTCGGTATCACCAGGCATGCCGAGATGAGCATCAGAGAAAAAAACGATGCGGTCCGGTAATGTTGTATTTTCCTTTTTCATGCTTAACAATATACATAATAAATTCACGTATCCTCAAGGGTTTTCGGTATATGCCCGATTAAATGAGATACATGAAAGCGTTGACTCGACCTCAGACAGATAATATATTCAATTCAATATCATAACGAGGAATATCATGCGTTCGTATATTACATTATCACTAACAGGACTGGTGGTGTTTTTTCTTCTCCAGGGATGTTCGGGAAAGGCAAAATTCATCGAACGGGATTTCTCCGTTACGGCATATTACAGTGAAAACGAACCCGTCATTGACGGCATAGTCAATGAGCCGTGCTGGAAAAAAGCTAACACGATATCATTGACGTCAATATCCGAGGAACAGGATGTTAAGCCCACTGTAGTCAGGACTGCCTGGCGCGACAGCACTGTCTTCATTGCTTTCGAATGCCATGACAGAGATGCCGCCACAACAGCAAAAAACAGAGATGGAGAAATCGAAAAGTCCGATCATGTGACGCTACTTCTTGACCCGGACATGAATCCCGCAACAGTTGCATTGTTTCGCATCGCGCCAAATGGTGTATTTTCCGACACATTTTGCCTTATCGACACATCGAATGGTTCGATTAAGGAGCTTCACGACTGGAATTGCGATGGGGTGAGGGTTGCATCCACTGTTTATGGCGGAAGTGCCCAAGAAGGCGACGGCGATCGATTCTGGACAGTTGAAATTGCCATACCGGTTTCACAGCTATATACAAATATTGGACCGCCATCAGGCGACAATCCCTGGCTATGCGGTTTTGCCAGGGCTGATTACGTAAACGACACAATGGAGCGCTCATATTTTGCTGTCGACAGCAACAGCTACCGGCAGCCTTGCGCACTACTGAAATTCGAGAGGTGATATAATGCCGCAGGGAAGAAACGCACTTTACAGTTTGATGGATGGCGATGCTTTCTGGCCACCAGTGGTGGTACCGTTCGGCCTGGATCCTTTCGGCTGGCATGGTGAACGAGAAAGTTATCGGGAACTGTGCGATTACGCCCTCGATAACTGTACACTTCTCCCGAAAGTCTATCCTTTCGAGGGACAGCTTGCCATTGGTGACGGCGACATCTGCATTCGCGAATTCGAGGAAAAACTAGAAGACAGCAGCGTTATTAAGCGTTTCACACTCAGCGGCAACGCCAATCGTGAACTAAGCATGGAGGAGATCCGAACTCCCGGTGACTCATCATGGAAAAACAGGAAGCGCTGGATAGAATCTGATGAAGATCTCGATTTCTTTCTCGGCCTCGAATCACTAGCCCCAATCACTCCCGTTATTTCGGCTGTTCAAGCCAAAGAAAAGCAAGTCGGCTCACACGGTATCCCATATATAGAAACACCCGATCCTTTCTACACGGCATGTGAAATGATGGCAACAGACGAGTTTTTCATCAAGGCCCGTCTCGAAACAGATAAAATAGAAACGCTCGTTCATTCCATCGGCGAACGTATGCTCGTATCAATAGAAACGCTGTGCCGTGAAACCGGCTGCCCGTTCATCCTTCGCCTGATAGGTGCAGAGATGGCAGCACCGCCATTCATGAGCCGCGATGATTTCATGCGCTTTGACGGCTGGTTCTACAAAAAAGTCATCGAAATCACAAACCGTTACAATGTTCCGGCATCATTTCATTCCCACGGCGCTGTATCAGGTGTGTTAAACGACGTTTGGGATATGGGCTTTGCTTTTATGGAACCTTTCGAGCCGGCACCCAATGGCGATGTCAGTATAGCCGAGGCACTTGAAATCACAAACGGCAGGGGAGTGGTCTTTGGCGGTGTCGATGATGTCGTCATCAACAGCGGCAACCGTAACGAACTCGAAAGCATGGTAACAAGGTGCCTCGACGATGCACGTGATACAGGAAAGCCGTTCATTCTCTCGCAGTCATCGACGCCATTTTCCGATCCGCTGACTGATGCCGCAAAAGAAAATTATCTTCTATTCATGCAGATAGGCACTCACGGATAAGAATAACTATAATAGCATATAGTATTGCATAACAATGCGTACGGAGGATATTATCAAGCACTTTCTTATCATAGCCTGCGGTGTTTTCAAGCAGGAATTCGAACTCATACTTTCTGACATATCGCTGTCGGCAAACATAGAAACTGTCTGGCTGGAACAAGGACTTCATCGCGATCCGGACCGTTTGAACTATCTGCTTCGTGAGGAAATCAGCCGTGCGGAAAACGCAGATACGCCTTATGACGCTGTCCTTCTCGCCTACGGGATATGTTCCCGCGGGACAGTGGGCCTTTCCAGTGAAAAGCTCACTATTGTCATGCCTCGCGCCCACGATTGCATAACACTGTTTCTCGGCTCAAAAGAACGTTATCTGGAAGAATTTTCGCGTGCACCGGGAACATACTGGTTCACACCCGGTTTCGTCGGTGGCGCCATGCAGCCCGGAATGTCAGAGAAATACGCTGGAGTCTACCACCAGTTTGAGGAACAATATGAAGACTATGTGGAAAAATTCGGCGACGAGGAACTGGCACGCTATGTCATCGATCAACAGGAACAGGCTTGGATTAAGAACTATTCTCGCGGAGCTTATGTCAACAGCGGTCTCAAAAGCGGAAAACGTCTTGAAAAAAAAGCGCAGGCATTCTGCGAGAGCCGCAACTGGAAATACGAGGAGGTTCGCGGCGACCTAAGCCTGTTAAAGGACCTTCTTGCCGGTAACTGGGATGATGAGCGTTTCCTTGTAGTCGATCCCGGCCAAACCATTGTAATAGGCAGCGTTCATGATGTAGTGACCACGCACAATAAAATGAGCGATGCGTCTCTTACCTGCGAAGAATACCAGCGGTATTTCAGCTATATCGCTGATTTTGAAGAAATTGATGCGGTGGAATTTAGCGAGGATCGAAATGATATCGACCGTGTTATCGGCATCGATGCAGGCGGCACCTACACGGATGCCGCTATTGTCTCACTCAGGGATAACGCTATACTTGCGACAGGAAAGTCACCGACAACACACAATGATCTTGCAATAGGCATCGGCAAAGCTCTTGGACAAATTCCGGTACCTTTACTCAAATCTTCGTGCCGCCTGGCACTCTCGACAACTCTCGCGACAAATGCAATTGTTGAGGGAAAAGGGGCAAGAACCGGCCTTATCCTGATTGGCTACCGTCCGGAATCAGTATCCCTGATCGAAACCGGAAGTCATGATATAAAAGCCGTAGTACCCGGCTGTCATGACATTTATGGAGAGGAAACGGAAGCACTTGACACCTCGCAACTCATGAAACAAGCAGCCAGCATGGTACAAAAAGGGGTCGAGGCGTTCGCAATATCCTCATATCTCGCAGTTCGAAATCCTGAACATGAATTAAAAGCAAAATCACTCCTAAGCGAACGATTCAATCTGCCGGTTGCCGCCGGCCATGAACTTTCAGATGATATCGATTCCGTGAAACGCGCCCATACAGTGCTTCTCAATGCCCGCCTTTTGCCGGTTATAGCGTCTCTTGTCAAATCACTGACACAGGTTATCGCCGACATGGGGATTCAAGCCGATATACGGCTTGTGACTACTGACGGCAGCCTTATGAACACGGCAGAGGCCCTCGAACAGCCTGTACGTCTAATTCTTTCAGGCCCTGCGGCCTCCGTCAAAGGTGTACGCTTTCTCAATGACAGCGAATCATGCGTACTCGTAGATATGGGCGGCACGACATCGGACATCGCGATCATTGAAAAAGGATCGGCAAGAAGAACCGGCCGCGGTGCTGTTATCGGCGCTTATCGCACGGCGATACAAGCGGTCGATATCAGGACAATCGGTCTCGGAGGTGACAGTGAAATCGCATGGAAGAACGGCAATCTTCAAGTCGGACCCGAAAGAATAATTCCGATAACCCGCCTTACCGCAGAGCATCCGGAATCAATAGAACAGCTTAAGGCCATGAAAAGCTATACAGCCTCTGATTACACGCTGGTACAGCCCGGTACACACTTTCTACTCATGCGCGAACCTGACAGCCAGTCTTATCTTTCCGACCGCGAAAAAAGAATCATCGACATATTGCGGGCTCGTCCCTGCTCGATTATTGAACTGAGCGAGCGTCTTGTCTACCCGTATTTCTCTATTATCGGAACTGACAACCTCGAAAAACTCGGTATTGTCAGGCGAAGCGGCCTTACGCCCACAGATATTCTTCACTATATGGGCAAATTGTCTCTGTGGGAAAACAACGCGTCAGAAACCATGCTCAGTCTGTACACCGAAAGAAGCGGACTCAACACCAACCAGTTTATCTCGCAGTGCTGGAATGAGATACAGCGCAAGATGGCCGCAGCAGTCATAACAGAAACAATTGCCGGAGGCGAGGCACACGAGGCATTTCCTGGCTGTAAATTCTGCCAGTCCTCATTCGGAAAATCATCAGCACTGACTGTTGAGTATAAACTCAACTATCCCTTGGTCGGCATCGGTGCACCTGCGGAATATCTGCTCAATGGTATCGACAGCCATCTTCAATGCGAAAAAGCATTTCCGCCATATGCAGAGGTTGCCAATGCGATCGGCGCAGCATCAGGGAGTGGCGGTATCCATATCGACATGAAGATCATGCAGCATACAGACGGCCGTTTTGCGCTTTATTCGCCTTCGAACCTCCGCTATTTCGGTGACCTCGACGCTGCAAAACAGAACGCACTTGAGGAGTCGAAACGCATGGCTCGTGAATATGCAATACGCATGGGATATGACAGTTTCCGTCTTATGGTCCATATCCGTGATCGGTCAGCACCAACCTCATTCGATGACAATGAACTCTACATTGATACAGCGGTCGTCGGGACAATGCTGTTCTAATCACTATCGCAGTTGCGATAAAAAAAGCCTCCGTCAGAAACGGAGGCTTTTTCATTGTCATCGACGATATCGGCGATATCAGAGACCGCGCCCTTTGATAAGGGGGACATCGGCGTATTCGCAAAGCTCGGAAAGGATGGAGTGGAGGCGTTTCTTACAGCCCTCGGCCTTTGCGAGATCGGAGTCCGTCAAAGCTGCTTTCGGCGGCCCCATCTTGAATCCGCGCACCTCCATCGCCGCCTTGAAGCCGAGCGGGAACGGAACGCTGAACATGGTCCTGATGGAAAGACAGATGGCAAATTGAAGATTGCGTGCCGTGTCATAGTCTCCGGCCAGAGTTGCATTGTAGATCTTGACCAGGATTTCCGGGAAAATGGTCGCCGTACCAACCATTGCACCTTTGCCGCCCAGCATCGTTGAGGTGAAAACATTCTCCTCGCGACCGGAAAGGATATGGATATTGGATCCGATCAACCTGACCTTATCCATGAAATGGATCATATCACACAGGCTGCCCGAGGAGTCTTTCATTGCCACGACATTAGGAATTGTGGAAACACGTTTCACCAGATCGTAGGACAGCGGTGTCGAGAAAAGCGGTATATTATACATGATGATGGAAAGATCGGGTACAGCCTCGGCAAGCAGCTCATAATGACGTTCGATCATTTCCTGCGTAACTGTATAATAGTAGGGCGGGGAACAGACAATGCCCTTGCAGCCGATTTCTCGCGCGTATTTTGCGAGCTCGATCGATCTTTCAATGTGGCTTGCGGTAACACCGACAAGAACGGGAACCCGTCCGGCGGCAGCTTTAACAACAACATCCATGAGATGGCAGCTCTGCTCGACCTCCATGTGCACAAACTCACCGACACTGGAAACAGCAAAAAGCATTTTACATCCGCTGTTAATACAGTGATCGACAATATCTTTCTGCACATCCTCATTGACCTGGCCGTTCTCATCGAAGGCAGTCAACATGGCCGGAGCGATACCTTCCGGTTTGTAAAACATCCCGTTCCTCCTGTATGGAAATAAATTATGAAATTCAACTGGAACAGCATGATAATATCGCTGAAAAATAGGTAAAGTGAAAAATACGATTATCCGTTGCCCCTGTCAAGAACGGAAATTGCCGTTTAAAGAAGTTTGATGGTTTTTCGCGCTAATCTTCTTGACTGCATGACAGGTATTTCGTATTTTAGGAATCTCGAAGGGAGACTAGGTATGCAGCGTCGATTACCGAAAAAAACTGATTTGTCGAAAAATATAATTTATTATTATGCCGCTCTTGGCGTCGTTGTGCTTGGTTATGTCTTCCTTATGATCGGCTCGGCAAACAGTTTCACGTCGCTGACACTCGGTCCGATCGTGCTCGTTCTCGGATATCTTGTTGCCATTCCTGTGGCACTGTTAACCGGAGTTGGCCAAAAGACCGACAATCCTCCCGACGAGGAAAACTTAAGATAATCACATATTCTGTGGGCGATTAGCTCAGCTGGTTCAGAGTGCCTCCCTTACAAGGAGGATGCCACTGGTTCGAATCCAGTATCGCCCACCATAAATCAATCCGGCATATTCGTGCCGGATTTTTTTTGGGTTCTTTGGAAAATCCTCTACGCCATAACCTCTAACTTTAAATACAAAATATCCCCCTTTACAAATCTCACATTTTTATTATCATACAACCATAAAACAAATAATGATTTTGAAGATCGATATTGTCTGATTCACATCAGCAAGGAGGCGGTGATGAAAAAAATCATTATGGATTTTTCCGCGGTTATTTTCTTGGTGCTTGTCATCATTTCATGTTCCGGCGGCCCTTTACCAAAAGAGATAACGGTCGATGCAAATCCGAAATACTTCATTACACATGCAGGATTCGAGGGCACTGACGGCAAAGTTTATTACTCAGACAAGATCGGCGAAAAGACGATTTTTCTGACACCCGACCCTGAAAATCCCATCGAGTTCGAGCCATACCAGATATGTGCTAATCTCGACAGTATCAGGATTAGAAAATACATTGTATCCCACAGCCCGGTAAAACTCGATAAAAGCCAGGTATATCTCATCGATAAGCTGATATTCTCAGCTGCCCCGACACCACAAGGAAGCGGCGAAACACAACAATCAAACTAAAAAGATGTATCAGCAATAAATCCCAAAACTGTATTAATCAAAATCCTCGAAATAACTATTCGAGGATTTTTTTAATAATACGCTTAAAGTTATTTATCCTTGTAATTACGTCTCTCTTCCCGTATTTTCTGACTACGTTAATAGCGAATAACAATGGCAACGGGGATGACAATGGAGAAAAAAGGCACCGTAAAAATAACACGTAAATCATTTCTAAAAACTTTGGCGCTCACCGCTGCATCCGTTCCGTTCGGAGCTTGTACACAATCCGGTGGCAAGGAAAAAGCAGTCGATAAAAGAAAAAACACCGTCATCTTCGAATCGGATTTTGTCCCTGAAGGGGCCTCTCTCAAACTGGCGTTTGTTGCCGACCATCATTATTGGCCTGATCATTATAAGAACTGGGGATCGAAACAGTTTCGCCACACGAAAGAACGCATGCTGGATCTTGTGAAGACACTGAATCGCGAGAAACCGGACATTTCGATCCACGGTGGTGATGTTATCGATGCCGGCTCGGCATTCCAGCCGCCCCACGACGAATATATTAAGCAGCTTGATTTCGAAAAGAAATTCATCGATTCGCTCAATCACCCGGCAATACCTGTCATCGGCAATCATGAGGTGCCCGATCCGATCTATGAGAGTGAATCCGAACTCGATGAATGGCGATCTCGTTTCGGTGATCCATACGGCTATCGCGACATTAACAGTTGGCGTTTGATCTGGCTTAATTCACTATTGCCGAACCCCAATCAAATTCTGAGTGACAGAAACACCGAGTATGGTATCGACGACACACAGATGTCCTGGCTCAAAAAACTTCTGGACGAGGCCGAATCCGCCAGTATTCCGGTCCTGCTGTTCGCTCATGTACCGCCTGAATTTTATTTGAACAAGGAAGCGTTTGGTGAACTCATCAGCTCTTATAGCTGCGCCAAAGCCATGCTTGTGGGACATGAACACAAAAATTACAGCTATACAATCGGCAGCATGACAGTGCTGTCACGAGTTGCAAATGTCTGTTCGCCAATGGGATACAACATGGTATATCCGTACCCGGATGGCCGTGTGATTGTTGTGCAGAAATCCCAGCATTTCCCTTATATCGATTATATTTCCGACAGTTTTTCATCTGGAGCACAGGGAAGTGAAGCGGATCGTTATCTAACACTTGGCGGCACATCGACTCTATCACCCGACCGTTTTAAAGTCATCGGTGAGAATGCAGTGGCAACCATACAAGACGGGCATTTCAGGCTCGAATCAGGTGAAGGCAAGGCTTTTGTATTAATTGATATCGACAACATCAACAATGCCCGCATCTGTTTCTCGGCAGCAAAAGACAAGGCCTCGCACATGGGAGTCATTGCCTGCGCAAGCGACGATTCCAGCAATCGTGTCGAGGGTGTGCTGACAAGTAAATACGGCCCGGACGGCAACATGTATCTTGCGTCATATACGAATGGCGAAAAAAACACACTTGCCCGTTCGTGGTTCAATATCATCGATGGTGTCGCCTATGGATTTAATTTGGAGATAAGAAACGGGAAAGTGGTGCTGGCAAATAAAAATATGCCGTCAATCGAGGGGGATTTGCCAGATGGTAAAGCGGGTAAATTCGGCTTTTTCATCGAGAACGGAGCTATGTATCTGACCGATCTCAAAATCGAGAGTCTTGAATCGTAAGAATGCTCGGAACAATCGAGTTTGACTACTTGCTCCGGAGAGTAATAACCGTAATCTCACCGGGAACACCGCCCCTGAGCGGAGGCCCCCAGTAACCGCTGCCGCGGTTGATATAGATGGCGGTTCCGTTTTGCATGTGAAGTCCCTTGACATAGGGCTGCTGCATTCCGACAAAGAGATTCCAGGGCAGATACTGGCCACCGTGCGTGTGCCCGGAAAGAACAAGATCGAATCCGGCTTTTTCTGCCTCGTGAATACTTAATGGCTGATGGGCGAGTAGTATCGATGGCGTGTTCTCCGGTGCTCCGGCAAGTGCGGCATGGGGATCCGAATCATGACCATGACGTAAATGACCGCCCTCATAATCACTGACCCCGGCAATTACGAGATGGTTGTCATTTTTTTCAATGACCTGATGACTATTCAGCAAAACCTCGAAACCAACACCTTTCATTGCTGCAATCCATTTATCCACACCGGAATAATATTCGTGGTTACCGGTAACGAAATACTTGCCAAACGGCGCATCCAGAACTTTCAAGGCTTCAATATACGCAGGCAAGGATGATGGTTTCCCGTCAGCAACATCCCCGGTCAACGCAATCATATCGCCTTCAAGCTCCTGTGTCATAGTAAGAATACGCTTAAACTGCTTGAGAGTAATTGTCGATCCGGCGTGAAGGTCTGATATCTGCACGATACGAAAACCATCGAAAGCCGAGCCAAGATTGTTGATGCCGATTTCTATTTCCTCGACTTTCGGGCCTCGCGACGCGGTAAACAGCCCCCAGGCAATCATAAAGCCAGTTATTATAATGAGAGCGAGATTACTCATCCTGACAAGACCGCCATTTCTAACGAGTCCAAGCATTGACGCGACAACACCGGGAAGCGGCCTTTCTCCATATATTACCGATATAAGTTTTCCTGAAAGCATTCCTGTAAGCAGCAATAAATCGCGAGCCGCGATGAAAAGAAACAGCATTGTAACCATACCGAGCAGAACAAAGGTCAGCCAGGTCAGGCAATATATCAGAATGTTCTGATGACCGGCAAAGCGCAGAAATACCGACACAAACGGCAATGCAAGAAGAATAATGGCAAAGATAATAGAAGAGATGTAAAGCGGTCCACTCAATCCAGCCGGAATAACAAGACGCCACCAGACATAGCTGATGACCATTGACAAAACACTTACTGCGAAAATAAAGAAAACCATGCACAGACTTTCGTTTTGGTGTGTAATCACTGTGAGCAAACTCAAGCGAGTGCCACTTTACAACGGGGATATTTCGAATATCCGGGTTTAAGAATACTAAAGCAAGTATTTTTACATGAAACAAACCGCATCTTCACATCGTAAGTCAAAATCTGATATTTCAATTTTGTATTGATATATAAGAGGATAGATAATAAATTGTAAAAACGCGCTTAACACCATAGAGGATTGTACAGATGAGAGTATCCGGAAAATCAGCCCTTCTTTTCCTGCTGCTGATTATTGCCTTATCGTTTCCGGCAGACATATCTCACGCTGAAGAAGATGTGGACCGCCCGAAAATCGGTCTCGCCCTAAGCGGCGGTGGTGCGAAAGGCCTAGCTCATATCGGTGTGTTGAAGGTTCTTGAGGAAGTTGGTGTCCCCATCGACTTTATTGCCGGCACCAGCATGGGAAGCATCATCGGCGCATTGTATTCCATCGGCTACACCGTTGAAGAAATTGAACAGATAGCGGATCAGGACTGGGTATTCATGCTCTCTGACGCGATGCCGCTGAATGACATATCGATGGAGGAAAAAGAAGAATCAAGTCTTTTCATCGGATCGATCCCCGTTATAGACAATAAACTTCAACTGCCTTCTGGCCTTATCAATGGCTACAATATTCAGCTCATGCTCTCGCGCCTCTGCTGGCCGGTTTACAACGTCGATAATTTCGCGGATTTCCCTATTCCGTTTCGCTGTGTCGCCGCAAATATTGAGACTGGCGACGCCGTTGTTCTTCGCTCCGGCTTCCTGCCTGATGCCCTGCGCGCAAGTATGTCAATCCCCTCTGTTTTCACACCTGTTGAAATTGATGGCACCCTGCTCATAGATGGCGGTGTGGCACGCAATATCCCCGTGGAAGACTGCTTCGATATGGGGGCTGATATCGTAATCGCCGTCGATGTCGGAGAATTATTGAAAACCCGCGATAAACTCGATTCTGTCGTCGATATATTCGAACAGACTCTCAATTATCGTATTTCGCCAAGGGCCCAGGAACAGAGAGAACTCGCCGATCTGGTTATCAGGCCCGATGTATCCGCTTACGATACGATGAGCTTCGATAAAGCTGTAGATATTATAAAAACCGGTGAAATCGCCGCGCAAAACAGCATCGAGCACCTGAAAATACTCGCCAGCCGGGGAAATGAAGGGCCTGTCAGATTACATCCGCAACCACGGGCTGTCTATATAAAAAAAATAGATGTTAAAGGACTTGATAATGTGTCGCGCGGCCTTGTCGGGGCAAAACTTGCACTTCACGACGATTCCTGGATGAAACCGGAAGACATAGAAAAAGCAATCAGCCGTCTTTATGGCAGCCGGTATTTTGAAAGTGTGAAATACCGTCTTCACGCGGAAAAGGGCGGCACGAGACTTATTATCGATGTCAAAGAGGCAAATTCCGAGTATTTCCGTTTCGGTCTTCGTTACGGCAGTGACCTGAAAACGGCAATTATTCTGAACTCAATGTTCAGAAACAAAATTTTCGAAGGTTCGAAACTGTCGACGAGTACAATTATTGGAGAAAGCTCCGCTTTTAAAGCAAGTTATTTTACCTATATCAGGCGCGACCCCGGTCTCGGGATGTCTCTTGACTGGCATTCCGGTGATCTTCTCGCCCCAAGGTATGACAATGATGAGCATACGGCAAATTACAAGTATGAATATTTCCTGACAGAACTAAATGTAATGACCGTCGACTCGAATACGGCGAGCTTCAAAGCAGGTGCTCATTATGGATATGCGCGATTGGAAAAACTGCTCGGTGTAGAATATCCCGGCGCAAAAAGAATGGGGTACATGGGATTCCACGCAAGTTTCAGCGTCAACACATACGATCACAGCTATTTTCCACGAACCGGCAAGAAATTTTGTGTCGAGGTGTTATCCATGACCCCAGTCTTCATATCCAGCAAAAAGGACGTGTTTGATGAGCCATGCGAACAGTTCCGTTACGAAGCAAGCAGGGTAGACCCAATCGGAAACAAGTTCGCTATCAAGAGGAATCTGTATCTCGGCCTTGTAAGAGGCGACAATATCCATCCCGCTTTTTATTACTATCTCGGAGGATATAATCGGCGTCATACGGAACTCATCCCATTCGACGGCGTCAATTATCTCCAGGTTGCGGGAAAAGCTGTCGCGGCCGGAGAGATCTGCCTTCGTTACGAAATGGTCAACAAACAGTATCTTTCATTCAGGGTAAGTGCCGGCAATTTTGGCGACGAGATCAAAGACCTCTACGAGGATCAGTCTCTTTTTTATGGACTGGGTTTTTCATACGCAATCGACAGCATGATTGGCCCGGCTCAATTCTCACTTACCTGGAGCTCACGGGAAAACGCACGATACACCCATCTCAATATCGGCTACTGGTTCTGACACAGGCAATCACATACTCGCAACCCGGCATAATCTTCAGCAAGCTTTAAACATGCATATATATTGCATTTGAAATCTACTTGCAGACACCTTGCAGCAATAATCAGGTGTTTGGAAATCTTTGGCGAGGTACATTTCCGGGAGGTTGGGAAGAAGAAAATCAATCGAGGATTTCAAATACTGTATTCAAATTTTTCACTATTTATTATGGTAATATCTTTACCTGACATGCGGATAAAGCCTTTTTCCTCAAACTGTTTCAGAACACGTGTCACTGTTTCGCGGGAACTGATCACCATATTTGCAATCTCTTGGTGTGTGGGACGGGATTTAATGAAAATACCCTCTTCACATTCTTCACCACGCTCCTCGGCAATCTGCATAAGCAGCGAGGCAATACGGCCATTCACGTTTATAAAAGCAAGGCTTCCAATAAGCTCATCCGCTTTTCTGAGGCGTGATGTCAGTTCTCTCATTATCTTCAGAGATATTTTCGGATAGGTCAGAACCATTTTCTCGAAATTAGTCCTGTCTATTATGAGCAATTGGCTGTCCTCGTTTGTTATAACAGTAGCCGAACGCGGTTTCCCGTCAAGCAGCGACATATCACCGAAAAATTCTCCCTCACGAAGTATGGCTAGTATAATTTCCTCACCAGCTTCTGACACTTTTATAATCTTTACGCTTCCCTTCAGAATGACATACAGTTTATCACCGTCTTCGTTCTCAAGGAAAATCACTTTCTTTTTAGGATATTTCATTCGACTTGAGTGGAGATAAATAATATCCAACTCGGACATATCGAGAGAAGAGAAGAGAGGGACGGCTTTCAGGTAGCTTATCACATAATACTCCTGTCGACACATAGTTACGAGAAACTATTCATTGGACAAGATTGTCCTGAACACTTATTTATAATAATTATACGGATTCTTTGCCTAATATCAAAATTTTATTTCATGCTTCTGTTAGCTCTTAGAATAAAAAAAGGCGCCGGTATACGGCGCCTTTTTTATTATTAATGTACCCTGCACTCAGCCGTCCCGCTTCATCTGTTCAATGAGCTCTCTGAGAACTTCTTCCCAATACTCGATAAGGACCTGGCAGGTACCGACTTTTTCGTGGCCACCACCTCCATATCGAAGCATGAGCTTGGCAACATTGGTCTGACTTGTGCGGTTGATAATGCTGTGGCCGCAGCTGAAAGTGACATTCTCTTTTTCTTTACCCCACTGAACCCTGATTTCGATATTCTGGTCAGGGTAGAGGGCGTAGACAATAAAGCGATTGCCCGTATAGATCGTCTCCTCTCCGAGAAGGTTGGTAACGATCACATTGTCATGGATTTCACAGCAGCGTTCGAGCATTTTCATGTGGCGTTCAGAATGATCGATGTAACGCTCTACACGCTCTTTCACATCATCAAGAGCCAGAATCTCATCAATGGTTTTCGTACGGCAGTATTTGATCATGTCCATCATGAGCTGGTAGTTGCTGATACGAAAATCCTTGAAACGTCCGAGACCCGTTCTCGGATCCATTACGAACGAAAGAAGTATGTATCCCTGGGGATAAAGAAGTTCTTCGGCAGTAAGGTTTCCTGAGTCGCTCTTGTTGACAGCGTTCAGAAGCGGTTTGAGCTCGCTCCTGAATGTATCATCACCGCCGTAATGGTCCCAGATAACCTGTGCGGCACTGGGTGCCTCACGGGTCTCGCCCTTGAATTTCAGCTTGCGAAGTTCGAGCCGTTCCGCCTCGCTTGCATGATGGTCGAACCAGAGACCGCAACCTGGAATATATGGTACATTGGCAACGACATCGTTTTCGTTAGCCTTGACCTTGCCTTCCTGAACATCTTTCGGATGGACGAAATCATATGAATCGATCACACCCATTTCCTCCAGCAACACGGCACACACGAGACCATCGAAATCGGAACGTGTTAAAAGCCGCATATAATACCTCCTTCTTTATCCGGGCAAACTGCTATAGCGTAATTGACATTATACCAGTAATTTCTTATTTATGCGGCTTTCTGTCAAGCTAAAATATTAATTGGTAATGATAGTAGTGACTATTTTTCACTTTCTTAGTAATTGATAACAATCTTATGGCCGTTGCCACCCTCGCGTTCAGTGACAGTAATCCTGCCGTTTACGGCTTTTACATCACCGACACCGGTGAAATCGGCCGGTATTTCTGCGAGAAAAACAGTATAACTTTTGGTGATCGTTTCAGCCGTATTGATGTATTCATAAATGGGCGTATTATATATTGGGCTGGCGGCAACCATATCGCCAAAAGGCCTGTGCAGACCTGTAGTTCCAAATTCGAGGCCGCGTGCCGCAGGTTTACCTTCTTTTGCATTCCGCCAGATATTAAGCCAGGGATATTCATCAAGGTCCCAGATGTAACCGATCATGAGGTTTTTACCGGCATTGCAAGCTGTTACCCAACCTGTCTCGACATCATCTTTAAAAATAAATGACGTAACATCAGGGGCGTGATTCGCGCCGAGTTTCCTGAGATCGACAAACTGTCCTTTATAGGCGGTCTCCGGCCAGTATATCGTGTAAGCCGCTGGATCGGGCCAAGAATCCCCCTGGACAAAGCCTTTCCACGCATTGGCGTCGACAACAGTTGTTTCATCGAGAAAAGGCGCCGCGATGCTTGGATGCTGGACAATATTGTAAATACGGCCGAGTTTGTTATCGTTGGTGATTTTTTCCTCGACTTTCATGACCGCGCCCTTAGAGGAAAGCTGCATTTTACGTTCGAGCGACAGTCCCGCTATGGGCAGGGAGCAGTGAGCAACAGCGCTTGTTCCGCCAGCGCCTTTTGTAGCTTTCTGAAGCACATCCCAGACAACCTGGGTGGCCTCACCGTGAAAAGACATCCCGTTCTTGATTTCAGACTCATGTGGCCCACCCCAGCGATCGAAACAGATGAAATGCCCCAGAGACTGGGCCTTGATCTTGCCTTTCTCCGGGGGATTCCAACTCAGGGGATTCAGGTTCGAGCCTTTCATGTGAAAATCGCTGAATGCACCACCGGCCAGATCGAGAGCTACTGTTGCCGCATCGCTTTCAAGAATGAGCTGCTGACGCCACGGATAGCCGGTTTCGGAATATGCGAAACCTGATAATAGCACGCAAAACAGAAGTGCCGCTGCTGTCAGTTTAAAAAATGTCTTCATGTTCTTTTCTCCTGATTGTGTATGATTATTTCGCTACGTTTTCAAGTATTTCAGCCGCTAAAGCTATATCGCCGCAATCATAGGCTTTCCGGCAATTCTCAAACCATTTCCTGACGTTAAAACGATCACTGACAGCGCCCCAGTATCGTTCACGTATCAGATCATAGTAATAGCGTCTTGACTCGACACTTGCAAGCATTTTTTTCCCGAGAGCAAAATCCGGATCATATGCGGCAAGTTCATTGTAATAATATGTTTCAATGTTATCACCGTCCTGACCTGCATCAGAAAGAAGGTGTTTCATTGCGCGAATCATTCGTTCGCTTTCATCCACTGATTTTTGCACTGAAGGAGTGTGATATTTCTGAAGTTCATTATAGTCGAATGGCAACAGTTCTTTCACATCACTTTCACATTTAACAATCCTTTCATCACTGTTGTCCGCATCTGTATCATAACGCCACAGGTCGAAATAGCCATTGCCGTCGCGGTCTTCCATTTCGATACGCATATCCGGTATCGTGTCATAATCATAATCAACAGCGATCCAGCCGCTTTCCGCCCCAAAAAGATGTAAACGGGCATCGACCGGAGAAAAATACATCTGCATTCCGCCCGAAGCATCGGTATCGACTTCATTGCGTTTGTTATACGGCCCGCAGGAAGGGCCGCCCACACGAGGGATATACTCGTTATCGTGGCTGATGACACCTTCCCAGCGCTCGTTATGCAGCCGACCGGGCAGGGGATCGACATTGCAGTCGTTTTCATCCCAGGTGAGATGAATCTGATTCCATCTCGCCTCTTTCGAAATCTGTCGCATACGGTCCCAGCGTAAGATGGGCTCAGTCACACGGCCGCGGATCATTACCCGTTCGCTGTCGGATTCACCAAAAGATACCGGGCCGATGCAGGAAAGAGAGAAATCGAAATCATGCACATTGTCTTTTTCGCTGTCATTGTCGAGATCCATACTGTACCTGAGATTCTCGGCATTAATTCCGCTTCCGGAAAAACGGACCACTTCCTCGGAAAAAGTGTCGTCATCGAGATCATAAAATGAAAAGGCATTCTCCCAGATCGGTATCAGTTTCTGCTCCTCGCGGTCGAAGAAAAAGAGATAGACAAACATTTCATCGCCATTGAAATCGGTTTTCCACTGGGTAATGTGCTGACCATATTCATAATTAGTATGATACCACAAGCGGTTGTCATCGCCGTAATCTTTGGCCCATGCAACAAGATAAGCCTTGTCCGACACTTTCTTAGGCATCCGGTTTTTCAGATGTTCATTTTCAGTCCACTGGTACAGATATTGTTCGTCGACATCGTTATCGCCATCAAGATCGTTGTAATCGACAATCCTGTCGATAGTGCCATCACCGTGCCAGTCAGCCACATAGCAGTCGCTGTCGAGATCGGTGATGCCAGAGGAACCCATATCACCATCCTCGTCTATCACCATAACCACAAGCGGCTGACAACGGTCACCATGACGTTCATCTGTATCGATAAAATATTTCCTGTCAACTTTTCCGTCACCATTGCTGTCAATCAGAAGCGGCGTATGCTCACTGTCATTGAGCAGTTGCTTAACAATGTCCGGTTTCATGAGAACCGTTTCGCCCGCAAAATCGGCAAATGCGGCATTTGAATCGTTCTCGGAAGCCTGAGCAGAATGAACACTTAGGCCAAGACACATCACAAGAATCAGAACAAATGCGGGCATAAGCTCATCTCCATACGATCTTTCTGTCAGTTTCCGTCTTGACAGGTGCAGCATTTGCTTTGTAGTATAATCATACGAGATTGATGGTGACGATTCAAGTTATTTTGAATCGGAGAACGGTACATGAAACGGGGACCACACAATGAAACGCAGAACGTTTATCAAGTCCACCGGCATCGCTTCGTTATCAGCGGCACTCCCGTCAGGGAAGTCATATGCCGATAGTGAAGTACTGAACGGCATGTCGACAGATACTGTCGAGGGGCGTTACTACTATCTAAAAAGAATGCTGTTCGAGACATGTACGAAACTTGGCCCCAGGCCGGTCGGTTCAGAAGCTTTCAATCGCGGAATCAGGCTTTTTCACAAAGAAATGAAGCAGAGCCTTCCCGAAACCTTTCTTGATGAGTTCCAGCTGCAGCGCTGGGAATTGACAGGTGATCCGGTATTCATGGTCGACGGCCAGCGTATCGAAACAACACCTTTTCATGGAAGCCTGGGCACACCGCGAGTCGGTGCCCGCGGAATACTGCGTAAAAATGACAGCGGATATCCGTTCAGTATTGTCGAGCGCACGACTGGCGAGGTCCTTGCCAATGTTGCAATCAGTTCTTACGGGCCGGCTATCCCTTCGAACGCATACCGTGACGGCGAGATGGCAAGGACGCCCATTTTCGGTATAGGGAAATACGACCGCCCGCTGCTCGAAAAAGCTGTCTCTGAAAAATCACGTGTCTACGGCCATTACGAGGTCAAAACTACTAATAATGTGCCGTGTTGGAATGCTGTTGGCCGCATTCCGGGGAAAACCGACCGGGAGATACTGGTTGTCGCCCATGCCGACACAGTATACACGAGCCCGGGCGCGAACGACAATACGGCCTCGGCGATTGTAATGCTCATAATGGCGCGGGAACTGGCGAAAACACCGCAGGAGTTCACACTGACATTCCTTGCATCCGGCAGCGAAGAATACGGCGGCTATCTCGGTGCCCGGAATTATGCGAAACAGCGTATCGCGGAGGGCAGTATCGAAAACATCGAATATGTTCTCCAGTTTGATTCCCTGACCTACGGACCGGATTTTCTCCTGACCTCACAGGACAAAGGACTGCGCGATCTCGCCGACAGCATCAACAGCGAACTTGATATTAACGGTAAGCCCCGCCATATCGATAACAGCGGATGGGTGATGGATTCGCTACCATTCGAGACTTCAGGCGCAAGACCACTGTTCGTCAACAGCCGCGGCTATGACGGTGTCACATTGCCGGTTTACCACCGTCCCGAGGATTTACCAGAAACAGTCGCTTTTGACTGTGTGGACAATGCATTCAGAGTATTCAGTGAGTATGTCAGGAAAGTGCAGACACTTTGAACTGAAGTAGCACTATGAGATTTCTTTTAATACTTTATTTCTTGACAAATATCAGCTGTATTCTTCTTATTTAAATACCCGAAGAAAATGAGTTGAACTTAACATTAAATTACATTAACCATCAGTATCAGGGGGATTCAATGAAAAAACATATCATAGGTACATGTATCATTGCGTTAGTGATTACAGTCGCTTGTCTCGTCACGACATCTCACGCCGCTGATTTTCGTATTGGTATGATTGGCCTCGATACCTCGCATGTCACGGCGTTTGCCAAGCAGATCAACAATCCTGAGAACAATTACGGCTGTAAAGTGGTCGCCGCCTATAAGGGCGGATCACCTGATATCGAAAGTTCCGCAAACCGTGTCGATAAATTCACGGAACAGCTTATAAAGGAACACGGAATAGTCCTGTACGATACTGTCGAGGAACTCTGCAAACATGTGGACGGTATTCTCCTTGAAAGCGTCGACGGTCGCCCGCATCTCAAACAGGCAATTCCGGTCATTAATGCCGGGTTGCCGATGTTTATCGACAAGCCGATGGCGGGAAGCCTCGAGGATGTCATCCAGATTTTCAAGCTCGCCGAAGCAAAGAATGTTCCCTGCTGGTCAAGTTCGTCGCTCCGTTACAGTGCCGGTATTATCGCGATGAAAGACAACGAGGAAATCGGCGACATTATTGGCGTCGAGGCATTCAGCCCCTGTTCACTGAACGAACACCATCCCGACCTCTACTGGTACGGCGTACACGGTGTGGAAATCCTCTTTACGCTCATGGGAACCGGATGTGAGAAGGTCAGCCGTATGCAGACAAAAGATTTCGAGCTCGTAACAGGTGTGTGGAAAGACGGCAGGATCGGTACTTTCAGGGGACTCAGAGCGGGCAAGCATGATTACGGCTCGTTTGTCTACGGCACAAAGGGAAGTGCCGAAAGCGGCGGCTACGGCGGTTATGCTCCACTGGTGGAAGAGATCATCAAGTTTTTCAAGACCGGTATCGAACCTGTCCCTCATGAAGAAACCATAGAAATGTTCGCGTTCATGACAGCGGCGGATGTCTCCAAGGCCAGAAACAGCCAGCCGGTCACCATCTCATCTGTGATCGAGGACGCGAAGAAAAAAGCGGGCAAATAAGTCTCAGGGAAGTGCTACTATCAGACCATCGGTGATTTTTTTGGCAAGGCGCTCGCGGTAATCGTGATATCGCAGGCGCCATGCTCCGTGCTGATTATTGAGATTGGCAAGCTCGATAAGCACCTCGTAACGGGCGGGATTTTTATAGAGAACACCGAGTCCCTGTGACTTGCTGTTCTTTGCAGAGCCGGTGATAGCTTTTGCCAGATTTCGGGCGAATGTTTTCGAGCGTCCGCCGTCGATGCCGGTGTGACGGCTATAATAAACAGTTATCGGCAGATCACGTGTTTTATTCGGCAGATAATCGGCATGAATCGAAAGAAACACGACAGTCTTACCCTTGTTCATTTTTTTGCTGATTATGGTTGAGGTGATTTTTTTGCGCTCGCGAAGGCTTTGTGCCGGTGTGTCAGTCCTGATGTCGCGGCTTGACAGATTGTAACGATGTTCTCGATAGTCTTGCGGATTCTTGACCTCGCGAATGCCATATTTTTCCGAAAAATGCGTAAGGAAAGCCTCGCCACCGTTCTCAATGATATGTTTCATCAAACGAAGCGTCGTGTCATATGCCAGCGGCGCTTCGTATGTATGAGTCTCAAGCCCGTCGCCCCGCATTACAACAGGATTTGTCCCCGGATCGTCGCCGCCATGACCGGCATCGAGCACAAAACAATACTTGGCGAGCTTATTGGAAATGGATCCTTTCTTGAACTTCTTTTTGATGTCAGGGTAGGGAACAGAATACTCTCCCATTACTTCGCTTTCGCCCTCGTCAGCAGGCAAAACAGGTGCGGCTGAGGTTTCCCCTTTTTTATAAAAACCGCTGCCGAGCTCCGGAATATAGAGCTCCTGACCTTTGGCGATATCCTTTAAATTGTCCGCCTGAAATCCCTTGTTATGCTTTTTGTTATACTCAAAAACCTCCTGCGAATAATCTGAGACGCCCATGCGCCGCAGCACCTCATCATAGGGCAGATCGAATGTAACAACAATTACGGGAAGTTTGTAGACCTCTCCGGGGAAAAGCGCATCGCCCTGGGTGAGTTTGCTGCGATTGATGCTTTTGAAGGCGGAAACACCTGCATTGTCGGCATTGAGTCCATTCCGGCGAAGGAGTCCATATATCCCCTCGCCCTTCTCGGCTTTTGACTCGAGATAGCTTATGAAATTATCCGCAGATAGCATTTGAGACATTATCAGGACAACAAAAAAAGCAGTAAAAAAGGTAGGAAAGCGATGACTACTTAAAAGACAATTACGAGTTAATACTTTATTTATCATACTATTACATAGTCCATTTTCATTTATGCTTGTTAAGATATTCACTTAATGACCGTGTTGATGCAAAAACAGCCTTCGCTGTCGCAGAATCGATATATTGTTCACTGACAAAGAACTCGTCGATTTTCCCGGCAAATGCTATTCCAATCCTCATTTCCCAGTCTTCTATGTTCCAGCGGAGCGGATGAGCGAAAGAACGTATCTCGCCCACTTCGACACCATCGAAATAGAGTGTCAAACAGGCATTTTCATTCTGCGTGTTCAGATTTTTCCATGTTCCGATAACATGATGCCATTCTCCATCGCTGAAAGTTATTTCCGGAACTGTTATCACATGGCCTTCACCACTGTTATCAGGATTCTCGCGAGCTTCTTTCGGAAGTGTCGCGCCGAACCGGAACAGGGGAGAGCCGGGCAGTTCTTTGGTGACAAAATCCATCCATATTTTACCGGCATCCCGTGATTCATTCCTGTTGTTTGACAGCAGGTGGACAGGGTCGAGCCAGATAAGGTCACGATCCATCAGCGAATCGATATCGACCATGAGCCACATGCCGACAGCACCATCGAACATACGGTCCGAGTAACAGGGGAAATTCCCTTTAGCATTATAGCAAACAGTATCTTTCGTCCAGACGGTATCGAGATCGAGCTTATCATAAGAGAAAAGAACCGCTTCGCCAAATTTTCCACCATTGTTGCCGGTCAGCGAGGGCGGATAGCGATCCTCAACAAGTACGGCCCGACCGTCACCTCTGCTCAGCACGGCATCGAAACCGGCATCGAAAGGCGCATAGAAAAGAAGGGAGGCCAGGAATGTTTCCATGAGCGGAAAGCTGTTCATATTCGCCCTGCGCAGTTAAGTTCTCTATATGGAATCGAAAAAGCCCGAAACGCGGCCATTTCGCTCGATCATCCGTTCGAGTATTTCATAACAGTACATCGCACCCCTCGGCTGATGAAGCGTATCGCGCCACGGCCAGGGAAGCGGCTTGTCACAGGCATAGGAAAATGATTTTTCGAACCATTCGACAGCCCAATCCTCATGACGGTGCTCAAGGATAAGCAGGAGCATGATAAATATTTCCTTGAACACGTATGGCTTGCATATATCACGGCCCTCTGTTGGATCTGGATCATCTGGACGCAGGAACTGGATTATGCCTTTCTCGCCGCTACGCTCAACCCAATAATTTTCGAGATGGAATTTGCCAAGCTCCATGCCTTTCTCGAACATCGCTCGATTGCCGACACGAAGAGCCTCTTCCATCACCATCCATGCGGCCTCCATGGTATGGAAATTGTTCACCCAGCGCGCCTGGTTCTGATAGCCCTTTTCTTCATCATCAATGAAAAGATCATTTGGATACGGAGTAAAATCTGCCTGGAGTGTCTCGAATGCATATCCCTCTGGCTGCCAGTGACGATTCAATATGTTACGCACGCACATTTTTGCAATTTTCTCGACACCGGGATCCTCTGTGTATTTCAGAAGCGGTGTCAGGGCATTCAAAAAGTGCAGCCATGTGCCGAGCCGTTTGGTTCCGGGCTCATACCAGGGACCATGTCCTTGCGCCTGGTAGGTGGGAGAAAGGGCAATCTCGGTAACACGGTAGGCAGTTTTTACTGCAAGGTCGCGGGCCTCCTCGATACCGGTCGCATGATAAAACTCGCCGAGTCCGAGAATCATATAAATGCTGGCATATATATCATAAAATTTTATGACGGGCGCGCCTTCGCGTGTGACCTCCGTAAACCAGTCGAATTTTTCATCGACACAATACTTTGTCAGGAAATCGAAACCGTTTTTCGCTGCCTGAAGATGAAAATCGTCCTTGTCGAAATGGGTATAGAAATATGAGTACAGCCAGAGCATCCGTGTCTGGTAGTATAGTTGCTTATTGGCCATTTCGGGATTGTCGTTTTCATCGAATTGGGTGAAATAGCCGCCGTATTTCCAGTCGACACCCGATTTTTTCCAGAGAGGAATCGTCTTGTCGAAAAGTTCGTACTTGAAGTTGTCGCGGATTTGCTCGAGTGTTCGCGAACCGATTTTTTTCAGTGAATCTCTCTTTTTCCCAGAAACGGCATAGTGCGTAAAATCACGTTTCTCACCCATGGCCGATACACTGGAGGGCATGAGCACCGATAGTGTCAGCGAGGCTGTCGATGTCACAAAATCACGTCGTTTCATGAATCACCCCATCAAGCGGATTCGATTCCAAAAACTTTATATTTTGTTTTATATTAGTTCGTAGTATACTATTTGCATCAACAGTTCACAAGCGGGTATTCGACAAATGCATATCAGCGGACTTGATGCTATCATACTCGGGCTCTATTTCGTCCTCCTTATCGGTATCGGCATTCACAAGGGCAGGGGGAAGCGCGATCAGTCGTCCGACTATTTCATATCCAAGGGCACATTGCCCTGGTGGGTGATCGCCGCGGCCTTTGTCGCCACCGGCATGAACACCGAACAGCTCATCGGCCAGAACGGCATGGGCTACCAGATCGGCCTGACCATGATCAACTGGTACATGGTCGCCATTTTTGTCTATACTATGCTTGTTGCTGTCTTCCTGCCAATCTATCTCAGAAATAACATCATGACCATGCCCGAGTATCTCGGCAGACGTTTCGGTGAAGCCAGCCGTAACGTTTTCACGCTCATCCTTCTTGTCAGCTATGTCCTTCTCAATCTCGCGGTCGTTTTCTATGGAGGCGCCAAACTGCTCGAGGTCGTGGTCGGGCTCAATATCTGGCATGGCGTAATTCTGCTCGGCCTCGTAGCGGGATTTTATACGATGTACGGCGGTATGGCGGCAGCGTCCTATGCCGCGGTATTCCAGTTCCTTCTTATTTTCATATCCGGTTTCCTTGTGTTCGGCCTTGCTTATGTCCGCCTGCCAAATGGTTGGAGTGATGTTGTCGCTAATGCTCCCGGCGGATTCCATCTCTTTCAGCCAGCCGATTATCCAGTCATTCCCTGGCATGCGATCCCTCTGACCATCTTCGGCCTCCACCTGTATTATTCCTGTGTCAACCAGGCGCTTGTGCAGAGAAGTTTCGGCGCAAAAACGGAATGGGACGCCCGTATGGCTATTATCGCGTCCGGATTTTTCGTGGTATTGAGACCGTTCATAGAAATCCTGCCCGGCATGATGTGCCGTGCAATCGGTACGTTCGATCCGCGTTTCAATCTTGACGATGCCCCCGTGGACAATGTCTTTCCAATACTGATTCGCGAGCTTATCCCTGCCGGTCTCAGGGGACTTGTGCTTGTTGGTATCCTGTCCTCAGTGATGTCAACCATTGCGGCCTTTCTTAATTCCATCTCGACCTTGTTCACCATCGAAATATACCGGAAATGGATCAGGCCCGATGCCGACGAGCGTTCTCTTGTCAGAATGGGGACAATCGCCACTTTCGTTCTGATGGTGTTCAGCATCATCTATTCCCCGTTCGTGGGAATACTCGGCGGCGGCATATTCAACTACTTCCAGATGCTGGCCTCCTATATTGCTGTCCCTGTCGCCACGGTGTTCCTTGTGGGAGTACTGTGGAAACGGGCAACTCCCACGGCGGCGTTAACAGTTATGATCACCGGCATTCCCATTGGAATAGCTCTTACAAAAGCCATACCGCTCGTTTTCCCGGCAGATATCGTATCGGCGTACAGTCTCGATAATTTTTTCATAATTAGCGGCATGACACAGGTGTCATGCGTAATTGTGATGGTGCTCGTGAGTTTGTTCACTAATGCCCGGAGCGAACATGAGATTGCCCCGCTCATGTTCAGCCGCGAAACGCTCGCCCTGCCGTCAAATGAAAGAAAACGGCCCCTGTATCAGACCGTTCTCTTCTGGTGGACTATTTTCGCGGCAGTATATATAACACTCTATATCGTTTTCCGCTGAAATCAATTCCACTACTCATCAACAATGAGCCATAGCATCAATTTCACTGCCGTTTGACCTCGAGGCAATCGGGGAGATAGTGACGGGTGAAAGTCCGTCCCCAGCGATAGGAGGGACGGAATGCCTCGGCAAGCGGCACACCGGACTGAAGGCCTCTGAAACGCGCGGGAATCTCCAGAAATGCCTCCATCTCATAGCCGAAAATATCTTTCATCCAGGAGTTCTGGCTTTTGTGTTGACCGACCATTTCGATTTTTCTCTTGAATGTCGAACTTATGTCAACATAAATTTCGGGCTCGAAATTCACACCTGCCGGAGTGTCCATGTAGTAGACTGGTGGTATTTGACCAAACGGGGCCTCGTCTGTCTCAATGTTCGGGACACCAGCCATGTGGATACACTCATCGACAATGTAGCCTGAAATGGAGTGATCGGGATTGTAGTCATTTTTCCAGTGACAAAAAACAATATCTGGACGAGCTTTTCTGAACGCGTTAATGAATTCCAGGCGTGTCTGACGTGAATCGATCAGGAACTCATCATCAAAATCGAGCCAGATCAGTTCGGCATCGACAATAGCGGCGCCGTTGAGGGCCTCTTTGTGACGGATTTCGGCGATCTCGTCACGGCTGAGTGTCGAAGAGCCCACATTGCCGTTGGTTGCCACACAGAAAAAGAGGTTGTCACCGCGCTCATGGTAGCGGGCAGCGGTTCCTCCGCAGAACGTTTCGATATCATCGGGATGTGCCCCGACAAAAAGGACATTCATGTTTCTGGTCTCCTTCGTGAAAGAATGAGCTCTTTTACCCGGCACAATCATGGAAATGACTTGTAAACGGACCTCTTAAATGGTAAATTCTTATCGTTGCAATTACAACAACTAAATGAAAGGACACACGATGAAAAACATGACTGTCGTTCTCATACTGGCAGCCCTCGCGATTTTCGCCGGATGTACCGCTGAACAGGAGGAAAACACGACCATGAAAAGTGTTCCGCCCAGTGAAGCGTTCATTACAAGCATAATCGAACGCTGCGATTTCTCACGCACCCAGATCCCTGTCATGACCAAGGCGGCGGATGCAGCGGCAGCCCGTGTTGCCGAAGGTGGCAAGCTCTTCGTCATGGATGATGAAACCATCTCACGCACCGGCGATGAGGCAGTCAAGAACATGCCGGGCGGCGGCTTCCAGTATCCGATGCATGAAGATTGGGGCGGATTCGTTGCCGAGGCCTGCGATCGTGCCGGTGGACTCAGGCACATTCAGCCTGTTCCCCTGACAGGTTCACTGACTGAAAAAGACGTTGTCATTGTCGGCAGTATCGAGCTGCATCCCGAAGATCAGTACAATCAGCTCAAGACGTTCAAGGATCAGGGCGCTCTGATCATCGTCTTCTGCTCCAAGGATGCCAAAGTCGCCTCTCTCGGCGATTTCCTCATCGACAACGGACTTCCGACAGGTCTGGTCAATGTGATGGATATCGGCAAGGCTGAAAAGATTGGACCGACAGCCGGTATAGCCAATGTTATCAATAAATGGGCTTTCACCGCGGAATTTGTCGGCGCGCTGACCCGCCTTGGCAAGATGCCGACACTCTGGCAGAGCATGTTTGTACCCGGCGCCGCAAAACGGAATGAGAAAATCGGTGAATACTATTTCCATCCCGACATGAAAATCGACCCGGTCGAGGGCGGCAATCTCGGTCTCCAGTATATTGACACCGTTCAGGGCTATCTCAAGACTATCAAGGCAAACGAATTGCCGAAATTTGCAGAAGCCGGAAAGCTCTGTGCGGACACAGTCAACGGCGGCGGAAAACTGCTTGCCGGCATCATCGGTCATTTCATGACCTCGCAACGCAGAATGCCAGGATTCCCAACCGACCTGTTCACGATCATCGAGAACGAGTACGGCGACGAACAGCTCAAGAAAGGCAATCTCCAGAAAGGCGATATCTGGTTCCATATCGGTTATTCGATGTATCCTGAGCGTGAGCTCAATTACATAAAGGAGATCGGCGCACGATCAGTGACCGTTTTCACGCCCGGCCCGATCGACATCGGCGAGGGTAAGCCGATCACTCCCGATCCGAAACTTCTTGATGTTTATATCAATCCCGCATGGAAACATGGTGATGCAGTTGTCGAGGTTCCCGGTTACGACACGAAAATCCTGCCTCCCTCGGGCGTCGTTCAGAGCACATGCTACTGGATGCTCATCGGCGAAATTCTGTCAGCGATGTAATATTCAGCGCTTATATATATTTTACAGGAGCCGGTTTAACGACCGGCTCTTTTTTTGTTTCAGCTTGCATCTTCATGAACACACCTATATCATGATTAAATCAGCCACTTCGCAGACTTTGAAAAAACGCCCGACAGCATAAAAGGGAGTATCGATGGACTCGACATGTCTTGGCAGTGCGACTATCTCACCCGAAGGCAGTTTCCCGGCCGGCAGTACCGGAACCTGGACAATCACATATACGGTCGGCACTTACGGCATCGATGACGGCGGCTCAATCATTATCGTACGACGTGCCATGTCAGACGCTGTCATGACACAGTGCGAATATCCGACCGCCGACGGTTTTATCAGCGCCGAGACCAATGGCGAAGCCTCGATAAAGGTCCTCTATGACAATCGATACTGGATTCGCCCCTGGCGCGGAGCAATTGTCGTGAAAGTATTCGACGGCTCACTTGCCGAAGGCGATACTGTCACCATTGTCATTGGCGATACATCGAAAGGTTCTCCCGGTTGGAGCATCCAGACATTTCCGGAGACCTGTCACCGTTTTAAAGTGCTTGTTGACGCGTTCGGCACACGTGAATATTATGAAATTGAAAAACACCCCGGATTCCGCATAGTTTGCGGCGAGGCGACCAAAATTGAAGCCATAGTACCGACCTTTGCAAAACAAGGTGCCCCAGTCTCTGTTGTAATCCGTATAATCGACAAATGGGACAATCCGCTTGATGAATATACCGGCGTAGTGAATATCAGCGTCCCTGAGCTTGATTCAATTCCTGATATGAAAGTTAACATGGAAAAGGGCGTCGCCGATATTGGTACCGTTTCTTTCGACAGGGAGGGTGTGTTCAGAATTCAGGTAAATGCGGGCGAACTGGAAGGTTTCAGCAACGCGATCGTTATCAGGGAGAAAGCGCCAACCCTTTTCTGGGCTGATATGCACGGGCAGACAGAACAGACAGTCGGCACCGGCAGCGTTGAAGAATATTTTGCTTTCGCAAAAGACAAGGGGATCATGGATGTGACCGCATGGCAGGGCAATGATTTCCAGGTGACAGATGAAACATGGGCCGAGGTGTGCCGTCAGACAAAAGCGTTTCATGAACCCGGAAAATTCGTGACATTCCTCGGCTACGAATGGTCAGGGCTCACCCCTGCAGGAGGTGATCACAACATACTGTACCGCGGTGACGACCAACCGATACACCGAAGCTCACACTGGCAGATACATGACGGCGGCGATGAGAACAGCGACAGATATCCTTTGTCGGCACTTTTCGAATCCTTCAAAGGTCGTAATGACATGATGGCAATCGCACATGTTGGCGGACGTTACGGGAATTTCGATTACTGGGATGACGATTTCTCGGGACTTGTCGAGATTCATTCTCATCATGGAACATTCGAATGGTTCGCTCTCGATGCGCTCAAACGCGGCAAAATCATCGGGATTGTTGGGCAGAGCGATGATCACACCTGCCGTCCCGGTCTTTCAGCACCGTTACGAGCTCTTGCGCGTGATTTCGCAACATTCGATGTCTATGGCGGCTATACAGGCATTTACGCCGATTCTCTTGACCGTGAATCAATCTGGAATGCTCTCAGGACTCGTCACTGCTACGCGACCACGGGCAAACGCATCATGCTCGACGTGAGAACGGGGGAGAAGATAATGGGAGATATTGTCGAAGATGCCGAGAATGTGAGCCTCGATATATCAACTGCAGGGACTGCACCTTTACTCGATGTACTCATCCTGAATGGCACCGATATTGTCTATAGACAGCCTTTTGATCTCGCCCCAGACGACACATGGGTGCGTGTCGAATGGTCAGGAGTACGAGTCAAGAGCCGCGCAAAAACAGCGGACTGGGACGGCATAATAGAAGTTTCTGATGGTACAATCGAAGATTTCCGTCCATACGCGTTCGATCAGCCAACACAGGGAATAGAAAGAATTGACGAAAAATCGCTTAAGGTGATTTCGACCACCTCCGGCGACATCGATGGCGTATTCCTGAAAATAGCTGGTAATGCCACGACATTGAAGTGTGAAAATGTTACGGGATCATGTAAAATCAGTCTGAAGTCTTTGACCGCAGAACCGCTTGAAAAGGATTTCGGTGGTGTCAATCTTGCCATGCGCTTTTCTCTCTCTTCACCATTCAACAGGCCGGAAAACCTGTCATTCCCGTATCAGCATGAGCGTGAATTGACAAAACCGGGCGCGTTCTGGGTGAAAGTTGTGCAGATCGACGGGCATATGGCCTGGTCAAGCCCTATATACTTTAAATAAAAAAGAGCGGATGAGTATATTGCTCATCCGCTCTTTAAAACAGTAATTCGATTGCTTCTTTAGAGTTCCTCAATCATGAACAGAGGCTGGTCCTTGTCGACATTTTCGCCGTTCTCGACAAGAATTTTGACGATCTTGCACGGACATGTAGCCTTGATCTCGTTGATGAGCTTCATAGCCTCAACAATACACACGTTATCGCCTTCCTTGACCTCGTCACCAATCTCAACATAGGGCGGTTTTCCGGGTGCAGGTGCAAGATAGAAAGTACCGACCAGCGGTGAATCGATTGTCATACCTGTATCGACGTCCGCCTGTTCACTGGCAGTTTCCGCAGGAGCCTCGGTAGATACGTTAACTGAGGCCGTGGGAGCGGCGGCCTGCTGCATTGGCTGCTGTGAAGTCTGGGTCGCAGCAACACGGTCAGAACGGAGTTCAACCGACCGGTCGCCTTTTCGGATAACCAGTTCCGAAATGCCCATATCTTTCATTTTCTGCATGATGGCGGTGAAACCGGCCATGTCCGCCTCACTGAAAAGCAGGTCGCTGCTGGGCTGTGAGGGTTTATTGCTTGTATTGGGTGTATCACTCATTTCTCTCTCCGCTATTTCAATATCGACAGGAGCCGGTTCACGTTCGCCCTCCGGCGTTTTGCGCCACTTGAAAAACTCGAGGGCCTGTTCGGGGAAGAGGCAGTAGGAAATAATATCCTCTTCGTGCTCGATCAGATCGGAATCTATATTTTCGGTTGCGCTCGGCAGCATCGGCTCGAGATCATCAGCAGGACGATGCGTAATAGGTTTCTCGTCGCCAAGGATCATTTTGACAAAATTCCTGCTGAGTTTCTGCGGCGGACGGCCGTAGAACCCCTTGACATAATTCCTGATCTCGTTAGGTACGATTTTGTAACGTTCTCCGGACAGCGTGTTCAAAACCGCCTGTGTGCCGACAATCTGGCTTGTCGGTGTCACCAGCGGCGGGAAACCGAGATCGGCTCTGACACGCGGCACCTCAGCAAGCACATCATCCAGTTTATCCAGCGCCTTCTGCTGTGCAAGCTGTGAACGGAGATTGGAGATCATGCCGCCGGGAATCTGATGAACGAGGATACCTGGATCGATAATATTAACCGGACCGTGTGTCGGTTTCATTTTCGGAGTCAGTTTCGTGAAATAAGCGGCAATTTCCGCAAGAGCGTCAAAATCGAGTTTGACTGCATATTCGGTCTCGCTGAAAATAGTCGCCATTGTTTCGACCGGAGGCTGAGAGGAAAAGCCCGAGAGAGGCGAAATTGCACAGTCGATGGCGCCAGCACCCGCCCGGGCGGCCTCGACATAGGTTGCATACGCCATGCCGCTCGATGCGTGAGCGTGAAGCTGTATCGGGACTTTCACTTCTTTCGTGAGAGCCGTAATCAGTTCCTCGGCGCGGATGGGGGAAAGGATTCCCGCCATATCTTTGATACAGAGTGTGTCGATACCGAGCTCGACCTGCTCCTTGGCCGATTTCACGTAGCTCTCGATCGTATGGTAAGGGCTGATCGTATAACAAAGCGTTCCCTGCGCATGACCGCCGTACTTCTTGACAGCTTTGATTGCATACTCAAGGTTTCTTGTGTCATTCAGCGCATCGAAAATTCGGAAAATATCAACACCATTATAGCTGGCAAGCGCCACAAAACGGTCGAGAAGGTCATCAGGGTAGTTTCTGTAACCGAGGATGTTCTGACCCCTGAGAAGCATCTGGAGAGGTGTTTTCGGGGCACGTGCCTTAATCCTCCTGAGACGTTCCCAGGGATTTTCCCGGAGGAACCTCAGACACACATCGAATGTTGCGCCGCCCCAAACCTCAAGCGAATAATAGCCGACCGAATCGATAACCTCGATAATTTCGAGAATATCGTCGATCTTCATCCTTGTCGCCCAGAGTGACTGGTGGGCATCTCGAAGGGTCGTGTCGGTGATCCTCAGCGGAATACGTTTGTTTTCCGCCGAAACGGATTTGTTCTTTTCAACCATAATGTTTATCCCGTTTTATTTCGGTCATTATTTACAATACATTGTCTCTATAAGATAAAAAACAAGCCCAGTTCCTGCAATAACTTTCCCGTTAACGCCCTGTTTTCGGTTAATTGCGGGAACTCATATATGCAAATCTGCAATCGATCAATGGCTTTTCTTGACTTGCTTTCCGGCAGGCTCCTTAAGATAATAATCCAGCGGCATGATGCTCATGCTCACAATCCACCGGGTCGTGAACTCTTCAGTGTAAACGGAAGATACTTCACCCTTTTCATCATAATAGGTGGACGTATAGGGTATTTCATAATACAGGTCAACGGCAGCATAATCGTCTTCAGAATCAAACGTGAAATTCGCCGACGAGGAGTTGCTGGAAAGACTGCTCGAATGGCTGAAATCACCGTCAGCCCAGTAGAATGAAACATCATCTTCTTCAGAGGTCACCAGTTTCGGCGTTCCAAATTCATAGAGAGTATACGTGTCTCCATAACCGTCTTCCCTGAAGGAGCTTGTGCTAAGGCTTGCACTACAGGTAATTGATACAGAAGCTGGAAATCCGTGCTTGAGGCTGAAACTGTACTGACCTTCATCTTTATCACTCCAGTCCAGGGAAAGTCCGGTGCCGGTCAGTTTCCAGTTCACATTCATGCTGACAGCAAGCTGCTCACCATAAAATGTATCCTTGATAGTATGCGAGCCTGTGAGTGTTTTATGCGTGAGTTCTTCGACCTCGAAATCAGGACCTTTACCATCGACATCGCAGTTGACCACCTTTATCTGGCCGCTTGTGGCGCCATCCGGAACAATAACGCTGAGTTCCGTATTGCTAATACTCATCGTGGAGGAATCGGCTTCGTATCCATTGAAATAGACCTTCGTATTATCGGAAACAGTCCCGAATCCAAGCCCTTTAATCGTGACTCTGTCACCTATGCTGCCCGACTCCGGCGAGATAGAATCGATTGTTACCTGCCGCGAGGCGATATCAAAAGGTATCGACACTTCATCGACAACCCGGCTGCCGTCAAGCACAGTCACGGCAAGGATGTACTCGTTAGTCGTTGTGGCGTTCCATCTGAATTCATCCACGGAAAGTGAACTGAGATTAAGGCTCTTATCATTCAAGGCTATCATGCTGTTCGGTGATAAAGTGACTTCTTCTTTCATGGAGAAATGCCCCTCACCAGTTCCGGTACAGGTAATGTCCAGCATGACGCTGAGTGTCTTAGATTGTGTACGCGAAGAGTTATAAAGCTCTATGTCGCCAGAGGGAACGATGTCGGTGATATCACCGGGTAATGGATCGATACGATCTCCGGTACTGGTATCGACGAATGAGCGACCACCCTCCCCAAGATGGTCCCATGAAAAGCGATAGAGGCGAGAACGGCTGTTTGTGGCGGTTTTGGGATGAACGAAATGAAAAGCCTGGTTCATTGCATTGAGGGTTATTTTCGAAGCCGAACTGTCGAGGTCTTTGGGAATTGCAAGGGTGCCGAGACTATAACCGAATCCCATATCCTTGACAATCTCATCCCATGTCATTGTTTTATAACCTATAGAGGAGGTATTCGTCGACTGAGGATCGTCGATATAAAATGTATTGCCGTCATAACCGACAATTGTCACAGCATGACTCCAGACACCGTGGTGAAGGACAACCGGATGGCCGTCAAGGCCAATCTCCTGCCAGAGATAGTCGCGGCAAAGGTTGTAGTTCACAAAATCCCAGACATAGCGGTCAGGCTTGACACCGGTCCGCGCCCTGACAATCGCGGCAAGGGTGGGGCTGAAACGGAATCGCCAGCCGGAAATGCCGCCCTCGTCGATACCCATCTGGCCGATAATGTCGGTAATTTCAGCATATTGATCGAATCTCGCCGCCATGGTTGCCATCTGTATACAAGTCGCCCAGCAATATTCTGAGGACCCCTGATTATAGTAGGGTATTTCCAGAGGGCCTGCGGAAGCCGGTGGTTTTTCACCTGAAGTCCACTGGAAAATGCGGTATGAAAAATGATCAGCATCGACAATTGCATAAGGCTTGCCGTCTATCATTTCTATTCGCGAGCTTTCGACAAGGATAGCCCCGGTCTCATCATCGATGACACCGGCAATAAGAGAGGTGGAATCCGCTTCGGTCATTGAAGAGGGGAGGGGGACACGAACCTCGACTGGTGTGGAGAAATCGCCGTCATGCCCCTCGCAACTGACAACAACACGGTCCACAGTATCATTTGTTTCAAAAAAATCGGCCGGATCGGCCTTTTTCACGGTAATTGATTCAGAACTTTGTATTGCATTTTCAGGAAAAACAAGGCTGATACCGTCATCGAGCTCGATGCTGCCGCCGTCTGAATCGATAGTTGCCGTTTTCTCATCGATTACAGTAGCGATTACACCGCTGTTACTATTATCTTCTTCACCGGACGGTCCGGTCGAGCTTTTCTTATCACTGCCACCATCCTCACCGCAGGCACCAATCATCATAGAAATAAGAAGAATGAAAACAATGTAGATAAATGAAAAACGTTGTCCGGTTTTCATGATTCCCCCCCCTTGTCATTCAAACGGATCCCTGTTCTTCCATATATCCTTTTCTTCAGTATAGGTCAAATCCCAATATATTCAAGTATAAATATATGCAATTTTGCAGATTCATGGCAAAAATTCGTGGATATTCTGCCATATTTGCCTTTCCCTGAGCACCGAAAGCTGCTATTTTTTAATAAACATATACAATCAAATGGAGTGAAATACCGTATGTCATATGCCACCTATGTTCTTGCCTGGCTCTGCATCGTTGGAACCTGGCAGAGTGTCAAGCCCCTGCCCGAAAACCTCAATATGTCAAGCAGGGAATATCAGGTATCAGATAATGATATTGATTTTCTCGGCGACCTGACTTTTACGAAAGCAGACAGCCAGGTAGTATCCGAACAGGAAATATTCGATACTATTTTCGAAATGATAGACAACGCCGAGCAATATATCCTTCTCGATATGTTCCTGTTCAACCCGGACGCCGGAAACGCAGATGTCTATCGCTCATTGTCTCGGGAACTCACCGATAAGCTCATCCGAAAAAAGAAATCGCATCCCGACCTCCCCATCGATCTGATCACCGATCCTGTCAACACCCTCTATGGGGGATCACCTTCTGAACAGCTCTTTACACTGGAAAAAGCGGGAGTCAATGTCATTGTCACAGATCTTCGAAAACTTCGCGACTCAAATCCACTGTATTCATCGATATGGCGGACATTCTTCCAGTGGTTCGGTAATTCACCAAATTACGGTATCCTGCCGCATCCACTTGGCAAAGATGATCACGTGACCATGCGGAGCTATCTCGTCATGCTCAACATGAAAGCCAACCACCGCAAGCTAATTGTTGCTGACAATGGCGATGAAATGCGGACTATTGTATGTTCTGCAAACCCTCACGATGCCAGCTCTGCCCATTCCAATGTTGCACTTGACGTAAGCGGTGATCTGTGGAGAAGTATATGGAAAACGGAATCGTCCGTCGCGAAATTCTCAGATGGTGAACTGTATAACGCCCCCGAACTTCTTGCACTGCCGAAACACAATACAAACGGCACAAGCAATATCCGGGTAGTTTCTGAAAAAGCCATTCGTGACTCCATGTACGATATTTTCGACTTGGCAGGGGAGGGCGACCAACTGTCTCTCGCGATGTTCTATCTCTCGGAGCGCGGGACTGTTAAAAAGCTTCTCAAGGCTGCTGAGAACGGCGCGGAAATACGCCTTCTGCTCGATCCGAACAAGGATGCGTTCGGCCACAGCAAAAACGGTATTCCCAACCGCCAGGTCGCCCGAGAACTGTTAAAGAAATCGAACGGACACATCAGCATTCGCTGGTACGACACCCACGGTGAGCAGTTTCATACTAAAATGCTCATATCCCAAAAGGTCGATGGCAAAACATCTCTTCTTCTGGGCTCGGCGAATTACACACGCCGTAATATAGAGAATTACAATCTCGAACTCGACCTTCTTATCGAAACCGAGTCTCCGATCAAGGCAACAAATGAGGCAATCACCTATTTCAGCAGATGCTGGAATAACAGCGAAAACCGTCATCATTCAACTGATTTTCCCGACTACGAAGATCCTTCATTTTTCAAGAAAATTGTGTATCGAATTCAGGAGTTCGCCGGCCTTTCAAGTTTCTGATTTTTACACCCGAGATATCTCTGATATATTGACCGCAGAAATCGATACTCATTAGCGGCAGACAACAGAAAAACGATCCGCAAAATTACGGATCGTTTTTTATTTTTCGGGTATAAAAAAAACCGCCTAAAGCGTTGTGCTTTAGCGGCTTTTTTTATAATGGCGGGGTAGACGAGGCTCGAACTCGCGACCCTCGGCGTGACAGGCCGATACTCTAACCAATCTGAGCTACTACCCCGCGCTCATTACGGTGTTAAATATACAATTTTTCAAGGTCATAGTCAACATAAATATTGCAGTAAACTCTCTTTTTTTTTACATCAGAATTCAGGGCCTAAAGAGACGCTGAACATGGGTTTCGGCTCATTATAATCGAGATCAGTTCTCCATGCAGTATCGAAGCGGAGAATGGCGAATCCGAGATTCATTCTCACACCGACACCATAGGTCATCTTGATATCATCGAGAATGAAATTACCGGTCGCGGTTTGTCCGCCGCCGTGGAATGTCTTATCGTAAATGATTTCACCTGTATCAGAATCGATACTATCAGGATAATACCATGCCGAAGCAATATCCGTAAAGAGACAACCGCTGATATTACCGATCACGAGAGGTAAAGGCCAGGCAAAAGCGAGATAGTCAACAAACGGGAAACGGAACTCGAAATTCGTCAGGAAATACCGTTGGCCATATAGCTGATAATACTTATAGCCGCGGAGCGGTGTGGGATAACGGGCAAAAAAGAGCTCGTCCATATTCTCCATAAATGGTGGTATACTGCTGATACGGGCGTTGAGCCAGTTATCGGGTCCGCCAAGGAAAAACAGGCGGGGATCACGGCCGAAACTGCCGCCACCGCTAAAACGCGTGACGAAAGTATATCGCCGGTTAACCCTGAAATACTTACGGTAATCAAGCTGCACCGTCGTGAAAGAAAAATCTGACTGTGTAATTGAGGGCGCGTATTCAACATTGAACTTATAGCGGGATCCCGTTGCAGGACCTGTATAATTCCACAGCACCGTATCATGAACTATTTCTGATTGAACGGTCATGGCATCGACGCCGGCAAGACGCTCATGAGACGTAATAGTCGGATAATAACCGTAATAGTAGTCGTAATTCGAACGCATGGAGTAGGAATCACGTTCGAGATGAAGCGCGTTCAGGGAAGTATCCAGGCGTGTGAATTTTGTAAAAGGATGCGACGCTAAAAGTGAACCGCCATATATCCTGTCGCTGAATATCTTCCAGTTATAGGAGCGGTAATATGTCTTGTAATGGAATGCCGAAAAACCCAAATTTGTCTGGTGTTTCAGATTGTAATAGGAGAACATGAAATCGCTCTCCTCGAGTGTATACATGAGATTGGCGCCGACATTGATCCTGTGGTTTCCCATGATATCGGAAAGTGAAACCTGCCCCATGCCTCCCAGGCCATAGAAAGTATTATAACTCGCAAACGCATTCACCATGTCCGGTGAGAACTTGAGGCGGTATGGTTGTGAATCGAGCTCAGTAACTGCCAGTTGTGTACCAGCGCCTTTGTCCTCGACAACAACAGGAGAGGTGTCCTCGGCATTCTCAGCCATCTCGTTGGACAGTTTGCGTGAGGCAGTAAGTGTCATGTCCTCATCTTCGATCTTTCGTTTCAGAGGACGTTTGAGAAGATAGATATCCCAACCGCCTTCTTTGAAAGAAGTAAAGACAATTCTGTTACCATCGGGCGACCATTCAGGTGTAGCCGCACTTGTAAGAAGATTGGTCAAAGGAGTGATTTTCGAACTCTTGAGATCAACATAATAGAGGTTGTTGATACCATTACGATCAGAAGTAAATACGAGCTTCTCTCCATCCGGTGACCATGACGGGCTCATGTCATTGTATGGATCACTTGTTATCCGTGTGACATCGCTGCCGTCAGCGTTCATGGTGAAGATATCGTAATTTCCCTGCATCATGTCGATTGTGATCTTATAGGGCTTATCCATACGGTCTGATGCAAATACGATTTTCGACCCATCAGGACTGAATCGTGCCGAGGCCTCGTCAAAGTAATCGTGAGTCAAACGTTTGACAAATCCGGTCTTGATCTCAATGGTATAAAGATCGAGCATCCCGTCTTTGAGTCCACTGAAGAGTATTTTCGAACCGTCCGGCGAAAAAACAGGGGAGAAGATGGCATCCATATCAGGCTTGAGCTTTTTGTCGTAGCCGGCTTCTTCAACCGCCGTTATATGGATAACATCCTTTTCGCCTGCCTTGGTGGCAAAAACAAGCATGGTGCCGTCCGGAGACCATCCGATACCACCCCTGAGCCAATGTAATTCTTCATAATCTCCAGCCTCTTCTCCCCGAAGCGCCGTCTCGAGAATCTTGCCGTCAATCGAACTCATCAACATGATCTCTTTATAGCCGTTCCTGTCGGTGAGAAATGCTATCTTGTCGCCGGTAGGATTGAAAGAGGGGGTCACGTTGAGATAATTCTGGATTTCCATGTGATCTGTCAGTTTCAGGGCAAAATCCTCGGATATCTCTCGTCCGGCGACTTCAGGCCAGTGATCGGTTCTCAGCTGACGGTGCCATTCTTTGGAAAGCTCTTCCAGCCCCTTGCCAATTATCGCCTTATAGGACTTATCGAGATTTTTAGTCGTTCTCAGGGACTGAAGAATATCCCCTGCGACCCAGCGCCCGTCACCGCCATACTCTTCCTGTATGAACTTGAAGAAGGATTCGCCGCCTTTATAGACAAGATAGCCGCCATATATCTGATGAATCTGGGGGAGGTATCCGGTTATGATGCCATCGCGGACAATCATGTCGGCCTCGGTGCTCCAATACTGGCTTTCATGTTCGGCAAGCCCCTCGGCAAACCAGAGTGGAAGCTGAAACATGTATTCGCGTCCCACGATCGATTCAACAACACCGCCGTATAACATGTCGAAATACATGGCATGGGTCAGCTCATGATGGATGACATGGCGGAATTTGGCAAGGGAACCTTCCCAGGGAATAACAACCCTGTTGCGGAAAATCTCGGTGAAACCACCGGTGCCTTCCTCGATGATATCCATGATCACATTGGTCTGGGTGAAATCATTATGGGAATTGAACAGGAGAATGGGAATACGGTTACGTGGATGATAGTCCCAATGCTCCGAGAGAAGCTTGTAGGAGTTTTCAGCAATTTCCGAGGCGATCAGGGCCAGTTCATAGCCGTTTTCACTATAATAGATATCGAAATTCTCTGTCTGGACAAATTTCCAGTCAAATTTCGAATAATTTACCTTGTTCTGGCCGAAATACTGAGCATCAGCAGCCATAGGCGCCAAAAATAATATTATCAGTATGCCGAGAACCGTTCCGCGCACTCTCACTTTCAGAAACTCCTTCTATACATTGCCTGAAGACCATCCCCCAGCACATTGACTGTCATAGCAGACTGCATTTCGTTGTTTTTCTGCACCATCATCGAGGCATTGAGACCAGCGAGGAAGTGATTGAGCACAACGCCTGCAATAAACAATTTGACATTGTTTTCATAATCAAGCTCACGTTCCCTGAGACGTCTGAATTCACGACGATCATCGGTGCTGTCCCATTCCCAGGCTTTTGCGCCGGTATAAAGGACGGGGTGAAAATCCGATTGAAGCTGGTACTGATTGTAGTCGAAAGAAGAGTCGTACGCGCCAATCGCATTCAGGTATAGACCGCCCATCCCTTTCGGATTGATACCGGCATGAAGGGCCGCCTGAGAATAATAGTCCTGCTTGCTTGCATCCTGCAGTGATGTATTATAAAAATAACCGCCCCACAAGGCAAGCTCGGCCGCGATGAAGAGCTTCGAGTATCCTGGCGATCCTGCGTAATACTGGCCGAGGCCGGGCACAAGAAAAGACAGGAGAAAAGCTTTCATTGGTACCTTCCGCTCTTCAGCGGAAACAAAACCCGAGAAACTCGACATGACAAGGACGAAAATGAGAACGGCGCTGACAATAGCAGTCCTCCCGTAAGAACTATCAGTTTTTTGACAAACAGTCATTGAAATACGTTTAATCCTTTTTGAGTTACCTGCCATATTATCTGACAGGCAATGTAATTGAGCGTTCTTACTGAAAAATTATGAACTTTCTCAGAAACTGTATCGAAGCGCTACACCTCGCGATCGTTGAGACACTGACGGAAAAATAGTAATAGTCTCGGTCCCCTGGTATTTTTTAAGAATTGTCCTCGCTGTATAATAACCAAGTGCCGAGCCAACGATAATATCGGACAGCCAGTGCTTGTTGTCATTTATCCTCGAAAGCGCTGTCAAAGAGGCAACCCCGTATGCAAGCGGTGCGACAAAAGGCTTGTGCCCGTACTCCGTGGCAATAACTGTCGCCATGGCAAACGCCGATGCAGAATGCGAAGACGGGAAAGAATAATTACCTTTTTCGGTATCCCACGCATTATATGAAGAACTTTCGTAGGGCCTGTCCCGTTCCGTCACACCTTTTGCCAACTCTGCCAGAAGACGAGTCATAACAACGCTTTCTACACCTATTAAAGCTGTTCTCTTTGCATGATTATCACCTGCGAATTGACCAAACACGTATAAGACCGCCGAAGGAGTCATCGCGTAAGTGCCGCCGAAAGGCTCTGCAAACTGAGCGATACCAGTGCTTTCGTTATTCTTTTTTCGCTGTGACCACATGAAAACTTTCTGATCGTACGAATAAGCAGCAGCAGATGCCAGAATCAGGAGTTTTGCCTGAAAATAATCGCCCTTATCCCAGTCGCGAAAAGAAAGGGGTATAGCCGTCACATTCGACAGCATTCCCGACATGAGGCTTGTTGTCCCTCCATGATTTTGACTGGGCATCGGGCCAACATCAACCTGCCGATTGAAAGTATTTTTTGTGCCCATATCATACAAATCAGCATTTGATACGGCTCCTGCCATCAGGACAATAATAAAAGGCAAAATTTTTATCCTGATCATTCTTATCACCTCCTGTTATCAGAAAATCAAAAGCTCTGATAGAAAGGCTAGAACTTCTTTGTCAGGCGAATCATCGGCACCTTGTTATCGATGATCCGTTTCTCGACGATATCAATCTCGATCGAGCTGAGTTCGGAATCGACACGCTTGTTATGATGATAAGCCAGACGGGCCGCATGGACGGCAGAAATAACACGGTTAAGAATCATGATATGGATACCGCGCTGACCAAGTTTAAGCTTGTCATTTGACTTGTCACGCATATCCTCATATTCCATACGCATAGCCGATTTAACACTTGAAATGGGAACATAATAATTAACAGAGTCATCATTGTTCCTGAACGTTGGATTCGCCTCAGGATTATCGATATCCTCCCAACCATACACGAACTGCGGATATTTACCGATCATTTCGTAATATTGCTGGGTTTTCGTCGAGGGCAGGTTGTGAACAGAATAACCGCTGATCGATGACTGGCTTTTCTTTGTTGCATCTTCCAGACGTGAGTTAAGTTCCGAATACTGGCTTGACTCGATATCGTCGGAAATATTGACCTGCCTGAGCTGCGCTTTCGCCCACTCGAAATAATTAAAGTCGAGATCGCTGCCATCCGAGGCCGTGGTTGTATCATAATGCCAGTGAGCATCGGCAAAATCCTGGAAATCGTCTTCCAGATCATTGCCCTCACCGGTGTATTTCATGTATACAAACCAAGAAGCAGCCTCGAGACCGAGGAAAAGAAGACTCGTTTTCGAGCCGACATACGCTTCGCCGAGACCGGGCATCAGGAAGGAGAGGAAAAACGCTTTACGAGTGCTTTTCGGTTTGAATTCTTTGTCTTCGGTAGCTCCATCGTCTTTTTTGCCGAAAGGCCATACCGCAGCCTGATATTCCGTAGTTGCACTTTCCGATGTTGCGTTTGATGAGGCGCTTGAGGTATAATCTCTTGATTTTTCAGCTGTCAGGTCAGGAAATGATTGTTTTGCGGCCTGATCTGCAAGCAGGATCGAATCGGCGCAAACCGACAGTCCCGAAACGAGCAGTGCGCTGATCATTGTCATTGTGAAGAGAAGACGTTTCATGCTGTTCTCCTTCGATAAAGAGTGCTATCGATTATTTTGTTTTTGTCAATCATCAAAATTAAAAAGAACTGAGAAATAGAATTTCCAGGGATCCTGATCATATTTTCTTAAATAGGTACGCGATTCCTCCGAGTCAAAGGCCTCGATCCACGTGTCGTCAGGACCATACGCTGCAGAAAATTCGAGCATGGTCGGGAAATTGTAGAAAGATACCGAATCGATCCTTAGCTGAACACCGGCGTCACGCTTGAAACCTTTTGTCGAGAAATTGAGGCTTTTCTTGTTCCACGCACGGCCGATATCGGCAAAAACACCCATGTAAACATGATTGAGATGCCATGCGCCCCATGATTTCCTCACATCATAAAGGAGGGGGAAACGGTACAGGGCACTGCACATGAGATTCTTTCTGCCGACAAGACTGTAGAACGTATAACCGCTCATCTGGCCAGGGCCGCCAAGCTGTGACTGGTAGAAATCGTCGACCTGACGGTCAATGACATTACCCATACCGGTCAGCACCAACGTATGTTTTTTCGTCCAGGGGACCGGCATGCGTTCCTGCCATTTGAGATGAAAACGGCTGTACGGATAGCGGATGTATTTTTCCTTGAGGAAACCGACATACTCGAAATCATCAAGGAAGAAATTCACAAAACGGTCATAGCGCGCCTGAACTTTTCGGCCGCCGCGCGGATTGACAACATCATCGCGGGCGGGCATGGCGCGGTCGAATTCATATTCGAGTGAAAGATCGAAACCTTTTGAATATGTGTAATAAGGCTTGTTCATCTCGGCACCGGTAAGATAATGGGTGTATTCAACCCTTGCATTGTACTGGCTGTAGATAAAACGGGCCTCAAGCTCGTGCTTGTCTTTCACCGTATACTCGGCACCGAAATCAACCTCGTTGAGGTCGAAAACACGACGGCGGTTTACCGTGCCGTATTCCTCCATGAAATCCTCATCCTTCGCCACACTGCGGGTCATACGGTACATTTCGATAAAAACCGTGGGAACGAATTTCTTGTACTCGAAACGGGCGAAAAGATCCGTATCGCTGTCGGTAATGGAACGCGCCCCCGAGAACATGAAACTGCCGCGATCGATGACTTCGTCCTTAAGCACATAACCACCGAGCTTGATTTTTCCCTGATCGTTCCTGACAAGCGGCATGGCATTGAAACCGAGCGTTTTCATAACATACGGTTTCGAATCGGCAGGCGAGTAGGCAAGTTCACACTCAGTCGTGAAAGCGGGACGGTGCTGATGGAAAGTGCCGTTATTATCCACCTGAGTGCCCGACTCGAACGGCATGAGACGAAGCTCATAGCCATCTGGGCCGTAGTAGGAAAAAGCCAGCGTTGTGTCAGCAGGAGAGACAGCGGGCTGGTATGCACCACCGATCACGTTAGTCAGACGGCTCACCGCGCCATCATCGACACTGACCCTGTAGAGGTTGGCAATGCCGCCAATATCGGAAGAAAAGACAATCGAGGTGCCATCGGAACTCCAGGCAGGATCACGGTCCTGTGAATCGGAACTGACAAGATACTCCATTTTACCGGATTCGGGGTCGACAAGGGCGATATCGACATTGTCGCCTCGCTGGACTGTCAGAGCGATAGAGCTGCCGTCCGGCGACCATTTCGGCATGTAAAGACGGGTTCCGTCTGCAAATTTGGTTATCTGACGCTGTTTATTGTTGTCGCGGTCCATGATGATAAGGTTGTTCTGACCCGACTCGTTCTTGATAAATGCGAGTTGTGAGAGATCAGGGGATAGATCAGGATAATTGCCCCTTATACTCTCTGAAATACGTTTTTTCGTACCTTCTCGCGGATTCTCACGATTAATGGAATAACGGTAGATATCCCACCAGTGTGAACCGTGCCGGTTCGAGGGCGTCCTGCGATTATAAAGAATATTCCAGTTATCGAGCCAGACCGGCATATTCTGTATACCGGGCGCGGCGGTGATATCGAAAGCGGCGGCAGCGGCAAGATTCGCTTTCGCAGCCTTTTCAGGCTCGTCATCGAATTTCGCCATCTGTTTTGCCATTTTCTTTTCCAGTTTCGTCTGAGCTTTTTCTTTTTTCTCCCATTGCCAACCGCCATCCTCGAAATTAACGACTCGGCACACCTTGATGCCGTAATCCTGACCTATGTTTGACACATAGGCAAGACGGCTTCCATCCGGTGACCAGCTGGGATAACCGTTGAGATACGATCCGCCGCGGAAAGCCGTTCCCTCTTTCAACTCGCCAAGTTCATCCCTGACTGTTTCATAACGGGCTTTCAGTTTCGTACTCCATTGGTCGTGAAGCTCATTCTCGGAAATACCGAAAACTTTCTTACAAGCGGCGTTAAATGTAACCGCCGAGGACTCGCTCATGCTGTTCACAAGTTCCAGAAGTTTTTCTTCACCGTATGTTTCAACTATATAGAGGACAAGTCCGTAGCCGTGATCATAGACCATCTCATATTCACGGCCTGTTCCGGCAAAGACAGACATGGCATCCATGGACAGCATCCTGTCGTGCAGGGCAGCCTGCCTTAGTATCATGTCACGGTGGGCATCCCATGTCTCGAAACGGGCTCCACGGGCATTTAATTGGGCCAAGCCCTCCGCGAACCAAGGCGGCACATTGAATAGCGGAATAGGGTAGGAAGCGATAACGTTCGGATATCCCACGAGGACATCCTCTCGTTTTTCCTCCTGATAATCGATATGCTGATAATACGCCATGGGCATCCAGCGGGGCCCTTTCATGGTTCGCCGAATCGAGTAAATGTGGCAAAGTTCATGGGTCACCACATTCCAAAGCCAGTCATGATAGCTCCTGAATGCAAAATCAAGAGAGGTCGCGGAAATCTCTATCTTGAAATCGTAGAAATACGCTCCACCGTTGGCAAAATCCTCTGTATCCGTAATGACAATGACGACTTTCTTTTCAAGCGCACCGTACATGTCGACAAGTGGTTTATGGACCTTCTCTGCAACCTCAAGAGCGTTGAATGCGGTAAATTCCTCACCCTCGGGATAATAGAGGATGTAATGATCCGACTCGTATTCCCGCCATTTGAGATTGGAGGGATTCTGCGCCTCTACACAATCCGATACGGCGAAAAGCGCAAACAGTACTGCGGCGCTGTATATAAAGACATTCCTCACTTCAAAACTCCGAATTTATAAAAGATCGAATTACGCTTCGTCGAGATCTTAGCGATATACAGACCACTGGCAAGATCGGCGGTGTTAAAAGTCACTTCGTTAGGCACACCGGGCAGGACTCCGCCTTCCGGCACATGAACGCTCCAGACTTTTTTGCCATCGGGAGTAAAAACCGTTATGCGGCAATCTGTAGCACTTTCAGGTGTAAAACGGAAAGTGCCATAATTTCCGCTGATCGGATTAGGATAACAGTAGGCATTGAAACTGGCACTTACTATCTTGTCAGCGTAAATCTCGTCGTTTGTCAGCGAATTAGCGAGATCGGCACCGCCTTTCCACATAGGCCAGGGCATTAGATGGCTGTCATACAAACTCCCGAGGTCACGGGCATCCAGCAGGCCGTCCGTAGTCACATAAGCCAGACCGAGCGTCCCGTCACTGTCATAACGGAAAAGGCAGGGTGTTTTCTCCACACGGCCGGAAAGACTGAGCGGGAAACCATCCGCCTGAACACCGTCCGTATCGAACGCGAGAAAACGTCTGCTCGAAGTGGCAACACCGATATCAAGACTGCCGTCACCGTCCATATCGGCGATGATAGGTGATGTTGTTATCTTCTCACTGGCGTCTCCAGGCGGAATGTGATAAGGGAAACAGTCCACCGGCGCACATTCTGTCCGATAAGCATAGACACCGTCCTCGCAGCTGACAATGACCTCCGGGTAACCGTCGCCATCAATGTCGGCCGCAGCCGGTGAAGCGACAGGGTGAGAGGGAAGTGAAGCCGATGATGAGCGTCCATCGAGTTCAACAATGTATAATTCACTGTCAGTCACAATAGCACTCTCATATGAATCATCCTGATCAAAATCGGCGAGAACAGAGTCATAAAGGATTTCTGCACTAATAATTAAATCCGTAAATTCCGCATGTTCTTCCCCACGCTGCATCTGACCTATAAACACTTTATGGTCGTCATTGACAGCACTGACCGTTGTTTGAGCAATAGAGAATGAACCGGCACGAAGAGAATCACTGGTAGTTATATTCAAATAAGTCGAACCAGATATTGACTGATAGAAAACCGTACTCTGTTCCAAAACGCCATCCAGACTCGATAACTCCGTATTGAAAAGATAACCGCTGTCACCATCAGATAAATTTGAAATAGCGGGCGGTGCTATCAATACCATCTTTTCAACAAATGAATCAAAATTCGTAATACTCCCGTCATTGTCTAACGAAAGCGTATGGACAGCGGTCGGTTCGATTGTGTCGAGCGCAACAAACAAGGGATATTGACTGCCATCTCCAACATAAGCGGCAGGCATGGTAAGTGGAGATTCGGATGTATAGAGTTTCGTTCCGGCTGATGATATAATATTCATTTTTTTGTCTATTGAATAGACGATATCATCTTTGCCGTCATTATCAGCATCGACAGCACTTATATCGGTTTCACCTGACAATTGCACAGGAAAACCGGCAACTCTTCCGCCGAAACTGATGATTACGTTCATGCTTTCGCCCGGTTCAGAGTTGACCGTTATCGTGATCCCCGATTCCGCCCCCCAGACACTGCCGGAATTCGGTTCGGTTTCCGGGCTCAAAACGTTGACCTCATTGCTCTTGTAGGTGTCGTCGTCATGTCCCTCGGAATATTCCGTGCGTTCATCACCGAATCCCATCATGGCACCGATATCCTGAAGGCCGTCAGCTTCCAGAAGATCAATACCACGCCGGTAGAGATCATCATTTATCTCGTTGGTGGCACGTTTTTCACGGATGACTGCATCATTAATATGCCAGATAAGTATACCGGAACCGGGGATATAGGCATCGTAATGATCGACCGATAGCCAGACGCCGGAACTGTCAGTGTCGGAATAGACCGCCGTTGCGAGCGAGTCGCGTGAAACAGCGCGATAACGGTTTTCGAGCAGGAGGTACTCGTCGTCGTTAATCGGCACCTTGACAGCCTTAACGCCATCACCCTCAACATGCGTGGCGATGATATCGACTGTTGTATCGGCGGAAACCAGCAGGGGATCGACCCAGCCGAGCTCGATTTTTGACCAGGCACAGGGATGTGTCGGCACAAAACCGCGAGTGCTGCCCCCATAGGACATCGAACCTGTGTCCATCAGGCACCAACCGCCGGCGGCGGGAAGGCCGTCTTCATTATTCGACATGGACGGAAGTCCCAGACGGTGGCCGAACATCTGGGCCATTATCCCGTTCAGGCCGCCGTATCCGTTGGCCGCGGTCATTTCAGGAACCACAAGGCCGTTATCGATAGTGACACCGTCGATAACAAGCGGCTCGTCGAGATATGTCCGGATATCCTCAGTCGAAATGAAGGCAGAGGGAATATCATTGAGCATGCCCGAGGTTTCGTAACCGATACCGGCATGGATAATCATGAACGTGTCGTAATCCGAAAAATCAACAGCTGAACCTTCAGCCTCTTTGCAGGCAATGAGCGCTTCCTTGAGCAGTTCCACCAGTTTCTGGTAGGTCTGTTCCTTGGAGCGTCCGTTGCCGTACTTGTAGTACTTTTTAGACATGGTGTAGGCAGCATCGTTTTCCCGGGGCCAGATATCATAATCGATCTCAACACGCCCTTCTGACACTGTATGCCAGTAATTGTATAGGGCCGTGAGATGATTTTCGAAATAATTCCGGTCATGCGGCGGCACATCCCAGGGATTTCGATAGTCACGGCGCAGCTCGGCCTCCGACTCGTCGTAGTAATCGCGAAGATCGAAATATCCCTGACCATAGGTTGTATCATGATCAGGCTCCTCCGGGATGAAATCTACCCGAACCGCGAGTATTGAATGCGTACCAGCGAATGCCGCAGCAGGAAGAACCGCAAGTAACGCAAATATGGCAAAGAAAAAGCTTCGTTTCACAGATAACCCTGACTTTTTACACTTCTTTCATTATCGATTCGTTGCGGACTGCAAATATTAAAAATCATAAGCGATGCTGAAACGGGTCGAATCCTGCATCGGGTTGTCGGTCGCGCCATAGTAAGCGATGTCGACATTGAGTCGATCATAGATAATACCGACGCCGAAAGTCGGGCTCTGGATATCGCCGTCCTTGTCATAGGTGTAACCGGCACGGAGAGCGATAAAATTGTTGTAGACATATTCGCTGCCGATCTTGAAATCAACCTGCTCGAACTCGTTGTCCTCGTCATACCAACCCTTGTAAAGAGCCTCGAGAGGAGAGACCTTGCGGGTGACCAACGGTTTGTAGACATCAAGCACGAACGTGAGCTTGTTGAACTCTGTGTCGATCGGGACATACGCTGCACCGAAAACCATGTGCAGGGGCAGGGGATCGGCCTGGGTCACATCGATATAGGAAATTTTGGGACCGATATTGTGCACGACAGCAGAAAGTGAAAGTCCCTCGAGATTTGTTTTGTAAAGGGCGCCGAAATCAAGTGCGAAACTGGAGCCGATACCTTTGCCTTTTTCCGCCTCGGTGCCAAGATCTGCAAGTTTGGAATAAATCGCCTTGAGCGTAAGACCGAGAGAAAGATTATCGGTCATGGTCGCGCCGTAGGAACCGGAAGCGATAAGGTTGAAAGACTGGAACTTGCCAATGGGATCGGACGAAGTGGAGGAGGTCCTGATCTGCTCACCCATGTTGAAATAAACAAGGTTGAAAGCAAAATGTCCCCAGCCCTCGGCATACTGCGAATAACCGAGATACTCGTAATACATATCATCGGCAAGCGACGGCAGCCAGTTCGTATGCATGAACTGGAGATTCTTGGCATCACGATCCTGGAACGCGAGACCTGCGGGGTTGTAATAACCGGCCGAGGCATCATCGGCGATGGCTGAATAGGCCTCGCCCATACCTGCCTGTTTTGCACCCGGCTCGATCAAAAGATCAAGGACTGCCGCCTGGCTCTCGTTTGTCGCATGCGCGTATCCGGCAAATGACGCAACACCGAGCACCGCGATAAGACTGAGTGTGATAATTCTCATACTACACCTCCTGGAAAACATGTATCGATTAATGTTGTTATTTCATCATCACAAGTTTTTCTATTTTCGATGCCTTTCGGCCATTGAGACTCTTAACTGAAAGTTTATAGAAATATACGCCATTAGCAATAGAAAACGGCGGTTTCCATTCTACCATATTGAAACCGTACGAAGCCGGGAATCGCATGCTGTCCACAAGACGTCCCGCCTGAGAATAAACCTTTATCGTGGCCTCGCGGGCATCGTCTGTCAAACGGAATGTAAACGTCGTACCATCGTCGGCCATCGGATTCGGATAATTCAAAAGATCCATGATAGTGATATCTCCGGAATCTGAACCGACAACATATGCCGTGACAGTCTTCCTGGTGGCATTATTGTAAGTGTCATAGGCAGTCAGTTCGAACTCATGCTCTCCGGTAGTAAGTGCAGGAAGGGTGTATTCGAGCATTCCCGACTCATAGCCATTCAGCGATTTGAAGTTCTCTGTCAGAACAATGATCTCCTGTTTATCGATCAGAAGGGAAATATTATGTCCGCGCTGGCCGACCACATTGATACCGGATGGATCGGACAATGACAGATTCAGCACCGGCTGACGGCCGATGTAATCACCTTCCTCAAACATCTTTCCATCGAATGAAACGGCTATTTCAGGGCCGCTGGTATCATCGGGAGCATCCGGATCAAGCCCGCCGATTGCAAAATTGCTGACAGCCGCAGACGCCTGTTCATTGCCGCCCTCCGCAAAATAATAGATAACGGAGTCATCGCCGTTTGTCGGTGTATCTTTCGGTACTACGAGATTGGCATCGAATCCACTGCCTTCTATATCATATTCACCGGTGAAAAAGACTTTCCCTGGCTGTGTGTAATCGACATCCCTGGTCGAATTCGCCATGACAATCTGGTGTGTCTTTTTAATCTTTGGCGCACGGGCGGTAATCGTCATTTTTCCATTATAAGACAAGGCGGAGGTATCATCACTTACAGTGCCGGAAAGATCGATACGTTCAAGTTTATAAACGGTATCGGGCTGAGCAATACTAAATGAATAGCGTGGAATCATCAGGCATGACGCCGGGTCTCCAAGATATACATAATGCTTGCTGTTATAATTTGTAGTCAGGATAACTTTCGCATGAGAAAGGGCCTTGCCAATCCTGAATTCCGGATTTTCCATGTTATAAAAAAGTTTTTTCATGAATTCAATATTTAAAGTCTCGTTGCCATCAGGAAAAGTTTTATGTGATGCCGCAATGGATCCCAACATACCGCCGTCCCTCTTCAGCATGAGCATTTCCGCCAGAGACGGATTCTCGAGCTGCGTATAATTACCAACAAGGCAGGACATTGCCAAAAAGAGCGACATCTTTCCGGCATTGGAGAAACGTCCCAGATCGCGCGTTCCGACCAAAATATGCTCATGGGCAAGCAGGGTTTCATTTCCATGACCTGTGAAATTAAATATAAGATAGCCGTCATTGATGTAACTTATAAGGTCTTCTGTTGCCTCCGGCTTGCTCCCGTTTTTCATCGGATAATCGAACATTATCAGCTTTTTCCGCTGAAAATTATTGGGAATAATCGAAACGTCGTCAAGCTTTTCAGTAGACACAACGTGCATACTTTCACTCACCACTGCCTCTTGCTCTTTAAATTCGTCATCTGCAACAAGAAGAACACGGTTGCGCCAGGTTCCACCCTCGGGATTCTTTTCATAATTGATAATTTTTTCGACAACGGCATTTGCGGTTTCAACATCGGTGACACAGAGACGTCCCATTGAGAATTCAGGGGCCATATTCATATCAAACCAGCAGAAATAATCATCTGTGGTCAAAGGATTCGCGAGTTGCGGCATATAGCTGGAATAGCTTGGAACACGCTGTGTATTGGCCTGGTTTTCAGTGAGATTTTTGTATTTGTAGATAGCATCACCAATAATACAACAGTAATAATTCCTGCCTGAACCACCTTTCACCCAAACCGAATGAAGAAACTCACGGAAAGCGAGCGGATCGTACACACCACCATTGAACTCATCGAAAATATCCATATAATCGACTATGTACGTTGTCAACGGCTCGATTTCGGAATCATTGCCACGCCAGGAGGCAAGTGATTGAGCCGCACCCATGAAATCGTTATGAGTAATAATTATATAGTTTGCATCGACATTCCTGAGACCTGCCAGATCAGCTTTGCTGATTCTGTCGGGTTTCTTGACAGTGCTCATGTTCGCCAACAAGAAGTGAGATGCAACACGATCGGGATATGTACCCTGGAATGTCAGGGTAGAGGCTGCGGCGTCATAAACAGCAGTAGCGTAACGTTTAACTACATAAGGATCAGTGATGTCAAAAACCTCGACATTTGAGGATTTTACATCCTGAACAATGAACTTATCCGTCGTATTGTCGCCCAAATGGAAGAAATCCATATTGTTTTCGGCATAGGAAAGGCGACGGGTATACTCTATATCGAGATAATCAAGATGAGCTGATTTTGTTGATCTATCATATTTTTTAGCGAGTATCAGATGATTTCCGTCTTCTTTCAGGTCTATTGCAGGTCTATGGGTGACAAAACCTTTTGACACCGAGAACGTGTAACTTGTTGCCGACTCACCTTCAAGATAAACATAAAGATCAAGAGAATTGCTACGATTTTCTTTTTCCTGATTAAGTATACCTACATCTATTGAGGTCTGTGTTCCCGAAACATATCCCGGCGCCGAGAAATTCACGATGAAATTATCGGTGAGAACGGCGTGCCAATACCATTCCTTCCCAAACTCAACCCATTCGTTCTGAAGTTCATTTTCAAGATGAATATGTTCCCTGAAATGGTCATGTTCGATTGCGGATGTTCCGGGAGTCTCACCTGTTCCACCGATCCTGACCGGCGCACCTTCTTTTGAAACGGTCAGCCAGTAGACGTTGGTGTCGCTGAACAGGTGATTTTGGTAAAAGATCCTTCCGGTAGCCTCGGAACCATAATACCGTGAAAGCGATTCACCGTAAAACCTTACCGAATCGCCGCCATCCAAAACGCCATTGTCGTTGATATCATTAATGGAAACTGCAATCTCCCTGAAACTGTCTTTATCAAAATTATAATCCGTCTCATCCAACATCCAGCCGCCGTTGTAATACATCCGGATCTGGTCGATTGGCACCGAATTCGAAGGGAATCCAACACGCCGAAGGTCGGTGCCGGTCACCTGGTACATACCGCTTTCGCTGATTTCGATACGATACCAGTCACCGCTGTCGAAAGGGTGTGCCTGAACATTACCGGGTCGAGCAGGGGCGTTAGACTTGAACGAGGAGGCATTCACAACGTATTGAGGCACTCTGCCACCGGATGGAAGAACATAACCGGAAATATCGCCAAGTGAAACCGAAACAGTTACACCCTCAGCAAGGAGGCCTTTTTTATTGAAAGCATCATAGCGCATCGGCGTAAAAACAAGCTCCCATACATCAACGGACTTATTATGCACAGGTCCTTCAAGCAAGACATGTTCCTTCGGAAGGTAACCACTGCGGGCATATGCAGCCTCGTCCTCCTTAAAAAGGCGATTAGTGAATCCCGCACGGCCTGTTACCAGTTCAGGAACAGGGGCAACTGAAAGATTGGTATATTCACGGGAGGAAACGATCGAATAATCGAGAGTCGGCACTACTCCGTGTGGAGAAGCAAAATATATGGATTTACGGGGGAGTGCGGGGGCCCCGGGACTTTCATCGAAAGTGTGGTTATCAATCTTTATCGAAACCTGATCAGTCGAATCAGCAACAAGGGAATCAAGCATTACCGCGCCTGTCTCATACTTTACGATAAAAGAGCCATTATCGCTCATCTCAACTTCGAGAGTAGCAAATGCAACACTTCCGAAAGAGAGCATCATAGCCAGCGCAAGACATGCAATCATTCTCTTGTCAGCATATTTTCGCATACGCCGTTACCTATAAAAAAAGGCGGAGAGTTTAGTACCCTCGCGCCAAAAAAAGCAAAAAGCTGCCATAAATCACACGCAAGGGTGGCATTCACGTTACGTCAAAACAAACGATGTAAAAAGTGCTACAACCCTTAACGTAAGACTATAGGCATCCTCTAAAAACAGTTGAAAATATTAATAATGATGAACAATTATACAAAACGTATACTATGAAATCAAGGGAAATCTTGACCACGGTATACTAAAATTTTTCAGCGCGTTCAGACAGCATTATAGGAATATCATCCTCAATAGGATACTTTAAGCGCGACTCCTCGCATATCAGCACATTTTCTTCAGAATCATAAACAAGTTTGCCTTTGGACACCGGACAAACGAGTATATCGAGCAATTCTTTATCAATCATGATAGCACCTCTTCATCCTCGGCCTGACTGGTGACATAATGTTTCGCGATATAGTAATTGAGATCGGACATTTCTTTTGGCGGCCGTATCGGCCTTAGCTCATTATCGGTAAAGACATGTTCGGTCAAACCTGTCGCGAGAACATCATCACCGCGTGATACTGTATAACAGAAACGCAACCTGACACCTTTCTGTGTGTCAAGTTTTGTATCTATATCTAAAACGTCGTCGTAAAGAGCTGGTTTCAAATATTTTACCCGCGTCTCCCTGACCGGCAACATGAAACCCTGCTCTTCAAGGCTTCTGTATGTCATACCCGTTTTACGAAGATACTCGGTGCGTCCAACCTCAAACCAAGTGAAATACATCGCGTTGTTCGCGACTCCCATCTGGTCAGTATCGGCATAACGCACCCTGACCTTCACAGTATGTATTATATCGGCTGCAGCCATAAAACTCTTTAATGCTCCATCAAATTATTCTTAACGCTCAGACCAGCGGCCCATCGAACGGAATTTCTTTATCCTGTCCGCCACAAGGGTTTCAGGAGAAAGGGTTATAAGCTTTTTCAGCTGTCCTTGAACTTCCTTGCGTAGCTTTTTCGCGACAGCCCCGGGATCATTGTGTACGCCGCCCAAAGGCTCGGGAACGATGGCGTCAATAAGCCCCAGTTTCTGTAAATCAGTTGCGCTGAACTTGAGCGCTTCAGAATAATAATCTTTTTTGTCTGCACTCCTGGCAAGGATCGCCGAACAGGCCTCAGGTGAAATCACCGAATACCAGGAATTCTCGAGCATTATAATCCTGTCGCCAACACCGATACCGAGAGCGCCACCGGAACCACCTTCACCAATGATGATAATGATTACCGGAACTTTGAGAGCACTCATCTCCATGAGGTTTTTGGCGATTGCTTCACCCTGACCGCGCTCTTCAGCCTCGATTCCAGGAAAAGCGCCGGGAGTATCGACAAACGATATTATGGGGCGTTTGAATTTCTCGGCGAGTTTCATAATCCTGAGCGCCTTACGGTAACCCTCGGGGCTTGACATGCCGAAATTCCGCTTCAGACGGCTTTCGTTATCACGGCCTTTCTGCTGGCCGACAACAGCCACAGCCTGATCGTCAAGTCTCGCAAATCCGGCGATCATGGCCGCATCATCACCGGCATAACGGTCACCATGAAGCTCCGTAAAATCATCGAGCATCATATCGATATAGTCGAGAGTATAGGGGCGCTGGGGATGGCGTGCTATCTGTACACGCTGCCAATTGGTCAGGCTGCCGTAAATGTCTTTACTCAGCTTTTTTTCCTGAGCCTCAAGGCTTTTAATCTCTGCCTTGGCATGATCGGGAGCATGATCGGTCCAATCATTGAGTTCTTTGATTTTTTCCCTGATACGCCTGAGCGGCTCTTCAAATTCAAGTATATATCGTTCCGGCAAGACAATCACCTCGCGAAAATGGTCTTCATTCATGAAATGTATTATATAAATATGCCTTCTAAACCCGTAAAAAGCAAGTGAATTGTAGCATTTCACAAGTGTAAGACTCGTGTTCTGAGGAGCTAATCATATTACTTTCGGATAAGCAGCAGACTGACATGCAAGAAGACTTTTGATTTTCGCATTTCATATTATGCTCGTAATATTGCACTTAGGCTTTGCCAGATTCCGCTAGCTACTATCAATAGTAATACACCATTGATTTATTTGCATTATTTCCAAAAATATCTTGACAAACAAGTACGGGGGGGGGGTAATACTGTTACTATACTGATAGTTCTATTGATGATGTTATTGTTTTGCAGGGAGGTTTGTATGCGGCGGTCTGGAAAATATATGTTTGTGATTATGTTTGTGTTGGCTCTGTTCGTTGGGGCTGGTTTGTGTTGGGCGGAGTGGGAAGATATTGACAGCGGTGTGACGGAGTCGCTCAGAGCGGTCTATTTTGTTGATAATCAACACGGCTGGGCAGTCGGTGACAATACCACAATCATCCACACCGATGATGGGGGATATTCATGGGAGTCGCAGCAGTGCCCGGTTCAAAGCCTGCAACTCCATCGTGTTTGTTTCGCAAACCGCAATGTCGGTATATGCACAGAATCGGAATTGGATAGTACCGTTTTAATCACAAGGGATGGCGGGCTGAACTGGGTTGAAGCTGATGCGCTTTATGAACTGCTCGAAGAAAAGGCCGTTGTTGTTGATATCAGTATGCCGGAAGATGATGTCTGGTTTGTCGCGTCCAGAAAAAAGATTGTGAAAACGCAGAATGCGGGAGAAACATGGGAAGTGAGTTCCGAAGTTGTGCAGAATGTGCCGTTCAGGGCTGTCGAGGCTGTCGATCAGAATACTGCCTGGTTTCTGGCTGTTGCAGAAGGAGACAATCATGATCCGGCATATCTATATAAAACAGATGATGGTGGAAATATATGGGAGAGCCTTGGAGAAGTGCGGCGGAACACTGAGCTTGCAGCTACTTCCCGGGATGTAATATGGATGTATTACTACGCAGGAAGTGTTTCCCGTGATGGAGGCGCAAGTTGGTATTCTTTCGGAAATACACTCAATGTTTGCCCTGTCAGCGATAATAAGGCGTACACTGTTTTATGGGATAGCCTGCAATATCTTTATACAATAATGCTGACGAATGATTCCGGCCTGTCATATCAGAATCTTCTGGAGGTCGATTATTTGACATTTCAGATTTGCGATGTGTCTGCTCTTGATGACAACACGCTGATTCTTGTGGCAACTCATGGCAAAATTGCTCGATACACCTTGGACTCGTCGGATGTCAATGAAGCGGTTCCTGCTAAAGCAATACAGATATTGAATTTCCCCAACCCATTCAATCCAGCCACAACCATCTCATTCACCCTACCAACCGATTCCCACATCACACTGACAGTCCACGACATCACGGGCCGTAAAGTCGCCACGCTTGCAGATAATTTCATGGGCGCCGGGAAACACAGCGCCGTGTTCAACGGCAGCGACCTTGCCAGCGGCGTGTATTTCTACCGTCTGGAAAGCAAGGATTTCGCGAAAAGCGGCAAGATGCTGTTGATCAAATAGCCTGTCTGTTTTATTTCTCGATTATAGAGGCGTCGGCAACGGCGCCTTTTTTTTGCCATTTCGGGAGCTTGAAACCGAAAATAGACAAAGGAAATTTAAGACATAATAACCAGATAGTACAAACAGCTGAAAGTATAGAGCTCACCTTCCACGGCTGTCTTCGGGCCAGATAATGCGGTGAAGCTGAAATTGCAGGCGGACCATCGGGGCCTCGGCGAGTATCCATTCGGCGAGCAGGGCAGGATCCAGACGGTCTGTCACAGGGGAGAAAAGTACGGCCCGGGCGCTGTCGAGATTAAATTGTCCAAGAATAGAAATGGCATAATCGAAATCCTCACGAGAACCGAGAACGAACTTGTATTCCGTGGCCGCACCGGAACAATGAAGATTAGCATGGCAGAGCGATTCGGACTCGCCGCTGCCGGGACATTTGATATCGATGATTTTCAGGGCTTTTTCTGGAAGAACCGAGACATCGTACGAGCCGTTTGTTTCAACACTTACTGTCAAGTCCATTTCCAACAGTTTCCGGACCAGTAGAGCGGTTTCTTCCTGGTAGAGTGGTTCGCCGCCGGTTATGCATACATGTGAGGCAGGATACTCATAAACAGCGCCGAGAACCTGTTCAACACTCATATATTCACCGCCGTCACTTGCATATCGAGTATCGCAGTAACTGCAGTCGAGATTGCAGCCGCTCAGACGGATAAAAACAGTGGGAAATCCCTGCAGTGACGATTCTCCCTGTATACTTTGGAATATTTCACAGATTTTCAGCATGAATTATCTTACCCGCAAAGGAAAAGTTACTTTTAAATCGCTCAGGTTTTTTTTATTATACAAGACGCTGAAAATATATCATGTTTTTTCTTCACAGGCAATGAAGCATTCACGAAGGAGCATTCCATGAAAATAGCTATCGGCAGCGATCACGCCGGTTTCCGGATGAAAGAACACCTTAAAAATAATCTCGGCGCTCTCGGCTACGAGATCGAAGACTGCGGCTGTTATGACGAGACCTCCGTCGACTACCCCGATTATGCAAAACCAGTCTGCGAATTCGTTGTGAATGGAGAGGCAGAAAAAGGCATTGTCATCTGTGGGACCGGCATCGGCATTTCCATTGCGGCAAATAAAGTCAAAGGCATCAGGGCCGCGCTCTGCCACACCGAATTCTCTGCAAAAATGACCCGTCAGCATAATGACGCCAATGTTCTCGCTCTCGGCGGTAGTGTTCTCGGTGAGGGTCTGGCACTGTCCATCGCAAAAGTGTTTCTTGGTGAGGGCTTTTCTGAAGAGAGCCGCCATCAGCGCCGTATAGACAAGATCAGCGGTATCGAATCCGATTGATTTCGGTAGTTATTTACAGTAAAAACGTAGGGACGCTGTTTACAAGCTGTCACTCGTATTAACCGTCAAATCGGCAACATGTGATGATATCAAACATGTCATCGGCTGGCAGTATTCAATCTTTTTGATACTTTCTCTGTGCTGTGTTCTGCCATGAATTCACTTGAAGTATCATTTATTTATAAAAAACATGCCCTCATCCGGAGGTAGTGATTATGAATAACCGTTTCCGCATCTGGTTCGCTGTCGGTGTCGTTTTCAGCCTGACATTTCTTGTCTCGCTCACGGCATTTGCCCAGGGAAATGAAGAACCGATATCATTCGCCAAAACACTGCTGGTCAAAATAGACGGCGGCGCATACACGACAGGCGATAATATTCCGGTATCGATACCTCTTGCCGAAATTCGGAAAACAGCCCCTGATTTCAACACTGATTTTTTTCGGGTTAAACACACCTTTGCGGTGTTCGAGCCGCGCGACATCCCGTCCCAGATACTCACACTTCCGGGCAGAAAAAAGAAAGACAGCGACCTCGTTTTCAAGGTCGACCTTGAAAAAAACACACCCCTGACTGTTGAAATCCAATACAATCCCAAGGGCAAGGATTATCCCAATTATCCAGCCAAGACCCAGTCGTTCGCTTCGTGGTACCGTCTCGGAATAAATATCGCCTGGGAAAATGAAATCATGGCGTATCGCTCCTACGGTGGTATTGTCGACTTTTTTGCCAAGACCTATCCACATCTCCGTCTGCACAATCTGCCCCCGGATTCATACCATCATGAACGTTTCTGGGGTCTGGATGCTTACATGGTCGGCGCAAAGCCCGGTCTCTGCGGTGTCATTCTTGTCGATGGAGATAAACGGATTCCCTGTTACGATACAACTGAAGACAGCCCGCTCAAATTCAAGCATCTCAACACCGAGGGCGGCCCGGTTGCAACTGTCGCCCAAGCGACTGTTTCTAACAGCGAGGGGAATATCTTAGAGGAAAACTATACACTCTATGACGACCGTTTCGAGAACGTTGTCACCAGTATCCTCGATAAGAGAATGCGGGGAAAAGGACTTCTGATCTCACCGGGAATCCAGAAATTCGAACAAAGTGTCTATCTTGCCATCGATGGGGCTTTCATGGTCTCAGGTACTCCGGTTGAGGAATACGGCACAATTTACACGGCGCTGATATGGGATCCCGCCGACGCTGAAGGCACTTTCGAGACCGAAGACGGCTATTTTGTGAAGCTCAAACCCGACAGCAACGGAGCGGTCAGCTACAAGTCGCTTGCCATTTGGAGCAGAAACAGTGACAGCGGTTTCACAGAAACAGCCCAGTTCCAGAATTATATCAAAACCCTTGTTCAGGAGTTCGCAAATCCGCTTTCGGTCACGATTACGGCCAAACGATGAACGCTCACGTTTCAGGTACAGCTGCCGCCTGTACGGAATTGTGGAAATCCGTAATGCGAATCGCCGTTTTCATGCTGGGCATGTCGTTCTTGTGCATGATATTTGTTGAAACTGTGGATGCCGAGACACTGATCACTGTCCAGAATATCGACAGTGCTATCACTCTCGACGGCTTGAGTGAAGAACCTGTCTGGCAGGACATTCCCTCGCTGTCTTTTGTGATGCAGCAGCCTCATTTTGGTATTGAGCCTTCCGAACGTACTGAAGTCCGTCTCGCGTACGATCAGCAATACCTCTATGTCTCGGCACGTCTCTTTGATTCTGATGCATCACGCATCCAGTCCACGACCATGAAACGTGATGACAGCGACGATGCCAGCGACCAGTTCGGCATTATACTCGATACATTCAATGACAATGAAAACGCGCTGGCATTCTTTACCACGCCCTCGGGTTCGAGGACTGACAAGGCGATTTTCGGCGATTATCTGGGCGGAGGCGGCGGATCAGGCGGAGCAAATGTCAGTTGGAATACCTTCTGGGACGTGGAAACCGAAGTCAACGACGAGGGCTGGTTCGTTGAAATGCGTATACCGCTCTCGAGCCTCCGTTTTCAGCAGAACGATGATACGATAACAATGGGTGTTGCTGCATTCCGATGGATTGCCCGAAAAAGCGAGAGGATCGTTTTTCCGGCAATATCCCAGAAGTGGGGTACGAACAGCCACCTCAAGCCCTCCAAAGCCGCTGATGCCGAATTTCGCGGCCTTAAAAACAAGAAACCTCTCTATATTACCCCCTATATCATGGCCGGTCAGGGATCGATCAACGAGCTCAATGACACGGGAACAGCCTACGTTCGCGATGACGATCCAGAAACTGAGGCCGGCCTCGATGTCAAATACGGCCTTTCGAGTAATATGACGCTCGATCTTACCTATAACACAGATTTCGCGCAGGTTGAAGCCGATGACCAGGAAGTCAACCTGACTCGTTTTTCGCTGTTCTTCCCGGAAAAGCGCCAGTTCTTTCTCGAGCGATCAAGCATTTTCGATTTTCGTTTTTACGGTAAAAATCGCCTTTTTCACAGCCGCCGCATAGGTATCGAGAATGGAATCAATGTCCCTATACACGGCGGCGCCCGCATTGTCGGACGTCTCGGCGGATGGGATGTCGGCCTTATCGATATGCAGACAAAAGAAACCGGCAACCTGTTATCGGAAAATTTCGGCGTATTCCGTCTCCGCCGAAGGGCTTTCAATGATCAGTCTTTCGTCGGCGCCATGGTGACCTCACGGATCGATACCGAGGGCCAACACAATACGGCTTATGGTTTTGACGGCAGTATCAATGTTTTCGGTGATGATATCCTGAAATTCAACTGGGCACAGACATTTGAAAGTGATGCCGATAATGATCCGTCCTCGCTCGACAACTCGAAAATACGGATACACTGGGAGCGTTACAATTTCGTTGGCTTCTCGTATGGTCTCAATTACTCGCGCGCCGGTAAGGATTATAATCCCGGTATCGGTTTCGAGCAGTACAACGATCTCACCAACTATATCCATTTCGCCCGCTACGGATGGGACATGGACAAAGACTCGTGGTTCTATCAGGTCCATGTCTATGAGGATCTGTGGATTCACATACGAAACGAAGACAATTCGCTAAAAACCCTCCTCGCACGAAGCGGTGGGTATTTCTCGTCGAAATCCGGCTATTCCGGCAATCTTTCGATGACATTCAACCGTGAAAACGTGCGTATCCCCATTGTTTTTTCGGACGACGCAAGAGTCGAACCCGACGATTATGATTTTTATGGCATCACCGGGGGATTCTCGACACCCACGGGTGGGCTCATGCGTTTGAAAACATCTTTCAAAGGTGGGCAGTTCTATGACGGATCACGCGCCTCAGTCACGCTGGAACCGAGCTGGAGCGTATCCTCGCACTTGGAACTTGGCACAAGCTATCAGATAAACCATCTCGATTTTTCTGACCGCGATCAGGATTTTACATCCCATATCGGCAGGCTTCGCGTCCTCGCAATGCTGAATGTCAAGCTCTCTGTATCGGCATTCAGCCAGTATAACAGCGCCGCCGATGTTGTTATTAACAACGTTCGTTTCCGTTATAGTCCGCGTGAAGGTAACGATTTCTACCTGGTCTACGATGAAGCTTTCAATATGGACCGTGAACGTGAAATACCGGAACTTCCATTGATGAAGAACAGAACGCTTTTGCTAAAATTTAATTACACTTTTAATATCTAATTATATGAAAACGTCATATGACAGGAGGAGTACCATGAGTCTCAAAATCAACATCATCGGACTCGGCATCATGGGCAAGTCAGTTGGCAATGCCCTCAAACGGAACCATCTGGTGAAAATCACCGCCGCATCAGACCTGAAACAGGAAAATCTCGATGCCGGCAAGGAAATGTTCGGCCTCGAAAACGTATACAGCGACTATAAAGAGATGATAGCCAAAGAGAAGCCTGACGCTGTTTTCATCGCGACTCCCGACTGGGCTCATTTCGAACCGGTCATGCACTGCCTTGATGCCGGTGTTCACACCCATGTCGAAAAACCCCTGACTACCGACGAGCAGGAGGCTGCCGCGATTGTCAGGAAAGTCAAGGAAACCGGTCTCAAGCTTCAGGTATCATACAATCATCGCTGGCTGGCCCCGTACAACGCCACCTGGAAAATGATTCGGGAGGGACAGATCGGTGACTGCATCATGGGTTACGCCCGAAAAAATAATCCTATCACCGTACCGACCAAAATGATTCCCTGGGCCCAGCACAGCTCTCCCATGTGGTTCCTTTCAGGCCATGACATCGATCTCATGACATGGTGGTTCAACGACGATCCTGTTGAGGTAAAAGGATTCGGTGTGAAACGCGTGCTGAAAGAAAAATTCGGCTGGGACACCTATGATGCAATGCAGGGACTGGTTAAATTCTCGAAAGGCGGTATCGCCACATTCGAGTCCACATGGATTTATCCCGAAACACACCCGGCAATGCCTGACTCGTTCATGGAGGTCGTTGGCGAACATGGCCATGTCCACCTGGACCGCAAAACCGAGGCCATTGAAATGTCGACACCGGAAGCGTTCAAGTGGCCGCGCTCCCTCCTGAATTATCAGGTATTCGACAAATGGGTCGGCGCGTTCCCGTCTTGCATTAACAGTTTTATCGACGACATTGTCGAGGACAGGGAACCTGTTGTGACTGCCTACGACGGCTGGCGTTCAACTGCAGTGCTCGATGCGATCCACCGCTCGGCTGACAGCGGGGATACCGTAACAGTGTCCGCACCTCCTGTCTGATAACACAACTCATGATCAGGTCATACTCAACACCGTATATTGTGAAAGGATGAATAATGGAGGGTCTCCGCTCGCTTCATCCGTTGGATTATATAATCATCATTTCATACTTCACGATCGTCGTTACGGTCGGTATATTCTTTTCCCGCTTTATCAAACAGGCGAAAGACTATTTCGCAGCCGGAGCCGCGGTACCGTGGTGGCTTGCGGGAATATCGCTCTGGATGGCATCGTTCAGCGCACTGATGTTCGTCGTGTATTCCGAACTTGCCTACAAGCTTGGAATGGTCGCGGTCACACTCTGCTGGGTGGTGATACCCTCGATGGTTCTCGCCGCGGCAATTTTCGCTCCACGCTGGCGCAGGACACGTGTCCTGACACCGCTCGGTTTCATGGAGCAGCGCTACAACAAGTTTGTCCACCAGCTTTTTGTATGGACCGGCATCCCGCTCCGCTTGATCGATAATTCGATCAAGATATATTCCACAGCGATTTTTCTGGCGGTCGCGGTAGGGCAGAGCTGGTTTACGCTCGAGGTATGCATCGCAGTGGTCGGTGTCATCATGGTGCTCTATACACTTCTCGGCGGACAGTGGGCAGTCATTGTCACCGATTTTGTACAGTTCACCATCCTTGTTGTCGCTGTACTCATACTCTTTCCGCTATCGCTCATCGCTGTTGGGGGATTCGGCGGACTTATCAGTCAGGCGCCGGAGGGCTATTTCAATATTCTCGCGAAACCATACGGCCCGTTCGACTGGCTTATGTTCTGCGTCATTATCGCAATCAGCTACAACGCTACATGGGGACTTGTACAAAAATACAACTGTGTCGAGACTGAAATGGATGCCCGTAAAGTGGCGATCCTCATGGGAACGCTTTCCGCTATCGGCCCTATTTTCTTCTTCATACCGGCCATGGCAGCCCGTATCCTCCTGCCGGAACTCATGACCCAGGACGGCGGCAGCAGGATCGCTTATGTGAGCATGTGCCTCAAGGTGCTTCCAGCAGGTGTAATGGGGCTCATGGTCGCAGGCATGTTCAGCGCTACACTCTCAACGCTCGGCAGTGAATACAATGTCCTTTCCGGCGTACTGACGAAAGATTTCTACGGCAAGGTGGTCAATCCCGATGCCAGTGAAAGCACCTTGATCCGCTGGGGACGCATCAACACAGCAATTATCGGCGTTATTACGATATTTTTCGCCCTGGGGATCAGCCTTGTCAGGGGATTCAACCTCTATGACATCATGGTCAAGGCTTTCGGCGCTCTCGGCCCGGCTATCATGCTGCCGCTTCTTGGCGGTCTGCTCATCAAACGTGTCAATTCGAAAGGCGCTGTTACAGGTGTACTGACTGGAACGCTCTCAGGTATCGGATTGGTAGTCGTCAATTTCATGCTTCTCGCTAAATATGGTGATCAACTCGCCGACAACCCGACTCTATCTTACTGGCTCAAACAGGGCTGGAACTCAGCCTCGATCCCCATTAACATCCTGACAAGTCTCGCAGGTATGTGGCTGGGCTCAGTCATGACCAAAACACCGTCTGAAGAAACTGAACGTGTCGACGAGTTTTTCGAGCGCATGTCAGTACCAACCGAGGCATATGTCAGCGGTGAAGAAGACGAGAAACAATCGCCATTTGTTGCTGTCGGTATCGCCCTCATGTCGCTGGGAAGCATCGTCCTTCTTGGCGCGGTCTATATGGCGTTTTCCGGTGACATGACCGCTTTCTTCATAGACGCACTTGCCGGAGGGTTTATGGCTGTTGCCGGCTGTATTCTCTGGCTGAAAAACAGGCGCCGATAATTGCCGGACAGAGCGGGAGGGAGGCTCCTTTTATATTTACCATTTGTCAGCGTCCAAAGATTTCTTTATTTTAACCGGACAGCAAATCGATCGAATTTGAACAATTTACATGCAAGGAGTTCTCATGATTCCCGAAGAGATCAAACATTTTTTCAATGAAACACAACTGGAAGAGGAAATTGTCGAGGGCGATGTCAAGCGCTATATCTATACCGCCGAGAACCTTCAGATTATCGTCTATCATTTCCCAGCCAACAAGACATTCCCGCTCCATTCTCACGATATCCACGAGCAGATGGGCTTTCTTTACAAAGGCAAAATGGGGTTCAATGTCGGCGGCGAGGAAAAAATCCTCAATCCCGGCGACTGGTATCGCGCACCGATCGGTGTCGAGCACAACGCCTGGACATTCGAGGAACCCTCGATCCTTCTCGATATTTTCTCACCTATCCGTGAAGACCTTGTAAGGAAGTAATCCAGTTACGAGCTTTCGAAACAGGAAAAGGGGCCGGTGTTAAAACCGCCCCCTTTTTCTTATGAAAGTTACTAAATTTTTGTTGTAATTACGATTAACCTGTGTTATATTTCTACTCTGCAACACGACATATGTGCCGAAGTGGTGGAATTGGTAGACGCACTGGTTTCAGGGACCAGCGGGCGCAAGCCTGTGGGGGTTCGAATCCCCCCTTCGGCACCATGATGAAAAGTTACCGTATCTCGATCGAGATGCGTTTTTTTGTTATCCCCCGATTTCAATTAATCCCCTGTAGCCCCTTATGACATCTACTCCTTACAAATGCTTTACCCCAGTCAACACAAAATGATTGACAAAAACAATACACCACTATAGATTGTCTTTAGTGTATTGCCTTTAGTATATACAGAAATTTTCATTGAAACATGAGGAGGTGTATGGAGATAATTGTTATTTTACGACAGGTGTCATGCATCACAGGATATTGTTGAGTATTGCTGAAGCGATCATTGTACGCTGATCTCATCCAGAATCAATTACCCGAAGCAGGCAACAGACAAAATACCACAACACAGAGAATGGTTAATGCATAACAAAGGAAATGAACGATGAAAAACATACAAATAATGCTTTTTCTTCTCATTCTCTCATGGACTACTGCAACCTATGCTTCGACTCCTGATCCAATAATTTATGGTAACGATATAATCGATGACTACGATATCGAGCAGTTCAAACCGACCAGCGATGCACCTGACGATCCGAGCAAGGTATACAGCGAGGAATGGACTATTTACGAAGGTCATAAAGCAATTACGTTAAATAAAGAAAATATTACTTTATCGCCTGACGGTAAATGGGTTGCATTCTGGGAACATACAGCCGGCACCTGGATTGTTCGGGCAGATGGCGGAATCCCCAGAAGACTCTATTATCACCTGGAGGAATACGAGGGTTACCTCATACACAGACTTGCGACCATTACCGGATTCACCCCAGACAACAGGGAAGTGTTACTCAATGTGGGCACAATCGACATTGAACGCGGCACCGAGGTTACGCTCAATTTCAACGGTACACAATTAACCAGTGCGAGAGTTCTTCATCCGGTTCCAGTCATTCTTGCAGTCGATATTGATACAGGTGCGGTCCGTACCGTTCTTGAAGTAGCTACCGGCGGTTCGTACAGTCCTGACGGTAAATATTTTATATATGTGAATTCAGAAAATGAAACGATCATTTTAGACACTTTTCTGATGAAGAAATCCTTTTCCCGCACAGCATAATAAACATCGCCATAAATCCAGGTGATGGGCTTGTCTATTTCACGCAATTTGATTCCGATACAAGAACCTTCTCACTGATGCGCTCTGAACTTGACGGAAACAATGCCGAGCAGGTCCATGTTGAAGATGATTTGATTCCTGGAGGTTTCAGCATATCTCCCGATGGAAAATATATTCTCTACAGCCGTGACGATGGATTGAGAAAATCAACCGACAGTTCCCATGAGGTAACAGTAAGAAAGGCTTTTGTTTGCGACCTTGCTAATGGTACAGCATATCCGGTGTTTCCATTGCCACCTGATATTAATTCCGAGTATTTAAACTGGATGCCGAATGGTTCGCATATATGTTACAAATATTTCAAATGGAATGATGACGTATTCCGGGATTCGATCAGAATTGTAGATTTTGATTTTGAGACAATCAAAAATGACGCAAACGGTACTTTACATATCCATAAGAACGATCCGTCCGCAATCATATTGAACGCGCCATATCCCAATCCATTCAATCCCGCAACCACGATCGAATTCACCATTCCCACAGCCTCTGATGTATCTCTATCAGTCTATTCTGTCTCCGGACAGAAAGAGGCCTCATTAGTCGATTGTCACATGATGGTAGGCAGACATTCCTTTGTTTTCGATGGCTCCGATCTGGCCTCGGGAATGCATTTCTACAGGCTTGAGGCGGGAGAAACTGTCAAAAAGGGCAAGATGATGTTATTAAAATAAGATGTTTTAAGCAGAAGCACGATATCTGGGAGACATCCGTTTTTCACAAGAAAGGGCTGAAAACACAGCAAACTCATTTTCAAAAATTCGACGAATAACAGTCTATTGACCTGAATAGGATTATCATTGACTATCTGGTCGCAAATTGGGTGTAGTTTTTTTAAGAATCCTGCACCCAATATATATGCTATTGTTATTATGTAACTAAGATAAAAACCACATCTCTTGGATTTCATGATAAACAGCCGCCGTACGCCGATCGAGAGACGTTTTTTTGTTATCATGAGAAATTCTGTTCTTCCGAACATTCAAAAAGCACTTTACATACGTTTTTTTTCTTTCGTATACTTTTGGTGATAGAAGAGGTGGAATCCAACGTATCACCAAAAAGGAAAACGAGATGTCCCACAAAACCTCAACTTTGTCCCGCCGTCAGTTCCTGAAAACATCAGGCCTTGCAGCAAGCGCCGCTCTGGCAGGAACATCCTCATCGCTCGCAATGTCGAAACTGAAGAAAAAAATCCCCATCGGCGTACAGCTCTATTCAGTTCGGGAAGACTGCGCAAAAGATTTTCCCGGAGTCCTCAACGCCATCGCTGAAATGGGATATAACGGTGTCGAGTTCGCCGGTTACCACAACAGAAGCGCTAAGGAAATCCGCAATCTGCTCAATGACAACGGCCTCAAGGCATGCGGCACCCATACTGCTATGAACACACTCCTGGGAGACAATTTTCAGAAAACTGTCGATTTTAACAAGGAAATCGGCAACAAATACTTGATTGTCCCCTGGCTCGATGAAAAACAGCATAAGACGAAAAAGGCATGGCTCGAAAGGGCGGCGCAGTTCAACGAACTCGATGTCAAGGCACGAGAGCGGGGAATGCAGGTCGGTTACCACAACCACATGTTCGAGTTCACAGCGATAAACGGCGAACTGCCATGGGATATATTCTTTGGCAACACCAACAAGGATGTTATCATGCAGTTCGACACAGGCAACGCGCTCCACGGCGGCGGTGATCCGCTCCCGTTTCTGAAGAACTACCCGGGTCGCGCAGTGACAGTGCATGTCAAAGAATACTCTGAGTCCAATCCGAAAGCACTTGTCGGGGAAGGGGATATTAACTGGAAAGAACTTTTCTCCGTTTGTGAGTCTCTAGGCGGCACAAAATGGTATATTGTGGAACAGGAGCAGTATCCTTATCCGCCGCTCGAGTCAATTAAACGATGTTTGGCAAACTTGCGAGCCATGGGAAAATAACCATTCCCGAAGGAAAAAACGAAGCGTTGACAAAGGCGGATCAACAGAATGGTCCGCCTTTATTTGTTTACGATCAGGATAATTTGGAAAAAGAAGCGCGTTAAAATGAATGAAAATCACAATTTAAGTCAAATTGTAAAAATTTTGAAGATAAATGTCATATTAACAGACAAATAATAAAATCCTGATATTCCACAAACCTTCCTTGACATGGATTTCCTTGCATAGTAAATTATAATCTTACCTTAATAATATTTTTATCTGTGAGACTCTATTCAATAATCATATATCAAGAAGAGGAGCCACTGTGAAAATCTACGAATCTAAGGACATCCGCAATGTCGCCCTCCTTGGGCATACCTCCTCGGGGAAAACAATGTTCTCCGAGGCGATGGTCCACACTGCCGGCGCATCCAGCCGCATGGGGAAAATCGAAGACGGTAACACAAAATCAGATTACACCGAAGATGAAATTTCCCGCCAGATATCAATTTCCCTTGCGCTCATGCAGCTTGAATGGAAAAACAGCAAACTCAACATCGTTGATACTCCCGGTGTTGCGGATTTCATTGGTGAAATGATTTGCGGACTCCGAGCTGTCGATACAGCCGCGGTTCTCGTTGATGCAGTCAACGGCCTTGAGGTCGGTACTGAAACAGCCTGGGACCTCTGTGATAAAGACGACAAACCCCGTGTTATCGTTGTCAACCGCTGCGGCAAGGAGCATTCCGAAACGATGGAAGTTCTTGCTTCGATTCAGGAACGTTTCGGCATGAGAGCTCTTCCTATTCAGATTCCTGCCAATCCCGGTATCGGTTTTAACAAGATCGTCGATATTGTAGCCATGAAAGAGTACACCTACACGCTCGAAGGCGATGGCAAGGGTGCAGTGACTGATATCTCCGGTGATTTCTCTTCTCAGGCAGAAGAGCTTCATGAGAAACTTATCGAAGCCGCTGCTGAAAGCGATGACACACTGATGGAGAAATTCTTCGATGCCGGCCTGACACCTGAAGAAGTCACAACCGGTGTCAAGCAAGCCATTATCCACGGAACGCTCTATCCGATTATTTTCACCGATTCCTTTACAAATGTCGGTGTCGACCTCTTCATGAATCTTGTTGTCGACAGTGCACCGTCTCCTCTCGATATGCCCTCAATCAAGGGTACCAAAGGCAGCGACGAGATCGAGCTCAAACCCTCCGACGACTCACCGCTCAGCATGCTTGTTTTCAAGACCATCGTCGAACAACATGTCGGCGAACTCTCGATTTTCAGAGTTCTTTCCGGTTCATATACCGCTGGCGAGGAACTTTATAACTACAATCATTCCGCTGCGGAAAAAGCCACTACGATCTTCAGCCTTCTCGGCAAGGACCGTGTAGAGATCAACAAGATCGCCTGTGGTGATATAGGCACGTTCGTCAAAATGAAAAGCACCAAGACAGGTGATACACTTTGTACGAAACATATGCAGGTCGGCCTTCCCGGCCTCGAGTTCCCCGAACCTGTCATGGATGTTGCCGTCTATCCCGAGACAAAGGGTGACGAAGACAAGATTTCACAGGGCTTCACCAAACTGCACGACGAGGATCCGTCCTTCAAACTGCGCAATGATCCCGAGCTTCACCAGATCATTCTCGAAGGCCAGGGCGGCATTCATGTCGATGTCCTCGTTGACAAGTTCAAACGCAAATTCGGCACCGGTGTTGTTCTCAAAGCACCGAAAATTCCGTATCGCGAGACAATCACCGGCAAAGCTGATGAAAAATACCGTTATAAAAAACAGACCGGCGGTCGTGGACAGTACGGCGAAGTCTATTTCCGCATGGAGCCGAAACCTCGTGGTGAAGGTTACGAATTTGCTGACGAGATCAAAGGCGGCGTCATTCCTTCACGCTTCATCCCCGCTGTCGAAAAAGGTCTTAACGAATCCATGATCAGCGGCCCGCTGTCTCATTCGCAGGTTATTGACCTCAAGGTCTCGCTTTATTACGGTTCGTTCCACACGGTTGACTCTTCAGAGCTCGCATTTAAGATGGCGTCATCCTTCTGCTTCAAAGACTGCTTCCTTAAATCGAAACCGATTCTTCTCGAGCCGATCTACGATATCGAGGTCAAGGTTCCCGATACATATACCGGTGATGTCATGGGTGATCTTTCTTCACGTCGCGGCAAAATCATGGGCATGGAGCCACTGGGTATATTCCAGATCATTAAAGCGCAGGTGCCGCTGGCTGATCTCTATCAGTACTCGACTCATCTTCGCTCGCTGACACAGGGCCGCGGTGCATACACGAGGAGTTTCTCGCATTACGAGCAGGTTCCTTCCGATGTGGCACAGAAAGTCATCGAGGAAACCAAGAAGTCCGATGAAGAAGAATAAATTCATCGTTATCTGAAATTTGATGCGCCGGGTTACGGCTTACTGTTCCCGGCGCATTCTTTAACTTTAAGACTGGTGCGTGTATGATTATTACTCGGACACTTCATCCTCCTCTCAGTGCACCATCTTATATGCGTTGCGGTTATTTTCCTTTCCCAGCCGCCTGGCTCTTATTACCTTACTGACAGATTGAATAATAAATAAACTAAGTTATATAGGGAGGCTCGACTATGTCAGGACATTCCAAGTGGTCGACAATTAAGCGTAAAAAAGGCGCCGCAGATGCCAAGCGCGGCAAGATATTCACAACACTCATCAAAGAAATTCAGGTCGCGGCCCGTCAGGGCGGCGGAGACGAGACATCGAATCCCCGCCTGAGAACAGCCATAACAGCTGCTCGCGGTGCCAACATGCCGAATGACAATATTAAAAAGGCTATCCTTCGAGGTACAGGTGAACTCCCCGGCGTCACATACGAGGAAATCACCTATGAGGGATATGGACCTGCCGGTGTCGCGATGTTTGTCGAATGTATGACTGACAACAAACAGCGCACGGTTGCCGATGTCAGGCATCTTTTCAATAAGTTCAACGGCTCTCTCGCTGAAAACGGCGCAGTCTCCTGGATTTTCAGTGATACAGGCGTTATCAACATCAGTGCAGACACCATCGACGAGGATTCGCTCATGGAGCATGTTCTCGAATCCGGTGCCGAGGACATGACAGCAGAAGACGGCATGTTCCAGGTCACCTGCACACCGAAAGCATTCCCCGATGTCCAGGCATACTTTGATGAGAAGAGTATCGCCTATGAAAGTGCCGAAATTGAAAAACTCCCCTCGAACACGATCAAGGTTGAGGAGAAAGACGTTAAAACGCTCATGAAGCTCATGAATTCACTCGAAGACAATGATGACGTTCAGAAAGTATGGGCAAATTTTGATATCGACGACGAGCTTCTTGAAAATCTGGACCTGTAATGATAATTCTCGGCATAGACCCGGGTCTGAACAATACCGGCTATGGTCTCGTCGAGCTTGACAGCGACTGTCATCGCCTCATCGAGGCCGGTGTTATCAGAACGAAGGCCTCGAAACCACTTGAAACCCGTCTGGCAGAATTATATAACGGTCTCGAGGAGGTCTCTAATGAGTTCAAGCCCGATGTTTTTGCCATTGAGGAACTCTATTCACACTACAATCATCCCAAAACAGCAGTGATCATGGGACATGCCCGTGGTGTTCTGTTTCTCGTAGCAGGCAAGTCGGAAATTCCGGTTTTTTCCTACCCGGCAACCATGATAAAAAAATCCCTGACAGGTTCAGGGCACGCATCAAAGGAACAGGTAGCATCAATGATTAAACGGACTTTCAACTGCAACGAAATGAACGTTCAGGCGGATGTTACCGATGCTTTGGCAGCTGCCCTCTGCCATATTGCCCATGAGGGCAGGGGAGGCGTTTTTTGATCGCACGCATTACTGGAGTACTCGAATCCGTCCTCGACGACAGGGCGCTTGTCGGTATCGGTGGCATCACCTACGAAGTGCTGATCACACGTGCTGTCGGCGATCGCCTGATCAAACAGGGCAGTGTCGGTGATGAAATCATATTCCACACGATGTATTACATCGAAGGTGGCGTCGGGATGGGTAATCTCGTTCCGCGCCTCGTGGGATTCCTTAATGAAAGCGATCTCGAGTTTTTCGGCATGATGATCACCGTTCAGGGTCTGAGTGTCAAACGTTCGCTCAGGGCGCTTGCGCTTCCGGTCAAGGATGTAGCCAAGGCCATTGAACTGAACGACACCGCAACACTGAAAAAACTTCCGGAAATCGGCGGCAAGCTCGCCCAAAAGATCATTGTCGAACTGAAAGGCAAGGTCGCCCGTTTCGCACTGCTGAAAGAAGACGACATACCGTTATCCGCCATAACGGCTTCTCCGGAGGAAGAATATCAGCGCGAGGCCCTCGATGTCCTGATGCAGCTCCAATACTCACAGGACGAAGCTGAAAAGCTTGTCACTCAGACAGCATCTGCACATCCTGAGATTGACAGTTCAGAGGAGTTGATCCAGGAAATTTTCCGCAGTCAGACAAATCTGCGATGACTCTTTAACCGCGAAAGAAAAATGCAATGGCACGTGAACGGCTTGTTTCAGGCGAGGTCTCAATTCCCGAAGAAGAGGAAGTCTCCTGGAGTCTCCGCCCGAAAACGCTCCGCGAATATATCGGTCAGAAAGCCCTTGTCAACAAGCTGACGATTACACTTCAGGCAGCTAAAAAACGCGGTGAACCCCAGGAACACATGCTTCTCTACGGCCCGCCGGGTCTCGGAAAAACCACGCTTGCCCATATTGTATCGCGCGAAATGGACAGCCGTCTTATTACTGCTTCCGGCCCGACACTCAACCGTATCGCAGACCTTATGGGCATCCTGACAAATCTCGAAAAAGGCGATGTTTTCTTTATCGACGAGATCCACCGTCTGCCAATGCAGGTTGAGGAGTTCATTTACCCGGCGATGGAGGATTTTCGTGTTGATTTCGTTGTCGATAAGGGGCCTTTTTCTAAAGTCATCAATGTGCCGCTCAAGCGATTCACCCTGATCGGTGCTTCGACCCGTGCCGGCAACCTGTCAGCACCCCTCAGGGACAGGTTCGGCCTTAATTACCATCTCGATTTCTATCCTGATGATGAGATGTACGAAATTGTCATACGCTCAGCGAAATTACTTGATGTCCCCATCGATAATGAGGGGGCCATGCTGATCGCCTCGTGTTCGAGAGGAACCCCCCGAATCGCCAACCGTCTTTTGAGGCGGTCGCGTGATTATGCGACTGTCAAGGCCGACGGTTCGATCAATGCCGATGTCGCGTCGGACGCGCTCAAAATGGAAGGTATCGACCCGAAAGGACTCGACGAGCTCGACCGTGCTTATTTGAAAGTCATTATTGATTATTACCAGGGCGGACCTGTGGGAATTGAAGCTATCGCGGCGACTCTTTCCGAAGAGGTCAGCACGCTTGAGGAACTGATCGAACCCTACCTTCTCAAGATCGGTTTCCTGACACGGACGAAGCGGGGCAGAATGGCGACGAACGAATGCTACCGTCATTTCGACATCCCCTTTAACGGATCGATGCAGACAGACATGTTCTCTGGTTCATGAAAAATGATATTCAGAGAAAATGCCGCTTGCAAAAATGCTGTCGATTTCATACTTTTATGAGTGTATGAGTAGTACTGAATTACCACCCCTTGAAAGATCGGTGTATTGATGAAATCAGTCTCTCTCGTCACTAAATTATCTCTGATTGCTGTTATTGTTCTCCTGTCAGTTTCCTCCTGCATTTTTTCACCGAAATCAGGTAATAAAGATAATCCGGTAACTCCTGTTATCAAGGATCCGATCACACCCGAAATAGTTATCGAGAACCTTCAGGCCGCATTCAACCTTCGTGACGCTGACTTGTACGAGAAAATTCTTCATGAGAATTTCTATTATCAGTATACCCCGGAATACGATGATCATCCCGAGATATGGACGAGAACACAGGAAATCGATATAATGCGTAATATGTTTGCGGAGCTAAAAGAGATTGTTGTTACACCAAGTCTCGTCAGCACCCACGACGAATACGGCATCAATATGGAAAATATCCCTCCCGGCGCAGTTATCGACAGCAGCGGGGAGCATCCTGATGAAAAATGGGTTATCTGTAATTACTATATCACCATGGATATTTTCTTCCAGGAACTCGGTGATTTCAAGGTTCAGCAGGATATGCAGTTCAAGATGGTCGAAGACCCGGATACGAATTTCTATTCAATCATACGATGGGTTGACGACGACAATATAACGGAATAAGCATGACGTGAACAAACATCTGAAAACAATTGTATTCATAATTGCGCCCCTGACAGCCGTCCTGGCCTTAGGGGCCGCTCTGTTTTTGTGGTATCGTGCACTTGTGCCGGAACAGGACCGTGTCATCATCCGTGTTCCGTTTACGGTATCATCCGAGGCATTTTCGGCCGGTCTCGAGGGTAATATTGTATCAGCGCTTGCCCGGCATGGCATTTCTCCGAATGACATTGAAACAGAGAAAGCAGACATGCCCGGCGGCCAAATAAACAATATCTACAACGTCACTGTCCCCGCCAATGCATCATTGACACTTCTGAATCTGACACTGACACGTATGACGACGGATATGGGGGGAGAAGTGTACCGGGGCATTGAAAGCGCGGACGGCAAATCACTGACCTTGACTCTCGGCGCGTCAAAGAAGCCCACCGATATCATCATCCTGAAAAAGTCCCGCAAGAAACGGGAACGTGTCGTTAAAGTCGCTATAGTGATCGACGATCTTGGTATCAAGGACATCGATCTCGCAAAGAGGCTGTGCAATCTGTCAGAGCCGGTAACGCTTGCCATTTTACCGTTTCAGCGCTACACCGGGAAAGTGATCGACCTGGCGAGAGACACCGATACACACTACATTCTCCATATGCCGATGGAGCCCCAGAATGCATCGGTCAATCCCGGCAAAGGAGCACTCTTTGCTTCAGACGACAATGCTACCGTCCGTAAAAAGCTGGAACAGGCATTCAGGGATGTGCCAGGGGCCGAGGGCATGAATAACCACATGGGCTCAAAAGTAACCGAGAGCGAACGTATCATGGAAACAGTCATGGATATTCTTTCAGACAGAAAAGTGTTCTTCCTTGACTCGAAAACATCCCATAATACAGTCGGCTACAAGACTTCGCAGAAAAAAGGTGTCAGAGGCGCAATCATTAGCGGGTATTTCGATGCGACCCATGATCGTGAGGCCATCGAGAAACGTTTCGACGCATTAACCGATATCGCCTTGAAAAATGGTGTGGCGATCATGTTAGGTCACGACCATCCATTGTCAGTCGAAGTCCTTGAGCGGAAGTTGCCGGAAATGAAAAAGCTGGGACTGACGTTCGTACCTCTTCGCGAACTGGTCCGCTGAAATTCAGGACAACAAGGTAGCTATTCCCACCGTTCGTAATTCACGATCTCATTAACAGATTTGCGTTGTTTTGATGGCGCCTCAACAGCGGCATAGCCGACAGTCATAAGCCCGACAATCCGGACATCTTCATCAGGTACCCCGAGAAGCTCTTTGACCTGATCCTCGTAAAATGCGCCAAGCCAACATGTTCCAAGACCAGCCTCGTGAGCGGCTAATGCCATGTTTTCCATTGCGATCGCCACATCGAGACTGTAGCTGTACTGGCCGCATGTCATCTGATATGTGATCCCGGCACCGCAACAGGCAATAATAACAGGGGCCTCGGCAACAAAGCGCTGCCCCTTGGCCGCCTCGACAAGTTTATGGCGCATTGGCTCATCTCGTACAACGATAAAACGCCAGTCCTGAAGGTTCTTTGCCGACTGTGAAAATCTCGCGGCTTCGAGAACCACTGCAAGTTTTTCATCACTGACAGCTTTGGAGAGGTACTTTCTGACGCTGAAACGCCCCTTGATAATATCGAGAATACTCATGACAACTCCTTTTTCACGTTAAATTTTCCGGCATCCGCGAGAAAACGATAATTTCAATTGCCCGAAATGCCCTGTTAACGTTATTTTACCTTTGCTTTTACTACAAGTCAAGTGTGAAAACAACTTTCTGATATGGTATTATCATGAGAATCATTCGCTGGTACATAATCCGCGAACATATAGCACCTTTCCTTTTCGCCTTTGCCGTGATCATGTTTATCCTCATCCTGAAACTGATCCTCCAGGTCATGGAAATGCTCATAACGAAAGGCATCGGGCTCGGCATCATTGTTGAGTTTTTTGCCTACAATCTCGCATGGATGGTGGCGCTTGTCGTGCCAATGAGCGTTCTTGTGGCCTCGGTCATGGCATTCGGACGCATTGGAGCCTCAGGTGAAATCACTGCAATGAAAGCAGCCGGGATATCAATGTATAGCGCCATCGCGCCTATAATAGTAATCGCCGCACTCATGACCTACGGTATGGTCCTGTTCAACAATTATATCCTTCCCGAGGCAAATTATCGTGCGGGCAGTCTCAAAAGGGCAATCGGCCGTATGAAACCAACCCTTACTATCGACAACCGCGAGGGCCAATTTATAAGCGAAAACTCAATTCCTTTTACGTTCCGTGTCGACCGCATCGACGACAAGACTGACGAGATTTACGGTGTCACCCTCTTCAAGAGAGTGAAAAACAATCCGGAACTCATGGTTATAGCAGAACGAGGCAGGTTTGTAAGCACCGATACGCAGATCGATCTCATTCTTTACAATGGTCAAATCCACCGTCAGGACAGGAAAGATCCTGAGCTCTATGCACGAAGTACGTTCGAAAAACTCTCATATTCTGTCTACAATCTGAATTTCGGCCTCAATACCAACATCAAAGCAGATAGAAACGACCGAAATTCGACATCGGATCTCATGCGCGACGAGAACAAAGATATCGATCTCCGCATTAAGTCATTTAACAAGCAAATTGCTAAAATGCCTGAGGATGAACCGAATCGCGAGACTCAGATCGCGACTATGAAACAGCAAATTAAAAGCTGGCAGAAACGTAAGGCAAAAAACCTCGTAGAAATTCACAAGAAAAACTCAATACCTGTTGCCGCGCTTGTGTTTGTGCTGATTGGTTCCGCGCTTGGAATATTGGTCAGGCGCTCGGGGGCATCGATTGGCATAGGCCTTTCGATCGGATTTTTTACGCTTTATTACCTGTTTCTCATCGGTGGAGAGAGCATGGGAGACCGTCTCATCCTCGTTCCCTGGCTGGCCATGTGGCTGCCGAATATCGTACTTGGACCGATCGGACTGGGACTTTTTATTTACGCGGCACGCCGTTGACTGAGGATTGACCTGTCATGAACAAGCTTTCCAGATATATACTGAAAGAATTCATCTCTTTCCTGTGGTACATACTCCTTGCGTTCGCGATTATTTTCATCCTTGTGGACCTTGTCGAAAACGCAGATAATTTCATCGATGACAAAGTGCATATGCACCTGATCGCTCTTTATTACCTTTTTTACCTGCCCTACATTGCAGTCCTCACTATCCCTGTTGCAATGCTGCTCGCGACTATGTTCAGCCTCGGCCGTCTGGTAGGGGATAATGAAATAACTGCCATGAAAGCCTCCGGCATAAGCCTTTACCGTATCCTTGCACCAATATACCTCTTTGCCATTATTGTAGGTGCATTCGTCATGGTCTTTTCTGAATATGTCGTGCCGAAAACGAATATGTTCCGCGAACAAATAGATGAAATGCAGAATGAATTCAGTTTTTCCAAATCAATCGATCATGAACTTGACCGGGCAAATATCTATCTTGCCAATAACGATGGCGCAATCATCTACGCAAAAGTCTACAGCTCGAAAAGAAAAAGCGCTCAAAACGTGATCATTCTCAAGCCGTCTTACATTTACAATGCCGCAGGTGATTCAACAGTGACAGGTATTGTGGAACGTTATGACGCCGCCCGCATGGACTACCTCGAAGGCAGCTGGCATCTTTTAAATGCCGTACACAGAACATTTTCTGATACGACAACCGTTTATAAAGAGTACGAAACACTTTCCGCCGATTTTATCCAACGAAAACCCTCGGATTTTGCCCGCATCGAGCTCGAGCCTGAACAAATGGACTATTTCCAGCTCAGGGAATACATAAACGATGTCAATAGCCGGGGAGGGGATGCAAGTGAATGGCTTGTTGATCTTTACATGAAAATAGCGTTCCCCTTTGTGTCTTTCGTAATTGTCTTTTTCGGGGCACCGATGACCGCCGGTTCCTCGAACCGCGGGAAAACTGCAGCTTTCGGTATCGCGCTCAGCATCTCTTTCATCTATTATGCCCTTATCAGCTCAAGCCAGGTGCTTGGTAGAAACGGCGCACTCGATCCACTTATGGCGGCCTGGGCGCCGAACACCTTTTTCTTCCTGGTGGGGCTTTTAATGCTAAGCCGTGCAAAAAAGTGAACAGTATCCGTTTTGCATTCAATTGACTGCCCGTAATTCCCTGTTCTGTCTATCGTCAGATAATGTTACATAGATAATCAAAAAGCCGCGAAAACGTTGAGTTCCCACGGCTCTTTTCTATATCATATTATGCCTTGATTCTATAAACGGATTACCGAAGCTCCATCCGCCGGTTTCAGTGCGAAGAGGATATTTTCATCCACAACGGTCGTTCCCAGGAGTTCAGGATGGGTTTGACCGAGATAATCGGTGTAGTAACGTTTCGCGACAACAGCCTTGATCTTTTCGATCATGTCATCCTCGACCAGCGCCACCGCACAACCACCGAAACCAGCTCCGGTCAGCCGAGCACCAAGCGCGCCACTGTCACGCATGATCTGGGTAAGCTTGTTCAGCTCCGGTGTGGAAATGCCATAATACATGTCACAGCTCGCGTGTGATGCATTCATAAGAGCGCCGAAACGCTGTGAATCGGAGGCCTCCAGCGCGCGGCAGCTCCGTTCAACACGGTCCGCCTCTGTCAGCACGTGCATAACACGTGTCTTGAGCAGAAACCCGTCATCGGGTTCCGGCATGGCCTCGCCACTTCGTGTCATGAGGTATTTTTTTGTGACCTCAGCGGCAGTATCACCAGTGAATTTGGCGACTTCTTCAAGGCTGTAAGAGTCAAGATGGAACGTATTCTCCACAAAATCCTCTATACCGTCGAAATTCTTGAAGAAATCGCGGTCGATAAGATCTCCGAGGCGGGAGAGAGGCGTTTCCGGTTTGTAAAGGGCATTGATAAGCGCAGTTGCCAGACGGCATTCGGCGGGACGGCGGTTGTAATGCACCAGGGCATTTTCCGTTTTCGCCGCACGAACAAGTGAATGCGCCACAAGGATCGAATAACCCTCAGGGAAAGGTACTCGCTTGAAGCGAAGAGGGAAGAAATCGATTTTCACCGCATGGTCTTTCTTTCCCAACAGGCAGATCGCCTGATCCATGCCACCGCCCTGTGTGCCCACATAACGCTCACCGCAGGCCATTGCCTCGGCAAGTTCGATAGTATCGAGTTCTTTTCCGTTAGCCGCAAGCAGGGAAAGGGCAGAGGCGATCACCAGTGCAGAGGATGAAGACAGACCTGCCGAATTTGGAATCGATCCGCTGAAAACTGCATCGATACCTTTGATATCTAAACCGAATCGCTCCATAATCTCGTTATGTGCGGCTTTGACATAGTTTGACCAGTCTCCACCGGCAGAATGGGGGATATCGCCCGAAAGATCATATTCGCAGTCATCGTACGACGGATCGAGGTTGGAAATCGATACAGTCTTGTCGTTACGGACAGAAGCGGCCACAGAGATGGTAAAAGGAATGGAAGTCGGCATAACCGGCAAACCGTTGTAGTCCGTATGCTCACCGATAAGGTTGACACGTCCGGGAGCACTGATTAAAATCTCCGGCTCACGGGAAAAACGTGACCTGAATGCATCAGAAACCTTGCTTTTTGCATTGTTCATGCTCATGCTCTGCTCCAGAGAAAAAGAACAGCAGAGCCATGAAAACGACTCTGCTGTATTTACATTGAAATGAGGCTAATTATTCAGAAGGAACTGGGCATCATCGAGATCTTCCGGTGTCCCGACATCTTTCCAGTAGCCGGACAGGGGATAGCCCTTGAGTGACTTACCGTCCTCGCGGATTTGTCCGAAAACATCGGTCAGCTCGTATTCGCCGCGAGGCGAAAGCACGAGATTGTCTGTATACGAGAAAACATCACCATTGAGAATCATGAGACCGGCATTGTTCAGATTGGTCGTCGAGGTCCCTTTAGGCGGTTTCTCAACCATCTTAACAATATTGTTGTCCTCATCGAGATAGACCGCGGCACCCTTGTAGGGATCCTCAACCTCGTTGAGTCCCAAAAGGGTATGGCAGTTGGAGGACTTGAAATATTCTATCATCGCGGGATAGTTCCCGGAAGGCGTGATCACATCGCCGAATGAGAAAAAGAAAGGTTCGCTGCCGACATATTCTCTCGCAAGCCCAACAGCCGCACCAGTGCCGTTCTGATCTTTCTGTTCGATGTAGGTGATATTGACACCGAAAGCGGACCCATCGCCGAAATGACTCTGTACAATCGACTGCTTGTAACCAACGACAATCCCGAAATCCGTAACACCTGCATTCTTTATGAAGCTGATGATATGCTCGAGCATGGGTTTGCCGAGAATTTCAGCCATCGGCTTAGGAATATCTTTCGTAATTTCCTTCATACGGGTGCCTTTACCCGCCGCGAGAATGACTGCCTTCATGAATCCTCCGCTTAAACATGACCCCGATTGAGACGGGAATACAGAAAAATTTATGTTATGTAATGTAAACAAAAACATGGCGGGAAAAAACAAGAAAGTGCCAGACAGCTGACAGCCTCAAAAAACAGCTTTACAGCAATGGTCATCCGTCACATTTCCGAAGAAAAAAAAGCGTTATTTTTATTGTGAATTTGCCTTGCCCGGTTTCATGAAAATGTATACATTGCATGACAGTTACTTGTCTGTGAAAGGATATGTCACATGAGCGAACGTGATAGAATAGCCGAGATCGAGGATCTGAGCGTCAAGGAATTCAAATTGGAAATCCAGAATACCATTGACAGTCTCAACAACGGCATCAAACCAGGTAATTCGATTGAAATCCTCGCTGCGGCTCTCAATATCGGCCTTCTCGGCGAGGATCTGAAAATGACTCTTGAACGCTGGCTGCAGCTTGATATGTGGCAGAAAGTGGAAAACGAAGAATAGCGGAAAACGGGAGAAGAATATGCGACTCAGCCCCTCGATTTTTCTGGTTGGTTCGACACCGGCCGGACTCTCTGACGGTTACGACTGCCACATCTATCTGGTCAAAGGCCCCGACGGCATTTTCATGATAGACGCCGGCAATGGTTATGACACGGAATCAATACTTGAAAATATCAAAGCAGAGGGACTCGAGCCCGGGGATGTAAGCCATATCCTGATCACACACCACCATACCGACCATGCCCGCGGGGCAAAAGCACTTAAAGACGCGCTCGATTGCGAGGTCTGGATAAGCGAAAACACCGGCGCACACCTTCTGTCCGAAGGCAGCGACGAAGAGCTGGGGATTCCCTTTGCCAAGGCACACGGCATGTACGCCCAGGATTACGTTTACATTCACTGCCCGGTCGACCACGCAATCGCAGATGGTGAAAAATTCGAAATCGGCGGTGTAAAAATCGAAGCAATCAATGTCATTGGCCATTCACTCGACTCCACCTGTTTCCTGATGGAATTTGATGGCAAACGCTGCCTGTTCAACGGCGACACAGTCTATGAGGGTGGTACCCTCGGCCTCCTGAATTATCCCATGAACTCAGTTCACGACTATCATGTCGGCCTGCCAAAACTAAAAGACCTCGAAATTGACGGTCTCTTCCCCGGACATGGTCTTTTCACTCTGAAAAATGGCCAGGAACATATAAACAAGGGCCTTGAGAATCTCGACAGCATTTTCATTCCGCCGTCAGTTGGTCAGAGTATATCAACACACTAATAAGCGTTTGACTTTATCTTTCTGATTGCGTATATTTAAAATCTGCCACGACAATGGGTGGTGGCTGTAGCTCAGCTGGTTAGAGCGCTAGGTTGTGGCCCTGGAGGCCGTGGGTTCAAATCCCATCAGCCACCCCATAAATAGATTTGTATTGAGGGACTTACGAAATTCAGTAAGTCCTTTCTGTTTTTTTACCCGCCCCAAATATCTGCTTTTACACCCATCCTTCTCATCTCCTCACAATACCAACATTCTCGCTCATTAAAAAAGCAACACTTTTGCCAAGAGATGATGATTAAAAAACGAAAAAACACTTGACACATATTGGTAAATTACAGTATTGATATCAATAGACACCCAACATATACCCTATAATACACAGGTGTTTACCATGACTCGCGAAGGTTTTTTTTCTCTTATTTTGATATCCATTATCAGTAGTGTCCCAACGTTATAAATTAAAAACCATGTAAAGAATTGATAATAAATATGATAGAAAAAAATAAGACCTGTATCGACTTGAAAAGTGTATTAAACTATGACCTGTCCTATAGCAAAGGAGAGGTCGATGTATACAGGTCGTACGGTTTTTTCACAACTCATGGATATATTACCATGGAGACGATTTCAAACATGTGTTAAGCGGTATTCGGGCAACTATAAAGTAAAGGAGTTCACCTGTTCTGATCAATACCGCGTGATGGCTTTTGCTCAACTGACATATCGTGAAAGCTTGCGAGATATTGAAGCCTGTTTACGGGCAATGAACACCAAGCTGTACCACATGGGAATCAGAAGTACTATTTCCCGCAACACACTGGCACATGCAAACGAAACACGCGACTGGCGAATCTATGCTGATTTTACACAGGTACTTATCGAGCATGCGAGAAAACTATATACTCATGAGCCGTTCGGTGTTGAGTTGGACCAGACAGTGTATGCGCTCGATTCAACGACCATAGACTTGTGTTTGTCCGTATTCCCCTGGGCACAATTCCGAAAACGGAAAGGAGCGATCAAACTTCATACACTCTTGAATCTGCATGGAAATATTCCGGTATTGGCAATTATCACACATGGCAAAGTCCATGATGTAACGATTATCGACAGTTTACTTCCGGAAGCAGGTGCATTGTATATCATGGATCGCGCTTACATAGATTTTGACCGGCTTCACTGTATTCATAACGCAAATGCGTTCTTCATTACCCGAGCAAAAAAGAACCTGCAATTCAAACGAGTGTATTCACATGTTATCGATAAATCAACCGGACTTAAATGTGACCAAACCGTTGTTCTAAAAGGATATTATACACAACAAAAGTACTGTGACAAACTACGACGAATCCGATTCTATGACTCAAAAAAAGGTAAGAATCTGGTCTTTCTGACTAATAATTTTGACCTACCTGCTTTGACCATTACAGAGTTATATCGTTGCCGCTGGCAAATTGAACTGTTTTTCAAATGGATCAAGCAGCACCTGAGAATCAAATCATTTTATGGCACATCTGAAAATGCTGTCAAATCTCAAATATGGATTGCTATATCTGTCTATTTATTAGTCGCCATCATGCGAAAAGAACTGAAAATCGACCTTAGTCTCTACACAATTCTACAGATTCTAAGTGTCTCGCTGTTTGAAAAAGGTCATATTTATCATATACTTACAGAAAACAACAATTCAATCGTGAACCATGAAAATCCTAACCAATTGAATTTATTTGACTAATGTTGGGACACTACTGATCCATTATCTCAACTCTTATTCTATTTTTCTTTGTTTTTGGCTCAATGGACAAATGGATTATCGCGATTCCCGCTATTTCTCTTGCCGCGATCCTCTATCTCGGCAGGATTTGGCTCAAACGCTATAAACGTGGTGGTTTGGGACGTCCGCGCCGTATGGAAAAATGCCATTAATACAAAATCACTTTATACGAAATTCTTCTCAACTGCAAAGCTCCTTCTTGCGCTATTCTTATCCGGCCGCTATACTTCATAAAATCGATCATAAATGATCATCCTGCCCGATTGGAAATCAACGGTCGTGAACACCATCAATCCTCTTGGACCTCTTTTTATGTCCTCCTGCAAATATCCTGCAGTACTATTTCGGAATCACTCCGCTCTATTAATATTTATTACATTTTTCATCATATTTTTTATATCCTCTTCTGACTGTAAAGCATTACCGCAATTTGCGGCAATGAGCGGCGACAGGTGCATCACTTGCCATACCGCGGCACAGGGCGGTGAAGGACGTACAGCTCATGGATTCGAGTTGTACAAGGATGTCGGTCTTTTGGGCACATCAAAGCGTGAAGATCAGTCAAAAAAATCCCGCAGCAACACGGCAAAAGAGGGGCAGCTCAGTTTCGGATTCGACACCAGATTTCAGTCGGCACGCTCTCACAAGCCGGAAGGCAATAAACGCAAGGTGTTTCCCATGCAGGCCTCTGTTTACAGTTCCTATCGAGTGAGCAACATGGTTGTTATCGAAGGCTCATACAATGCCGGCCCGAAGAAATTCAATGGCCAGCAGGACTGGACCTCTTCGGTAATCCTTCAAAGCAGGGGTGGTCAGAGTCAGCTCCGATACGGTTTTTTCCAACCATCGATCGGAATTCGCTTTGATGATCACACACTTCTGACAAGATCGGTAGCCGGTGCAGACGGTGAACCTCTGATTCCCGTAAACTATGCCGAAGAGGGGATCGAAGTGACTTGGAACAAGCTTGAATGGCTTTCCATGACTTACGGCAGTTTCAAGGCAGAAAGCCTTGCCGAAAACAAGCTTACTGGCAATGATGGCACTGAAATATCATTGATTGAAAACAGCGGCAAACGTTCAACGCTCTACCGTGCGGAAATCAGGAAAAAGAAACTGCTAAAAATATTCAACATCTTTTTCGGGGCTTCACAGCTTGAAAACGGTGATTTTTCGCTGATGAACGGCTTTGCAGGAACAGGTATTGCAAACCATATTGTCGTTTTGGGCGAATACGCCTTAAGCGAAAAGAAAGAACTGAGAGAAACTGAAAACATCACAGTTGAAGTTATGCTGAAACTGAAAAAGGCGCTGCTTTTTTACATACGGGGTGAGGACGGAACAACAAATAGTTTTATCGATGATCTTGACATAGAAACCTATACCCGTCAGGGAGCCGTCGGCGCGCAGTTATTCCTGTACCCTTCGGTCGAGTTCCGTCCCGAATGGCGAATTGTCGAAACCGAACGCTATAAATCAAACCGATACGCCTTTCAGTTACACTACTTTTATTGAATCGTAAGCTTTATACAATGATTTGCTCAAAATATGATCACACGCTGCAAAAACAAAAGGCCGGTTTGAAAACCGGCCTTTTGTCATAACGAATAATCCGTTTATTACTTTTTGATATCCTCGAGGTAGTGAGTGAAAGTACTCATGTTGCTGATGAAAGTCCGTACGTTGAAACCGGACAGTTCACGGCGAGGCTGACCAACAACATCTTCATAGAAAGGAATCCGCAATGTTTCCAACCAGATGCCGCGTTCGTCCATATCGTCGATGAGCTTTTTCACCTGGTCGGGATCGATTTTGCTACGCGGGCGGGGAGCAAAACGCTTGGTCTGGTATTCCTGCATGGCAGCATCGGAATCCTGATTAAGGGCCCGCTCATATTCACGCCTAATAGCATCGATATCGATCCTGGTCTGCATACCGTAATGGCCGGGAAAATTATGGGGATCATAATCAACCCAGTAGCGACCGTTGTCGATGCTCGTTCCCTCACGGTGGGCATACAGGGGCTTGTTCGTGCCGAGCTCATAGAAGGTGGCATGGGTGACATTCGAACGGGATTCGCTTGTGATATGACTTTTCGAAAGTTTCGAGTTCTCAAGCCACTCCAGGGCACCAGGGATGCCGCGGAGATATTTTTTATTGCCTGTAATGCGGAAGAACAGGATCAGGTCACTGATGCAGCGCCGTGTCTGACCGGGCATGACCGAGGCAGGCTCATAGGAACGGGCAGGAGCCGAGTTCATATCCATATCATACTGCTGCCCCCAACCGGCCTGCGGTTCGGGCAGCTGCGAGATGATAATGAAATCCATCCCACGGTATGCAGCCTTTTTGTATTCCTCGTTACCGAGCTTTTCCCACGCCTCGATCAGAAGGTGGATGTTATCCTGGATAACATTGTCGTTATAGGTATAGAACGAGGTATAATCCTCGTGGCCATCATGCGGATATTCATGGCTTAACGGATACCGCTGAGGCCAGCCACCGTTGGGATACTGCGATTCCAATATGAAATCGAGGGCATTGATCAGCGGAGCACGGTACGTGGGATCGAGCGTTGTCATATAGAGATTGAGAAGATATCGGGTAGCTCCGCTGGTGACACCGTCATCGAAAGAACAGTTGCCGTAATAATGGTAATATTCCTCCCAGCCCCAGCAGCGCGAAAAAACATCATCATACCATTTCCTGAGTCCCGGCATATCGAAATCGATGAGATAGTGCCAGCCGCCAGAAGGATGCTGTCCCCAGATAAGAGCATCGGCCACGCGTTTCGCGTAATCAAGGAATTCAGTATCTCCGGTAACCTTATATGCCTCAAGGAACATGTTACCGACACCGACCGTACCGGGATCCTGTACCCAGATCATTGACCGCCGTGCAGGTGTTTCGCCCCATTGTTCGGAAAGATCCGCGGAGTATTTCCAGACAAAGCCGCCGTTCATGGAAACCGTATTCATCATGAAATCAGCCGATTTTTTCATTGCGGCAAGGACCTGTTTCTCTTTCGGAGCCGCGGCAAAAGCCAGTTGGGAAACCAGCATAAACATAGCGGCAACAGAAATTACTTGAAGCATTTTTTTCATACGACACCCCCATAATGTTATGTTAGCACTTAATTTTCTTTTGAATCTACGAAGAATACTTGGCACGGTCAATGAATTTCTCTTAACAAATAGGAATCCGATTGCCCGCAGCGGTTGAAATATAGTATACTGACATTGAATTGCCCTCGAAACCAACCATCTCAGATATTCCGGAGAAAAACATGTATCTCATCGGTTATGATATCGGCAGCTCCTCGGTCAAGGCATCGCTGCTCGATGCCGGTTCGGGAACTGTAAAAGCTACTGCGCAGTCACCTTCGACAGAACTCGAGATTTCAGCACCCAAGCCCGGTTGGGCGGAACAGCACCCCGAAACATGGTGGCAGCATCTCAAGATTGTCACCACCGAACTGCTGAATACCCCGGGGATATCACAAGAGGATATTAGTGCTGTTGGTATTTCCTACCAGATGCACGGCCTTGTGATTGTCGATAAGGACCAGAATGTACTCCGTCCCTCGATCATCTGGTGTGACAGCAGGGCTGTTGAAACAGGGGAAAGGGCTTTCAATGCTATCGGTCCTGAACGCTGCCTGAGCCGCCTGTTGAACTCACCCGGTAATTTCACGGCCTCAAAACTCAAATGGGTTATGGAAAATGAGCCGGATATCTATTCACGTATCCATAAAGCCATGCTTCCCGGTGAATATATCGCCATGAAAATGAGCGGTGAGATCACAACGACCCCCTCAGGACTTTCCGAGGGTATAATGTGGGATTTCAGTAAGGATGGTCTCGCGGACATCGTTCTCGATCACTACGGCATCTCACAGGACATCATCCCCGAAATCGTACCAACATTTTCCGTCCAGGGCGAACTGAATGCAGCGGCCGCAGCTGAACTCGGCCTTGCCAAAGGTACTAAAATCGCCTATCGTGCCGGTGATCAACCCAACAATGCATTTTCGCTCAATGTGCTCAATCCCGGCGAGATTGCAGCAACAGCGGGAACAAGTGGCGTTGTCTACGGTGTCAGCGATGCAGCGGCCCATGATCCACAGTCACGAGTCAATCCCTTTGTACATGTCAATCACAGTGCCGAAACGACCCGTTACGGCGTTCTTATGTGTATCAACGGCACCGGTATACTCAACAGCTGGATGAAGCACACTGTCACACCTGATACAGTCGATTATCCTGAAATGAATGCAGAGGCGGCCAAGATAACGCCTGGTTCGGACGGGCTCCTTGTTATTCCTTATGGGAACGGTGCAGAACGGACACTCGGCAACCGCGATATCGGAGCACAGGTATCCGGTCTTCAGCTCAACATCCACAAGCGAAGCCATTTATACCGTGCCTCGCAGGAAGGTATCGCTTTCGCTTTCAACCACGGACTCGGCATCATGCGCGATATGGGCGTGCAGATTGAAACAGTCAGGGCGGGTTACGCCAATATGTTCATGAGCCCCCTGTTCCGCGAGGTTTTTGCAACGGTCAGCGGCGCGGTAGTCGAGCTTTACAACACCGACGGCTCTCAAGGAGCGGCACGAGGCGCAGGATTGGGAAGCGGCGTTTACACTGATGCAAAAGATGCATTTACCGGCCTTGACACGGTGGAAACCATTGAACCAGTCCAAAAACTCGAACAGGTCTATAGCGAAACATACGACCGCTGGACAGCACAGCTTGCTAAACATATCTGAAAACAGTGAAAAAATCGAGCGTACCACGTCTGTACTTACATATGAGGGAACAGCATGAAGCGAAAAATGAGCATCATGACAATTCTTCTGGCCTGCCTGACAATCGGCGCTTGCGGTAAAAGCGAGATAACAGGAAAAGTCAGCAGTCCGGATGGCAAGACGCTTGATGGTATTGAGGTCGTCCTGTATCGTCCAGAAAGCGGTGAAGCACTTGTTCCGCTGGGAAAAGCGGTAACCGATAAAAATGGCGAATTCAAGATTCCTGCTGAAAAAAACGGTGATGAAGTCCTGGAAATTAACGGAAATTCAGGCACAGGACGGATTCTACTCAAGGAAAAACTGCAAGAAAACATTGCAATCGAGTATCCGGTTACAGAAAAGATCGTTTTTCTCCATGACAACGATCTACATTTCGATTTCAATGAACTGGAACCATTCAAAGCCGAAATAACGGCCATTCGCAAAATAAACGACGACGTATTTCTCTTTAACGCAGGAGACACCGTTGTCCGGCACCGTCACCGCTGGCAGGTAAACGGTGAGCTCATGACTGATGCCTCCTGGTATGCGGAACGTGCTGACTATATCATCGGAATCATGAATGATATCGGCTATGATCTCATGACTCCGGGCAATCACGAACTCGCATATATTGAAAATTATACGCGCGAGGTCCTTGAAAAAGCAGAATTCCCGATACTTGCGGCCAATATAGAGATCGGTACAGACAAATTCCCGAAAATAGAACCTTATAAAATACTTCGCACAAAAACATTGAGGACCATCGCGGTTATTGGATTGAGCAGAGTGAGCCTTCCGGCTGATACAACCGGTATCAAGCAACTCGATCCCCTTGAAACGATCGAAAAATACAGCCACCTCGCCAATGAAAACGATATCGTTATCGCATTGACACACATCGGCTACAAGACTGACGTGAAAATGGCAGAGCAATCTCCCTGGCTCGATATTATTATCGGTGGACACAGCCACACGCTGCTGGAAAATGCGGAACTGATCAATTCCGTTCTTGTCGCACAGGCAGGCGGCTGCGAACATGTTGTTGCAGACAACCATAACAAATATCTGGGAATTATCGATGTGCTCCTGAAAAATGGAGAGGTTGACGAAAAATCGGGACACGTTGTCACGTTCTCACCACAATGAATCAAGTGACGCCATTTTACACGTTCGAACCAGTAGTGTCCGGTTAGGTTTTAGCGAATAGATGCTGTTTATTGCTCCTTTGCTCTTGTTGAGCATCATCGAAAAAGCCTCGAGCTTCGTTTTGGATATTAATTCGTAATTCTCGGGCTCTTTTGATAGAGACTTTTTCATTATATTCTTCATGACAATAAATTGCTAACAGGAGGTAAGTAATAAGCCCGGCAAGCATTTGGACCTTCAAGCCATATTCACTGCGCGCGATGATATGATAGACTTTCAGATGCCGTTTCCACCAGGCAAAGAATCGTTCAATATCCCAGCGCAGCCTGAATGCAGCGGCGATTTGTTCCGCCGAGAGGTCGAAGCGGTCAGTTGCGATCCAGTACTCCTGGTTCAAGATGCGGTAAGCGACAACCCTGACTTCACGTTCCGTCTGGTTAATGGCATCAATACCAAGCAGTACAGTAGCATCATAGAAGATCATGCTATCCGTGTCGATGTCATGGGTTTGCAGAACTGTTTTTCGGGCATTGGCCTTAATACGGCAAATAAAATGCTTTTTATCCTTTTGCCAGCGGTCAAAGCCCTCGTGTGTCAGGTAACCTCGGTCCATGATTCCGGTTTGTCCCGGCTTGAGTATCTGATCGACATAGAGACGCTCATTGCTGTTGCCCTCTGCCAGAAAGAGTTTTTCCGGTATGCCATAGTTGAGATCGAAGCCGAGATGCACCTTTGCCTTGTTCTTGGTGGCCGTGTATTCCGCCCAATGCATGGAAAGAACCGCATCGACAAGCGAACCATCGATGGCAACGAGATCACCGTACTCCGTATGTTTCGCCGGTAATGTATTCGCCGCCTGAGCATGAAGCTCGGTAAAAACATGGAGCAATTGCTCAAGACCGCGACTGTTTATAGCTTCAAAAAAACTGCTCTTCTTGATGCCGTTTTTCGGCGCGATAACTTCACGTGCAAACGTATCTTGTTCAAGAACTTGCAGTAAGTGGCGGCCCGACTTGAACTCATTGAGATGGAAATATATCAAGCCATCGAGCTGTTCTTCAAAACTCATTTGCAATGGTCTGTTACCTCGTGATTTCAGATCAGGTGTGGCCGCAAGAGCTGTGCATAATGGCTGCCTAAATCGTTTGTACGAGCGTAGCGCGCGTTTTTTGATTCGTTTGTTCTTAAGCGGTAACATCTTCGCAAACCCTTGTCAATTAAGGTTTTTGCGAAATTGTATCGCCTTATGCTAATGTTGATATGTCAAGCTCTTTTTCGTTTTAAAACTGTAAGCTAATTTCTAACCGGACACTACTGCGTTCGAACATGAGAAAATTGTATCAATTATATTTATTTCATCAGGAGGATTACAATGAAAGAATCATTACACAGTATCTGCCGTTGGACATTCAATCCGGGTAAAGGTGGCTTTGTTCCCGGTGATCAGCGTCCGGAATGGGATTATGCAACATTCAGCAGCGCGGATGTTATCAAACTCGTTAAAGATAAAATCGCACCCCGTCTTCCGGATAATGTCACCCTCGGTATTGAGGTCCATTATGACAACGAGGTCGACGAAAAAACAGCGCCCGATATCGCGGATGCTCTCGCAGATGCCGGCATGTATCTTGCAATGATCACACCCGGCGCACACGTCCACTGGGCTTACGGCGGCATCGGATCGATGGATCCGGAGGAACGCGCCCACGCATGTGATTACGGCAACCGGACTGTCGATCTCGCCTACGGTGCTCTCAGAAACTCATGGCACCCCGACAAGGGCAAAGAACCCTCGTTCGTGCTCTGGAACGGCTCTTTCGGCTACGATCTCGCCAGTGTCGGAGTGAGGGAGATGTATGGTCATCTCAAGGAAAGCATAGCAGGTCTCTGCAAATACGAGGCGGAAAAAGGCGGCGAGCTCTACATCGGTTTCGAACCGAAGCCCAACGAGGGCCATCCCGCCATGCTGATTCCGACAGTGGCAAGCGCACTCCTGTTCTGGCGTAAACTCGAGGAAGAGTACGGTATCCCCGCGGCAAAGAAAGGTGTCAACAAGGAATTCGGCCACTCGGAAATGATCGGTCTCGATCATGTTTACGATACTGTTGAAGAACTCGATAACAACGCCATGGTCCACATGCATCTGAACAGCCAGGGCTACAACGATGGCATCATTCTCGGCGGACCGGGCAAATACGATATCGATCACGGGTGCCGGGTCAACGGTATGAATGTGGCAATTGCCGGACTGATCTCGGATGCCGGTTTCAACCGCTGGAAAGGTCACGACATGCAGACCCGCGCCTATGACAATGCAGAGCAGGGCATCGATCGCGTCATCAGGAGCATCATCTCATGGGAAGCATGTGACAGGGCTGCAGAGGAACTCGACACGGATACGCTTCTTGCTCTACTTGTCAAGCGCGAGACAGCTAAGGCCGAGGATATGATGCGCGGCGCACTTGTCGCGGCCCAGAAGTATTTTGATGAGATGTATAACGCATAATATTGTGCTGCATTGTGTTGGAAAGAGCGAGCCGACACAGCTCGCTCTTTCCGTATATCCCTGACATGACACAAGGAATTGGGCATGACGAATGTGAACCGACACAAAGAAGTATTTCGTTTAATCAAAACTGGCACACTATTTTTATTCCTGACAGTGACGTTGATATCGCGTGCGTCCGCGCAGAATGTTATCACGATACCGGAAGGAGCAGTAACAGGTAAGTCGATCGACCATCTTCTTAGTTCTACGGATACTGCTGAGGAATTTCAATCGTTTCTCCTCCTGAAAAAAGCGGAAAAGCAGCTCAATGCGGGCAAACCCGATGAAAGCCGTGTCAGCCTCGATCAACTCAAAACACTCGAGTACATTCCTGAACACCACCGTCTCTATGCAGAACAGCTGAGAGCACGGATCGACGGAACTCATAACACATCTTTTGACAAGACTCCGCGACCTCGTTTCGACAAGGTCGCAGTCAGTCTTTATGTTTCCCAGGAGAAGGCCAAGTCAAAAGGCAAGGGAACACTGAAAAAGCCATTTTCTTCTGTCATGTCGGCGCTCGAACATGCACGGACACTGAGAAAAAAGGGCGGACTCGCGGATGGCGCCATTGAAATCGTGCTATTAGACAAACTCTACTCCATGAAAGAGGCCATTGTTCTGGGAAGCGTCGACAGCGGAACACGGAGAAATCCCCTTGTGATCCGTTCGGTAGACGAAACAAAGCCCTCTGTTATCAGCGGCGGCTGTGTCCTTGACACATGGTCAACGGAAAAAGATCCATCAATCCTCACCCGGCTGCCGGAATCCTCGCGCGGCCGCGTTTTGCGCGCATCCCTGGAAAATCACGATGCACCTAACAGCGGCGAACTTGTTTTCGGCGGCTTTTCGAGCCAACGGGCGATGGGAGGTTCTCACAGCTTTAAAACATTCCCGGTAATGGAGCTCTTCCACAAAGGACAGGCCCAGACAATGGCCCGCTGGCCCAATGACGGCGACTCCGATATGCCTCTCGACAATTTCAACGACAGCCGTCTTGCAAAATGGCAGCAGGAAGAAGGCTTGTGGCTCCACGGTTATTGGTACTGGGCCTGGGCTGATGCTTACGAAAAAGTTAAATCCATCGATAGCAGCAAAAACCTGATCACTCTCGAAGAGCCGTTCAACCGCTATGGATTCAGAGACAGCAAATGGCACGTAGTAAACGCGCTCTGCGAACTCGACCAGCCGGGGGAATGGCATCTCGACGTGGCGACACAGACAGTGCGGTATCTTCCACCCAGTGATTTTAATCCGAAAGACTGCGTTTTCAGCGCTTACGGTCCCTGTATTACAGCGAGCGGATGCGATTATGTCGCGATAAAGGACATCGACCTCCAATATATACGCGGCGATGCGCTTCTGTTTTCTGACTGTAACGACATCAGTGTTTCCAACTGCTCGATCAGGGCGGCCTCCGGCTATGGGATACGGGCATTCGGCGGCGTACGCTACCTGTTCCATACAGTCAACATCGAGCACATGGGGCGAGGCGGCATCGAAATCGTAAGCGGTGACTGGAAACAGTTGATACCCTCGGGAACAATCATCGAGAACTGTACGATTTCCGATCTCTCCCGAATTGACCGCACCTATACACCGGCAATCCTCATGGAGGGCATGGATATTACTGTCCGCCACTGCCTCTTCTCAAACATCCCAAGCAGCGCGATCCGCATGGAAGTGAGCGAATCATTGATCGAACTCAACGAGTTCACCCGCTGTGTCGAGGAATCGGATGATCAGGGCGCTATCGATGTGTGGGGCAATCCGTTATACCGGAGAAACATCATCCGCTGGAACTATTTCCATGACAACACCGGCCGTCACGGCATGGTCTGCGGTGTGCGTCTCGATGATGCGATAAGCGATTTCATGATCTCACGGAATATTTTTCTCAGATCATCAGGCGGACATTTCGGCGGTATCCAGATCCACGGCGGCAAACAGAATTATGTGGACGGTAATATTTTCATCGACTGTCAGGCGGGAATCAGCAACTCGCCCTGGGGAGACCGATGGAAAGAACGAGTGGCCAGTCATGCGGGGATTGTCAAGCACATGTCTTCGACACCGTGGCAGGATGAGGTCTGGAGCAGACGCTACCCAGAACTCGCCGAGCTGATCGACGGGGCACCCGACCTGAATTACTTCGCGGCAAATCGTATGATCAACTGCGAGAAAGATTTCATCCGCATGTCACCGAATGCTATATTGTTAATCAATACAGAGGCAAAACAACAGAATGCGCCGGCAAATCTCGAGGAATTGAAACAATCAAAAGTGATCAACACATTGATTCCGGTAAGACGGATTGGTAATTATTAAGGAACTCATCCCGCTGCAAAAAGCCGGATAAAATCAAATTGCGACATATGAAAAAGGGCTTCAGATGAACGAAGCCCTTTTCGTTTCCCTAAATTTTAGTATACCCGCCACCAAATGTCATCGTAATATAGGGGCCGGAGAACTCGATCTTCGGGCCGTCCTTCGTATACCACCGTTTATTGCCCATATCACGCCTGTAGCCTACCCTTAGGCTGATTCCCCTGTGCCGATCTTTGTCACCATCTGTTTTTTTCCAGATTATCCATTTGCATTCTGCAGCAATATTCAAGGCGATAAAGGGATCAGTTTCGATACTGCTTTCATTTTGATTGTAGAGCACATCATCGAAATCACGCTTTTTTGTTTCTTTCACCGATAATTTCAGCGATCCGAAAGAAAAACCAAACAATGGAAATAAACGAAAGTGCTCATTTTTATAGAGAAGGTAACCGACATTATATGTACCGATGATGCCGGAAATACTGCTTTCATATCCGGACTTGCTCGAGCCATCGGGAATCATATATGCCGCATAACCGTCAATGATCAGATTGTTCTTCCTTATGCCATACCCACCAAACCCAATACTGAGATTATTTTCAGAAAGTTCAGCATAGCCATGTGATCGCAAGTGAGAATTCAGATCACTCAAATCCAGTTTCGTGATGTCAATCATTACATGTCCGCGGCCTTCGAAAGAAGACCAACCACTATCAGCCTGAACTTTCGTTGTACATAGACAAAGAAGGAATATAATGAATGGGACGATCTGAAATTGTGTCCTCATTCAGCACCTCTCTAATGGGTTTGTCCTGCGATGATTTCCGATGTCGGTTTCAATAGCGAACTGAGATATGCAATATCGTTTGCCTCCAGTTTCCCTTTTACTGCAAGGAAAAGACAGGTTGCCGATGGTGTTTCGATATAATAGCCGTTATCCGGGCCCTTTGACTTGCTGTCCAGTATGCTTTTTGTGCTGCTGAAAAAGATTTTTGCCACCCATTTGTAAGCAAATCCGTGCCAAAACATATAACCGTCCGGCGATTCATAGGTGACTTTTCCCATCTTCTTCATTTTCCCCAAACCCGATGCAAGGAATGGGGATTGCACGAGAAGCATGTCCCGGCCATCATTACTTTCACAAACGGTAAGAAACATTCTTTTCGGAGGGTGAACGATATCGAGGAGGTCAACAATTGTTTGAGATCTTACCCAGTATGGATTCCCGGAAAACGCATAATTTTCGAAATCCGCCTTTTCGGCCATATGTTCGAGTGAAACGTCCGTCAACACCATATCATCGAGAACGTATGCACCCCAGGTATAGCTTGATGATGCAGCGCCACGGGCATCATCTGACAACATCCAGTTATTATAAGAGTTATCAATGTATTTATCGGACACATTTCGTACGGTCATTACCGTATCGCCATGTATGATAAATTCCATCTCCTGTAGAAAGCCTGTCGTCTCATTGATTCTGAAAATCCAGTAAGTATCAGTCATTTCCTGTAAAATTGGGACAGGAAGTTTCATAGTGACCTTGATCGAGTGCGCGTTTGCCCCGTCGGAAAAAGTATATATTTCATCCAGTTCACGAGCATTTACTTTTGCGAAGTTCATTCTTCCGCCAGGACTGCCCCCTAAAAATCTGGATGATATTTCAGATGTAGCGAAAGAAGGCCCGACATTGTGAACCGAGACATTCAATTTTTTTTCTGAGTCCCGTTTATGCATTTCGAGCGTTTCTCCATCATAGGCGCAGGCATACACAGTATAGCCATCGATGCTGAAAATACGCTTGAAACGTTTATTTGTATTATCGAACCATAGTTCATCATGTTGCCTGCCGACAGAATGCAGGTGGAGTGATACTGATGCAACAACCAGGAGAATGACCGCGGCGGCGGAGTAAGCAAGATATTTAAATGCCCGTTTAATCCTGCTGAATTGAGGTTTAGGCATCTGTTCCGGTCCGATTGCCGATTTCAGCCTTTCTTTTAATGCTTGAGAAGCGGTCATATGTATGGATGGTTTAATAAGGCCCATTGTTTTATCTGCCGCTTCGTATTTTCGGGAGCATACCTCACAATTGGTGATATGTTCGAGAAGTTCTGCCTGAGCTTCATCATCGAGCGAAAACGCAAGCATCGAATCGATTTCTTTTTGTATTCGACGGCATCTTTTTTTCATTCGATACCACCTTTCGACACCATCTAACGCAGTTTCCGGAAGGCATACCGCAACCTGGAGTTAACGGTATCAATACTTGTTCAGATCTCGGCAATTTCACTGAGCCGTAATCCGTCAAAAACCCGCCACCTGATAACTTCAGCCTGTTTTAAGGGAAGGCGGGAGAGTATTCTGTTTATCCTTGTCATTTCGTCTCTGGCTTCAGCGATTACCGACGGATTGTATTCTTCTGACACCACAGGCATCATCTCGCAGTCAGCCACCAGCGAATCTTTCCGTGATTTTTTTCTTCGCAGGTCGTTACAGGCATTTGTCACCATTTTGTAGAGATAAGGACCGAAACGTATTTTTTATCATTAGCCGTCGCCTGAAACGCTTTCATAAATACTATCTGCAGGACATCCTCGGCATCGTGAACACGCCCAAGACGTCTGAAAGCAGCCTCAAAGAGCCTGTCTGAAAAGATATCGATACACTCTTCGAATTCTTTTTCAGATTTCGGCCAGGCACGGTCCCACTCGGAACAGACATCAACGGTATCGGTATTTTGGTCCATGTAACCTCGGGCGTTCGCCTCGTTCTGTGATCATTCTATATCTATATAACGAAATTCACCGGCATTTTTGTTTAAATATTACGAAAAAAGGCAAAAAAAAGGCGCGGCAATAAGCCGCGCCATACTCGCCATGGGAAAGGGGAAACGACACCGTTTAGATATCGTAATACATGGCGAATTCCCAAGGGTGAGGGCGCTGACGAAGTGCCGCGACCTCATTATCCATTTTGTAGTCGATCCATGTCTTAACCACATCTTCGGTGAAGACATCACCCTTGAGCAGGAACTCATGATCATTCTTGAGCTCGTCGAGTGCCTCATCGAGGGATGCAGGCATGGTCGGGACCTTTGCCAGCTCCTCGGGCGGAAGATCGTAAATATCCTTATCCAGCGGATCGCCGGGATCGATTCTGTTCTGAACACCGTCCAGACCTGCCATGAGAAGAGCGGAGAAGGCGAGGTAGGGGTTACAACTCGGATCAGGATACCGAACCTCGATACGTTTGGCTTTCGGGCTCATGGAGTACATGGGAAGCCTGAGAGCTGCAGAACGGTTACGCTGTGAGTAAGCGAGATTCACAGGCGCTTCGAAACCGGGAACGAGTCTGCGGTAGGAGTTTGTCGTCGGGTTGGTGAAACCGGCGAGTGCGCGCGAATGTTTGATAATACCGCCCATGAAGTACATAGCCATCTCTGAAAGGCCACCGTATCCGGAACCGGCAAAGAGGTTTGAACCGTCTTTCCACAGGGAGATGTGTGTGTGCATACCGGTGCCGTTATCAGCTGCAAGCGGCTTGGGCATGAATGTGATGCTCTTGTTATTACGGGCGGCAACATTTCTGAGAATATATTTGTAAAGGTTAGCAGAGTCACCCATCTTAACAAGTGTATCGAACTTGAGGTCGATCTCACCCTGGCCGCCGGTGGCGACTTCGTGATGCTGAGCTTCAACGACAAGTCCGCACTGAGTCAGAACCTGGACCATTTCCTCGCGGAGATCCTGCTGGGAATCAGTGGGGGGGACGGGGAAGTAACCTTCTTTGTGACGAGGTTTGTAGCCAAGGTTCGGTTCCTCGACACGACCAGTGTTCCAACGGCCCTCGATGCTGTCGACATGATAGTAGCCTTCATGTGCATTCTGGTCGAAACGTACATCATCGAAAATGAAGAATTCGAGTTCGGGTCCGACAAAGACTGTGTCGGCAAGGCCCGTGGACTTGGCGTACATCTCAGCCTTTTTGGCAACATTACGCGGGCAGCGTGTATAGCGCTCACGAGTAATAGGGTCGACAATGTCACCAATGAAACTGAGTGTTTTATATTTCGTAAAAGGATCGATGAAAGCGGTCGTAGGATCGGGAATCACAAGCATGTCAGATTCATTGATCGTACGCCATCCACGAATAGAAGAACCGTCGAAACCGAAACCGTCTTCAAAAACGTCGAGGTCAACCTGATGAGCGGGCACTGAAAAATGCTGCCAGAGACCCGGAAAATCCATGAACTTGATGTCCACGGAGAGGATATCTTCTTTTTTCATCAATTCCATGATGTCTTTCGGTGTGTAACTCATGTTGAATTTCCCCTTTCATAGAGAATGTTTGAGTGAGTGCTGTAAGCACACTTTTTTGTATGCAATCAATGTGCCAACTCTTGGAATAATGCTATTCCATTGTTAATTTTGCATATACAAAAACCCGCCCCCCAAGAGGGTTGCGCAACAATTGCCCAACACATCCTCGGGCTGTTCACAAACTGAGCATTTGGGCTAAAAAATGAGAATAAAACTTTTTGACATAACCTGCATTCAATAGTATATTAAGAAACTGAGTTATGATTAAATAAACTTTGAATATACCTACAATGGAGACGAAACTCGCATGCTGAGAAAACACAAACGTCTGACAAAAAAAGAACTGAAGAAAGACCCGTTTCTTATTTTCACCGCCCAGGCAATCGATTATCTTCGTGAAGAATGGGTAAAAATAGCCGGAACGGCTGCGGCAGTAGTTGCTATCATAGCTGTGGCATTCCTCGTAGTTAACGGGCGAACAAAAAGCAAAATCAATGCATTTGACACCGCGTTAACCGCGCTTTCAAACAACGCCCCGGAGGCACTGGAACTCTTGGATCACGCTGCAAACAAATACAGTGGAAGCGATAAGGCAGGGGAAGCGCTGATAACTCTCGGCAACCGTTATCTCATGGAAAAAGATTTCGATTCCGCTGAAAAATATTTTTCACAGTATATCAAGAAATATACGAGTAATCCCATTCTTTCTCTTAATGCCAGCACCGGTCTCGCATCCGTATATGAAGAAAAAGGCGATTTCAAAAAAGCGGCCGAAACCTACGAGTCTTACATCAAAAAGAATTCAGCAGATGTTTTTGCGCCCATGATGCATATCAATGCCGGTAAAGCCTATTATCATGCAGGCGACAAAGACAATGCACGACGTCATTTTACAGCTGTTGCCGACAATGAAACTGATAACCAGCAGAAGCAGGAAGCCGAATTTTTCCTGGAAATGTTAAACTGATAAAAGACTCATTATTCATTAGAACAAGCCAGAACGATCTGATTTCGTAAAGACTACTAATAATCTTAAGGAGGAAAATTAATGGCAGATGAGAACAAGCCCCAGTTGAGCGACGAGGAACTGATTGAGAAGAAAGCGAAAATGTTCAGAACTATTTCGCGAATACTTATCGTTGTTGCTGTGATTGTTATCGGTGTATTCGCTTATTTTGCAATGGGCACTAAAGAGAATATCGATCAGCAGACAGAAATTTACTCTCAGGAAATGAGAAGCAAGCTGAAACAGATTATAAATCTCGAGAAACGCTATCATCGCGAGAACGGCGAATATGTGTCATTCAAGTATCTCTCACTGTGTAAAGAGCTTGGCAATTATAATCCCGCAGTTGACGGCGATTTCAAATATAAGTTCGATGCAGAAACTGGTATCGCCACAGGCATGGAAAAAAATGACGTTAACATGGACAATGATCTCAGTGACGGTTTGACACTTTCTGTTAACTGGGAAGCTGGTGAGACAGATGGTTCGAGCTTCTTCTGGACCGATAGCGAACTCGCCGATTTCGAGAAAAGAAAAGCTGAATAATCAGCAAGGTTTATAATAAAAAATACCGCCTTTCATACAAGAAGGGCGGTATTTTTTTATTGTCGGAACAGAAATATCTGTTAGATTAAATGAATAAACAATAACTTCATGAGAGTGTCCTGATTCGAAATAAAGGTCTCAATGAAAGAATTAATCAAATATCTCGTCATAGCAATTATTGCCGGAGGTGCAGTCCCAATAATTCTTATGCATCTAACACGAATGATGAGAAATCAATCAGCAAAGAGAAATGCCGTAAAAAAACATAAGACGAATGAAAACAAGACAAATTAAGGCGATTCTTAAATAAATGGCAGATCAACACAGTTCACATAATGTATCTTATGTAAACCTACGTATTGTATCACATAATACATCTCTATTCTTTCATCTCGTTTCATTTTTTTCTCTGCGTTATGGCTCCATTCTTTCCATCATTCTTGGAAATGGTATTGTTTCCCTGACATGATGCAGCCCGCATATCCAGGCGACAGATCGTTCTATTCCGAGACCAAATCCAGCATGTTCCACTGAACCATACTTCCTTACATCCAGATACCACTCAAGCGGACCTTCATCAAGCCCCTGTTTAGCAATTTTGCTCTTAAGCACGTCATAATCATCCTCACGCTGTCCACCACCGATAACCTCACCATATCCTTCAGGCGCCAGCATATCACAATTAAGCACATGCTTTGTAGACTCAGGATCTGTTTTCATATAAAATGGCTTGCAGACAGCTGGATATCGATGAATAAAAACTGGCTTTTCAAATTCGTTTGAAATAACTGTTTCTTCATCAGCACCGAAATCTTCACCCCACTGTATTTCTTTACCGACTTTTTGAAGTAAATCAATGGCGTCATCATATGTGATCTTTGGGAACGGTGTTTTTATATTTGACAGCTTTGAAATGTCTCTTTCAATTAATGCAAGATCATCTTCATTGTTATCAAGAACCGATTTCACGATAAATGCGACAAGATCTTCAGCGACTGTCATGTTCTTTTCAAGGTCGCAAAATGCCATTTCCGGCTCTACCATCCAGAATTCTGTTAAGTGACGTCTTGTCTTGGATTTCTCCGCCCTGAACGCCGGACCAAAAGAATAGACCTTTCCATGGGCCATAGCACCAGCCTCAAGGTATAGTTGTCCGCTTTGCGTCAAATAAGCCGTATTATCGAAATATGGTGTCTCAAAAAGTGTCGTTGTCCCTTCACATGACGCTGGTGTGAAAATTGGTGTATCAAATCGTATAAAGCCTTCTGAGTCAAAGAATTTGTGTATGCTCTTCTCTATTGTAGAACGTATCCTCATAATGGCTATTTGTCGCGAAGACCTTAACCACAGATGTCGTTTATCAAGAAGGAACGCTACACCGTGTTCTTTCGGTGAAATGGGATATTCTTCCTGAGGTTTACAGATAACGTCAACTGACGTGATTCCCACCTCAAATCCAATTTTTGCTCTATCATCGCGTCTCACGACGCCCTCAATTATTACAGAAGTTTCGAGCGATAGATTTTTTGCTGTTTCAAATGTTTCAGCTTCCAATTCTCCCTTGAAAGCGACACACTGCACATAACCACTGCCGTCCCTCAGTTCGACAAAAACAAGTTTCCCGCTCGAACGATGATGGACAACCCATCCCTTCAAGCGAATGTTCGCGCCATCATTTTCCGGAATCTGACGTATTAATATTTCTTTCATTGTCTATTCCCCACCATGTTGTCTGACATCTCTTGTTTCTCATGAGCCAAATAATTTATAATATATTTTAATTTCCTTATTATTAAGGTGATACCATAGCTATCATAATATCGTTCTCAGCAAGTGTTACCCTTGCTGTTTCCTGTATATTATCCTGCGTACATGTGTTAATTTGTTTTACAGTGTCATCAATATCAATAATTTTGTCAAGAAATATCATCTGTTTAGCATTTCGGTTCATCCTGCTGACTGGTGAATCCAGGCCAAGATAAAATCCTCCTGTTAATTGCGACTTCGCGTCGTCAAGAATACTAACATCTACTTCCTCATCACGCAAGCGCTTAAATTCTCGTAAAATCATCGATATTGTTTTCTCGCTATTAACAGCGTCTGTCGCTGCATATGTCGCTATAATACCCTGATGCCGATGAAGTTCCGTGAATGAGTAAACAGAATACGCGAGACCGGCCTTTTCTCTTACCCCTTGGAACAGCCTGCTTGACATCCCTTCACCAAGTATGGCATTCATAAGCCACAACGACACTCGTCGCGCATCGGTAAATCCAAAAATCCTGCTGCCGCAGCAGATATGTGCCTGGCTGATCGGTTTGATAATTTTGAGGGAGTTGGAAATATTCTCGCGAATATTATCATTGACACCAGTATTCGCATTCCCGTTCATCTGAAATGATTTTTGTACGGAATCACAAACATGAACATGGTCAAGATTACCAGCAATTGAAATAACGATGTTATTCGGCGTATAGACATTTCCAATGTACTTAATAATGTCATTACGATTCAGCGCATTAATGCTGTCTTCAGTACCGAGAACCGGTTTGCTTTCAGGCAGCGGATTGAGCACCTTATCAGCAAAAGTATCCTGAATCAACTCCTCCGGTATATCCTCCGCGGAATGGATCTCCTCGATGACAACGGTTTTCTCTCGCTCAATCTCGTCTTCAGGAAAAACTGAATGAAGGAGCATATCTGAAAGTACATCGATGGCAAGATCTAAATGTTCATCCAGCAGAATGGCATAATAGGATGTCAGATTGCGTGAAGTGAACGCGTTTAGACTCCCTCCCACCCGTTCGATGCTGTTTGCTATATCAAACGCAGTGCGACGTTCAGTGCCCTTAAAAAGCATGTGCTCGATGAAATGCGCCATGCCCATCCGTTCGACCGAATCAGTGGCAGATCCTGCTTTTACCCAGACGCTAACAGAAACGGAGCGGACATGAGGCATCCGCTCCGTTATTATTGTCAAGCCGTCGGCAGTAACAGTTGTTCGTATATCCTGTTTCACGCCACCACCAATCACTTGTCCTGAAGGACAGCTTTACGGCTGAGTTTGATCTTGCCCTGCTGATCGATATTGATGACCTTAACCGTTAGTTCATCACCGACATTGGCCACATCCTCGATCTTACCGATACGCTTCGTATCCATTTCGGAAATATGCACCATACCGTCCTTGCCGGGAAGGATCTCGACAAAGGCACCGAAATTGGTGATTCTGCGTACTACGCCGGTATAGATTTTACCGATCTCGGCGTCCTCGATGATACCCTCGATGCGCTGACGTGCGATTTCTCCGCCGTCACTTTCTTCAGAACTGATAAGAACGGTACCGTCATCGTCGATATTGATGACAGTGCCAGTCTCTTCCTGAAGAGCCTTGATCGTTTTTCCGCCAGCACCAATGACCATACCGATCTTTTCGACCGGGATCTTGATGCTGATAATACGCGGAGCATATTTTGACAGTGATGTTCTCGGCTCAGAAATGGTTTCATTCATGATGGAAAGAATGTGCTCACGGCCTTCACGTGCCTTTGTCAGGGCCTCTGTCATGATCTCGGTGGTAATACCGTCGATCTTGATATCCATCTGGAATGCGGTTATACCATCTTTTGTACCGGTGACCTTGAAATCCATGTCGCCGAGATGATCCTCGTCTCCGAGAATATCTTTCAGAACGACATAATCGTCACCTTCCTTGATAAGGCCCATGGCGATACCTGCAACAGCAGTCTTGACAGGCACACCAGCGTCCATAAGGCTCAGCGAACCCGAGCAGACCGTTGCCATCGAAGAAGAGCCGTTCGATTCAAGGATATCGGAAACGATACGGATTGTGTACGGGAAAACGTCCTCAGCAGGAATAACCGGCGCTATTGCAAGTTCAGCGAGGTTTCCATGGCCGATCTCACGGCGGGAAGTTCCCCTGATCATACGGACTTCACCAACACTGAATGGCAGGAAGTTATAATCAAGCATGTAGCTCTTAAAGCTGGTACCCTCGAGATCGTCGATCATTCGCTCATCAAGCTTGGTACCAAGCGAAAGAACACCGAGAGACTGCGTCTGGCCGCGCGTGAACAGTGCGGATCCATGCGTACGGGGAAGCATACCGACTTCGCAGGTTATATCGCGGATATCATCAGGAGTACGACCATCGATACGTTTCTTTTCAGCAAGAATCATATCGCGAACAATCTTCTTCTGAGCAGCGGAAAACGAAAGCTTGAATTCTTTTTCACGCCCTTCGTATTTCTCAACAAACTTTTCAAATGACTGCTCATACAGATTGGACAACACAGAGTTACGATCAGTCTTGTCAACCTCAGTATAGGCTTTCTTGATCTCTTCGCCGCTCGTCTCAAGGATTTCTTCGATCATGGAATCATCAGCGGTAACAGCCGTATATTCCATTTTTTCTTTAGCAAGACCTTCGGCGAGTTCGCGCTGCATATCACAAATCTCTTTGATATACATCTTCGCAAAATCGAGCGCTCCGATAAGGAGGTCTTCTTCAACTTCGAAACAGCTGCCTTCGACCATAAGAATATCATCATCGCTGCCTGCGATCACGATATCGATATCAGACTCAGCGCGCTGTGTGAATGTCGGATTGACGATATACTCACCATCGATATAACCAACTCTCACTGCAGCGACAACTTTCTGGACCGGCACGCTGGAAAGCGCACATGCCGCAGAAGAGCCGATAACACCAAGCACATCCTGGTCGTTTTCACGATCAGAAGAAATAACTGTCACGATAATCTGCACCTCGTTAGTGAAGCCCTTCGGGAAAAGCGGCCTCAAAGGTCTATCGATCTGACGTGCACTGAGAATTTCCTTTGCGCTCGGACGGCCTTCTCTTTTAAAGAAATTGCCGGGGATTTTGCCGATAGCGTATGATTTTTCCCGGTATTCGACCGTCAAAGGCAAAAAATCCTTATCAGGATCGGCGTCTTTTCTCGCACAAACAGTTGCCAGCACAGTTGATTCACCGTATGTCACAGTGACTGCGCCATCAGACTGCTTGGCGAGTTTACCGGTTTCAATCGTCAGCGTCTCGGCACCGATTGTCTTTGTTACTTTTTTTATCATTAGATTAATTAGCTCCGATATACGGTTTTATTTACGTATGCCAAGCTCTCCGATGAGAGTACGATACGTTTCAATCTTGTTGCTTTCGAGGTACCTGAGAAGGCGTTTCCTCTTACCGACCAGCTTCATAAGACCAAGGCGAGTGTGATGATCTTTCGGATTGACTTTCAGGTGCTCGGTCAGCTCGCGGATACGATGTGTCATAATCGCAATCTGAACCTGTGTATTACCGGTGTCACTTTCACCGGCACCGAATTTGGCAGCATACTCTTTTTTCTGATCTTTCGTGATAGCCATTGGATCTTTTCTCCTTTGTGAGATATAGTATGTTAATTAGTTATTGCAGTCGATACCTGTTCAATATCTTTCTGTATCTGGTTTTTCAAATCATTCTCAGAGTTGAATTTTCTTAAGTCCCTTATTCGTTCATCAAAACTCAATGTCACTCTTTTTCCATAAAGATCGCCACTGAAGTCAAGCACATGGGCTTCAATAATCTCCCTGCTGTCATTGAATGTCGGACGTGGGCCAATACTGACAACACTACGCCGCCTGACTCCATCAATCGTCAGACAACCAGAATACACGCCCTGTCCGGGGACCAACTTAGCCTCATGCTCAACATCAATATTCGCCGTAGGGAATCCGAGCTTCCGGCCTATCCCATTGCCCGGCACGACATTACCCTGGAGATTATACTCACGCCCCAGCATCTGAGAAGCATCGGCAACATCGCCATTCAAAAGATGTTCACGTATCAGGGAACTGCTGACAACAGCACCGTCAAACGAAACAGGATCGGCAATTGTCAATGAAAAACCATATTTGTCTCCGAGAGACAGCAAGGTCTCATTGGAAACATCACGTCCCTTTCCAAATGCGTGATCATATCCAACAATGAAATGCTTCATGCCGAGACAGGAAACCATAAAGCGCTCGACAAATTCATCGGCCGTCATCCCCGCGATTTCTTTCGTGAATCTGACAACATAAGCGATATCGACACCTGTCCGTTCGATAATCGCGAGCTTTTCATCAAGCGTTGTCAGAATTGACGGCGCCTTGTCCGGATAAAGCACGGAAATCGGATGCCGGTCAAACGTGATCAACGCGGACTTGAGACCGCGCTCTCTGGCAGACGTGACAACAGATTCGATAATACTCATATGACCGCGATGAACACCATCAAAAGTTCCCATGGTAACAGCGAATTCCAGATCACGGCAATCGCAGTTCGGCGCGGTATTATGGCACACTCTCATGAAACTAACCTATAGTGAAAGCGGCCTGATATTTTCAAGCAGCATATCTTTATCGTTATTCTCAACCGCCAGGATAAAATCGACGGCCTCATCAAGTGTAAAATCGCCCGACTCAGTTCGTACCAAACCTGAAAGATGGGACGGGCATCCGAGCCTGACTCCAAGGTCGTGAGCGATAGAACGAACATAGGTTCCTTTGGAACAGCATATATCAAGCGTTATAACCGGAAAAGACGATATATCGGCATCAATACGTTCGATCGTTATTTTACGAGCCTTACGCTCAACGGTCTTTCCCTTGCGGGCAAGCTCATACAACTTCTTGCCTTTGACTTTCACCGCCGAGTACATGGGCGGTAACTGTTCCTGCTCTCCGAGAAATCCACTGATCTCCCGTTCGAGGTCTTCCATGGCAATGTTTTCAGGCAAACCTGTATCGGTAACAGTCCCCGTACGGTCATAAGAATCGGTCGAGGTGCCGAAAGTAACTTCCGCTTTATAGCGCTTTCCGTCACTTTCATACCGGGAAGCCGTCTTCGTTGCCTTATTGATCAGCAGGACGAGAACTCCAGTCGCCATGGGATCGAGTGTTCCGGCATGGCCGACTTTCTTTGCCCGGATCATGTATTTTGTTTTATTCACAACATCGTGAGAAGTCCACCCTTCGGGCTTGTTCACGATGAGAATACCATCTGTCACTTCATTCGTCATTATCGGCGTTTTCGTTATGCAGGCTCTCAAACAGCTTATCCATCTTGAGCCCGTATGTTGCCGAGGTGTCGAGAATGAAAAGCAGCTTCGGCAGATATTTCAACACAATGCGCTCACCTAGTTTGGAACGTATAAACATGGCCGCATTATTCAGGACCTCAACTGTCTCATCGGCATGTTCATCATCAAGTACACTGACAAAGACTCTTGCGCTCCTGAGATCGGGACTTACCTCGACACCGGTAACTGTAGCCATTTTAACCCGCTCGTCCCGCATCTCGCGGTCGATGATGTAGGACAGTTCCCGGGAAATCATCTCGGAGACCCTGTCAATGCGCTTGAAGCCCTGCATGTATCGGTCCTTATTTCAAAGAGCGTATGTTTCTCAGATGTACTCGACCGTGCTGTCGATAACCTCCACCCTGCTGTCGCCATAGATCAGATTCATGACATTGTTCAGGGTGCTGTCCATATGCTTGTGATCGTTCGAGACAGCCGCTATTCCAATTGAACAGCGCTGCCATTTATCAGTGTTGTCTATCTCAGCAACAGAAACATTGAACTTATTCTTAAGCCTGTCCTTGATACTTTTAATCGCGAAACGTTTCGTTTTCAACGATCCCGCCTCGGGAATAAAAAGCTCGATCGTGAGTATTCCCACAACCATCGACATTATCAGATAGACCTCGACTCTTCAACAATTTCAATAACTTCGATGTTATCGCCGACTTTGATATCGTCGTAACCATCGATGCTGAGACCGCATTCATATCCCTGGTTGACCTCGGTGACATCATCCTTGAAACGTTTCAGCGAGGAAACCTTACCATCATATACTTCTATACTGTCACGGATAAGCTTGACACTGGCGTTTCGCCTTATATTGCCATTTGTCACATAGCAACCGGCAATTATACCGATACGAGGAATCTTGAACACATCGCGAACCTCGGCAACACCGACAACTTTCTCCGTGAGTTTCGGACGCAGAAGACCGCTAAGCGCTTTCTGTACATCCTCAATGGCCTCGTAAATAATACGATAAAGCTTGATTTCAACCTGTTCACTTTCGGCCAGTGCACGAGCCGCAGGTGTTGGCCTGACATGGAAACCAATGATAATAGCATCGGATGCCGAGGCCAGAAGCACATCATTTTCCGTAATACCACCGACACCCTGACGGATGACATTTACACGCACCTCTTCATGAGTAATCTTGGAGAGCGCGTCTGAAATAGCCTCCATTGATCCATCAACATCGGCCTTGATAATAATCTTAAGCTCCTGGATGAGACCATCTTTGATCTTGTCATAAATGGCGTCGAGCGAAATCTTCATCACGCGCCTGGAAGCCTGCTCACGCTTCATAACCTGACGGTGCTGGGCGATCGAACGTGCCTCAGCATCGCTTTCTACTACATAGAAAGTATCGCCAGCTTTAGGCACGCCGCTCATACCGAAAATCTGAACAGGAATCGAGGGGCCGGCTTCTTCGACAACATCGCCATACTCGTCGTGCATTGCACGCACACGCCCGGTAATAACACCGGAGATAAAGGGATCACCAACTCTCAGAGTTCCCGACTGCACCAGAATGGTTGCGACCGGGCCGCGTCCCTTATCAAGGATTGAATCGATAACTACGCCAGCGGCAGGTTTATGTGCATCCGCCTTGAGCTCGAGCATTTCGGCCTCAAGAAGGACTTTCTCAAGAAGCTTGCCAACATTCAATCCCTGTTTGGCGGATATTTCCTGAGACTGATATGTGCCGCCCCAGTCCTCGACAAGGATATTGTGACGGGCAAGGTCACCCTTGATTTTCTCAGGATCTGCATCAGGCAAATCAACTTTATTGATGGCGATTACGATCGGCACACCGGCATCTTTGGAGTGATCGATAGCCTCAATCGTCTGAGGCATAACGCTGTCATCCGCACCAACGATAAGAATAACGATATCGGTGACTTTCGCGCCGCGGGCACGCATGGCGGTAAAAGCCTCATGGCCTGGCGTATCGATAAAAGCGATTTTATTGCCATCGGGAAGTGTCACCGAATAGGCGCCGATATGCTGGGTTATACCGCCAGCCTCACCGTCAACGACATTGGCTTCTCGGATATAGTCAAGGAGGGTTGTCTTGCCGTGGTCGACATGGCCCATAACAGTTACAACAGGCGGTCTGGCCTCGATGTTATCTTCATTGACAGCCTCCTGATCACGTTCCAGAAGGATATCTTCGCCATATTCGCCCAGTTGCTCGACTTCATAACCAAACTCTTCAGCAAGAAGAGTAATCGTATCCATATCAAGGGACTGGTTGACAGAAACCATCATCCCCATTTCGAAACACTTTTTGACAATATTATTGACAGGAAGGTCCATCTGGTTAGCGAGCTCGCCAACAGAGATGAACTCCGTAACCATGAGCTTGCTTATTTCTTCGGACTGATCACTTCCATCCTGACGGCTGCGGTATTTCTTCTTTGAGTGCTTATCCGTTGAAATACTCGCCATAGTCTTTTTGAAACTGTCCTGAACGGCGTTCTGATGCTCTTTCATCTTCAGTTTACGGGCTTTTGCACGTGCTTTACGGCTTTTCTTCCGGGATTTTTCGCTTTCAGCCTTCTGCTGGTCGGGCTTTTTCACCTCTGGGGCGTTAGGCTTTTTCTTCTTTTTCTTATCTTGCTGAGACACATTCTTGCGCTGATCATTATGATCAGAGCTTTTCTTTTTCTGGGGCGGTGCAGCTTTATTATCTTTACTGATAGCCTGATTTATTTTTTTCTTTTTCTGAATATCCTTGACCGCTTCCTGATGCTGTTTTTCAAATTTGGTTTTGATCTTTCCGAACATCTCGTCAGTCACAACACTCATATGGCTCTTGATTTCAAACTTCATTTCGCGCAGAAGAGAAATCAACGCCTCGGAGGAGACATGAAAATCCTTTGCAACCTCATACACCCTCTTTTTATTCATACATACTCCTTCCGGAAAAATCGCAAGACCTCATAAACAGCAGTCAGTCAGTCATGGTTTAAGCCTCGTCTGTATTCTCAGGTAACACGGAATCGTCCTCGGCGACATCCTCACCGGTATCTTCCGCACTATTACTTTTTGCGTCCTCTTCATTACCACGCTCTTCAAAATACGCTTCAGCGATGCCAATCATCCGCTCGGCTGTTTTCGGCCCGATACCCGGGACCTGAACGAGGAAAGAGACATCGGCATCACGAAGGTCCTTGACCGTCATGACACCATGATTGTTAAGCGCATAGACCATCTTTTCACCAATACCATTAAGATCGATCAAGAGACCGGCAGACATAGTCTTTTCTGCCTCACTCAGCACATATTGCTGATGACTGATGATATCAACAGAAAGACCTGTCAGATTGCTTGCCAATTCCGCATTGATACCATTCTTACCGATAGCGAGTGACAGCTGGTCCTCGTCAACAACAGCAGTCAGCTTACCATTCAAACGGTCGATATCGACACGCTGTACAATCGCTGGACTGAGTGCGCGGGCAAGGTATGAAGAAATATCTTCACTGTAAGGAATGACATCAATACGTTCGTTGTTAAGTTCTTTCACGATTCCTTGAACACGGGAGCCCTTGATACCGACACATGCACCCACAGCATCAATACGCGGATCAGAGGAAGTCACGGCAATCTTGGAACGCTCGCCGGCGCGCCTTGCCACACCCTTGATCTCCACAACACCGTCATAAATCTCAGGCACCTCAAGATCGAAAAGCTTGACAAGGAAATTAGGATCCGTCCTGGAGAGAATGACCTGCGGGCCCTTAACCTCTTTCCTGACATCGACAATAATAGCCCGGATGGTGTTGCCCTGATGATAGCGCTCACGACGGATCTGGTGTTTTAGCGGAATAATAGCCTCGACACGGCCGAGATTGATATAAATATCACCGTGGAGTATCTGCTGAACGGAACCAGTAACGATCTCATTGATGCGCTTGCTGTAGTCATCGAACACCTTATCGCGCTCGACCTCCCTGATTTTTTGTATCAGACTCTGTTTGGCGGAATGGATGGCATGACGGCCGAAATCCTCGAACCTGAGCTCCTCAATAACTGTGTCGCCGACCTCTGCTCTGGGATCAAGAAGTTTTGCTTTTTCAAGGGGCATTTCAGTTCCGGCCTCCTCGATATCGTCCTCACTCTCGACAACATACCACTCAGCCTGCATATGGATAATACCGGTCACGAGGTTGAAATCAACAGTGACGTGATCCGAGCTGCCGAAACGTTTCTTGGCGGCACTGAGAAGGCCGGCCTCTATGGTCTCGACAACAAGATCTCGCTCAACATTCTTTTCGCGGGCAATCTGGCTGACCGCCTCGAGAATATCATACCTTTTTTCAAGGTTAGGATCGCTCATGTATTCTCTCCAACTGATATGTAAAAATATTTAATTCTATGCCATATTTTGCCATATAATATCAAAAAAAGTGAGCCGAAAAAGGTCTCACTTCATACAGCTGTATAATATATAACAATATAGAGAAAAAATGCAAGTTGTATTTTATTTTTTCTTGGATTTAGACATCATTGAAATCATTAACGACAAGACACGACTATCAGATGACACCCAAAGAAATAAAATACTTTTAAAAACAGACCGTTTCAGGCAAATATCGTGATCAATTCCGCAATAATCTCATCAGCAATCATGACACCGCAGTCAGTCAAAATATAAGCACCGTCTCGTTTCGTCAGAAGACCGGTCTCACACATCGAGTTGACCATACCCCGAACATCTGCCCGGCTGTTTTCGGGAACTCCGGAAAGAGCCGTTTCCGGCAAGCCCTTTTCCGTTCTTAATGAAAGCATAAAGAGTTCCACTGCAGCTGTTCCCGAATCAACTGCCTCACTTTCCGCAAGCGCACAGCCAGTCGCCCCTATCATCCTGATATAGTCCTCAGGATGAGCAATATTCGAGAAACGCCTGGCACCGTCATAAGAATGCGCCGAAGAACCGACACCGAGATAATGGCTGAAATCCCAGTAGGCGCTGTTATGCTTTGACTCAAAACCAGCTTTGGAGAAATTCGAGATCTCGTACCGTCTGAAACCGGCGTTTTCGAGCATGTCCCGCATGAGAGCATACATCTCAAAAGTCAACTCCGGTTCTGGCAGATCAAGGTCATTCGCAGCCATACGGCGAAAATATTCGCTGTCCTCATCTATACCGAGACTGTAACATGAAACATGATCGACCTCGAGGTCAATCGCACGCTCAAGTGTCTCTCGCCAGACAGGAAAGGTTTGGTCTGGAATCCCGAACATGAGATCAATGGATATATTCTTAAAACCGGCATTTTTCGCACGGCACACCGCATTGACTGCCTCGTCAGCCGAATGGATACGTCCCAATGCCGCAAGAACGCCCCCATCAAGCGATTGCACACCGATACTGATACGGTTGGCGCCTCTTGAACGCATTGTTTCTAGCCAAGAGGACGATACTGATTCCGGATTGGCCTCGACCGAAAACTCGATCGTGTTTTCAAGAGAAATGTGACGTAAAAGCGAAGCAAGATATTCAGCAGGAACAGTACTGGGAGTTCCACCACCGATGTACAGTGTCCGGGGGGATGGTCCGAAAATACTCATTTCACGGCCAGCAAGTTCGTGCTCGACAGCGTCAATATACGATGGAATCAGTTTTTCTGAGCTGGGATAACTGGCAAATGAACAATAGGGGCATTTACTCGCACAAAACGGGATATGGATATAGAGACCGTATGCCATCAGAACATACCTCAGCCTTATAATGACTTCCCCTGCAAAGAATTACAGCAGAGAAAGACCGCGGGCAATAAGTCTATTCAGGAACAGCCGGTTCAGCGGATAAGATTGAATATACGAGTCCAGCGTACACGGTGAAGCAGGTCGTACATCGGCACATCGTGATTCCAGCTCCACCAGATGATAACAGCCTTGCCGACAATATTTTCATAAGGTACGAATCCCCAGAAACGGGAATCGTTGGAATTATCACGGTTGTCGCCCATCATGAACATGTGACCTTCGGGTACCGTGATTTTCTCCAGATTGTCGCGAGGTCCCATGTTTGCCGGATAGATGGAATTTTCTATGAATTTCGCATGCTCGGGCAAGAGAAACTCTTCACCATCGACAAATACTTTTTTATCCTTGATCTCGACTGTCTGGCCGGCAACAGCGATACAACGCTTGATGAAGTCTTTTGAAGGATCGCGGGGATATTTGAATACAATGACCTGGCCCTGTTTCGGATCGGAAAAACGAACAAAGAAGCGGTCGCCAAAGGGTATTCTGAGCCCATAGGTAAATTTCAAGGCCATGAGCTGATCGCCCACGAGAAGTGTATCCTCCATCGAACCAGAGGGTATCTTGAACGGCGCCATGATAAAAGAGCGAATGATCATCGCGAGAACAAATGCGATGAGAATCGGCTCTATCCATTCTTTCTGGAATCTCTTGAATCCACTAGTCGGTTTTTCGGGCTGTTTGCGTTCAGTTTTTGCTTTTACCTTCTCCGAAGCCACCTTCATACCCCTTTAATAATCTATCATATGTATGGTTAATCACTGGTTTTCAGGACAGCAAGAAAAGCTTCCTGTGGAATCCTGACCTGGCCGACCTGCTTCATCCGCTTCTTGCCCTCTTTCTGTTTCTCGAGGAGCTTACGTTTACGGGTGATATCACCGCCGTAGCATTTTGCAGTAACATTTTTCCGCAAGGGCTTGATATTTGTCCGTGCAACAACCCGGGAGCCAATGGCAGCCTGAATCGCAACCTGGAACATCTGGCGAGGAATAAGTTCTTTCAGTTTAGAAGCAACACCGCGCCCCAGGCGTTCAGATTTGCTCCTGTGTATGATCGCGGACAGGGCATCGACTTTGTCACCGTTGATGAGAATATCCAGCTTAATGACATCGGACTCCTGATAACCCTCGAATTCGTAATCGAAAGAAGCATAACCTCTTGTCGCACTTTTGATCTTATCGTAGAAATCGATGACAATTTCCGAAAGCGGCAGATGGAAAACCATGTCGACTCTTGTGGGATCGATATAATCAGTACGGACGAAAACACCGCGGTAGTCTTTGCAGAGATTCATGATCGCGCCGATATACTCGTTTGGCGCAACAATCTGAGCCTTGAGCATCGGCTCTTCGATACGAGTCACCGTCGAAAGATCAGGGAATTTCGCGGGATTGTTTATAAACTCCTCGCTGCCATCGATATGGATGATCTTGTACACAACAGAAGGCATGGTATTAATGATATCAAGCCCATATTCCCTATCGAGACGTTCCTGGACAATTTCCATATGCAGCATGCCAAGAAAACCGCATCTGAAACCAAAACCGAGTGACATCGAAGTCTCCGGCTCATACGTGATCGCCGCATCGTTCAGACAGAGTTTTTCAAGCGCATCCCTGAGTTCATTGAAATCATCGGGGTTTTCCGGATACATACCGCTGAACACCATCGGTTTGGCTTCTTTATATCCAGACAATGGAGTTTCAGCCCTTTGCCCGGAAAGTGTCACTGTATCACCAACCTTGAGCTCATGAACATCCTTGATACCGCAAATCAGGTATCCGGCCTCACCGGCAGAAAGCTCGTCACAAGGTATGCGACCGAGCCTCAAAACTCCCAGCTCGAGAACCTCCCACTCACTTTTCGTGCCGAACATATATATTTTATCGCCTTTTTTCACCTTGCCGTCAAACACTCGGATATAGGCGATAGCACCACGATAATTATCATAATCGGAATTGAAAATCAGGGCACGGAGAGGTTTCTCCTTTTCGGCTTTCGGCGGCGGAATCTGCTCGATAATGGCGGTAAAAACATCCTCGATACCAAGTCCACTCTTAGCTGAACAGAGGATAACATCTTCCTTGTCCTCACCAGTAAGTTCGGAAAGCTGCATCACTGTCTTTTCTTTTTCCACGTATGGAAGATCGATTTTGTTGGCGACAGGAATGATAGTGAGACCGGACTCGAGTGCAAGCCAGAAATTGGAAATGGTCTGAGCCTCAACACCCTGGCTGGCGTCGACAAGCAGCAGCGCACCCTCACAGGCGGCAAGGCTTCGCGACACTTCGTAACTGAAATCCACATGCCCCGGTGTATCGATGAGATTCAAAAGATATCTCTCACCGTCCGTGTGAGTATATTCGAGGCGGATTGCATGACTTCGAATCGTGATACCGCGTTCGCGCTCAAGCTCCATATCGTCGAGCACCTGCTCCTTCATGTCCTTCGAGTCAATTGACTTGCTGTACTCGAGCAGACGGTCGGCAATGGTGGACTTTCCGTGATCGATATGGGCTATGATGCAGAAATTTCTTATGTTTTCAGGTTTTACCGACATAATTCCCCTTAAAATGTATAGTTAGTTAAGATAACAAATTCATAAAGGAAAGTCAATCGAAGAGGAGAATGAAACAAATACTGAACAATTCTTTTCAAGAAATCCTGAAAAAGAAACTGGGCAGAGATACAGAAGAGAAATAACGACCGGACATTCCCCGGATGTCATTTTGATTGAAACGAAGAATTTGTTGACAATAAACACTGCCGCAAAAAAGACTTGACAAAATTGTCACAGTGTACCATCATGCTAGTACACTATTTCAAGGATTACTCCATGAAAATACATTTCGATCCCAATCGTCCTATTTACCGTCAGCTCATGGACGAAATAAAGAAAAGAACTGTCCGCGGGCAATACCTGCCGGGCGGAAAACTCCCCTCTGTTCGCGACCTGGCAGGCGAAATCGAGGTCAATCCCAACACAATCGCCCGTGTTTTCAATGAGCTGGAACGCGAAGGATTCATAGAAACGAGGCGCGGCATGGGGAGCTACATAACAGAGGACACGGCTGTTATTGATAAGGTCAAGAAACAACTGATCGATGAAGCGGTCGACAGTTTCATTCGCGAAACAAAGTCTCTGAATCTCGATGAAAACACAATCGCACACTTAATTGAAAGTATCCGTTCACATCTTGAGAAAGATAAGGTGTTGTGATCAGTATTTACGGGAGGAGCTGTAATGATTCTCAAGGTTCATGATGTCTGGAAAAAATATCCCGGAAAATGGGCTCTCCAGGGAGTAAGTTTCGATGTGCCGAAAGGAAAAGTCCTCGGTGTTCTCGGCGAAAACGGCGCAGGAAAAAGTACGCTTTTCAGGATTATTGCCAATATCACACGCCCGACCAAGGGCTCAGTCACGATTAACGGCACAAAGGCCGGCCAGAAAACACGCGGAATGACAGCGTTCCTGCCAGATGTGAATCCCTTCTACGACTGGATGCGGGTAATGGAGCAGATGGAATTCCTCACCGCGTTTTATGACGGTTGGGATATGAAAAAGACACAGGACCTGCTGAAATACCTCGATATCGATGAAAATGCCAATATAGGGACGCTCTCACGCGGCCAGAAAGCCAAGCTCAAACTGGTATTCGCCTTCTCTTGGCCCGCGAAACTTGTTGTTATGGACGAACCCCTCGGTGGAATCGATCCACCGTCCCGGAGGAAAATCATCAACACGCTGTTCAGTGAATTCCGTTTCGGCGAACAAACCATCCTTATGTCGACACACCTTGTCGACGAGATCGAGGAATTCGTTGAGGATGTCATTTTCCTTAAGAACGGTGAACTTGTTCTTTCTGGTGTCGCTGACGAACTAAGAGAGGCAATGAACACCTCCCTTTCCGGAGTTTTTGGGGAGATTGCCGGATGAAGATGACATTTCCGCTGTTCATCAAGTCGTTACGTTCCATGAAAGCTGAACTGACAGCGATTCTTCTGTTCCAGTTTGTCCTTCTGCTGGTCAGATTCAACGATATTATAACACTTGATATGAGGGCGGTTTTCGGCCTTCAAATGAAAGACGACCTGTTTACCATGACGTTCTTCCTCTATCCCGCCCTGCTTCTTTACAATCTTTATATGGACCGTGAGATCGGAACAGTCATCCAGTGGCATTCGACTCCGCTTAAACGGTGGCGTGATATGACATCACGGCTATTCGCAGTCTTCACGGCATTGGCGGCAAGCACCCTCATGACATTTATAATCTATATGCTCAAAAATATTTTTGCGCCTGATACAATTAAAGTCAGTCTGCCGATATACATTTCCGCGAAGCTTCTATACTGGACATGCGACCCTTTATTCCTTTCATGCATGGTCTGTTTCGGTTGGGGACTGGTGCAGATTCCAAGATCGAACCGTCTGCTCCTGGGCTTGACCACTGTGTCAATCCTGTTCGGATTCTATAAATGGTCTGCCTGGTTTCACAGCGGGCTATCCCTCTCTTCATTCAATTTGGGAAGGAAATTTTACAGTATATCATCAAAAATGATGTGGACACACTTGTCGGTAACAATGGTTATAGGCGGGCTGTGTGCGGCTATTGGAATGCTTTTATATGAAAAATACGGAGAGGTGTGATGGGAGTTTTAATTTCAAGATATTTCGCTTTGTTGAAAAACGAGTACATGCAGGTCAAACTTGGACTTTCGATTCTTGTGGCTGTTCATATCATGTATCAACTCATCTATTTTTTCTCCGTAACGTATTTAGAAGATAATCCGTTGGGGATACTGATAGCTCTAACCTTTTTCTTTTTCAGCTACCTATATCCCGTTTATTTCCTGTATTCCCTGCACTCTTCATCGAAAAAACGCTCCTTTGATACTGTCCACCTGCTCGCCGTGCCGAAATGGCTGCCCGTTTTCTTCAGATTCCTGATCGTTCTTTACGCCGGGATTATCATGCAGTGTCTGACTTTTTCGTTCTATTTTTACTCAATAGTCACAGATTTTAAAGAATCCTTTTCCCCCATGTTCTACGACCCACGGTTTTATGCCGGGACACTGATCAGCATGATCAGCGTACCATTTGTGACACTTTCCATCGCCTGTGTTATCTGGGGCGTCATACAGGCAGTTAAAAGATATCGCGCAATAACTGCCGTTGCTGTCGGCATTTTTGCACATGCCGGGTATTCTCAGCTCTTTAAAAACAAAGACTGGTATATTCTGCCGGATTCACTCATCGTATTCAATGACATATATAAACTCGATTACACGGCTGTTACAATGCTCGTTGGCAGCGCGTATATTTTTATCGGCCTTATACTCTACAATCGCTATGCCGACGTGTAAAAATGGATGGATTGATCTTCACCACGCCATCATTTTTGAGTAAATATGACTGTTTTAAAAAGTTCAGGGGTGCTGCAATGGGAATTGTTTCAACAAAATACTCAATGCTTTTCAGTACTGAATTCAGGAAAATGAAAAAGGGCCTACTGACCCTTATGACGTTTCATTGCGTATATATTCTTGTTCTGTATCTTACCATCGATATGATCCCGAAACGGAATAACGGCAATCCTTTATGGCTTCTGTATGCGCTCTCCATCTGGTTCAGCTACTATCTCTATCCGGCACTGCTTCTGTACAGTCTTTACAGCGATTCCCAGCGCGAGGTCAAAATCGACAGTGTCCTTTACGCAAGATGGGTCCCGGTTCTCATCAAGTTCCTGATAACAATATCGGCAATACTTCTCATGTTTGCGATACCGTTTTTATATTATTTCATGTTTATCTACCAGCCGGACCCTGTCACAGTTCTAACCCGGTATTTCAGGAAGCCGAATTCAATTATCAGTTCATACATCCGGCACTTCGGTGGCCCGTTCATTGTATCATGCCTTGCCTGCACAATCTGGGGTGCTATCCAGGCGATCGAAAAATACCGTCACCTGTGGGCAATTGGAATCGGCATATCCGGTTTAGGGCTTTACCGCACAATCATGGCCCATAAACGCGTTTATCACTGGGAACTGCTCCCGTCCTCGATACTGCAGTATCTTGACAATTGGAATCTGGATCACCTGGCAGTTACCCTGCTCATTGGCGCCGTATATCTGATATTAGGATTGAAATTGTATAACCGTTATGCAGACGTGTAAGGAGTGATGATGAAGCTTATTGGTCAAAACCTGTCGCTGCTCAGGAATGAATTCCGCTCGCTATGGAAAGGGATCGTTATTATTTTTGCCATCCAGATAATCCACACCTTTGTCTCGTTTCATTTCAGGGATATATCATCTCACGGAGGTATGGATAATCCGTTCATACGCTTTTTCTTCCTGATGGGAAACCATTTTTTCTACCTTTACTCACTCCTGTTTCTCTTTTCCCTGCTCCGGGATAAGCAGAAAGCCTCCTCTATTCAGAACGCGCAGATCGAGCCGTTCAGGGGATTGAGCATGTTTTACAGGTTTGTAATTCTTAATTTCTGCATGCTTGTCATGATCGCGTATCTAATGTATCGGGTGTATCATCTTTATTATGTCGTTGGTCCGGTGCGTGCCGACCCTCGCGTGGTTGCAGGCGGTATTGTCCAGCTTTTCAGCGGCCCCTATATCGCACTCTGTCTCGTCTGTCCAATCTGGGGTGTCATCAATATTGTCGGCAAATACAGGCATATCGCTGCTGTAGTGGTTGGAATTCTGGGTATGGCCACCTATCGGTCACTCATTAGCAGCAGCCTTAAAAATCACTGGCAGATAGTGCCGGACAAATATCAGGCGATGATGGACATGTGGAGCATCAACCTGCTGTTGTTGACACTTATTATTGGTGCGGTCTATTATCTCGTGGGACTGCTACTTTACAATCGGTTCGCGGATGTGTGAGGAGGATTGTATGCGGCAATTCCTAGCCTTACTTCGTATGGAGATCAGGCGGATCAAAGAGTTTTTCTACGGTCTCGTCATAGTCCTTCTGACAGGAAAACTAATACGCTTCCTTGTCAATAACACCTTTACCCGAAACCGGGGAATGATGCATGAAATAAACGATATATACCGTGCTGCAATAGCTTTTCTTTTCAGGTTGGATTCGGCGGTTTTTTTCATGATCCCCGTTGTGCTCGCGTTTACGCTGATCTCGGAGAGGAAAAGCCAGTCAGTTATACAGGCCCAATTCCTGCCTGCGAGACGTTTTACGCCTCAACTAGCAAAACTTAGTGCAGTCATGGTTCTTAGTTGTATTATCGTGGCAATTGACAGCATAACAGACACTATATCAACACTATTGCTGTTATATATCAACGACGGATTCGCGATGTATTACAATCCGAAAAGTTTATCTGCATGTTTTATGCGCCGTATACTCGAAACTGCAATTTATTATCATATAACACTTAATTCATTCAGATACTTACCCACAACAGCCATCCGTTACCTGAATGTCTGCCTGTTCTATTCATCTCTCATTATCCTTGCTCACAATGTCATGACAGCGGTCAGGCGATATTCGGTTTTTTATCTGGGGAGCGACTTTCATCACCGGTATCATGCTTATTCCATACTACATGACACCTTATCTGTTTCTTTTGACTTCCCCCCGGGGATATGACCTCCTGATGACATTCGGTTTCAGTGCCATGTACCTGGCGGCAGCAATCATTGTGAACGTGAAATATGGTGAAACGTGATAATATCTCTGCTTGATAGTATGCGTATATCATTCTTATGACAAAAAAAGGCCAGTCATTTCGACCGGCCTTTTCAATAATATACCGCTTCGCGATTATTTGCCGAGCGGATAAACAAGACCCTTGACGTTGGTCTTGATGGAATAGACCTTGTCCCAGCAGGTCATGTAAATCGTGTCGAAATTCTCGCCACCGAAACATGCGCTGACCGGGAATGTCGGGGTGTGGATGTTGCCGATGTACTCACCGTCGGGTGAGAAAATCTGCAGACCGACAGCGGTACAGACATACAGGTTACCCTTTGCATCGATGGTCATACCGTCAGCACAGCTGCTCCTCGTGCCGTTCTCCCACTCGGAGATGGGCAGGAAGAGTTCGCAGAACCTGCGTTTGTTGGACAGGGTGCCGTCCTCGTTGACATCGAAAGCGTAGATGAAGTTCTCTGCCTCGGAGAGCTTGCCTTCCAGATGGTAGGTGCTGCAAAGGTAGAGAGTCTTGCCGTCCGGGCTGAGAAGGACGCCATTGGTCATCTGGAATTCTTTGTTGCCGGGATTCTCGAGAACACAAATGACATCGCCATTGGGCTTGATGTAGTTGAGTGTCTTGGATGGGCGTTTCGCCTCGTCGAAGATGAACTGCGGGTCGGTGAAATAGATACCGCCCTTGGCATCGATAACCAGGTCGTTGGGACCATCGATCCTGAGGCCCTTGTGAACGTCGCCACTGGTGATCTTGGTGGCGAGAGTCTTGACAATCCTGCCCTTGGGCGAAACCTCGATAACGCGATGGCCGGCCATGTCACAAGCGACAATGTTGCCGTTACCCTTGGTCATAAGACCGTTGGTCTGCATTTTGCCCTTGAAGACATGACGCCAGGTGCCGTCGGGTTTCAGCGCGATCATATCGCTCTTCTTGGGATCGCTCTTCCATGTTCCGGCGGGAATATCGAAGAACATGCTTGAGAAAATGAGCTCACCGTTCAGCCAGGTCGGGCCCTCGGTGAATTTGAAACCGTCAGCAACCAGTTTCGGCTCTTCGCCCTTGGGAATAATGGCATGGAACTTGGCACGGCGGTCTTCCATCTTGGCGGAATAATCGTCACGCGGCGGATAGAAAACGTCGATGGCATTACAACCCTGCGGGCTGAGCTTGCCGCCATGAACCATCTGTGCAGGCAGGAAGAGAGCTTTGCCGACATCCATGGGCTGGATCGTATCGAGAATCCACTCGTCGATCGAGCCATTGAGGACAGTCATAAGCTGCTCTTCGGGATGGTTATGATAACCGAATTCGATTCCGGGCCACATGAAAATGTTACTGACCTGAACGCCTCTGCCGTTGATAATTCTCGACCATGCGCCGGGAACGAGCATTGTCCACTGAATGTCATAGAAATTGAAGATTTTGCCAGCCTCGAAATTGGGCTTGCCGGTCATTGCGGCCGGTTTCACGTTCGAGGGCAGTGTACCGCCAGCGAGCTTGACATAGTCTTCGCGGATCGGAGCATAGAACTCGATGAATTCTGCACCATCAGCACCGGCACGGACACCATACTCGGCACCTTCCTGCAGATACAGGCAGTGACGGTAGCCAACATAACCTGTAGAGAAGAAATACAGATATGCAGGCTCTTCACCAAGCATTTTCTCCCAGGAACCATTAACGAGATGCTCGACTGAACCCTTGGTCATGACCATGATGCGTTCGGAGCTGAGAGTCTGTTTCGGGATTTCCGAATTGGGAGCCATGGTGACGACGTTGACAAGATTGCCGCGTCCCCAGTACATGTTGCCCTTGACGCCAGTGGCGATTTCAGCGTTGCCCTGTGCGTTGCGCTCCACGACTTTGCCGTCGGGAATGTTGGACTTGATATTGGTTTCAGTATCAATACTCAGCTCGCGGGTTTTGACACCGTGCTCCGCGATAACCTGATCGTTGACCGCTTTCCACTCCGGACCTTTCTGTCCGCAGCCGGCAAAAAGCGACATGGCGGCGACCAATGCAGCCAGCATCGATACCGCAATGAGATTTCTGTGTTTCATCGTGTACACCTCCTGAAATGTTGGTTAGGATAACGTTCTCACTCAGTCATATATAATCGCAAATAGCGTCCCGAAATGCAAGTGCAATCATATGAAATGGCATGGAAAACGAATGATTTATGCATGAAAACGAATGTGCCGGGCCGAATGTATCATTTCGCTGCACATAAATTATGCACTTTTGTACTCTTTTTAATTGCACTTAGTCGTTTATTTTGGTAATATTAATGCAAATAGACTCTTTTTTGAAGCAAGCTATGATTATTAAACCGGGACAGGGAGGACGCCGATGAAAACACTTCTCATTTTCCTTCTCACAAGCATTTTATCACCGCTCCATACTTCAGCAATCGCCGCGATCATCGCAGTGCCGGCCGACGCCCTCACTATTCAGGAGGGAATAACTGCCGCCGCAGAGGGCGACACAGTAATCGTCAGCCCCGGCACCTATGCTGAGTCATTGGATTTTCTGGAGAAAAGTATCACGCTCGGTTCTTTCTTTATAAACAGTGGCGATACGAACGATATCGAAAATACGGTGATCGGTGGAGAAGAGTTTGGCGAAATATTTATTGAAAACGTGGAAGATTATCCGGCAGTGATCAGTGGTTTGACGTTTCAGAACAGGGAAATAAACTTTGAATCGTCAATCCTTGAAATCCACAATAGTGTTATCAAAGACAACGAAGATGGGGGGCTTTTCGGACATGACTCGACGATCTCGATTGACACGCTGACTATTACGGGCTGCGAAGGTGATCTTGTGACACCACTCTATTGCAATGATTGCACAGCCAGAATCATCAATACGAATATTTCAGATAATCGCGGGCGATCGTATGGCAGTATCAGGCTCGATAATTGTGATGCAACTGTCGAAGACACTGAAATCAGGAATAACAACGTCTTTTATCCCGGTTTATACATGCAGAACACAGCGGGCCATTTCAAAAATATAGTGATAGCTGACAATAAAGGATTAAGTTTCTTTACTTATGGTAAATGTTTATACTGCAGTGCATCAAGTCCCGTTTTTGAAAATGTCCTGTTTCGCAGCGATTACGAAAGAGATGAGAACGTTATTAATTGCGTTCACGGCGCTGAACCGGTATTCAAGAACTGCCGTTTCGAGCCATCAAGCAAAGATGGAAGAAGCAGTCTTATATGCGAAAGATCACATCCAAGTTTTATTAATTGTATTATTGACAGGACCACAATTGAAATTTATAACCAATCAATGCCCTTGTTCCAGAACACAACATTATTTGAAAACCATTTCTATATTGCCGGAAATTCACACCCCCGATGTATAAATTCGATTATTTGGAGAGACGACAGCAGCTATTCGGGAATTAATTTTCATGGAACGTTCGTTGATCCGGATTATAGCGACACCTCGAAACTCACGCTCTCCCATTCGCTTGCATGCGCCCTCGATCCAGGCACCTATAATAAGTCGCTTATTTTCGCAAGCGGGAACATCATGGGGAATCCAGAGTTTATCGATCCCGAAAACGGCGATTTCCACCTGAAAGATACGAGCCCCTGTATCGGCGCTGGAACGCCTTTCAACGCACCGGAAGACGATTTCGAGGATAATGAACGTTTCGGCCAGATAGATCTCGGCGCGTACGAAAACGCGCTCAGCCAACCGCACTACAGTCCCGACAGCCATGCACTGGTGGAAGGACGCGTTCAACTTGAGGAGAGTGACTACAGCGACAGTATCACTATCCTGCTGCGAAATGAAAACGGATTCGACAATTCACGCATCGCCTATACTGATACGGCCGGTTATTTTTCAGCTGTAGTGCCCCGCGGCAACTATGAAATCGTTATATTTAAAGATGGCTATTTTTCAAAAAATATCGAGGACATAACAATTGAAGATGACATTATGCTCGATGAACTGACATTACATTCCCCGGTCGGAATAATACATGTCCCGGCAGATGTATCGACAATCCAGGAAGCGGTTGACGTGGCGGAAGACGGTGCGACGATTCTTGTGGCACCGGGCGAATATGAAGCTTTCGATTATCGAGGGAAATCATTAACTGTCGCGTCACATTTCACGACGACACAGGACAGTTCGCTGATAGATCAAACGATCATTACTTCCGGCGAAACCGCGCAAAGTATTAAAACATTATATGCCGATGGAAAAATAATAGTTCTTGACGGTTTTACGGTTATCGATGCAGGCATTGGTTGTTCACAGGTAGAAGCAGTCATAAAAAACATACGCATGTTGGGCGGCGGAGGAGGAGGAATTGGAATATCAAGATCGACAGCAAGCATTGAAAATGTCACAATCAGTGAAAAAGAATATAGCGCACTGTCACTATATGATTCCGATGTGAACATCAACAGCTGCATAATATGCGATAATAGCGGCACATCAAGCAGACTCATCGACGTATATAACAATTCAACGCTGACGCTTGAAAATTCACTTATAACCCGAAATAGATACGAGGGATACGGATCGCTTATCAAGCTCGACAAAGAATCCCGGATTATCCTCAATCATGTCACGTTATGCGATAATCACAGCAATCGTAATATCATTGAAGGCAATGAAACAGAAGGAAGGCTAACTATAAACAACAGTATAGTCGCCTATAACACATGTGTGGTTACGCTCTTTTACAGCTTGAAAGCCGTATCAAATCAATCTGTGGTCTGGGAAAATTATCGTCCATACAAGAAATACAAACATCCAGCAGTCATTCTTTCTCCCGCAGACGATAAAATCAAATTCATCGAGCTCGATCCCCTCTTTGTCGATCCGGAAAACGGCGACTACCGTCTCATGCCCGACAGCCCCTGTATCGGTGCCGCGAACGAAATATATGCCTCATCAACCGATATCACCGGTGCGGCCCGCGACAGCAATCCCGATATCGGCGCATACGAATATATCCCCGGTACAGTTGTCGAGGAAACGGACGAATCACGCCCGGAAACGCTGACACTCTACCAGAACACGCCGAATCCGTTCAATCCGACAACTTCCATCAGTTTCCACCTCTGGAAAAGCTCAACCGTGTCCCTCACCCTCTACGATATCACCGGAAGGAAAGTCACCGTGCTCGCAGACCGGACTTTCCCCGCTGGCATGAATGCTGTCAGTCTCGACGCCTCCGGATTGTCATCGGGTGTCTATCTCTACCGTATCGAGGCAGGCAGAATCAGCAAAACGGCAAAAATGACAGTGCTGAAATAGTCCACGAACACAATAACGATAGACAGGAGTTCTTATGAGAAAAGATATTCTTATACTGGCAATGGCAGTCCTGTTTACCTCGACTACATCCACGGTTTCAGCTGAAATTATAGCAGTACCCGCCGACGCCCTCACTATCCAGGAGGGAATAACTGCCGCCGCAGAGGGCGATACCGTCCTTGTCAGCCCCGGCGCATATAATGAAACGCCGAATTTTCTGGGGAAAAGCATCACGCTCGGTTCGTTGTTCATGACAACGGGTGACTCGACCTTCATAGACAACACAATAATCAGCAATGAGAAACTGGCAACCATCACCATCAAATCAGTTGAGAAGAACGGCATAACCATCAAGGGATTGTCGTTTGATAATACCCAGATTTATATTGATCAAACGCTTCTCACGATTGAAAACTTGCGTATTTTCAACTGCACTGATTATGGATTCTATGCTTATAGATCAAATGTCGATATGAACGATGTTATTGTTCGGAATTGCGGAGACTATAATGGCATTCAAAGTGCAGCTATTTTCCGCGCATGCAATGCAACGGTTAAAAACTCCACGTTTTCTCATAATATGTATGTAAAAGAAGGCGCTGTATTACTACGCGCCAGCACTGTTAGCTTTGACAATGTCGCCATCAGAGATAATTATTGCACTCCCGGACACTCATATTCCGGCCTCGGCCTTGTCAGCACATCAGGTACATTTAAAAATATGATATTTTCAGACAATACCGGGGACTCAGTTATGGTTAAAGCCGGAGCCATTTTTTGCTCTTCATCGAGCCCCCTGTTTGAAAACACTCATTTTATCAATAATACTACAGGAGGCGATGACTCACGATCACAAGTAATATATTGTATCAATAACTCATGCCCTCTATTTGAACGCTGCCGCATAGAAACAACCAACAACACATCGAGCGGCATTCACTGTAAAAATGCAAGCCCACATTTTATCAATTGTATAATTATAAAACAAATTATAAGAGCCGAGGACAGATCAGAACCAGTTTTTTACAACACGACCGCTTATAACTGTAATATGAATATCTGGGACAGCTCTCATCCCCGCTTTGTCAACTCAATACACTGGAACAATCAGGACTTGTCAGTCAATAATCCGCAAAAAATATTTTTCGGAAATCCTTATACTAGTTGTATGGATGATCCTAACAGCACACTGATTCTATCTCATTCCCTAGTCCGCAATTTATTTCCCAGTGAGTACGAACAATCCATCGTATTTGACGGCGGCAATATCTCTGGCAATCCCGAGTTTGTCGATTCTGAGAACGGTGATTTTCACCTTAAGGACACCAGTCCCTGCATAGGTGCGGCTTCATCATCAGAGGCTCCCGATATAGACTGCGAAGGCAATCACCGTCCAGACATCATGGATATTGGTGCCTATGAAAATCCTCTATCATTTCCATTGACCTCACCAGACACACATGTCACTGTCCGCGGTATAGTTGAACTTGACGGTAGTAATAACCACAGCGGATGTCTCGTCAACTTCAAAAACACAAATGGTTTCGATGATTCACGTGCCGCATACACTGATCAAGACGGCAGTTTTTCTGTTGTGATTCCAATTGGATTTTATGAGATAAAATATGTTAAATACAGGTATATACCATACGTTAAAAGCAACGTTTCTTTCTCGCTGGACACTGCCCTGAAAACAACTCTGCTAGCACCAAAAACATCAATAATTCAAGTGCCAAAAGATATTGCATCCATCAAAGATGCCATTAAAATAGCGGCTGAAGGTGACACGGTTCTCGTAGCACCAGGCATCTACAGTGAAAGTATCGATTTTCAAGGTAAAGCAATAACAGTCGCGTCCCATTACGTGACAACCGGAGACAGCAGTTTTATTTCTCAGACAGTCATCGATTCCGATTATTCCGCACCATGTGTCTGGTTTGTCGATGGCGAAAGCGCAGACTCCATACTCGACGGCTTAACCTTACGGCACGGCGGAGCGGATAATGGCAATGATTTCCTCCCCGACTGCGGTGTTATCTGTGCATTTTCAAATCCGACGTTACGAAATATACGCGTTGAAAACTGTAATGGTGCGGGAATTGGATTTTCTGAGTCATCAGCAACTATTGAAAATGCTGTGATAATCGGCAATAGCCAGAGGGGAATTTATATAACCAGTAACTCTGAAATAAAGATGACTGCAACTCAAATCATGAATAATACTGGTGGAATCTTTCTCGGATGGGAATCATCTCTGGTATATAATGATGGCCTCATCGCCGGTAATATCACGAATAATCAAGCGGTTATTCGTGGTTTCCATGATTCAAGATTATATTTTACTAATGTCACATTCTGTAATAATCATGGAGATGATCAATGCATTAATAACGTAAATTCTGAATTTTATATGTTAAACTGTATTGTCGCAAATAATACATGCCGTAACATGCTAATTATATTCGATACCGGCATATCAAGTTCCAATACAATAAAAAACACACTGTTTTGGCACAACACATATCCGTCGTATGATCGTCCGATAGAAATAACCAATCATGGCCCATATTTATTCCTTTATAAAAACAACACAAATACAAACGGCGATCCCTGCGATAAATACTATAATATCGAACTCGATCCCCTCTTCGTCGATCCGGACAACGGCGACTACCGTCTTATGCCCGACAGCCCCTGTATCGGTGCGGCAAATAGCGAATCAGCCCCATTGACCGACATCACCGGCGCGGCCCGCGACAGCAATCCCGATATCGGCGCATACGAATATATCCCCGGTACAGTTATCGAGGAAACGGACGAATCACGCCCGGAAACGCTGACACTCTACCAGAACACGCCGAATCCGTTCAATCCGACAACTTCCATCAGTTTCCACCTCTGGAAAAGCTCAACCGTGTCCCTCACCCTCTACGATATCACCGGAAGGAAAGTCACCGTGCTCGCAGACCGGACTTTCCCCGCTGGCATGAATGCTGTCAGTCTCGACGCCTCCGGATTGTCATCGGGTGTCTATCTCTACCGTATCGAGGCAGGCGGAATCAGCAAAACGGCAAAAATGACAGTGCTGAAATGAGACAACTACCAAGCGGATCAAATATGAGGATTTCACAATCTTCCTGATGGAAAGTGATTGCATGTTTTCCGATCTGTTTTATTTTACAGAAACTGCAATCCCATTCAAGACGAGGTGAATGATGCTCACGATCAAGCGTATTTCCTCAGCTGTAATGTGTTCGGCTCTTGTTCTTACGGTCTCCATTTCCACCCATGCACAGACCAAAATCGGCCCCCGCGGCATTCTCCACAAGGGTGTCAAGACTGTAGAGGCCAAAGTCATCCCGAGCCCTGCGGAACAGAAGAAAAAAGAGGTCGCCGAACGTCTCGACACCCACGGCCTCCTCTACTCCGGCAAAGTTGTTGTCGACAAAGACAGAAAAATGCTCAAGCCGCCCGAAAGTGTGGCCGCATTTGCCGGCAAAGACTATGTAATCGCTAAAGAGGCACCCACGGTCGAATTCGCAGTCGTGCCGGTCGAGCCCATGTTCCTCGGTGAATCGCCGGTAAAATCGAAATCGGACATCTCCAACAATCCCGGCCCGTGGTCCAACTGGTCACAGGCCAATTTCGATCCGCGCACCGGAAAATTCTACTCCTCAGTTGGCGACCACGCCAAGTACGATGCCCATATCCTGCTTGTCGAATACGATCCCACGGCAAAATCGGTCAAATGCCTTCCCGAGGTCAACAAGGTGCTGGGCCGCATGAAAACCGAATTCGCGGAGGGTAAGATCCACGGCTGGCTCGATTTTTATCAAAGCAAAGACATCGACAGCCCCCATCTCTGGTACTGCACCTACTGGGCAAAATATCCCGAGCCGGATGAGGAGGATTACGCAACCGGATACGATGGCGGCCATATTATGAGCTATGATGTGCTCACCGGCGACATAGTCGATTACGGTGTTCCGCTCAAGCGCGCCTCCTGGCCCTATCACAGGGTTGATACGAAACGCGGCATAATGTACGGTGTCGGTATGTTCGGGGAGTTTCTCGCATGGGATATCAACGAGCAGAAAACCATCTGGGCAGGCTATCTTCCCGAGGGTATGGGCTGGTGGGAACGCGCGATAATGATTGATGAGATCACCGGTATGGTCTACACAACCAACCGCGACAAAGAAGACACAATGCGCCATTTCATCAAGTACGATCCCGCAAAGAATCGTTTCACGAAACTCGACTGCCATGTGCCCCCGGAAAGTGTTTCCGCCTCTCGCGGCCAGAAAAAAGGCGGCTACAACCAGATGCGCTCACAAACGCCCCATCGCGGTCCGGATGGTCTCTTTTACGGCATCACATACGGCGGCCAGCTATTTTCCTTCGATCCCGAGACCGAGACAGTCGCCGACCTCGGCCGCAACTGGCCCGGCAAAGAAACATATACAGCCTCAATGGACAGGAGTCCCGGCGGACGTTATGTTTATTACTGCCCAGGCGCACACGGCCACGGTTTCGCCGATGGCTCCCCTGTCGTGCAGTTCGATACCAAAACCGGCGTAAAAAAAGTGCTGTCGTTCATGTTCCCCTATTACATGGACAAGTACGGCTACACGCCAGGTGGCACATTTTCGATCAGGCTGGATGACAAGGGTGAGCGCCTTTTCATTCTATGGAACGGCGCCTTTGTCGAGCACGGCACCAAACAAACCGACACCTTCGGACAGTGCACTGTCATGGTGGTCAATATTCCCGCAAGCGAACGTGTGGAATGAACGTTATGCAAGACATTTAAAATCATACAAAAAAAGAGCCGTCGATCAGGCGGCTCCTTTTATTGTAGTTCAGAGCAGGAAACATCACACCTCCACTCCCGCCTTCCGCAATATATCAGCTCCCGTTTCGAACAGCACTTTTCGCCGCAGTTCCTCAGACAGCCCAAGCGTATCGAAAACATTTGTGTAATCGTCGAGTAAATCCCCCATTTTTTCCGGTAGGACATCGGTGCCGAACACGATCTGCTCCCATGCGTTGTCCCATTTCGGCGAACCGTAGTCTGTGGTGTCATTCCACCAGAGAAGGCTGCCGAGAAATTCCGGTGATTTCTTCTTGAGTATCGAGCCGGAAAGATCAAAGAATAAATTCGGATTCCAACGTGCGCTCATGGTCGCCTCCTCATACCACGGATTGCCGAGATGAGCGCCCATAACGGTGAGATTCTCGAAATCACGGGCGATAGTATCGAGAAAAACAGGCCGCATGAGACTGTTGTCGACACGACAGGCTATCGAGGGTTCACGCGCGATAATTCCGAGATGGAAAAGTGACGGCATATTGAGTTTTTCGGCACGTTCATAATATGTGTAAAAACGTTCTGAATTATACGGTTCTGGCGGGAGAATGAACTTGAGACCGTGGAATCCCTGATCCTTGAAACGATCGATCTTGTCAGCATCTATTTCATCCCAGTAATTCAGCCCGGCGAATCCCACAAAAAGGTCAGGATATTCCTTTATTGCGTACAGAATCTGATCATTCGTCGAGATATTTGAACCGGGCCATTCGAGGCCGAGAACGACAATTTTAACAATACCAAGCCTTTCTGCGGTATCAGCATATTGCCTGATGTTTTCTTTTGATGTAAAAATGTGATTGTGCATATCAATAATCGGCTGCATCATTCCTCCTCTTTCCAGTCTATTTTAACATCGATTTCTTGCAAGGGGGCTGTTGAATTGTTACATTATAGTGACAACAAAAACATAATACGTCATACAGGTTTCAGATGAAAGAAAAACAAAAGCGAACATCATTTAAACGCTGGCACCCATATCTCGGCGAATGGGTCATCATGGCGCCGACAACCGCTGTCAGACCCTGGAGCGGCAATGTCGTATCTTCAGCCGAGGAAAAGAAGCCCGAATACGATCCGTCCTGTTATCTCTGTCCAGGTGTCGAACGAGCTGGCGGCGTTAAAAATCCGGACTACTGCGATGTCTATGTTTTCAACAACGATTTTCCGTCTCTGACACTGGAAAGCGAAGCTCCCGACAATGAATATGCGATCTCGGTGCAGGAGGCGGCAAAAGGCATGTGCCGGGTGGTCTGTTTCAGTCCTCGTCACAACCTTACGCTTGCAGAAATGGACGAGAACGGTATATACGCTGTACTTTCGGCATTCCGTGATCAGTTTGAGGAGTTATCGGCTATGGACGTGATCGAAAATGTAATCATGTTCGAGAACAAGGGCGCTATCATCGGCGTATCGAATCCGCATCCCCACGGCCAGATTTATGCCTCGGATTTCGTTCCCCGCATTCTCAAGACCGAATATACGAATGCAAGTCACTACATGAATGAACTCGATGCCTGCCTGTTCTGTAATGTGCTTGCGGAAGAGCTGAAAAGCGGTGAACGGATAGTCTGTGAAAACGAACATTTCTTCGCGTTCGTGCCGTTTTTCGCACGTCACAGTTTCGAGGTTCATATTATGCCACGTCGCCACGTTTCTGCTATTACCGGTCTTGATTTCGCTGAAATGCATTCACTTGCTGCTATTTACCGCGAAATGCTCATCCGTTACGACAATCTGTTCGAGATGTCATTCCCCAATATCACATTGTTCAGGAACCCTCCCTGCGCAAATGGCATCGATCCCCACCCCTGGCATTTTTACATCGAATTCTGTCCACCGCTCAGGAGCAGGGATAAACTGAAATACATGGCCGGTTTCGAAACCGGAGGCGGAAACATCATCAATCCGATCCTTCCCAAAGAAGCCGCCGAGGCGCTACGTTCCCTGCCGACACGTCATTACAAACAACGCACGAACTAACAGGAATACCGATGAAAGATATAAATCCCATGAAAATTCTCGTCGCAGGTGGAGCCGGTTATATCGGCAGTGTCGTGACCCGCACACTGATCGAAGCCGGTCACAATGTCACTGTCCTTGACAATCTTTCGAAAGGACACCGTGAGGCTGTCCACCCGGATGCTTCTTTGGTTGTCGGCGACATCTCAGACCGGAAACTCGTCACTGAAATCTGCTCAAACGGCATCGATCTCGCCATGCATTTCGCGGCTTTCATCGAGGTCGGAGAATCGGTCAAGGATCCTGCTAAATACTATGAGAACAATGTCCTTAAAACTCTCGATTACATCACCGCGGTGAAAGAGGCTGGCGTGGACAAATTTGTGTTCTCGTCAACTGCTGCGGTCTACGGCGATCCCGAGACCGTTCCGATAACGGAAAGTTCTGCCCTGAAACCGGTCAATCCTTATGGCCGCACAAAACTAATGATCGAGGAGGCCCTTCGCGATTTCGACAGTGCCTATGATTTCCGCTCAGTCTGCCTCCGCTATTTCAACGCCGGGGGCGCGTACGGCGGCTGTGGCGAGGACCACGATCCGGAATCCCACCTGATCCCGTTGATACTCAAGGCGGTAATTGCGAAAAAAGCACTGAAAGTATTCGGCACCGATTACGGTACACGTGACGGCAGCTGTATTCGCGACTACATTCATGTCAAGGATCTTGCACAAGCACATTTACTTGCTGCAGAATATCTTGCAAAAGGCGGATCGAGTGATGCTTACAATCTTGGCAGTGGTGATGGCTTCACAGTTCTTGAGGTTATAGAGGCAGTGAAAAAGGTTACGGGCGAGGATGTGGCATATGATATAGCAGAACGCCGTGACGGCGACCCGGAAGCGCTTCTGGCCTCCCACGACAAGGCTAAATCGGTACTCGGCTGGGGTGACGGCCTCTCGTCACTCGAAGATATTATTGGATCTGCATGGCAATGGAAACAGGAACATCCCGACGGATACGGAGAGAATTGATGGAGACACTGACACAGGCTATTGCGGCAAAATTCAAAGAGCTTTACGGAAACGATCCCGCCTGCATCGTTCAGGCACCGGGACGAGTCAACCTGATTGGCGAACACACCGACTATTCCGGCGGTTTCGTGCTGCCGGTAGCAATTGACAGGATGATCGTCATTGCCGTGGAAAAAACCGGTGATGACAGTATCGAAGGCTATTCGATCGATTTCGACGGGAAAGCGGCATGTTCTGTTGGCAGCTATAATCCTGATCACGAGGCCGGCTGGTTCCGCTATATCATGGGTACACTCGATGTCCTCGAAAAATCGGGGCGCGAAATCGGCGGTTTCCGTTTCGTTTTCGGCGGCTCCATTCCTATTGGAAGCGGTCTTTCTTCATCAGCGGCACTGGAAACAGGGACACTTACGGCAATGGAAGCGCTTTACGGATTCAAGGTTGATGATGTCGAGGCGGCCTCTCTCTGCCAGAAAGCGGAAAATGAGTTCGTTGGTATGAACTGCGGCATCATGGACCAGTTTATATCCCGCATGGGCAAAAAGGATCATGCGCTTTTCATTGACTGCAATGATCTCTCCTACCGGACTGTCCCGATCAATCTCGACGGCTGCCAGTGGTTGGTAATCGACTCAAAAAAGCGTCGCGGCCTTGTCGATTCTGAGTATAACAATCGCCGGAAAGAATGTGAGGAGGCGCTGAAAGTCTCCCAGTCAACCCTGACCGGACGGGCAATCGAAACACTTCAAGATGTCGCTGTCGACGATCTTCCCGAACTCGAGAAAGCATGCGGTACAACAGTTTTCAAGCGCCTGAAACACGTGGTGACAGAAAACAACCGTGTCCGCGGCGCACTCGACGCTCTTGCCAGCGGTGACAGCAAAGCCATGGGTGAACGGCTCTATGCATCCCACGCGAGCCTGCGGGACGATTTTGAGGTATCCTGCGTTGAACTCGACATGCTGGTCGATATTCTTGCAGAAACGGAAGGTGTCGCGGGCGCTCGTCTAACCGGCGCCGGTTTCGGCGGTTGTGTTATTGCCCTTGTCGCCGATGACGCTGTCGAGACAGTAAAACGCAACATTGACACTCAATATAAACCGAAATCACTCGCCGAAGGAACAAAGGCCGAAATCTGGCCTGTCACGATCTCCGACGGTGCCGGACAAATACAATAGATCCTCAGCATTTTCTTTTGGGAGAATTTCGCATGAAACTGAACGTTATCGACATCATCCTTTTCATTGCTTTTTTTGCCGTAACCATAGGCACCAGCCTGTTTAAGAGCCGGAAAGAGGAAACCGGTGAGGACTTCTTTCTCGCCGGACGCGGCCTGAGCTGGCCACTGATCGGCCTCTCGCTCATTGCTGCCAACATTTCCACCGAACAGTTTGTCGGCATGTCGGGCCAGGGCGCCGGTATCGTCGGTCTCGCGGTTGCAAGCTATGAGTGGCTTGCGGCGATAACACTCGTGGTTGTCGCATTGTTTTTCCTGCCGAAATTCCTCAAGAGCGGAATTTATACCATTCCCGAATATCTCGAATACCGATACAACAGCTTGGCACGCTCCATTATGGCATTCTACATGGTCCTGATTTATGTTTTCGTGACCATCGCCGCTGTCATTTACACCGGCGCGCTGACACTCAACACTATTTTCGACATGAACTTGATTCATGCGGTCTGGCTCATCGGTGGCGTCGCGGCACTCTACACTGCCTGGGGCGGTCTTAAGGCTGTCGCCTGGGCAGATCTTTTTCAGGGATCGGCACTTTTGATCGGCGGTGCGGTAACCATGGTACTCGGATTCAAGGCTGTCGGCGGTATCGAATCGTTCTACACCTACAATGCCGACAAACTACACATGATTCTTCCGGGCGATCATCCGGTCATTCCCTGGACAGCGCTCGTAGTCGGTCTCTGGATCCCGAACTTTTATTACTGGGGCCTGAACCAGTTCATCACACAGCGCACACTTGCCGCAAAAAGCCTCAAAGAGGGCCAGTACGGTATTATTTTTGCCTGCATTCTCAAGTTGCTGGTCCCCTTCATTATTGTTATTCCCGGCATTATGGCGGCTCAGCTTTACGGCGATCAGCTCTCCGGAACCAGTGACGCGGCCTACCCCCTGCTGATCAAAAACCTTATCCCAGCAGGTCTACGCGGATTTATTTTCGCCGCAATTGCCGGTGCGGTCATCAGTTCCCTGGCATCCATGCTCAATTCGGCATCTACCATTTTCACCATGGATATCTTCAAACGCCATCTGAACAAAAACGCCTCACAGGGCTCAATAGTGACTGTCGGCCGAATCACAACCGTTCTTTTTGTGATTATCGGCTGTTTCATCGCGCCCATGCTCGGCAATCCCCGCTTCAAGGGTATCTTTAACTATATCCAGGAGTTTCAGGGATTCATTTCACCAGGTATTCTCGTGGCCTTTATTTTCGGCCTCTTCGTTAAACGCGCACCCACTCTTGCCGGTATTTCCTCGCTGATTCTCAGCGTACCGATCTATGGTGTCCTCTATGTGCTGTCAATGGATCAAATCGCCGTAATCAAGCTGGCATTCCTCAACCGTATGGCAATCACTTTTGCCATTCTCATAGTTATTAGCGGCCTGATCACAATGCTCATGCCAAGAAGCACACCTGTTGTCATGCCGGTGAATACCAATATCGAGCTGGAATCTTCGAAACGGGTCAAGGTTCTCGGCGGATTGGTCATTTTTGTCACTATAGTACTTTATATTGTTTTCTGGTAAAGACTTAACGCGATTCGAAAGAAATCGCAACCATACAATAACATTACGTTTTCATATTTCTTATATGCTGAAAAGAAAATCGGACGCCTGATTTAACTGGGGCGTCCGATTGCAAATGATCACAACTTCTATGAATAACAGGAGTGATGTATGAAGAAATCGTATATCCTGGATACGAGCGTATTAATTGACAATCCGGATTGCATTGAAATATTGAGGAACGGCGACGAGAACGAGATACTCATCCCCTATTCAGTCATACTCGAACTGGACAAGCTCAAACGGAAATCCGACCTTTCATTCATCATCTCCGATATCGGCGCAAAAATCGAATCTGACGAGAATATCAACATAATTAAAAACGATAATTTCGAATACAGCGAGGACAAACTCGGTGACGAGGCCATTCTCCGTGATATAAAGTCTTTCATTGAAAATAAGTCAAATGGCGTTCAGGACAGCCATATCGTCGTATCGAACGACCGCTTTTTCAGGATACGGCTCGGGATTGAAGGCGTCCAGGCACAGGAATTGAAAAACTCGCTCCCATTTATGACAGAGGCGCAGGTCTATACCGGATTCATCTCCGAAGATGAAGAAAAAGTACCCAACTGTTTTGAATGGATCGACGGTAAGCCATTCTTCCATTCATCAACGCCCCGATGTGTCGATCATGAAAATAAACCCTGGGGAGTAACACCGCGGACAGTCTATCAGAACCTCGCCATAGAGCTCATGCTCGAACCGGATATCGATATTGTAACAGTGATTAGTCAGGCCGGATACGGCAAAACATTTCTCGCGCTTGCCTGTGCTATCGATCTCGTGATCATGAATAAACAGAATTACGAAAAACTTTACATCGTGAAACCGAATGTGGAAATCGGTGAAAAACTAGGCTTCCTCCCCGGCGAGGTTGACGAAAAGCTCAACCCTTATTTCAAACCCATCGAGGAACTCATACTGAAACTGCACGACAAGCGACCTGCAAACAGGTTTTTCATGGAAACGACACCGGGGAAATTCAAGCTCGATCCGAAAAAATGCGAAATACTCCCCATAAACTTCCTTCGCGGCATGAACCTCGAGAACTGCGTGGTCATCATCGATGAGGCTCAGAACCTGACACGCCTTCAGACCCGAACACTGCTGACACGTATGGGACACGATGTCAAATGCTTCGTTCTCGGCGACATCAACCAGGTTGACCACCCCTATCTCAACCGCTATAACAACGGCCTGAACTGGATCGTCAAGAAATTCAAGGGATTTCACAATTACGGCCATATTGTGCTCAAAGGAGCGAAATCACGCGGCCCGATTACAGATATGACTCTGAGCACGAATCTCTGATAGTAAACGAGCTGGTTTTCACTCGCGACAAAACCAATAAATATATTGATTTCGAGCCTTGTTCGTTATATCTTCCAAAGACCCTGTGAACCTCGGGTAAACCTTACTGTTATGGTAATCCCGGCCAAGGGCACTGTTTCTTTCCTGACACACATTCTCCACGACAGATAGAAGGATGCGGCATGAAAAAATACTCTGCACCGGTTATATTTACACTCATTATTCTTACGATGTTCGCAATCTTTCAGACCGGCTGTGAACAGCAAGTGGAAGAAGTCCACGTTGACTGGGTCCAATCGACAAATGCCTCGCTGAATATCGAGCAGAAAATCGGTCAGATGTTTTGTCTGACCATCGACCCTATCAGATACTTTTTCTATCCGGATTACAAACGCAATATCAATACCCTTGTAACGAAATACAATCCCGGCGCCCTTTTTGTTGTAGCAAATCTCGATACGGTTAAAATGGAAATCCGTCTCGAATTCAATGGTCACAAGCTGCATGACGAGCTTGTCGGGCTGCAGCGTCTTTCGAAAGTCCCGATGTTCATTGGGGCTGATTTCAGCAGCGGCGCCTGGTACTGGGACAACACAGCAACACGTTTCACCTACCCACTGGCGCTTGGCGCTATCGCTTCCGGTGAATATTCATTCCGCCAGGGCAAAATCAGTTCTGTCGAGGCAAAAGCCCAGAGTATAAACTGGCTCTTTATGCCAAATTGCCTTATCAATCCCGACAATGCAAACATCACCATGCTTCTGGAAACACTCGGTGAAGATCCGGCAGTTATCACTGATCTTTCGAAACAGACCATACGCGGTATTCAGGAAGCCGGAGTGGCGGCAACAGTGAAATATTTCCCGTCTTATACAGAAAACGCCATACTTCGCTCCGAACCGATTAATATGAACAAAGATCAGTCAGCCGTATTCCATGCCTGTATAAGCTCGAATGTAAAAACTATCCTCACATCGCCGGTTAATCCTCTCACTGCACCGGAAAACGGTGCCGATATATGGCGTGCGAATCTCCAGTACCTGACAGATTCTCTTGATTATAACGGAATTATTGTCACCAATTTCATGACAGATCTCGATACTGGCAATGTTCAAAAGGAAGTTGAAATGATAAAGGCTGGTATTGAAGGCGGTACCGGCATGTTTATCCTTCCGGAAATTTTTGGACCGGATATTCCCTTAATCGACCTTTTGACATCTGAGGTTATATCTGACCGCTACGAAACAGAACAGATCGACAAGCAGGCGAAGAAAATTGTAACCGAGAAATTCAATATAGGTCTCAACAAGCCGAAAACAACACAGTCAATGATGACAATGTCGGGGCTTGGTATCCCTGAATACGCTCACAGCTCCCGGGATATTGCCAAGGAGAGTGTAACACTGCTGAAAAACGACGGTAATTTGATACCTGCCGACAAGAAATCTAAACGGCTGGTTTCAATAGCATTTTTCGATGCTAACTCATTTTCCTTCTCACCGGTATTCAAAGACAAGCTGAAAGAACGCAGCGAAGACACACATCATATCAATGTTTTCGGTGCGCCTGATGAGCGTATACGCGGTGAACTGAGACGTCGTGCCGATCATGCGGATGTGGTCCTTCTGTCATTTTTCTACCGTCCTGAGAATGGCGGGGGCACTATTCTGCCTAAGGAGCTGAGCATCGCGCTAAAAGAGATTGCCTCCATCAACAGTAATGTTGTCGCAAGTTCATTCTACGATCCGACACTGATAAAACTGTTACCTGATCCGAAAGCCTATCTTGCGGCTTACTCTCCCTCGGAATACTCAATGGAAGCGGTTTTGGATATAATCCTCGGAAACGCACCCGCCCATGGCAAACTTCCTTTCACGCTTTCCGAAAAATATCCACTGAATTCCGGTTTGCATGAAAGCGACGAATAAACAGCACATCACTTCATATGCACTATAGAGATTTGACACAAAAAAGGCGGGGTTTTCCCCGCCTTTTCTCATATGCTATAAATCAAATCTAAAAATGCGAATCATGGCACTGAAGACAGCTCATTTTACCGATAGTGTTATGGCCCGCAGCGTATACTGTTCCGACCTTGTGGCATGAAGTGCATGAAGTCACCTCTGCCGGTAATTCGAACTTCGGCACAAAGGTGTCATCGTGTACCGCATTGAGCAGTTCCACGGCTTTCGCGGCAACATCACCGGTAACACGGGCACATCGTTCAGCTCTTTCCGGTGATTTACTCGCTTTCCCGGCAGTCCTGCACCATGTAGTCACAGACACATGGCAAAGCGGCGATTCAGACACCGACTGAGCCAGTACCTCTTGTGATACAGCTCTGTCACCAGCATATCCACCAGCCGCTGCGCAGTCATTGCTTTCGTCGCTTGGGAACGCCTGCAGGGTATACCATCCCAGAAGTTCCGTCATAAGGGCATCGTTTTGGGCTTTACCTGCCGCAAGGGTAATTGCACCACCGGCTCCGTTAAGCGCACCGCATACAGTCCCCCAACCGGTTACCCCCCCGCCACCATAGTTGAATATATTGAGCGGGACCTGGTTATAAGGATATCCAACCTTGTCAATGAGCTGAACCAGAATAGCTTTAAATGCTCCGGAAGCACAATTTGAGGCATAACAGAGTTCATGGCCAAGTTTTCGCGTCTCTTCGGGATCAAGTTTGACATAGGTCCAGGGAAGTTCAGGAGTTTCACTCCCGCTCGCGGGCATAGCTCCTCCCAATCCTGTCATAATACCGGCCGCACCGGCCCCAAAACAGCTGATAATCGCACGTCGCGTTCTATCCATTCAACATCTCCTGATAATATGCAAATCCAATAAACATTCGCTCCAACTCTTATTTCAGCATGAGCATCGAATTTGTCGCCGAGTTTTCTCCTGCAACCAGACGGGCGATATACATTCCGGGTCCAACCTCAAGACCGGTATCATCCCTTCCATCCCAGACCACCCTGTGGTTTCCGGCGTTGACACTCCTGTGTAAGAGTGTTCGAACATTTTGACCAAGAATATTATAAATCTCGAGTGTCAGCGTTTCTGTTTTCGTGACTGTAAACTCAATTGTTGTCGAGGGATTAAATGGATTAGGGAAATTCCCATGCAGTTCAAAAGACACAGGTTCAGCATCTTCAACAGCAACGATTTCATCATGAGGAGCATGACAGGAAATACAGTTCATCTTACCCATGGTCATGTTGCCGCTTTCAAAGGACTCCCCTGCTGTATGACATGTCAGACATGATATTGTTTCTGAAGAATGCTGGTAAGAAGCTGTGAAAGTGTCATTGTGGAATGCATTCAGCAATTCGGCAGTCTTGGCGGCAACATCGCCGGTGAGTCTTGCGCAGCGTTCCTTACGCTCATCCGAGGCACTCGCAAATCCTGACGATTCACACCATTTGCTGACTGAAACATGACAAAGCGGCGAAATAGACACGGAGGATGGCAAAGAAACGCCAGTCATAGTGGTCTCGTGATAAAAGTCACCGTTCTCACCATAAGCGTTGCTTGCGTCTGTCGGAAATGCCTGGCCTGTATACCATCCCATAAGCTCGTTAACAAGTGCCGGGGCAGATGATGGGCCGGCGACAAGTGTAATCACACCGTTTGCACTGTTGAGCGTACCACAGAGAGTTCCCCAGCCTGCGATCCCGCCTCCACCGAAATCATACAAATCCAACGGAATACTTGTATATGGTTCGCCCAATGTCTCGCGAAGCATCGAGATCAATGATTGGAAAACACCTGAAGCGCAATTGGAACTGTAATAACATTGCTGTCCCCGCTTCCTGGCCTCCTCAACATCGAGTTCAGTATATCCCCAGGGAATCTCGGGAACGGCATCCTGGTCCTCGGAAAATGCAGCGGTCTGATTCATGAAACCACCAACAACTACTCCGCCCGCCCCGGACAAAAATGATCTTCTTCCTACCATCAACTCCTCCAAAAACATAAACATTACGAATAAATCATTTTACACGACATATAATGGCGCATTTAATATACTATCCTGCCATATAATACGCAAAGTATAACTCATTACATTTTTTGTCTGTCTCCATATCATTACACTGGCATGAGCTTATCGATAATGCTAATATCCCGAGTTCTTTCTGATATTGGTGTCTTGTCCGTCTGATAAACAGAAATATTTTCCTCAAAACTCGGCTTCGACTGGCTTTTGTAAATAACACCCAGCGGCATTTTGTCCATCTCGAGAGACTTTGCAAAAGCGGCAGTTCGGTCGCTGGGATCATAAGAAGAATCGAGGGCATAGGTATTCTCCTTAAACCACTTGTATGTGTTGATCTTATTGAAAGAAACACAAGGTTGGAGAATATCGACAAGCGCGTAGCCCTTGTGAGTTATCGCCGCTTTTATGAGATCTTTTGTTAATTCTGCCTCACCTACAAATGATCGCGCAACAAACGAGGCATCAAGTGCGATTGCAACCGCAAGCGGATTGAAAGGCTCCAGAATGACACCGGACGTCTGTACTGCCGTTACAAAACCCCTACGGCTTGTCGGTGAAGCCTGGCCCTTTGTCAAACCGTAGATCATGTTGTCATGTACAAGGTTGGTTATATTCGGATTACGCCTTATCGTGCTCATAAAATGATTGCCGCCCTCGCCATACATGTCACCGTCACCACTCGAGGCAATAACTGTCATTTTCGGATTCACAGCTTTGATAGCAGTCGCGGGGGGCAACGCTCTTCCATGGAGTCCATTGAAAGCGTTGCATTTAATATAATGCGGTATTTTCGCGGCCTGGCCGATACCGGACACCATGACAAAATTTTCAGGTTTTATCGAAAGCTCTGCAAGCGCATTTTTCAACGCGGAAAGGATACCGAAATCACCGCATCCGGGGCACCATGCATTATCGATGGAAGGCATATCATAGATAGAAGTATCCATTTCGATTCTCCTTTTATATAAGCGCTTTATTCATTTTAGCACGAAGTTCCTCGACCGAAAACGCAAGACCGTTGTACTTGTTGATGACCTTGTCAGCAACAATATCAGCATGGATTTTCAACAACCTGGTGAACTGAGCCGACACATTGCCCTCGATACTGACAATTCGTTTGGCCCGTGATAGAATTTCACCGGTGGAAGAATGAAGCGGAAAAAGCTGTTTAAAGTATAGCAGCGCGATATCGTCCCGACCGAGAAGATTATACGCCTCACGCGCCATAGTATAAGTCGATCCCCAGCAGATAAAGACTGTCTCTGCATCTTCCGGACCGATCAATTCCGGTTTAAAAGCCCTATCGACGAGAAGATCATGTTTTCTCATGCGCTTTCCGACCATTTCGATCCTGATGTCATGACGTTCCGTAAGATGACCGTCCTCATCGTGTTCGTCGCTGTCGACAACAACAAGCCCCTCACCACCAGGTATACCACGCGGAGAAACACCGGAATCGGTGATGGCATAACGTTTATAATCTCTGTCCGTTTCAACCACATGATTCTCAATAGTCATACCATCAAGATCGAGACGGGGAATATTGTAGTATGAATCAACAAAATACTGGTCGCTCAGCACAAAAACAGGTACCTGAAATTCGGCAGCGAGATTGAACGCATTGGCAGAAAGATAAAATGCATCCTCGAGTGTACCCGGTGCAAAGATCACGCGCGGAAATTCACCGTGACCGGCATAGAGAACGAGATCGAGATCCCCCTGTTCTGTCCTTGTGGGAAGCCCTGTTGCCGGTCCGGGGCGCTGCGCCAGATGAATGACCATGGGAGATTCGATTATTCCCGCAAGACTCACGCCCTCATTCATGAGTGCAAAACCGCCGCCAGAAGTGGAAACCATCGCTCTTGCACCGGCATACCAGGCACCAATCGACATATTGATCGCCGCTATCTCATCTTCTGCCTGTTCGGCGATAATTCCGCACTGCTCAGCATGCTTGGCGAGATAGGTCAGAACAGAAGTCGAGGGTGTCATTGGATAGGATGATATGAAATCACATCCACCTGCAATAGCGCCCATCGCGATCGCGTCACCACCGTTGATGATTATCTTTTCTATGGCAGATGGATCCTTGGCGATCTGTATAGTCACAATCCCCTCAGCAATTAATGCTTTGCCTATTTCGTAACCTTTACCTGCGGCGTCAACATTTTTTGCGACAATGACATCACCTTTTGCGCTAAATCGTTCGTCCAGATACTCATCAACGCGTTTTCGATCAATTCCGAAAAGAGCGGCAATCAGCCCTGATGCAATAATATTGGTATAGATCGCTCCACCGACCTCTTGTGCAAGTTCAGTCAGCGGCACATCGATGATATTTGTGCCGGGCCTTCCACAATCCTGTATAAACTTTTCTTTTTCACCAATAATAATAGTGTCTTTACCGATGCGTTGCTCCACATGTTTCAGCGCATCGCAGTTCAGGGGAAACAAGATGTCGATACGGTCAAGAAGAGCGTCGACCGGATTCGATGAAACACGGATTTCAGTCGAGTTGCTTCCCCCGCGTACTCGCGACATGTATTCTTTTGTCGAGAAAAGATTATATCCTGCTGATTTGAAAAGGCGTGTCAGCATTTGTTCAACTGTCTGGACACCCTGCCCAGCGGCTCCGCTGAGCACAATAGATATATCATCATTCTTAGGAGGAAAATTTGCCATAACACAACTCCTTTCGATTAAAGTTATCCGTTCCAGTATCGCCTTCGAAAAAAGCAGGGTAAATCTGAAAAAAAAGACGGCTCATAATCTCAGCCGTCTTTTAGTAGTAATAATATGTATTTACCAGCTCGACACCGTTCTGTCGATAATCTCTTTCGCCAACATTTCCAAAGCCGTTTCCTTGGCATCATCACGGGTCACTTCAGCTCCGTCGGAATCGTAACGCCCCCACCCTTCGAGCCGCACCTCTTCCCACAGAACCTTATTCTTGACCTTGTCATAGAACTCGACTTTTGCATAAACTCTCACTTTCAGCTGTTTCGCGCCCTGATCGGAGAATTCGTCAAGCTCGTCGAGGAATTCAATAATTGTGCCGCGTACTATTGCATCCGCCTGAAATTCACCCACTACTTTCATAGCACCATTGGCAATAACGGCATCGACTACCTCATTCGTAACATCCTCAACGAGATCGGCTCAACAGTCTCGTTCTCGAAAAGCGGCACGGCACAGGTCTTAATATGGCCAGGCAATGAACCAGACACACTGTAATAGCTGCATCCGGCCGCACAGAGCACGACAGCAAGAATCATCAAGAAAAAACGGTGTCTCATCACATCCTCAGTCCGAAATAGAAGCGGCGGGCATCCCTGCGGTCTTTGTACCGCGACTCGTCCATATCACTCAAAGGCCAGGCAACTTTAGCGGTCAGGAACATCGGTAGCCGGTAAAAACTCAGCATTTTCAAGCGCAGTTCGAAACCGACATCATATTTAAACTCGCCCTTTTCGATGTTGTCGACACATCATTTTCTCGAAATTCCAGACATGGCCGGCCTCGAAGAAAGCGTTGCCGTACAGGCGCTGCAAATGGGTGCCCATGAAATTCTTCGCAATTTTTTTCCTTAGTGGGAAAGTAATAATCGAGACGTGTATAGAAGAGTTTCGATCCCCAGAACGAAAAATACGGATAACCGGAGAGAAGCCCGGAACCACCGAGATAGTATTTCAGCGGCCAGTTATAGCCGGAACCCTCACCCTTGTTCGAATCTTTGAGCTGTATGTCACGATATGCCATCAACATTGTGCCGCCGATATTGTGGTTAAAGAACGGCAAATCGCTGAAATGCTGAAGAAACATAAAATACTCATTGATGTCATCGCGGCGACGAAGCGGCCTTAGACGGTCAAGGTGTTCATCCGGCTGATATTGCTGAATCTGAAATGCGCCATTCGAATACATTCCCACCGGAATATAATAAGCCACCTGGTCAGTGAGCGAATCGGCGTGTTCCGTGCGAAGATAGCGGAATCTCATCAGAGCAGCAGTGCCTGAAGGTGCGACATCCGCATCAGCCTGAGGCTTGATATTGTAATAATTATAACTCATACCAAGCTCGCCGCTCCGGAAATACTCGAGATCGGTATAGTATTTTGTGTCAGTCGTAACCGCATACCCGGCATTGGGCACCTGATCACTGATATCGCCATCGGCAGTAATGAAACTGGAATAATCTTTGAAATACTGGGAGCGTTTAATTGAATCGTAATAACGGCGGTATCCGGCCTCGATCCCGAACCTGTGTTTCGGGGCTATCGGAACACTCATCCCCCATGCTTAAACGGCGGAATTCGTGGCGGTATTTATCCGCGACTTCATAATACTGGCGAAGATCGTGTACAACATTCTCATAACCGAGATCAGGAAGGTCGGCCACATATGACGAGTCGACAAAACCTTTGTACTGGTCAATATAGTTATTGATCAGTGAGCGGCTGGCATTCACATACAGAATCGGTGAATGAGTATACGTACTCGATGTAATGGGAACAAGTCGTTTCTGGTAAAGGATCTCGATATCGTTATTGAGCGGTGCCTCTTCATTGAGGTTTTTACCGATACTTCCGGCCACTGCGAATGAGTCGCGTCCGAGGAGATCGGTAACATAGGCCTCCGCACCGACATTGAACACATCCAGACCGAAACGACTTCCGATAAATGAGGGGCCGAGATACATTGTCGGGATCACGGCATTCAGAATACGGCGGGATCGCGCTGGTGTCGGTGTGAAATATTTCGAAAGGCTGAACTGTTCGGGCTGTTTGATGTAATCGCGCAGCTCCATTTCATACTCGTCTGCAGCAAACTGTGCATCAATACTGGTACGATAGATAGAGAAATCGCGGTTTGTATAACCTGAATAATATATTTCACCCGTATCAGAAACCGATGGGCTGAATGCAGATCCCTGAACATTGGTCAGACGAGTGTGACGTTTTGTAGAGAAGTCAAGGCGATAGAGATTGAAAATACCATCCCTGTCTGCCGAATAAATTATCCCACTGCCATCGGAAAGATAAACAGGATCGCGTTCATCGCTTGACGATGAAACGAGTAGCCTGAAATCGGCATTCTCGGCAAAAGAAGTCGAATCTGAAAATCCGGAGAGAGAGTCCGCCCTATCCCAGATATAACGAAAAGAGCGGCTGTCAGTATTTATCATGGCGATATCGCGATCGAGGCCCTGACGGTAAAGGCTGAACAAGATATTTTCGCCATCCGGGGAAAAGGACGGCTGGTAAAACTGGGTTCCGTCATTGATGGTCGTGAGGTAACGAAGTCCGGAGCCATCTGAGTTCATGACTGCAAGCGTATTGTTTCCGGCCTCGTTCCTGACAAAAACCACAAGACTGTCACCGGGCGAGAAGGAGGGCGAGACTGCACGCATTTGCCGTGAAATCCTGCGCTCATTTTCGGAATCAATGTCGTAGATAAAGATATCATAGAATTGCGGACGTCTGTCGGGACGTTTCGCATAGACCAGTTTTTTTGAGTCATGGGACCATGACGGGCGTTTGTCGACATCTTTGACCAGACGGCGCACTTTGCCGCTCGAAAGATCTTTTAGCATGAGATCGGTGATCGTGTAATCACGTCCCCTGTTGGACAGCCATGCGAGATAACGTCCATCGGGAGAAACCACCGGGCCAAGATCGGCTGTACCGGTATCAGCCACAGGTTCGGCATCCTCAAATGTGCGTTGCCGATAAGAGGCATAACGTTCGTCGAGCGACTTCTTCCATTCGTTGAAAAGCTCCGCCTCTGTCAATCCGAGGACATCATGGATAGTCGTTTCAAAATCGTAAAAGGCACAGTTGTTGTTCATTTCGACAACTTTTTCGAGGCCGTAACGATCACGGATGAAAGAAACGAGTGAATAGCCCTGATTATAAACCGATTCAGCCTCCATAGAAGTCTGGCCGTTCAGAACCGACATATTGTCAATGCTCAGAAGCTCATTCTCGTACCAGGCCGTCCTCAAGAGCATGTCTCGGTGGCTGTCCCAGTGTTCTGAACCGAAACGTTCGGCACCAGTCTGCGCGACCCCCTCGGAAAACCATGCCGGCTGCGAAAGGTGCATGAGCGCCAGAGAGGCCGAAGCATCGGGATTACGATCATACCTTCCCGCACCGAGCATGAAATAATTAATAGGACCCTTAGCCGCCTTTTTCAAGGCCACCATGTGTGTCATTTCATGAACGAAAACATTACGAAGCCAATCGCTCTGTCCGCGGAGCTCAAAATCCATACTTGTGGCATAAACCGTGATGGTGTTCTGGAAATAGATAGCATAACCATTCGCGACGTCAACAGCATCATTGACAATGCAGGTCACCCTGGGATCGTCTCCGAAAGCGTCGAACATGCCGAGAAGCTGCTCATATATCTCATCGCAGAAACCAGCAATCTTCCCTGCCGTATATTCACCATTCTCGTCATAAACAATGGTGAAATAACGTGTTTCGATCTGGCTTACTGCCGATGAACTGACAGGTGAAATCACCGTGAAACAGAGAAGAATTATCAAGTAAAATGTTAATCGCAATTTTAAACCCACATCGAATATCTTCATCGTCTCTCCGGTATAGTTATGATAGTATTTATTTATTAACTCCTGAAAAAGGGGGCCGTTCCATAATGAAAGGAACGAATCACCTGTGAAGGCATGACACGCCGTGACTTTGCCCCTTGTCCTCGAGGACAGGCACTGTTTCGCGGCATTCGTCAGTCGCCTCGGGACAGCGCGGATGGAATGGGCAGCCCGGCGGTACAGCGGATGGCGAAGGCACATCGCCGCCGAGAATGATGCGTTTCTTGGAAATTGCGGGATCAGGGATCGGCACTGCTGACATCAGCGCCTCGGTATAAGGATGTAGCGGATTGTCGTAAATTTCAGAAGAATCGGCTATTTCAACAATCTTGCCAAGGTACATGACCGCGACTCGAGTGGAAATATGTTTGACCACACTGAGATCGTGTGCAATGAAAAGATATGTCAGACCCAGTTCTTCCTGAAGGTCCTGCATTAGATTGATGATCTGCGCCTGTATCGAGACATCGAGGGCGCTCACCGGCTCATCGGCAACGATAAACTGTGGCGAGACAGCCAGGGCGCGGGCAATTCCTATGCGCTGACGCTGCCCGCCGGAAAACTCGTGAGGATACAGATTGGCGTGACGAGATGCAAGGCCAACCATGTCGAGCAGTTCACCGACACGATCATTCACCGCACTGCCGTTGGCAAGATTGTGGACTTTGAGGACCTCTGCAATCATACCGCCGACTGTCATACGCGGATTAAGGGAGCTGAACGGGTCCTGGAAAATGATCTGCATCTGACGTCTGAGCCGCCTCATATCGCTTTTAGGGGCATCGAGGATATTCACTCCGTCGAACATGACTGATCCGCCAGTAGCCTCTATCAGGCGAATGAGCAGACGGCCGGTCGTGGTTTTTCCGCAACCGCTCTCCCCCACCAGTCCGAGGGTTTCACCAGCCCGGATATCAAACGTGACACCATCGACAGCCTTAACATGTCCGGTGGTTTTCGAGAAAAGCCCCGTTTTTATTGGAAAATGCTTTTTCAGGTCCCTGACATCGAGCAGGGTCTTTTTTTCTTTGCTCATGTCATCACCCGATCGCTTTTAAAACATCGTGCAAAGTGATTTTCACCAACAGTTTCGAGCTCCGGCAGTTCAGCACGGCATCGATCATCAGCAAACTCGCATCGCGGATTGAAAGGACATCCCGAAGGCAGGTTCGCCGGATCGGGCACAGTGCCGGGAATGACCGAAAGACGATCGTCCTTCGTATCGAGACGCGGCACAGAACGGATCAGGCCTTTCGTATAAGGATGTGCGGGACTCGCATATATATCTTTTGTCAGCCCCTTTTCAACAATCCTGCCCGCATACATGACCTCCATCCTGTCAGTGCATTCTGCAACCACACCGAGATCGTGGGTGATCAGCAGGATGGCCATATCGAGCTCTTCCTGGAGTTTTGCCAGAAGGTCCATGATCTGCGCCTGAATGGTGACATCGAGCGCTGTTGTGGGTTCATCCGCGATGAGAAGTTCCGGATTACAGGAAAGCGCCATCGCGATCATGGCACGCTGACGCATGCCGCCTGACAGCTGGTGCGGATACTCATCCACCCTGCGCCCGGGATCTGCTATACCGACAAGGCGAAGCATCTCGATTGTCCGCGACCTTGCCTCATTGCGATTGACTTTCTGATGAAGGGACACGGCTTCCATGATCTGCGATCCAACCGTAAAAACAGGATTCAGCGAGGTCATGGGCTCCTGAAAAATCATGGCAATATCATTACCGCGGACTGTCCGCATTTCCGCCTCGCTGACATTGAGCAGGTTACGGTCTTTAAAGGTGATCGCTCCAGACTCTATCTTTCCCGGCGGCGACTGGATCAGACGCATTACCGACAACGAAGTTACGCTCTTTCCACAGCCGCTTTCACCGACAAGGCCAAGCATTTCGCCCTTATCGATATGGAAAGAGACTCCCTGAACCGACTTAGCGATGCCGGTTTCCATGTGGAAATAGGTATGCAGTGATGAAACTTCGAGCAAATGTCCGCTCATGTAAACTCCGCGATTCTTTTATATATCGTTTCCGCTTTTTTCCTTAAGCACAACGCAACTAAGTGAGAATCTATTTAGCCGCCATTATCTTCCGCGGATCGAAAGCATCCCTGAGGCCATCACCAAGGAAATTGAATGCAAGTACAGTCATAAAAATAACATAGCCCGGCGCGAGAATCCAGGGAAATGATGTGAGCACTCGAACACTCTGGGCCTGTTTGAGCATGTTACCCCAACTCGCCACTGGTTCGGCAATGCCAACACCGAGAAAAGACAGAGCGACCTCACCGAGAATATACCCCGGCACCGAAATGGTCGCCGCCACAATAACGAATGAAAACGTGTTCGGCAAAATATGACGGACAATAACTCTGAGATGTCCGAAACCAAGGGCCCGTGCGGCTGTTACATAGTCGTTCTCTTTGATCGAAAGCACCATGCCGCGAATAATACGCGACATACTTGCCCAGCTGATGAAAGAGAGGATTACGACAATGATTATGTACATCTTGTCCGAGGGAATATCTGCCGGAAACGACGCCCTGAGCGCCAGAATCAGGTACAGTCCCGGAAATGACATGACAAGCTCGGTCGAGCGCATTATGACAGTATCGACAAAGCCGCCGAAATAACCTGATATGCCGCCGATGAGCATACCGAACGCGAAGGAAATAAGAATACCGAGAAGTCCCACAGAAAGCGAGATTCGGGCACCGAAAAGAAGCCGTGAAAAAACATCGCGTCCGAACTGATCGGTCCCCAGCAGAAAAATATGCCCGCCTTCTTCGACACCGAAAAGGTGACGGCTGATCGGGACGGTCCAGAGCAGTTTCTGCGCCTCACCTTTTGCGAACAGATGGATCTGATAGATATGTTCGGTGTCATCTTCGTAGATGCGCCATTTCTCATCCACCAGTTTTTTGCCATAGACAAAAGGTCTGATATGAAATTTGCCGTCGCTGTCAATAAAACGTGGACGCGTGGGCGGACAGTAGAACAGGCCGCGCTCTTGACGTTCCATGCTGTAGGGTGCGAAAAACTCTGCAAGAAAAGCGAGACCGTAAAAGAGTATAAGGATGAAACCGCCGAACATCGCAGTCTTATTCCTTCTGAGGTGACGCCAGAAAAGTGCCCAGGGGGACTGTGACAAAGTTTTTTTCGTCTCGGTTTTATTCATAGCGTATCCTCGGGTCGACCATGGCGAGCATGATATCTGCGGCAAGATTACCGAGAATCAGGAGAACCGAGGCCATCAGAAGCGACCCCATCACAAGGTAGAGATCGCGTGAAAAGAGCGCATCCAGTGTCAGCCTGCCGAGCCCCGGCCAGCTCATGACCACCTCGACCAGGAAAGCACCGGACAGAAGGTGGGCCAGCGTAAAACCGAAAAGCGTGATCAGCGGATTGATAGCGTTCCGTAGCGCATGCTTATAAATAACAATTCGTTCGGAAAGTCCCTTGGCGCGGGCTGTCTGGATATAATCCTGAAGGAGCGTATCAAGAAGATTCGCTCGCATTTGACGCATCCGTCCGGCCATCGAGATACTGCCGAGCACGATTGTCGGTAAAATGAGATGATGGATAAGGTCGAGTATCTGATGGGGATAGGACATAAACTCGAAATCTATGGATTTCATACCGCCGACCGGGAACCAGCCGGTTTTCGAGGCGAACAGTACCATGAGCAGCGCGAAAAAGACCTCGGGGATCGAAAGGCCGATAAAGGACACGAATGACGCCGATCTGTCAACCCAGGTATTCTGTCTGACAGCGCTGATAATTCCCAAGGGGATTGAAAGGCACCATGCGAACAATGCTGCGGAAAGCGCCAGAAGCAGCGTGTTGAGCATCCGCTCGCCGATCAGGGAGAAAACTGGCACTTGGTTGGCGAATGAATAGCCAAAGTCTAGATGCATCGCATTCCAGAGCCATTTGAGATACTGAATATACCAAGGCTGATCGAGTCCGAATTTCGCGCGGAGTCCCTCGATTGTCTCGGCGGTCACCTGCGGATTGTTCGACATTGCGGTCAGGTAATCGCCCGGTGCGATACTGATTATGAGAAAACTGAAAAATGTGATTCCGATAAGAAGTGGAATCATGTGCATCAGGCGTTTGAGAATATACGTTTTCACAGAGTTTCCCGGTTTTCGGTCTTTTTTATGCTATAGACAACTATCCCCATCCTGCCGGAAGAAGACGGAATATGTGATGCTACTCTGTCCAGACTTCCTCTATATTCCACAACAGACGGTGGCGTAGAATTGAGGGCTGGAGATTCCTGAACTTGTTTTTATACGCAACTATGACCTGGGGCGACACAAGATAAATGTAAGGACACATGTCAGATACGATATACTGGACCTCGTCATAATACTCTTTGCGCTTGTCCCTGTCAAGGGTTGTCATCTGAAGGTGCATCAGCTCATCAATACGGGCCTCCCACTCGGTAGCAGGCTCCGGCTGATTTGGATACCACAAATGCATATGACCGCTCGATAGCCAGGAACTCATGCCGCTCGATGGATCGGGATCACCAGAGGTCAGGCCTAAAAGACAGCATTCGTAGGTTAATTCATTCGATATTTTTACAATCAGCGTATTGAACTCGATAGGATTGAAATTCATCCTGATACCGACTTTCGCGAGATCATCCTTGATGAGATTTCCGATAAGCTCTCGCTGGTCGTTGCCCGTGTTGGTGATCATGGTGAACTCAACAGGATTACCATCAGAATCCTCCCTGACACCGTCACCATCACGATCACTCAGCCCCATCTCGTCAAGATATTCCCGGGCCTTATCCAGGTCATAATTGTATTTGACCGTATCGGGATTGTACCAGAACTTGTTGGCGCGAGTCTCGGGACCATAAAGCGGCTCGGCGAGGCCACCGAAAACAGTGTCAGCTATACCTTCCTTGTCCACCACATAAGACATAGCCTTCCTGAAACGGACATCCTGGAACCATTTCAGCTTGTGAGGCGCCACATACGGTGTTCCATCCTCTTTGGAACCGGCATGAAGATTGAACCAGAACATGTTCTGCCCCATAGAGATACCGAGGTTCTCGACAGTATAGCCTTTCTTTTCCGCTTCAGCCTCGAGTATTGGCGCATCGGCAAGCTTGTTAACCGTAATCATATCGATATCGCCGGTCTGGAACATGAGCATCTCTGTTTCAGTGCTGCGCAAGGTAAGATGAATGATGCGTTCAAGGTAGGGAAGCTCACCGCCGTCACGGTCAATTCGCCAGTAATTGGGATTCCGGCGCAGTACAGTTTTAACGCCGGATTCGTATTTTTCGACCATATATGGGCCGCTGCAGACAATCTTGTCCAGCGGCCAGCTGACATTGTAGGCTGAATCGAATGTGCCTTTTTCAAGTTCTGGTTCGAGAATATGTTTCGGCAGTACGGGAACGGCCGCTCCCGCCCACTCGAGGAATGGTGCAAATGTAGAGGGGATGGAAACCTGGAAAGTCAGTGAATCGAGCGCGACACCTTTGAACGGCTCGCCGTCGACTCGCATGATATCGGCAAGGCTGTTCTCGACACGTTCGTCGTAAATACACTTGTATGTAAACTCAGCATCGTAGGCTGTAAGCGGGGTACCATCACTCCATCGTAGTCCTTCTCTTATATGGAAAGTAAGAGTCAGCTTGTCCTCGGAGAAATCCCACGATTCGGCAAGACCGGGAAGGATTTCCTGCGTGATATTGTTGTATCCGGTAAGCGCCGAGAAAATGCGGGAATAAATATCGCGTGAGGAGGTTTCGGATGCAACAATGGGATTGAGTGTTTTGGGATCGCCCAATGCACCGATAATAACACGACCGCCCGGTTTTCCCGGCTCAGTCTGCGAGGTATCAGGTTTCGCGATCATGGGGAATTCAGAATGAAAACGCGGATGATCCTCATGACGTTCGAGAACGCTGAAGATCACGAGGGCATAAAGTCCGAAAATAATTCCGATGATAAGTGCTATTCGCCGCAAAGCCGCTCCATTCCCCAATAGCTGTTATTTGACATAGGCCGGATTACTGGTGACACCCTTGCGGATCTCGTCCGCCTTGTCTTCGTAGCCTTTTCGTCCCATGAGGGCGAATGCCGCAATTTTACCAGCCTCGACACCCGGCTGATCAAGCGGGTCGATATTGTAAAGCCCGCCGGAAAACACCGTTGATACCTCGAGCGCATACAGGAACTGCCCGACAGTGTAAGCCGATATTTCAGGAAACACAATGCTCATATTCGGACGTTCCGCGGATGTCAGGGCGTAGACAGTACCGAGACGTTCGGCATCCATGAGTTCGGCCATTTTCCTGCCGCCAAGATAAACGAGGGATGATTTCTCTTCGTAGTCGGCTTTCATGGGCAGCTCATCGGTGAATTTTTCAACCGCAAGCAGAGTAAAAGCCTTGTCGTTCGGTCCTTCGATGTAGAGCTGGACCTGTGAGTGTTGATCTGTAACACCAAGTGCCTTGACCGGTGTCGGGCCGGTGAAAACCTCATTACCGTCGAGATCGAGACGTTTGCCGAGACTTTCCGCCCAAAGCTGGCGGAACCAGTCAGCGAGGCCGTAAAGAGCGCTCGAATACGGCATCATTACCGAAATGGGCTTGTCTTTGTCAACATCGAGAAGATACTGATATATCGAATACAGGAATGCCGGATTGTTCTCGATTTCGGCAGAATCGATCCTTTTGTCCATTGCTGCGGCACCAGCAAGAAGTTCACGGATATCTATGCCCGCACAGACAGCTGGAATCAGGCCAACCGGTGTCATAACCGAGAACCTTCCACCGACACCATCGGGAACAATGAAAGAATCGATTTTCTCGCTGTCGGCGATGTCACGAAGGTCACCCTTGGCCTTGTCGGTAGTGATGACTACATTATAACGCCAGGAATCGCCGAGAACTGCCCCAAGACGCTCCTTGACCAACAGGAATGTACTCATGGTCTCAGCGGTAGAACCGGATTTCGTAATGATATTAAAGAGCGTTTTTTCTGGTGCGGCGACATCGAAAATGCCGGCGAGATAATCGGGATCGATATTGTCGGCAAAAAACATCTTCATGCCGCCATTGGGACGTTCAGCGAGGAGATTGTGGCAGGGATGGCAAAGCGCCTGCACCAAGGCCTGCGCGCCAAGCGCCGAACCGCCGATGCCCACATTTACAAAATTCTCGAATTTGCCGCGAACTTTATCGCCGTATGCGATAATAGCATCAACATCGGCATAGGGAAGATCGCGGTACGGCAGGCTGCCATTCTTACGGCGATCCGCCATGTCAGCTGAAATTGCCGCAGCTTTTTCGAAAAGAGCGGAAACAGCGGCATCGCCTATGCCCTGCGCTCCCACCGAAGCATCGCTGTAATTACTAAAATCAAATCGTATTTCTTTATTCATGGCTATCCCGCTTTCCCGAAAATATCATTTTATTCCGCATAGTATCATCAACGCGCTTTTTTTCTGATTTATCCAAACCGGAATAACCTGTATCAAAAGCGCAACACGCAGTAAATGCTTCAAATAACGCCTTCTTGAGCCTGGACATCTCAACAGGAGCGCCTGTTTCACTTTCGATATCAATCGACTGTTCCTGATAACATCGCCTGAGACCTTCACGGTCGCCGACATCTTTGAGATAATCGGCTATACGGTCGCTTCCCGGCGCCGTCAGAATCGATCCATGCTGGAGGAACGCCTGTTTATATCGACGCTGGGCACTGCCGACAAGCTTTCTATCGCCAACACTGATTTCGGAGCGTGAAATGCTCATGAAACATGGTTTTGCGACAGAATGGGCCGAATCTATTCGCTTTACCGGACGTTGCACGACTGCATCGACACCTAAAGCCTGAAGTCCCCGACAGATAACCTCAGCTACGGCCTCATGACTGTTTGCCAGCGTCCCACCGAAATGCGGATCATCAACGGGAGCGATCAGCGAATAGGTCAGCTCGCGATCATGGAACACCGAGCGTCCCCCACTGAGTCTCCGAACGACATCAACACCTTCTTCGCGGCATTTTCCCAAATCGAGCAAAGTCTCAGGTGTTTCGGCAAAACCGATACTTATCGCGGCCGGTTCCCACTGATAAAGACGTAAGACAGGTGGCGATTCGCCATTTTCGACAGAATCGAGCAACACCTCGTCACAGGCCATATTAAAAATGGCGCTTCCTTTTCCGGTATCAAGAAAGCGCCATGTGGATATATTATCATTCATGTGCGTACTGACTGTGGCCATATTTGATATCGCCACCAACGTGTGACATGAACGCCGCGTCAATCAACCGTTTTTCATGAGTTCGAGACCGACAATCTGACGCATGATCTGATTCGTACCCTCGTAGATCTGCGTGATCTTGGCGTCGCGCATCATTTTTTCGACAGGATATTCCTTCATGTAACCGCTTCCCGCCATGATCTGGACAGCATCAGTGGTTACAGACATAGCCATATCAGAGGCCGCATACTTACTCATAGCGGCAGGCATGGTGAAATCATTTGCTCCGGCATCCATCATACGGGCTGTGGAATAAATCAGCGCACGTGCCATCTCGATACGTGTTGCCATATCGGAAAGCATGAACTGAACCCCCTGGAACTGGCCGATAGGTTTTCCGAACTGCTCACGCTCTTTTGCAAAAGCAAGCGCCTCGTCAAAAGCTCCCTGTGCAATACCGAGCGCCTGAGAGGCAATACCGGGACGGGATTTGTCAAAAGTCTTCATGGCGATAATGAACCCCATGCCTTCACGGCGAATGAGATTCGCTTTAGGAATGCGGCAGTCCTGGAAAATGAGCTCAGTAGTCGCGGAAGCGCGGATGCCCATCTTGTTTTCTTTCTTGCCAAAACTGAAACCGGGAGTGCCCTTCTCGACGATAAAAGCAGATGCGCCTCGAGGCCCCCTAGCCTTATCAGTCATTGCGAACACAGAATAAATGTCTGCCTCAGCGCCGTTGGTAATCCACTGTTTGACACCGTTGAGGACATACTCGTCACCATCAAGGACCGCTGTGGTCTCAATGCCGCCCACATCAGAACCGGCATTGGGCTCGGTAAGGCCAAAAGCGGCGAGTTTTGCACCTGAGGCGATATCGGGAAGATATTTCTGTTTCTGTTCTTCACTTGCGTAAAGAAGGATCGGATAGGTACCGAGAGCAGATGCGCCGAAAGACAGTGCAATACCGCCGCAACCACGCGAGAGTTCCTCCATGGCAATTGCCATTTCGAACGTTCCACCGCCGAATCCGCCATATTCCTCGGGAATATAGAGACCGAAAATATCGGCCTGACGCATAACCTCAACGACATCCCAGGGGAATGTTCCCTCTTCGTCGTACTGCGCCCGGACAGGCTTGATGTTATCCTCGACAATCTCACGACAGACTGCGCGGATATCCTCCTGATCCTCGGTCAACTGATAGTCAATCATCAGAACCTCACTTGTTATTCATTATCTGCTTCAAATATAATTTCTAATTTCTCGAGGCATTCTTTGGCCGCGAGCTGCTGGGCAGCTTTCTTTGTTTTGCCCTTGCCAAGTCCACAGGTGTGTCCTTTGACATTTACCTCAACAGTAAAAACCTTATCATGATCGGGGCCGTCCTCGGTAACCGTACTGTAGACCGGATGACCGATTTTACGAGCCTGGACATATTCAAGCAGCATACTCTTGAAATTATCCTGAACGTTATCTAGTATCTGTTCCGACTCCTCGAGGATTGTGCGATGTACAAAACGTCGCGCCTCCTCGAGACCGCCATCAAGATAGATAGCGCCAAGCACAGCCTCATAACTGTCGGCAACGATCGATGTCCTGTTCCTGCCGCCGGCCTCCTCCTCAGAATCGCTGAGAAGGATGTAATATTGAAGGCCGGTATTCCTTGCTGCTATGGCAGTCGAGGTCTTACTGACAAGCGTACTCTTGAGCTTGGTGAGATTCCCCTCCTGATATTCAGGGTGCTTCGCATACAGCGATTCTGAAACCACCATATTGAGAACGGAATCGCCCAAAAACTCAAGACGTTCGTTGGAGAGGTCCGTGGAGCCCTCTACCATTTGTGAATATGACCGATGTTTAAGACTCTGCATTAAAAGCGAATGATCGCTGAAACGATATTCCAGGGCCTCTTCCACTGCCGCTATATTAATTGGCGGCCGCTTGTTGCCGAAGAAACGCCTGAACCATCGCAGAATCCTCATTATCAATCACCTGTGTACTTTTTCACCGCCAGTGTCGCGTTATGTCCACCAAAACCGAATGAATTGGAAAGGGCGAAATCGACCTTTTTCTCAACAGCGGTGTTCGGTGTACAGTCCAAATCGCACTGAGGATCGGGATTTTCATAATTCGTTGTCGGTGGAATAACATCATCTCTCACAGCGCAGGATACCGCAACCATTTCAATCGCACCGGCAGCGCCGAGCAGATGTCCGGTCATGGACTTGGTCGACGATGTGCTCAGCTTATAAGCGTAATCGCCAAAAGCTGTTTTAATTGCATTCGTTTCAGCAATATCGCCGTCAGGTGTAGCAGTTCCGTGCGTATTGATATAATCGACATCCTCGAGATTCATACCGGAGGATTTCACCGCGTTCGTCATTGCCCGTGCAGCACCAAGACCGTCGGGATGAGGCGCAGTAATGTGATAGGCATCGCCGGTAAATCCGTAACCGGAGAGTTCAGCGATAATTGTAGCACCACGTTTTTTCGCATGTTCGAGCTCCTCGAGAATCAGGATACCGGAACCCTCGCCCATGACAAAACCGTCACGATCAAGATTATAAGGACGTGAAGCCTTTTCAGGCTCGTCATTTCGTCTCGAAACAGCCTTGATATTAATAAATCCGGCGATCGAGGTCGGTGTGATCGCACCTTCAGCTCCACCGCAGACCATAATTTCGGCATCACCGCGCTGAATTGCGTGATAGGCGGATCCCATTGCATGAACGCCTGAAGCGCAGGCTGAAGTTGTCGCGAAATTAGGTCCTCGGAACCCGAATTTCTGAGCGATATGACCAGAAACGATATCAGTGATCATACCGGTAATATAGAACGGGGAGACCTTTCCCGGCCCTTTGTTCAGCCAGGTTGTCACACCCGTTTCCAACACATTGATACCACCGATACCGGAACCGAGAATAACACCGGTGTTAAAAGGATCTTCTTTCTCGAAATCGATACCGCATGACTGAATCGCTTCGTGTGCAGCACAGATACCGTACTGACTGAAAAGGTCTATCCTGCGGACTTCACGTGCATCGAGAACCGGATCAGGATTAAAATCTTTGACTTCACCTGCAATTCGGGTCTTGAACTCGCTGGCATCGAATTTTGTGATGGGGCCGATGCCGTTCTTGCCGTTCTTCAGAGAGGTCCAGAACTCTTCGGCGGTGTTGCCGATCGGTGTTATTGCGCCGAGCCCCGTAACAACAACTCGTCTCATAAGCATTACACTTTCTGATAAAGAAACGCATGATGCCCGTAATTATCAACGGACATCATGCTTATAATTCATGGCAAATGCCTATTCAGAAACCTTGTCTTTCAGGTATGTGACAGCATCAGCAACAGTCTTCATATTCTGGGCATCTTCGTCAGGGATTTCGACATCGAACTCTTCTTCAAAAGCCATAACCAGCTCGACTGTATCAAGAGAATCTGCGCCGAGATCATCAATGAATGCGGAATCGGTATTGACTTTGCCGGCATCGACACCAAGCTGTGTAACGACCAGGTTTTTAACTCTTTCTTCCAAACTCATGATACTTCCTCCTATTGTAAGTAAGCGTGTTTTCTGTTTTCGCTCAGGTAATGTACTGTTTTTCCATCGATAAAAAAAGTAAAAAATGATACAAATCACCAGAAAGCGACATAACAAACAAATCTAAACAACAAGCACATAACGTTGCACTGCATAACATTACATGACCATACCGCCATCAACGCAAATAACCTGACCGGTCACATACGCGGCATCGTCCGATGCAAGAAAGGCTGTAACATTGGCAACATCATCCGCACTTCCCGGCCTGTTCATGGGAATTGCAGTGAGAAAAGCCTCTTTTGCCTCCTCGGTCATGTGGTCTGTCATTTCGGTCTGAATGAAACCGGGAGCTATCGCATTGACCGTGATTCCGCGTGTAGCCAGCTCTTTTGCCATTGTCTTGGTCAGACCGATAAGACCGGCTTTCGAAGCTGAGTAGTTAGCCTGTCCGGCATTACCGACAACACCAACAACTGAAGCCATATTGACGATACGGCCGTAACGGGCTTTCATCATGCTCCTGATAACCGCTTTTGTCGCATTGTAGGAACCGGTGAGGTTGACAGCAATAACAGCGTCCCAGTCATCCTGTTTCATGCGCATCATGAGCGCATCGCGAGTGATACCGGCATTATTGACAAGGATATCGATCTTGCCGAAATCAGCCAGGCAGTCGGCAACCGCTTTCTGTACACTGTCAACATCGGTGACATTCATCTGGTAGGCGCGGGCGGTAATACCGAGCTTTGACAGCTCATCAGCCGTTTCCTGCGACCCCTCGAGATTGACATCGCAGACAGCAATGTCAGCACCGTCTTTTGCCAGACGCTCCCCTATTGATTTTCCGATGCCTCTGGCACCGCCGGTAATGAGGGCAACCTTACCCTTGAGATCAGCCATTTGCAACCTCCGTTATACTTTCGAGCCCGGAAACGGATTGTACCGGGAATTCCTTGTCAATACGACGAATCAAACCGGCCAATACAGCACCAGGACCTATTTCCAATGCGCTTTCGATACCAGCCTCACGCATAGCAGTCACACTTTCAGTCCAGCGGACAGATGAAGTCATCTGACGTACCATGAGTTCCTTTATTTCGGCGGAATCAGTGACAGCATCGGCAGTCACATTGGAAAAGACCGGTGTTGCCGCATTATTCAGCGTGATGCTGTCAACAACCGCAGCAAATTCGTCGCGCGCCCCCTCCATAAGCGGTGAATGGAACGCTCCGCTAACCTTGAGAGGAAGCACCCGTTTCGCACCAGCCTCTTTCAGCAGTGCACCGGCAGCGGCAACAGCATCTTTCTCACCGGAAATGACAAGCTGCAGAGGAGAGTTGATATTCGCGACCACAACAGTGCCCTCGGCCTTTTTACAGGCATCCTGAACTGCTGTTTGATCGAGACCGATAATAGCGGCCATCGTACCGATACCGTCAGGATCAACACCATCCATGATGCGGCCGCGCTCGGAAACAAGCTTGACGCCGTCCTCAAAGGAAAAAACACCAGCGGCATACCACGCGGCAAATTCACCGAGACTGTGACCGGCAAGACAAGATGCCGTTACACCTTTTTCAGCAAGTAGCTCGGCAAGAATCGCCTCAACGGTAAAAACCGCGGGCTGCGTGTATTTCGTCTGCGACAGTTGTTCGATTGGGCCATCGGTACAGAGTGCGAGGACATCAAAACCGGCGATATTACTCGCAGTCTCAAATCGGGCTTTCACCTCAGGGAAAGCTGACGCGATATCGACACCCATGCCGACAGCCTGCGCCCCCTGTCCGGGAAAAAGAAACGCGTATTTCATTATTCAAACCTCACCAGTGAAGCACCCCAGGTCATGCCGCTGCCGAATCCGACAAGAACAACTGTCGATCCATCGGTGATACTCTTGTCCTCGATCGCTTCGTGCAATGCAATCGGGATTGTGGCGGCAGAGGTGTTTCCATATTTTTCAATATTAACGTAGGCCTTCTCAGGCGGCATGGAAAGCTTTTTCGCCGTGCTCTTAATGATCCTGAGATTTGCCTGATGAGCAATAAGCAGGTCCATATCCTCAACCGTCAAACCGTTCTTTTTCAGAACTTCTTTCGTGATGCCGGACATGGAGGTCGTCGCCTCGCGGTAAAGGCCTTTACCGGTCATTTTCAGATAGTGCATCCTGTTCTGAACTGTTTCTTCGGAAGCGGGCAATCTGGAACCACCGGCAGGCATATACAGCAGGTCGGTATTGGAACCGTCCGCCCTGATAATCGTATCGATTATCTTGCCGCCTTTGCCGCCATTCGAGACAACCGCGGCACCGGCTCCATCGCCGAAAAGCACGCAGGTATTTCGATCAGTCCAGTCAACAACACGCGAAAGTGTCTCACTGCCGATTACGAGGATGTTTTTCGCAGCACCGGACGCAACCATCGACGAGGCGACCGAGATCGCATACACAAAACCTGTGCAGGCAGCCGAAATATCGAAGCAACCCGCGTTTTTCGCACCAATCAGGTGCTGGACAAAACAGGCAGACGAAGGAAACGGCATTTCAGGCATCATGGTCGCGACAATGACAACATCGATATCGAGCGCATCGACACCGGCGTTAGCCATAGCCTTTTTAGCGGCCTCTGCGCCAAGCGTAGCAACTGTTTCACCGTCTCCGGCGATCCTTCTCGTGACTATCCCGGTGCGAGACTGTATCCACTCGTCACTGGTATCGACAAGTTCCTCGAGTTTATGATTGTCCCAGACTGTATTCGGAACGGCAAATCCCGTTCCCGTTATGGTCGGTATATTATTCATTATTATCACTGTTTGTTTTGGCCAGTTCTTGTTTTATCTGCTCGTTCATACCTTCCTGCACCAGTTTTCTGGCCACCAGGACAGCATTTTTTATCGCCAACGCGGACGAATTGCCGTGGCAGATTATCGAAACGCCATCGACACCGAGGAGCGGTGCGCCACCGTAATCCTCAGGGGTCATATCGCGCTTAATTTCAGTGAGTGCCGGTTTCAACATCAAAGCGGCCAGTTTCCAGATCAGGTTACCGGCAACTTTCTTCCTGATATTGTGAACAACGAAACCGAAGGCGCTTTCGCCAAACTTCAAAAGTACATTTCCAACGAAACCGTCACAGACGACAACATCCGCAACACCCTCAAAAATATCCCGCCCCTCGATATTCCCTATGAAATCGAGCTCGGATTGTTCAAGGATATCGTAGGTTTCATTGGTCAGATCATTGCCTTTTCCCTTTTCTTCGCCGATGTTCAGCAAGGCTACGCGAGGATTTTCATAACCAAGCAGCCTTTTAGTAAAAATTGAAGCCATTACCCCAAACTGATAGAGATTCTCCGGCTTACAGTCGGTATTGGCACCGACATCGGCAATGACGACAATATTCTTTTTCGAGGGGAAAAGAGTAAGGATAGCGGGCCGCTGAACACCAGCAAGTCGCCCCATATAAAGAAGTGATGAAGCCATGGCAGCACCGGTGTTGCCAGCTGATATCACAGCATCGACATCACCGGTCCTGCAAAGCTTGTTGGCCACAACTATAGAGGCGTTTTTACGGCTTCGAATCGCCCTGGCGGGAGATTCATGCATGCCTATAACCTCTTCAGCATGAACGACAGAAATCCTTTCACGGCAGGACTCAGCCTTCTTTGCTGCGATCATCTCATTGAGAACCGGCGTTACTGAATCGCTGTTGCCTACAAGACTTACGGCAATATCCTTTTCAGTAAGCACAGCTTCGAGACTACCCGCAACAAGAACATCGGGGTAATTATCCCCGCCCATTGCGTCCACTGCTATTCTTATCACTCGATCGGCCATTGGAATCGGGTTAAGGTTTACGCCTCGACCGGCTCGATAACCTGCCTGTTCTTATAATATCCGCAACCGGGGCAAACACGATGCGGCATAACCGGCTGTCCACAATGGGAACAGGTGGCTTTACCAGCGGCTTGCAGCTTCCAGTGGGAACGGCGCATACCTTTTTTCGACTTAGAGGTCTTTCTTTTCGGGACTGGCATGATGTCTCCTTTCGATATTACTTTACTTTAATTATTGCTTTTTTTATTCGTTTTTCCGCTGCCGAGAAGGCTCTGAAGATCTTTCCACCTCTCATCGACATGGGAGGCATGGCAATCGCAACTCTCAGTGTTGAGATTGGCACCGCAACTGCTGCATAACCCCTTGCATTCATCGTCACAGACAACCTTCATGGGCATATCCAGCATGAAAGCATCCCTGACAAAAGGCGCGAGCTCAATATCATTTGTATCGTCGTCGAGAAGGATATAGCTGGTCTCTTCGCTGTCCTCACTGCTGAAGTCTTCCGAAGCCTCGCCTCTTTTCATCTTTCTCGCAACAACAGTGAAATCATCGAGCATCTCGCGAGAAAACTTCTCAAGACAGCGAGAACACTCAAAGTCAATATTAACACTGAGCTTACAGCGAACCGTGGCGATATCGTCATTACGGTTGACCTTGCAGTTCAACACAAAATCACCAAATGACACAACACCTTCGATCGGACCGATCTCAAGATCTTCCGCCGTTGCAGTCAGTGTTTCTTCACGACTGTGATATTGTGATTCAAATATATCAAGCTTCATAACAAATCCTTTAATTATACTCAATTTAGAGACAAAAGTCAAGCCCATATTTAGCACACAGACAAACGACAGTATCCAACATACGGTATAGCGCATGTCAAAGCGTATGAAAAAGAAGAGGCTGTCAAATATGGAGTGGTCAACAATTCCTTACATTGGCATTCAGCTAAAGCGGCAAAACATGAATCCGGATTTCGACAGATGTTTCAAGCGCCGCTTTCTACATGATACACTGATAGGCCTCACGTTCGATGAATAGCTCTACCAAATCTGTGTCGAGACGTCCGTTCCCGGCCTCTTCACGAAGGATTTTTATTGTCACCGGCAAAGGTAGCGGCGGTTTGTAAGGCCGATCTTTTGCAGTCAAGGCATCAAAAATATCAGCAATAGCCAGCATTCTCGCCTGAAGCGGGATTGCCTCAGCGGTCAGGCCCTTGGGATAGCCTGAGCCATTGAGCATCTCATGATGCGTAGCGGCAATAGCGGGGATATTCCGGAACTCCTCGGTAAAAGGAATTTTCTCGAGGATCTTGAGAGTGTGGACGACATGACTTTCGATTTCTTTCCGTTCATCTGAAGTAAGATTGCCTTTTCTGACCAGCAGATTGGTCAATTCGTATTCAGTCAGGAACGGCTGCTCATCGCCATTGATATCCCGATAGGTCTTTTCGGCTATGCTTCTAAGCTGCACCTCATCCTCGTCGGTGTAATACTTTGGTATGTTCAGTTTTTCTATAAGGGCGAGATCTTCATCGAGTATAGCAAGTTTTGCCGTATTATCGGTTTTCAGAGATGCAATTTCAGCATCGCTCATGCTCCGATCCTCAAGCAGACGATCTTTCAGATCGTTTTCCATGTCCCTTCGAACAAAAGCGAATCTGTTTTCGATCGCCTCCAGCCTGTCATCCGTGAGCTTGTTACTCTTATCGAGCACACTCTCCCGAACGCCTATCTTCCCGATGTCGTGAAGCAATGCGGCAATGCGAAGCTCGTTCAGCCCTTCTTCGTTGAACACAATATCCGAAAACGAACCATTATCCTCTGCATTGATGCAATGAGCAAGACTCAGCACCAGTTCAGAAACACGGTCGGAATGACCAGCCGTGTGAGGACTTCGGGCATCGATTGCTTGCGCAGAATAGGTCACAATGCTTTCAAACAGGTTTTTCACCTGTAATATGAAACGAGAGTTAGAAATTGCGACTGCCGCCTGTGAGGTCAGTGACAAAACCAGACGCTGCATGTCGAGACTGAAAGGTTTCGGATTTCCATCGGCATCGAGAGCATTGATAAGCTGAATGACACCTATAATCTCATCTTTGTGGTCGCGCATTGGAACTGCAAGCATTGAAACCGACTGATAATTCATATTCTTATCAAATTCGCGCATTGTGGTCAGGCTGAATGTGACATCATCGCCGACTTTTCCAAGATCTGCAATATTGAGGATATTACCGGTTGTCGCCACATAGCCGGCAATGCTTTTGGTGTTTATCGGTATTTTAAAAGGATTGAACGGCTGTTCCCCATGACGGCGCGAAAGCGTATCGTTCTGGGCAACTTCGAACGAAAGCTCCTCAGCCTCCTTGATATACAGGCTCCCGCCATCGGAACGCGTGAAACGCCGGACCTCATTCACAATCATCGAAAGAAGCCGGTTCAAATTGTGTTCCGAGGTCAGCGCAAGACCGATCTGGTTGAGCTGCTCAACGATGTCCTTAAACTCTCTTAGCTCTTCGGCGAGCTTTTGCTCTCTTCTTTTACTGTCTGTATCCATCCGCAACCCTTATTACAATAAAAACACTGATCTTTGCATACTAAGAATATACGCTAAAATATGAAAAAAGAAAGCAGCTTTTTCTCATTGAACACGGTCTAATCGACAAGTTTTCCCGGCCCGGCAATCAGAAACCGACAGCCTGGCCATCCTTGCGATGATCGGAGCCCGCGCAATAGCCGTCATCAAGCCGGTAAATGAGTTGAGCGCCACCAAAATAAGCACCGCCAAGCTCCAGATTGTGGCCGCGTGATCTCAGTTCATCGAGAACGCTATTTTTAAAACCGGCTTCCACCTTGACCTCAAGACCTCCGGTAACATTCCATCTCGGCGCATCAGATGCTGCCTGGGGATTCTGACCATGATCGAATATCCGCACCATCATCTGTGCATGCCCCTGCGGCTGCATGTGACCGCCCATGACACCGAAACTCATGACCGGCATATCATCTTTGGTGACAAAAGCCGGAATGATTGTATGATAGGGGCGTTTTCTGCCTCCGACACGGTTCGGGTGGCCTTTTTCAACGCTGAAACAACGCCCCCTGTTCTGCATGGCGATACCGGTTCCCGGCACTACAATACCCGAACCGAATCCCATATAGTTCGACTGAATGAACGACACCATCATGCCGCTCTCATCAGCAGCGGTCAGATAGACCGTTCCACCTTTGGGAGGAATACCGTAATCCGGATCCTTTGCCACTTTCATATCGATGAGAGCCGCGCGTTCCTTGAGATATGATGAATCGAGAAGCGAACCCGAAGGAACATCCATATACTTTGGATCGGAAACATAGCGGTGAGCGTCGGCAAAAGCGAGTTTCATGGCCTCCATCTGGACATGAAGGCTGTCGGCGGAATCAACCGGATATTCTCGGATATCGGTATGCCGGAGAATTCCGAGCATTATCAGAGCAGCTATCCCCTGCCCGTTGGGGGGAATTTCGTGAATACGGTAACCATGATAATCAACAGCTATCGGTTCAACCCAGTCAGCTTTATGTGCCGCAAGGTCTTCAAGGGTCATACAGCCGCCTGTCGCTTTCGCGTGAGCAGCAATATTCTCGGCGATCTCTCCCTCGTAAAAAGCTTTGCCTTTTGTTGCCTTGATCCGGCAGAGGGTTTTTGCATGGTCGGCAAGAACCATGGTCTCCCCTGCTTTCGGAACGCGGCCATTGACAGTAAATGTGGCGGCAAAATCGGGATAATCCCGGTAGGTATTAGCGGCGGAGGCCCAGGCGTCAGCTGTGATTGGCGACACCTGGTGACCTTTGGCTGCATACTCCACAGCGGGTGCGAACAGGTCCTCGAACGGCAGTTTGCCAAAACGTTCGGATAAAGCGACCCAGGCAGAGACACAGCCGGGCACCGTTACGGGATCCCATCCGAAATCAGGCATATGCTCAAGGCCATCGAATTTTGCCGGATCGAGTGCGGCGGGAGAACGGCCCGAGGCGTTGATACCGCTGAGCTTGTCACCATCCCAGACAAGGGCGAAAGCATCGCTGCCGATACCGTTGCTTGTCGGCTCGACAACTGTCAGTGCGATGGCTGTTGCGAGGGCGGCATCGACAGCATTTCCACCCTTGAGCAGCATCCTGAGCCCTGCCTGTGCGGCAAGAGGCTGAGAGGTCGCAACGATATTCCTCGCAAGAAGCGGCATACGCTGTGACCGATACGGAAAATCATATGAAAAAACACTCATGGTCCCCCCTTGCCCGTGAGATTGTTTTCAGTTCTGCAATGAATAAAACGTCTATTACAACAGCTTTTCAGAAAAAACGAAGCGGTGCATTTTTTGTCCGATAGACCCAGACACCCATTTTTGCCCGCTCAAGTGTTCGATAATCCGTTATTTTCTCTACAGTACGCGCTTTCAGTTCATAAATCGGTATTCGCTCGATGTCATTCGTACCGAGACCACGTTCCGCGGCAATCCTGAGATACGGTAGCTCGCGCGGATCATGTCCCATAAGCCATGAGCTGACAGAATCGCAGGCAACCCGGTTTTTCGAGATGGCAATGAAATTGTTCAGGTGAAGCTTATTGGCGCCATCGACACCAACAATTCCCTCGACCATGTTGATGCCGGGAGTGATACAGGAATTGACATCCATCATACGCTGCCCCCACTGTTCACCCCAGAAAACCTTGTAGTCAGGCTTGAATGATCCGCGTTTATAGGCATCCCAGCCACCAGCAGTGTAATAGTCACGTACATGACCACCCTCATCCCAGTATTTGTAATTCTGATGGGCGTGTTTGACATAGAGGCGCTCGATCTCACGACGGTAATCAGGATTGAAGATGCCACGCTCAGAACCCCTGTTGAGTATCGAGGGCCACCCACCGCAGATATGCATATAACCGACCGGCATGATACCCTGAAGGTTTTTGATGGTCAGTGTCGTGAACCCAAGCTGGTGGATACGGTCTTTCGCCATATTGACAAGAAATGTATCCTTTTCTCTGGTCAATCTGAAAAACGGTACCTTATGCATGACAACGCCATCAGGATAGTCGACCCATGTCAGCTCTTTTTTAACATAATCATCATAGTCAGCATACTTGCCCTCAGTGAACATGTGTCCGTGTTCCTCGAGGAGTTCGCAGATGCCTGATTGCACGAAATTCTCATGTTTTGCGCCGCCATTCGCTCCGATGATAACGTTTGTGTTGCCCATATCTTTCAGCGCATCGGCAAAACCGGCCACAAAAGACGGATGGGTCGAAACACCATTGTTGACACTGCGCCTGTCTGCAGTGAAACCGCCGACGAAATTAGGCTTAAGGTAGGTTGTGCCGCCGTGATAGCGGCCTTTACGGAAAATACTTTCAGCCGCAGAGAAACCGACACGCTCGAACTGCTCATGTTCGGCAGGAAAACGGCCTTCTTCGTCTTTCTCCGAACTGACCTGTGTCCGAATCAGAAAAACAGCGTCTGGATTGTCAAGAATCTCCTCACGCAGAACAGGAGTGATATTGCCTTTCTTGTTCTTACGGGTATATTCGATACCCTCAAGGACTGTTTTCGAACCAGGATCACGAAATGCCTTCGAACGTTCTCTGTCGGGTGCACTGATAGCCGGATTCGCTGCAAAAACCGGAAGTGCCGTGATCAGTGCGCCGCCTTTCTGCAGCATTTCACGCCGTGTTGCCATAACCGCCCCCTTATTTCATATAGAGCATTTTCCGGTTAAGGACATTCATTCCATTGCTGCTCAGACGATAGAAATACAGGCCTGATGAAGCCGAAACACCGTTCTTATCGGTTCCATCCCAGATAAAATGTTTCTGCCCGGCGCTGAAACGGCCCGATGCAACAGTGGCAACATGCTGACCCGATATGGAATAGACATCGAGGCTGATCTCGCTTTCGGCGGATAACATGACAGGAATTGTTGTCGCACCATTGAAAGGATTGGGGAAATTCTCGCCAAGGCGAACAGGAAGAGGGACAAGCTCAGCATCTGAAACATCAAGAGGATTCAGGAGTTCCGCAATACCAGCCCAGAGATTCCAGGCGGCATAAGCCTTTCGATTGCCGTTAAGGGCCTTGCTGTGCGCAGCGGAACAGGAATACCATTCACCCGGATGCGCATCCTGCCATTCCTCGGCCCAGTTGGCGTCACGGCTGCCATTGCCATCAGAATCGTAATCACAATTGTCATTCGCCATCTTGTCAAGATAATAGTTGCCGTCGGGATCATAGGACTCGATATCGGCAAAGTCATAGAGTATCTTACCGTTCTCGCGGCAGAAAGCACGAATCTGTTCATTCCGCTGATTGAGGTTGCCATCGACACCGCTGCCGTCCAGATGCCCAGTCATATATACGAAATAGACCGACGGGTAGTCCTCCTCAAGGGCGTTCATAAGAGAAAGATACGTCTCAATATCGCTTTCGTTCGCAGTGCCGGCCTGTCCGCACCAAGACCAGATGATTGTATTGATGTCGGGATTCTGATCGAGATAGTTACGTGTCGCGGTTGCCCACGCTGTCCTGTTGGGATTACCAAGATCATTCGCACCGGAGAATGGCGTGTCACGGAGATCGAGAACATCATCGACGCCTTTTGCCGCATATGAGTACAGAGAACCCTTAAACGTCACAAGGCCTGCCATGCCAGTGACAAGCTGACTGCCGTGCGAGGTATGTCCATAGGCGATGTGAAGGCGGCTTTTCGCATTCAACACCTGTGTTTCAGTGATTGTATCAAGTGTGGCGTCCTCATGGTCAATAATCAGCGCCTCCGAAAATACGATCTGAACACAACTTATGACAGCGAGAACACACAGACTGAATGTTTTTACGCGAAACATACTTCCCCCTCTTTCTTGAATCACCACACAGTTTTTTTATTTAAGAAGTTCGAGTGCTATTTTTGCAGCGCGTGCAGAAGCACCTTTTTCTCCGAGCTTGACTTTTGCGCGTCCAAGTGATTCCCTTATGGTTGCCGCAAGTTTTTTATCAACGATCAACTGATACAGAGTTGCTGCAATACTCTCCGGCGTTACATCGTTCTGCCAGAGTTCCGGGACAATCCTCGCTCCCGCCACAATATTGATAAGCCCAATATTTTTCAGTTTAACCAGGCTCTTGCCAATAGCGAAAGTCATTGGCGAGGTCTTGTAGACAATAAGCATGGGCGTACCAATGATTCCGGTTTCGAGAGTCGCGGTTCCCGAACTCACCACAACAGCGTCGCTGTTTGCAATGATATCATGGGTTTCATCTTTCAGGGCCTTGATGCCGCTTCCTGTAATATAGGGTTCATACAGCGAATTGTCCATTTCTGGAGCACAGGCAAGAAGTATTTCGATTCCGGGGATTTTTTCCCGCAGGATTTCAGCAGCGTCAACCATGTCGGGCAGCATGCGCTCAATCTCCTGAAGCCTTGAACCGGGCAGAAGGCCGACCACAGTCCGATCAGCTGAAATATCATGTTTCTTGCGAAAACTTTCACGGTCATCGGAGTAATTGACACTGTCAAGAAGCGGGTGACCGACAAAATCAGCCTCAACACCGTAGCGACGGTAAAAATCTCTTTCGAAATCGAAAAGAACAACCATGCGGTCGATGTATTTTCGAATCAGATTCACTCGGCTCTTGTGCCAGGCCCAAAGCTGGGGGCTGATATAGAACATCACCGGAATGCCGCGTTTTTTCGCCAGAGGAGCAACTTTCAGGTTAAAGCCGGGATAATCGATAAGGACCAGAAGGTCCGGCTGCCAGTTATCAAGAAGACTTTCAAAATCCCTGATGGTCTTTTTGATGAACGGCAGGTGTTTCAACACCTCGACAATGCCCATGAAATGCATGTCGCTGACATGACGGAAAGCATCGAGCCCCTCCTTGACCATGCCACTTCCGCCTATACCGCGAAAAGAAAGACCGTCCTCAAGACGTTTCATCTCCCGCATGAGCGCGGCGCCGTGGATATCACCAGAGGTCTCCCCTGCTATGATACATACGTTCTTCATCCTCTGCCCTTATTATGAAAAATGCTGTTAAAATTGTTTTAACAGCATTTCAAGATAATATGTCACTTACTATAACTGACTGTCTATCGTATCACGAGTTCTCTGCATGGATTCCATGACCCGGATTGCCACCTCGAGCGCACGCTGTCCCGCAAGGCCGCTGACACGCGGCTTACCGCCTGTTTCAACAGCATTCACAAAATCAGCCAGTTCGTCCATAAGTGCATTGGTTTCATCACGCTTATTACGAGTATACGAGATACCGTCCATGAGCTGCGGTATGGAGCCTGCCTCGGCAAGCGGTTTCGCATCCGCCTTTATCGCGAAAACCTCGCTTTCGCCAGTGAGAAAATCCATGGAAATGTAGGAGTTACGGGCAAAAGTCCTGAGCTTGCGCATCTGGCGCTGCGATATCCTGCTCGCAGTGAGATTGGCAACACAGCCCCCCTCGAACTCGAGACGAGCGTTGGCGATATCAACCTCATCAGTTACCACAGAGACACCGACCGCATCGACTTTTTTCACTGGCCGTTTGAACATATCGAGAACAATATCGATATCATGGATCATCAAATCGAGAACAACGGCAACATCGGTGCCGCGGGGATTGAAAACAGCCAGACGATGTGATTCAACAAAATGTGGAGAGACTTCTGAATCTATCATCGGACGGTAGGCGGGATTAAAGCGTTCGATGTGACCGACAGCGAAAATAAGACCTTTTTCATCGGCAATGGCGTTCATTTCCTCGGCCTCTGCCACACTGAGCGCAATCGGCTTTTCGACAATAACATGGCAACCAGCATCGAAAGCAGCCTTTACGACAGCGAGATGCGAGGTAGTCGGCACCGCCACACTGACAGCATCAACAGCAGCAAGGAGGTCATCGAGAACGGAAAACGCGGTAATAGAGGGAAACTCATCCGCCACACGCTCCCTGACAGCAGAATCATCATCATATATACCGACAAAGTCGGCGGATTCCAGTTTCGAAAGAAGCCTGACATGGTGCATACCGTGAACACCGCAGCCTACGACGCCGATTTTAACCGCCATTTTACACTCCGTCAGTTAGTTACATGATGACTCCACGCTCGCTGGATCTGATGAATTCGATCATATGCGCCACATCAGGACCGAGATCGCCCTGAGCCTCAAGCTCTTCCAGAGAGCTTTTCATGTCTTTCCCGGAACGGAAAAGAGCCTTGTGGGCACGCCTGAGTTTTGCAATCGTTTCATCGGAAAAACCGCGTCGCGATAGTCCAATCTTGTTGATATCGAGAGGTTTCAGAGGACTGCCGACAGCTGTCACGTAGGGCGGAACATCTTTCGGGACTCGCCAGCCACCACCAATCATGACATGACAACCGATTTTCGTGAACTGATGAATGGGAACAAGTCCACCGATGATTACCCAATCCTCGACTGTCACATGTCCGGCCAGTGTCGCAGAATTCGCAAGAATACAGTTGTCACCGACAAGGCAGTCATGCGCAACATGTGAATATGACATGAGCAGACAGTCACTGCCGACTTTTGTCCTGCCGCGTGCATTCGTGCCGCGATTCATGGTGACAAATTCTCTGATCACGGTTCGGTCGCCGACTTCACAAGTGGTCTTCTCGCCGCCAAACTTGAGATCTTGAGGCACCGAGCCCACAATTGCATGGGAGAACACCTTGACATCCTCGCCAAGACGGGCGCCCTCGGCAATATGTGCGGCATGGCCGATTGAAGAGCCACTGCCGATAACCACATCACCTTCAATAACAGAATAAGGACCGACAGACACGCCCTCACCCAGATCGGCTGAAGGATCGATAATTGCGGTTGGATGGATCAAGTCACCCATGTTCTACCTACACATCCTTGTCAGCGACCGCGGCAGAAAGTTCCGCCTCGACAACGACATCGTTATTGACATATCCCTTACCGGCCATGGTATAGAACGTACGGCGTTTCCGTATGACCTCGAGCTCGAAACGAACCTGATCGCCCGGCTCGACCGGTTTTCTGAATTTAGCCTTGTTGATGCTTGTGAAGAAAACCAACTTGCCTTCGGTATCGGTTTCCGCATTGAGCATGAGAATACCACCGACCTGTGCCATTGCCTCGATAAGAAGAACACCGGGCATAACAGGACGTGCCGGGAAATGTCCCTGGAAAAATGGTTCGTTTACGGTCACATTCTTAATACCAACAACCTTCTTCTCGGGAATCAGATCGATAATGCGGTCAACCAGCAGGAACGGATAGCGGTGCGGCATGATCTTTTTAATAGCATTGACATCGAGAAGATAGCCATCGGTCTTCTTGTCCTGGTATTTCATCTTGATCCGGCTCTTTTCCCAGTTACTGCGAATTTTCCGGACCAGTTCGATATTTGCCTTGTGACCTGAACGGGCAGCCATTATATGACCCTTGAAAGGATGGCCGAGCAGGTAGAGATCACCGATAAGATCGAGTGTTTTGTGGCGGACAAATTCATTCGGGAAACGGAAAGGAACACCGTTGAGAATGCCGTTCTCACCTTTAGTGACTTCCATATCGTCTTTTGCAAAAAGTTTTTTGAGGTAGGTAACCTCGTCCTCGTTCCATTCCTTGTCGATAACAACGAGAGCGTTGTCCGGTGTCCCGCCTTTCGCAAGACCGTGCTCCTTGAGCATTTCAACCTCTGACAGGAAACAGAACGTGCGTGAAGCGGCATACTCAGTCTCGAATTCAGCCATCGAATAGAGCGAGGTATACTGGGTGCCGATTGTCGGATTCTGGTAATCGACCATGAACGTTATACGGAAATCATCAGACGGCAGTGCCAGAAGCTCCACACCCTCGCCTTTCACCGCATCATAACCGATCATTTCATCAAGCTCGATGTAATCGCGCGGCGAGTCCTGTTCGACAAGACCGGCCGATTTCACGGCCTTTACGAATTCGAGTGAAGAACCATCGCAAACCGGAGGTTCGATGCCGTTAATGTCAATGTATGCGTTATCGACTTTAAGGCCGGCCAAAGTCGCGAGAACATGTTCAACGGTATGGACCTTGACATCACCTATACCGAGAGTTGTCCCGCGGTCAAGCTCCTGAACATAATCGATAAGCGCCGGAATTTCCGGTGCATCATCGAGATCAACACGTCTGAAAATAACACCTGTGTTGATCGGAGCGGGTTTGAATGTTATTTCACTCTTTGTGCCAGTATGAAGGCCGATACCTTCTACACGTGCCTCACCAGCCAATGTTACCTGATTTTCAAACATAAGGAATTGTCTCCAGAGAGGTGTTCACAGAACGATGCATCTTTTCACTTCGAATGTGTTACCTGAAGCTAAGACTGTTCATCGTTTTCACGCAAGGCTTTTTCCAGCGCGGCGATACGTTTTTCCTGTTCCCGGATCGTTTTCATGAGTTCCGGCAGTTTCCTGATCGATGCCTCGAGACGAAGTTCCTCACCATGCGGACGCGCCGGATATCCGGAAACAATTATCGATGGCGGAACATCGCGTGTAACTCCGGCCTGGGCCCCGACAGAGGAGCCGTCACCAATGGACAAGTGACCCGCAAAACCCGCCTGGCCGCCTATCTGAACGCCAGCACCGACATGCGTTGAGCCTGAAATGCCAGTCTGCGACGCAACGACCGTTGAGGGACCAATTGATACATTATGAGCAATTTGAACGAGATTGTCAATCCTGGCACCGTCGGCAATAACAGTCTCACCGAATGCCGCCCGATCGATACAGGTGTTTGCCTGAATCTCCACATCGCTGCCGATCCTGACGATACCTATCTGCGGCAGCTTCTTCAAAGCGCCGCCAACAGGGACAAAACCGAAACCATCCGCACCAAGAACAACACCCGCCTGAAGTATCACCCTGTCACCGATCACAGTACCGTCCATGATAGTAACATTTGGATAAAACAGACAGTTTTCGCCGATAAAGCTATCTTTCATGATGACGGTACAGGGGCCGATAACAGTGTTATCACCGACTTTAACCCCGGCGCCGATAACGGCAAAAGGGCCGACGGAGACGTTGTCACCGAGCTCGGCCGAAGGATCGATTTTCGCAGTGTCATCGATACCATCGGCAATATCCGCAGGGCTCCTGTCATCGAAAATCTCCAGGACTTTCATGAAAGCTAGATAGGCATTTTCAACACGAAGCGGAACAAGGGAATCAGGAAGATCCCTGTCCTTCATGTCAAGAATGACAGCACCAGCTTTTGTGTCCTCGAGATAGCGCTCATATTTCGGATTCGAGATGAAACTAATATGTTCGGGCCCAGCACTCTCAATCGATGCAAGGCCCGTAATAACAGTTTCAGCACTGACGTCCGGTACTTCTGCGCCGACAGCCTGAGCTATGTCGCCAAGACGCACACTCATTCAGCAGCGGTTTCCTTTTTAAGTTCCTCGAGGATATGCTCGGAAATATCGAATTTCTCATTGGCAAAAAGGATTGTGTTGCCCTGAGGACCGGTTGTGGCATCAAAAATAAAGTCATAGGCCTCATCTTTCGCAACACGCATCAGGACTTCATTGATGGCATTGATAATCGGCTCGAGAAGTTCGATCTGTTTCTTTGCCAGCTTGCCTGTTTCTGGAGTCATGAGCGCTTCATATGATTTCTGCAGCGCTTCTTCTTCCTTTGCCAACTCTTCAGCCTTAGCCTGCTTCATTTCGGGTGTCATGAGAAGTTCTTTGCTCTGGGCATCCTCATATTTCTTCATGAGGGCTTCGCGGTCTTTCTCAAGAACATCAACCTCGGCCTTATGAAAAGACTCGAGCTGTTTCTGCGCATCAGTATACGGTTTGTACTGGCTGAAAATCCAGTCAGAACGGATATAACCGAGCTTGATTTCTGCAAGTGACGGCGTGGCAAAAACCGTGATTACAGCTGCGAGAATAACCAGCAAAGTGCAGGTTTTGAGCAAACGGGACATGCATGTTCTCCTTTTGGAATTAATAATACATGAATAAATCATTGAAATTACCAAACTGGAAATGTGTACGCCAGCCGCCGACTTTTGACGCGCCCTCGAGCTTGTCGAAACCATAAGCGAAATCGAAACCGAGCAAGCCCATGTTAGGTACGAAAAGCCTTACACCGACACCGGCGGAACGTTTTAGATCAAAGGGATTAGTTTCAGAAAGGTCGCGCCATGAGTTACCGAAATCATAGAAGAGAATTCCGGCGACAGTATTGGCAACAATAGGAACCTGGAGTTCGAGGTTGTTGACAAACATTGTCTCGCCGCCGATCTCCTCGCCGCTGATCCGGGGGCAGACCTGACGGTTCGAATAACCGCGCACGATACCATCGTAACTGGTACCGCCGGGCATGAAACGCTCCGAATACGGTACAAAACGGTCCTCGCGATACCCTTTCAGGTATCCCATCCTCGAACGTACGACAAAAGAAAGCTTCCAGAAAAGCGGATAATATACTTCGTTCATCATAAGGTATTTATAGTATGATAGATCACCACCTAGCGGACCGCCGGCAACCTCGACAATGGCAGCGCTCTTCGAACCCTTGGTGGCAAACTGGGGCATATCTGTCGAATCACGCTTGAATGCGAGGCTGACAGACGAGGTCTTACCTGTCACAAGATAATAGGAGTAGTATTCCGACGGGTTGGCATAATCAATATCCTCCAGACGGTAGGTGATATAGGCACGGGAATAATCCGGCCATTTAAGCTCTCGTCCGAGACGGACATATCCGCCGCGTCGGGTTTCCTGATCAAATGCCGTGGTGTAATCACTGCGGATGATGTGATAAAGGCTGAATGTGAAAATTGTCGGCGTATCCAGAAGCCAGGGTTCGGTGAAATATGTTTGGAAAGCCTTACGCCTCGATCCCTGATCGATATTGACACTTACCGACTGACCCCGTCCGAAAAGGTTGGAGTTCTGGAAACCGAGCGTTCCCACCAAGCGATCGCGTTCGGAATAACCGGCGCCAACCTGTGCGATACCGGTCGAGCGCTCTTTGACCTTGAAACGAATATTGACATTATTTTCTTCATCGGGAGGATCGTATTCAAAATTGACGCCACTGGGATCGAAGAAATTAAGCGCCATGATTTCACGGTATGAACGCTCCAGTTTTTCACGGTTAAACGATTCTCCGGGAAGAAGCTCGATTTCACGGCGGATAACCTTTTCGTGGGTTTTTGTATTTCCCTCGACTATGACTTTCGCAATCTTCGCCACAAAGAACTCGGCAATCTCATATTTAATATCCACCGTATCGCCATGAGCAATCTGCACCGGATTGACCTGGGCCTGCAAATACCCCTGATTGTTATAGGCGGTCATTATATCGACCATGGCCATCTGCACAAGCATTTCATTAAAGAAATCGCCTTCGGCATATTTCATATGCGCCCGGAGTTCCTCTTCAGTGAAACGAACATTACCCTCTATAGAGGAACTGCCAAACTTGTATTTCTGCCCCTCGCTGACAAAGAGCGTCAGGTTAACCATATCGTCCTTATCGTCGAAATGAACACTGTCCCGGAGTACGACCGCATCGCGATAGCCCTCCATCTTGTACATAGCGACAATGAGTTCCTTGTCAGACTCGAAATCCTCTTCTTTGAATTCACCAGAACGGTACCAGCGGTGTTCCTTGGTGCTCATTTTCTTCTTGAGCTTGCGGTCACTGATATTCTGGTTTCCCTCGATGGAAATTTTCTTGATCTTGATCTTCTTACCTTCATTGACCGTGACAGTAACATCAACCCTGGTTGAATCACTCTCAAGAGGTTTCAGTTCGAACGAAACCTCGGCACGAAGGAATCCCTTTTCCTTGTACATATCGAGAAGGGCCTGGCGCATTTGAACAATCCTGCTTTCACTGATGAAAAGATATTTTGAAAGCTTTATGGCCTGAAGCGCCTCTTCTTCCTTTATTTCCTCAAAGCCGGTAGTCGTAATCGAATTGACCTGGGGACGAACCTCGACATGAATAATGACCTTGACTCCGCCCTCAACCGACTCCTGGGAAACAGTTACATTGTCGAAAAGCTGATGTTGCCATATAGTTTTTACCGCCTCGCTCGCAGCATCACGGGAAAGCAGACTGCCCACAGAAAGGCCACATTGGCTTTTTACCATACTTTCGAGGCCCTTGGCACTATCACCATCACGATTACTCGTAACCTCGATCTCCATGATCCTGGTATTCGTTTGAGCGAAAGAAACAGAAATACCGGAAACGCAGAAAAGCACAATAAGAAGGGCAAATAAACTTACACGTGAAAAAACAGAAAACCGCGAGGGCATCAGGTCATTCATAATCATATTAATATCTCATTCATTTTGAAAATTTTCCGTGTTCAACGGAATGTATAGTCTTAAAATCGACATAGATTATTAAATATATGAAATTACATCAAAAAGCACAATCAGAATTCAAAGTCATAACGAATTTCAAAACGCCTGTCAGCTTTATTGATAATTTCGTCATAATTATAGTTCAACTGGAAACGGGTATTGTGCTTTAAAATATACTGCAACCCAAATTCATGGTAGAAACCTCGTTCGCGACGTCTGAGATAATCTCGTCCGAGTCCGTACTGTCCTCTATAGGATAGAAACCAGTCGTTGAAAAAATACTCGCCGACCATGATACGGCTTCTGTCAAAAAGGAAATACTCACTATCAGTACCGAAACGGTTGATTGAACCGATCTGAGAACGCATGAAATTACCCAGCATCGACGGTGTCAACTGAACAACATCGAGATGAGTATAGCGCCTTACAGCATCCTCCAGTGGCCGCATGAGAGGATCAAAATAGTAGTTTTCGATACCGGCGGCAAACGCTCCTGTGGCAGCACCGAGTATATTGTCGGCGGAAATACCGAGGCGTGCCAGAATCTTTTCCAATGTATCGTCTGTGGGATTCGAACTGCTGAATTCAATCATCAGTTTCCCCAACGGGCCTGCATCTATGGTGCTGCTGGTATCCGCTGTGCGGAAACTATCACGTATCTGCCCCTGATAGCCGGAGGCCTCCCGGCGTGAACCTGTATCCTTGTCGACAAAATAGATATTGAGATAAATTTCGGTATCGGAATTGGTCGCATCGTCATACACAATCGCCTGCGCTTTTGCCGCAAGCGTGGCCGGTTGGAAACTGTTCGAGGAGTCAAGGGTTAACTCGGCACGCTCCAATGTGAACTCAGCACCGTAATAATAGATTGAACCGGAGAATGAACGTGCTTTACCGGTGACTCTGAAACTGTCATCCGAAAGACGGCCTTTTACATTAAACTCAGTATTTTCATCGAGTTTAACCATTGTTTTTGAAACAGTCGTCCCCCCCAGTCTGAGCTGCATATTCTGTTCGTGTACATAATTGACGTTCTGACCGCCATTAAGTTTAATATTCCAGTAAATATCATCGAGAAAGGACACATCACTGTCATCATCATCTTCATCCGGAGCCTGAATAAGTGGAAAATGGACATCACCGGAAAGGACATTCAATTCCCCACCAATATAGGCGGTAAGATGATCACCGTCAGTCGATGCGCCTACTATCACCCCGAAACCATTGTTGTCACCTATGGAAAACCGCCCCGTCTCTTTCTCTTTCATGAAACCAGGCACGTGAAACTCGACAGCTGAATCCCGCTGATTTTCGCTGATTATCTGACAGTTGAGCACGCCGAAATCAAGATTAGCCTGTTCATTTATTATGCTCAACAAACCCTCGTAATCAGGATTGGCGACAGTGACTTTTCCAGGATCCACATTCCTGACCGACAGTTTTTTTCCCAGTATATCACCCGTGGCATTGACAACGGTGACCGGCAGGAACCCGTTTTCCATCCTCGCGGTCTCGTCAACAGTCAGTGTCGCATTTATATTGTCAATGCTGTCAACGAGAAAAGCAGGCTCGATGCTGGCGCCGGAAACAAAAAGTTCGGCATCCATGACCATTGGGTCAACCCAGGTGCCGCCCATGGTTATCATAAGCTGGCTCTGCCCTTTCGCCGACTTGATACTACCGGTCAGGGCGGGAAGCACTTTCAGGAGGTCGCCCTCGAAAACGAGGTCCATCTTGAGTCCAGAATCCTCTTTACTGTTTTCCCAGAAAAATCCACTTTCCGCGGAACCCCGTCCATGGTATACGCCCTCCCTCTCTATCCGGCAGTCTCGGACAATAAATCCATCAGATCCGCCGTCGAGTGTCGCTGAGAGACTTGTAAACGGGATATCGTAAAAATGACCGTCCCTGACAGTGAAATCACCATCGATATCTGCCTGCCAGCGGCTGAAAGCAATTGTGAGATCATAATTGGCAATACCATCGGTTTTGCGTGTATCGCTGATGATATCATCAATTGCCGCGAGTTGGACATTGTCTCCGACTGCATGGAGCACATATCGTTCGCCCTTGCGCCAGCCGCTGTCAGAATGGAGTATATGGATGCCCTTGCGAGAGACATTGAAATCCTCAAAAACAAGTTCGCTCAAACCACCGTGCACAAGCCCGGTTCCGACAAGACGGTCAAGTCCTCCGACCTTGAGTTCAGTTGCCTGAATATAGTCCGGAGTATGGAAACGCGGCTCTGTTATAGTTCCGTCGATAATTGCTTTTCCGGTGATTTTGCCTGTTTCTCCGAATTCGGAATAGCGTGCGATATCGATGATCCATTCCAATGGAAGCTGATCGAGCATTGCTTCTCCATTGATCGCACCGCTGGCATGATCAATAGCTACAGACATCCTGAGACCTTGCGGATCATGAATCTGTGCATATGATTTTTCCCTGTCGGATCGGAAATTCAGCGACCAGTTCATAGCTTTCGATTTGAACAGCCTGTGATCGTCAAGTGCGCCTTCAAGACCGATCGAGATAGAATCCTCAAGCAGGTTTTCCGCGATAACAGCGCCGGAAAAATGAGAGTTCATTCTGTTACCCCATGACAGGCGGAGATCGTTCTTTAAGGTCAAAGTCTCCGTGCCGCCCGAAATTTCACTTTCCCCCTGGATCACAAAACTCGTATCGGCGAGACCGCAGAAATTCAAAATCGGGAAAGATGTCAATGTCAGTTTCGACTGAACGCTGACATCCTGATCATACACATTCATCACTTTCCCGCCAAGCTTGATATAATCATTTTTCGCGTCGACCATGAGCTCATCACCACGAAGAGAAAGCGAACCTGATACCTTTCTGACCGACGGAACACTGCCATCTGCAAACGGAAAAGAGGTCGTAAAACGGGCCGCATAACTCTCGTCTGCAATATTTGCCCGGCCGTTGATCGCAAGGTTTAACAGACGGCTCTTATCTTTGAGACGATAGGCGGTAAAATCCAGATCAAATTTTTTTTCAGTTTGAAGGTCCACAACGGAAGTCGAACGTCCGCTCGCGCGTAATTCATACGATTTAAAATGGCTTGTCAATTTGTTGAGCCGGACATTCCCCTGATTGAGAGTTGCTTGCAACTCACTTTTCCCAAGGCTGGCCTCCATGTAGTGAAGGCTGTCTGATGAAGCATCGAGACTGAGGGTCAAATCGTCAAGCGGCCCCTTCACTTCTGCTTCGAGCCTGAGCGAACCACTGGGATTACGTTTGTTGCGAGGATACAGTTCCGTAAGAACCGTCTCGACATCTATCGAGTCGGCATTGACGGAAAGCGAAAGAAACGGCTGGGGATCATATATAAGACTTCCCGAAAGCTCGGGCCGTGATCCCCAGAGCAACGCTGTTGATTTATCGAAAATGAGTTCATCTGTCAGGATGCGGCCAGACGCAGAGATATCATCGACTTTTATATTTGTTCCATCGAGACTGAACGCAGCTTCATTGAGCGTGAAACTTCCGTTTTGCGTGACAGCCGAACCTTCTTTTTTCCGTTCGTAAACCAGATCGAAAATACCACCTTCCGGCCTGATATCTCCGGTAAGAAGTGATAAGTTGCTATCGGTCAATGTACAGCCTTCTGAATCAAGAGTAAGGGTATAGCTGCTCAAATCACGCGTTAACTGGGCTTCCCACGTAGTATTGTCCGATTTATTAAGAACGGCGCCATCTGCATGCATGATGATTTTATGGGGGCTGCGCGCATCAAGCCAACCGTCGATGCCCTTAGCTAAAACAAGACTTGAATCTCCTTTCGATACGCTGACTGCGGCATCGAGGATAACAACACGTATTCCCGGAAGCCTTGTGAGGTCAAGTTCAGATGACTTCAGCTGTTCAGTTTTCATTGTATCAGCCGGATCTTCTTCGATCAAATATGTAAGGTGGGGACTGTCCAGAAAAATATTTCTCGCACCGGAGGCGAACTGGAATTTGTTGGTAATAACTTTGAAAATATTGTATTCAATACTGATTTTTTCAACAGCAAATTCGACAGGAATACCGGAAAGTCTGAAACGGGCGTCTTTAACACCGAAAGACCACGGGAGGATATACACGGACGAGGACTCGAACTCCCCACCCAATGATTCGGACACGATTTCATTAATTTTTTCCCGGAAACGTGTATCGTATCCGTAGTGCCTGATCGCGATCAGCCCGGCCATCATAATAACAATGATACCAGCAGTCAGGATCAGTATCCATATGCGTTTTTTCACGAAAGCCCCTAAATATTAACGCAGAACACTTTCCATGGAAAAAAAGCCTGATATAGGAAAAAAGCGCCCTTCTTGCAAATTGACATCACAAGTAATGAGCGCTTTTTCTTTCTATCAGCATACCTGTCAAACCTGTCCGCACCGATAAGCTCGGAGGCTCACAGGGCACGATCAGCTCTTTGTGGCTTCTTCCGATTCACCGGTAAGCTCTTCAAAGACAATTTTGCCATCCCGCTCATCCACCTGCACAACAGAGCCTTCGGCAAAACGGCCTTCAAGGATTTCTTCGGCAAACGGATTCTCAATGTATTTCTGTATAGCCCGTTTCAAAGGACGGGCGCCATACATGGGATTGTAGCCCTCTTTTGCAAGGAATTCCTTCGCCTTCACGGTAACCCTTAGATCAATATTCTTTTCAGTGAGCCGTTTGGAAACATCACCCATGAGAATATCTATAATCTCAAGGATAGCATCGTTATTCAAGGCCCGGAACACCACTGTCTCATCGATACGGTTGATGAATTCGGGATTGAAAGTCTTCTTGAGCTCACTCATGACTTTCTTTTCCATCGAGCTGTAATCATCTTCAAATGTATCGGTGTGGAATCCAAGATTCTTGCCGATACCGATTTCACGAGCACCGAGATTAGAAGTCATGATAAGAATCGTATTCTTGAAATCGACCTTTCTGCCGAAACTGTCTGTCAGATGGCCGGAATCCAGTACTTGGAGAAGCATATTGAAAATGTCCGAATGAGCTTTTTCAATTTCATCCAGCAGAACAACCGAATATGGTTTCCTTCTGACACGCTCGGACAGCTGACCGCCCTCCTCGTAACCGACATAACCCGGAGGCGCTCCAACAAGTCGCGATACATTGAACTTCTCCATGTACTCAGACATATCAATCCGAATCAGTGCCTCGGGATCCTCAAAGAGATATGACGAGAGGACACGTGCCAGTTCGGTCTTGCCGACACCGGTTGGACCAAGGAAAATGAATGAGCCGATGGGTCGGTTCGGATCCTTGATGCCGGCACGGGCACGCCTGATTGCACGCGAGACAGCTGTTATTGCCTCGTCCTGGCCGACAATACGCTTGCGAAGCTCCTGTTCCATTTCAAGCAGACGTTCCGATTCGGAACGGGCAAGGCGGAAAAGCGGAATACCGGTAATAAGGCTTGTCACAAATGCAACATCTTCCTCTGTGACAGATACGACCTCGTTTTTACCTTTCTCGCGCCATTCACTTTTCATCCGCTCGAGTTCCTCCTTGAGGCTCCGTTCCTTGTCACGGAGATTGGCGGCGTTTTCGTAATCCTGTTCCTCGATAGCGAGGTTTTTCTTGGATTCGGTTTCGCGAATGAGCTTTTCCTGATCCTTGATATAATCGGGCAGTGTAATCTTGTTCAAATGAATGCGCGATGCGGTCTCATCGATGAGATCGAGCGCCTTATCAGGCAGATAACGGTTCGAAATATAACGATCGCTGAGCCTGACCGCAGAAATGATAGCCTCATCAGTAATAGTAACCGAGTGATGCTCTTCATAGCGGCTTCTCAAACCCTTGATAATCTGAACAGTGTCATCAGCCGAGGGCGGATCAACCAGCACCTGCTGGAAACGGCGTTCAAGAGCACCGTCTTTCTCGATGTATTTCCGGTACTCGTCAAGCGTGGTGGCACCAATACACTGGAGCTCACCGCGTGAAAGCGCAGGCTTGAACATGTTCGAGGCATCAAGGGTGCCTTCCGCCGAACCGGCTCCGACTATCGTATGTATCTCGTCTATGAATATGATGACTTCTTTTGTCTGGGCAAGTTCGCTGAGGATCGATTTGACACGCTCCTCGAATTGGCCGCGGTATTTTGTACCGGCAACCATACTTCCCATATCGAGAGAAATGAGCTTCTTGTCGATAAGGTTCTGTGGAACATTACCCTCGACAATACGCTGAGCAAGACCTTCGACAATGGCAGTCTTTCCAACACCGGGTTCACCGATAAGCACCGGATTGTTCTTCTTGCGGCGCGAAAGGATCTGGCTCATACGCTCGATTTCCTTGTCACGTCCAACTATCGGATCAAGCTTCTCCTCACGGGCAAGCTGTGTCAGATCACGGCCGTAATGCTCGATGAACGGCAGATTGCCTTTTTCCTGATCCGTCTTTTCGCCTTTCATGGTACCGGAAAGAATGCTCATGACCTCTTCCCGGACAGCCTTGTAGTCGGTCCCGTAAACACTGAGAATCTGGGCGGCAATTCCGTTTTTATTCTTGGTCAGCGCGAGCAGGATATGCTCGGTGCCGATATAATTATTCCCCATGTCGCGTGCTTCCTGCGCCGCGATCTCTAGGACCTGTTTTGCCATCGGAGTAAAAGGCACATCTGAAAGAACCATCGAACCCGACGAGGTCTGTATCGCCTCCTCAATGGATTTCTTCAAAGTATCGAGCTGGATACCGAGATTGGAGAGCACCGCAACTGCGACACCCTGCCCCTCTTTCACCAACCCAAGCAGTATGTGCTCGGTGCCGATATAATCGTGCCCTAGCCTTGCGGATTCCTCCCGCGAGTACTGGAGGACTTTTTTCACTCTATCAGTAAACATATTATTCATGCTGACATCTCCGGCCCTAAGGATGAAGGTGACTGCGTCACGTATAGAAAACGGCCCTGTCAGAAAAATGACCTGTAAAAATGTTTTATCTGCAACCGTAACAACGGAAGACGTTCATTACTCTATAATATACTACATTCATACGCTAACGTCAACAAAACGTTCCCGGACAATATCCGCCCGCGCCTTATCACGCTCAAGCGAAGCAAGGTTCTCCTCATGCCGTGCCTGAAGGTGTGCCGGCTGCGTCAAAATCATGAGCTCATTCAAATTCCGCTTGAGCGGTGTGTCAAGAACACCAAGGCTCAAACCGAACCTGACCGCCGATAGAAGATTGATCAGTTCGAGCGACGACAGCACCCGGGCAGTCTTAAGAATCCCGACACTTCGCCAGATTTTATCCAGAAGCCGTTCCGAGGCCTCCCGCATGAGAAAGTTTGCGGCATGTTTTTCATATTCTATAACGGTCGCGACAATTTTCTTCAGCTTTTCGAGAATTTCAGACTCGCTCAGGCCGAAGGATTTCTGATTTGAAATCTGGAACATATTGCCGACAACATCACTACCCTCACCCCTGTGTCCCCTGACTGAAAAGCCTATCTGGCTGGTACTGCGAAGAACCTTCTGTATTTCATTGCTCATCACCAGCGCCGGTAGATGCATCAGAACTGATATCCTCAGACCGGACCCCATATTTGTGGGACAGGCTGTCAGATACCCGAACTCGGGTGAAAGAGAAAACGGTATTTCCTCACCGAGCTTCCTTGCCATCTCAATCGCCTCACTCAAAGCTGTATCAGGATCGAAACCGGCAGTAAGGGATTGTATACGCAGATGATCTTCCTCATTGATCATGACCGAGGAGTTTTCGTTTTCCCCTAACAGCACACCGGCATTGCTTTCTCTGGAGGCAAGGGCCGGGCTGATAAGATGACGTTCCGCAAGAATCATGCGTCCTCGCTCATCGAGGCCATCATTGCGATAGAGACGGGAAGAATCGAATCCAGCGCCGGGAGCGGCATCGACAACAAGATCGACAATTTCGGCTCTCGATTTTTCCCCGGCACGATGAGCATATACATAACCCTTGATATTTCTCGCCAACCGCGCCCTTGATGAGATAACAACGCTGTCCTCTGGACCCTCTTCATTCAGCCAGTTGGGAAGGGAATATACCATTGACTCGATACTCATGACTCCTCCAGCCTGCTCTGAATTTCTGATATTCTGTCGCGCAACTCAGCGGCCTTCTCGTATTCCTCGCTGGCAATAACCATTTCCAGTTCTGTACGAAGTTTTTTCAGCTCGTCGCGTGCACCGGCCCTGGGTGATATTTTTATTGGCTCAATCTGCTGATGTTCTGTGTGCCCGTGGATTTTCTTGAGGATCTCACGCACATGTTCACCGAAAGCCTCATGACAGCCATCACAGCCAAAAAGACCGTCTTTTTTAAACTCACGGAAACTGAGCCCGCAAACCTTACAGGTTATATCGGGAATATCCTCATCCCGTGACAAAGCGTCGGATGCACCAGATTTCCCGTTGAGCACACTCCCCCCCATCTCCGGGGTCTTTTCGGCAGATTCAAATTCAATACTCAATCCCCGTTCGCGAGCGCAGTCGAGGCATATCTGCATGACAACCTTCTCGCTGTCCACGATCTGCGTGAAAACGATCTGAGCTTCATTTATGTTGCATATCTGGCATTTCATGGCATATTCCACTTTTCATCATACACAAATGATCACAGGTCAAAACCATCTGTCTTTAGCACCTGTTTCGATACATCTATCAAATAATTATACGCATCAATATATTTTTTGTTCGTCAAGATTATCCTTAGCCAGTTCCTCGAGCTTACCATCCCTGAGCATCATGAGCCTGTCAGCCCGACGGGCCAGGAATGTATCGTGAGTAACAATGACAAACGAGCATTTGTGTTCTCCGGCAAGCCCCCACAAGAGATCATGGAGTTTTTCTGAGTTCTTGTGATCAAGGTTCCCAGAGGGCTCGTCCGCAAGAACAATAGAAGGCTCGTTCATGAGCGACCGCGCGACAGCAACACGCTGAAGTTCGCCGCCGGACAACTCGCCGGGACGATGTTCCATTCTTCCTGACAGTCCGACCTGATCCAGGAGCCCGGCCGCCCGTTCATGTGTCTGTGTCCGGGATTTGCCGTTGATAAGTGCCGGCATCTGGACATTTTCAAGCGCAGTGAACTCAGGGAGAAGGTGATGGAACTGATATATATAGCCGATATAACGATTACGATATACCGCGAGCTCTTCGTCATTTTTCAGAAAAAGATCCTCGCCATCAAGAATCAGACTTCCTGAACTTGGCCGATCGAGCATCCCGAGAATATGAAGCAGTGTCGACTTCCCTGCTCCCGACTCGCCGACAACAGCAAGAATTCGACCGGCATGAAGGTCGAGATCGAGATCTTTCAGCACTTCGAGAGAGTCACCGCCCATCGAATAATACTTCATAATACCGCGCGCCGACAGAATAACGTTTTCCACTGTACCTGAGCCTCCTGTTTCCATCATTACCCTCACTCAGCCCGTATGGCGTCGACAGGATCGAGCATCGAGGCTTTTCTCGCGGGATAAACACTTGAAACCCAGCAGAGAAGCATTGCGACGATGGTTATGGCGAGAAAATCACTCATCTGGAGCTCGACCGGCACGGCGCTGACGAAATAGACATCGGCAGGAAGGCTCAAAATCCTGTATTTATCCTGAATCATGCAGACAGTATAGCCGATGACACTGCCAAGCAGTGTGCCGGATATCCCGACAAAAGCGCCCTGGTAAACAAAAATCCGCTGAATTGAGGCCTTACTTGCCCCCATTGATTTAAGAATGCCAATCTCGCGCGTTTTATCCATGACCATCATGATGAGACTGCTGACAATATTGAAAGCCGCGACAAGAATGATCAGGCTCAGCACGATGAACGCCGCCCATTTTTCAAGCTGCATCCAACTGAACAGGGTTTTGTTGCGCACGATCCAGTTGCTGGAGAAATAAGGGTATTTTCCAAGTTCCTGTTCGATAAGTCCGCCTTGTTCCGTGTATTTCTCCGCAGCGAACGCGTCCTCGATTTTCAAGGATATCCCGGAGACTTTATTGTCATACCCCATGATTTCCTGGGCTTTTTTCATATCAATAAGCACAACAGAGTTGTCATAATCATAATAGCCGCTGCTGAACATACCTGTTACCCGGAACGGAATCAGCGGAGGCATCACGCCACCAAGAATATCGTTCATACCATCCTCATCGAGCATCCCCATCATGTATACTTTGTCACCGATATTATACACACCGAGGTTTTGAGCTACATACCAGCCGATAACAATTCCGGGAATACCATCCTCGTCTGTAGAAAAATCGAGATAGCCGTCGGTGATATAATCGCGTATATCGGATATGTCACCGATTGTGGAAAGATCGGTGCCACTGGCATCCACCGCGGCATACTGGTTCTGTTTCGAAGGCCCCATGAGTACGGTCTTATAGACACAGAACGGGGAAGCTCCAGTTACGCCCGGGATACTTTCGAGCGTATCCATCGCATCCTCATAATCCCGCATTCCGCCTCCATCCAGGATCGAAGACACCCAGATATGCCCCTGCATACCGACCAGACGGGTCCTGAGCTCTTTCGAGAAACCGTTCATCAGGGAGAGAACAATAATCAGCGCTGCCACGCCGAGAGCTATACCGGCAATGGATATCAGCGATATAATCGAAATGAAACCAGTCTTTTTCCTCGCCAGAAGATAGCGCCAGGCAATGAAACTTTCGAAACCATTCACGCACATGCTCCTTTTCTTGAAATAAACATATGACTAATATACGCAATAGCTTCCGCAGTGACAAAGGCCAATAAAAAAAAACTTGCTTTTATATATAAAAAACGTATACTTCAAGTGTTAGAGTGGTAAATTTAGAACAAAACAGGAGGAAATGCCATGAAAAGATTTTTGTTCCTTGCTCTGCTTGTCGTTCTCGCCGCCTGCACTTCCTGTTCTTTTATCCAGGTCGGATTCCAAACGCCTGCAGTTCAGGACACCGGCAGCGGCAAAGAAATCGAGGCCGCCACTATCGAACTCCCCATGCTGGTAACCGAAAGAATGCTATTCCCGCAGTCCTGCTCACGCTCGATTATCAATCTCAAGGAAGCTCTAACTAAGTACTCGCCGATTCGCGCCACACTGCCCGGTCAGGTCAGGCTTGGCGATGAAAAGCTCATGAATTACCCCTTTGTCTGCCTGATCGCTGACAAAAGTTTTGAAAGCACCCCGGAGGAACGCGCCAACCTCGCAAATTATCTCAGGAACGGGGGATTCATCCTTCTGGAAAACGCCAGGGCCGAGCATGAGAACAATGAAGTCGAGGCAACGTTCCGTAAACTGATACGCGATTCACTCGGCAGTGTTCGTTTTGAGATCCTTCAGAATTCTCATGAAATTTATCATACTGTTTTCGATTTCGACAAACCTCCAATCGGGGTGGAAAACAAGGCCGTTATTACCTCGACGAAAATCACAAAAGAAGGTCCGGTAGATATTGGCGTCTTAAACAAGTCTGTTCATTACCTCGAGGGTGTCTATCTCAACGGCCGTCTTGTCTGCGTTCTTTCCAACAAGGGCTATTGCGTCAAATGGAATGAATATTCCAATAACGAGCCACAGTTAAAAATGGGCGTAAATATCGTAGCCTATGCATTGGCGAATAATAAATAGTAGAAAATACACAATGCATAAAAAAAGACTTTCGGAAACACTCCGGGAGTCTTTTTTTATATGAGTTGAAATCCGAAAATTGTATATTAGTCACACATATTCCAGACAAAAAGGGACAACATGACGTTCATTTCACTTGATCTTGGAGGAACAAAGCTCGCAGGCGCTCTTTGGAATGACTCCGGCGAAATCATCCATCGGGAAATCGATTATCTGAATGGTAAAGGCGGCGACGATGTGGGCGAACTGATCACCGCCCAGCTTTCGTGCATTATGGAAAAAGCTGATTCTATACCAAAGGCAATCGGTGTATCTGTTCCCGGCATTGCCTACAGCGATGATGGCTCTGTCTGGGCTCCAAACATTCCCGGCTGGGAACGCTACCCGCTGAAATCGGAAATAGCGACGCTTTGCGATAATGATTCCACTATTGTTTCAGTCGAAAGCGACAGGACCTGCTATATTCTCGGCGAAACCTGGCACGGCGCGGCGGCGGGAGCTTCAGACGCCATCTACCTTGCGGTGGGTACCGGAATAGGCGCGGGTATTATCGCCGACGGCCGTATTCTCCACGGCGCATCGGACATCGCGGGCTCTGTCGGCTGGATGGCACTCAACCGACCTTTTCTCGACCGTTACAAGGCCTGCGGATGTTTCGAGACATATGCCTCGGGTGACGGTATCGCCAAGACAGCGCACCTTCTTCTTGAGGAAAACGGCCGCAAGACATCCCTTCTTGATGAATTTTCACCGGATGAATTAACTGCTCACGAGGTTTTCGAAGCTTTTGACAGGAATGACTGGCTGGCGGTGAAAACACTCGATATCTGTATCGAATTCTGGGGTATGGCAACCGCAAACCTGATAAGCATATTCAATCCCGAGGTAATTGTGTTCGGTGGTGGAGTATTCGGCCCCGCGGTCCGTTTTCTCGATCGAATCGCCAGTCAGGCTGCCCAATGGGCCCAACCGATAAGCATGACACAGGTTCGCCTTGCCGCCTCGGCGCTCGGTGATGACAGCGGCCTGATCGGTGCGGGACGGCTTGCATTTGAATCGGCGGGGATTGTCCTGCCGGAATAACATCCATCAGGAAATGCAATCAATTCACGTATAAAGGAGGCTTTGTGCCCGACTATAAAAGACAGCGTGTATTTTCCGCATCCTGTCTCGGCATGCTCGTTTTCGGTATCATGATGACAACATTGGGTTCGATCCTCCCTTCCATGACAGGGAAATTCGGTCTGAGCGCCTCTGATTCGGCCGGACTGTTTCTGTTCATGACTTTCGGGATGTTCGCGGGATCGGTACTATTTGGCCCCATTGTCGACCGTTTCGGCTACAAGCTTCTACTTATCCTCTCCACCGGTGCAATCGCAGCAAGTCTTGCCGGAATCGCCATGGCCACCGGAATTGCCATGATCCGGGCCTCACTGCTCCTTATCGGTTTCGGCGGCGGAGTGATCAACGGCGCCACCAACGCGATTGTCTCGGAGATCAGCGAGGAAGGCAAAAGCGCCGGACTGAGTCTGCTCGGTGTCTTTTTCGGGATAGGCGCATTCGGTGTTCCATTCGCACTCGGACAGCTGATCGGTAAAGTGAGTTATGAATCTGTCATATTCGCTATCGCTGCCATTGTCCTTATCCCGTTTTTCTTTTTCATCGCAACAGCATTCCCGAAACCGAAAATGTCGCAGGGATTTCCTGTCAGGGAAATGGTCACCCTTCTCAAAAGCAAGTCACTTCTTCTGCTCGGTTTTGTTCTTTTCTTCGAAAGCGGTATTGAAATCGCCACCGGCGGATGGGTATCATCGTTTTTTTCATCTGAATTCGGTATCGATCCCGGCCGGGCAGTGCTTTACATGTCTTTTTACTGGCTGGGCCTGACAGCGGCGAGGCTGGCACTTAACCTACTTCTGAAGCGTCTCTCCCCCCGCCTGCTCATCAACATATGTTTTATTACGGCCCTTGCGGGTACGATAATCCTGACAGTGTCTTCCTCTCTTCTCCCGGCGGTTCTGGGCCTGATGCTTATCGGCGCCGGTTTTGCGGCAGTTTTCCCCGTCATTCTCGCGCACGTTGGTGAACTGTATCCCGAGATAACCGGCACTGCGTTCGGAATCGCGATGGTCATGGCACTCTGCGGCGGCATGTTCATCCCGTGGCTCATGGGTTTCATGGGGGAGCTTAAAGGGCTGAGGCTGTCTTTTTCAATTGTTTCAATCAGTATTATCTGCCAGATCGGCATTTATCTTTTCTGGACACGCCAACAGAAAAAAACTATCACTAACCACTAATTATCACAAGGGAGACATCCATGCTTGCCAAACAATGGCTCGACAACACACGCGCGATTATGTACAAAATTGAAAATACCCAGCAGGACAATATCAGGGCTGCAGCAGAAATCATGGCTGACAGTATTGCCGCCGGACGCTGGGTGCATACATTCGGCTGCGGCCACGCGACACTGCCCATCGAGGAGATGTATCCGAGAATCGGTGGATTCGTCGGTTTTCACCCCATGATCGAACTTCCTCTTTCGTTTTTCACCCATATCACCGGCGAGATGGGCGTCCATCAGTTCGTTTTCCTCGAGAGAGTCGAGGGTTATGGCAACGAGATCATGAAGAGCTACACGTTCGACCCCAAGGACTCCATGTGGATGTTCTCCCATTCCGGTATCAATAACGTGAATATCGATATCGCGCTCGAGGCTAAAGAGAAAGGCATGAAAATTGTCACTTGCGGTTCTGCGGAAGAATACAGCACCGTGGCATCCCGTCATTCATCAGGGAAACGCCTGCCTGAAATCGCGGATGTCGTGATCGACACCTGTGTTCCGGCTCGTGATGCCTCCGTTCCGCTGAAAGACCATTTCGACTATATTGGCCCTGTTTCGACAATGGCCTTTGTAACCGTAGTTTGGATGACCATCACCACAGTAGCGGAAATTCTCGTTGAACGCGGTGAAAAGCTCTACATCCATCCTTCGCACAACGTTCCCGGCGATACCACTGCCCACGAACGCCTGCGTGAGGCACTCGATGAATACAAAAAACGCGTTGCCGGCGTCTGATAACGGCACGTGTCAATTCAGACAGGTATTATGAATAAACTACTCTGGATTCTCGGCATAATCCTGTGCTTCGGTTCATTTGAAACCGGAGCACAGGAGCGGTCAGTTCCCAAAATACTGAAAGCGACACTGATCTCTGACAGTAGTAATAAAACAAATGTCAAAGGCCAGGCGACAATCGCAATCGGACGGGGGCGGGACTTTCCACGTCCGCGCGATCAGTTCAACAAAACACTCTCGACTATCAGCGAGCAGATGAACAATACGAGTGGCGTGTATGTCAATGAATACGCCGGTCTCAAACTGGGATCATCTTATCTACTCGAAATACCGTTTGTGATTATCACCTCTGAGGAGAAATTCACTCTGACAGCCGATGAAACGGAAAATGTGAAACGTTATCTCGAAAACGGGGGATTTATTTACGGCGAAAACACGCTGGCCACAAGCAGGAACAGCCCGGCAGAACAGTCATTCAAGAAAATGATCCGGGAGACAATCGGAAAAGAAGCCCGCTTTTCAGAAATCAATAAAGGGCATAGTCTTTTCGGAATTTTCAATGATTTTCCCGATGGAGCGCCAATACTGAGAGACGGCCCGATTGTGAACACGTCACCACTTCTGGCGGTGAAATACAAAGGACGTATTGTCGCTATTTTTTCGAACCGTCCCTATACGCTCGCATGGAATCGTCCTGCAAAGAATACTCTCCCGTTGAAATTCGCCGTCAATATGATTATATTCGCTTTACAGCAACACGGCGGCCTCACTATTCGCAACTGATATATTCCGTCCTTATTCAATCCAACATAAAGGAGCAGGTATGACTCAAACGCCCAATGGCGATACATCTTCAAACAGCTCGATCCCTGTTCTGCCGATCATACTGTCTGTGATATTCGGCATTCTTCTCGGGCATTTTGCGCCACGCCTCGCTGTCCATGTCAAAATACTCGGCATAATATTTCTGAACCTTCTTTTCGTACTTGTCATTCCCCTCATCATGTCATCGATGATAGCCGGAGTTTCCGGATTGGGAGATGTCCGGCATATTGGCGCTATAGGTTTGCGGACAGTCACATATTATCTCGTGACGACCTTTTTCGCAGTCCTGACAGGTATCATTCTTGTCATTATCATCAAGCCTGGCGCCGGACGGACATACGAATCCAACGAGTTCCCGGAATCAAATTACAGGATTGTCCAAACACCTCTTTCCGGTGGCTCAGTACTCAAACTCGAAGGTAAAATGTCCTTCTCGAGCGATATCGACGCCAACCGTCACATCATACATCTGACAGACCAGAATCTGAACGGTATAATCGAAAAAAACGGAAGAGTCAGTGATACATCTCTTTCTGTCGACCGCTGGATTGACGACAACGGCAACAAGGTCGAACCGAAACCGGCTGGCAAAGGTGTCAGCATAAAGGCCAATGTCAAGAGGCTCAGCGGACAGGAACTGTTAAACAATTTCATACCGCGTAATATTTTCCGGTCAATGTATGCCGAAAACATTTTCCCGCTCATACTTTTCAGCCTTATTTTCGGGGCAGTGCTTTCAACAATCGGGCCATCCAAGAAACCTCTGCTTGATGTCATCAATGCGATGAATGACACCCTGATCAAGTGTGTCATCCTTCTGATGTACCTTGCCCCATTCGGTATTTTCGGCCTGACGGCGGGCAGTATCGGAGAGGCGGAACTGAACCTTCCCGGGGGATTTGTTGCTGAACTTGTCAGACTGGCCCGTTATGCAGTGACAGTTCTTCTTGGCCTCGCCATTCATGGCAGTGTAACAATCGTACTTATCCTCATGTTTGTAGCCAAGCGCAAACCGCTTAAGTTCATTAAAAACATGATCCCGCAGCTTTTCACCGCATTCTCGACAGGTTCCAGTATGGCAACACTGCCAGTGTCCATAACGCTTGTCACAGAAAAGAACAAGGTGTCGTCGCGCATTGCCGATTTCGTTCTGCCCATCGGCGCAACAGTCAACATGGACGGCACAGCACTTTACCAGGTTGTCGCGGCAATTTTCATCGCACAGGTGTATAACATCCCCCTGGGAGTGCCGGAACTGAGTATCATGCTGTTGACAGCCACTATCGGTTCAATCGGTGCCGCAGCGATACCTCAGGCGGGCCTTGTGACTCTTGTCGTTGTTCTCAGAAGTGTCGGGCTTCCCGTTGAGGGAATCGGGCTGATCCTTTCAATAGACTGGTTTGTCGACCGCTGCAGGACTACAGTCAACTCTTGGGGCGACGTTGTCGGTTCCGCCGTCATCGACCGTTTCGAAGGCGAACCGGAGACTGTCAACGAAACGAGCTGATTTTCTAATTTATTTAACAAGAATTCTATCCGCAGTACAGATAAAAAAAGCTCCCGAAATCAAATTTCGGGAGCTTTTTCATTTTTTGTAATACAAGACTCAGTCGGCAGCCTCAGACCATGTCATGTGCAGGACATCGCCGGAAAGCTTGTCGAGATGGCCTGACAGCCATTTCAGCCATTTCAATTCCTGCTCGAGCATTTCAAGCCGCCTCTGGTAAAGCGCATAGACAATAAACGGGTACTGATCCTTATCGTCGGGCCATTCCGTCTCGAGATCCTGAAGGTGCTGTTCAACAGCCTCGATCCTCTTCGCCAACTTTTCATTGAGAAATCCAGCATCAGGTGATGCTGCGACAGCGGTGACAAGATAAGAATCCAGATTGTTTTTCATCAGGTAACTGAAATCAAAGCCTTTATCAATAAAATCTGCCAGTGCCTTTTCGCCAGCCTCGCTGATCCTGTACATCTTTTTCTGAGGACGGTTGCCGTCCTGCTCCATGGTTTTCGTAACATAACCGGCCCTGTCGAGCTTATCGAGCGTTTTATAGAGTCCAGCCCGCGAAATTTCCACCCACTCGTCAGAACGGCTTGTCCTGATATGGCTGAGAATGTTATATCCATATCCTATACCGCGTTTGATGTACGATAGTATTAGCGCTTCATTGAGTGTCATAAAATCCTCCAGCGGAGTACAACGCTATCGTTAGATTAAAGTCTGGCAATCAGCACCAATGCCTTGTCCGAATATGCGCCAAATACGTTTTTCGCCCGAATATCAGCTTCGATATCTGTCCCATAGTAATCCCAGGTATTTCCTGTAATACCTTCAATAGCCTGAGTGCCGTCACTTGAGACGAGAACGGAGAATGACTCAAAATTCGGTACTGTTGCATCAAGATAAAACCTTAAATGCGACTCTCCCTTGCGTTCGATATGTATTTGAACTTGAGAGATGGGCCAATTGAATTCTTTATTTTCATGGGTCACGTATTTCACGACACCTTCCTTGCCATCACTGCTGAAAACATCAACCTTATCAAAGGATCCGGCAGCAACCGGAGCGTGCACATCTTCCCAGACGAGATGATTTGCATAAAGATCACGCCAGGTCAGATTCTGATCGAGGAAAGTATTTTGACGGAATAAATAGAGATGCTCATAAAGGGGCAGCAATTTCTCACGAACGCTGACAATATCACTGAAATCACCGGCGGATGTAACAGGTGTCACCTCCATAAACAGGCTATTCATCATTGCATCGCGAAGTTCCAGTGCTCCTTGAGGTTCATCACCCCTGAGATAATATGTGGCTTTTTTGTATGGATCAAAAACCACCCATTTATTAAAAGTACATAAATACATTTCACAGACAGTATGTGTCAGGATTTCTCCGGAATCAGAAACAGTATGCATAGAAACCATCCGTGTATTCAGTCCAATTGCACATCCAAGCTGGCAGAGAAGTGCGGCATAATGTTCACTCGTGCCGCCGATCCCCTCTTTTTTCAGGGCTGCAATCGTTTTTGCGGAAGGTTTCGTTTTTGTCCAGAACTCTTCACGAGTCGGCTCGCGAAGACCCTTGAAATATTCATTAACACAAACTGTCAGCGCCTGGGCATTCAGCAAATCGCTCTTTTTCCTATCGATTATCTGTTCAAGCTTAAAATCTTTGGCAAGACGTTTCAGTCCGGAAATATTGTTTTCATAGTCAAACGGGAATACGGGAAATGTAAAATCTCCCTGCACAAGAGTTGATCCCTTAATAGGCAATAATTCCTTGTGCTCCTTTTCAAGAAGCATTTTTCTGCTCGAACCAAGCGATTCATTAAGTGATTCAAGGTCAGGAGTCCTGACTGGCGGTTCTTTTTTCAGGTGACCGAAATTCGTGAGTTTTTTCTTACGCACACTTTCAAAAACGCTATTTTTATGGAACTGGTCTTTCTCACTTTCCATCAATTCGACTTTAGCGGTATTGACCTCCTTAACCTGATTCATGCTTTTTGATTCTTTATGCACAGGTTTCCTGTTATCACAGGCACTGTATACCGTCAGAACGGCAAGCGGTAGTACTATTAATAACTTTTTCACCACTGGCTCCTATTGTGAATACGTTCTATTGTCGACTATTCTCCAAAAAACCGTTATGAAATGAAGCAAATCGTAATCTCGTTGTCAAGGGCATAATATGCTTTTATTGTAATTTCTACCACACATGGTCAAATTGAACACAACATTCATTCCTCAAACGCATGAGATCGGTATCCGCTACTGAGTAGCGAAGCGATAGATATTTACACCGAAAAAGGAGGGAAACAACAGGTCCTTTCCCCCACACTGGCCGCGACATACCCTTTCCCGGAACATCACGTTCATAGCGGTAATAACGGGCGGTATAATCAGAAATATTTGAATATCCAACTGACACATCGCAACGCAAAACACTGTAAACAGTTACGGCAGAAAGCTCATAATACATGCCATTTGTATTGCCTGACGATGTCCTGAATACTTTCATTGATCCGTCCCGTATGAAACGGCATGCAGGGATAACAGTACAGCGTAATCCCGCGCTGTTGCGGTTGTAACCTTCGGCTTCGCGATCAGTACTGCGATACTGACCCGATATTGTCAGTCCCCGCCGAATACGGTATCGAAGTTTCATGTTCAGCCGGCACTGCGTTAAAGGCATCGGATCGAGATAGGATCGGTTTTTCTTGCGGGCTATATCGTAAGAGGCGTCCATACGAATATTTTTGGCCAGATCGCTCACCAGTGCGGCATACACCCCTCGATCGTTCGACACCTCGCCAAAACCGTTCTGAGCTGCAGAGCGGAATGACCAGTAATCGGCATCATAATCGCGATATGAAAGAGCGGCACGGAATGATTTTTTCTTCAGCTCCAGGCCCGCGATAGTCGCGTTTCCTGAATCTTTGAGCAATGCATGTTCCCAAAACAGCGTGTGACCGCCGACCTGATACCTGCCGTCGAAAGCAAAATGCCGAAAGACATTCCCCTCAGGATTATTCATGGTCCGTTCCGAACCATTATTACCAAGTGTCGGATTGTATTCTGTGCGTGCAATTGTAATACCGGCGCTGAGAGCCTCGGGCAAGTTCGTCCGCAGGCGAAACATCATGACATCCTCATTGAGGTTATTACGGATTTCACCGCTTTCATGAATACCATCCTCGCGAATATTCAGCGCGACACCATCAAGAATAGTCGCATCAAGTTTTCGGTGAGAATATATGCTTTCAGCACTCAAAAAGCGGAAAGTTTTTTTCGCATGAATGCCCCTGAAAAACCGACTTTCTTCAAACGATGTCGACATTACACGGTCGGAGAATTTTGCATCGACATCAGTGGCAGCGCCATAATAGCGTGTATATCGTGAAAACAACAGCCCCTGACCGTAGCCGGGTCTGAAATCGCCGAAATGGACATCAGTACCATACTTTTCTGAGTGCAGGCCCAGAGAGACCGACGCGAAATCAGCGGCCCGGGGTTCCCCTTCATCCTTGTCCATAAGAACGGACATTTTGGCAAAATCGCCGAATGCTGCATCCAATCTGCTGTAATACGCATGGGATGACTGCGCCTTGTTATTAAAATCAAGCGTGGCACCCTGACGCGACAAAAATGAAAGTGCCATGTCTGAACCAGTATCAGAACGGTCAGCCAACTCGATTATGACAGCCTTCTGAAGTGTTGTAAGCCATTCAATTTCATTAATAATATTGGATAAATTCGATGTATTCTCGTGTGTGATCAGCCATTCATGAAGACGAGAGGCGTCTTCCGGACTGAAAAACGGCAACGAGGAGATATCTTCCCGACTCATTTCCTTTAGATTTCCAGTAAATGGAATATCTTCGAGAATGTTATCCAGTGAAATATCTTCAGAAAGGAAATCATCGACAGGCTCATCTGCGTAAGATAAAGAATGAACTGTCGCAAGCGTTAGGAGTAATTGCACCAAAAACAAGAGGCGGAAAGCAGAAACTGTGAAGTTAAAAAAGCTGATACAGCTATAATTCAGACACCGTTGTTCAATTCCCCTTCGTCCCACTACCCACATCATCATTCCCCCCTGACAGATTGAATTTCTGCAAGCGGCCGTTCCGAATCTGGACGAAATCGACCGCGGTATTGAGATGGGTTTTCTGATCGATCGTATAACGGGAGGAAAGTCCCGTGAACGAATCAATTGATTCAAGTTTTGAAATCATCGAGGACGGCGTGTCTGCCCCCGACATAAGGCAGTGAATTATCATTGCGCAGGCATCATAACCTTTGCGGGCTGTGATATCCTGCAGTTCAGATATTCTGACAGAATAATCATCCTTGAAATATGAAGAACCGAGAGATTCTCCGGCATTAGTGCTCGTGGCCACAAGACATGAACCCTCACCATTGCTGCCGATACTAAACGCCGTATTCTCATCACTCCAGCCGGAGTCTCCGAGCAGCACTGTCTCGATATGATAGTCCCTGATCAGACGGGCGATATTGATGGCGTCATCGGAAATTGCCGAAACAAGGATACAGTCAATGGAATTGACCGGTTTCATCTGCTGCGGCATTGCTTTAAGATCAGGCTTCACAATAACTGTGTCAGGAAAAGCCGTACCATAATTGAAAACAACAAAACTGTCGGGCGCGGCATAGGCCTCGGGCGCGGCATTTCTAATTCTGAGGATGACATCGCTGTAATCGAGATGATCGAAACGTTCGACAGTAAGGATTTCGCCACCAGCTTTACTGAAATTCTCCGTGAAAGTATCGGCAATTGCCTGCCCCCACCAGTCTTTACTGGCAATTACGGCGGCGTTATTGAACCCGAGCTTGTTTCTTGCGAGTTTTGCCAGTGCCTCAGCCTGAAGGATCGGAGTCTGATTAATCTGGAAAACAGAATGTCCCAGATGTGGCAGATCGATGTCCGGTGCAGTCGGTGCAATAAAAGGAATACCACTTTTATCGACTTCGAGTGCAACGGCTACAGTCGAGGCCCCATAAACGGGTCCTATTACGGCTATTACATTCTTTTCAACCAGTTCACGCGCTTTAAGAACTGCAGTCACGGGATTGGATTCGCTATCAGCAATAAGAAGCTCAACCGGGTGGCCATTGATGGTTGAGTATTTCTCAAGTGCGGCATTTACACCCCTGATTAGCTCCCTGCCCTCATAACTGTATACACCTGTTTCTGGTGCAATCAGTCCGATTCGCAGAGTATCCTGACGCTGCCAATTCCTGACAGGTATTTCCCGAACATCAGGTTCCGTTGCGGGCTTTTTCTCGACAGTGACAGTCTCATTTATATTGATATCGTAGCGAATCATAAGTGAATTGAAAGCCGCAAGATCACAGGAATTCTTTATACTTGTTTTCAAGGCATTCAGGGCATGCGATTTTAAAGCGGCATCCTCACTGCTTTTCAGCAGAACAGCAAGGTGCTCAACCGCAGCCTCTGTATCACCTTTTTTGAAACTGCAGGCCGCAAGCATGTAATCAACCCAATCAACATATGCACTTTCAGGATGGGAACGCCTGACTGTCCTCGCATTGCTTTCAGCGAGATCGTATTCACCCTGCATGAAATGAGACTTCGAAAGCATAACAAGAGCCGAGCTGACTCGGTTGCTTGAAGGATGCTGGGTAATTATTTCCTCGAAATCAAGACGGGCCGCGATGTACTGTCCGTTTTTGAAAAGAGCGAGACCATGTTTATAGAGAGCCTCGGCCTCAATGGATTGTGCCTGGACACTCTGAGAACTTACATCCAGGAACAAGAGTAGAAAAGCTATGAGGAAATGCTGAATGATGCGGTAACTTACAGTCATAGTATCCTTGTGAAAACGGCCTGCATTCAAAAATGTATGCAAGCCGCTGTCGTCATATATTCATACCATCGAAATCATCAGGCTTGATGCCCCTGAGACGGTGTTTGAGCTCCATTGGGTCGAAACTTGCGCCGCTGTCCGATGGCGATTCATCGTCGGCAAGAGAAACAAACGACTGATCGAGATCGGGTGCAACGTAAATCCGAGCTTTCATCTTAAGCGCCATGGCTATAGAATCCGATGGCCTTGCGTCGATCTCTATAATGGAATTCCCCGGCGCAAGAAGATAAAATTTGGCAAAAAAAGTGTTGTCCTTTAGAGAACTCACAACCACTTTCTGCAAGACAGCATCAAAACCGTTTATAACAGATTTTAAAAGATCGTGAGTCAGGGGACGTTTGTATTTCATCCCCGACAGTTCGAGAGCGATAACACTTGCCTCGTTCATGCCTATCCAGATCGGCAATACCCGGTCGCCATCACGCTCTTTTAATAGCACAACCGGTGACTTTGTAACCGAATCGAATGCAAGATCAGATACAAACACCTCTGTCATTTTACTCATCCCCTCCGAACTCCGCTGTTAAATGTATTGTTGCGAAAGTTCTAAAGTAAAATGTGGACAAACACCCTTTAAATCAACTACTTTATTCCTTAACAACCCAGACTTTGACAGTCGCGGAAACACTGTAGCCAAGATCAACACTGACCTCGAAAACACCAAGTTCCTTGATCTGTTCTTCGATAGACACCTTGCGATGATTGATTTCATAGCCCTGGTCTTTCAGGAGATCGGAAATTGTGTGCGTTGTAACCGATCCGAACAGCTTTCCATCTTCGCCGACTTTAACAGCGGCGGTAAGGGAAATCTTCTCGATCTCGACCTTGACCTTCTCTGCCTCGATCTTGAGCTGAGCTTCTTTTTTCGCCCTGAGATATTTCTCCTGCTCGTAGACCTTGACATTGGCGTCTGTAGCCATATATGCAAAATCCTGAGGAATCAGGTAGTTTCTGGCAAAACCGGGCTTGACATCGATGATCTCACCGGCAGCGCCCTTTCCTTTAATATCCTCCCTGAGAATAACTTTCATAGAGCACCTCACATAGTAACGTTAATAGAATTTTCATCGCGTTTCGGTCTGAGATCGAACCAATTGTCGGCAAGACCGACAACAACGAGCACGAGACCTGAAAAAATCAAGGTAAAGAAAATAAAGAACCAGAGTGCAATTCTCGGCAGACGCCCCAGTTCGAGACGGTGCATGTGATATAATATCACAGCCATCCCCTGAACAAGGTAGAGAAAGACCATAACGACAAAACTGTTCAGTGCCAGTGGCATCAACGGTTCATATTCTAGGAGTATGAATCCGAAAGACAACAGAAAAGGCCAGACCAGCACAAACGGCAGTTTCATTTCCCTGAAGGATATAATGTGGTCTTTCGTTTCGCAGAACCTGCCTGCGAACAGCGACAGTGCCTGGAAAGAACACCAGGCATAAATCAAAGCCGCTATCATGAAAACAGCGAAACCGGCTTTGAAAAGAGACTCGAACATGAAAACAGCGTTATCAGCTGCGTTTTTTGCCTCGTCGCCACTCATGAATGTATTGTATAGTTCCAGCGAATCATTTCTGAAACGATCTACCGCCTCAGGATTACCATCCTGGAAAATGATGGGTAAACCAACTATGAAAGCGATGATAACGGCAGGCGCGGCAACAGCCATAAAACGCCTGCCAAACGACTCCGAAAACAATGAACATTCACCGAGAATCATACCCGTCATCGACACTTTTGCATACACGAGCGGTGTTATAGATCCCTCACCGAATGTAAGGCTCCATGAACTGAGAACCCCGAAAACGGCGTAAAATAGAAATCGGCGCCAACCTGTCTTCTTCACCATTACTGCGATAAGAACGATCGAGGGAATCTCGAGTATCCAAATCGACCATTGTTCGATAAGATAGTCGGCGGTATCGAGATATCCGACGATATAGGTAAAGACTAGGCCGAAAATCAGGCCGGTGAGATGCAGTAAGAGCATACCGGCTTGTACGGCTGGTGCTGGCATATGATCCGTCCAGTATACAAGATTTTTGTCAGCTGCCGGGCAGCCTCGCAGTTTTTTACGATTAGCGAATCATTTCCGACGTAAACGGAAGAATCGCCATATAACGTGCGCGCTTGATCGCGGTCGTCAGCTTACGCTGATGCTTTGCACAGGTACCGGACATACGACGGGGAATGATTTTGCCCCGCTCGGTGATGAAATAGCGAAGTTTCTTCTCGTTCTTGTAATTAAAATCAAAGTCCTTGTTTTCACAGAACTTGCATATTTTGACTCGTTTCCGGTTCAACACTACTCCACCTCCTTATCGGTATCATCGGCGGAAGATTCATCAGACTCCTCATCCGTTGACACGTCATCGCTATCGGTTTCAGTTTCTTCTGCAGAATCTTCAGTTGTTTCTTCTGTTTCCTCAACAGCTTCTTCAGCCGCTTCTTCCTCAGATTCGGCATCAGCGGTTTCGGTTTCAGCAGCATCAGTTGTAGCAATCATGGACTCAGGCTCGACAGGAGTAATATCAGAAGGAACACCTTCGTCACGGATATAATCGGGATGTTCTCCGTCGGATACGAGCGTCATGTAACGAAGGATAAGCTCGTTGAGGTCCATCTCGCGATGCATGGGATTGATAATCGAGGGTTCTGCCATCATAATAGAAGATAACGTAGTAGCCGCGTGTCTGCTTTTTGATTGGGTAAGCAAGCTGGCGTTTTCCCCAGCGGACTGTGCGTTTGAACTCAGCGCCGTTATCGGTGAGAACTTTTTCATAGCGCTCGATTATAGCTTCGCGATTGGCGTCGCTGATCGAGCCGCTGATGATAAAAGTAGTTTCATACGAACGCATTAAAAATCCTCCCTTTGGTCTCCGGCCCCGCCGCACTTCCAGGCAGAAGTGCGGCGGACAGGGAACATTAATTCGATACTGGATGTTCTATGTCATAAAACGATTCGTTACTTGCCCATCGCCAGAAGGACGGGAGCGAGAACGAGAGATACAACACTCATAAGTTTGATAAGAATATTCATTGCCGGGCCGCTCGTATCTTTGAACGGATCGCCAATGGTGTCACCAACGACAGCAGCTTTGTGAGCTTCGGAGCCCTTGCCGCCAAATGCGCCGGTTTCGATGTGTTTCTTGGCGTTATCCCATGCACCACCGGCATTAGCCATGAACAGTGCCATGAGGATACCGGTAACAGTTGCACCTGCGAGAAGGCCGCCGAGAGCCTCAGTACCGAGCGTGAAGCCTACGATAACCGGGACGGACAGAACAGCGACGAGACCGGGAAGGATCATCTCACGAAGCGCGGCAGATGTGGAAATCTGAACGCAACGTGCGGCATCGGGTTTGCCGGTGCCTTCCATGATACCCGGAATCTCGCGGAACTGACGACGAACTTCTTCGACCATCTGGAATGCTGCCTTACCAACAGAGCTCATCGTGGCGGAAGCGACAAAGAAAGGCACGCAGCCTCCGATCAGCAGACCGATAACAACATTTGTTGAAGTAAGGTTGATGCTCGTGACATTTGCTGCGGAAGCGTATGCAGAGAAAAGAGCCAATGCGGTGAGAGCGGCGGAACCGATAGCAAAACCCTTACCGATCGCGGCGGTGGTGTTGCCGAGAGCATCGAGTTTGTCGGTGATTGCGCGTGTCTCAGGTCCAAGCTCACTCATCTCCGAAATACCACCGGCATTGTCGGCGATGGGGCCGTAAGCGTCAACAGTCATGGTAACACCGACAGTCGCGAGCATGCCGACTGCGGCCATACCGATGCCATAGAGGCCGGATGCTGCATAAGAAGTATAAATCGCGATACATATAATGAAAACCGGGGCAACCGTGGATTCCATACCAACTGCGAGGCCGGTGATGGCGTTGGTTGCAGGACCGGTCTGCGATGCTTCGGAAATCTTGAGCATCGGCTTGCCACCGGTGTAATATTCGGTAATGAGGCCGATGACGATACCGGAAAGTGTACCTGCGAGAATTGCCCAGAACGGACCAGCGACACCGGTTAGCATCGTGACCAGGAAGTAAGATGCAACCAGAAAAAGGCCAGCGCCAATAAAGGTCGAGTAACGAAGAGCCTCGGCAGGATTGATGTTCTTGAGAACATTAATCGAAAGAACGCCGATAAAGGAAGCAACAAGCCCAACCATAACAACAAAGATCGGGAGCTGCATAAAAACAGTACGGTTTGAAGCGATTACGTCGCCGAACTGAACACCGGCAACTGCGGTAGCAGCGATAGCGAGTGTTGCAACGATAGAACCGACATACGATTCAAAAATATCAGCACCAAGACCGGCAATGTCACCAACGTTGTCGCCAACGTTGTCAGCGATGGTAGCCGGATTACGGGGATCGTCTTCGGGAATACCAGCTTCGACTTTACCGACAAGGTCAGCACCGACATCGGCAGCCTTTGTATAGATACCACCGCCGATACGGGCGAAAAGCGCGATCGAGGAAGCACCCATTGCGAAACCGCTGAGGATGGAAGTCTGATCAGGATTCGGGAAGATGTTGAAGAAAAGTGAAAGCCCCAGAAGGCCCAAACTTGCAACAGCGAGACCCATAACAGAACCGCCGTAGAAAGCGACTGTCAGTGCTTTGCCCTGGCCTTCCTGGTTTGCGGCCCAAGAGGTACGAACATTTGCGCGGGTCGCAGATTTCATACCGATAAATCCGGCGATAACTGAACAGACAGCACCGGAAACAAAGGCAATTGCAGTCTGCCATTTAAAAGCAGGTAGACCAAAACCCATCGCAAAAAAAACTATTATGACAAAAAACACGAGAACAGAATATTCCTGCCTCAGAAAAGCCATTGCACCTTCGTGAATCTGATCAGATATGTTCTTCATGACATCGTTGCCGGACGGCTGCTTTTTGATCCAGGCATAAATGACAAGAACAATAGCGAGTCCGACCGCACCAAATACAGGACCCATTAAAATGTTCATAAATTCCTCCGCATTTCGCAGTTAGAATTGGTTGATAGAAGGACGATTAGGATATATTCAAACAGTATTTCCCCGACGTGACAGTTCCTGAAAAGCCTTTTGTGATCCGCCTGTTATCCAGGCGCCGACAACTTCCGATGCCGCTTCATACGCATCCGCCATAGCCGATTTTTCATCGGGAGTGAATTTCGCGAGCACAAAGCGGCTCAAATCCTCTCCGGGCGGCTTCGGACCAATTCCAATCCGCAAAACGGGCAAAAACATCTGTGCCGAGCGACTCAATGATACTTTTCAGACCTTTCTGGCCACCAGCTGAGCCTTTCTCACGCAACCTCAGGCTTCCAAGCGGTATATTGACATCATCAACAACGACCAGAAGATCACCTTCATCGCGAATCTTACCCTTCCTGACCAACGGTGTAACCGCACGGCCGGAAGCGTTCATGTAGGTGGTCGGCTTAACAAGCAAAAAACGTTCGCCGAAATAACTTCCTTCAGTGCTGACATATGGGCCTGACGCTTTGCCGAATGGAGTCCGGGACTTGAACAGCTTCCGAACAGACGACGAACCGGAACGCTCTATTTCGGCTGCAGGAAGATACTCGCCATCGGCGATACCGTCAAGCAGCGTAAATCCGACATTGTGACGCGTATTTTTGTACGACACACCGGGATTGCCAAGCCCAACAATCACACGCAAAAGAATTATTCCTCTTCTTCCTGACCGATAACCTCGGGCTCCATCTCCTCTTCGAGACCTTCCTCGCCTTCGCCTTCATCCTCGTCATGGACCTTAGGCGCCACAACATGTACAACTGCGGAATCTTCAGGAGTCAAAACTTCGTACTTATCGAGAGGAAGATCACTGACATGAACGGAATCACCAATGTGCATACTCTCAATGTCAACCGAAATCTCAGAAGGAATATCTGTAGGCAGACAAGCGATATCGATCGTGTGCAGAAGATGCTCTGTGATACCACCTTCGTTCTTGACACCATCGGGCGTACCAATGAGATGTACCGGCACAGTAACATTTATCTTTTCTGTCATGGAAATCTGCTTGAGGTCGACATGAGTGATCTCGCCGGAAAGTGGATCATGCTGAATGTCATAAATGAAGGTCTTTACTTCTTTTTTCGCTTTGCCGATCATGAGGTTCACGACGGCGTTACGGCCAACCGATTGAAGCAGTGCGACTAATTCGCGCTGATCAATCGACAGGGACGTCGAATCAACTTCCGAACCATAAAGGACACCGGGAACAGAACCTGCAGCCCTAACCCGCTTTGCAGCCTGCTTGCCGGTTTCCTCACGTTTCAATGCGTTAAGGGTACCTTCTGCCATTACTCCTCCTGCCGTATGCGCAACCGGATTCCCGGTGCGGCTATCGTATAGTTAAATGTAATTCTGAACAACCGCAAGAGCAGCGCTCCAGCCATAGTCATCAGGTTGACACCGAAACTCCACTCCAACCTGAGTTGGCTGGGGCGGGAGGATTCGAACCTCCGAATGCGAGGACCAAAACCTCGTGACTTACCACTTGTCGACGCCCCAAGCAATTGCGGTATTGTAATAGTCTTTAAATATAATGCAAAAAATGACGTATGTCAACGATAAAGGGAGACTTGAGCAGCAGGAAGGAAATGAAAGCGATAAAGTCTTTCTTTCGGCACATAAGAAGCTTAAACAAAAGCCGGAGAAAGGATTGCACCTTTCTCCGGCAAAGTTCGTACAGAAACGTAAAAACAAGCCGATATTAACAAAAAATAGTGCTATACACTAATTTCATCATAACGATTTCGGCAACAATATCAGCGTTTCAGGAAATCTTCCAGAACGCCTCCGAACAGGGCTTTCACATCGCGCTTGAGTTCCGAGTCGCTGACTTTCCAGCCAGTCGCTTCGAGATCGCTGTATTTGTCGACGAGGACAGAGCCGATCACCTTGCGTGAGTGAGACCATTTATACAGAAGCTGGTCGAGCACGCGGGCATCGGAATGCTGCGGTATCATCGAAAGACCGAGCAATTCCAGGCGCTCGCGGGTCATCTCGTCGATAATACTCGGATTATTAAGGAACCACCAGCATCCGAAAATGAGCAGGTTCGGGAATTTACGTGCAGTAATGCAGAGCTCATGTTGGTTTTCACGCGAAAGCATTGTCGCCATGAACTTGTTGTCCGGGTAATCGGCACAGAGACGCTCCACGGATTCAATCGGGGATTTACCTACACTGTCGCCGGCAAGACCGAGCCCCGGATTCATCAAGCGCTTGACACCGATCATGACAGCGAACGGAAGATTGTGTTCACGGCCCACAGGCATGATACAGTTGTCGATGATACGTGTCGCAGGTGAATCGTCGGGATAGATATACGGTGTCCCCAAGGAAGCTGCCATATACGCCGGTTTCATTTTCTTGATCCAGTCCTCGAGAAAACGCCTGATTTCGGAAAGGGTCCATTCACCGAGGCCTGGCTCGACATCGTAGCCCCAGGAGGCGAGTTTCTTACAGGCCTCGGGCCAGTTGATAAAGAGATCATCGATACGGAGAGCGGCCCGGAAACGGCGATCGCGTTTGATCTTTTTCTGCCAGACAGGATACTCGAGATCGTCGAAAGGATTATTTGTCATAATCACGCCGCGGACTTTCGCCGTCTTGAAAACGAGATCGATATAATCATCGACCGTCATTTCCTTGAAAAATGCGCGGTAATTGTTCAGCTTGCGATCCGAGGTGTCGAGCCCGAGTTCGTAAAGACAGGTCAGTATACCGCGGCAGGCCTCGGAAACCGGTGAACGGTCGATAAACAGGTTCTGCCAGATATAGTCGGCCTGTTTGCGTTTCGTCATGGCGAAAAACGTTTCATACGGCATCGGTGCAACACGGAACACCTCGGCGATGAGATAGTGATATGTCAGGATCTCGTCGATGCCCCAGAGTAGAAGTTCGCCGAAATTGGCGTCGTAGATATGAGTGTGAATGTCGAGGATCGGTGTCTGATCGACTACACCCTTGATCCTCTGCTCGAGCGGAATGTCTTTTTTCTTCAGTACCGGCATGGCAGGCTCCAGTAAAAGTCTCAAATTTATACGATGTATTTATTGTACAATGTTAATAACGGGTCGGATCGGGAATTCCCACCTCCTGAAATCCTTTCTTCCTGATGACGCAGCTGTCGCAAAAACCACAAGCCCTGCCATCCGGCAAAGGATCATAGCAGCTGTGTGTCAATCCATAATCAAGTCCGAGCGAAATACCTTTTGTGATTATCTCCGATTTGCTCAAATGAATCAAGGGAGTATGGATCGTAAAAGTACGACCCTCCACCCCATCACGCGTGCCGAGATTTGCCGCGCGTTCGAACGCCTCGATAAATTCCGGTCGGCAGTCGGGATATCCTGAATAATCCACCGCTGTCACACCGATAAATATATCATGAGCGCCAATCACCTCAGCCCAACCAAGAGCATAGGAAAGGAAGATAGTATTTCGCGCGGGAACATAGGTCATCGGTATACCGTCACTCATCTCGCTGTCCGAACGACCTTTCGGCACATCTATGCTGTCAGTTAACGCCGATCCGCCGAATTTTGTCAGATCGATATCGACAGTCATCGAATTATCGACTCCGAGAGAGGCCATTACATTTTCTGCCGCCGCGAGCTCAACGGCATGACGCTGCCCGTAGCGGAAACTCATGACACATGGCTCGAATCCATTATCAATTGCAATGGCAAGAGTCGTTGCGGAATCAATGCCGCCCGAAAGGAGTATGACAGCTTTTTCTTTCACGTTTTTTTACTCCGGATTGGATCACTGCTGCGGACGGTAGGTGAGACGGTTGCGGGCGCCCTCGACAATCGTGACCGAAAGGACCCGGGCGGAATCGTCATCGAGCCCTTCTTCAAATTTTTTGCATATGGTACGGGCTATGTTCTCCGCAGTGGGATTGACATCCTTGAAATCCTCGAGCTTATTGAGCATCTGATGGTCATAAGCGCCAACAACATTGTCGAGAACAGTACGCAGTTTTTTGAAATCAATACTCATTCCGAGATCATCCAGAACTGAGGACTCAACAGTAACGCTGACATGCCAGGTATGGCCATGATACTGAGAACACTCGCCGTTATACCCCACAAGGCAGTGCGCCGAATCAAAATGAGAATCAACAGTTAGTTCATACATTGTTTTTCCAGTCAGAATCAGTTATAAGACAAAACGACGTGCCGTTTCAGGCATCTTTCGAGCCCATCACGGATAATCGTTTTTTTCAGTGTGATGCCAGGCAATACGTGCCAGTTTTTTCTGCTCACGTGAGATCACCAGGACAAGATAGGGGTTGTGCATCGATAGCAGGTCCTCGCCAAAAAAAGTCACCTGCTTGAAATAGAGCGTAATTGTCCGCTTCATACCTTTCGTGCGGAAATAGGTATGACCATACTGCGAGAAAACAGAATCGCTGTGGGTGAACACCGGACTCGCGACAATATCGGTTGGTTCGATCTGCACACCTTTGGCATTTTCGATAAACATCGCCCAGTGATCGGGCTCCATGGATTTGTCGGAAAAACCAGAGTCCATTGTGATACGGATACGGAACATACCGTCGCGAAGCTGTTCGGCACGGTATTTGTCCATCCGCTCTTCACGCGCACTGTCAGTGCTGTCTTGACGGGCAAAGGCAAGCATATCGGCCCTGCTCGAATAATCGTCGAGAAGGACGGCATTGCAGTTTATCAGTGAACGGAAACTGTCACGGCCGCGTCCCACGCTTGAATCACCAAAGAGCGGGTTGGGAATACTGAATTCCGACGAAAAGGAATCCAGTATATCCTCCGAGTTATCGATAGTTACACGCTCTGAACGGTCTATATCGACAAGATTGACAGTTGTATCGGCGTTTATCGCAAGTTCCTGCTTTGCCGCACATGAAACGATCATGAGAGAAAACAGAAGCAGCAGATATTGTTTTTTCATTCCACATCCTCCACGATCAAATATACGTTATCCCCTTGGGAGTGGCAAGCGTTTGTCAATGTCTTTTCGCACGAGATCAATTGACCTTCAACTGCGAATGTGTTATTTTATATAATTGATTCTTCTTTCCTTTATTCATTTTCATTCCATGCGACAAGGGCAACAATAGAATGTTACAGTCACTGACCGGCCTCTTACCGGAAGAAATAGCGGCGCTCCTGCCGGAAACGAAACAGAAATACCGTGGCACACAAATATTCCGTTGGATTCACGAACGCTGTGCAGACAGTTTCGAGGAAATGAGTAACCTGCCGAAAGATGTCCGTAGTGATATGGGCGAAAAGTTCACGGTCAGCCCGCTCGAAACAATTGAAACACTTGTGTCCGACGACCTTTCTACGGAAAAATTCCTCTGGCGGCTTCAGGACGGCCTGTCGATCGAAAGCGTGATCATCCGCGACGAGAACCGCACGACCATATGTATTTCCTCGCAGGTCGGTTGTAAAATGGGCTGTCGTTTCTGCCGAACCGGAAAGATGGGATTCATCCGCAATCTCAGCGCCGGTGAAATTGTCGGCCAGCTGTTAAAGATACGCTCCTCACTCCGTTCACGCGGCGAGGATATCAGCAATATTGTGTTCATGGGCATGGGTGAGCCGCTGGACAATCTCGAAGCTGTCATCAAAGCCATCAAGATCATCAACATGGAGACCGCCCTCGGTATCGGACAGCGTAAAATCACTGTCTCGACCTGCGGCATTGCACCGGCAATGTTCGAATTGAACAGGCAGTTCAAACGGATCGGCCTGGCAATATCCCTCAACGCAACGACAGAGCAGCTCCGCAGCGATCTCATGCCGATCAACAGGACCTACCCCCTCGCCGACCTTCTGGATGCAGCACACGATTTCTCACAGCAGACAAACCGGCGTGTCACTTTCGAGTATATCCTCATGAAGGGGGTCAACGATTCCGTTAAGGACGCCCGTGCGCTCATAAAAATCGCCCGGCGTATCCCTTCGAAAATCAACCTGATCATTTTCAATGAATTCGAGGACGCCCCTTTCAGAAAACCGTCCGAAACATCGGCCCTCGCTTTCCAGAAAATCCTCACCGACAATCATGTCACCGCATTCATCAGGAAGAGCAAAGGCAGTGAAATCCTTGCAGCCTGCGGTCAGCTCGCATCGAAAAAACAGTAATCCACTCACGATTTGAGCTTCGAAACTGGCTGCCGTGTATTTCACAGACATTTGATGCAGCAAAGTGGTTTGCCCTGAATCGAAGCAAAGTGAGAAATCGTCCCATTTTGTCCGAATATATTATCTTTGCCAATCCTGTTCTATTTCCTTTGTACATAAAAAAAGAGCCCGCCAATAGACGGGCCCTTTTGATAATATCTGTTCCACTTATTCGATATCGTTGACCTTGATACCGTCCATATCGGTGAAATCCTGATTCTCGCCACCCATTGCCCAGACAAAAGCGTAATTGGTGGTTCCGGCACCGGCATGGATCGACCAGCTCGGAGAAATAACAACCTCACCGTCGCGAACGACAATGTGGCGGGTTTCCGAGGGCTCGCCCATGAAATGGAAGACCGCATCGTTTTCGTTGAGGTTGAAATACATGTAGACCTCGGAACGGCGCTCATGAGTATGCGGTGCCATGGTATTCCAGACACTGCCCTCTTCGAGAAGTGTACAGCCCATAACCAGCTGGCAGCTCTTGATACCGGCGGGATGGATATACTTGTTGATAGTGCGCTCATTGCTCTCTTTAAGGCTGCCGAGCTTGACCGGTTCGGCATCAGCGATCTTCGCGTGTGTTGTCGGATAACCGGTATGGGCCGGATAACTGACAATGTAGAAGCGCGCGGGATCGTCAGCGGAAGCGCTCGAGAACTCGATTTCCTTGCTGCCGCGTCCGATATAGAGAGCGTCGAGTTTCACCATGTCGAATGTGTCTCCATCGACCGTGATCTTGCCTTCACCGCCAATATTGATAACACCAACCTCACGGCGCTCACAGAAAAAAGCGGCTTTGAGCTCGTCACCAGCTTCAAGTTTGAGGGTGTCGCCAGTGGGAACGGCGCCACCGACAATGACCCTGTCCACATCGGAATAGATCATATTGATCTCACCGGGAACGAAAGCGTCCTGCATGAGAAAACTCTCGCGCAGTTCAGCGGTGTTCATGATTTCAAAACGAAGTGGATCGGGAGCATAACGGATGTCCATGACTATCTCCTTTATATGTTTAGGTTATGTACTTTCATTCCGGTTCAGAAAAAATCATCTCTACATGCACGTCAAAACAATATGCCACATGAAACTGTAATCTCAAAATGATTCTTTTGTTAGAAATCTGAAAGACATTTCACGCGGCTTGAGTCTGAGGGCTTTATCGTTCTGCGCTGTTTTTAATAGTATCGAGAATACGTTCGAGATCATCGCTCGAATAATAACTGATCTCGATCCTGCCTTTCTTGTCACCACCTTTGAGCCTGACATCGGTACCGAGAAAACGCTGAAAATCCTCCTTGATCTCGAGCAAGTAAGAGGACTGCTCTTTCACTTTCGGTGGATTATCCGCTTTTTCGACAGCCTTTTTCACCAGTTCCTCGGCTTTTCGTGCCGAAAGCCCCTCCGCCGCTATCTTTTTTGCCAGTGCGAGTTGTAATTCCCGATCCTGAACAGTCACCAACGCACGTGCGCTTCCCGGTGCAAGTTTTTCCTCGCTGACCATTGCCTGAATATGCTGAGGAAGATTCAGGAGCCTGAGCATATTCGCAACGGTGCTCCTGTTTTTTCCCACACGGGCGGCAACCTCCTCCTGTGTCAGATCCATCGCATCCATTATCCTGCGATATGCTTTCGCTTCCTCTATCGCATTGAGATCCTGACGCTGGATGTTTTCAATCAGGGATAGTACGAGAACTTCATCTTCGGTCTCCACTTCGAGAACGATCACTTCAATGCTGTCGAACTTGAGATCTTTGGCGGCGCGGAATCGGCGTTCACCGGCAATCAGTTCAAAGAAATCCCCGTTGCGGCGGACAACAGGCGGTTCGATGATACCGTTTTCAGCAATGGAGCGTTTCAATTCCTCCATGGCATCATCGACGAACACTTCACGCGGCTGGTTACGGTTCGGCACAATATCTCTAACGGGCACATTGAGAATACGCCGTGTTTTGCCGGCATATTCAAAAGTTGTGCGCTCATCTTCCGCATCGGGTCCGAATATCGCACCCAGTCCCTTGCCAAGAGCTTTCCTAGACATTGCTGTCTACCTCCTTGGCAAGTTCGAGATAGGCTTTCGCACCAGCGGAGAGGATATCGTAGAGAATTATCGGTTTACCGAAAGAGGGTGCCTCACCGAGCTTGACATTACGCGTAATAACCGTGTCGTAAACCGTATCTTCAAAATATGATTTCACTTCGTCCGACACCTGGTTCGAGAGATTAAGACGGCTGTCATACATGGTCAGGAGAATACCTTCTATTCTGAGATCGGTATTAAGACGTTTCTGGACCAGCCTGATGGAGTTGAGAAGCTGTCCGACACCTTCGAGAGCATAATATTCACACTGTATCGGTATCAGCACCGATTGAGCCGCAACCATGGCATTCACCGTGAGAATGCCAAGCGAAGGCGGACAGTCTATGAAAATATAATCGAAATCTTTTTCCAGTTCACGGATAGCATAAAAGAGCTTACGTTCACGCTCAAGCATGCTGACAAGTTCGACCTGGGCGCCGGAAAGACGGATGTTCGCGGGTATGAGCTTGAGAAAAGGAATTTCTGTTTCGAGAACGGCAGATCGCGGATCAACTTTCTCCAGAAGAACCTCATAGACCGTTTTCTCCTGGGCATCCTGATCGATACCGAGCCCCGAACTGGCATTTCCCTGCGGATCCATGTCAATGAGCAGGGTTCTCCGCTCGAGAGCAGCAAGGCTTGCCGAGAGATTCACTGCGGTCGTGGTCTTCCCCACACCGCCCTTCTGATTGGTAATGGCAATTATTCGAGCCATAGTCACCTGTTTATAAATAATTTATCGTTCACACCAATGATGAGTCAGATTACTAAATATAGATTTTTTCCCCTTGGAAATCAAGCACGGAAGTGACTGATCGCAAGAAAGGTTGAAGTCATATAAAAGAAATGGCGGGACTGTTATTCTGTTTCCGGGGTATAGCGGACAAGCCCGCGGGGTGTTCCGATCCAGATAATACCATTTATAAGATCGGCTGCAAGGGCGGTGACCGGTTCTGCATTTACCTCGTCAGGAAGGTCGAAATCGTGCCAGGAACCGGCAGCAAACATACACAGGCCGCCCTCGGTCGCGACCCAGAGATTGTGGGTCCAATCCTCGACAAAATCATGTATCACCGGCGAAGGGATGCCATCGGCGGTACCGTATTTTTTCCACGATGCGCCGTCATATGCACTTATACCGTTCACCGTCCCGCACCACACTGTTCCATCAAAAGTCCTGTAGAGCACATTGACAACCGGACTGGAAATCGAAGAACCTGCAATCAGAGTCCATTCGGCACCATCATAATATGTGAGACCGTCTGTGGTACCCACCCATACTTTGTTGGTTGCATCGATCGCAATGGAACTGACAACATCGCCTGGAAGGCCGTTTACACTCGTGAAATTCCGCCATCCGGACAATGAATTATAGACACTGACACCACCGACACTGCCAAACCAAATGGTACCATCCGGCTGAACAGCCAGAGAGGTCACATAACGATGGACAAGGCTGTCCATATCGGCAAGCGCGGTCCAATCGCTGCTGTACACTGACGGCCCTGAAACTGTCCCAAGCCAGATATCCGCAGTCATGCTGTTGAATGCGAGCGAGGTGGTCTCCATGTTCGGTATATCGGAATCGGCGCCATAGACAACGCTGGTGCTATCGGTGGCCGACAGATAGCTGACACCGTTCAGTGTGGCAACCCAAACACCGCCTCGCACATAATCAGCCAGAATGTCGACGACTGTGTTGTCGGCAAGACCGTCATCCGCCGTATAGACAGTAAAACTGCTCGATCCGCTTTCATCTTCATCATCGAGCGTGGTGCCGTCACAGGAAAACAGCGCGATACAGCACAGCAGGAGAATGGCAAGCGGATACCCTGTCGGTGATTTCATTCATTCCTCCGCGTTTAATCACTGTCGCCGGACATGAGACCGTATTTAGCGAGCATCTTCCTCAACGTGTTCCGCGAGACACCCAGCATTTTTGCCGCCTCGCTCTGATTGCCCGCAAGACGTGCCATGATCTTTGTCAGAAGCGGCTTTTCAATCCGTTCGCGTGCGAAATCAAGCATATCCGGGTGGTCGCTCTCGATAATGGAAGAAACCATGGAATCAATATCCTCGCGGCTGTTTTTGCCGGGCACATCGCCGGTAAAAGCACCCATGCTCGACAGGCTGTCCGACTGGAGTACAACCATCCGGTGGACGTAATTCTCCAGCTCACGCACATTGCCGGGCCAGTCACGGAGTATCAGTGACTTCACATGCTCCTCGGTCAGTTTGAAAGCAAGACCGTATTTTTCATTATAGCGATCAACAAAATATTTGGCAAGCGCGGGAATGTCGGCACTTCTTTCGCTGAGAGAAGGAATATGAATCGGCACAACCATGAGACGGTAATACAGGTCCTCCCGGAAATGCCCTTCCATGCTCATTTTTGAAAGATCGGCATTGGTCGCGGCGATTATCCGGGTATCGACAGAAATCGTATCGGATGAACCCACACGGTCGAATTCGCTGTTCTGAAGAAAACGGAGTAGTTTTGCCTGGAGATCAAGACGCATGGTGCCAATCTCATCGAGAAAGAGCGTTCCGGCATCGGCCATTTCACATTTACCGATACGGTTTTCGGTCGCACCGGTAAAAGCACCTTTGACATGGCCGAACAGCTCGCTTTCAAGAAGTTCCGCGGGAATGGATGCACAGTTCACGGTAATAAACGATTTGTCACGCCGGGACGAGTGATAGTGAATAGCACGGGCTAAAAGATCTTTGCCAGTACCGGTCTCACCGGTGATGAGAACAGGGCTATCGGTCGAGGCCACACGGCCCAGTATCTTAAAAAGTTCGCGCATCGGCTGAGAATCGCCAATAATACGCTGTGTCGCCCCGGGAGAGGGCACGGACGCTTCGATTGCGGTGCTTTCCCGTTTCTGTACAGCACGCTGGGCAAGATCAAGAAGCTCATCGATATCGAATGGCTTGACAATATAATCGAATGCACCGAGCTTCATCGCTTCGACCGTATTTTCCATATTCGAATGCGCCGTTATCATGATCGTTTCCGGCGGATCGGGTAGTTCGCGAAGCTTTTCAAGCGCCGTGAGCCCATCCATTACCGGCATTTTGATATCCATGACAACGAGTGAATAGCGTTTTTTCTGCACCATATCAAGGCCGAGCTGCCCGTTATCAGCATTGTCGACAAGATAGCCGTCGTCCTCAAGCGCTTTTCTGATCACCCATGATATTGACTTATCGTTATCAACTACCAAAACAGAATATTTCGTATCTGCCATCGTTTTCCCGACATTTATCAATGCAGCTATTTATTTATTGAAAGCGGTATATCTAAAAATTTTCTCGCCCCTTTAACACGGTCTTTCTGCCTATTTTCCAGGTCATGTATTTCTGCGCACTCAATGACTTTTTCCGCGTATTCATGGCATCTATCGTCCATAGAGAGGTCACTTGCAAGGACAGCGAGTTTCCACCAGCAGCGCAACGGACCGGAACCGTCATCATCCGGATCATGGCTCAAGTTGTCGGCAAGTGCGGTAAAAACACGTTCAGCCCTATTAAAATCCCCCTGTTTCTTATATCCCTCGCCGAGTTGCCAGGCAAAAAGACGGCAATGGGGATATTTTTTAGCCAGTGTTTCGGCAAGAGCCACCGCACGTGCCGGATCGGCTTCCAGCAGCATTTCCAAAAGCACGGTATTCGCCAGCGGCCCGGTCAGTGCGCCCTTTTCTATTGCCTGCTCCACGACCTCGATACCTTTCTCCGGATCGGGATTTACAAAGGGCAGCCAATTGAAACGTTGTGCCGCCACACTCCTCCAGAAACGGTAGCTGCCGATCATAAGACAGGCATCATAAAACGCCGGATCATCCCTGGCGATCTGCTCCATGGTCTTGGCTGCGCCGCGGCTGTTGATGATGCCTTTCATGAAACTGCCGTTCATGACATCCCAGGCCCCTGCCAGTGCTTTCGACGAGGCAAGATAATATCGGAGCCTGTTATCGGATGGTGTTTCCAGCAGCTGCCATTCGATAAGGGTGTTGCATTTTTTCAGCAGTTCGAAAAACTCTGCGTGTCTGCTGTTGTCCTCGTAGTCAGTGCCTGCATACTGTATAACAGCGGCGGCAAACAGTGGTCCTGCGGGATCTTTCGGAAAAGCCTCGCAATGACGTTTCGCTATTTCCTCCGCCTCACGGTAATTTCCTTCGAGGACACTGGCGCTCACAGCCCTGTAGAGATCCACAGGCACCTGTATTTGCACATGTTCCCCTGCAATCGTCGTGTTACATATCAACAAAACGGCAATAAACAGGAAACGCCCGATCAACAGAAATCGAATCATATACTCCCCTGCCTCTCAGCAGCACCGTCAGACATCAGCGAAGCTCGAGAAATGTGACATCCTTACTGAAAAAATATCTCGGAAGACGCATATCGCCAACATTGGTTCGACGGACCTCATGCCAGACATCATTCTCGTCAGGATAACCGTAACCGTGCTGATCAAACACAAGCGGACGGCCGTTATCGTCACCGATATAGAGCTGACAGTGACCTCCGCAGCTCTGAATCGTAACAAAAGGCTCGTTGGCGGCAACAGCCTTGATATAGGCATCCTTGCCCATATCAGTGGTCAGAACTTTCGTGTTCCGGTCGTTAAAGAACGTGAAAAGTGTGCCGTGATTGGGCAGATCGAAACCGAAACAGGCGAACACGTCGCTGTAGGCGCGTTCGTGCTGACGGCCGAACCAGGCACCGCTCCAATCGTAGGTATCACCGAGCTGTTTGAATGCGATGGAAATGATATTTCTACGTGTATAGGGCACAAAACCGACATGAACGTCCTCGCTTTTCGGCATCCAGACCGATGCAAACTCAAGTGAGCCATCCATTTTTCTGACCGGAACTTTGACCAAAAGCGGATCGCTGTCAGCAGAGATGGGCAAACGGCTTCCAAGACCGAGCCAGCCCGAAGCGATTGTGCATGAAGGATTGCCGTAATAGAGGACACGGCCTTTTGTGGCTATCACAAAATCTCTGTCATTGACAAATTCGTTGATAACATTTTTGGAACCGAAGGCGACATTCTCCGCCCTGACCCAACCATACCCGGCTTTGCAGAACACAAAGAGGTATTCACCGCTTTTCGACACATGAAGCACCTGGACCGCCTTGCCGATATTGAGGAAAGCGATATTCCACTGGTCCCAGCGTGTCTTTCTCGACTGGGTCAGACCGAGCTGCATCGGGAAGAACGACGGGATATTCCTCAGGCGTGTCGGACGGACAGTAATGGCACTTTTTACCGCAACGCTGGCGGGCACGGCATCCAGCGCCATTTCCTCTTCGAACACCTTGAGCTCATCATCACTGTAGGTTATCGCAAGCGCATTTCCGTATGGGCGTTTATAGAGATAATCGATCTCGTCGCGAATGCGTACACGCACAGTATCAGCCACAGCAGCTCGGTTAAATGTTGTGAGATCAGGGGTTCTAAGCGACCACCCGGGCCACCAGTTGACAATATCCGGTTTCCTGACCGCAGGCTCGTCAGCAAAGGGATCATCCTGGGCAAGACGTTTCTGCCAGGCTTCATTCATAGCGGCGATCTGTTTCCCGTCAAGAATAACAGTATCAGGCTCATCCATACGCGACACCCAGTATTCCACAGTCTGGAATTTCGCATCGATCCAGGGAAGCGGATCGGGAGCATGATTATACAGGAGATCATCCGGCTCAGGAATGACATCATGGGTTTTGGGATCGATCTTTTCCGCGTATGCACCAATGGACAGAAAGATTCCCACCATCAGCAGGGCCGCAATTGATTTCACTGGTCTGCGCATCATAACTCTCCGGTTTGACATGAACAATCGTAATGTATTCTGCCTGACAATATGTCGATTTTCCATCGATCTGGCAACAAATACTATAAAAAAAGGAGAGGCTCACGGCCCCTCCTTCTCTGATGTTCGTATGTCGATCCTTTATTTCACATAGAGCATACGGTGGCTGGCGGTCATCGAGCCCGAAACCAGACGGGCGATATAGACACCGGAAGACACCGTGACACCGTCATCGGCACGGCCGTCCCAGAGCATCGAATGCATTCCGGGGGCGGCATTGTCCATATCGAATGTACGCACTTTCTGCCCGGCGAGGTTGTAAATCGCGAGTGTGGCATCCGCAGACCGCTCCAGTGTAAACGAGATAGTCGTGGCGGCATTGAACGGGTTCGGATGGTTGCCGTCAAGCGCGAAACTGTAAGGTGTTGCGGCCTCGACTGAGACCTCACCCCATGTGGCGGGAACAGGTTTTCCGGCGGTACCGTCCGAGGCAACCGCGACAACCCAGAAGTGGTATGCAACATTGTTTCTCGGTACGGTCACGTCGACAAAGTGATCCGTGCCATTCGGGACAGAGCCCAGGAGGAGAGTTCCGTTTTCCTCGAACTCATCGATTTCTTCAATCGAGTCAAATTCAGAGATATCTACAGGATTATCACTGAACTCGGAATTACGTGAGCGGTACACCCAGTAATTCGACAATTTATCGTCATCTTGTGAAAGCATCCATTTGACCGCCACCATATGACCGTGATCACTGTCAGCGTCCGTAGCCGTGACATTGGTGGGCGGCGCGGGCGGCTCAGGCGGAGCAACAGTTACATAACACAGCAGAGAAATACCCGAGTTTGTGGCGAACCAGACAGAACCGTCAGCGGCAACCTCAATATCGGTGACACTGCCGCTGCCAATACCACTGTTCTCCGGATTATATGTTGTTGTCTCACCGTTCTTAATACGAGTCGCGCCGCTATGCCAGGAGCCGCACCAGACAGAATCCGGTCCGAATCCGATTCCGGTTATACCATCCTCGGGAAGCCCTTCCGCGGAGGTATAGTTATTCCACTGACCACCGCTGTTTCGCTGAAGGCCGCTGTCGCTTACGAGCCAATAGCTTCCATCATTGGAATTGAGTTCGATATCATAAACTGCATTTGACAAAAGGCCGTTATCGGTAGTGAATGTAGCGACATCTCCGCCAATTCGATCTAACCTCGACACACCGCTGTAACTGCCGCACCAGACACTAAGGCCATCTGTGGCAACAGAAGCTACATAATCGGATACAAGACCATTGGAGCTGTTATAGGTTGTCCATACGCCGTTAATCAGGGACTTGACACCATCAGATGTCCCCACCCATGAACTTCCGTCCGGGCCGGGATCAACACAATACAAATAGTTGCTCGGGAACGGTGCATTGTCCATTGTGTAAATAGTGGGATTGTCGGTATCGTCGTACGGATACACATAGATACCGGCATCAGTCGCTGTCCAGACATTGCCGCTGTTGTCCACAGCCATGTCACTGACACGATTAGCGTCCCGATTATCCTGAACGATATGCTCCCAATTTTCACCGTCATAGATGGTAATGCCCGAATCGGTTCCAAACCAGACATTGTCATCAGGCGTTATAACAACCTTGCTGACATAATTACTGACAGGGCCGTCAACAGAACGGTAATACGTCCAGTCGCCGTCATTGTAACCGCAGATGCCCATGCCCGAAGAGGTCCAGACAGTGCCGTCATCGCCGACCTGAATACCGTCAATATTATTACTAAGAAGGCCATCACCGGTGGAAATCGTCTGTGAAGACACAGTATCGTAGCGAATAAGGCCGAAACCGGAAATGGCAAGCCAGAGAATGTTGTTCTGATCGACATCGAGCGCGTCGATAGAGCTCATCGGCAGATCATCCCACATCGTATAAACGGTCCAATCGCTATTCAGAAGCGAAACAAGGCCCTTGCTGGTCGCAAACCACTTTTTATCGTAACCGTCAATAGTTATTCCGTTAATGCTGCTGTCCGGAAGGCTGCTGTTTTCAGTTGTGTAGGTATGAAAGGTATTCTGTGTGGTTGAAAACGAGGACAGGCCGGAATATCCACCAATCCAGACAACACCGGCGGCATCTACTTCCACATGATAACAATAATTTTCGAGAAGGCCATCCTCTGTCGTGTAATTCGTGAATGTCTCGCCATCGAATTTGGACAGGCCACTGGAATGAGCGATCCAGAGGTTATCATAAGCATCAAAGGCAATATCCCATATCCAGTTATTCGGCAAACCAGTCTCTTCGGCATCCCACCGTGCCCAGTCCTCGCCATCATATTTCACCAGGCCGAAACCTTCGACTCCGAACCAGCGGTCACCAGTGTCGGAATCATAGAGCATACAGTTAACATACATATCGGTGGGAATAAAATCATTATACTGCTCAAAAACACCGTTCTCGTTGCCTTCCTCCTCATGCCACTTGTAGAGGCCGGACTGTGTGCCGGACCAAATATCATGCCCCTCGACACCGAAACCGAACACATCGTTCCTGTTGCTGAAATTATACCACTGCTCTTCCTGGGCAAAGGCAGAAACGGCTACTGAAACCATCAATGCCAATGCCACAATACCTTTTCTGTACATTTTCACTTTCACCTCACTGTATAAATGTTGTTGACAAGCTATGAAAAATATAAGGATTTCCACGCTTAACATAAAATGATTTTTCCGTTAATTCTCCAATTTTCCTTGAACTGGAAACATTCTGATTTATATTGATAATTATATTGTTCAGTTTTGACAACATGGAGAATATTAAATGGACTTACGTACTATCGTTATAGCTTTCGGATTGACACTGTTCGCAGGCCTTTCAACCGGTATCGGCAGTGCACTCGCTTTTTTTGCAAACAGGACAAACACACGATTCCTTTCAGTGGCCCTGGGATTCTCCGCGGGTGTCATGATTTATGTTTCGTTCACAGAAATGCTGGTCGTGTCACAGGAACATCTTGTCTCAGTACTGGGCGAAGTCAAAGGCAACTGGCTCGCGGCGGCTTCGTTTTTCGCCGGTATGTTTTTAATCGCCATCATCGACAACCTTGTCCCGTCGTTCGAAAATCCTCATGAGATAAGGAAAGTCGAGGATATGACTGAAAGCGAGGGAGACAAATTCCAGAAACTGTACCGCCTCGGGCTCTTTTCAGCTCTCGCCCTTGCGATTCATAACTTCCCCGAGGGTCTTGCAACATTCGCCAGCGCACTTGTCAATACCAAGCTCGGTGTTTCGATCGCGATAGCAATCGCAATCCATAATATTCCCGAGGGAATCGCCGTTTCGGTGCCGATATTTTATGCGACCGGTGACAAGAAAAAAGCGTTTTTCTTGTCATTCCTTTCGGGACTGGCGGAACCAGTCGGCGCACTGGTCGGCTATCTCCTGCTCTTTCATTTTTTCAACGACATGGTTTTTGGCGTTCTTTTCGCCGGTGTAGCCGGTATCATGGTCTTCATTTCTCTCGACGAGCTTCTGCCCGCCTCGCGTGAATACGGCGAACCGCATCTTTCAATCTATGGACTTATTGCCGGTATGATGATTATGGCGGCTAGCCTGCTGATGTTCCTTTAAAAAATGTAACCGCAAATCATTTTCCCACTTTTACAGAGGGACAATAGCGCCTTTGCATACAGCCGGATATGATCTGCATCACATTTCTGAAAATATGATAATAAAAATCACCTAATATATAGACCAATCCAAATCTGTATTGCCTGGCAATAATACTATCAGACTATTCAAGGAGAACCCGATATGCATATCGATCGTGCAGTCATCCATCATATCCGTCTGCCCATGATCAAACCGTTCGTCACCGGCTGCGGCATTATCAGCGATCGAAACCTGTTGATCATCGAACTTCACGCCGAGGGGCTGATCGGCTGGGGCGAATGCTCCGCCAACATCGATCCCCACTATAATCCTGAGACCATCATGGGATGCCGCCACATCATTCTCGATTTCCTTCTGCCAAACATCCTCGGAAAGGATGTCGAAACTGTCGAGGATTTTGTCGAATGCATGAACGGTGTCGTGGGCAATCACATGGCGAAAAGCGCGCTCGAACTGGCGTTCTGGGATTTATTGAGCCAGCAAAAGAACACACCTGTATACAAACTGCTCGGCGGAGAACGTAGCGAGGTGGATGCCGGTGTCAGCGTCGGTCTTTTCGACAGCATCGAGGCAACACTCGACGAGGCGGAAATGCAGCTGTCTAAGGGCTTCCAGCGCCTGAAAATCAAGATCAAACCCGGCCGGGAACTGGAACTGATGAGCGCGGCACGAAAACGTTTCGGTTCTCTTCCCATGATGGCCGATGCCAACTCTTCCTATTCGATCGAAAAAGCCGACCTGCTCAGGGCGCTTGACAGTCTCGATTTGACACAGGTTGAGCAGCCGCTCGAGCATGACGATATTTTCGACCACGCGAAACTTCAGGCAATGATCGACACGCCGATCTGCCTCGACGAGAGTATTATTCATGCCCGAGCCGCGAAACAGGCTATCGAATTCGGAAGCTGCAAGATCATCAATGTCAAGATTTCGCGCGTTGGCGGACTCTGCGAAGGCAAAAAAATCCATGACCTCTGCGTGCAAAACGGTATCGGTCTCTGGTGCGGAAGTATGCTGGAATGCGGTGTCGGCATGATGTACAATATTTTCTACTCGTCCCTGCCCGGAGTCAATTATCCCGGCGATATCCAGGAATCATGCCATTATATGAGCGATGACATCGTCGTACCGTTGATCCCAATTTCCGAACGCGGCACTTTCAAAGTGCCGGAAACACCGGGACTGGGTGTCGAGATCGACATGGACAAGCTGCGCTACTATCTTGTGTCAACCACTGTCGTACGTCCATAATACATCCATAAAGGCACCGCAGCCTTAAATACAGCAGGGTTGACGATCTGATCAGCTATTGCTTTCTCGGGTCGGGAATGTTCTCGCCGTCTTTCAACCTGACTCGCAGCAGTTCGCCGTCACCGGGAGCAAGCCGGACTGTCACCGTTTCATATGGCGGCGGGAACGAGTGATAAAGCTCGAAAAACTTAAGGCGTTCGGCATCCAGCTCATTGTGGTTGTAGCTGATCATATCCTGTACATCCGTTGGGATATTCTTGAAGTCATAGATAAAATCGTGATCGCGGCTGTCTGCCTTTTCCTTGACGCTCAACACATTCCATTGGCCGCTTGCTTTATCGAACAGCTCGATTGACGCCACTTTCCGCTGGAAGAGACGGAACTCCAGTTCCGCCGTGTTTGCCTGCCGCCAGTCCTTGTTGGCAATAAGCACGTAATCGGTCGTATCGCTGTCCCTGAACGCTCCCATGACAAGGTTTTCGCCTATCGGCTGCACCCAATGGTCGGGTGTTGTTTCACGTGATCCGCGCGGAACCGGCTGTGTATGGAATACCCCGATCGAACGCAGGTTAACGAGAACAGGACCGAGTGTCTCAATCTCGCTGTTGATCGCGGCGACCTGACGGCCTGTTTCATTCAACTCTGATGTGCCGGGATCGAAAAGCAGATAGCCGGTGAACCAGAGGATTCCCTTGGCGCCGTAGGCAAGTGTGGTATAAACGCTCTGGCGGATTTTTTCGGCATTGTGTTCGGGAGTGGCAAAATTCCTCGTTTTCTCGCCGGGAACATTACGGCGGACATTCACTTCACGCCAGGCTATCAGTGGAATACCCGCATCGCGTGCGGCATCGCGATGCTGCTCCAATTTGACAAAATGCACCGGCGAACCGCTGAACCACTCGTACACGCCCCCATACCACCACTGGTAATCATCAAAGCTCAACAGTTCCGGCTGAACCCTGTCGATCAGAAGGCGTATCCAGTCACCGCCTTTCTGATTGAGGTTGACAAAACCCGGATGTGAGGAATCTGCTCGACGGTAGGCTTTTACCGAATCGGCGCAGGCGTTGATCTGTTCGAGCGCTATTGGCTCATCCATGATATCGTAACCCCAGACAGCCGGGTCACCGAAAAGCCGCGAGGCCGTTTCCACACCGGGATGCGGGATCATCAGTTTCAATCCGAATTCACGGCAGAGTTCAAGTTTATCGACAGGGCCATAAAGCGTGTTGAATCCGGCATCAGCAAGGGTTCTGACATTAGTTTCATTCAACTGGACCCCATAGGTGAAAATCATGAATTCTCCCGGAGTCCATCCGAAAGCAATGCAGGGAAATACAAAAAGCAGCATAAGAAATATTATCACCTTGCGCATTATTGAGCCTTTCTTATTCGGCAAACGGCCTGTCGGCATGATTGAGTGATATGTAAGAGCTCTTACCCTTGACACCACGAGTGTTAACCGAGCGGACTTTCAGTGTATTCCTGCCCGAGCCAAGCAGCCATGTCCAGCGGTCGCCAACCGATTGCCAGCCTGTATCGTCGACATCGACCTCGAAATGGTCGAGGCATGGCGTGTATGTCTCGAAACGCAGGAAGAGACGGTCGTTTCCAAAACCTGACACAGCATCGATATGGACGGTATTAAGATCGGGCCACATATCGCGCGGGCGGTCGGTATACCATGAAAAATTCCGTTTGGGCGGTGTCCGCCTGTCATACCAGTGGATATAGCAGTTCCAGGGTGAACCGGTCGAGCTGCCGTGGATAAGCGGTACGGGATGTGGTTCGGCAAACCAGTTGTTCCGCGTAAGGATACGGACAAAACCGGCACAGACAAACGCGGTGAGCTTTGCGGAGTCATCGCGGACAAGAGAGCCCCGCTTTACGGGAGCGTTTTCCTCCGAGGGATTCGGAAACCATTTCGATCCGGCAGGCAGCCCCTCGTACTCGCTACTCATCCAGTCAAGCGTTTTTCCGGGGAAATAATAATCGAGATAGCGGTTGTGGAGCTCATAGAGGTTCAGAGGTTCGGCAATGACAGAATCGTAATTGTACTGGTTCACATTGTCGGCATCCATGAGAATCCATTTGCCATAATCGTCATTCCATACCTCCATGATCGCATGGCCGACACCATAGACCATCCGCGCCTGCCAGCCATACGCCTTACAACAGCCGAGAAGAAGGTGATTGAAATGATTGCAGTAGCCTGCCACTCCGGAGCTTTCGACCTTATCGAGAATAGAGAGCGCATCTGGCGCCGGGTATCCGGGCCAGGGACTGCCATGACGCCAGCGTTTGCCGACATGATCGAGCAGTTTCACCTGTGCCTCGAACTGGGTACGGCTTCCGGCAATCACCTCGTCGAGGTTCTCGCGTTCCCGCAATTCCAGGTACTCGGGACGGTCGAATGACTCCCATTTCCAGTCTATCGAAGAATATTTTACGGGATTGTTATCGGATTCGATAATATGGATGTTCTCGTGAAGGGGGATACGTTCTTCCAGCTGGGCAGTCAGTTGGATATTATGTAATTCCGGTGATTTCAGAGGATCGCCGGTTGAAAGTACCACCTTGACCTGTACATAGCGGCGGTTGAGGTCGGCCCCTACGGTCGAGAAATCGAGGACATCCCCCTCCCCTATTTTTCGATATTCTTCCCAGCTTTCCGAGAAAGGTGAAGGATCGATCCCCTTGCGGAAAAAATATTCGACAGCACAAGCATCGGGCACATTTGCAGAGGCTTTCAGTTCCAGTGATCGTATTTCCCTGAGAGGAACGACTGGAGCATTCGAATCGCCTTTCCAGATATCGATCACTTCGCTTTCAAGCCAGCCCGTCTTTACGTGACGATCAAGACTGAGCATGACAGCATATTCAGCCCTGAGCATGCCGTCGTTTCCGAACGGGCTTTCTTTCCAGCTTCTGCCACCATCAAACGACTTATATGAACAATCCCCCACTGAAGTTGGATCGGCTCCGCCCTCCTCGAAACGATCGGCGCGGGAAAGCATGATTTTCCAGCCCTCGTCAGCATCAGCGGCCTCAGGACAATAAAAATCGATCTCATTTTTGCCTTTTTTCAGCCATTCAGCGGGGAATTCCTCCCAACGGAACCATTCGACATTTTTCTCGCTGACAAGTGAAAGCACAATCTCGTTGCCGTTGATCGATGCTTTCAAGGGATACGTGCCGGACTTGTACCTGCTGCCGAGCACAAGCCATGCGGAAAAAGCGGCGGGGTTGTCGAGGAAAAAGAGCTTTCTCGCCCGGTTTTTCCCCCAGATATCATCATGAAAACCACTGCCGGAATCCTCGCGGAAACCGGGGCTGTCGTTTTCGAGCAATTCCATATTGAAAAGGGAGACACAAGCGTTCTCCCCTTTCATAAGCATATGCATAAAACCGGTGTCGTACACCGATGAGGCATCACCGCCCCACTGTGTCGTCACAAGTTCGGCTTGTATATTTACAGCAGAAACCAGCAGGAAGAGCACGAAGATACTAACACGTCTGATCACGCAGCCTCCCCCGGTAAAATCCCTCATGCCATGCCGTCGATATCAGTGTCGTCGTAACTGTCCGGAGCCCATTTCTCGAGGAATTTGTAATGCTCGGGCAGCCAGTCGATCGTGACTTTGCGGACTTTTTTGCGGAGCTTTTTCAGAACAAGCTGTTCAGGTTCGCTCATTTTCGGATTGTAGTACGCCTCGACATTTTCATAGACATGGTAGGGATAGTACATTCCGCCGAGAGTGGTCTCAACGTCGAGATCGGAGTTGATCACATAGCGGAGACAGGCTTTTGCGAAATTAACCTCGCCGCTGGCATCGATCTCACCCGCTATGCGCTTGAACGGATAAACAAGACGATCACCAGCAAACGGTTTCATCGTGATAATGCCGATACCCCGGTCACGGAGTTTTTTTACCATGGGACCGTAATCGACATCAAGCACCTGGTTCTTGTTGAGCCAGCTCCAGTTGTGATAGAAATTGAAAGGGAAAATCACGTAATCGAGTGGAATCTGCTCCAGCGGGGCCTTGAGATCCTGAAGACTGTGAATGGGAATGCCGACAGCCCTGATCTTGCCCTGCTCCTTGAACTTGAAAAGCTGTTCCCACTGAGACCAGTTCTTGGAGCTGGGGCTGTAACTGTGGATGCGGACCATGTCTATGTAATCGCGGCCGAAAAGACGGAGATCGCGTTCAAGTTCCTGCTCGAGTGTCCTTCCCTCCCAGGGGAGAATGGATATCGAGATGACAACGTCGTTGATAATCGGCGCAAGGAAACGTCCCATTGGCTCGTACTGGTAGCATTCTTGCTCCTTGTCATAGACATCGAAAAAATTGATGCCGAGATCGAAGGACTCGCGAACCATGTACTCGCGTTCTTTTTCGAACGAAATGATATCTTTGCGCACGTGGGAGCCGAAACCGAATTTCGACACTTTGATGCCGGTTTTGCCGATCTCTCCCATGGACATGGTGCCGGCCGGTTTCCTGATCTTTTTATCGAAAGCATAAGGCGAAAGTTCCCGTTTAACAGACATCCCGGAACAGCCCGCAGCAAGTCCCGCGGCGGCAGTACCGCCGAGTGCTATAAAATTCCTGCGTTTCATTATATTCCTTTCCGTACTTTCTCATTTACAAATAAAAAAACATTCTCTTCGTCAGCCTTCAGGATATGCATCGATATTACGCCGCATGGTCCAATGCGCTGCCCGCCAGAGGATTTCCTGGTATTCGCGTGTATTCAGGGCATCGGGAGTGTGGCCGGGCAGAAGCCCAACAATGCGCCCCTTGCCATTTTCGAGGCTCCAGCCGCCGATCGCCTCGTGCTTGTCATGCATTGCGGTAGTCTCGAACAGCGTATCAGTATACTGCGATTTCACGACGACCGCAAACTGTTCATCGAGATTTATCATAAATTTCCCGATGCCCGCAGTAATCGGATGATCTTGATTAATGTTATGAATCCAGAGGGGCTGAACCTGTCTGTGCATCACCGGCTCGATACCGAGGAAATCGAACATCTTCCGGCTGCGCGCCCATGCCGAGCAGTGAAGCGGTATCAGGCCCATGCCGCGGTTCCGCACATTATCGATAATGGCATTGATGTTCTCATTATTCCAGAACAGCCCGCCCGGTTCGGCGCTTTCGGCAATGAGACCGCTGCCAAGCTCGATATGGTCGGGAACACTCGCTTTCGAGGTAATAAGAAGGTCTGCATCTGCGATAAGATCTGCCGTGAATGCGCTGCTCGATCTGACAGCGATGATACGCCAGTCTTTTTTCGAGGCGAAAACACGTCGGATACCGACTTCCGCGGCGACACCGTTATGCCAGACATCGTGACCGATGACAGCGACGATTTTTATTTCACCGGGCTGTTTCTGAAGTTCCGCGGCAGTGGCTTCCGTTGAGGTCAGTGCTGTCGCACCGGCAAGCGCCGCGGCTGTTTTCGCGGCATTTGATTTTCGTATCGAGGGCATGAATCGCTCCTGTTTTATCCCTGCTGTCAGATTTCCGGCAGCAATACAACCTTAATATAATTATTCATATCGAAATAACGGCGTGCTGTATCTCGTATTTTCTCACGAGTAAGGCCTTCAACAAACGACTCGTAGTCATTGATAAGCCGAGGGTCCTCGCCGTTCCTGTAAAATTGTGTCATAATGGAAAGCCAGAAACTGTTTTCTTTTGTATTTACTTCGCGTTCCCGGCGCTGGGTTTCGGTAATCTTATTGATATAGCTCTTGTCGACAAGCTCCGTTTTCATGCTGTCGATCTGCGCCAACACCACCTCAGTCAATTCATCGACACGGTCAGGTGATGCCCCAAAATTTATATAAATAGCATAATCCGACTCGGGATATTTATTCACCGAGGGAGACACGCTCACGGAATAAGTCCCACCAAGTTCCTCACGGAGAGTCTCCCTGAGCTTGATGTCGAGCAAGTCGGTCATCGATTTCAGAAGATAGCGTTCTTCCCGAACAAAATCAAATGGTCCGTTAAAAATCATCATTGCTCGGCTTTTCGGCTCAAGCCCTTTCCGTACAGTCTTTTCGATGAAACCTTTCGGTGTGTTCAGGCCGACATCACGCCACTGCTCCTCCCTGCCGGTTGACGGCAAACCGCCGAGGTACTGTTCCACGAAAGGCTTGATCGCGGCCAGATCGAAATTCCCGACAAAGAAGAATGTGAAATCACCTGCATCGGCGAAACGGTCCTGGAATATCCGATATGATTTCTCACGGTCCATTTCGGAAAGTCTTTCCATTGTCCATGGACGGGCCCGATCATGATAATTAAAGAGTGTCACTGTCAGTGTATCGATAAATGCTATTTCTGGACGGGCGTTTCGGTTCTCGATGTTGCCTTTCATGCGTGTGTAAAATGACTGATAGGCATCCTCATCGGCTTTTGCCCCGGTGAAATAAAGGTAAATCAGCTGGAACATGGTTTCCAGATCAACCGGCGTTGAGCTGCCTTTGAGGCCCTCGTACAAATCCTCAATAACAGGTGAGACCGCCACATTTTTTCCCGCCAGTTTCTTCTGAAGCTCCGTCAGGTCAAAAGGGCCGAGCCCTGATTGCGCGACCACCGAGGTCGCTGTCATTGCCGGAATGAACTCTTCGTCGGGCACAAGGGAGTTCCCGCCGGGACTGTAGGAATCGAAAAGAATCTCATCGTTTTTGAAATCAGTCGGTTTGAGCACGACATGGACACCATTGCCGAGTGTCCACTCAGTGACACCTATTTCGTCAATATGCCGTTCTTCGACAACAGAAGAGGGCTTGGGCGGTTCCTCGACCAAGGGATCGCTGCTGACCTCGTCAATATAGGCAAAGACCTGCGCCTCCTCCACACTGTCAAGAATAGCGGCAATACCGGCCTCGTCAGGTATGGTAACGCCTTTTTTTTCCGGGCCGTCGATAAGGATTATCCGGTTGTCTTTTGTAATAAGCTGCGTCACAAGGCGGTTAATCTCGACAATACTGATCCCTGGAATAAAACGTTTATACATCCCATACTCGGCCTCGATACCCGGAAGCGGCTCGTCGTCGGTAAAATGCCTGATGTACTCGGAGGCGTAGCCGGACGATTCTGTCTTGTCGCGCTCGTTGTACATAACCTCCATGGAACTGAGCATCTTCGCTTTCTCGCGTTCGAGCTCCGTCTCGGTGAACCCGTAACGGCGCACGCGTTCGACCTCAGTGGCAAGCGCCTCAAGACCGCGCTCGATGCCGTTGTCATTGACACCGGCACCGAGAAAATAGAACTCACGCGATTTCAGAAAACGTCCCTGGGTGGAATAAGCGTACTGGAATGGAGGATCGGCCTCACGCGCAAGTTCAGAAAGACGAGCATTGAACATGCCGTTATAGAGCTGGCGGACAATACTGCTTCGATAATCGCGCTCACTGCCCTGTGGAGTGACATCATGTTTGAAATAGATAGCGATGCTGTTGCCGGTTGCCTCAGGATCAGTCGCGATCGCATAGAGAGTCCCCTCGTGATCGGGCAATTCGTAAATTTTTCTCTCTCGCGGTGAGCACGGGGCTTTCAGCCGTGAAAAATGTCGTTTGACCAGAGATTCCAATTCAGCGCTTTCCATGTCGCCGACAGCTATAACGCCCATGAGCTCGGGACGGTACCAGTCACGATAAAAACGCTTGATTGTATCACGATCGAATTTTTCGAGAATATCGAGTTTTCCGATGGGCAGACGGTCTGCGTATTTCGAGTCTTTCAGCAGCACCGGCAGCTGTTTGTCCCGGATACGGGCATCAGCTCCACGGCCAAGCCGCCATTCCTCGATCACAACACCGCGTTCCTTGTCAATCTCTTCAGGATCGAAACTGATCCCCTGGGCCCAGTCTTCGAGTATCTGAAAAGCCGTATCCACAGCCCCCTCGCGATCGACAGGGACTTGCAGCATGTATACAGTTTCATCAAAACTCGTGTATGCATTCAGCTCCGGACCGAAACGCATGCCGATAGACTCGAGATAATCGACAAGCTCCTGCTTTTCAAAATGCTCGGTGCCATTGAAAGCCATATGCTCAAGAAAATGGGCAAGCCCCTGCTGATCGTCATCCTCGAGAACCGATCCGGCATTGACAACAAGACGGAGCTCGAGGCGTTTTTCCGGCTTCGGATTACTTCGGACAAGATATTTGAGCCCATTGTCCAGTGTACCGCTGACAATGTCAGGATCGAGCGGCATGTCGCCGCCGGGCGACTTCACCCCGGCATGAACCGGTGCATCACCTTGATTCTGTACAGCGGCCATACAGCCGATCAGTAAAATGAGAACAGGCAGCAAGCTGAATACGACACGACGTTTCATGGCCCCACTCCTTCTTCAGGCGTTTTGTATAGCACATATCATATTTCTATGCCGCAATATACATTCACGCATGGTGATTTGAAAGTATTCCGATAAAAAATTCCCGATAAAATTATGGCGTCTCTTTATCCTGATCAGTTCATCGGAATTTTCTTACAGTCCATGCGAGGTTGTATTTAAACGATACTCTCCCATCCGCCGCTCTGTTCCGAGCGGAAGAGCGCATCGAGTGTGCGGCTGTTTCCGAGGGCATCGGACAAAGGTATCGGCGCATCACCGCCAGTCCTGACAGCAGTAGAGAAAGCATCCGCCTGAAGTCCGTACTGGTCGATCGGATCGAATAATACCTCACGCTCTCCGACACTGTTGACAACGGTGATTGATGCGGGCACATCATCAGCAACATTGAACGGCACATGGATATGGATACGTCCGCTCGTGCCGATGATATCGACTTTCTGGCAGGGAAACGCTCGTGTTGTGATCGTGAAAGTGGACTGGCCGCTGCCGAAATCGAGAATGGATGATGTCAGCATATCGGTGCCGAATTCCTTATCACGCCTTATGCTGGAAAGCACACGTTCCGGCTCACTCCCGAACATATGCCTGGCGGCAGAAACCGCGTAACAGCCTATATCGTAGATAGCGCCGCCGCCCATATCAAGCTTGTTCCGTATGTTTGAAGGATCAGGATTGTTATAGCCGAAATAGGTCTGCACCGCCGTAATTTTTCCGAGGACACCGGTATGCGCAAGTTCTTTCGCCTTTTGCCACTGCGGGTGGAAACGGTACATGAACGCCTCCATGAGAAGAACATCCTTGGCCGCGCAGTAATCAATGGCCTCGCGCGTTTGCTCCTCGTTGAGCGTCAGGGGCTTTTCGCAGAGGATATGTTTGCCGGCATCGGCTGCATGACGTATCCACTCGAGATGCAGATGGTTCGGAAGCGGGATATAGACAGCCTCTATGTTTTTATCCGTAAGGAGTTCCTCATAGGATGAATATGCCACAGGTATCCCGTGTTTTTCGGCCGCGACCTGCGCTTTGTCACCGCTTCGGGAAGCTATGGCATATACGTCCGAACTAGCCGTTTTCATCATAGGTGTCATAACACGGGTGAGAAAATGCTTCGAAACGCCAAGTATTCCCCATTTTACTGCTTTCATTCGTTTTCTCCAGATTTTGTATCCATTTACAACGGCTTCCATCTTCATGTCATACATTTTCAGACGCAGCAGCGTAAAAAAAGAAGCGGATAATCCGAAAATTTCCAGAATTTCAACCCGACGACAATATCAATATGGAAGTAGGAGTTGCTCGGAACAAAACAGCCATTCTTTCCGGAAGGCTGAAAATGCGAGGTCCGGGCCTGAAATTTTCAGAAAAAAGCCCGAAAAACTCATTGAAGTTTTCCGGGCTCATATCCGAATGTCAGATATTCACTATTTCAAGGTCCTCGAAAACCGCAGTGATCCCATCGCATTTGGGCGAACCGGCCATTATACCCACATCGAGTTCAGCCTGCTCGGAAAAATAAGCTTTCCGCAACAGATAAAAATGGCTGCCATCGAGGGAAAATTTCACGTAAAGCATCGGGCCGTGACGCTCGACCAGTATCCACACCCATTCGGGATCATCGAGCGCAAGTATCGACCAGTCCGACCATTCACGTGTCACAACAGCGCTTGCATGTTTGATGCTGTCCACATATTCCACACCGCATTTCATCCAGACAGTATCCGATGCACCGACAAAAAGCCCAATCTGATCATAAAGGCCGGTATAGTTCGCCTGGAATTTGACCGAGGCCCTGAAATCACCCTCGACTGTATCCAGATAGCGGTGAGCACTGTCCCTGATTCCACTCTCTATCGGCTGACGCCAGATATCGGAACCGGGCTCGGTATGAACGGTGATCCTGCCATTTTCTTCAGACCAGTTTCCTGGCTCGTTTATCCATCTCATTGACTTGGTTTCTCCTGAAATCATGTTTTCTTCGCGAGGACAGCCTCGATGGCCGCCAATTCTTCTTCAGTGAACGTGGTATTCTTGACAGCTTCTACGGCGTCCTCAATTTGCGAAACATTGCTCGCACCGATCAGTACAGTTGTTATACGCTTGTCTTTGAGTATCCAGGACAGCGCCATCTGGGCCAGTTTCTGGCCGCGCTTTTCAGCGATTTCATTCAGCGTGGACACTTGGGCGAGCAGTTCATTGGTAATACGGTCGACGGTGAGGAAACCATGCGGTTTCGCTGCCCGGGAGTTCTCGGGAATGCCGTTAAGATATTTCACCGTCAACAGCCCCTGGGCAAGCGGCGAAAAAGGAATACAGCCGATCCCCTCTTCCTCGAGCACATCGAGAAGACCGTCCTCAACCCAGCGGTTGAACATATTATAGACCGGCTGATGAATCAGACAGGGTGTCCCCAAATCCTTAAGAACTCTGACTGCCTCCCGTGTCTGTTCGGGATTGTACTGCGATATTCCGGCATAAAGCGCTTTACCCTGCCTCACCGCGGTATCGAGAGCCCCCATGGTCTCCTCAATCGGCGTTTCGGGGTCGGGACGGTGTGAATAGAAAATGTCGACATAATCGAGTCCCATGCGCTGAAGACTCTGATCAAGGCTGGCGAGAAGGTATTTACGGGAGCCGAAATCACCGTAGGGACCCGGCCACATGAGCCATCCCGCCTTGGTCGATATCACGAGTTCATCACGATATCCGCGAAGATCGCTGGCAAGGATACGCCCGAATGTCTCCTCTGCCGATCCGGGAGGAGGGCCGTAATTGTTCGCGAGATCGAAATGAGTAATACCGAGATCAAAGGCACGCCTGATCATGGCTCGGCAGTTCTCCATGAGATCGACACCGCCGAAATTGTGCCAGAGACCGAGGGCGACAGCCGAAAGTTTCAGGCCGCTCCTGCCGCAACGATGGTAAGGCATGCTGTCATAACGGTTTTCTGCGGGTATATATGTCATGGCGATCACTCCTGTTACGGAATTAACCGTTTTTAGCGTTTTTTCAAGATTATAGACCTTATGGAGAGTTCGGGCCAGTCAATGAGATGCAGATCAAGCGGCTTGATCCGTTTCCTGTCTGCGTTAAAAACAAGCCTCAGCGTCGGACGGGCGATATTCTCCGCATTCAAATCCTTCACAATGCCGAAATAACCGTCGAATTCACGGCCGGAAACCCTGACTAAAGTGCCAACCGGAAACGGCGGTGCGAAAGAGAGAAATTCATTGAGCAGTTTCGGATGCAGAACAGTCCCTTTCATGCCAACCATGATCTTGAGCACTGTTTCTGTCGGATAGGCTGTCCGGTAGGGCCTGTCAGAGGCTAAAGCGTCATATACATCGGCAATAGTGCAGATTGCCGCATAAAGATGGATACTGCGTGGCTCATGCTGCATCTCGATTTTCTCCGAACCGGCAAGATTGCGGGGATAGCCGTTGCCGTCGTAATGCTCGTGATGCTGGAATGCCACATGGGGAGGCAGAACACCAATAACCGGCACATCACGGAAAAGCTCGTAGCCAAGTTCGGGGTGAAGATTAATAATTTCACGCTCCTCTGCAGTCAGGTTACCGTGTTTTTCGATAATGTCTTTCGGCATGAGAGTCATGCCCATATCGTGAAGAAGGCAGCCGATACCGAGTTCTCGAAGACGTTTTGGTGAAAAATCGAGCCTGCGCCCCAGCATGATCGAAAAAACGGCGACATCAATTGCATGTTCGTAAAGATAATTGCCGTACGTTTTGATAGAATTGAGCCCGAGTGAAACATCGGTTGACAACAACTCTTCCACAATGTTTTTCGCCGCATTCTGAATATCGTGAAGAACAGGGCTGTCGCCGAAAACCGCCTTGAATTTCGAGGATCCAATCAGTTTCGATACCGACCAGATCGAATGACGTTTTATCTCATGCCGAATGGCATCGAATGATTCGGTAATTCGCTTAAGATCATTGATTGTCGAACCACGAACAGACTGGGAGATCATTTCTTTCGGGCTGATCTCTTCCGTGCTCTCGTCTTTTATAAATATACTGGTAACACCGCGCTTTTTCAGTCGTTGTATCAGGAATGCATCGAGGATGACGTCTTTGCCAAGCAGCATGGCGCCATCACTGTCGTAAACAGGCCGAGCAGTCAGCATACCCGGATCAAGAGCATCTGTATGTATTCTTATCATATGATGAGCGCAGTCGTTTATCGAATATGATTGTCATGTGAAACGAACGGCATAAAACGGGATTTTCAGCCGCAGCGTTTCTCCCTCACAAGAAGCAAGATACACAGCATCCCCAACGGATGCAAGAGTCCCATGATGATAAAAATAGGCGTATAACCGAACCATGTAACAATGTGCCCGACAGCAAATGTGGAGATAAGAAATCCGCCGAGAGCACCGGAAAATCCACCGAGCCCGGTGACAGAGGCTACCGCTTTCGAAGGGAAACAGTCACTGACAAGTGTGAACGTGTTATTTGACCATCCGCTGTGAGCACCACACGCGAGGCTGACAAGCGCGATTGTCACCCATACGTTTTCGGCCCAGACAGCAAATATGGTGAACGGAAGGCAGACAGCACATAAAAACATGGCTGTTTTGCGTGCACGAAGCGCCGACCAGCCCCGTCCCATGAACCATCCGGGCAGCCAACCGCCGATAATACCGAGCAGCACCGCGATGAAATATATAACAGGAACAGCGATCGCAATGCCTTTGAGATCGAATCCACGCTGGGAATTCAGGTAGTTCGGCAGCCAGAAAATATAGAACCACCAGACAGCATCGGTGAGAAACTTGATTGACATGATCGCCCAGGTTTCACGATAAACCAGCAAGTCTCGCCAACGATAGCCGGAGTCACCATCGTTTTGGAGCACTGATGCAGCTTCAGCAACAAGCCCACTAGCCGGCTTTCGATAAAGAAAGGGCCAGAATACAACAAGCAGCATACCGCTGAGCCCAAGGATCAGAAGTGCTGTCTTCCAGCCGAAACGGAGTGTCATTGCGGCAATCAGCGGCGGCCCGGCAACCATTGCCACGTGCGGACCACTGTTGAACAGTGCCGTGGCAAAAGACCGCTCCCTGACAGGGAACCATTCCGCGACAGCCTTGACAGCGGCAGGAAAATTGCCTGCCTCGGTAAGTCCCAGGCATCCACGCCAGAACGCGAGAGAAAAAACCGATCCGGAAAGCGCGTGCATGGCACCCGAGACCGACCAACCAGCGATCAAAACGAGGTAGCCGAGCTTCGTCCCGACCCGGTCAATGAACGCGCCGGCAAGAAGCATACCGAACATATAGGCGAACTGGAAAGCGCTTAGCACATAGGAGTACTGGATATCGCTCAAGCCAAGATCGCCCTTGATCTCGGAAACGACAACCGACAGAGAAATGCGGTTGGCGTAATTGTTCATGGTGGCTAAAAAGAGCAGTACGACAATAATCCAGCGATAGCGGCTGTAACGATCTTCCCTCTCCATATCAAATTACTCCCTCAACTCAAGTCGCTTGCTTTTCTGCGCATCTGTTTTACTTCAGAACGGCGTTTCTTGGCATCGAGACGGCGGGCATGAGCACCGGCAGGTACTTTCGTAGCGATACGCTTCTTCTTCCTGGCAAGGGCTGATTGGAGCATCCGTTCGAGTTTCTCGACCACATCGTTCCTGTTCATACCCTGACTTCGGAAACGATCTGATTCGACGAGGAGCCAGCCGTCTTTATCGAGACGGCCTGCAAGCCGTTCGGCAATACGTGCTTTTTCGCCATTATTAAAGATTGTTGTGCCCGGAAGGTCGAAACGGAGTGTTACGCGGGTGTTGACCTTATTGACATTCTGACCACCAGGCCCTCCGCTCCTGCTGAAAGAGAAGGACATATCGTTTTCATTCAGTCTGATACGTGATGACATTATCCCGGAAAGCCTATTCTGTGCAGTTGTTGTCTGAGTCTTCGTTCTGATGTTCGAGTATCTCGATCAGGCGATGAAGCATGGTCTGGGTGTAGTGAAGTTCCCGTTCGAGACGGTCCAGACGACGCTCGATCGTCTTCTCGTTGTTCTCTTTCTCACTGATGATATGTGTCTGCTGCAGAAGGTTGCTGAAGATTCCCATGTCGTTTCCCCTGTTCACACCGATCACAGCCGGTGCTATTAATTCATGTTTTCCAGTGTAAATCACTTTTAAATAACGGCAAAAAGTTAAATGCGCAGGGCTGAAATAAGCGCATACTTCAGTATATTGGAAATGAGTTGTGAAGTAAAGCATAATGTGACGAAGTGTATCAAGCGGGAAAATTCACAGATGCCTTTGCCAATGGAAGAAAACGTTTGATTTTATCCTCAAAAAGTCATAGGATACACTATCTTTGATGACTGAATGATGATAAAGGAGGCGGCATGGCAGAACTGGTCGAAAAAAGAAGTGTAGAACGGGTTCCCCTTCAGGAACGGACAAGCGGATTCTGGGCCATGCTCATGCTCTGGGCCGGTTTTTCAATCTCGGTCGCCCGTCTCTGGCAGGGCGGCGTTATCACCACAATGGGATTCTGGACAGCAATCGCGGCCCTTTTCCTGTCGCAGATATTCTGGACCTATGTGGCCATCGGCGCTGTCATGGGTGCGAAAGAAGGCTTGCCGGGAACAATGATTGTCCGCGCGTCTTTCGGCCTGAACGGGCGCATACTTCCCTCTATCCCTCTCATTATCGGCACTGTCGGCTGGTTCGGCCTCCAGCTCGGTATTACAGTCTCGGCACTGAACATCATGATCGAGAACCTCTACGGTAACATAGCCATCCCCATACAGCTTCAATATGTTGTATGGGGCATTCTCATGGGTGTTGCCTCGATCTATGGTTACCGTGTTGTGATGTGGTTCCAGAAATTCGTCTCCCCCCTCTTGATCCTTCTCATCCCCTGGATGCTGTATAAAATGTTCGCCAATTACGATGTTCTGGCTGAGCTCAGCAGACCCGGTGACGGCAAGATGGGATTTTTCGAGGCGGTCACCATGCTGGTTGGAGGGCAACTCGCCATGGTCCTCACCGCTGCCGATTCCTCACGCTATACGAAATCATCACGCACCGCGATCTGGAGTTATATGGCTGCCACTTGGCTGATCGGCACCGTAATGTTCGTCATTGGCATGATGGGCGCTGTTCTGGTCGGTGCAAGCGACCCGGCAAGCATAGTCGACAAACTCGGTCTCGGTTTTCTCGGCGTACTGATCGTTGTGCTCTCGGCCTGGTCGACCAACTGCCTCAATCCCTACTGGGGCGGGATCGCACTTTCGACACTCACCGCCGGAACACGATGGTCGAAAGACGGCATCCCAAGGGTGACAGCAACCTCGATCATTGTCGCTATCGGAACGTTCCTCACGGTAATCGGCATTTACAGCATAGGCGGCTTTCTCGCGTTTGTCGGCGTTCTCGCCGCCACACTCGGCCCGGCAAACGGTATTGTTATCGCCGACTATTTCTTCCTCCGCGGCAAAGGCAACAACCGTCTCGATGCCGAAGAGCTGGTGAAAACCGGCGGCAAATACTGGTATAGGAACGGCTGGAATCCTGTCGCGATCGCGGTCTGGGTTATCGGTGTTATCTATACATTCGCATTCAAAAATGTCTATGTCCTGATCACCCCGGTCAGCACACAGATACTGTCAGGCATCCTCTATTACGTTCTCATGAAAACAGCGGGCAAAAAATATTATGATGCAAGCCTATAATACGCATCATGACAGAAAACCTAAAGGAGCAGCTGAATGAACTACAAAAACCTATTCTCCCCCATCATGATAGGAACATGCAAATGTCCAAATAGAGTCGTCATGGCACCGATAAATAACGGCCTATTAAGCACTGATGAGACCTGGCCGATGCGTACTGTCCGCTATTACGAGGAACGTGCCAAAGGAGGCACCGGCCTGATCATTACAGGAGCGGTCCGTGTCAGCGAGCTTGCCGGTATCCCCAAGGTCGGGATCTTTCACGAACGATACATCCCCTCGCATAAAAAACTTGTCGACCGTATACATCAGTACGACACGAAAATATTCTGCCAGCTCACCCTGAACGGCGGCAAAGTCGGCAAAGAGGCGCCATCCGCGATATACAATCCGGCCTATCCATGCCGTCCACCCGAACTGACGACTGATCAGCTTGACGAGCTTGTGGAGGATTTCATCCGCGCGGCCGGTTTCGCCCGTGAGGCCGGTTACGACGGTGTCGAGATCCACGGCGGCCACACCTACTTTGTCGGCTCGATGATGTCACCCTCGACCAACAGGCGAACTGACAAGTACGGCGACGGATTCGAGGGACGTATGAAATTCCCAACCGATGTCCTCAACGGCATCCGCGAACGTTTTGGTGATTTCCCCGCGGGCATCAAGTTCAGCGCTTACGAGGAACTTCCCGGCGGTATCGACGAGGAGCTCGGTATCAGGATTGCGGAACATCTCACGGCACTGAATCCCGCATACCTTCATGTCAGCGCAACCTCGACCTCACTGATGATCAAGAGCCGCTATTCCTCGGTACCCCAGATGTATATCGGACGCAATACGCTCATGCCGCTTTCCGACAACGTGAAAAAAGTCAGTGGCGATGTTCCGGTCATGGCCACCGGCGGCATCATGGTTCCGGAGGAGGCCGAGCAATTTATCGAGGATGGACGCTGTGATATGGTCGCGGTCGGACGTGCGGTTGTCGCCGATCCTCATTGGGCGAACAAGGCCAGGGAAGGTAAAGACAGGCTGATCGCACCATGTATCCGCTGTAATGTCTGTTACGAACAACTCTGGTTCAGCGAGCCGCTGATCTGCACCATGAACCCCTATGTTTCCCACGAATCAGAACAGGAACTTACGCCAGCAGTCAGGAAAAAGAACGTGCTCGTGGTCGGCGCAGGCCCTGCCGGAATCAGGTGCGCGGTGACAGCGGCACGACGGGGCCATGCGGTGACTCTCTGCGACAAAAGCGAACATATCGGCGGCATGGTCTATCCGGGCAGCAGGCCGGCGTTCAAGGATGAGCTTAAACTGGTGCTCGACCATTACGAGGCCGAGATAGCCGACAGCGGGGTCACGCTCAAGCTGGGCTGCGAAGTCACGCCCGAAATGGTCGAAAAGGATACACCGGACGCTATCGTTATTGCAATCGGCGCGAAAGCGGTCAAACCGCCAATTCCCGGCATCGATAAAAAACATGTCGTGTCGGCCCTCGATGTTCTCGAAAATGCGGGTAAGTTCAGTGGCAAGACCGCGGCAATCATCGGCGGCGGCGAGGTCGGCTGCGAAACAGCCTGTCATCTGGCCGATCATGGATTCACGGTAACAGTAGTCGAAATGCTTTCAGATATCATGGCGGAGAGCTCGAAGATCACGAAAAACCATATGGACCTCCTGCTCGAAGCCAGACCAATTACAGTCATAACGGGCACACCGGTAACCGCTGTCACCGACGAGGGTATAGAGGTAAAACTTAAAAGCGGCAAGTTGTGGGGTATCGAGGCAGACCTCGTGGTCTACGCTTCCGGTATGGCGGGACATCTCCAGAGTTCGGGCAGTTCGGGCCCTGCAATGAAAGTCACCGCAAAAACAGGCCTTATCCCGGAGCTTTCCATGAAAGCCGAGGAAGTGCATATCATCGGCGACTGCTGCGGCCCGGCACGTATCCTCGAGGCCACCAAGGCCGGTGAGGAAATCGGACGCTGGCTGTAGGAGAACTCAAGGTTCAAGGATAAAAATCCAAGGAATCAGCCACAGATATCACAGAGTATACTGAGAAAAGATCGATTTTCAAAAGAAAGCAATGAGGGGATAACCGGCAAATAGCGGCTATCCCCTTATGTTATCTGATTAAAGGTGCCCTTAACTTTTCACCATGAGCGGTAGCTGGGCGCTGGAACGGGCTGCTGGAGACCATCAACCGGAATATGACGGCCGTTTATCCAGTTCGCCCGTGGAGAGGCAAGGAAAACGACCGCATCGGCCACCTCCTCGGGATACCCGAGCCGTCCCATGGGAAAGCCCTCGCGCTGGTATGTCTCGAATTCCTCTGGATTTTTCTGCCGCCATTTTTCCCAGATGCCGTCGGGACTGATCATGGAACCGGGTGAAATGGTATTGACACGGATTTTATAGCGTGAAAGCTCAAGCGCCAGCGGTTCCGCGAGGAAAATCAGCGAGTTTTTCGCGGCACCGTACTGGCTGCCCTTGGCGAGCTGTTTAAGCCAGCCGGAGACAGAGGCGATATTCACTATCGCGCCGCCACCCCGTTTCTTCATTTCCGGTACAACAAGGCGTATCATCCTGATAGTCTGGAATACGATGTTGTCGAATGTCTTGAGCCAGTCCTCGTCAGTTGCCTCGAACAGGCTGTTACCGAAACGCTTGCCGACATTGTTAACCAATATGTCGATGCCGCCCAGTTCCTCCGCGGCAAAAGCCACGACACATTCCGCATCCCCGGCATTACAGACATCGGCCTTGATTCCCGCAGCCTGAACACCGGTGCCTTTAAGTTCCGCGACAACCTCAGCGATTCGCTCCTCGCTGTCGATCGAACAGACCACAACGCCACAGCCTTCAGCGGCAAACGTTCGCGCAGTCCTGAGACCGAGACCGTTGGTCCCGCCTGTTATAAGCGCGACCTTATCCTTGAGTTTCAAATCCATTATTATTCCTCTGTCATTTCGTTCCCGGTATCTGATTCATATTTTACAGATTAGTTCAACCTGCGATCAGAGACCGTATTTAGCATCCTGTTCGGCAATTTTCTTCTTTATAACCGGTTTCGCCTCCTCGAAGAAAGGCTGGGCGAACTCTAATGTCCAGCTGCGATCCTCGAAATTCTCGCGGCTGAACAGAAGCTTTATGAAACCGTTGAAAAATTCCTCGAAATAGCTCCCGTAAATATGATAAGAATCGGATTCGTCGATAAAACGGCCGAGAAGGATTTCCTCACCGCGAAGCTCCGATATCCTTGCCGCAAGTTTCTTTCCGAGGTCGATGAACGCGAAATCGTTCATGAATGCCGCTTTAAAAGCGTCCCGGCTCCTGAAACGCATATTGAGATTGAGACGCGGCACATTATTCTCATCAACGAGAATCCTTCCCCACAGCGACTGCCAGCAGGCGGGATCATAGGCACCGAGATCCATCCAGGGCTGCCAGGATATCATCTGCGCCCGTCTTGTATAGGGAGATGCCGCAAGTGCCTGCGCCATACCCTCGAACTGATCGACAGGCACATCGATCCCCGGCACACGGTACGCGAACATGCGCTCGTTATAGGTATATTCCCAACGGTTGTCATCGGGATCCTCAGGGTCGCGGATCCAGTGGTTCTTAATTCCATCGACAACCTCCTGACGGTATTCTTCGAGATCCTCCAGGCCGCCGGGGAATGAACGGTGGATCATCGGTTCTGACAGGGGATCGGCAACCACCGTTGTCATGGTAGAATCGAGACTTGGTGGATCGTCCTCCTTATCGTACTGGGTCTTGATAAGAATACCGTATACAAAAAGTGCGATAAGCGAGTTTTCCCATGCCTCGGGCAGGCAGGAACCAGAGGCTGTCAGTACCGGGACCTGTCCGCCACCTGGCGGCACAAGCACCGAAATATTACCCTCGGCACGTTTCTGCTCGGCAAGAGTGGTCATTTTGGCAATTTCACCGGATTTATCGGGGAAAAGACGGGCAAGAGCATGTTCGTTATCTTTGTGAGGTCCTGTCATGATTGAATCCTTTACCGTGTCTGGATTGTTTCAGGCGGGAGAAATAACGTCAACAGCTATACGAAGAGTAACAATAATTCACGGCAAAGGCAACTGTAATAAGATTAAAAAGGATGATACGGCAGAGTCGGGAAATCCATCCTTGTTTTCCGCTCCACAGATGGCTATTATATTGCCACAACAAACGGAAAACACGGAGAATGACATGCTGCATCTGACACGGATCAACATCGACCGGGAGGCGTTCCCCACGGAGGAACATTACCCTTTCAACCTCAAGGTCATGCAAACGACAAAATCACTTGAGCTGAACACTGCTGTAACCTGTTTTGTCGGTGAAAACGGCACCGGAAAATCCACACTTCTCGAGGCGGTCGCGCGGCGATGCAATATTCATATCTGGGGAGAGATCGAGCGTGAGCGGGCGGTCAAGAATCCCTATGAAAAAGCCATGTACTGTGCGGTAAATATCGAGTGGCGGGATGGACGTGTTCCCGGTTCCTTTTTTGCCTCGCAGACATTCAGAAATTACACGAAACTCATAGATGAATGGGCCGCTTCCGATCCCCTGGTGCTGAGCCATTACGGCGGCAAATCACTTATGACCCAGTCCCACGGCCAGTCACTCATGGCGTATTTCAGGAACCGTTATAAAATCAAGGGTATTTATTTTCTCGACGAGCCCGAAACGGCACTTTCACCGAAAACACAGGTTGAACTGCTCGAGCTCGTTCAGGAAATGAGTGCAGCAGGACATGCACAGTTTCTGATCGTGACACACTCCCCTATTCTGCTCGCCTGCCCCGGAGCAACTATCTACAATTTCGATACTGCACCGATCGAGACAGTAGCATACGAGGAAACGGAACATTTCAACGTGTACCGCGATTTTCTCACAAGCGTTCAGAAGAGCATGTAACTGTGGGGATATAATCGGTTAATTAACTGGATCAACAGAAAAGTCAAAGGTATCTCTCTAATAGCTCGCTTTTCAGACATGAGCGACAAATTGAAGTGCCCTGATATATTAATGGAAATAACAGCTTATCAAGACGATAAGTCTAATGTCCAATAACGTGGTAAGACACTGAAAATACGCGCGATGGCAAAAAGAGAATTAATAGAGCGGCCTTTAAATCATACCGTCCCGTTTCATCCGGCTGTCATATCCCGGAGGCAGCGGGACTTTCATCATCCAGAGGAGCTTTTTCGATACATCCGAGCCGTTGATGTTGGTATGTGGTGTTATGCCGTTGGCAGGAACCTTATAGGCCGAGCCCGGAGGAAAAATCCTTCTCTGGCTTCCGACCTGAATACTCATGTCGCCATCGATACCGATCCAGACCTCCTCGATTCCAGGATCATGGACATGGGGCGGCACCCAGCTTTTGGGCTCATACATGACCGGGTTAAACGAGAAAAGCACAGCAAGGCCGTCCTCACGCGAGAAAAGCAAGTTCTCGTTTTCAACCCTGCGGATATTTGTACTGATATCATTGTCATATTCATATTTGACAACAATGGATTTCCGGGGTCGGAAACCATCTGGGATGGGCTCTTCAATAATATAATATGTAAGCGGTTTATCACCGGTATTTGTGACGATGAACTCCACATCCGGAGGAACAATCACTCCTATGCCAGCATATAGCTCAGACGATTCCCTGTCCGCATCTATCACGCCCTCACCCGAGATAATATACCATATCTGCTGATATTTGCGGAATGTCTTCGGGCGGGTTGATCCGAGCGCTTTCAGTTCAGCATAAGCAATTCGATTGAGATCGACAAGCACGGCACCTTTTTTCTTTGGCTCAAGCGGATCACCCTCAAGTTTCGTCAGTATATCCCATACAGTTAATGATCCGCCAACTTTCGTACCTTTCCGATCCTGCCAGTTCGCCATGAAAAAATCGATTTCAGGGTGTTTCCTAACCTGACGCATTCCAAACTGAGCCGTTTCCGTGAGAGCTTCCTCATAATGCGGCTGCAGTTTGTAAAACCTGGAGCTATACGACGCTGCAAGTGCCGTAACGGTGAATACCACTGTCAATATCATTCGAGCTGTCATCAGGACCTCTGTTTGGATGTTTCTTTAGTCCACTAAAAATAATATTTTATTCGGTCACGGGCAAACTTTTAATCCCCCGACTTAAAACACCTTCAGGATTCTTAACATCTTTATGTATGGTAAATACGTATAAATGTCACTATATTATACGGGTAATATGAATAAATATGACTTTTATTAACGTTCCTGAAATTTAAAAAAATGGACATATTAATGAGACGAATTACTACCTTACTGTTTCTTACGCTTGTAATCATCTTCGGTTGCGAAACTCAACGAATACAGAGCAGATGGATCGACCGTGATATCACCATCGATGGTATCGATACGGAATGGAGAGGCGCACGTTTCCTGATCGACAAGAAATATATGACTGTCGGCGTCATGAATGATGACAAACACCTTTACCTGCGTCTGTCGACACCGAATATCGCAATCCAGAATCTCATTGCCTACAATGGCATGACACTTGCTATTGAAGCGCCGTGGAGCAAAGGCGAAAAACTCAAAATCACTTATCCGGTGGGTTCAGCAAACGCTGAGCCAGACAGCCTTGACAGCTGGGACAGAGATGAAACAGATAAACGGCTGAAAGAGAAACTTGAAAACGGATACCTTGTTTTTGAACAGAAAGATTCATCACAAACACTCACAGTTTCTGAAGCTGAAAAACAGGGCATCCTGATTGGAATGAGCATTGAAGACGACATCCTCGTCTATGAGTTGAAAATTCCCGTAAACAGGCAGGTGGCAGACCTGTTCAAACTTAATGTCGAACCGGGAAAATCAATAGGTGTCGGTGTGAACGTTGATTCCGCAGCAAAAGAAAGGCCGGAAGACGAATATACCAGACGGAACAGAGAGGCTAACGACCGCTTGACAACATACAGACGGAGGCCCCAACAGCAGGCCCGTCAGATACGAATGTCTCTCGATTTCTGGGTGCGAGTCGATCTCGCAAAGAAAATTTGATATAATCATACTAATTTGACATCAGGCAGCAGCTGTATTCTCCAAAACAATTGACCGTTCTAAGTCAGCCAATAACCGAAAGAGGTTGGAAATGAAATGGCAGTTTTCTGTATTACTTCTCCTTACACTGGTACTCGCGGGCGGATGCTTTCTCGAAAACGACGATGATAACTTTAAAGTCTATGGATACATAAAAGATGAAGATGGTGATCCGATCCGCTATGTGTATGTGAGTCTCGGAACCAGACTGGCGGTCACCAACTCAGTTGGACGTTATACTTTCAATGAGGTTGCATACGGCAGTTATAAGATCGAAGCCTTTATTGACACCGACGTTTACGCATACTCTTTTAGATATACGTTCGAACCAACCCAATACACGCTTGTTGTCGATAAAGACAAAAAGGTCAACTTCACAGGGAAACCCCGGTAGAGTAACTTCATAACAACCATATATTGCCTCATTTATCGGTCTATCGATAAATGAGGCCCAAAAAGTAACGTCGAGCATTATACCTGCCGACACACCATGCCAGCACATTCATTGTATTCCAATTCACATTTTTCACGATTCTTACCCGTGACTCCGATTTACTGCTAACGAAAACAGCAGAAAAGCTGCATCAGTCCTTGAACCGTGGCCCGACCGTGCTCATATCGATCGGAATAAAACCAAGTTTCAATGCCGGAGAATCCCCGGATAGTGTGAAATCGCCGTTTTCGGGATCACTGAACAGCGGATCGGCGATAATCGAATGTGTGTCACGTCCCCGCGCTTTCCACTCCTCAAAGGTCCAGTCCTTGAATTTCGGCTCGGCGACAGCTGGATTGTAATACACGTTGTAATCCAGCTCGTAGGTCTTATCCATCTGGCGTTTCGCCTCGAAAGGATTGTAGACCTCGAAAGTGTCGCCCGACCAGTTACCACCAAGAAGCGGCCCCTCGTTCCAGTAGACAATGTTGTTCTCAAAGACTATTGTCAGATGCGGCTCTGTCCTGCTTTTTATTATCTGCCCCTCGGTGGAATTGGCGAAAATGTTGTTACGGATGACATTCTGACACCCGTAATGCTGGTGGAAACCGCCGCATTTCGTCCGGTACACAATATTGTTCTCTATCAGCACGTCAGATGAGCCCTCATCGGTATAGATGCCCCAGCCGCCGTAACCGTGTGACTGAATATCGTGGAACAGGTTGTTCCTGACAACCGTACCGGGAGCCTCGCCAAGAAGGTAGATGCCACCCATATCGGAAAGCATTCCCTGGCCGACATCATGGATATGGTTGTATTCTATGATGTTGTGGGAGCTGATGCTTCGGGCATAGCCCCATACCCAGCCGATAGCGATACTCGAATAGTAGGTATGGTGGATATGGTTGTGTGCAAGCAGGTTGCCGAAACTATGCTGAATCCAGATACCGGTCGCTGCGTGATGGACAAGTCCGATATGGTGAATGTGGTTGTCCGTGATGCTGTTTTTCCCTGTCCGCATCTGAGGCTGAGCGTAGGCGCTGCCGCCACCAATCCTGAAACCGCCGCCCCCGAGACTGCCGAGCTCATTGTGTGTGAAACTGTTAAACATGCAGCCCGAACCGATCTCGACTGCGTAGGACGAGAGATTACTGAGGCTGCATCCACTGAACGTGCAGTTACGGGCCCCTTTCATGACGAAAGCGCCCTCGACATCCGGCGCCGACTGACGTTCCCCGACTTTCCCTTTGGGGAGCGACCAGTTGTTGAACGAGAATGTCAGGTTTTCGAAACTGAGGTGTTCGACAAAACTGTTTTCAAGCGGATTGCCCTCGATAAGGAGGAGTTGGTCGACACGAGGGACAATTAGCTCAGTCGATTCAATGGCCTCGCCCTCTTTCGGAAAATAGGACAATACCCGGCTCTTTCTGTCATAATACCATTCGCCGGGCTCGTCGAACGCCTCTTTCACATTTTCCACACAATACCGTGCACCTTTTTTATCCACATCGTCTGTATAACGGTAGCGTGTGGAATCCCTGAACGTGACAGTCCGTGCGCTTTCGTCGACAGACTTTATTTTCTGGCGTGAGCTGACCCAGAAACGCGGACTGACAACAACCACATCCTCGATATTTTCCCACAAGGGATCGATATCGCCGTCACTATAGATAAACCAGTCTGACCTGGCATTCCATACAGGATTCTTTTTCAGGGGATAATCGCTGACCTTATAGTAGCCCTCGCGGGGAAGGCGTGGACGGCTGCGAAGTTCACCATTGCTGTAAAGGAGCCATATATTCCAGTCATCCGCATCGTCTTTATCGAGGGTGGTCCGCCAGATACCATCCTCACCAGCATTCATACTATCGATTTTGACACCGCCGCTTATCACAGCCGTTTCTCCCGAATATGAACGGTAGCAGATCGGACTGCTGTCAGTCCCCGAATCCTCGGGGCCGAAACGAAGCGGTTCGGACAGTTCATAGAGTCCACCGCGGAGATAAACAGTGACGGAGCCGGACCTATCTTGTTTCTTCAGCTCACGAACTGCCTGCTGTGCTCTCGCCACAGTCGCGAAAGGCGCTCTGATCGTGCCCTCACTGCTGTCACTGCCATCAGGCGCGACATAGAATGCGGATATATCAATATTTTTTGTGCCGCATCCACACATAAAGAGCATACATATCAAGACAGCGTGTAAAAAAGTTTTCTGTTTTATCATTTCAGACCCCGGTACATTTTTATTGTTATTCACGAAATCAGTTTGGAGAATTTCTCGACAGACAGACTCTCTTGTCTTTTAATAGATCAGACATTGCCATTTTGCCGATACCAACGGTACGAGCCTCTCTCCGGAGGCAAAAAGGCATACCGGAGCAAGTTTACTCCGCCGGAATCACTTTCACTGCTTTTGCTTTCCTGGGAAGCCAAACTATCATCTCCCCCTCACCTCTGTGAGACCATGCATAATAAGGAATCGCCGTAAAGGGCTGTTTTTTTTCTACAATTTCCTCACCGTTATCCGACGCGACGAAAACCGGTACCTTCGCGGTAACGACGGTGACTCCCTTGAGAAGGTCGGGCCTGAACTCACTTGACAGCGTTGCCCAGTCCGGCAGGATGAGATTGCTGACACGACCCGAATTATCGGGCCATTCGGCACAGTACACAACTGGCCCGCGCTGTATGGCGACCCTGCCACGGTCAGCCGCGACCATGTCGTTCGCGATAATCCTTCTCGGCTGCATGGGAAGCATGAGTGTCACAGTATCACCCTTGCGCCATTTCCTTGTAATGACAGCATACCCGTTTTCCGTAACAATCGAAATCGATTTGCCGTTGACCGAAAGTGACGGGCGTTCGTCTGAGCTGCCCATGAAGGAGTAGAGATTACCGGGAACAACTTGGTCTGCAACCCAGCCCGGAATACGAAGCATGAGGGTAAATTCCCGTGAATTTTCAGGCGTGACAGAAAGCGTGATCTCGCCATCCCAGGGATATTGCGACTTCTGTTCGATTCTGACTTTCCCATGCTCGAAGGCTATTTCCGTACTGCTGTTTATAAAGAGGTTGACATAGACTGCTTTGTCTTTTTTCGCATAGGCATAGCCGGGAATTGAGGGCATGAAACGCACGACGTTTGAGGGACAACAGGAGGTATTGAACCACGGACGGCGGGTTGCTGACTGACCGATATTGAATTTGTAGACTCCGTCGGATTCCAGCGGATTGGGATAGAAAAACGTGTCGCCGCCGAAAGAAACACCGGAGAGAAAACCATTGTAGAGGGTCTTTTCAAAAACATCCATATATTTGGCCTCACCGTGCAGCATGAACATACGGTGGTTCCAGAGCATATTGGCGATTGCGGCGCATGTCTCATTGTATGCAGTATCATTTGGCAGTTCGTAATCGTCGCCGAAACGTTCTCCACTTCGTGTCGAGCCGATACCACCGGTGATATAGAGCTTCTTGTTCACCGTGTTTTGCCATATTCGCCCAAGCGCCCGTATATAATCCTGATCGCCTGTCAGAGCTGCAACATCGGCTACACCAGAATAGAGATAGGCTGCCCTGACCGCGTGACCGACCGGAGTGTCCTGCTCAGTCACCGGTATGTGGTCCTGTGCGTATTCTCCGTAGAGTTCTGTTTCGGGACGGTTTCCGCGCTGATCGACGAAATATTTCGCGAGATCGAGATATTTCTTTTCACCAGTGGTGCGATAGAGCTTGACAAGCCCGATCTCTATCTCCTCATGACCGGGGACACCATGCAGCTGTTTCTCGCCGGGGCCGAAGGTCTCTGCGATCAAATCTGCATTTTTCACAGCGACATCAAGAAACGAGCGTTTGCCGGTTGCAAGATAATGGGCCACCGCCGCCTCATACATGTGACCGACATTGTACAGTTCATGATCCCGCCTGAGATTGCCCCAACGTTTTTTCGAAGCATCCACCGGATTATCCTGATTAATTGTCCGTGTCGTGAACAGATAGCCGTCATCCTCCTGTGCCGCCGCAAATTTTGCGATCAGATCGTCGAGAAAACTATCCAGTTCGGGATCAGGATGAATAGTCAGAGAATAAGAAGCGCCTTCAACAATCTTAAAAACATCGGAATCATTGAACCTGCGCCCTTCAAACGTACCGGCCTTTAATCCTCCGGCAATCTCGAAATTCCTTATCCGCGCCGTTTCCTCACACTTTCTGAAATCGTAGGGAATGGTGACTTTTCTGTTTGTTTCGAGACGCGGCGTCCAAAATCCCTCGCTGACGGTTACCTCGTTAAAGGGGATAGGCTGAACCGGATAATCCCCGGATTCGGCTGCCAAAACAGTTGCAGGAAGAAGCAGGAAGAATGAAAGCAGAAAACGCATAACACATCCTTTGAAATATATTTATCCTTATTATTTATTAAATTTCAACAATTGCGATACTATTGGCCGTGAATAGATAGTACCTACTAAATCTCACTTTAACAAGGATTTTCTGCATTTTTACCGATGCATTCACAAGAAATAATTCCTTCTGGAATACAAGCAAAATATCAGAGATAGTCTATACTTTACAGATAATAAAACATCGGCACCTACAATGAAAAAAGGGGCATCCCGAAGGACACCCCTGATAAAACAGGAACAGCCGGGCTATTTTGTCAGCATCATCTGCCTTCCCGCCACCTGTTCTCCCATCGTCAGGCGACAGAAATACACACCGGAAGACACAACAATCCCGTTGTCGTCCCGGCCGTTCCACACTATTGCATGCACACCACATGACATATGTCTCTCGGCAAGCGTTCTGATCCTCTGTCCATTAATTGTCAGGATATCGACACGCACATGACCCGGTTTATCAAGGACAAACGGGATAGTTGTCGATAAATTGAAAGGATTGGGATAATTCTGTTCGAGAGAGAAAGATGTCGGCATAGCGGCGGCCACGTCCACTACACCGTTCACCGCTTTCGAGTATATACATTCGCTCGTGAGTGTTTCAAGATTGTATATATAGAGTCCCGAATGCTCGCCGCTATTGCCGACATAACATATTTTTGTTCCGTCGGGAGACCAACAGCCGCAGTTCGTATCCAGCATAGCATCCTGCTCGACTGCCTGCACCTCACCCGACATGAACTCATATATAACAAGCTGGTAACTCCCCCCCTCACCCGATCTGGAGAAAAGAAGTGAGTTGCCATCGGGAGAATAACGCGGATAATAACAATTATTTACGCCACTGCTTATAAACTCAGCTTCATTCGTTTCCACCGATACACTATACAACTTGTATTTGTTCCAGAGGGGCGAGTTGTTACCGTATTCGAAACGGGCGACGAAGTGGTCGCCTGCCGGGCTCATGTCTGCGTGTCCGCCGCAGAAATACGGTGGATCAGAACCATTGAAATCATACGTCCCCTCCTGCCCTGATTGAATATCATACACAGCATAGCCGCTCCAGTCCCTGATGTATGTCATGAAATGCCCGTCACGGCTGAATGACGCGGCATAGGCGTTTTCCCGTAAGATTTCCGTTTCTTTCGTAACAGGGTCGATAGACTCGGTAAACGCCATTTCTGAATATAGTCCATGTCCTTTTGCGGAATCTTCGATCGGGCGAATGACAGAATAGACCACTTTTTCTCCATCGGGAGAAAAAACCGGACTGAAACAGGGATCATCGACATCATCGGTAAGATTCACAGGGATACCGCCCCGGGCATCGATGATCCAGATGTCCGGTTCGACACCAAACACGATACGGGTGCCGTCCGGCGACCAGTCAACTTTCCAGATATTCTGTGCTTCGGCCTCTTTTACAGGCATAGCAAGGGCCAGCATGCCCAGGATCAGGCCCGGCATCAGGTGTTTAGTCAACATGATTGTCTCTAATGGTAAAGTTCGGGTGTTTTTTGACTTCCCATTCCCTCTTCTGTCAGAGGGAATGGGAAGTTGTGGTTCCGTCGATTGTATCCTGTAGCCGTACACGTTTTCAGTAAAGCTTCAAACGTGTCCGGGCAGGATATTATTCCGGAATTCGGCCGATTTATTTCGCCAGCAGCATCTGTGTCGACTGCACGGCGGCACCGACTTTCAGGCGGCAGATATAGACACCTGAAGAGACCGGATTCCCGGCATCATCACGGCCGTTCCATACGACAGCATGAGCACCCGGCGTCATGACCGATGATTCCAGCGTACAAACTTTCTGTCCCATGACATTGAAAACGTCGAGACTGACATCGCCGGCCTTTTCGAGCGAGAACTCGATGGTTGTGGTGGGATTGAACGGATTCGGATAGTTGCCGGTAAGAGCAAACTCGGTAGGCTCGGTATCGGCCTCGACACTTGTGGGATCAGTGACCGTGTATGCGGGAATAACAGCCTTGTGAACACCGGTATTGAGATCGAGTATATAGAGGGCATCGACACCGCTGAACTCTTCGCTGAGGGCATAACAAATCTGGCTGCCGTCAGGTGACCAGCAAAAACCGCTATAACCATGGCCCTCGGGCGGATCGATAGCCGTGAAATCACCACTTTCCACGTCAAAGATACCCATGCTCGATTTGCGGGTTGCACTGTCAGGTTTATAGTCAGGCTGCTCGACAAAGAGATAGTTTTCGAAACTGTCCGGCTTGAACCAGATTATAAACTCAGTCCTGAGTTCCAGATAGTCCTCGTATGTTTCGATCCTTACCATTCGGTGAGTATCCTCGTTGATATATCCAAGATCGAGGGTATTGAACACCTCTTCAAACAGGGCGCCCGTTTCCATGTCTCGGATTTTTGAGGGTTCTGGATAGTAATCTGTGGTTGCCACGAGGACTTTCGTGCCGTCGGGCGAATAACGCGGGGTTTTGTAATTGAAATCATCGGGAAGCGGCAGCATTTCTGCCTCGCCCGTTTCGATATCCACCTTGAAAATCTTCCACTGGTCGTTCAGCTCATCAAATTGCGCGGTATGATCGAGCGCATGAAGATAGGTCAGGAAATTGCTATTGTCGGGATGGATACTTCCATTGCCGCCAATACAGTAAAGATCTGTGTTGGGTACAACATTGGGATCGGAGAAATCATAAACCCGGACTTCACCTGTTTCCATATCGAAAATGGCGTTATTCTTTTCCAGCCTGCTGTAAAGAACATACTTGTTATCATAACTCAGAGAACCGCACCAGCCATCGTCCAGAACAGTGCTGTGTTCGCCTGTTGCAAGATTGATTTTCCTGAAATAGGAGAAATGCCAGTCAGGATCGTTCTCAGTGTAGTAATTATCATGAGTATAATACACTTCCTGGCTGTCGGCTGAAAACTTCACACCGTATTTTGCCTGATCGTAGTCAACACGGTCGCTTATTTCCCTCATGTGATCGGTTATGATAGCGGGTATATGTCCGGAGATATTCGTAATCTCACCGCTCTCCAGATCATAGGTAAAGATATCCTGTTTAAAAGTCTCATAGCTGAAGGAAGTAAACGCAATGTATTTACCATCCGGCGACCAGTTCGGTCCACTGATTTGCATGTCATTAATCAGCATATCCGCCGTGGCGCTGAAGATTAATACTGTAGCCATAACGGCGGCAAGCGACATCGTCAAAATTTTTACGTGTTTCCGTTTCATTGTTCTACTCCGGTTCTTGTCATCTGAATGCTGGTTACGAATGATGGGAGAGGCAGTACAACTGCACATTCGACGACTTCGTTCGAGTGCTGGTTCTCCGAATCATTCCATAGGCGTCTTCCTCCACAATTTCAATATTCTGCCTTCGATTTCCGGGAGACAGGGTTTTATTTGAGATATATCATTCTTTTCGCGATACTCGTATTATTTGCTGCAAGACGAACGAAATAGATGCCCGATGACACTTTTTCACCGTGATCGTTGACACCATCCCAGTGATAACTGTGACTGCCTGCCACCTGTATACCTGAATACAAGGTCTTTGCTTTCTGTCCCGCACAGTTATAGACTTGCAGGCTGACCGGCATCCTTTCAGGTATTTTGAAACTGATGGTCGCCGTACCGTTAAATGGATTCGGGTAGACATCATCAAGAGAGACTTGCACGGGAGTCTCCATCTCGACAGCGGTACCGCCGGGCGTGAACTTCGCCAAGCCCTCTCCCGTCGCCGCCCAGACGACACCGTTTTCACCAGCACAAATGGCGACAATCATTCCCGGCGGCACACCGTCCTTCTCGCTGTATTCGGTCAGTGTTTCGCCATCATAAACCGCAATGCCGTTCCGTGAGGAGGCCCATATATTACCCTCGCTGTCAAAACTCATCGCACTGTATCCGAGATAGTCTCCACGGTATTTCGGCTGCCAGATATCGTCTTCGAGCCGCCAAAAAGCCGACTCGTAACTGCACCACAGGGCCCCGTCAGGGGCAGCGGCAATCGAAGAAAAGATATAGTCGACTTCCTTGACCTGTGTGATCCTGTTCAAATATGTGATTTTCCAGGCATCGCTGTCAAAAAGACAGGTGGTGGCATAGGATTCGATGAACTCAACGCCGTCCTCGATCCAGGTGATATCATTGTCGGTATAAATGAACGTTGCGGAGACTTTCCCATCACCCGAACTTGCCAGCCCGTACACCATGACATTTTCTTTGTATGGAAGGCCGTTTTCGAGACCGTATTTAACCATGACACCATCCAAGAAACTGAAAATTGCATTGTTCGTACCGCCCCATACAACGCCGTCCTGGCCGATATCCAAGTGGTGACGGCCCTGGCTGAAATCAGCGACAGCATCCGTGTAGGGGTGGTTTTCCCAGCGGCTGCCGTCATAACGGCTCAATCCCAAGAGATTCATTGTCCAGATACTGCCGTCCGGTGCAGATTCCACCGCAAAAACATGATTTGAATAGTATCCGGAATCATTTTCCATGTAGCTCCACGAGTTGCCATCGTAACGGTATACACCGCGCTCCTGCGATTTTACAGACTTATTTGCTTCAGTCGAAACCAGCCAAAGTGCGCCCGTGCCGTCAACTGCCATGTCAATGGAATCGAACAACGGCGGTGCTTCAGACAATTGCGTCCAGAGACCTTCGGCAAGGGCGTATAACGATGTCGGCAAAACGAGAGCCCATGATATCGCCAGTATTTTTGTCATTCTGTTCATAAGCTGTAATCCACGTTCCTGTACAATCACTTCATCAAGGTCAGTTTTGCCGTACTTCTCAACCCGGCTGATCTCATTTCGGCGAAATACACACCTGCAGAAACAACCACGCCCCTATCGTCGCAACCATCCCAGAGCACCAAATGTTTCCCCGCCGAAACGCGGCCGCTTTCGAGTTCGCGAACTTTCTGGCCGGCACTGTTGTAAATATTCAATGTTACATCACACTCCGATTCAGTGCTGTAGCAAATTGTCGTACTGGGATTGAACGGATTGGGATAACAGGCATGAATCCTGAACGTTTCAGGCACCGTTTTTTCTACCGCGGTATCCGACGACTTATATTTGAAATGACCATTCTCTGCCGCGACCCATACATTGCCATTATCATCACCGGTGATAGCGTAGACCTCACCGCCGCTGTAGCCCGTGGACTCATTATATTTCGTCATCGTGTCGCCATCGTAACAAGCAATGCTGTCACCGAGAGATAGCCAGATGGCACCCTCACTGTCCGCTGAAAGCGCATTAACTCCTAGCTCGTCATCACGGTACCTCGGCTGCCAGAGATCATCGACCAGTTCGTACAGTATATAGCTATAACAACACCAGAAAGAACCGTCAGGAGCACTTGTCAGTGTATGTACGTGATCCTCGAAATCCTCAATAGTTGAGAGCATATTGATACGTGTCTTTTTCCACTCGGTACCATCATAGACATAGCAACCACCAGTCAATGTCGGTACCCCCTCCCCGTTATGAGAAATCATATTATCATAGTCGGCGTATAAAAATGAGACGCAGACCTGGCCGCTCGTGTTCGCGGCAAGATGATAGACTATGGGATCATCAACCGGCAGGCCGTTATCCACACCATGTTTCTGCCAGACACCGTCCTTGCAACTCATAAGAACGCCGCTCATCCCGCAGAAAACAGTTCCATCAGAGGCAACCGCAATCCTGTAGTCATCCCACACCTCATTTTTACCTTTGAATAGGACGGGATACGAATCCCAGCCGTTACCATTGAACCTGCTGATTCCCGAATCGAACAGGCACCAAACCGAGCCTGCCCCTGTCCCGATATCTTGTGCGTAATAGCCTTGAAGGCCATCCTCTTTCGTGAAAATATCCCATGAAAGGCCATCATAACGATAGACAACCCTGTTGAACCTGAGCCATGTCTCTTCCGCCGAAACGGTCCACAGAGTAGCATCACGATCCACCGATATTTGGGGATTTTTCAATTCATCGGGTGCAGACGGAATCATTGTCCATGTTCTTTCAGCCGCCGCAATACCCGACATACCGAGAACGGTTAAGATCAGAAATGCTGTCAGTAACGCTTTTTTCACGACTTCTCCCTTCTTCTCACATCACCTTATTTCATCAGTGACATTTTTAACGTTGAACGACATCCGGCTGTTTTCATTTCGGCAATATAGGTGCCGTTGGAAACTGTGTTACCGTCATTATCGAGACCGTCCCATATAGTCCGGTGCGCTCCCGCGGAGAGATGTTCAGAAACGAGGTCACGGACTTTTTGTCCGAGACTGTTGTAGATCACCAGTGAAAAATCGGCATCCTGTGCCACTGTATATTCGATTGTCGTCGTCATGTTGAACGGATTGGGGAAATTGCCCTTGAGCGAGAAAGCGGTGGGAGCATCAAGTGTCATGTCCTTCTCGATTTCCAACGGCGGAGTAAAATCCTGCATGTATATTTCCCATGATCCGCCGCTCTTGAGATTTAGACATACCTGAGAACCGTCCGGCGAAAAACGCCCCCATGAGGATTCACGGCTCTCTTCTGCCATATTATAAATAGTCCCTTCCCTGAGATCGTAAAGGGTCTGCATGAAACCAGCGGCGGACTCTTCATCGCTGCGCTGAATGGCCGAGCTCTCCACCGAGTACAAAAGCCAGCGTCCATCAGGAGAAACATCCGCAAGCGAAACAGCCCCGGTAACCAGCATTTCTTCCGTCCCGTCACCGTCCAGGCCGACACGTACGATCCTGCGGTTTTCATCGCTGTCACCACCCTCGACAATCAGGGAATTTCCATCGGTACCGAAATGAAGTTCCGTCGGATTCTCGAATGGCAGCAGCTCCCTGAGCCCGTTATCCATGTTCATAACCCACAATTCGCTCGGAGAATCGGGGACCTCGGTTATATAAGCAAACAATTTCCCGTCGGGGCTGTATGCTCCGGTAGTGGCGTTTTCAGCGAGAACTTCTCTGACACCTGTCACAAGGTCGATTATTTCGATCACTGGAAGAGGATTCTGAATATTGAACAACCTGGCATTGTCACGTTCATCGATAATCACTTTTGTTCCATGCTCGAGGTCGATCTCGTAGTGCCGGAACGCGACATAACGACCGTCTGGCGAGAAACCCAGTGTACAAAGGTCGCCCCAGTGAAGGCTCTCCTCCTCAAACACGAGCTTGTAATAATTATCATAGATCAGAACAGGCTCACCACCGTCGGCATTAACCACCCAGATGCCATATTCTTTATCGTTGAAAGCGATTTTACTGCCGTCTGGAGACCATACAGGATTCAGCTTGCTTTTTCTGAGAGACTGGTAAAACTCACGCATTTTGCTGTAATTGGGATTCGAAAGATCGCTGTACTCGTAATCAGAGGGTATAGTCACATCAAGGGATTTTAAAGTACCGCTTGCCTTGCCCGTACCTGTATCCTGCATATTGTATGAAGCGATTCCGGAAGCGGCATCCTGCCAAGCCAGCGACTGGTCAATTTCGAGATTATGGTCGATGATGCTTTCCAACATATTGCTTTCACGCTCATAACCCGCTTTTTCACCAACCATAGCTCCGGTGGGAATTAAAAGATGCGATCCAATATATTCACGTTCGCCCTCTTGCAGGATCGATGAGCCGAATTCAACCATAGCGCGTGAATCAGTTCCGCCCGTCGCGGCGAAACGGAATTCCACCGGCGAGGAATCCATATCAACTGATTCCATGATGTGCTGGATATTTTTTACTTTGCTTCCAGTAATCACCGGACTCTCGTGTTCACTATCGTCCTCTTTTTCATTGATGCCTGCGAGAATACCAGCGAGCGAGACATTTTCATCTGAAAGTGCGCCTGCCGGTTTTCGATGATCGACAGGAACCATGAGATTCCTGCCGTTGACTTTCATCGAGGTTTCAAGGCTGACCACTTTTTTCGGTATCGACGCTGTGCTGTCGGCGGTAATTCCCATGAAACTGACTGACACAAAGCCGATACTGCCGAATACAACGGTTACGATCATCTGACGTTTGTGAAGAGAATAACTGAGTGGTCTGTGACGATCCAGGATTCTCTCGATACGAGTGAGAAATGAGGAGTCGATCGAGAAAAAACCTACACTTGCGGCGGACTGGACAGCCATGAGACAGCCCTCTTCGGCTATCCTGTAGAGCTGTTCGGCATAATCCCGTCTGCTTTTTGTTATATGCATGACAATGTCATCGCAGATAAAATCGCTCGTGATCTTCATCTGCCTGTCGATCACCCACATCAGAGGCTGGAATGGAATAACAACCTTCCCCGCCTGGACAACTAGGTTCCACAACGTATCTTTCCGGGTAAGATGGGCTAGTTCATGCACAAGGATTTCCCGGCTCGAAACAGTCTCATCCTCACGCTCGGAGGGCAGAAAAATGGTTGGGCGGAAAACGCCTGTCAGGAAAGCGGAAGTCACCTCAGGATTGCAGAGCACCGGCGGCGGATCGACACCGAGGATATCGGCATAATACCGGCAGGCATCCAGATATTCCGGTTTCGCCACCACCGCCTCTTTCTTCATCTTTGCGATTTCCAGCATTGCATACAGGATTTTCACGGTTAGAAACACAGAGGCAGCCACCCAAAACAGCGCAAAAAGACTGTAAAAAGATGCCAGTGGAATGCCTTTATCACGAGCTGAAGGCTGTTTTAACTTCTCAGAGACGACAGATTCAGGAATTGCATTCCGCGTATCTTTCTCAGGTAATGCTATTTTCTCAATCCGGGGCCTTGCTTGCTGAATAGCAGTTTTTTCCGGGCTGACAATAACTTCATCGTCAGATGAAATAGTGTATTTGCGGACAACAACCTCTTTCTGTGCCGGGCGTTCAGGCTCCAACAGCGGCTTATATTGTTCCTGCTTTGAATTTCCTGCGCCGTCGCTCTGTTCGGCAGGGTCAGGAGGCTCCTGTGCGACCGGTGTTGTTTTTGTCGCTACACGAGGCTCCGCCACGTATGTGCTTTTTTTCTCAATCCCAGGTATCTGCATCCGGAAAACACCGTACTGTGAGAAAAGATAGGCCGAAACCGGTGTCAGAAGAACTGCGAACACCGATACATGAAGTATGAACGAGGCATAGGCCATATAACGTCTGCTAACGTGCAGACCGATCAGACCGATAATAAGGATTATGCTTGAATGAACTATAAGTGTCGCCGCAAACGGAACCACTTCACGACTGAATACTGTCAAAATGTCGTGCATGAGAAAACCTCTCTAATACACATCGCTTTCTTCAATTTTCGCCCTGACTTTTTTCAGCGTATCGGGCGATACTTTTTCATTGTTGAGTATATATGAAACAAGATCGTCAACCGAGCCTGCGAAAACATTTTCAACCATTTTCCTGACAGCTCCTTTGACAACTTTCCTGTTCTCAACAAGCGGGTAATAGATATATTTCCTGCTGCTGACATCGTAGGCAACCGCATCTTTCTCTACAAGACGCTTGAGAATCATCTGGACATTGACAAGTTTCACCGGCTCCTGATCACAGAGAGTGTCGGTGATCTCCTGGGCTGTCGCCCTTTTTCTATCCCACAGGACATGCATGATCCTGAGCTGCTCGGGACCGAACTCCATATCTGTCATAACACCTCCATTATGTTATGTTAAACCATTAATTCTCAGAGGATGAATGCATCTTCGAACCTACCACCCAACATAACCCACCCTTTATAATGTCCCCATTACATTACAATATATATCATTCTTTTTGAATGTCAAGAGATATTTTACCACTGTATATAAGCGGTAGTGAATTCGTATAAACACACTATATTTCAGTTTATTACGCCATCATCTGGAGAGTTTTTCCAGTTGAATCATATTTTTTCTTAATTAAGTAATGGAAAAATAGAAGCGACTTATTCTGAATTTTGACAGTGTCTGGAGGGAGATATTTCGCAGTGACCTGAAGTTTTCTGGCATTAATAATGGTATTGAAACGTTGTTTGTTGAATAGAAAATGTAAAATTATTACAACGAGGAGTAACGGCAATAAACATAATTCAAGACAGCGTTAACAATCACAGCATCTTCACATTAAGAACCAATGAGAAGCATATCGTATCGGAATCTTATTGGCAACGATGTAGGGGAGAGTGTAGGGGAAGTAAAAATAAAGGCACAAAAAATGGCTTACGATAATCCGTAAGTCCTTGATTTATTTATGGTAGCGGCGCAGGGACTTGAACCCCGGACACGCGGATTATGATTCCGCTGCTCTAACCAACTGAGCTACGCCGCCACTCATTTTTGAAGATTGTTAATATACATTTTTTGGACAGAATCTGCAACATATTTTTAACAATTGAGATGATATTTTTTAGTAATACGAACGCCGCAAAGTCGCCCAGGTATCATAGACATTCTCTTTCATTCCCTCGAACTCAACCCACTTGTAAATTCGCCATTTGCCCTCGCTGTCCTCTTTCAGATACAGCCATGCGTAACCGCTGACACGGAATTTCTCGATACCGGCATCAACTTTCGTACTGTCGACAGGGCTGAACACATCCATGCTATAGGTATACTCGTAAGAATCGTCGCCAGAGCGGTACTTGTATACGTGGGTGGTGAATGAAATCTGGTCAGTGACTTTTTTCTGAAGAAAGTTCTCTGCGAAAATCTGCTCTCGGTCATAGCCCCACCCTGCCCTGAAATCCTCCTCGAAACGGGTTGAATCATCAAGCGAGGGGTTAAAAACAAAGTCCTCTGTAAAAAGGCTGAGATAGTCCTGCGAACTCACATTCTTGCAGGAGATCATAAGATTGTCAATAATGTTTTCAGGAGAATTCGGTGATTTAAGGGCATCGCCGCCGACACTGTCAGGCTTATCCGGATCGCGCGTACTGAACGGATTATTGCAGGCATAGCATACAAGCAGTAATGACGCAATCATGAGAAATGGCAGTCTGATTTTCACAGGAGCCCCTCGCTGACCTCTATTGGTGAGGGCATGAAACAGAGAACGAGCATTATGAGTGCCGCGGCGGCAAGAATGCTTCTCGACGTGCCAAGACGGGCATCCATGCGATCCGGATACGGGTGTGTTCGTCCGAAAAAGAATGACAGGGCCGCCCATACATACCATCCAGGCCAGAATGTCAGTCCCAAGAGAAGAAGCACCGGGAGCCTCAGGCGACTGATAAGCGTATGAATTTTCGGTGACAGGGCAAAAAGCACATGACCACCGTCAAGCTGTCCGATTGGCAGAAGGTTCAGTGCTGTTACGAAAAGCCCTATCCAGCCTGCGAAAGCAATCGGGTGAAGGTTGAGTACCGCGTCATCGGGCAAAGGACCGTGTACGATGAATCCCAGGAATTTAAACAGCAGCGATTCACCGAGAAAGATATTACCCGCACTTTGTGTATCCATTCCGGGATTGATATCGGAAAGATACAGCCCGGCAACACAGGCGGCAACTGCAACCACAAAACCGGCCAGAGGTCCGGACACACCGACATCGACTAAAGCTTTACGGTTCGGGATCGAGGATTTCATCTTGATTACCGCACCAAACGTGCCGATCAGTGTCATAGGCGCCGGAATAAAATACGGCAGTGTCACGTGTATTCCCCAATAACGGGCGGCAAAATAATGCGCGAACTCATGGACACCAAGAATACTGAGCAATGTCAATGAAAACGGCAGTCCTTTCATGAAAATCTGAAAGCTCGCAAAAGGGTTCTTGCCTGTCGCCAGCATTGAACCTGCAGCCATCGTTGAAAAAACTGTCAGTACGAACAGAATCAGATGAAGACGATTCGATTTCTTTACCGGTTGATGGTATTCCGAGGAATCCCGGAAAAAACCATCAGAACCGGTTATAATAATTCGTTTGTATTGCATAATTTATTGAATATCTGCTTGAATTGGGCTATGCGCCCGAAACTGCGATTTTTGAGAACTTGGTATCGGGCAGATACTGCGCTCCGACCTGAACGGCTTCACTACCGGAAGATTCAATCACGTCGAACACATCATAAATGTTGCCCGATAACATCGTATCGCTAAGACGACCGGTGATCTCGCCATTTTCGATCATAAAACCGAGGCCGACATTCATGGCAAAATCTCCCGCCATCATGTTCGACTGCCCGGCACCGATAACATTATACATGATCGCGCCGTGTTTTGTTTCAGCAATCATTTCTTCGAGGGATGAGCCGCCTGTCGACATGACAAGATTCGACATACCGATCGAGGGCTGAGCAAGAGAGGAGCGAGACGCACTTCCCGTGCTCGTTTCGTCGGCAGCTGCGGCCGTGTCGATATCAAAAAGGAAATTACGGAACACCCCATCCTCGAATAGAATGTTTTTCTGCGAAACAACACCCTCATCGTCAAAAGGACGGCTTCCGACACCGTAAGCGATTAAAGGATCATCTATGACCGTTATTGAACCGAGGACTTTATCCCCTATCCTTCCAATAAGCGGGCTTTCACCCTTGAGCATACTCAAGCCATCGACCGCCATTTCAATACAGGGGGTCAGGTTTGCCATCTGCTTTGCCGGGAAAATGACCGGCAGAGCCTCGGCAACTTTCGGCGCTTTCTTTTCAGCTTTTAATGCGAGATCGGCTATAACTGCGGCATAGCTGTCCGTTTCAAGCCTGAGCCTCGAGGAAGTGTGACCGTCATCGATCCAGAGAATAGAATCACCGTCAACCACGGTCAGCAGCATACCCTGAGAAAAATTAGTCGCGCGGTACGAGTCCTCGAAACCACTGCTGTTTGCAATATGAACTGTTGAAACAGCGGACGAAAAGCTGACATATGCAAGCCCTTTCGGATAGAGCTCAGCGAGGGCATCAACAGCACGTCGGCCCTCCTCCACTGCCGTTTCCGGTGCAAAATCTGCCACAGCGCTGTCATAACTGTCAACGGCAGGAAATGATTCCGCGGCTGGTAAATCGAAATCGGCTTCCTTGCCGCAACGCGCCGCGGCGAGAGCCGCCTCCACAAGGTCGTCTCCACGTTCCGGGTCAGTTGTCGAGGAGAAACCAAGCCTGCCCTCATGGATCACCCTGAGCGCAGCACCACTTCGTTTCTTACGTTCGGCACTCTTGAGGACACCGGCCTCGAAAGACACCTCGAGCGATTCAGTACCGACAGTGAAGACCTCTGCCTTATCCGCTTTTTTCTGTGCTTTTTCAAGTATATGTTCAAACATTGGCATCTATCCGATAAGTACGTTTTTGATCCTGACATGAGGTGCACCGACTGATACCGGCAGAGGGCTCTGCCCTCCCTTGCCGCAGCCGCCGAGCCCGCCGAAATGCTGCAAGTCACCGCCGATCATTTCAATATTTTTGAGTGTCTCGAAAACATTGCCGGACAGGATGACATCACGAAGCGGTGTCGTAACCTTTCCGTTTTCTATCTTGTAGGCGATCATCGAACTGAACGTAAAACGCTCCAGATCAGTCATGCCGCCAAGAGCACCGCAGGCATATATGCCGGATTCAATCCCCTCGAGCATATCCTCGAATGTCGATTCTCCGTTTTCCATAAATGTTGCAGTCATACGGACAATAGGGCTGAAATCGGCGGTAATCGCACGAGCGTTTCCGGTAACGCTCTCACCCATTTTCCCAGCAGTTTCGCGGGAATGAAGTCTTCCGGTCAGAATACCGTTCTCGATAAGCGGTGTCCGGCCTTTGGGCACGCACTCATCGTCATAACCGAGAAAACCATTGTCGCCCGCAAGCGATCCGTCATCGACAATGTTAAGAATTTCCGGACCGAAACGGCGTCCCGGTGTCATCATCTCACTCGCCTGGGGATTTTCATAGACGAAATCGGCCTCGCTGAGATGACCGAACGCCTCGTGCGTGAAAACACCGGTAAGCCTGGGATCGAGAATGACCGGATAAAGGCCTCCCTCGACTTTAGGCGCCTTGATCAGGTCCCGGGCAGTTTTAACAACCTGATCAGCTTCAGCCTCGAGATTGAGAACTGTCTCGTAACCACGGCGGTCGCCGATCGATTCGAAACCGCGCTGGACATTGGAACCGTCCTTTGTGATCGCTGCAAGCATGACACCACAGTAAGTTTCGTGTTTTGTCAACTCACTGCCGTCGCTTGTATGGATTGTGACTGTCCGACGGGTATCGCGATAAATCGATTTTGTCGTGACAACCGCGCTGTCGGACAGCATGCGGTCATTGTATGCTTTGAGGAGGTCACGTTTCTCTTCAAGCGGCACATCGGCCGGATTGATAGAAACAGTATCTCCAATCTCGGCAATAACAGGCTCGACTGCTGCGAGTTCAGTCTTTTCAGCACGGGCAAGCTCCGCCATACGACAGGCCAGCCGTGCGCTTTCGGCAGCCTCCTCCGGCCTGTTGAACGTGGCAAATCCCCAGCCGCCGTCAACACATGCGCGTATACAGCCGCCAAGTGTAAATTTCGTACCAATTGACTCGAGAACCGGTCCAAGCCATGTCATCGAGGTCGATTCGCCCTGTTCCGTCCTAATATCAATATAATCGGCATCAAGACCCTGTATCGCTTTTTTCAAACTTGTAATCATTAGAAACCTGCCAGACCGACTGTGAGACGGAAAGTATTGTCAAAACCTTCCTTCATGGGAATATATGCCACATCGAATGCGAATTTCTGATAATGGAATCCAACACCGAAACTCACATCCTGTGTATCGTAATCACTCCGGTAACCGGCACGAAGAAAGAAACTGTCGAGCGCTTCTATTTCAGCACCAAGACGGACTCCGGAATCACCATATTTCGGAGAAACGTAATCAACCACGAAGAGGTAGGGACGCTCCATTGACGGTACAACACCGGAATAGGCGACACCGACACCGACATCAGAGGGCAACTCGGTCTCTTCATTCTTCAACTCACTCATAGAACCGTAATTACGAGCAGTTACCGATGCGACAAGTCCCTCAACCGGTGTTTTTACGACAACACCTGCATCGAAAGCGAATCCGTTAGCCGTTTCGCTCAAGACTTTCTGAAACAGTTTTTTCGCGGTCACGCCAACTGAGACGACATTCGCCACAGAACGGGCATAACTCAAGGCAAACGCGGCATTCGTGATGCTATAGGAGCCGTCAGGATCAGCAGACGGTGCATCGCTGCGAAGCTCGATATCACCGGAATCGAAAAGCTGAAGGCCTATAGCAAAATGCCCAAGGCTTGTTTTAGTCGCGAAAGCCGCAGACTCCTGCTTGATACCCTCGATCCATTCGTTATGGGTAAACTCGACCGTACGCTGTGTCAGGCCGGTAATAAGCGCCGGATTGGACCATGCGGAAGATGCTCCGGAAACCGCGGCAAATGATCCCCCACCCATCGAAGCAATCTTGGCGGAGGGTGTAATTCTGAGAAAAGACATGCCGACCGTACCGATCTCATTCACTTCACCAGCAGCAAAAGCCGGTGAAGTGTTGAGAGCCATAACAGAGGCAAGAATTAGAATATAGCTGGAAAATCTCGTAATCATCAGTAATCCCCATGGTGGAAAACAAAGGAAATAATATGAACCGTACCGTCATCGAGCCCATCGCTCATGAAAGCATAATCAAAATCGGCGGAACCGGTTATGGCAAGCGAAAGACCGGCAGTTACTGAACCGCTGTCAAGTTCATCGGAAGAATTGTAGCTGTAGACACCGGTACGCAAGGTCAGAATACGATAGGTGTAGGCAGCGCCGAGATCGATCCCGAGCGGGTAATTCTCGACCATTTCCGCAGTCGCAGCAAGGAGCAGTTTGTCATCGAAAAGACGGTAGGACAAACCGGCGGTGTAATATTTCGGGAAACGATCCTCTTTCTCGACAACCTGGGCATCGGCACCGGAAAGCGTCTCATCCCAGCTGTCGTTCTTCCATGCGAAACGGCTTCTGATATCGCGGACTGCGAGTGAAGCGGTCAGCTTCTCAATCGGACGTACGATGACACCGAGATCGAAACCGAAAGAAGTGGCATCGTCATCACCGAGTTTCCAGAGCACGTATTTCGTATTGATACCGATCGATACAATGCGCGAGATGTCCTTGGCAAACGAAATGGTGAACGCATTTCGGGAATCGTCGAGAGCACCGGTCGCATTGCCGTTGAGATCACGGCCGATAATATCGTCCGTCGCGGCATTAAGCCATGAAAAGGCGAAACTGGCATCGGGCCCAATCGGACTTCCAAGAGCCATGTAACGGAAATTCCTGTCCATCGTAAGCTGACGGAAAGAGAAAGTCATCTGGCGGGACCGCATAGCCGCGAGACCTGCCGGATTGAAATATGAACTGTAGATATCGCCCTCGACCGCGGTATAGGCATTTCCCATGCCCATAGCCCTGGCTCCTGCGCCCATTCTCATGAACTCACCTGTCCAGGCACGGTATTCCTCGGCGGCCGCAGTCGTCATTGTAACGAGCAGCAGCACCGCGAGGGCTGCTGTTACTTTAGTCGGCCACCATGATTTTTCCACGAGTCGAATCCCCTTTGTTTGTTTTGAGAATGTAGAAATAAACTCCATTCGGCACAATGTTGCCATCACCATCGAGCCCATCCCATACCTCCTGGTACTCGCTGCCGCCAATCCTGAACTCGCTGTCGAGAAGGTCGCGTATCTTGCGGCCTGTGTAATCGTGAATCGCTAGCGACACGGAGGCATCATTTGTCAGTGCATACTGAACACGGCAACGCGAATAATCCTGATTGGAGCGTTTCGGTGAGAACGGGTTCGGGAAAGCGTAACTCCTCGTCTCATCGAATGCCGAGGCAATGCCGACATCGCGCTTGCCCTCGTCGAGCGTCTTGACACGGGTCACACCTTTCAGGATCTTCCAGGTGTCGCCCCAGTCGGGGGAAACCGCAAGACCGTCGGAACTGGTTACCCACAACGAGTCAGAGACAACCGCAAGGCCATAGATATTGCTGCCCACATCCCAGCTCTTGCCCTGAACATGGGAAACAACCGTCTCGCCATCAACCACACTGACAACCGAATCGGGTTCCGCTATTTCAATTTCAGACCAGGAGTTGCCGAGGTCGTAGGAGACAATGAGTCCGGTTTCAGTAGAAGCAAAAACTGTCGAATCACTGACTGCCGGATTATTTGCGCCGTCATGTCCGAATGCGAAATTCCAGGGAGCGTATCCAGTAAGTCTGTAATCCCAGGTCTCGCCATGATCAGCGGAATGACATATGCCGGTCAATCCAACGTTGCCGCCTATTGCTGACGAAGGCCTGCTGGAAACCCATAAATGGGTGACACCATCAATAACATTGTGTTCAACGGCAGTACAGAAATTGCCGGGCTTCGGATTGTCCATACTATCGGTGGAATCACCTTCCCATGAATGGTTTATCCAAGTCTCGCCCCTGTCAAAGCTGACCTCCATGCCCCAGATCGTACCGACCCAGATGGTATCCTGATAGGCGTCGACACAGTATCCGTAATGCAGGGGATTACCAACATCCAAAGTATCGGCATTGGGAAGAATATTTTCCCATGTCTGACCGAGGTCTTCACTTTTCAGGAGAAAACCTGTCGTTACGGCGGCCCAAAGCGTTCCCTCGGAAAAATCGAAATCCCAGGTTACAGTCTGGTTCCCTGGATCGCGATAGCTTGAACGTTCCGGAAACAGATCGAGGATTCCATGCTGCGTCCAACTCTCACCTTTATCATAGGAGACAGAAAAACCGTCACCATGTTGTGTCATTTCGCCACGATATTCCTTGGAATATATCCATGACAAAATTGTAATATCATCGGTTGACAGGATCGCTGCCGCCGAGCCCGTGCCGAATCCGGGTTCCTGGCTGTAGGACATCCAGTCGCTGTAACGGCTGCCATCGCCCCAGAGACGCTGGTTGAGGCTGCCTGAACCGGTGATCCAGAGCGCGGTGCCATCACTGGCAATATCACTCAGATCGTTAGCGCCGAGGCCCGCCCGCTGGTGTTCAACAGCTTCATTTTCAGCCGCGGCGGGACTGACAAAAACCAATAGTATGAAGCATAATGCTCCGAAAAGTTGTAGTACACGCACTGACATGACTCCTCACAAAAAAGTCCGTACCATCCGGTTTACCTTTAAGAAAACCGGCCCCACTACCCTTTCGTCTTTATGGTTATCTTCTGACCGGGCTTGATACGCCGATGGTCCTTAATCTTGTTCCAGCGCATGATATCGCGATAGGAAACATTGTATTTCTTGGCGATCTCATACAGAGTATCATTACGCTGGATAACATAGGTAACTTCGCTGTTTGCAATAGTTGCGGCTGACAAACGCTGAATCGTTTTCGAATACGATGGTAAAGATATTGAATCCGCTGCTTTTTCAACAGGGATTTTCAGTGTCTGGCCGGGCACTATCCTGGTCTTGCCGCCCATGTTGTTCAGCGCCTGGATCATGCTGACATTGGTGCCGTGCCTGGCAGCGATAGTCGAGAGAGAATCGTTTCGCCTGACTTTGTAGGTCTTTGCATTTTTCTCAGCTGTAATAATCTCTGACTGAGTAAATGTCTGCTTGGTGGCAGTCGTAGTCGATGCGGTGGCTGTCGATGCTGAATGCCGTCCCGGAATACGAAGAGGCTGCCCTACACTGAGCCTGTTACGGTTTCGAATGTTGTTCTCATCTACAATCCTGTCGACAGACACGTGGAAGCTTTCTGCGATTCCTGAAAGCGTATCCCCTTTACGAACATAATAAGTATCTACCGCCTGTGGTGTATATTTTTCTTTCGGCAGCCTTGCGTATTCGGCAAGAAACTGTTCCTTTGTACCGGCAGGAATTCGAAGGCTGTATGTCATACCCGAGGGAGTATAACCCCTGCGAAGTTCCGTATTGAGATCTTTCAGTACCTCATAATCAACACCGGCACATTTTGCAGCGGTTCTTAAGTTCGTATATGGCAACTCGACGACATCAAAATCGAAAACTGGCTCTTTTTCGATATGATCATAACCGAAAAGCTCCGGTGCTTTCGAGATCACGATTAAAGCCATAAAAGCAGATACATGATTGCGGGTCTCTCTCGGCACTCTCATTTCCCAGAAATCAGTCTTTCCTTTTTTCAACTGACGGTTTACACCTGTTGGACCCCAGTTATACGCAGCCAGGACAATTCGCCAGTCTCCATAAATTTTATAGAGATCTTTAAGATAACGCGCGGCAGCTTTTGTCGATTTTACCGGATCCCGCCTCTCGTCATACCAATGTGTTCTTGTCAATCCATACATCCTTCCCGTGGAAGAGGAAAACTGCCAGAGTCCTGAGCAATGAGCCGACGAATAGGCCTTGGGACTGAGACCGCTCTCAAGCACACAGTGATAGAATAAATCGACAGGAAGGCCAGACTCTTCTAAAACCTCATGAATCATCGGCATATAACGTCCGCTTCGCCTGATCCATCGTTTCATTGCTTTTCGATTGACTGTCTGGAAATATCGTACAGCTTTTATGACATTATCATTACAATCGATTGGCAAATCGCTGCTGAGGTTTATTTTTTCAATAATCTGCCGTAATTCCTGATCTTTCCACTGCCCTTTTTTGAAATCCTCGGCATCTGTTTCTGACAGCATATCCAACCAGTCAGGTGTTTCCTCAATTTCTTCAACATCACCTTCCTGATATATTTTCCCATATTTCTGGAAAAGTGTGGAGAGGGTATTGACATACCTCAGCGCGAGCGATTCCTCTGTTATTGAGGAAATATCAATACTTGCCGACAGTATCGCAGCACTATCAATCTGAGCTTCCGCATAACTGAAATCATTGTTATCCAGAGCAATCATTGCCTCATCATAATAGTTCAGAATAGCTGACAATACAGCCTCTTCTTCACTGTACAATTCGGCATCGGCCGGAATTTCTTCTTCATGAGAGTCAAGAGCAAGCTCTTCTGTATTATGAGTGTTTTCTGTAATAATTTCTGTTTTTTGTCCACCGGGATGTTTGACGATATGCGACATACATCCAGTAAAAAAAAGACACATCATCAATACTGTTAAAATCCAAATGAAACGATGTTTCATAAAATAATCACTCCATCTCTTCATCAATAATGACAGATTTACTAATACAAGCCATGAAAACTCGATAGTATACGATCTTGTTTCCCATTTTCAGCTAGCAACCGCAAAAGATTACTGCCCCCATTACCCTTTTGTTTTAATGGTTATCTTCTGACCTGGCTTGATACGTCGATGGTCTTTGATCTTATTCCAGCGCATGATATCGCGATAGGAGACATTATACTTCCGGGCGATCTCATATAAAGTATCGTTACGCCGGATGACATAGGTTATTTCACTGTTGGCTACAGTTGCAGCCGATGCGAGCTGAGTACTTGCTGACGCTGTTGATGTGGAGCTGCCCGCGGCAGGGATTTTCAGAGTCTGGCCCGGTACGATCCTTGTACGGCTGCCCATGTTGTTCAGCGCCTGGATCATGCTGACACTGGTGCCGTGCTTGACCGCGATAGTCCAGAGAGAATCGTTTCGCCTGACTTTATATGTCTTTGCATTCTGCTTGGCAGCGGCTATCTCGCTCTGACTCACATTCTTTTTCGCAACAGTTGCCGTAGATGCCGATGAAGACGAGGCAGTCCGGCGTCCGGGAATACGAAGACGCTGACCGACACGGAGTCTGTTACGATTGCGGATGTTGTTTTCCGCGACAATGCTGTTGACCGAAACACGAAAACGGGCGGCTATACCGGAAAGAGTATCACCACGTTTAACATAATAGGAATCGACCGCTGGCGGCTGATATTTTTCTTTTGGCAGCTTGGCATACTCTTTGAGGAACGAGTCTTTCGTCCCAGCAGGAATGCGAAGAGCGTATTTTGTATTCGAGGGTGTATAGCCTTTGATAAGCTCCGTATTGAGCAGTTTTAGCTCATCGAGATCGATTTTTGCACATTTTGCCGCTGTTTTCAAATTCGTATACGGAATTTCAATGGTATCATAGGCAAGTTCCGGCTCTTTTTCAATGCCGCCAAAACCGAAAAGATCCGGTGCTTTCGAAATAATGATAGCAGCCATCAGGGACGGTACATAGTTACGTGTTTCGCGAGGCATATTCATTGTCCAGAAATCCGTTTTACCGGCTTTCAGCTGACGATTCACACCTCTCGGTCCCCAATTGTAAGCAGCCAGGACAAGGTACCAGTCATTGTAAATTTTATAGAGATCTTTCAAATGACGAGCCGCGGCCTTTGTCGATTTGAGCGGGTCACGGCGCTCATCATACCATTGGGTGCGCTTCAAGCCATACATGCGGCCAGTCGAATAAGCGAACTGCCAGAGACCGGAACAACGCGCACGTGAGTACGCCTTGGCACTGAATCCGCTTTCGATCATAGCAAGGTAGGCAAGGTCAAGCGGTACATCCTCCTCTTCGAGAACTTCAATAATCATCGGCAGATAACGGCCGCTTCGCCTGATCCATTTCGCCATCTCTTTCTTTTTGACGGTCTGGAAAAAATAAATGGACTTTTTCACCTGGTCGTTGTACTCGATGGGAAAATCGCAGCGCAAAGCTATTTTCTGGACAACATGCCTGAGCTCATCATCTTTCCACTGACCATTTTTGAAATCCTCCGGATTCACTTCCGAAAGCTCTTCAAGCCAGTTCATGGGCTCTTCACTGTTAATAACATCGACTTCTCTGAAAATCCTGCCATAATCCTGGAAAAGTGAAGCGAGGGTATTCATATAACGAAGTGCGAGCGACTCGTCGCCAATAGATGATATATCGACATCGGAGGCAAGCACCGCGGCGCTGTCGATCTTGGTCTCAGCAAGACTGAAATCGCCGGCGTCGAGTGCCTCGAGCGCACTGTCGTAATAATTAAGTATGGCAGAAAGTACGGCCTCTTCCTCGCCATAAATGGCAATATCAGCCGGGATCTCTTCCTGTTTCGTTTCAGTTGTGGGTGTTTCAGAGTTTTTCTGGACCGTAGTGTTCTCGGTGGCAATGGGGCCTTTTTCCACGGGATGTCTGGCAATCTGCGACAGGCAGCCGCTCTGCAAAAGCAGCGCCGTTACCATACACGATACAGAAATCAGTCGATAATTCATTCCAATCCTTTCCATGCGCTTACGGCATCACCCGTAATGCATTTTTATAACCTTTTTCCTTTAAAAGTCTTACCTGACGATTAGCTTCATCTGCATTTCTGAAATCTCCGACCTGAACACGATAGAATGGCGCCTCGTAAATCAGGTACACCGGATAATCGAGGCGGTTTTCAGCACGTTCGGCAAGCGCTTCCATCTTTTCCTTGTCTTCATCGATACCGATCTGCACACGGTATACAGTACCGGGCGGTGGTGTCGCCGGGTCGGCGGGAATAACAGACTGTCCACTTTCTCCTGCAATCGGCACGGAAGGTCTTATCTGCGTAGTTTCCGATGGAGACGCCGGCTCTGTATTTCGAGTTTCAGGGCTGTAACGCGAGGTCTCATTCACTGAGAACTCATCCGAATACGCAAAAGGATCGAGATCCTCACCAGGAGCACGTGGCGGTGCCTCTGCGGCATTTTTAGCGGCCATCCCACAGCCGGAAGCGACAGCCAGTACTGCAAGAAGCAGTAATGTGCAAACATTTCGTATCATAATCAGTCTACCTTGCCATAACTGTATTTTTCCAGGTCTGTGCCGATACTGCCTATCAGCACCTTGCTTTTCATCCTGACCGGGATGCGGTATTCGTCATCACTCACCCAGATTGTCAACTTGCCTTCCTGCTTGAACAAGCCCTCGGACTTCAATACCGGCTCGATCTTGATGCATTTAAACTCTCCGGCGGGAACCTTGATCTTCTCCCGCTTGTGGACGATGACTTTCAAAGGATATACTTTGCCGTCAGCATAAACATCGATGAACTCGTCCCTGCCGACCACCAGATCGAAGGTTCTGAGATAATACAGTGAGCTCAATATATCCTGAATATACAGAGGAGTTTCTGTTACCGCGTTTTTCTTCTTCGTGTTCAGCGCAAGCATTCTGTCATGGTAAAAATCGACAATGCGGTTCGATTTGTATTTGCCCTCGCGAAGGCGTTTCTCAAAACGGCGGCTGAAAAGCCCCTCGGTATCGATAAATGAATTCACAACATCGCGGACTTTATAAAATTTCGAAATGAATGAGTTCGATTTCGCCGTGGTCTGGATATGATAGCAATCGGCACCGTTGACATGTGTCTTCCCCACCACAGCCATCGTTGCTGTTCCCGCCTGATAGAACCCATAATTGACGGAAAACACCAAGTTCTCACCAACATTCCATACTTTATTATCAATTTCCCGCGGAACGAATTTGCCCGGCGGGAATTTGTCGGCAATTTCCTTTGTCAGTTCACGCCCCTCGAACTCCTCTGTCCGCCAGGAACGTTCCGGAATCGACAGGGCAAGTGTATCTTCGAGAGCGTCCTCGCTGTCATCAACAACAACTGTCGTTCCGCCGCCTGCCGCCTGCGACTCATGTCCACCTAATAGGACTGCGCTGTCGAACAGAAGAACCGGCAGCAGAAACCCCGTTATGAGATATATGATCTTAGCTGTTTTCATAACAAATGCTCAAACTGTCTCTTGTCTTTCAGCTGTTATCGAGTACTTCCCGGTACACACCGAGTGTCTTGTCGATCGTGTTATCGATCGTGTTGTCGTGAAGGATGTCAGCTGATCTTTTACCCATTTTTTCACGACGTGCCGGATCTTCGATAAGCTGGCACACTTTATCGGCCAACTGTTCGAAATCAGCTACAGGAACAATGAGACCATTTATTCCGTCAAGGACAATTTCAGGTATGCCGCCGGCATTAGTGGTCACAATCGGCAGATTGAAATACATGGCATCGAGAATAGAGGTCCCAAGTCCCTCCTCACTCGATGACATGGCAAAGATATCAGCGGCCTTAAAAACAGCCTCGATATCTTTAATAAATCCTAGAAATATAACAGAATCCCCCAGTCCGAGGCTATTACTATTTTTTTCAAGCGTTTTCCTCAATTCACCCTCACCGGCAATAAGGAACCGGACATCAGGATGTTTCTGGACAACTATCGCTGCGGCCTTGAGAAGGTCGGTCTGAGATTTATGCGGTGCAAGCGCAGCGACATTTACAATAACAACGGCATCTTTGGAGATGCCAAGCTCAGCCCTCAGGTCACGAACATCCGCATTATCATCGAACTGACCGGAAACAAAACCGCTTCGAACCGTTGTCACCCGGCTCTCCTCAATGCCATCCTCAATCAAAACACGTCTGATAGCATCGGAAACAGTAAGAATGCGGTCCACGTGCGGCCCGTATTTGAATGTCTTGCTGAAATAGCTTTTTATATGAAAATCAACACGGCGGGAAACGATCAGGCGGCAGTTGTCAAGGCCGTGAACTGCAAACCAGGCCAGAGTATGAGCGTGCGAAGTGTGAGCATGTACCAGAGATATTTTTTCATGTTTTAACATGTTATGCAACTGCATGGCGGAGAAGACATCCCATTCTCCCCTGAGCGGCATGTAAACGACATTGATGCCGACTTTTGCGGCCCGAACACCTATCTCGCTGCCCGGCTTACAGACAAGTATATTTTCAACACCACGGTTATTGAGCCCCTTAATCAGTTCGAGAGCCTGACGCTCGCCGCCGCGCCATGACATTTGAGTATCAATGTGTGCAATACGCATCGTATAAGCCGTTAAAACCTTTCGAAAACCCGATTCTTATTCCATGATCAGGGAACCCGATCAAGCTCTTCATCTTTATTTGTTACTGCTCTCGATTTCATACAAGCGGGCATATTTCATACATACATAACAGGCACCCATCAGAGAGGCCACCAGCCCGGCCATGCCATCGAGAAACCCCGCTTTCAACACATACATCCTCAAAAACTTGAATGGCGGCCTGAAAAGTATATCGATCCAGCGAAAACGCCGTCCTTTTGCATGTTCACGTTCAGCCCATATTTTTGTATAACGTCCGATGGTAGCGATATGTTCCCCAAGATCCCGGTATGGCCTGTGCAGAAGGTCGCCTTTCAGACGGCCTTTCTGACCTTTACAGTCAAGACTCTCGTGAATGGTACTGTCACCCCATCCGGCTTTTCCCCGGCGGGAAAAACGCAGACGGTATTCGGGATACCAGCCCATATGACTGATCCATCGCCCCAGATAGAAGTTCTTTCTGGAAACCTCATACGCATCAAATACTGCTTCAGACGTATTATCAAGAACCCTTTCTATAGAATACCTCAGCTCCGGGCTGACTTCCTCATCCGCATCGATGTTAAGACACCAGTCGCACTTGCAGAGATCAAGAGCGCGGTTTTTCTGCAATGCAAAACCATTGAACTCGGCTGTGTGGACTTTCGCGCCCAACGAGGCTGCAATATCGACTGTCCGGTCGCTGCTGCCGGAATCAAGCACTATCACCTCATCCATCCAGGCTACACTTTCGATGGCTCGGGCAATATTCGCTTCCTCGTCTTTCGTAATGATATAGGCGGAAACAGATTCCCTACCGGAAGTATCGCTCACAGCACCTCCGCGGCAAAGCCGGATTGAGCACAATCCAAGGTCCCGGTTATATCAAAAAAAAGGCGTAACAGGCTCTCAACCCTTCCAGAATCCGATCGGGCTGTATGTCTGTTCCACCCTGTTTCTTTTCCATATATCACAAGCATAACCTGACAATCACATCGAACGGTACTTTTTCAGTGCCTGATCGAAAATGATATCCTTGACCCGGCCGATCTCCCGTTGAAGCTCATCGAAAACTTCACGGTACGTCTCATAATCGCTGCCGATAGGGTCGAAAACATCGAGGATTTCAGACCCGTCAAGATCGTTCCTCCCATAGGCTTTCAAGGGATGAACGTTCAGGCTTTCCGGCACCATTTCCTTAATATAATCACGGTGGGCGGTCTCCATTGTGAGGAGCAGGTCGGCAGTTTTCATGATCGGCTCTGTGAGAACTCTCGATCGATGAAAATTCAGGTTAATTCCGTGTTTTTTCGCAACATGTACAGCATGTCCAGAAGCCGGATGACCGTTTTGCGTACGTGTTCCGGCAGACAGGACCTCAACAGGAACAATGCTGTTGTGGGCCTGGTACGCATCAAGGATTATATCCTTGAGAATACCCTCCGCCATGGGGCTTCTGCAGATATTGCCGGTGCAGACAAAAACAACGAGATAGTTAGTCATAACATGCCTGTAAAATTAATACCATTTTTACCCAAGATATGGAAGATGGGCCGCATTTATGATACAATATGTTGTAATATATATGCCTATACACGATAAGTCAAGTATTCTCGTCACCCGATTCCCGGCCAATACATATGGCCACACTGTTTTCTGTTGATAGCCGCATCCGCATTGCGCATTGCACTATTAATCCATCCACCCACCGAAACCGGCATAGAATTTCGGACTTCCAATATCATCGGAAGGAGTCGAAACGAGGAAATGAAACACTGTCGCACTCATATAGGGCATATCGGTCGTAAAGCCGAGACCGCCGCCGAAACCCAATTTAAGATCGTCTGTCTGCGTCTTGTATTCCCGCATATTTTCCGCGCCCTTGACACGGCCAAGATCGATCTCGGTCAGAATGGAAAACTTCCGGAATTCGGCCTTTTTTATTCGCAGCACAAAATTCGGAAAAGGGCTCATCTCCAGCAGATTCTGCCAGTTGAACACTTTTCTCCCCCATAGTTCATCGTTGCTGTAACCGATCAGGTTGGAGCGCCCACCGAGAAAGAATATCGGAGATAACTGAGGTGTCATATTGCCGCGGTAATGGAGAAGTGTCCGGTATCTCAGTCCCGGCGAAAGACGGTGTGAAAAACGCGTAAGAAAATCGAGCAGGAAATAATTAAACTCGCCGCCGAGCACCCTGTATGAACGTTCCACCGCGGCATAGAACAGTATTGAGTTTACATTTTCCTCATTCTCGTTCTGATAGAGATAATGAAGGCGAAACGAACGGTCCTGGTTACTGACAATTTTAGTCCCCATGCGACGGCGTGGCGACCATTCCCGTTCCACTTTGAATGTCATACCGATCGAGGAGTTGTTGCTCAAGCTGTGGATCAGAAACGGCGAGACCGACTGTTTCCGCCGCCAGATACCTGTTGAATCGCTGAAAACCTCCCTGAAATAGAGATTATCGTCAACACTGATACCGGGATTGACCGTATACTTGAAAAACGAGTGGGTCATACCGAATCCCATATCCTGACGTTGATAATCGTAATCTGCAGAAACAGTGCTCCTGATATTATCGAACTCTTTCTGGAATATCATGTGAAATTCGAAAGTCGGTATATAAAAGGAGTATTTACTGCCGGTGGTCAGGAGGATCCTGTTGATCTGGATCATCATCGGACTGCTGTCCTCCTGGGCGTGTGATACCGCGGGAATAAGAAGAAGGAGTAGTAAAACAATAATGGACAGCTGGCGCATCAAGCCTCCCGAACTGCAAGTTTTGACGCACCATACCGAAGCGGCAGTATGACGGCAAAAGAATTGAGAACAAGCGCCAGGATCGAGGATATGATAACAGCATTCACGGGAAAAGCACCGCCGAAAATGAGAAAGGTCGTATAACGGTAAAGCGGCAAAGCCACGAGTGCAATCATTGCTCCAATGTAAAAAAGCGAAACAATAACCGTGAGGATACCGCCGGGACTGGAGGCGATCCTGCCGGGATTCCGCTCCGCGAAATCGGGCCACGCGGCGCCAAAACCAACCGCGATACTTGAAAGAGCCGCACTCATGAGGAATATGCCTGCAATGGTAATAACGAGATACAGGCTTTCGAGGTCAAGTATTATGCCGGAAATAAGCGCAATTATTTCTGTCAAAATGGTGAAAACAGTGAAAAATGTCCAGAATTTCTGACGGAACAACGTTTTCATCGACAGGGGTGACGACTCGAGCACCCAGTAAGAAGTACCCTCGAGACTTATGGCCGGATAAGCGAAACGGACAGAGAGAGTCGCCATGAGGAATCCGCAGAACCCGAAATTCATCAACGAAATAATGGTGCGCCACTGTTCGATTTCAATTTCCTCCGGTATCAGCGCGAGACTCATAAAATAGAACACGAGGAGCGACAGAAGCAGGAAAAGCTGCGACCATTGGGCCGGATCGCGGAGGAACATGACAACATCCTTGTTCAGAAGAGTCCTGAACTGCGTTTCACCGGCCTCGCAGGCTACGATACCGGCAGGCCGACGGGAACCGTCCGTGCGGAGTTTACGGGTTTGCTCAATCGAGTAAAGCCAGGTATTGAAATAGATTCTGTCGACGAGATAGTAGAGAAGCGAACATGAGAATAAAGCACTTGAAAGCAACGCGGCACTATAGAGCCAGAAATCGATCCAGTTATCGAACACCAGTGCCCTAAGCCCCTGAATGAGCCAGAAATTCGGTGTCAGCGGATGCGAATTCATACGGAGATTGTTGACAAAAAGATTGAGCGCCCGGAAATCCTCCGTGAAAGGAATAATAAGCTCAGTCGGCTTCGCAAACTTTATAACCATCAGCAATAATACACAAAACAGCAGAATACTGCCAAGAACCATTGTTCTGAGATGGAGTTTTTTCGAGAAGTACATGCCGAGAATTGCAAGCATCACTCCAATCGACGAGGCAATCAACACATAAGGCAGCAGTATGAGTATTCCTGTCAGCATGTATTTAAGTGTGCCGAACTCGCGCACTTTTGCATAGGAATAAAGAATGGGCAGACCCATGAACAAGATCGCCCAGGAGCTGTAGACAATAATGTCGATAAACTTGCCGGTGAAGAGCGTCCGGCAGCCGGTAGGCGTGCTGAAAAGGTACTCCGTTTCATCGGAACGGAACAGCATCGCCAGCGCTGTTACGAAACTGGACACGATCAGCATGAAAAAGAAAACGAGATAGCCGGTCGAGATCAGCCTTTCGATGAGAAGAAAACCGATATCTTCAAGCCCTACAACAAATTTGAAAATAAAGCCGTTGAAAAACAGATATGAAGCATAGACCAGAAAAAAAAGCATCAGGAGGATCGAAAACGTGCGCATTCTGGCGCTGCGCTTCTTTTCAAAAAGTAGCACCAGGAGAATTTTCATTTTCAGCTTGAGCAAAAGCCGGAATGCGCTCATGTCAGTACTCCGTTCCTCAATCCATGTAAACGTTTCTCGTTTCACTCTCAGTAAGCTTCAGGAAAAGCTGTTCGAGGCTGCCGCCATCCATTTCAGCCTGATCCCTGAGCTCGTCAAGTGTACCGCTGGCAACAATGGAGCCCTTGTAGAGTATCGCCATCCTGTCTGACAGTTCCTCGACTACAGCGAGGTCGTGTGACGACATGAATATCGAGGTTTCATGATCACGGATCAGCAACAGCATGTCCTTGAGAAGACGGGCACTGGGCGGATCGAGACCGACTGTCGGCTCGTCAACCACGATGACTTTAGGACGATGAATGAAACTGGCCGACATGGCGACTTTCTTTTTCATGCCGAACGAATACTCTTCGCAGCGGCGGTCGATCCAGCCGTGCATATCGAAAATATCGGCGACCCATCGGATACGCCGCTCTATCATCTTCGGATCCATTTTGTAGAGTCCACCGACAAATGCCAGAAACTCACGCGCTGAAAGCTTATTATAAAGAAAGGGATTATCAGGCACATAACCGACCATGGCCCTGACAGCGAGAGGGTTCTCGTTGACATCGACACCATCGACTGTCACCCGTCCCTCATCGGGTCGGACAAGGCCGATAATGGTCTTGATAGTCGTAGTCTTTCCTGCGCCGTTCGGCCCCAGGTAACCGAAAAACTCGCCCTCTCCTACCTCAAGCGAAAGCCCTTTCAGGGCGCTGTAATCACCATAGTGTTTCGAGACATTTTCAATGGAAACAATCGGTTTCATCGTTTCTGTCCCCTTTATTGTCTGTACTGTTTCGCCTCAACAGCATCTGCAAAAACGCCGCTGTCAGCGATAATCTATTATTTTCACACCTAACTGCCCAATCACCCTGAGCAGTTCTATCAGACGGTCGTAATCACCCCGGACAAGGGTGATTCGGGCTGCATCAGCCCTGTCCTGCCCATATACGGGGTCGAGATCATTCCAGGCGCCGTCCGCGAAAACCGACGGCCATGAATGATAGCGGAATGCACCATCGCGATAAATCAGGCCGCTGTGTATCTGTGTCGGGATACCGATGGAGCGGGTGAGCGACGTGAAAAGCTTTGTATATTCCTCACTGCTCCCCCGTTTGTCCCGCAGCACATCGAGGGCACGGGTGATCGTGACATCCTCATCGTAGACCATATTCTCATGCACCCAGCTGTTGATATTGCGGGCCATGGTAAGTGTATCGGCCACGCTTTCTGTCAGGGAACGGGCAAGCCGTAAAAAACGGGCATCTTTAGGCTGGACATAATCGCTGGTACCGATAATAGATGTATCGGCCTCGGCATTCATAATCGAGAGAGTGTGTTTATAACGTTTATTCAACGGCATGCGATGTATACCGAAAACGACCGGATTGCTTGAAAGGAATTGCTTGTTGGAGGATGATATGTCGATCAGCGCCGCGCGGATATTTTCCAGCTCCACCTCGAGATACTGAACCTCACGTGGATCGTCGCTGGCTAAATCGGCGGGAATCTCGATTTTTTTGAGTATATCCCGCCCCATAGTCACCTCAAGAGGCAGCATGATAAACGATTTGTCTTTCGCCCGCTTGATTGTAAAATCGCCGAAAATGCCCGAAAAAAAGAAACTGCCGTCGCTCTTGACCACACCGCCGTTCTCATCGATCCAGTAACGTCCTTTACCCTGTGGAGAATCAATATCATAGCGTGTGGCCTTATAGACTGAACCTCCGAGAGTCAGGCTTTCAGGTCCAGCCCGCTTGACATTCACCGTGTAGGCCGAGAAAACAACCGGATCGAAAAGCGAGAACTCTGCGGTATCACTTTTCATCCTGTGCAGAAAAAACGGGAGAGCCGCCGGAAAAGTGGTATGCTCACCGACAGGCACAAGGCCGCGCCGCCATATGCCACCTTCCTCGTTAAGAACATCTATCGTGAGCGTGTCGGCATGAATCTGGCCGCGGCATTCGAACTGGTGTGTCCCTGACTGGAGGGAAAAAATAATGTTCACCGAACCGACACTGGTTGTATCCAGGGAAACAGTATTCTGAAAGAAGACCTCGCGCGACATGCCAGCCAGATTCATCTTGAGGACACTGTTTTCCCAGTAGATCAGGTGATTGGGGTCTCTGACCAGCTCCTCACTCTTGTAACCTATATGCTGTCCGTTCCGGGTAATGCTGAAATAAAGGCGGGTGCCCTCTTTGAATTCAATATCGGGGGCAAAATAACCGAGCTCAGGAGCCTTGCGCTGAATGAAATGGATGTGCACGATGACACCCATGACAAGGAACCAGATAAACGCGGAAATGATCAGGTAGAGGTGTTTTTTAATGTCCGAGAACATCCAGTAAGCCTCCGGTTATCGTTTCCGACGATACCGCACCTTCTCGTAATATTTGCGGATTTCTCCCGGTAATATCGAGTACCGTGCTTGGAACGCCTCCCATGGGCGTGACATTTTTCATGATATAATCAGCGTTGCCGCCAAAAATATCGAGCGCCTCACTGTACCTGAGCGCCGGAGCCTCTCCCGAGCGGTTCGCACTCGTGGAGGTCAGCGGATATCCACAGGCTTCAGCAAGCTTTCGGGCCTCCGGATAATCTGTCACCCTGAAAGCAATGCCACCACCCGGACCGTAAAGATAGCCAGGAAGCCGTTTCTGCGAGTTCAGGACCATAGTCACCGCACCCGGCCAGAAACGCTCAGCCAGCGCCTGTGTCCGCTCGTCGAGGCCGCCGCAGAAATCAATCACCTGATCGACCGAGGCTGCAAGAAGAAGCATGGGTTTGTCCGCGTCACGGCCTTTCATAGCCCGGATTCGCTCCCAGGCATCCGCATTCAGGGGATTGCAGCCGATACCGTATACCGTCGCAGTGGGATAGACAACAACACCGCCGTCACGTATAAAAGCCGCGGCATGGCGGGCATCTTCCGCAATCGGACTAGCCATTATTTCATAGACTCACGGAAAGCTTCCAGTTTACCTGCAAGGGCCTCATCTGCAACAGCAAGGATAGCGATCGCGAGAAGTGCCGCATTCTTGGCGCTAGAGATGCCTACTGTGGCTACAGGAATGCCTTTCGGCATCTGAACGATCGAATAGAGTGCATCGACACCGTTCAGGGGGCCGCCCTTGATAGGAACACCGACAACAGGCAAGGTTGTATGGGCAGCAACAACACCGGGAAGCGCCGCCGAAAGTCCCGCACCCGCAATGATGACTTTCACACCACGAGAACGCGCATTCGAAGCGAACTCGGCTGTCTTCTCGGGCTGACGGTGCGCGGATAGGACTTTCGCCTCATATGATACACCAAACTCGTCAAGAATATCGAGCGCATCTTTCATAACCGATTCGTCGGATGTACTGCCATACATAACGGCAACATCTGCCATACCATTCTCTCCTTCACTTTTATATACCAGAGGTGTATCCGCGTTCACTTATTTTTCAGATGGGCTGCCGCACGGTGACCTATATCATTTCTGTAGAAAACATCTTTGAAAGAAATGCTTTCGACAGCTTTATAGGCCCTGTCTCGCGCCTCGAAAAAGTCTTTACCCCAGCCTGTAATTCCAAGCACACGGCCACCGGAGGTCAAAACATCGTCGTTCTCAAGTTTCGTTCCCGCGTGAAAAACCTGCGCCCCTTCGACAGCGGCAGCTTCAAAAAGCCCATTGATGGGGTAGCCTTTCTTGTAGGAACCGGGATATCCGCCCGATGCCATGACAACGCACATGGCAAAACCGTCCGAGGTGACAAAATCGACTGTCGACAGCTTGCCTGTGGCACATGCCATCATGATCTCGCCGAGATCACCGTCGAGAAGCGGCAGGACCGCCTGGGTTTCGGGATCACCGAAACGACAGTTGAACTCGACCACTTTCGGGGCGCCGTCCTCGGTAACCATGATTCCTGCATAAAGAAGTCCTTTGTAGGGACAGCCCTCGGAAGCCATACCAGCAAGCGTGGGCTCAATGACCTCTTTTTCGACACGGGCGATCAGTTCGGGAGTCGCGATCGGAGCGGGAGCATATGCCCCCATGCCGCCGGTGTTAGGGCCGGTATCGCCCTCTCCCACCCGCTTGTGGTCCTGGGATGAAACGAGAAGACGGTAATCGGCACCATCACAGAGCGCAAAAATGGAGGCCTCTTCTCCCTTCATGTTCTCTTCGATCACGACACGATGTCCGGAATCGCCGAACTCATCCTCAACCATCATGCCTCTGAGGATTTTCTCAGCCTCATCGGGATCAGCGGCATAGACAGCGCCTTTTCCGGCAGCAAGGCCGCTCGCCTTTATCCACATATCGGCATCAAGGGATTGGGCATAGGCAACGGCCTCATCGAAATTCTCAAAATCGCCGAAAGCCGCCGTTGGCACATTGTACTTTTTCATAAGCTGTTTCGAGAAAGCTTTCGAGCCCTCAATACGCGCCGCAGCAGCGCTCGGTCCGAAAACAGGGATTCCTGCCTCCTCGACAATGTCGGCAAGCCCCATGCAGAGCGGTACCTCGGGACCAACGACAACGAGATCGACCTTCTCCGAAACCGCGAATTTCGCGAGAGCCGTGACATCCTCGGCACCAATATCGACATTGGTGGCAAGCAAGTTGGTTCCTGCATTGCCGGGCGCGGCATAAATAGTATCGACACTGTCACTCTGGGCGAGTTTCCAGATAATCGTGTGTTCGCGGCCTCCGCCGCCGACAACCAGTACCTTCATGTGCGTTCCTTTCTCATTCTTTTCTATCAATCTATTATTTTATTCGTTACAGCAGGCTTTTCAGCGCCTGATAAGTCCAGCTTCCCGGAGAAAAACATCTTTCTTACGCCAATCCTTGCGAATCTTGACATGGAGGTCGAGAAAAACACGCCGACCGAGGAATTCCTCGATGGCAAGACGGGCTTTCGTGCCGATTTCCTTGATGGTCGCACCTTTTTTTCCGATGAGTATCGGTTTCTGGCTGCTTTTTTCGACCAGGATCACCGCATAAACAGCGTCGATATCCTCGCGCTCTTCGTATTTTTCAATGATCACGGCGCTGGCATAGGGAAGTTCCTGGTCAAGATTGAGAAATATTGATTCGCGGATCAGCTCAGACACGAAAAAGCGCTCCGGTTCGTTGGATATGATATCGTCCGGGTAGAGTTTCGGGCTTTCCGGCATTTTTTCGAGAATAGCCGAAAAAAGGTCATCGATCCCCTCACCCTCAAGCGCCGAAATGGGAAAAATATCAGCATCGGGAAAACAAGCACTGACCTCTGACATCATGGGCAGAACCTTGTGTTTTTTCACCAGGTCCATTTTGTTGAGAGCGACAACTACCGAACGGTTCTTGACCGTTTTGGAGAATGTCTTGATCGTAGGGTGGATACTCTCGCGCCAGGTCGAGACATCGATGAGCACGAGAACGACATCGGCCTCGTCAACAGCGCTCGTTATGAAAGAGGCCATGACCTCCTGCATCCGGTAGCGGGGTTTCAGCATACCCGGCGTATCGACAAAAATAACCTGGTAGTCCTCAGCGGAAAGAATCGAGGTCACATTATTCCGCGTGGTCTGCGGCTTTTCAGTGACAATCGACACTTTTTCCTTGAGATAACGGTTCATGAGAGTGGACTTCCCGGCATTGGGAAGACCTACTATCGCGGCAAATCCGCATTTATGAGTCATTTGTTTGTACCTTCCGTAAAGCAGAACGTTTTTTCATAGAAAACAGTATAATACTCTCAGACCCGTTTTGTCAAACGGCTAAGCTTATTATCGGGACAGTTAAAGCGTGTTCTCTCAATGCACGAAACGGCCTTCCGCAGATCAGAAACGAACACTCAGGGAAACCCGGTGTGTGCTGTCGAGATCCTGATGAGAGAGAAACGCGTAATCGAGGGAGGACGAAGATATCAGCGGCAGACGACGTATTCCGACACCGAATGTGCCGTGTCCGGTCGAGGAACCGCCCCTGAAGGCGAGATAATCGTTCATGGCATACTCAACACCGATATGCATGGTATCGAGGCCCTTGGTGTCGGGTGAATCGCCGAAATAAAGGATCGAGGCGCTGGTCAGGAGTTCGCCGCCGATGAGCGGCACCATTGTCCTGTATGCGAAACCGGCATCGAGTGTGGCGGCTATCCTGTCGTTGGAGTAGCCGTCCCAGGCGATAGTCGTACCGGTGATGTCACGGGCGGCCAGACCAAGCTCCCAATGTTCACCGAGACGGTAGCGAAGCCCGGCATCGATACCGAAACCGAAAGCGGTATCGTCCCCGACCACCCGGCGGATCACCTTGATCGAGACACCGGCATCGAGATCATCTGAAAAACGCCGTGCGCCGGAAAAATAGAGCGCGTAATCACTGGCATCCTCGCGTGAGGCGATCTCGACCCTGTTGGAATCGGAAAGCGCTTTCGAGGGATCCCAGAGACGTGTGTACTTGATATTTCCGACACCGAGATGCACGAGACTGACACCAATGCCCATCTTGTCCGAAACCGGCATGGCGAATGCCACGGTGTTGTAATTTTCCAAACCGCCGAACTGTTCCGAATGCATCAGCGTGACCTCGCGCACTGTCATTGACGCGAGCCCCGCCGGATTGTAATAGGATGACGTGGCATCATCAGCAATCGCCACATAGGTCTCCCCCATGCCAAGAGCACGCGCACCCGAACCGAGGCTCAGAAAATCTCCTGCATAACGTTCCGCGGCATCACCCGTGAAAGCAGTGATCACAGAAGAGAATAGAAACAGCACTATCGTTGCTGTATATCGGAAACTGGTCATCGTCATCCTCACTTTATATCGGATTCCACAAGTAGAACCTGTATATCCATGACATTGGTACCGGTGGGCCCGCTCTTTATCAGCCCTCCGACAGCATCAAGGTAATTATAGGAATCATTTCGCGCAAGAAATGAGTCCAGAGAAACCCCTTTTTCCCTTCCCAACTCAGCAGTCGCGCCGTCGACAAGTCCTCCGGCCGCATCTGTCGGGCCATCGGTCCCATCCGTGCCGCCAGACAGGAATACAACATTTTCGATCCCGTCGAGACTTCGTGCCGCGCTCAGAGCCATTTCCTGGTTGCGGCCTCCAAGGCCATCACCAGCGATCTTAACTGTAGTTTCTCCACCCGCGATAATACATGCAGGAGACGGTATCGGATTACCTGAACTTACTATTTCGGACGCTATTTTCGCGAAAAAAGTTCCCATTTCCCGTGCCTCGCCCTCAAGAACGGTGCTTAAAACCAGCGTTCCGTAGCCAAGTTCTCCGGCTTTTAGACAAGCGGCATCGACCGATTGTCGATTGTTCCCCACAAGTGTCACGCCGACATTTTGAAGGAAACCGTCACCTGTCTTTGCAGTCTCGGGAATATCGCCTCGGACACCTTTTTCAAATCGCTCACGGACAGCAGGCGGAAGCTCTTTGAAAATATCATATCGTTTGAAAACATCCATACAAAATGAAAAACTGCTTTCGTCGGCCACAGCAGGTCCCGATGCAATCGTATCGAGCCTGTCACCGATAACATCGGAAAGAATCAGAAGCTCCAGCGCAGCAGGAGCGGCAAGACGTGCCATTCCCCCGCCCTTGAGAGTCGAAAGGTGTTTCCTGACAGCATTCAATTCGGTGATTGTCGCCCCGGATTTCAGAAGAAGCTGTGTCACATCCTGCTTGTCGTCAAGACTGATGCCTGGCGCGGGAGCAGGCATAAGTGCCGACCCGCCGCCGGAAAGAAGCGCCACAACCAAAGTCGACTCATCCGCGCTGTCGAGAAGCCGGGCAATGCATTCCGCACCTTTTACACCATTCCCATCAGGGACAGGATGACCACATTCAGTTACTTCAATGTACTGGAGGTTTTCGGCATGACCGTATTTCGTATTGATATGCCCACCGTCGATCCTGCCACCGAGAATGTCCTCAAGCTCAAGCCCCATGCAGGCCGATGCTTTTCCGGCACCGACAACAAGAATCCGTGTATATCGAGCAAACGGATAGGAACGCCCGCTAATTATCACCGCATCATCGGTGATTTTCACACTTCGCCTGATGCCCTCACCCGGATCAGCGGCGTGGACAGCAGCAGAAAAAATGGCAAGAGCGTCCTGTTTCAGATCATGTTTCATGCAGGGAAGGTTTCCTGGAATAATCGCATCTCTTATTCACCCTAAAGCGACAGATCAGACATCAAGTTCGGCATTTGTCTCTATCGAGCCGCCATCCGCATTAAGCAACGGATCGATCTCGGCGGAAATAAACTCCTCAACCTGCTGCGGAGCGCGGCCGACATACTGCGAAGGCTCCATCAGTTCGGCGAGGTCCCCACCCGAAAGATCGAACACAGACGAAGCGGCGATGCGGTCGATGAGATCGTTTTTCTCACCATCACGCTTGACACGGCCACCAGCCTCCTGCGCAAGACGCCGAATTTCCTCGTGGAGTTCCTGACGGTCCCCGCCCTTTTTGACCGCGGCCATCATGATGTTCTCGCTGGCGATGAACGGCAGTTCCTCGGCAAGGTGTTTCGCGATAACAGCCGGATAGACCACAAGGCCCGAACTGACATTGATCGCGATCCTCAGGACAGCATCGGTACCCATGAACATCTGAGGGATAGAGAGACGCTTGTTGGCGGAATCGTCGAGCGTGCGCTCGAACCATTGTGTCGCGGCGGTAAACGCCGGACTCGTTTCGAGTGAAATGACGAAACGCGCTATCGAACTCATGCGCTCTGAACGCATTGGATTGCGTTTGTAGGGCATCGCTGACGAGCCAATCTGTTTCGACTCGAACGGCTCTTCCATTTCCTTGAGATTGGCGAGCAGGCGGATATCGTAAGAGAATTTCGAAATTGTCTGACAGATGCTTGAGAGCACTGCCGCGGCCCGTGAGTCGATCTTCCTCGTGTAAGTCTGACCAGTCACTCCGAGAGAGGCCGGAAAACCGAAGGCGGCGCTGACCTGACGGTCAAGCTCTTTTACTTTTTCGTGATCGCCGTCGAACAGGCTGAGAAATGATGCCTGTGTGCCGGTTGTGCCCTTGACACCGCGGAATTTGAGCGAAGCAATTACATGATCGAGATCAGCAAGGTCCATCGCAAAATCCTGCAGCCAGAGGCATGCACGTTTACCGACAGTGGTGAGCTGTGCAGGCTGAAAATGCGTGAAGCCGAGGGTTGGCTGATCCTTGTACTCCAGGGCAAAAGAGCGAAGATTGGCTATGACACCGAGCAATCTCTGCCTGATTATTCCGAGAGCATCCCTGAGCTGGATAAGATCGGTATTGTCACCGACATATGCCGAAGTCGCACCGAGATGGATAATCGGCCGAGCGGCCGGTGCCACATCACCGAAAGCATGAATATGAGCCATAACATCGTGACGGAACTGTTTTTCGTAGGCTTTCGCCGCGGCAAAATCGATAGTATCGACATTGGCCTCCATCTCCGCTATCTGCTCGACGCTGATATCGAGCCCGAGATTTTTCTCGGCTTTCGCAAGGGCGATCCAGAGTTTTCGCCAGGTGCTGAATTTTGTCATGTTTGAGAATACCGCGCTCATTTCGGGCGAGGAATAGCGTTCCACAAGAGGATTGCCATAAACTAAGTCGCTTTTATCTGCCATCAGAATAACCTTATTTTAAATTGCATGTCTTTCGTATATTTGCCTGGATTGGTCTTGAAATCGCTGATAAATGAATCGATATGGGCGTTCGTCTGCCGAAGCTCCTCGTAAAGATCACCGGACTTGATCAGCCTGCCCAGACTTCCCTCACCTGTTCCGATGTAATATGAGAGCGTGTCTGCTGTCGAGGAAAGCGATGAGAGGTCCTCTATCGCGTCGGAGAGCTTGTCAGAGGTGCACGTAAAACTTTCCAGGGCAAGCCCGAGACGGTTGTCGCTGTTTTCGATAAAAAGATCGAGTTTACCTGCGGAGGACTCAATATCGCCGATAGCTTTTTTAATTGGCTGACGGTTCTCGCTGGCGATCTCCTCCACAACAGAAACCGCACTGGTGAGTTTCGCAAGCGTTTCCTCGAAAGAGCTGGTCAAACCGCTTATATCCAAATCCTGGTCAATTTTCGTACTGACATCGGTCAGTTTGCCTATGAGTTGATCGGCCTTGATGATAAGATCGTTGACACTGGCACTTACCTCGCCGTGGAGTATGACAGCGCTGTCCAGCAGAGGCATTTTCGAGCCGGGATAGATTACGAGTGCCTTATCGCCCATCAGGCCGATGTCCCTGACCGCAAAGCGGGCATCGGAATACAGTTTCGGCCCTTGCGAAACGGAAAAGGAAATAAGGGCGCGGTTCTGATCATCGAGAGCGACAGACTGAACATCGCCGACCTTGATGCCGGCAAGGTTAACCGGATCACCCACCGCGATTCCATTGGCATCTGAAAACATGGCGTTGTACGTATCCCGTTTCGCCATCGGATTATACTGTTTCAACCACATGATGCCGCCGACCAGAATAACCAGCGCAAGCAAGGTCGTGACACCTACTTTCAGTTTTGTTGCCATTGATACGTTCATGAGACACCAAATCAGGAAAAACTGCCACTGAATGAACAGCAGGGATTAGAGTCAAAACGAAGAATATAAAAGTGTTTAAAGCCGTTTCATAAGATCGACACACTCATTATCCGGCAGTGCCCGCACATCGATATCCACCCCCCTGTCGGCAAGTGCCTTGAGATAGCGGGAATCATCATCATCAACGAAAATATAATCGAGAATTTCTCTTTTGCCCTTTGTTGAATGCATACCACCAACATTCACTTTTGAAAGCGAGGCTCCATTGTCGACAACGTCGAAAGCATCTTTGGGTGATTCGAACAAAACATAGGAAGGCCGCGAATCGTTCTGGAGTTTGTTAATATAAGCGGGCGCATCTTCAACACTGACCACATCACCTTCGAATGAACAGGGTAACGAGGCAAGGCAGAGTTCACGATGCCAGTCAGATGCGGCAACCTGACTGGATACGACCAGAATGAATTCCGGGCGGAAACGTGAGCACCAGCCCTCGGTAACCTGGCCGTGAATCAACCTGTCATCTATTCGTGCGAGTATTACCGGCATCCTATCGCAGATTCTCCTGTACTATTCATGTGTAATCCCGCGCCTGCCGTCATTGTCAAGGATATCGCAAAGCTCGATAACACCGTTTGTGTCGCGCTTGTGGACAAACGACAGAAGCATCGGAAGATTGATCCCCGTAACGATATGACATTCCTGGTGCTCGACCCTGAACATCTTGGCTGCCTGCCAGCAGGAACCACCGAATGTGTCGACAAAGAGAATGATATCGTTGCTGGCAAGCGAACCGACTGCTTTATCAAGAGCCTCAAGAAGCTCCGGAGTTGAAAGCCCTTTGTTCGATAGTGCGGATACGTTTTCAGTGATACCTGTTATCGCCTCGAGCATTCCACAGAGACAGGCCCCGAAATCACCATGTCCTATAATAACAGCACCGGTCATATCAAAGCCTCTTCGCTTTCAGCGCCATCTGTTTGAGAAGATTCTCCTGCACCTCGTGGGATGCGTTATATCCGCGTAGTTTCAGAAGATGGTTCAACGCAATCGATTCCACAATAACCGCAATGTATTTCCCCGGATAAATAGGGACCTTGATCAGCGGCACATCAGCGTCCAGAATAGTCCTGATCTCCTCGTTTAGCCCGCTCCTGTCGATCTTTATGCTGTCATCCCAATCGACAAGCTCGACTTCTATTTCAATACGTTTCTGGGTTCTGACAGCACGGATACCGAACATCTGCTGGACATCGACAATACCGACACCGCGTATTTCAAGCTTGGTGCGCATCAACTCGCGCCCGGAACCGATGATAACTCCACGTGACTTCCTGACAACATGGACTATATCGTCGGCAACAAGGCGATGGCCGCGTTCAACAAGATCGAGTGTGACCTCGCTTTTTCCTATACCAGCCCTGCCGGTAAAAAGAAGACCCATGCCGTAAACGTCGACAAGGGTCCCATGCAGATCCGCAGAATGAGCGAAAAAATCCTCGAGATAATAGCTGAAAAGATGGACAAACTGAGTTGTCGAGAGTGTCGTGACAATCAGCGGGATATGATTCGCGTTGCAGATATCGGCCATATCCTTCGGCGGCATTATATTATTGGTGAATATGATACAAGGCAGATCGAACTGACAGATAACATCGATCGAAGAGATGCGTTCTTTCTTGGGAAGCATCGAGAGATACAGCATTTCCGTGTTTCCGATAAGCTGAATCCTGTTGAACGTAAAAAGATCGACAAAACCTGTCAGAGCGAGCCCCGGCCTGTTCATCTCGGGAGAGATGACCACGTTGTCGAGGCCATTCTCTCCCGCATGAAGTGTTAAACCGAGTCGTTCTGTATTTTCTTCAAGCAACCTGCCGATTGTCAGGCCATTCCCCACAGCTTCCTCCTATTCGACAGTCTCTTCAGACTGTTCGACAACCATGGCGGCAAAATCATCGCCGTTCTGGGGCCTGTGATCGACAATTTTGCTTTTAATTTTCTGAAGCTGTGCTTTCATCTTGTCAAATGCACCAACAAAAGCCTTGTCCATCTTGTAGTCATCATTAGATGAAATGAGTGTATGGCCAGGTATGCGAAGTGATATTTCAGCACGATATGATGTATTCTGTCTATCCAGAGTGATATAGCCATCAATAATATGGGTATGATATTTCGAGAGCCTGAGAACCTCGTCGACCAGAGACTGTTTGTATTCATCACTGCACTCATCGTGCCTGCAGGTCATAGCGACATCAAAATCGTAGACTTTCGTCATAATTATTCTCCAATAATCAGATTTGTAAAACGGAATATCGGCACCGTATAAACGTGCCTTACTCCTTGTTTTTACGGGAAAAAGGCATTGTGCATCACGAAGCGTCAGCGGTATGCCCGATATTGGAAAAGAAGCGCGATTACCCTTATAAAAAATAATGAAATTATGTCGTTCAGACAATACTTTTCTCGTCATGCGGACTGTATTTAAGCCCCAGTCTGAGCAGTATCGAGTATCGCAGCCGCCCGCCTGACATCCTCGAGAGGACATCGCGGATATTCCAGCATAAAGCACCGCCATCCGCTCTCACCGGCACGTTCAATCTCACGAGAACTTAGAATACCCATAACCGGGATCGGTAAAGCAGTCTCGTTATCGTGAAACGGTTCAGGTAAAGTACATTCATTTCCATCACCTCCCGTAGATTGAAACGTTATAAAATCCGCCGATCCGGGAAAATCATTTTCCGGCATTACGCCATAATACCCGATCAGCATTTTTTCTCCGAGCAAATTTCTGTAGACAGTGCATTCCCTTTCATTTTTACCTGTATGGAAACCATCGGCGCCAAGGGCTTTGGCAAGCCCTGGACGGCCGAATGCGATGACCGGGACTCGGGCATCTATCGCTATCATCAGTTTTTCAAGACCTTCACACCATGCCGAGTCATCGGCAGTATCGTTACGGTAGCCGATTGCAGTTGCACCTTTTTCAGAGACCTTAAGTGCGGAGGCAATCAGTTCCGCAGCATCGAGAACCGCGGCATCGAGAACCACAAAAAGCCGGTATAACTGTTCCCGGGAAGGGAAACGCCTTTGAAAACGCATCACCAGGCTTTTTTCCATGTCATATAAACGGAAACGGATATCCTTCACGTTCACCGAAACACCCGGCATGACAAGCTTGCCGTACTCCTCGATAGCCCTGAGAGCCTCCTTCACCCTGCCTGCGTTGGCCCTGAGAACGGAAACCACAGTCTCACGGGTAGCTTCCGTCGCAGTCTCACCCTGCCTGAGCACATCGCGATCGGAGCCGCGGGCAGCAAGAAAATCAATACCACAGTCAACACTCATTTTATTCATGAGCGTGACAAGATCATGCCGCATACTTTTCAGTGAGGTTGTCAGGACATCGTCGTCAAGGAGCATGCGCGCGGATTCTTCAAGCACACGTATACCCTCGACCGCACGATTTGCGTTCGCATCGAGAAGGCGTACTATGTCGGGGTTTATCTGTTTCACGGTGACCGGTCCGGCAAAAAGTTAACGTTCAGGAAAGAAACGGGCTTCGCCGAGCATTATTCGTCGCTCAAGCCCGATTCGCTCCAGTCTACATGACCTTCGCTCTTTTCCGACACGATTTTTACCTGCCAGCCCTGAACCTTTTCGCCGTGGATGGTGATTGTCTTGGGGATTTTTTCGATTACTTTTGTATTTTCGCTGAGGCCGGAACACTCGCCGTCGAGATTACGGCAGAATATCCATTCCGTCCCTTTGTCCATATTTTTCTGTGTCATTTCCAATCCTCCATTACCCTCATTGGTAATATGGTGGATTTTTCAAAAATAATCAAGTGTCAACAAGTATCGAAATTGTTTTGCCGAAAACATTCATTTCATTGCAATTAAATACTTATGGCGTCAGGTTTCACTGGTTCTGGAAATAATCAGGATAAATCCTCTCCCTGTTTTTTCTACTTCTGTAGGCACGTACAAGTTCCAAAAATATGCCCACGTCACGATCGAGATCGGTATTGACCTCATCGAAATAGAACACCCGGCAGGGAATATCATTGTGATCACGCGAAACTGCCGGATAGACAGCCTCGCTGACAATACCATTCATGCACGAAAACGGGCTTATGTCGATGACGCCGTCCACACCTTTATAATAACTCCATACCGAGCGGCCGACACTCAGCGACATTTCGCCGAGTGCGCCGGTTGCAGGCAGGTAAGCCTCGGCATGCATCGCCATTTCGGCAGTGTCTTCCGGCTCTTCGTAGCCCTTGAAATCATCATGGAACGGTGCAAGCAGGAAATGCTCATCGGCTTTCATGAACTTACGTTTGATCTTTTTCGTGATCATTTCCCAGGAAAGATTCCGTCCCCAGCGTTTCAGGTTCTGCATACGGCTCCAGTCAGTATACATCACCCACTCGCCAACATCGGCAATCCAAACCTCGGCGCCGTACTCCTCCAACTTTCTGATTATGTTTTCGTTGGCAAAGCGGTTGTGACGGCAGAAAATCTCACCGACGACAGCAATCAACGGCTTTGATCTTACATAATCGGCATCGACAGCACGGAACTTGTCACGGCAGGCGGTCAGAGTATCGCGGACATTCTTCCGCCGTTTGCCGAACGGCACATCCGGGACCTCGAACACATGCTCCAACGCCTGAAGGCTCTCTTCATAGACAGCATCGGTTTCGCCGGGATATTTTTCATAGGGCCGGGTTTTCAGCATGACTTTCCGCATGACATCCGACGCGAGAAGTGCCAGCCATGCCGAACGGAACAGCGAAATACCACCTTCTCCAACACCTTCGTAACCGTTTTTCGAGTTGGGATTGAGCACCAGTACATCATCGAGGCCCTTCTTTTCGAGAATAGTCTCGAGTGCACGGCGGTACTGTCCAAATCGACATGGGCCATTGGCTGTCGGCATGAAAAATGCTGTTTTCTTTGGATCGAAATCCTCCGCCTCGGTCAGTTTCAGAAAATCACCGAGAGTTATTTTCTTAGGCAGACACTCGTCGCCTTCTGAGAACATGGAACCCAGCTCCATTGTCCTGACATCGGACGGCGGAGTAGGACGGGCCTCGACACCACCTGAACGGAATACAGCTGCAAGCATGCGGCTTCCCGCCTGGGTCATCGGCGGCAGATACAGTGTCCTGCCTTTGATTCCCTTTCCATTTTCATTGCTCACGCCGCACCTCCCAGGTGTCGAGAAATCCTTTTGAATCGAGATAGGCTTCACAACGTGTCATTACACCGGCATCGTTGGAGTGACCATCGAACTGAAGAACCAGGAACGGCCGTCCTATCGCGTCGCGGACATACTGTTTGACAAATGAGTCAGGTCCGCATTTGAAATTGGTGATATAGATGATATCGAAACGGGGATCATCAGCAAGTTTAGTGGCTGTCTGCAGGATTTTTTTCCCGTAACTCCAGTACATGTTGTCGTTGACGGCACTGATATCAATATCAGTCTGGTCCAGAAAATCCATAGGGATGACATTGATGCCATAAGAAGTCATCAGCTTGGAGGCCACAGAGAGATTGATAGTCCGATCGTAGATGTTGTAAGGCCTTCCGGCAAGCACGATGGCTTTCTGTCCAGATTCACGCACGATCCGAACCGCTTTCTCGCCCTCTCGCAGAAGCGCCTGTGCGAACGCCGACTGGGCGGCAAGCGCCTTGTCGAGTGCGGCATTGGAGACTGAGCGTTTCACGCCAAGCTTGCCAAATGTATCGAACAGCTCGCGCCTGAGCACAGAAACACCGTCACGGAAATGAAGCGTCGGCTTGAGAATTTTATGGACATGCTCACTGAAAGAGCTGTTATGTTCGGCAACGAACGGCAGGGTTGAACCCCAGACACAGACATAGGATTCCTGCTCGGGCTGTTTCGTCTCCGCGTTGATGATATTGGGCAGCAAGACATAATCGACACCCTCGTCGAACAGGGCCTGTATGTGCCCATGGGCAACAGTTATAGGATAGCAGGGTTCGGCAACCACCGACTCGATGCCTTTATTGGCGATTTCGCGGTTTGTGGAATCGGAAAGCCGGACGGTAAAACCGCATTCTTTGAGATAGGTCGCCAGAAACGGCAGCCGTTCGTAGGTATACATGGCATAGGGAATGCCAACTACCGGACCGGAACTTCCATTGCCTTCAAGACATTTCAGGAGAAGTTCTTCACGGACTTTCGCGAGATCGGGCAAAATGGCGTTACGCTGAACTTTCTTGCGCTTGCGGTAACGTTCGGAGCATTTATCTCCCCAGTAGGTCTTTTCGCCATCGACAGTGAATTCCTGCACAGTGCAGTAATTCCCACAGCCTTTACAGGTAAACTCCCTGAGATCGTAATCGACGCGTTCGAGATCGAAACCTTTGAAAGTGGAGGGACCTCCGACAGCATCCATTTTCCGTTTCGCAAGAAGAGCCGCACCGATCGCACCGACAACACCGTTGTGGGGCGGTACAATGATCTCCTGCCCCGTAACTTTTGCGAAAGCGGCTGCGACAGCGTCATTATATGCCGTGCCGCCCTGGAAAAAGATCGTTTTACCAATACGTCGCCCGCGTACAACACGGTTCAGATAATTATGGACAACTGAATAGGCGAGACCGGCGATAATATCCTGACGTGACGCGCCTCTCTGAAGATAGCTTTTCACATCACGCCCCATGAACACAGTGCAGCGTTCACCGAGCCTGAGCGGTGTCTGCGAGGAAAGTGCAACTTTGGCAAACTCACCGATAATGGAGACATCCAGCTCCTCGGCCTGCTCTTCGAGAAAAGAGCCGGTACCGGCAGCACAGGCGTCATTCATGGTGAAATCGACAACGATGCCGTCCTCTATAGAAATATATTTCGAGTCCTGTCCGCCGATTTCGAAAATTGTATCGACCTCGCGTCCAAGCATCGAGCTGCTTACATGAATCGCACCGGTCTTGTGGGCTGTTATTTCGTCACTGATAGCGTCAGCACCGACAAGAATGCCAATCAGTTCACGGCCTGATCCGGTCGTACCGACACCATTAATGTCGATACGGTCACCGAGCTCGCGGGCAAGCTCCCGGAGTTTTTCACCAACCACCTCTATGGGACGTGCCTGTGTCCGTGTATAAATCTCGCTGAGGACAGTGCCGTGGGCATCGACCACAACAAGGTTCGTACTGACAGAACCGATATCGATACCGAGCCAGGCAGGAACCCTGCCATCAGAGCTTTTTTTAGGCGGACTTGACGCGGCATCTCTCAAAAGACGAACATTGTCGAGAGAAAGGGCATCGTATGCAGGCCAATCGCTGACAATCCTGCGGCTGTCCTGATTATCAATATCAGCCATATCAACATCCGGGCCTTCACGAAGGCTCTTCAGCGCGCAGCCGACAGCACCAAAACAGTTCATGACAGGTGGAACGCGAATATCGCCGTCATCGAGGCCGAAAACATCCTTGATAGCAGTGAACATACCAGAGTTCATTGATACACCGCCGATAAAAATGACCGGTGGAACAATGCTCTTGCTTCGGGTAATCGCACTCTTGAAATTCCTGGCAACCGCGTTACAGAGACCCTTGAGGACCTCATCAGGCTTGTAGCCGCGCTGCTGGGCATGGATCATGTCAGATTTCGCGAACACTGAACAGCGTCCGGCGATCTGCGCGGCCTTATCAGCATCGGCGACAATATCACCAATTTCGGTTATGTCATATTTAAGCCGTGAAGCCTGCTGGTCCATGAAAGATCCGGTTCCGGCGGCACAATCGCCATTGGTGCCGTAATCACGGATACCGAGAGGTTCTTCGGAAGTATTTCTGTCGAGGAGAATATATTTCGAGCTTTCGCCACCCATTTCGAAAACAGTGCGAACATCTGGATAAAGCGCGTTCACCGTTTCTGTAATGGCAGAGAACTCATTGAGAGGTTTTGCCGCGATAAGTGATTCAACCAGACGGGCACCCGCACCTGTAGCCTTTGCGCATACATTGTGCTCAGCGCCCGGCCTGCCGACTGCAGCAAGCAGGCTTACGATTGCATCAAGCGGACTGCCTTTGATACGACGGTATTTCGACAAAAGGACAAAAACGCCGTCCTCAAGTTCAAGCTGTTCAGGCTGAAATACGTCTGTATTCTTCGCAAGGTCGTTTAGGAGCCCGTGACTTTCACTATCAGCCGCCACCGCAAGTTTCACACTTACGGTTCCGATATCGATCCCTATACCTAAAGCCATGCTAACTCATCTGTATGAATTATAATTAAAATTTTCAATAAATCTAACGGCAGGAAAAGCATTTGTCAAACAGTAAACTTGAAAATGTGCGGATTTTCCTGCATAAATCATCTAAACCGTTAACCGTATGTTCATAAATACGGCAGGCAGCCGGATATCCTATTTCCCGGCACCATCGATTTTCGAGAGAGTGATCTCTTTCTGTGCCTGATATTTGCCTTTTTTATCAGCATAGGATCGCTCGCATATCTCATCAGCACCGAGGAACAGCACTTGTGCAATCCCCTCTCCCGCATAGAGTTTTACCGGTTTCGTATTTGTGTTTGTTAGAGAAATAGTAACAAATCCCTCCCACTCCGGTTCAAAGGGTGTAATATTGGCGATCAGTCCGCAGCGGGCATATGTCGATTTGCCGAACGCAATGGTTACAACATCACGGGGTATTCTGAAATATTCAATCGAACGGGCAAGTACCGAGGAGTTGGGTGCAAGTTCAAAGACATCGGCCTCGATATCCTCGAATGTGTCAGGACGGGCTTCTTTCGGATCGATAACACCCTCACCACGGTAAACTTTAAAATGCGTGGAAATTCTCATATCATAACCGTATGAGGAAAGACCGTACGAAATAACACCTTCCCGGGACTCGCCCTCGGCAAAGGGCTCTATCATGCCATGTTCGAGTGCCATACGGCGTATCCAGCTGTCAGGTTTTGCCATTATTTACATTCCTTCGGGCCGAAGCCCTCTCTTTATATCGTTGTTCAGTTTTTCGGTTGATTGTGATCGGGCATTAATATAGCAATACCGGTCAGAATTGGGTAATACAGGTATAAAGCAGGACCGTTCCGCCTGTTTCCGCTGAAAAGAATACAGGGATGAAGAAAAGACACAGAGATCGTAATCAGTCGGCCAGATAGCTTTCAGCCGCCTCAAGCACCCGGACAACCACTTCATCGAGACTGCCGATGAGGTTCGCGCCCGCGGCACGAGGATGCCCTCCCCCGCCAAGCATTGAGGCAACCCGATTGACCGGCACTTTAGCACCGGATCTGAAGCTTACCTTGAAGCGTTCATCGCCTTCCTGAATAATCAGGATTGCCACCTGCGTTTTGTAGATATAGCGTATCTGGTCAATAATACCGTCTGTGTGCTCACGTTTCGCACCAGCCTCCTCGAACATATCGAGGGTAATCGAGGCATAGGATATCTGACCATCCGCCGCAGACTTGAGGGTCGATAATGCATAGCCCATTAGTTTCTGCCTGCAGAATGGATACCCGTTTTCAAGACGTTTCCTTATACTTATGACATCGGCGCCATGCTCATAGAGAGACGACGCTATTTTATGAGTAGTTGCCGTTGTACTGCCGTAACGGAAATATCCGCTGTCGGTGACTACCGCAGTCAGCACGGCAAGCGCAATATCTTTCGAAATCAGAGAGGCATCGATATGATTGAGAAGGTCATAGACAAGTGATCCCGTCGAAGCCGCATCAGTATTGACAACTGAATAATCGACATCGATGTCCTCTTTGGGATGATGATCGATTACAATTTTCATGGCCGATGAATTTTCGAAATACCCGGCACATGAACCACAACGTTCATAACGTCCCATATCGACCAGCAGGATAAGATCAGTTTCACATGGAGAAAGTGTAAATTCCGTGTCATCCTCGAACTGTTCAATGATGTTGTCCGGATCGAGAAACGCGAAAGTTTCCGGTGTCGGAGAATGATTAATAACCCTGTAATACTTTCCCATCTTTTCGAGGAAACCGGCAAGCGCCATTTCACTGCCGATCGCATCGCCATCCGGATTGACGTGTGACGTGATGAATACAGCCGAGGCAGCACGGATTTTTTCCGCGACAAATTCCCAGTCTCTGATATTCTCTTCGAAAAACGCCATAACATCCCTGACTTGAATGGTTTATAGTGCCAGATAGAAATCTTTCATCCGTCTGGCGTCATCCTCCTGCACGGGGCTTTCACAAATAAGGAAACCGGCAGCGCCGTTATCCGTTAAAACCCGCAGAAGGTCACGGTAATTCATATCTGAATCTTCAAGGAGACAATGTTTCCGCTCTCCTTTGTCTGTATACTCAATGCCTGAAACATGCATGTGACAGTGTTTCAGCGCATGATCACCAAGACAGCGTCGTATCTCATCAAGAACCGCCTCGAACTCTCGCGCTGTATTATTAGCCCCTGTCCGGGCATGGAGGTGAGACCAGTCGATACAAGGTTCCACCGATTCAATCCCGGCGGCAAGCTCTAAAAGTTCGTCGAGAGAACCGAACTGTGAAGCTTTCCCGGTCAGTTCAGGACGGAGGTCGACAACGGTGCCCTCATCACGCAATATTTTTGCCAGAGCCGCAAGTTCTTCCGCTATCGTCTTGAAAACAACATCGCCATCGAGACCCAGATAAAAACCTGCATGGAACGTGACACTTTCCGCTCCGCTCAAAGATCCGATACGAGCTGTTTTCAGCACTCGCTCACGCGACGCTTCGAGCTTTTCCGGCTCAACAGCATTCAGGTTAATATAATACGGTCCATGAGCTGTCAGCCGAATACCGGCTGAACAGGCCGCATCGGCAATATTTCCGGCGCTGGCTTCTTTCGGAAACGAACCTCGTACATATTCGAGCTCCATGGCATCCAGCCCAAGCTCACCAAGACGTGCTATACCGCTTATACTTGTCCGTTTAGATGCAGACTGCGGACAACCGGCAGTACCGAAGAGCAGCTTATCACAAGCGCTCAATCTAACGCCTTGCGCACATAAACCTCAATCTCACCATCATTTTCGTACAGACCGAGAAACTCGTTACCGGTCATCTCACACCAGCTTTTCATATCACTCTTAATTCCCTCGTCATCAGCGATAACAGTAACCGTTTCACCAATAGCGAGTTCTTTGAGCTTTGTCGCTGTCTCGATGATCGGCACCGGACAGAATTTGCCAACGGTATCAATCACATGATCTGTTTTCATGGTGTTCCCCCTTGCTTTAATATCTAAAATAACGTGTATAAAATCAACGATTTTGTTTTCAATAGGTTCCTGGTTATTGTATATTGGAAGATTACCAATAACCGCATCGACCTCAGGGGATGTAAAAATACATTCGCACAAGCTACTTTTCATCCCGCCCATGTAATTATATAACGCCTGGAAAGTAATTATGGAGCTATTCGATATCCTTGGTACAAACGGCAATGTGATTGGACGTGCCAGCAGAAAGGAATGCCACAGCAAGAGTTTTCTCCTGCATGGTGTAGTACATGTTCTGGTATTCAGAAGTGACGGCAGGATTATTCTTCAGAAACGTTCGGAAACAAAGGACATCCAGCCGGGCAAATGGGACACCTCGGTCGGCGGACACATAGCTTCCGGAGAAAGTACTGAGGAGGCCCTCGAGCGCGAGACACTCGAAGAACTGGGCATCAGCAAGGTCAAATATACGAAATTATACAGCTACATCATGACCAGCGAAATCGAAAAAGAGCTTGTCACAAGCTATTCCTGCGTATGGGACGGCCCACTTCTGGCCCAGGAGGACGAAATCGATGAACTGAGAGCGTTCAGTGCCGAGGAGATCGAAGAACGTCTCGGCACCGGTTGTTTCACACCCAATTTTGAAGATGAATGGCGTTATTATCTCGAATGGGAAAACAAGGAGATCAAAGCCTCCTGATATCGAGCAGCATGGTTTCCCTGCCATCGACATTCACGATACCCGCAAATGGCTGTTCCGATCCCGAGAACGGCCTCACCGCGGACTGATCCAGTTCACGAATCCCCACAACATCCTGCACGGCGACAGCCAGACGCTCCTTTCCATTTTGAATCAGGAGAGCCTTGACGGACTGTTCAGGCTGTAATCCGCCGCCCGAAAATGTTGCGAGATCGAGACATCGAACTGAGCGCGAAAGCCCGTTCACGCGGAAAGTTCCATTTTTTGCGACCTTGACCATTTCAGGGGAAATCACCTCATCGACACTGGAGAGCGGCACAGCTATCCGGGAATCGCCAATCAAGGCGAGAACAAAGTTCGTTTCTTCTTCAGTATCGACAACTGTTGCGTCCGTTTCAGCTTTTTCAGCTTCAGAATCCACAACAAGCCCCAGACAGTCAAAGAGCTGTATTGTGTCATTTCCAACGCGAACAGTCAACGCACCATCGTCCTTTGTTTCGACACTGAAAGAACCGGAGTCATAGAAAGCACCAACTGTTTCAGCTACAAGCGCGACCTCAGCGTTTTCACGTCCGCAGACGATGATACGGTCAGAAAAAGCCAGCGTATCAGGATCAATGAAATTGCCATCTGCTCCAAGGACCGGCAGCATCCGGTCATCAGCGGACACAAATCCCTGCGGTGAATCCTCGGCCGATTCGCGCCTGACAAGCGCATGTTTTCCCATGACTGAAATGATTAGATCGCTGTCTATAGCAACCTGGAAACCATCCAACACGACAAGAAGAATACGAGAGGGCATCTCCGCCGTATCGGTTGAAGAGGCCGATGTGGAGGCTATTTGAAGCTCTTTTTCCACCGATGGCTTGTCAGCTTTCGGTACAGCTGGTGCAGTTGTCGTTTCGGGCTGCTTTTCCTCGGCAGGCGCTGTTTTGGTCACAGTTTTCGATGTTGCCGGCTTTTTGGCTGTCTTCGGTTTCGGTGCTGCTTTCTTTTTCGGTGCCGCCTTGGGCTGTAGTGTTTTTGCCGACGCAATAAACGAGTCTATAACTGCCGGCCCGGCAAATGAAATATCCTCGAGAACTGATCGCTGGTCCTTGATCATTTTACCTACGCCATTGACAAAAACAGTCCGCTGCATCAGCGCCGATTCACCCTGCAAAGGCAGTGGAAGACTGTCCTCGGCTTTTGACGGTGTCACATCAAGGATCAGGCTGAAAAGTTTGTTACCGAGCTTGCGGCAGGCCTCACTTGCGGCTGTAATATCGACCGGCTCTGAATAAAAAATCCAGAGATAGTAATGACCTTTACCTCCCTCGGCAACCTCGATTATCGACGATATGCCATTTTTTTCGAGCTCTCCGGCATATTGTTTCGCTTTCGAGAAAGGATGGGCCATATCATCAGAAATATCGAAACTGATCACATGCCACGAGCTTTTGCCGTTCTTGTCGACCGGCCTTACAATAACAGAGCTCTCCCCTGCCAGATGAGACTCGATATCCGACTCGAAACGGTTGTCGTTCACGGAAAATCGCCCACCGCCCTCAAGCTCATAATTCTCCGCAGACTTGAAAAACACAGATTTCAGCTGGGAAACACCGACAGTAGACGAGGTCTGACGTTTCTTTTTCTTTGGCGCGGGAGTGTTGAGGACTTTTTCAGTCAAAGGCGTTTTTTTACCGAAATAATCATTCTTGCTTTTGAATCTTGCCGCACTCATATCAGCTCCTCGACAATATTCCGGAAATCCTCGGCACCGATACTTTTAGGATCATAATCGAATATGCTCTGCCCCATCGCCGAACTCTCGCCGATCTTGACATTACGCCTGACCGGTGTTTTCGCTAGAAGATCGCCGAAAAATTCTTTCAGCTGTTTGTGCATTTCACTGGCGAGCACGGTGTTTGAGTACATGGTCGGAATCACCCTGCCGACTTGCAGCTCGTCGTTATAATTCTCACGGACAGCATCGATAGTTTCGAGCAGCTTGTTCGTGCCGATAACACTCAAATGTTCGCAAGCGACCGTAATATACACTTCCTCGCAGGCAACAAGGCCGTTCAGTGTCAGCGCCCCCAGCGATGGAGGACAATCGATGAGAATATGATCATAACGGGCAAGAACCGGAGCCAGAGCCTTTTTGAGGATACGCTCATAACCGATCGAGGCAAAAATCTCACGTTCTATCGACGCAAGCAGAATATTCGAAGGAATGAGCGAAAGACTCTTATTAACCTCGATAAGGCAATCATCAACCGTTGAGCGCTCTTTCAGGATATCATACACTGTACGTTCGCATTCGTCGGGATCAAACCCGCAGCAGCTTGTCAGGTTGCCCTGCGGATCCATATCGATCAGTAATACACGTTTTCCACGATTCGCCAGCTCAAATCCTATATTCACGGTGCAGGTCGTTTTGCCCACACCACCTTTTTGATTCGCAAAAACCGCAACCTGTTTCATTTAACCTCCAGCAACTTATCTTATGAAACCCATAATCACATGCATAGCATATAAATACACAAAACCAAATCGCACACCCAACAATGTAGGTGCAGAAGCAATATACAAATCGGCAGATTGTCAGGAAACAGAATTCTGGCCGCAGGATTCGAACTGATCAGCCGCTGACAGCACCGATCATGTCGAACATGGGCAAGTACATGGCGATAAGCATGCCGCCGACAATAACAGCGAGGATGACAATGATAATAGGCTCCAGCACACTGGTAAGGGTCTCAACAGCCGCATTGACCTCCTCATCGTAAAAATCGGCAATTTTCACAAGCATCTGATCGAGTCCGCCGGACTCCTCGCCTACCGCCACCATTTGAATAACCATCGGAGGGAATACACCTGTTGATTTCATCGGCTCAGTTATGGTCTTACCCTCGGAAATAGCACTTATCATGCTGGAAAGAGCATTTCGCAAAACCATATTACTCGCTGTTTTCGCTGTTATTTCAAGAGCCTCGAGGATTGAAACACCACTGGTCAGAAGTGTTCCGAGCGTACGGGAAAACTGCGCAACGGAACTTTTCTTGGCGAGATCGCCCATAACGGGGATTTTCAAAAGAAGGGCATCTGTTTTCAAGCGGCCTTTGGGTGATTTTCTGTATTTAGTGTAAATAAAACCGATCAACACCATCCCGGCAACAACAGGCAGGATTTGTGATGGTGTTTTCATGAAGTTCGAAATATTGACAACAAACTGTGTCGGTCCGGGAAGGTCGGCACCAAAATCTGCAAACATTTTCGAAAATACCGGGATAACAAAAATGAGCATTGCCGCAGTCGCCAGGGCGGTCACGATAGATATTACTATCGGGTACATCATGGCGCCCTTTATCTTACGCTTGAGAGCTGCAGCTTTTTCGAGGAATGCAGCAAGGCGCAGAAGGATGGTATCAAGGATACCGCCAATCTCACCGGCGGCGATCATATTGATGAACAACTCAGGAAAAACATCGGGATGTTTGCCAAGGCTGTCGGCAAGGGAATTACCGGTTTCGACATTGCTCGTCACATTGAGCAAAACTTTTTTGAATTCCGGATTTTCTGTCTGCTCGGCAAGAATGTTGAGACACTGGACAAGCGGAAGACCGGCCGAGATCATTGCGGAGAACTGACGGGCGAAATTAGTTACATCCTCGGTACTGATGCCGGAACCTAACTTCAGTGACAAGCTCTTGCTTTTCTTTTTGTACTTCGAAACGATGATACCGCGGGATCGCAGATATTTAAAAAGCTCGTCACGGTTCTCAGCGCTGTATTCGCCTTTAACAGCCTTACCGGTTTTCGTTTTGCCTTCATATATAAAATCGGGCATTGAACAGACCTTTCAGTGTCAACGTAACCGTGATTCTCGCTTGAGAGTTCACGTTGAATCCCCTCGCGCCATCACTCATATTTCCACCATGACGGCTCCGGCTACATGGTTTCCCTGATGACCTCTTCATAGTCGACTATCCCCTGTTTCATCTTGATGATTGCGTCCATACGAAGGGTCAGCATACCGTCCTTGACCGCCTGCTCCCTGATATCATCTGTGTTAGCGCCGTTGAGGATTACCTGCCTGAGATTGTGAGTCATCAGCATAACCTCGTAGGCGCCGATTCGTCCCTTTTTTCCGGTGCCGTTGCAAACAGGACAACCCACAGGGCCGTAAATCACATCGCCTTCATGAATATCGAGTTCCTCGTGCAGTTCCGGGGGCACCTCGACCGGCTGCTTGCATTCATTGCAGAGACGGCGCAACAGACGCTGTGCCTGAATGAGGTTGACAGCAGAGGCGATCTGGAATGGAGGAAGCCCCATGTCGATCATACGGGTAACCGTACTGGGAGCATCGTTGGTATGAAGTGTCGAGAGCACGAGATGGCCTGTCAGGGCAGCTTTGACGGCGATACCACCGGTCTCGATATCACGAATCTCACCAATCATGATGATATTCGGGTCCTGACGGAGGAATGCTTTGAGCGCGGCGGCAAATGTCATGCCCACTTCATTGCGTACAAGAACCTGGTTTACACCGAAAAGGTTGTACTCTACCGGGTCCTCCGCAGTCATGATGTTTGTTCCGATATCGTTGATACGGCTGAGAGCAGAATAAAGTGTGGTCGTCTTGCCCGAACCGGTCGGGCCGGTCACCAGAACCATGCCGTAGGGCGATTCGATGGCACCGATAAAATCCTTGAGCGCCCTCTCGGTAAAACCGAACTTTGTGAGATCGAGTGTCAGGTTACCCTGATCGAGAATACGCATCACGATTTTTTCACCGAAAAGAACAGGAAGTGTCGAAACACGGAATTCGACCGACTTACTCTTCATGCGGATCTTGATACGGCCATCCTGCGGAACACGGCGCTCGGAAATGTCGAGATCCGACATGATTTTGAGACGCGAGGTCACCGCGGCCTTGAGCTTGTTCGGCAGCGGCGGCATTTCCTCCAGAACACCATCGATCCGGAAACGCACACGTACCTCTTTTTCGAAAGGCTCGATATGGATATCGGAAACACCGCGTTTCACGGCATCGACAAGGAGAGAATTAACAAGACGGACAAGAGGTGCGTCATCGGTATCGATGGATTCGACATCCTCCTCTTGATCCTCGACCACCTCGAAATCCTCACCTTCAAAATCGCCGAGAATCGAGGAAAGCTCCTCTGTCGTGCTGAATACGTTTTCAATGATCTTGTGGATTGCCGTTTCGGAAGATATATAAGGTTCGACCTTACAGCCTGTGATGAGCTTGATCGAATCGAGTGCAAATGAATTGGTGGGATCGGCGATTGCCACTTTGAGGATTTTACCGCTTTTTTCGAAAGCGATGGCATTGAATTTCATGGAAACTTCGGCAGGAATGATGCTGACGACGTCCTCGTCAATCTCATCCATTTTCAACTCAACTGACTGTACGCCGAGCTGCTTGGCAAGAACCTCGGTGAGATCACTCTCATCGACATAACCGAGCTCGATCAGGTTCGAACCAAGGTTGCCGCCTTTTTCACGCTGGCGCTTCAACCCCTCTTCGAGCTGTTCGACACTGATTTTTTTGTCCTTGACGAGTAGATTGCCGATTCGCGCGCCCGCCATAGGGCCTGTCCTCCGCTATCCGGTACAGAATCATATATCACATTCCGGTTTCCAGTGAAGCATATCCCCCGAAACCGGGCATGTACATGGACTGATAACCATTATAATGTAAACTATACTATAAACTTTAAGGTGTCAAGCTAAAAGCAGGCAAATTCAATTGGAAACAGACTATTAACAGCAGAATAAATTCATACATCGCGACAACACGGCGTGACAGGCCTGTCGGACAATTTGCCGTTCATGACAACAAGATACACGACATGTTTTAATCGCAGACAAAACCATAAATATCATGAGAGATTCAGTACAGCACTTCGAAAACCTTGTGGCGGCCGGTGAAACCTTTCAGGTCGAAATAGCCGATGCAGCGTGTTTTGAGAGACGAGTGTGATGGAATGAGGCGATGCACGACCTCCGAGATAAATATACGGTCGACTCTCGGAAGCTCGTCCTTTTTTATGCCGACGACAGTCTGGTGCATATCGTCGATCTTAACCGACTCAATACGGAACGCCATATCGACATTCATACCGCGACGGTCGCCGTCCTCAAGTTTGAACGTTTCTCCAAAATGAATGCCGATCCTGACATGAAAACCCTTGTAGGAACCGTCCTCTGTTTCAAGCGATTTCATGAGATCGACCGCAAACTTGATCGCAATCATCGGGCTGCTGAATATGAGCATGGAACCATCGCCGGTATTTTTGAGAAATTCGGCAGGATACTTGGTGAGATTCATCTTGAGATTGTTGAACAGGATAGTCTTGACCTTGCCTGCGACCCGATCGCCCATGGCCTGGGCTATTTTGGATGAGCCCACGAGATCAACAACCATTATCGCCTCGGGTTTGTCGGATGTTTCCATATCCTTATTGAAAAACCGCTCCATCGAACGACGTGATATCTTGAAGAAAGTATGGCCAACACGGATGATATCACCAGGATTGACCTTCGCCTGTCCCTCAACCAGTTCACCAAGAACAAAACTACCATTACGGGAACCGACATCTTTCAATGTCAGTTTCTCGGTTTCCGTAAACCTCAGTTCAGCGTGTTTTCCCGACACAAACTGATCGTCCGAGATAACAATATCATTGGATGACGAGCGGCCGATTTTATAAACGCCGGGCTGCATATCTATTTGTTTGCCTTCTTCATTTCCGTTAAGAATTATGAGATTCATCTGGCATCCTGTTAATAAGTACTGTTCAGACAGGTATTCCTGACGTTATTGTCAGGTTTAAGCAATATATTGCAGAAAAAAAGAATATGTCAACAGTTAATACAACTCAAGTTCCATAAGCCCCCCTTCAAAGAGCAAATACCAGAGAAGCTATCGTCGGAATCAAGCTCACTCGAAAAGCGAAGCGAAACGGCATATTCACGGCAACATCGCAGTATGCAAATATACGCGCAAGCGCTTAACTGTTGTTTTTCTTTTTTTTTATTATATATTGACTTATGATAAATACATTATTCACATCAACAAAAGAGAGCCTGTTCAGAGAGCGACAAACGAGAAAAGACTTGACAAATCTATGTAAGAAATAATATTTCTTATAGATAAACATAAACAAGGCGGTTGAGCCATGCAGGAAGACTGGAATATCATCCTCAGCATTGTTAATTCACCGGATGCAGCCCTGATCGGTCAACAGAAAGTGTTCAATACCTCACCTATCAGCATCGGGCGGGGCGATGATAACGATCTTGTAATATCTGACCCATCTGTTTCCCGCAAACACGCCATGATTCGGATCACTAACGATTATACCCGAGTTTTCATCACTGATTCGAGCACATACGGCACAACGGTCAATGGCGAGTCTGTCCCGAAAGGCCCCGGTTCAGGCTTTACTCTTTCGGACGGCTGTATTATTACTATCGGCAGCACGGAACTGAGGTTTGAGCTCAAGCTGAAACTGAGCGTGCAGTCGACTTTCATCGGTCAGAACATGGACCGTAGTTTTCTTGACGGTCCCCCTCCCGAAACTGCCGACGCTGAACCACAAGACATCTCAGAACCGGAACAAGAAGCACCACGTCCGGCCCATCCCAAACAATCGCAGACAGCTGTCAGCCCGGTATATATCGCCGGAATCATTATCTGTCTGGGCCTTTTGGTCTATATTTTCTTCTTTGCATCCTAAAGTACAGAATAAATATATTTACTGAAATCGAACTGGTATTTTACCCACAAAGCCGGAGACTTAATTAGCGATGCTGTCTATGATTTCATACGGTTTAACTGATGTCGGCAGGATACGAAAAAACAACGAGGATAATTTCGCGATCGAAAACGACCTCCTGATCGTTGCCGATGGTATGGGTGGCGCCGCCGCCGGTGAAACCGCCAGTTCGATCGCTGTCGACACAATCACTTCACTTCTGAAAGATATTCCATACAGCACGGATGATGCCATAGCCGCCGCAGTCAAGAAAGCCATCGCCAAGGCGGATGACACGATCAAACAGCAGGCCAGGATAGACGCAGAGCTCAAAGGAATGGGCACGACAGTAGTCATGGCACTTCGATACGGTGACAGGATTTGCCTGGGCAATGTTGGAGATTCGCGAGCGTATGTCATATCAGGAGGAACAGGTTCGGGGCAAGTCGCAGCGGCAGGACCGGTTGACGCAAATGCCCAGACAGCGATTCTCGAGGCTGTCGATCTCAACAGCCCTCCCCCAAAAAACGAGGCTTCGATCAGCAGGATATCCCAGGATCATTCCGTGGTCATGGATCTGGTCAACAGCGGTGTCATTACCGAGGAAGATATCAGGACACATCCGCTGAGAAACCGTATCACACGCTGCGTTGGAAGCATCAATGACAACGGTGCTGACACGAGCTGGCATACGGTGAAACCAGGCGAAACACTTATCCTCTGTAGTGACGGGCTCTGGGAAATGGTTCACGAGGACATTATTCTCGCGATAGTCAGCTCCTCGGGAAGCGTGAAAGAAATCTGCAAACGTCTGATCGATGCGGCTAACGACGCCGGTGGTCAAGACAATATCACAGTCATTGCCGCACTTTTCGAGGAAACGTGAGCAGTTGACCGGCAAATCCAACTGAAATAAAAACGTGACGGCTATAGTGTAACCGTCACGTTTTTTTGGTTCTTGATGGAATTGTTCAACGGGTATTCCGCGCAATGCGGAAACCGATATGCGCATCTTTTTTTGCTGGGCTGGTAGGACCGCGCATGGCGTTACGGACAAAATTATCAGCCGAATTCCATCCACCGCCGCGGATCACTTTCATATTCCCGGTTTTCGAGCCGGAAGGATTGATTGCTCGCGAGGCGTGATACGGCCCGAACCAGTCTGCAGTCCACTCCCAGACATTCCCCGCCATATCATATAGACCGTAATTGTTGGGAGCATACTGGCCCGGTTTCTGTAGATACTGCCGCCATCCGTTTCCACCCGCCCAATCATGCCCGAGATTGGCACGTCCGGCCGGCGAATCAATTCCCCATGGATATTTCTGGCGTTCGACACCGCCGCGGGCCGCAAACTCCCATTCCGCTTCAGTAGGAAGACGTCCTCCAGCCCACCGCGCAAAGGTATCCGCATCTTTCCATGTCACGTATATTACGGGGCGTTCCGGGTTGAGGAGCTGCTCCTGCCAGTGATCGGGTGGCGTCCTGTTCGTCGCGGTGAGAAAAAGGGCATACTCACGGACAGTCACCTCGGTACGGGAAAGCTCGAAAGGCGACACAGTCACCTCATGCACGGGAGTACACTGCACCTGCGACGGCAGATCACCGAGAAAATCGCCCATGGAGAATGTACCGCCGGGAATTCGTACCCAGTCTACAGAAATCTTTTCCACGGGTGAAGGTGTTTTCTTTACCGGTTCAGCTTCCCTGACAGGAGCCGAAGGTATCTCCCGGCTTGCAGCCGCTGTCCTGTCGACAGGCGCCGGAGCTGGAGTCTCTGACTGCGTGGACCTCTCCCCCCCCGTTTCGGGCACCTGACGTTCAACAGGCGACGACGGTGTTGATGACGTTTCCTCCGCTGCAGTTTTCGGTCGTGAATCGACAGTACGGGGCCTTTGTATGGGAACAGACGCCGCTGGCTCGGATTGAGAGGGCTCCGGTGTCTGCTGACTGGCAACTGGTTCAGGCACAGTACTTTTTGTTTCGGGCAGTCGGGAAGGTTGTGCTGCGGACGGCTTGTCCTGACGCTCGAGCGTTCTCGGGCGGACAGGCGGTTTCTTTATTTCAGGTGCAGAATCTTCTGATGATGGCGTGGCGGGCGGCGTTTCTTTTTCTGCAGATTCGGGAGCTGCTGGAGCCTCCGCCTGTTCTTCCTGCGGCAACGGCGACGGCAAACGCGATGATTTCAGAAATGACAGCGCTCCCAGCGCCACAATAGTCGAAATACCAAAAATGATCAGCCCGAGATAAAAAAGTGGAATTCCCTTTTTCTCTTCTTCTTTCGCCGCCTTCTTCTTTTTCTTCTGAGGGGCCTTGATTACTTTCGTATCACCATCATCCTCGGAGCTTTTCTGCTTGGCTGGTGTGGCGGATTCATCGATAGTCTTCTCTGATTTCGGCGGTTTCGACATCAGCATGGTCTTGTCAGAATCCTCACCAACCAATTCCGCCTCTACGGCATCGGCAATCTCATCGGCTGTGGGGGCTACCGATTGTGACTGTACTTTTGCGGCCTCGTCCCTGCTCACTGCCATTTCCGGATTTTGATAAGCCTCATGAAGCATTTTTCCGAGTGTCATGGCCGATTCCGGACGGTCAGCGGGATCTTTGGAGAGAGCTTTCATGATTATATCCGAAAGAGCCAGCGGCACATTGGGATTGCGCTCGTGAGGAGGTGCCGGCATCTCATGAACCTGTTTATACATCAGCGAGCTGGTATCATGTTCCAGGAATGTTGTCTGCCCGACAGCCATTTCATACAGCACGCCGCCCATACTGTAGATATCCGAACGGTTGTCGACTTCCCCGCTTTTTATCTGTTCCGGGCTCATGTACAGAGGAGTGCCAATGAACATTCCTGTCGATGAAAGACGTGAATCACTCATGGCGCGTGCGATACCGAAATCGACCACGATCGGGATTCTTTTCTTGCTGACAATAATGTTCTCAGGCTTTATATCGCGGTGAATCACCCCCTGATCGTGCGCGGTCTGGAGTGCAGAACATATCTGAATGCCGAGACGGGTCACGATTTTCGGATTGAGGGCGCCGCTTTTCTTGATGATCTCAGCGAGGGAAATGCCATCGATGAAAGACATGGAATAATAGGTAAACTCATCGAGTTTGTCCACGTCATGTATTTGTATAATACTGGGATGCGACAGTTTTGCCGATATCCTGGCCTCACGCATGAAGCGCTCGGAGAAGTTCTTGTCGAGGGATATTTCCTGCGGCAGGAGCTTCAAAGCCACCTGACGTTCAAGGCGCTTGTCTTTCGCGAGGAAGACAATAGCCATACCGCCTCGACCGAGCTCGCGAATAACCTCGTAACGATCAGATACAGCATCCTTGAAACGTTCGATAAAATCGCCGCCGCCTGAAGACGGTGCCGGTTTATCGGCAGAACCGGATAGAGAATTCCTGATGTCGGAAAGTTTTTCGCCGCAATTGATGCAAAATTCGGCTTCATCACGGTTTTCCGTACCGCATTTATCGCAAAACATGCGCCCCCCAGGCAGACATGATATGCCACTCGAAAGTCCTTTATTTATATTTACGTATAATCGCCGTGAAGTCAATACTTTTCTCAAAGTTGCCGGTCAGCGAAATGATTTTCAAAAAGCTATTTCCGGCATTCAATGAAACATTTTTCCTCTTTCGGGAAAAAATATCATGGTTCGACCTTCCATCAAACGCCAGCCAAGCACTCCCTCCACAAAATATAAAAATCGAGTTATAATGTTGTATTATTAGATACATAAACGCGGCAAATAATTCAACACATCCAAAAACCAATCGTTCTGGCAGAATAATTGCTTATAATTAAGTTGTTATTTTATCATTTCGTATCAATAAGCACCTAATCAGCCTTTGGGATGTATCATGACACGTTTTGCCGTAACGATATTTTTCAGTCTGCTTATCATAGCAATTATTCCACTTGCCGCCCAGAATATGCCTGAGGGTAAGGTTCTGAGCATTTCCGGCCAGACAGTCATAGCCGAATTCCTCGAGGGAAGCCTCGGTGTCGGTGACGAGGTCGAGATACGTAGGCCGAAAAAAATTATTGATCCTGTTTCAGGAAAAATGCGCGGCCAGACGACCGAGACTATTGCACGCGGTTTAATCGTGGATTTCGGACTGAACAAGGCAAATCTCAAAATCACCAGCACAGTTGGCGGCAACGAGGTGATGATCGATGATATCGCCATTCTCACCGGCCGCGAAAAGAAAATCACACGGGAAGGCCCCCGTTCGGGCTCTATCCAGGAGATAAGTGACGACACAATCATCACCGACTTCGGTGTCAAGGACGAGGTCAGCCCAGGTGACATTTTCCTCATTCAGCGCAACGAACCCATTATCGATGAAAGCACGAAAGAAATAGTCGGTACGAACACGGTGACTGTCGGCCGTTACGTGGCGGATAATGTCGGAGATTCCTCGAGCACGGCCCGTATACTGGAACAGAATCTTGTGCCGCAGAAAACGGACATCGTTTACAGGGAATCGGAATATCTCGACTATCTCGCCGTTATGCAGTCTGATTCAATGAAAATCGCCAGGCTCGAGGATGATGTCGATATTCTGAAACGCCAGCTCAGGGCAGTGCAGAGCAAGCTCGACAGTCTCGGAGTCGCCCATGAAATGCATCTCGCTGAATATGCCACCCTCACCAGCGACATAGAGGGTTTCCTGAACCAGCTCATGAAGGGCGACATGAAAGATATTAAAATCCGCATCAAGAATGACGAGCCCTACAGCGCCAGCGAGTCGAAACAGCTGCTTACCCTCTACGGTCAGGCATTGAAAGACTGTCTCGACCATGAACTTGAAAGCGCCATCCGTCAGTTTAAAGCGATTATGGCACAATATCCCGAATCGAAATTGAGCGAAAACTGCCGTTACTGGATCGCACTGTCCCAGTTCGGCCAGAAAGACTATACAAGCGCAATCGCCGGTTTTCAGGAAGTGCTGAATGACCGCCGTTTCGATCACAAGGACGACGATGCGGCTATAATGCTGGGTATCAGCTATTACAGGCAGAAACGCTACGACGAGGCGAAATCGGCTTTCGAGCGCTTTATCGCGGAATATCCGAAAAGCGAGTATCGCTCAAAAGCCTCATTCTGGGTAAAACAGATACCGGCGGGATAATACGCTGATATTTATTAAGGAAAACGCATGGAGATGCGAAACATGAAACAGTTACGGTCAGCCGGTCTGATAGCCATAGTCATTGCCGCCGCACTCGTCCTGAACAGCTGCGGTTCAGCGGTATCTTATTATAAACGTGGTGTCCGCTTCGAGAAAAAGGGCGATTATGGCAAGGCAATCGACTCGTTCAGAAGATCTTTGAAACATGATCCGAATTATGCCCTCTCTTATTACGGGTTAGGATCCGTGTATGCGAAAAACAAACGTTGGGACGAGGCGCTGACCAGCCTTCTCGAGGCAGAACGCCTGGGTGTAAATGACCAGGAACTGCACATGACACTCGCATCCGTCTATGAAGCGCTTAACCAGATGGATCAGGCGGCTGAAGAATACGGTAAGGCAATCAAGGAACGCCCCGATGATGTCTACGCCCACCTCGAACTGGGCAACAGCCTCGAACAGATGGGTGACCTGCCCGGTGCACTGTCAGAGTTCAACGCAGCAATTGCCATCGCAATAGATTTCCCGGAGGCATATTTTCACAGCGCCCGTATCCTCTATAAGCTCGGGCGGCTGAAAGAGGCCGAGGAAACCTACGAACAGGCTATCAAGCTGAAAGAGAATTATCCACAGGCACAGAATAACCTGACGGTTCTCTATCTCTCTACGAACCAGATACTGAAAGCCCATGAATCCGCCAGGAAAACACTCGACATGGACTCCGGTTATGCTCCCGGAATTGTGAACATGGGAGTCGTCAATGAGCTGATGGACAAACATGATGAGGCAAAAGATTATTACCGGCGGGCAGTCAATAAAGATCCTGAATACGCCATGGCCCATTTTCGGCTTGGACTCCTGCTTTCACAGGACGGCGAACTCGAGGAAGCGCGCCGTGAACTGGAACTGGCAGTGATGTCGGCGCCCGATTTCGCACCGGCGTATAATGAACTTGGACTGATCCTGCTGCAGGTCAGCGATTACCGCAATGCGCTCGATCACCTGAAAAACGCCGTACGCATAGACTCTACCTACGCCGAAGCGTACTACAACATGGGTGGTATCTACTCAAATACCGGTGAATACCTCAAAGCAGCGTCAGCCTACAACAGATATCTCTCATTCGCGGAGGCACCTGAGGACCAAGAGGAAGTACAGGCACTGGTTCGGATACTGATATCCGCCGGCAAACGGAAATAACAACACCATTCTACTCGACACGAAGAAGCCCCGGTATTAGCGCCGGGGCTTCCTTTATTCGATATTTAAGAGCTATTCAAGTGCGCTGCCACACCTCAGCCGTAACAGATACTGGCACCGGCGAGGATATAGAGCTCATCCTCAGGTTCGATAAAATCAACATGCCAGTCGTCACCCTCATTTACACCACGATTCAATGAGGTAACGACACCAGTACGGATGATATTGGCTGCTTTCTTGAAGCGTTCACCAAGCTGCGGCAGAATAACAACATGCCGTATCGGCTCCTGAAGGGTACCGGCAAGCGAGTAAAGACCAGATCCCAGTGCCATGCCCATTCGTTCGAATACCGCCCGGGCATTGGCCGCCGTTTCTCCGCCCTCAGCCAAAGCGTTGATAACATCATCCACCTGGAGATTCAGTTCAAACGGCAGATTTTCATATGAATACGGATCTTTCTCTATCGCCTGGAGTATCTCTTCAAGCTGGTGTTTGCGGAAGAAAACCTTGCCTGCTTTCTTCTCCTGCTCACGCGCATAATGGATGATGCCGTGACGGGATACCAGTGACTCAAGATTCATATCGGGATACTCGTCGTCGCAGGTGCGCATGAGGGCAAGCTCTCCCTTTGCGATCAGACGGTTGATCAGCATTGTCTGGTGCAGATAGGTCGGCAGGTTGAGGTGGACATTCTGGATTGCCTGGCGAAGATGCACATAATAATCGGGTGCAATGTCCTCAATACAGTTGATCGGCTGGCCATTGACAACCACGCCGGTGCCGAGTCCCCAGCCAATTTTGACATAAATGAAATTATCACCCTTCGGCAGTCCCGCCTTGCTTCGAAGGCCGCTGTTCCGGGCAAGGGCAAGCGCCATAGCGTTTGCGCTGTTCTCAATATGGAAAGACACGTCTGTCGGAAAATCGGAATCTATTATTGCGGCCCGCTTTTTCAGTGCCTGCGCAATATCGAAATCTTTCCAGTCGGGAAGGTTCATGGCGGTCACAGCCAGAGTGCCGTCAACAAGCCCCGAATTGGCAATACCGAAAGAAGTGACCTTGAAACCGGCGGCTGTTGCCTGACGCCAGGCTTCAACGATGGCTTCCGCCGATGAATCGAGTATCGCTTCCCTACCGGTATAGCCCTGCTTGTGAAGAGGGTTACTCATGCCACCCTTGTTTGTAATCACCACCTCTTCACCATTGGTCACGTAACCGCACCAGAGTGATGAATCGCTGATACGAATTCCGACTGTTGCCTTTTTTCCTTTAGGACGAACTGTTCCGGACGGCGCTGCGGCAACCTGCACCGGCAGTTCACGACCGCCTTTAGCCATGCCGGGCGCCTCATAGACAACATGGCCATTAACGATGGTGTAAAGCAGGTTGTTGTCGTCATCGAGGATAACAAGATCGGCCCGTTTGCCTTTCGTAATTGTACCGCAATCATCGAGCCCGAGGATTCTCGCCGGATTAGATGAGGTTATCTGGAACACCCTGCCGATATCGGGCGAATCACCACCGAGGAGCATGAGATTACGGAATGTCTGCAGCATCGTCATGGCGGAACCGGCGAGACGGCCGTCGCTGACGAGGCGTACCGCGTTCTCGGAAATGGTCACACGCTGTCCGGCAAACTCATAGGTTCCTTCCGTCATATCAGGATTGGCGACCGAGTCGCTCACGCCGGCAACCATGTGATGACTGTTCATAACAAGCGAAAGTATCGCCGGGTCGACATGAATGAAATCGCAGATGATCTCCACACTGAGATCAAATTCCTGCGCATTGAATATTCGGGGATCGATGAGACCTGCACCAAGAATGCCCGGTTTCCTGTGATCGAGCGGTTTCATGGCATTAAAAAGATGGGTCATGTGTCTGGCGCCGGCATGGATCGCGGCAATGGTCTGCTCAAGTGAGGCGTTTGAATGTCCCAAAGCAACAACTATACCCTTGTCAACCAGCGATTTGATGAACCTGAAATCATTGGAATGGTCCATTTCGGGCGCAACTGTCATCAAGCGGACACCATGATCCTCATCAAGGCCTCTCCCACCCCAAAGGATACCGGGAAGATCACGGACTGTAGAAAGCCATATTGAACTAAGCGGAATTGCTCCACCAACTCTCGGATTGATTTTGGGCCCTTCGAGATGAAAGCCGAGAAGACGAGCCCGTTTTTCGCCATCGCTGACTTTACGGTGCACAATTTCAATGAGCTGCTCTCTGAGCATATTGAAACGGGCGTCGAGATCGACACCGAAGAAATGACGCGAACGGACAGGAACAAGGAGCGTCGCCAAAGTCGATGTTGTGCCGTATCTTGTGATCTTTTCAAGAATTTTCATCGGATTATGGAAAGAGCCGATCTCCGAAAAATGCACCTGTCGCTGATCGCCATAACCATGAAAATGAAGGTCGATAAAACCGGGGCCGACAACGCTGTCTTTTGCACTGATCTGCCGCTCTGCATTCAAGGCCGAATCGTAATCCCAACCGGCGATCGTGCCGTCATGAGCAATGTGAAGTTTCGCGGGTTTGTTTCCTATCGATCTGAAAATACCGCCCTCGACACCCGGCGTTACTATCTGCGATGCTTCTATTGTCAGTTTGTATTTTGAACGTGATTTCACTATTTACCTCCGCGGTGACTATATGAAAATAATTTAACCCGCAATTTATTCAGCGTATATAAAGTAATATACTCACTCTTAGCGAGGAAAAACAAAAAAAAGGAACATCTTATTGATAAAAGATATTCCTTTTATAATTACAATCTGTATATACCGAACGGAAAACCCCTTCTGTCAGGAAAGGATTTCCTGGATCTTCGCGTTCAGTGTTTTGGCATCGAAAGGTTTTACAATATAACCGTTGACGCCCATTTTGATCGCGTTGACAATATCCTCTTTCATATTGCGTGTTGTCACCATGAGAATAGGTATGTCTTTCAGCTTCGCCTCCTGGCGAACAGCGGTCACAAGTTCCAGTCCACTCATATTCGGCATGTTCCAGTCGGTCATAAGAAGTTCGAAGTCACCAGCGAGAAGTTTTGCCAGCGCATCTTTCCCATCGACGGCTTCCTGAAGGTTGGAATAGCCTGCTTTCTGAACTGTATTGAGAAGAATCCTCCTCATTGTGGGAGAATCGTCAACGACAAGAATTTTTAGATCGGACAATTGAGCCACCCTCCTTTGCTCTGATTATATAGACGATCTGATAATATCACCTTTAAACATTCTGAATACTGATGGACCCATTTTATCATCGAGTGCCATGAACTGCTGACCAAAATAGACTTTGACTTTGGAATACACTGCCAAATTTGCCGTGACTGTTGCTTCATCAAGCTCTTTCTGCTCCTGAAGAAGAGACGAACGCTTTTCCTCGAGCTGCTCAATTTTTTTAGGAAGCGAGTCTTTTGTCTGCTCAAGTTTTTCAAGCAGTTTCAGTTTATCCGGCGGAAGCGTGTTGTTATTATCGATCTTAGTCTTATACAGGAACACCACCGTCTTCTGGACTTTATCGAGAGACTCCTGAGTCTGCTGTATCTCATCTGAGATATCGTTCATTTTTTGAGCAAGTTTCGGATCGACTCCAACTTTCAGCACAGTTGATGCACCTGCATCAGATCCAATTTTATTCGCTTCGATTTTGTTTTTTGCTTCTGAGTTCCCTCCGACAATAACACTTTTCGGCCCTTTGGACATTATCGTATTGCCAGCCTGAAGAGTCGCATGGTACGACGGTCCGCTTATAATAATATCGCGGCCAGCCTCAACCGACTGGTTTTCAATGAACTTAAGGATAACATCGCGACCAGCGGAGATCTTTCCTTCACCAGTACCGCTGAATCCGCCATTGATTATTACATCATTCCCGGAATATATCTCCGCATCCTCGACATTACCCTGAATTTCAATATCACCCTCTGCCTCAATTTTAAAACCAGCCTTGACAGATCCATTAATCTTAATTGTGCCATTGAATTTCAGGTTTCCTGTCGAGTAATCGACATCACCATCGACTTTATGTATTGAAGATATGGTGATGATACCGTTATTAACAAGAATCTCACCATCGGCTTCAGCAAGAACAAGATTCTCATCATTTTGAGCAAACACGGTTCCCGGACCAAGCACGAGTTTAAGATCCCGCCCTAAAAGGCCGGGTATCGAATTCCCGTGAATATCCTTTCCGGGTTCACCAACAGTCGGTGGAATTTTTCTGTAAAGTTCCTGTCCCTCGCGAGCCGACGATATTTCGCCGAGATCACGAAAATCCATACTGCCGTCATCCTTCTCCGCAGCATGACGCCGTTCATTCAACTCAAAATAAGTTTCAATACGGGCCTTTTCACCCATACTTGGTGGAATACCTTCCGCGATGATGATATTACGCATAGGATTCTCGCTGAGACAGATCGTCCTTACCACATCGTCCTTGACACCCACCCTTACATTCATTGCCTCAAGCTTCGCCATGACATCGTCGGAATTCAAGTCCTCACCACTGCCACGAGCAGGAAGATAATTTGCGGTCACCCGCATCTTATTATCGGCAATTTTAATATCGATTTTCGCGTCAAATTCCGCCAAAGATATCTCCGTTTACCGAGTTACAGATTTTATGTTAGTTGTCATTCTTTTTGTTCGCATTCAACTGATTCATAATAGACTGGATATCAGGCTGACCGTCCTCACCAAGAACGATATCCCCAATATCATCACTTGCGTCGGAAGCTTCAGCCTGAACCTCCGGCTCAGGTTCCGGTTCCGGCTCAGGGGCCGGTTCAACAGCAGGAGCAGTTTCCGCGGGAGCTTCCTCAACAGTCTCTTCCGCCAAATCTTCAGCACTGATGCTGGCCGCGCCGTTTTTCATGAATTCGTCAGCCATTTTCTGCGATTCGGCTGAGCGGTCGAAATCAAATTCAGCATTGGGGTCAAACGAGACATTCTTGATATTCTTGAAATCAAAAGCGTCATCCTCGAAACCTTTCAGAAGTTCTGAAAGTTTTACATAGACATTTTCAATTGTCGAAGCGATGCTGTTAATCTGCTGAGTTGTAATATCCTGGAACTGAAGTGCATTCATGATTGAAAACAGATCATCCTGACTGCCATCGATCTCTTCACGAAGCACTTTCGTCTTCTCGGAAAAAACAGCCTTGTCAAAACCCTTCTCGACATTCTCGTCAAGGGTGTCGAGTGATTCAGACATGTTGTTAAGACGGTTAATAACATTATCGACAATGTCCATGACTTCAGTGGCCGCCATCTCCGTTGCGCTGGTAACTTTATCGAGTTTCGCCGTTGCGCCGGGGATAAGTGAAGACGACTGATGAAGATTTTCATGAATAGTATTGAGGAGAGGAACTATTTCCTCAATGAAAAAAACCAGTTTCGCAATCTGCGGCATGTAACGTTTCGTAGTATCGAAATAACCCTTGATCGCGTTGAAACTGTTTATCAATCTTGAAATTTCGGCCTTTTCCATGCAAATGCCTCCCGGATAAATATATATACATTATCTATTATTCAAAAAACGTAATTCAAAACACAACGCGAAGAAACAGAAAAATAATTATCCATATAATAAATATAATACTTTATTACCGCAATACTTTAGTTGGTTATTCCATAAATAAGCTCCCTCTTCTTATTTTTGTTGGAATCTGCCATCGAAAAACATCGTGCAACAACTATGCCACTAAAAACAGACAAGCACATATAGATCTGTTATTACAAGACATAGCTATATTTAGCCATACATGTTATTTCGCATTCATGTCATTTTAAATTGCCACTATGTCATATCTCCTTTTCAAAAATGTGACAATATGACGCTCTATCATCTTATTTTTCCGCTTCTTGTCCCCGGAAACATCACAGGAACATCTCTGATTCATGTAATTCCAAATATGACACATTTCAATATTCTGAGATGGTGTCAGCTATTTTGCCCGAATTGTACCTGCGTATTCAAATACCAAAAAATTTCAGTCATTTTTCGAAATTGTATTTCGCCTAAGCATCAGAACATACGACAAATTGATTGACCGGAGCTCGGCTCTTTCGTATTTTATATGTTTGTTCTTATATTAAGGATTTATCAGGACGGAGTATATTTTCAACAGCCGCCGCAAATCCCAGCCGGAAATAATACAGAATACCAATAGCTACCGGAGGAATGATGTTACAGCTTGAAGGCACGTATACCGCTATGGTCACACCTTTTTGCGATAGTGGCCTGAACGAACAGAAACTGCGTGACAATGTCGATTTTCAGATCGACAACGGCATTTCTGGCCTTGTCCCTGTCGGCACGACCGGCGAGTCACCCACAATGAGTCATGAGGAACACCGCAAGGTTGTCGATATAGTGATCGATGCCGCTGCCGGACGTGTCCCGGTGATCGCCGGTACCGGTTCCAACAATACAGTCGAGGCAGTCAGCCTGACACAGCATGCGAAAGCCGCCGGAGCCGATGCGGCACTGCTCATTACGCCGTATTACAACAGGCCCTCCCAGCCCGGACTGATCGCGCACTATAAAGCTATTGCCGAAAGCTGCGATATCCCCCTTATCATCTATAACTGCCCGGGAAGAACAGCGGTGAATACAACAGCCGACACGATTGTGGAGCTGTCAAAGCTTCCGACAGTCCTCGGCATAAAAGAAGCCTCGGGTTCCATGGACCAGATATGCGATATCCTCACCAGGACTGCCGATGACTTCGTCGTCGTTTCCGGTGACGACTCAATGACTGTTCCTATGATCTCTGTCGGCGCAAAAGGCGTCATCAGCGTTACATCTAATGTCGCCCCCGCCAAGATGTCTGCCATGACGAAGGCTGCCCTTGCGGGGGATTTCGATACAGCGAAAAAGCTGCATACCGAATTGTTCCCTCTCATGCGTGCCATGATGAAAGCGGAAACCAATCCCTCCCCTGTCAAGGCCGCGATGAACCTGATGGGTATGGAAGTCGGTCCGGTCCGCCTGCCGCTCGCCAATCCCGACGAGAAAGGCATAGCACTTCTCAAAGGAGAGCTGGAACGTCTGGGAATGATCTGACATCATATGTTCAGACAGCCGGTCGATGGACTTCCATCACAGGAAATCCGGCCGGCTGTTTTCTTATATCATTTGAGCTGACATGTAAAAAATAGAGGTATACCATGAAACTTGCCATGTTTGGAGCGTCAGGCCGCATGGGGCAGCATATTCTCACAATGGCCTCGGAAGCTGATGACATCGAGATTGTAGGCGCGGTCGATATCGACACTGCGGTTCAAGGCAAAGATATCGGAGAGCTTATCGGTAAAGGAACGCTTGGCGTAACGGTTACCGCCGATCTGGGGCCTGTGCTCGGAAAAGCCGATGTCCTCATCGATTTCACACGTCCCGAGGCATCACTCATTTCTTCCGAATTCTGCGGTAAAAGCGGTACGGCGCTTGTTGTCGGCACAACAGGTCTCAGCGACAGCCAGCAGGAACAGCTTAAGAAGAATGTGGCGGGTATCCCCTGTGTCTATGCACCTAACATGAGCATGGGTGTCAACCTCCTGTTCAAACTCGTGAAAGATGCGGCAGCGATTCTCGGTGAAGATTACGATATCGAGATCACGGAAATCCACCATCGATTCAAAAAAGACGCCCCATCGGGCACGGCAAAACGAATCGCTGAAATCATCGCTGACACACTGGGCACACCCCTGTCTGAATACGGCGTTTACGGCCGTGAAGGCATCACCGGTGAACGAGGCCCGAAAGAGATCGGCGTTCACGCTATCAGGACCGGCGATGTTGTCGGGGAACACACAGTCACGTTCGGTACGCTTGGCGAGCGTTTCGAACTGACACATAAGGCCCACTCCCGCGATACGTTCGCGAGCGGTGTTCTTCCTGCAGCCCGATTTGCAATCAAAGCCGTGCCGGGGCTCTACGACATGCAGGACGTGCTTGGACTCAAGTAACAATATTTTTCATATCGAATTGTATTTATAAAGTTTATCATAATAAGGGAGCCGGATATGTCTATACTGTCGGATCGTATCGGAGAACTGAAAAAGCGCCTCGATGAAATCAGGAGGCATCTTTGACATCGAGGAAAAAAAGAACGCCCTCGAAGGACTGTTTGAGAAAAGAGATGCACCCGGTTTCTGGGATGACCAGCGCACAGCCCAGGTCATCATCGATAAGATAACGAACATAGAACGCCCGCTGAAAAACCTCGAACGACTCGATACGGCAGTCGAAGACACCATTCTGCTCAATGAACTGGCCGAAGAGGAAAACGACGAGTCGACGCTGACTGAAATAGAAAATGGTCTCGGCAGTCTCGAAAAAGATATCGCCGATTTCGAGTTTACCATGATGCTCGGCAGTCCCGAGGATCCGAAAAACGCCATCATTTCCATCAATTCCGGCGCGGGTGGGACTGAATCGCAGGATTGGGCACAGATGCTGATGCGCATGTATCTGCGCTGGATAGAACGTCGTAATTTCGACTACGAGGAAATCGATTTACAGGCTGGGCAGGAAGCCGGTATTAAAAGCGCGACCCTCCTGGTAAAGGGTGAATACGCCTATGGTTTTCTCAAGGCGGAAGGCGGCGTGCACCGACTGGTAAGAATCAGCCCCTTCGATTCGAATTCACGTCGTCACACCTCTTTTGCCTCGGTCACCGTACTACCCGAGATCGATGACGATATCGAGATCGAGATCGATGAGAAAGACCTCAAGATCGATGTCTACCGTGCCTCCGGCGCAGGCGGACAGCACGTGAACAAGACCTCATCGGCAGTACGAATCACCCATCTTCCCTCAGGCATTGTTGTCCAGTGCCAGAATGAGCGGAGTCAGCACAAGAATAAGGCGTTCGCCATGAAAGTGCTGAAAGCCAAGCTCTACCAGAAACACATGGAGGAAGAGGAAAAGAAAATGGCCGAGTTCACCAAGGACCAGAAAAAAATCGAATGGGGCAGCCAGATCCGTTCCTACGTTTTCCATCCCTACAACATGGTCAAGGATTTGCGAACCGGGATTGAAACATCCAATACGCAGGCGGTCATGGACGGTGATATCGACGAGTTCATTACGAGCTTCCTCAGCCACAACGTGAGCTGATCGCAATCGCATCGCAATAAAAAAGCTGTCCCGGTAACAGGACAGCTTTTTTATTGCACTTTTCCCTATTACTATTTCATGAGCAGCAGGCGATAACTACTTGTTCCGAATGCTGTTTCCAGATTAGCGATGTAGACACCCGCAGAAAGAACCTCTCCCCTGTCTCCGCATCCATTCCAGACAATGCTGTGCCTGCCAGCACTCTGGGTCACAGCCGGGAATGTCCTGACTCGCTGACCGGAAATATTATAAATGGAGAGTTTCGACACGGAAGTTTCCGGCAGTCTGTACTCGATTGTGGTCATGGGATTGAACGGATTCGGGAAAGCTCCGGAAATGGTAAAGTCCTCGGCTTTCGGCTCGTCTTCCACATTGACAGTACCGACCGGTTCATTGAGAAATGTGACATTACCAAACAGGTTAGGTGCGTGGAAACCGCGTGAATCGGTAGGATTCCATCCGGACAGCTCATCTCCGACAGTGTAGTCATAATCATAGTTGTAGCGATAGAGATTCAGACGCCACTGATCACCGGAAACAGGTGGAAACTGCATGGTGGGTGCTGAAAAAGCGATGCTATCAAAAGGAATTGCACATTCCACAACCCAGCATGTATCCGTGTCGCTGCCCATATTAACGGTGCCATCAACTGTTACACCGGCAGTGAGCCCCTCGAGATTCCAGTCCCAATCAGCGGAACCGCCCGCCCTGTACTCCTTGCTCATGAGAAGGTCCATCAGCGTGCCGATAGGGCTGATTTCGATCTCGATATAGTTGAGACCGTCACCATCCGGATCGACAAAAATCTCCGCGACCTCCTCCAGATACAGCTTTGAATCGTGCTCGGTATAGGTGGCACGGATATCCACATCATTCAGTGTCATGGCCACATAGAGATTCTCATCATCCCAGAGCATCTGTCCCTGACCGATATATACCGTCGAACTGCCATCGCGGTAATTCCTGAACGCCTTCGTTACAGAAGCACAAGACCAACTCGATTCATCCAGGATACCGTCTATAACGATGGGATCGACAGTACGTTTGACCTCGTATTCTTCGATTTCGGCGGCAAACGAAGAAACTGAAATTGAGGCAGCTATACACGACAGGAACAGTATTCGAAACATAAAAACTCCAGGAAACAGGTTGATTTAGTTTTTATCTCTGTGAAAAAATACTCCTCAGCCGAATTAAGGTTACAATAATCCGGATTAATATTACAGAGTATCGGCGAACTGACGTGTTATATCTATCATGAGATCGATGCGGGCTTGTTCCGCCGCCACACCGAAATGGGCAATGCGTATCGCCATTGTCCGGCCATCTTCATCTGCGCGCCTGCTGCCACCGACCATGATATTGTGCTCACGCATGTAATAATCACGAAGAACCTGGGCATCGATGCTATCCGGCACCAGTATCTCGCTCACAACAGGAGATGCATGCACCGGATCTGCTCCGGGCAGGAAACCTATCTCCGCCATAGCGTTTTTCAGACGGTTTCCAGCTGTACGGAAACGTTCCTGCCGGTTGACAAGCCCCTCTTCGAGGATGTTGTCCGCCACCCAGTCAAGAGCATAAAGCATGTTCGTCGCCCCGGTGACAGGTTGCGGGTGATAGTCGTGCATAACCTCAAGTGCCTTTTCCCAGGCAAGGAAATCGAGGATATAAGGCACACGGCGGTCTTTCATGGAACGCATATAATCGAGAGCCCGGTCACTGACAGCAACGGGTGCGATACCCGGCGGCAGCTCAAGACATTTCTGACTTGCGCCGGCAACGACATCTGCACCGGAGCTATCCATGTCGATCACCACACCGCCGACAGCGGAAATGGAATCGACCAGAAGGAGCGCATCGAACTCGCGGGCAATCTCCCCCATCGGCGGAAGAGGATTGACAATGGCGGTCGAGCTTTCGTTGTGGGTGACATAGAGAAACGGGCGGCGTTTCTCTTTCATGGCGTTACGGACTGCATCGGGATCGATGGCTGTGCCATGAGGTCCGTCGACGAACGAATGCGGGATACCGAGGTTAACGAGATTTTTCTCGGCATATTTTCCGAAATGCCCATTGTTGACAACGAGAACCTCGTCATTCGCCGTGCACATGCTCGCAAGCATCATGTTCACCGCAATAGTGCCCGAGCCGTTTGGGATATACACACGGCCCGATGACAGCCCGAAAACCGTTTTCATTTTATCGACAAGCTGATGATAGAAAGCCGGGAAATCCCCCTCGTAATGGGGAAAAACAGGCATTCCGCAGCGACGCGCGACCTCGTCGGGAACATCCATGGGTCCGGGTATCATCAGGAGCGGTTTGTTCATGGAAAAAGACATGGCACATCTCCAATCTCAGTCAAAGCATCACCTGTTAACAACTGAAATACTACAGTTCGACATGGATTAGATATCATCGAGCGGATAAATCGGCCGCTTGCATTTCGTATACGTAAAATTCGACATATTCGATGACGAAAAACCGGGCGTATCACTCTGGATATAACTGTTGACCACAGGCGGTTTGTAAGCCTCACGGAACGCCAGCCCGCCCTTACATATACTCATGCGGTAATCCTCGGGATAGATTCCGATGGATTTCGCGTGCAGGATATTATTCGGCGAGGTGGCATGCGAGTTGAGCATAATCGTTATACCACCCACATCGATTCGCACAGTGAGCCCCATAGAACTGACCACTCCGGCCCAGTATCCACCCCAGTCGCGGTTCAGAAAAACACCGTCGCTGATTGTCCGGACTTTGCCTGTAATTGTAACCGGCGGCCCATAGAGAGAATCTGACTTGCCGCCGACAGCAAGGGTCACAGTTGCGCCAACTCCCGCTTTTGCCGCCTGTTCAGCGGCCTCGGGATCACAAAGTGTCACGAATGCACTGTCAACGCCCTGCTTGAGTATTTCGGAGAGAAGTGCAGTGCCGTCTCCGGGTGTTCCCGCACCGATATTATCGCCGGAATCGGCAATGGCCACCGGCGGATTTTCAGCGTTCACTGCCAAACGGATCGTTTCAGCGGCATCGGGCAGGTCTACCTGGTAGTCGTGACGGTGCTTGAAGAGAAGGTCGCCGATCTCATCGGCATAACGCTGCGCCAGTTCGAGGTCATTATCAGTCGTCACAACGGCCCCGACACCGGCATACGGGACATCCTGCTGCATGAAACCGTGCGCAGGACAGGCGGCGATGACAGCGGGATCGTTTGCCTCGATCCCGCGCGCCCGAACAAATATCGATCGCATGGGCTCGTCGGTCGGCATAACATTGAGCGGCGGCCCTATAATAAGCGGCGGTTTGGCAAGAGCCATCACCGGTTTTATCTCGCCATTCATGATGCGTATCAGCGCTGAAGCGGCTTCTTCACCCCGTTCCGCCATATCCATGTGAGGGTAACTGCGATAAACAGTAATGAAATCCGCCGCCTCTATCATGAGAGGCGTCAGTGTGGCATGAAGGTCCAATGTCACCGCAATAGGAATGTCCGCACCGACTTTCTCGCGAATACGGCTGAGAATATAGCCTTCGCCATCGTCATGTGACTCGCAGACCATTGCACCGTGAAGGTTCAGAATGATACCGTCGACCTCGTTTTTCTCGAGAGTATCGAGCATAGCGCCGAGTATCCGTTCCGTTGCATCCTTGGTAACAAGTCCAGCCGGCATGGCGAAACCATAAACCGACGGCACGATTTCCACACCGTTTTCCCGAAGTACTTTTATCGCTCCGCCCGACTCGGTATTCGTCCCGGTCAGCTTCTCGACAAGATCATCGCCAAAATGAAGGCCACGAAGGACAAAATCGTCGTACGTGGTCGGGAAAGGATTGAACATATTCGTTTCGTGGGCCATGCCCGCAATCATTACCCGTTTCATAATCAATACCCGCCTCTTCAGTGGGGATTATCTTAAAGGATGCCGTACTTTTCGAATGTATCGACAACACCGGCACCGGAACGAAGTTCTTCGCGGACAGTATTCTCGCCCTGAACCTTCTCCCACGCCTTCTCGATGACTTCCTCGCTCATTTCCTGCGGGACAACAACAACACCGTCCACATCGCCGAAAATGAGATCACCGGGGACCACCTTGATTCCGCCGCAGACTATGGAAATGTCGCGTTCTTTGCCATCCATGCGTCCACAGGAATCATATGGAGTTAGTCCCTTGCAGAATACGGGAAAACCGAGCTCGACAATTTCGTTGTAATCCCTCGCACCGCCATCGCTGATACATCCGGCCATTTTACGGCCTATCGCGGCATTTGCCAGAAGTCCGCCCCAGAATGCGGAAAGCTGCAGGGCATTGCACTGAGCAACGATGATCTGGCCCTCTTTTGCATCATCAAGAACTTCCATTTCGAGCTGGAACGGTTTCTCAGGGACCTCGGTCACTGTCTCGAAATAGATGGTGACAGCCTCGCCCCAGGTTTTCATCGAGGGTGTAAGCGGCCTGACAGCGGGATCCATGCACTGAACCTTGACATTCATCTGGTCCATGACATCCATAATAACTGCGCTGTAAAGTTTTTCGAGCTTATCGTTGTACCCGAGATATTTCATTGGCGCTGCTCCTTTTGACGCTGAACGTTGAAATGAATGCGGGCTTTTGTCCGCAGATAAAAAAAATCGGCATACCCGTATGTAACGGATATGACGCAGGATAGTCATTACCACTGGAAAAACGAATATAAGCAGAGAAAACCGACGATACAAGGATTATCGGAAGATAAGTGAAAACTGATAAAAACAGCGAAACGAAGTGTTAATCGTAGCTCTCGGAATCGTCCGGAAAACTCCCGTCCTCGACATCTCTTTTGTAGTTCGTAACCGCATCTGAAATAGTATCCGCAAGCTCCGCGTAACGCCGGACAAAAGAAGGTTTGAATTTTTTAAACAGCCCCAGCAGGTCGGCAATGACAATCACCTGGCCGTCGCAATGAGGACCTGCACCGATACCGATCGTCGGGATGGTGAGTGTTTCTGTAATGCGTTTCGCAAGGGATCGCGGGATTTTCTCCAGCACAACACCGAACGCACCAGCCTCCTGTACGGCAAGAGCGTCCTCTATCAAGGCATCCGGGCTGTCCTTTCCCCTGACACCATAGCCGCCGAACGCGTGCACAGACTGCGGTGTCAGCCCCACATGACCAAGCACGGGAATGCCAGTGGACACAATCGCCGAAATCTGCGAGGAAGTCCTGACACCGCCCTCGAGCTTGACCGCGTGACAGCCGCTCTCCTGCATGATACGGCCCGCATTCCGTACGGCATCTTCCACGCTCACCTGGAAACTCATAAACGGCATATCGACAACAACAAACGCCCTGCTAACACTCCTTGATACAATTTCGCCATGATAAATCATGTGATCGAGCGTAACCGGTATCGTGGTCTCCCGCCCCTGAAACACATTACCGAGGGAATCCCCAACCAGTACGAGATCTATGCCTGCCTCGTCGAGTATCGAGGCGGTAAGGGCATCATAAGCAGTAAGAGTCGAGAAACGTTTCCCCTCTTCCTTCATTTTTCGGAAATAATTAACTGTTACCCGCTTAACAGACATCATACGCCTCCCGGATGATAAAACGTCGTTCCGCTGTGGTTCTCGACAATTTTTGACAGCAGATCGTCGAAATGGCCGGTACTTCCGACAAAATCAATGTCATCTGTATTGACAATGAAAACGGGCGATTCGTTATAATGGAAGAAAAAATCATTATAGGCGTTGTTAAGCGCCTCGAGATACTCCAGTGAAATCGTCTTTTCGTAACCGCGGCCGCGCATCCTGATGCGTTCGAGAAGCCGTGGTGTCGATGCCTGAAGATAGACTATCAGGTCCGGAGTCCGTACGTTCGGGGCAAGGACATTCCATACTGAATTGTAAAGTTCGAGCTCGTTGTCGTCGAGGTTTACCGTGGCGAAAATGCGGTCTTTCTGGAAAATATAATCGACAATAACGGGAGAATCGAACAGATCGGGCTGGGGAATTTCCAACTGTTTCTGAAAGCGTGATATGAGAAAGAAAAGTTGCGCCTTGAACGCATTTTCCTTCGGAGAACGGTAAAACGCCTCAATAAAAGGGTTTGCTTCGAAATCCTCGAGGATAATACGACCACCGAGCTCTTTGTTGAGCAGGTTGGCAAGGCTCGTTTTTCCGACACCGATAACACCTTCTATAACTATATAATCATATGGACATTTCATTAATTATCACCATTCCCCAAAAAGAAATCCGGAAATCTTTACTCCGGTTCTGTTCGCCAGTTCCCCATATCAGAATACAATGAAGCCCCCTCGGATGACAAATCCGCCAGAAGCTCACTGACCGTTCTTCCAAGTACCGGATGACAGGCATCGGGAGCGATGTCAGCCAGGGGTTTCATGACAAAATAGCGCTCGTGCATCCGCGGATGCGGAATGACAAGATTCGCCGTATTTATTATACTGTCACCGAAAAGTTCGATATCTATATCTATAACACGGGCCGCATTCTTCACGGTTCTTTTACGCCCCATAGCATACTCTATCCCGAGACAGATTTCAAGTAATTCCTCGGAATCAAGTGATGTTTTCACAACCGTAGCTGCATTCAGGTAATCAGGCTGGTCAGGTCCACCCACCGGGGTGGTCTCGTACAAGGCGGAAACACTCATAACAGCCACATCCGGGCTCTTATCAAGAAAAGTCAGTGCCTGAACGATATTCCTTCGCCTGTCGCCGAGATTCGATCCCAGCCCCAGGTATGCGAGCACATCCACACTGCCGCTCATGAGCCGCCGAGTTCCCTGATAAGTTCGACCTCGACCGTATTGAATGGAATCTCAAGCGGCGCACGAGGTTTCCTCACACGTATTACGACACAACCGTCAGGGATAATCGCCTCGATCCGCCTGAAAATCCGTCCCGCAAGATGCTCGACAAGTCGGCAATGACCGCCATGCACCGCCTGGCTCACGGCATCGACAACAGCACTGTAATCTATAGTGTCATCAAGCCGGTCGGAATCGGCAGCGGCAGAAAGATCGCGCTTGATTTCAACATCGACCTCAAACGGCTGCGGCAGAGTCAACTCCTCAGGCTGAACGCCATGACAGGCTGAAAAAGTAAGACCAATGATTCTGATACTGTCTTTCACGGCAACTCCATATGTGTCATAATTTACATACCACATAGTGTGGCGTTTGTCAACCTTTTTTTGCATCAGCCACAATATTTTGGCAGTGATTTTGCCAGAAAACCGATGCCTTCCAAGGTGAGATCAGGACGGTGGACAGCCGCACTGCAGAGCCCTTCCAAAACCTGTTCTGCATGTCCGCCGGTCACAACAAGTGTTGACGTTGTGCCAGAGGCTGAGGATGCAATCCTCACAAGTTCATCGAGCGCCGCGCGGAAACCTGCATAAATGGCGTTGCCGATACAGCTTTCGGTGCCTGTGCCGATTTTCAAGTCCGTTCTGGCAAAAGGAACATTCGGCAGCGCCGTTTTTTCGGAAAGCGACCACCCAAAAAGATCGGCTCCGGGGAAAATGAAACCTCCCAGCAATGTCCCGTTTTTATCGACAGCATCGACAGTCACCGCAGTACCGGCATCGATGACAACACATGCCTGTTTTGCATGACGCCAGGCGGCATAAGCGGCGTAAACCCGGTCGACACCGAGACCAGAACGATTATCATACTGCACTTCAACGGGAATGTCTTCAGCTGTACTGGCAATACGGAGATCGAATTTTTCCTGCGAGGCGAGACCGCGGTAAAAGGTGTCGCGCCAACGGCCCGAAACGGAAGAGGCAGCAACGATGCCTGACCGGAAATCACCAAGGATATCGTTTTCGATCAGCGATATCAGCTCTTGTTCACTATCGGGATAAAGGGCATTCAGTCTACCCTTGATGACTGAACCGTCGAAAACACCCCAGTGAATACGGCTGTTACCGCTGTCAATGACAAGTATGCCGGATCGTATTGCATCTTTTTCATGAAGGGCACATGTCATCTTCAGAATCTCCTGCGGCCTGTACCTGTCCGGTCAGCGACCGGAACATCGGCACATAACGTGAGAGAAACACCCGGAGGAACGCTCCCCTGTCGAAAGCCCTGCCCATTTCTACCGAAAGCGAGGTGGCCTCGTCGAGGTCTGCTTTTCCGAAATCATCGGCACATTGATTGCAATTGAGCCCGAGACCGAAAATCAGTGATTGCAGGATGCCGCCGCCGATTTTCGTTTCATACAGGATTCCGGCCACTTTTTTGCCGCCGATCAGAACATCATTGGGCAATTTGACCGCATAATCGAGCTGGCCGGTGAATGGTACGAGGCTCTCTATCAAAATGTCTGCTGTCGCCACTGTCAACCCGTCGAGATTGTCGACAGAATCCGGCAGAGGCAGAATTAGTGAGAGATAAAGTCCCTTTTTATCGAGTGAAAGCCAGTCCCGGCCCTGTGTTCCGCGCCCGGCTGTCTGTGCCGCGGCAGTTATAAGAGTCCAGGGTGCTGCGCCGTTGTCAAGAAGTTCGGCGGCATAATCCATGGTCGAGGTCACCGACGGGATATCGTGCCACTGAAAAGTGACGTTCTTGACATGTAATATCGACACACAGCCGCTTTCATTGTTTTCGGCAATGTTTATTTCGTTCATACAGCCTCTGTCTGTTCTGGACAAGTTCCGGACTACTGTGCCCGGTTTACAGTTCTTCGAAAAGAAGCGAAAAATCGTGGCAGGCTACCGAATGGGTCAACGAACCAACCGAGATGTAATCAACACCGGTTTCGGCAACCCTGCGCACCGTATCGAGTCCGATATTACCGGAAACCTCCACCCTGATCGAACGGTCGTTTTCGGCATTGGTGGAATGAATGATCTCGACCGAGCGCTCAAGCTCGGAAATATCCATATTATCAAGCATTATGATGTCAACAGACGTGTAGACCGCCTCGAGGACCTCCTCGTATGACTGGCACTCGACTTCGATCTTCATCTCGCTGTTCTCACTGTCCTTGAGATGAGACACGACACCGTCGACGGCAATCCTGATGCCACCGGCAACCGCGATATGGTTATCCTTGATAAGCACCATGTCATAAAGACCGAAACGATGGTTGTGCCCACCGCCGACCTTGACCGCATATTTGTCGAGATGACGCATTGTGGGCATGGTTTTCCGCGTGTCGAGTATCATCGCGCGGCAGCCCTCGATCTCACTGACATATTCCGCTGTCTGGGATGAAATACCTGTCAGCCTGCCGAGGAAATTCAGGGCAGTGCGCTCAGCCTGGAGAATGGATGACACCTTGCCGGAAATTTCGACAATTTTCTGGCCTTTTTTGATTTCATCGCCGTCTTTGAAATGAGCCTGGAATGTCATTGACGAGTCAACAGTATGAAACACTTTCATGGCCACTTCTATACCGGCAAGGACACCATCGGCCTTACTGAAAAGAAAAGCTGTCGATTCGAGATCCTCAGGTACAGTGGCAATAGTTGTCATATCACCGGCCCCAAGATCCTCTTTCAGCGCCGCAGCAATAAGCGCATCGGTCAGTTTCGCCCAGTTCCTATGCATTATCCCTCAGATTTCCCCGTTTATGATATTGTATTTATTATAGTTTTATTTCACAGTCAACAATTTTCCGGATTGTTTCCGGATAAATAATATGCTCCTGCTCAAGCACTCTTTTCTGAAGCGTTTCAGGGGTATCGTCAGGAAGAACCGGCACTTTTATCTGCGCGAGAATCTTTCCGTTATCATACTCACCGTCAACAAGATGCACCGTAGGTCCGCTTTCAGTCTCACCGGCGGCTATCACGGCATTGTGAACATGCATACCATACATGCCCTTGCCGCCGAATTTCGGCAACAGGGCCGGGTGAATATTCAGCATGTGTCCTGCATAGGCACCAAGCAGATTATCACCGATTTTCTTCATGTATCCGGCGAGCACAACAAGATCGACACCGCGTTCCTGAAACTCAGAGGTGATCCGTTTATCAGCAGCCTCGGCCGATTCCTCGGTGACAGCACTGACATGAAGCGCATCTATCCCATGCTTTTCCGCGCGCTCGAGAGCATATGCCGACGAGTTGTTCGAGATCACCAGAACAACATCAGCTGCAAGCGATCCTTTGAGCGTGCTGTCAATGATACTCTGAAGATTCGAGCCGCCTCCGCTGGCAAGGACTCCGAGTTTCAAACGTTCCACATGTATCCTTTCTAAATCATGGTATTCGCAGCCCCCCTCAGGGACACTGCGTACTGTCTAGTTTTATTATATTCAATAATGACAGCATCATGCAACGGATTTTTTATCCTGAAAGCTGTACACTTACTACACAAGCTCATTCCGCGAGAACGCAGCCCTGCGAATAGGGACCTGTCAGGTATTTTTTGCCGACCGTGATAATATCCTCCGCACTGACAGCATCAATACCGGCCCCGAACTTGTCGACATACTCGTATCCTGCGCCAAGAATTTCGTACTGACCATACTTGGTCGCCTGACTAGCGTTTGATTCCTGCCCCATGATATTCATACCCTTGAGGAAATTCTTGGCGTTCGTGATCTCCTCATCGTCAGCTTTTTCCTCAGTCATCTTATGGACCTCGCTGATCAGCACATCCCGGGCCTCTTCGTAGGATTCCGGTTTCGTACCGATATAGGCCACGAATATGCCGCTTTCATTCCGGCCGTTATAAAATGACGACACCTGATAGGCTAGTCCGCGCTCTTCTCTTATTGCGACAAACAGCCGTGAGTTCATCGAGCCACCGGTAATGCCGTTCAAAACCTCCATCGCATAATGATCGGGATCGGTCATGGTAGGCGAGGGCCATCCCAGGGCGAACCAGCTTGCGGCGATGTTACGTTTTTCGATCTTAACCGAAGGCTCGGTGTAATCCTTGCGGCTCCCGGCAACAGCTTCCGGATCATCATCCCGGGCAAGACCTCCAAGCGCATCGCTTACAGCTTTGACCAGGCGCTTTTCATCGAAATTGCCGATTGCCGTGATCACCATATTGTTAGGCACATAGATTTCCTTGTACATGGCGATGATATCTTCACGTGTAAAAGAGTCTATGGTTTCTTCTGTGCCAAGACGGGATTTATGGAAAGGATGATCGCCATAATGAGCCTCGACCATCAGATCGACAGCCCGGTAAATAGGTTGGTCATTCCGCGTGAGAATCGAGCGCTTCTGGAGATTTTTCTGAAGATCGACATATTCCTCCGGGAAAACAGCATTCATCAGAAGATCGAAAAGTATGTCGAGGCTCGGATAGACACTCTCTACCGTTGACTGCATAACAAGATTGCCATACTCACGGTTTGCCGCGGTCGAAAGACGGGTGCCCATGCTTTCCAGTTCAAGAGCGATCTGCTCGGAGCTCCGCGACTCGGTTCCCTTGAGAATGGTATCCTGCATCAGGGTGGAAAGCCCAGCCTGACTGTCAGTTTCATAAAGACTGCCCATTTTGAGTGACACCGCGATGGAAACGATATTGTTGGCGGTGGACGGTTTCGTTATAATTGTCAGGCCGTTTGGCAATGTATTTCGTTTCACGGATTCTGCCTCCACGGGAGCGCCCGCATACGAAAGTATCAGGGCCGTTACAAGTATTGTCGTCAGTTTTTTCAACGTCCACCTCCGTCTCCAGCGTCTGTTCGCGGCTGTATTACGCCAAACGTGTATGAGGAGGGATTGAGAACTGCTTGCGCGTATTTCTGAACATCCGCGACAGTCACCGACTCAATGGAGTGTTCATACTCGGTGATCCGGTCAAGCATACCGAGCGTATTGTAAAAACCGAGAGTGTGAGCGATATCCGAATCTGTCTCGTTACTGAACTGGTAGTCAGCCTTGAGCATTGTCTGGACCTTTTTCAACTCCTCGGACGACAGCGGTTCATTACGCAGTTTATCCATTTCTTCCAGTATGGCATCCCTGAAAGCGTCAACATTCTCGGCATCGAGGGTGGCATAGACCATGAAGAGTCCGGTATGCCTCATGGGATAGATAAACGCCTGCACGGAGCTGACCAGCCTGTCCTCCTCGACTAAACGGCGGTACAGCCGTGAACTGCGCCCCTCGCCCAATACAGAGCTCATGACATCAAGCGAGGCGTTCTCGGCAAAATCAGTGTAGCCATCCGTCTTGAAAGCCATCATGACATAGGTCATGTTGACATCTTTTTCTATCACGAAATCCTGAACGCCCGAACTCTCCGGATTGGAGAACTCCGCCCTCTTGCTGTCGACTTCCTGATTGGGCTCCCACCCTTCCGTGAGACGTTTGATCTCGGCGACAGCGTCCTCGGTTGTGACATCACCGACAACAACAGCGCTCATATTGTTGGGCACATAAAATGTATCGAGATAACGCCTGAAATCATCACGAGTCATCGCAGAAACGCTTTCTTTCGTACCAAGGACCGGATGCTCATAAGGTGTCGACTTGAACACGACCTTGAACAGCTCCTCGTAGAGCTTGCCAATGGGCTGATCTTCCTTGCGGTTGATCTCCTCCTTGATGACACCGAGCTCTTTTTTGATCTCCTCCTCGGGGAAACTCGAGTTTCTGATCGCATCAACGAGCACATCGGCTGCAAGGTTGAAATTGTCGGAGGGCAGAACCACATAATAAGCGGTATACTCTTTCGAAGTGAACGCGTTGTTATAGCCGCCGAGGCTCTTTATCGCACGGTCGATCTCGCCGACACCACGCTTTTCCGTTCCCTTGAAAAACATGTGCTCATAGAAATGCGATATGCCGTGTTCCGGCTCTGTCTCATTGATGCTTCCGGTATTGCACCAGAGATAGACAGCTACAATCGGGGCGGTATGCACCTCCTTGACAATGACATCGAGGCCGTTGTCAAGAGTCGTTATCGAATAATCCGAGAACGGCGATTTAGTCATGGATGCATTCTCCGTCTGTTTTTCCGCACATGAAAGCGCGGTCAATGCAATTCCCGCAATCGATATTGCGGCGATCATTCTTTTTAAAATCACGGCTGTACCCTCCCGCTATCTTATTGTGAATCGTAATAATCACGTCGTATATCCTTCCACAGCCGTCAAATAAAAACGGCCGTATCTTTTTATTTCGTCCGTACAATGAAAGCGCCGTCACCACCATGTTTCCTGTCAGCGAAACGATAGTCTTTTATCAATTTCGCGCCCTTACCGGCAAGATAGCTCATTACAGACTGCCTTATGACACTTATCCCCTCTTGACTGTTGTTGCCTCGCCCGGTAATGACAAGGATTGTCTCCCCTTTGCCTTTTGAGTGTTTCAATGCGACAGAAAGAACTGTTACAGCCTCCTGGCGCTTGAGACCGTGGAGGTCGATTTCCCGGTCAAAACCATCCGTTTTTGCCTTAACCGGGGCTTTTTTCGGCTGTTGACTATTTCCTTCGAACTTGGCACGGTACATATCGGACGGCATATTATCAAGCGCTTTCATAAAAAGCTCAAGATCATCTTTATCACTTTCGGCCATCGTTACAGTTCCCGTTTGTTTCAAAACAGCGGTCTGAGACGAGTATAAACCGCTCATAGTATCACACGTTCAGTTTCCCGCGCACAAAAACTCGTTCGTCCTCATAAAGGAACGGTCCGAAAACATAGGCCGCAACCGGAATCAGAATGAGCAGCGCCCGGTAAGGAATACTGAATACGAGCGACTCCGGCGAATAAAGCTCATGCAGGATAATGGGAAGACCTGTCACTGCGACCGCATAGGCCAGACGGCGGTATTCGTAAGGCACACGGTATATCCTGCTCGACACCATATACATGGCCAGCGCCATTACAAGATAAGACAATACAGTCGTATAGGCCGCACCGATAACACCGAATGCCGGTATGAAATAGAAATTCAGCCCAACGTTGATTAGAGCGGCAATGAATGTAACCAGCGGCAGGTATTTCGTCTTTTCTTTAATGAAAACACCGGCCAACATGATAATATATAGTCCAAAGAAAATATAGGAAAACGACACCACCGGCACAATCAATGAAAGCGATTCGGGGAATTTCGGTGCATAGAAACAGAATATTTCACTCCTGAACAGAACGATACCAAGAAAAGCCATGCCGATAAAAACGATATAAAATGTCGTAACCCGGGCGAAAAAACGCCCCATCTGCTCGGCTGAATCCCGCATGGAAAGATAGAACGGATGCCAGGCAAGGCGGAAGGAGTTGACGAACACAACAATGCCAACCATTCCGAGCTGATAGGCATTGTTATAGCCACCGAGTGCTTCGGCGGCATCGGTCTCTATGAGCCTGAGGATCATCTGTTTGTCGGCGAAATCAATGACTTTCATGCACAAAAGGCTGAAAATGGTAGGTATGCCGAATGCAAAAAGCACCTTGAGCGCCTTGAATGAGATAACCGGCCTGAGATAGCGTAGAATCACCGGCAGCAGTAGAACAGCCACAGCCGAGACGACAATGAGATTGGCCTCAAAAACCCCCTTGAGTCCGCGGCCGAGTATCCAGACAAGAATAACATTGACACCGATGAACAGGAAAAATCGTGAAAATGACACCACCGAATAATAAATGAAACGGTTTTCGGCCCTGAGGACAAGTGTTGGGAAAATGACAATTGTATCGAGAATAAGTATGAAAAACAGCAGACGGGTGATATAGGGTGAGCTCAACTCGTTGTCTGTCATCAGAAGCGAAACAGATGAACTACTGAACCAGAACGAGGCCAGGATACCGAGACCGACAGCCAGTGAAAAATAAAATGCCGAACTGAACAGCTCCTTTTTTCTCTCTTTATAGGCATCATCGAGGAAATATCGGAGAAATGCCGTATCGAGGCCCAGTGTATAGAACACAGCCACAAAAGCAACCACTGTATATATCGCCGAACGATAGCCAAGCTCCGCCGGATCGAGCGCACGGTTGTACATGAAACCGAGGAGAAACCCGGTGCCCCGTGAAATCGTTTCCGCGAGCCCGTAAACCACCGATTGCGTGAAGAGGCGGCGAAGATGTTGCAGCATCGGCTACCTCCGGATAACGACCATTTTGTCTCTGAAATTATTCCCGTTCACATCGGTTCCGGTAAAGAAATAGACACCGGAACCAACATATCCGCCCTCGAAATTTCGGCCGTCCCATTGTGCCGATGCAGAAGAGCCGCTGTCCGAGACAGAAGCCCCCACCTCATTCAGGAACTCGCCGTTGAATGAATATATTTTGACAACAGTGTTTTCCTTAAGACCGGGGAACGTGGCGAAGGAGTCATAACCCCATATCTCGAAGGGGTTCGGATACACCCGGATATCGCTTTCGGCGCCGTTCATTTCGCCAGATTTCACATCGAAACGGCAGAGACCGGCAATGGTGCCTATCCAGAGTACATCTTTCTCATCGTCATAGGTGAGAGAATAAATATCGTTTGCAAAAATACCGCTGTTGGAGGTCGTATATTCCGTCTCGTACTCGTTGTTTTCATCCAGCTTAACAAGGCCATCTGCAGTGCCGACCCATTTGTTGTTATTGTGATCGACTGTAACCGCCTGTACTGCCGTACTCACATCCTCGATCTGATCATTGAACGAAGATACCGCGAGATCGAGCCCCCCCTTTTTCTCCACAAGGTTGAGACCACCTTGCGAACCGACCCAAACATTACCGTTCATATCTGGAGCAAGCGCATCGATCCTGACTGCATGGATACCGTCCACAATCCGAAGGTTCTTCACGTGGACAGAGCTGTCATAATCGCTTTTATCGAACGGATCGTCACCGACATAAATACCGAGAAGCCCCTCTGTATGCATTCCGCACCAGACCCAGCCGTCGTCATCGGCCTCGATAACACGGATGTAAGCGGAATCGTCGGGGAAATTGCCGTCGGCGGGCGAGTAATGCTGGTACTTGGTGACCGGATAACCGTCGACAACAACAGCACCCGAGGTTGCGATCGATTCAAGTCCGTGACTGGCGGGCGGAAGCATCCAGTTGGCAATCCAGATATTCCCCTTGCCGTCCTCACAGATATCGGAAGCGACATTGTAATGACGCTGATCCGTTGCCTTGACAATTTCCTCTTCCTCATCGATACGGATGATAGTGTCGTTTTCGATCGATACGGTGCCATCATCCTCGACAACATAGACACCCTTGCCCCAGGTCGCCAGCCAGACTGTATTGCGGCTGTCCACGAAACTGCTGACAACACGGAACGACCACTCGAAAAACGAGGAGGGATAATTGCTCCATGATTCGCCGTCGAAACGCTGGAACGAGGCAAAAAGTGTTAAATCACGATATGCGGAGGATGTCCAGATAATATCGTTGTCTGCCAGGGAAATTGTATAAAAGACATTGTTATAGACATCGCTCGGTTTCGGAACATCGATGAAGCCGTCCTCGGTATAGCATTGAAGACCGTTAACTTCAGTGCCAATCCAGAGACGGCCCGCGCTGTCATTGAACAATGTGTTGATATCGGCATATTTTGCGCTGATCAGATACAGTCCCGTGCCTGACTGAAGGTAAACACCGCCGATAAAGCTATTGTCTTCCTGGCGGCTGCCTGCTACAACGGTACGGCCATCGGGGGCTTTCGCAAAACTTGTCATTTCAATTCTGCGGCCATCCTCAGACAGTGTTGTCCAGCGCGCCATTGTTTTTGTGGCGGTCTCAACCAGGAGGATGTAGCCAAGGTTCGTAATCGCCAGTGGAATGCCGTTGCTGACAGCGAAATCGTTAATCGAAGCCAACCTGTTGTTTGAATCCGTATAACTGTAGTTGTCCCAGTGATCGGGGAACTCGAGATTCGGATCACTTTCATCCGCTGAGGCAAGGCCCGCATCAGTACAGGCCCATATCCTGCCGCTGTCGATCCTGATGCGTTTCACTGCAAGCTGTTCTGAAAAATCATTTCCGAGCTTGGTAAAAGCCTTGATGCCGTTATTTGCGAGATCGAGCCGGTCGATTCCCACACTATGAGCCACATAAAGCTTATTGTCATCCATCACGACAATATCATAGACAGCGATACCGCTGGGAAACTCAGAGGTTTTGATATGGTATTCAGGGAAAATGACCTGCGTGAACGTTTCCGTGTCGGGCTCGAAACGCCAGAGACCGTCCTCAAAAAAACCGAGATAAACAGCTTCAGAGGTGGTGGCAACAGCCTGTATGGTATTATTAGGCAGTCCATTGTTTTTATAATAGAGGTGATAGTTGTTCGTTTCCGGATTATAGCGCATGAGACCACCGGCAGTGGCGGCATAAATCTCACCATCGAACTCACAGATATCATCGACAGTCACAAACGGCGGGAAACCCTGCCAGTCTGGGTATTCTTCCGCCCGGGAGAACGGGGCACAGAAGATCACCGCAAGAATCATAGATACGGAAAAAAGTCGCATAATCCTCCCCACACATTTATATCAGGCAGCTGCATCATTCGAATGCCGTGCCCGGCTCTGCTTTCTTTAGCCGTGTCCGAATAAAATAGATAATCAGGGACACAGAGGAAACCACAAAACAAAAAATACTGAAAATATTACCAAAACGGCCGTAAAAAGTCATTGCATCCACAATAGGGAGTGTGGCGCTCAATGTCGTTCGCTCATCGACACCACGACTGCTTATAATACGACCGTAAGGATCGATGAACATCGAAATGCCTGTATTGGCACAACGGGCGACCGGACGCTTGAACTCTATGGCCCTCATAACAGCGATCATAGCATGCTGAACCGGGGAAGCCACCGGCCCGAACCAGACATCATTTGTAATGATAACGAGCATCTGAGAGCCACGGGCGACAAAACGGCGCACGAGATCGGGGAATATCGATTCGAAACAGATAACCGTGTTGAAAATCGGCAAACCGGGCGTTTCGAACACGGTCGTTTCCGAGCCCTCATCCCAGTCAGCCTCTCCGAGATCAATTTTTCGAAGCACCGGGAACGTGTTATCGAGCGGTATCGCCTCTCCGAACGGCACAAGGTGGATTTTCCTGTAATCATCGGGGAGAAGCCTGCCGGGAATAAAAAGTGCCGCGCTGTTCCATGTTTGCCCGGTCTCGAAATCAATTTTCGGCGTTCCCGTGACAACCGGCACAGAAATGGAATCAACAAACGCCTGCATACTGCGGCGGTAGGACGTGATATCTGCGAGATAAACCGGTGTCGCCGTTTCAGGCCAGATCACGAGGTCGGGATTGCTGTCGAGAGTCTCCAGGGTCATCGCCCTATAGAGATGGATATTCCACTCCTCGAGGCCGTCCGCCCATTTCTCATCGGGCGTAACATTGCCCTGTACCATAGCGACATTTACAGTCGAAACCGGTTCAGGCGCTGTCCTGATGACATACTGCGAGTAGACAAGGGGAAGGATAAACAGCAGGGCCAAGGCGATGAAACGAGGCACAGATCGCCTGACAATCAGCATGAATACAATGACATTAACCGTTACTAACCAGAACGATACGCCATAAGCACTCACTATATCAGCAAACTGGATAAGGCCGGGATATGCAGCTTGTGAATTACCGTAAATCATCCAGGGAAACGCGAGCTGATCGAATGAGCGCAGCCATTCATACCCTGTAACCATAAACGGAAAAAGCGCGAGGGCGAGTCTTTTTGACCATTGCGCCAGAACCGAACAGAGAACAAACGGCACAGTATAAAGAAGTGCGATGACCGCAATGATCACAAACGCAGCTACCCACGGAATATCGGGATGAAAACCAAGCCAGAACAGGCTCAGACAGAAAAACACGAGCCCCGAGATGAATGACAGGACAAAAACCCGGCCCGGTTTCTTTGCGAGCATTACCGGAATGAACGGAACAAGTCCGATCCACGCCAGGAATCCCAGCGACAGGGGCGGATACGCCGGAGCAAGAAGAAGGCCGGAGGCTATTGACAGGAGCAGGGCTGTATGCCATTTCATGGTCGAGAGGCTCCCGTTTCAGCCATTCTGTGCAGCGTCAGCAAGCGGGACCTTAATACGGTCTCGCTTATCGAAATAGATGACTTCGTCATAGCCTGCCCGCGAAAGCAGTTCGAGCGCCCGGTCGAAATACCGGCCAACCTGTTTCGGCTTGTGCGAATCCGAGCCAGCTGTCACCGGTACAGCATGACGGTTGAGCGCTGCAAGAAATTCTTCAGTTGGATACTGCTCACCCGCCGGCTTGTCCATGCCGCTCATGTTTATCTCGACAACAAGATCATTGGCCCTGGCAGCCTCGGCAACACGCTCATACTCATTAGCAAGAGAATCCTCGGGACGGTAGCCCATGCACTTGATATTGTCTATATGGCCGACAGTATCGTAGAGCCCGGTCTCCATTCCCGCGATGATCCTGTCGAAAAATCGACGATAAATATCCATCACCGGCTCTTTTTCAAACACATCGCTGTACTGCTCCTGGTCAAAAGGCCATGAATCGAGGTAATGCACCGAACCGATGACATAATCGAAATCGTAGCCGGAAAGTATCTTTTTAATATCATCCACGCGATCGAACTCGATATCCATCTCACAGCCGAGCTTGATGGATATCCTGTCACCGTACCGTTCCTGCACCGAGCGCAGCTCATCAACATAGCCGGGCAACTCATCGAATCCCATGCAGAGATGGGCCTCCGGCATCACAGGCATGTGGTCGGAAAAGCCGATCTCGACAAGCCCGTTGGCAATTGCCTGCTCGACATACTCCTCCATCCTGCCCTCGGCATGGTTGCAGCGCGGCGTATGCATATGATAATCGGGAAGAATCATTGGACCCTCTCTATTTTCGAATAACACTGTCAATCCGTTACATTCCAGTTTTCCAGCACTGAAGCAAATGGTGGACGGGCCACACCTTTTTCAGAGATAATTGCCGAAATATTCTCAGCCGGTGTTACATCAAAGGCCGGGTTGTAATACCGTATACCCTCGGGCGCAGTACGGGTTCCGAACTGGCTGTGAATTTCCGCAGTCTCACGCTCCTCTATCGGGATATCGGCACCCGTGGCAAGCTCAAAGTCGAAACTGGTCAAAGGTGCGGCAACGTAGAACGGCACTTCATGCCTGCCTGCTGAAATCGAAAGACCGTAGGTGCCGATCTTGTTGGCGGCATCACCATTTGCTGCAATCCTGTCTGCACCGACGATGACATGGTCGATTTTTCCCTGCGCCAAAACAACGGCGGCCATATTATCGCAAATAAGCGTGACCGGAACACCACTCTTCGCCAGTTCCCAGGTCGTGAGACGGGCGCCCTGCAGAAGGGGGCGTGTCTCATCGGCATAGACTTCGATGTGTTTCCCCTGCTCGACAGCGGCATATATCACACCGAGTGCGGTGCCGTAACCGGAGGTGGCAAGGCCGCCCGCATTGCAGTGGGTCAAAACCGTATCGCCGTCATTGAGAAGTTCCGCACCATGCATGGAAAGACTGCGGCAGAGAGCCAGATCATCCTGAAAGACAGCCTCTGCCTCATCTGTCAGACGTGCAAGGGGATCACCAGAAGAAAAGGCATCGTCGAGAATCCCGCTCATCCTGTCGAGTGCGTAAAAAAGGTTGACCGCAGTCGGACGTGTCCGGCGCAGACGTTCTATCGCGCGAACGACATGATCCCGCTCACACTTTTCAAGCGCAGCAACAGCTACGCCGTAAGCAGCAGCACAGCCAATGGCAGGCGCACCACGGACAGCGAGTGTCTCTATCGCAATAGCGACCTCCTCAACCGTAGTCATGAGCACGCGCTCTTCGCGCATGGGCAGAAGATGCTGGTCTATGATCTCAAGGCCGTTACCGCGCCATTTCATGGTTTCAACTGGCATTTCTTTTCCCGTAATGAAACGTTGGATATGCAAGAAAGGAATAATCGGACAAAATTTTCATCGGTACGAAACGACCGCTAAAATCTCGTCATATCTTTGAAGCAATCAAACCGCTCATCGATACTTTCCAGAGTCAACGCCTTGAGCGTGTCGAGGCTGAATCCCTCAACCAGTGCCGCACCGACAATACTGCCATGCACGACAGCCTTCCTCATGGTCGCCTCATCATAACGTCCCTCGCGTGCAAGATAGCCCAGAACAGCTCCGGCATAGCTGTCGCCGGCTCCGGTGGGATCAAGCACCTTTTCCACGGGATACGCGGGCACAGTGAAGAAAGAGTCGTTGGACACAAGGATTGAACCGTGCTCGCCTTTCTTGATGATGACATACTCAGGCCCATCGGCAAGCAACGCTTTTGCGGCACTGATGACATTGTTTTCCCCGGTGAAAAGCTGGGCTTCCGAATCGTTGATAAAAAGAAGGTCTATGCAGGAAAGAACGCGGCGGAAAAGATCAGCCGAGTTCTCGAGGTAGCATTCTATCGTGTCTGCGGCGACAAAAGCCGGATCCTCCGCCTGCTCGAAGACCTTGAGCTGCAACGAAGGCTCGATATTGCCGAGGAAAACACAGGGTGCTGTCCTGGCTTTTTCCGACAGTTTGGGATCGAAATCCTGAAAAACATTCAGCTCGAGATTGGTGGTCTTGCGCTTGTTCATATCCAGCTCGTACTCACCACCCCAGCGAAATGTCCTGCCGCCCTCGATTATGTTTATCCCCGAGAGGTCAACCGACCGTTCACTTAAAAAGGACAGATCGTCCATGGGAAAATCATCCCCGACAACGCCGACCATGTTCACCGGTGCGTAAATCGAGGCCGCGGTGGCAAAATAAAGCGCCGAACCGCCCAAAGAATTACTGACTGATTTATGTTGTGTCACAACATCGTCAAAAGCTATTGAACCGACAACCGTTATACTCATGACAGTTTCCATATTTTAAGTTAAACAACACTAATGATCATTAATCACAGCAAGACTTCGCTCCAGTATAATATCCTGCAACAGCACCATTTACACCGCTGCGACACTCGCTTTGCATCGTCACGAAACTCAGCTGGCAGCGCTGTCGGGATCATCCTCGACAACAGAAATCTCAGCATCTTCCCAGAGCTTCTCGAGATTGTAATAATTTCTCGTTTCGTTATCGAAAACATGAAGAACCACATCGACATAATCGATCAGGATCCATTTCTGTGCCTCCATACCTTCGACATGCCAGGGAAGAAGACTGTAGTCTTTTTTCAGTTTGTGGTTGACCTCATCGGCAACAGCTTTGACATGCACTGAGGAATTACCCGTGGCAATCACAAAAAAGTCGGCGACAGCATCATCCAGATCCCTGAGATCGATTACGGCGACATCTTCGCCTTTTTTCTCCAGGACTGTTTCGACCACAAAGTCGAGCAAGTCTTCCGAGGTCATAGTTACTTCAGACAAATGATTTATTCCTCCGTTGAAAGGGCAAGCGTATGCCAGTCGCGGCCGATAACGAGAACAACATCCTCGATAACATACTCGTCGCCGCTTCGCTGCAGCAGGACAGTATCGATACCGATGGCCTCAGCGAGATTACGGGCTTTTTCGGCCGAACCGCTTTTCCGGTCAATCACTACCGAGACATCATAGTCGAACGTATCGGCATTCTCGCCCATTCCGTTGACAACATCATAGCCCATATGGCGCAGCTTTTCCGCAAACATAGAGGCCAGCCCGGAACGGCCGCAACCATTCTGCACCGCTATTTTGATAGTAGTATCGATTTCGCGCCCGGAACTACGCGACGTTTTGCTTCCGTTGCCGTCAATAATGGCTATGGATGCCAGTGACAGCACGGTCACGAAGAGGGAGACCGCAACAACAGCGGTAAGTGCGTTCGAGTTTCGTTTTTTCTTTTTCTGCGTGGCGATTGCCATTCTCTCCGGTTTATCTCAATCATTACAACAAAAAGGGGATAGCGCTGTCATGAAACGCATCCCCACGTTACTTCTATATCCTGCTCAGCAATTGTCATAAAACAGCGTATTACCATCCATAGAAAGGCGAATACCTGCGGCTGCGGTAACGGCTGTACGGGCTGAAACCATAGCCGGACATGCCATTATAGCCGTAAGAGCTCGAGTAATCGCGGTAATGGAAACTGATAGTCGTATTCTTGGTCGGCTGATAGATCAGGTCCACTGCGGGCACATAAACCCTACCCTGGTCCAGGCCGAGTTTCGAGTCAATGCCTTTCGAGCCGAAAAGATGGCCGGTCTGAGTCTGGTAGGCAGTCTTGACCCGCATAATCAGCGGGCATTTAAAGCGGTATTCCATGGTATTGATATACATGCCCATGAGGTTGTTGCCGGACATGTTATTGGAAGAATAGCTCATGACATACTGATTTTTCATGGTGAAACGCTCTGGATCGAGCAGACTGAAACTCTGCATACTACCCTGAGCTTTCTTACCGGAAAGCAGAATTGATTTTCCGCCGGGAATCTCGACAGCATGAGAGGCTGGCGCCGCGAAAATTGCCATAAGGCTAAAGATCAAGATTATTTTTGCGCTGGTTGAAGTCGATATCAATCGCATTCTTTCGTCCCTTACACAGCATATTCACAGTTTCATACGGTCAAAATTAAATTAACGGGAAGAAACGCTTAATGTCAAGCATAAATATACTTTTTAATAAACACGGATATTATTAAAAATCCTCTTAATTCTTCTTTATCTTCGATGTCCGATCAAAAGAAAAGTTCCCATTCTCTTCAATCAGGGAGCGATTTCCTGCTTGATTGTATTATCCTCGTTAAGGATAATGACCGTTGCCTTGAATGCCTCGCGCTCCTTCTCATCCACATGGGCATAGGAAATGATGTGAATAATATCGCCTTCCGTACCGAGACGGGCTGCAGGGCCGTTCAGGCAGATAGAACCGGAACCACGTCCGCCCTTGATGACATAGGTCTCGAAACGCTCTCCGTTGTTGACATTCACGACCTGTACGCGCTCGTTCTCCACCACATCGGCTTTCTCCATAAGGTCTTCATCTATAGTGATGCTTCCCTCGTACTTGAGATTCGCCTGAGTGACACAGGCGCCGTGCAGTTTTGATTTCATAAGTATTCGATACATGTTTTCACTCCTGGCACTTCTGTATGTAAAATAATTTAAGGCAGATTGTCTTTCACCGAGATGCCCCGCATCCTGAAACCGGAAGCCACGGTGTAAAGACGGTCCTCCATATCCGGATTCACGTGTGAAGCCAGCACCTCACCGACAAAAACGACATGATCGCCGGTTATGTGTTCACTCGCGAGGCGGCACTCGAAATTCGCAACAGCCTCATCGAGCATGAGACAGTCGATTTTAGTCGCCGGCACAGTCGCTATTCCAGCGGCGGCAAGCTTATCGAAACCATCGCGGCCAGATTTTGTCCCGAAAAGATATGCGGCATCATGCTGAAACTCGCTCGGAAATGAAATCACGAACTCCCCCGCCCCTCTGATAACCTCGAGCGAATAACGCTGTGTTCCAACTGAAATCGCCATCATTGGCGGTTCATGAGAGGTAAGCATGGTCCAGCCAATGGTAATCGGGTTGACTTTCCCACTTGCCTCTTTCGCCAATGCTATTACAAGCTGTTCGGGATATTTACGAATGACAGCCTTTTTAAACGGCGTTTCCTGCTGCATAACAGGTACTCAGTCCTTTGCTAACCGGCAAGTATGATATTATCAATCAGGCGTGTCGTACCGAAACGGACCGCCAGCGCCATCATTGTTCCGTCGGCCACCATGCTTTTTTCTTTAATATTATCGGTACCGACAATCTCGCAATATTCGATCTCAGCGGCCGGTGCAGTCCGAATCAACGATGTAACCTCGTTAATGATCGCGGCCGCACTGGTTTCACCATCATCCACCAGTTTTTTGGCAAGACACAGGGATTTATACAGCACAGCCGCCTGAGTTCGCTCATCGGCATTCAGGTAGCTGTTACGCGAGCTCATCGCAAGGCCATCAGCTTCACGGATAATTTCAGCACCGATGATCTCGATTCCCATGTCGAGGTCGCGCACCATCCTGCGTATTACTGCAAGCTGTTGGGCGTCTTTCCTGCCGAAAACCGCGATATCGGGCCGTATGATATTGAAAAGCTTGGTCACGACAGTCGCCACACCGCGGAAATGAATTGGACGCGAAGCTCCGCAAAGCCCCTCGGTCAAGCCATCGACAGTGACCCAGGTAGAAAAATCATCAGCATACATGCCGCTGATTTCAGGTGCGAAAACAGTGTCCGCTCCGGCAGTTTCAAGCAGAGCAGCGTCGTCTTCCAACCGACGGGGGTATTTTTCGAAATCCTCTCCGGGACCGAACTGGGTGGGATTGACAAAAATACTGACTACGGTGTGATCAGCCTTTTCTGCGGCAAGCCTGACAAGGCTGAGATGCCCTTCGTGAAGGGCTCCCATCGTGGGCACAAGAGCTATTGTCTTGCTCTCACGGCGCTGAGCGTCGAGATGTTTGCGGACAAGGGCTGTTTCTGATAGTATTTCTGGCATCTATTACTTTCCGGAGCTGACAGGCGGCAACATTGGCAACAGGATATTAATATCCGCGGGCTTTTGTAAGATCGAGTTCCTCATTCCTGACAAACTCTTCGACTTCGAATGTCGCAACACTGTCATCGGGATTAAGCGCCTTGACCGTTGCAATGCCCGCATTGATAATCATGCGGGTGCAGATCTTGCAGGGACGGGCGCCCTCGATGACCTCGCCGCTCTCCGCGTCGAGACCAACAAGATAGAGCGTCGAATCGATCATATCGGCACGGGTGGCGTGAATGATCGCGTTCTGCTCGGCATGGATACTGCGGCAGAGCTCGTAGCGCTCTCCACGGGGAATTCCCGCCTGCTGACGGGGGCAGACACCAATGTCACTGCAATTCTTCGCACCGCGTGCCGCACCGGCATATCCAGTGGAAATAATCTGGTCATTCTTTACGATCACCGCACCGAACCAGCGGCGGAGACAGGTCGACCGTCTGGAAACCTCGCGGGCGATATTCAGGTAATAATGGTCTTTATCAGGACGTTCACGCATCGCATTCGCCTCATTCTATGGTTTGAGGTAATATAAAGGATCAGCCGCAAAAACTCAATTACTAAGAGTCCCGCGGCTGATTTATTCACACAAACATCCATATTGTTTCACATCATTGTTTCGGCAGGGAAAGTTCCGGCATAAATGTGACATGTTCTGTTTCGATTTTCCTGATGTGCGGCATCAGCGAATCGAACAATGTCTTACTTTCAGCGCCGAGCACATCCATGTTCTTGTCATGGTGAGCGTAAAAATCACTTTTCGACAGGCCGCACTGTTCCACGATATAGACTGGCATCTCTTTGTCGATAAACGAAACACTGACACTGAAAGGATCGTTCAATCCTTTCTTCTTGTATAATGCCGCCAGAGCTTTCATCTTCTCCTCGAAAAACGCCTCGCTGCCGTATTTCACGCTGTATATCGTCCAGCGGCGGAAACCGGCCTCACTGTGAGACAAACGGCTGGTGGACGGACGGTATGACAAATCGGGGCGGCTGACATATGCGGACATCCCGTAGGAGGCCAACGACTGAACCTCCATTTCGCCGTAACGCTCCCATTCGGCTCCGGCGGCCTCCCCAACTCTGCCGATTTCACCGAAAACACCGTCCATGTCGCCGATCGAATCGATCATTATGACGGCATACATTTTCAGCGACTCGCTGTTGAAACTGTAGAACGGGTATTTGAAACCATGCTCCCGGTGGCATTTGACAATGCCTTTGATGCACTCGTCATGAATATTCGCCTTACCGGGAATGACTATGTGTGTTAAAACACAGAACATATGCGGTGTACTTTCCTGCGCACAAGACGACAACACAGGAAAGGCAGCGGCAATCAGCAGAACGAAAGATACGATACGCAGCATGGCTCTCCTCCTTGAAATGAAGGTGCAGGACTCATTTCGGCGCGGTAATACCCGGCCAGTCATCGGTCCTGAACGGAGATGCAGGCAGCCCGGCGCCATTTACGAGATTGCAGGCCGGATCACCGGCCCAACCGTAACGGACCGCAACAGGATCGGGCACTTTATGGCTGCTGACGACAACCTCGTTTCCGACTATCTCGGCGCTGGCGGGAACAAACGTGCCGTCCTTGCCCGCAACGATGAAACCGTACGGCAGATTGCCGTCGCTGGTCGCCAGACCGCCCTCATCGTGCAGGAAACGAAGGTGAATCCCTTTATTGCTCTTAAGCATGGTCTTAAAAACCGGCCCGGAATAGGCAATATCACAATCGTAGGCGGCTTTCAATGCCCCAAGCGCCAGACGGCGTCCGACCTCCTGCTTGTTCTTCGGATGAATGTCTTTTGTGTCGCCGATATCGATAGTAACAGCCATCGCGGTCGCGGGAAGGTCGAGTGTCATGAGCTGCGCCTCCCTGAGTTCGGCCCATGAGCTTTCAGATATACTGGGATCATTTGTCCCGAAAGCAGTGAGTTGGACGAAAACAAAGGGTATTTCCCTGCCCCAGAGAGCCCGCCAATCCTCGATCAGTGCCGGGAAGAGCGTGCGGTACTCGTATGCCCGGCCCGCATTCGATTCGCCCTGGTACCAGATCGCGCCCCTGATGGCAAAATCAGTGAACGGCGCTACCATCGAATGATAACAGATACCGGGAACATTCGGCGCGAAAACAAGGCCCTTTGTATCGGGAACCTTAATCCCGGAATAGCCGAAACTGTTGAAAATGTCAAGCGGCTCACCGGTGTTCATCATATAGTAGATATTGTCATGCCAGATACCGAGTTCATGGTAGTAGCGGACAATCTCTGGCGACTTTTCATCGAGAACCGGTTTCCATTTGTCGTAGAGAGGTTTCAGAACCGGATTCGAGGCGATACTCTCTGGACGCATCCATACCTCGGCGGGAGTGCCGCCCCAGGAAGCATTTATCAGCCCGACAGGAACACCGAGCGAGTCCTGCAGCGCCCTGCCGAAATAGTATGCAGCGGCGGAAAACTGAGGCACGTTGTAAGGGCTGCAAACCTTCCACTGCCCCACACAGTCGTCAGCAGGGACAAATCCAACCTCGTTATCCACGTTGAACAGTCTGATCTCGGGATGGTAGGCATGGGCGATCTCATTATGGGGATCAGCCGCAGCCTGGACATACATTTCCATGTTCGACTGGCCGGAACAAAGCCAGAGCTCGCCGATGAGGACATTTTCAACACGGATTGTATTCTTGCCCTTGAAAATAATTTCATAAGGACCGCCAGCATTCATCGGGGACAATGTTGTCTTCCATGTTCCCTTGCGGTCGGCTTTCACGGTAACGTTTTCCCCGGCAAATGTGATTTTAACTCTTTCACCGGGATCGGCCCAGCCTCTGAGTGTGATATCCATATCGCGCTGAATAAGCATGTTGTCACCAATCATGGATGGCAGCCGCACATCCGCGCCAACGGGACTGACAACAGTAATGATGTTCAGCATAAAACTGAAGAACAGCAGTTTTTTCAGGGATTTCAATGATGTGTCTCCTTCTTTGGTTAAAAGAACGTAAAATGGATGATATAAAAGTCATATTTGCCGGATAAATCGCTGAAATTTTCTCTTGTAAATTATTAAAACATATGTAATATCGAGAAATTCGAATAAAGCCCATTGATATTTTTGTCACTACACTATATACTGATGACTACACTGTTAAATCAAACACTATTTCCCATAACATTCGAGGTTTAGCATGAAATCACTGCCCAAGCGCGTACTGCCCCTCATCACGCTCTTTATTTTCGTACTGCTTGTTTCTGTTTCTGCCGCTGAAGAATCCTCCCAGGCCACATACAAAGTTATTGAGGAACTGGATGTCAGGGTCGAGATGCGTGACGGTGTCACGCTGTCTACAAATATCTATCGCCCTGACACAGAAGGCTCTTTCCCGGTACTTCTGGTCCGGACACCCTACGGCAACGGCGGCGCAGGCAGTAAAGGTGCTCATTACTGGGCAGAGCGTGGCTATGTCTATATCGTGCAGGACACACGCGGGCGTTTCGAATCAGAGGGGCTTTTCTACCCGGTCATTTTCGAGGCCGGGGACGGGCTCGACACACAGAAATGGGTCTATGAACAGCCGTGGTGCAATGGCCGTGTGGGCACTCTGGGCGGCTCCTATGTCGGCATGACCCAGTGGATGCCGGCACTGGAGGGCTCTCCCTATGTCGACGCCATGTTCACGAGTGTGCCGTACACGGAGAACTATACAGTTGCCTATCAGAACGGGGCGTACAGAATGCGGCTCGTATCCCGCTGGTATTCGATGATGTGTGCACCATACACCGTTGACAGGGATGATTTCGTTGCCAATACAATCGACCGCATGGATAAACATCTGCCGCTGATCGAGCAGGACACGGTAGCTGGTTGGCGAATGCCTGCCGCACGTGATTTTATGATGCACCCTGAGTATGATTCCTACTGGGAGCCGATTCGTTTCGATGGGAAATACGGTAATATCAAATCGAATGTTTATATCCTGGCCGGCTGGTTCGACCTGTTTACACAGCAGAACCTGAAGAATTTCGAGAAAGTGACTGAACACGCCCTCGCCAGAAGCGGCAGATCAGAACACAAAATCATTGTCGGCCCCTGGGCGCACGGAGGTTACGGAAACAGCACGCTCGGTGACCTCGACTTCGGCGAAACGGCAGGTATCAACAGCACAGAAATCACACAGAGATGGTTCGACTATCAGTTGAAAGACCTCGACACCGGGATAATGGATGAGCCGCCGGTTAAAATATTCGTCATGGGTGAAAATGTCTGGCGTTTCGAAAACGAATGGCCGCTGGCACGGACAGAATATACGAAATACCATCTTCACAGCAGCGGAAAGGCAAACACGAAAGACGGCGATGGCAGGCTGTCAACCAAGAAGACAGGAAACGAACCCCAAGACCGCTACATCTATGATCCCGCCAACCCGGTGCCATCCGATCCCAATGGAAATGTCTACGACGACTTTCAGAACGCCCCCATCGATCACAGCGGTGTCGAAGCTAGAAGCGATGTCCTTGTCTATACAAGCATTCCACTGAAAAAAGACATCGAGATCACCGGCCCGGTCAGCATGACACTGTTCGCGTCAAGCTCGGCAAAGAATACCGATTTCACGGCCAAACTCCTCGATGTTTATCCCGACGGACGGGCTATCTATCTCTGCGACGGCATCATCCGCGCCAGCTATCGCAACGGGCCGGTCAACACAACATTTATCGAGCCCGGCAAAATTTATGAATACACGATCGATATGTGGTCGATCAGTAATGTATTCAAGAAAGGGCATAATATCCGCGTGGAGGTCTCGAGCTCGAATTTTCCGCGTTTCAACCGAAATTTGAACACTGCGCTGAACAATGCGCTGGCAACTGACATGGTTACCGCGGAACAGACTATATATCACGATGAGAGCCATCCGAGCTGCCTCGTGCTGCCGGTGATACCAAGATAAACAGGCTTCATGGAGGAGAAAATGAAACAAATCTCGAAACTGATTGCCGCAATGCTCCTGACTGTGCTGATTCAGGCGACACAGCTCTTCGCCCAAGCCGGTTCCATCCCAATCAGGGTTGTGCGTTTCAACGACGACATCCCCGCCGGCAGCAACTTCATGGTGGACATTTATGACAATTTCGGTGAAGCTCGGGACGGTATGATCAGTGACTGGGGATACTCGATGTTCGTGAGTTACAACGGCACAAAAATTCTTTTCGACGGCGGAGCCAGTGCTCCTATTCTCAAGAATAATGCCGAAGCGGCGGGTATCGATCTCACCGATATCGATTTCGCGGTGCTTTCTCACAGCCACGGCGACCACACCCCCGGCATCCATTACCTTGTCGAGGTCAATCCCGATGTGACAATCTATGTCCCTAAGGACGAGAAATTCGGGTATGGCGATACTGGCGACAACAAAAAATACCGGAAAGGCTATATGTACAAAAGCGACCATGTCGTTTTTGTCACAGAAAGCCGGGAGATCGCCGACGGGATCACACTCATTGCGACAGAATCCGCCAACACAGGCACATTCAGCAAATACCCGCCACATGGCAAGGAGCCGCGGCTGGTGCCTCTGCCCGAACTTTCGCTCGCACTCGCAATAAAAGACGGTTCGCAGGTGCTCATCTCCGGTTGTTCTCACACAGGTATTGAACTCATCACCGCTGAAACAAAAAAGGCTTTGAAATCGGATATCCTTTTCGTAACCGGCGGTTTTCATCTGGGACCATACAATGAAAGCTACATTGAAGATTTGGCCGGACAGATGAAAAATGAACTTGGCGTAACATACTGTGCCGCCACGCACTGCACAGGCAGAAAAGGTATTGGGATTTTCGAAACTGCCTATGGAGATCGTTTTGTGAAGGGAGGCCTCGGCACAAAAATCGTATTCCCGAAATAATATGCAGCCCCACTAGTATATAAAAAAGCGGCCCTTGCATAACTTGTGCAAAGGCCGCTTTTCATTTTCCGATAATGTGATCTTATAAAGCCTGTATCTTCTTCCAGACCTCATCCGGCACAGGAATACCGTTTGCACGGTTGTCTTTGCGTGTCGCCAATGTCCGTTCGCCAGGATAACACACCACCCCGCCCTTCTCTACCGGTTCTCCCGAATGAATGAAATCGATGATCTCATCAGCAATACCGGTCGCGAAATCACTGCTTCCGAGATGTTCGGGGCTAAAAGCCAAGAAAACCTGCGATGGACCGTGCTCATCGCGCGGCTTGAGAAGATCGTGATCGGCATTGCCCTTCGAAAGAATAGTCGACATGAGATTTATCATGATCGCAAGACCGGAACCTTTCCAGTAGCCCATCGGCAGAGGAAGGCCGCTTTCCATGATCTCAGCGGCATCATCTGTCAGACTGCCGTCCTTGCGGTAACCACCGGGAAACGGCAGTTTCTCGCCAGTCAGCGCATTACTCTGGAAACGACCGTAGGAAAACTGCGACATGGCCATATCGAGCACAACATGCGCGCCATCCCGACGGGGAACCGCAATGATGAGCGGATTGTTGCCGACCCGCCGGGAAATCGAACCCCAGGGCGGCATATTCGGAATTGTATTGGTGAAAATGACAGCTATACAGTTTCGTTCCGCCGCCTGCCAGCCGAATGTCCCTCCGCGCATCCAGTGATTCGTATTTCGCAGGGCGACACAGCCCATACCGTGCTCCACTGCAAGATCGCAGGCACGATCTGTGGCGAACCATGCATTGAGATTGCCAGGACCGAGATTGCCGTCCCAACGTTCAAAAGCGCCAAACGACTCGATCAGCGAGGGCTCGGCATTGGGCTTCACAAAACCTTTCTCGATATAGCTGAGGAAAAAATCCATTCGGAGGACACTGTGTGACTGAACGCCGTCGAGAGCTGTCTCGGCAAAAAGTCTTGCACATAAATCAGCCCTGTCCTGCCTGAATCCGGTATTCAGGAATATACGAAGGAATTCGTCATACATCTCGTCGAAAGGAATTCTCATACCGCTCCAATTCTGTTATTCTTAGATAATATCCCTGTTCTTATCGCAACACATCTTATGGGGAAAATACTGATATTAGCACCCTATTTCAGATAATCGAGATAAGCGGCACCTTCGGTATTCATATTCGGCAAAAGCTTCAGGCTTCCTTTGCCACCGAAACTGATATTTCCTGAAGAGCCTGTTTTCTCCGCCATTGATTTCACCCAAGCGCTATCGAATGTCGGGCCGGGATTCAGCAGAACCATCTTTTTGCTGATCAGGATCAGCAGTGCTGTCCTGAAATCACCAATGCGCTTGATTGCAGGGACATTGAAATAGTCGAGCAATTCGCTATCGTAAACCGGATCGCGGCCGTCAAGATCAATGATGACACGGTCAGCGAATCCTGTGGCTGCCGCGGCGGCGAACGCAGTTGCAACACCGCATTCATCGAGCCCGAGCACAGTAAGCGGATCGCCTTCATTGATATCACTGACCATGGCAATCGCAGCAGCGATATCATGAACCGCCCAAAGCTCGTTGCTCAGATTGTAGGTATCCGACCATGAGAACGAATCGGTAATTTTCTGCGGGATACGTCGCTCGCCGGAGGCATGGCCGCGAATCCTGTAGAGCCGGTATCCGCGGGAGGTCAATGTTTTTGCCCAGGCTTTTGTATCTCCATTGGAATCAAAAAAGCCCTCATCATCAGGCCTGACCACAAGTATCGAGCCTTTCGTAGCTTTATCAAGAATCAGCATTTCCATTTGACACCACGAGGATTTATCGCCGCTTTTTCCAACTTCCATTTCAGCGAAAGCAAGACCGTTCCTCCGGTACTGTTTGACTTTTCGGATAGTCACGTTCCTCAGATCCCCATTCAGCACGAGAGCCCGCCGGAGCATTTCAGTCGCTTTCGGAGTAAATTCAGCCATTTCCTTCGATGAGGACGGAAAGAGATTTTCAATCTGCTCTTCCGAAGCCTTTTCCCAGTTAGCAATAATTGTCCGTTCCGGCAGAGCGTTATCAGGAAGTATTTTATCGGGGAACACCCTGAGATCGCCAAGTGATTTCAGTTCAGGGGCAACAGGTTTCGGATTTTTTATGGGTGTCGCCGATGGATTCAAATGTTTAACAAACCAGTCGTATACAGCGGCACGAGTGTCCGCATTGTAATTGTGACCGGCCTCGATATGGACATTTTTCACATTGTCCTCGGCACCGTAAAGTGAATAAAAATGCTTGATTACAGGATATTCACGCTTAGGCATTTCCGCAGTCCAGGGATCCTCTGTCGCGGACATGAGCAACAGCGGTTTTGGTGAGAACGCTGCCGAAAGCTCTATCGTGGTCATATCGAGCCAGAGACCGGGCATGTTCTCGCAGCGGCAACCTGGGTGACGTTTGGCACCAATGATATTCACCGGGGCGGCAACTTTGATACGCTCATCGGCAATCATGAGGAATATAGTCTGGGAGGCGCCGCCCGAGGCTCCTGTCGCACCGATCCTCTCAGGATCGACATTTGGGAGGCTGATCAGGAAATCGACCGCACGCGTTGCATTCCAGACCTGTATACCACCGAGGTTGAACCCGTAGAGCGAGGGTTTCGGGTAATCAAAATCCCCTCTGTGGGCTGCAGGGGAATATGGCAGCGGTGAATCGGCATTGAGCTGTGCCCTGCTCTTGTTCGGATCGTGAGGAAGCTGCATCGAGTCGTTGTAGCCGACCATATCAATGCTGAACACCACGAAACCCATGCGGGCGAAATCGATACAGCGTCCGGGGATACTTCCCTGTTCCGAATTCTGCAGCCGTCCGTACTGCCAGTGCCCGTGCGGAGTGACAATGGCTGGATACGGCCCTGATCCACCGGTCGGCATGTAAAGGTTACCTGTGGCAAAAAAACCGGGAAGGCTTTCGAAATACACTTTCGAGACCGTGAATCCCTTGCCTTTTTTCTCATCGAAAATTCTGGCATTGAGCGGGGTTCTCTCCGGCTCGGGCCAGAGACCTGCTCTGAGCAGAAGGGTTTCGCGCAGTACTTTTTTCCGGGCCTCCCATTTTGCCAGTGAGGAAACCGGCTTGATTCGGGCTTTGAACTCGTCAGGGCTCTGCATTCTCGCTATACGCGGATCTTCGGCACCCTGTGCCAAAACACCTGTAGAAATAATAAACAGCATGAACAAAAACACGGTGGAAAAACACCCGCATATTTTTCCCGGGCTGAATTTCATCGCTCAATCCTCCTTATATAAATGCGAATGCACCACAGCGCAAAGACGTAACAATATTAAAGGGCACCGTATGTTTTGAACACATCGTCGACCGGCATACCATCCTTGATATTTTTCCGCTCGTCGTTCTCGTCATCGAGAAGGTCCTCACAGAGAAGCAGCACCTCATCGACAACCGCGGCCGGAATGATCTGAACACCATCAGTATCGCCAAAAATGAAATCGCCGGGAAACACTTTCACCAACTGTTTGAGATGACCGGGCATGTGAATAGGCTCATTGATGTTAGTAACAATCCAGCCTGTACGGGCGTTGGGAACAGTTTTGATGGTAAAAACAGGGAAATCGTCCATACCGAGAATGATCCTCGTATCGCGCACACAGCCTGCCATGACAACGCCTGTACCCCCCTGTGACTGGGCCACATGGCAGCTCATTTCGCCCCACTGGGCCACATTATATGTCGGGCCGGTGTCAATGCAGATAACCGAGCCGGGCTTGACCGCCTCGAGCACCTCGCGCTGGCGGGGTCCGCCGCCCCAGGGACGGGTGCCGCGCTCGGTAATCGTTTCTTCCGATTCAGCGTGTGTGGTTATCTTCACGGTCAGGGCGCGGCCTGCGATGACCATATCGTCGCGAAGGGGCTTTATATCCGGAGAAAGAGATGTCTCGCGATATCCGAGCTGATAGAGTTTATCATAAACCAGCCCGCCGTAAAATCGTTTGTAGCGCCTGACACGTTCAAGATCATCGATGTCGAGTGTTCTGAAATCGGTCATTGTATTCCTCCATTGAGCCTTATTGTTTTCAGGGTCTATGCAGTATGTTTAAAGAGACCGCGCATGTCAAGAGATCAGTGAAAGAAAATAATGAAGTTTCAGCCATAAAAAAAGCCCCAATGATACCGGGGCTTTTCAGCGTGATTTCAGGCAGGTAAATGGAAACTATTTCATCAGCATCATTTTTCTTGTCAGTACCGCGTCTCCCGTTATGAGTCGGTAGAAATATATGCCTGACGCGAGATCGGAACCGTCGAACTGCATTTTATAGGACCCCGCGGCGAGATTATCATCGACCAGCGTTTCGACACGCCTTCCGAGAATATCGTAAACCTCGAGTTTGACATTTTCGGCCTCTGTCAGTGCAAAGGAAATCAATGTCAACGGATTAAAAGGATTCGGACTGTTCTGCGACAGGGTGATGTCATGGGGCACCTGTGCATCACTTGCATCCACCACGAGCGGTTCGTCCTCTCTTGCGTACCAGACCGGCAGAATTCCATAAAAATATGCCTTTTCACTTCCCGTTGCGGTTAGATGGTCCTCATCGACTCCCAGCATGTAAATGATATTGCGCCTTTCAAACCTGTTGTATGTTTGATATACAACATAACTGTCGTCGGGAGAGAATTTCGGGTGACTGATATTAATACCTTCAAACTGATCCGTTCCGGTTTCTTTAAGTATCAACATGTCTTGTGTATAGAGGTCGATCGCGGCCATTGCACTATAGCCAGCATCAAAAGAAAACACATCGCAGGTGATGAATCGGTCGTTTGTTTCCGCGTAGGATGGATTTCCCACCTGAAGATTGTCACCAACCGGTGTCTTGACACGGGTAATGATCCCCGATTCGATATCGAGTTTATTCACATCCCAGAACTCGATGGTTTCGCTGTCACTGAGCAGCATACGGTGAAAGGCATCATAGAGCACGGTTGAGCTGTCACTGCTCCAATCGAGGGCATCGGCAAAGATTGCGGTATTGAGCTCAACCCCCTCTGTCGAGGCAGTATACAGATGGTAGGACTTGCTGTTTTCCGGCAACTCCAGATCGAGGACAAAAAGCGTCGAGTCCTCATACACTGTTGTAGCGGCAAGCTTTTTGCCATTAGGTGACAGCTTGATTGAACTCCAAATCGAGGAATTATCGACAATACTGTCCTCATATGTTTCGAGGTCGAGCATACGGATATTACTACCGGCATCAACATACATGAGCAAGGAACCGTTACGGCATACTGTAACGGGGCTGCTGCTGTCAGTGAACACATACCTGTCCACAGGAAACATGATATCGTCGGTTGTTTCGAGAACAGTGTTTCCTACCGCAAGATAACCGCCCTCGGGTTCGTCCAAAACGAAAGCAATATGCTGTTCTCCATCGACTGCGGCGATATCATCAGGCAAATCGGTGGCATCCTCCTCGAGAATACCGACCGCATCGAATGCCCCCCCGACTGCGGCCACCTCGTCTGATCCCTCACCGAAAAAATCCTCCGCCGAACGAACTGCGGCAAGACGCATATCGCCAAAACCCGACCGCGGCGAAATATAGCGGCTTTCCAGAACGTGGTACCAGATATCGGCAGTTTTGTCGCGTCCGATTTTTTCCACCATGTAATAGGCAGCCAGTGACGGTATGCTCATGTTTATATGGACTCCGCCGTAATCCTCATTAAGTGACAGGTACTGGTAATTGTCCATGTGCGCCGGAAGGCCGAAACGCTCAGGATCTGAGATATCCCGCAATGCGCCGTCCGGAAGGTCCTCGCCCATTGTCCAGTCGGGGTCGATCATGGATGCCATAATATCGGCATAGGCCTCGTTCAATGCTCCGGATTCATCCCGGTATTCCAAACCGACCGTGTATTCGATTACGCCATGAGTGAGCTCGTGGGCCATTACATCCAGGCATTGAGCATAGGGTTGGGCATCTCCGAACGCAATATATGCGCCGTTCCAAAAAGCGTTGTCCATTTTATTTCCATCGAGCGTGTAATGTATGACAACCGGAAGATCGCCATTATCACCATCGATACCGTTCCTGCCGAACTCGTTGAGATAATAATCGTGTACAAGATGGGCATTGGCATATGCAGAAACAGCTATACTGTCAGTCCACTCATTGTCCTTCGAACTGATAAGAACCGGGCTGTGTATAAACGAAATGACTTTACCCCCGGAATCATAAGCGCTTATATTCGACTCCGCCTCACTGAGGTAATAGACATCATCCTCAAGACTCACATTGAAAGTTCGTTCGACACCGAGCGCGTCTGTCGCAGTGGCGCTTTCAGTTGTCTGCCACGCGGTTTCATTGTAGGAATCGAGTACACTTCCATCAGCGGCATCCACAACATACATCCACGAGTCGACTGTGTTCGGGCGGATATTGACTTTCCAGGCAAGCGCGGCATCCGTGCTGTTCCTGTCAGTCCATATCCCTTTTTCCGCCGAGGGCCCATCGTAAGAAAGGATACGTTTAATGTCATCGGGCAAATCATTGATTTCTGTTTTGGCTGATAACGCGTTGACAGCGACCTCTACAGCCTTGCCGCTCCCTATTCCCGTCCGAACATCAGGAATTTGCGAGGGTGTCGGTGAATAACGGCCATTGACCTGATAGCTATCACCATCGCCATCGAAATGAACTGACAGGCTGTTGTTCCAGACCGGAAGGCCCTGATAGACCTGATCGAAACGCAGATGGGTGTTCCCGAGCTTATCCACTGTCCCGGAAACGAGGCGCAGTTCATTCGCGGGATCTTCGAGAAGGAAAACATCCCTGCTGTCCGAAAAAAGTTCGATTACCCGATCCTGATAGGATGCCATCGAGGTACTTTTCGCCGCTGCCCCGGACAGGGAATCAAGAATGTTCCTACCTACAAAAGACGGTGTTCCGTTCTGCGTGTTTCTCCTGAGCAGGCTGTCAAGGGAAGCACCACCTTCTGCCGCCGACTTCCCAGCTAAACTATTACTGTTCGGCACACCGAGCCGTGCAGCAATAGCTGCAGCCGTTTCAGCAATACCGTCCTGTATGTCTGTCTCTGAGCGAACATTCCCCTCATTCACCGCCAATTTATGCATTCCCGGCTGATAGGCTTGTGAAGGTATCGAGGAAAAAACAAGCAGTGCCAGAAGTGTTGACTGGAACCATTTCGAACAGGCAATAAAAGACGGTTTTCCTTTTGTTATGCTGTATGGACAAGTCATTTGGCTCTCCCCGATTATCCATTAATTAATCATTTACACTCTTTATTAAGTAAACGAACGATAGCCAAAAAGGATTGCAATTATAATAATTCTTAACAATCCTCACAATTATCTTACAATAGTGCTTGATCATTTTATATGCGTCATATTTTCTGTCCGCGCTGTGTTTCATTAACAATAATGGCTACGATTGCCCCTTAGCGAAAGCCCATGTTTTTTGAAATAAAAAAACGGCCATCGCAATGCAATGGCCGTAATATTTATCACTGATGATCCAGATATTACAGACGTTTGATCTTCACGTTGCGGTACCAGACTGGATCGCCGTGCTCCTGAAAACCGATGTGCCCTTCGCGCTTGAAATCCTTGATAGCACGTTTGAATTTATTCTTCGTTCCATCAGGATTCATGCCGGGCGTATCCCAGTCATTGAGATCGACATTCACAATTTCGGTACCGTTCTGAACAACCGCCACAGACGAGCCTTTACAGGTGAGAATAATGTGGTTCCACTCTCCGGCAGGCTTGTCGACATAGACACTCGGCTCTTTAAGGTCATAAAGCGCGCCGCAGTCATTTTTAACCGGGCTGGGATGACGCTCGATGTTATAGACCTGGATCTCGAAACCTGTCTGAACCGGATCGGCAGTGTCATCTGTCCTGAAGAATATGCCCGAGTTGCCGCCCTCGCTGATCTTGAATTCGCAGTCGAGAACGAAATCGCCGAAACGGTCCTTTGTCCAGAGGTAACCACCACCATCTGATTTTTCCATAACGCCATCAACAGTTTTCCATGCGCCGGGAGCCTGCATGGTCCACGCGGAGAGAGAAGGATCGGTACTGAGATCGATCCATTCACCGGCGGAAGCCTCCTGACGTGCTGCGCCTTGAGTGTTCTGCGCTGTTTCCGGCGCTTCCCCTCCACCACAACCCATTGTACTGCAGACCATTAGTGCGCTGACAGCAGCAGCCAAAGATGTGTAAAAACGTCCTTTCAAAACAAACCTCCAAAGAAAATATGAGTGTATTTCATCGGCGAAAAATATAGGCAAGACTAGCACGTGATTCAAGATATAATTGTCGCACTTTCATTTTTCACTGAGAGGAATCAGCCTGACAGGCCCCAGCAATCCGGAATCCATGAGCGGCCACTTTGAAGCATCGAATTTTTCATAACGGATATTGACATAGTTGATGTCATAGAATTTTTTCCAGTCCGCACTCGCGCTGTCCAGCGCACGAATACGGTTGGAGGCGAGATTTGTCACCTCGATCTCGATACTGTTTTTTCCGCTTTTCAGGAATTCACCAACCCGGATGGAAAACGGAAAACACCACGCACTGCCAGCATCACGGCCATTAATCCTTACCCTGGCACATTCGCGGACAGACCCGAGATCGAGAAGCCAGTTATCCGCGGCAATATCATCCATTTTAAATTCGGCACTGTATCGCGCTGTTCCGTGGAAGGCTTCTGCTTTCTCAGCTCCAAAAACTGTCCAGCTCGCCAGTTCATCCGTTTCTGCGCTTTCGGGAAGTTCCGGCCCGCCCTCTATAAAATCGACGGTCCAGAGAAGATTAAGTGCTATCGATTCACCGCCGGCTTCATATTCATGCCATTTTCTGTCGAAATCCAGTTGATCATCAAAAGTCCTGATTATCCGGGACTCGCCCGGTTCAAGAGAGAGGAACACCTCGACATTCCCTGCCTGGCCACTCCTTGTTTCAGGCTGACCATAGCGCCCAGAAACAGCATCATACACGAGCATGGATTTTGCATTTCGTGACAGCGTTATCCATTCCCGTACAGCAGATTGCCCGTTATTAGAGAGAAAATAGATAAAGCCATCATCGGATCGCCGCCTGATAAAACCAAGGCCCTTTTCAGTGCAGCTTTCCCTGAGCATACCGGTCATATCAGCCAGCGATTCGAGACCGGCATCTCCACCGATAAGGATACGGCCTTTGCCGGTTTTCACCTCTCCTATGCCGCCCGACTGATCAACGTTGCCGAGCAGTCCACTCTTGAGCCCTTCAAAGCGCGAACGCTGTTCTTCAAGATTTTTAAAGCCAGGCACATCACCGGGGAGGTTCCCCGCAAAGATAACGGCCATTCCCTGTTCGGCAAGATCGATCAGCGATTCAAATGTCTCAGGTGGCATGAATTCTGTTTGGGGCACGACAATTGCCCGGTAAACATTGTTTATTGCCTGCGATTTCAAGGAAGGATCCGCCAAATCAGCAAGCTGGCTGTCCGAAACATAATCGAAACAGCAGCCGAGACGCTGCAGTTCAGACGCAACCGTATAAAACGGTGTCGGGTGAAGCCATTCATTAGCGTTATGCACCTGGAAATGGTGGAGCATATCTTTGTCTGCCGCGCTCATCCAACGGTCATGAACCGGCCAGTACAGGAGCACATCATTATCAGCCTCACCCATCTGAAGGAAAGACTGGCATCGCGCAATATAGCCGGTCAATTCCGGCAGGTCATGCCAGAAACTGCCGGTATGCGCAAAATTCGTCGACGCGTAGAAAAGCCAGCCCGGCCATGTTTCGGCAGGCGGGGAATAGGCCATACCGTGGAAAAACACATGATTGATCCCCGCGAGAAAGAGTGCATCGATTTCAGGTTTAACCTGAGAAAGCGAGACCTGAAAATGCTCGCCGAGCCAGGTGCACGATTCAGACGATACCAGCTTCTTCCCGGTCACATGAGCCGCCGAGGACGCGAATTTCTCCACGAAATAATCCGGTTTGCCGAAATGCTCTGGAATGTTGCTGTCGACGCGAAGGCCCGGGATCGGGAATCCGCTCGGCCCGAAGGCTTCGGTTTCCGGAATGTCTGCGGCGGCATAAAGATCGAGAAGGTTGCCCGGCGAACCGTGGGACTGGCTACGGGTCACACTCCCCCGCTCATTGCTCCACCGCACCCATGGACGGGTGAACTGGTCGAGGAGGAGTTCGGAAACGATTTCGTTGTAATCGTGTGCGACACGACGGTTTTCATCTTCACCGGCTTTTCCAGCCAGAGCGGGCAGATGAAGACGGAGATCGTACTGGTATCTGTCCTGAAAATGACGAAGAAGGTCATCCGTCCAGTTGCTATTGTAAACTTCGAATGAATCGTTGTAATACGCTCTTACAGAAGGCGTTTTATTCCTGTCTATTGCATCGTCAAAGGCGGCAAGATACCGTCCAAGCGCATCTCTGCTGAAATAGTCGAGTACATTCCCTTCACCACCGGGCGCGGCTCGCTTGACCTGTTGCCCGGTGCCCTCAACGTAGACAAAATAGACATCCTGGCTACCGTGGATAACGTCCCAGACAAGCTGTTTTCTTTCACGGTCAATGAACTGATCAATGATCACGGAATCACCATTTTCCAGAAAGACAACAGCATTTTGAGGTATATCCTTTTCGAATTCGATAACGAATCGGCCATCCGTAAGTGAGAGTTGCCCATTTTCGACGATTCGGCGGCTTTTATTATCAGGTGTTTCTTCATTAGTGAGACGACTGCCTTTAATATTTATGGGACCCTCGATACGCACTTTTTTCGCAGCATCCTCTTTCGTAACTTGCGGGCCGCCGAAAGGCCAGCCTGTGCCACTAGTCATGTCGACTCCCATGCCGAGCCTGTCCGCCTCACGAATGCAATGATCAAGCATTGCCATCCATTCATCGGAAAGGAATGGGATGAAGCGCTCCTCCTCTCCCTTGACGCCATAGATGGGAATGATGTGGACACCGCCCATACCGGTGGCAGCAAGGCCCTCGAGCTGTACCGTAATGTCCTCGCGGCTCACCGCACTGCCGGGCCACCACCAGTAGGTCCACGGCCTGTTGACACTGGACTGTTCAGGCCAGCCGGAACTCGGCATTTCAGCCCTTTCCCCAGGCGCACAGGAACTTAACAAGAATGCGGCAAAAAGCAGCACATAACACACCCGAAAACCTCGAAAATCCATAATCAAGCAATCCTTCCTGAAAATCAACTTCCATCAACAGCAGCCCCCGGCAGACAAACGCAGCCGGATATCATGCCATTCATTTATCAGATATTTACAAAACGCCTGTCTATTTCACCGTAACGACCATAGCCCTCGAATATCTGCGCCTTGATCGTGCAGGCAGCCATCACATTGGCAATACTACGCGCCGAATCACCGCGTGAAAGGTCCATGGCGGGGAAATTCAGCCCCTGTGTGACTATCATGGCATCACCGCCGACAATCAGCCGCTCCAGCAGTTTATACACGATATTGGACACATGAAGGTTCGTACCGATAAAAAGATCCGCCGGACGATCGCCGAACGGCGCTTTCTTTTTCCTCGCTATTTCGGGAATCAGCGCCGCGTCAGCCTGCGATTGATGAAGAATCCAGGGATGCCCGTTCTTCTCATATATTTTGAGGGCGCCCATGATAGTACGGACCTCGGGATAGTCAGCCTGCACGGATTGTGGCTTACCTGTCAGATATGACAGCACCGCGATTTTCGGCGGCCTCCCGGTCAGATCCTGGAATGTCTCGGCACTGGTGACAATGATCCGGTATAATTCCTCCGTGGTGGGATTCGGATTGGCAACCATGTCTGCGATGCCGATAAGGTCGAAAACCGGGTAATCCGGCGGCGCCTCACGGAAAAAGAGCGATGATCTAATCTTTTCATCTTCCTCGCCGATGATCGCATTCACATAGATCATGACATTGGCGGAAGTCGCGAACCGTCCCGCGATCATGCCGTGAGCGTATCCGCGTTTGACCATCATTGCGGCAAAGGGCACCGGCCGTTTGAGAATGACCCGCTTAGCCGCATCCGGCAGCTCTGTCGCCGCGTGGTAATGCTCGACAAATTCATCCAGCAGCCCGGAATCGTTAATCAATTCCCTTGTCAGACCAACCGGTATCGCAGTACCCTCCCCTTGCACGATTTCGATGGCCTCGTTGACAACTCCCTCATTGTCCATTGCGAGTTCCGGCATGACGATGATTTTGGGATCGTCAGCCGCTTTGTGTTTCATCTCGGCGAAAAAACCCATGCATTCCCCCTGTGAATGGATTCAGATTCTAAGCGCGATGATCAAACTCAAAGGTATAGTAACATGGAAATACGGAGAAGGAAAGGTAAAAGATGGGCGGTATCGGACTTTAAGCTGGTGAATGGTGATTAAGTTTCTATTTAGGGAGCAGAAACCGGATTCCGGCAATTCGCCTTGTCCATAAACGTATTGTTTTCATGACATGTGAGAGACAGGCACGGCCTCCCTGCCGGACGTTTTTCAAAACGAAAGTAAGGCCATACCGGCAAGACGCAATCACCATGAAGGATTCCGCCAGAGACAGCTGAAAAGAAGCAGGTTATATGTGTTTTTCATTGTGTTTCGTTTCCCGTTGACAAATCAATTATCAGGCACTATACTTCATTTACATAATGACATCATAATCCTTTTATATTCAAGCTCTTGGAGACCGCCATGACCAGACTGTCCAGGCTCATCCCCCTGCTTGCAGTATTTATCCTGCCAACGCTGCCATCCCCGTCGCAGGATTTCGATGATATTTTCGACAGCGCCGATGATGAATTCAAGAAGCTCAAGCAGCAGACCGACTCGGAATTCTCACAAATGAAAGCGAGTGTTGACGAAGAGTTTGGGGAGCTTCTGGAAAACGCATGGAAGGAATTCGAGCTCGCCAGCGGTCTTGTAAGGGATACAACCCCTAAGCCGAAACAGCCTCCGGTTGCCAAGACTCCGGCGAAACCTGAGCCGAAACCAGCGCCAGAACCGGAACCAGAGCCACAGCCAGAAACAACACCTGTGCCTGAAACACCGTCACAGCCTGAGCCAGCGCCGGTTCCCAAACCCGCACCAGCGCCGAAACCTGTCGAAAAACCATCGGAAACACCGGCCCCGCCCTTGCCTGCGGACCGTATCGCCATCAAGTTTTACGGCACCGAAATAACGCTCAAGTACGATAGGCTATGGAAACGCGCGACACCTCTGAACCGTGTCAGTCCGGAGGCGATCAAGAGCAGCTGGGATTATTTCAGCAAAACTGACTACAGCCCGTTTCTCGAGCAGGCGAACTATGTGAAATCGGCAATGGCCTTGAACGACTGGGGATACTGCCGTCTGCTCAACACGGTTTCGTATTATCTTTATCCCGACGAAAGCAACCGCCGTCCGGTATTTGTCTGGTTCATGCTGGTGCACAGCGGATTCGATGCGAGGATCGGCTATCTCGACGACCAGATATTCGTCATGATACCCTCGCCGCAGACAGTTTATGCCGCACCGTTCTATGAATTCGACAACAGAAAATATTACATCACCGGTCTCGGGGGAAGTATTTACGGCTCGGAAGCCAAATCGCTCTACAGCTATGAGGGCAGACATGAAGAGGCCTCGAAGGCGATCGATTTTTCATTCGCGGAAATACCGAAAGTCGGCAGAAAAGAGACCACAAAGCACCTGAACTTTGAGTATGAACGGGCTCAGTATGATCTCGACGTCGCCCTTAACGAGACAATGATGGAGTTCATGAACAGCTATCCGCAGGTCGATCTCGATGTCTATTTCGGGGCGCCTGTCTCGACAGATACTGCGCGGACACTGATTGAGGGTCTGAAACCGGTCATCGACGGCAAGGACGAGAAAATTGCGGCCAACATGCTACTTCGTTTCGTGCAGACCTCGCTGAAATACCAGACCGACGACGAGCAGTTCCAGTATGAGAACTATCTTTTCCCCGAGGAGTCGCTTTACTACCCGTACTGCGACTGCGAGGACCGCTCTTTCCTTTACGGGTTCCTTGTCAGAGAACTTCTGGGGCTCGAGGTTGTCGGACTTCAGTTCCCGGGACATGTGGCTACGGCGGTTAAATTCTCATCGGCTGTCCCGGGCGATTCGATCACTGTCGGCGGCAGCAATTATACAATCTGTGACCCGACCTATATCAACGCCGATATAGGGATGTGCATGCCGCAGTTTCTCGACGTGAAACCGGTAATCATTAAAGGTATATAAACACGCCAACAAAACAGGAACAAATAAAAATACCAAACACAACACTGACAAGGAGTACTGTATGAAAAGAGTTCTCATTCCGGCACTGATTGCTGCGGCGGCTTTTCTTTCAACGACGGCATTTTCGGGAGTAACGATAGATATCGGCCCGTCCTACAATGTTCCCACCGGCGATTTCGGCGATCTTGTCGATCCCGGCCTCGGTATCGGTGCTGACGCATTTGTCGGCCTTCCCATGCTGCCATTCGAGGTCGGCGGCCGTATCGGGTACAGCTCTTTTGATGCAACGGATGATTTCGCAGGCGGAGAACAGGATGTGGTTGAAATTGTGCCCTCGATCCGCTACGTGTTCGGACCACCGCTTTCCCCGGTTAAAGTATTCGGCCAGTTCGGCGTTGGCGCCTATATGTGGGACCAGAAACTCGAAGCGGTGAAAAGCATGGTTTCAAGCCTGCCCGACATCGAGGATGACGGCACAGATTTCGGTATCTCAATCGGCGCCGGTGTCAGAGCAAAACTGGGCCCGTTGACCGGTATTACAGCAATGCCCATATACAATATTATTTTTACTGAAGACGAGAACACAACCTATCTTTCACTGAACGTGGCACTTACATTCTGAGCTCATCTTTCCTGCTCACGTAAAAGCGAAAAAAGTGGGGAATACACGGGGTTTTCAGTCCGATTACACTTGACTTCGCCTGCCAACTTCAGTAAAATATGTAAAGAAATCGAAGAGAATGCAAAGGGACTCGTTTTGTTGCTTTAAAAACGATCGGGTCCCTTTTCGTTTCGTTATTGCACCAGCACAACACAACTGCGAAATCGACCCGGCGGTAGACCATGTCTCCAAAACGTAAAAAAGAATCAACCGGATCGCTCATTCCCGGCATTTTGAAACTCGAAACAGATCTTCATGAAGAAGAAATGCGCCATAAGGCACGTGCTTCGCAAATCCTGAAGGATGCCGAAGCCGAGGCAAAGCGCATTGATGATGAGTTACGCGCGAAAGTTCGTGAGATTGAGAAAAACGAGCGTGAAAAGCTTCTGAGCGCCGTTGACAGCGAAATAGAATTACTCCACGAAAAAGAGATAAAATCTATCGACTCGCTTCAAGCCGCGGTCAACGTGAACAGCAGCAGAACAGTTGAATTCATCCTCTCGAAAATCATGCCCGGCAACGAGCGAACGGTATGATGAAAGGCCCTGTCATCAGATGATAGAACCCATGGTGAAAATAGAGATCGCAGGTCTCATGGAGAACCTCGATGAAACACTCGAGATTCTTCAGCGCCTCGGCACTGTCGAAATAATCGAGATACCGACCATCGAGGACAGCTCATTCGGATCGGTACACCGGATTCATCTCGACCAGAAACGAGAGGACCTGCTAAGCTCGTATACCGAACTATCGGCAACCACAGCAGAACTGCTGGAAATCCTCAGGATTGACGAGTGTTCGCTGCCATCACTCGATGACGAGAAAATCGAGGAGCTTTCCGCGCTCAGCACCGACACACTGTCGAAACAGATAGCCAAAGTCGCCCGCTCGATCCGCCGTCAGGGCAGGCGCCGCCGCAGTCTCGAGGAGGATCTTGAGAGTATGCGTCAATATGAAACACTGATCGGCGCTTTCCTCCCCCTGCTCGAACAGGCGGGACAGGTGGCAGGCAAGGAGCAGATCGGCATTATCCTCAAAAAGAACGAATCGGCGGTGCTGTCGCTCCTTAAAGATCGAATCAATGACATAACCGGACCGGACTCCTATGTCCTGCACCGGGAGATGCCGGACAATTCCATCGGTGTTTACATGGTCATTGCGCCGGAAGACCTTCTCGCGGTCAGGGAGCTTCTCGGCAATGAAGGTGTCGCGGAATACCATTTACCACGTGAGTTGCGCCGGGACAGTCTGAGGGAGAGTATCGAGCTCATTCGCGACAATATCGAGAATATTCCGTCCGAACTGAAAGAAGTTGACAAGAAAATCGAAAAAGAACGTCTGGAACACGGCGCGTTTCTCCGCTATGTCCATACCTACAGCATCGACCGTATAAACCAACTCCGCATCCTGTCAAAACTGGTGCGGACACGCTATACATTCATAGTATCCGGCTGGACCCCGGCATCGACGTTCTCCACGCTCACAAAAACACTCACCGAACGTTACGGCGAAAGTGTCAATGTCAGCAAGGTCAGGATCAGCGATATCGACATGCTGTCTATCCCGACACAGACAAACAATATCGGCATCCTCCGTCCCTTCCAGGTGCTGATGAAACTGCTGCCGCCGCCGAAATATGACAATCTTGATGCCACACCGTTCATATCGTTCTTTTTCCCGCTCTTTTTCGGTATCATACTTGGCGATATCGCCTACGGCCTTCTGCTGATGGCCATAGCCATCGGGATCAAGATTAAAGCGCCGCGCGGCATTGTCCGTGACATCGGGAGTGTCGCTCTCGCAGGAGCGATATGCACGATACTGTTCGGGTTCCTTTACGGCGAGTTCCTCGGTGATCTCGGCGAGGTCCGTTTCGGCATGCATCCTGTCGTACCGTGGCTTCACCGCGCCCACGCCATGCAGACTATTTTGCTGCTTTCCATAGGTATCGGCATTATCCATATCATGCTGGGATTCATCCTGAAGCTATATATAAGTGTCGTTATCGGGCATAGGAAAGGCATCATCGAAAGCGTCTCGAAAATGGGCGTAATTGCGAGCGTTATTGCCATTTTTCTTCAATTGCTTCTCAATTTGCCCGCAGCCGTGATGTATGGCGCGATTGCCGTCATCCTGACATCGTTCGTGGGAATTGTCTACACCGAAGGCTTTTTCGGCCTGCTTGAAACACTGACAATGCTCGGCAATATCCTGTCGTACAGCCGTATCATGGCAGTGGGCCTTGCCAGTGTGATCCTCGCCCTTGTCGCCAACCGTCTTGCCGAGGCATCGCATAATATTTTCCTGGCAGTGATCATAGGGCTGTTCATTCACGGAATCAATTTTGTCATGGGTGTATTTTCACCCTCCATTCATTCGCTCAGACTTCATTATGTTGAATTCTTTACCAAATTCTTCAACTCCTCCGGACGCCCCTTCCAGCCGTTCAGGAGAGTCGACTGCAGTTGAAAAGTGAGACATCTAATATCGATGGAGATATACCGGTCAACACGGCTGGTGCGTCAACAGAGAAAATAACGAAAACCACATACGGAGGAAGCACACCGTGAAACGTACAGTCCTGATCATTCTCGCAATCATTGCAATTGCAGCTATCAACATCGCACCGGCTTTTGCCGCGGATACAGCGGAAAACGCTTCGGAAGCAAGCGGCGGAATGGCCGACAGCATCAAATATGTCGCAGCGGCCCTCGCGGTCGGTCTTTGCTCCATCGCGACCGGTATCGCCCAGTCCAGGATCGGTGCGGCCGGTATGGGCAGCATCGTCGAAAAACCGGAAACAATCGGTACTGTCCTGATCTGCCTTGCCATTCCTGAGACTATGGTCATTCTCGGCTTCGTGGTTTCGGCAATGATCATCATTCTGTAAGTAACAAAATGCAGAAAACGATAACTCTTCAAAGAACAGTAAGTCGAACTGCTTATGGATGAAGCCCTTTATGACATTATTCGCAGACATGCCGAATCTGAACGTCAGTCTGTGATAGAGAACGCCGAGGCCGAGGCTGCAGCAATCATCAATGCCGCTCAAAAACGTGCTGAAACAGCCATGCACGAGGCCCGCGAAGCCATCAAGAACGATGCCGACCGTCTCAGGCAACAGCGTCTCAATACCGAGCGCTACCGCATGAATGTCAAACGTTACGATGCGAAAGCCCAGGCGATCGATACAGTATGGCGCGTGGCCGAAAGCAAAGTCCGCGAGTTGATTCAGTCACCTGAATTCGACACTGTGCTCTGCCAACTGATACTCGAATGCTCCGGTGATGTGCCATCCGATGCATCGCTGCATTTGCCTGAAAGCCACACCGAAAGAGTACTGGCTTTTCTGAAAGCGCAGAAACTGTCATTCGAGGTCGTTGGAGACAAGATGCTCACAGATGGTGTCGAGTTTCACTGGCCGGGAAGCAAGGTTGTACTCAAGAACACCCTTTCGCAGCGCCTGAGCCGTCTGAAATCGGACAGCGGTGACACCGTTTCCGCCATGCTTTTCGGGGATACAGGAGAATCTGACAGATGATACCGGTTTCCTCGATCGAATATATCAATGTCAGGATACGGGCTCGTCATGCGAGGATATTCGGGCGTGAGATATATGAAACGCTGATGGAAAGCGATAACCTCGGTGCGGTGACCACCTATCTCCTTGAAAACGAATGGTATCGTGAGGATATAGAATCGGCGCTTGAAAACCTTGGCGAGCGCGAGGGCCTCGAGAGAGGTATCGCCAATCATTTCTGCCGCTGCATCTCCATGACACGGAGCATGGCAGAGGGAGATATGCAGGAGCATTACGATACGGTGCTGACATCGTTCGACCTCAGGAACCTGAAAACGCTGCTGGTGGCACGGGAACGCAGAATGCCGTTTGCCGATATCTCCTCACTGATGCTTCCCTGTACACTTATCAACAGGGAGGCGCTGCACGAGGCATATGATTCGGGCGATTATCTCACACTGGCGCGGGCAATATCACTCGCCTCGCCCCAGGCTGTCGCTGCTTTGAGGACAACGATTCAGGAATCAGAGAAAAACGACCCACCGGTAAAAATTATCAACCGCCTCGAGAGGAATGTTTACTCGAGCATACTGCGTAATACGGTTATGGATTCCGGCGATACGGCAATGGTCAAAAACATCATCCGTTACGAAATCGATCTGAAGAACATTGTCTCTGCACTGAAACATGTTTGGGGCGGAGTCAAGGACAAGAACATCGAGGACACGTTTATCACGGGCGGCACAATATCATTCACTATCCTTGACGAAATCGCCCACGCGAAAGAAATGGACAACGCGCTCGAAACAATCGAGTCCACCCGTTTCCACGAGGCGGTGGAAAAAGGTATTATTTATTATGCGGAGACTGGATTTTTCCACGAGATGGAACGATTCCTCGAGGAAGTGCTTTTCCGCAAGGCCCTGACAATGAAAAGGAGCGATCCGTTCGGTGTCGGGCCGTTTATCGCTTACGTGTGGTCGCTGTTCACCGAATTGACCAACCTGCGAACAGTGATCAACGGCATCGCATTCAAGACCTCGCCCGGCCAGATAAAACGGAGCCTTATTTATGTATAATATCACCGCGATAGTGCCCAAGGGCGAAGGAACAGGTTTCACGCTAGCCGGAATCAGGACTATCGAGGCCATTAACGGCGACGAGGCGGCCTCGATCCTTACAGAGGAATTCAACAACGAAGAAAACGGCATCATCCTTTTCGACGAGGACTGGCTGGAGAACCTGTCAGAAAGTATGCTCAAGAAAATCGATGAAAGCTCGGTTCCACTCGTTGTCAGTATCCCGGTGATCACAAAATGGGAATATGCCTACGACAGCAGTGTGAAAATTGAGAATATTATCAGACGCGCGGTCGGCTACCGTATCAAGCTTGCATAACGGCCCGGCTGTCACTTACACAATAAATCATGAAATTATCGATATGACAAACGAATCCGGCACAATCACGAAAGTATCCGGCCCGACAGTAGTCGCCACCGGCATACCCGATGTCAGGATGTTCGACATCGTCGAGGTCGGTGAAATGGGACTGATCGGCGAGGTTATCCGTCTCGACGGCGACCGGGCGTTCATACAGGTCTACGAGGAAACCTCGGGACTCACGCTCGGCGAAAAAGTCGTGAGCACCGGCGACCCCCTCTCAGTCACACTTGGGCCGGGGCTTCTGAGCAGCATCTACGACGGTATCCAGCGCCCCCTGAGCCTGCTTCAGCAGGAAAGCGGCGCATTTATTGGAAGAGGCATACGCGCCGACGCGATCGACCGCTCGAAAAAATGGCAATTCGAGGCAAAAGCATCCGTCGGCGATATTCTCGACTCCGGCGATATCATCGGCACAATACAGGAAACCGCCGAAATCGAGCACCGTATCATGGTGCCTCCGGGAAAAGCGGGCAAGCTCATGTCCATCGAGTCCGGCGAATATACCATCGACGAGGTCGTTGGTAAACTTGAGGACGGCACCGAACTCAAGCTCAGCCACACATGGCCGGTGAAAAAAGAACGTCCCGTGCTTCGCAAGCTCGATCCGACAACTCCGCTTGTCACGGGCCAGCGGATTTTCGACACCCTCTTCCCCATCGCGCTCGGCGGCTGTGCAATCCTGCCCGGCGGTTTCGGTACCGGCAAGACTGTAGTTGAGCAGATGCTGGCAAAGCATTCACAGGTGGACATCGTGATCTACATCGGCTGCGGCGAACGCGGCAACGAGATGACCGACATCCTGATGGAATTCCCCGAGCTCGACGATCCCAAGACAGGCCGCCCATTGATCGAACGCACCGTGCTGGTGGTAAACACCTCAAACATGCCGGTGGCGGCCCGCGAGGCGAGTGTTTATACCGGCATCACCCTTGCTGAATATTACAGAGACATGGGCTATCACACCCTGATCCTGGCCGATTCCACCTCACGCTGGGCGGAGGCAATGCGTGAGATTTCTTCCCGTCTCGAGGAAATGCCCGGTGAAGAGGGGTATCCGACCTATCTCGGCACCCGCGTCGCTAATTTCTACGAGCGCGCAGGACTCGCGATCACGGGTACAAAAGACGATCGTAGCGGCAGTGTCACCGTGGTTGGCGCAGTTTCGCCTCCCGGTGGTGATTTCTCGGAACCGGTCACCCAGTCATCCAGCCGTGTGGCCGGGGCGCTTTGGGCGCTCGACAGCACACTCGCGCACAGACGTCATTATCCCGCTATCAACTGGAACCGCTCATACAGCCTGTACGACTCCCGGCTCCTGCCCTGGTTCGACTCGAAAGTCAGCGAAAAATGGAGCGTGAACCGCTCGAGAGCACTTGCGATCCTCCAACGTGACGCAGAACTTCAGGAAGTCGTCCAGCTTGTCGGCCCGGACGCACTTCAGGACAGCGACCGTATGACTCTGGAATTGGGCAAGATGCTGCGAGAGGATTTCCTGCAGCAGAATGCGTTCAGCGAGAACGACGCAACCTGCTCACCTGAGAAACAGCTTGGTATCCTTGATTCGCATATCATTTTCTACGACACCGTGAACACGGCGCTTGCATCAGGCAGGGAGCTCGATGAAATTCTCAAACTGCCTCTGCGCGAGGAACTTGCCGGGCTCAAATATTTCTCGGAAAAGGAGTTCCCGGAAAAACTGTCGGAAGTCCTGACTTCTATCGAAGAGCTCCTTTCAACCGGTGTCACCGAAAACGAGTCGGGGGAGGAAACAGAATGAATCTGACCACGAAAGAATACAGAACAGTATCTTATATCTCAGGCCCGCTGCTTTTCCTCGACCGGGTCAGGGACCTTCCCTATAATTCTATGGTTGAAATCATCCTGCCCGGCGGCGGCGTGAGGAACGGCCAGGTGCTCGAGATAGATGAGGATCGTGTTCTCATACAGATTCTCGAGGCCACAGCAGGCATGGATATCAAACGCACGAGCGTCCGCCTGAAAGAAGACATTTCGCGTATCGGTGTCGGAGTTGAAATGATCGGCCGCATTTTCGACGGCACCGCACGGCCGGTCGATAATCTCGGCGAACTCGCGGTCGAAAAACGCCTGCCTGTTATCGGCGCGCCAATCAATCCGGTAGCCCGCGCGAAACCCGAAGATTTCATCATGACCGGTATTTCGGCCATCGATGGATTCAACACGCTTGTCCGCGGTCAGAAACTGCCGATTTTCAGCGGTGCGGGCCTTCCTGCCAACGAGATCGCTGCACAGATCCTGGAGGGCGCACGTGTTCGCGACGGCGAAGAGAATTTCGTTGTCATTTTCGCGGCAATGGGAATCACAAGGCGCGAGGCGTCATTCTTCATTGATCATTTTGAGCGCACCGGCATCAAAAACAAGGTGGTCTCGTTCATGAACCTTGCAGACGATCCGACTATCGAGCGTATTCTGACACCACGCTGCGCTTTGACCACCGCCGAGTATTTCGCGTTCGAAAAGAACATGCACGTGCTCGTTGTACTCACTGATATGACCAACTATTGCGAGGCGCTTCGCGAGGTTTCGACAGCCCGTGAGGAAATCCCAGGTCGGCGCGGTTATCCCGGCTACATGTACAGCGACTTGTCATCACTCTATGAGCGCGCAGGGCGTATCAGGGAGGTTGAAGGCAGTGTAACCATGCTTCCCATCCTCACCATGCCAGATGACGACATCACACACCCGATCGCCGATCTAACCGGCTATATCACCGAGGGACAGATTGTGCTCTCACGCGCGCTTCACCGCCAGAGTGTCTTCCCTCCCATCGACGTTCTTCCGAGCCTTTCACGTCTTATGAACAACGGCATTGGTGAAGGCAAGACACGCGAGGATCACCGCGACCTTTCGAACCAGCTCTATGCCTGTTACTCCGAGGGAATCGACATCAGGCGGCTTGTGGCGATCATGGGTGAAGATGCTCTCACAGATATGGACCGGCGATATCTGACTTTTGCGCAGCAGTTCGAGAAGGAATTCATCGGACAGGGAACGACACCGCGCGATATCACGGAAACTCTTGATTTCGGCTGGAAACTATTACAGAGTTTCCCGAAAGAGGAACTGAGTAGGATCAACAAAGATCTGCTGAGCCGGTATTTCACAGAGATCATGGAAGACGGTGTCACCACACCCTTCTATTGAGAGCGGCAGCAGTATAAGCAAACAGAGAAATATCAAAATTCTGAACAGATGCAAGCAAGACAAAAAATATAAGCGGATAGAACAGTATGGCAAGAGTCAGCCCGACACGAATGAACCTCCTTTCACGCAAATCGCAGCTCGGTTTTGCGAAAGAAGGCATTCAGCTGCTTAAACATAAGCGTGAAGTTCTGATGGCGGAATTCATGAAAATCGTCGGCCCGCTCATGGAAAAGCACAATATGCTGCACAAAAACCTCGTCCAGGCGTATCACTGTCTGAACACGGCACGTGCCATCGACGGGCCGGGCGCACTGCATTCAGCCGCACTGATCCGTGAAAAGAACGTTTCAATAGATATTCACAGCGAAAAAAACTGGGGAATAAGTCTTCCCAAAATCGATTCGGTTGAGGGACTGGGCGTACAATTCAGGGAACAACATTCTATCGGCGTGAGTCTCAGGGTATTCGAGACCCGTGACCGGTTCGAGAAAATCATCGAAGAACTGCTTGAACTCGCGCCGCTCGAGGCGAGCCTTAAACGTCTCGGCAAAGAAATCAAAAAAACGACGCGCAGGATCAACGCTCTTGAGATGATGCTCGTTCCCAGAATACAAGAAGAAATCCGCGATATACGCGGCGCACTGGAAGAGCGTGAAAGGGAAGACAATTACCGACTCAGGCGTATAAAGAACAAGAACTAAGCGTTCCTCATTTGCAGGGAAAAGGAGCTGACTGAACATGAAACTCAGCGAATTTATTGATGAGCATGTCATAAAAGTCGACCTCGAGGCCGAAGAAAAACTCGAGGCCATTGAAGAACTTGTCGACTTTCTCATTTCAGAGCACGAGCTCAGCCTCAGAAACCGTGAAACGGTGCTGTCGATCATTTTCAAACGCGAATCCTCAATATCGACCGGTGTCGGTGGCGGCGTCGCCATTCCGCATGGCACCATAGACTGTATCAATGATATTGTCGGGGCAATTGGCCTTTCGAAAAACGGAATCGAATTTGACGCTTTCGACGGTGAGCCGGTACATATCGTACTTCTTCTACTGGTGCCGAAAAGCAAGTTCGGCCTTCACATCAGGACCCTTGCTCACATTGCCAAAACACTCAACACGGAAGAGGTTCGCAATAAAATCCTCGCTGCAGGTGACCCTGAGGAGGTTCTTGAAATAATCGAGGATGCCGAATCGAATTTTGACGAATAAAAAACGCCGCTGAACAATCGAGTTCACGGCGTTTTTCCATATTTGCGGCATCATTGAAAGAAATATCTTTATAAGAGACGTTTCTGCCAGGTAATCTTGTAGTCAGTGCTATGGTCATGATCGGCGAGCGATTTCTCGATGGATATATTCACGTGTTTGCATCCTGAAATCTCGAGGGCTCTCTCCATCCATCCGCCGATCCTCGCCTCGATAACAGAATGGATTTCCTCGAATTCCGTAATAACCACCGAGAGCCGACGTTCATCTTCAACTGTAACCTGAAGCGATGCGGGCTGGTAAAGTGAACTGAATATCGAGCTTGATTTCTGTATAAGGATTGTCGGCGACTGAAGTTTCACCAGCACCTTGTAGATGCCCTTTAGACCGTAATCCGCGCTGTAACGCCCACATTCCCATGCTCCTCGCATGCTTCCGCGATAAAACATGTCACACATGGTGACCGTTGGCGCCACAAGCGTCGAGGTCAACGGATACCACTCCTTGTCGTCAATACCTTCAGAATAAACAGTATGGGCAGAACTTGAAATGGTATTGAGCCATTTCATATATTTTGTCTGCCCGAAACGTTTAATAACGAATAATGGAAGTGAGCGAAGAACTTCGCCTTTGACATTCATTGACATATATAATCCATAGTATAAAATGAGCGCCTTTACTAATATAATCATTTCTTCTTATGATCAAAATTTAATTCTCAGAATACTCGTCCCAATTTATAGCAATAATTATTGATGCCATTTAATAACCATGTTCAACCGACGAGGCCTTTCCTCTGAAAATCCGGTATATGATTGCCGTATAAACCAGAACAAGCGGAATACCGGTCACGACAATAACCAGCATGACTGTCAGGGTTTTAGGTGTTGAGGAGGCATTGTACACGGTCAGGCTGTTCGAAATATCGGTTATTGACGGAACAAGCATTGGATAGAGACTTGACGCCATAATCCCGACAACGGAAATAATACACAGAGATGATGCCAGAAAAGCACGGCCTGTTTTTCCTGATCCAATGGAAATAAGCAAGGAAACAGCCGAAACAATGAACACAATCAGTGCTATCCATGTCAAAGGATTACCAATGGCAGTTGAAAACTGCGATGAAGCAGCAAAGCGTGTCGCGGCTGAATAAACAATGAACAGGAGCATGAATACTATCCAAAGCGGCTTTGCGGTTTTTAAAAGGCGGTCGCGATAAGGACTATCCGTTTTCATTGCGAGATACACAGCGCCGTGAAGTGTGAACATGCTGAGGCTGAACAAACCGGCAAGCACTGCGTATGGGTTGAGAAGCCCTATGAACGAGCCGGTAAATGTGCCGCTATTGTCAATTGGCAGACCGCGCAGGATGTTCCCAACAGCAACACCGAAAAGAATTGACGGCAGCAGGCTCCCCAGCCCGAATCCCCAGTCCCAGAGACGTTTCCAGGCATTGGACTCGATTTTCCCGCGGAACTCGATGGAAACACCGCGGAAAATCAATGCGGCGAGCAGCAGAACAAGCGCCAGGTAGTACGCACTGAAAACAGTAGCATATACGATTGGAAAGGCGGCGAAAAGCGCTCCGCCGAATGTCAGCAGCCAGACCTCGTTACCATCCCACACTGGTCCGATGGCATTGATGCCTGTTTGACGCTCATCATCATTCTTCGTGAATAAATGCAGTACACCGACTCCAAGATCGAAACCATCGAGAATGGCATATCCGGACAGCAGAACACCGAGCAGAACAAACCATAATGTATTGAGGTCGATCATATGGTGTGCCCTCCCTCCCCAACCGGTTCGACTCCGCCGCGTATTTCTCTGGCAAGCAGGAAGAGATAGACCGAACCGAGGAAAATATATATCACGCTGAAGAGCAGTATCGAGAAGAGTATTTCACCACCGCTGACAGTGACAGAATAGGCGTCTTTGGTTTTCAAAAGGCCGTAGACAATCCATGGCTGACGGCCTACCTCCGCCATTATCCAGCCAAGCTGACAGGTCAAGACCGGTAAAGGCAACGAGTAAAAGATCAGTTTGAGAAGCGGTCTGCATGTATAAAGATAACCTCGCCAGAGCAGGTAAACAGAAGCACCCATAAGCGCAATAAAATACATGCCGAGTGCAATCATACTGTGATACGACACAAATGGCAGAAGAATTGGTGGTATTTCGTCTTTGGGGAAAGCGTCGATGCCCGTAACCTCGGCATTGATATCGCCATGCAGCATGAGGCTTAAAATACCGGGCACACGAATGGGAAAAAGTATTTTCGGAGGATTGCCCGCCGGAATGCCAAACAAGAGTAATGGCGCTTTCGACTGTGTTTCAAAAATGCCCTCACTCGCCGCAAATTTCTCCGGTTGTGTCTCAGCAACCCGGACAATATGCAAATGTCCAAACGGGAACAGTTCAAGCAACGCAAAGATAAATCCGAAAATTACGGCTAGCCGCAGGGCTTTTTTTGCCGCACTGGACTCAGGATTTTTCAACAAGAGCCAGGCAGCTATCCCGGCGACAAAAAAAGCACCGACAATCAAACAGGCATCCATTGTATGGAAAAAACGCGGCAGTGTCGAAGGATTGAAAACTGCCTCGTAAAAACTGACCAGTTCCGCCCGGCCATTCCTCATGACATAACCAGCGGGTGTCTGCTGCCATGAATTTGCGACAATAATCCAGAAAGCCGAGATACTGGCGCCGACAGCGACCATGAGACAGGAAAACCAGTGCAGCGCTCTCGACACACGATTCCTGCCGAACAAATAAAGGCCGAGAAAACCGGACTCGAGGAAAAAGGCGAAAATGCCCTCGGCCGCAAGAGGAGCTCCGAAAATATCACCGACAAATTTTGAGTATTTCGCCCAGTTCATACCGAACTGGAATTCCATGACAATGCCGGTGGCAACTCCGACAACAAATGTTATACCGAGGATACGAGCAAAAAACTTCGCCAATCGCTGATAATCAGGGTCCCCTTTCTTCCATGCAATGGTTTCCATGACAAGCAGAAGCCACGCGAGACCAATGGATATCGGCGGGAACAGAAAATGAAATCCGATGGTGACTGCGAACTGTATACGGGAAAGAAGCAGAGGATCGAGCTGCATAAGCCACCCCTGTTAAAAGGACACTCACAATGTGCGATGAAATCGATTAACCTATAGTATCAGTATATCAGTTCTCCGATAAGAAATCAATGGCAAATGGTCCTTTCAGGCAAAACACGGAAAACACTTGAAAGAAAGCCCTGAAAGCACTATATTTTATCGATCTATTGACATTGAATACGACGTACCACACATACCAACAGGGAAAATGAAATGGCAACTTCACGAAAAGCAACCGAACCCGCTCAGGCGGCGCCTGCAAAAAAAAGCGATGAACTGAAAAACTCGGCCCAACGCTGGCTCTCATACCGTCCTGAAATCAAGCTCGTCGATTGCACTATCCGCGACGGCGGCCTTATGAACAAGCATCAGTTTCCCGACAGTGTGGTAAAAGCCGTTTATCAGGCATGCGTCGATGGTGGCATTGATTACATGGAGTTCGGCTACAAAGCTTCAAACGCTATTTTTTCAACAAAAGAGAACGGTAAGTGGAAATTCACAACTGAAGAGGATCTTCGCAGTATTGTCGGCGAAAACGACACCGACCTGAAAATCGCAGTTATGGCCGATGCCGAACGCACAGACTATAAAAAAGACATCCTTCCCAAAAGTGAAAGCGTTATCGATATTATCAGGGTCGCGACCTATATCCACCAGATCCCGGTTGCACTCGATATGATCAAGGATGCCCATGACAAGGGCTACGAGACCTCTGTCAACCTCATGGCAATTTCGACTGTGGCTGAGCGCGAGCTCGACGAGGCCCTGGAGCTGATCGCCGAATCTGAGACTGATATGATGTATCTCGTCGACAGTTTCGGCTCTCTTTACAGCGAACAAATCGAATACATGATAAAGAAATACCTCCGCTACATGGAGCCGATGGGTAAAACGGTAGGTATCCACTGCCATAACAACCAGCAACTCGCTTTCTCAAACTCGATTCAGGCAATCATCCTTGGCGCCAACATGGTTGACGGCAGTTTCGCGGGTCTCGGACGCGGCGCAGGCAACTGCAACACGGAGCAGCTTGTCGGATTCCTGCACAACCCGAAATTCAAACTCAGGCCGATCCTTAAATGCATCCAGGATACAATCGAACCGATGCGCAAAGACCTTCTCTGGGGTTTCGATATCCCCTATATGATCACAGGCCTGATGAACCGTCACCCCCGCTCCGCCATCCAGTTCAATTCGAGCGAGGATGTTGGCGACCTGGTCAAGTTCTATGACAAAATGATTGAGGAAGACTAGTAGAGTCAGCCCAATGGCATATGGCCAGTAGTACGGCAAAAATGAAAAGCAGCGGAGCTTATCCGCTGCTTTTTTTATTCACAGACATCGTTTTTCAACATTTAAAATATTCAGCTACAGAAAAAGCTTCGACAGTCCTTTGCGCAAATCAAGTATCGTTCCTCAAAAAATTAACCTGTGTCATCAGGCAGTATTCGAAATCATTCCGCTGAAAGATTACTCCGCTCCCTTTGAATCTTTCATTGAAAGCTCCCAGGAAAACGAGAGATAGAAAGCCCTGCCCGGCCGCGGATAACCCCAGCGGTCGACATACTGCTTATCGCTCAGGTTAACTATCTCGAACGAGGCATTGATATTTTGCCGTAACGGATATTCGAGAGACAGATCGTGCAGAATCCTTTCTTCGATCATTTCTTCATCGAGGTTCGAGGGGCCTCGGTAACACTCGCTTTCATAGCCGACTTTCCAACCGAGACGAAGCTGCCCCACGAGATCGAGTTTGACACCACCATCGAATTGCCATTCAGGATGATATGGCAGGAACTTGTTGTAATACCTGTTCTTCCTGAACAATGTAGCGTCTGATTTATTCAACGCCTCCTGATAAGAGAATGACATCCGGTAGCTTGTATTATGCCAGCCGACTTTACCGTTCAGGCCATTTTCGATACCTATAATACGGGCTTTGGCTATATTTTCGGCAACCAGATAATCCCCGTAATTCCGTCGCTGGATAAGGTCATCGGCTTTCCTGTAGAAAGCGGTAACATCTATATCAGGCCAGAATGAAGGCAAATCAAAACTCACACCGGAATCGATATTCAGGCTTTTTTCACTCGTCAATTCAGTGTTCCCGACAACATCACCAGTATCACCGAAAAGCTCATTGAAATCGGGTTCGCGTGTATAAAGCCCTGCATTCGCCCGAACAGTGACTGTTTTCACGGGACGGTAACGGATACCAAGGGCGGTTGTATATGAGTCACGCTTTTTCGAGCGAAAATCTCCGACCACCCCTACAAAGTTTCCGACATCCTGAATGCTGTCATCGATGTGCTTGTAATGGATGCGCGGCTGCATAAGCAACACGCCGTCAAAGAGAAATATTTCCGTTTCCGCACCAACTGCGGCAAGTTTACGCTGGGACGGCAGTGTCAGGTCACTTTGGTAACTATCTGAGGATTCATAAGTCTCGCGGCGATACTCCGCTCGCAGGTGTGTCAGTGTCAGCCCCTTGGCATAATTATACTGTGCCTGCACACCTTCGACATCAATATCGGTGTCTGTTTTCTGTCTTCCACGACGACCTGCCTCGTCATCGGGATCAAAGAAAAGACGGTTTTCGCGGGATATCCACGCCTGTGCTGTCAGGGCGTTTTTCCAATCGAAACGTCCCTGCCAGAAAAGATTTTCCGATTCATGGCGGGCATGATATGCTGGACGGCGCCCGAGTCCGCATACACCGCGGTCTATCGAACGATACATCAGCGAACTCCGGAAACGCGCATCCGATTTCACTTTTGCATCCCAGCCACCAGTGAAAGTCTGCGTGAGTAAGTCGGCGTTTTTTCGTGTTTCCCAACCGTCATCGCTGTCATCAAGATAGGTGCCGCGATCATCAAGAAATTCAAAGTCATTGTCGCTTTCACTGCGATTGATAGAAAGGGAAATGCGCTGATTATCAGTGACTCCCATTGAACCTGCAACCGATAGATGGCTTGTGTTGAACGAACCGTATGATAGCGAACCGTTCAGACTTTTCGCGTCATCAGGAGGAACAGTACTGATATTGACGACACCGCCAATCGCACCGGCGCCGAAAGCACCCGGCGATGATCCCCGGTAGACCTCGATATTTTTCACCCTGGACAAGGGAACCTGGGAAAGACCGGACACACCACTACCCCCTGCCGTTAAAGGAACACCATCGAGGTAGACTGCCACCTGTTCGGAGGTAGAACCCCGTATACTGATATCGCTTTTTGCCCCCTCGCCACCCATAGTCCTGATATCGACACCAGCCTGACTGTCAAGAACATGGTCAAGGGTCAAGGAACGCTCCGGAATATCCTCACGTTCCACAACAGTGACAGAAGCTGTCGTCCGTTCGCTTGCAGGTAATTCAGAAGGCGACAGGGAGCGTACGACCACCTCTTCGAGCTCGACAGGTTCCGCATCGATCAAGACTTCAATCCTGCCGGGAATGGAAACGGGAAGTCGACGTTCTGTATATCCGATCCTTCGGCATATAAGCGTATCGGAGCCGGCAGTCAGCCCCTGCAAAACAAAGAAGCCGTCCGGGCCACTGTACTTGCCGACAGTCCGGTTCAAAAGATAGACAGAAGCGCTGTCAAGAGGATGACCGGTATCTGCGTCACGTACAACACCGGTAAGTTCTTCACAATAGAGAAGCTGTCCGGAAAAAGAGGAAAGCAGAAAGAGTATGAAAATAAATTTTTTCAGCATAAAACACCTAAAACAGTAAGAAACAAGCGCGGTATATGAAGAATGCCGGGAGTTGAAGCGCCCGGCACCCTTGAACAATCTAATATAAGCTCTAAAGTACTATCTTACAACCAGGATTCGCTGAGGGAGCAATCCCACATCGATAGGTGTCTCGAAAACCGGCGCATAATCTTTCTTGGCATCAAAAATCCAGACACCGGGATTTTCCTCATCCTTGCTTCCGACCAGAACAAGGCCATCCGATGTGCAATCAATGCCCCAGCAGTATTCGGACTTCTGGAAAGAACTGACAGATTCGAAAGTGCCCGCGGAAAGATCGAAACGTTTGAGGCTCCAACCCTCACCACCGCTGGATTTATTGAGTCCCGTGATGGCATAACCGGTTGTGGCAGTATCAAACACCCAGATCAGCATGCTGCCGCCCATTGCACTTTCACTCATCAGAACCGAAGAGCTCATTGTGTCGACATCAAAAATTTCAATGGCGCCATCCGCCGGATCACTGACAGAACCGATGGAATAAGGATAAATATTCCCAGAAACAGCCTGAGCGCCCAGAGCCTGGCCACCGAGACAAAGCCTTCCTGCCCCCCCGGTGCCGTTCGTAATAAGAATCGACTCGGTTATGACCGTGTCGGCAGCGGCATCGATAACTGCGAGGCTGGAATGATCGGACAGGGATCTGCCGGAAGAGCGACGAAGTGCAATAAAGCATTTCCCATCTTTCAAAACCGCATGATACTGGTCGGGATCACCATCATCATTGGCCATAGCACTGATATCGATCGTGCCTGTCAGGCTCATATCCGAAGGATTCACAATTGCCACATAGGGCGCATCGCTCAGTGTAACAAATGCCTTCGTCGCCGACACAAAAACAATGGAATTGGGCGAGGTGGCAGCACCGGTCGACATCTCAGAGATGGCCGCCGCCTTCTCAGGATCAAATTTGATGATACGATCGTTTCCCTTGTCAACGATGTAAACATAATCGCCATACTGCGTCATGTTGCAGGTACCGCCGACAGGAAGAAGATCAATAGATGCCGTCCCTTTTTCGAGATCGATAATCGCGATATTGTCTTCATCATCACCAGTGGTCTGTACTACCGCGAGCCTACCGGCGCTATCGGTAGAGCCTACAGGATTCTTGTCATCATCATCGTCACTGCACCCAACCACAACCAGAGTGAGACAGGCCACGGTAACGAATAATAGAAAAACGCGAAACAACGACTTCATGATACTTCCTTTCCATGGAAAAGGTTAACGGTTATTTTTTCTTCTTATGCTTTTTCACCTTCGGGGGCTTGACCCATGTGCCGTTTTTAGCCCGATCGATGAAATCGAGCTGAGCAGGCAGAATCGATGCAACATTCAGCCTGTTGCCATTCAAAACGAAATGTGAGGGATCAACCCGAAGTGTGGTCAGCCCGATGACCCTGCCGACATCAGGCTCTTTGACAGCATAATCGGTAATCGTTGCTGCGATCGGCAGATAAACGCCGTCGTGTGAGGTATATACATAATTATCTATGCGACGGTAGAGATTTCGCTCGAAATACTGCTCGAGACGTCGTGGACGGTATCCGATCTCGGGATCAAGATAGAATTTATAAACCTGATCACTGCCGAGATGGGGATAGCGGGCAACAACACACTCATGACCATCGACCATTTCACGGTCTGGCAGCACCTCGCCGCCAAGAATCCTGAGATAACCGTAGTAAAAAGTGCCGCCCGGTCCGATTGCACCATTTAAAAACTGGTCATAATCGAAATAAAGGCCGCCGATATTCTCACGGGCGGGAAGTTCCCCAACCGTGTATGCCATGTCTTTATCAGGATAGTCGGTTTTGAAACGGCCGCTGAGCGCACGGACAATTGTGCCATCGAAAACAACGGTGCCCGAATCCTCCACCGCCTCTTGACCGAAGAACTGATGAGACTGGTACTGCTTTGTCCGCGAACGCCCCTCAAGCTGCATCTGATTCACCGAGTAAGAGGTTCCGCTGACTGGCTCGGTCATAATTGTGGTATTCATCTGCTGGCCGGTAGAATCATATTCAGCAGCCATGAAGCTGCGATATTCCACGGTATATGCAAGATCAAGCAGCTTAATTTTGTCGTTCTGCATATCGACAGCATCGATAATAGCGTTTGTTTCATCGGTCTTGTGCAGGAACTCGTCTGCCCAGGAATACTTGCAGGCAATTGTCGGCGGCACTTGTATCCCCCTGCCGCTGATAATGCCGTAACCCTTGGGAGAATTATTCTTGCCATAAAACGGCGACTCAGGTTTGAAATTGAAATCGCCCTGATCTGGATCGACAAAAACGGGATCGCTGTTAAGTTCACCCGTTCCCGGAATCGTATCATAGATCAGATGTTTGCCGTCCTCGCCGAATTCACTGTAATACGGCGATTCCCAGGTGATATTACTGTAAATAACCGGGAAAGCCCCCTCCATGATACGCTGTCCCCAGTTGTTTTTATACATGATATTATTAGCGACAACAGGTGTGGAACGGTTTATATTGATGGAAACCGTATTGCGGTAAAAAACATTATGATGGATAAACGGCTTGGAAAGCTGGGTCATACCGAGTGTCTTGAGATTACCCATAAAAATATTGTTGACGATCTCAGGTGAGGAATGGATGCAGTAAATAGCCCGTTCACCGATATTATAAAATGTGTTGCCGATAATCAGAGGATTGGCATAACCGCTATATTCGAGATTTTCCAACGCGTTGTCGGGAGTGATGTAGCGGTCTTCCGAATTGGTGACATAGCCATCCGACCTGGAACTTTCCACAAGAACACCGAAAACGCTGTTGCTGAAAAAGAGATTTCCACGAATGACAAGGGTAGAATCGCAGTCAACCGCATGAACGGCGGCCCGGAAACGGTCCTTACTGTAATCGAAACCGGTGCCGGTCAATGTAAAACCGGAAATATCGCAGTTGTTCGCCGCTATAATAGCGGAGGCTTTGTTCTCACTGTCGATAACTGTCGTGAAAGCATTCTCGCCCCAAAGGCGTATCCCCTCATGAAGTGTGATACTTTCCTTATATGTACCGGCACGGACAAATACGAGGTCACCCGTTTTTGCGGCATCGATACCAGCCTGGATAGTTTTCATATCACCGGCGCCGGCCTGATCAACGACAATGACATTGCCCTTGAAATCTTCAGGAGTCGCGGTCCCGTCATTTATACGACCATAACCTGTGAAATGCATCTCAGGCTTGACATCAGCCTTTTGTTCAAGCCATTCACCATGCCACCAATCAGTATAATAATACTGCTGGAAAGTATTGACCGGAACATCGAGCCCATAAGGATCCTTGTAACCGGTGGGCGAGACTTTGGAATAATCGCTGATCAAGCCATGACGGTCCCAGCCGCGATAGTATCCGTACTCCCAAGTCCAGGCCATGTGGCATTTGGTACAGCGGTCAGTCTTTGCCCAGCCAGGATACAGCTCATCGGGATTGACACCAGTTTTCAGCTCGCTCTTACCGAAATACATTTTTGAAACACCGAGGCAACCAGTCATAACGACACTGAGACAAATTATAAACAAAATTTCAAGATTTTGCCGTTTCATAATAAAGAAATCCTTTACGATAGATTCACGATATAACACGCACCGAGACAAAAGTAGCACAAACAAAAGAACAAAGCAAGTATTTATTAGTAACTCGATCGATATTTCAACAATAAAACTTATCTATATTTTCAAATAAGAAATAATTATTGTCCTCAGACAATTATTTTCGATATTATTCTTAAATATAAACATTTCTTACATTCACTGCCATAACATTGCGGGCAAAATCGACTTCGCCCTCATGAAAAGGAATCATCCATGAAACGACGCCATTTCCTGAAAAGAACAGCCGCGGCGGGAAGCACCATCGGCTTCCCAGCTATTATGCCATCAACTGTTTTTGGTCAGAATGCGCCCTCCAACACTATCAATGTTGGCCAGATCGGCTGCGGAAGAATCGCCCGTGACCACGATATGCCGGGAGTAATGCAGTTTGACTCCGCTCGATTAATTGCGGTCTCCGATGTCGACAGCAAACGCATGAAAGAAGGCCGTGAGTTTGTCCGCCATTATTATGCCGAGAAAAAAGGCCGCAGTAACCATGAGGTCGCAATGTATGGCGATTACAAAGACTTGCTGGCAAACAAAGACATCGATGCAGTCGTCATCAGCACCCCCGATCACTGGCACTCACAGCCCGCGCTCGAGGCAGCTCTGGCAGGAAAGGACATCTATCTCCAAAAACCGACCTCACTTACTGTCGTCGAAGGCCGTCAGTTGGCAGATGCCATCAAAAAAACCGGCGTTATCCTCCAGATGGGGACACAGCAGAGATCAATGCCCCAGTTCAGGATTGCCGCAGAACTGGTTCGTAACGGCCGTATCGGTAAAATACACACAGTCAAGATAGGCCTTCCCGGCGATCCCGCTGGTCCGGAAGCAGCACCCATGCCGGTTCCAGCCAATCTCAATTACGATATGTGGCTTGGCTCTACCCCCGAAGTGCCCTACACCGAAATCGGCGTTCACCCGCAGGAGGGCTACAGCCGTCCCGGCTGGCTTCGCTGCGAGCAGTACGGCTCGGGAATGATCACCGGCTGGGGACAACACCATTTCGACTCCGCCGCATGGGGTATGGACACGGAACTGACAGGACCGATATCGGTAGAGGCTATCGCCCAGTTCCCAAAATCCGGTCTATGGAATGTCCATGGTGATTTCATGGTCAAGGCAGAATATGCAAATGGAATAACGCAGCTCACCAGCGGCGGCTATACCAACGGCGTACGCTACGAAGGCAGCGATGGCTGGGTATTTGTATCCCGCGGTAATTATGTGGCATCATCAAGTGATCCGGTCCTGGCGGAAAAGAGTAAAAAAGCTCTCGACGCCAGCGATCCGGCAATCATCAAGGATGGTATCGGTGCCAATGAGAAGCATCTTTATGTCAGTAAAGAGCAGCACGGTAACTGGCTGGATTGTGTCAAATCAAGAAAACAGCCGATCTCTCCCGCTGAAATCGGTCATCGAGCATGTACCATATGTCTTATAAGCCACATCGCCATGAAAGTTCCCGGCGAACTGAAATGGGATCCGAAAACCGAACGTTTCATCGGTAACGAGAAGGCCAACTCCATGCTTCATCGCCCGCAACGGAAACCCTACGGCACGGATTACATTACCATGTAACACCCTTCCGGAAACATTCGGGAGACATCACATATAATCATAAGCAAGGCCATCGTCAGAACATCGGTGGCCTTGTTTTTTTGCCTCCTCCCAGCAGTGATCGCTCAACCGTGGAACCGGAATCCGCGCAAAACGTCTTATACGGTGAAACCATACGCGGAGGATAACTACATAAAAGGACAATACAGGCTTTTCAGGACACTGTTCATTTTCATTGCAGCCGCCGCCATCACCTATGTTTTTATTCATTCCCTGATAGTAGCTGAAGGCGTCTCGGCAGACAATAGAACGGAGAACGGCATGAAATACAATAAACTCACGGATGAGGAAAAACGTGTTATCATCAATAAAGGTACCGAAAGACCTTTCAGCGGGAAGTATTATTCTTTCACTGAAAGGGGTACATATAATTGTAAGCAATGTGATGCCCCACTGTACCGTTCGAGTGACAAATTCGATGCAGGATGCGGCTGGCCAAGCTTTGACGATGAAATCCCCGGTGCTGTCAAGCGAACTCCGGACGCAGACGGTAAGCGTACTGAAATCACCTGTGCAAACTGTGGAGGTCATCTCGGGCATGTTTTCATGGGAGAAGGATTCACCGATAAAAACACCCGGCACTGTGTCAACTCGCTCTCGCTGACATTTACAGCCAATCCCGAAAGCACAGAAAAAGCCTATTTTGCGGGTGGCTGTTTCTGGGGAACTGAATATCATTTTCAGAAAATGAAAGGTGTCATCGCAACAACTGTCGGATATATGGGAGGAAACACTGAGAATCCAACATACAAAGAGGTATGCAGCGGCAAAACAGGACATGCGGAAACGCTCGAAATTGAATACGATCCCTCTCAGACCGATTTCGAGACACTGGCAAAGCTCTTTTTAGAGATTCACGATCCGACACAACTCAATCGCCAGGGACCGGATATCGGCGACCAATACCGTTCGGCAGTTTTTTACACTGATGAAAGCCAGAAGGAGATTTCCGAAAAGCTCATTAAAGAATTGAGAGACAAAGGGTATAAAGTGGTCACTGAGATCGAAGCAGCCGGAGATTTCTGGGCGGCAGAAACCTATCATCAGGACTATTACGCCGAAAACGGCAAGACGCCTTACTGTCATATCTATACAAAACGTTTCTGATTGGCGCAGAGACAAATAATATACAGGGCGGCCGTGAATAAAGCCGCCCTTTTTAGCAGTCTGCAGCCGCATTCAGGCGGAATGAGGGTCGATGACCTCTTCAAAAATCCGGAGGAAATTGCCTCCCCAGAACTTTTTGATTTCTTCCTCGCTCATGCCGCGCTTCATCATTGCCTGAGTGAGCAGCACAAGCTGCGAGCAGTCTTTCACAATGGGCGGAGCTGTAAAACCGTCGTAATCCGAACCGAACCCGACAGTATCCATGCCCACCATATCCCGGACATACAGAATATGATCGACAATACGGTCGATAGTCGCTTTTTGCGGATCTCGATCGATAAAACCCGGCAGAACAACGATACCCATTACGCCTCCACGCTCAGCAAGCGCACGAATCATATCATCGGTCATGCAGCGATAATGGTTGCAAAGTGAGAAAACGGCGGTATGGCTCATGATCGGCGGGGTTTCAGAGTGTTCCATGACATCGAACCAAGCCTTGTCATTGCAGTGGGAGGTGTCGACAATAATCCCCATTTCGTTCTGCATTTTCATGACTTCGTATCCCCAGGGCGTGAGGCCGACAAAATTTCTCCGCTGATCAATCCTGTCCTGTGGAGTACAAGGACCAGAGATACTTCGAGTCCCCTGGAGAAAAGTCGGCTCCTCACCCCCCTCACCGTGCGTTATATGCATTGAGCGGAGACCGAGACGGTAAAGCAGTTTCAGGATGTTGATATTCCCCTGCAGCCAACGTGCAGGCCCCTCGATTTCCATCACCACACCTATCTTGCCCTCTTTTCCGGCACAGACAGCATCTTTCGAGCTCAGAACTTTCACAAACAACTCGGGATGGGAATCTATCTGTTCGAGCACAAATTCGGTAATAGTCCATAGATCGGTAGCACCGGCATCCTCGATGAGGAAAAGCCCCACAAACTGTTGACCGTTCTCGAGCATTCGCGGCACATCGGTGTGATAGGATGTATCTCGTTTAAGCCAGCCTTTCGGGTCCTCACCCCGGCCAAAGCGCCTGACTGTAGTATCCTGGTGGGCATCGATGATCAGGCATTTTCGATGGAGGTCCCATGCCTCCTCAAGGGTAACCTCACCCTTAACACCGCGTGACATGGCAAAAACAGGTGCGGATTTTGACATAAGAATCGATGCCATGCCAACCGATGCCACCTCTTTTATGAACAAACGGCGCGTTTCCATGATTCCTCCCTTGCGTTCAGTCGTCAGTGACAGGAACACTTTTACAACAACAGTATCTAACAATAAAGTATAGAACGAAATCATGGCAGGCAATAGTAATATATGAGCGATAACAATAGCCCAAGATGTTGTTAGCGAGGATGAAAATAAAAAAAACACCTGCCATAAAGACAGGTGCAAAAAAATGGTGCGCCCAGGAAGATTCGAACTCCCAATCCTCTGATCCGTAGTCAGATGCCTTAATCCATTGGGCCATGGGCGCACGCGCTTTTGAAGATTACTAATATACACAAAAATCTAACGTTGTTCAACCTTTTTCTTTCCATTTCACGGGAATAATTGTACCGAGCAGCGGCATGACTGCCATATAGGGCACAAGAAAGATTTCGTTGATGACAAAACGCCGCCACTCAACCGAAAGAAATATATTCCGATTAACCACAATACAGGCGATCGAGTCAACAATCAGCTTAAGAAGAAAAACCGCAAACAACGAAGGAAGCAGGTTGTGAAGAATGAGTGAAAGCGGTATAGCCACAAGCATCAACGCATGGAAAGTATAGACAGCGACGCCGGTTACCATATGGATGATATCGAAATAACGGCCGGTCGACATATGTCTGATCCGCTGACGGATGAGTTGAGGAAAGCCGGCGGGAGATTCTGTGTAAACATGCGTTTCCGGGGCACGGACACTGACAATTTCATACTCAGTTCTGCGGCTAATGCTTTGAAGCAAAAGAGTATCGTCGCCGGAAAGAACTTTGATACCTTCCCCGTAACCACCTGCGGCCTTGAACGCTGACAATCTGAACCCCATATTGCGCCCCGAGGCATGACTACCCCGTTTCAATCCGATCATGCCGGACGCGAGCGCGGCATTCCAGAGATATTCATGGCGCACAAATGAGTTGAGCCAGCCCTTTCCGTCTGAATATGGAGCAACACCGGCAACCATGCCGACATTGTCACCGAATGCAGCTACCATCCCCTTCACCCACCCTTCCGGCGGTTCGCAGTCAGCATCCGTCTGGAGGACCACGTCAGTTTGAACAAGTTCAAGCGCTCGGGCAAGTGCGTTTTTTTTAGGCGAAATGCCGTCCGGAACACGTTCGATTGTCACGACATTGATACGGCTTGATCGCTGTTGGTACTGATCGAGGATTTCAGCGGTGCCATCTGTCGACCTGTCATTAACAGCAATAATGGTCATTAGCTCGTGGGGATAATCCTGGGCAAGCAGCGAATCGAGGCAGCCTGAGATGGATTTCTCTTCGTTGTGGGCGGCCAGGATAATTGTAACAGACACTGGTCCGGCGTTTTTTTCAGTGTGTGCCCGACATATCCCGATAACGATCACGCCTACACCGATGCAATAAAAAAGGCAACCGGTAGCGAGTAATACAATCATCATAGGAAATCTTCCGTGCTGAAGAAAATGGCGGGTATTTTCAAATTTCTACTTTTCGGAAATAAAATGTATTATTTTACACAGTCTTCCAGTAGAATGAAAAAGAATACATTCATTATACATGTTAATGAACCGAATTAAAAAAACAGACTTCAATTCCCAAGTAGAAAATGTAGTTGTCTTGACAAAAGTCACTGATTTTATATATTATACATAAAATTTCCCGCTCGTGTTAATTACTTTTTTACTATCAGGATCCTTTATGAAAATACTACGACAAAAACGCCACTCAATCATGTTCATTCTATTCATACTGAGCATCATTTTTTTATCTGTCTACAACGCACTACCAGTAAATGCGGAAAACCGCACTGACACGGTTCTCAGAAAAATCGCTATCGATCACATACGGCAGATAGTCGCCGGGTCCCCCTCGCTCGAAGAGGCGGCATCGAAACTATCTATCACAGGTGAAGAGCTCAAACAGATACTGACAGAATTGAGCATAGTCCCGCCTTTCATCATCGAGGAACCAGAGCCGGTTACAGTTGTCGACTCCTCACTCTTAAATGACAACAATTATGAATCGAATCATATCCTTGCTTATGACGGTGTCTCGCCGTATCTGATCCTTGTCGATAAAGCATCATACCAGCTGTACCTTCTTCAGTATGAGAATGACCAACGCACACTGAAACAGACCATCGAATGCAAAACCGGCAGAAATCACGGTGACAAAATAAAAGAGGGTGACCAGAAAACACCTGAAGGCGCGTTCTTTTTCGTCAATAAGTATTCACGGCAACAGCTTTTATCGATGGTGGGCAAAAAAAACGCCTACCTTTACGGGGAAATGGCTTTTGCCACAAATTTCCCGAACAGCATAGACCGCATGCATGGAAAAAACGGCGGTGGAATCTGGCTTCACGGAACCGACCGTTCGTTCGAGAACAGCTCGCCAAATGATACACGAGGCTGTGTTGTTACGGACAACGACGATATCAAGCTTCTGAGCAATTATATCGATCTTTTTAATACCCCGATTGTAATTGTCGACTCCCTCGCCATGTCAAAGAAAGAAGATATTCTGATCCAGCGCAAGGATATCATGGACTTCCTGGAAAAATGGCGCTCCGCATGGGCGGAGGAAAACATCGAAAAGTATGGCGCCTGCTATTCAAGCTCATTCAGTTCTCAAAGAATGAACAGAAAACAATGGATCGCCCGAAAAAAAATAATTTTCAATGCTTATAAGGTCAATCAGGTCAACATCGACAAGATTTCCATATTCAGGCACAACTCAGGACTTATTATTACCTTTACACAAAATTACTCGGCATCGAACATCAAACATCAGACTGGAATTAAAACGCTGCAGGTCATTCGGGAAAATGGTACATGGAAAATTCTGAATGAACACTTCCGGAGATTGTAGCAAATGCTGAAACCGCCGTTTACAATCATCATACTGAAAAGGCCTCATCAGCCTCTTACCATTCGCTTTACATACGGTACTGCATTGATGCTTTTTCTACCATTTTTGATTGCAGGTGCAGTCGGCGGTTATTTCATTTCGGGCAGAATGGCGGAGGATTCGGTCAAGAGTAATCAGATCACCAGCGCCCCGGCAACATCAAGTTTTGTGGCAACTGACAAACCGGAAAATCCAACTGATACACAAAACGGCATCCGTAGCCTAACAATCAGCCGTAAAAGCGGCAACAGCCTGGCATTCGATGTTGACTTTACAGAAACCGCCACATATGAAAGAGTCTATGTCTGGTTGATAGTCAATTCTTCATCAGGTGACGGATCTATCGTCGAGGTAATTCCGCGAAATCCGCTTTTTCGCGGTCTCCCAGTCGATTTCAGAAACGGGATGCTGCTGTATCCCCGTGAAAATAATTCAATGACCGTATCTTTGAGTGATGATATTGACACATTGGAGATTGACGGTTTCAGAGTACTGATCTATTCACCTGCAGGAGATATCCTCGCTGACAGGTATTATCAAAACGGCACGGTCTGAATTCTGAATGCCGTTTCACGTGGAGTGTGAGTTCATGCCCAGAATATCAAAATTAATGATCATCGTATTGTTGTTTGTATCGCCTGTATTTGCCAAGGCTGATACTATCGTGGAAAAATATTTTGAAAATACGGACAATGAGCTGACAATATACCGTATCAACGGTAAAGAACCCGGTAAAACAATGATGATTATCGGCGGTATCCAGGGTGATGAGCCCGGTGGTTATATTGCCGCCGATCTCTATGCTGACCTCCTGCTCGAGGTCGGCAACCTGATAGTCGTGCCGAGGGCAAATTTCCTTTCCATAAGGCAGAACTCGCGCGGTGTCAACGGAGATATGAACCGTAAATTCGCGCCAAAAACCGTACAGGATGACGATTACGATTCCCGTATTGTCGAGATACTGAAAAGCCTGATGGCTGAAAGTGACGTACTTCTCAACCTTCACGAGGGCTCGGGGTATTACAGCCCTGTATATATTTCCGACAACAGGAATCCCATGCGTTACGGACAGTCGATTATCATCGATACTGATGTCTACACAACCGACAATGGGCGAAAAATCGATATAAAAGGGCCTGCGGAAAGAGTAATCGCAAATATAAACGCCACCATACGGAATGAAGACCATACATTTCATTTGAATAACCACGATACGTTCTCGAACGAGTCACGCCACAAGGAACAGCGCGGCAGTGCTACCTACAACGCACTCTCACTTTTCGGGATTCCGGGCTACGGTATCGAAACATCCAAAAGCATTCGTTCCATCGAGACGAAAGTCCAGTACGAAACCATCGCCATTAACGCGTTCATGCAGGAATTCGGTATAGTACCGCAGCACCCGAGTGTCTACCTTCCCGCCCCTGAGCTCGAACACCTCGTCGTTTCAATTGCGGGCAACCCGAATCCCCTGGCAATTAAAAACAAGGCAACGCTGTCGCTGAAAAAAGGAAGCTCCATTACGGTAACCTCGGTCGTTGCTAATTACCGGCGCGGCATTTCTGTCGATATTCTGGGACACGGCATCACAAACGACCTTAACAGAAGCGCGACCATCACCCAGCCGACAACGATCCGTGTCTACAAGGACAGTTTCGAATGCGGTGAGGTGAAAATTGATATCACAGCAGAAGAAGACATTGTAGAATCGCCGCATGTACACATCGTCTCTCTCGACCACATGTCAATCAATTGCGGAGGAAATATATATAGAGTTGCGGCCAATGACACACTCGAGGTCGTCAACGGCGATAAAATAAAAATTGAGAACGCAGCCACAATCGATCCTCTCGACCGTGATTTCCGCGTCAATTTCAGGGGATTTGTCGGCAATAAAGCCTATAACGATGCAGAGGACACCGGTTATCTCATCGACACCGGCAGGGATATTCTTCAGCGCTACAGCCTCAACAGCGATTACGGTCTTTATCGCATCGATATGATCAAGAATAACGATATCATCGGCAGTACATTTCTGAAAATCATCGACAGCAAAATTGAATATGTCATCATCGATAACGGCAAAAAAGAACGTCTGGCTCTGGCTCCCGGTGAAACACTGGAATGCGCGCAAAACCAGTCCTTCAAAATCCTTTCCATAGTATCGAATGTCAGCTGTTTACCTTGTATCGAAATGTTCCTCTCGTCTTCCACGGAAAAACGTGAGAAGGTCGATCTTGCTAAAAAAATCGAGATCAGTGGCAACTCAACCCTTCATTTTACCCGCTCATCGAAAGAAATCGGCATTATCAGGCTCAAACCTGATGGAAAAACATGATTTTTTATTTGTCGTAGCAATTTTTTTACGTATCTTGCATAAAATATTACCAAAAGCAATTTCGCATCGACAGAAACCAGTCACAGTCTTGTGCGACTTCTCTTTCCCGGCGCTTTCATGAAAGCAATTTCGGATTTTCTCAAAAAGACTCTTTTTAAAGGCCGTCAGGGGCTTTCCGGCATTCCAGGAGACTCAGCACCGGTCAATATGACCCGTCTGCTTCTCAATCCCGGCAAGATACTCATCATACCCTACAAACGTATGGGTACGGTTCTTCTTGCGACACGGGTATTCAAGTCTTTGCGGGAGCATTTCAGCGAGGCGGAAATTCATGTCGGTGTTCATGAGGCATGGAGTGTCCTCATTCAGCGTGATCCTACAATTGACCAGGTAATCACGTTTGGCGATTATATAGAATCGCCCGGCTCAAAAGAGTTCAGGGATTTCGGCAAATCACTGAAAGAGAACGGCTACGATCTCGCCTTTTTCCTCTCCTATCAGTTTGACCGTGAAATCGCCGCACTTATACGTCTTTCCGATGCCAAACTGAGAATCGCGTTTAATGAAAACGAGGCCATGGACTTTTTCAATCTCGGTATCGTCCCCGCTCCCGGCGACCGGTACGAGGTCGAACGGTATCTTGAGTTGCTCAGAACTCTCGGCATAGAAGGTTCTGTGCGCGACTACACAATGACCGTTACCGACACAATCCGGGAAAAAGCCCGTCTGCGCTACCTTCCTTCCGGCTCTGTCGCGAGTCCCGGAAGAATAGTCGGTTTCGACCTGACACGTGAAATTGTCGGCGCACCAATTACCAAGAAAAATGCTGAAACAACGATAAAAACACTTATCACCCAGCTTCGCTCGACTGTCGTTGTTTTTTACGAACCCAACAAGAAAAACATGGCCGCCGAACTTAAAGAGCAATTCGGCAAAGATATTATCCTTGTCGAGGACCGGCCGGTTTCCACACTTGCCGGCATGCTCTCACTTTGCCGTTTTGTCATTGCGTATAACTCAGACCTTCTCCAGTTAATAAATGCATTGAAAACACCAGTACTCGGTGTTCTCACACAGCAGGAAAGAATACGCTGGACAATGGACTCATTTGAGAATTTCATCCACCTCGACCGTCAGGAAAATTCCTGGCCGTCTCCCTCTTCCCTCATTACCGCATCGAAAGAGTTGATCAAAAAAACGAAATCCGATTCATAATCCACAGCCATTTTTTTAATTGAACACATTTAGCACAAAAGGGAGATCATTCTGTGTCATTTTATAATCGCACTCACTGGCTTGCACCTATAATCCTTGCAATTTTGCTGTTTGCCTCATGCTCATCCTCAACCAGCAACAAGGAAGATGATATCACGGCACCTGCGGTGCCAAGCAATCTCGAAATCACCGAAATCGGCAACGGTTCCGTGACACTGACATGGAAAAAAGTCAGTGATGAGTCGCTGAAAGGTTATTATGTCTATTGGCTTGGCGGCGGCGATGTCGACAGACTCAATGCAAATAAAGAGTTCGTGAACACAAATTCCATAACTATCGAAAACCTCGATTACGAGACTGAATACTTTTTTGCCGTCTCTTCGATCGACACCAGCGAGAACGAAAGTGCGCTGTCAGTTCAAACAAGCGGTTCGCCCTATAACACGCTTCGTCCTGACCAGCCGACCGGTCTCGACATCATTGCGCAGAATATAGATTTCCCAAAAATAACTGTCTACTGGGGTGAGAACAGCGATCCCGATATCGCCGCATACAAGCTCTACCGTTCGGAAACCCTTGCTGGTCTTTCAAGCGAGGAAGCCTACCTTATCACGCTTGTACAGCTTAACTATGTCGATATCGAGGTTGAGGTTGGAAAAGAGTATTTCTACAGGATAACTGCTGTCGACAAGGGCGGTCTCGAGAGCATTCCCTCTGATACTGTCAGCGATTATGTGCTTTCAAAGGTTACGCTCATTGCACCTCTCAGTTATGAATATACCAGTTCAACACCAACTTTCAGCTGGAATGCGGTTACCGGTGCACAGGAATACAATCTTGTGCTGACCGAGTCGATGATCGGCGGCGAAATTTGGAATGTAAAGATCCAGAGTCCCGACACCAACATCGTATACAACGGCACAAAACTGAAATCCGGCAATACATATTACTGGAAACTGGGTGCAATCTCCAAAGACGAGATCAATTCGATCAGCGATGTGGGAACATTTGTTGTAAAATAAACGACTATTTCTGGCAAGAAAAAAGCGCGGAGCAATCAGCGTCGCGCTTTTTGTATTCTATGGCTAATTTTCAGACTAATCTCGCTGGAGACCCTGGCTCAAGGACACACTGAACTCAGCTTCATCCGCATTTTTGACATTCGCCATGAGTGATATACGGTATTCACGCGGGAGGATGAAATCGAGGCCGATGAAACCATATGCAGGGCTTTTTGTTTCAAAAGAGTCACGGGCTGGCACCTGGTTACGCACTGTCGCTGTTCCGATTTTCTGAAGGTTCTCGTCATTTATCTCCCACCAGATTTCCGAGAATCCGGCGCCAATGGTAAGGTCTGCGTATTCAAGCCTTTTTACAAGTCCGGCACCGACATTGATGTCGACAAATTTCATTTCACGGTTCTTGGTCATCATGCTGCCGTCATCGAGGTCCCAGGTGATATTGTCATCGGCCTTGAACATCAATCCACCGCCCTGAACGAATACGCGGGTCCTCGAATTTTCGAAATTCATGATCCGCATACGGGCTCCTGCTCCAAATGCAGGGACATAATCACTTTCGAAATTCTTCGATGCATTTCCCCAACGTGTCGATCCTGTGCTTGTCTTGTAGATATAATTATTCTTCTTGTAATCCATATCAAGTGTCGCCCCACCGGCCCGGAAATATATGTCAAACCAGTCGGAAAGCCCGGTTGTCACCTTGAGAAATGCACGTTCTGAACTTAAATCAAGATCACTCGTATCAATATCATAAACCTGTGTGACTGTGGAATACTCCAATCCAACATAGAGATTTTTGTATCCGACCTGGCTGCCGGGATTGGCAAACATCTCACCGTATGCAGCACCTGAAACAAACAGTAGCAGCACGATAACTGATATCTGGCGTAGTCTCATCTGGCTTATCCCCTTACAGCGTATTTGAAACGCATGTATTCTTTATTGTGCCGCGTTTATGGTCAGATATATGGGCTGAATGATATCGACCGAATGATTACCATTTTCGCTTGTTAGTTTCACTGTGACAATCGCGTTGCTTGGTGAATCTGTCAGCGGATCAAGATTGTTTGTTAACGATGTTATGAACTGCGTTTTCCCCGGATCGGCAGTTGTAAAGGACTTGCTTGAAAGCTCGCCCTCTGTCGACGTAACTGCAATCGTCGAGTTGGCAAGTACCGGATTACCGTTAACATCGCTGATATCTATCGTTATCTGCGCGACCTCACCCAGATCGAGAGAATAATCGTTTGCAGAAACCGAGAAATTCGTAACCGCCAGAGAGAATATGACCTGCGCATAATTCCAGACAGTCACATTATCGCCATCCTGATCAACACCCTCGGTGCGGGCTGTAATCACAGCGACGCCATCGTTTGCCTGGCCGTTACCATCGAAATCCCATGTCGGAACAGTAAAGCTCCGGGGACTTCCGGAGACTATACCGTAGTTGGGATTGTCTATGGTTCTTGAATTTGTCAGAGTCGGGAACGGATTGCCCGTATAAAGTGTCACCGCGGCAAGGCCGTTTTCGTCAGTGTATCCTGTAGAGTTCGTTATATACCCGCCTGTCGTGGTGAAATAGACTGCTGTCCCGGCAGGAACAGGGTTATTATACCGGTCGGCAACCGCGACAGTGACTGTGGCTTTCGTGAAATCCTCACCGATTTTGTTAGCCAGAATATTGATCGGGCTTGTGTATATCTTGACCCTAGACTCAGTAAACGGATCAGAGGCATCAGTTGTGTCAAGGTAAGGAGGTCCGCCGAAAACCATGAACTGCGTTGTCTCGCTTTCAACAAGCGGTGACGTCGCATTACCGCTTTCATTGACAATATATGCTCTAACCCTGACCGGGCCTGCTTTCGAGCCTGCATGGAAAGAAACAGTAGCCGCACCGTTCAGTGTCGGAACGGGAATACTTTCATATTGGGAACCTTCTGTCGGCGACAGAGCGGCATCAGTATCGTAAGAGCCAACCAGTTCGAACATAACGAGATTGCCGTCACCAACAGGATTATCCTTGCTGTCCATGACATTCGCCGTTACGATCAGGGTTTCGTTCATGCCAGCGCCCTTGACATTGACAAAGGACGGGCTGAAAGAGAGCTCTATCGAGCGTGGCGGCCCCGGACTCACAACAATACTGCCATAGCCGATATTATTGCCGACAGTCGCTGTAATCGTTGCAGTACCGACCTCTCCTGACGAAAATGATGCGTAAGCCTTACCATTTTCATCCGAACGCACAAAATTGGTTATCTGGCCGATATTCGAGCCGAACTCTACCGTTGTCGGCGTTGTCACGGGTTCACCGTCGAATTTCAAAAGCTGTGCCTCGACAGTTACATTGGAAATTCCATCAGCTTCAATTGTCGGATTTTCGTTTCCATCATCGTCATATATCTTGAGCACAATATCGTTGACCGAATTGATAGTACTGCCGATCTCTTCGAAATAGACATAGGTGCCTGACTGGAAAAGCCCCGACTGCCCCTCAACAAAGACATAGCGGGCTGATTTATCACTGGTCAGTGTCGTAGTGGCAACACCCTTCTCGGTTTTCGCGACGATTGGATCGAGACTTCCACCGTCGGTGGTGAATGACACCGTTGTGCCGTCAGGAACATTGACAGATGACCCGTTCTTGTCGAAAAGAGTAGCCTTGATCGTGGTTGTTGATTTTCCGTCAGCCAGGATCGTTTTCGGCTGTGCGGTCAGCGACATATAGGAAACTACGAAACCTGGCAGCGAAAATGTAATCGCCCCCTCTTTTCCACCGGCAGAGGCCGTCAGTGTGACTTCACGTCCAGCCGATGCGGAAGGATAGGTTATTGTCGATACGGCAACGCTGTTCTCCGTTTTGACAGGACTCAGGACCGCACCCTCGGGAGGATCGATCTTGAAATATACGGTCGTGCCGTCGACAACGCCGTTCGAATTGATATCGAGTACCGTCGCGGAAATCGGGAGTGTATAGGTACCGTTTTCGTTGTTGATGCTTTCGGTCGTCCAGTCGGCATTGAAGCTGGGCTGTATTGTTTCCGGAGCACCGGCGATAGTCAGTGTGGCATCATTTGACTTGATACTTCCAACCGAGGCCTGAAGTTTGACGCCCTCGAAATCACTGGGTATCTGACCCGAATAGAAATAGGTCGTCGCCGTACCGGATGTTCCTGTCGTGACTGTCGCAGGACGTATATACTCACCACCAGCCGGTCCCTCGAGTATCTTGAAACTCACGAGAGTATCAGACACGGGATTTCCATAGGAATCTGTGACAACAGCGATCAGTGCAGAGTTGTTACCGCCGATAGCCACAATATTGGCGTCAACATTGAGACTCACCGCGCCGGGATCTGCATTAACGAACGTGAACTCCTTGTTCGAAGAAACACGGCTTCCATCAATGGTGGCCGCGGCAGAGACTGTTACCGTTCCCGCAGTAGCTCCGCTGATAAGCTGGGCGCTTGCCTTACCGTCGCTGTCAGTTGTCGCTGATGATGTGATATCGCCTATGGTCGCAAAGAAATTAACCTCTGCATTGCTGATATACTTGTCATTCACAGTATCATACAACTGCACCCAGACATCGAGCGTATCGCCACCGGTTGAAATAGTCTGCTGTTCGCTGTCGATGGTGAACTGGATACGAGTGAACGTGACCGATGTCGAATCGGCGGCACCGGACCCGCTGACAACAATCTTTGCCTCACCGCTTTCGCTCGAGTTGAGCTTGATAGATGCCCTGCCCTGCACATCAGTCGTTGCCTTGATCTCTTCCTTGAACTCATCTTCGAGGTACCATGTGAATATTATTTCCTCGCCGACAATCGGTACTTCGGCAGCATCTTTAAGATAGGCGGTTATCTCGGTCTCCTCATCGCCACCGGCAAAAAGGTTCTCAGGCGATGAAGATACGCTGATATTGACACCGGTGAAATTGACAGGTATCTCCTTCACATGCTCCTTGAACGTTGCCGTTACCAGCGCAGCACCGTTTCTCCGCTCACTTTCGAGAATGGCCTCGGCACGGCCGAACTCATCAGTCGAATCAGCGGCGGTAATCGTACCGAGCGTTGTCGTGAAACGTATAACCTCACCAATGACAGGATTGAAATTGTCATCCCTGAGAAGCGCTGTAACCGTTGACTGGCTGATACCGTTGGCCGCGATCTGTGTCGGATTGGCGAATAGTTCGATTCCACGAGCGGTCACCTCGCTGATATTGACCTTCACCGTATCGACAAGCGTTTTTCCAAAGTTGACATAAATGTCGGTTGTTCCCGACTCATAACCGGAGGTATATGTCGAGGTCGCAACACCATTATCGTCTGTTACAGAAGTCGCGCCGATGATACCATCGGTCGCACCAAAACGGACTTCCTGCCTCGTTATCGGTATATTCGTCGTTGTTTCCTTGACCAGCACGGTGACAACAGATTTCGACTGACCGTCCGACGGCAGAATACTGGGATCGGCAGTAGAAATAAGCGTTATGCCTTTCAGTTTCAACGTCACCGATTTTTCGAGATCACCAGCTTTAAATATCACTTCAGCATCACGATCCTCATGCGAGGCCAGGCTTGTATAATTGACATAAGCGACACCAGGTGTGGAATCGGGATTGGAAGGATCACCTGTCAAGGTTGTCGGTTTTATCGTTCCGGCATCAGTCGAGCAGTAAACTGTCTGATTGTTGATCGGCTCACCTTCGGTTCCTGCCAGTGTAATAGTGAAATTAACTGTGGAAATACCGTCGGCGAGAAGCTCGAATTCACTTGGCGAAGCAGTAATTTTTGCGACTGTCCCCTCTGCACCGGGGAGCGTCAGTTCTTTTGTATCCTGTTTGCCACCGGAAGAGGCTATTATATTGATGATAGTTCCCGCATCGGAAGGTGAATAAACCAGTGTAGTCGATGCGACACCGTCAGTGGTCGTGACCTCCGGGTCGATAACACCGACATCACCCACAATCGAGAAATTAACGATAGTACCATCCACAACCTTGTTCCTGTTCACATCGGAAACAATGGCGGAAACAGTCAAACCATAGGTGCCGTCACTTTTTTCCTGGAAATTATCGGTATCAAAACCGACAACCACAGACTCCGGCTGACCGGTTATTGTCAGATTGACTGTATCCTTGATCGTTCCAATCGCCGCCTGGATCTCGACACCATTCTGCACCGAACCTGTCATGCCCGAAACGAACGTGACTGATGCGATACCGACAGAGTTCGATACTGCGGTAACTGTTTCCAGATGCTCTCCGCCGCCGGGGCCTTTGATAATCGAAAATGTGACCGTCTCCCCCGATTTCGGATTTCCAGTCTCGTCAAAAACCCTGGCTATAATCGAAATCGAGTTTTCACCTATGCGTACAAAATTCTTCGAGGATTCAACGCTGATAGAACCGACATCGGCGGCATCGAAGATAACACTTGTCGATGCACTGACCGCCGGATCCTTTATTGAGGCCATAACCGTCGCCGTACCGGCATTGTTGCCGCTGACCAGGGTCGCAGAGACACTGCCGTCGGCATTTCCAGTTTTAACGGTTATTGTGCCCAGAGTAGAGGAAAACTCGACATCATCGGCATTAATCGCAATAAGCGCACCGTTTTTGTCTTTAAGGGAGGCTGTCAGGGTAACATCGCTGCCACCGGCAAGAATAGTGCTGTTCTCGGGTATTACGGAAAAAGTATAATCCGTGAAATCGATTTCGAGGCTGTCGGCAAAACCGTTGGCGCTGATCCTGATCAACGCCGTGCCCGCTGAATCAGACCTGAGATAGGCAGTTATCTTACCTTCTGTCGAGGTCGAATCGCAGACAGAAGTCCCGGACTCGGTTTTCGCGGCATTGACAAGTGTACCAAGTGTTGTTTCAAGCGTCACCGTCTCATCGACAATGGCCGAGCCGGAAGCATCGCTGAGGGTAACCGTCAGACGTGACATCGATTCATCATCGGCGACAAGAACCAGCGGATCGGCAGTAGCCTGAATGTCTGAACCGGAAAACTCGACAGAGGTTACTTTCGCAAGCGACTGATACGCGGCAATTATCTGTGCAACACCGTTGTATCGCGCGCTTTTCAGACTGACAGAGGCCTCACCCCAGTCATCGGTGACCGCTGAGGATTGAATCGTACCCAGACTTGTCGAGAAATAAACCGTCTCACCCTTGATAGGGTTGTTATCCGCATCAAAAAGGAAAGCCTTGATTGTGGCGAGGTCACTGCCGTTGGCCGACAGTTCGGACGGGCTGCCTGACACTGTCATGAAAAGCTGCTTGATGAAAGATAATTCGCTTGTAAACTGAAGCCCTTCCGCGAGTGTAGCAGTCAGCATCCCTTTACCGGAAACACTGCCGCCAAAAACGATACATTCTGCTACACCATCGCTGTCTGTGGAGACTTCCGTTGTACGCACGGTACCCAACGCCGATGCGAATAAAAGCCGGGCACCCTCCACTGCTGCACCGGTTGTCGTTTCCTTGACTGAAACGCTTACCGATGTCGAATCGGCGCCGTTGGCGAAAACAACTGTTTTATCAACAGTTCCGGATAATGTAATACCGCGGAATGTCACAGTGCTTGTCCCGACAGAGGCATCAGCTTTCGCCGCTTTTGCCGCGCTTTCTTCTCCGGCGGACTCCTTGGCGGCAACAGCTGCTTTGGCAACTGCGGTTGTGGCAGTCACCGTGCAGGTAAGGTCTGTTGCAGAAGGCGAACTGGTAAGAATCGCGGTCGCAATGCCGCTTTGATCAGAATACGCCTGGTTTGTAATCGTTCCATTGGTGGCAGCGAAACTTACCAGCGCTCCCGGGAGAGGCTGGCCGAGTGAATCGATCACCGTGGCGCTTATCGTGGATGTGCTTACACCGTCCGCGAGAATGGAGGAAGGCGATGCGGTAACAAGACCGGCACCGGGCGCAACTGTAATAAAAACAGTATCAGAATAATTTTCAAGAGAGGCTGTAACCGAGGCAGTACCCGAACGAGTTCCCGCATAAAGAATTGCACGTGCATATCCCTTGGCATCAGTAATTTCATTCTGCGCAAGTACAACCAGCTTACTGCCGGAAATAGCGGCACTGAAATTGACTTTGACACCGCTGACAACATTCAGCGTGTCATTGTTGGCATATACTTTGACCAGGACATTCGCCGAACCACCGTTCGCTGAAATCGAGGAGGCATCAGAATAAATCAGGAGCTTCTTCGTCTCTGATTGAGCCTCTTCCTCCGGGCCGGTCGTTTCCTCGCAGGAAAAGAGCAGCATGAAAAAGAGCAGTAGTATAATGAGCGGGAAAACCTCAAAAACACGTGGTTTCCGCCTGAATTTAGTTATCGATGTCGATTTCATGATCTACCTCGGAATCAACGATATATGTCGTAAATTATTTCAAGTCCGGCGGACCGGTATGTCGCTTACGATCCGATATCCTCTGGCTTTAACTCTGATATAATATTAGGTGTTATAAAAATATGAAGATCTGTCTGTTTGTAGTCGGTCTTCGAATACTTGAACAGCTGGCCAATCAGCGGAATGTCCTGCAGGATGGGTATACCCATGTCATGATTGGATTCCTGCTGCTGCTGCATACCACCGATAACCGCCGTTTCTCCATCGGTGACAATCATCTTCACCTGGGCCTTTTCCTCGTTGATTTTGAGACCGATACCGACACCCTCAGCAGTACTCCTTGTCGCCTCAACATCGAGAAGAATCCTGTCATCGGCAAGAATATGCGGTGTCACAATCAGGCTCGTAATGGCCGGTTGAAGGTTTATAACAGAGTTTCTGGCTTCATCATAGGTAATGATCGGCACCTGCTGACCAGAACTGATCATTGCCGGTTCGTTATCCTGAGTAGTTACCTGTGGCTGTGAAATCACATTCGCCTTGTTCTTATCAATCATGGTCGCCAGAACGGCATTAATGGTCGCACCGGAAACTGTACCTGCATAGGAACCGACAAGAAGTTTATCGTCCTCTGCAGTCGTGTACTGGGTAATTTGATTGCCATCTTTGATAGCATTCCAGTTGATGCCGAGTTCCGCGACAGAGCCGGCATCAATAGTCACCATCTTGACTCTGATATTAACCTGACGCGTTTCAGTATCAAGTTCTTGAACGATATCCTGAATAACCGCAAGGCTTGAATCGGTTACTGTGAAAACCAGAGAGTTGGTTCTGAGATCGACGGAGGGACGGTCAGCCTCGCCAAGCAGCGGATCGAGTGTCCGTTTGACATCCTCCGCCCTAGCATTGTCGATTTTCATTACATGCACGCTCACCGTTTCGCCGAGACGCTCTTCCAGACGGCGCTTATTCAGTTCTTCACGAAGTGCCTCCTGCTGCTGTTCGTATGCTGCGCGCGGCAGAACCTTGACAAATCCCCTGTCCTCGATACCTACAAGATCGTTCATGCGCAGAACTGCGACAAAGGCCTCTTTCCAAGTCACATCCTTAAGATATATGGAACAATCGCCCTCGATGGTCTTGTCGAGCACGATATTACGTCCACCAATCTCAGAAAGCGTTTTCATTATATGACGAATGTCGGCACTCTGGAAATCCAGCTCGGAAATTGGGATGTCGGCCGCCTGCGCTCCCACGGAAATCAACAGAAGGAGAACAAGCCCGGCCATAAACACCGCATGTTTTGTCGTCGCGCCTCTCATTGCAGTATCCTCGATTTCAGATTTATCGTATCGTAAAGGACATGACATCCTGACGGCTCGCAAACACACCGCCGTCCGCATCATGTGCTGTCACTTTCCAGTAAAGCGTCATCCCCGGCTCGATCCCGTTCTCATTTGCCAGGATATACGAAGAGGCCGGGATATCACCGCGCATGAACAGGGGTGATGAGAAATCCCTGTCATCGTCGAAAACGATCCTATATGTAACATTCAGCCCTTTGCGGTCTGACCAGTTAAGCTCATATGGGAGCGACACAAGCGTAGCATTCGGTGGTGATATAATGGAAAATGCCGCTTGCCCGCCATCATCGGTATCTTTCGTGTCAGCCGTTTCATTGTTATCTGCACCCGGCCTGAACCATGTCTCGTCGATTGTCTTCGTATCCAGAGAATTGACCATCACCTCATCGACCTGAATGACCGGATTTTCCGCCGACACCTCTTTAGTCGAGTACTGAATCTCGATTCCCGGCTTCTTCACCTGAACTTCGGAAGCCCCCACGATCTCCTCGATTGTCGATTTCGAATCCTCGAGCCGGAAAAGGATAGTCATTGCACGACCATACTTAACTATATGCAAACGGATCGAGTCCTCGGTGATATTGGTCACATATCCGCCAAAAACCTTGTATCCTTCTCGAAGAACATAGCTGTATTCGTGTTCGTCGGTCACCAGAGCATAATAATCCTCGCCGCTGGTAACGATGCCTTTCAGTGAGGCGCCCTCATAATTGAAAAGATCCTTTATGGGCTTTTCAGCCTCCGGCCCTTCCTCTTCGACAACAGGCGCGAGCGAGTTGAAAGGATCACGTTTTCCGGCGCCTCGGTAGTTATAGGCCGGGCGTTCATATTTCGTGGAATCCTCGACAGCCTCTGCCGTTTCGGTCTTCTGGGCGTCCTTCTTCTCAGCCGTCTGTTGCGCTGTGGCCGCGAAAGGACACAGGAAAAGCAGCATCAGGGAAGTAATCCAGATATTCCGACTGTTATTTAGCTTTTTCTTCACTCGCAACTTCCTGGAAAAGATAGGTTGTCAGGGTACATTCGATTGTGAGGTTCCTCGGCTGATTTTCGAGCCCCTCATAATTTTCTTCTTTTTCCTGCATATCGAACGTGTTCATAGCGATCCGCAAATCGGAAAAGCTCATGATGCGCGGCAAGGTCATGATCCTGCCGATGAACGAGGCAAACTGGTGGTAGCCCGCCTCAACGGTCATTCTGTACTTATTCGCCTTATACGGACGGTCGCCGCCCTCGATCCGCTCCTGAACATCGAAGCCAACGAGATAGACATTAGACTCCCGCTCCACCGCGGAAAACTGGCTGAGCAGAACCGAGACATCCTCCTCGACAGGAAGCAGCGCCTCCATTTCGGCCAGCCGCCCCTTGAGCTCATCGCGCTCCGCATTCATCTCGTCGACTGTTTTCATCGAGTTTTTCACTGCGGCGAGTTTCTGACGAGCGGTCGTGAGCTCCGCTTTTTTCGCGGCGACCTCTTCTTTGAGAGGTTTCACCATGAACTGAAAAAAAGCGGCAACGATCACAACAGGGATCAGGAACATCATGATCAGCTTTTGGTTTTTCGGATCTCGTACATCAAATTCTATAGCCATGAAAATCTCCGCTTACTTACCGTCGGCGTGGACGGCGTCGTGCGTTGGCAGGAGCTTCTTCCTCAACCGGTTTTGTACGGACGAGACTGACTTTGACAACAAAATTATATGCATCCTTGATCTCAAGCGGCGCGGGCCGTATCGATTCAAGCGCTACCGAGGAGAACTTTTCGAATTTCTTGAGCCCGGCAAGAAAATCGGAAATATTTTCTTTCGCGTAGGACATGCCCTCAACATTGAAACTGACAACGCCGCCTTCCTCTGTCTCCGAAATATTCATGAGCCACAAATTCTCGGGCAGAACGCTGGTAATATGCTCAAGCATGACAAAGCGGACATCTGAGCCGGAGGTGAGATCACGGATAATGCTAACCCGTTTCGCCACCTGCGCCCTGATCTCCTTCAATTCGGCATTCAAGGCGACGGCATCCTTCAGCATTGCCTCCTGCTTCTTAGTCTGGGCGACTTGAACGCTGTAACGGGCAACCTCCTTTTTCAACATCTGGTAATAATAACCTACGCCGCCGAATGCAATGAGCACAAACAGCACGAGCGCGACTTTCGAGTCGAACTTGATCAAGCGCCGTTTCGGCCTGAAAGCCTGTGGCAATAGGTTAATTTCAATGTACACGGGCTGCTCCGTACAAAACTTCAATCATTATATATATGGCCGTAAACCAAACAGTTTGAATTATCGGCCGCTAATATTTCCGCGACGCAAGGCCCATAGCGACAGACAGGTATGATCCAAGCGCATCGAAATCCTGTCCCGTAACGAGGTCTTCCGCCAACCGAACACTTTTAAATGGATCAAGAACGGTCACCTCGGCGCCTGTCCTCAATTCCAGCATATTGGTCAATCCCGGTATCCTTGCGTAACCACCGGTCAGAACGATATAATCGATTGTGTCAACATTGTCGAAAGTCTGGAAATATGAAATCGCGACACCGACAGCATTGGCGAAATCCCTGCCAGCGGCGTTGATCGCATCCGTCACTGCATCGGTATCAAGTTCAGGATCGACATTCCCCTGCATGATCGCGAACATTTTGTCGAGATTCATGTCAGGCAGGAATTCGAGCTGTTTCCGAAAATCGGTGCCTGATACAGAAATGTCGCGCGAAGAATGGAAACTGCCATTCTGCAGGAAAGCCGCGACAGTGCTGTCAGTACCAATATTGATAAGAATGCTCGAACGGTACTGGTCAGCGTTGTAATTCAGGTGAAATATATTTGATAAAGCAAAAAGATCGACATCTATGATTGCCGGATGAAGTCCTGCCTCGCTCAGGCAGTCAATATAGGAAAGAACGATATCCTGTTTCGCCGCGACCATGAGCACACGCATCGAGCCCGATTCCTCGTCCTTCTCCAGAACCGAGTAATCCACCTCCATCTCGCTCATGTCAAACGGTGTGATACGCTCGGCTTCAATCAGGACAGATTCCCGCATTTTCTTCTCGGGAATGAGATCCATTGTCATGACTTCTGAAAGAATAGAAAAATTGGGAAGGGCAATGATAACATACTTATCGGAGGGGTTGCACTTTTCGACAGCCGTTAAAACCGCCTGGGCTACACTGGAAGGATTCCTTATCTCGCCTGACTGGACAGCACCTTCTTCAAGCGGTTCGATTCCGAACGCCTCAAGAATGTACTCTTCCCCCTTGCGGCTCATCCTGACCGTTTTCACCATACTTGTGCCGATGTCAAGGCCAATGGTACTGACCTGTTTTTTAAAAAGATTCATGTTTCCCCATCCAAGCCGAAAAGTGCCGAAAACACAAAAAAAGGGTGATAAACTCACCCCCATGAGAATTTTGAGATTCTAACTTTTCTTAGAGCAAAGAGTTCTGAAACCATGAAAAACAGTCAGATACACACCTTCATTATGAAAATTACAGGAACATGCCCTTTCTGTCAAGGAAAAAATTTTACACGGCAAAGGGCCGCAATAACAGGCATTTACAATATATGGAGGCGCATGTTTCATTGGAAATCACCTTTGATAAACGCCGAAAACCCTTCATAAACTATTATTTTTTATTGATACTGCATGGTAAATGCACCCATTTAGTCAACACCAAGCGATGCTTTCATTGTCTTCCTGTCGACCGCATAATCGACTGCGTTTTCCGCACTGATCAGTTTTCTCTCATACAGATCGACCAGCGCCATGTCGAGTGTCTGCATACCCTCACTTTTCGAGGTCTGGAGGATCGACGGTATCTGGAAAGTCTTCCCCTCCCTAATAAGATTGGCGATGGCGGCGTTGCCGACAAGGATTTCCACCGCCGCGATACGTCCACCGCCGACTTTCTTCATAAGAGTCTGCGCCATCACACCTTTGAGCGTTTCGGATAGCTGTGTCCTAATCTGCCCCTGCTGGCCTGACGGGAAAACATCGATAATACGATCCACTGTCTTCGGCGCGCTCGAGGTATGGAGTGTGCCGTAAACGAGATGGCCGGTTTCCGCAGCGGTCAGTGCGAGCTGGATCGTTTCCTGGTCGCGAAGCTCGCCGACAAGAATGACATCAGGATCTTCACGAAGGGCCGAGCGAAGGGCCGCAGCAAACGAATCGGTATGCGAGCCGAGTTCACGCTGGTTGACCAGGCATTTTTTGTTGGGATGCACAAACTCTATCGGGTCCTCGATGGTAATGATATGATCGGGCCTGTTGCGGTTGACATAATCGACAAGAGCCGCCAGCGTAGTCGACTTACCGCTTCCGGTTGGGCCGGTGCATAGTACGAGGCCCTTGTGGAGTTTCGCAAAATTGATGAGCTGCGGCGGACTGTTGAGCTGTTCGATTGTCAGTATCTCTTCGGGGATGATCCTGAACACCGCGGCGACACCCCTGTTCTGCTGGAAGACGTTGGCACGGAAACGTCCGATACCGGGGACCGCATAGGCGAAATCAATCTCCTTCTCCTCCTCGAATCGTTTCTGCTGATACGGGCTCATGATCTCATAGAGCAGTTTTTTCGTATCCTCAGGAGGGAGATTGTTGGCGGTGATACGGGTCAGATCGCCATGGACTCGGATAATGGGCGGTGCACCGACACTAATATGAAGGTCCGAGCCCCTGCGTTCGGCCATTATCTTGAACAGTTGATCTATTTTTGCCACAGCGTCCTCCTTGCAATGATAGAATCATACATTCCTATGTCAGTAATGTATGAAATTTTTCAATATCCGCAACAGGGAATACATTCTGGCGCAGGTCAAGCCCCGGTCAGTCGAAAAAGCCTTCCAGAAAACGATTCAGGTTCATAGGACTGCCGTCATTTGGACATTCCCAGTCGAGCGGGATATCATCAAGCGCCACCGGAGCGCCGCCTTTTTCCAGATGAGAATAAAAGCCGCCAATAAACATCTGTGTTTTTTCGTAGATACTTTCATAGCTCTCAGGCATTTCGCCCGTTTCGAACATGCGCTGCATGGCATGTATCATGGGAAGCCAGATTGCGCTGTCGACAACAGGCCCCCTCCCCTCTCGCGGCCAGTCCATCTGCCGTTCAAATGAGACATCGTTGGCGTGTCCGTCCCTGCGTTTTGTATTTCCCCTGCCCATGACCTTGATCCAGGCGCTCCCAGAGCGGTAGCCCTGCTGAAGCACACCCCAAAAATCAGCGCCGCCGTCCCGTCCCGCATAACGGAATGTCATGACACCGTTGGGCCGCCGCCAGTCCTCGGCCTGATATGACACGGTCTTCACACCGCCACCGACACAGGCATAGACAAAATAGATGCCGTGAACACCATGAGTAGCATAATCGCTCTGGGCGTTGTCGGCGACATAGCCGGTTATCTCGCCAAGCTCTGTGAGATTACTTCTCACCGAGTCCACCGCCTGAACGTATTCGAGCGAGGAACCGCACATGATAGGGGTGTTGTGTTTTTTCGCTGTCTCGATCATATCGCGAGCGTTTTTCAGACTCGATGCGAACGGGCGGTTGATAAAGGTTGGCACACCAGCCTCAAGATAGGGCCTGACAAGATCCTGATTCCAGTGCAAGGTATTGAATGCTGGCATGATGACCGCGTCGACCTTGCCAATCATCCCGTCATAACGATCCACCTTTTCCGCATCGTAGGTCTTACAGAAATAATCGAGGTTCTCAGCATTGTTATCCCAGCCGTGGGTCATGACCATACCGGTGTAACGCGCTTTGGGCTTGATGGGATTGATTAGCGGACCCCAGATTGTCTTGATGTGACCTGCGGTTGTCAGGAGACCGACCTTAATAAGATCGTTGGATGCCGGTGAGCGGCGCTTGAACCGTGGCGCGGCACTTGCGGTTTCGCCGCCTGTTCTGGATAGTACTGCGGCAGATAAAGCACCGCCCCTGATAAAAGAGCGCCGTGAAAAACGTGATTTCGAGGCCATCAAATTCTCCGTCGTTTCAATTTCCGGGATGGGTCATATCATTAGCATTAGCATCGTTTTAAGAGGCTGTCGTATGTTCCGTCAACGGAACCTTCAGTTAAAACTGTGCCGTATACCACTGGACAAGCGCGTGGATCTGCGGACGGAAAAAGATCACCAGCAATCCGCCGGCGGCAAGAAAGGGCCCGAACGGTATCTCCAGACCCTTGTCACGTCCCCTTACCATAAAAATGGCGACTCCCGCAACCGCTCCGATAAAGATAGCGAGAATTATTGTCACCACGCTCCAGAATGGTCCGAAAAACAGGCCGAAAACAAGCGCGAGCTTGATATCACCCATACCGATGCCGTCACGCTTGTAAAGCATCCTGCCGAGATAGAACATGAAACCGAGAATGAGCACACTGATTAAAACACCGTGAAAACCACGTAAAATGCCAAACCAGCCGAGATAGACAGAGTACAGGAAACCTACGAAAACGCCGGGGGCAGTCAGCCTGTTGGGAATAATCATATGCTCGTAATCGATGACTGCGGCAGTGAGCAGTATCGCGGCAAGAACAGCGTCCCCAATGAATTGAGGTGTCCACCCCTGTAACAGGAAAATGATTACAAAAATCAGTGATGTGGCAAATTCGACAATTGGATACCGGATGGAAATCTTCTCTGAACAGTTCCGGCACCGGCCCCGTAATAAAAAATAACTGATCACGGGAATGTTGTCATAGGATTTGACCGTCGCACCGCAGGAAGGACAATGCGAGGCGGGAAATGCGATATTCTCCCGACGCGGCAGGCGGTAAATAAGCACATTCAAAAACGAACCGATACAGGCTCCGAAAAACGCGATGACCGGAATAGCGATACTTGTATCATGCAGCATTGTCATAATTTCTCCAGCGGTATGGATTGAAAATGAACGAAAGATGCGGCCGAAACCATACCAGCAATTGCGACAGGGCTGACTGTCTGACTACCGGAGGTGATTTATTAGTGATAAAAATACTTAAAGTAATGTATGGCTTTCTTTCCATGAACGCCACACCAATCGTCAGCGAAAAGAAATGCGGGAACAAGCAATACTGCTTGACCCGGCGAACGGGAAAGGATATACTCCATCTACACTCTCATTGACAACGAGAACCGTTGGAAATCAATTATCAGGTATTTACAAGCGAGGACATCATGCCGGATACAAGTAAAGAACAGCGGGAAGAGGTCGCCCGTAACATAGAGAAAATGAAGGAGCATGCAGCCGATGTGCTTATGGAGCTTGTCGCATTCGAATCTGTCTGCGGCGAGGAAATGGGTGCGGTCGAATGCCTGAAAGGCCATTTCGAGGATAGCGGTTTTACACCTGAAATAATCCCGATGGACGAGGCCATCAAAGACCATCCAGAGTACAGCATGTACACCAACGAACCGAGCTGGGAGGACCGTGGCAACCTGGTCACCGATTTCGGTGGAAACGGCGAAGGCAGAAGCCTTATCCTGAACGCACATCTCGATGTGGTCCCGGCGGATGCCTGGGCGGACGCGTTCACACCGAAACGCAATGGCGACGTGATTATCGGGCGCGGCGCCTGCGATGATAAAGGCGCTGTAGTCGCAGGCTACCTCGCGGCGAAAGCCATGAAGGAAGCCGGTATCGAGCCCGCGGGAAAACTCAGCTTTCACCATGTCATCGACGAGGAAACCGGCGGAAACGGCACCCTCTCCCTCCTTAACGGCGGCTATACGGCGGACGCTGCCATTGTCGGCGAGTGTAATGATAACATCATCAATCCAGCGAACCGCGGCGCACTCTGGTTCCAGCTCACGACAACCGGCATCTCAACCCACATGGGCGAGATTGACAACGGCATTTCGGCAATCGAAAAAGCGAACCAAGCCGTAGACATCCTCAAGGAATACGAACGCTATCTCATCGACAATTTCATGGACCATCCCTATTTCAAGGGCCTGAAAAACCGCCCGATCCAGCTCTGCATCGGCATGATCCGCTCCGGAGAATGGCCAAGCATGGTGCCCGACCACTGTGAGGTCGAGGGCGGAATCGGTTTCCTGCCGAACAAAGATATCGACGATATAAAGGAAGAGCTGAAGGACTGGATCAGGGAACGCGGCGACGAGTGGCTCAGGGAGCATTTCGAGCTCCGCTATGATAAACTGCATAACGCGGCCTACGAGATCCCCCCCGATCATCCGCTGGTGACCTGCATGCGGGAGGTGGCGCCTGAGGCAGGGCTTTCCGATCACATCCAGGGTTGGACAGTCTCCTGTGATGCCCGCCTTTTCCCGCGGGTGGTGGACATGCCGGTCATTACACTGGGACCGGGCAAACTCGTTCACGCCCACTCGGCCAACGAACAGGTCGAGATTTCGGAAATGCTGAAAACCGCGCGGATGTATGCGTTCACCGCAATGGAATGGTGCGGCGTGATGTAAATTCCGATTACATTTTCAAGCTGCAATTGCAACAGCACGTTAAACGGACCGTGAAGGCAAAATCGTATTTGCCGAAAAACGGTCCGTTTTTTTATCTACCGGGATTTCTTTTCAGGAAAGCGGTCTGCTGATTATGCGGAAAAAATGCTGTCTATCCGAGTAACGGTAATTGACACTGAGACTGTTCCGGTCACAGATTTCTTTCACCAGCGCAAGGCCAAGCCCCAGGGAATGAGCCGTTCCGTTCCACTTGTAAAAACGCTCGAAGAGTTTATCTTCCGGCACATCAAGCTCATTGCCGTAGTTACTGATAATGAGATCGCTTTCGGTCGTTATTATTCTAAGAGGCCCCTCATCTGTTCCGTAACTGATGGCATTCCTAAGCAGGTTGTTAATAATGATATCGAAAAGTTAGGGATCGATTTTCAGGCTGTGTTTCTCATCAAGCTGTGTTTCGACAGACATGGATTTCAGCTGTGCCAGTTCCTGTACCGCAGCCACATGCTTCTCAATAAACGGCAAGGTCCTGAGCATCTCTTTTGCTGTAAACTCACTGTTCTCTATTTTCGTGAGAAGGTTGAGTGTCCGGCTCAGTGACGAGAGATGCATTGCCTGGTCATAGATGATTTTAACATCACCGGAATGTCTTTCCATCAGCGGCTCGTCGGCAAGAAGGTTTTCCGTCTTGTTGCATATTATTGTTAGCGGTGTCTGGATATCATGCGCCATGTTTTCCGTATACTCTTTCAGCTTACAGTAATCCTCTTCTATACGCGCAATCATCCTGTGGAAGAGCATCTGCGTGTTCTGAAACTCACTCGTATTCGTCTCCACGGTCTCGATACTGTCGGATAAACCCACCTTATAAATACGCATCTGGTTGAGAATCCTGTTGAAAGGCTTGAACAGGTATCCCGAAAGCATATAATTGATAATAAAAAGGATCAGGGCCAGAATCATAAATGCCGGAATCAGCATCACAGCGACAGCGTCACGGAATTTATAAAAATCCCCGGCCTGTTTGGCCAGCTTGAGACAGTATTTCCTGCCATCGATATCAACAACAACGAATTTCACCCTGAAATGCTGCATTTCCTCAAGGGCATCAGCATAAAATATACTGTCATAGTACGCGGGATAACGATCCAAAGAGTCGAGGGAATCGAGGGAAGTCACTATTGTCGAATGCCCGTAATACGATGGATCCTTGCGGAGATTTTCCTCGACAGTGTTCTGGAACAGGATAAAACGCTGTTCAAGGATGTTCTCTATGTAGCGGTCGCTGTGAATGTACAGAAACAACGCAAACAGAAAAAAGACCGTGAAGGTGAAAACAAGGTACAGAACTGATGTTTTTGTCAGAAGATTGAATCTGCGTTTCGTTTTCATGGCAGGAGTCTTTTTTTTGTCATTGAGAATTTATAACCGATCCCGTACATGGACTGGATATTGTTTTCACCACCGGCAGCACGGATTTTTTTGCGGAGATTTTTGATATCGTTATAGATGAAATCGAAACTGTCGGCCTGGTCGATATGATCACCCCAGAGATGCTCAGCAATGCTTTCTTTTGTCAGCACACGGTTCTGGTTGTAGATAAAAACAGCAACAGGTCATATTCCTTACGGGTCAGCTTGAGCATATAATCATTGATCGAAACCTGGCAGGCAGCCGTATCCATACGAATATTGCCCGCTGTAAGAATATCGTTCCCGTTTTGCCTGCTGCGCCGTAAAATCGACCGTATCCGGGCATTGAGCTCCGATTTATGAAAGGGCTTGGTGATATAATCATCGGCACCGAGCTCGAGCCCTTTGACCTTTTCCTCGACAGCATTTTTGGCAGTTACGATCAGAATGCATGCCTCGTTGTCATCCTGTTTCATCTCGCTGATAAGCACAAGCCCGTTACCATCCGGCAAACCAATATCGAGAATCACCAGATCGTACTCGTACAAACTGACACGCTCGCTGGCGCTTTGCAGATCGGCAGCATGCTCGACCAGAAAACCGTTCTCTTTCAGGAAATCGGAAAGGTCATCAGCCAGGATTTGATTGTCTTCAACAAGCAGCAGTTTCATCTTTACGCATACTTTCCACGGTGCCGTTATGAACGGTGCAGCAGGCAATTTCAATGCAATCAATATAAAAAATACCTGTGAAGCCGATATTATTACAAAACAATTCTTTTGAAAAACTTTCGCCCAAGCTCTCATTCCTGCCCAAACAGGAAAATTATTCAGCTCAAGGCATAGCCAGGCAGATTAAGCACTGTCAGCATTTCAGAAGCCGCCCGCATCTCAGAAACGAAGCATATAGCTGACCTTGAGAATACCAGTATTCTGGAGCGTACGGTATCGATTGTCCTTATCTAACAGATGATTATAGACAAAATAGACATCGCTCCCCACTTTCGGTATGTAATGAAGCAGGAAGTTGACGTTGACAACCTCAGTCTCGTTGTTCCACTGGACAAAAGTCCGTGAATTGAGATTGGGTGTTATATCCACGACGATACGTGTACTGAACTCTTTTGGCGTGAAAGAGCGCCGGCCGATATCGATGGAATTCGTCAAAGCCTCAAGCCCCAGTGAATAGAACTTGCTCACTTTGAATGTTCCCCCAGCCTCGAAACTGGTTTTCGTGCCATTCCAGAAATCACCGGTCTCTGCATCCATGCTGAAAGAAACCGGACGTTTTGACGAGGTTTCGGCACGCAGTGCATAATAGCGCCATGAATACTCGCCCTTTTCGATCTCCACATCACGGTGGATTGTGAAACTCTCCTAGAGATTCTCGTAGGTGTGATACACAAGGAACGAGACAGTATCTCCTGAATTGAACTCGACACCGAGCGGTGTTGACCTGAATGTCCGGGTCAGAAGCGTGCTGCCCGGATCAGTTATGTAGCGGAACTGGCCCGGACTGAAAGTAAATTTCTTGATGTAAGGGAGTGAACTGCGCGGCGTAAATGACAGATTCGTTTCAAATTTCCTGATACCGTTCCTGTCCACATAGCCGACCTCTGGAGAATAGGACTGTCCCAAGGCATGATAGAGCAGCGAAATGCGGTATTGATCATTGGGAAGCGCAAGATACAGCCGCCCCGCCCTCCTGCCATGCTCGACACCGGGCGAATTGTTTTCGGCGACATATCCACCGAAAGACAAATTCTGGCTGCCGAAAAAAGAACTCGTGTTGTAGGCGAAATCGGCGCCATATGCCTGGCTGTCATGACGGGAATCGGAAACATTGGTGCCGATAAAACCGATGTAGGATTTTTCGAGCACATCTTTTTTTACCCGAACGATCGAGTAGTTTGCCGAGGGGATATCGCCCTTTTGGTCGGTATGCATGGAAATGACACCGATATTGTAGCTGCCGGCCTTGCCGATGAGTTTCGCACCACCGAGAATAGGCACCTGTTCACGATCAGGGGAAATCCCGATGCGCCTTGAGTAAAATGGCGAGGAAACGTTGGAGGCGAAATCGAAAATCTCCGACCCCTCGATGAAAAACTCCCGTTTTTCGGGATATCGTATGCTGAAACGGGTGAGATTGACTTCTTCGCGATCACTTTCGACCTGCGCGAAATCGGTAAAATGGTGACATCGAGAGTCAGATCGCTTGTCAGGGAATATTTAACATCGAGACCGTAGTTGAAATCACGATCGAGGTCCTCATGTGCCTGTTTTTCGAAACCGGTCATGACATAAGGTTTTAGTCGGCCTGACGTTTTCTTTCAATACCTTTGATGCCCTCGAGCGTCCCTGTATGAGAAAGCTGCATGAGCCCCTCGTTCTGCCGCCAGGAGGTCCACAGCACATCTTCGTTCTTACGGCTGATCTTGCGCCTGAAATTAATACTCCAACGCTGTTCTTTGCCTGAGGGGAAACGAAGCGTCTTGAACGGGATGACAAATTCCGCTTTCCAGCCCCGGTCATCTATTCGGGAGGCTACATCCCAGACTGCGTTCCAGCTCTCGTCGGCATCACCGCTGGCGCCCATATCACCAGTCTTGACAAGGGCGTCATAGCGGGTGCCGTTGGGATTTGTGATAAAAAGATAGCCAGAACGGCGATCCATGAATGTATCGATCAAAATTGAAAAACTGTCGTCGCTTGCCATCCCGCTGTCCCGTTTCTGCTCTTTCGAGATGATAGCACCGGGATCGGAGTCGAGACAGAGAACACCGATATAGAGGTTCTCTTTGTCATAGAGAACCCGGACCTCTGTCCGTTCGCTCGCGGCTGCACCCTCCACAAGCTCCCGCTGGGTGAAAACATCTACGGGGACAGCGTTATCCCAGTCCTCTTCGCGGAGAGAGCCATCGATGGTGATTTTTCCAGCAGCAGGTACAGCAGTTAGCACAGCTGTATATTCACCATCCTGCGCATACACGGTTTCGGCAGCGGTCAGTAGAAACAAAAACGTTGTTACCGCTATCCACAACATTCGGCTCGCGTGGATGGACACATCAAAATGGATAAAGCGTTTAAAGCTAAGCTGGGAATGTTTTTTTAATGAAAGCACTTTGCAGGTTCTCCGTACTTAAATGGTAATTATCTGTATTGTATATTATTTTTTTGCAATATTAGCCTAATACTCAAAAGTATTTGTGAGATCAAAGATTATCTAATAACAATTTCATGAACTCAGCTCACATTTTATTGAGCACAGTACAAATAGTATTCAGTTAGGCGAAATATTATTAATGATAGAATGTTATCCAGAGCGATTCACAATTCACCGTATAATGTGAACGTCATGAGCCAACTGTCGGCAAAAGGATACAGTCAGCACCCCGGATACGTTTTTCTTTACGGCCAATGTATCGAATGATTTTGTAGGAAATCTGTTGTGAAGCTATTGCATTTCCCGCCGACAAATTACATTCAACGGCTACTGTAGATGGGAATCGTTCGGAAGAAGGTAAATACGGTAGTGCGAAGAGATGAAAGGAAAGGACGGGATTCAGTTATAAGGAGCGGCGATCAGCACAGGCAGGAAAAACTATATACCGGCAATGCCTCGAGTGCATAATAAAAAAGAGCCTGTATTTAACCAAGCTCCTGCTAACAAATTTATAACACGCAATGCGTATATTGTGGACTATGGAATAGCGGATCAGACACACATTTTCAGAGACTTTTCTGTTCGATGGAAACAATATAGTCCTGCATTTCCTGCATACGCTCATTATCAGCGCCGATGCGGTCTGCGAGGATCTTGATGACCTTACTCATGATCTTGACACCAAAATCGGTATTACGCCGTATCAGGGCATTGAGATCGTTGCGGGACAGCATGAGCATGGCGCTTTTCTGCATTGCCTGGACGTAGGCGGTGCGGGGTTCACCGGTAAAAACGCCCATTTCGCCGATACAATTGATCGGCTCGATAGTGGCAACCGGCGCACTGTCCCCCATTTTTACCGCGAGCCTGCCGGAAAGCAGGATGTACATGGCATTGGACTGTTCGCCTTTTTTGCAGAGAAGCTGCCCCTCATTAACCACGATTTTCGAGCTGACAGCAAGAATCTTTCTCAGCATGGAGGCTGGCAGGTCTGAAAAAAGCGGGATTTTCTGCAAAAAGGTGATCAACCGCGCTTTCTGTTCGGCCCGTTGACGCTCCAAACTATCATTTGACATCAATTGCTCCTGAGGCGATATTTATACAATGATACGGCGTTTTGGCAGAGGACTTATTAAGTAATTCCAGGTCAGTAAAAAATGACAGACACACATCGGAATTTACATAATCAGTCCGCAAATACTGTCTCTAAAAGTATAATACATTGCATGGGGCAGTCAATAGTTATATAATCGTAAAGCAAAAAAAAACACTTCGCAGCCACGGCTTTCGATGAAAACAAACGCTTTACATACTGTACGACATTTACTTACGGCATGCTTCATTCTTCTGCTGATGCTGTTGGTTATGTTAATGGTCCGACCGTCACTGGCAGCTGAACTGCAGCCGGACAGCCTCGGCCGTGCCGGAATACTCCTTGAAGAGGGTAAGGCCGACAGCGCGGCAGTCATCCTGTTCGACATCATGGAAACACTCGGCCAGGATCAACGCGAACAGCGTGCCGAGGCGCTCTATTATCTTGCCATGTCGATGAAAGCTCTCGGTCGTCTCGGCGAGGAGATCAATTGCCTGATCTCAGCGCGGGAAACAGGCATTGATGTGCCTTTCGCGGATAATATCCGGCTTTCGTACGCTCAAATCCTTCTCGACACCGGCAATTTCGACGGCTGTATCGGCATTCTCGAGGAATTCCGGGAATCATTCTCAAGTTCACCTCTCATGCCCGACATTCTCTACACTGCAGGCAACGCCCACCTCGCGCGAAAAGACTATCTCAGAGCCTCGAACATATATAATGAAATTCTGAATAATTATCCTGAGGCATCAACTGCCGGCGAGGCACTCATGAAAAGCGCTGTCTGCCTCTATCACCTCGATCTTGTTAACGGTGCGATCCAGCAGCTGGAACGTTATCTCTCACAGAATCCCGGCGGAGCCAATATACGAGATGCCCTCTATACGCTGGGCCATGCGTACATGCAACGGGATAACACAATCGGCGCAGCCAACACATTCAAACGACTTACCCTTCGTTTTCCCGACCATCCCGAACTCATCGACCTGAACTACCTCATGGGAAAACTCTTTTTTGAGTCTGGCGAATTCGTCGAGTCTGAAAACGCTTTCGAGAATTTCGTATTCAACAGCAATCCTGACGACGACCGCCATGACGAAGCGTTATACTACCTGGAACGCATCAAATTCAGGACAGGCCGCTACGCGCACGAGTATGATATTGCGGAAAACTTTATCGCCAAATATCCGGACAGTCCACGTGCCCCATCGCTTCTTTTTGACCTTGCACATTACTACCAGGCAAGGAAAATGATGGATTCAGCAATCGAGCACTACCAGGTGCTGTTGAACAATCCGCTCTACAGCGCTTATGCGGATTCCGCGGCACTTCTCATCGCGGACACATATTATCAAAACAACATGACCGAAAAAGCCCGTCTTTTCCTCGCCAGCACAGCCGAATCGTCCAGCGACACAACACGTATCCAGCTTATGCACTGTAAACTCGGCGAAATCAGCGAACTCGAGGAACGTTACGACGAGGCAATCGCGTTTTATGACCTCGTGCTCGAAAAGGATGCAGGTTCCGATCTGGCGCTCCGCTCTCTCCGGGGTATAGCAAGGACATTCAGAGCCATGCAACGCTGGCTCGAGGCCGCGAAAACCAACGAGCGTATCATTAATGAATTCCCTGTTCGCGGGGCCACTGTCGACACCTATATTGAACTGTCGGAGATATTTTTCCTCCAGGGCAATACGTTGAAATCGGCAAATACCGCGCTTAAAGCCGCAAGTATCGCAGACTCGTCGAGAAAGTACGAACTGACACTGAACGCCGCCGAGCTGTTCGAAAATATTGACGAAGACCAGGCGTTCGATATTTATGAAGAGCTCTATAACAACAGCGAAACGCCGCCGCAGTTCCGCACCACTGCACTGATGCATTATGGCGATCTTGCCTCACGGTCGGGTCTGAGAGAAATAGCGCTCTCAGCTTTCGACAGGGTTGTCGCCGACGCCGCGGATTCGATCGCGGTTATCGAGGCGCGCAGGAAAATCGGAGACATCCAGGGCTCTGTGGCAGACAGCACCGGGGTTATCAGGAACCAGTAACATCACGGCACAACAATTCACCCGAAAGGACAGTCCATGACAGAACGGTTCAGCGTTCAGACGAGAAGCAGGTCGGATTTTATCGATATCACAGCCCAGATCAGGAATATCGTGGCAAAATCGGGTGTCAGCGAGGGAATCTGCCACATTTTCGTGCCGCATACCACAGCCGGAGTCACCATAAATGAAAACGCCGATCCCGATGTGACATTTGACATGAAAAACGCTCTCGACAAGCTCATTCCCTGGACCGACGGCTACCATCATTTCGAGGGAAATTCAGCCGCCCATATCAAAGCATCGCTCATGGGATTTTCAGCAACAGTGCCGATTGATAATGAATCGCTTGTTTTCGGTACCTGGCAATGTATATATTTCTGCGAGTTCGATGGTCCCAGGACACGCAGTGTTGTCGTGACCGTCACAAAAGCCTGACACGTGCTTCCGGACAGTACCTGACCGGTGCCTGTCCCTCATACCACCTTAGTCCACGTGCGTTGTATTCATGCTGAAAACAGTCATAACAGCCGTTCTGTCAGTCCTCTTTTTTGCTCCGGCGGCTTTCGCGGCTGAGAAAAATATCGAAAAAGCCGACTCTTTCGAGGGATATGCTATTGCTGATTCCCTCGAATATACCGCCGATGTCATCCGCTACCTCTATGAAGAGCGTATGATCCTCCTCTCCGGCAATGCGAAAATCAATTACATGGGCAACACGCTCACCAGCGGCAGGATAATATATCATCAGGATCACGATTTCCTCGAGGCGGTCGGTATAGAGGATTCCACCGGCACACTGAAGGATACGCCCATTTTCACCGACAGCACCGGCCAGGAAATGAAAGGCATTTCAATAAAATATGATCTCGTGACCCAGAAAGGTTACATCAGCCGTGGTCGTTCCAAATATGAAAACGGCTTCATGGCCGCGGAGAAAATCAAACGTGCCGCCGATGATACCCTGTACATAGCCAATGGGACCTATACGACCTGCGATATTGAAGACCATCCCCACTTCTATTTCGCCGGCAAACGCATGAAGTTCATTCTCAACGACAAGCTTATCATCAAACCCATTGTCGGCTATGTCCATGAGATACCGGTTTTCTGGTTCCCGTTTTACGTATTCCCCATCAAGCAGGGAAGGCAGTCGGGCTTCCTCACGCCGCGTTACGGCTCCTCACGTCGCGAGGGCCGTTATTTCTCCAATCTCGGCTATTATTACGCGCCAAACGACTATGTGGACTATAAAGGCGCGGGAACATTAAGGGAACGCAACGGCTGGCTGGTGAAAAACTGGGTGAATTACAACAAAAAATATGTCATGTCGGGATCGATTTTCGGATCATACGAGAGCAGACGGGAAAACGACAAAAAAACACAGCAGTACAAGGTCCGCATGTCGCACCGTCACACTGTCTCCCCCACCCTGACCATCAGCGGCAGCGGCCGCTTCGAGAGCGAGTCCTATTCAAGCTATAACTCCAGCAACCTCCTCGAGGCAATGAGCCAGGAGATGAACTCATCCCTGACAGTAAACAAGCGCTGGAAGGAAAGCGGCAACAGCCTGATCACGACAGTGAAACACACGAAACGTCTCGACACCGACAGGACGACCATGACACTGCCGAGCCTTTCTTTTTCAATGCCGCGAAAACTCCTGTTCGGAGACAACAGCAAGAAAGAGACGCGGAAATATTCCAACGTGGTCAACACCGAACCCGAAAGCGACTGGCGAAACTCGATCTACTATTCTTTCAGCACACGTTTCAACAACAGGGCCACGCAGGACACTCTCGGCAACGGTTACGACCGCGACCTCAACCTGAACACGAGCCTTTCGAGTTCACAGAAACTCATGGGTTGGCTGGTGAGCGAACCATCGCTTTCATTGTCGGAAAGCATGCAGGTGACAAAAGACGTGGACGAGGACGAATATTACAGCCGCAACGACAATATTTCCGCAGGAATGCGTCTGAACACAACCATCTATGGTAATTTCGCGCCCAGGATCGGGAATTTGACAGCGCTGCGGCATGTGATAACGCCATCCGTATCCTACTCATACGGAAAAAACAGGAGCTTTGAGGGCGAAGATGTCGATGTCTGGTACCGTTTCGACCAGGATGACAAGGACAACGGCCGGACCAACAATATCAATTTCAACCTGAGAAATGTTTTCCAGGCAAAAACGCTCAAGGACGATAAAGAGAACAAGTTCGACCTGTTCAAACTTGATTTTTCCACCTCGGTGAACATGGAAGCGGAGCAACGCAGGATGTCGGCATTGAGAACGACATTCGATTTCAAACCGCTGAAAATATTCACCACACGCTTAACCGCATCCCACAGCTTTTACGATGACAATGATAATTTTGATATTCTCAACCCATTCCTCGACAACCTCAATATCACATCGAGCCTTGGCCTTTCCCAGAAAAGCCTGGGATTTCTTTCTGTGTCCTCGCGTGATGATGCCAACAACAGCATGGGCAGTGACGATTTCGATACGACGGGAAGCAGTTTTAGCAGCAGCATGTCAGACAGCGGGCCGAAACATAGCGGCGGCTCGAGGGCATTCAATCTCCGCTTTTCCCATACATATGGTATCAGGAGAAGGGCAATAACGGGAGCGAAGGACAAGTACACGGCAACTCACACCATCAAGCCGGAGCTGTCCTTCTCGCCAAGCAGGAAATTCTCATTGAGATACTACTGTTATTACAATTTCGAGGATAAGGAACTTGTCGATCAGCGGATCGTGATTTCCCGCGATCTGCACTGCTGGGAAGCCAACTTGTCGTGGGTACCGCAAGGCTATCGGGAGGGGTTCTATTTCAAGGTCAATATCAAGGAACTTCCAGATGTTAAAATAGAACAGAGAAGGGGTTCTTCAACTCTTGGCTACTGAAATGCATAAAATGTAGAGAAAATGGCGTTTTTTTCACGTTTTGCACTTATTTTTTTCTTGACTTCTCATAGCACTGAAAGTATTGTTAGTGAGAATCAACATTCCGTTAACCCAAAGGAGGTGAAGTATGACCAAAGAGGAACTGATTGCGAAAGCAGCAGCTGATGCAGACATTTCAAAAGCACAGGCAGGAGCCGCTCTGAAATCGATTCTTGATAGCATCGAAGGCGCTCTTAAAGGTGGCGACAAAGTTAGTCTGGTCGGTTTTGGAACATTTTCCGTTTCCGAGCGTGCAGCACGTATCGGCAGGAATCCGCAGACTCAGGAAGAGATGAAGATTCCCGCAGCTAAAATCCCGAAATTCAAAGCAGGGAAGAAGCTCAAAGACGCCGTCAACTAATGCACAGCTAACGAGCTTGAAATAGAGGGCAGTCTTTCGGGACTGCCCTTTTGTGATACTGGACCAAAATGCCGAAACAGCATCCGAAACAGCCCGCAAATAAAATGCAATAACATGCACATAATCCCCGGCACCACTCGTTCAGGTATCAAGACCCAACGTTTCAAACTGTCACCATGCAAAGGGAGCTATATTACATAATATGAAAGCGGTTGTACAACGAGTCGACCATTGCTCAGTTGAGGTCGATAGCCAAACGGTCTCCGCAATTGGCAGAGGACTCCTGATCCTGCTCGGCGTTGCTCAAGGAGACGACGAAAACGATCTTAGGCTTCTTGTGAGAAAATGCGCCGGATTGAGGATTTTCCCCGATGACGAGGGCAGGATGAACCGCTCAGTATTGGATGTGGGTGGCGAGATCCTCGTTGTCAGCCAGTTCACCCTTTTCGGTGATGTAAAAAGAGGCCTCCGCCCCTATTTTGGAGATGCCGCTGAACCGGAAACAGCCGACAGCCTCTATAAGGATTTTATGGATTCCCTCGCAGCCGAAGGCCTGACGGTCAAAGGAGGTTCGTTCGGCGCGCATATGCACGTCTCGCTTTTGAACGACGGGCCGGTAACGATTATTCTCGATACAGCGGCAATGTAGCAGAACCAACAGTTAAGGCCACCAGAATCAAAACAGGAAAGAACAGCATGAATATCATCCTCGCCTCACAATCGCCGCGCAGAAAAGAGTTGATGCACCTTCTGGGACATCCTTTCCGGGTCATGCCCTCTTCCGCCGAGGAAAACAGGATTGCTGGCGAGACACCAGCCGATCATGTCACACGCCTTTCCGAAAGCAAGGCCCTGGAGGTGTCCGGCCGTGTCGAAAAGGCGATTGTCATCGGCTCCGACACTGTTGTTGTCCTTGAAAGAGCCATCCTCGAAAAACCGGAATCGCCTGAACACGCTGTCGAAATGCTCCTGGAACTACAGGGAAAAACACACACGGTATTTTCCGGTTACGCTCTCGTTGATTCCGACACAAAAAAATGCTATCTTGCATATGATACTACCGAGGTGACAATGCGGCCGTTTACGCGCGGCATGGCAGAACGGTATGTGGCGACTGGCGAACCGCTTGACAAAGCAGGCGCTTACGGCATCCAGGGCTTCGGTGCGGTACTGATCGACTCGATACAGGGATGTTATTTCAACGTTATGGGACTGCCGCTGCCGAAACTCATGGCAGCACTCAACGATTTCACAGACGGTGCTGTTGGCTATTTCTGCAATAACCATTAAGACAATACGGAGTAGAACCTATGATTCCGCTGCACGAGGAACTGAAAGCACGACGCGAGGCTAAAAATATCACGCTCGATGCGGTCGCAGAACACACTAAAATCCGCACAGAACTGCTTGAACGCCTCGAGGCGGGCGATTACAGTGTCGCTCCCGAACCCTACCTCAGGGCGTTCCTGAGAGAAATTGGCGAATACATAGGTGTCGACCCGGCAAGTGTCATCGCTGTATATGAGAAGAAATCCGATACACTTATTGAAATCGGCAGCAAAAACAAAGAAGAAGAAAATACCGCCGAAACACCCCCTGAAGTATCCAGTCAGGACACAGATCCCGAAAGTCAGGAAGAGCCTGAATCGGATGAAAACGAGTCCCCTGATGAAACGATAGAAGAAACCGAACCCTCCGGCGCTGAAGACGCTGAAGAAGTTGAAGAAGCGGATGAGGAGCCAGTCGACACGGAATCGGACGAGCCGGATGAATACGCTGAGAATGGCGCCGAAACGGATGAGCCCGAAAGCGATGAAAGCACTGCCGAAACAGAAGCTGATGTAGACAGTGAAAGTGAAGATAACACTGAAGAGGATTCAGACGAGAAAGATGAGTCCGAGACGCTAAAAGAGGATGAGGATGATGGTGATGAAACGCCGGACAACGACGAGACTGTTCCGGGTAACCCTCTCGAAGACGAACTAACCCATGAACACGGCACTGATGACAGCGAAAAGCAGTATGAAAAGCAGGCAGAAAACGATACAGCCGGGGACAATGAAGAGCCCGATGCGCCTATTGAAGACGATTCCAGCGACACCGAGACCGACAGCAGCAAGATAGGCCGTCAGGGTAATCTCTTCGACAAAAAAGTCGATGATACATGGGAAAAAGGTATTACCGTACCACCTGTTGAAAGCAAGAAAACACAAGCAGAACCGGAGATCACTCAGCGCAAGGACAGTATCAGCGCAGGCCCGGCCATGCACAGCTCCGAACAGAGAAAAAGACTTCAGATCGACGATCCGGATTCCGGAGGCAATGCGTTATTCTATCTCTTTCTCGTTATTCTCATTATCGCAGCCTCGGTCATTGTCTGGATGAACAACAGCGGCATGTGATTTTCGGAGAGAAGAGCACTCCGGGCACAAACCTGCCCTTTCTTTTAATGAAAAGTTCTGTTATAATCAGCAGAAACGCATTATCATCGCAACCCCAAGCCGTGAGACATCGGAGTCAACGCACAGGGCCGCATCATGCCAAAACATGGACAACGATACGCTTCAGTCTCACTGCCGCTACCGCTTAGAACGAGTTTCAGCTACTCGATTCCTGAGGAGTTGAGGGAACGGACCTGTTTCGGCTGCCGTGCCCTCGTGCCCTTTGGCAAGCGTGTGCTGACCGGTTTCATTGTCGGATTCAGCGACAAATGTGACCTCCCTCCTTCCAAGATCAAGAGCCTTATCGACATTATCGACGACAGCCCCGTTTTCGACAGCCATATGCTCGAACTGGCTGAATGGGTAGCAGGCTACTATCTCGCATCGGCTGGTGAGGTACTCAGAGCCGCCATGCCATTCGGATCAATGATAAGATCGCGCATCAGGCTGTTTCTTTCTGACAATGCACCCGATGATACCACGCTCACCGACCGTCAGAAGGAAATAATCGAGGCACTGCGTAAATCGGACGGCATGTTGCTGAGGAAACTGGAAAGCAATCTCGGGAAACAGCTTTCCTCACAGGTCAGGACACTGGAATCCAAAGGCTTTCTTACCTGCAAACAGGAGCTTTCCGAACAGGCGGCCAGACAAAAAACTGTCCGTTTTGTCCTGCCATCGGAAAACGGCGCGCCTCTTCCAGCACGGGCCCGTGAACAGCGGCGCTGCCGTGAAATCCTCGAAAAACATCCCGAAGGTATAGTGCTGTCGGAACTGCTTGAACGCTACTCGCTGTCGCGCGGTGTGGTAAACGCCGTGGTCGAATCCGGCAATGCGATTTATGAAGAGCGTGGAGAGCTGCGCAAAGCCGCGCTTCTCGAACAGGAATCAGTCAAGATTGACCATGAATTGACTGCCGACCAGATCAGAGTCCTGGCCGAAATCGAAGAAGAGGCTGCGGAACAGGCGCCACGTCCGATCCTGCTTCGAGGCGTCACCGGCAGCGGTAAAACGAGGATATATCTCGAACTTGCCGGGAAGGCACTTGCTGAAAGCAAGGGTGCGATCATCCTTGTTCCTGAGATAGCATTGACCCCGCAGACAACGCGTTTTTTCACATCGGCGTTCGGAGACCGGGTGGCGGTGCTCCATTCAGGACTATCGGCGGGTGAGCGTTTCGATATGTGGCACCAGATCAACAACGGTATTCGCGATATCGTCATCGGCCCCCGTTCAGCAGTTTTCGCGCCACTGAAAAATCCGGGAATAATCATTGTCGACGAGGAACACGACACGTCCTACAAACAGACAGACCAGGCACCACGCTATCATGCCCGCGATACAGCTGTTATGCGCGGACGGCTGCTGGGAATACCAGTCGTGGCAGGATCGGCGACTCCCTCTCTCGAATCCTGGCTTAACGCCCAAACAGGGAAATACCGAATCTGTACACTGCCCAACAGGATTCAGGAACGTCCACTGCCGGAAATCATTGTAGCAGACATGCGCACGGAACGTTCCGAGGGAAATCACTCCTCGATTTCCCGCCAGCTCAGAGACGAGCTGGATATCAGGAAAAACACTACGGAAAAATGTATCATCCTTGTCAACCGGCGTGGTTATGCCACCGCAGTCCAGTGCCGTGATTGCGGTGAAGTCCTCCAGTGCCCCAACTGTTCGGTACCGTTGACCTATCACTCGTCAAAAGGGCTGGCGCTCTGCCATGTCTGTGCACATAGTCAGCTCATTCTCGAACACTGTCCCCACTGCGGTTCCACGGACCTCCATCACAGGGGCACCGGGACCCAGCGCCTGGAAAGCGAACTCGCAAAAATCGTGGGTAGTCAAGGTATTGTCCGCATGGATTCAGATACTACTGGAGCGCATGATGCCCATCAGCGACTTCTCGATGAGTTCAGGGAGGGCGATGCAACCGTTCTGCTCGGAACACAGATGGTAGCCAAAGGCTTCGATTTTCCCGAAGTGACCCTGGTTGGAATCATTTCGGCAGACGCCTCGCTTTACATCCCCGATTTCAGGGCAGGCGAGCGAACATTCCAGCTCATTACACAGGTGGCTGGACGGGCCGGACGCGGTACAAAACCGGGCAAGGTAGTTCTCCAGACATTCACTCCCGATAACCCCGATATCATGGATGCCATGAATCATAACTATCTTGATTTTGCCGAGCGGGAACTTTCCAATCGTGTGGATGTGCAGTTCCCCCCCTATGCCCGCCTCATTCTCCTTGAAATAAAATCACCACATAGGAACAGCACAGAATTGACAGCGAATGAGCTCACAGAATACCTGACTAAGTACGCTCCGGAAAGCACAGAGGTACTCGGGCCGGTCGAGGCGCCGCTGCCGAGAATCAGAGGCAAATACCGTATGCACATCCTTCTCAAAACCCTGCAGATCACAAAACTGCTTCCCCTCATCCGGTTTGTCATGGACAAACAGGCACAGAACACAATCGATGTCCTGGTGGATGTAGATCCTCTGGATATGATGTAGGCTGTCTGGATAATCACAATCTCTGATGTCTGCTTAATCAGTCAGATAAAATATGCGACATTCCTGCAGGAGGGATTAAATCTGGAGCTGCATCTCTACGATTTTCAGCTTGGAAGTATCGATGATTCGGGGCTTGATCTTCTTCCCTGCACGATCGAAGAGGAGGATAATCACCGGGCGGTTCAGCATCTCCTCATTCATCTTCGCCACGACACCGGAATAACCGATCAGGGTCGGATCGACTATATTCACTATCTTGACATATGAACCAACCGGATAATGTGGCACAATGCGCGTCAAAACCTGAACGACGTCCTTATTGTATTTCGTTCCGGCATCAACGATAATTTTCTTAATAGCTTCGGCGGGGGTAAGATGCGTTTTGCCTGACGGATCAAGCAGAAGCTTGTCGTAGGCATTCACAACGGCACAAATCTCCGCCAGCCGGAAAATATAACCTTTGGTTTCACGTTTGATGACGCCAATCGGCGGCAGGTTCTGCCCTTTAAGGCCAATGGGAAAACCGTTGCCATTCTGATGTTCGTGATGCTGGTTGACAATCTGGGAGACAACCGGTGAAGCGTCATTGCTGTTACTGACAACGAGGTAACCGAACGTGGGATGTTCACGGTACAGATCCTGAGGGCTCATCAAACTTGATGAAGCGTCAATTTTTTCAGATATGATTTTCCCGAAATCGTGCAGCATACAGCCTAGAGCAAGGTCGGCAAGCTCGTTCCTCGAAAAACGATAGCGCTGACCGACAAGGATACCAAGAGTCGCCACATTTATACTGTGGTCCATCAGGTAGGTTTCTTGGGTTTTAAACATGATGGACTGCATGAACTTGACACCCGCAGCCGAAATATCTTTGAGAATTTCCTCAACGATATTACGCATATCATACGTGATGTTAACCGATTTCAGATAACCTTCATGCAGAAGTTTACGAACCTTGGAATAGGAAAGGTCCTGAAATTTGAATGCATTCTGTACCTGATCGGCTTTTCCTGCTATTGTTGTCCGCGCCTGAAGCCGCACCTCCTCGGAAATGACATCCTCGGGAATGACATCCTCGGTTCCCTCCTCCATGACGTAAATATGGCTGACACCTTTTTCGAGGAGGCGACCTTTGATTTCAGGCGTCAAACGATAACCGGCACCCAACATTAACTTGTTGTTGAAGCCGAAAATCGACTTAGCGAGCACCATGTCAAATGTAACATTTTTAACAGCTATCATTCTCATCTGGAAAGCATCCTCATTCGCAAAACAGGTGTATACGACATTGGTATAAAATATATATAAATCATTTTTTTTTCAAGAAAAAACAATTAACTGCCATAACTTAGCTCTCCCCATATTTTGAAAAACATTGACAACATTCAAAGAATAACATATATTAACCACTACGGTAGTCACCATGAAAAATGAGCTTGTTATGAATGTTGATAAAATTGAAAATATCATGTGCAGTATCGGTTTCACCCGTTATGAGGCACGGGCGTATGCCGCTCTTGTAATTGAAAGCCCGCTTACCGGATATGAGCTTTCGAAACAATCAGGCATTCCCGGCTCAAAAATATATGAATGTATCGACCGTCTGGTCCGGAAAGAACTGATCATGCCTGTCAGTGACAATCCGGCACGTTACGTGGCCGTGCCGCCGGAAGAGCTGGTTCGCCGTCTTTCGAGTGATTTCGACCAGTCGCTGACGACACTTAAAGAGCTCCTCAAGAAAAAAGCGAAGACTGACACAGTCGAGTACATATTCAATATCAACGGCTATGATGAAATCATCGGCAAGGCACGTGAAATGGCAGAGCGTGCGGAACAATCTCTCGACTGTTCTCTCTGGGACAGCGAGGCTTCTGAGCTTGCCGGGGCATTTTCCCAGGCGGTTCAGCGCGGCGTGAAAGTCCGTCACCTCAGTTTCGGAGAACAGGATATCGAGGGCACCGAACGCTACTGCCACAAAGTGATCGACGAAAGCGACACAAACGGCCGCTGGATTACAGTGGTCGCCGACAACAGCGAGGCGCTGACAGGCCAGTGCAGCGGCGACAATGTCGTGGCGGCATGGACAAGGAATCCTTGCCTTGTATTCACTAGCCAGAAGTATATTGAACACGAAATAATCAAAATTCAATCGAATCTCTAACAAGCCGCCTGTTATTTACACTATACAAGGCAACGGACACCACAATTGACTGAAACAGACGGAAACAGTACGGCAAAAGGCATAATCATGATGGCGGGAACGGCGATTCTGTTCTCCGTCATGGCGTTGTTTGTACGCATGGCAGCCGCTTCAGTGCCGGTCGGAATGATCGTTTTCACACGATATACTGTCTCGACTTTTTTTATCGCCATTCTCTGGTCAATGAGAGTTTTCCGTATCAGGCCGGTCAACAAGAAGCTCCTTCTGATGCGCGCAGTGGCAGCGTCACTCGGCGGTGTATTCTACTTTTTTGCCGTTTCCTCCATCACACTCGGCGAGGCGGTGATCCTGAAATACACCTATCCCATTTTCGCGGTCAGTTTCTCGGCGCTCCTGTACCGCGAGAAGACCAGCCGTTTCGTGCTCGTGCTTATCTTTATGAGTATACTGGGTGTTGGGATACTGATGAACCCGGCGTCTTTCAATCCCAGTTTCGGCTATATATGGGGTATGCTCAACGGCATCTCCGCGGGTGCGGCAGTGGCGTTCGTGCGGAAACTCCGTTCGACGGATGATTCGCCGACAATCATGTTTTTCACCTCTTTCACCGGCATTATCATCTCGATACCGTTCCTTCTGGGCGGTATTGTAATGCCTGATGCGAGAGAAGCAACGCTGATGCTGTTAGCCTCCGCAGCCGGTATCGCAGCCCAGTTCGCGCTCGTATACGGTATCAGGTTTATAAAGACAGGTTCGGCTTGCGTGGTCATGGCTCTGGAGGTGGCACTCTCGGCCCTCCTCGGATTCATTGTTCTCGGTCACACGCTGGGATTCATGCAAATAGTCGGCGGCATACTGATTCTGACCGGCGGCGCAGTACTCATCATTTCGGAAAACAAGAAAAACAAATAAATCATAACAACATTCACGTAACAGCATGTACGATCAGGAAAGGAACTACTATGGCATTCCAGGTCAATCTCGCAAATCGGCTTTCAAAGCTCCCCCCCTACCTCTTCGCAGAAATTGACGCGATGAAACAGCAGGCGCTCAAAGAGGGTAAGGACATCATCAACCTCGGTGTTGGCGATCCCGATCTGCCTACACCGCCGCATATTGTCGAAAGCCTGAAAAACGCTGTCGAGGATCCCTCAAAACATCATTACCCGTCATACGTGGGTATGCCCGCTTTCCGTGAAAGCATGGCGAATTATTACAAGAACACTCGAAATATCGAGCTCAACCCGGCAACCGAGGTCCAGTCGCTTATCGGTGCGAAAGAGGGTGTCGGCCATATCCCGCTCGCATTTGTCGATCCAGGCGATATAGTCCTTATTCCCGATCCGGCTTATCCGGTCTACGAGTCGGGAACTTATTTTGCCGGCGGCGAGCCATATTTCATGCCGCTTCTGGCGGAAAACGGCTTTCTTCCCGATATCGACGCTGTCCCGGCTGATATTCTCGACCGGGCGAAGCTGATGTTTATTAACTATCCGAACAATCCCATATCGGCAGTCTGCGACATGTCTTTCTTCGAGAAAGTGATCGCCGTGGCGAAAAAGCACAATATCATTGTCATCCATGACGCCGCCTATGCCGATGTTGTCTTCGATGGCTACCGTATGCCGTCTTTTCTCGAGACACCGGGTGCAAAAGATGTCGGTATCGAGATTTACAGCCTGTCGAAAACCTACAACATGACCGGCTGGCGTATCGCCGCGGCGCTTGGTAATGCTGAAATCGTCGGCGGTTTGGGCAAGATCAAGACCAATCTCGACTCGGGTGTTTTCGAACCGATCCAGCATGCCGCCATCACGGCACTCGATTCCAGCCAGGACTGTGTGATCGAGAACAACAAAATATTCCAGGATCGCCGTGATGTACTCGTCGACGGTCTCAACAGCATCGGCTGGAAAGTCGACAAACCAAAAGCCACCTTCTATGTGTGGATCCGCATTCCTGAGGGAGCAAAATCCTCCGAGATCACCAAACGTCTGATCCAGGAGGCGGCCATTGTCACAACACCGGGCAACGGTTTCGGTCCTCACGGCGAGGGTTACATCCGCATGACGATCACCACGCCGAAAGACCGCCTTGAAGAAACGGTCAGCCGTATGGCAAAAATGCAGTTCTAAAACCAACCGCAATGAACATGGCCCGGCACTACGTTTACGTATGGAATAGCGAACAAGTCTAATCTGACAAGTGCCGGACGATATCAGCGTGAGGTTTAACGATAATCATTCGCCCGCGTTGAATGAACAAAACAGATAACGGAGAATACTATGCACTGGTTTACACGCAAAGAGGGTGTGCTTCATGCAGATGAGGTACCCCTGACCAGAATAGCGGAGGAATTCGGCACACCCACCTTCGTGTACTCGAGAAATACACTTGAGCGTCATATCGACAAAATCGATGGTGCATTCAATGATATCGACCATCTCACCTGCTACTCGGTCAAGGCAAATTCGACCGGTGCGGTGCTTAAAGTCTTGGCCGAACGTGGTCTGGGAGCCGACATCGTTTCCGGCGGCGAGCTGTTCCGCGCCCGCAAGGCCGGTATTCCCGCCGAGAAAATCGTTTTTTCCGGTGTGGGCAAAACAGACGATGAAATCGCATACGCGCTCGACGAGGGCATCCTCATGTTTAATGTCGAGTCCGAATCCGAACTCCTTGCGATCAACAGGGGCGCTGGCGAAAAAGGGGTGAAAGCGCCTATCTCGTTCCGTGTCAATCCCAATGTTGATCCCAAGACCCATCCCTACATGGCGACCGGGCTCAAGAAGAGCAAGTTCGGTGTCCCGCAGAGTCAGGCTCTCGAACTGTACGAAAAGGCGGCCTCGCTCGATAATATCGATGTCATCGGTATCGATGCTCATATCGGCAGCCAGCTTACCGATGTCAGCCCCTATCGTGAGGCGGCGGAACGTCTCCGCGACCTTGTCAACGCTATCAAGGCGAAAGGCATCGATATCAAGCTCATCGATATCGGCGGCGGTCTCGGTATTAATTACGACGAAGAACACCCGCCCGATCCTGATGTATGGGCAAACATGGTGATTCCCGTGCTGAAAGAGACAGGCTGCAAGCTGATCCTCGAACCGGGCCGTTCCATTGTCGGTAACGCGGGTGTAATGATCACGAAAGTGATCTACATCAAGCGCAATGAGGATAAGACATTTGTGATCACCGACGGCGCAATGAACGACCTTATGCGTCCCACGCTCTACGACTCACATCATACGATCGTTCCGGTTATCGAGCGCGGCGAAGGCCGTGAGCTTGTCGATGTTGTCGGCCCCATCTGCGAATCCGGTGATTTCCTCGCGAAAGACCGCGAGATCGACATGCCTCTTGAAGGTGATATTATGGCGGTCATGTCCGCCGGCGCTTACGGCAAAACGATGTCGTCCAACTACAATTCACGCCCTCGCGGCGCCGAGGTCATGGTGCATGGCGAGGATATCATGCTTGTCGCTGAGCGCGAAAGCTGGGAAGACCTCGTTGCACGGGAAAAGTAAGCGGTACTAACAACCCTGCCACAGGCTGTCCTGGCAGGGCAAAAGTGCCAAAAGTACTATGAATATCGGCTAAAAATGCCTATATTACATTACTACCCACATTAACATGCATAATAAACATTCATTATCTTTTGGAGGAGACTAATATGACTGGCATTATCAATGTCGAAGGACGTGAGATTCTCGATTCGCGCGGCAACCCGACTGTCGAGGTCGAGGTTCTGCTCGAAAGCGGCGCAATGGGACGCGCTTGTGTTCCCTCGGGCGCATCAACCGGCGTGAATGAGGCTGTTGAGCTTCGCGACGGTGACAAGAGCCGTTATCTTGGCAAGGGTGTCCTCAAGGCTGTTGAAAATATCAATACAATCATCGCTCCCGAAGTCGAGCTTCTCGACGCTACCGACCAGATCACCATCGACAAGACAATGATCGAGCTCGACGGCACAGAGAACAAGGGCAAACTTGGCGCAAATGCCATCCTGGGCGTTTCCATGGCCTGCGCACGCGCAGCTGCCGATGCTCTCGGCCTTCCGCTCTACCAGTATCTCGGTGGTGTTCACGCTCACCTGCTCCCCACCCCGATGATGAATATCATCAACGGCGGTATGCATGCCGACAACAATGTCGACCTGCAGGAGTTCATGGTCATGCCGGTTGGCGCTCCGACATTCCGCGAAGCGCTGAGGATGGGTGCCGAGGTCTTCCACGCACTGAAAGCCGTTCTCAAGGGCAAAGGCTACAACACAGCAGTCGGCGACGAGGGTGGTTTCGCTCCCGACCTGAAATCGAACGAAGAGGCTCTTTCGGTCATCATGGAAGCTATCGACAAGGCCGGATACAAACCCGGTGATGATGTCATGATCGCTCTCGATCCTGCCGCCAGCTCCTTCTTCGACAAAGACAAAGGCAAATACATCCTCGCAGGCGAAGGCAACAAAGAGCTCACCAGCGAGGAAATGGTCGACTTCTACGCTAACCTGGTCGCCAAGTACCCGATCATCTCGATCGAGGACGCTCTTGACGAGGACGATTGGGACGGCTTCAAGCTGATCACCGAAAAGCTCAGCTCCAAGATCCAGCTCGTCGGCGACGATCTCTTCGTGACGAACACCAAGTTCCTCAAGAAGGGCATCGACATGGGCGTTGCCAACTCTATCCTCATGAAGGTCAACCAGATCGGTACGCTCACAGAGTCTTTCGCAGCCATCGAGATGGCTATGAAAGCCAAGTACACCGCGGTCGTCTCGCACCGTTCGGGCGAAACCGAGGATTCGACCATCGCCGACATCGTGGTCGCAACCAACGCCGGTCAGATCAAGACTGGTTCAGCCAGCCGCTCTGACCGTATTGCCAAGTACAATCAGCTTCTCCGCATCGAGGACGAGCTGGGCGACAACGCTGTCTACGCAGGCAAAAACGCTTTCTATTCCATAGGCTAAGCGTTTTCGATATACACTGGATGCGGCCTGTCGATACCCGGCGGGCCGCATTCTGCAATAAACGATTAACAAACATACAATAACGGTATAACCCGACAACGGACGACGGTAGGAACGATGCTTGATATCAAATTCATCAGGGAAAATGCCGAGCTGGTTAAGGACGGCGCCAGAAAAAAACGCATTAATGTCGATATCGACCGCCTCCTCGAGCTTGATGAGGACCGGCGAAGGCTCATGAAAGACTCGGAGCAGCTCAAGGCAGAAAAGAACAGCGCCAGCCAGGCCATCGCGAAACTCAATGGCGATGAAAAAAAAGAAGCTATCGCGAAAATGCAGACTGTCTCCGCGAAAGTCAAAGAACTGGATGCGGAGCTGGAAGGTATCCTCGATGAATTCGATTCATTGATGCTGCAGGTGCCGAATCCGCCGGATGAAGAAGTTCCTGAAGGCGCAGACGACAATGACAATATGGAAATCCGTACATGGGGCACGATCCCCGAATTCGATTTCGAACCGCTCGATCATGTCGAGCTGGGCGAAAAACTCGATATTCTGGATATCCCGCGCGGTGTAAAACTTGCAGGCACACGTTCCTATATTCTCAAGAACGAGGGCGTATTCCTCGAGTACGCCGTACTTATGTACGCGTTGAACCAGATGCGCACGCTCGGGTTCGGCCCGATGATTGTCCCGCATCTCGTCAAGGAAACAGCGATGATCGGCACCGCCTATTTCCCCGGCGGTGAAGAACAGGCTTATTCCTGCGAAAGAGACGGCCTCTACCTCATCGGAACTGCCGAGGTCCCGGTGACCTCCTATCATTACGACGAGATTCTCGAGGAAAAAGACCTGCCGAAACACTACTGCGGTATTTCGCCCTGCTATCGCCGCGAGGCTGGCACCTACGGTAAGGATACGAAAGGTCTCTACCGTATCCACCAGTTCCAGAAAGTCGAACAGGTCGTTATTTGTAAGAATGATCCCGAGGAATCGGCGAAACAGCATGAATTCATCACCAGCAACTCGGAAAGTCTCGTGAAAGCACTAGGCCTTCCCCACCGTGTCGTGCTGGTCTGTGGTGGCGATCTTGGTCAGCCGCAGAAAAAGAAATACGATATCGAATGCTGGATGCCCTCGCGCAAGGCTTATGGCGAGACGCATTCATCGAGCAAGTTCTATGATTTCCAGGCTCGCCGCCTGAAACTGCGTTATCGTGACTCCGAGGGCAATATCCAGTACTGCCACACGCTGAACAACACGTTCGTTGCCACACCGAGGATTCTCATTTCCATCCTCGAATGCAACCAGCAGAAGGACGGTTCGGTTGTGATTCCCGAGTCCCTGAGGCCGTATATGGCAGGCATCGAAGTCATCGAACCGAAGAACTGATTTGTTTGACGAAGAGTTAATGATATGAAAACACTGAAATTCACGAAAATGCACGGTCTCGGCAACGACCACATCATCATCGACCTGTTCAAGGAGAAACTGCCGAATCCGATGGAAATAGCACCAAAAATGTGCGATCGTCACCTGGGTGTCGGCGCCGACGGTCTCATTCTTATCGGACCCTCCGAGAAACACGATTTCACCATGTGGGTGATCAACAGTGACGGCAGCGAGGCGGAGATGTGCGGAAACGGCATCCGCTGCCTGGCAAAATATGTCACCGAGAACAGGCTCACCGATAAAGAAGAGATCGTAGTTGAAACACTTCAGGGAGCACTGACCCAGAAAATCCATACTATTGACGGCCGTTTTGTCGATGTCAGGACCTATATGGGGAAAGCAAGGCTGAATCGCAGCGCCATTCCCATGAAAGGCCCGGATTCCGAACAGGTTGTCAATGAGGAGCTCATCGTTGACGGCACCCCCTACAACATCACGCTGGTCAATGTGGGAAATCCGCATTGCATCGTTTTTGTCGATGATGTAGATGCTGTCGATCTTCAGGAAATCGGCCCGAAATTCGAGCACCATCCGGCATTTCCCAACAGGATCAACACGGAATTCGTGCAGATCCTCGACAAGAACAATGTCAGGATGCGTGTATGGGAACGCGGCAGCGGCGAAACAATGGCCTGCGGCACCGGATCGACGGCCACGGTTGTGGCAGCGATCCTCAACGGCTACACGTTCGATACGGTCTCGGTGCACCTGAGATACGGCCCGCTTATGATCGAATGGAAAAATCATGATGAGTTATACATGACCGGTGGAGCCGATACTGTCTTTTCAGGCGAATACATTCTCTGAGGTAACCAATTCACTGTTCGTGCGTACAAAGGAAAAGCAGGTCATTCAGGCTGACACATAAAAGAAAGGCGAAACAATGGAAGAAGAAGTCAAGAAAGCTCTCGAAGAGATCAGGCCCTCTCTCCAGGCAGATGGCGGCGATGTAGCATTCGTCGAGATGGACGGCGATGTAGTTAAGGTTCAGCTTCAGGGCGCATGCAACGGTTGCCCAATGGCGACCATGACACTCAAGAATGGCATCGAAGTTTATATCAAGAAGAAAGTCCCCGGCGTTGCAAGCGTCGAGTCTGTATAAAGGATAGTGATTTGCCCGGAAAAGACCACAAAAAGGAAGACTTCAATCCCAACTGGGAAGCCGAGATATCCGACTATGACGAGCAGTGCAAAACACTCGATAGAGAATATTATGCACATCATCTTGTAGTGAACAGCAAGATAAGGGAAGCGCTCAAGGATGAGGAACGGCTGATTCTGGACCTCTTCCTGTCAGGCATGTCCTGCGAGGAGATTGCTAAACAGAACCAGGTAATGGTTGAGGTCGTAACAGGTCTTTTGGAGATAATACAGGCAAAACTGTCCATAGAAAACTGACATCCTGTATTATATACATTTATTGCATAAAAAAGCGCTCTTCATCTGTAAGAGTGCTTTTTTATTGTCAGAAAAGCTTTTATGCACTATTATTCATTTAATGATACGAACTGGCACCGTTACCGGGACTTATCATGCAGCATGACGCTTTTCTTGCACTCGTATTCGGGATCATAAGCGCCTCATCTCTTCCACTTGGCGCTATGACCTCAGTCATATGGCGGCCCGGAGACAAATCTGTTGCAGTCATGATGGCGTTCGGAGCGGGCGCGCTTCTTGCAGCACTGACAATTGACCTCGTTGGCGATGCAGTCAGCCACGGCATGTTCTACCCTCTCGCAGGCGGCTGCATTGCCGGTGGAATACTCTTCGATATACTCAATTTCGCGATCAACAGCAAAGGCGGCTTTCTCCGTAAAGCGGCAACGACGATCACTCATCTCAAACGCCAGAAAATCATCGAATACCGCTTCATAGCCGAAATGATGAGCCGTGTGCCCCTTTTCAATCTCCTCCCTCCTGAGGAAATCCAGGAACTCGTGCCCAATATTTCGAGACGTGTCATTCCCCGCGGCACTGTCATAATCCGACAGGGTGATCCCGGTGACAGCCTTTTTATTATCGAGCAGGGTTCTGTCGATATTTATGACGACAATTCCGGTGGCGAAATCATCACCACACTCAAAGATAATGATGTGCTCGGCGAGATGTCCCTTGTCACAGGCGAACCACGCTCCGCAACCGCAGTTGCCGCCACCGATGTCGACATGATTGCCATCTACAAAGATACATTCGACCGCCTGCTCGCTGTCTCGCCGGAACTCGACACGGCAGTCATGAACCTTATTCGTAACCGTATCGGCGACCTCAAAGATAAAAATACGATCACGGCAGAAAGGGCCAAGGCATGGCTTCACACCGCCGCCCGCAATCTCAGCACCAAGGCCTCGCCACCCAGCGATACGGAAATCCTCGAGGCAGCTTCCGCTCACAGTGGTGCGCCTCTCGCCATCTGGCTGGGCATTCTTCTTGACGGCATCCCGGAATCTCTGGTTATCGGGGCAAGTCTCATCCATGAATCGATCAGTATTTCACTCCTTGCCGGGCTTTTTCTGTCTAATTATCCCGAAGCCCTCTCCAGTTCCATCGGCATGCGGCGGCAACGCTACAGCAACAGCCGTATTATATGGATGTGGGTATCCCTCATGCTGTTCACCGGTATCGGGGCCCTTTTCGGCAATATATTTTTCGAAGGAGCGCCACCGACTCTTTTCGCGGTCACCGAGGGAATCGCAGCCGGGGCAATGCTGACCATGATTGCAGAAACAATGCTTCCCGAGGCATATCAGAAAGGCGGATTCATCACGGGTCTCTCCACCCTTCTCGGTTTCCTCGCGGCGATATTCTTTAAAACGCTGGAATAAACGGCTGACGGGAAAAGAAATATACCCTGAAACCATTTTGTATTGAAAAATCCGCCGTGACTCCGGGTTACCCCGGAGAGTTCATAACAAACTCTCCCCGTCCCAAGGGGCGGGGTATCACGTTGCCTTGCCTGTGCTCGGCAATAATATGGCATGTTGTCTAATCTGACTCATCCCCGACGCAAGCATCGGGGAATTCATGATTAAAACAGAAAACGAAAGACAGGTTTGCAAAAAAATGTGCGCCGATAATTAATCAGAGTGAAAACTCAGCCATCCCGTCCGATATTCGTTCCAGTATCTTTACGCCACGCCGCAACAAAACCTAACACATACAAAATAAGCCCGATTACAAGCATCCAGTATTCGTATGGTTTCGGCATCTTTTGATAGAGTCCGGCGCCGGGATCGTCCATAAACGAATAGAGAAGAACCGTTGTCGCGATCCATGCAAGCGCCCATGAGAGCCTCGACGCACTGAATGCTCCACCAAAAGCGATACGCCTCGTGATCATCACACCGAAAACGATCATAAGAACCGCGATGAGAACCGGTGCGATCACCGGACCTATCCAGGGAAGGGGGATCAGGAAAAGGAGATCCCAGTCGAAAAGCGTTGAAGGCCAGCCGAGAGCAATTTTCAAGACAATGTAGTAGACAATATCCCATGTGCCGAAAATGACAATGAACCAGCCGAAACGCTCCCAGGCTTTCCGCGCTGAAACGGCGGCAACAGCGAGGATCATGAGGATCGAGAAGAGCTCACGACCGAGTTCGACGAGAATGAGTCTTTGGGGAATCAGTCTGAGAGCTCCGGGATAGTAAAGCTCCCTGAGATAGACAACGACAGCAGCTTCGAAATAGCCCATAGAGATACCGAACAGGACTATCCAGGCAAGTTTTCGGTAATAGGATCGAAGTGAGCTTGATTCCATCGCGGCACCCCCAACAATAGAAAACCAGACTATATTTTCATTCCCGGCAGATGATCACATCCTCTATTCTGTCAATCGGCAGCACTGTAAGTTTCTCTATCTTTCCATCCCTGATTACACCTGAAATTATTGTCTTTTGAGGTGCATGGAGCTTGAACACAACATCCCAATCTTTCGTCCAGGCGGGCAGCAAATATATTCTGTCTCCATCATATTGAACCAGCATTCGCTGAAGGGCTGTCATGGCAACCGAGCCGTGACACTGATCGGGAGTCCAGTCATAATTAGGCCCCCACATGGTCGGGAACCGATACACGGAGGTAGCGCTATTGAAATTTTCGGCTGTTAACTGCGATGCCTCGCCACTCAGCCCAAGCAGCGCCGCTTTTATGGCGTTCTGCTGCCAGCCTCCGGTGCGTTTGATAGCCCGATTGGCGAAAGATCGGCGCGCCAGTTTTAGCCCGTCCTTCCCGACACCAAAAGTGCGGTAAGGAAAGATAGCATACAATTCCGGATTCTCCACATTCTGTTTGCCGCTGTATTCCTCGGCAGGCGCCAGCCGTAATTCCCCATCAACAGTCTCGGTCGGGATTTCAGGCAATTCATTAATCAGGCGTTTCCACTGTTGCCTCAGATCTTTATCTGTCATCGATTCAGGCAGTCTCAACAACTCGGTGCAGACCTTTTCTATCCCGACAATTTCCGGCAGCGGATTTTTCGCAGTATTATAGGTTTCAAGCGCCATAGCGGGCTCAAACAGGATTTGACCGTGCTCATCCCGCCCCCAGTGCTGATCATAAAAATCAATCACGGCAGTCACGACAGGCAGAAGAGTCTCAGCGAGGAATGTGTCGTCGCGGGTGAATGAGTAATAGTCCAGCATCATCAGCGACAATTCGAGACCGCTCTGCCAATAGTAACGGATATAGCGGTTCATTGTCATACCCAGCGGAAGTTCCGAGCGATCACGGCCATAATTACTGTCCGTGTATGTTCCCCAGTGATACATCGTTTCGGGAAAAAACGCGCCTTCATGATTGTAATAGCATTTCGCGGCAAGCTTGCGAAGGGGAAGCGCCTCACGGTACATCGCAAACAGGGGCCGCATGAGGTCAAAATCACCAGATTCCAGCATCGACCAGTACGGCAGACGGGTATTCTGCCACCAGTACGCACCGCCCCACTGCCGGTAATCGGCATCATAGCCGTGGAATTTCCCCTCGAGGTCAATTGTATCAACAGTAAATATCGATCCGTTAAATTTGATGGGAGAATTTCCGCGGCCCGAACAGGCATTCATATAACGCTGCAGGACATAGCCCCTGTTGACATTTGATATTGTCTCGTTGCCAGCTCCAACACCAGCGTGAACATCGATATAACTTCGACACCAGAAAGAACGCCACCAACGCTTGTGCCGTGAAAAGCGCACGCTACGGCTCAGCGCTTCAGCTCTTTCAGCCAACTGTACTATCTGATGTGTCCAGGCATTCTGTGTTTTTGTCTGTGCTGTCAGCGCATATACCGAAATTGAATACTGCTTTTGTGCTTTATCGCTTTCCAGTGAAACTGGGGATTTTTTGACCAGTGACGACGAACGGATCAGCGCACCGAATGTGCGATAGAGCAGCGGATCGACAGACTGGGATGTGTAAGTGCCGAGCCCCTGAAGCTCCAGATTTTCCCGCCACAGCGAGCGTTCATTTCTATGCAGCCAGATAACACCGTCATCGACATCATCCAGTATGATATCTTTTTCAGCGTAAACGTCGGGACCACCGTCCCCCATCAAGCCATAAGCCGAATGCATTTCACCCCCTGTGATCCGGCGACGCTCAACACGCCACGGTTCGGTGCTGACACGAACATCCACAGGAGTTTCGCTCTTCACATCGATTTCAACAACAGGATGATTGGCGTCAATCCAGATATCGAGAGATACCATCTTAGCGCCCTCCCCGGCCTCGATGTGAATAACACCGTCACACAGTTTCAGCTCCTGCAAGAACCGCTTCCCTGAAGTAAAGGGATTGGGGGAGAGCGAGAGCCTGACTTTCCCGATTTTCAGAAGTCTTGCATTTTCACTCCAGGCATCTGTTTTCGAGAGATAAAACTGGAGATCTCCATTTTCCTCGACCCAGAGATTTACCCCAATATCGCCGTTACCGGCAGGCATCGATCCAAGAGAATTTGCTGAACCTGAACGCCAGACAACATTGTATTTTTCCATAGCGTCAAGACGGACATTACTATCGAGCTCATGCAATATGTATTTGACAGTCTGACTCGCCATGAGACTGTAGCCCTCAGCTTGCCAGTGAAACCTGTCCAGCCGTGCAAGCTGCAACTTATCAACAAGCAGTCCATATAAGTAGTTAACAGTAATACCGTGAGAATTCATCAGCCGTTCGGCCAGCACATTGCGGGCGGCAATAACCGGATTGATATCTTTATTCAGTACAGCTCTGTCCTGTTCAGTCACCGGAGTTATGCTTGCCCAGATCAGACGGGCATCTCCGGCTTTTGCCTCAAGTGTCCTGATATACGTTTCCAGTTGCGGAACATACTCGTCATCGCCGATCCGTCCCTCAGGCCAGCCGTGCAGACCGATATTGAATTGAATGACATCGTACTTGCGAAATGACACTACTTTTTCCAGATCGCTAAAGAGATGATCGCTTTTCAAATGTTTCGGTGTCAGCCAGTAATCGACATTGGCAACGGTTTTCAGGCTGTCAATCACACTTTGGTGAAATCCGTTCATGACGGAATCGCCGATTAGAAGAACATTTTTCAAAGATTCGTCTCTTTCGGCAGAGGGATAAAAGTTCCAGGCCCCGCCCTCAGAGTGAAGACCAAGCTCATTGTCAGTCTGCGCCTGGGCAAGCCCTGTCAACAAAACAAAAAGTACTGCGAAAACCGGATAAAGCAGTTTTTTCATGATTGATTCCTTACAAAACGCATAATGGCAGCCCCTGCAAGTATCAAGAGCTGCGTTCGTTCTTCAGAAATGAAAATATCGTTGTATTGAATAAGAGGAGAGTATTGAATTGATATAAAGATGGAACGGGCCTGTAAGCCGGGTTCTGTCAAGTACGGTCATTTATCTGGGAATACGGTTGCCCGTATCCTCGAGCGGCCTACCCGGAACTCAAACGGCGCGGGCCACGCCTCGTCCCCTATTTGGCCTTGCTCCGGGTGGGGTTTACAATGCCCCGGATGTCGCCATCCGGGCGGTGGGCTCTTACCCCGCCATTTCACCCTTACCCCAAATGAGGCGGTATACTTTCTGTTGCACTTTCCTTAACCGCAGAAGCGGCCACCGGGCGTTACCCGGCACCCTGCCCTCCGGAGCCCGGACTTTCCTCCCATCGAAGATGAGCGACCGTCCGGCCCGTTCCGCCCATAATATACATTATTTTTTCATGATCCGGGCATTTTTCTCGTTCACCCCGAACAGAGCTTGCCGCCGTCGATCACAAGGGACGATCCGGTCACCCACGAGGAATCATCGGATGCAAGGAACAAGGCGGCTTTCGCGATGTCTTCCGGCAGGCCGAGACGTTTCATGGGAACACCGTTGGCGGTATCTTCGATAATCTTTTCGGGATTGGGAAACGCTTTTGTAGAATCATGAATCAGGGGTGTATCGACTGGCCCCGGACACATAAGGTTGATCCTGATCGAGGGTCCATAATCAAGCGCCACCTGTTTGACCAAAGCGACCAGCGCTCCTTTCGAGGCGCAGTATGCCGCATGGTTCGGAAAAACCTTGAATGCGGCAACGGAACCATTGACAACGATCGTTCCCCCACCCCGTTTCTGAAGTTCGGGAATGCCGAGATGGAGAAGGTAATAGACGGCATCGAGGTTAGTGGCTACCGTGTCATGCCAGAGCTTCGGCTCCAGTTCCGCAATCGACGCAAGGCCGAGAAGACCGGCATTGGGTACGAGTATATCAACGCCACCGAAATTCGACAGGGCGGCATCGAGTAGCACCTTGTTGCCGTCCAACGTTTTAATGTCCGAGGCGGCAAACACGGCTTTTCCACCGGCAGCTTCTATCCGACCGACGACTTCCGCACCGCGCTGGGCATTACGACCGCCAACAACAACCGAGGCGCCCTCTTTCGCAAAAAGTTCGGCTATCCCCTCACCCATCCCGCTTGTCGCGCCGGTGACAATAGCGACTTTATCTGTCATTTTTCCCATATTCTGCTCCTTGTTTGTATCACATTCGTTCACAGTATGAAGCGGTTTATATGGCTATTCTTTTTTATGCCCCCTGATGTCATAAGGAAGCCCGTCGTAATCGGGATTGGGCGTCATCATCTGAGCGCCCACCCCTTTTCGCCAGTCATCTAGGCATTTCCTGAGCTCTTCCGACTTATCGGGCATCGCGGCGGCAAGGTCGTTTTCTTCACCGATATCGTCCTTGAGGTTGTACAGCTCCAAACGGCCGTCCTCATAATACTCGATCAGTTTCCAGTCACCTTTTCTGACAGCGCCAAAGGGCGTGGTGATATGATAGTGGGGATAGTGCCAGAATATCGCCTCGCGGTCGAACTGACCCGAGTTCTCAAGAAGCGGCATGAGGCTGGTACCGTCGGGATTGTGTCCCGGATCGCCCGCAACACCCGCCATCTCGAGCATTGTCGGATAGAAATCAACGCTCGTTACCGGCACATCACAGACCGAACCGGCCTTTATCCTGCCCGGCCATTTCACTATCATCGGTTCCCGGATGCCGCCCTCGTAAGCAGTGCCTTTGCCAGATCGAAGCGGATAGTTGGAGGTGATATTCAGCCAGTTTCCGATACCGGCGAGACCGCCGTTGTCACTCATGAAAATAACAACGGTATCATCCTCAAGATTATGCTCCCTGAGAGCAGTAAGAACCCGTCCGACACTCTCGTCCACACTCTGGATCATGGCAGCGTACTCGGCGTTCTTCTGGCGGCTTTCGGAGGTTATTTTCACCTGATAATGAGGAATCAGCTCCTTCTTTCCCTCGATAGGCGTATGGACCGCGTAATGGGCAAGATAGAGGAAAAACGGCTTTTCGCTGTTACTGCCAATGAAATTCAGAGCCTCGTCTGTAAGGCGGTCCGTGAGGTACTCGCCATCCCCACCGCCTTCTGGCATCGTGGGAATTTCATTGTTCCAGTCGCGGTCAACCGAATAGGGCCAGTAATAGGTCGGCGGCTGCCCCTTGTCGTAACCGGCGATATTATAGTCGAACCCCTGATTGTCGGGATAATACTGCTTGTCGCCAAGATGCCATTTCCCGATACTCGCGGAGACATAGCCACCTGCTTTCAGCGCCTCGGCAAGGGTAACCTCCTCGTGAGCGAGATACTTGGTCCAGTCGGGCACTTTCAGTTTCGCGTTGGGCGACACGTGCCCGGCGATCCAGTCGGTGAGATGCAGTGTCGCGGGATACTTGCCGGTAAGAATACTCGCCCGTGTCGGCGAACAGACCGGACAGGCAGCATAGGCATCGGTGAAACGCATGCCCTCGGCGGCGAGACGGTCGATATTGGGCGTTTCATACAGCTCGCTGCCATAGCAGCCGATGTCCGCCCATCCGAGATCGTCGATGAGGATGAAAACGAAATTCGGTTTCCGCGTGACTGTTTTCGTTCCACACGACAATGCCGCCGTGCCGAGAAGACCCGCCGCGCCCGCAATTGTCCTGCCTATGAAATCCCGCCGTTTCAAACACTGGCTCCTTTCATGTCCGTTTTGATACTACTGGTTTTCTTCAATATATAGTCCGAACAGGAGCAGTGACAGGAAAATGTGCCTGAACCGCTCTCAAACCTCCCCGTGAAAATATCAAGTTCCAGAAATGCATAAAAAAGGCGCCATCGCCGGCACCTCCATGATCAAGATAAAAAACAGACTGACTACTTGATCATAAGCATCTTGCCTGTTCTTGCCATGCCACCAGCCTGAAGCCGGTAAAAATACACGCCGCTGGTAAAGTCGCTGGCATTGAAAACGGCGCTGTGCCTGCCTGCTCTCATGGAATGGTCGACAAGAATGGCGACTTTCCGGCCGGTGATATCATAGACCGAAAGATTGACATGGGCCTCGGAGAAAATTGTGAATGAAATGGTGGTCGCGGGATTAAAAGGATTCGGAAAAACATTAACAAGTTCTAATGCCTTCAGCTGTTCCATTTTTTCATCGACGTCGACCGAACTATTCTCTGTGAACTTTCCGACCTTCCCATCTGATCCCGCCATCCAGATTATAGTGGTACCATCCTGTTTTGTTATACCTGACACAGCATGTACAAAGAATGGAATCTCTTCCATTTTCTGATAGCTATATTCTTCTTCATCATTAACTTTGTAAACAATCTCACTGTAAAATCCACATATGCAATAGTGCAATGATTCATTGACAGGATAGAGAAAACGCTCTTTTCCCTCTACAGCTTTTGTTACCCAAGAAAGACCGCCGTCCTTTGAATGTAGATAATTGCCAGAATAAGTAGGATTTATGTATATTGATGAAGGAGAGACCACTTGAATATTTTCAGGGCTTCCGGGTACTGTTGCAATGTATTGCCAAGATTCTCCACTATCTACCGTCCTGAAGACAAATGAATCTTCATAAGCATCCCCTAAGTAATTCGCCATTGCCCAGCCATGATTGTCGTCAAAAAAGTCAATATTCTGAAAATATAAATACAGCGGTAAAAAGCCCTGTTCTACTGATTTTTCAGAATCATGTTTGATTTACCATGTGTGCCCGGCGTCTTCTGTTTTTAATATTGTATCTGTCCTGGAAAGGAAAATGCCGGTATTTTCATCTAAAAAATATATATCGTTAACACCAATAGCAATTCCATCAAAATCATACCTTATTGTCCATGTTTCACCGCCATCACTTGATGCAAACAAAAAGGCACCTCTCTGTAAATCAGTAGTTATACCGGCACAATATCCATTCATTGAATCTACAAAAAACAAATCGGTTATCTTGACACCTTCAACCGGGCACTCCTGTTTAACCCATGTTTCGCCACCATCATCAGTATGGATAATGGTCGAGTTTTCTCCAACCGCCCACCCGTGATATTCATCAATGAAACTCATGTCCCAAATTCTCTCCGTCACCCCACTCTCCGTCACCCCACTCTCCTGCACTTCCCACTCCACCCGGCAGACCCCAGCCTCAATGAACAAAGCCGCTGCAAACATCGACATCAGCACAACAAACAATCCAGACCGCCACATGATGCACCTCTTCGCATTAGCAAAACAATAACCACACCACTACCCGATTAGTGCAAGCAATATATAATCGAATACATTTGTCAAGTTAATTTTATTTTTAAATATAAATAACACATTCATTTTTATACTATTAGGAACTGTTAGCAACAGAGCGGCAATACCTGCTTAATATTATTAATATAATACAGAATGCCAAATAATGGATCGATTACCGGCACTTGTGCTGATAGCTGCAAATCATCTTTTCTGCTACGCCAGAAAAAATTCACACCATCATTTTGTTTTGACTTTGCGTCCGACTTTTGTAAGTTGCATAGAGCGGCGTGTATTTCACAATATTATGCATAACTGAAGCGGCGGAATAAACCGGGGGAAACGAGATGAAAAATATAAGGTTTCTGGCACTGACACTAACCGTACTTCTCCACGGCATCAGCCTTTCATCAGCCGAGGTTCGTATCGTCGACGCCAGCCACTACAGCGGTGTATTCGGCGAAAACAGGAATTACCGCATATTTCTGCCTTCGGGCTACGAACAGGACACAGCGAAACGCTACCCGGTCATCTATTTCTTTCACGGCTGGTCGCAGCGCTATTTCGGCGTTACCCAAGGACGGGGCGCGTATGAAAAAGGCGGCGACAACGGCGGTGACAACATCGCCTCATTTGTTGAGGGCCACGATGTCATCGTGGTGAAATGGGACGGTTTCAATCCCCGCGACGGCGAACAATACAATCTCCGCCCCTACAACATCGGCCCGGTCGAGACCTATCGCCAGTTCCCCATGTATTTCCCGGAACTGGTCACTCACATCGATTCACATTACCGGACCGTTCCAGACCGCACTCATCGCGCGGTTTCCGGGCTGTCAATGGGCGGATTCATGACATTCTGGATTGGCGGGAAATATCCCGACCTTGTCTGTGCCGCAGGTAATTTCTGCGGCTCACCCGAATTCTTCACCGGTCCCCGCGTTTTTCCCGTGGAATACCGTCATCTCGATATGTACAACAACTACGGTGGTATGCGGATACGTCTCAATTATGGTGACAAGGATTTCATACGGTCCTATCACGAGGACATGAACCGCGTTTTCCCCTATGTCATCGACAATTACGAATTCTCGGTCTACGATGCGGCACACAGTACATGCGGCCTCGGCGAGATGTTCTCGTTCATCATAGACACGTTTGACAATCCTCCGCAAAAACCGGAACGCTGGCACCATATCGATGTTTACCCGGCATTTTCAGTCTGGGACTACAATGTCAGTTCGGACAGGACAGAACCAGGTTTCAACATTCTGGAAAATGTCAACCGCCGCGGGCTCAGAAACACAGTACGGAAATTCCTGCCTGACGGCCCGTCACTGGCACATGTCCTGACAACTATCACAACCGCCCCCCTATACGACCCCAACACGGTGTATTCCATCACCGATATCGACCTTGAAAACGGTGATGCGCAACAGTACGACCTGATAAGTGACAACAGCGGATGTCTTCCGTTCACGCTCGACGGTCATCCGCACGAGATCGGGATCTCGGACACTGGGAATCGTCCCGAAATAACGATCGCCTCGTTCGACATCGCCAACATGCCCTGGGCTGTCCGCGGCAAGGAGATAGAACTGACTATCACGGCGCTCAACAAGGGTAACGCAGACAGTGGCAGAATAACGGCTACGGTCACGGCGAACAATCCTGTTGCCACAGTCCATAAGAGTGAAACCGCGTTCGGCGGTATGGCTGCCGGAAAACGAAGGCAAGCATCATCACCCGTGTCATTCTCTGTCGAGAAGGAAAATGTCGATGCAGTCTCGCTGCATGTGACGTTTTCAGGACCCGGCGGATTGCAGTGGAAGGATGACATTGTGGTCACGATTCGGCCCGATGCGGCAGTTTTCAAGGAAATCCTGATCGCGGACGGTAAAGAGTTCACAGTGGCCAAAGCGGGCACAACACATGTCAGCATTTTTCTGGGCAACGGCAACGGTGACGGCAGGGCGAATCCCGGCGAATCCATTGTCGTACTAGTCAAGGACAAGGTCAATAACGTGTTACGGCGGCTGGGCCTGCACAGCAGTGACAGCTATGCCGATCCCGGTGGAATGAAACGCAGGATATCCGACTACTGGGGACGTTACGATCATGTGGGCGGCTCGGAAAAGCCCTCTGAATTGCTGATAGCCTCCGACTGCCCCGAAGGGCATGTGATCGACTGTTTTGCCGACTACTGGCTTCCGGACTATCCTGAACACCACATTGTCAGCGGAACAGTTCAAATCCCGGTGACAGGCAGGGATAAAACCGCACCGGAAATAGAGTGGGCAAAGGTTTCTGCAGGGAATCTCTTACAGGTCAGGATGCGGGACGGTGGTAAAATCGCAACTGTCAGTGCAAGTTTCATTTATCAGAAAACCAATTTCACCTCAAACAAGCATGAGAATTTCCAGGTGATGCTTCGTGATGACGGCAGTCGCGGCGACAGGGTTGCCGGTGACAATGTTTTCAGCGCCCTGATCCCGGAACGCGAATTCGGACTGTATACGGTTGAAATTGCTGCACAGGACGCAGAAGGCAACAGTAGCGGAAAATCATTCGAGAATCTCGTTACAATCAAATGATTCCCGTATCGGGTAACCCATTCAAAAAAGGCCGCTAACTGGCAGCACCCAGTTAACGGCCTTTTTTTTGTAATCACACTGTATCTCAACCAGTGAAAAGATCGAAAATATTAGCCAGTGAATTACCATCCGCCTGGTAAAGTTCGGTATAGCGGCAGTTCGAACAGGTCACCGTACTGAATCGCCGCCCCTGCACATCGAAAATCTTGCTCCAGAAACCTCCCGGTGCATATATTTTGCCAATTTCACACCTTGTTCCCGAACATTTGGGACATGAATAATTCAAATATTCATTCATTTTTCAGCCTTCCTGCTGTTCTGCTTCATGGTAAGTCATCAAGCGGAGTTATTCATCCGCAAGTTTCACCGCAGTACCAAACGCAAGAAGTTCAGCGGCGCCCTGCATCATGCTGGCAGTCATGAACCTTACTCCGATCACAGCATCGGCACCGACCGATTCGGCATCCTGCACCATGCGGTCAAGGCTCTGTTCGCGAGATTCAGCGACCATTTTCGTGTACTCCTCGATCTCGCCGCCAACAAGATTCTTGAGGCCCGCAAGAATGTCCTTGCCCACATGACGGGCCCTGATGGTGTTGCCTCTGACAATTCCAAGCGCCTCAGTAATTTTCTTGCCTGGCACAAAATCAGTAGTCACAACGATCATCGATCAACCTCCGAAATATAGCGGTCAGATTTGTTTACCGTCAGCTTTTCCCTGAGCACAGACAGGAGAAGTACGGCAAAGCCCACAAACATAAGTATGAGGCCGGATCTTACAATACTTGCAAGGCCGGGCTCGGTCAGCATTTCATAGACGGAATAAAGGATCAGGACCACGGCGCCGATGATAAAGAAAAACCACGCCACACTCCGCTCTAGTTGATTGTAGACAACGCTCCAATATTTCTCCCATACTTTTTCCGGGAGATCGGCGATTTGCATCGTTCCGGTCACCTCCTTCATCATGGAAAATTCGCTCAACAGGCGACGGCAGCTTTCGCAATCCTTGAGATGCGATTCGAACTCCTCCCGCTCAAGGGCTTCCATTTCGCCATCGACATAGCGCATGAGGTTGATTTTGTGGTCGTCCAGTGTCATAATATCAGCTCCCCGACGACACCGTTTCGAGTTTCTTTTTCAGCTCCAGACGAGCGTAATACAACCGTGACATGACAGTACCTTCCGGTATTTCCAAAGCTTCGCTCATTTCGTGATAAGATAGTTCCTGAAAATGTTTGAGAACAATTATCTCCCTGAACTCCTCTTTGAGACTCATGACCGCTTTCCAGACCTGCTCACTCGTTTCCTTGCGCTCAACGATCTCCAGAGGCGAAGCTGATGTGTCCGCGATATCGAAACCGCTTTCCTCCATAGCCTGATCGAGCGAAGTCTCCCTGAGGCTTTTCTTTTTCTCGATGCGATTGAGCGAGAGATTTTTGACAATGCTCATGAGCCAGGGCTTGAAACGCCGCCCTTCCATAAATGTGTCAATCGCATTCCACGCCCTCACAAAGGCATCCTGGGAGACACTGAGCGCATCATCAGCGTTTTTGAGATAAGAAAACGCGAAAGCAAAGGCCTGCTTTTTATACCTTTCCACAAGTACGCGGAAAGCTTCCTTGTCACGTGCCTTGCATTTCAGGATGAGTGCTGTTTCCGAAGTACCGTTCATGGACGCTCGCTTTTTTGTCGTTCATGACAGTATACAGGATGAAAGCGAAGATTATTCAAAAATATTTTCAGATAGTTTATTTTATCAGGACTGATCATCCTTCACCCGACAGGGCCAGTGACAGTGCCGTGGTCAGTTTGATGACATCCTCGTTTGTTTTGCGGAGGTAATTGGAAAGCATGAGCGCTATATTGGTGACTGTAACATAGCCGATCCGGGGCTGTTTTTCACAGAGATCGCGAAAATCGTCTTTCCTGATTACGAGGAGTTTGCAGGTTGTAACAGCGTTTACAGTTGCGGAGCGCTCCCCGCTGCCGAAAAGGGCCATTTCACCGAAAAAAGGATGCTGTTCACCGGTCAGGCGGATAAAAGAACGCTCTTTCGTACCAAAATCATGTTTGGAGGTCACAATAGTCAGCGTTTTGTGGATATCGACAACACCTTCCTCGAGAAGGTAAAGCTCATCTCCCACGGCTCCCTCAGCGATAATGGAAGAGTTCGACTCGAAATCCCGCCGCGTCACAATGGCAGCAACATCCTTGAGATCACGGTCGGAAAGTCCGTTGAAGATGGAAAAGTCCTTGATACTTTTCGCGTCTATCGATTTCATGACTGGGCCGATTCCTGTTTCGAGGTTATGACAACCGCGTAATCCCATTCAGAGATGGTATAATTTTTCCCCGGATTGAGATTGACCGATACAAGGCCCTTTGTTTCGACCTCGAGGCTCCTGCCCGCCTCATCGAATTTGCGGCGGATGAAATCATCAATGGCGCCTTTTTCTCCGGTCAGCATGGTATCGAGGCTGAACGACTCCTTTTCGGTAATGACACCGATCAGGATGTTTTCAAAGCGCTCATAATACGCCTTTGTCGCCTCACCGAAAGACATGCCGACAAAATCCATCGGCATTTTACGGCGGCGGATATCACTTCCGACCCCAAAATTCATGACCTCTTTCAGCGCCTGGGGCAATCCCGGCGACATCACCGCATTGGCAAGCAGAAAACCACTGAACTCGCCCGATACAATTATCTGATCCACACCGGCACGTCTGAGATGCACCTCGTTTCCGGTATCGAGAAGTTCCACACAGAGTCTCACATCCTGCGACATCGACTTGATGGCGAGAACGGCAAGAAGCGTACGGTCATCCGGTTTCGCCGCAGCCTCGGGCCCGGGATCCGCAAGGACAACTGCCGATGAGGCTTTCGTGATCGAGGCGCGGTTCAGGGTCGACTCGTGGATATAGTCACCGTGCACGAAACTGATGGGGATCTCCGGAAAGCGGCCAATGAGATCATTGACCTCCGCCTCATCTTTTGTATTGACCAGAATAATCTCGGGAAGAACTTCGACATTGGAATTGGCAATACCGCGGATAATACGCTCGATATTACCGTTGAATCCGCAAATGACAATATGTTCTCCGACATCTATCTTTTTCAAACCCATACCCTCCCGGATACGTGTTGCGGTAAGGATCGAGGCTATCGTCGCCGTCATGAAACTCACGAGTACGACACCAAGCATGATCATGAGGGGTGTCAGAATATAACCAACTGTCGTTTTCGGCGTAATATCGCCATAACCCACAGTTGAGATGGTCACAACCGCCCAGTAAAATATATCGGTCACCGAATCGAGATTTTCGTTGACCCGTATCTCGACAGCTATAATAACAGCGATCAGCAGCAGCATGATCAAAGAAAGCGTAGATACCCAACGCAGTTGCCTGCTTCTGAGAAGATGGCGGAAGCGCCGGGCATTCAGAACATTCCTCGCTGTCTGATGGAGCCACTTGATCATCGATGCCTCATGTATTTTAGGGCGTCTTCCATCGCGAGCACACGGCTCAATCATTATAGCGAACTATAAAAATAGCAATGTTTTATTTTAACTTACGAAAATGGCTTTGTCAAGGGGAAAGAAATTGCTCAACTGTTTTGCGACCGATCCATGCAGCTTTTCAGCGGGAAAGAGCCTGTAGCTCCCTGCCGAGATTCTGCATATCGGCGGGAGGATCCGCCTCGAAACACATGAACTCACCAGTTACTGGATGCGTGAACTCTATCCGGCCTGCATGAAGTGCCTGACGGTCGATCAATTTGAGCAGGCGGCGGGCGTGAGAGCGGACATCAACACTGAAACCTTTGAGGCGCTCATCCCTGCCACCGTAATCAGGATCACCGAAAATATGATGTCCGATGTGGGAGAAATGCACACGGATCTGGTGTGTACGGCCTGTTTCGAGCTCGACACGGACTCGGCTGAGAAAATCGTAGGAGACTTCCGTTCGGTAATGTGTAACTGCATGCCGTCCGCCGGGAACAACGGTTTTCAGGGTAGGACGTTTTCGGTTGCGCCCTATAGGGGCGTCGATTGTGCCGCTTTCTTCTGCGGTATGCCCCCACGCATATGCCGTATAGATACGCTTGATATCACGGGCCTGCAGCATTGTAGATAGACGGTAATGTGTTTCGTCATTGAGAGCAACAAGAAGAAGGCCAGAGGTATCCTTATCAAGACGGTGTACTATTCCGGGACGCTGTTCGCCGCCAAGTGTGGATAGCGATTTACAGTGATGGAGAAGTCCCGCGGCAAGGGTTCCACGCACATTTCCACGCCCGGGATGCACAACGATTCCGGGCTCTTTGTTGACAACTATGAGATGGGAATCTTCGTAGATAATATCAAGTGGGATGTCCTCGGCAATGAAATGCGATTCCTCCGGTTCGGGAAGTGTAACAACAATAATATCGCCCTCAGCCATGGGGTACGAAGGCTTGATCGAAGCACCGTCTCGGAAACAGGCATTTCCAGCTTTCATCAGCTGTTTGGCTTTCGAACGGGTCAAACCGGCCTGCTCAGAAAGAAAAACATCGGCACGCATGCCGATGTCACCTTCTTTAGCGCGATACTGTTGTTCCATGATATCAGCTGCTTTCAGTAAGTACTTCACTATCCGAAGAATCGGCGGACTTGCCAGCCGTGGCGTCCATTTCCCCTGGATGTTTTTCAAAAAGCTGCAGGACAATCAGCATAACCATGCCGATAGAAACATAGATATCGGCGAAATTATACGTGGGCCAGCGCCATGTCCCGATTCCCATGTCGATGAAATCGATCACCTCACCAAGCCTGAAACGGTCGATCAGGTTACCGATAGCCCCGGAGAGAACAAGTATAAGGGCGACTCTGCCGACCATACCCGAAGGTGAAAATTTTCCGGAAAACACAAGGTAAAGTAGAACACAAGTGACAAGAACCGTGATAGTCAGCATAACCGGAGCACTGCCAAAACGCATACCAAATGCCACACCGGCATTTCTTATGTAGTGCAACCGGAGAACTGAACCGATCAGCGGTTTGGAATCATACAATGCGAAAGTATTGTCGATTGTAATTTTTGACACTTGATCGGCAATAAGTGAAACAACAAAAAGGAGAAAAAGTGAGATTTTATGCCGCACTACATTCCCCGCTGTTTTTTCTCTTCTGCTGTTTTGCATTCGATACACTGAGTAGCATGTGGAACTGCCTCGAGACGGGCCTTGCTGATTTCTTCGTTACAACTCCGGCAAACACCGTAAGTGCCGTTCTCAATCCTTTCAAGCGCCTCGTTCAGATGATGCAGGTAACGGCCTTCACGGGAGGCAAGCGTAAACGCCATTTCCCGTTCCATGGTATCCGTTCCCTGATCGGCCATATGGAAGGAATAGGCCGAAAGATCACCAGCCTGGTCTTTCGAAGTGCCACTCATAGAAGAAGACTCGAGATAACCGAGTTCAGCGTAGAGTTCTTCTTTCTTCCCCTGTATCAGTTTCCTGAAATGCTCGAGTTCTTTTTTTTTCATAATCCGATCCTTTCAAGGAACCCTCAAATCCTGGAGCGCGTTGTGTCCAAGATGAACATAATAGAACAGATTAGTAATATCGTTAAAAAAAGCGCATCTATCAAGCAAAAAATCATATTGATGCGACGACTTTTTTAACTATCCCGGTCAGTTTCGGTTCCGCTTTATTGCATGTTGCTATAATTTCTTCGATATTGACCGGCGCCAGATTGTCTGGATCGCACTTGTCAGATATGATTGTCAGACCGAGAACATTCATGCTGCACTGCTTGGCAACAATAACCTCGGGCACAGTCGACATACCAACCATATCACCACCGATCAGCCTGAGAAAACGGTATTCGGCAGGTGTTTCCAGCGAGGGGCCTGAAACAGCGACATAAACACCCTCTCGAATCGTATATGACAATTCAGCCGCGGCTGAACGGGCAAGCTCGGCAAGCTCCGGCGAATACGGCACCCCCATGTCGGGGAAACGGAGCCCCAGACGCTCATCACTGAGACCTATAAGCGGATTATCCCCTATCAGGTTGATGTGATCCCTGATGACAACGACATCGCCCAGATCGAAATCAAGGTTCATGCCGCCGGCAGCATTTGAAACAATGAGAGTATCAGCACCCAGCTTTGCCATGACACGGATCGGAAAGGTTATTTCATGCATGGAGTAACCTTCATAATAATGGAAACGTCCTTGCATGGCGACAACGACTTTGCCCGATAACGTACCGATAAGAAGCTTGCCGCTGTGCGATTCGACTGTCGAACTTACAAATCCCGGAATCTCGTCATAGGGTATCTCGACAGCGTCTTCAATTTCCTCTACGAGGCCACCAAGACCTGTCCCGAGCACAATACCGATCGCAGGTTTTTGCGGACACCTGCCCTCTATAAAGGCAGCTGCACGCTCAATCATTGTATAATAATCACTCATTTATCACCTTTCAGAACAGCAAGACTCTCCGGCGTAAGACCCTCTATGGCAACACGCTTCATCCTTGACTTATCCCCTTTAACAATCGACACCTTCGATTTTGAAACACCGGCTTTTTTCGCAAGAAATTTGACCAAATGTTTGTTTGCGGCACCCTCGACAGGCGGGGATTGAATTCGGACTTTCAGGACACCGTTCTCGTCACAACCGCTGATTTCATCCCTGGAGGCATTAGGTACAATTTTAAGGTCAATTATCATCTCACATTCCTTCTGCACCACGTCACGAATGCAGGCCATTCTCCAGCGGATTGTCTGGAACATCCCGGGGCGGTTCCGGTGCAGGAGCCGGCGCGGGGGGCGGTGCTGCCACGGTATTGGGGCGAGCAGTCCCGGTAAGTGCCTCAGCGGCTGCCTCCTCAGGAAATTCGATGTTATTAAGCAGATCGAGCTGTGCATTGACCATCGAACGGATCTTGACAAGAAAACTGTCTTTCTGCATCTTCAGTTCCGAAAAAGAACCGCGGACACGGGCGAGTTCGTTCCGACCCTCATCAACAATCGAGGCCGCTTTGACCTCTGCTTCCCTGATTATGACATCGGCATGTTTCTTCGCCATGTTTATCGTTTCCTCGCGGGCTTTCTGTGCGGATAAGAGCGTTTCCCTGAGCGTATTCTCGATATCGTGATATTTTTTGAGCTGTGTTTCGAAACTGGCGGCCTTTTCCCTGAGAGTCGAAGATTCCCTGATGAGTCCCTCCATCTCAACTGATACCATATCGAGAAAAGCGAGAACCTCGTCGGGATCGTAGCCTCTAAGCACTTTCTTGAACTCGTGTTTCCGGATATCCAAAGGTGAGATGTTCACCATTGCCTCCCGTCGTCTATACATGTTCCATGAACGTTTTGCCGAGTCATTTATATCAGACTGCAAACAGCATCGAATAGAGCTTTTCGAGCAGTGCGCTGACCCCCAGCCCGAAAACGAGTATTATCAAAGCGCTGACAAGCGGAGCATAATCGATTGCTCCATGCCTCAAACGTAATGGCAGAGCTGTACGGACCGGTACCACGAAAGCATCGACGCTTTTCAGCAACGGTAAAGTTTCCTTCACACCATTGCGCCGCCTGATACGATCGGACAACGACCTGAACAGCAGTAAAACGGCAAGAGACGCCGCACAGGCCCGAACGCCGATTCCGAGTCCGTCAAAAATATCGCCGATCAGCGTATCACCCATCAGAGATAGTTCCTCTGTCCGAATATTGCAGTACCGACCCTGACCATGTTCGCGCCCTCTTCAACAGCGATCTCGTAATCGCCCGACATGCCCATCGAAAGCGTATCGAAACTGTCGCCATAAGCATCAGTGGTTTTAAATTTCTCAAAAAGAGTGCGCATGGCTGTGAATTCCCGCCGTATGACCATTTCATCAGTACTGAAACTTCCTATAGTCATGAGCCCGCGAAGATTGAGTGCCTGTTTCCCGTAAACCGCATCCGCAAATTCAGACAGCTGGGCGGGATCACAGCCAGATTTCTGGCCTTCACCCGAGATATTCACCTGAATAAGCACATCAAGTTCTTTGCCCAACTCAATCGCTGTCTCATCGAGAATACTCGCAAGTTTAGGTGAATCCACAGAGTCGATGCGATCGAAAAGAGCTGCCGCCTTTTTTGCCTTATTGCTTTGCAGATGTCCAATAAGGTGCCAGACAGCATCACCCGTGACCAACGGCCGTTTCGTCTCCGCCTCCTGCACCCTGTTTTCACCGAGATGGATCATACCGGCCGCAATAGCTCGGTCTATCTCATCGGCTTCGCGTGTTTTGGAGACGGCTACGAGCGTTATTTCGTCAGGATTTCTTCCGGCCCGTTCGGCGGCACGGTCAATACGTTCGAGAACATCCTCAATATTTGCTGCAATCATAATTATCCCGCTTTACTAATCCTCGAGTATCTTTCTCAACTCGTCCTTGAACTCGGACACATCGCTGAATTTCCGATACACCGAGGCGAAACGCACAAATGCGACATCATCGAGGTCATGAAGGCGTTTCACCACCTTTTCCCCGATTTCCTGAGAGGAAACCTCCTGCTCGCCACGCGATTCGAGTTCGCGTTTGACCGAGTCGACAAGATCATCGAGCCGGTCTGTCGAGATCGGGCGTTTTGCGCATGAAATGGTTATTCCCTTGAGAAGTTTCTTGCGATCGAAAGGCTCACGGCTCCCGTCGTTCTTGATCACGATCAGCGAAATATCCTCAATATACTCATAGGTGGTAAAACGCTGATTGCAGTTGAGACATTCCCGGCGACGGCGGACAGACTGGCCGTTTTTCGACGATCTGGAATCGACAACTTTATCTGTGTCCGATCCGCAGTAAGGACATTTCATGGCAACACTCCGCTCTCTATGCGTGAAAAATCATTTTTCAGAATGGATGCCCATGATGTGAGGCATCCTGTTAATTACCACTTGAACATCGGGAACGCGCCGGTCATTTCTCTGGTCTCGAGTTTCAGTTTCGCCAGAGCATCCTCGTCTTCCATGTTCTTGATCGTGCGGTCGATCAGGGAGGCGATCTTTTTCATCTCCTCAACGCCCATACCGCGAGTAGTGACCGCCGCGGTGCCGATACGCACGCCGCTGGTGACAAAAGGCGATCTCGTATCGAACGGCACACTGTTCTTGTTGACCGTAATACCGGCTGCGCCGAGAGCAGCCTGGACAGCCTTACCAGTAATCTCAGTACCGACAAAATCGAGCAGCAGCAGATGATTATCAGTGCCGCCAGAAACGATCTTGAGGCCACAGTTCATGAGCTCACTGGCAAGAACCTTGCAGTTCTCGACAATCTGTTCCGAGTATTTCTTGAATTCGGGCTTGAGTACCTCGCCGAAAGCGGCAGCCTTGCCAGCGACCACGTGCATGAGCGGACCGCCCTGGATACCCGGGAATATCTGCTTGTTGATATTTTTAGCCAGCTCTTCATCATTCGAGAGGATCATGCCACCGCGGGGACCGCGAAGTGTTTTATGCGTGGTCAGGGTAGTGACATCGGCATAGGGCACCGGGCTCGGATGAACGCCGCCAGCAACGAGGCCCGCGAAATGAGCGGCATCGACCATTAATTTCGCACCGACACTGTCGGCGATCTCACGGAACTTATCGAAATGTATGATGCGAGGATAGGCGGAGGAACCGGCCACGATCAGCTCGGGCTTCGTCTCTTTCGCCAGTTTCGCCAGTTCATCGTAATCAATCACACAGTCGCCCTCGCGGACACCGTAGGGAATGATCTCGAAAAGTCTGCCGGAAAAATTGACCGGGCTGCCGTGGGTCAGGTGACCACCGTGGGCAAGGCTCATGGCCATGACTTTCGCGCCAGGCTGGATCATGGCAAAATAAGCCGCCATGTTTGCCTGAGAACCGGAATGGGGCTGGACATTGGCATTTTCACTGCCGAAGATCTCTTTTGCCCGCTTGACAGCAAGGTCCTCAGCCTTGTCGACATACTCACAGCCGCCGTAATAGCGACGGCCGGAATAGCCCTCGGCATACTTGTTGGTAAGGACAGAGCCGACAGCCTCGAGGACGGCTGGTGACACATAGTTTTCGGATGCGATAAGTTCGAGATTGTTGACCTGACGCTCGTATTCGTGTTTTATCTCATCAAAGAGATCAGGATCTGACTTGCAGAGATACGAACCGTGACAACTGCAGTTTTCAAAAGAATCTTTCATGGGTCAAACCTTTATCTGATATCGAAGTTCATGGTTGATTTCTAATTAAACATCACCGGAAACGCGGAAATACGCTGAGTCTTCACCTAAACGGCAGATCGGCACTATTCCCGCTATTGTCCAAGACGTTTTTTGACTTCCGCCACGACTTTAGGGAGCAGCTCAACCACATCACCGACAAATCCGTAATTGGCGACACTGAAAATCGGCGCTTCCTTGTCGCGGTTAATCGCAATAATGCTATCGGATGTTTTCATACCTGCGAGATGTTGAACAGCGCCGGAAATACCGCAGGCGATATAAATAGCTGGCCTGACCGTGCGTCCGGTCTGCCCCACCTGGTGGGAATAACCGATCCAGTCGGAATCGACTGCCGCCCTTGAAGCACCAACCGCTCCGCCAAGAACATCTGCCAGTTCCTGCAGAAGTGCGAAGTTTTCCGGTTTCTGAATGCCGCGGCCGCCGGAAACGATAATGTCCGCATCAGCAAGCGCGACAGCATCCTCGCTCGGTGTCCAGTCCAGCACTTTCGTTTTCTGATCGTCCTCGGAAAGCTCTGCGGCGCCGATAATCAGCTCGACAGCCTTCTTCTCGCCAGCCTCAGGCTGGGCAAAAACTTTTGGTCGGACAGTCGCCATCTGGGGACGGTGGTTCGAGGACTTGATTGTCGCCATGATGTTGCCGCCGAACGCGGGACGGGTCTGGAGCAGGCTGCGTGTTTCTTTCTCGACACCAAGACCGGTACAGTCTGCGGTAAGACCTGTTTCCAGTGCAGTCGCCAGGCCACCGGCAAAGTCGCGGCCGGTTGAGGTCGCACCGATCAGGAGGATTTCCGGCTTGTGCTCATTTACGAGCTGCGCCGCAACCTCGACAAAGGGCTGGGTACGGTAAGAGGCCAGCACGGAATGCTCTACGGCATAGATATGATCGACAGGATATGTCGCCAGTTCGTCGGCAATATCGGCGGCCTTGTCAGTGAGCAGCATACAGCAGAGCTCGGTGCCGAGCTCATCGGCAAGTTTCCTGCCCTCGCCTATCAGTTCGAGAGAAACATGGTGGATGACACCATGATCCATCTGCACGAAAACCCATACGTTGCGGTACTGGTCGACATCGACTTTCGTACCGACCTCACGCGCGGGCATCGTGATAGCATCGAACTTGCACGCATCGACACACATGCTGCAAAGATTGCAGTTGTCGAGACAGACAGCCTTGCCGTCCACAAGATCGATCGCGTTAACCGGGCAGACCTTGATACAGAGCTGGCAGCCCACACAATTCTCTTTTGATATTATAACGCCCATGATACCTCGCTATTTATTCATCGATTCAATTATCACATCGGCAATTTTTGCAGCCAGTTCGTCGGCATCACCCTCGAAAACCTCTCCACCCGTTTTCTGCTCGGGCGTAAATATCTTCTCAACCCATGTGGGTGAACCTTTCTGTCCAAGATGAATAGGATCTGCATCGAGATCTGCGGCTGTCCATACAGGGATTTCCGCTTTCCGTGCTTTTTTCATTTTCAGTAGCGAGGCTTTCCTGGGTTTGTTGATGTCCTTGACCACAGTCAGGAGGGCAGGCAGTTTCGCCTCGACTTTTTCCGTGCCGCCGTCGATGAGACGGTCCACGACAATCGTTTTTTTATCAGTATCGACACTTTCAACTTTGGATACATAGGTCAGCTGGGTGATACCAAGGCGCTGGGCGATTCCTGGCCCTACCTGGGCTGTATCGCCATCGATGGCCTGCTTGCCGGTAATGACAATATCGACATCGCCTGCTTTTGCAACACCCCTGGAAAGCGTATAGGAAGTCGCGAGTGTATCAGATCCGGCAAACGCACGGTCTGAAAGAAGTGCGACATTGTCAACACCCATGGCAAGCGCCGTTCTCAAAACATCGTCAGCCTGCGGCGGCCCCATAGTGATTACTGTCACCGTGCCGCCGTACTGCTCCTTGAGTTTCAAGCCTTCCTCTATGGCGAACTCGTCAAATGGATTGACGATCGAAGGCACCCCTTCACGGACGAGTGTATTCGTCTCGGGATCAATCCGCACATCGGCGGTATCGGGCACCTGTTTGATGCAGACAACTATGTTCATAAAAGCATCCTTGTGGAATGTATGATTATTGTGTATGACCTTCGAAGTTTTTATGGTTTTCAAGACAACGTTTTATCTCGAAAATCTGTTTTTCCTTGAAAATCGCCAACGAGGCGAACAGTTCTTTCTCCTCCGCCGTGACAATCTCATCAGCCAGAGAACGGTAAAAATCCCTGAACCGGGTTTCGAAATCGATGATATGCCGCGCAACATCACAGCCGAGTGTATCAGGAGTGATATCCCTGAAGGACAGGATATCGTCAAGATCGATGTCGTCGGCACCTCTGACCCATTCGTCGCGTCCGAAATCCTCAACATTAACCCCATTGATGATGTTGAGATTCTGTTCGTGCTTCTCTTTCAGCATCGCGATAACATGCTTACAACCGGCAAATTCGGCCAGTGCCTCCGCCTGCTCGTAAAACTCCGTGAGACGGTTTTCCCATGTGACCGCTTTCGCCATAAGACTTTTCAGATCACTGAACACTGCCATGACAATCTTCCCCTTTCCCCGAAAGCCGGTAAGGACCGGTGAAATGGACGATGTCGTCGGAAACGTCAGCTTATCAGCGTCCGGATGTCACTCCCATTCGAACGTTCCCGGCGGCTTGTTCGTTATGTCGTAAAATACGTAGTCGATGCCTCCCAGTGCGAGTATTCTCTCCGCCATCTCGTTGAGGCTGTCATTGTCCATGCGGAAAAAACGTGCTGTCATGACATCGGATGACTCCAGCGGCCTGACAACTACGCACTCTCCGGCCCCATCTTTCGAAACCGGCAGAAGCACCACCGGCATCTGGAACACCTTTTCATAGAGACCGTTTTTCCTGAGTACATTCATGGCCTCGTTGTCCGCTTCACGAAGCAGGTCGAGACGGTCCCGGGTCATGGTCGCCGCTTTGGAAAAGAGCGGTGCCAGCTTGCCGCCTCCGATTTTGTATATGACACGGTTGACACCATCGATCTCGTTTGTTATATCCGTCGACAAGAGCTCGAGCGTTTCCCAGTCGAATCCGCCATCAACGGCGGCCGGATGGGCATAGGTCCTGCTGTCACCCTGTACGCCCACACTCCTGACCGGAATAAGCACCGAATCATAGCCTTTTGGTGAGGCTTTCTGTTTAACCGCCTCATCAACCTCGTGATAGTCGGAAGTGGACTCACCGCCTGAACCGCAGAGTACGCGCACACCGATACCGGGTCCCGGAAACGGATGGCGCCAGACAAGATCATGCGGCAGGCCGAGACGTTCGCCGACCTCGCGAACCTCGTCCTTATAAAGCTGGTCGAGTGGCTCGACCACGAGGCCTTTCGCAACCATTTCCTTGATCATGTCGGTGCGGTTGTGATGAGTCTTAATCACATCGGCATGACGTGAGCCACCGGACTCGATAATATCGGGATAGAGCGTCCCCTGCCCCAGAAGCCAGCGTTCGGGATCGAGCTCGAGCTTGTCCAGCTCACGATCCTTGACATAGATAAACTCGTCACCGATAGCCTTGCGTTTTTCCTGGGGATCGGTGAGCCCTTCAAGAGCCTTGAGAAAATCATCGGTCCGGTCCACAATGGTCAGGTTATTGAAGTTCAGTTTTTCAAGGGCTTTTGCAACACCGGCCGTCTCATTTTTCCGCATCAGGCCATTGTCGATATGAAGGCCGAGAACGCGGTCCTCACCAAGCGCCTCGTTCAACAAAGTGAAAGTCACCGTTGAATCGACACCACCGGAAACAAGAAGAAACACATTGAGGTCGCCGACCTGACGACGTATTTCTTCCATTTTTTCGCGGATGTAACCATCCATCGACCAGTTTTTTTCAAGGCCGCAAAGGGCGATGAAATTTGAGAGAATGTTGTCTCCATGCGGAGTGTCCTTGACCTCTGGATGGAACTGGAGACCATAGAGCTTCCGTTCAACGCTGGCGATGGCCGCAACCGGGCAGTCAGGAGTTTTACCGATAACCTCGAAGCCCTCGGGCGGTGAGGCCACAGAATCACCGTGGCTCATCCAGACCAATTCACTCGGCTCAAGGTCGGAAAACAGAGGATTCGCCGTATCGATATCAACCTCGGCACGACCGTATTCACGCCTTTCGAGTCGCCTGACATCGCCCTTGAGCAGGTAGGACATGAGCTGCATACCGTAGCAGAGCCCCAGTGTCGGAATACCAGTCGAAAGAAGTTCCTCATTAAACGGGGGCGCGTCCTCGGCATAGACACTTGAGGGCCCGCCTGAGAGGATAACACCGCCGGGATTACCCAGCTCAGAGACTGAACAGTCGGGGTGTTTGATATCGGCATATACGCCAAGATGCCTGATACGTTTCGCAATCAGGTGAGCGTACTGGCCGCCGAAATCGATAATCGTTATCTTGTTTTCATGTGCCATGAGCAACTCTTATTTATAATATGTTATGACAGTATCTCTTCATTCATGATAAATGTATCGTGATGCCAGACATGGTCATCCCGCACGGGATAATCTGTCGTGTAATGGAGACCGCGCGATTCCTTTCGGTGACGGGCACTCATGATTATGAGCCAGGCAACAACAGCAACGTTACGAAGTTCTATCAGCTCAAGCGAAAGACGTGTCCGGCGGTAATACTCCTCGACCTCGTCACGGATAAGCGCAATACGGCTTTGGGCACGCCGAAGCCTGAAATCACTTCTCACGATACCAACGAGATCCCACATGAGCCGCCTGATGTTTCTGCGGTCATGGGAAATTATGATCCACTCATCGGGATTGAACGTTCCTTTCTCACTCCATTCCGGCACCGATGGAAGCTCCGATGGTGTCAAACGGCTTTCGCGAACTGTTTCCGCCGCACGGTTGGCGAGAACAACCGCCTCGAGCAGCGAATTGGACGCAAGCCTGTTGGCGCCGTGAAGACCCGTAAACGCGACCTCACCCGCCGCATAAAGATTGGTAATCGTAGTCCTGCCATAGGAATCGGTCGCGACTCCGCCGCACATGTAGTGAGCAGCCGGGACAACCGGGATCGGCGTTTGGGTGATATCTATATCATATTTCAAGCAGGTCGCATATATATTCGGAAAACGCTCTTTCGTCTCGGCGGCATCCTTATGGGTAACATCGAGATATACACAGTCATCGCCGCTGTTCTTCAAATGGGCGTCGATGGCGCGGGCGACAACATCACGCGGCGCGAGTTCGCCTTGCGGATGGTTTTCCATGATCCGCTTTCCGCTGCTGTCGACAAGAATCGCACCATAGCCGCGAACAGCCTCCGAAATAAGGAATGAATTCGCTTCAGGATGATAAAGTGTGGTCGGATGAAACTGCATGAACTCGAGATTGCCGACTTTGGCGCCCGCACGGTATGCCATAGCAAGCCCGTCGCCGGTGGCGATATCAGGATTTGTTGTATGGTAATACACATGACCAGTGCCGCCGGAGGCCAGAATCGTGGTCCCCGCCATAAAGGTCTCGACAATCCCTTTTTTAACGTCAAGGGCGTAGGCGCCGAAACAGCTAATCGCTCCGCGGCGAGGCATGACTCCGACATTGTGCTCTGTCAAGAGATCGACAGCCGCATGATTTTCCAGAAGGGTGATATTAGGGTGATCTTTGACACAATCGAGCATGGCGCGCTCGATCTCGCGGCCCGTGAGATCGTCAGCGTGGATAATCCTGTTACGAGAATGCCCACCCTCACGGCCGAGCTCGAGCTTGCCATCATTATCATACGTAAAATGACAACCCCAGGAAATCAGCTGTTCGATGGCATGCGGCCCCTCATTGACCACGATATCGACAACATCTTCGCGGCAGAGGCCATCACCGGCCGCAAGCGTATCCGCCAAATGCCGATCTTTAGAATCGTCACTGCCTATGGCACCCGCGATGCCGCCCTGAGCATAGTTAGTCGACGACTCGTTGTCGCCTTTTTTCGTGATGATGACGACAGTGCCGAGATCAGCGACCTTGAGCGAAAATGTCAGCCCCGCAATGCCTGATCCAATCACGAGAAAATCGGATTTTACCACGGTTCCTCCTCGCCGAGTATGCAGTTCCCGTAAACGTAAAAATATAATAAAATAACGATTTTGGGAAAAGTATTTTCTGCCTGCCGCACAAAATGTTGTATCATTTTTAAAATGACACAACTTTATATTGCACCTTCAGCGGGAAGTACACTCGATAACAAATGCCTTGAAAGCGGGTGGCGTTTCGTATCAGGTCACATCCAGCATACGCTCCAGTGAAGCACGTGCTTTTTCGATTACCGTGTCAGACAAGGATATCTCGTACTGCCCCGTTTCAATGGACCAGCAGACCTTGGGCAATGTCGTGAGTTTCATTGTTGCACAGACAGCAAATTCGGACAACGGCCAGATGTTGACATCGGGGTGACGGAGCTGGAGCTGTTTAACAAGGCCAACCTCGGTACCAATAATCACACCACGCTCTTTATCGGCTTGATCGGTCAGATCCTCAACAAACCTGGCCATGCCGCTTGTTGAAAAAACGTGATCGGCGAGCTCAACCACCTCGGCGGGCGATTCAGGATGTACGATGAAAGCCGCGCCGGGGTGCTCGTTCCGTGCGCGCTCGACATCCTTGACAGTCAGGAAATTGTGGACATAACAATAGCCGTCCCAGGGCTTGATATCTGCGCCGGTCATATTTTTCGTATAACCACCGAGGTTCTTGTCAGGGACAAAAAGAACTTCTTTCTTTCCGATTGACTCGATGACCTTCACAGAATTAGCAGAGGTACAGCAGATATCGGTCAATGCTTTTACTTCGGCCGTAGTATTGACATAGGCCACAACAACGGCATCGGGATTCTCACGCTTCGCCTCAGCGAGCTCACCTGGATCAACCATTTGAGCCATGGGACAGCTTGCTTTACTATCCGGCAGGAGCACTGTTTTCCCGGGAGAAAGAATTTTCGCGCTCTCAGCCATGAAATCCACACCACAAAAAACGACAACATCGGCGTCGGTCGTGGCGGCTTTACGGGCAAGCTCAAGCGAATCACCCAGAAAATCAGCAACTTTCTGAACTTCAAGGCGCTGGTAATTATGACCGAGAATGATGGCGTTCTTTCCTTTTTTCGCGGCCTCGATACGTGCGATCAATTCATCATCAGTCATTTTTTCATAGTCTTGCAGTTCCATCACAACCTCTTTCTCTATTGTAAATATATTGTTATCGTCTGTAAATATATTGTTATCGTCTTACTCCGGATATCGTCTTACTCCGGATGGTGAAATCAGTTCGAGATACTTGCCATTGTCATCGATCAGTTCAGCCCTGATATCGAGCACAGAGCATTCAATACTGTCAACGTCGAAACCTTCCGGAAGGTTCCGCTCATCTTTCGCGGTCATCAGCAGTATTTCCGCCCCGCTTTTTCTTACGTCGGTCAAAACAGCATCCATATCGCCCTTTGTGTAACGGTGGTGATCAGGCATAACGATCTTTGCCACGACATCCGCTCCGAGTGATTCGGCCATTGCATGAAACGATGCGGGATTAGCCACATTGGAAAGCAGTGCGGTCTTTTTACCGTCAAGAGTATCTGTTCCGCGCATCTCATCCGCCCCCGGAACTCTCAGCGCAACCGGCATATGGCAGCTGTAAAAAATCGGTATCCTCCGATCATAATAGCGGATCATGCGCTCAAGCCTGTCGCGTTTACCATCGTCGGAACAACGGGTCACCATGACAGCATGGGCGCGTTTCAACGCCTTGGGCGACTCGCGCAGTATACCTCTTGGCAGGAGTTTTTCGTTGCCCCAGGGACTGACAGCGTCCACGGTGATGACATTGATGTTGCGGGCGAGTTTCCTGTGCTGAAAACCATCGTCCAACACGATTATCGCAGGTTTGAATCGCGCAACCGCGAGCTCGGCGGCAGCAACCCGGTCTCTGCCGACAACAACGGGAACGCCATCAAGCGCCCTCGCCAGCACCAATGGCTCGTCGCCAGCGTTTTCAGAAGAAGCAAGAATATTTGCACCATCGGAGACAACAAGCGGACTGCCGGCATTCCCGCCATAACCACGTGAAACGACAGCGACCGACCATCCCTGCTCTTTCAGCATTGAAACAGTCATCATTGTCACCGGTGTTTTCCCGGTACCGCCGACAGAGACATTACCGATACAAATAACCCTTGCAGCAACAGTCGTTTCCTTCAGGATATTCCTGTCAAAGAGGAAATTCCGCAGTCCCGCCGCAAAACCGTAAATTTTCGAGAGAAACGTGAGAGAAAAACGGAGGAGAAAACTCCCGGATTTTTCTTCACGTCCATACATTATCTTTTCTACTGACGTATATAATGACATACCTGATCATTCCGAAAAGTACTTAAAGAAGATTTCGTTTCTCAAGTGCTTTGACAGTCCTCGCCAGGGTACCTTTGAAACGGGCAACGGCACGGGGCCCCGCCACGGCCATTCTTTTATGACGGTCGCCTTTCAGAAAAAGCTCCTTAAGCACCTCGACAAGCTCATCACCATCGTGTACAAGCACCGCAGCCCCCTCGCTCAGCAACTCCTTCGATCCTGTCTGTTCCATGAATGGCCCGAAAACAACCGGTATACCCAGTGCCGCTGGTTCAAGAGGATTATGTCCGCCATAATCGGCGAAACTACCTCCAATAAAAGATACATCGGCACAGGAAAACGCCCTGAGAAGCTCCCCCATCGTATCGAGCACGAGTACTTCCCCACCTTTTTCGCCGAGCTTTTCACCGCTACTTCTTGTCACATAAGGAACAGACTTTTCATGGAGGAGATTTTCGATTTCCGGCATTCTTTTCAGATGTCGAGGTACAATCAGCATAACTGTTTCAGGCATTGCCGACAACAGTTCATTAAACGCGTCGAGCAGCAATTCCTCTTCGCCGTTCCTCGTGCTCCCGGCCACGAAAACAGGAACATCAGGGGGAATACCGAGATCAACCCTGACCTGGTCACGGTCATAAGCACCAACATCGGGAAGGCCGTCGAATTTGACATTACCGATAACCTTGATCCGCGAGGGATCGACTCCCAGCAGCCTGAAACGCCGTGAAAACAACCGTGTCTGGGCGCAAAGCAGCGCAATATTCGAGGTCAGATTCTTGAAAAAGCCACGGAAAAACATGTAACGGCGGAACGAAGATTTCCCTATTTTGCCGTTCACCACGGCGACCGGGACAGACCTGTGCCTGAGAGCGGTCAGTATCGCGGGCCATAACTCTGTTTCCACGAGCAGGAACAGCGATGGTGACACCTTCTGTATGAAATCACCTACAATCCAGGGATGATCGAAAGGTGCGAGAAACGCCGCATTGATCACACTGACATCTCCTTTTTCATTCAGGGAGCGTATACGGTCCAGACCTGTCGTGGTTACTGTGCTGACTGCAATTTTTTTGGCAGGATTCCGGTGTTTTATCTCAAGAGCCATCGAATATGCAATGCCAGCCTCCCCCATGGATGCCGCATGAATCCATACCACATCGCCATCAAGATAGATATCGGATGGAATACGAAGCCGGGCAAGGATCGTCGGCCTGCCGAATACTGCGAGCAGAAAAGCAACCGGATATACAACTGCAAGCAACAAGCTCATCACTGTGAAATACAGCAGGTTCATTCGGGTGTATTCACCCCCAGACGGGCATCGACATCACGTGTCTGATCGATCATTATGCGCTCCAACTCGGCGCGGTGAAATTCAATATTATCCGCCTCAGTACCGCCCTCGGCATAATATGGCTTGCCGAAACTCACAATTCCCCTGGTAAATGGCAGCGGCAACTGGAAATGATCCCAGCTTTTCGTAAAAGTAAGTGAACGCTTAACACTGCCAGTAACCGGAATGACAGGCAGTCCGGTTTTCGCGGCAAGATAGACTGTTCCAGGCTGCAAATGCCATCTTGGACCGCGCGGTCCATCGGCAGTGAAAGCAAAACTATTACCTTCACGGGCAAGCTTTACCATGCGGGCAAGCGCCCTGACACCACCGCGAGTGCTCGAACCGCGAACAGTATCGAAACCGGCGGACATAAGCGTCCTCGTTACAATCTCGCCGTCACGGTGTTCGGAAACCATGGCAATAATACCACAATTCCTCATCCTCAGGATCGGCAGAACAATGCGCCCATGCCAAAGAGCATAAATACAGGGCTCACTTGCAAAACGCGAGAAACGCGAATCGGCGACTTCCTCTTTCATGTCTATACTCGCACCGATGACATTGATAGCATTCCAGGCAAGTTCGCCAAGAGATTTCGGTGAAGTCAATGTCGAGGTCATTTCAGCCATCGGTATTGTTCCGGGAAATGTATTGTTGTTACTATCTTGTTTCGGTCAGTGACATATTGAAAGATTCGGATTGATCAAGGTTTTAAGAAATGGATTTCAATTTGATTTATACGCTTTTCGGATATACTGAAATACGTTATCGAAAACATATTCTTTTCCCGCCTGGTTCAGCATGAGCTCATTATTGAAAAAGGTATAATAGCGTTCGGGATCTGAGACCCTGAGACGCTCAAAGTGTTCTGCGCTGTCAACAACGGCGAAATCATGATGCCCTGCCTCAAAGAGTATTATTTCATTGAACTGCATCAGGCGTTGAATTCCGGGATCGTATGGACTAAGGGCACTTCTGTTGCCGATGGATGTCAATACAATGACATCGGTGCCGTGCTCTTTAAAATCACCGAAGAGCATCCGCACCTGGTCACGGAAATAAATATTAGTAAGCTCCGTCTGGTTCGAGTCCACGAGACCGAGCATGAAAAAGACGATATCAGGACGGTATGACAGGACATCGCTCTCAATGCGCCGCTTGAATGTCATGAACGTGTCTTCCGGGTAACTGGCGTTTATCAAGCTGACAGGAACACCAAAAATATCCTCAAGATGACTCCGCAGATATCTATTAAAATCGGAACTTGTCTCGGACACCCATTTTGATTCGAAAAAGGCATTACCGACAACAACAACCGTAATCGATTCTTTGCCTTCGAGATTGGTGAATTTTCTGTTGATTATCTGCCTGTTGGTGCTGCATGAAAGAAACAGTGTTAAAACAATGGCACTTACGATAATAATTGAGAGATATCTTCGCATGCATTTCCTTTCTGCAAGTAAATGTATTTTAATATAGCTGTGAGCCGGCAATGCTGTCAACGATATCTTTCGGGACAAAAATGGCAATGAGTCATTGACTCACTCCCGGCGATTGTCTATATTAGCGACTCGACACATCTCTTGGAGACCGTCAATGTTAAGTGAAATGTATATCAAGAACATCGTGCAGAAACTCGAAGGCCTTTCATCCGCCTCGGACGCCATCAAGTCCGCAGCGGAATTGTGCGGATCGGCTGCGCTCAATGGTTCAAATATCTTTATCCATGACAAGACAGGCATCATAGACAACGAGGTGACCGAACGAGCCTCCGGTCTTGCACTGATCCAGAAACTGAGCGGTTATCATGAAGCCGTCAAAGCTGGCGATGTTATAATTTTATCGTCGCTTTTCAGTGGTGATGCTGACGATCTCACCCTTGCTGAAACACTCAAGAATAATGGCACGAAACTTATCATAATATCGCCGAAAGGTTCGCTTGCCGATATGGCTGATATAGCCATTGTTTACAGCGGTGAAGATGGCAACGGTGTTGTCGAGATAGCTGGTCTTGAAAAATCGATATGTCCGGTCAACGGCATTATCAATGCAGCCCTTGCCTGGTCTCTCGCCGCCGAAATAGCGGTTTATATCATGAATGCTGACAAAGTTCCGACAGTTTTCTGCGGCCGTTATCTCAAGGACGGTGTCGAAAAATATCAGAAAGCACAGCGGGATTTCACGGCAAAAGGCTACTAAAGGCAATAATACTCCGATAGGCCGTAAACGGCGGAGACTATAAAATGAAATCATTCGGTACTGACAGAGATACACGGCGGGAGTTTCTATTGAAAGCGATCGCTTCCGGTGCGGGCTTTATGGGTTTAGGCGCACTTCTGCAGTCATGTGCCGAAAAAGAGGTCGGTATAGCACCTGTTGACCTTGCCGCCGCTTACATGGAAAAACTGCTGTCGATCATCGACGCTGTCATGACACGTGAAATTGATAAAATCAAGCTGGCCGGTGCCTTTGCTGTCCAGGCGAAACTTGCTGACAAAACACTCTACGCAGATATTCGCGGCGATATGTATCCGCAGGAAATCGCTGACAACCGTCCCGGCAGTCCCCACATTTTCACGTTCACGAACTACGAACGTGCAGCAAAAGGCGACATTCTGGTTACGAACAATCCAGATACAGCCCGTGGACTGGGTGAACAGTATGTCAAAATCATTGGCATAACCACCCCTTCTGTTCCGAACTACTCTGTTCCCGACAACAGCTATGAAAACATGGGCGTTTTCCGCATTGAGGATGTGTCCGACATCATCATTGACTGTCATGTGCCGCATACCGATGGCATACTGGATGTTCAGGGAATCGAAATACCGATCTGCCCGGCATCAGGCATATTACAATCCATGATTTATTACGCGCTTGTTGCAGAAATTGTAGAAGGATATACGAAAAGCGGTATTTATCCCCTGGTGGGATGAATCTGCGGCCGCAGATATGAGAAGTATACAGGAAAATCAATTAAGAGTTGCTGCTTTTGTCCGTGATAATCGCGGACTTTTTTATTGCCAGAATGATTGGATATGATCCAGCGCTTCATCGACTGAACCTGCGACATAATACAATCGCCGGCAATTTTCGTCCATGAACAGATCTTTATATGCGCGTTCGAACTGGGCAAGAAGACCATCGAAATATCCAAAAGCGTTGAGGATAACGATTGGCTTTTCAAGCATTCCGAGCTGACGGAGCGTTATTATCTCGAGCAGTTCCTCAAGGGTTCCCACACCGCCCGGGAGGCCGATAAAGGCATTTGCCCTCTCCTCCATGATCGCTTTCCTCTCCCTCATACCGTCGGCAACAACCATCTCATCGACCTTGTCATAGCCCCATCCGCATTCGAGCAGACGCCGGGGAATAACACCAACGACGCCAGTACTGCCCGCCTTATGCATCGTCTCGGCGAGTATTCCCATAAGCCCGTTGTTGCCACCGCCATAAACCAGCGACAAGTCTTTATCTCTTAAAGCCAGCCCAAGTTCACGGGCCAGTTCACAATAACCGTCGTTTAAATCATCGCTTGAGGCACAGAAAACACAAACTGACCGCATCAGTACTCCATTTTTTACCTGGTAGAATGTATTATAGCGGAAAAACCCGGTATCGCTCCGGGTTTTCCCGAACAACAGTAAAAACTATCAAATCATGCCGGTAAAATCTTATGCTTGTTCCCGTTAGAGATCGAGAAGACCTATACAGTAAACATGCGGCACCGGCAAATATTATAACAGAATTACATAAGATTGACCGCATTATGCCCAGCTGATAAGCCTGAGCTCATGATCACCGATAAGATCGGGATGAGACGGCAGCACACGGACACTGTAACCGGTCCTGCCCGAGCGACCAAACGGAATCTCACCTTTAAAAACACTATCTTTGCCACTGTTCTCGACAAAATCCATCTTTATCGGAGCCGCCTCCACAAGGTCACCGCGTGAATTAACCATACCAGCATAGAGTTCGACAGCAACATCCTCGTAGGATAATTTTCCAAGAGACAGTGTCGCAGTCACAGCAAGGACATGGCCGACCTCGAAAGGCCCCGTTTCATCACTTACTACGCTCTTGACCTTGACGGCTTTCCAGTTCTGCATAACTTTCTGTTTCCAGAGAGAAAGCTCACGTGCCCGTTTCGCGTTATCGGCCTTGAGAAGTCTGAATCGCTCATGGGCGGGAAGATAATGCTCGTCAAAATACTGGTTGACCATCCTGCCGGTATTGAAAACTGGCGTCAAGCGGCTCATGGACTGCTTCATCATCTGGGTCCACTGGCGCGGGATATGATCTGACCCGGTAGTATAGAATTTCGGCACAACTTCTTTTTCGAGAATATCGTAAATCGCGTTCGACTCAACCTCATCCTGATATCCCTGGTCATCGTAAACTTCACCGGAACCAATTGCCCAACCGACCTCGGGTGTGTAGGCCTCGTCCCACCAACCGTCTAGAACACTCAGGTTGAGCGCACCATTCACCGTGGCTTTCATGCCGCTCGTGCCCGATGCCTCTAAGGGACGGCGCGGATTGTTCAGCCAGACATCTACACCCTGTACCATGTAGCGGGCAACACACATATCATAATCCTCGATGAAGACAATACGGTTCCTGAGATCCTCACGGCGTGTAAAATGAACAATACGCCGTATCAGGTTCTTGCCCTCTGTATCACGAGGATGTGCTTTACCTGCAATGATAAGCTGCACCGGACGTTCGCTGTCAGTTAGTATTCTTGCCAGACGTTCTATATCCCTGAAAATGAGATCGGCACGTTTATATGTAGCGAATCTACGGGCAAAACCGATTGTCAGGATTTTTGAATCGAGAACCCCCTGGGCCTGATGAAGTTCCGCGTCCGACACACCGCGGCGCTCAAGCTGCAGCCCCAGCCTTTTTCGTGCAAATGAAACAAGACGCTCACGACGGCGTTCGTGGCTTCGCCATATTTCCTCGTCGGGAATATCCATGATCCTTGTCCAGATATCGGTCCGGGTCGGTTCTGTGCGCCACCGCGGGCCGACATAGCGTTCGAAAAGCTCGACAACATCCTGAGAAATCCAGCTCGGGACATGTATACCATTTGTCACGTGCTGGATTGGAACCTCCTCAATGGGAAAATCCGGCCAGAGATCTTTCCACATATCCCAGGTAACTTTCATATGAAGGCGGCTGACAGCATTCGAATGGTCGGCACTTTTCAGGGCTAGGACTGTCATGCAGAAAGTCTCCTTCGAATTTTTCGGATCGAGCCTGCCCAAGCCGAGGAACTCTTCCTCAGTCAATCCCAGTTCGGGAAAATACGATTCGAAATATTTCAGCATGAGCTGTGGAGTAAATCGGTCGTGGCCAGCCGGCACAGGTGTGTGGGTAGTAAAAACATTCCCTGAACTGGTGAGATCGAAAGCCTCATTGAAAGTAACCCCGTTACCCTCCATTGTGGTCCTGATATTCTCAAGAGCAAGGAAGGCGGCATGGCCCTCATTCATGTGAAAAACAGTCGGCCATATATCCATGGCATGAAGAGCACGAAGGCCCCCAATACCGAGCAGCATCTCCTGTTTCAAGCGCATCTCTTCATCGCCGCCATAGAGGGTCGCGGTTATGGAGCGGTAAGCGGGCTGATTTTCCTCGATATTTGTATCGAGCAGTACCAACTGGATACGTCCGACCTGTATCTGCCAGATTTTCGCTTTGACAACGCCATCGGGAAACTCGAGTTCTATTGTCAGCTCACGGCCGCTTGAGTCAAGAACCGGCGATACCGGCATGTTATAAAAATCATTGTCGGCATAGCTTTCGCCCTGCCAGCCGTCATTGTTGAGATACTGCTTGAAATACCCCTCTTGATACAGGAGTCCGACACCGACAAGCGGAAGCCCGAGATCACTGGCGCTTTTAAGATGGTCTCCCGCCAAAATACCCAAACCGCCTGAATAGATCGGCACCGCCTCAGCCAGACCAAATTCGAGAGAAAAATAGGCTATCGTGAGTTCATTTTTCTCGGGATATTTTTTAGAATACCAGGATGGGTCGTTGAGATATGAATCGAAACCACGTTTAATACGCTCAAGCTCAGCGAGAATGCCCTCATCCTTCTCGAGAATATCATAGCGTTCCTGCGGCATGACACCAAGCATTTTTACAGGATTATGATAGGTTGATTCCCAGAGTTTTCGGTCAATTCTGTAGAAGAGTTTGACAGCGTTGAGATTCCAATACCAGAAAAGATTGTTGGAAATAAAGCGCAGGTTATTCAGCGATTCGGGGACTGCAGCGTTGACGGTAAAGCTTTTGACTGGTTTCATTGCTCCCCCTCGATTGTGAAAAGCTCCGTTCTCTAAACGCTTTTATCATATATGAACAATATAATATCCAATCATTAAAAAGTACAATCATAATAACATGAGAGTTTTTTTTGAGGACTACACTGAAACATGGAAAACACCACAAAAAAATATATATCTGTTTCATTTTCATTTTGACAAGCACGATAAAATATAGTATATTTGAAGTCTTCGGTAGAAAATGCGGTGGGCCCGTAGCTCAGCCTGGTAGAGCACCGGCCTTTTAAGCCGAGGGCCGAAGGTTCAAATCCTTCCGGGCTCACCATTTGAATATAAAGGACTTAGGGATAATCGCTGAGTCCTTTTTCTTTATGGTTGCGGATAGGTTGCATTTGGATGCAGTTTTTCGGGGAAACAGGGGACATATTATCGAGGCAGTCTACAGCTACTTAATTACCTCCAGGTACAAGGTGTCTGTATATGTCAACTGTGAATTTGATGCTATGGTGTCCAAGCTGATCTCTGATATATGCCATAGACTCTCCGGCCTGTAACAAGTGACTTGTTAAGGTGTGCCGAAGATCATTAATGCAAATGTGCCTCAATTCAGCTTTTTTTAGAGCTTCATAGAACACTCTCCCTCGCCACCCTCTCGCCTCAATAGGATTGTTGGCACCGTTGATGACAATCCATTCCGGCATTTTGCTACCCATTGCTATTTTTCGATCTCGTTTCAATATCCATAGAGTCTCTGTCACGATTACCATACATATCACGTTTATAATCAAGCCTGATATTTTCTTTAACACTAGCATCAACCAATTCGTTAAGGTCTGCGGATTATATTTCGTCGAAATTTGTCCTATTTATTGGCAAATTTTTTTCTTTCATTTCACTATTTTGTACGAACCAAATCCCGTAATCTCACCTAAAAGTTGATCGTTGAATTTATCAAACACCTGTACCCAATCTGACTTATGAGTGCTATGAGAAGCACAGTACAGCCCAAAGGCTTTTAACAGCTTTTTCTTTTCATCTACTCCTTGATTGGCCCAATGGGCCGGATTAATCCAAACTTTATGATTTTGTTCGTCAATCTTGTAGATAACACCAGCCGATTTCAAGTCGGTAATGCTCTTGTCTAAAAACTGCTTATCACTGCCAGTCAACTCTGTCGCTGAGTCTGCTTGCCCTGTTCCACTTGAACTGCGACCAGTGTAATCTTTGGTAAATATCTCGGCGATAACTATCATAGCTATAAAGACACCAACAACACACAGAAAGCCCTTCAACAAGCAACCGTCCGCTCCAGAGGATTGAGGCGTTTTGATTTTTGCAGGTTCTCTTTCTTCTGGAGGTCGAGCCACCTCAACTTTTTGGATAGGATAGCCACAATGAGGACAGGCCTCTGCTTTATCGCTGATCTCTTTGTTGCATTCAGGGCAGTTTATGAGGGCCATATTTCACTCCAAATCTTTATCTTCTATCCATCCGAGGGGCTCACCCGGATTGTCAAATGTTTGAATCTGCGACCAACCATCGCGGGCACTAATAACACGTACAGCCGTACCAGCCTCAAGATTAACAGTAAATATAAGGCTCGAATTAGGAGCCTGACGAACTCCGGTTTTTGATTTAAGAGTGATGAATCCGGTTGGTAGTTTGTTTTTCCCATCACCAGATTGCTTAATGATTTCAGTATGAAGGCTTTTAATTTCTGAAATGAGAGATCGCAATAATTTGTTGGTATCAATTGATTCTTTTCTTATCCGATAAACGAAAAATGGGAGAAAAATGGTCAAAACAAGAAGCACCACTGAAAAGACAAACAATACTAACAGTACTATTGATGAGATTCCAAGCCCAACACCATTCATTTAACCATCCCTTTCGTGCAATATCATATTAATGATTTGACTTTAGTGTAGTAGCCTATATAATTCATGTTGTTGAGATGTCAACCTTTATTTGATAAATACCTGGAGAGTGGGGACCTTACTGCTAATTAGCTTCACATTTTTTATGTTGAAAGATGTGGGGGAGGAAGTTCGCAACCTTACTTGCATTGCGGCGTACAATAGTAGTATATTACTAGAAATCAAAGCCGTTATTTTACGAAGGATGGACTTTATATGGACACAGGGAGAAGCCTCAGCCCGTTGGAAGTCAGAAGCGAAATACAAATCAACCTTCTGAAATCCGCCAACGACCTCAAAAAGAACCTCGCTGCCCAACTGCTCGATGGCCTCGAGAAAGCCAGCCCAAGCAGACTGGATGAATATATACCTTCCGCTTCTTCGCCGGGAACGAGTACGTATTCAAAATAAATCCGTAACTTCCACTGACCTACCCTCAATCTTTGTACCACTTCCCGAGTTAGTCATCTGGCGCATGATAGCATGCAGGTTGACGTTTTCTGTGAAATGATGAAGATTTGATAGTACAGTTTAACAAATCATAATAAACGGTTGCAAACGGGGTGCGGATTCTAATAAAGCAGCCGCACCCCGTCTTTTGTAAGTTATTGTTATTTTGTATGCCCTCGCCCTTATTTTCAACTTTTAAGCCGAGGGCCGAAGGTTCAAATCCTTTCGGGCTCACCATTTGAATATAAAGGACTTAGCGATGATTGCTAAGTCCTGTCTTTTTTCAGATATTCAACACAATAAACAAAATCAATCACATGGCTTTACGTATTAAGCCAGAGATATATGATCATCATTCCCCTATTGGCTATTTCAGAATCAATTATACTCTTATTTAACCAATAACATTGATCCTGTCTCACTGAATGTTCCCACTTCGATATGAATAAAATAGAGGCCGCTTGAAAGACCTTCAGCATTGAATTGTACGCTGTGCTGCCCTGCCGGCAGAGGGTTGTCGATAAGTGTCGCTACACGCTGTCCAAGTGCTGAATAGACGGTTAGCCGGACATGTGAGGAAGAGGAGATACTGAACGGTATAGTGGTCACCGGATTGAATGGATTCGGGAAATTACGGCCGAGGGATAACGAACACGGCATGTTATCGTGTGATTTCACCTCGACTGTTTTGCTGTCATACTTGAACAGACCATTGTCCGTTGCCGCATAAAAACATGACATATCGGTCACAGAAAAATCGATCTGCCAAACGACAGCACTTTCAAGACCTTCATCAAGCCTCCCCCATGTTCTGCCATTATCTACACTTGTAAGAACACCATTGCCCGGATACAGGAGATACAATGTTTCGCCATCAGGTGATTTTATGATTTCACCGAGATGACCAGCGATATTCCTATCATCAAAACGTACATACTCATCGAGTTCGAGATCACAGTAATCCCAGGAAACCCCGAGATCAGGAGAGCGCCAGAATCTGTGTTTATTTTCATTGAAAATATAGATATTCGAATCATCCACGAGATAATAATGGCCGTTCTCAGAACCGGGAAGTGCTATTTCGTGGACAAGCTCGCCGCTTTCATCAAGAGCCTGAATCAGAGGATCGACAGGCGGCCGATACCAGTTGTACGATACCCATAAAAGGCTACCGTCGGCGCTGAATTGCGATCGGAAAGACCCGTGCTTATCAGTGTCAACCTCCCACCGCCATCGATCCCACTCGTTTTCCATGGTTGCATCAAACCTGCCGGAAACAAGTATGGTCCCTGTATAATGATCAAGACTGTGGTTATAATAATTCACAACAATTCGGTCGCTGTCACGGGGATCGATATCGATATCGACAGTCCGGGCATACCATCCGTAGTAAGATGCGGGGAAAGGTTCGATCAGTTTCCATGTCTCGCCGTTGTCGCGTGAGACATGAATTGAGGATTCCGCCGCGTAAATACGTCGTGGAGCATTTGCCGATTTCCGGAGAAGCCCCGGTGTCACGCGGACTTCCGATGAGGCCCATATCCACGTGTCACCACCATTATCACTATAATAAATACCGCCTTCTTTCGAGGCAATAATAATGCGCTCACCGTCGCGACCGGCCGGAATCACCTGTACGGAAACTATTTCAGAATGTGGGTGTCCGGCATCGCTTTTCTGCCAGTTCTGACCACCGTCATTAGTCCTGAAAATTCCGCTTTTCGTGGAAACAATGATCTCCCCCTCGTCATAACCAAGAGCATCGATAGAGGTTATTTCACCGCCAAAGTTACCGATAACTTCCGGTTGTTCTACCTCTGGAATCACAACATAGAGGTCGCCGTCAGGGGTGCCAATAACAACTGTATCTCCGCAGTGCCCAAATGCGGAAACGGAATAAATATCAGTGCATTTCTCCCAAGACGTGCAACTGTCATCACTTCGGAACAATCCCCCCGCCTGATAACCGACCGGATGATAGTCAATATACCGGGAATAAGCATATACTACAGAATCGCCGACCGCATACCCGAAACGCAGGTCCGGCTCAAAATATGAGTTCTGACGCCATACATCTTCCCACCTATTCCAGTCGTCTGGCTCAGCTCTGTAAATAACATTTTCAGAATTTCGAAAAACAGTGCCATCTTGAAGAAACAGAAACGAAACTGTTGAGTCTATCCCATTCCAATCTTCCCAGTTATCGCCATTGTCATAACTCAGTCGCCACGAATGAACGCCACTGGAATAAGTATCGACGGAAACTATCCCGTCACGATATGCAAACACTACTGAGGCAATACAATTGAGACAATTACGCCATGTCTCACCTGAATCATCAGATACAAATACACCTGACTCTCCCACCGCATACGCCATATCATCTCGCGAAATGTCAATATCCAGGATATAACCTTCAAGCACGGCCGACCAGTTCATTCCGCGGTCGGTGCTCCGCCACACACCCTTGCCATCGACACAGGCAAGCATGATATTTCTGTCAACTGGAAATGAGGCAATCGTCGAAACATTTCCGCCGGTAAAATCGATTTGACTCCAGGTCCCCGCATCTGATGTATGTGTCGAGAGAGCAAACAGAACTGCTAAAATTGTTAACCGTATTGAATTCGTCATCATGAACCACCCTTTCCCAAAACTTCCGAACGGCATATTATACAAAAAAGATCATACAAAAGCATGCTTTACACTGTTAAACAATAATGAAGCATATCCCGGGAACAAAGGAAAATATATTGAACACAGTTTAATAATCGATACTTCTCATAATAAGCATGAAACAACCAAAGCCTTTTAACGGCATTTAAATAATTGCGTTATCTTATATAAAGACTGAACATTATATGCACTCTTTTCGTCTCTTAAAATATCTCAGGACAATTTGGGCACAAAACTTGACAAAAGGACTGCAATATTATATTATTGCTAATGAGTCTTAGTATGCATTGATATACCTCCGTTCCAGCACCTATTTTCAGGAATAAACGATGCAAGCCAGCAATATTTCACAGATTGCCTCCGAGCGAACGACCTATATCATCGAGCAGGGGGACAAAATCCGCGCACAGACTGTTGATCTCTACAGTGATATTGAAAAGCTCAAACCTGTGTCGATCAGCCAGCCGATCGATACCTATGAGCCCTCGAGAGCGCAGAGCCAGTCAAAAGCCACCTACGGGCCTTTCTAAACAATAACCTCTCTTCTGTCATACTATTTCCCGCGCCGGTATCTTTCAGCCCTAATCCAGTTTTGACCAGATATATTTCTGTTATCATCAAAATCCTCCATGGCAAATTAGTAACATATGATACTGCTTTTCCTTGAGAACCGCGCACAGTATTGTCACCATAAGTGAAAGTCTCAAAAAACACTTGCAGTTCGGGAAACACGTCCCTAAACTTCAAACTTACAGTTAAAATTCTGGTAGTATTCCTTTCAAGATTAGAGAAAGTGGAGAATTCATGAAGAAGCTCTTTTGCATTGTCACTATGCTGATTCTTATTCCCTGTTTCGTGATCGCCCGCACGAATGACACGGACACTAACTGGGCTGGAGCAGAATGGATTGCTTACGAAAAAATGGACGACTCGATGAAAGTCGTTCCGGCAGTCCATGGGAGCGGCGACGATCTTGGCAACAAAGGGCTCAAACGCTCTGTCGTTCCCATGTTCCGCAGAGATTTCACTGTCGGCAAAACAGTTAAAAAAGCCATGATTGACATCTCGGGGCTCGGACATTACGAACTTCACATTAACGGTAAAAAAATCGGCGACCGTTTCCTTTCGCCCGGATGGACCTACTATCAGAAACGCTGTTTCTACAACAGTTACGATATCACCGATTATGTTGAAAAGGGAAATAATGCCATCGGTGTCCTTGTCGGCAACGGTTTCTTCAATGTCAACCGAGAGCGCTACCGTAAGCTCGTGGTCGCCTACGGCTATCCTCAGCTGATTTTCAGGATACACGTACAATATACAGACGGGAGCACGAGCGACATCGTCTCCGACAGCACATGCCGCGTAACCGCCTCACCGATTACATTCAGCAGTATTTACGGCGGTGAGGATTATGACGCCCGTCTTGAGCAGAACGGCTGGGACAGGGCGGGCTTTAACGATACGTCCTGGCGCACTCCGGTCATTATCGACAATGTCAGCCGTCAACTGGATATCGAAAACGATCATCCGCTTAAAATCATGGAAATTTTCCCGGCGAAAAATATAACGAAAAAAGCGAATGGAAAACTCATTTATGATTTCGCTCAGAATGCCTCGGGAATCATAGCATTGAAAGTCAGGGGCGATCGCGGCACCGTAATAAAAATCCGCCCGGACGAACTGCTCGGTCGGGACGGCAAGATCACCCAGCGAAGCGGCGGCGGGCCTTACGAATTTAATTACACGCTGAAAGGCGGGGGAATCGAAACCTGGCAGCCGCGTTTCACTTACTACGGTTTCCGTTATGCCGAGGTTGAAATAATCGGAGCGGAAGGCGCCGATTCAACCGAAATTGTGGAACTGACAATGCTGCATACCCGTAATTCCGCGCCCTCGGTCGGTACTTTTGCCTGTTCCGATACACTGTTCAACAGAATATTCGAGCTTATCAACTGGGGCATAAAAAGCAACATGGCAAGTGTCGCCACTGACTGCCCGCACAGAGAAAAACTGGGCTGGCTGGAGCAAACCTACCTTATCGGCCCCTCGATGCATTATAATTTCGATATTCACTCACTCTACCGCAAGGTCGTGGACGACATGATCGATTCACAGCTGGAAAACGGCCTTGTCCCGGACATCGCACCGGAATATGTTCCATTCGCAGGTGGATTCCGTGACTCGCCGGAATGGGGAAGCGCGGCGGTCATCATTCCCTGGCAGATATACGAATGGTATGGCGACACGGATATCATTGCCAGGGCATACCCCATGATGAAACGCTATGTCGACTATCTCGACAGTATGTCGAAAGAGCATATTCTCGATTACGGCCTCGGTGACTGGTTCGATCTCGGTCCCGGTAATCCTGGCTACGCTCAGCTGACACCGATCCCCCTGACTGCGACTGCTATCTACTACTATGATCTCGCACTTATAACAAAAATGGCCCGAATGCTGGGACATGACAGCGACTACAAAAAGTATGATGCGCTGTCCCGGGAGGTAAGAGCAGCGTTCCTCGCCAAATTCTACAATCCTGATACAGGAATCTGCGCCACTGGCAGCCAGACCGCCTATGCAATGTCACTGTATACCGGACTCATTCCCGAAAAAGACCAGGAAAAAGTCCTCGGCAACCTTCTCGATGTGATCAGGAACAATGACTATGCACTGACTTCAGGCGACATCGGCTACCACTTCCTCGTGAGAGTCCTTAGCGAAAACGGCAAGTCTGACACCCTTTACAGAATGAATCGGCGCAGTGATCGTCCGGGCTACGGCTACCAGCTTGAAAAGGGAGCCACATCGCTTACAGAAAGCTGGGCGGCACTTCCGACTGTCTCGAACAACCATATGATGCTCGGCCACCTTATGGAATGGTTTTATTCCGGCCTCGGTGGCATTTACCAGGCGGAAAACTCGATAGCATACAGTGATATCATCATCGCACCCAAGCCAGTGGCTGACATTTCATGGGTAAAATGTACATACAACTCGGTCAAAGGCGAGATCATTTCTGAATGGAAAACCGAGAACGGCACATTTTCCCTTGATATCACCGTTCCCGAAAACGCGTCGGCTAAAATAATGATGCCGGAAGGCTTCACCTTATCTTCCTGCGAATCGGCGGAAACAGGCCCTGTCGCATCTGATAGAACAAAATCCGGCAGAACAGCCATAAATGTTCAGCCGGGCAAGTATTCCATCGTCGCTGTCAGGAATTGATAAGCCTCGGCCAGGGTACTGTCAGGCTTTATCAAGTTTGGCAGTAACTTTTGTGTTGCGATTGAAAATTATGATATGCATACAAGGGCACACGGGAATCGGATATCAATTGCGTTTCATTGGTCATGATACCGCAAAATATGCCCTCACAGGATACGGGAGTTGTCATGAAAAGAAGGAAATTCATCAGTAACAGTATAGGTTCAGCGCTCACGGCAGGTTTTACAGCATCACAGGTTTCATCAGCTCATGCCGGCTTATTTGGTGACACTCCGGTTGAGCTCAACTATCTGAATGCAAAAAGCAAATCAAAACCATTTGTTTCAGAACCGGGGCCGAAACCACACATTTTCCTTATCACGGCAGACATGATTTCTCCGGACAGCTATCTCCCATCCCGGGATATCTCACGTCATGTGAACCTTAAGAATATTCGAAGTATCGGGGATTATGGCAGCAGGTTCGATAACGCAGTGACGACAATCCCTCTTTGCGGTCCGGCACGAGCGAGCCTTTTCACCGGCAAATATCCCCCCTACCTCACCAACGGCGAACGTGCGCCGCTCGGCATGAAAACTGATCTAGCCGAGGATGACACCATTTTCCAGGAATACCTGCTCCATGCCGGTTATTCAACAAAACATGTCGGAAAATGCCATGTCGGGGCAGACAAATTTCTTATGGCTTTCGGTGAGCATGACGATGCGTGGAACCGCTGGGCGCCGCCCTTGCTGGAGGATGACGATTACGCACAGTTTCTTCGTGACAAAAACGTACAAGCGCCGAAATACCGCAGTGAACTCCGGGGCAAACAGGTTGACAGGCAATCGCCAGGCAACTCACTTGGCGGATGGATCGAGCAGGCGGATGGCAGCGATTTCCCGCTCGAGGCACACTATTCGGTCTATCTTGCCGAGAAAGCCATATCGAAAATCGAAACAGCTCTCACAACGCAGCCGGATGCGCCACTGTATCTGGAACTCGATTTCTTTGATCCACACCAGCCGTTCTCTATCCCCACATCATTCGAGAATCGTGCCCGTGAACTCAGAAAGCAGGTGAAGCTGCCGGAAAGCTACAAATCTCTCATGGATCGTGATTTCAGCTTTACAGAAGGGACAGCGGATATTTACGAGGTGTATCGTAAATACTGGGGTGCCTATGACCCCGAGCTGGTGAAAGAATACATCGTCTGTCATTTTCTACAGATGGAAATTGTTGACTATGCTGTGGGCATCGTTCTCGACGCGATCCGCCGGAAAGGAATCTGGGATGATTCACTCATCATGTTCACCGGTGATCACGGTGAAATAAACGGGCGTCTCGGCCTTTTCGACAAGGGTGTATATTTTCAGCCAGATATTTTCAGGATTCCATTGTTCATGAAAGCACCTGCGGAGAACGGCGGCGGTAGTAAAGTTGTGAAGGAACCCGTTTCCTGCCTCGATATCAGCAGAACTATCCTGAGTGCCGCGGGCATTCAAACGACCGAGCATTATGACGGTGAAGATCTTATGCCGGTGTTAAACGGAAAAGGCAAAAGGACGCCACTTGTCCACATCTTCCAGACCGGCTGGCATGTTGGCGTGAATTACGGTTTCGGGCTTAACCTGTACGAGAATGAACAGCATCACTGGTTCTACGGCTACAATATTTCTTCCGGCGTCCAGGAACTGTACAACATGTCGGAAGATTCGCAGAAGAACCTTTTTTACGACAGACAGTATGCGGGAACCGTTAAGAAGATAATTCTCAAAGCGGCGGAAATTCTGCAAAGCGACCGTCGCTGGCTGGGTTACTGGGCGACATTCAGACTTCATAATGCCGAAATACTGCCAACAGCAAAAGACGATATGCAGATGTTCGTTCCGAAAAAGAGCAACTGAAAACAGACTCGCAGTATCAGAGCCCCAAATGTCAGAAATATGATATGAATAAGTCCCTACAGTGATGGCCTTTTCTAAAAAATGGTTCGGTAGCACTGACGCTCTATTTCGTTGGCGCCACCGAACCAGTGGTATCCGCGGAAAAGCCCAATATCCTGTTCATACTTACCGATGACCAGCGCTACAATACAATCGGATCTTTGCGCAATGATATAATCCGCACACTGAATATCGATTCCTCCGGATCAATGATGTATAATGATATTCAGGACCAGAGGTATCCATACTCGGTACTCTGATTCATAGCTCCATGTATTTCCTGCCGACATATAATCACATACGGTAATTTCAGCCGGTTCAGGCTCAGCGCCTCCCCAATCTTCAACTTTCACCGGCACACGAAATGCCATGTAGAATTCATCACCCGCCGTTACCGGTTTAAGGTCAATGTAGCCATCCTTCTGAATCAGGCTCGACAGTGGCTCATACCAGTTAGGATCCAGACGGCTGTCCCGCGCCAGTACAATTGGCCCACGCATTATGGCGGCGGCACGCGAATTGTCGGGTGAATCGATCACGCGTCCGCGCATATCCAGTGTCAGCTCAATCTTATCACCCGCACTCCAGCGCCTGTGCAGCCGTAAATACTTGCCCGGGTTGGCCTCGACAGACTTGCCGTTAACCGTCACACCGGTTTGCATACTCCCATGACGGTATGCGCAGACTAAGTGTAAATTCCTCCGCTCTCTCCGGCGTAACAATGAGCGCAACATTCCCCGTTGCCGGGTAGTCGGTCTGCTGTTCGATACTCACCTTGTTGCCTGAGAGCAGAGATATCTGATAAGTACCCGCCCGTTCATACAGGTTAACAACTGGCCCTTGATCTGACTCCATAACCGCGATAAAAGGCATCCGCAGTAATCCACGCGGCGCATTGGCGTTGCAGCAGTGCAGATTCATCCCGCACTGGTTTGGACCGAGCACCCTACGCCCTTCGATGTTGTTGTACTTGGCAAAATCGCTACCTGTCGGTGTCATCGCACCCAAAAGCGCATTGTATAGGGTCAGCTCAATTTCATCCGCCCATGACGGATCACCTGTTACACGCAATAGCTGCATGCAGTATTTCATCCAGGTAATAATTACACAGGTCTCCATGGTGTGCATTGTCGGGATACGCTGTTTTGCCTTTCCACCATACCAGCATTCGGCACTTGCGCCGGCACCCAGAACATTAAGTTCTTCGTCGCGGATATTTTTTGCCGATTTCAGGGCAGCGTCCAGATGTTCCTGTCTACCGGTCAGACGGTACAGTTCCAACAATCCTTCATAACAGGACATCATTTCGTAAGCTTTCAACCCCTGATCCCATCCCCACCACTGGTCGGGTACCGGAAAACGTTTCGACACAGCGATACCATCAAGAGCCTTGGAAATCAGTTTCGGTCCCCGTGGAATCTCCATTGACTGACAATATATTCTGCGAAGTCCAGATACCGCTTATCACCTGTCCTTTTATATAGCAGAACCATCGGCTCCAGTACCGAGGAGCTGGCCATACCGCGATGATTGCCTGTCATCACGATATCAGCCTTACCAGGTCCTACCTCTGTCATCAGATGGTCTGCCAATTTACAGGCAGAATCCAACGCAGCAGTATCGCCGGTAATATCGTAGTGCCCGAGCAAACCGAGAAGACAGTACTTGCGGCCCCAGATGTCCCAGTTCTGCAAATGGGCATCGTTATGATAATTACCTATATAGCCGTCTGAGGTCTGTGTTTCGATTAATTTCTGCGTCGCGGTTTCGAGGATTGCCTTTATTTCAGGGTCACCATTGTATCTGAAAGCCCATTGGGCAGAAGTAATCCATTTTCCCCAGAATTCAGTTTGCCATAAGTTGCGTTCGTTCCTGTGGCGGAACGGTTCCACCAGATGCTCGATATCCTGCGGCTTGACCCTGTTCCCAATACACAGGTCAATTTTGCGGCCAAGGTATCCGGTCATAGACATTTCACCGTTTTGCGGCAAACGGAGCACATCACGAACCGATGACGTGGTAGGATTATCGACCGCCAAGGCAGATACAGGGCACATCACGGAGACAAGAACGAGAACAATAGATACAATTATACGTCGCATAATTCCATCTTACCTTGATTTAAATGGTGGACATGGATAATTGAATATTTCTGTCTGATCGACTATCGTAATTTATTGAAATTAAGCCTGATAAAACAAGAAGATATTTGAGGTTTGAGAAGCACATTTGAAAGCATAAGGAAAACAAAAACATCAACTGTATAAAGTAGGATTTCCAAACCTAAGTGCCTATTCATTGCATAGTGCAGATCAAAATGGCGGCCAATACAATCCAACACAAAAAGGACTCAGGTATAATACCTGAGTCCTTTATATATTTGGTAGCCCAGAGGGGAATCGAACCCTGTTTCCGGCGTGAGAGGCGGCTATGGCGATTTCATGTATTGTTTTTACAAGGACTTACAAAAGCCAGATTGTGCACCCTCTGGTAAGCTGCACACCCCATACGCAACCATTTATTATGATTTGTGAAGCTGCTTTTTCTTATCTGAATTTGTGATATTCGTTCTAACATTTTCACACAAAAACCTCAAGGAGGTATAATACCCTTGACTTTATAATAAGACAAAGGTTACTTTTATAACATTGTACATATCGGTAACAGATAAGCCCTGACATTACGCTAGGTCACTTTGAAGCCCGAAATGCGTATAGCATTATGCTATGCACATTTCGGGCTTTTTTTGTTAAAAGGAGGGTGTTTGAAAAAGAATGTCATTCTTAAAGAGAGTCCACAGAGAGAGCTTACGATAGGTTTGCATTACTTCTCAGGGCAAACGGTTATACAGTATCACTAAAAAAAGCACGTAATAAGCCGGGCCATGGTGAGATGTTTAAAAACGGTCAAGACAGATTATGTATTATCACAAGTTTTAACGAAAATGAATGTTTGATTG
>CAXXSC010000011.1:0-39888 GCA_963668435.2 Candidatus Latescibacterota bacterium
GGATCTGGTTCTCCAGCTCGAAGATATCCACCTCCACCCCCCACAGATCGGCCAGGGCTTCTGCCATCTCCAGACCGGTGGGACCGGTCCCCAACACAGCGGCCCGGGTCACCCCGCCCCGGGACACGGCGTTCTTGATGAACTCGGCCTGATGCAGATCGGCCACGGGCAGGATCCCCTCCAACTCCACCCCGGGCAGGGGCGGGACCACGGCCCGGGTGCCGGTGGCCAGGACCAGGCGGTCGTAAGGCAGCCGTTTTTCTTCTCCGCTTTTGACCCGGGTCAGGCGGACCTCCTTGGCCTTCCGGTCGATCTCCTCGGCCCGCCATCCGGCCAGGACCTCTATCCCCTTGGCCCCCTTGAAAAACTCTTCATCCCGGACCATGTGGAAGCGCCTTCCGTGAAAGCCGTCGCCGGAAAGGGTATGTCCGGTTCCGGGCAGTTCAAATTCATACTTATATAGGTGAAACATAGCGCTATTTTCCGAAAATTCAAGGAGAAAGTGCTGAAAACGGGGTTACTGCGGCGCATAAACAGCGGAAACGGCGCTTTTCAGGCACACTTTAATGGAAATGCGCGATGGATGCGAGATTTTATGCCCGAAAGTGGTAAAGCACCCGGCACATACATGATATACATGATATACATGCAAGAAGAGGCCGGCGGGGCCTTTATATTGATGTGCTTGAACTGATCGGGACACTATTGCCGCTGCGACTTCAACGCTGATTGTGTGAGATTGCCAAGGATGCCCGGCAGGTCATGGCAGCGCGGTCATTTCGCAAAAAAATGAGGGGATTATCCCCGCACTTAGCCCGCAGGTTTACATAACATTTATTATGCGCAGTACGATAGACAACGGGTGTGCACTGTGTTAGTATATTATAAATTCCTTGACAAATACTACAATTATGCCTTACCTTGTTTAGTGCCGGTGGTTCTATAACATCGTGGTGCTTTCTGATGATTTTGAACGCTGACAACACCGGCAAATTTCGGAAAAGAAAAAGCGATCCGTGAGAATACAACGGGTCGCTTTTTTTATTTTGGGCATAAAAAAACATCGCGTACATTCTTTCTGTAAAAAAATAATTTTAAAGCGCTGACATCCGCAAAGTATGCCCATGCCTTGCATATGTCAAGTACTATTTTTTAAAAGCGCACACGATGTTGTATTTTCGGAAAAGAAAAAGCCATTGATATTGTGGTTTTGCTAATCTTACTTAATATCGATATTAGGTAAGATTAGTTATGGCCGCCGCTAATCTTACTTACTCACCTGGACAAAGGTAAGATTAATTAACGTCGGCGGGCTTTTTTGCGCCGATAGCCCTTGACGCGCACCGTTTTCCCTTTCACGCGCCGAGTATAGCCCTTGACGTTGGTCTTTCTGCCTGTCTTTCTTCGCGCCATATGCGCACCTCCTTTGAAATATCGGTTTTTTAGCCGTGTCCTGAGTCGGATTTTTTGAGATAATGCCTCACAGGGCCGTTTACGGCGTTTTTCGTTTGTTTCGGCGTTTTGCGCTCCCGTCCAGGTAATTTTCAATATGTTCCTGTAAAAAATCCCTGGGAGACGTATTGTCTTCATGCGCTCTTTGCCGCAACTCCTTTGCCCACTCTTCGGTGAGCTTAATAGTAACACTTATCATAATGCACACCCTTGTTTTGTTCTATTGTATTTTATGATTAAGGTAAATTCAAGATATTGTGTGACCGCTCGAAATTGAGAAAACAAAGTTTCGCGTTTATGTAAATGCTTCCTCTTCTCCCCTGCCCCGATTAGGTCATGATGTTTTCGAAGTCGTTAGTCAGCGAGCCGTATATTCTCAAATTCCGAACGTAGCAGACATTGCTACCCCGACGATGATAGAGCTGTAACAAATCATCTTCCTCGAATTCTAAATCTTCTGAAAACGTCTGGAATGATGTTGAAGTGGTACCTCTCGCCGTGCCGTATGCAACACCATTTTTCCAAATTTGAGCCAAAGAAGTGCCTGTACCGTTCGAGTCCCGTATATCGAATTTTACACGGAATTCACCGGAATACGGAACATGAATTTCTTTTGCCTTCATATAGCTTGTTGCTGTAGTCGCGGCCTCTTCATCATTTGTATGCAAGAGTATATCAGAGGCAATGACCGTGCGTCCGAAGCTTTCAAACTCGCCTAAAATACGATCATCGGGAAACTTTTCCTTCAAGGTCTGCAAAACAGCGTTTACGCTGTCAGCCGTGGGCGTTCCAGGTATGGCGGTGTTTAAAACCATTGCAAGGGCTGACTTTACTTCATCCTGGGAAACACTGCGTAAATAATTCATTATTTATTCTCTCTGATAAGCTCTTTCAATTCGGCAATGTCTGCCCGGATATAATCAACGTGCTGTTGGATCACAATAACATTTTCACGCTTGGCGTACTTCCCGTCCATGTACAGGTTCAACATGCCGAGAAGTGAGCAAAGCGCGACAACGGTGCTTACAATGGTATAGAGTCTTTGCATCGGATTCATACGGGAAAAGCCTTATATAGATAGTATCGTGCCATGACATTACGGACATAGGGAGCGTTGATATATTCACCGGCGCTGTTTTGTTTAACACGTCCGGCATTGTAGGCCGCCGCGATGTCCGGCAACTCGGTATAACGGGTTTTCAGGTCGTCTATTGCTCTGTTGATATATTCGATATTGTACGCCTCGACAAAGAGCAGATCGAGATCAGTACAGCCCAGGGCGCGCGCTGTCGGGGCGTTAATCTGCCCCAGGCCGCGGGAGTCTTCGCCGTTCGTGTTGTGTGCCTTGGGATTGAAACGGCTTTCCTGCCGTATGATCGATTTCACGAAAGCCGGATCATTCCCGTGTTTCTCGGAAATGTCCTTTATCATGCCATCGTATACCGTATCGAGGCCGAGTTTCAGAGACATATAGACCGCTCCTGCAATGAGAAATTTAGAGAGCTTCGAGGCCATGTTTCACCAGGGCAACAAGCATATCGTCAACGGGGTTTTCTGTTTCTTTCGCCGCCGCTTCCCATTCGGGAATAGATCTCTTGATAGCGGCCTTGAGAGGGCCGGACATTGACTTGACCAGGAACAGGGCCAACCGTGTCATGCGGTCAGGTGTTGCCACTTTAAAGGCGGCTTTCGAGATGAATGCAGGTATCATTTTATCCACTTCCTTAGTATGATGTTTCCGGTTATCATTGCCGCGATCCCCGCGACAATGGTTGCTGTCATGGAAATGTTTTTCGTGACTTCTGGCGCCGCTTCCGTGATTCTCTCGACCTTTGACAAGCTGAGGTTGAAAGCAATCATGAGTATTGTAGCGGTGCCTGCAAGAGCGCCGAAGATTACCCAGAATCCGGCCTGTTGCACTGCCATGTCTTTTACTCTGACATAGACCTCGATAGTCTGTGTTGCATCGTTTGTTACAACGTTTTCGATTTCATAATTAGAGCTTCCTATTTTCGCTACCCAGGCGGCAACTTTCGCCTGCCAGTCGGAAATGAGAACACGCCCGCCAAGAGGCGATACTGAGTATGTGAAAACGTACCGTTCGCCGGGCCTGACCTGGGCGCTGTCCATATCAGATATTACTACACGTCCCATTATGAAAGCTCCTCATAGTGCAAGTTGGCAGTGCCAGCCGCTACGACCGCATAAAGGTCTACGGATTCCGCAAGCTGATATGATTTCCAGGTATCAGGGCCGAGTTTAAAGCCGTTGTCTACGGTCAGTCCGGCGAACGCTCCGGTAAATATATCTACTGCGTCCCTGTTGGTGACGGCAAGCTCTATCCTGTCGGAAAGCGGTGTGCCGGGAATCTTTGTCGGTGTCGTCCCTACCTCGATAATACCGCCTGTGCCGCCTTTACGGGCCATGCCCTCGGTATAGGTCAAATCACGGTTGATTTTCAGCCCGTTAGTAAACGCAATACGGGCCTCGGCACTGTTGGCAACGGCGGTATTCGTTAGAAAGATAGTGTCGAACTCTACGCCGTCGCTGATACCGTCAATTACAAGGCTGTTTTCAACGGTCAACTCTCCCGCCGACGATGAGCCGAGGACGTATTGTCAGGACCGGGACATAATGTCCTCAAGCTTCGGCACGAAAAGATAGTTTCGCGGCCCAACAAAAACACGCTCATTCACGCGCGCCCTGGTCAGATCGATAGGCAGTTCATATATTCTGCTTGAAATATCCATTATTTACTACCCTTGATTGCGAATATCAGGCCGCCGACAAGTGCCAGGCCGCCCAATATCAATGTAAAATCGGGGCCGCTGTCCTGTCCCTGCACCCAACCGTATTTACTGTTTAGAGCATCGAGGGACACCGCCGACCGTGACAGGCTCTTCGGTATTGCTTGCGGCCTGGTACTCGTTCGTGCCGACTGCATGAGCCGGATTATTGATTTCAACAACAAGCGGTGTTTTTGTCTCGACGGGCGTTTCTGCTACGGCGGGCTTTGTCGCCACTGTTGCCGTGTTTACCGTGGTGCTTTTCGGTTTTGTAAATGTTTTGACAATGTTAAGAATAGGATCAGTTACGGCCTTAGTAATATCAACGGCTGTGGATACGATGTCGAAAGACTCTTTTTTCTCGACTGCCGGGGCCTCGACAACGGGCGGTTTCCGTTACGGGTTCGCTGTCTACAAGGTTCGGCTCCGGCTTGACGGTGACTTCTGCAACAGGCTCCGGCTCCGGGGCAATGACAAGCGGTTCCTCGACGGCGGGCGTTAATACTTCTTCTTTCGGGTCGTCCCAGGCATCGAGGACAACCGGCGTTTTATCGCTATCGGTGTTATCTTCAACAATAACAGCCGGTACGGGGTCAACTGCCGGAGGGTCAACTTTTGCAATAGGCGGATTATTCAACGATTCGGCAAGATTGTCAAAGGGGTTTTCCCATTCCTTGCCCTGTATGAAATCCGTTAGTGTCTGTGTCGGGTTGACGTTGAGCTTTCCGGCAATGATCGTTTCTTTATCAACTCCCCAGGGGTCAGTGTCGAAACGCTCTTTCTGCGTCTGAACTGACTTTTCGTAATGATCGTACTTTTCAAGGCGAGTCTGTAAATGCTGTTGATCGGGAGCAAGGCCCGGATGCTGATAACTCGCGCCGATATGGAGTTGTTCATTTATACTGACAGACATAACTACCTCTTAATTACGGCAACCAGGGCAACCGTTAGCAGGCCCGCCGCGAGGCCGACACTTGTTAAAGACATACCCGCCTGACTCGTAACAGACGGTGCGAAACTGCCGGACGCGCCGACATTGCCGCTTGCACTGCCTCCCGCTCCCGGTGCTGTCAATAAAGGGATTCACCACTTGCGCGATAGTGTCAACAACGGCATTGCCTGTTTTCGGGATATACGATACGGCGGCCTCGGCGTAAAAGTTCATTAGATCAGGTGACCAGGAACTATTTGAACCGAGAGAAGGACGATTTCAGGCGGGAAAGTATATTCGCCCTGGCTGTTTCCGGTGCCTGGCCCTTGAAACATGCTTTTATACATTTCTTCAACCACGATCGAGCAGGCGAAAGAACGGTGATGATTGCCGCTTGCGTTCGAGTCGCGTTTCAGAATAGTATTAAGCGCCTGACCAATTAAATCATGACATTGACCATCGGGCGAGTACTCAGCGGCCAAGCGTCGGGCATGGCCGCCTATGGATTCGTTAGCGTTGCCCGTGAGACCGGAAAGAAGATTCGTTTCTTTCTCGATCTCACCCAGGGCAACGAGTGCACCAGTCAAAGACATATCACACCTTAGTTTACAAGATAATCCTGCAAAACGACGATTTCAGTTGTTCCGCTGCCTTCCGAAACGTCGAGATAGAAGTTAGCCGTCTTGATACCGGGAACGGATACATTCAGGCCGCGTGAAATCTTGCCCCGCTGTTCAAGCAGGTTCAAATACCCGATACCTGTCGGGAAGGATGAGCCGAGACGTGATTCCATTTTGTTCTGATTGATGATATGATCGAAGTCAACACGGTCATATACATGAATGCCGCCTGAAAGGTCGAGCGACACCTTGTTAATGATGTCGCCGCTTCTCACGTCGCCGTCAAGGGTCATAAACATAATGCCCTGATAGATACGACCCTTCCGGCTCCAGTTCGACTTTGAAATAAGACTTGTCGGACGTGACCGTATGAACGGAATAATCGAGACGGCGCTCGAATGATATATCATCCCATTCCGTTGTTTCGTGAAAAACGGGCGTGATACCGTAAGCGCTGTCAATCGCCGCCGTACCGTCAAAGGCAGCATTGAACATGCTTGTCGCCGGGTTCCACTCGATAGTAACAAGCGGATCGGTCGAAAAAACGGCGGGGATCGAAAAACGTATCGGCAACGTTCATGCCAACATGATTTTCAAACGGAACGCGCAAAAAGAGTGCGATGTTGTACGTGCCGTTCGTTGCCGCCGTAGGATCGGTTTTGGTGCCAAGCTGCTTCATGGTGATAGCGTTCCAGAAATACAACTGGCGGGCATCGATGCGCCATTTCTGTTCCGAGCCTTTGGCGCTGATGGTGATTGACTTGATAAGTTTCAGCACACCATCTGCCAGGACAGCGCCCGCCGAAGCGCCCGTAATGACGACCTTACCAGAAAAATGCAGGTCGATAGCCTTTACAAGCTTGTCACGGGGAATCGAGGCCGAACGGGGTTTCCCGCTCTCGTAGTTAATGAAGTCATAGGGCCGGACACCGTGCTTGTACATTTCAAGCTGTTTTTCCTGTGCGCGTTCCGCTTTGGTCTTTACCGTGCTCACTGTCGTTCTCCTGGTATTATGAACTATTAAAATTGGTTTCAATTTAGCGCGTTGCGGTTCTCGTTAGGCCGCTGTGGGAGACGCGCGCCCCCGTTTTCTCAAGCGCCGATTTTGTCAAGAATTTTAGGCTTTACAATCTTCTCGTAGAGATACGCACCGAGAATTCCAAAGCCCGTCCATTTTGCAATTGTCTTGATCTGCATAGCTTAACCCTCTTGTGAAGTGATTGCCGTAATAGTCGTTATTGCAATGAATTACAGCGGCGTCATATATAATATGCAAAAAACACTATCTTGTGTCAAGTGTTTTTTGTTACACGTCTGTTAGAGCCGCTATATGGCTGGGTTTAGGTACTTTTCAATGATATGCTGACCGTGCCTGCCTGCACGGTTTGAGATGGCGTATTCGTACTTATCGGGGTCGAGATCGAGCAGGGGCGTTGACCAGTTATAGGCTTTCATATAATCCAGGTCGTTCGGTTCGTCCTGGAAAAATGAAATCAGTACATGAGCCTGGGCGGTCATGTCTTTATGTATATTTGACGGGCGCTGATTGATGAAAATAAAAGAAATTTCGTTGTGTCGTCCATAACGCATAATAGCCCGTATCTCAGGGCTGAGTTGATGGCCCGACGTAGAAAATATTGATGCTTCCTCGGCAATAAGTGTGAACTTATTCAGAGGGCCTTGCTCACCGTCCGGGCCGGGCTTTGTTGTTGTCCCCATGAACTCTAAAAAGTCTTGAACGTCTTCATCATTGTCCGGCTGAAATATGACGCGATACTTCGCCAGGTCTTTTAGATCGAGAAGGGCTTCCGCAGTAGTGGCGGCTGTCGGACATAATACGCCGCCTTCATATTCGTGCTGAGGATCGAAAATAACGGATCGGTTTATTTTCGGGAGAATGCGGTTTTTCAGCAAGTGACTTTTGCCAAGTCCGGTCCTCCCGAAAATTCCGATAACTTCGCGGTAAAATTCAGCCAATGGTTAACACTCCCGGCTTTTTCGCGCTTTCTTCGGGAGCGGGCGCGGGCGGTTCGACCAGGGCGTTTTCTTCACTCTCGGCGGCTTTCGCGGCCTTCACTGCCTGCACCTTGTTTGCGCCGATGTTGATCATTACCAAGCTGAGATTGGTAATAGCCAACGTCTTCGGGTCGAGGACATCAGGAAAACACACGTCAATACAGGTCGAGGCCGCAGGAACAAGATCCTTCCGCTCTTCCGGCGTGAGCATGATTTCAGGCCGTTTCAGGCCAAGGGCGGCCAGCGCAAAAGCAAGTTGGCACGTTGTATCAATCAGCGATTCGTCAACCTTGAGACTCGGCTGTGTCCCGGCAACCTGTGCCGCCGCTTTCTTGACTTCGGGCGGTGTTTCCCCGCCTTTTTTCTTCACGTCTGCAACGGCGGCTTTCAACTCCTGGGCGGTGCCTTTGGCTTTGTCCTTTGCGCGATATTCGCGCATATAGGCGGCTTTCTTCTCTTTCCGCTCAGCGGCTGTCATCTTGCGCTTGGCGCGTGTTGTTTTCTTGCTCTGGGCTTTCTCTTTCAGTTCGGCGGCTTTCTGTTCAACTTCACTCGTCGTCGTCTGAGAAGAAATCTCGGATTCCGTTTGTGATGCTGTCGATGATCCCGCCGTTGTCGTCGGGCGGTTCATCTCGGGCGGGTTCTGTTGTTCGCGTTTTTCCACGTTTCAATTCCTCCTTGAGCAACTTGTTTTCACTACGCAAGGCTTTTGCCTCGGTTACTATCGCGCTGAAATCTTTTGCCACACTGTTACCGGGAATAGTGGCGTTCCGTGTCTCCGTGTTTATCTCTGCCCCGCAAATCGGGCACGTTATGCACTCTTTCATGACGTGTTGCCTTTCAATGAGTTAGACGCTTATAGTTAATGTAATATAATATATGTATGCGTAAAAGTCAAGTAACGCAAAACGTTACTAGCACTTCCCCATGACTCCCTTGGCGAATGCGATGTTATAACCGTCAGTCTCACACGTGCCCGCCTCCCGCTCCTCGCAGTCTGTTTCTTCGCATTATATAGCAACCACTGCGATGCAATCTTTCTTGAATGATCCACAGGGGCAGAGGTCGTCAACGAAACAGGCGCAAAAGTCGCCGTCTTCGTCTTTCTCACAAGCAAGGGCGTTGCAGTCCATAGACTCAAGCATTCCTTTAACGATGTCTTTTACTGTCATGTATTTCTCTTCTTTCATTGCGCTGTCCTTTCAGAAAAGTGATAGTTGTTTATCTTCCTCAATAAACCGCATCTCGAATTGTTCAATGCTAAAGCGGCTTGTGTATCTTGATTCGCTTAAAGAATCAAGGTGTTTCATTTCTGACCATCGTTCGGGAAAATGATGATACAGTGTCCTGTAATCCCGTACTGCCTGGAACGGGCATAGGTAACAGCTCACGCGGTCGAAATGCTCATATAGCCCTTGCCAATGGAAACCGAGATCATAACAGTATTGCAAGCATTCGCGCTCTGTTACACCCCATGATACTAATGGATATATGCTGTTTTCGTCCTCCCTGATACGTTTTGTTTCATCGGCGGCAATGCCTTGATAGTGCAGACAGTTTTTTCTTCGGCCACGGTTTATACTGTCAATTTTTAGGCCGGTACACCATTTATTTTTGATGTTTGGCCAACCTTTTCCTTTCTCGCCTCTGTGCTTCCCTTTTTTTGTTACCCATTCCAGCATCCAGTACTTAAAGTCGCCGTGATTAGGATGCTCGACTGTAAAAGGAACATCTATCATATTCCGCACAGTTTCAATATGATGATACATTTCAGGGTGTTCTACGCCCAGGTCAACAAATACAACCTCATCTATCGGCATGTTTCTATCAAGCATCATGAATAACAGAGCGGTGCTATCTTTTCCGCCCGAAAAGCTGACAATGTGTCTCACATGGTTTCTCCTGGTGTCAGGTCGTAGACCTTTACGCCCCCGTTTTTAATGCGGTGGCCCTCGTGCAGTCCCCTGTTTAGCATCATTTCGAGCCATTCGGCGGTGTACAGGTCGCAAGCGTCGGGGCCATTGATGATGATTCGGAGTTCTCTTTTTTCAGGCATTGGAACTGCTCCCTTAAGTCTTGGACTTCGCGACAAAAGTCTTCAATGTCGAGCGGTTCGCCGCGAAACTCGTTTAGTTCGTGCAACTCTGCCTGTATGCCTTCAAGGGCAACAACTGCCCGCTCTTCAATCGGTTTAACGTGCCAAGGCCATATATTCATTGGTTTAATCGCCTCCAAAAATAAAAACCGATGGCAGTCATTGACGATCCCCAGAAAAACGCTTTAAAGGTGCTTTTTAATACTTTCACAGCCTTTCCTCCATTCTTACCTTGCAACCAGGTCATGAGTAAGATTAAAGCAATGTCGGATTGTCCGGTACGTGTATCCGTATCGGGCCGGGTTCTGCACCGAGTCTATACGGCACGTCCCACTTGTACGTCTTGCACTTCGGGCAGACTTTCGGGCGTGGTGCTTGGTCGCCTAACCACCAGCGCCGAGGTGTCCAACTGTGACCGCATCGCAGGCATGTGTATTCTGCTGACATAATAACCCCCTTCCGGTGGACCTCTCGCGCGCGCGCCTGCGCGCGTTGTGTTTGCTGTATTTAATAATTTTTCGCTCTTTATGTATATCTTATATAATGGTGACCCCCTGATGGGGTCAAAGTGACCCCCTGATGGGGTCAAAGTGACCCCCTGAGGGTGACAAAGTGACCCCCTGATGGGGTCAAGCAATAAGTGACAGATATTGACACGGTGAGCCGTTATATTTTGCATGGTGAAATAAATAACACTGTCAGTATTTGCTACCATCATAACGAAAGTTCCAGCTGTGGCATGATATGATAACAGGTACGGTTCCCCGCCCCCCGCTCAAATGATATTATCCCCTTGTCGCGCAACGACTTTTTAATATTAGTGATCTTGCTATAAGCCACATTCGCCTCACGTGCTAAAACACGGTCAGATACTGTTATATCGTTTGTTTTTGAGTAGAAACCGTTGGCACAAATAGCAATTAATACGGCTTTTTCGGCAAGAGACAGCCGCATATTCGCGGCATACATAGGATAAGGTACAAAGTCATAATGCAGGGACATTTTGACCTCAAAAAAGGCCGTTCAGGTGTACAACCTGACGGCCTCTAAATGTGCATTTATGTCTATCGTTACAAGATGCCAATAAGGTAATTATGCAGAAAATTGGTGTACATAAGACAGCATAACATTTATTATGCGCAGCGGCAAATGGCGGGCATATTGTCCTCTAGCGTACAATATGTCGTACTGGTGACAAAGTGCCGTTCCAACTCGGCAAACGGCATCTTTTGTGCTGCATCCATATCTTGTGCGACGGCAATGTCTTAGGTGTAATATGCCGCAAACGGCACAACTTTTGCTCTGATAACGCTTGGATTAGGAAACCAACACCCAGGAGATCGGAAAATGATTGGTGAAACACTTTTGCTTGATACGCTGAAAATGCTCAACAAGGAGTCGGGCGAGCACTCGATCATCGAGTCGCTTCTCGATTTTCTCCGTGAAAGGCTCGATGTCGAGGCCGCGGCAGTCAGGCTTTGCCAGGGAAACGGCTACCCGTACTTTATAAGCAAAGGCTTTGCCGAGGAGTTCGTCGAACAGGAAACGAAACGTCTCCACTCAATATGCGGCGTAGGAAGCGAAACGACGGCCATGGAAACGCCGTTCGAGTGCCTCTGCAGGTCCGTTTACACCGGAGATATCGACAGCACGCAGCCCTATTTCACTGAGGCCGGAAGTTTCTGGACCAGCGAAAGCAGTGTGCTCCTCAATGCCGAAGGCAGCGAGAACTGGCGCAAAAGGACACGCGAACTCTGCAACTCACGGGGCTATGAGTCCGTATCGATCATTCCCATCAAGGTGAACGACGAAACAATCGGCCTCCTCCAGCTCAACGACACCCGAAGCGGACGTTTCGACGAAAAGACGGTCGAACTTCTCGAAACAGTCTGCAACTATGTGGGCATCGCCATTATCCGGAGCCTGAACGAGGAGCGCAAACGCGAGCAGATACGCCTTCAGTCGATCATGGAACTGACCGGGCAGACCTGCCACGACATCAACCAGCCGCTCCAGGTCATTCTCGGCAACACCGAGCTTATCATCAACGACATTATCGAACAGAATTCGGTCATGATGGACACCTGTCTCGAGGAAATCCACGAGCAGGCACTCAGGATACGCGAACTCACCGTGAAAATGCAGGAATACACCGGCTACAGGTCGAGGCGCAGTTCCGCAAATCAGCGTCCGGTCGATCTCAACCTTTCGGCAAGCATAAAAAAATGTGCTCTTCCCGATTGATCAGCGCCTGAGATCAGCGCTGTCTCCGCAAACGAAATACGTGCCGCCTGAGTGTGCGCTTTCCTGCGGAAAGTTATATCCTTATGAATAAATAAAGTATTTCTTTCAGGTCAAAGGCACTTGGCTCCTTTCCTATATTAATGAATCATGTGGAGGGTAGCGAACATGTCGTTCGGGCGTGTCGATTTTGCACGGCACGGTGATGACGGCCTGTCCTTTTTTACGGGCCTCCCCCCTTCTGCGCAACAGCGCTTCCCGCCAGACAAGATACTTCCAGTAACCGCCTTATCATAATGCCCTGCAATATCATATATGCATCTTGCCCACTCCTTGTTCAGGTGCCTGTCACTGATCACAGCGTGAAACTCCCCGCGGCAGGCAAGGATTTCTCCATACGGCAGAGATTGAACAAAGCAGGACAGTCCGCACTGTTCTGTGAAACGCGAACGCATTCACATCCTCTCCCTCCTCCTGTTATTGCAGCCCCGACGGCGCGTTTTCGCCCGGACGGCGGCACAACGATTTTCCTGAGTGGCCTAAAAATACTGTTGTGTCCTTTGCGCCTTTTCACTATCGTTCATCTAATCTGATCGTAACACAAATGTCACCACTCAAAACGAGACAAAAAAAAGACTTCAACATCCAATTTAGGAGGTACTGTGAACTTTACCGGACTGGACTGGGCGATTGTCGTTGTCTACGTCCTTTTTACCGTCGTAATCGGCCTTTACGCCAAACGATCGGTTACCGGGCTGGCCGGCTACATTGTCGCCGGACGCAGCCTCAAGATCGGCGTGGCGACCGCGGGCATGATCGCGACGGAACTGGGCACCGTGACAATCATGTACATGGGACACAGCGGCTATCTCAACGGTTTCTCGGCCCTCATAACCGGCATCATCATGACATTCGCCTACTATATGGTGGGCAAGACCGGTTTCATCATCAAGGGCCTCAGGCAGCTCAGGGTCATGACCGTACCCGAATTCTACGACATGAAATACAGCCGTCCTGTCCGCATTCTCGGCGGCATCGTGCTTTTCATCGGCGGTGTCCTCAACATGGGCGTTTTCCTCAAGATGGACGGCATCTTTTTCGGCTACACGATGGGTTATGGCGAGAGCGCGGTTTCGGTCATCATGGTTATCATGCTGCTCCTTGTCATCCTCTACACGATTTTCGGCGGCATGATGAGCGTGATTGTCACCAGTTACCTTCAGTTTGTGGTGATCTCCATCAGCATGCTCATCGTCACCCTGTTCGCGCTCAAGGCGGTTTCGATTCCTGAAATCGCGGCCGCGGTATCGAGCAATCTGGGCTCCGGCGGTTTCAATCCGCTGAAGAACGGCGATCTCGGCTGGGTGTTCATCATCTGGATGCTTCTCAACAACGTTGCGGCCGGTGCGCTCTGGCAGCCCGCCACCTCCCGCGCCCTCTCGGCTGAAAGCCCCGAGACCGGCAAAAAAGTCTACACCATCGCCAGTGTCACATTCGCCGGACGTGCCATGATCCCCATGCTCTGGGGTGTCGTGGCCATCTCCATGTTCCCCGGTCTTACAGGTGAAGAGGCTATGACCGCCATGCCGCGGATGCTCGGGCAGGTCCTGCCCACCGGCATGATCGGCATCCTGGTCGCCGGTATGCTCGCGGCCTCGATGTCGACTTACGCGTCCTATCTTCTGGCGTGGGCCTCGGTTATCACCCGCGACGTTATCTGGGCCATGTCCCACGAGAGCCTCTCGGAAAAAACGGTCATGTTGATTACCCGTATCTGGGTGGGCCTGATCGGCATTTTCCTCCTGGTCTGGGGTATGCTCTACACCATGCCGACCGAATCGCTGAAATACATCTTCATCACCGGCAACATGTACACCGCCGGCGCAGTCTCCGCTGTCGGTTTCGGCCTTTACTGGAAAAAAGCCAATAACATAGGCGCCTATGCCGCGCTGATCACCGGCGCGATCTCGCCTATGGCATTCCTGATCCTGGCCAATTTCGCGGACACCCTTCCGGCCGGGCTCAAGTGGCTCACCGACGCCAATATTTCCGGCTTCCTTTCATTCGGCCTCGGCGTTTTCGGCATGGTTGTCGGCTCGCTTCTGACCCAGAAAGTCAGCCCGCCCACCGATCTGACCCCGTTCTACGAGAAGGGAGACAAATAGCATGACACCTGAAAGCGCATTAAACGCCACCTGGATATGGATGGCCATATATGCTGTCGGCGCCTCGGCGTTCTTCGTGATTGCCATCTGGGGCATCTACCGGGGCGGCCTCGACGTGCTCGAACTCCTCAAGAACGAGAAAAACGGCAACTGAGAGAATCGACACACCGATTTTGCACGGGGACAGACGGCACGCCGCCTGCCCCCGTTCATTTTTTATGGGCAGGGCCGCCTGTCCCGCGTATGGATGCTATCCGAAACCGGCCAGCTGTAGAGGGGGGGCTGTGGCAATTTCAGCATAACCGTTTCAGGCAGTTGTGATCATGAGGCACGGTCCGGCTGTGCGCCTGCCCTGACAGCAACTTGTCCGCAGCACCTTCCCCGGTGCTTTCGGGCATAATCCCCTGCCAAAGAGCAGTCGCTTACCCTTCCGGCGCGGCCTGACAGCAACGCAGGACCTCGTCGAGCACAGGCGCCTGCATGTTCGTTTCAATACGCCGCCCGCCCATTTTTTCCAGACGGCTGACAAAATCCGTACGTTCCCCCTCGTAGAAAAAGAGCGGTTTGCCCAGGTCGCGCGCACATTCGACCGAATACCATGTTCCCCCGCTGTCGCCGGGCTCTACCACGATCACCGCCGATGCCATCGCCGCCATGAGCCTGTTTCGCCTGAGCGCCGCATGCCGCCTGAACCGCGACAAAGGCGGCATTTCGGACAACACCAGAAGGTCGTCGCCCTCGTCGTAACTGCCCCTGAGCCGTTTCATGGAAAAATGACTGTGCCCGTGCGGCAAAACCGCGATTGTCCTTCCTCCGCCATCGAGTGTCCCGATGTGAGCGGCGCTGTCCACGCCGCGGGCGTAACCGCTGACCACTGCCACCGGACGGTCGTACATGCCGATTATCTTGCCGCATTTCATGGCGAATCCCAGCGCCTTGTCCGAGGCGTTCCGTGATCCGCAGATGAATACGGAGGGCAGTCGCAGCATTGCGGTGTCCCCTACAGAGAACAGAAGGCGCGGATGACCGCTGTTGAGCCCGCGTTCCCAACGGGCGGGATAGCAGTCGTCCTCACGCCCGAATGTCCGTACCGCGTTGTCCTCCATGAACTTCAAGTCATCGGAGGCAATGCCTCCCGCGTGTTCACTGTTCCCGATGAAATCTCCGTAATATCGTTCCGCCTCAAGAACATTGTGTTCGGCGTGACGGAACGCAGTGATCCATGCCGCGATATCGATACTGTCTTTCATGTCGAATCCCCCTTGAGTCGACAGATGCACTTTATAACACCCGTTAATGCTTATTGTTGACGATAACCGCCGCCATTCCCTGTGCAATGGTATACAATAAAATATATGGTGCGCAAAATGTCAAGTAATTATTTACAGTATTCACATGAGTGCCGTAAAACGATATTCAGAAGGGGGTTAGCATTGGGAGAAAGGAAGAAAAACAGAATACAGAATTCAGGAGGAAAGAACATGGAACACGGATTACGCGGATTGAAAAAGATAGATGAGGGGCAAAGGCACAGAGAAAGAAATAGATCGTCTGAACCGCTGATTTCTATGATTAAATGATTAACGATGATTGATACCCCCTCGGCTTCGCCGTGTCCCCCCTGAAAGAGGGGGGGCCTTCGCTAAAGCTACGGCTTGGCAGGTCGCGACAAAAGACGCAAAAACAGCACGATAACTAGCGCCGCAAATACTGGTGAACCCACCAGCAAGCGTACGATGGCGCAGCATCGTACAGTGAATCGATCTGCACCACCCTATCAGACCTAAAAGCATCCGCTGATGCCAGAAACAAAAAGTGCCCGCTGGCACCGGTTCTCTCAGCAAAATATCTGTTTTTTCTATCTTCTGTCTTCTGTTTTTTCTCTTTCCCCCTTTCCCCCGCTGCTGTGACGCATTATTTTATTATCAGGAATTATTACCGGAAAACACGGGGAGATGTGTTTGTTTTACGAACGGGAATTGTTTATTCACTCATCGAAACAAGCGGCAGCGACAGCGCTCCTGCCGCACAGGGGGTTATCATGGGTACCAGAATCGTAATCATCGGCGGCGTCGCGGGCGGCGCATCAGCGGCGGCACGGGCCAGGAGGCTTTCCGAGGAGGCGGAGATCATCATGTTCGAGCGCGGCGACTATATCTCGTTCGCCAACTGCGGCCTCCCTTACCACATCGGGGGTGACATCCCGGAACGAAGCCGTCTCATTGTCCAGACACCCGAGGCCATGCGGACCCGTTTCAGGATCGATGTCCGCACCAACTGCGAGGTCATGTCCATCGACCGTGCGAAAAAAACAGTCCATGTGCTCAATCACAAGAGCGGCGAGGAGTACGACCAGCCCTATGACAACATCGTGCTCAGCCCCGGCGCGGAACCGTTCCGTCCGCCGATCCCCGGCATCGATCTCGACAAGGTGTTCACGCTCCGCACGATCAACGATATGGACGGTATCCAGGATGTCCTCCGCGAGAATGCGCCGAAACGAGCGGTGGTTGTCGGCGGCGGCTACATCGGGCTCGAGGTCACCGAGGCGCTCCGTCAGCGCGGCATCGAGGTCACCCTTGTCGAGCTGGAGCCGCAGGTCATGGTCACCGCCGACCCGGAAATGGCCGCTCCCATCAAACAGCAGCTGGAACTGCACGGTGTCGACCTCCGTCTCGGCACCTCACTGACCGGTGTCAGCGAGGAGGGCAACCTGCTTCGTGTCGCCCTCAGCTCGGGCGCCTCCCTGCTCTGCGGCCTCGTGATCATGAGCGTAGGTGTTCGCCCGGAATCGAAACTGGCTCGCGAATCGGGCCTTGAGGTCGGTCAGCGCGGCGGCATAGTGGTGGATGACCACATGCGGACAAACGATCCCGATATCTACGCTGTTGGTGACGCTGTTGAGATTGTCGAGCTTGTCGGCGGGCAGAAAATGTCGATCCCGCTTGCGGGCCCCGCGAACCGTCAGGGCCGCACCGCCGCGGACAACATCCTCGGCCGCGACAGTGTCTACAAGAAGACGCAGGGCACCGCGATCTGCAAGGTGTTCGACCTGACAATCGGCATGACCGGCATGAACGAAAAAGCCCTGAAACGCGCGGGCATGAGCTATGAAAAAGTCTATGTGCACCCGGCGAGCCACGCCACATATTATCCCGGCGCGCACCCGATCAGCCTGAAACTGATCTACGATCCCGACAACGGACGGGTTCTTGGTGCGCAGGCGGCAGGCATGAGCGGCGTCGACAAACGTATCGATATTCTCGCGGTCGCCATCCGCACCGGCATGGCTGTCGAGGATCTCGAACATCTCGAACTCTGCTACGCACCGCCCTACGGGTCCGCGAAAGATCCGGTGAACTATGCCGGTTTCGTGGCCTCCAATGTCCGGCGCGGCGATGTCGCTCTCTGCCATTACGAGGAGGTCAGCGCCCCCGCGGACAACCAGTACCTGCTCGATGTCCGTACTGCCAAAGAGCACGCGGGCGGCTCGATCCCCGGCGCAATGCTCATCCCGGTGGACGAGCTCCGCGACCGTCTGGACGAGCTCCCAAAAGACAAGGAACTGCTCGTGTTCTGCCAGGTGGGCCTCCGCGGCTATATCGCCTGCCGGATTCTCAGCCAGAACGGCTTCAAATGCCGTAATTTCACCGGCGGCTACACCACATGGCGCACGTTCTCCGATGCGCTCACAGCACCGGACCTTCTCAAGCAGGACATGCGCGACGATACCGGCGAGCACTCGGACTGAAACGGCGGATAAAATGACCTGCCGGTCCTTTCGGACCGCCAGTTGGCTGTCATTGGGGGCACCATCATTTGATGGTTCCCCCAAACCCCCTCCACAAAGGGGCGGCAGCCCCCTTGTATATCCGTCATCTGCCGATGCCGGATGGGCTGTGCAGATTGAGCATCGGCGGATGCTTTTTGGTCAGATGGGGACATACAGATCGAGCCGCTATTGTCGCTGCGACGACAACGCTGGGTGCCAGCGGGCACTTTTTGTTTCTGGCAGGGCTGTGCAGTCTACACGGACAAAGATGCTGCGCGACGTTGTTCTTAGATTGTGGGATCAGCGGAAAAACAATCAACGCAAAGGCGCTGAGACGCAGAGATAAAAGAATGATGGAAAAGAAGAATTCCTCAGCCCTTTGAGCCCCCCCCACGAATACTATGGTATAAGGAAGGGGAATGTAGTGAAACGACAGGTGGGCATTTTTTAAACAGGTGATCATGCAAACTAGCGTTCATCCTCGCAGGGCTGAACAGCGTTTCACGCTGTTCACACATATCAGAAACAAAAAGGGGCCGCCACCCCCCAATGACAGACACTGTCCGATCGGGACGATCAGTATGCAGTCCATCGGTCTATCAGTCTATCAATCAGCCTGACAGTCAGTCTGGAAGGCGGCGCTTTTTCCGTGAACCAGTTTTCATTTCCCGGCAGCTCACAAATAATTATCGTATAATATACAGAATCACTCACATAACACGAGGTTGCAATGAAGAACAGCAGGAGTATTTCGAGACGGTCGCTGTTGACAACAGGGATCGGCGCGGCGGCGGCAGGTCTGGCGGTGTCGGAATCGCAGGCGGCGTACAAAGCGCCGGGCGAGGTCAGGGTCGTGTTCCTCGGCGGCGATTTTTATCACAACGGAGTCACGCAGGAGCAGTGTTTCCGCCGTGTTTACGGTGTCACTGACTGGCACCTGATGTTCGCGCAGGACAGCGCTTTTGTCACCCCCGAACTTCTGGAAACAGCCGACCTGTTTGTCATGACCCGTTACATGACCGACACGCAGAAAACGAATTTCTCGCTGGGATTCTCGCCTGACCGCATTGTCGAGGGCAGGAACGAGCCCTCCTATTTCATGAGCGACCGCCTGGAAAGCGCGATCATCGCCAATGTCCGGCGCGGCATGGGCCTTCTCTCGCTCCACTGCTCGATCTGGAACGGCAACAAGCGGCACTACATGGACCTTCTCGATGTCCAGGAGCCGAAAATGCACACGAAAGTCCAGCCGACACTGGTGCACGAGCTCAATCAGGGCCACCCGATCACGAAAGGCATCACGGATTTCAGCATCGGCGACGACGAGATTTTCAGCGCGGTGATGAAAAACGGCGGCGGCCACACGCCCCTGCTCAAGCTCAAGGGCGAGGAACAGCCGATCGACACGCTTGGCGGATGGTGCCGCGAGGAGGGCAAAGGCCGCGTGGTGTCCCTCCTGCCCGGCCACACAACTGGCCCCTATGTCAACCAGTCCTACCGTAAGATACTCTGGAACGCCGCACACTGGGCCCTTCGAAAAGATATCCCGTCCTCACCCCACATAAAACCGAGTTTCGACACGACAATCTATGACTGAGTTCAGATGGGCTGACATGCCGCTTAACTGATTTACGGCCTTACTGACTTACTGACCTGTCCGGTCTTACGACCGGACAGTGGATGTCATCAGGGGAAACCGGAATTTCCCGGTCTCCCCTGAAACCCCTTCTGGAAAGGGCCGGCGGGCCCTTAATATTTCTAATGGGGATGTGCAGAGTGAATCGCTGTTGTCGCTGCGACGACAACGCAGGATAGTGAGATCAGCGATTTGTTGATATATTGCCTGTCTGCACACAAAGCGCCGCAGGCTGCCCCCCTTTTTCAGGGGGGACACGGCAAAGCCGAGGGGGGTATTCTTTCAATCATCGTTAATCATTTAATCATCGCCATCAGCGGTTCAGACAATCCATCTTTTCTCGGTGCCTTCGTCCCTTTGCCCCTCATCTATCTTTTTCAATCCGCGTAATCCGTGTTCCATGTATCTTTTCTCAATGATGTTTTTGATTGACTTATGGGGGATTTTGTGGCAGATTACCAGTAGCGGGAGTGCCGCATTCTGGCGAGGAGGGAACAGGCATGAGCGAGAGCGCGAAAATATACAGCGCCGATTACACCATACGAAGTGACGATCTCGAGCCGGGCGGCGCAGTCTCGGCACCGTCGCTGGCGGGGCTCTGCCTCGATACCGCGGGCCGTCATGCCGCAGAGCTGGGCCTGTCGGTTTTCGATCTCTTTACCGACAACCGCACCTGGGTGCTCTCACGGTTCGCCCTGACAGTGGAACAGCATCCCGGCGCCTGGGACAAGGTGACCATCAAGACCTGGCCCACCGGCGCAAAACGGCTTTTCGCCCACCGCAATTTCCTCATCTACGATTCCATCGGCATCATCATCGGCGCGGCCTCAAGTGCCTGGCTGGTGATCGACACCGGGAGCAGACGGCCGGTGAGAATCCAGCCCCTGCTCGAAAAAATGGGCCAGACATTCCCCGACTGCACGCCTGACGACACACCGGACAAGCTGAGCCGTCCCGAATCGCCCGAGCTCACCAAAACGTTCGCGGTCCGCCTCGGCGATATCGATCTCAACGACCATGTCACCAGCAAGAGCTACATGGACTGGGCGCTGGAATCGGTGCCGCCCGAGATCAGGCGCGACTATGTTTTCAACGAGTTTACGATCAATTATGTCGCGGAGACGTTTTTCGGCGAATCGGTTGCCGCCCACGCGTCCATGAGCCATTCCGGCGATACCGTGACATTCGATCATGTGATCACGAGCGAGGACGGTGCCAAAGATCTCGCACTTGCCCGCAGTATCTGGCGCATTCAGCACAAATACTGACAGGGGGCTGATCTTCCTGCATTCTTTATTCGGGCTCCCGGCCCCTGCCGTTCCATCAGTTTTCATCATTCAATCGACAGAATTCCCTGGCGTTTGCTCCGGGATTGTTCATTCACAAAAATCATCGGTTCAGGCAGCCTTTCCCCGTTTTTTCCTAACATTGTGCCTCTGCGCCTTTGTTCCACCTTTTCTTTAATGCTTAACCTGTGACCCTAAACTTTCCCTCAATGTGTCCGCCGACACATTATTTCACCAAAGAAAAGACTTTATTTTTTTCCTAAACGTTATATTTTAAGTATTATAAGGAATGGCAGTCTTGCACGGCGTACTGAAAGGCGGGCGATCATGGACATCTATTTCGAAATCCTGAAAGAAAACCTCATGAATATAAACTGGGACGGCCCCGCTATTTTCGTCGTCCTCATCCTCGCGGTGCTGCTTGTTCTCAGGAAATGGTCGATGCTGCTGCTCATAGTCCTGACCATCGTGCTCGGCTGGGGCGCCCAGGACCTCATCATCACCAACTACGAGTCAAACCAGAATATTATAAGTGTCCCGCTGGTCATCTACAGTGTCGGCGGCGGCACTGTCCTTCTCCTCGCCCTCTACTCGTTCTTCAAATCATCCATATAGCGCGCGCGGCAACAGCCGTGAATACGCGTGAACAGGTGTAAAGAAAGAAAATGGAACACGGATTTATGGATGAACGTGGATTTAAAAGAAATAAATAGCCACGAAAAGGCACAAAAAACACAGGGGAAAGACAGGGGTTCGCCGCAGAGGTGCAGAGAAAAATGAATTGTCTGAACCCAGTAGTGTCCGGTTAGAAATTAGCTTACAGTTTTAAAACGAAAAAGAGCTTGACATATCAACATTAGCATAAGGCGATACAATTTCGCAAAAACCTTAATTGACAAGGGTTTGCGAAGATGTTACCGCTTAAGAACAAACGAATCAAAAAACGCGCGCTACGCTCGTACAAACGATTTAGGCAGCCATTATGCACAGCTCTTGCGGCCACACCTGATCTGAAATCACGAGGTAACAGACCATTGCAAATGAGTTTTGAAGAACAGCTCGATGGCTTGATATATTTCCATCTCAATGAGTTCAAGTCGGGCCGCCACTTACTGCAAGTTCTTGAACAAGATACGTTTGCACGTGAAGTTATCGCGCCGAAAAACGGCATCAAGAAGAGCAGTTTTTTTGAAGCTATAAACAGTCGCGGTCTTGAGCAATTGCTCCATGTTTTTACCGAGCTTCATGCTCAGGCGGCGAATACATTACCGGCGAAACATACGGAGTACGGTGATCTCGTTGCCATCGATGGTTCGCTTGTCGATGCGGTTCTTTCCATGCATTGGGCGGAATACACGGCCACCAAGAACAAGGCAAAGGTGCATCTCGGCTTCGATCTCAACTATGGCATACCGGAAAAACTCTTTCTGGCAGAGGGCAACAGCAATGAGCGTCTCTATGTCGATCAGATACTCAAGCCGGGACAAACCGGAATCATGGACCGAGGTTACCTGACACACGAGGGCTTTGACCGCTGGCAAAAGGATAAAAAGCATTTTATTTGCCGTATTAAGGCCAATGCCCGAAAAACAGTTCTGCAAACCCATGACATCGACACGGATAGCATGATCTTCTATGATGCTACTGTACTGCTTGGTATTGATGCCATTAACCAGACGGAACGTGAAGTCAGGGTTGTCGCTTACCGCATCTTGAACCAGGAGTACTGGATCGCAACTGACCGCTTCGACCTCTCGGCGGAACAAATCGCCGCTGCATTCAGGCTGCGCTGGGATATTGAACGATTCTTTGCCTGGTGGAAACGGCATCTGAAAGTCTATCATATCATCGCGCGCAGTGAATATGGCTTGAAGGTCCAAATGCTTGCCGGGCTTATTACTTACCTCCTGTTAGCAATTTATTGTCATGAAGAATATAATGAAAAAGTCTCTATCAAAAGAGCCCGAGAATTACGAATTAATATCCAAAACGAAGCTCGAGGCTTTTTCGATGATGCTCAACAAGAGCAAAGGAGCAATAAACAGCATCTATTCGCTAAAACCTAACCGGACACTACTGGTCTGAACCACTGATTTTTATGATTAAATGATTAACGATGATTGAAAGATTACCCCCCTCGGCTTCGCCGTGTTCCCCCTGAAAGAGGGGGCGGTCGCTCCAGCTTTCGCTAAAGCTACGGCGTGGCAGGTCGCGGCATAAGACTCAAAAACAGCACGATAACTAGCGCCGCAAATACTGGTGAACCCACCAGCCAGCGTTCAGCCGCGCAGGGCTGAACAGCGATTCGACCTGCACATCCCCATCAGAAATATAAAGTGCCCGCTGGCACCCGCCGGCCCTGCGGAGAGAGGTGCGGAGAGAACCGGAAAATGCCGGTTCTCTTCGCAAAATCAGCCCCATCTTTTCATCTTTCAGTCTTCTATTCTTTTTTTCCCTCTCTTTTCCCCTTTTATCTCACCCGTTCCGGAGCGGCGGTTTTGCCTTTCATGATACGGGGAAGGCGGTAGACCTCGCCGGATTCGGTGGCGAAATAGAGGTCGGATTCCGAGGGTTTGCGCCCGTGGCCGTCCGCCCAGAAAGCATAGAAACCGGGGTGAGCATTGACCGGACGGCGCGCGTAGGTATGGTTGCGTTCGCTGGCCCCGGTGAGCAGCGCGGTCATGGTCCAGTTTTCGCCCTGGTCGGGGCTTTCCCACATGCGCATCTCGCCGCCGGGGTTGAACGGCTGGGGACCGACCGCTGTCGGGCCGACAATGCGCCAGACACCGTTGCCGTCGAAATAGAGCGAGCCCATATCGTAATTGTTGTCGGAGCGCATGGCCGGACGGATCACCCACTGATCGCCGTCCCAGCGCGCGGTTGTCCAGAGACGCGGATCGTTTTTCGGGCCGGACTCATAGCCTTTGCTCGTGATATAGAGGATCACCGGGAAACCGTTGGCGTCGTAGCGGATGTCCTTGAGATAGACATTGAGCCCCTCTGCTTCATAATCGTGAATCAGCGCCGGGCATTTCGGGTCGGTCAGCGGAAGGTTCAGCGGGGTGCCGTCCGCAGCGTGCCAACTCGCACCGAAATCGGGCGTTTCTACATAATAGAGGTTTGTGCGCCAGTTGAGCCCCTTGCCCTCGGGATGGTAGTTGAACGCGCTTCCGGCTTTCGTGCCGTTCGTGGCGCTGATCTGGTAATGGCCCTCGTCCATTGCCGCCAGACGGGTCCATTCACTCCAGTTGACACCGTCTGCACTGCTCATGGCGCAGATAGTCCGTTTCGCCGGGTAGTTGTAGCGGGTGAAAAAGCAGAGGAAACCGCGCCCATCCATGTGCCACGCCTGCATGTAGCTGAAATTGGTCATCGGCACCGACTCGCCGTCCGCCCGTTTGACCGCGGGCACCAGCTCGAACGCGCTGACATCGTAGGGCTTCCTGCTCTTGTGGATATAGGAGGGCCGCCCGGTGCCGTGCGAGGTCGAGAATATCCAGATATAGCCGTCGCTGTCCACCGAAATCACCGGGTTGTCGTGGGCGTCCTCGGTCTTTTTGTCCAGAAGGTAGGTCGGGCGCGGCACTGTGCCGGTTTTGTGGTCGAAATATGACACCATGTGCTGAAGTTTCCGGTTATTGTCGGAAGCTGTCCCGCCATAGCAGAAAAAAGTCCGGTCCACCTCGGGGCAGTAAACCGCGAACGGCTTGTGCTTGGCACAGTAGGTGCCCAGTCCGCCGCTGTACTTATAGACATACTCGTCGTTGGAGGGCTGGTTCATGTACCAGATGCCCCGGTAGCCCCTGGCGGTCCCGTTTTCGGTGACATCCGGGTCCCAGGGAATGGTCTGGGCCGAGGCCGTGGCGGCCGTGAGTGTGAGAAGGAGTGTGAAAACGAGCTTTCGCATGGCAAATCCCGTGTGAATGAGGTTATCGTTTTTTTGTCTGTGGAAGTATAGCTCGAAATCACCGCCAAAGCAAGCCGGGGTGCCAGTGGGCACTTTTTGGTCTGTGAGGGGTGTGCAGAATGATTCGCTGTTCGGCGTTTCGCCGCCGAACGCTGGAAGGTGGGATCAGCCGGAACTCACCCCCTGGCCCCCTCTCTTTCAAAGAGAGGGGGAAGCGTCCACAACACTCTGTTTATAATACTACTTATCAAGCGGGGGTGAGTTCTTTCTTCTCTCCTGTATTCTGAATCCTGACTCCTGACTACTTTCTTTTTATCTCACCAGCAGCACCCGTTTCGCCGCCATCGCCCCGCCGGTGTCGAGCACGCAGAAATACACGCCGCTCGCACAGCCACCGGCATTCCACACGGCTGAATGCACCCCTGCAGCAAACCGCCTTGACACAAGATCGGTCACATGCTGGCCGTTGAGGTTGTAAATCGAAAGCACAATCTCTGAGGGCTCCGAAAGCGTGAAAGAGATCGTTGTCGAGGGATTGAAGGGATTGGGCGAGGGGTTCATCAACATCGCTGTCTGCGGCATAATTTCGCTTTTTTCGACAGAGACAGTCGGATCGTATTCGTATGCGCCGATATCTGGTGCAACGCCGTGATAATCTTCGGCCTTCATGTCAAGAATGACTTCACCTTCGTACTGGAAATAAGCGACGCCTGCATCGATGGCGGGTGAGCTTTCCTGAAGGCGGAAGTCTCCGTTGTCGGTATCAATGAAGAGGGGATCGAAATCGTAGAGCTCGCCTTCCGTGAAAATATCCGCTTTCATTTCAGAGCTTGGATAATATGCAACGATACCATCCAAGCCGGATTTAATGATCGAGTTGCTGAAAATCAACGTGGCTTTAGGATTACTCGGCAGTTCCCATGGAACAGATATCTGTTCTTCTTTTGTGCTGTCCCAGATAATTGAGTTAATAAATCGAATTGTACAACCAGAACACCTGATGTTCCTTTTATGGTATTCTTTTTGTGAAAATATAACAGAATTTATAATTGTTATATCATTTGAGCCTGCAGATAAATCATATTCGCCATTATCGGCTATAACAGAATTTTTGATTGTAGCACTGGATAAAACACATAAAACTCCGACGTGCTTATTGTCTTTAACAATAATATTGTTACACAGAACAGAATCGCAGTTGTTAAAATATAATCCAAATGGATCATTATTGTTGTAAATGAATGTGTTGTTAATTGAGATATCACAGAAAGATGCACTAAGCACTCCACCAGCTGATCCACTATCGTTGTTTCTAAAATAAGAATTGTCAATGGTGATATTTGAAATACCGCACGAAATTCCTGAAGCTGAATAGCCGTCATTTCTTTCAAATATCAACCATCTAAAATGCGCGTCCACATTTTTGCATCTGATGGCGGTTCCGTAACCATTAACCAGCGTGAAAGCCGCATTTTTAAGTGTAAATCCAGAAACAGTTACGCTGTGACCCTCCTCATCGTTCCTTATATTTATACAGGAATCACCGTTTTTCTGAGCGTCGATGATGGTCTCATGCATATATGTCGTGTCGGCCGTGGTGAGATAGTGAGAGGCGAGTGTGATGCTCTTCTCTCGCAAATCGAGATTCTCGAAATATGTCCCCGGTGCGACAAGGACAGTGTCGCTTTCGGCGGCGATATCTATGCCTGCCTGGATAGTCGGTTGATCATCGGGGATGTTGATTATTGCGGCGTGTGCGGAGAAAGCGGACAGCAGAAAAACGGCGGCAAATGTTGCGAAAAAGGCAATCCTGAACCTCGTAGACCTCATCACGACCTCACTTTCAGGTGTTGTGAAATTAAATTTAGCTGATCATAATATAATATGAAAATGAAAAAAAGAAAGGGGTCAGGATTCAGGATTCAGAATACAGGAGAAAAGACAGAAGATGAGGGGCAAAGGCACAAAGAAAAAATGGATTGTCTGAACCGCTGATTCCTATGATTAAATGATTAACGATGATTGAAAGATTACCCCCCTCGGCTTCGCCGTGTCCCCCCTGAAAAAGGGGGGTGGTCGCTATGCGACAAAAGACTCAAAAACAGCACGATAACAAGCGCCGCAAATACTGGTGAACCCACCAGCGAGCGTACGGCTTCGTAGAGCCGAACAGCGACTGTACATGCACAAACCCATCAGAAACAAAAAGCGCCCTCTGGCACTGATCCCACAAGCAAGCGTTCAGCCTCGCAGGGCTGAACAGCGAATCAAGTGGCACATACCTATCAGAAATAGAAAGGGCCCGCTGGCACCCGCTGATGCCCGGTGATGCTCGCAGGCAAAAGAGTTTTTATTCGGCGCCGTTTTTCCGTATATTGATAGATTGTAGATGATTTCCACGCTCTCGTGGCAGCCATTTTGTGTCCGCCGGGTTTCGGACAGTGCCGCAACGGCATTTTTTGTGACCGTTGTCACGATCTTTCAGGAAACAAAAGCTTATATTCAGGCGTTGAATTAAAAGTTCATGCCACGGACCTATTTCCCGGCCGCTTCGGGAAAAGGCCATGGTACGCATAATCGTGTCAATTCCGCAAGGCGCCTATCGATAACAGTTCCAAAAATGAGGATCGCTCATGAAACAGCCGTTAAGGAATAGAATCGCCTCGTTCATACTCGCTTTCACCCTGACATCCATAGCCTCCGTCTCCGCCCAGGAGAAAATACAGCTGACACTCGACAGTGCTGTCGATATCGCAATGAAAAACAGCTACCGCATCAAACACCTCCAGATGAATATCGAGGCGAACAGGCTCTGGCTCAAAGCCCGTCAGGCCGGACTGAAATCGAAAGTCTATATGAACCTTCAGGCACCGAACCTGAGTTCCAGCTCCGATTTCGAATGGGATTCCAACCTCGGCCGCGATGTTATCGTGAAAAAGAACACTACGCGCTGGCAGGCCGATATCGCAATACGCCAGCCGGTGGTGATCATGGACTATCCCACCAACGGCTATCTCTCGATGAACACGAGGACCTACCGTTACCTTCAGAAACATGAGGGCAACGATGTCGACTACTACAACCGCTACTATGTCAAATACGAACAGCCGTTCTTCCAGCCCAACTACCTGAAGAACAACATCGAGACCGCGAAACTGGACCTTCAGCGCCGCGAGCTGGAATACGCCCGTGACCGCGCCAGCACGATCAACAGTATTGCCGACGACTATTACGATCTGTTCGAGTTCACCTGCAACGATGTCATTTACCAGCAGCAGATCGAGAACCTGCAACGTGTGGCGCTGATCGCCGAACGTGCCGCCGAGGCTGACACCACGCGCCGTATCGAGGCGGTTCAGGTCAAGGTCGAGATCGCGAATATCGGCGAAAACCGTCTCAAAAACCAGAGCCGTATCCGCCAGGAAAGCGCCCGTCTCAAACAGCGCCTCCGCATGAGCCAGCAGGACTCGATATATGTCGTGCCGGAATTCCCGTTTAAACCCGTGCATATCGATCTCGACCAGGCCATCGAGTACGGCCACAACCTTCACCCGCTCCTCAGGATGCTCGATATCGACAAGCGCAAGAACGAGATCAATGTGGACAACGCCAAGGGCTGGGACTCCTTCAGTCTCAATCTCGCGATGACCTACGGCCTCGAGAAACAGGAGGACGATATCCAGAGCATCTGGAACGAGTACGACAACTCTAACTCGATCGCGCTCAACGCCTATGTGCCGATCTGGGACTGGGGACGCAGAAAAACGCGTCTTGAGGCACAGAAAATCAGCCTCCGACGCACCGAACTGAGCATCGAGGAGAACCGTAACTCAATCTCCAGCAACATCTCGATCGAGGTCGAAAATTTCCTCGAGTTCCAGAGCCGCACCGAGAACATGATGAAAAGCCGCGAGCTGGCCGCCGATATCACCGAGGCAGGAATCGAGCAGTACAACTCCGAGATTATCTCGATCCGCGATGTCATCCAGATGATCGAGAGCCAGAAAGACACCGAGATGAATTTCCTCGATGCCTACCAGGGTTACCGGCGCTCCCTGATCGCGCTCATGATACGGACATTCTACGATTACGAGAACAACATCTCGCTCCTCGACAAGTTCAAGCCCGCCGACTCCAAATCGTAACGGGCAGTCTGAAAACTGAGCTTACTGATTAACTGAATCTGTCCGGTCTTGCGACCGGCCAGTGATTGTCATTGGGGAAAACCGGCACTTCCCGGTTTTCCCCAAACCCTTTTCGGGAAGGTGGCGAGGCCACTTTATATTTCTGTGAGGGTTGTGCAGACATTTCGGACAAAGATGCTTCGCGACTTTGTCCTGCTATTCTGGGATCAGCATCAGCGGATGCGTTCTGGTCTGATAGGGATGTGCAGAGTGATTCGCTGGGGGCGGCGGCCCCTTTTTGTTTCTGTGGTGGATGTGCAAATCGATCCGCTGTTGTCGCTTGGACGACAACGCTGGAAGGCGGGATCAGGGGAAAGACTGTCTGAACCGCTGATTGCGCTGATGGAAAGATAACCCCCTGTCGTTTCACGACATCCCCCTGTAGAGGGGGCGCCAGAGGGCGCTTTTTATTTCTGATAGGGATGTGCATGTACAGTCGCTGTTCGGCCCTGCGAAGCCGAACGCTGGCTTGTGCGATCACCAGTATTTGCGGCGCTGTTTTGGGCGCTGTTTTTTTAAGTCTTTTGTCGCGTTGGCGACCGCCCCCCTCTTTCAGGGGGGACACGGCGAAACCGAGGGGAGGTGATCTTTTAATCATCGTTAATCATTTAATCATAGCAATCAGCGGTTCAGACAATTTTTTCTCTGTGCCCTCGTGCCTTTGCCCCTCATCTTCCATCTTCTCTCCTGTATTCTGAATCCTGACTCCTGACTACTTTCTTTTTATCTCACCAGCAACAGCCGTTTCGCCTCCACCGCCCCGCCAGTGTCGAGCACACAGAAATACACGCCGCTCGCCATGCCCTCAGCATTCCACACAGCGGAATGCATCCCGGCGGCAAAGCGCCCGTTCGCCAGATCGCTCATATGCTGACCGTTAATATTGAAAATCGAAAGCACAATCTCTGAGGGCTCCGAAAGCGTGAAAGAGATCGTTGTCGAGGGATTGAAGGGATTGGGTGAGGGGTTCATCAACATCGCTGTCTGCGGCATAATTTCGCTTTTTTCGACAGAGACAGTCGGATCGTATTCGTATGCGCCGATATCTGGTGCAACGCCGTGATAATCTTCGGCCTTCATGTCAAGAATGACTTCACCTTCGTACTGGAAATAAGCGACGCCTGCATCGATGGCGGGTGAGCTTTCCTGAAGGCGGAAGTCTCCGTTGTCGGTATCAATGAAGAGGGGATCGAAATCGTAGAGCTCGCCTTCAAGGATGATGTCGGCTTTCATTTCAGTATTGTATTGAGATTCTGAAACAATACCATCTATTCCCGACTTGACAATTGAATTGCTGAAAATCAACGTGACTTTAGAAAGGCGTGAAATATTACTGGGAACAGATATCTGCTTTTCTTTTGCACTGTCCCAAATAATGGAGTTTACAAAACGAATCTCCCCACCGGTGCATCTGACTCTCGGTTCATGGTATTCTTTTTTTGTACATATTGTTGAATTCAAAAATGTTAACTCTTGAGAATCGAGGTAAATATTGTATTCCCCGTTGTCGGCAATAGCAGAGTTACTTATTGTTGCATTTGATAATGAACACATAACACCTATGAAAGAGTTGTCTTTAACAACAATATTATCACACACTACTGAATCGCATCTTTGAAAAAAAATAGCACTGTCAGTTAAGTTGTTTATAACGTTAGAGTTTGTCATGATAACACGATTGCAATCTGAGAACCTCAAAGCATCACCATAACTAAAAAGTTTATTGTCAAATATATTCACGTGATCAATTTCCGCGTTTGATTCCCAACATTGTATACCAGTGGGCGAATTATTTTGAATCATAAGCCTCTCAAAATGCGCGTTCGTATTTTTGCATCTAATACCCATGCCGTATCCAACCGCTTTTACAAAAGTTGCGTTTTGGACGGTAAAGCCGGCAACTGTTACGTCGTATCCATCTTCCTCATTCCAGATATTGATGCCGGGGCCGCCGTTTTTCTGGCCATCGATCACCGTCTCATGCATATATGTCGTGTCCGCCGTGGTGAGATAGTGCGAAGCTAACGTAATATTCTTGCCTGTCAGATCGAGGTTCTCGAAATAAGTTCCCGGCGCAACAAGGACTGTATCGCTCTCGGCGGCGATATCAATGCCTGCCTGGATAGTCGGTTGATCATCGGGGATGTTGATTATTGCGGCGTGTGCGGAGAAAGCGGACAGCAGAAAAACGGCGGCAACTGTTGCGAAAAAGGCAATCCTGAACCTCGCAGACCTCATCACGACCTCACTTTCAGGTGTTGTGAAATTAAATTTAGCTGATCATAATATAATACAGAATAGAAAGAAAAGGAAGGGGTCGGCGCCTTTTTCAGATCGAGGTGGTGCCAAAATCGGCCTCGCTCTCGTCGCTGAGCCCGGGATCGCGGCTGTCGCGAAGCCTTATACGGTAATTCGGCGAGGGAATATCATCCACATCCCACACGTAGCGGCCCTTTTCGGCGGGGAATTCGCTCGCGAGGACAGTCCATTTCCTGCCGCTGTCGATGGAGTATTCTATGGTGATCGTGTCGACACCGGCGGAATTCCAGCGTATGATCTCCCACGAGCCCGCGAAAATGGCCTCACCGCCGTTGGGGCGCAGAAGTTCCAGGTAGCGTGAGCAGAGCTCGATAGTGACTGCCGTGCCTTTTTCCTGCGGGACATCGGCGGAGACATGACCTGACCGGAACCCGTACTTTTCGGCACGGACCACGAATCCCCTGCCCTCGGGGATGTCCTTAAGCACGAAACGCCCGCTTTCACCGCTTTCGGAGCTGATCACGGTAAGGGCCGCCCGCACAGAGACTTTAGCGCCCGCAACAGGCTTACCGGTCGCCGAATCGATCACTGTCCCCTCGATCACCGCGGCGAATGGCTGTGTCATGAACGCGAGAACGAACACTGCTGAAACGAGGGTCAAGGCGATAGGTTTCATGGGCTGGCTCCGGGCTGAAATGGCTGCCGCTGTTGTCTGACAACTCATGGTTGTTTTCGGGCTTTCCTATGGTTTTTATACATTTTACGGTGAATAGGGTTCCGTAGTAACAGAATACAGTATTCAGGAATCAGAATACAGAAGAAAAGATGGAAGAATGGAACACGGATTGAGCGGATGAGCGCGGATTGAAAGAAATAAATAGCCACGAAAAGGCACAAGAAAACACATGGGAAAGACAAGGATTCATCGCAGAGGCGCGAAGAAAAAATGGATTGTCTGAACCACTGGTTCCTATGATTAAATGATTAACGATGATGGAAAGATTACCCCCCTCGGCTTCGCCGTGTCCCCCCGGAAAGAGGGGGCGGTCGCTCCAGCCTTCGCAAACGCTACGGTGTGCTGGTCACGACAAAAGACTTGAAAACTGCACCATATAAGCGCCGCAAATACTGGTGAACCCACCAGCGAGCGTACGGCTTCGTAGAGCCGAACAGCGACTGGACTTGCACAAATCCATCAGAAATATAAAGTGCCCGCCGGCACTGATCCCACAAGCAAGCGTTCAGCCTCGCAGGGCTGAACAACGGCTCAATCTGCACATCCACATCAGAAATAAAAAGTGCCCTCGGCACCTTCCCGAAAGGGATTTGGGGAAGACCGGGAAGTGCCGGTTTTCCCCAATGACAGCCAACTGGCGGTCCGAAAGGACCGGCAGATCAGTAAAGTCAGTTGTTCATCAGACCAAAAAGGGTCCGCCGCCCCAGAGAGAGGTGATCAAGGTGGTGAGCTCATTCCGCTGATCCCGTCACCCAGCGTTCGGCGGTGAAACGCCGTACAGCGGCTCAATCTGCACATTACTATCAGAAACAAAAAGCATCCGCCGATGCCCCTTTTTGCTTGCGGTCAGCGATCAATTTTCTCTATCCTTCAGCTACACGATATTATTCCAGACCGCAGCAAGCTGTCAGCACTGTCACGAAAGGACTGTCCCGTGAAAAAGCTCCTCGCGCTTATGATGCCTGTTCTGCTCGCGTTCTCATGCGCGAACACGCCGAAAATCTCCACGGAGAAAATCCCCGACAATGTCCGCGCGGCCGAGATAAAGGACTTGAAATTCGGCATGTTCATCTGCTGGTCGTTCAGCACATTTTCCGGGCAGGAATGGACACGCGGCGTCGAGGATGTCGCGTTTTTCCGCGCGACCGGCTGCGACACCGACCAGTGGTGCGAGACCGCGAAAGCCGCCGGAATGAACTACATCCTTTTCCTGACCAAGCATCACGACGGGTTCTGTCTCTGGGACACGGACACCACCGATTTCAAGGTCACCAACAGCCCGCTGGGGATCGATGTCCTCGCGAAACTGAGGAAAAGCTGCGACAAGTACGGTATCAGGCTGGCACTCTATTTCAGCGAGGGCGACTGGACCTGGATCAAGGGGGAGCTCCCCGATGACCCGATGGACACCGCGAGCCCGAACTGGCGCCTGCCGATCTGGCGAACGGGCCAGGACGCGGCACTTAAGAAGGCGCAGCTTGAGGAGCTCTGCACGCGCTACGGGCCCATCGAGTTTTTCTGGATGGACCACGCCCAGAGCGACGGCGGTCTTGACCATGTGTCAACCGCGGAATGGGTGCACAGTTTCCAGCCCAACTGTTTCATGGGGTTCAACCACGGCGAGCCAGCGGGAAGGCTTTGTCTGCGCGAGATGGGACGGCCCGGTCCGATTGGCGACGCTGCCGCCTCGGTCTACAACAAGGATGCCGAGGCTGCCTACAAGGGCTATCTCGCCGCCGAGTTCACCTACCCTATCCTGCCGAAACACGAGGGTGGCGCCATGTGGTTCTACTCCCTTCCCAAACACGACAATCTCTGCCATCCGGCTGAAAAGCTCTATAAGGACTACCTCGGCGCGGTCGAGTACGGCAACATATTCTCGGTCGATGTCGGCCCGAACTACGAGGGCAGGATCCGCGATATCGATGTGAAAACGCTGACAGAGGTCGGGAAAATGATCAGGGGAGAGTGAAACAGTTTAAAGATTAAGGGGAAAAGACGGAAATAGCCACGAAAAGGCATAAAAAACACAAGGGGAAAACGGTCTGAACAGCTGACCTGTCTCGTTGAAACGCAGTGAAAAAGGATGGCTATGATAAAATGATTTGTATGATGAAAAAGCCCTCCCCTCCGGCTTTCGCCGGTGTCCCCCTGAAGAGGGGGGGAAAGCCTGCGGCGCTTTTATGGTGGTGTTTTTCAACGGTGACCCTGCAATCCAGCGTTCAGCCACGCAGGGCTGAACAGCGGACCAATCTGCATATCCCTGTCTGACCCCAAAAGGGGCCGCCGCCCCCAGCGTTGTCGACGCAGCGACAACAGCGTCACAGCCTGTACACCCCTCTCAGACCCAAAAGTGCCCTCGGCACCTTCCCGAAAGGGATTTGGGGAAGACCGGGAAGTGCCGGTTTTCCCCAATGACAAACACTGTTCGACCGGTACGGCCGGGCAGGTTTTCCATCAGCCAGGACAGTTGTCCGGGCTGTTCCGTAAAATCAGTGCAGTCCGTTCAGCGCTGTGAGGCTGAACGCTGGGTGTTGAGATCAGCAGGAAAATGAAACAGGCCACGGATTCCGCGGATGAATACGGATTGATATTTACCCTTGAATTTCGTAAAATATTACTTTACGTTTCAGGAAATATCAACATTATAGGTTAATGTAAAGTGAAAGAACGCAATATGCCTGTTCACTACCATTATGGAAAGTTTCCTCCGGCAAATATCAATTTGCACGAGATTTTTCCTCTCATCGGTCCCGCGACCGCCGAATTGGCACGCTTTGACGGGGTGTTGTCCGCGATTCCCAATGCTTCTGTTCTTCTAAGCCCCCTGACAACACAAGAGGCCATCCTTTCATCGAAAATTGAAGGCACACAGACAAATTTTGAAGACGTATTGAAATATGAAGAAGAGAGTGACAGGGCATCATTACCGCCGGAAAAACGAAAAGATATTCATGAGGTCCTCAATTACAGGATCGCTATGTCCCATGCGGTCAAGAGGATGCAGGAATTGCCGCTTTGCAAGCGGATTATCCGGGAAACACACGCAAAATTGATGGAGGGTGTTCGAGGGCAAAACAAATCTCCCGGCCTTTTCAGAAAAGACCAGAACTGGATTGGAACTCCCGGATCGACTCTGGAAACGGCCCGGTTCATCCCAATATCTCCTGAACAATTACCGAAAGCCATGGATGATTGGGAGCTTTATATCCATACTGATACCGTTGACCGGCTTGTCCAGATGGCTGTTCTGCATGCCGAATTCGAGGCACTTCATCCTTTTGCCGATGGCAATGGACGGCTCGGGAGAATGTGTATTCCGCTGTTTATGTATCATATTGGATTGATAAATCAGCCGATGTTCTATATTAGCGCCTATTTTGAGGCCCATGACAGAGAATACAGGAACAGGCTTTTAAAGGTCTCGGAGGAAGAAGACTGGACAGGTTGGTGTGTCTTTTTCCTGGATGCTGTTAAAGAACAGGCCAGAAACAATCTTATCAAGGCAAAAAACATTCTCGAACTGTATGAGTCGAAAAAAGCAGAATTCCTTGATTTGACTCACTCCCAATACGCCATATATGCGTTGGATTTTATTTTCAGCTATCCGGTTTTCTCCAGCACCCGCTTCACTCATCAAGAAGAAATACCACATCCCACTGCCCGGAAAATAATCCGTCAACTGAAAGATAACGATTTAATCCGGGAAATCAGCCCCTCTCGCGGAAGGCTGTCCGCATGGTATATTTTCCCGGAGCTTGTCAGGATAACGGAAACATGATTGTCGATAACAGAATAGCGGCAACCGCCATTGTTGTTACTGGCGCGCTGCTTCGGTAGCAACAAAAAGCTTTGCTGCTACTTTGCAAGCAACAATCAGCATTCCTGACACAGAATCAAGGTGAGATAGACAGTGCTGTCCGGTTAAAATACGATGATAGAGAAAACACGATTCTTCTCCAGCGCTTTTTTCGGAACTCACCCTCCAACGCCCTTTCTTTGAAAGAGCGGCGAGCGATCCGTAAACACTGTATTTACAGGCGTTCTCGTATTTTACACATCATTATAACCGGACAGTATTGATATGATAGAATAAGAAAAACATGGCGGCAGTTCAGGTATATAGCTGATCTCACAATCCAGCGTTCAGCCACGCAGGGCTGAACAGCGGACCAATCTGCATATCCCTGTCTGACCCCAAAAGGGGCCGCCGCCCCAAGCGTTCGGCGGCGAAACGCCGTACAGCGGCTCATTCAGCACAATCCATCCGGCATGCCGTGCCGGATATAAAAAGTGCCCTCGGCACCTTGCGGAGGGGTTTCAGGGGAACCAACAAGTGTTGGTGTCCCTGATGACGAACACTGTTCGACCGGAACGGTCGGGCAGATCAGTTTACACGTCATTCAGTTGATAACATATAGTATAAATAAACATATACATCAAAACAGGGAGCACCCATGAAACGCAGCACGATTCTCGCAGCAGTCACAACGCTTGTCACCGCATTCGCCGCTGTGGCAGCGGCCGAAGAGGCCAAAATGGTCGTTATCGGCGATTCCACAGTACAGACCTATGAGGCCGACCGCGAGGTGCGCGGCTGGGGGCAGTACATCGACGAGTATTTCGACAATGAGCTCGAGACAGTCAATCTCGCCATGAGCGGGCGAAGCACCAAGACATTCATCGAGGAGGGCCGCTGGGAGAGGGCGCGCGCCCAGAAAGGCGATTACATCCTTATCCAGTTCGGGCACAACGACTCGCACGCGCCCGAGAGGCCGGAATCGACTGATGCCGCCACCGATTACAGCGACAATCTCCGCCGCTATGTCCGCGAGGCACGTGCCGATGGCGCCGTTCCCGTGCTGATCACGCCCATGCACCGCCGCCTGTTCAAAGAGGGCATCGTCACGCAGGAGCTCAAGCCCTATGCCGATGCCATGAAAGCTGTCGCCGGGGAAATGCAGACGCCCCTGATCGACCTTCACGCCATGACCGGCGCGCTCCTCTCCGGACGTGGTGACAATGCCGCCGAGGAGATTTATGTCAGCGCCAAGGACCGCACCCATTTCGGAGAACGCGGAGCCCGTCTGATGGCATGGCTTGTTGCGGACGGTGTCAGGCGCAATGTTCCGGGACTTGCCGCCCACCTAAAACCCGGCGCGGGAAAGGTTTACCGCCATGTGGTGCTTTTCGGCTTCAAGGAGGATGCCACGATCGCCCAGATCGGCGATGTCGAGGAGGCATTCGAGGAACTTCCGGACAAAATCCCGTCGATCCTCTCGTTCGAATGGGGGACCAATGTCAGCCCGGAAAACGCTGCCCGCGGCTATTCACACTGTTATTTCCTCACGTTCCTCAACGAGGCCGGGCGCGACATCTACCTTCCGCACCCCGACCACAAGGCGTTCGGCAAGACGCTCCGTACCTGCATGAGCCAGGTGCTCGTGATCGACTACTGGACCCCGATGGAAACATTCAACTTCTGAGCGGCATCGGGGTCGGCGGACCCTTTATATTTCTGAGGTGGATGATGCAGAATGAATCGCTGTTCAGCCCTGCGAGGCTGAACGCTGGATTGTGGGATCAGAGTCGGCGGACCCTTTATGTTTCTGCAAGGGTTGTGTGGATTGATACGCTGTTCGGCTCTACGATGCCGAACGCTGGGTGGTGAGATCAGCGGAAAGACAATCAACGCAAAGGCGCGGAAAAAAGGTAGTTCAAGGTTCAAAGATTTAGGATCAAAGAGAAAAGAAGCCCCCTTCCTGTCACGGAGTGACAGGAAGGGGGCCGGAAAAAACATACTATACCCCGGAGTAAACTCCGAGGAATTCTCTTGAATGAATTGCCCCGCAGCAAGCTTCGGGAAATTAGACCCTAAGAGATTAAATGAAAACAGAATTCACCCCTGCGCATATAAGCCATTGATATAACAAATGCATGCAGGCACTTCCCCCTCTCTTTGAAAGAGAGGGGGCCAGGGGGTGAGTTTATCACGCTGGCCCGCCACCCAGCGTTTCAATCTGCACAGCCCCATCCGGCATGCAGTGCCGGATATAAAAAGTGCCCTCGGCACCTTGCGGAGGGGGTTTGGGGGAACCAATAAGCGTTGGTGCCCCCAATGACAAACACTGTCCGGTCGCAAGACCGGGCAGCTCAGTCCAGTCAGTTCGTCAGTTTTCAGTTCGTCGGCTCAGTCCAGTCAGTTCCAATCAGTTTCAGCCTGTTTCAATCACTCCGGCAGGCGCCTGCGGACACTTCTTGTATTTCCGGCGTATATGTAGTATTTTAGCACAGCCGGGCGGGTAAAACGACACATGGCCGCGCCGGAACATCCACTACCTCACCCTACGGGTACCGCCATGCCGCAGAAACCCTTGACTCCGAACGACGATAACGAGAACGAAGGTCTCAACCTCCAGATACTGGGCGACACACTCCCTGAAATCCTTGTCCTGCCCGAGATCAGTTTCGAGCTCGACCGGAGCGGCGCAATTGTCAGGATGAACGCCACCGCGGCCGAGGTCACCGGCTACGGCGAGCCTGATATCGCGAAAGGGTTCACTATCTACGATATCACGCCCGAACACTGTCACGAGGCCATCTCCGCGGCGCTGGGGAATATTGTAAAAGGCGGCAGGATCGACGGTCGTGAGTACGAGCTTAAGCTTGCGGACGGCCGCACTATCCCGGTGCTTGTTTCGGCGGGGCTGACAAATGTGGAGGGAGCCCGTCATATCACGTTTTCCGCGATGGACCTGACCGACCACAAGGAAACGGAAAAAGAGCTTATCATACTCGAAAAACTGCGCGCGCTGGGCGAACTGGCCGGCGGCGTGGTCCACGATTTCAATAATATACTCGGCATTATCCTCGGCTACATCCACCTTCACAACAAGGAATGCACCCGCAACGGCGGCGACTGCGAGGTCCTGATGTCCAAGATCGGTGCGGCGGCGCGGGACGGGCTCGATATTGTGAAACGCCTTCAGCACTACACGCAGGTGAACGTGGATATCCAGCGCGAGAACATCGACCTCAACTCGGTCATTGAGGAGGCCATAGACCAGGTCAAAAGCCGTTACAGCGAGGAGGCACCGCTCGACAAACGCATCATTTTCACTGTCACGCGCGGCGGGATACAGCCGGTTTACGCCAATCGGGGCGAGATACTGGAGATCATTGTCAACCTGCTGAATAACGCGGTCGAGGCGATACGTTTCAAGGGCTACATCAGTATCGCCACCGAGGAGGAACACGCTTTTGTCCGCCTCACCATCGAGGACAGCGGCACCGGCATGAGCGAGGAGGTCCGCGAGCGGGTTTTCGAACCGTTTTTCACCACAAAAGAGCGTCGCGGCACCGGCCTCGGCATGAGCGTGCTTTTCGGCATAATCAACCGCATGGGCGGCTCCATCGAGATCGATTCGAACCTCGGTGTTGGCAGCACTGTCCGCGTCTTCCTTCCGGTCTCGAAACATCCCGAGAGCGATCCCTCGATGATACTATCAGCGCCCGAACCGCAACAGAGGCCCGGCTCCACGGACATCCTCGTTGTGGATGATGAGCGTAATATCTGCGAAATCCTCTTCGAATTCCTCAGCGCCGAGGGCTACTCGGTCACCACCGCCTCCGATGCGGAAACGGCGCTGGCCCTGCTCCACGCCCGTCATTTCGGCATCGTGATCACCGACCTGTTCATGCCCGGCATGACCGGATGGGATATGGCCCACGAGATTCGCGAGGAGCACCCCGACATCCGAATAATCCTGCTCTCCGGCTGGAGTGCGGAATACCACGAAAAA